>NZ_JBMKNR010000001.1:0-4800000 GCF_049863385.1 Micromonospora sp. WMMD723
TCCTGCGGCACCATCACCACCCGGGACCGCAGCGAGTCGAACCGCACCTCATCAAGCGGCACCCCGGACAGCAGCACCCGCCCCTGCGTCGGGTCCATCAGCCGGGTGAGCAGCTTGGCGAAGGTGGTCTTGCCGCTGCCGGTCTCACCGACCACCGCCACCCGGCTCTTCGCCGCGATGTCCAGGGTGACGCCGTGCAGCACCGGCGGCCCACCCGGATAGGCGAACGTCACGTCGGCGAAGCGGATGTCCAGCGGGCCGGCCGGCAGGTCCCGGCCCTGCTCCCCCGGATCGGCGACGTCCGGCGCGATGTCCAGCACGTCGAGCACCCGCCGCCAGCCGGCGATGGCGTTCTGCGCCTCGTTGAGCACCTCGGTGGCGATCTGCACCGGCTGGATGAACAGGGTGACCAGGAACAGGAACGCGGTGAGCTGGCCGACCGACAGCGTCCGGTCCACCCCCAGCGACACCCCGACCACCACCACCCCGGCCAACGCCACCCCGGCCGCCAGCTCCCCCACCGAGCTGCCCATGATGCTGATCCGGATGGCCCGCTGCTGGGCCAACCGCTGCCCCTCGATCGCCGCGTCCAACCGCCGGGCCGTGCGCCCCGAGACGCCGTACGCCCGGATCACCGGCGCGCCCACCACGCTCTCGGCGACCGTGCCGAGCAGCGTGCCCGTCCGCTGCCGGACCACCCCGTACGCCCCGGCCAACCGGCGCTGCAACAACCGGATGATCAGCACCGCCGGCGCGAAGGCGACCAGCACCACCAGCGTCAACTGCCAGGAGTACGCCAGCATCACCGCCGTGGTGACCGCGAGCTGACCCAGGTTGACGACGAGGATGACCCCGCCCCACTGGAGGAACTGGGTGATCTGGTCGACGTCGCTGGTCACCCGGGAGACCAGCGACCCGCGCCGCTCCGACTGCTGGTGCAGCATCGACAGGTCGTGCACGTGCCGGAACGCCCTCGTCCGGACGTTGGCCAGCGCGGTCTCGCTGACGGTGAACAGCCGCCGCATCATCAGGTAACCGCAGACGGTGGTGAGCACCAGCACCGCCGCCGTGGCGGTGACCACCGTGAGAATCACCCCGAGATCCGGGCCGCCGGGGACGGCGATCCCCTGGTCGATGCCGCGCTGCACCGCCACCGGCACGGCCACCCGGCCGACCATGTAGACCAGTGCCAACGCCAACGTGCCGGCCAGCCCGGTACGCAGCTCCGGCGAGAGCGCCAACCCCCGCCGCAACGTCTGCCAGGTCCCCTCGGTCCGCTCGACCGGCTCGTCCCCGCCACCCTCGCCCACCGGTGCCGACCTCTCGCTCGCGGCTGCGGGGCTCCGCTGCGCTGCACTCCTCGCGCTCACCGGTCCACCTCGATCTCCAGGCCCGTCGGCAGCGGGGCGACCTCGTCGTACGTCCGGTTCTCCGCGCGTTCCTGCTCGGCCTGCTCGTAGGCGGTGACCAGGTCGACGTAGCCGGGCACGGTGGCCAGCAGCTCGGCGTGGGTGCCCCGGGCCAGCACCCGGCCCTGCTCCAGGTAGATCACCTCGTCGGCGAGCGCGATGGTGGCCCGCCGGTACGCCACCACCAGGATCGACGCGGCGGCCGGCTGCCCGGGGGCCGGGGCGCGCAGCCCGGCCAGGATGGCGGCCTCGACCCGGGGGTCGACCGCGCTGGTGGCGTCGTCGAGCACCAGCAGCCGGGGCCGGCCGGCCAGGGCGCGGGCCAGGGTGAGCCGCTGCCGCTGCCCCCCGGAGAGCGAGGTGCCCCGCTCACCGACCATGGTGTCCAGCCCGTCGGGGAGGGCGGCGACGAAACCGTCCGCCTCGGCCAGCCGCAGCGCCGCCCAGACGTCCTCGTCGTCGATGCCCGGCCGGTCCAGGCTGATGTTGGCCCGGACGGTGTCGTCGAAGACGAACGGCACCTGGGCGACCAGCGCGGCGGTCGAGGCGAGCGACGCGGCGGTGAGCCGGCGCACGTCCACCCCGTCGAGGGTGACCGTGCCGGCGTCCGGGTCGACCAGCCGGACCGCCAGCGAGGCGATGGTGGACTTGCCGGCACCGGTCGGCCCGACCAGCGCCACCGTCCGCCCGGCGGGCACGGTGAAGGCGACCTCGCCGAGCACCTGGGCCCCGGGCAGGTGCGCCTCGGCGGGCTCGTAGCCGAAGTGGACGCCGTCGAAGGCGAGGGTCGCCGGGCCGGCGTCCTCGTCGAGGGTGACCTCGCCGTAGGGCATCTCGCCGGTGGCGTCGAGCACCCGGCTGACCCGGTCCCACCCGGCCACGCTGCGCGGCAGCTCGGCGAGCACCCAGCCGATCGCCCGCACCGGGAACGCCAGCACGGTGAACAGGAAGGCGACGCTGACCAGTTCGGTGACGGTGATCGCGCCCTGCCGCAGCCGGACCGTGCCGACCACCAGCACGGCCAGGGTGCCGAGGCTGGGCAGCGTCTCCAGCAGCGGGTCGAAGACGCCGCGTAGCCGGCCGACCGCGATCAGCGAGTCCCGCAGCTCCCGGGCCCGGCCGGCGAACCGGGCGGTCTCCTGGGCCTCGCGGCCCATGGTCTTGACCACCAGCGCGCCGTCGAAGCTCTCGTGGGCGATGCCGCTGACCTCGGCCCGCAGCCGCTGGGCGCGGGCCTGGCGGGGGGCCATCCGGCGGGAGTAGACCACGTTGAGTGCGAACAGGGCGGGGAACACGGCCAGCCCGACCAGGGCGAGCGCCCAGTCCGTGACGAACAGCGAGCCGACCGCGCCGACCAGCATCACCAGCGTGCCGACCGCGAACGGCAGCGGCGCGATCGGGTACCAGGCCGCCTCGACGTCGGAGTTGGCGTTGGACAGCAGCGTGCCGGTGGCGTTGCGGTGGTGCCAGGCCAGCGGCAGGTCGAGGTAGCGGCGGGTGACCCGGCGACGGTAGGCGGCCTGGAGGCGGAACTGCATGTAGCCGGCCCCGAGCCGCCGGCCGAAGATGCCGACCACCCGCAGCACGCTGATCCCGAACAGGGCCACGGCGGCCAGGGCCACCGTGCCGGTGCCGACCTCACCGGCCTCGACCGCCGGCACCACCACGTCGCCGACGACCGCGCCGACCACGTACGCGCTGGCGATCACCAACCCGCCGAAGAGCACGCTGCCGGCGACCGCCACCGCGAAGATGCGCGGTTGTTCCCGGATCGCCCGGCCGAGGACCCACAACCCCCGGCGGATCACGTCCCGACTCGTCCCGCTCGCCACGCTCTCCCCCGCCGTAAGCCGCAATTATCTCCCTTATCCTTACCGGTCCCGGCCACCGCCGCCGCCCGGCGACGTATGTCCACCGTCACGTCCCGCCCGCGCCCGTCGCGGCGGGTCTCCGCCGCGCCGATGGCGCCCCGCCGACCTACGATCGCTGCATGCCGCGGTACGCCCGAGCGGAGCGCGAGGCGCTCGCCGACCTGATGCTGGAAGTGGGCCCGGACGCCCCCACGCTGAATGAGGGGTGGACCGCCCGGGACCTCGCCGCCCACCTGGTGGTGCGGGAGCGCCGCCCCGACGCCGCCGGCGGCATCATGCTGCCGCCCCTTCACGGGTACGCCGAGCGGGTGCGGCTGCGGGTCGCCGCCCGCCCCTGGCCGGAACTGGTCGACCAGGTGCGCCGGCCCCCGGTATGGAGCCCGGTCAGCAATCCGCTGACCGACGAGCTGGCCAACACGATGGAGTTCTTCATCCACCACGAGGACGTCCGGCGGGCCCGCCCGGGTTGGCACCCCCGGGACGTCCCGGCGGGGCTGGCCGCCCGGCTGTGGAAGCCGGTGTCCCTGCTGACCCGGACCCGGGCCCGACGCTTCCCGGCGCACCTGCTGGTGCAGGCCCCCGGCCACGGCGAGTTGACCGCCGGCCGGGGCGGTGACCGGGTACGGCTGGTCGGGCCCCCCGGTGAGCTGGTGCTCTTCCTGTCCGGCCGGCAGCGGGTGGCCCGGGTCCAGCTCGACGGCCCACCGGCGCTGACCGAACGGCTGCGGACGGCAGCGCTGGGGTTGTGAGCCCGGTCGCCGGCACCGCCCCCGCGACGCCGCCGCGCGGGCCGGGGTGTCGGCGGGCTCCCCGCTGCGGCGGACACCCTGCGCGGCCGGATGATCACCTGGCGCAGTGAAGGACGTCACTGTTCGCGACAGGGGTGGATTCGGTCACCCCGACTCCTCCGCAACGACTGATGTCGATCTCCTTGCCGTACTCTCCGGCGACGCCGCTCGTGGGGGGCGGCCGACTGGGGACGCCATGCGAAGCTTCGACGTCTCGGCACTGTACGAGCCACCGTTCGTCAGCCGCCGGCACGTCGCCACCGACCGGGTGGCGGCGGAGAGCCTGGAGTGGGCCCGGGGGCAGGGTCTGGTCGGGGTCGGACCGGCGACCTCCCGGCTGCACCGGGCCGGCGCGGCCGAACTGGCCGGACGCGCCTGCCCGCAGGCCCCGGTGACCCGGCTACGACTGCTCACCGACCTGCTCTCCTGGCTGTTCGTGATGGACGACGTCTGCGACGACGACGGCCTGGGCAGCGCGCCGGCCACCCTCGCGCCGACGGTCGCCGCACTGCTGGACGTGCTCGACCGGCCCGGCGGGCCGACCGACGCCGGCGCGGGGACCGGCCGGAGCGGACCAGCCGGCGCAAGGACCGGCCGGAGCGGAACGACCGGGGCCTGGGGCGGGCCGAGCCGGCCGGTCGGCGACGGTGTCCCCCCGGGCGACCGGGACACGCCGGCCGGGGCGCTCGGCGTCGCGCTGGCGGACCTGTGTCGACGGGTGGTCGACCAGCGCCGGCCCACGCTGCTGCTACGCCTGGTGAGCCAGTTGCGGGAGTACCTGCTGGCACTGTTGTGGGAGGCCGCCAACCGGGAGCGCCGCCGGGTCCCCGGGCTGGCCGAATACCGCCAGATGCGCCGGCACACCGGCGGCGTACGCCCCAGCCTCACCCTCACCGACCTGGCGTACGGCCGCCCGCCCGGCCCGGCGCGGCGGGCCGATCCGGCGCTGCTCGCCCTGGACGACCTCGCCGTCGACCTGGTCTGCTGGTGCAACGACCTGTTCTCCTACCGCAAGGAACGGGACGCGGTGGCCGACCCGCACAACCTGGTGACCGTCCTCGCCGTGCAGCACGGGCGGGACGAGGCGGCGGCTTTCCAACTGGCCGCCGGATGGTTCAACGACGGGCTGGCCGGCTACCTGGTGCGGGAGGCGGCCCTGGTCGCGCACGCCGGGCCGACGGTGACGCCCTACCTGGCAGCCCGCCGCGCCTGGCTGCGCGCCACCTACGACTGGTCGAGGCGGGCGGACCGGTACGCCGGGCCGGCCGGCGCGCCCGGCGGGACTCAGCCGCCTCACAGGTTCGAGGGCTAGCCGATGCCCGGGTGCAGGCAATACCCTTCGGTAACCGCAGAGCGACGTGACCCCCGTCACGTCACCCACCCCCGAAGGCGGCAACCTCGATGGCTCTCGATGTCCCATACCGTTCCATCCCCGATATGTTCCGCAAGCGGGTGGCCGCCACCCCCGACCAGCGCGCCTTCGCCCACCCGGCGGCGGACGACTCCGGGCCGGTCTGGTTGACCTGGGCGCAGGTCGGCCGGCGGGCCGACGCGGTCGCCGCCGGCCTGCACGGGCTCGGGGTCGGGCTGGAGGACCCGGTGGCGATCCTGGCCAACACCCGACTGGACTGGATCATCGCCGACTTCGGCATCATGTGCGCGGGCGGCGCGACCACCACCGTCTACCCCACCACCGAGCCGCAGGACGCGACGTACATCATCGCCGACTCCGGCTCCCGGGTGCTGTTCGCCGAGAACCCGGCCCAGGCGGCGAAGGTGTCCGGCGCGCAGCTGCCCGCGCTGACCCACGTGGTGCTCTTCGACGGCACCCCCGACCCGACCGCCGCCGTGCCCCAGCTCACCCTGGCCGAGCTGGAGGAGCAGGGCGCGCGGGCGCTCGCCGCCGACCCCGGCCTGGTGGACCGGCTGATCGCCCCCGTCGGTCCCGAGCACCTGGCCACGCTGATCTACACCTCGGGCACCACCGGCCGGCCGAAGGGGGTCGAGCTGCTGCACGGTGGCTGGTGCTGGGAGGGGGTGGTGCAGGCCGAGACGGGCCTGCTGCGCGACGACGACGTGCAGTACCTGTGGTTGCCGCTGTCGCACTCGTTCGGCAAGACGCTGCTCTGCGGCTCGACGCACGTCGGCCTGCCCACCTACGTCGACGGCCGGGTGGACAAGCTCGTCGAGCTGCTCGGGGTGATCCGGCCGACGCTGATGTGCGGGGCGCCCCGGGTCTACGAGAAGGTCTACAACAAGGCGGTCACCACCGCGCAGGACGCCGGGGGCGCCAAGGCGAAGATCTTCGCCTGGGGGGTCGAGGTCGGTAAGCGGAAGGTCGCCCTGGAGCAGGCCGGCCGACCGGTGCCGGGCATGCTGAAGGCCAAGTACGCGGTGGCCGAGAAGCTCGTGTTCAGCAAGCTCCAGGCCCGCCTCGGCGGCCGGATCCGGGTGCTCGTCTCGGGCGCGGCCCCGCTGAGCGCCGAGATCGCCACCTTCTTCGCCGCGGCCAACCTGCCGATCTCCGAGGGGTACGGCCTGACCGAGACCAGCGCCGGCAACTTCGTCAACCCGCCCGACGGGCTGCGGATCGGCACTGTCGGCCGGGCGATGGGCGACCTGGAGTGCCGGATCGACACCGACGGGGAGATCCTGGTACGCGGCCGGCCGGTGATGCGCGGCTACCACAACCTGCCCGAGGAGACGGCCGCCGCGTTCACCGAGGACGGCTTCTTCCGGACCGGTGACATCGGCAGCCTCGACGACGACGGCTACCTGCGCATCACCGACCGCAAGAAGGACCTGGTCAAGACCTCCGGCGGCAAGTACGTCGCGCCGTCGCACATCGAGGGCATGTTCAAGGCCATCTGCCCGTACACCTCGCAGGCGATCGTCATCGGCCAGGCCCGCAACTACTGCACCATGCTGGTCAGTCTGGACCCGGACGCGATCCGGGGCTGGGCGGCGGGTGGCCCGTTGGAGGGGCGTGACTACGCCGAGATCGTCGCCTCGCCCGAGGCCCACGCGATGGTCGAGGAGCACGTCGCCCAGCTCAACACCAGGCTCAACCGCTGGGAGACGATCAAGAAGGTGACGGTCCTGCCCCGCGACCTGACCATCGAGGACGGCGAGATGACCCCGTCGCTGAAGATCAAGCGGCGCGGTGTGGAGAGCAACTTCGCCGCCGAGATCGACCGGATGTACGAGGGCAGCCTGGCCGAGATCTGATCCCCGCCGACCGGCCGGCGTCCGTGTCCTCCCGTCCCGGGACACGGCCGCCGGCCGGTCACAGGTGCTCGTGACGCCACCGGCTCTGTGCCTCCTCGACGGCCTCCTCCTGCGCCAGGGCCAGCCGGCGCACCTGCCGCCGACGGCCGCCCTGGCTGCGGGTCTGCACCGCGGCCAACGCCACGCAGACCAGCGCCAGCAGGGCCAGCGCCCCCACCTCGGGCACCCGGGCCCCGGCCGGGGCGAGCGCCGCCAGCGCCAGCACCGCCAGCACCGGCGGCCAGCGCAGCACCCGGGTCGCCCGCAGCTCGCAGGCCACGAGGCTGAGCAGGTAGAGGCCCACCCCGCCCCAGAGCACCAGCACCCAGAAGCCCCCCAGCGGCACCCCCCAGGTCGGGGTGTCCGGGTCGGCCACCTCGGCCAGCAGGTCCTTGAGGCCGAGGGCGAAGAAGATCACCCCGGCGATGATCGGCAGGTGCAGGTAGGTGTAGGCGTCGCGGGCCAGCCGGGCCCTGCCCACCGGATCGCGGCTGCCGTGCAACGCCTGTTCCAGGGCGAGCGCCAGGGTGTCGAAGTAGGCCCACCACAGCACCGACGCGACGGCGATGCCGAACACCGCGGCGATCACCACCGGCCAGGTCAGCGGCAGGCCGGTGACGAACTTCGGGCCGACGCCGAGCGCGATGATCGACTCGCCGAGCGCGATCAGCACCATCAGGGCGTGCCGTTCGGCCCAGTGCCCGGCGGAGAGCACCGCCCAGTAGGTCCCGCCGAGGCGGATCCCGGCCACGTACTCCAGCAGCAGGGCCAGCGTCCAGAGGGTGAGTTGCAGGACGGTCGCGGTGCCGTCGGCGGCGACCCGGTGGGGCAGCAGAGCGGAGGCGACCAGCAGCGCCGTGGCGGCCACCGGCAGCAGCGCGAGCCGGGTCCACTGCCGCCACCGGGCCGGGTCGTCCCGGGCCAGCACGCCGAAGACGGCCAGTTGGCAGGCCCGGACGAGGAAGTAGCAGCCGGCGAAGACCAGTGGGCCGTTCAGCCCGCCCGGCTCGTCGACGAACGCCCCCGGCATGCTCAGCGCCAGCAGGAAGGTGGCGGTGACGGTGAGGAAGCCGAGCAGTGGCAGCGGCCCCTGGTCGGCGCGGACCGCGTTGCCCAGACCCGCGAAACCGGTCCAGCACCACCACAGCAGGCCCAGCACCAGCAGGCAGCGCAGCAGGTTGGCCCCGGTGGGCTCCTGCGAGGTCAGCGCGGTGACGGTGAAGAACGCGAAGACGAAGACCAGGTCGTAGAAGAGTTCCAGCCGGGTGGTCCGGGAGCCGGGCGCACCGGGCCGGATCCCGTGCCACCGTCCCGGGCCACCCACACCGGCAGTCTCCCAGCCGGGGCCGCCCGGTCAGGCCGGTTCGCCCCGACCGGCGACGCGGCCGTCCGACGGCGACGCGTCGCCCGTGCGGCGCAGGCCCGGTCGGGACCGTCCTGGCCGGGTCAGGCGATGACTGCTGGTTCCCGCCAGCGCGGGCGACCCGCGCCCCGGTCGAGGTCGTAGCGGATCGCGGCCAGCCGGCCGACCGCCTCCACCAGGTCGGCGACGGGCAGCGTGAACGGCAGCCGGAGGAACCGCTCCAGGGTGCCGTCCAGGCCGAAGCGGGGACCGGGCGCCAGCCGTACGCCGACCTCCTCGGCCGCGCGGGCCAGCGCGCTGGAGATCGGGCCGTCCAGCTCGACCCAGAGCGTGACGCCGCCCCGGGGGACGTCGAAACGCCAGTCCGGCAGCCGTTCGGCGAGCACGGCGAGCAGCGCGTCGCGCTGGGTGACCAGTTGTGCCCGGCGGGCCGCGACGATGGCCGGGGCCTGGGCGAGCAGGTGCACCGCCACCAGTTGGTCGAGCACCGGGCTGGCCATGTCCACCCCGACCCGGGCGGCGGCGAGCCGCTGCACCTGCGGGGCGGAGGCGCGGACCCAGCCGATCCGCAGGCCGCCCCAGTACGGCTTGCTCATCCCGCCGATGGAGATCACCCGGGAGTGCCTGTCGAACACGGCCATCGGTGGGGGCAGCGGCGTGCCGTCCAGCGGCAGGTCCACGAAGGACTCGTCGACGACCAGGTCGGTGCCGGCGGCGTGGGCGGTGGCGACCAGCCGCTCCCGCAGCTCGGCGGCCATCAGGTGCCCGGTCGGGTTGTGGAACTCGGGGATCAGGTAGGCCAGTTTCGGCCGGGTCTGCCGGACGCTGCCCAGCAGCAGGTCGGCGTCCCACCCGATCCCGTCGACGGCGAGGCCGTGGGTGGTGATCCGGGCCCGCCGGGCGGCCAGCGCGGCGAGCGCGTTCGGATAGGTGGGCGACTCGACCAGGACGTTCCCGCCGGGCACCAGGGCCAGCCGCAGCACCAGGTCCAACGCGTGCTGGGTGCCGCTGGTCACCATGATCTGCTCGGCGCTGGTCGGCAGCCCCCGCTCGGTGTACGCCCGGGCGACCGCCTCGCGCAGCTCGATGATGCCGGTCGGGTGGTAGCCCGCGCCGGACAGGTACCGGGGCAGGTCCTCCACCGCGGCCCGGGCGGCCGGGACCAGTTCGGGCGGCGCGGCCAGCGCGGCCACCCCGAGGTCGATCATGTCGCGGTCGTCCAGCGGGGTCCACAGGCCGGTGCTGGCGACCCGGTGGGTGCCGGGGAGCATGGTCCAGCTTCCCGCGCCGCGCCGGCTGGCCAGGTGGCCGGTCTCCCGCAACTGCCGGTACGCGGCGGTGACCGTGGTACGGCTGATCCGCAGCGCCTCGGCCAACTCCCGTTCGGCCGGCAGGCGTACCCCCAGGGGGAGCCGGCCGTCGGCGAGCAGGCCCCGGACGGCGGCGGCGAGCGCGGCGTAGTCGGGGCTGCGGCGGCGACCGGGCAGGGCGTGCCACTGCCCGAGCAACCGCGCCAATTGGACCCCTCGCACCTGGCTGGTCACGGCCACCCCTTCGGAATTGGCTCTTCAGTGGGCGATATTGGACCCTAGGGTGGCATGCATGGCTCCGATTGGCAATCTCCGGCACCGACCCGGCCGCCGGCTCACCCAGCTCTACGCCGGGCTGGTCCTCTACGGGGTCAGCATGGCCATGATGATCCGTTCCGGGCTCGGACTGGACCCGTGGGACGTCTTCCACCAGGGGCTGTCCCGGCAGACCGGCCTGTCGTTCGGCACCGTGACCATCGCGGTCGGCGCGGTGGTGCTGCTGCTCTGGATCCCGCTGCGGCAACGCCCAGGGCTCGGCACGGTGAGCAACGTGCTGGTGATCGGGTTGGTGGTGGACGCCACGGTGGCCCTGCTGCCGGCCGGGTGGCCGCTGCCCGCCCGGATCGCCCTGCTGATCGGCGGCATCGTCGCCAACGGCGCCGCCACCGGCCTCTATCTCGGCGCGCGGCTCGGCCCCGGCCCCCGCGACGGCCTGATGACCGGGTACGTCGCCCGCCGGCCGGGCCGCTCGGTCCGGCTCGTCCGCACCGTGATCGAGGTCACCGTGCTGGCCCTGGGCTGGCTGCTCGGCGGCACGGTCGGCGTGGGCACCGTCGCGTACGCGCTCGGCATCGGCCCGCTGGCCCAGTTCTTCATCCCCCGCTTCGCCCTGGCCGACCCGCCGGCGACGGCCCCCGGCACCCCGCGATCCGGTGCCCCGGCACCGGTTCCCACCCCGCCGTGCGGCGCTGCGTCCGCACCTGGGCACGCTGAGCTGCGCTGACAGGACAGGGGGAAAGTAGGTGTTTCCTCAACGGACACCTACGGGCATCATTCGTGCATGGGGGAGAACGCGTGGCGCTGGACGGACGCCTGGATCTTCGTGTCACTGGTGATCGCCAGCGGGGCCGGACGGCACCGGCGCGCGGCGGATTCCCGCCGCCCGGAGGGGGTGCGGCTCACCGACGTGCTGTCCACCGCCGACCACCTCAACCAGGCGATACCCGAACGACAGGACGTGGAGACAGCGGTCCGGCGGCTGGTCGGCGCGGGGCTGGTCACCGTCTCCGACGGCTGGTTCCGGATCACCCCGGACGGTGAGCAGCTCTGGCGTACCCGGCCCCGGGCCGGGGTGGGGGGCACGGTCGACAGCATGCAGGGGGTGCTCGTCCGACGGCACGCCCCGGGCAGCGCGGACTGGCAACTGGCCGAGGAGGAGCACGCCGCCGCCGTCCAGGAGTACGTGGTGCGCTCGATCCCGGCCCCCCGCCGCTCACCCGAGGGGCAGAGCGGGCGCTGAGCCGGCCTGCACCGGTGCCGAACCGTCCACCCGGGCGCGGGTCACCCTCCACGGGGTGGCCCGCCCGGGGCTGGGTCAGCGGACGGGGTGGCCCGCGTCGCGCAGGGCGTCCTTGACCTCGCCGACGGTCAGCTCGCCGAAGTGGAAGACGCTGGCGGCCAGCACCGCGTCGGCCCCCGCCCCGATCGCGGGCGGGAAGTGCGCCACCCGGCCGGCGCCGCCGCTGGCGATCACCGGCACGTCGACCACCGCCCGGACCGCCTCGATCAGGGTGAGGTCGAAGCCGGCCTTGGTGCCGTCGGCGTCCATCGAGTTGAGCAGGATCTCCCCCGCGCCCAGCTCGGCCACGCGCGCCGCCCACTCGACCGCGTCGAGCCCGGTGCCCCGGCGGCCCCCGTGGGTGGTCACCTCGAAACCGCTGGGGGTGGTGCCGGCGGGCGCCCGCCTCACGTCCAGCGAGAGCACCAGCACCTGCCGGCCGAACCGGTCGGCGATCTCGGCGATCAGCTCGGGGCGGGCGATGGCGGCGGTGTTCACCCCCACCTTGTCGGCCCCGGCGCGCAGCAGGGTGTCCACGTCGGCGACCTGGCGTACCCCACCGCCGACGGTGAGCGGGATGAACACCGACTCGGCGGTGCGGCGTACCACGTCGAGCATGGTGCCCCGGTCGCTGGAGGAGGCGGTGACGTCCAGGAAGGTCAACTCGTCCGCGCCGGCCCGGTCGTACGCCGCCGCCAGCTCCACCGGGTCACCGGCGTCGCGCAGGTCGAGGAAGTTGACCCCCTTGACCACCCGACCGGCGTCCACGTCCAGACACGGGATCACCCGCACCGCCACCGTCATGCCCCGAGCCTATCCAACGCCCCCGCCCCACCGTCCTGCCCCGCCCACCGCGCCGGCCCGCGCCCCCGCCACCGCGCCGGTGATCAAGAGGTTCGCGTCAGTTCGATCTCGAAGCGTGACGCAAACCTCTTGATCACCACGGCCAGGGGGCGGGGCGGGGGCGGGGGCAGCGGGGGGTTAGAGGCGGACGAGCATTTTGCCGAGGTTTTCGCCGCGCAGCAGGCCGAGGAACGCGTCGGGGGCGTTCTCGATGCCGTCGACGATCGTCTCGTCGTAGGAGAGCTTCCCCTCGCGCAGCCAGCCGGCGACCTCGGTGACGAACTGCTCGCGCAGGCCGCCGTGGTCGCCGACCAGGAAGCCACGCAGGGTGAGCCGCTTGCCGATGACCAGCGCCAGGTTGCGCGGCGCGGCCGGCGGCTCGGCCGCGTTGTACTGCGCGATCATCCCGCAGATGGCGGCCCGGCCGTGCAGGTTCATCGCCCCGATCGCCGCCTCCAGGTGCTCGCCGCCCACGTTGTCGAAGTAGACGTCGATCCCGTCCGGGGCGGCGGCCTTCAGCGCGTCGCGGACCGGACCGTCGTGGTAGTCGAAGGCGGCGTCGAAGCCGAGTTCCGTCAACCGGGCCACCTTGGCCGGCGAGCCGGCGCTGCCGACCACCCGGCCTGCCCCCTTGAGCTTGGCGATCTGGCCGACCATGCTGCCCACCGCGCCGGCCGCGCCGGAGACGAACACGGTCTCCCCCGGTCGCATCGCCGCCACGTCGAGCAGCCCGGCGTACGCGGTCAACCCGGTCATCCCGAGCACGCTCAGGTAGGCGGTGACCGGGGCGAGGTCGGGGTCGACCCGGCGGGCGGAGCCGGCGTCGAGCAGCGCGTACTCCCGCCAGCCGAGCCCGTGCAGCACGGTGTCGCCGACGCTGATCCCGTCGCCGCCGCCGGCCACCACCTCGCCCACCGCGCCACCGTCGAGCGGCGCGTCGAGGGCGAACGGCGGCACGTAGGACTTCACGTCGTTCATCCGACCCCGCATGTACGGGTCGACCGAGATGAACTGGTTGCGGACCACGATCTGCCCCGGCCCCGGGGTGGGCACCCCGGTCTCGACGAGGCGGAAGTTGTCGGCGGTCGGCCAGCCCTGCGGGCGGGAGGCCAGGTGGATCTCACGGTTGCTGGTCATACGGTGTCGTCCTCTCGTACGCGATGGTGATGGCCCGGTGCGGCGGTCAGGCCGCGGCGGCCTCGCGCACGGTGAGGGTCACCTCGATGTTGCCCCGGGTGGCGTTGGAGTAGGGGCAGACCTCGTGGGCGGCCTCGACGAGCTGCTGGGCGGCGGCGCGCTCGACGGCCGGCAGGTCCACCACCAGGGTGACGGCCAGACCGAAGCCGCCGCTGCCGTTCGCGCCGATGCCGACCTCGGCCTCGACGACCGAGCCGGTGACGTCGGCCTTGCTGCGGCGGGCCACCGTGCGCAGCGCGGAGTGGAAGCAGGCCGCGTAGCCGGCGGCGAAGAGCTGCTCGGGGTTGGCCGCGCCGCCCGCGCCGCCCATCTCCTTCGGGATGGCCAGGTCCAGCTCGACGATGCCGTCGGAGGTGCGGACGTGGCCGTTACGCCCGTCGCCGGTGGCCGTCGCGGAGGCGGTGTAGAGCACCTGCATGGGAATCACTGCTCCTTCTGTCGGTGGATCGTCTCGGTGACCCGGGTGAGGGTGTCGCGCAACGCGACCAGCTCGGTCTCGTCGAGGCCGGTGGAACAGGCCACCCGCAGCGGCACGTCGGTCATCCGCCGGCGCAGGGCCGCGCCGTCGGCGGTCAGCCCCACCTCCACCCGCCGCTCGTCGAGCGCGGAGCGGGTGCGGACCACCAGGCCTGCCGCCGCCAGCCGCTTGAGCAGCGGGGAGAGGGTGCCGGAGTCGAGCCGGAGCGCGGCGCCCAGCTCGGAGACCGTGGGCGGGTCGTCGCCGCGCTCCCAGAGCACCAGCAGCACCAGGTACTGCGGGTAGGTGAGCCCGAACTCGTCGAGGAGGGGCCGGTACACGTCGGTGAGCGCCCGGGAGGCCGCATAGAGCGCGAAGCAGACCTGATCGCGCAACACCAGATGGTCACTCACCCGGCAAAGGTAGCCCGCAATTCAATTGCGCACAACTTATCTGGGCCGGGAGTGACCGCCGTCTCCCGACCCGGCCGACCGGGCGGACCGGATCGGGCCGGCAGACCGGGCGGGCCGGCGGACCGGCGGACCGGCGGACCGGGCGGGCCGGATCAGGACGGCGGGAGGTGCGCCTCCAACTCGATCTCGACCAGATGGTCCGGATCGAGCAGGCCGGCCACCACCACCATCGTGGCGGCCGGCCGGACCGCGCCGAAGACCGCCTGGTGCGCCCGGCCCACCTCGTCGACGAAGAGCCGGTCGGTCACGTACATCCGGGTCCGCACCACGTCGGTCGGGCCCGCGCCCACCTCGGCCAGCGCGGACAGGCCGATCCGCAACGCCTGGGCGGTCTGCGCCGCCGCGTCACCGACGTGCGTCACCACCCCGTCGACAGTCGACGTGCAGCCCGACGTCCAGGCCGAACGGCCGGCCCGGACCACCCGGGAGTAGCCGTACCGGGCCTCCCACGGGCCGCCCGAGCCGAGCCGGGTGACGGTCCCGTCGTCCGGGTCCGCCGCGTCGGTCACCCCGCGGCCCGCAACGTCGCCAACGCCTCGGCCACCGTGAACGCCCCCGCGTACAGCGCCTTGCCGGCGATCACACCCTCCACGCCGGCCTCCTCCAGGGTCGCCAGCGCCCGCAGGTCCTCCAGGGTCGACACACCGCCCGAGGCGATCACCGGGGCGTCGGTACGGGCACAGACCTCACGCAGCAGGTCCAGGTTCGGCCCGCGCATCGTGCCGTCCTTGGTGATGTCGGTCACCACGTACCGGGACGCACCGGCGGCGTCCAGCCGGGCCAGCACCTCCCACAGGTCACCGCCGTCGCGGGTCCAGCCCCGCGCCGAGAGGGTACGACCCCGCACGTCCAGACCGATCGCCACCCGGTCGCCGTACTCGGCGCAGATCCGGTCACACCACTGCGGGTCCTCCAACGCGGCGGTGCCGATGTTCACCCGGGCCGCGCCGGTGCCCAGCGCGGCGCGCAGCGACGCGTCGTCGCGGATGCCACCGGACAGTTCCACCCGCACGTCCAGCTTGCCGACCACCTCGGCCAGCAGGGCGGCGTTGGAGCCCCGGCCGAAGGCGGCGTCCAGGTCGACCAGGTGGATCCACTCCGCGCCGTCGTTCTGCCAGGCCAACGCCGCGTCGAGCGGGTCGCCGTAGGCGGTCTCGCTGCCGGCGGCGCCCTGCACCAGCCGGACGGCCTGGCCGTCGGCGACGTCCACGGCGGGCAACAGGGTCAGGGTCACGTTTCCTACTCCTCGTTCAGATCCGACGGTCCAGGGCGATCACCACGATCGCCGGCAGGACCAGAAGCAACAGCACGACCAGCACCACCCGCAGCGCGAGATCGTCGACGAACACCCAGATCAGCGCCAGCGCCGCCGCGGTCAACCCGATGATGGCGGCCCGCTCACCCCGGGTGCGGCGGGCCAACCGGCCCGTCCGGCCCCGCCGCCACTGCGGGGTGACCCGGCGGACCAGGGCGCGCCGACGATGCCGACGGGCCAGCTTGCGCTGACGTACGACGCGGTCGCGGGCCGCCTCCGCCTCCCGGACGGCCCGCCGACGGGCCCGCTCCTTGCTCACCGCGCACCCGGTCCGGTGCGGCCGCGCGTCTCAGCCAACCGTGGCCAGCCAGTTGCGCAGCAGCACGGCACCGGTCTCGGCCGACTTCTCCGGGTGGAACTGGGCCGCCGACAGCGGACCCCACTCCACCGCCGCGACGAAGTCCGTGCCGTGGTGGGCGGTGGTCACCCGGGCGCCCGCCTCGCGCAACGACGCCTGGTCGAGCACCCCGTAGGAGTGCACGAAATAGAACCGGCTGTCGGCGGGCAGCCCGGCGAAGAGCACCGAACCGTCCGGCGGGGTCACCGTGTTCCAGCCCATGTGCGGCAGCCGGTCGGCGGGCAGCCGGGTCACCCCGCCCGGCAGCAGCCCCAGCCCCTTGGTCACCACACCGTGCTCGTCGCCGTGCGCGAAGAGCACCTGCATGCCGACGCAGATGCCGAGCACCGGACGCCCGGCGGCGACCCGTTCGGCGATCACCGGGCCGGCACCCGACGCCTCGATCCCGGCCATGCAGGCCGCGTACGCGCCGACACCCGGCACCACCAGGCCGTCGGCCGAGGCGACGGCGGCCAGGTCGGCGGTGACCGTCACGTCCGCCCCGGCGTGGGCCAGCGCCCGCTGCGCCGAACGCAGGTTGCCCGAACCGTAGTCGAGCACCACGATCCGCTTGCCGGTGCCCTGCGTGCCCATCAGCCCTCCCCGGGTAGCAGCCAGAGCACCCCGCCGACGGTGGCCAGCACGGCGAGCAGCCCGGTGACCACGATCGCACCGCGCGGCGCGTCCTGTCGGTACAACGACCAGGCCCCACCGACCAGGATGCCGGCGAGGATCAGCAGCAGGGTCGGCAGCACCGGACCCATCAGCGCCGCCCTCCGACCCCGACCGGGCCGCTCACAGCGCGCCCTTGGTGCTGGGCACCACTCCGGCGGTGCGCGGGTCGAGCGCGGTGGCCTCCCGCAGCGCCCGGGAGACCGCCTTGAACTGGGCCTCCACCACGTGGTGGGCGTCCGGGTGGCCACCCGGCCGGGCCGCCCGCAGCACGTCCACGTGCAGGGTGACCCGGGCCGCCTGGCCGAAGGACTCCCAGATGTGCCGGGTCATGCTGGTCGGGTAGACCGGCCCGATGTACGGCGACAGCGCCGGCTCGTCGTGCACCACGTACGGGCGGCCGGACAGGTCGACGGCGGCCCGGACGAGCACCTCGTCCATCGGGACGGTGGCCGAGCCGTACCGCCGGATGCCGGCCTTGTCCCCCAGCGCCTGGTCGAACGCGGCGCCCAGGGCCAGCGCGGTGTCCTCCATCGTGTGGTGGGCGTCGATCTCCAGGTCGCCGACGGTGCGCACGGTCAGGTCGAAGCCGCCGTGCCGGGCGATCTGGTGGAGCATGTGGTCGTAGAAGCCGACCCCGGTGCTGATCTCGGCCCGGCCGGTGCCGTCGAGGTCGATCTCGACGAGGACCTTGGTCTCCTTGGTGATCCGTTCCACCCGGGCGGTGCGACTCATGACAGTTTCTCCATCGCGGTGAGGAAGGCGTCGGTCTCGGCGGGGGTGCCGGCGGTGACCCGCAGCCAGCCGGGCAGGCCCACGTCGCGCACCAGCACCCCGGCGTCGAGCAGGGTCCGCCAGGCCGCCGACTGGTCGTCGCCGACGGCGAACAGCACGAAGTTGGCGTCGCTGTCGGCCACCCGGTGCCCCCGGGCCCGCAGGGTGGTCACGATCCGGTCCCGCTGCTCCTTGATCGCGTCGACGGTGCCCAGCAGGACGTCGCGGTGGGCCAGCGCCGCGCGGGCGGCGGCCTGGGTGAGCGCCGAGAGATGGTACGGCAGCCGGACGAGCTGCACCGCCGCCACCACCGCCGGGTCGGCGACCAGGTAACCCAGCCGGCCACCGGCGAACCCGAACGCCTTGCTCATCGTCCGGGTCACCACCAGCCGCGGGTGCCCGGGCAGCAGGGTCAGGGCGCTGGCCGTGCCGGGCCGGGCGAACTCGGCGTACGCCTCGTCGAGGACCACCATGCCGGGGGCGACGTCGAGCACGGCGGCGATCACCGCCGGGTCGAGCGCGGTGCCGGTCGGGTTGTTCGGCGAGCAGAGGAAGACCACGTCGGGGCGGTGCGCCCGGACCTCGGCGACCGCCTCGTCGGCGGTCAGCCCGAAGTCCACCCCCCGCTGCGCCGGCACCCACCGGGTGCCGGTGCCCAGGGACAGCAACGGGTGCATCGAGTACGCCGGCACGAAGCCCAACGCCGACCGCCCCGGCCCGCCGAACGCCTGCAGCAGCTGCTGCTGGATCTCGTTGGAGCCGTTGGCCGCCCAGACCTGGTCGGCGGTGATCCCGTGCCCGAGGTAGCCGGCCAGGTCGGCGCGCAGCGCCACCGCCTCGCGGTCCGGGTAGCGGTTGAGGTCACGCAGCTCGGCGGCGAGCGCCTTGCCGATCGCCTCCACCACCGGCTCGGGCACGGCGTAGGAGTTCTCGTTGGTGTTCAACCGGACCGCCACGTCGAGCTGCGGCGCCCCGTACGGCGACCGGCCCCGCAGGTCGTCGCGGATCGGCAGATCGTCGAGGCTGGTCACGACGCCTCCCCGGCGAACCGCACCGCGACCGCCTGCCCGTGCGCCGGCAGGTCCTCCACGGTGGCCAGGGTCACCACGTGCGGCGCGACGTCGCGCAGCGCCTCGCGGGTGTACTCCACCAGGTGCACCCCGCGCAGGAAGGACTGCACGGACAACCCCGACGAGTGCCGGGCGCAGCCCCCGGTGGGCAGCACGTGGTTGGAGCCGGCGCAGTAGTCGCCGAGCGACACCGGCGCCCACGGCCCGATGAAGATCGCCCCGGCGTTGCGCACCCGCAGCGCCCAGTCGCGGGCGTCCCGGGTCTGGATCTCCAGGTGCTCGGCGGCGTACGCGTCGACCACCCGCAGCCCGTCGGCCAGGTCGTCGACCAGCACGACGCCGCTCTGCTCCCCGCCGAGCGCGGTGCCGACCCGCTCGGCGTGCTTGGTCGCCGGCACCTGCCGGGCCAGCTCCCGGTCGACCGCGTCGGCCAGCTCGACCGACGGGGTGACCAGCACGCTGGCCGCCAACGGGTCGTGCTCGGCCTGGCTGATCAGGTCGGCGGCGACGTGCGCCGGGTCGGCGGTGTCGTCGGCCAGCACGGCGATCTCGGTCGGTCCGGCCTCGGCGTCGATGCCGACCACGCCGCGCAGCAGCCGCTTGGCGGCGGTCACCCAGATGTTGCCCGGCCCGGTGATCATGTCGACCGGCGCGCAGCGTCGGGTGCCCTCGGCGTCGACGGTCGACCCGTACGCCAGCATGGCGACCGCCTGGGCGCCGCCGACGGCGTACACCTCGTCGACGCCGAGCAGCGCGCAGGCGGCCAGGACCCGGGCGTCGGGCAGGCCGCCGTTGTCCTGCTGCGGCGGGCTGGCCACCACCAGCGAGCGCACCCCGGCCGCCTGGGCCGGCACCACGTTCATCACCACGGTCGACGGGTACATCGCCAGCCCGCCGGGGACGTAGAGGCCGACCCGGTCGACCGGCACCCAGCGCTCGGTGACCGTGCCGCCCGGCACGACCTGGGTGGTGTGGTCGGTGCGCCGCTGGTCGTCGTGCACCCGACGGGCGCGGGCGATCGACTCCAGCAGCGCGGCCCGCACGTCGGGGTCGAGCACCCCCTCGGCCGCGGTGATCGCCTCGGTCGGGACCCGCAGCACCGGCGGGCAGACGCCGTCGAACCGTTCGCTGGCCTCCCGGATCGCCGGGTACCCATGGTCCCGGACCGCCTCGACGAGCGGGCGGATCCGCTCGACCGCCACGGAGACGTCGAGCTGGGCACGGGGCAGCAGGCGACGCGGGTCGGAAACCCCGCCGCGCAGGTCGATCCGTTTCAACACGCCCCCGAGTCTAGGCGGCGGCCCGCAGGGCGACCCGCGCCGCCCGCACCGCGGGACGGTGAGCCGGGACACGCCGACCGCGCCGGATCGGGCTACGCTCGGACGCGTGACCGCACGGCTGCCGGTGTTTCCCCTCGCAACGGTGCTCTTCCCGGGTCTGGTGCTGCCGTTGCACATCTTCGAGGAGCGGTACCGCCACCTGGTGCGGGACCTGGTCGGAAAGCCCGAGGGGGTGCCCCGCGAGTTCGGTGTGGTGGCCATCCGCTCCGGCTGGGAGGTCGCCCCGGGCGCGGGCCGGGCCACCCCGGGCGGCGGCGAGGTGACCCTGCACGAGGTGGGCTGCACCGCCGAGCTGCGCCAGGTCACCGAGCTGGACGACGGCGGCTTCGACATCGTCACGGTGGGTCGGCGGCGGTTCCGGGTCGCCGGGGTCGACCGGGAGGCCGCCCCCTACCTCACCGCCGACGTCGAGTGGCTGCCCGAGCCGGCCGGCCCGGACGAGGCCGCCGAGCTGCTGGCGGCCCGGGTGATCGCGGTGTTCCGGCAGTACCTGGGCCTGATCCGGGACGACCCGCAGGAGCTGTCCGAGCAGCTCCCGGAGGACCCCACGGTGCTGTCGCACCTGGTGGCGGCCACCGCCGTGCTGACCCTGGCCGACCGGCAACGGCTGCTCGCCATCGACGACACCGCCGCCCGGCTCCGCGCCGAGCTGCGGCTGCTCAACCGCGAGTCGGCCCTGCTGCGCCAGGTGCGGGCGGTTCCGGTGCCGCTGTCGGAGCTGGCGTCTCCGCCGGCCCCCAACTGACCCCACCCACCGGGCCGACCGCGTCCGGCGCACCCACCGCGCCCGGCGGGCCGACCGCACCAGGCTGGCCGACCGCACCGGGCTGGCCGACCGCACCAGGCTGGCCGACCGCACCAGGCTGGCCGGCCCCGTCCGGCGCACCGAACGCGCCCGGCGGGTCCGGCCAGCCGGGGCCGCCGGGCTCCGGCTCCGGACGCAGCGACGGCCACCGCGACCAGCCGGCCAGCAGGGTGTACGTGACGGCGGCGGCGAACGCGGCCAGCAGCAGGTTGCCGTACGGCACGGGCAGCACGCCGAAGAGCCGGTCGATGCCCCCGGCCCGCAGGTCGGCCGGCTTGCCGAACGACGTGCCGGCGGGGGCGGTGTCGAGCAGCCGCTGGTAGCCGTCCAGCCCGACCCGGCGGCCCACCTGCCAGGCGACCAGGGCGGTGCCGAGCGCGCCGGCGGTCAGCGCGATCAGGTTCACCGGCCCCCGGCGGCGGCGCAGCAGCGTCCACACCGCGATCGCGGCGAGCACCCCGAACCCGAGCCCGAGCAGGCTGAACCAGCCGTCGGCGGCGATCGGCTGCTCCGGCTGGGGTTGGGCGTAGACCGCGCCCTCGGCGGTCTTGAGCACGGGGGTGTCCGGGGCCAGCGCCGCCCAGAGCAGCCCCAGCGGCACCCCCAACGCGGTCAGGCCCAGCACGAGGCCGGCCGCCACCGCCCGGGTGTGCCGGGGCCGCTGCTGCACCGGCTCCGCCGGCCAGCCGGACGGCGGCGGCCACGGCAGGTAGGACCCGCCCGGGTCGTGGCCGGGCCCGGTCGGTGCTCCGACGGCAGACGACTCGTCGACGGGCGGCCCGACGGCAGACGACTCAGCGGCGGGCGACCGGGCGGCGGACGGCCCGGCGGCAGACGACTCAGCGGCGGGCGACTGGGCGGCAGACGGCTCGTCGGCGGGGGGCCCGGCGGCCGGTGCCCCGGCGGGGGCGGCGTGCGGGGTGGGCGCGGCACCCGCCGGGGTGTCGGCGGGGCGGTGCGGATCGGGGGTGTCCGGGCTCACCCGATGATCCTCTCAGGCCGGGCGGCACGGCGGGGCGGCGGAGCCCGTACCACCCCTCACCGGGCGAACGGTTCCAGCATCACCGAGGCCGCCCGCAGCCATGCGGCCCGGGTCTCCGCCTGGAGCTGGTGGTACTCGATCGACGAGCCGGTCTCCAGCACCGGGTCGTACGGCACGACGGCCACGGCCCGGGTGCGGGTGGCGAAGTGCCGCTCCAGGTCGTCCTGGAGCGTCGACCGGCCGGGGGTGGGGCAGGAGATCAGGGTGACCGCGTTGTCGGCCAGCTCGCCCATGCCCTCCTCGTGCAGCAGGTCGAGCATCCAGTCGGCGCTGAACGCGGCGTCCTCGCGGGGCACGGTGGTCACCACGAGCTGGTCGGCGGCGTGCATGACCGTGCGCCAGTTGGGGCTCTCCACGTTGTTGCCGGTGTCCACACAGACCACGTCGTGGGTACGGCGCAGCAGTTCCAGCACCCGCTTGACGGTGAACTGGTCGAGCCGCTGGGCGAACCGGGGGCTCTCCTCCCCGGCCAGCACGTCGTACGAGCCGTCGGAGGCGTGCCGCAGGTAGTCGTCGAGGGATTCCAGCAGCTCCGCGCCGTCGCGGATCTCGATGTGCGCCAGGTCGCTGATCAGGTGCCTGATCGTCCGGGCGTGCCGGGCGCTGCCGGCGCGCAGGCCGAGGGTGCCGCGCAGCTCGTTGTCGTCCCAGGCGAGCACGCCCCGGCCCCGGACGCTGCCGACGGTGGCGGCGGCGAGCACCGTGGCGGTGGTCTTGTGCACCCCGCCCTTGGGGTTGGCGAACGCGAGCACCCGGGGGGTGCCGAGGTCGCGGCGGAGGATCCCGGCGGCCCGTTCCTGCTCGTCCTGGGGGCCCTGCTGACGCCACTCGATGCGGGCCGGCTCGATCCGGGCCGGGTAGCCCCGGTCGGCGGTCACCGCCGGCGGGTACGCCGCCGGCTCCGGTTGGTAGGTCGGCTCGGGCTGGTAGGTCGGCTCGGGCTGGTAGGGCGGCTCCGGCTGGTACGTCGGTTCGGGCTGGTACGTCGGTTCGGGTTGGTAGACCGGTTCCGGCTGGTACGTCGGCGTCGCCGGGTAGCCGGGCTCGGGATACGCCGCCGGCTCGGGGTAGGCGGGTCGCGGCGGCTGGTACGTCGGCTCCGGGGGCGCGTAGCCGGGGGTGCGGTAGCCGTTGTCGAGCAGCGCGTACCGGGACTCGGGGGGCGGCGGCTCGGCCCGGTAGCCGCTGTCGAGCAGCGCGTAGCGGGACGGGACGACCGGCGGCTCCGGCGGCCGGGCCGGCTCCGGCAGGTAGCCGGGTTCGGCCGGGTAGCCGCCGGGGGCGCGGTGGCCGGGCTCGGCCGGATAGCCCGGGTCGGCCCGGTAACCCTGGTCGACCGGATAGCCCGGGTCGGCGCGGTGGCCCGGGTCCGCCCGGTAGCCGGTGCCGGCGCGGTAGCCGGGGTCGGGGCCGTAGCCGGGGTCGGGGTGGTAGCCCGGGTCGGGTGGCGGCGGCACGGCAGCCGATCCCCGGCCGGACCAGCCACCGCCGGGCACCCGGCCGGGCAGCGACTCCCGGGGCGCGTCCTCGCCACGGCGGTCCGGCTCCGCCGGTTCGGCGGCGCGCCCACCGAGGCGGGCGCGCTCGAAGAGCGTCCGCCATCGCGGTGCCGGTTCGGCCGACCGGCCCCAGCCGGTCTCGGTGCCGTCCAAGGCTCGCCCTCCCGCGCCGTCGATCTCCGCCTGACAGGCTACGAACGAAACCCTATTCGGACCACACCGGTCTGCACACATCTGCCGGGGACAATACTTACCGCGATCGGACGCGAGACGCACCGCGACGGGCGTCCGGGGAGGTGGGCGGGGGGTCGGGGCCGGGCGGCCCCACCCCGTCCCGGTCGGCGACGGTGCCGACCCGATCACAGCGGGTGCTCCTTCCGACGAATCGCCCATCCCGGCGCCCCCGCCGGAACCCGCCACCGGACGTCCTGGCCGGTCGATGGGACGTCCACCCGCTGCGGTGGGACGTCCCAGGCAGGTCGGCCGGCTGCCCGACGCGGGCCGGCCAGATCGGACAGGCAGCTCCACGCCCGGTGGCCGGGTCAGGCGGTCGGGAGCGGGTCAGCCGGGTGACGTGGCGGTGTCGGCGGGGGGCCGGGCCACGTCCCGCTGCTCCGGCAGCGGCGGCAGGAACACCGTCCGGTCCAGCCGGGTCACCTCCGGGGCGGGGTCGACCGCGCGGACCCCGTCCCGCCCGGCCGTGGCGCGCAGGGCGGGCGGCTCGGCCCGGACCACCGCCGCGTAGACGCAGGCGCACGCCGACCGGTAACCGGCCGCCTCCCGCGCCGCGACCTGCGCCCCGGTCTCGTACCCCCGACGGGTCGCCGGGTCGGTGCCGGCGGCGGCCCGGGTGCGCTGGTCGGCGGCCTCCCGGTCCTTGCGGTCGGCGAGGCCGGCCATGCCGGCGGTCACGTCCTGCGGCAGCCGCTGCGCCGGCAGCCGGACCACCTCGGTCTGCCGGTCGGGCAGCGGCACCCGGACCACCACCGCCGTGACCTCGACGCCGGCCAGCAGCGCCGGCAGCCCGTCCGGCGCGACGTACCTGTCGAAACTCACCAGCGCGTACGCCCCGGCGGTCAGCGCGGCCAGTTCGGCCCGGCTGGCGGTGGCGTAGCCGGGCAGCGAGTCCCCGGGCAGCACCCCGACCCGGGTCACCTGCCCGACCGTACGGTCACCGACGGGTGCCGGCCGGCGGGCCGACCAGCCGGCGGCGAGCAGCACCGCGCCGACGGCGAACACCGCCGTGGTGACCAGCCACCGGGCCGGCCGGGACGTCCCGGCGGCCGGATCGTCGGTCGCCGGGGTGTCGTCGTCGTCCGGCCCCGGGCCGGCCGACGGGTCGTGCCGCACGGTCAGTCGCGCAGGATCGTCAGCGCGCGGGCCAGGTCGTCCGGGTACTCGCTGACGAAGGTCACGTCGTCGCCGGTTCGCGGGTGGGCGAAGGTCAACGACCTGGCGTGCAGCCACTGCCGGCGCAGTTCGAGCCGGGCCGACAGGGTCGGGTCGGCACCGTAGGTGAGGTCGCCGACGCAGGGGTGCCGCAGGGTCGAGAAGTGCACCCGGATCTGGTGGGTACGCCCCGTCTCCAGCCGGACGTCGAGCAGGCTGGCCGCCGGGAACGCCTCGATGGTGTCGTAGTGGGTGATGCTCGGCTTGCCGTCGGAGACCACCGCCCAGCGGTAGTCGTGGTGCGGATGCCTGTCGATCGGGGCGTCGATGGTGCCGCGCGACGGGTCGGGGTGACCCTGGACCACCGCGTGGTAGCGCTTCTCCACCTCGCGGTACTTGAACGCCCGCTTGAGCGCGGTGTACGCCTGCTCGCTCTTGGCCACCGCCATGATCCCGGTGGTGCCCACGTCGAGGCGGTGCACCACGCCCTGCCGCTCGGCGGCCCCGCTGGTGGAGATCCGGTGCCCGATCGCGGCCAGCCCACCGATGACGGTCGGGCCGGTCCAGCCGGGACTGGGGTGGGCGGCCACCCCGACCGGCTTGTCCACCACGACGATGTCGTCGTCGGCGTAGACCACGGTCAGCCCGGGGACCGCCTGCGGGACCACGGTCGGCGGCGCGACCGGGGCGGGCAGCGTCACCTCCAGCCAGGAGCCGGCCCTGACCTTGTGCGAGTTCTGCCGGGCCGCGCCGTCGACCAGCGCGTCCCCGGCGTCGACGAGTGCGGCGGCGGCGGTGCGGGAGAGCCCGAACAGCCGGGACACCGCCTGGTCGAGCCGCATGCCGTCGAGGCCGTCCGGGACGGGCAGGGACCGGTGGTCGCCACCGGTGGCGGTGGAGGTCATGCCCGCTCCCGGGGTTCGGCGTCGGTCGGCGTGGTCTCGGCGGGCACCGGCCCGGTGGACGGCCCGGCCGCCTCCGGGGCGGTGTCGCCCCTGGCCCCGATCCGTCGTCCGTCGCGTTGCCGGCCGGTCAGTTCCAGCAGCACGGCCAGCAGCACCCCGGCGACCAGGCAGCTGTCGGCCAGATTGAACACCGGCCAGACCTGGCCGTACGGGTCGAAGAGGCTGACCATGTCCACCACGTGCCCGACGAAGTGGCCGGGCGCGCGGAAGATCCGGTCGGCGAGGTTACCCAGCGCCCCGCCCAGCACCAGCCCCAGGGAGACCGCCCAGGGCAGCGAGCGCAGCCGCAGCGCCATCCAGGTGATCCAGCCGACCACCCCGATGGTGATCAGCGGGAACACCCAGGTGTGGTCGGCGCCGATGCTCCACGCCGCGCCGCTGTTGCGGGTCAGGGTGAGGTAGACCGCCCCGCCGAGCAGGCGGACCGGCGGGCGGTCGTCGAGCTGTTGCAGGGCGAGGTGCTTGGTGAGCAGATCCGTCAGCAGCGCGAGCAGCGCGATGCCGACGAGGAGCACGACCGCCCTGCGGCGGGGCGTACGGCCGGCCGGCTCGGTGGTGCCGGGTCCGGCGGTCGGTGCTGTGGTCATCGACTCCCCATCGACTGTCCCGACGGCGCGGTTCCGCCGTCTCGCGAGGTCACCGGGGAGCGGACGTCAGCGCCGCTCCTCCAGCTGCTTGCAGGTCACGCAGAGGGTCGCCGACGGGAAGGCCGCGAGCCGCTCCACCGGGATCGGGTTCCCGCACCGCTCGCACCATCCGTAGCCGCCCTCGTCGAGCCGCTCCAGGGCACGCTCGACCTGGGTGATCCGTTCCCGGATGCTGTTGGCGAGGGAGATCTCCTGCTCGCGCTCGAACGTCTTGGTGCCGGTGTCGGCCTGGTCGTCCCCGGCCGAGTCGGTCAGCCGGTCGCGCTGCAGCTCGGTGATCTCGCTCAGCGTCTGATCGTACTCGGCGCGCAGCTCGTCGCGTCGGGCCGCCAGGGCCGCCCGGATCTTCTCGGTCTCCGCCGTGCTGCGGGTGGCCTGCGCGGTGGCCTTCGCCGCAGGTTTGCGACCGGCGGTCCTGGTGTCGGCTGGCTTCGCCATCGTCAGCTCCCTCAGCCGCGGGACGCGGCGCTCGGCGGTGCCCGGACAGGGGCCGCCGACGTGGCGTCCCCGGGTAACAAAACGGGCGCACGGCAACGGTGGCCGCGCACTCCGGAGGTTGGCAAGAATACGGAACGTACAGGCGTCCGACAACGTGCCGCACTGTCGTACCGCTATTCAGCCCCTAATAACCGCTAATTGGGGCAAAACGAAGACTAGCAGATCAGCCGTCCCGGTCCTCGCCGTACTCGCCGAACCACCGCGCCAGGCGACCCCGCCGGCTGATCGCCCGCAGCCGCCGCTCCGCCTCGTCCCGCACCCCGGCGGTCGCCACGATCAACATGCTGTCGCCGGTCTTGAGCCGGGTGTCCGCGCCCGGCACGAACCCCACCCCGTCGCGCAGCACCAGGGTCACCGACGCGCCCACTGGCAACCGCAGCTCGTCCACGTGCACCCCGGCCAGCCGCGACCCCGCCGGCACCTCCAACTGGAGCAGGTCCGCCCGCATCCGCTCCAGCGGGGCGGTCTCCACCCGGATCTCGGCCGGCTCGGCGGGGGCGGTCACCCGCAACCGGCGGGCGGCCGGCGCGAGCGTGCCCGCCTGGAGCACCGTGAAGATCACCACCAGCAGGAACACCGCGTCGAACAGCCGGTCCGCCCCGGGCACCCGGGCCGACAGCGGGATGGTGGCCAGCACGATCGGCACCGCGCCGCGCAGCCCCGCCCAGGACAGGAAGAGCTGCTCGCGCAGGCCCACCCGGAACGGCAACGCCGACACCAGCACCGACAACGGCCGGGCCAGCAGCAGCAGGGCCAGCCCGGTGACCACCGCCGGCACCAGCGCGGTGTGCAGCCGCTCCGGCGTGGCCAACAGCCCGAGCAGCACGAACAAACCGATCTGGGCCAGCCAGGCCAGCCCGTCGGCGAACCCCAGGATGGCCTGCCGGTGCGGCAGTCGGGCGTTGCCGAGCAGCACCCCGGCCACGTAGACGGCGAGGAACCCGGAGGCGTGCAGCACCGCACCGGCCGCGTACGCCAGCACGGTGAACCCGACGGCGGCGATCGGGTACAGACCGGAGGACGGCAGCGCCGCCCGACGCAGCGCGAACCGGCCAGCCAGCCCGGCGGCCAATCCCACCGCCGCGCCCACCCCCAGCTCGTAGCCGACCAGGAAGACCTCGAACCACCACGGGTGCTCCACCGGCCCGGTGCGCGACAGCAGCACCACCAGGATCACCACCGGGGCGTCGTTCATGCCCGACTCGGCCTCCAGGGCGGCCACCAGCCGGGGCGGCAACCGCAACCGGCGCAGCGTGGCGAACACCGCCGCCGCGTCGGTGGAGGAGAGCACCGCACCGTAGAGCAGTGCCAACCGCCAGTCCAGCCCGAGCAGCAGGTGCACCACCAGGCCGACCACGACGATGCTGACCAGCACCCCGACGGTGGACAGCGCGCCGGCCAACCCGAGCACCGGGCGCAGGGTGCTCCACCGCGCGGTGAGCCCACCCTCGGCGATGATCACGATAAGCGCGCAGAACCCCAGCATCCGGGTCAGCTCGGCGTCGTCGAACCGGATGCCCAGCCCGGCCTCGCCGATCGCCACCCCGAGCGCGAGGTAGACCAGCAGACTCGGCACACCCAGTCGGGTGGAGAACCGCACCGCGCCGATCGCCACCAGCAGCACGGCCGCCCCGAGGAGCAGGGCCAGATCCAGTCCCGGCGTCACGGGCGCCCCACCCGGGGCCTCCTCACCCGGCCGATCCGTCGCGCAGCCGCCGCAGCAGCGCGGTGACCTCCGGCGTCGCCCCGTCCACCAGGAACAGCTTGTCCCGGCTGGCCGCGCCGGTGCGCAGCGCCACCGCCGCCGGGCGGACGCCCAGGGCGTCGGCCAGCGCCCGGCGGGCCGCCTCGGTGGCCCGGCCGTCCACGGCCGGCGCGGTCACCGCGACCACCAGGGCGGGCCCGTGCGGTCCGGTGAAGCAGCCGCCGACCCGGGGCCGGGACGCCCCGGGCTTGACCCGCACCGCGACGGTCACCGTGTCGTCCGTGGGCATCGACACCGGCCTCAGCGGGGGTAGGTGTCGGCGAGCAGGGCGGTGTCCGGGTTGCACAGGCCGCACGGGGTGAACCCGAGGGAGACCGCCTCGTGCACCGGCAGCGGCTCGTGCTCCCGTTCGATCAGGTGGGCGCAGGAGAGCAGGTGGTAGCGGGGGTGCCCGTCGACCACCCGCACCTCGGCGTCGAGCCGGGCGACCCGGGCGGCGTCGGCGGGCGGGACCCGCTGGGCGGGTGGGTCCCACGGCGACGCGGCGTCGTCCGAGTGCTCCCAGGGTGGCGCGAGATCGTCCCCGGCCGCCCAGGCCGGGTCGTCCGGGTCGGGCCGGTCGGGGTCAGTGACCGGGTCCCACCGGGGGTCGTCCGGGTCGAGCCGGTCGCCGTCGGGGGCACGGTCGGTCGCCGGGTCGGCGTGACCCGGGGTCGTCCGGTCCGGCGCGGCGGTCACGACGACGGGCTCCCAGGGTGCCTCCGCGTCGGGCTCCCAGGCACCGGCGTCGGGGCGGGTGGCAACGTCGACGGGGTCGCCGGCCACCGGCGCGCCGGGTGGTTGCCGCCACCCGGCCTCACCGGTGCCGAACGTCGCCGCAGGGTACGTCGTCGGTACGTCCGACGGCGTGGTCGCAGCCGGCGGGGTGGTCGGGCGGGACTCCGTCGCGCCCCGACCCCGCGCCTGGTCCGCCGCCCTCGCCCGGGTGACGGCTGCCTGGCGGGCACCGGCCACCAACGCGACGGCGGCCAGCAGACTGGCCGCGATGGAACTGGTCAACAACGTGCTGGAGCCGTCGACGAGACCGAACGCCAGCAGGACGACCGCGACGAGGATGAGCAGCAGACTGGCGACTAGCACAGCTCACCCCCGCCGCGTCGTGGGTCGTCGGCTGGGTCGGCGACCGTCGGGGGACGGTCGCCGACCGTGGATCAGCGACCTGCTTCGAGGGCGCCGGAGCGACCGCCGCCGTACGAGCCGGCGAGGCCGGCCGCGGCGAGGCCGTTGCCGCCGACGGCACGGGTGCCCTCGGCGCGGGTCATCTCGGCCTCGAGGCCCTGGCCCCGACCGTCGAGGTCCCGCAGCTGGCTCTCCAGGTACGCCTTGAGCCGGGTGCGGTACTCGCGCTCGAACTGCTTGAGTTCCTCGATGTGCTTCTGCAGCGCGGTCCGCTTGGCGTCCAGGCCGCCCATGGCCTCCTGGTGCCGCTGACGGGCGTCACGCTCCAGCGCGTCGGCCTTGGCCCGCGCCTCGCGGGTGACCTCCTCGGCCTTGGAGCGCGCCTCGGAGAGCAGCTGGTCGGCCTCCCGACGGGCGTCGGAGACGTGGTCGTCGGCGGTGCGCTGGGCCATCATCAGCACCCGCAGCGCCTGCTGCTCGCCGTCGCCGCCGACGGCCGGGCCACCGGTGGTGCGGACCTGCTCCAGCTCGGCCTGCATGGCGCGGGCGGCCTGCTCGGCGGCGGCCTTGTCGCGCTGCACCCGGTCGAGCTGGGCCTTGACGTCGTTGAGCTCAGCCGCCAGCCGGGCATCGCCACCGGGGCCGGCAGGGGCCCCGCCACGACCGCCGCGCTCCACCTGGGCGCGCAGCTCGTTGTTCTCCTCGATCAGACGGGCAAGCTCACGCTCGACCTCGTCCAGGAAGGCGTCGACCTCCTCCTCGTCGTACCCCCGCTTGCCGATCGGCGGCTTTTTGAAGGCGACGTTGTGCACGTCGGCCGGTGTCAGCGGCATCGAAACTCCTCGGGTCAGTTGCGGCCGCGAAAGCGCGCGCTGGTCAGGAGAAGTTCCTGATCAGCGGATCTAACACAAACCTCATCAGCACGAACAGGATAACCAGGAGCACAAGGGAGGCCAGGTCGATGCTCACGGTACCAATTCGCAGTGGGGGGATCACCCGCCTCAACGCCTTGAGAGGCGGATCAGTGACGCTCCACACGGACTCGAGTCCGGCGGACGCGCCACGCCCCGGTTGCCACCGACGACCGTACTGGAGGACGGCACCGAGAACGAATCGGGCCAGCAGCACGATAAGGAAGACGTACAAGATCAGGTAGAGCAGCTGGAACATGATCGACAACACGGCAGCGACGTCCCTCGGTCGGGTGGACTTAGCTCAGGGAGAAAAAGCCGCCCTCAGCGATCTTGGCTTTGTCCTCCGCGGTGACCTGGACGTTGGCCGGTGAGAGCAGGAACACCCGGTTGGTCACGCGCTCGATCGTACCGCGCAGCCCGAACGCCAGCCCGGCGGCGAAGTCCACCAGCCGGCGGGCGTCGGCCTCGTCCATCTCGGTGAGGTTGATGATCACCGGGACGCCGTCGCGGAAGTGCTCGCCGATGGTCCGCGCCTCGCGGTAGGTGGTCGGGTGCAGGGTGGTGATCTGGTAGCGCTGCTCCTCCTCGGCCACCACCGGCCGCTCCCGGGGCGACGCCTGCGGCGCCAGCGCGAGATTGTCCCGGGTGTGGTAGCTCAGCGCGCCCGAGGTGTCCGTACCCCCGGACCGGGTGATCGACCGGACGCTGGCCCGCTCCGGGCGCTCCGGGCGCTCGGCACGCTCCGGACGCTCGTCGTCGGCCCGGTCGGCCTCGGCCAGCCGGCTCGACCGCTCGCTCAGCCGGCCCCGGTCACCGAGGCGCGGACGCGGTGCCGGTGGCTCCTCCGCGTCGTCCTCGTCGTCGTCGGCGAACTCCTCGGCGTACCGGCTCGACCGGTACCGCGACTCGCGGTAGCCGGGCTTGTCGTAGCCCTCGTCGTAGCCCCGCTCGTCGTCCTCCTCGACGAGACCGAGCCAGACCCCCGCCTTGCGCAGTGCACCCATCCCGCGCCCTTCCGTCCGCCGTGCGGCACGCACCCCCGTGCCGTGTCGCCATGATCGCGAGTGGACTCCATGCCCACCGGATCAGAGCGGCAATCCCCGACGTGCGATTCGCGGCTCGCCCGTCGCGGCCCCCGACCGGGGGCGCCACCCCTGAACAACACTGATGTAATTTGCTTCTACCGCGGTCAGGCTACCGCAGCGTGGAACGCATTCCGAGCAACGCGCTGCCGACGCGGACATGTGTCGCGCCGTATCCGATGGCCGTTTCCAGGTCGCCGCTCATCCCGGCGGAGAGCATGGTGGCCGTCGGATACCCGACCCGGAAGGCCGCCGCCACCTCGGCCAGCCGGGCGAACGCCCGTTCCGGTTCCCAGCCCAGCGGCGCCACCGCCATCAGCCCGGCCAGCCGCAGCGCCGGCGCGCCGGCCAGCGCCTCGGCCACCGGGCGCAGCCCCCGGTCGGGGTCGGCCGCGTCCGGCAGGGCGCCGCCACGCGCCGGGTCACCGTCCAGGCTGACCTGCACCAGCGTCGGCAACGGACGGTCCCGTCCGGACTCGGCGGCGGTGCCCAGCGCGCGGGCCAGCCGCACACTGTCCACCGAGTGCACCACGTCGGCGTAGCGCACCACCGAGCGGGCCTTGTTGCGTTGCAACTGACCGATGAAGTGCCAGCGGACGGCCGCGCCGGCCGCCGCCACCCCGGCCGCCTTCGGCGCCGCCTCCTGGTCCCGGTTCTCCCCCAGGTCGGTGACCCCGAGCCCGGCCAGCGCGACCGCGTCGCCGGCCGGGTACGTCTTGGTCACCGCGATCATCGTCACCCCGGACGGGTCCCGGCCGGCGGCGGCGCAGGCGTCGGCGATCCGGGCCCGCACCGCGGCCAGCCCGGCCGCGAGCGCGGCGCGACGGTCGGCACCCACCGGATCCGGCGCAGCGGTCATCGGCCGGGCCGCCCGGTCGGCGACGCGGTGGCGCGACCCACCAGGGACCCGCCCGAGGGGGGCGGGGTGGCGTGGTCGCCGGCGTGGTTGTCCGTCATCGGCGGGATCAGGAACCGTTCTTGAGGAAGTCGGGCACGTCCACGTCGTCGAAGAGCACCCGGCGCGGCGACTGCTGCGGCGGCGGCATGACGGCCGGCGTGGTGACCGCCGGGGCCTGCGGCGTGGGCTGGTTCTGGTTGCTCTTGCGCGGGGACTCGGACGCCTTGTACGCGGGCGTGCCCCCGTCGAAGCCGGCGGCGATCACGGTGACCCGCACCTCGTCGCCGAGCGCGTCGTCGATGACCGCGCCGAAGATGATGTTCGCGTCCGGGTGGGCCGCGTCGGTGACCAGCTGCGCGGCGTCGTTGATCTCGAACAGGCCCAGGTCGGAGCCGCCGGCGATGGACAGCAGCACCCCCCGCGCGCCGTCCATGCTCTGCTCCAGCAGCGGGCTGGAGATGGCCGCCTCGGCCGCCTCGACCGCCCGGTTCTCGCCCCGGGCGCTGCCGATGCCCATCAGCGCGCTGCCCGCCCCGCTCATCACGCTCTTGACGTCGGCGAAGTCGAGGTTGATCAGACCGGGCGTGGTGATCAGGTCGGTGATGCCCTGGACACCGGAGAGCAGCACCTGGTCGGCGGTGCGGAAGGCGTCCATCATGCTGATCCCCCGGTCGCCCAGCGCGAGCAGCCGGTCGTTCGGGATGACGATCAGCGTGTCGCACTGGTTGCGCAGCTCGTCTATCCCCGCCTCGGCCTGCACCTGGCGGCGCTTGCCCTCGAAGGAGAACGGCCGGGTCACCACGCCGATGGTCAGCGCGCCGAGCTTGCGGGCGATGTTGGCGACCACCGGCGCGCCGCCGGTGCCCGTGCCGCCGCCCTCGCCGCAGGTGACGAAGACCATGTCGGCGCCCTTGAGCACCTCCTCGATCTCGTCGCGGTGGTCCTCGGCGGCGTTCTTGCCGACGTCGGGGTTGGCGCCCGCGCCGAGCCCCCGGGTCAGCTCCCGGCCGACGTCGAGCTTGACGTCGGCGTCACTCATCAACAGCGCCTGCGCGTCGGTGTTGATCGCGATGAACTCGACGCCCTTGAGCCCAACCTCGATCATGCGGTTGACGGCGTTGACGCCGCCGCCGCCGATGCCGACGACCTTGATGACCGCCAGGTAGTTGTGCGGAGGTGTCATCTCCGGTCCTTTCCCTTCGAGATTGGCTCGCAGCGCCCCGGTACGGCGTGGCCCAGACCGGTGGTCGACGAGCTGTCACCAGCGAGGATCAGTGGTGAACCCTAACCCTCTACTAGAGGCTTACAGTTATGTCAACCACTGGTCCTCTTCGGGGCAACGTAAGCGCCCCCACGCCGAGAGCCAAGGACCCCACCGGCGTGTCGCCGCCGGGAGCGTAACGACTCACGTTCGCTGCGGACCTCACCGGAAGGTCACCACGTCGGGAGCGCTGACGTCGATCGTGTCGGCCTTCCGACCGAGCAACGCCGTCGCCACCCGGGCCTTGTCCTCGCTGCGGGTCGCGTCGCCCCACACCACCGTCCGCCCGTCGCGCAGCGTCAACCCGATCCGGGCCAGCCCCTCGACGCCCACCTCGACCAGCACGGCCCGTAGCTGCGGGGTCAGGGCGGCCAGCACCTGCAACGCCGCCCGGGTGCCCGGGTCGTCCGGTCCCGGCGTGGCCAACCGCACCAGCGGCAGTCCCTGCGGGGCGCGGGGCAGCTCGCGGAACACCACCCCGCTGGCGTCGAGCACCACGAACCGGTCGTCGCGGGGCACCGCCGCCACCCCGGTGCGCTCCACCACCGTCACCACCAGGGTGTCCGGCCAGTCGCGGCGGACCGTGGCCCGCTGCACCGGGGGCAGCGCGCCGATCCGCCGGGCCGTCGCCGCCAGGTCCACCCGGGCCAGCGGCACCCCGTCCGGCACCGCCGCCGCGTCACGCACCTCGACCGGGGTGACCAGCCGGGCCCCCTCCACCCGGACCTCGCGCACCCCGAACAGGCCGGAGCCGAGCACCGTCCAGGCCACCAGGGCGGCGAGGACCAGCACCCCGGCCAGCACCGCCCAGGGCAGGGCGGCCCGCATCCGCCGCTGCCGGGCCCGCGCCATGAACCGCCGGGTGGACGGCGGGACGGCGTCGCTACCGGCCCGCACGAGCTGCCAGCGCCGCGCCGGGCCACGTCGGGGGCCGCCGTCCGCGCCCGTGGCACGGCCGGTCCGGCCCCGGGCCGGGCCGGGACTCATCCGGTGGTGAAGGCCGTGCCGTCCCGACCCGACGTGGTCGCCGGCCCGGTCACCCGGGCGGTCAGCGCGTCGAGCAGCTGGTCGCCCAGCAGCGAGATCGGCGGAGCGCCCATGGTCACCACCACGTCGCCGGGGCGGGCCCGGCGGGCCACCTCCACCGGCGCGTCGTCGAACGAGTCCACGAAGACCTTGTGTGCCGCGTCCAGCGGCACCGCCGCCAGCAACGCCGCCGACCCCTCGCCCGGCTGGCGCAGCTCACCGGGGCCGAAGACCTCCAGCAGCACCAGCTCGTCGGCGATGCCCAGGGCGGCGGCGATCTCCGCCTGCAGGTCGCGGGTGCGGTAGAGCCGGTACGGCTGGAACACCACGATCAGCCGGCCGTCGCCGGCCACCTCCCGCAGCGTCTGCAGGGCCAGCGTCATCGAGGTCGGGTGGTAGGCGTACTCGTCGTAGACCAGCACCCCGTCGGCGACGCCCTTGCGCTCGAAGCGGCGGCGTACCCCGGGGAACGCGGCCAGCGCCGCCTCCGCCGCCGCCACCGGCAGGCCGAGCAGGTGGGCGGCGAGCACCGCCGCGGCGCTGTTGAGCCCCATGTGCCGCCCCGGCACCGGCAGCCGGATCTCGCCCAGCGACCGGCCGTCCAGCGCCGCCAGGTAGCGAACCCCCTGGGCCGACGAGGCCATCTCGGACAGCCGCAGGTCGGCGTCGGCCGCCTCGCCGTACGTCCAGACCCGCCGCCCCTCGGCGCGCAGCGTCTCGGCCAGCCGCCGCCCGCCCGGGTCGTCGGCGCAGGTGATGACGTACCCGGCCGGATCGGTGAGCCGGGCGAACTCGGCGAAGGTCGCCTCCAGGGTGGCCAGGTCGCCGTAGGTGTTCAGGTGGTCGGCCTCGATGTTGGTGATGATCGAGACGAACGGGCGGTAGATCAGGAACGACCTGTCGCTCTCGTCGGCCTCGACCACGAAGTGCTCGCCGGTGCCGTGGTGCGCCCCGGAGCCCACCTCGGAGATCTCCCCGCCGATGACGAAGGACGGGTCGACCCCGGCCTGCTGGAGCACCATGGTCACCATCGAGGTGGTGGTGGTCTTGCCGTGGGTGCCGGCCACCGCCACCGTCCGCCGGCCGGTCATCGCCGCCGCCAGCGCCTCGGAGCGGTGCAGCACCCGCAGCCCGCGCCGCCGCGCCTCGACCATCTCCAGGTGGTCCTGCGGAATCGCCGAGGAGTAGACGACGGTGTCCACCCCGTCGAGGTTGGCCGCCTCGTGGCTCATGTGGATGGTGCCGCCCAGCGCCCGCATCCCGGCCAGCGACGGCCACTCGCGCAGCTCGCTGCCGGAGACCGGCAGGCCCCGGGTGAGGAAGAGCCGGGCCAGGCCGCTCATGCCGACCCCGCCCACCCCGATCAGGTGGATCCGGCCCAGGTCCTCCGCGGTGAGCGTGCCGGCCGGGGTGAACTGCGCCGTGTTCATGCCAGGTACCTTCCCGTCGCGCTGGACCGGCTCACCGGGCCACCGCCTCGTAGACGAAGTTGAGCAGGGCCACGTCGCCGTCGCGTCGCCCGTACGCGGCGGCGGCGGCACCCATCGCGTACAGCCGCTGCGGGTCGCGCAGCAGGGGCAGCACGGTGCGCTCCAGCCAGGCCGGGGTCAGCTCGGCGTCGTCGACGAGCAGCCCGCCGCCGGCCTCCACCACGGGCAGCGCGTTGCGCTTCTGCTCCTGGTTGGAGTGCGGGTACGGCACGTAGATGGTGGGCAGCCCGATGGCGGCCACCTCGGCGCAGGTCATCGCCCCGCCCCGGGCCAGCATCAGGTCGGCGGCGGCGTAGCCCAGCTCCATCTCGGACAGGTAGGGCAGCGCCACGTACGGCACCGGCAGGTCGGTGGGGATCGGCACCGGCTCGTTGCGGGCGCCCATCACGTGCAGCACCTGCACGCCGTTGCGGGCCAGTTCCTTGGCCGCGCCGGAGACCGCCAGGTTGATCGACCGGGCGCCCTGCGAGCCACCGGCGACGAAGAGCACCGGCAGGTCGGGGCGGAGTCCGAAGTGGGCGCGGGCGGCGGCCCGTACGGCGTTGCGGTCCAGCCCGGCGATGCCCCGGCGCAGCGGCACCCCGACCACCCGGGCGTCGCGCAGCGCCTCGGCCTGGGCCGGCTGGTGCGGGAAACCGACGGCGATGTTCTTGGTGAACTTCATCCCGAGCCGGTTGGCCACCCCCGGCGGGACGTTCACCTCGTGGATGACGATCGGCATCTCGCGCCGCCAGGCGGCCAGGTAGCCGGGGACGGAGACGTACCCGCCGAAGCCGACGACCACGTCGGCGGCGACCTCGTCGATCACCTTGCCGGCGGCGCGGGCCGCCTTCCACATCCGGTCCGGGGTGCGGACCAGGCCCATGTTGACCGAGCGGGGCAGCTGGTAGGCGGGGATCTGCCGCAGGTCGTAGCCGGCCGGCGGGATCAGCTCGTTCTCCAGGCCCTTGGGGGTGCCGAGGCAGGTGATCCGGACGCCCGGGTCGTGTCGGCGCAGGCAGTCGGCGAAGGCGAGCAGCGGGTAGATGTGCCCACCGGTGCCCCCTCCACAGAGCACCACCGAACGCAGCGGACCCATCAGCGTCTCCTCTCGCTCGCCGGCCCGCCCCGGGTCCGGTCCTGCCGGACGCCGCGCGGTACGGCCTGATCGTCGGGTCGCCGCCCGCGCGCCCGGGGTACGGACCCCGGGGCAGCCGGTGGCGACGCCGGTCGGCTCCGCGCACCGGGAAGCGGCGGCAACGGGGCCCAGACTAGTCGGACCCATCGGGCGGGCGGACGGGCGTGCAGGGCTCGGGCCGCGTCGGGTTCGGCGCGGGCGAAGGAGGCGAGCATGCCCACCGCGGCCAGGGTGACGACCAGGGCGCTGCCGCCGTCGGAGATGAACGGCAGCGGTACGCCGGTCAGCGGCAGCAGCTTGGTCACCCCACCGATGTTGATCACGGCCTGGCCGACCAGCCAGGCGGTGACGGCGGTGGCGGCGAGCCGGCGGAACGGGTCGGCGACCCGGCGGGCGATCCGCAGCCCGGTGTAGGCCAGCACGGCGAACAGCACCAGGATGACGGTGCAGCCGACCACGCCCAGTTCCTCGGCGATGACGGCGAAGATGAAGTCGTTGTGGGCGGCCGGCAGCCAGCCGAACTTGACGCTGCTCTTGCCCAGCCCCACCCCGAACCAGCCGCCGTGCTCGATGGCGTTGCGGGCCTGGACCATCTGCCAGCAGGCGTCCTCGACGCACTTGGCCGGGTCGGGCGTGTCGAGGAACGAGGTGAGCCGGGCCAACCGGTAGTTCTCCTGGCCACGCGCCCCGGAGCCGGCGCCGAGCGAGGCCACCGCGATCAGCAGGCCGACCCCGACCAGGCCGACCGCGGACAGGGCGGCGAAGACCCGCAGCCGCACCCCGGCCGCCCACAGCAGCCCGACGACGATGGCCAGCAGGCAGAGCATGCTGCCCAGGTCGTTGTAGCCGACCAGCACGAACAGCAGGCCGACCACCGGGAACAGCGGGGTGGCCAGTTCCCGCCACCAGCCCAGCGCGGCGCCCTTGCGGGCGATCACGTGCGCGCCCCACAGCACCAGCGCCAACTTGGCCAGCTCGGCGGGCTGCACCTGGATCGGCCCGAGGTAGAGCCAGAGCAGGTGGGCCCGCAGCGGCCCCACCGAGGTCACCCCGAACAGCGCTTCCAGGGCGACCAGCAGGTTGAGCACCAGCAGCAGCACCACCGCCGCCCCGAGCAGCGGCCGGCCCAACGAACGGAAGGTGGTGGCCGGCAGCCGCTGGCAGGCCCAGAACGCGACGATGCCGATCACCGCGAAGATGGCCTGCTTGGTCACGGAGGCGGCGGCGTCGCCGGCCTCGGCGTAGTCGCGCACGCTGGTGGCCGAGAAGACCATGGTCAGGCCGATCAGCAGCAGCAGGCCGGCGCTGGACAGCAGCAGGTAGTAGGAGGTCAGCGGGCGGGCCAGCAGACCGCGCAGCGCCGCCAGGCCGCCGGCCGGGCCCAGCCCGGACAGCCCGCCGGGCGGGTCGGCGGTACGTCCCGTCCCCGCGGCCCGCCGCGGCTGGGTCTCCGTCGTCGTCCCGGTGCTCGTGCCTCGGTCCTCCCCCACCCGCCCATCATCGCCGCTGCGGGCGGCCCGTTCCGGCCGTTCCCCCCGGTCGGCGTGTCGAAATACGAAACGGGGGCCCTCCGGTAGGAGGAACCCCCGTCCGGTACGCCGGCCGGTCAGCCCATGCTGGCGAGGAAGTCGCTGTAGAACAGGCCCAGCGCGATGGCCACCCCGATGCCCGCGATGATCCAGAACCTGACCACGATGTTGACCTCGCTCCAGCCGGCCAACTCGAAGTGGTGCTGCAGCGGGGACATCCGGAACACCCGCTTGCCGGTGGTCCGGAACGAGATGATCTGGATCACCACGGACATCGTGATGATCACGAAGAGCCCGCCGAGGATCGGCAGCAGCAGCACCGTCCGGGTGGACATCGCCATCCCGGCGATCAGCCCGCCGAGGCCCAGCGCGCCGGTGTCGCCCATGAAGATCCGGGCCGGGGAGGTGTTCCACCACAGGAAGCCCACGCAGGCCCCGGCCGCCGCCCCGGCGATCAGCGCGATCTCCAGCGGGTCCCGGACGGCGTAGCAGTAGTTGTTCGGGTTGGCGGTGTACGTCGGGTCGGCGCACCAGTGCCGGTACTGCCAGAACGCGATCAGCGCGTACGCGGCCAGCACCATCACCGAGGCGCCGGTGGCCAGCCCGTCCAGCCCGTCGGTGAGGTTGACCCCGTTGGTCGCCGCCATCACCACCATGATGATCACGATCACCGAGGCGACCTTGCCGATCTCCAGGGCCGGGATGTCCCGGATGAAGCTCAGCGTGGTGCTGCCCACGGTCTCGGTGTTGGTCGTCGCGCCGCTGGCGTCGGTCATGCTGCTCGGGAAGTACAGCGCGACCACCCCGAAGACCGCGCCGACCAGGATCTGCCCGAACAGCTTGCCGCGCTTGTTGAGCCCGCCGCTGTGCCGCTTGCGCACCTTGAGGAAGTCGTCGATGAAGCCGACCGCGCCGGAGAAGACCATCAGCCCCAGCAGCACCAGGGCGGTGATGGTCGGCTCGACCTGGGCGATCTGCGCGTCCGGCAGGGTGGTCAGGGCGAGGTGACCGGCAACGTACGCGATGACCGTGGCCAGGATGAACACCACGCCGCCCATCGTCGGCGTGCCCTTCTTGCCCTCGTTGCTGGCCAGCCCGAGGTTCGACCGGATCGGCTGGCCGGCCTTGAGCCGGGCGAACACCCTGATCGCCAGCGGGGTCGCCAGCAACGACACCAGGAATGCCACGCCGATGGCGACGATGACCGCCCTCACGCGGCACCCCCCGCGCCCGCGCCGGCCCCGGAGGCGTCGACCCGCAGCGCGTCGGCGACCTCCCAGGTGCGGTACCGGGAGCCCTTCACCAGGACGACGTCGCCCGGTCGTAGCTCGCTGCGCAGCACCTCGACTGCCGCCGCCTGATCGGTGAGCAGCACCGACTCTCCTCCCCAGTCACTTACCGCTGTCGCGCCCTCGTGGATCGGCGCGGCCGGCTCACCCACCACGAGCAGCCGGTCGACACCGAGTTCGGCCGCGAGCCGGCCGACCTCCCGGTGCCCCTCGTCCTCGTACGCGCCCAGCTCGGCCATGTAGCCCAGCGCGGCGAACGTCCGCCCGCCCCGGTACATCCCGGCCAGCGCCCGCAGCGCCACCGCCGTCGAGGCCGGGTTGGCGTTGTACGAGTCGTCGATCACGGTCACCCCGTCGGGACGGGTGAAGACGTCCATCCGGCGGGTGGAGACCAGCCCCAGGTCACCCAGGGCCGCCGCCAGCTCGGCCAGCGGCATGCCCAGCTCCCGGGCCACCGCCGCCGCGGCGAGCGAGTTGGAGACCTGGTGCCGGCCGGTCAGGCCGAGCCGCACCGGGGCCGTCCCCTCCGGGGTGACCAGGGTGTACGCCGGGCGGCCCCGCCCGTCCAGGGTGACGTCCACCGCGCGCACGTCGGCGTCGGCGGACTCGCCGTAGCGGACCACCCGGGCGGCGGTGCGTGACGCCATCGCGGCGACCAGCGGGTCGTCGGCGTTGAGCACCGCCAGCCCGTCGGCCGGCAGCGCCTCCACCAGCTCCCCCTTGGCCAGGGCGATGTTCTCCACCGAACCGAACTCGCCCAGGTGCGCCACCCCGACGTTGAGCACCACCGAGATCCGCGGCGGCACCACGTCGCAGAGGTAGCGGACGTGCCCGACGCCCCGCGCCCCCTTCTCCATCACCAGGTACCGGGTCTGCGCGGTGGCCTGCAACGCGGTGTACGGGTGCCCCAGCTCGTTGTTGAACGACCCGGGCGGGGCGACCGTCGGGCCGAGCCGGACGGCGAGCTGCGCGATCAGGTCCTTGGTGGTGGTCTTGCCCGACGACCCGGTCAGGCCGATCACGGTGAGCCCCGGCAGCCGGTCCACCACGGCCCGCGCCAGCAGGCCCAGCGCGGCCAGCGCGTCGTCCACCAGCACCATCGGCACCCCGGGCAGCTCCCGGGTGCCGAGCACCGCCACCGCGCCGCCGGCGACCGCACCGGCGGCGTAGTCGTGCCCGTCCACCCGCTCGCCGGGGAACGCCACGAACAGCGCACCGGCGGCGACCTTGCGGGAGTCGAACTCGACCGGGCCGGTGACCCGGGTGTCCGGGTCGGCGGCGTGCAGCCGGCCGCCGACCGCCGAGGCCACCTCGGCCAGGCTCAGCGGGATCACCGTCGACCCGCCAGGTCGCCGAAGCGGACGCGCAACGCCTCCGCCAGTTCGGTCCGGTCGTCGAACGGGTGCACCTCGCCGGCGATCTCCTGACCGCGTTCGTGCCCCTTGCCGAGCAGCGCCACCACGTCACCCGGCCCGGCCAGCCGGACCGCCTCGGCGATCGCCTCCCGCCGGCCCGGCACCTCGACGATCCGGGCGGCCGCGTCGGCGGCGTACGCCCCGGCCAGCACCTCGGCCCGGATCGTCGCCGGGTCCTCGGTGCGCGGGTTGTCGTCGGTCACCAGCACCACGTCGGCGCCCCGGGCGGCGGCGGCGCCCATCGCCGGACGCTTGCCCCGGTCCCGGTCGCCGCCGGCGCCGATGACGCAGATCAGCTGACCGCCGCCCGAGTCACGCAGCGCGGCCAGGGCGGCCACCACGGCGTCGGTCTTGTGCGCGTAGTCGACCACCCCGCGCACCGGGGCGTCCCCGCTGACCAGTTCCAGCCGGCCGGGCACCCCGCCGCAGGCGGCCACCCCGGCGGCGGCCGTCGTCGGGTCGACCCCGGCGGCGACCAGGCAGGCGATCGCGAGCAGCGCGTTGGCCACGTTGTGCCGGCCGGGCAGCGCCACCCCGGCGGGCAGGTCGAGCCCGTCCGGGCCGTGGGCGGTGAACCGCTGGGCGTAGCCCTCGCCGCCGACCCGGTCGGCCCACCAGGTGGCGGTCGGGTCACCGGCCGCCGAGTAGCTGACCGTGGCGGGCCGGTACAGCGGGCGCAGCGCCGGGTCGTCGTGGTTGAGCACCTCGACCCGGCAGCGCCCGTCGAACAGCTTCGCCTTCGCCGCGAAGTAGTCGGCCGAGTCGGCGTGGAAGTCGAGGTGGTCGGAGCCGAAGTTGGTGTAGCCGCCGACGGTGAACCGGACCCCGCCGACCCGACCCATCGCCAGGGCGTGGCTGGACACCTCCATGACCACCGCGGTCACCCCGCGCTCCCGGGCGGCGGCGAGCAGGGCGTGCAGGTCGGTGGCCTCCGGGGTGGTCCGGACGCTGTCGGTCACCAGGTCCCCCAGGCGGGTCTCCACGGTGCCGATCAGGCCGGTGACGTGGCCGGCGGCGCGCAGCCCGGACTCGATCAGGTAGGCCGTCGAGGTCTTGCCGGCGGTGCCGGTCACCCCGATCACGGTCAGCCCGTCGGTCGGGTCGCCGTAGACGGCGGCGGCCAGCTCGCCCAGCACCGCCCGGGGGTCGGCGGTCACCAGGACGGGCAGCCCGGTCGCGCCGGCCGCCACGGCGCCGGCCGGGTCGGTCAGCACGGCCACCGCGCCGGCCGTGGCGGCGGCGGCGGCGAACTCCGCGCCGTGCCGGCGGGCGCCGGGCAGCGCGGCGTACAGGTCGCCGGGGCGGACCTCCTGGCTGGCGTGGGTCACCCCGGTCACGACCAGCGCGGCGGCGTCGGCCGGCGGCGTCACGGCGAGCCGGTCGGCGAGGTCGCCGAGCCGGACTCCGGGCACGGTACGGGGGCGTGGATTGCCGGGCACGGCGTCAGACCCTACCCGGTCGTCCGGTTCCGGCCGCACAGCCGCCCCGGTGGTTCGTCGGCACTCACCGATGATGTCCCGCCGTTCCCGGTCAGCGCGGAAAGACCTCGAAGTTGGGGGATTTCCCGCGCGACGGCGGGACCCGGTAGTGACGCAGCGTGAAGCCCATCATCTCGCGGAACGCCGGGGCGACGACCGCGCCACCACCGCCCTCGGGGTTCCACACGAAGACCGCCACCACGTACCGGGGCGCCTCGGCGGGCGCCATCCCGATGAACGAACCGACCTCGCCGGGCTGCTGCTTGCCGTCGACGTAGCGCAGCCCGGTGCCGGTCTTGCCGGCGACCCGGTAGCCGGGCACCGCGGCGGCCAGGCCGGTCGCGCCGTCGACGGTGGTCACGGCCTCCAGCAGGGTACGCAGGGCGGCCGCGTTCTGCGGGCTGAGCACCGAGCGGGTGACCGGGGCGGCGGACGGGGTGCGTGTCCCGTCCGCCCCGACCACCTCCTTGATCAGGTGGGGTTGGACGTAGGTGCCGTCGTTGGCGATGGTGGCGTACGCGGCGGCCATCTGCAACGGGGTGGCGTCGACGCTGTGCCCGATCGGCACCGACCCGTAGGACGAGCCGCTCCACTGGTCGGCCGGGAGCAGCCGCCCGGACGCCTCGCCGGGCATCCCCTCGCCGGTGGGCTGCCCCAGCCCGAACCGCTTCTGGTAGTCGATCAGCCGGTCGGGGCCGAGCCGGTCGCCGATCTCGATGGTGCCGACGTTGGACGAGTAGGCAAGCATCCCGGCCACGCTGAGCTTCTTGCCGTCGGCCGGGTGGGTGTCGCGGAAGGTGACGTCGCCCCGGGTGATGGTGTTGGCGACCGGCCAGGCGCTGTCCGGGGTGATGATGCCCTCCTGCAGGGCCGCGCCGTAGGTGATCGCCTTGTGCACCGAGCCCGGGTCGACCACGAAGCTGGTGGCCGCGTCCTCCCGGTCGGTGGGCCGGCTCTGCTCCGGGGTGGCCGCGTTGTAGGTCGGGTTGCTGGCCTGGGCCAGCACGTCACCGGTCTTGACGTCGAGCACCACCGCCGCGCCGATCGCGCCCCGGGTCTGTGCCATCTGCCGGCTGAGGATCTGCTGCACCTGGAACTGGAGGTCCCGGTCGATGGTGAGCACCAGCGAGCTGCCCGGTTTGGGGTCGGTGGTCTGACTGTATCCGCCGGGGATGGGCGCGTTGAGGTCGCCGAGGCCGGCCTCGTACACCCGGCGGCCGTCCTGCCCGCGCAGCACGTCGTCGTAGCGGGCCTCCAGGCCCTCCAGGCCGTCCATGTCCTGGCTGGTGAAGCCGACCAGGTTGGCGGCCAGGTCGCCGCCGGGCACCTCGCGGCGTTCGTCGCGGTGGGTGCCGATGCCGGCCAGGTCGAGTGCCTCGATCTGCTTGGCCCGCGCGATGTCCACGCCCCGGGCCAGGTACCGGAACTGGAGCTTGCCCTTGCGCTTCATCTTCTCGGCCAGTTCGGAGACCGGGACGCCGAGCAGCGGGGAGAGCAGCTTCGCGGTCTCCGTACGGTCCTTGATCATGGTGGGGTCGGCGAAGACGTACCGGGCCTCGATGCTGCGGGCCAGCGGGGCGCCGGTGCGGTCCTGGATCGAGCCGCGCGGGGCGGGCAGGTCGATGCGGGCGAGCCGGTTGTCGACGCCGCCGCCGGCGTACGCCGGGGTGTCCACGGCCTGCAGGACGACCAGCCGGATGCCGATCACGGCGAAGACCGCGAGCACCAGCATGGTGCCCAGCCGCAGCCGGCGACGCGGCTCGGCGAGCTTCGGCGGGCGGCGCGGCTTGCGCACCGGCCTACGCCCGGCGGGCCGGTCGGTGCGCCGGGGTGCCTCGGTCCGGCGCGGGGCGCCCCGGCCGGGCGCGTCGGCGCGGCGGCCGGGGCGGCGGCGGGGCGCGGGCGGCTCGGCGAACTCGTCGTCGTCGGGGACGGCGCGCGGCGACACGGTCCGGATGACGCCGGTGCGCCCGGTCGGGGCGGCCTCCCGCCGGCCCGCCCGGTTGGCGGCGGCCCGCCCGGCGGCGGCCCGGCCGCCGTCGAGGACCTGCAGCGCGGGGCGGAACGGGTCGCCGGAGCGACCGGCCCGGGGGGTACGCCGCTGTCCGCCCCGGTCCTCGCTGCTCTCCCGGATGGTCCGGCCCCGGGGGGTGTACGCCCGCGCGTCGGAGATCCCCCCGACGTCCCCGGTCCGGGGCTGCCCGGTGCGGGGTTCACCGGCACGGCCCTGGCCCCGGGGCTCACCGGCGCGGGGTCCGGCGGCCGGGGGTTCTCCGCCGCGCGGCTCCGGGGTGCGCGGCTCGGGAGTGCGTGGTTCCGGCGTGCGTGGTTCCGGCGTCCGGGGCCCGCCGCCCCGGGCGGCCCCGCCACGAACCGATCCGCGCCGGGAGCCCGTGGGGTCCCGGCGCGGATCGTCGGATCTCGGTGGCACGGGCGTTACCCCCCGTTGCCCTGCTGGCTGGTGATCGCCGGCTGCCCGTCGGCCGGCTGCGGCACGCCGATCAGCCGACCGTCCGGCAGCCGGATGTACGCCGGCTCGCCCGCCTCGACCAGGCCCAGCTTGCGGGCCTCCGCGGTCAGGTTGCCCGGCTCCTTGGCCTCCTCGATCTCCTTCTCCAGCTGCTGCTGGTCGACGTCGAGGCGGGCCTGCTGCTGCTGGAGCTGCTGGAGCTTGAACGCGTTCTCGTTGATCTTGGTGTTGACCGCGAGGATGCCCAGCACCCCGCCGACCACCAGCACCACGATCAGCGCCGCGAACGGGGCCCGGGGCACCCGGACCGGCGGCGGCGGCGCCACCCGCAGCCGGGGCGACCCGGCGGCGGTGGTGGCGGTACGGGTGGCCGGCTGCTCCGCCGGCTGCAACGCGGCACTGCCCTGGGTGGGGAACTCGCGCGCCCCCCGGCGCGCCTCCCCCGCTCGACCGGCGAGGTCCGCCGGCGTCGTGGTACGGGTCGTGCGCTGCGCCGTGGTCCGGCCCCCCGACCGCGGTGCGCGCTGCCCGACGACCGCGTCGCGGCCGTCACGCTTGTTGACGTTCATGTCCCCTCCCCCTGTTCGTCCGTCCTGCCGTCCCCCGGGATCGCCTCCAGGTCCACTGTGGAACCCCGCGTCGACCCCGTGCCCGGTTGGTGCATCGCCCTGACCCGTCGGCCGGACCGTTCGCGGTCGGTCCGCCCCTGGTGCCCGGTGGCCGGGTCGAGTCGCTCCGCCGCCCGCAGCCGCACGGACGCGGCCCGCGGGTTCGCGGCGACCTCGGCCTCCCCGGCGAGCTCGGCACCCCGGCTGAGCAGCCGGAACGTCGGACCCGACCCGGGGAGTTCCACCGGAAGGTCGACCGGGCCCTTACTGCGGACCCGGTCGGCGAGCGCCTGCTTGGTGAGCCGGTCCTCCAGCGAGTGGTAGGACAGGACCACCATGCGACCGCCCACGTGGAGCTTGTCGAGGGCAGCCGGCAGCGCCGTCTCCAGCACCGCCAGTTCCCTGTTTACCTCGATGCGTAAAGCCTGAAACGTTCTCTTGGCCGGGTGTCCCCCGGTTCGTCGCGCTGGTGCCGGAATGCTCTCCCTGACCAGCTCCGCCAGCCGGGCCGAGGAGGTGATCCGACCCCGCTCCCGCTCCCGCAGGATCGCCGAGGCGATCCGGCCGGCGAACTTCTCCTCGCCGTAGACCCGCAGCACCCGGGCCAGGTCCGGATGGGAGTAGCTGTTGACCACCTCTTCGGCGGTCACCCCCCGGGTCTGGTCCATCCGCATGTCCAGCGGCGCGTCCTGGGCGTAGGCGAACCCGCGGTCGGGCGCGTCGAGTTGCAACGACGAGACGCCCAGGTCGAACAGCACCCCGTCGATGCCCGGGTAGCCCAGCCGGTCCACCACCTCGGGCAGCTCGTCGTAGACGGCGTGCTCCAGGTGGATCCGGTCGGCGAACCGGGCCAGCCGGACCCGGGCGTGCGCCAGGGCCTCGGTGTCCCGGTCCAGGCCGATCAGCACCGTGTGCGGATGCCGTTGCAGCACCGCCTCGGCATGACCGGCCAACCCCAGCGTGGCATCGACGTGAACCGTGCGGCCGCCCCGGTCCAGCGCGGGGGCCAGCAGCTCGAGACACCGCTCAAGCAGCACCGGCACGTGCGTGCCGCGTAGCTCCCCCATGTCGACCCCCACTGTGGAATACGTCTCGTCGTGTCGCGCTCCGCCGTCGGACGACGCCGTGCCGTCGTACCGCCAGATCCCCATCCGCTCCCGCCCCGGCTCCGGGCGACGCCCGGAGTGGAGATCGTGCCCCTGGCACCGGGGAAGGGGCGCCAGGAACTCGAAAGCGGCTGGAGATCTCGCAGTACGTCGGGCGTCGCCGCGCCCTACAGACCGCCGGGCAGCACCCCCTCCTCGATGTCGGCGAAGTCGTCTTCGCTGTCGGCGAGGTAGTTCTCCCAGGCCGTCCGGTCCCAGATCTCCACCCGGGTGGACGCCCCGATCACCACCAGGTCCCGGTCGAGCGCGGCGTAGGTCCGCAGGTGGGACGGGATGGTGACCCGGCCCTGCTTGTCGGGGACCTCGTCGTGCGCGCTGGCGAAGAAGACCCGGCTGTAGGCCCGGGCCGCCTTGTTCGTCATCGGTTGCGCGCGCAACTGGTCGGCGATCCGGTGGAACTCGGGCGTGGGGAAGACGTAGAGGCAGCGATCCTGCCCTTTGGTGATCACGACACCCCCCGCCAGCTCGTCCCGGAATTTGGCCGGAAGGATCAAACGGCCCTTTTCGTCCAGGCGCGGAGTGTGGGTGCCGAGGAACATCGGCCCAACCCCCTTGCCCTGAGCGGCGTTCGCGGCGCCGCTGACCCCCTGGGCCGGTGGGCCCTCCCGGCCTCACCATTGCGCCCCACTCTACTCCACTTCCCTCCACCTGCAACCAGAATCGCCGCCCCGGCGCGTCGCCGCCACGGTTAAAACCGCACGTCAGAGCGGGTGGAGCGGAGTGGAGGGCCGCGCCGGGCCGCAGCCGCGTCCGCTACCCGACATAGATCGACTCCATCCGGTGGAGCGTCCGCCGACCGGACGCCCGGCCGGCCCCGACCGAACGGTTCGCCGTCGGCGGCGATCTGGCGGGCGCGGGGGTCCGGTAACCTCGCTCGCGTGACGGACGCGAAGATGCCCCTGCGGGCGAAGGTGGCCAGCTCCGTGTCGAGGACCGCCGCGGCGCTGTCGCGCGCCGCCGGCCGGGGCGACGGCTCGGTGATCGGCGGATGGATCGGGCTGAAGATCGATCCCGACCTGCTGGCCCACCTCTCGGCCGGACGCGCCATCGCGCTGGTCTCCGGCACCAACGGCAAGACCACCACCACCCGGCTCAGCGCCGCCGCCGTCGGCGTGCTCGGCCGGGTCGCGACCAACTCGTTCGGTGCCAACATGCCCACCGGGCACACCTCGGCGCTGGCCAAGGCCGGCAGCACCCCGTACGCGGTGCTGGAGGTCGACGAGCACTACCTCGCGCAGGTGCTGGAGGCCACCGAGCCGCACGTGGTGGCCCTGCTCAACCTCTCCCGCGACCAGCTCGACCGGGCCAAGGAGGTCGCCATGATGGCGCAGCTCTGGCGCGCGGCGCTGGTCCGGCACACCGACGTACGGGTGGTGGCCAACGCCGACGACCCGATGGTGGTCTGGGCGGCCACCCCACCCGCCGACCCCGCGCAGGGCGTCCGCCCGCCGCACGTCACCTGGTTCAGCGCCGGCCAGCGCTGGCACGACGACTCCTGGGTCTGCCCCGAGTGCGGCTCCACCATCCAGCGCTCCGGCGAGCAGTGGTGGTGCACCGGCTGCCCGCTGCGCCGCCCGGACGCCCAGTGGACGGTGGAGGACGACGGCGTGCTCGACCCCACCGGGGCCTGGCACAAGGTGACCCTCCAGCTCCCCGGCAAGGTCAACCTCGGCAACGCCGCCACCGCGCTGGCCGTCGCCGCCGAGTTCGGGGTACGCCCCGTCGACGCCGTCTCCCGGCTGCACACGGTCACCTCGGTCGCCGGCCGGTACGCCCAGGTCGACCGGGACGGGCGCAACATCCGGCTGCTGCTGGCCAAGAACCCGGCCAGTTGGCTGGAGGCGTTCGACATGGCCGACGAGGCGCCCACCCTGCTGTCCATCAACGCCCGGGACCCCGACGGGCTGGACACCTCCTGGCTGTTCGACGTCGACTTCGCGCCGCTGCGCGGCCGGCAGGTGCTGATCACCGGCGACCGCGCGTACGACCTGGCGGTCCGGCTCGACGTCAACGGGGTGCCGTTCCAGCACGTCCGGGCGTTCGGCGAGGCGGTCCGGGCGGTCCCGCCGGGCCGGCTGGAGGTCATCGCGAACTACACCGCCTTCCAGGACATCCGAGCGGAGTTGGACCGTGTCAACTGAGAGCCTGCGTATCGTCTGGATCTACCCCGACCTGCTCTCCACCTACGGCGACCGGGGCAACCTGCTGATCCTGGCCCGCCGGGCGCAGCAGCGCGGGATGCCGGTCGAGGTGCTGGAGGTCCGCTCCGACCAGCGGCTGCCCGCCACCGCCGACATCTACCTGCTCGGCGGCGGCGAGGACGGCCCGCAGGCGCTCGGCGCGCAGCGGCTGCTCGCCGACGGCGGCCTGCACCGGGCCGTCGCCCAGGGCTCGGTGGTGTTCGGCGTCTGCGCCGGCTACCAGCTCCTCGGCACCTCCTTCTTCGCCAAGGGCACCCGGTGCGCCGGGCTGGAGCTGCTCGACCTCTCCTCCGACCGGGGTCCGACCCGGGCCGTCGGCGAGCTGGCCGGCGAGATCGACCCCCGGCTGGGCGTGCCGCCGCTGTCCGGGTTCGAGAACCACGGCGGCCGGACCCACCTCGGCCCCGGCGTGTCGCCGCTGGCCCGGGTCAGTGCCGGGGTCGGCAACGACGGCGTCACCGAGGGCGCGTGGCGGGGCAAGCTGCTCGGCACCTATTCGCACGGGCCGGCGCTGGCCCGCAACCCCGCCCTGGCCGACCTGCTGCTGCGCTGGGCCACCGGCGCGCACCAGCTCCCGCCGCTGGACGACACCTGGGCCGAGCGGCTGCGCACCGAACGCCGCGCCGCCGTGGCCGCCGCCGCCCGCCCGTGACGCCCGCCGCCCGCCCGTGACCTCCGCCGTCCGGCGGCTGCTGCGCCAGCCGTCGGCACGTCGGTTCGCCCTGCTGCTGGTCATGCTCGCGGGCTTCCTGGTGCTGCTGCTGGTGACACCGCACCCGGACGTCGCCGACCTGCCCCGGCTGGCCGACTCGCTCGGCGGGTACGCCCCGGTGCTGGGCGTGGTGGTCGGGGCGCTGCTGCTGGTGGCGCTGGTTCCGCGGACCTTCGTCACGCTGGCGGCGGGGGCCGTGTTCGGCGCGCTGGAGGGCGCGGCGTACGCACTCGGCGCGGCACTGCTGGCCGCCGCGCTCGGCTTCGCCGTCGGCCGGGTGCTGGGCCGGGAGTTCGTCGCCGAACGGGTACGCGGCCGGCTGGCCCGGCTCGACGGCTGGTTCGCCAGGCAGAGCGTGCTCGGCGTGATCACCGTACGGATGCTGCCGGTCGCCGGGTTCGGGCTGGTCAGCTACGGCTACGGCACCACCGGGGCGCGGGTGCTGCCGTTCCTGGTCGGCAGCGTGCTGGCCTCCGCCCCGACCGCCTTCGGCTACGCCGCCATCGGCGCGGCGGCAAGTTCCCCCGGCAGCATCAACTGGTACGCCGCCGCCCCGGCCAGCCTCGGGCTGATCGCCAGCGCGGTGCTGGCGTACCAGTGGTGGCGGGCGGAGCGCGCCCGCCGGTCCGTGGTCGCCGACCCGCGCCCCTGACCGGGCGGAACTGGTTCGCCGGTGCGCGGCGGCCCGAACGGTCCCGGCGGAATGGTCGGGTCGGGTGAGCGGTATGCCTGAGCGTCATGTTTATGACGCTCAGGCATACCGCTCCACGTCGACAGTTGTCCCGGCCCGTCGTCACCGCGCGCTACCGCGGCCCCACGACGGGTGGCACCGTCAGGCGACGACCGAGACCAACCGGCCCGGCACCACGATGACCTTGCGGGGTTCCTTGCCGGCCAGCGCGGACGCGACCGCCTCCAGGGCCGCCGCCCGGACGGCCTCCTGCGCGGCGTCGGCGGGCACCTCGATCCGGCCCCGGACCTTGCCGTTGACCTGCACCGGGTAGGTGACCGTGTCGGCGACCAGCAGGGCCGGGTCGGCGGCCGGGAAGTCGGCGTACGCCAGCGAGGTGTCGTGGCCCAGCATCCGCCACAGCTCCTCGGCCACGTGCGGGGCGAACGGGGCCAGCATCAGCACCAGCGGCTCGGCCACCTCGCGCGGGGTCTGCTCCAGCCGGGTCACCGCGTTGGTCAGCTCGATCAGCTTGGCGATCGCGGTGTTGAACCGGATGCCGTCCATGTCGGTCCGGACCCCGTCGATCACCCGGTGCAGCAGCCGGCGGGTCTCGGTGTCGGCCGGCGCGTCGGTGACCCGCAGCGTGCCGGTCTGCTCGTCGACCACGGCCCGCCAGACCCGTTGCAGGAACCGGTACGACCCGACCACCGCCCGGGTCTCCCAGGGGCGGGACACCTCCAGCGGGCCCATCGACATCTCGTACACCCGGAAGGTGTCCGCGCCGTAGGCCGCGCACATGTCGTCGGGGGTGACCACGTTGCGCAGCGACTTGCCCATCTTGCCGTACTCGCGGGTCACCTCGTGCTCGCCGTGGAACCAGCGGCCGTCGACCTCGACGACCTCCTCGGCCGGCACCGGCGTGCCCCGGGAGTCGCGGAACGCGTACGCCTGGATCATGCCCTGGTTGAACAGCTTGCGGAACGGCTCGAACGACGACACGTGACCCAGGTCGTACAGCACCTTGTGCCAGAACCGGGCGTACAGCAGGTGCAGCACGGCGTGCTCGGCGCCGCCGACGTACAGGTCGGTGCCCCCGCAGTCGCCCTCGGCGCGTGGGCCCATCCAGTACGCCTCGTTCTCCGGGTCGACGAACCGCCCGGAGTTGGTCGGGTCCAGGTAGCGCAGCTCGTACCAGCAGGAGCCGGCCCACTGCGGCATCACGTTGGTCTCCCGGGTGTACCGCTTCGGCCCGTCACCCAGGTCCAGCTCCACCTCGACCCAGTCGCGCCGCCGCGACAGCGGGGTCTCCGGGTTGCTGTCGGCGTCGTCGGGGTCGAACGTCTTCGGGGAGAAGTCGTCCACCTCGGGCAGCTCGACCGGCAGCATCTCCTCGGGCAGCGCGACGGCCGCACCGGTGGCGTCGTAGACGATCGGGAACGGCTCGCCCCAGTAGCGCTGCCGGGAGAACAGCCAGTCCCGCAGCCGCCAGGTGACCGCGCCGACGCCGTGGCCGTTGGCCTCCAGCCAGGCGATGGTCGCCGCCTTGGCGTCGGCCACCCCCAGCCCGTTCAGGTCCAGGCCGCGCTCGGGCGCGGCGCTGTTGATCGCCGGCCCGTCCCCGGTCCACGCCTTCCCGTCGAACCCGTCGGCCGGCTGCACGGTCCGCACGATCGGCAGGTCGAACACCTCGGCGAAGGCCCAGTCCCGCTCGTCCTGGGCGGGCACCGCCATGATCGCGCCGGTGCCGTAGCCGGCCAGCACGTAGTCGGCGATGAAGATCGGGATCTGGCCGCCGGTGACCGGGTGGGTGGCGTACGCGCCGACGAAGACGCCGGTCTTCTCCTTCGTGTCGGCCTGCCGCTCCACGTCGGTCTTGGCCGCCGCCGCCTTCCGGTACGCCTCGACGGCCTCCCGGGGGCCGGCGTGCCCACCGGTCCAGGCGTCCCGCGTCCCGGCCGGCCAGGCCGCCGGGGTCAGCGCGTCGACCAGCTCGTGCTCGGGGGCCAGCACCAGGTAGGTGGCCCCGAAGACGGTGTCCGGCCGGGTGGTGAAGACCCTGATGCGGGCTTCGCCGGAGTCGGTGGTCCCGGTCGCGAAGTCGATGTGCGCACCGGTGGAGCGGCCGATCCAGTTGCGCTGCTGCAGCTTGATCGACTCGGGCCAGTCCAGCGTGTCCAGGTCGTCCAGCAGGCGGTCACCGTACGCGGTGATCCGCATCATCCACTGCTTCAGGTTGCGCTTGAAGACCGGGAAGTTGCCCCGGTCGGAGCGGCCGTCCGGGGTGACCTCCTCGTTGGCCAGCACGGTGCCCAGCCCCGGACACCAGTTCACCGGCGCCTCCGAGACGTACGCCAGCCGGTGGTCGTCGATGATCCGCCGCTGCTCGGCCGGGCTCAGCTCGGCCCAGGCCCGACCGCCGGGGGTGGGCCGGTCACCGGCGGCGAACTCGGCGGTCAGCTCGGCGACCGGGCGGGCCCGCCGCGCCTGCGGGTCGTACCAGGAGTTGTAGACCTGCAGGAAGATCCACTGGGTCCACCGGTAGAAGTCGGTGTCGATGGTGGCCACCGAGCGCCGCTCGTCGTGGGCCAGCCCCAGCCGGCGCAGCTGCGCCCTGTACCGCTCGATGTTGGCCACGGTGGTCGTGCGGGGGTGGGTGCCGGTCTGCACCGCGTACTGCTCGGCGGGCAGGCCGAACGCGTCGAAGCCCATCGCGTGCAGCACGTTGCGCCCGGCCATCCGCTGGTAGCGGGCGAAGCAGTCGGTGCCGATGTAGCCCAGCGGGTGCCCGACGTGCAGCCCCGCACCGGACGGGTAGGGGAACATGTCCAGCACGTACAGCTTCTCCGCGCCCGCCCGGGGGTGGCCCGGGTCGGCCAGCGGGCCGGTCGGGTTCGGCGCGTGGAAGGTGCCCTCCCGCTCCCAGGTGTCCTGCCACCGACGCTCGATCTCGTCGGCCATGGCCGCGGTGTACCGGTACGGGGGGATGTCGCCCGCCGGTGCGGCTGCCTCGCTCATGCCTTCTCCTTGGCTCCTTGGCGCGGTCGTGTCGGGTCTGGGGAGCGTCGGGCCCGCAGGACCCCGCCGCGGGCACGAAAAAGCCCCTCGCACAGGAGGGGCCGCCGTGCTGTCGCGCGTCAGCGCATCAGCACGGCCCGGTAAGAAGCAGGAAGACTCCGGTCATGTTCCGCAGTGTACCCCGTGGCGTCGGGAGACCGCCCGGCACATCCACCCCGCGACCGTCACCTTCCGTGGTCGCCCGGCCGCGTCCGGTCCCCCGACCTGACGAATATCCGCTGGGTGACCGGCCGACTTCCGGCAGGGTTCGGCGTTCACCGTAAACATGGTTAGCCTGAGAGACCAGTGCGATTCCTGCGGCAGACGAGGCTTCCCGTTGCGAACCGAACGACGGGTCCAGGTGCTCTTTACCGAGCTGCCGTCGCGACGAGGAGAAGGCCCGTGACACAACAGACCTGGGACGAGGTGGGCGGCGTGCTGCCGCACGACGAGTTCCGCGCCGCCAGCGAGGCCATCGTGGCCAACATCGAGCAGGTCATCGAGGGCAAGACGGCGACCGTACGGCTCGCCCTGGCCGTCCTGCTGGCCGAGGGGCACCTGCTGATCGAGGACGTCCCGGGCGTCGGCAAGACCAAACTGGCCAAGGCGCTCGCCCGGTCCATCGACTGTTCGGTGCGGCGCATCCAGTTCACCCCCGACCTGCTGCCCAGCGACGTCACCGGGGTCAGCGTCTACAACCAGGAGACGCACGACTTCGAGTTCCGCCCCGGTGCGGTCTTCGCCAACCTGGTGGTCGGCGACGAGATCAACCGGGCCTCGCCGAAGACCCAGTCCGCGCTGCTGGAATGCATGGAGGAACGCCAGGTCACCGTCGACGGCGTCACCTACCAGCTACAGACCCCGTTCATGGTGATCGCCACCCAGAACCCGATCGAGATGGAGGGGACGTACCCCCTGCCGGAGGCGCAGCGCGACCGGTTCACCGCCCGGATCGCGATGGGCTATCCCGGCCCGGACGCCGAGCTGGCCATGCTGGACGGGCACGGCGCCGCCGACCCGCTCCAGGAGCTACGCCCGGTCTCCGACGCCGACACGGTCCGCCGCCTGATCGCCACCGTCCGCAACGTGCACGTCGCCGACGCCGTCAAGCAGTACGCCGTCGACCTGGTCACCGCCACCCGGGAGGCCCCCGACCTGCGGTTGGGCGCGTCCCCCCGGGCCACCCTCCAGCTGCTGCGCACCGCCCGCGCGGTGGCCGCCCTGGAGGGCCGCGACTACGTGCTCCCCGACGACCTCCAGGCGCTCGCGGTGCCGGTGCTGGCCCACCGGATCATCCCCACGGCCGACGCCCAGCTGGCCCGCCGCACCACCGACGCGATCGTCGCCGAGCTGGTGCACCGGCTGGCCCTGCCGCCGGACCGCAAGCGCCCCACCGGGTACGACACCCCCCGCCCCGCCGCCGGCAACGGCCGCCCGCCGTTCGAGCCGCGGAGGCCGTGACGTGCGGGACGGGCTGCGTGGCCTGACCACCCGGGGCCGTTCGTTCCTGGCTGCGGCCATCGCCGCCGCGATCTCGGCCGGCATCCTCGGCGAACGGGACCTGCTCCGGGTGGCGGTGCTGCTCGCCGTCCTGCCGCTGCTCGCCGCGCTCTACGTCGGCCGGACCCGGTACAAGCTGGCCTGCAACCGCTCGCTGGACCCGCACCGGGTGCCGGTCGGGGCCAGTTCCCGGGTGGTGCTGCGGTTGCAGAACATGTCCCGGCTGCCCACCGGCACCCTGCTGCTGGAGGACCGGCTGCCGTACGCGCTGGGCAGCCGGCCCCGGGTGGTACTGGAACGGCTCGGGGCGCACCAGGCCAGCTCGGTGGCGTACACCGTGCGCGCCGACGTGCGCGGCCGGTACGAGGTGGGTCCGCTGGTGATCCGGATGACCGACCCGTTCGGGTTGTGCGAGCTGAGCCGGGCGTTCCCCAGCACCGAACAGCTCACCGTGATCCCGCAGGTCACCCCGCTGCCCTCGGTACGGCTGCCCGGCGAGTACGCCGGCAGCGGCGACAGCCGGGCCCGGTCGGTGGCGGTGCACGGCGAGGACGACGCCGCCACCCGGGAGTACCGCAGGGGCGACGACCTGCGTCGGGTGCACTGGAAGTCGACCGCCCGCACCGGTGAGCTGATGGTGCGCCGCGAGGAGCAGCCCTGGGAGAGCCGCGCCACGGTGGTGCTGGACACCCGGGCGCACGGGCACCGGGGTGACGGCCCGACGGCCAGTTTCGAGTGGGCGGTCTCCGCCGCCGCCAGCATCGCCGTGCACCTGCGCCAGGCCGGGTACAGGCTGCGCCTGGTCACCGGGGACGGGGTCGACGTCGACGCCAACGAGGCCAGCGGGGACGGCCTGCTCCTCGACCACCTCGCCGACGTCCGGCTCGACCAGCGGGGCGACGTGGCGACGCTGGTACAGCGGGTCCGCCAGCGCGCCGACGGGGGCCTGATCATCGCCTTGTTCGGCTCGCTGACCACCAGTGAGGCGGAACTGCTCGGCGGGCTGCGCGGCAACGGGGCGACCTGCGTCGGTTTCGTGCTGCACAGCTCCACCTGGCTCAGCCTGCCCGAGCGGGCCCGGTTCGAGTCCGAGCAGGCCCACGCCGCCGCCGCGCTGTCCCTGTTGCAGGGCGGCTGGCGGGTCATCGGGGTCGACCACGACGGCCAACTCCCGGCGCTCTGGCCGCAGGCCGGCCGCGGTTCACAGGGCTTCGCGCTGCGTGCGGCGCTCGCCGAGACGGTCGCCGGGGCCGTCCGGTGAGCCGTCGACCGGCCCCGCACCGGCACCACCGGCCGGTCCACCGCGTCGTCGACGGGCGTACCGCCGTCGTCCGCCGCCGTGCGGTCGGCCCCGCCACTGACGCCCGACAGAGAGGGTGACGTCGTGAACGCGTCCCGGAACATCGGCTTCGTGGCCGCCACGGCGACCCTGCTCGCCGCGGCCCCGCTGTCGTCGATCTTCCAACAGTGGACCTGGCTGATCCAGTCGGCCATCGCGGTCGCCGTGGTGGCCGGCGCGGCGGCGCTCACCCGGCTGGTCCGGGCCCCGCTGTGGGGCCAGGTGCTGGGCATGCTCGCCGGTCTGCTGCTCGCCCTGACCTGGCTCTTCCCGGGCGGTGGCGAGCTGGTCGCCTTCCTGCCCACGCCGGCGACGCTGGCCCACTTCGGTGAGCTGGCACAGGGCTCGTTGCAGGACATGCGCTCCTACGGCGTGAAGGTGCCCGACACCACCCCGCTGCTGTTCATCAGCGTGCTCGGGGTGGGCTCGGTGGCGATCGTGGTCGACGTGCTCGCCGTCGGGCTGCGCCGGCCGGCCCTGGCCGGGCTGCCCATGCTGGCCATCTACTCGGTGCCGGTGGCGGTCTACGTCGACAGCGTCCCCGCGCTGCCGTTCGTGGTCGGCGCCGCCGGCTACCTCTGGCTGCTGGTGACCGACAACGTCGACCGGGTCCGCCGGTTCGGTCGCCGGTTCACCGGCGAGGGCCGCGACGTGGACGTCTGGGAGTCGTCCCCGCTGGCCGCCGCCGGCCGCCGGCTGGCGGTGGTCGGGGTGGTGCTGGCCGTGGTGCTGCCGCTGGCCGTGCCGGGGATGTCCGGCGGGCTGCTGGACCAGTTCAACACCGCCGGCAACGGCACCGGCAACGGACGCCTCGGGCAGGGCGGCGGGCCCGGCCGGATCGACCTGTTCGCCGCCCTCAGCGGGCAGCTCAACCAGTCCGAGGTGGCCGACATGGTCACCGTCACCACCACCGAGGAGAACCCGTTCTACCTGCGCTTCGGCGTCGCCGACGAGCTGCGCCCGGACGGCTTCCGGGTGCGCCCGCCCAACGGCCGGCCGGTGAACCGGGACCTGCCCAACCCGGCCGACCGGGCCCAGGCGGGGGTGGAGCAGCAGACCTACCGGGCGACCGTCGAGGTGAACCGGTCGCTGAACATGCCCTTCGTGCCGGTCTACACCGACCCGGTCAGCTTCGACGGGCTCAACGGCAACTGGTCGTACGACCAGAACCTCGGGGTGGTCTTCTCCAACCGGGACAACTCCCGGGGCAAGCGCTACTCCTTCGAGTACGTGCGCTCGACGTACACCCCGGCGGCGCTGCGCCGGGCCCGCCCGCTGCCGGCCGAGCACCCGATCCGGCTGCAGCAGACCCGCACGCCGGAGGTGCGCGAGGTCAGCGTGCTGGTCAACCGGTTGGTGGAGGGGAAGTCCACCGACTACGACCGGGTCCGGGCGCTCTACGACTACTTCTCCCGGGAGAACGGGTTCAGCTATTCGCTGAGCACCAAGGGCGGCACCAGCGGCCAGGAGATCGTCGACTTCCTCACCAACAAGGTCGGCTACTGCCAGCAGTACGCGGCGGCGCTGGCCTGGCTGGTGCGGGAGGCCGGCATCCCGGCCCGGGTGGCGTTCGGCTTCACCAACGGCAGCAGCGTCGACGGGGACACCGCCGTCCTGACCAACCGCAACCTGCACGCCTGGACGGAGGTCTACTTCGACCGGTTCGGCTGGGTGCCGTTCGACGCCACCCCGGCGTACGGCGTCCAGGGGTCGACCCGGTCGGCGTGGGCACCGGACTCCGACGCCCCGGACCCGGAGCCGTCGGACACGGCCGCGCCGACCACGCCGGAGGACCCGGGGGCCACGGCCGGGCCGCAGCGTGACGAGGCCATCGACAAGGACACCGACGCCGGGTTCGACCCGACCACCGGCGCCCCCGTCGAGCGGGCCCCGACCTGGCCCTGGTGGACGCTTGGCGCGCTGCTGGCGTTGGCGGCACTGCTGGCGCTGCCGGCGCTGCGGCGGCGCGCGCTACGCCGGCAGCGGCACCGTCGGCCCGTTCCGGTGGCGGCCGGTGCCGCCCCCGACGACGGGGCGGGCGTGAGCATCCCGATGACGGTGCTGGGCGCGGACGCCGAGCGGGCCCGCGCGGACGCCCACGCCGCCTGGGACGAGCTGCTGGACACCCTGGTCGACTACCGGGTCCGGGTCGACCGGACGGAGACGCCCCGGGCGACCGCCGAGCGCCTGGCCCGGGAGGCGGTCGGCGAGGACGCCGGCTCCGCCACGGCGGTACGGCTGCTCGGCCGGGCCGAGGAACGCGCCCGGTACGCCCGGGACCCGCTCACCGGAGAGCCTCTGCACCCGGCGCTGCGGACGGTACGTGACACTCTCGCCGCGCGGGCCGACCGGCGTACCCGGCTGCTGGCCGCCGTGCTGCCGCCGTCGGTGCTGCTGCGCTGGCGTGCCTCGCTGGGCGACAGCTCGGCGCGGCTGGTGACGGCCTCCGGGCGGCTGCGTCGCCTGCTGCTGCGCTGGAACCCCCGCCGCCTGCTGGCCACCCGCCGGGCCTGACCTGCCGGCCTCGGCCGGGGGGTCAGGCCCGGCGGGACGCTCATGGGGCGAGGTAGCGGTATCAGTCGTTTCGGATGCCGCTACCTCGCCCCACATGCGTGGGGTACCTCGCCCCTATCCCCGGACATGGGGATACGACGGAGGTGGCCGGACCATGTCCGGCACCTACCGTCGTCGGTGTCGCCCGTCCACCTCAGGGGTGGGCGGGGTTCAACGATGTCCCTCCGGGCGCTGACGCCACCGGTCCTCCATGCGGTCCAGCAGCGACGGCCGTCGGCCGCCGCGGCCACGCGGGCGACGACGACTCGTCGTGCCGCCCACCACGTGCAGGTCAGGTGACTGCCCCCGCCGGTGCGACTGCACCGCATAGCCCAGCGCGGCCAGCATGACGACGAAGCCCGCCACTGCCAGTGGCGGCGTCTTGATCACCGCGCCGTAGACCAACAGGGCCAGGCCGACGACCACCACGCCGGCAGCGACGAGCAGGCGACGCCGCGTGTGGACACGCGGGTCGCTGGCGCGCACGGCCGAGGCGAATTTGGGGTCCTCGGCAAGCGACCGCTCGATCTGCTCGAACAGCCGCTGCTCGTGCTCCGAGAGCGGCACGGCACTCCTCCCCGGTCACGTTGGTCGGCCCGGTCGGGCCGACAGACCGTGGCAGCCAACCGGCTGCTTGCCGCCAAGTCTACGAGGGGGGTCGCGCGTCGGAAAGCGGGACGACCTATGGCCGACTGCTATTTTCGCCGGGGCGGGCGTCACGCCTGCCGAGCAGACTGGCCGGACCTATGACGGACCGCCCGAAACGGGCAGCCGCGGCGTCGGCGGCGGTTTCCGCTTCCCGCCAACCCCGCTCGGGTGCGCCGAGGGTGAGCTGTCGCGGCGTGTCGACCGCCCCGGCCAGACCCTCCACCCGCACGCCGACCAGCCGGACCGGCTCACCCGGGTCGAGAGCGGTCCACAGGCCCCAGGAGGTGTCGAAGATCTCCCGCGCCACGTCGGTGGCCACGCCGAGCGTCCGGAACCGGTTCACGGTGCGGAAATCGGACAGCCGCACCTTCAGCGAGACCGTCCGGCCCACCTGACCGGCCCCGCGCAGCCGGCTGCCCACCTTCTCGCTGAGGGCCAGCAGCGCCCGCCGGATCTGCTGCGGGTCGACGACGTCGACGTCGAAGGTCACCTCGGCCCCGATCGACTTCTCCACGTGCTCCGGGCTGACCGGACGCGGGTCCCGCCCCCGGGCCAGCTCGTGCAGGTGGGTCGCGGACGCCGCGCCGAGCGCCTTGCGCAGCATCCCGACCGGCGCCTCGGCCAGGTCGCCGATGGTCCGTAGGCCGAGCCGGCGCAGCGTCTCGGCGGACCGCTCCCCCACCCCCCACAACGCGTCGACCGGCAGCGGGTGGAGGAACTCCAGCACCCGGTCGGCCGGCACCACGAGCAGGCCGTCCGGCTTGGCCCGGGTGGAGCCGAGCTTGGCCACGAACTTGCTCGGACCCACCCCGACCGAACAGGTCAGCCCCTGCTCGGCCGTGACCCGCTCCCGGATCTGCCGGGCGATGGCCGCGGGCGGGCCGAACAGCCGGCGGGCACCCGCCACGTCGAGGAACGCCTCGTCGAGGGAGAGCGGCTCGACCAGCGGGGTGACGTCCCGGAAGATCCGCATCACCGCGTCGGAGGCCGCCCGGTAGCGGGCGAAGTCGGGCGGCAGGTAGACCGCGCCGGGGCAGAGCGCGCGGGCCCGCGCGGCGGGCATGGCGCTGCGCACGCCGAAGCGGCGGGCCTCGTAACTGGCGGAGCTGACCACGCCGCGCGGCCCGACCCCGCCGACCACCACCGGAAGGCCTCGCAGCTCGGGCCGGTGGCGCACCTCGACCGAGGCGTAGAAGGCGTCCATGTCGACGTGCAGGATCGGACTGGCCGAGTCGTCGGCGTCGGGCCCGAACCGCGGGTCACCACCGCGCGGCAACGACTGGCTCCGACCCATTGCGGCAGGCTAACCGCCAGGTACGACAACCGGCCCGCCCGCCCCACGGGCGACGGCCCCGGTCAGCCCCGGACCACCAGCAGCGGCACGGTCATCTCCGCCGCGGTGTCCGCCCCGTGGTACGCCACCAGCCGGGACACCGCCGGCGGCTCCGACCGGGTGGCCAGCACCGCGTACGTGTCGCGGCAGGTCACCACCACGTCGCCGATCCGGGACAGGTGTTCCTCGGCGACCGGGCCGAACCACCCCTCGGCCACCATCTCCTCCCGGGTGCACACCCGGGCGGCCGACCCGAGCACCGCCGACCAGGTCGCCACCACGTCGTCCACCGCCCCCGGGTCGACGTGCAGGTACCGCACCCGGGGCTCACCGGCGACCACCCGGATGCCGGCCCGCAGCCGTGGGTCGGTGTCCAGGTCGAACCGGTGCCCCGCCGGCACGTCGAGCTGGCCGTGATCGGCGGTGACCAGCAGCGCGGCGTCGGCCGGCAACCCGTCGACGAGCCGGGCGAGCAGGGCGTCCACCTCGGCGGCGGCGATCCGCCACGGGGCCGAGTCGACCCCGCTGAGGTGACCGTGCCGGTCCAGGTCGGGGTGGTAACCGGAGACCAGGGTGGGACCGGCCCCGGCGGACAACGCCGCCAGCATCGTCCGGGCCAGCGCGTCCACCCCGCCGACGCCCCGGTAGTCGCCGCCCCGGTTCGCGGCCAGGGTGAGCCCGCTGCCGGCGTACTCGGGGCGGCTCACCACGCTCACCGCGACCCCGGCGGCCCGGGCCCGCTGCCACTGGGTGCGTACCGGCTGCCAGCGCAGCGGGTCCGGCTCGCCGTGCCAGTCGATGTGGTTGAGCACCCGGTCGGTGCCGGGCACCCGGACGGTGAAGCCGAGCACGCCGTGCGCGCCGGGGGAGGTGCCCGCACCCAGGGTCACCAGGCTGGTCGGGGTGGTGGAGGGGAAACCGGAGGTCAACGGGCGGCCCACCGTCGCGGCCAGCCCGGTCAGGGTCGGGGCGTACCGGGCGGCGGTGGGCAGCTGGTACCAGCCGAGGCCGTCGACGAGCAGCACGGCGACCCGGCGTACCCCGGCCAGGCCGGGGGCGAGCCCGAGCAGGTCGACCGCGCCCGGCACGCCGAGCACGGCCAGCGCGCTGGGCAGCACGTCGGCCAGGCTGCCCCCGCCGTAGCGCGGCGGCACCACCGCGAGCGGGTCCGCCGGGGGCACGGGCCCCGACGCCCGGTCCACCGGCACAGCGGCCGGGGGCACGGTCGGCCCGGCCGGAGATCGGTCGGTCATGCCGGACGGCGGGCGAACAGGTGCAGTTGGGCGGCGAGGTCCCGGTAGGGCGGACGCCCGGCCAGCGCCTTCTCCAGCTCGACCAGGGCACCCGGCTGACCGTCGGCGACGGTGGCGGGCAGCAGGTCGGCCAGCACGCGTACCCCGTGGATCTCCTCGACGGTGAGGCCGGCGGCGCGCAACAGGGCGGCGGCCTCCTCGGCGTCGAAGCGGCGACGCAGGGTGTCCCGGGGGCCGGCGGCCCCGTCGGGGGCGGCGGCCAGCGCGGCGGCGACGTCCAGGTGGCCGTTCACGGCCCGCCCCAGCACGGCGGCGGCCCGGCCGGCGACCAGCACGCTCGCCGCGCCACCGGGACGCAGCGCGGCGGCCAGCGCGGTCACCACCGGCGTCGGGTCGTCGACCACCTCCAGCACCGCGTGGCACAGCACCAGGTCGACGGTGGCCGGTTCGACCAGCCCGGTCAACGCGTCACCGTCGCCCTGCACGGCGCGCACCCGGTCGGCGACCCCGGCCTCGGCGGCCCGGCGGGTGAGGGCGGCGAGCGCGTCGGGGCTGGCGTCGACCACGGTCACCAGGTGGCCGGCCTGGGCGAGCGGCACGGCGAACCCGCCGGTGCCGCCGCCCACGTCGAGCACGGTCAACGTGTCGTCGGCCCGCCGCCGCAGCTCGGCGGCGAGCACCGACCAGATGACGGCGGTACGGGGGGTCAACGGCGGCTCGGCGAACCGGCTGCGGGTGCTCTGTTCCACCCGGTCGAGCCTAGTCACCCACGCCACCCGACCCCCCGTCGGCGGTGCCGTCGCCGGCTCAGATCTCCCCGCCGCCGGCCGGGTCCTCCTCGGCACGGGACCGGCGGGTGTTCGCCACCGGCCCCTCGGTCACCTGGTACTCCCGCGGCTCGGCGTCCTGGGCGGGCGTCCAACCGGCACCCAGCCGGGTGCGCCGGGCGTTCGCCAGTCCACCGGTGTACGTACTGTCCATCGTCACTGGTCTTCCCCCTTGCCGCACGCGGGCCGCTCTGCCCGCGCGTGCCGGAATTCTCCTGTCTCCCGGCTCGGAAAACCGTAATGTGGATCACTTCACCGGAAGTCGCGGGAGGCGGGTGCCACCGGCGGCGTGATCGGGTCCAGCCGGTCGGCGGTGAGGTTGGTGACCCCCTCGTGCCGCTGCAACCGACCACGGACCACGAGGGCGCTGCTGGTGCGGGCGATCCGACGGTAGCGCTGCCACAGCCCCGGCGAGCACGTGACATTCAGCATCCCGGTCTCGTCCTCCAGGTTGAGGAAGGTGACCCCGCCGGCCGTCGCCGGCCGTTGCCGGTGGGTGACGATCCCACCGACCCGCACCCGACGACCCGGTTCCACCCGCCCCAGCCGGGCGATCGGCACCGCACCCAGCGCGTCGAGCCGGTCCCGGACGAACCGGGCCGGATGGGTCTCCGGGGACAGCCCGGTGGCCCAGACGTCGGCGACGAGCCGGTCCACCGCCTCCATCCCGGGCAGGGCGGGGGCCGCCGCGCCGGTCACCGTGCCGGGCAGCCGGCCCGGCCGGTCCTGGGCCGCCGCCCCGGCCGCCCAGAGCGCCTCCCGCCGGGTCAGCCCGAAACAGGCGAAGGCGTCCGCGGTGGCCAGCGCCTCCAGTTGACCCGCGGTGAGACCGACCCGCCGGGCCAGATCCGGCATGTCCCGGTACGCCCCGTGCGCCGTCCGCTCCGCCACGATCCGCCTCGCCAGGTCGTCGCCGAGGGTACGGACACCGCCCAGCCCGAGCCGGACCGCCGGACCGCCCAGCCCCCAGGCGTGCGGCGGTTCCCCGGGCACGCTCCCCCAGCGGGTCTGCGGGGTGGACTCCAGCACCGCACCGGCCCCGCTGGCGTTGACGTCCGGCCGGCGGACCTCGACCCCGTGCCGCCGGGCGTCGTCGACCAGGGTCTGCGGCGCGTAGAACCCCATCGGTTGGGCGTTGAGCAGGGCGGCCAGGAACGCCGCCGGGTGGTGCCGTTTGAGCCAGGAGCTGGCGTACACCAGGTAGGCGAAACTCATCGCGTGGCTCTCCGGGAAGCCGTAGCTGGCGAACGCGGTGAGCTTGCGGTAGACGTCGTCGGCCAGCTCGCCGGTGATGCCCCGCTCGGCCATCCCGGCGTAGAGCCGGTCGGCGAGCTGCGCCATCCGCTGCACCGAACGTTTCGCCCCCATCGCCCGGCGCAACTGGTCGGCCCCGGCGGCGTCGAAGCCGGCCAGGTCGATGGCGAGCTGCATGAGCTGCTCCTGGAACAGCGGCACCCCGAGGGTCTTCTCCAGCGCGTTGCGCATCAGCGGATGCGGGTACGTCACCGGCTCCTGGCCGTTCTTGCGCCTGATGTACGGGTGCACCGAGCCGCCCTGGATCGGACCGGGCCGGATCAGCGCCACCTCCACCACCAGGTCGTAGAACTCGCGGGGCTTGAGCCGGGGCAGGGTGGCCATCTGGGCGCGGCTCTCCACCTGGAACACCCCGACCGAGTCGGCCCGGCAGAGCATGTCGTAGACCTCGGGGTCGTCCAACGTCATGTCGCCCAGGTCCAGGCTCTGGCCGATCAGGTCGTAGCCGTAGTGCAGGGCGGAGAGCATGCCCAGGCCGAGCAGGTCGAACTTGACCAGCCCGACGGCCGCGCAGTCGTCCTTGTCCCACTGGAGCACGCTGCGGCCGGGCATCCGCCCCCACTCCACCGGGCACACCTCGATCACCGGCCGGTCGCAGATCACCATCCCCCCGGAGTGGATGCCCAGGTGCCGGGGGAAGGTCTGCAACTCGTCGGCGTACGCCACCACCTGCTCGGGGATGCCCTCGACGTCGACCGCCGCGACGGAACCCCAGCGGTCGATCTGTTTGCTCCAGGCGTCCTGCTGGCCGGGCGAGTAGCCGAACGCCTTCGCCACGTCCCGCACCGCCGACCGGGGCCGGTACGAGATGACGTTGGCGACCTGGGCGGTGTGCTCCCGGCCGTAGCGGGCGTAGACGTGCTGGATCACCTCCTCCCGCCAGTCGGACTCGATGTCCACGTCGATGTCGGGTGGCCCGTCGCGTTCCGGGGCGAGGAACCGTTCGAACAGCAACCGGTGCCGGACCGCGTCCACGTTGGTGATCCGCAGCGCGTAGCAGACCGCCGAGTTGGCCGCCGAGCCCCGACCCTGGCAGTAGATGTCCTGCGCGCGGCAGAACGCCACGATGTCGTAGACCACCAGGAAGTAGCCGGGGAAGCCCAGCTCGTCGATCATCCGCAGCTCGTGTTCCAGCTGCGCGTACGCCTCCGGGTGTGCCCCGGGCGGCCCGTAGCGCTCGTGCGCCCCGGCCAGCGTCAGGTGGCGCAGCCAGCTCATCTCGGTGTGCCCCGCCGGCACCGGGTACGCCGGCAGCCGGGGCGCGACCAGGTGCAGGTCGAAGGCGAGTTCCGCGCCGAACTCGGCGGCCCGGGCCACCGCGCCCGGGTACGCGGCGAACCGGGCCGCCATCTCCGCGCCGCTGCGCAGGTGGGCGGTGGCGGCGGCGGGCAGCCAGCCGTCGATCTCGTCCAGGCTGCGTCGGGCCCGTACGGCGGCCAGGGTGGTCGCCAACCGCCGTCGCCCCGGGCTGGCGTAGTGCACGTTGTTGCTGGCCACGGTGGGCAGCCCGGCGGCGGCCGCCAGCTCGGCGAGCGCGTCGTTGCGGTCGGCATCGACCGGATGCCCGTGGTCGGTCAGCTCCACCGCCACCGTCTCCGCGCCGAACAGCGCGGTGAGCCGGTCCAGCTCCCGGGCCGCCGCGTCGACCCCCGCGGTGAGCAGCGCCGCCGGCACGTGCCCCTTGCGGCAGCCGGTCAACACCAGCACGTGGTCGCGCAGCTCGGCGGCGACCTCCTCCAGTTCGCCGTAGACCGGCCGGCCCTTCTCGCCGCCGCGCAGCTGGGCCCGGGAGATGACCGACGCGAGCCGGGCGTACCCCTCGTGGCCGTGGGCGAGCACCAGCAGGTGCCGGCCCAGCGGGTCGGGCTCGCCCTGCTGCGGGCCGGGCAGCCCCAACGACAGCTCCGCACCGAAGACCGTGGGCAGGTGCAGCGTCCGGGCCGCCTCGGCGAACCGGACCACCCCGTAGAACCCGTCGTGGTCGGTCACGGCGAGCGCGGTCAACCCCAGCCGAACGGCCTCCTCGGCCAGTTCCTCCGGGTGGCTCGCCCCGTCGAGGAAACTGAAGTTGGTGTGCGCGTGCAGCTCGGCGTAGGGCACCGGGTCGTCCGGGCGGGCCAGCTCCGGTGGCGCGTACCGCTCGCGGTGCCGGGTCCAGGCCGGTGAGTCGCCGCCGTCGGCCTCGGCGAGCGGGTCCACCACGTGCAGGTGCCGTTCCGCGCGCCGCCGCCCGGCACCCGCCGGTCCGCCGGTCCGGGGCCCGCCGGGGCCTGCGCCGCCGTCGGTGGTGGACCGTCCGGACAGCACCCGCTCCAGCTCCGACCAGGGCAGCTTCGGATTGTGGAAGCTCATCCGGCCGTCTTCCGGCGACCGGCTGCGGGGCGCGGCAGGGGCGTCGCGGCGGGGAATGGTCCGCTCGGTGAGCGATATTCCGCTGAGTCATATTCATGCCTGACAGGCATACCGCTCACCCGGAAGCATCGTCGGGACGCGGGGTGGCCCCGGCCGGAACGCCGCACCGACCGGCAGCGCAAGCCCCACCGACCGGACCGGACCAGCGCGAACCGGACCGGCGCGGACCGGACCGGCGCGAACCGGACCGGCGCGGACCACCGGTCAGTCATAGATCGCCTCCACCAGCCACCGGCCCGCCTCGACGGCCAGCAGCAGGGCGGCACCGTCGGCCAGGCAGACCTGGAACCGGGCCCGGCGACGGGCCTCGGCGGGGGCCCACCACCGCTCGTCCACCGGCCACGGACCGGTCCAGCCGACGATCTCCGTCGGCGCGGTGCCGCCGACGGCCAGCCGGGCGGGCGCGGCACTGACCGCCAGCCGGGCGCTGACCAGCACCGGTTCGCCGGTGGCGTCGTGCACGGTCGCGGTGAGCGGGACGGGCAGCACCACGGCCGGCGCGGGTGGCGGCAGCCGCCCCGGCCATGGCGGTACGGGCCCCGGCCGCCGTGGCCCGCCCCGCCCGGCACCCCCGGCCCCCGTCACCGCCCGCCCGGCACCCCCGGGCTGCGTCACCGCCCGCCCGGCACCCCCGGGCTGCGTCTCGGCGACACCCGGTGGGGGCGGGCCGGGGCGGGCGGGGAGTCGTTCGTCACCCCAGGGCACCAGGCGGGTCTGGTCGGCCGGGGAGCGACCGCCGCCCAACACGGCGGTGACCACCGCCTCCGGGCCGAGGATGCCCTGCACCCGGCTCAACGCCCGGTGCGCCCGGTCCCGTTCCTCGCCGGCCTCCCCCCACAGGCCGGGTTGCAGCCCACCGCGGGCCAGCAGCCCGTCGGGCACCAGCCGCAGCCGGACGATCCCGGCGGTCGGCCGGGCCGGCCGGGCACCGGCCCGGCCGGTGCTGCCGGAGAGCCAGCCGTCGAGCTGCCAACGCACCCGGTCGGCGATGGCGGTGGCGGTGAGCAACCCGTCGTGCCGCCACACCCGGTGCAGCTCCTGGCCGTGCGCGGTGACCGCCTCGATGCCGAGCCGGGTGCAGGCCAGCCCGTGCCCGGCCAACCGGTCGTGCAGCCGTTCGGCGAGCATCCGGGCGGCGAAGGCCGCCGCGTCGACCCGGTCGAGGGGCTCGTCGTGGTGGGCGGTGACGGTCAGGTCGACCGGGGGCTGCCGGACGGCGAGCGGCCGGTGGTCGTGCCCGGCGGCGAGCCGGTGGGCGAGGGCGCCGTCGAAACCGAACCGGGCCAGCACGTCACCGGCGGGCAGCGCCGCGAACTCGCCGAGCGTGCGTACGCCGAGCCGGCGCAGCAGGTCGGCCAGGGCCGGGCGGCCGATCGCCTCGACGGGCAGCCCGGCCAGGAAGCCCGGGGTCCCGCCCGGCGGCACCACCTGACCGGTGCGCGCGGCGAGACCGGCGGCGAAGACCCCGTCGGCGATCCCGACCTGGCTCTCCACCGCGCAGGACTCGGCGACCTGTTCGATGATCCGCTCGGCGGCGGCCTCCTCACCGCCGAGGTAGCGGGCGGGCCCCCGGGCGGCGAGCGCGCAGACGCCGGGGCGGACCACCTCGACGCCGGCGGCGACCTCCTCCACGGCGGCGACGACCGGTTCGAAAGCGCGGGCGTCCCGGCCGGGGTCGTGGTCGACGACGGTCAGCGTGGGGCAGCGCCCCTGCGCCTCCCGGCGGCGCAGGCCCCGGCGTACCCCGGCGGTGCGGGCCGGTGCGGAGCAGGCCACCACCCGGTTGGCGTGCAGCACGGCCACCGGGCCGGTGGCGGGCACCCCGTCGACGATCTCGGCGGCGAGCACCGGCCAGTCCGGGCACCAGAGCAGCAGGGTGCGCACGGGCGCGCCGGTCACCCGGACCCGACCACGGTGAATCCGCCCGGCCGGGGCCCGGCGGTTGCGGCGGGGACGGCCGGCGCGGCGGGGGGCACGACCCGGGTGAGCGCGTCCCCGGGCAGCCACATCGTGATCTCCTTCGGACGGGCCGCCGCCCCGCGTCCGCGTGCCGACACGGTGACCTCGCGTCGGCGCAGCCGGCCCCGCCCCGATCCGAGCCCCTCCCAGACCCCCCGGACCACCTGGAGCGTCACGTCGGCACCGGTCCACCGGCCGTACGGGACGAGCACGCAGCCGCGTTGCCGGGCGCGGGCGGCCAGCCGGTCGGCCACCGGGGCGGAGACGGTGTGCGGTACGGCGGTCACCACCACGTCGACGCCGTCGATCAGGGCGGCGACCACGGTCGGCCATTCCGGACCGGGGTGCGGGACGAGGGCCAGCCGGTCCAGGGCGATGCCGAGCTCGGCGGCGGCGCCGGCCCCGAAGGTGGGCACCCCGACCACCGCGCACCACGACCCGGCCCGGGACGCCTCGGCGAGCAACGCCAGCACCAGGGAGGTGCCGCCGCTGCGCCGGGGTTGGCCGACGGTGACGGCGACCGTGCTGCCCCGGCGCAGCCCCCGGTGCGGCAGCAGGCCTGTCAACTCGGGTGCCACCGGGAGCACCCGGTGGCTGCCGGCCGGGTCCGGGGCGCTCGCCGGGCGGACCAGATCGGCCAGTGCGGCGGAACCGACCACCATGCGGCCCGCCATCGGACCAACCCCCCGTCGTGTCGTTGCGTGGATCAGGTGCACTGCGTGCTCGCCCCGGACGCGGTGGGACGCTGTGCCGCGGTGGGACGCTGCGCCGCGGTGGGACGCTGCGCCGCGGTGCCGCGGCGGGTCCGGTGCCGGCCGGATCAGGTGCCCGGCGGGGACCCGGGCACGGCCGGGTCAGGCGGCGAGACCGTCGAGGGCGGGCTGGTGGGTCACCCCGAGCGCCTGCTCCACCACCGTCACGAACTGTTCGGCGGCCCGGAGCAGGTCGTCGGCCTCCCGGGCGTTCACCACCCGCGGTATGCCGGCCTCGGCGGCGGCCCGTTTGCCGGCGGCGGCGGCGAAGTAGCGGGACCACTCGTCCAGTTCGGGGGCGACCCCGGCGAGCAGCACCCAGACGCTGGTGATCCGGCGGCGGCGGGCGGGCGCGGGTCGGGCCCGGGCGCCCAGCAGGGCGGCGGCGGCGCGGAGCGCGGCCAGGTGGGCGGCGGCGTAGCGCAGCCCGTCGGGGCGGGTCCGGGCGGCCTCGGCCAGCCCCTGGCGGGCCACCGTGAGGAGTTGGGTCGGGGTGCGGTGCGGCAGCGCGTGCGCGGGCACCGTCGGCGCCTGGGCCGGGTTGGTCGGCATGACTGTCTCCTCCGCGTGACCGGTTCGGGCGGGACGCCTGGTGGAGGAGGTCCACCGGCGCGACGCCCGGGGCGGGTGGTGCGGAGGAAGACGCACCGTTGGGGGCCGGCCGGGTGCGGAGCTTCCCCACACCACACCCGGCCGGCGAACCGGCGGGTTCGTCGCCCGCCGCCCGGGGGTCGTGGGCGGCGGGCGACGACCTGCCTTGACGGGACCGGGCTCGCGACTGCCCGGAACCCGGTGCGGTCCGCGAAACCGCACCTGCCCGGGCCGACGCCGCGAAACACCGCCCCGGGGGCGTTGGAACGGGTGTGCGAGTGAATCGAACACTCGTTCTAACTGCTCTGACAGTACACCCTGACCCCGACGAAAACGCAACGTGTGGCCTACGACCTGCCATCAGGTTCGGCCGCCCCGGACGACGGGCGGTGGACGGCCGGGTGCGGGGCGTCGGGGCGTACCGGGGAGAATGGGCCGCATGCAGTCACACCCGAACGTGCAGGCGGTGCAGCGGGCGCTCGACGACGCGGGCGCGCGGGACGGTTCCGGCGCGGCCAGCCGGGTCCGCCTGCTGCCCGAGGCGGCGCACACCGCCGTCGCGGCGGCCGACGCGCTCGGCGTCGCCGTGGGCGCCATCGCCAACTCGCTGGTCTTCGACGCCGACGGCACGCCGCTGCTGGTGCTCACCTCCGGCGCGCACCGGGTGGACACCGCCGGCCTGGCCGCCTGGCTCGGGGTGACCCACCTGCGCCGGGCCACCCCCGACTTCGTCCGCACGCACACCGGGCAGGTGATCGGCGGGGTCGCCCCGGTCGGCCACCCCGGGCCGCTGCGCACCCTGGTCGACACCGCCCTGGCCGGGCACCCGCAGGTGTGGGCCGCCGGTGGCGTACCGCAGGCGGTCTTCCCCACCACCTACCCGGAGCTGCTGCGGATCACCGGCGGCACCCCCGCCGAGGTGGCGTGAACACCACCCCGGAGCTGGTCACCCTGCACGTGTGGCGGGTGCCCCGGGCCGCCGTGGGCCGGGCGTTGGCCCGGATGGCCCGGCACCCGTGGCGGCTGCGGCGCACCCCCGGCGTACGGTTCGGCAAGCTGCTCGGCACCGGGACCGGCACCGGCTTCGGCCCGGGGGACGCCGACCTGACCCGGTGGGCGGCGCTGGTGGTGTGGGACTCCCCCGCTGCGGCGGCCGGCTTCGACGCCTCCCCGGTCGGTCGTTCCTGGGCCCGGATCGCCCACGCGTCGGCCCGGCTGGAGCTGCGCCCGGTGACCAGCCGGGGCGAGTGGTCGGGCCGGCGGCCGTTCGGCGAGCCGGCGGGCGGCCGGGTCGACGGGCCGGTGCTGGCGCTGACCCGGGCCCGGCTGCGCCCCCACCGGGCGCTCACCTTCTGGAAGGCCGTCCCGCCGGTCGCCGCCGCGCTGCACACCGCGCCGGGGCTGCTCGCCCGGTTCGGTGTCGGTGAGGCGCCGCTGGGTTGGCAGGGCACGGTCAGCGTGTGGCGCGACCCGACGGACCTCGTGGCCTTCGCGTACCGTCACCCGGAGCACCGCGCGGCGATCACCCGCACCCCCACCGAGGGGTGGTACGCGGAGGAGTTGTTCGCGCGCTTCGAGGTGCGCGCAGTGGTCGGTGACCGGTCGGTGCTGGGCTGGGTCGCCGACGGTGGTCCGCAACCGTGAGAGGACACGCATGAGGTTGGTGCGGTGGACGCCGGAGGATCTCGTCCGGCGGCTCGACGACGTGGTCGCGGTGTACGGGGAGGCGATGGGCTACCGCAGCGACCTGCTGGAGGCCCGACGCGGCTACATCGCCACCCACGCCCGCCGGCCCGGGTTCCGCGCCGTCGCCAGCCTCACCACCGAGGGTCACCTGGCCGGCTTCGGCTACGGCTACCTCGGCGCGGGTGGGCAGTGGTGGCACGACCAGGTCTACCGGGCGCTGGACCCGGATGCCCGGCAGCGCTGGCTGACCCACTGCTTCGAGGTGGTCGAGCTGCACGTCCGACCGCCCGCGCAGGGGCACGGCCTGGGCGCCCGGCAGCTCACCGCCCTGCTCAGCCTCGCCGAGGGCGGCACCACCCTGCTGTCCACCCCGGAGGCCGACGAGCGGACGTCGCGGGCCTGGCGGCTCTACCGGCGGTTCGGCTTCGTCGACGTGCTGCGGCACTTCCGCTTCCCCGGCGACGAACGACCGTTCGGGGTGCTCGGCCGGGACCTGCCGCTGCCCCGGCCCGACACGTCCGGGCCGGCCGCGTCGTGACCCGCCGGCACGTCCCGTGGCTGCTGCTGGCCCTGCTGGTGCTGATCCAGATCTGCTACCCGCTCACCACCGGGGTCACCCGGGCCCGGCTCACCGTCGCCACGGTCGTGCTGGGCTACCTGCTGTCGGTGGGGCACGCGCTGCTCACCCGGGGTCCCCGCACGGCGGCGGCGCTGGTCGCGGTGGCCACCGGCGGCGGGTTCGCCATCGAGGCGTTGGGGGTGGCGACGGGCTTCCCGTTCGGCAGCTACGACTACTCGGGCGAGTTGGGGCCGAAGCTGGCCGGGGTGCCGTTGATCATCCCGCTGGCCTGGACCTGGATGGCCTGGCCCGCCTGGCTGGCCGCCGTCCGGCTGACCACGCCCGCCGGCCGGACGCCCGCCGCCCGCACACCGGCGGGGCACGTCGGGCGGGTGGCGTTGGCCACCGTCGGGCTGGCCGGCTGGGACCTCTTCCTCGACCCGCAGATGGTGGCCGAGGGCTACTGGGTGTGGCGCGACGCCACCCCGGCGCTGCCCGGACTGCCCGGCATCCCGGTCAGCAACTACCTGGGCTGGCTGCTGTTCGCGGTGCTGCTGATGAGCGCGCTGCGCCCGCTGGCCGGGCCGGCCGTCGCGGTCACCGGCTCCCGCGACGACCCGATGTTCGCCCTCTACCTGTGGACGTACTTCTCCAGCGTGCTGGCGCACGCGGTCTTCCTCCGGCTGCCCGCCTCGGCGCTGTGGGGTGCGGTGGGCATGGCGGTGGTGGCGGTGCCGCTGGCGGTGACCCTGCTGCGTGCCCGACGCCGGCCCGCCGACCGGCCGGCACCGGCCCGCACCGGCGTCGACACCCCGGCATGAGCGGCACCCGGTCCGGTCGACCCGCCCCGCCACCGCGCCGGCACCCGACACCGGGACGACGACCGCACCCGGCCGGGTCGGTGGGGGCGCGGCGGTGACCGTCGTCGCGCTCGTGCTGGCCGTCGCGGTGACCGCGCTGACCGCGCACACCTGGGTCAACGCCCGGTACTTCCTGCGCCGGCCCGTCGACGGGCCGGTCGGGGTCGACGAGACCGTGGCGGTGCTGCTGCCGCTGCGCGACGAGGCCGACCGGGTCACCCCGTGCCTGCGCGCGCTGCTCGCCCAGCGGGGGGTGCCGGGGCTGCGGATCGTGGTGCTCGACGACGGTTCGACCGACGGCACCGCCGAGGTGGTCCGCACGGTCGCCGGCGACGACCCCCGGGTCACCCTGCGCGCCGGGGTCACCCCGCCACCGGGCTGGCTGGGCAAGCCGTACGCCTGCCACCAGCTCGCCGGGCACGCCGACCCGGCCGCCACCGTGTACGCCTTCGTCGACGCGGACGTGGTGCTCACCCCGTACGCGGTCGCGGCGGCGGTGACCGAGCTACGCGCGGCGCGGGCGACGCTGCTGTCGGCGTACCCGGGGATCCTGGTGCGGACGGTGGGTGACCGGCTGGTGCAGCCGCTGTTGCAGTGGTTGTGGCTGACCTTCCTGCCGCTGCGCGCGATGGAACGCTCGCCACGGCCGTCGCTGGCCGCCGCCGGTGGGCAGTTCCTGCTGGTGGACCGGGCCGGCTACGAGCGGGCCGGCGGGCACGCCGCCGTCGCCGACCGGGTGCTGGAGGACATCGAGCTGGCGCGGGCGGTGAAACGCGCAGGCGGGCGGATCGCGCTGGCCGACGGCTCCCGGCTGGCCGCCTGCCGGATGTACGAGACCTGGCCGCAGCTGCGTGACGGCTACACCAAGTCGCTCTGGGCCACCTTCGGTCACCCGGTGGCCGCCGCGGCCGTGGTCGCCGCGCTGCTGCTGCTCTACACCGCGCCGCCGCTGCTGGCGGTGGCCGCGCTGGTGGCGGGTTCGCCGCCGGCCGCCGGGCTGGCCCTGACCGGGTACGCGGCGGGAGTCGCCGGGCGGGTGGTCAGCGCCCGCGCCACCGGCGGCCGGGCCTGGCCCGACGCGCTGGCCCACCCCGGCTCGGTCGTGGTGCTCGGTTGGCTGACCCTGCGGTCGTACCATCTGCGGAAGCGGCGTCGCCTGTCCTGGCGTGGCCGCCCGGTCAGCTAGGAGGCGCGGCATGGCGCGGATCGTGGTCATCGGCGCCGGCGTGGGCGGGCTGGCCACCGCCGCCCGGCTCGCCGTCGGCGGGCACGAGGTGACCGTCTTCGAACGGTCCGACACCGTCGGCGGCAAGCTCGGCAGGTACGTCCACGACACCCCGGCGGGCAGCTTCCACTTCGACACCGGGCCGAGCCTGCTCACCCTGCCGCAGGTCTTCCACGACCTGTTCGAGGCCACCGGCGCGAAGCTCGACGAGTACCTCGACCTGACCCCGCTGGACCCGATCGTGCGGCACGTCTTCCCCGGCGGCGGGCCGGCCCTCGACTCGTGCGCCGACCCGGACGAGTTCGCCGCCCGCATCGGCGCCGCCCTCGGCGACCGGGCCGCCGCCGACTGGCGGCGGCTGTGGCGGCGGGCCGCCCGGGTGTGGACCGCGTCGCACCGGGACATCCTGCGACGTACCGTCGACTCGCCGCGCGACCTGGCGGCGCTGGCCTGGCGGCTGGGTGACCTGGCCGCGATCGGGCCCGGCCGCACCCTGCGCGGGCTGGGCCGCAGCCACCTGTCCGACCCCCGGCTGCGGATGCTGCTCGACCGGTACGCCACCTACACCGGCGCGGACCCGCGCCGCGCCCCGGCCGCGCTGGTCGCCGTCCCCTACGCCGAGCTGACCTTCGGCGGCTGGTACCTGCGCGGCGGGCTGGGCACCCTGGCCGACGCGCTGCTCTCCCGCTGCCTGGACCTGGGCGTGACGGTCCGCACCGGGGAGACCGTCACCCGGATCGACGCCGCCGGGGGCCGGGTGCACGGGGTACGCCTCGCCGGGGTCCACGCGCCCGTCCCCGCCGACGTGGTCGTCGCCAACGCCGACGCGCTCACCGTCTACCGGGACCTGCTGCCGCACCCGGGGCGGCTGGCCGCGCTCACCGACCGCAGCCTGGCCGGTTTCGTGCTGCTGCTCGGGGTACGCGGGGACTCCGGGCTGGCCCACCACAACGTCTTCTTCCCCGACGACTACGACGCCGAGTTCGACGCCGTCTTCGGCGACCCCGGGCGGGGGATCCGGGCCCGACCGGCGACCGACCCGACGGTCTTCGTCACCGTGGCCGACGACCCGATGGTCCGTCCGGCCGGGCACGAGGCGTGGTTCGTGCTGGTCAACGCCGCCCGCCACGGCACCGCACCGGACGCCGTGGACTGGCGTCGGCCGGGGCTCGCCGACGCGTACGCCGACCGGATCCTCGACGTGCTCGCCGCGCGCGGGGTCGACGTCCGGGACCGGCTGGTGTTCCGCGAGATCCGTACCCCCGCCGACCTGGACGCCGCGACGGCCGCGCCCGGCGGGTCGATCTACGGCACGGCCGGTGGGCTGCTCCGCCCGGCCAACCGGGGCCCGGCGCGCGGGCTGTGGCTGGTCGGCGGCTCCACCCACCCCGGCGGCGGCCTGCCCATGGTCACCCTGTCCGCGCAGATCGTCGCCGACGAGATCGGCCCCGCCTGGTAGGCCCAGCCCTGCCTGGCCCGCCGGGCCGGGGCCGCGTCGCGGCCGGATGGCCACTGTTGCGGCGAAACAGCGGTGTCCCGCGTCTCGGAGGCCGCTGTTTCGCCGACATTGAGTTGATCATCGCCCGGCCGCGTCGCCGACCAGGCGGCGGGAGTGTGACGGCGAGGTGCCGGGGGTACAGGGGCCGGCGGCGGGGGCGGGCGGGTCAGCCGGCGTCGAGCAGGGCGCGGCGGACGGTGGACAGCAGCTGACCCAGGCCGAAACCGGCCAGCAGCACCCAGACGGCGGTGGCCATGGTGATGGTGCCGGCGGCCAGGTCGAGGTCGATCAGCCCGGTCAGCCCGGCCAGCAGCAGCCCGACCAGGGCGACGCAGACCCGGGTTGGCCGCTCCCCCACGGTGACCGCGCCGATCTCCCGCATCCCGGCGGCCACCGCGCGGGCCCGCACGTACTCGTGCAGCCAGGACAGCGCGCCGGCCGCGACCACCAGCGCTCCGGGTGCTCCGACCAGCCAGAACGCCGCCAGCCAGGCGATCTCACCGAGCCGGTCGGCGACCGAGTCGTAGACGTAGCCGAGCCGGGTGGTCCGGCCGGTGGCGACCGCGACCGCCCCGTCGACGCTGTCGGCGACCGAGGCGAGCAGCACGAACAACGCGCCGACGATCGGCCCCTGCCCCGACCGGGCGCTGAACAACGGCACGCACAGGCAGAGCAGCACCCCACCGACGGTCACCGCGGTCGGGGTCACCCGCAGCCGACCCAGCACGTAACCGACGTGGTACGCGAAGCGCAGCCAGGCACGGACCACCGGCGCGGCGACCCGGGGGTCGAAGCCGCCGTGCAACCGTGCCCACGCGGTCGCGTACTCGTCCCACTTCAGCTGTGTGCCCACCATCGGTCAACCGTCGCGGCGCGGTCGAGGTGTCGGGGCCGGCGCGTTCACACCCGGGCGTCGGCCCGCAGGCTGCGCCACACCTCCCGGGTCGCGGGCGAACGGTTGAGGGTGATGAAGTGGATGCCGGGCACCCCCTCGTCGAGCAGCCGGGCGCACATCTCGCTGGCCTGTTCGATGCCGAGCCGGCGGACCGCCTCCGGGTCGTCGGCGACCCGCTCGAACCGCGCGGCCAGCGCGGGCGGGAACGGCGCGCCGGACAGCTGCACCGAGCGTTCGATGGTGCCGATCTGGGTCACCGGCATCACCCCGGCCAGGATCGGGGTGTCGCAGCCGGCCGCCGCCACCCGGTCGCGCAGCCGCAGGTAGTCGTCGGCGTCGAAGAACATCTGGGTGATGGCGAACTCCGCGCCCGCCCGGCACTTGCGGACGAAGTGCGCGGTGTCGCTGGCCACGTCGGCCGAGCGGGGGTGCTTGTAGGGGAAGGCGGCCACCCCGACGCTGAAGTCGCCGGCCTCGCGGACCAGCCGGACCAGGTCCTCGGCGTAGTCGACGCCCTCGGGGTGGCGGACCCACTCGCCCCCCGGGTCGCCGGGCGGGTCACCCCGGACGGCGAGCACGTTGCGCACCCCCACGCCGGCCAGCCGCCCGATCACGTTGCGCAGCTCGGCGACGGAGTGGTTGACGGCGGTCAGGTGGGCCATCGGCAGCAGGGTGGTCTCGGTGGCGATCCGCTCGGTCACCGCGACCGTGGTGTCCCGGGTCGAGCCGCCGGCCCCGTAGGTGATCGACACGAACGACGGGCGCAGCGGCTCCAGCTCCCGGATCGCCTGCCAGAGCAGCCGCTCCCCCTGCGCCGTCTTGGGCGGGAAGAACTCGAAGGAGAACGTCGGTTGGCGGTCGCGGATCAGCTCCCCGATCGCCGGCTGGGGATTGGGAAGGACGGAGGGAAGACCGAGCGCCACGTGACGACTCTAGCGGGCGACGCCGCCCGCCCTCACGCACTTCCCACCGGAGCATCGACACCCACCGAAACCTGACGTCGGTCGCCGCCGCGGACGGCGTCGTACCCCGGGGGTAGAACGAGGGGGCGCGGGTGGCACCGGTGGGGGCCGGTGCCCGGGGTCACGCGCGGGGGTCGGCAGCACGCCACCGTGGCACGCCGGCCGCCCTGCGGGGCGGGCGGGCCGCGCCGACATCCGCCGGAGGACCGATGACCCCGTCCGACCCCCGCCCGCTCGGGCCGCTGATCACGCAGCTCCGGCTGGCCCGGGGCTGGAGCCAGCGGCGGCTCGCCGACGAACTCTGCGCCGCCGCCGGCACGGCCACCCTGACCCGGCACGAGGTGTCCCGCTGGGAACGCTCGGTGCGCGTCCCCGGCGACCGCTGGCGGCGGCAGCTCGCCGTCGTGCTCGACGCCCCGATCGGGCCGCCGTCCGCCGGGTCGTCCCGCGCCCGGCGGGCCGGTCCGGGCCGGAACCGCCGCACCGGGGCCGACGGGCCGACCGGCCTGCGGACGGGCCGAACGGCGTCCGCAGGGGCCGGTGCGCCACCGGAGCGACGCCGGGCCGGCGTGACGTCGGGCCGGCCCGGTGTCGGACGCGCTCCGTCCCGTCCGGCCGGACGCCCCGACCGGCCGGCCCACCCGGGGCAGGCGGCGGACCGGGTGACGCGCCGAGGCGCTGGTGAGGCGGTGGCGGTGGGGACCGGCTAGCGTCGTGGCGTGACCCACGCTGCTCCCGTCTCCCCCGTCGACCGTGCCGGCCTACGGCAGCGTGTCGACAAGGCGCTGACCGAGTTCCTGGCCGGCCGGCGTAGCTGGATGGCCGGCATCGACGACGCCCTGACGCCGCTCGCCGAGACCATCGAGGGGTTCGTGCTCGGTGGCGGCAAACGGCTGCGCCCGGCGTTCGCGTACTGGGGGTTCCGGGGGGCCGGCGGGGTGGACGCCGACCAGGTGGTGACCGCCCTGGCGGCGCTGGAGTTCTTCCAGGCCAGCGCCCTGATCCACGACGATCTGATGGACCGCTCCGACACCCGGCGCGGCGAGCCCGCCGTGCACCGGCGGTTCGCCACCCGGCACCGCGCCCACGGGTGGGGCGGCGACCCGGACGCCTTCGGCGACGCGGCGGCGATCCTGCTCGGCGACCTCTGCCTGGTCTGGTCCGACGAGCTGCTGCACTCCGCCGGGCTGGACCCGCACACGGTGGCGCGGGCCCGGCCGGTCTTCGACGAGATGCGCGGCGAGGTCACCGTCGGGCAGTACCTGGACGTGCTGACCCAGGCCACCGGGGAGGTGTCGCTGGACCGGGCGGGCAAGGTGGCCCGGTACAAGTCGGCCAAGTACACCGTCGAGCGGCCGTTGCTGCTCGGTGCCGCGCTCGCCGCCGCGTCCGCCGACGTGCGCACCGCCTACTCGGCGTACGGGTTGCCGCTCGGTGAGGCGTTCCAGCTCCGCGACGACGTGCTCGGGGTGTTCGGCGATCCGGCGCAGACCGGCAAGCCGGCCGGGGACGACCTGCGCGAGGGCAAGCGCACCTACCTGGTCGCGGCGGCGGTCCAGGCCGCCGACGAGGCCGGCCGGGAGCTGCTGCTCGGCCGGCTCGGCGATCCGGAGCTGGACGGGGACGGGGTGACCCGGCTCCGTGAGCTGATCGCCGGCACCGGCGCGCTGGCCCGTACCGAACAACGCATCGTCACCCTGACCGACGCCGCGCTGGCCGCCCTGGCCGGCGTCGACCTCGACACCGAGGCCCGGCAGGCCCTGGTGGACCTCGCCATCGCCGCCACCCGCCGCGCCGACTGACCCCTCAGGCGGCGCGGCGGGGCGGGTCAGAAGCCGAGGGCCTGGGCGCGGCGTTTGACCTCGCGGGCGTGGTCGCCGCCGAGGGTGGCCGCGCCCGTGCCGCCGGAGAGGGTGTCGTCGGGCTCGTAGAGCCAGCGCAGGGCGGCCTCGTCGTCGTAGCCGGCGTCGGCGAGCAGGGTGAGCACGCCGGGCAGGTGCTTGAGCACCGTCTTGTTGGCGACCAGGTCGGCGGGGATCCGGCGCACCCCATCGCGGCGGACGGCGAGCAGTTCGCGGTCCCGGATCATCTGGTGGACCTTGCTGATCGACAGGTCGAGCCGCTCGGCGACGTCCGGGAGGGTGAGCCACGCGGCCGGGTCGCTGGGGCCGCCGAGGTCGCTGCCGGCGGACTGGTCGGCGGGTACGGGTTCGGTCACCGGACCACCCTGCCACGTCGCCCGGCCGCCCGTGCAGCGGCACCCCGTCGGGCCGGGGCGAGCGCGGCGGGACCGACCGGCACCGACCCCGGCTGTAGCATCCTGTTCAACCTTCACCCTCAGGACACATAGACTCCCTGCCGATGGACATACAGGTCGCCGACACGTTGCTGGGCTCGCTGCTCGACGGGCGCTACCGCATTCGCGGTCGCGTGGCCCGTGGTGGCATGGCGACCGTGTACACCGCCACCGACGAGCGCCTGGAGCGTACCGTCGCGGTGAAGATCATCCACCCGTCCCAGGCCGCGGAGGCGCGGTCCCGGGCGGCGGGCTTCCCGGACCGGTTCACCGACGAGGCCAAGGCCATCGCCCGGCTGACCCACCCCAACGTGGTCGCCGTCTACGACCAGGGCACCCACCAGGGGCTGCCTTACCTGGTCATGGAGTACGTCCGGGGACGCACCCTGCGCGAGGTGCTGGCCGAGCGCCGCCGGCTCAACCCCGACGAGGCACTGGCGATCATGGAGCAGATGCTCGCCGCGATCGCCGCCGCGCACCGGGCCGGGCTGGTCCACCGCGACGTCAAGCCGGAGAACGTGCTGGTCGCGGAGGCGCCCACCGGTGGGGTGGCCAACCTGGTCGACAGCGTGGTCAAGGTCGCCGACTTCGGCCTGGCCCGCGCGGTGGAGGCCAGCGCCGAGGAGGGCGACGGCAACCAGCTGATGGCGACCGTCGCGTACGTGGCGCCGGAGCTGGTCACCGACGGACGCGCCGACCCGCGCACCGACGTCTACTCGGCGGGCATCGTGCTGTTCGAGATGCTCACCGGCCGGGTGCCCTACGACGGGGACCGCCCGGTCGACGTGGCCTGGCAGCACGTCGACAAGGACGTCCCGGCCCCGTCGGTCCTGGTGCCCGGCCTGCCCCGGGTGCTCGACGAGCTGGTCGCGCGGGCGACCCGGCGGGACCCGGGCGCCCGGCCGGCCGACGCGGGCGCCCTGCTGGCCGAGGTGCAGGTGGCCCGGGACGACCTGGGCAACCCGAATGCGCACACCGCCGTGCTGGGCCGGGTGGCCGGGGAGCTGCCGGCGGTGGCCGAGCCGACGATGGTGGTCGCGGCGGTCAGTCCGGTGACCCGGCCGACCTGGGCCCGGTTGCCCGAGCCGGCCGCCCCGCAGCGCCCGCACCGGCGGCGGGCCACCGAGAGCGCCGGCCTGGGGTCCCGCCTGGCGGAGCTGCGTACCCGGGTGATGGGCACCCCGCGCGGACGGCTGTCGGTCGCGGCGGCCGTGGTGGTGGTCGGCCTGCTCGCCGCGATGGGCGGCTGGTGGGTGGGGGTGGGCCGGTACACGGTCGCGCCGCAGCTGGTGAACCTGAGCCGGGCCGACGCACAGGCGCAGGCGGACCGGGCGGGTTTCCAGGTCGCCTTCGCCACGCCGCGCTACGACGAGAAGATCCCCCGCGACGGGGTGGTCGCCCAGGACCCGGGCTCGGCTGCCAAGATCCTCAAGGGTGGCACCATCACGCTGACCCTCTCCCTGGGCCCGGAGCGGTTCCCGCTGCCGGACGTCGTCGGCAAGGAGTTCGACCTGGCCGAGGCCGACCTGACCAGCGCGAAACTGGTGGTCGCCAAGGGCACCCCCCGCTACGACGACAACCTGCCGGCCGGGGTGGTGGTGGACACCAACCCGAAGGTGGGCACCGAGGTGAAGCCGGGCACCAAGGTGACTGTCATCCTCAGCCGGGGCCGCGCCCCGATCACGGTGCCCGACCTGGTCGGCAAGAGCCTCACCGACGCCCGCACCGCCCTGTCCCGGCTCGGCCTGGAGCCGGTCGAGACGTACAAGGAATCCGACAAGCCACGCGACGAGGTCCTCGGGCAGAGCCCGGCCGACGGCGCGGGCGTGGAGAAGGGCACCAAGGTCAAGCTGGACGTCAGCAAGGGCCCGCCGCAGGTGACCGTGCCCCGGGTGGTCGACCTGCCCTGCCAGCAGGCCAAGCAGCAGTTGGAGGGGGCCGGGTTCACGGTGAACGTGCAGTTCAACCCCAACGGCATCGTCCGGTTCCAGAACCCGGGCGAGAACTCGCAGGTGCCGCCGGGCACCCCGGTCACCCTGGGCTGCCTGTGAGCGGCCACCGGCCGGTCGGCTCGCACACCCCGACCTCGGGTGGGCTGGCCAGGGCGGCCCTGCCGTACGTGGACGCGACCGGCTCCCGGGTGGTGCAGGTCTACGTCTCCAACTCGCGGGGCTGGGCGCTGCCGCCCGGCGACCCGGCCCAGGACGCGCTGTTCGCCGAGGGCTGCGCCGCCCGGGGCGTACCGGTCTACATCCACGCGTCGCTGCTGGTCAACCTCGGTTCGCCCACGGCGGCGACGGTGGAGAAGTCGGCGCAGACGCTGGCGCACGCGCTGCGCCGGGGGCGGGCGATCGGGGCGCGGGGCGTGGTGTTCCACGCCGGCAGCGCGGTCGACGCCGGCTACGCCGAGACCGCCATGCGGCAGGTACGCGAGGCGCTGCTGCCGCTGCTCGACGCGACCACGGCCAGCGGCGGTCCGTTGCTGCTGGTGGAGCCGAGCGCCGGTGGCGGCCGGTCACTGGCCTCCCGGGTGGAGCACCTCGGCCCCTACCTGGACGCGGTCGACAGGCATCCGGGGCTGGGCGTGTGTTTCGACACCTGCCACGCCTGGGCGGCCGGGCACGACCTGGCCGTGCCGGGCGGCATGACGGCCACGCTGGACACCCTGGTCGCCACGGTCGGGGCGGACCGGCTCAGGCTGATCCACGCCAACGACTCCAAGGACCTGTGCGGTTCGACCCGGGACCGGCACGAGAACATCGGCAAGGGCAACATCGGCGAGCCGGCCTTCGCCGAGTTGATGGCCCACCCGGCGACCGCCGGCATCCCCGTCGTCGTGGAGACCCCCACCGAGAAACACGAGGGCCACGCCACCGACATCGCCACCCTCACCCGCCTCCACCCCTGACGGCCGCCCCTCCCCCGCACGCCCTCCCCACTCGACACCGCCGGCTCGACGCCGCCGGCTCGACGCCCCCGGTGATCAAGAGGTTCGCGTCAAATGTGATCTCCAGGCTGACGCAAACCTCTTGATCAACGCCGGAAGGCGCGGGCGGCGCGGAAGGTGCGGAAGGTGCGGAAGGCGTCGGTGGGGGTCAGGGGGTGAGCAGGTCAGGGAGGATCTTGGCGGCGTGGTCGACGGCGGTGTCGTCGACGTCGAGGTGGGTGACCAGGCGGGCGGTACGGGGGCCGAGCACCGACAGCAGCACCCCCTCGGCGCGGGCGGCGGTGGCCAGGGCCCGCGCGTCGAGCCGGTGCCCGGTCAGGTCCAGCGGCACGATGTTGGTGCGTACCGGGCCGGCGAGCACCCCGCACGGGGCGAGCGCCTCGGCGAGCCGGGCGGCACGGGCATGGTCGTCGGCGAGCCGGTCGAGATGGTGGGTCAGGGCGTACCGGCCGGCGGCGGCGAGCACCCCGACCTGCCGCATCCCGCCGCCCATCCGCTTGCGCAGGAACCGGGCCCGGTCGATCCGCGCGGCACTGCCCACGACCAGCGAGCCGACGGGTGCGCCGAGGCCCTTGGAGAGACAGACCGACAGGGTGTCGAAGAGCGCGCCGTACTCGTGCAGCGGCACCCCGTCGGCGACGTGCGCGTGCCAGATCCGGGCGCCGTCGCAGTGCAGGGCGAGGCCGGCGGTGTCGGCGACGCGGCGCAGCTCCCGCAGGGTAGCCAGCGGGATCACCCCACCACCGCCCCGGTTGTGGGTCTGTTCCACGGCGATCGCCCGGGTCGGCACCGCGAAGTAGCCGTCCGGCCGGATCATCGCCTCCACCACGGCCGGGTCCAGGCCCGCGCCGAGGGTCGGCCAGGTCCGCGTGGAGATCGCACCGTACGCCGCCGCCGCGCCGACCTCGTACGTCACCACGTGCGCGTCGGCGTCGCAGAGCAGCTCGTCACCGGGCGGGACGACCAGTTGCAGGGCGATCTGGTTGGCCATCGTCCCGGTCGGGGCGAAGAGCGCCGCCTCGTGCCCGAACAACGCGGCGACCTCGGCCTCCAGCGCGTTGACCGTCGGGTCCTCGGCGTAGACGTCGTCGCCGACCTCGGCGGCGGCCATCGCCTCCCGCATCCCGGCGGTCGGTCGGGTCACCGTGTCGGAACGCAGGTCGGCCACCGGACCGACGCCCGCCGTGGGATCAGCCACGGAGCATCTCCGCCACCAGGAACGCCAGCTCCAGCGACTGCTGGGTGTTCAGCCGGGGGTCGCAGGCGGTCTCGTACCGGCCGGGCAGGTCGAGGTCCTCGATGCCCTGGGCGCCGCCGAGGCACTCGGTGACGTCCTCGCCGGTCAGCTCGACGTGGATGCCGCCCGGGTGGGTGTCCAGCCCCCGGTGCACCTCGAAGTAGCCGAGCACCTCGTCGACGATCCGGTCGAAGTGCCGGGTCTTGTAGCCGTTGGAGGACTCGTGGGTGTTGCCGTGCATCGGGTCGCACTGCCACACCACCTTCGCCCCGGCGGCGGTGACCTTCGCCACGATCGGCGGCAGGGCGTCGCGGACCTTGTGGTTGCCCATCCGGCTGATCAGGGTCAGCCGGCCGGGGATGTTGTCCGGGTTGAGCTTCTCGCACAGCTCGATGGCCTCGTCGGGGCTGGTGGTCGGGCCGAGCTTCACGCCGATCGGGTTGGCGATGCGGGAGATGAAGTCGATGTGCGCGCCGTCGAGCTGCCGGGTCCGCTCGCCGACCCAGAGGAAGTGCCCGGACAGGCCGTACGCCCGGCGGTCGGAGACCCGGGTGAGCGCCCGGTCGTACTCCAGGGCGAGCGCCTCGTGGGAGCAGTAGAGGGTGACCGTACGCAGCGCCTCGTCCTCGGTCATCCCGCAGGCCCGGATGAACGCGATGGCCCGGTCGATCTCCCGGGCGATCGCCTCGTAGCGCTCCCCCGCCGGGGAGTTCTTGACGAAACCCTTGTTCCAGTCGTGCACCGCGTGCAGGTCGGCCAGGCCGCCCGCCAGGTAGGCGCGCAGCATGTTCATCGCGGCGGCCGAGTTCGCGTACGCCCGGATCATGCGCTGCGGATCGGCGACCCGGGCGGCCGGGTCGGCCTCCAGCGAGTTGATCATGTCGCCGCGGTAGGCGGGCAGCCCCCGGGCGTCGGTCGGCAGCGACCGGGGCTTGGTGTACTGGCCGGCGACCCGGGCCACCTTCACCACCGGCAGGGACGCGCCGTAGGTGAGCACGATCGCCATCTGGAGCAGCGTGCGGGCGTTGGCCAGCAGGTGACTCTCGGTGTTGTCGGCGAAGGTCTCGGCGCAGTCACCGCCCTGGAGCAGGAACGCCTTGCCCTCGCAGACCAGCGCCAGCTTGCGACGGAGCTGGTCGACCTCGTACGGGGCGACCACCGACGGCACGGTGTCGAGCACCTTGCACACCTCGGCGACCTGGGCCGGGTCGGACCACGGCGGGATCTGCTGACGGGGCAGGTCACGCCACCGGTCGAGGCCGAGCGCGGCGTCCTCGGCCGAGTCGACGGTGGGGCGGCTGGTCTGCAGCCCGGGGCTGCTCACGGCGGGGTAGCTCAGCTGATGCCACTCATGGCGCATGGGAGAAAGCGTACGGCGACGGTCCGGACGCCGCGCCCCCGAGGTGCGGGGTTCCGGAAGGTGGGAGTCAGGGGGTCGGCGAGGGCGCGGGGCTGTGCCCGCCGGGTTCCTCGCCCGCGATGCACCAGTCCGCGCCGTCGCGGGTGACGGTGAACAGCAGCGGCCGGGTGACCTTCTTCGACCCCACCGAAACGGTCACCGAGGTGCTGACCTCCTGCCCCCGGGCACCGGTACGGATGTCGGTGATGGTCGCCCCGGGCACCTGGAAATGGTCGGCGAAGTCACCGTTCGGCCCGGTCGCGGCGGCGTCGAAACCCTCCTGCATCGTCGCGCAGAGCTGGTTGCGGCCGGCGGCCGGGTCCTTGGCGGCCATCGCGTCGAGGTACGCCTGGACCCGCTCCCGGGCCTTGGCCGACGCCTCCTGGGCGGGCACCCGGCTGGGCCCGCCGTCGGCCTCGCCGTCGCCGTTCTGGCCGCAGCCGAGCAGGGCGAACGGCAGCAGGGCCAGCGGTACGACGCCGGCGGTGCGGAGCCTGCGACCCATGCGTCCTCCCCGGGTACGGATGTCGACCGGATGCCGAGCGGCGAGTCTGCCACACCGCACCCGTACGGTGGCAACCCGTCACGGCCGGTCGGCGTTTCGCCAGGTGGGGCCGCCGCCGACCGGGCCGGACAGCCGGGCGGGGAGGGACCGGTGGCCGGTCCCTCCCCGCGCGGGTGGTGCGTCGGGCGCTCGGCTCAGCCGAGGCCGCCCTTGATGGCGCCGATCAGCTCACCGTTGCCGGTGTCGCCGGAGAGTTCCCAGAAGAACGCGCCGCCGAGGCCCTGGTTCTTCGCGTAGGTCATCTTGCCGCCGATGGTGGCCGGGGTGTCGTAGCTCCACCAGTTGCTGCCGCACTTGGCGTACGCCGTGCCGGCGATCGTGCCGGTGGCCGGGCAGGTGTTCTTCAGCACCTTGTAGTCCTCGATGCCCGCCTCGTAGGTGCCGGGGGCCGCGCCGGTGGCGGTGCCGCCCGGGGCGGCCTGGGTCACCCCGGTCCAGCCACGGCCGTAGAAGCCGATGCCGAGCAACAGCTTGCTGGCCGGTACGCCCTTGGACTTGAGCTTCTGGATCGCCGCGTCGGAGTTGAAGCCCTGCTGCGGAATCCCGGTGTACGAGGTGAGCGGCGAGTGCGGGGCGGTGGGGCCCTGGGCGTTGAACGCGCCGAAGTAGTCGTACGTCATCGGCATCAGCCAGTTGAGGTTGCCCACCGCACCGGCGTAGTCGGTGGCGTCGATCTTGCCGCCGTTGCTGCCGTCGGCCGTGATCGCGGCGGTGACCAGGGCCGACGAGCCGAACTTGGCCCGCAGCGCGGAGATCACGTTCTTGAACGCGTTCGGGCCGCTGCTGTCACAGCTCAGACCGCAGGCGTTGGGGTACTCCCAGTCGACGTCGATGCCGTCGAAGACGTCCGCCCAGCGCGGGTCCTCGACCAGGTTGTAGCAGCTCTCGGCGAACGCGGCCGGGTTCTGCGCGGCCTGGGTGAAGCCACCCGACCAGGTCCAGCCGCCGAAGGACCAGATCACCTTGAGGTGCGGGTACATCTTCTTGAGCTTGCGCAGCTGGTTGAAGCTGCCGCGCAGCGGCTGGTCCCAGGTGTCGGCGACGCCGTCGACGCTGTCGGCCGCGGTGTACGCCTTGTCGTAGTCGGCGTAGCTGTCCCCGATCGTGCACCGCCCGCCTGTGGTGTTGCCGAAGGCGTACAGGATGTGGGTGAGCTTGGCGGCCGAGCCGCTCGTGGCGATGTTCTTCACGTGGTAGTTGCGCCCGTAGACGCCCCACTCGGCGAAGTAGCCGACGACCTTCTTGTCCCCGCTGGGCGGCGGGGTGGTGGGCGGCGGGGTCGTCGGGGGCGGCGTCGTCGGTGGGGCCGTGGTGGGCGGCGGGGTCGTCGGCGGCTTCGTCGTGGTGGGCGGGGTGCCCCCGCCGCACGACACGCCGTTGACCGTGCAGTTCAGCGGTGCCTTGTACGGTCCGGTGCCGTTGTAGCCCCAGCTGAAGCTGGCCCCCGGGGCGAGCGGCCCGGCCCAGCTCTTCTTCACCGCCACGTAGTGGTTGCCGCTGCTGGTGACGTCGGCATCCCAGAAGCTGCTGATGGTGGTGCCGGACGGCAGGTCGAACTCGATGCGCCAGGTACTGACGCTGGCGCTGGAACCGTTGGCGACGGTGACCCGCCCCTCGTGCCCGGTCCCCCAGTCCTGGGCCGAGGCGAATGTCGCGGTGACGCTTCCGGCGCCGAACGCCGAGGTCACCGGTACCGCCGCCACGGTCAGCGCCATGACGGCACCGGCCCAGAGGGCGCGGCGGAGCGATCTCTTCATGAGGCGCCTCCTCGAACAGTTAGGAAACTTTCCAAATCGATGGGGAGACGCTACTCACACCGTCATCACTTCGTCAAGATGCGCATCCATCGATTCATCAGCGGCACCGGGCAGCGGGCCGGGCAAGGAAGCGGGCGGTGGCCCGGGCGCTAACCTCGCCACATGACCGTCTTCGACATCGAGATCGACGCCCTGGCCGGCGGCCCGGCCGACCTGGCCGGCTACCGGGGCCGGGCGCTGCTGGTGGTGAACGTGGCCTCCCGCTGCGGCCTCACCCCGCAGTACGCCGGCCTCCAGGCGCTGGCCACCGAGTACGCCGACCGGGGCCTGGTGGTGCTCGGCGTGCCGTGCAACCAGTTCGCCGGGCAGGAACCCGGCACGGCCGCCGAGATCGGCGAGTTCTGCCAGGTCAACTACGGCGTCACCTTTCCACTGACCGAGAAGGTCGACGTCAACGGTCCGGCCCGCCACCCCCTCTACGCGGCGCTGGTCGACACCCCCGACGCCGAGGGGCACACCGGCGACGTCAGGTGGAACTTCGAGAAGTTCCTGGTCGCCCCGGACGGTTCGGTCGCCGCCCGGTTCGCGCCGACGGTGACGCCGGACTCGGCCGAGCTGCGCGCCGCCGTCGAGAAGGTTCTCCCCGCCTGACGGCGCGCCCCCACCCACCGAGCCCCACCCGCCGAGCCCCGCCCCCACCCGCCGAGCCCCGCCCACGACACGGACCGGCCGCGCCGCCACGAAGACCCCTTCACGCCCTTTCGAGCTGACGACGCCAACGAGTCACCCCTCGAACAGGGACGGGTCACCCCCCTGCAGACCCGGCGAGTCACGCCATCCCCTCGCCTGCGAAGGTGGCCGGACCGACGGCGAAACCGGGCCCCCGCCCGGCAGTACCGTCCGCCCCGGCCCCGGTGACGACACGCCACGTGATCCCCCACCGATCACGACACCCCACCCGGCCCGCACGGGCCGTCAGGGACCGGGGACCGGGCTGCGAGTCGTCAACGTCATCAGCTCGAAAGCACCCGCAACGACATCGGTGGGTAGGGCGGCGTCAGGCACTCGACCGGGCGGCCCACCCCCGCTCGGAGGCCGGCACCCCTGCGTCCGGGAAGCAGACCGGAACAGGGACCCCTGCGGACCCGACCCGGCTGGACCGGATGCCGCAGAGCCCACCCGACAGCCGTGACCGCGCCGCCCCGGACGGGGCGACGCGGTCACGGTGGAGCCGGCGGGACGCGGTTCAGGTCAGCCGGCGGCGGACCGGAAGACCGGGTAGTAGCCGCCGGACTGGCCGGCCGCCGTCGGGTGGTACGAGACGCCGAGGTTGGCGAAGTTCAACGCGTGCAGCCACTTCTCGCCGTAGCTGCACAGCTGGTGACCGACGAAGATGGACCGTACGTCGGCGAACGTGAAGCCGGCCGAGGTCGCGGCGGTGCGGGTGATGTCGTCGATCAGGTTGATGCCTTCGTTGATCTTCGCGCGGGAGTTCGCGCTGAGCCCGACGCAGACCGTGCCGAGCTGGTAGAAGACCGGGTAGCCGACGACCACGACCCGGGCCGACGGCGCACGCGATTTGATCCCGTTGTAGACGGTGGCGAGTTTGGCGGGCAGTTCCGCGCGGGCCTTGTTCTCGGCGGCCTGCACGGCCGCCACGCACTGGGTCTCCCCCTGGAGCACGCAGGTCGACATGATCGTGGTGAACCCGACGTCGTTGCCTCCGATGGTGACGCTGACCAGGGTGGTGGTCGAGGTCAGCGCGGAGAGCTGGTTGTTGACCACGTCGGTGGTGGTCGCGCCGGAGCAGGCCACCGACTTGTACGAGGCCGGCTTGATGTTGGTGTTGTACAGCGCGGGGTACGCGTTGGTGCTGCGCTGGCAGGATCCGCTCTCGGAGGTGTAGCTGCCGGCGCCGACACCGGAGGCGTACGAGTCGCCGAGGGCCACGTACCGGTCGGTGGGGGCGGCCTGGACGGGCACCGCCGCGCCGAGGGTCACGCCGATGGACGCCGCGAGACTCACGGCGAGGGTCACGAGTCGGGATCTCCGCACGTCGCACTCCTGGGGGTGAGGAAGTGGTGGTGGGAGATAGATATCACTCAATCACGTGTTTACGGAAGATTATCGATGGGCAACAGGGGTGACTAGGGGTTCACCGACGCGTCACGGCCCCGACGCGCGGCCGACCGCCGCGGCCCGCACGGACTGCCGACATCCACCGCATGACCCGTCGATCAGGTCGGGAATACGCGTCCGATCAGGACGGTTGGTCACCGGCATGACAACTGTGGGACTCATCGGCAGCGGCAACATCGGCAGCACCCTGGCCCGGCTGGCGGTCACCGCCGGCCACGACGTGGTGCTCAGCAACTCGCGCGGTCCGGAGACGCTCAAGGACCTGGTCGACGAGCTGGGCATACGGGCCCGGGCGGCCACCCCGGACGAGGCGGCGGCAGCAGGCGACCTGGTGGTGGTCACCATCCCGCTGCGGGCCTACCGGGACGTGCCGGCCGCGCCGCTCGCCGGCAAGACCGTCATCGACACCAACAACTACTACCCGGAGCGCGACGGCAGCTTCCCCGAGCTGGACGACGAGTCGACCACCACCAGCGAGCTGCTCCAACGGCACCTACCGGAGTCGCGGGTGGTCAAGGCCTTCAACAACATCTACTTCAAGCACCTGCTCGCCCTGGCCCGCCCGGCGGGGGCCGCCGACCGCACCTCACTGCCGGTCGCCGGGGACGACGAGGCGGCCAAGGCCGAGGTCACCGCGTTCATCGACTCCGTCGGGTACGACGCGGTCGACGTGGGGCCGCTGGCCGAGGGCTGGCGGTTCCAGCGGGACACCGCCGCGTACGGCGTCTTCTACACGGCCGACCCGGCGGCGGGCTTCGAGCAGCCGGGCCTGCCGACCGACGCGCAGCGGCTGCGGGACGCCCTGGCCGCCGCCCGCCGCTACGCCGACGCCTGACCGACGCCCCACCGCGCCGGGCGGGACGGCAGCCGCGAGGCCCGTCCCGCCCGGCGCGGCCGGCGGTCGGCCCGCAGCGGTCAGCGGGCGGCCCGCCACTCGTCGGCCAGCACCGCCCACACCTCCAGGTCGACCCGGCCCGCCGGCCCCGGGGCGACCTGACGCAGCGTGCCCTCGTGCCGCATGCCGAGCCGCCGGGCCACCGCGATACTGCGGACGTTGCCGACGCTGGTCCGCCACTCGACCCGGTGGATGCCGCGTTCCCGGATCGCCCAGTCCACGATCCGGGTCGCCGCCCGGGTGACCAGTCCCCGGCCCTCGGCGGCCGGCTCCAGCCAGCAGCCGGCCTCGGCCACCCCGGTCGCGGTGCTGAACGACACGAACAGCACCCCGCCGACCAGGGTGCCGTCGAGCCAGATCCCCCAGATGCCCCCGGCGTCGTCGGCCCACTTGTCGGCGGAACGACGCAGCACCCGGCGGGCCGACTCCAGGTCGGTGGCCACGAAGGACGCCCCCACCCACGGGGCGATGTGTTCCCGGGCCCGGTCCAGGTGGGCCAGGAACTCCTCGGCCTGCCACGGTGGGAGCGGACGCAGCTCGGCGTCCCCGGTCAACGGCAGCGCGAACATCGTTCAGTTCCTCCGGTGTGCGACGGGCAGGCTCAGCCGCAGCGTCGGCCCGACGGTGGGCACGAACCCCAGCGACCGGTAGAGCGCCTCCCCCTGGGGCGAGGCCCGCAGGTCGATCTTGCCGACCCCGCGCTGCCGGTACCAGTCGAGCAGCGCCTCCAGGCAGGCCCGGGAGTAGCCGCGCCGACGGTGCACCGGCTCGGTGACCACGTTGAACACGTACCCGGTCAGGCCGTCGGGGTTGCCGGGGCCGCCGAGGCGCTGCTCGATGGTCCCGGTCGCGCAGGCCGCCAGGACGCCGGGGCGGTCGGGGTCGTCGACGACGAAGACCGCCATCAGGTCGGCCGGCTCGGCCAGTCGCCGGTGCAGCACCTCCCGGGCCGCCTGCTGCCAGGGCCCCGGCGCGGGGGCCATCTGGTCGATGTCGGCCAGCATCACCCCACGCAGGCGGACGATCTCACCGGCGTCGGCGACCACGGCCCGTCGAACGTTGATCACGAACGGACGGTACCGGATGGCGGGCACCGGTCTCCCGACCGCACCACGGCGATCGGGAACGACGGGGACACGACGATCGACCAACTTGCGGCCGGGTCCCGTCCACGGGACGCTGGGGGTCGGCACCGACACCACCTCCGGAGGCGAGATGCCCCAGCTCCGTACCGCGCCGCGCCGGCTGCTCGCCGCCGCCGGCACCCTCCTACTCGGCACCGCACTGGCCACCGTCGGCGGCACGCCGGCCGGGGCGGCGGCCGGCGACGTCGGCTACGTCCGGCTCGCCCACCTCTCCCCCGACACCCCGGCCGTGGACGTCTACCTCTCCGCCCCGGGCGCGGCGACGCCGCAGGTCTTCCCCGCCGTCGGCTACGGCGTCGTCTCCCGGTACCTGCCGCTGGCCGTCGGCCGGTACGCGGTGGCGATGCGACAGGCCGGCGCCCCGGCCAGCGAACCACCGGTGCTCACCACCGAGGTGGCCCTGCGCGCGGGCGAGGCGTACACGGTGGCCGGGGTGGGCCGGTACGCCGACCTCGGCCTGCGGGTGCTCGCCGACGACCTCAGCGCCCCGGCGGCCGGCCGGGCGAAGGTGCGGGTCGTCCAGGCGTCCGTGCGCGCCCCGGTGGTCGACGTGGCCGCCGACGACGGGCCGACCATCGCCGACGCCGTCCGGTTCGCCACCACCACCGACTACCGGCAGGTCGAGCCGGGACGCTGGCGGCTGCGCCTCGGTGGCGGCGGCGGGCCGGGCACCGACGCCGAGGTGACCCTCACCGGGGGACGGGTCTACTCGCTGCTGGTGCTCGACGGCAAGCGGGGCGGGTTGACAGTCGAGCTGCGCGAGGACGCCCGGGGTGGCGGGACCGCACCGGTAGGCGGCGTGCCGGCGGGGGCCGGCGGGCTGGCCACGGGTGGGCTCGGGGCGTACCCGATGATGGCCGGCGGGGTGCTCGCGGGGGCCGTGCTGGTGGGCACGACGGTGCTGGTGCGGCGTCGGCGGCGACCGGTCTGGTGACCCGGCCCGGCTTCGCGATCCGCCGGCACCGCGCCCGGCCCGCGCCGGCCACCGTCCTGGTCGCGGCCGGCGCGGCGTGCTGCCTCGCCGCCGGTGCCGGCGTCGTGGTCGCCGCCGCCACCGGCCCCGGCGGCCCGGACGGAGCACCCCGGCCGGTCGCGGTGGCCGGGGCCTGGCAGCCCGGCTGCGGGACCGGTTGCGCCACCGGGGCCGGCACCCCCCGCGCCACCCCGGCATCCCCCACCCGGGTACGCGTCGCGCGGATCGGCGTCGACTCCCCGCTCACCGCCCTCGGGCTGGACCGGGCCGGCGCCCTGGTCCCCCCGGCGGACTTCACCCGGGCCGGCTGGTACGGCGGCGGCCCGGCCCCGGGCGAGCCGGGGCCGGCGGTGATCGCCGGTCACCTGGACTCGCGGCGCGGCCCCGCCGTCTTCGCCCGCCTCGGCGAGTTGCGTCCCGGCGACCGGATCGAGGTGTGGCGGGGCGACCGCCGGGTGACGTTCCGGGTCACCGGCACGCTGCGTACGCCCAAGGACGCCTTCCCCACCGCCACCGTGTACGGCCCGACGCCCGGCCCGGAGCTACGGCTGATCACCTGCGGAGGCGACTTCGACAGGCGCGTCGGCCACTACCGGGACAACGTGGTGGTCTTCGCCGTCGCCGACCCGCCGGTCGACCCCCTCCCCCGCTCCGCAGCCGACTGACCCGCCCACCGGCACGGCCCCGCACGTCCCGCCCGCTAGGCTCCGGCAGTGCGACTGACCAGCGTGGACGACGTCCTGGCCGCCGAACGCCGGCTCGCCGGGCGGATCGTCCGGACCCCGCTCCTGCCCTGCCCGCAACTCGGCGACGAGTTCGCGCTCGACGTCGCGGTGAAGGCGGAGAACCTCCAGCACACCGGCAGCTTCAAGGTCCGGGGCGCGCTGAACGCGCTGCTCACGCTGGCCGAACGGCAGGCGATGCCCACCGGGCTGACCGCCTTCTCGGCCGGCAACCACGCCATGGCGGTGGCCTTCGCCGGACGTACGTTCGGCCTGCCCACCGTCGTCTGCATGCCCCCGCACGCGGTACCCACCAAGATCGAAGCGGTCCGCCGGTGGGGTGGGGAGGTCGTACTCACCGACGACCTGCTCGCCACCTGCGAGGAGATCACCGCCGAACGCGGCTACCACCTGCTGCCGCCGTTCGACGACCCGGACGTCATCGCCGGCCAGGCCACCCTGGGCCGGGAACTGCTGGCTGACGGTCCACCGCCGGGCCTGGTGCTGGTCCCGGTCGGTGGCGGCGGACTGATCAGCGGGGTGGCCGCCGCCGTACGCGATGCCGTGCCGACCGCCCGGATCGTCGGCGTCGAGCCGGCCACCGCCAACGCCGTCGGCCACGCGCTGCGCACCGGCGGCGACGCCCCGGCGACCCGGCCGGTCTCGATGGCCGACGGGCTGGCCGCCCCGTTCGCCGGCCGGCTCACCCTGGCCCACGTCCGGGAACTGGTCGACGACCTGGTGGAGGTCACCGAGGCGGACATCCGGGCCGCCTGGTGGGACCTGATGGCCGCCACCAGGCTGCTGCTCGAACCGGCGGCGGCGGTCACCCTCGCCGCGCTGCGCACCGGCCGGGTCACCGCCGCCCCCGGCACCCGGACGATCCTGGTCCTCAGCGGCGGCAACGTCTCCCCCACCATGCTGACCACCCTGCCCTGACCCCGCCTCCGCCAACCCCACCCCACCCCACCCCACCCTGCCCTCGCCCTGGCCCGCCCCTGACCCGCCCTCACCCTCGCCCCTGGCTCGCCCCTGACCCGCCCTCGCCCCTCGCCCCTGGCCCGCCCAGCCCCGACCCGGCCCGCCCCGACCCGGCCTGACACGCCCAGCCCCGGCCAGCCCTGGTCTCGTCCCGAGCATCGCGCGCGCGATCTTGGAGTTGTGGTGCCAAATTCGCGAGGATATTGACCCTTTTGCACCCCACCATAACTCCATGATCGACGGTGGGGGGAGGGGAGGGCCGGGGGCGGGAGGGGTGGGGGTGGGAGGGGTGGGGTCAGCGGATGGGGCGGCGGCCGGCGAAGCCGCACTCGACGCGGTGGTACCAGCGCACGTCGGGGTCACCCTCCAGCCAGCACCAGAGCACCGCCCGGCCCTCGTGTTCGCCGGGGAAGTCGAGTAGCACCGGGGCGATCCCCTTGACCTGGATGTCGTGCGAGTTCAGGTCCTCCAGCACGCCGTGCAGCCGGGCCTCCAGGGCCTTGACCTCGGCCCGGCCGCCCAACGCCGACATCCCCGGGCCGGCCAGGTCGGCCCGCAGCTCGGCCAGGTCGGCCCGGATGCCGATCAGCTCGTCGATGCGGGGGTGCAGGGTGGCGACCAGGTACCGCGCCTGGGCGAGAGTGAACACGGGGCCAGTATGGGGCACCCGCGTGATCCGTACCGACCCGTCCGCCGGCTTCAGCCGGCCCGGAGGCGTCCGAACCGACCCGTCGGCGTCCCAACGAACCCGTCGGCGCCGGCCAGACCGACGCGTCGGGACGGACCGGGGCATCGGGCCAGGCCGGGATGTCGGGCGAAGCCAGGGCGTCCAGCCAGACCGCGGCGTGTCGGGACGGGACGGTGGATGAAGGATCATCACCGACAGTCCACATAGGTCGCGGGACGGCCCGGCCGGCGGGTGCCGATGACGCTGCTGATGGATCATGATCTTCAGGCGCGCGGTCCGTCGCCTCCCCCTCCCGCCGTACCCGCCGGTGCGGCGCACGACCGAACCAGGAGTCCCATCGTGATCAACAAGTACGCCGGCACCTGTGGCACCTGCCGGGGCCGGGTGGAGGCCGGGGCCGGACAGGCGCTCCGGCTCGGCACCGGCTGGACCGCATACCACGACGACTGCGCGCCGGTGGAGACGGCACCGCCGCCGGGCACCCACCGTGGGTGGCACCACCTGCCGGTGGTGGGCTTCGACATCGAGACCACCGGCAGGGAGCCGTTGGACGCCCGCATCGTCTCCGCCGCGCTGGTCTACTCCGACGGCACGACCAGGCGGTGGCTGGTCAACCCGGGAGTGCCGATCCCGCCCCGTACCACCGAGATCCACGGGATCACCGACGAGATGGTGCGCAGTGCCGGGACGCCGGCCGGGACGGCGCTGGCCGAGCTGGGCACGGCCGTTGGGAAGGCGATCGCCGACGGTACGCCGCTCGTCGCCTTCTGCGCCCACTTCGACGTCACGACGTTGCACGCCGAGCTGGCCCGGCACGCCCTGCCGTCGCTGGACTGGGACCGCGCCGTCATCATCGACCCCTCGATCCTGCACCAGGAGGTCGAACCCCACTGGTACGGCAGCCAGAAGCTCGGTGACCTGTGCAGGTACTACGAGGTGCCCCTCGGTTCCGCCCACGACGCCACGAACGACGCCCGCGCCGCCGTCGGGATGGCGGTGTCGATCGCGGCCCGGCACGAGCGCGTCGCCCGGATGCTCCCCGACGACCTCCACCGGGCGCAGATCACCTGGTACGCCGCACAGAAGCGGAAACTCCAGGAGTACTTCGACAGGCGGGGCATCGCCGAGACGGTCGGCCTGGAGTGGCCGCTGGAGACCAGGCGACGCCGACAGGACGACACCCGCCACCCTGATCAGGGCTGATCTTCCCCGGTCGACCGTCCGCCGTCGGTGTACTCGCCGAAGATCTCTGCGAGGATCCTCCGTGAGTTCGCTGCGGCCTCGCCGTCGTCCGGCGCGTGGGCGTAGCTGACAAGCGTCTTCCAGAGCGCCCAGCCACGCCCACGCGCCCAGGTCGCGTCGTCGACCGGCAGCCGCTCCCGCAACGCCCGCCGGCCGTCGGCGGTCAGCAGTGTCCAGGCGACAGCCAGGTCGCAGGAGGTATCACCGACGCCGCAGGTGCCGAAGTCGATGACCCCGGCGAGGCGTCCCCCGTCGAGCAGGAGGTTCCCCTGCGCCAGATCCCCGTGGAACCAGCGCTCGGTACCGTCCCAGCGCGCGTCCAGGGCGCATGCCCAGATCTCGGCGGCCCGGACGGCGTCGATACGGCCGTCGAGAGCCCTGATCGCTCGGCGGGCCTGCCGGTGGTAGGTGCGCAGCGGGCCACCCCGGTACCAGTTGTGTCGACCGGGTCGGGGGCCACCGGTGGGGAAGCCACCGGTGTTCCTTGTCGACCGCCTCGGCGTACTCGGCGGCGCTCGGCAGGCGTACCGACATGCCGGAGCCGAGGTGGAAGGTCCAGTTGTCCCAGCCGCCCTTGGCGACCGGCTCGACCGGCAGTTCGGCCCAGTGCGGGAACTGGGTGGCGACGAGGCGGCGTACCTGCTCCACGTCGACGACGACGCGTTCGGGCGGCGGGCCGAGATCCGCGGTGCCGTAGGCCCCGGCCCCTGACACGGCGGGCCGGTCAGTCGGCCTGGGCGGCGAGTTCGCGGGCGCGGTCGCGGGCGGCTTCCAGCGCCGCCAGCAGCGCCGCGCGTACCCCGTGCTTCTCCAGCTCGCGGACGGCGGAGATGGTGGTGCCGGCCGGGGAGGTGACGGCCTCGCGGAGCTTGACCGGGTGTTCGCCGGAGTCGCGCAGCATCACGGCCGAGCCGATCGCGGTCTGCACGATCAGCTCGTGCGCCACCTGCCGGGGCAGGCCGAGCAGGATGCCGGCGTCGATCATGGCCTCGACCAGCAGGTAGAAGTAGGCCGGGCCGGAGCCGGAGAGCGCGGTGACCGCGTCCTGCTGCGACTCGGGCACCCGCAGGGTCGCCCCGAGCGGGGCGAACATCTCCTCGGCCAGGGCCAGGTGTTCGCCGGTGGCGTGCGCGCCGGCCGAGATGGCGCTCATCGCCTTGTCGACCAGGGCCGGGGTGTTGGTCATCACCCGCACCACCGGGGTGCCCTCGGGCAGCCGGCGGCTGAAGAAGCTGGTGGGCAGCCCGGCGCAGAGCGAGACGACCAGCTTGTCGGCCGGCACCTTGGGGCCGATCTCGTCCAGCAGGACGCCCGCGTCCTGCGGCTTCACCGCGATCGCCAGCACCGCCGCCTCGTCGACGGCGGTCAGGTTGTCGACCACCCGTACGCCGTACCGGGTGGCGAGTTCCTCGGCCCGGACGGGTCGGCGGGCGGTCGCCAGCAGCCGCTGTGCCGGCCAGCCGGACCGCAACAGCCCGGAGAGCATCAGCTCGCCGATCTTTCCCGCCCCGATCACCGCGACGGTGTGCTTCGCCGACCCCATGTCACCCTTCCGTCCCGTTCGTCCGGTCCCGTGCCCCTTCCCCTCCGGCAGGGCGGAGGGGAAGGGGTGGGCTGCGGTCAGCTGCCGAAGAAGACCTCGGCCTCGTCGTAGCGCTCGATCGGAACGGTCTTCAGCTCGCGGGTGGCCTCGGCCAGCGGCACCCGGACGATGTCCGTGCTCTGCATCGCGACCATCTTGCCCCAGTCGCCCTCGTGGGCGGCGTCGATGGCCTGCAGGCCGAGCCGGGTGGCGAGCACCCGGTCGAACGCGGTCGGGGTGCCACCGCGCTGGATGTGCCCGAGCACGACGGTGCGGGCCTCCTTGCCGGTCTTGGCCTCCAACTGCTCGGCCAGCCACTGGCCGATGCCGCCGAGCCGGACGTGCCCGAAGGCGTCCAGCTCCTGGTTGTGCAGGACCATCTGGCCGTCCAGCGGCTGGGCGCCCTCGGCGACCACGACGATCGGGGCGTACTGGTGCTGGAAGCGCTTCTCGACGTAGCCGGCGACCTGGTCGACGTCGAACTTGCGCTCGGGCAGCAGGATCACGTTGGCGCCGCCGGCGAGGCCGGCGTGCAGGGCGATCCAGCCGGCGTGCCGGCCCATCACCTCGACGACGAGGGTGCGGTGGTGGCTCTCCGCGGTGGTGTGCAGCCGGTCGATCGCCTCCATGGCGATGTTGACGGCGGTGTCGAAGCCGAAGGTGTAGTCGGTGGCGCCCAGGTCGTTGTCGATCGTCTTCGGCACGCCGACCACGTTGACGCCCAGCTCGTGCAGCTTGGTGGCGACGCCCAGGGTGTCCTCGCCGCCAATCGCGATCAGCGCGTCCACGCCCTGCGCGGCGAGGTTCTCCTTGATCCGCTCCACACCGTTCTCGATCTTGAACGGGTTGGTGCGGGACGAGCCGAGGATGGTGCCGCCGCGCGGCAGGATGCCCCGCACCTCGGGAATGCCGAGCGGCTTGGACAGGCCCTCCAGCGGGCCCTTCCACCCGTCCCGGAAGCCCACGAACTCGTGACCGTAAGTAGCTACGCCCTTACGGACCACCGCCCGAATGACCGCGTTCAGACCTGGGCAGTCGCCGCCGCCGGTGAGCACGCCGATACGCATGATCTGCTCATCCTCCTGGAACGTCAGGTGAAGCCCGGATAAGCCCCAGGATATGTGTCCGCTCAGACCATCGGCGTCGTTGCCGGCCCGGGGCGGGCCGTCAGTGCGCACTGTAGTCGGCTCAGGTGCACGCCGACACCGCGCCCCGGCCGGTCCCGCCCACCCGGGCGGCTACCGGTCAGTAGCTGACCTCGTGGTTCTCCCCCAGCTTCGGCGGCGTCCCCGTCACCGCCGCCTTGGCGAACCCGAGCAGGTTGACCACCGTGCCACCCGGGGAGTCCCAGTACTCCGCCGAACTGGCGTGCACCTTGAGCAGGGTCAACCCCGGGGTGTCCAGCCCGTCCGGGAACCACGCCTTGAGCACCGGGTTCCACAGCTGCTCGGCCCGCGCCCGGTCGTACGCCTCCTGGGCGGTACCGGAGATCGACACCCAGGCGTGGTGACGCTGGTCGGAGAAGGCGACGTTGACCTCGGGGTTGACCCGGACCTGGCGCATCTTGGCCGAGTCGGCGTAGGCGAAGAACCACAGGTCCCCGTCGAACTCGGCCGCCTGCAGCGCCATCGGCCGGCTGAGCATCCGGCCGTCCACCCCGATGGTGGTCAGCATGCAGATCCGGGCGTCCCGGATCAGCTCGGTCACCCGCCGCCGGGCGTCGGTGATGGTGGTCGCGTCGTCGGCCATGGCGCACTCCCTCGGATCGGCTCGCCCGAATCCGGTGCCCCCGACGGGGCCGGTCAAACCTGCCGATCGTCACGGGCTGTCGTCACCGCCGGCCGCACCCCGCCGACACCGCGCCGCCGACTCCGGTACCAGCCCGGACGGGCCGCCGAGGCCGGGATCAGCCCGCAAGCGCAGCCGACGCCGGGACCAGCCCGGACGGGCCGCCGACACCGGGACCAGCCCGCAAGCGCAGCCGAGGCCGGGATCAGCCTGGGCGGGCCGTCATCGCCTGCCAGCGGGCCAGGTTGTGCCGGGCGTCGACCAGCGCGTCGTGCCGGTCGGCCGCCGCCTCGGGCAGCCGGGGCCGGCCGAGGTCGTCCCAGAGCTGCCGCAGCTCCTTGGTGAACCGGGGGATCTCCCGGGGCAGCGCCGGCATCGCCCCCCAGAGCTGGGCCAGCACCACGTGGTCGTACGCGGCGTACCAGGCCCACAGCTCCAGCTGCTCGCCCGGTCGGTCCCGGATCGGCTCCAGCAGGAACTCGTGCAGATCGTCGCGGATGCGGGCCCGGGAACGCCAGGCCCGATCGGCCGGCGAGGGGAGCTTGTCCAGCACGTTGCGGCGGACCCAGGGCACGGCGCGGGAGTCGTCGAACTCGGTGGAGACCGCGTAGAACTCGCGGCCGTACTCGTCGACGACGCCGATCGACACGAGGTCGACCAGCCGGCCGTCCTCGATGAATTCACAGTCGTAGAAATAGCGGTAGACCATCGCCGTCCATCCTCACCCACCGTCGGTGACCGTCGACGGGCGGGGCGGGCACCGGCGCCGTCGGCCGCACCCGGCCCCGCCGCCGGCGACCCGGTGGTCCGTCGCAGCTCGCGCAGGGTCACGGAAAGGTTTACAGGGGTGTACAGCAAGCGACTGGGCCGTCATGATCTGATGTGTACCGCTACCGGACGCCGAAGCGGTGTCAGTTCACCTCTTGCGGGGCCGTCAGGGTTCACCCGGTGAGCGAAAATTGTGGTCCGTGACCGGGGAGGGGTGGGGCCGTGGAAATGCGCCTGCCGGAGCCGGGTGACGCCCTCACGGGGGTGGAGATGTTCGCCGGGCTGGAGCCGGAGGTGCGCCAGCGGGTGATCGCCGCGGCCGTGCCGCGCACCTATCGCAAAGGTCAGTTGCTTTTCGTCGAGAACGATCCCGGCGAGTCGCTGATCGTGCTCCGCCGGGGGGCGGTGGCGGTGTTCCGCACCGCGCCGACCGGGGAACGCGCGGTGCTGTCGGTCATCCGACCACCGGACGTGCTGGGCGAGGTGTCCCTGCTGGACGCCTCCACCCGTTCCGCCTCGGCCGAGGCGATCGAGGACTGCGCGGCGCTCGCCCTGTCCCGCCCGGCCTTCATGGAGCTGGTGCACTCCAACCCGCGCATCCTCGACGCGGTGATGCGCTCGCTCGGTGGCCTGATCCGGCGGCTCACCGAGCAGAACGCCGACCACGTCTTCCTCGACCTGCCCGGTCGGGTGGCCAAGACGCTGGTCCGGCTGGCCGGTGAGAGCCAGGCCCCGATGATCACCATCGAGCTGAACCAGAGCCAGCTCGCCGAGATGGCAGGTGGCTCCCGGCAGAGCGTCAACCAGGCGATCGGTTCCTTCGCCAACCGCGGCTGGCTGCGTACCGAAGGCCGTCGGATCGTGGTCACCGACGTGGCGGCGCTGCGTCGACGCGCCGGCATGAGCGACCGCTGACCAGGAGATCTCCCGGGCGGTGACGCCCCGGCGGGTGAGCGGGAACGCCACAGCGGCGCGGCCGGCGGATCTCGGTCCGCCGGCCGCGCCGGTCGTTCACTTGCCGTTGTCGTCGGCCGGCGGGGCGCCCGGCCCCGGTCCGATCTGGTCCGGCGGTGTACCCGGCCCCGGCCCGATCTTCTGTGGCTTCGACGTCGTGGTCGTGGTAGTGCCGGCGTCCGAAGTCGTCTTGCTGTCGGGATTCTCGACCATGCCCTGCTCCTCCATTCTGGCGAGAGTGACCGCGTCGACGTCGACCGTCTCCCCGGGGGACCGGACGGTACCGTCCGGGTCGGTCCAGTAGGCGGACAATCGCACCTGCACGGCACTCTCCTGACAGTGAGTTTTCCTCGTGAGGAACACTAGTGGCGGCCGACCAGCCGCAGGGTCCGCCCGCACGTCGGGTACCCGACTGGCCCGCCGCGGCGCGATAATGGGATCTCCTCACGTACGGAGTTCGTCATCGACCTCAAGTGTGGACACTGCTCACGGGCGGCGGGACCGGACGACCGCTTCTGCGGCGGCTGCGGACAGGCGCTGACGCTCAACTGTGCCTCCTGCGGGCACGGCAACAGTCCCGAGGCCAACTTCTGCACCAGCTGCGGGCAGCCGCTGCGCGACCACGCGGTCAGCGTGCAGGAGGACCGCCGCCAGGTCAGCGTGCTGTTCATCGACATCGTCGACTTCACCACGTACGCCGAACGGGCCGACCCGGAGCAGGCGCGCAGCCTCCAGCAGGCGTACTTCGCCACCGTCCGCAAGCTGGTCCACCAGTACGGCGGGGTGGTGGAGAAGTACATCGGCGACGCGGTGATGGCGCTGTTCGGTGCCCCGGTCGCCACCGACAACGACGCGCTGCGCTGCGTACGGGCCGGCTTGGAGCTGCAACGGAACCTGGCCCGGCAGGCCGCCGGCCCGCACCCGCCGCTGGGTTTCCGGGTCGGCGTGGCCACCGGTGAGGCGCTCGTCGACCTCTCCGCCACCCGTGACGGCGGTCAGGCGTTCGTCACCGGCGACGTGGTGAACACCGCCTCCCGGTTGCAGGCGCTGGCCCCCACCGGCGGGGTGGTCGTCGACGAGAGCACCTGGTCGGCCACCCGACACGAGTTGGACTACGTCGACCGGCCGCCGGTCACCCTGCGGGGACGTTCCACGGTGAGCCGGATCTGGCTCGCCGTGCGGGCCCGGCCCCGGACCGACCCGCAGGCCGCCGAGCTGACCCCGATGGTCGACCGGGAACACGAACGCGGCCTGCTGGTCAGCGCCCTGCACCGAACGGTCACCGAACGCACCTCCCAGCTGGTGACCGTCTTCGGCCCGGCCGGGGTGGGCAAGAGCCGGCTGCTGCGCGAGCTGTCCCGGCACGCCGCCAACCTGCCCGGTCACCGGGTCACCTGGCTGGTCGGGCAGTGCCCGCCGTTCGGCGAGAACGTCACCTACGCCGCGCTGGCGGACATCGTCAAGGGGTGGCTGGGCGTGCCGGACACCGACGACCCGGAACCGCTGCGCGACCGGCTCCGCGAGCGGCTGCGTCAGCTCGACGACCCGCACGCGATGCGGTTGGCCGGCGCACTCGGGCCACTGCTGGGGATGACCGGGGAACGACTCAACCCGGGTGAGACCGAGGCGGCCTGGCGACGGTTCCTGCTCACCCTCGCCGGGCGGGGCCCGACGGTGCTGGTCTTCGAGGACATGCACTGGGCCGACCAGGCGATGCTCACCTTCGTCGAGCAGCTCGGGGCGGCGGCCCGGGGCGTACCGCTGCTGGTGGTGGCGACCGCGCGGCCCGAGCTGCGGGAGCGGCAGCCGGCCTGGACGGGCACGATCAGCGGCGCGATGTCCATCTCGGTGCCGCCGATGCACGACACCGACATCGACACCCTCTACTCCCTGCTGCTCGGCCAGGCCACCCTGCCGGCGGCGTCGCGGGCACCGCTGATCGAGTTCGCCGACGGCAACCCCCTCTACGCCCAGGAGTACGCCCGGATGCTGATGGACGGCGGGCTGCTGGAGCCGAGCGCCGCCTTCGACCCGGCCGGCACCACCGACATGCCGCGTACCGTCCAGGCGGTCATCGCCAACCGGCTCGACCTGCTCGACCCGGCGGACCGGGCGGTGCTCCAGGCCGCCGCCGTGGTCGGGGTCCAGTTCTGGCCGGCGCCCGTGGCCGCCGCCCTCGGCCGGACGGTCGAGTGGGTGGAGCGGGCGCTGGACCGGTTGCAGCGCCGGGACATGGTCTTCGAGCTGCCCACCTCCACCATGGCCGGTCAGCCGGAGTACCGCTTCCGGCACATCCTGGTCCGCGACGTGTGCTACCAGCGGTTGCCCCGGGCCGAGCGGGTGCTGCGCCACCAGCGCACCGCCGACTGGCTGGCCCAGCTCACCCAGGCCGGCCAGCAGGACCTGGCCGAGGTGCTGGCCAACCACCGTTGGACCGCCCACGAGATCGCCCGGACGGTCGGGCTCGACCCCATGCCGTACGCGGTGGCGGCCCGCACCGCGCTGCACCGGGCCGCCCGGCGGGCGTACGAGCTGCACGCGCTGGAGAACGCGGCCACGCTGGTGGGCAGGGCGTTGCAGGTCGGCGGGGCGCCCGACCCGGGGCTGGAGCTGTTCGCCGCCCAGCTGGCCCTGTTCCGGGACGGGGACGCGTTCCTGGTCGACGGGGGGACCGAGGCGTTGACCGGGCTCACCGAACGGCTGGCCGCCGTCGGGGACCGGTCCGGCGCGGCCCGCGCCTGGACGCTGCTCGCCACCGCCGCCTGGAGCCGGGCCGACCGGTCCGAGACGCTGCGCTGCCTGCACCGGGCCAACGCGATCTACGCCGAGCTGCCGGAGTCCGAGGAGAAGGCGGAGGCGCTGCTGGAACTGGCCCGGGTCCGGATGCTCAACGCCGAGACCGAGCCGGCCTGCGTGGCGGCCTCCGCGGCGGCCGAGCTGGCCGAGCGGCTGCGGCTGCCCGAGGTGCGGGCCAACGCCCGGATCACCCTGGCGGTGGCCCGCTACATGGCCGGCGAGGAGCAGGCGTACGCGGAGCTGGCCGAGGTGGCCGAGCAGTGCCGGGTGGACCGGCTGGTCAGCCGACGCCGGGCGGTGCACAACCTCGCCTGGGCGGCGCAGGAGGAGGGTGACCTGGCCCGGTCGGCCCGGCTGGTCGACGAGGGGCGTGCGCTGGACCCGGGTGGGGGGCACAGCCTGGCGACCAGCTTCGCCGACCAGTGGGCGCGGGCGTACTACGCCGGTGACTGGGTGGCGGCGCTGGAGCTGGGCACCGAGTCGACCAGGCTGCCGACCGCCGAGTGGGACCTGCACATCGTGGCGGTCTCCGGCTGGATGCGGGTCCTGCGCGCCGACTCCGCACCGACGCCGGGCGCGACGGCCCCGGGCGCGACGCCGGTGGGGGCGGCCGGCATCCGGGCGGCCGGCACGGGCGACGCGGGGTCGGGGTCGGGAGAGGCCGGTGGGGATCATGATCTGGTCACCCAGGCGGTGGTCGCCGCGCGGCGCAGTGGTTTCCACCGGGTGCTGCAGTCGACGCTGGCGCACGCGGCGCTCTGCCGGGCGGTCCGGGGCCGCCGGGAGGAGGCGATGCGGCTGCTGGTGGAGCTGGACGAGGACTGGAGCCGGACCCGGGTGATCCCGTTCGCCGAGTGGGTGCCGGCGGTGGGGCACGTCGCCGCGGTGCTCGGCCCGGACGCCGCCCGGCTGGTGCACGACATCTTCGCCCGGTCACCCCGGACGACCCCCTGGGTGGAGGCGGCCGGGCAGGCCGTCGACGCCACCCTGGCCCTCGGCGACGGGGACGCCCGGCGGGCCGCCCGGCTGTTCGCGGCGGCGGCGGAGCGCTACGCCCGGATGCCCGACGCCACCGACCACATGCTCACCACGGCGCTGTCGGTGCCGGCCCTGACCGTGACCGACCCCGCGCAGGCGGCGGCCACCCTCGACCGGGTCCGCGACTTCGCCGACCGCAACGGGATGCCCGGTCTGCTCCGCCTGGCCACCCGGGTGACGCCCGCGAGCTGACGGGGGTCGAGATCGACCCCGGGCGAGGCCGATCGGAGCTGACGGGGATCGATGATCGACTCACCTGGGTCGACGATGCGGTGTCCGGGAGATCTGACAGCGCTGTTCGGGCTCACCGGAGTCGATCACCCCGGATGACGCCCCCGGGCAGGGTCCGGGGAGGTATTCCGCTTTCGCGCGGAATGTGACTTCTTGCAGGTGAGGGGCGAGTGTGCGGCGGGCGACGGCGACCGGGCCGGCCGCCGGCCCGGGGCACCGGCCCGTCGGCGGGCAGCTTGGGCACCCCGCGTTGCGGAACCGGTGCGCCCGCCGGGTACGACGGACCACCGATCAGCGGCACTACCAGCCGGTACGGCACCGGGTTCCCGTCCCGCCCACCGTCGGCGACCCCGGGCCGGGGTCGTCCGGGCAGGTCGCGAGGGTGCCGGGTAGGTCACCCGGAGGGCTGCTGTCGGGCCCGCCCGCCGACGGCGGAGCCGACGAACCACGAGCGGCACGCCACAACGCACTCCCGGAACCGGGTGCCGACGTGTCACGATTCAGAGCACGGCGTACGGGGCGCCGACACGACCGCACCGGCAGGTGCGCGGAGGAGGATGTCCGGTGTCAGCGGGTGGCGCCCGCCGGGGACGGCGGGACAACGGGCTCGACGCGAGCGAGTACGCCGTCGCGGGCGACGTCGACCCGCGCGTCGGTGAGCACCTGCTCGACGTGCTCGCCGCAGGCGGGATCGCCGCCTACCTCCAGCCCTCCGCCGACCTGAACCCGATCACCCGGACCACCACCGTGCCGTCCCGGCCGGTCGACCGGCTCTACGTGGACCGTTCGCACCTGACCACCGCCCGGGACTACCTGACCCAACTCGCCGACGAGGCGACGCCGGAGCCGGCCCGCGCCGAGCCGGACGTCGACGCCGAGTGGGAACGTCTCGTCGCCGCCTTCCACACCGCGCCCGCCGCCGGCAGCCATCCCTGGCCCGCCTCCGAGGACATCGACGACGACGGGGCCGATCCGGCCGCCCGCGCGGGTGGCCCGCCGACCAGGGCGGACGAGCCGACGGGTCCGACCGCCACCGACGTACGCCGGTTGCCGTACGCGGCCGACATCTCCGGCATCTCGGTGACCCCCCGGGGCCGGCAGCAGGACGAGCCGTCGTTGCTGGACGGCCTGGACACCTTCGGGGCCGACCTGCCGGACGACCCGGAGGAGGGCTACACCCCGCCGCCGCCTCCGCCGCTGCCCCGGATCTCGAAGTACGCGGTGGTCGGGGTGCTGGGGATCGTGCTCGGTTTCGTGCTCTTCCTCAACCCGTCGTTACTGCCCGTGGACGCCTCGGTGGTCACCCTGCTCGGCTTCACCGGCATCCTCGCCGGGTTCGTCACGCTGATCTGGCGGCTGCGTCCCGGCGACGAGGAGGATCACGACCCCGACGACGGCGCGGTCGTCTGACCCTGCGGCACCTCGTCGGGCCCCCGGTCACCGCCCGCATCCCGGGACACCGCAGCCCTGACGCCGGGCGTAACAGTGGTGTAACTTACGGTCAGTAGGAATACCGCTGTAGGTCACTTCCCCCACCGACTGCCCGGTTGTTCCTTGCTCGCGTGGTCGGTCCCCTGCCGATCGGAATGCCCGAGATGCGACAGAGTTCACTGGTGGTGGTGGCCAACCGGCTCCCCATCGACGACAGCGTGGCGCCCGACGGCGCCTGTGAGTGGCGGCGCAGCCCCGGCGGGCTGGTCAGCGCCCTGCACCCCCTGCTCCGGCAGACCCCGGCCACCTGGGTCGGCTGGGCCGGCGGCACCGGGCCCGCGCCCGTGCTGCCCGACGTGGACGGTGTGCACATGCGGACCGTCCCGCTCAGCGCCGACGACCTGCGCGACCACTACGAGGGCTTCGCCAACGCGACGCTCTGGCCGCTCTACCACGACGCGGTGGAGCAGCCCGAGTACCACCGCCGCTGGTGGGAGGCGTACCAGCGGGTCAACCAGCGGTTCGCCGAGGCGACCGCCGAGGTGGCCGACCCGGGCGCGGTGGTCTGGGTGCAGGACTACCACCTGCAACTGGTCCCCGCCCTGCTCCGAGAGCTGCGGCCCGACCTGCGGATCGGCTTCTTCCTGCACGTGCCGTTCCCGCCGCCGGAGCTGTTCATGCAGCTCCCCCGCCGGGCCGAACTGCTGCGCGGGATGCTCGGCGCCGACCTGATCGGGTTCCAGCGGGCCCAGGCGGCACACAACTTCGCCCAACTCGCCACCAAGGTCCTCGACCTGCCGGCCACCGACCGGCGGATCGGCGTGCAGGACCGGGTGGTGCGGATCGGGGCGTACCCCGTCTCGATCGACACCGCCGAGATGGCGGCGCTGGCCGCCCGGCCGGACGTCACCGCGCGGGCCCGCCGCCTCCGGCACGACCTGGGCGACCCGGAGCGGGTCATCCTCAGCCTGGACCGGATGGACTACACCAAGGGCATCGAGCAGCGGCTGAAGGCCTACAGCGAGCTGCTCGCCAGCGGTGACGTCAAGGTCCGGGACACGGTGCTGGTGCAGGTCGCCATGCCGAGCCGGGAACGCGTCGGCCAGTACCAGATCCTGCGGGACCGGATCGAACGCGAGGTGGGCCGGATCAACGGCGAGTTCGGCCGGGTCGGCGAGCCGGCCATCCACTACCTCACCCAGCCCTTCGACCGGGCCGAACTCGCGGCGCTCTACCGGGTCGCCGACGTCATGGCGGTCACCCCGCTGCGCGACGGGATGAACCTGGTCGCCAAGGAGTACGTGGCCGCCCGGGTCGACGACACCGGCGCGTTGCTGCTCAGCGAGTTCGCCGGGGCGGCGGCCGAGCTGGACCGGGCGTACCTGGTGAATCCGCACGACCTGGAGGGGCTCAAGCAGGGGCTGTTGTCGGCGCTGCGGGCCGGGCCCACCGACCTCGGCGACCGGATGCGGGCGATGCGCCACCACCTGCACCGGCACGACATCCGGGCCTGGGCGCGCTCCTACCTCAGCGCGCTGGACGACACCGGCTCGCTGCTCACCCGGCTCAGCAGCAGCGGCTGACCGCACCCGACCCCGGCGGACGGCGACACCGGCCGCCGGGCTATGGGACCGACGGCCGGGCTACGGCGGACGGCTGGCCGGGCTGCGGGACCGACGTGCCGGGCTACGGCGGACGGCGGCCACCCGCACGAGGGCCGACGTCCGCCCGGCCCGTGCGGGTGGTCGCTCAGCTGCGGCCCGGGTCCTTGGCCAGCCAGTCCAGGAGTGCGTCCAGCGGCTCCTGCCAGCGGGTGTCGAGCATCAGGTCGTGCCCCATGCCGGGGAAGAGCAACGGAGCCGCGCCGTAGCGGCGGGCCGCCCGGGTCAGCGCGGCCGGCGGGACGACCCGGTCGTCCGGGCTGCCCAGCACCAGCACCGGCGGGCGGCCCACCGCCGGCTCCGCAGTCCGGCCGGCGAGCAGCTGCCACTGCGCCCGCCAGCCGGCCCGACCCAGCCGGGCCAGGTGCCGGCGGGCGTCCGCCTCGGGCAGCTCCCGGCTGAACAGTTGCCGACGGTGCAGCCGCAACGCGCCACCGAACAGGGCGGGCAGGGTGCCGAGCGGGTTGGCCCGCAGCGCCGCGCCGGCCGTGGCCACGCCGCCGAGCACCGGCGCGACCAGCACCGCCGCGCGGGCCGGGTACCGCGCCAACGCGTGCGACACCACCAGGGCACCCGCGCCGTGCCCCACCAGCACCGCCTGCCGGGGCAGCCCCGCCGCCACCTGGACCACGTCGTGGGTGTACGCCCGCAGCGTCGCCCCCGGCGCCGGTTCGCTGCCGCCGTGCCCGCGCAGGCTCATCGCGTACGCGGGGAAACCGCGCGACGCGGCGTACTCCAGCCAGTGTTCGGCGAACGCCCACGCCCCGTGCCCGAACCCGGGGACGAACAGCAGCGGCGGACGTCCCTCCTCCAGCTCCGGGTCGACGCCGAGCACCTCGCGGCGGGCCCGACGGACCGGGTGGGCCCACTCCCGGCCCCGCATGATCCGGACCCGTTGATCGGTCGTGCCGGTCACTTGCCCTCCAGCTCGTCGAGGGCGCGCTGCACCGCGCGCAGGTAGTCGACGTGGCCCACCTCGAACCAGTGCCGGCTGCTGTCCTTGACCTTCCCCGCGTACCGCTCCCCCGCGCCGGCCGCCGCCCGCGAGGCGAACGCGGCGGCCCGCTGTGGCTGCTCCCGGCGCAGCCGCAGTGACCTGGCGAAGAGCACGGTCTGCCAGTGCGCCAGGGTGAACAGCCCCGAGTCGGGCTGCAACAGCCCGGCCACCGCCAGCGTCGGGTGGCCCGGCGGGAACGCGTGCAGCCACAGCCGGGGGCGGCCCGAGCCGTCGGCGTCGCCGAGGACGCCCGGGTCGAGGAACTCGAAGCGGGGCAGGTAGCCGGTGGCGAAGACGACCAGCTCGGGGTCGATCTCCCGGCCGTCGGTGAGGGTCACCCCGCCGGAGTGGAACCGGGCCAGCTCCGGCACGGGGGTGATCTCGCCGTGGCCGACGTAGTAGACCAGTTGGCTGTTGGCGATCGGGTGCGTCTCGTAGACCCGGTGGTCCGGTTTCGGCAGCCCGAACCGGGTCAGGTCGCCCACGGTGAGCCGCAGCGTCCAGTGGTAGAGCCACTGCCGCAGCCGCAGCGGCACCCGCAGCGCCAGCAACGCGTCGTTGACCTGGTCGGCGGGGCGGCCGAGGACGTACTTCGGGGCGTACCAGTAGCCGCGGCGGGTGGAGTGCCAGCAGCGGGACGCCTGCTGGGCCGCCTCGACCGCCAGGTCGCAGCCGGTGTTGCCGGCCCCGACCACCAGCACCCGCTTGCCGCGTAGCTGGGCGGGGTCCTTGTAGGACGAGGCGTGCATGACCTCGCCCCGGAACTCCTCCAGCCCCTCGTAGCGGGGCAGCTTCGGCGACCAGTTGTGCCCGTTGGCGACCAGCACGGCGGCGTACCGGGAGGTGCGTTCCGGGCCGTACCCGCCGGTGCTGCGGGTGGTGACGTCCCACCGGTGGCCGTCGACGGGTTCCACCCGTACCACCTCGGTGCCGAACCAGATGTGCCGGCGCAGGTCGAAGTGGTCGGCGTACCGCTCGAAGTAGGACAGCACCTGGCTGTGGTGCGGGTAGTCCGGCCAGGAGTCCGGCATCGGGAAGTCGGGGAACTGGGTGAACGGCCGCGACGAGATGAGGTGGGTGCTGGCGTACACCGGGCTGCGGTCGTGCCGCCAGTTCCAGCCGCCGCCGACGCCGGTCTCGCGTTCGTAGCAGTCGACGCCGAAGCCGTGTTCGGTGAGGTTCTTCACGGCGGTGAGGCCGCTGGCCCCGGCCCCGATCACGCAGACCGTGTCGCCCCGGTCGGAGACCGGGCGGCCGTCCGGGTTCGCAGGGAGCGTCGTGGGCTCCGGTTCGGGCCGGCCGTGCTCGGTGGAGGGGGACACCGGGAATCTCCTTATGTGCGGCCAGGTACGCCGGTTCGACCGGCATCCTTCCGGGCCCCCGACCCGTTGTCCAGCCCGGCTCGCGGAGGTGTCGTGACGCGTCGCGGGCCGGCCCCCGGGCGGCCACGGTGGCCGGCCCGGGGACGCTGCCAGCCGATCAGTCGACGACCGGCAGCAGCAGGTCGACCAGGACCGGGAAGTGGTCGCTGGCCCGGCGGGTGGTCGGGGTGTCCACCACGTCGTAGCCGACCACCTCGACCCGGGGGTCGACGAAGAGGGCGTCGATGCGGCGGCGCGGGTTGGTGCACGAGTAGGTGTGCCGGTCGGCCGCGTCGGCGGCGATCGCGGCGTCGACGAGTCCGCTCGCGACGGTGCCCCAGGCCGGGCCGTCCGGCCCCTCGTTGAGGTCGGCCCCGAAGACCACCGGCAGGTCGCTCGCGGACAGCTCCCGCCGCAGCAGCGCCGCCTGGCCGGGCCGCTCGGCCGGGTCGGTGGACAGGTGCGAGCCGGCCAGCAGGAACCGGGCCCCGCCGACCTGGCAGCGGGCGTACGCCGCGCCGCGCAGGTGCCGGCCCGGGGTCAGCGGGAACCGCTGGCAGTGCGTCCCGGTCACCCGGACCCGCAGGCTGGTCAGCAGCAGGTTGCCCAGCGACGGCAGCCCACCGGCGGCCACCACCAGGCCGAACGAGTCGGCCAGCGTGGCGGACTTCTGCCGCCACCGCAACCGGCGCGGCGCCTCCTGCACGATCACCACGTCGGGGGCGGCCTCGCGGACCACGCTGGCCAGCGCCGCCGTGTCGTCGCGCTGGCTGTGGATGTTGTACGACACCACCCGCAGCGGCACCCGCCGGGCGTCGGCCGGGCCGGCCCCGGCCGCTCCCGTCGGGGCCGGTGCCGGCGGCGCGTCGGCGGTGTCGGCGGGCGCGGCGGCGGTGTCGGCGGGCGCGGCGGCGGTGTCGGCGGGCGCGGCGGCGGTTTCGGTGGGTGCGGAGGCGTCCGGGCGTGGCCCCGTCGGCGCGGCGCTCATCGGCGGCGGGCCAGGTCGGCGGCGCCGATGACGCCGGCGCTGTTGCCCAGCTCGGCGGGGCGCACCTCGGCCACCGGAAGCCGGCTGCGCTGGGCCAGCGCGTCGGCGAAGGACCGCCGGGTCGGGCCGAGCAGCAGGTCACCGGCGTCCACCACGCCGCCGCCGACCACCAGCACCTGCGGGTCGAGGATCTGGGCCATGTCGGCGAGGCTGGTGCCGAGCCAGCGGCCGATCTGGGCGAACGCCTCGGCCGAGATCGGGTCGCCGGCCTGGGCGGCGGTGGTGACCATCGGGCCGGTGATCGCCTCGGCCTCGCCGCCGGCCAGCTCCAGCAGGGCGGTGGCGCGCTGCGGTTCCTGCCGGGCCCCGGCGCGGGCGAACCGGACCAGGGCGCTGCCGCTGGCGTACTGCTCGATGCAGCCGAGCCGGCCGCAGCCGCACTGGTGGCCGTCGGGGACGGTGAGCATGTGCCCCAGCTCGGCGGCGATGCCGTGGGCACCGCGGACCAGTTCGCCGCCGAGGACGATGCCGCCGCCGACACCGGTGCCGATGGTGAACATGACCATGGAGTCGTCGGCGTCGCGGGCCGCGCCGTGCCGGAACTCGGCCCAGGCCGCCACGTTGCCGTCGTTCTCGACGATCACCGGAAGGCCGGTGGCGGCGCTGACGTAGTCGCGCAGCGGTTCGTCGCGCCAGGCCAGGTTGGGGGCGAACAGCACGGTGGAGCGGGACGCGTCGATCCAGCCGGCCGCGCCGATCCCCACCGCGTCGACCTGGTGGCCGGTGGCGAGCTGGGTGACCAGTTCGATGATGACGTCGCGGGTCTTGCCGACGTCGTCCGCGGGGGTGTCCCGCCGGGCCTGCACGAGCACCCTGCCGGTGTCGTCAACGACACCGCCGGCCACCTTCGTGCCACCGACGTCGACTCCGATGGTCAGCGTCACCGCGGCCACTCCCCTCTGCTGTGCTGCCCGACATCGGCCGAAACCGGCCGTACGCTGCCGGGATGTCCGGTGGTCAGGCCCCGTCGCCTGGTGCGTCCCCGTCCGCGCCGGCCGGCGCGCGCGAGGCGGGCACCACGGGACCGTCGGCCGCGGGCCGGACCTGCTGGGCCGGCGCGGCCGGCCCGGCGTCGTCGACGGGCGGTGCGGCGGCGGCCGGTTCGACCGCGTCCTCCGCCCGGGTGGCGGCGGACCAGACGTCCCGCTCCGGCGCCGACGCAGAATCATGCCCGGTGCGGGTGGCCTCGCGCCACACATGATCGGCTCCGGAATCGGACGGGCCGGTCGGCGCGCCGACGTCGCCGGCATCCCCGGGGGGTGCTTCCCCGGCTCCGGGCGGGGCGAACGCGCGCATCAGGCTGGCCACGCCGGCCGCCAGATCCCCCGCGCCGGTGGCGAGCCGCTCGGCGAATTCGGGACTGGGATCGCGCAGGGCGGCGACCGCCCGGCAGATCGGACAGACGCAGCACTCGGCCGATCCGGTGGCGAAACCCGCCGCGCGGTGGCTGCCGCCGGCCGACCGGGACGGGCCGGCACTGTGACCGAGGACACCCGAGACGATCCCACCGAGCGGACCCCACGGCCCCGACGCCGACCCGGAGCCGGCGGAGGCCAGCCGGGCCGTCGCGAGCAGCGTGGCGACCAGCCGTTCCGCTTCCTCCCGGGCCGAGCCCGGTTCCGTTGCGCCCATGGTCGGCTCCTCCGTCGTGTCGCCGGCCGTCGCGTCGCTACGCCGCACCGGTTGCTTCTACCCGGCGCTTGAGCTGCTTCAACGCCGTATCCATGATCATTTTCTCGGCCTTGCGGCGAAACATGCCGAGCATGCCCACCGACAACTCGACCTCCAGCGTGTAGGTCACCGTGCAGGTGCCGTCCGGGTTGCCGACCAGGTCGTACGAGCCACGCTGGGACTTCTGCATCGTCGAGGGCGACACCAGGTGCCACTCGATGCGGGACAGGTCCTCGGCGTACTCGTAGGCCAGCACGTACTCGTCGGCCATCACCCCGGCGTCGATGGTGAACCGGACCTGGCTTGCGTAGCCGTCCTCGTATTCCTCGACGACCTCGGTCCGGCGCACCGCCTCGGTCCACTCGGGGTAGCGCGCGAAGTCGCACACGACCGCCGCGACCCGGTCCGGTGACGCGCCGATGACGATCGACTGGGTGGAGGAGTCCGCCATGGGGGGAGGCTACCCGGCGCGTCCGACGGATGCCCCGCTCCACCCCCCGGGCAGGGGCCGGGCAACCTGGCTGGGGCGTCCGCCCGGCCGGCCGGGTAGGTTTCGACCATGCCGGCCCGTGGTCGGCCCGGCCAGTGCGAGCACGAGGGAGTGCAGGTGCGCGAGTTCTCCGTCCCGCCGATCGTCACCATCGGCGACGCGGCAAACCTGACCGACCCGGTCTGGGACAACGCCGAGGCCGCGCCGGACGCGGTCCAGTTCGTCCGGCCCGCCGTCGAGGGCCGCGCCGGGGTCGACGTCACCTGCCGGCAGTTCCGCGACGAGGTGGTCGCGGTGGCCCGGGGGCTGGCCGGCGCGGGGGTCTCCCCCGGTGACCGGGTCGCCCTGATGAGCCGCACCCGCTACGAGTGGACCCTGCTCGACTACGCCATCTGGGCGGCCGGCGCGGTCACCGTCCCGATCTACGAGACGTCCAGCGCCGAGCAGGCCGCCTGGATCCTCGCCGACTCCGGCGCGGTCGCGGTGGTGGTGGAGACCAACAGCCACGCCACCCTGGTCGCCGGGGTCCGCGACCGGCTGCCCGAGCTGCGCGACGTCTGGCAGATCGAGCTGGGCGGGGTGGAGGAGATCGTCGCCGCCGGCAGCTCGGTCGACCCGGAGGAGATCGAGCGCCGCCGCACCTCGGTCCGCGCCGCCGACGTCGCCACGATCATCTACACCAGCGGCACCACCGGCCGCCCCAAGGGCTGCGTGCTGACCCACCGCAACATGTACGCCGACATCGCCAACGCGGTGCCGGTGCTGCCGAACCTGTTCCGGCCGGACGCCTCGACCCTGCTCTTCCTGCCGTTGGCGCACGCCTTCGCCCGGCTGATCCAGATCGGGGTGGTGCAGGCGCGGGCCACGATGGCGCACTGCGCCGACACCCGGGACCTGGTCGCCCAGCTCCAGGAGTTCCGGCCGACGTTCGTGCTCTCGGTGCCGCGGGTCTTCGAGAAGGTCTACAACGGCGCCCGGCAGAAGGCCGAGGCCGACGGCAAGGGCGCGATCTTCGACCGGGCCGAGAAGGTCGCCATCGCCTGGAGCGAGGCGCAGGAGACCCCGGGCGGTCCCGGGTTCGCGCTGCGCGCCCAGCACGCGGTCTTCGACCGGCTGGTCTACCGCAAGCTGCGGGCCGCCCTCGGTGGCCGGTGCCGGGACGCGATCTCCGGGGGCGCCCCGCTCGGCGCCCGGCTCGGGCACTTCTTCCGGGGCATCGGGGTGACCATCTGCGAGGGGTACGGCCTCACCGAGACCTCCCCCGCCGCCGCGGCCAACCTGCCCACCGGCACGAAGATCGGCACGGTCGGCCGGCCGCTGCCCGGCGTGACGATCCGGATCGCCGACGACGGCGAGATCCTGATCGCCGGCGACCTGGTCTTCCAGGGCTACTGGAAGAACGAGGCGGCCACCGCCGAGGCGCTCGCCGACGGCTGGTTCCGCACCGGCGACCTGGGGCACCTCGACGACGACGGCTTCCTGCGCATCACCGGCCGCAAGAAGGAGATCATCGTGACGGCCGCCGGCAAGAACGTCGCCCCGGCGGTGCTGGAGGACCAGGTCCGGGCACATCCGCTGGTCAGCCAGTGCCTGGTGGTCGGCGACCGGCAGCCGTTCATCGCCGCCCTGGTCACCGTCGACGAGGAGGCGCTGCCGAAGTGGCTGGCCGCGCACGGCCTGCCCGAGGACACCCCGGTCGCGCAACTCGTGGGGCACGACGCGCTGCGGGCCGAGATCCAGGGCGCGGTGGACACCGCCAACCTGGCCGTCTCCAAGGCCGAGGCGATCAAGGTGTTCCGCATCCTGCCCCGCGACTTCACCGAGGCGACCGGCGAGTTGACCCCCTCGCTCAAGGTCAAGCGGCAGGTCGTCCACAAGACGTACGCGGCCGAGATCGCGGAGATCTACCAAGGCTGACTACGATCCGTCACGTGCCCGCCTCCACAGCCGCCCGCCCCCAGACGCGTCCCGTCGCCGCCGCCGCGCGAGCGGTGATGCTCGCGCTGGTCGGCGTACTGACCCTGGTCGCCACCCGCGATCCCGCCCAGCTCTGGTGGATCGCCCTGCTGGCGGTCGCCGGAGCGCCCGCCCTGCTCGCCCCCGAGCACCGGCTGATCGGCCCGCTGAGCCGGCTCGCCGAGGCGGTGGTGATCGGGCTGGCCGCCAGCCAGGTCGCCGTCTCCTCCGCCCTCGGCTCGTCGGTCGGCGGGCTGGGCGCCTCGGCGGTGCTGCCCTACCTGGCGGTGCCGGTGACCGTCACCGCGCTGCGCCGGCAGTTCCGCGAGGGCGCGGTGCTGCTCGGGGTCACCGCGGCCACCCTGCTGGTGGCGGGCGCCTTCACCGTGGTCGACGGTGGGCGGCAGCTCGGCCAGGCCGGTTACCTGGCGGTCTGCGCGCAGTGGCTGATCCTCGCCGGGCTCGGCCTCTACGCCGCCGGCACGCTGCACCAGGTGATGCGGGTCCGGGCCGACGGCAAGCCCCAGCCCTACGCCGAGGCGACCCGGCTGCTGACCCAGCTGCGTACGGTCGCCCGGCAGCTGCCCGGGGCCACCCTCGACCCGGGCGGCATCTCCGAACACCTGCTGGAGGAGCTGCGTACCGTCGCCCCCGGCAACCGGGGCGCGGTGCTGTCGGCCAGCGGCGGCGGGCGGCTCGTGGTCCTCGCCCAGGTCGGCGTCGACCGGGTCGACTGGGAGACGACGTTGGACGCCGACTCGGCGATCGCCGACGCCTGGGCCAGTCAGCAGCCGCAGACCTCGGCCCGGTCGCAGGCCCGCTCGCACACCGGCGGGGACGTCTCGGCGCTGATCGTGCCGCTGGTCGCCGGGGTCCGTACGGTCGGCCTGGTGGTGCTGGAGGCGGACGCGGCGCACGCCTACCCGCCGCCGGTGGTGTCCCGGGTGACCGCGCTGACCGGCCCGGCGGCGCTGCGCCTGGAGGCGGCGCTGCTCTTCGACGAGGTGCGGTCGCTGGCCACCAACGAGGAGCGGCAGCGGCTGGCCCGGGAGATCCACGACGGGGTGGCACAGGAGCTGGTGATGGTCGGCTACGGCATCGACAACGCGCTGGCCTACGTCGACGAGGACCCGAAGGAGACCGCCGAGGCGCTGCGCACCCTGCGCGGTGAGGTGACCCGGGTGATCACCGAGCTGCGGCTGAGCCTGTTCGAGCTGCGCAGCGAGGTCGACCGGCACGGCGGTCTGGCGGCGGCGATCGCCGAGTACGCCCGCACCGTCGGCGCGTCGGGGGGCCTGCGGGTGCACCTGTCGCTCGACGAGTCGACCGCCCGGCTGCCGGCCGCCACCGAGGCCGAGTTGCTGCGCATCGCCCAGGAGGCGGTGACCAACGCCCGCAAGCACGCCGGGGCGTCGAATCTCTGGGTCACCTGCGAGGTGGACCCCCCGTACGCGCAAATTGAAGTGTCGGATGACGGTCACGGCATCGGTGACCAGCGCACCGACGGTCACTACGGCCTTGCGATCATGGCGGAGAGGGCGGAACGTATCCGGGGCCGGTTGGAGATCAGTCCCCGGCAACCCAGTGGTACGACCGTGGCGGTGGTGGTGGGTTCGTCGCCCCGGCGCGATAACGTGCGTGGCAGCGCAGCAGCAGAAGTGGAGTAATTCGAGGATGACCACAAGCCCGACACCGGCCACCCGTACCAAGGTCCTCCTTGTCGACGATCACGATCTGATCCGCAAGGGGCTGCGGCACGCCTTCGAGCGGGACCGTCAGTTCGAGGTCGTCGGCGAGGCCGCCACGGCGGCGGAGGGCGTGCGCCAGGCCGGCGCGCTGCAACCGGACGTCGTGATCATGGATCTGCGGCTTCCCGACGGCAGCGGCCTGGAGGCCACCCGGGCGCTGCGCAAGTCCAGCGCGTCGATGGGCATCGTGGTGCTCACCATGTACGCCGGTGACGACCAGCTCTTCGGCGCGTTGGAGGCGGGGGCGAGCGCCTTCGTGCCCAAGACCGCCCCGGCCGACGAGGTGGTGGCGGCCGCCCGGCACGCCGCCTCCTCGCCCAGCGCGTTCACCGCCGCCGACCTGGCCGAGGCGATGAAGCGCCGGCTGGCTCCGTCCGGCCCGCAGCTCTCCCCCCGCGAGGGTCAGGTGCTGCGGCTGCTCGCCGACGGCATGAGCGTGGCCGGCATCGCCAAGCAGCTGTTCGTCAGCGAGTCCACCGCCAAGACCCACATCTCGAAGCTCTACGAGAAGCTGGGCGCGGCCAACCGGGCGCAGGCGCTGATGACCGCCCTGCGGCTGGGTCTGCTCGAGGCGCCGGACGCCCCGAAGTTCTGAGGCGGGGCCACCCCGCCGGGCCGGCAGGCCCGGGTCCACCCGGACCCGGGCCTGCCGTCGGCACGCCACCGGTTCGACTGCGCCCGGTGAGCGACCGGTCGCGCACTGATCGCGGTCTTTGCACCTGGGCGGTGGGCAGGCAGAATACCCGGGTGAACCGCACGGTCGACCATGTTTGCGGTGGTACTCGACAAAGGGGTTGGGGATGCAGCGACCGAACTGGGCACCCGACGACATCGACATCGAACGCCCCAGCGTCGCCCGCATGTACGACTACTACCTCGGCGGCTCGCACAACTTCGCCGCCGACCGGGTCGCCGCCCGCGCGATGGTGGAGGCGGTTCCCGACGCGCCGCTGATGGCCCAGGCCAACCGTGCCTTCCTGCGCCGGGTGGTGCAGCACCTGGTCGACTCCGGCATCCGCCAGTTCCTCGACATCGGTTCCGGCATCCCCACCGTCGGCAACGTGCACGAGATCGCCCAGCGGGCCGACCCGCGCGCCCGGGTGGTCTACGTCGACGTCGACCCGGTCGCCGTCGCGCACAGCCAGGAGATCCTCGCCGGCAACCCCGCCGCCGCCGTCGTGCAGGAGGACCTGCGCCGGCCCGAGGCGATCCTGGCGCACCCCGAGGTGACCCGGCTGATCGACTTCTCCCAGCCGGTGGCCGTGATGATCGTGGCGGTGCTGCACTTCATCCCGCACGCAGACCATCCCGAGGACATCCTGCGGACGTTGCGCGCGGCGCTCGCCCCGGGCAGTTACCTGGTCCTCTCCCAGGCCAGCGACGACACCCGGGGCGGGGCCGAGCGGACCGAGGCGGAACGGGTCTACCGGCGTACCGACAACCCGCTGTGCATCCGCAGCCGGGCCGAGCTGACCGCGTTCTTCGACGGCTTCACGATCGTCGACCCCGGGGTGGTCTGGGTGCCGCAGTGGCGGCCCGAGACGCCGGAGAGCGCCGAGAACGCCGAGCAGGCCGTCTTCCTCGGCGGCGTCGGGCGTCTCGATGGGTGAGCCGACGGGCCCCCGGGCGTCCTGCCCGGGTACGTTCGCCCGTGCCTGGGCCAAGGCGGTCTCCGGCACCAGCTACCTGCCGATGACCCAGGCCCAGTTGGAGGAGCTGCTGCAACGGCTCACCGTACGACTGGCGGCCGCGCTGCGGGCCGAACCGTTCGACCCGCGGGTCGGTCACCAGGTGGGCGCGGAGCTGGTGGCCGCGCACATCGCCTCGGCGGAGGGGCTGGGGCGGACCGTGGAGGTCGTCCAGCTCCGCCTGCTGCGCGACCTCGGCCTGGTCGGCGACGACATCTCCGACCGGCTGGCCCGGTTGCTCGCCACCATCACCACCGGGTACGCCCGCGCGCTGCGCGACCGGACCCTCGACGAGCAGGAGTCCATCCGGCGGGCGGCGATGGTGGCCCGCGCCCAGGCCGAACGGGCGCTGCGCGACAGTGAGTCCCGCTTCCGTCACCAGGCGACCCACGACCCGCTCACCGACCTGCCCAACCGCACCCTGTTCACCGAACGGCTCGCCACCGCCCTCACCGCCCCGGGGCGGGGTTCGGCCCGGGTGGGGGTGTGTTTCCTCGACCTCGACCGGTTCAAGGTGGTCAACGACTCCCTCGGTCACCAGCTAGGCGACGCCCTGCTGGTGCAGGTGGCGCAGCGGCTGAGCCGGGCCCTCGGCGAGCACCTGGTGGCCCGCCTCGGCGGCGACGAGTTCGTCGTCCTCGTCGAGCGCACCGACGGCACCGACGACGTGGTGAAGGTGGCGGAGGCGGCGCTCGCCGCGGTCGCCGAGCCGGCCCTGGTCGAGGGGCACGAGCTGACCGTCACCGCCAGCGCCGGCATCGTGGAACGACCGGTGGCCGGCACCACCCCGGGCGAGTTGATGCGGGCCGCCGACAGCACCCTGCACTGGGCCAAGGCGGCCGGCGGCGCCCGCTGGGCGCTGTTCGACCCGGCCCGGCACCGCACCGAGCTGGCCCGGTACGCCCTGTCGGCGGCCATCCCCGCCGCCCTGGACCGGGGCGAGTTCTTCCTGGACTACCAGCCGCTGACGTCGCTGCGGGACGGCACCGTGGTCGGGGTGGAGGCGCTGGTCCGTTGGCGGCACCCCGAGCTGGGGGTGCTGGGTCCGGACAGCTTCATCGGGCTGGCCGAGGAGACCGGGCTGATCGTCCGGCTCGGTGGTTGGGTGCTCGCCGAGGCGTGCCGGGAGGCGGAGAGCTGGGCGGCCGGCGGCGGGCCGGCCCCGTTCGTCAGCGTCAACCTCGCCGTCCGGCAGGTCCACCGCCCCGGCCTGGTGCAGGAGGTGCGCGGGCTGTTGGCGCAGACCGGCCTGCCGCCGCAGCGGCTCCAGTTGGAGATCACCGAGAGCACCATGATGAGCACCGGCGGGGAGGACCCGGTCCGGGCCCTGCGGATGCTCAACGACCTGGGTGTCCGGATCGCCATCGACGACTTCGGCACCGGCTACAGCAACCTGGTCTACCTGCGGGACCTGCCGGTCACCGAGCTGAAGGTGGCCGGCGAGTTCGTGACCAGGTTGCGCAGCCCGCAGGTCGACCCGGCCAGCCGCAACGACGAGCAGATCCTGGCCTCGCTGGTGTCGCTGGCCCACGCGCTGGACCTGACGGTCACCGCCGAGGGGGTGGAGACCGCCGACCAGGCCGACCTGCTGCGCTCCATCGGCTGCGACACCGGTCAGGGCTGGCATTTCGGCAAGCCCGCCCCCGCCGCCCGCATCCTCGAACAGATCCGCTGACCCACCCGCCTGCGGCCCACCCCGCCGCCCTGTTCCGCGCCGGACCGACCGGTGGGCGGGTCGGCCGGAGGGTCGGTCGGCGGTTCAGCCGGGGGCGGCGGTGCCGGTGAGCAGGTCCGTCAGGCGGCGGGCCTGGGTCTCCCAGCGCCACTCCTTCTCCACCCAGGCCCGCCCTGCCGCGCCGAGCTGCCGGGCGAGGTCCCGGTCGGCGAGCAGGGTGGCCACCCGGTCGGCGAGCACGGCGACGTCACGCCCCGGGACGACGTACCCGGTCTCGCCCTCGCGGACCGCGTCCGGTGCGCCGCCGGAGTCACCGGCCACCACCGGCAGCCCGGTCGCCGACGCCTCCAGGTAGACGATGCCGAGCCCTTCGACGTCAAGCCCCCGGTTGCGGGTACGGCAGGGCATCGCGTAGACGTCACCGGCCGCGTAGTGGGCGGGCAGCGCCTCCCACGGCACCGAGCCGGTGAACACCACGTCACGTTCCACGCCGGTGGACCGGGCCAGCTTCTCCAGGGTCGCCCGGTAGGGCCCGCCCCCGACCACCAGCAGCGCCGCGTCGGGCACCCGGCGGCGGATCGCCGGCAGGGCCCGGATCAGCATGTCCTGGCCCTTGCGCGCGACCAGCCGGGAGACGCAGACCACCACCGGCCGGTCGGCCAGCCCGAGCCGGGCCCGCACCGGCGCGCCGTCCACCCCGGGGTGGTAGGTGTCCACGTCGACCCCGGGGGCGAGCCGGTGCAGCTCGGTGACGCCGCGCAGGGCGCGCTCCAGCCGTATGCGGGTGTAGTCGCCGAGGTAGGTGACCACGTCGGTGTCCCGGCCGATCCGGCGCAGCGCGGCGCGGGCCCCCGGCAGGGTCGCCCAGCCGGCCTCGTGACCGTGGGTCAGCGCCACCGCGCGGCGGATGCCGGCCTTCCGGCGCAGTCCGCCGGCGAGCAGGCCCAGGGGCGCGGCGGCACCGAACCACACCGTGTCGCAGCCGTGCTCCCGGGCCAGCCGGGCGGCCCGGCGGGCGACCCGCGGGGTGGGCAACAGCACCCGGGTCGCGTCCCGCACCACCGGGAAGGGCTGCGCGGCGTCGAACCCGGCGGTGTCGCGCCAACTGGAGGCGTAGACCACCACCGAGCCGGGCGGCTGGCGGACCGCCAGGTGGTGCACGAACGACTGGATGCCGCCGGGGCGGGGCGGGAAGTCGTTGGTGATCAACAGGGTCCGGGTCACCGGCCGGCCTCCCGGGCGTACGCGCGGGCGGCGGCCATCCGCTCCACCGTGGACGGGTGCGAGGCGAACCAGAGGTACTCCGCCCGGGGCGGGTCGGGATCGGCCAGGTTGACCCCGGCGAGCCGCCGTTGCATCGCCTCGAAGGTGGCCGGGTCACCGGTGAGCGCCAGGGCGTGCGCGTCGGCCCGCGCCTCGATCCGGCGTGACACCAGCGCCTGCACCGGGCCGGCGACCAGCCCGGCGACCGTCACCAGGGCGATCAGCAGCGCGAACGCCCGGGGCTCGGCGATCGAGTCGACGCCGGCCCGGCGCAGCAGCGGCGCCCAGGAGCCGACCAGGTAGAGCGCGACGACCGCGGCGGCGGCCCCGAGCGCACCGGTCAGCGTGCCGGTCCAGACGTCACGGTCCCTGGCGTGGCCCAGCTCGTGCGCCACCACGCTGGTCACCTCGGCCGGGGTGGCCTCGCGCAGCAGGGTGTCGTAGACCACCACCCGCCGGGTCGGCCCCAGACCGGAGACGTACGCGTTGACCGCCCGGGTGCGGCGGGAGGCGTCGGCGACCAGCACGTCCCGCACCGGTACGCCGTCCCGCGCCGCCAGGGCGGTCAGTTCGGTGCGCAGCGGCCCCTGCTCCATCGGGGTGAACCGGTTGAACACCGGCTCCACCAGCACCGGCAGCACGAAGGACAGCAGCACCACCAGCCCGGCCGCGCCGGCCGCCCCGAACGCCCACCACCAGCGCGGGGCGAGCCGGGTGACGGTGTAGAAGCCGAGCAGCACGGTCGCGGCGAGCACCGCGCTGAGCGCGTACGACTTGAGCAGGTCGACCGTCCAGCCGCCCCAGCCCTGGGTGGCGAGCCCGTACCGGGTCAGCACCGACTGCCGCCAGGCGGCGAACGGGAGGGTGAGCAGGTCGGCGACGAGCACCACGGCGATCCCGCCGAGCACCGCGCGGGCGATCCAGTGGTCGCCGAACGGCCGGCCGGCCAGCTCGACCAGCCTCGCCCCGAGCGGGGTCAGCCCGAGCAGCAGGGCCACCAGCAGGCCGACGGCGAGCCCGGTGTAGCGGCCGGGACGCAGGGCCGCCTGCAACGCGCGCCCCCGGGCCACCTGGTCGGCGGGCAGGTCACGCAGGGCGGCGAGCTGGTCGGCGCGGGGGGCCGGGGGCCGGCTCCACGGGACCAGCAGGGCACCGAGGACGACCAGGGCCAGCACCAGCGCCGCCAGGGTGAGCACCGCCCAGCCGCGCGGGCTCACCGGGGCACCCCGGGTACGGGTCCGCGGGCGTGGCGTCGTACCCGTGTCATGCCGCCGCTCCTCCCGCCGTGAGCGCCCATCCTATGGCCCGCCGACGCGGCTCCGCCGTGGTGTCCACCCCGGGCCCCCGCCGGAGCGGGGCGGGGGTCAGGCGACCCGGCGGCGGGTCGACCGGGCCGGGCGGGTCTCGTGGGCCAGCACCTCCACCTCGAACCCGGAGCGGGTGAGCACCTCGATCGCCCGGTGCTCGGCGGCACCCAGGCCGGCCGCCGGGGAGTCGGTGTCGAGCAGGGCCGTCACCAGGCAGCCGGCGCAGCCCGCGCCCCGGACCCGGCAGCCGTCGCAGTCGATGAGCATCGTGCCTCCTGACGCAGTGCGGCGTCGGGCGGAAACCCTCGTCACCACCCGAGCACCGTCGGTCAGGTCGGACACTAACCATCGGGTACGACACAACCGGACAACCGGTGATCAACACGTCAGGAGCGGGCCAGCCGGCGCAGCAGCGAGTCTGCCCCCAGCGGGTACGCCCCGTGCCGGCGCACCCCGTCGGCGACCTCCCGGTCGGAGGAGACCACCACCACCGGGCGGCCGGGCGGCTCGGCCCGGACCAGCCGGCGGATCAGCTCGTCGGCGGTCTCGCCCTTGCGGGAGAAGAGCACCCGCACCCCGCGCGGGGCGGGCGGCAGGCCGTGCATCCGTTCCGCCCCGTCGAAGACCACGGTCACCTCGTCGCCGGTCTGCGCGGCGATCCCACCCAGCCCGGTGATCAACCGCTTGCGCTGCTGTTCCAGGGACATCTCACCGAATCCGCGCTTGGTGACGTTGTAGCCGTCCACCACCAGGTGCGCCCTCGGCAGGGCGAGGAGCTGGTCCAGCCGGGCCGGGTCGTCGGTGTCCCGGGCGCGGGCGGCCGGCCCGCCCTGGGCGGCGGCCGGGGCATCGGTGAAGGCGTCGGCCACGAAGTCGGCGGGGAGCTTGTCCACCGGGTCCAGGGCCAGTTCGCGGCGCAACCCCACGGCGGCCTGACCGATCGTCTCCAGCAGCAGCCACAGCCGGGCGTCGTCGACCGAACGGGCCTCCTTGGCGCTGGCCTTGGCCACGCCGGCCGCCGCCTCGGCCTCGGCCAGCCGGGCCCGCGCCCGACGCAGCTCGGCGTCGCTGTCGGCGGCGGCGCGGGCGGCCCGGCCACGCTCGGTGGCGAGCAGCTCGGTGGCCCGGCGTTCCCGGGCCTGGGTCTCCCGCAGGCCGCGCTGGAGCTGGCGGTTCTCCTCCCGGAGCTGGCCGAGTTCCTCGCGGACGCGGGCCAGCTCGTCGCGGAGCTTGTCCGCCTCGACCCGGGCCACCGCCCGGTCGTGCTCGGCCCGGGTGGCCCGCTGCTCGGCCTCGCGGACCAGCTCGGCGACGACCGCGCTGTCCACCTCGGCACGGACCGCCGCGCCGCTGGCGTCGATCAGCTCCCGCCAGCCCTTCGGGCGGACCAGGTAGGCCAGGGCGGCCACCTCGACCGGGTCGGCGGCGGCCGGCGCGGTGCCCTCGACCACGGCCGCGCCGAGGTCACCGGCGTCGGTCAGCACCCGGGCGGTGACCCGCTGCCGGAACAGCGGGTCGGCGGTGAGCTGGGCGGCGATCACCGAACCACCCAGCCGGGCCCGCCGGTTGGGGGCGAACTTCGCCACCCGGCGCAGCGGCACCGGCACCTCGTCGGCGGGCAGGCCGGGCAGGACCGCCGCGGTGAGCGCCACGATCCGCTGCCGGACCGGCTCGGGCAGGACGGGCTCCGGCTCCGGCGGCCCGTCCACCGGCTCACCGGCGTCGGATCCGTCGGGCGTGGGAGGGATGGGCTCGGGCAGGCCGGGCTCGGACTCCGGCTCGGGCAGGGTGGCCCCGGGCTCGGGCGCCCCCGCACCCGGGTCCCCGCCGGCCCCGGGCGCGGCGGTGGACGACCCCCCCAGCGGGAGGTGGTCGTCGTGCGGGTCGGTGAGGGGCATGGGGCAAGTCTCCCACCGCGACCGGGCCCACCGCCGGATGAGTGAGCCGATCTCTCATCCTACGCCGCCAGGGGCCCCTGGGGCTGCGGTGACGGGAGTGTCGGACCGAACGGTTAGCCTGCCGCCCGTGGCACCTGGGGAGTACGTCCAGCAGACCCTGGCCGGTCTGGACCGGTCGGCCGGCGGTGTCGATCCGGCCCTGCCGCTGTACGCGACGACGTTCGTGGTGGTCGACCTGGAGACCACCGGCGGCTCACCCGACGGCGGGGGCATCACCGAGATCGGCGCGGTGAAGGTGCGCGGCGGCGAGGAGCTGGGGGTGCTCGCCACCCTGGTCAACCCGGGGGTGCCGGTCCCGCCGTTCATCACCGTGCTGACCGGCATCACCCAGGCCATGCTGCTGCCCGCCCCGCCGATCGAGCAGGTGCTGCCGAGCTTCCTGGAGTTCGTCGCCGACGCCGTGCTGGTGGCCCACAACGCGCCCTACGACGTGGGTTTCCTCAAGGCCGCCTGCGCGAAGCACGGCTACCGCTGGCCCAACCCCCGGGTGCTGGACACGGCGGCGCTGGCCCGGCGGGTGCTCACCCGCGACGAGGTGCCCAACCGCAAGCTGGGCACCCTGGCCGCCTACTTCCGCACCACCACCCAGCCCACCCACCGGGCGCTCGACGACGCCAAGGCCACGGTGGACGTGCTGCACGGCCTGATCGCCCGGCTCGGCGGGCACCGGGTCGACACCGTGGGCGAGGCGATCGAGTTCGCCCGCGCGGTCAGCCCCACCCAGCGGCGCAAGCGGCACCTCGCCGACGGGCTGCCCCGGGGGCCCGGGGTCTACATCTTCCGGGCCGCCGACGACCGGCCGCTCTACGTGGGCACCTCCGGCGACATCGCCACCCGGGTCCGCAGCTACTTCACCGCCGCCGAGAAGCGGGCCCGGATGTCGGAGATGCTGGCCGCCGCCGAGCGGGTGGAGGCGGTGGAATGCGCCCACCCGCTGGAGGCGGAGGTCCGGGAGCTGCGGTTGATCGCCGCGCACGCGCCGCCGTACAACAGGCGGTCGAAGTATCCGGAACGGATGGTGTGGCTCAAGCTCACCGGCGGGCCGTACCCCCGGTTGTCGGTGGTGCGCGGCCTGGCCCCCGGTGACACCGCCTACCTCGGCCCGTTCCGTTCCACCCGGGCCGCCGAGCTGGCCGCCGCCGGGTTCCACGACGCGGTGCCGCTGCGCCAGTGCACCCACCGGTTGTCGCTGCGCACGGTCACGCCGGCCTGCGCGCTGGCCGAGCTGGGCCGCTGCCCGGCGCCCTGCGAGCACCGGATCACCCCGCAGGAGTACGACGACCGCGCGGTCGCCCCGTTCCGCACCGCCACCACCAGCGACCCGCAGGTGGTGGTGGACGCCCTGCTGGCCCGGATCGAGGCGTTGGCGGCCGCGCAACGCTACGAGGAGGCGGCGGTGGTGCGCTCCCGGCTGGCGGCGGTGCTGCGGGCCACCGTCCGGATGCAGCGGCTGGCCGGTCTGACCCGGATCGCCGAGCTGGCCGCCGCCCGGCCCGCCGCCGGGGGCGGCTGGGAGCTGGCGCTGGTCCGGTACGGGCGGCTCGCCGGGGCCGGGGTGTCCCCGCCGGGCGTCCACCCCCGACCGACGATCACCGCGATCCGAGCCACCGCCGAGACGGTGGAGCCGGGCGGGCACGGGCCGGTGCCCCGGGCCACCGCCGAGGAGACCGAACGCATCCTGTCCTGGTTGGAACGACCGGAGACCCGGCTGGTGGAGATGACCTCCGGTTGGTCGTCCCCGGTGGCCGGCGCGGGACGGTTCCGTGACCTGCTGGCGAAGGCCGAGGACGGCGGGTCCCACCAACTCTCGACCGAACGCTCATGAGCAAGTGTCCGATCGGACGACCCCGCCTCGCTTAGTCTGTTAAGGGAGTGCAGTCCTGCCCGTTTCGTGGGCCTGCTTCCGGTTGCCGGCGACGGTGACCGTGGAGCCGGGGTGAGGAGGTGTCCCTCGTGGACGTCGACGCCGGACACGGCGCCGCCCTGGGGGGTGCGCTCCCGGCCCAGCCGGGTGAGTTGCCCCTGACCCGGCGGCTCCGGTCCCTGTTGAGCTGGCCGGCCAACGACGCCGACCCGGTGACCCAGCTCGTCCGCACCCACCGCGGCATCCATTCGAGCGCGGACGCCTCGGTGCTGCGCCGGGCGTACACGATCGCCGAGAACATGCACCGCGGTCAGTTCCGCAAGAGCGGCGAGCCGTACATCACCCACCCGCTGGCGGTGGCCCAGATCTGCGCCGACCTCGGGATGGACACCACCACCCTGGTCGCGGCGCTGCTGCACGACACGGTGGAGGACACCCGCTACACCCTCCAGGCGCTCAGCGAGGACTTCGGGCCCGAGGTGGCGCACCTGGTCGACGGGGTGACGAAGTTCGACAAGGCGTTCTACGGCAAGGCCGCCGAGGCGGAGACGATCCGCAAGATGATCATCGCGGCCGGCAAGGACGTCCGGGTGCTGATCATCAAGCTGGCCGACCGGCTGCACAACATGCGTACCCTCGGGGTCCGCTCGGCCGCCTCCCGGGAGCGGATCGCCCGCAAGACCCAGGAGGTGCTGGTCCCGCTCTGCGACCGGCTCGGCATCCAGACCCTCAAGCGCGACCTGGACGACGTGGTGCTGCTGCACCTGGAGCCCGACGAGCACGCCCGGCTGGCCCGGCACGTGCACGACCGGCCCGGCTGGGACGCCTACCTCGACGACGTGGTGGCCCAGGCCAGGGTGGCGCTGCGCCGCAGCCGGGTCGACGCCGAGGTGAGCGTCCGCCCCCGACACCTCTACTCGATCTGGAAGGACACCGTGGCCGGCGGGCACGCCGTGCCGTACGACCTGCCCCGGATCGTGATCGTGGTGGACGGCCCGGCCACCGACTGTTACGCCGCCCTCGGCGCGGTGCACGGCCGTTGGCGGCCGGTCCCCGGCCGGTTCAAGGACTTCATCGCCTCCCCCAAGAACAACCTCTACCGTTCCCTGCACACCAGCGTCTGCGGCCCGCAGGAACGCACGGTCGAGGTGCTGATCCGCACCCGGGAGATGCACCGCTGCGCCGAGTACGGGGTGGCCGCCGACTTCCGGTTCCCCCGGGCCGCCACCGGGTCCAGCAATACCGACCAGCTCTCCTGGCTGCGCCGGGTGCTCGACTGGGAGCAGGAGGCCCCCGACCCGGCCCAGTTCCTCCAGTCGCTGCGGTGCGACCTCGCCGAGGCGCAGATCCAGGTGGTCGCCGACGGCCGGCAGGTGGTGCTCCCGGCCGGGGCCACCCCGGTCGACCTCGCCTACGAGCTGGGCACCGAGCGGGGCGACCACTGTCTCGCGGCACGGATCAACGGCCGGCTCGCGCCGCTGGCGTCCGAACTGGACGAGGGCGACGTGGTGGAGATCTACACCGAGAGCGACGCGGAGAGCGGCTTCGAGGCGGACGTCGCCCCCCGTGGGCCCCGCCGCGAGTGGCTCGACTTCGTCAAGTCGCCGCACGCGCAGATGCAGATCAGCCGCTGGTTCACCGAGCACACCGAGCCCGGCATCTCCATCGCCGACAAGGTCCGCCTCGGGCGGGCCACCATCGGCCTGGCGCTGCGCAAGCACGACCGGGGCCTGGCCAGCGACCTGCCGCTGCTGCGGCTGTCGGAGGAACTCGGCTATCCCGACCTGGAGACCCTGCTGGTCGCGGTCTTCGACCGGGCCGTCGAACCGGACACCGTGGTCCGCCAGCTCATCGACCTGGTCGACCATCGACAGTGAGGCCCTGGCCGGGTGACCGGTCGCCCCGCACCCCACGACAGCGCACCGACGGCCTAGCCTGGAGACCATGATCCTCCGTTCCCGCGCCACCGGCCGGGCCGTCGCGTACAAGGTCTTCTACCGGCTGCCGGTCTCGGTGCGTCGTCGCCTGGTCCGGCTCGCCGGGCCGAAGTACGTCGTCGGCGCGGTGACCCTGGTCCGGGACAGCGGGGCCGACGGGGCCGGCCGGCTCCTGCTGCTGCGCCAGCCCCCCGGACACAGTTGGACGCTGCCTGCCGGCCTGCTCCAGCGCGGGGAGGCCCCGGTCGTCGGCGCGGCCCGCGAACTGTACGAGGAGTCCGGCGTCCGGCTCGCCCCGGAACAGCTCCGCCCGGCCGTGCCGAACGCGGTGGTGCACACCCGGGGCTGGGTGGACATGGTCTTCGAGGCGGAGGTGCCCGCCGCCACGACGGAGCTGGCCGTGGACGGCGCGGAGGTCTTCGAGGCGGCCTGGCACCCGCTGGACGACCTGCCCCGGCTGAGCCGGGCCACCGCCAACCTGCTCGGCCACTACGGCATCGGGCCGCAGGCCGGCCAGCCGACGACGTGACCGCCCCGGACGGCCTGTGCGCGGTGGTGCTCGCCGCCGGCGAGGGCACCCGGCTGCGCCCGCTGACCGCCCGGGTGCCCAAGGCGCTCTGCCCGGTCGGCAACGTGCCGCTGCTGGACCGGGCCCTGCACCGGCTGGCCGGGCTGGGCCTGACCGGGCCGGAGCGGGTGGCGGTGAACGCCTGTTACCTGGCCGACCAGGTGGTGACGCACGTCGGCGACCGGGCGCACCTGTCGGTGGAGCCGGGTGAGCCGTTGGGCACGGCCGGCGGCCTGGGCAACCTGCGGGACTGGATCGCCGGGCGGGGGGTGCTGGTCGGCAACGCCGACGCGTACCTGGCCGATCCCGGCGCCGCTCCCGGTCCGGACGTCGCGGCGCTGCTGGCCGGGTGGGACTTCCGGTCCGTACGCCTGCTGGGTCGGCCGGCACCCGACCCGCGCGCCCCCGGCACCTTCGACGGGCACGTCTTCACCGGCTTCTCGCTGCTGCCCTGGCATCGGGTGCGGGAGCTGCCGGCGAGCTTCGGTGACCTGGTCCGCACGGTGTGGCGGCCGGCGGAGGCGGCCGGCGAGCTGACCGTGGTGCCGTACCCGGGCACGTTCTTCGACACCGGCACGCCCACCGACTACCTGGCGGCCAACCTGCACGCCGCCGGGGACGACGTTGTGGTCGCCCCGGACGCCACCGTCACCGGTCGGGCCCGGCACGCGGTGGTCGGCGCGGGCGCGGTGGTCCGCGGCGACGTGGAGCGCGTGGTGGTCTGGCCCGGCGCGACGGTCGGCCGCCACGAACGGCTCCGCGACGTGATCCGGGCCGCGGACGGGCTCACCGTGGCGGCCGTACCGGGCGGACGTTGATCGTCGGTGTCAGAATCACCGGCATGCAGCCCTCCGTGCCCCGGATCCCCCTGTCGATCGGCTACCGGTCGAGCCGTACCGGTCGGGTCGTCTCGTTGGTGGTGCTGGGTGTCCTGCTCACGGTGACCTGCGGCTGTGTCGGTGCCATCCTCGGGACCGTCCTGAACGCGTCGGTCGGTGCGGGCACCTCGGGCAGCGGGGCGGTGCCGGCACTCGTCGCGCTCCTGTCGGCCGGGCTGGTCATCGTCTTCGTCGGTCTGCTGGTCACGAGCATCGTGCGGACGAACGCCTGGTTGGAGGGCTCCCGGCTCACCGTCGTCAGGCTCACCACGAAGAGCGTCGACCTGCGGGCCGCCCGGTCGGTGACGTTGCAGGCCACGGCCGTCGCGCACACCGGCGTCGCCAGCGACGGCTCGGTGGTCGCCACCGGCGCGGTCACCCGCACCCCGGTGCTCACCGTCACCACCGACACCGGCACGGTCAAGCTGGGGCTGCGCAGCAAGGAGAGCCTGCTCATCCCGCCGCCCGAGATGTACGCCCTGGCCGCCGCGCTGGACACCGCCCGCTGCCCGGGGGCCCCGGAGGCGGCCGCCTGGCTGCGCGCCATGGCCGCCGACCCGCGCACCATGCTGCTCTGACCCGCGTCGTGCGGCACTAGCATGGTCAGCGACGCCAGGCCGGCGTCGCGCCCGGCACGACGAACGGAGAATCGTCAGTGATCACCGCGATCGTCCTGATCGACTGCGCCACCGACTCGATCCCCGAGGTGGCCGAGAACCTGGCCAACCTGCCCGGGGTCAGCGAGGTCTACTCGGTGGCCGGGCACGTCGACCTGATCGCCATCGTCCGGGTCCGGGAGTTCGAGCAGATCGCCAAGGTCATCGCCGGCAGCATCTCCAAGGTCCCCGGCGTGCTCAACACCGAGTCGCACATCGCCTTCCGCGCCTACTCGCAGCACGACCTGGAGGAGGCGTTCGCGATCGGCCTGGCCAGCGCCGACTGACCGCCGCGCCGGACAGGCGACGGTGGCCGGCCCCGTCGGGGACCGGCCACCGTCAGGTGGTACGGGACGTCAGCTGTTACCCGGAGCCGGCGTCTCGGTGGTACCACCCGGTTCCGGCGACTCCGTGGTGCCGCCCGGGGCCGGGGACTCGGTCGTGCCACCCGGAGCCGGCGTACCGTTGCCACCCGGGCTCGCGGTACCGCTGGCGCTGGTCTGCGGGACCGGGATGCCCAACTCCTGGGCCAGGGCGACCAGCGCGTCGTAGTGCGCCTGCAACACCGGCAGCGCGTCCTGCGCGAGCTGGACCACCGACTGCTCGGAGCCCTGCGAGATCTCGGTCTGGGTGGCCTGGATGGCCTGCACGTGACCGGCCAGCTCAGCGGTCACCCACGCCTTGTCGAACGCGGCGCCGTTGAGACCGTTGAGCTTGTCGATCACCTTCTGCTGGTCGGCCGTCGGCGCGTTCGGCAGGGTCACGTTCAGCTGCTGGGCGGTGCTCTTCACCGTCTGGTCGAGCTGGGTGTGATCGGTGACGAACTGCTGTCCCAACTGCTTGACCTGCTCGTTCTGCCCCTTCTTCTGGGCCAGGTTCCCGGTGACGATCTCCGCCAGGTTGACCTGGTGCACCGCCTGCAGGTACTGGGTGTCCTGCGCCGACGGCTGCGCGGCGGCCTGCGCGGCAGCCGCGGGGGCCAGGCCGACCACCGCCAGCGTGGCCAGCAGTCCCAGGCGTTTGATACCCAACATGTTCCCTCCCCGTTTTCGTTGGACCGCACGGATACCCGGCTGGCGCGGGTTATTCCTGTGCTTTCCACCCGTTGGGGGCCGGTCACGCCGCCCACCGGCCGCCCGGCGGACGGCCGCCGGAACGGACGAAGCGCCCGCCGGAGGACTCCGGCGGGCGCTTCGGCGCAGTGGTACGGGCAGGTCAGCGGCGGGAATCCCCGCTGCCGATCTCCTCCCGCTCGGGGCGGGGTTCCACCGGCGGGTGCCCCGGCGAGACCGGCGCCTCGACCGGCTTCTCGATCGGGTAGAAGAAGCCCCGGATCGCCGGGCCGAGCGCCCCGAGCCGGTTCATCTTCTTCGGCACCACCCAGCCGACGTAGTCCAGTTCGCCGTGCCCGTGGCCGTCACCGGCGCTGAGCGGCTGGTGGACCTCCTCGAACCGGCCGTCGGGCAGCCGCCTGATGATGCCGGTCTCCACGCCGTGGGCCAGCACCTCCCGGTCGTGCTGCTGCAGACCCAGGCAGATCCGGTAGGTGACGTAGTAGGCCAGCGGCGGGATGAACAGCAGCCCGATCCGGCCCGCCCAGGTCATCGCGTTCAGGCTGATGTGGAACTTGTCGGCGATCACGTCGTTGGCGCCGGAGAGGGTCAGCACGATGTAGAAGGCGACGGCCATCGCGCCCACCGCGGTGCGGGCCGGGACGTCCCGGGGACGCTGCAGCAGGTTGTGGTGCCGGTAGTCCTTGAGCTGCCGGGCCTCCACGAACGGGTAGAGCGTGGAGAGACCGACCAGGATGCCCGGCAGCACGACCGTCGGCCAGAACAGCGGCGGGATGACGTACCCGTTGCCGATCGGGATGTTGATCTCCCAGGCGGGCATCAGGCGGGTCGAGCCGTCGAGGAACATGACGTACCAGTCGGGCTGGCTGGCCGCCGAGACCACCCACGCCTCGTACGGGCCGAAGTACCAGATCGGGTTGATCTGGAACAGGCCGCCCATCAGCGCGATCACGCCGAAGACGACCATGAAGAAGCCGCCCTGCTTGAGCGCGTAGCGCGGGAACATCCGCTCGCCGACCACGTTGTCGTTGGTCCGGCCGGGGCCGGGCCACTGGGTGTGCTTCTGCTTGAACACCAGGCCCAGGTGGGCGCTGATCAGCGCGACCAGCAGGCCCGGGATCAGCAGCACGTGGGCGATGAAGAACCGGCTGATGATGATCTCGCCGGGGAACTCGCCGCCGAAGACCGACGAGGTGACCCAGGAGCCGATCACCGGGATCGACAGCATGATGCCGGAGGCGATCCGCAGACCGGTGCCGGACAGGCCGTCGTCCGGCAGCGAGTAGCCGGTGAAGCCGGCCAGGAAGCCGACCCAGAACAGCAGCGAGCCGATGATCCAGTTGGTCTCCCGCGGCTTGCGGAACGCGCCGGTGAAGAAGACCCGCATCATGTGCACCACGATCGCGGCCATGAACAGCAGCGCGGACCAGTGGTGCATCTGCCGCATGATCAGGCCACCCCGGACATCGAACGAGATGTCCAGGCTGGAGGCGTACGCGGCGGACATCGGGGTGCCCCGCAGCGGGGCGTAGCTGCCGTTGTAGACCACCTCGGTCATCGCCGGCTCGTAGAAGAAGGTCAGGAAGACCCCGGTGAGCAGCAGCACGACGAACGAGAAGAGCGCGATCTCGCCGAGCAGGAACGACCAGTGGTCCGGGAAGACCTTGTTGAGCAGCTTGCGCAGCGGGGTGGCGACCTGGAAGCGGTCGTCCACTCCCCCGGCGGCCTTGCCCGGCACCGCTGCTACGTCAAACTTTCGGCGCTTCATGGCCGCTCCCAGAAGTCGGGGCCGACGGTTTCGGTGTAGTCGGACTTCGCCACGAAGAAGCCGTCCTCGTCCACCTCGATCGGCAGCTGGGGCAGCCGCCGGCTCGCCGGGCCGAAGACCGGCCGGGCGTTGTCGGTGATCAGGAACTGGCTCTGGTGACACGGGCAGAGCAGCCGGTTGGTCTGCTGCTCGTACAGGCTCGCCGGGCAGCCGGCGTGCGTGCAGATCTTGGAGTACGCCGCGTAGTTGCCCCACATGTAGTCACCGTGACCGACCCGCGAGTTGGCCTGCCGGGACTTCTCCGCGTCGGTCTCCCGCAGGTGGATCAGCAGGGTCGGCGAGTCGGCGTGCTTGTTGCTCACCCCGTGCTCGATGCCCGGGAACACGGTGAGCTGGCCGCCGGCGCTGACGTCGGCCGGGCGGATCGGCCGGCCGTCCTCGCGGACCAGCCGGACCTTCTTCCCGTCCTGCGGGGCGAAGCCGGTGGTGAACATCTGGTTGTTCTTGTGCGGGTTGGAGATCAGCCCGCCGACCAGCGGGGCCGCGGCGACCGCGCCGACCGGCAGCAGGCCGGCGACCAGCGAGACGCCGAGCAGCGGACGACGCCGCACCCCCATCTCGTCGGCGAGGTAGAGCATGGTCTCGCCGGTGATCTTCCGGTCCTCCGCCGAACCGGGACCGTCGTGCCGGTCCTGGATCGAGACCTCCTTGGGCAGCAGCTTCTTGCCCCAGGTGAGGATGCCGAAGCCGATGCCGAGCAGGGCGATGCCCAGGGTGAGGCCCAGCAGCGGGGTGTACCACTTGTCGCCGCCGCGACCCGGCTCGTACTCCCAGGGCCACCAGATGTAGACGACCAGGAACGCGGTGGCGGCCAGGCCGGTGAGCAGGAACATCGCCGCGACCGTACGGGTCAGCCGGCGCTCGGCCTTGCTGCCCGGGACGACCTGCTCCTCGTAGTGGACGATCTCGATGTCGTCGCGGCGGGCACCCTCGGTGACGATGTCGAACCGGGAGAGCCGGGGGTCGTGGACGTCGAGCGGCTCCCGGTCCTGCGGGGCGTGCTGCTCGGTCGTGGTGCTCATGCCGTCACCTCGCTACGGGCGGTGCCGGCGCACGGCACCACGGCAATGGTGTTGACGATCCGCCCGGTCACGACTTGCCCGCAATCCACAGGCTCGCGAAGACCAGCGCGACGATGCCCACCAGGAAGATCGCCAGGCCCTCGGTGGACGGGCCGTACCGGCCGAGGTTGAAGCCGCCCTGGTCCTGGTCGGCCTTCAGGGTCTCCTGGATGTAGGCGATGATGTCCGCCTTCTGCTCCGGGGTGATCTGGTTGTCGCCGAACACCGGCATGTTCTGCGGGCCACTGAGCATCGCGGCGTAGATCTGCGCGTCGCTGGCCGGGTTCAGGCTCGGGGCGTACTTGCCGGAGGAGAGCGCGCCGCCGCCACCGCCGAAGGCGTGGCACTGCGAGCAGTTGATCCGGAACAGCTCGCCACCGGTGGCGAGGTTGGCACCCTCGCGGAGGTTGCCCTGCGGGACCTGCGGGCCCCCACCGAGCTCCTGGATGTACTGGCCGAGCTGGCGCACCTGCTCGTCGGTGAAGACCGGCGGCTTGCGCATGGCCTGCGCCTCCTGCCGGGCCATCGGCATCCGACCGCTGCCGACCTGGAACTCGACCGACGCGGAGCCCACCCCGATCAGGCTCGGGCCACGACCCTCGACACCCTGGGCGTTGCGGCCGTGGCAGGTCACGCAGCTCACGTCGAACAGCGCCCTGCCCTCGGCCGCGGCGCCGGTGAGCGGCGGGTTTTCCTGCGCCTGCACGCCGGGGGCGAAGACGGTGTAGGCGCCGCCGGCCAGCGTCAACGCGGCGATCAGCCGGAACGCCGCGCCCAGCCGGCGGCGGCCCCTGCTGCGCGCCGCGGGCCGCCCGCGCAGGCGCGCGAGCAGACCGCGTCGGCGGTCGTTGTCAGAAGTCATGACCTGTGTCCTTAACCGGTTGGACCTTGTCTCAGGGGACGGAGCAGCGGCGCGGAACCTGACACGCCAAGATCACTGAAGCCAGTAGATCATGCCGTACAGCCCGATCCACACGACGTCGACGAAGTGCCAGTAGTACGACACGACGATCGCCGACGTGGCCTGGGCCGGGGTGAACCGGCCCATGGTGGTGCGGATCATGAAGATGATGAAGGCGATGAGACCGCCGGTCACGTGCAGGCCGTGGAAGCCGGTGGTCAGGTAGAACATCGACCCGTAACCGTCTTCGTTGATCTTCACGCCCTCGTGCACCAGGGTCAGGTACTCGTTCGCCTGGCCGAGCACGAAGATCAGGCCCATCACGAAGGTGATCGTGAACCAGCGCCGCAGGGCGTGGACGTCACCCTTCTCGGCCGCGAACACACCGAGCTGGCAGGTCACCGAGGACAGCACCAGGATCACCGTGAAGGTGGTCGCATAGGGGATGTTGAGGACCTCGGTGTGCTTCTCCCACTGCTCCGGCGCCGCCGCGCGGATCGAGAAGTACATCGCGAACAGCGCCGCGAAGAACATGAGTTCGCTGGAGAGCCACACGATCGTCCCGACGCTGACCATGTTGGGCCGCGTCAGAGAGTGGATCCGGCTCTTGTCAATGGCTGGGGCCGCAGTCACGCGGTCATTATTGCCCTTGACCGGGGCGGGCGATCAGCGGGGTGCCAAACCCGGGGCGGGGATGGCCCGATCGTGGCGGTCCGGTTCGCCTGGCCTAGCCTGAAAAGCGTGCTGCACGTCGATTCGATCTTCACCGCCACCTCGGGGGCCCCGCCCACCGGCCTGGCGGCCGGCGGCGTCGAGGTACCGCCGCCGTTCGACATCACCCGGGTCTTCACCGAGACCCGGCTGGACAGCTGGCTCGCCCTGGGCCTGGTCCTCGCCGCCGGCCTCTACCTCTACGGGGTCCACCGGCTGCGGCTGCGCGGGGACCGCTGGCCGGTGATCCGTACCGTCTGCTTCCTCGGGCCGGGCCTGGGCGGCATCGCCGCGGTCACGGTCAGCGGCCTGCACGCCTACGACACCGCCCTGCTCTCGGTGCACATGGTGCAGCACATGGTGCTGTCGATGATCTCCCCGATCTTCCTGGCCCTGGGCGCGCCGGTCACCCTGGCGCTGCGCACCCTGCCGGTCGGCCCGCGCAAGCGGCTGCTGGCGGTCGTGCACAGCCGGATCGCCCGGATCTACGGCTTCCCGCTGGTGGCGTTCGCCATCTTCGTGGTCAACCCGTTCGCGCTCTACTTCACCGACCTGTACCGCTACACCCTCGAACACGCCTGGGCGCACGAGCTCGTGCACGCGCACTTCATCATGACCGGCTGCGTGTTCTTCTGGCCGCTGCTCGGGCTCGACCCGCTGCCCGGCCGCTGGCCGTACCCGGCGCGGGCGCTGCTGATGCTGCTGTCGGTGCCGTTCCACACCGTGCTCGGGCTCACCATCATGCAGAGCACCACGCTGTTCGGCGGCGACTGGTACCCCTCGCTCAACCTGGCCTGGTCCGACCCGTGGAACGACCAGGTGGTCGCCGGCGGCATCCTGTGGGCCGGCGGCGAGTTCGTCAGCGTGACGATGATCGCGGTGCTGGTGGTGCAGTGGATCAAGCAGTCCGAGCGGGAGGCCCGCCGGGTCGACCGCGAGCTGGACCGGCAGGAGGCCCGCGACCGTGCCGCCGGGGCCGCCGCAGTCCCCGCCGTGGCCACCGCCACGTCCGACGCCGCGACCACCGCCCCCGCAGGTCCGCCTGCCACCCCCGCCGCGGCCCCCGGAACCCCGTCCTGAGCTGCCGCGACACCCGGTCCGCCGGGGGCCGGCAGGCGGGATGTCGGGTACGCCACACCGCCCGGTACGATCAACGGGCAGCAACGAGGAGTACAGCCCATGAGTGAGCGCAGCGAGCGAGTCAGGCTCAGTGCGACGGTGCCTCATCACGGCACGGAGCGAAGCGGAGTGCCGGCATGAGCGAGCGTCTTTGCACCGTCCTGCTCTACAGCGACGACCAGCAGGTCCGGGACCGGATGCGGCTGGCCGTCGGCACCCGTCCCGCGCCGGGCATCCAGATCGAGTTCGTCGAGGCGTCCGACTACGCCGGCTGCGTCCGGCTGGTCGACGACTACGAGATCGATCTGATGCTGCTCGACGGCGAGGCCAGCCCCGGCGGCGGCCTCGGCATCGCCCGCCAGATCAAGGACGACCGGGACGACGCCCCGCCGACGTGCGTGGTCATCGCCCGGGCCGCCGACCGATGGCTCGCCTCGTACGCGCAGGTCGACGGCGTGCTGATGCACCCGCTCGACCCGGTGACCACCGGCACCACGGTCGCCGAGCTGCTGCGTACGCACGCCGCCGCCTGAGTCGCAGACACTCGGCGGCGCCCAGGCGCCCGGGGTGACGGGCGCACCCGTCCACCCGCACCCCACGCCCGCCTCGGGAGGCCCACCATGGGCGATCGGACCTGGCCGCACCTGCTCAACGCGCTGCTGCGCGGCGACGAGCTGTCCACCGCCGACACCGCCTGGGCGATGAACGAGATCATGGCGGGTGCCGCCGTACCGGCGCAGATCGCCGGGTTCGCGATCGCGCTGCGGGCCAAGGGCGAGACGCCCGCCGAACTGGCCGGCCTGGTCGAGGCGATGCTCGGCAACGCGGTGCCGGTGACCCTGCCGGAGGAGCTGCGGCGCACCTCGGTCGACGTGGTGGGCACCGGCGGTGACCTCGCCCACACGGTCAACATCTCGACGATGACCGCGCTGGTGGTGGCCGGCGCCGGCGTCCGGGTGGTCAAGCACGGCAACCGGGCCGCCTCGTCGCTGTGCGGCACCGCCGACCTGCTGGAGTTCTTCGGTGTGCCGCTGGACCTCGGCCCGGAGCAGGTGACCCGGTGCGTGGCCGAGGCGGGGATCGGCTTCTGCTTCGCCGCCCGGTTCCACCCCGGGATGCGCCACGCCGGCCCGGTCCGCCGGGAGATCGGCGTGCCGACCGCGTTCAACTTCCTCGGCCCGCTGACCAACCCGGCCCGGCCGCACGCCGGGGCGGTCGGCTGCTTCGATGCCCGGATGGCCCCGGTGATGGCCGAGGTGTTCGCCCGCCGGGGCGACTCGGTGATCGTGATGCGCGGCGAGGACGGCCTGGACGAGTTCACCACCGCCGCGCCGACCCGGGTCTGGGTGGCCCAGCACGGCACCGTACGGGAAGCGCTGCTGGACGCGGCCGACCTCGGGGTACCCCGGTCCACCCTGGCCGACCTGCGGGGCGGCGACGCGGCGCACAACGCCGCCGTGGCCCGGCGACTGCTGGCCGGCGAGGCCGGTCCGGTCCGCGACGCGGTCCTGGTCAACGCGGCCGTCGCGCTGGCCACCCAGACCCCGCTGGACGGTGACCTCACCGAGGCGGTCCGCGCCGGCATGGCCCGGGCCGCCGAGTCCGTCGACTCGGGGGCGGCGGCGGCCGTCCTGGACCGCTGGGTCGACGTCGCCCGCTCCCTCTGACCCGCCGTTCCGCCGGCACCGCCCGACCCGCTCCCCCGGGCCGGGCGGTGCCGGACCCGGGGGCGGGCTGCCGGGCGGCGCCGGACCCGGGGGCGGGGGCGGGCTGCCGGGCGCGGGCTGGCTGGGCTGGCGTGCCGGGCCTGGGCTGGCGGGGAAGTGTCGGAGGGGCGTGGGAAACTACACGGGAGTAGTTCTTCCGTTTCCGACGATGGCGGCGATGTCCATCGGCGGGTTCCGGAGCGAGAGGAGACGCCCGTGTCGGACCGCGAGCTCTACTGCGACACCTGCGAGGGCGTTCAGCCGTTCGAGGTGCCACCGTGCGCCGACGGCCACGGTGCCGACTGCCCCGAGCTGCTCTGCACCGGCTGCGGCGCGGCGGTGCTGATCGCCACCTTCGCCTTCCAGCCCACCCGCCTGGCCGACCGTCGCCGCCGCCCGTCAGCCGGCCGTCACGCGGCCTGACCCCTGCGGGACGCCGCCCGGGGGGTCCGGTCGCGGAGTCCGGTCTGCTGAGCGGCATGACAGGATCACCTGATGCTCCGACTCACGGATTTCATCATCGACTGCCCGGACACGATGCGGCTGGCGGCCTTCTACGCCGAGGTGACGGGTCGCCCGGTCAAGCAGGGCAGCGACGAGGAGTGGGCCGGCATCCGGTTCGGCGAGATCGAGCTGGCCTTCATCAGGGTGGCGGAGTACCGCGCCCCGCGGTGGCCCGACGGCGAGCACCCCAAGCAGTTCCACCTCGACTTCGAAGTCGACGACATCGAGGCCGAACAGCACCGCGTCCTGACCCTCGGCGCGACCCTGGCGCAGGACTTCGTCGGCCCCGAAGGCTACGGATGGCGGGTCTACACCGACCCCGTCGGCCACCCCTTCTGCCTCTGCCGCAACCGGGGTGTCACCTGGACCGACCAGGGACCCGTCTGGCCCGAGCCAGCCTGATCCCCCCCGGCCCACGTGATCCACACCATTGAGCCGAAACAGCGGTATCAGGTCGCGGCGATACCGCCACTTCGGTCCCCTGGAGTCGGTCACCCGACGTCGACGGGCCCGCCTCCCGGGTGAGGAGGCGGGCCCGTCGGCGTCGGATCAGTGCTCGGCGGTACGCCGGGTGCCGGAGTAGTACTCGAAGAGCAGGCCGCAGGCGGCGAAGATGACCATCACCAGGCCCAGGCCGAGCAGCCAGAACTGCCAGAACACCAGGCCGAGACCGGCGACCGCGGCGGCCAGCGCCAGCCCGAACGGCCAGTAGCTGCCCGGGCTGAAGAAGCCGATCTCGCCCGCGCCGTCGGCGATCTCACCGTCCGGCCGGTCCTCCGGGCGCAGGTCGATGCGGCGGGAGACGAACCAGAAGAAGCCGCCGCACATCGCGCAGAGCAGGAAGGACAGCAGCAGGGCCACCGTGCCGACCCACTCGACCTGGCCGCCGGAGTCGCCGTACGTCCACGCGCCGTAGAGGACCGTCGCGCCGAACAGGAACCCGGCGATGATCAGGAAGATTCGCCACTCGGTCTTCATGCCGGATACCTCAGTTTCCCGCGCTCGCGGACGCGTCGTCCGGGTTGAAGTTGTCCTTCGTACGACGGGTGTCGAACGGCTGCGTGGTCTTCGCGTACGGGTCCTGACCGATGGCGGTCAGCGCCTCCTGCGTCGACTTGCCGTCCCGCTTGGCCGCGAGGAACTGGTCGTACGCCTCCGGGGAGACCACCCGCAGTTCGAAGTTCATGAAGGCGTGGTAGCTGCCGCACAGCTCGGCGCAGCGGCCCACGTACGCACCCTCGGACTCCAGCTTGGAGACCTCGAACACGTTACGGATCTTGCCGGGCATCACGTCGCGCTTGAACAGCAGCTCCGGCACCCAGAAGGAGTGGATGACGTCGCGGCTGGTCTCCTCGAACCGGATGGACCGGTTGGTCGGCAGCACCAGCACCGGGATGACCTCGCTGGTGCCCAGCACCGACGCCACCGTGTTGGCCTCGGTGCCCTGGCCGTCGCGGTAGTTGAACTGCCAGTTCCACTTGAAGGCGACGACCTCGACGGTGACGTCGGGGTTCTTCGTCGTGCGCACCACGTCGGTCTGGACCACGGCCGTGTAGTAGAAGAGCACGGAGACGATCAGGATCGGCGCGATGGTGTAGAGGAACTCCATCGGCAGGTTGTAGCGGGTCTGCACCGGCAGTTCGTTGCCGCGCTTGCGGTAGCGCACGACGCACCAGAAGATCAGGCCCCAGACGAAGACACCGACCGCCAGGGCGGCGATGCAGGAGGCGATCCACAGGTCGTACATCCGGTGCGACTCGGGAGTGATGCCGCCCTGCGGCCAGCCGAAGCCGTCGACCGAGCGGCCGACGTCACACCCGGTGAGCAGAACCAGCAGCGCAGCTCCGCCGAGACCGAGCCCGGCGAGCCGGCCAGCACCACGCCGCCGACGCACACCGGCTCCGGGGGAAGCACCGTGCCGTACGGCCGACGGCCGTACCTCCGAACTCCTTGCGACCACCTGGTCCTGCCTCCCTAGCGCGCCGCGGTGGGGTATTCCATCAGCACCGACGGCAAAGGCGTCACCGACGGTCGCAGATTACTCGACCATGGCGGGCTCGACGGTCTTGGGGTCAGTGTCCGCCCCCATCGGGGGGTGCCGTCGGTCTTCGACGCGATAGCGTCTGCGGTCGTGAGTGCCCACCCGGTCTACCTGGACGCGGCCACCGCCGCGCCGCTGCACCCGGTGGCCCGGCAGGCGCTGCTGGCCGCCCTCGACGACGGCTGGGCCGACCCCGCCCGCCTCTACAGCCGGGCCCGCCGCGCCGGGCAACTCCTCGACGCCGCCCGGGAGGCCACCGCCGCCACCCTCGGCGTCCGCCCCGACGAGGTCTCCTTCACCCCCAGCGGTACGCACGCCGCGCACTCCGCCGTGCTCGGTGGCCTGGTCGGCCGGCAGCGGGCCGGGGCGACGCTGGTGCACTCGGCGATCGAGCACTCGGCGGTGCTGCACGCCGCGCAGCGGCACGTGGCGGCCGGTGGGACCGCCACCTCCGTACCGGTGGACCGGCTCGGACGCCTCGACCTCGATGCCTGGTCGGCGGCGGTGCGCTCCCCCGGGGTGGCGCTGGCGACGCTGATCGGGGCCAGTCACGAGGTGGGCACCGTGCAGCCGGTCACCGGGGCGGCCGACGCCTGCGCCGCCGTCGGGGTGCCGCTGTACGTCGACGCGGCCCAGCTCGTCGGCCGGGTGCCGGTGCCCACCGGCTGGTCGGTGCTGACCGCCAGCGCACACAAGTGGGGCGGTCCGCCCGGCGTCGGGCTGCTGGTGGTCCGCAAGGGCACCCGGTGGGAGTCGCCGTGGCCGGCCGACGAGCGGGAGTTCGGGCGTACCCCCGGGGTGGTGAACCTGCCGGCGGTGGTGGCGGCGGCGGCGAGCCTGCGCGCGGCGGCGGCCGACGCGGCGGCCGAGGCGGCCCGGCTGACGCCCCTGGTGGACCTGATCCGGTCCCGGGTCGCCGCCGACGTGCCGGACGTGGAGGTGGTCGGCGACCCGGTCGACCGGCTCCCCCACCTGGTGACGTTCTCCTGCCTGTACGTCGACGGCGAGGTGCTGCTGCACGCGCTGGACCGGCGCGGCTTCGCCGTCTCCTCCGGCTCCTCCTGCACCTCGTCCACGCTGCGTCCGTCGCACGTGCTGGAGGCGATGGGGGTGCTGTCGCACGGCAACGTCCGGGTGTCGCTGCACCGGGAGACCACCGAGGCGGACGTACGGCGGTTCCTCGCCGAGCTGCCCGGGATCGTCGCCGAGCTGCGCGCCGACGCCGGCGTGGTGGGCCTGTGACCACCCCGACCGGCCCGGACGGCCGCCGAACCGGCGCGGACGACCTCCCGACCGGGCCGGGCGGTCTCCCGACCGGGCCGGGCGGCGACGGGGCGAGAGCGGGCGGCGACGGGGCGAGAGCGGGCGGCGACGGGACCGGGCCGGTGGAGGTGCTGGACTGTCGGGGGCAGCGCTGCCCGCTGCCGGTGATCGCGCTGGCCCGCCGGCTGCCCGAGCTGCCCGTCGGCACGGTCCTTCGGGTGCTCGCCGACGACCCGGCCGCCGCCGTCGACATCCCCGCCTGGTGCCGGATGCGCGCCCAGGAGTTCGTCACCACCACCCCCGAGGGCCCAGGCTACGAAGTACGCCGCACCCACTGACCCACCCCACCCCACCCCGCCCCGCCCCGCCCCGCCCCGCCCCGCCCCGCCCCGCTCCGCTCCGTCGATCATGGAGTTGTGGTGGCCGATCTGCGGCATTACTGCCGGTTCGAAGGCACCACAACTCCATGATCGACAGGAGTGGGGGTGGGGGTGGGGGTGTCGATCCAGATCAGGCGGAGGCGGCGGCCGGTGCGGGTGAAGAGGCGCAACGCGCTCTCGGCGGTGGCGAAGTGCCCGGTCGACGTTCTTCCGTCGTGGCGCAGCAGGGCGCTGTCGGGGAAGGCCAGGCCCCAGGCGAAGACCGCGCCGTCGAGGCGGTCGCCGTACTCCTCGCAGAGCGCGAACCGGCGTGGGGCGAACTCGTTCGCGAGGTCGACGAGCATCAGGTGGAACTCCTCGGGCGTGCCGAGCGGCGCGGGGTCGGGCATGACCACCTCCAAGAGTCGTTGCTATACGTATAGCCCCTATCCTTGCTCTTTGGAAGACTCGACGGCATGATGTTCTCGTCGGTACACGTGGTGGAGGCGATACATGGGCAGGCGAACAGATCCTTCGGCGCTGCGCTGGCTGATCGGTGCCGAGCTGGGTCGGTATCGCCGCGAGGCACCGATGACGCTGACCGAACTGTCGGCCAGCACCGGCATCGGCAAGCCGAAGCTCGGCCACATGGAGACCGGCCGTTACCAGCAGTTTCCCGAGGACATCGCGGCCGTGCTCCGCGCCTGCGGGGCCGACCAGCCCGCGATCGACCGGCTGACCACCCTGTCCGGCCGCTCCGACGCCAAGACCTGGTGGGCACCCTGGGCCGCGGTGATGCCGGACTGGTTCAAGACGTACGTCGGGCTGGAAGGGCTGGCCGACGGGGCGTTCGTGTTCGAGTCGATGGTCATCCCCGGTCTGCTCCAGACCGAGGAGTACGCCCAGGCGCTGACCCTGGGCACCGGATTCGTCCGCCCCGACCACGCCGAGCGTTTCGTGTCGTTCCGGCAGACCCGGGCCCGGCGGCTCACCGACGACGACCCGCTCACCCTGCACGCGGTGATCGGCGAGGCGGCGCTGCGGCTACGGGTCAACGGCGACGAGACCCGGCGGGCCCAGCTCGCCCACCTGGCCACCATGTCCGAACTGCCGAACGTCACCGTCCAGGTGCTCCGCCCCGAGGACGGCCCGCACGCCGCCGGTGCGATCGGCAAATTCGTCCTGCTGGACTTCGCCAACGTCCGCCCGATCGCCTACACCGAGGTGCTCGACGGGGCGATGTACGTGCAGGACCCGGACGGTGTCCGCACCTATAGCATGGTGGCAGACAACCTGCGCCAGGTCGCCCTCTCACCCGCCGAGTCGCGCGCGTTGATCAGGGAGTTGGCCGGCGCGGCCTAGCGCCCCTCGGAGGCCACCGTGCGCACCCCCGACCTCACCACCGCCCGCTGGTTCACCAGCAGCCGCAGCACCAACAACGGCGACTGCGTCGAGTGTGCCGTCCTGCCCGACGGGGTGGCGGTGCGGGACAGCAAGGACCGGTCCGGCCCGGTGCTGATCTTCCCCGCCCGTCAGTGGGCGGCGTTCGTCGCCGCCACCCCGGCCCGCTCCCCCGGTCAGGCCGGCTGACCTCGCCCGACGCGGGCCGCCTTCCCCGAAGCAAGCCGCCAGCCGAACCGGCCGCACGCCAGGTGCCCGGAGACCGGGGACCGCCAGGTGCCCGAACCAGGGCAGCCAGGTGCCCGGACCAGGACAGCCAGGTGCCCGGACCAGGGCAGCCAGTCGGGCCGGGATCAGGTGAGGTAGCGGAGGATCGCCGGGAGGGGGTCGATCGGGATGGTGGTGTCGACCACCAGGCGGGGGCCGATCAGCGGTTCGTACCCGGTGCCGCGCTGCCGGGTCTGCTCCCAGGTCGGGGCGAGCGGGTCGGCGGTGTGCCGGGCCTCGACCCGGCGGCGCAGTTCCGCCTCATCGCCGCAGTACACCTCGATCAGCCGCAGCGGCACCCCGGCCCGCTCGGCCAGCTCGAACCAGAGCCCCCGGGTGCCGGCCGCCGGGTTGGCCGCGTCGATCACCACGCTGGTGCCCAGCCCCAGCTGCACCTCGGCCAGCCCGGCCAGCGCGTCGTAGCCGGCCTGGCCCGAACCGGGGCCGGTCAGCCCGTGCCGGGCCAGCGCCCGCTCGATCGGGTCGACCGTCAGCACCGCCGCGCCCAGCGCCACGCCGACCTGCCCGGCGAGGGTGCTCTTGCCCACGCCCGGCAGGCCGGCGAAGACGACCAGGAGCTGCGTCATGGCACCAGGTGCGACCGAACGTCCTCGGCGGCGGCGTCACCGTACGAGTTGGCCAGCCGCTTGACGAACACGTCGCGGCGCACGTCGTACTCCTGGGTGCCGACGGTCTCCAGCACCAGGGCGGCCAGCAGCGAGCCGACCTGGGCGGCGCGTTCCAGGCCGAGACCCCAGGACAGGGCGGCGAAGAAACCGGCCCGGAAGCCGTCGCCGACCCCGGTCGGGTCGACGGCCCGCGCGTCCCGGACGATCGGCACCCGCAACGACTCCCCGTCCCGGGTGGCGATCTCGACGCCGTCCTTGCCGAGGGTGGTGACCCGGATCTTCACCCGCTCCAGGAGCTGGGCGTCGGTGAGGCCGGCCTTGCTCTGCAGCAGCGACTTCTCGTAGTCGTTGGTCATCAGGTACTCGGCACCGTCGATCAGCGAGACCACGTCCGCGCCGTCCATCCGGGCGAGCTGCTGGGACGGGTCGGCGACGAAGGCGTAGCCCCGGTCCCGGCACTCGGCCGAGTGCCGGATCATCGCCTCCGGGTCGTTGGCGCTGACCAGGACCAGGTCGAGGCCGCCGAGCCGGTCCGCGACGGGGCCCAGCTCGATGTTGCGGGCCTCGCTCATCGCGCCCGCGTAGAACGAGGCGATCTGGCACATGTCGGTGTCGGTGGTGCAGACGAAGCGGGCGGTGTGCGCCACCTCACTGACGTGCACCGAGTCGCAGTCGACGCCGTGCCGCTCCAGCCAGGAGCGGTAGTCGGCGAAGTCGGCGCCGACCGCGCCGAGCAGGATCGGACGCAGCCCGAGCTGCCCCATGCCGAAGGCGATGTTGGCGGCCACCCCGCCCCGGCGCAGCACCAGGTCGTCCACCAGGAAGGAGAGCGACACCTTGTGCAGCTGGTCGGCGATGAGCTGGTCGGCGAAGCGACCCGGGAAGCTCATCAGGTGGTCGGTCGCGATCGAGCCGGTCACGGCGATCTTCATGTCAACCCTCGGGGTCGGGAGCACGGCGCGGGTCAGCCTACCGGTCCGGGCGGGACGACGAGGGGGCCGTCCCGGCGCGGGACGGCCCCCTCGGACGGACCGGGACTCAGCTGAACGAGTCGCCGCAGGCGCAGGAGCTGCCCGCGTTCGGGTTGTCGATGGTGAAGCCCTGGGCGTCGATCCGGTCGGCGAAGTCGATGGTCGCCCCGGCCAGGTAGGGGGCGCTCATCCGGTCGACGACGACCTCGACCCCGTCGAAGTCGGTGACGACGTCACCGTCGAGCGAACGCTCGTCGAAGAAGAGCTGGTATCGCAGGCCGGAGCAGCCACCCGGCTGCACCGCGACCCGCAGCCGCAGGTCGTCGCGGCCCTCCTGCTCGATCAGGGCCTTGACCTTCTGCGCCGCGACGTCGGTGAGGACGACGGAAGTGGGGGCCTGGGCCTCGGTCGGGTCGGTCTGCGCTGGCGTGGTCACGTGGAAATCTCCCTGCGCGGTATGGGTCCGGACACCCTGGCCAACAGCACGCGTCGCCCAGTGATTCCCGGTGTGGTCCAGCTCCGATGGTACGCCGCCCCGGCGGAGCCCACCCGGCCGGCGCGATCGCCGCCACGGCCCGCTCCCGGTGGCCCGGTCACCGGGCCACCGCCGGACCGGCCCCGGCAGCTCAGCGGCTCCACTGCCGGGCCAGCCGCGCGCCGAGCGCCCGCAGCCCCTCGGCGGGCCGGCCCATCGCCGCCGCCACCCCGCCGCGTTCCTCGCCGCCGAAGTGCTCCACCAGGCTGTACGCCTCGGTCACCCCGGCGGAGGCGGCCTCCCGCCGGCCGGTGCTCACCCGCCCCGCCAGCACCACGCAGGGCACCCCTCGGTCGCGGGCCGCCCCGGCCACCCCGGCGACCACCTTGCCGCGCAGCGACTGGTGGTCGAACGAGCCCTCCCCGGTGATCACCAGGTCGCAGTCGTCGAGGGCGGCGTCCAGGCCGATCGCCCGACCGACCAGGTCGATGCCGGATTCGCAGCGCCCGCCGAGGGCGAGGATCGCCGCGCCGAGGCCGCCGGCCGCGCCGCCCCCGGGCAGCGTGCCCAGGCCGGGCGGGCAGCCGGGCAGGTCCCGTTCCAGCACCGCCGCCCAGCGCTCCAGTGCGGCGTCGAGCAGCAGCACGTCGGCCCGGTCGGCGCCCTTCTGCGGCCCGTAGACACTGCTCGCGCCGTGCAGGCCGAGCAGCGGGTTGTCCACGTCGGTGGCGGCGACCAGGGTGGCGTCGCGCAACCGGGGCGTCCCGTCGAGGGCCGCGACGGCCCCCAGCGCCGCCCCGCCGTACGGCAGGGCCCGGCCCGCGTCGTCGAGGGGGGTCGCGCCGAGCGCGGCGAACAGGCCGGCCCCGCCGTCGTTGGTGCCGGAACCGCCCAACCCGACCACCACCGTCCGGGCCCCGTGCTCGACGGCGGCGGCGACCAGCGCGCCGAGACCGTACGAGGTGGTGGCCTTCGGGTCGCGTTCGGCGGCGGACAGCAGGTGCAGCCCGCACGCCTGGGCGCTCTCCAGGTAGCCGACCCCGTCGGCGGTGAGCAGGATCTCACCGGTGACGGGCCGGCCCAGCGGGTCGACCGTCGGCACCGGCACCCGGCGGCCGTCGAGCGCGCCCGCGAGCACCGTGACGAAGCCCGGTCCACCGTCGGCGAGGGGACGGATGAGCAGCTCGACGGCGTCGTCCACCTCACGCCAGCCGGCGGCGACGGCGGCGGCCACCTCCGGGGCCTCCAGGGTGCCGGCGAACTTGTCCGGGCAGAGCAGCACGCGCATGCCCCGAGTGTGGCAGGCCACATCGGCGCGGCGGCAGTGTGGCAGCCCACACCGGCAGCGGTCGTGCGAACGCCCCGTTGTGGGACCATGAGGACGTGACTTCGACCTGGGTGGAACCCTCCAACACGGCGACCGCGCTGCTGCTCCTCGGCCGTGGCAGCGACCCCGCCACCGAGCGTGGCGTGGAGTGTCCGGGAGACCTGCCGGCGCCGAGCGACCCCGACCTGGTAGCCCGGGCGACGGCGGCGAAGGCCGCGCTGGGCACGAAGGTGTTCGTCCTCGGCCACCACTACCAGCGCGACGAGGTGATCCAGTTCGCCGACGTCACAGGCGACTCGTTCAAGCTGGCCCGGGAGGCCGCGGCCCGGCCCGACGCGGAGTACATCGTCTTCTGCGGCGTGCACTTCATGGCCGAGAGCGCCGACATCCTCACCACCGATGCGCAGCGGGTCATCCTGCCCGACCTGGCGGCCGGTTGTTCGATGGCCGACATGGCGGTGCTGTCGCAGGTCGAGCGGGCCTGGGAGGTGCTGACCGACCTGGGCGTCGCGGCGGACACCGTGCCGGTGACGTACATGAACTCCTCGGCCGACATCAAGGGCTTCGTCGGCCGTAACGGCGGCGTGGTCTGCACCTCGTCGAACGCGAAGCGGGCGCTGGACTGGGCGTACGCGCAGGGTTCGAAGGTGCTGTTCCTGCCCGACCAGCACCTCGGCCGCAACACCGCCGTGCTGGAGCTGGGCTACTCGCTCGACGACTGTGTGCTCTACGACCCGCACAAGCCGAACGGCGGGCTCACCGCCGAGCAGGTCCGCGACGCGAAGATGATCCTCTGGCGGGGGCACTGCTCGGTGCACGGCCGGTTCACCCTGGACAGCGTGCAGGACGTCCGGGCCCGGGTGCCCGGGGTCACCGTGCTGGTGCACCCGGAGTGCCGGCACGAGGTGGTCACCGCCGCCGACCAGGTCGGTTCGACGGAATACATCATCAAGGCGATCGAGGCGGCCCCGGCCGGCTCGGCGTGGGCGGTCGGCACCGAGCTGAACCTGGTACGCCGGCTGGCGCTGGCCCACCCGGACAAGCAGATCATGTTCCTGGACAAGGCGGTCTGCTACTGCTCCACGATGAACCGGATCGACCTGCCGCACCTGGTCTGGGCGCTGGAGGAGCTGGTCGCCGGCCGGGTGGTCAACCAGATCACGGTCGACGCGGACACCGCGCACCACGCCCGGGTGGCGCTGGACCAGATGCTCGCCCTGCCGGGGGCCGACACCCCGCCACCCGCCACCGCCTGATTACCCGAAGTCACCACCGAGGTACGGGAACGTACCGGATTCCCCGGTTCGTTCCCGTCCCGGCGCGGTGACCAATTTGCATTTCGTCACGGAGGGCTATGCTGCCGGGGCGACGTACCGCGGGGACCGTTTTGGGCCGGCCCCGCTCCGGGTAGCTGGACAGCTCGTACCGGACAGCTGGACAGCATGCCCCATCATCGACTCACCCCGCACCACCCGACGCGCGCTGGAGGTTTGCGTTGACGGACGACGTCCTGGTCGTACACGGAGGTACCCCGCTCGAAGGGCGGATCCGCGTGCGCGGCGCGAAGAACCTGGTCTCCAAGGCGATGGTCGCGGCCCTGCTGGGCGACTCGCCCAGCCGGCTGTTCGACGTCCCCAAGATCCGTGACGTCGAGGTGGTCCGCGGGCTGCTCGGCCTGCACGGCGTGAAGGTGACCGACGGCACCGAGGACGGCGAGCTGGTCTTCGACCCGTCCAACGTCGAGAGCGCCAGCACCGACCAGATCAACGTGCACGCCGGGTCCAGCCGGATCCCGATCCTGTTCTGCGGCCCGCTGCTGCACCGCCTCGGCCACGCCTTCATCCCCGACCTGGGCGGCTGCCACATCGGCCCGCGCCCGATCGACTTCCACCTGCAGGCGCTGCGCGAGTTCGGCGCGACTGTCGACAAGACCCCCGAGGGTCTGCACCTGTCCGCGCCGAACGGGCTGCACGGCACCAAGTTCGCCCTGCCGTACCCGAGCGTCGGCGCGACCGAGCAGGTGCTGCTGACCGCGGTGATGGCCGAGGGCGTCACCGAGCTGCGCAACGCCGCCGTCGAGCCCGAGATCATCGACCTGATCTGCATCCTGCAGAAGATGGGCGCGATCATCAAGGTGCACACCGACCGGGTGATCGAGATCCAGGGCGTCAAGAAGCTGCACGGCTACACCCACCGGCCGATCCCCGACCGGATCGAGGCGGCGAGCTGGGCGGCGGCGGCACTGGCCACCCGGGGTGACGTCGAGGTGCTCGGCGCGCAGCAGGCCGACATGATGACCTTCCTGAACATCTTCCGCTCCGTCGGCGGCGAGTACGAGGTCACCGACGCCCGCCCGCCGAAGCTCGGTGACCCGGGCCAGGAGGGCGGTATCCGGTTCTGGCACCCGGGCGGCGAACTGAACGCGGTGGCGCTGGAGACCGACGTGCATCCCGGCTTCATGACCGACTGGCAGCAGCCCCTCGTGGTGGCGCTGACCCAGGCCCGGGGGCTGTCGATCGTCCACGAGACGGTCTACGAGCAGCGGCTGGGCTACACCGAGGCGCTGAACACGATGGGCGCCAACATCCAGGTCTACCGGGACTGCCTCGGCGGCACCCCGTGCCGGTTCGGCAGGCGCAACTTCAAGCACTCCGCGGTGATCGCCGGGCCGAGCAAGCTGCACGCCGCCGACCTGGTCATCCCGGACCTGCGGGCCGGGTTCAGCCACCTGATCGCCGCGCTCGCCGCCGAGGGCACCTCCCGGGTGTACGGCGTCGACCTGATCAACCGGGGCTACGAGGACTTCGAGGCGAAGCTGGCCAGCCTCGGCGCGCACGTCGAGCGGCCGTAACCAGCCGCGTCCCCCGGCCGGCCCCGACCCCTGCCGTCGGCCCGGCCGACCCGCTCCACCGAGCGCCCGGTGCACCCGTGATGTGCACCGGGCGCCGTCGTATGGCTACCCTTCACCTCGTGCCGTCGCTGTTTCGCCGCAAGTCCGCCGACTCCGACTCCTCCGCCACCGCCCCGGTGGTGACCGAGGAGCCACCCGCCGCGCGCCCCCGGGGCTACACCCCGAGCAAGAAGGAACTGGGCGTCGAGACCCCGAAGCGGCCGGTCGCCGGCCGCCGGCCGGCCGGCCCGACCCGGCCGCTGACCAAGGAGGAGGCCCGGGAGCAGCGTCGCAAGGCGCGCACCGAGGCCGCCGCCGAGTTCCGCCGCGAGGGTGGCCCCCGGGACCGGGGGCCGGAACGGCTGCTCGCCCGCAACGTGGTCGACTCCCGGCGGACCATCGGCACCTGGTTCTTCGGCGGCGCGTTGATCGTGCTGATCGGCTCGAACGCGGCGATGCCGCAGGTGATCCGGCTCGCCTCCAACGTGGTGTGGGGGGCGCTCGCGCTCGGCGTGGTGATCGACTCGGTGCTGATCTCCCGGCGGATCAAGAAGCTGGTGCGGGAACGCCACCCCAACAGCGGCGAGCGGATGGGGTCGCTCTACCTCTACGCGATCATGCGGTCGATCACCTTCCGCCGGATGCGCGCCCCGGCCCCCCGGGTGAACATCGGCGACCCGATCTGACAGGCGGTCAGGACGGGTGGCGCGGGTCGGGGGCCGGGCTGCGGTAGAGCCGGGCCACCACGTCCTCGATGTCCGGTTCGACGATCGAGAGGTCACGCAGCGCGGCCAACCCGGCCAGCGCGGCGACCACCTCCGCCACCCCCGCCGACTCCAACGCGTAGACCAGCCGGTGGCCGTCCGCCTCGACCCGGTGCAGCGCCGCCCCCGCCGGTCGCGGCGGGACCGCCAGCGGGGCGTCCAGGTCGGCGACGACGAGCCGGCGGGAGCCGTACCGGGCGTGCAGGGCGGCGATCGTCCCGTCGTGCACCACCCGACCGTGGTCGACCACCACCAGCCGGGCGCAGAGCCGCTCGATGTCGGCCAGGTCGTGCGTGGTGAGCACCAGGGTGGTGTCGCCGGTACGGCCCAGCTCGGCGAGGAAGCCCCGGACGGCCTGCTTGCTCACCACGTCCAGCCCGATGGTCGGTTCGTCGAGGAAGAGCACCTGCGGGTCGTGCAGCAGCGCGGCGGTCAACTCGCCCCGCATCCGCTGCCCCAGCGAGAGCTGGCGGACCGGGGTGACCAGGAAGTCGTCCAGGTCGAGCAGGTCGCGGCAGCGGCGCAGCCGGGCGGCGTGCGCGGCGGCCGGCACCCGGTAGAGGTGCCGCAGCAGGTCGAACGAGTCGGCCAGCGGCAGGTCCCACCAGAGCTGGGAACGCTGGCCGAAGACCACCCCGATCCGCAGCGCCAGCCGGGTCCGGTCGGCGACCGGGCGCAGCCCGCACACCCGGGCCTGACCCGCCGACGGGCTCAGCACCCCGGTGAGCATCTTCAGGGTGGTCGACTTGCCCGCCCCGTTCGGGCCGATGTAGCCGAGCATCTCGCCGCGCTCCACCCGCAGGTCGATGCCGTCCACGGCGGTGACGGTCCGCTTCTGTCGACGCAGCCGGCCCGCCTTCACCCGTACCGTGAACTCCTTGCGCAGCCCGTCCAGCTCGATGACGCTCATGACCCCGTACTCCGGTAGTGGCGGATGCCGGTGCGCCAGGCCGCCGCCGCGACGGCGACGGCGACCAGCGCCACCCCCGGCGCCGCCCAGCCGGCCCACGACGGCAGGCCGAGCGGGTCGGCGCGGCCCAGCAGCGCCAGCGCCGGCTGGTAACTGACGAAGGCGAACCCCAGGCCGTACGCGAAGGCGGCCCGGAACCACCCCTCGAAGACGGTCACCGGGTACGTGGTGAAGTCCCGCCCGCCGTAGGTGACCGAGTTGGCCAGCTCACCGGAGTCCACCCACCAGAACGACACGGTGGCGGTCGCCACGAAGAGCGACCCGAAGAACACCACCCCGGCCAGCGGGGCGACCACCGCCAACGCCACCCGGGCCGGTGTCCAGTCGATCCCGGCCGAGGTCAGCGCCACCGCCAGCACGCCCACCCCGAACACGCCCCGCGACACCTTGCGCAGCGGCAGGTTCATCAGCAGCAGTTGGGGCAGCGCACCGAGCGGGCGCAGCAGCACCGCGTCGAACAGGCCGGTCCGCACGTGGGTGGGTAGCCGCTCGATGTTGCCGACCAGCAGGTCCGCCACCGCGAAGGCGCTGGACGACAGCCCCACCATCACCAGCGTCTCGCGCAGCGTGAACCCGCCCAGCTCCCGGGTCACCCCGTAGATCACCAGGACGGTGACCACGTCGAACACGGTGGCCCCCACGTTGCCCACCAGGTCCAGCAGGAACGACGCCCGGTAGGTGGTCTGCGCGCGGGCCTGTGCCCCGAGCAACGCCCGGTACGCCCCGAACGTCCCACCCGGCCGGGCGGGACGTTCCTCGGTCACCGTCGCCCGGTACTCAACCACCCTGCACCACCAGGCGACGTTCGGCCCGCCGCTGCACCAGCCGGCAGGCGGCCAGCACCAGCACCGCCCAGCCGAGCTGGAGCGCGACCAGGCCGACCTGGACCGCCGGCGGGTCCCGCTCCACCAGGACGTCGAGCGGGGTCTGCATCAGGCTCGGGAACGGGGTGCCACACCACAGCAGCAGTTGCAGCCACTGCGGCAGGAACCGCAGCGGGAAGTAGAGCCCGGCCAGCACCCCCGAGCCGAGGGTCCACAGCAGCAGCGGACCCCGCGCGTCCTGCCACCAGTAGGCGGCGGCGTTGACCAGGAACCGGCAACCGAAGCAGAGCACCACGGCGGTCACCACGGAGACCACGAAGAGCCCGACGGTGGGCCACCGCGACGGCAGGTAGACGTCGAAGAAGATCGGCCCGACCAGGACCGGCGGCAGCAGCCGGGCCAGTGCCGCGTACCCGGCCCGACCCAGGTCGGTGGCGAGGTAGCTGGTCACCGGATGGACCGGGCGGAGCAGGTCGGCGGCCACGTCGCCGGTGCGGATCCGGTCGGCGAGGTCGCTCCAGCCCCAGAGCAGCACGACGGCGAGCAGCCCCTGACCCATCCAGACGAAGGTCGCGAGCTGGGCCCGGTCGTACCCGCCGACGGTCCCGGAACCGGCCGCGGCCAGCAGCACCGCGCAGTGCAGGAAGCCGAACACGGTGTTGGTCACGGCACCGGCCACGGCCGCCTGCCGGTAGGTGGAGTAGCGACGGAAGCCGGCCCGGGATAAAGCCCCGAATGTCCGGAACCATCGGGTAACGTTTGCGCTCGTGGACGGAGCCGCAGTGGCGGTGACCGAGCCCACGCCGTTACCCTCCTTCCGCAGCCCCGCCGTGCCGGCCGGGGGACTCTACCGGCATCCCGGGGCGCCCTGCACGACAATTTGCAACGAGGTGACACCGCCGTGAGCGAGCGACGCGAGCCGGGCATCGGGCCGCGCCGCACGCGTGGACCCGGAGCCCCCAGGTGACGGGCTGGTCCGACCGCTGGGACGCCCCCGCGGAACCGTCCTGGGTGATCGAGCCGACCGGCGAGTGGCACCCGCAGTTCCCCGGGCAGCGCTATCCCGGCGACCTCGGCTCCCAGTACGCCGACCCCCGGGGACGGGTCACCGCCTCCGGCCGCGCCGAGGTGCCCCCGCTCGCCCCGACCCGCTCCGACGGCACGTACCTCGGCCGGTCCTGGTCCGACCTGGACGACGGGCCGCCCCGCCGGGACGACCCCCGCGACGAGCGGCACGCCCACGACCCGTACCGCCGGCTGGCCGACGAGACGTACCGGGGGCCCACCGACGAGGCGTACCGACGGCCCGCCGACGAGGCGTACCGGCGGCCGTCGGACGAGCCGGTCTGGCAGCGGGAACGCCGGCAGCCCGCAGCCGAGCGGCACGACGACCGGCCGGCCGACCGGATCAGCTGGTCGGACCGGCGGCGCGACCCCGACGAGGGCCCGCCCCGGCGGCGGACCACCGGCGAACGCCCCACCGTCATGCCCGGTCACCGGGGCGACGACGAGCCACACCACCGCGCCGCCGACCGGTACGACCCGTACCCGGCCGGACCCGCACCGGGCGGGGACCTGCCGGCCCGGTTCCGGGAGGACGACCCGCCCCGTCGGGACGCCGACCGGCGGCCCGCCGCCCACGGGCACGCGGACCGGTGGCAGCGCCCGCTCCACGACACCCCGCCGGTCCGCCCCCGCGACGACATCCCGCCCGGCCGCCCACCACGCCACGACGGCCGGGGCACGACGCCTGCCATCCCCGAGGAGCGGTGGCAGCATCCGCGGAGCCGCGACGAGCGCCTGCCTGCTCAGCCGTACGAGCCGGCGGCCCGCCACGTGGCGTACCCCGACCTGCGTCCGCAGGACGAGCCGTACCGCGAGCCGTGGGGTCGTACCGGCCCCACCGGGCCCCGCCCGACCCGGGAACCGGACCACGGCCGCGACGGGCGACCGGCGTACCCCACCAGGCACGAGCCGCCCACCCGCCACGAGGGCCGTCCGGCGGCCTGGGCCACGCCGGGGCAGCCCGGCGACGGTCGTGCCGGCGGCGGTACGCCGCTCCTCGACCCGTCGCCCGGCCGTCCGGTGTCCGGCGCACCGGTCTCCGGGCTGCCGGTGTCACCGGCCCCGGCGTCGTCGGCCTCGTCGTCGTCGACCCCGATGTCGCCGGCCCCGGCGTCGTCGCCACCCGGCACGACCACGGCGGGCCGACCCGCGACCGGTCCGTGGGGTCCCCGGCCCGGTCCTCCCCCACCGCCGGCCGGCGCCCGGCCGGGTGGCTCCGACGCACCGGCACCGACGGCCCACCGGCCGACCCCCCAACCACCGGACGCCCCCGCGTCCCCCACCGAGCTGCCCACCCGCAGGCGTCACGCCGCCGGCCGGCCGCCCATCCCCGCCCCGGACCAGGCCGCCCCGGTCTCCGCGTCGCCGGCCGGCCGGTTGCACGTCGAGTTCCGCCGGCCGTCGGAGAACGCGCCACCGGTCGACCGGCCCGCCGGACACTCCCCGACCGCACCCGGGACCGACCGACCCACCGACCCGGGTGCTGCCCGGCCCCCCTCGGCCGCACCCGCCGTCGGTTCCGGGACCGACCGGCCCACCGGCCCGGATGGCTTCCGGCGCTCCTCCGCCGCACCCGACTCCGGGACCACACGGCCCACCGACCCGGGTGACTTCCGGCACTCCTCCGCCGCACCCGACACCGGGACCACACGGCCCACCGACCCGGGTACCGCTGGACGCCCCCCGGCGGCCCCCGCCACCGACGTCCCCGCCCTGGAGATCACCCCCGACCGGCCCCGCCGGTACGTTCCGCCGGCACCGGAGCCCGGCGGCACCGGCCGTCCCGTCAGCGCCGCCCCGACCACGCCGGGAGGCTCGGCGGCCTGGTTCCGGCCCGGCCGGTCGACCCCCACGCCGACCACCCCGCCCGACGGTACGACGGCGGCCGGCCGACCGACGGGCGATGCCGCGCCGGCCCCGGCCACGACCGGCCGCCCGGACCCGCCCGACGGGGCACCGACCGGTGGCACGGACGTTCCCGTGCCCCGCTCGCCGGCACCCCCGTCGCACCCCACCGACCCGGGCCCGCTCCTCCCGACCACCGGCGACCCGGGTCGGTCGACCGCCCCGGCCGGTGGCCCCGCCGACCCCGGTGTCCGGGCCTCCGCCGCAACCGGGGCGCACCCCGTGAACGGCCCGGCCGACGTCGAAGCCGCCGCCCGGCAGCCCGGTGCCGGGCACCCCGTCCCGGCGACCCCCGCCGCCCTGCCCGACGCTCCCGATCCGGTCGGCGCGACCCGTCGAACCGCCGGGAGTCCTCCCGCGACACCGGACCCGGCCACCCCGCCGGACGTGCCGGGCAGGGACGACCCGGAGAACCGGTCCGGCGCGGCGGACGTCGACGCCGGACCGACGCGGGAGTCCACTCCGGTCGCCACCACCGGCCGCGACCCGGACGGCGACCACGCCGTCCCGGCGGTCGTCCCCGACCGCATCGCCCCGGTGTCCCCCGCCACCGCCACCGATACCGACAGCACCGTCACCGGTCCGGTCGACCCCGCCACGCCCGACGCCGTCCTGCCCGATGCCGTCCTGCCTGACGCCGCCCTGCCTGACGCCGCCCTCACCGGCAGCGCACCGACCGGCATCACCACGGCCCCACCGGCAGGCACCGCCGCTGCCGGTCCGGCCGGCACCGCCGTGGGACGCGACGACCTGGACCGCACCCGGCCGACGGACCCCGGAGGCGGCACCACCACGAAGGACGACGCAGCGGCCCGCACCGGTCCGGCCGACACCCGTCCGGCCGGCACCGGCACCGGCACCGGCACCGGAGACGACGAACCGCGCCGCACCTTTCAGGTCGGCACCGGCCCGGACAGCACCGTGGCCGTCGGCACCGGGCCGGACAGCACCATGGCCGTCGGCACCGGACCGGACAGCACCGTAGCCGTCGGCACCGGCCCGGACAGCGCTCTGACCGGCGGCACCGGGACGGGCGGTGGCGATCCGGCGGCCCCGGTGACGGTCGGCGATCCGCACGGACCCGCGTCGCCGGACCGGACCGTCCCGGTGAGCCCGGCCACGACTACGCAGCAGCTGGCGACCCCGGACCGACCCACCAGCGTCGATCCGCTGGCGACCGGGGACCGGACCGGCACCACGGACGGCCCGGCAGGCACCGACCGGGCCACCGCCCCGGACCGGACCGCGCCCGACGGCCAGGCCACCCTCGCGGACCGGCCGGCAGACCCGGACCGGGCCGGCACCACGGAACAGGGGGCCGGCGGGGACCACGCCAGCATCAGGCAGCACGGGGACCGGGCCACCACTGCGGGCCCGCCCGTGGCCACCCCCGCGTCCGGGGACGCCGCGACGGCGGTCCGGCAGGCCGACCCGGAGCAGGTGCTCGCCGGCTACCGGTGGCGGCTGGACCCGGAGACCCTGCGCGAGGTGGCCGAGGACCCGGCGGAGCTACGCAGCATCCGCCGCCGGTTGACCGAGAAGCTCGCCTCGGCCCTGGACAACCGGGCCCGCGCCCGGCTGCTCAGCCTGCGGGCGGTGCTGTCCCGGCTGGTCGACGACCTGGACGACGCGGTGGCCGACGGCCGGCTCGCGTTGACCTACGCGGAGGCGACAGGCGAGCTGCGGCGTACCGCGCTGGCCCGGGCGCGGCTGGCCGAGGCGCTGCGCTGGAAGGGCGAGTTCACCGAGGCCGACCGGCTGTTCACCGAGGCCAACTCGACGGAACTGCCGGACCGGCTGCGCTCGGCGCTGCACGAGCACGCCGGCCGGTCCTGCTACGACCAGGGCCGCTTGATCGAGGCGTGTGGACACTTCGAACGGGCCCTGGACCTGTACCGGGCCGAGGACGCGGAGCTGACCGACCGGATCGCGGTGTGCCTGGACGCGGTGCACGCCCGCGCGGCGGCCCGGGGCGGCTTCGGGCCGTACCCGCGTAGTCGCGACGAGGTGCGGCACGGCCGCCGGTCCCCGCGCCCCACCCACGACGGCCGGGGCCGCTGGGGGTACGCCGACACCGACGGTGAGCTGGTCGTCGACTACCGGTACGTCGAGGCGCAGCCGTTCCACGAGCGGATGGCCTGGGTACGCCGCCCCGACCAGGCCGGGTGGGAGCTGATCGACGAGACGGGCGGCACCCTGCTCGGTCCCGCGTACGCCCGGGTGCTGGCCTTCTCCGACGGCCTGGCCTGGGTGTCGCAGGGCGGCGACGCGGACTGGTCGGCGATCGAGCCGGACGGGACGGTGGTGGTGCCGGCGGGGTTCGAGGAGGTCAGGCCGTTCCGGGCCGGGGTGGCGGCGGTGCGCCGGGGCGGCTGGGGGGCGGTGGACCGGCACGGTCGACTGGTCGTCCCGCCGCGTTACCACGGCATCGACACGACGCTGTCCGACGGTCGTCGGCTCGACGGGTTCACCGACGAGGGGCTGGCCGTGGTGGAGCTGGCCGGCCGGCGTGGGGTGCTCGACCGCACCGGTGCCGTGCTGGTCCGGCCGGTGCACCCGGCACTGGTGGTGCACCCGGTGGCGTTCCTGGTCGGTGACGGGATGAACCACTGGGGAGCGCTGGACCGGCGGGGCGAACCGCTGATCCCCCCGGTGCACGCCGACTGGGACACGGTGGTGGCGGAGATCGACCGGCTGCTCGCCGACACCCACCCCGTGCTCTGACGCCGGTTGCGCCGACGGGTGCCCGGCACCGGACGGGGCTAGGGTCGGAGCATGGAATTCCGACACCTTGGCCGCTCGGGCCTCATGGTCAGTGAGATCTCGTACGGCAACTGGATCACCCACGGTTCGCAGGTCGAGGAGGAGGCGGCGCTGGCGTGTGTCCGGGCCGCCCTGGACACCGGCATCACCACCTTCGACACCGCCGACGTCTATGCCGGTACGCGGGCCGAGACGGTGCTCGGCAAGGCGCTGGCCGGGGAGCGCCGGGAGGGGCTGGAGATCTTCACGAAGGTCTTCTGGCCGACCGGTCCCGGCCGCAACGACCGGGGCCTGTCCCGCAAGCACATCATGGAGTCGATCGACGGCTCGCTGCGTCGCCTCCAGACCGACCACGTCGACCTCTACCAGGCCCACCGGTACGACTACAGCACGCCGCTGGAGGAGACGATGGAGGCGTTCGCCGACGTCGTGCACGCCGGCAAGGCGCACTACATCGGCGTCTCGGAGTGGAAGGCGTCGCAGCTACGCGAGGCGCACGCCCTCGCCCGGGAGCTGCGCATCCCGCTGGTGTCCAACCAGCCGCAGTACTCGATGCTGTGGCGGGTCATCGAGGCCGAGGTGGTGCCGGCCAGCGAGGAGCTGGGCATCTCGCAGATCGTCTGGTCACCGATGGCGCAGGGGGTGTTGTCCGGCAAGTACCTGCCGGGTCAGCCGCCGCCCGCCGGTTCCCGGGCCACCGACGAGAAGTCCGGCGCGAACTTCATCGCGCAGTGGCTCAACGACGAGGTGCTGACCCGGGTACAGCAGCTCAAGCCGCTCGCCGAGCAGGCCGGGCTGACCATGCCGCAGCTCGCCGTCGCCTGGGTGTTGCAGAACCCCAACGTCGCCTCGGCGATCATCGGCGCGTCCCGCCCGGAGCAGGTGCACGACAACGTCAAGGCCGCCGGGGTGACCCTGGAGGCCGACCTGCTCAAGGCCATCGACGACATCGTCGCCCCGGTCACCGAGCGCGACCCGGCCAAGACGGAGAGCCCGGCCAAGCGGCCCTGACCGGCACCGGCCGCACCCCACCCCGGATCGTCGCGGGGTGGGGTGCGGTCAGCTCTGCCAGAACCGGATCAGGGACAGCGCGGTGCCGTAGAGCCACGGCGGCAGCCCGAGCAGGTCGCTGAGCCAGAACACGGCGCTGAAGAACCAGCCGCCGATACGCGGGTTCCACAGCAGCGCGAACAGCAGGATGAACCCGAACGGCGCGAAGATGTCGTACATCCGGCGGTACTGCGGGCTGAGCCACGGCTGGATCATGTTGCCGCCGTCCAGGCCGGGCACCGGCAGCAGGTTCAGTACGCTCGCGGTGAGCTGGAGGAACCCCAGCAGCGCCACCCCGGCCCAGAACTCGACCGGGCCGCCCGCGTCGATGCCCACCCGCAGCACCACCACCAGCAGCAGGGTGAACAGCACGTTGGTGGCCGGGCCGGCGAGGCTGACCAGGGTGTGCCGCAGCCGGCCCGGGATGGCGTGCCGGTCCACCCAGACCGCCCCGCCGGGCAGGCCGATGCCGCCGAGCAGCACCACCACCACCGGCAGCACGATCGACAGCAGCGGGTGGGTGTACTTCAGCGGGTTCAACGTCAGGTAGCCCCGGTGGGCGATGTCCCGGTCGCCGGCCCGGTAGGCGACCACGGCGTGCGCGTACTCGTGCAGGCACAGCGAGACCAGCCAGCCGGAGACGACGAAGAGGAACACGTCGAACCGGACGTTGCCCACCCCGTTCCAGGTGAGCACGCCACTGGTGACGAAGAGCGCGACCAGGGCCAGGAAGACCGGGCTGGGCCGGAACGCCGCCCGGGGCACACCGAGCACCAGCGGCTCGCCCCCCGGGCGGTCGCCCGCCATCACTCCGCCGTCGGCAGCAGGCTCATCCGGTAGTCCACCCGGTCGTCCTCGACGAGCGTGACCGCGGTGACGCCGGACGACGCGAGCTCCCGCCAGGTCTGGCCGATCCAGGACTCGGCGTCCGCCTGGCTGCTGAACGTCTCCGCCGGCCCGTCGACCGCTGCGCCGTCCGTGCCCTCGTACCGCCAGCTCCACGCCATGCCGCGTCTCCCCTCGCCGCTCAACCGTCCCCGGGGGACGGACCCCCGCAAGCGTAGTCGGCCGGCACCGCCGCGCACCGCACGCACGTCCCCGCGCCCGGGTTCCGCCCAGCGTGACGGGTCCGGGCCGGCGGGCGGGGCCGGGTCGGGCGGCTTTAAGGTACGGGCATGTCGGTTGAGGGGTGGAACACGGTCCTGGTGCTCGGCGGTATCCGTTCGGGCAAGTCGGAGTTCGCCGAGTCCCTGGTGGCCGACGCGCCCACGGTGCGTTATGTGGCGACCTCGGCCGCCGCCGACCCGGACGACACCGAGTGGGCCGCCCGGCTGGCCGCCCACCGGGCCCGCCGGCCGGGCAGCTGGACCACCGAGGAGACCGCCGACGACCCGCGCCGGCTGGCCGACGTGCTCGCCTCGGCCGGGCCGAACGAGACGCTGCTCGTGGACGACCTGGGCGGTTGGGTGACCGTGCTGCTCGACCCGGCCCACCAGCCGGCCGACGACGTCGCCACCATCACCGAACTGGCCGACGCGGTACGCGCCAGCGAGGCACGGATCGTGCTGGTCAGCCCCGAGGTGGGGCTGTCGCTGGTGCCGACCACCCCGCTGGGGCGGGCGTTCGCCGACGCGCTGGGCGCCGCCAACCGGGCCGTCGCGGACGCCTGCGACGCGGTCGCGCTGGTGGTCGCCGGCCAGCCGGCCTGGCTGAAGCCGTCGGCACCGGTCCCGCCGGTCGGCGTACCCACCCGGGCCGCCGCCCCGGCGGACGGGCTGGACGCCAGCGCCCCGGCCTCCGTCGCCACGGTCCCGGCCGACGGGCCGCTGCCGGAGGTGCTCACCCCCACGGTGCCGCCGGCTGCGCAGACCCCGGCCGGCACGACCTGGACCACGCCGACCATGGCGCTGCCGGTGGTCGCCACGGGCCTGGTCATCCAGCCCGGCATGGAACTGCCGATGCCCGACGAGTACGCCGGCCCGCAGGCGGTGCAGCGGCTCGGCACCCTGGACCTGCCGGGGGCCGGGCTGGGCGTGCTGGAACGGGTGGTCGAGTTCGCCGCCGCCACCCAGGGCACCCCCACCCCGACGCCGTGGACGGACGTCCGGGTGCTGCTGCTGCACGGCGACCACGCCGGTGGCGTGGCGGCCGGGGCACCGGTCGGCGAGTCGACCCGGCTGGCCCGGCAGGCCCGCGCCGGCCGGGGGGCGCTGGCCCGGCTGGCCGCCGAGAACGGGGCCGGCCTGCAGGTGGTGGACGCCCCGCCGGCCGCGCCGATCGAGCACGGGCCGGCGCTGGACGCCGACACCGTCGAGTCGGCGCTGCGCTACGGCTGGCGGTTGGCCGAGGAGGCCGCCGAGGCGGGCGTACGGCTGCTGGTGCTGGGGGCGTGCGGCGCGGGCGCGGAGGCCGCCGCCGCGGCGGTGCTGGTCGCGACGGCCGGCGCGGAGGCCCCGACGGTGCTCGGCCGGGTGCACACCGCCGACGGCGAGATCGACGACGCGGCCTGGATGGTGCGGTGCGCGACGGTCCGCGACGCGCTGCACCGCACCCGGCGCTCCCCCCGCGACGCCAAGGACATCCTGGCCGAGTTGGGCGGCGGTGACATGGCGGTGGCCTGCGGTGTGCTGCTCGGGGCGACCGCCCGCCGGGTGCCGGTGCTGCTCGACGGACCGGTCGGGCTGGCCGCCGGCATGGTCGCCCGGGATCTGGCCGGCCAGGCCCGGCACTGGTGCCTGCTGGTCGACCACGGCGGTCACCCGGCGGTGCGGCTCGCCGCCGACGTGCTCGGCCTGACCCCGCTGCTGGACCTGCGGCTCGACCTGGGCGAGGGGGCGAACGCGTTGGCCGCCCTGCCGCTGCTGCGCTCGGTGCTGGCGCTGGCCGGGTCGCTGCCGGCGCACCCGCACCACGGCGGCCCCGACGACGAGGCCACCGGTACCGCCGCGACCACCCCCGACGCCGAACCGGAGCCCGGCACGCCGGTGGCCGCCGAACCGATTGTCGCCGCGCCGGAGCCCACCACGCCGGAGGCCGCCGGGGGCGAGGCGGCGCAGGCCGACGTCACCCCGGAGTTCGCCGAGCCGACGCCGGCCGGACCGGGGCCGACCACCACCGCACCCACCGACGCCGAGCCGGAGGCCGACCCGTCCGGCCGGCGTGCCGGCTGAGTCGGGGCGCGGCGACGGGCTCCGGCTGGCGCTGACCACCCTCACCACCGTCCCGGTCCGGGCCGGCCGGATCGACCGGGCGACGGCGGGCACCGCGATGGCGCTCGCGCCCCTGGTCGGGCTGCTGCTCGGGGCGGTGCTGGGCGCGCTGCTGCTCGGCCTGGCCGCGCTCGCCCCGCCCCTGGTCGCCGCCGGGGTGACCGTCGCGGCGGCAGCCCTGCTCACCCGGGGGCTGCACCTGGACGGGCTGGCCGACACCGTGGACGCGTTGGGCTCCTACCGGCGGGGCACGGCAGCACTGGAGATCATGAAGAAGCCGGACGTCGGCCCGTTCGGCGTGGCCGCGCTGGTGGTCGTCCTGCTGCTGCAGACCGCGACGCTGGCCGAGCTGGCCGGGCGGTCCTGGCCGGCGGTGCTCGCGGGGGTGCTGGCCGGCACCGCCGCCGGCCGGCTCGGGGTGACCCTGGCCTGCCGCCGGGGGGTGCCGGCCGCCCGCCCCGACGGGCTGGGCGCGCTGGTCGCCGGGACGGTCGGGCCCGTCGCGCCGGTCGTCGGCGCGGTCACCGTCGCGCTGGTGGCGGTGCCGGCCGTGCCGGGCCGGCCGTGGCAGGGGCCGCTGGCCGTGCTCGCCGCGCTCGCCGTCGCCACCGGCCTGCTGCGCCATCTGGTACGCCGGCTCGGCGGCATCACCGGCGACGTGCTGGGGGCCGTCGTGGAGGTGGTGACCACGCTGGTCTACCTGGGCTTGGTGCTGTCCGGCTGAGGACGACGCGGCGCGCCGGGTAGCGTTTGCCCCGACAGCACCGGCACGGCCTTCCGGGGGACGACTTGCTCATCACGGACGACTTCCTGCCCGTACCGGTCCCGGAGTCGCTCAGCGCGACCTACCTGGTACCGGTGGCGGGGTTGCCACCGGTGAGCCCGAAAACGGCGGTACGGGGTCTCGCCGGCCGCCTCGCCGACCCGGTGTACGGCCTGGCCACGCAGATGCTGGACAGTCCGCTGATGTCGGTGGACACCCGGTCGATCGACGAGTTCCCGCAACTGCCGCCGGATCTGCTCACCGCGTTCGGCGCGACCGAGGCCCAGCTGGGCCGGCTCGCCGCCGCCAGTCACCTGGTGGTGGTGCAGGCCGAGTACCGGCCGGGTTGGCCACCGGCGCACGAGTGGGCGGCCCGCGCGGTGGCCGCCGCGGTTGCCGAGTCCGTCGGCGGTGACGTGGTGGACGTGTTCGGGTTGCAGTTCCTCGACCCGGCGACGGCGTTGAAGTCGCTGCCGGACGCGCAGGGCCGGATCCGGCTTGTCGACTGGGTGCTCGTGCCGTACTCCTCGGACACCGAGGGGTTGTGGTTCACCACCAAGGGGCTGCGCCGCTTCGGGCTGCTGGAGTTGCAGACCCAGGGGGTGCCCGACCATCTCACCCGGGCCTGGGGGGCGGTGCTGACCGGTGCCGCCCGCCGACTGCTGCGGGACTGGACCGACGGGCTGGCCGGCGAGGAGGTGCCGGCGTTCGTGCAGCTACCGGTGCTGGCCACGGTGACCGGGCACGACATCGCGGTGGCGTACGGCAATCCGGAGCAGCACGGCGCGACGGCCCCGGTGCTGCTGCGGCTGGAACTGGACCCGGCGACCGACCCGGAGGCCGACTCGTTCCTGAGCCTGCGCCCGCCGCCCGGTCACCCCGGGCCGGACGGCCGCTACTTCGCGGCGGCCTGCGCGACCCTCTTCTCCGGCATCGAGCCGGACGTCCGGTACGCCCGGTCCGGTGACGCGATGAGCCGGGCCGTCGCCACCGCCCGCGCCGGGCTGGACGGCATCCGGGCCCGGTTCCTCGCCGACGGGCTGCCACCGGAGGCGCAACTGGTGGTCAAGTACGGCCTGCCCGGCGACGACGGCCCCGAGTACGTGTGGGCCGGGGTCAGCTCGTGGGACGCCCCGGAGCGGATCGTCGGGGCCAGCGCCAGCGACGCCAACACCGACCCCAGCGTGCGGATCGGCTCCCCGGTCGTGGTGGCGGTCGCCGAGGTCGTCGACTGGGCGGTCCTGGACGGCACCGGCGTCATCGAGGGCGGCTGGACCCAGGCCGTCCTCGACGCCGGCGAACGCCCCCACCCCACCCACTGACCCCGTCCTCTTCCCCACCCCCGGCACTCACCCGCCCGGGCACTCACCCGCCCGCGTGATCAAGAGGTTTGCGTCAGAAATCCAGGGGCGGGGTGACGCAAACCTCTTGATCACCGGGGCGAGCTGCGGGCCGGGGCGAGCTGCGGAGAGGGTCAGCGGACGGAGGGGGTGACGAAGGGGGGACGGGTGACCCGCATCTGGGCGCGGCGGCCCCGGATGTCGACCTCGACGAGGTCGCCGTCGGCGAGTTTCGGGTCGGTGTCCAGCAGGGCGAGGGCGATGCCCTGCTTGCGGGTGGGGCTGAAGGTACCGCTGGTGACCGTGCCGACCGGGGCGTCACCGGCGTACACGGTCATCCCGGCGCGCGGGATGGCCCGGTCGACGGCCTCCAGGCCACGCAGCGTCCGGCGGGGGCCGGCGGCCTTCTCGGCGCGCAGCGCGTCGCGGCCCCAGAACGCCGGCTTGTCCCAGCCCACGGCCCAACCGGAGCGCCCCTGCACGGGGGTGATGTCCAGGGAGAGGTCCTGCCCGTGCAGCGGGTACCCCATCTCGGTGCGCAGGGTGTCCCGGGCACCCAGCCCGCAGGCCCGCAGCTCGACCCGCTCCCCGGCGGCGAACAGCGCGTCCCAGACGGCGACGGCGTCCGCTGCCGGCACCACCAGCTCGTAGCCCAGCTCGCCGGTGTAGCCGGTACGGCAGACGGTCAGTTCGGCCCCGGCCAGCGTCGCCGGGGAGAAGCTCATGTACTCGTGCCCGGTGGGCAGGCCCAGCGCGTCGAGCAGTTCGGCCGAGCGGGGGCCCTGCACGGCCAGCACGGCGTACCGGTCGTGCTCGTCGGTGACCTCGACGTCGGCCGGGGCGGCGGCGCGCAGCCGGCGGACCACCTCGGCGGTGTTCGCCGCGTTGGGGATGAGGAAGACGTGGTCGTCGGCGTACCGGTAGGCGATGATGTCGTCGACCACCCCGCCGGTGGCGTCGTCGCAGCAGAGCGTGTACTGCGCCTTGCCCGCACCGATCCGGTCCAGGTCGTTGGTCAGGCAGGAGTTGACGAACCGGGCGGCGCCGGGGCCGGTGACCCGCGCCTTGCCCAGGTGCGAGACGTCGAAGACGCCGACCGCCGTGCGGACCGCCGCGTGTTCCCTGAGCACGCCACCACCGGCGTACTCCAGGGGCATCTCCCAACCCCCGAAGGGGGCGAACTTGGCACCGAGCGCGGCGTGTCGCGCGTGCAGCGGGGAACGGCGCAGCCGGGTCGCGGCGGCGTCGGAGGTCACGTCCGTCATGGGTGGCAACTTACCGCCGGGTGTCCCGCTGGTTAGCATCGGCGGGACCCGTCGGCACTTCGGCGGGACGCACCCGCGCTCCGGCGGGTAGGTTGCCGCCGGAGACCATCACCGCCGGTACGCGACGCCGCGGCCGGCCCGGCCCGCCCGGAGTAGCTTCAGTGACATCGTCCAGCACCACCCTCAGCCTGGTCGACACCGACCCCGCCGAGCTCACGGTCGACGCGATCGTGATCGGCGTGCACAGCCAGACCACCGGCCCGGACGCCACGAGCGGTCCCGCCGGCACCCTGCTGCTCGCCGACGGCGCGGAGAGTATCGCCGCCGCCTTCGACGGCAAGCTGACCGCGACGCTGGCCCTGCTCGGCGCGACCGGTGGCCCCGGTGAGGTGATCAAGCTGGCCACGCTGGGCACGGTCACCGCCCCGCTGGTCGTGGCGGTCGGGTTGGGTCCGGAGCCGACCGGTGCCGCCCCCGCCCCGGAGACCCTGCGCCGGGCCGCCGGCGCGGCGGTCCGGGCGCTGGCCGGGGCGCCCCGGGTGGCGCTGAGCCTGCCGCTGCCCGACGACGCCGACGCCCCGGCCGCGCTGCGCGCGGTGGCCGAGGGGGCGCTGCTCGGCGGCTACCGGTTCGCCGGTTACAAGACCAAGCCGCAGCCGTCCCGGCGGGAGCCGGTGGCCGAGGTGCTGATCGCCGTGCCGGACGCCGCCGACGCGACCGCGCGGGCCGAGGTCGACCGGGCCACCACCGTGGCCGGTGCGGTGCGGACCAGCCGCGACTGGGTCAACACCGCGCCGAACGAGCTGCGTCCGCCGGCCTTCGCCGAGGCCGTCGCCACCGCCGCCCGGGCCGCCGGGCTCGACGTCGAGGTGCTCGACGAGGAGCAGCTGCGGGCCGGCGGGTACGGCGGGATCACCGCCGTCGGGCAGGGGTCGGAGGCCCCGCCGCGGCTGGTCAAGCTGACCTGGACCCCGCAGGGCCAGACGAACGGCAAGCGGGTGGCGCTGGTCGGCAAGGGCATCACCTTCGACACCGGCGGCATCTCGATCAAGCCGGCCCAGGGCATGTGGGAGATGAAGTCCGACATGGCCGGCGCGGCGGCGGTCGGCGCGGCGATGCTGGCGATCGCGGCGCTCAAGCCGGCCGTGGCGGTGACCGGCTACCTGCCGATGGCCGAGAACATGCCGTCGGGCACCAGCTACCGGCCGGGTGACGTGGTCACCATGTTCAACGGCAAGCGGGTCGAGGTGCTCAACACCGACGCCGAGGGCCGGATGATCCTCGGCGACGCGATGGCCCGTGCCTGCGCCGACGGCACCGACTACCTGTTCGAGACGTCCACCCTCACCGGCGGGCAGGTGATCGCGCTGGGCAAGCGGATCTCGGGGGTGATGGGCACCCCCGAGCTGTGCGAGCGGGTGAAGGTGGCCGGTGACACGGTCGGCGAGCCGGCCTGGCCGATGCCGCTGCCGGACGACGTCCGCAAGGGCATGGACTCCGACGTCGCGGACATCTCGCAGGTCAACGCGGGCATGGACCGGGCCGGCCACATGCTGCAGGGCGGGGTGTTCCTGCGCGAGTTCGTCACCGACGACGTGGCGTGGGCGCACATCGACATCGCCGGTCCGAGCTACCACTCGGGTGAGCCGACCGGCTACTGGACCAAGGGCGGCACCGGGGTGCCGGTGCGTACCCTGCTGCAGCTGGTCGAGGACGTCGCCGCCAACGGCTGACGGATTCGCGACACCACGACGGGACGCCTGCGGGCGTCCCGTCCGCGTTTCCCGGGTGGCCCGCCGGGGGCAGTCAGAACAGTTCGGGGCGGCGCTTGCGGCGTTCGTTGTAGTCACGCATCCGCTGGGGGTAGCCCATCAGCCGGACGTCGTAGATCGGGATGCCCAGGGCATGGGCGAAACGACGGGCGGCGTCCGGGCCGTCGATGCGTCGGCGGGTCCACTCGCCGTCGTCGGCGATCATGATGACGGTGGTGTCGGTCATCGTGGTCCGGGGTTCGACGAACGCCTCGACCCCCCGGCGGGTGCGGGCGAAGTTGGCCAGGTGATCCAGGTCGGCCCGGTCGGCCGGCCGGTCACGGTTGGCCGGGGTCGGCGGTTTGCGTCGCCGGAACAGCGCCACCGGGCACTCCTCTCCCCCGTCCGTCGTCGGGAACCGGTGCCAAGAGTACGTGTCGGGGACGTGTCGTTGGGCACCTCGGTACGCGCTGCGGACGCGCTAGTGACAAGATGACCGAGGTGGGGTCTGCCCGTGGCGCCCCACCGTGACCCCCCGATGCAGCGAAGCGACCAGGGAGTTGGACGTGAGCGAGCCGAACGACGCAACCTTCGACATCGTCATTCTCGGAGGTGGCAGCGGCGGCTACGCGGCGGCGCTGCGTGCCGCCCAGCTTGATCTCTCCGTCGCGCTGATCGAGAAGGGCAAGCTCGGCGGCACCTGCCTGCACAACGGCTGCATCCCGACCAAGGCGCTGCTGCACGCGGCGGAGATCGCCGACCAGACCCGCGAGTCGGCGCAGTTCGGCGTCAAGGCCGAGCTGGTCGGCATCGACATGGCCGGGGTGAACTCGTACAAGGACGGGGTGATCTCCCGGCTGTACAAGGGCCTGCAGGGGCTGGTCGGCGGCAACAAGAACATCACCTTCGTGGCGGGCGCCGGCAAGCTGGTCGGCAGGAACGTCGTCGAGGTGGACGGCAAGCGGTACACCGGCCGCAACGTGATCCTGGCCTCCGGCTCGTACGCGAAGAGCCTGCCCGGCCTGGAGGTCGACGGCGAGCGGATCATCACCAGCGACCACGCGCTGACCCTGGACCGGGTGCCGGCGTCGGTGATCGTGCTGGGTGGCGGCGTGATCGGCGTCGAGTTCGCCAGCGTGTGGAAGTCCTTCGGGGTGGACGTGACCATCGTCGAGGCGCTGCCCCGGCTGGTGGCCGCCGAGGACGAGGAGTCGTCGAAGGCGCTGGAGCGGGCGTTCCGCAAGCGGAAGATCAACTTCAAGGTCGGCAAGCCGTTCGAGAAGGTCGAGAAGACCGAGAACGGCGTGAAGCTGACCATCGCCGGCGGCGAGACCGTCGAGGCCGAGCTGCTGCTGGTCGCCGTCGGCCGGGGCCCGAACACCGCCGACCTCGGCTACGAGGAGCAGGGCGTCAAGCTCGACCGGGGGTACGTGCTGACCGACGAGCGGCTGCGCACCGGCGTACCGAACGTCTACGCGGTCGGCGACATCGTGCCCGGCCTCCAGCTCGCCCACCGGGGTTTCGCCCAGGGCATCTTCGTCGCCGAGGAGATCGCCGGCCTGAACCCGGCCGTGATCGACGAGGCCGGCATCCCGCGCGTCACCTACTCCGACCCGGAGCTTGCGTCGGTGGGCCTGACCGAGGCTAAGGCCAAGGAGCAGTACGGCGACAAGGTCAAGGTCTACAACTACAACCTCGGCGGCAACGGCAAGAGCCAGATCCTCAAGACCGCCGGTTTCGTGAAGCTGGTCCGGGTCGAGGACGGCCCGGTGGTCGGCGTCCACATGGTCGGTGCCCGGGTCGGTGAGCTGATCGGCGAGGCGCAGCTCATCTACAACTGGGAGGCCTACCCGGCGGAGGTGGCGCAGCTCGTGCACGCCCACCCGACCCAGAACGAGGCGCTGGGCGAGGCGCACCTGGCCCTGGCCGGCAAGCCGCTGCACGCGCACGCCTGACCCACACTCATTCCGCGACGCCGGCGGCAAGCGGGCGAGGATCGCACCAGGCCACGAAGGAGTTTCAGAACATGCCGGTATCGGTCACCATGCCTCGGCTCGGCGAGAGCGTCACCGAGGGCACCGTCACCCGCTGGCTCAAGCAGGAGGGCGAGACCGTCGAGGTCGACGAGCCGCTGCTGGAGGTCTCCACCGACAAGGTCGACACCGAGATCCCCTCCCCCGCCGCGGGGGTGCTGAGCCGGATCGTGGTCGGCGAGGACGAGACCGCCGAGGTGGGCAGCGAACTGGCCGTCATCTCGGGTGAGGGCGAGTCGGCCGGCGGGGACGCCCCGCAGGCCGACGGTGAGGCCGACGAGCCGGAGCAGGCCGCGCCGGCCCCCGAGCCGACGGCCGCCGCCGAGGGCACCGGCCCGGAGCCGGAGCAGGACGAGCCGGCCCGGGAGCAGCCGGCGGCACAGGCCGCCCCGGCGTCGTCGGGCGAGGGTACCCCGGTGAAGATGCCGGCCCTGGGTGAGAGCGTCACCGAGGGTACGGTCACCCGCTGGCTCAAGCAGGTCGGCGAGACCGTCGAGGTCGACGAGCCGCTGCTGGAGGTCTCCACCGACAAGGTCGACACCGAGATCCCGTCGCCCGTCGCCGGCACCGTCCTGGAGATCAAGGTCTCCGAGGACGAGACCGCCGCCGTCGGCGCGGACCTGGCGATCATCGGTGCGGCGGGCGCGGCCCCGGCCGAGACGAAGCCGGAGCCGAAGGCGGAGGCCCCGAAGGCGCAGGCCCCGAAGGCGGAGCAGCCCAAGGCCGAGGCGAAGCCGGAGCCGAAGGTCACCGAGCCGACGCCGGGCGCGGGCTACGGCGAGCCGGCCGCCGAGACCGAGTCGGCGGCCCAGCCGGTGCAGGCCGAGCGGGCCGCCCAGCCGGCCGCCCCGGCGGCACCGGCCGCACCCGCCCAGGGCGGCGGCGACGCCCCCGGCTACGTGACCCCGCTGGTCCGCAAGCTGGCCGGCGAGCACGGTGTCGACCTGGCCTCGGTCAACGGCACCGGCGTGGGTGGCCGGATCCGCAAGCAGGACGTGCTGGAGGCGGCGGAGAAGGCGAAGGCGGCCAAGGCGGCTCCGGCCCCCGCCGCGCAGCCGGCCGCCGCGGCGACCCCGGCCGCACCGGCGGCGAAGCCGCAGCCGAGCGGCAAGCGGGGCACCACCGAGAAGCTGACCCGCATCCGCAAGGCCATCGCCAACCGCCTGCAGGAGTCGCTGCACGAGATGGCGCAGCTCACCACGGTGATCGAGGTGGACGTCACCCGGATCGCCAAGCTGCGGGCGCAGGCGAAGGACTCGTTCCAGCAGCGGCACGGCGTGAAGCTGTCGTTCCTGCCGTTCTTCGCGCTGGCCGCCATCGAGGCCCTGCAGACGTACCCGATCGTGAACGCCCGGATGGACCTCGACGCGGGCACCATCACCTACCCGGACGCCGAGAACCTCGGCATCGCGGTGGACACCGAGCGGGGCCTGCTGACGCCGGTCATCCACAACGCCGGTGACCTCAACCTGGGCGGCATCGCCAAGCGCGTCGCCGACCTGGCCGAGCGCACCCGGACCAACAAGATCAGCCCGGACGAGATCGCCGGGGCCACCTTCACGCTGACCAACACCGGCAGCCGGGGCGCGCTGTTCGACACCCCGATCGTGCCGTCGCCCCAGTCGGCGATGCTCGGCACGGGTGCCGTGGTGAAGCGTCCCGTCGTGGTCAACGACCCGGACCTGGGCGAGGTCATCGCGGTGCGGTCGATGGTCTACCTGGCCCTGTCCTACGACCACCGGCTGATCGACGGCGCCGACGCGGCCCGGTTCCTGGTCGCGGTCAAGGAGCGGCTGGAGGGCGGCAACTTCGAGGCCGAGCTGGGCCTGTAACACCCGCCTGCGCGAAGGGCGCCCCGGTCGTCGACCGGGGCGCCCTTCGTCGTCACGGGACCGCCGGACACGCCGGCACGGCACCTCCCGGCGGACCGGCGGCTCAGCCGCGCAGGGTCTGCTCGGAGACCGTCCAGAGCCGCTCGGCGGCGGCCGGGTCGAGGGCGTACGCGGCGACGCCGGTGCGGGTGCCGGGCTGGTTCGGGGCGGCCTGCTGGCAGTCCTCGAAGTACCGGCCGCCGATCCCGTCGAGCAGCGGCGAGGTGGCGACCAGCACCGAGGTGGCGGCACCCTGCTCGACGGTCTTCCAGGTGGCCGCGCCGCCCCCGCTGGCGGCCCGCATCCGCTCCAGTTCCTCGGCGCTGACGTACCGCTGGAGGTTGGTGTGGATCGCGCCGGGCATCAGCGCGTTGCTGACGATGCCGTCGTCGGCCCAGCGCCGGGTCGCCTCGACGGCGAACAGCACGTTCGCGGTCTTCGACTGCCCGTACGCCTCCCACGGGTCGTACGGGCGCTGCCGGAAGTGGATGTCGTCGAAGACCACCGGGGAGCGCAGGTGCGCGGCGGAGCTGACCGCGACGACGCGGGCCCCCTCGGCGGCGGCGAGGGCGCGGTGCAGCCCGGTGGCGAGGGCGAAGTGCCCGAGGTGGTTGGTGGCGAACTGCAACTCCCAGCCCTCGGGGGTACGCCGTTCGGGCGAGGCCATGATGCCGGCGTTGTTCACCAGCAGGTGCAGCGGCCCGTCCCAGGTGGCCACGAAGGCGGCCACCGACGCCCGGTCGGCGAGGTCGAGCGGGGCGACCAGCAGCCGGTCGTTGCCGGTGCTGTCGGTGATGTCCGTCGCGGCGCGCCGACCGGCGTCGAGGTCGCGTACGGCCAGGGTGACGTCGGCTCCGGCGGCGGCGAGGGCGCGGGCGGTCTCCACGCCGATGCCCGAGGCGCCGCCGGTGACCACGGCGCGTCGACCGGTGAGGTCGACGTCGCGGACCACCTCCAGGGCGGTGCTGCGGGCGTCGAAGGGGGTGTGGACCGGTGTGTCGGTGGTCATGATCCATCCTTGTCGGTGCGGCGCGGGCCGGGCGGCCCGGCCGGTACGATGAGAAGTGGAGGGCCCTCCGTTACGGTCTCCGAGACTAACCGGAGGTTCCTCCGTTTGCCAACCGGTCGCCGGACCGGTCCGCTCCGGGTGGCCGTCGTCACCGCAACGGGCGGCCGACCGCAGCCGACCCGCACCCGTGCGGTGGCCCCGCCGCACCCGATGTCAGGAGGCGACGTGCCGCCCACCAGCCCCGACGGCGACGCGCCACCCACCAGTCCCCACGGCGACGTGCCGCAGACCCGCCCGAACCGCGCCGCGCGACAGACCGGTCCGGGCCGCGACGCGCCGCAGTCCGGTGCCCGGCCGCTGCGCGCCGACGCGCTGCGCAACCGCCAGCGACTGCTCGACACCGCCGTCCGGGCGTTCTCCCGGCAGGGGCCGGAGGTGACCCTGGAGTCGATCGCCCGGGAGGCCGGGGTCGGCATCGGCACCCTCTACCGGCACTTCCCCACCCGGGAGGCGCTGGTGGAGGCCGCCTACCGCAACGAGCTGGCCAAACTCTGCGACGCCGCCGACGAGCTGCTGACCCGCCTGCCGCCCGCCGAGGCGACCCGGGCCTGGATGGACCGCTTCGTCGACTACCTCGCCACCAAGCAGGGCATGGCCGACGCCCTGCGCCTGGTGATCGCCGCCGGCACCAACCCGTACGCGCAGAGCCGTGACCTGCTGGTCGCCGCGCTGACCCGGCTGCTCGCGGCCGGTGTCGCCGCCGGCACGATCCGCCCGGACGTCGACCCGGGCGACGTGCTGGCCGGGCTGGGCGGGATGTCGCTGGCGGCGCAGGGGCCGGAGCAACGGGACCTCGCCGGCCGCCTGCTCGACCTGCTCATGGCGGGGCTGCGCCGAGCCTGACCCGACCCGCCAGGTGTGGCCGTCGCGCCGCCGACGGGGATCGTAGGATCGTCGTCAGCGTCGCGGTGTACCCGGCACACAGACCGCCGAGGGCACGGAGGCGCCGGACAGCAGGGACACCTGTGCACCCCGATTCCACCCCCGCCGACCGCCTGACCGCACTCGGCCACCAACTGGTAGAGATCCACCTCTGGCTGCTCGACGAGCTCGACCAGCTCCGGGCCGGCCTCGCCGCCGGTTCCCACGGGTCACCCGGCGCGGCGCGGTTGCGCGGTCTGCGTACCCACTGCCTCAGTTTCTGCTCGGCGCTCACCCGGCACCACACCGGCGAGGACGCCGGTGCCTTCCGGGTGCTCGCCGACGAGGTGCCCGAGCTGCGGCCGGTGCTCGACAAGCTCAGCCGGGACCACCGCATGGTCGACTGGATCGTCCGCCGGATCGAGGCGCTGGTCACCGATCCACCGGCGGACGACCCGGCGGCCGTCGACCGGGTCCGCGTCGAGCTGGAGGGCCTGTCCGCGATCCTCGCCTCGCACTTCCGCTACGAGGAACGCACCCTCACCGCCGCCCTCGACGCGCTCGGCCACCGGGCCGGCGACACCACGGCACTGCTCGGGGTGACCCCACCGCCGGACTGGTGAGCCGGGCCGCCGGGTTCCGCGCCTCCCGCACCGACGGTTCCACGCCGGCCCCGGCAGAGCCCGGGGCGGGGGCGGGCGATTCTCCGGTCGGCAGAATCCGGGCCTGCGGGATGGCCGGGACGACCCGCGACGGCGAAGCTGGGCCGGTGACCGTCTTCTCGCTCCAGGCCACCCCGACCGACGCGGCGGGCTGGGTCGACCTCGCCCGCCGGGCGGAGTCGGTCGGCTTCGACGCCCTGCTCGCCGCCGACCACCCGGGCGACGTGACGTCCCCGTTCGTCGCGCTCGCCGCCGCCGCGTCGGTGACCACCACGATCGGGCTCGGCTCGTACGTGTCGAATCTGGGGGTGCGGGAACCGATCCTGCTCGCCGCCGACGTGGCCACCCTCGACCTGGTCTCCGGTGGACGGGCCCGGCTCGGTGTCGGTGCCGGCCACACCCCCGCCGAGTGGGCCGCCGTCGGCCGGGTACGCCCCGACGTGGCCGGTCGGGTACGCCGCTGCGTGGCCGTCGCCGAGGCGGTCCGCGCCCTGCTCGACGGCTCCCCGGTGACGGTCGACTCCCCCGACCTGGTGCCGCGGGAGGCCCGGCTGACCTCGCCCCGGCCGGTGCGGGACCGCATCCCGTTGACCATGGGCACCGCCAACTCGACGTTGCTGCGTTGGGCCGGCGCGCACGCCGACGTGGTCGGGTTGACCGGTTTCGGGCGTACCCTCGCCGACGGGCACCGGCACGAGGCGCGTTGGCGGGTCGACCAGATCGAGGCGCAGCTCGCGCACGTGGCCGCCGGGGCGGCCGGCCGGGACACCCCGCCCGCGCTGGAGGCGCTGGTGCAGACGGTCGTGGTCACCGACGACGCCGGGGCCGCCGCCGCCGAGCAGGCCGAACGGATCGGTCTGACCGTCACCGAGCTGCTGGCCACCCCGTTCGTGCTGATCGGCACGGTGGACGAGATCGTCGCGGCGGTCGCGGCCCACCGGCGTCGCTGGGGTGTCACCCGCTTCGTGGTACGCCGGGACGCCCTCGAACCGCTCGTCCCGGTGCTGGCCCGGCTGCCCGGTGCCCCACCGGCTCCGGACGGGGCGGGGTCCACCCGAGCGTGATGGGCGCTCAGGGGGCGGGGGTCGCCCCGGTGATGCCCTGGTAGAAGCGGATCTTCTCGCGCAGGTGGGCGTACTGGCGCTGGAGCAGGGTCAACTGTTCCTCGACCCGGGCGGCGTGCTGTTCCAGCAGCTCCTGCCGGGCGGCGACGGTGTGTTCCCCCTCCCGGGACAGCTCGGCGTAGCGGCACATCTCGGCGATCGGCATGCCGGTGTCGCGCAGGCAGCGGAAGATCACCAGCCAGCTCAGGTCGTCGTCGGTGAAGACCCGACGGCCACCCGAGGTGCGGCCGACGCCGCTGAGCAGGCCGATCTTCTCGTAGTAGCGGAGGGTGTCGAGGCTGAACCCACTGCGCCGGGCGGCCTCCGAGGGCGGGTACATGGGGCGGATGCTACCGCTTGACCTGGAGCGCACTCCAGGTTGAACACTGGTCGGCATGACGACGACACGGACTCTGGGCCACAGCGGAATCGAGGTCGGCGCGATCGGCATGGGGTGCTGGGCGATCGGCGGTCCGCTGTGGGGCGACGACGGTCAGCCGTACGGCTGGGGTGAGGTGGACGACGACGAGTCGGTCGCCACCATCCACCAGGCCCTCGACCTGGGCGTCACCCTCTTCGACACGGCCAGCAACTACGGGGCCGGGCACAGCGAGCGGGTGCTCGGCCGGGCGCTCGCCGGCCGGCGGGACCGGGCGGTGATCGTCACCAAGTTCGGCAACCGCAGCGACGAGGCGACCCGACGGGCGCTGGGCGTGGACGCCAGCCCGGCGTACGCGGTGGCCAGCCTGGAGGGATCGCTGCGCCGGCTCGGCACCGACCACGTCGACCTCTACCTGCTGCACCTCAACGACCTGCCGGCGTCCGCCGCGCTCGACCTGGTCGACACCCTGGAGGGCCTGGTCACCCAGGGCAAGATCCGGGGGTACGGCTGGAGCACCGACGACCCGGACTCGGCGCGGGCGTTCGCCGGGGCGGGGCCGCACTGCATCGCCGTCGAGCACGACGAGTCGGTGCTGAACGACAACCCGGACGTGCTCGCCGTCTGCGACGCCTTCGACCTGGCCAGCCTCAACCGGGGGCCACTGGCGATGGGCCTGCTCACCGGGGCCACCCGCACGCCGGGCGCGGACGACGTGCGGGGCCGGGCGCCGGAGTGGCTGGTCTGGTTCCGCGACGGCCGGCCCACCCCCGAGTGGTCGGCCCGGGTGGCGGCGATCCGGGCGGCATTGACCGCGGACGGCCGTACCCTCGCCCAGGGGGCGCTGGGCTGGCTGTTGGCCCGCAGCCCCCGTACGCTGCCGATCCCCGGCTGCCGGAGGGTGGCGCAGGCCCGGGAGAACTTCGCCGCCCTCACCCTCGGCCCACTCCCGGAGGACGCGTTCGCCGAGGTGGAGCGCCTCCTGGCCGACCTGCGCCCGACCCCGGCCGGCGACCCGGCCGCCCGGTAGGCCCCGCCACCACGGGCCCCCGCCCTCCCGCCTCCCGCCCGACCACTCACCCCCGACTCCCCCGCCCCGCCTCGGCGGATGGCCGCCCCGTCCCCGCTGATCAAGAGGTTCGAGTCAGTTGATCAAGAGGTTCGCGTCAAGATTGATCTTCAACCTGACGCGTACCTCTTGATCACCGGGACGAGCCGGCCGGGGGTGGACGTCGGGGGGTGGGGTCGGGTGGGGGTTGGTGGTCGGCGCATCCGATCGGGGGCGCGTGCCCGAAGATAGGGGTATGCGGATCCTGATGGGCGGCGCGTCCGGTTTTCTCGGCACCCGGTTGGTCGATCGTCTCACCGACGAGGGGCACCAGGTCGTCCGGCTGGTCCGGCGGTCGCCGCGTACCCCAGACGAGCAGCGGTGGGACCCGACCGCCGGGCAGCTCGACCCGGCCGTGGTGGCCGGGGCCGACGCGGTGGTCAACCTGGCCGGGGCCGGGGTGGGCGACAGGCGGTGGACCGACGACTACCGCCGGGTGATCCGGTCCAGCCGGGTGGACACCACCACCACGCTGGCGGTCACGATCGCCGGGATGCCGGCGGCGGACCGTCCCCCGGTGCTGCTCAACTCCTCGGCGGTCGGCTGGTACGGCAACACCGGCGACCGGGTGGTCGAGGAGGACGCCCCGGCGGGTGAGGGGTTCCTCGCCGACGTGTGCCGGGTCTGGGAGGCGGCGACCCGACCCGCCGAGGACGCCGGGGTCCGGGTGGTACGGCTGCGGACGGGTCTGCCGTTGCACCGCGACGGGGGGCTGCTCAAGCCGCAGCTGCTGCCGTTCAAGCTGGGCGTCGCCGGTCGGCTCGGCAGTGGGCGGCAGTGGCTACCGTGGATCTCACTGCGGGACTGGCTGGACGCGACGGTGTTCCTGCTGACCGCCGGGGAGGTCGCCGGCGCGGTCAACGTGGTCGGCCCGAACCCGGTCACCAACGCCGAGTTCACCCGGGAGTTCGCCCGTCAACTGCACCGGCCGGCGATCGTCCCGATCCCCGCGGTCGCCCTGAAGGTCGCCCTGGGCGGCTTCGCCCAGGAGGCGCTGACCAGCACCCGGGTCCTGCCCGCCGTGCTCACCCGGGCCGGTTTCTCCTGGACCCACCCCGAGCTGCCCGCCGCGCTGCACGCCGCCCTGCACGACTGACCCGCCGTGGTCGGGGTCGCGGGTCCGACCGGTCGGTCCAGTTCCGGTTGGTAACGTCCGCTCCGTGCCGACTTCCCCGACCCTGGCCGCCGACCCGCCGCCCACCGCCGCCCCGGACGCCGCCCGGGGTCGGCGGGCCGACCTGATCGTGCTGGTCGTCGCGGTGGCGCTGGCGGTCTGGGTGACCAGCGGGCTGTGGCGCGACCCGAACCAGCGGGCGGTCACCGTGAACTCCAGCGACCAGGCGCTCTTCGAGTGGCTGCTCGCCTTCGGCGGGCACGCGGTCACCCACGGGGAGAACCCGCTCTTCACCCACCTGCTCAACGTGCCGGACGGGGTGAACCTCGCCGTCAACACCTCGATCACCGTGTACGCGGTGGTCTTCGCCCCGTTGACGTACCTGATCGGGCCGCCGGCCACGTTCCTGGTGATCCTCACCCTCAACCTCGCCGCCACCGCGCTGGCCTGGTACTGGCTGCTCTCCCGGCACCTGGTCGCCAGTCGGCTCGCGGCGGGTGTCGGGGCGCTGTTCGTGGCCTTCTCCCCCGGCATGGTCGCGCACGCCAACGCCCACCTGAACTGGACCGCCGGCTGGTTGGTGCCGCTGCTGGTGGCCGGGGTGTTCGCGCTGCGCCGGCCGGGCCGCTGGTTGCGCGGCGGGCTGGTGCTCGGGGTGCTGGTCGCGGTGGCCTTCTCGGTCGCCGCCGAGGGGTTGTTCTTCACCGCGCTGGCGGTCGCCGTCTTCCTCGCCGGGTGGGCGCTGCACCCGGCCCGCCGGGCGCAGGCCCGCGCCGCGCTGCCGGACTTCCTGCGCGGGCTGGCGGTGACCGCGCTGGTCGCCGGGGTGCTGCTGGCGTACCCGCTGTGGTTGCACTTCGCCGGGCCGCAACGGTTCCACGGCACCGGCTTCGACCCGGTCATCCACGCCGAGGACATCGCCGCGTTCGGGGCGTACCCGAGCCGGTCGGTGGCCGGCGCGCTGGGCTGGGACACCACGCTGGCGCCCAACCCGACCGAGGAGAACAGCTTCTTCGGGGTGCCGCTGCTGCTGCTCACCGTGGTCTGCTTCGGGTGGTTGTGGCGTCGGGCCAGCCCCGGCCGGCGGGCCACGCTGACCGCGCTCGGGGTGACCGCCGTGGTCTTCGCGGTGCTGTCCTGGGGGCCGCTGGCGAAGTGGAACGGGAGCCGTACCGGCCAACTGCTGCCCTTCGGGGTGCTGGACGACCTGCCGGTGGTCAACGCCGCCCTGCCGTCCCGGCTGGCCCTGGTGGTGGCGCCGGTGATCGGGGTGCTGCTGGCGTACACCGTCGACCGGCTGCGGGCGACGCCGCCGGGTCGCCCGGCGGCCTGGGCCTGGCGGGCGGGGTTCGTGGCGGCGCTGCTGCCGCTGCTGCCGATCCCGCTGCTGACCAGCGTCCGCCCGCCGGTGCCGGAGTTCGTCACCGCCGGCACCTGGCGGGAGTACGTCTCACCGGGCGGGGTGCTCACCCCGATCCCGCTGACCCTGGACGTCACCCCCGACGGGCAACGCTGGCAGGCGTACGCCCTGTCCCACCGGCAGGGCGAGTTCCGGTTGCCCGCCGGCTTCTTCCTCGGCCCCGGCGGCCCGGACGGGCGGGGCCGGATCGGGCCGCCGCCGCGCACCTTCGACACGCTGATGGACCAGGCCGGGCGGACCGGGCTGGTGCCGATCGTCACCGAGGGCAGCATCCGGCTGTCCCGGGCGGACCTGCGGTACTGGGGGGTCGAGGCGGTCGTCCTGCCCGACGAGGTGCACGGCGCCAAGTACGACCTCGACGAGGACGCCCTGCGCCGCACCGCCACCGCCCTGCTCGGCGAGCCCCGCCGGGTGGACGACGTGTGGCTCTGGACGGTCCCCGCCACCTGACCGGTCCGCCACCTGTGGGGGGTCACGCAGGGTGGCGCGACGAGGCTCACGGGGCACGGCGGAGGCGGGCGGGGCTAGGGTGGCAGGGTGAGCGTGACGACTTCCGGGGTGACCGCCGTCCGGGCGGGTGTGGTCGACTACCCGGCCGCGTGGGACGAGCAACGGCGGCTGCACGAGGCGGTGGTGGCCGGCGAGCGCGGCGACACCGTGCTGCTGCTGGAACACCCGAGCGTCTACACCGCCGGCAAGCGCACCGAGCCCTGGGACCGGCCGATGGACGGCACCCCCGTCGTCGACGTCGACCGGGGTGGCAAGATCACCTGGCACGGTCCGGGGCAGCTCGTCGGCTACCCGATCGTCCGGCTGCCCGACCCGGTCGACGTGGTCGCCTACGTCCGCCGCACCGAGCAGCTGCTGATCGACGTCTGCGCCGAGTTCGGGCTGACCGCCGGCCGGGTCGAGGGACGCAGCGGCGTCTGGGTGCCCGACGACGACCGGGGCCCGGCCCGCAAGGTGGCCGCCATCGGCATCCGGGTCGCCCGGGGCGTCACCCAGCACGGCTTCGCGATCAACTGCGACTGCGACCTGTCGTACTACGACCGGATCGTGCCGTGCGGCATCGCCGACGCCGGCACCACCTCGCTCACCGCCGAACTGGGCCGCCCGGTGACGGTGGCCGAGGTACTGCCCGTGGTGGAACGGCACCTGCCCACCCTGCTCGGCTGAGCCGGAGGCACCGCCTGCGGACAGTGACCGTCGCATCGATGGCAGCAGAGCAACGGCCACACCGGCGAGACCACTACCCAGAGTGCAGGCCCCGCAGGCCGGCGGGCGGCGGGCGGCCACGGCCGGCCGACGCACGCCAGCCTGCCGACACCCGCCAGCATCCTCGGCACGGCCGCCCGACCCGACCCGGTCTGCCCTACCAGCCCCCGGGCCAGCCCGGCACGGTCCGGCCGGGCCGAGCCCGATCGCACGCACCCTTGACGGTTCAGGGGGTCAGCCGGTGCAGGTCGCGGGGGAAGGCGGTCACCTCCCGGACGTTGGCCGCGCCGACCAGCCGGGCCACGAACCGTTCCAGGCCGATCGCGAAGCCGCCGTGCGGCGGCATCCCGTGCCGGAACGCGTCGACGTACCCGGCGTAGGGCTCGACCGGCTCGCCGCGCGCCGCGAGGGCCGCCAGGTAGTCGGCGTGGCGGTGCAGCCGCTGCCCGCCGGTGACCAGCTCCAGACCCCGGAAGAGCAGGTCGAAACCGTTCGAGTACGCGGGCCGGGCCGGGTCGGGGTGGGTGTAGAAGGGCCGCTTCGCCATCGGGTACCCGGTGACGAAGAGGAGGTCCGACCCGTGGGTGGCGCGGGCCCACTCCCCCAGCGCCCGTTCGTGGGCGGGGGCCAGGTCGGGTTCGTCGGCGGGCGCGCCGGCGATCCGCAGCGCCTCGGTGAAGTGCACGGCGGGGATCTCGGCCGGCACCTCGGGCAGGGTCAGTCCCAGGGTCGCCACCGCGCCACCGGCCCGCCGGGCCACCTCGGCGAGCATCCCGGCGAGGGTGTCCCGCAGCACCGCCATCACGTCCCGGTGGTCGTCGACGAAGCCCAGCTCGACGTCGAGCGAGGTGTACTGGGCCAGGTGCCGGACGGTGTCGTGCGGTTCGGCCCGGAACACCGGCCCCACCTCGTAGACCCGTTCGAAGACGCCCACCATCAGCTGCTTGTAGAACTGCGGTGACTGGGCCAGGTACGCCGGCCGGCCGAACCAGTCGAGGGTGAAGACGTTCGCCCCGCTCTCGGTGGACGTGGCCACCACCTTCGGGGTGTGCACCTCCACGAAGTCGCGGGCGTCCAGGGTGGCCCGGAAGCCGGCCACCGCCGCCGCCGCGATCCGCAGGGCCGCCGCGCGGGTCGGGTGCCGCAGCGCCACCGGCGCGTGGTCGAGCTGGGTGGGCAGGGTCGCGGTGAGCGCCGGCCGGTAGAGGTCGAACGGGGGCGGCACGGCGGGCGGGCCGAGCGGTCGTACGGTCGGGTGGGTCAGCTCGACCCCGGCGGGCGCGGTGCCGTTCGCGGTGACCGTGCCGACCACCTCGACCACCGTCTCCTCGGGCAACGCCGTCACGGCGGCCCGCACGTCCGGGTCGGTGACCACCACCTGGGTCAGGCCGGTGACGTCCCGGACGATCAGGAAGGCCACCGACTTGAGCAGGCGGCGGCGGTGCACCCAGCCGGCGATCCGCACGGTCGTGCCGGTACGGGTGGGCAGGTGGGCGGAAAGGATGCGTTGCACGGCGGTTACCTCCTCGATCAATCGCAACGCGATCCCCGGGAGGTGTGGGCGAGCGGGAACCTCGCGGTGCCACCACACCTTCGCCCCCGCCGTGGCGGGAGCCTCATTCGTCGCCTTTTCACCGGGGCCAGCCGGGCGGGCTCTACTGGGCGCGCGGACGCGCCGTTCTTCCCGCGGCTCGGGAGGGTCTTCGCGCCCCGGCGTCAGACCGCCTTCCAGCAACCGGCGGCTCTCTGCACTGGCGGATCGGGGCGTTACTCGGCTCCGTCACAGCTCTGCCGGCACGCTAGCACCCGTCCCACCGGGCTGTAACGGGCTTTTCGGGTCGCCGGGTGGCCGGTGTCACAAGACCGGTGACGTGACGCCGGTCGCCCGACGTGCATCGATCGCCGCCGTCGGGCGTAGGCTCGGTTTTGTGACGATCGAGCACTCCGCGCCGACGACCCAGCAGGCAGCGCGCTCCGCGACGGTCGCCCCCGAGGGGCGACGGATGCTGCGGATCGAGGCGCGCAACGCCGAGACGCCGATCGAGCGCAAACCGCCGTGGATCAAGGTCAAGGCCAAGATGGGGCCGGAGTACACCGAGCTGCGCGGGCTGGTCTCGCGCGAGGGGTTGCACACCGTCTGCCAGGAAGCCGGCTGCCCCAACATCTACGAGTGCTGGGAGGACCGGGAGGCCACCTTCCTCATCGGTGGCGACCAGTGCACCAGGCGCTGCGACTTCTGCCAGATCGACACCGGCAAGCCGGCCGAGTTCGACGCCGACGAGCCGCGCCGGGTGGCCGAGTCGGTGGCCACGATGGGCCTGCGCTACGCCACCGTCACCGGGGTGGCCCGTGACGACCTGCCCGACGGCGGCGCGTGGCTCTACGCCGAGACGGTCCGGCAGATCCACGCGCTGCGCTCCGGCTGCGGCGTCGAGCTGCTGATCCCCGACTTCAACGCCGTCCCCGAGCAGCTCGCCGAGGTGTTCGGCGCCCGGCCCGAGGTGCTGGCGCACAACGTCGAGACGGTGCCGCGGATCTTCAAGCGGATCCGTCCGGCGTTCCGCTACGAGCGTTCGCTCGACGTGATCCGGCAGGCCCGTGCCGCCGGGCTGGTCACCAAGAGCAATTTGATCCTGGGCATGGGCGAGGAGCGGGCCGAGATCTCCCAGGCGCTGCGCGACCTGCATGAGGCCGGCTGCGAGCTGATCACCATCACCCAGTACCTGCGGCCCACCCCCCGGCACCACCCGGTGACCCGCTGGGTCAAGCCGGAGGAGTTCGTCGAGCTGCGCGAGGAGGCCGAGGAGATCGGCTTCGCCGGGGTGATGAGCGGGCCGCTGGTGCGTTCGTCGTACCGGGCGGGGCGGCTCTACCAGCAGGCGTTGACGGCCCGCCGGGACGCCTCGGTCACCGTCGGCTGACCCCCGGACGCCACCGGGCCCGCCTGCGGAATACCACCGGTCGCGGCGACGACCGCCGGGCATTCGAGTGTGTCGATCTTCCCAGACCTCGGCGGCACCCGCAAGGGGTGTCCGGCCGCAGCTCGGCGTCGATTCGGCGACGCTGTCCGGGCACGGCGGGATCGTGTTAGATTCCGCCAGCCCTGACCCGCAACTCATCGATGGTGGTGTCTTTGATGGCGCAGCCGCACACGGTTGTCATCGGCGCCGGCCCTGCCGGCCTCACAGCCGCGTACGAGTTGACCCGGCGACACGCCCCGGTCGACGTGGTGGAGGCCGACGACGTGGTGGGCGGGATCAGCCGCACCGTGGAGCGGGAGGGCTGGCGGTTCGACATCGGCGGGCACCGGTTCTTCACCAAGGTGTCCCGGGTCGAGGCCTTCTGGCACGAGCTGCTCTCCGACGACGACTTCCTGCTGCGCCCCCGGATGAGCCGCATCCACTACCAGGGCCGGCTCTTCGACTACCCGCTGCGGGCCGGCAACGCGCTGCGCAACCTCGGCGTGTGGGAGGCGTGCCGGTGCGTCGGGTCGTACCTGTGGGCGCGGGTGCGTCCGCCGGCCGACCAGAGCCACTTCGAGGGCTGGGTGTCCGCCCGGTTCGGGGCCCGGCTGTACCGGATGTTCTTCAAGACGTACACCGAGAAGGTCTGGGGCATCCCCGCGACGGAGCTGCAGGCGGACTGGGCGGCCCAGCGCATCCGCAACCTCTCCCTCGGCGCGGCGATCCGGGGCGCGCTGCTGCCCCAGCGTGGCGGCACCGAGGTGACCAGCCTGATCGAGGAGTTCCGCTACCCCCGGCTCGGCCCGGGGATGATGTGGGAACGCTGCGCCGAGCTGGTGGTCAAGGGCGGCGGGACGGTCGAGCTGGAGACGGCGGTACGCACCGTGCACCGCGAGGACGGCCGGGCGGTCGCGGTGACCGTCGACGGCCCGTCCGGTGAGCGGCGGATCGCCGCCGACCACGTGGTCTCCAGCATGCCGATCTCGGCCCTGGTCCGGGCGATGGACCCGCCCGCGCCGACCGAGGTACGCGAGGCCGCCGACGCGCTGCGGCACCGGGACTTCCTGACCGTGGCGCTGGTGGTGCCGGCCGAGGCCGGTTTCCCCGACAACTGGATCTACGTGCACACCCCCGGGGTGCAGGTCGGGCGGATCCAGAACTACGGCGCCTGGTCGCCGGAGATGGTCCGGGCCGGCGGCACCTGCCTGGGCCTGGAGTACTTCGTCAACGAGGGCGACGAGCTGTGGTCGACCCCCGACCCGGAGCTGGTCGCCTTCGGCACCGCCGAACTGGAGCGGCTCGGCCTGGTCCGCCCCGGCTCGGTCACCACCGGGTACGTGGTGCGGATGCCGAAGGCCTACCCGGTCTACGACGAGGGCTACGCCGAGGCCGTCGAGGTGATCCGCCGCTGGCTGGCCGAGGCGGTGCCTAACGTGCACCCGGTGGGTCGCAACGGCATGCACCGGTACAACAACCAGGACCACTCCATGCTCACCGCGATGCTGGCCGCGGAGAACATCCTCGACGGCACCGACCACGACGTCTGGGCGGTCAACGTCGAGGAGGACTACCACGAGGAGGGTGGCAGCGACAGCGGCGCCCCCGCCGGTCGCGGCGAGGCCGGCACCGGTCGCGCCGCCCCGGTGGTGCCCCGTCCCCGTACCGCGCCGGTCGGGGACCGTTCGCCCACCGGATGACCGGCACCACGCACGGGCCCCGGCCGACCACCGGCCGGGGATCATCAGTCCTGGCGGGGACCACTAGACTCGGCGGCATGGCAAAGCCCCAGGAGAAGGTCTCGTTCGGCCAACGGCTGAAGCAGATCGGGATGGTGTTCAAGTTCACCGCCAAGCAGGACCGGTGGTTCGCGCCACTGGCCGCCGGGGCGGTGCTGATCCCGCTCGCGCTCACCGTGGTCGCGGTGATCCTCTGGGGCTGGCTCTGGCTACCGATCGGCATCCTGTTCGCCCTGCTCGCCCTGCTGGTCGTGCTCAACCTGCGGTCCAACAAGGCGATGATGAACGCGGCCGAGGGGCAGCCCGGCGCGGCGGCGCAGATCATGGAGAGCATGCGTGGTGACTGGCGGGTCACCCCGGCGGTCAGCTCCACCACCCAGATGGACATGGTGCACCTGGTGATCGGCCGGCCCGGCGTGATCCTGCTGGCCGAGGGGCACCCGCAGCGGGTCCGGGGCCTGCTGGGCCAGGAGAAGCGCCGGCTGGCCAAGGTGATCGGCTCGGCGCCGCTGCACGACTACGTGATCGGCCAGGGCGAGGGTGAGCTGCCGATCCGCAAGCTGCGGATGACCCTGATGCGGCTGCCGCGCACGCTCAACGGCAAGGACGTCAACTCCCTCGACAAGCGGCTCAAGGCGCTCACCGCCCGCCCGCAGATGCCCAAGGGCGCGATTCCCAAGAACATGCGGCCGCCGGGCCGCGCGTTCCGCCAGACCCGGGGCCGCTGACCCCTGCTGGTACGCCCCGCGAGCCGGGCCCGTCCGTTCGGGCCCGGCTCGCGGCGTGTCCGGGGTCGGCGGCAGTGTCAGGTCAGCGGGCGAGCCGGGGTCAGCGGGCGGCGCGGGGAGCGTCGGCCACCACCGCTCCGGTGAGCCGGTCGTGCAGGCCGCGACGCTGGGCGTCCATGACCAGGGGCGGCACCACCAACGCCAGGAGCAGGCCACGCAGGAGCGCCCGGGGGATCCCGAGCCGCCCGCCGTCGGACCAGTCGAGGCAGCGCAGCCGGGTGATCCACATGCCGGGGGTCTGGGCGAAGAGGCCGAGGAAGAAGCCGTACTCGACGATGAGCACCACCACCGGGGCCCAGCCGTCGCGGACCGGGTCGGCGAAGAAGTTCGACACCAGCAGGCAGAGCACCCAGTCGATCACCAGGGCACCGAACCGTCGGCCGAGGCCCGGCGGGTCGAAGGTGGGGTCGGTGGCGGGCGGCACCGGTGCCGCGGCGGGCGGACTCGTCACGGTGGTCCAGGGTAGTCAGCACCGCCCCGGGGCCGCCCCGCAGCCCACCGTCGGCCCCGGGGCGGCTCGGGAGGCGGACCAGCAGGTGGACTCCGGGGGCGTTCCCGCAGTCTGTGCAAATTCGGTCTTATCACCCTGAAAAGCGATACAGTGCTTCAGCCGGTATCGTCCGAACGGACAACCCGGCGGGTACTGAGCGGCGCAGATGACGCTCCGCGAGCGGCGTAACACGGCAGAAACATTGGAGACACGGGCGAGCAACCCCGCGGTCATAGCGTCGCCAGAGCCCAGCCACCGGAGTGGACGTGCCAGGAGGACGTGTGTTTGCCAATCCCGAGGAACTCCTGCGATACCTCAAGAACGAGGACGTAAAGTTCGTCGACGTACGTTTTTGTGACCTGCCCGGCGTGATGCAGCACTTCAACCTGCCGGTGGAGTCCTTCGACGACAGCGTCTTCACCGACGGTCTCGCGTTCGACGGTTCGTCGATCCGCGGTTTCCAGGCGATCCACGAGTCGGACATGCTCCTGCTCCCGGACGTCGCGACCGCCTTCATCGACCCGTTCCGCGCGCAGAAGACCCTCGCGCTCAACTTCTTCATCCACGACCCGTTCACCCGTGAGGCCTACTCCCGGGACCCGCGCAACGTGGCCAAGAAGGCCGAGGCCTACCTCGCCGCCAGCGGCATCGCCGACACCGCGTACTTCGGTGCCGAGGCGGAGTTCTACATCTTCGACTCGATCCGCCACGAGACCTCGGCGCACCAGTCGTTCTACTACATCGACTCGGTCGAGGGCGCGTGGAACACGGGGCGTGAGGAGGCCGGCGGCAACCGCGGCTACAAGACCGCGTACAAGGGCGGCTACTTCCCGGTGCCGCCGGTGGACCACTACGCCGACCTGCGCGACTCGATCGTGCGTCGGCTGGTCGACGGCGGTTTCACCGTGGAGCGTTCGCACCACGAGGTCGGCACCGCCGGCCAGTCGGAGATCAACTACAAGTTCTCCACCCTGCTGCACGCCGGTGACCAGCTCCAGCTCTTCAAGTACATCGTGAAGAACGAGGCCTGGGCCAACGGCAAGACGGCCACCTTCATGCCCAAGCCGCTCTTCGGCGACAACGGCTCCGGCATGCACACCCACCAGAGCCTCTGGCTCAACGGCGAGCCGCTGTTCTACGACGAGACCGGCTACGCCGGCCTGTCGGACACCGCCCGCTGGTACATCGGTGGTCTGCTGCACCACGCCCCGTCGCTGCTCGCGTTCACCAACCCGACGGTCAACTCGTACCGTCGGCTGGTGCCCGGCTACGAGGCCCCGGTCAACCTGGTCTACTCGCAGCGCAACCGCTCCGCCTGCACCCGCATCCCGGTCACCGGCAGCAACGCCAAGGCCAAGCGGGTCGAGTTCCGGGTGCCGGACCCGTCCAGCAACCCGTACCTCGCCTTCTCGGCCATGATGATGGCCGGCCTGGACGGCATCAAGAGCAAGATGGAGCCGCCGGCCCCGATCGACAAGGACCTCTACGACCTCCCGCCGGAGGAGTGGGGCGACGTCAAGCAGGTGCCGGGCTCGCTGCCGGAGGTGCTCGACGCCCTGGAGGCCGACCACGACTACCTGCTCGACGGCGGTGTCTTCACCCCCGACCTGATCTCCACCTGGATCGGGTGGAAGCGGGCCAACGAGGTCGACCCGGTGCGCCTGCGCCCGACCCCGCACGAGTTCGCGATGTACTTCGACTGCTGAGGTTCCCCCTCGACTGTCACGTTCCACCGGCCGGGCCGGCTCCGCGTTCGCGGGGCCGGCCCGCTGCGTCACGCCGCCCCCGCAGCACACCGACCAGCAGCACCACCAGCAGCGCGGTCATCGCGATCGCACCGGGGGCCTTGGTGTAGCGGGCGACAGTGGTGCCGTCGGGCAGGGTGAGGAAGGCCGCCACCGCCGCCGGCACCACGAACCAGGTGGTCCGGGTCGCCGACACCGCGAGCAGCAGCAGCGGCCAGGTCACGTACCACGGGTGCAGGACCGGGGCGAGCAGCACCGTCGCGGCCAGCGCCACCCCCGCCGCGCCCAGGGTGACCCGGGGTCGGGCCGCCGCCAGGCGGTGCACCCGCTGCCGGACGTCGTTGAGCCGGCGCAGCGCCGTCCACGCCCGCCACCACAGCACCGCGAGCAGCACCACCAGCACCAGCAGACCCACCGCCCTCGTCACCGGCACCGCGTCCGGCCGCCGACCGGCCAGCTCGCCGACGTAGTCGACGACGAAGCCGACCGCCGTCGGCGGTGACGTCCACTGCTGCGAGTCCCCGCTGCGGGCCAGCCCGGCGACCCAGCCCAGCCCCAACCCGGACAGCGCCGACACCGCCGCCAGGGTGGCCAGGACCGCCCCGGCGAGCCGGCCGCCGTCGCGCAGCAGGGCCCGCAGGGTGTAGCGGCCGTGCACCGCCGTCAACGCCGCGAACGGCAGCACCACCAGCGCGGTCGCCTTCACCGCCACCGCCAGCCCGAGCAGCACCCCGGCGACGAGCAGCCCCCGGGTCCGGCCGGGCGCACGCACCAGCACCAGCAGGCCCAGCAGGAGCAGGCCGAGCAGCACCGCGTCGTTGTGCGCGCCGGCCACCAGGTGCACCCCGACCAGCGGCGAGGCCAGCCCCAGCCAGGCCGCCCGGCGGGTAGGCACCCCGGCGGCACGGGCCAGGCCGGGCAGGCAGAGCGCCGCCAGCAGCACCCCGGCCACCGCGTACAGCCGCAGCACCACCAGGGTGCCGAGCAGGGAACCGCCGACCCCGGCGGCCAGGGCGGCCAACAGCACGAAGACCGGGCCGTACGGGGCCGGGGTGTCCCGCCAGATCGGCGCGACCGCGTCCACCCACGGGCAGCCGGCCGCCGCCACCCCCACCCGGTACGGGTCGTGCCCGGCCGCGTACGACCAGCCCTGGCAGGCGTACGAGTAGACGTCCCGGCTGGCCAGGGGCGGGGTGAGCAGCAGCGGCAGCGACCACAGCCCGGCGGTGCGGTACGCCCACCCGGTCGACGGGGCACCGGCACGCAACGCCCACCAGGCGCCCACCATCAGCGCCGTACCGACCAGCCAGCAGCTCACCGCGGCCGGGCCGTGCGGCGCGCGCCACGGGCCGGTCGGCGGCACCTCGGGCAGCACCCCGCCCAGCCAACCGGCCACGGCGAGCAGCACCGCCCCGGTCAGCCCGAGGTGACGTGCCGCGCGGGCCCGCCCGGTCGGTGCGCCGGCCTCGGTCACCGGCCATCTCTCCTCAGTCGGCGGGCGAATCCACGGTGGCGGGTCGCCGTCCCGCCCGAGCCGACCGTACCAACCGCACGGCCACCACGATCACCAACAGCGTCATCAGCGGAGCGCCGGGCATCTTGGTGAACCGGGGCAGCCCGGTGCCGTCCGGCAGCACCAGGAACGACGAGACCAACGCCACCAGCGCGAACCACCGGGTCGACAGGTGGGTCGTCGCGGCGAGCACGGCCATCGGCCACAGCCAGTACCAGGGGTGGAACAGCGGCGCGAGGGCCACCGTCGCGGCCAGCGCCAGGCCGGCGTGCCACAGCGGGTCGCGGGTGCGGGCCCGCCACCACAGCCAGACCAGCAGCACCGCCAGCACCAGCATGCCGATCGTCCGGGTCACCGGCAGCGCGTCGACGTCCGCGCCGAACAGTGCCGCGACGTAGCCGGCGGTCTGCCCGACGGCGGTCGGCGGCGACGTCCAGGCGATCACCAGGCCGCCCTGTTCCAGGCCGGCGATCCACCCGAAGTCCAGGCCCGCCGCCAGGGTCGCGCCGGCCACCGCGACCAGCGCGCCGACGGCGACCGGCAGGCCGTCGCGCAGCAGCGCCCTGATCCGGTACGACCCGACCAGCGCGGCCAGCACCGCGAACGGCACCACCACCAGCGCGGTCACCTTCACCGCGCCGGCCAGCCCGAGCAGCACCCCGCCGGCCAGCAGCGGCCAGCGCCGGCCCGGGTTGGCCGCCACCACGGCCAGGCCGGCGACCAGCAGGCCGATCATCAGCGCGTCGTTGTGCGCCCCCGAGACCAGGTGTACGCCGACCAGCGGCGAGGCCAGCGCCAGCCACAACGCCCGGGGCACCGGTACGCCGCAGCGCCGGGCCAGCGTCGGCAGGCAGGCGGCGGTCAGCGCCACCCCGGCCACGGCGAGCAGCCGGAACAGGGCGATGTTGACGGCCAGCGCGGTGTCCGGGTCGAGGCCGCCGGTGAGCCGCACCACCGCCCCGGCGATCATCACGAACAGCGGCCCGTACGGGGCGGGGGTGTCCCGCCAGATGTAGGAGATGGTGTCGATCCACGGGCAGGGCAGCGCCGACACCCCCTGCTCGTACGGGTTGATCCCGGCCGCGTAACTCGCGCCCTGGCAGGAGTACGCGTACACGTCGCGGCTGGCCAGCGGCGGCGCGACCAGCAGCGGCAGCACCCACAGCCCGGCGGTGACCAGCGCCCACCGCGCCGACGGCACCCGGTCGCGCAGCGTCCACCACGCCCAGGCCAGCAGCCCGGTGCCGACCAGCCAGAGCACGATGACCAGTGGCCCGTGCCGGCTCTGCCAGATGCTGACCGGGGTGGGCCGCAGCTCCGACCCCGGCAGCGCGCCCCCGAGGTACGCGGCGACGGCGAGCAGCACCGAACCGGACAGACCGAGCCAGCGGGACAGGTGGTGAGGCACGTCCGTCATGCTGCCAGTAGCGTGGGCGCGGACCGGAGGTGGGCATGCGGGGCAGCAGGGTGGTGGGGTCGGCCACCGTGGTCGCCGCCGTGCTCGCCGGGGTGTGGCTGGTGTTGCCCCCGCTCGGGTCGGACCTGTCGGCCCAGGTGGCCCGCGCCGACTTCTTCGCCGGGCACGGCTGGGCCCTGGTCGACCTGCGCTGGTACGCCGGCATCACGCCGCTCGGCTACAGCCTGGTCTCGCCGCCGCTGATGGCGACCCTCGGGGTACGCCTGACCGGGGCGTTGGCGCTGGTCGGCTCGGCCGCCGCGTTCGCCGCCCTGCTGGTGCGTACCCGGGTGCCCCGGCCGCTGCTCGGCAGCCTGGTCGGGGTGCTGACGATCACCGGCAACCTGGTCTCCGGCCGGGTCACCTACGCCCTCGGGGTGACGTTCGGGCTGGCCGCCCTGCTCGCCCTGACCCTGCCGACCGACCGGCGCGGCCCGGACGGGCCGGGTTTCGCGCCGGGCAGCGGGGGCGGACCGGGTTTCGCGCCGGGCAGCCGGGGCGGACCAGGCGGGGCGGGCAGCCGGGGCGGGGCGGGCGGCTGGGGTGGGCGCTGGGTCCGGGGCGGGCGTTGGGGCCGGCCGGTCCTGGCGGTGGCCGGCGCGGCGCTGGCGTCGGCGAGCAGCCCGGTGGCGGGTCTGTTCGTCGGTCTGGTCGGAGTGGCGCTGCTGGCCACCCGCCGGTGGGCCGACGGCCTGCTGCTCGGGGTCGCGGCGGCGGTGCCGCTGGCGGTCACCGGGCTGCTGTTCGGCGAGGGCGGCTGGATGAACATCAGCGGCTCCGACACCCTGCGGTCGGTCACGGTCAGCGTGCTGGTGGCGGCGTTGGTGGCGTACCGGTCGGTGCGGGTGGGGGCGTTGCTGTCGGCGGGCGGGGTGCTGGCGGCGGCGTTGGTCCACACCCCGGTCGGGCTGAACGCGACCCGCCTGGTGACGATGTTCGCGCTGCCGGTGCTGGCCGCCGCCGCCCGCCCACCCGCCCGGCTCACCGCCCGACTGCCCCGCTGGCGGGCCGCCCCGGGGTCCGGCGGGGCCACCCGACCGGTCCCGCCGGTCGGTCTGTCCGCCGGGACCGGCGCGGTGGCGTTGGCCGTGCTGCTGGCGATGGTGTGCTGGTGGCTGCCGCCGGTGGTCGCCGCCGACGTCCGCAGCGCCGACGATCCGACCGCCGACCGGAGCTACTTCGCACCGCTCGCCGCCGAGCTGGGCCGGCGCGGGCTCACCGGGCGGGTGGAGGTGCCGCCGACCCGCAACTACTGGGAGGCCGCGCAGCTCGGCGAGGTGCCGCTGGCCCGGGGCTGGCTGCGCCAGGTCGACATCGGCCGCAACCCGCTGTTCTTCACCACCGTCCCGGGGGCCGGTGGCACCGGTGTGCCGTTGACCGCCGACAGCTACCGGGCCTGGCTGGACGAGTACGCCGTGCAGTACGTCGCCGTCGCCGACGCGCCGCTGTCCTGGGTGGGCCGGGCCGAGGCGGACCTGGTCGGGGCGGGGTTACCGTACCTGACCGAGGTCTGGTCGGACCGGCACTGGCGGTTGTACGCGGTGACCGACCCGACGCCCCTGGTCGCCGCGCCCGGGGTGCTGGTCGGGCAGGACGCCGCCACGCTGACGTTCCGGACCACCGCCGCCGGACAGGTGCCGGTCCGGGTCCGCCACTCCCGCTGGCTGACCGTCTCCCCCGGTGCCACCGTCACGTCCGACGGCCCCTGGACCCTGGTCACCGTCCCCCACGCCGGCACCTGGACCCTCCACACCTGACCCACACCCCCCTCGCCCCCTCGCCCCGCCCCCTCCCGCACCTGCTCGGGTTGATCAAGAGGTTCGCGTCACCCCGCCGCCTGGGATTGACGCAAACCTCTTGATCACCGCAGACCACCCCGTCCGGGTCGAGTGATCAAGAGGTTTGCGTCATCCGTCGCGGTTCACCTGACGCAAACCTCTTGGTCAACTCGGTCGGGTGGCGGAGGTGGGGGTGGCGGAGGGGGCGGTGGGGCGGGCGCGGACGTGCAGGCGCTCGCCCTGGGGGCCGAAGAGGCTGAGGATCTCGGCCGGCGCGTCGAACGGGTTGCCGAACCAGTGCGGGGTGCGGGTGTCGAACTCGGCGACCTCACCTGCGTCGAGGGTGAGGTCGTGCCCGCCGAGCAGCAGCCGGATCCGGCCGGAGAGCACGTAGAGCCACTCGTACCCCTCGTGCACCTGCGGGGTCGGCTCCCCCGCCGGCACCTGCGGCGGATACATCATCTTGTACGCCTGGACGCCACCCGGGCGGCGGGTCAGCGGCACGATGGTGACGCCGTGCCGGACGACCGCACGGCGGTGGACCCGGGGATCCCCGATCATCGGCGTACCGACCAGGTCGTCCAGCGGCACCCGGTGGAAGCGGGCCAGGGCGAGCAGGAGTTCCAGGGTGGGCCGCCGGCCGCCGGACTCCAGCCGGGACAGGGTGCTGACCGAGATCCCGGTGGCCGCGCCGAGCTGACTCAGCGTCACGCCGCGCTGCTGCCGTAATGCCCGCAGCCGCGGCCCGACGGTGGTGAGCACCTCGTCCTCGGTGGTGACGCCGGTGTCGCCAGGCACCGCCCACTGTCCTTGTCCGGGCCCCTGCCCCGCTGCGGCCCGCCCGGGAGCGCCGTGGGCCGGGGGTGGGCCGGCAGCACGTCGGGATGCCGCCCTCTGGTCCCGCTGGTCGCCGGTCACCGCACCAGTTTGCCATTCCGGCAACGATATTTGGCAGTACGGCGAGTCAGGCGGACGATCCGGAGCACCGGCGGGACGTACCCGCCATAGGGAGGCAGTGGTCATGACGTACCCGGTGGTGCACGACGTGGTGGTGGTGGGCGGCGGCGCGGCCGGGCTCAGCGGTGCGCTCGCCCTGGGCCGGTTCCGCCGCGACGTGGTGGTGGTCGACGGCGGTGCCCCGCGCAACGCCCCGGCCGACCACGTGCACAACTTCCTGACCAACGAGGGTGTCCCACCCGCCGCCCTGTATGCGACGGGCCGGGCCGAGGTGGCCCGGTACGGCGTGACCCTGCTCGACGCCACCGTCACCGCCGCCCACCCGCTCGACGGCGTACCCGGGACCACCGGCGCGAACCCGACCGGCGGCGCAGGGGAGAGCAACCCGGCCGACAGCGCCGGGCCGGCGCGGTTCGCGGTGACGCTGGCCGACGGTCGGGTGCTGCACGCCCGCCGGCTGCTGGTCACCACCGGCCTGGTCGACGACCTGCCCGACGTGCCGGGGCTGGCCGGGCGGTGGGGTCGTGACGTGCTGCACTGCCCGTACTGCCACGGGTGGGAGGTGCGCGACCAGGCCGTCGGGGTGCTCGCCACCGGCCCGATGGCCGCCCACCAGGCGCTGCTGTTCCGGCAGCTCACCGACGACGTGGTGGTCTTCACCCACACCACCGGGCCGTTGCCCGCCGACGACGCGGAGCGGCTGGCCGCCCGGGGGGTCACCGTGGTCGACGGCGAGGTGGCCGAGCTGGAGCTCACCGCCGACCGGCTCACCGGCGTACGGCTGCGGTCCGGGCTGGTGGTCCCCCGGGAGGCGCTGGTGGTCGCGCCCCGGTTCGCCGCACGGGCCGCCTTCCTCGCCGGGCTCGGGTTGACCCCGGAGGACTTCGTCGTCGGCGGGCACGCCTTCGGTGACCGGGTCGCCGCCGACGCCTCCGGCGCGACCGAGGTGCCCGGGGTCTGGGTGGCCGGCAACGTCACGGATCCGCAGGCCACCGTCATCGCCGCCGCGGCGGCGGGGCTGAAGGCCGCCGCCGCCCTCAACGCCGACCTGATCGCCGAGGACACCGACCGGGCCGTCGCCGCACGACGCACGGCCGCACCCGGGCAGACCGGTCCCGCGTCCGAGCGGACCGGGACGGTGGACGACCAGGCAGGGGCCGGACACGACCAGGTCGGGGCCGGACACGACCAGGTCGGGGCCGGACACGACCAGGTCGGGGCCGGACACGACCAGGTCGGGGCCGGACACGACCAGGTCGGGGCCATGGTCGGGCAGACCGGGCAGACCGGGCAGCCCGGAGCGGACGGCGGGCCGGCCGGGGCGGTGGACGCGGCGACCGCCCGGCACTGGGACGAGCTGTACCGGGGTCGGGAGCGGTACTGGAGCGGGCGACCCAATCTGCACCTGGTGGACGTGGCCGGCACGCTGCCGCCGGGCACCGCGCTGGACCTGGGCTGCGGCGAGGGCGGCGACGCGGTGTGGCTGGCCCGGCAGGGCTGGCGGGTGACGGCCGTCGACGTCTCCACCGCCGCGCTGGAGCGATCGGCCGCCGCCGTGACCACCGCCGGGGTGGCGGCCCTCGTCGACTTCCAGCGGCACGACCTGGCCCGGACCTTCCCGGCCGGGGAGTTCGACCTGGTCTCCGCGCAGTTCCTCCAGTCGCCGCTGGAGTTCCCCCGGGCCGAGGTGCTGCGGGCGGCGGCGCGGGCGGTCGCCCCGGGTGGCCGGCTGCTGGTGGTCGAGCACGGGGCGGTGCCGCCGTGGGGCAACGCCGCGCACCACCACACCCGGTTCCCCACCCCGCAGGAGACCCTGGCCGACCTCGACCTCGACCCGGACGGCTGGGAGGTCGAACGGCTGGACGCCCCGCAGCGGCAGGCGACCGGCCCCGACGGCCAGACCGGCACCCTGATCGACCATCTGGTGCTGGCACGCCGCCGGTAGGTCGGCCCGATTTCCGTCCACTATGGAGTTGCCGACCGGGGATCCGCATGGTTGAAGGAATCACCGGACGACCACCAAAGAAATCGAGAAGTATTGACGCCCCATTTCCCTTCACGTAGGTTAAGGACCGACAACAGGCCACGGGGGCCTCTGGGAGAACTGTTGAACGACGGCGCAGGCACGCCTGCCGCCGCACATGCGGGTACCCGCAATTCTCAGCATCGACAGTCGACGTCTCGGTCGAAGGTCGCTCGCTGACCGGCCACGTGCCGCGTCGCGCCATGCCCCCCGCCACCACTTCACGGGAGGAAACCATGCGACACATCGGGACCGCACTCGCGGGCCTCGCCCTCGTCGGCACCACCGTCCTCGCCGGCGCCCCGGCCCAGGCCGCGGCGCCCTCCGCGACGGACGCACTGGCCCTGAGCTGCCCCTCCACCGGCGCGCTCTGCCTCTACAAGGATGCCGGCTTCCTCAACATCCTGGACGTGCTCAACGGCAGCGCCAGCCTGGTCAACACCAACGCCGACAACGCGGTCACCTCGGTCCGCAACCGGGGCAACTGCGCCTACAAGCTCTACCGCAACGGCGACCGTTCCGACAGCCCCATCACCGTCGGCCCGCGCACCGAGATCTCCAACCTCGGGACGTTCTGGGGTCTACAGTGGAACGACTCGATCAGCTACGCGCAAATCTGGTGCTGACCCCGAGCCAATCGGAACGCCTTTCTCCGTAGCTTGAAAATAGCGCGGATAAAGCGTCCCACAACCATTCACCGAGCCGTCACCGTCGGCTGACGCGTCCATTCGGCGTACCATCAGCGTCCTCGACGCCGGGGCTCAGACCCCGGCGTCGAGGACGCGTTGCATCGCCGCCCGGGACCGCCGGGCGGTGCGCAGGTAGTCGTCGAGGAACTCCCCCGGGTCGTCCGCGCCGAGCAGCCGCACCACCCCGGCCAACTCCACCCCGTGCCGGGGAAGCTGGTCACCGGCGCGTCCCCGGACCAGCATCAACGCGTTGCGGACCTGCGCGGCGAGGGTCCACCCGGCGGTCATCGCGACGGCGTCCGCCGGGTCGACCAGCTTGGCGTCCCGGGCCGCCGCGAGCGCGTCGAGGGTACGCGTGCCGCGCAGTTGCGGGTACGCCCCGGCGTACCGGAGCTGGAGCAGCTGCACCGCCCACTCGACGTCGGCGAGGCCACCCCGGCCGAGCTTGGTGTGGGTGGCCGGGTCGGCGCCCCGGGGCAGCCGTTCGTTCTCCACCCGGGCCTTGATCCGGCGGATCTCGACCACCTGTTCCCGGGTCAACCCGTCGGCCGGGTAGCGGACCGGGTCGATCATCGTCTCGAACTCGGTGCCCAGGTCGGCGTCGCCGCAGACGAACCGGGCCCGCAGCAGCGCCTGCGCCTCCCACACCCGCGACCAGCGGGCGTAGTACTGGGCGTACGCGGCGAGGCTGCGCACCAGCGGCCCCTGCCGTCCCTCGGGGCGCAGGTCGGCGTCGACGCCGAGCGCCGGGTCGGGGGCGGGCGCACCGAGCAGCCGTCGCAGCTCCTCGGCGATCGCGTGCGCGGCGGCGCTGGCCGCGCTCTCCGCCGTCCCGGCCGGCGGGTCGTAGACGAAGAGCACGTCGGCGTCGGAGAGGTAGTTCGACTCGTACCCGCCGAGGCGGCCGACGCCGATCACCGCGAACCGCAGGCCGGGCAGCTCCGGCTGGGCGGCCCGGACGGCGCGCAGCGCGGCGGACAGGGTGGCGTCGGTGACGTACGACAGGCCGGTGCCGACCCGGGTGACGTCGGCCAGCGGGCCGGCCGGCGCTCCGCGCTCGGGTCGCGGGGCCAGCCCGTCGGCCCGGCTGAGCACGTCGGCGCAGGCGATCCGGACGAGTTCCCGGCGGCGCAGCGCGCGTACCGCCCGGGTGGCCTCGACCGGGTCGGCGTGCCGGGCCGCGGCGGCGGCGAACCCGTCGCAGAGCACCTCCCGGGGCCGGGGGGTCAGTTCGTTCTCCTCGGCCAGCAGCCGCAGCGCCTCCGGTTCGCGGGCGAGCAGGTCGGCCGCGTACCGGGAGGAGGACAGCACCCGGGCCAGCCGGCGGGCCACCGGGCCGGAGTCGCGCAGCAGCCGCAGGTACCACGGGGTGCTGCCGAGCTTGTCGGAGACCTGGCGGTAGTTGAGCAGCCCCCGGTCCGGTTCGGGTGCGTCGGCGAACTCGCTGAGCAGCACCGGCAGCAGGGTGCGCTGGATCGCCGCCGTCCGGCTCACCCCGCCGGTGAGGGCCTGGAGGTGCCGCAGCGCCCCGGCCGGGTCGGCGAAGCCGAGCACCTCCAGCCGGTGCCGGGCCGCCTCCGGGGTGAGCCGCAGCCCGTCGGCGGGCACCCGGGCCACCGACTCCAGCAGCGGCCGGTAGAGCAGCTTGGCGTGCAGCCGGCGTACCTCGGTGGCGTGGGCGACCCAGTCGGCCCGGAAGCTCTCCACGGCGCTGCGGCCGGGGATGGCGGCGTAGCCGAGCGCGGCGGCCAGCCAGCGCAGCGCGGCCGGCTCGGTCGGCACGGTGTGGGTCCGCCGCAGCGCCTGGAGCTGGAGCCGGTGCTCGACACCGCGCAGGAAGCGGTATCCGCGCAGCAGCGCCTCGCCGTCGGCCCGCCCGACGTAGCCGCCGGTCACCAGCGCGCGCAGCGCCGGCACGGTGCCCGGCACCCGCAGCGACTCGTCACCCCGGCCGTGCACCAGTTGCAGCAGTTGGACGGCGAACTCGATGTCCCGCAGCCCGCCCGGACCCCGCTTGATCTCGCGCTCCAACTCCTTCGGCGGGATGTTGTCGATGATCCGGCGGCGCATGGCGCGTACGTCGGAGACCGCCTCGGGACGCTCGGACGCCCGCCAGACCAGCGGGGCGAGCGCGTCGATCCACTCGCCGGCCAACGCCAGGTCACCGGCGGCCGGGCGGGCCTTGAGCAGCGCCTGGAACTCCCAGGTGCGGGCCCACCGCTGGTAGTAGGCGAGGTGGCTGGCGAGGGTGCGCACCAGCGGCCCCCGGTTGCCCTCGGGGCGCAGCGCGGCGTCCACCGGCCAGGCGACCAGCCCACAGACGTGGATCAGCCGGGCGGCGACGGTGGTCGCGGCGGGCAGGTCCTCGTCGGTGGCGGCCACGAAGATCACGTCGACGTCGGAGACGTAGTTCAGCTCGTCGCCGCCGCACTTGCCCATCGCCACCACGGCCAGCCGGGGCCGGGCCGTGCCCGCCGGCAGCTCACCCACCGCGATCTCGTACGCCGCCGCGAGGGTGGCGTCGGCCAGCGCGGACAGCGCCGCCATCACCTGCTCCAGGCCGCGTCCGCCGGTCAGGTCGGCCGCCGCGATCCGCAGCAACGCCAGCCGGTACGCCTGCCGCAGCACCGCCACCGGCGCGGTGGCGGTCGTCAGCCGCCCGGCGAGCGCCAGGTCGAGCCGCCCGTCGGCGGTGGGGGCCAGCCCGTCCGGGGCGGTGCCGAGCACCGTCCACTGCCCGGGGTTGGCGACCAGGTGGTCGCCCAGGGCGGCGGACGCGCCGAGCACGGCGACCAGCCGGCGGCGCAGCCCCGGGTCGGCGGCGAGCGCGGCCAGCAGCTCCGACCCGGTCGCGTCGTCGGCGGTGCGCCGTTCGGTCTCCACCATCCGGTGCAGTTGGCGCAGCGCCAGATCCGGGTCGGCGGCCCGGGAGAGCGCGGCCAGCAGGTCGGCCGCCGACCTGTCGGTGGGTTCCTGCTCGTCGGCCTGCCACAGCCCGAGCCCGTCCGCGCCGAGCAGATCGGCGGCGCGGACCCCACCGTCACCCTCGGCGAACCCGTAGCGGGCCAGCCGTCCCCTCGTCGGTCTGCTCATCTCAGTGCCCGAGCAGGGGCAGGCTGCGGCGGGTGTCGTCGTCCAGCTCACCGAGGGCGAGGGCGGCGAACCGGACGGCGAACGGCTGCCACACCTCCTCGACGTCGGCCATCACCCGGTCGCAGGCGGCCACCACCAGGTCCTCGTCGTAGCCCAGCTCGGCGAGCAGTGCGGAGCCGTGCGCCCATTCGGCGATCATGGCGGTGTCGCACTCGATGTGGAACTGCAGGCCCCAGGCCCGGTCGCCGAGCCGGAACGCCTGGTGCGGGTAGCGGGTCGAGGCGGCCAGCAGGGTGGCGGCCCGGGGCAGCTCGGTGATCTCGTCGGTGTGCCACTGGAGCACGTCCGGGATCAGCGGCACGTACCGGAACAGCAGGTCGCTCTCGGCGGCGTCGCGCCGGCCGACCACCCCCGGGCCCACCTCGGGGCCGGACGGGCTGCGCTCGACCAGGCCGGCGTGCGCGGTGGCGAGCAGTTGCGCGCCGAGGCAGACGCCGAGGGTCGGTACCCGGTGCCGCACGGCCTTGCGCAGCAACCCTTCGAGCTTCGGGAACCAGGGTGCGCCGGGGGTTCCGTCGGGGGCCGGGTAGGCGTGCTGGTCACCGCCGAGCACCACCAGCGCCACGTACCCGTCGAGGTCGTCGGGGAGCTCGTCGCCGGCGTGCGGACGCAGCACCCGCAGCTCAAGGCCCCCTTCCACCAGCCACTCCCCCAGCCGTCGGGGGTCGTCGGTCGGGTCGTTCTCGATCACCAGTGCGGTTCCCACGCCGTCGAGGCTAGCGGGTGCGTCGACCGCCACCGGGAACGCCTCGGTCCGCCCGGCGGGGCGGCTATGCTCGGCCGCTGTGACCGCCGACGACCCGTCCGTCCTGCGCCCACCCGTGCTGCGGGAGGGGGACACGGTGCTGCTGGTCTCGCCGTCCGGGCCGACCAGGCCGGAGCGGGTGGCCCGGGGCATCGAGCTGCTGACCGGTTGGGGGCTGCGCCCGCAGGTGGCACCGAACGCGTACGCCAGGCGGGGTTACCTCGCCGGTGACGACGCGCTGCGCGCCGCGGACCTGAACGCCGCCTTCGCCGACCCGCGGGTGCGCGGGGTGATCTGCACCCGGGGCGGGTACGGCGCGCAGCGGGTGGTGGACCTGATCGACATGGCCGCCGTGCGACGGGACCCGAAGGTGGTGGCCGGGTTCTCCGACATCACCGCCCTGCAGTTCGCGCTCTGGCGGGGTGCCCGGCTGGCCGGGGTGCACGGCCCCGGGGCGGCGTGGGTGGACGAGCGGACCCCGCTGCGGTCCGCCGAGTCGCTGCACACCGCGCTGATGACCACCGCGCCGGTCACCGTCGAGGCGGTGCCCGGGGAGGAGACGTATCCGGTCCGGGTCCCCGGCCGGGCGGTGGGCCGGCTGCTCGGCGGGAACCTCTGCCTGATCACCGCCACCCTCGGCACCCCGGACATGCCGGACCTGACCGGGGCGGTGCTGCTGGTCGAGGAGGTGCAGGAGCCGCCGTACAAGGTCGACCGGATGCTCACCCACCTGCGCCGTGCCGGGGTGCTCGACGGCCTGGCCGGGGTGGCGGTGGGCCAGTTCACCGACTGCGCGGACGGCTGGGACACCACCGTCGTGGACGTGCTCACCGACCGGCTGGGTGACCTCGGCGTGCCGGTCCTCGGCGGCCTGCCGATCGGCCACGGCCCCGGCCAGCTCTCCGTCCCCGTGGGCACCAGCGCCACCCTCGACGCCACCGCCGGCACCCTGACCGTCACCCCAGCCGTCCGGTAACCCGCCCCACCCGCCTGAATCCGGCCCGGCCCGCCCTGCCGCGCCCCGCGCCCCGCCGCGCCGCCTCGCCCGTCTCGCCCCGGTGATCAAGAGGTTCGCGTCAGAGGAAAGCGCATTCCTGACCGAAATCTCTTGATCACCGGGGTCAGGGGGTGGAACTTTCAGCTGGCGGACAGGGTCGGGACGGGGGTTTTTCAGGTTCAGTGGTCACTGTCGGTGACGTCAACAGCACCGCCGACCTATGGAGGACCGATGTCCCGCACGATGTCGAAGAAGCAGCTGCTGGTCGGCCTCGCCGCCGCCGGCGTGCTCGGGGTGGGGATCGCCGCTCCGACGGTGGCCTTCGCCGAGGAGTCGGCCACCCCGACCGCTGGCGTCAGCAGCGAGGCCGACCCGGGCACCGACCGGCAGCAGCAGCGCGCCGACCGGCAGAACGAGTTCGCCGAGGCGCTCGCCAAGGAGCTGGGGGTGGACACCGACAAGGTGACCGCCGCCCTGGAGAAGGTGCGCGAGCAGCACAAGGACCGGCCCAAGGATGACCGGCCGGAGCGTCCGTCGCCGCAGGACCGGCAGGAGAAGCTGGCGGAGCGGCTGGCCCAGGCGGTCAAGGACGGCAAGCTCACCCAGGAGCAGGCCGACGCGATCACCAAGGCCGTCGAGGCCGGGGTCTTCCCGGGCCCGGCCGGTCGCGGCCACCACGGCGGCCCGGAGGGTACGCCCGACAAGTGACCCGCTGAGGCCCGCCCGACCGGAGGCCCGCCCGACCCGGCGGGCCGACGATCGACACGCCAGCGCTGAAGATCGACACGCCAGGGCCGACGTTGCGGTGTCCGACGCACTGGGACACCGCAACGTCGGCCCCCTGGCGTCAGGCGGAGCCGTCCGAGGAGAAGAGACCGAGGTGGGTGCCCACCGGGTCGCGCACCAGGGCGAGGGTCAGGCCGCTCGGCGTGGTCCGGGGCGGCGTCAGCACCGTGCCGCCCGCCGCCTCGGCCCGCCCGCAGGTCTGCGCCACGTCGGCCACCTCGGCGTAGAGGATCGCGTAGCCGGGCGCGCCCTCGGCGAGAGCCCGGATGCCGCCGCCGATGCCGGTCGACTCCCCCGCTGGGGTCGTCCGGTAGGAACCGCCCTCGGCCGTGCCCTCCTCGGTGAAGGTCCAGCCGAACAACTCCGCGTAGAAGCTCTGCGCCTCGTCCGGCCGGTCGGTGCCGATCTCGAACCAGGTGACGGGTGTACTGGTCACGCGTTGCCTCCTGTCCCCCGCCGACCGGGCGGCCGGCGGGCTCGGCAGCCAGCCTCCCGGGTGTCCGCGACACCGTCCTGTCGGTGTTTACCGCCCGGTCCACCCGGCCCACGCGCCGATCCGACCGGACAGCCCGCGCGCCGGCCAGCCTGGGCGACCCACGCCGACCGGCCCGGGCGGCCGACCCACGCCGGATCAGACCAGGGTCAGCCGGCGCACCCGCTCGGCCGGGACGTCCAGGTCGGCCGGGGAGAACTCCCGGGTCACCCGCTCCGGCAACGCCTCGACCCCGACGATCCGGTCGGTACGGAAGCAACGCAGCCCGGCACGCAGCCGGCACCAGGCGAGCAGGTACCAGTGCCGGTCGTTGCCGAGGTAGCCCAGCGGCTCGACCTCGCGCGACGAGGGCACGTCGCAGCGGTCGGCGTACCGCAGGCGCAGCACCCGGCGGGCGGCGACCGCGTCGGCGACGACGGCCGGGACGGACGTGGCCGGCCCGGAGCCGACCAGCAGCACCCGCCCGGCGAGCAGGCGTGCGTCGGCGGCATCGGCGGCCGGCAGCACCGCGAGCAGTTTGCGCAGCGCCGTGCCACCGGCCACGGCGAACGGGGTGCCGGCGAGCCGGTGCAGGGCCACCGCCATCGCCACCGCCTCGGTGGCGGTCAGGTTGACCGGCGGCAGGGTGTGCGACCGGTCGACCACGTAACCGCCGGTGCGGCCGGGCTCGGCCCAGATCGGCACGCCGGAACCCTGGAGGGCGGCGATGTCGCGTTCGACGGTACGGGTGCTCACCTCGAACCGGTCGGCCAGCCAACGGGCGCTGCGCGGCCGGGGCGACACCGCCCGCAGCTCCTCCACCAGGGCATAGAGACGATCCGTCCGGTTCACCCCCGCACGCTACGACGGGGGTACGACACCCCCCGGCAGGGGCGCACGAGGGCCGGTACGGGCCCCCGGTTCAGGCGATGCAGGCGCAGACAATCAGGGCCGCGCCGAAGTGGGTGGCGGCGCTGACCCGGGCCGCCGGGTGCGGCTGGTCCGAGCAGATGACCTCGCCGAGCTTGCCCGGGGTGAGCATGTCCAGCACACCGAAGGCGAGCGCCATGACGGCCAGCCCGATCAGTCCGAAGACCACCGTCGAGGCGAGCCCCTTGGCGAAGTCGTCGTAGCTGGTGACGATGGCGGTGAAGACGATGCCGGCGACACCGAGCTGGTTGGCGGCCAGCAGCAGCCCCGCGTTGCCGTTGCGCTGCACCCAGATCAGCTCGCGCAGCTTGCCCGGGGTGAGCACGTCGACCAGCACGAAGCCGGCCGCCATCAGCGCCACCCCGACGACACCGAACACCACGCTCTGCCATGCTCCGGTGAGCAGATCTTCCAGCACCGACGGCCTCCCGACCTCCTGCGCCCGGCGGAGGTGCCGGCACGGTGATCGAGACGATAGCGGCACCACGCAACCCCCGACACCCCCGCAGCGGCGGATACGCGGGCCGTCGGTGCAGCCGGGCCACCGCCGGCCGGGTGCGGACGACCCGGCCGACGGCGGTACGCGCTACAGCGACAGGTAGCGCTGCCGCTCGTACGGGGTGACCTCGCGGCGGTACTGCTCCCACTCGGCCCGCTTGTTGCGCAGGAAGAAGTCGAACACGTGCTCGCCGAGCACCTCGGCGACCAGTTCGGAGCCGGCCATCACGTCGATCGCCTCGGACAGGTTCTCCGGCAGCGCCTCGTAGCCCATCGCCCGCCGCTCGGCGCTGCTCAGCGACCATACGTCGTCCTCCGCGCCGGGCGGCAGCTCGTAGCCCTCCTCGATGCCCTTGAGGCCGGCGCCGAGCATGACGGCGAACGCCAGGTACGGGTTGGTCGCCGAGTCCAGCGACCGGACCTCCACCCGGGCCGAGTTCGGCTTGCCGTACGCCGGCACCCGCACCAGCGCGGACCGGTTCAGGTGCCCCCAGCAGACGTACGCCGGGCTCTCGGTGATCCGGTCCGGCAACGCCTGCGGGAACAGCCGCTTGTACGAGTTGACCCACTGGTTGGTGACGGCGGTGTACTCCCGGGCGTGCATCAGCAGGCCGGCGATGAACGACTTCGCCACCTTCGACAGTTTCATCGGGTCGCCGGAGTCGTGGAACGCGTTGCGCTCCCCCTCGAACAGCGACAGGTGGGTGTGCATGCCGCTGCCCGGCTGGTCGGTGAACGGCTTCGGCATGAAGCTGGCCTGCACGCCGGTGGAGAGCGCCACCTCCTTGACCACGTGCCGGAAGGTCATGATGTTGTCGGCGGTGGTCAGCGCGTCGGCGTACCGCAGGTCGATCTCCTGCTGGCCGGGGGCGACCTCGTGGTGGCTGAACTCCACCGAGATGCCGATCCGCTCCAGCGCGAGCACGGCCTGGCGGCGGAAGTCCCGCGCCACGGCGTGCGTGGTGTGCTCGAAGTAGCCGCCGGTGTCCACGGCGGTGGGCACCGAGCCGTCCTGCGGGCCGTTCTCCAGCAGGAAGAACTCGATCTCCGGGTGGGTGTAGAAGGTGAAGCCCTTCTCGGCCGCCTTGGACAGCATCCGGCGCAGCACGTGCCGTGGGTCGGCCCAGGACGGGCCGCCGTCGGGCAGCAGGATGTCGCAGAACATCCGGGCGCTCTCGCCGCTGACCCCGCCCTCGAACGGGAACACCTGGAAGGTCGTCGGGTCCGGCATGGCGACCATGTCGGACTCGAAGACCCGGGCGAAGCCCTCGATGGCCGAGCCGTCGAACCCGATGCCCTCCTCGAAGGCCGCCTCCAGCTCCGCCGGGGCGACGGAGACGCTCTTGAGCGTGCCCAGCACATCGGTGAACCACAGCCGGACGAACCGGATGTCCCGCTCTTCCAGCGTACGGAGGACGAACTCCTGCTGACGGTCCACTTCCCCAACCCCTCGCCACGTACGTCCGGCACCGGTCGGCCGGTCCGTCCTGACCGCCCAGTCTTCACCGGCCTGGTTAAGCAGACGTTACGCGACCTGCCGCCGCCCGTCCTGCGGTGTCCCGACGGCCGGATCGCCGGGCGGCCCCGCCACCAGGGGCGGGCCGGCCGGGCGCGACGAAAGGGTGGCCGGCGTCTCGCCGCAGCCGCCGGGTCGACCGGCCGCGGCTGGGGCAAGATGAGGGCATGCCCACCCTGCGTCTGGCCCTGTGCCAGGTCAACCCGACCGTCGGCGACACGGCCGGCAACGCCGAGCTGATCCGCGCCTGGACCCGGCGGGCCGCCGACACCGGCGCCCAACTGGTCGCCTTCCCGGAGATGGTGCTCACCGGCTACCCGGTCGAGGACCTGGTCTTCCGTCGTTCCTTCGTCGCCGCCTCGCAGGCCGCGCTGCGGCAGCTCGCCGCCGACCTGGCCGCCGACGGTCTCGGCGACCTGCCGGTCGTGGTCGGCTACCTGGACGCCGACGGTCCGCCGCAGGTCAGCGGGGACGCCCAGCCGGGCCGGGGGGCCCGCAACGCCGCCGCGCTGCTGCACCGGGGCGAGGTGGTCGCGACCTACTTCAAGCACCACCTGCCCAACTACGGCGTCTTCGACGAGGACCGCTACTTCGTGCCCGGCGACACCCTGACCGTGGTCCGGGTGGGCGGGGTGGACGTGGCGTTGACCATCTGCGAGGACCTGTGGCAGGCCGGCGGCCCGTTCGCGGTGGCCCGGCAGGCCGGCGTCGGCCTGGTGGTCAACATCAACGGCTCGCCGTACGAGCTGAACAAGGACGACGTCCGGCTGCCGCTGGTGCGCCGCCGGGCCGCCGAGGCCGGTGCGCCCATCGCGTACGTCAACATGGTCGGCGGCCAGGACGAGCTGGTCTTCGAGGGTGACTCGATGATCGTCACCCCCGACGGCGAGCTGCTCACCCGCGCGCCGCAGTTCGTCGAGCACCTGCTCGTGCACGACGTGGAGCTGGCCGGGGCGGGCCCGCACGCCGCCGACACCGAGGATCTCGCCGACGGGATGCGGGTGGTCCGCCGTACCGTCGAGGTGGTGCCGGCGGCCCCGACCGGGCCGGCGGCCGACGGCGGCACGCTGGCCCCGGTGGCCGACGAGGCCGAGGTGTGGCAGGCGCTGGTGCTGGGCCTGCGCGACTACGTCAACAAGAACCGGTTCCCCTCGGTGGTGCTGGGCCTGTCCGGCGGCATCGACTCGGCGGTGGTGGCCGCGCTGGCCGTCGACGCGCTCGGGCCGCAGCGGGTGGTCGGGGTGTCACTGCCCAGCCAGCACTCCTCGGAGCACTCCCGGGCCGACGCGGAGGACCTCGCCAAGCGCACCGGCCTGGACTACCGGGTCGAGCCGATCCAGCCGATGGTGGACACCTTCCTGGCGAACATCTCGCTGTCCGGGGTGGCGGTGGAGAACCTCCAGGCCCGGGTGCGCGGGGTGATCCTGATGGCACTGTCGAACCAGGAGGGCCACCTGGTCCTCACCACCGGCAACAAGAGCGAGCTGGCGGTCGGCTACTCGACCCTCTACGGCGACTCGGTCGGCGGGTTCAACCCGGTCAAGGACGTCTGGAAGACGCTGATCTGGCGGCTGGCGAAGTGGCGCAACGCCGACGCGGCCCGCCGGGGCGAGACCCCGCCGATCCCGGAGAACTCCATCGGCAAGCCCCCGTCGGCCGAGCTGAGCCCCGGCCAGCTCGACAGCGACAGCCTGCCCGACTACGACGTGCTGGACCCGATCCTGATCGGCTACGTCGACGGCGACCTGGGCCGGGCGGGTCTGGTCGAGTCCGGCCACGACCCGGCGGTGGTCGACAAGGTGCTGCGGCTGGTGGACACCGCCGAGTACAAGCGTCGGCAGTCCGCGCCGGGCACCAAGATCTCGATGAAGGCGTTCGGCCGCGACCGTCGGCTGCCGATCACCAACCGCTGGCGCGAGGACGGCTGAGCACCCGGAACCGACCGACCCGCTCGGCTGAGCACCCGGAACCGACCGACCCGGTCGGCTGAGCAGCACAGCCCGACCGACCCGGGTCGGTCGGGCACCCCGACGCCGGCCGGCCACGGTCGGTCGGCGTCGCCCCGGCGGAGTGAAATCCTGCACTGTTCCCTGCCGTCGACCAGTCGCGCGGTGCGACGATCGCGGCAGAACCCGGGGACCGCGACAGCGGCCTCGAGGAAAGGAGACAGTCATGGTGGAGTCCACCCCGACCGAGGTGACCGCCCTGTACGGCGGGCCGGCCACCCGCCGGGTCCGCACCCGCGACCTGATCGCCGCCAAGGAGCGCGGCGACCGGTGGGCCATGCTCACCTCGTACGACCAGTACACGGCCGGGATCTTCGACCAGGCGGGGATTCCCGCGCTGCTGGTCGGCGACTCGGCGGCGAACAACGTATTCGGCTACGAGACCACCCTGCCGGTGACGGTCGACGAGTTGTTGCCACTGGTCCGCGCCGTGGTCCGGGCGACCCGGCACACCCTGGTCGTCGGCGACCTGCCCTTCGGCTCGTACGAGGAGGGTCCGACGCAGGCGTTGCGCACGGCGGTGCGGTTCATGAAAGAGGGCGGCTGCCACGCGGTGAAGCTGGAGGGCGGCCGGCGCTGCGCCGACCAGATCGCGGCGATCACCGGGGCGGGCATCCCGGTGATGGCGCACATCGGCTTCACCCCGCAGAGCGAGCACACCCTGGGCGGCTACCGGGTGCAGGGGCGCGGTGACACCGCCGACGAGGTGCTCGCCGACGCGCGGGCGGTGGCCGACGCGGGTGCGTTCGCGGTGGTGCTGGAGATGGTGCCGGGCGAGGTCGCCAAGCGGGTGACCGCCGAACTGGCGATCCCCACGGTCGGCATCGGCGCGGGCCCGGACACCGACGCCCAGGTGCTGGTCTGGCAGGACATGGCCGGGCTGCGCACCGGGAAGGCCCCCCGGTTCGTCAAGCGCTACGCCGACCTGGCCGGGGCGCTGACCGAGGCGACCCGCCGGTTCGCCGACGAGGTACGCGGCGGCGAGTTCCCCGCCACCGAGCACACCTTCTGAGTACGGGCGGTGGGGCGGTGCCCCCGCCCCACCGTCCTGGAACGAGCCACCGTGGGCGGGGGTCCCCTGGTGCGGCGGGAACGGCTAGGGTTCCGCCCGTGGATCATGTTCGCTTGTCAACAGTCGTCCTGACCTGTGTCTCCGTGCTGGCCCTCGCGGCGTGCAGCGAGGCGGAACCGTCGACCACTGCCGCACCGTCGACGTCCGCCGACGCGTCTGCCACCAGTGCCGCCCCGTCGGCCGCCACCGACCCGACCACCACCGACCCGAGCACCGGCGGCCCGACCGCCGCCGCCGACCCGGCGGCCGACAAGAAGCTCTGCACGACGGCCAAGAAGATCGCCGACACCATGAAGGTCGACGTGATGAAGGCCGCGACGTCCGGTGGCGACCTCACGCCGACCATCCGCAAGGCCTACACGGAGATGGCGCAGAAGTTGGCGAAGGCCACCGCCGGCGCCCCCGCCAGCGAGGCGGTCACCGCGCTGGCCGCGTTCGGGGTCGCGTCCGGCCGGGCAGCGACCGCGGCGAACCTGGACACCGCCGCCGACGCCCCCGAGTTCCAGAAGACCAGCGCGATGGCGAACTCCGCCTGCAGGAAGGCCGGCGTCGACACCAACTTCTGACCACCGCGCCCCACCGCACGACCGCACCCGCCGCGATCGTGGAGGGAGCCGGCCCCGCCGGGGGCACTTCCCCTCCAGGATCGCGGCGGGTGGTGGATCAGAGGTCGGTGACCCGGATGCCGGCGTGGGCCTTGTAGCGCTTGTTGATGGCGATCAGGTTGGCGGTGAACGCCTCGATCTGGTGGGCGTTGCGCAGCCGGCCGGCGTAGATGCCGCGCATGCCGGGGATCCGGGCGGCCAACGCGCCGACGATGTCGACCAGTTCCCGTTCCTCGGTGCAGATCAGCACGTCGAGGTCGATCCGGTCGATCTCCGGGTCGGCCAGCAGCGGCGCGCTGACGTGGTTGAACGCCGCGCAGACCCGGGAGTCGGGCAGCAGGGCCGCCGCCTGCTGCACCGCGCTGCCCTCGGCGACCGGCAGCGCGTACGGGCCCTGCTTGTCGAAGCCGAGCGGATTCACGCAGTCCACGACGATCTTGCCGGCCAGTGGCCCGGCCAGCGCGCCGACGGTGGCCGCGTGCCCGTCCCACGGCACCGCGACGACCACCACGTCGCTACGGCGGGCCACCTCGTCGTTGTCCGCGCCGGTCACGTCGACCCCGGCGGGCAGCCGGGGCAGCGCGGCGATCTCGGCCGCCGCCTCGGCCGCCCGGTCGGCGGAGCGGGACCCGATCAGCACCCGCTGGCCGGCGCGGGCGAACCGGTAGGCCAGCCCCCGTCCCTGGTCGCCGGTGCCGCCGATGATGCCGACGGTCAGCCCGGACACGTCGGGGAGGGTGCTCGCGTCGTATGCCATGGCGTCATCCTCGCAAACCGCCACGCCACCAGCAGCGCAAGGCGCTGTGACGCTGACCGCCCCGCCGTGCGGCACCGCCCCGGGCCGGCGACCGGACCCGCCGGGACCGGGTTCAGGCCCGTTCGAAGAGCACCTTGCGGCCGACCGGGTCGGCGGTGACCAGGCGTACGGTGACCCGCTCACCCCGCGGCAGCTCCCCGGTGCAGCGGGCCCGTACCGGCGGATCGTCCAACGCCACCGTCCCGCCGGGGACCCGGCCGGGCTTCGTCGGGCCGTTCGGGGGCGCGTCGGTGTCCAGCACCGCCGCCGAGAACGTCTCCCCCACCCGGTGCTCCAGCAGCACCGCCTCGGCCAGGTCGATCGCGCCCCGGGTGGCCGCCCCCGCCGTCCGGTCGGTCGAGGCCATCACCTCCGGCAGCCGGGGCAGCGCCGACCGGGCCCACTGCGGCACCTCGCGGCCCTCGTGCAGGGCCAGGCACACCTCCGTGGCGTACCTGTCGGCCAACCGGCGCAGCGGGGCGGTGACGTGGGCGTACGCGGCGGCCACCCCGCCGTGTTCCGGCTGCTCCGGCAGCTCACCGTCGAACGCCGTGTACGCCGCGCCGCGCATCAGCTCGGCCGCCTGGTCGACGAAGGCGGCGGCCCGGGGCTGGGAGGCGTCCAACCCGGCCAGCACCTCGCCGACCCGTACCCCGTCGGGCCAGTGCACGCCCAACGGGACCGCCGCCGCGCGCAGCCGGGCCACTGCCTCCGGTTTCGGGGCCGGCATGGTACGCAGCAGCCCGATCCGGCCGGCCAGCATGATGTCCGCCGCCGCCATCCCGGTGAGCAGGGAGATCTGGGCGTTGTGGTCCTCCATCGGGCCGGGACCGCGCAGCACCAGCCGCCACCCGTCCCCGTCGGGCTCGACATCCTGCTCGGGCAGGGGCAGGTTGATCGCGCCCCGACGCAGGCCACGGGCGGTGAGCAGGGTACCGATCTCGGGCAGCAACGCGATCGGGTCGGGCAGCCGGCCGGCGTCGGCGGCCACCTGCACGCCCGGGTAGTCCAGCTTGGCGCGGCTGCGTACCAGGGCGCGTTCCAGCCCGACGGCGACGGTGGCCCCGTCGGCGTCGAGGTCGATGGTCCACAGCACGGCCGCCCGGTCGACGTCGGGCAGCAGACTGGCGGCCCCCTCGCTGAGGGTGTGCGGGTGCAGCGGCACGTTGCCGTCGGGCAGGTAGACGGTCTGCCCACGCCGCCAGGTCTCCTCCTCCAGCGGCCCACCGGGGCGTACGTGGGTGGCGACGTCGGCGATGGCGTACCGCACCCGGTAGCCGCCGGGCCGACGACTGAGGTGCATCGCCTGGTCCAGGTCGCGGGAGGTGGCGGGGTCGACCGTGACGAACGGGACGTCGGTACGGTCGGTCACGACGGGCGGTGGGGCCTCGGCCGCCTGGTCCGCCTCGCGCTGCGCCGCGGCCGGGAAGCCGTCAGGCAGTCCCAGCTCACGGCGCAGCGCGCCGAAGTCGATGCGGGGCGCGAGCACACGTCGGATGACCACGGGGTCAATCCTGGCAGCGTGCCGCGTGATCCGCTCGTCGGCGATCGGGCCACAGGCTCCGTACGGTCAGCCGGTGGTCCTGCGGGCGCGCGCCGGTACGGTGGCCCGCGCCGCCGCCGTCCGCGCGGACGCCTTACCGGCGGTGGCCTTGCGGGCGGTGGCCTTGCGGGCGGTCGTGGCCGTGGTCTTCGTCGCCGCCGCCTTGCGGGTGGCCGACGCGCTCGTCTTACGGGCCGGCGCCGCCTTCGCGGTCGACTTCGACGCGGGTGCGGTCTTGGCGGTCGACTTGCGGGCCGGGGCCTTCGTGGCCGCGGTGGTCTTCTTCGCGGTCGTGGTCCGCTTCGCCGTCGTCGTCGTCTTCGCGGGCATGCTCTTCGTCGCCGCCGTGGTCCTGCGGGCCGCCGTCTTCTTCGCGGGCGTCGTCTTCTTGGCAGGTGACGTCTTCTTCACGGCCGTGGCTCTGCTGGCAGCCGTGCTCTTCGCGGCGGGTGACGTCTTCCTGGCGGGTGTCACCTTCCTGGCGGGCGATGTCGTCTTCCTGGCGGGCGATGTCGTCTTCCCGGCCGTGGCCTTCTTGGCCGCGGTCCGGGCGGTCGCGGTGGTCTTCTTCGCCGCCGCAGCGGTGGTCCGCTTCGCCGTGGTGGTCTTCTTCGCCGCGGTGCTCCGGGCGGCGGCCGTGGTCTTCTTGGCCGCCCCGACGGTCTTCCGGGCGGCGGCGGTGGTCTTGCTGGCGGCCTTCTTCGCCGGGGCCTTCTTCGCCGGGGCCTTCTTCGCCGTCGACTTCGAGGCGGGGGCCTTCGACGCGGCGCTGCGGGCCGCAGGGGCCTTCTTGGCCGTCGACTTCGAGGCGGGAGCCTTCGACGCGGTGCTCCTGGCGGCCGGGGCCTTCGTCGCCGTGCCGGCCGTCTTCCTGGCGGTGCCGGTGGACGGGGTCCGGCCCGAGCCGGCGCCCGCCGCGCTCGCCGTGGCCCGGCCGGCCGACGCCTTGCGGGCCGCAGCCGTGGTCGTGGTCGAGCGGCGGGCCGCGGTGCTCCGGGTCGCGCCTGCGGTCCGTTGCGCGGCGGCGGTCTTCGTCGCGGCCGGGCGGGTGGTGGCCTGTGCTGCTTCGGCCATCTCGGTTCCCTCCTTGGGGACATGCTCCCGCGTGCCTCCTCACGGAGGCACGGAGTCCTCGACGCGGGCCGTCCCGCGCCGTTCAGTTGCCCTCCCCGGCCCAGCGGGCGTCTTCGGCCTCCCACGCCTCGTTGCGCTCCTGCACCTTCTGCAGGGCGTTCTCCGCGTCGGCAGCCGAGGGATACGGTCCGAGAACGTGCTTGGCAGGGCACACGTCGGCATCGGTCTCGACCCGGTGGTGTCGGGTGCACCAGTAGTAGTGCCCACCACTTCCGCTGTCGTTCATGAGATCACTGTGCACCGGGCGCAGCCCGACCGCCACCGGATCGCCGCAATTGGTCGCGACCACATCCACAGTAGACGTGCTCGACGGTCCCGGAGGCGAAACCGCGAAATTGCTCCCGACCTGCCCGGACGTCGCCGGAACCGGCCCCGCGCGAGACCGCGTCGGCCCGGCTTGCGGGGCCGACGCGACGCCGCGCGGGGTGGGCCGAAAAGCCGGTGGTACGACGCCGGACGCCTCCGGCGGAATCGAACGTCGTGATCATAGCGGCGACGTGTCCGCGCTGCGCCACGGCGACGGTGTCCCTCCGGGGGGGCGATGCCCGGGTGCCCGCACCGCGCGTGGCACCTGGACGGCGTTGCGGGACAGCCGCCGGGCCGCGGCGCGCGGTGGCCGACGGGTCGGGGACTTCCGGCCCTACCATCCGGATGAGGTACCTGGTATCAGCTCACCCCCGAGATGGACCATCCCTCACCCGGTCCCCCCGGCGGGACCGCTGGCCGGCCCGGGTCGCCCGGACAGCCCCGATGCGGCGGCCCCGGATGCGACCGACCCGGGGTGTGTGCGAGCCTCGTCAGACCTCTTGCGGCGCTGCCATCGCCCGCCACCTGGGCGGGACGACGACGATGTCGACGGCGCCGCCCTGCCGAACCGGGAGAACACCACCGTGGCTAGCCTGGACGTCGCCCTGAAGAACGCGATGAATATCGACGGAGCGATCGGGGTGGCGCTCGTCGACTACAGCAGCGGCATGACCCTCGGCGTGGCCGGCGGCACCGGCGAGATAGATCTGACCGTCGCCGCCGCCGGCAACACCGACGTCGTCCGCGCCAAGATGCGCACCCTGGAGATGCTCAAGATCGAGGACGAGATCGAGGACATCCTGATCACCCTCGGCAGCCAGTACCATCTGATCCGCCCGCTGACCGGCCGCACCGGCAAGGGCCTCTTCCTCTACCTGATGGTGAGCAAGAGCCGGGCCAACCTGGCGATGGCCCGGCACCAGCTGCGCACCATCGAGGAGAGCCTGGAACTGTGACCGCAGACAAGACCGAGACCGCCCTGCCCCGCCGCTCGGCCCGCGCCGCCCGCGCGTCCCGCCTCGCCGCCCCGCCTGCCGCCCGGCCGCTCCCGCCGTCGCTGGCCGGGGACCGCTCGCTGCCGTACCCGGCGATCAGTCGTGAGCTGGCGGAGCTCAGGCACGAGATCCCCGGGGTGCAGGGCTGCGTCCTGGGTGGCGTCGACGGCCTGCTCATCACGCACAACCTGCAGAACGAGGTGGACCCGAACGACCTGGCCGCGCTCGCCGCGACCACCTTCGGCCTCGGGCGGCAGGTGGGCATGCGGCTCGACCAGGGCGACTTCCAACAGTCGACGGTCCGCAACCAGGGCGGCTACCTGAGCGTCTACGCGGTCAGCGAGCAGGCCCTGCTCGCCGTGATCGGCACGGACACCGTCAACGTCGCCCGGCTGCACCTGCACGCGCCGGGGGTGGCCGGCCGGATCGCGGCGCTGCTGACCCCGGTTCCGACGGAGGCCTGACCCGTACGGCGGGGGCGCGGCCGTGCGGGCCGGGCCTCCGCCGTACGGGACGGAAGACCCGATTAGCGGGTGAATCCCGACCTCTGTCCACACTCCACCGCAGCAGCCGACCAGACCCCCTGGAACTGGCTTTTCCGAAATAATCTCCACTGCCGGGAAATAGTAATCACAGATTGGCCGAAAACGCGCGCCCCAGCAACGATAATTGACCGTGAAAGTAACTATGTCGACACATGTTTCTGATCAAGTCGACGCATGCCACTCTCCGTATCCGCACCTGCGACGCGGGCCACGCGTCGGCGGTTTCTGTTGCTGTCAGGGCTACTCGCGCTGACCGCCCCCCTGGTAGCCGCCCCCGCCGAGGCAGAACGCGCCGTCGGCTCCGGCGTCACCATGCCCACCTGCGCCTGGTCGTCGAAGTACGGGGCGACGAGCCTGAACGCCTACTGGCCGGACACCGCCGCCACCTACTGGTCGACCATCTATCCGGTCACGCCGGGCCTGGAAATCACCCTTTCCGGAACCTTCCCCGACGCCAGGTACGCATCTTTCAACGTGTACGACGACAAGCCCACCTACTTCACCCGCAATGGTGTCAGCTCCAGCATGCCGGATTACCTCATCACGCCGGACGCGGGCAGCAGGAATCCGTGGCAGACCGGTGCCGCGCCGGGTGGAAAGTTCACCCTCACCATCACCCACGACGTGACCTTCGGGCAGACCAACCGGATGCCCCTGGCCCGGGAGGACGCCCTGCCCGGCGCGAAGGCATCGGTCATCTTCCGGGTCTACCTGCCGGCCGGTGGCGACGCGACCGTCGTCCTGCCCACCATGACCCTCACCCTCGACGGGGTGTCGCAGACCCTGCCGCCCTGCCCCCCGGGAGGCGGCGGCACCCCCACCACCACCCCGGCGACTCCGAACGCCCGCGAGGCGGGGCTGTCCGGGGCAGGCGGCCCCGGTGACGGGCCGGGGCATCCCGGCGGACCGGACGGACCGGGACACCACCCCGGTGGACCGGGCGGGCCCGGCCATCCCGGCGGCCCCGGCCCCGGCGGTCCTGGTCATCCCGGCGGCCCGGGTGGACCCGGCGGGCCCGGTGGACCCGGTGGGCCAGGTGGACCCGGCGGGCCAGGTGGACCCGGCGGGCCAGGTGGACCCGGCGGGCCAGGTGGACCCGGTGGACCCGGTGGGCCAGGTGGGCCAGGTGGGCCAGGTGGGCCAGGTGGGCCGGGGCATCCGGGTGGGCCGGGGCATCCGGAGGAGACCGGGCAGAAGCTCTTCACCCGGACGTCGGAGGTGGAGAACCTCGCCCCCAACCCGGACAACGCCTACCTCGGGACCTGGGTCACCCCGCCTGCGGCGGACCAGGTGCTGGTGATCCGGGGTCGGGCACCGCGGGCGGTCGCCGGCAACCATCCGGGCGTCTGGCCGCGCCGACACGCCGACCTGCGCTACTTCTCGATGTGCACCAACCTCGGCGGCCAGGTCAAGCCCGTCGTGATCAACCGGTTCGCCGACGCGCCGGCCAGTCTGGGCTGCCGCTACGACGACGACACCCGCCTCGACCGGCACGGCTACTACACGTACGTGCTCGGTCGGGAGCAGCAGCGGGCGGCCATCGAGGCGGTGGCCGACGCGACCTTCCTGCCGTTCTCCGTCTCGTACCCGGTGGCCCCGCACATGGTGCTGCTGCGGAACCTGCTGCCGGTGGCCGGATTCCCGCACGCCACCCAGAACGTGCCGGTGGACAGCACGGCGGAGACGGCCGCCACCGTGATGGGGCCGCACTATCCGCTGCTGAAGGTGTGCTCCCTCGCCAGCCTGGCCGCCGACGGGGGTCGCGTGTGCACCACCTGAGCTGAACAGACGGGTGGTCCGGGCGTCGTCGACGCCCGGACGCTCCTGTCGTCGCACTACGACTCGTTGCCACACGACTCGTTGCCACACGACTCGTTGCACCGCGACCACACGCCCGATCGGATGCCCGACAGCGGTCAACCCGCACCAACGCCCAGGGGTGTACTCCACAGAGTCCCGGCGACATCCGATCTGGAGGAACGATGTTCCTGAACACCCTGCGCGCCCTCGTACCCCTGGCTCTGCTGGCGGCACTGGCCGCCTGCGACCCCGCGCCGGCCGGTCCGGTGGCCGGCTCCGGTTCCCCCGGCCCGGTGGCCGGTTCGGACGCCGCGTCGCTCCCGCCCGGCGGCACCGCCGTCCCCTCGTCCGCCGGCAGCCCGCCGCCGACGCGCGGCACGGCGTCCGCCACCCCGGCGGCCACCCGAGCGGCCTGCCCGGTGGGTGCAGCGACCCTCCAGCAGGTGTCCGGGCTGGACAGGAAGACCCACCGGATCGACCCCGACCACATCACATGCGCCCGGCAGTGGGCGACCGCCGGGGTCCTCGCCGTCGACCCGTCGCAGCAGGGGGACGGGGTGCTGCTGTTCGAGCACTCGGCGGGCGGGTGGAAGAAGATCGGCGAGGGCAGCGCGCTGGAGTGCAGCCCGTACGGCATCCCGAAGGAGATCGGCGACCAGCTCGGCTGCCGTGACCACGACTGACACGGACGTGCTGGCGGTGCGGCAGGTCGGAATGGCACGAAAGTCCCGCAGTCAACGGCCGGCGTTGTCCGTGCATGCCATTCTGCGTTGTCTTTCAGCGCCAGAAACGCTGTCGCGACGATCCGACAAGAATTGTGCGCGCCCGGGCCTGGCCGCAAACCGCATCGATTGCTAAGGTCACAGGCAGTCGTACGACGATACACGGGGATCCTCAATGTGGAACCTCGGCGTCCGCCGAGTCCTTTCCCGCAGGCGAGGAGAAAGCAAATGAAGAGTTTGGTGACTCATGGCGTCCGCCGTCAACTCGGCCGGGTCGCGGTGGTCGTCATGGTCGGTGCGGCCGGGCTGGTGGGAGCAACGCCGGCACACGCGTTCCCGAGCAACTGCGAGGTCGCGACCATCTACGAGGACGGCGTGGGGATCGGTGGCACGACGAAGTGCACGTCGGGCACCGGAACACATCGGGTGGGCATCCACTGCTCGAACGGCCAGGACTACTACGGGGAATGGAAGAACACGGGAACGTCGGCGACCCGCATCTCCCGCAGGGAATGCCCCGCCATCGGTGTCATCCTGAGCTACCGCTGGCTGGAGGCACGCAGCTGACCATTCTCCGACGGCTGTCCCGGAATCGCATTTAAGGATGGGCGGGGCACCGGTGTGACAAGTCTGAGCCGAGTCCGAATACGGCTCAGACTTGTCACACCGTCGGCAACCTCGCGACCAGCGAGCCCATGCGTCGCTACCTGCACGCCCACGGGAGCGGTATCGGATTGTCCGGCGACCAGGGAGCAGGCAGGATCGATCGGGTGGACATCGTGGCCATGAAGTCACCATGCACGAGCGGGACGGGTTTCAACCGCATGCCCGCCTGCACGACGGCGTGCCAGCCCGCGATGCCGTCCAGCTCCGTCACGACGGGGACCACATCCGCGTCGAGGTGATCCCGTCGGCCCGGGGCATGCCCCGCCGACACCGTCGCCCGCCGGCCGTACGCCTCGCCCGGGGCCGCTGGCTGCGCTGGCAGATCAACTACCGCTTCACCGGTCACTGCACGGCACCGGGGCGTAGGAGTGGCGTAGCGCCTGCGGCAAGCCGCCGACAGCCACCGGGCCACCGCCCCCACGTCGGCAGAGCTCAGGCCAACGCGAGTTCGTCCGGGAAGTGCTCATGAAGCGCGGCGACCATTTGGCGTAGGCAGAACTCAAGGCTGTGGCCGTCGACCCTGATCGCCGCACCAGGAAGCCGCTGACTCAAGACCAACACGGTCTAGGGCTTGCGCTCCCGCTCCCCGTCAATCTTGACCATCGCGACCAGACGCGTGCCCCGGCGCCTGTCCTCAGCGCCCGCCCAGGGATTGCGTGGTCCAATGATGGCGCAGACATCGGGACAGGGAGACAGCCGTCGTGACCGAGCTGGCCCGGCATGAGGTGGGTAACCGCGAACGTGCGCAACCGCCGCCGCCCGCGATCGTGTTCGAGGCGCTCACCCACCCGCGGGACCCCACCCGCCCCTGGCTCCTGCTGCTCGACGACGAGCAGCCGCCCCGGGTGCTGGAGGCCGCTTACCCGGACCTAGTCGTCTGGTCGTCCCTCTGGCCCCGCCGGCCGGACGCCCAGGTGCGGTTCGAGCTGGCCTCCGATGGCCGGTCTGGCAGCCTGGTGCGCTGGCGTCTGCTGGTCACCGAACCATTGCCCGACGCCTCGCTCCTCGGCCACCTGCGCAAGCGGCTCAACCAACTGATCAACGCCGACCTGCGATACACCTTCGGCCAGTAGTCGGCGCCACAAGGCAGGGCGTAGGCCAGACCGAGTCCGCTGAGCGCTCGCTCAGGGCGTCATGGGGGGGGTTTCAAACGCCGGCCAAAGTTGACCAACGACGACCATCGACGCCCGAACATAGCACCAGCTCAGAGCCTTGATCACGGCTCTGAGCTGGTGGGCGACGGACGAGTCGACCTGTACGCCGGATTAAGACCACTGCAAACCTCTGATCAGGGGCGGAATCTAGCTACAGACGCCGCAGGCCGTCATCAGGCCGTCCCGACACCTTTCTTTGCGGGGAACGAGGAACACACGGGAACACCGAAGGAGAGGAAGCCACCCAGCGTTAAGTCAAATCAGAAGACAACTTCGGGTGGACGACGCACTTCCGGTGCGGCATCACCGAAGGCCCGCAGGATGACGCCGGCCTGCTCCGCATGTTGCGCAAATATATTATGACCATGCGGCACCAGGCTAGCTTTCGCCCTCCAGCTTGTAAGGTCCTTAACACCTATTCCTCGACGAATTGTCTTATCTGGCCGAGGAGGAAGGTCATGTGATATGAGATGACTTCGAACCCTCGCGGGCTCTTGCCGCGAATAGAACCGCGAGAGGCCATTCCAGCCATTGAAATGGATTTGCAACAGCCTGAATCCGCCTGAACGCATCAACCGCATATCTTTGGTGGGCTCCGCCGCACACCACTCAAGCAAATTCTCATTGTAGTGCGGGACGAAGTATGAGATCAGACCGTGCTCCGCGAGATCGATAGTGGGAGCGAGAATCCTATTAGGAAGATCCATGTAGACACCATAATAGCCGCCCATCAAATCTGGACCATCATCGGAATCATCGATATGATCATCCGATCCCATTTTCATATACTCAACCTCTAGCGGGGAAAGGAAAACATCCCATCCGTCAGCCAGGTGATCCTCGTATATTCTTTGCAGCTTGACGTGCTTCTGCGTCCGCTCCCAAGCATTGCTAGAGCCATCGCGGCCGTACGCCTTCCCAGCGTACACGACCTCTTGCCCCGCAATATGTTCCGCCGCGTTCGAGTGGAAGCTAGCAAGAGCCCACGCGTCTCCGTGTATCGCTCGCCCTGCAACCCGAAGCGAGAAATAACTGCCATCGGCATGGACGCGGAAATCCTCGATAGAGCCACCCTCGGGCGGATAAAGATGGATCTCCTCACTCCAAACCGATTCCCTACCCTCATGGCGACCGAACGCCACCACTTTGACACCAGAGCGATTCCAGGTGGCGGTTTCGCCATCCAGGCGAACCCGAGGGCGTCGCGATATTAAGTAGAGGTGAGAGTTGCGGAGGGCAACAGCCAGGTCTTGCGAGTCGAACCTGCGTTGATAGATGTGGACTGGCTGCACACCGATAGTCAGAGATCCGGCCACGTTACCCACTGTAAACGATCAAAGCGGCCATAGACAGGCAAGCAGTGTCGCCTCGTACACCCAAAGGCTGCAGTTCAGCACCTTGTGACCACATTCCTCCTGTCGCGAAATTGACAAAAAACGAAGAGGCTGTTTACTTCACCATGAAGAGATCGTCGATCACATTGCGGGTGCGTTCCTCGCTGGCGGGCATCAGGTGGGTGTAGACGCGGAGCGTGAAGCCGGGGTCGGAGTGCCCCAGGTACGAGGCAAGGGCCTTGATGCTCTCCCCTGCGTCGAGCAGCGCCGAGGCGTAGAAGTGGCGAAGCGCATGCATCCCGGTCGCCCGGGTCGGGACGATGCCGGCCGCTTCCACCGCTGGTCGCCAACTCTTGCCGTCGAAGGTGGCCCGCTTGATCGCACCCCGGCGCGTGGTGGTGAAGATCAGCGGCACCGTCACCCGCTCGTCGCTGAACGGGTCCTCCCACGGCAGGGTGATCGAAAGCGGGTCGTACTTCTGGGCATGGGCCTTGAGTGACTGGGCTACCGAGTCCGGCAGCGGCACCCGGCGGTCCCGGTCGTTCTTGGGCAGGCCGAAGACCAGCCGGGAGCGAACCACCTTGACCTGACGGACGATGTGCACCCAGCCCGAGACGAGATCGACGTCATCAACGCCCAGGCCGAAGATCTCGCCCTGCCGCATCCCGCAGCCAGCCCCCAGGTCGACCATCGGGCGGTAACGCTCAGCGAGGCCACCGCGGATTGCCGAAACCTCGTCGGCCCGCCAGGGAACGACGCGACGTTGCACCGGTCGAGGCGGTTTGACCGACGCAGCCGAACATGGGTTCTTGGCGATCCGCTCGTCATCGACAGCCGCGCCGAGGATGGTCCGCAGGTGGGCGAACACCACGGCCCGGGTCGCTGGAGCCAGCTTGCCGACCATCCCGGCGTCCCACTCCCGGACATGGCCCGGCTTGATCGCGGCCAGTTGCCGAGAGCCGAAGAAGGGCACCAGGTGCTTGCGTACCCGGAACTCGGTGCTCTCCCGGGTCGACTCGTCGAAGGCACGGGTCCGCAACCAGTTCTCGGCGTACTCAGCGAAGGTGATCCGGCCGGCGGACGGGTCGACGTAGGAGCCCCGGAGCTTGTCCGTCTCGGTGGAGACGAGGAAGGCGTCAGCATCGCGCTTGGCCCGGTCGGGGAAGGACTGGCTGCGTTCCCGACCGTCCGGGCCGATGTACCGCACCCGGTAGCGCATCCCCTTGCCGAACAGATCCGACTTGATCCGTTCCTTCCGGCCGCCAGGGTGCCGGATCACCTTGTACCAGCGATCTTCCACGTGCCCCATCAGGCCGCCGCCTGCGCGCGTACCCAGGCCCGGACCGATTCCGGTTCGTACCGCAGGTGTCGACCGACCCGGGCCGCCGGCGGACCGTACTTAACCTTGCGCCAGCGGTACAGCGTTTCCTGCGGCACCCGCAGGTAGGCCGCCACCTCCCGCACCGTCCAGAGCCCATCGTTCACCACCGTCATAGCTCCTCCCCCGTTGTGTCGCCCGTTCCCGTTGCTGATCCGTCGTCGGGGAGTTGCGCGGCGCGGTCCTTGGCGGCGAGCAGTTCGGAGCGCCAGCGGGCACGCTCGCTGATCGACCGCAGCAGCCGATGAGCCATGGCCGGCACGTCGGGGTCATCGGGCCGGGCGAGTTCCCAGGCGTGCCGGACCGGTTCGACGGTGGCGCCCTGGTCGTCGAGCCCGTCCAAGCCGACCGTGACACCGAGCAGCGATCGCACCCAGGCCCGGACATCGTGCTTGTGGTCGCTGAGCGTCTTGCCGGACCAGTCGCGGGAGATGAGGATGCGCCGGCCGCCGATGCCGAGGGTGTCCCGCTGGTGAACCTTCCCCTTGCAGCGGCCCGGCTTGAGCTTCGCGTTCGCCTTCTTCGGTTGGACGCCATAGAGCAGCCAGTTCGCGCACCGGTCGGTGCAGGGCGTCACGCGCAGTTCCCGCCACAGCCGGTCCAGGTGTTTGCGTTGCCGGTCGGTGGTCGCCTTGTGCACGTCGCCGGTGTGCTTGGTGATGTACTTCGTGACGTACCGGATGGTCCGTTCCGCGTCGGTGGTGCCGGGCATGACGCCCCGAGCGTCGACCTGGGTACCGAAGCGCACGACGTGCACCGGTTCCGCGTGCGGGTCGTCGTCGATGGCGTCGAGGGCTTCCGTCCAGGTGGTCAACGGGCACCGGGTGACCGGGTCAACCCACGCCGCCGCCTGCTCGTCCCATACCGGAGGCCGGTCGGCGGTGTACTGCTGGACGTCGACCGCCGGCCACCACACCTGGTGATAGGTCGCGGCGGCAACGGTGCGCAAGGTGTCGCGGGGGATGGTGCCCCGGATGGCGAAGTGCCCGTGTGGAGCCAAGCGGCGTTGCGGCTCGACGCAGCCGGCGTACTGGACGTTCCAGCCCTCACACCGCCGCAGGTTCTGCCAGAACCGATCGAGCAGGCGGGGGAAGTGCACGGCGTCCCAGGCTGCGCGGCGGTAGTCGTACCGGTCGGGGTTGACCGGGGTGCCGTCGGGGCGGACCGGACCGTAGGAGTCGAGGGTGAGGGTCAGCCACATCGACGGCCGGTAGGTGGTGCCGTCCGCAGCGGTGTACGTCCTGCCGACCGTGCGCCGCTCAACCTTCCGGCGGGGCATCTCGGGAGCATCCTGCCGCCGCCGGGTCGACCGCTTCCGACGCGGGCCGGTGTCGTCGTCGCCCTGGTCGTCGTCGCCGGTCACGTGCGGCGGGGCGACCCGTCCCCGGAGCCCTTCGGCCGCAATCGCCTCTTCCACCTCCCGGATAGCCTCGTCGAGGTCTTCAACCTGGTACCACTGGCACGCCCGGGACGCCTCGTCACGGGAGAACTCCAGATGCCCGCGCAGCAGGATCAGCGCCTTCTGTTCCTCGGTCGCCGGTTCCGGCGGCGGCAACGGCTCGTCATCGCGGTGCCAGCCCTCCCGGATTTGGGCCTGCCGCAGCCGGCGGTTCTTCTTGGCGCACGGGGCGCACTTGTCTTCCCGGGTGGCACCACAGGGCAGGTCGATGACTTCGGTCAGGCCGGTGTCGAGGTCGGTGCGGCGCATGGCGAGGGGGCGCACGCAGACGCCGTACTCGGCGGCGATTTCCTTGAGGACGTCGACTGAGCGAGGTAGCGCCATGCGGGCCGCCCGCGACCCCGGCCGAGGAACAGCAACCGGGGTCGGGGCGGCGGGTTCGGGGCCCGGCAGGGTGGGGGCGGTCATCGGATGATCCCGACGACGTGCGGCCGGTTCGAGGGGACGACACCACGCGGTGGCAGCACGGCCGCCGGGGCGGAGATGGCAGCCGGAGCCGGGACAGCCGGCGGGACGGGGTCGGCCGGACGCTCGGGTGCCGGGTCGGTGGTGGTCTGCTCGGGCACCTTGTACCAGTCGCCCGGGGGTTGGTCCGGTTCGGGAGCCGGCGGCACGGCGGGGGCGTTGGACAGGACGACCTTGACCAGGGCGAGGAACGCCAGCGACGGCACGGCCGCCACGGTCCAGCCCCAGACGGAGGGTTCGGCTTCGGCGACCTGGGCGGCGAGGGACAGCAGGGCGAACGCCACCAGGAGCGAGCCGACCAGGCCGACGGGCCGACCCGCACGACGACGAGCGCGGAGTTCCAGGCCGAGGTAGATCGCCATCAGCTCGACGGCTACGGCGTTGGCCCAGCCGATCCAGTCAGGTTGGCCGTGGGCGACGGACAGGTCGTGGACGTGGGTGAAGGCGGCAGCACCGGCCATGGTGCCGATGGCGAGCAGGATCACCAGGCGTACGGCGGTTTCGGTGCGTGCGGTCATCGCCACTCCTGCATCGGCTTCTCGCGGATGGTGAGGTCGATGCGGATGCGCCGGTCGGCCATGTCGGGGCGGCGGTTGACCATGTGCGCGAGGCCGTGCAGGGCGGCGGCGGTCTGGTCGGCGGGGCCGACGAGCCGGATGCGCAGCGGACGCCGGAGCCGGTTGATGACGCGGGCAAGGGTGGTCATGGCGGTTACCTCCGGGCCGGTCGGATGTCAGTGCGGATGTAGTCGGGAGGGGTGCCGAGGGTGGCGACGGCTTCGGAGAGGCAGCGCCACAGCGCCCATGCCTCATCGGGGGTCAGGGACATCCGCCGCCGGCCCGCACCGACCGCCAGATAGACGGGGTACGGGTCGGGTCGGTCGGGGTCGACGCGGACGGACACGGCGGTGACCGGTTCGGGGGTACGCAGCCGGTAGAAGCGCCGGCCGTCGGTGCCGGTCATCGGGGTTCGCCCTGGTCGGCGTCGAGGATGGTGCGTAGCGCGTCGGGCAGCAGTGGCCCGCGTCGGGGCCGGGGCAGCGCCGGCCGGGCCGGTTCCGGGGTCGATTCCCGGCCGACCTGGGCGAGGATGTCCGCCGCGTTGGCCGGGGCCGGGTACCGGTGGGCCAGGTCGCGGATGTCGTCGTCGGTGACGTAGGAGAACCGGACCCGCATTGGTTCCGGGGTGCCGTCGAGGATCACGTAACCGACGCCTTTGGCCCATCGGGGCATCTGGTCGGCGAGGGCGCCCCGGTTGCGGGCACCGTCACCCAACACGAGATCAACCTGAGCGGCCTCGGTGAGGCCGAGGGCGATGCGGGTCGGGAACAGGTCCCGGAACGGCAACACCTCCTTACGCGGGTCCTGCAACGCCGCCACCACCAGCACCCCGACCCCGGCACCCTGCGACAGCAGCAACCCCAACGAGCCGGCGATGCGCTTACGCAGGTCGACGTCTTGCAGGTACGCCGTCAGCGCGGCCATCTCGTCGATGACGACCACGACCAAGGGGTCAGCCTCGGTCGGCGTGTGCACCCGCACCGTGCCGGCGAGCCGGGTCTGACGCTCCCGCATCACCGTCACGGCCTCGTCGAGAAGATCGGCCATGGCCTCGAACGACTTGCACGCGAACCGGGCGAACAGCGGCCGGCCCATGGCGAACTCCATCCCGCCCTTGGGGTCGATCACCCACAGCCGCACCAGGTCCGACGTGATGCCACCGGCCAGCGACCGCACCAGCGACCACAGCACCGAGCCCTTCCCGGACCGGGTAGCCCCACCGATCAGCACATGGGTGGCGAGCAGGTGCAGCGACCATGTGCCCAGGTCCTCCCGCCGCGCCAACGGGAGCGCCGTGAAGTCGGGGACTGCCGGGGTGTCGAACGGCGGCACCACCGGCCGCAGCGCATCCGTGCGGACGAGCACCAGGTAGACCAGCGTGGGCCGGTCACGGAACCGCAGCCGGTCGACCCAGCCGAGCGGCAGCGCCCAGTAGCCGGTACGGGTCGGCGGGGTGTCGGGCCGCTCGGAGTAGACCCGGGCGTGCCGCCGGCCGAAGGCGTACGCGAGGTTCGCGGTGACCTGTTGGAAGTCGGCCGGGGTCTGCCCCCGGACCATGCGCACGGTCAGCACGTCCAGGGCCTGATCCGAGCGCACCCGCAGCAACTGCGGCAGGACCGGCAGGTGGTCATACGTTGCGGCCAGGCCGCACAGGGTCATCGCCTCGTCCCAGGCCCGCCGGTAGACGAAGACCTGACGGAACCGGCCAAGCAGCGGCCCGGCGCACCACCGCCACCAGGACGCCTCATCACGCCACCGCCACAACGCCGACACCGCCGACGCCAGCACCAGCGGCACCACCAGGCCCGGCCAGCCGTGCTCGACGTAGAGGACGACGGCGGCCACGGCCAGGCCCACGGTGACCGGGTGACGCAGGCACCACCAGCAGAACCGGGCGGCCCAGCGCAGCAACAGGCCGAGCACGACCAGCCACATCGGCAGGACGAACCGCTTCGGCCGGACCACCATCAGATCCCCGGCGGTCACCATCACCACCCCGCCACGCGGCCGGCGCATCATCGCGCACCCCGCAGCGACACGAACCGGCCCGACGCATCCCGGACCGGAGGAAACGGAAGAACGAGCTGCCCGACACAGCCGGCACACCGACCGTCGGCACCGGTGGCCGGGTCGAACCGGGACTGACACACCTCGCACCGAGGCGAAGCCGGGGCAGCCGAACGCCTACGCTTGGACACGTCACTACCTCTCTCGACAGAGCAGGGGAAAGAGACACCAAGGGGGCGGGGCTGCCGTCCGCCAAGACCAGACAGCCCCGCCCCCAACCTTCAGCGGCTACGCCGCCGCCTTCTTCGCCACACCCGCCGGGGCACGCATCCCGGTCGCCCGCAGCGAGTACGCCATCCGGTTGTTGTTGGTCACGTACGGCGTGACCGTCATGCCCTCGAACTCCACCGCCTCGAACGGCGCACCCGTCGGCGGCACCGGCTGGTAGTCGGCGGAGATCTTGACCGTCGTCTCCCGGGACCGCTTGCCAAGCTCCGGGTCAAGGTCCATCACCCGCACCTGCCACACCCGCTGACCGGTCAGCTTGTCCTTCGCCGGGCTACGCCGCCCGGTCTTCTCGTCGTAGTCCTCGACCTCACCCAGCGACTCAGGGACCAGGGCGCACCCCGCCGGGAAGACGTCCTCACAACGCACGGCGAACCTCGTACCGCCACGCAGAGCCATCGCTCAACCTCCATGTTGTTGGCATGTCTGCCAAGTGGAGACTCCAAGGTAGAGCCCACTTGGCAGACAAGTCAACAAGTAAACCGTGAAAGTCGGCGAGGCTCTAGACGGCCTGGCTCTGCTGATGAGCAGGACTAGCCTGACCGAGCTTGATGGAGGTGACCTTGACTGACCTCTGTCTACTGTTGCCCCTCAGGCCGCCCGCGCCTCGACTGCCTGCCACCCGGCTGGGCGAGTCACACATGACGGCGAGCTACACACCTACACCTCATACGTGAGCGATTAATAACTGCCATAACGGCGCGTATGGCAGTCCATCCACTATGGCGGTGTGTAACTTGGAGCAAGAGCCGAAGGTAAGGTTAGGAACGTTAGGTGCGCTCAACGTTTAGCGAGCAGCCATCGCCAAGCCCTGCAAGGCATCAACCGGACTGCCGTCCGAACTCGGTCGGCATGGAGGAAGCCCCCGCCCGCCCGTGGTCGCGAGAGGCGAGGGCTACCCCGCTGGGTGAGCCCGTCTTATTAGGCGGGCTCATCTTGCTTAAGGACTGCACCTAGCCCGACCGCGAGCGGCACCAGCAGCCTGAAGAGGAGAGCCATGAGCTCTAGTAGGCTGCCAAGACACACCCTGTCGGACTTCCGGTGCCTGCCAACACTGCGACAACCGCAGACCTGGCAATCCCTCTTTGGCATTCCACCGACCTTTCTTTCTCCGGGGGACGACTTTCGCCTCCTGAGGGGCGTGAAGACGACTTCCGCCCAGGGTCGGTCGATGAAATGCCAGGATGATCGTACCGAGGAGTTGGCGATGGCCCGCAAGACGCGCGGACGACGAGAAGGATTGTGGCTGCGACGGACTACGCCGCGAGAGGCAAGGACGGGTGTTAGGCGAATTCAATTCGCATTGAAAGCGTGAATCGCCGAGACATCTATGCGACGGAGTTGGAGGAGGCTGATGCCCAGGGACGCCCGGGGCACGAGGGCTATGCCTCAGCTTCGCCGTCGAAGCCGTTGGGGATCATCGAGGTCAGGGCGTTGGCTCTGGCCTCGATGATCTTCATGCGGGCTTGGTACTCGGCGGGTTCGCGGTGTGCGGCTTGGCTGGTGACCTGGCCGGGCCACTTGCGGTACAGCAGGCCGTATTCGCGGGTGAAGTAGCCCGCGCTGACGGCGTTCGCGGCCAGGAGCAGGCCGGTGTCTTCGGAGGCGGGTAGGGCCATCCAGCCGCCGAGAGCGAAGACGAGATCCCGGCGTAGGCACAGTGTGGCCGGGTGGACGGATGCCCGATAGTCGTTGGCCTGCCAGAACGCCAGGACCGCGCCCCGTTCGATGACCCCGCCGGCCGGGTCTTTGTCCCATCCGGCGGTCGATCCGTCGGGAAGCAGGTCGAGTACCCGCGAGGTGGTCCACCCGATCTGCGGGTGCGCGTCGAACGCGGCGATGTCCCGAGCAAGCGCGCCGGGGGTCAACTGGTCGTCAGCGTCAAGAACCTTGATGAGGTCACCGTCAACACGGGACAACGCAAGGGTCCGGGCAACACCAGGCCCACCGGGACGCCCGGTGCCGAGGCTGATCCGGGGGTCGTCGGGCAGGACGTCGGCCAAGGCTCCGGTCTGTCCGTCTTCCTGGACGAGCCATTGCCAGTCCCACCCCGGCGGCATCTCCTGTTTGGCCAGCGATGCGTACGCGCCAGCCAGGTACTCGATGCTGGGCGCGTGGACCGGGGTGATGACCGAGACGAGCTGCGTCAAGTTTTCCACCGCTGGAGTTTGTGGGAGTAGACAAGCTCGGTCCGGTCCCCCGGCATCACCACGTCAGCCACCTCGACCACCCGGCCGGTGGTGTCGACGGAGGTCTTGCGCACGGTGAGCACGGAGACGCCCGGGTCGATGTCCAACAGTTCGGCCTCATCCGGCGACGGTGGCCGGGCGCGGATCTCGTCGTCGATGCGGTCCAGCTCGATGCCGAGGGTGTAGAGCTGGTGTTGTGTGCCGCCGGGCCAGGGTTCCTTGCTGGCGTCGAGCAGGTCCGGGTTCGCGGCGACCAGGTCGTAGGGCAGGTAGGAGTACGACACGGTCAGCGGCGCGTTCTCGTGCCGCGACGACGTCCAGTAGACCCGACGCAGCAGCGGCGCACCCGGCTCGACCTGCAAGGCCGCCGCCATCTCCTCATCGGCGTCCACGCGGGTGTACTCAGCGTGGAACTTGAGGTCATCGACGGTCAGGCCGGTGTCGTGCTCGGTCGCGCCGGTCTTCAACCGTTCGTCCTCGTCGAGCAGGACCCGGTCCTTCTCCCACTGGTACCGCTCGGTGTTGCGTCGGCGTACCCGCTGGCGGGGTGCCCGCACGTAGGTGCCGCGCCCCTGCTCCGCGCGGACCAGGCCCCATTCGCGGAGCTGCCGGATGGCGTTGCGGACGCTCGTGCGGGACAGCCCGGACGACTCGGCCAGCTCGGTTTCGCTGGGCATCAGCGTGCCGGGGGCAAGCTCCCCGCTCATGATCTTCGCCCGCAACTCTTCGGCGAGTTGCAGGTAGCGAGGGCGCCAGTCCCGGCCATGCACACCGGTCACCGTACCCCCTAGACGTTCCAACGTCTGCCAGGTGGTCCCCCCAGCCGGCCGCTCCGGCACCGCCGGCACCACCACCGCCCCTGCTCGCGGGGGCTGCCCACGACGCCCACCAGGACCACGCGCCCCAGCGCCCCGCCGGCTGTTGGCGTTCACCGTGTCTCTCCCGTCCGCCCGTGTCGCCCGGCCTGTGCCTGCATGGCGTGTCGGGCGTGGGTCAGTTCCTCGATGAGCCGGTCGACGTGGGTGAGCGTCAGGAGCACGGTTTGCGTGGTGCCGTAGTGGGTCGCGTCGAGCTTGATCGCCGGGTCGCGGCGGGTGAACCGGTCGATGAGTAGTTGCAGACTCACCCACCCGGTCCCCTCCCGCCCGATCGTGGCCAGGTACCCCCGGTGCATCGGATCGTTCGGCCCACAACCCCGACACCACGGCGGACACACCACCGGCCGAGGCGACGCCGGCAGCCGCCGGTTCATCATCGGAAAGCCGTCACTCATCGCCGGCCCCCTGCCCGCCGGTCTGCGCCAGCAACCCGCGCAACTGCTCCACCAGTTCGGCCGCTTCCGGCAGCGACAACTCCGCCCAGGCGTTCCCCGCCCGACACGACGCGTGCACGCACACCAGCGGAGCACCGGGAGTCTCGGCGCTGATGAGGTACGTGACGACGAGGCCACTCGCCCGTTTTTCACCGACCCGGAGCATGTGGCCGCGATGACGACGGGCCATGTGCGCCATGACCGGCGGCACCAAATAGCCGCACCGCTCCGGCGTGCACCAGTCCGGGTGACTCGTGACCGGGGCCGGCTTGCTCGGGCGGGTCATCGTGTCCACCGCCCGCCGTGGCCCCGGTGCGCCTGAGCCACCGTCATCAACGGCGCATACCGCAGCACGGGCAGTTCCCGCGTGACGTCGACCGACCACCAGGGCGCAGGGCCGGACGATCCGCCGGACGACGCCGACGGCGTGTCGCTGCTGGTGGTCGGGATCGGTGTACGTCGGCGGGGCCACCAGGACGACAACCAACCGCGTCGACGATGAGAGCCGGACATCGCACCTCCACAGGTAGACGAGGAACCGGCGGCCGACCACGAGCTTGGATGTGGCCGACCGCCGGCCCGGATGAAGGCACGGCGCACCGTCCGACGCCGGACGGGTCGGGTATTGCCGAGCCAACTTGTCTACGCGGCTACCGCAACCGGTCCCACAGGACGCCGCGCATAGGTGCGGCCAGGGCCGACACCGCGACCACCCCTGACACGAGCCGTCACCCCGGCCGCACACCAGGAAACGTATCTACAAGTGGACGAGTTGTCTAGACGTCGAAACACGTCGCTTGCTTGGCACTTGGCACAACAAGTGCCAGGTACGGTGAACAGGTGCCCACCCCGCACTACGGACAACCCCGCTACCGCACCATCGCCGACGAGCTGCGAAAACGCATCAAGACCGAAGCCATTCGGCCTGGAACTCTCTTACCGCCTGAAGCGACTCTGACCGCAGAGTTCCAGGCGAGTCGCGGCACAATCCGCCAGGCAATCGGTGTCCTACGAGAAGAAGGACTAGTCGCCACCGAGCACGGCAGGGGGAGCTTTGCCGTTCGCCGCACCAACCCCGTCTCCAATAGCCACCACGCTACACAGCAGAAGATTCCAGCCGACGCACGCCTAGCAGGATTGCTAAATGTAGATATTGGAACCATCCTGGTTGAACACGAGAGCGTTACGCTAGCGAACGACAGAGTAGATTCCGTTGTCAGAGTTTATCGGCCTGCTTCACCAGCCGCGATCAAACCCGCCAGCAATGCATCCACAAGCGATAATTCGAACCCTCCATGACCCAAATAAATGCAATAGTTCCGCCAAAAGCAGCCCGCATCACCTGAAGCACAGATCGTCTCGAACGACTATTCTCCATCGTTCTCCATCGCGGGAATTACTCGCGCTACCACGTCATCGATGCGTTGCGCTAGATTGGAGCGTGTAAGTTCTTGCCGCAAGATGCGTCTCGCGCGCTTAAAGTCTGCAACCTGGCTAAGATCAACCTCGGCGGCGAAGGTTTCGGCCTCGTGGGAAAGACTAACCAACTCTTGATGGTTCCCATCCTCAGCATCATATACGGGAATTGGAACAGCAAAAACGTTTTTGTCGATGTCTCGTCCGCCAAAGAGGCCGAGGGCCTGCAAGGGTCGAACACGCTCTAGAACGGTAGATGAATTCAGAATAGCCACTAGGAAACAGGCTTCCTCAATCCCACTGACGGCCGCCCAGTACAGCTTATGGTCAATGATCGACTGTGATTCATCCAAACGAGCAGCAGCAATAGTGTTCCCTGCTTTGCTGTAAACCACTCGGTGGCTTCCCGTGGGCACCTGAGCAGCGATCTGGCCATGAAAGTTGATCCGCTGAAGCAGGCTAGAGTCATCGCTTTCAACCTTGTGCGCTCGCCAAGTTTCTTCCGCCTCACTCCACCATGACTCCAGGCCTGGGTAATCCTCAATCATTCGAGCATCCATGACACCTTTTGCATCAAGTGGAAGCACCGCACGCAGCGGTTCAAGCATTCGAAAGGGAACCAAGGTTTCGCCAAGATGGACCGACCTAACGAAAGCGCGTTCCACCGTATGTTGAAGGGTTCGCACGTCCTTCCAGGGCGCTTTCTCGAAGGGGGTTCTACGTGAACGGACGGCTATACGGCCCGCTCCGAAACCAATCGGACTAGAGCTCGCCTCTTCGACGAATAGCAACGCCCGCGGTGCGAGGACTGCCCCTTGACGGAAACGACGTTTATAGGGAGAGGCGGGCGGAAGGCCGTCGTCCCCAAGCACCGAAAGGACGATAGGTACAGTAGTGAAACCCTCTTTTGCCACTTCCCAGGTCATATTCGGGTTACGGCTACGAGACGACCACGCCAAAACTTTAGCTGGCATTCGACGAGGCGTGTTCGGGCGAGACTGACCACGGATAACGCACGACACCATTGGAAATCCTGTCGGGGCTCTTGTCAGATCCCATGGTTCCGCGAATTGAACCGCTACGTCACCGCCCCACCTGCCAGACCGGAATCCATCATGAGGCCTTCTTGTAAGCGTGCCGTGTGGCATCACGAAAGCGAACTGACCGCCCGGCCTCAAATAGAGCTCGACAGCTCTTACTACAAAAAGGGTAGATAAATCGCGGCCGGATCCGCCAAGCCTTCCCGTCAGCAGCCCTCGCTCTCGCGATAGATCCTTGTACCTCTCCTGCATGCCTGCCGTCATCTTCGAATAACGGAGCCATGGCGGGTTACCAACAAGCACGTCAACTTGCTGATCGAACTCGGACAACCAAAGTGGTCGAATCAGATTTCGCGCATAGTATCCCCAGATATGGTTCCTGCCGAGCGCATGCAAGCGACGCATAGTATCAAAAGTAGTGGAAAGAACTGGGGCGTCATCTGGATGCACTCCGAATTGACGCAATACGGGCGCAATGAGATCAGCGTTTTTCCTAGTCGAAGGCGAAAGCACTTTTTCGGCCATCGAATTGACGAGTCTATCGAAATTCCCGGCGTCGCGAAGAACCCTTCTAGGAAACACAAGATCGTCACCGAATAGCAACCCACCACCGCCCTCAACCAACTCGTCACCAGTGGTGGATATTCTCACTTGGTCGATTCCGCCCAAGAGATCCTGCCGCTGCTCCCACTGTACCGAATCACCAAGATAGACTGGAATTGAAAGCGCTTTGCGATCCGGATCGGAGAGTCGCGCCCTCCCGATCGCAAGCAAGTAAGTAACCCGAGCCAAGGTAACCGCTACGGGATGAATATCGATACCGAACACCTTACGTGCAACGCCATCGACGGCTGCGGCGTGGGAGATTCCAGCAGAGTCACAAGCCGCTAGGTAGCGCCTAACGGAGTGAAATAGGAACGTACCCGACCCGCAGGCCGGATCCAAGACTCTTTGATTAAGTGGATCGGTCACAGCAGACGCGATCACCCTGTCAGCAAGCCAATCAGGCGTATAGTACTCGCCGAGACTAGCTCGATCCTCTTGAGGAATAACTTCTTCGTATAGGACCTTAAGAACATCATGTTCAACATGACCCCAGTCGAACCGCGCGATTCGATCAGCCAACTGCCGCACAAATTCTGGACCACCGTCGACATGTAAAACCCAGTCAAAGAAATCCGCCTCGACCGCACCGTGAATCTGTGCCCCTGAAAATACAACACCCTGCGCGAGGCCAGAAGGCGTCAAGTCACCGGCAGCCGAGATATCAAAGCCGACTACAGCGTGCGCGATAATTTCAGCAGTAAGCACGAGAAGTGTATGGTCAACAAACAGATTTTGATCATCGGTGAAGGCTTTGCCGAATGCCGTGCGAAGCAGTTTAGACCAAAGTTGGCGTTTAAGATCGACCTCCGGAATTAACCTTGCCCGCTCGTAGAGAGCCGCTAATGAAGCGTGCTCCAAGAGGTGAGCCGGAGAAGAAGCACCCAGGCGAAGCCTAATAGCCTCCGGGGTGGGCTTCACTGCCACATGAGTGGCTAGAATTTGTTCGAGCCACACCAGAAGTCGCTCAGCATCGACACTCGCATTATTCACTGACAAGGATGCGATATGCGTCAGGCCTGACGGCATGAGGTGATACAGATACCAGTCTGTACCGTCTGTTAAAACTCCGACGTATCGCATTCCTAGACGGCGACTTTGAGCGGCAACGTAACCAGCTAACTGCCGCTCAGCATCAAGCCGAACATTCACATTTCGCAAGTCTCGCTTTACCTCGATAACACAATGCCCAATCTCAACATCGAGCCGTCGGCGTGTTCCATCTCCGGTCGAGACTTCCAGCCGAGCAACCTGAGTTGGATCTAGCTTCAAGTTTCCCGAAGTCAGTACGAGATAAATATCCGCCTGTAAGTCCGCCTCGGTCCGAGTAGTGTCCCGTCCAGCCAGCCTCGCAACGGCTTCGAGAACCACACCTGATGGCACCGGCTTCCTCCTGCTGAGAAGTTCCCGGCAGCCTACGCCCTACGAGGAACCTCCGGGTATCGCGGCCCAGTGCCACGCCGAGTAGCAACTTGTATCGCCTCCGCTCAACCAGAGTCCTCCGTGCTCGGTCATCGGCGACGCGGACGGTTCCTGTGGTCTGGTCTGTGGTCTGGTGCCATTGCCGATTTGTTCTGTTCTGGATTCAAGGCACCGCGCTCCGCGCGGTGCGGGGCGGCAAGCCCGGCCGGCGGCAAGCCGCCCCGGACGCCTACGGCACCGGGGCGGTAAGCCGCCGACGGCCGCCGGGACACCGCCCCCCACCAACCAGAGGCACCAGGGCCAGCGAGGCCGTGACGGAAGCCGGCGGGTCGGCCTGGTCGTGTGGTCGGGGCTTCCGGCTGCCGCACCAGTCCAACCCCGGGACTGGCTTGCCACCGGGTATCCGGGTCACGCCAGCAACTCGACCGCCAGGACGTACCCGGCCGCATCCCGCACGCCGTCCGCCGTCGACGAGGACCAGGCCGCCACCGAGCCCCGGCAGGCCACCGCAGGCGGCTCCAACTGACCCGGGAGTCAAGGAATCCTGGGCCGTCTCTGGGCCGTCTGGGCCGTCACCGGGCCGTCAAACGCCACCTAACGATGACCAAGAACGACCATCGACGCCCGAACATAGAACCAGCTCAGAGCCTTGATCACGGCTCTGAGCTGGTGGGCGACGGACGAGTCGACCTGTACGCCGGATTCTGTGCGCGGCGCGTACCCCTCGCGGGGCCCGCACCGGCGGCGGCCATCCATCTCGGCCTGCCGTCGCCGACAGGCTCCTGCGGCCTACCCGCAGACATCGGGCGGGCAGCCCTCAAGCGTCTGCGCCGGGTCGTCAGCTTGCGGTGACGGCCCTTGCTTGGCCTTGCTCCGGGTGGGGTTTACCGAGCCACCCCGGTCACCCGGGGTGCTGGTGGGCTCTTACCCCACCGTTTCACCCTTACCGTCCCCGAGTGGGGTCGGCGGTCTGTTTTCTGTGGCACTGTCCCGCGGGTCGCCCCGGGTTGCCGTTAGCAACCACCCTGCCCTGTGGAGTCCGGACGTTCCTCGGCGGCGGGCCGCAGCCCGCCGACGCGACCGCCCGGTCGACTCGTCCGTCGCGCTCCCATCCTAACGAGGTGCCGGCGGGACGCGTCGTAGCGGTGGCTACCGGTCGATCTCGGCTGGGGCGGGCAGCTCGGCTGCGGCGGGGGTACCGATGCACTTCTCGATGTCGGTGGCGGACCCCCAGAGACTTTCAAAGTAGAAGCGGAAACAGCGGTTCACCACGTCCCGGCTGCGGATACTGAAGGCGACGTGCCGGTGGGAGTCGGTGGAGTACGTGATGATGACCAGATCGTCGTCGTAGATGCCGATGCTGAACGCCTCCGCCGCGTGCCGGGACTCGGTCAGCAGTTTGACCCCGTACCGGTGGCCCTTGGCTTTGGCCGCCCGCACGGCCGCGAGTTCGGTGGCCAGGAATTCGGCCATGGCCTCCTCGTCGCTGTGCAGGATGACCCGGCGGAAGCGGTGGTGCGGCGAGCTGAGCGCCCACTCCCGGCATGCCTGGATGTGGCGGGCCGCCGCGCCCACCGGGTTCGGCCCGTGGCTGCGCAGGTAGCTGACGCAGACCCGCTCGCGGGCGTTCTGCACGGCCTGCCGGGTGGCCTCGTAGACCTGGTCGTCCTCGTACACCTGCACGTCGACGGCGCGACCGGCCTGCTCGGCGAGCAGGGCCAAACCGGACACGTTCAGCTCGATCGAGGCCAGCGACTGGCGGTGGCGGTCCAGCACCGCCGTCTGCGCCACCACGAAGACGAGGATGAAGAAGAGCGTGGTGGCCAGGAACGGCACCTGGTACTTCTGCAGGGCGCCGAGTTCGCGCCAGAGGAACATACCCAGGACGTAGAGGCACAGGCCCGCGATGAGGATGTAGAGCATGGCGTTCTTGACGACGGCGCCGGCCAACGCGATGAATCTCCCGAGCAAGGTTCCCTCCGCAGCTGCTGTCCGGCCGGCGCGACCGCCCCGGGGGGCATCGACATTAGGCTCTGCCGACTGCCGGCACCACGAACTGCCTGATCCTTGACAGATGACCGCACGGGCCTGCGTCGGATCCCACGGGACGGTGGGCGGCGGTCCGCCTGCTCCCGCCGTACGGCCGTGGTACTAGCCTCTGGGCACCATGGGGCTCTCGGACGTTTTTCTGCTGGTCATCGCCGGTCTCGCCGCGGGCACGGTGAACGCGGCGGCCGGCGGTGGTTCGCTGATCACCTTCCCGGCGATGATCGCGGTGGGCATCCCGCCCGTGGCGGCGAACGTCAGCAACTCGGTGTCGGTCTTCCCCGGCTACGCGGCGAGTGTGGCGGGCAGCCGGATGGATCTGCCGCCCCGCCGGACGCTGTGGCCGTTGCTGCCGACGGCGGTGCTCGGCACGGGGGTCGGCTGCCTGCTCCTGCTGGCCACCCCGGCGCGGGCGTTCGACCTGGTGGTGCCGTTCCTGGTGCTCGGGGCGACGGCGGTCCTGGCCTTCCAGGGGCCGCTGCGTCGGCTGGTCGGGCATCCGGCCGAGTTGGGCCCGCGCCGCCGCACCCTCACGGTGCAGGCGATGGTCGCGGTCGGCACGGTGTACGGCGGCTACTTCGGCGCGGCGCTCGGGGTGATGCTGGTGGCCGGCCTGGCCCTGGTGCTCGATGCGACGCTGGCCCGGGTGTCGGCGGTGAAGAACCTGCTGTCGGCCGTGGTGGGGTTGACCACGCTCGTGGTGTTCGCCCTGTTCGGGCCGGTCAACTGGGCTGCGGTCGCGGTGGTCGCGCCGGCCACGATGCTCGGCGGGTACGTGGGGGCGCGGGTGACCCGCCGCCTGCCACCGGTGGTGCTCCGGACGCTGATCGTCTGCTTCGGCACGGCGATCGGCCTCTACCTGCTCTGGCGGGCGTTGGGCTGAGCGGCCCCGGGGCCGCTCAGTACGCCTCCCCGACGGGTTCGTGCTCGGCCTGCCGGGCGGCCCGGTTCCAGCGGGACCAGAGCAGCCGTTCCCCGTAGCCGGCGGCCATCAGGTGCGCGCAGGCCAGGTAGACCAGCAGGCCGGCGGCGAGCACTCCGGCGCCGACCCAGAACGGCAGCGCCAGCCCGTGTTCGGCGAGCTTGCCGGCGAGGATCGGGGCGGGTGCGGCGGCACCCCAGCGGACCAGGTTGAACGCGCCGGTGGCGACCCGCCGGTCGGCGGAGCCGAGGCCGAGGGCCAGGTCGGTGAGGTTGGCGTTGGCCATTCCCATGCACAGGCCGGCGACGACGAGCACCACCAGCGACTCGACGGTGCCGGCCGAGGTGGCGAAGAGGACCATGCAGGCCAGCAGGCCGACCAGCGCCACCCCGACGGTCTGTACCGCGCCGATCCGGTGGGCGAGCCGGTGGCCGATGAGCAGGATGCCGGCGGCCAGGCCGAGCCCCCAGCCGGTGAAGGCGAGGCCGAGGGGGATGACGTCGAGGCCGAGGAAGAGCGGCGTGTAGCCGAGCACCACGAAGAAGACGAAGTTGTAGGCGGCGGTGACCACGCAGAGGGTGATGAACGCCGGCCGGCGGTAGGTGGCGAAGATCTGCCCCAGCCGTACGGGCGGCTGCCGGTGGGTCGGCTCACGGAGCTTGCGGGCGGCCACCAGCAGGGCGAACACCATGAACACGCCACAGACGAAGAACGGCAGTCGCCAGCTGACCTCGCCGAGCAGGCCACCGATCAGCGGTCCGACGGCGAAGCCGAGGCCGAGCGCGGTCTCGAAGAGGCCGACCACCCATTCCCGGTCGTTGGCGAGGTTGACCAGGACCACCATGGCGGTGGCGAAGAACATCGCGTTGCCCAGCCCCCACACGCCGCGCAGCACCGACAGTTGCACGATGTCGTCGCTGAACGAGGCGGCGATGGCGGCCAGCCCGACCACCGAGACGCCGGTGACGAGCACCGGTTTGAAGCCGAAGCGTCCGCTGGCCAGGGTCGCCGGGATCATCCCGACGGCCATCACCGCGATGTACGCGGTGAACAGCAGTTCGACCTGCCAGGCGGTGACGCCGATCGCGGTGCCGATGGCGGGCAGGATGGGGTCCACCACGGCGATGCCGGCGATGGCGAGGAAGGCCACCAGCGTGGTGGCGTAGATGGCACTGCGGTGGGGCTCGGTTCGCCGGTCCACTCCGCCTCCTGTCGGGCCGAAGCCGCATATAGCTGTATCGTACATGTAATTCTGTTGTATCATACAGCTATGAGCGACTACCAGGCGCAGCGAGCGGAGTCGGACGAGGCCACCCTCGGCCGGATCGAGACCGAGGTCGCCCTGTTGATGCGACTGGGCGAGGCCACCCGGCGGGCCACCGGCAGCGCCGAGCACCGGGTCCTCGACCGGGCGGCGTACGTGATCCTGCGGCACCTCGACGCCACCGGCCCGCAGAACGTCTCGGCGCTGGCCGCCCGGCTCAACCTCGACGGCTCCACGGTCACCCGGCAGGTCTCGGCGCTGCAACGCGACGGCCTGATCGCCCGCGCCCCCGACCCGGCGGACGGGCGGGGAACGGTGATCTCCCCCACCCCCGCCGGCCTGCACCGGATGGCCGCCGTCCAGGCCGCCCGGACCCGACTCTACGGCGACATCCTGGCCGACTGGTCCCCCACCGACCGGGACACCCTGGCCACCCTGCTGGGCCGGCTCAACCAGGCACTCGACTCCCGCACCCGCCGCCGCTGACCCCGCCCCCTCCCCGCCCCGCCCCGGTGATCAAGAGGTTTGCGTCACCTGCACCCGCGATGGGTGACGCGAACCTCTTGATCACCACTCCCGCCGACTCCCACCGGCCGGCGGGTGGCCTGACGGCCGGGTCGGTCGCGTGATCAAGAGGTTCGCGTCAGTTTTCGGCGGGATGTTGACGCAAAGCTCTTGATCACCGGGGTCGGACGGGGGCGGGGCGGACGGGGGCGGGGCGGGAGTAACGGAATGGGCGAGGGGCAGGGAGGCGGCGGGAGGGGACGGCGGGGTCAGGCGACCGGTTCGCGGGCCGAGTCGGCGTCGCGGTCGGGGCCGGGGGTGACGCGGGGGTCGCCCTCGTCGGCGAAGTAGTCGTCGGGGTTGGTGCCGTCCACGCCCTCGGCCACCTTCGCCGCCCGCAGCACCAGCGTGACCAGCGCCGCCACCACCAGGTTCACCAGCACGGCGACGATGCCAACATAGATCGTCTTCTTGGTGTCGAACCCGAAGTCGGACAGCGGGAACGCCGACCCGCCGAAGTGCGCGCGCTTCGACGCCGGGTTGGGGATCTGGTACAGCATCCACATGCCCAGCCCCATGCCGGCCGCCCAGCCGGCGATCAGCGCGCCCCGGTGGAACCAGCGGGTGTAGAGGCCCAGCGCCACCGCCGGCAGCGTCTGCAGGATGATCACGCCGCCGATGAGCTGGAGGTCGATGGAGAACTGCGGGTCGAGGAAGACGATGCAGGCCACCGCGCCGACCTTGACCACCAGCGAGGTGATCTTCGAGACGTTCGCCTCCTGCGCCGGGCTGGCGTCCCGCTTCAGGTACTCCTTGTAGATGTTGCGGGTGAACAGGTTCGCCGCCGCGATCGACATGATCGCCGCCGGCACCAGCGCGCCGATGCCGATCGCCGCGTACGCCACTCCGGCGAACCAGTCCGGGAACTGCTGGTCGAACAGCACCGGCACCACCGTGTTGCTGTCGACGGTGCCCTCCTTCGCCCCGGGCAGCGGCTTCACCCCGGCCGCGATGGCCATGAAGCCGAGCAGCGCGATCAGGCCGAGCAGCAGGCTGTACGCCGGCAGCGCCGACATGTTCCGCTTGATCACGTCCCGGTTCCGGCTGGCCAGCACGCCGGTGATGCTGTGCGGGTAGAGGAACAGCGCCAGCGCCGAACCGAACGCCAGGGTGACGTACTGGAGCTGGTTGTTGGCGTTGAGCAGGATGCCGTCGTTCGGGTTCGGCGAGGCGGCGAACTTCGCGTCCGCCGCGTCGAAGATCGAACCCCAACCCCCCAGCTTGTACGGCAGGTAGATCACCGCCACCAGGATCACGATGTAGATCAGGCTGTCCTTGACGAACGCGATCAGCGCCGGGGCGCGCAACCCGGACTGGTAGGTATAGGCGGCCAGGATCGCGAAGGCGATGATGATCGGCAGGTGCCGCGCCAGCGCGCTGTCCCCGGTGACCCCCATCGTCTTGAGCACCGCCTCGATGCCCACCAGCTGCAACGCGATGTACGGCATGGTCGCCACGATGCCGGTGATCGCGATCAGCAGGGCCAGCACCGGCGAGTCGAACCGGCGGCGGACGAAGTCGGCCGGGGTGACGAACCCGTGCCGGTGCGACACCGACCAGAGCCGGCAGAGCACCAGGAACACCAGCGGATAGATGACGATCGTGTACGGCACGGCGAAGAAGCCGGCCGCGCCCGCCCCGAACATCAGCGCCGGCACCGCCACGAACGTGTACGCCGTGTAGAGGTCACCGCCGACCAGGAACCAGGTGATCCAGCCGCCGAAGCTGCGCCCGCCCAGCCCCCACTCGTCGAGGTGCGCCATGTCCTTCGGCGCCCGCCACCGGGCCGCCACGAAACCCATCGCACTGACCAGCAGAAAGAGCGCCGAGAATACGATGATCTCGGTCAGATGATCACGCCACATCAGCAGACCACCTCCGTTCGCGACTGCGGGGCTCGCAAACCCGGCTCACTCCTCGCGCTCACCGCAGCTCCCTCCGTTCGCGACTGCGGGGCTCGCAAACCCGGCTCACTCCTCGCGCTCACCGCAGCTCCCTCCGTTCGCGACTGCGGGGCTCGCAAACCCGGCTCACTCCTCGCGCTCACCGGGCCCCCCGCTTCTTGGTCATCTGGTAGACCAGCGTGGTGGTGGCCACCCCGAGCAGGATCCAGACCAGTTGCAGCCAGTAGAAGCGCGGGAAGCCGAAGATCCGGGGCGAGTCCGCGTTGAACAGCGCCGGGATCAGCGGCACCACGATCGGTATGAAGAGCAACCAGTTCCAGGGGCTGTGGTCCTTCGCCCTGGACGACGCCGCACGCGGCGTCTCCGGTTCGCCAGCGGTCATCTGACCCACCTCCGGTCGTCGTTCCGGCCAGTAACGGCCGGACGCTACGACCCGGTGCGGCCAAGCACGATCAATTGGCGCTTGACGATGCGCCGAACGGCGTTCCGGCTGCGCCGAACGGCACGACGAACGGCGGAACGCATCGACCGACGACGAACCGGCCCGGGAATCCCGGGCCGGTTCGGGGGACGATCCGCAATCAGCGGACCGGGAGGTGGGCGGTGTCGTTGACGGAACGGACCGCGACGCCCCCGTCGGGCCACATGTCGATCACCGAGATGCCGGCGGCGTCCAGGTAGAGCCGGTGCAGGAGGGCGTCGCCGGCCGCGAGGGCGTCGCGCAGGGCCAGCTTGATCGGCGAGACGTGCGAGACGACCACCACGGTCTCCCCCGGGTACGCCTCCCGCAGCGCCACCATCGCCCGGTCGACCCGCTGCCCGACCTCGGTGAACGACTCACCCCCCGGCGGGGCGACCCGGGTCGAGGCGAGCCAGGCGTCCAGTTCGCCGGGCCACCGGTCGCGGACCTCGGCGAAGGTGTGCCCGTCCCAGTCCCCGAAGTCGCACTCGATCCAGTCGTCCTGCGGGCGTACCGGCAGATCACCGAGCGCGGCGGCGATCGCCTCGGCGGTGGCCGTACACCGGGACAGCGGGGAGCTGAGCACGGCCGCGACGGACGGGGCCAGCGCGGCCACCCGGGTGGCGGTGGCCCGTGCCTGGGCCTGACCGGACTCGGACAGCGGCACGTCGGCGCGGCCGGCGTAGCGGTGCTGCACGGTCCACTCGGTCTCCCCGTGCCGGACCAGGATCAGCCGGGTGGCGGTGAAGCTCGGCCTCGGCTCCCAGGACGCCTTGGCGGTCGCCGGGTCGGTGCCGGTGGACCGGGTGGCGGCACGGGCGGCCACCTCGCGGGCCTGCGCCCGGCCGGGCGAGTCGGCACCGGCCACTTCCCGGGGCGGTTCACCGCCGGCCGAACCCGCCGCCGACCGGGAGGGCCTACCGGCGGCGGTGTCCATCGCGGCGTTGGCGAGGGCGTCGGCGTGCCGGTTGCGGTCCCGGGGGATCCAACTGAACCGGACCGACTCGAAGCGGTCGACCAGCGCGGCGGCCCGTGCGGCGAGCGGGCGCAGCCCCGGGTGCTTGATCTGCCACCGGCCGCACATCTGCTCGACCACCAGCTTCGAGTCCATCCGGGCGTCGACCTCGGCCGCGCCCAGCTCGGCGGCGGCCTCCAGGCCGGCGATGAGACCCCGGTACTCGGCGACGTTGTTGGTGGCCGTCCCGATCGACTCGGCCCGTTCGGCCAGCACCTCGCCGGTGGCCGGGTCCCGGACCACGGCACCGTAACCGGCCGGGCCGGGGTTGCCCCGGGACCCGCCGTCGGCCTCGATGACGACCGCGCGCACCGCCACCGGGCTACAGACCCGACTCGTTGGTACGCACCATGATCCGGCGGCAGTCCTCGCAGCGGACCACCTCGTCCGGGTCCGAGCGGCGGATCCGGGCCAGGTCGGCGCCGGACAGTTCCAACCGGCAGCCGCCGCAGCGGCCCGCGGTGAGCAGCGCCGCACCGAGGCCGGTGTCCTCGCGGATCTTGTCGTAGAGGGTGACCAGGTCGGCGGGGAGGTCGGCGGCGAGCGGCTTGCGCGCGCCCTGCTTGAACTCCTCTTCCTTGGCGATCGCGGCCAGGTTCTCGTCACGGCGCTGCTCGACGGCGGCCCGCCGGTCCCGGGCCTCGGCGATGCGGGCCTCGATCCCGTCGAGGGTCGCCTGCGCCGTCTCCCGCTGCTCCATCAGCTCCAGCTCGGCGTCCTCCAGGTCACCCTGGCGGCGGTTGAGCGAGACCAGTTCGTGCTGGAGCGCCTCCAGTTCCCGGGCCGGCCCGCTGCCGCTGGCCAACCGGGCCTCGTCCTTGCTCTTGCGGGCCCGTACCTGGTCGATGTCCTTCTCCAGCCGGGCGATGTCCCGGTCCAGGTCGTCCACGGCGACCTGGGCGCGGACCCGCTCGTCCTCCAGGGCGGACAGCTCCCGGGCCAGGCCCTCCAGCTCGGCCCGCTCGGGCAGCGACCGGCGGCGGTGGGCGAGCTGGGCGAGGGTGGTGTCGATCGCCTGGAGGTCGAGCAGGCGGCGCTGGACCTGGGGTTCAGCCTTCACGGTCGGGGCTCCTTGTCGTCCGTCGTGGGTGCGGCGGCGTGCACGGTCCACGGGTCGGTGTCCAGGTCGGACACCACGGTCTCGACGCCGAAGCCGGCCCGCAGGTGGGCGGCCACGTCGTCCAGCCAGGGTCGTTCGGTCGCCCAGTGTGCGGCGTCCAGCAGGGCGGGCCCGCCGGCGGCGAGGTGCTCACCGGCGGGATGGTGCCGCAGGTCGGAGGTGAGGAACGCGTCCGCACCGGCGGCGGTCGCCGCGGCCAGGAAGCCGTCGCCGGAGCCGCCGCTGACCGCGAGGGTACGCACGATACGCGCGGGGTCGCCCCCGGCGCGAACCCCCCAGACGGTGGCGGGCAGGACGGCGGAGGCACGCTCGGTCAACGCGGCGAGCGTCAGCGGGGCGGGCAGCTCACCGACCCGGCCGATGCCCCGGCCACCGCCGGCCGACGCCGAGCCCGGCGCGGAGGGTTGCAGCGGGCGCAGGCCGGTCAACCCGAACCGGGCGGCCAACGCGTCGGAGACGCCCGGCGCGGCGACGTCGGCGTTGGTGTGCGCCACGTACAGGGCCACCCCGGCGCGGATCAGGTCGTGCACGATCCGACCCTTCCAGGTGGTCGGGGCGACCGAGGAGACGCCGCGCAGCAGCAGCGGGTGGTGCGCGACGATCAGGTCGGCACCGGCGGCGAGCGCCTCGGCGACCGTCTCGGGGACGACGTCCACCGTGCCGTAGACGCGGCGGACCGGGTCGGTGGGCTCGCCGAGCACCAGACCGACCCGGTCCCACTCCTCGGCCCAGGCGGGCGGGTAACGCCGATCCAGCTCGGCAACCACATCGGCGACGGACGGCGGGGACGCGGTTGTGCTCACGGCCGGTCAGCTTACCGGCGCACGGTGGCGGTCACGCCCACGCCCGTCGACGGGTCAGGCGGCCGAGGTGGCCCGGGAGCGGCCGGGCAGGGCCGCCACCGCCGCCTCCCAGGGGAAGGCGTGCAGGTGCCGTTCCCCCGTACCGGGTGGGTGCAGCGGATAGACGTCGTCGCCGAAGAGCACCGTGGCACCCCACTCGCCCAGCCGTCGCAGGCCGGTCTGGAAGGCCGGGTGCGCGGCCATCGCCACGTTGGTGAACGGCACCACCACCACCGGCACGCCCCGGCCCTGCCCCTCGACGAGCAGGCCCAGCGCCAGCGTGTCGGTGATCCCGGCCGCCCACTTGTTGACCGTGTTGACGGTGGCCGGGCAGACCAGCATCGCGTCGGCCGGGGGCAGCAGGTCCGGGTCGCCGGGGTTCTTGTAGTGGGTACGCACCGGATGCCCGCTCTGCCGGGCCAACGCGGCCCGGTCGACGAACTTCGCCCCGTCGGGCGTGGTGACGACGCAGACCTCCCAGCCGTCGTCCTGGGCCAGGCCGACGAGTCGATCGAGGTGACGGGCCAGCGGCGAGCCGCAGGCGATGACGTAGAGCACTCCGCGGTGCTCACTGCTCTGGTGGGGGCTGCCGCTCATCCGGCCGCCGCCGTGTTCATACTCCGACTCCCATCTGCTCAGCCAACTCCGCAATCGGCGCGGGCAACGCACCCCGTGTGCGACGCAGCACGTCGGTCATCACTTCGTGGGCGATGGGTCGGCAGCGGATCTCGGACGGGGCGAGCCGGTCGCCGCGCAGCAGCATCTCCCCCGCCATCGCGACGTCACCGAGCTGGGAGTAGCCCCGGGCCAGGTCGAGCAGGTGGTGGGCCCGCCGCTCGGGCAGCAGCCCGTTGAAGCTCGGCTCGGGGATGCGCTGGTGGATCTCCACCGCCCGCCCGCCGTCGCCCAACTCCACGGCGGCGGCGGCCCGGTGCAGTTCCAGGTTGGTCGGGCCGAACGAGGTCCAGTAGTGGTTCTGGTCGCTGCCGAGCATCAGCGCCGCCTCGCTCGCCCCGTACAGCAGATCCTCGACGGCGTCGGAGTCGCCGAACCGGGCGGCGGCCATCGCCCCCTGCAACAGCAGCATGCCGTAGACGGAGAGCCGGTCCGGGGTGCTGTCGTTCAGGCCGCCGGGGGCGAGCTGGTTGGCGATGCTGAGGTTCAGCTCCAGGGCGGGTCGGGCCCGGCCCATCGCCACCAGGGCGTTGCAGACCCGGGCCGTGGCGACACCGGCCAGCAGCTGGTCGTCGGCCCGTTGGGCGACCGCCATCGACCGGTCGGCGGCCAGCCAGGCCAGCTCGCACTCGCCCAGCTTGCGCAGCACCGAGGAGGCGATCTGGTAGACCTGCCCGAGCAGGTGGGCGGCCTCCCGCCCCGACTCGCCGCCGTAGCCGGCGTCGGCGGCCTGGGCGTCGCGCAGCAGTTTCGGCAGCGCCCGGGTGAGCATCGCGTAGCGGCCGTACTGGTAGGTGAGCCAGGCGTGGGTGACGGCCTTGCGCAGGTCGGCCAGGGGCGGTGGGTACGACACCCCGTCGAAGTACGCGGTCATCGAGGAGTACTGCTCCAGGGCGGCCCGGATCTCCTGCACCTCGAACTGGTCGATGCAGCTCAACGCGTCGGTACGCCGTTCCGGGTCCTTGCCGAGCAGCAGTTGCACGTCGATCCGCAGGATCACGGCGATCTCGTACAGCACGGAGAACTTGTCCAGCCGGCGGACCCCGCGTTCGACCTTGTCGACCCAACTCTTGGACTTGCCGAGTCGGTCGGCGAAGACCTGCTGGGACATCTTGCGTCGCCCGCGCCAGTAGGCCACCCGTCGCCCGATCGGAAGCTCGTCCATCGTCTCCTGTTCCTCCCCCTGCCGGGCCGTCCGGCCGGGCTCCGGCCGACCACACCGGGCGCCTTCGATCCGTCCGCCCAGGTTGTCGCTGGTCGCACAGCGTGTACGTCACACGTACAGCCAGTTCTCATAGCTTCGTGCAAGTTGCACGAGTCGTTCGTCAGGTGTCAACGAGCCCGGATCACGACAGTGACGGCGCTCGACGTGAGGGGTGGCGGTGACCGGTCGAGGCCAGAGGAGAGCACGGGACATGTGGGGGAACGTCGGGCCACGGGTCGCCCAGCTGGCCCCGATCGAACGGGTCCGGCTGCGCCGGATCGCCGTGCGGTACGCGGTGCACGGCTGGGAGGTGACCCCCGGCGCCTGCCTGGCACGCAGCCGGTTCGTGTGCGGCCGGGCCGGTTGTCCCACCGTCGGCTGCCATCCCGCGCTGGAGAACTGGGAGCGGGGGGCGAGCACCGACCCGGCCCGGGTGGCCACCTGGTGGCGCAGCCGCCCGCACGGGGTGCTGCTGCCCACCGGCCGCGCCTTCGACGTGCTGGAGGTGTCGGCGCACCTGGGCCGGCGACTGCTCGACGCCGTCCCCGGGCACCCCGCCGGTCCGGGCGTCCGGGGGCCGGTGGTGGTGACCCCGACCGGACGGTGGATGTTCCTGGTCCGCCCCGGCGACCCGCTGCGCCCCGAGCTGGAACACTGCTTCCACGTCGTCCGGCACGGTACCGGCTCGTGGATTCCGGCACCCCCCACCCGGCTGCCCGAGGGCGCGGTGCGCTGGGCGGTCGCCCCGGAGCAGGCCCGCTGGCGGCTGCCCGACTCGTACCTGCTGCAGAACACCCTGATCGAGACGTTGCGGGCCGACGGGGTGACGTTGACCCCGGAGCTGCTGCCCGGCCAGCTCCCGCTGCCCCGACGCGGCCACTGACCGGCCGGGCACCGACCGGCCGGGCACCGACCGGCCGGCAGCGGCGGGACGGGGCCGGGTCGGGTTCCCGCCAGCGTCCCCGCCGCCGCCGGACTCGTTGCACACCACGACGGCGCGCACGCGCCACCGGAGCGGGGGTACGACATGGCCAGCGACGAGATGCGGCACACCGGCGGCACCGAACCGCCGTACCGGCGACGGCCCCGCCGCTGGTCGGACACCCGGCCGGCCGGCTCCCGACCCGGTCGCCCCCGGCCGACCGGCTCCCGACCGGCCGGCACCCACCGCACGGCCCGGTGAACTCCCCCACCGGCAGGTGACCCCGCCACCACGTGGACGCCTCAGTCGGCCAGCGGCAGGGCGGTGGAACGCAGCAGCCGACCGTCGTCGGTGACCACCGCGTGCAGGTGGCCGGGGAGCCGGTCGAGCCAGCCGACGCCGGCCACGCCCATCGCCACCGCCGCCGTGGCGTACGCGTCGGCGACACCCAGGTCCGGGCCGACCACGGTGACCGAGCGCAACCCCCGGGCCGGTACGCCCCGGCGCGGGTCGAGCACGTGGTGCCCCCGTTCGTAGACGCCGGAGGTGGCGACGGCCAGGTCGGTGCCGGTGAGCACCAGGCAGGTGGCGTCCGCGTCCCACGGGTGCCGGACGCCGATCCGCCACGGCCGCCCCGACGACGAGTGCCCGCGTACCCGGACGTCGCCGCCGGCGTTGAGGCAGTGGTCGACCGCCCCGGCCGCCACCAGCCGGTCCGAGGCGACCTGGGCGGCCCAGCCCTTCACGTAGCCGGAGGGGTCCAGCCGGCCGGTGGCGTACGCGTCGAAGAAGCCGTCGGTGTCGCCCCACAGGTCGGCGCAGCGGGCCAGCACGGCGCGCAGGTCCGCCGACGCCCCGGCCGGCGGCAGTTCCCCCCGGTCGAGGCGGCGCACCTCGCTGTCCTCGCGGTAGGTGGTGAACCGGGCGTCGACCTCGCGCAGCCAGCGGAACGTGTCGTCGGCGAGCGTACGCAGGACGGCGGCGGGCAGGTCAGTGGCGAGGTCCAGGCTGATCGCCGTACCCATGACCTGCTCGACCCGGCGCAGGCCGGGCCGGGTCGACGCCGCGCCCACCTAGCGGGCCTGGTCGAGGGCGGCCTGCAACGACCGCCGGTAGCCGTCGCTGGTGGCGGTCGCCTGGGAGACCGTGTCCAGGTTCGCGCCCTGCTGGCGCACCACGTCGCCGGTGGTGCCGCTGTAGGCGGCGTCGACCCGGTCGCTGCGCAGGTCGGACTGGCCGCCCTGGGGCAGTTCCAGGGCCACCGCGTCGACGATCCGCGTGCCGGCGACGGTGATCCGCACCTGCACGTTGCCGAACTCGGTGGAGACCACCGGGCCGGTGACCGTGCGGGTGGTGGACTTCGGCGCGGTGGTCCGGCCGGCGGCCGGGGTGCGGCGGGTGCCGGTGTCCCCGTCGGGGGTGGTCCGCCGTGCGGCCGGGGTGCGGCCGGCGGTCGGGTCGGGCCGGCCGGTCGGTCGGGGCGTCGCGGCGGTCCGCTGCGGCGTCGCGCGGGGGGTGGCGGGTTCGGTACGGTCCGGCGTGCCGACCGGTACGCCAGGTGGCAGGTCCACGGCGACCTGGCGGTCCTGCGGTGCGCCCTTGAGCACCACCAGGGCGGTGGTGCCGGCGGCCAGCCCGGTGATCGCGAGCAACGCGCGACGCATGTCAGGTGCCCTCCTACAGCTCGAACGGGGCGAGGTGGATCTGCCGGCGGGGCACGCCGGCCTGCCGGAGCACCCGCACCGAGGAGTCGACCAGCCCCTGCGGACCGCACAGGTAGACGTCGCGGCGGGTCAGGTCGGGCACCAGCCGGCGCAACCCGTCGGGGCTCATCACCTGGCGGGGGCCAGCGTCGTCGCGGGAGCCGATGACGTACCAGACGGAGGTCTGCCGGGCCTGGGCCAGCCAGTCCAGCTCGTGCTGCAACAGCACGTCGGCCGGGGTGCGGGCCCGGTAGATCAGGGCCGCTCCGGCGGGCAGTTCCTCAAGCATCGCCCGCAGTGGGCCGATGCCGCTGCCACCGGCGATCAGCAGGGCCCGCTCCCGGGTGCGGTGCGCGGCGGTGAACGTGCCGGACGGCCCCTCCACCCAGACCCGGGTGCCCGGGTCGAGGTCACGCAGGTCCCGGGTGTGCCCGCCGACCACCTTCACGGTCAGCCGCAGCCAGCGGCCGTTCGCGGCGGCGGACAGCGAGAACGGGTGCGACTGCCACCAGCAGCCCCGGGCCAGGAACCGCCAGCGCAGGTACTGCCCGCCGAGCGGGTCGAGCTGGTGCAGCCGGCGGCCGGTGAGGTAGATCGAGACGGTGTCCGGGCTCTCGGCCACCACGTCGGCCACCCGCAGCCGGTGCCGCAGGTTGAGCAGCAGCGGCGCGACCAGCCGACCCCATACCAGGGCGGCGGCGACCAGCAGATACGCGGCGGTCCAGCCGGTGCGCACCGGGCCGGGCGGGAAGAGCTGCGCGCCGTTGCTGAACTGGTGGCCGAAGCCGAGCAGCAGCGCCAGGTAGCTGGTCAGGTGCAGGTGGTACCAGAGTTCGTAGGGCATCGCCCGGCGGACCGCCCGGATGCCGGTGCCGCCGACGAGCACCAGGATGCCGGCCGCGGCGAAGGCGGACACCATGTCGTCGAAGTCGCGCAGCAGCACCCCCACCTGGGCGGTGACCGGGTTGCCCCGGGTGCGCGCGTAGCCGACCACCAGCAGCGACAGGTGCGCCAGCACCGCCACCAGCAGGGTCGCGCCGAGGTCCCGGTGCACCCGGGACAGCCGCTCGCCGCCGGCCCCGCGTTCCAGCACGCCGAGGCGGCTCATCATCAGCACCTGCACCAGCAGCAGGTAGCCGGCGACCAGCCCGGTGACCCGGCCGGCGGCGGTGAGCACGTCGGCGGTGCCGGTCAGCGAACCGGCCGGGGTGTCGAGCCACCACGGCAGCACCGCGGCCACCAGGCCGGCCCAGAACAGCGCGGACAGCACCCGCCGGCCGGCGGACCCGCGCCGGGGCCGGGCCGGCGGCGGGGGTACGGACGCAGCCGGCCGGCCGGCGTACCCCGACGGACCTCGGGTACGACGACCGGCGGCGGGCAGGTCCTGAAAGGTCACGCGTAGAGCTTCATCGGGGTGTACTTCCGACGCGGGAAGATCTTGTCGACCTGGGCGGTGGTCAGCCCGAACCGGCCCTGCGCCACCGCGCCGTAGACGTCGAACATGTTGTTGTACTCGGGGACGTCCCCCGAGTCCAGGTCGCTCAGCCCGTCCCAGCGGCCCAGCAGCGAACCGGCGAGCTTACGGCCGGACAGGATGGTGACCACCCCGCCGTGGCCGTGGTCGGTGCCGCCGCCGTTGGAGGCGACCCGACGGCCGAACTCGCTGGACACCATGACGGTGACGTCGGCGGCCCGGTCGCCCAGGTCGGTGAAGAAGGCCGCCATCGCCTTCGCCAGCTCGCCGAGCCGGCGGTGGAGCTGGCCGCCGGGGCGGGTGCCCTGGTTCTCGTGGGTGTCGTAGCCGCCCATCCCGACCGTGGCGACCCGGACGTTCGCCCCGCCCTTGATGAGCTGGGCGAGCTGCCCGAAGGCGTACCCGACGCCCTCGTACGTGACGCCCTGCGCCGGCTGGTACGGCTTCGCGGCGAGCTGCTGGGCGGTGGACAGCGCGCCCATCCCCTCGATCACCGCCTCCTCGACGGGGTGGTTGATGCCGGTGAACAGACCCCGGATCGCCTTCTCGGTGGCCGCCCGGTAGCGGTCGTCGCCGTTGAGCCGCAGCGAGCCGACGCTGTTGAGCGACAACGCGCCGTTGGTGCCGACCAGCGAGCGGGGCAGGGTGCTGCCGATACCGACGCTGCGGAACGCGGTGCCCTTGCCGAGGGAGTCGACGAGGCTGTCCAGCCAGCCCCGGCCGCCGGTCTCGCTGGGCAGACCGCCGAGGTTGCAGGCGTCGGCGGCCTGGAAGTGGCTGCGGGACAGCCGCTCGTCGGAGACCGCCGGGACGAACCCGAGCTGACCCGCCTTGAGCCACTTCTCCAGCGGGGCGAACGCGCTGGTCAGCGCGAAGCCCCGGCCCAGGGCCAGCGAGTCGCCGCCGAGCAGCAGGTCGGGGCGGGCCTTGGCGAGCACCGGGTCGTCGGCGGGGGCGACCAGGCTCAGCCCGTCCAGTCCGCCGTAGAGGAAGACGTGGATCAGGGTGCCGGTCCTCGTCGCCGCGAACGACGCGGAGGTGGTGACGAACTGGGCGGTGGCCAGCGCGGTGGCGGTGGCGGCGGCACCGGCGACGAACGTCCGCCGGGTCACCCCGCGCCCGTCCTGCTGCGCCTCCTCCAGGTCCTCCAGCCGGCGGTACCGGTCGGCCTCGGCGGCGTTCTCGGCGGCCACGACGTCGGCCTCGGCGCGCAGCAGCGCCTGCGCCGGGTCGTCGGCGAGCCGGCGCAGGTCGGGGCACTCGGGGTGCAGGGGGAACGCGGGCACGGTCTTCTCCATCGGGTGCGTCACCGGCTTCTCCATCGTCTGCCTCACCGCAGGTGGTGCTGGGGGGACGCGAGGATCGCCCGCGCGACGGCGGCGATCGCCCCGTTGAACGTGGCGTCGACCCGGGCGGTGGCGGACATGCCGGCCACCCCGAGGATCAGGTTCCGCTCCCGCGTCGACAGCTTCTGGTGCACCAGCCGCTGGGCCAACGCGTCCACGTACGCCCCGGCGGTGGTCGGCGGCTTGGCCACCAGCTTCTCCGGCCTGGTGTAGGTGAACTGGGTACGGTTTCCGGCGATCAGGTCGGCGGCCTCGTTCCAGCCGTTGACCATCGTGCCGGCCGAGGTCCAGGCGACGTAGACGTCCGGGTAGCCGTCGGGGGTGGGCTGGCCCATCGGGTACTGGCCCAGCTCGCGCAGCTTGTCGTGGATCTGGCGCAGCCCCTGGGCGAACGCGGTGCGTTTGCTGTCGCCCTGCCGGAAGCCCGGCCCGGCCTGCGGCGCGACGCCCAGCGTCCGGTAGGTGGCGACCAGGTACTCCATCGGCCGGCGCACCTTCTGCCCGACCGCCGCCCAGAACTCCGAGGAGCTGAACAGCGACATCAGCAGCGGCTTCACCGAGCCCTTGTTGACGATGTAGATCTGGGTGAGCCGGTCCACCAGGGACTTCGGCGGGGTGTCCGAGACGAACCGGGTGGCCAGGCTGCGGGCCACGTACCGGGCGGTCGACGGGTGCAGCGCGAGGTAGGTGATGTAGGCGTCGATGACCTGGTCGGCCTTCTTCGGGTCGGTCGAGTCGTTGGGGTGGCTGAAGCCGAGGATCTTCACCTTGCCCCGGTAGTGCCGGTCGTGGCGGAAGACGTACCTGCCGTCGTCGACGCCCCGGCCGGTCTGCAGCAGGGCGGCCTGCCGGACGTCCTTCTCGGTGTAGCCGCCGTCGACCCCGACCGAGTACAGCTCCAGGTTCTCCCGGGCCAGGTTCTCGTTGACCGCGTCGGCCCGGGAGTCGTTCTGGTTGAGGTAGAGCAGCAGCGCCGGGTGCCTGTTCGCCGCCACCAGCATGTCCGGGTAGCTGCCCATGGCGTGCTTGCGGACCACGTCCCGGTCGAACGAGTTCCGGTACGCCTCACCGCCGTCGAAGTCCGCCGCGACGTGCAGGAAGTCGTTCCAGAAGTCGACCATCACCTCGTAGAGCTGTCGCTGCGACCAGATCTGCCGGGCCAGCGTGCCGTCGACCATCTCCTTCTCCGGCTGCGCGCCCCGCTCGTTGAGCTGCTCCCGCTGGTCGCGTACCTGCTGGGAGGTGAGGGCGAGGGTGGGCAGCTCGGCGAGCTTCAGCTCGGCGGCGCTCGGCGCGATCTTCTCCGGGTCGAGCTGCTGACGCACCCAGGCGTCGATGCCCATCCGCCTGATGTCGGCGAGCACCTTCGGGGTGGCCCCGAAGGTGGCCCGGCTGGCCAGGTGCCGGACGGGGTCCTTGGCCAGCACCGTCCTGACCGTCACCGGGGTCCGCGCCGCCGCGTCGGCCGGGCCGGAGAAGGTACGCCCGCCGCTGGGCGAGTTCTTCTTCAGCGCCGCACCGGCCCGGGAGCCCATGTAGCTCTCGTTCTGCTCGGTGTAGGTGCGTACCGTGCTGGGCTGCTGGCCGCTGGGCCGGGCCGGCGTGCCGTCGGTGGTGGTCGCGCCGGTGGCGTCCCCGGCGGCGTCGTCGAAGAACAGGCCGCGCACCTGGGGGCTCATCGCCAGCGCCGCGCCGCCGGCCACCACGGCGGCGGTGCCGCCCAGCGCGACCAGGGCGCGCCGCCGGCCGACCCGGTCGCGGTCGTCGCCGTCGTCGTCCAGGTGGGGCAGTCCGGTGCCGGCCGGCTGGTGGAACGCCTGCCGGCCCAACCCCTCGGGTCCCACCCACTGTGGGCCCCGGGACACCGGTGGCGGCCCGTACGGCGCGGCCGGGACCTCGTACCCCGGGGTGTGCCCGCCGGGGGTGTGCGGTCGATGCGGTGGCACATTCTGGTCGGCCATGTACCGGTCCCGTTTTCTTTCGATGCGCCGTACCGCTGCGACCGGGGCGGGGCGGAGGGGTGCGGCGGCGGCTGCCGGAGGAGTTGCCACGGGAAGGTAGCCAAGGGCTGAGCTGCCGACAAGGCTGGTCACGGCCGTCGGCGGGGGCACTTAAGGCGCCGCTGTGCGGCGGTGCCGGCCGGGTGGTTCCGCCCCGGCCGGGCCGCACCGTCCCCAGCAGGGACGACGTGTCCGGCCGCGCCCCCGCCGTAACGTTTTGGCGGTACGTGTCCCGGCGCGCGGCGTTCACCGGCACAGCGAAACTTAAGCCCCCGGTAAGCCGACGCTGAGGTGCTCCGCGCCCGCCCGGCCCGGTTTGGGCGGCCCGTCCCCGGCTGCTCCCGGCCCCGCCCCGCAGGCTGCGCCCGGGGGCGAAAGTAGCAGCAGGAGCAGGGCGTGACCGGCCGTCGCAGCGGGTAAGCCGCCGAACCGCTGAAGCCTGAGGGGAAGGCACCGCCATGCTCAGCAAAGAGGATCAGCGCAGGTTCGAACAGATCACCCGGCAGCTCCGGGAGAGCGACCCGAAGTTCTTCGCGCGACTCGACCATCGGATCCGGGCCCGACGCGGGCGCTGGCTGATGCTGCTGACCGTCATCCTGTGGGCGTCGCTGCCCGCGATGACCGTCCTGGCCGGACGGACGGCCGGTGCGGCGTGCGTCGTCGTCCTGGTGGCCAACACCGGCCTGATGTGGCACTTCCGGCACCGCTGGCGCTGACCGCACGGCCATGATCGACACCAGGGGCGCGATGGTGCGGCATCGCAGCGACGGGACACCCCGACATCGCCCCACTGGTGTCGATCATGACCCACGCGCCGGCTCAGCCCGGGTCGAACGCCCGGTAGGCCCGGCGTAGGCGTTCCAGCAGGCCGGGGCCGCCGATCGCCGCCGCGGGTGAGCCGAGCTGCCGCAGCAGCAGCTCGGGGCCGGTGGCCAGGACGTGCGGCCGGTCCGGCAGCGGCACCGGCGACACCCAGAACCGGTCCACCGCCCCGGTGAGCGGCACGTCGGGCAGGTCGGCGAGCACCCGGCCCGCCCCCGCCGCAACGGCTTGCGCACCGTCCACGCCCGACGGTACGCCCGCCGGTGTCCGGTCGGACGGCCCGGTGACCGGCCCGACGGCGGAGGGTGGCCCGGTGACCGGCCCGACGGCGGAGGGTGGCCCGGTGACCGGGCCGACGGCGGAGGATCCGCCGGCCGGCGTACGGTCGTCGTGCGTCGACCCGACCGCGTCGGCGCGCAGGATGCGCAACCGGCCCAGCAACGCGTCGCGGCTGCGGCCCCGCCAGTGCAGCAACTGGAACGGGTCGGCGTCGAACGCCTCGGCGAGCAGGTAGAACGTCGCCGCGAGATGCTTGCACGGCACCGCGACGTCGGGGCAGCCGCAGCGCTGGGTCAGCTCCCCCACCGACCGGGGGAACAGCGGCGCGCCCGCGGCGGCGAACAGCTCCTCCAGCTCGGCCGGCAGGTCACCGGCGAGCAGCCGGGCGCTGAAGAACGCCTGCCCGGCCAGCTCCCGTTCGACCCGGTCCCAGAGCGCGTCCGGGAACGGTGGCAGGGCGATGGTCACCGGGTAGGGCCGGGGCCGGGACCCCTGCACGCTCGCCTCGACCCGGCCGGGTGACACGTCGAGCCGGAGCACCTGACCCCGGCGCGCGTACGCCCGACCCCGGGTGAGCCGGGTGCCCAGCGCGAACGACTCCAGCACCTCCAGGAAACGCCGGGACCACCACGAGACCCCGATCGCGCCCCGGGTGCTGCGCGCCCTCAGCCCGCCGTCGACCCGGCGCGGCGGTCCGAACCCGGCGAACGGGCCCTCCGCCCCGGCATCCCGGGGGCTCACTCGACCACCGCCCCGGCGTCCAGGGAGAACAGCTCCCGCAGCTGCCCGGTGGACAGCTCGGTCACCCACTGCTCGCCGCTGCCCACCACGGACGCGGCCAGCCCCCGCTTGTCGGCGATCATCGCGGCCACCTTCTCCTCCACGGTGCCGGCGCAGACGAACTTGCGGACCTGCACCCGCCGTCGCTGGCCGATCCGGAACGCCCGGTCGGTGGCCTGGTCCTCCACCGCCGGGTTCCACCACCTGTCGACGTGCACCACGTGGTTGGCGGCGGTCAGGGTCAGCCCGGTGCCGCCGGCCTTGAGGGAGAGCACGAACAGCGCCGGGCCGTCCGGGGACTGGAACCGGGTGACCAGGTCGTCCCGGTCGGCCTTGCCGACGCCGCCGTGCAGGTAGAGCACCTCCCGGCCGAAGCGCGCCGACAGGTGGCCGCGCAGCAGCGCGCCGAACTCGGCGTACTGGGTGAACAGCAGGGCCTTCTCGCCGGCCGCGAGCACCTCGTCGACGATCTCCTCCAGCCGTTGCAGCTTGCCGGAGCGGCCGGCCAGCGGCGAGGAGTCGTGCAGCAGTTGGGCGGGGTGGTTGCAGACCTGCTTGAGCCGGGTCATCGTGGCCAGCACCAGGCCCCGGCGCTCCATCCCGTCGCTCGACTCGATCCTCGCCAGCATCTCGTCGACGATCGCCCGGTAGAGCGACGCCTGCTCGGCGGTGAGGTTGCAGACCACCTCCATCTCCAGCTTCTCCGGCAGGTCGCTGATGATCGAGGAGTCGGTCTTGAGCCGCCGCAGCACGAACGGGCCGGTGACCCGGCGCAGCCGGGCCGCCGCCTCGGCGTCACCGTGCCGCTCGATCGGCACCGCGTACGACTGCCGGAAGCTGCTGGCCGGGCCGAGCAGGCCGGGATTGGCGAACTGCATGATCGACCACAGGTCGGCCAGCCGGTTCTCCACAGGCGTACCGGTGACGGCGATCCGGTGCCGGGCGGGCAGCGCCCGGACCGCCTCGGCCTGCCGGGTGGCCGCGTTCTTGATCGCCTGGGCCTCGTCGACCACCACCCGGTGCCAGCCGACCGACGCCAGCGCGACCGCGTCCCGCGCGGCCACCGCGTAGGTGGTGAGCACCAGGTCGGCCGCGTGCACGGCCTGTTCGAACGTGTCGTCCCGGGCCCGGTCCGCGCCGTGGTGCACGTGCACCCGCAGCCCGGGGGTGAACCGGGCCGCCTCCCGCTGCCAGTTGCCGACCAGCGACATCGGACAGACCAACAGGGTCGGCCCGGCGTCCGGCGGGTCCCCGGCGAGCAGGGCCAGCAACTGCACGGTCTTGCCCAACCCCATGTCGTCGGCGAGCACCCCGCCGAGCCCGAGCGACTGGAGGAACACCAGCCACGCCAGGCCGCGTCGCTGGTAGGGCCGCAGGGTGCCCTTGAAGGCCGGCGGCGGGTCCAGCGGGACGAGTCGCCGTTCGGCCTGCCCGGCCAGCAGGTCACCGAGCGGGCCGTCGGCGGTCACCGCAAGCACCGGCAGGGCGTCCGGCGTCTCCGCTCCGGCCAACCCCATCCGCAGCAGGTCGGCGACGGTCAGCTCGCCGGAGTCGCGCAGCAGCCGCAGACCGGCGGCCAGCCGTTTCGGGTCCAACTCCACCCACCGGCCGCGCAGCCGCACCAGTGGGGTCTTCAACGCGGCCAGGGCGGCCAACGCGTCGGCGTCGACCGTCTCGTCGCCGAGCGCCACCTCCCAGCGGTAGTCGACGAGCGCGTCCAGCCCGAGCGCCCCGGTCGCGGCGACCGTGCCCGGGGCGGTCCGGCTGCGGGCCTGCAACCGGGCGCCGAGCCGCGCCGCCGGCCGCCGCCACCAGGACGGCAGCAGCACCCCGAACCCGGCGGCGTGCAGCACCGGCGCGCCCTCGCGCAGGAACCGGTGCGCCCCCTCGACATCCAGCTCGAGCTGCTCCGGGGCGGGGGTGCGCAGCGCGCCGTCCAGCTCCGGCCAGAGCCGCCCGGCCCGGCCCAGCTCGGCCAGCAGGGTCTCCTGCGGGTCACCGCAGCGGCCGGCGAGCGCCGGTAGCCGCTCCGGGTGCCGCCAGACGTCACCGGCAGCGACGTGCAGGCCCGGCTCGTCGGCGGCCTGGAGACCGAACTCGACGCGCCACCGGCCCCCCTGCCCGATGACCGTCGACGGGTCGGCCGGCACCACGGTCAGGGCGTCGACGATCTCGTCGTCGGCCGGTTCCACCAGCCGGAAACTCGCCCGAACCGGGCCGCCGACGGCATCGCGCTGCCAGGCGTGCAGCTCGGCGCGAAGGGTGGCCAACCCGTCCGGTTCGGCGGTGAACCGTCGTTGCGGGCCGGTCAGCGCCGCCAGCCACCCGGCGGTCACCCCGTCGCGCCGACCGCCCCGGGCCAGGTCGAGGTCGGTCAGCGCCCGGCGGGCGGCGGCATCGGTGAGCAGGTCCAGCACGTCCGCGACCAGCCCGCTGACCCCGTCGACGCCGGTGGGCACGCCGGGTCGACCGGCCGGGCCGGCACCGGCGGGCGGTGCGTCTCCCTCGCGCTGCGCCGAGGCGGGCGCCCCCTCGGGGCCGGTCCGCTTCCCGGCCGTCCGGCCGGCACCGGGACGCGGGCGGGCGGGGGGCGATCCGGGGTCGACGGCGGCCCGGACCGCCGGGGGCAGGGCGAGGGCCAGCGACCGGGCCCAGGCGGCGTCCGCGCCGGTGAGCAGGGGCCGCCACACCGCCCACCCGACCGCCTTCCCCGTCGACCGGCCGCCCGAGCGCCGGTCCACCGGCGCGTCGCCGTCCGGTCTCCGGTCCCCCGGCCCGTCCTCTGCCGGCCTCCGGTCCGGCGGCCCGTCCTCTGCCGGCCTCCGGTCCGGCGGCCCGTCCGCTTCCGGCCTCCGGTCCGACGGCCCATCCGCTTCCGGCCTCCGGTCCGACGGCCCATCCTCTGCCGGGCGGTCGGTCGGGCGCCGGTCCGCTGGCGCGTCCCCGGGCGGGTGGTCGGCCACACCGGGCAGCAGCCGCCCCCGGGCCACCAGGTCGACCGCGAAACCCGCCAGCTCGGCGAGATGCCGCAGGCCGGCCCCCACCACGGCGTCGAGCCCGTCGAGGGTACGCAGCAGGTCGAACGCGTCGTCCGGGGCGTACCGCAGGACGGGGGTGCGCCAGGCGGCGAGGGTGACCGGGCCACGGGCCGGTTCCGCGACGGTGGCCGGAACCAGCTCCGGCGAGTGCAGCGGCGCGCCCGCCCTGGTGGGGAGGGTGAGCGGCACGGTGCCGGCGGGGCGGTCACCGAGCAGCGCGGCCAGGGTGTCCGGGGCGGCGGCGAAGGGGTGGGGGCGTTCGCGCGGGGCCCGGCCGGGACGGCGCGGCACCCGCGTCGGCCGGGTCGAATCCTCCGCCCACACCGCCAGACCGGCCCCCACCAGCCACACCCCGTGGACGACCAGCACTCGTTCCCCCTCGTCGACGCCCAGGGGTCAGGATAGGCGGCGAGGGTTGGACCGTGCCGCTCAGACCGCGCCGCCGCTCAGACCGCGCCGGTGCTGCCGTCGGTCAGCTCACGGAGGATGTCGGCGTGGCCGGCGTGCCGGGCGGTCTCCTCGATCATGTGCACCATGATCCAACGCAGGGACACCTCGCCGAGCTGCGGCTGCGCCACGACATGGTCCAGCGGGAACCGGGCGGCCAGCTCGCGGGACCGGGCGCAGGCCCGCTCGTAGGCGTCGGCGAGCTGGTCGAGGGTCACCCCCTCGGCCAGGGCGAAGCTGGCCGCCGCGTCCTCCTCGGAGGTCGGGAAGACGTCGTCGGGGGTCGGATCGAGCAGGAAGGGGAACCAGTTCCGCTCGACCAGGGCGAGATGCTGCAGGATGCCCGCCAGGGTGGTGGCCGACGGCACCAGCCGACGGGTCGCCTCGGCGTCGCTCAGGCCCCGTGCCTTGCGCAGCACGGTCGCCCGGTGGAAGTCGAGGAACGCGTCGAGCACCGCCCGCTCGTCGCCGGTGCGCGCCAGCACCGGGGCGAGCGTCGGATCGATCCGGATTTCCGCCATCACCGGACGGTAGCGGCGACCGTGTCGTCCCGCTGTCCCGTTACCTTTTTGATCGTCCCCAGCCGGGGACCCTCGGTCGCCCGGCCCGGTATGACTTTCTGCCCCTGTCGTTCGGATGATCCGGGGGGTGTTGTCGCCGGGTCGGGTGGCGTCGGCGGACCGCTGATAGGGACACGGCCACCCGGTGTTCGGGGTAGGTCTCTTCGTAACGTGGCTGCCGGCAGTCCGACGCCCTGACTGCGGCCGAGGCCACGATGCGATGCGTGGAGGCGGGTGTGGTGCACGACGGATACGGCGTCTACCTCGGCTTGGACGTCGGCAAAGGTGAGCATCACGCGGTCGGGCTGGCCCCGGACGGCAAGCGGCTGCACGACGCGGCGTTGCCGAACACCGAGGCCCGGCTGCGGGAGCTGTTCGACAAGTTGGCTCGTCATGGCCGGGTGCTGGTGGTGGTCGACCAGCCCGCCTCGATCGGCGCCCTGCCGGTGGCGGTCGCGCGGGCGGCCGGGCATCAGGTTGCTTACCTGCCCGGCCTGGCGATGCGCCGAATCGCTGACCTGCATCCCGGCTCGGCGAAGACCGACGCCCGCGACGCCTACGTCATCGCCGATGCCGCCCGCACGCTGCCGCACACACTGCGCCGGGTCGACGTCGGCGACGAGGCCCTAGCCGAACTGGAAGTCCTGGTCGGCTTCGACGACGACCTCGCCGGCGAGGCCACCCGCATCTCTAACCGGATCCGTGGGCTGCTCACCCAGATCCACCCCGCCCTGGAACGGGTCCTCGGCCCGAAAGCGCACCACAAGGCCGTGCTAGAGCTGCTGTCACGCTGCGGCGGCCCGGCCGGGCTCCGCAAAGCAGGCCGCCGCAAACTGACCGCGATCGCCGCCGTCCACGCCCCCCGGATGGGCGAACGCCTGGTCGAGCAGATCATGACTGCCCTCGACGAGCAGACCGTCACCGTCCCCGGCACCCAGGCGGCGGAGACGATCCTGCCCCGTCTCGCCGACAGCCTCCGCGACGTTCTGCGACAACGTGACCAGGTCGCGAAAGAGGTCGAGAGGATGCTTGATGCGCACCCTCTTGCCCCGGTCCTGACCTCGATGCCCGGCATCGGCGTCAGGACCGCCGCCCGGATCCTGCTCGAAGTCGGCGACGGCAGCAGCTTCACCACCCCCGGACACCTCGCCGCCTACGCCGGACTCGCCCCCGTCACCCGACGCTCCGGCAGCAGCATCCGCGGCGAACACCCACCCCGAGGCGGCAACAAACACCTCAAACGCGCGTTCTTCCTCGCCGCCTTCGCGTCCCTCGCCGACCCGGTCAGCCGGGCCTACTACGACCGCAAAAGAGCCGAAGGCAAACGCCACAACGCCGCCCTCATCTGCCTCGCCCGACGCCGCTGCGACGTCCTCCACGCCATGCTCCGCGACAAGATCCCCTACCAACCCCGCCCCACCAGCCCCGCCACCGCTTGACGAAACCCATAGGGACACCCCCCGCGGGCCCGCTGTCGCCGGCAAACCCTGCGCTCCGGCGGCCGGCTTGGCAGGATGGGCGCATGGCTGCGACGGTACGGATTCCCTTGGCGGACGGCCCGGCTGACGGCGAGGCGGTCGACGTCGAGCTGGACAGCAACGAGCGTCCCCCGCTGACCCACCACCACCTCGGCCCGCAGGGTCTGGTCGACGCCCAGATCTACGAGCTGGAGTCCGCCGGCGACCAGTGGCGCTACCGCTGGCGCGGCCCGGCCGTCTGACCCGGCCGGCACGACCGCTTCCGGTCGGGTGGGCGGTGGTGCCGACCCGACGGCCGGGGCCGGCACGACCACATCCGGTCGGGTGGGTCGCCGGTCGGGTGGGTCGCCGGTGGTGGCGACCCGGCCGTCGGGCTGCCGCCGTCGTGGCGACCCCGGCCGTCGGGCCGCCAGCGTCGTGGCGACCCCGGCCGTCGGGCCGCCAGCGTCGTGGCGACCCCGGCCGTCGGGCCGCCGGTCAGGCGGCCATCCGGGCCAGGGTGCGCGAGCGCAGGCCGTCCAGCACGGCGCGGGTGACCTGGGAGGTGCCCCGGGCCTGGTCGCACACCTCGGCCACCCGGCGGGCGGTGGCCTCGCGGCGGGAATCCCGTTCGTCCCAGAGCCGGTCGACCTCCGCCAGCAGCGGACCCTCCACCTCGCGTTCCACGCCGCGCAGCGCCGGCACCCCGAGCCGCTGGGCCAGGTCGAAGACCTTGCCCGCGTACGGCAGCGGCAGGAACGGGGTGCCGACCATCGCCGCGAAGATCAGGAAGTGCAGCCGCATGCCGACCGCCAGGTCGAAGTGCTTCATCAGGCCGAGCACCTGCCGGGGCGAGTAGTCGCCGTGCAGGATGCGCCCCCGGTCGGCGGCGATCATGTGGGACAGCACCCCGTGCGAGTGCCGGATGTCGTCGCGTTCCATCGGCACGAACAGCACGTGCGCGTCGATCCGCTGCACCAGGAAGTCACCGATCTGGGCGAGCAACCGGTGGTACCCGTCGACGTCGAGCCGTTCGGCCGCCCGCCCCGGCTCCCGGACACTCAGCCCGACCAGGCGCTTGCCGGCGGGCACCCCCTCCTCGCGCAGCAGCCGGGCCGGGAAGTCCTCCGGTTCCAGCAGGAACGCCGGGTCGGCGGTGACGGTGATCGGGTTGAGCAGCCCGGCCTCCTCCAGCACCATCCGGGACTCCTGGTCGCGGACGGTCACCTCGGTCGCCCCGGCCAGCGTCTCCCGGACCATGCCGGTGTCCACCCCGTCGCTGAGCGGCCCGACACCCACCGCGTACGTCAGCAGGGGCAGGCCGCGTTCCTGGGCGACCCGTACGACCCGCAGGTAGCGGCGGGCCTCCTTGTCGTACAGGATGCCGCCGCCACCGAGGATGAGCAGGTCGAGCTGGCCGAGCACCTCGGCGGAGTCGACCCGGCTGACGCCCTCCCAGGGCACCGCCTCGACGTCGGGATGGGCGAGCGCGGTGTGCGCCGGATTGCGGGAGAACACGATGATCCGTGCGTTCGGCTCCTGCTCCCGCAGGTCGGCCAGCAGACCGGTGAGGATCGCCTCGTCTCCCAGGTTCCGACCGCCGTACGAGCCGAGCACACCGATGGTCAATCCGGTGGGACCCCTCATCCGTCACTCCTCCCCAGGACCGTCCCGGCGCGCATTCCCCCTCCCACCCCACCCATGCCCCCGCCTCCGCCCCTCTCACCTCCCTCTCCGCCCGCACTCGCCCCGCCTCCGCCTCCCACCCGGCCCGCCCCGCCCGCCCGGCTCCCGCCCCGGTGCGCCCCGCTTCCGCCCCGGTACGCCCGGCTCACGACCCGGTGATCAAGAGCTTTGCGTCACCGCACCCCGCTCTTCCCGACCCAAACCTCTTGGTCACCGGGGACACCTACGGGAGCGGGGTGGTGATCAAGAGGTTTGCGTCAACCCACCCCCGTCTTGCTGGCCCAAACCTCTTGGTCAACAGGCACAGCGGTGAGGTGGGGCGGTGATCAAGAGGTTTGCGTCAGGCCACCCCGCCTGGCTGACGCAAACCTCTAGGTCAACAGGGACATCGACGGGGGCGGAGGGGTGACCAAGAGGTTCGCGTCGGGTTGGGCCGGGCTGTTGACGCAAAGCTCTTGATCACCGGAGCGGGAGCCGGGGCAGGAGCAGGAGCCGGGGCAGGAGCAGGAGCCGGGGCAGGAGCAGGAGCCGGGGCAGGAGCAGGAGCCGGGGCAGGAGCAGGAGCCGGGGCAGGAGCGGGTGCGGGAGGGGCGGGGCGCGGCGTGGGGTGGGTGGGGTAATCGGGTTGCCCGGGGTGTGGGGGCTCGCCAGGGTGGGGGGATGGCCGGTGTGAGCGCGGGTGGGGGCAGGATCGGGTGGGACGAGCTGCCTGGGCATGTCCGGCAGGCGGTGGAGCGGATCATCGGGGACCGGGTGGTCGAGGCGGTCTCCCAGAGTGGCGGGTACTCCCCGGGCACCGCCGACCGGGTGCGGACCACCGGTGGTCGACGGGCGTTCGTCAAGGCGGTCAGCCCGGCGCAGAACCCGGACACTCCCCGGATGCACCGCGCCGAGGCCCGGCACACCGCCGCACTGCCCCCGTCGGCGCCGACGCCCCGGCTGCTCGGCTGCCACGACGACGGCGAGTGGGTGGCGCTCGTGCTGACCGACGTCGACGGACGGCACCCGTACACCCCCTGGCGGGACGCCGAACTCGACGCGACGCTGCGTGCGCTGGAAACCCTGGCCGGGACGCTCACGCCGAACCCGGTGCCGGACACGCCGACCGCGGCCGAACGGTTGGCCCACGATTTCGGCGGCTGGCGGCGGATCGCCGCCGACCCGCCGCCCCGGCTCGACCCGTGGGTCGCCGGGCACCTGGACGAGCTGTGCGCGGCGGCCGACCGGGGGCTGACCGGGCTGACCGGGGACACCCTGTGCCACCTGGACGTGCGGGCCGACAACCTGCTGATCGGCCGGGACGGCACGGTCACCGTGGTGGACTGGCCGTGGGCCTGCCGGGGGCCCGCCTGGCTGGACACGGCGCTGCTGCTGGTCAACGTACGGTTGCACGGCGGGCACGACACCGAGGCGCTGCTGCGCCGGCTGCCGCTCACCGCCGGGGCCGACCCGGCCGCCCTGACCGGCTTCTACGCCGGGTTGGCCGGCTTCTTCACCGACAGCGCGCGCCGCCCGCCGCCGCCCAACATTCCCACCGTACGCGCCTTCCAGCAGGCCCAGGCCGACGCTCTGCTGCCCTGGCTGCGCCACCGCCTCGACCACCCGTAGAGCGCCGGTTGATCAAGAGGTTCGCGTCACCGGCAGCGGATTCCGTGACGCGAACCTCTTGATCAACCGGGCGGGGCGCGGGGCGGGCGGGGCGCGGGGCGGGCGGGGCGCGGGGCGGGCGGGGCGCGGGGCGGGCGGGGCGCGGGGCGGGCGGGAGACGGGACGGCGAGGGGAGAGAACAGTGCGCGGGTCAGTGGAGTTGGTGGGTGAGGAAGGGGAGGCTCACGTGAGGTAACAGGGGGGTGGTGGGGATGTCCTGGTGGGTGAGGCCGGGGAGGATCGCGAGGCGGGAGGTCGGGCGGGCCGTGCCGTCGCCGCCCGGGTCGCGGTGGCCGCCGCCGAGCAGCCCGTAGAACTCGGCCATGTGGGCGACCGGGATCGCGTCCGCGTCGGCGTAGACCAGCAGGGTCGGTACGGCGAGCGCCGCCACCTGCGGCGTCCAGTCGTACTCGCGGCGGAGCAGGTCACCGGTCTTGGCCCACAGCACCGGCCAGTCCTGCGGTCGGGGGGCGATCCGTGTGTAGAGCTGGTGCGGGGGCGTGCCGCGCATCCGCTCGCCGGTCCGCTCGTCCTGGTTGGACATGGCGGCCAGCACCTCGGGATACCAACCCCGCCGCCGGAACGGGGTGGAGACCAGCACCAGCCGGCGTACCAGGTCCGGATGCTGGATGGCCGTCCGCAGCGCCACCCCGCCGCCGAGGGAGTACCCCAGCAGCTGCGCCCCGGGCAGGTCGAGGTGCCGTAGCAGCGCGGCGACGTCGTCGGCCATCGACTCGTAGCGCAGTGGACGAGCCACGTCGGCGGTGCGACCGTGGCCCTGGAGGTCGACTGCGATCACCCGGCGGCGGCGGGCCAGCGCCGGCAGGATCGGGGCGAACATCTCCGCCGCGCCGTAGCCGCCGTGCAGCAGCACCAGCGGTGGGCCGTCGCCGTGTTCCTCGTACCAGAGCCGCAGCCCGTTGACGTGCGCGTAGCTCACGATGTCACCTCCGACCGGCGTCGGGATGCTCCCGGGGGTCGGACCACGGGCCGCCGGGAGCCGCCACGGCGATGCCCCCGGCAGACCTGCCGGCGGCGTCCCATCGGCTCAACGATCCGGCCGCCGATGGTCGACGGCCGTTGTCGTTGCTGGTCGGAGGGTGGGCGCGGCAGGTTTCGAACCTGCGACCCCTCGCTTGTAAGGCGAGTGCTCTCCCACTGAGCTACGCGCCCGGAACGCCCCTGCGAGCGGGCCGGTGGCTGGCAAGCTTACCTGCCGGCCGCCGGCCCGTCGCAACGGTGTGCCCGGAGACCGGTCAGGCGGCGACCGTGTCGGCGAGGGCCTTGCGCCAGCCCTGCTGGTCGCGCGCCTCACCCGGCATGTTCATCTCGGCGAACCGGACGATGCCGGCCTTGTCGATGACGAAGGTGCCCCGGTTGGCGATGCCGGCGAGGTCGTTGAAGACGCCGTACGCCTGGGCGACCGCCCCGTGCGGCCAGAAGTCGGACAGCAGCGGGAACTGGTAGCCCTCCTTCTCGGCCCAGATCTTGTGGGCGTAGACCGAGTCGACGCTGACGGTGAGCACCTGCACGTCGTCGTTGACGTAGTCGTTGAGGTTGTCCCGCACCTCGCACAGCTCACCCTGGCAGATGCCGGTGAAGGCGAGCGGGTAGAAGACCAGCAGCACGGTGCGGTTGCCCCGGTAGTCCGAGAGCCGTACCTCCTGGTTGTTCTGGTCCTTCAGCAGGAAGTCGGGTGCCTCGGCACCAACCTCGATCGGCATGCGAACTCCTTGGTGGGTCGAGTCTGAGGTGGGTTCAGCCTGCCACACCCGCGGGCGACGCCCGGGGTGTGGGACTACTCAGTCGCGTACGGCCTACTTGCGGCCCTTGGACCCGCGGCGCAGCACCAGCCGGGCGCCGCTCCAGTCCTTGCCGGCGTTGAGGGTCGAGGTCTGCTGGAGCCCGGCGGTCTGCGCCGACTCGGCGACCTCGCTCGGCTCGACGTGGCCGTCGCGGCCGGCCTTCGGGGTCAACAGCCACACGACTCCGGCGTCGGCCAGCGGACCGAGGGCGTCGACGAGGAGCTCGAAGAGGTCGCCGTCACCGTCGCGGTACCAGACGAGCACCGCGTCGACCACCTCGTCGGTGTCCTCGTCGACCAGTTCTCCACAGCGGTCGGTCAGGGCGTCCCGGAGATCCTGGTCGACGTCCTCGTCGTACCCCATCTCCATGACGACCATGCCCGGTTCGATCCCGAACCGGTCCGCCAGGAGACGTACCCCGTCGGCGGCCTGACCAGCGGTCGCGCTCACTGTCGCGTGCCTCCTCATCTCGTCCCTGCCCGGCGGCGTCGCGGTGACGCCGTCAGGCAGAGTCCACACAGTTGTGGTCCGTCGCGCAAGTGGCGCACCGGGTGGAACGGAATTTACCGTGCCAGCAGCGTACGGGCACCCTGGGTAATGGCATCCTCGGAGACCAGCACCTGACGGGCAGCCGGACCTAATGGTACAAACGAGTCAACTGCCGCCACCCGCCGCGCCGCCCCCACGTATCCGGCGTCGACCAGCGCCGCGAGAATGCCCTCCCCCACCCCGCCGGAGCGCCTCGTCTCGTCGACCACCAGCACCCGTCCGGTCGCCGACGCCTCCCGGATCAGGTCCGCCACCGGCAGCGGGGCCAGCCACCGCAGGTCCACCACCCGGCAGCCGATCCCCTCGTCGGCCAGGGTCGACGCCGCCCGCAGCGACATCCGCACCCCGTTACCGAACGTGACGATCGTGACGTCCTCGGCGGAGCCGACGCCGTACACCCGGGCCTGGCCGATCGGCGCGTGGCCGGCGGCCCAGGCGGACGGCTCGGCGTAAGATCCCAGCCACTCACCGTCACCGGGCTCGTACAGGTCCCGGGTGTGGTAGAGCGCGATCGGCTCCAGGAAGACCGAGACCGTGCCGTCCACGACCGCGGCGGCCAGGCAGGTCCGCAGCAGCGGGCCGGCGTCGTCCGGCCGCGCCGGCACCGCGACCACCAGACCGGGCACGTCCCGCAGTACGGCCACCGAGTTGTCGTTGTGGAAGTGCCCCCCGAACCCCTCCTGGTACGCGAGCCCCGGCACCCGCACCACCATCGGGTTGCGGAACGCCCCCTGGGAGAAGAACTGCAGGGTGGCCGCCTCACCCCGCAACTGGTCCTCGGCGTTGTGCAGGTACGCCAGGTACTGGATCTCCGGCACCGGCAGCATCCCGGCCAGCCCCGCGCCCAGCCCCAACCCCAGCACCGACGTCTCGTCCAGCAGGGTGTCGAAGACCCGGGCCGCCCCGAACCGCTCCCGCAGCCCCTTGGTGACCCCGTACACCCCGCCCTTGGCGGCGACGTCCTCGCCGAACACGGCCAGCTGCGGATGGCTGAGCATCCCGTCGGCGAGCGCCGCGTTGATGCTCTGCGCGAGGGTCAGCGGGCCGGCCTGCTCCGGCGGCCTGCCCCCGAACGCCTCCACCCGGCCGGCCGCGTCCGGGCCGGCGGCCCGCTGGGCGGACTGTGCCACGGCGGCGGCGACCCGCGACGGCCGGCGGGGCGACAGCGGGGCCACCACCTCGGCCACGGCCGACAGCTTCGGCTCGTCGAGCACCTCCTCGGCGGTCCGGCGCACCTGCCAGCCCCGCTCGTCGTAGCGGGCCAGCAACTCCTCCCCGGTGGCCACCCCGGCCTCGACGAGCAGCCGGGCGGTGGCCAGCACCGGATCGCGTGCCTCGTCGGCGGCGATCTCGGCGGTGCTGCGGTACGCCTGCTCGGCGTCGGCACCGGCGTGGCCCAACAGCCGCACGGTACGCAGGTGCAGCACCGCCGGGCGACGGTGCCGACGCACCCAGCCGGCGGCCTCGGCGGCCACCGCGTGCACGGCCACCGGATCGGTGCCGTCGGCGGCGAAGTACCGCACCCCCGGCCGGGCCCGCAGGGTCCGCTCCACCCAGCCCTCCGGCGACCGGACGCTGATGCCCAGGCCGTTGTCCTCGCAGACGAACAGCACCGGGATCCGCAGGCCGGTGTGGTCGTACCAGCCGGCGGTGTTGAGGGCGGCGGTGGCGCTGGCGTGGTTGACCGAGGCGTCGCCGAACGAGCAGACCACGATGGCGTCCCGGGGCCACGGCGAGCGCGGTGGGCCGTCCGGGTCGTCGCGCCGGCCGGCGGTGTCCATCCGGCGCAGCCGCTCCACGGCCAGCCCCAGCCCGACCGCCCGGGGCAGGTGCGAGGCGATGGTCGAGGTGGTCGGCACGACGGCCAGGTCGACGCGGCCGAACACCTTGTGCCGGCCCCCGGCGATGGGGTCCCGGGTCGAGGCGACGATGCCCCGCAGCACGTCCCGGGCCGCCTCGGCGTACGCCCCCTGCCACCCGTCCAGGTCCGGGCCCGCCGGATCGTCCACCGCCGGCTCCGGGCGGGGGCCGGCGGGTACGACGGGTCCGGCGTCGGCCGGGTCTCCCGTCGGGCCGGGCCCACCGGCGGAACCGGCAGCCGTGACGGCCTGACCGGCGGGGACGGCTACCGGGGCGGCGGGCCGCTGGCGGGGCACCGGCTCGGCGGTGCCGTCGGCACCCACCCGGTAGGCGACCGCTCCGGCCGGGGACGGCGGCACGGCGAGGCCGTCGACCGCGTCCGCCGGGCGCACCGACGCGGGGTGCGGGTCGTGGGCCGGGGAGCCGGGGCCGGTCGCCCCGCCCCACCCGGCACCGGCGGCCGACCCGACCGGCGGACCGGCGTCCACGCTCCCGCCCGGCGGACCGGCGGCGTCCGGGGCCGTGGGCGGCGGACCGGCGGCGTCCGGGGCCGTGGGCGGCAGACCGGCGGCGTCCGGGGCCTGGTGCGGCGCGGCCACGGCGTCCGGCAGGCCGGCGTCCGGGGTTCCCGGCGACCCGGCCACGGCGTCCGGCAGGCCGGTCGACAGGCCGCCGGCGTCCGGGGCTCCGGGCGGCGCGGCGACGGCGTGCGACGCCGCGGCCGATGAGCCGGGCGCGTCCGGGTGACCGGGCCGGGAGCCGGTGTCCGGACCTGCGGCGGACGGGCTGCTGTGGTGCGCCCCGACGGGCGCGGGGACGTCGTCGACCGCCGGGCGGCCGCCGTCGGTGGCGGCGGCGGCCGGCCGACTGTCGCCGTCAGGGGTGCCGGCCGGATCATGGACGCCGTCGGGGTCACCGGCCGGCGGGTGGTCGTCGGCGTCCGGCTGACCGGTCACCGCCGCAGGATCCCCGCCGGCCCCGACGTCGCCGCCGGGGAAGTCGCCTGCGGCCTGGGCGGCACGCAGGCAGTAGAACGCGCCGGAGCGGTAGTGCAGCAGGGCCGGGTCGGTGGGGCGCAGTGCGGCGGCCACCGCCGCGTTGGCCTCGTGCCCGGCCGAGCCGATCGTGTAGAAGCCCTCGTCGAAGCTGCGCAGCCACCGCGCGGCCAGGTCGAGCTGGCGGCTGGTCACCTGCGCGTCGAACAGGGCGAGCAGCTGCCGCCCGGTCAGCGCGGCACCGGGCCGCACGGGTAGCCCGGGGTCACGCCGCCGCTCGGGCTCGGGCAACGCGCCCAGGGTCTCCCGGAACCGGTCGTCGAGATCTTGCGGGGTGGTCACGCGATCAGCATTACCGACGGAGGCCACGCTCGCCCACTCAGACACGACCCGACCGGGATACGACGGTCCGCCGCACCCCGTGGCGGACGGTCCCGGCAGGACACCGACCCGGCCGGTTCCCGCAGCGGCGTCGGCTCCCGGGCACCCGTTCGCCGGGCGCTGTTCGGCTGCCGGAGGCGGCGACGGTCTCCGGTGGTCACCTGACGGCCACCGTGGGTCGCGACGCTGCCGGGGTCAGGAACGCACCGGACCCCGGGGAGGCTCCCATGGCACTGTCCCGACGTACCGTCCTGCTCTCCGGCGCGGCGCTGGGCGCGGCCGGCGCCACCGCCGGCCGGTCCACGCCCGCCGACGCCGACGGGCGTCCCGCCCGGCCGGTGGTCCCCGCCCGGCACCGGCCGCTGGTCTGGCCGTTCACCCTCGGGGTGGCCTCCGGCGACCCCGACCACCAGGGGGTCGTGCTGTGGACCCGGCTGGCGCCGCAGCCGCTGGCCGGGGACGGCCTGGGCGGCATGCCCGGCCGGACGGTCGAGGTGCAGTGGGAGGTGGCCGCCGACGAACTGTTCCGGCACGTCGTCCAGCGGGGCACGGCGACCGCCCGGCCCGAGTCGGCGCACAGCGTGCACGTCGAACTGACCGGGCTGCTGCCGGGACGGGAGTACTTCTACCGGTTCCGGGCCGAGGGGCACCTCTCCCCCACCGCGCGCACCCGCACCGCACCCGACCCGGCGTCCCTGCCCACCGCGCTGGCGATGGGTTTCGTCTCCTGCTCCCACTACGAGCAGGGCTACTTCACCGCCTACCGGCGGCTGGCCGAGAGCGCCCCGGAGCTGATCCTGCACCTCGGCGACTACCAGTACGAGTACGCCCGGGAGTACGGCCCGGACCGGCCGCGCGGGCACGAGGGGCCGGAGACCCGGACGCTTGCCAACTACCGGCAGCGGCACGCCCAGTACAAGACCGATCCGGACCTGCAGGCGGCGCACGCGGTGGCCCCCTGGGCGGTGGTCTTCGACGACCACGAGGTGGAGAACAACTGGGCCGGCGCGGTGCCGGAGGAGCCGGACCCGGACTTCCTGACCCGACGGGCCGCCGCCTTCCAGGCGTACCACGAGAACATGCCGTTGCGGCGGGCGTCGGTGCCGCGCGGTCCGGACATCGCGCTGTACCGGCGGTTGCGCTGGGGACGGCTGGCCACCTTCCACCTGCTCGACACCCGGCAGTTCCGCGACGACCAGGCGTGCGGGGACGGTTACCGGGACTGCCCGGCGGCGGCCGACCCGGGGCGCACCATCACCGGGACGACCCAGGAGCAGTGGCTGCTGGACGGGTTCCGCCGCTCCGACACCCGCTGGGACCTGCTCGCCCAGCAGGTGTTCTTCGCCGCCCGCGACCGTGACCCTGGCCCGACCCGGCTGACCAGCATGGACGCCTGGGACGGCTACCTGGCCTCCCGGGACCGGATCACCCGGGGCTGGGTCGCCGCCGGGGTCCGCAACCCGGTGGTGCTCACCGGCGACGTGCACGCGCACTGGGCGGCCGACCTGAAGCTGGACTACCTCGACCCGGCGGCGCGGACGGTCGGCACCGAGCTGGTCTGCTCCTCGGTCACCTCGGGCGGGGACGGTTTCGACTCGGCCAGCGGCTCGCACCCCTGGCTGCGTACCAACCCGCACCTGCGGTTCCAGAACGACCTGCGCGGTTTCGTCCGGACCACGATCACCCCGGCCCAGCTCAGCGCGGACTTCATGGTGCTGCCGTACGTGAGCCGGGCGGGCGCGCCGGCGTACCCCCGGGCGTCGTTCGTGGTCGAGGACCGGGTGCCCGGCCTGCACCAGACGTACGACCGGCCGCCGTCCACCGCCCGCACCCGGCCGGTGGACCGGGACCGCTACACGGTCGAGACGGAGACCGGGCTGCGCTGAACGGCCCGCGTCCGGGTCGGGCCGGGGGCCGGGGTGCGGGTCAGCCGGATGCGGGTCAGCCGGGGAGGTGCGGTTCAGCCGGGGAGGAAGGAGAAGCGGACCTGACGTGACGGGTTGTCGCCGTTGGGGTCGACCAGGCAGACCGACTGCCAGGTGCCGAGCTGGAGCCGGCCGCCCAGCACCGGCAGCGTCGCGTACGGCGGGACGAAGGCGGGCAGCACGTGGTCGCGGCCGTGGCCGGGCGAGCCGTGCCGGTGCCGCCAGCGGTCGTCGGTGGGCAGCAGGTCGTCGAGGGCCCGCAGCAGGTCGTCGTCGGAGCCGGCACCGGTCTCGATGATCGCCACCCCGGCGGTGGCGTGCGGCACGAAGACGTGCAGCAGGCCGTCGCCCTGCCCGGCGACGAACCGTTCCGCCTCTGCCGTGATGTCGGCGACGGTGGGACGGGAACCGGTCCGGACGGTGATCACCTCACTGCGCATACGGCGCATTCTGCCGGATCCGTCGCGCGACCGCCGCCGGCCGGGAGGGGTGACGCCGGCCGGATGCCGGGCACGGCCGGGCGGTGCCGGCGTCCGGGCGGCCCGGGGGTGCGGCCGGGCGGTCACCCACGCAAAGTTACCGGCGGGTACCTGTGTTCAGCGTCGCGTCTGGGGGAGCAAGACGTGACGACGGGTGCCACCAGAGGGCAGGATGGCGCTAGAGACCTATCCCACACACAACCGAGGGAACGCCTGTGGCTACGGAACGCAAGCGCCCGGTGATCACCGCTGGTCTGCCGAGCCAGCTTCCGGACATCGACCCTGAAGAGACCGGCGAATGGGTCGAGTCGCTCGACGGTGTCATCGACGAGCGCGGAACCAAGCGCGCCCGGTACGTCATGCTGAGCCTGCTGGAGCGGGCCCGCGAGCGGCAGGTCGGGGTTCCGTCCCTGACCACCACCGACTACATCAACACCATCGCCCCGGAGCAGGAACCCTGGTTCCCGGGCGACGAGCACATCGAGCGGCGGATCCGGGCGTACGTCAGGTGGAACGCGGCGATGCTGGTGCACCGGGCGCAGCGGCCGGAGATCGGCGTCGGTGGGCACATCTCGACCTTCGCCAGCTCCGCCTCCCTCTACGAGGTGGGCTTCAACCACTTCTTCCGGGGCAAGAACCACCCGGGCGGTGGCGACCACATCTTCTACCAGGGCCACGCCTCCCCCGGCATGTACGGGCGGGCGTTCCTGGAGGGCCGGCTCAGCGAGGACCAGCTCGACGGGTTCCGGCAGGAGCTGTCGCACCCGGGCGGCGGGCTGCCGTCGTACCCGCACCCGCGGCTGATGCCTGACTTCTGGGAGTTCCCCACGGTCTCGATGGGTCTGGGCCCGCTGAACGCGATCTACCAGGCCCGGTTCAACCGCTACCTGCACCACCGGGGCATCAAGGACACCTCCCAGCAGCACGTCTGGGCGTTCCTCGGCGACGGTGAGATGGACGAGGTCGAGTCGCTCGGCGCGATCGGCGTGGCCGCCCGCGAGGAGCTGGACAACCTCACCTTCGTGATCAACTGCAACCTCCAGCGGCTGGACGGTCCGGTCCGGGGCAACGGCAAGGTGATGCAGGAGCTGGAGGCGTTCTTCCGGGGTGCCGGCTGGAACGTGATCAAGGTGGTCTGGGGCCGGGAGTGGGACCCGCTGCTCGCCGCGGACACCGACGGCGCGCTGGTCAACCTGATGAACACCACCCCCGACGGCGACTACCAGACCTACAAGGCGGAGTCCGGGGCGTACGTACGGGAGCACTTCTTCGGCCGCGACCAGCGGACCCGCAAGATGGTCGAGCACCTGTCGGACGACGAGATCTGGAACCTCAAGCGGGGCGGGCACGACTACCGCAAGCTCTACGCGGCCTACAAGGCGGCCACCGAGCACACCGGGCAGCCGACCGTCATCCTGGCCAAGACCATCAAGGGCTGGACGCTGGGCTCGCACTTCGAGGGCCGCAACGCCACGCACCAGATGAAGAAGCTGACGCTTGACGACCTCAAGCTGTTCCGCGACCGCCTCTACCTGGACATCCCGGACAAGGCGCTGGAGGACAACCCCTACCTGCCGCCGTACTACACCCCGGGCGAGTCCTCGGACGAGCTGGCGTACCTGCGGGAGCGGCGCGAGCAGCTCGGCGGTTACCTGCCGTCCCGGCGGACCAGCCACAAGAAGCTGGCGATCCCGGGGCCGGAGCGGTTCGCCGACGTCAAGCGCGGCTCGGGCAAGCAGAAGGTGGCCACCACGATGGCCTTCGTCCGCCTGCTCAAGGACATCATGAAGGACAAGGAGTTCGGCAAGCGCTGGGTGCCGATCATCCCGGACGAGGCGCGCACCTTCGGCCTCGACTCGATCTTCCCGACCGCGAAGATCTACTCGCCGCACGGCCAGCGGTACACCTCGGTCGACCGGGACCTCTTCCTGTCCTACAAGGAGTCGACCACCGGGCAGATCCTGCACGAGGGGATCAACGAGGCCGGTTCGGTCGCCTCGTTCACCGCCGCCGGCACCGCGTACGCCACCCACGACGAGCCGATGATCCCGATGTACATCTTCTACTCGATGTTCGGGTTCCAGCGCACCGGTGACGGCTTCTGGGCGGCGGCCGACCAGATGGCCCGGGGCTTCGTCCTCGGCGCGACCGCCGGGCGGACCACGCTCAACGGTGAGGGCCTCCAGCACGAGGACGGCCACTCGCTGCTGCTGGCCGCCACCAACCCGGCGGTGGTCGCCTACGACGCGGCGTTCGCCTTCGAGCTGGCGCACATCGTGGAGAACGGCCTGCACCGGATGTACGGCGAGGAGCAGGAGAACATCTTCTACTACCTCACCATCTACAACGAGCCGATCCACCAGCCGGTGGAGCCGGCCGACGTGGACGTCGACGGGCTGCTCAAGGGCATCTACCGCTACGCGCCGGCCCCGCAGGTCGACGGCCCGAAGGCGAACATCCTGGCCTCCGGGACCGGCATGCAGTGGGCGCTCAAGGCGCAGCAGCTCCTCGCCCAGGACTGGGGGGTGGCCGCCGACGTCTGGTCGGTGACCTCGTGGACGGAGCTGCGCCGTGACGCGGTGCTCTGCGAGGAGCACAACCTGCTCAACCCGGGCGCGGAGCAGCGGGTGCCGTACATCGCGCAGAAGCTGGCCGACGCCGACGGGCCGAAGGTCGCGGTCAGCGACTGGATGCGCGCGGTGCCGGACCTGATCGCCCGCTGGGTACCTGGCGACTACACCTCGCTCGGCACCGACGGTTTCGGCATGTCGGACACCCGGCACGCGTTGCGGCGGCACTTCCACGTCGACGCCGAGTCGGTGGCGGTGGCGACGCTGCGGCAGCTCGCCATGCGCGGCGCGGTGCCGGCCGGCGTGCCGGCCGAGGCCGCCAAGAAGTACGCGATCGACGACGTCAACGCCGCCCCGGTCGGCGAGACCGGCGGGGACAGCTAGTCCCCGGGGTACGACGCAGGGCCCGGCGCGGTGCGCCGGGCCCTTTCGCGTCGCCGGGTCGGGTCAGCCGACGGCGGCCAGGTCGGTGAGGCGGGCCAGCGACTCCTCCAGGTCGGCACCGACCCGGCGCAGCCCGAGGCGCAGCAGGGCACCCTTGACCGGGCCGGCCGGCCAGCGGACCACGATCAGCCGGACGATGGTGCCGCACTCCTCCTCGTCGGCGGTGAGCTGCACGTAGATCTCGGTGCGCGCCTCGGCGCGGGCCCCGGCGCCCCGGGCGCGTTCCCGCCAGCCGATCAGGGTGGGTTCCTGGTAGGCGATCACCTCGGCCTCGTGCGCCGAGCCGCGCCCGGCCTGGACGAGTTGTCGACGGCCGAAGCCCTCCCCCGAGAGGACCTCGGCGGCCCGGACCCCGGCCAACCAGGCGGGCAACTGCTCGGCCCGCTGGACGACTTCCCAGACCGCTTCCACCGGCGCCGTCACGTGCGCACTGCGTTCGACGAGGATCATTCTGTTCTTCCCCCACTGAGGACATCCGCGATATTCCGCACTCTATGCGCTAAATCGGACTTACTGGGACGTGTTCGGAAAAAGACACGCCGAAAACCCTTGCGCCCGCATTGCCTCGCACCTATGGCGCTCGCGGACTTCGCGCCCTAGAGTGCGAACACGTTTCGCGTTCTGGGAGGGTGGATGACGACCGCACCGATCCCCGGTTTCCCCGCCGGTTTCCGTTGGGGGGTGTCCACCTCGGCGTACCAGATCGAGGGGGGCGCCACCGCCGACGGCCGGGGACCGTCCATCTGGGACACCTTCGCGCACACCCCCGGCCGGATCATCGACGGCAGCACCGGCGACGTGACCTGCGACCACTACCACCGGCACCGGGAGGACGTCGCGCTGCTGGCCGGGCTCGGGGTGTCGGCGTACCGGTTCTCGATCGCCTGGCCCCGGGTGCGGCCCGGCGGCACCGGCCCGGTCAACGCCGCCGGCCTGGACTTCTACGACCGGCTCGTCGACGACCTGCTGGCCGCCGGCATCGACCCGGTCGCCACCCTGTTCCACTGGGACCTGCCGCAGCCGCTCCAGGACGCCGGCGGCTGGCTGAACCGGGACACCGCCGCCCACTTCGCCGAGTACGCCGACGTGACCGCCGAACGCCTCGGCGACCGGGTGAAACTCTGGATCACCCTCAACGAGCCGTTCATCCACCTGAGCCTCGGCCACGGCACCGGGGAACACGCCCCCGGCCAGACCCTGCTCTTCGACTCCTTCCCCGCCGCCCACCACCAACTGCTCGGGCACGGGCTGGCCGTCGCCGCGCTGCGCGCCCGCAGCAGCTCCCCGGTGGCCATCGCCAACAACTACTCGCCTGTCCTCCGGCACGGCGACACCGACGCCGACCATGCCGCCGCGGCGGCGTACGACGCCCTGCACAACCACCTGTTCACCGACCCGCTACTGGGCCGGGGCTACCCGGACGGCTTCGACCCGGGCGTGGTCCGCGACGGCGACCTGGCGGTGATCGCCGCACCGCTGGACGTGCTCGGGGTCAACTACTACAACCCGACCGGGGTACGCGCCCCCGAGGAGGACTCCCCGCTGCCGTTCGAACTGGTCCCGCTGGAGGGCTACCCGCGTACCGCGTTCGACTGGCCGGTGGTCCCGGACGGGCTGCGTACCCTGCTCGTCGGCCTGCGCGACAGGTACGGCGACGCGCTGCCGCCGATCCAGATCACCGAGGGCGGCTGCGCCTTCGACGACGTCCCGGACGCCGACGGTCTGGTGCACGACCCGGACCGGATCGGCTACCTCGACGGGCACCTGCGCGCCCTGCGGGCCGCCATCGACGAGGGCGTCGACGTGACCGGGTACTTCGTCTGGTCGCTGCTGGACAACTGGGAGTGGGCGGAGGGCTTCACCAAGCGCTTCGGCCTGGTGCACGTCGACTTCGCCACCGGGACCCGCACGCCCAAGTCCTCGTACGCCTGGTACCGGGCCCAGGCCGGCCGGGGGTGACCACCGTCGACCCGACGCCGGCCTCGCTGCCGGCGGCGCTCGCCGACCCGGTCGTCCCGGTCCGGCGGAGCTGGATCGCGTTGATCTTCGCGGCCAACCTCGGGGTGTGGATGGCCTTCTTCACCCCCATCCAGGTGCTGCTGCCCCAACAGGTGGAACGGATCTCGCCGGACCACAAGGAGGCGATGCTGGCCGTCGTCACCGGGCTGGGCGCGCTCGCGGCGGTGCTGGCCAACCCGCTCGCCGGGGCGCTGTCGGACCGCACCTGCCTGCGCATCGGCGGGCGGGAGTTCGGCCGCCGGCACGTCTGGACGGCCGGCGGCGCGGTGCTCGGCGCGTTGGCGCTGGTGCTGCTGGCCCGGCAGCAGACCATCGCCGGGGTCGCGCTGGGCTGGGTCGCCGCCCAGGTCTGCTTCAACGCGATGCTGGCCAGCCTCACCGCCGGCATCCCCGACCGGGTGCCGGTGGTGCAGCGCGGCGGGGTCTCCGGCTGGGTGGGCATCCCGCAGGCGCTCGGCCTGGTGCTCGGCGCGGTGCTGGTCACCGCCCTGGTCAGCGGCACCGTGCCCGGCTACACCGCGATGGCGTTGGCGGTGCTGCTGCTGTCGTTGCCGTTCGCCCTCCTCACCCCCGACGACCCGCTGCCCCGGCAGCACCGCCCGCCGCTGCGGCTACGCGCGCTGGTCGCCTCGATGTGGATCGACCCGCGCCGGCACCCGGACTTCGCCTGGGCCTGGATCACCCGGTTCCTGGTGCAGATCGGCAACGCCCTGGGCACCCTCTACCTGCTGTACTTCCTCACCGACGGGGTGCGCTACCCCGACCCCGAGGGCGGGCTGCTGGTGCTGATCCTGCTCTACACCCTCGGCATGATGCTCACCGCCGTGGTCGCCGGGATGATGTCCGACCGGTCCGGTCGGCGCAAGGTCTACGTGATCGTCTCCGGGGTGGTGATGGCGGTGGCCGCGCTGCTGCTGGCGGTCGCGCCGACCTGGCCGATGGCGCTGGTCGCGGCCGTGCTGCTCGGTGCCGGCTACGGCGTCTACCTGTCGGTCGACGCGGCGCTGATCACCGAGGTGCTGCCGCGCGCCACCGACCGGGCCAAGGACCTCGGCGTGATCAACATCGCGAACTCGGCACCCCAGGTGCTCGGCCCGGCGCTCTCCGCCCCGATCGTGGTCCACCTGGGCGGCTATCCCACGCTGTACGCGGTGACCGCCGTGGTGACCCTGCTCGGCAGCGCCCTGGTCCTCAAGATCCGGGGCGTGCGCTGACCCCCGGCGGCGACCCGGGCGGTCCGGGCCGGGTCGCCGCCCACAGGTCGGCAACGCCCGTCGGCGGTGGGCCGGCTGGCGGCGTCCCGGCCCCCTGGCGAACCCGGTCGCGGCCGGCCGTAGGCTGGACGGCGTGACGGTACGTGTGCGCTTCGCCCCCTCCCCGACCGGTATGTTCCACGTCGGCGGCGCCCGCTCGGCGCTGCAGAACTGGATCTTCGCCAGGCAGCAGGGTGGGGTGTTCGTGCTGCGCGTCGAGGACACCGACGCCGCCCGCAACAAGCCCGAGTGGACCGAGGGCATCCTGTCCGCGCTGGACTGGATCGGCATCGCCCGCGACACCTACGAGGGCCCCTACTTCCAGTCGGCGTACGCCGGTGAGCACCGGGCCGCCGCCCAGCGGCTGCACGACGCCGGCCGGGCCTACTACTGCGACTGCACCCGGGAGGCGGTGCAGGCCCGTACCGGCTCGCAGTACCAGGGCTACGACGGCTTCTGCCGGGACCGGGGCCTGCCGCCGGGTGAGGGGCGGGCGCTGCGCTTCCGTACCCCCGACGAGGGGGCGACCGTGGTGGTCGACCTGATCCGGGGCGAGCCGACGTTCGAGAACAAGCTGATCGAGGACTTCGTCATCGCCCGCGGCGACGGCTCCGCGGTGTTCCTGCTCGCCAACGTCGTGGACGACATGACGATGGGCATCACCCACGTGATCCGGGCCGAGGAGCACCTGCCGAACACCCCGAAGCAGCAGCTCCTCTGGGACGCCCTGGGGGTCAAGCCGCCGGTCTGGGCGCACGTGCCGGTGGTGGTCAACGAGAAGCGGCAGAAGCTCTCCAAGCGCCGCGACAAGGTGGCCCTGGAGGCGTACCGGGACGAGGGTTACCTCGCCGCCGCGATGCGCAACTACCTGATGCTGCTCGGCTGGGCGCCCTCGGGCGACCGGGAGATCGTGCCCTGGTCGGTGATCGAGGAGGAGTTCCGGCTGACCGAGGTCAACCCCTCCCCCGCCTTCTTCGACGAGAAGAAGCTGCGCGCGTTCAACGGCGAGTACATCCGGGCGCTGCCGGTCGACGAGTTCGTGGCCGCCTGCCAGCCGTGGCTGACCGGCACCGGCACCATCGCCCCGCCGCCGTGGCTGCCGGAGGAGTTCGACGCCGACGCGTTCGCCGCGGTGGCGCCGCTGGCGCAGACCCGGATCGCGGTGCTCAGCGAGATCGTGCCCAACGTCGACTTCCTCTTCCTCGCCGAGCCGTCGATCGACGAGGCGGCCTGGGCCAAGGCGATGAAGGAGGGGGCGGCCGACCTGCTCGACGCGGCCGTCGCCGGCTACACGGCGCTGGAGTCCTGGGACGCGGAGTCGCTGAAGTCGACACTGGAGGCGGTCGGCGCGGAGCGCGGCCTCAAGCTGGGCAAGGCGCAGGCCCCGGTCCGGGTGGCGGTCACCGGCCGTACCGTCGGGTTGCCGCTGTTCGAGTCGCTGGAGGTGCTCGGTCGGGAGCGCACCCTGACCCGGCTGCGCGCCGCCCGGCTCCGCCTGGTCTAGCTACCTACCACGACATCGACGCGGGGCCCGCCGGTGACCGGCGGGCCCCGCGTCGGTGTCCGGTCAGGTCCGGGTGGAGCGGCGGCGCAGGAACAGGCCGGCGGCGAGCGCGGCGAGCAGCACCAGGCCACCGGCCGCCGCCCAGAGCCAGCCCCGGCCGTTGTCGTCGGCACCGGCGGCGACCGGGGTGGTCGACGGGGAGCCGGGTGCCGCGCTGCTCGGCGTCGGCGACGGGGTGGGACTGACCGACGGGGTGACCGACGGCGACGGGGGCGCGGCGGCGGTGCCGGTGGTGAGGGTGAACCGCACCTCCCCCTTGACGGGATGGCCGTCACTGGACGGCAATTGATAGTCGACGATATAGAGACCGGCCGCGCCCGGGGCGAACGGCACCCTGACCCGGCTGCCGGAGAAGGTCGGCTCGCCACCGGCGGCCGGGATGTTGTCCGGCCCGGTCACTGTGATCTTCGTCCTGCCAGGATCGAGTTTGGCCAGGAAGCGCAGCTCGACCGCGGCCGGCGCGGTGGCGACCTTGGCCCCGTTGGCCGGATTGCTCCCGGTCAGCGAGTTGTGTGCCAGCGCCGGCGACGCCGGCAACAACGCCACGCCGAGCGCCACGCCGACGAGCACTGGCACCGCCCGCACCAGCCGTGGGACCCTGCCCCCCATGAAGCCCTCCGCAAAGGTACGATCCGCCCGCTGATCACGCGGCTGAGAAATTGGTCGTTCCAGGATCGCAGATAGTTCCACATATTGTTCCCAGAGCTGCATCCGAGCGATGTTCCAGGAAGTCTGTGCGGTGGGGCCGGCGCTGCCCGGTCACGCACCGATACCGACCGACCCGCGCGTGACCCGCAGCACAGCCATCCATCGAACGGGGCGAGGAGGCGGCGATGGTCGACAGGGTGAGGCGGCTGCTGGCAGTGGTCGCGGTGGGCGTGGCGGCGGCGGTGGTGCTCGGCACCGGGCCGGCGGCGCAGGCGGCCGGGGCGCACCGGGCCGCACCGAAGACGCCACCCGCCGGGGTGGACATCACCGGGGTGGGACTGACCGAACCGCTACGGCTGCGCAGCGACACCGCCCCGACCCTCGTGGTCGCGGTCATCGACCAGGTCAGTTGGTTCGGCCGCACCGGTCAGGCCAAGGGCCCCAAGGCCGCCGACCTCGGTCCGAAGTACACCATCGTGGTCCTCGCCGGGGACGCCCCCACGCAGACGTTCGACCTCTACCCGTTGGCCAAGGGCGGCCCCCGGGCCTTCCGGCCGGCCAAGCAGCCCGACGCGCGCAAGACCACCGCCGGCTGGTTCCTCGGCCGGCTCACCATGTCCGAGACGCTGCGCGCCGCCGGGGTGCCGCTGGAGCGGCAGCTCGACACGGTCAGCGGCGGCGTGGGTGGCGGCGAGGAGCGGGCCCTCGCCGACGACGCCCTCAACCCGGGTCGGGACATCGACGACGCGCTCGCCGAACTCCAGCGGTTGCTGCTGCTCAACGTGGGCGTGATGTTGGTGATCACGCTCGGCCTGGCGGGCATCGCCCTGCTGGTCCGCCGCCGCACCCGCTGACCACGGGCCGCCCACCGGTACCGGCCTCCGCCCCGCCGGTCCGGCCCGGTGCACCGCGCCCCGGTGCCGGGCCGACCGGCACCGGTCAGGCCGGTGCCCGGTCGACCGCCGTACCCGCCGCCGACCACACCGCCAGCACCACCTTGCCCCGGACGTGCCCGGCCTCGACCAGGCGGTGCGCGTCCGCAGCCTGGGCCAGCGGGAGCACCCGCTCGATGTGGACGGTGAGCCGGCCCGCGTCGACCAGCGCGGCCAGCAGCCCCAGATCCGCCGTGGACGGCTCCACGAACAGGTAGCTGCCGCCGAGCCGGGTGACGTGCTCCGGGTCGGCGACGGAGACCAGCCGGGACGGCCGGGACAACAACGCCGCCGAGACGTCCAGCGCCGCGCCGCCGAACAGGTCGATCGCCACGTCCACCCCGTCGGGCGCGAGCGCGCGGAGCCGGTCGGCCAGGCCGTCGCCGTGGGCGACCGGTTCGGCACCCAACGACCTGACGAAGTCGTGATTGGCCGGTCCCGCCGTGCCGATCACCCGGGTCGCCCCCAGCGCCCGCGCCACCTGCACCGCGAGGTGCCCCACCCCGCCCGACGCCCCGTGCACCAGCACGGTGTCCCCCGCGCCGGTGCCGGCCCGACGCAACGCCTGGTAGGCGGTCAACCCGGCCAGCGGCAGGCCGGCCGCCTCGACCCAGGACGCCTGGGACGGCCGGATCGCCAGGCAGCGTTGCGGGGCGGGGACCAGTTCGGCGTAGCTGCCGTACTGGAGGTGGTCGCGGCGGACGTACCCGATCACCTCGTCGCCGACGGCGAACCCGGTCACCGCCGGTCCGGCCGCCACCACCACGCCCGCCGCGTCCCAGCCGGGCACCAGGGGGAAGTGCGCGGGGATCGCGTCGGCCAGCAGCCCGTCGCGGATCTTCGCGTCGACCGGGTTCACCCCGGCGGCGCGTACCCGCACCAGCACCGTGTCCGGCCCCACCGGGGGGTCGGGCAGTTCCCGCAGGGTCAGCCGGTCGGCCGTGCCCCACCCGTCGATCGCGATCGCCTGCACGTCACCCACGCTAACGGCCGACGGGCCGTCAGGTGATCAGCACCAACGGTGTGGCGGGCGTTGGACGCGCTGCCGACGCCGGCCGGGGCGGACCGGGCCGTGCCGGTGCGCGCCGGCCCACCCGGCCAGGTCGCTGCGGCAGGCGCGGGCCGGCGGGTCCGGCTGGCCGGTCGGACCGGGTTCCACCGCCGCCGGTCGGGATGTCGCGCCGTCGACCGTCTCGACGCCCCGTTGGCGGGGCAGCGCCAGCTCGTCGTCGGCCCGTTCGGCCGCCCGACAGACCTGCTCCGTCGCCAGCCGGCGGTGCGGTCGGGCCGCCCCGGACTGGTCGTGGTGGCCCGGCCGGCAGGGCTCGCCCTGGGCGCAGCCGTGGTCGGCCTCCCCGTGCGCCATCCGGTCTCCTCACACTCGCGTGCCCGCCGGGACGACACCCCGGCGCGGCAGTGCCACCGTACTGGCCGGCACCGACGCGCCGTGCAGCGCGTACCCCCGGGGTCAGGACTTCGGGCGACGCGGGAAGATCGTCTCCCAGACCGGGAACGCGACCAGCCAGATCAGCAACGCGACGGTGAGGCTGCGGATCCAGTTCGCCAGCTCCCGGGTGCGCTCGGCGTCACCGACGATGACGATCGCGGCGGCCAGCAGGGCGCAGGCGACCGCCCAGCCGAGCAGTGCCTTGCCCCACTCCCGCCACTCGTGGCGGGCCCGCGCCCAGCCGTACCTGGGTGGTTTCACCGGCGGCGGGCCGCCCGCGAAACGGTGCGCGAAGCGCTGGTCGGCCCACCGGATCATGGAGTGCCCGAACGCCACCGAGAACCCGAGGTAGACGGCGGCCAGCCCGTGGGTGGCGTCCGCGGTGGCGCCCCGGCGCAGGTCCGTCGCCGCCGCGGCCAGCAGCACCAGGTCGACCAGGGGCACGCAGACCAGCAGCGCCGCCCCCAGCCGGGGCCGGCGCAGCGGGTACCGGGCGACCAGCCCGGCCACGAGCAGCACCCAGAATCCGATCTCGCACCCGACGATGACCGCCAGCAGCATGTCCACCTCCCCGTTCCGGTCCAGCGTGCCGGGGCGGGCCGGTGGTCACCTCACCGGCGGGGACGACTTCCGGGTCCCTCCTTCGGCGGAGTCGCGGCCCGGCGTACCCCCTTCGGCGGACGGCCGACCGGGCGGCCTCCTCCGCAGGTGGGAGGGGCACCGGCCCGGGGTGTGGTGGGATCGGGACCATGCGGATGCCGGGCTGGGTCGGCTCCGGCCGGCCGGGACGCGACCTGGCGCTGGCCGGGCTGTCCCTGGTCGGCGGCCTGGCGGCCTACGGCGTCGGCCTGCAACCCCAGTTCCCCTGGGCGCCGGACGTGCCGCGGGTGTCCTTCCTGCTGCCGCTGCTGGCGGTGAGCGTGGCGGTCGGGCTGCGCCGGGTGGCCACCCGGACCGGCCTGGTGGTGGGCACGGTGGCGGTGCTCGCCGACGCCGCGCTCGGCGTGTCGGTGGGCGTCACGGTGGTCTACACCCAGGTGTTGTACGACACGTGCGTGTACGGCCCGTCCCGGTGGTGGCGCTGGCTGTTGCGGGTCACCGTCGGGCTCAGCGTCGGCGGCACGGTGGTGGGCCTGCTCTGGTGGGGCTGGCGGGGTGCCGCCGTCGGGATGCCGTTCGCGCTGCTCGGGGTGCTGCCGGTGGTCACCGGGATCAGCGTGCGGCAGTACCGCGACCAGGCGGCGACCGAACGGGCCCGCGCCGAGCAGACCGCCCGGCTGGTCGAGCTGGACCGGCGGCAGGCGGTGCTGGCCGAGCGGGCCCGGATGGCCCGGGAGCTGCACGACGTGGTGGCGAACCAGCTCAGCGCGGTGGCCCTGCACGCCACCGCCCTGCTCGCCGCCCCCGGGCTGGACCGGCCGCGCATCGACGCGGCACTGCGGGTGATCCGGGAGAGCAGCGTGCAGGGCATGGCCGAGATGCGGCAGCTCGTCGGGCTGCTACGGGAGCCGTCCGTGGACCCGGTGCAGGAGGCCACCCGGGTCCGGCTGGACGAGCTGGACCGGCTGCTGGCCCGGATGGCCGACGCCGGGCTGCGGGTCCGCACGACGGTGCGGGGGTCGCCCCGGGAGCTGCCGGTGGGGGTCGACCTGGCGGCGTACCGGATCGTGCAGGAGTCGTTGACCAACGCGTTGCGCCACGGTACGGGCACGGCGGAGCTGACCGTGGCGTACCTGCCGACGGAGGTGGCGGTGACGGTGGAGAATCCGGTCCGCTCCGGCGGGCCGGCCGACGGCGCGGCACTGCCGGCCGGGGGCGCGGGCCTGATCGGGATGCGGGAGCGGGTCGCCCTGCTCGACGGCGGGTTCACCGCCGGCCCCCGGGACGGCTGCTGGCGGGTGCGGGCGACGCTGCCGGCCGGGGAGCGGACGTGACCGCTCCGGTCCGGGTCGTGCTGGCCGACGACCAGGCGGCGGTCCGGGCGGGTCTGGTGCTGATCCTGGCCGGCGCGCCGGAGATCGAGGTGGTGGGCGAGGCGGCCGACGGGGAGACGGCGGTACGGCTGTGCCGGGAGCTGCGCCCCGACGTGGCGGTGCTGGACATCCGGATGCCCCGGCTGGACGGGGTGTCGGCGACCCGGGAGATCGTCGCCGCCGGCACCGCCGACGTGCTGGTGCTGACCACCTTCGACCTCGACGAGTACGTCTTCGGCGCGCTGCGTGCCGGGGCGGCCGGTTTCCTGCTCAAGGACACCGACGCGGCCGGTCTGGTGACGGCGGTGCGCACGGTGGCCCGGGGCGAGGGGGTGATCGCCCCGACGCTGACCCGGCGGCTGATCGCGGCGTTCGCGGCGACCGCGCCGGGCGTCGACGCGGCCGACCGCGCCGCCGTGGCCGCGCTGACCCCCAGGGAGCGTGACGTGCTGGCCTGCCTGGGGGTGGGCCTGTCCAACCGGGAGATCGCCGACCGGCTGGCGGTGGCGGAGAGCACCGCCAAGACCCACGTGAGCCGGGTGCTGGCGAAGTTGGCGCTGCGCAGCCGGGTGCAGGCGGCGATCCTGGCGCAGGAGCTGGCACTGCCCGCACCGCCACCATGACATAGATTTATGTCTATATTGACCGCGACCCCTGCGCGGTCGTAGGGTGCGAGCGGAACCATGGGCTCGCAGGCCGGCGGCCGGCCCGACGCCGCCCCCGACCGGAGCTCCGACGGGGATCGGAGGAATCGTCATGATCGCGTCCAGGCGGTCCGTCCTGACGGCCGGCGGCGTCCTCGCCGCCACCACCGTCGTCGCCCTCGGCATGACCACGGTCGCCGGTGGCGCACCCGCCACCGCCACCCCGGCCGGCGGGTGCACCGCCACGGTCCGGGTCGACTCCCACTGGGGCAGCGGCGCGGGCGGCGGCCAGATCGTCACCTTCACCGTCGCCAACACCGCGTCGGTGACCGCCAACCGGTGGACGGTCACCTGGCCGCTCACCGACGGCCAGCGGATCGTGTCGTCCTGGAACACCTCGGTCAGCGCGGCGGGTGGCACCGTGACCGCGACCAACGCGCCGTACAACGGGGTGCTGACGCCTGGCGCGTCGACCACCTTCGGCGTCCAGCTCGCCGGCCCCACCACCGCACCCACGCCGAGCTGCACCAACGACGCCGTCCCGCCGACCACCACCAGCCCGCCGCCCGGGGCCGACGTCACCGTCCGCGAGGTCGACAACCAGCGCACCGTGACCCTGTACGTCGGGCAGACGCTGGGCGTGACCCTGGCGGCCGACTACCTGCCGGTCAGCACCACCGGGAACGCGCTGACCCCCGTGTCGAGCAGCGGCGGCTTCCCGACCGGGCAGCCGCTCGTGGCGACGCTGCGGGCCGTGACCCCGGGCACCGCCGAGCTGACCACCCGCACCGACCACGCCTGCCAGCACGCCACCCCGCCGTGCACCCTGCCGAGCGTGCTGTGGAAGGTGCAGGTCGCGGTCATCGAGCTGCCGCCGACCGACGCCGGGCAGACGGTGGTCGTCTCCGCGCCCGACAACCAGCGTGACCTCACGCTGCGCGTCGGTGACACGCTCGTGGTGAGCCTGGCCAGCAACTACGTGCCCCCGACGCTCTCCCCCGCCGGGGTCGTGGTGCCGGCCGAGGTGACCGGCGGCTACCCGAGCGGCCAGCCGCTCATCGCCCGGTACGTGGCGACCGCACCCGGCCGGGTCGACGTCTCCACCATCACCGACAACCTCTGCCGGCACCAGCCGACCCCCTGCCCGTCCCCCCAGGTGCGCTGGGTGGTGCACGTCACCGTCACCAACTGACCGGCACACCCGCCGACCTGCGCCCCGACGCCCGACGGCCCGCCCCTGGCGGGCCGTCGGGTGCCGACGTCGAGCCCCTGCTCAGGGCATGTCACGCTGGAGCCGTGAGCGAACCGGACGGGAGGGAACTGACGGCCACCCTGCGCCGGATCGAACGGGCGGCGGGGGCGCTGGCCACGGCCAGCGTGGCCCGGATGGACGAGAGCCTACCCTGGTTCCGTGAGCTGCCGGCCGAGCAGCGCTCCTGGGTGATGCTGGTGGCGCAGGCCGGGGCCCGGTCGCTGGTCGAGTGGCTGGGTTCCGGCGGTGGCACCACCGACAGCACCCAGGAGGTGTCCGACGAGGTCTTCGCCACCGCGCCGCTGGCCCTGGCCCGGTCGATCAGCCTCCAGCAGACGGTGGCGCTGATCAAGGTGACCATCGACGTGGTCGAGGAGCAGGTGTCGCACCTGGCCGCGCCCGGCGAGGAGCAGCAGCTCCGCGAGGCGGTGCTGCGGTTCTCCCGGGAGATCGCCTTCGCCGCCGCCCGGGTGTACGCCCGCGCCGCCGAGTCCCGGGGCTCCTGGGACGCCCGGTTGCAGGCGCTGCTGGTCGACGCCCTGCTGCGCGGGGACTCCCCCGACGTGCTGGCCAGCCGGGCCGCCGCGCTGGGCTGGGCGGACGCCCCACCGGTGGCGGTGGCGGTGGGCCGCTCCCCCGGCGGCGAGGTGTCCGCCGTGCTGCACACCGTCTACCGGTACGCCCGCCGGATCGGGGTGGAGGTGATCGGCGGCGTGCACGGCGACCGGCTGGTCATCGTGCTCGGCGGCGCGGCCGACCCGATGGCCGCCACCGAGAAGCTGCTCCCCGGGTTCGGCGACGGTCCGGTGGTGGTCGGTCCCGCCGTACCCAGCCTGGACGAGGCGACGGACTCGGCGCGGGCGGCGCTGGCCGGCTACCGGGCGGCGCCGGCCTGGCCGACCGCGCCCCGGCCGGTGCCGGCGGCCGACCTGCTGCCCGAACGGGCCCTCGCCGGTGACGCCGAGGCCCGCCGAAGGCTGCGCCACGACGTGTACGCCGCCCTGGTCCGCGCGGGCGGAGAGCTGCTGGAGACGTTGGACGCCTTCTTCGCCGCCGGGGGGACGCTGGAGAGCGCCGCCCGTGCCCTGTTCGTCCACCCCAACACGGTGCGTTACCGACTGCGTCGGATCGCCGAGGTGACCGGTTTCTCCCCGCTGACCCCCCGGGACGCGTTCGCGCTCCAGGTGGCGCTGACGGTCGGCCGGCTGGACCCGATCGTCCCGGCGGGTGCGCCCGGCCCGAGCCAGAAATGACACCGGGTGACCGGTGAGCAGGGCGGCTAGGCGACGATCATCGCCGATGTTTGTAGGAACCCTCCAAGAGTTCTAGTGCGGTTTGGTGTCAGCCCGCACAGCGCTTACCCCGGGGTATCGGGAAGAGTCATAGACGTGCTCGCCGTCCTCTCTCCAGGCCAGGGTTCCCAGAAGCCCGGCTTCCTGACACCGTGGCTCGCCCTGCCCGGCGTCGAGTCACGGCTGCGCTGGTGGTCCGTGCCGGCCGGGGTCGACCTGGTCCGGCTCGGCACCGAGGCCGACGCCGACGAGATCAGGGACACGGCCCGCACCCAGCCGCTGCTGGTGGCCTCGGCCCTGATCGCGGCCGAGCAGCTTCCCCTGCACGACGTGAACCTGGTCGCCGGGCACAGCGTCGGCGAACTGGCCGCCGCCGCGCTGGCCGGGGTGTTCTCCGCCGAGACCGCGATCACCCTCGCCGGGGTACGCGGCCGGGAGATGGCCGCCGCCTGCGCGCTCGCCCCCACCGGGATGGCCGCCGTGCTCGGCGGCGACCCGGACGAGGTGCTCGCCGCCCTGGAGACCCACGGGCTGCACCCGGCCAACCGCAACGGTGGCGGTCAGGTGGTCGCCGCCGGCACGCTCGACGCCCTGGACAAGCTCGCCGCCGAACCGCCGGCGAAGGCCCGGATCGTCCGGCTCCAGGTCGCCGGGGCGTTCCACACCCCGTACATGGGCCCCGCCGAGCAGGCGCTGGCCGCCGTCGCCGCCGGGATCACCCCGTCCACCCCGGCCCGGCTCCTGCTCTCCGACCTCGACGGCGCCGCGGTGGCGCATGGCCGGGAGCTGGTGCACCGGCTGGTCCGGCAGGTCACCGCCCCGGTGCGCTGGGACCTGTGCATGCGGACGCTCGTCGAGCTGGGGGTCACCGGAGTGCTCGAACTCCCCCCGGCCGGCACCCTCGCCGGGCTGGTCAAGCGGGAACTCAAGGCCACCGGCGTGCCGGAGATCGTCACCCTGAACACCCCCGCCGACCTGCCCGCCGCCCGCGACCTCATCGCCCGGCACAGCGGCCCGCCCGGTCACCGCCCGACCCCCCGCGCCCGGGTGGTCGTCGCCCCCGCCGTCGGCACCTTCACCCCCGCCGAGGGCCTCGCCGAGGGCGCCGAACTGAGCGCCGGTCAGGTGCTCGGCCAGGTGACCACCCGGCAGGGACCGGTCGAGGTCACCGCCCACGACAGCGGCCCGCTCACCGAGTGGCTCGCCCACCCCGCCGACCCGGTCGCGCCGGGCCGACCCATCGCCCGCATCGGAGGCCAGGTATGAGCGGCAGTCGGATCGTCGCCCTCGGGCACTACCAACCCTCCCGGGTGGTGACCAACAACGACATCGCCCAGTTCGTCGACACCAACGACGAGTGGATCAGGGACCGGGTCGGCATCGCCAGCCGGCGCATCGCCGACGGCGAGACGGTCGCCGACATGGCCACCGCCGCCGCCGACAAGGCCCTTGCCAACTCGGGCCTCACCGCCGCCGACATCGACCTCGTCGTCGTGGCCACCTGCACCTCGATCGACCGCAGCCCGAACGTGGCCTGCCGGGTCGCCGCCAAGCTGGGCATCACCGCCCCGGGCGCGTTCGACCTGAACACAGCCTGCTCCGGCTTCGCGTACGCGCTGGGCACCGTCGACCACGCCATCCGGGCCGGCGCGTCCCGCAACGCGCTGGTCATCGGCGCCGAGAAGCTCTCCGACTTCACCGACTGGACCGACCGTTCGACCTGCATCATCTTCGCCGACGGCGCGGGCGCGGCGGTGGTCACCGCCACCACCGGCGACGAGCCGACCGGGATCGGTCCGGTGGTGTGGGGTTCCGCGCCGGACAAGAGCGACGCGGTACGCATCGAGGGCTGGCGGCCGTACATCGCGCAGGAGGGGCAGTCGGTGTTCCGCTGGGCCACCACCGCGCTGGCCCCGCTGGCGCTGCAGGCGTGCGAGAAGGCCGGTGTCGACCCGTCCGAGCTGGCCGCGTTCGTGCCGCACCAGGCCAACTCGCGGATCATCGACGGCATCGCCAAGCGGCTCAACATCCCGCAGGCGATCATCGCCAAGGACATCGTCGAATCCGGCAACACCTCGGCGGCGAGCGTGCCGCTGGCCCTGTCCAAGCTGGTCGAGCGCCGGGAGGTGCCCTCGGGCGCGCCGGTGCTGCTGTTCGGCTTCGGCGGCGGGCTGACCTACGCCGGTCAGGTCGTCCGCTGCCCCTGAAGACCCGACGCGGTCGGCGACCGCGGCGCGCCGCCATCCGGCGGAGAACCAACCCCGATGAGAGGAACCCACCGTAATGACCCGTGACGAGATCACCTCCGGCCTCGCCGAGATCCTCGAAGAGGTCGCCGGGGTGAACCCGGACGACGTGGCCGAGGGGAAGTCCTTCACCGACGACCTCGACGTCGACTCGCTCTCCATGGTGGAGGTCGTGGTCGCCGCCGAGGAGAAGTTCGGCGTCAAGATCCCGGACAACGAGGTGCAGAACCTGAAGACCGTCGGGGACGCCGTCAGCTTCATCGAGGCGCAGTCCTGAGATGAGTCACGTCGACGTCGTCGTCACCGGGCTCGGCGCGACCACCCCGCTGGGCGGGGACGTCGCGTCGACCTGGGACGCCATGCTCGCCGGCCACTCCGGGGTGGGTCCGCTCACCCAGGAGTGGGCCGGCCAGCTCCCGGTCCGGATCGCCGCCCAGCTCGCGGTCGAACCGAGCGAGGTGTTGGACCGGGTCAAGCTGCGCCGGCTGGACCGTTCCGAGGCGATCGCGCTGATCGCGGCCCAGCAGGCCTGGGCGGACTCGGGGCTCGCCGACTCCGGGCTGGACCCGGAGCGGTTGGGTGCCAGCGTCGGCTCCGGCATCGGTGGCGCCCTGACCCTGCTCGCGCAGGACGACATCCTGGAGGCGTCCGGCCCGCGCCGGGTCTCCCCGCACACCATCCCGATGCTGATGCCCAACGGTCCCGCCGCCTGGGTGGGGCTGGAGCTGGGCGCGCAGGCCGGGGTGCACTCGGTGGCGAGCGCCTGCGCGACCGGCGCGGAGGCGATCGCACTCGGCCTGGACATGATCCGGTCCGGGCGGGCCGACGTGGTGGTGGCCGGCGGCACCGAGGCGGTCATCCACCCGCTGCCGATCGCCGGGTTCAGCTCCATGCGGGCCATGTCGACCCGCAACGACGAGCCGGAACAGGCCTCCCGCCCGTGGGACAAGGGCCGCGACGGCTTCGTCCTCGGCGAGGGCGCCGGCATCCTGGTGCTGGAACGGGCCGACCACGCCGCCGCCCGGGGTGCGCACGTCTACGCCCGACTCGCCGGCGCCGGCATCACCTCCGACGGGTACGACATCGTGCAGCCGCACCCGGAGGGGGCCGGCGCGATCCGGGCCATCGCCAAGGCCATCGCCGACGCGGACGTGGCCAAGGCCGACATCGTGCACGTCAACGCCCACGCCACCTCGACCCCGGTGGGTGACCTCGCCGAGATCAAGGCGCTGCACCGGGCGCTCGGCGACCACCCGGTGCTGACCGCCACCAAGTCGATGACCGGGCACCTGCTCGGCGCGGCCGGCGCGTTGGAGTCGATCGCCACCATCCTGACCATCCGCGACGGCGTCATCCCGCCGACGATCAACCTGGACGACCCGGACGACGGTCTCGACATGGACGTGGCCGCGAACAAGGTCCGCCACCTGGACGTGCCCGCCGCGCTGAACAACTCGTTCGGCTTCGGCGGTCACAACGTCGCCCTGGTCTTCACCCGCCCCTGACGGCAGCAGCAGCCTGACGGCCCGGCCCCCTCGGGGTGCCGGGCCGTCGGCGTCCAGCGTGGTCGGGCTGCGAGCAGCCGGCGGAACCGCGGAGATCATGGGCTTGGTCGCCGCAAACGGTCAGCAGGGCCGGCCACCCGTCGGCTAGCATCCGTCGGCCGCCGCAACCGACGGCGGGAACTCCAACGGGGAAACGGGACGATGATCCGACGTACGACCGCACTGGCCGCGCTCACCCTCACCCTCACCGCCGGCTGCGCCGGTGACACCACGGAGCGGGCGACGACGCCCGCGCCGTCGAGCAGCCCCACCGCCTCGCCGGTCGTCGCCGGCCCACCGTGGTACGACGACGTCGCCCCGGCCGCCGCCGCCACCACGGTCGGCCCGAAGGGCAGCGCCTGCACGCTGTCGATGACCTTCTCGGTGCCGGCGAAGTGGAAGGCCAAGGCGGTGAAGGGCGGGGCCGACTTCCAACTCGGCCCGGCGGTGCCGCTGTGCGAGATCGACGCGAAGCCGGCCGGGAACATCGGCTTCCTGCGGGTCTGGCAGATCACCGGGGGCACACCGCTGAACCCGCAGGACACGGTGGACAAGTATCTCGCCGCGTTCGACGGTCCGAAGGAGCAGCAGTACCGGCGGACCAAGGCCGGCCCGCTGGACGCCTTCGAGGCCACCTGGACCGAGGACGGCGAACCCAACCGGGCGATCCTGGTGTCCACCCTGTACGGCAGGTTGATGATCACCCTCGACGGCCTGGACACCGAGGAGTTCGAGGCGATGCTGCCGGCGTACCAGCTGGCGAAGTCGAGCGCCAACCTGCCGGAGTGACGCACCGGGTGTCCGGCCCGCCCCCTTCGCGGGCCGGACACCTGGGCCGACCGGTCCGCCCCTCACGGCCCGGACGCACGGATCGTCAGGTCAGCGGGGTGCCGGCACCGCTTCCCGGGCGAGGGTGACCGCGCCCAGCAGCGCCGCGTCGTCGGCGAACCGGGACAGCACCACGTCGGGACGGTGCGGGAGCACCTCGGCCAGCCGGTCGACCAGCAGTCCCCGGATCAGCGCGCTGCCGGCCACCCCGCCCACCAGCACCACCCGCTGCGGATCGAGCAGCAGGCAGCAGGTGACCAGGTGCCGGGCCAGCTCGTCGACCCGGGCGGTGAGCGCGTCACGGGCCGCACCGGGCAGCTCGGCCGCGGCGGCCAGCCCGGCCGCCTGCCCGGCCACCCCCAGCTCGTCGGCCAACCGGTCCAGCGCCCGGCCGGAGAAGTCCAGCTCCAGCATGGTGCCGGGCCACGGGCCGCCGGCCACCGCGTACCCGATCTCGCCGGCCGCGCCCCGGTGCCCGGCGAGGACCCGGCCGCCGACGGTGACCGCCGCCGCCACGCCGGTGCCGATCCCCACCACCAGGCCGGGGTCGGCGTCGCGCAGCGCACCGAGCCGCAGCTCGGCCAGGGCGGCGGCGTTCAGGTCGTTGTCCACCGCCACCCGGGTCACCCCGAGGGCGTCGGAGACGGCGTCGGCCAGGCGCAACCGTTCCCAGCCGGGTACGTTCGGGGCCAGGTCGATGCCGTCGGGGCGGACCACCCCGGGCGAGGCCACCCCGGCCGCCACCAGCGGCCCGCCGACCTCGGCGACCAGCGTGGCCGCCAGTTCCAGCGCCCGGTCCAACGCCTGCGGGGCACCCCGCTCGGCGTGCGTGGCGATCCGCCGGTGGGCCAGCAACCGGCCGGTGCCGTCGGCCACCCCGACGGCCATCTTCGTTCCGCCGAAGTCGATGCCCAGCAGCAGTTCGTCGGTGCGGGTGCCGGCGACGGCCCGGCCGGCCAGTCGCATGCTCACCTGGTCCACCGCCCGGTCACCACCGTCGACCACGGTCGCGACGGTGCCCCGCCGCACAGCCGGGCCGGACCGGAACCGGATCGTCGGATCGACGCGCTCACCGGCCGGCCACCTCGGCGGCGACCGTGTCCAGCGCCTCGTCGGCGCGGGCCAGCCGGTCCCGGGTCGCGGCGAGCCGGTCGGCGACGCCGTCGAACGTGCCCCGCAGGATGCCGACCTGGGCACGGACGGCGGCGGCACCCGGCCCGTCCACCTGCGCCCGGGCGAGCACCAGCTCGGGGTCGACGGCGGCGGCGATCAGGTCGGCCACGGCGTCGTCGGTGAGCCCGTCGACCAACCCGGTGGCGGCGGTCCGGACCCCGTCGGCGGTCCAGCTGTCCGGCGCGCCCGCGCGTACCAGCCGGCCGACGACCGAGTGGGCGGCCCGGAACGGCACCCCGTGCCGGGTCAGCGCGTCGGCCGCCGCGGTGGTGGTCGCGCCGGACGCGACGATCTCCTCCCGGGTCGGCGGGTGCAGCGGCTCCAGCTCGGCGAGGAAGCCGCCGACCAGGGCGAAGAACCGTTCCGCCCGGTCGTTGCTGTCCCAGAGCCGGACCTGCACGTCGGTGGTGGCGTTGTTGGAGTCCTCCCACCAGGCCGCCCCGACGTTGTTGAGCACCGACGCGGCGTCGGCGGCGCTCGCGCCGGCCATCGACACCAGGTGCTCCAGCACCACCGGGTTGCGCTTCTGCGGCATGATGCTGCTGCCCTGGGTGAAGTCGCCGGGGGTGGCCACCCACTGCCAGGTCAGCCAGTCCATCAGGGTTCGGGCGAGCCGGGCGCCGGTGGCCAGGGCCTGCGCGTTGAGGGTGCCCACCCGGACCAGGTGGTCGGCCCCGGCGACCGCCTCGTAGGAGTTGGTCACCAGGCCGTCGAAGCCGAGCAGCTCGGCCACCCGGGCCGGGGCGATGTCCAGGTCGGTGCCGGCGAACGCGCAGGAGCCCAGCGGCGAGACGTTGAGCTGGTCGATCACGTCGGCGTACGCGACGGCCTCACCGGCCAGCGCCTCGGCGTAACCGGCCAGCGCGTGCCCGATGGTGGTGGGCTGGGCGGGCCGGCGGTGGGTGTAACCGGTGATCACCACGTCGGCGTACCGGTCGGCGACGTCCAGCGCGGTCGTTCCGGTGGCCAGCACCCTCTCCAGCACCCCGAGCAGCTGGTCGCGCAGGAGCATCCGGAACACCCCGGCGTCCAGGTCGTTGCGGCTGCGCGCCATCTGCACGTCCAGTTCGGACGCGGGCAGGCCGCACGCCTGCGCGAGGGTCTTCTCCAGCAGGTAGTAGGTGTCCTCGAAGCTGCCGTCGAACGCCGGGGCGGGCTTGCCGTCGGCGCGCAGCGTGGCCAGCCCGCGCAGCAGCCGGGCCCCCCGCTCGGCCGGGATGAGGCCCTGCTCGGTCAGCATCACCACGTGCGCCTGGCTGGCGCGCACCATCGCCGGGTACAGGTGGCCGACGTGGTGCTCGTAGGTCGGGGCCAGGTGGTGCCGCTGGTAGGTGGTCAGCTCGCTCATGGCGGTTCCTTACTTCCTTCCGGGCCGGGACGCGGTGTGGGGGCCGGGTCCCGGGTTCTCGGCTGGTCGGTCGGTCAGGCCCAGCAGCCGTTCGGCGTTACCGGCGAAGATCGTGCGGAGGTGGTCGTCGGGCATCCCCAGCTCACGGCAGACCCGCAGCTGGTCGTCGAGGTAGCGGGTGACGTAGCCGCGCGGGAACCACGACGAGTCGCTGCCGTACACGATGCGCTGCGGGCCGATCGTCTCGTAGCAGCGGCGGAACAGGTCCTCCAGCGTCAGCCTGTACGGCATCCAGCGCACCCACTGGTTGGAGCCGGACGTGTCGACGTGGATGTTGGGGCAGCCCCAGGCGGCGAAGAGCAGGTCCTGCACGTGCTGGACGCCGAAGTGCGGCACCACGACGGCCAGCTCGGGGAAGCGGCGGGCCATCCGGGCCAGCTCGTCGGGGCCGCCGTACCTGCCGAAGGAGAGGCCACCGGCGCTGCCGTAGTGGCCGATGTGGATCAGCACCGGCACGCCGAGACGCTGGGCGGTGGACCAGAGCGGGTCCAGGTCGGCGTGGTCCAGCGGGCCGCGCAGCAGCGGGGCGAACAGCTTCAGCCCGCGCAGGCCCCGTCCGGTCACCGCCCGCTCCAGCTCGGCGGCGGCACCCGGCGAGTACGGGTCGTGGTGGGCGAAGCCGAGCAGCAGGTCCGGGTGCCGGTCGACCACGTCGGCGACGGTGTCGTTGCCGCCGCCGGTGACGAAGACCGCCCGCCGCACCCCGACCGCCCGCAGCTCGTCGGCCCACCGGTCGGCCTCGTCCTGCCAGCGCGGCGCGGGCGGCTCGGGGTCGGGGAAGCTCCACGCCTGCCGCCAGGCCTTCGCGTACGGGGCGGAGCCGGCGGCCCGGACGGCCCGCTCGTGTTCCCCGCCCGGGTGCATCCCGGCGGCGTCCTCGCAGGCGTGGATCGTCTCGTCGGTGCCGATCCGGAAGTGCAGGTGGAAGTCGACGATGTCGAGTCCCCGGTCCACGCTCATCGGTCTCCCCCGGTCGCCCCGTCCGCCGCCGTCGGGGTCGGCCCGACCGCCGGGTCGCCGGCCGCCGGGGCCGGGCCGTCGGGCGTCGGCAGCGGGTCGGCGGTGGGTGGGGCGGGCGGTGGGGCGGCCACCCAGGCGGCGACGATCTCCCGCAGCCGCGCGCCCGCAGTGGCCCGCACCTGCCGGCCGGCCGCCTCGGAGGCCAGCGAGATGTGCCCCGACCAGCCCTGCCACGGGTCCGGCCGGGACTCGACCAGCACGTACGGGTGGCCCACCGGCAGCTTCGGCTTCGGCGGCAGGTCCGCCACGGCGTCGAGGCGGACCGCGCCGGGATCGAAGCCCAGCACCCCGGAGGTCTCGTACGCGCCGCCGTGCCCACGGGCGGTCAGCGGCCCGTACAGCTCGGTGGTCTCCGCCGGGGTGACCAGCTGGAACCAGTTGACCAGCAGCAGGCTGGCGGTGCGCCGGCCGGAGACCCACTCCATCGCGGCCCGCACGGTGGACATGTTGGCGTCGTGGCCATTGACGATCAGCAGCCGGGGGAAACCGGCGGCGACGATCCCCTCGATCACGTCGGCCAGGTAGCCGACGGCGATCTCCGGCCGGATCGACACCGTGCCCGGCCAGGGCCGGGTCTGCCCCGGGCAGGCCGCGTACGGCACCGCCGGGAAGAGCACCCCGCGCGGCCCGGGGAAGCCGGTGGTCGTATCCCCCGGGGAGCCGGCGGCCGACGCGGACCCGGCGGCCGGGTCGACAGCGCCGCCGGCCTCGGCGACCCCGCCCGACGAGCCGCCGGCCTCGGCGACCCCGCCCGACGAGCCGCCGGCCTCGGCGGCGAAGCCCTCGGCGAGGATCAGGTCGGTGCCGAGCGGCAGGTGCGGGCCGTGCCACTCGACGGCGCCGACGGGCAGCACCGCGTAGTCGGCCGCCGCCGCTACGGCGGCCAGCTCACCGCCGGGAATCCGGGTGGCGGGCAGCAGCCCGCCACCTGCCGGCCAGGTCACGCCGTCCACTTCGCCGCCTCCCGGGTGGCCCGGCCGCCGTTCTGCAGGCGGCCGGAGAACACCATCACCACGAAGATCAACACCACCTGGAGCATGCCGTACGCGGCGGCGGTGCCGACCTCGAACGAGTACATCCGGTTGTTGATCTCGACCGAGATGGGTGCCGTCTCCGAGGTGTAGATCAGCACCGAGGCGACGAACTCACCCACCCCGTTGACGAACGCGAGCAGCGCGCCGGCCAGCACACCGGGCAGCATCAGCCGCAGGGTGACCGTGCCGAACGCCCGCCACCAGGGCGCGCCGAGGTTACGGGCGGCCTCCTCCAGCGACGGGTCGATCTGGGCCAGCGTCGCCGAACTCGACCGGAACACCAGCGGCAGGAACCGCACGAAGTACGCCAGCGGCATGATCCAGAACGTGCCGATCAGCACCTGGCCGAAACTGAACGCGTTGCCCGTGCTGAACGCCGAGATCAGGTTGATCGCCACCACCGTGCCGGGCAGCGCCCAGGCCAGCATGACCGCCACGTCGAGCAGCCCCCGGCCCCGGAAGTCGAGCCGGCGCACCGCGTACGCGATCAGCACACCGACCACCACGCAGCCGACCGTGGCGAGCAGGCTCATCTGCAACGAGTTGAGGATCGGCCGGTACGCCCCCGGGTCCGAGAAGATCGTCACGAAGTTCGCGGTGGTGTACTCCGACGGGATCACCTCGGTGGTCCACGAGCCGTCCCGGGAGAAGGCGACCAGGGCGATCGTCGCCACCGGGGCGAGCAGCACCATGGTGGCCAGCACCGAGGCCAGCAGCGCCAGCCACTTGCCGAACGGGTTGGTGATCTCCCGGCGGTGCGAGGCGACGCCCTTGGAGTGGGAACGGTAGCTGCGCCGCCCCTCGTACCAGCGCATCCCGAGCAGGAACAGCACCGACGCCACCGCCAGCACCGACGCGTAGGTCGAGGCCATCGGCAGGTCGCCGTTGGTGCGGTTGATGTAGATCTGCATGGTCATCGTCCGGTCCACCCCGAACAGCAACGGCGCGGTGTACGACGCCAGCGACGTCATGAAGACCAGCAGCGACGCCGAGACCAGCGCCGGGGTGAGCATCGGCAGCAGCACGGTGCGCCACACCCGGACCCGGCTCGCGCCCAGGTTGTAGGCCGCCTCCTCCACCGACGGGTCCATCCCCACCAGGGCGGCGGAGGCGGCGAGGTAGAAGAACGGGTACATGGTGAAGGTGTGCACCACCAGCACCCCGGCGATGCCGGTGAACGGCAGCACCGGGTTCTCGGTGCCGAACAGCTGTTGCAGACCGCGCGGCAGGATGCCGGTCTCGCTGTAGAGCAGCTGGAACGAGATCGCCCCGATCAGCGGCGGCAGCGCCGCCGGCACCAGGATGATCGCCTCGATCAGCCGCCGGCCGGGAAACGAGAACCGCTTGAGCAGGAACGCCATCGCCACCCCGACGATCCCGCAGAGCAGCACGCTGGCCGCCGAGATCCCCAGCGAGGTGAGCAACGCCGACCGGGCGACCCCGCTGCCGGTGACGAACTCGGTGTAGTTGGCCACCCCGTCCACCCCGACGCTCTCGGCGAAGGTGGCGAACATCGGCTGCACCACGTAGCCGAAGAGGATCAGCGCCAGCGGGAAGACCAGCAGGTACGGGAACCACGGCGAGTTGGCGTTGAGGCCGCGCCGGGGCCGGGCTGCCGGCGGCGGGACGGGGTCCTGGGTGACCGGCGGCACGGTGGCCGGGCTCGGCGTGGCGGGAATGGTACTCACGGGGTCACCTCAGTTCGCGACTGCGGGGCTCGCAAAACCGGCTCACTCCTCGCGCTCACGGGGTCACCTCAGTTCGCGACTGCGGGGCTCGCAAAACCGGCTCACTCCTCGCGCTCACGGGCGCACCACCCACATGCGCTGGCGGTTGAGGCGCAGGCCGACCTGGTCGCCGACGGCGATGCCGTCCGGGACGTCGATCGCGGCGACCTGCACCGGCTCGCCGGCCACCTCGACCACGAGGTTGGTGGCCATGCCGGTGAACTCCACCTCGGTCACCCGGCCGGGCAGCGCGCCGGCCTCGGTGGTCGAGGTGAGGCCGAGGTGCTCGGGGCGTACCGAGACCAGGGCGGTGTCCCCGGCGCGCAGGCCGTGGTCGGCGGGGGCGGCGACGGCGGTCTCGCTGCCGTCGGGCAGGCCCACGGTGACCGTGTCGGCGGCGGCGGTGACCACCGGCAGGCTGAGCACGTTGCTGCGGCCGATGAACCGGGCCACGAAGGCGGTCGCCGGCCGGTGGTAGATCTCCTGCGGGGCACCGATCTGGCGGACCCGGCCGGACTCCATCACGGCGATCCGGTCGGACATCGCCATCGCCTCGGACTGGTCGTGGGTGACGTAGATGGCGGTGGTTCCGGCCTCCTGCTGGATGCGCCGGATCTCCACCCGGGTCTCCTCGCGCAGCTTGGCGTCGAGGTTGGACAGCGGCTCGTCGAGCAGCAGGGTACGCGGCCGGATGACCAGCGCGCGGGCCAGCGCCACCCGCTGCTGCTGGCCGCCGGAGAGCTGGTCGATCCGGCGGTCGCCGTAACCGGCGAGGTGCACCTGGCCGAGGGCCTCGGTGATCCGCCGGGCGGACTCGGCCCGCCCCACCTTGCGGATCTTCAGCCCGTACGCGACGTTCTGCGCGACGGACATGTGCGGGAAGAGGGCGTAGTTCTGGAACACCATCCCGGTGTCGCGCTTGTTCGGCGGCCGGTGGGTGACGTCCTCCGTGCCGAACCTGATCCGCCCCGAGGTGGGGAAGTAGAACCCGGCCACCATCCGCAGGGTGGTGGTCTTGCCGCAGCCGCTCGGCCCGAGCAGGGTGAAGAACTCCCCGGCGGCGATGCTGATGTCGACGTCGTCGACGGCAGCGGTGTCGCCGGCACGCGCGAAGCGCTTGCTCACCGACTCCAGCGTGACATCGATCATGATGTCTTCTCCTTCATGCGGTACCGGACCTGGCCGGGCGGTGTGGCGGGACGGGCGGTGCCGGGGGCGGGACGGCCCCCGGCACCCGTACGGTCAGCCCTTGTTCTTGATCTGGCTGTTCCAGTGGTTGATCCACTCGGTCTCGTTCTTGCCGATGATGTCCCAGTTGACATCGAGCGGCTTGAGGTTGAGCTGGGCCAGCCACTCCGGCTGCTGGGCGATCTCCACGGCCGGGATCTGGTAGTAGTCCTTGGCCAGGTCGGCGCGCAGCGTGTCGTCGAAGAGGAACTCGATGAACTTCTGCGCGCCGGCGCTGTTGCCGCCCTTGACCGCGGCCAGGCCGTCGACCAGCACCGGGGCGCCGGAGGCCGGCATCACGTAGCCGAACGGCATGTTGGACTGGTTGGCCTGCAGCAGGATGTCCTGCAGGTTCCAGGCGCTCAGCGTGCCCTGCTGGCGGGAGAGCTTGAGGTAGAGGTCGGCCGGGTTGGCCGCGTACGCGCCCGTGTTGGCGTCGAGCTTCTTGAGCCAGTCGTAGCCGGGCTGCGGGTTGCTGCCGTCCGGCGACTGCCGCATGATCATCGCGGCGTAGATCGACCGCATGGTGCCCGAGGCGGCCACGTCACGGATGACGATCTTGTCCTTCCACTCCGGCTTCAGCAGGTCGTCCCAGTCCTTCGGGGCCTGCTCCGGGGTGAGCGCCTTGTTGTTGTACATGATGACCTCGGGCAGCAGGATCTCCCCGAACCAGCGGCCCTCGGCGTCCTTGTACTTGGCGTCCATCTTGCCGGCGAACGCGGGCTGCCAGGCGGCGAGCAGGTCCTCGCCGGCACCGGCGGCCAGCCCCTGCTGGGTGCCGCCCCACCAGACGTCGGCCTGCGGGTTGGCCTTCTCGGCCCGAACCCGCTCCAGGATCTCCTGGGCACCCAGGTTGAGGATCTCCACCTTCCCCTTGTACTCGGGGTACTTGGCGGTGAACTTGTCCACGACGAAGGTGGAGACCTTCTTGTCGCGGGCGGTGTAGATCGTCAGCTTCTCCGTCTCACCGGCGGCGGTGTCGTCCGAGCCGCCGCCGCAGGCGGTGCCGGCGGCGAGGACGGTGGCGAGCGCTCCGGCGAGCAGAAGTCGACGTCTCATGGGGTACCTCCGAGGGGTGTGGGCGGAAGAATCAGCGGTTCGAGCAGGTCAAGGGGCCGGTAACAGGGTGGGCAGCCCGGCGGCGGCGGCCGAGAGGGCGTAGCTGACCGCGCCGTGCAGCACCGCGCGGTCACCGAGCACGGCCCGGCGTACCTCGGTGGCGCTGGGCGCGGCGGCGGCGACCAGGTCCTGGAGCCGGCCGATGGCGTCGTCGTCGAGGTCGGCGGCGGCCCCGCTGAGCAGCACCCGCCCCGGGTCGATCACGCAGACGCACGAGACGATGAGCCGGGACCAGGCGTTCAGGAGTTCGTCGAGGTAGCCGGCGGCGCGCGGGTCGTCGGCGGCCAGCTCGACCAGCGCGCGTACCGGCGAGTCGGGGCGGCGGCCGGGGGCCAGTGCGACCACCTGTTCGGCGATCGCGTTCTCCGACCAGCGGGCCTCGAACGGGCCGATCCCGTCGTGTCCCCGGCCGGCCGGGTCCAGCGGCAGGAAACCGACCTCGCCGGCCGCGCCCCGGGCTCCCCGCCGGACCTGGCCGTCGAGCACCAGGCCGGCGCCGATGCCGTCGGCGACGTGCAGCAGCAGCAGGTCGGCGACGTCGGTGCCGGCACCGGCGGCGTGTTCGCCGGCGGCCATCAGGTTGACGTCGTTGTCCACCACCACGGGTACGCCGAGCGTCCGCTGGACCGACTCCCCTATCGGGCGGCCCTCGATCTGGCCGACCGAGGGGGCGAGCCGGACCGCGCCGCCGGAGATGACGCCGGGCGCGGCGATGGCCACCCCGCGCAGCGCCGGCAGCCCGTCGCCGGCCAGTTCGGGCACCGACCGGCAGATGGTGTCGACGATGTCGCCGGTCAGCCGGACCGTGCGGTGGGCGACCACCGCGCCGTCGCTGTCGGCGATCTCGCAACTGATCCGGGACGGCTCCAGCGAGACGGCGGCGACCAGTTCGGCGCGGGGGTTGAATTCCAGCATCGCCCGGGGCCGACCGGCCCGGGAGGCGCCCGGACCGCGTTCGATCAGGTAACCCTCGGCGATCAGGTCCCGCACCAGCGGGGTGAGCGTGGCAGGGCTCAGGCCGGTGAGCTCGGTCAGCTCGGCCCGGGAGAGCACCCGGACCTGGCGGGCGGTGGAGATCACGGAAAGCCGCTTGATCTCCTTCGACCGCTCCCGGCTCACCGGGCTCGTTGGTGGCGTCACCACGTCTGTCACACTTCCTTCCTACGGCGAACGAATTAAAGAGTCAAGTAACAAGTCCGTCTCAGCTGGCTCACCTCGGACCACCGGAGCAGCGAAAACGTCCGCAATTGGAAGCGATGGGCGGGTTCGGGGCACCCTTCCGGCGCATCGCAAGACATCCCGGACATCGCCCTCTTTATTTCTTCTGCAAAGAAAGAAATACCTTCCAAAGCATTGACGTGCCGCTGCGCTGGTCCCTAGCGTCACCGGGCGAAGGCCTTCCAGTGTGTACGGAACCCGTACCGCTGCCGTACCCGGTGCACCGCGTCCGACGACGCCCACCGTTCCCGTTCCCGCCGCCTCACCGTCCATCCACGACCCCGCGTCGGACGCGCCGCGTCCGACGCGGACGGTCGCTGCCCGGACACCGTGGTCCCGGAAGGATCCGCATGCGCATCAAGGGTTTCCTGCTACCCACCGCACTCGCCCTGGCCGTGGCCGGGGCGCCCGCCACCGCCGTCGCCGCCCCGGCCGACGTGCGCCCCGCCAAGGCCGTCGACCTCGACGTGCTCTTCGTCAGCGCCCACCCCGACGACGAGGCCGGCAGCCTCGCCACCCTCGGCCAGTGGAAGGAGAAGTACGGCGCCAAGGCCGGCGTCGTCACCATCACCCGCGGTGAGGGCGGCGGCAACGCCGTCGGCCTGGAGGAGGGGCCGCCGCTGGGCATCATCCGCGAACGCGAGGAGCGCACCGCGATCGGCAAGGCCGGTGTGGAGAACCTCTACAACCTCGACCGGGTCGACTTCTGGTACACCGCGTCCGCCCCGCTGTCCGAGCAGATCTGGGGCCACGACGACACCCTGGGTCAGATCGTCCGGGTCATCCGGACCACCCGTCCCGAGATCATCATGACGATGAACCCGTCGCCGACCCCGGGCAACCACGGCAACCACCAGCAGGCCGCCCGGTTCGCCGCCGAGGCGTTCGCCGCCGCCGCCGACCCGAACGCCTTCCCCGAGCAGCTCAGCGCCGAGGGCCTCAGCCCGTTCCGGGCCGCGAAGTTCCTGCGCAGCGGCGGCACCGGCAGCTCCGCCGCCGGGCCGCAGTGCGCGACCAGCTTCACCCCCACCGTCCCGACCGACCAGGTCTTCGGCGTCTGGGAGGGCACTCCCAGCGCCAGCGGGAAGACCTGGGCCGAGATCGAGGTCGACGCCCGCCGGGAGTACGTCACCCAGGGCTGGGCCGGCACCGCCGCCGCCCCCACCGACCCGACGAAGATCCGGTGCGACTTCTACACCCTGATCGACAGCCGCGTCCCGTACGACCCGGCGGACACCTCCCCGGAGGCGATCCTGCGCGGCTCGGTGCTGCCGCCGGTGACCGGTGGCCTGCCCAAGGGCACCGAGCTGTACCTCACCACCGACCGGTTCGACCTGGCCCCCGGCGCGACCGTCGAGGTCACCGCGCACCTGCGCGCCCCGCAGAACCGCGCCCTGGTCAAGCCCCGGATCGACCTGCGGCTGCCGGCGGGCTGGAAGGCCAAGGGCTCCGGCGTGCTCGCCAACGACGTGCCGTCGGGCAAGGAGCGGACCCGGAAGTTCACCGTCACCGTCCCGGCCGACGCCGCCACCAACCAGCAGCAGCTCATCGGGGCCACCCTGACCACCCGCCAGGGTGCCGGGCGCACCGACCGGGCCGTCCGGGTGGTCGCCGACGTCCGGGGCACCCTGGAGCCGCTGCCCGAGGTCGGCACGTTCCGCACCTGGGCCGGTGAGGGCGGATACCCGCAGCTGGACACCCTGATCAAGCCGGTGCTCACCATCGGCTCCGGACAGCAGCGGTCGGTCCGGATCGACCTGCGCAACCACGGCCGGGTCAGCCGCAGCGGCACCGTCACCCTCGGCCTGCCGGCCGGCTTCACCGCCGACGCGGCCACCAAGAGCTATCCCGCGCTGGCCCCCGGCGCGACCGGGGCGGTCACCTTCACCGTCACCAACACCGACGCCACCCTGCCGACCGCCAACGAGGGCGGCACGGACGGCGACTACGGCATCACCATCACCACCACCAGCGCCGCCGGCAGCACCGTGGAGACCGGCGCACTGGAGATCGTCCCGACCACCGAGGTTCCGCGCGCCGGCGACGGCACCGTCGACGGGGTCGCCTCGCCCGGCGAGTACCCCGGCCCGGAGCTGGACTTCTCCCGCATCTGGGAGGGTCAGGCCACCACCCCGCAGGACGCCTCGGCGACCGGTCGGATCGCCTGGACCGCCGACGGGCTGAAGGTGATCGTCCAGGTCACCGACGACGTGCTGGGCAAGAAGGTGGTCCCGCAGGACTGCAAGCGGCAGCGCCGCACCGACAGTGTGGAGATCATCGTCGACCCGAAGGGGAACTCGACGGACACCTCCACCGTGTTCAAGGCCGGTATCTTCCCGATCACCGACGACCCGGCCAACGGCAACCCGCCGTGCTGGCAGCGCGACGCCGACAACCGGCAGGGTCCGGGGGCGACCACCGCACCCGGGATGACCGTGGTCAGCAAGGTCAGCTCCCCGTACACCGGGTACACCATCGAGACGATGATCCCGTTCGCGGTGCTGCCCGACGCGGTGGACCCGGCCCGGATGGGCTTCAACGTGCTGGTCTACGACTCGGACACCCAGGACCTCAGCTCGCAGTCCCGGCTGGGCTGGTCCACCTTCACCGGCGTCCGGGCCGACCCGTACCGCTACGGTCTGGCCACCCTGCCCGGCTACCAGCCGGCGGCCCGGCAGCCCAGCACGCCGGTGTTCCCGGACACCTCGGCGCGCAGCGTGCACAGCCCGCAGACCATCGCCCAGTCGGCCGTCGACGGGGTGGCCCCGGCCGCCGTGCCGAGGCTGAAGAACTCGGCGCTGCGGCTGACCTCGGCCCAGCGGGTCACCGACGGCGTGCAGGTCACCATGCGTGCCGACCGGGCCGGAACCGCCTACCTGTACGCCTGGGACGGCGACACGGCCCGGGGCGAGCACACCGTACGACTGGCCGCCGGTGACCGGGTCACCGTGACGGTCCCGACCAGCGGGGGCACCCCGACGTCGCTGCTGGCCGCCTTCGAGTCCGGTGGCGCGGCAGTGGCCCAGCAGGTCCCGCTGAACTGATCCGGCACCGCGGTACCCGTGGCCGGTCGTCGACTTCCGTCGGCGGCCGGCCACGCCGGTGTCAGGGGGTCAGCCCGGGCAGCTCGTGGCGGGCAGCCCGGTCAGCGGCACCGGGGAACGACCTGTCGGGCGGGCCTTGCCGGCCAGCACCCCGGCGAGCGCCGTCATCGAGGCCCGGCTGGACGAATAGGTCGCCAGCAGGGTCGGCGAGGTCGCCTTCTCCAGCACGTACGGGGTGTCCATCGCCACGGTGACCGCCGCGTCGGCGGCAAGATCCTTCGGGCCGTCGCCGTAGCCGACCAGGTGCACCCGGGTGCCGCCCTTGGCCACCACCCGTACGCCCGCAGCGGTCAACGCCGCGGTGAGCGTCGCCCGGGTCTTGTCCCGCCCGTCGGAGGTGGTGACGGTGACCGGGCCGGACACCGCGACGCCGCACTTCCCGCGCAGCTGGGTGACCGCCGCGGCGGCCAGCGCGGTGGCGGCGGCCCGGTGCGGGGCGCTGTCGAGCGTGGACATCGCCGGCGTCGGCCGGTCGGCGAGCCGGAACTTCATGGTCAACACCCGGGTGACCGCCGCCACCAGCCGGTCCCGGGGCAGCGAGCCGTCGCGCAGCGCGGCCAGCAACCCGTCGTACGCCTGGCCGACGTTCGGGGTCATCAGGATCAGGTCGTTGCCGGCGAGCAGGGCCTTCACCGCCGCCTCGCCCGGCGGGTAGCGCTTGGCCGGCGGCATGTTCATCCCGTCGGTGATCACCACCCCCTGGAAGCCCAGCTCGCCCCGCAGCACGTCGGTGAGCAGCTTGCGGGAGAAGGTGGCCGGGGTGCCCGGGTCCACGGCGGTGACGTCGAGGTGCGCCGACATCACCGCCATCGCCCCGGCGTCGATGCCGGCCCGGAACGGCGGGAAGGCGGTGGCGTCCAGCTCGGCCCGGGGCTGGCCGACCACCGGGACCTCCTGGTGCGAGTCGGCGGCGCTGAGCCCGTGCCCGGGGAAGTGCTTGACGCTGGCCGCCACCCCGGCGCTCTGCAACCCCTGGACCGCGCCCGCGACCTGTGCGGCGGCCCGCTTCGGGTCCGCGCCGAAGGACCGCGAGCCGATCACCGTGCTGCGGGTGGCGAGGACGTCGGCGACCGGGGCGAAGTCCAGGTTCACCCCCATCGCGGCCAGTTCGGTGCCGGCGGCCTTCCAGGCGGCCTCGGTCCGGGCCGGGTCGTCGGCCGCCCCGGCGGCCAGCGCGCTGGGCAGCGTGGTCACCCCGTCGGTGATCCGGGTGACCACCCCGTACTCCTGGTCGGTGCCGACCAGGAAGGGTGCCGGGCCGGCGGCCAACTTCCCGGCGGCCTCGCGCAGCCCGGCGGTCAGCTTCTTCACCTGGGCCGGATTGTCGACGTTGGTGGTGGACTGGTTGCCGGAGGTGGGGTCGTCGGCGCTGAACCCGACCAGGATCAGCCCACCGAGCCGGTACTTCGCGATCATCTCGGCGGGGGTGTCGACCCCGGCGAGGGCCTGGTTGCCGGCGGCCGAGCCGGGGGTCACCGTCGTCGCCGAACTGCCGTACGCGTACGGCATCAGCACCTGGCCCACCAGGTCCTCGTCGCCGAGCGTGCCGACCAGCGCGGCGGCCCGGCCGGCCGGGTCGTCGGCGGCGGCGGACGCGGCGACGGTCGCGGTGGCCGTCGGGGTGGCTTCGGGGCGGACCGGCGCGGGAGCCTGCCCCTCCCCCGCACATCCGGAGGCGAGCAGCGCGGTCAGGGCGGTGACGGCGACGCCGGCACGTCGCGGGGAGATCGGCACCCGGCCCATCCAACCCGCGCCGGAGATCAGCGGCAACCCGGCCAGGTCAGACGGTGGGTGCGGCGTACCCGTCCCCGGCCCGGTGTCCGGCTCCCGGGCGTGTCCCGGGCGGGACGCGGCCGATCCGGGTGAGCGGATTCACCAGGCGCCACCACCCGTCGGGCGGCTACCCCTGGCTGGCCGCCCGACGCGACAACCCAGCCAAAACGGGCACGGCCGTCGGCCGGTCCGGGCAAGTGTGCGCCTCGGGTGAGAACGACTTCTCCGAGAGCTGTATGCCTGTCCGTCATACTTATGACGGACAGGCATACAGCTCTCCCCGGGACGTGGCTCCGGGAGCAGCCGACCCGGGGGTGGTCGGCACGGGTGCCCGCGGACGAGACCGGTGGGCGGCAGGCATCGCACGGAGACGGGCCGGCAGGTCTCGGCGGTGTCGGTGGCCGCGGCGGGCGGTGCCGACACCCGGACAGCCACGCCGACAGCATCGGCACATGCGAGGGCGCGCGGGCAGGCTGCGGTCAGCCGACCCGGGTCAGCAGGGTCACCGGCGCGCCGTCCCCGGCGTAGCGGTAGGGCTCCAGCTCGGCGTCCCAGGCGGTGCCCATCGCCTTGTCCAGGGCGTGCGCCAGGGCCTCCGGGCGTACCGACGCCATGATGCTGCGCAGCCGGTCCTCGCCGAGCTGGATGTCGCCGGCCGCGCCCACCGCGGCCCGGAACAGGCCCCGGCCGGGCACGTGCATGAAGCGTTCGCCGTCCGCGCCGGTGCTGGGTTCCTCGGTCACCTCGAAACGGATCATGGGCCACTGCCTCAGGGCAGCAGCCAGCTCGGCACCCGTCCCCGGCCGACCGGTCCATCCGCACTCGGCCCGGCGGGCGCCGGGATCGACGGGCTGAGCCGTCCAGTGCAGGTTGACCGGCGCGGCGAGGACGCGCGCGATCGCCCACTCGACGTGCGAGCACACGGCGAGCGGGGTCGAGTGGACGTATACGACGCCACGCGTTGGCACGGTGACCTCCCGGAGGGCGAGGTGCGTCTTCCCCTACGACCTCGACACCCGAGTGGCTGTTGCCACACATGATGACTGCTGTGACGGATGGTGCGCCAGGGAATCGGAAAATTCGCCGGCGGGAAATACCCGGACCGGTGACCGGGGTTGTGCACTCCGACGGGCACGGTGAGCTGCCAGGCACCGTGGTCGTGTATATTTCTCTGGGCGGTTCTGTGCCGTCGCACCACTTCGCGGGCCGACGACCCACCCGGGCGTCCGACGACCACCGAGCGTCAGACGACCACCGGCCGTCACCCGCTACAGCCCCCGGACGTTCCCCGTCCTCCCGTACGTCTTGCAAGGAGCATCTCCGTGGCGAGCAACACCTCGAAGACCGCGCGCGCGTCAGTCCGGGCCGGCCAGGCTGGCCAGGGTGGCGCCCTCAGCGTGCTGGGCGAGTTCAAGTACCTCATCCCGCTCAACGGCGGCAAGCACGCCTACGTGCGGAACCTGACCAACGGCAAGACCGCGCACCTGCGTACCGACTCCGACGCCTTCGTCGAGGAGATCCGGACGCTGGCCACCGCCGGTCACGCCGCCAAGATCCGCGCCGAGATCAGCAACCTCGCCGCCACCCACCCCGACCACGGGTGGGACAAGACCGAGAAGCGTCTCGTCGAGGCCGGCGTCTTCGAGGGCTGAGCCCCCTCCCCCAGCACGACCGGAACCGCCCGTCGGGTCACCCCGGCGGGCGGTTCCGTGTCCGCGCCCGCCACGTCTGCGCTCACCACGTCTGCTCCGGCGGGTCAGGCTCCGTCGTCGAGCAGGGTGACCTCGCCGGTGTCCAGGTCGTACAGGGCGCCGACGACGTCCACCCCACCCGCCGCGACCGGGCCCGCCAGCATGTCGTCGGTGCGCAGCGCCCGCACCGTACGGCGGACGTGCCGGCGTACGGCCAGCGGGTGCACGCCCGGGTCGTGCGGCCCCGCCTCGGTCACGGCCGGGGTGATCCGCTCGACCAGGTAGCCCAGGTCACCGTCCGGACGCCGGCCCCTCCGCACGCTGTCCACCGTCGCGGCGACCGCGCCGCACCGTTCGTGCCCCAGCACCATCACCAGGGTCACCCCGAGCTGCGCCACCACGTACTCGATCGAGCCCCGCACGGCCCGGTCGAGCACGTGTCCCCCGGTCCGGATCACGCAGATCGACCCGAAGGTCTGGTCGAAGATCGCCTCCAGCGGCACCCGTGAGTCGATGCAGCCGAGCAGCACCGCGTACGGCTGCTGGTCGCCGGAGGCCACGGCCGCGGCGGCGGTCACGTCGTGCCCGTGGACCGGTCGGCCGCTGACGAATCGCCGGTTGCCGGTGAGCAGCTCGGCCAGCGCCGCCCGGGGGGTACGCGCGGCCCGGGGCGGCCCGGCGTCGACGGGCGGCCCGTCGGGGGTCCGGGCGGCCCCGGTGGGCGGTCTCGGCATGGCTCCAGACTGACCGCCCGGCCGGCCCCGTGCGGGCGGGTCGGGAATCTTCTCACCGACACGGTTGGCGTGGTCTGATGTCGGGTAGCCGGTGTTACCGCCGGGTTACGCCGGTGAATGTGTCCCGGGTGCCTGGGAGGTGGCGATGCCGGAGCAACGGGAGTTGCGGCTGCCCGACGGGGTACGCCTGCATGTCGAGGTGACCGGGCCGGTCGAGGCCGAGGTGACCGTGGTCCTGCTGCACGGCTGGACGCTCGACGGTCGGGCCTGGCACCGGCAGCTCGCCGACCTGCGCAGCCGCTTCGGCGACCGGGTCCGGGTGGTCACCTACGACGCCCGGGGGCACGGCCGGTCCAGCTGCATGGCGCTGCGCACGGCGACCCTGGCCCAGCTCGGCGACGACCTCGCGGCGGTGCTGGACGAGGTCGCCCCGGCCGGGCCGGTGCTGCTCGTCGGGCACTCGATGGGCGGGATGAGCGTGATGGAGTACGCCCACCGGCACCCGTCCCACTTCGCCGCCCGTACGGCCGGGCTGGTTTTCGTCTCCACCACCGCCGAAGGCCACACCCACACGGTGTACGGCCTGTCGCCGCGGATCGCCCGGCTGATCCGGCTCGCCGAGACCACCGGGGCCGGGGTACTGGCCCGGTGCGGCTCCTGGCGGCCACCCCCTCCGCTGCTGCGCGCCCTGGCCCCGAGCATCAGGTGGATGCTCTTCGGCGACCGCTGCTCCGGCGCCGACATCCGGCTGGTCACCTCGGCGGTGGCCCGCGCCTCGCTGCGGTCGATCGGGGGTTTCCGCGCCTCGATCGGCGCCCAGCACCGGCTGGCGACGCTCGCCGCGTTGGCGCACCTGCCGGCGGCGGCGCTGGTCGGGGACCGGGACCGGCTGACCCCGCCGCCGTGTGCGGAATCGATCGCGGCGGCGCTGCCGGCCACCGAGCTGACCGTCTGCCCCGGTGCCGGGCACATGCTGATGATGGAGCGTCCGGACGAGGTGAACGCCGCCGTCGCCGGGGTGCTCGACCGGGTGCTGTCCGCCGCCGGGGCTACGCCACCGGGGCCCCGTCGTCCCGTCGACGCCCCGTCCGGCCGGGCGGGCGCCGACGTCCCGGGCGACCCCGCGTCCGCCGGGCGGACGACGCGCTGAGCCGATCCGCCGTCGCCCCGCGCCGCCGCGCCCCGGGCGGGCCGCGCGGTGGTGGTGGAGGTCGCGGTACGGGTATCGGCCCGCCGGTGGGTGGGCGGCTGCCCGTACCCTCATTCCGCCTGGCGTGCACCCGCGTCCGGCGTCGCCGTCGCACAGGAGCCGGTACGTTGACCGACCAGACCACCCTGGAGCAGGAGATCGCCGCCGAGCAACGGCATCTCGACCGGGTGTACGCCCGGCTCGCCGAACTGCGCCGCTCGGCCGCCCGCGCCGAGCGGGACGGCTACCGGCTGGCCGGGGTCGGTACCTTCGGCGCGCTGGTGGAGCGCGACGCGATGGTCTTCCACGCCGCCCAGCGCCGGCACCTGCTCGACGCCGAACACGAGGGGCTGGTCTTCGGCCGGCTCGACCTGCGCGACCGTCAGGTGCTGCACGTCGGCCGGCTCGGCGTGCGGGGCGAGGACGCCGAGACGCTGGTGGTCGACTGGCGGGCCCCGGCCGCCGCCGCCTTCTACCGGGCCACCCCGGCGGAGCCGCTGGGGGTGGTGCGGCGGCGCACGATCAGCTCGTCGGACGAGAAGGTCACCCGGATCGAGGACGACCTGCTCGACCCGGAGGCCGCCCCGCCGGACATGCCGGTGGTGGGTGACGGGGCGCTGCTGGCGACCCTGTCCCGGGCGACCGGCCGGGGGATGCGGGACATCATCGCCACCATCCAGCGGGAGCAGGACGAGGCGATCCGCTCCCCCGGTTCGGGGGTCACCATCGTCTCCGGCGGGCCGGGCACCGGGAAGACGGCGGTGGCCCTGCACCGGGCGGCGTACCTGCTCTACGCCGACCGCAGCCGGTACGCCGGCGGCGGCATCCTGGTGGTCGGCCCGTCGGCGGTCTTCGTGGAGTACATCGCCTCGGTGCTGCCGTCGCTGGGCGAGGAGACCGCCACCCTGCACTCGCTGGGTTCGCTGTTCCCCGGCCTGTCGGCGACCCGCACGGACGGGCCCGAGGTGGCGGCGGTGAAGGGTTCGCTGCGGATGCGTCGGGTGCTGGAGCGGGCGGCCCGGGACGCGGTGCCGGACGGCCCGCAGGAGTTGCGGCTGCTCTACCGGGGTGCGTTGCTGCGCCTGGAGCGGCGCGAGCTGGACGGCATCCGGGACCGGGCGCTGCACCGGGGGGCCCGCCGCAACGAGGTCCGCCGGGTCGGCTTCGACGGGGTGCTCGCCGCGTTGTACGCACAGGCCCGGCGGTCGGCCGTCGCCGGCCTGCCCGAGCAGCCCGCCTTCGAGGACGAGATCATCGAGCGGCCGGAGTTCCGGGAGTTCCTCAAGGCGTGGTGGCCCCGGCTGCATCCCCGGCACGTGCTGGGCTGGTTGGCCCGGCCGGAGCGGCTGCGCCGGTACGCGGCCGGCGTCCTGTCCCGGGCGGAGGTCGGGTTGCTGGTGCAGGCGTACCGGTCGCTGGACACCGAGGGGCTGACGGTGGCCGACATCGCCCTCCTCGACGAGCTGGACGCGCTGCTGGGTCAGCCGGTCCGCCCGAAGAAGGCCCGGCGGGACCCGTTCCAGCTCGCCGGCGGCGTCCGGGAGCTGAGCACCTTCGGGGAGCGGCAGCGTGCCGCGCGGGCGGCGGCCCGGGAGCGGCCCGAGGACTACCGGGACTACGCGCACGTGGTGGTCGACGAGTCGCAGGACGTCTCGCCGATGCAGTGGCGGATGATCGGCCGGCGCGGTCGGCTCGCCTCCTGGACGGTGGTGGGTGATCCGGCGCAGACCGCCTGGACGGGTGACCAGGCGGAGCTGGACCGGGCCCGGGACCAGGCGCTGGGCCGACGGCGGCGGCACCGGTTCACGCTGTCCACCAACTACCGCAACTCGGCGGAGATCTTCGCGGTGGCGGCGGCGGAGATCCGCCGGCTCTATCCGGACCTGGAGTTGCCGAGCGCGGTGCGCTCCACCGGGGTGGACCCGGTGGCGCTGCACGTGCCGGCGGCGGAGCTGGCCCGGACGACGGCCGACGCGGTGGACGCGTTGCTGGCCGAGGTGGCGGGGACGGTCGGCGTGATCACCCCGGTGCCCCGCCGGGACGAGGTCGCCGGCTGGTTGGGCGACCGGGGCGGGGCGCGCCTGCAGGTGGTGACCAGCCTCCAGGCCAAGGGCATGGAGTACGACGGGGTGGTACTGGTCTGCCCCGGCGAGATCCGGGCCGATCCGGGCTCCGGGGTACGGACGCTCTACGTGGCGTTGTCCCGGGCGACCCAGCGCCTCACCACCGTCGAACCGACCGGCTGACCGACCGGCACCCCGGCCCACCTGGCCGGACGTCCGACCGTCACTTGCACACATAGCGATGTGAGCATAGATTGGAGCGGGTCCGCGACGGCGACGGTGGTCCCGACGGCGACGGTGGTCCCGACGGCGACGGTGGTCCCGACGGCGACGGAAGGTGTGGACGTGGGCGCAGGTCATGACCACAGCGCGACGGTGAGCAACGCCGCGCACCGGCACCGGGGCCGGCTCTGGGCGGCGTTCGGGCTGCTCGCCGTGCTCATGGTGGTCGAGGCGGTGGCCGCCTTCGGCACCGGTTCGCTGGCCCTGCTCTCCGACGCGGGGCACATGTTCACCGACGTGCTCGGCATCGGGATGGCGCTGGCCGCGATCACCGCCACCCGGCGGGCCGCCCGGGACCCGCAGCGCACCTTCGGCCTCTACCGGCTGGAGGTGCTCGCCGCCCTGGCCAACGCCGTCCTGCTCAGCGGGGTGGCGGTCTACGTGCTGATCGAGGCGGTCCGTCGGTTCGGCGAGCCACCCGAGGTGCTGGCCGGCCCGATGCTGGTGGTGGCGGTGCTCGGCCTGCTCGCCAACATCGTCGCGTTCGGCCTGCTGCGGGAGGGTGCCAAGGAGAGCATCAACCTGCGCGGGGCGTACCTGGAGGTGCTCGGTGACCTGCTCGGCTCGGTCGGAGTGATCGTGGCGGCGCTGCTGATCGCCGGCACCGGCTGGTGGTGGGCCGACCCGCTGGTCGCCGTGGCGATCGGCGTGTTCATCCTGCCCCGCACCTGGCGGCTCGGCCGGGCGGCGGTGCGCATCCTGGTCCAGGCCGCTCCGGAGCACCTGCCGGTGACCGCCGTGCACGACCGGCTGACCGCCGTGCCCGGGGTCGCCGAGGTGCACGACCTGCACGTCTGGACGCTCACCTCCGGCATGGACGTCGCCTCGGCCCACCTCACCCTGGCCGGTGACGCCGAGGTCGGCACGGTGCTGGCGGCCGCCCGGGGCGCCCTGCGGGAGGATTTCCACATCGAGCACGCCACCCTCCAGGTCGAGCCCGGAGCGAGCCCCGGCGCGTGCGGCCCCGCCCACTGGTGACCCCACCCTGGGCCGGACAGTCAGCCCCGCCGGGTACTCCCGCACAGAGATCACGGAAATTTGCGTCGTTTGAACCATTTGAGAGTATTCACTCTCGTACCCTCAGTCACGAGGTAGGCAGGCGTCACACGCGTACCGGTAGGCTCGGCCCCGGTCTCCGCCAGGCAGAGGCCGCCGCCTAATCGCCCGCCCGGGCGAACCGGGGAACCACGTTCCTGGGGTGCATCCGCGCAAGCGGTAGGGATCTTCCGTCCCGAACCCGTCAGCTAACCCGGTCGGCGGCTGACGGAAGGACATCCGCATGCACGTACGCACCACCACACGGCTGCTGGCCGCAGTCGTCACGGCCCTGGCCCTGGGCGTGTCGGCCGCGCCGTTCACCCCGGCCGCCGCCGCGCCCACCACCCGGCTCGCCGCCCCCGGCGACGACGACGAGGGCGGCACCCCGGCGCTGCGCGACCAGCTCGACGCGGCCAGCAAGGGCTGGCTGGAGGCCAAGGCCGCCCTGGAGCGCTCCACCAAGCGCCAGCAGGAACTCGACGCGCAGCTCAAGACCATCGAGGGGCAACTGGTCACGCAGACCGCCAAGGTCGGCGAGATCGCCGGAGCGGCCTACCGCACCGGCCGGCTCGGGCCGATGTCCGCCCTGCTCAACAGCAACACCCCGAGCGGTTTCCTGGACCGCGCGGCGGCGCTGGAGACGGTCGCCACCCGGGAGGACCAGGAACTGCGCACGATGATCGAGACCCGGGACCAGGCCACCCGGACCCGGGCGGCGGTCACCCGGGAGATCACCGAACAGCGCAAGCAGGTCGCCACCATGGGCAAGCGCAGGGAGCAGGCCGAGCGGGCGTTGGCGGTGGCCGCCGCCGACAAGCCGACCTCCACCTCCCGCGACTCCGGCAGCTCCGACGGCACGTCCACCAGCAACGCCAAGGGGGCGCCCCGCAACTCCGACGGCTCCTGGCCGTCCGAGTCGTGCAGCGTCAACGACCCGACGCCGGCCAACGGCTGTATCACCCCGCGCACGCTCAACGCCCTCAACCAGGCCAAGGCCGCCGGTTTCACCAGGTACGTCTCCTGCTACCGACCCAGCGGCTCCGGCGAGCACCCCAAGGGCCGGGCGTGCGACTTCGCCGCCCAGAAGGGCGGCTTCGGCGGGGTGGCCAGTGGCGGCGACCGGACGTACGGCAACAACCTCGCCGCGTACTTCATCCGCAACGCCGACCGGCTCGGTGTGCTCTACGTGATCTGGTTCAAGCGGATCTGGCTGCCGAGCAGCGGGTGGAAGGCGTACAGCGGGGGCAACGGGGACCCGTCCAGCGACCACACCAACCACGTACACCTGTCGATGATCTGAGCCGACCCGGTGGTCCGTCCGACGCGGGCGGACCACCGGACCACGGCCCGGCCGCAACAGGCGGGTCGGGTGCCGACCGGGCCGGGCGGCCCAGGTGCCGGCGGTGGTCAGCCGGCGGGTGGCGGGTCGCCGGCCCGGCCGTCCAGGACCGCGCCGAGTCGGCTGGCCAACCCCAGGTGGGCGGCGCGGGCCTGCCGGAAGGCGTAGCCGAACAGCGGGGCCGGCGCGGCGAGGGTGATCTCCACGTCGATCCGCAGCAGGTCACCCTCCATCCGCAACCGCGTGTGGTTACGCACGGTGGTGCCGGGCTGCTGGCGGGCCACCGTCACGATCTCGTCGTCGCCGGCCAGCAGCACGTCGGCCTGGTAGGTGACGGGGAACCGCAGCGGGCCCAGCTCCAGCCGGTCGGTGATCGCGTAGCTGGCCAGGGCACCCGGCCGGGCGGGCAGCCGGCGCACCCGGACGATCAGGGGATGCAACTCCTCCTGCCGGGACAGGTCGCTCAGCAGCGCCATCGCGTCGGCCGGTGAGCAGTGCGCCTGCACCGTGTAGCTGAAGCTCTCCCGCCGGACCACCGGGCCTCCTGACCGTCGTCGGTCGCACGATCGTGCCGTACCGGAGACGGACTGGCAACGTCCCTGGTCAGTGGCGTCGACACCGACAGGTGGCCCGGTCAGGCGCCGGGCAGGACCTCCGGGGTGGCGGCACCGGCGAAGTACGGCTCCGGGGCGCCGAAGAGCCCGAGCAGGCCGGTGACCCAGAGCTGTCGGTGCACGAACCGGCTCGGCTCGGTGACGATCAGTTTGACGCCGCTGACCTCGGCGGTCTGGAAGCCGGCGACCATGGCGCTGATCCCGACGGAGTCGATGAAGGTGACGAGTCGCATGTTCAGCTCGATCCGCGCGGGCCGGCCCTTGGCCAGCACCTCGGCGATCGCCTCACGTACCTCGTAGGCGGTGTCGACGTCGATCTCACCACGGGGGGCGATTTCGATGACACCGGCCGGCAGGACCGACTTCACGATCGACAGGCTCACGCGAGCACCTCCACTCGCCCGTCCCCGGGCGCCTCATCAGTACGCGGGCCGCGACCGAGAGTATTCCTCCGATGGCCTCGGTCGCCACCCCTCGGGATGAGCAATTCGCGGATCCGGACGGACCGGACCGTCCCTCTCCGCACCGTTGCTGGTCCTGTTCACCTCAGACGAACGGCACAGCTCGGCCGTTCCAACCGTCCCAGAGTAGCCGCCCCGGTCCACCGACACCCGGATGCGGTACGCCGGGCGAGCCCCGCCGGCTCCCCTTCGCGGCCCGCCGGCTCCCCCGGTGCAGGTTGTGCCGGGTGCCTACCGTGGGCGAGAGATGGGTCACCACGATCGAGGAGACGGATCGATGCTCAGGAGACTGCTCGGCCTGGCCGGGGTCGGCGCGCTACTCGCTCTCGTCCTGGCCTGCGGCTTCGGCGGCGGGGACGACGACGATGACGACGACGGGGACGATTTCGCCCGCGCCACCTCCGTGGTCTCGGTGCGCTGAGCGGCGAGGGTCACCGGGGCGTACCGGGTTTGCGACCCGGGCGGGCGGGGCACTGCTCGGACACCGGCCGGGTGACCGGCCGGGGCGAGGACCGTCCCGCGGCACGGAGACGACATCCGAACTGGCCGCAGACTTCGGCATTCGAGGAGGTAACACGATGATCGGCAGCAACCTTCTGGAGCGCCGCAGCAAGCCCGAGCGGATCGCCGACCAGGCCTGGCACCACCTGCTCTCGGCGGTGGACTCGGCCGGGGACAGCGTCCGGGACGCCGCCCGGTCGGTCCGGGACTCGGGGCTGGCCGACGCCGGCGACCTGGTCGGCTCGACCGCCGACGAGGCCCGTCGGCGGGCGACGCTCGCCTTCGACGCGCTCGCCGGCCGGCGGCCGGCCCTGCCCTGGACCCTGCTGATCGGCGCGGCGCTGGTCGGCGCGGCGATCGGCTGGGCCGCCGGCACCGCCGCGCGGGCCGCCGGCAGCCGGGGTGACCGGGCCGTCGACGACATCGAGTTCGTCGACGTGGACCGGCCGAACTCCCCCGTCGGGCTGGACGACTGACCGCTCCACGGCACGCGCAGGCCCCGGTCACGCTCCTCGGCGTCGACCGGGGCCTGCGCCGTCTTCGATCCACCCCCGTTGGGGCAATGTTGCGATAAAGACCCCAGGTTGATGCCGCAACGTCGCCACCACCGAGTCGATCACTCTCAGCCCGGACGTGCCGCCGGCTCCGCTCCCCGATCGGGGAGCGGAGCCGGCGAGTGTCGGATAGTTGATAGTTGTCAGCGGCTGGTGCAGGTCACCGCCGGAACGGCGTTGGTGCCGGTGACGTTGGCGGTGAAGCCGATGCTGGTGCTCGCGCCACCCCCGAGCGCACCGTTCCACCCGGCGTCGCGCACCGAGACGTTCGCCCCGGTCTGGGTGAAGGTGCCACCCCAGAGCGAGTTGACCGTCTGACCGTTGGCGAACGTCCAGTTCACCGTCCAGCCGGAGATCCCGTTGACGCCGGTGTTACGCACGGTCACCTCACCCTGGAAGCCACCCGGCCACGACCCGGTCACCTTGTACGTCGCCGCGCACCCACCGGTGGGCGGCGGAGTCGTCGGCGGCGGCGTGGTCGGCGGCGGCGTCGTGGGGGGCGGGGTGGTGGGGGGCGGGGTGGTCGGCGGAGGCGTCGTGGGGGGCGGGGTGGTCGGCGGCGGCGTGGTCGGGCCGGGGGTGGTCGGCGTCGGGGTGGGAGTGCCGCCGAGCCGGTCGGCGACCAGGATGCCCCGGCCGTTGGTGCCCAGGTAGACCCGGCCGTAGACCCGGGGGTCACCGGTCAGCGCCTCGCCCGCGTTGCCGTACTGGTGCTGGTCGTCGTTGATCCGCACCCAGGCCGCGCCGGAGTTGTCGGAGCGGTAGACGCCGCTCTTGCCGTCGACGGTGCCGAAGGTGAACACCGCCGGGTACGTCTGCCCGGGGGCGGCCTTGCCGAAGCCGACGTTCACCGCCGCCGACACCCCGGCCAGCTTGGTGAAGCTGGCCCCGGAGTCGGTGGAGCGCCACAGCCCGCCCTCACCGGCCAGCCAGATGTCGCCCTCCTTGCCGGGGACCGCCTTGAACTTGACGTTCCCGGTGGCCGGCAGGCCGGTGGCGGCGGAGGCGGTGAAGCTGGCCCCACCGTTGGTGCTGACGTAGAACTTGCCGGCGCTGAAGCCGTAGAACTTGTTCTTGTTGACCCGGTCGGACTCGACCACGGCGTTGGCCGGGATGCCGGTGGCGGCGGTCCACGAGTTGCCGAAGCCGACCGAACGGATCACCTGCTGCCCGGCGTCACCGGGAGCCCAGACGAACTGGCTGCCGTCGGCGGCGGCGGCGACCGTGCCGCCGTTGTTGACCCCGCCCGGCTCGCTGCCCTGGAACCAGTTCGCCCCGCCGTCGGTGGAGAACGCGATGTGGCTGTCGTTGGGGCGGTCGGCGTCGGTGAAGTTGCCGGCCCGGACCATCGTCGCCGGGTTCGCCTCGGCGTAGTCGAGGCTCGTGGTGGTGGTGAAGACCGGCTGGGTGAACAGCATCGGCGGCACCGCGTCGAGGTCGGTGTGCCGGAACCCGCCGATGTCACCGAGCCCGCTGATCAGCGGCGCCCCGGTGGGCGGGCTGATCAGGTCCTGCACGGCGGTCTCCTCCAGGCCCTTGACCATCGGCTTGATGGTGAGCTGGCCGCCGGTGTCCCACTTGGTGAGGTCGGTGCTGCCGTAGATGGTCGCGCCGGTGCCGTACATGAAGCGGTTCGAGTCGAACGGGTCGATCTCCACCGACTCGTTCATCCAGCCCAGCTTCGGGGTCTCCTCCGGCGGGGCCGGGTTGGCCCCGAAGGTCAGCCACGGCACCGAGCTGATGTCCATCTTGAACTTCTTGGTGCGCTCCGGGTAGCTGCCGAACTCCCAGATCCGGCTCCAGGTCGCGCCGCCGTCGGTGCTGCGCCAGAAGATCGCGTCCGGCCACCAGGAGATCTGGGTGGCGACCATCAGGGTGTTCGGCTTCTGCCGGTCGATGGTCAATCCCGAGTAGCCGAAGTAGGCGTCGCTGCTGGACGACGGGATCGGGCTGATCTGCGTCCACGCGCCGGTGGCCCGGTTGAACTTCCACACGTCACCCTTGCCCCCGTCGTACGGGCCGCCGGTGTCGCTGGTGGCGATGTAGAGGAAGCCGCCGACCGGGTCGACCACGCCCTTGTGTGCCAGGTAGCCGGTGGGCTGCCCGGCGATCCGCTCCCAGCTCGTGCCGCCGTTCGTCGAGCGGTACACCGGGTTCGCCTTGTCCGCCACGCCGACGTAGATGGTCTGCGTGGCGTTGCCCGCCGTACCGGTGCCCTTGTCGAAGGTGACCCAGGTCAGGCCCTGGTTCTGGCTCTGGTAGCCGGTGGTGTCGTTGGGGTCGGCCCGGTAGTTGCCGACGTTGGGGAAGTTCGCCACCTTGGCCCAGGTGACCCCGTAGTCGGTGCTGCGCCACAGGCCGTTGCCGCCCTCGGCACCGTAGTAGAGGATGCTGTTCTTGTTGGGGTCGACGGCGAGCCGCTCCCCCATGCCCCGGCCGGGCATGTTGCCGCCGTTCTTGAACGGCAGCGCGGTGGCCTGCCAGGTGGCACCCTTGTCCGACGAGCGCAGGATCGCGCCGTTGTTCGGGTCCCAGTCGTTGGTGTACATGCCGACGGCCGCGTACACCCGGTTGGTCTGCACCGGGTCGGTGGCCAGGCTGACCACGCCGTTGTAGCCCCACTTGTCCGCGCCGACCCAGTCGAGCAGCGGCGTCCAGGACTGGCTGGCCTGCTCCCAGCGGTACGCGCCGCCGATGTCGGTGCGCGCGTAGATCAGGTTCTTCTCGGTCTGGTTGAAGATGATGCCGGGGACGAAGCCACCGCCGTCGATCCGGACGTTCTTCCAGCTGTACGGCTCGGCCGCCGCCGCGGCGGCCGGTGTGGAGGGTGCGACGGTGAACTGTACGGCCACGACGGCTGTCGCGGCGGCCAGCACGGTGGTGACCGCGCCGACGAGACTTCTCCGCATCTGCGGTTCCTCTCGGGATGCCAGGGTCAGGGTGCGACGGCCCCGTAGGGGGACGTCGACGGGTGCGAAGAGCTGCCCTGGCTCCCCGCCGGCACGCTTGGCTCCCGCTGCCGAAGAAGAACCCAACAGTAACCGGTACGCCGCCGAATTAGGAAGCGCTCCCAACTAACTCGGCCATCAGAGCCGGTAGATGACGTCCTCGCCGACCATTTCCCGACTGATGCCCAGCCCGTCCACCGGTCGGGCGGCCACGTCCGCCCACGGCGTGCCGGCCGCCCAGCCGGGCAGCAGCACCACCGTGCGCACCCCGACCTGCCGCAGGTACGCCACCGAGGTGGCGTCCGGGAAGGTCATGCTCGCCGCCCTGATCCGCTCCTGGGACTGCGGGGTGAACGAGGCGAGCCCGTTGACCACCTTGGGGAAGCCGTCGGTCGACCAGAGCATCACGTGCAGTTCCCGGATGCCGTCGCTGGGCAGCACCAGCGCCGGGCCGGTCAGCCCGCGCAGCACGGCCGGCTGCTCCGGCGCGGGCACGTGCGGGGTGCGGTTGATCCCCTCCACGCCGACCAGCAGCAGCGGCACCAGCAGCGCCAACCGGGCCAGCCGCCACTGCCGGCCGACCCGCTTCGGGGCCGGCTCCCGGGGGGCCGCCTGCTCGGCCGCCGACCCGGACCACGCCGCCGACCGCAGCGCCGGCCGTGGTCCCGCAGCCGCCTGCGCCGGTACGGACGCCTCCACCAGCACGGGCGCTCCCGCCGGTCGCAGCGCCGGCACTGCCGGCCCCGCCCCGTGCTCCGTGTCCGGCCCCGCCGGCTGCTCCCCTACCGGCACCGTCCCGGGTTCCGCGTCCGGCCCCGGCGACTGGTCCCCGACCGGCCCCGACCCGGGTTCCGCGTCCGGGGTCGGCTCCGCGCCGGGGGCGGCCTCCCGCGCCGGCTCGCGCACCGTCAACGCCCCGGCGGCGAGCAGGCCGAGCAGCAGGGTCGTCCACAGCACCAGCCGGCCCGGGGTGCGCACCCCGTCCCAGCCCGGGGCGTGCTCGACGAGCGTCACGTACCCGGGGTTGCCGTCGCCACCGAACGTGGTGCCCGCCGCGAGCGCCACGCTGACCAGCGCCGCGCCGGCCAGCATCAACCGGTGCCGCAGCCGCCACACGGAGAAGAACAGCCCCGCCACCGCCAGCGACAGCAGCACCACCCCGGGCAGCAGGGTCATCTCGCCCGGGAAACCGAGCGTGGCGCGGGCGGCCTCGTGCCGCTCCCCCCACAACCAGGACTCCGGCGGCGCGGTGACGAACCCCCGCCACGGCGGGGAGAACATCTCGATCTGGGCCACCGTCCGCCGGCCGGACGGGTTGCGGGCCACCACCTCGAAGTACGGCGCGGCCATCGCCAGGGTCACCCCGGCGAACCCGATCCCGCCGGCCAGGTCGGCCAGGAGCAGGCGGCGCGGCACCACCGGCCGGGTCCGCCGCCGCAGCCACACCACGCCGTACGTGACCACCGCGCCGAGGCAGAGCAGCCCCAGCACGTACGCGAAGGGCAGGCCGATGCCGAAGCCGAGGGTGACCTGCCAGGCGGCGACCGCCCACCCGGCGACCACCCACCCCGGACGGACCCGGTCGGGGCGGTGACCGTGCCGCAGCGACCAGCCGTGCCCCCGGGCCAGCATGGCAAGCGCCAGGGCGATCCCGCCGATGCTGAGCACGTGCAGGTGCCCGGCCTGGGCGAGCTTCCACGGGGCGTACGCGAAGGCCACCCCGGCCACCGCCGAACCGGCCCGGCCGGCCCCCACCTGCCGGGCCAGCGCGTACGCCCCGAACAGGGCGAGGGCGTGGGTCAGCAGGTAGAGCAGGTTGTAGCGGATCACGGCGGCCACCGGACCGTCCCCGATCATGCCGAACGGGGCGTACCCGAGCAGGGTGTCCGAGTAGGCGTAGGTGTACGGCTCGGGATAGAACGTGTTGGAGTGCCAGACCTGCAACGGGTTGGTCAGCAGGGCGTGCCCGCCCCAGGCCACCTGCCACGCCTGCAACGTCGGGTCGCCGGTGTCCTGCGGGATGGTGCTCGCCGGATCGCGCAGGGTCGGCCAGGTCAGCACCACGGCCAGCAGCAGCGCGCCGAGCGCCGCCAGGGTCCACTCGTGCCGGGCCACCCGCCACGACACGCCCGCCAGCCGGCGACCGAAGACCCGCATCTGATCGACGTCCATCTCTCCACCCCGTCCTTCGCCGTCCGTCAGACTGCCCGAGTCCGATCCGGTTGTCGACACCGTGAACGCCCGAATTTCGCCACCGGCTCCCCTCCGACGGTCCGAATCCGATCTGGCGGCGCGGGCGGGACAGGACCACCCGGCCCGGGTGAGCCGCCCTCACCCGACCCGGGGGGACGGTGGGCGACATGACTGGATCCGACGGGCTGATCCGACCCGGGACGCCGGCCCCCGAATTCACCCTGCCGGCCACCCCGGACGGGCGACGGACCGGACCCGCGCAGTTCCGGGGCCGGCCGGTGGTGCTCGCCTTCTACCCCGCCGACTGGTCCCCGGTCTGCGGCGACCAGATGGCGCTCTACCAGGCCGCGATGCCGGAGTTCGAGCGGTACGACGCGATGGTGCTGGGCGTCTCGGTGGACAGCCTCTGGTCGCACCGGGCGTTCGCCGAGGCGAGGGGCGTCCGGTTCCCGCTGCTGTCCGACTTCGAACCCAAGGGCGAGGTGGCCCGGGGCTACGGGGCGTACACCCCGCAGGGGCAGGCCGGCCGGGCCCTGGTGGTGCTCGACCCGGCCGGGACGGTGGTCTGGAGCTACCTGTCCCCCGCCGAGGTCAACCCGGGTGCCGACGGCGTCCTCGACGCGTTGGAGCAGCTCGGCACCGGACGGCAGGTGACGACCCGATGAGCACCCCGTTGCAGGTCACCGCCCGGCTCCGGACGCCGGTGACCGATACCGACCATATCCGTGGGCCGTTCGACGCCCCGGTCACCCTCGTGCAGTACGGCGACTTCCAGTGCCCGTACTGTGGGGCGGCGTACCCGAACCTGGCCGAGGTGCTGCGACAGCGGCGGGACACCGTCCGGCTGGTCTACCGGCACTTCCCGATCACCAACCTGCACCCGTACGCCGAGCGGGCCGCCGAGGTGGCCGAGGCGGCCGCCCACCGGGACCGGTTCTGGGAGATGCACGACTGGCTCTACGAGCACCAGGACCAACTGGACCCGGTGCACCTGTCGCTCGGCATGGCGCAGGTGGGGCTCCCGCCGGACGAGATCGACGCCGAGGTCGACCGGCACGTGCACGCCGACCGGGTACGGCACGACTTCACCGGCGGCATCCGCAGCGGCGTCAACGGCACCCCCACGCTCTTCGTGGGCGACGACCGCCACGACGGCCCACTCGACCTCCCCACCCTCCTCGCCACCGTGGACGCCGCCACCACCTGACCCCGGCCGCCCGGCCGCACTGCCCCACCCCGCCCGGCGCTGCCCCGCCCGACGCCGCCCCACCCGACCCCGCCCCACCCGGCCCCGCCCGACGCCGCCCCACCCGGCCCGGCCCCGCCCGGCGCCGCCCCGGTGATCAAGAGGTTTGCGTCAGTTGATCAAGAGGTTCGAGTCAAATTGAAGATCAACTTTGACGCAAACCTCTTGATCACCGGGGCGGGGGGCAGACCGGGGCGGGGCGGGGGCGAGGGTGGGCGGGGCGAGGGGGGCGGGGCGAGGGTGGGGCGGGGCGAGCCGGGGTGGGGTGGGTGACGGCGGGGGGTGTCAGAGGAGGTGGAGGTCGCGGGCTCGGCGGACGGCTTCGCGGCGGCGGGTGGCGTCGAGCTTGCGGTAGATGTTGCGGACGTGGGTCTTGACGGTGTTGACCGACAGGGACAGTTCGCTGGCGATCTCCACGTTGGACAGGATGCTCTGCAGGTAGCGCAGGATGGTCAGCTCCCGCTCGGTGAGCGGCTCGTCCAGGGGTCGCTCCGGGTCGCCCTGCCGGGAGTCGGCCGGTCCGCCCCGGGTGCCGTACGCCCCCCGGCCGGGCGGCGGCGCGGCGTCCCGCACCAGGTCGCTGACCTGCGGCCAGTACGCCGTACCGGAGTCCAGGTGGGCCGCGAGCAGTTCCCGAACCTCCGGCTCAGCCCGGGTGAAGACCCGTCGGTAGCCGTGCCGCCCGGCCAGGTCCAGCACCCGTTCCAGCAGCCGCCCGGCCCGGCGCTCGTCACCGGCCCGTCGGGTCAGCAGCGCGTCCAGGACCCCGGCGGCGAGCCGTACCGGCAACGGCCAGTCGGCCGCGCCCGGGGCGTCCCAGCCGGGCAGGGCGTGTCGGGCGGCCCGTAGGTCACCGGCCCGCAACTCCACCCGGGCCAGCGCCAATGCCAGCACCGGCACCGGTTCCGGCCCGAGGGCCCGCTCACCGAGCAACCGCCGGGCCGTGTCCACGTCACCCTGCTCGCCCCGCAGGTCCGCTTCCAGGGCCAGCAACCGGTCGGCCACCTCCCCGGCACCACCGGCCACCCTCGCACCGCCGAAGCCCACCGCACCGCCAGCCACCGTCGCACCGTCGCACCCCACCGCACCGCGCAACCCCACAGCACTGCCGGCCACCACCGCATTGCCGAAGACTCCAGACGCTCCCGGCGCATCCGCACCACCGGGCGACGTCGGGTCGCCGGGGGACGTCGGGTCACCTGGGGACGTCGGGTCGCCTGGGGACGTCGACCTGCCGACGGTCAGCTCGTCGCGGGCGTTCAGCACCGCCGTCATCGCCGCCGCCGGCTCGCCCGCGTCGCGGAGCAGGGCGGCCCGGCACAGCGCCGCCACCGCCCCGGCCAGGGCCGTCCCGGTGACCGCACCCGCCGCCGCCAGCTCGGCGGTCGCCTCGGCGGGCTGGTCCCGGTGCACCGCCACCAGTGCCAGCGCCAGGTGTGCGTGACCGCAGTCGTCCCGGCCCGACCATCCCTGGCAGGCCGGCATGGCCAGGGCCACCCGCGCGGTCTCCTCGGCCGGCGTCAGCTCACCGGCGAGGGCGAGCAGCAGGGCGGCCCGGCTCGCGCCGACCAGCACGGTCCGGGGGCGGCCGGCCCGCCGGGCCGCCGCCAGCGCAGCCCGGAATGACTCTCCGGCCCGTCCCAGTTCCCCCTCGGCCAGGTCGGCCAGGCCGAGCGCGGTGCCGGCCACCGCCCGGACATCGGCGTCGTCCCTCCCGGTCCGGGGATCGTCGCCGGTCACGGGGTCGTCGCCGGTCACCGCACCATCGCCGGCTGCCGGGTCGACACCGGCCGGCGCGTCGAACGCAGCGGTGCCGGCCGGCGGTTCAGCAGGAACCTGGGCGACTGACCCAGGACCGGCGGGCACCGCCGAGCCGGTCGGCACCGCCGAACCGGCAGACAGCCCGGCACCCGCAGGCAGCCCCGCATCCGCAGGCAGCCCGGCACCGGCAGACAGCGCCGAATCCGCAGGCGGGGCCGGGGCGGTGGCGAGCAGGCGGGCGGCGGCAGCGCGTACCGTCGCGGGGTCGCCGGCCAGCCGGGCCAGGGTGAGTTCCAACGCCACGGCGAGCCGCCGGAACCGGTCCCGGCGCGGCACCGGCAGCGTGTGGGCGGCCTGCACCGCGTCCCGCAGCCGGGCGGTCGCCGCCGCCACGTCCCCGGCGTACGCCCGCTCGGTGCCGGCGGCCAGCGCCAGCTCCGGGTCACGGCGCACCGCCCCGGCGGGCGGCGGCGGGGGCGGCGGCAGGGGCGGCGGCTCCCGCTCGTACGGGACCAACTCCGGCCAGTGGGCCAGCAGCAGTTCGGTGGCGCGGTCCCACTGCGCGGCGGTCAGGGCGTGGTGCAGCGCGTCGGCCGGCCGGCCGTGGTCGGCGTGCCAGTCGGCGGCCCGCCGGTGCAGTTCGTCGCGTTCCCGCCCGTCGAGGCCGGCGAGTTCCTCGCGCAGCAGGTCGGCGAGCATGGGGTGTGGCCGGTACCAGGGTGGGTCGCTGTCGTCGCGGTGCAGGAAACCGCCGTCGCGGGCCAGTCCGGCCAGGAGCTGACCGGCGTCGGGACGTCCGGTCAACGCGTCGGCCAGGTCGGCGCGGACCGCCCCGCCGACGGCGCACCGGCGCAGCACCTCCCGGGCCGGCCCCGGCAACGGGGTGAGCACCTCGGCGCGCAGGTAGGCGGCGACGTCCGGGTGGTCGCCGCCGAACCGTCGTACCCAGCGTTGCGGATCGGCCTGGCCCCGGGCGGCCAGCGCGGCGAAGCGCAGACCCGCCGGCCAGCCGCCGGTGTGTTCCCGGAGCCGGTCGACCGCCGCCGCCGGCACCGGCACCCCGTGTGCCACCAGCAGGTCGGCCACCTCGTCGGTGGTGAAGGCCAGGTCGTCGGGGCCGATCTCGGTCGGTTCCCCGGCCAACCGCAGCCGGTGCAGGGCCGGCGGCAGGCCGGTCCGGCCGGCGGCGACGAGGCGCAGCCGCCCGTCGGCGTGCCGGAGCAGGAACTCCAGCCCGGTGAGGACGTCCGGATCGGTCACCCGGTGCAGGTCGTCGAGGACCAGCCGGACGGGGCGTTCCCGGGCGGCCAGTGCGGCGGCCAGCGCCTCCAGCCCGTCGGGCCGCCACGGACCGGCCGGGGCGTGCGTCGGCTCGTCCGGTCCGGCCCGCAGCGCACCGCACAGGGCCCGGGTGAGGTACGCCCACAGGCGCTGTCCGCTGTCGCCGGCCTCGACCTGCACCCAGGCCACCGGGTCCCCGGTCGACGCCGCGGCCCGCGCCCCGGCGGTGAGCAGTGTCGTCTTCCCCCAGCCGGCGGGCGCGCGGACCACGGTGAGGATGCCGGCGACCCCGTCGTCGAGACGGGCCAGCAGCCGGGGCCGCAGCAGCATCGGCTCGGGCGGGGCGGGCGGGGCGAGCCGGGAGGCCAGCAGCGGCGGCTCGACGGACGCCGGGGTACTCGCGGCGTCGCCGGGGTGGGGTGTCGGGTCGACCGCCCGTACGGGCTGCTGCGGCATTGCACCCCACCCCCACTCGGCGCGTTCCTCCCCGGTCGGCGGCGGTTACCCGGCACGGCCCGGTTCACCCCTTCGGGACGAGCCCGGTTCACCCGGGACGCGCCGACGATGGGCGCACCGGACGGCGTGGTCCGGTCCCGGCAGGAGAGGCGGGTGGTACGGATGGGACGGCTGACCCGGGGCGCGGTCATCCTCGCCGCCACGGCGGTCGGGTCGGGGCGTTGGCAGGTGGTGACGGTCGGCGTCCCGGCGGCGGAACTGCTGCCCGACGGGCGGTGGCCGGAGCCGCTGCGGCCGCTGGCCGGTGCCGTGGAGCTGGAGCTGCGGCCGGCCCCCGGCGGACGCGGCACCGAACTGGCCGTCCGGCCGCTCGGCGGGCTCGCCGCCCTGCCCGGGATGGCCGCCCACCTGGTCGGCGACGACCCCGACGGCTACCTGCGGCAGGTGTTGCGCGCGGTACGGCAGCTCGTCGAGACCGGTGAGGTGCTGCGCGCCGACCGGCCGGCCGTCGAGCGGGCCGCCCCCGACCGGCCGGTGGTGCCCGGATGAGGGCGCTGTGCTGGGAGGGCGTCGACCGGCTCGCGGTGCGCCAGGTGCCCGACCCGGAGTTGCGCAACGCCCACGACATGATCGTGCGGGTACGGCGCAGCGCCACCTGCGGGACCGACCTGCCGTTGCTCGCCGGTCGGGTACCGGGCCTGGCCGCCGGTGACGTGCTCGGGCACGAGTTCCTGGGCGAGGTGGCCGAGGTCGGCCCGGCGGTACGCCGGCACCGCGTCGGCGACCGGGTGGTGGTCTGCGCCGCCGTGGCCTGCGGGAGGTGCTGGTACTGCCGGCAGGGGTTGTACTCCTGCTGCGACAACGGCGCGACCGGCACGGCGGTCACCGAGGCGGCCTGGGGGCAACCCACGGGCGGCTGCTACGGCCATCCCCGTACGGCGGGCGGGTTCGCCGGCAGCCACGCCGAGTACGTCCGGGTGCCGTACGCCGACGTGGGGGCGTTCACCGTGCCCGACCCGGTCAGCGACGACCGGGCGGTCTTCGCCTCGGACGCCGCTCCCGCCGGGTGGATGGGCGCCGAGCTGGGTGCGGTCCGCCCCGGTGACGTGGTGGCGGTGTGGGGGGCGGGTGCGGTGGGTCAGCTCACCGCGCAGGCGGCGACGGTGCTCGGCGCGGACCGGGTAATCGTGATCGACAGGTATCCGGAGCGGCTGCGGATGGCCGAACGGCACACCGGTGCCGAGACGCTGCACTACGAGCACACCGACGTCCCCGCCGAGCTGCGGGAACGCAGCGGGGGGCGGGGTCCCGACGTGTGCGTGGAGGCGGTCGGGACGGCCGACGGCGGTGGCCGTCCACCGTCGCTGGCCGACCGGTTCACCGGCCGGGGCGGCCCGGTCGAGGACCCGTTGGCGGTGCGGGAGGCGGTGCACGCCTGCCGTAAGGGCGGCACCGTCTTCGTCTCGGGCACCTTCGGCGGGTTCGTGGACGCCTTCCCGCTGGGCGCGGTGATGCACAAGGGGCTCACCGTGCGCAGCGCCCGGCAGCACGGCCAACGGTGGATTCCGATGCTGCTGGACCGGATGGCCCGCGACGAGCTGCGGACCGAGCACCTGGCGACGCACCGGTTCGACCTGGACGGGGGCCCGACCGGGTACGCGCTGTTCCGGGACCGCGCCGACGGCTGTGTCCGGGCGGTGTTCACCCCGCACGGCTGAGCCCGCCGGGTGGCCCGCCCAGCCGGTGCGGGTCGGGCCCGGGTGGCACACTCGGCGGATGCGCCCCGACCGCCCGTACGACCTCGTCCTGTTCGGCGCGACCGGGTTCACCGGCGGGCTGACCGCCGAGTACCTGGCCCGGCACGCCCCGGCGGGGCTGCGCTGGGCGCTGGCCGGCCGCAACCCGGCGAAGCTGTCGGCCGTACGCGACCGGCTCGCCGCCATCGACCCGGCCCTGGCCACCCTGCCGCTGTTGACCGCCGACGTCACCGACGCCGGGTCGCTGCGTCCGGTGGTGGCGGGCACCCGGGTGCTCGCCACCACCGTCGGGCCGTACGTGCACCACGGGGAACCGCTGGTCGCCGCGTGTGCCGCCGCCGGCACCGACTATCTCGACATCACCGGCGAGCCGGAGTTCGTGGACCTGATGTACGTGCGGCACCACGCCGAGGCGGTGCGCACCGGGGCCCGGCTGGTGCACGCCTGCGGTTTCGACTCGGTCCCGCACGACCTGGGCGTCTGGTACACCGTCCGGCAGTTGGCGGCGGACGGGCCGGTCAGCGTCGACGGGTTCGTCCGGGCCGGGGGGAGGTTCTCCGCCGGGACGTATCATTCGGCGCTCACCGCGTTCTCGCGTACCGCGCAGGCGCAGCGGGCGGCGCGGGCCCGGCGGTCGGTCGAGCCCCGACCGGACGGACGCCGGGTCCGGGCGGTGGCCGGGAAGCTGGGCCGGTCGGCGGCGGTCGGCATGTGGGCGGTGCCGCTGCCCACCATCGACCCGCAGGTGGTGCGCCGGTCCGCCGCCGCCCGCCCGGAGTACGGCCCGGACTTCCGTTACCGGCACTTCGCCGCCGTCAAGCGGTTGCCGACGGTGCTGCTGGCCGGGGTGGGGATGGCCGGGCTGGTCGGGCTGGTGAAGCTGCCGCCGACCCGACGCTGGCTGCTCGGCCGGGTCGCCTCCGGGCAGGGGCCGAGCGCGCAGCAGCGGGCCCGGTCGTGGTTCCGGGTGCGGTTCGTCGGCGAGGGCGGCGGCCGGACCGTCCGCACCGAGGTGGCCGGCGGCGATCCCGGGTACGACGAGACCGCCAAGATGCTCGCCGAGTCGGCCCTCTGCCTGGCGTACGACGAGTTGCCCGCCGCGTCCGGGCAGCTCACCCCGGTGGCGGCGATGGGTGACGCGCTGCTGGACCGGTTGGCCCGGGCGGGGATCACGTTCCGGGTGCTTCCGCAGTGAGGACGACCGCCGGGTCGCGGGGTCGGTGGCCGGTGCGGGCTTGACCCTCGACCTGGTTGAGGCGACAGCATCATGGGCGTGGAGAGCGAGCTGCTGAGCATCGGCGAGCTGGCCCGGGCCAGTGGCCTGACGGTCAGCGCGCTGCGGTTCTACGACAGGTGCGGGGTGCTGACCCCGACGCTCGTCGACCCGGTGAACGGGTACCGCTGGTACACCGCCGCGCAGGTGACGCCGGCCCGGCTGGTGGCCGGCCTGCGCCGGGTCGGCATGCCGCTGGCCGGGATCACCGCCGCGCTGCGGCTGCGCGACGATCCGGTGCGGGTCGGGCGGCTGCTCGACGCGCACCTGCGCCGGTTGGAGGACGGTCTCGCCGACGCCCGCCGCGAACTCTCCCGGGTCCGTGCCCTGATCGATCCCGAGGAGTCTTGGATGACCACCCGAATCACCCTGTCCCCCGCCGCCCTGGCCGCCGCCGTCGACGCCGTCCGGTTCGCCGTCGGCACCGACCCCGACCTGCCGGTGCTCGGTGGGGTGCTGCTGGACGTCGAGTCCGACGGCGTACGGCTGGTGGCGACCGACCGGTACCGGATGGCGCTGGCCCGCGCCGACGGCCGGGTGGACGGCCCGCCGGTGCGGGCGCTGCTGCCGGCGGCGGCCGTCGACGAGTTCCGGGCGCTGCTGGACACCGGTGGACAGGTGCGGCTGACCGTCGCCGACGGGGAGGTCACGGTCGCCGTCGCCGGGGTCGAGGCGCGCTCGGCGGTGCTGCCGTACGAGTTCACCGACTACCGGCGGCTGCTGCGCCGCCCGGCGGACGCCACGGCCCGGCGGGTTCCGGTCGACGTGGCGACCCTGCGCAGCGCGCTACGGTCGGCCGCCCCCACGGTGACCCGGGAGCACGAGGGGGTGACGCTGCCGGTGACGGTGCTGGGGGTCGACGACCGCGACGGGCTGCGCCTGGTCGACGCCGCCGAACTGGCCGGGCCGGACCCGGCCGACCTGCTGGTCGGGGTGAACGGGGACTTCCTGCTCGACGCGCTGGACGCCGCCGGTGGCCCGCAGCTGGTGCTGGAACTCGACGGACCGATCGCCCCGCTGGCCGTGCGCCGGCCCGACGACGAGGACACCTTCTCGATCCTGATGCCGATCCGGCTCTGACCTCCGGCCTTTCGGGACGGTGGACGCCTGTTCTGACCGCTCGGGTGCGCTGCCTCCCGTGCGGGCGCGCCGGGCAATGCTGCTCGCCGTGCGGTCACACATGGTGACCACTCCTGCTCCCCGCCATTAGTGTTTCGCACGCTTTGCTCTGCTGCCATGACCGCGACAACCACGGCAGGTGACCGTCGCGTCGAGAGCAGCAGAGCAAAGCGTGCGAAGGAGGTTATCCAGGGGGCGCCGCTCCCTGAGAAGTTTTCCCTGCTCATAAGCGCCAGCACGAGGGCGACCCCGCTCAGGGCAGGAAAACGGCCCCGATACCGGTCACCGAGAGTGAGAACAGGAGTTGAACCAGCCCCATCACCTTGGGTAACGACAGAGGTGGCAGCACTCGGCCGGGCCGGGCCCGGGGTGCGGCGGCGCGTTCGCAGGCTCAGACCGGGGCCCGGGGGCCGGCGGGCGCGACGGTAGCATCGGAGGGTCCCACCCTGACCGCCTGGACGGAGCGTACGGAGCAGCATGCTCGACATGGAGTTGATCCGGAAGGATCGCGAGGCGGTGGCCACCGCGCTCGCGAAGCGACTGGATCCCGCCGAGGTCAACCGGGTCCTGGACGACATCCAGCGACTCGACCAGGAACGCCGCGCACTGATCACGGAGATCGACGCCGAGCGGCAGCGCCGCAAGGCCGAGGCCCGGGCGTACGCGCAGGCGAAGCGGGCCGGCACCACGCCGGAGTCCGTCGCGCCGGAGGTCGAGCGTAAGCAGCTCGCCGAGCTGGAGTCCCAGCTCGACGAGGTGCAGTCCCGGCTGCGCGGCACGATGAGCGAGCTGCCCAACCTGCCCGCCGACGACGTGGTGCCCGGCGGCAAGGAGGCCAACCGGGTGGTGAAGACCTTCGGTGCGCCACCGGCCATCGAGAAGATCCGCGACCACGTGGAGCTGAGCCGGGCGCTCGGCTTGGTCGACCACGAGCGGGGCGTCAAGCTCGGCGGTTCGGGCTTCTGGATGTACACCGGCCTGGGTGCCCGGCTGGAGTGGGCGCTGATCAACTGGTTCATCGACGAGCACGTGCGGGCCGGCTACGAGTTCCTGCTCCCGCCGCACCTGCTGCTCGACACCGCCGGTTTCGCCGCCGGCCAGTTCCCCAAGTTCTACGACGACGTCTACCACCTGGACCGGGAGTCCGCCCCGCGCGGGCAGTTCCTGCTGCCCACCTCGGAGACGGCGATCCTCGGCGCCTACCAGGACGAGATCCTGGAGACGTCGAAGCTGCCGCTGAAGGCGTTCGCGTACACCCCCTGCTACCGGCGGGAGGCGGCCGGTTCGCACTCCGACGAGCGCGGCACCGTACGCGGGCACCAGTTCAACAAGGTGGAGATCTTCCAGTTCACCCTGCCCGAGCAGGCCGACGCGGCGCTGGAGGAGATGCTCGCCCACGCGGAGAGCCTGGTCGAGAAGCTGGGCCTGCACTACCAGCGCAGCCTGTTGTCCGCCGGTGACGCCAGCGCCTCGATGAAGAAGACCCTCGACATCGAGGTGTGGATGCCGAGCACCGGCAAGTACAAGGAGGTGTCGTCGGTCTCCTGGGCCGGTGACTACCAGGCCCGCCGGGCCGCCATCCGGTACCGCGAGCCGGGCGGCAAGCAGACCCGCTTCGTGCACACGCTCAACGGTTCGGCGCTGGCCACCAGCCGGCTCTTCCCGGCCATCCTGGAGCAGTTCCAGCAGCCCGACGGTTCGGTGCTGGTGCCCGAGGTGCTCCGCGACCGGCTCGGCACCGACCGGCTCACCCCGCTGCGCTGAGACGTCCGGTGAGGGGCGGGGCCTGCGGGCTCCCGCCCCTCACCGCACCCACCACCCGGCGACGACCGGCCTCACGGTCACACCCGTTCGGTGTCACCGGCCCGGGTGCGGCTGCGGTGCAGCAGCGCCGCCACCCCCAGCAGCACGATGAGCAGCCCGGCGAGCACCGCCGGGCCGGCCGTGTCCAGCGCCGTCACCAGCATCCGTTGGATCCGGGCCGCGCCGACCACCACCGGGTCACCGAAGGCGTCGTGGCGACCCTGGGCGAGGCGGACCTCGTACCAGCCGTACCAGGCGACGTAGCCGCCGGCGACGAGCAGCACCAGGCCGCTGAGCCGGGGCACCCACGCGCCGACGCCGCGCAGCCCACGCACCACCCGGCCGCGCAGCAGCGCCACGCCGAGCGCCGCCACCGCCACCACCAGGCCCATCCCGATCGCGTACGCGACGAACAGCGCCAGCCCGCGCAGGGTCGAGCCGGCCTGGAGGCTGGTCACCACGATCGCCAGGAACGGGGCGATGGAGCAGCTCAGCGACGCCAGCGCGTACGCCATGCCGAACAGCGCCATGGACGGCAGCGAACGGGTCAGCCGGGGGGCGCGGGCCGACGGGCGCGGGGTGGGCAGCCGGCGACCGGCGAGCAGCCACAACCCGAGCGCCAGCAGGCCCAGCCCGAGGGCCACGGTCAGCCAGGGCAGCCGGGGGCGCAGCCAGTCCGCCAACGGTGCGACGGCCAGCCCGAAGGCCCCGAACACCACGACGTACCCGCAGGTCAGGCCGGCCGCAGCGGTGAGTGCCCGGCCGACCGCGCCCCGACCGTCCGCCGGCCCGGCGACCAGCAGCGACAGGTACGCCGGCAGCATCGCGAAGCCGCACGGGTTGACCGCGCCGAGCATCCCGGCGGTCAGCGCGAGCAGCAGCGGGCCGGTCATCAGCCGGCCAGGGCGGCGACCCGGCGGGTGAGGTCCTCGCCGTCGAGGAAGCCCTGGTGGACGACCTTCCCCTCCCGGTCGATGATCAGGAAGGTGCTCTGTTCGACGATCTCGAAGCGCCGCCACAGCGCGCCGGCCCGGTCGTCGATCTGGGTGGTGCCGCCGAGTTCGAACTCGGTGACGAAGCTGCGCATCGCCTTCTGCTCGCCGAGGCCGGCGACCCCGACGATCGGCACGGTGTCCCGGTACTTCGGGGCGATCTCGGCGACCGTCCACGCCTGGCTGGCGCAGGTGGCGCACCAGGGTGCCCAGAACCACAGCACCACCGGGCGGCCGGCCAGCCCGGCGGCGGAGAACGCCGTACCGTCGAGGGTCCTGGCGGTGAAGCGCAGCGCGTCGGGCACCACGGCGGGTGCGCCGGTCGGGGCGGGCGCGGCGGACGACGGCGCTACGGACGACGGTGCGGCGACCGGGACGGCCACCTCGGCGGCCGGCTGCGTCGACGTCGGCCCGACGGCGCAGGCCGAGGCGGCCAGCAGGGTGCCGGCCAGGGTGGCGGCGAGGGCGAGTCGGGCGGCCGGTCGACCCTCCGGCCCGTTGCTGGGTGACGACGACGACCGCATCCGGTGCTCCTCTCGGTGGTGCTACTCGGCCTCGACCAGCCGCAGCGCGAGTTCGGGACAGACCTTGACCGCCTTCATCGCACCTTCCTTCAGCCAGGTCGGCACAGGGGTGGACGGGAAGGCGGGGTAACCGTTGCCGTCGAGCCGGATGAAGTCCGGTACGACGTGGGCGCACAGCCCGTGCCCGTCACAGCGGGACCAGTCCAGGGTGAGCTTGCGGGGGTTGGCGTCGGGCGCTCCGGGCAGCCCCATCACGCCCTTGACCCGCTTGCCGCACCCCTCACCGGTGGTGTGTTGCCGCAGGTCGTCGGCGAACACCTCCATCGCGGAGAGGGCGAAGCGGGAGGTGCCGTCGGGGTGGCTGCACGCGCCCCGGCCCTTCACGTCACCGGCGGCGGCCCGGACCACCTCCACCGGCGCGCTGCCGGAGACCGCCAGGTCGACGGCGCGGGCCAGGTCGGGCAGGCCGCGCTTGCACGGCCCGCACTGGCCGGCGGACTCCCCGGCCAGGTAGCGGACCACCTGGGCGGCCTCGCCCAGCGGGCAGGTGTCCCGGCCGAGCGGGATGATGATGCCGGCGCCGAGGGTGCCGCCGACGCTGGTGAGGCTCTTGCGGGTGATCTCGGCCCGCTGTGCCGCCTCCCAGGTGATCCAGCGGCCGTGGTAGCCGCCCATGAGGATGCCCGGCCCCTCCGGCACCTCGCACAGGTCGAGGATGTCCCGCAGCGGGGTGCCGGCGGCGCACTCCACCACGGCGGCGCGCTTGGCCTGGCCGGTGACGGTGAGCAGCACGGTGCCGGGCTCGTCGTCGGTGCCGAGCGCGGCGTACTCGTACGGGCCGAGCCGGGCGGCGATCGCCACCTGGGCGTACGTCTCGGCGTTGGACAGCAGGGTGGGCAGGTTGCGGACGCCCGAGTCGCTGGACCGTTTCTTGGTGCCCGGCGGGATGTGCGGCAGTCCGTTGATCCCGTTGACCAGCGCACCGCCCTCGCCGGAGATGAACCGGTGCGGCACGGTGACGATGGTGGTGGGCACCGGCATCCGGCGTTCGGCGAGGGCGTCGGTGAGCGAGTCCCGGCCGATCAGGTCGTCGGCGACGCAGAGCACGATCTCCTCGGCGTCCAGCGCGTACGCGGCCAGGGCGGCGCCGTCGAGGATGAGGTGCGGGGCCCGGGTGAGCAGCACCTTGTCCTTCCAGCTCGCCGGTTCCCCCTCGGTGGCGTTGACCACCACCACGGCGGGCAGGTCCTGCCGCTCGCAGGACTCCAGCACCGCCTTGAACTTGCGGTAGAACGGGAAACCCGCCCCGCCCTTGCCCTTGAGCTGGATGGCCTCGGCCAGCCGGAGCAGGTTGGCCGGTTCCATCGGGCCGATCGGCCCGTGTTCCATCTCGTGGGCCATCAGGTCGAGCCGGCCGAACTCGGCGAAGCCGGCGGTGAGCCGGGGCTCGCCGATGCAGGCGACCGGTGGGACCTTCGTGCGCATCACTTGGCCTCACCGCGCAGCCCGGCCCAGTACGCCCCGTCGACGGCGTCCGCGTTGGCCTTGCCCTTGCGCCGGCTGCGGCTGTCGCCGGTGGCCTTGCGGGCCCGCCGGGAGGCCAGGTCGACCAGGGTCGGGGTGTCGTCGACGGGGATGTCGTCGGCGACGTAGCGGGCCGGCGGACGCCAGTAGTCCGGCTCCTCCGGCACGTCGGCCTCGACGCTGTGCCGGCCGGAGCCGCTGCGCGGGGCGGCGGAGATGGGCTCGGCCGAGACGGGCCGGCTGGCGTCCTCCCAGCGGCGCGGGCTGTCCCACGGCTCCTCCGGCTCCTCGGTGCGCCGCCGGGGCGGGGCCGAGTAGCGGGCGGCCACGTCGTCGTCGCGCCGGACCCGGCGACCGGTGGAGACGGGGGCGATGTCCTCCTCGTACCGGGACCGGCGACCGCCCGACACCGGGGCCACGTCCTCCTCGTACCGGGCACGCCGACCACCCGACACCGGGGCCACGTCCTCCTCGTAGCGGGTACGCCGGCCACCGGAGACGGGGGCGACGTCCTCGTCGCGGTCGCGGCGGCGACTGCCGGAGACCGGCGCGACGTCCTCGTCGTAGCGGGACCGGCGACCACCGGAGACGGGGGCCACGTCCTCCTCGTACCGGGCACGCCGACCGCCCGACACCGGCGCGACGTCCTCCTCGTAGCGGGACCGGCGACCACCGGAGACGGGGGCCACGTCCTCCTCGTACCGGGACCGGCGACCACCGGACACCGGGGCGACGTCCTCGTCGCGGCGGCGGGGCCGCTCGTCGCGGTCGTCCCGCTCGACGGTCCGGCGGCGCGCGGCCGGTTCCAGGTCGCGCTCGCGGCGGGGTGCCGGCGCGGTCTCCTGGCTGGTACGACCCCGGCCGCCCCGGACGGGTTCACGCAGGGTGCCCGGTTCGGGGACGACCGGGACGGTGAACCGCTCGGGGTCCCGACGCCGGGCGCTGCCGGTCGGCGCGTTCCAGGACGGGGCGAGGGCGGCCTCGGCCCAACTGCTCCGGGTCTCCTTCTCCTCCTCCTTCTTGCGGCCGAGCCCGGTGAGCAGCGTCCGGCCCTTGCCCTCGTCGACGCCCTTGCCGGTCATGGCCTTGTTCAGCGCGGCGGCCTGCTGCTGTTCGCGGCTGCGCTTGCCGAGGTAGACCGACAGCCGCACCATCAGCGCCACCACCACCAGCAGGACGCAGGCCAGGTAGCTCAGCACCACCCAGGACTTGGCGGCGCGTCCGGCGTTGAGGCCGTGGAACAGGGCGAACGGCCAGGACAGGTACGCCAGGGAGTGCAGGCTGCGCCAGAACCACTTGGGCCCGACCCCGGCGAAGCGGACCCGGACGATGCCGGTCCACAGCACGCTCACCATGAGGAAGGCGGCCACCGTGCCGAGCCCGACGTAGAGCCCGCTGCCACCGATGAACGGCACCACGGCGTCGGTGGGTCCGGCCCGACCGATGGCGATCTTGGTGATGACGTGGAAGACCAGGCCGACGACGCCGAGGATGCCGGTGGCCCGGTGCGCGGACTGCAGGAGCACCCGGTGCCGGATCATGAGGACCAGCCGGTCGGTGGCGAGCAGGCCCATCATCACGGTGAGGCTGAGCGACACCAGGGCGACCACCCCGGCGAAGAACTCGGTGAAGAAGAAGCCGTACGCGTACATCGCCGCGCCGTTGCCGGTCATCTCGACCCCGGCCCACAGCAGCCCCAGCGCGGACGCCACCATCAGCGCCATCGTGCCCTTCGACACTGTCCGGACACCACGGCTGCTGGTGGAGGTCCGGACGGTCGCCGCCTTCTCGTTCTGCTGTGCCCGGGCCATCTGCTCCTCGATCGTCTAACGGCGGCGCCACCACCGGCCGACCCTGCTCCCACCTCCAGTACGGACCTCCGGCGCGTACGGATCAGTGCCGCCGCCGAAAATTCTCGGCGGATCGTCGAACCACCCCGGTCCGGGACGCGTGTAAGGCTCGGCGTACGACGTCCCGGCGCGTGGACGGCCGGGGATCGGGGGCCCGTCGGGACGATTCGCACCGGGTGGAGCTACCTGCCCCTTAGAGTGGTTTCGTGGCTTTTGACCGGATGATCGATCGGTGGGGCCGGGGGCCGCTCGTCGCCGTCGTCGGCGTACCGGCCCTGCTGGTGACGGCCCTGCTCGTCGGGGTGGCGCTGCGCTCCGACGCACCCGCCCCGACCCGCCGGGCGGCGGCCCCGCCACCGACCGTGGCCGTCCCGCACGAGGACGAGACCGTGCCGCCCGCCGCGCCGGCCCCGCCCGGCCTACCCGTGATCGACTACGACCCGGCCCCCGCCGGTTTCCCGGCCGACCCGCAGCCGCTCGACGTCACCCCGTTGACCGAGGGCGTCACCCCGACCCGGAACATCGCCGCGTACGACGCACCGGGCGGACGCCCCCGCGCCCTGCTCGCCCCCACCATCAGCGGGGTGGAGCTGACCATGCCGGTGGTGCAGCGGCGTACCGGCTGGACGGCGGTCCTGCTGCCCTCGGCGAGCCGTCGACTGGCCTGGCTGCCCGACGGGGGCTGGAGTCCGGTCGTCCTGCGCGACCAGATCGTGGTGCAGCGGCGCACCCACCAGCTCACCTGGTACCGGCACGGCCGGCCGGTGCACACCTGGCCGGTCAGCCTCGGCCAGCCCGGCCAGGAGACCCCCCTCGGCCGCACCTTCATCCTCGGCACCACGCCACCCCCCGAACCGGTCTACGGCGGGGTGGACGTCTTCGCCCTCGGCGCCGTCCCCGACGACCCGGAGGCGGTACCCACCGGGCTGCGGGGCGCGCACATCGGCCTGCACAGCTGGCAGGACGACGACACCCTCGGCGAGGACGTCACCAACGGCTGCATCCGGCTGACCCGCAGCGCCCAGCGGACCCTCCTCGACGAGGTACGCCCCGGCACCGAACTCGTCGTCGTCGACGCCCTGACCACGTCCTGAGCCCGGTCGCCCCGCACCGCCACCACCGCGACCGCCCGGCACCGCGACGCCGGTTCAGTCGCCGAGCAGCCAGCCGTTCTGTTCGGCGAGCCGGACGGCGGTGGCCCGGTTGCGGGCGCCGGTCTTGCCGATCGCCGCCGACAGGTGGTTGCGGACCGTCCCCTCGGACAGGTGCAGCGCCGCCGCCAGGTCGGCCACCGTGCCACCGCCCCGGGCCGCCCGCAGCACCGCCGTCTCCCGTTCGGTCAACGGGCTCGTCCCCGCCGCGAGGGTCTCCGCCGCCAGCGCCGGGTCGACCACCCGCAGCCCGGCGTGCACCCGGCGGACCGCGTCGGCGAGTTGCCGGGCCGGGGTGTCCTTGACCACGAAGCCGCCCGCCCCGGCCTCCATCGCCCGTCGCAGGTAGCCGGGCCGGCCGAAGGTGGTCACCACCAGCACCCGGCAGCCGGGCAGCGCGGCCCGCAGCGCGGCGGTCGCGGCGATCCCGTCCAGCCCCGGCATCTCCACGTCGAGCAGCGCCACGTCCGGGCCGGTACGGCGGGCCGCGTCCACCACCTCGTCGCCCCGACCCACCTCGGCCACCACGTCGAGATCCGGTTCCAGCGACAGCAGCGCGGCGAGCGCACCCCGGACCAGCGCCTGGTCGTCGGCGAGCAGCAGCCGGATCGGGTCGCTCACCGCTGCTCCACCGGCACGGTGACCCGCAGCAGGAACCCGGTGCCGTCCGGCCGCCGGCCGACCGTCACGGTGCCGTCGAGCCGTCGGACGCGTTCCCGCAGGCCGAGCAGCCCGTGCCCGCCGTCGCCGGCCGGCTGCGGGCCGGCCCCACCGTCGCCGGCCGGGCCGCACCCGTCGTCGGCGATCTCCACCCGGTCCGGGTGCACCCGGATCACGCACCGCCGCGCGCCGCTGTGCCGCACCACGTTGGTCACTCCCTCCCGGACCGCCCAGCCGAACAGTTCCTCCCGCGCCGCCGGCAGCGCCGGCAGGTCGTCGGGCAGGTCACCGTCGATGCCCGCCGCCGCCAGCGCCGTCCGGGCGCCGGCCAGCTCGCCGCTCAGGCTGATCTCCCGGTACGCCCCGACGGTACGCCGTACGTCGGCCAGCGCCTGCCGGGCCAGCCGCTCGACGTCGGCGATCTCGGTGCCGGCGCGGGCCGGGTCCAGCTCCAGCAGCCGCCCGGCCAGCTCCGCCTTGACCGCCACCACGGTCAGCGAGTGCCCGAGGATGTCGTGCAGGTCGCGGGCGGTGCGGGCGCGTTCCTCGGCGACCGCGAGCCGGCGGATCTCGGCCTGGGCGGCCCGCAGTTCGCCGTTGCGCTGCGCCAGCCGGCTCACCCCGAACATGGCGAACGAGGCGAGCAGCACCGCGAAGACGACGGTGCTCTCCGCCTGCCAGCCGGGCACCAGCGCGGCGGCGACAGGTGGGGTCAGCGCGCACAGCACGACCACCACCAGGGCGTCCACCGGGGGCAGCAGGAACACCGCCGCCGCCGCGACGAAGACCAGGGTGGTCAGCCAGTCCCCCGCGGTGCCGGGGATGCCGGCCAGGCCGAACGCGAGCAGCAGCCCCACCGACGCCCGCGCCCGACCGACCGGGATCGGCCGGTGCGCCTGACGCAGGCCGCGCGCCCACTGGAAGATCAGCACGTAGAGCACGCCGAAGACGACCAGGGTGCCCACCCCCACCGCCCGCCGCCAGGGTTGCGCCTGGTGTACGGCGGTGAACAGCGGAATGTTGAGGAAGAACAGCCACACCCCGGCGAGCAGCCAGCCGGTGACCCGCCAGCGGCGGGTCACCGGCGACGGCCTGTCGAACGGGAGGTCCATCGGGTCCACGCTAGTCCCCGCCGGCCAGTGTCCAGGCCCACCGGTGCCGGGCCACCGCTCAGACCCGCCGGGTGTCGCGGCGGAACAGCCGGGCCGCGCCGAGGGCGAAGCCCGCCGTCCAGCCGAGCAGGTTGACGAGCACCCCGACGCTCACCGGGTCACCGGTCAGCGGCGCGCGGGCCAGTTGACCCACCCCCCACACGGGGGTGAACTGGGCGATCCGCTGCATCACGTCGGGCAGCATCTCCACCGGCAGGAACAGGCCGCCGAACATGGCGAGCAGGGCGAGCACCGGCCCCATGAACTGCATGACGTTCTCGGCCGGGCCGAGGTAGCCGATGAGCAGGCCCAGCGCGGCGAAGACCAGCGAGCCGAGCCAGGCCGCCGACCCGGCCAGCAGCCAGACGGACACCGGCAGCCGGACCCCGGCGGCGGCCCCGACCGCGAACTCGATCACGACCGCGACCAGCCCGAGCACCATCGCCGTGGCGACCTTCGTGGCGACGTACGCGGCCGGGTGCAGCGGGGTGAGCCGGAGCTGACGGCTCCAGCCCAGGGCCCGTTCCGTGGCGACCGCCGCGCCCGCGCTGGTGGTGGCCACCATCGCCCCGTAGACGGCGAGGCTGACCATGATCCAGGCGAGCACCTGCCGGCCGTTGGGCAGTGTCTCGCCGCGCTGCGGCAGCCCGAACAGCAGGAAGAACACCGCCGGCATGACCATCGTGAACAGCAGGGTCCGCCGGTTGCGCAGCACCCGGCGCATCTCGATCAGCAGCACCGTCGGGGAGAACCCGCCGAGGGCCGGCGGCCGGCGGTCCGCGGTGGGGGTGGTCAGGGCGGAGGTGGTCATCTCAGGCTCCAACGGTCGCGGTGGGGGCGGCTTCGGCGGGGTTGGCGTCGGGCGGGGTGGCGTCGGTGGCGGTCAGGGCCAGGAAGGCGTCCTCCAGGTTGCGGGAGGTGATCTCCAGGTCCCGGGCGGCGGTGCGGGTGAGCAGGTGCCGGGCGACGGCGTCCGAGTCGCCGGTACGGATCAGCACGGCGTCGCCGCGTACCTCGACGGCCTCCACGCCGGGCAGCGCGGCCAGGCCGGACTGGTCGGCGTCGGGCAGGGTGGCCCGGACGATCCGGCCGGCGGCCAGGTTCTTGATCTCGGCGGTGGTGCCGTCGGCGACCACCCGGCCCTGCCGGACCAGCACGATCCGGTCGGCGTACGCGTCGGCCTCGTCGAGGTAGTGGGTGGCGAAGATGATCGTCCGGCCGGACCGGGCGTCGGCCCGGATCGCCTGCCAGAAGTCGCGTCGTCCCTCGACGTCCATGCCGGTGGTCGGCTCGTCGAGGACCATCACGTCCGGATCGGAGAGCAGGGCCAACGCGAACCGCAGCCGCTGCTGCTGGCCCCCGGAACACTTCCCGACGAGCCGGTCGGCCAGGTCGGCGATCCCGGCCCGGGTCAGCACCTCGGTGACCGGCCGGGTCCGGCCGAAGAAGGACGCGGTCATCCGTACCGTCTCGGCGACGGTGAGATCCTTGAGCAGGCCGCCGCTCTGCATGACGGCGGCGACCCGGCCGTGGCGGACGGCCTCGGCGGGGGTGCCGCCGAGCAGCCGGACCTCCCCGGCGTCGGGACGGGCCAGGCCGAGCAGCATGTCGATCGTGGTGGTCTTGCCGGCGCCGTTGGGGCCGAGAAAGGCCACCACCTCGCCCGGGTGGATGGTCAGGTCGAGCCCGTCGACGGCGGTCACCGGCCCGAAGCTCTTCCGCAGGCCGCTCAACTCGACGGCCGGACACTCACTTCTCATGCCACCGAGCGTGCGCCCGCCGGCCGGCTCCTTCCCGGCCCGCCCGTCACCTTCCACCCGTGACAAATGTCAGCGGTGTCGCACCCGGTGTCCGTTCCGCGCCGGAGTCGTATGCCTGCTGGGCATTTTTATGCCTGACAGGAATGTCGGTCTCCCACCATCCGGCGTCCCGCACCCGGCACCGTTCGCCCCTCATCCCGGGCGGACAGGCGGGTCCCGGCGTGGGGCATCGGGCGGTGGAAGGTGGGTATGCCGCCGCAGTCGCGGCGAGGTCGGGGAGGACCGCATGGGGAACGCGTCGAACGAACAGGTCGACACGGTGGTGCTCGTGCACGGGCTGTGGATGACACCACGCAGTTGGGAGGGGTGGGTCGAGCGGTACGAGGCACGCGGGTTCCGGGTGCTCGCCCCCGCCTGGCCCGGCTTCGACCGGGAGGTGACCGCGCTGCGCGCCGACCCCGGCACGATCGCCGGCACCACCCTGCGGCAGATCATCGACCACTACGCGGCGGTGATCCGCGAGCTGCCCGGCGCACCGATCGTGATCGGCCACTCGTTCGGTGGCCTGGTCGCCCAGGTGCTGGCCGACCGGGGGCTCGGTGCGGCCGTCGTGGCGGTCGCGTCCGCACCGGTCAAGGGGGTGCTCCGGCTACCGATCAGCACGCTGCGGGCGTCGTACCCGGTGCTGCGCAGCCCGGTCAACCGGCACCGGGGGGTGCAGATCAGCCCGGACGAGTTCCGGTACGCCTTCGGCAACACCCTCCAGCCGGACGACTCCGACCGGGCCTGGCGGCGCTACGCCGTCCCCGCCGCCGGGCACGTGCTGTTCGAGGGGGCGTTCGCCAACCTCGATCCGCACTCCGCCGCGACCGTCGACACCGGCCGCGACGACCGGCCGCCGCTGCTGCTGATCGCCGGTGGCGAGGACCATGTCGCCCCGCCGTCGCTGGTCAAGGCGAACGCCGGGCTCTACCAGAAGTCGCGGGCGGTCACCGCGTACCACGAGTTCCCCGGCCGCTCCCACTTCACGGTGGGCGAGCCGGGCTGGGAGGCGGTCGCCGACTACGCCCTGGACTGGGCGACCCGGATGGCGCAGGCCCCGGCGACGGCGGGCGGCCCGTCCCGCCGCTGACCTCAGACGAACCCCGGCCACGGTCGTCCGGATCCCGGTCGCACACCCCCGGCTCTTCGGTCCCGTCGCCGTCACGACCCGCCGTCACCGCCGCTCAGTCGCTGCCACAGGAAGCGCAGCGTCAACGCCGACAGGAACGCCCGCTGCTCGTTGTTGCTCGCCGCGCCGTGCCCGCCCTCGACGTTCTCGTAGTACGACACGTCCTGGCCGTGCGCGCTCAGCAGGGCGGCCATCTTCCGGGCGTGCCCCGGGTGCACCCGGTCGTCGCGGGTCGAGGTGACGAACAGGACCGGCGGGTACGTCACCCCCGGCCGCACGTTGTGGTACGGCGAGTACCCCCGCAGGAACGCCCAGTCGGCCGGGTCGTCCGGGTCGCCGTACTCGGCCGTCCAGGAGGCGCCGGCGAGCAGCAGGTGGTAGCGGCGCATGTCCAGCAGCGGCACGTTCGCCACCACCGCGCCGACCAGCGTGGGGTAGCGGGTCAGCACCGCCCCCATCAGCAGCCCGCCGTTGCTGCCGCCCTCGATTCCGAGCTGCGGCGCGGTGGTGATCCCCCGAGCCACCAGGTCGGTGGCGACGGCGGCGAAGTCCTCGTACGCCCGGGGGCGGTTCTCGCGTAGCGCCGCCCGGTGCCAGCGCGGGCCGTACTCCCCGCCGCCCCGGATGTTCGCCACCACGTAGGTGCCGCCCCGGGCCAACCAGCCCCGGCCGAGCACCCCGTCGTAGTGCGGCGTCAGCGAGACCTCGAACCCGCCGTACCCGGTGAGCAGGGTCGGCCCGGCGGCGGCCGTCGGGTCGCCGACCACGGAGTACGGCACCCGGGTGCCGTCGGCGGAGGTGGCGAAGAACTGGCGCACGGTCAGGCCGGTGGCGTCGAAGAACGCCGGCTCCCGCTTGAGGGTCTCGACCGGTCCGCCGACGCGGCCCAGCCGCAGGGACGCCGGCCGCAGGTAGCCGGTGGAGGCGATCAGGTAGTCGTCGCCGAGGTCCGGGTCGGTGTCCACGATCCAGGGCTCGTCGCCCTCCGGCACCCCGGCCAGCGGCGTCCGCCGCCAGCCCGACGCGCCGTCGGGGGTCAGCAACTCCAACCGCCGGTGTACGTCGACCAGGGTGGCCAGGATCAGGTGGTGCCGGGTCCAGACGTGGTAGCCCAACGCGGTCCGCTCGTCGGGCTCGAACAGCACGGTGAGGTCGCGGCCCCCGGCGACGAAGTCGTCGAACCGGGTCGCCAGCAGCGCCCCGGCCGGGTGGGTGACCCCGGCGACCTCCCACGGGGTACGCAGCCGGACCAGCAGCCACTCCCGGTGCACGTCCCACTGGGCGTCCTCGGGCACCGGCACCGGGACCTGCCCGCCGTCGGGGGTCAGCAGGAAGCTGCGGGTCCGGTAGAAGTCCAGGCTGCGGCCGACGAAGTCCCGTTCGTACCCGGGTGTCGGGTCGTGCGAGGCGTACGCGGAGACGTCGTCGGCCTGCCCCTCGTAGACGATCTCGGCCTCGCTCACCGGGGTGCCCCGCCGCCACCGGCGGATCACCCTCGGGTAGCCGGAGACGGTCAGCGAGCCGGGGCCGAGGTCGGTGCCGACGTAGATCTGGTCGGCGTCGATCCAGGTGACGTCGCTCTTGGCCTCGGCGAGGGTGAACCCGTCGGGCACGAAGGCGCGGGTGTCGAGGTCGTACTCGCGGACCACCACCGCGTCCTTGCCGCCCCGGGACAGGCTGACCAGGCAGCGGCGGTGGCCGGGCCGCAGCACCGTCACCCCGTCCCAGACCCAGTTCTCGTCCTCGGCGGCGGCCAGCGCGTCCAGGTCGAGCAGCACGTCCCAGGCCGGCTCGGGCCGCCGGTACTCCGCGAGCGTGGTACGCCGCCACAGCCCCCGGGGGTGCGCCGCGTCCCGCCAGTAGTCGTAGTAGAACCCGTCACCACGCCAGCCCGGGTACGGGATGCGGTCGTCGGCGTCGAGCACCTGCCGGATCTCGGCCTGCATCGCGACGAACGCGTCGTCGCCGGTCAGCGCCGCGACTGTCGCCGCGTTTCGCTCACGGACCCAGGCGGCGGCCGGCTCCGCGTCCAGCTCCTCCAACCAGCGGTACGGGTCGTCGCCCTCATCGATCAGCGTCACCCCGTCCAGTATTCCCGACCGGTCAACCCGCCCTCGACCCTGGCCCTGACCGGGCCCGGACGCGGGGACCCGTCGCGCCGGCCTGGCATGGGCGCGGCAGCGCCGGGTATGAGCGGGGCATGAGGGCGAGCTTCCGGCTTGGCCGGATCGCGGGGGTACCCGTCGGGGTCAACTGGAGCGTCCTGGTCATCTTCGTGCTGATCGCGTGGGTGCTGTCGGCCAACCAGTTCCCCCGCTCGTACCCCGACCGGCCCGGCTGGGCGTACCTGCTGGCCGGGCTCGCGGCGGCGGTGGTCTTCTTCGTCGGCCTGCTGGCCCACGAGGTGTCGCACGCGGTGGTGGCGAAACGCAACGGCCTCCAGGTGGAGGGGATCACGCTGTGGCTGTTCGGCGGCGTCGCGGAACTGCGCGGCGAGCCCGCCGACCCGGGCGCGGAGCTGCGTATCTCCGGGGTCGGCCCGCTGGTCAGCCTGCTTCTCGGGGTGTTCTTCGGGGCGATCGCGGTGCTGCTGGCGCTGGCCGGGCAGGAGGGGCTGCTGCTCGGCTCGGTGTCCTGGCTGGCCGGGATCAACGTGCTGCTGGCGGTGTTCAACATCCTGCCGGCCGCCCCGCTCGACGGGGGCCGGTTGCTACGCGCCGCCGTGTGGAAGGCCACCGGCGACCGGGTCAGGGCGTCGGTGGTGGCCGCCCGCGCCGGCTGGGTGCTCGGCGTGCTGCTGATCGGCCTGGGCATCTGGCAGTTCCTGGCCGGCTACGGGGTGGGCGGGCTGTGGCTGGCGCTGATCGGCTGGTTCCTGATCGGCGCGGCCGGGATGGAGGAGCGCCAGGCCCGGCTGGGCAGCGCGCTGACCGGCGTGCGGGTCGGTGAGGTGATGACCCCGCAGCCGCAGACCGCGTCGGCGGAGATGACCGTCGCCGACTTCGTCGACCACTACCTGTTCGCCTACCGGCACACGGCGCTGCCGTTGACCGAGGACGGCCGACCGGTCGGCCTGGTCACCCTGGACCGGGTACGCGGCGTGCCGCCCGACCGGCGGGCCGCCACCACGCTGGCCGAGGTCGCCTGCCGGGCCGACGACCTGGTGTTGGCCCGGCCGGAGGAGCAGCTCAACGACCTGCTCCCCCGCCTCAGCGAGTGCTCCGACGGCCGCGCCCTGGTGGTGACCGGCGACCAACTCGTCGGCATCGTCTCCCCCAGCGACATCAGCCGCGCCGTCCAACGCAGCACCCTGCACCCCCACCCCACCGGGTGACCGCCGGGCCGCCGCGCCCGGCCGCCCGCCGGGCGGTCCGCAACTGGGCCGATGTTGCGGCATCCGCAGCATGCAGACCACGCAACATCGCCGACAATGGTGTCGATCAGGGAGTGCCGGCCCGCTCCACCGGGATCCACAGCTCGGCGTCGGCGTGAGTGCCACCGGCCGCGATGCGGACACTGGAGATCTCCGGGCCCGGCCGGCTCCGGTACGGGTTCGACGGGAACCACTGGGTGAACACGTCCCGCCACAGGTGCTGCACGGCCGCCGGGAACTCCCCGGAGGCCGCGAAGACCGCCCAGGTCCCCGCCGGCACGTCGAGCGCCTCCAGGTCGTCCGGCACGTCCGCACCGGTCACCGCGCCGTACCAGTAGTCCAGCTCGACACCCTCGGACCGGTCCTCACCGAGCAGGTCGCTGACGTTGACGATGCCCGCCGGCTCCTGGTCGGACAGGGCCTCGATGCGGGCCGTCGTCTCCGCCGGGATGCCCCTGACGAACGCCACGATCGCCGGGTTCATCCCCTCGTGCACCAGGGGCACCCGGGCCCGCCGACCCACCAGTCGGAACGCCGGCTTCTCCACCACCCGGTACCGCATGCTGCCACTCCCCTCGACGACGAGCCGGAAGGACAACCGCTGCTGGGAGTGCAACACGGCCCCCGTACGCCGCGCCTCACCCGGCCCGATGCCGTGCATCGCCCGGAACGCGCGGGTGAACGCCTCGGTCGAGCCGTACCCGTGGCGGACCGCTACGTCGAGCAACGTCCGCTCACCCGCAAGCACCTCGGCCGCCGCGACGGTGAGCCGCCGCCTGCGGACGTACTCCGACAGGGGCATCCCGGCCAACGCCGAGAACATCCGCCGGAAGTGGTACTCCGAGGTGAGGGTGATCCGCGCCAGATCGGCCACCTCGACCGGTGCGTCGAGGTGCCGTTCCACGTACGCCAGGGCCTCGTTCAGCCGCTCCAGCACCTGATCTCCTTCCGCGTGCCTGACCCACGCTAGGCAACCGGGAACTGCCGGACCCGACTTCCGGTGCCCGCTGCGGTCGGGTGGTCAGGCGCGGGGGAAGTAGTGGTCGAGCAGGTCGGTGCGGAACACCCCGGCCGGGTCCAGCTCGGTGAGCAGGGCGGCGAAGTCGGCGTACCGGGGGAAGGTGGCGGCGACGACGGCCGGGTCGAGGGTGAAGACCTTGCCCCAGTGCGGCCGGGGGTCGAACGGGGCGAGCCGGGACTCGATCTCGGCCAGCACCGGCTGCACCGCCGCCGCGTCGTCGACCCAGGTGAAGTGCACGGCAAGCGTGTCGCGCCCCTGGTTGGGGCTGAGCCACAGCTCGTCGGCGGCGACGGTGCGCAGCTCGCAGATCTGCAACACCGGCGCGATCCGCTCCCGCATCCCGGCCAGCGCGGCGAGCGCCCCGACCCCGGCCGAGCGGGGCAGGTGGTACTCGGACTGGAGTTCGTCGCCGCTGCTGGGCAGGAAGCCGAGCCGGAAGTGCGGCAACCGCTCGTGCCACGGGCCGGGCTCGCCGAACTGCGGGGTGCAGCTCACCGGGTCCATTCCGGGCACCGGGTGCGCCGGCCGGTCGGCCGGGGTGGTGCCGAGCCAGTCCGGCTCCGGCGGCGGGGCGTCGGCGAGCTGCTTGCGCCAGACCTGGTCGATGTCCGTCGAGCGCCAGGTGGTGAACCCGCTGACGCTGTACGCCGAGGCGAGCGCAGTGTCCAGCGCGCCGACGGGCAGGTCCTCGCGGACGTACTGGCGGACGGTGAAGGTGGGCAGCACGTCCAGGGTGACCCGGGTGACCACGCCCAGTGCGCCCAGCGACACGACCATGCCGGCGAACCGGTCACCGGCGGACCGGTCGACGGTGAGCACGTCCCCGTCGGCGGTGACCAGTTCGAGACCGGCCACGGCGGCGGCCAGGTTGCGGTTGCCGTCGCCGGAGCCGTGGGTGCCGGTGGCGACCGCCCCGGCCACCGAGATGTGCGGCAGCGAGGCGAGGTTGGCCAGGGCCAGCCCCTGCTCGTGCAGCCGGGTCGCCACGTCCCCGTAGCGCAGCCCGGCGGCGACGGTGACGGTGCCGCGTTCCCGGTCGACCTCGACGGTGGGCGGCAACCCGGCCAGCGAGACCAGGTCGCCGGTGGTGTCGCCGATCCGGTTGAACGAGTGGCCGCTGCCGACCGCCCGCACCCGGTCACTGCCGGCGACCAGCCGGCGCAGCTCGTCGAGGGTGGTCGGCCGGTGGAAGGCACGGGCGGCGTAGTGCACGTTGCCGGCCCAGTTGTGCCGGGGCACCCCGCTCACGCGTCGTCGCCCTCGGTCAGCGCCGCGTGCAGGTCGTCCAGCGCCGCGTCGACCTGCCCGACGTCGTAGCCGCGCGGGCTGACCGGCAGGCCCTGCGCCCTGGCGGCGGCCAGCTCGTCGCGGGTCGGCCGGCCTCGCGCCGGGTCGTCCGAGTCCAGTGCCGCGCGGGCGTGTCCCACCAGTGTGTCGACCACGTCGGAACTGTACCCGCGCAGTCCGACGCCGAACTCGGTGAGCGCGGTCCGGTGCACCATCCGGCACGGTTGTCGACGGCGTCCACGGGGAACCATGGCGCGATGAGCAGCTACCGCGACCCGATCCTGCACGGCGACGTCTACCCGTCCGAGGAGGAGATCGACCCGACCGGGGTCGGCCTGGAGCCGGCGAGCGCCCCGCCGTCGGCGTACCCGGACCGGACGGGACCAACGACGGCACCGGCACCCCGGGTGGCACCGGGCGGGGCGCACTCGATCGTCACCCACCACCTGGACGGCTCGACGCAGGTGGTGACCGACCTGGACGGGGACGGGATCGCCGACGTGGTCCAGTTCGACCTGGACGGCGACGGCGTACCGGACATCACCTACCTGGACAGCGACCGGGACGGCCGGTTGGACACGGTGCTGCGCGAGCCGGGCGCCCGCCGCCACTGACCGTCCCGGCCGGCCGCCATGGGTGGCCGGCCGGGTCACAGCTGGGGCATCACCTCGGCGGCGACCAGTTCCAGCTGGTCCAGGTCGGCCAGGTCGAGCACCTGCAGGTAGATCCGCTCGCTGCCCGCCTCGGCGTACCGGCCGATCGTGTCGACCACCTCGGCGGGGGTGCCGGCGACGCCGTTCTGCCGCAGCTCGGCCGGTTCCCGACCGATCACGGCGGCCCGGCGGGCCACCTCGGCGTCGTCCCGGCCGCAGCAGAGCACCAGCGCGTTGGACCAGCGCAGGCTGCCCGGGTCGCGGCCCGCCTCGGCGCAGGCCGCGCGGACCCGGCCGAACTGGGCCACCGTCTCCTCGACCGAGACGAAGGGCAGGTTGAACTCGTCGGCGTAGCGGGCGGCCAGGCGCGGGGTGCGCCTGGGTCCCTTGCCGCCGAGCAGGATCGGCGGGCGGGGCTGCTGCACCGGCTTGGGCAGTGCCGGGGAGTTGCTGACCGGGTAGTGCTTCCCGGCGTGGTCGAACCGCTCACCGGCCGGGGTCGCCCACAGCCCGGTGATGACGGCGAGTTGCTCCTCCAGCCGGTCGAAGCGCTCCCCCACCGGCGGGAACGGGATGCCGTAGGCGGTGTGCTCCTCGGCGAACCAGCCGGCGCCGATGCCCAGCTCGACCCGGCCGCCGCTCATCTGGTCGACCTGGGCGACGGTGATCGCCAGCGGACCGGGCAGCCGGAAGGTGGCCGCCGTGACCAGTGTGCCGAGCCGGATCCGGGTGGTGTCCCGGGCCAGCCCGGCCAGGGTGGTCCAGGCGTCGGTGGGGCCGGGTTCGCCGGTGGACGACCCCATCGCCACGTAGTGGTCGGAGCGGAAGAACGCACCGTAGCCGGCGTCCTCGGCGGCGCGGGCCACCGTGAGCAGTTGGTCGTAGGTGGCGCCCTGCTGGGGCTCGGTGAAGATCCGCAGTTCCATGCCCCGAGCATAGGGAGCCGGGCGGTCGGCCGCTCAGGCTCCGCCGGGCACGCCCGGGTCGGACAGGGTGATCGCGGTCGCCGCCCGGCGGATCGGCTCGGTCACCCGGCGGATCATCCGTTCCCGGCCGGGCAGCCGGGGCAGCAGCCGCAGCATCGTCAGCTGGACGCGGATCTGGGCGGTCGAACCGAGCACCATCCCACGCAGGTTGCGCTCGGCCAACTCCTGATTGGCCCGGACGAAGGGACGCAGTTGCCGTTCGTGGTCGGCGAATCCGGCGCCCGGGTCCCCGCCGGCCCGGGCCAACGCCGCCGCCAGCGTGTACGCCCCGACCAGGCCGAGGCTGGTGCCCTGGCCGGAGGCGGGTGACGGTCCGTACGCGGCGTCCCCGACCAGCGCGATCCGGCCGGTGGACCAGTGGTCCATCCGCACCTGGCTGATGGCGTCGAGATAGAGGTCGTCGGCGTCGGCGGCTGCGGCGAGCAGCCGGGGCACCTGCCAGCCGAGACCGGCGAACTCCCGGGCCAGCAGCGCGTGACGCCCGGCGGCGTCGCCGGGGGCGGGGACCTCGGCCGGGGACCGGAAGAGGAACAGGGCGCGGGCGTCGGGGGCGCCCGCGGTGCGGTAGACGCCGACGCTGCGGCCCGGGGCGACGTGCATCAGTTCGGTGCGGTCGAGGCCGAACCCGGCCGGCACGGTGCACACGGCGATGTGGTGGCCGAGCGGGCGTACCGGGTCCGGGTCGTTGCCGAAGGCCAGCCGGCGCACCTGCGAGTGCAGCCCGTCCGCCCCGATCACCAGGTCGAACGTCTGCCGGTGGCCGCTGGCGAAGACCACCCGCACCGCGTCGGCGGTCGGGGTGAGGGTGGTGATCGAGTCGCCGAGCAGGAGGGGGACGTCGGTGGTGGCTCCGGCCAGGATGTCGACCAGGTCGCCGCGCATGATCTCGACGTCGTCGCCCTCCCGCCCGCCGAAGAGGCTGGCGTCCATGGCGGCGAGGGTGTCGCCCCGGGAGTCGACGAACCGGGTCCGGAGCATGCCGGTGTCGCGCCGTCGGACCTGGCCGCCCAGCCCCATCCGGTCGACCACCTCCAGGGCCACACCGCGGATGTCGACCTTGTAGCCGCCTGCGCGCAGCGCGGGGGCCCGCTCGACGACGGTCGGCCGGAACCCGTGCCGGCGCAGCCACCAGGCGAGGGTGAGGCCGGCGACGCCACCACCGGAGATCAGGACGTTCGTCATGCAGGCAATAGTACGAACGTGTCAGACGGTTGTGCAAGACCCTTGTGCGAGGGACCCGCTACGCTGTGCCCATGGGCAATCGGGACGACCTGCTCGCCGGCGCGAAACGCTGCCTGGTGGAGAAGGGCTACACCGCCACCACCGCGCGGGACGTGGCCGCCGCGGCCGGCACCAGCCTGGCCGCTATCGGCTACCACTTCCGCACCACCCGGGCCCTGCTGGACCAGGCGCTCTTCGAGGCGATGGAGGAGTGGGGCCAGGAACTGGAACGGGCATTCACGGTCGACGCCGGCCCGGACGCCACCCCACGGCAACGGTTCGAGGCGGCCTGGACCCGGGTGATCGAGTCCTTCGACCGGCTACGCCCCCTCTGGGCCGTCCAGTTCGAGCTGATCTCCCAGCTCGACCGTGCCCCCGAGCTGCGGGAGGCACTCCGCGCCGCCAACCACCGCGCCCGGCTCGGGCTGGCCGCGATCTTCCACCAGCTCGACCCCGAGGCCGACGAGGCCGAGGCGCTGGCCCTCGGCGCGTTCTACCAGACCCTGCTCGGCGGCCTGGCCGCCCAGTCGCTGGTCGACCCGCAGAGCACCCCGACCGCAGCCGACCTGACCTGCATCCTCGTCCGGATCACCGACGAATTCACCGCCTGACCGCCTGCCGAACGGCGGATGCCCGCCACTGCGGCACGAACCCGCAGGCGGGAGCCGGGCTCAGGTACGCGGGCGACGGTCGGCGACGCGGCGGCGGACGAGCCGGCTGCCGAGGCTGACCAGGGTGCTGCCGACGCCGGTGCCGAACAGCACCAGCACCGCCCCCACCACCCACAGCCCGGAGTCGTCGGTGGCCGCCGCGTGCCCCGACCAGGCGGCCGTGAACGCCACCGTCATCACCGGCGCCACCAGCACCGGGCCGAGCAGCCAGCCGGCGACGGCGGCGACCACGACCAGGGTGAGCACCGCGCCGACCACCTGCCAGACCGCGTACGGGCCGGAGGTCGCGCCGGTGCGGGGGTCGGTCGAGTAGCCGCTCTCCCACCCCAGCCAGGCCGCCCAGGTGCCGATCGTCGCGGCCGCGAGCAGCACACCGCCGAGGAGGGTTCGGGTACGCGTCATCTGCACGCCCCGATCATCGTCGGCGGGGCCGGCCACCGGATGAGCACCCGTACTCACGATCACCGGCACGCCACCCTTCGCAGCGACAACCGCCCTGGTCGGGGGCCGTGTGGCGCGGGTTGACCCGATCGGCGAGACTCGGTCGGACCACCCCCGGGGGCCGTCCCCCGGACCCGGCGAACGGTTGGAGCCCATGGCAGACCCCTCCCTGTTCTGGCTGGCCGGTGCGGTGCTGCTGGTGGCCGCGGGCGTGGCGACCACCCTGCTGCCCCACCGGCGGGCCCACGCGGAGCAGCGGCGGACCGCCTGGTCGGCCGCGCGCGCGGCGATCGACAGCGCGGCCGTCAGCCGGGACGCGACCCCGGGCCGGGTGCCCGAGGCGGAACGGCTGTTGACCCGCGCCGAGTCGCTCGCGGGTCGAGGCGGCGGGGTCGACGCGGCGCGGGCGGCGGCCGAGCACGCCCGGCAGGCCGACCGGCTGTGGCGGGAGCACCGGTGACCGCCCGCGGATACCGCCGGCTGGCCGAGCCGCTGCGCTGGACGCTGCTCGGGATCGCCGTGCTCGTCCTGGTGGTCTTCCTGCTCGCCCAGCGGCAGCAGGGCATCGACGTCAGCTACGGCAGGTCGCCGACGTCGACGGCCGGGGTCGACACGGACGGCGCCGGCACCTCCGACCGGGCCACCGTGCCGTCGGTGGACGAGATGACCGCGCTGGTGGCCGCCGCGCCGGTGGTCCGCCTGCCGGGCTCGGTGGCGTACTGGAACGAGCAGCGGGTGCGGGAGGTGGCCGGCGACACCCGGATCCTGGTCGCCCCGCCCGGCCTGGACAAAGATGAACGGGAGCGGGTCCGGGACGTGGAGAACGCCACGATCCGGGTGATCGGCACCGAGGTCAGCGGCGGCTTCTACCAGGCCAGCTCCGACCGGCTGCCCGCCTGGCGGGCGCAGTTCGCCACCGGGGACGTGACCGATCTGCTGATCGCCCTGATCACCACGCTGCGCAAGGAGTCCACCCCGGCCGACCGAGACGAGTTGCGCTGGCGCGAGCCGAGCGGGCCGGAGCTGACCACCGTCCTGACCGACCTGCGGGCGACCGGGCGGCACATCGCGCCCGGCGCGACCCTCACCGACGTGCCCGAGACCGCCGCCCGCAACGCCTTCCCCGACGGGGCCTGGTACGTCGCGCTGCCCGTGCAGCGCTACGGCGAACCCCTGCCCCGGTACGGTCCCGCCCTGAACGCCCGGTTCCCCGACCGGCCGATCGTGGTGATGTACGGGCTCTGGATCGAATACCACGGGCCCGGCGCGGCGGACTTCGCGGAGTTGGCCGGGGCGAGCTTCTACGGCCAGTTCGCCAACCTGCTCAGCCGCACCGACTACCCGCAGCGCAACGTGCTGGGCGTCTATCTCAACCGGGTCACCGACATCCGCTACGCGGGCCTGTTCGAGCGGCCCCTGCCGTACCGGCCGGCCGACCCGCTGCGGGTGGCGTTACCGGCGTTGCCGTGGCTCTTCGCGGGCTGCGTGGCGGCGTTCATGGTGCTGTCGGCCCGGTCGCTGCGCCGGCCCGACCGCGGGCCGGGCAGCCGGCGGGATACCGCGCCGACCCGGCTTGCCGGGTTGACCGCGTTGGCCGTCGAGGTGTCCCTGCTGACCGACGCCCGCAGCAACCCGGCGCTGACCCGGGGCATCGTCACACTCCAGGCCGCCCGGTCGGCGTGGGAGGAGAAACTGCCCGCCCGGCACGTCCGCACCCTGCTCGACGAGGCGGCGGCCGAGCTGGACGACACCGCGCGTCAGGTCGGCATCGCCAGTTACCGACCGGACAACTACCTGCGGGGCAGGCTGTCATGACACGTTCCCCATCCCCGCGGACCGCCACCGCCCGCCCGGGGCGGGCACGCGTCGCCGGCCTGCTCGGCACCCCGTTCGGCCTGGCCGTGCTGGCCTGCCTGGTGCTGGCCGGCTGGGCGGTGTGGAGCGGCGGGGCCCTGGACGGCCCGATCGCCAGGCACGTCCGTACCACGTCGTTCTACGCCGACCCCGGGCTCGACGTGGACCGGGCGGCGGCGGAACGGGTCATCGGCAACCGCCGGCTGGTGGTGATCCTGCGCTCCCCCGGGGCCGACCTGCGGGACACCTGCAAGCAGGTGCACCGGGCCGCCGACGGGACCGTCGTGCTGGTGCTCAGCCGCGACGGCGACGACTACGACACCTACGGCTGCGCCCTGGTGCCCGGATACGAGAAGAAGAACCTGGGCAAGGCCGCCGCCGCAGAAATGATCATCGGTCGGGGCATCGACACGTTCGTCGACCGTCCACTGGAGGCCGTGAAGGTCATCGCCGTCAACTACGACCGGCTGGTCAAGGCCGGCACCGTGCCCGACGGCGCGCGGACGATCAGCCCGTCGCTGCCCCGGTTCCTGCTCGCCGCCGCGGCGGTTACCGGGGTCGTCGCCGGAGCGTCGGTGCTCTACCTCGGCGGCCGGCGGGCCGGGCGGCTGGCGGCGGCCCGGCGGGTCCGTCGCGACGAACGCACCGACAGCCGCAGCGCGCTCAGCGCCGCCACCGCCGGCCTGGCCCAGCAGATCATCGACCTCGACCCGACGTACGCCCTGCTGAGCGGCCGCCCCGACGGCGAGGACAGCGGCTTCGTCCGACGCTACCGGCAGTTGACCGCCGACCACGCCGCCCTGCTCGACCGGCTGTCGACCCTGGACGACGCCGACGAGCAGGCGGTACGGGAGCTGACCACCCACGTCGAGTCGCTGAGCCGCCGGGCGCAGTCGCTCGCCGACGGAAGACCCGGCAGGAGCGCATAGCCTGTCCGAATCCGTCGGGCCACCGGCGGGTGACTCGACGACCGAACGCCACGCTCATTCCCGATCATCGTCGTCGGTATTCCTCGCTCGCCTCACCAGAATGATCAGTGTCACGAATGCCCCAGCGGTCGAGAACAACTCACCAAGTGTCTGAAGCACGACTGTCCAATGCTGCACGAACCCTCCCCAGCTCCCCTCGGTTCCACCGGTTCCCGGCGAACGAATGCCATGTCAGCAGCACGAACGACGATGGTCGAGCATTCCGGAGAAGGCCGGAGGAAGTGGGAGCCAGCCGGACGGTCGCTTAGTGCGAGACGCCTTGCTATGGCGCTGGCGGCGACCCGCTTCGTAGGGTGTTCGGGTTCGTCCGACGGCTGCACGGGAGGGTGGAGAACGCTGAAGTCCGCCGCCTTATCCGATCTCCCACGCGCCCGGACCTGGCCCGAGTTCGCGAAGTGCCTCAATCGGATCCACACCGATTCCGGCCTGTCCTACAGCGATCTTGAGCAGGCGGCCCGCGGCCGGTCCGCCCACGGGGGCAGGGAGTTGAAGCGCAGCACCGTCAGCGACGTCCTGAACGGCAAGCGCAGGGTGCAGAAGCCGATGCTGGAGAGCCTGCTGGCCGTGTGGCCACTGCCTGACTCCGGCCGGGAGCAGATCTGGGAAACCTGGCACCGTCTGGCCCAGCAGTCCCGGCAAGGGCCGCTACGCGCGGGCCGATTCGACGAGGCGTCCCCCCGCGAGTTGGGCATTCACGCGGCGATCGGGTCCTCCGGAGCGCACGACGAACTCCCCAGCTATGTACGTCGCGAGTTCGACGACGCGCTGGAGGAGGCGCTTGCGATGGGTGCCGACCGGGGTTGCTTCGTCACCCTGGTGGGTGGTTCGTCCACGGGTAAGACCCGCTCGCTGTACGAGGCCATCCACAACGTCGTACCGAACTGGTGGCTGGTCCAGCCCAGTGGCACCGACGAGATCCTTAGCCTGTTGGACGAGCCGACCGACGGCACGATCCTGTGGCTCGACGAGATGCACCGTTTCCTGGGCGCAACTCCCCCGCTGACCCGGGACATGGTCAGGATCCTGGTCAGAAGCCGGATGATCGTGGTGGGCACGCTCTGGTCCGAGGAATACACCATCCGGAAGGGGCTTCGGCGTACCGGCTCCTCCGACAAGCATGCGGACGATCGGGCGCTTCTCGAGTTCGCTCAGGTCATCAGCGTGCCAGCCGGGCTGGTGAGTGCGGAACGGACCCGGGCCCGGGAGATCGCCGAGGACGACGAACGGATCCGGATCGCCCTGGACAGCAGCGACGCGGGATTGACCCAGGTTCTCGCCGCCGGGCCGGACCTGGTACACCGGTGGGAGCAGGCACCGTCGTACGCGAAGGCGGTCATCACCGTCGCGGCCGACGCCCGTCGCCTCGGCGTACACGCCCCACTGCCGCCGGAGTTGCTCCGTCGGGCGATGTCCGGGTATCTGCGGCCGGTGGAGCGGGTCAGCCCGCCGGATTCTTGGTTGGCCGCCGCCATCCCGTACGCGGAGGCTCCCTTGCACGGCACGATCGCCGCCCTCTCGCCAATGGCCGGACGGCATCCCGGCATCCTCGCCGGCTATGTCGCCGCCGACTATCTCGCGCAGCATGTAAAGCGCGTCCAGCGGGACAGGTGCCCGCCGGACAGCCTCTGGGAGGCCCTGATAGACGGTGTGGACAGCCTCGACGACCTCCGCCGGCTATGGGGCAGCGCCTCGGTTCGGATGCGTCACCAGTACGCGGAACGTGCGCTGCGCCGGCTCTGCGCACTCCAGGACGGCGCGGCTTTCCTGGAACTGGCCCGGCTGCTGACCCGACAGGATCGGCTGACCGAAGCCGTCGCGCTGCTGGCGGAACGGGTCCGGACAGCTCCCGGTGACGAGACCGCCGCCACCGAGCTTGCCACGACCGTCGTGTTGCGAGACCGGGCCGCCGAGCTCCGGAGCGATCCAAGCGCCCAAGACCAGCTCTGGGAGCTGTTGCACGACGGCGGGCGGACCGCCGACCTGCGGGTGCGGGCCGAGGCCGGTGACTCGGTCGCCGCCGACGACCTCGCCGAGCTGCTGGCGGAGCAGGGTTGCCTCCAGCAGTTGCGGGAGCGTGCCGACGCTGGGCACCGGCTGGCAGCCGACCTGTTCGTCGAGTTACTCGCCGCCCAGGCGCGGGTCGACGAGCTGGGTCGGCGCGCCGAGGCGGGCGACGAGGCGGCGGCTCGCCGGCTCGCCGGGATCTCCGACGGCGTGGCCGGCCGGGAGGATGAGAGTATCTTCCACGCCCGGCTCGCCACGTTACGCGCAGCAGTGGATGCAGGCGAGTCTGAGGCCGCCGACCAACTGACCGGGTTGCTGTTCGAATTCCGTCGGGAACACGAACTGCGCACCGAAGTCGATGCCGGCACTCCGCACGCCGCTGACCGGCTGCTGGCCCTGCTCAACACCGAGCACGTCCGTAAGGCCGACCTGCACCGGCTACGCGCGTTCGGACTCCGCCCGGACGGCTCCCCGACCTACACCGGTGACCTCCCATGAGCCTCGTCCGCCAGCTCGCCGAGCTGCCGATGGACCGCGTCATCGAACTCCGGGGAGCGCGGACCGACACCGTCGCGGCGACCGCCACCGGGGAACTGCTCGACCTGGCCACGATCGTGCTGCGTCCGGGCGCGACCACTACTCCCAATTCCTTCGTCCGTGCCGCCCTGGAGGAGTTGGAAGGCGTCGCGGTGGCGCTACTGCCCGGGTGGCTTCCCGAGGCTGCGGATGTCCCCCGCGCCGACCCGTACGGCCTGACCGCCGTCCGGGCCGCCGCAGTCCGCCGGGCACGGGACTCCGCGCACTTCGCGCCGTTCCTGGCGCACCTGGCCACCGTGGCGCTCTCCGGCCGGCGACCGCCGGTCGACCCGTTTCCCCTGGAGATCCGGTGTCTGGGCCTGACCCGTGTGGTGGCGGAGGGCTTCGGGCGCACCCGGGTGAGTCTGCTGATCGAGGTACCCGACGACCTCGACGCGATGGGCGAACGGGCCCTCGTGGCGGGTGCGGAATGGCTGTGTCACCACGGCCGGGTAAGCGTGTGGTTGGTCGGCGCAGTGCTCCGGCACGAGGACCGAGTGGTCTGCGCCATGCTCGACCGAGCGGAGAACGATCGACCTCGGCCACCCCTACCACTGCCGGCTGACGTGCGGGGACGACCTCACCCAGGCAGCACGGTCGAAGCTGCTCTGGAGGCCGCGTTGGCCGCCGAGAGCTGGGCGGTGGGGCGGTGCTGGAACCGATACCACCAGCCACATCCGCTCTCATCTCCGGTCTGCCTGGATCTGCTCTGGCCCGACGAACGGTGTGTCGTCGAGATCGACGGCCCGGAGCACTGCCGGCCGGACCGGTTCGAGGCGGACCGGCAGCGCGATGTGCAGTTGCAGTTGGACGGTTACGCCGTCCTGCGCTTCACCAATGCCCGAATCAACCACGATGTCGGCGCGGTGGTGCACCAGATCGGCACCCTGGTCCGGGCCCGACGACGTGACATAACGGAAGGAAGACCCCATGCCCGGCGATGACCTCACCCCCTCCGAGGCCGCGATCCTGTTCGTCCTGATGGCGGAGGCACGGGAGGTACTCAACACCGAGTTGAAGGAGCGCTACGGCGTCGACGTTCGCAAGGAGTATCGGGACAAGCTCAATCGACTCGGCTACATCGACAGTCGCCCCAAGGGCCGCACCTTTCAACACCAGCTCGCTGACGAAGGCTGGGTACGGGTACAGGAAGACCTGAACTTCCAGTCGTCGGTTGGCCGGATTCTCGGTGGGGCGCTGACGGCCTTGCAGGTGAACCTGCGGGACAGGGTGATGGCTCGCAGCGACTACCGCACGTTCGGTGAGATGTTCGCGCTGACCGACGTGCGGGCCGGCACGCCGCAGCCGGATCAGCGGCTCGCCCTCGGTCTTCGCGTCCGGCACGCGTACGCGGCGCTGGCCGCCGAGCCTGGGGCCTGGGTCAGCCTGACTCGGCTGCGGCCCTTCTTTGGTGACGTGAGCGCCGCCGACCTTGACGAGGCGCTGCGGGATCTGGAGCGCGAGCCGGACGTGGACATCGTCCCGGAAGAGAACCAGAAGCTGCTGACCTCGGCGGACGTCGCGGCGGCCCTGCGGCTGGGCGGCCAGGACAAGCACCTGCTGGCGATCGGGGTGGGATGACCAGGGCGGAGCATGCGGCACTGGCGGCGCTCAGGTTCGATTGGGCGCCGGTGCCCGACGACGTCTGGCGGCCCTCACCGTTCCACGTGGACGGCCTGCACGCCGCCGTGGTCCGTGACGTCCTCGACGGGGTGGCCGACGCCCGGGACAGCGCCGACAGCAGCCCGATCGGGTTGGTGCTGCAGGGGCAGCGCGGCTCTGGCAAAACCCACCTGCTGGGCTGGATCCGCCAGCAGGTCCAGCAGCAGGGTGGCTACTTCTTCCTGGTCGGGCTGCTGGATGCGCACGGCTTTTGGGACAGCGTGCTCGCCGCCATGCTCGACGGGCTGTCCCGGCCGGTGCCCGGCAGCGAGAGCCAGCTCCGGTTGCTGCTGCGCCGGCTCTCCTCGATGGTCGGGGCACCCCGGTCGGTCCGCCGGGCCGTGATGGGTGACACCGAGCTGACCCGGACGGCCCTTGACGCGTTCGTCGAAGGGCTCGTCGGGTACGCGCCTCACGTGGCCCGCGCCTGCCGGGAAACGGCCCGCGCCCTTGCGTTGAGCGCCTCGGAAGACGTGAGCCATCGGGACATCGCGGAGAACTACTTCACCTCCGGGGAAGAGGGGGAGCCAGGCGAACGCAGTGCCTGGGGCATGCGGCGGGCACCCCGCAGCGCGCAGCAGATCGTCCAGGAACTCTCCTGGCTGCTGGCCCTCACCGGCCCGTCCGTGATCGCCGTCGACCAGATCGACACCCTGATCGCGCAGTCCGTGGCTGCCGGTGATGCCCTGCACGCCCGGCCCGACGTGCGGGACGACCCGGAGCAGGCCGCCGTGCACGCCCGGATCGCCGACGGCCTGATGTCGCTGCGCCAGCTCACCCGCCGAACGCTCACCCTGGTGGCCTGCCTGCCGACCTCGTGGACGATCATCAGGAGCAGAACGGTTGGGACGGTGAGCGACCGGTTCCGGATGGCACCCCGGCTCACCACCATCCACGACGCCACACTTGCCTGCAAGATCGTCGAGCGACGGTTCGCCGCCCGGTTCACCGAACGCGGCTTCGTACCGCCGTATCCGTCGTGGCCGGTGCGGCCGGAAGCCTTCGCGCAGGCCGAGCAAATGACGCCCCGGCAGTTGCTGATCGACATCGACCGGCACATCCGGGCCTGCGTCGCCGCCGGTGAGGTGCGGGAGCTGACCCGGCTCGGTGCTGCGGCAGCGCCGCAACCTCATGGCCCGAGCCTGCCCGCCGTCGAGGATCTCGACCGCTTCGACGCGAGATTCGCCCAGCTCAAGAGCGAGGTAGACGTTTCCGGCCCGCTGGCACGCGACAGCGAGGACAGCACGGTCCCCGCGCTGCTCGCGGCGGGGCTGACCGCCTGGGTGATGACGCGCGGCGAACAGAGCGGATCGTTCAGCGTAGATCCAGCCCCGAGCGCCCAGCCACCGCTGCACGCCCGGCTCCGGCTCACCCTCGACGAAACCACCGAGGACCAGGTCCATTGGTGTTTCCGGGCGATCAGCGAGGAGCACCACGCCATCGCCGCGCTGGCCCGGCTCCGCAAGGCGTGCACAGTGGCGGGGCTCGACGCGCGGGTGGCCCGCCGTAAGCTCTTCCTGCTCCGCAACGGGGCCTGGTCGAGCGGGGCCAAGACCCGGCAGGCTATCACTGCGTTCACTCAGGCCGGCGGGACGATCCTGCCGCTGGACCACGAGGATCTCCGCATCCTTGGAGCCCTCCGGGTCATGCTCGCGGAGTCCCCCGTCGACATCCAGGGTTGGTTGACCACCCGTCAACCGACACGGGACCTCTCCGTATTGCAGCAGGCCCTCGCCTCCGCCGACGACTGGCTCCCCGATGCTCCCGGTGACCACAAAGCCGGTTCAGCGGTACGACCGAACCACACCGGACCGGTCACCGCAGGAGCGACCGAGACGACACCGACCGAGGTGGAATCGGTCGACGCGGGGACGGCCGGCGGGAGGTCCGACTCGGGCGAGGTTGATCCTCCACCGGCCGGCAGCGATGAGTCCGGTCCGCGGCTGACCGTGGGGTACGACCACCGCACCGACCGGCCCGTGTCCCTCCCGCTCGAGGCCCTGCGCAAGCACACCACCATCTTCGCCGGCTCCGGGTCCGGCAAGACCGTGCTGATCCGGCGCGTCCTGGAGGAGTGTGCCCTCGCCGGGGTCTCCGCCATCGTCCTCGATCCCAACAACGACCTGGCCCGCCTCGGCGACGGGTGGCCGGAGCCGCCGCCGCAGTGGCGCGCCGGGGACGCCGGGAAGGCCCGGGACTACCTCGCCGGGACCGACGTGCTGGTGTGGACGCCACGCCGGTCGTCGGGTCGCCCGCTGAGCTTCCAGCCGCTGCCGGACTTCCGTGGCGTGCGCGACGACCCCGACGAGTTCCACGAGGCCGTGGAGGCGGCTGTCGCGTCGCTCGCGCCCCGCGCCCAGCTGACCGGTCGCACCAACAAGGTCCACCTGGGGCTCGCCGTGCTGCGTAAGGCCGTCGAGCACTACGGCCGGCGCGGCGGCAGCCGGGTGCAGGGCCTGATCGACACCCTCGCCGACCTGCCGGACGGGCTGCTGGACATCGACGGGGCCGACAAGATCGGCGTGGGGATCGCGCAGTCGCTGGCGGCGGCGATGGTCAACGATCCGCTGTTCGGTGGCGAGGGCAGCCCGATGGACCCGGGCCTGCTGCTCACCCCCGCCCCCGGCGCGCGGGCCCGGATCTCCGTCGTCAGCCTCGTCGGGCTGCAGTCCGACGAGGCCCGGCAGGGCTTCGTCAACCAGTTGCAGATGGCGCTGTTCGCCTGGATCAGGAAACACCCGGCGAACGACCGCCCGCTGCTCGGGCTGCTGGTGATGGACGAGGCGCAGACGTTCGCCCCGTCCGGCGCGATGACACCGTGCACCCAGAGCACGCTGGCGCTGGCGGCCCAGGCCCGCAAGTACGGCCTGGGCCTGGTCTTCGCCACCCAGGCGCCCAAGGGGCTGCACAACCGCATCCCGGGCAACGCGGCGACCCAGCTCTACGGCCGGCTGAACAGCCCGATCCAGATCGAGGCCGCCCGGGAGATGGCCAAGGCGAAGGGAGGCGACATCCTCGACGTCGCCCGGCTCGGCACCGGCGAGTTCTATCTCGCCGCCGAGGGCGCCGCACCGGTGAAGATCCGCACCCCGCTGTCGCTCAGTCACCATCCGCGCAGCCCGCTCACCGTCGAGGAGGTGCTGGAACGGGCCCGCCGCCGGTGAGCTCGACGACCCCGCCGACCTGCGGATCTTGCCACCGGGATCTAGCGTGGAAGGAGCCTGTTCACCGGCAGTAAGGATCATCGATGTTGCGCAAGCATCTGGTCGGGTTGATCGTCGGCATCGTCGTCATCGTGGTGCTGGGGGCCGCCGCCGTGGTCTGGATCACGCTCAACAAGCCGGAGCCGACCGGGCCGGGTCGGGACGCGGCGGCACCGGCCGGGGCAACCGCCTCCGGGCCCACGCAGCCGGCGTCCGGCAGCCCCGCCCCGTCGACCGCCGCGCCCGGCGCGGTCGCTTCGGCGTCGCCGGAGGCCAGCCCACGGCAGATGAGTCGCCTCCTCTACGACGACGGGCAGAACACGGCGACCGTCACGGGTCTGGAGGTGACGGCGGGTACGCTGCGGGTGCAGCTGCGCTATACGACCCGGTCCCCCGGCGGCTGGGTGCTCAGCTGCCCGGCCCGGACGGCGGATCTCCGGTCGTCGCATCTGACCATGGACGACGGGCGGCAGGTCTTCCCGGTCGACACGTACTGCGCGTCGCAGCGGCCCGGCACGGATTTCACCCTGCGGCCCGGCGCGGTCCTGGAGAGCTGGGGCGTGTTCCCGGTCGTGCCGTCCGGCGACAGCCCCTTCTCCCTCACCTGGTACGACCTGGGCACCGTCGAGGGGCTGAAACTCTGAGCGGGCCGTGGGGCCGGCAGTGGCCGGGTCAGTGCGCCGGGGACGACTCCGCCAGGTCGGTGGCGACTGCGGGTGGGGCGGGAGTGCGGGCTTCGGTGGCGCACACCCCGGCGAGGAGGTCGGCGGTGCTGTGCGCCCGCACGTCGGCGGCGTACGTGCCGTCGGCGAACCGGGCGACGACGGCCCGGACGTGCCGCTCGGCGGTGTCGGCGAGCCCGTCGTAGACGGCGGCGAAGGTCTCCCGGGCGGGGCCGCGCAGCCAGCCGGCGGGCAGCAGCCGCAGCGGTAGCTGCGGATCGAGGGTGGGGAACCGCCGGAAGGTGTCCATCACCTCGGTGCGGGCCCGGACCGCCTCGGCGCCGTCGACCCGGCCGGCGGCGATCCGTGGCAGCAGGGGCCGCCAGCGTCGCAGGAAGCTCTCGTACTGTTCGGCGACCGCCGCGACGTCCCAGGCGTCGAGCGGATCGCGGCCGGCGACCGCGTCGAGGTCGACCCGGCGGCCCCGGAACACGGTGACCGCGCCGAGGTGGAGCTGGGTGAGCTGGGCCCGTGCCTTCGGGGTCAGCTCGTGCGGCGAGATCCACAGTCCGTCGTACAGCGGCGCGTAGCCCAGCCACCGGAGCTGGCCGCGCAGGGCACGTCGTTGCGCGCTGCGCTCCTGGGGCAGGGAGAACGCGACGAGGGTCCAGCACTCGTCCCACGGTTGGGTGGTGGTGGTCGCGGCCATCACCCAGCTGCCGCCGACGGAGAGGCTGACCGCGGCGGACCGGCTGAGCCGGTACGAGCTGCGCCGCCCCTGCCGGCTGCCCTCCAGTACGCCCCGGCGGGCCAGCCGGCTGATCACGGTCCGCGCGCCGGCGAGGCTGACGTCGGACTCGGCGAGCAGCGCGACGATGGCGGCGGACGGCAGCCACGCCCGGGTCCGCAGCGTGTAGTCGGCCAGCAGGGTCACCGCGACGCCCTGGGGCGAGTTGCCGGCCTGCCGGCGGGGCAGCCGCACCGGGTGGTCCCCGTCGTCGGGGAAGATCTCCTCGATGTCGAACGGGTGTGGCACTGGGACGCTCCGGGCTCGGCTGGGCGACGGTGGCACCGACTGTAGACGGCGCACCGGTGCCCGCCTACCAAACGCGGTCCGGGGTGGACCCGGGCGCGGAACCGGTGACCGTCAAGTGTATCGAGGCCATTCGATTGACACTTGTGGGACCGAGGAGAACACTAAGTGCCATGCAATGCCCTAGGGCCGGGGCAGGGCATGCCGGACGTAGTGGGCCGGCGCGGACGACACGGGCATCCGGGCGTACCCGTGCCGCACGGTCGCGCGGCCGATCTCAACCTGTGAGGGAGTCACGCCCATGAGAATCAGACGGAGACTGCTGCTCGCCCTGGCGGCGCCGCTGGTCGCCACCGTGGCGGCAGCCGCCCTGGTGGTACCGACGCTCCAGCCGGCGTACGCCGCGTCGCTGGTCGAGGTGACAAACTTCGGCGACAACCCCGGTCGGATGCGGATGCACATCTACGTGCCGAACACCCGCCCGACCAACCCGGCGATCGTGGTGGCCATGCACGGCTGCGGCGGCACCGGTCCCGGCTTCTACTCCAGCAGCGAGTTCGCCTCGCTCGCCGACCGGTACGGCTACATCGTGATCTACCCGTCGGCGACCCAGCAGGCCGGTTTCGGCAACTGCTTCGACACCTGGTCGGACGCCGCGAAGCGCCGGGGCGGCGGCAGCGACCCCGTGTCGATCGTTTCGATGATCAACTACACCGAGCGGCAGTACGGCGGCGACCCCCGCCGGGTGTTCGCCACCGGCAGCTCGTCCGGCGGCATGATGACCAACCACATGCTGGCGGTCTACCCGGACGTGTTCGCCGCCGGGGCCGCCTTCATGGGGGTGCCCTACAACTGCTTCGCCAACGCGGCCGACTACCCGCCCGGCGCCAGCCAGTGCACCGGCGGGAACATGAACCGTACCCCGCAGCAGTGGGGCGACGCGGTCCGTCAGCAGGCGTACCCCGGCTACACCGGCCCCCGGCCGAAGGTGCAGCTGTGGCACGGCACCGCCGACACCCTGGTGCCGTACTCGCTGCTCCAGGAGACCATCGAGCAGTGGACGAACGTGTTCGGGCTCAGCCAGACGCCCACCTCCACCGACACCCCCCAGGCCAACTGGAACCGCCGCCGCTACGCCGACGCCAGCGGCAACGTGCTCGTCGAGGCGTACAGCGTCCAGGGGGCGGGGCACAGCCTGCCCTCCGGTGGGATGGCCGCCGTCGCCCTCCAGTTCTTCGGCCTGACCAACCCGACCCCGACCACGCCGCCGCCCACCACCCCGCCGCCGACCACGCCCCCGCCGACCACCCCGCCGCCCACCACCCCGCCGCCCACCACGCCCCCGCCAACCACCACCCCGCCGCCCAGCTCCGGGGCCTGCCGGGTCACCGCCAGCGTCAACGCCTGGAACAGCGGCCTGACCGAGAACCTGACCATCACCAACACCGGCTCCAGCGCCGTGACCGGCTGGTCCCTGGTGTTCACGCTGCCCGGCGGGCAGAGCATCACCTCCGGCTGGAACGCCACCTACTCCCCCTCGTCGGGGCAGGTGACGGCCCGTAACGCCAGCTACAACGGCACCATCCCGGCCGGCGGCTCGATCGACATCGGCTTCCAGGCCAACCACACCGGCAACACCGCCAAGCCCTCCTCGTTCACCCTCAACGGCGCGGCCTGCACGGTCGCCTGACCGACCCGGTCCACCTCTCCAGGTGCGACCCTGTCATCCGGTACGGGCCACGTGGCCCGTACCGGATGATCCGCTCCCCCGCCCGGTCACCGGGCGGGGGAGCTTTCCGCGCCCGGCTCCCGGATCCGGTGCGCGGGCCGCCCACCCTGCCCGCCGCCGACGGCACCTCGCTTGACATTAGGCAGGCAGATGCCTGCATAATGCTGGTCATGGCCGGCGACATGGACAAGGTGTTCAAGGCGCTCGCCGACCCGACACGTCGCCGGTTGCTCGACAGCCTCCGCCGCCAGGACGGTCAGACCCTCGGCCAACTCTGTGCCCAACTCGCCATCACCCGGCAGTCGGTGACGCAACACCTCGGCGTGTTGCAGGAGGCCAACCTGGTCAACGCCGTCCGACGCGGCCGGGAGAGGTGGCACTACCTCAACCCGGTCCCCATCCACGAGTTGCCGCAGCGATGGATCGCCGCGTTCGAGGAACCCCGGCTACGGGTGCTCGACGCGATCCGCCGACAGGCCGAGGAGCCGCAGATGACCGTCACCAAGCCCACCTTCGTGTACGTGACCTACATCCACGCCACCCCGGAGCGGGTCTGGGAGGCGTTGACCGACGCCGACCTGACCGGCACGTACTGGGGTCACCACAACGTCTCCGACTGGCGACCCGGCTCCCGGTGGGAACACCGACGCACCGACGGCTCGGGCATCGCCGACGGCGGCGGCACGGTCCTCGACGCGACCCCGCCGACCCGGCTGGTCATGACCTTCGGCGACGTCGACGCCGAGGCCGGGCCGGACGCCTCCACGGTCACCTTCCTCATCGAACCGCACCGGGACATCGTCCGGCTGACCGTCACGCACGTGAACCTGCCGTCCGACGAGGACTTCGACGCGGTCTCCGCCGGCTGGCCCGCGGTCATGGCCAACCTGAAGTCCCTGCTCGAAACCGGCCGCGCGCTGCCCCAGGCACCCTGGGAGATGCACGCCGCACTGCGGGCCGCCCAGCGCAACGGCGGCGACGGCACGACCCGGCCCGACGCACCCTGACGCCGGCCCTACCGGCCGGAACGGCCGGGCCCGGACAGGTCCTGGGCCGCGGTGGCGACGCCGAACCACCGGCACAGCCGGTCGCGCAGCTCCCGCCGGTCGTCACCCGCCCACGCCACGTGCCCGTCGGGCCGCAGCAGCAGCGCGGGCACCTCCAGTTCGCCGCTGACGTCGACGACGCGGTCGACCCGGTCGGTCCAGCCCTCCACCGAGAGTTCCCCGGTCTGGTCCAGCAACAGCCCCCGGCCCCGGTGCATCAGCCCGTAGAGGCGTCCCCGCTTCAGTTCCACGTCCCGCAGCCGCCGGCCGACCAGGTCGTGGTCCGCACCGAGGTCGTAGCGGACCGAGATCGCGGTGATCTTCTCGATCAGGTACCGGTTCACCTGCTCGAAGTCCATCAGCTCGGTCAGCAGCCGACGCACCGCCTGCGGACCCGCCGCCAGCGACATCAGCTCCGTCTGCGCGCGGGTGTTGTCGAGCACGTCCGCCGCCACCGGCCGGCGCTCCGCCTGGTAGGTGTCCAGCAGGTCCGCCGGTGCCCACCCGGCGACCTGCGCGGCCAGCTTCCAGCCCAGGTTGAACGCGTCCTGGAGACCGAGGTTGAGCCCCTGCCCGCCCAACGGCGGGTGCACGTGTGCCGCGTCGCCGGCCAGCAGCACCCGGTCGACCCGGTACTGCTCGGCCAGCCGGGTGGCGTCGCCGAAGCGGGACAGCCAGCGGGGCGAGTGCACCCCGAAGTCCGTGCCGGCGGTCGCCCGCAACTGCTGCCGGAAGTCCTCGATGGTCGGTGGGACCGCCCGGTCCTCACTCACCCCGGCCGCCGGTACGACGACGCGGTACAACCCCTCGCCGTCCCCGACCGGGCCGACCCCGAACCGTAGCTGCGTCCTGCGCACCCGGGTCATCACCGCGACGACCTCGTCGGGTGGCGCGGTCAGCTCCATCACGCCCAGCAGCGTCTCGTTCCTGGTGGGCTCACCGGGAAATCCGACACCCAGCAGCTTGCGCACCGTGCTGCGGCCGCCGTCGCAGCCGACGAGATAGCGGGTACGCAGCCGGGTGCCGTCGGCCAGCTCGGCGGTCACCGCGTCCTCGTCCTGGCTCAGCCCGACCAGTTCCGTGCCCCGCCGGATCTCGACGCCGACCGCGGTGGCGTGCTCGGCGAGCAGCCGCTCGGTGACCGGCTGCGGGATGCCGAGGATGTAGTCGTGCGCGGTGTCCATTCCCGACGGCCAGTCCTTGGCGATCCCGGCGAAGTAGCCGCCGATCCGGAACTGCTTGCCGTGCGCGAGGAACCGCTCCAGCAGGCCCCGCTGGTCCAGCAGCTCGATGCTGCGCACGTGCATGCCGAGCGAGCGCACCACGCTGGTCGGCTCGGCGTCGCGCTCCAGCACCACCACCCGTACGTCGTGCAGCCGCAGCTCGGTGGCCAGCATCAGGCCGGTCGGCCCACCGCCCACGATGGTCACGTCGATCATGGATTCCCCGTTCGACTGCTCGCGTCGCCTGATACGTCGAAACCAACGCATGCTTCGCGAATCTCGGATTTCGCCAGGTTCTGGCGTCGACTGGAGATTCTGCACCGCCACCGGGGTCTTGCCACAAGGCCCGGGGTGCGATATATGTTAGAAGTGGCAGGGAGAGTCTGACTCCCTGCCTTTGCTGTTTCCCCGCCGCCGTCGCCCGCCGGGAACGCCGCGCCCGTCCACCCGGGCAGCCTTCCGACCAGGCTCCGCCGCCTCGCCCCGCGCCACGCCGCCGGGGCCGCCAGGCGGCCCCTGAAGGCCCTTCAGCGATGCCGTGAACCACCCACGAGGACCCGCTACCGGCCCAGCCGCTCGGCGTGCTCGTGACAGCTCTGCGTGGCGTGCGTGATGAATTCGAGGATGTGCGCCAGCGTCTCGTCGTCGTACCGCCGCAGGAACCTCTGCCCGTCGGTCACGATCGGCCCGTAGATCGCGCCGACCTTCCGGTTGGCCGCCTCGGTGGGCCGGACGGTCACCCGACGACGGTCGGCGCTGTCGCGTTCCCGGGTCGCGTACCCGGCGCGTTCCAGCCGGTCGATCGCGGTCGTGACGCCCCCGGTCGTCATCCCGGCCGCGGCGGCCAGCTCGCCGGGGCTCGGCGGCTCCGGCGCGAACAGCAGCTCGAGGCAGCGCATGTCCGTGCGGTTCAGGCCGAGCAGGTCGGCGGCGCGCTGATCGAGCACGTCGACCGCGCGCTGGTACGCCTGCATCGCCTCGCCGAGCTGCTCCGCCAGACCCATGGTGGGAAATTCTAGCCAACCGTCGTACAGTATCTAGATTATCTAGTAATCAGAGTTTCTAGAGGAGCGGGGACATGGACGTACTCGTGATCGGCGCCGGGACCGGCGGCATGTGCCTGGCACACGGCCTGCGGCAAGCCGGCATCAACGTCGCCGTCTACGAGCGGGACCGCACCCGCGGCGACGGCCTGCACGGCTACCGGGTCGGCATCGACCCGCACGGCAGCCGGGCCCTCAAGGCGTGCCTGCCCGACCAGCTCTACCGCACGTTCGTGGCGACCTGCGCCCGCGCGCCGGAACACTTCGTGTTCTTCGACGAGCGGCTCCGGCCGACGCTCGCGCTGCCCCTGCGCCCGGCCACCGACGACGTCGACGTCGAGAGGTCGGTGAGCCGGATGACCCTGCGCCAGGTGCTCTTCACCGGCATGCAGGACGTCATCCACTTCGACAAGACCTTCGTCCGCTACCAGCACCAGGCCGACGGTCGCGTCATCGCGCACTTCGCCGACGGGACCACCGCGACCGGCGACCTGCTGGTGGCGGCGGACGGCGTCAACTCGGCGGTACGCCGCCAGTACCTCCCCCACGCCCGCACCGAGGACACCGGCATCATCGCGATCGCCGCCAAGGTGCCGATGACGCCCCGGACCACGGCGCTGCTGCCGACGCGGTTCTTCCCCGGCATCGGCATGGTCCTCGCGCCCGGCGGCAAGTCCTGCATCCTGCACTGGATGGAATTCCCCTGGGACCAGCAGGGCCGGCCGAGGAACGACGACGAACTGCTGGCGCGCTGGCCCGGCCTGCTGTTCGACAACACCCGTGACTACCTCAACTGGGGCATCGCGGCGGCGGCCGACAAGTTCCCGGCCGACATCACGACCTACGGCGGCGACGACCTCATCCGTGCCGCCCTGCGGATGACCCCGACGTGGAGCCCCCGGCTGCGCCAGCTGTTCACCCTCGGCGACCCGAGCACCGCGTTCGCCATCACCATCCGCACCTCGGTGCCGATCCCGGCCTGGCCCAGCACGAACGTCACCCTGCTCGGCGACGCCATCCACACCATGACACCGGGTCGGGGGGTCGGCGCCAACACCGCGCTGCGCGACGCGCAGCGCCTGACCGACGAGCTGACGCTCGTCCGCGACGGGCGCAAGGGGCTGGTCGAGGCCGTCCACGACTACGAGACCCGGATGATCGAGTACGGCTTCCAGGCCGTCCGCGACTCGCGGGAGCAGATGACCGCCGACGCCCTGGTCCACAAGCCGGTGCTGGGTCGCGTCGCGCTGGCCGGCATGCGCGGCTACCTGCGCGTGGTCGACCGGGTGCCGGCGCTCAAACGCAGGATGATCGACGGCCTGTACGAGTACCGCGGCGGCCAGGACTGACAGTACCGGGCACGGACACACCGGTCGCGGCCTGCGCTTCCGCACCCCTACGCCCCGCCGGCCCGGACATCCGTTCGCTGGTGGGGCGGGCGGGGTTCGAACCCGCGACCGAGGGATTATGAGTCCCCTGCTCTAACCGGCTGAGCTACCGCCCCCGTACCGCGCCGGATCGTAACCCGCCCGACGGACCACCGGCCACCGCCGAAGCGGTGCCACCCGTCGGCACCGTTCGGCACGATGGGCTACGCGAGGATAACAGTCAGCAGCGGCTGCGGTGGCACCCGAATCAGCCCGCCGCGCGCAGTTCCGCGAGCACCGAACCGGCCGTACGCCAGCCGCTGGCCAGAGCCCCCTGGATGGACGGGCTGTCCCGGTGGTCACCGGCCACGAAGATCCCTCCGCCGAGCGCCACCGGCTTGCGCAGCCGTCCCTGTGGGGGTGGCGCGGCGGGCAGCGCCTCGGGGACCGACACCGTCGTCAGGTGTTCCCAGTCCGCTGTGGAGCGTCCGTAGAGCCGGTCGAGTTCGGCCCGGATCGTCGGCTCGGGCGGGGCGGTGGGACCGACCACGGAGGTCGCCACGAGGTGCCGGCCGGGCGGGGCGTACGACGGCGCGGCCCGGCTGACCACCACCGTGTTGGCGACGAGTTCCCGCCGGTCGCCGTCGACGAGCAGGATCGGTTCGTCGAGTGGCGACTCGGGGGCGCTGTGGTAGTAGGTGGTGTAGCTGTGGGTGCGTACCCGGGGCAGGGTGGGCAGCAGCGTGGTCGCCGCCGTCGGGTCGGCGGCGACCACGACGGCGCGGCAGGTGATCTCACCGGCCGGGGTGCGGACCCGGCCGGGGGCGACCGAGGTGACCGGGGTGTCGCAGGTGACCAGGTCGGCGGGCAGCGGCGCGGCCACGGCCTGCGGCAGCGCGGCCATCCCCCGGGCGGGCAGGCCGATCCGGCCCCGGACGAAGGACCGCAGGATCATCGCCAGCACGTGGCTGGAGGTCTCCAGTTCCCGGTCGATCAGCACGCCGGACAGGAACGGCCGGATCAGCTCCTCGATGATGGTGTCGGACAGCCCGGCCCGGCGCAGGGCGGTCTCGCTGGTGGTCTCCGGCGCGCCGAGCAGCCGGTGTGCCGGCAGGGTGGCGCAGCCGGTGGCGAGGGCCGCGAAGCGCAGCCGGTCGGCCAGTGAGCCGACGCCGGCGAGCACGGTGGCGGGTGTGCCGCCGGGTTCGCGTACCGGGTGGACCAGCCGGTCGAGCCGGTCGCCGCGGCGGACCAGCACCCCGGAGGTGAACCAGCCCAAATCGAGGGTGCCCGGGTCGAGCAGGGTGCCGAGTCTCGGGTAGGCGGTGTTGAGCACCTGGAAGCCCCGGTCGAGCAGGTAGCCGTCGACCGCGTCGGTGGCGACCCGGCCGCCGATCCGGTCGCCGGCCTCCAGCAGCCGCCAGGGCACCCCGGCCCGGTGCAGCCGGCGGGCGACCGCCAGCCCGGCGAGACCACCGCCGACGATCACCACGTCCGTCTCAGCGACCATGTGCCACCTCCGTGTCGTCGCGCGCCGACCGGGACAGTCGGCTCGGCCACCACACCATGGGCCCGATGTCGTACGACAGGGCGGGCACCAGCAGCGAGCGGACCACGATGGTGTCCAGCAGTACCCCGACGGCGACCGCCACACCCAACTCGACGAGCACCACCAGCGGGAGCACGGCGAGCGCCGAGAAGGTGGCGGCGAGCACGATACCGGCCGAGGTGATCACCCCGCCGGTGACGGTGAGCCCGGCCAGCACCCCGGCCCGGGTGCCCCGCCGGGCGGACTCCTCACGGACCCGGCTCATCAGGAAGATGTTGTAGTCGATGCCCAGCGCGACCAGGAAGACGAAGGCGAACAGCGGGAACGACGCGTCGACCCCGGGGAAGTCCAGCAGGTGGGTGAAGACCAGCGCGCAGAGCCCGAGGGTGGCCAGGAAGGACAGCACCACCGTCGCGATCAGCAGCACCGGCGCGACCAGCGCCCGCAGCAGCAGCGCCAGGATCACGGTGATCACCACGAGGACGACCGGGATGATGACGTTGCGGTCCCGGGTGGAGGCGTCGGAGGTGTCCACGTCGATGGCGGTGAACCCGCCGACCACGGCGTCGGCGTCCGGCACCCGGTGCACCGCCTCGCGCAGGTTGCGGATGGTCCGGGCGGCGGCGTCGCTGTCCGGTGGGTCGGTCAGGGTCGCCTCCAGTTGCACCCGTCCGTCGACCACCAGCGGCGGGGCGTCCGGGTCGGGCGGGCCGGTTTGGTCCCGCCGGGTCACCGGGCGTACGGCGGCCACCCCGGGCACGCCCTGCGCGACCTGGGCGACCTGTCCGGCGGTCTGCTGCCGGGTGAAGACGGTCGCCGGGCTGCCGGTGCCGCCCGGGTAGTGCCTGGCGATCACCTCCTGCCCGGCTACGGAGTCGGTGCGGTCGGCGAACAGTTCGGACTGGCCGAGGGTGGTGGCCCCGAGCTGGGTGAGGCCGAGGGTGAGCAACGCCAGCACCACGGCGGTGGTCAGCCACACCACCCGGGCCCGGCGGGCGACGAACCTGGCGATGCGGGCCCACACCCCGTGTTCGGCCTGCGGGTCCGCCCGGTCCACCCCGGGGGTACGCGGCCAGAACGCCCACCTGCCGCCGAGCACCAGCAGCGCGGGCAGGAACGTCAGCATCACCAGCAGGGTGGCGGCGATGCCGATGGCGGCCACCGGGCCGAGCGCCCGGTTGGAGTTGAGGCTGGACAGCAGCAGGCAGAGCAGGCTCACGATGACGGTGGCCCCGGAGGCGGCGATGGCCGGGGCGGCACCCCGCCAGGCGGTACGCATCGCGTCCCAGGGCCGCTCGTGCCGGTGCAGTTCCTCCCGGTAGCGGGCGATCAGCAGCAGCGCGTAGTCGGTGCCGGCGCCGAAGACGAGCACGGTGAGGATGCCCTGCGCCTGCCCGTTCAGCTTGATCACGTCGTGCTCGGCCAACTGGTAGACGAAGACCGCCGCCAGCGCGTACGACATCCCCGCCGCCAGCAGCGGGAAGACCCACAGCACCGGGCTGCGGTAGACGACCAGCAGGATGATCAGGACCACGACCAGGGTGACCAGCAGCAGTGGCCCGTCGATGGCCGAGAAGACCTCGATCAGGTCGGCGAGCAGGCCGGCCGGGCCGGCGACGTCCACGGTGAGCCCGTCCCGGTCGCCGCCGGCGATGCCCCGTAACTCGTCGACCACCCGGCCGATCTGTTCGCCCTCGGCGTCGTCGATCGGCACCACCACCTGCAGGGCCTGCCCGTCCTGGCTGGGGATCGGTGGGGGCAGCGGCCCTGCCACCCCGTTGACCTGGGCGAACCGGGTGCTGTCGGCGACCGCCCGTTCCTTGTCGGCACCGGTGATGCCGGTGCTGCGCGCGTACACCACCAGGGCCGGGGTGGTGGGTCGGGCGACGAAGCCGGCGGCGAGGTCCTGGGCCCGGGTCGCCTCGGCGTCGGCGGGCAGGAAGGCGGCGTTGTCGTTGGTGGCGACGTCGCTCAGCCTGCCGGCGTACGGTCCGGCGATGCCGCCGACGACCAGCCAGGCCAGGACGACCGCCACGGCGGTCAGCGTGGCCGCGCCCCGGCCCCGTCCACCGGCCATCCCGGTCCACCCCTTTAGTCGACGCGGCGGTCGACGCGGCGGGAGCCCGGGTCGACATCCGTCATCCTGCCGTCCGGATACGCTCTCCGGGGCGGAAACCGCCCATCCGGCCCGGTCGCGGCGGCACGGTTCGTCAGCAGCTGGGGCCGTCGGTGGCGGGGGCCGGGATACGCGGAAACGCCCGTCGGCGGGGCCGACGGGCGGGAGTGGAAGGCTGGGCTCCCCCGTTTGGACTCGAACCAAAAACCTGCCGGTTAACAGCCGGCTGCTCTGCCAATTGAGCTACGGGGGACTGCTGCGCCGCGTCGTTCCGGATCTCTCCGGCGCTCGGCGACGGCACAAGAGTACAGGACTTCGGGGGGGTTCGGTCCAGGGGGTTACCGCATTCGACCACCGCGCTACCGCCCGGAACGATCTACGCTCACAATGCGGACAATTCGTCATCCCGGCACAACCAGGTATGACTGCGGAGCAGGATGGGTAGTTAGCTGTCGACCGAGGAAAACGTGGGGCGCGACGATGGTCGGTCCCGACCGGGCACCACCGGCGGGAGCGACGGGAGCGTCAGGTACGGAAGGAGCCGCCATGCGCGGAAAGATCATGTTTCTTGGCGGGCTGGCTGCGGGCTTCGTCCTGGGCGCCCGTGCCGGCCGGGAGAAGTACGAGGAGCTGGTCGTGCGGGGCCGCAAGGTGCTCGACCACCCGACCGTCCAGGAGGCAGCCGGGGTCGCCCAGGCCCAGGCCACCCGCCTGTACAGCGAGGGCAAGGACAAGCTCGGCCAGTCGAAGCTCGGCGAGAAGCTGCACACCGGCAACGGCGGCAAGCCGGAGCTGACCCCGGCCGACGACGCCTTCGCCGGCACCCCGGCCACCGTCGGCGCCAAGTCGGGCGTCAGCCCGACCAGCTCGACCACCACCACCCCGAAGCCGAAGGCGCCGGGCACCGGCACCAACGGCAGCACCCTCTGATCGTCCGTACGTCGTCGGGCCGGTCGCCGCGTGGCGACCGGCCCGACGGGTGTCTCAGTCCTTGCCGCTGCTGAACGCCGCGTCGAACGCCGCCGTCGGGGCGTCGAACGCCAGCCGGCGGACGAACTCCAGCGCCTCCGGCGCGCCGACCAGCCGGTCCATCCCGGCGTCCTCCCACTCCACCGAGATCGGCCCGGTGTACCCGATGGCGTTCAACGCCCGGAAGCAGTCCTCCCAGGGCACGTCACCGTGGCCGGTGGAGACGAAGTCCCAGCCGCGCCGCAGGTCGGCCCAGGGCAGGTGGGAGGCGAGCCGGCCACGCCGACCGTCCCCGGTGCGCACCTTCGCGTCCTTGCAGTCGACGTGGTAGATCCGGTCGGCGAAGTCGAAGATGAAGTTCACCGGGTCCAGCTCCTGCCACACGAAGTGCGACGGGTCCCAGTTGAGCCCGAACGCGGGCCGGTGGTCGATCGCCTCCAGCGTCCGCTTGGTGGTGTAGTAGTCGTACGCGATCTCGCTGGGGTGCACCTCGTGGGCGAACCGCACCCCCACCTCGTCGAAGACGTCGAGGATCGGGTTCCACCGGTCGGCGAAGTCCTGGTAGCCGCGCTCGATCATCGCCGGCGGCACCGGCGGGAACATCGCCAGCGTGTGCCAGATCGACGACCCGGTGAAGCCGACCACCGTGTCCACGCCGAGCTTCGCCGCCGCACGGGCGGTGTCCTTGATCTCCTCGGCGGCCCGCCGGCGTACCCCCTCGGGTTCGCCGTCGCCCCAGATCCGGGCGGGCAGGATGTCCTGGTGCCGCTCGTCGATCGGGTGGTCGCAGACGGCCTGGCCCACCAGGTGGTTGGAGATCGTGAAGACCTTCAGGTTGTGCTTGGCCAGCGTCTCCCGCTTGCGCTCGACGTACGAGTCGTCGGCGAGCGCCTTGTCGACCTCGAAGTGGTCGCCCCAGCAGGCGATCTCCAGCCCGTCGTAGCCCCATTCGGAGGCGAGTCGACAGACCTCGTCGAACGGCAGGTCGGCCCACTGGCCGGTGAAGAGCGTGATCGGTCGCGCCATCGTCTGTCTCCCCTGTTGTGGTGGGGATTCCTGAGCTGACCGGGGCGAGGGTGACCGGGCCGGGCCGGTGCGTCGACGGCCGTGCCGGGTCACCGGTGGGTGCACACGCACCTGGGCCCAACGGGTTGCGCCTCCCGTCGGGTCACCGGCCACCCACAGGTCGCCGCCCACCACTCTAAGCCCACCCCACCCCCCACGAAACCCCTCTCCCCCACCCACCCACCCGCCCACGACGATCAAGAGGTTTGCGTCACGACGGGGCGATCCGTGTGACGCAAACCTCTTGATCACCGATGCTCAGTCCGGCCGCCGGCCCGCCTGTCGGCGGCAGGCGGGCCGGCGGTCGGGTGGGACGGGGCCGGGTGGGGTTACTGGGGGAGGGTCCACTTCTGGTTGGGGGCGGAGGAGCTGCACGTCCAGAGCAGGACCACGGTGTTGTCGGCCGAGTTGTTGCCGGAGACGTCCAGGCACTTGCCCGACGCCGGGTTGCGCAGGGTGCCGTCGGACTGCGACGACCAGACCTGCGGGCTGCCACCGGTGCAGGTCCAGAGCTGGATCTTTGTGCCGTTGGCGGTGCCGCCGCCCGAGACGTCCAGGCACTTGCCCAGCGCCTTGATCGGGCCGTTCGGGGTGACCGTCCAGGTCTGGCGGGCGCTGCCGTTGCAGGTGAAGATCTGGATCTGGGTGCCGTCGGCGGTGGCACCGTTGCGGACGTCCAGGCACTTGCCGGCCAGACCCTTGATCGGGCCGGTGCCGTTGGTCGGCGTGGTGCCGCCCAGCTCCTTGATCCGGATGTTGCGGAACGAGGCGTCGTCGCCGGTGCCGTGGTTCTGGATGCCGATGTGGCCGGCGAGCGAGCGCACCGGGTTGGTGTTGGTGAAGTCGTTGATCCTCGTCCCGTTGAGGAAGACCTGGAGCCGTTCCCCCTCGACCAGCAGCTCGTAGGTGTTCCACTCCCCCGGCGGGTTCAGCGCCGCGTCCCGGGCGGCCTGGTCGGCGGCCTGGAACGAGTAGACCGAGCCGGTGGTCCGGTCGGCGGTGTCGGTGGCGTCGATCTGCACCTCGTAGCCGTTGTCCATCGCCGAGTTCGGGTCGCTCGACGGCGGGAAGCCGATCAGGACGCCGGAGTTGTCGTCCCCGTCGACCTTCCAGTCCAGCTTGAGCGAGTAGTTGGTGAACTGCTTCGCGCTGTACCAGAGCATGCCCAGCCCGCCGACGGAGCTGAGGGTGGCGTTGGAGTTGGTGAAGCTGCCCGGCCCGGCCTGCGACCAGCCGTTGGTGGAACCGTTGTAGAGCGCGGTGTAGCCGGTCTCGGGCCGGCAGTCGGCCTTCGTCCGGCCGGCCGCGTACCGGATGCCGCCGAGCAGGTGGGCGCGGAAGGCCGGCTCGGAGTACGCCGACTGGTTGTGCCCGGCGCCGGTGTAGAACGACCGGCCACCGTTGTACGTCTTGCACCACACGTGCGGGTGGTCGGCCCCCATCCCACCCCCCGAGTACGACGACTCGTCGAGGTTGGCCAGCACGTGCGCGGTGGAGCGGGCGTTGGTGCGGAAGTTGTACCACTCGTCGGTGCGCTGCCAGGTCGGGCCGAGGTGGGCGGTGGCCGCGTGCGCGCGGTCCTCCACCCGTACGGTGGCCTGCTGGATCGCCGGGTGCGAGGCGAACCACGCCCCGACCAGGTTGCCGTAGAACGGCCAGTCGTACTCGGTGTCGGCGGCGGAGTGCACCCCGACGTACCCGCCACCGGCGGCGATGTACGACTCGAAGGCGCTCTGCTGGCTGGCGTTGAGCACGTCACCCGTGGTGTTGAGGAAGATCACCGCCTCGAACCGGGAGAGGTTGGCGGTGGTGAACTGGCCGCCGTCCTCGGTGGCGGTGACGGTGAAGTTGTTCGCCGCCCCGAGGTCGCGGATGGCCTGGGTGCCGACCGCGATGGAGTCGTGCCGGAAACCGGCGGTCTTGGAGAAGACGAGCACGTCGTAGGCGGCGTCGGCGGCGGACGCCGAGGTGGCCGGGGCGGTGCAGGCGAGGGCGGCGAGGACGGCGGTGGCCGCGCCGAGAATCGGTCGGAGGAGTTTCATGTCGTGCTCCAGTACGCCGGGGGCGCGGGACCGGACACCGCCGGTCCCGCGCCCGTCAGGTCAGGGCAGGGTCCACTTCTGGTTGGCCGCGGACGAGCTGCAGGTCCACAGGAGGACCACGGTTCCGTCGGCCGAGTTGTTGCCGGAGACGTCCAGGCACTTGCCCGAGGCGGGGTTGCGCAGCGTCCCGTCGGACTGCGCCGACCAGACCTGCGGGCTGCCACCGGTGCAGCTCCAGAGCTGGATCTTGGTGCCGTTGGCGGTGCCGCCGCCGTTGACGTCCAGGCACTTGCCCAGCGCCTTGATCGGGCCGTTCGGGGTGACCGTCCAGGTCTGCCCGGCCCCACCGTTGCAGGTGAGGATCTGCACCTGGGTGCCGTCGGCGGTGGCCGCGTTACGCACGTCCAGGCACTTGCCGCCCAGCCCCTTGATCGGCCCGGTGCCGTTGGTCGGCGGCGGGACGGTGCCGGTGTTCAGGGTGAACGCGTCCAGGTCGTAGAGCAGCCCGCTGCCACCGGCGAAGGTCAGATAGAGCGTGGTGGTGCCGGTGGGTGCGCCGGACACCGTGCCGGTGACGGTGGTGAAGGTCTCCCAGCCGCCGGTGACCGGCACGCTGGCCTGCCCGAGCACGGTGCCGGTGGGCGAGCCGGCGCGGATCTGGAGGGTGCCGCCGGCACCGGCCGAGGAAACCCGGGCGGTGAACGAGGTGACGTTGCCGATCTGGTACGGGGAGAACCCGATCCACTCCCCGTTCTCGATGTTGCCGACGGTCTTGCCGCCCTCGGCGGGGGTCTTGTCGTAGAGGGTCACGCCGGACGAGGTCTTGAAGTGCTCGGCCTGCCGGTGCCGGGGCTGGAGGGTGTGCTGGGTGTGCGTGGTGAGCCCACCGGCGTCGGTGTACTCGGCGTCGAAGATGGCGAAGATGTTCGCCGCGTCGTCGTGCTCGCCGTCGACCGGGATGGTGATCGTGCCGGAGCAGCCGTTGACCGAGGAGATCTGGTGACCGTGCTGGTCGTGGCCGAGCACGTAGGTCATCCTGACCTTGGTGCAGTCGACCGTGCCGTCCTCGGGGTCGGTGACGGTGATGCTGAACGGCACCGTGTCCCCGAAGGAGAACAGCGAGCCGTCGACCGGGCCGGTAATGGTGACCGTCGGGGCGGTGTTGCCGACGTTGACCGTCACGCTGTTCGTGCCGGTCGCCCCCTGCGGGTCCCGCACGGTGAGCGTCGCGGTGTACGAGCCGTCCGTGGTGTAGGTCTTCGTCGGGTTGGCCGCCGTGGAGGTGGTGCCGTCGCCGAACGCCCACGAGTAGGTCAGCGCCCCGCCCTCGGGGTCGGCGGAGCCGGCCGAGGAGAAGTTCACGGTCAGCGGCGCGGGTCCTGAGGTCCGGTCGGCGCTCGCCCGGGCGGCCGGCGCCCGGTTGCCGACGCCGACGTAGTCGAAGCGGTACAGGGCCGAGTTGGCGTCACCGTTGTAGTAGCCGGTGCCGTAGTCGAGCAGGTAGTACGCCCCGTCGGGACCGAACGCGGAGTCCATCACCTGCTTGCCCACCCAGGGGAAGCTGTCGATGGTGCCGGGCGACCCGTCGGCGTTGACGTGGATCGGCTTGACCCAGCCCCGGCCGAACTCGGTGGCGAAGAACAGCCCGTCGAAGCTCTGCGGGAACTTCGTCGCCGAGGGGTTGTTCGGGTCGTACCGGTAGACCGGGCCGGCGGCCGGCGACTCGGAGCCGCTGCCGAACGCGGCCGGGCTGCCGGAGTCGCCGCCGTACTTGATCCAGGAGGGCTTGGCCGGCGGGAGGGTGGTCAGACCGGTGTTGCGGAACGAGTTGTTGGTCGGCCCGCCGGTGCAGTTGAACTTCGGGCCTGTCGAGTTGGTGGCGAAGTTCCACTCGTTGTACGTCTCGGACGTGGTGTTGGTGCCGGTGCAGTACGGCCAGCCGTAGTTGCCGGGGCCGGTGACCCGGTTGAACTCGACCTGGCCGGAGGGGCCCCGGTTGGCGTTGGTGCTGCCGGCGTCCGGCCCGTAGTCGCCGACGTAGACGACGCCGGTGGCCTTGTCGACGCTGATCCGGAACGGGTTGCGGAAGCCCATCGCGTAGATCTCGGGGCGGGTCTTCGCGGTGCCCGGGGGGAACAGGTTCCCGCTCGGGATCGAGTACGTCCCGTCGGCGTTCACCTTGATCCGCAGGAGCTTGCCCCGCAGGTCGTTGGTGTTGCCGGCGCTGCGCTGGGAGTCGTACGCCGGGTTGCGGTTGGTGCGCTCGTCCAGCGGCGAGTAGCCGGCGGAGTCGAACGGGTTGCTGTCGTCGCCGGTGGACAGGTAGAGGTTGCCGGCGGCGTCGAAGTCCATGTCGCTGCCGACGTGGCAGCAGATGCCCCGGTCGGTGCCGATGTCGAGGATGTCGACCTTGCTGGACATGTTGATGGTGAAGTCGGCGTTCAGGGTGAACCGGGACAGCCGGTTCACGCCCTGCCAGGCCGACCAGTTGCTGCCGGTGGCGGGCGCGTCGCCACCGGGGGTGGACAGCGGCGGCGCGTAGTAGAGGTAGATGAACCGGTTGGTGGCGAAGTTCGGGTCGACCCCGAGGCTCTGCATCCCGTCCTCGTCGTGGGTGTAGACGGGGATCGTGCCGATGGTCCGGGTGGTGCCGGCGGCGTCGGTGCGTCGCACCGTGCCGTTGCGGGCGGTGTGCAGCACGGACCGGTCCGGCAGCACGGCCAGCGACATGGGCTCGCCCATCTCGTTGACGCCCCGGGCCAGCTCGACCTGCTGGAAGTCGCTGGCGTTGATGGTGTGGGCCGCGGCCGGGGCGGTCGGGCCGGTGGTGGCGGCGACCGTGCCGGCGGTGACGGCCAGCAGCAACGCGGCGGCGGAGGGTAGCCACCGTCGGGAACGGTGACCGGTGGAGTCCTTTATGGACATTGGAGGGCTGTCCCTTCCTGACGGATCACGGCCAGGGCGGGACGCGTGCCGCCGCGCCGGATGCCGGGGTGGTGGGGTGGAGTGGTGGGGTGTGGCAGGGCAGGCCGGACGGCCGGGGTGTCCCGGTCGGCCGGTCAGCACCTCGGCCGGGGCGCGGAACGCCCGGCGGAAGGTCTCTCGCCGAGGGGTTACCGCGCCGCCGGTTCACCTTGACGAAACATGCCCGTGATGCCACAAACATTAATGGTGACCTATATCAATGTCCATACCCTCTGCCCACCGTTGTGGGTTTTCATCAGATGAAGCCCCCACCCCGGCCACCCGAAACCCGCGCGGGAACCCACATACATCTGATGAAAGACCGGCCGCCGCGCCGGTCCCGCCGCGCCGGATGCACACCCCGCACCGCTGCCCGGGCCGGGGCGACGACGGCTCAGTGCCGCCGGTGCACGGCCTGGTCGGCCAGCGCGGCCAGCGCGGTGCGGGCCGGCTCCGCCAGCGGCACCTGGGCGAGCGCCACCCGGGCGGCGTCGGCCCGGACCCGGATCAACCGCTCGATCTTCTCCCGCGCCCCGGTCGCCTCGATGATCGTCCGCAGCTCGGCGGCGCCCGCCGCATCCAGCTCGGGATTGCCGAACAGGTCCCGCAGCCGGGCGGCCTGGGCCCGGTCGGCGGCGTCGCGGGCCATCGCCATCATCACCGTCGGCTTGCCCTCCCGCAGGTCGTCCAGGATCGACTTGCCGGTCACCGCCGGATCACCGAAGACCCCCAGCACGTCGTCGCGGAGCTGGAACGCGTCACCCAGCGGGTCACCGAAGTCGACGAGCGCGGCGATCAGCTCGGCCGGAGCCCCGGCCAGCGCCGCACCGATCTGCAACGGCCTGGTCACCGTGTACCGGGCCGCCTTCATCCGGATCACGGTCAGCGCGCTGGCCACCGAGCCGTCCCCGACCCCGGACACCAGGTCCAGGTACTCCCCCGCGATCACCTCGGTCCGCATCCGGGCGAAGACCCGGTACCCCTGCCAGATCTGCGCGGAGGTCATCCCGCACTCGTGGAACATCTGGTCCGACCAGGCCGCGCAGAGATCCCCGCAGAGCAACGCGGTGTTGCGGCCGTACGTCTCCGGGTCGCCCCGCCACGCCGAACGGGTGTGCAGCTCGGCGAAGACCCGGTGCACCGACGGCGCGCCCCGGCGGTGGTCGCTGCCGTCCAGGATGTCGTCGTGGATCAGCGCGAACGCGTGGAACAGCTCCAACGCCGCCGCCGCCACCACGATCGGGCGGTCGTCCACGCCCCCGGCCCCCCGCCAACCCCAGTAGCAGAACAGCGGCCGCAGCCGCTTCCCGCCGGCCAGCACGAACCGGTGCAGGGCCGAGAAGATGCCGCGCGGGGCACCGTCCGGCCAGTCCGGGCCCTGCCGGTCGAGGAACGCCACCAACTCGGCGTCGAAACGGGTGCGCAGCTCACTGGCGTCGGTCGGGGCGGCGGTGAGCGTCACCGCCGCTCCCCCGCGCCCGGCGGGCCGGTCGGGGCCGCCGACGCCCCGTCGGCACCGGCTCCCAGCCCGGCCAGCTCCAGCAGCAGCGCCTTGACCTCGGTCGCGGCGAAGGTGTCCCGGGCCGGCGACGGGTCGGAGCAGAGCAGCACCGGACCGTCCGCCGGGTCGGCCGGCAACCGGCCGTGCGAACCGCGCACCGCCCGCGCCCCCGCGTCCAGACCCACCACGCTCATCAGGTAGCGCATGCCGAGCTTCTTACGGGCCAGCGCCACCCCCGCCCGCCGCTTCGCCGCACCCGGCGCGGCCGGGTCGAAGAACAGCTCCGCCGGGTCGTACCCGGGCTTGCGGTGGATCTCCACGTTCCGGGCGAAGTCAGGCGCGCGGGCGTCGTCGAGCCAGTAGTAGTAGGTGAACCAGGAGTCCGACTCGGCCACCAGCACCAGTTCACCGGCCCGCTCGTGGTCCAGCCCGGCCGCCGCCTTGCCCTCGGCGTCGAGCACCTCGGCCACCCCGGGCGGCCCGGCGCACAGCTTCGCCACCGCCGCCACGTCCGCCGGGTCCTTCACGTAGACGTGGGCGACCTGGTGGTCGGCGACGGCGAACGCCCGCGACGTCCACGGGTCCAGGTACTCCATGCCGTCCTGGGTGTAGACCCGCAGCAGTCCCTCGGCGCGCAGCAGCCGGTTGACGTCCACCGGACGGGAGACGTCGGTGATGCCGTACTCGGACAGCGCCACCACCGTGGCGTCGGCGGCCCGGGCGGCGTCCAGCAGCGGGGCGAGCACCGCGTCCAGCTCCGCCGCCGCGGCGGCGGCCCGGGGCGAGGACGGCCCGAAGCGCTGCAGGTCGTAGTCGAGGTGCGGGACGTAGACCAGGGTCAGGTCGGGGGCGTGGTCGGCGAGGATGCGCTCGGCCGCCCGGCAGATCCACCGGGACGACGGCAGCCCGGCGCCCGGCCCCCAGTAGGTGAACAGCGGGAAGGTGCCCAGCGCGTCGGTGAGAGTGTCGTGCAGCTCCGGCGGGTCGGTCCAGCAGTCCGGTTCCTTGCGCCCGTCGGCGTAGTAGATGGGACGGGGCGTGACGGTCCAGTCGACGTCCGCGCCCATCGCGTACCACCAGCAGACGTTGGCCACCGTGTAGCCGGGCTCGACCCGGCGGGCCGCCTGCCACACCTTCTCCCCGCCGACCAGCGCGTGGTGCTGCCGCCACAGCAGCACCTCGCCGAGGTCGCGGAAGTACCAGCCGTTGCCGACGATGCCGTGCCCGGACGGCTTTTCACCGGTGAGCAGGGTGGCCTGCGCCGAGCAGGTCACCGCCGGCAGCACGGTGCCCAGTCCGGCGGAGAACCCCTGCTCGGCGACGGCGCGCAGCCGGGGCATGTGGGCCAGCAGCCGGGGGGTCAGGCCGACCACGTCCAGCACCACCAGCCGGCGGCTCATGCCGACACCCCGCTGCGTCCGGCGCGGCGGTGGCACCTCGTCGTACCGGGTCGGTGACGCTCGCTCATCGTCGTACTCCCAGGGTCGTCGGGACGGCTCGCTCGGCCGGGGTGAGGCCGAGGGTGACCAGTTCGTCGCGGGCGAAGGCCAGCTCGGCGGCGATGCCCACGGCCAGCTCCGCGTCGGTGCGCGGCCGCCGCGCCGCCGGCAGCACCCCCCACGTGTACGTCTCGACGTCCAGGTGGTCGCAGCCGGCGGTGGGGCCGGCGAGCAGCGCGGCCAACGCGGCGCGCAGCACCGGCACGGTGGAGGTCAGCGGCGGCTCGGGCGGGGCGTGCAGCGGCACGTGGTAGTGCACCCGCCACGCCCCGGGCAGCCGCGCGGTCAGCGCCGCGTCCAGGTCGTCGGCCGCGTACGCCGGATCGGCCGGGTCGGCGGCATGGGCGCAGCCGGCGGTCCGGGTCTGGTGCAGGAACCTCGGCTCCACCCAGCGGCCCAGCGCCTCGGCGTCGGCGACCGGGTCGGCCGACTCCAGCGCGGCGGACACCTGCACCTTGACCACCGGTAGCCCGACGGCGCGCAGCCGGGCCAGCGCCGCGACGGGCTCCTCCCAGGCGCAGGCGAGGTGGGCCAGGTCGAGACAGATCCCGAGCCGGTCCGGGTCGAGGCCGGCCAGCAGCGTGGCGGCCTGCCCGCTGCTCTCCACCACGCACCCCGGTTCGGGTTCGAAGCCGACCCGCACCGGGCGGCCGGTGTCGCGTTCCACCTCGGCCAGGCCGGCGGCGAGCGCGTCGAGCCGGCGTCGGGACGCTTCGGCGTGCGCGCTGTCCCAGGGGTGCCGCCAGGCCAGCGGCAGGGTGGAGACCGAGCCCCGGGCGGCGTCGTCGGGGAGCAGGTCGGCGAGCACCCGGGCCAGGTCGAGGGTGTAGCGCAGCCGTTGCCCGGTGGTCCAGTCCGGGTGGTACACCGCGCCCTTGACCACCGGGGCCTGGAAGGCCGCGTACGGGAAACCGTTGAGGGTGACCACCTCCAGCCCCCGGTGGGTCAGCTCGGCGCGCAACCGGCGACGGGCGGCCGGGTCGGCGGCCAGCTCGGCGGCGACCGGGGCGGCCAGCCACAGCCCCAGGCCGAGCAGGTCCGCGCCGAGCGCCTCCCGCACCGGCAGGGCGTACGTGTCGAGTTGGGCGAGGATGCCGGCGGTGTCCTCGGCGGGGTGCACGTTGGTGCAGTAGCCGAGGTGGACGGTGCTGCCGTCGGCGTGCCGCAGCCGCATCAGTCGCCGCCGCGCAGGATCGAGTTGCCCTCGAAGGTGCCGCTGGTCGGGGTGTCCAGGTCGGTCAGGTCGAGCCGGCCGGACTGCCCGTAGAACTCCACCGGGTTGCGCCAGAGCACCAGGTCGACGTCGTCGTCGGTGAACCCGGCGGCCAGCATCGCCTCGCCGGTGGCCCGGGTGAGCAGCGGGTCGGACCGGCCCCAGTCGGCGGCCGAGTTGACCAGCATCCGCTCGGTGCCGTACGTGCGCAGCAGCTCCACCATCCGCGGCGGCGACATCTTGGTGTCCGGGTAGATGGAGAAGCCCAGCCAGCACCCGCTGTCCCGGGCCAGCTTCACGGTCACCTCGTTGAGGTGGTCCAGCGCCACCCGGCCCGGTGCGATGCCGCTCTCGGCGACCACCGCGAGGCTGCGTTCGACGCCGCGCGCCTTGTCCCGGTGCGGGGTGTGCACCAGGGCCGGCAGGTCGTGGTCGACGGCCAGCGCGAGCTGGGTGGCGAACGCCTCGTCCTCGGCCGGGGTCATGTCGTCGTAGCCGATCTCGCCGACCGCGACCACGGCGTCCTTCTCCAGGTAGCGGGGCAGCAGGTCGAGCACCGGCCGGCAGCGGGGGTCGTTGGCCTCCTTCGGGTTCAGCGCCACGGTGGCGTGGTGCCGGACGCCGAACTGGCCGGCCCGGAACGGTTCCCAGCCGATCAGCGAGTCGAAGTAGTCGGCGAAGGAGGCGGCGCTGGTGCGCGGCTGCCCCAGCCAGAAGGCCGGCTCGACCACGGCGCGGACCCCGGCGGCGGCCATCCGCTCGTAGTCGTCGGTGGTCCGCGACGTCATATGGATGTGGGGGTCGAAGATGCGCATTCACGCCTCCCTGATGGTGAGCCGGTCGAGCAGTGCGGTGGCGTCGGTGGGGAGCTGCCGACCGGCGGCGTGCCGTTCCGCGGCGAGCGCGGCGAGCATGGTGGCCAGTTCCCCGTCGGCCCGGCCGTCCAGATCGTCGACGACGGCCAGCGGCACCCCGATGAAGACGCACTTGAGCACCGCCTGCCGCCAGGCGTCGGCGGTCAGGTGCCTGGCGTACGGGCCGAGGGCGGCGGCGACCAGCCGGGTGTCGTTGGTGCGGATCGCGTCGTGCAGCAGTGGCACCCCGGCGTCGCCGATCGGCAGCAGCGGCAGGGCCTTGAGCACGGCCCGCTTCTCGGCGGCGTCGCCGTACCGGTAGACCTGCTCGACCTGCCCGGCGGCCCGGTCGGCGGGCAGGGCGGCCAGCAGCAGCGCGCGGGCCGCCTCGTCGGCGCTCCAGCCGGGTGCGCCGGGCAGCTCGTGCCGGCCGCACCGGCGGGCGGCGGCCGGGAAGTACCGCGCGACCGCGTCGGGCTCGGCCGCGACGTGCCGCAGCGCGGTGTCCAGCCAGTCGGGACCGGGTGCGCCCTCCAGCGCGGCCCGCAGTCGATCCGGAGTCATCCGTCTTCCCTCCCCAGGTGAGTACGGTCGGCGGTGGTCAGTCCGCCCCGGTGGTGCCGGCGGGCACGGGTGGTGCGCCCGCCGCGAGACCGGCGTCCCGGGCGGCGGTACGCAGGAAGTCCAGCGACCGGGCCGCCACGGTGGGTGCGGCGTGCGAGTGTCGGGGCAGCTCCACGGCGACGAGTCCCCGGTAGCCGCCGTCGGCCAGGGCCCGCAGCACCGGCGGGAAGTCGATCTCGCCGGTGCCGAACTCCAGGTGTTCGTGCACGCCCCGGCGCATGTCGTCGATCTGCACGTTGACCAGGTGGTCGGCCACCTGGCGGACGCAGTCCGGCACCGTCGCCGACTCCAGGCAGCGGCAGTGTCCGATGTCGAGGGTGATGCCGAAGCACGCCGGTTCGCCGAGGGCCCGGTGCAGCCACCGCCAGCCGGCGATGTCCTCGACCAGCATCCCCGGCTCCGGCTCGAAGCCCAGGGTCACCCCGGCCCGGTCGGCGGCGGCGGCCACCGTGGCGCAGCCGGCGACCAGCCGGTCCCGGGCCACCTCCACCGGGACGTGGCCGGGTCGCACCCCGGCCCAGAACGAGACCGCCTCCGCGCCGAGGTCCGCACCGACCCGCACCGCCCGTTGCAGGAAGTCGATCCGGCCGGCCGGGTCGTCGTGCAGCAGCGTCGGGGCGTGCTTGCGCCACGGGTCGAGCAGGTAGCGGGCACCGGTCTCGATCACCACGCCGAGGCCCAGCGCGGCCAGCCGGTGCGCCACCGCGTCGACCCGACGGGCCAGTCCCGGCGCGTACGGGTCGAGGTGGTCGTGGTCGAGGGTGAGCGCGACCCCCTCGTAGCCGAGGTCCGCCAGCACCGTCAGGGCGTCGTCGAGCCGGTGGTTGGCGAACCCGTTGGTGCCGTAGCCGAACCGCAGCCGCTGCGGGGCCGGCCGGTCGGCGGGGGTGGTGGGCGGTGGGGTGGTCATGTCGGGGAGAGCTTCCGGGCCAACCGGCCGCCCAGCGGCGCGGCGAGCGCGACCAGCGCGCCGACCAGCCCGGCGCCGGCCCGCGCGGTGAGCGCACCCTGCAACGAGGGCAGCCCGGTGATGCCGGCCCCGACGGCGGCCCGGACCCGGCCGGCGGTGGGCTCGGCGGCGACCCGGGCCTGCGCGCCGCCGTACCGGGCGACGTACCAGCCGGCCAGGCCGACCGGCAGCGCGGCGGCGACCATCCCGGCCCGGGGGCGCGGGGCCGGTTCAGCGGCCAGCGGACGCGGGGACGCGGTGGCGGCCCCGGGGCGCGGGGACGCGGCGGTGCGGCGGGGCAGGGTGGTGGCGGCCAGCGCGACCAGGGCGGTGCCGGCGAGGGTGCGCCGGGGCAGCGCCGCGTCGGCGCCGCTGACCTCACGCCGGGACAGGGCGGTGACCGTCCAGGTGTGCGCGGCGACGGTGAGCGCCGCCGGCAACGCCCGGACCGGCCGCCCGGGTGACGCGCCGAGCAGCACGTCCAGCCCCCGGCAGGCGGCCATCACGGCGGGACCGGCGGCGGTGTTCTTCGCCGCGAGGTCGTACCCCCAGATGGTGGCGGCGAGCGGGAGCGCGACGGCGGCGGCGCGGCGACCGCCCACGGCGGCGGCCAGGCCCAGGCCGGCGGCGGTGAGCCCGGCGGCGACCCCGGCGGCGGCGGCCGGGGTGATCCGACCGCTCGGGATGGGCCGTTCCGGGCGTTCCTCGGCGTCCAGCCCCCGGTCGGCCCAGTCGTTGGCGGCCATCCCGGCCCAGTAGAGCAGCACCGACGCGCCGGCCAGCCCGGCGGTACGCGGGCCGAGCACCCCGGCCGCCGCCGCCCCGGCCACCAGGTCCCCCGGCACGGACAGCGCGGCCGGCGCCCGGACCAGCTCGGCCAGGTCGGCCAGGCTGGTCACCCGGCACCGCCGGCGTGCAGCTCCCGGGCGAAGTCGACGAGCCGCTGCCACTGCGCGCTGAGCGAGTGGGTGGGCGAGTCGATCGGGTCCTTGAAGAAGAACGCCAGCTCGGGCAGGGGGCCGACCCGGCCGGCGGCGTGCGCGGCGGCGGTGAGCCGGGCCAGGTCGAGCACCAGCGGGGCGGCCAGCGCGGAGTCGCAGCCGTGCCAGGTGAACTCCATCCGCATCCCGGTACCGAGGAACCCGGCGAAGGTGATCAGATCCCAGGCGGTCTTGAAGTCGCCGAGGTCCTCGACGTAGTCGATCCGGGTGCCGCCCTGCGGCACGTAGCCGAGGGTCTCGCCGAGGACCCGCTGCTTGCTGTCCACCTTGGCGGCGTTGGCGCCCGGCTCGGCCAGGGTCGCCCCGTCGCCGCCGCCGAGCAGGTTGACCCCGGACCAGGAGCGCACCGCGAGGTGACGCATCGCGAACATCGGGGCGAGCACCGACTTGACCAGGGTCTCCCCGGTCTTGCCGTCGTGCCCGGCGTACGGCAGGCCGCGCTGGGCGGCCAGCGCCGCGAGCGCCGGCAGGCGCAGCCCGGTGGAGGGGGTGAAGTCGACGTACGGGCAGCCCGCCTCGACGGCCGCGTACGCGTAGAGCGAACTGGGTGGCAGCACCTCGTCGGTGCCGGCGAGGGCGGCCCGCAGGCCGTCCGGGTCGGCGTGGCCGGGGTGGGTGCCGGGGGCGGGTTCGGTGGCGGAGACGTTGACCACCACGACCCGGTCCAGCCGGTGCCGGTCGCGGAACGCGGTCAGCTCGGCGGCGATGGCGGCGGCCCGGTCGGCCTGGCTGCCGCCGGTGGGCGCGGGCCGCAGGTCCTCCTCGACGGCGGCCAGGTCGGCGGCGAGCGCGGTGGCCAGCCGGCCGGGCAGCACCCCGGCGGCGGCGAGCGCCTCGGCCCGCTTGGTCAGCGGCGTGGTGGCCACGTCGTGACCGCCGAAGACCAGGTCGGCGAAGGGGGGTAGGGCGGGCCCGCGCAGGTCGGGAAGTTCGGTGACGCAGCCGGTGGGGCCGGTGAGACCGGCCCGCAGGGCGAGGCCCCCGACGATGGCGGTGGTCGCGACGGAACCGCGCGCTCCCACCAGCCAGACACCCGTTCTCATGGTGCTCCTTCCGTCGGGTGGAAACGTCGCGTCGGTCGAGTCGTAGGGTGGGGCGCGGGGTGGCCCCGCCCGCCCGTCGTTCGGGATGGCACCGGGCACGGCGACGACGTCGGCGGCATCGTCACCGCATCCGGTTCCCGTACGGCGTGCGGACGGGGCTGGCAGGCAGGGCCGGTTCGGCGTCTCGGCCCTGCCTCCCCGCATCCGGCCGATGGCGGCGGCGCGCCTCCGGCCGGACGACTGTGGTCGGTGATCCGATTTATCGAATCACGTTCATCTATGTTCTAACAGGCGGCCCTCCGGTGCGACCGGGGAATCCCGGTCCGGCCGCACCGGACGGCCGACGTGCGCGTGCCCCGGGCCGACGGCCCGGCGCACGCCCTCCGACACCGACCCCGGCCCGGCCGCGGGGCGCAACCGCGGCCGGTCCCTCGCCGGTCGGCGGCGGAGGTGGCTGGTCAGACGGCGAGCGCGGCCAGGGCCGGCTCGACGTCGGTCCACTGGGAACCGAGTTCCGCCGAGCGGGTCACCGCATCCAGCACGAGCTGGACCTGCAACGCGTCGGCGAACGACGGGGTCGGGTCGACGCCGTTGGCGACCGCCTCGACGAAGTCGCGCATCTCGTGCGTGAAGGAGTGCTCGTAGCCGATGATGTGGCCCGGCGGCCACCAGGCCGCCATGTACGGGTGCTCGGCCTCGGTGACCAGGATGCGGGCGAACCCCTGCTCGGCCGTCGGCCGGGTGGCGTCGTAGAACTCCAGTTCGTTGAGGCGTTCCAGGTCGAACACCACCGAACCGAGCGAACCGTTGATCTCCACCCGGAGGGCGTTCTTGCGGCCGGTGGCGAACCGGGTCGCCTCGTACGTGGCCAGTGCCCCGTCGTCCAGCCGGGCCACGAAGATCGCGGCGTCGTCGACGGTGACCGTGCCGGTCGCCGTCGCGGTACCGTCGACCTCGGCGGCCAGGCCGCTGGACGCGCCCGGCAGCGGACGCTCCTTGACGAACGTCTCGGTCACGGCGCTGACCCCGGTGATCCGCTGCCCGGTCACGTACTGGGTCAGGTCGATGATGTGCGCGCCGATGTCACCGAGGGCACCGGAGCCCGCCTTGTCCTTCTCCAGCCTCCAGACCAGGGGGAACTGCGGATCGACGATCCAGTCCTGCAGGTACGTCGCCCGGACGTGCCGGATCGTCCCCAGCCGTCCTTCGGCGACGAGCTGTCGCATCAGGGCGACGGCGGGCACCCGGCGGTAGTTGAACCCGCACATGGACCGGACCCCGGCGGCTGCCGCGGTGGCCGCGGCGGCGGTCATCGCCCGCGCCTCGTCCACCGTGTTGGCCAGCGGTTTCTCGCAGATCACGTGCTTGCCGGCGGCGAGCGCGGCGAGGGCGATCTCGGCGTGGCTGTCACCTGGTGTGCAGATGTCGACCACGTCGATGTCGTCCGAGGTGACCAGGGCACGCCAGTCGGTGGTGTGCGCGTCCCAGCCCAGCCGGTCGGCTGCCTCGGCGACCTTCGCGGCGTCCCGGCCGCAGATCTTCGCCATCCGAACCCGGGCGGGCAGGTCGTACACCCGGTTCACGGTGCGCCACGCCTGTGAGTGCGCGGCGCCCATGAACGAGTACCCGATCATGCCGATCCGGAGTTCGCTGTCGTGAGTGGACAAGGTGGGTCTCCCCCCGTGTATCAGAACCCGAGCTTGAGGTAGTTGCTCGCGTTCTCCTTGGTGATCGTCTCCGAGGCGAGCACGATCTCCTTGGGCACCTGGAGTTCCACCAGGTCGGACATGCCCTTGCCCTGGGCGATGAGGCGGGCCAGGGAGATGGCCGAGGAGGCCATCGATGGGCTGTAGGTCACGGTCGCCTTGAGCACCGTGTTGTCGGCCTGGATGTCCTCCATGGCCTTCTTCGAGCCGGCGCCGCCGACCATGAAGAACTCCTTGCGGTTGGCCTGGTTGACCGCGGCCAGGACACCGATGCCCTGGTCGTCGTCGTGGTTCCAGACCGCGTCGATCTTCGGCAGGGCCTGGAACAGGCCGGTGGCCGCCTGCTGGCCGGAGTCGGCGGTGAACTCCGCCGGCCGCCGGTTGGCCACCTTGAACCCGGCCGTGGCCAGGGTGTCGGCGAAGCCCTTGGACCGCTGCTGGGTCAGCTCCAGCGAGTCGATGCCGGGGATCTCACCGATGATCGGGTTGCTGACGCCCTTGGCCTTGAGCTGCGCCACGATGAAGTTCGCGGCGGCCACGCCCATGCCGTAGTTGTCGCCCATGATCTGCAGCCGGTAGGCAAGCGCGTCGGGGAACGCCCGGTCCAGGTTGACCACCGGGATGCCGGCCTTCATCGCCTCCAGACCGAACGCGTTGAGCTCCTTGCCGTCGTGCGGCAGCACCACGATGACGTCCGGCTTCTGGGCGACCAGGGTGGACAGCGCCGCCCGCTGGGCCGCCGCGTCCGCGCCGGCCTCGACGGTCTTGAAGTCCACGTCCGAGTACGCGCCGGCCTGCGCCTTGGCGTTGTTGGTGATGGCGGCGATCCAGCCGTGGTCGGCGGCGGGGGCGGAGAAGCCGACGGTGACCTTCTTGCCGGGGGCGGCGTTGCCGCCGTCGGCGTTGTCGGCCGCCTTGGTCTGCGCCGCGGTCGGTGCGGATTCGTTGCTGGTGCAACCGGCGAGGAGCACACCGGCGCCGACCGCCGCGCCGCCGAAGAGCAACCGGCGACGGGACAGGTCACGGGGCTGGGTCATGACGACCTCCAGGAAATGACGGATGGTGGGGGTGAAAAAGGCTGTGCTGATCCCGGCCACCGTCGGTGGCCGCCGGAATGCGGTGATGCGGAGGGGCGGGACGCGCCCGGTGGGGCGACGCGACCAGGTCAGGCGGGGGTGGTCAGCTTGTTGCGGCTGAGGAACTGGGTGACGCTGCGGAACTGCACCTGCTGGATCAGGACGGCGCCGACGATGATGCCGCCCTTGACCATGTTCTGGGCCTCGGTGGACAGGCCGTTGATGGCGAAGAGGTTCGTGATGGTGGAGAAGATCAGCACCCCGAGCAGGGAGCCGACGATGGTGCCCCGGCCGCCGCTGAGCAACGTGCCGCCGATGATGGCCGCGGCGATCGCGTCCAGCTCGTACAGGTTGGCCATGGCCGCCTGGGCGGAGTTGGCCTGCGCGGTCAGCATGATCGCGGCGATGCCGCAGCAGAGCCCGGAGAGCGCGTAGAGCAGCAGGGTGTGCCGCCGGACGTTGATCCCGGCGAGCCGGGCCGCCTCCGGGTTGCCGCCGACGGCGACCGTACGCCGGCCGAAGGTGGTGCGGTTGAGCAGCACCCAACCGGCGGCGACCACGGCGGCGAGGATGTAGACCAGCAGCGGGATGCCGAGCAGGTCGGTGCTGGCGATGCCGTTGATGAAGGAGTTGTTCGACACCTGGGTCTGCTTGCCGGAGATCTGGGCGGCCAGACCCCGGGCGGCGACCATCATGGCCAGCGTGGCGATGAACGCCACCAGCCGGCCGTAGGAGATGAGAATCCCGTTGACCAGGCCGACCGCGACACCGACCACGATCGCCGTGAAGATCATGCCGCCCGCGCCGTAGCTCTGGGTGGCGACCGTGGTCGCCCACACCCCGGCGAGGGCGACGATCGCGCCGACCGACAGGTCGATGCCGCCGCCGATAATCACGAAGGTCATCCCGACGGTGACCACCCCGACCACCGAGGCGAGCTTGAGGATGGTCAGCGTGTTGCCCCACACCCAGTCCGGGTTGGAGTAGAGGTCCCAGCGGGTCGCGGCACCGATCACGACCAGCACCACCAGCACGCCGATCAGGCCGAGGTTACGCTTCGCGCCCTCGCCGCCGTCGCCGCTCCAGAAGGACAACCCGCCAGTCCTCGGCTTCTCCTTGAGCGACGCCGTCACGGCCGGATCTACCGGCGGGGACTGCGCCGGCAGGTCCGCCGGCCGGTCCGGCGTCGCGGTCCCGGTCGACTCACTCATGCCGTCACCTCGTTATGTCCACTGCGCTCGCTCATGCCGGCGCGCCTTCCATCAGAGACCCCGCCATGACGAGGTCGAGCACGGTGTTCTCGTCCAGTTCGCCGGCGGGCGCCTCGCGCACCATCCGGCCCTCCCGCATCACCAGCACCCGATCGGCCAGGCCGAGCACCTCGGGCACCTCGCTGGAGACCAGCAGCACGCCGACCCCCTGGGCGGCCAGGCCGCGGATCACCCGGTACAGCTCGGCACGGGCCCCCACGTCCACCCCCCGGGTCGGCTCGTCGAGCAGCAGCAACCGGGTGTCGCCGAGCAGCCAGCGCCCGACCACCACCTTCTGCTGGTTGCCGCCGGAGAGGGTGCGTACCGCCCGGCGCACGTCGTTGGGCCGGAGCTGGAGGTCGTCGGCGATCCGTTCCGCCTCGGCCCGCTCCCGCCCGGCGTTGGTGAAGCCGAGGCGGGCGTACCGGGTGAAGGTCGCCAGGGTGACGTTGCGGTGGATCGGCTCGCCGAGCAGCAACGCCTGACTCTTGCGTTCCTCGGGTGCCATGCCCATGCCGGCCCGCACGGCCGCGCCGACGCTGCCCGGCCGCAGGGTCCGCCCGCCCATTCGGATGGTGCCGGACTCGGCGCGGCGGGCACCGTAGATCGTCTCCAGCAGTTCCGAGCGGCCGGAGCCGACCAGCCCGGCGATGCCGACGATCTCGCCGGGACGGACGCTGAGCGAGACGTCGGCGAACTCGCCGGTCCGGCTCAGCCGCTCGACCCGCAGCAGGTCGTCGCCGGTGGCGGGCGCGGTCGGGCGGTCCGGGAAGACGTACTCGATGGTCCGCCCGGTCATCCGGGCGACCAGGTCGCGGGTCGGGGTGTCGCGGGCCGGCAGGTTCGCCGCGGTGGTCCGGCCGTCCTTGAGTACGGTGACCCGGTCGCCGATCTCGCGGATCTCTTCCATCCGGTGCGAGATGTAGATGACCGCGATGCCCTGGGCGGTGAGTTCCCGGATGATCCGGAAGAGGTTGTCCACCTCGTCGTGCGCCAGCACCGCGCTCGGCTCGTCCATGATGATCAGTCGGGCCTCGTGGGACAGTGCGCGGGCCATGCTGACCACCTGCTTGCCGGCCGCCGGCAGCGCCCGCACCATCCGGCCGGGCGGGATCTCGCCGTGGCCGAGCCGGCTCAGGATCTCCCGGGTACGCCGGGCCATCAGCCCGCGCCTGACGAAACCGGCGACCTTCGGCTCGTGCCCGAGGAAGGCGTTCTCGGCGACCGACAGGTCCTCGACCAGGTCGAGTTCCTGGTAGATGGTGGCGATGCCGGCACGCATGGCGGCCTGCGGGTTGGCGAAGTGCGCCGGTTGGCCGCGCCATTCCACCTGGCCGGAGTCGGGGCGGTGCACCCCGGCGAGCACCTTGATCAGGGTGGACTTGCCGGCGCCGTTCTGGCCGAGCAGGCAGTGCACCTCGCCGGCCCGCACCTCGAGCTGCACGCCGTCGAGGGCGCGGACGCCGGGGAAGGTCTTGACCACGTCGGTCAGCCGGAGCACCACCTCACCGGCGACGGTGTCGGCGGGCGCCTCGACCAGCGGGGCCTTGTCCCCGGCGGCGGAATGCGACTCGGTGCTCATGATGCCTCCCCGAAGGCGACGTCGCTGGCGAGGACGGCCGCGCCGGCCACTCCGGCGCGCGGTCCCAGCTCGGACAGGACGACCGGCAGGTTGCCGGTGGCCAGCGGCAGCGAACGGCGGTAGACCACGCTGCGGATCTCGGCGAGCAGGATGTGCCCGAGGTGTGCCAGCCCGCCACCGATGACGATCATCGACGGGTTGGTGAAGCTGACCAGGCCGGCGAGCACCTGCCCGACCCGGCGGCCCCCGTCGCGGATGAGCTGGATGCAGGTGACGTCGCCCTCGACCGCCGCCTCGGCGACGTCGCGGGCGGAGACCGCACCCCGGGCGGCGAGCCGCTCGGCCAGCGCCGGCGAGGTGCCGGTGCGCGCCGCGATGGAGGCTTCCCGGGCCAGCGCCGCCCCGCTGAAAACGGCCTCCAGGCAACCGGCGTTTCCGCAGGTGCAGGCCGGTCCGCCGGCTTCGGCCTGGATGTGCCCGATGTCGCCGGCGCAGCCGTCGGTGCCCCGGTAGACCTCGCCGCTGAGGTAGATCCCGCACCCTATTCCGGTGCCGATCTTGACGAAGAGGAAGTCGTCGACCGAGTGGGCCACCCCGCCGTGCCGCTCGCCGATCGCCATGATGTTCACGTCGTTGTCGACCACCGCCGGGCATCCGTGCTCGCGGCTGATCAGCTCGCGTACCGGGTAGCGGTCCCAGCCGGGCATGATCGGCGGCGAGACCGGCACCCCGTCGCGGAAGCTGACCGGGCCGGGCAGGCCGATGCCGACGCCGTTGAGCCGCTCGTACGCCCCGTCCACCCGGGCCTTGTGCAGCAGGTCGTTGACCCGGTGCAGGATGGCCTTCGGGCCGGAGCGGATGTCGGCCGGCTCGGCGTACGCGGCGACCGGTTCGAGTCGCCCGTTGACCACCTCGACGTCGATCGAACTGGCGCCCATGTCGATGCCGGCGAACCGCAGGTGGGGGTTCAGCTCGACCAGGGTCGACCGGCGGCCACCCCGGGAGGCGGCCAGTCCGGCCTCGGCCACCAGGCCCAGGCCGACCAGTCGTTCCAACTCGGCGAGGAGCCGGGGCCGGGGCATCTGCAACCGGTCACCCAGCTCGGCCCGGGACGCTGGCCCCTCGTCACGGAGCAGCCGTAACAGCTGCACGTGCAGGGGATCTGCCGTCCGCACGGGACTCACCTCCGCCTCAGGGTTCACATTGACGTCACGCCGTTGTGTTGTGGTCGACACAGTAGGAGACTTCCGTGGCACGTGTCCATAGCTTCGGTCGTTCCTCCGACAACTTTTGTCCGAACGAACAAAAGCTACTAGTGGATCAAGAAAAGGTTGACAGACCGAGAAATCTCCACAACGACCTGCTACCGAGGCCGGGTGAACACCGCCCGGCGGGCCCGGATCGGGCGGAGGAAGCATTACCTGATCGCCCCCGGACATGACAAGACCCCGCCCCGCCACGATCGACGCGGCGGGGCGGGGCGGGGCGGGGTCGGTGGGTCCGGTGGGCCTCCCGGAGACCGGGTCAGCGGCCGGGGGCGGCGTTGCGCTTCTTGCGCAGCTTGCGGTCGTCGCGCAGCTCGACGTACGGCTCCTCGTCCGGGTCGTGGCCGGCGGAGATGGCCCGGCCCCGCTCCAACTCGGCGTCGAACTCGGCACCGAGCAGGATCGCGATGTTGCTCAGCCAGAGCCAGACCAGGAAGATGATCACGCCGGCCAGCGCACCGTAGGTCTTGTTGTAGGACCCGAAGTTGCTGACGTACAGGGCGAAGAGGCCCGAGACCAGCAGCCACAGCAGCACCGCCAGCACGCCACCCGGGCTGACCCAGCGGAACCCGCCGTGCCGGGCGTTCGGCGACGCCCAGTAGAGGATCGCGAACATCAGGCTGACCAGCACCAGCAGCACCGGCCACTTGGCGATGTTCCACACCGTCAGCGCCGTGGAACCGAGCCCGATCGCGTTGCCGGCCTGCTCGGCGAGACCGCCGGTGAAGACCACGATCACCGCGGCGGCGAGCAGCAGCACCCCCACCAGGGCGGTCACCCCGAGCCGGATGGGCAGGGTCTTCCACACCGGCCGCCCCTCCGGCACGTCGTAGATGCTGTTCGAGGCCCGCATGAACGCGCCCACGTAGCCGGAGGCCGACCAGAACGCGGCGACCAGACCGATGATCGCGGCGATGCTGGCCAACCCACCCGACTGGCCGGCCTGGTCGATCGCGGTCTCGATGATGGTGCGGATGTTCTCCTCCGGCACCACCTGCCCGACCGTGTCCCGGACCCCGCTGGTGGCCCGCTCGCCGAGCAGGCCGAGGATCGAGATCAGCACCAGCATCCCGGGGAAGATCGACAGCACCCCGTAGTAGGTCAGCGCGGCGGCCCAGTCGGTCAGGCTGTCCTCCTGGAACTCCCGCCCGGTGCGCTTGAGCGCCGCCTTCCAGTCCGCCCGGTGCAGGTCCGTGGGGCTGTCCGGGCCGTCGTCGGGACCCACCGGCCGGGTACGCGCGTCGGCCTCCCGCCGGTCGCCCCGCCGCCGGTCACGGGACCCGGGCTCACCCGACGGGCCGTCACCGGACCGCCGGTCACCCGACCGGTCCCGGTCGTGCCGGGCTGCGGTGACGGTGGCCGCGTCGTCGCGGTCGGCGTGGGTCTCGTCGGAGGCCATCGCCCCTCCTCGGGGATCTGCGGATGTCACCCTCCGACATGCCCCGACACAGCCGCCGCCTAACCACCGAGCAGCGGCAGAGGTGACGACGGGCACTCCCCCGCCGCCGGGGCGTGCCGGCATCGCCTCGCGATCCGGGCCGCCGTTCCCTGCGGGTCCGCTAAGCCTTCCTGATCGTCGCGGCGACGAAGGCCCGCCAGGCGTACGGGTCGAAGGCCAGCACCGGCCCACCCGGGTCCTTGGAATCACGCACCAGCACCACGCCGGAAAGCTCGTCCGCCACCTCGACGCAGGCCCCGCCACCGCCATTGCTACGGGTGCTCTTGCGCCACCGGACACCGTTCAGGTCCATGTTTCCGCCACCTCCCCTATCAACTCGATGGACTGCTGCTGGGAAAGTGTCTCACCACGGATCGACTCCCATACCTCAACCACCTCGCGCAGGTAATCGGTGCGGTCGACCACCTGCCCGTGGCGCTGTCCTTCCAGGTAGACGACGTCCTCACCAGTGGGCGAGGTGGCAATGACGAAAGGGCCGTCAAGGCCGGGATAGGCACCGGCGGACAGTGGCACCACCTGGATACGGACTCGCGGCAACGTCGTGCCGAGCTTCACCAGGTGCTGCAACTGCTGACACATGACCTCCGGCTGACCGACATTGCGGCGCAACACGTACTCGTCGATGACAGCAGTGAGCAGCGGCGGCCGCTCCCGGGTGAGCACTACCTGGCGCTCGATTCGCGTGGCCACCTGTTGTTCGATTTCGTCGACGCCGAACAGCCCGGCACCGACCAGGATGGCTCGGGCATATTCTTCGGTCTGAAGCAGGCCGGGAACATAGAGCGGCTCGAACCAACGGAACGCCCGCGCCTCAGCTTCCACTGCCGTCCAGTCCCGCGCCCAGGGCACCACGGTTTCCCGGCTGATTCGGCGTTGGATTCGTTCGAAGCGGCCGTCGGTGGTGAACACCGTGTCGCAGCGGCGGGCGAAGTCGAGGCTCGGCCGGCGTTCGCAGGTTTCCACCTTGGCGACGAGTGCGCCCGAATAGCTCAGCGCCTCGGCCAGCGCCGCCTGGGACATGCCGTGGGCGGCCCGGGTGAGCCGCAGTTCCTCCGCGAAGTGGTCCAGCATGGACGAGCGCTCCACCAGACAGCCTCCGTACATTGTCGGACCGCTCGGGGTCGACCGGTCCACGCCTGCGTCGTCGGCACGGCGGACCTCCCACCGTAGTCGGATCATCAACAGACTGTCACCCAGCGGGACCGCTCCCGGGATCGGACGGTGGGCGGAACCAGGCCGGGAGCGTCCGTCGGTGTCGTCGGCGGGCGCTCCCCTCCAGCATCGACGGAGGCTCGACCATGCGACAGGCTCTCGGATCGCGCTGCGGATCTCCGGGGCACCCCGACCCCCGTGCGGGTCGACCGGATCGGCCCGAGCCGGGCCACGACGGGCCGGGGCGCAGTCGCCCGACCTGCGGTGATCCCGGCCGGGGCAGGTCGGGCGGCGGCCACTGCGACCGGGTCGGGGCCGGGCCGGGTGCGAACGTGCGACCGGGTCGGCGCTGATGCCCCGGTACCGCCCCCACGTGGCCGCCCGCCCCTCCTGGCGTTGCCGGGTGTGCGGGGCGGCCTGGCCGTGCTCGCCGGCCCGGCTGGCGCTGCTCGGCGAGTACCGCGAGGATCGCACCGCCCTGCTCGTCTACCTGGGCCTCCTGCTGGGCGAAGCCATGGACGACCTCGCCGCCCTGCACGACGGCGTCGCACCACCCGACCTCACCGACCGCATCGTCACCTGGGCACGGTCCCGGTGACCCGACCACCCCGGCACACCTCGCCGGCCGACCGGTGACGCACGGTTCGCGGGAATCTTGGAAAATTCCGACCCTCCCGGGGGCCGGAATTTTCCAAGATCCCGTCGCGTCGGGTCATGATCGACTCAGTGGGGCCGATACAGCGGCATCAGGTCGCGGCGATACCGCTATGTCGCCGACTGAGCGCGATCTCCACCCCGCGACCAGGCCGAGGGCGGTACGGGCGATCGGCCGCCCCACGACCACGCCGAGAGGTCAGAGGTCGGCGGGGGCGGTGGCGGCGCGGGCGGCGGCGACGATCTGGTCGGTTTCGGCGCGCACCTCGTCGGCGTCGACCGGGGTACCGGGGTCGTAGCGGACCGTCCAGGTCAGACCGTCCGCCCCGGCCACCCGCCGGGCCGCGATCCGCCCCGAGCCACCGGGCACCGGGTGCTGCTGGGTGTACGCCACCGAGCGGGTCACCCGGGCCCGCACCTGGTGCGGCAGGTCACCCGGATCGAGCAGCAGGTACGTCTCCACTGCACCGTCGGCGACCACCAGGTAGCCGTCCCGCTCGGCGGCCGTCGCCGCCGGGGTGACCGTCAGTTCCCGCCCGGACCAGACGGCCTTGAGGATGTCGTGCCAGCCCAACCGCTCCCTGCGGCCCGGCAGCCAGAGCCCGAGATTCGTGGCCACCAGCACCCCGCCATCGACTGCCGCACCGGCACCGGCCGACGCGCCCTCGGCGGGCGACGCCTCGTCGACGGCGGCCATCCGGTCAGCGGGCGGCGCGCCGTTACCCGTGGCGGCCCAGGCCAGGACGCGTTCACCGGCGGCCAGGGGCGGGCGGACGGCGGACGGCACCTTGCGCTTGCGGCCGAACAGTCCCATCAGAGTCCTCCTGCGGCCTGCTCGCGCAGGGCCCGCGCGTGCTGTTCCAGCGAGAGCAGTTCCCCGAACAGGGCGAAGTACTCGTCCTTCTGGGTGACCGGGTTGATCCGCTGGATCTTGGACTTGAGGTCCCTGATCCGGGCGGTCACCGAGCCCCACTGCAACCGGGCCATGGTGATCGAGACGTACCTCGGGTCGGGCTCGCCGTCGAGCCGCAGCGGCTCCACGGCCAGCTCGCCGACCAGCGCCTGGGCGGCCAGGTCGGCGCAGGCGTCCCGGACCGCCTCGATCCATACCGCGCCGCCGGCCGCGACGGCGACCCCGCCCACCGCCGCGATCGCGGTACGCACCGCGACGTGCACCGGGTGCCGGTACTCGGCGGCCTCGACGGCGTCGAACATCGGGCCGGCGAGGACCGGTTCCTGGAGGGCGAGCTTCAACGCCTCCCGCTCGACCATCGACTCCGGACTGTCCACGGCGGGCACGGCGGTACGGGTGCGACCCCGGGGCGGGGCGGCGGCCTCCCGCTCGCCTGGGGAGTTGGCGGCGGCCAGCACCGCCCGCTGCACCGGCTCGATCTCCATGCCGAGGTCACCGGCGAGCTTGCGGACGTACTCGGGACGCTTCTCCAAGTCCTTGATCTTGGCGACCAGCGGGGCGGCCCGGCGCATCGCCTCCACCCGACCGTCGACCGTGTCCAGGTCGTACCGGTTGATCACGTGCCGCAGGGCGAAGTCGACGAGCGGCTCCCGGCGGGCCACCAGATCACGGATCGCCAGGTCGCCCTTTGCCAACCGCAGGTCGCACGGGTCCATGTTGTCCGGGCTGACCGCGATGAAGGTACGCCCGACGAAACGCTGGTCGTCCTCGAAGGCGCGCAGCGCGGCCTTCTGCCCGGCGGCGTCCCCGTCGAACGTGAAGATCACCTCACCGGCCACCGCGTCGGTGTCGAGCAGCAGCCGGCGCAGCACGCCGATGTGGTCGGCACCGAAGGCGGTGCCGCAGGTCGCCACGGCGGTCGGCACCCCGGCCAGGTGGCAGGCCATCACGTCGGTGTAGCCCTCGACCACGACCACCCGGCCCTGCTTGGCGATCTCCCGTTTGGCCTGGTCGATGCCGTAGAGGACGTGCGACTTCTTGTAGATCGGCGTCTCGGGGGTGTTCAGGTACTTCGGGCCGTCGTCGTCGTCGAAGAGCTTTCGTGCGCCGAAGCCGATCACGTCACCGGCGATGTCCCGGATCGGCCACATCAGCCGGCGGCGGAACCGGTCGATCAGGGTGCCCGAGCGCGACGGCCGGGACAGCCCACCGGTGACCAGCTCGTCGTGGCTGAACCCCTGCTGGCGCAGGTGCTTGGTGAGCAGGTCCCAGGCGTCCGGGGCGAAGCCGCAGCCGTACCGCTGCGCGGCGGCCCGGTCGAAACCGCGCCGGGCCAGGAACTCCCGCGCCGGACGCGCGCCGGCCGTGGTGAGCTGCGCCTGGTAGAACTCCACGGCGGCGGCGTGCGCGGCGACCAGCCGCTGCTTCTGCCCCTGCTGCGGACGGGCCCGGGGGGCCGACTGGTCGCCCTCGACGTACCGCAGCTGGATGCCGGCGCGGTCGGCGAGCCGCTCGACGGACTCGACGAAGGTCAGATGCTCGGCGTCCATCAGGAACTTGATCGCGTCGCCGCCGACGCCGCAGCCGAAGCAGTAGAAGACGTTGCGGGCCGGTGAGACGTTGAACGACGGGCTCTTCTCGTCGTGGAACGGGCACAGGCCCTTGAGGTTGCCGCCGCCGGCCGACTTGAGGGTCACCGTGTCCGAGATCACCTCGGCGATGGAGGTGCGCTCGCGGACCAACGCGATGTCCTCGTCCCTGATCCGCCCAGCCATGCGGTGCCACCCCCTCGGCCCTCCATCCTGCCCTGCCGGACCGACGATCCGTCGGGCGGGGGATGGCGGGTGGGCAACGCCCGGCTCAGCGGGGAGGACGGTGCAGCCAGCGGGTGACCGGGGGCGGGTCCTCCTCGTCGTACGACCGGGCGGCCCGCACGGCGGCGGACAGGCCGGACCGGCGTCCCCGGCCCGGGTGCGGGGCGACCGCCGGGTCCCGGGCCATGTCGCGCAGCAGCGCCACGGCGAGTCCGAGCATCACCACCACGAACGGCAGCGCCACCATGATGGTCGCCTGTTGCAGGGCGGCCAGGCCCCCGGCGAGCAGCAGCGCGGCGGCGACCGCCCCGATCAGCACACCCCAGAGCACCACGAGTACGCGGTGCGGGCGCAGTGCGCCGCCCGAGGTGAGCGCCCCCAGCACCAGCGACGCCGAGTCGGCGCTGGTCACGAAGTAGAGCGCGACGAGCACCATAGCCAGCACGGTGGTGACGGTCCCCAGCGGGAGCGCGTCCAGCAGCCCGAACAGCGCCTGCTCGCTGCCCGCCCCGACGTCCGCCACCAGATCGCGGGTGCCGCTGGCCTGGGTACGCAGGGCGCTGCCACCCATGATCGCGAACCAGATCGCGCTGGCCCCGCTGGGCACCAGCAGTACCCCGACCAGGAACTGACGCACGGTCCGCCCGCGCGAGATCCGCGCGATGAAGGTGCCGACGAACGGTGCCCAGGAGATCCACCAGGCCCAGTAGAAGATCGTCCAGGACCCGAGCCACGCCGGGTCGGAGAACGCGCCGGTACGGGTGGACATGAACACCAGGCGGCTGAGGTAGTCACCGACCGACGCGGGCAGCACCTCCAGCGTGTAGATCGTCGGCCCCACCACGAACACGAAGACCATCAGCAGCACGGCCAGCAGGACGTTGGCGGTGGACAGCCACTTGACCCCCCGGTGCAGGCCGGAGAAGGCCGAGACGACGAAGGCCAGGGTGAGCGCGCCGATCACGGTCAGTTCCACCGACCGGGTGTCCGGCACCCCGGCCACCAGGTCCAGACCGGCGGCCACCTGGAGCGCGCCGAGGCCGAGGCTGGTGGCCGAACCGAAGACCGTGGCGAAGACGGCGAGCAGGTCGACGGCCCGACCGGCCAGGCCGTCGGCCCGCGCGCCGAGCAGCGGGCGGAACGCGGCCGAGATCCGGTTGTCCCGCCCCCGTCGGAACGTCGAGTACGCCAGCGCCAGCGCGGTGACGGCGTAGATCGCCCACGGGTGCAGCGTCCAGTGGAAGAGCGTGTACTGCATGGCCGCCGCCCCGGCGGCCGGGGTCTGTGCCGCGACGCCGGTGGCCGGCGGCGGGGTGGCGTAGTGCTGGATCGGCTCGGCCACCGCGAAGAAGACCAGACCGATGCCCATGCCCGCGCTGAACATCATGGCGACCCAGGCCAGCGTGCTGAACTCCGGCTGGTCGTCGTCGGCGCCCAGCCGGATCCGGCCGTAGCGGGACGTCGCGACGACCACCGCGAGCACCAGGAAGGCGTCCGCCGCGACGACGAAGAACCAGCCGAAGGTGCCGGTCACCCAGGCCAGCCCGGACTCGCCGAAGTCGGCAAGCGAACCGCGCGCGGACACCCCCCAGAGCACGACCGCCAGCACCCCGCCGACGCCCAGGGCGAGCACCACCGGGTCGGGCCTGCCACCCGTTCGCGTGTCCACGTCCCGCGCCCGCTCAGCCATGGCCACATCGTCCCGGCCGGCGGGCGCGGCAGCGGGCGCTTTCCGCCCATTTCCACGCCCCGTGGACGGCCGAGGTCGTGGGCCGCACGCGGCGACGACCGATCCGGGTCACCCCGCTCAGCCGACGGCGGCTGCCTCCTCGGCCTCCACCTGGCGGTTCCAGTCGGGCTTGGTGGAGCGCCAGCCCTCGTCGTCCATGCCCTGCCGCCAGTAGCCGGAGATCGACAGCGCCTCCCGGGGCACCGACCGCTCGACCCGCAGCAGCCGGCGCAGCTCCTTGACGAAGGTGGCCTCCCCGTGCACGAAGGCGTGCACCCGGCCGGGCGGGAACTCCAGCTCCCGTACGGCCACGACCAGCGCCTCGCCGACCGGTCGGCCGCCCCGGTGCAGCCAGGTCAACGCCACCGCGCCGGGGCTGGGCAACGACTGCTCGTCGGCCGGGTCGGCGATCTCGACGAGGACGACCGCCGGGGCGCCCTCGGGCAGCCGCTCCAGCGCCGCGCCGATCGCCGGCAGGGCGCTCTCGTCGCCCACCAGCAGGTGCCAGTCGGCCGTCGGGTCCGGCGCGTACGCCCCGCCGGGGCCGACGAACAGCACCTCGTCGCCGGGGCGCAGCCGGGCCGCCCACGGACCGGCCAACCCCTCGTCGCCGTGGTGCACCACGTCGATGGTCATCTCCCCGGCCGCCGCGTCCCAGGCCCGCACCGTGTACGCGCGCAGCCGGGGCCACTGCTCCCGGGGCAGCTCCCGCTTGACCGCCGTCAGGTCCAGCGGCCTCGGCAGCTCCACCCCGTCGGGCGGGAAGACCAGCTTGACGTAGTGGTCGGTGAACTCCCCCACCGGCAGCCCGGTCAGCTCCTCTCCACCGAGAACGAGTCGGACCAGGTGCGGGGTGGGCCGTTCGGTACGTACCACCCGCGCCGCAGTAACCATCTTGGAGCGCTCCGCCATAGAACTAAGGCTACCCTAACTCCCCAACCCCTCCCCCTCCCCCTCGCCCCCGCTCCCGCCCCGCCCCTCGGCTCCGCTCGGCTCCGGTGATCAAGAGGTTCGCGTCAACCTCCCCGGCGATCAAGAGGCTTGCGTCAATTCAGCGATCAACTTTGACGCAAACCTCTTGATCAACTGACGCAAACCTCTTGATCACCCGGAGCGTCACCCGGAGCGGAGCGCAGCGGAGCAGAGGGGCGGGAGCGGGGCGAGCGGCGTGGCAGGGGCGAGCAGCCCGGCGGGACGGGGCGGTCGGACAAGGACGGCCGGGAGGTAGCGGAGAGCGGCAGGGCCGGTTTTCAGGTGAGGTGGGTGTGCCAGGTCAGGGCGGCGGGGTCGGTGAGGGAGGCGACCTGGTCGATGACGACGCGCAGCCGGGCGGGGTCGTCTCCGGCCTGCCGCCACAGCGGGGCGAAGACCGGGTCGAGGGCGTCCGGGGCGCGGTCGGCGAGCACGGTGACCAGTTCGGTGAGCACCTCCCGCTGACGGTCGTAGCGGGTGCGGGCGTCCGGACGGCACATCACGTACCGCCAGGCGATGCCCTTCAGCAGGGCACACTGCGCCCTGATCCGGCGCGGCACGACCAGGTCGGCGGCGTAGCGGCGGTGCGGGCCGGGACCGAAGCGGTCCCGGGTCGCCCCGACCACGGTCGCCACGAACCGGCCGGTGAGCACGCTGGTGGTGGCCTTGAGGGCGACCTGCGCCCGGTGGCTGCCGTCGTACCCGGCCAGCGGGGTGAGCACCGGGTCGGCGAGCAGCTCGACGAGCACCCCGCCGAGGTCGTCCGGGGACTCCCCGGAGTAGACGGCGGCCACGTCGACGCAGAGCGCGGCGCGTTCGTCGGGGTCGTTCAGGAGCGGGCGCAACGAGACGTACCCGCCGTGGATGCCGTCCTCGACGTCGTGCACCGAGTACGCCACGTCGTCGGCCCAGTCCATCACCTGCGCCTCCAGGCAGCGGCGGGCCCCACCGGACGGATCGGGGTCGACGGCCCCACCGGACGGATCGGGGTCGACGGGGACGGCGGTCGGGGCGGGGCTGCCGGCGCGCAGCCAGTCGAAGACCGGGCGGTCGTCGCCGTACACGCCGAACTTGCGCAGCCCGGGGCGGCGGGGCCACGGGTACTTGCTGACCGCGTCGAGCGCGGCCCGGGTGAGGTTGAGCCCGGCCGGACTGCCGTCCGGGGCGAGCACCTTCGCCTCCAGCCGGGTGAGCACCCGCAGCGTCTGCGCGTTGCCCTCGAAGCCGCCGCAGGACGCGGCGAGCCCGTCGAGGGTGTCCTCGCCGTTGTGCCCGAACGGCGGATGCCCGAGGTCGTGGGCCAGCCCGGCGGTGTCCACCAGGTCGGGGTCGCAGCCGAGCCGGGCACCCATCTCCCGGGCGATCTGCGCCACCTCCAGCGAGTGGGTGAGCCGGGTACGCAGGAAGTCGTCGGTCCCGGCGACGTGCACCTGGGTCTTCGCGGCGAGCCGGCGGAACGCCGCCGAGTGCAGCACCCGGGCCCGGTCCCGCTCGTACGGGGACCGGCCGTGGCCGGTGTCCTTGGGCGTCTCCTCGACCCACCGTCGCGCGTCGGCCGGGTCCCCGTCGACGCCGGGTGGTCGGGCGGGCGATGCCACCATCCGGCCTCCCCTTCACGGTCGTCCCCCAGGGTCGGGGAGCCCAGGTTACGCCGCGCCGCGCCGGAGGGCGCGCGCACCGGGAACCCCGCGACCCGGCCGGGCACCGACGCCGCGCGACGCCCACCGGCGGCGGGCCGGTGGGCGTCGCGGGCGGTCAGCGGCTGTCGGAGCCGGCCGTCTCGATGGCGGCCCGGCCGGCCTCCAGCCGGGCGACCGGCACCCGGAACGGCGAGCAGGAGACGTAGTCCAGCCCCACCTCGTGGAAGAAGTGCACCGAGTCGGGGTCGCCGCCGTGTTCGCCGCAGACGCCGAGCTTCAGCCCGGGGCGGGCGGCCCGACCCTCCTCGGCGGCGATCCGGATCAGCCGGCCGACGCCGTCGCGGTCGATCGACTCGAACGGGGAGATGCCGAAGATGCCCAGTTCCAGGTAGCGCCAGAAGAACGCGCCCTCGACGTCGTCGCGGGAGAAGCCCCAGCCCATCTGGGTGAGGTCGTTGGTGCCGAAGGAGAAGAACTGCGCCGCCTCGGCGATCTGCCCGGCGGTCAGCGCCGCCCGGGGTACCTCGATCATGGTGCCGATCAGCACCTCGACCCCGCTGTCCCCGACCACCTCGGCGATGATCTTCTCGGCTTCGGCACGTACCGTCTCCAACTCCTGGACCGCGCCGACCAGCGGCACCATGATCTCCGGGCAGGCCGTGCCCCCGTCGCGGGTGACCGCGACCGCGGCCTCGGCGATGGCGCGGACCTGCATCGCGAACAGGCCGGGGATGACCAGGCCGAGGCGCACGCCGCGCAGGCCGAGCATCGGGTTCTCCTCGTGCATCCGCCGGACGGCGGCGAGCAGCGCCTCCTCCTTGGCGACGTCCTCGCCGCGTTCCTGGGCGACGGCGACGTTGACCGCGAGCTGCTCCAGCGGGGGCAGGAACTCGTGCAGCGGCGGGTCGATCAACCGGACGGTGACGGGCAGCCCGGCCATCTCGCGGAAGATCTCCACGAAGTCCTGGCGTTGCAGGGGCAGCAGAGCGGCGAGCGCGTCGGTGCGCTCGGCGTCGGTGGCGGCGAGGATCAGGCGTTCGACCAGTTCCCGCCGGTCACCGAGGAACATGTGCTCGGTGCGGCACAGGCCGATGCCCTCGGCGCCGAAGCGCCGGGCGCGGGCCGCGTCCGCCCCGGTGTCGGCGTTCGTCCGCACGGCCAGCCGCCGCCGCGCGTCGGCGTGCGTCATGATCCGGTGTACGGCCCGGACGAGCGCGTCGTCGGTCCGCTCCGGGTCGAGGGTGCCCTCGAAGTACTGCACCACCTCCGACGGCGTGACCGGCACCTCGCCCAGGTAGACCTTGCCGGTGGTGCCGTCGATGGAGACGACGTCGCCCTCGCAGACGGTGCGCCCGCCGACGGTGAACCGCTTGGCCGGCACGTTGACCTCGATCCCGTCGGCCCCGGAGACGCAGGTCTTGCCCATGCCCCGGGCCACCACGGCGGCGTGGCTGGTCTTGCCGCCGCGCGAGGTGAGGATGCCCTGGGCGGCGATCATGCCGTTGAGGTCGTCGGGGTTGGTCTCCCGGCGGACCAGGATCACCGACTTCCCCTCGGCGGCCAGCTCGACCGCGCGGGCGGAGGTGAAGACCACCGCGCCGGAGGCGGCCCCCGGGGAGGCCCCGATGCCCTGGGCGACCGCCTCGAACTCGTGGTCGAGCTGGAAGCGGGGGAACATGAGCTGGGCGAGCTGCGCGCCGTTGACCCGGTGCAGCGCCTCGTCGAGGTCGATCAGGCCCTCGTCGACGAGCTGGCCGGCGATCACGAACGCGGCGGCGGCGGTGCGCTTGCCCACCCGGGTCTGGAGCATCCAGAGTTTGCCGCGCTCGATGGTGAACTCGATGTCGCAGAGGTCCTGGTAGTGCCCCTCCAGTCGGGCCATGATGTCGAGCAGCTGGTCGTAGGAGGTCTTGTCGAGCCGTTCCAACTCCTGCAACGGCACGGTGTTGCGGATGCCGGCGACGACGTCCTCGCCCTGGGCGTTGGCCAGGTAGTCGCCGTAGATGCCCTGCGCGCCGCTGCCCGGGTCGCGGGTGAAGGCGACGCCGGTGCCCGAGTCGGGGCCGAGGTTGCCGAAGACCATCGCCACCACGTTGACGGCGGTGCCCAGGTCGGCGGGGATGCGCTCCTGACGGCGGTAGAGGATCGCCCGCTCGGCGTTCCACGACGCGAAGACCGCCCAGATGGCCAGGTCGAGCTGTTCGCGCGGCTCCTGCGGGAACTCCCGCCCGGTGTGCTTGGCGAAGATCTTCTTGTACGTCTCCACCAGCCCGCGCAGGTCGTCGGCGTCGAGGTCGAGGTCGTCGTGGGTGCCCTTGGCGCGCTTGGCCTCGTCGAGGGCGTGTTCGAACTCCTCGCCCGGCACCTCGCAGACGGTCTTGCCGAACATCTGGATCAGCCGGCGGTAGGAGTCCCAGGCGAACCGGTCGTTCTGCCCTGCCTGGTCGCTCAGTCCTACGACGCTGCGGTCGTTGAGCCCGACGTTGAGGACGGTCTCCATCATGCCGGGCATCGAGAACCGGGCGCCGGAGCGTACCGAGACCAGCAGCGGGTCCTGCGGATCGCCGAGGCGGCGGCCCATCGCGCGTTCCAGCGCCGCCAGGTGGGCCTCGATCTGCCCGGCCAGCCCGTCCGGCTCCCGCCCGGTCGCCAGGTACGCCTGGCACGCCCCGGTGGTGATGGTGAAGCCCGGTGGCACCGGCAGGCCGAGATTGGTCATCTCGGCGAGATTGGCACCCTTTCCACCGAGCAGGTCCTTGAGATCCTTGTTGCCCTCGGCGAAGTCGTAGACGTACTTGTCCGTCTCGTGCGTTGTCACCAGAAGCCTCCCACGCGCGCCGGAATTGACACTTAACGAAGGTTCAGTTCTGACTTACCCCGGGGCCGACCACCGGCCATCCGGCCAGGTCAGCGTTCGGTGGGCGAAGGTTAAGCGAACATCGGGCGGGCTGGGACCGTTCGGTGACAATAGGCACAGCCGTCACGACTATCCGCGTTCACGCCGGTTTCTGGGAACGCTTCCACGAGCACGATCACGCAATTCCGGTTCCTCCTCGTACTCTTGACGTCACCCGTTGCGCCAAACCTGACCTTTGCCATATCCCTCGCGAATACACCCTCCGGAGCCGCCCCGTGTCACGCACCCCACGTACCGGCGTCGCCCCCGTCCCCGAGCAGCCGTCGCGCCCCGACGCCGGTCCCACCCCGGCCGCCCCGCCCACGGTCGCGCCTACCGCGGGCACGCTGGCGCGCAGCGCCGCGCAGGCCGCCGGGCGACTGCTCACCCGCCCCACCGTCGGCCTGGGTGACGTGGTGCCGGCGCCCGCGTCGGTCCGGCCGCGGCCGGCCGCCGACTTCGTCCTCCCCGCCGACGCGGCGGTACGGGTCAGCGCCGATCCGGCCGCCCGGGAGGTCGCCGGGCACCTCGCCGAACTGCTCCGCCCCGCCACCGGCTACCCGCTCCCGGTCGCCGACCTGCCGCCCACCCCGGGCCCGCTCCAGCTCACCCTCGCCGCTGCCGCGCCGCGCGGCCCGGCGGCGACGGTGTCCGACGACGCCGAGGGCTACCGGCTCGACGTCGACCCCGACGCGGTACGGATCACCGCCGGCACCGCCACCGGCCTGTTCCACGGCGTGCAGACGCTGCGACAACTGCTGCCGGCGGCGGTGGAGAGCCGGACCCCGGTGGCGCAGCACTGGGTGGTGCCGGGCGGCACGATCGTCGACCGGCCCCGCTTGGCATACCGGGGGGTGATGCTCGACGTGGCCCGGCACTTCTTCAGCGTCGAGGACGTCTGCCGGGTGATCGACCACCTGGCCCGGTACAAGCTCAACCACCTGCATCTGCACCTCACCGACGACCAGGGCTGGCGGATCGCCGTCGACTCCTGGCCCCGGCTGGCCACGGTCGGCGGGAGCACCGCGGTGGGCGGCGGCCCCGGCGGCTGGTACACCGCCGCCGACTACCGGCGCATCGTCGGCCACGCCGCCCGGCGGCACGTCACCGTGGTTCCCGAGGTGGACCTGCCCGGCCACACCAACGCGGCCCTGGTCGCCTACCCCGAGCTGGCCCCGGACAGGGTCGCGCCACCGCCGTACACCGGCACCGAGGTGGGCTTCAGCTACGTCGACCCCACCGACGAGCGCACGTACGACTTCGTCGCCGACGTGCTCGGCGAGGTGGCCGCGCTGACCCCGGGGCCGTGGCTGCACATCGGCGGGGACGAGGCGTACAAGGTCAAGGGGACGGCGTACACCGGTTTCGTGGAGCGGGCGCAGCGGATCGTCGCCGGGCTCGGCCGGACCGTGATCGGCTGGCACCAGATCGCCCCCGCCGGGCAGGTCGACGGCCGGGTGTTGCAGTGGTGGGGCACCGACGGCGACGACCCCACGGTGGCCGAGGCGGTACGCCGGGGCGCCCGGGTGATCCTCTCCCCCGGCAACCACGCCTACCTGGACATGAAGTACGCCCCGGACACCCCCATCGGGCACGACTGGGCCGGCCTGATCGACGTGCACCGGGCGTACCACTGGGACCCGGCGACCCATCTGACCGGTGTCCCCGCCGAGGCGGTGCTGGGCGTGGAAGCCCCGCTCTGGACCGAGTCGGTGACCTCGCTGGCCGAGATCGAGTTCATGGTCTTCCCGCGCCTGCCCGCCCTCGCCGAGGTGGCCTGGTCCGCGCCGTCCACCCGGAGCTGGACCGGCTTCCGGGAGCGGCTGGCCGGGCACGGCCCGCGCTGGCACGCCGCCGGCATCACCTTCCACCCGTCCCCGGAGATCCCCTGGCCCACCGCGCCGGCCGGGCCGCATCTCCCCGACGCCGCAGGTACGCACCGGAATCCCGCCCCCGACCAGCCCGCACCGGGCCGGGACACCACCACACCCGCCACGCGTTGACCCGACCTGCCGGAGGAGCGCCGGCCGACCCTCCGCCGCCCCACCTCCGATCACCGTCAGTAACTCCCGACCCGAACAGCCACAGACATCACACAGAGTAACCATCTTCGGACCATGATCAGAGACCACCTGCACCCCACCCACCCCAACCAGCCCTGAGCTGCCCATTCTCGCCACCCCCCGGCAACCACCACATACCTCCCTCGCACGCTTTGCTCTGCTGCTCCATACGCACCGGGCACACGGAGTGACTGTCGCGGAGAGGGCAGCAGAGCAAAGCGTGTGGAGGGGTACATGGCATGGAGGGTGGATTGTGACTTTGAGTGACCGGGCGGTGGGTTGCCGACGGGTGTCGTCGGTAGCGGAGTTGCGATGACGGATCGGCCCACCGGCGGGTGACGGGGGCCACCCGTGGGGCGGAATCGTGGGCCGGCCGGGGTCGTTACACCTGGTATCCGCGATCGCCCCGGCCGGTCGCCGGCCCGGTCCGGTCCGGACCAGCGGGGCGGCGTTGCGCCATCCGGCACCCGGCCGGCAGAGCCGAGCCACCCGGTCCGGCACGGCCCGCCCAGGCCCGCGCGGCTCCCGGACGTGACCCGCGACGCACGTCACCCCCACCACCCGGTCGACGACCGTGGAATGCCTGAACCGGCGAACCGGTTGTGCCTCCCCGACCGGCGTCCCGCGATCGCCGGTCCGATCTTCCTCTTCACCTGCCGAAGTGGCACTACCACGTCGCCGCACCCCCTGCGGGACGCGCCGTGGCACCCCCGAGATGCAGAGGAGCACCCCATCATGCGTACCGACATCCTGCGTAGGACCGTGCTGACCGCCGCCGGCCTGGCCGTCACCGCCGGTGGCATCGCCGGCCCCGCGCTGGCCGCTCAGGCCGCCGAGACCACCCGGCCCGCCGCCGTCGTGCAGACCGACCGCAAGCCCGCCGGTGAGCGTGAGCTGAAGGTCGACTACGCCGCGCAGCCCAACTTCTACTACTGCGGCCCGGCCGCCGCCCGCAACGCGCTGAGCGTGCAGGGCAAGAACATCGACGTGGACGCGATGGCCAAGGAGATGGGCACCACCGAGAACGGCACCGACAGCATCAACGACATCACCCCGATCCTGAACAAGGAGATCGGCCGCAAGGACGCGTACCGCAGCACCGAGATCCCGGCCGGCAAGGTCGACGGCAGGCGGATCGACAAGCTGCGCGCGGACATCGTCCGGGCGGTGGACGACGGCCGCGCCGTGGTCGCCAACATCGCCGGTACCGCCACCGACACCGACGGCAACACCCACTCCTTCGAGGGCGGGCACTACATCAGCGTCGTCGGCTACCGCGACGGCGGGCGGGTCGTGACGATCGCGGACTCCGCCAACCCGGACACCGCCTCCTACCGGATCGACGTCGGTGAGCTGGCCCACTGGATCGCCAGCCGCGGCTACGCCTCCTGACCCGTCCCGTCGGTCACGCGCAGGGCTGGCCCCCTCGGGGGTCGGCCCTGCGCCGTCGGCACCGCCGGGCGGCGGACGCCCCGACCGGCAGACGGCGACGGGCGCGGTCGGTGCCTCAGCCGCCGGAGTCGTCCAGCTCGGCGCCCTCGGGGACGGTGTCGTCGTCCCGGCTGTCCAGCCAGCCCTCCGGCAGGAAGACCTTGCCGGGAGAGTTCGTCCGGCCGCGCGGCTGACCGAGGGCGGCCACCGGGAACGGTTCGGCCGCGTCGAGCTTGCCGAGCAGGTCGTCGAGCTGGGCCAGGCTCTCGATCATGGCGAGGTCCCGGCGCAGCTCGCTGCCGACCGGGAAGCCCTTCAGATACCAGGCGACGTGCTTGCGGAAGTCGGTGCAGCCGTCCCGCTCGCCCCGGGCCGGGGTACGCGAGCCGGCGGTGAACTGGTCGACCAGCAGTTCGGCGTGCCGCCGCATGGTCACCGCCACCTCGCCGAGGGTCGGCAGCCGACGCTCCGGCTGGCCCTCGAACGCGGCCTGCAGGTCGGCGAAGAGCCACGGCCGCCCCAGGCAGCCCCGGCCGACGACCACCCCGTCCACCCCGGTGTGGGCCACCATCCGCAGCGCGTCGTCGGCCTCCCAGATGTCGCCGTTGCCGAGCACCGGCACGTCGAGCGCCTGCTTGAGGGTGGCGATGGCGTCCCAGTCGGCGGTGCCGGAGTACCGCTGCGCGGCCGTCCGCCCGTGCAGGGCCACCGCCGCCACCCCGGCGTCCTGGGCGGCCAGCCCCGCCTCGACGTACGTCAGGTGGTCGTCGTCGATGCCCTTGCGCATCTTGACGGTGACCGGCACACCCGCGGGTGACGCGGCGTCCACCGCGGCCCGCACCAGCCTGGCGAACAGCCGCCGCCGCCACGGCAGGGCCGACCCGCCGCCCCGGCGGGTCACCTTGGGCACCGGGCAGCCGAAGTTCAGGTCGATGTGGTCGGCCAGGTCGCGTTCCACCACGATCCGCACCGCCTGGGCGGTGGTCTCCGGGTCGGTGCCGTAGAGCTGGAGGCTGCGTGGCCGTTCGTCGGCACCGAAGGCGATCATGCGCAGGGTCTTCGGGTTCCGCTGCACCAGCGCGACCGTGGTGATCATCTCGCAGACGTAGATGCCACCGCCCTGCTCCCGGCAGAGCTGCCGGAAGCCGACGTTGGTGATGCCGGCCATCGGGGCGAGCACCACCGGCGGCCACACCTGGTGGGGGCCGATGGTGAGCGGGCGCAGAACCGGAGCGGGACTGGTCACGTACCCCAGAATCCCATGCCGGCGGCGGCCCGCCCACCGCGGTGGGCGGCAGCCCTAACCCGGCAGGCTCAGGATCAGGGCCGAGACGTCCACCACCACCGTGGCCGCCGCGCGGACGTGCAGGGCGAACGCGGCCCCACCACGCTCGTGGGCACCCAGCGGCACCTCCACCAGGTTGGAGAGGATCTGGTTCGGCCCCCACCAGTTCACCGAGGAGGTGTCCGGCCTGGCGGCCCCGGCCGCAAAAGCGGTGAGCACTCCACCGGAGACCGTGTCCGCCACCGTGATGTTGAGGTAGGCACCGACCGGCCCGTAGCGGGACGCCGGCACGACCTGGCCCACGGTGAGGTACAGCGTCCGGCCCGCCTGCAACCGGCCCGACACCACCCCGTCGGCACCGGCGAGGACGTTGGCGGAATAGCTGGCCAGCGCCCGGGTGTCCAGCAGCCGCACCGGCGGGACGGCGACGATGCGGTTGGCCCAGCGCGACGTGTTGACGTACGCCCGACGACCGTCCCGACCGCCGACCACCAGCTCGGCGGTGGGGGTGACGGCGAGCGAACCGGTCGGCAGCTCCGCCGGGATGGCGTCGTCCGGCGTCGGGAACAGCCGCAGCATCGGGTCGGTGCCGGCCAGCGCCAGCGTCGGGTTCACCGACGATCCACCGACCAGCACCGTCCCGGCCTCACCCGCGTCGTTGAGCTGCCCGCCGATCACCGGTGCACCGGGCGCGGCGTCGGCCGGCGTGCCGACCAGCGCCGTCGCGCCGACACCGACGCCGACGGCCACCCCGGCCCGGATGACCGTACGGCGGGTGGGGGACGGGGTCTCGTCGGCGCTCATGTCCCGCTTCCCGGTTCCGTGGTCACGCATCGGCCCGCACCGCCCGGTCGCCGCGCTCGGCGGCCCGCCTGATCGCCCGCGCCCGGGCCCGACGGCCGGCGGAGCCGGCGGCGGTACGGGTCGACGTCGAGGCATTGACGACCGCGGAATCCGGGTGGCGCACCAGCAGGCCGGTCGCGTCGAGGATCACCGCCGCCGCGCTCTTGCGCAGGTAGATGGCGACCACGTCCGGGTAGTAGTCGCCGCCGACCGTCTCGTAACCGCCGAGCTGCGTGATCACCCCGTTGGAGAGCAGTTGGCCGGCGGTCCACCAGTTGATGGTGGAGGCGGTGGGCAGGCTGCCGGTCCCCCACACCGTGGCGAAGCCGCCCTGGGTGGTGTCGGCCACGGTGATGTTGCCCAACATCCCGTCGCCGTACTCGACGATGTCGCGCAGGTGCACGATCAGCAGTGTCTCGGCCAGCACCCGCCCCCGGGCGTCGATCCGGCCGACGCCCTCCAGCAGCCGGGCCCGGCCGGCGGCGCTGCGGGTGTCGAGGAGCCGGGTCGGCGGGACCGGCACCAGCATGGTCGCGTTCGACGTGCTGAACGCCGCGTCCGAGATTCGCCCCACGGAAGTGCCGTTGCCGATCTCCAGCCCGTACACGCCGACTCCGAGGGTGCCCACGGCGAGATCACTTGCCACGTGCAGGTCGCTGTGAGTCAGCTCCAGCGTCGCCCCGTTCGGGTTCCGCAGCGCCAGGGTGGCGGCACCGTCCGGGGCGGCGCTGGTCACGGTGGTGACGCCGGGGCTGTTCCGCTGGCCGAGGACGACCGGCTCACCGGGGGCGGCTGCCGCCGGGGCGGGCTCCACCGGGGGCGCGGCCTCGGCGGCGCTCGCCGGGGGCGCGGCCGGATCGACGGCGCTCGCCGGGGCGGCACCACCGCCGACCGCGACGACCTGGCTCGGGTGGCCGACCAGCAGGCTGGTCAGGTCGACGATCACGTGGGTCGGCGCGGAGACCTGCACCGTCAGCACGCTGCGGTACCCGCCGAGGGTGCCCAGCTCGGCGAAGAGGAAGTTCGACAGGATCTGACCGGCGGCCGACCAGTTCACCGTCGACACGGTCGGCCTGGTGCCACTGCCCCAGGCCGTCAGGAAGCCCGGACCGGTCATGCCGACCACTGTCACGTTGCCCTTGAGGGCGTAGCCGTCGCGGACCAGGTGGTCCAGGCTCAGCACGATGGGGTTACCGGGGGTGAGCCGTCCCGTCGGGTCGAGCGTCGAGGCGCCCGCGACGATGGTGCGGCGCAGGTCCGGGTCCCGGCTGTCCAGCACCCGGGTCGGCCGCACCGGGACCGAGGTGGTCGCCCACTCGCTCGTCCACAGCCAACTGTTGACCTCGTCGCCGGGCCGACCCGCCTGGACGAACAGGTCGCCGAGCGGGTCCACCGCGACGGTGCCGACCGGGGAGTCCAGCACCTGCGGGTAGACCTGCTCGCCGGGCACCAGCCGCAGCGGCGCACCCGCGGTGTTCCTCAGGGTGAGCCCGGCGTAGCCGAGGCTGAGCGTGGTGGTCGCCGGCCCGGCGTCGTTGGTCGTACCCATGGTGAGGTGGTCGCCCGGGGCGGCGCGGGCGGTGCCGGGCAGGCCGACGGCGGCGGCGACACCCGCGCCGGCCGTGGTCGCGGCGACCGCGGCGGCCCGGCGCAGCAGGCGGCGACGCTCCGGAACATGATCATGGTCGGGTTGCGGCTCGTGCGTCATTCCCACCCCCGTGTCGACATTCAGCACGGGGAATGCTGGCACGTCCCACCCACCGGCTCAAGGAGCGGACGGACAGGGCTCCGCACCGATGCCGGAGAACGGACCGGCCCCGCCCCCGGTCGGGGGCGGGGCCGGTACGACGGCGGTCGTGGTCAGCAGCCGGGCAGGCGCTCGATCAGGTAGCGCTCGACCTGGTCCAGGGCGACCCGCTCCTGGGCCATGGTGTCCCGGTTCCGCACGGTCACCGCGTCGTCGTCGAGGGTGTCGAAGTCGACGGTGACGCAGAACGGGGTGCCGATCTCGTCCTGCCGGCGGTAGCGGCGGCCGATCGCCTGCGAGTCGTCGAACTCGACCACCCAGCGCTTGCGGAGCTGGGCGGCGAGCCCCTTGGCCTTCGGCGACAGCGCCTCGTTGCGCGACAGCGGCAGCACCGCCACCTTCACCGGGGCCAGCCGGGGGTCGAAGCGCATCACGGTGCGCTTGTCGACGCCGCCCTTGGTGTTCGGGGCCTCGTCCTCGTCGTACGCCTCCAGCAGGAACGCCAGCACCGCGCGGGTGAGGCCGGCGGCCGGCTCGATGACGTACGGCACCCAGCGCTCGTTGCGGGTCTGGTCGAAGTACGACAGGTCCACGCCGGAGTGCCTGCTGTGCGTGGCCAGGTCGAAGTCGGTGCGGTTGGCGACCCCCTCCAGCTCCGCGAACTCGGTGCCGCCGAACCGGAACCGGTACTCGATGTCGACGGTGCGCTTGGAGTAGTGGGAGAGCTTCTCCTTGGGGTGCTCGTAGAAGCGCAGGTTCTCCTCGGACAGTCCGAGGTCGAGGTACCAGTTCCAGCGCTCCTGCAACCAGTACTCGTGCCACTGCTCGTCGGAGCCGGGCTCGACGAAGAACTCCATCTCCATCTGCTCGAACTCGCGGGTGCGGAAGATGAAGTTGCCCGGGGTGATCTCGTTGCGGAACGACTTGCCGGTCTGCGCGATGCCGAACGGCGGCTTCTTGCGGGCGGCGGTCGCCACGTTGTTGTAGTTGACGAAGATGCCCTGGGCGGTCTCCGGGCGCAGGTAGTGCAGGCCCTCGTCGCTCTCCACCGGGCCGAGGTAGGTCTTCATCAGGCCGTTGAACATCTTGGGCTCGGTGAAGGTGCCCTTGTTGCCGCAGTTGGGGCAGTTCAGCTCCTGCAACGAGGTCAGCGGCTTGCCGTGCTTCTCGGCGTACGCCTCCTCCAGGTGGTCGGCGCGGAACCGCTTGTGGCAGGACTGGCACTCGGTGAGCGGGTCGACGAACTCGGCGAGGTGGCCGCTGGCCTCCCAGACCTTGCGGGCGAGGATGACCGCCGAGTCGAGGCCGACGACGTCGTCGCGCTGCTGGACCATCGCCTTCCACCACTGCCGGCGGACGTTCTCCTTCAGCTCCACGCCGAGCGGACCGTAGTCCCACGCCGAGCGGGTGCCTCCGTAGATCTCGCTGGAGGGGAAGACGAAGCCTCGGCGCTTGGCGAGGCTGACGACGGCGTCGATACGGTCGGCTGGCATGTTTCCTCCTACGCCGGCTGGCGGTCGGCGTGGCCATGAAGACGGGTGGGACCGGACGGTCCGGGACAACGGTACGACCAGCAGCGCCCCGGGCCCTGCAGAATACCGGGGTCGGCTCAGTTGACCCCGCAGACCTCCATGCCGCCGCTCTGCTGGTCGGCGGCGAGGGTGACCTGCTGGGTGTCCTGCCCGCCGCCGCTGAAGGTGACGTCGACCGGCACGGTCAGGGTCTGCGGGTCGACGTCGCCCACCCGGTAGCTGGCGACCGCCGGCTCCTCGGCGACCCGGCGGGTGAACTCGCCCCGCGACTCCCGCCGCCGTGCATCCTCGCAGAGTGTGTCGTAGGCCTTGCCGTACTCCTTGGCGACCAGGGCGCGGTAGTAGTCCTCGGTGACCGCCTGGCCCTGCTCCTCGATGGCCTGCACGTTGCTGACCACCAGCCCGACGGCTGCCGCGCCTCCGCCGCCGCAGCAGATCAGCAGGGCCAGTGCGCCGACGCCGAGGCCCAGCCAGAGTCGCTTGCGGCTGCCCTCGGTGGGCGGGGCGGCGAACGGCGGGGCGACCCCGGGCCCCGGGGGCGGCGGGGGCACCCCCGGGTCCGGCGGCGGGGTGGGCACGCCCGGGGCACCCGGCGGGGTGGGGGTTCCCGGGCCACCCGGGGCGGCGGGCGGCGGTGCGCCGTCCGGGCCGGATGTCGCGGGGTACGGCGGTGGGGCTGCCGGGCCGGGAGCGGTCATAGGAGCAGGGTAGTGCCCCCCGGCTCAGCAGTGCGGACGCGCGGCCCGATCGGGCCCGCTGCTACCGGACACGCGGCCGGATGCGGGTCAGCGGTGCGGGCGCGCGGCCCGGTCGCTGTCGACCGCCACCACCTCGCCGTCGGGGGCCGCGCCGGCCAGCGTCTCGTACGCCGAGGGTTCGTCGACCGACTCGGCGAGCAGCGGCACGGCGGTGATCTTGACGTCGAACCCGCCCAGCGCCCGCCGGTACGTCCCGACCGACTCCCACTCGGTGAGCAGGCACCAGTGCCGGGGGTCGTCGAGGGCCCGCAGCAGTTCACCGCGCAGGTAACCGGGACGGGCGGCGAGCGCGGCCAGCGCGGCGTGCGCCCGGGCGGTGAAGTCGTCCGCCGCCTCGACGGCGACCACGAACCGGTTGGTGACCAGCACCGGGTTCCTCCTCGTAGAGTCTGTGGGATGCAGCCTACGCAGCGCCCTCTGCTGGCCCGGTTGGCCCGGGCGAACCCGACGTCGGTGTTCCTCGCCACCCTGGCGCTGGTGCTGGTGGCCCTCTTCGCGCCCGGCCCGGTGGGTGGGCTGCTGCTGCTGGCGCTGGCCGCCGGGCTGGCCTACCTGCTGACGGTCACCTGGCCGGTGCAGGCGCCGCAGACCCGGCTGATCCGGCTGGTGATGCTGACGCTGCTGGTGGCGGTGGCCCTGGTCAAGCTCTTCTGACATGCACCCATGCGTTTTTGACAATCATTCTCGTTTTCACGGACAGTTGCCGACATGACCACCCGCACCCGCTTGCGCGCCCTGACCGCCGCCACCGCCCTGCTCGCCCTGAGCGGGCTCACCGCCTGCTCGACCGAGGGGGCCGGGGCCGACCCGGACCGGGTGGACGTGGTCGCCGCCTTCTACCCCCTCCAGTTCGTCGCCGAACGGGTCGGCGGGGACGCGGTCACCGTCACCAACCTGGCCAAGCCGGGTGCCGAGCCGCACGACCTGGAACTCAACCCGCGCCAGGTCGGCCAGGTCAGCGAGGCCGAGCTGGTCTTCTACCTCAAGGGCTTCCAACCGGCGGTGGACGAGGCCGTCGCGCAGAACGCCGCCGACCGGGCCTTCGACGTGACGACCGTCGCGCCGCTGCGCGACGCGACAGCCGACGGGCACGAGCACGAGGGTGAGGACGGTCACGCCGAGGAGAGCGGCGGCAAGGACCCGCACCTCTGGCTCGATCCGACCCGGCTGGCCACCGTCGCCGACAGGCTCGCCGAACGGCTCGCCAGCGTCGACCCGGACCGGGCCGCCGACTACACGACCCGGGCCCGGACGCTGCGCGGCGAGCTGGAGAAACTCGACACCGAGTACGCCGCCGGCCTGAAGACCTGCCAGCGCCGGGAGATCGTGGTCAGCCACGCCGCCTTCGGCTACCTCGCCGAGCGTTACCAACTGGAGCAGATCGGCCTCACCGGGCTCACCCCGGACACCGAGCCCGCCCCGCAGCGGCTGGCCGAGGTCGCCCGCGAGGCCCGCGAGCACCGCGCCACCACGATCTTCTTCGAGACGCTGGTCAGCCCGAAGGTCGCCGAGACGATCGCCGCCGAGGTCGGCGCGAAGACCGCGGTGCTCGACCCGATCGAAGGGCTCTCCGCTGACGGGGGTGGGGACTACCTTTCGGTGATGCGCACCAACCTGACCACGCTCCGTACCGCCCTGGGGTGCTCGTGACCGCTCCCGTCATCCAGGTCGCGCACGCCACCGCCGGTTACGACGGCCGGCCGGTGCTGCGGGACGTCTCGCTGACCGTCACCGCCGGCGAGGTGGTGGCGGTGCTCGGCGCCAACGGCTCCGGCAAGTCCACCCTGATCCGGGCGGTGCTCGGGCTGGTCCCGCTGGGCACCGGCACCGTCGAGCTGTTCGGCGTCCCGCAGCGCCGGTTCCGGCAGTGGCACCGGATCGGGTACGTCCCGCAGCGCCTCGGGGCCGGCAGCGGCGTGCCGGCGACCGTCGGTGAGGTGGTGGCCTCGGGACGGCTGGCCCGCCGGGGTGTGCTGCGCCCGCCGGGCCGGGCCGACCGGGCCGCGGTGGACGCGGCGCTGCGCGCGGTGGGGCTCGCCGACCGGGCCCGGGACCCGGTGGCCACCCTCTCCGGCGGCCAGCAGCAGCGCACCCTGATCGCCCGCGCCCTGGCCGGCGGGCCGGAGCTGCTGGTGCTCGACGAGCCGACCGCCGGGGTCGACGCGGCCAGCCAGGAGGCGTTCGCCGGGGCGCTGCACGACTTCCTCGGCACCGGGGGCACCGTGCTGCTGGTCGCCCACGAGCTGGGGCCGCTGCGCCCGCTGATCAGCCGGGCGGTGGTGGTGCACCAGGGCGGCGTCTGCCACGACGGCCCGGTGCCCGAACCGGCCGGCCACCACGCCGAGCCCGACCACGACCACGTGCACCCGCACGGTCCCGAGGAGCCCGCCGGGCTGTGGAGCAGCTGAACGATGGACCTCTTCCAGTACGACTTCATGCAGCGGGCGCTGGTCGGCGCCCTGGTGATCGGGCTGGCCGCCCCCGCCCTCGGCATCTACCTGGTGCAGCGGCGGCTGGCCCTGATCGGTGACGGCATCGGCCACGTCGCGCTCACCGGCGTCGGGGCGGGCCTGCTGCTCAACCGGTCCCCGGTGCTGGTGGCGGTGGTCGCCGCGATCCTCGGGGCGGTCACCATCGAGCTGGTCCGGGCCCGGGGCCGCACCTCCGGCGACCTGGCGCTGGCCCTGCTGTTCTACGGCGGCATCGCCGGTGGGGTGATGCTGGTCGGCCTCTCCGACGCCAGCAGCGCCAACCTCAACGCCTACCTGTTCGGTTCGCTCACCACCACCTCCCCCGCCGACCTGACCACCATCGCGGTGCTCGGCGCGAGCATCGCGGTGCTCATGCTGGCGTTGCGCCCGGCGCTGTTCGCGGTCTGCCACGACGAGGAGTACGCCCGGGTCGCCGGGCTGCCCGTGCGGGCGTTGAACATGCTGCTGGCGGTCGCCACCGCGGTCACCGTCACCATCGCCATGCGGGCCGTCGGGGTCCTGCTGATCAGCGCGCTGATGGTGGTACCGGTGGCCACCGCGCAGCAGGTCACCCGGGGTTTCCGCAGCACCATGACGGCGGCCATGGCGCTCGGCCTGTTCGCCGCCGGGGCGGGGGTGTGGGTGGCGGCCACCGCCGACACCGCCCCCGGCGCCTCGGTGGTGCTGCTGGCGATCGCGTCGTTCCTCGTGGTGGCGCTGGCCGCCGCCGCCCGGCGGGTGCTGCGCCGCCGGGGCACCCCGGCCGTGGTCAGCGTGCCGGAGCCGCACGAGGTGGTGCTGCGGTGACGCCGGCCGGCGTACCGTCACTGGTATTGGTTACCGTTACGGGGTGACCGGCACCCACGGCTACGACGCCTTCGAGGGCGCGGGCGAGCTGCTCCGGGCGCTGTCCGCGCCGATCCGGCTGGCGATCGTGAGCGAGCTGGCCCAGGGCGAGCGGTGCGTGCACGAGCTGGTCGAGCAGCTCGGCGCACCGCAGCCGCTGGTCTCCCAGCACCTGCGGGTGCTGCGCGGCGCGGGGGTGGTGCGGGGTTCCCGGCGCGGCCGGGAGATCGCCTACGCCCTGGTCGACGAGCACGTCGCGCACATCGTCGCCGACGCGGTCAGCCACGCCGGGGAGGGGCCGTCGCCCGCCGGGGCACCGGCCACCGGGCGCGCGGGGGGTGCCGGGCGGCCCGCGTCGTGGCACGCTGTCGGCCGTGAAGATCTACGCTGACCGTTTTCCGGTCGCCCTCCGTCAGCTCCTCACCGATCTCCTCGTCGTCGCCTGGGTCTACGCGGCGATCCGCTTCGCGATGTGGCTGTACGACCTGGTGGAGAAGCTGGCCGTACCGGGGCGCAAGCTGGAGGGGGCCGGCGGCGGCCTCGCCGACAACCTGGCCGAGGCCGGCGGCAAGGTGGGCCGGGTGCCGCTGGTCGGCGACGAGCTGACCGGCCCGTTCAGCAAGGCCGCCGACGCCGCCCGCGCGGTGGCCGAGGCCGGCCGCGACCAGCAGGACCTGGTCGGTCAGCTCGCGTGGGCGTTGGCCATCGCGGTGCTGGTCTTCCCGCTCGGGCTGGTGCTGTTCGGCTGGTTGCCCCTGCGGCTGCGGTGGATGCGCCGGGCCGCGTCGGCGAAGGCCCTCGCCGCCGGGCCGGCCGGCCGGGACCTGCTGGCGCTGCGCGCGCTGACCAGTCAGCCGCTGCGCCGGCTGACCCGGATCGACCCCGACGTGGCACAGGCGTGGCGGCGGGGCGACGACGCCACCGTCGACGCGCTCGCCGCCCTGGAGCTGCGCCGACTCGGCCTGCGCGGCGGCCGGTAGGCACCGTCGCCTGTTGTGTCCCGCCGGCCCGCAGGCTTAGATGATGGTGAATGTCTTACGCCTGCAGGCCGTCGGCGTGCGTCGGCACGGACGGCCCGGAGAGGGAGCGTCCCCATGCCCGTGTCCCGCAGTCGGTCGATCCTCGCGGCGGGAGCCGCCGGGGTGGTGGCGGTGCTGGCCGCCACCCTCATCGGCCTGCCCCCGGCCAGCGCCGCCACCGGTGACGGCTCCCCCACCGACGCGAACATCGCCTTCGTCGGCCGCTGGGACCGCAGCAACAGCAGCGCGTACGTGCCGAACTGGGCCGGCGCCTACCTGAAGACCGGGTTCACCGGCACCACTGTCAAGCTGCGGCAACGCCGCACCATCGACCTCTACTACAGCATCGACGGGGCCGACTTCCGCTACCTGACCAACGTCAGCGGCACGGTCAACCTGACCCCGACCCCGCTGCGCGCCGGCAACCACACGCTGGTGGTGTCGTACCGGGTGGTCGCCGGCTCGTACACCGGGGACGCGGTGTTCCAGGGGCTCACCCTCGACTCGGGCGCGCGTACCCTGCCGGCGGCGGTCCGGCCCCGGCTGATCGAGTTCGTCGGCGACTCCATCACCCTCGGCACCACCTCGTCCCGCACCGCGCTCACCGCGTACGGCTGGCTGACCGGGGAGCAGCTCGGCACCGAGCACACCCAGCTCGGCTACGGCGGGGGCTGCCTGGTCGCCACCGCCGACGGCTGCGTCAGCGTCGCCAGCCAGTTCCTCCGCACCGGGTATGCGGCAAGCAGCCCCGCCTGGGACTTCAGCCGCTACCAGGCCGACGCCGTGGTGATCAACCTGGGCACCAACGACCGCAGTCACGGGGTGGGCGGTGCGGACTTCCAGAACCAGTACGCCACGTTCATCCGTACCGTGCGGGGCAAGTACCCGCGCGCGGCGATCTTCGCGCTGCGCACCTTCAGCGGCCGGTACGCCGCGGAGACCGCCGCCGCCGTCAGCACGGTCACCGGCGGCGGCGACCGCAACGTGTTCTACGTGGACACCACCGGTTGGCTGCCGGCCGACGGGCTGAGCGACTCGGTGCACCCGAACGACGCCGGGCACCGGGCGATCGCGGCCCGGCTCGCCCCGGTCGTCGCGGCGAAGCTGTCCACCACGCCGACGCCCACCCCCACCACCGCACCCCCGACGACCACGCCGCCGGCCACCACCGCACCCCCGACCACCGCACCCCCGACGACCACGCCGCCGGCCACCACCGCACCCCCGACCACCACGCCGCCGCCCACCACCGCGCCGCCGGTGACCACGCCGCCGGCCGGCGGGACCGGATGCGCCGTCGGGTACGCGGTCACCGGGCAGTGGCAGGGCGGGTTCCAGGGTGAGGTGACGATCCGCAACACCGGCACGGCCCCGGTCGACGGCTGGACGCTGCAGTGGAGCTTCGCCGACGGCCAGCGGATCAGCCAGGCCTGGAACGCGGGCTACACGCAGAGCGGCGGCACCGTCCGCGCGACCAACGTCAGCTGGAACGGCACGATCGCGGCCGGCGCGACGACGAGCTTCGGTTTCCTCGCCGACGCCACCGGTGCGAACAACCGGCCCGCCGGCTTCACCCTCAACGGCACCGCCTGCACGCCGTCCTGACCCCGGTCGGGCGGCCCCGGCCCGGGGTCGCCCGACCGTACGCCGTCAGCGCAGGTAGGCCGCGAGGCCGAGCTGCTGGTTACGCAGGGCGGTGGCGACCACGCCGGCGATCTGCCGGGCCCCGGCCGTCTCGAAGTGGGTGTGGTCGGCGCAGAAGAACGCGCCCACCGCGCCCGAGTTGTAGTCACCGTTGTTCGGGCACAGCTTCAGCGTGTTGTAGAGCGTGTAGCTCAGCTTGTGCAGGTCGATGACGGGGACGTTGTTGGCCCGACCCGCGTCGAAGGTCTCGGTGAGGAAGCCCCGGTTGCCCACGGCGGTGCTACCCGAGCAGGTGATCGCGGCGGCCGGGGTGAGGAAGATCGGGTACGCGCCGCGCTGCTGGGCCGCGCGGGCCATCACGCCGAGCAGTTCCTTGTAGCGGGCCGAGCCGACGTGCCGGTTGCAGGTGGTGCTGCCGTCGTTGATGCCGAACTGGATGAACAGGTAGTCGCCGGCCTTCATCCCACCGTTGGCGTTGAGCATCGCCTGCCAGCGGGTCGAGTAAGTCTGCGGGTTGACCACGCACTCGCCGGCCGCGTTCATCGTGGTGGTGACGTTGGGGTCGTACAGCCAGGTCTGGATGCTGCGCCCGCCGACCGCACTGTTGACCACGGTGGCGTTGCCGTTGAGGTACTGGCCGAACTGGTTGCCCCAGCCCACCGGGCAGGCCCCGCTGGACGACGGGTTGGCGACCGTGGAGTCCCCCGCCAGCCACACGGTGACCCGCGGCTGCGTCGTGGGCGTCGGGGTGGGGGTCGGCGTCCGGGTCGGGGACGGGGTGAGGGTGGGGGTGGGGGTGGGCGTCGGGGTGGGCGGGGTGGACGGCGGCGGGCAGGGGGTGACGGTCGGGGTCGCGCCGGTGCAGGAGACCCCGTTGAGCGCGAACGCGGTGGGCACCGGGTTGGCGGTGGTCCACGCGCCGTTGAAGCCGAAGCTGACGCCGGCACCGTTCCCGATGGTGGCGTTGTAGCCGACGTCCGTGGCGCTGACCGCCGTCCCACTCTGGGTGACGGTGGCGTTCCACGCCTGGCTGACCCGCTGCCCGCTGGCGAATGCCCAGGTGAGCGTCCAGCCGGTGAGCGGGTCACCGAGGTTGGTGATGGTGACGTCCGCGCCGAAGCCGCCCTGCCACTCGCTGGTGACCTTGTAGTCGACCCGGCAGCCGGTGGCCGCCGCGGTGGCGTTGCCCGCCGCGACCGCCACGCCGCCCGCGAGGACCGCCAGTGTGATCGCGCCGAGTCCGGCGATCCGTCGCCGCGCTGCTCTCATGATCTGCTCCTAGTCGCCGGTGCCGGGCCGGCGTCGCCCGCCCCCATCTGGACGGCCGCCCGAGCCCCGCGACGATGGCCGCACCCGGGACGAGAGGAGGCAAAAATCGATGTTACTCGATATCAAACTGCTCTCCCACCTCCGCCCGGCCGGACCGGCACACCGGGTGGGGCCGCGCCCAGCCGCACCCGGCCGTAGCCGGCCGTGCTCGGTCGTCGGGCACCACGACCGGCTCGTCTAGGGTGGTGCGGTGCTCTACTTCCTGATCGTGATCGCCGTGCTGCTGCTGGCGTACGCCGCCGTGCTGGTCAGCTTCGTCCGGCGCGGCCGCAAGATCCCGCCGCAGGCGTACCTGGTGCTGGCGCTGCTCAACGGGCTCATCCTGGCGGCCGTGCTGGCCTGGGCCATCGCCCGCTGACCCGCCGGCGGCAGCGGGGCCGGGGGTCCACCCCGGCCGCCGTCGGCCCGGGTGGACCCCCGGCCCACCGCACTCGTCGCACCACCCGACGAACGGGATCAGTCGCCGCTCAGCACCACCGGGTCGTCATCGTCGTCGTCGATGTCGTCCTCGCCCCAGTTGCGCCGGGCGAACGGCAGGATCACCCAGAAGGTCAGGAACCACAGGCCGGTGATCACGGTGAGCACCACGGCGATGCCGGTGTCGAGCACGAAGTCGGCGATCAGCAGGACCGCGCTCACCATCGCGACCAGCATGAAGGCCAACCCACCGGAGGCCATCCGGTGGGCGAAGCGGACCAGTTCCGGCTTGCGGCCCTGGCGGAACAGCGCCCGGTGGAAGGCGACCGGCGAGATGATCATCGCGGTGGCCGCGGCGGCGGACAGCAGGGCCAGGATGTAGACGTCCCGCTGGAACTCGCTGGTCCGGGTGAACCCGTTACTGAACGGCAGGGTCAGCAGGAAGGCGAAGAGGATCTGCACGCCGGTCTGGGCGACCCGCAGTTCCTGGAGCAGATCGGCGAAGTTGCGTTGCCATCGCTGCTTCTCGGATTCCTTCGACACGCGTTACCTCCGGTTCAGACGGTACGACCGACGGGGGCACCCCCGTCGGCAGCAACGCCTGTGCCCGATCCGCAACCGCCCGAAACCGATTCACGAACCCCGATCGGGCCGCTCCGCCGACAGCGTCAGGCCGACCCGCGCACCCGGGCCAGAATCGCCTCGGCCAACGGGCCCGGCGCCTCGTCGGGAATCCAGTGGGTCACCCCGGGAAGCACCACGAACCGGTACTCCCCCGACACGTGCCGGACGCACGCCTGCGCGGCGGCCCGCCCGATCGCCACGTCCCGGTCACTCCACACGTAGCTGGTCGGCACGCCCACCGGACCGACCGCCTTCATGTCCCGCCCCGACATCGCCCGGTACCAGTTCAGGGCCCCGGTCAACGCGCCGGGGGTCCGCAGCGGCCCGGCGTACCCGGCCACCCGGGCCGGGTCGCCGACGCCGGACAGCAGCCGGCGCAGCACCACCCCCCGCCCGGCCAGCAGCACCTTCTCCGCCAGGCCCGCCCGGCGGAACAACGCCATGTACGCCGAGCGCGCCCGCTGCCGGCGGTCGGTGGCCAGCGCGTACCCGAAGGCGGCCGGATGCGGCACCGAGACCGCGGTGAGGGTACGCACCCGCTCCGGGTGCCCTGCGGCCAACGCCCAGGCGACGACCGCGCCCCAGTCGTGCCCCACCACGTGCGCGGCCTCGACGTCCAGCGCGTCCAGCACCGCCACCGCGTCGGCGACCAGTTCCGGCAGCCGGTAGTCGGCCACCTCCGTCGGGCGGGCACCGGGCGAGTAACCCCGCTGGTCGGGTGCGTACGTGCGCAGCCCGGCGGCGTGCAGGGCGGGCACCACCGCGTCCCACTCCCCACCGTGCTGGGGGAAGCCGTGCAGCAGCAGCACCACGTTGCCGCCCTCCGGGCCACCGGCCCGTACGTCGAACGTCAGTCCCCGCGCCGCCACCCGCATGATCGTCAGCCTACCCAGCGACCCGGACCCCCGCCCGGGCGTCGAATGCCGGGAACCATGACCTGCTGGGCCGTTGCCGCAGGTCGGTGCTAGCGTCTGCCGAGACAACTTCACATCCGACAGGGGAGCGCACAGCGCTGAGAGTGCGGGCACCGCCCGCAGACCCTCGAACCTGATCTGGGTAATGCCAGCGCAGGGAGTTCGGTCGACCTCCAGCCGCGCCGCCGTCCGGCTGCCGCCGGGCGCGGCGTGCGTCTTCTCCTGGTTCGATCGCTGGACTGGGAGCACCGACATGCAGCACACCACCACCAACCGGTGGCGCACGATCGACATCGTGGTCGCCGCCGTGATCGCCGTGGCCTTCGGGGTCATCTTCTGGGCCTGGGGCCTGGTCTGGAAGGCCGTCGACCCGGTATTCGCCGCCGCACCGGCCAGCCAGGCCGTGATGTACGGGGTGTGGCTCGTCCCGGCCGTGCTCGGCGGCCTGGTGATCCGCAAGCCGGGGGCGGCCCTGTTCTGCGAGGCCGTCGCCGCCACCGTCTCCGCGCTGCTCGGTGCGGAGTGGGGTGGCGTCACCATCGTCCAGGGCCTGATCCAGGGCCTCGGCGCGGAACTGGCCTTCGCCGCGTTCCGCTACCGGACGTACCGGCTGCCGGTGGCGGTGCTCGCCGGGGCGATGACCGGGCTGAGCGCCGCCCTGTTCGACTTCTTCGTCTGGAACGCCGAGTACGCCCTGGTCAGCTACCGCCTGCCGTACGCGGCACTGACCGTGCTCAGCGCCGCCGTCGTCGCCGGGGTCGGCGGCTGGTACCTGACCCGGGCGCTCGCCGAGACCGGGGTGCTCGACCGGTTCCCCGCCGCCCGCGACCGCAAGCTCGTCTGACCCCGCGGTGGCGAGCGGGGAGGGGTCGGTGGCGTGGCCGGGGTGAGGCTGGTCGGCTTCGGCTGGCGGCACGCCGGGCGGCGGGCCTGGGCGGTACGCGGGGTCGACCTGCGCATCGACCACGGGGAACGGGTGCTGCTGCTGGGGCCGTCCGGGGCCGGCAAGAGCACCCTGCTCGCCGCGCTGGCCGGGCTGCTGCCGGCGGACTCCGGCGAGCAGGAGGGCACCGTCGAGATCGACGGCCTCGACCCGACCAAGGCCCGTGAGCGGGTCGGCACCGTCTTCCAGGACCCGCAGTCCCAGCTCGTGATGGCCCGCTGCGGCGACGACGTCGCGTTCGGCCTGGAGAACCGGGGGGTACCCGGCGACGAGATCTGGCCCCGGGTGGACGAGGCGCTGCGTCGGGTCGGTTTCCCGTACCACCGGGACCGGCCCACCGCGGCGCTGTCCGGCGGCGAGCAGCAGCGGCTCGCCCTGGCCGGCGTGCTGGCGCTGCGGCCGGGGCTGCTGCTGCTCGACGAGCCCACCGCCAACCTCGACCCGGCCGGCGCGGACCTGGTCCGCACGGCGGTGGCCGGCGCGTTGGACCCCGACACCACCCTGGTCCTGGTCGAACACCGGGTCGCCGACGCCCTCCCCCTGGTCGACCGGGTGGTGGTGCTCACCCCCGGTGGTGGGGTCCGGGCCGACGGGACCCCGGAGGCGGTATTCGCCGCGCACGGGGCCACGCTCGCCGCCGAAGGGGTGTGGGTGCCCGGCCACCCCACGGTGACCCGGCGGGCCGCCGGGCCGCCCGACGCGGAGTTGCTCACCGCCGACCGGCTCGGCCTGCCGCCCCGACTGGCCCCCACCGACCTGGCCGTACGCGCCGGCGAGGCGCTCGCCGTCCTCGGCCCGAACGGGGCCGGCAAGTCCACCCTCGCGCTGCTGCTCGGCGGCCTGCTCCGCCCCGGGGCCGGCCGGCTGACCGCCACCGCCGCCCTGGCCGACGGGGACACCCGTACGCCCCCGCACCGGTGGCGGGCCCCCGCCCTGGCCGGCCGGATCGGTTCGGTCTTCCAGGACCCGGAGCACCAGTTCGTCACCCGTACCGTCCACGACGAACTGGCCCTCGGCCCGCGCCGGACGGGTCGCCCCGAACCGGCCGTCCGGGCCACCGTGGACGAGCTGCTGGAGCGGCTGCGGCTGACCCGGCTCGCCGGGGCCAACCCGTACACCCTCTCGGGTGGGGAGGCCCGGCGGCTCAGCGTGGCGACCGCCCTGGCCACCGCGCCCCGGCTGCTGATCTGCGACGAACCCACCTTCGGCCAGGACCGCCGCACCTGGGGTGAGCTGGTCGACCTCTTCGCCGACCTGCGCGACGCCGGACACGGCGTGGTCACCGTCACCCACGACGGGGACTTCGTCGCCGCGCTCGCCGACCGGACGGTCACCCTGCGCCCCGCCCGGGAGCAGCCGTGACCGCCCCGCTCCCCCGCACCGCGCCGGCGGCGGCCGTGGGCCACCCGGCCGCACCCGACGGGGTCGGCCGAATCCCGCTCGGGACGACGGTGGGCCATCCCACTGCGGCCATCCCACGCGGAGCGACCGTGGGTGGGCCGGTGCCGCACGCCGGGCGGCGGAGGCGGGCATGATCGGGCTGGAACCCGTCGCGACGCCCGGTGCGCCACTGGCCCGGCGCAACCCGGTGGCGAAGCTCGCGGCCGGGCTGGTCTTCTCGTTCCTGCTGGTGGCCAGCCTCGACCCGGTCGCGCCCGCAGTGGCGATCGCCATGGAACTGGCGCTGCTGCCGCTGTTCGGCATCCGCTACCGGGTGCTGGCCCGGCGGGCGTGGCCGCTGCTGACCGGTGCCGTCGGCATCCTGGTCACCCTGGTGCTGTTCGCCGCCGACCGTTCCGGCCGGGTGCTCTGGGAGGCCGGACCGCTGCTGGTCACCTCGGGGGTGCTGGTCACCGCGTTGGGACTGGTGTTGCGGATGCTCGCGGTCGCCCTGCCCGGGGTGATCGTCTTCGCCACCACCGACCCGACCGACCTGGCCGACGCGCTGGTGCAGAACGCGAAGGCCCCGGCCCGCTTCGCCATCGGCGCGCTGGCCGCGTTCCGGCTGGTGCCGCTGCTCGGTCAGGAGTGGCAGATGTTGACCATGGCGCGCCGGGCCCGGGGGGTGGACGCCGGCCGTAACCCGCTGGCCCGGCTGCGGCTCTTCGCCGCCACGGCGTTCGCCCTGCTGGTGGGGGCTATCCGGCGCGGCAGCCGGCTGGCGGTGGCGATGGACGCCCGGGGCTTCGACGCCGGCACCCCGCGTACGGTGGCCCGCCGCCAGGTGTTCCGCCCGGCCGACTGGCTGCTCGTCGCCGGAGCGGCCGCCCTGGCCGGCAGCGCCCTCGCGGTCAGCGTCGCCCTCGGCACCTTCCGCCCCCTGATCGGCTGACCCACCCACCCGGATTCCCGCCCCACCCGACCGCCCACCCGGCCCGCCGGAGCGGCAGGCCGCCGGTGCAATTGAGCCGAAACAGCGGTATCCGAGGGCTCGGATACCGCTGTTTCGGCAATCTGGCGTAACGGGACCCCGGCCGAGGCGGGACCCCGGCCGAGGCGGGACCCCGGCCGAGGCGGGACCCCGGCCGAGGCGGATCAGCTGCGGCGGAAGGCGTACCGCCGGTTCTGGCCCTGGGCGGTGGTGGAGCCGGCCCGGACCGACCGGCCCGACCGCGACGGCGGTGGGGGCGGCGTCGGCCGGGCGGCGTCGGCCGGGTGGGACGACGCGACGGCGAGGGGAACCGGGTGCGCGGGCGTCACGGTGAGTGCCGCGAGCGCCGTCGGGTCCACCTCCACCGGGGACGGTACGGGACGACGGGACTTCTTCGGACTGCGCTTGGCGGGCATACGCTGCCTCCTGACGAGGTGCGGAGGGCCGCCCTGCCGCGCGGACGGCGGGCGGGCGGTCGACGGACGGGATCGGCTCCGGACGGCCGGCCACGGGTCATCCCGCTGCGGGGAGGAGTGGGATACGCGGACGCCCGAGCACGCGGACCCGCGGCCACGGCGGCGGGTCGGCTCTGGAGAGAAGGCGTCAGATGCGCATGCCGTCACGCTAACCCACCCCCACACCCGGCGCACCCGGTTTTTCCGACCCCATCGCGGCCGAACCCATCGCGGCCGGGCCCCATCGCGGCCGAAACCGTCGCGGCAGTCCCTGTCGCGCCCGACTACGGCGGCCCCCGTCGGACGGCCGCGACCACCCTGTGACACTGGGTGGACGGCGGCCTGCCGGCCCTCGCGGGCGCGCGATACGGTCGCAGCACACAGGTGACGTGAGAGGTGGCGGGTACGAGATGACGCAACAGGCGACGGCGCAGATCGGCGTGACCGGGCTGGCGGTGATGGGTCGCAACCTGGCCCGCAACCTGGCCCGGAACGGGTTCACCGTGGCGGTGCACAACCGCTCCCCGGAGCGCACCCGCAGCCTGGTCGCCGAGCACGGCGACGAGGGCACCTTCGTGCCGTCGGAGTCCCTGGCCGACTTCGTCGGTTCGCTGGAGCGGCCCCGCGCGGTGATCGTCATGGTCAAGGCGGGCGCCCCCACCGACGCCGTCATCGACGAACTGGTGCCGCTGCTGGAGGAGGGCGACATCGTCGTCGACGCCGGCAACGCCCACTTCGCCGACACCCGCCGCCGGGAGGAGACGCTGCGCGAGCACGGGCTGCACTTCGTCGGCACCGGCGTCTCCGGTGGCGAGGAGGGCGCGCTGCTCGGGCCGAGCATCATGCCCGGCGGCTCGGCGGAGTCCTACCAGAAGCTCGGGCCGATGTTCGAGAAGATCGCCGCGCAGGTGGACGGTGTCCCCTGCTGCCAGCACGTCGGCCCCGACGGTGCCGGCCACTTCGTCAAGATGGTCCACAACGGCATCGAGTACGCCGACATGCAGCTCATCGCCGAGGCGTACGACCTGCTGCGGGCCGGGCTGGGGGCGACCCCGGCGGAGATCGCGGAGATCTTCCGGGAGTGGAACACCGGCGAGCTGGAGTCGTTCCTCATCGAGATCACCGCCGACGTGCTGGCGCACACCGACGCCGCCACCGGCAAGGCGTTCGTCGACGTGGTGCTCGACCAGGCCGAGCAGAAGGGCACCGGCCGCTGGACGGTGCAGATCGCCCTCGACCTGGGCATCCCGATCACCGGCATCGCCGAGGCGACCTTCGCCCGGTCGCTGTCCGGGCACGCCGGCCAGCGCGAGGCGGCCCGCCGCACCTTCGGCGACGCGGGCGAGAAGTGGCAGGTCGAGGACCGGGACGCGTTCGTCGAGGACGTCCGCCGGGCACTGCTGGCCAGCAAGATCGTCGCGTACGCGCAGGGCTTCGACCAGATCCGGGCCGGCAGCCGCGAGTACCACTGGGACATCGACCTGGGCGGCACCGCCACCATCTGGCGGGGCGGCTGCATCATCCGGGCGCGCTTCCTGGACCGCATCCGGGAGGCGTACGACTCGCAGCCGGAGCTGCCGACGCTGCTGGTCGCGCCGTACTTCGCCGACGCGGTGAGCGACGGCGTGCCGAGCTGGCGTCGGGTGGTGGCGGACTCGGCACGGGCCGGCGTGCCCACCCCGGCCTTCTCCTCGTCGCTCGCCTACTTCGACGCGCTGCGCGCGGAGCGGCTGCCGGCGGCCCTGATCCAGGGCCTGCGGGACAACTTCGGCGCGCACACCTACCACCGGATCGACCGGGAGGGCGCGTTCCACACCCTGTGGGCTACCGCCGACCGCTCCGAAGTGGCCGGCTGACCGGCCTGTCGATGCCGGTGCGGTGTCCACACCGCACCGCACCCGGGCGGCCGGTCCGCCCGGGGCCGTAAAGGCATGACGAGCGCCCCGCCGTTCCGGTGCAGACCGGAACGGCGGGGCGCTTCTCACGACCGGGGCCGGCGCGGGTCCACGATGCTCCGGGCCGACCGGTGAGCGGCGGGTTCGGCGTTTCCGCCGGGCCCGTCGCCGGGGCTCAGCGGCGGGCGCGCGACCGGCCGACCGTCACCAGAACCGGCGACGGCGGGCCTTCTGCGGGCGCAGCACGTCGGCGCCCCGGCTCAGCATCCGGCTCACCCCGCTGGGGCCGCGACGGGCCTCCAGGGTGTGGCTCAGCCGGCGGGCGCCCGCCGCGGCCAGCGGCACGGCGACCGCCATGACCGCCCACTGTGCGATCCGCTTCTGAATCATGAGTGCTCACCTCCGCGATTGGCTGCTCACCAGGGGATACCCCGACGGGGAGATCACCAACCGTGGCCGGTCAGCGCGGCGGGGCGACCGGGTTGGGCAGCGCACCGCCGAACCGGCGGTCCCGCTGGGCGTACAGCTCGCACGCGTACCACAGGTGGCGGCGGTCGAAGTCCGGCCAGAGGGTGTCCAGGAACACCAGCTCCGCGTACGCCGACTGCCAGAGCATGAAGTTGGAGATCCGTTCCTCGCCGGAGGGGCGCAGGAAGAGGTCGACCTCGGGGACCTCCGGGTGGTAGAGGTACTTCGCCACGGTCTTCTCGGTGATCCTGTCCGGGTCGAGCCGACCGGCGGCCACCTCCCGGGCGATCGCGGCGGCGGCGTCGGCGATCTCGGCCTGGCCGCCGTAGTTGACGCAGAACTGCAGGGTCAGCGTCGAGTTGCCCCGGGACATCTCCTCGGCGGTCTGCAACTCGGCGATGACGCTCTTCCACAGCCGGCCCGCCCGCCCCGACCAGACCACCCGGACGCCCAGGTCGACGAGCTGGTCGCGGCGGCGGCGGATGACGTCCCGGTTGAAGCCCATCAGGAACCGGACCTCGTCCGGCGAACGCCGCCAGTTCTCGGTGGAGAAGGCGTACGCCGACAGGTAGGGCACGCCCAGCTCGATCGCCCCCTCCACGGTGTCGAAGAGGCTGAACTCGCCCTGCTCGTGGCCCTTGGTGCGGGGCAGGCCGCGCTCCTTGGCCCAGCGGCCGTTGCCGTCCATCACCACCGCGACGTGCTTCGGCAGCGCCTCGGCGGGCAACGCCGGTGGACGTGCCCCCGACGGGTGCGGGGTCGGCGGCACCGGCTCCCGCCGGCCGGACCTCAACGATCGGATCACTCGGTCATCTCCCTGTCCACACCCTCCACACCGACCCGGGGCGGCAGCACCCGGCCACCCGGCGCACCGCCGTCGTCATCGGTCGGACCACCGCCCACCGCTGCACCGCCCACCGCTACACCGGCCACCGGGCCGGTGTCCGGCGCACCGGTCGGCGGGCCACCCCGGTCGACCAGCGGCAGCGAGCGTAGCGCGCGCTCCAGGTGCCACTGCAGGTGCGCCGCGACCAGGCCGCTGCACTCCCGGCGTACCCCGGTGGCGGTGGCGTCGGCGACCTGCCAGTCGCCGCTGGTGAGGGCGGACATCAGGTCGATGGTGGCCGGCGCGGGGTGGGCCGCGCCGGGCGGCCGGCAGTCCGGGCAGACCGCGCCGCCCGCCGGTACGGAGAACGCCCGGTGCCGTCCCGGGGTGCCGCAGACCGCACAGGCGGTCAGTGCCGGCGCCCACCCGGCGAGGCTCATCCCGCGCAGCAGGTAGGCGTCGAGCACCAGCGTGGTGGCGTGCTCCCCCAGGGACAGCGCCTTGAGCGCGCCGAGGGTGAGCTGGAACAGCCGCAGCGACGGTTCCCGCTCCACGGGGGTGAGGCGTTCGGCCGTCTCCGCGATCGCGCTCGCCGCCGTGTACCGGGGGTAGTCCCCGAGGAAGCGCCTGCCGTACAGGTCGATGCCCTCGACCTGGCTGACGCTGTGCAGCGAACTGCCGGTGTTGCCCTTCGGGTCACCGGCGAGCTGGAGGTCGACGTGCCCGAACGGTTCCAGCCGGGCACCGAACTTGCTGGTGGTACGGCGTACCCCCCGGGCCACCGCGCGTAGCCGGCCGTGCCGGCGGGTCAGCAGCGTGATGATCCGGTCGGACTCGCCCAGCTTCTGCACACGCAGCACCACCGCGTCGTCGCGGTAGAGCTGTCGGCGGTACCCGGCCATCGGGTCATTCTCTCTCGGGGTGGGAAATCAGGGTCGGATCGGGGTGGGTGGGCGCTGCGCCCCGGATGTGCGCCGGGGTGCGGCGGTCGTAGGTTGCTGGTCATGGCACTTCCCCGCAGCGTGGTCGCCCTGGGCGCGACCGCCGCCCTCATCCTCGTCACCGGGTGCGACACACTGGCGTTCCGGCGGCTGGACTTCGACACCACCGAGGCGGCGACGATCGCCCGGATCACCGTCCGGCCCGGTTCCGGGGACGTCGTGGTGCGGGCCACCGGCCCCGCCACCGGGGTACGCGTCAAGCGGGTGCTCCGCTACCAGGGTGACCAGCCCGACACCACGTACCAGGTCACCGGCGACGAACTGGTGCTGGACACCGGCTGCGGCCCCCGCTGCTCGGTGTCGTACGAGGTGACCGCCCCGCCCGGGGTGCGGGTGCAGGGCGAGACCGGCTCCGGTGACGTCGAGCTGGCCAGGATCGGGTCGGTCGACTTCTCCCTGGGCTCGGGCAACCTGCGGATCGCCGACGCCAGCGGCCCGGTGCGGGCCGAGACCGGCTCGGGCAACATCGAGGTGCTCAACGTCACCGGCCCGGTCGACCTGCGGGCGTCCTCCGGCGACGTCACCGGCACCCGGCTCGGTGGCGACGTCTTCGCCGAGACCGACTCCGGCAACATCACGCTCCTGCTGAGCGCCGCGGCCTCGGCACGGGCCCACGCCGGCAGCGGGGACGTCGAGCTGACGGTGCCGGCGGGCCGCTACCGGGTGAAGTCGAACGTCGGCTCGGGGGAAGCCGAGATCGGGGTCACCAACGATCCGGCGGCGTCGCTGGTGCTCGACCTCGAGACCGGCAGCGGGAACGTGACGGTCGTACAACGCTGAGGCGTCCCGGCGTACCTCACCGGGCCCTGGCCCCGGCGGCGTCGGCCCCGGCCGCCCGGGGGGCCGGGACGACGGGCGTCGCCGGCACCTGTCGGGGCGGCCGCCGGCCGGGGACCAGCTCGGGACGGCGGCGGGCCGCCACGTCCTCGACCCAGCCGACCAGCAGGGTCACCACACCGACCAGGAGGAAGACCAGCACCACCCGGATCGCCAGCCCCCACGGGTCGCGGGGGGACCAGCCGACCAGCCCGACCAGCGGGGTGAGCGCCACCACGAAGGGCATGTGCCACAGGTAGATGGTCAACGCGCGTCGGTTCGCGATCGTCACCAGCCGGCCGACGATCCGGTTACGGTCCACCCAGGCGGCAGCGGTCGGGGCCCGGCCGATGACGACCAGGATGAACGCCGCCGACCACAGGGCGTTGCCCAGCGGGATGTCGTTGAGGTCGTAGCCGCGTGGCCCGGGGTGGGTGAGGATCCAGCCGGCGCCGGCCCCGGCCAGCAGCAGCGCCGCCGGCACCAGCACCCGGCCGGCCAGCCGGCGCAGCAACCCGTCGTGGTGGGCGAAGCCGAGCAGCCAGGCACCGAAGTACAGGCCGAAGTGGTGCGGCACCGCCGAGGTGGTGGTCAGCAGGCCCGCCTCGATCGCGATCAACAGCAGGTAGGGGGCGGCCAGGGTGGGCAGCGGGGCCCGGCGGAACAACCACAGTGCCACCGGGGAGGCGAGCACGAACCACAGGTAGTCCCGCAGGTACCAGATCGGGCTGAGCGCGAGCCCACCCCAGTAGTTGGCCGGCGGGTCGGTGATGGGAAACAGCCACAGCACCACCCGGGGGGTGAACACCAGCCCGGTCAGCAGCATCGCCGGGACGAAGACCGCCGCCACCACCCACAGCGAGGGCAGCAGCCGGCGCAGCCGACGCCCGACGGCGGGCACGCCGGAGCGGTCCAGCGACGCCGCCATCAGCGACCCGGCCAGGGCGAACATGACCGACATGGCCGGGAAGACCAGCGTCAGCGAGGCCAGCCCGGTGACGTGGTAGACCACGACCCGGACGATGGCCAGGAACCGGAGCAGATCCAGATATCGGTTACGCATCAGGCTGCATCTATGTGGGGGGCGGGATGAACGTCCCCTACCCTGCGCACCCGACCTGTGAAACAGCTGCTAATCGGTGCCTGACGTGAAACTTCCCATATCAGGGTCGGAATTCCACCAGGCGCACGGGATCAGAAACCCAGCTTGCGCAACTGCTTCGGATCGCGCTGCCACTCCTTGGCGACCCGGACGTGCAGGTCCAGGTAGACCCGGGTGCCGAGCAGCTCCTCGATCTGCTTACGGGCGGTGGTGCCGACCTCCTTGAGCCGACTGGCCCGGTGGCCGAGCACGATCGCCTTCTGGCTGGGCCGCTCGACGTAGACGTCGGCGTAGATCTTCATGAGCTGACCCTCGGGGATCATCTCCTCCACCACCACGGCGATCGAGTGCGGCAGCTCGTCGCGGACCCCCTCCAACGCCGCCTCCCGGATCAGCTCGGCGACCAGCACCTGCTCCGGCTCGTCGGTGAGCATGTCGTCCGGGTAGAGCTGCGGCGACGGCGGCAGGTGGCCCGTCATCACGTCGACCAGGGTGTCCACCTGGTGTCCGGAGACCGCGCTGACCGGCACCACGGCGGCGAAGTCAGCCAACTCGCTGACCGCGAGCAACTGCTCGGCCAGCCGCCGCTTGTCCACCAGGTCGGTCTTGGTGACCACGGCGAGGACGGTGGCCTTCAACGCGCTCAGCTCGCCGCTGATGAACCGGTCACCCCGGCCCACCGGCTCGTCGGCCGGAATGCAGAGGCCGATCACGTCGACCTCCGTCCAGGTGGTGCGCACCAGGTCGTTGAGGCGCTCGCCGAGCAGGGTGCGCGGCCGGTGCAGGCCCGGGGTGTCCACCAGGACCAGCTGCGAATCCGGCCGGTGCAACACGGCCCGGATGACGTGCCGGGTGGTCTGCGGCTTGTTGGAGGTGATCGCGATCTTGGTGCCGACGATCGCGTTGGTCAGGGTCGACTTGCCGGCGTTCGGCCGCCCGACGAAACACCCGAAACCCGCACGGTACGGGCGCTGCTCCACGCCTGTCACTCGATCACCGTGCCGAGCACCGTGCCGTCCGGCGCGGCCACGTGGATCGGCGCGTCGGCGGACAGGTCCCGTACCGCGGCGTGCCCCGCCCCGTCCAACGTCGACGCCTCGGTCACCACCACCGCCGCCTCCAGCCGGCTCGCCCCGGCCGCCACCGCCGACGCCACCGCGAGCTGCAACGCCGTGACCGTCAACGAGGGCAGCGCGACGCTCGCCGCCGCGTACGTCCGGCCGTCCTGGTCGCGGACCGCCGCGCCCTCCACCGCGGCCACCCGGGCACGGGCACCACGGGCCAGCACGACCAGCTTGCCGTCCTCGGCGCTCAACTCGGCCGGATCGGACGGGGTGGGCCGGGCGGCCGGCTCGACGGGTGTCTCAGGCATCGGCGGGTTGCCTCTCCTCGGTGCTGTGCTGACTGTCAGGGGAATCGGGTCCGTCCGACGGCACCCGGCTGACCAGCACGCTGTCTATCCGGTTACGTCGGCCGGTGGTGCCCTCGGCGACCAGTTTGAGGCCGGCCACCTCGGCGTCGGCACCCGGGATCGGCACCCGCCCCAGGGCCTGCGCCAACAGGCCACCGACCGTCTCCACCTCGTCGGTGGGCAGCTCGGTGTCGAACAACTCGCCCAGGTTCTCCACCGGCAGCCGGGCGGTGACCCGCACCGCGCCGTCGGCCAGGTGTTCCACCGGCGGGCGCTCGACATCGTACTCGTCGGTGATCTCGCCGACGATCTCCTCCAGGATGTCCTCGATGGTGACCAGGCCGCCGGTGCCGCCGTACTCGTCGACGACGATGACCAGGTGGTTGCGGGCGGCCTGCATCTCCGACAGCAGGTCGTCGACCGGCTTGGACTCCGGCACGAACGTCGCCGGCCGCATCAGCTCGGCCACCGGCGTCTGGTGGGCCCGCAGGTCGCCGCCCCGGGTACGCCGGATGAGGTCCTTGAGGTAGAGCACACCGAGCACGTCGTCGACGCTCTCGCCGATCACCGGGATGCGGGAGAAGCCGGAGCGCAGGAACAGCGCCAGCGCCTGGGAGAGGGTCTTGCCCTCCTCGATCCACACCATCTCGGTACGCGGCACCATCACCTCCCGGGCGATGGTGTCGCCGAGCGCGAAGACCGAGTGGATCATCTGGCGTTCGCCGTGCTCCACCACCCCCCGCTGCTCGGCCAGGTCGACCAGCTCCCGCAGCTCGACCTGGGTGGCGAACGGCCCCTCCCGGAAGCCGCGCCCCGGGGTGACCGCGTTGCCGATCAGGATCAGCAGCGAGGCCAGCGGGTTCAGCGCCCGACCCAGCCAGCGCACCAGCGGCGCCACCGCCCGGCCCACCGCGTACGCGTGCTGCCGGCCCAGGGTGCGCGGGGCAACCCCCACCACCACGAAGCTGACCACGGTCATCGCCCCGGCGGTCACCAGCGCCGCCCGCCAGCCCGCGCCGAAGCTGTCCACCGCGACCAGGGCGACCAGGGTGGTGGCGGTCAGCTCGGCGAGCAGCCGCAACAGCAGCAACAGGTTGAGGTGGCGGACCACGTCACCGGCGACGGCCTGGAGGGTACGCGCGCCGCGCGCCCCGTCGCGGGCCAGCTCCGCGGCGCGGGCCGGGGAGACCGCGGCCAGCGCGGCCTCGGTCATCGCGATCAGGCCGGCGAGCACCACCAGGCCGGCCGCGAAGAAGATCAGCTGAAGATCGGGAAGGCCGGCGGTCGGACCGGCCGCGACTATGTCCATCACCGGGACCGGGTCGACCGCCAGCTGGCCAGCAGCCGGGCCTGGAGGGCGAACATCTCCCGCTCCTCCTCCGGCTCGGCGTGGTCGTAGCCGAGCAGGTGCAGCACCCCGTGCACGGTGAGCAGGTGCAGCTCGTCGGCGGCGCTGTGCCCGGCGGTGGCCGCCTGCTTGGCCGCCACCTCCGGGCAGAGCACGATGTCGCCGAGCAGCGCCGGTTCACCGCCGGCCGGGGCGCTCTCCCCCGGGCCGTGGTCGACGCTGCCCTCGTCCATGGGGAAGGCGAGCACGTCGGTGGGGCCGTCGCCGCCCATCCAGCGATGGTTCAGCTCGGTCATGTAGCCGATGTCGACAAGCAGCACGGACAGCTCGGCGAGCGGGTTGACCCCCATCTCGTCGAGGGCGTGCCGGGCCACGGCGAGCACCGCGTCGGTGTCGACCTCGGCACCGGACTCGTTGGCGATCTCGATGGACAACTGTCTTCCTCTGATTGGTTAGCGGCGTCGGCCGGCCCGGCCGCCCTGGGCGGTCCGCCCCGGCACGGCGTGCACGGCCTGCGCCTGCTGGTTCTCCCGCTCGTCCCAGCGGGCGTACGCGTCGACGATCTCACCGACCAGCCGGTGCCGGACCACATCCGCGCTGGAGAGCTGCGCGAAGTGCACGTCCTCGACATGGCCCAGGATCTCCCGGACGACCCGCAGCCCGCTGGCCGTCCCGCCGGGAAGGTCCACCTGGGTGACGTCACCGGTCACCACGATCTTGGAACCGAAGCCCAACCGGGTGAGGAACATCTTCATCTGCTCGGGCGTGGTGTTCTGCGCCTCGTCCAGGATGATGAACGCGTCATTCAACGTCCTACCCCGCATGTACGCCAGCGGTGCCACCTCGATGGTGCCGGCGGCCATCAGCTTCGGGATGGACTCCGGGTCGAGCATGTCGTGCAGCGCGTCGTAGAGCGGGCGCAGGTACGGGTCGATCTTCTCGTTCAGGGTGCCCGGCAGGAAGCCCAGCCGCTCGCCCGCCTCGACCGCCGGACGGGTCAGGATGATCCGGCTGACCTGCTTGGCCTGGAGCGCCTGGACGGCCTTCGCCATCGCCAGGTAGGTCTTGCCGGTGCCGGCCGGGCCGATGCCGAACACGATCGTGTTGGCGTCGATCGAGTCGACGTACGTCTTCTGCCCCAGCGTCTTGGGGCGGATGGTGCGCCCGCGCCGGGAGAGGATGTTGAGGGTGAGCACCTCGGCGGGCCGCTCGGTGCCGCCCTGTTCGAGCATGCCGACGGTACGCCGGACAGCGTCAGTGGTCAGGGTCTCGCCTTTCTCGATCAATTCGAGCAGCTCGCTGAAGAGGCGCTCGGCGAGAGCATTGTCCGCGGGCGCGCCGGTGATGGTGATCTCGTTGCCGCGAACGTGCACGTCGCTGGTGACCGAACGTTCGACGAGTCGCAGGATCTCGTCGCCCGCGCCGAGCAGGTTGACCATGATCTTGGCGTCGGGAACCGTGATCCTGGTCTGCACCCGGGGCGGGCCGGGAGGTGGGGTGCCGGTCATAGGTCGGGCCGTGGGGCCCTGCGCCACCTGCTTCCATCTCGCGCCGTGCCCTGCTGGCGCGGCGTGCGGACGATACTCCCATCGTATCCGCTCGGCCCCGGCGGCACCGCGTCAGTTTTTCCCGCCTGGCGGGACAGGGCGGTCGTACCCGTCTCCCGGCCCCGTGTCGGCGGCCGGCGTCGGGCCGGGAGCCGGCGGGTCGGGCACGGGAGCCGGATCGGGCCGGCGGCCGGCGTCGGGCCGCAGTCAGCCCGGTCAGGCCCGGAAGTCGTACCGGTCGAAGGTCTCCTGGCGGCGGGTGAAGCGGTAGGTGGCCCAGTGCATCGCGACCACCGTCCCGTCGGCGTCGCGGGTGAGCCGCAGCAGCTCCCCGACCTCCCGCCCGGAGACCGTCCGGAACACGTCCGGCGACGGCGACGTCGGCGCGAACACCGCCGGGGGCCGCCCCGCCGGATCGTCCGCGCCCCGGGCTCGCAGCGCCCCGTCGTGCCAGGAGAAGACGTACTCGAACCCCTCGCCCCACCAGCGACCCAGCACCCCGCGCAACGGGCCGGGCGCCCCCGGGCCCGGCCGCCACGGCACGATCTCCGCCGGGTCGTGCTCCGCCGAGGCGGCGAGCAGCCGGTGCGGCAGTTCCAGCACCTCGGCGGCGGTGCCGGAGGAGGCGAGCACCGCGCAGCCCATCGCGCCGGGGGTGCCGTCCCCGCCGCGCCGGCCGTAGACGCCGGCCAGGAACCCAGGCATCGCGCCGTCGTGCCCCACGTGCACCACCCGGTCCGGGAACGGGACCATGATCAGCCCGAGCCCGAAGCCGGCCCTCCAGGCCGTCTCGTCGGTGGTGGTCACCGGCCAGCGCATCTCGTCCAGCGTCGTCGCGGCGAGCACCGCCCCGGTCGGGTCCAGCGCGGCCGGATCGGCCAGGAACGCCGCCCACCGGGCCATGTCCGTCGCGGTGCTCCACAGCTGGCCGGCCGGCCCGACCGCCCCGAAGTCGGTCGGCGGCTCCGGGTGCGCCTCGTCGGAGTACGCGTCGACCAGGAAACCGGTCACCGCCTGCGGCCCCGGGTCGACCGAGGTGTCAGCGAGCGCCAGCGGGGTGAGCACCCGGTCGGCGAGCACCTCGGCCCAGGTGCCGCCGCGCAACGCGCCGACCAGCCGGCCGAGCAGCGCCATGCCCAGGTTCGAGTAGTGGTAACGGCGGCCGGTGGGCAGCACCCGCTCGGCCCGGACCAGGTCGGCGACCAACTCGTCCACCTGCGGCGCACGCAGCGTGTCCCAGACGTCGCCGTACGGCTCGCGTTGCAGCCCGGCGGTGTGCGAGAGCAGCCGGCGTACGGTCAGGTCGCCGTGCGCGGGCAGGTCGAGGTGCCGGCCCAGCGGGTCGTCCAGGTCGAGCAGCCCGTCGTCGCGGCACTGCAACACCAGCACGGCGGTGAAGGTCTTGGTGACCGATCCGATCCGGAACCGGCTCGCCGGGCCGAGCACGGTGTCGTTGCCGGTGCCGCCGACCTGGAAGCTCCAGAGCGGACTGTCGGCCCGGTGCAGCGCCACCGCCAGGGCGGGCACCCGGGCCTGGGCCTGGGTGCCACGGACCATCCGTTCCAGCCGACGCCGGGTGGATGCTCCCTGGCCGTCCGGGTCGGGTTCCGGGTCGACCGTCGACGTCACACCAGGTCCCGGGCCAGCATCGGGCCCAGGGGCGCGCCGCCGAGCAGGTGGGCGTGCACGTGGAAGACCTCCTGGCCGCCGTACGGGCCGGTGTTGAACATCAGCCGGAAGCCGTCACCGGTCAGCCCCTCGTCCTCGGCCACCGCCGCCGCCGTGGCCAGCACCTCGCCGGCCAGCCCCGGGTCACCCTGACCGAGCGTCGCCACGTCGGCGTAGTGCTCCTTGGGGATGATCAGCACGTGCACCGGCGCCTTCGGCCCGATGTCACGGAAGGCCAGGGTGGTGGCGGTCTCCTTGACGATGGTGGCCGGAATCTCCCCGGCGACGATGCGGCAGAACAGACAGTCGGCTCCCATCCCCCCACTCTAAAGACCACCCCTCCCCCACCCGCCCCTCCCTCCCCCTCGTCTCCGCCTCGCCCTTCCGCCCCTGCCCTGCCCTGCCCCGGTGATCAAGAGGTTTGCGTCAATCCCGGCCCGCCGATGACGCAAACCTCTTGATCACCGGCCACACCGCCGGGGACGGTGCTAGGAGACGGCGTTGAGGGGCGGTGATCAAGAGGTTTGCGGCGGGAATCGGGCTGGGGGATGACGCGAAGCTCTTGATCACCGGGGGCAGGGCGGGAGCGGACGGGGCAGGTGGGGAGGGTGGGGCGGGTGGGGAGGACGGGCGGGCGGGGGCGGGTAAGGCGGGGGGTGGGAGGGCAGGGAGAGGGGGTCACCAGCGGGAGAGGCGGGTGGCGAGGACGGCCAGGGCGGCGGGGCCGGCGGTGGAGGTGCGCAGGACCGAGGGGCCCAGGCGTACCGCGCGGGCGCCCGCGTCGGTGAAGGTGGTCAACTCGGTCGGGGCGACGCCGCCCTCGGGCCCGACGACCAGGACGATCTCGCCGGTGCCCGGCAGGTCGACGGTGGTGAGCCGGTCGTCGGCCTCCTCGTGCAGGACGAACGCCGCGCCCGCCCCGGCGATCCGGCGGGCCACCGCGGCGGTGGACTCGTCCGGGGCGCCGGCCACCACCGGCAGCCAGGCCCGGCGGGCCTGTTTGGCCGCCTCCCGGGCCGTCGTCACCCACTTCTCCCGGGCCCGTACGCCCCGGTCGCCGCGCCACTGCGCCACCGAGCGGGACGCCGCCCAGGGCACGATCTCGTCCACCCCGACCTCGGTCATCGCCTGTACGGCCAGCTCACCCCGGTCGCCCTTGGCGATGCCCTGCACCACGACCAGCCGGGGGACGTCCGCGTCGACGTACCCCCGGGAGGTGACGGTGAGGTCGAGGGCGCCCCGGCCGACGGCGGTGACCACGGCGGTGGCGGTGCCGCCCCGCCCGTCGGCGAGCAGCAGTTCCTCGCCGACGCGCAGCCGTTGCACGGTGGCGGCATGGTGCCCCTCGGGGCCGTCCAGGGTGAACTGGTCGGCAGGGGGCAGCGACTCGACCAGGAACAGCGGTGCGGACACGCCGATCAGGCTAACCGGCCGGGCCGGCCGGGAAGCCACCCGGGACGCCGACCCCACCGGCACGAGACAGGCCGGCACGCCCCCGACCGGCCCGACACACGGCACGGCACGGCCCGACCAGGACGAGTCGACCGACCCGAGACCGTCGAGCACGGCTCGACCGGGACGAGATCACCCGGCACGAAACCGGCCGCAACACGACCGACCGGAACAAGCCGACCAGGATGAGACCGGTCGGAACGGCCCGACCGGTCAGGCGTGGCCGTTGAAGGCGTCGCGCATCCGGGAGAAGAAGCCGCCCTGCTTGCTCAGCTCGGCGACCTCCTCGCCCCGGGTCTTGGCGAAGTCCCGCAGCATCTTCTCCTGGTCGGCGTCGAGCTTGGTGGGGGTACGCACGTCGAGGTGGACGTAGAGGTCGCCCCGCCCGGTGCCGCGCAGGTGCGGTACGCCCCGGGCACGCAGCCGCAACGTGCTGCCCGGCTGGGTGCCGGCCTTCACGTCGAGGTTCTCGTCGCTGTCCAGCGTCTTGATGGTGAGCCGGGTGCCCAGCGCGGCGGCGGTCATCGGCACGGTGACCCGGCAGTGCAGGTCGTCGCCCTTGCGGGAGTAGACGTCGTGCGGCCGCTCGTGGATCTCGACGTAGAGGTCACCGGCGGTGCCGCCACCCGGGCCGACCTCGCCCTGCTGGGCGAGCCGGATGCGCATGCCGTCCTCCACGCCGGCCGGGATCTTGACGGTCAGCGAGCGGCGGGTCCGCACCCGGCCGTCGCCGGCGCAGGTCGGGCAGGGGTGCGGGATGGTGGTGCCGTAGCCCTGGCAGACGGTGCACGGCCGGGCCGAGACGACCTGACCGAGGAAGGTGCGCTGCACCGACTGCACCTCGCCCCGGCCACCGCACGCCTCGCAGGTCGCCAGGTGGGTGCCGGCTGCGGTGCCCGCCCCGGAGCAGGTGGTACAGAGCACGGCGGTGTCGACCGTGATCGGGGCCTCGACGCCGAACGCGGTCTCGTGCAGGTCCAGTTCCAGCCGCAGGATCGCGTCGGCCCCGGGCCGGGTCCGTGGCCGTGGGCCACGGGCGCCACCGGCCGCGCCACCGAAGAAGGCGTCCATGATGTCCTGGAAGCCGACGAACGGGCCGGCCCCGCCGGGACCACCCGGGCCGCCGGCGCCCCCGCCGCCCGGGGCGAGCGGGTCGCCGCCCAGGTCGACGATCTGCCGCTTCCGGTCGTCCGAGAGGACCTCGTACGCGGCGTTGATGTCCTTGAACTTCTCCTGTGCCTCCGGGTCCGGATTGACGTCCGGGTGGAACTGCCGCGCCAGCTTGCGGTAGGCGCGCTTGATCTCGTCGTCGGAGGCTTCCCGGCTCACGCCGAGAATGCCGTAGTAGTCCCTGGCCACTGCGTTCCGTGTCCTCATGTTCGTCTCGCGTTTGCGCCGGTCGGCGGCCGGAGCCGGCCGCCGGCCCTGACTGGTCAGTTCTGGGCCAGCAGCTCGCCCACGTAGCGTGCCACGGCCCGCACCGTGGCGATGGTGCCGGGGTAGTCCATCCGGGTCGGGCCGAGCACGCCCAGCCCGCCGACGATGGTGCTGCCCGGGCCGTACCCGGTGCTGACCACCGAGGCGGCACGGAGATTGTCGACCTCGTTCTCGTCGCCGATCAGCACCCGGGTGGTGCTCGGCTCCGCCTCGCCGATCAGCTTGAGCAGCACGACCTCCTCTTCGAGCGCCTCCAGGATGGGTCGCAGCGAGCCCTGGAAGTCGAGCAGGCCACCCCGGGTGAGGTTGGCGGTGCCGGCCAGCGCGAGCCGCTCCTCGGTGCGCTCGACCAGGGTCTCCAACAGCACGGTGGACAGGGTGGTCATCGCGCCGCGCAGGTGTGGAGCACTCTCGTCGACCAGCGCCTGCACCAGCGGCGGAGTGTCGGACAACCGACTCCCGACCAGTTTCTCGTTGACCAGCCGGCGCAGGTCGAGGACGTCGTCGGCGGGGACCGGCGCGGCCAGCTCGACCAGCCGCTGTTCGACCCGCCCGGTGTCGGCGATCATGACCAGCATCAGCCGGGTGGTGGAGATCGGGACCAGTTCCAGGTGGCGCACCGACGAGCGGGCCAGCGACGGGTACTGCACCACGGCGACCTGCCGGGTGAGCTGCGCCAACAGGCGTACGGTGCGGTGCACCACGTCGTCGAGGTCGACCGCGCCGACCAGGAAGCGCTCGATGGCTCGGCGTTCGGCCGGGCTGAGCGGTTTGACCCGGGAGAGCCGGTCGACGAAGAGGCGGTAGCCCCGGTCGGTGGGGACCCGGCCGGCGCTGGTGTGCGGCTGCCGGATGTAGCCCTCCTCCTCCAGCACCGCCATGTCGTTGCGGACGGTCGCCGGGGAGACCCCGAGCTGGTGCCGCTCGACGAGCGTCTTGCTGCCGACGGGCTCCTGCGTGGCGACGTAGTCCTCGACGATCGCCCGCAGCACGGCGAGTTTGCGGTCGTCGAGACCCATCTCCCACCTCCTGACGCACGTCGTTGCGGGCGCTGTCACACCCGGGCGAGCACTCTGGCACTCGACTGTAGCGAGTGCCAGTCTACGTCGGCAGTACCGCCACCGATATGATCAAGACGGACCATGACGGCGGGGGCGCTGACGCACGTTCGAGGCCAACCTCACCAGTGTCGCTCTGGTGCACCCTTGCCGGCAGCCCCTACCGTGGCGGGCATGACTGAACCACCTCGCCCTCCCGGCGCGGGCGACGGGTTCCCGCAGGACCCGACCGCGCCCCAGGGCTCGCCATACGAACCGCCCACCGCACCACTGTCCGGCGCGCCGGGCGCTGGCGGGTATCCCCCGCCCGGCGGGTATCCGCCGCCCACCGGCGACCAGCCGCCCGCGGGCGGTTACCCCCCGCCGGGTGGCTACCCCCCGCCCGGTGGCGGATATCCGACCGGCGGCACCTACGGCGCGCCGAGCGGCGGCTACGCCAACAGCGAGGACAAGACCTGGGCGCTGGTCGCGCACTTCGGCGGTGCCGCCGGCGCGCTGATCAGCTTCGGCCCGCTCGGCTTCGTCGCCCCGCTGATCGCCTACCTGGTACGCGGGCAGCAGTCGCCGGCCGTCCGGGCGCAGGCCCTGGCCGCGCTGAACTTCCAGATCCTCTGGTCGATCATCGCGTTCGTGCTGCTCTTCGTGAGCTGGTGCCTGCTCTTCCTGCCCAGCATCGCGGTCGTGGTGATCCAGATCCTGTTCGGGATCATCGCCGGCATGAAGGCCAACGAGGGTCAGGCCTACCGCTACCCGATGTCCACCAGCTTCATCAAGTGAGTCCCGACCGGCCGCTCCCCCGGCCGGTCGGGCACCACCGCCGGCCCCGGCGCGCCCCGGCAGGGTGCGCGGCGGGCCGGCGCGGCCACGCTCAGGGCAGCAGGTCGCGGACCACCGCGTCGGCCAGCAGCCGGCCCCGCAGGGTGAGCACCGCCCGTCCCTGCGGATAGGCCACCGGGTCCAGCAGCCCGTCGGCGAGCGCGCGGGCGGCGGCGGCCCGGCCCGCGTCGTCCAGCACCTCCAGCGGCAGGCCGGAGGCGAGCCGCAGGCGCAGCATCACGTCCTCCGTGTGCGTCTCGGCCGGGGTGAGGATCTCCCGGGCCAGGCCGGGTGAGTGCCCGGCGGCGAGTCGCTGCGCGTACGTCGTGGGATGTTTGACGTTCCACCAGCGCACCCCGCCGACGTGGCTGTGCGCCCCCGGGCCGAGGCCCCACCAGTCGCCGCCGGTCCAGTAGAGCAGGTTGTGCCGGCACCGGGCCGCCCCGCCGCGGGCCCAGTTGGAGACCTCGTACCAGGAGAAACCGGCCGCGTCGAGGGCGTCCTCGGCGGCCAGGTAGCGGTCCGCCGCCACGTCGTCGGAGGGGTACGGCAGCTCGCCGCGCCGCATCCGGGCGGCCAGCCGGGTGCCGTCCTCCACGATCAGGGCGTACGCGCTGACGTGGTCGACCCCGGCGGCGACCACCTGCTCCAGCGAGGCGGCGAAGTCCTCCGGACGCTCCCCCGGTGTGCCGTAGATCAGGTCGAGGTTGACGTGGTCGAACCCGGCGTCGCGGGCCTCCCGGGCGGCCTCGACGGCCCGTCCCGGGCGGTGGGTGCGGTCGAGGACGGCCAGCACCCCGGCGGCGGCGGACTGCATGCCCAGCGAGATCCGGGTGTAGCCGGCGGCGCGCAGGGTCTTCAGCGACTCCGGGGTGACCGACTCGGGGTTGGCCTCGGTGGTGACCTCGGCGTCGGCGGCCAGCCCCCAGGTGCGGTCGATGCCGTCGAGCAGCCGGGCCAGGTCGTCGGCGGGCAGCAGGGTGGGGGTGCCGCCGCCGACGAAGACCGTGTCGACCCGGGGCGGTGGGGCGTCGGCGAGCACCCGGGCGGCGAGCGCCAACTCGGCCAGCACGGTGTCGGCGTACGACTCCCGGCCGACGCCTCCGCCCAGCTCGGCGGCGGTGTAGGTGTTGAAGTCGCAGTAGCCGCACCGGCTGGCGCAGAACGGCACGTGCAGGTAGACACCGAACCCGCGCGCGCCGACCCCGCGCAGGGCGGTGCCGGGCAGCGCGCCGTCGACGGGAACGGTCTCGCCATCTGGAAGGACGCCGGGCATGGCCACTAGTGTGCCCGGCATGACCTCTCCCGACCGACTCGTGCGGGTCGCCACGGCCCGTGGGGTGACCACCCTCACCCTGGACAGCCCGCACAACCGCAACGCGCTGTCCACCCCGTTGATGACCGAGCTGCTGGCCGGGATCGCCGGGGCGGTCGCCGACGACGCGGTCCGGGTGGTCGTGCTGGACCACACCGGCCCGGTCTTCTGCTCGGGGGCCGACCTCAAGGAGACGGCGGCGGCGTACGCCAGCGGGTCGGTGCCGGCCGGGATGCTCGGTGACGTGCTGGTGGCGGTGCGCCAGTGCCCGAAGCCGGTGCTGGCGCGGGTGGCCGGGCCGGCGCGGGCCGGCGGGTTGGGCCTGATCGCGGCGGCCGACCTGGCGGTCTGCGCGCAGGAGGCGACGTTCGCCTTCACCGAGGTGCGGATCGGGGTGATCCCGGCGGTGATCTCGGCGACCGTGCTGCCCCGGCTGCATCCCCGGGCCGCCGCCGAGCTGTACCTGACCGGCGACACCTTCGACGGCCGGCGGGCCGCCGAGGTGGGGCTGGTGACCGCCGCCGTGCCGGCCGCCGAGCTGGACGCGGCGGTGGCCCGGTACTGCGCGTCGCTGGTCCGGGGCGCTCCCGGGGCGCTGGCCGGGACGAAGGAGCTGCTGCGCCGCCCGGCCGCCACCGACCTGCGCGCGGAGATCGCCGACCTGTCCGCCCGGTCCACCGGCTACTTCCTTTCCGACGAGGGCCGCGAGGGCGTGGCGGCGTTCCGGGAGAAGCGACCAGCCCGATGGGTGGTGGCGGTGGAGGGTGGGCACGGTGAGGGTGCGGGGTGAGTGCGAGGGGTGTGGGGTTTTCCGGACGGCCCTGCGGGAACGTGAACCGGTCGACCGACCCGGGGCCGCCGGTTGGCGACGTACGCTTGGCGAACGTTGAAACGGGAGGTGCGGGTGCGGACGCGGACATTCGTGGCAGCCGGGGTCGTGGTGGCGTTGTTCGCCATCGTCGGGGGCTGGGGAGTCCGTCAACTCGACGGGGAGTTCCGGCTTCCCGTCGCCGGCCGTAGCTGCACCGTGCAGGCCGACGGCACCGTGAAGCTCGACGCCGACCAGATGGCCAACGCGGCCACCATCGCCGCGATCGGCATGCAGCGGCAGATGCCCGAACAGGCCGTGGTGGTCGCCCTGGCCACCGCGTACCAGGAGTCGGGGCTGCGCAACCTCGCCCACGGTGACCGCGACTCGCTCGGCCTGTTCCAGCAGCGCCCCAGCCAGGGGTGGGGCACCCCGGAGCAGATCCGCGACCAGCGGTACGCGGCGAACCGGTTCTACAAGGCGCTGAAGAAGGTACGCGGCTGGGAGCGGATGGAGGTCACCGACGCGGCCCAGGCGGTGCAGCGTTCGGCGTACCCGGAGGCGTACCAGAAGTGGGCCGACGAGTCGCAGGTGCTGGCGCGGGCCCTGCTCGGCGAGGCGACCGGTGCGGTGGCCTGCACGGTGGGGCGTACCCCGGTGATGCGCGGGCAGGCCGCAGCGGCCGAACTGACCCGTGGCCTGACCCTCGACTGGGGGTTGCCCGACGCCGGTGCGGTGGCCGAGCTGACCGACGTGACGGTGCCCGCCTCGGACGCCCGGGACGGCTGGCGGTACGCGCACTGGCTGGTCTCGCACGCCCCCGACCACGGGGTGAAGCGGGTGCGCTTCGACGGGCTGGAGTGGAGCGCCGACAACGGCCGGTGGGCGAAGGTCGCCGACGGCCGGGCGACCGGGTCCCGGGTGCTGGCCGAGGTCTTCGCCGACCCCGCCTGACGGGCCGGGCCGGTGCGGTCAGCCGGCGACGTTCAACCGGCGGCGGACCTTCTCCCTGGTGGAGGCGGGCAGTTCGGGTACGTCGAGCAGCCGGGGCAGCAGCTCCGGCTCCAGGCTGGTGGCCCGGAACACCTCGCCGATGGTGACGCCGTGCGCCGGCCGGTCCACCACCGTCACCGGGTCGCCCGCGCTCACCTCGCCGTCGCGCAGCACCCGCAGGTAGGCCCCGGGGGCGGCCCGGACGGTGAACCGTTTGATCAGGTCGGGCACCCCCCAGAAACCGGCGAAGGTCGTGCACGGGGTACGCGGTTTGGTGACCTGGAGCAGCGCCGACCCGACCGCCCAGCGTTCGCCGATCACCGCGCCGGTCACGTCCACCGCGCAGGTGGTGAGGTTCTCGCCGAAGCCGCCGGGGCGGATGTCGCGGCCCAGTTCGGCCGACCACCAGCCGGCGTCCTCCTGCGCGTAGGCGTAGACCGCCTGCTCGGGGCCGCCGTGTTGGGGCCGTTCGCCGATGAAGTCGCCGGCCACCCCGTCGGCGCGCAGCAGTACCGGGCCGTCGACCGGCCGCTTGTCGATGCCGCTGCGCCCGCTCGCGTCACCCGCCCACTGCGCCTGCGTCACCACGCCGAGGTTCACCGCCGCCACCCTGCCCGTCATGGCCCCAGGGTACGGCCGGGCGCGGGTGGTCACCGTCCCGGCTCAGCCCTTGACGGCGCCCGCCACCAGACCGGAGACCATCCGACGCTGCACCAGCAGGAAGAAGACGATCACGGGGAGGGTGAACAGGGTGGACGCGGCCATCACCGACCCCCAGGCGGTGTCGTCGCGGCCGAAGAAGAAGGTCATCGCCACCGGCAGGGTGTAGCGGCTCTGGTCGTTGACGAAGGTCAACGCGAAGATCAGCTCGTTCCAGGCGGTGATGAAGGAGAAGATGCTGGTGGCCACCAGGCCGGGCGCGACCAGCGGAAAGAGGACCTTGCGGAAGGTCTGGACGCGGCTGGCGCCGTCGATGGCGGCGGCCTCCTCCAGTTCCTTCGGCACGGCTGCCACGAAGCCGCGCAACATCCACACCGCGAACGGCAGCGAGAAGCCCAGGTAGGTGAGGATCAGGCTGGGCAGGGTGTTGTAGAGGCCGAGCCGCTGGATCATCAGGAACAGCGGGATGACCAGCGCCTCCAGCGGGATCATCTGCACCACCAGCAGCATGATCAGGAAGGTGGTCCGCAGCCGGAACCGGAACCGGGCGACCGCCGTCGCGGCCAGCAGCGCCACCAGCCCGCTGAGCACGACCGTGCTGACGGCCACCAGCACGCTGTTGAGCAGGAAGTCGCCGAAGGTCACGCCCGGGATCAGGTTGCCGGTGAGGATCTCCCGGTAGTGCTCCAGGGTGGGGTGGGCCGGGACCGGCCGGGGCGTGGTCGAAAAGATCTCCCGGTTCGGTTTCAGCGAGGTGGCGATCATCCAGTAGACCGGGAAGGCGGCGAAGAGCGCCACCAGCAGGCCCGCGCCGTTGAGGGCGACCTTCTTCACGACGCGTCCTCCTGTCTGAGCACCATCCGGACGTACAGGCCGGTCACCACCAGCAGGATCAGCGTGAGGATGACCGCGATGGCCGAGCCCACGCCGTACTTGGGCGGCGGGGAGAACGCCTCGGCGTACGAGTAGATCGACAGCATGAACGTCGGCCGGTCCTGGGTGCCGCCGGCCAGCACGAACTGCTGGGTGAAGACCTTGAAGTCCCAGATGGTGGAGAGCACCACCAGGATGCCGAAGACCGGCCGCAGCAGCGGGAAGGTGATCTTCCAGAACACCGTCCACGGGCCGGCCCCGTCGACCCGGGCCGCCTCGTGCAGCTCGCTCGGCACGCTCTTGAGCCCGGCGAGCACGCTGACCGCGATGAACGGGAACGAGTGCCAGACCACCACCAGGGTCAGGATCGCGAAGAACAGCAGCGGCGAGTTGAACCAGCCGTAACCCGACCAGTCGGTGCGGCCGAAGAGCGCCTGCGACAGCCCGTCCGGCAGGGCATTGAACGCCCAGGTGACCAGGCCGGAGGTGTCGTCGAAGATCCATTTCCAGACGATCGTGCCGGTCAGCGCCGGGGTGGCCCAGGCCAGCATCACGCAACTGGCCACGAAGGTGGCCATCTTCCGGCCGAGCCGGTGCAGCAGCAGCCCGACCAGGGTGCCCAGCACCATCGTCAGCAGCACGTTCGCCGCCGCGAAGAGCACGGTGTTGCGCAGCACCGTACGGAAGAACGGGTCGCCGAGGATCTGGGTGTAGTTGGCCAGCCCGACGAACGGCCACTCCCGGTCCCCGCGCAGCTGCCGGACGCTGTTGAGCCGGAAGAACGACATCGCCACCACCTGGCCCAGCGGCCAGAGCAGCAGCACCCCGATCACGACCAGGCAGGGCAACAGGAGCAGGTACGGCAGGCGGTCCACCCGGGGCCGCCGCCGCGTGGGGGTGTCTCGGGCGGCGGCCGTCGCGGGGTGCTCGGTCCGGATGCTCACTTGGCGTTGAGGATGCTTTCCATCTCGGCGGCGGCGTCGGCGGTGGCCTGCTGCACCGACTTCTGGCCCTTGATGACCGAGCTGTTCATCGCCTGGGTGACCGTCTTGGTCCGGCTGACCTCCACCCACTTCGGGGTCAGCGGGGTCACCCGGGTGCGCTGCATGGTGCTGGCGAACGCCGCCATCAGCTTGTCGTCGGCGTAGTCGCCGCCCTGCACGAGGTCGGAGTAGACCGGGAAGAAGCCGAGGCTGCCGGCGAAGGTCTTCGCGTTCTTCTTGCTCAACAGCACGGTCAGGTAGTCCCAGGCCAGGTCCTGCCGCTCGCTGTCCTGCCAGAGAGCGACGTCGGAGCCGCCGGCGAAGGCGGGGGCCGGGCCGCCGTCCGGGCCGGGGATCGGGAAGGTCCCCCACACCTTCTCGATGTCGGGATTGTCCTTCTTGATCGCGCCGGCCTGCCAACTGCCGGCGAAGGCCATCGCCGCCTTGCCCGTGGCGAACTGGGTACGGGCGTCGATCTCGTTCCACCCGGCGGCGGCCGGCGGGGCGACCTTGTGCACGGTCACCAGGTCGGTCCAGAACTTCACCGCCCGCTGGGCCTGCGGGCTGGTGTAACCGGACTTCCAGGTGCCGCCCTGGTCGGTCGCGATCTCGCCGCCGGCACCCCAGAGGAAGGAGTAGAAGGGCAGTTCGGAGTTGCCCGGCAGGGCGATGCCGTAGCTGCCGGGCTTCTTGGCCTGCACCGCCTTGGCGACCGAGACCAGCTCGTCCCAGGTCTTCGGCGGCTGCACGCCGGCCTCGGCGAACCAGTCGGTGCGGTAGTAGACGGCGCGGACCCCGGCGTACCAGGGGACGCCGTACTGCTTGCCGTCGAGTTGGGCGTTGCGCACCAGGTCGGGCAGGACGTCCCTGCCGTCGGCCCAGCCGCCGAAGCGGCCGGAGATGTCGGCGAGCGCCTCCTGGGCCGCCCAGCCCTGGGTCTCGGTGTTGCCCAGCTCGGTGACGTCCGGGCCCTCGCCGCCGGCGAGCGCCGCCTGGAACTTCTTCGGCGCCTCCAGCCAGGGTATGTACTGGACCACCACGTCGGTGTCGGGATGCCGCTGCCGGAACTCGGTCTCGACGCCGTCGAGGAACGCCGTCTGGGCGTCGCTCCCCTCGCCCATCATCCAGACCGTCAGTTTGCTGTCGTCGGCGGCTTCGTCGTCGCCGGAACCGCCGCAACCGGCGAGCACCATCGCGGCCGAGGCCACGACGGCGGTGACCGGGGCCAGCCGCTTCCACCTGTTCACGCCACATCTCCCTCGCACCGTCCGGCACTTACCTTCTCTGCCGCACCCTAGTAGGAAAATTTCCTTTACGACAGGGGGTGGGTGCCGCCCCGCGCGGGCGGACCGCCGACGGTGCGGCGGCCGACGGCGGGGCGTTCGGCGAGGCGACCGTATCGCAGGCGGGGGCCGCTCAGGCAGGCCCCGCGACGACCCGACGGGATCGACGGTCGCCATCCGGACGAGCGGATGCCCGCCCCCGAACCGGGGGCGGGCATCCGCTGGGTTGGTCCGCGCCGGCCGGTAACCGGCCGGCGGGCGGGGTCACCGGTGGGTGACGCCCCGACGACGACCCACACCGGCCACCAGGGCCACGGCGATGGCGGCGAGGACGACCTGCACCAGCAGCTCGGCCCAGTCGATGCCGGCGGTCTGGGTGGCGATGCCCATCGCGCGGGCCAGCACGGTGCCCAGCAGCGCGGCACCGACACCGATCAGCATGTGCAGCCAGATCGGCATGTTCTGGCGGCCCGGCACGACCAGGCGACCCAGCGCGCCGACGATGAGACCGACGACGAGCGCGGTGATGATGCCCCAGACGGTGAACTCCACGGCCGTCCTCCTTCAGTAGATATGTCGTTGGTGAGTGTTTGTTGCTGTGGTGATCGATAGGTTCCCGAAGTGGATAATCTCCAAACCGACTCCGGTAACGATCTGGTCTAGACCGCCCGTCACCGGCGACGGCCCGCGCCGCCCGGCCCCCACACGCCAGCGGGCGCCCGACCCCGTGGGGGTCGGGCGCCCGCTGCGCGGTGCCGCTTGACTTACCGGTGGGTGACGCTGCGGCGGCGACCCACACCGGCCACCAGGGCCACGGCGATGGCGGCGAGGACGACCTGCACCAGCAGCTCCGTCCAGTCGATGCCGGCGGTTTCCGTGGCGATGCCCATGGCGCGGGCCAGCACGGTGCCCAGCAGGGCGGCGCCCACGCCGATCAGCATGTGCAGCCAGATCGGCATGTTCTGGCGGCCCGGCACGACCAGACGGCCCAGAGCGCCGACGATGAGACCAACAACGAGCGCGGTGATGATGCCCCAGACGGTGAACTCCACGGTCGCCCTCCTCCTGAAGATTGAGTCACACGGTATGTGTGGTTCCTGTCGTGACAGCTAGGTTCCCGACCCGCCGGAAAACCAAACCGACTCACCACCACACATGTCGCCGAACGTCGATCCGACACCGCTGCGTCGGTTTGCCGGCTGTCGATGTCCGCGCAGCTCAGGACACTCGCGCCAGTCCATCCGGCAGCGGCACCGGGGCGGAAAATTCGTCCGTACGACACCGGGTACGCACACGCCGACGGCCGGCGGCCCGGTCGGATCACCGGGGCCGCCGGCCGTCGTGGGTACCGGGACGGGACGGGCCACGCGGGGCACGGCCGACCCGATCGGGTGTCCGCGCCCGGCTACTTCTTGCCGGCCGGCTTGGCGTCGGCGGAGTCCGAGGAGAGCGCGGCGATGAAGGCCTCCTGGGGAACCTCGACCCGGCCCACCATCTTCATCCGCTTCTTGCCCTCCTTCTGCTTCTCCAGCAGCTTGCGCTTGCGGCTGATGTCACCGCCGTAGCACTTGGCGAGGACGTCCTTGCGGATGGCGCGGATGGTCTCCCGGGCGATCACCCGGCTGCCGATGGCCGCCTGGATCGGCACCTCGAACTGCTGGCGCGGGATCAGGTTGCGCAGCTTCGCCGCGATCGTCGTGCCGTAGTTGTACGCCTTGTCCTTGTGCACGATCGCGCTGAACGCGTCCACCGGCTCGCCGTGCAGCAGGATGTCCACCTTGACCAGGTCGGACGCCTGCTCGCCGGAGGGCTCGTAGTCCAGCGAGGCGTACCCCTTGGTACGGCTCTTGAGCTGGTCGAAGAAGTCGAAGATGATCTCGGCGAGCGGGAGGGTGTAGCGCAGTTCCACCCGGTCGGCGGAGAGGTAGTCCATGCCGAGCAGGCTGCCCCGCCGCCCCTGGCACAGCTCCATCACCGCGCCCACGTAGTCGTTCGGGGTGAGCACGGTGGCCCGCACCACCGGCTCGTACACCTCGGCGATCTTGCCGGTGGGGTACTCGCTCGGGTTGGTCACCACGATCTCCTCACCGTCGTCGGTGATGGCCCGGTAGACCACGTTCGGCGCGGTGGAGATCAGGTCGAGGTTGTACTCCCGCTCCAGCCGCTCCCGGATGATCTCCAGGTGCAGCAGGCCGAGGAAGCCGCAGCGGAAGCCGAAGCCGAGCGCGCCCGACGTCTCCGGCTCGTAGTCGAGCGCGGCGTCGTTGAGCTTGAGCTTGTCCAGCGCCTCGCGCAGGTTGGGGTAGTCCGAGCCGTCGATCGGGTAGAGGCCGGAGTAGACCATCGGCTTCGGGTCCTTGTAGCCGCCGAGCGCCTCGGTGGCCGGCCGGGCGTTGATGGTGACGGTGTCACCGACCCGGGACTGGCGGACGTCCTTCACCCCGGTGATCAGGTAGCCCACCTCGCCGACGCCGAGCGCGTCGGCCTTGACCATCTCGGGGGAGATGACGCCGATCTCCAGCAGCTCGTGCACGGCGGCGGTGGACATCATCTTGATCCGGTCCCGGGCGCTGATCCGGCCGTCGATGACCCGGACGTAGGTGACCACGCCCCGGTAGACGTCGTACACCGAGTCGAAGATCATCGCCCGGGCGGGCGCGTCGGCGTCGCCGACCGGCGGGACGAACTGCCTGACGATCTCGTCGAGCAGGTACGGCACCCCGTCACCGGTCTTGCCGGAGACCCTGATGCAGTCGGCCGGGTCGCCGCCGATCAGGTGGGCCAGTTCCTCGGCGTACTTCTCGGGCTGGGCGGCCGGCAGGTCGATCTTGTTGAGCACCGGAATGATCTTGAGATCGTTCTCCAGCGCCAGGTAGAGGTTCGCCAGCGTCTGCGCCTCGATGCCCTGGGCGGCGTCGACCAGCAGCAGCGCCCCCTCGCAGGCGGCGAGCGACCGGGACACCTCGTAGGTGAAGTCCACGTGGCCCGGGGTGTCGATCATGTTCAGGACGGCCTGCTCACCGGCCCGCTCACCCTCGCGGATGGTCCACGGCATCCGGACGGCCTGGCTCTTGATGGTGATGCCGCGTTCGCGCTCGATGTCCATCCGGTCGAGGTACTGCGCGCGCATCTGCCGGGGATCGACCACGCCGGTGAGCTGCAACATCCGGTCGGCCAGGGTCGACTTCCCGTGGTCGATGTGGGCGATGATGCAGAAGTTCCGGATGCGCGCCGGGTCGGTGGCACCAGGAGCGTTCGCGCCGGGATCGAGCGTCGGTGGCACAGCGGTCCGTTCTGGTCGGCTGACGTGAGCGGGCCGACACGCCGCCGGCCCCCTCTATGCTCCCACGTCGCTCCGAACGCGGTCCGATCACTCCTGGGGTACCCGGCGGCGGCTCCACCGGCGGCTCACTCCTCGGGCGGCTCGACGAAGAGCGCGGCGAGCTTCGGCAGCCGGCGGCGGGCCTCCGCCTCGTCGTCGAAGTCCCAGAAGTCGTTCAGGTCCGGCATCCGCACCGGGTCCCGCTGCGCCGGCAACTCAGCCGCGGTCGCCTTGCGGTACGCGTCCCACGGCACCGCCAGCATGTCCTCGCACTCGAACTCCTCGCCGCTGAGCGCCGCCGACCGCACCCGGGGCAGCCCCGCCAGCGAATCCGGGTCGGCCACCGCGGCGGCGAAGACCGCCCGGCCCTGGGTCATCAGCCAGCCCCGGAAGTACTCGAACCCGTCGTCGGAGGCACCCCCGTTTATCAGGTACGCCGCACCCCACAGGTCGACCCGGTACGAGGCGGCCAGCACCCGCTGCTGGTGGTGCGCGTACCCGACGATGTCCTCCGGGGTGCGCTCGGCGAGCAGCGCGACCGCCCGCGCGGCGACCGCGTCGGCCTCTCCCCCGGCCCCGGCGCGGGCCTGGTCGATCAACTGCCAGAAGTCGTCGGTCCTCATGGCTCGGAGTCTCCCAGACCCGCGCCGCCCCCGGCCCCACCCGGCCGGGCCCGGCCGGACCGGGCACGATGGTGGGGTGTCCGCGACGCCGCCGCCGTACCACCGGACCGCCGTGCGACCCGACTGGCCGGACCTGCCCGACGCCCTGCGGGAGGCGGTCAGCGGCCGGCTCGGCGCGCCGGTGGTCGCGGCCCGGACCGCGACCGCAGGCTTCACCGGCGGCTTCGCCGCCGTGCTCACCACGGCCACCGGCGCGCGGGTCTTCGTCAAGGCCGCCGACCTGGCCCGCCAGCGTCACCTCGCCGACTGGTACGCCCGGGAGCTGGCCGTCCTCGCCCGGTTGCCCGCCGGCCTGCCGGTGCCCCGCCCGCACTGGGCGCTCGACGCGGCCGGCTGGTACGCGGTCGGCCTGGACGCCGTCGACGGGCGGACACCCCGCCTGCCCTGGGACCCGGCCGAGCTGGACGCCGTGCTCGCCGGGTACGCCGGGGTCGCCGCCGCGCTGGCCGACCCGCCCGCCGGGCTGACCGCGATCGGCCTGCCCCGGCTGGCCGACCTGGCCCGCTCCGACATCCTGTGGTGGGAGGAGGTGGCCGCCGGGCGGGAGCCGGTGCCCCCGCTGATCCCGCCGGCCCGCGACCGGTTGCCCGAACTCGTCGCGCTGGAGTCCCGCCTGCCCGGGTACGCGGCAGCCGCGCCCGGCCTGGCCCACGGCGACCTGCGGGTGGACAACGTGCTGCTGGACCCCGCCGGCCGGGCCTGGTTCTGCGACTGGAACTGGCTGTGCCACGGCCCCGCCTGGTTCGACCTGGCCGGCCTGTTGATCACCGGGTACGCCGACGGGGCCGGGCTGGACGCCGTCTTCGCCACACATCCGGCGGCGGCCGACGCCCCGCCCGACGCCCTGGACGTGACCCTGGCCGCGCTCGCCGGCTACTACCTCACCGCCGCCGGCCCGCCGGCGACGGCCGCCCCCGCGTCGGGCGTGGGGACGGCCGAGCCGGGCACCGGGACGCCCGGGGGGAACCCGGCGGGTACGTCCGCGCTGCTCGGGGCGCACCGGCGGTTCAGCGGGGAGCAGGCGCTCCGCTGGCTCGCCGCCCGGCGGGGCTGGCGCTGACACCGACCGGCCCCGGACCGGTCGGCCACCGACGGCGGGCCGGCCCGCTGTGCCCGGGGCAGGGCGTTTTGGCTCGTCCCGGCCGACCTGGTAGCCTGGCTTTTCGCGTGGCGATGACGCATGCACGTCGTACGCGGATTGCAGACCAAACCGAGCTATCAAGACGAGGCTGTCGCGTGGCGAACATCAAGTCCCAGATCAAGCGCAACCGGCAGAACGAGAAGCGCCGGCTGCGTAACAAGTCGGTCAAGTCGTCGCTGAAGACCGCCATCCGGAAGTTCCACGAGGCTGCGGAGGCTGGTGACACCGAGAAGGCCACCACCCTGATGCGTGACGCCGCCCGCAAGCTCGACAAGGCCGCCAGCAAGGGCGTCATCCACGCCAACCAGGCGGCCAACCGGAAGTCGGCCATCGCGAAGCGCGTCGACTCGTTCTCGGCCTGACCGAGCGACCCACACCTGACCGAGAGCCCCGGGGTACCACCCCGGGGCTCTCGGCTGTGCTTTTCCTGGCGACGGTGCGCTGCCGTCTTCCCTGGCGACGGTGCGTGGCGACGGCCGCCCGCGTCCCGTCCCGGGTGTGTCGTGGCACGACGACGACCATGGTCGGGCTAGCCGTGGTACCGCCGGGGGCGCAGCGGCGGCCCGGTCGGCCTCCCCGGTGCGGGCGCGTCGGTGACCACCGTGCCGGGTAGCGGGTACGGCACCGGGGCCCGCCCGACGATGGGTTCGAGTTCCCGCCGGAACCGGTCGCGTTCCTGCTCCGGCACCAGTGCCGCCGAGTGGACCACCCGCCCGGCGACCTCATCGTTGAGTTTGACCATGATCGCCACCGCCAGCGGCAGCACCGCCACCGCCCACCAGCTCACCAGCTCGGCCAGGGCGAGGAGCACCGCGAACGCCACCGCCCCCTCGAAGAAGAGGAAGCAGAGCACCGCGCCGGGGTTGATGATGCGCAGGCCGAGCAGCCGGGCGTAGAGCGGCCGGTAGCGGCGGTCGTCCGCCGGTACGACCGACCATCCGGGCCCGCCACGCCCCGCCGCCGGGCGGGCAGGGCCGGTCACCCGCCCACCGTGCCCCACCACCGGGCGGGAGGGGCCGGTCACCGGGCGCTGCCCCGCCGGGCGGCGGCGACCGAGAAGACCGCCTTCTCCAGGGCGTACCCCCGGTCGTCGGCGCCGCCCTTGACCGCCGCGTTGCACTCGGCCGCCGCCCGCATCGCCTCGACCAGGCCCTCCGGCGTCCAGCCCCGGGCCCGTTGCTGGGCGTTCTTGATCTTCCAGGCCGGCATGCCGAGGGTGCTCGCCAGCTGGTAGGGGTCGCCCCGGCCGGCAGCGGCGACCCGGGCCACCGTGCGGACCCCGTCGGCGAGGGCGTCGGCGATCGGGACCGGATCGACCCCGACGTGCAGGGCCCAGCGCAACGCCTCCAGGGCCGCCGGCACGTCGCCGATCATGGTGGCGTCGGCGACGGTGAAGCCGCTCACCTCGACCCGACCCCGGTAGTAGCGGGCCACCGTGTCCGCGCCGATCCGCCCGTCGGTGTCGGCGAGCAGTTGCGAGCAGGCGGCGGCCAACTCCCGCAGGTCGGTGCCGACGGCGGCGATCAACGCCTCGGCAGCGTCGTCGGTGCACCTGCCCCCGCCCCGGCGGATCTCGTCGCGGACGAACGCCACCCGCTCGCGGTGTCCCTTGAGCTTCGCGGCCGGGACGACCGTGGCGCCGGCGGCCCGCAGCCCGTCGGCGAACGCCTTGCCCTTGCCGCCGCCCAGGTGCAGGGCCACCAGCTGGACGTCCGGGTCGGGATTGCGGGCGTAGTCGAGCAGCGCGGTGACCAGGTCCTTGCGGGCGTCCTGGGCGGAACGGAGCACCAGCACCCGCCGGCCACCGAACAACGAGGGGCTGAGCATCTCGGCGATCTCGCCGACGGCCAACATCCCGGCCTGGTACTCCCGGACGTCGACCTGCGGGTCGACGCTGCGGGCTTTCGCCACGGCTTCGGTCACCGCGCGCGTGGCGAGCAGCTCCTCGTCGCCGAGGACGAGCAGAATAGGAGCAAGGTCGACGCCGGTCACGTCGCTCATCTTGGCACGGCGCGGCGGAGGATCGCGCCTGCTCATCGACGGCTGCGACGGCCCACCCCGCACTCAGCGCAAATATAGACATTTACCTCGATTGCCAGCTAGTGCACGCAATATCCCTTCCAGTCCGGATTTTCTCTCGCTTCTGTTCCCCTCACGTGCCGGGTCGACGGGCCCCACCGGCGGATCATCGGCGGCCCGGCGGCAGGCCCCGGGTGACCACCGCGAGCCGGCCGGAACGCACCACCACCGCCACGTCCCCGTCGGTGTCGGTCCGCAACACCCGCACACCGGAGCGGGCGAGCCGGTCGAGGATCACCGGGCTCGGATGCCCGTAGTCGTTGTCGACCCCCACCGGCACCAGCGCCACCGCCGGCCGGACCGCGTCGAGGAAGGCCGGGTCCTGGTAGGCGCTGCCGTGGTGGGCCACCTTGAGCACCTCGGCCCGCAACGCGTGCGGCGGCACCCGGTCCAGCAGTGCCCGTTGCTCCTCGGTCTCCGCGTCCCCGGGCAGCACGACGCGTACGCCGGCCACCGTGGCCCGCAGCACCAGCGAGTTGTTGTTCGGGTCGGACCGGGTGCCCCGCAGCGGGTAGGGCGGCCCGAGAACGACCACCTCCACCCCTGGCGACCGGTACGACCACCCGGCCGCCGGCACCACCTGGCGCGCCGGCCCGACGGCGGCCACCACCAGTTCCCGCCCCGCCACCGGCTCGGTCAGGGTCGGGGTGAGCACCGTGGCCACCCGCCGCCCCCGGGTCACCCCGGCCACGCCACCGACATGGTCGGCGTGGAAGTGGCTCACCACCAGCAGGGAGACCTCGCGTACCCCGAGCCGTCGCAGGCAACCGTCCACCGCCGACGGCTCCGGGCCGGCGTCCACCACCACCGCCCGGCCGTCCGCCACCGGCAGCACGACGGCGTCCCCCTGACCTACCGCGCACGCCACCACCACCCAACCGTCCGGCGGCCATCCGCTCGCCACCAGCCGTACCGGCAGGGTGCCCAGCACCACCGCCGCCGCGCCGACCGCCACGAGTCGGCGCACCAGCGGCCGGCGGACGGCCAGCAGCAGCCCCAGGGTCAGCCCGGCCAGCAGCAACGCGCCAGGCAGCCCGCCCGGCCAGGGCAGGGTGCCGGCGGGCAACCGGGCCCCCACCCGGGCGACGGTGACCAGCCACCAGGCCGGCCAGCTCGCCAGCCAGGCGGCGAACTCCGCCCCGACCGGCCACACCGGCGAGACCACCGCCGCCGTCACCCCCAGCACCGTCGCCGGGGCGATCGCCGGCACCACGAGCAGGTTGGCCGGCACCGCCACCAGGCTCACCGTGCCGGAGATGCCGGCCACCACCGGCCCGCAGGCGAGCTGGGCCGCCGCCGGGACGGCGAGGGCCTCCGCCAACCCGGCCGGTACGCCCCGCCGCCGCAGCCCGTCGCGCCAGCCCGGGGCGAGCAGCAGCAATCCGCCGGTCGCCAGGACCGACAGCGCGAATCCGGCGTCCCCGGCCAGCTCCGGATCGACGAGCACCAGCACGGTCACCGCCGCCGCCAACGCCGGCAGTGTGGCCCGGGGCCGCCCGACCGCCAACGCGGCCAGCCCGATCGCCCCCATGGTGGCTGCCCGTACCACGCTGGGCGAGGGACGGACCAGGACGACGAAACCGATCAGGGCGAGCCCGCAGAGGACCGCCGCCAGCCGGGGGCCGGCACGGGCCCACCGGGCCGCCAGCAGCACCGCACCGACCACGATCGCCACGTTCGACCCGGAGACCGCGTTGAGGTGGGTCATCCCGGTGGCCCGGAAGTCCTCCTCCACGGTGGCCGGCAACCGGCTGGTGTCCCCGACGACCAGGCCGGGCAGCAGACCACCCTGCTCGGGCGGGAGCGGGGCGCAGGCCCGGTGCAGACCGGCCCGCAGGGTGCCGGCGGCGCGTTGGAGCCACGGCGGGGGCCCGTCCCGGACCGGTGGGCCGGACACGGTCAGCACGGCGGCGGTGAGGTCGCCGCCCCGGGGCGCGGCGAGCCTGCCCTCGGCGGTCAGCCGCTGCCCCGGCAGCAGACCCCGCCAGGCCGGGTCGGTGGCGAGCACGAGCAGGCGTACCGAAACCCGAAGGCGGTGGCCCTGCGGATCGGTGATGGTGCCCGACTGCGCGGTGACGAGCAGGGTCGCCGGGCGGCCGGGCGCCCCGCGTACCGGGCGGGGATCGTCGCGGAGCACCAGGTCGACGGTGACCCGGGCCCGCTCGTCGACCAGCGGGCGCAGTGGTACCGCGTCCCGCACGTGCAGCCGGGCGGCGGTGGCGGCACCGCCGCAGACCACGCCGAGCAGCACGGCGACGGCGATCCAGCCGTGCCGGCGGACCGGGGCGGCCGGGGTACCCAGCACCGCGAGCAGGTGTGCGGTGAGCAGGGCGGCGAGGACGGCGGCGCCTGCGGCGAGCAGGACCGCCGTGCGGGTGGTGAGGTGCAGGCAGGCCAACGCCGCCGACCAGGCCGCCACCGCCAGCCCGGCCAGCCGCAGGTCGGGTGCCCGGTCGGCGGTCACACCGTCACCAGATCCTTGAGCTGTTCGTACCGGGCGTCGCCGATGCCGTCGACCTGGCGCAGGTCGCCCACGCTGCGGAAGCCGCCGTGCTGGTCACGGTGGGTGAGGATGCGTTGGGCGAGCACCGGGCCGACCCCGGGCAACGCGTCGAGCTGGGCCACCGTGGCGGTGTTCAGGTTGACCCGGCCACCCGGCGCGGCCCCGCCGGGTGCCGCCGTCGGCCCGGCCGGGGCCGCACCGGAGCCTGCCGCGCCGGGTGGGGCGGTGACGCCGACCAGGATCAGCTCCCCGTCGGCCACCTTCCGGGCCGGGTTGAGCAGTGCCACGTCGGTGCCGGGCAGCGCCCCGCCGGCCGCCTCGACCGCGTCGGCGACCCGCGCCCCGGCCGGCACCCGGACCAGACCGGGGCGGCGGACCCGGCCGGACACCGCCACCACCAGCTCGCCGGTCGGCGCGACGGCCGGACCCGACGCGGGCCCGCCGGAGGACTCCGGCCCGGCCAGGGTCGTCGCCGGGCGCACCGGTTCCGGCTGCGGGCGGGACCGCCAGGCCCAGAATCCCGCGCCGAGCACCACGACCACCGCCACGACCGCCAGTGCCCGGACCCCGCGCCGACCGGGGTCGAAGACACCGGGACCCGGCAACCGGCCGGCCGGTGCCGGGTCGTCACCGTCGGCGGGATGCCGGTGGTCCGGTTCGCCGGGGCGGAACACGGTCGGATCGTCCCCCGCATGACGCCGTGCACCGGCGTCACGAGGGCCGTCGTCGTGGCGACGTGGACCGGCGTCGCGAGGACCGTCGTCGTGACGGCGTGCACCGGCGTCGGAAGAGTCATCGTCATGTCGGCGTGCAGCGGCGTCGGAGGGGCCGTCACCATGCGGCCCGGGACCGCGTGGCACATCGTCGAGATAGTCGCCGAGGTCGAGGGAGCCGGCGTCGCGGAAACCGGCGTCGGCGGCCGGCCGGGGACGGCGACCTGCCGCCGTCCCGGCCGTGCCCGCCTCCGACGGCGACGCCCCACCCGCGCCCGCCGCGCCCGGTACGCGCAGCGCCCCCGGCCGGTAAGGGCGGGGTGGCGGCTGCGGCGGGTCCGCCGTCCGTGCCACCGCCGACACCCCGGCGGTCAGCCGGTACAGCCGTCCCCGCACCCTGGTTTCCTCGTCCTCCGACACGGGGCGAGGTTAGGCCGGTGGAGGGCACCCGTTCGGTCCGACGGAGGTCGGTTGTGGACGGCGACGGTGGCTGTGGACAACCGCCTGATCATGGCCGGATCTGCTATGTGGAACCCGAGCGACGGGCCCTGCGACCGACCCGGTCCGGACCGGCCGACGGGCACGGCGGCCCACCCGTTCAGCCCTGCCTGCGGTGGATCACGACACCGGCCAGGCCCGGCCCGGCGTGGGCGGCGACCACCGCACCGACCTCGGAGACGTACGTGTCGTGCAGGCGGTCGCCGAGCCGGGCGGTGAGCGCCTCGACGAGGTGCTCGGCGCGGTGCGGAGCGGCCAGGTGGTGCACCCCGAGGTCCACCTCGGCGTCGGCGGCGGCCTCGACCGCCAGGTCGATCAGGCGGGCCATCCCCCGGCTGGCGGTACGCACCTTGTCGCGCACCACGATCGCGCCGTCCGGCATGTGCATGATCGGCTTGACCGACAGGGCGGTGCCGAGCAGCGCCTCCGCCGCGTTGATCCGGCCACCCCGGCGCAGGAACTCCAGCGTGTCGACGTAGAAGAAGATGGTGGTGCGGTCGACTGCGGCCAGCGCCGCCGCGCGTACCCCGGGCAGGTCGACGCCCGCCTCGGCGGCGCCGGCGGCGGCCAGCGCCGGGAAGCCCAGCCCCATGCCGGTGGACCTGCTGTCGACCACCTCGACGCGGTCGCCGACCTCGGCGGCGGCGAGCCGGGCCGCGTCGACCGTGCCGGACAGTTCGGCCGACAGGTGCACCGACAGCACGCCGTCCGCGCCGTCGGCCAGCAGCCGCCGGTACGTGGCGGCGAACTGCGCCGGGGAGGGCCGGGAGGTGCTCACCGAGACCCGCCGGCCGCCGAGGGCCCGGGTGGCGTCGGCAGGGAGGGTCTCCACCCCCTCCAACCCTTCCGCGCCGTTGAGCACGACGGTCAGCGGCACCACGGTCAACCGGTGCGCCCGCACCGGCCCGGGTGGAAGGTAGGCGGTGGAGTCGGTGACGACCGCGACGGACATGCCCGGCACGCTAGCCGATGCCGGGACCACCCGCCCCGGCCGGCCGGCACGGACCTCACGGACCGGTCGGTCCGGGGCGGTGCGGACCGGTCGGTTCAGGCGGGCTCGGCCGGTGGCGGCGGGGTGATCGGGCCGACGTTGTGCGCGCGCAGGTGCCAGCCCCGCAGGTCGTTGTGGCGTAGTTCGGTCCAGTGGCAGTTGGCCAGCGAGCCGATGCTGCGCAGCACGGTGTGGTCCCAGCCGAGCAGCTGACCGACGCCCTGCCGGGCCGCGCCCCCGTGGGTGGCGACCACGACGGTGCCCCCGTCGGCCAGCTCGACGGCGGCGAGCAACGCCTCGCCGACCCGCTTGCCGAGGTCGTCGAGGGATTCGATGCCCGCTCCCGGGTCCGGGTCGCCGGCCCGCCACCGGGCGTGCTCGGTGGGGAACCGGGCGGCGGCGTCGGTGAGGGCGAGGCCCTGCCACTGGCCGAAGTGCCGTTCCCGTAGCCGGGCGTCGGGGCGTACCGACTGACCGGTGAGCCGGGTGAGCGTGGCGGCGGTGTCGGCGGCGCGGCACAGGTCGGAGGCGACGACGACGGCCGGGCGCAGCGCCGCGAGCAACGGGGCGGCGGCGCTGGCCTGCTCCCGGCCGAGGTCGTTGAGGGGTACGTCGATCTGCCCCTGCACCCGACCGGCGGCGTTCCAGTCGGTGTTGCCGTGCCGCCAGATGATCAGGCGGGTCATTCGGCGGCGGCACCCGCGGCGTCGGCCTCGACCAGGTCGCGGTCGACGAACGGGAGCTGGGGGCAGTCCTTCCAGAGCCGGTCGAGGGCGTAGAACTCGCGTTCCTCGGTGTGCTGGACGTGGACCACGATGTCGACGTAGTCGAGCAGCACCCAGCGGCCACCCCGCTCACCCTCGCGGCGAATCGGCTTGGCCTTCTCGGGCAGCTCCAGCAGACGCTCCTCGACGGCGTCGACGATGGCCATCACCTGACGCTCGTTGGGCGCCGAGGCCACCAGGAACGCGTCGGTGATGGCGAGCTGGTCACCCACGTCGATGATGACGATGTCCTGCGCCTTCTTGTCGGCCGCGGCCTGGGCGGCGGCCATCGCCAGCTCGTGAGCGCGTTCGGAAACTGTCACCGTTCTCCTTCGATCAACAGTGCGACCCGTCAAGCGTCTCACACCCGGCGCGGAGACGACTTGTCAGTTCTGGCCGCTTACCGGGACGAAGTAGCAGTAACCGGGCGTAATCACTGCTGGTAGAGCCGCCGTTTCGCGATGTACTGCACCACACCGTCGGGCACCAGGTACCAGACCGGTTCCCCCCGGCCGACCCGCTCCCGGCAGTCGGTCGAGGAGATCGCCATCGCGGGCACCTGCACCAGGCTGACGGTGTCGGCCGGCAGGTGCTTGTCGGTCAGCTCGAATCCGGGCCGGGTCACCCCGATGAAGTGGGCCAGCGCGAAGATCTCATCAAGATCCTTCCAGGACAGGATCCGCTCCAGCGCGTCGGCGCCGGTGATGAAGTGCAGTTGCGCCTTCGGGCCGTACTCGTGGTGCAGGTCCCGCAGGGTGTCGACGGTGTAGGTGGGGCCGCCCCGGTCGATGTCGACCCGGCTGACCTGGAACCGGGGATTGGAGGCGGTGGCGATCACCGTCATCAGGTAGCGGTCCTCGGCCGGGCTGACCGGCGTGTCCGCCTTCTGCCACGGCTGCCCCGTCGGCACGAAGACCACCTCGTCCAGGCCGAACCGGTCGGCCACCTCGCTGGCCGCCACCAGGTGACCGTGGTGGATCGGGTCGAAGGTGCCGCCCATGATGCCGATCCGTCGGATGTCGTCCTCCACCCCATGATCGTAGGCCGCCCCGCGCCGGGCCCGCCGGGGCCCGGCGCGAACCGGCCGTCAGGCGGCGGCCGCCGCGACCGCCGTGCGGGCGACCAGGGCCCGGCGCAGGTCGTCGGCGGCGTCGACGACGCTGCGGCGCAACCCCGGGGTGAGGTCGTCCCGGGTGAGCAGGGTCGCGGCCGAATCCAGCGTGGGCTGCGCCACGGCGTAGCGGGGGAAGGCCAGCCGGGCGACCCGTTCGGCCACCCACGGGGTACGCCGCCGCGCCGCCGCCGGCATCTCGGTGAAGTACCGGTCGACGTACGTGCCGGTCAGCTCGGCCTGTTCCGGCTGCCAGAACCCCTCGGCCGCCGCCTCGACGAGCCGGTTGGAGCGGGTGGTGTCCCGGGTGACGATCTCCCAGGCGGCCTCCTTCGCGGCCACCTCGGGCAGGGCCGCCCGGCACCCGGTCGCCCGTTCCGCGCCTGTCGCGCTGCGGTCGGTCGCCGCCTCGGCCGCGATCTCGGTCTCGCCGGCCGCACCGAGCACCACCAGTCGGCGCAGCAGCGCCCAGCGCAGCTCGGCGTCGACGGCCAGCCCGTCGGGCACCCCCCGACCGGCCAGCCACCCGGCGAGCAGGTCGGCGTCGGCGGTGGCGGAGAGCAGCCCCCGCGCGGCGGCCAGTTGCAGCGACCCGCCGGCCGGGGCGGTGGCGAGCAGCGCGGCGCAGGCGTCGGCCGTACGCAGCAGCGCGGCGTCCCGGGCGAGCGGGTCGAGGTAGCGGTCGACCAGGTTGCGGCTGCGGGCGAGCACGCTCTCCGCGACGGCCACCTCGGTCTCGGTGGGCAGGGCCGCCGTCAGCAGCGCCACCACCGCCGACACCGGCCGCTCGCCGTCGGTGGCGGCGTCCAGCGTCTCCTCCCACAGCAGCGCACGGGCCAGCGGATCGGTGAGCGTGGGCAGCACCGTGCCGACCGCGTCCACCGAGGCCGGATCGAGCCGGATCTTGGCGAAGGTGAGGTCGCCGTCGTTGGGCAGGAGCAGCCCGGTGGCCCGCCCGGTCAGCGCGGGAAGCGCGGTGCGTCCGTCGTCGGCGGCCGGGTCGAGATCGACCTCGACCCGTTCCACCGCGCCGTCGGCGGCGTACCGGCCGACCGCGATGCGGTGCGGGCGCAGCACCGGGTGCTCCGACGGCGCGGTCTGCACCACCGCCACCGAGGACCACCGGCCGTCGGCGTCCACCGAGGTCTCCGTCCGCAGCGTGTTGACCTGCGGTTGACGCAGCCAGCGGTCGGCCCAGTCGGTGAGGTCCCGCCCGCTGGCGGCGCTGAGGCTGGCCAGCAGGTCGGCCAGGGTGGCGTTGCCGAACCGGTGGGCGGCGAAGTGCTGGTTGAGCCCGGCCAGGAAGGCGTCGTCGCCGAGCCAGGCGACGAGCTGGCGGAGCACGCTGGCGCCCTTGGCGTACGAGATGCCGTCGAAGTTGAGCAGGGCCTGGGCGGCGTCGGCGACCTCCGCCGGGGCGACCGGATGGGTGGACGGGCGCTGGTCGGCCGCGTACCCCCACGCCTTACGGCGGATCGCGAAGGTCGTCCAGGCCCGGTCGAACCGGGTCGCCTCGGCGGTGACCCGGGTGCCCAGGTACTCGGCGAAGGACTCGTTCAGCCACAGGTCGTCCCACCAGCGCATGGTGACCAGGTCACCGAACCACATGTGGGCCATCTCGTGGGCGATGGTGGTGGCCCGCTGCTCCCGCTCGCTGTCGGTGACGGCCGACCGGAAGACGTCGTCGTCGCGGATGGTGACCAGGCCCGGGTTCTCCATCGCCCCGGCGTTGAACTCCGGCACGAACGCCTGGTCGTACTTGGCGAACGGGTACGGCTCGGCGAAGAGCTGGTGGAACCGGTCCAGGCACTGCTTGGTGACGGTGAGGATCTCGTCGAGGTCGGCGTCGAGGTGCGCGGCCAACGACTGCCGGCAGTAGACGCCCAGCGGGATGTCGCCATGGCTGTCCCGGCGTACGTGCCAGGGGCCGGCGATCAGCGTGACGAAGTAGCTGGCCAGTGGCGCGGTGGGGGCGAACTCCCAGCGCCCCGGGGCGGGGTTGGCGGCGAGCGGGCCGTTGGCCGCGACCGTCCACTGCGGCGGGGCGGTCACGGTGAGGGTCACCGGCGCCTTGAGGTCGGGCTGGTCGAAGGCGGCGAAGATGCGCGGGGCCTCGTCCAGGAAGGACATCGCGTAGAGGTACGTCGCGCCGTCGGCCGGGTCGACGAAGCGGTGCATCCCCTCGCCGGTGTTGGTGTAGGCCATCTCGGCGGTGACCGTGAGGGTGTTCTCCGCCGCCAGCCCGGTGAGCGGGAACCGGCCGTCGGCGAGGGCCGTCGGGTCCAGCTCCCGGTCGTTGAGCCGGACCGCCTCCAGCACCGCGGGCTTGACCTCGACGAACGTCTCGGCGTCGGGGGTGGCGGCACGGAACCGGATGGTGGTCGTCGAGCGGAACCGCTCGTCGCCACCGGTGAGATCGAGGTCCACCTGATAGGACTCGACATCGATCAGTGCGCGACGCGCGGTCGCCTCTACACGGGTCAGGCTCGGCATCCGCTTATCCTGCCCGACGGGGAGCCGGCCGGGCTCCCCGGTACGCGCGGCAATGGAGGATCAACAATGGGTCAGCACCCCAAGGGCGACTTCGACCTGTCCCGGGCGGTCTGGCAGCGAGCCGAGGGCGACACCTCCGACAGCGCGGTCGAGGTGGCCTTCGTGGACGACCTGATCGGGATGCGCAACTCGGCCGAGCCGGACGGCCCGGTGCTGGTGTTCACTCAGGCCGAGTGGGACGCGTTCGTCGCCGGTGCCCAGGACGGCGAGTTCGACCTGGACTGACCGCCGGGCGGCGGCCCCCGGGCGGTACGCGGCGAACCGCTCCGCGCCCGGGGGCACCGGCCCGTCCGGCGATTGCCGCCCCGCGCCGACGCGGGCCGGCGCGGCGGTGCCCGGACGACGGCTCACCCGTCCCCCTCGCCCCAGCCCAGCCCGCCCGGCCCCGGGGCGTGGTGGAACCCGGGGTGGCCGGCGACGTCGGCGCAGCGGTCGCCGTCCGGGCCGACGGCGGAACAGAACAGCCGCTCCGCGTCCCGCCAGGCGTCGGCCGGGGACAGCGCGACCGAGGCCAGCACCAACTCCGGGCGTAACAGGCTCAGCGCCTCCGCGTACGCCACCGCCAGCTCCCGGGCGTGCTCCGGCCCGTCGGCGGTGAACCCGAGGTGCACGGTGAACCGCCGGGACGGCCGGCGCGGCCGGGCGAGCAGCGGCCGCCACGGCGGGGGGTGCCCGCCGGCCCGGCCGAGCACGTCGACCACCTGTCGCTCACGCCAGTACGGCGGCATGTTCTCCCGCATCCGGTCCTCCCCGTCGTCGACGCCCCACGTCCGCCCGTGGTGGCCGGTGTCGACTCAACCAGGTTCACGGCGGCCCGGGAGGGGCCAGCGGGCACCCGGTCACCGTCCGGCGACGCGGCGGGATTCAGGGCCCCGAACCCGGGTAGACCACCCGCGGCCGACCAGCCGGGTCCGCCCACCGTCACCGCGTCAGGAGAGCCCGATGGCCACCACACCGGCCGACCGCAGCCCGGAGAGCACGCTGGCGTTCTTTCGCGAGGGCTACCGGTTCATCAGCAACAGGTGTGAGCGCTACGACACGGACATCTTCACCGCCCGGTTCCTCCTGGAGCCGACGATCTTCCTGCGGGGGCGGGCCGCGGCGGAACTGTTCTACGACCCGCAGCGGTTCCGGCGCGCCGGTGCGGCACCCAAGCGGGGTCAGCGGACGCTGACCGGGCAGGGCGGGGTGCAGGGGCTGGACGGTCCGGCCCACGCCGACCGCAAGGCCATGTTCATGTCGATCATGACGCCCTCGGCGGTCGGGCGGATCGGCCGGCTCTTCGCCGACGAGTGGCGGATCCGGCTGGCGGCCTGGGGTGGCGGCGGTCCCGTGGTGCTCCGCGACGAGGTGGGCCCGATGCTGTTGCGGGCGGTCTGCGCCTGGGCGGGCATACCGCTGCCGGAGAGCGAGGTCGGCCGGCGCAACGCCCAGATGCAGGCCATGATCGACGGACCGGCCGCGCTCGGCCCCCGGCACTGGCGCGGGTTGCGTGGTCGGCTGCGGGCCGAACGCTGGATCGCCGACCTGGTGGAACGGGTACGGGTCGGCACCCTGGCCGCGCCCGAGGGCAGCGCGCTCGCGGTGATCGCCGAGCACCGCGACGCCGAGGGGCGGCTGCTCCCCCGCCGGGTCGCCGCCGTGGAACTGATCAACGTGCTGCGTCCCACCGTCGCCGTCGACCGGTACGTCCTGTTCGCCGCCCTGGCCCTGCACGACCATCCGGACTGGCGGGACCGGGTGCGCGCCGGCGACGAGCCGACCGAGTGGTTCGTCCAGGAGGTCCGCCGCTACTACCCGTTCTTCCCGGTCGCCTTCGCCCGGGTGCGGCACCCCTTCGAGTGGCAGGGGCACCACTTCCCGGCCGACCGCCGGGTGCTGCTCGACCTGTACGGCACCAACCACCACCCCGGGATCTGGTCCGAGCCGGAGCGGTTCCGCCCGGAGCGGTTCGCCGGCTGGCGGGACGACCCGTACGGTTTCGTGCCGCAGGGCGGGGGCAGCCACCTGGGCGGCCACCGCTGCGCCGGAGAGTGGATCACCATCGAGCTGATGAAGCAGGCGGTCGGCCTGCTGACCGGGGCGATGGACTACCGGCTCCCGCCGCAGGACCTCGCCCTGGACCTGTCCAAGGTGCCGACCCTGCCGCCCAGCGGCCTGGTGCTCGCCGACGTCCGCAGCAGGCCGGCCGCCCGGCATCACGGGGCTCGCGGATGAGCGCCCCCGCCGGGTCGGCGCGTCCGGCCCCGGCCGGGTCCCGCCCGGCCGCCGCGCCGGGCGGCCCGCCACGCCCGCCCCGGCTCCCCGTCGAGTACGTCCTGCCGCTGCACCGGACCGACGACGACGGCCTGGCCGAGCTGACCGGCTACCTGCGTACCCTGTGCCGGCTGGTCGACGTGACCGTGGTCGACGGCTCGCCGCCGCCGGTGTTCGCCCGGCACGCCGCCCACTGGCACGGCCTGCTGCGGCACCTGCCCCCCGATCCGGCGGTGCGCGGGCTCAACGGCAAGGTACGCGGGGTGCTGACCGGGGTGGCGGCGGCCCGGCACGAGCACGTGGTGATCGCCGACGACGACGTCCGGTACGCCGAGGCGGAGCTGCGGGTGGTGCACCGGCTGCTGGACACCGTCGACCTGGTCCGCCCGCAGAACTACTTCGACCCGCTGCCCTGGCACGCCTGGTGGGACACCGGCCGGACCCTGCTCAACCGGGCGTTCGGCGTCGACTGGCCGGGCACCCTGGCGGTGCGGCGCAGCACCTTCCGGGCGATGGGCGGCTACGACCCGGACGTGCTCTTCGAGAACCTGGAACTGGTCCGCACGGTGCGCGCGTACGGCGGCACCGAGGCCAGCCCCGCCTGGCTCTACGTGCGCCGGCTGCCGCCGACCGCGGCGCACTTCCGGGGCCAGCGGGTCCGCCAGGCGTACGACGAGCTGGCCCGACCGGCGCGGTTGCTGGTGACGCTGGCGGTGCTGCCTGCGGTGGTGGCCGCGTCGGTGGCCCGCCGACCGGGGCTGCTGGCCGGCGGGGTGGCCGGTGCGGTGGCGCTGGCGGAGATCGGCCGGCGGCGGGCCGGCGGAACGGCGGTGTTCCCCCCGGCCACCGCCCTGGCCGCGCCGTTCTGGCTGCTCGAACGCGGGCTCTGCGGCTGGCTCGCGGTGGCCCGTCGGGTCGGCCGTGGCGGGGTGCGCTACGCCGGTCGGCGGGTGCGCCGCCCGGCCCACTCGGTGCGGACGCTACGGCGCCGGATGGCCCCGGTGGAGCCGGGCGAGCTGACCCGGTGGGTCCGGGCCGACCCGGCCGCCCGGGGCCGCTGACCGCACGCGGCCCGCGGCCCTCCACCGGCGGATGCCGGGGGTGGCCGCGGGCCGGTGCCGGTGCTGCTTCAGTGGCGTACCTGTTCGCGGGACTGCTGCGCGGAGTCCTTCACCTCCTGGGCGGCCGACCGGGTGTCGTCCCGGACGGCGTGCACGGCCTCCTCGGCGGTGCCGCGCAGCGACTCGGTGGCCTGCCGGGCCGGCTCGCGCAGCTCTTCGGTGAGTTCGCCGGCCACCGCGCCCAGCTTCTCCTTGACGGCTCCGGCGTGCTCGCCGGCCTTCTCCCTGACCTGCGCGGCCAGTTCCTGCTCGCGTCGGCTGGCCGGGATCAGCGAGGAGACCAGCATGCCGACCCCGAAGGCGATCAGGCCGGCGGCGATCGGGTTGCCCTCGGACTTGCGCCGGATCACCTGCGGGGCCCGGTGGGCGGCGTCGCCGACGGTCGAGGCCGCCGCGTGGGCGCCGTCGCCGACGGCGGAGGCCGCCGCGGAGGCGCGGTCGCCGACCGAGTGCGCGGCGTGGCTGGTGCCGTGGCCGAGGTCGGAAGCGGTACCCATAACCTTGTCCCTCACATTCTGGAGCGCGTTGCGCGCCCGCTGCTTGCGGTCGTCGACGATGCGGCCGGGGCTGACCTTGTACGCCAGCGCGTCCACGTCGGTGCTGAGGCTGTTGCGGGTGGCCTCGATCTCCCGGCGGATCTGGTCGGGATCGGTGCTCATCGGGTGACTCCCTCCGGGTGCGGCTTCAGCGCGTCGGGGATGCGCTGCACGCTGTCGTTGGTCTGCCTGAGGCCCCGCACGTGCGCGGCGTTCTTCTTGGCCATCGAGTAGAGGACGGCGGCGATGCCCGCCCAGACGACGGCGACGATCAGGCCCGCCCACCCGGCGTCCAGCACGTTGGACAGCCCGGCCCAGAGCGCGATGGAGAGGAAGAGGGCGACCATGTAGCCGCCGAAGCCGGCTCCGCCGTACAACCCGGCGGCCTTGCCGGCCTTCCTGCCCTCCTGGCGGATCTCGGCCTTGGCCAGCTCCACCTCCTGGCGCATCAGGGTGGACAGGTCGGCGGTGACCGACCGCATCAGGTCACCCAGCGAGCTGTTCCTGACCTCGTCCGCGGAGTGCGGCGCACCCGCGGGGTGGTATCCGGAGCCCAGTCCGGACCCCTGCGTCGGCACGGTCATGCCGTCGCCTCCCTTCGGCTGGTCGCGCGGCTCACGGACGGGTCACGCCGCTGGCCGGCACGCCGGGCAGCGGGTCGGTCTGGGTCACCGGCGGCAGGGGCTGGCCGATGCCGCCGGCCGGGTCGGCGTAGCCGGTGCCGGTGCCGTCGTCGGGGTAACCGGCGCGGCCGGTCGCGCCGTCGGGTCGGGCCGTACCCTGGGCCGGGTATCCCGGGTCGGGCTCGGCGTAGGTGCCGGGGGTCGGGTCGAGGTAGCCGGTCGGCGGAGCCTGGGTCGGAATGACGGCGGTCTGCTCCGGGTCGTAGCCGCCCGTCGCGCCGTGTCCGCCGGGGCCACCGTCGGCGGTGAGGCCCTTGGCGAGCCGGCCGGCGAGCACACCGAGCACCGCCGCGCCGATCAGGAACGTACCGGGGTTGCGGCGGGCGTACGTCTTGACCTCGTTGAGCAGGTCACCCGGCTCGCGCTCCTCCAGCCAGCCGGCCACCCCGTGGACCCGGTCGGCGGCCTGGTGGGCGAGTTCGGTGACGGGGCCGCCCTGCCCGCCGTTCTGCGCCATCGAGCGCATCTCCTCGGCCAGTGACCGCAGTCCACCGGCCGCCTTACGCTGCTGCTCGCCGCCCTGGGCGGTGAGCTGGTCACGGGCCTCGCCGTAGAGGTTGCGCACCTGGCGGCGGGCCTCGCCGACCACCTCGTGCCCCTGTTCCCGGGCGGTCTGGGCGACCGCCCCGCCGGCGTGGGCGGCGTCCGTGCCGACCTGGCGGGCCTGCTCCCGGACGCCGGTGCCGTTGCTCTGCTGTCCGTATGACGTGGTGGACGAAAGATCGTGCGTCATGATGGTCCTTCCGCTCGGATACTCGTCGCGGTGGTTGCGGGGGATGTGCCGATCTCGTCGGCCGGTGCTTTTCGACCTACCCCCGCTTTGCGGGTCCATGCACAATTCGCGTTTTCCCCGCTGAAAGTCGCCGGTCGGCCCAGAATGTGAGGATCGTCCGACTGTGCCGCGCAGTTGGCTCCCTGGAGGTGACAGCGATGGCCCACGCCGTACGACGACCCGCCCCGGCCGCCCCGAAGCCCCGGGTCCAGACGGTCGCCGCCGCCGTCGCGGCCGTCTTCCTGCTGCTCGGCGTCCTCGGCTTCGTCCCCGGCGTCACCACCGGCTACGACGAGCTGGCCTTCGCCGGTCACCACTCCGGGGCGAAGCTGCTCGGGGTGTTCCAGGTGTCGGTCCTGCACAACCTGCTGCACCTGGTCTTCGGGCTGGTCGGCCTGGTGCTGGCCCGCCGGCTCGGTGGCGCCCGGCTCTACCTCACCGTCGGCGGGGCGGTCTACCTGGCGCTCTGGCTGTACGGCTTCGCCGTCTCCCGGGACGCCCCGGCCAACATCGTCCCGGTCAACGGCGCGGACAGCTGGCTGCACCTGGGGCTCGGCCTCGGCATGCTCGCCGTCGGCCTGCTGCTGTCCAACGACGCCGGCACCGGCGGCCGGCTGGACGTCCCCCTCGACCGGGGCTGACCTCCCGTCACCCGGGCGGGTGGTTCCCGACCCCGGCGTGCCACGGCGGCGTTTGCCCGCCACGCACCCGGGGCACGGGATCGACGGACGAGGAGGTCACCATGGCGCGCTGGCTACGGAACAACGCCCTGAGCCTGGCCATGCTGGGCGCGTTCGCCGTCTTCCTGGTGTTGCAGAGCGTCACCGGCTGGCAGACCCACAACGAGGAGCTGACCGGATACGGCGCACCCACGCTGAGCTGGTGGGCCTACCTCGGCAGCGGACACTTCGCCGAGTCCGTCTTCGAGAACTGGGAGTCGGAGTTCCTCCAGATGGGCGGCTACGTCCTGCTCACCGCGTACCTGGTGCAGAAGGGGTCGGCCGAGTCGAAGACCGACGACACCACCGACCGGGCCGCCGACGACGAACGGGAGGCCGGGCCGGACGCGCCGTGGCCGGTGCGGGCCGGCGGGTTCCCGCTCGCCGTGTACCGGCACAGCCTCCCGCTGGTCCTGCTGCTGATCTTCGCGGGGTCCTTCGTCGGGCACCTGTTCGGCGGGGTGGCCGCCTACAACGAGGAGCAGGCGCTCCAGAGCGGCACGGCCCCGATCAGCGCCTGGCAGTTCCTGCACACCAGCGACTTCTGGTTCCAGTCGATGCAGAACTGGCAGAGCGAGTTCCTCGCCGTCGGGGCGCTGGTCCTGCTGAGCATCGTGCTGCGCCAGGCGTCGTCGCCGGAGTCGAAGCCGGTGACCGCCGCGCACGCCCAGACCGGCGCGTGACCGCCCCGCCGGCCCGGGTCAGACAGGTGCCCGGCCGGCTCGGGTCAGGCCGCCACCGGCAGCCGCTTGGCGAAACACACGCTGTACGGGTTGTGGACGTACTCGCCGTAGACCGGGATCGGCTGGTAGCCGCAGGAGGTGTAGAGGCCGATCGCGGCCGGCAGGTAACTGCCCGTCTCCAGGCAGAGCACCGAGTGGCCCTGCTGGAACGCCAGCTCCTCCAGCGCGCTGAGCAACTGCCTGGCGATCCCCCGCCCCCGGTAGGCCGGCCGCACGTACATCCGCTTCAACTCGCCGGTCCCGTCGTCGAGGGACTGCAGGCCACCGCAGGCGACCACCCGGCCGCCGCCGACCACCACCAGGTAGCGGACGTCGTCGTGCACCACGGTGACCTGCCCGTCCAGCCCGCCGTCGGCCTCGCGCAGCTCCCGCTGCTGGGCGGCGACCAGCGCGTCGACCTCCGGGTCGGTGGCGGGACGGGACTCGATCAGCATCAGCCCACGGTAGGACGGGTCCGTTTCACGAAGGTTTCCAGGAAACGACCCGGACCCGACCGGTACCGGGCTATTCCTCGTCGTCCTCGTCGTCGTCCGCCGGTTCCGGGGCCGGGTCCAACTCGTCCTCCGGACGCTGCCGACGCGCCTTGCGGGCGGCCAACCGCTCGGCCGCCGCGGGACGCGTCGACTTCTCCTCCAGCCGGACGTCGGTGCCCCGGTTGCCGGGGATGAAGTCGACGCCCGCGTACAGGGTGGGCTGCCAGTCGAACTCCCGCTCACCGATGCGGACCAGGTCCCCGGGGTTGGCGCCGGCCTTGGCCAGCTTCTCCTCCACGCCCAGCCGGGCCAGCCGGTCGGCGAGGAAACCCACCGCCTCGTCGTTGTCGAAGTTCGTCTGCCGGACCCAGCGTTCGGGTCGTACGCCCCGCACGGTGAACGAGCCGTCGGCCTGCGCCTCGATGGTGAACCCGGCGTCGTCGACGGCCTTCGGCCGGATCACGATCCGGGTCGGCTCGGCCGGCGGGGCGGCGCGGCGGGCCTGGTCCACCAGCTCCGCCATCGCGTACGTCAGCTCCTTGAGCCCCTCCCGGGTCGCCGCGGAGACGTCGAACACCCGGAATCCGCGCGCCTGCAGGTCGGGGCGGACGATGTCGGCGAGGTCCTGCCCGTCCGGCACGTCGACCTTGTTGAGCGCCACCAGTCGGGGCCGGTCGGCCAGCCCGCCGTACTCGGCCAGCTCCGCCTCAATGGTGTCGATGTCGGCCAGCGGGTCCCGCCCCGGTTCCAGGGTCGCCGTGTCGACCACGTGCACGAGCACCGCGCACCGCTCGACGTGGCGCAGGAACTCCAGGCCCAGCCCCTTGCCGGTGGCCGCCCCGGGGATCAGCCCCGGCACGTCGGCGACGGTGAACGTGTGGTTGTCCACCCGGACCACGCCCAGGTTGGGCACCAGGGTGGTGAACGGGTAGTCGGCGATCTTCGGCTTGGCGGCGGAGATCACCGAGATCAGCGACGACTTGCCCGCCGACGGGAAGCCCACCAGACCGACGTCGGCGACGCTCTTGAGTTCCAGCACCACGTCGAGCCGGTCGCCGGGCTCGCCCAGCTCGGCGAAGCCGGGGGCCTTGCGTCGGGCGTTGGCCAGCGAGGCGTTGCCCCGGCCGCCGCGCCCGCCCCGGGCCGCCTCGAAGGTGGTGCCCGCGCCGACCAGGTCGGCCAGCACCGTGCCGTCGAGGGTCTGCACGACGGTGCCGTTGGGCACCTTGATCAGCAGGTCGTGGCCGTTGGCGCCGTCCCGGTTCGAGCCCGCGCCGCCCTTGCCGTTCTCGGCCTTGAGGTGCGGACGGAAGTGGAAGTCGAGCAGGGTGGTGACCTGCGGGTCGACCACCAGCGACACGCTGCCGCCGTGCCCGCCGTTACCCCCGTCCGGGCCGCCGAAGGGCTTGAACTTCTCCCGGTGGATGGAGACACAGCCGTGCCCGCCGTCGCCGGCCTGCATGTGCAGGACGACCCGGTCAACGAACGTCGTCACGACGCCAATCCTTCCAGCGGGGTCGGCCCCCGCACCTGAAAAGCACCCCCCGGGCCCCGCCGCGACGGCGGCGGGCACCCGGCGGTGGGAGCATCCCCCACCTGAAACGGCGAAGCGGGCCGGGACCCCCAGGTCCGCGGCCCGCTTCGCCTGCGTGTTACTGCGGCACGATGCTGACGGTCTTGCGACCCCGCTTGGTGCCGAACAGGACCGAGCCGGCGGCCAGCGCGAAGAGCGTGTCGTCGCCACCGCGGCCGACCAGGTCACCGGGGTGGAACTTGGTGCCACGCTGACGGATGATGATCTCACCCGCGCTGACGACCTGACCACCGAAGCGCTTAACGCCGAGTCGCTGGGCCGCGGAGTCACGACCGTTACGCGAGCTGGACGCACCCTTTTTGTGAGCCATTGTCCGACGACCTACTTCCCGCTGGAGATGCCGGTCACCTTGACCTGGGTCAGCGGCTGGCGGTGACCCTGGCGCTTGTGGTAGCCGGTCTTGTTCTTGAACTTGTGGATCCGGATCTTCGGGCCCTTGGTGTGCGCGGCGATCTCGCCGGACACCGCGACCTTGGCAAGCTTCGCCGCGTCGGTCACCAGGTCGTCACCGTCGACGAGGAGCACCGCGGTGAGCTTCACCGCGTCACCGGGGGCACCGGTGAGCTTCTCGACCTCGATCACGTCGCCCTCGGCGACCTTGTACTGCTTGCCGCCGGTCTTGACGATCGCGTACATCGGAGGCGGACTCCCTGTCGTTGAGGCTGCTGGCGGTCGTTCCCATGGCAACTCGCCGGGTAGCTGTGACACCGGCAGCGCGGGCACGCGGGAACTCGGCACACCAAAGTGCGCCGCAGGAAAGAGTACGCCATCACCCGCCCGCCACCCAAACCGACCCCCCGCCCGGCCGGGCCCGCGGTCAGCGGGCGCAGAGCTGGTCCAGCCGCTGCTGGAGCCGGTCCAGCTCGGTCTCGTCGATCGAGTCGACGTCGGTGCCGAGCCGGCCGATCTCGGTGGCCAGGTCGGTGAGCAGGGTCTTCAACTGCGGGTCGGTGGCCCGGCCGGACTGCTGCCGCAGCGCCGTCCGCCAGGTGGTCAGCGCCGTCTCCGCCCGCTTGCGGGCGGTGTCCGCCGCCGCGCTGTCGTTCGCGCCGACCGCCGCGATCATCTTGCCCAGTTCCTCGACGTAGGTGCGCACCGCCGTGGTCGACGCCGCCTCGGCGTCGGCGCAGACCTGCGGCCCGTTGCCGCCGGCCGGGGAGCCGCTCACCGCCGCCGACGGGACCACGGAGGCGGGGGTGGCGGCACCGGACGGCCGACCGGAGGCCGTCGGCGCGTCGGCCCGGTCACCGGAACAGCCGACACCGGCCAGCAGGACGGCGGTCACCACGAGGGCGGCGGGCAGGCGGCGCATGGTCTTCTCCTAGCCGGGGGTGACCGATGGTATCGCCGTACCCACGGCACGGCAGGACCCCTCCCACCGGCGGTACGCCGGGGAAGGGGTCCGCTGCCGTCGGGTACGGCTCAGCCGGTCACGGCCGGGTACGGCTCAACGGGTCACGGCCGGGTACGGCGGCGGGCACCGCCCCGGCGGGAGCGCCGCCGGCCCGTGCCGGCCTCCCCGTCGTCGTCGCCGTCGGAGTCGGAGTCGCCGAGCGCGTCCGGATCGTCCGCCCCGGCGAGCCGGGCCGACTCGCCGGTCTGGGCGTCGGCCGCGGCCGGGGCGGCCGGGGTCTGCGACTCGTATCGGGACAGGTCGTAGCCCATGGTGTCGTGGTAGCCGTTGTCGGCCGCCGGGGCGGCGACCTCGACCTCGGGGGTCTCGGTGGTCTCCACCACGGCCCGCTCCACCGTCGCCGCCTTGCGGGCGCGCCGCCGCGCGGAGGGGGTGGTCGCGGTGGCCGTCGGCTCGGCCGCCGGGGTCGTCACCGCCGAGGCGACGGCCTTGACCCGTTCGCCCGCGCCGCCACCGGTACGCGGCTTCTCCGGCACCGGCTCGGTGTGGATCACCAGGCCGCGGCCCTTGCAGCACTCGCAGGGCTCGCTGAACGCCTCCAGCAGACCGGCCCCGATCCGCTTGCGGGTCATCTGCACCAGGCCGAGCGAGGTGATCTCGGTCACCTGGTGCTTGGTGCGGTCCCGGCCCAGGCACTCGGTGAGCCGGCGCAGCACCAGTTCCCGGTTGGACTCCAGCACCATGTCGATGAAGTCGATCACCACGATGCCGCCGATGTCACGCAGCCGCAGCTGGCGGACGATCTCCTCGGCCGCCTCCAGGTTGTTGCGGGTGACCGTCTCCTCCAGGTTGCCCCCGGAGCCGGTGTACTTGCCGGTGTTGACGTCGATGACGGTCATCGCCTCGGTGCGGTCGATCACCAGCGAACCGCCGGAGGGCAGGAAGACCTTCCGGTCCAGCCCCTTGATGATCTGCTCGTCGATGCGGTACTCGGCGAACACGTCGGCGGTGCCGACGTACCGGCGCACCCGGTCGACCAGGTCCGGCGAGACGTGCGACAGGTACGACTCGACCATGCCGTACGACTGCTCGCCCTCGATGACCAGCTCGCGGAAGTCCTCGTTGAACAGGTCCCGGACCACCCGGATCACCAGGTCGGGCTCCTCGTAGAGCAGCACCGGGGCACCACCGGCGGTCGCCTTGGCCTGGATGTCCTCCCACTGGGCCTGCAACCGCTTGACGTCCCGGGCCAGCTCGTCCTCGCTGGCGCCCTCGGCGGCGGTCCGCACGATCACGCCCGCGCCGTCGGGGACCAGCTTCTTGAGCACGTCCCGCAGCCGCTTGCGCTCGGTGTCGGGCAGCTTGCGGCTGATCCCGGAGGCGTTGCCGTTGGGCACGTAGACCAGGTGCCGGCCGGAGAGCGCGACGTGGCTGGTCAGCCGGGCGCCCTTGTGCCCGATCGGGTCCTTGGTGACCTGGACCAGCACCGAGTCGCCGGAGCGCAGCGCCTGCTCGATCGAGCGGGAGCGCCCCTCCAGGCCGGTGCTGTCCCAGTTGACCTCACCGGCGTACAGGACGGCGTTGCGTCCCCGCCCGACGTCGACGAAGGCCGCCTCCATGCTGGGCAGGACGTTCTGCACCTTGCCCAGGTAGACGTTGCCGGCCATGGTGCCCGACGAGTTACGGGTGACGTAGTGCTCGACCAGGACGCCGTCCTCCAGGACCGCGATCTGGGTACGGTCGCCCCGCTGGCGCACCGCCATCACCCGGTCGACCGCCTCCCGGCGGGCCAGGAACTCCGACTCGCTCAGGATCGGCGGGCGGGTCCGGCGCTGCTCGCGGCCGTCCCGGCGGCGCTGGCGCTTGGCCTCCAGCCGGGTCGAACCGGAGACGCCCTGCACCTCGTCGACGGCCTTGCGGGGCTCCCGGATCTTGACCACCGTGGGCACGCCGTCGTCGGCGCCACCCTCGACGTCACCGGCACCCCGACGGCGACGGCGACGCCGACGACGGGTCAGGCCGTCCCCGTCACCCTCGTCCTCGGTGTCGTCGCCCTCCCCCTCGGCCTCGGCCTGGGCCGGTTCCTCGGTCTCGTCCTCGTCGGTGTCGTCCGCACCGCCCTTGCCCCGGCCCCGGCCCCGGCGGCCCCGGCGGCGACGGCGACGCGCGGCGGCCGACTCGTCGTCGTCCTCGTCCTCGTCGTCGACGCCCTCCTCGGTCTCGCCGGTGGGCTCCTCCGCGACGACCTCGACCGGCTCGACGGCCTCGACCGGCTCGACCTCACGGCGGCCACGGCGACGTCGCCGCCCGGTCTCGACCGGTTCCTCGACGGGCTCCTCGGCGACCGGGCCGGGCTCGACCACCCGGAAGACCGGCGGCTCCTCCGGCTGCGGGGCCATGAACAGGACGGTCGGCGCGGCGATCGCGGCCCGTCGCCGGCGGGTACGCGGCTGCGGCTCGGCCGGCTCCACCGGCTCGTCGGCGGCCGGCACGGCGACGCCCGGTGACACCTCCCCGGTCTGCCCACCGGCGACCGGCGACGTCGACCCGGGGGCCGGTCGGTCGGCCGCGGGCTCCTGGGCCACGGGCTCCGCGACCACGGCCTGCTCGGCCACCGGTTCCTCGGCCACCGGCTCCTCGGCCTGGTCGGCGACGGTCGGCTCGGTCGGGGCAGCCGCCTCCACGGCGGGCTCCTCCTCGGGGGCATCGCCCTGGGCTGCGGAAACCTCACCCACCGACGGCTGGCCGGTCACCGCCTCGGCGGCCGGCGGGGACGCCGGGGCCTCGACGGGCGGCTCGGTCGCCGCCGGGGCGACGGCCTTCTTCCGCCGGGTCCGGGTCACCTTCACCGGCGGCACCAGTTCCGCGCTGCCCTCCTCGACCCCGTCGACGACCACCGGCTCCTCGGTGGCCTTGGCCGGGGTGGCCTTGCGACGGCGGCGGGTGGCCTTCGGCGCGGAGTCCAGCTCACCGGCGACCGGAACGATCACCTCGGCCTGCTGCGACTCGTCGGTGGCCGACGGGGCGCTGCCGGACGCCTCGGCGGGCGCTCCCCCGGTCAGTTCCGGCTGGCTCAGCGGCGCGACCCGCCGTCGGGTGGCCCGCCGCCGGGTCGGTGCCGCCGTGCCGTCCGTGGACGCGGCAGCGCCCTCCGGTGGCGTGGCGGCGACTCCCGCGCCGGTGCCGCTGGTGCTGTCGGCGGTGTCGCCGGCCGGCTGGGAACCGGTCCGTTCGCCGCCCTCGGGCTCGTTCTCGAGCATGGACGTTCTCCAGTTCTGGCGGCCCCGGGCGCGGGTGAGCGCTGCCACGCAGGATCGCCGCAAAAGTGTTTCCGCCGGGCGCGCGACGTGCGCGACCGCCGAAGTCTGCCTGCCAGAACGCCGACCGACGGTCAGCGTTCTCCGATGGCTGCCCCGTCGCGGTCCGCGTCCAACGGATCCACGATCGCGCCCTGCGCGGTCAACACGCCCTGCGCCAGCCGGATCACCCTCGGGGAGACCGGCGGCTCCAGGGCGGCCACCACGCGGAGGCCGGAAAGGACGTCATCGGGTCGCACGGACGGGGTGACCTGCCGTACGACCAGTTCGAGTATCGCACACGACGGCTCCGCTGCCCCGGAAGGCGTCTGCACCGGCGGCAACACATCGATACGGGTCACCGCGCCCCGCGCGTCGAACGTCCGCCGGCCCTGCTTGGTCATCCGCTCGACCTGCACCTCGTCGGCGGCCACGAAGGCGGCAACCGCCCGTTGCGCCACCGCGTGCTCGACCCCGGGCAGCTCGATGCGCCAGTACGACGCCTCGATCCGCTCCGCCAGGCTGCCCCCGGTCGCGACCACCACGTCCAGCACGTCGAGGCCGGGCGAGAGCGCCGCGTCGAGGGCCACCCGTAGCTGCTCCGGGTCCACCACCGCCTGGAGGCCGACCTCCAGGTACTCCGCCTCGCTGGCCACCCCGGTGGGGGCGGCGCTGGCGTAGGAGATCTTCGGGTGCGGGGTGAAGCCCTGGGAGAAGGCCACCGGCACGGCGGCCCGGCGCAGGGCGCGCTCGAAGGCGCGGGCGAAGTCCCGGTGGGAGGTGAACCGCAACGGCCCGCGCTTGGCGTACCGGATGCGGACACGCTGGACGACAGGCGCCTGCCCGCCCTCCGGCTGTGGTTTCCTGCTGATCGTCGTACTCCTCGGTCTGGTCACCGGTCCCCGTGGCGCGGGCTGCCGGTGACGATAGCCGCACACCCGCCGGAACGGGACGGGTGGCCCGCCGTGGCGCGCCACCCCGTCCCGTCGCCTGTCACTGCTGGGCGCCGCTGGGCACCTTCAACGCGGTCACCGGGGTGAGCGGTAGGAGCTTGCGGCCGGTGGGCCCGATCTGGATCTCGGTGTCCATCGACGGGCAGACACCGCAGTCGAAGCACGGGGTCCACCGGCAGTCGTCCTGCTCGTACTCGCCCAGCGAATCCTGCCAGTCCTGCCAGAGCCAGTCCTTGTCCAGGCCCGAGTCGAGATGGTCCCAGGGGAGCACCTCCAGCTCGTCGCGCTCGCGGGTGGTGTACCAGTCCAGGTCGACGCCGAAGCCCGGCAGCACCGCCGCGGCGGCGTCCATCCAGCGCTGGTACGAGAAGTGCTCGCTCCAACCGTCGAACCGGCCACCGTTGCGCCACACCTCGTGGATCACCGCGCCGACCCGGCGGTCCCCCCGGCTGAGCAGCCCCTCGATCAGCGACGGCTCCCCGTCGTGGTAGCGGAAGCCGATCGCCCGGCCCAGCGAACGGTCGCTGTTGATGGCCTGCTTGAGCAGCTTGAGCCGGCCGTCGATGACCTCGGGCCGCTCCATCGACGCCCACTGGAACGGGGTGTGCGGCTTCGGCACGAACCCGCCGATCGAGACGGTGCAGCGGATGTCCTTGGAGCCGGTGGCCGCCCGCCCCGCCCGGATCACCTCGTGCGCCATGTCGGCGATCTCCAGGACGTCGGCGTCGGTCTCGGTGGGCAGGCCGCACATGAAGTACAGCTTCACCTGCCGCCAGCCGTTGGTGTACGCGGTGACCACCGTACGGATCAGGTCGTCCTTCGACACCATCTTGTTGATGACCTTGCGGATCCGCTCCGACCCGCCCTCGGGGGCGAAGGTCAGCCCGGTGCGCCGGCCGTTGCGGGACAGCTCCTGCGCCAGGTCGATGTTGAACGCGTCCACCCGGGTCGACGGCAGCGACAGCGACACGTTGGTGCCGGCGTACTGCTCGGCGAGGCCGGAGCACATGTCACCGATCTCGGAGTGGTCGGCCGACGACAGCGACAGCAGCCCCACCTCGTGGAAGCCGGAGAACTCCAGCCCCTGCTGCACCATCTGCCCCACGGTGGTGATCGACCGCTCCCGCACCGGACGGGTGATCATGCCGGCCTGGCAGAACCGGCAGCCCCGGGTGCAGCCCCGGAAGATCTCCACCGCGTACCGCTCGTGCACCGTCTCGGCCAGCGGCACCAGCGGCTTCTTCGGGTACGGCCAGGCGTCCAGGTCCATCGTCGTGCGCTTGTGCACCCGGAACGGCACGTCCGGGCGGTTCGGCACCACCCGCTGGATCCGGCCGTCGGGCAGGTAGTCCACGTCGTAGAAGCGCGGCACGTAGACGCTCTCGGTGCGGGCCAGCCGCAGCAGCAGCTCGTCCCGGCCACCCGGGGAACCCTCCGCCTTCCACTCCCGGACGATCGTGGTGATCTCCAGGACCGCCTCCTCACCGTCGCCGAGCACGGCGGCGTCGATGAAGTCGGCGATCGGCTCCGGGTTGAACGCGGCGTGCCCGCCGGCCACGATCACCGGGTCGGCGTCGGTGCGGTCGGCCGCCAGCATCGGGATGCCGGCCAGGTCGATCGCGGTGAGCAGGTTGGTGTAGCCCAGCTCGGTGGAGAACGAGACCCCGAACACGTCGAACCGGCGCACCGAGCGGTGCGCGTCGACGGTGAACTGCGGCACGTCATGCTCGCGCATCAGCCGTTCCAGGTCCGGCCAGACCGCGTACGTCCGCTCGGCCAGCACGTCGGGCAGCTCGTTGAGCACCTCGTAGAGGATCTGCACGCCCTGGTTGGGCAGCCCCACCTCGTACGCGTCGGGGTACATCAGCGCCCACCGTACGGTCGCCGCGTCCCAGTCCTTGACCACCGCGCCCAGCTCGCCACCGACGTACTGGATGGGCTTGGTCACCTGGGGCAGCAGCGCCTCCAGCCGGGGCCACACCGACAACGTGGCGTCGTGGTGCGGCGACGCGACCGCCGCGTCGTCGGTCGGGGCCGCGGCGGGGCGCGGGGTCGTGGACGGAGCACTCATGGAGCCCAAGGGTACGCGTCCACCGGCGGACGGCTCGCCGCACCGCCGGCCTGCCCGCTCCCGTCACCCGATGCACCGTCGTCGGTCGGCCGGGCGGCGGAGACCGCACCGGCGGGGTGCCGGGCCGGCTGTGCGAGGCTTCCCGGTCGGCGGGGGGCCGGGGGCGGCCGATTGGTCGAGGTGGCGGCCCGGTACTAACCTCGCAACCGGTGCGAGAGGAGATTGCCGCGATGCCGGAGCCGCAGCCGGGAGCAGACCGGCCGGCCGACGGGGACCGTCCCGTCCCGGGTCGGCAGCAGGATCCGGTGGTCGCCACCGGTCCGGCCGACCTCCCCGTACCGCCGCCCAGCGGCCCCACCGACCCGGCGACGCCGGCTGCGGAGCCCGTTCCGGTTCCGCCGGTCGACCCCGCCGCCCCGGCCGGCGACGCCACCGCCCCCGCAGAGCCGGTCGACCTCCCCACCGCACCGGAGGCCCCGACCGACCAGCACGACCCGGTCACGCAGGACGACCCCACCGCACAGGACGACCCGGTCACCGACGACGACTCGACCGCGCAGGGCGACGCGGCGACGCAGGGCGACCCGCCAGCACCCACCAGCCCTACCACTCGATCCGGCCTGCCGGAGCCGGCCGGCACGCCGGAAGCGGCCAGCGCGCCGGAACCGATCAGCCCGGCGGGCCAGGGCAGCCCGGCGGGTCAGGGCAGCCCGGCGGGTCAGGGCAGCCCGGCGGGTCAGGGCAGCCCGGCCGCATCCACCGATCCGGTGGAGTCGGCGGGGCCGGCGCGGGGGGTCGCACCCGGCCCGGTCACCCCGGCCCGGGGGTCGGCCGCCGTTCCGGGCCGGACCACCCCGCCCGGCGCACCGCACCGGCCGGACGCCACCCGGGTGGAGCAACCCGACGCCGGGTGGCCGGAGCAGCGTCCCGACCCGACGCGGATCGAGCGGCAGCCCGACGACACCCCGGTGACGCAGCGGCCGGACGCCACCCGGGTGGAGCAGCACCCGGGCGGGCAGCGGCCCGACCCGACGCTGGAGGAGCCCGCGGTACCCCGGTGGAGCGGTTCCGCCGCCGTGCCCCCACCGCCGCCGCGTCGCCCCGCGTGGGGCGAGTCGGTCCAGTTCGTGCCGCTTCCGCCACCCCCGCCGCCCCCGCCGGAGCTGCCCGAACACCGCACCCCGGTCGACCCGTGGGCGGGTGTCGACACGGGCGGCTGGGACGTGCACCATCCGGAGCCGGCGGCGCTGCCGTACGCGCCACCGCCGACCCGTCCCTACCCGACCGACGTCGACCAGCCGCCACCCGCCGCCGCGGCGGTCCTGCCCCACCAGCACACACCGACCCCGCCCCGCCAGCACACACCGACCCCGCCCCGCCAGCACAGCCCGGCGGCGCCGTACCCGTCGGCGGCACCGGCCGCACCGGCCACCCCCTCGCCGACCCGGCCGTACCCGGTCACGCCGGTGCCCGCCGCGCGGCCGGCACCCCTGCCGCCGGCCCGCCCGGTGTCGCCACCCCCGGCCCGCCCGGCGTCACCGCCGCCGCAGCCACCGCCCGCGCCGCCCCGCACGCCGAAGCAACGGCGGGTCCGCCCGCAGCCGCCCGCCCCGCCGCCGCAGCCACCGCCCAACCGGCCGCCCAAGGGGTACGTCCGCCGCAAGCGGCGACGCTGGCCCTGGGTGCTGCTGCTCAGCCTGGTCTGCTGCTGCGGCTGCCCCGCCTGGTTCGGCAAGCCGGCCTGGCAGCAGTACCCGGCCGACGCCGCCCTGCCCGCCCAGGTGGCCGACCTGACCCTGCGGTCGGACTCCGGCAGCGAGGTCGACAAGCTCAAGACCGAGGTACGCAAGGCGAACCTGCTCGCCGAGGACATCTACGCCGGGATCTACAGCACCTCCGACGGCAAACGGGTGATCGTCTTCGGTGACACCGGCTTCCGGCTCCGGCCGGAGTCCGACGCGGACGACGCGATGGTGCGGCTGACCGACACCTTCAAGCTGGGTACCCCCCAACCTGTCGACAGCGGCGTCCGGGGCCGGTACGACCGTTGCGCCACCGGCTCGTCCGACGGCACCGACGTGGTGGTCTGCACCTCGGTGGACCACGGCAGCAGCACCACGGGTGTGTTCACCAGGCTCTCGGTGGACGACAGCGCCCGGCTGCTCGCCACCATGCGCGCCCAGATCGTCATCCCGAAGCAGGGCTGAGCCCGGCCCCCGTACGGTGGCCGGGCCGGTCCTGCGGTCAGTCCCGCAGGTGGGTCAGGCGGTGCCGGTCACACCGGCCCGCGCCGGTCGGGTGCGGGCGCGGCGGTCAGGCCGGGGCGCTGCCGGCGGTGGGCGTACCGCCCGAGGTGGGTTCGGCGCGGCGGGGGGCGTACCGGGGGACGTACTCCTGGCCGGTCAGCTTCTGGATCTCGGCCATCAGCTCGTCGGTCATCTCCCGCAGCGAGGTGCGGTCGTCGGAGCGGCCGGTGAAGTCCAGCGGCTTACCGAACCGGATGATGATCTTCGCCTTGCCGGGGCGGGGAATCCGGGTGCCGATCGGCTGGACCTTGTCGGTGCCGGTCACCCCGACCGGGATCACCGGCACCCCGGCCGCCACCGCCAGCCGGGCGGTGCCGGTCCGTCCCCGGTAGAGTCGGCCGTCGGGCGACCGGGTCCCCTCGGGATAGACGGCGACCAGGTCGCCGCCGCGCAGCGCGGGGATGGCCGCGTCGAACGCGGACAGCGCGGCCCGGCCACCGGCCCGCTCGACCGGGATGGCCCCCAGGCCGGTGAGCACGAACTTGGACAGCGCGCCCTTCGGGCCGGTGCCGGTGAAGTACTCCGACTTGGCCCAGAAGGCGAGGTGCCGGGGAACGACGGTGCCGAGCAGCAGCTCGTCGGCGACGGAGAGGTGGTTGCCCGCGAAGATCGCGCCGCCGCTCGCCGGGATGTGCTCCAGCCCCTCCACGACCGGGCGGAACGCCAGCCGCATCGCGGGTCCCACGGTGAGCTTGCCGATGGTGTAGAGCAGCGGCACGGGTCCTCCGGCGGTCGTACGGTGAAACAGGCGGTGTCACGGTAGCGGACGGACGCCCGTAGGACCCAACGGGTGCACGCGCGTCCGCCTGCTGGATGGCGCGGGTGGTCGTGGGGTCCCGGCCCGCCGGGCCGGGACCCCACCGACGACTCACACCGGGCGGACGGTCACCGTCACCCGCTCGCCGTCGCCGACCTCACCGGCGAAGCCGTCGACGCCGTCGGCGAAGTCCACCGTGTCGGCGAGCACCTCCCGGGCCACGAACCCGGTGTACGCCGACACGGCCGCCCGGACCTGCTCGGAGCCCGACACCGACACCACGATCCGGTCGGAGATGTCCAGGTCGGCGTCCCGGCGGGCCTGCTGCACCACCCGGACCACGTCCCGGGCCAGCCCCTCGGCGGCCAGTTCCGGGGTGACCTCGGTGTCGAGCACCACCACGCCCTCACCACCGGGCAGCGGCGCGGAGTGCTCGGCGTCCGCGGCGACCAGGCGCAGCTCGTACTCGCCCTCGGCGAGGGTGACCCCGGCGGCGACGGGGGCGCCGTCGCGCAGCTCCCACTCCCCCGCCTTGACCGCCCTGATCACCTGCTGCACCTGCTTGCCGACGCGGGGGCCGAGTGCCCGGGGCACCACGGTCAGCACCTGCTGGCAGTAGCTGGCGACCTCCGCCGAGAACGCCACCTCCTTGACGTTGACCTCGTCGGCGACCAGGTCGGCGAACGGCCGGAGCTGGTCGGCGACCGGGGAGGCCACGGTCAGCTTCGGCAGCGGCAGCCGGACCCGCAGCCCCTTGGCCTTGCGCAGCGACAGCGCCGCCGAGCAGACGTCCCGGGTGGCGTCCATCGCCGCGACCAGGTCGTGGTCGGCGGGCAGGTCCTGCGCCGACGGCCAGTCGGTCAGGTGCACCGACCGCTCGCCGGTGAGCCCGCGCCAGATCTCCTCGGCGGTCAGCGGGGCCAGCGGCGCCACCACCCGGCAGAGCGTCTCCAGCACGGTCCACAGCGTGTCGAACGCGTCGGCGTCGCCCGACCAGAACCGGTCCCGGGAGCGACGCACGTACCAGTTGGTCAGCGCGTCGAGGTAGGACCGGACGGTGCCGCACGCCCCGGAGATGTCGTACGCGTCCATCTGCGCGCCGACGGTCTCCACCAGTTCCCGGGTCTTGGCCAGCACGTACCGGTCGAGCAGGTGTGTGCTGTCCACCCGCCGCCGGGCGGTGTGCCCGTCGGCGTTGGCGTAGAGCGAGAAGAAGTACCAGACGTTCCACAGCGGCAGCAGCACCTGCCGGACGGCGTCGCGGATCGCCGGCTCGGTGACCGGCATGTCGCCGCCGCGCAGCACCGGCGAGGACATCAGCATCCAGCGCATCGCGTCCGAGCCGTACGCGTCGAAGACGTGGTAGACGTCCGGGTAGTTGCGCAGGCTCTTGGACATCTTGCGCCCGTCGGAGCCGAGCAGGATGCCGTGGCTGAGGCAGTTGCGGAACGCCGGCCTGTCGAACAACGCGGTGGCCAGCACGTGCATGGTGTAGAACCAGCCCCGGGTCTGCCCGATGTACTCGACGATGAAGTCACCCGGGTAGTGGTGCTCGAACCAGTCCGCGTTCTCGAACGGGTAGTGCACCTGGGCGAACGGCATCGACCCGGACTCGAACCAGCAGTCCAGCACCTCCGGCACCCGGCGCATCGTCGAGCGGCCCGTCGGGTCGTCCGGGTTGGGCCGGGTCAGGTCGTCGACGGCCGGCCGGTGCAGGTCGGTCAGGCGTACGCCGAAGTCCCGCTCGATCTCCGCCAGGGAGCCGTAGACGTCGACCCGGGGGTAGGTCGGGTCGTCGGACTTCCACACCGGGATCGGCGAGCCCCAGAACCGGTTGCGGCTGATCGACCAGTCCCGGGCGTTGGCCAGCCACTTGCCGAACGAGCCGTCCTTGATGTGGCCGGGCGTCCAGTTGATCTGCTGGTTCAGCTCGACCATCCGGTCCCGGAACTGCGTCACCGCGACGAACCACGACGACACCGCCTTGTAGACCAGCGGGGTGTCGCAGCGCCAGCAGTGCGGGTACGAGTGGGTGTAGGTGTCCTGCCGCAGCACCACCCCCCGCTCCTTCAGCTCCCGGATCACCGGCTTGTTGACGTCGAAGACCTGCTCGCCCTGGTAGGGCGGGACCAGCACGGTGAACCGGGTGTGGTCGTCGACGGTGACGACGGTGGGGATGCCGGCGGCGTTGCAGACGTTCTGGTCGTCCTCACCGAAGGCCGGGGCGAGGTGCACGATCCCGGTGCCGTCCTCGGTGGTGACGAACTCCGCGCCGAGCACCTGGTAGGCGTTCTCGCCGGCCTGCTCGACGAGGAAGTCGTAGAGCGGGGTGTAGCGGCGTCCGACCAGGTCCCGGCCGTACACGGTGCCGACCTGCCGGTAGCCCTCCAGCTCCTTGGCGTACGCGCCGAGCCGGGCCGCGCCGACGACGAACCGTTCCCCGTCGCGGTCGAGCACCGCGTACTCGATGTCGGGGCCGACGGCGAGCGCGAGGTTGGACGGCAGGGTCCACGGCGTGGTGGTCCAGACGCCCAGCTTCACCGGCCCGCGCAGCAACTCCGGGGCGGACTCGTCGGCGGTCAGCCCGAACCACACGGTCAGCGTCGGGTCGTGCCGGTCGCGGTAGACGTCGTCCATCCGGGTCTCGGTGTTCGACAGCGGCGTCTCGCACCGCCAGCAGTACGCCAGCACCCGGAAGCCCTCGTAGACCAGGCCCTTGTCGTGCAGGGTCCTGAAGGCCCACATGACGCTTTCCATGTAGTCCAGGTCGAGGGTCTTGTAGTCGTTGGTGAAGTCGACCCAGCGGGCCTGCCGGGTGACGTACCGCTCCCAGTCCTGGGTGAACTCCAGCACCGAGGACCGGCACGCCTCGTTGAACCGGGCCACCCCGAGGTCGAGGATCTCCGCCTTGCTGGTGATGCCGAGCTGCTTCTCGGCCACCACCTCGGCGGGCAGTCCGTGACAGTCCCAGCCGAAGCGCCGCTCGACGTGCCGGCCGCGCATGGTCTGGTAGCGCGGCACCACGTCCTTGACGTACCCGGTGAACAGGTGGCCGTAGTGCGGCAGGCCGTTGGCGAACGGCGGGCCGTCGTAGAAGACGTACTCGTTCTTACCGTCGTCGCCGGCCGGCCGGGCCGTCACCGACGCCTCGAAGGTCTGGTCGGTGCGCCAGTGCTCCAGGACGCGGCGCTCGACGTCGGGCAGGTCCGGGCTCGCCGGGACGCCGGCGGCGGTCGGGTCGTGCAGCGGATAGCCCATCGGGGGTCGCTCTCCTCTGGCAGCTCACTCAGTCGTGGTCTGCGAGGACGAGCCCTGTCCGGTACGCCGTCGTCGACGCCCCGGGCCGGGCCCGCGGTACCACCCCGCTTGACGGTCAGGATCGACCGCCCGCTCGTTGGCCGGCTGTGACGGGCCGCCCCGTCCGGTTCTACTCGGGCCCTGCGGGCCCTTTCTTCCGGAGGCTCACCGGTGATGGCCGGGTCGTCGCCTGTACCGGCAAGGATACTCGACCTGTCCGGGTCACCGCCGCCGAGTAACGGGGGTGCGGGCGGCCGGGCCGACCCATAGATTCGCGGCCATGGGTGAGCACGCGATCGAGGCGGTGGGGCTGCACCGCAGCTACCGCAGCCGGACCGGCTGGCTACGACCGCAGCGCCGGGAGGTGCACGCCGTCGCCGGGGTCGACCTCGCGGTGGGCCACGGTGAGCTGTTCGGCCTGCTCGGCCCGAACGGCGCCGGCAAGACCACCACCATCAAGCTGCTCAACACCCTGCTGGTCCCGACGGCGGGCGCGGCGAGGATCTGCGGCTTCGACGTGGTCCGGCAGACCCGGGAGGTGCGCCGACGCATCGGGTACGTCTTCGGCGGCGACCGGGGGCTCTACGACCGGCTCTCCGCCCGGGACAACCTGCGCTACTTCGCCGAGCTGTACGGCGTGCCGGGCCGGGAGCAGAAGCGCCGGATCGCCGAACTGTTCGAGCTGGTCCGGTTGACCGGCCGGGAGGACGACCGGGTCGAGGGCTACTCGCGGGGGATGCGCCAGCGGCTGCACATCGCCCGGGGGCTGCTGCACCGGCCCCGGGTGCTGTTCCTCGACGAGCCGTCGATCGGGGTCGACCCGGTGGCCGCCCGGGAGCTGCGGCAGACCGTCGCCGACCTCGCCGCCACCGGCACCACCGTGCTACTGACCACGCACTACATGGCTGAGGCCGACGAGTTGTGCGGTCGGATCGCGGTGATCGCGGGCGGCCGGATCCAGGCCCTGGGCACCCCCGCCGAGCTGCGTCACCACGCCGACGGCCGGCGGGTGCTGGAGGTGGAGGCGTACGGGGTGACCGACGGGCAGCTGGCCGCCATCCGGGCCCGGCCTGGCGTCCGCGAGGTGAGCCTGGCGGTGCACGGGGCGGCGCAGGTCCTCGGGGTGCAGTCCGACGCGGGGGTGGACGTGCAGGCCGACGTGCTGCGGGAGCTGGGCGGGGTACGGCTGGGCCGGGTGACCGCCCGGCAGCCCACCCTGGAGGACGCGTACGTGGCGATCGTCAACCGGGCGGCGGCGCCGACGCCGGTGGCCGGGCCGGTGCCGGCGTGAACACCGTGCGGATGATCGCGGTCGGTGCGCTGCTGCACGTCAAGCAGCTCAGCCGGTCCCCGTTCGAGATCGCCATCGCGTTGTTCGTCCCGGTGGTCCAGGCGACCCTGGCGGTCTACCTGTTCCGGGCCGGCGGTGAGCCGGACCGGCTGCTGGAGGCGGCGGTCGGCGCGGGCCTGATGGGGGTCTGGTCGACGGTGCTGTTCGGCTCCGGCGGGGCGATCCAGAACCAGCGCTGGCAGGGCACCCTGGAGATGATCATGCTGGTGCCCCGGTCGCCGGCGTTGGTGCTGCTGCCGGTCACCCTGGCCACCGGCATCACCGGCACGTACGCGATGCTCGCCACGCTGGCCTGGGGCCGGCTGCTGTACGGCATCCCGCTCGACTTCGCCCACCCGGTGGCCTTCCCGGTGGCCGTCGCCGGCTGCATCGCCGGGCTGGGCATGTTCGGGCTGCTGCTGGCGTCCGGCTTCGTGCTGCTGCGGCACGCCAACGCGCTGGCGAACATGCTGGAGTACCCGATCTGGCTGGTCTCCGGGATGCTCGTGCCGGTCACCGCGCTGCCCGGCTGGACCGGTCCGGTCGCCGCGGTGCTGCCGACCACCTGGGGCGCCCGCGCGGTGCACGAGGCCGCGTCCGGCGGGCCGGTGTGGCCGGCGCTGGCGGTCTGCCTGGCGATCAGCCTGACCTGCCTGGCCGCCGGCTGGGCCCTGATGACGTACGTCGAGCGCCGGGCCCGGGTCACCGCGACCCTGGCCCTGGCCTGAGGAGGCACCGGTGGGCGCGCTGCTGCGGCTGGTCGGGGTGGGCGGGGTCATCGCCTACCGGGCCCTGTTCAACTGGACCACCCCGTCGATCTTCGTGGGCACCCTGCTGGTGGGCCCGCTGTTCCAGCTCTTCTTCTTCGCCTACCTGGGGCGGGAGTTCGGGGTCGCCGACGACCGGTTCTACATCGTCGGCAACGCGGTGCTCACCGCCGCGCTGGCCTGCGTCTACGGCGGCACCATGGCGGTGGCCAACGAGCGGCGTTTCGGCACCCTGGGGCACGTGCTGCTCTCCCCGCGCAGCCGCACTGCCATCTTCCTCGGCCGGGTGCTGCCGTACGCCGGCAACGGCCTGCTGATCGCGGCGAGCACGCTCACCGTGGCCGCGCTCCTGCTCGGCCTGCGGGTCCCGGCCACCGCCCTGCCCGGCCTGCTGCTGGCGCTGGCCACCGCCTCGCTGGCCTGCGGTTTCTTCGGCCTGACCCTGGGCGCGCTGGGGTTGCGCTTCCGGGACGTCTTCCTGATCTCGAACGTGGCGGTGGCGCTGCTGCTGCTGTTCACCGGGGTGAACGTGCCGGCCGACGACCTGCCGGCGGGCATCCGTGCGGTGGGCGCGGTGCTGCCGATCACCCATGCCGCCGACGCGGCCCGGCGGCTGGCCGGCGGCGCTCCGCTGGGCGACGTCCTGCCGGCGATCGGCGCGGAGCTGGCCGTCGGGGTCGGCTACGCCGTGCTGGCCGCCGGGCTGTTGACGGTCTTCGAGGCGGAGTCCCGTCGCCGCGCCTCGCTGGACACCCTCTGAGCCGGCGGCGCTAGCCGGTGACCTCCAGGTAGCGGTCGACCATCGCGTCGACCTGCGCCGGCACCTGGAGCTGCACGAAGTGCCCGGAACCCACGGTCTGCCCGATGAACGCCTGCGGGGCGAGTTCGGCCAGCCGGGCGTAGTCGGCGAACGGGGCGTTGCTGCCCACGAAGAGCAGCGGGCGGTCCCAGCGGCGCAGGGCGGCCACGTCCTGCTCGGCGGCGATCCAGTCGGCCAGCCCGGCGATCGGCGCGTACGCCACCTCGGTCGACGGGCGGGCGGTGGCCGCCACCACCCGCTCCACCAGGCGCGGGTCGGAGTACGGCGGGAAGTACGACCTGACGATCGACTCCCGGACCGCGCCCGAGGTGTCCTCCCGCAGCGACGCCGCCACCTGGGCGATCGCGGCGGCGGAACCGGGTGCCCCGGCCACCGCGGAGTCGAGCAGCCCCAGCCGGGTGAACCGGTCCCGGTCCCCGGCGGCGGCCTGCAGCGACCAGACCCCGCCCAGGCTGTGCCCGATCACGAAGACCCGGCGCAGGTCGAGCGCGGCGGCGAAGGCCCGCAGGTGACCGGCCATCGCGGTGACCGCGTAGCCGTCGGCCGGGGGCGGGCTGGCCCCGTGGCCCGGCATGTCGACGGCGATCACCCGGTCCTGGCGGGTGGCCAGGTGCCGGGCCAGGGGTGCCATGAAGTCGTGGTCGCAGCACCAGCCGTGCACCAGCAGGAAGGTGCTCCGCCTGCCGTGCCCGTACGTCCAGTACCGCATCCCGGCGGCAGTCTGCCCGTCCATCGTCGAACCCTCCCCGGTGTTTTCGCAGGTAGTGGCGTCCTTCCACTTAAGCGCGCCCGGTCGGACAGGGCACGGCGTATTGTTCCTTTTGGCACACCTGGACCTTTTCGGGTGGCGCAGCGGTGGGACGGGAGCGGGCCGTGGACGGGCGGATCGACGAGTTCTTCGCCGCCCTGGCCGCCGACGGCCGGGGCCGGTTGCCCGTCGCCCCCAGCGGACTGCTCCGCTTCGACATCGTCGCCGAGGGCGGCGAGACCGCCACCTGGTTCGTCCGGCTCGACGGCGCACAGATCCGGGTCGCGCGCACCGGCGAACACCCCGACTGCACGGTCGAGGTCCGACCCGAGGCGTTCGTCCGGCTGCTTGCCGGCCGGGACAACATGGTGTCGATGCTGCTGCGCGGCGACGCCTCGGTCGCCGGCGACCTGGCGCTGCTGTTCACCTTCCGGCGGCTGCTCCCGGTCGCCGCCGACAGCGTGGGCACCGAACCCGCCGCCGAACTGGTCCCCCACACCGCCTCCGGTGTCATCGGGCTGCACGAGGTCACCAGCGTCTTCGCCGGCAACATGTTCATGATCAGCGGGAAGAACGGGGACGTGCGGGCCACGCCGACCTCCCCGCTCGGGCTCTTCTCCTTCGACACCCGGTTCCTGTCCACCTGGGCGCTGACCATCGACACCGAGTCCCTCTCGGTGCTCTCCGTCGACGACGTCGCCACCTACGAGGCGAAGTTCGGGCTGGTCCCCGGCGAACCCACCCACTACGTCAACGCCACCACCTCCGTGCTGCGGCACCGCTGGGTCGGTCCGGAGTACGAGGAGGAGATCACCCTGTTCAACTACGCGCCCGAACCGGTGCGCTACGTCGTCCGGCTCGACGTGGGTGCGGACTTCGCCGAGGTGCTGGAGGTCCGCGACGGCTTCCGCCGGGCCCGGCCGGTGACCGTCACCATCGCCGACGACGCGCTACGGCTGCACTACAAGCGGGCCGGCCTGCACCGGGAGACCGTGATCACCTCCAGCACGCCGGCCAGGATCGACGAGCACGGTCTGACCTGGACGTTCACCGTCGACCCCCACGGCACCTGGTCCACCCGGCTGCGGGTACTCGCCCTCCTGCGCGACCTGCACCGCCGTGACCTGCGGGAACGGCTCACCAGTTCGGTGGGGCGCAGCCAGCACCAGCGGGGCCGGGACATCACCGAACGCACCGCCGGGGTGCCCCGGCTGCGCGCCGACCACAAGGCGCTCCAGCGGGCGTACGAGTACGGCGTGCGGGACCTGGCCGCGCTGCACTACCCTGGGCTGAACTTCCCGACCGCGCTGCCCGCCACCGGGCTGCCCTGGTCGATGGCGCTGCTCGGCCGGGAGAGCCTGGTCAGCAGCTTCCAGGCGCTGCCCTTCATGCCCGAGCGGGCGGTCAACACGCTGCGCATCCTGGCGCTGAGCCAGGGCGTCCGGCACGACCCGTTCCGCGGCGAGCAACCCGGCAAGATCCTCCAGGAGAGCCGGTACGGCGACTCCGGCGCGTTCAACGACACCCCGGAGTCGGCCAGCTTCAGCGCCGCCGACACCACCGCCGCCTTCGTCATCCTGCTCGACGAGTACGAACGCTGGACCGGCGACGCGGAACTGGTACGCCGGTTCGAGTTCGAGGTCCGGGCCGCCATCGGCTGGCTCGACCACGACGCGGACCGGGCCGACAGCGGCTACGTCTGGTCCACCCGCCGCCCGACCCGCACCGGGCCGCAGAACGAGAGCTGGCGCAACTCCGCCGACGCGATCTGCTTCGCCGACGGCCATCCACCCACCTACCCCCTGGCGATCTGCGAGATCCAGGGGTACGCCTTCGAGGCCCGCCGCCGGGCCGCCCGGATGGCCCGCCGGTTCTGGGACGATCCCGCCTGGGCCGACCGGCTCGAACGCGACGCCGCCCGGCTGCGGGAACGGTTCGACCGGGACTTCTGGCTGCCCGAGCAGGGCCACTACGCGGTGGCGGTGCAGCTCGACGGCGTCCCGCTGGACTCCCTCACGTCCAACATGGGGCAGCTGCTGTGCACCGGCATCGTCGCCCCGCACCGCGCCGAGCAGATGGTGGCGCACCTGATGTCCCCGGCGCTGTACTCCGGCTGGGGCATCCGCACCCTGGCCAGCACGGCGGCCGACTACAACCCGCTGGGCCACCACACCGGCGCGGTCTGGCCCTGGGAGAACTCGCTGATCGCCTGGGGGCTGCGCCGGTCCGGGTTCCGGGCGCAGGCCGCCCGGGTCGCCACCGGGCTGCTCGACGCCGCCCGGCACTTCCAAGGCCGGCTGCCGGCGTACCTCACCGGCTACGACCGGGCCACCACCCACGTCCCCGTCCCGCACGGGTTCACCGACAGCCCGTACGCGCCGTCGGCCGGAGCGCCCCTGATGCTGCTGCGCGCGCTGCTCGGGCTGGAGCCGTACGAGGACCATCTCGCCGTCGACGCCGCGGTCCCCGAGGAACTGGGCCAGATCGAGCTGCTCGACATCAGGGGCCGCTGGGGGTACGCCGACGCGCTCGGCCGGGGTCGCCCGTTCCGGGACCGCCCGGTCCCCTAGCGCGCCCCCGGCCGCCGGCCGGGTGCCCCGGGGTCAGCCCAGGGCGGGGAACCAGAGCGCGATCTCGCGCTTGGCGCTGTCGGTGGAGTCCGAGGCGTGCACCAGGTTCTCCCGGTTGGACAGCGACAGGTCACCCCGGATCGTGCCGGCGGCGGCCTTGCGCCCGTCGGTGCTGCCGATCATCGCCCGGACCACCTCGATCACCTGGTCGCCGGAGAGCACCAGCGACACCAGCGGCCCGCTGGTCATGAACGTCTTCAGCGGCGGGTAGAACGGCTTGTCCACGTGCTCGGCGTAGTGCTGGTCGGCGAACCCGCCGTCCAGCGTCCGGATCTCCAACGCGTCGATCCGCAGGCCCTTGCGCTCGAAGCGGGAGATGATCTCGCCGACCAGGCCACGGCGCACCGCGTCGGGCTTGATCAGTACGAGGGTGCGCTCATCCGGGCTGCTGCTGGACACGCTGGGTTCCTCCTGTGCGCACAAGGCGGTTCGGCTGGGTACGGTCAGCCTAGCGACCCGGTACCGGCACCGGCGCGGCGGCTGCTCTTTCCCTCGGTCGCCGCGCGGCCTAGCCTGGCTCTGACCCCTGGGAGGTCCACTGTGGCGAATGGCGGGAACCGCACCATCGCGCCGGTACGCAAGCTGATCGCCGCGGTGCTCGGCACCGTGGCGGTCTTCGTCGTCCTGTTCGGGCTGGGCATGACCAGCTGGGCCATCGTCGCGCTGGGCGTGGCCCTGGTCGTGCTCGCCGTCGCCCTGGGCACCGTACGCGGCGGCGGACGCACCTGGGTGGTCGGCGTCGGGCACGTGCACAGCGCTTCCGAACCCCCCACCCAGTACTCCTTCGGCCGGTGCGAGCTCCAGTTGGTGATCGACGCGCCGGGCCTGCCGCCCCGGTCCAAGAAGATCATCGAGCCCCGGGTACCGGTGGCGAAGTGGCCGTCGCTGGGGCAGACCCTGCCGATCCGGGTGGCCCTGGACGACCAGCGGCACGTCCGCGTCCTGTGGGACGAGGTACCGACCCACACCGAGGCCGCCGCGGGCGTGACCGACCTGCCCCCGGAGTACGCCGACGCCGAGCCGCTCGACGACATGCTGATCCAGCAGGAGGCCCCGCCGTGGGCGGGCCGCACGGCCGACGACGACTTCCACGACGAGTTCCGGGACGACCTGCGCGACCCGCCGCCCGCCGACCCGCTCCGGGCCGAGCCACCGCACCCGGACCCGGTCCGGTCCGAGCCGCTGCGCGACGACGTGGAGGTGCTGACCGACGAGCGGGAGCCGGTGGTGGTGCACCAGCGACCGGGCGGCCCGGTGGTGCTGGAGGGCACCCTGGTCGAGCAGCCGGCGACCGGCCAACTCCCCCGCCGCGCCACCGCCCCCACCGCCTCCGCGTCCACCGCCGGCACCAAGTCCACCGCCGCCTCTGCGTCCACTGCCGGCACCGCGTCCACCGCCGGCACCAGCCCTGCCGGCACCGCCCCTGCCGGCACCGCCCCCGCCGGTGCCGCCGCCGGCCCGGCGACCGCTGCGCCCACGGCCGCGCCCGCCCCACGGCCGCCCGCCGAGGAACGGTTCGACGCGCCGATCCTCGACCCGGTCGACGTACCGCTGGACGGGCCCACCACCGGTGACGGCCGGCTCGACCCCGACCTGGACGAGGCGATCTTCGGGTACGACCCGGCCGCCGCGACCCCCGGGGGCGACGATGCGGCCGGCCCGATCAGCGGCGTCGGGCTGACCCTGCTGGTCACCGACCTGTCCCGCTCGCTGGACTTCTACCGGGACCTCGGCTTCGAGGAGTTCGACCGGGGCGCCGGCAACGCGGTGCTCGCCTCCGGGCAGACCCGGCTGGTGCTGCGCGAGGTGACCGGGGCCGCCCCGATCAGCCGCCGGCTGGTCCACGTCAACCTGGAGGTCGACGACATCGAGGCGGCGTACCGGCGGCTCAAGGACACCGGCGTCCGGTTCACCTACGCGCCCCGGGTGGTCAACCGGGGCACCAAACTGGAGGTGTGGGCCGCCGCCTTCCGGGATCCGGACGGGCACGGCATCGCGCTGACCCAGTGGCGGGAACGCGCCGAGGCGTGACCCGGCTCAGCCGAGGATGACCCGCCGCACGTGCAACGCGTACGCCCAGACCAGGGCGAAGATGACCCCGAGCCCGAACAGCGACCAGTGCAGCAGGCCGGCGAGCAGCAGCAGTCCCTGCAACACGGTGCCCGCCGACCAGGCCCACGGGCGGCGCATCAGACCGGCCAGCAGCACCGCCGCCACGGCCAGCGCCACGGTGGCCGCGATCGCCGCCCCGCCGAAGTGCCCGCCGACCAGCCGGATCGGCTGGATCGCCAGCAGCAGCACCAGCGCCTCCAGGCCGAGCGTCCCGGCCCCGAGCCCCCGGACGGCCGCTTCGGGGTTACGCAACCCCGAACGCCGCCCGGCCGGGCCACCGCCCTCGGCCGGGCCACCGCCCTCGGCCGGGCCGGTACGGTCGGACGTTGCGCTGCCTGCGGCCGGGTCGGTGACCTGCGCCGGGTCGGTGCCTACGGCCGGGGCGGTGCGGTCGGGTGTTCCGGCACCTCCGGCCGGGCCGGCGCTTCCGGCCGGCTCCGGATGGTCGGCAGGGCGGCGGTCCGGGTGCGGGCGGCCCGGGGTCGGGCCGGTCATCGCTTCAGCAGCCGTCGGGCGTCGGCCACCGTCACCACCGAGCCGGTGACCAGCACCCCCACCCCGGCCAACTCGCCGGGCACGTCGTACTCGGCCTCGGCGACGGCCGCCTCGATGGCGTCCGGCATCGAGTCGGCCACCTGGACCCGGTCCGGCCCGAAGACCTCCCGGGCCAGCTCGGCCAGCTCCTCGACGGGCATCGCCCGGGGAGAGCTGTTGCGGGTGACGACGAGCGAGTCGAGCACCGGTTCCAGCAGCTCCAGCAGGCCGGCGGCGTCCTTGTCGCCGAGCACGGCGAGCACCCCGACCAGCTTGCTGAACGCGAACTCCTCCTGGAGCGCGGTGACCGTGGCGGCCATCCCGTGCGGATTGTGCGCCCCGTCGAGCAGCACCGTCGGGGCGTTGCGCACCTTCTCCAGCCGGCCCGGGGAACTGGTGGCGGCGAAACCCTCCCGGACGGCCTCGACGTCGAGCTGCCGCTTCGCCCCGGCCCCGAGGAACGCCTCGACGGCGGCCAGCGCCACCGCCGCGTTCTGCGCCTGGTGCGCGCCGTGCAGCGGAAGGAACACCTCGTCGTACACCCCGCCGAGCCCCTGGAGGGTCAGCACCTGGCCGCCGACGGCGACCGCCCGGCGCAGCACCCCGAACTCCGCGCCCTCCCGGGCGACCGTGGCACCGACCTCGGCGCACCGTTCCAGGATCGGCCGGGCCGCCTCCTCCTCCTGCGCGGCGGCGACCACCGTCGCGCCGGAGTGGATGATGCCGGCCTTGTGCAGGGCGATGTCCTCCAGGGTGTCGCCGAGCCATTCGGTGTGGTCCAGCCCGATCGGGGTGAGCACCGCCACCCCGGCCTGGAGCACGTTGGTGGAGTCCTCGGCGCCGCCCAGCCCCACCTCCACCACGGCCACGTCGACAGGCGCGTCGGCGAACGTGGCGAACGCCAACGCGGTGGTCAGGTCGAAGTAGGTGAGCGGCTCGGCCGACCGCTGGTCGACCAGGTCGGCAAGCGGCTTCACCTCCCGGTACGTGGCCACGAAGCGGGCCTCGTCGACCGGTTCCCCGTCCAGGCTGATCCGCTCCCGGACGGTCTCCAGGTGCGGGCTGGTGTAGCGGCCGGTATGCAGGCCGAAGGCCCGCAGCAGCGAGTCGATCATCCGGGCCGTGGACGTCTTGCCGTTCGTCCCGGTCAGGTGGATCGACGGGTACGCCCGCTGCGGGCTCCCCAGCAGGTCGAGCAGCGCCTCGATGCGGTCCAGCGAGAAGTGCATGCGGGTGAACCCGCGCGCCGCCAACTCCGCGTCGACGGCGGCGAACTCACCGCGCCCCTCGCCGGACCGGGCGGGCTGATCGGTACGGTCGGTCACGAGGGAAGCGCCTCCAGAGCGGCGTCGATGCGGACCAGGTCGGCCTCGGCCACCGCCAACCGGTCGCGGATCTTCGCGACCACCGGCTCGGGCGCCTTGCCGACGAACGCCGGATTGTCGAGCTTCGCGCGGGCCTGCGCGACCTCCTTCTCGGCGGCCGCCCGGTCCTTGGTGAGCCGGGCCCGCTCGGCGGCCACGTCGATCGACCCCCGGGTGTCCAGCGCCACGCTGACCTCGCCGGGCATGGCGAGGGTGGCGCTGGCCTGGAAGTCGTCGGCCGGGGCGTCCAGCCGGGCCAACGAACGGATCAACGGCTCGTGCGCCGCGATCTGGACCCCGGCCAGCCCGTCGAGGCGGGCGGCCACCCGCTGGGTGGGTCGCAGCCCCTGGTCGGAGCGGAACCGCCGGATCTCGGTCACCACCCGCTGGACGGCGCCGACCTCGCGCTCCGCGGCGTCGTCCACGAGGGTACGGTCGGCGCTCGGCCAGGCCGCCGTCATCACCGTCTCGCCCCCGGTCAGCGCCGTCCACAGCTCCTCGGTGACGAACGGGATCACCGGGTGCAGCAGCCGCAGCAACTGGTCCAGCACGTGCCCGAGGACCCGGCGGGTGGCGTCGGCGGCCGGCCCGTCGGCGGCGAGCACCGGCTTGGCCAGCTCCACGTACCAGTCGCAGACGTCGTCCCAGGCGAAGTGGTAGAGCAGGTCGCACACCTTCGCGAACTCGTACGCCTCGAACTGCTCGTCGACCTCGGCGGTGACGTGCGCCAGCCGGGACAGGATCCACCTGTCGACGGTCGAGAGCTGGTCGGCCGCCGGCAGCGGGCCCTCGGTGTGCGCGCCGTTGAGCAGCGCGAACCGGGTGGCGTTCCACAGCTTGTTGCAGAAGTTGCGGGAGCCCTGGCACCACTCCTCGCTGACCGGCACGTCCCCGCCCGGGTTCGCGCCCCGGGCCAGGGTGAACCGGGTCGCGTCGGCCCCGTACCGGTCGATCCAGTCCAGCGGGTCGACCACGTTGCCGAACGACTTCGACATCTTCTTGCCGTACTGGTCGCGGACCATGCCGTGCAGGGCGACCGTGTCGAACGGCTGCCGGCCGTCCATCGCGTACAGGCCGAACATCATCATCCGGGCGACCCAGAAGAAGAGGATGTCGTAGCCGGTGACCAGCACGCTGGTCGGGTAGAACTTGGCCAGGTCCGGGGTATGCTCCGGCCAGCCGAGGGTGGAGAACGGCCACAGGCCGCTGGAGAACCAGGTGTCCAGGACGTCCTCGTCCTGGACCCAGCCCTCGCCGGTGGGGGGCGTCTCGTCCGGGCCGACGCAGACGATCTCGCCCGCCGGGCCGTACCAGACCGGGATGCGGTGGCCCCACCACAGCTGCCGGGAGATGCACCAGTCGTGCATGTTGTCGACCCAGGCGAAGTAGCGCTTGGCCAGCTCGGCCGGCTCGATCTTCACCCGGCCGTCGCGTACCGCGTCGCCGGCCGCCTTCGCCAGCGGGGTGGTGTTGACGAACCACTGCAGCGACAGCCGCGGCTCGACGGTGGTACGACACCGCGAGCAGTGCCCCACCGCGTGCACGTACGGCCGCTTCTCGGCCACGACCCGGCCCTGCTCGCGCAGCGCCGCCACGATCGCCGGGCGGGCCTCGTACCGGTCCAGACCCTGGAACGGACCGGGCGCGGTGATGACGCCCCGCTCGTCCATGATCGTCAGGGCGGGCAGGTCGTGCCGCTGGCCGATCTCGAAGTCGTTGGGGTCGTGCGCCGGGGTGACCTTGACCATGCCGGTGCCGAACGCCGGGTCGACGTGCTCGTCGGCGACGATCGGGATACGCCGGCCGGTCAACGGCACCTCGACCTCGGTGCCGACCAGGTGCCGGTAACGGTCGTCGTCGGGGTGCACGGCCACGGCGGTGTCCCCGAGCATGGTCTCGGCCCGGGTGGTGGCGACCACCACGTCGTCGCTGTACCGGATCGAGACCAGCTCACCCTCGTCGTCGGTGTGCTCCACCTCGATGTCCGACAGGGCGGTCAGGCAGCGCGGGCACCAGTTAATGATCCGGTTCGCCCGGTAGATCAGGCCCTCGTCGTACAGCTTCTTGAACATGGTCTGCACGGCCCGGGACAGGCCCTCGTCCATGGTGAAACGTTCCCGGTCCCAGTCGACCGAGTCGCCGAGCCGGCGCATCTGGCCGAGGATCGCCCCGCCGGACTTGGCCTTCCACTGCCAGACCCGCTCGACGAACTTGTCCCGACCGAGGTCGTGCCGGGACAGCCCCTCCCCCGCGAGCTGCCGCTCCACCACGTTCTGGGTGGCGATGCCGGCGTGGTCCGTGCCGGGCAGCCAGAGCGCCTCGTACCCCTGCATCCGCTTACGGCGCACCAGCGAGTCCTGGACGGTGTGGTCCAGGGCGTGGCCCATGTGCAGCACACCTGTGACGTTCGGTGGGGGGATCACGATGGTGAACGGGGGCTTGTCACTCTGCGCCGACGCCCGGAAGTGGCCGGCGGCTACCCACTGCTCGTACCGTCGCTGCTCTACCTCGCCGGGCTGGTACTGGCCGGCAAGGGTCGGGGCGTCGGGGCGTCGGGCATCCAGTCTCTCGGTCACCTGTGAAAGTCTACGGAGCGCTTCGGCGGACCCGACGTGCGCCACCGGTCATTCGCGTACGGTGGCGAACATGTCCGACGCACATCTCACCGAGCGTCAGCTCATCGAGGGTCCCGAACCGGTCGAGCTGACCGACGAGCCGATCCGGTTGAGCACCCACGACCCGGAGCAGAGCCCCCAGGGGCGGCGCCCGGTGTCCCGACGCCGGCGGATCGCGCTGACCGTCGCACTCGTGGTCGGCCTCGTCGGCGCCGCCGCGCTCGGCACCGCCGGTTGGCGCATCGCCCAACAGAAGGACGTCCGGCTGGACCCGCCCGGCCACCTCGCCGGTCTCACCCGCGACGACTCCGACCGGGCCCGCAGCACCGCCGACTACCTGCGCGCCGGATTCGCCGCCGACATCGACCTGGACCGCAGCATCGGTACGGTCTACCGCGACCCCGCCGACGAGAAGCGGACGGTGCTGTTCTTCGGTGGCACCACGCTGCTCTGGCAGCCGGAACGCGACCTGGACAGCCTGTTCCGGTTGATGGCCGACGAGACCGGCCGGGTGACCGACGTCCGTACCGTGCCCGCCGGGAAGTACGGCGGCGTGATGAAGTGCGGCCGGACCAGCGGCGACGGCGGCGACTTCGCGATCTGCGGCTGGGCCGACCACGGCAGCGTGGCGATGGGCATGTTCGCCAACCGTTCCGTCGACGACTCGGCCGGCCTCTTCCGCCAGCTCCGCGAAGGCATCCAGACCCGGGACTGACCGCCGCCGGGCCTCTCCCCTCACCCAGCGCGCCCGTTACCTTTTTGATCGTCCCCAGGCCCAGGCCCCCGGTTACCCTCGCCGCTCCAGGGCTCGCTCGGCGGGCCTTGCGTTGACCGTGCCATGTCGGCGACGTTGCGCCTTCCCAGCCGAGCATTACCGCGACGTCGCCACCCAAGGGGTCCCTGTCCACGGGACCGGGCTGACCGCCCCGATCCCGGGCGGTCGGGGCCGTCGTGACGACGCCGGCCGGTATGGCCGTGCAGGGCTGCCGGGGTGGGTGGTGGTGACGGGTCGCTCGGCTTGGCGCTCGGTGTGCCGTCGTGGCGTGGTCGTCGTCGATTGCTTCAGCAGCTGTGGATTGCTCCAACGTCGGGGAAGTCGGGGTATCGCATGCTGAGTCTGCGCTGGATCTGGGGGTGGGCATGCTCCACGTCGGGCTGCCTATCGCCGACATCGGGGATGTAGGGGTATTCCGTGTCGGGATGGCCGTTTCTTCGCCCCATCAGCCCTGACCCCGGGCCTCGGCCTGGCGCGAGGAGTCTCGGAGGGGCGAGGGCCCAGGGCGGGGCTTTTCGTGTCGGGCTGCCTATCGCCGACATCGGGGGTGTAGGGGTATCCCGTGTCGGGATGGCCGCTTCTTCCGCCTACCAGCCGTTGACCCTCGGGCCCTTGACCCTCGGGCCCCTAATCCTTGGGCCCTTGGCGTGGGACGAGGAGTTCTGGGGCGAGACGTCCCGGAGGGTATGACCTTTCCGCTTCCGGTGGCGGGCCTTTCCTACCGGTGGCGCGGGCCAGTTCCGGGGGGGATGTGGTGTGGAATGCAGTTGAGGCCAACCCCGGGTGGGGTTGGCCTCAACTGAAAGGTTGTCCGGCGGTGTCCTACTCTCCCACACCCTCCCGAGTGCAGTACCATCGGCGCTGGAGGGCTTAGCTTCCGGGTTCGGAATGTGACCGGGCGTTTCCCCTCCGCCATGACCGCCGTAACACTATGAACATATCAAACAACACACACACCCACAAAAACCACTACCACCGTGGGGGGTTGTTTGGTGTTTGTTCAGAGTTGCACAGTGGACGCGTAGCAGCCTTGTTATCAAGTCCTCGGCCTATTAGTACCGGTCAACTCAACCCGTTACCGAGCTTACATTTCCGGCCTATCAACCCAGTCGTCTAGCTGGGGGCCTTACCCCCACAAAGTGGGGTGGGATACCTCATCTTGAAGCAGGCTTCCCGCTTAGATGCTTTCAGCGGTTATCCCTTCCGAACGTAGCTAACCAGCCGTGCCCCTGGCGGGACAACTGGCACACCAGAGGTTCGTCCGTCCCGGTCCTCTCGTACTAGGGACAGCCCTTCTCAAGTATCCTACGCGCACGGCGGATAGGGACCGAACTGTCTCACGACGTTCTAAACCCAGCTCGCGTACCGCTTTAATGGGCGAACAGCCCAACCCTTGGGACCTGCTACAGCCCCAGGATGCGACGAGCCGACATCGAGGTGCCAAACCATCCCGTCGATATGGACTCTTGGGGAAGATCAGCCTGTTATCCCCGGGGTACCTTTTATCCGTTGAGCGACACCGCTTCCACACGCAAGTGCCGGATCACTAGTCCCGACTTTCGTCCCTGCTCGACCTGTCAGTCTCACAGTCAAGCTCCCTTGTGCACTTGCACTCAACACCTGATTGCCAACCAGGCTGAGGGAACCTTTGGGCGCCTCCGTTACCCTTTAGGAGGCAACCGCCCCAGTTAAACTACCCACCAGACACTGTCCCTGAACCGGATAACGGTCCGAAGTTAGATACCCAAATCAACCAGAGTGGTATTTCAAGATTGCCTCCACCCATACTGGCGTACAGGTTTCACCGGCTCCCACCTATCCTACACAAGTCCATTCAGATACCAATGTCAAGCTATAGTAAAGGTCCCGGGGTCTTTCCGTCCTGCCGCGCGTAACGAGCATCTTTACTCGTACTGCAATTTCGCCGGGCCTGTGGTTGAGACAGTGGGGAAGTCGTTACGCCATTCGTGCAGGTCGGAACTTACCCGACAAGGAATTTCGCTACCTTAGGATGGTTATAGTTACCACCGCCGTTTACTGGCGCTTAAGTTCTCCGCTTCGCCCCCGAAAGAGCTAACAGGTCCCCTTAACGTTCCAGCACCGGGCAGGCGTCAGTCCATATACATCGAATTACTTCTTCGCATGGACCTGTGTTTTTAGTAAACAGTCGCTTCCCCCTGCTCTCTGCGGCCATACAACGCTCCACCCGCACGGGGCTTCACGTCTCCGGCCCCCCTTCTCCCTAAGTTACGGGGGCAATTTGCCGAGTTCCTTAACCACAGTTCGCCCGATCGCCTCGGTATTCTCTACCTGACCACCTGTGTCGGTTTGGGGTACGGGCCGCTCGAAACTCGCTAGAGGCTTTTCTCGGCAGCATAGGATCACTGACTTCACCTGAATCGGCTCGGCATCACGTCTCAGCCTCCATGCGGTGCGGATTTACCTACACCACGGCCTACACGCTTACCCCGGCACAACCACCGGCCGGGCTCAGCTACCTTCCTGCGTCACCCCATCGCTTGACTACTACCCGCCAGGTTCCCACGCTCCCCAACCTCAACCCGAAGGTCTTGGCTGGTTCGGGTGGTTAGCACAACGAGGTTCATCAGGGACGCTCCTTCGCGGGTACGGGAATATCAACCCGTTGTCCATCGACTACGCCTCTCGGCCTCGCCTTAGGTCCCGACTCACCCAGGGCGGATTAGCCTGGCCCTGGAACCCTTGGTCATCCGGCGGAAGGGTTTCTCACCCTTCTTTCGCTACTCATGCCTGCATTCTCACTCGTGCCGCGTCCACAACTGGGTCACCCCGCTGCTTCACCCCCGGCACGACGCTCCCCTACCCATCCACACACCTGCACGCACCATCAAGGGTACGCGTGGTTAAAATGTGAATGCCACAGCTTCGGCGGTGTGCTTGAGCCCCGCTACATTGTCGGCGCGGAACCACTTGACCAGTGAGCTATTACGCACTCTTTAAAGGGTGGCTGCTTCTAAGCCAACCTCCTGGTTGTCTATGCGACCCCACATCCTTTTCCACTTAGCACACGCTTAGGGGCCTTAGCTGGTGATCTGGGCTGTTTCCCTCTCGACTACGAAGCTTATCCCCCGCAGTCTCACTGCCGCGCTCTCACTTACCGGCATTCGGAGTTTGGCTGATTTCGGTAAGCTTGTAGGCCCCCTAGACCATCCAGTGCTCTACCTCCGGCAAGAAACACACGACGCTGCACCTAAATGCATTTCGGGGAGAACCAGCTATCACGGAGTTTGATTGGCCTTTCACCCCTAACCACAGGTCATCCCCCAACTTTTCAACGTTGGTGGGTTCGGCCCTCCACGCGGTCTTACCCGCGCTTCAGCCTGCCCATGGCTAGATCACTCCGCTTCGGGTCTAGAACATGCGACTCAAACGCCCTCTTCAGACTCGCTTTCGCTACGGCTCCCCCACACGGGTTAACCTCGCCACATGCCACTAACTCGCAGGCTCATTCTTCAAAAGGCACGCCGTCACCCCGCAAGGCTCCGACGGATTGTAGGCGAACGGTTTCAGGTACTATTTCACTCCCCTCCCGGGGTACTTTTCACCATTCCCTCACGGTACTCGTCCGCTATCGGTCACCAGGAAGTATTTAGGCTTACCAGGTGGTCCTGGCAGATTCACGGCAGATTTCAGGAGTCCGCCGCTACTCGGGAACACCCACAGAAGATCAGCAACTTTCACCTACCGGACTCTCACCGACTACGGTTGGCTTTTCCACACCATTCGGCTAGCCACTGACTTTATAACTCCTCGAACAAGTGTCAGCTTGTTCAGCAGGGTCCCACAACCCCGACCACGCAACCCCTGACAGGTATCACACGCAACCGGTTTAGCCTCAATCCGCTTTCGCTCGCCACTACTCACGGAATCACTAAATTGTTTTCTCTTCCTACGGGTACTGAGATGTTTCACTTCCCCGCGTTCCCCCCACACACCCTATGTGTTCAGGTGCGGGTGACACCACATGACTGGTGCCAGGTTTCCCCATTCGGACACCCTGGGATCACAGCTTGGTTGACAGCTCCCCCAGGCCTATCGCGGCCTCCCACGTCCTTCATCGGCTCCTGGTGCCAAGGCATCCACCGTTCGCCCTTGACAACTTGACCACAAAGATGCTCGCGTCCACTGTGCAATTCTCAACAAACAACCAACCCACAACCCCAAAGCCCCACACCAGCAACCCCACCCCGCCCACAAGCAGAGACAGAATCCGGTATGCGAGACCAGGCCATGCCTGGCAACCTCCAGCAGGCTCCCGCCCACCACAAGGCACTGAAACAACAACCTGAGGTTGTTCCTTCAGGACCCAACAGGGTGCTATACGCCCCCAACCAGCCGCACCAGGAGGAACCGTTCCCACCACCGAAGTGGCTGTACTAGGTATCCCGGCCGTTGCCAGAGGAAAGCTCGCCAGTGTCTCCGCCATCTGAGCACCCCACCACCACATTCGGGCAGTGCGGGCTCCATGCCACCTTTCGGTGGATGGTGCTCCTTAGAAAGGAGGTGATCCAGCCGCACCTTCCGGTACGGCTACCTTGTTACGACTTCGTCCCAATCGCCAGCCCCACCTTCGACGGCTCCCTCCACAAGGGTTGGGCCACCGGCTTCGGGTGTTGCCGACTTTCGTGACGTGACGGGCGGTGTGTACAAGGCCCGGGAACGTATTCACCGCAGCGTTGCTGATCTGCGATTACTAGCGACTCCGACTTCACGGGGTCGAGTTGCAGACCCCGATCCGAACTGAGACCGGCTTTTTGGGATTCGCTCCACCTCACGGTATCGCAACCCATTGTACCGGCCATTGTAGCATGCGTGAAGCCCTGGACATAAGGGGCATGATGACTTGACGTCATCCCCACCTTCCTCCGAGTTGACCCCGGCAGTCTTCGATGAGTCCCCGCCATAACGCGCTGGCAACATCGAACGAGGGTTGCGCTCGTTGCGGGACTTAACCCAACATCTCACGACACGAGCTGACGACAGCCATGCACCACCTGTGACCGCCCCCGAAGGACCTCCCATCTCTGGAAGTTTTGCGGCCATGTCAAACCCAGGTAAGGTTCTTCGCGTTGCATCGAATTAATCCGCATGCTCCGCCGCTTGTGCGGGCCCCCGTCAATTCCTTTGAGTTTTAGCCTTGCGGCCGTACTCCCCAGGCGGGGCGCTTAATGCGTTAGCTGCGGCACAGGGAACCGGAGAGGCCCCCCACACCTAGCGCCCAACGTTTACAGCGTGGACTACCAGGGTATCTAATCCTGTTCGCTCCCCACGCTTTCGCTCCTCAGCGTCAGTATCGGCCCAGAGACCCGCCTTCGCCACCGGTGTTCCTCCTGATATCTGCGCATTTCACCGCTACACCAGGAATTCCAGTCTCCCCTACCGAACTCTAGCCTGCCCGTATCGACCGCAGGCTTGGGGTTGAGCCCCAAGTTTTCACGGTCGACGCGACAAGCCGCCTACGAGCTCTTTACGCCCAATAAATCCGGACAACGCTCGCACCCTACGTCTTACCGCGGCTGCTGGCACGTAGTTGGCCGGTGCTTCTTCTGCAGGTACCGTCACTTACGCTTCGTCCCTGCTGAAAGAGGTTTACAACCCGAAGGCCGTCATCCCTCACGCGGCGTCGCTGCATCAGGCTTCCGCCCATTGTGCAATATTCCCCACTGCTGCCTCCCGTAGGAGTCTGGGCCGTGTCTCAGTCCCAGTGTGGCCGGTCGCCCTCTCAGGCCGGCTACCCGTCGTCGCCTTGGTAGGCCATCACCCCACCAACAAGCTGATAGGCCGCGAGCCCATCCCAGGCCGAAAAACTTTCCACCAAACCCCATGCGGGGAAAGGTCATATCCGGTATTAGCCCCCGTTTCCGAGGGTTATCCCAAAGCCTAGGGCAGGTTACTCACGTGTTACTCACCCGTTCGCCGCTCGAGTACCCCGAAGGGCCTTTCCGCTCGACTTGCATGTGTTAAGCACGCCGCCAGCGTTCGTCCTGAGCCAGGATCAAACTCTCCAACAAAAACCTGTTGAACAGCAATCCCGACAACAAACAAATGTTGCCAAAGGAATCCCAACCAACCAAACCCGAAGACTCGGATTCGGCCAGTCCGGGGTATAAAACAATTGGCACTGGCTTTACAAGCACCCTGTTGAGTTCTCAAAGAACAACCACACACCAGCCAAACCACCGCACCAACGGCAACCCGACCGGGGCAACTTCTCTAAGTTACTTGGACTGAATTCCGCTGTCAAATTCGCTGTCGCGATCTGTCAGCCTGGTTCAGCCGTATCCACGTTGTCACGCACACCGTTTCCGGTGGTCGTTGCGATCGTGGGAATCAGCAGACCGGCCGGCATCCGCTTTCGCGGTGCCCGCCCGGCTCCCTGCCGGCTTCAGAACTCTACCCGGTCGGCTTCGCGTTCGCAACCCGGAACTTCCGGGGACTCCCGCACCGCCCGATCCTCAGCATCGCTCGGCGTCTCCGCCACGATCCTGGTGCCCGTTCTCGGCCGATTCGTCCGGCCTCCCGCGTGCAGAGAGAAAGTTACGCGGACGCCCCACAGAAGGCAAATCAATGATCGTCACTGGGCTCACCGGCGGACGTCACCTGCCGACGTGCGCCCCCGCCGGTGTTGCGCCCACGCACCGAAACGACGCCGAGGTGGCCGATCCGTGCCAGAGTGGCTGCCATGGATGAGGCGTCCCGCTCCCCCACGGCCACCCTCGCCGACGACGCCCTACTGGGACTCCTGCTGCCCTTCTGGCAGCTGGTGATCGCAGCGGTCGTGCTCGTCGTCGTCGTACTGTCGGTCGTGCGGCTGGCCCGGCGTGGGCCCTCCAGGATGGGAACGGCCCTGCTGGTGACGGCGGCGGCGATCATCACGCTGGCAGTCGTCGGGGTGCTGCTGAGCTGACCGACGGCCGGCCCCTGGCCCGTCAGAGGCGGCGGTTGGCCAGACTGGGCAGTTCGGCGCGGATCGTGCGCAGCCGGTCCAGGTCGAGGTCGACCACGGTGAGACCCGGTCCGTCCGGCACCTGGCCGAGCACCGTGCCCCACGGGTCGACCACCATGCTGCGGCCGAAGCACGTCCGGCCCGGGTCGTGGTCACCGGTCTGCCCGGCGGCGGCCACGAAACACTGGTTCTCGATCGCCCGGGCCCGCAGCAGGACCTCCCAGTGGTCCCGCCCGGTGTGCATCATGAACGCCGCCGGCACGACGAGCAGGTGCGCTCCCCCGTCCGTGGCGAGTTGCCGGTACAGCTCCGGGAAGCGCAGGTCGTAGCAGATGGTCAGGCCCACCCGCAGGCCCTCCACGTCGACCACCACCGGTTCCGCTCCGGGGGCCACGGTGGCCGACTCGCGGTAGGACACCCGCCCGGGGATCTCCACGTCGTACAGGTGGATCTTCCGATAGCTGGCGGCGAGGGTGCCGGACCGGTCGAAGACCAGCGAGGTGTTCCAGGTGTGCGCCGGGTCCGGCCCGGCCTCGTGGAAGGAGCCGGCCACCAGCCAGATCCCCAACCGGCGGGCCACCTCGGCGAAGAAGGTGCCCACCGTCCCGTCCACCCCCTCGGCCGGCGGCATCCCGTCGGCGGGGCCGAGATAGTCGACGTACTCGGGGAGGACCGCCAGGTCGGCACCGGCCGCCGCGGCCCGCACGAGCAGAGCCTCGGCGGCGGCCAGGTTGGCCGACCGGTCGTCGCGGGAGTTGAGCTGGCAGACGGCGACGCGCATGGTGCCCAGCGTACGGGCCGGACGGCAGGCCGGGACAGTACGCGACCCGGCACGGGCGGAACCCGGACCCCCGCCAGGGCTTCGCCCCCGGACACCGGACGCTCGGCCACCTGTCGTCGACCAGGGGGCACCGCGTGGACACCCTGAGCGCGGCCCAGAGCCGATCGCGAGCCGCGGGCGTGGATCGGGATGGACGGGTGCCTTCAGACGGCGGTCAGGGCACAGGCGCCGTACGCGCGGAAGCACGGCCCCGGGCGGGGGCCGTGCTTCCGACGGTGGTCGGGGTGTCGGTCAGGCCGACTTCTCCTCGCGGTCGCGACGGGCCCGGCGACCGGTGAACTCACGCGGCACGATGGTCGGGTTGACGTTCTCCAGTACGACCTCGCGGGTGATCAGCACCCGCGCGGCGTCCGGGTTGCTCGGCACCTCGTACATGACGGAGAGGAGGACCTCTTCCATGATGGCGCGCAGACCACGGGCGCCGGTGCCCCGGAGCATCGCCTGGTCGGCGATCGCCTCGAGTGCCGCCGGCTCGAACTCCAGCTCGACGCCGTCCAGTTCGAAGAGCCGCTGGTACTGCCGGACCAGGGCGTTGCGCGGCTCGGTGAGGATGCGCACCAGGGCGGAACGGTCCAGGCTGCGCACGTTGGTGATCACCGGCAGTCGGCCGATGAACTCGGGGATCAGCCCGAACTTGAGCATGTCCTCCGGCATCACCTGGCTGAAGATGTCGTCGGTGGAACGCTCGGAGACCGACCGGAGCCGGGCACCGAAGCCGGTGCCGCCGGAGCCGGTGCGGGCCTCGATGATCTGGTCGAGGCCGGCGAAGGCGCCACCGCAGATGAACAGCACGTTGGTGGTGTCGATCTGGATGAACTCCTGGTGGGGGTGTTTGCGTCCGCCCTGCGGCGGGACGTTCGACACCGTGCCCTCCAGCATCTTGAGCAGGGCCTGCTGCACCCCCTCACCGGAGACGTCCCGGGTGATCGAGGGGTTCTCCGACTTACGGGCGATCTTGTCGACCTCGTCGATGTAGATGATGCCCGTCTCGGCGCGCTTGATGTCGTAGTCGGCGGCCTGGATCAGCTTGAGGAGGATGTTCTCCACGTCCTCGCCGACGTAGCCCGCCTCGGTCAGCGCGGTGGCGTCCGCGATCGCGAAGGGCACGTTGAGCATCCGGGCCAGGGTCTGCGCGAGGTGCGTCTTGCCGCAGCCGGTCGGGCCGAGCAGCAGGATGTTGGACTTGGCCAGCTCGACGGCGTCGCTACCGGAGCCGGGGGCGTTGGCCGCCTCGGCCTGGATGCGCTTGTAGTGGTTGTAGACCGCCACCGCGAGCGCCTTCTTGGCCTGGTCCTGACCGACGACGTAGTTGTCGAGGAACTGGCAGATCTCCATCGGCTTGGGAAGCTCTTCCCACTTCACCTCGCCGGACTCAGCCAGCTCCTCCTCGATGATCTCGTTGCAGAGGTCGATGCACTCGTCGCAGATGTAGACCCCTGGGCCCGCGATGAGCTTCTTGACCTGCTTCTGCGACTTGCCGCAGAACGAGCACTTCAGTAGGTCGCCGCCGTCACCGATCCGTGCCACCTACGTTCTCCCTGCACTCGTCGACCGGAGACCGGCCCTGAACCGCGGGCGCCGGAGCGCCCGTCCGTGGTGAAATCCGTTCCGCCGGTCCGACCCGGCCACGCCGTACGGCCCCGACGTTACCCGCTGGCGAGGGTTTCTCCGACCCCCAAAACGGGTGTGTCAGAGGTCGGCCGGGAACTGCTCGCCCCGACCGACCTCCGAACGATGGTGCTCAGCGGGCCGCGTTGGCGGCCAGCAGGCCCTTCTTGCGGCTGGTCAGGATCGTGTCGACCAGCCCGTACTCCTTGGACTCCTCGGCCGTCATGATCTTGTCACGGTCGATGTCCTTGCGGACCTGCTCGATCGGCCGGTTGCAGTGCCGGGAGAGCATGTCCTCCAGCTGGGTGCGCATCCGCAGGATCTCCCGGGCCTGGATCTCGATGTCCGAGCCCTGCCCGTAGCCGCCTTCGGTGGCCGGCTGGTGGATGATGATCCGCGAGTTCGGCAGCGCCATCCGCTTGCCCGGGGTGCCCGCCGACAGCAGCACCGCCGCCGCGCTGGCCGCCTGGCCCAGGCAGACGGTGGAGATGTCCGGCCGGACGTACTGCATGGTGTCGTAGATCGCCGTCATGGCGGTGAACGAACCGCCTGGCGAGTTGATGTACATGATGATGTCGCGGTCCGGGTCGGTGCCCTCGAGCGTCAGCAGCTGCGCCATCACGTCGTTGGCCGACGCGTCGTCGACCTGGACGCCGAGGAAGATGATCCGGTCCTCGAAGAGCTTGTTGTACGGGTTGGACTCCTTGACCCCGTACGAGGTGCGCTCGACGAACGACGGCAGGACGTAACGGTTGTGCACGGCCGCGAACTGGGGCGGCAGGCTCAGATCGGTCATCGTCAGCTCCTCAGCTCAGGGTCCCGGCGCCATCCGGAACCTGGGTGGCTCCGATGATCACCTTGTCGATGAAGCCGTAGTCCATGGCCTCCTGGGCGGTGAACCAGCGGTCGCGGTCCGAGTCGGCCTCGATCTGCGCCTGGCTCTGCCCGGTGTGGTGGGCGACCCGCTCCTGGAACATCCGCTTGGTGTAGAGCATCTGCTCGGCCTGGATCGCGATGTCCGACGCGGTGCCGCCGAGGCCACCGGACGGCTGGTGCATCATGATCCGCGCGTGCGGCAGGGCGTACCGCTTGCCCTTGGTGCCCGCGCAGAGCAGCAGCTGACCCATCGAGGCGGCCATGCCCATCGCCACGGTCGACACGTCGTTGTCGATGTACTGCATGGTGTCGTAGATCGCCATGCCGGAGTAGACCGAGCCACCCGGCGAGTTGATCCAGAGGAAGATGTCGCGGTCCGGGTCCTCCGCCGCGAGCAGCAGCAGCTGGGCGCAGATGCGGTTGGCGACCTGGTCGTTCACCTCGCTGCCGAGGAAGATGATGCGCTCCTTGAGCAACCGGTTGTAGACCGAGTCGTCGAGGTTGCCAATGGTGTCGCCACCTCGGGCTTCGATCGCCCGGAGCGGCTTCGCTGGGATGTGCATGTCGGTCATGGCAGCCCTTCGCTCTCCGTACCGTCGTACCCGACATTAACCGCTCCACCGGGTGATCGACTCCCGCTCGCGGCACTGTTCGCTCTCAGCGCAGCAGGCTCGGGACGTACCCGGAAAAGGGGCTCGGCCGCCGTGCGCCGCAACGGGCGCACGGCGGCCTACCGGGTCGGATCAGTGCTCGTGGTCGTGGTCGTGCGCCTGCTCGCTCTCGGCCCGCAGCGCGTCGAGGGTGACCTCGTTGCCAGCCGAGTCCTTGATCTTGATCTTCTCCATCACGGAGGCGAGCGCCTTGCCGCGCCGCACGTCACCGAAGACGGCGGCGGCGGCGCCGGAGCGGACCAGCTGGTCGTAGTACTGCTGCGGGGCCATCCCGGCGCGCTGCGCCCGGTGGACGATCTCGTGGCCGAACTCGTCGTCGGAGACCTGGGTGTCCTCGGCGTCGGCCAGAGTGTCCAGCAACAGCTGGATCTTGACGCCCTCGGTCGCCGCCTCGGTCAGCTCGGCGTCGATCTGCTCCTCGGTCTTCTCCTCGGCGGCGAGGTACTCCTCCATCGAGGCGCCGATCCGCTCCAGCTGGTCGACCATCGCCTGCTTACGGCTGTCGACCTCCTCGCGGACGACACCCTCCGGTGCCGGCACCTCGGCGGCGGCGACCAACTGCTCCAGGGCCTTGTCCCGGGCGGCGTAGATCTGCTCGACCCGCTTGCCCCGGGTGACCTTCTCCCGCAGGTCGGCGCGCAGCTCCTCGATGGTGTCGAACTCGCTGGCCATCTGGGCGAAGTCGTCGTCCAGCTCCGGCAGCTCCTTCTCCTTGACCGTGCGGACGGTCACCGCCACCTCGGCGTCCCGGCCGGCGAAGTCGCCGCCCACGAGCTGGGTCGTGAAGGTGGTCTCGTCGCCGGCGGCGAGACCGACCAGGGCCTCGTCCAGACCCGGCAGGAGCTGCTTGCTGCCGACCTCGTGCGAGATGTTGCTCGCCGAGCCGCCCGGCACGTCCTCGCCGTCGACGGTCGCGTTCAGGTCGATCTGCACGTAGTCGCCCTCGGCGGCGGCCCGCTCGACGGTCTTGAGCGTGGCGAACCGCTCGCGCAGGTTCTTGACCTGCTCGTCGATCTCGCTCTCGTCGATCTGCAGCTCGTCGACGGTCACCTCGACGGTGGCCGGGTCCGGCAGGGTCAGCTCGGGCCGGACGTCGACCTCGGCGGTGAAGTTGAGCGAGTCGCCGTCGTTGAACTCGGTGATCTCGACCTCGGGACGACCGAGCGTCTTGAGGTCGTGCTCACGCACCGCGGCGAGGATGTTCTGCGGGATGGCCTCCTGCACCGCCTCGTTGAGCACGGTGCCCCGGCCCACCCGCTGGTCGATCACGGCGGCCGGGATCTTGCCCCGACGGAAGCCGGGAACCTGGACCTGCTGGCCGATCTCCCGGTACGCCTTCTTGAGGCTCGGCTCGAGCTCGACGAACGGCACCTCGATGGCGAGCCGCACGCGCGTCGGGCTCAGAGTCTCGACGGTGCTCTTCACAGGCGTACTCCTTGACGGATCTCAGTGGTGGGTCTGGGTCTGGGCGTGATTGCGCGCATCGAGTGTAGGCGAGCCGGGACGCTGCTCTGGCAGCGCCCGGCGAACCGCACGGATCGGCGTCGCCTCCCGGGGATGATCCCGGGATGCGCACGCAGTCGGGGTGGCGGGATTTGAACCCACGGCCCCTCGCTCCCAAAGCGAGTGCGCTACCAAGCTGCGCCACACCCCGTGGCGAAAGAAGTGTATGCCGTCGCGCCCCGCCCGGTATGCCGGGGCGTCCCCGACCGGCCGGTCCCCCACTCGCGTTCCGGCGTGCGCGCGATACACGTCCGCGGCGTCCGCTCGGTATATCCCCGGTGCGCGCTCGGCATGACCCCGGTGATCAAGAGGTTCGCGTCAGGGAGATCGTCGAGGGTGACGCGAACCTCTTGATCACCGAGGACACGGGGCCGGGGGGAGGGAATACCCGGGGTGCGGGGGTGGGGGTAGGCTTGCGGCGCGTCCGGTTTCCGGGCGTACGCGGGCGTAGCTCAATGGCAGAGCTTCAGTCTTCCAAACTGACGGTGCGGGTTCGATTCCCGTCGCCCGCTCCACACCCTCCGGCCCAGGTCAGCGGCGTGTTCGCCAAGCCTGGGCCGTTCTCGTACTCGAATGTCGGACGGCGGTGCCACCCTCTGGACCCATGAAGCCGCTCGTGGTGCACCGCACCACCTTCGGTCCCCACTATGGCCACTTCGTCCTGCGGGACGTGTGGTGCGATGCCGGCGACGAGGGCGAGTCACTCCAGGACGCGGAGGGCCAGGTAGCCGGCGCGTCCACGTACGAAATCTGCGTTCGAGTTCTCTCGGACGCATTGAAGGTGGGCCTTGAACTCCGGACGTGGGCCAGTGAGCCCGCGCCGGACAGCGGCCTGTGGGACGAATCTCGACAGCTTGAGCTGCACTGCCCGACCGGAGAGCTGATCGTCGAGGTGATCACCTCCGGAGCGGCACTGGAGGTCACCCCTTCGCAGGGAGCCGGCGTCTACGGCGTTCGCGTTCATCGCAGGCAGGCCGACACCCAGGAGTTCCTCATCGAGCTGTGGTGGCGGACCCCGCTGCCCCAAGCCGACGATGACGAGGACTTCTACGGCGACGTGTGGTCCTGACCAGGGTCAGGACAGCGCGTAGGTGTCTTCGATCTCGTGACGGCTACCGGGCACCACCAGCACCGATGCCATGATCGGGTCACCTGACGCCCGCCGCACCAGACGACGGCTGTCCATATGTCTGCGGTCGGCAGCTGTGTGGTACCGCTACCGTCACTGCCGTGACGACCTACGAGGCGGATGCGATGGTCATGGACATCCTGCTTGCCGGCGCTGCTGTCGCCCTGGTCGGGTGCGCTGCTTGGGTGGTTGTTCGCAGCCGGCGCACGTCAACGGTTCAGCTGCTCGGGCGGACCCTGCACTACCCCCGCGTGTGGGCCGCAGGGGCGGCATGCATGGGCTTCTACGCTCTCCTGGGGCTAGGGAATCTCACGGAGGGCACGCCCAGCGTTTGGCGCGCTCCGGGCCGGTGGATCGGTGCCGGGCTGTTGCTGGCGGCATCGGTCCTCATGGCCACCTACTGGCTCCTTGAGTATCGCGCCACGCGTCGGATTGGTCGTGACCAGTAAGTTGGGCCGTGACGAGCGCCAGCGTGGCCGGCCGTCGTCGATGCCGGGGCGTTCGACTGCCGCGCCGCTTCGCGGCTTGCCCGTTCGCCGTCGACCCGGACGGCTAGCCGGGTGCGACCTCGCGCTCGGCCGCCTCCAGCCAGCGCCGGTACCAGCGGGCGAACCCCAGCGGCGTCCCGTCGTCGTCGTACAGCGGCCGGAACCCGCCGCCCTCGGCGATGTCGTCCGCCCACATCTGCCCCCGGGTGGGACCGCTGACGACGAGCGCCTCCCGTAACGCGCAGCCGAGATGGCACAGGTACAGCAGGCCGATCGAGTTCTGCGGCGTGTAGACGACCTTCTCGTACCGCTCCCAGTAGGCGTCGTGCGCGGCGGTGAACGCCTCCGGCGAGTCGTAGTCGTCCTCCTCGGGTTCGGCGGGCAGGCCGTCGGCCGGGTTGAACGCCTCGACGTGGGCGAACGGACGCCCGAGCGCCGCCAGCGTGGTGAGGTCCGCGCCGTCGCCCTCCCACTGCCACCGTCCGTCGCGCCGACGCATCGGGAACAGCCCGTAGGCCGGCCCCGCGCCGCCCCGACCGGCCTCCCGCAGGAACGACAGGTACTCGGCGGGCAACTCCACCCGCAGCTGCTTCTGCACCTCGGTCAACTCGTCGGCGGTCAGTGGTGGTTCCAGCTCCCACCCGTGGTCGCCGGCGCCGAACACCGCATCGGAGTCGGGCGTCGCGGCCAACCGGGCGAGCCGTCCACGGATGTCCGACCAGTCGGTGCACGTCACGCCCGGCACGATACAAGCACGCGGGAAGCGTGCCCACGGGTCCCGCTGCGCAGTGGCCACCCGACGGACCGGAGCGCGGCACGAGGTCCGCGCCTGCGGGGTGCGCACCGCCACGCCGCCGGACCGGAACACCCGGCCGTCCCGTCGCCGGTCAGAGCAGGCGGCCGGAGCGGTCGCGGGCGACGATGCCGTCGAGTCGTACGCCGGGGGTGAGGTCGACCGGATCGAACCAGAAGACCACCAGTTCCGGGTCGGTGCTCCACCGGGCCAGCCGGGCGTCGACCTGCCGGCCCCCGACGGTGCCGACGATCCGGCTCGCCGGCCCGACGAAGTAGCCGAACGTCGGCACCGGCGGGCGGGCGTCCGAGGGGGTCGTGTCGTCGTACCCGATCTCGTGGAAGCCCGGTCGCCGGTCGCTGCCCTGCACGTCGTTGAGGACGATGTCGTCGATCAGTTCGCCGGCAGGGGTGCGACGGCCGGCCATCAACCCGACCCGCACCCTGGGTGCCTCGGGCACGTCGACCGCCACCAGGTAGTACACCCGCTGCTCGACGCCGTACCGGATGCCGGTGTCGACCACCTCGCCGATCGGCTTCCGGGGGGGCTCCCACCGGGTGGGTCCGGGGGTCGGCGACGACGTCGCCGGGGGCGTCGCGTCGGGCACGGTGGCCGCGCGGGCAGGTGGGCGGTCCGCCGCCGGCGGACCGGCCCACCGCACGCCGAGCCCCACGCCGCCGGCCACCAGCACGGTGACCAGTGCCGTCGCGCCCACGTTGACGAGCCGGCGGCGTCGGCGCAGCCGCCGGCCGTCCCGCATGATCACGGTCAGGTCGAGATCCTCGGGGTACGGCCGTTCGGTCGCCCGCATCGCCCGGCGCAACCGCTCCAACTCGGTCATCGGCCGGTCCCCTGGGTCGCCGGGACCCCGGTGGCGCGCAGCTTCTGCAATGCCCGGGAACCGGTGCTCTTCACCGTGCCGAGCGATACGCCCAGTTCGCGGGCCACCTGTGCCTCCGGTAGGTCGAAGTAGTGGCGGAGCACGACGATGGCCCGCTCGCGGGCGCTGAGCGCGCCGAGGATGTCGAGCAGCCAACGGCGGGTGGCCACGTCGTCGGCGACGTCGCCACGCCGCTGCTCGGGCAGGTCGTCGGTGGGGTACTCCCGGATCGGCCGCCGCCACCCGTCGACGAGGTGGTTGACCAGCACCGTGCGGGCGTACCCGTAGGCATCCTCGTCGCGGATCCGGGACCAGGACGCGTACGTGCGGACCAGGGCGGTCTGCGCGGCGTCCTCGGCCTGGTGGTGGTTGCCGGTCATCAGGAACGCGGCGTGTCTGAGCCGCCCGGAGGCGGACCGGGCGAACTCGACGAACTCGGCGTCACCCCGGGCCATGCCCGCTCTTCCCCATTGCCACGCCGGACAGGACGGGCGAGGGCACCGAAAGGTTGAGTGCCGGCGGGATCAACTGTTCCGGCGGTCCGCCCGTCCTTCCCGCTGCCCGACGCCGCCCGGCGGCGGGTGGAGGAGGCAGCATGGCGACGAAGGGTAGCCCCCGGCACGGGCGGCCGGTGACGGCGTTGCTGATGGCGGCCTGGCTGACCGGGTGCGGGCTGCCGGCGGCGGGGCCGCCTGGGACGGCACCGTCCTCCCCGGCCGGGGCGACGGCGACACCCGCCCCGACGGGGTCCGTCCGGACGGACGGGTCCGCCCAACCCGTCGGAACGGTCGCCGAGACGCCCGCCCGGTCCGGGCCCGCCCCCGTCGGCTACCCGGCGGACGGGACCAACCGCTGGCAGGTCGCGGCCGGCGAGACGACGGCGCCCCGGGGCACCGGCCGGTTGCTGCGGTACCGGGTGGCGGTGGAGCGCGACATCCGGGGGCTGCCGGCGGCGGAGTTCGCCGCCGAGGTCAGCGCGACGTTGACCGCCCCGCAGGGATGGACCACGGGCGGGACGCTGCGGCTGTGGCGGGTCGGCCCCGGTGGGCCGGCCGACTTCACCGTCCACCTGGCCACCCCGGGCACCCGCGACGAGCTGTGCGGGGACGCGGCGGACGGGTACACCTCGTGCCGCAACGGCGACCGGGTGGTGATCAACGTGGCCCGCTGGGTGAAGGGGGTGCCGGGGTACGGCGCGGACCTGGCCGTCTACCGGCGGTACGTGGTCAACCACGAGGTCGGGCACCGGCTCGGCCACGGCCACGAGCGGTGTCCGGGGCGGGGCCGGCCGGCCCCGGTGATGCAGCAGCAGACGCTGGGCCTGCACGGGTGCACCGCCAACGCCTCGCCGTACCGGAACGGCAGGCGCTACTCGGGGCCGCCCGGCGCGTACGCCGACCGGGTCCCCCCGCCCGAGCCGGGCCGCCGGGACTGACGGCCGCCGGGACGGGGCCGGACCCCCGGCTGCGCCAGGGCCGCTACGGACCCCGGGGGCGTCGGAGCGAGGGCGCAGCGGCCGGACCGGCCGGGGGCGGCGGGGGCTGCGTACCATGCGGGACCGGGCATCCCCTCGTCCGGTGGAGGTAGCGACGGATGGCAGGCCAGCAGGACGGATACGCCCTCGGCGTCGACCTGGGCACGTCCAACACGGTGGCCGTGCTGCGCTGGCCGGACGGGCGGACCCGACCGCTGCTGGTCGACGGGCAGCCGATCCTCCCCTCCGGGGTCTACGCCGACACCGAGGGCCGGTTGCACGTCGGCCGGGACGCCCAGCGGCTGGCCCAGGCGGACCCGACCCGGTACGAGCCGAACCCGAAACGCCTGGTGGACGAGCCGACGGTCCTCCTCGGCGACCGGTCGTACGCCCCGGCGGAGCTGCTCGCCGCGACCCTGTGGGCGGTCGCCGAGCAGGCGGTGGCGACGGTGGGGTTCCTGCCCCCGGCGGTGCTCACCTATCCCGCCGCCTGGGAGGCTCCCCGGCGGCAGGTGCTGCACGACGCGTTGGCGCTGGCCGGTTGGCCGTCGGCGGCCGAGCACACCATGTCCGGTCCGGTGCCGGTGGGCACCCGGCTGCTGCGGGAACCGGTGGCGGCGGCCCGCTACTACACGGAGGTGCTGCGGCGGCCGGTGCCGGTGGGCGAGTCGGTGGCGGTGTTCGACTTCGGCGGCGGCACCCTGGACGTGGCGGTCGTCCGTAACGAGGGCGCCGACCCGTGGGGCGACTCGGGTTTCACGGTGATCGCCACCGGCGGGATGGCCGACCTCGGCGGGCTGGACCTGGACGCGGCCCTGCTCGCCCGGGTCGGTGAGCTGGTCGGTGACGGGCAGGCGGCGCTCTGGGCCCGGCTGACCCGACCGGAGACGACCGGGCAGTGGCGGGACCGGCAGCAGCTCTGGGACAACGTGCGCGGCGCGAAGGAGATGCTGTCCCGGGTCGCCGTGGCCCCGGTCGCGGTGCCCGGCCTGGAGACCGCCGTCCCGCTCAGCCGGGCCGAACTGGAGCAGCTCGCCACTCCCCTGCTGACCCGGGCGGTCGCCCGGACCCGGGAGGTGGTCGCCGAGGCGGGCCTCACTCCGGACCGGCTCGCGGGGTTGTTCCTCGTCGGCGGCTCGTCCCGGGTGCCGCTGGTGGCCCGGCTGCTGCACGCCGAGCTGGGGGTCGCGCCGACCGTGCTGGAGCAGCCCGAGCTGCCGGTGGCCGAGGGGGCGCTCACCGACCTGCCGCTGCCCCGGCCGGGCCGGCGTCCCGGGTCGGCCGGCGCGGCCGGGCCCGCCCCGGCACAGCCGTCGCCCGCCCCGGCACAGCCGTCGCCCGCCCCGGCACAGCCGTCGCCCGCCGCGGTGCAGACCTCGCCCGCACCGGCACAGGCGTCGACCGCTGCGGTGCACGACGCCGCGCCGGGGGCATCCGACACCGCGTCCGCCCCGGCCGGTCCGGGTGACGGCCGACCCGCCGGCGTGGCCGCCACCCTGCCGGGGGGCGCAGCGCCCGCCGGCCCGGGCCACACCCTCCCGCCGGGGCCGGGCCACCTCCTCCCGCCGGAACCGAACGCGACCCTGCCGGCGGGACCCGGCGCGACCCTGGTGGCCGGGGCGGGCACTGCGTTCGGTGGGCCACCGGTGGTCGGATCAAGCGCGCCGCCGGTGCCGACCCCGGGTGGGCTGCCGCCGGACGGGACCGTGCCGGAGCAGGGCGGATATCCGACGGGCTGGCCGGGCGTACCGGCGGGGGCGGTGCCGTCACCGGGGACCGGTGCCGGCCCCTCGACGCCGGTGCGGCGCGGGCGTCGCCGGCTGTGGATCGGGATCGGTGCGGGGCTGGCGCTGCTCGGCGTGCTCGGCGCGGCGGCGCTCTGGTTCACCCGGGACCGCTACCCGGCGTTGGAGTTCCACACGCTCACCGAGGTGGCCCGGCCCGCCGCCGGTGGGGACCGGCCGACGGCGATGTTCACCGCCGTGCTCGGTGACCGCGCCTACCTGGCCTACGCGCTTTCCGACGACCGGCTCACCGTGGTGGCCGTCGACGCCGGCACCGGGAAGCAGGCGTGGCGGACCACGGTCGCAGCGGGTGGCGAGCGGTGGAAGGGGGTCCGGGCGGTGCCGGGGGCGGTGCTGGTCGTGGCGGACGCGGCCGGCGACAGCACCCCCCGCGACGTGGTGGTGCTCGACGCCGGCGACGGCAGGGAACGGTGGCGGTTGCCGGTGCAGGGCGACGATGCGGTGCACGTCACCCCGGAGCGGCTGGTCTGGGTGGACCGCGCCGGCAGCCGCCTGGTCGGGCTGCGGCTGCGTGACGGCCGGCAGGAGTGGACCTTGGACAACCCCCGCAGCGAGTACGGCGACACCCGCACCACGGTGTTGCGGGTGGGCACCGCGCAGAGCGTGGGCGGTCCCGCCGGGTTCGACGGCGCGTCCGATGCCCCCTGGCTCGGTGACGCCGACCAGTTGGTGCAGGTGGGTGCCGACCGGTCGGTGCGGGTGCTCGCCATGGACAGCGGCGAGGTGCTGCGCCGCCGCGACGGGGTCGCCGACGTCAGCGACCGGATGGTCGCGTACGGAGACCGGTTGTACGTGGTGGCGGAGGACCGGGGATACAAGCTGCTCGGTTACGACCTGGGCAGCTTCGCCGAGCCGACGGTGCTCTACAGCGCCGGTGAGCAGCGGCGGGTCACCGCGCTGGTGGCCTGCGGCGAGCACCGGGCCTGCCTGTTGGAGGTGCCGGAGGGCGACGCCGATCGCACGGAGGTGGTCGCGGCCACCGAGGGCAAGGGCAGTCGCCGCTGGGCGGCGCCCGGCGGCCAGGGCCTGGTGCCGGTGGGTGAGCACCTGCTCGTACGGCGGGAGCTGCCGAAGACCTCGGTGAGCCTGTTCGACCCGGACGGGAAGGCGGTGCTGACCGACCGCAAGGGCACGGCGGCCCGGGTCGACGCCGGCAACCTGCTGGTCTTCGCCGAGACGCCGAGCAGCGTCGAGGACGACCGGAGCCTGGCCGGGGTGTCGAAGTCCGGCGGGCTGACCGAGATGGGGCAGCTGCAGGGCGTCCGCAGCGAGTCGTGTGCGTGGAACACGTCGGTGATCATCTGCGGGGCGGAGCGGGACTTCGTGCTGTACCGGTTCGCCGGGGACGGCTGAACGGCCGGGGCGGCTGAGCCGCCGGACACCACTGGACGGCCGGACACCACTGAGCAGCCGGACACCACTGCGCCACCGGCTGCCACGGGGGCGGTCGGTGGCGCAGCGGCCCGGGGGGCGGTCGGTGGGTCAGCCGCCGAGGCTCGCGGCGGCCGAGGCGATCGACGCGGCGAACGTGCTGACCTGGGTGTAGACGCCGGGGGCGTTGGGCCGGGCGCAGCCGTCGCCCCAGCTGACGATGCCGACCTGAATCCAGGCGTTGGCGGCGTCACGGCGGAACATCGGGCCGCCGGAGTCACCCTGGCAGGTGTCGGTGCCACCGCTGGCGTAGCCGGCGCAGATCTCCTCGGCGGCGATCAGCTCGCCGGGGTACGAGGACGAGCAGCTGGCGTCGCTGACGAACGGCACGGTGGCCTTGAGCAGGTACCGCTGCTGCGCGCCGCCCTCCCGGGCGGCACCCCAGCCGGCGACGGTGAAGGTGCCGTTGTCGTACGCGGTGGTGGTGGCGATGGGCAGGGTGGCCTGCGAGGTGACCGGGGTGGCGAGCCGGATGAGCGCCCAGTCCTTGCCGCTGCCGTTGTAGCCGGGGGCCCGGTAGACGTAGTTGGACTTGACCTGGATGCGGCTGCTCGACTGGAGGTCGACCGCGCCGAGGGTCGCGGTGATGCTGGTGTTCGTGCCGGTGCGGTTCACGCAGTGGGCGGCGGTGAGCACCAGCCGGGGGCTGTAGAGCGCCCCGCCGCAGCCCATGGAGAGCCGGACCATGAACGGGAACTCGCCCTGCGCGGCCCGGGTGCCACCGACGACGGACGGGGCCGCGTCGGGGGTGGGCGCGGCGGTGGCCGGGGCGGTCAGGACGAGCGACCCGGCGGTGATCGCCACGATCGTGGCAGCCATCCGGCCGGTGAGACTGCGCCAACGGTTCACGGGGCCTCCAACCCTCGGCGGCGCGCCTCGTGGGGGCGCCGGTTCGATGGCGGGAGCCTAGAGCGACGAATCGACGTGCATCAACATCCTGTTGGGGTCATACGATCGCGGCGCGACGCGCGGGATCACCCGGCCGGGCGGGGATGAAGCCGGGGCGGCGGGGTATGCCAGCCTCCGGCCTGGAGGAGTGTCGACCGGTGTCGCGGACAACCCCGCGACCGGACGCGGGCGGGCCGGGTCACCACCCGGCCCGCCCGCCGTACCGACGTCGGGTGGCTCAGTTGCCGGTGACGAAGTTCCAGGCGTCCATCACCCACTGGGTCTGCTGCAGGTAGGCGATGCCCACCCCGGCCAGGAAGATCCCGGTCACCAGGTGCGCTCCCCGGGCACTGCGGCGTACCCGGCCGAGCTGCCGTTCCAGGATGACCCGGCCGAGTAGCCGGGACAGCGCGAACAGGCCGGCCGCCACCAGCAGGCTGAGCAGGAAGGTCAGCAGCGGAGCGCCCAGGTCGCCCCGGCCGGAGATGGCCCAGATGCCCCAGCAGACGAAGGCGAAGAGGGCGCCGGCCGCGCTCCACTCGCCACCCCGGCGCAACTGCTCCACGTGCCAGCTCATCGGCCGGCGCGGCGCGGCGGGCTCGGACCAGCCGGACTGGTCGTGCTCGACCACCGGGAACGGCTCGGTACGCGGAGCCCGGGGCTGCCCCACCGAGGCGACGCCCCGACGGAACGGTTCCCGCTGCGGGGGCACCCCGACACCGGGCTGGGGCGGCACCTCGACGGTCCGCTCGGCCCACGGCTGTGTCTGGTCTGCCATCTTGGTTCCTCCCCATGACCGGTGCCGGCCGTCGACCGGTCCACCGTCTTCGAGGGTAGCGAGCGGACAAACTGCCGCGCCCGGCCCGGCCCGACGGGGGCCACCGGACGGTACGGTCGGGACATGGTGGATGCGGAGCGACGGCGACGCCGGCTACGGCACCAGCCGGAGCCCACGGCCGACGGCGGTGAGCCGCCGGTGGCGGCGACGGCCGAGGTGCACGACGGGGCTCCACCGCCACGGGCCCGCCGGGCCCCGGGCGGCGAGGACGGCGAGCGGGGGCTACGCGGGCTGGTCGGTTCCGGCTCGTCGCAGGTCAGCGTGCGGGCCGCGCTACGCGCCCGGGACGCGGCCCGCCCCACCGAACAGGATCTGGCCGAGGCCGAGGAACGCCTGGTGATCATCCGACGGAACTGGGTCCCCCGGGAGGACCTGCCCCGTTCGGGTCGGTGACCGGGCCGGCCGGTGACCGGCCCGGTCGACGGATCGCCGGCGGCAGCCCGGCGCGGGCGGCGGTCAGGACAGGTCGGCGGGGGCGGGCAGCTCGGGCAGCTCGCGGGTGCGCTCGTACTCGGCCACCTGGGCGATCCGCCGGGCGTGCCGTTCGTTGCCCGAGAACGGGGTGGTGAGGAACGCCTCGACGATGGCGGCGGCCTCGTCGAGGGTGTGCTGGCGGGCACCGACGGCCACCACGTTGGCGTCGTTGTGCTGCCGGCCGAGCTGGGCGGTCTCGATGCTCCAGGCCAGCGCCGCCCGGACGCCGGCGACCTTGTTGGCGGCGATCTGCTCGCCGTTGCCGGAGCCGCCGATGACCACGCCCAGGCTGCCCGGGTCGGCTACCACCCGGTCACCGGTGTGCAGGCAGAAGGTCGGGTAGTCGTCGTCGGGGTCGAAGGCGTGCGGGCCGACGTCGACCAGCTCGTAGCCCTGCTTGGCCAGGTGATTGGCCAGGTGCACCTTCAACTCGAAACCGGCGTGATCGGATCCCAGGTAGACGCGCATACCGGGCAGTCTGTCAGGGCCGCGCCCCGGCCCGCCGTGGGGGCGGCGTGCCGGGGCGGATTCGTCACAGGATTCAGCGGGGCAGCTCGGCGACGACCAGGCCGCCGCGTGCCTTCGGGGTGAACCAGGTGCTCTTGCGGGGCATCTTCTCCCGGGCCAGGTTCACCGCGACGAAGTCGTCCACGGTCACCGGGGCGATCAGGACGGCGAGTTCGGCCCGGCCGGCGTCGACCTCGCCGGTGAGCCAGCTCGCCGGGTAGTCGCCGCCGACGTAGGTGATCCGCTTGTCGCCCGGGTCGAGGCCGAGCGCGTCGCGCAGCAGCAGCCGCTCCACCAGGGCGTGGTCGAGGTTCTCCAGCCGGGCGGCGGCCGCGTCGTGCGGCAGGGTCACCGCGTACCCCTGGCCGGCGAGCCGCAGGTGCACGGTGCCGCCGGCCGCCGGGACCTCGACCGGGCCGTCGACCGGGCTGATCCGCGCGCCGGCGGCGCGCAGCCGGTCGAGCAGCTCGTCGGGGGTGCAGGGCAGCTCGCTGACCAGCCGGTTGTAGGGCTGGATGGCGACCGACGCGGGGGTGGTGACCACCGCGAGGAAGCGCGGGAAGCCGCCGGTCTGCGCGGCCAGGCTGCGGTGGTTGCCGTCGGCCACCACCAGTTCGCCGCCGCCGGCCAGCGCGGTCAGCGCGTCCTGCTCGGGGCCGGGGCCGAGCAGCCAGATGGCGTGCGTGCGGCCGGCCTGGTCGGTGTCGGTGGCCGCCGGCGCGCCCGCCGTGTCGGTCGCCGTCGCGAGCGCGGCGTGCAGCTCGTCACCGCGCCCGGTCTGCAACAGGAGTACGGGGGAGAGTAGGTGACCCAGCGCCTCGGCCAGGGCGACCCGCTCCCGCACCTTGGCGATGAAGACGTCCTCGTTGCGGATGACCAGGCCGGGCTCGTCGGCGCTGGTGGAGATCTGGTCGGTGTCGACCATGGCGAACAGCCCGTACGCCGGCTCCTCCCCCGGCGCGCTGATCCGGTAGAGGACCACCACCTGCTCGGCGGGGGTGTAGCTGCCGTCGGCCTTGGCCTCGGTGAGCCGGGCCACCGCGTCGCCGAGCGCGTCGGAGAAGGACTTCCCCAGGCTCTCCGGCGCCCGGTGGGGCATCTCGATGCCGAGGGCACTGTGCGGGTTCGCCTCGATGATCGCGGTGATCTCCGCGTCGTCGGCGAACTCGTCGTAGTTCTGCGCGCCGGTGCCGCCAGTGGTGATCCAGGCCCGGGCGATCGGATGCACGACCGTCATGGGGCTTGACGCTACCGGCGACGACGGCCCGCGCGACGCCGACCCCGCGCCGGGTCCACCAGATGAACCGTCCCCGGCGGGGCCCGACCGGCCGGGCCCCGCCGGGGTGGCGGTCAGTCGAAGATCGGGCCCAGCTCGCGGGAGCGCTTCAGCTCGTAGAAGCCGGGGGTGCCGGCGACCAGCAGGACGCCGTCCCAGAGCCGGCCGGCGGCCTCACCCTTGGGCGACGGGGTGATGACCGGGCCGAAGAAGGCGATCTTCTCGCCGTCCGGGCCGGGGGCGTGCACCACGGGGGTGCCGACGTCGGTGCCGACCGGGCGCATCCCGGCCTCGTGGCTGGCCCGCAGCGCCTCGTCGTACTCGGTGGAGTCGGCGGCGTCGGCGAACGACGGGTCCAGCCCGACGTCGGCCAGCGCTGCAGTGATCATCTCCCGACCCAGCGGCTCCTTGCCGAGGTGGATGCGGGTGCCCATGGCGGTGTAGAGCTTCGCCAGCGTCGCGCCGCCGTGCGCCTGCTCCACGGCGATGCAGACCCGTACCGGCCCCCAGCCCAGCTTCATCATCTCCTGGTACTGCTCGGGCAGCTCCCGGCCCTCGTTGAGGACGGAGAGGCTCATCACGTGGTAACTGATGTCCACATCCCGGACCTGCTCGACCTCCAGGAGCCAACGGGAGGTGATCCAGGCCCACGGGCACAGCGGGTCGAACCACATGTCGACGGCGACACGTTCGGTCACGGTGGAGTCCCTTCGTGACGTCAGACACGCCGGCGGACCCGGCGCGGTTTCCCTCGATCCTCACCCCCCACGGCATCGATCGGTAGCGGAATGAGAGCGTGACGTCGACCACCGCGGGGTCGGTGCATGGAAGACTCGGCTCGGGTCGCCGCCACGAGCGGCCGGCAGGGGCTGGCGCAGCCGGAAGGCGGCGAGAGTGGGATGGAGACGAAAGTGCCAGGAGTGCGCAACCTGACCCAGGTCGAGGCCACCGAGCGGGCCCGCCTGCTGGAGGTCACCGGGTACGACATCAACCTCGACCTGTCAACGGCGGTGCAGGCCGAGGGCCGCACGTTCCGGTCGGTGACCGAGGTCAGGTTCCGCTGTGCCGAACCCGGTGCCGGCACCTTCATCGAGACGGCCGCCGAGTCGGTGCGCGCGGCCACGCTCAACGGCGAGCCGGTGGACCTCGCCGGCTGGTCGGCCGAGAAGGGCCTGGCGCTGACCGGGCTGGCCGCCGAGAACGTGCTCGTGGTGGACGCCGACTTCGGCTACTCCAACAGCGGTCAGGGCCTGCACCGCACCGTCGACCCGGTCGACGGCGAGACGTACCTCTACAGCCAGTTCGAGACGGCCGACGCGCAGAAGGTGTTCGCCTGCTTCGACCAGCCCGACCTGAAGAGCGTCTACACCTGGCACGCCACCGTCCCGGCGCACTGGCGGGTGGTGTCCAACATGCCCGTCGAGCGGGAGGAACCGGCCGGCGAGGGGCTCAAGACCGTCCACTTCGCCACCTCGGCGCGGATGAGCACCTACATCACCGCCCTGTGCGCCGGGCCGTACCACGAGGTGCGGGACAGTCACGACGGCATCGACCTGGGCGTCTTCTGCCGGGCCTCGATGGCCCCCCACCTGGACGCCGACGACCTGTTCCTGATCACCAAGCAGGGCTTCGACTTCTTCCACGAGCAGTTCGGGGTGCGGTACCCGCTGCCGAAGTACGACCAGCTCTGGGTGCCCGACTTCAACGCCGGCGCGATGGAGAACTTCGGCTGCGTCACCCACGCCGAGTCGCACTACCTGTTCCGCTCGCAGGTCACCGACTTCGAGTACGAGCAGCGGGCCAACACGATCCTGCACGAGCTGGCCCACATGTGGTTCGGCGACCTGGTCACCATGCGCTGGTGGAACGACCTGTGGCTCAACGAGTCGTTCGCCGAGTGGGCGAGCCACTGGTGCAACACCCACGCCACCCGGTTCTCCGAGGCGTGGACGACGTTCCTGTCGATCCGCAAGAACTGGGGCTACCGGCAGGACCAGCTCTCCTCCACCCACCCGGTCTACTGCGAGATGCCGGACCTGGAGGCGGTCGAGGTCAACTTCGACGGCATCACGTACGCCAAGGGCGCCAGCGTGCTCAAGCAGCTCGTGGCGTACGTCGGTGAGGAGCCGTTCCTGGCCGGGCTGCGGGCGTACTTCGCCAAGCACGCGTGGGGCAACGCCACCTTCGACGACCTGCTGTCGGAGCTGGAGACGGCCTCCGGCCGGGAGCTGCGCAAGTTCGCCGCCCAGTGGCTGGAGACCGCCCAGGTCAACACCCTGCGCCCCGAGGTGACCATCGGCGCCGACGGCGGTTACGAGCGGGTGCTGGTCCGGCAGGAGGCCCCGGCCGGTCACCCGACGCTGCGTACCCACCGCATCGGCGTCGGCCTGTACGACCTGACCGACGGCCGGCTGGTCCGCCGCGAACGCGTCGAGGTGGACGTCACCGGCGAGGTGACCGAGCTGTCGGTGCTGCACGGACGGCCGGCCGCCGACGTGCTGCTGCTCAACGACGACGACCTGACCTACACCAAGCTGCGGCTCGACGAGCGGTCCATGGCGACCGTGGTGCAGCACATCGCCGGCTTCGACTCGTCGCTGGCCCGCGCGTTGTGCTGGACGGCCGCCTGGGACATGGTCCGCGACGCCGAACTGTCCACCCGCGACTACGTCGCGCTGGTGCTGGCCGGGCTGCCCGCCGAGACCGACATCAACCTGGTCACCGCCACCCTGCGGCAGGCCAGCACCGCGCTGATCTTCTACGCCGACCCGGCCTGGGCGCCGACCGGCTGGGCCGAACTGTCCCGCACCGCCCGGGACACGCTGGCGGCGGCCGAGCCGGGCAGCGGCTTCCAGCTCGCCTGGGCCCGCGCGTACGCCTCGGCGGCCCGCGCCGACGAGGACCTGGCGACGCTGCGCGGGTGGCTGGCCGGCACCGACGTGCCGGCGGGCCTGACCATCGACACCGAGCTGCGGTGGACGGTGCTGCAGTCGCTGGTGGCCAAGGGGGCGGCCGGCACCGCCGAGATCGAGGCGGAACTGGCCGGCGACCGGACGGCCTCCGGGGAGCGGGAGGCCGCCTACGCGCACGCGCTGGTGCCGACGGCGGAGAACAAGGCGACGGTGTGGTCCCTGCTGACCGGCCCGGACGCGCTGCCGAACTGGCGTAACCGGGCGTTGTTGCAGGGCCTCACCCACCCGACGCAGGTCGCGCTGACCGCGCCGTACCGGGAGCGGTACTTCGCCACGGTGGCGCAGGTGTGGGCGCAGCGTGACAGCGAGCCGGCGCAGGAGTTCGTGCAGTTGGCGTACCCGGCGTACCTGGTCGAGGAGGAGACGGTGGCGGCGACCGACGCGTGGTTGGCCGGCGATGGCCACCCGGCGCCGCTGCGCCGGCTGGTGGCCGAGGGGCGCGACGGGGTGGTCCGGGCGCTGAAGGCCCGCGCGCGGGACGCCCACAGCAGCTGACGTCGAGGTGGCACGGCCCGGGGTCGGCACGGGTGCGAGCCCACGCCGGCCCCGGGCCGTTATCGTGGGGCGAGGAGGTGAGCGATGGCACAGCCGACGTACGAGTGGCGGCCGCCCGAGCGGGACTGGCGCGAACAGGACCTGCGCGACCTGCCCGAGGACGGGAACCGCTACGAGATCATCGACGGGAGTCTGCACGTGACCCCTTCGGCCGGCCCGTACCATCACGAGCTCGCGGACGACATCCGGATGGCGCTGCGGCAGAACGCGCCGGCCGACTGGCGGGTGATCCGCGAGATCGGGGTCCGGGTGCCGGCCGGCAACCTCATCCCGGACGTCACCGTGCTGCGGCCGGGTGCCCCCCGGGACCGGATGTGGGCCGACCCGTCGGACGTCGCTCTGGTCGTCGAGGTGGAATCGCCCAACAGCCGCCGTCACGACCGCCTGACCAAACCGGCGCTCTACGCGGAGTCCGGCATCCCCGCCTACTGGCGGGTGGAGCGGAGCGACTTCGGTCCCGTCGTCTACCGGTACAGCCTGGTCAAGGGGGTGCACTACAACCTCGTCGGCACCGTCGGTCCGGACGAGCCGGTGCCGGTCGACGAGCCGTGGCCGATGCGACTCGATCCCCGCACCTGGCCCCGCTGACCGGCAGCCGGCCGGTTCGGCACCGACGGGTGTGACGGACGCGACGGAGCCCGGTCCGCGTGGTGCGGGCCGGGCTCCGGGCGGTTCGGGACGTGCGGGTGGGGCTCAGGCCCGACCGGCGTGGCTGGCGAGCTGGTCGAGGCCCTGGATGATGCCGCCGGCCAGGTCACCGCCGCCGAAGGACGCCACCATGGACAGCGCGGCCAGCTTGACGTACGTGTCGGGGATGCGCTTGCGGGCGTACCGGCCGGTGACGACCTCCAACTGGCGCTGGTTGGGCGACACGGCGATCAGCACCGACTTGTCCGGCTCGGCGAGCTGGCGGTGCAGCCGCTCGGCGTGCTCCCGGACCGGCTCGTCGAGGCCGCCGACGTAGACCGAGAAGACCAGGCCGCTGCCCTGGTCGGCCAGGCGCAGCGCCTCGTCGATGCGCAGCAGTTGCCGGGTCGAGAACGGCCCGTCCAGCACCTCGGGCGGGGTGCCCGTGCCGGCCTGGTCGACCTGCTCACCAACGGTCACTTGCGCCTCCGGTTCCACCGGCCGGCGCCTCGATGCCGGCCTGCTGCTGCTTGTGGCTGGTCAGCGCCGGCGCCTGGGCACCGGCGGCCAGGGCGGTGCCGGCCGAGTCGGCCAACTGCTCCGGGCGGCCCAGGAACCAGACCGGCGTGAAGTCGAAGCGTCGGCCCGGCCGGTAGCGCTTGGCGCCGCCGCCGCTGCCGTGGTTGGCGGCGAAGACCAGCCCGACGATCACCAGCACCACCGCCGCCGGGATGCCGACGAAGATCAGCAACGTGTCAGTGACAGACAATCCCAACGCCCCCAGGCGGTAAGAGAGACCAGAGCTTCCGGGTCGGGTGGACGATCGTGACACCGGCTCCCGACTCCGCTGCCATTCACGTTAGCGGAGCCGACGCCCCGCGAGCCTGCGGGGTGCCGATCCCACCTGTCACTCCAGTGTTCCAGCGGCCCCACGGCGGCGACGAGTCGGGTCACCCGGTCCCATCCTGCCGGTTCGGTACCCGATCGCGCCGGGACGACACGACCGGCCCGGGTGTGGCGTCCGCCCCATATTCCGCTGACATGACCCGGCCGGGATTGCCGGTCTCGGTGCCGGGACCCGGAGGATGGCCCGTACCGATCGGACGTTCTCGATCGATTCCGGTCCGCCCACCCGCAGGGAGCCCCCGTGCAACCCGTGCCCGCCCTCCACTCCCACCCCGCCCGGTCCCGCCGGCCCTGGCCCCGACTGGTCACCCGGCCGCTGCTCGCGCTCGCCCTGGTCGGCGGCAGCGCGCTCGCCGCACCCGCGGCGAGCGCCGCGCCCGTCGACGACCGGACGGTCGCGGCGGTCGCCGCCAACCCGTACGAGCGGGGCCCCGCCCCGACGACGGCCAGCATCGAGGCCACCCGGGGCCCGTTCGCCATCGCCCAGAGCACCGTCGCGGCGTCCGCCGTGAGCGGGTTCCGGGGTGGCACGATCTACTACCCGACCAGCACCGCCGAGGGCACCTTCGGCGCGGTGGCGATCTCCCCCGGCTACACCGCCAGCCAGTCCAGCGTCGCCTGGCTCGGTCCCCGACTGGCCTCGCAGGGCTTCGTGGTCATCACCATCGACACCCTCTCCGTGTACGACCAGCCGGCTTCCCGGGGCACCCAACTGCTCGCCGCGTTGGACTACCTGACCGGCAGCAGCGCGGTGCGGACCCGGATCGACCGCACCCGGCTCGCGGTGATGGGGCACTCGATGGGCGGCGGTGGCAGCCTGTCGGCGGCGAACACCCGGCCCGCGTTGCAGGCCGCCATCCCGCTGACCGGCTGGCACACCGTCAAGAACTGGTCGTCGGTACGGGTGCCGACGCTGGTGATCGGTGCGGAGAACGACTCGACCGCCCCGGTGGCCTCGCACTCGGAGCCGTTCTACACCAGCCTGCCGGCGAGCCTGGACAAGGCGTACCTGGAGTTGAACGCGGCCGGTCACTCCGCGCCGACCTCGCCGAACGTCACCGTGGCGAAGTACAGCATCTCCTGGCTGAAGCGGTTCGTCGACGACGACACCCGCTACGAGCAGTTCCTCTGCCCGGCACCCCGGGGCAGCGCGATCCAGGAGTACCGGGACACCTGCCCGCACTCCTGACCGCGTACCGGCCGGTCCCGTCGCCCCGCCCGGCGGCGGGGCCGTTCCGTGGGCAGCGTGCCGGGGCGTCACGCACCGCGGGCGCGGGCCGCCGGGGTCACATCGCGGTACGGGCCGACCACAGTTCGGGGAAGACCACCCGGGACATGCTGCGCTGCAACCAGGCCAGCCCGGCCGACCCGCCGCTGCCCACCTTGGCGCCCATGGTGCGCTGCACGGCCTTGACGTGGTTCCAGCGCCAGTCGCCGAACTGCTCGGCCACGTCGGCCAGCGCGTCGCCGAGCTGCCGCAGGTGGTTGTCCGGCCCGTCGTCGTCGTAGACCGCCACCCAGGCCGCCTCGACCCGGGGGTGCGGCAGGTGCTCGTCGGCGACGTCCCGGTCCCGCAGCTCGGCGGGCAGTTCGTGCCCGTGCCGGCCGAGCAGGGCGACCACGTCGTCCCAGAGGCTCGGCGTGGCCAGCGCGGCGCGCAGGTCGTCGTACACCTCGGGTTGGCGGCGGAAGGGGCGGATCAGCGCCGGGTCGCGCAGCCCGAGCAGGAACTCCAGCTGGCGGTACATCGCGGACTGGAAGCCGGAGCCCTCGCCGAGCAGGTTGCGGAACCGGTTGAAGTCGGCGGGGGTCATCCAGCGCAGCCCGCGCCAGGCGGCGTTGAGCCCCTCCAGGTGCAGGGCGGCCCGGCGCAGCGGGGCGAGCGCCGCCCACACCCGGTCGGCCCGCAGGTCACGCTGGGCCTGGCGCAGCTCGTGGCAGGTCAGCCCGAAGTACAGCTCCATGATCTGGCTGACCATCAGGAAGGACATCTCGCCCGGGTCGCTGCTCAGCGGCTGCTGGAGGGTGTGCAGGGTGCTGGCGTGCACGTACGCGTCGTAGGGCGTCCGGTCGGCGAACTCCAGGGTGGGCTCACCGCCGTTGCGGGCGGCGCGGGCCCGCCGCTGCTGCGGGGTGGACGGGCGCACCACCGGGTTCGGGGAGTGCGTCCGCAGGTCCGTCTGTTCCACCGTCTCGCCTCCTCCGGTTCGGCTGTCCGAACATGATCTCCCGTCACGTACCCGTGGTGGAATGCCGCTTCGATGGAGCTGAGCGGCTCTCACTTCACGAACGAAAGGCGCTTCAGCGGATCGGCCTGCCGAAGATAAGGTCGGTGCGTGGACGAGATGGACTGGGCCCTGCTACGCGAGTTGCAGGCCGACGCGCGGCTGTCGTACAGCGAGCTGTCCCGGCGGGTGCACCTGTCCCCGCCGGCGGTCGCCGAACGGGTCCGCCGGCTGGAGGAGTCCGGGGTGATCACCGGCTACCACGCGCACGTCGACCTGGCCCGCGCCGGTCGTCCGATGGTGGCGCTGATCCGGATGTCCTGTTACGGCCCACGGTGCATCCTGCACGACCCGGACGTCGTCGACTGGCCGGAGATCCAGGAGATCCACCGGATCACCGGGGACGCGTGCAGCATGCTCAAGGTCGCCGCCGGCTCGATCGGGCAGTTCGAGGCGGTGATCGACCGACTCGCCCCGTACGGGCAGCCGTCCAGCACGATGGTGCTCTCCAGCCCGTTGCAGTGGCATCCGGTCACCCCGCTGCCGCCCGCCTGACCCCGGGCGGGCCCGAGTCCGGGTTTGCCCCCGGGCCAGCGGGAATGCAGCCCCGCACACCCGTCGCAGGATTCCGGCGAACCGTCGCCGGGAGGGGGGAACCATGCGGGGGCTCACTCTGCACCGTCGTGCCGTCCACGCCGTACTGGCGATGCTCACCCTGGTCGGGGTGTTCGTCCTGGCCGCGGCCACCCCGGCGCGCGCCGGGGAGAACACCTTCGTCGAGGTCACGCCGAACACCGCGCAGGCCGGCACCCGGGTCAACGTCCGGGCGAGTTGCGACAACGCCAACAACCAGCAGGCCACCGTGCACTCGGACGCCTTCGGGCGGGTGGTGCTGCGGCCCGGCAACGGCTTCCTCACCGGTGCGGTCACCGTCCCGGGCAACAAGCAGCCCGGGGACTACCCGGTCGACCTGCGGTGCGCCAACGGCAACACCGCCTCGACCATGCTGACCGTGCTGAACATGGCCCAGCCGAGCAAGGGCCCGGCGACCGGCGGCGGCGGGACGGCGGGTGACCGGGGCAGCGGTTCGCTGCTGCTGGTCGGCGGCCTGGCCGTGGCGGCCGTGGCGGCCGGGCTCGGCGTCTTCGGCGGCAACCGCCGACGGACCCGGCCCGGTGCCTGACCGCCTGCCGTCATGGCCCGCACCCGTTCGCGGCCGGCCGGCCACCGGTTGCGGGCGGCGGCCCGGCGTACGGTCCGGGTCGCCGCCGGCAGCCGGCGCGCCGCCCACCGGATCGCCGCCCGCACCCGCCGCGCCGCCCGGCGTTTCCGCCGGGTCGCCGGCCAGGCCTTCTCCGCCAGCGTGACCACCGCCGACCCGGTCACCCAGGCCCGTCCGGTACGCCCGGTGCCCCGGGTGCCGGCGTTCGGCGGCCGGTTCGCCGGGTCCGGGCCGGGCCTGCCGGTGCTGGCGATCGCCGCGGTGATGCTGCTGATCGTGGCGATGCTCGGGGTGGAGCGGGTCACCGGGCTCAGCGTCCTGCCGGACCGGTTCGTCGCCGGCCTGCGCCCGCCGCCGAAGCGGTTCCCGGTGCTGTCGGGCAGCCCGCCGACCCAGATCGCCATCTCCCGGATCGACGTGCGGGCCCCGGTGCACCAGGTCGGCATCGCCCCGGACGGCAGCATCGACGTCCCGGCCGCCGCCCGCGCCCAGGAGGCCGGCTGGTACGACCAGGGCCCCACGCCCGGCCAGTACGGCCCGGCGGTGATCGTCGGGCACGTGGACACCACCACCGGCCCGGCGGTCTTCCACGGGCTGCGGGAACTGCGCGACGGCGACGAGATCGAGGTGACCCGCGCCGATCACCGGGTGGCCGTCTTCGAGGTCGACCAGGTGCAGCGGTACGGCAAGGAACGGTTGCCGGTCGACGAGATCTTCGGCGACTTCAGCCGCCCCAACCTGCGGCTGATCACCTGCGGTGGACGCTGGGTCGGCGGCGGGACCGGCTACGCCGACAACGTCGTGGTGTACGCCACCCTGGTCCGGGCCCGCTGACCCCTGTCCGGAGCCGACCCGTGCGGTCGTTGCGGCCCCGGGCGCACCCGCCGGCGACGCGGCGGTCAGGCGGTCTCGACTTCGCGCGGCGGCGGCTCGGCCGGCCCCCGCTCAGGCGGCTCGGCCCCCGGTCAGGCGGCCTCGGCCTCGCGCAGCGGCTCCCGCAGGTCGAGCCAGTCCGCCCAGCGTGGGTCGGGCGCGCGGTGGCCGAGCACCCGCCAGGCGGTGCCCTTCGGGGCCGCCGGCAGGCAGTGCAGCCGCCAGCCCAGCTCGGCCGGCGTCTTGTCGCCCTTGGTGTGGTTGCACCGGGCGCACGCGGCGACCACGTTCTCCCAGGCGTGCCGGCCCCCACGGCTGCGCGGGAAGACGTGGTCGATGGTCTCGGCCGGGCCCCGGCAGTAGGCGCAGCGGTTGCCGTCACGGGCGAAGATCGCCCGGCGGGAGAGCCCGACGTGGGTGCGGTAGGGCACCCGGACGAACCGGGTCAGCCGCACCACCGAGGGGACGGGGAGCGCGTCGTGGGCGCTGTGCAGGATGCCGTCGCCGTCGGCGACGCAGACGGCCTTGGCGGAGAGCACCAGGATCGCGGCGCGACGCACGGACACGACACACAGCGGCTCGTAGGTGGCGTTGAGGACCAGCGCGCCGGAGCCCACCGTGGGTCGTATGTCAGGCATCGTGCTCACCCTCCCGGTCCAGCCGCTCCCACCGCTGGCAGCGCCGGCCGATCCCCGGGCAGCCGAGGGCCACGACCGACTCCGGCGGGATCACCGTCGTCCGTTGACGCCAATCGTCCCTGATCGGACCCCGTAATGCACGCACTAATCCGGGGTACCCGCGGAACCCTCCGCACGATGTAGGAAGATGTCCGGTTCGGCGCCGTACGATCACGGGCCCGGGACTCCCCGGTGGGCCGGCCGTCGGCCCTCTCGTCCGCTGCGGTACTAAGACAGGGTGAGCGTCCTCAGCCTGTCGACCGTCGTCCTGTCCGCCGCACCGAGCCCGGCCCCGAGTGGCAGCCCGGATGCCGGGGGCGGCTCGGGTGCCGACTGTCTGGGCAGCACCTCCTGCGAGTACCTCTACCGGGTGACCGGGTCGGCCTGGTTCGCCGAGGGCAGCTACTGGATCCTGCTCAAGCCGCTACGGGTCGTGCTGATCCTGCTGCTGGCGTTCGTGGCCCGCTGGGCGCTGCACCGGACGATCAACCGGCTGGTCCGGACCACCACCGACGGGGCGGTGCCCACCCTGCTGCGTCCGCTGCGCGAGCGGGTGCCCACCGCCACCCTCGACCCGACCGAGTTCGTCCCCGAGCGGCGTCGCCAGCGCGCCGAGGCGATCGGCTCGGTGCTGCGCAGCATGGTCACCGCGTTCGTCTTCGGCATCGCGCTGCTGATGATCCTGCGCGAGTTCAGCTTCGACCTGGCCCCGCTGCTGGCCAGCGCCGGCATCGCCGGGGTGGCGCTCGGTTTCGGCGCGCAGAGTCTGGTGAAGGACCTGATCGCCGGGCTGTTCATGCTGATCGAGGACCAGTACGGCGTCGGCGACACGGTCGACCTGGGCGAGGCGACCGGGGTGGTCGAGTCGGTGGGGCTGCGGGTCACCACGGTCCGCGACGGTCGCGGGGTGCTCTGGTACATCCGCAACGGCGAGATCATCCGGGTGGGCAACAAGAGCCAGGGTTGGGCGTTGGTCGTCGTCGACCTGCCGATCGGGTTCGCCGGCACCGAGGAGGCCAACGCGGTGCTGCGGACGGCAGCCGCCTCGGTGGCGGTGGACCCGGAGCTGTCCGCCGACATCGTCGAGCCGCCCGAGGTGCTCGGGGTGGAGCAGATGACCGTCGACGGCGCGGTGATCCGGACGGTGGTCAAGACCACGGCGGACGGCCAGTTCGCGGTCGGCCGGGAGCTGCGTCGCCGGCTCGCCGAGGCGTTGGAGAACTCCGGCATCACCGCGCGGATCGCGGCGGCCCGGCTCTATCCGGGGCTGCCGCCGGTAGGCATGGCCACCGGCACCGCCGCCCCGACTGCCACCGGCACCGCCGCCCCGTCGGCCACCGGCACCGCCGCCACCTCCGGCCTGTCGGGCCCGACCGCCCCGTCGACCGCCGGCACCGCCGCCGCCGGCCCGGCGGCTACGACGGGTCCGGCCACCCCGACGGGTACGAACGATCCGACGGACACGAACTGTCCGACGGCCCCGGGGACCCCGGCGGGCACCGGCGGCACCGGCGCCGGGCGGGGCGGGGGTAACTGAAACCGCAGCTCACCACCTGTCCGATGCGGCCCGATGGTCGGGGCTCGCGCGCCGGGCGGCCCCTCCGGTATCGTCCGTTCGTTCAGTCGGGGATGCGACGATCAATCCGTTCGCCCTAGTCAGTTGTCAGACGATCGGGCAGAATCCGGTGCACGCGTTCCCGGGAGCGTGATCACGTCATCGCTGATCCGCGAATCTGACGACGGGGCCCCGCCGGGCCATCACAAGTGGCCGGTGCCGGGGCACGATGGAGGCGACGGTGTCCGACCAGCGACCCGCCCCGGACCGGCCGGCCACCTTCCGCGAGGTGTTCGGGCAGGGGGAGTTCCGGGCGGTCTTCGCCGCCAGTGTCCTGTCCTGGGTGGGCGACTACGTCGCCAAGGCCGCCGTCACCGTGCTGGTCTACCAGGAGAGCCGCTCCGTCGCCCTGTCCGCCGCCGCGTTCGCGGTCAGCTACCTGCCGTGGCTGGTCGGCGGTCCGCTGCTCGCCGCGCTCGCCGAGCGGTACCGGCACCGGCGGGTGATGGTGACCTGCGACGTCATCCGGATGCTGCTGACCGTCCTGATCGTGCTGCCCGGCCTGCCGGTCTGGGCGATCCTCGCGTTGCTCTTCGCCGCCACCCTGGCCAACCCGCCGAGCCAGGCGGCCCGCTCGGCGTTGCTGCCGGCGATCCTCACCGGCGACCGGCTGGTGCTCGGGCTGTCGCTCAACGCCAGCGCCAGCCAGGCCGCGCAGGTGGTCGGCTACCTGGCCGGGGCGGCGGTCGCCGCGGTCAGCCCGACGGCGGCGCTGCTGCTCAACGCGGCCACCTTCGGGCTGTCCGCCCTGTTCGTCCAGCTCGGCGTACACGACCGGGAGCCGACGCTGAGCGCGGCGCACCGGACCCACCTGCTGCGGGAGACCGGGGAGGGGTTCCGGATCGTCTTCGGCACCCCCGTGCTGCGGGCGATCAGCCTGCTGGTGTTCAGCGCCATGCTCTTCTCGATCGTCCCGGAGGGACTGGCCGCCGCGTGGGCCGGTGAACGCTCCGGCAACGGTCTGGACTCGGGTGCCGCCCAGGCCGTCATCATGGCGGCCAACCCGGTCGGGTACATCGTCGGCGGCCTGCTGGTCGGCCGGCTGGTGTCGCCCGCCGGCAGGCTCACCCTGATGCGACCGCTGGCGGTGCTCGCCCCGCTGGCCCTGGTGCCCGCGCTGCTGAACCCGCCCCCCGTGGTGGTCGCCCTGCTCGCGGCGGCCTGCGGCTTCGCGGTCGCCGGTCTGATCCCGACGGCGAACGGTCTGTTCGTCCGGGCCCTGCCCAACGGCTACCGGGCCCGTGCCTTCGGCGTGATGGCCACCGGCATCCAGGTGATCCAGGGTGGTGCGGTGCTGGTCACCGGCATGCTCGCCGACCGCTTCTCGGTGCCGGTGGTGGTCGGGGTGTGGAGCGCCGCCGGGGTGCTGCTGATGCTGGTCACCGCGCTGCGCTGGCCGGACCGGGCCACCGTCGACGCCGCCGTGAAGGCCGCCGACCTGGCCAACGCCGGCACCGGGCCCCCGGCGGGCGACCGGCCCGGTTCGGCGTCGCCCCGGCCCGGACAGCGGACCTCTCGGCGGCACGCTGTGATGTGATCGGCCGGTGGGCGGCGGCCGTGGCGTCGCCGTACCTGGCAGGATGGAACGGTGGATTCCGTAGGCGACCTCCGGCCCGTTCCGTCGACGACCTTCTTCGACGCGGTCGGTGGTGAGCCCACCTTCCGGCGGCTGGTCGACCGGTTCTACGCCGGCATCGCCGACGATCCGCTGCTGCGCCCGATGTACCCGGAGGACGACCTCGGGCCGGCCACCGAGCGGATGACGCTGTTCCTGATGCAGTACTGGGGCGGCCCGAACACCTATTCGGCCCAGCGGGGGCATCCCCGGCTGCGGATGCGGCACGCGCCGTTCCGGATCGGCGCGGCCGAGCGGGACGCCTGGCTGCACCACATGCGCCGGGCGGTGGACGACCTGGACCTGCCGCCGGACCTCGCGGCGACCCTCTGGGACTACCTGGAGCGGTCGGCCTACTTCATGGTCAACGTGATGGAGGACCCGGCCGCCGGCTGACCCCACCGCCGCCACGGCGCGGGCGGCGCGTCGGGCGGCTCAGAGCAGGGCACCCTCGTCGTGCAGCCAGTCGACGAAGGTGGTCGCCACGGCCGCGCCGCAGTCGAGCATCTCCACCAGCAGCGCGTCGTGCGCCCCGGCGCCGAGCGGCACCTGCAACTCGGCGTAGATGGGCAACTGGCCGCGCTCGGTCGGGTCGCCGATGTACGCCTTGCAGAACCGGCGGGTGTGGTTCCACTCGTTGACCACCCGGTAGGCCCGGTCGGCCCAGTCCGGCGGGACGGTGGCGTGCGGGCGGGCCCGCATCACCAGGATCTCGTCCTCGGGGCCTTCGAGGGTCACCAGCACCGCGTGCCGTTCCCACATGGCCAGCAGGTTGCCGTCACCGTCGGCCAGGTATCGCACGTCGAGCAGGTCGAGCGCGTCGCACACCCGGGCCAGGGTGACCGGGGCCACGGAGGCCGGCCGGTCGGTCACGACGGGCCGCTCGGTGCCGGGGCAGTCCTCCGCCGGCTGCCGGGGCGGCGGTGGCCCCACCCGGATGCTGTCCACCGAGACTCCGCTTCGAGTTTCCGGTTCGCCGCCAGCGGCGGGACCAGGGCGCCATGACCACCACGGCATCGCTCGCGCACCTCACTCCCCAGCGGATCCAATCGCCTACGGTGCGTTGGATCCGAGGATGGACGGTACCCGGACAGCCGGGTTGAGGCACCCCCCCAACGGCAGCCCCAGCCCGGAAGAATGAGCCGGGGTCATACTTTCGGCTGATCCCGCGCCGGACGAATTGCGAGATCGGAAACTTTCCGCGACCAGGCGGCTCCGTATGGTCCCACCAGACCGACCCACCGGCCGGCCACCCGGACCTGGACCTCCCCCGCCGCGGTGACCTCGGCCGGGCCGAGGAACCCCATCCGGACCAGCCCCTGCACCAGTCGTTGGGTGATCTCCACCGGGTCGGCCGGATCGGCGTCGGGAGTGACGGTCACCGCCACGTGGTCGAGCAGCGCGTCCCGCAGTACCCGCTGGCCCACCGCGCGCCCGCGTACCCCCTCGGTGGCGGCGGTGCGCAGGGTGCCCGCCGCGGCCTCGGCGATGCGCCGCAGCTCGGCGGCGGGCAGCACCTCGACCGGGCGGCTCACCACCGGGGGCAGCGGCCACCGCCACCGCTCGTCGCGGCCGGGCGGCAGCGCGGTGTCGGCGTCGGCCAGCCGGGCCAGCAGCTCGGCCGCTTCCACGGTGACGTCGGCCGGGGCGGCCCCGGCCACCGTCCGGACCACCAGCACGTCCCACGGCAGCCGGGCCCAGAGCGCGGTACGGCCGACGCCGGGCAGCGGGCGTAGCCGGACCACCGTGGCCGGGTCGAGGCGGACCAGCCGGGCCAGGAAGGCCCCCGCGTCGTCCGCCCCCACCAACCCGTGCTCCGGCCGGACGGTGGCGCCGCCGTTCACGCCGCTCCGCCGGTCGGGGCCCACGACTCCAGGAAGGCCCGTTCGTCGTCGCTGATCCGCCGGGGTCGCTTCTCCACCAGATCGAACGGGACCAGCACCGAGCGGGCGGTGCTGGCCAGCACGTCACCGTCGTACAGCTCGTAGGCGACGGTGAACGAGGCGGCCCGGATGCGTTCCACCCACAGTTCGATCCGGACCGTCGGCGCGGCCTGGGCGGTGGCCCGGCCGAGCGCGTAGTCGACCGGGCGCAGGTAGTCGACCTCGTGCCGGCGGATGACGACCCCGTCGGCGAACGAGCCGACCCCCCACGCCTTGCCACCGGCGAACATCAACGCCACCCGCGCCTCCTCGTACAGGGTGAGGAAGCGCGAGTTGTTGACGTGGCCGTACGCGTCCAGGTCGGACCAGCGCAGGGTGCAGTGGTAGACGAAACGGTCCGCCATGCTCAGTCGCGGGTCAGCTTGCGGTAGGTCACCCGGTGCGGCCGGGCCGCCTCCGCCCCGAGCCGGTCGACCTTGTTCTTCTCGTACGCGTCGAAGTTGCCCTCGAACCAGAACCACTTCGCCGGGTTCTCGTCGTCGCCCTCCCAGGCCAGGATGTGGGTGGCGACCCGGTCGAGGAACATCCGGTCGTGGGAGATGACCACGGCGCAGCCGGGGAACTCCAGCAGCGCGTTCTCCAGGCTGGACAGCGTCTCGACGTCGAGGTCGTTGGTCGGCTCGTCGAGCAGGATGACGTTGCCGCCGATCTTGAGGGTCAGCGCCAGGTTGAGCCGGTTGCGCTCGCCACCGGAGAGCACCTTGGTCGGCTTCTGCTGGTCCGGCCCCTTGAAGCCGAACGCCGCGATGTACGCCCGGGACGGCATCTCGACCTTGCCCACCATCAGGTAGTCGAGACCGTCCGAGACGACCTCCCAGACGGTCTTGTCGCCGTTGAGGCCCTCCCGGTTCTGGTCGACGTACGACAGCGAGACGGTGGGGCCGACCCGGACCTCGCCGCCGGTCGGCTGCTCCAACCCGACGATGGTCTTGAACAGGGTGGTCTTGCCGACGCCGTTCGGGCCGATGATGCCGACGATGCCGTTGCGCGGCAGCGAGAACGACAGGTCGTCGATGAGCAGCCGGTCGCCGAAGCCCTTGCTGAGGTGGTTGGCCTCGATGACCGTGCTGCCCAGGCGCGGGCCCGGCGGGATCTGGATCTCCTCGAAGTCCAGCTTGCGGGTCTTCTCCGCCTCGGCGGCCATCTCGTCGTAGCGGTCGAGCCGGGCCTTGGACTTGGTCTGCCGGGCCTTGGCGTTGGAGCGGACCCACTCCAGCTCCTCGGTGAGCCGCTTCTTCATCTTGGCGTCGCGGCGGCCCTCGACGGCCAGCCGGGCGGCCTTCTTCTCCAGGTAGGTGGAGTAGTTGCCCTCGTACGGGTACGTCCGGCCGCGGTCCAGCTCCAGGATCCAGTTGGCCACGTTGTCGAGGAAGTACCGGTCGTGGGTGATCGCCATGACGGTGCCGGCGTACTTGGCCAGGTGCTGCTCCAGCCAGGAGACGCTCTCCGCGTCCAGGTGGTTGGTGGGCTCGTCGAGCAGCAGCAGGTCGGGCGCCTCCAGCAGCAGCTTGCACAGGGCCACCCGGCGGCGCTCCCCACCGGAGAGCTGGGTGACGTCGGCGTCCGGCGGCGGGCAGCGCAGCGCGTCCATGGCCAGTTCGAGCTTGGAGTCGATGTCCCAGGCGTCGAGGTGGTCCAGCTCCTCCTGGAGCCTGCCCATCTCCTCCATCAGCTCGTCGGAGTAGTCGGTGGCCATCTGTTCGGCGATGGCGTTGAACCGCTCCAGCTTGGTCTTGGTCTCGGCGACCGCCTCCTCGACGTTGCCGAGCACGGTCTTCGCGTCGTTGAGCGGGGGCTCCTGGGCGAGCATCCCGACGGTGTAGCCGGGCATCAGCCGGGCCTCGCCGTTGCTCGGCTTGTCCAGCCCTGCCATGATCTTGAGGAGGCTGGACTTACCGGCGCCGTTCGGGCCGACCACACCGATCTTGGCCCCCGGCAGGAAGTTCAGCGTCACGTTGTCGAGCACGACCTTGTCGCCGTGCGCCTTGCGCGCCTTTTCCAGGACGTAGATGAACTGGGCCACGGTGCGGGGTACCTCCGTCGGTTACTGTCGCGCGTCGGTTACGGTCGCGGGCTCGCGGGTGCGTCGGCGCGGGCTCCGACCTCCACCCGCCGCCGGCCGGGAGCCGGCCACGCGCACGCCGTCGTCAATCCTGACAGGTACGGCCGGCCGCGCCCACATCACCCCGCCCGGTCCGGTCCGCGCCGGGTCCGCCACCGCTGAGCTGGTGATGTTGACAAGATCACGGTACGGGTTCAGCGGCCGTGGGACGGGTAGGTAAGTCCGGCACGGGGTCCCAGACGCCGCAGCTACGCTCAGTACGCTCATCGCGGTGGACCCGTCAGCACCCGGAGGTGGCCGATCGTGACCGTCCGTAGCTCCTTTGTCGTTGTGGCCAACCGACTGCCGGTCGACGAGGTGAGCACACCCGAGGGACGACAGTGGCGGCGCAGCCCAGGCGGGCTGGTCACCGCGCTGCACCCCGTCCTCGCCGAGCACCGGGGCACCTGGGTCGGCTGGGCCGGTGGCACCGGCGCCGCCCCGGAGCCGTTCGATCTGGAGGGCATCCGGCTGCACCCGGTGCCGTTGAGCGCCGAGGAGTTGGAACGTTACTACGAGGGCCAGTCCAACGCGACCATCTGGCCGCTCTATCACGACGCGGTCGAGACCCCCGCCTACAAGCGCCGCTGGCGGGAGGCGTACCGGCTGGTCAACGCCAGGTTCGCGGAGGCGGCGGCGGACGTCGCGGCCGAGGGCGCGACCGTCTGGGTGCAGGACTACCAGCTCCAGCTCGTCCCGGCGATGCTGCGCGAGCTGCGGCCGGATCTGAAGATCGGCTTCTTCCTGCACATCCCGTTCCCGCCGATCGAGCTGTTCATGCAGATGCCGTTCCGCACCGAGATCCTGCGCGGTCTGCTCGGCAGCGACCTGGTCGGCTTCCAGCAGCGGCTGGCCGCGCAGAACTTCGTCCGGCTGGCCCGGCACCTGCTCGGGCTGCGCTACGAGGGGCAGATGATCCAGGTCGACGGGCGGCAGGTGAAGGCCGGCGCGTTCCCGATCTCCATCGAGACCAAGGAGATGGAGCGGCTGGCCGAGGACCCGGCGATCCAGGCCCGGGCCAAGCAGATCCGCGAGGAGCTGGGCAACCCGAAGACGATCATCCTGGGCGTCGACCGGCTGGACTACACGAAGGGCATCGAACTTCGACTCAAGGCCTTCCGGGAACTCCTTGCTGACGGAAAGTTGACAGTTCCGGACGCGGTTATGGTGCAGGTGGCCACCCCCAGCCGGGAGCGCGTGGAGCACTACCAGGCACTTCGGGTCAAGGTGGAACGCGAGGTTGGTCGGATTAACGGCGAATTCGGCAGGGTCGGCGTGCCGGCGGTGCATTATCTGCATCAGTCGTACAGTCGCAGCGAACTGGCCGCGATGTACGTCGCGGCCGACGTGATGATGGTGACCCCGCTGCGAGACGGAATGAACCTGGTGGCCAAGGAGTACGTCGCATCGCGCGCCGACCAGGGCGGTGCGCTCGTGCTCAGTGAGTTCGCCGGCGCCGCCACCGAGCTGCGCCAGGCGTTCCTGTGCAATCCGCACGACCCCGACGCCGTCAAGGACGCCCTCCTGCGGGCTGTACACGTAGAGAAGCCGGAGGCCCGTCGACGCATGCGGATCATGCAACGTCATCTGCGCACCCACGATGTGGGGCACTGGGCGAAGTCCTTTCTGACCGAGTTGGGCGCACCGGGGACGGAGGCCGAGTGAACGCCCCCACCGCCGAGATCATCACCCCCGCCGCCGGGACGATGGACCCGGAACTGCTCGCCGCGATCGGACGCATCGCCCGCGTACCACAGCTCCTGGTCGCCTGCGACTACGACGGCACCCTCGCGCCGATCGTGGAGGACCCGAGCAAGGCCGTGCCGCTGCCCGAGTCGGTCGCCGCCGTCCGGGCGCTGGCCTCGCTGCCGCAGACCACCGTCGCGGTGGTCTCCGGACGGGCGCTGCGCGACCTGGCCGCGTTGTCCCGGCTGCCCAACGAGATCCACCTCGTCGGCAGCCACGGCTCCGAGTTCGACATCGGCTTCGTCGAGCGGCTCTCCCCCGAGCTGGTCGCCGTGCGCACCCGGCTGCGCGACGCGCTGCGCGAGATCGCCCAGTCCCACCCGGGGGTCCGGCTGGAACGCAAGCCGGCCAGCGTCGCGGTGCACACCCGCGGGGTCGACCCGCAGGTCGCCGCCGCCGCCGTCGAGGCCGTCCGCAACGGGCCGGCGACGTGGGACGACGTCACCGTCACCCAGGGCAAGGAGGTCATCGAGCTGTCGGTGGTCGCCACCCACAAGGGCACCGCGGTCGACCAGCTCCGCACCCAGCTCTCGGCCAGCGCGGTGCTCTTCATCGGCGACGACGTCACCGACGAGAACGCCTTCGGCACCCTGCGCGGCCCCGACCTGGGCATCAAGATCGGCCCCGGGGACACCCAGGCGCACCACCGGGTGGCCGAGCCGATCGAGGCGGCCCGCGCGCTGGGCCTGCTGCTGGAGACCCGCCGGCACTGGCTCTTCGGCGAGCGGGCGGTGCCGATCGAACGGCACTCGATGCTGGCCAACGGGCGTACCGTCGCGCTGCTCACCCCCGAGGCCAAGGTGAGCTGGCTCTGCCACCCCAAGCCCGACTCGGCGGCGATCTTCGCCGACCTGGTCGGCGGCAGCCCGGCCGGGCACTTCACCGTCGGCCCGGAGCGCGGCGGCATCCCGCTGGGCCAGCGCTACCGCAACGGCACGATGACCGTGGAGACCCGCTGGTCGGGGCTCACCGTCACCGACTGGCTGGACCTGCCGGCCCGGGAGACCACCCCGGACGGTCCGGCCGTCATCACCGGCGACTCCACGCTGGTCCGGGTGCTCACCGGCTCCGGCCGGGCCCGGATCGAGTTCGCCCCGCGCCCGGAGTTCGGTCAGGTCGCCACCCAGCTCCAGCCGATGGACAACGGCCTGCTGGTGCTCGGCTCCAACGAGCCGGTCGCGCTCTACTCCCCCGGGGTGGCCTGGCAGGTCCGCAACGACGGCGGGTACGAGACCGCGCACGCCGTGGTCGACCTCTCCGCCACCGGCGGCCAGGTGGTGCTGGAGCTGCGCTTCGGCACGCACAGCCTGGAGGACCACGCGGTCGCCATCCACGACCGGCAGGCCAGCGCCGAGCAGCCCTGGAAGGAGTGGGTGGCCTCACTGCGGCTGCCCGCCACCGCCCGGGACCTGGTCGCCCGCAGCGCGCTCACCCTGCGTGGGCTCTGCCACGAGGCGACCGGCTCGATCCTGGCGGCGGCGACCACCTCGTTGCCGGAGGAGCTGGGCGGCGTCCGCAACTGGGACTACCGGTACTGCTGGCTGCGGGACGCGGCGATGACCGCGCGGGCCCTGGTCGACCTCGGCTCGATCGAGGAGGCCGAGGCGCTGCTGCGCTGGGTGGACGGCTGCATCGAGCGCACCGGCGGGCACCCCGAGCGGCTGCACCCGCTCTACACGGTCGACGGCTACGAGCTGGGTGCCGAGGCGGTCATCGACACCCTGCCCGGGTACGCCGGCTCCCGGCCGGTCCGGGTCGGCAACCTCGCCAACCACCAGCTCCAGCTCGACGTGTTCGGCCCGATCGCCGACCTGATCGCGGCCGTCGCCGACGCCCGCGGTTCGGTGCGCGACGACGAGTGGCGGGTGCTGGACAACATGGTCGAGGCGGTCCGCCGCCGCTGGCACGAGCCCGACCACGGCATCTGGGAGGCCCGCCTCCCACCCCGGCACCACATCTTCTCCAAGGTGATGTGCTGGATGACCGTCGACCGGGCCCTGCACGTCGTGCGTCAGCACGGTGGCGAGGACAAGCCGGAGTGGGTCGAGCTGCGCGACCGGATCGGCGCCAACGTGCTGGAGAACGGCTGGCACGAGGAGGTCGAGGCGTACAGCGTCGCGTACGGCGACGAGGACATGGACGCCTCCTCGCTCTGGATCGGGCTGTCCGGCCTGCTCCCGGGCGACGACCCGCGTTTCCTCTCCACCGTGCTCAAGATCGAGGCGGATCTGCGCAGCGGCCCGGTCGTCTACCGGTACCACTGGGACGACGGGCTGCCGGGCCGGGAGGGTGGCTTCCACATCTGCACGGCGTGGCTGATCGAGGCGTACCTGCGCACCGGTCGGCGTACCGACGCCGAGGAGCTGTTCGCCCAGATGGTCGACACCGCCGGCCCGACCGGGCTGCTCCCCGAGCAGTACGACCCGCTGGCCGAGCGCGGGCTGGGCAACCACCCGCAGGCGTACAGCCACCTCGGCCTGATCCGCTGCGCCCTGCTGCTGGACAACATGCTCAAGCAGTAGCTCGACTCCAGTTGGGCCGATGTAGCGGTATCCGCGACACGGGATACCGCTACATCGGCCCACAAGGGGTGGATCAAGCCGGACGGCCCGGCAGGGTCAGGGCGTCAGGGCGTCGACCACGTCGCCGATCACCACGATGGCCGGGGGCCGCAGCCCCGCCGCGACCACGTCGGCCGCCACCGCACCGAGCGTCGACCGCAGGCTGCGCTGACCACCCGTGGTGCCCTCCTGGATCACCGCGACCGGGGTGGCCGCGTCCCGGCCGTGCCGGGTCAGGGTGTCGGCGATGGCGGCCAGGTTCTTGAGCCCCATCAGCACCACCAGGGTGCCCCGCAGGCCGGCGAGGGCCTCCCAGCGCACCAGGGAGACCGGCGAGTCCGGGGCGACGTGGCCGGAGACCACCGTGAACTCGTGCGCCACCGCCCGGTGGGTGACCGGGACACCGGCCGACGCCGGCACGGCCACGGCGCTGGTCACCCCGGGCACCACGGTCACCGGTACGCCCGCCGCCGCGCAGGCCAGCAGCTCCTCCCCGCCACGCCCGAAGACGTACGGGTCGCCACCCTTGAGGCGTACCACCACCTTGCCGGCGAGCGCCCGGTCGACCAGGATGCGGTTGATCTCCTCCTGGGCGCGCGACGGCCCGTAGGGGATCTTCGCGGCGTCGACCAGCTCGACGTCGGGGCGCAACTCGTCCAGGAGCAACCCGGGCACCAGCCGGTCGGCGACCACCACCTCCGCCTCGGTGAGCAGCCGCCACCCCTTCACCGTGATCAGCTCCGGATCGCCCGGCCCCGCGCCGACCAGCGACACCCGACCGACCGGGCCACCCGGCCGGGTCGCGGCGTCACCGGACCCGGCCGGTGTCGGCTCCGGCGGGCCCGCGAGGGGCGCGTCCGCCACCGGTTCGCCCGGGTCGGCTTCCCCCGGGTCGACTTCCCCGGGGTCGACGAGGGGGCCCGTCCGGGCGGCGAGCAGCTCCCGGACGGCGTCGCGGACACCCATCGCCCGGTGCGGGTCTCCCCCGCCCAGCACGGCCACGGTCACCGGACCGTGCCGGGTCACCGCCGGGGTCCACGCGGTGGCCGCCGTCCGGTCGTCGGCCCGGACGCAGAAGATCCGCCGTTCGGCGGCGACGGCGCTGACCGAGGCGGCGGCGAGCGGATCGTCCACCGCGACCTGGACCAGCCACGCCCCGTCGAGGTCGTCGGGGGCGAACCGGCGCGGTCGCCAGTGCAGCCGTCCGGCGTCGACGTGCGCTTGCAGGGCCGGGGTCACCTCGGGGGCGACCAGCAGCACGTCGGCACCGGCGTCCAGCAGGGCGGGCACCCGCCGGCTGGCCACGGCACCGCCGCCCACCACGACCACCCGCCGCCCGGCGAGCCGCAGTCCGAGAGGGTAGGGGCTGGCGCTCACTTCTCGGAGACCCCCGCCGCGTCGAAGGTGGCCACCTCGTGCAGCACCCGGACCGCGCCGACGACCACCGGCAGGGCCAGCAGCGCCCCGGTACCCTCGCCGAGGCGCAGGCCGAGGTCGACGAGCGGGTCGAGGCCGAGGTGCCGCAGCGCCACGGTCGCGCCCGGCTCGGCGGAGCGGTGCCCGGCGACCATCGCACCGACCGCGTCGGGGGCGAGGGCGGCGGCGGCCAGCGCGGCGCTGACCGCGGTCACCCCGTCGAGCAGCACCGGCACCCGGCGGGCCGCCGCGCCGAGGATCAGGCCGGCCAGCGCCGCGTGCTCCAGGCCACCGACGGCGGCCAGCACCCCCAGCGGATCGGCCGGGTCGGGCCGGTGCCGGTCCAGCGCCGTGCGCACCACGTCGACCTTGTGCCGGTACGTCCCGTCGTCCACCCCGGTGCCCCGGCCGGTGGCCGCCTCCGCGGTGACCCCGGTGAACGCGGCGACCAGCGCGGCGGCCGGCGTGGTGTTGGCGATCCCCATGTCGCCGGTGAGCAGCACACCCGCCCCGGCGTCGATCAGCTCGCCGGCGACCCGGATGCCGGTCTCGACCGCCGCCCGCGCCTCGTCCCGGGTGAGTGCGGCGGTGACCGTCATGTCCCGGGTGCCGCGCCGCACGTTCGCGTCGAGCAGGCGCGGCGGTGCCGGGCTGGTGCCGGCCGGGGCGGGCACGGCGTCGCCGGACAGGACTGCGGCGGACGGGGCGTCGGTGGACAGGTCGTCGCCGGACAGGACCTCGGCGGACGGGGCGTCGGTGGGCGGAAACGGCAGTGGCGCGGCCACGCCGACGTCGACCACGGTGACCGAGGCGCCGGCCTGCCGGGCGAACGCGTTGACGACCGCACCGCCGGCCAGGAAGTTCCCGATCATCTGGGCGGTGACCTCCTGCGGCCACGGGGTGACCCGCTGGGCGTGCACGCCGTGGTCACCGGCGAAGATCGCCACCGCCGCCGGATCGGGCAACGGCGGCGGGCAGACCCCGGCCAGGCCGGCCAGGCGTACGGACAGCTCCTCCAGCGCGCCGAGCGAGCCGGCCGGCTTGGTCAGCCGGGCCTGGAGGTCCCGGGCGGCCGTCATCGCCACCGGATCGGGCGGGCCGATCTCCGCGATCGTCGTCTCCAGCATCATGCCTCCAGGATCTCCGCCAGTACCTCGATGAACGCGTCCGTGGTGGCCGGGTCGCGGACGGCGATCCGCAGCCAGTCCGGCCCGAGCCCGGGGAAGGTGTCGCCACGTCGTACGGCCCAGCCCCGGTCGCGCAACGCCTGGCGTACCCGGTCGGCGCCGGGCCGGTGGACCAGGACGAAGGCGCTGGCCGGGCGGCCCGCGACGCGTACCCCGGGCAGGGCAGACAGGCGGCGCACCAGGTGGTCGCGGTCGGTGGCGAGCCGGGCGGCGATGGCGCGCTCGGCGGCGACGCCGGTCGGTGACGCGACGGCGGTGGCGGCGGCCAGCGCCGGGGTGGACACGGCCCACAGCGGCTGGGCGGCGGCCAACCGCTGCAGCAGGGCTGCCTCGCCGAGCAGGTAGCCGATCCGCAGCCCGGCCAGTCCCCAGGTCTTGGTGAGGCTGCGCACCACCACCAGGCCGGGCAGGTCCCGGCGGGCGGCGAGCGACTCGGGTTCGCCGTCGACGCCGTCGACGCCTGTGGTGTCGGCGAACGCCTCGTCGACGACGAGCACCCGGCCGGGTCGGGCCAGGGCGGCCAGGGCGGTGGCGGGGTGCAGCACCGAGGTCGGGTTGGTCGGGTTGCCGATCATGACCAGGTCGGCGTCGGCCGGCACCCGCGCGGGGTCGAGCCGGAAGCCGTCGTCCGGGTCGAGCAGGAGCCGTTCGACCCGGTGGCCGGCGGCCCGCAGCGCTGCCTCCGGTTCGGTGAACTGCGGGTGCACCACCACCGGGCGGCGTACCCCGACCAGGGCGCGGGCGAGCAGCACGAAGCCCTCGGCGGCACCGGCGGTGAGCAGCACCTCCGCCTCCGGGCGGCCGTGCCGGGCGGCGACGGCGGCGCGGGCCGGCCGGGGGTCGGGGTAGCCGGCCAGGTCGGCGAGAGCGGCGGTGAGCGGGTCGGCCAGCCAGTCCGGCATCGGGTCGCGACGCACGTTGACGGCCAGGTCGACCAGGCCGGGGGTGGCCTCGGCGTCCCCGTGGTGGGCGAGATCCGGTTCGGCGTCGACGGCCGCCCCGGGCGCGGTCGCCGACCCGACGGCGGCTCCCGGGCCGGTCGACGGCTCGACGCCGGTCAGTTGCCCATGCATGTCCGCGATCCTGCCGGGAAGCCGGCGCAGGGGACAGTCGATCCCGGGGTGGTCCACATCACGGCACACCGGACGCTTCACCCACGGTCGCCGGTCCCGGCCGGGGAACGCCCGAGCGTTCATGAATTCTTCTCATGTACGAATCGGAAATGTCATAACTTGACCAGGTGAGCAATCGACCCCTTGCTGCCGTTGGTCGTTCCGTCCCTCTCCTGCGTGCCGGGCTGATCGCCGGCATCGTCCTCGCCGCCGTGGCGTACCCGCTGGCCGCCGTGACCGGCCTGGGTGCCAAGGCCACCGCGCACGCCGTGGAGCACAAGACGAACATCCTGCGCACCGCCCTGCCCGCCGAGACGTCCTACCTCTACGCGCCAGACGGCAAGACGATCCTGACGATGTTCTACGAGGAGTACCGGCAGTACACCAAGTTGTCGGACATGTCGCCGAACATCCAGCAGGCCATCGTCGCCGCCGAAGACAACCGCTTCTACCAGCACCGGGGCGTCGACCCGAAGGGCGTCGCCCGCGCCTTCGTGGCCAACACCCGCTCCAGCGGCGTCTCCCAGGGCGCCTCCACCCTGACGATGCAGTACGTCCGGATGGCGCTGCGGGACAGCGCGCAGACGCCGCAGGAGGTCCAGGAGGCCATCCAGCAGACCAGCCTGCGCAAGGTCAAGGAGATGCGGATGGCGCTGGACATCGAGAAGGAGTTGACCAAGGACCAGATCCTGGAGCGCTACCTCAACTCGGCGTACTTCGGCCACCGGGCGTACGGCATCTACGCCGCCGCGCAGATCTTCTTCTCCAAGACCCCGGCCACGCTCACCCCGGTCGAGGCCGCCACCCTCGCCGGCCTGGTCAAGTCCCCCTCCGAGTACGACCCGCTCAGCTCCGACCAGAAGGAGGCCACCGGCCGGCGCAACTACGTGCTCGACAAGATGACCCAGCTCGGCTACCTGTCCCCGGACGCCGCGGCGGTGGCCAAGAGCGAACCCATCCGGACCCGGCCCACCACCCCCGCCAACGACTGCGCCGCGATCCCCGGCGCGTACAACGCCTGGGGCTTCGCCTGCGACTACGTGAAGAACTGGTGGAGCGCGCAGCCCGCGTTCGGGGAGAACCGGCTGGAACGGATGGACAAGCTGCGCCGGGGCGGCTACCGGATCGTGCTCAGCCTCGACCCGAGGGTCCAGGCCGCCGCCGAGAAGAACGTCCGCGCCAAGGAAGGCGTCGACAGTCCCTTCGCCAACGGGATCGTGGTCGCCGAACCGGGCACCGGACGGATCAAGGCGATGGCGGTGAACCGCACGTACTCGCTCGACGTCGGCGAGAACGGCCCCAGCTCCAACCCCGAGGCCGACCCGAAGACCAAGGCGAACTACCCGAACACGGTCGCCCCGCTGCTCGGCGGCGGCACCCTCCCGGGCTACCAGGCGGGCTCGACGTTCAAGATGTTCCCGATGCTGGCCGCCCTGGACGCCGGGATGCCGCTGTCCACCGCGTTCGACTCGCCGTACCGGTACCGCTCGGCCGTCTACGACGGGTGGTCCCCGTCCAACGCCAGCGGGGCGATGACCGGCCGGCAGACCATGTGGTCCGGGTTCGGCAAGTCGGTGAACACCTACTTCGTCCAACTGGAGGAGAAGATCGGCGCGGACCGGGGGGTGCACCTCGCGGAACAGTTGGGCCTGCGCTGGCGTACCGACGTCGACAAGGAGCAGGCGTCACCCGCGAAGGCGAAGAAGTGGGGCGCGTTCACTCTGGGCGTCTCCGACGCCACCCCGCTGGAGATGGCCAACGCGTACGCCGCGATCGCCGCCGACGGGCGGTACTGCGAGGCGATGCCGGTCAACTCGATCACCAACCGGGACGGGACCCCGGCCACCTACCGGACCGCCGGTGGCATCGAACGGGAGGTCGCCAAGCCCCGGTGCCGGCAGGTGGTCAACGCCGACGCCGCCCGCGCCGCCACCGACGCCGCCCGCTGCCCCACCGGCGACACCCCGGCCAAGGGAAGCTGCGGCGGCTGGTCGACGGCGGACAGCGTGCGTCGCACCGTGGGCCGCCCGGTCGCCGGCAAGACCGGCACCACGGACAGCACCCGGTCGGCCTGGTTCGTCGGCTACACCCCGGAGCTGGCGGCGGCGAGCTTCATCGCCGACCCGGACAACCCGTTCAACGCCGTCGGTGACGGGCAGTCCCAGGTCCCGGTCAACGCCGTCGCCCAGACCCTGCGCGACGGCCTCAAGGGCACCCCGATCCGCCAGTTCACCCCACCGTCGGACGCCATCGTCGGCTGAGGCGGGCCGGTGGCTGCCGGGCCGGTCAGGCAACAGGGCCGGTCAGGCCGGCGCGGCGACGCCCTCGACCGGCGAGGGCAGCGCCGCCGCCGTCACCAACCGGGTCGCGATCTCGGGGTACGCCGCCCAGTGCAGGCCGAGCTGGGAGGCGTGCACCCCCCGCCAGACGAAGCCCTCGGGCGTGCCGCCCTCCCAACCCCAGGCGGCCCGCTGCCCGGCCCGGGGGGTGAGCACCGCGCCGTGCTGCTTGTAGCCCACCACCGTCGCACCGGTACGGGCGACCGCGCTGTCGGACAGGGCGGTCGCCTCCCGGTAACCGACCACCAGGCCGTCCCGGCTCGCGCCGATCGCGTCCAGCACCCCGCACATCGGCAGCCCGTCCAGCTCCCGGGCCAGCCACAGCAGGCCGGTGCCCTCGGCGATCACCGGACGGCCGGTGCGGGCCAGCTCGGCCACCGCGATGCACAACCGCCGGTTGGCCGACAGGTCCCGCGCGTACGACTCGGGCAGCGCGCCCCCGACGACCAGCGCGCGGGTGCCGGCGGGCAGCGCCTCGTCGCGCAGCGGGTCGACGGTGACCACCTGGGCCCCGGCGGCCCGCAGCAGCTCGGCGGTCTCCGGGTGGCTGTAGCTGCCGCCGGGGCCACCGGCGAGCGCCACCACCGGCGCGTCGGACACCGGGGCGTCGGACACCGGCGACCAGGCCGGGACGGACAGCGCCGGGGCGGAACGGGCCAACCCGAGCAGGCGTTCCAGGTCGACCGTCCCGGCGACCGCCTCGCCGAGCCGACGCACCGCCCGGGCCGCCTCGGCGTCGCGGCCGAGGACCGGCGTCACGCCGTGCCGGCGGGCGGGCAGCACCGGGGGCAGTTCGTGCCGGCGCAACGCGCCGTAGACGGGCATCCCGACGTCGTCGAGCGCCTCCCGGAGCATGGCCTCGTGCCGGCCGGAGGCGACCTGGGTGAGGATCACCCCGCCCAACCAGAGCTGCTCGTCGTACGAACGGAAGCCGTGCACCAGTGCGGCCACCGACTGGCCCATCGCCGCCACGTCGATCACCAGCACGACGGGGCTGCGCAGCGCGGTCGCCACGGCGGCCGTGGACTCCGCCTCGGGGCGGCCCCCGACCGAGTCGTACAGCCCCATGGTGCCCTGGACCAGGGCCAACGCGGCACCCTGCGCGCCGTACGCGAAGAGGGGCCCGAGCCGGTCGCCACCGATCAGCCGGGGGTCGAGGGTACGGCCGGGACGGCCGGCGGCCAGGCCGAGGTAGGCGGCGTCGACGTGGTCCGGGCCGACCTTGAACCCGGCGACGTCGAGCCCCCGGTCGGCGAGCGCGGCGAGCAGACCGACGGACAGCGCGTTGGTGCCGTGACCGGAGGACGGCGCGCTGAACACGAGGCGCGGCACGGCGGTCATCATCGACTCCTCGGTGGCGACGGGCGGTGGCTCGCGGACGGCCGGGAGGAACACCGGCGGCGATCCGCAGGCGTGACCATACCCGCCCCCGGCGACAGGTGGAGACCGCCGATCCGCACACCGTACGGGCCGGTGCCGGGCCGTCGCGCAGGGTGGCGTCGGTCATACGGGTAGCCTCGTGCTGTGTACCGGTTCCTGCTGACCCCACGCTGGCTGGGCATCCTCGCGCTGACCCTGGTCGCCGCCGCCGTCATGGTGCTGCTCGGCAACTGGCAGCTGGACCGCTACCGGGAACGTACCGCCGTCAACGAGCGGATCGACGCCGGCACCGCCGGCACCCCCGCGCCGCTGCGCTCGACGCTGCCGGCCCCCACCGGCGGCGCGGGCACCGTCGGTGCGGCCCCCGCCGCGCAGGCCGAGTGGAGCCGGGTCACCGCCACCGGCCGGTACGACGCCACGAACGTCATCCTGGTCCGGGGCCGGACGGTGGAGAGCAGGGTCGGCTTCGAGGTGCTCGTCCCGCTGGTCCTCGACGACGGCACGGCCGTGCTGGTCGACCGGGGCTGGGTCCCCCCGGCACCCGGCGGCGCGCTGGCCATGCCCGAGGTGCCGGCACTGCCGACCGGTCAGGTGACCGTCGTCGGCCGGGTGCACCCCACCGAGAGCGGCGGCAACGGCGTGGACCGGCGCGACGGCCGGTTGGAGACCCGTCGGGTGACCGTGGACAAGCTGGCCCGGGAACTGCCGTACCCGCTGCACGGGGCGTACCTGCTGCTCGACGAGCAGACCCCGGCGAACGACCCGGCGTTCCGGGCGGTGCCGATCGGGCACACGAACAACTGGCAGAACTTCGGCTACGTCGTCCAGTGGTGGTTGTTCGCCGCGATGACGCTCTTCGGCTACGGCTGGGTGGCCCGGCGGGAGGCCCGACGGGCCGCCGGCCTGGACGCGCCGAAGCCGCCCGTGGACCGGGCCGCCGAACCGGCCCCCTCCGCCTGACCGCCCGGCCTGCCCTGGCCGCCCGGCCCGCCCTGGCCCGCCCGGCCCGCCCTGGCCCGCCCGGCGGCCTGCCCTGGCCCGCCCGGCTGGCCCGTCCGCGCCGCCCCACCGGCCCGGTACCCCCGGGGCGGCGAGCTGGTGCGGGCGTCGCGGGCGCGCACCGGGCGGCGTCGCACCATGGGTGCGCGTCCTTTCGAGCTGATGACGTCACGGCATCAACCGGTGCTGCCGGGACCGCGCGGGCTCGGCCCACCACTCCCGCTCGGCCGTGACTCGCTGTCGTCATCACCTCGACAGGGCCCACGACAGGCACCTGCCCGGCCTGCACGACGGACTCGAACCCATCGGGGCCGAGCGGCGGCTCACGGTGCTGTTCCGGGCTGGCGGTAGCGGCACCCGGCGGGCCTCCGGCGGACCGGCGCGCTCCGGGCCGGGTGAACGCCGGGACGCGGGGCGACGTCGGACGCTGTATGGTCCGCAGGATGTCCAACGCGCGTGAGGTGTCGCGGTGACCGCCGACCCCGCCCCGTCGTACCCGTCCGATCCGTCGTACCCGTCCGGTCCGCCAGCCCCGTCCGGTCCGCCCACGCCGTCCGGTCCGCCCACGCAGGCGAGCCCCGCCTACGATCCCTGGGCCCCGTCGCCGGACGTGCCACCGGCGTCGACGGCGTTCCCCGCGCCCCCGGCGGCCTTCCCGGCGACCCCGGCGGTGTTCCCCCCGGCACCGACGCAGCAGACGCCCCCCACGGCCCCGTTCCCGACCACGCCTCCCCCGGCGGTACCGGTCGACCCCTCCACCCCGTCGACCACCGGGCCGTACCCGGCACCGCCGGCCCAGTTCTCCGCACCGCCCGCGCAGTTCTCCGCACCGCCCGCGCAGTTCTCCGCACCACCGGTGCCGTTCTCGACGCCGCCGGCGGGGTTCCCGGCACCGGCCGGGGTCGATCCGTACGCCGCGCCGGTGGGCCAGCCGGGACCGTACCCGCCGCAGTTCACCCCGACGCCGGGGATCGCGGGTGGTCAGCAGCCGGCGGCGGTGCAGATCGGCGAAATCATGGTGAGTCCGCCGGTCATCCACACCCCGACGGGGGTGCTGCCCCTGGCCGGCGCCACCTGGTACGTCACCGACCACTGGCAGCGGGAGGAGAAGATCGCCAGTTGGGCGCTCGTCTGCGCCATCCTCGGCTTCTTCTGCCTCACCATCTTCAGCCTGCTCTTCCTGCTGATCAAGGAGACCCGGTACCACGGCATGGTGCAGGTGACGGTGACCAGCGGCGGCCACCAGTACGTGGCCCGTATCCCGGTGGTCGACCAGGGCCAGGTGCAGCAGATCAACAACCAGGTCAACTACGCCCGGTCGCTGTCCACGGTCTGACCGGCCGTCCCGCCGGGACGGCTCAGTCGGTGGGTCGCCCGGCGTGCAGCGCCCGGACCGTGTCGATGGTGTCCGCCTCGGCGGCCGACTTGTCGTCGCGGTAGCGCAGCACCCGGGCGAACCGGAGCGCCACCCCGCCCGGGTAACGGGTGCTGGCGAGCACCCCGTCGAAAGCGATCTCGACCACCTGCTCGGGGCGGACCCGCACCACCCAGTCACCGCGCTCCACGGCCAGCCCGAGGAAGCGTTCGGTCTGCCAGCGCAGCAGGTCGTCGGTGAGGCCCTTGAAGGTCTTGCCGAGCATGACGAACTCGCCGGTGCGCGGATCGCGGGCACCGAGGTGGAGGTTGGACAGCCACCCCTCCCGCCGGCCGCTGCCCCACTCGACCGCCAGCACGACCAGGTCGAGGGTGTGCCGGGGCTTGACCTTCACCCAGGCGGTGCCCCGTCGGCCGGCATCGTAGGGCGCGTCCGGCGACTTGATCACCACCCCCTCCTGACCGGCGTCGAGCGCGGCGGCGAACACCGCGCCGGCCTGCTCGGGGTCGGCCACCTCGGCCCGGCCGACCAGCAGCGACCCGTCGACCACATCGGCGAGCCGGGCCCACCGCTGCCGGCCCGGCAGGTCGATCAGGTCGTCGCCGTCGAGGTGCAGCAGGTCGAAGAAGTACGGCGTGAGCGCGGTCGCCTCGGCCAGCGGGGCCACGTCGGCCGCACCGCTGGCGGAGGTGACCCCGGTGGCGGTGGCCCGCCGGGCCGCCCGGCTGGAGGTCTGCGGGAACGGCAGCGGGCGGCCGGCGGTGTCCAGCCCGATCGCCTCGCCGTCGAGCACCACGTCGCGGACCGGCAGGGCGCGTACGGCGGCGACCACCCCGGGCAGCCGGGCGGTGATCTCGTCGAGGCTGCGGGTGAAGACCGCGACGTCGTCGCCGGAGCGGTGCACCTGGATGCGGATGCCGTCGAGTTTGACGTCGACCACGGCCGGCACCCCGGTCGCCTGGAGCGCGGCGTCGACCGAGGGGGCGCTCTGGGCCAGCATCGGCGCGAGCGGGCGGCCCACCTGGAGCCCGAACCCGGCCAGCGCGGCGGCCCCACCGGTGCGGGCGGCCAGCGCGACGGACCGCAGGTCACCGGCGAGCAGCAGGGCGCGACGGACCGCCGTCACGGGGACCTCGGCGGCCTTGGCGATGGCGTCGGCGAGCAGGCCCGCCTGGGCACCCTGACGCAGCTCGCCGCGGAAGAGTGCGACCAGCAACCGCTGCTCGTCGGCGGTGGCGGCACCGAGGAGGGCGGCGAGCAGGTGCCGGCGACGGGCCTGGGAACCCGGCCCGTGCACGGCGGCGATCTCGTCGATCGCCGCGTCGACGGCGGTCACGGTCAGGGTCGGCTCGGCGGCCGGCGGCGGCAGGTCACGCAGAGTGGCCCAGCCCACGCCGGTCTGCCGCTGGCGCAGCTCACCGGCGAGGTAGCCGGAGCCGACCGACACCTCGGACAGGTCGAGCGCCCGCAGCGCGTCGGCCAGCAGCTCCACCTTGGCCCGCCGGCCGGTGGTGGCCGCGACGGCCGCGGAGGTGGCTGCCAGGTCGAGGAACCGCACGCACCTCATCCTGCCAGCCACCCCCGACATCGCCCGGGTATTGCCGTACCCGGGCCGTCCCGATCCGGCCGTCCTCCCCAGGTGCCGGGTGTGACCACCCGGACCACGGCTCAGACCGAGACGGGTTCCTCTATGCGCAGCCCACGGGCGCGGACGCCGTCGGCGACCCGGGACAGCACGCCGTCCAGGGCGACCAGCACGGCCGAGAGCTCGCCGAGCTGTTCCTTGAGCGTGTCCTCGGGCCACGCGGAGACGTCGACGTCCCCCAGAGCGCTCACGGCGGCTTCCAGCCGCGTCATCACGTCGTTCGTACGCATGTTCGAAAGGCTATACCAGGTGCGCGTACGACACGCCGCAAACTGCGACATCGACCCCGACGTTATGGTTCCGCGACCTAGCCGAACCGTCGCCCCTGACCGGCCGTCGCCCCTGACCGGCCGTCGCCCCTAACCGGCCCGTCGCCCCTGCCCGGCCACGTTCGCCAGCAGCAACGCCTCGGCCAGGCAGACCCGGGCGAACTCGCCGAGGTGCAGGCTCTCGTTGGGGCCGTGTGCCCGCGCGTGCGGGTCCTCCACCCCGGTCACCAGGATCGCCGCCTGCGGGAACATCTCCTGGAAGGTGGCGATGAACGGGATCGAACCCCCGACGCCGATGTCCACCGGCTCGGTGCCGTCCCAGGCGACCCGGAAGGCGGCGCGGGCGGCGTCGAACATCGGCCCCGACGCGTCGATGACACACGGGTCGCCGTCGTGCTCCAGGGTCACCGTCACCCGGGCACCCCACGGCGCGTGCCGTTCCAGGTGGGTACGCACCGCGTCGTACGCCCGCTTGGGGTCGTCGCCCGGCGCCAGCCGTACGCTCAGCTTGGCCTTCGCCGCCGGGACCAGCGCGTTGGGCGCCTCGCCGGTGGCCGGCGCGTCGATGCCGAGCACCGCCACCGCCGGCCGGGTCCAGAGCCGCTCGGTGATCCGGCCGGTGCCGATCAGCGCGACCCCCTCGACCAGCCCGGCCTCGGCCCGGAACCGGTCCTCCGGGTAGTCGACTTCGGCCCCCGCCCGGCCGGTCAGGCCCTCGACGGCCACGTCCCCGGCGTCGTCGTGCAGGGTCGCCAGCAGGCGGACCAGCGCGGTCAACGCGTCCGGCACGGCCCCGCCGAACATGCCGCTGTGCACCGCGTGGTCCAGGGTGCGCAGCTCGACGAACAGGTTGACCACGCCGCGCAGCGAGGTGGTCAGGGCCGGCACGCCCACGTCCCAGTTGGTGGAGTCGGCGATCACGATGACGTCCGAGGCGATCTCCTCGCGGTGCTCGGCGAGCAGCCGCTCCAGCGAGTCCGAGCCGTACTCCTCCTCGCCCTCGATGAACAGCACCACGCCGACCGGGAGCCGGTCGCCGAAGGCGCGCAGGGCGGCGACGTGCGCCATGATGCCGGCCTTGTCGTCGGCCGCGCCGCGCCCGTAGAGACGGCCGTCCCGCTCGACCGGCTCGAACGGCTCGGACTCCCACAGCGACAGGTCGCCGACGGGCTGCACGTCGTGGTGGGCGTACATGAGCACGGTGGGTGCGCCGGGCGGGGCGGCCCTCGTCCCGATCACGGCGGGCTGACCGCCCGACCGCACGATCCGCACGTCGAGACCGCAGCCGCGCAGCAACTCGGCGACCGCCTCGGCGGAGCGCTCGACGTGCGAGTGGTCGAACCCCTCGAACGCGATGCCGGGGATGCGGACGAGACGTTCCAGGTCGGCACGGACCCCGGGCAGTTCCCGCGCGACGGCGGCCCTTACCTCGGACTCGGACATGATCGGTGAGGTCATGACCGGCATCGTATGCCGGCCTTACCGCGGGCCACCCGGCGAGCCGGAACCCGCGGTCGGGCCGGACCGGCGACCGGCCGCAGCCGCCGGCCCGACGGCCGGGCCGGGAGCACCGGCGGGTGCCGGGCGGCGGACGTAGTAGTGGTCCGGGTCGTGCGGCAGGGTCGGCGCGCCGTCGACCACCAGGTCGACGGCGTCGGCGGTCCGGTCGGCGGCGAAGTGGGCCTCCTCCCCCGCGTGCCAGCGCCGCAGCTCCGCCAGCAGGTGCGCGCCGTCGCGGTCCAGCGCGCGCCGCAACCGCACCGGACCCGGGGCGGTGACCTGCACCGACAGGGTCAGCTCCGGACGGATCGCCGCCCGCGCGGCGCTCACCCCCTCCAGCAGCAGCACCGGCGCGACCGGCACCGGCACCTCGCGGGGCAGGAACGCCCGGCGTACCCAGCTGTACCGTCGGTAGCAGCCCGGTCGCCCGTCCCGCAGCGGGGTGAGCACCCGTTCCTCCAGCCGGGTCCAGAAGGTGAACTGGTCGTCCCAGCCGTCGAGCAGGTCGTCGGTGTGCACCACCGGTGGCCGTCCGCCGTCGGGCAGGCCGGCCAGGGCGTCCGCGAGGCGCGCGGTGAAGACGCTCTTGCCCGCGCCGCTGGGCCCGTCGACGGCCACCAGTCGGGTACGCCCCAACCGCGCCGGCCCGGCGAGCACCCGCCGGGCCAGCGTCGCGTACGCCTCGACCAGGGCCACCGTCACACAGGTGACGCTAGTGGGTGTCCCCCGTGAGCCTGGTTCCGCCGTGGGGAGTGAGGTTCGTCGGGCGACGCGATTGGTGCCGGGGCATGATCTGGACGTGCTCAATGACGTGATGAGTCCCGGCGTGGACGCTCTGCTGGAACAGGCCCGGGCCGGGCTGCGCCGGTTGAGTCCTCACCAGACGGTCGAGGCGGTACGGGCGGGTGCGCTGCTGGTCGACACGCGTACCGAGGGGCAACGCCGGGAGCAGGGGGACCTGCCCGGCGCGGTCGTCATCGACCGGACGGTGCTGGAGTGGCGGCTGGACCCGGCCAGCGAGTGGAGCATCCCCGAGGCGACCGGCTACGACCGGGAGATCGTGGTGGTCTGCCGGCACGGGTTCAGCTCCAGCCTGGCGGCGGCGAGCCTGCAGGCGTTGGGCCTGCGCAACGCCACCGACATGACCGGCGGCGTGCAGGCGTGGCTGGAGGCCGGGTTGCCGCTGTCCGACCAGCCCGCCGACGTGCGCCGCTGACGACCGGGCCCGGCACGACGATGGCCCGACCAATCTGCCCGGCCCCCGACCATCTGCCCGGCCGACGCGGGCACGGGGCCGGTGTCCGGCCGGGGCGGGCACTGACCGGGTGTCCGGCCGGGGCTGGCACTGACCGGGTGCCCAACCGGTGCGGGCATCGACCGGGTGTCCGGCCGGGGCTGGCACTGACCGGGTGTCCGGCCGGGGCGGGCGGGAGGGTCAGGTCGCCGGTGGTGCGCCGGGTGGGATGAACGGCAGGTCGGCGGGAGCGCCGCTCTCGATGAGCCGCCACAGCGCGGCGGTGTCGAGGTGCTCCTCGACCAGGTCGCCGAGCAGGTCGAGGGAGCGCTCGCGGACGGCGTCGAAGCTGGTGCCCGGTGCGACGGTGAAGCCGTGCCGGCCGGCCGACCGGGCCACCTCGGTCAGGAACCGGCGGCGGAACTCGTCGGACTCGAACGCGCCGTGCCAGTGGGTGCCGTGCACCGCGCCGAGCCGCGCGCCCTCGGGCCGGCCGTCGGCGTGGTGCAGCAGCGGCGGCAGGTCCGCGTCGGCGGTGGAGACGTACCCGTGGTGGATCTCGTAGCCGCGTACCGGGACGTCCGGCGCGGCGGTGCCGACGGCGGGACGGACGGTCTTCACCGGGTCGAAGGTGATCTCGATGGGGAGCAGGCCCAGCCCGGGGACGCTGCCCCGGCGGCTCTCCACCGGATCGTGGATGGCGGTCGCCAGCATCTGGAAGCCGCCGCAGATGCCCAGCAGCGGCCGGCCGGCGGCGGCGTGCGCGGTGACCGCCTCGGCGAGCCCGGTCTCGCGCAGCCAGGCCAGGTCGGCGACGGTGGACTTCGAGCCGGGCAGGACGACCAGGTCGGCGGCGGCCAGCTCGGCCGGCTCGACGGTGAGCCGGACCCGCACGCCCGGTTCGGTGGCGAGGGCCTCCACGTCGGTGGCGTTGCTGATCCGGGGCAGTCGGACCACGGCGACGTCGAGCCAGTCGGTGCCGTGCGGGGCGGCGGGCCGGCCGAGCACCCGGCCGTAGGCGAGCGAGTCCTCCGCGTCGAGCCACAGGTCGAGGTGCCAGGGCAGCACCCCGTAGGTGGGCCGGCCGGTCACCCGGTGCAGCATGTCGAGCCCGGGACGGAGCAGGCCGAGGTCACCCCGGAACTTGTTGATCACGAAGCCGGCGACCAGCGCCTGGTCGGCGGGGTCGAGCAGGGCCACCGTGCCGAACATCGAGGCGAACACGCCGCCCCGGTCGATGTCGCCGACCACGATCGTGGGCAGACCGGCGTGCCGGGCGAGCCCCATGTTGACGTAGTCGCCGGCCCGCAGGTTGATCTCGGCGGGGCTGCCCGCGCCCTCGCAGATCACCACGTCGTAGGTCGTCCGCAGCTCGGCCAGGGCCGCGTACGCCGTCTCGGCGAGCTTCGGACGCAGGGTGCGGAAGTTGCCGGCGGTGACCGTGTCGACGGCCTCGCCGAGCAGCACCACCTGACTGGCCAGGTCGCTGCCGGGCTTGAGCAGCACCGGGTTGAACCGCAGGTCGGGAACGAGCCCGCAGGCGGCGGCCTGCATCGCCTGGGCCCGCCCGATCTCGCCGCCCCGCCCGTCCGGGCCGACCACCACGGCGGAGTTGTTGGACATGTTCTGCGCCTTGAACGGGGCCACGGCGACGCCGGCCCGGTGCAGCCACCGGCAGATGCCGGCGGTGAGCACGCTCTTGCCCGCGTCGGAGGTGGTCCCTGCGACGAGCAGCCCGCCGCTCACCGCCCGCGCCCCCGCTCACCGACTCCGGCGACGGCCGGTACGCGGAGGGCCCCGGCGGGCCCGGACGCCCACGCCGGCCGCCGTACCCCGGCGGCCCGACCGCGCCCGGCCGCCGCTGCCGACCATCCGGTGAGCCGACGCAGTGGGCGACCGCACAGCGCGCCACCGGCGGCGACCAGCCGGCCCCCGGTCGTCGGCCAGGCGGCAGCCAGCGCGAGGGCGGCCAGCCCGACCGTGCCGGAGAGCCGGGCGGCCCGCTTGAGGTGCCGTGCCTCGGGGCGTGGGCCGTCGCCGAGGAACGGCCGTACCTCGGACCGCCCGAAGTAGACGTTGCGGCCGCCGAGCCGGACGCCCAGCGCACCGGCCATCGCCGCCTCGCACTGCCCGGCGTTGGGGCTGGGGTGGTCGTTGCGGTCCCGACGCCAGACCTGCCAGGCCCGTTCCCGGTCGCCGTGCACGGTGGGCGCGGCGGCCACGGTGAGCAGTCCGGTCAGTCGGGCCGGCATCAGGTTGAGCAGGTCGTCGAGGCGGGCGGCCGGGGTGCCGAACCGGGCGTAGCGCGGTGAGCGGTGCCCGACCATCGCGTCGAGGGTGTTGGCCGCCCGGTAGCCGAGCAGGCCGGGCAGCCCGGCGAGCGCGCCCCAGACCAGCGGCGCGACGACCGCGTCGGAGGTGTTCTCGGCCACCGACTCGACGGTGGCGCGGGCCAGCTCGCCCTCGTCGAGCCGGGACGGGTCCCGGCCGCAGAGGTGCCCGAGCCGGTGCCGGGCGGCCGGCAGGTCACCGGCACGCAGGGCCGCGCCCATCACCGTCGCCTCGTGGCGCAGGGTCCGCCCGCCGAGCACCGTCCAGGTGCCGGCGGCCACGGCCAGGGCGCGGGCCACCGGGTGTCGCCGGGTGGCCCGGCTGACCGCTGCCCCGAGCAGCACCGGCCCGCCCACCGCGACGGCGGTGAACAACGCTCCCGCCCGGCGGTCGGCGCGGTAGACCCGCCGTTCCAGGGCACCGGCGGCCCGGCCGAAGCCGGCCACCGGATGCCAACGCCGAGGATCGCCGAGCAGGCTGTCCAGCGCGTACCCGGCCAGCAGCCCGACCGTGTCCGCCGTCGCTGTGCGTCGCCCCACCCGTCACCACCTCCGGCCGGCCAGCCTAGTCGTACGGCGGGGTGACCACGTCGCCGTCGCCACCCCGCCCCCGTTCCGTACGAACCGGAACCCGTGCCCCTTCCCCGGCACGGGTTCCGGAGCGCGCCCCCACCCGGTGCGGGCACCCGTGGGGTGTTTCTCAGGCCGGCACCGGCACCCGCCCCCGGCCACGCCGACCCCGGCCCGCCGGACCGAGCGCCACCTCGCCCGGGGTCGGGACGACCGCGCCCTGCGCACCGGCCGACCCCTCGTCGCCGGGGCCGCTCTCCCCCTCCGGCCGGTTCCCGCCGCCCGGACCGCCCTCACCGCCCGGACCGCCCTCACCGCCCGGACCGCCCTCACCGCCCGGACCGCCCTCACCGCCCGGACCGCCCCCACCGGCCGGGCCGTCCCCGTCGCCCGGCCGGTCCCCGCCGCCGGACGGCATCGCCGGTTCGTCGTCGGGCAGCGGGGCCAGGTCGTCGTCGGGTTCGTCGTCGAACGGGTCGGCCGGCGGGACGTACCCGCCGCCCGGCAGGTCGTGGCCGGCGCGCGGGAAACCGAAGCCGGACAGGTCGAAGTCGTCGTCGAGGGGGCGGTCGTCCGGCGCGGCGGGCGCCTGGTCGGCCGGCACCGGCTCGGTCGGCTCGCCGTGCACCCGCTGGGCCGCCGCCGCGTCCTCCACTGTGCTGGTGGCCATGCTCGGCCGGTTGCGCAGGAAGCGGGACCGGCCCCGGGACAGGTCGTGCCCGACCGCGACCGCCTCCAACTCGTAGAGCACCCGGTGGTTGCCGGCGTCGTCGGTCCAGTCGCGGGTGTAGAGCCGTCCCGCGACCACCACCGGGTCGCCGACCATGACCGAGGCGGCCACCCCCTCGGCCAGCTTGCGCCAGCAGTTGACCCGGACGCGCAGGCTGTTGCCGTCCACCCACCGGCCGCTGTCGCGGTTGAGGCGGCGGGCGGTCGAGGCCACCTTGAAGTTGGCGACCAGGGTGTTGCTCTGCGCCGTACGACGCCATTCCGGCGCGGTCAGCACGTTGCCGACGACCGTGACGTAGGTATCGAACATCGTCCCCTCCCAGGGGCCTGTGGATGCAATGGCGAGTCGACTCGGGACCGAGCCTGGCCGGTACGGCCCGGCGACGCGAGGCCCCGACCCCGGTCCTGTGGACAACCGGAGCGCCTGTGGACGGCCACCTGATCAAGGTCCCGGTGTGCTAGGCCATCAGGCCCTGGGGTGGCCCGACCGGCCGGGGCGAGGATCAGGGGGCGGAGCCGATCCCACCCCCCGGGTCACGACGTCAGGGGAAGGTGGCGTCACCCGGAGTGAGGTCGACCCCGGCTGGGTAAAGAGTTGATCACCCAGGCACCACCAGGCACGACGTCCGACGAGAAAGGCAACGCTGATGATTCGGACCCCGTTGCGTACGACCGGTTCCGTCCGCACCGAGCGGGAGGTGCGGCGATGAGCGCGGTGGCGAACCCGGCGACCGTGGCCGAGTGCCTGCGGATGGGCGCGGGCTTCTCCCAGGGCGACCGGAACTGGATCGTCGAGCAGTTCGGCACCCTGGACGCCCGGCTGGCCGCCTTCCACGCCGACGCCACCGAGCTGGAGGTGTCGGTCAAGGACCGGGAGGCGCGCGGGCAGAAGGTCACCCTGGAGTGCTGGATCGCCGGCCGGCAGAAGATCGTCACCACGTCGAGCGAGGAGGACCTGCGGGCCGCCCTCAACGACGCCCGGGACGACCTGCGCCGCAAGCTCAACGACGCCAAGACCAGGCAGGAGCCCCGGCACAACAAGCACATCCGGGAGATGGCCCAGCCCACCCCCGCCCCGGAACTCGACGCTGACGGGAACCTCGACCGGGTGGACGCCGAGACCGCCTGACCTGACACCGGGCCGTTCCCCTCCCCCGCCGGAGGGGAACGGCCCGGCTCGGGCGGCCCGCCACCGTCCGGGCAGCGGGCGATCGGCCGCGCCGACGCCCTCCAGCACGACGTCCGACCCGGGGCTACCGCCCGGTAGCCTGCGGGGCGTAGCGTCGCGGTCGTGGAACAGGACGTGCTGGGGCCGCCGTACGAGCGGCAGACGATCGACCTGGGCATCGACGACGAGGGTCCGGTGGTCGCGACCCTGGTCCGGCGGCGCGCCGACCGCCCGACCGGCCGGGCGGTGCTCTACGTGCACGGCTTCGTCGACTACTTCTTCCAGACCCACCTGGCCGACTTCTACGCCGAGCGCGGCTGGGACTTCTACGCCCTCGACCTGCGCAAGTACGGCCGCAGTCTGCTACCGCACCAGACCCCGAACTTCTGCCGCGACCTGAGCGACTACTTCCCCGAGCTGGACGCCGCCGCGAAGATCATCCGCGACGACGACGGGCACGACACCCTGCTCGCCATGGGCCACTCCACCGGCGGCCTGATCATCTCGCTGTGGGCACACGCCCGCCGCGACGCCGCAGCGGTCGACGGGCTCGTCCTGAACAGCCCCTTCTTCGACCTCAACGCCCCCTGGCTGGTCCGTCGCCCCCTCGCGGCCGCCGTCTCCCGGCTGGGCCGTCGCGCGCCGCACCGCATCCTCCCCTTCGGCCTGGGCACCGTGTACGGCGAGAGCCTGCACGCCGACCATCGGGGCGAGTGGACGTACGACCTGGCCTGGAAGCCGCTCGCCGGGTTCCCCGTCCGGGCCGGCTGGCTGACCGCCATCCGCACCGCCCAGCGGCAGCTCCGCGCCGGGCTGGACATTCCCGTCCCCGTGCTGGTGGCCTGCTCGACCCGGAGTTTCCGGGGCACCCGCTGGCACGACTCGGCGGCCCTGGCCGACGCGGTGCTGGACGTGGAGCACATGGTCCGCTGGGCGCCCCGGCTCGGCCGGCACGTGACAGTGGCCCGCTTCGACGGCGGCAAGCACGACCTGGTCCTCTCCGGCCCCGCCGTACGCGAACGGGTCTTCACCGAGGTCGGCCGGTGGGCCGACGCGTTCCTCGGTGCCGGCCCCACCCTGCCGGACGCCGATCCGCCCCCGCCCGCGCCCGCTGCCCCACCGACCCCCGGACCTGAGCCCGGGGCCTCCTCCGGGTCGAGGATCGACTCAAGTGGGCCGATGCAGCGGTAACCGGCACGCGGGATGCCGCCACATCGGCCCACTTGAGTCGATCAAGCCGTCGGGGTAGGCAGCCCGGCGGTGGCCGGGAGGCGGAGGGGCGTTCAGGAGGTGGGCAGGGCGGCGAGCACGCGGTCGAGGGTCGCCACCGGGTGGCCGCCTCCGGGCGCGTCGCCGGCGGGCGCGTCGCCGGCGGGCGCGTCGCCGTTGGGCGCGTCGTCGGCGGGCGCGTCGCCGTTGGGCGCGTCGTCGGCGGGCGCGTCGTCGGCGGGTAGGAGCACGCCGAGGCAGCGCAGGCCGACCTCCCCGGCGGCGTCGGAACGTACCCCGAAGACGGGAGCGCCGACGTAGCCGGCGGGGAGCACGGCGGTGATCCGCAGCCGGTCGCCGTCGCGGACGGCCCGCTCGACGGCGACCTCCAGCGGTCGGCTACCGTCGTCGCCGACGCCGAGGGCCAGCACGATCGCGGTGACCGGCCCGGCACCGAACGCGTCGAGATCGTCCGCCGTCACGGCGACCGCGGCCGGCACCGGCTGCACCCGCCACCGCCAGCCCTGCCCGGCGGCGTACCCGTGCAGCTCGCCGGTGGGCAGGGCCGCCACGCCGAGCCGTGCGTCCCGGCTCCAGCCCGCCGACAGATCCGCCAGCGGCAGCGACGCGCCCGCCACGCCGGCCGGCTCGGTGACACTGGGCCGCAGGCCGAGCCGCTGCGCCCGCCCGGCGACCGTGTCGGCGGTGAGCAGGAACTCGCCGGCCGGATGGCCGAGGAAGAAGGCGGTGCCCGGGTCGCCGGCCGTGTCGACCGGCAGGATGGCCCGGCCCAGGAGCTGGCACAGCTCGTAGGCGACCTCGTCTTCGGCGTCGGGTTCCAGCAGCACGGACCCGAGGGTACGGCCCGCCGCGCCGGGCGGAAGAGGGGTGCCCGGATCGGGGGTGCCGTGCGACGCTGATCACGCGTGTCCGGATGCGACCCGTTCCGCCGTACGGCGGGGGGTCGGCGGTACCCTCTTGGCGCGACACGTACGCCGCGCGCCCGTAGCTCAGCGGATAGAGCAGGGGACTTCTAATCCCAAGGCCGCAGGTTCGAATCCTGCCGGGCGCACCCACGCCGACCCCCGAACCAATCCACCCACCACACGTGACTGATCTGTCACTACAGGTTACTCGTCACAGGGCAAGCGTTTATCCAGGACCTGGGAGAGATGTTCTTCACCATCGATCAATGTTGATGAATGTCACGCAGCTCGTTTGGATGGACACGCACCGTCAACCGGCGGTGTCCACCACCAACCGAGGAGCATCCTTGCCCCGGTCCCCGTTCCGGACCCGACGACCGCGCACCCTGACCGCCGTCGCCGCCGCCACCCTGGCCACCGCTCTCGCGGTGCTCTCCGCCCCGACCGCCGCCCTGGCCTGGGGGCCCGGCACCGAGCCGGCCCAGCCGTACGCGCAGCCGAGCATGCCCACGGTGCCCAAGCGCGGCTGCCAGTCCACCGTCGCCAACCCGGCCGCACCGACCGGCGCGACCCCCGCCGTCCAGGTGATCTACGCCTGGCACGACGGTGTCGGCAACAACTACGAGGCCAACGTCGAGTACATCGCCAAGGTGGTGGACCGGATCGACTGGGCGCTCGACGAGTCGACCAACTACGACCAGCACTACAACTTCAGCTGCCGTACGGGCTACGACACCAGCACGTACGCCGGCTACGCCAGGTCCCTGGTCGTGCCCGAGAAGATCGACGCCGGGGCGAACCCGAACACCCCCGCCAGCACGGTCCGCAGTGACCTGGTCTCCGCCGGATACCAGGACAGCAACCGGATCTACCTGGTGTTCACCGATTTCGCGTCGAACTCCGACGCCTACCAGTGCCCGTCCGGCGGGAACTCCAGCGGCGTGCACTGCTCGGCGGTGACCGAGTCGTGGACGACCGGCGTGGCCGGACACGAGCTGCTGCACGTGCTCGGCGCGGGGCACGCCTGGATGGCCGAGACGGGGGCCTCCTACGTGCCGGACATCATGTACGGCTGGTGGGACAACTGGAACACCGATCCGGGGTTCCGCAGCTACTACGACCCGAGTGAGCTGTCGGCCAGCTTCTACATCGACCCGAGCCCGTCGACGGCGAAGGTGAACGTGGCGAACCACCCGATGCTGACCACCCCGGTCTGCTGCGACGTGGGCGCGAACAACGACCTGCTCACCGCCGAGCAGCGTACGGTCGAGGCCGCCACCCCCAGCAGCAGCACGTCGACGTTCACCACGTCGGGCGGCTGGCACCAGGTGACGCCCGCCTGCGGCATCTCGACGAACTCCTGCACCTACTTCGACGGTCGTCGGTCGGTCCAGCTCAACACCTACACCGGGCCGTCCAACACGTCGTCGATCTCGCTGACGAACCGGGCCACGGTCACCGCCGGCCGGACGTACAAGCTGTTCACCCGGTTGCGCAGCGGCACGGCGGTGAACACTCAGCTCCAGCTCGCCTGGTACAACTCGGGCGGCACCCTGCTGTCGACCAGCACCGGAGCGACCGACACGCTCGCCAGCAACTGGCTGGAGTACCGGACGACCGCCACCGCCCCGGCGAACGCCGCAAGCGTGCGGATCACCGTGAACGTGCCGCCGCAGTCCACCACCGGCAACCAGGCCATCAACCTGGACAGCCTCCAGCTCAACGACTGTACGGCGAACACCGGCGGCACCTGCCGCTACGACACCTGAGCCACCGGCGGGATACGGGCAGCCACCGGCAAGATACGGGCAGCCACCAGCAAGATACGGGCAGCCACCGGCGGGGTACGGGCAGCCACGAGCGGCCCGTACCCCGCCCCGGCCTCCCGCGCGGCCCGCGTTCCCCCGCCACCGGCGGTGGAGGCGCGGGCCGCGCTCATCGTGCCGGCCGGCGCAGGCCGGCGAGGACGAGGGTGATCACCCCGTCCGCGTCGGGCCGGTAGGCCGGGTGGCCGTAGGCCGCGCAGATGCCCTGGAGGGCCATCATGACCGCGCCGGCTCCCACGTCGTCGCGGATCTTCCCGGCCCGGACGGCGGCGGCCAGCAGGTCGGTGACGGCCCGGCCGAGGGCTTCGGCGCCCTCGGCCAGCGCGCCGGAGCGGGCGGCCATCAGCGTGGACAGGGTGCGGGCGAGGCCCTCGTGGTCGTGCAGGTGGGCCACGAATCCCCGCAGGAAGGACTCCAGCGCCTCGTCGGGGGGAAGGGTGGTCTGCGCCTCGCGGGCCCGGTCGCACATGGCGGCGAGTTCTTCCCGGTAGACCGCCTCGGCCAGGGCTTCCCGGGTGGGGAAGTGCCGGTAGAGCGTGCCGGTGCCGACCCCGGCCAGCTTGGCGAAGTCGTCGAAGCGCAGGTCGTAGCGACCCTCGGCGAACAGTTCGCGGGCCTTGGCGAGCAGGGCGTCGCGGTTGCGGCGGGCGTCGGCGCGCAGCGGCTTGGCGTCGGTCATGGGGGGCCTCGCGTTGACAAGTGGAGACTGTCTCCATATTTTGGAAATGGAGATGGTCTCCGATTATAGCCTCCGAGGTGCGCGTGAAGATTCTGATGTTCGGCCGTGGCGTGATCAGCGCGACCTACGGGTGGGCCCTGGAACGGGCGGGCCACCAGGTGGAGTTCTACGTCCGCCCGGGGCGGGCGGCGGCGTACGGGGAGGCGATCGACCTCGACCTGCTCGACGCCCGGCGGCGGCCGTGGGGCCGGCGGGTCGCCGGGACGTGGCCGGTGCGCTACCGCGAGACGCTGGAGCCCGACCACGACTTCGACCTGATCGTGCTGAGCGTGCAGCACTACAACTTCGCCGAGGCGGCGGCCTTCCTCGGGCCCCGGGTGGGCCGAGCCACGGTCCTCGTCTTCAACAACCTGTGGGTGGAGCCGCTGACCGCGACCGCCGACCTCCCCGCCGACCAGGTGGCCTGGGGCTTCCCCGGGGCCGGCGGCGGGTTCGGCGACGACGGCGTGCTGCGCGCGTCCCTGCTGCCCGTGGTCTTCCTCGGCACGCTCGACCGGCCGCCGACCGACCGCGAGCAGGCCGTGCGCCGGGTGTTCCGCGCCGCCGGGTTCCGGGTCCGGGAGAACGCCGACTTCCGTGGCTGGCTGTCGGTCCACTTCGTGCAGAATGCCGGGCTGCACACGCAGAGCCTGCGGCGGGGCGCACTGTCCACCCTGACCACCGGCGACCTCCGCGAGGCGATCCTCGCCACCCGCGAGCTGCTGCCGCTGGTCGAGGCGCGCGGCGTCGACCTGCGGCGGCACCGCGCCGAGCTGCTGCCCTTCACCGCGCCCCCGTGGCTGGCGGCACCGGCGATGTCCCTGCTGCTCAACCGCTTCCCGCCGATGCGCCGGGTGACCCGGGCGCACGCGAACCCCGAGGAGCTGCGCGCGGTCTGCCGCGACACCCTGGCCGAGGCCCGCAGCCGGGGCATCCGGGTCCCCCGGCTGGAGGCGGCCGAGCCCTACTTCGCCGCCACCACGACGCCCTGACTCCCGTCATCCGCCGCCGGCCGCACCCCGTCCGCCCGCCGGCCGGCGCTCCGGCGACGCACCCCGCTCACCGCCCGCCGGCCGGCGCTCGGGCGACGCACCGGCCGCGCCCCGTCCACCGTCCGCCGGCGGCACCCCCGCCGGCCGGGGCCCCCGCCGCATGTTCGGCGTCACCCCCGCCCGGCTCGGCGCACGCGGCACCGGCGCGGGCCGCACCATCACCAACCCCGCCGGCCGTACGAAGATCGAGCGCCGGAGCACCGCGTCCCCCCTGGCGTCGAGTTGGTAGACGTCGAGCCAGCACCACCCGTCGTAGGTGATCCAGTCGAGCACCCGGATCACCCGGCACCTGATCGGCCTGACGAACTGCACACTGGCCGCCCGGCCGACGTCCACCAGGTCACCCGCCTTCGGCGGCAGCGTGCTCACCGCCGCCCCCAGACGTGCCGGAACCTGCGCCACTGCCTGATCCGGTGCCGGGCGGCCTCCACCACCGGGCAGAACCCGGCCTCGGCGCACCTCCCGCAGCGACCGCGCCGGTGCTGGTCCAGGCAGTCCCAGGCGAGCCGGACCAGCAGCGGCACCTCGCGGCGGGCGGTCACGACGCCACCCCGGGCGGGGCTCCGCGCTCGCAGGTGGCACACATCGGGTGTCCTTTCCGGAAATAGCGCCGCCCCGCCCGCGCGCTATTCGCTACGAGCGGGACAGCGGGCTATTGTCGACGCCATTTTTGGCGCCCGGATCACCGTCCGGTAATTCACAGCCTGCGACACGACCGACACCTTGCGCAACAACTCCCCCTCCCCCTAATGTCGTGTCGATTTGACGCGCGAGGGACGGAGGACGGAAATGGCGCAGGGGAAACAATTGTTGTTGCACCAGGGGTGCGGTGATGTTGCATGACGGAGGAAACAAGCGGTTCAACCGTCCCCCGGCGACAGCTCGGCCGGCTGCTCACCCAGCTCCGCGAGGACGCCTCGGTCTCCCTGGACCGCGCGGCCGAGGGGCTGGACTGCTCCCGGCAGAAGGTGTGGCGCATCGAGAAGGGCCTGGTGCCGGTGCGGGTGGTGGACGCCCGCGCCATGTGTGCGATGTACCGGGTGCCCGAGGAGATGACGTCCATCGTCACCGGGCTCGCCCGGGAGACCCGCGCCAAGGGCTGGTGGCATTCCTACGGCGACGTGGTCCCGTCCTGGTTCTCGCTCTACGTCGGCCTCGAATCGTCGGCCGCTCTCATGCGCCGATACGATTCGGAACTGATCCCGGGTCTGCTCCAGACCCGCGAGTACGCGGCAGAACTGTTTCTCCGCAAGAATCCCACCATGAGCCCGGCGGATCGCGAAAAGCTCGTCGAGGTCCGCATGCAGCGCCAGCACGTCCTGACCCGCCGGCTGCCCAGCGCGCCCACCCTCAGGGTGGTGCTGAGCGAGGCGGTGCTGCGGCGCACCCTCCCCGACCGGCGGGCGATGGCCGGGCAGCTGCGGCACCTGCTCGACATGGCCACCCTGCCCAACGTGAGCCTGCGCGTCCTGCCGTTCACCGCCGGCCCGCCGCTGGCCAGCGAGACGGGCACCTTCGTCCTGCTGGACTTCCCGCAGGCGTTCGGGCGGGCATCGACGGAGCCGACTACCGTCTACCTGGAGAACATCACCGGCGCGCTCTATCTGGACAAGCCGGCGGAGGTCGCCGCCTACGACCGCGTCTGGGCCGACCTGGAGACGCTCGCGGCGGACGAGGCGGCAACCGAGAAGCTGATCACTGCGATCATCGAGGAGTGGGCATGACTGACCTGGCCGGTGCCGTCTGGCGCAAGAGCACCCGCAGCGGCGGGAGCGGCGGCGACTGCGTCGAGGTGGCCGACAACCTGCCCGGCCTGATCGGCGTTCGGGACAGCAAGGACACGGCCGGCCCGGCGTTACGGTTCGGCCCGGCCGCCTGGTCCGCCTTCGTCCGCGCGCTACCTCGCCGGCCGCGCTGAACCCCGTCGGCCGCGCTGAACCCCGTCGGGGCCGCCCACCCGGGTGGGCGGCCCCGACATCCGCGCCACCCGCGCGCGGGGTGCCCGCAGAACGTCGGGGCGTCCCGCTACGGTGCTGCCCATGAGCGACACGGAAACCGCGAACCGGCTGCCCACGGCCGAGGAGGAGGCCCGGTTCTGGGCCCTGGTGGAGGCCGCCTGGGAACGGCTCGGCCCCGAGCCGGCCGCGCTGCGCCGGGCGCTGCTCACCCGCGACCGGTCCGCCTCCGACGACGACGCGTACGCGTTCGACGGCTGGCGGGACGCCTTCCTCGACCAGTTGGGCCAGCTCTGCGCCGACCTGTCCAGCCCCGAGCTGACCGCCCTCGACCGGGTCGTCGAACGCAAGCTGTACGACATCGACCGGGCCGACGTGCACGCGGTGGTCGACGGCTCCGACGACGGTTTCCTCTACGCCCGGGGCCACGTGGTGGCGCTCGGTCGGGAGTTCTACGAGGCGGTCCGGGCCGACCCGACCCGGGCGGTGCCCGACGCCCACCTCCAGGGCATCTGCTACTTCTTCGCCCACCTGCACGACAGGCGGTTCGGCGACTGGCCCCGCACCGGCTCCGGCATCTCCCGCGAGTCGTTCAGCAACCCGACGGGCTGGGTCGACCAGTGAGCCGCCCGACCGGGCCGAGCGAACGCGACGTGCCGCTGCCGGACGGCGGCACCCTGCACGTCTACGACACCGGCGACGACGGCACCGGCCGGCTGCCGGTCGTCTGGCACCACGGCACCCCCAACATCGGCGCACCGCCGGCCCCGCTGTTCGCCGCCGCCGACCGGCTCGGCCTGCGCTGGGTGTCCTATGACCGGCCCGGCTACGGCGGTTCGACCCGACGCCCCGGGCGGGACGTGGCCTCGGCCGCCGCCGACGTCGCCCGGGTCGCCGACGCGCTGGGCCTGGACCGGTACGCCACCGTGGGTCACTCCGGCGGTGCGCCGCACGCGCTGGCCAGCGGCGCGGTGCACCCCGACCGGGTGGTCGCCGTCGTCGCCGTCGCCGGCCTCGCCCCCTACGATGCGGCCGGGCTGGACTGGTTCGCCGGGATGACGCCGTCCGGGCAGGCGTCGCTGCGGGCCGCCACGCAGGGCCGGGCGGTCAAGGAGCGGCACGCCGCGTCCGACACCGACTACGACCCGGAGTTCACCCCGGCCGACCTGGCCACCCTGGCCGGGCCGTGGGCCTGGCTCGACGAGGTGGTGGGTCCGGCGGTGCGGGGCGGCCCGGACGGCCTGGTCGACGACGACCTCGCCTACGTCACCCCGTGGGGCTTCGACCCGGCCCGGGTGACCGTCCCGGTGCTGCTGCTGCACGGCGGGCGCGACCGGGTGGTGCCGGCCAGCCACAGCCGCTGGCTGGCCGGGGTCTGCCCGGCGGCCGAGCTGCGGATCACCGACGACGACGGGCACCTGTCGGTGCTCGGCGGCGCACCGGCCGCCCTGGAGTGGCTCCGCCGCTGATCGACGCCGGGCCCTGCCCGATTCGTTCACCGAACGCAACGCGACACGCCGCACACCAAAGGTGAACAGTTAGGGCAGCTCATGCTATTCTCCGGCTTCGATGCACCGCCGAGCAGACCCGGACGGGTCACCGCCCGAAGGACGCACTCCCCCCGATGTCGGCCCTACCCGCTCCGACCTCGTCACCGTCGTTACTGGAGCGGCCGGCCGGTGGCGCGCTCCAGCTCATCTTCACCACCCTGCCGGCACTGCTGCGGCTGACCTGCGGGCTGTTCGGTGCGGTGACCGCGCTCGCGGTGCGTACCCCACCGGTGCGGGTGCCGCTGCTGCTGGCCGCCGTGGCCGCACTCACCGGCTGGTCGCTGTGGTACGCGGCGCGGGCCCTGCGGGTCGGCATCGGCCCGGGGCTCGTCGCCGGGGACGTCACGGTCACCGTCGCGGCGAGCCTGCTGGCCCCGGTGCTGGTCGCCCCGGAGGTGCTGCCCGGCGAGGGTAGCTGGCTCGCGGTGCTGGCCAGCACCACCGTGATCAACGCGCAGGCCACCGCACCGGCCCGCTGGTCGGTGCCGGCGGGCCTGCTGGTCACCGCCGGCTACGCGGTCGGCACCTCGGCCGCCGGCAACACGGTCGAGGCCGGCGCGCACGCGGCGACCCTGCTCATGCAGACGGCCTGCGCGGCGATGATGGCGGCGGTGATGCGCCGCTGGATCGGCCGGGCCGACACCTCCTTCGCCGACTTCCAGCGCCTGCGCCGGGACGCGGTGCTGGCCCGCACGGCCCGCGAGGTGGAACGGCGGCAGAACCGGGACCTGCACGACACCGTCCTGGCCACCCTCACCATGGTCGGGCTGGGTGCCCTGCCGGCCGGCTCGGCGGCGTTGCGGGACCGGGCCGCCGCCGACCTGCGTACCCTGGTCCGCCTCGCGCACGCCCGGTCCGCCCCGGCGGGCGAGCCGGCCGACACCGGCCCGGTCGACGTCGACGCCGGCCTGCGCGCGCTGCTCGCCACCCACCCGCAGCTACGGGTGACGGCCACGCTGCCGCCCTGCGCGGCACCGTCGGGGGTGACCGCCGCCCTGGTCGACGCCACCGCCGCCGCGCTGGCCAACGTGGCCCGGCACGCGCCGGACGCCGCCGTGACCGTGCGGCTCGGCCGCGACCACGGCGGCATCGTGGTCGAGGTGGTCGACGACGGTCCCGGTTTCGACCCGGCCGCCGTCCCCCTGCACCGCTACGGGGTACGCGAGTCGATCCGGGGCCGGATGGCCGAGGTCGGCGGCCGGGCGGTGGTGACTTCCGCCCCTGGCGTGGGCACCCGGATCAGGCTGGAGTGGCCGCATGTCGACTGACCTCAGCGCGACCGACCTCAGCGCGAACCGTCTCGGCGCGAACGGTCTCGACACCACCGGTCTCGGCGCGACCGCGCCGGTCCGCGTACCCCGGCCGGTGCCCGGGACGGCGGACGCTGCGGCGGCCGACGGCCCGGCGGTGGACGTGGGCCGGGCCTCGGACCGGGGGGCCCGGATCGCGGCGGTCGCCATCGCCCTGGTGTGGCACCTCGCGATCGGGCTGCCGGCGGTGCTCGGCGCCTGGCCGACGCTGGCCGCCCCCACGGTGGTCGCGGCCGGCTGGCTGGCCACCTGTGCCCTCGGCGGGTACGCCGCACACCGGCTGCTGCGCGGCGTGCCGCCACCGGCGCTGCCACTGGCGGCGGCCCTGCTGGCGGTCGACGCGGCGGTCTTCGCGGCGGCCGGCCGGGAGCAGCTCTTCGCCGCCGCGAACTGGGCATGGACGGGGCTGGCCTGGTTCTTCGTGGTGGTGCTCTGGGGTCGACCGATCCGCTGGATGATCGTCCTGCTGGCCGGGCACGCGGCGATCGCGCTCGCCGCGCTGGTCGGTCACGGGGCGACCGCCCCCGCCGACCTGACCCGCTTCACGATGTACGTCTACGGCACCTCGTCGCTGCCGGTGGCGGTCTTCACCGGTGCGGCGGTGATCGCCACCCTCGCCCGGGAACGCGCCGACACCGCCACGGCGACCCTCGCCGTCCGCGCCGAACGGGACGCCGCCGAACGGGCCTGGGCGGACCGGCGGGCCCGGCTGGCGCTGGTCGGCGGTGCCGCCGAGCAGGTGTTGGCGGAACTGGCCGACGGTCGCGCCGACCCGGGCGACCCGTTCGTGCAACGGCGGTGCGTGCTCGCCGCGACCCGGCTACGTCGCCTGATCGCCGAGTCCGACGACGTGCCGGACCCGTTGTTGCACGAGTTGCGGGCCGCCGCCGACCTGGCCGAACGCAACGGGCTGCCGATCGAGCTGATCGCCATCGGCACGCCGCCGCCGCTGCCCGTGGAGGTCCGTCGACGGCTGGCCGACCCGCTGGCCGCCGCCCTGGCCGATGCCACTGGTTGGGCCCGGCTGACCGTGGTGGCCGGCCCCGACGAGGTGGCGGTCAGTCTGGTCACCCCGGACGGGCAGGGCCCGGAGGCGGCCGATCCGCCGGCCCCCCGGGCCGGCGACGACGACCAGGTGGAACACGTACATGAGCGGGACGGGGAGATCAGGTGGACGCAGACCCGATGGCGCAGGCCATGAGCGGGGAGCGCCCGGTCGGTGTGTCGATAGTCGACGACCATCCGGTGGTGATCGACGGTGTGCGGGCCTGGCTGTCCACCGAGCCCCGGCTGCGGGTGCTCGCCACCGGCGACGACCCGGACCTGGTGCTGCGGGCCGCCCCGGAGGCCGACGTGATCCTGCTGGATCTGCGGCTGCGCGGGCGGATGGTGCTGGACAAGCTGGCCGAGCTGAGCGCCGACGGCCGGCGGGTGGTGGTCTACTCCGAGCACACCGACCCGGCGACCATGCTCACCGCGCTCGACGCCGGGGCGACCGCCTTCCTGGCCAAGCACGAGGGGCGGGAACACTGCGTGGCCACGGTGCTGGCCGCCGCCAGCGACCGCCCGTACGTGCCGCCGGCCCTGGCCGGGGCGATGGTGGGCGATCCGCGCCCGGACCGTCCGGCCCTGTCGGACAAGGAGCGGGAAGCGCTGCTGCTGTGGTTCCAGTCGATGTCGAAGGCGTCGGTGGCCCGCCGGATGCAGATCAGCGAGCACACCGTCAAACAGTATGTGGACCGGGCCCGGATCAAGTACACCCGGGCGGGTAGACCGGCCGCCACGAAGGCGGCGTTACTGGCCCGGGCGATCGAGGACGGTCTCATCCGGCCGGAGGAGATCGGCATCTACCGGTCGCAGGCGTCGTACGACCGGCCGACCCCCTAACGGGTGTCATGACAGCCCGTCACGCCTCGGCGAGGCTGGACGCCAGAAGACCACTGCGCGGGGGAGGTCGTGACGATGCGCGAGAACATGTCCCCGTTCTTCATCGCACCGCACCGGTTCGATGCGCCGGAGAACGATTCCGCTCCCGTGCTCGACAGGCGTTACGAACTCGTCCCCGAGCCCGGCGAACGGGTGCTCGGCCGGTATCCGACGTCGGTGGCCGGCTGCCTGATCAGCCCGACCGGGGCCCGGCGGCACTGGGTGCTGCCCGGCCCCGCCTCGATCACCGTCACCGACCGCCGGCTCGCCTACGTCTGCCTCGCCGGCGACCTGGCCCTGGTCGCCGGGAAGATCGACGCGACGGGGGTCCGGCACCGGCGCAACGTCCGGCTGCCGCGCCTGGTCAGCGGGCAGGTTCGCTGGCAGTGGCCGTCCCGGCTGGAGCTGCGTACCACCGGCCGGCCCACGGCACAGGGCACCGCCGAGGCGGAACTGCTGGTGGTCTGCGACGCGCTGCGGACGATCCAGCAGCCGGCCCTGGCGCTGGGCGGCGCGGTGGGCCCGGTGACCGAGCTGGCCCGGCTGATCCGCCGGACGGTGGCCTGCTTCCGGGTCACCCACCCCGAGCTGGTCGAGCTGGCACCGCCGGAGCGCGACGTGCTCATCCGCCGGGCGACCGCCCCGCCGCTGACCGGTGAGGCGCGGGTGACCCTGCCCGGGTCGCTGCCGGTGGAGTTCCTCTCCCGCGACGACTACTACCGGGTTCCCGAACCCGGTAGTAGTCGCGACGCGGTCGGCAGCTGAGACCGCCCCGACCGGCAGGTCGCTGATCGCGGCGCGGAGGCGCGGCCCTGGTCGCGACGCGGATCAGGGCGTGGAGCGCGACGCGGGTCAGCGCGCGGAGGCGCGCAGTCGGGGCGCGGACGGCGCGGACCGGCGGCCTGGGTAGGTATACCCCTCAGCGTCCTTTCGACCTGATGACGTCGACGAATCACCCGGGACGGCCGTTCCCCGGGACGGCTATTCCCCGGGACGGCTATTCCCCGGGACGGCCGTTTCTCAGGACGGCCGTTCCCCGTGGGCCGACATCGGACCGGGCACCCCTGAATCGCTCACGTCATCAGGTCGAAAGGATGCGAACCCACCATCCTGTCCCCGCCGCCGGGCAGGAGCACCAGGCCGCCCGACACTCCAGCCGCGCCCGAAATTCCAGAAATGCCCGCTCCGCCCCCGACCGGGAGCCGAGCACGCAGCGTGCAGCGGGCAGCGGGCAGCAAGCAGCGGGCACGACGACGGGAACGAACGTCAGGATGCGGTCGAGCGGCGGGGGCGGCGGTCCAGCTCGGCTGCCTCCTGGAGGGTGGGCGCGGTGCCGCCCAGGTGCGCCGGCTGCCACCAGGAGTCGTCCGGGCCGGCCGGCTTGTCGGGGTACTCCTGCTGGGCCCGGTCGACGAGCGCGGTCAGCCGGGTCTTCAGCTCCGCCGTCATCGTGTTGGCGTCCGGGTACGCCGCCGGGTCCATCGGCTCGCCCAGCAGGATGGTGATCGGGGTGTGCCGCCGGGTCAGCGTCTTCGGCCGGCCCTTGGTCCAGAGCCGCTGCGTCCCCCACAGCGCCACCGGCACCAGCGGCACCTCCGCCGCCTGCGCCATCCGGGCCGCCCCGCTCTTCAGCTCCTTCACCGTGAACGAGCGGCTGATCGTCGCCTCGGGGAAGACGCCCACCACCTCGCCGCGCCGCAGCGCGTCCACCGCCGTGTTGTACGAGCCGACCCCCGCCGCCCGGTTCACCGGGATGTGCTTCATGCCGCGCATCAGCGGGCCGGACACCTTGTGCGCGAAGACGTCGTGCTTGGCCATGAACCGCACCAGCCGCCGGGACGGGTGCGCCCCGTACCCGCAGAAGATGAAATCGAGGTAGCTGACGTGGTTGCTGGCCAGCACCGCCCCACCGGTACGCGGGACGTGGTGGTCACCGTCGACGGTCAGGCGCAGGTCGAGGACCCGGAACAGCGTCTTGGCGGTGGCGATCACGGGCGGGTACACGAGTTCCGGCATCCACGTACTTTACCCCGCGTAGGTTACCCGGCCGTGGGGCGGATTCGACCCACCGTGGCGCCCGCCCGACGCACCGTCAGTCGGCCAGTTGGTGCAGATCGAGGCGGCCCCGGGCGAAGGCGTCCACCCGTCCCCAGCGGCCCGGGATGTCCAACACCTCGATGCGTCCCATCCCGACCGGCAGCACCGGCTCCACCGCCAGGTGCCCCTCGTGCGGCTCCAACCCGAGCATGGTGCGCAGCAGCAGCAGCGGCGCCCCCGTCGACCAGGCCTGCGGGCTGCACGCCGTCGGGTACTCGACCGGGAACTTGGTCTGCTCCCGGGGGTAGCCGCCGAACGCCTCGGGCAGCCGCCCGTCGAAGTACGTCGCCGCGTCGAGGATGCCGCTGGCGATGGTGGCGGCCTCCTCGGCGAAGCCGTACCGCCGCAGCCCCCAGGCGATGAACGAGTTGTCGAACGGCCAGATGGTGCCGTTGTGGTAGCCGATCGGGTTGTACCGCACCTCCCCCTCGGCGAGGGTGCGCACGCCCCAACCGGTGAACAGCCGGGGCCCGACCATGTGCCTGGCGATCTTCTCGGCCCGGTCGTGGTCGACGATCCCGCTCCACAGCAGGTGCCCGATGTTGGAGCTGAGCACGTCGCACTGCCGGCCGTCCGGGTCGAGGGCCAGCGCGTAGAACTCCCCGTCGGCCACCCACCAGTCCCGGTTGAAGCGCTCCTTGAGCGCCGCCGCCTCCTGCTCCAGCCGGTCGGCGAACGCCGGGTCACCCCAGAACTCCCGGGCCATCCGGGCCGCCCGCAGCTTGGCGTCGTACGCGTACCCCTGCACCTCGCAGGTGGCCCGGGGGAACGGCGGCAGGCTGCCGTCGGCGTACGAGATGGAGTCCCAGGAGTCCTTCCAGCACTGGTTCTCCAGGCCGGTCTCGGTGTTGCGCCGCTCGTACCAGATGTAGCCGTTTCCGGCCAGGTCGGCGTAGTCGTCGATCCACTTCAGCGCGGCCCGGCACTCCCGTTCCAACTCCTTGACCAGGGCGACGTCACCGCTCCACCGCTCGTACTCGTCGAGCAGGACGACGAACAGCGGGGTGGCGTCCACCGAGCCGTAGTACGGCGAGTGCGGCTGCTCCTCGAACGCGGCCGTCTCGCCGTAGCGCATCTCGTGCAGGATGCGGCCCGGGTCCTCGTCGCGGAAGTCGTCGAACCGGCTGCCCTGCAGCGACGCCAGGATGCGCAGCGTGGTCTTGGACAGCTCCGGGGCGAACGGCAACACCTGCAGGCAGGTCAGGATGCTGTCCCGGCCGAACATGGTCATGAACCAGGGCAGGCCGGCGGCGGGCAGGGTCTGGCCGCCCAGCGACAGCGGCGCGAACCGCAGCGCCGCCAGGTCGATCAGGCTGCGCCGGTAGGTGGCGGCCACCCGGTCGTGCTCACTGTTGACCTTGGGGGCCTTGGCGATCCACTCCTGGAGGTCGTGCTGGAGGGCGAGCCGTTCGTGGCCGTGCGCCGTCACCCCGAGCCGCAGGTCACGCCCCCCGGGGCCGACCGCGAAGGTCTGCACGTCGATCTCGGCGTTCCACTGCTCGTTGGGCTCCAGGTGCACCGAGTACGCGAACCCGTTGCGGTCGTAGCGGGCCGGCCGGGACGACGAGATGACCGTCTCCCGCACGAAGTTGCCCCGCCGGTAGCCCAGCCGCAGCCGGTCGGACCCGGCCTCGGCGTACAGCTCGCCCTTCTTGTTCAGGATCTCGTCCTTGACCTGGAAGAGGTCGGCGAAGTCGGCCCCGGCGTCCATCCGGATCTCCAGGTCGACCGCCTTCTCGTCGTGGTTGAGGATGGTCAGCTTCTCGCGGAAGCTGCCGCCGACCGCGCGCTCCCGGATGATCGACAGCTTGGCGTCGACGTAGTGGGTGGCCATCCCCGGCACCAGGAAGAACCGCGCCTCGTAGTACTGGAGGTCGTCGTAGGACAACGCGTTGAGCCGTTCCCCGTTGATGGTCAGCACCCAACGGGACAGGAACCGCATGTCCAGGGAGAACAGCCCGGTCGGCTCGGTCGGCGTCGCCTCGATGTCACCGGTCTCCTCGGAGACGACGAACGTGTTGCCGTCCAGGATCCGGATCGTGTTGCTCTGTCCCATCACCGCACCTCCCGATGGTGGAGCCGGCGCGGCCCCTGCGCGTCCGGGGAACCGGGGAAGATCCGTTCGATCTGCACCACCAGCCGGGCGTCACCGGTCACCGTCATGTCGCCGCGCAGCACCGCCGCCAGGCCGTTCTCCCGCCCCGCGGCGATCTCCTCGAACAGCGCCGGCGTGGTGCCGATGACGGTGTCGGCCTCCCGGTCCTCCTGGCTGACCGTGAGCTTCCCCCGGTCCACCCGTAGCAGCCAGTGGGTGGTCTGCGCCCCCTCGTGCAGATCGAAACGCAGTGTCCCGGCCGCCTTGTCCAGCAGCGGCTCGTGATCCCGCCGGTTCAGGCTCTCGAAGAACCTCGTGGTCGCGTCCACCATCGGGCCCTCTCCCCCGTCGTCGCCTCGATCTGCCGGTACCCGCACGGGGTCCCCGCCCCGCCCGGCGTCAACCTCGCCCGGATCGGGTGAACCCGACCGGTGCGCACGACGACGCCGGCCCCCGGACGAGTTCCGGGGGCCGGCGTCGGTGGGGCGGACGTCAGTTGTTGGGGTCGTCGGCGCTGATGTCCGCGAGCACCGACTGGGGTTCCCGTTCCACCGCGAGGTCACCCACCGACACCAGGCCCACCAGCCGACCGTCGTCGACCACCGGCAGCCGGCGTACGGCGTAGGTGCGCATCAGCTCGGCGGCGGCGACCGCGTCGTCGTACTGGCTGATCGTGATGACGTCCCGGCTGGTGATCTCCTGGAGCCGGGTGCGGTTCGGGTCGAGGTCCTCGGCGACGCCTCGGACGGTGATGTCCCGGTCCGTCACGATTCCGACGACGTCGTCGCCGCTGGTCACCACCACGTCGCCGATCGCGCTGTCCCGCATCTCCTGCGCGGCGGCGGCGAGGGTGTCGTTGCCGTCCATCGTCACCAACCGGGTCGTCATGAACTCTCCGACCGTTGTCATGGTGCTCCCCTCTCGGTGTCGGCACGGCGGTCTACCCGCCGGCCCCGAGCAGGTAACACCCCGCTCAGCGCAGTTCGGCGGCGACCAGCTCGGCGAGCTGCACGGCGTTCAGCGCGGCACCCTTGCGCAGGTTGTCGTTGGCGCAGAACAGCGCGAGGCCGTGCTCGACGGTCTCGTCGGCGCGCAGCCGACCGACGTACGTCGGGTCCTGGCCGGCCGCCTGCAACGGCGTCGGGACGTCCGACAGCGCCACCCCCGGCGCGCCGTCGAGCAGTTCCCGGGCCCGCTGCGGGGTGATCGGCCTGGCGAACCGGGCGTTGATCTGCAACGAGTGGCCGGTGAACACGGGCACCCGGACGCAGGTGCCGGAGACCTTCAGCTCGGGGATCTCCAGGATCTTGCGGCTCTCGTTGCGCAGCTTCTGCTCCTCGTCGGTCTCGAACGAGCCGTCGTCGACGATCGAACCGGCCAGCGGGAGCACGTTGAAGGCGATCGGCCGGGCGAACGAGCGCGGCGCGGGGAACTCGACGGCCGACCCGTCGTGGGTCAACGCGGTGGCCCCCTCGACGACCTTGCGGACCTGCTCGTCCAGCTCGGCGACACCGGCCAGGCCGGCCCCGGAGACCGCCTGGTAGGTGGCGACGACCAGGCTGACCAGGCCGGCCTCGTCGTGCAGCGGACGCAGCACCGGCATCGCGGCCATCGTGGTGCAGTTCGGGTTGGCGACGATGCCCTTCGGCCGGTCGGCCAGGGCGTGCGGGTTGACCTCGGCGACGACCAGTGGCACCTGCGGGTCGGTACGGAACGCCGACGAGTTGTCGATCACCACGGCGCCGGTCGCGGCGACCCGGGGGGCCAACTCCTTCGCGGTGCCCTTGCCGGCGGAGAACAGCACGATGTCCAGCCCGGAGTAGTCGGCCGTGGCCGCGTCCTCCACGGTGACCTCGCCGTCCCGCCAGGGCAGGGCACGCCCGGCCGACCGGGCCGAGGCGAACAACCGCACCTGCTCCGCCGGGAACTCGCGTTCCGCCAACACCTGCCGCATGACCCCACCGACCTGGCCGGTGGCTCCCACAATGCCGATCCTCATGCCCGCGAGGCTACCCAGCCGCAGGCCCACACCGGGAAGCCTTTCCCACCGCCCGGGTCACGGCCCGCCCGTCCGGTCACCGCCCGTGCCGGTCGCCCTACCGGAAACCCCCGACGGTACGCCCCGACGCCCCGGAAGATCGGCCGTGGCCGGGCCGTCCGGCCGCAGCATCCGCACCGCCGGTCCGACCCGGCGCTCCCGGGGCGGCGCGACCGGAATCACACCGCCCCGGTCGCGCCGACGCCGGTCAGCCGACGTGGTCGGTCACCTCGCCGAGCCCGGAGGCGACCAGCTCGTCCCGGATCGCCGCCGCGTCGCCCTCGACGACCAGGGTCAGCGCCTCCGGGTGCAGGTGGGTGGCGGCGGCGGCCGACACCTGCTCGACGTCGGCGGCGAGCAGCGCCTCCCGCAGCCGGGCGTGGTAGTCGTCGGGCAGGTCGTGCACGACCAGGGTGGTCAACGCCGAGGCGATCGCCCGGGGGCTCTGCAACTCGACCGAGAGCTGCCCGGCCCGCCAGGACCGGGCCACCGCCAGCTCGTCCTCGGTCACCCCGCCGGCCCGGGTACGGCTGATCTCGCCGACCGCCTCGACCAGGGCCGGCGCGGTCACCGCCGTCTGCACGCCGGAGCTGACCGCGAACCGGCCGAACCGGCGGGACGAGGCGAAGTCGCCCCGGATGCCGTACGTGTAGCCGCGTACCTCGCGGATCAGGTGGTTGAGCCGGGAGGTGAACGCCCCGCCCAGCACGGTGCCGGCGAGCGTCATCGGCACGTGGTCGGGGTGGGCGCGGTGCGGTGCCGGGTGGCCCAGCCGCAGCGTGGACTGCACCGACCCGGGCCGGTCCACCAGGATGATCCGCCGGCCGGCGGGCAGCGGCACCTCGATCGGGCCGCCCCGCTCGGCGGGGCCGCCGCCGGTGCCGGCGAACGCCGCCGCGCCCAACGCGTCCAGGTCGAGGCGGTCCAGGTCACCGGCGACGATCAGGGTGCCGGGGCGCAGGAACCACTCGGAGTGGAAGACGGTGACGTCCTCCACGTCGAGCCCGGCCACTGAGCCGGGGTCGCCGTAGAGCGGGCGGCCCCACCTGTTGTCCGCGCCGAACAGGTCGGCGCGCAGCACCGCGTCGGCGCGCGGGCCGGGGTTGGCCCAGTCCATCCGCAGCGCGGTCGCCTCGTCGTCGCGGACCCGGCGCACGTCGTCGGGGTCGAGCCGGGGCGTCCGTACCGCCTCGGCGAGCAGTTCCACCGCCGCACCGAGGCGGTCCACCGGCACCTGGACGCTGACCTGGAAGCTGTCCCAGTCCAGCCCGGTGGCCAGTTCGGTGCCGAGGCCCTCGACGGCGAGGGCGTACCCGGTGGCGTCCCGCTGCGCGGTGCCCTCCTCCAGCGCCTTGGCCAGCACCGCACCGAGACCCTCCTTGCCCACCGGTTCCCGGCCGGCGCCCGCGTCGAGCAGCAGCAGCGCGACGGCGAGGTTCTGGCCGGGCAGGTGCGCGGCGACCACCCGGCCACCGGCGACGTCCCGCCGGACCACGGTCGGGAACCGGTACGGGCGGGCGGTGCCCGGACCCGGCCGGGTGGTGATCAGCGTCATCGGGTCTCCTCCGGCAGGTAGGTCAGGGTCACCCGGTCGGCGGGGGTGAGCAGGTCGGCGGCCAGCTCGGCGATCTGCCCGGCGGTCACCGACAGCCAGCCGGGCAGCCGGTCGGCGGTCTTCGCCGGGTCGCCGAACTGGGTGGCGTACCGACCGAGCGCGTCGGCCCGGCCGTCCACGGTGGACATCTGCCGCCACCAGGCGGTGCTGAGCAGCGCCTTGGCCCGGTCGAGTTCGGCGGCGGTGACCGGCACGGTGGCGAGTTCGTCGACCACCTCGGCGACCCCGGCGGCGAGCTGTTCGGCGCTCACCCCGGGGCGGGCGGTGGCGGTGGCGATCACCGGTGCCGGGGCGTGCGCCAGGTCCACCCCGTACGCCCCGACCAGGTCGGGTTGGGCGAGCCGTTCGCCGTCGGCGAGGCGCTGGTAGAGCCGGCTGCCCCGGCCGCTGCCGAGCACCGTGACGGCCACCGTGGCCACGTCGTAGCCGGGGCTGCCGAACGGGTGGGTGCGGTGCGCGACGTAGACCCGGGCGGCCGGCACGTCGGCGGTGACCGTCTCGACGACGGGTCGGCCGGTGCCGGCGACGGTGTGCCCGTCCGGTGCGGCGGGGATGTCACCGCGGGCCGGGATCGCCCCGAAGTACCGCTGCGCCAGCGTGAACACCTCGGCGGCGGTGGCGTCGCCGACCACGGTCAGCACGGCGTTGTCGGGCGCGTAGTACGTCTGGTGGAACGCCTGGAAGGTGCCCAGGTCGGCGGCGTTCAGGTCGGCCATCGACCCGATCGTCGCGTGGTGGTACGGGTGCCCCGGCGGGTAGAGCAGCGGGAGCAGCCGCAGCCAGGCGTCGCCGTACGGGACGTTCTCGTAGCGTTGCCGCCGCTCGTTCTTGACCACGTCCCGCTGGTTGTCCAGCGTCTCCTGGGTGAGCGCGGGGACCAGCCCGCCCATCCGGTCGGCCTCCAGCCACAGGGCCAGTTCCAGGTGTTCGGCCGGGACGGTCTCGAAGTAGTTCGTCCGGTCCGGGTTGGTGGTGGCGTTGAGCGAGCCACCGGCGCCCTGGATCAGTTTCATGTGTTCGGTCTTGGCGACGTTGACTGAGCCCTCGAACATCAGGTGCTCGAAGAGGTGGGCGAAGCCGGTCTGTCCCGTCGGCTCGTGCCGGGAGCCCACGTCGTACCACAGGTTGACCGCGACCGCCGGTGCGGTGCGGTCCTCGCTCACCACCACGCGCAGGCCGTTGTCCAGTCGGGTCGTCTCGATGGGCCAGGGGTAACCGCTGTCGGGCATGACCCGACGCTATCCGATCTCCACGCCCCGGTGGCGACGTGTCGCCACCGGGGCCTGCGGGTCAGCGGTCGGGACGGGTCAGTCGGGGGGTTCGATCGGGGGGACGGTCTCTTCGGAGGTGCGGTGCTCCAGCACCGTGTCGGGGGCGGCCCCCTGGTCGGCCTCGCGGAGGTCCGACTCGGCGAGGATCGCCTCGGCCTGGGCCTGCGGGTCGTCGCTGCCGACCGCTGCCTCCTCGGGCAGCAGGTGGGCCCGGGACTCCACCCGGTCCTGATCGCTCTGCTCGTGGGTCATGCGCATCCTGTTACCCAGCCGCCCCGCCCGTCACGCCGACCCACCGCCGCCGACCCACCGGGTCAGCGGAACGGGCCGCGCACCTCGTAGGTGATGCCCCCGGCGGAGATCCCGGCCGTGCCACGCTGGGAGGAGAAGTAGAGCCGGCTGCCGTCCGGGGAGAACGCCGGGCCGGTGATCTCCGACGAGGACTGCCCGGTGATCCGCAGGAACGGCGTCACCACCCCGGTCGGGGTGATCAGGTTGATCTCCATGTCGCCGCCGTCCTCGGCGACGTAGAGGTCACCGGAGCGGGTGCCGGTGATGTTGTCCACCCCGGTCAGCGGGGCGGTGCCGCCGGTCACCAGCGAGTCGTCGTACGCCAGGTCGATGCGCTGGCCGACCGCGTCGTACGCCCAGACCCGGTTGTCGCCCTTGGTGGTGAACCAGCAGGTGCCGTCGGCGTACCAGCAGCCCTCGCCGCCGGTGAACCGCTTCGCCCCGGCGACCTGGTTGCGGGTCGCCGTCGGCGAGCCGTCCGGGTCGGGCACCCGGGCCCAGCTCACCGCGCCGCTGGTGGCGGTGCCGGCGACCAGCACCTCCAGGGTGCCTGCGGAGAGGTCACCCCACACGGTGGGGCGGAACCGGTAGAAGCAACCGTCGGTCTCGTCCTCGGTCAGGTAGACCACCTGGCGGACCGGGTCGGCCGCCGCCTCGTGCTTGAACCGGCCCAGCGCCGGGCGCTGCACCGCGGCGGTGCCGCCCTGCGGGTAGGTCTCGTAGACGAAGCCCCGGCTGGTCTCCTCGCAGGAGAGCCAGGTGCCCCACGGCATCGCGCCACCGGCGCAGTTCTGGTTGGTGCCGGACCGGTGCCGGGTTGGGCCGGTGCGGCCGACGCGACGCCGGACCAGAGGCTGCCGGCGAAGACGGCGGCCCCACCGGCGACGGTGGCGCGCAGGACGGTACGACGGTCCATCGGAACCTCCGGGGGATGCGAGCGGTGCCGCCGAAGTTACCGACGGTGGCAGTGACGGAGATGAACGTCAGGCGAGGGTTGGCCGACGGGCGGATGAGTCCTTGCCTCCGCCTCGGGTACGCTTACCGGCGTGACGCGTACGTATCCATGGTTTAGGCAGCCGGCTGCGGAGCCGGTGACCTCACCATGAGCTGACGTCACCGCGTTTCGAGCCGGCCGGGCAGGAGCCTTCGAGCTTCCTGCCCTTCTGTTTACGAGCAGCCGGCTCGACCCGGGCACCGGCCCCGGGCACGGTCGGCGGAAGGACTCCCACCGTGACGACCCCGGACAACGGGCCCACCCCGGACAACGGCGCGGTCATCGACCAACGGATCGACCGTGTCGTGCCGCTGACCACCCCCGCCCTGCTCCTGCACGAGCTGCCCCTGGACCCGCCGCTGGCCTCGGCCGTGCTGGCCGGCCGGCGCGACGTCGGCCGGGTGCTCGACCGCGCCGACGACCGTCTGCTGGTGGTGGTCGGCCCGTGCTCGGTGCACGACCCGGCGGCGGCGCTGGAGTACGCGCACCTGCTGCGCGCCGCCGCCGACCGGCACGCCGACGACCTGCTGGTGGTGATGCGGGTCTACTTCGAGAAGCCGCGCTCCACGGTCGGCTGGAAGGGCCTGATCAACGATCCGGCGCTCGACGGTTCCGGCGACGTGAACACCGGCCTGCGCACCGCGCGGGCGCTGCTGCGCGACGTGGTCCGGCTGGGGCTCCCGGTGGGCTGCGAGTTCCTCGACCCGATCACCCCGCAGTACATCGCCGACACGGTGGCCTGGGGCGCGATCGGTGCCCGGACGGTGGAGAGCCAGGTGCACCGGCAGCTCGCCTCCGGCCTGTCCATGCCGATCGGCATGAAGAACCGCCCCGACGGCAGCATCGGCACCGCCGTGGACGCGATCCGGGCCGCCGGGGTACCGCACGTCTTCCCCGGCATCGACGTCTCGGGCACCCCGGCGATCATGCACACCCGGGGCAACGCCGACGGGCACCTGGTGCTGCGCGGCGGCGGGGGCCGCCCCAACTACGACGCCGAATCGGTGGCCGGGGCGTTGGAACTACTGCGGGCGGCCGGGCTGCCGGAGCGGCTGGTGGTCGACGCCAGCCACGCCAACAGCGGCAAGGACCACCGCAACCAGCCCAGGGTGGCCGACGACGTGGCCGCCCAGCTCGCCGCCGGGCAGCGCGGCATCGTCGGCATCATGCTGGAGAGTTTCCTGCTGGAGGGCCGCCAGGATCTCGACCCGACCCGGGAGCTGACCTACGGCCGGTCGGTCACCGACGCCTGCATCGGCTGGGACACCACGGCAGAGGTGCTGGAGCGGCTCGCCGTCGCGGTGCGGGCCCGCCGGGCCGCCCTGCCCACCCCGGCCTGACGGGTTTGACCGTTTCGGCCCCGGGTAGCAGGGCGGGGTGACCGACGACGCAGCCACGCCCGACGACCTGCCCGGGACCGCCCAGCCGGACCTCCGGCAGCTCGACGAGCTGCTGGATGAGATCTACCACGGCCAGGAACGGCTCAGCCAGGCCGACATCTACCGCTCGGCGGTGGGGGCGGACCTGCCGGCGGAGCTGCTCACCCGGGTCGCCGCCCTCCCCGAGGGGGAGTACGCGGTCGACGAGGTGGCCGACCTGCTGGGCGGGTCGGCGGGCTGACCGGCGACGCCGGCGAGAGGAGATCGAGATGTCCGACCAGACAGAACACCACGAGCGGATGCCCGCCCTCGGCCAACCCCCCGAGGGGCTGGACACCCTGCCCGAACCGGACTTCGCCAACGAGCACGACAAGACGGCGGTCGACCGCGACGTGATCACCGGCGCGGACGCCGACGAGCGGGAACCGGAGGCGTCGCGCGGCTGGGCCGGCGAGGACCACGGCACCACCCCCACCTGAGCGGGCGGCGACGGATGACGGAAAGGGGCCGGCGGACACGATCCGCCGGCCCCTTCCGCGTACGGGTCACCCCTCGTCGTGCCGCCCACCCTCGGCGGCCTGCTGCGCCACCGCGTACCCCATCTGGAGGAAGTCGGACGCGGCGACGGCGGTCAGCGCGGTCGCCACCAGCCGGGTCAGCCGGGGGGCCAGCACCAGGCCGCCGGTGAGCCCGGTGGCCACCCAGACGGCCAGGCAGAACGGGCAGCTCAGCAGCTCACCGATCGCGTGCCGGGTGGAGCTGCCCTGGTCGCGGACCTGTTCCATCACCTCGCCGCTGCCGATCGGCCGGTCGTAGCGGGTGAACGGGGCCCGCAGCGGGCTGGTCACCGCGTCCTTGGACAGCAGCCGGCTCAGCTTGTGGGTGGCGACGGCGAGCAGCACCACGTCACCCGGGGAGGGCCGTTCGGGCACCGGCCGGCCGGTCGCCTTCACCAGCGCCGCGATGGAGGCGGTCACCCCGGCGTACGTGCCCATCGCCGCCAGGTAGCCGCCCAGCGGTCGGTGCTCGTGCGGCGCGTACGCCTGGCGCAGCCGCGCCACCTTCTGCTTCAGACCACCGTCGGTCACCGGTTCTCCTCGTTCGTGGGCCGCACCGTCGGGTGCGGCGCGTCGGGGTGGGCGGGTGGGGTCAACCTGCGGTCAGGTTCTCGGCGACCTCACGTTCGAGGTTGGCAAGCGACTCGTCGGCCAGGCCGGCGTCCGCGCCCGCGGGCAGGTCCAGCCGGACCCGGGCCCCACCGGCGTCGGCCGGGGCGACCCGTAGCTCGGCCGTGCCGTCGGGGCCGTCCCAGCGGGCGTGCAGTTCGTCGTCGGAGCGGCTGCTCGGGGTCGGGCCGTCGGTCCGCAGCGCCCCGGGCAGCCAGGCGTCGATCCGCTCGGGGTCGGTGGCGGTGCTGAACACCACCTCGGGCGGCGCGGACATGCCGCGCTCGGCGCGGGTGCCCATCAGGCGTCCCGCAGCCGGTGCGGGTCCACCTCGCGGCCGGGGTGCCGGGCCAGGTACTCGGTCTCCAGCTCGGCGGTGCGGCGCAGGTGGTTGGCGAGCGCCGAGTCGGCGGCGTGGCGCAGCGTGTCGAGCCGGGTGCGGTGCAGGCTCTGCAACTCGCGGATCAGGTCGTCGTCGGCGAGCTCCGCCGGGTCCACCCCGAGCAGCTCGCCGTCGGTCTCGGTGACCACGGTGGCGGCCCGGTGGACGTGGTCACCGTCCCATTGCGGCATGCGCTGTTCGGTGCTGGAGTCGTCGGAGCGGTGTGCTGAGTCGGTCATGTCGTCCCCTCGGGTTCGACTGGTCTGGCTGTCTAGACGGTTGCCCAGCCGGGCTGGCACCAAACCAGCGGCGCGGCGGCGGCGGACCGCCCGACGGCGCGGCGACTACGACGTCGCGTCGGAGACGCCGGGTCCTCCCGGTACCCTCGACGGCATGAAGCGGCTCTGGACACCGGCGTGGATCGTCCGCCACGTGGCCCTGGTCGTCCTGGTCACGGGATTCCTGGCGCTGGGCTGGTGGCAGATCAGCCGGGCCGCTTCCGGTAACACGCTGAGCTGGGCGTACGCGGTGGAGTGGCCGATCTTCGCCGGTTTCGTGGTCTTCGTCTGGTGGCGGGAGGTCCGGCACGCGCTACGCGCCCCCACCGCCGCGCCCCCGCCGGCCGGGGCGGCACCGGCCGAGCCGGCCACCCCCGGGCCGGGTACCCCGGTGGTGCGGCGGCCGGTGCGGGTCGCCCGGGTGCCGGCGGCCCCGGTCGACGGCGCGGACGACGCCGACCTGGCCGCGTACAACCGCTATCTGACCTGGTTGAACGACAATCCGGGCGCGAGGCCCGGCGACTATCCCGGCTGAGGCCGGTCGGAAGGACGGACGACGGTGGGCGGAGCCCTTACCCGGTACCGCGTGATCGCCTGGATCGTGGGCGTGGCGCTGGCCGTGCTGGTGCTGATCGGCATGCCGCTGAAGTACGCGTTCGACGAGCCGATCGTGGTGGCCGTCGTCGGCACCGCGCACGGCTGGCTCTACCTGCTCTACCTGGCCGCCACCTTCGACCTGGGCCGGCGGGTGGACTGGCCGCTCAAGCGGATGCTGCTGGTGATGCTCGCCGGCACGGTGCCGTTCGTGTCGTTCGTCGCGGAACGCAAGGTGACCCGCGAACTGGCGGCCAGCGCGCCGACCCGTACGCCGGAGCCGGTCGGCCGCTGACCCGGAACCGGCCGCCGCCCGACCGGACCACGCCGGCCCGCTGAGGCGGCGGCCCGTACCGGGCGGCACGGGCCGCCGCCTCAGCGGGCCGGTCGCCAGTAGGTGGCCGTGGGTGACGGGTCGTCCGCGTCGGGGTAGCGGTGCTGCTCCCGGGCCCGGTGCAGGGCGTCGACCACCTGCTCGAACTGCTCCCGGTCGTCGCTGCTGAACAGCAGCAGCTCGGTGCCGTGGCAGTGGCCGTACAGCTCGTGCGCCGGTGGCCGCCAGCGGTCGCCGAGCAGCACCAGCAGCACCGGCAGCAGGCACACCACACCCAGCGCCAGGTAGGCCCCGGCGGTGAGTCGTTCCAGCCCGCCGGTGAAACCGAGCAGGACGCCGACGGTGCCCGCCCCGACGGCGGCGCAGGTGACGACCCGGACGGCGAGCCGGTCGTGCGGCCCGCGGCCGGTACGCAGGTGGGTGAGGTCGGCGACGGCGTAGCTGCTGCGGCCGGCGGTGAACCGTTCGGTGGTCACCACGATGCCGGGCCGGGCGTAGAGCAGGGTGGTCGGTCGGGACCAGTGTGGCGGTCGGGTGCTGGCGCGGTCTGCCTGCACGGCGTCCTCCCGGGGCCGACGGAGCCGGTCGCCCCACCACCACGCCACCTGCGTACGGCGGGATTCCCGGCCGGGGCTCCAGTCTGGTGCCGACCCGCCCGGACCGCTCTCCGATTTCCGACACATCCGGCGAGCGCGACGTCCCCGCGTCGCCGGCATCTGACCACCATTCCGGTTTTATCCGACTATTAGCACGCGTTCCACACCGGTATCCGTCTGGAACGACGAATCAGACCTTCCTCGCACACCTCGCAGAACCCGGGCACCGGCCGTCCGTCCCGCATCAGCGGTGTCACCTGCCACAACGACCCGCCGGAGCGCTCAGCCAACATTCGCCGCTGCTTTGTCTGCGCGTCACTCCCGCCACAGGTTAGGTTGATCGGGCCGGCTCGGTACACGGCCGTCCATCCGGACGGGCCCGGGCCGGTGTCGCCGGGGGCTCAGCATCCTCCGGTGACCGGTGGGAGAGGAGTCTTCCGCTCTTGTCGTCCTTACGGATGCTGCTGCGCACCCTGGTGGTCGCCGGCCTGTCGGCCGCGTTGATCGCCCCGTCGGCCCCGGTCCGGGCCGAGCCCTCGGTCGCCGACCTCACCGCCCGGATCGAGCGGTCCTCGGCCGAGCTGGAACGGATCGTCGAGTCGTACAACAAGCTCAACGAGGAGATAAAGACGAACCAGGCCACCGCGGCCGGACTGCACGCGCGGATCGGCCCCCTGGAGGCCCAGGCCGCCCAGAGCCGGGCGGCGGTGGGCGAGATCGCGGCCACCGCGTACAAGACCGGTGGGTTGCGGACGGCCGAGGCGATCCTCGACCCGGCCGGTGGCTCGCTGGTCGACCGGCTCGGCACCCTCGACCAGCTCACCCGGCACCGGCAACAGCAGATCGACGGGTACACCGCCGACCAGCGGGCGCTGCTCGACCAGAAGGCCAAGCTGGACGCGACGCTCGCCAGGCAGGCCGCCCAGTCGAAGGCGCTCACCAAGACCAAGAAGCGGATCGAGCAGGATCTGTCGAAGCTCTACGACATGCGGCGGGCGGCGTACGGTCGGGCGACCGAGGCCCCGGTCAAGAAGCCGAAGAGCGCGACGCCACCCGACACCTCCGACACGCCGGCCGTCTCCGGCGGTGCCGGGGCCGCCGTCCGGTACGCCTACGGGGCGATCGGCAAGCCGTACGTCTGGGGGGCCGAAGGGCCCCGCGGGTACGACTGCTCCGGCCTGACGCTCGCCGCCTGGCGGTCCGCCGGCAAGCGGCTGCCGCACAACGCGGCGATGCAGTGGAACGCCACCTCCCGGGTCAGCCGTAGCGAGCTGCGCCCCGGTGACCTCGTCTTCTATTCGGGGCTGGGACACGTCGCGCTCTACGTCGGCGACGGTCAGGTGATCGACGCGCCGAGTGCCGGGCGCAACGTGCTCAAGCGGAAGATGAACATGATGAGCATCGCCGGCTACGGCCGGGTCCGCTGACCGGCACGACAACGGCGAACGGCCGGCGTCCCCCTATCGGACGCCGGCCGTTCGCCGTCATTACTACCAGCTCAGGTCACCTGCGGGACGGCCAGCTCAGGCCGCCTGGAGGCCCTCCGCGCGGGCCAGCTCACGCAGCCGGCCGAGCGCCTGGATCTCCAGCTGGCGGATGCGCTCCCGGGAGAGCGAGAAGCGGGACGCCACCTCGGTGAGCGAGTGCTCCCGCCCGTCCTCCAGGCCGTACCGGGCCCGCATGATGCCGGCGGACCGGTCGTCGAGGTGGTTGAGCAGGCCCTCGATGCGCTGCCGCTCCAACCCGGTGAGGACGATGTCCTCCGGGGACGGGGCGTCGCTGTCGGCGACCAGGTCACCGAGGTTGGTGTCGCCGTCGTCCCCGACCGGGGTGTCCAGCGACACCGTGTCCTGCGACCAGCGGACCAGCTCGTTGACCCGCTCGACGGTGACGCCGAGGGCGGCCGCGATCTGCTCCGGCTCCGGGTCGCCACCCAGCTCACGGGTGAGCTGCCGGGCCACGTTGCGCATCCGGTTGACGTCCTCGACCAAGTGCACGGGCAGCCGGACGGTGCGTTCCTGCTGCGCGATGGCCCGGCTGATCGCCTGCCGGATCCACCAGGTGGCGTAGGTGGAGAACTTGTAGCCCCGCTCGTAGTCGAACTTCTCGACCGCGCGCACCAGACCGGTGTTGCCCTCCTGGATCAGGTCCAGCATGGGCATCCCGGAGCGCACGTACCGGCGGGCGATCGAGACGACCAGTCGCAGGTTGGCCCGGATGAAGAGATCCTTCGCCCGCTCCCCCTCGACGACCAGCCGCTCCAGGTCGTCCCGGTCGACCCCGGCGGGGACGCGGTCCTCGCCGAGCAGGTGCTCGGCGTAGAGGCCGGCCTCGATCGCCTTGGAGAGGTCGACCTCCTTGGCGGCGTCCAGCAGTGGCGTCCGGGAGATCTCGTGAAGGTAGACGCCGACCAGGTCACGCTCCTCGGCGACCTCGTCGGTTCGCATGCCGATGTTCTTGTCCACGGTGTCCACGGTCCCCTCGCTCGCGCCGGTTGCCCGGTTCCTTGCCATCCCCACGTCCATCAGCCCTCCCCCGTGCAACGCCCCTGCTGCCCGCCGGTGCTGACACCTGCACAACAGTCGAGACGGGTCGGGGATTCCATGTCGTGAGTCGAAAGTGTCACGAATGCCTGAGTACCAGCTGAAAGCCCGGTCCACGTTTGCTGTCAGCGGCCCCGTGGGGCCGGCTGCCGGCTGCGCGATCGCCGCTGGTCGGCACGGTTGTCGGCGGTGGTACGCCGGGCCCCGCGTCATTGCGGCGCCCCGGTAAACCGCGATCCTCGTCACCGTCCGGCTGCGACCGGAGTCACTGCCAGATACGGGCCGGTGGACCGGTCGGTTCACCAGGCGGTCCTGGATTACCCCACGCCCCGAACAACAATCCGTGGCGTGGCGGACGTCCCGGCGACACGGTGTTCTGTGTCACCCCCGCAGGGTGACACCCCCGCGCACCCTCGGCAGGGTCGGCCGGCGGGGCGGTCAGGAGGCGAGCAGGGCGATGGCACCCCGGACCTGGTGCGCGGTCCGGGCCAGCGCGGCGCGGGCCGCGTCGGTCCCGGCCCCGGACAGCAGCGAGACCAGTGCCGTCTTCAGGTCGCCGTCGGCCTCGTGCAGAGCCCGCCGGGAGACCTCCTCGGAGCAGCCGGTCGCCTCGATCAGGATGGAGATCATCCGGCCCCGCAGCTTGGCGTTGGTGGCCACCATATCGATCATGAGGTTGGAGTAGACCCGCCCCAGCCGCACCATCACCGCCGTGGAGAAGGTGTTCAGCACCAGCTTCTGCGCGGTGCCCGCCTTCATCCGGGTCGAGCCGGTCACCACCTCGGGACCGGTGTCGACCCCGATGACCACGTCGACCCCGGCCGCCGCCCGGACCTCCGGATTGGCGCACAGCAGCACGGTCGCGGCCCCCCGCTGCCGGGCCGCGTCGAGTGCGCCCAGGACGTACGGGGTGCGTCCGCTCGCCGCCAGCCCCACCACCAGGTCCCCGGCGGTGACGCACCTGGCGGCCTCGTCGGCCCCGCCGGCCAGGTCGTCCTCGGCGTCCTCCACGGCCTGCCACATCGCGTCCGGCCCGCCGGCCAGGTGGGCGCAGAACCAGCCGCGCGGGGAGTTGAAGGTGGGGGCCAGCTCGGCGGCGTCGATCACCCCGAGGCGGCCGGACGTGCCCGCCCCGAAGTAGTGCACCCGGTGACCGCCGCGCAGTGCGGTCACCGCGAGGTCGACGGTCACCGCGATCTCGTCCAGGACGGCGGCCACCGCCGCCGGCACCCGCCGGTCGGCGTCGTTGATCACGGTGAGCACGTCCCGGGTCGACATCAGGTCGAGGTCGGTGCTGTGCGGGTTGCGCTGTTCGGTCGGAGCCCCGACGCGGACCACCGGCCGCAGGTCGACCACGCCCTCGCCGCCCCGCTGCCCCACCACGTCGTCCGGCCCGACCCGACCGGCGGTCACGAGCGCCTCCGACCGCCGCCGACCCGGCGTGTTCGCACCGCCTCGGCGGTGACCTCCAGCGCCCGCCGGGTCCGGGTCCGGTTCCGGGCGGCCACCCCGACGAAGAGGCAGTCCACCACGGTGAGCTGGGCGAGCCGGCTGGCCATCGCCCCGGACCGGTAGGTCGTCTCGCGGGCGGCGGTGGTGAGGACGAAGTCGGCCCGTTCGGTGATCGGCGAGCGGGGGAAGTTGGTCAGCGCGACGGTGACCGCCCCCCGGGAGCGGGCCTGTTCGAGCACCTCGATCACGTCGGAGGTGGTGCCGCTGTGCGAGATGCCGATCGCCACGTCGCCCCTGCCGAGCAGGGCGGCGGAGGTCAGCGCGGTGTGCACGTCGGGGAAGGAGAACGCCACCCGACCGATGCGGTGCAGCTTCTGCTGGAAGTCCGAGGCGACGAACCCGCTCGCGCCGGCACCGTAGACCTCGATCCGGCCGGCGCTGACGATCGCCTCGACGACCTGCTCGCAGACGGCCGGGTCGAGCTGCTCGGCGGTCTCCTCGACGGCCCGCGCGTCGTTGAAGGAGATGGTGGCGATGATCTGGGCCAGGTCGGCACCGGGCGGGATGTCCCCGCCGACCACCCGGGCGTCCGGCGGCTCGATGCGGCGCGCGGCCTCGGCGGCGAGCCGGATCCGCAACTGCGGGTAGCCGTCCATGCCGACGGACCGGCAGAACCGGATGACGGTGGCCTCGGAGGTCTCGGCGGCGGTGGCGAGGTCGGTGATCGTCCGTCGGGCGGCATCGGCCGGGTCGGCGACGACCAGTCGGGCGACCCGCTGCTCGGCGGGGGACAGCGACGGGAGCAGGCCACTGATGTGGACGATGAGTCCACCCGGCTCGTGACTCGCGGAAATCTTCGGACTTTTCGCCACGGATGAAACTTACTTTCATGAGCCGCGAGCGTCAACCACGACCGCGCGTATCCGACAGGAAGTATCCCCCGCTCCGGGGGCGTGCCGGCCCAGACTCCCAGTTGCGCAGCCTGACGCGCCTCGGCCGGTCCGGTGGAATCGGCTCGGTCTACGGGCGGGTCTGCGCGGCGACCGGCTCGCGGGGCCCGCCGGCGGCCTGCGGGGTGGACGGCCCGGTGCCGTCCGGCGGATCATCGACGACCGGCCCGGCCTCCTCCGGCGGCAACCAGCGCGCCAGGTGCGCGCGGATCCGCCGGGACACCTCGTCGGGCCCGCCGCCGGCATCGACCACCACGAAACCCGGGTACTCGGGCAGCGACCGGTAGGCCGCGTCGGCGGCGGTCAGCCAACCCATCGTCTCGTGGTCCTCGCCCCGCCGCTCGATCCGCCGGTACGCCTCGACCGGGTCGACCGCGAGCAGGAAGGTGACCTGTGGTGCGGGGAAGACCCGGTAGCCGGCCCGGGCCAGCCGCTCCCACCGCTGCCCACCGTGCGCCCGGATGCTGGCGTACTGGCAGGCGGAGTAGCGGTCCATCACGGCGGTACGGCCGGTCACCAGGCAACTGAGCAGCGCGGCGGCGATCGCCAGCCAGCGCAGCACGGACTCCACCGCGAGCATCCCGTCCCGGCCCACCAGCAGCTGCGCGTCGGCCCGGCCGAACCGGGCGGCGAGCCGGCCCAGCCAGCGCCGGCCGCCCGCGTTGCGGTGGTAGGTGGCGGGTCGCCCGGCCGAGGTGAGGGCGGCGGCGAGCCGGTACGCCTGGGTGGTCTTGCCGGAACCGTCGATGCCGATCAGCGCGACGCGCCGCAGTCGGGTCCCACCGTCGGTCGCGCGCCGCGATCTGGCCACCCTGCCCAGGATATCCGACGGGCGCATCCCGCCCGTCCGGTCGATGCCCGGACGGGCGCGATGACCGGACCGGCACGCCCGGCAGGTGTGGGCGGGCGGACCGCCGGGTACGCAACGTCATTTCCCACCGACCGTTCACGACGGGAGAGACCAGATGGCCGAGCGCGGGGACGTCAGCCTCCTGCACACCCTCAAGCGGGTCGCCGCCGTGCTCAAGCAGAACGAGATCCCCTTCGCCCTCGGCGGCAGCTTCGCCGTCTACGCCCACGGCGGCCACTCCAGCGAGCACGACGTGGACTTCCTGCTCCAGGAGGCGGACGTCGAGCGGGCCCTGCAGGCGCTGACCGACGAGGGCTTCACCGCCGAGCGCCCGCCGGAGGACTGGCTGGTCAAGGTCTACGACGACGGGCGGATGGTGGACCTGATCCACCGGCCGGTGGAGACCCCGGTGACCCGCGAGACCCTCGCCGACACGGTGGTCCGCCCGGTGGACGCCATCCGCATGCCGGTGCTCTCGGCGACCCGGCTGATGGTGCACAAGCTGCTCAGCTTCTCCCAGCACTACTGCGACTTCGCCCGGGGGCTGCCGCTGGCCCGGTCGCTGCGCGAACAGATCGACTGGGAGCGGGTACGCAAGGAGACCCAGCACTCGCCGTACGCCGAAGCGTTCCTGATGCTGCTGGACCGGCTCGACGTCGTCCCGTACGGCGGCACGCCGGTGCCGTACGCCCGCATCCCCGAGGGAAGGGAGACCCCGTGACCGAGCACAGCGCCGGCCCGCCGGACGCCTACGTCGAGGCGGAGATCCAACGGCTGCTGACCGAGGACCCGGACGTCGCCGAGCAGGGCATCACCGTGGTCCGCCGGGAACCGGGACTGGTCCTCACCGGCGAGGTGGAGAGCCCGCAGCGCCGGGCGGAGATCCTGCGCCGGGTGGCCGAACGGTTCCCCGACGAGGCGATCACCAGCGACATCGGGGTGATCCGCACCCAGGCGCCGGTGCAGGTCGAGGAGCTGCCGTGAGGAGGACCCGATGATCCGGATCGCCGCGGTCGGCGACGTGCACCTGGACGCCGACGTGCTGGGCCGGTTCCGCCCGGCCCTGGAGGAGCTGCCCGACTGCGCCGACGTGCTGCTGCTCGCCGGCGACCTGACCCGGCACGGCACCGAGGCCGAGGCGCGCTGCGTCGCCGAGGAGTTCGGCGGGCTCGGGGTGCCGGTGGTCACCGTGCTGGGCAACCACGACCACCAGTGCGACCAGGTGCCGCAGGTGGTCAAGGTGCTGGAGGATGCCGGGATCACCGTGCTGGAGGGGACCGGGACGGTGCTGGAGTGCCCCGGCGGCCGGCTCGGGGTGGCCGGCGTCAAGGGCTTCGGCGGCGGGTTCGCCGGGCGGTGCGCCAGCGACTTCGGCGAGCCGGAGATGAAGTCGTTCGTCCGGACCAGCAACGAGAGCGCGGCGGCGTTGGGCGAGGCGCTGCGCGGGCTGGACTGCGACCTGCTCGTCGCGCTGACCCACTACGCCCCGGTGCCGGACACCCTGGCCGGCGAGCCGCTGGAGATCTACCCGTTCCTCGGGTCGTACCAGCTCGGTCAGGCGATCGACTCGGCGCCGACCGCGCTCGCCCTGCACGGGCACGCGCACGCCGGCAGCGAACGTGGTGTCACCCCGGGCGGGGTACGCGTACGCAACGTCGCCCATCCGGTGATCAAACAGGCGTACAGCGTCTTCCACCTCGGCGGTGATCAGATCGACTGAGAAGCAGGTTTTCGGAATCGGGACGCCGGGTATTCAGCAGCCATGGAGCTGATTCTCTGGATTCTCGCAGTCGTACTCGTGGTCGCCGGCATCCTCGCGCTGTTCCGCCGGCAGATCCTGTGGGGCATCGTCCTCATCGTCGTCGGCCTTCTGGTCGGCCCGGGTGGTGTCAGCATCTTCAATTGACGCCGGTACCCGCACCTGACCCGCCGGGGTCGTCGCCCCCGGAAGCTCCGTCCTCCCAGACAGGAGCGTCCGGCACCGACGACCCCGGCGCTGTGCTGTCCGGGGGCCGCAACGGGTTTGGGATCGCGTACCCGGGAAATATCTTGACCATGGAGATAACCCGGAGCGACCGGCGGACCGGCACGGCGCGAACCTGGTGGGTGCTGCTCGGCTTCGGCGCGGCCGTCGCGGTCGCCGCCGCGATCGGCGGGTTGGGGGTGTCCGGCACCCGCGACGAGTACGCCTCGCTCCAGCAGCCGGCCTGGGCCCCGCCGGGTTGGCTGTTCGGCCCGGTCTGGACCGTGTTGTACGCGCTGATCGCGGTCGCCGGCTGGCTGGTCTGGCGGCGGGTCGGCTTCGGCCCGGCGCTGTGGGCGTGGACGGTCCAGCTGGTGCTCAACGCGATCTGGACCCCGCTGTTCTTCGGCGCGGGACGCTACGGCCTGGCCTTCGCCGAGATCGTGCTGATGTGGCTGGCGATCGCGGTGACGGTGGTCGCCTTCTGGCGGGTCCGGCGGCCGGCGGCGGCCCTGCTGCTGCCCTACTGGGCCTGGGTCACCTTCGCCGCCGCGTTGAACTTCTCGATCTGGCGGCTCAACGGCTGACCGGGCACCGGGCCCGGCGGCCCGGTGCCCGACGGGGTCAGCAGCGGGGCACGTTGGGGATGTAGCCGTCGTGGCCGGTGTAGACGTAGGCGTCGGCGATGAACCGGCCGGAGCCGATCCGGTCCCAGATCGAGCTGGTGCCGAAGGTGCCGGTGACCGTGGTGCCGCTGGTCTGGCAGCCGATGGTGACCGTGGCGCCGTCGGCGACCGTGCCGACCGACGCGTAGCCGGTGCCCGGCCCGGAACGCACGGTCAGCGGGGAGCCGGCGGTGTCGACCGTGCCCGACCCGGTGCCGCTGGAGCAGCCGTTGCCGCTGGTGTACGTCTTGGTGCCCCAGTACAGCGCGAGCGTGCCGTTGAACTTGACCTTGATGTCGTCGCCGTTGAGGCGCTGCTCGTAGTGCAGGTGCGGGCCGGTGGAGCCGCCGGTGCTACCGACCCAGCCGATCACCTTGCCGTAGCCGACCTTCTGGCCGACCGAGACGTTGAAGCCGTTGAGGTGGGCGTAGTAGGTCGTGTAGCCGCCGCCGTGGTCGATCCGGACGTACTTGCCGTAGCTCGTGCCACCGAGGTCGGTGACCCGGTCGACGGTGCCCGGGGCACTGGCGACCACCGGATCGCCCTGGTCGTCGGTGCGGTTGAAGTCGATCGCGTTCGCCGGGCTGTGGTCCGACCGGGTCTGACCCGACCAGGACTGGTTGCAGGGGAAGGGCACCTTGAACGTGGGCGCGGCCCAGGCCGGACCGGCCGGGACCAGGGTCCCGGTGACCAACAGGGCCGCCGCCAGCAGGCTCCACCGTCTGCGCACCGCACACCTCCGATGTCGAGATCCTTCAATGTCTTGCGTTGAGGGTGGCAGATATCGCCATCGATGCCAACCCGCGCCTACCCCTGTCGACCCCTACTCGGTGAGCACGGGTGGGAGCGCCTCCACCTGCGATGAGGGGATTTCGGGATTGTTACCGGGCCGTGTCCGCCAGGGGGTGGACCGATCGGCATGCAAGCGCTTACATGTGGGGACGACTCATCGGACCGGCGTCGGGTTCCCCCACCTGTGGGCGCGCCGGCAAGGAAGGAGAACGGCATGGCGTTTGCCAGATCACGCCAGGCTCTCGCGATCGCCGGCGTGCTGGGGCTGGCGCTCGGCGCCGCCGCCTGTGGCACCGGCAACGACAAGAAGAGCAGCAACGCGGGTTCGGCCGAATGCGCCGCATACGAGAAGTACGGTGACAACGACGGCAAGAAGGTCACGATCTACTCGTCGATCCGGGACATCGAGGCCGACCGGCTGGCCCAGTCCTGGAAGCAGTTCGAGGACTGCACCGGCATCGAGATCGACCACGAGGGCTCCGGCGAGTTCGAGGCCCAGCTCCCCGTCCGGGTGCAGGGCGGCAACGCGCCCGACCTGGCCTTCATCCCGCAGCCGGGCCTGGTCAAGCGGTTCGTCGACGGCGGCAACCTCAAGCCCGTCGCCGCCGCCACCAAGACCGAGGCCGAGGCGAACTTCTCCCCCGACTGGCTGAAGTACACCACCATCAACGGCCAGTTCTACGGCGCCCCGCTGGGCTCGAACGTCAAGTCGTTCGTCTGGTACTCGCCGAAGACCTTCAAGGAGAAGGGCTGGGCGGTCCCGACCACCTGGGACGAGCTGATCAAGCTCTCCGACACGATCGCGGCCAGCGGCACCAAGCCGTGGTGCGCCGGCATCGAGTCCGGTGACGCCACCGGCTGGCCGGCCACCGACTGGATCGAGGACGTGCTGCTGCGTACGGCCGGGCCCGAGGTCTACGACCAGTGGACCACCCACGGCATCCCGTTCAACAGCCCGCAGGTCGCCGACGCCCTCAACCGGGCCGGCACCATCCTCAAGAACGACAAGTACGTCAACGGCGGCTTCGGCGGCGTGAAGAGCATCGCCACCACCTCCTTCCAGGAGGCCGGCGTGCCGATCACCACCGGCAAGTGCGCCCTGCACCGGCAGGCGTCCTTCTACGCCAACCAGTGGCCCGAGGGCACCAAGGTGGCCGAGGACGGCGACGTCTTCGCGTTCTACTTCCCGTCGATCGACGCGGCCAAGGGCAAGCCGGTGCTGGGTGGCGGCGAGTTCGTCGCGGCCTTCACCGACCGTCCCGAGGTCCAGGCGGTGCAGACCTACCTCGCCTCCGGCGAGTACGCCAACAGCCGCGCCAAGATCGGTGACTGGGTGTCGGCGAACAAGAAGCTCGACCTGGCCAACGTCCCGAACCCGGTGGACAAGCTCTCCGTGGGCATCCTCCAGGACCCGAAGACCGTCTTCCGCTTCGACGGCTCCGACCTGATGCCGGCCGCGGTCGGCAACGGCACCTTCTGGAAGGGCATGGTCGACTGGATCAACGGCAAGGACACCACCACGGTGCTGAACGGCATCGAGAACAGCTGGAAGTGATCTGAGACGGGTGGCCCGGTCCGCACGGTGCGGACCGGGCCACCCGTCGGATACGAACCCTTGAGAGGGAGGGTCGATGGAGTTCGACTTCGCTGAGGAACAGCCGAAGTTCCTCATGCTGATGTACGGGCTGATCGCTTTCGTCGCGGTGGTGGGCGGTCTGCTCCTGCTCCTCGACGTGGTGCCGGCCTGGTTCACCCGCCGTCGGGAGGCGCAGCTGGTCGCCGCCTCGACCGGTGGCGGCCCCCTGCCCCGCCGACGCAAGCCGAGGGAGGGCCTGTTCGCGCTCTTCTTCCTGCTGCCGACGCTGCTGCTGCTCTCCGTCGGGCTGGTGGTGCCGGCGCTGCGCACCGTGCTGCTCTCCTTCATGGACGCCGGCAGCAACGACTGGGTGGGGCTGCGCAACTACGGCTGGATGTTCTCCGAGGACTCGATCGTCCGGGTGCTGCTCAACACCCTGATCTGGGTGCTGCTGGTGCCGCTGGTGGCCACCACGTTCGGCCTGCTCTACGCCGTGATGGTGGACAAGGCCCGGTTCGAGTCCATCGCCAAGTCACTGATCTTCCTGCCGATGGCGATCTCGTTCGTCGGGGCCAGCATCATCTGGAAGTTCGTCTACGCCTACCGCAGCGAGGAGCAGGACCAGATCGGCCTGCTCAACCAGATCGTGGTCAGCCTCGGCGGTGAACCCCGGCAGTGGCTGCTCGACTCACCGCTGAACACCTTCCTGCTCATCGTGATCATGGTGTGGATCCAGGCCGGTTTCGCCATGGTCGTGCTCTCCGCCGCGATCAAGGCGATCCCGGCGGACATCGTCGAAGCGGCCCGCCTCGACGGGGTCAGCCCGTGGCAGATGTTCTGGCAGATCACCATGCCGAGCATCCGGCCCGCGCTGATCGTGGTCGTGGTGACCCTGTCGATCGCCACGCTGAAGGTCTTCGACATCGTCCGGACCGCCACCAACGGCAACTACGACACCAGCGTGATCGCCAACGAGATGTACAACCAGGCGTTCCGGTACGGCGAGAACGGGCAGGGCTCCGCCCTGGCGGTCTTCCTCTTCATCCTGGTGATCCCGATCGTGATCTACCAGATCCGCAACCTGCGTCAACAGCGGGAGGGCTGAGATGACCACCGCCACGCCCACCGTCGGAGCCGGGGCCCAGGCCACCGGGAAGCCGACGAGCGCCGCCGGCCGGGTCCGTAGCCGGCTCAACAGCCGTACGGCCACCCTGGTCTCGATCGTCATCGCGCTGCTCTGGACGATCCCGACGTTCGGCCTGTTCGTCTCCTCGTTCCGGCCCGAGGCCGAGATCAAGTCCACCGGGTGGTGGACCTTCTTCACCGACCCGCAGTTCACCCTGGAGAACTACCAGGACGTCCTGTTCGGCTCCTCCTCGTCGTCGGGTCAGCTGGCCAGCTACTTCATCAACTCGCTGGCCATCACCATCCCGTCGGTGCTCTTCCCGCTGGCGTTCGCCTCACTCGCCGCGTACGCGTTGGCCTGGATCAACTTCCGGGGACGGGACTGGCTCTACATCGCGATCTTCGCGATGCAGATCGTGCCGTTGCAGATGGCCCTGGTGCCGCTGCTGAAGTTCTTCTCCACCGGGGTCACCCTCGCCGGCGTCCAGCTCATGCCGGCCTGGAACCTGGTGGACGAGCAGAAGTTCGCCCAGGTGTGGTTCGCGCACACCTGCTTCGCCCTGCCCTTCGCGGTGTTCCTGCTGCACAACTTCATCTCGCAGCTCCCCCGGGACCTGATGGAGGCGGCCCGGGTCGACGGGGCCACCCACCCCAAGATCTTCCGCACCATCGTGCTGCCGCTGATCACCCCGGCGCTGGCGGCGTTCGGCATCTTCCAGTTCCTCTGGGTCTGGAACGACCTGCTGGTCGCGCTGATCTTCGCCGGTGGCGGCAACGAGACCGCCCCGCTCACCGTGCGCCTGGCCGAGATGGCCGGCACCCGGGGCAACGAGTGGCAGCGGCTCACCGCCGGCGCGTTCGTCTCGATCGTCGTACCGCTGGTGGTGTTCCTGTCGTTGCAGCGCTTCTTCGTGCGTGGCCTGCTCGCCGGGAGCGTCAAGGGTTGACGGCCGTCCGTCGCCGCCCGGTGCTGCCGGGCGGCGACGGGGGTCGGCGCGGAGCGGGGGAACGACAGCGTGACGAGAATCGACGACGTGGCCCGGCTGGCCGGGGTCTCCACGGCCACGGTCTCCCGGGCGTTGCGCGGCCTGCCGACGGTGTCGGCCGCGACCCGCCGCCGGGTGCTCGCCGCCGCCGAACAGCTCCAGTACGCGGTCTCACCGAGCGCCTCCCGGCTGGCCGGTGGCCGCACCGGCACGGTCGCCGTGGTGGTGCCCCGGATCACCAGGTGGTTCTTCGGCACCGTCGTCGAGGCGGTCGAGGACTTCCTCCACCAGTCCGGCTACGACCTGCTGCTCTACAACCTCGGCGGGCGCGAGCAGGTGCGGCAACGGGTGCTGCGCACCGCCAACCTGCACAAGCGGGTGGACGCGATCATGCTGGTCGCCACCCCGCTGCGCCCGGCCGACCTGACCGCCCTGGCCGAGTTGCACCTGCCCGGCATCACGATCAGCTCCGGTAGCACCGTCCCCGGCTGGCCCTGCGTGCGGATCGACGACGTGGCCGCGGCGCGGACGGCCACCCGGCACCTGCTCGACCTGGGCCACCGACGGATCGCCCACATCTCCGGCGACCCCGACGACGAGCTGGCCTTCACCACCCACACCGACCGCCGCCGGGGCTACCAGGAGGCGCTGCGCCGCGCCGGGCTACGCCCCGACCCCCGCCTGGACATGGAGTCGCAGTTCACCATCGACGGCGGCAACCGGGCCACCGTCGAGCTGCTGGCCCGGGGCGAACCACCGACGGCGATCTTCGCCGCCTGCGACGAGATCGCGATGGGCGCGATGACCGCGCTGCGCGACGCCGGGCTGCGCGTCCCGCAGGACGTCAGCGTGATCGGCGTGGACGACCACGACCTGTCCGCCGTGCTCGGGTTGACCACCATCGCCCAACCCGCCGCCGAGCAGGGCCGGCTCGCCGCCCGGATGCTGCTCGACCCGCTGGGCGTCGCCGCCGCCGAGCCGGACGCCGGCCGGGTGCCGGCCCCGCGCGCAGCCGGGGCGGACGCCCCCGCGCCGCACCCGCCGGTGATCCTGCCCACTCGCCTGGTGGTACGGGAATCGACCGGCCCGCCCCGGGCAAACTGAACGGATTCGACCGCACGGCTCGACCGGCTCGACACAGGGAGAAGGCTCTGAACACCGACGCGAGGCAGCAGGAACAGTCCGTGGGCGTGGCACCCGGATGGTGGACCGAGGCCGTCATCTACCAGATCTATCCGCGTTCCTTCGCCGACTCCGACGGTGACGGCATCGGTGACCTGCCCGGCATCACCGCCCGGCTCGGTCACCTGGCCGAGCTGGGTGTCGACGCCGTCTGGCTGTCGCCGTTCTACCCGTCGCCGCAGGCCGACGCGGGCTACGACGTCGCCGACTACCGTGACGTCGACCCGCTGTTCGGCAGCCTGGCCGACGCCGACAGGTTGATCGCCGAAGCCCGCACGAAGGGTCTCAGGGTCATCGTCGACCTGGTCCCCAACCACACCTCGTCGGCGCACCGGTGGTTCCGGGCCGCCGTCGCCGCCGCCCCCGGCAGCCCCGAGCGGGGCCGGTACATCTTCCGCGACGGTCTCGGCCCGGACGGTGCGGAGCCCCCCAACGACTGGCAGAGCGTCTTCGGCGGCCCCGCCTGGACCCGGCTCGTCGAGCCCGACGGCCGGCCCGGCCAGTGGTACCTGCACCTGTTCGACACCGCCCAGCCGGACCTCAACTGGGACAACCCGGAGATCCGCGCCGAGTTCCTCGACGTGCTCCGGTTCTGGCTGGACCGGGGCGTCGACGGTTTCCGGGTGGACGTGGCGCACGGCCTGATCAAGCAGGCCGACCTGGCCAACTGGGAGGAGCCGCAGGAGATCCTCTCCGGCAACGAGGCGGACAAGCCGCGCCCGCCGATGTGGGACCAGGACGGCGTCCACGAGGTCTACCGCGAGTGGCGGCGGGTGCTGGACTCCTACGACGGCGACCGGATCCTTGTCGCCGAGGCGTGGGTGGAGCCGGCCGAACGGATCGCCCGCTACGTCCGCCCCGACGAGATGCACCAGGCGTTCAACTTCGAGTACCTGCTCGCCGCCTGGACGGCTCCCGCCCAGTATGCGGTGATCACCCGCTCGCTGGAGGCCACCGACGCGGTCGGGGCCCCCACCACCTGGGTGCTGTCCAACCACGACGTCATCCGGCACGCCTCCCGGCTGGGGCTGTCCGCCCAGGGCGGGCGGCCCAACGGCATCGGCATCGGCGACCCCCAGCCGGACGCCGCGCTGGGCCTGCGCCGGGGCCGGGCGGCCACCCTGCTGATGCTCGCCCTGCCCGGCTCGGCCTACCTCTACCAGGGTGAGGAGTTGGGGCTGCCGGAGCACACCACGCTGCCCGACGAGTCCCGGCAGGACCCGACCTGGGAACGCAGCGGCCACACCCAGCGCGGTCGGGACGGCTGCCGGGTGCCGATCCCGTGGGAGGCCGACGCCCCGTCGTACGGCTTCGGCCCGGCCGACGCCAGTTGGCTGCCGCAGCCGCCGCTGTGGGCCGAGTACGCCCTGGACCGGCAGCGGGGGGTGCCCGGTTCGACGTACGAGACCTACCGGACCGCGTTGCGGCTGCGCCGCGAGCACGCCCTGGGTCGGGGGACGCTGGAGTGGCTCTCCTCGGGCGACGAGGTGCTGAGTTTCCGCAACGGCGGGCTGACCGTGCTGACCAACTTCGGCACGGCCGCGGTGCCGCCGCCGGCCGGGGAGCTGCTGCACAGCAGCGCGCCGCTGGACGCCGACGGTCGGGTCCCCACCGACGTCACGGTCTGGGTGCGGCACTCCTGACCCACCCCCGGCCCTGAACTCCGGCCCCGGCCCCGGCGCCCAGCCGGTCCGGGGCCGGAGTTCGGACCCGGGCCGGGGTGGGTTCGGACCGGGCCGGGGTGGAGTTCGGACCGAGGGTCGGTTCAGACCGGACTTCGGACCGGACCGGGCCGGGGTGGCAGGGGTGGCCTGGTGGCAGGGGTGGCGGGGTGGCGGGGTTCCTGATGCTGATGCCGGGGGCGTGCCGGGACCGGTGTGAGGCTGGCGGCAGGCCCCGGAGGGACACGGCGACCTTGGTAATGCTCTTCGCGTCCTTTCGAGCTGATGGCGTCAACGATTCACGGGGTGAGGTCACCGGCGACCCGGATCTGCGGCGAGCCGTCTCCCCGGGGCGGTGGTTCGGTCGTACCCGATCCCGCCCCTGGCGGTGATTCGTTGGCGTCATCAGCTCGAAAGGACCCGACCGAGGTATCCATCCCCGACAGCGACAGCTACCAGTTGCGCCGGACGGGGGCGGCACAAGGAGCTTGCGCACAGGCGACAGGCGCTGACAGCACGGACGCCCGCATGGCGACCGTCGATGCGGGAACGGGCAGCCCGGTACGACACCCACCCGACGTCAGACCAACCGACGCGAGACCAACCGGCGCAGAACCAGCCCGGGGCGGGGCCGGCACCAGCAGGTCAGTGGCGGTCGGCGCGGTCGTGCAGCAGGTCACCCACGGCGGCGATGTCGCCGGGCGACGTGCGGGAGGCCAGCCAGTACATCAGCCCGGTGGGGATGAAGAAGAGCTGGAACGCGGCCAGCCCGACGGCGTAGTTGAGCGGCGGCGGGAAGGCCGCCCGCAGCGCGTGGAAGGCCGCGCCGACCAGCCCGTTGCCGGCGGCCCGGCCGACCCCGTTGACCAGGTTGCCCAGGCTGTAGACGGTGCCCCGGTGCTCCGGCGGGTTGACGTCGGCGATCAGGGCGAACCAGTTCGGCGAGTTCGCCGAGGTCAACGCCAACGCGACGACGGCGGTGAGCAGGCTCAGCCCGACCGTCGGCTCGGTCACCACGCTGGCCAGCACGGCACCCACCACCGCACCGGTGCCGCCGCCGTCGGGCACGTCGATCCGGATCGGCACGAAGAACAACACCAGGTAGAACGGCAGCGCCGCGAGCACGCCGACCGCCGCGACCAGCGCCCTGCCCCGGGGGGTACGCCGTTGCAGCGCGTCCCCGGCCAGCCCGCCGACGATGGAGAACACCCCACCGAGCTGGAACAGGGTGGCGAAGACGCTGCCCACCACGACCGCCGTCGCCGTCGAGTAGCCCTGCTCCTGCGCCCGCTCGGCGAACAGCACCGGCAGCCACACCAGCGAACCGAACGCCGCCTGCGCGGTGAGGCCCTGCAGGATCAGCCACCGGTTGGTCCGTCGGCCCAGGATGCGCGGCAGGTCGGAGCGGGTGATCCGGTAGTCGTACTCGACGCCGGCCTCGATCGCCGCGGCCAGCTCCGGTTCGCTCTGCCCGCGCCGGATGTCGTAGGTCAGCAGATAGGCGACCGTCGCGCCCAGACCGACGACGGTGAGCAGCAGGAACGGGCGTCGCCAGTCGGTCGCGCCGAGCAGCCCGCCGGTGAGCGTCCCGGCCAGGGTGCCGACCCCCTGCGACAGCCCCCAGAAGCTCATCACCAGCCCCCGGCGGCGCGGGGAGATCAGGTCGGTGACCACGGAGAACCCGACCGAGCCGACCGCGCCCAACCCGACCGCGGCCACCAGTTGCGCGGCGAGGAACGTCGGGAAGCCGGTGGCGAACGCGCTGCCCCCGGTGCCGGCCGCCCAGACCAGCGTGCCGACCATCAGCAGCGGCTTGCGGTTGGTCCGGTCGCCGACGTACGCCCAGGCCACCGCCGCGACCGCACTGACCAGGAAGCTCACCGCCGTGACCAGGCCGAGCATCCGCTGCGGTACGCCCAGCGCCCCGGAGATCGGCCCGTACAGCGGGGGCACCAGGCCGATCGCCACGTTGTCCAGGGAGGCGAGCACCACGAACACCACGACGCTGTAGAGGCGGTGCGCCGCGTTCCCGCGCCGGGAGATCCTGCTGCCGGTCATGTCCGGCAGCCAACCAGGTGCGCCTCCCGACCCGACGGGCACCCCCGCCGGGCGGGGCCACGCGGGCCGGGCCACGCGGGGCGGGACCGGCCGTCGGCCGGTGACCGGCCCCCGTGCGCCGGTCACCGGCCGACATCGTCGGTCGGGTGGGTCACTCCCCCGGCACGGCCACCCGGTCGAGGGTGTGGTCGCGGGCCTCGGCATACCGCTGGCGGATGGCGGGGACGGGCTCCGCCGCGTACTCCTCGGTGTCCTTCGGCTCCCAGGTGGGCGGCGTCGCGCCGCCCAGGGCGACCCAGGCGGCCTGGCGGGCCGCGCCGTCGGCGACGTACTCCCCGGGCGGGGGCACCACCACGGGACGGCCGAAGACCTGCGGCGCGATCCGGCGGACCGCCGCCGAGCGGGCGCCGCCGCCGACCAGGATCACCCGCTCGACCGTCGCGCCCTGGGCGACCAGCGCGTCGAGTCCGTCGGCCAGCGCACAGAGCATCCCCTCCACCGCCGCCCGGGCCAGGTGCGCCGGGGTGGCGGTACGCAGGGTGAGGCCGTGCACCGAGCCGGTGGCGGTGGGGCGGTCCGGGGTCCGCTCACCCTCCAGGTAGGGCACCATGACCAGGCCGTCGGCCCCGGGCGGGGCGCTCAACGCCAGCTCGGACAGGGTGTCGAGGTCGACGCCGAGCAGCGTCGCCGCCGAGTCGAGCACCCGGGCCGCGTTGAGCGTGCAGACCAGCGGCAGGAACCGGCCGGTCGCGTCGGCGAACCCGGCCACCGCGCCACCGGCGTCGGCGGCCGGCGTGTCCGCCACCGCGAAGACCGTGCCCGAGGTGCCGATCGAGACGACCACGTCGCCCGGACCGGCACCGACCCCCAGCGCGGCGGCGGCATTGTCCCCGGTGCCGGGGCCGAGCAGGACGTCCCCGCCCGGCACCGCCCGGCCGTCGCCGAGCACGGCCGGGTCGAGCACGCCGGCCTGCGCGGCCGGACCGAGCACCGTGGGCACCTCGACGACCCGACCGAACGCCTTCTCCAGCAGGTCGGGACGGTACTGCCCGGTCACCGGGGACCAGTAGCCGGTGCCGCTGGCGTCACCCCGGTCGGTGCGCAGCGCCGCCAGGCCGGGGGCACCCGCCAACCGCCAGGTCAGCCAGTCGTGCGGCAGGCAGACGGCGGCGACCCGGGCGGCGTGCTCCGGCTCGTGCCGGGCCAGCCAGCGCAGCTTGGTGGCGGTGAAGCTGGCCACCGGGACCAGCCCCACCGCGTCGGCCCAGAACCGGCGGCCGGTCTCCCCACCGCCGGCCTCGGCGATCAGGTCCCGGGCCGCGTCGGCGGACCGGGTGTCGTTCCACAGCAGCGCCGGCCGGACGACCTCGCCCACCTCGTCGAGGCAGACCATGCCGTGCTGCTGACCGGCGACCGACACGGCCGCCACGTCGGCCAGCCCGCCGGCCGCCTCGACGGCGGCCAGCAGGGCATCCCACCAGGCCCGTGGGTCGACCTCGGTGCCGTCCGGGTGCGGCGCGCGGCCCTCACGGACCAGCGCGCCGGTCTCCGCGTCCCGGATCACCACCTTGCAGGACTGGGTGGACGAGTCCACCCCGGCGACGAGCGGCATGCCGGGCCGCCTCAGCGCGCGCCGAGCAGGTGCTCGACGGCGAGCTGGTTGAGCCGGACGAAGGCGAAGCCCTTCGCGGCCGTCGCGTCCACGTCGAACTCCTCGAACGCGGACCGGTCGGCGAGCAGCCCGGCGTAGCCCTCACCCTCGCCCAGCGTCGGGCTGGCCAGCTCGCCGACCTTGCTGGCGGCGAGCGCCTCGACCACCTCCGGGTCGGCCCGGAACGCCGCCGCCCGCTCCTTGAGCAGCAGGTAGGTCGCCATGTTGGCCTCGGCCGACGCCCACACCCCGGCGATGTCCTCGGTGCGGGAGGGCTTGTAGTCGAAGTGACGCGGGCCGTCGTACGCCGGACCACCGTTGGGGCCGCCGTTCTCCAGCAGGTCGACCAGGGCGAACGCGTTCATCAGGTCGCCGTGGCCGAAGACCAGGTCCTGGTCGTACTTGATGCCGCGCTGGCCGTTGAGGTCGAGGTGGAACAGCTTGCCCTGCCAGAGCGCCTGGGCGATGCCGTGGGCGTAGTTGAGGCCGGCCATCTGCTCGTGCCCGACCTCCGGGTTGAGGCCGACCATCTCGGGGCGGGCCAGCTCGGAGATGAACGCCAGGGCGTGCCCGACGGTGGGGAGCAGGATGTCGCCGCGCGGCTCGTTCGGCTTGGGCTCGATGGCGAACCGCAGGTCGTAGCCCTGGTCGACGACGTACTGGCAGAGCACGTCGACGGCCTCGCGGTAGCGGTCCAGCGCGGCCCGGATGTCCTTGGCGACGTCGTACTCGGAGCCTTCCCGGCCGCCCCACATGACGAAGGTCTTGGCGCCCAGGTCGGCGGCGAGGTCGACGTTGCGCAGCACCTTGCGCAGCGCGTAGCGGCGGACGTCACGGTCGTTGCTGGTGAAGCCGCCGTCCTTGAACACCGGGTGGGTGAAGAGGTTGGTGGTGACCATCGGCACGACCAGGCCGGTCTCGTCGAGGGCCTTGCGGAACCGGGCGAGCTGCGCCTCCCGGGCGGCGTTGTCGGCGCCGAACGGGATCAGGTCGTCGTCGTGGAACGTGATGCCGTACGCGCCCAGCTCGGCGAGCCGGTGCACGGCCTCGACGGCGTCCAGTTCGGGGCGGGTGGCGTCGCCGAACGGGTCACGGGCCTGCCACCCCACCGTCCAGAGCCCGAAGGAGAACTTGTCGGCGGGGGTGGGACGGGGTGCCATGGCAGACCTCCGGTGGTGATGATGGTGGTGGCGGTGGGTGTGTCGCCCGCAATTTGTTCAGTGGTTGAATTAAATGGCCGTGCTGTGGCACTGTCAAGGGGTGACCGAGACCCGGACCGTCGGCGCGGTCCGCCAGGGAAGCCTGCGCGAACTCAACCTCGCCGTGGTGCTGCGGCGGATCGCCAGCACCGGCCGGCCGCCGTCGCGGGCCGAGATCGCCGCCGACACCGGCCTGACTCGGGCCACCGTGTCGGCCGTCGTCGACGACCTGATCGCCGGCCGGCTGGTCACCGAGGCCGACCCCGCGCCCCGCACCGGCGCCGGCCGCCCCGCCCGGGGACTGCTGCTCGGCGACACCGGGCCGGCGGGGCTCGGCCTGGAGGTCAACGTCGACTACCTCGCCGCCTGCGTGGTCGACCTCACCGGCGCCGTCCGGCACCACGAGGTGCGCCGGGTCGACCTGCGCCCCCTCTCCCCCGCCGACGCGCTCACCGACCTGGTCGCCCTGGCCCGCCGGGCGCGAACCGCCGCCGACGCCGCCGGGCTCGGCCTGGCCGGGGCGGCGCTGGCCGTGCCGGGGCTGGTCGACGCGCGCGGCCTGGTCCGGCTCGCCCCCAACCTCGGCTGGCGCGACGTCGACGTGCCGGCCCTGCTCGCCGACCACCCCGCCCTCACCGACCCGGTCGACGGGGTGCCGCCGCTGGTGGTGGAGAACGAGGCGAACCTCGCCGCACTGGGTGAGCTGCACGCCCGCCCCGGCGGCCCGCAGAGCTTCCTGCACGTCTCCGGCGAGATCGGCATCGGCGCCGGGATCGTGCTCGACGGGGCGCTGTTCCGGGGCTCCCGGGGGTGGAGCGGCGAACTGGGTCACGTACCTGTCGATCCGGGCGGCCCCACCTGCCGCTGCGGGGCACGCGGCTGCCTGGAGACGTACGCCGGGCAGGAGGCCGTGCTGGTCGCGGCCGGGCTGGCCGGGGTGGACCTGCCGGCCGATACCGCCGCCCGCCGGCTGGCCGACCTGGCCTGCTCCGGCGACCCGGCCGCGCTCGATGCGCTGCACGCCGCCGGCACGGCGCTCGGGGTGGCCGTCTCCGGGGTGGTGAACCTGCTCGACCTGGACACTGTCGTGCTCGGCGGCGGATACGCGACCCTAGCGCAGTGGCTGTGCCCGCCGGTGCTGGCCGAACTCGACGCCCGGGTGCTCACCAGCGGGTGGTCCCCGGTGACCGTCCGTCCGGCGGCGCTCGGGGCCGAGTCCGCCGCCGTCGGCGGGGCCGGCGCGGTGGTACGCCGGATCATCGCCCGGCCGTCCGGCTGGCTCTCCCGCCCGGGATGACCCCCGGTTCCGCGCTGGCCGATCGTCGGCCCACCTCGGTACGCTTTCCCTGAGGCAACGAATTCCTACCGAGGAGAGCACTCCCAGCATGCGCAGAGGTCGACAGACCGACGCGCCCGGCGACCGGCGGTGACGACGACCCACCGGGACGGGCACGCCGGCCCGGTGAGCGGAGGCGGACAGGTCTCCCCCGCCCCGGCCCACCCGTCGCCGGACGGCCCGCTGCCGGCCGACCCGCAGCTCGCCCGGGAACTGCTCGACGGGCTCGCCGAGGCGGTGGTCACCACCGACCGGGCCGGGCGGGTCACCCTGGTCAACGCGATGGCCGGGCAGCTCCTGCCCGAGCTGGCCCCCGGCACCGACCTGACGTCGGGCACCGTGCCGGCGTTGGCCCGCGCGGTCACCGGGGACGCCGCGACGTTCGACGCCGAGCACCGGGGACGCCGGCTGCGCGGGGTCTGCCGCCCGCTGGCCGGCGGGGGCTGCGCCTGGTACGTGCGGGACGTCACCGACGAACACGCCCGCACCGACGCGCTGCTCGCCGAGCGTTCCCGCACCGCGTTCCTGGCTCGGGCCGGCAGCCGGCTCGGGCTCTCGTTGCACCGCGAGCAGACCCTGCGCAGCGCCGTCACGCTGCCCGTGCCCTACCTGGCCGACGCGGCCCTGGTCGTGCACCGGCCCCCGCAACCCGGCGAGGACGTCCCGCACTGGCTGCGGTACGCCGACGGCGACCCCGCCCCGGTCGGTGGGGTCGCCGGCCCGGAGCTGACCGGCGCGGTCCCCGGGCTCGTCGAGGCGCTCAGCGGCGCGACCACCGACCTCAGTCCCTGGCTCGACGCCGAACTGGCCGACCTGGGCGCCGTCCTGCCGCCGGACTTCGGCCGCCCCGGCACCGTGCTGATCAGCCCGATGCCCAGCGCCGGCGGGCCGGCCGGCGCGTTGATCCTGGTCCGGCGGGTCGGCCGACCCGGCTTCGACCAGCGCGACATCGAGCTGGCCCGGGAGTTCGCCGCCCGTGCCGGCTCCGCGGTCGCCGCCGCCGAACTCTACGGCGAGCAGGCCCACCTGGCCCGGGTGCTCCAGCACAGCCTGCTCCCCCCGGAACTGCCCCAGGTGCCCGGCGTCACCCTCGCCGGCGGTTACCGTTCCGCCGGGGACAGCCTGCGCATCGGCGGCGACTTCTACGAGGTCTTCCGCACCGCCACCGGCGCCCTGTTCGCCCTCGGCGACGTCTGCGGCAAGGGGGTCGGCGCGGCCGTGCTCACCGGCCGGGTACGCCAGTCGTTGCAGACCCTGCGGCTGGTCGAGCAACGTCCCCGGGAACTCGTCACCCTGCTCAACCGGGCGCTGTTCGACTCCCCCGACGCCGCCCGGCGCAGCCAGTTCACCACCCTGCTGCTGGGCACCACCGAACCGGGGGATGACGGCGGCCTGCGGGTCCGTATCGCCGGCGGCGGGCACCCGTCCCCGCTGGTGGTACGCGCCGACGGCAGCATCGTCGAGGCCCGGGTGGGCGGGATGCCGATCGGCGCGTTCGCCTCGGCCACCTTCGTCGAGGTTGAGGTGCGCCTCGCCCCCGGTGAGCTGCTGCTGGCGTACACCGACGGGGTGACCGAGGCACGCGGCGGCGCGGCGGCCGTCGAGATGTTCGGCGAGCAGCGGCTGCGGCAGTCGCTCGCCGCGGTGGCCGGCCTGCCGCCCGCCGCCGTGATCGACTGGCTGCTCCAACTCGTCGACGAGTGGCTGGACGGGGAGAGCCACGACGACATCGCGATGCTGGCCGTCCGCGCGGCGGACCCGGCGTGAGCCGACCGGCCGGGCCGGCCGCCGCGGCTGCGGGCCCGCCGGCCGGGCCGGCCGTGGTGGGCCCGGAGGTCGTCGCGGCGTACCTCGACTGCCTGGACCGGGCCGACCTGCCCGCCGCCACCCGGATCGCGACCGGGTTGCTGGACGCCGGCTCGTCGGTGGCCGACGTCCTGGTGGACCTGGTCGCCGTGACCCAGCGCGAGGTGGGGCTGCGCTGGCTGACCGGCCGGTGGAGCGTCGCCCAGGAGCACGCCGCCACCCACGTCAGCGAGCAGGTGGTCGAGGCGGTCGCCGCCCGCTGCGGCCCGACGGGCGGGCGGGGGCACGTGGTGATGGCCTGCGTCGAGGGCGAGTGGCACGCGCTGGCCGCCCGGATCGTCGTCGAGGTGGTCCGCGCGGCCGGCTGGCGGGTCACCTTCCTCGGCGCCAGCGTGCCGGTCCGGCACCTGGTCTCCTACCTGCACCAGACCGGCCCGGACGCGGTGCTGCTGAGCTGCGTGCAGCCGAGCCGGTTGATCCGGGCGGGGCGGATGATCGAGGCGTGCCGGGCGGCCGGGGTGCCGGTGGTGGCAGGTGGTCCGGGTTTCGGCCCGGACGGCCGCTGGGCCGCCGCCGTCGGCGCCGCCGCCTGGGGGGCGACCGCCCGGGACGCGGCCCGGCTGCTGGCCGGCCCGCTGTGCGCGGCACCGCACGCCGGTTCCGGGCCGGCGACCGGCGCCGACGAGTACGTCGCGGTGCTGCGCCGCCGGCGCGACCTCGTGCAGCTCGTGCTGCGCGAGGTGGCCCCGACGCCCGACCGGGTCGAGGAGGTCGCCGGCGCGGTCGCGCAGCTGGTCGACGCGCTGGCCGCGGCGATCCGGGTCGGCGACCCGGGGCTGCTGGTCGAGTTCGTCCGCTGGCAGACGGAGGTGCCCGACGCCCGGGACGGCTCCGCACTGCCGGACACCATGCTCCGGGTGTGCGCCACCGCCCTGACCGAGCACCCCCGTGCCGGGGACTACCTGCGTCAGGCCCTGCTGGCCACCACCCTGTGACGCCGGGTCAGGCCGAACGGGCCGCCGGGGCGCCGTCGCCGGGGCGGGCCCTCGGCGGGGGCGGTGCGGACGGCAACTCGACCACCGGCCCGCCCTCCCCCTCCCGGGCCCGCGCCACCCGGTCGAACTCCACCAGCCCGCGCAGCAACGCCGTCCGGCCCTCGCCGCTCATCCCGGCCAGCACGGCGGCGAGCCGCTGCCGGCGGTCCCGGCGCAGCTCGACCAGGAGGCGGGTCGCCTCCGGGGTCAGGTGCAGGGCGATCTCCCGCCGGTCAGACCGGCCCGGCTCCCGCTCCAGCATGCCGGCGGCGACCAGCCGGTCGCAGAGCCGGCTCGCCGAGGAGAGCAGCATGTTGAGCAGGGTGGCGAGCCGGCGCAGGTTGATCCCGTCGTGCCGTTCGACCACCATGACGGCACGTAGCTGCGCGCTGGACAGCCGGCTGGTGGTGCTCTCCCGGGCCGCCTCCCACACGGAGAGCAGGGCCCCTGTCGCGGCGTCCAGCTCGGCGGCCATACTCACGTCTGGTCCGTCAGGACCACTTTCTTCGGCCATGGTGGGCCCGAGACTACCCCCCGTACCAGGGGATCTGCGCTGTCAGGAGGCGTACGTGACAAGCGGACCCGAGTGCCGGGCCCGACGGGTGCTGACCGAGTCACCCGCGGACCTGCTGCTGGCACGGCTCGCCGACGAGCTGGAGCGGTCGTACCGGATCACCGACGTGGAGCTGTTCCAGGTCGACTACCGGCTGTCGGTGCTGCTGCCGCTGGGCGGCGGCGACCCGCTGACCGGGCCCGGTCACCCGGCCTGGCGCTGCTACGACCACCAGCAGCCGGTGCTCGCCGACGGGGTGGGCTGGTTCCCCGTCGGCATGCGGGGTGAGCGGCGCGGGGTGCTGCGGTTGACCCCGGTGCCCGACGACCTGACGGCGGTCGGGGAGCTGACCCGCATCGCCACCGCCCTGGGGCACGAGTTGGCCGCCGTCACCGCCGGCACCGACGTCTACCGGGCCTCCCGCCGGGCCCGCCGGCTCACCCTCGCCGCCGAGATGCAGTGGGAACTGCTGCCGGGGCGCAGCCGGGACCGGCCGTCGTTCCGCCTCGCCGGCCAGCTCGAACCGGCCTACGCGGTGCGCGGGGACAGTTTCGACTGGTCCGACGACGGCACCCGGCTGTGGCTGTCGGCCATCAACGGCACCGGTGAGGGGGTGGCCGCCTCGATGCTCACCGCGCTGGCCACCCACGCGTTGCGCAACGCGCGCCGGGGCGGGTTGGCCCTCGCCGACCAGGTCGCCCTCGCCGACCAGGCGGTCTACGCCCTGCACCGGGGCGAACAGCACCTGTCCGCCCTGGTGATGGAGCTGGATCTGGCCACCGGGGTGCTGACGGCGGTGGACGCCGGGTCGCCCCGGCTGGTGCTGCTGCGCGACGGGGAGGTCAGCGAGCAGGCGCTCGACAAGCAGTTCCCGCTGGGCATGTTCGAGGGCACCGACTACCGGCACCAGAGCTTCGAGCTGCGCCGTGGCGACCGGCTGTTCGTGCTCAGCGACGGCGTGATCGACGCGACCGGGCGGCACGTCCGGTACGGCGAGACGGCGCTGGACCGTTTCCTGCGGCGTACCGGACCGATGACGCCGCTGGACGCGGTCCGCTCGCTCATCGGTGACCTGCGCGCCTTCGTCGCCGGTGACCTGGTCGACGACGCGGTGGTCGTCTGCCTGGACTGGACCGGCCCGCAGGAGTGAGCCCGGCGGGCCCGGTGCCGGGCCCGCCGGTCAGTACGCTCCGCGCCCGCGCAGCACCGCGCCGAAGGTCTTCCACAGGATGGTCAGGTCGGCGGCGAGCGACCAGTTCTCCACGTAGTAGAGGTCCAGCCGGATGCCGTCCTCCCAGCTCAGGTCGGACCGGCCGCTGACCTGCCAGAGGCCGGTCATGCCCGGCTTGACCAGCAGGCGGCGGGCCACGTCGCCGTCGTAGCGGGCCACCTCGGACGGCAGCGGCGGGCGCGGGCCGACCAGGCTCATCTGGCCGAGCAGCACGTTGACCAGCTGAGGCAGTTCGTCGAGCGACCACTTGCGCAGCAGCCGCCCGATCCGGGTGACCCGCGGGTCGTCGCGCATCTTGAACATCAGGCCGTTGGTCTCGTTGCGGGCGACCAGCTCGGCCAGCATCGCGTCGGCGTTGACCACCATGGTGCGGAACTTCAGCACCCCGAACTCCCGGCCGCCCTGCCCGACCCGGGTCTGCCGGAACAGCACCGGCCCCCGGCTGTCCAGCCGGACGGCCAGCGCGATCAGCGCCACCAGCGGCAGCAGCAGCGCCAGCGCCACCGCGGCGGCGGACCGGTCGACGAACTCCTTGACCAGCTTGCGGGCCCCCCGGAACTCCGGTGCCTCGACGTGGATCAGCGGCAGGCCGGCCACCGGGCGGGTGTGGATGCGCGGGCCGGCGACGTCGGTGAGGGCGGGGGCGACGACCAGGTCGATCCCGGTGCCCTCCAGCTGCCAGCCCAGCCGGCGCAGCCGGGTCGCGGTCAGCTCGCCGGACGCGGTGACCGCGACGGTGTCCGCGCCGATCGCGGCGGCGGCCTCGGGGATGCCCCGCAGGGAACCCACCACCGGCACGTCGCTGAGCCGCTGCGGTACGGGGGCGAGCAGCGCGTCGGGGATGCACGCGCCCACCACGTGGTAGCCGGCGTACGGCTCCCGGCGCAGGGTGTGCACCAGCTCCAGCACGTGCGCGGTGTCCCCGACGACGAGGACCCGGCGGGACCAGCCGTCGCCCCGGCAGCGGGCCCGGTGCAGTGCCTTGCGGGCAGCGAACCGGGTGGCCACCAGCCCGACGGTGCCGACGGCGAAGGAGATGCCGAGGAAGCCCCGGGAGACCCCGGCGTCGAAGATGTAGCCGGCGATCGCGACCCCACCGGCCAGTCGCAGGCTCGCCCCGCTGACCCGCCGGTACTCGTCCGCACCGTAGCCGAGCACCCGGTCGTCGTAGCAGCGCAGCGCCTTGAGCGAGACCAGCCAGACCAGGACCAGGGCCGGCGCGACCAGCACGTACGGGATCTCCGAGCCGCGTGGCACGGCATCACCGAAGCGGGTGGCGTAGCCGGCGAGGACCGCCAGCGACAGCACGGCGGTGTCCAGCACCACGAGCGTCCGGACGTAGCCCCGCTGACTGGTCCGGGATCGGGTACCCGCCGATCGGCCACCGGGCGCCGACGGCGGGGTACGGACGGGCGTGGACAGCGTCGCCGAGGTCACCCAACCTCCCCCACATCACACTGGTCGGCTCCGAGCCCGATGCTCACCTCTGGAGGGGGTGGTCGGCCGGAGCGCTCCCGACATCCTGCCCCACAATGATGCTCACCTATTGCTTCGGACGCATTACTGTCAGTTTTCTTTCGCCGCCGAGACGGAGAAATCCCATCACCGCAACCGATTCTCACCGAATGCAGTGACCCCTGTGCACTGTGCGAGGGCTCAGCGCGGTGCGTTCGGGCGCAACGCGATGGCCTTCAGGAAGATGTCACCGATCTTGGACGGGTCCTCGGTGACGAAGGCGCCGCCACCGGTGACGTTGGTGATGGACTGGAGTTCGGCCTTGGAGACCTCGCTACCGATGCCGATGATGACCACCTGCACCGGGCGCTCCGGGTCGTTGAGCTGCTTGAGCCGGCTGATCAGCGAACTCTGCGAAATGCCGTTCTTGTCCTCGTTCTTGCCGTCGGTGAACAGCACCACCGAGTTGACCCGGCCGGGCTCCCACCCGTCCTGGACGTTCCTGTACGCCGCCAGCATGGTGTCGTACAGGCCGGTGTCACCGCTGGACGGGCGGATACCGGCGAGCCCCTGCTCCAGCTTGCCCCGGTTGCCCGACAGCGGGTTGATCGGCTCGATCTCCCGCCAGTCCCGCGAGCCGACCAGCTCGGTGGAGAAGGTCCACAGGCCGATCGACCAGGAGTCGTCGAAGAGGTTCAGACCCCGGCTGGCCGCCGCCACGGTCACCTGTTCCCGGCTGGCGTTGTTGGCCGACGGGACGGGGGTCTTCATCGAGCCGGAGACGTCGATGACGCAGAGCATCCGCCCGGACTGGGTGGCGATCGACCAGCCGGAGACCGCACGGTCTATGGCCACCGGGTCCAGGCCACCGGCGGCGGTCCCGCCGGACGGGGGCACGGCCGTACCGCCGCCGGCCGGGCTCGGCGCGCCCTGCGGCGCCTTGAAGCCCTCACCCCAGTTGCCGTCCGGGGCCCGCAGCGACTGCACGGCCAGCCGGTTCTTGAAGCTCTGCGTGGTGAGCAGTTCGAAGAGCACCTTCGCCGCCGACGCCTTGCTCTGGTCGATCCCCGGGAGCACCGCGTACGGGTAGTCCAGTGGCATCGGCGACGGCTCCAGGTAGAGCGCGGCCAGCGGGATCGGCGGCTTGGTGTTGTTGTAGGCGATGACGTCCTCCTCCGACAGCGCGGCGGCACCGAGTGCGCTGGCGATGGAGGTCGGGTCGTTGGAGCGCGGGAACCGGGCCAGCAGGTCCTGCCGCAGCGCCGAGCGGCCGGTCGCCAGCGCCCGCAGGGCGGCCGTGGTCGCCTGCTGGGCGTCGCCGCCCCCGCCGCTGGCCGCAGCGGTCAGGGAGAGCAGGCCGGAGAGCCCGGCGGCGTCCTGGGTCGGCTCGACGATGCCGGCCCGCAGCGGCTTGTCGCTGCGTACGGCACGCAGCATGTCGTTCCAGGTGAGCTTCTTCTCCGGCCAGCCGAACTTGGTGCTGGCCACCGGCTGCGGCATGGCCACCACGATGGGACTGCGGGCGATCGAGGCGCCGTTGCCGGGGGCGAACGCGGTGGCGCCGCCGCTCTTGAGGCGCAGCAGCCAGGTCGACGAGTCCGGGATCCACACGTCGGGCGTGACCGCGGTGCCGCTGGCCTGCCCCACCCCGGCGAGGCTGGCCCCGTGCTTGCTGGCCACCGCGGCGGCCACCTCCACCGGTTCGGAGGCGGTGACGTTCACCTTGATGCAGGTGCCACCGACCGCGGCCCCGTCCGTCGTCCACTGGGCCGCGGCCCCCTCGACGGCCGGCGCGACCTCGGGCGCGGCGGCCACGGCGAGTTGGATCTCCCCTGAGCAGGACGGTCCGGCCAACTGCTGGTAACCGACCCAGGAGCCGCCGACCACGACGACGAGTGCGGTCGCCGCCACGGCGGCGCCCGCTCCACGGATACTTGAACGCATGCGATGGCGGCCAGACACGCTGACCATCTTGCGTATCTCGTTCGCTTTCTGCCATGACCGTTCGGACGAAAGTTACGCAGGAGAAACAGTTGATCACCATTTCGACACCGTGAGTAACTAAATCGTCTCGTGACGTGGTACCCCTCCACCCCGGACGGACGTATGTCAGGGCAGTACGCAGGTCGGACTCCCGGTGGGCACCGGCTCGCCCACCGGCGACGGCACGCCCGACTCGGGGTCGACCCAAAACACCCGGACCATGTCGGCCCGCTCGTCGGCGACGTACAGGTGCCGGCCGGAGAACGCGAAATGCCGGGGCCATTCCCCGCCGGTGTCGACCTCGTCGACCAGCCGGGGCAACTCCCCGTCGAGGGCGAAGACCGCCACCGTGCCGACCCCCCGGTTGCCCAGGTAGAGGAACCGGCCGTCCGGGCCGACCGTGATCTCCGACGGCTGAACGTGACCGGACCGGCCGCTGGCGTCCACCCGGCCGAGCTGGTGCAGCGCCCCGTCGACGGTCAGCTCGTAGGCGGTCACCGTCGCGTCCAGCTCACCGGAGAGCCAGCAGCGCCGCCCGTCGGGATGCCGGGCCAGGTGCCGGGGGCCGGTGCCCGCGACCGTGTGCACCCGGGGGGCGCGCGGGGTCAGCCGGCCGGTGGCGGCGTCCAGGTCGTACCGGTAGACCGAGTCGGTGCCCAGATCGACGGCGAGCAGCGGGCCGGTGCCGGGATCGGGCGACACCATGTGGCAGTGCGCCTGCTCCTGCCGCTGCGGGTCCGGACCGTGCCCCTGGTGGACCACCAGGTCGGTACGGTCACCGGGCACCCCCTGCCCGTCCAGCGGCAGGACGGCGACGCTGCCCCCGCCGTAGTTGGCGACGAAGAGGTGCCCGCCGTCCGGGGCTACCGCCAGGTGCGCCGGCTCGGCACCACCGGTGGACCGGACCCCCAGCGGGGTCAGCCCGCCATCGGGACCGACCGCGAACGCGCTCACCTGCCCCTCGGGCAGCTCGTTGACCGCGTAGAGCACCGGCCGGGACGGGTGCCGGACGAGGAAGGACGGCGCCGGGGTCACCGCGACTGTGCCGAGCGGGGTCAGCTCCCCCGACTCCGGGTCCCGCCGGGCGGCGACGATGCCCTCCCCGCGCCCGCCCGTCTCCGCCGTGTAACCGCCGATGTGGACGATCGTCCCCGTCACCGGACCACCCCTTCGCCGAATCCCGCCGTCGCTGCCCAGGTTTCCCGCAATCACCCGCCGGCATCCCCGGTTTCCCGGTTTTCCTCACCCGGCAGGGGTGCGGGGCCGGTCAGCCTACCGGGACCGGTTCGCCGCGCTGCCGGGCCACGTGCTCGACCAGGGAGATCAGCACCAGCTTGCCGGACTGCCGGTCCCGGGCGTCGCAGAGCATCACCGGCACCTCCGGTTCGATGTCCAACGCCTGCCGCACCGCGTCGACGCCGAACCGGCGGGTGTCCTCGAAACAGTTGACCCCGACCACGAACGGGATGCCGCGCTGCTCGAAGTAGTCGATCGACGGGAAACAGTCGGCCAGCCGGCGGGTGTCGGCCAGCACCACCGCGCCGAGCGCGCCGAAGGCCAACTCGTCCCAGAGAAACCAGAACCGGTCCTGCCCGGGGGTGCCGAACAGATAGACCTGGAGATCGTCGGTGATGGTGATCCGACCGAAGTCCATCGCCACGGTGGTGGTCGACTTGCCCTCCACCCCGGACAGGTCGTCGGTGCCGATGCCGGCGTCGGTCAGCACCTCCTCGGTCTGCAACGGCCGGACCTCGCTGAGCGCGCTCACCAGCGTCGTCTTGCCGGCACCGAAGCCACCGGCAATGAGGATCTTGAGAGCCAGCGGCAGCCGGCCCGCTGAGGAGTCGCGATCAGAGCGCACGTAGTCCACTGACCACCGCCTTGAGAATGTCGTCGTCGGGAAGGCCGGCGGCGGCCGGCGGTTCGTGCACGGTGACCAGCCCACGGGCGAGCAGGTCACCGAGGAGTACCTGGACCACCCCGAGGGCGAGATCCAGGTCGGCGGCGAGATCCACCACCGCCACCGGCTGCCGGGCGTACTCCACCAGCCGACGGTGCTCGGGTTGCAGCCCCGGCTGGCCGTACGGGTCGACGCCCGCTGCGGCCAGCACGTACGCCACCAGGTCGAAGCCGCCGACGGCGGGCCGTACCCGGCCGCCGGTGAGGGTGTACGGGCGCACCACCGGACCGGCCGCGCCGTCCAGCCACTCGTGCTGGTGACCCGGCTGCTCAGCCCGCATCGGCGATCCCCGCCGCCGCCCTGGCCGGCGCGGTCAGGTTCTCGCCGACCCGGACGACCAGCATCGCCATCTCGTAGGCCACCAGGCCGATGTCGGCGTCGGCAGCGCAGGCCACCGCCAGACAGGCGCCCTGCCCGGCGGCGGTGACGAAGAGGTACGCCTCCTCCATCTCCACCACCGTCTGCCGGACCCCACCGGCGGCCAACTGCCGGCTGGCCCCCTTGGCCAGGCTGGAGAAGCCCGAGGCCAGCGCGCAGAGGTGTTCGGCGTCGGACCGCTCCAGCCCGGCGGAGGCACCGAGCAGCAGGCCGTCAGCGGAGAGGACCACCGCCTGCTGGGCCGCCGGCACCCGCTCCACCAGTTCGTCGAGCAACCAGCCGAGATCGGCGTTCTGCCGTGTCGTGTGCACCACTAGGCGTCCCTCTCAGTCGCGGTCGAATCGGGCGTCGCCACCGGGCCGGCCGGCGACGGGGGAGCCCCCGCGTCGGACCGTCCCGGGTCGCCGCCCGCGGTCGGGGCGGGCCCGGCCGGCGGGACCGGGTGGACGCCGCTGCTGTCCAGCCGCCCCCGGGCGGTGCCGGCCTGCAGGGCCGACATCTGCCGCCGCACCTCCTCGGGAGAGCGGGTGGTGGTCGGGTCGGGGCCGACCGCCGGGCGCGGGGGGCGGGCCACCGGGCCCCGGCGACGGACCCGGCGGGGCAGACCGTCGCCGTCGGCGGCGGTCTCCACGGACGAGGTACGGGCCGGCGCGAACGGCAGCACCGTCTGGTCCGGCCGCTCCCGGGTGGTCCGGGTGGTCCGCGGCCGGGGCAGGGTGGTCAGCCGGGTCACCGACGCCGCCGGGCGGTCCCGGGTCGGCGGGGCGATCGGCGGCTCCTCGGTGACCAGGTCGGCCGGGAGGCTCACCAGCGCGGTGAGCCCGACCGGCGTCCCGGCCCGCAGGGTGACCCGGACGCCGTGCCGGGCGGCCAGCCGGGAGACCACGAACAGGCCGAGCCGGGCGCTGTCGGCCGGGTCGAACTCGGGCGGGGTGGCCAGCCGCTTGTTGGCGTCCTCCACCGCCTGCGGCGTCATCCCGAGCCCGTGGTCGGTGATCTCGACGAGGTAGCCGTCGACGACCGGTGCTCCGGTCACCTCGACCCGCCGCTCGGGCGGGGAGAAGGCGGTCGCGTTCTCGATCAGCTCGGCGAGCAGGTGGATGACGTCGGCGACGGCCCGGCCGAGCAACCCGGCCGGCTCGACCCGGACGATGTCCACCCGGTCGTACGCCTCGACCTCGGAGATCGCGCCACGCAGCACGTCCAGCAGGGCGACCGGCTGCCGCCAACCCCGGCCCGGCGCCGCCCCGGCCAGGATGACCAGGTCCTCGGCGTGCCGACGTAGCCGGGTCGCCAGGTGGTCGACGCGGAACAGCTCGGCCAGCTCGTCCGGGTCCTCGGCGCGGCGCTCCATCCGGTCGAGCACCGCGAGCTGCCGGTGCACCAGGCCCTGACTGCGCCGGGCGAGGTTGAGGAAGACCTCGTTCAACCCCCGACGCAACGTCACCTCGTCGATCGCCGACCGCACCGCCACCCGGCTGACCTCGGTGAACGCCCGGCCGACGTCGCCGATCTCGTCGGCACCGTAGGACAGCGGCGGGGCCTCCCGGGCCACGTCGACCTGCTCGCCCCGGCGCAGCCGGGCCACCACGTCGGGCAACCGGTGCCCGGCCAGTTCCAGCGCCGCGTTGCGCACGGCGGACAACCGGCGGGCCAGCGTCCGCCCGACCCGGAAGGCGACCAGCAGCGACACCCCGATCGCGACGAGGCCCAGCACCCCGGCGACGCCGAGGCGCAGCAGGATCGTGACGGCGACCGGCACGGACCGTTCGGCCAGCCCGTCGGCCTGCTTGAGTTCGAAGTCGCGCAGCTCCTGCTGGACGGCCTCCTGGCTGACCTGCCAGGTACGCGGGTCGATCGGCGGGAGGCCGGACGGCCCGGCGCTGAGTAGCTGCTCCTGCATGGTGCGGAGCCGGACGAACGCCTCCCCCTCCACCAGCCGCTGGTAGGCGGCCCGGTCGGCGGCCGGCAGGTCGGCCACCGCCGACTCGGCGAGGAAGCGTTCGTTGGCGATGGTCTGCACCAGCCGCAGGTGCTCGCCCTCGGTGAACCGACCGGCGACGAACGCCCCGGCGAGCATCGCGTCGGTCTGGCCGAGCAGTTCGCGGGAGCGGCCGACCGCGGTCAGGGCGAGCGCCTGCCGGTTCAACTCGGCGTCGGGCAGCGCCGCCGTCGCGGCGAACGCCTGGAAGGCCGAGGAGATCATGCCGCTGTAGAGGCCGATGGCGCCGGCCCGGTCGACCTGCCGGCGGTCGATGAACCCCCGGCCGGCAGGCAACGCCTCCAGGGCGGCGCCGAGCGCGTCGAGCCGGGCGTCGAGCAGGTCACCCGCGGCGTCCCGCAGCGCCTCGCCGTCCATCCTGCGGCGCAGCTCGACGATCGCCTCGTCGGTGCGTCGCCGCTGGTCGGCGAGGGCGGGCAGGGTGCCGGTGCCGGCCAGCTGGATCACCGAGGCCCGCCGCTCCCGTTGCAGCTCGGCCACCACCCGTTCGCCAGGGCGGCCGAAGTCCGCGAGCAGGGTCCGGGCGGCGAGCAGGTCGAGCGCCGGCCCGAAGGTCAACGTCGTGGCGAAGATCCAGAGCGCCAGGAGGGCGGCCACCGGGGTGACGACCAGGGCGGTCAGCTTGGCGCGGATCGGCCAGTCGCGGGTGTCCATGAGTCCTCGCCCGGGCGGGAGTGTCGGCGGTGGCGCCGGCACCGACCGGGCGGTTCCGGCATCGATGCCGGGCACCGGCGCGGCACCTTGGGCAGGATACGTAATCCTGACGCTCAGCACTACCGTGCGTCTTGCGGCGTCACCGCTGCGTCGCCGCCCCACCGCCCGCCGGACCGCCCCGGTCGACCGGCATCCGACCAGGCCGTAGCCGGGTTGATCAGGCATCGGCTCCGGCCGGTGGACGCCCGCGCCGGCTCCCCGCCGGCCGGCGGGACCGATGGAAAAATGTGATCGGATTCCTCCCCGATCGGCCCCGGAAGCGCGCCGTGGCCGCTTCGTCCCGGTCGGGAGCGGCAGGTACGGAGGAAATTCGCCGGATCGGGATTGGTGATCAGTGCGGGGAGGGAATACCGCAGGGCGAAGGAGGAGCCATGTCGCCCACGCAGATAGTCCTACTGGTTCTCGCCGTACTGGTGGTGGCGGCGCTGGTCGCCGTGGCCGTGGTGGCCAACCGCCGACGCGCGCTGCGGACCCGGTTCGGCCCCGAGTACGACCGGGTGGTCGCGGAGCAGGACAGCCGCAGCGCCGCCGAACGGGAACTGCGCGAACGGGAGCGCCGTCACGCGGAGTTGACGCTCACCCCGCTCAGCCCGACCGACCGGGCCCGGTACGCCGCCGCCTGGGAGGAACTCCAGGTCCGCTTCGTCGACTCGCCGGCCGAGGCCGTCGGTGACGCCGACGAGCTGGTCAGCCGCCTGATCGCCGACCGGGGCTACCCGACCGGGGAGTTCACCGAGCAGGCCGCGCACCTGTCGGTGGAGCACGCCCGCACCCTGACCCACTACCGGGAGGCGCACGAGATCCGGCTGCGCAACGAGCGCGGCGAGGCCGGCACCGAGGATCTCCGGCAGGCCGTCGTCCACTACCGCGCCCTCGTCGCCGACCTGCTCGGCGAGGAGCCGGTCGGACACCGCCTCCCGGAGCAGCAGCACCCGGACAGCCCGCAGGACGCCACCACCCGCTGAGGAGAACACCGCCATGCGCCAGGACGAGCAGCAGTCGAGCACCGACCACCCCGAGGTCGTCCGGTCCACCCCGGTGGCGGTGCCGCCGCCGGACGCGGTGGACGCCGACCCCGTCGGCCGGCACGCCACGGCCCGCGACGACCGGGAGACGCCGGCCGGCACCGACCCGGACGGGGACCGGCGGCCGGAGTTCCACGAGCCCGCGCCGCTGCCCACCGCCTTCGGGGCGACCAGTGTGGGCGACGCGGTGGCCGCGTCGGCGCTGGCCGGCGGACGGCCGCAGGACGAGCGGGACGCCCGGGACGAGGACCTCGCCGTGCCCGGTGACGGGGCGCCGGGGCGGACCGGACCGTTCGACGACGAGCGGGCCGACCCGACCGCGGCGGACCGGATCCACGACCGGGACCGCTGGGCGGCCGACCGCGCGGCCGCCGACGTCGACGCCGACGACACCGCCACCAGGAACGCCGCCACCGGGGACGTCACCACCACCGACCTCGACGCCACCGGCCCGGCCGGCCACGCCGACCCGGACCGGGACACCGACCGGCCGGCCCCGGTGACCGACGCCGCCGGCTACGGCAGCGCCACCCCGGCGATGGTCGACCCGGACGCGACGCCCGACGGTGGCGGGTCGACGGCGGCCGGCGTCGGCGCGGCCGGCGCGGCCGGCGTCGGCGCGGCGGGTGCCGCCGCCACGGTGGCCGGTGCCGCCGCCGACCGGTCGACGGGCGCGAACGTGCCCAGCGACGCGGCGACCCTGTTCGAGGCGGACGCCGCGCAGGGCTTCCGGGACCGGTGGCGCGACGTGCAGCTCCGGTTCGTCGACGACCCCCGGGGCGCGGCCGGCGAGGCGCAGTCGCTCGTCGAGGAGGCGATCACCGCCCTTGCCGAGGCGCTCGCCGCGCAGAAGGAGAAGTTGGGCGGCTGGCAGGGCGCCGACGAGGCCGACACCGAGCAGCTCCGGGTGGCCGTCCGGCGGTACCGCGACTTCCTGGACCGCGTGTTGGGCCGCTGAACCACCGCCGAACCGCCACGCGGACGGCTCCCGGCACCGCACCGGACGGCCCACCGCCGGTGCTCCACCTCCGTCGACGCCCCAGCCGGGACACTCCCGGCCGGGGCGTCGATCCTCCGCCCGCCGAATCGACCCGGACGTCCGGCATGAAAACCCGCAGGAGGGGTAATAGCGCGCCCGGCGAGCGTGGACGGCGCATCGGAGGGGTGGCGGACGATGGACGGTGCCGGGCTCAGACTGAACATGAACGTGCTGGATTACGGAATCCTCGCGCTCTACTTCGTCACCGTGCTCGGGGTCGGTTTCGCCGCCCGCCGGGCGATCCGCACCAGCGTCGACTTCTTCCTCTCCGGGCGTTCGCTGCCCGCCTGGGTGACCGGCCTGGCCTTCGTCTCGGCCAACCTGGGCGCCCTGGAGATCATCGGGATGGCGGCCAACGGCGCGCAGTACGGCATCATGACCGTCCACTACTACTGGATCGGCGCCGTACCGGCGATGATCTTCCTGGGCATCGTAATGATGCCGTTCTACTACGGCTCCCGGGTGCGCAGCGTCCCGGAGTACCTGCGGCTGCGGTTCAACCGGCCGACCCACCTGCTGAACGCGATCAGCTTCGCGGTCGCCCAGGTGCTGATCGCCGGGGTCAACCTGTACGCGCTGGCGCTGATCATGCAGGCGCTGCTCGGCTGGCCGCTCTGGCTGGCGATCATCGTCGGCGCGGCGATCGTGCTCGCCTACATCACCGTCGGCGGGCTCTCCGGCGCGATCTACAACGAGGTGCTCCAGTTCTTCGTCATCATCGCCGGGCTGGTGCCGATCACCGTCATCGGCCTGGTCAAGGTGGGCGGTTGGTCCGGCCTGATGGACTCCGTGCGCGACTCGAAGCTGGGCGAGGCCGGGCTGCACGCCTGGGAGGGCACCGGCAGCACCGCGAACCCGCTCGGCGCGCACTGGCTGGGCATCGTCTTCGGGCTCGGTTTCGTGCTCTCCTTCGGTTACTGGACCACCAACTTCGCCGAGGTGCAGCGGGCCCTGTCGGCCAAGAACATGAGCGCCGCCCGGCGTACGCCGATCATCGCCGCGTACCCGAAGCTGGTCATCCCGGTGGTGACCGTGATCCCCGGTCTGATCGCGCTGGTCACCGTCAAGGGGCTGGGGGCCGAGTCCGGTGACCTGGTCTACAACAACGCGATTCCGCTGCTGATGCGCGACCTGCTGCCCAACGGCGTGCTCGGGATCGCGGTCACCGGCCTGGTCGCCTCGTTCATGGCCGGTATGGCAGCCAACGTCAGCGGTTTCAACACCGTCTTCACCTACGACATCTGGCAGGCGTACGTCCGCAAGGAACGGTCCGACGAGTACTACATCCGGATCGGGCGGATCGCCACCGTGGGCGGGGTCGTGGTGGGCATCGGCACCGCGTTCATCGCCGCCGGGTTCAGCAACATCATGAACTACATCCAGGCGCTGTTCTCGCTGTTCAACGCCCCGCTGTTCGCCACCTTCATCATCGGCATGTTCTGGAAGCGGATGAGCGCGCTGGCCGGTTTCTGGTCGCTGCTGGCGGGCACCCTGGCCGCGTTGGCGACCTACCTGCTCTACAAGGCAGGCGTGGTGCACTTCAACTCCGACCTGGAGGAGAGCTTCTGGGGCGCGGGCATCGCCTTCGTCACGGTCGCCGTGGTGGCGGCGGTGGTCACCCCGCTGACCCGGCCCAAGCGGGCCGAGGAGCTGCAGGGTCTGGTCTACGGGATGGGTGGGATCGACCTGAAGGGCGACGTGCTCGCCGGGGACCAGGTCTGGTGGCGGTCGCCGGTGCTGCTGGGCGCGATCGCGCTGGTGCTGGCCGTGCTCTTCTACATCCCGGTCTTCTGAGACCACATCCCGGTCCTCCGAGCCCGGTCCGTCACGAGAGGGAGGCGTAGGCGTGGACCAGCACAGCGAGCGCGCGAACGACCCGCGGGTCGCCGAGACCGAGAACGAACGCAAGCGGTCCGCCGCCGCCCGGCTGTTCGACATCCGCCGGGTCATCGGTGGTCTCTTCGTGGTGTACGGGGTGATCGTCGGCCTGGTCGGTCTCTTCGACTCGGCTGCCGAGATCGACAAGGCGCAGGGCGTCCGGATCAACCTCTGGGCCGGGCTGGCGATGCTGGCCTTCGGGCTGTTCATGCTGGCCTGGCAGTGGCTGCGCCCGGTGGTGCCGCCCAGCGCCGAGGAGGCCCGGGAGGTCTGATCCGCCCGGCATGGGGTCGCCCGCAGGGGGTACCCGGGACGCGGGAAGCGTCTGGGACAGGAGGGCGGCACCATGACCGACCGTGACCCGAACCGACCGCTGGAGGAGCGCCCGGAGGTGGCCGCCGCGGTGGACGACGACTCCACCGTGCCGCGGTTCTCCCGGGGCGGTGCCGGTCCCGCCGATCCGGCGTTCGTCGCGCCGGGTGACCAGCCCGGTGGTACGACCGAGGAGCTGATCGGTGACCCGTACGCCGCCGGCACCGGGGCCACCGGCACCGGCACCGGGGCCGGTGGGGACAACATCCGTACCGGGGCGGAGCAGCCCTGGGAACCGGAGGACCTGGTCATGGCACGCGGGCAGGACCTGACCCCGGAGAACCTGGAGCGGGCCCGGCGTGACCTGGCCGAGATGGGTCGGGCCGCGGTGGAACGTACCGTCCCCTGAGCTCCGGCCGGGCGGACCCGGTCCGTCCGGCGGACACGGGTGGGCCCCCGGCCCGACCTCTCGGTCGGACCGGGGGCCCGGGTGCGCCCGCCGCGTCAGTGCCTCACTCCAGCCGCGGCGGGCTGGTTCGTCAGAGCGCCGGGTAGGCGTTCTTCATGAGCTCCTGGAACTGCGCGGAGAACCAGGCACCGGAGATCGGAGCGTTGGGCAGCGCGCCGCTCATGCTGTTGCCGTTGCGGGCGTTACCGGTGTAGGTCGGGTCGCACATCCGGTCGAAGCCCTTGCCCTCGTTGTTCGGGATGAGGGAGCTGGAGCCGTCGGACTCACCCGGGGGCTTCACCCAGACGTAGGCGTCGATGCCCGGCTCGGGGTTGGCCTTCGGCCGCTCGCCGAGACCCGCACCGGCCTGGTTGCACCAGTTGCCGGCGTGGAACCGACGGTCGACACGGCCACCGTTGACGTAGGTGTCGACGCTGGTCGTCGCGCCCGGGCCGGTGGGCCGGGCGGTGCCGCCCCAACCGTTACGGGAGGTGTCGATCAGCATGCCGATGTTGCTGTTGAAGCCGACCGAGACCAGCTTGTCGCGGAACGCCTGGGCGAACGACAGCTCGTCGACGTAGTAGTTCCAGTCGATCCACTTGGACTGGCGGACGGTCTGGCCGTTCACCGAGTCGGTGATCTTGATGTACGGCTCCTTCAGGGCGGAGTAGTTCGCCGTGTTGGTGATGAAGCCGTGCACGTTGTTCACGGTGCTGCCGGAGGCGACCGCGGCGGTCTTCAGGATGTCGGCGGTCGGGCCGAAGTTGGTGTCCCAACCCAGCCAGCCGTGGTGACCGGCGTCGATGTAGTTGTAGACGTTGCCGATCGCGCCCAGCTTGGCCAGGGCGTAGCCGACACCGTTGACGTACGCGCCGTTGGCCTTCACCACGTCACACTGCACCGTGCCACCGGCGTTGCCGGAGGTGTTGGTGACCAGGTTCGGCAGCGAGTCGATCTCGACGATGTTGATGATCCGCAGGCTGGCGTACTTGGGGTTGCTCTGGATCGCGGCGATCGGGTCGATGTACTCCGCCTTGTAGCGCGGCAGTTCGTCGGCGGCCAGCTCACCGTTGGAGGCGAGCGCCGAGCAGTCCCGGCCGGGCAGGTTGTAGATCACGAACTGGATGTAGCCGGCACCCTGGGCGAGGGCGGCGTCCAGGTGGTCCTTGACGCCCATCGCGCCGTTGGAGCTGCTGTCCGGGGTGCCGTTGATCGCGGCGATCCGGTCCAGCCACACGGCGGTCGGGTTGTTGGAGACCCGGCTGCCACCGGCCTCGGCGTCCGCCTTGGCCTTCCACTCCGGGTTCACGTAGCCCTTGACCCCGGCGTAGGGGTTGTCCACCTTCTGCCCCGGCGGGGGCGTGGTGGGCGGAGGCGTGGTGGGCGGCGGCGTCGTGGGCGGCGGGGTGGTGGGCGGAGGCGTCGTCGGCGGGGGCGTGGTGGGCGGAGGCGTCGTCGGCGTGACGCCGCCACAGACCACCCCGTTCAGGGTGAACGAGGTCGGCTTGGGGTTGCTGCCGCTCCACGAGCCGTTGAAGCCGAGGGTGGTGCTGCCGCCGCGACCCAGCGAGCCGTTGTAGGACTCGTTGGTGGCGGTCACGTTCTGGCCGCTCTGCGACCACTTGGCCGACCAGCCCTGGGTCACCCGCTGGCTGCTGTTGGGGAAGGTGAAGCCGAGGGTCCAGTTGCTGATCGGGTCACCCACGTTGCGGATGGTGACGTTCGCGGTGAAGCCACCGGACCAGTCGTTGGTGGTGTAGTCGATGCTGCACTGGGTGGCGGCCTGCGCCGCGGTGACCGGGAGGGTCACCAGCCCGCCCGCTACCAGCACGCTCGCCCCGGTGAGGGCGAACGCCCGGCGTCGGGCGGACAGACTTCTCCACAGATTCATGCCTTTTGCACTCCTTGGGCGAGACCGGCACCACGAGGGGACCGGCAAGTGGCGCGTGAGCGTCCTGGGGTACGGACGAGCCCGGCGCCAACGGGACATCTCGGGGGGTGCCCGACCCGGAGGACGGGCATGGTGGTGGTGAGCTTCACCGGCCCGCACGGACCGGTCGGCGGCGATGTCGTCCGGTGCACCGGTTGCCCTCGACCTCTGCCGTGCGCGGTGTGGCTCCCCGAACCGCGTGCAGCGATTCTTGCATGGGAGCGCTTCCATGGCAATGGCTCGATACTTCGCGGCAACCTGGCCGCAACGCCCGGACCGGCATCCGGGCCGCTACGAGCCTATCTCCGCCCAGCCCGGCCGGCAGCGCCCCGACCGCGCAGCGGGGCGGTAACACCGACACAAGCGGCCCAGAGCGCGTAAGGGGCGCATCATCGGTAAAGCCGAAAACACGAATCTTTCCCCGAATAAGTCATGAAACCGTCTAACGTCGGTCATAGCTCGACTGTCGTCGGGCTCAGGACAACAGGGGATGGAGTGACGCAGGTCATGGCTAACAAGATGCTCGGGAAGGTTGTCGCGGGTGCCGCTCTCGGTGGCGCGTCCCTTCTGGTGTTCACGCCGGGGATCGCGTTCGCGGACGGTCACCACGACGGCGAGAGCCGGGACGGCAAGGTCATCGCCAAGCCGCATGTCGTCAAGCCCGGCGACAAGGTCAAGCTCATCGAGATCTGCCCGGAGGCGCAGGAACACGCCTTCGTCTGGTCCAAGGTCACCGGCAAGGTCAAACTCAAGCCCGCCGAGGGCCGCGGCGAGGAACACGGCGGCTGGAAGGACGACGAGGGCAGGGGCGAGGACCACGGCAAGGGCGAAGAGGGCAAGGGCGAGGACCACGGCAAGGGTCCCGACGGAAAGGGCCCCGACGACAACGGCCCCAAGCCGCAGCCCCCGGCCGAGGGTGGACAGCCCCCGGCGGACGGCGGTCAGCCCCCGGCGGGCGGCCGGGGCGGTGGCTTCATGGCCGCCGACCAGGGCCCGGACCACGGCGGCAAGCCCGACGAGGGCAAGGGCGAGGAGCACGGCAAGCCCGAGGAGGGCAAGGGCGAAGGCCACGGCAAGCCCGAGGAAGGCAAGGGCGACGAGCACGGCAAGCCCGACGAGGGCAAGGGCGACGAACACGGCAAGCCCGAGGAAGGCAAGGGCGAAGGCCACGGCAAGCCCGAGGAAGGCAAGGGCGAAGGCCACGGCAAGCCCGGCGAGGAGTCCGGCGAGCACGGCAAGCCCGGCTGGGACGAGGAGTCCGACGAGGGCGACTGGCAGGGCCACGACGGCTACGGCCAGGACGACGAGCACGGCTACGGCAAGGACGACGAGTCCGGCTACGGCCACGAGGAGTCCGGCTACGGCAAGGACGAGGGTGGCTGGGAGCACCGGAAGGACTTCGTCTACTACGGCGAGGCCGAGGTGTCCCGCGACGCCCGTCCGGGCCGGTACGAGCTGAACGGCTCGTGCGGCGAGGGCGACCTGATCGTCCTGCCGAAGGGGCACGTCGACGGCGGTGACGGTGGGATGACCACCACCGGCGCCGACCGGGGCATGGTCGCCGGCGGAGCCGGCATGATCGGCGCGGCCGCCCTCGGCGGCATCGTGCTGATGCGCCGGCGTCGGGCCGATGAGCTCGGCTGACCCGACGGCGACACGGGCCGGCGGCCGTCACGGGAGACCGTGGCGCGCCGCCGGCGCGGCCGTCGTCGTCCTCCTCGCCATGGCCGGCTCCGGCATGATCGGCGCGTCGATCCGGACCACGCCCCCGCCCCGCCCGCCGCAGCCGGCGGCCCAGGCCGCGCCGCACACCACCCCCACCACCGCCGGGGACACCGGGCCGGTCGACGACCCGGACGCGCAGGTCCCCGCCGACGCGAGCGTGCCCCCGGGTCCCGCCCCGCTGCCCCGCTCCGCCCCCACCACGATCGTGATCCCCAGGATCGGGGTCGACGCGGGGATCATGCCGCTGGGCACCAACCCGGACGGCACGGTCCAGGTGCCCCCGCTGGACCAGGCCCAGCGGGCCGGCTGGTACGAGCCGGGCGTCAGCCCCGGCGAGACCGGCAACGCGGTGATCGTCGGGCACGTCGACTCGGCGCAGCTCGGACCGGCGGTCTTCTTCCAGCTCGGCTCGCTCCTGCCGGGCGACACCGTCGCGGTGGCGCGGGCCGACGGCAGCACCGCCACGTTCACCGTCGACGAGGTGCGGTCCTATCCGAAGACGCAGTTCCCCACCGACCTGGTGTACGGCCCCAACGACCGCCCCGGACTGCGGGTGGTGACCTGCGGCGGTCAGTTCGACCAGGCCACCGGCAGCTACCAGGACAACGTGGTCGTCTTCGCCACGCTGACGTCCTGAGCCGGCCCGGTCACCGCACGACCGCGCCCGTGGCGGGAGTCCCGCCACGGGCGCGGTCGGCGTACGGTCAGGCGGCGGCGGACGTCCGCACCAGGGTACGGATCTGCCGTAGCAGCACCGAGAGCGAGGCGAGATCCGCCCGCGACTCGTCGAACTCCCCCATCGCCCGGTGCGCCCGGTGGATCGAGGTGGCGTTCGACTGCTCCCACTGCAGCACCCGCTCCTGCGGCGGCAGGTCACCCGGGGTGGAGTCGAGCACCTCCCCGGTCAGCGCGGCCAGCGCGGCGTACAGGTCGTAGCGCAGCGCCATCCGGGCCAGCGTCTGCCAGCGGTCCTCGCGCGGCAGCAGGGAGATCTTCGACAGCAGCGAGTCGACCCGGAACCGGTCGGAGAGCACGAAGTAGACCGAGGCCACCTCGCCGACGTCGCGGCCGCTGGTCCGCGCCGTCTCCACCACGTCCAGCAGGCCGAAGCTGTACATCAGCCGGGTCGCCCGCCCGGCCAGCTCGGCCGGCAGCCCCCGGGCGGTCATCGCGTCGATGTGCTCCTGCAACGACTCCCGCTCGCTGCCGTGGAACCGGTCCTGGAGGTCGGGCAGCAGCCGGGCCACCCCGTCGCGGAGCCGCTCGATCTCGGCCGGCACGTCGATCGGGGACCGCCGGTTGGTCACCAGCCACCGCACGGCCCGGTCGAGCAGCCGGCGGGTGTCCAGGTAGACGCTGGTCTGCAACTCCGGCGGGACCTGGTTGTCCAGCGCCTCGACCGCGTCCCACAGCTCGCGCAGCCCGAAGACCTCCCGGACCACCACGTACGCCCGGATCACGTCGGCCGCCGACGCGGCCGTCTCCTCGACGACCCGGAAGACGAACGAGATGCCACCCCGGTTGATCGCCTCGTTGACCAGGACCGTGGTGACGATGTCCCGGCGCAGCCGGTGCTGGGCCATCCGGTCGGCGAACCGCTCGCGCATCGGCGTCGGGAAGTAGTTGACCAGGACGTCGGTCGTCCACTCCTCGTCCGCGAGCCCCTCGGCCAGGATCTCCCGCTCCAGCACGATCTTCACGTACGCGAGCAGCACCGCGAACTCCGGCGCGGTGAGCCCGGACTCGGTGCGTACCGCCAGTTCCTCGTCCGGGGGCAGCGCCTCCAGCGCCCGGTCGAGCTGGCCGGCCCGCTCCAGTTCGCTGATCATCCGGCGGTGCACCGGCAGCAGCGAGGCGGCCTGGGCCTGCGAGTTGTTGATCGCCCGTGCCTGGTCGTAGTTGTCCCGCAGCACCAGCTCGGCGACCTCGTCGGTCATCTGGGCGAGCAGTTCGTCGCGGGCGGGGACGTCCAGCGCGCCGTCGGCGACCGCCGTGTTCAGCAGGATCTTGATGTTCACCTCGTGGTCGGAGCAGTCCACCCCGGCCGCGTTGTCGATGAAGTCGGTGTAGATCCGGCCGCCTGTCGACGCGTACTCGATCCGGCCGAGCTGGGTGCAACCCAGGTTGCCGCCCTCGCCGACGACCCGGCAGCGCAGGTTCCTGCCGTCCACCCGGATCGCGTCGTTGGACTTGTCGCCCACCTCGGCGTTGGTCTGGCTGGACGCCTTCACGTAGGTGCCGATGCCGCCGTTCCAGAACAGGTCCACCGGCGCGGTGAGGATCGCCTTCATCAGCTCCGCCGGGCTGAGCTGGGTGACGTCGTCGGCCAGGCCGATGGCCGCCCGCACCTGCGGGGTGATCGGGATCGACTTGGCCCCACGCGGGAAGATCCCGCCGCCTTCGGAGATCAGCTTCGGGTCGTAGTCCTCCCAGGACGACCGGGGGAGGTCGAACAGGCGCTTGCGCTCCCGGAACGACGTCGCGGCGTCCGGGTCCGGGTCGAGGAAGATATGCCGGTGGTCGAACGCCGCCACCAGCCGGATGTGTTCGGAGAGCAGCATCCCGTTGCCGAACACGTCGCCTGACATGTCGCCGACGCCGACCACGGTGAAGTCAGCGGTCTGGGTGTCGTGGCCCAGCTCGCGGAAGTGCCGCTTAACCGACTCCCAGGCGCCCCGGGCGGTGATGCCCATCTTCTTGTGGTCGTAGCCGGCGGAGCCGCCGGAGGCGAACGCGTCGCCCAGCCAGAAGCCGTGCGCCGCCGAGATCTGGTTGGCGATGTCGGAGAACGTGGCGGTGCCCTTGTCCGCCGCCACCACGAGGTACGGGTCGTCGGGGTCGTGCCGCACCACGTCCACCGGCGGCACGATGTCACCGGAGACGATGTTGTCGGTGACGTCGAGCATCGCGCCGACGAACTCCTGGTAGCAGGCGACGGCCTCGTCCCGGTCCCCCGGCTTCTGCTTGAGCACGAAGCCGCCCTTCGCGCCGACCGGCACGATCACGGCGTTCTTCACCATCTGCGCCTTGACCAGGCCGAGCACCTCGGTCCGGAAGTCCTCCCGCCGGTCGGACCAGCGCAGCCCGCCCCGGGCCACCGGCCCGTAGCGCAGGTGCACGCCCTCGAACCGGGGCGAGTACACGAAGATCTCGAACTTGGGCCGGGGCGCCGGCAGGTCCGGGATGGCCTGCGGGTCCAGCTTGAACGCCACGTACGGCTTGGGCCGCCCGTCCGCGCGCTTCTGGTAGAAGCTGGTCCGCAGGGTGGCCTGGATCAGCGTCAGGTAGGCGCGCAGGATGCGGTCCTGGTCGAGGCTGGCCACGTCGTCCAGGGCGACGCCGATCGCGTCGACCAGTTCGCCGCTGCGTTCCCGGCGCTGCTCCGCCTCGCGCCCGTCCGGGGCGAACCGCACCTCGAACAGTTCCACCAGCAGCGCCGCGATGCGCGGGTACGCGATGAAGGTCTGTTCCATGTACTCCTGGGAGAAGACCGCCCCGGTCTGCCGCAGGTACTTCGCGTACGCCCGCAGCACCACCACCTGCCGCCAGGTGAGGCCGCCCCGCAGGACCAGCTCGTTGAAGCCGTCCACCTCGGCCTCGCCCCGCCAGGCGGCGGCGAAGGCGTTCTCCACGTGCGGGCGCACCTCGGCCAGCTCCTGGTGCCCCTCGGGCAGGCGCAGCCCGAAGTCGTACAGGAAGACCCGGCCGTCGATCCGGTCCACCTCGTACGGGTGCTCGTCGACCACCCGGACGCCCAGCGAGTGCAGCACCGGCAGCACGGCGGAGAGCATCATCGGCTCGCCGTACCGGTAGACCTTGAACCGGACGTCCATCGCCTCGTCGGCCCGCTGCCCGGCCCGGGGCGCCCACTGCTTGCGGAACAGGTGCATCTCCAGCTGGCCGGGTTCCTCCAGCAGCTCCAGCTTGGCCAGGTCCTTCATCGCCTCGTACGGCGTGTGGGTGTCCTTGTAGCCCTCCGGGAACGCGTCGGCGTACCTGGTGAACAGGCGCTTGGACTGCTCGTCGCCGAGCTTGCGTTCGAGCACCAGCCGGTAGTCGTCGTCCCAGAGCCGGGTGGCGTCGGCCAGCTCCTCGGCGAGCAGGTCGGCGTCGATGTCGCCGGGCGGGTTGTTCGGGTCGGTCCGGACGATGAAGTGCACCCGGGCCAGCATCGACTCGGTGACCCGGGTGGTGTAGTCCACCCCGACCCCGTTCAGCTCCCGCAGCAGGATGTCCTGCATGCGCAGCCGGTTCTGGGTGGTGAACCGGTCCCGGGGCAGGTAGATCAGGCAGGAGATGAACCGCCCGTACGCGTCGCGGCGCAGGAACACCCGCAGCTGCCGGCGACCGGCCATCCGCAGCACCCCGACCACCGCGTGGTACAGGTCGTCGGTCTTGATCTGGAACAGCTCGTCGCGCGGGTAGGTCTCCAGGATCTGGAGCAGGTCCTTGCCGGAGTGGCTGCGCTGGCTCAGCCCGGAGCGGTCCAGCACCTCGGCCACCTTGCGGCGGACCACCGGCAGCTCCCGCACGCTGGTCCGGTACGCCGCGGTGGAGAACAGGCCGAGGAACCGCCGTTCGCCGACCACCGCACCGGCCGAGTCGAAGATCTTGAAGCCGATGTAGTCCAGGTAGGCCGAGCGGTGCACGGTGGCCCGCGAGTTCGCCTTGGTGATGATCAGCAGCCGCTTCTCCATCACCTTCTCGTGCGCCTCGGGCGTCATCGACGACAGCGCCCGCGCCTCAGGCGAGTCCGACCGCAGGATGCCCAAGCCGGTGCCGAGCACCGCCTCCAACGCCGGGCCGCCCTGCCCACCGGAGTCGACCAGCCGGTACTCCCGGTAGCCGAGGAAGGTGAAGTGGTCGTGGGCGAGCCACCGCAGCAGCTCCACCGAGTCGGTGATGTCCTTCTCGGGCACCGGCGGGCGGTCGTCCGCCGTCCGGGCCGAGGCCAGCTCGTCGGCGAGCGCCAGGGCCCGCTGGCGCATCTTCGGCCAGTCCTCGACGGCTTCCCGCACGTCGGTGAGCACCCGCTGCAACTCGCGGCGCAACTGGTCCCGCTGGTCGGCGTCGCGGACCGGATCGATCTCGATCCGCATCCAGCTCTCCACCAGGTCACCGGCGATCGCGTCGTCCGGCTCCACGTCGGCGGAGACCTCGGTCAGCCGGCCCAGCGGTTCCCGCCGGACCACCACCAACGGGTGCACCAGCAGGTGTACGTCGAGGTGGTGGGCGTTGAGCAGGGCGGTCACCGAGTCGACCAGGAACGGCATGTCGTCGGTGACGATCTCGACGACGGTGTGATGCTGGTCGGCGTCGGGGGGCAGGATGCGCAGCTTCAGCTCGCCCGGCACCCGCTGCTGGGCCAGGTCCCGGTGCGCCCGCGCCGCGTCGAGCATCTCCTCGGCGGTGAACCCGATCAGCTCCTCGTCCGGCGCGAACCGCCAGAACCGGCCCACCAGGGTCGCCGCGTCGTGGTCGTCACCGGCCAGCGCCACCGCCTGCGCCACCAGGCGTTCCGCGTTGGGCACCGGCTCGTCGAGTTCGGCGTCCTCCACGTCCTCGCCGAGTGCCTCCACCGGAAGGCCCAGGTCGTAGAGGGTGTCGATGCTCGAACCGGTCATCCCGGTCACGCCGGTGTCGAGTCGGCCGTAGCCGTCCCCGTCGATCGGCGGGCTGTCCCCGTCGGTCGCCGAATCGAAGCTGTCGTCCCGGCCGGTGTCGCTCTGCCGGAGGTCGGGTACCGGTTTGATCGCCGGACGCCGGTCCATCGGTGCCACTCCCCTCGACGACCCACCGCGTTGTGGGTCACTCTGCCGCCCCACCATAGGCCCTGCCGCTTCGTACCTCGGCCGGTGGACCACCGGTGGGACGTCCGGTTTCGGGACTCTGGCCTGGCATCCGTGGCAGATGCACGATCGGCCGGGTGTCGAGTACCCCGCCTCGGGATGTTCATCACACCCTCGGGTCCACCACTTCGGGCGGCCCGCCGGGGCCCGACCCGCCCCGGCCGGCGCCCGTCGCGGCGACCGGTCCACGCCGGCGTACGGCCTGGCCGGACGGCCCCGGCGACCGCGCGGGGCGGTACGGGCGGCGACGGCGTACTAGCGTGCAGGGCAGCCCGCCGTCCGGAAGGTGCAGCTCCATGCCCCTGTCGTACCCCTACCGCCGCCCCGGCACGCCCCTGCGACGGGGGCTCGCGGCCCTGACCGCCACCGTGCTGGCGGCCGGCACCCTGGTCGGCTGCTCCGCCGACGACGGGCTGACGGGCAGCGTGGACGCGTTCCTCGCCGGCTGGCGTTCCGGCAAACTGGACACCGTGGGCTTCGTCGACCCGACCGGGACGAGAGTGCCCGCCGGCACCGTCGTCGAGGAGATCAAGGCCCTCTCCGGCGACCTCGCCGCCACCCCACCCGCCCTGCGGCAGGTCGGGAAGGCCGAGGTCACCAAGAACCTGGCCACCACCACCGTCGACATCCGGTGGACGCTGCCGGGCGGGGTGGACTGGGCCTACCAGCGCCCGCTGCGGTTGCGGCAGAACTCCGGCGACGACAAGTGGCAGGTGATCTGGGAACCGCAGGTGCTGCACGAGCAGCTGGCCAAGGGCGACCGGTTGACGCTGCGGCGGACCGCCGCGCCCCGGGCCGGGCTGTTGGACGGCGCGGGACAGCCGATCGTGACGCCCCGGCCGGTGGTCCGGATCGGACTGCAACCCGGCGAGATCCCGGACGTCGCGGCGCTGGTGGGGCGGCTCGACGCGGCGTTCCGGGCGGTCCGGCCGCCGATCAGCCCCCCGGTCGACCTCGCCGACCTGCCGCAGCGGCTCCGCGACGCCGACCCGGACGCGTTCGTCGAGGTGGTGACGTTGCGGGACGAGGCGTACCGGCAGATCCGTTCCCGGATCTACGACCTGCCGGGGACGAAGTTCCGGTCCGAGAAGCTCGACCTGGCACCGACCCGGGAGTTCGCCCGTGCCCTGCTCGGCACGGTCGACCCGGCGCAGGCCGACGACCTCGCCGCCCACCCCGACCGGTACGCCAAGGGCGACCTGGTCGGCCACGGCGGCCTCCAGGGCCGCTACGACGAGCGGCTGCGCGGCGCTCCCGGCACCACCGTGGAGATCCGCCGGCCCGCGCCCGAGGGTGGCAGCACCGTCGTCACCGAGGCGTTCCGGCAGGAGCCGGGCTCCGGCCAGCCGGTCCGTACCAGCCTCGACGTGGCCACCCAGAACGCCGCCGACGGCGCGTTGCGGGGCGAGAAGCGACGCTCCGCCCTGGTGGCGGTACGGGTCAGCGACGGCGCGGTGCTCGCCGCCGCCAACGGCCCCGGGGCGGCCGGGGAGAACCTGGCCTTCACCGCCCAGGTGCCACCGGGCTCCACGTTCAAGGCGGTCAGCGCCCTGGCCCTGCTGGACAAGGGCGCGGTGACCCCGCAGACCATTGTCGACTGTCCGAAGACCCGCGTGGTGGACGGCCGCCCGTTCAAGAACTCCGACGACTTCGCGCTGGGCAAGGTGCCGTTCCGTACCGACTTCGCGAAGTCCTGCAACACCGCGTTCGTGGCGCTGGCCCCGCAGCTCGGCCCGGACGGGCTGGCCGTCACCGGTCGTACCCTCGGGTTGGAGGGCTCGTGGGACCTCGGCGCGGACGTCTTCACCGGAAAGGTCTCCACCGGCGGCGGGCCGACCGAGCAGGCCGCCGCCGCGATCGGTCAGGGCACCACCGTGGTCAGCCCGCTGGCCATGGCGGGGGTGACCGCCGCCGTCGCCCGGGGCCGCTTCGAGCAGCCGAAACTGGTGCTCGACCCGGCCCCCGCCGCGCCCGCCGCGGCCGGCCCGCCGCTGCGGGCCGAGTCGGTGGCGGCGCTGAAGACGATGATGCGCGAGGTGGTCACCGCCGGTACCGCCAAGGCGCTGGCCGACGTGCCGGGTGGCCCGGTGTACGGCAAGACCGGCACCGCCGAGTACGACGACGACCCGGCGCACACCCACGCCTGGTTCGTCGGGTGGCGGGGCGACGTCGCGTTCGCCGTCTTCGTCGAGCAGGGCGGATCGAGTACGGCCAGCGCCGTCCCGATCGCCGAACGCTTCCTCCGCGCCCTCCGCTGACGCCGCCCCCGGTCCAGGTGCTCAGTTGGGCCGATGTTGCGGTATCCCGGCGAGCGGATAGCGCAACATCGGCCCAACTGAGTTGATCATCTACCCCGTTGAGGGGATCGTGCTCAGGAGACCGGCTCCTCGGCGCGGCCGGGTGCGTCAGCCGGCCCGGAAGCGCGGGTCCCATAACCGGACGGCCCGGACGCAGTCCCGGAGACGGATGCCCCCGAGACGGATGCCTCGGAGTCTGACGGTCCAGGGACGGACCGCCGGGAAGCAGGCGGCCCGGGGACGGACCGCCCGAACGTGGACGATCCGGAGTCGGTGGATTGCGGCCGGGGTGGCAGCAGTCGGGGCGCGACGGCGTCCGGGGCGACGACCGGGGCCAGCCCGGCGACGACCGTGTTGACGATCTCGGCGGCGTACGCGCCGTCCGGGTCGTAGTCGGGGTCGAAGACGGTCAGCTCGACGCCGAGGCAGTGCGGGGTGTCCACCAGCCCGGCGAGCAGGATCTCCAGCTCGGCGAAGGCGATCCCGCCCGGGTCGGGGGCGTCCACGGCCGGCATCACCGCCGGGTCGAGCACGTCCACGTCGATGTGCACCCAGTAGCCGGCGCAGTCGGCGAGCTGCTCGTGCGCCCACTGTGCGCTACGGGCGGCCCCCTCGGCGCGCAGGGCCGGCACCGGCCGGGTGATGATCCCGGCGGCCTGGAGGTCGAGCCGGTACTCGTCCTGCGCCCGGATGCCGAGCACCACCACGTCGATGTCCCGGAAGTACGGTCGACGCCCCTCGATGGCGGCCAGGTCGGCCTGGCCGCGCCCGGTCACCAGGGCGAGGTCCTCGCCGGCCGCCGCACCGACGTAGGAGGCGTTGCCGGGGTGCCGGAAGTCGGAGTGGCCGTCGACGAAGACCAGCCCGATCCGCCCGCCGACAGCCTCGCCGAGCCGGTGCATGGCCAGCGCCGAGCCGAGCAGCACCGAGCAGTCCCCGCCGAGGACCAGCGGGAACTCGCCCCGGTCGATGATCGCGCCGATCCGGTCGGCCAGCGCCGTCGAGTACCCGGAGATCTCCCGGGCGTGGCAGACCCCGTCGCCGGGCCGCCAGTCGCCCGGGTCGTACCGGGGGGCGGTGAGGCAGCCGGCGTCGCGGGCCCCGAGCCGGGCGAGCAGATCGTGGTCGCGTAGCGCCCCGGGGGCCTTGCCGCAGCCGGGGACGGAGGTGGAGGTGGGTGGGCGCAGACCCAGGTTGGTCGGCGCGTCGAGGACGGCGATTCGGCGCATCACGGGCTCCCGTCCTCGATGGTCGGCGGGCCGGCCGGCTGGCCGGCCCGCGCGGGGTGTCAGGGGATCAGAACAGGGCGCTGGCCAGGGCGCGACGGGCGGAGGCCACGGCGGGGTCGTCCGGGCCGGCGATGCTGAACAGCGAGACGAGGTGTTGGCGGGCCCGGTCCCGGTCGTCACCGGCGGTCCGCCGGACCAGCCCGACCAGTCGTTCGTACGCCTGCTCGGCCATCCCGCTGAGCACCTCGATGTCGGCGGCGAGGAGCTGGGCCTCGACGTCGTCGGGGTTGGCCTGCGCGGCGGCGAGGGCGGCCTGCGGGTCGGCACCGGCGACCCGCCGGGCCACCCCGACCTGGGCCAGGCCGGCCTCGGCTGCGGCGTCCGCCGGGGATTCGGCGAGGATCTTGCGGTACGCCTGCTCGGCGGCGTCGAGGTCGCCGCTCATCAACGCGTCGTCGGCCTCGTCGAGACGCGGATCCTCCGGCTCGGCGACGGTGACGCCGCCGGCCTTGAGCACGGCGGCGAGCCACTGCCGCAGTTGCGGCTCGGGGATCACCCCGGGGAAGGCGTCGATCGGCCGCCCGCCGACCACCGCGTAGACGGTGGGGATCGCCTGGATCTGGAACATCTGCGCGATCCGCGGGTTCTCCTGGACGTCGACCCGGGCCAGGACCCACTGGCCGGCCCCCTCGGCCGCCAGCCGCTCCAGCACCGGGGCGAACTGGTCGCTGTCCGGGTAGCCGGCGGCGCCGAAGAAGACCACCACGGGTGTGGTCATCGACTGTTCGAGCACCCCGGACTGGATGTTCGCCTCGGTCACGTCGAGCACGGCGCCGCCTGCTGTGGCGGGACCTCCCGGTGCGCCGGTGGGTGCGCCGGTCTGGCTCGGGGTGGCGGGACGGGAACTGGCCGGGGCGGTGCCGCGCAGCGCGCTGAGGTCGACCGCGCCGCGGGTGAAGATCGACGAGGTGATCCGTGGGTCGCTCATGGTTACCTAGTCTCGCACGATCCCCACCGTTGTCGGCTCAGCCGCAACGCCCACAGTTGCCACTCTCACCTCCCGTTCTCCCCTCCCGTTCTCCCCCCACACCCCCACCCCCCGCACCCCCACACCCCCGACCCGTCGATCATGGAGTTGTGGTGGGCGTAGCGCCCCATTCATGAGGGTCTGCCGCCACCACAACTCCATGATCGACCGGGGGGTGGGGTGGGGTGGGGGGGGTCAGAAGCGGGCGGGTTCGCGGTAGGTGCCCCATTCGGTGCGTAGGGCGTCGCAGATTTCACCCAGGGTGGCTTCGGCGCGGACGGCGTCGAGCATCGGGGGGATCATGTTGCCGCCGGTGCGGCTGACCTCGATCATGCGGGCCACCGCCGCCGTCACCGCCGCGTCGTCGCGGGCGGCCTTGCGCTCGGCGAGCACCCGGCGCTGCTCCAGCTCCACCTCGTGCGAGATGCGCAGGATCTCCAGCTCCTTGGCGACCGTGCCGGTGTGGCAGTTGACCCCGACGATCTTCTTGTCGCCCTTTTCGAGGGCCTGCTGGTAGACGAAGGCCGCCTCGGCGATGTGGCCGGTGAACCAGCCGTCCTCGATGCCGCGCAGGATGCCTGAGGTCATCGGGCCGATCCGGTGCGGGCCGTCGCCACCGAGCTGCCGGATCCGGGCGAAGATCGCCTCCGCCTCGGCCTCGATGGCGTCGGTGAGCGCCTCGACGTACCAGGAGCCGCCGAGCGGGTCGGCCACGTTGGTCACCCCGATCTCCTCCATCAGCACCTGCTGGGTGCGCAGGGCGATCTCGGCAGACTCGTCGGTGGGCAGGGCGAGGGTCTCGTCCAGGGCGTTGGTGTGCAGCGAGTTGGTGCCGCCGAGCACGGCGGCCAGCGCCTCCACGGCGGTGCGTACCACGTTGTTGACCGGCTGCTGTGCGGTCAGCGACACCCCGGCGGTCTGGGTGTGGAACCGCAGCCAGAGGGCCTTCTCGCTGGTCGCGCCGTAGACGTCGCGCAGCCAGCGGGCCCAGATCCGGCGGGCGGCCCGGAACTTGGCGATCTCCTCGAAGAAGTCCAGGTGCGCGTCGAAGAAGAAGCTCAGTCCGGGGGCGAAGACGTTGACGTCGAGCCCGCGCGAGAGCCCCAGTTCGACGTAGCCGAACCCGTCGGCCAGGGTGTACGCCAGCTCCTGTGCGGCGGTGGAGCCGGCCTCGCGGATGTGGTAGCCGGAGACCGACAGCGGCTTGTAGCGCGGGATCTCGGCGGCGCAGTACTCCATCAGGTCGCCGATCAGGCGCAGGTGCGGCTCGGGGTCGAACAGCCACTCCTTCTGCGCGATGTACTCCTTGAAGATGTCGGTCTGCAACGTGCCGTCGAGCCGGGACAGGTCGACGCCCTGCCGCTCGGCGGCGACGAGGTACATGCAGAACACCGGCACCGCCGGGCCGGAGATGGTCATCGAGGTGGTGACGCCGGCCAGGTCGATGCCGTCGAAGAGCACCTCCATGTCGGCGGCGGAGTCCACCGCGACCCCGCAGTGCCCGACCTCGCCCAGCGCCTGCGGGTCGTCGGAGTCGCGCCCCATCAGGGTCGGCATGTCGAAGGCGACGGAGAGCCCGCCGCCGCCCGCGCCGAGGATCATCTTGTACCGCTCGTTGGTCTGCCGGGCGTTGCCGAAGCCGGCGAACTGCCGGATCGTCCAGGCCCGCCCCCGGTAGCCGGTGGGGTGCAACCCCCGGGTGTACGGGAACTCGCCCGGCCAGCCGATCCGTTCGAACCCGGGGTACGCGGTGCCCTCGGGCGGCCCGTACACCGGTTGCACGGTGGTGCCGGACAGGGTGGTGAAGTCCGCGTCCCGCTTGCGCGCGGCGTCGTACCGGGCCTGCCAGCGTGCCCGTCCGGCGGCGATCTCGTCGGCGTTCATCCGCGGGGCTCCTCCTCGAGTCCTCGACCGAACCCCGAGTGTAGAACGAAGCCTGAACGATCGCTAAGGAAGCTCACCCCCGACCCGCCCCCGCCCCACCCCCTCACCTCGCCCCTTCTCCCCGGTGATCAAGAGGTTCGCGTCACGATCGGCCGGAAGATTGACGCGAACCTCTTGATCACGGGGGCAGGTGGGAGGGAGACAGGCTGGCGGTGACGCGGGGCGGGAGGGGGTGGGCAGCGAGGATGCGGGAGCATGCCGACATGGTGTTGCTAACATGCTGACATGATGTCGATAAAAATCGGGTCCGGGTGGGGCTCATGTTCCTAAGGGACGTCTCGTAACTTGGGGCAGCTTGGGCGAGGTGATCCGGGAGGTCCGTGGTCGATGGCTGCGGTGTGTTGCTGGATGAACTGGACGCGGGAGGCGACGTCGGTGCGGGGCAGGGTGCTGAGCTGGTAGCCGTGTTGGATGTAGGCGGCGACCATGGCGTCGTGGGTACGGACGGCTTCGGCGAAGTCTTGGTGTCGTTCGCTGTCGGTGGTGTAGATCTGCGGCCAGGGCGGGGCGATGAACACACGCTGGTGGTAGCGGAACAGCTGCGCGGCGGCGGTCACATGCGGGGGGACGGGCTGGCCGAGTAGGAGGTAGTAGCCGACCAGATCCGGGATCCCTCGGTCGAAGAAGACGGGTCCGGGATGTTGGCTGGCTTGGCGGTAGGAGTGGATCTCCCAACTGAGCATGACCTCGGCGAACAGTCGTGAGTCGCCGGCGTGTAGCGCCTGACCGCCGATCGACAGCTGGTCCTGGATGATCTGTCGTCCCGCTTCGTCGACGCAGGCGTGACCGGCACGCCGCAAGCTGTCGATCAGCGTGGTCTTGCCGGCACCGGGTCCCCCGGTAATGACGATGTACTGGCTGCTCACGTCGTCCTCTCTGATAGACGTCCACTCCTCATGGCCCCCGCGCCTGTCCGCTGAGGATGATCATCGAGGATGCGTGGGTGCAGGTGATCTCCGCAGCCCGCCAGGAGTGGATCCTCCCGTTCACTGGGTTGACCCCCGCCCAGTTCCGCAGGCTGGCCCGCCTGGTCGCCGAGCGTGGCGGGGACGGGATTGCTGACGGTCGGCCGGGCCGGCAGTGGGCTCTCGATCTTCCCGACCGGGTGCTGCTGGTCGCCGTTTACTGGCGCACGAACCTGACGATGCGGCAGATCGGCCCGCTGTTCGGAGTGTCGCATTCCGCCGCGCACCGAGTCATCGACACCCTCGGCCCGCTGCTGGTCCTCGCACCCGTGCGCCGCCGGCCGGTCGACCAGATCGCCATCGTCGACGGCACCCTCATCCCGACGCGAGACCACCGCCTCGCGGCGCCGAGCAAGAACTACCGGTACTCGACCAACCTACAAGTGGCCATCGACGCCAGCACCCGCCTGGTCATCGCCGTCGGCGAGCCCCAGCCGGGCAACCGCAACGACACGATCGTCTACCGCACCTCCGGCATCGACCAGGCGCTGGCCGGACGGCCCGTCATGGCCGACGGCGGCTACCGCGGCGACCCCGAGGTGATCATCCCGTACCGCAAGAACCGCGACGGCAGCCCGCTACCGGCCTGGAAGCAGGACCTGAATGCCCAGCACCGCACCGTCCGCGCACAGGTCGAACACACCCTGGCCAGGATGAAGAACTGGAAGATCCTGCGCGACTACCGCCGCGCCGCCCGCACATTGACCGCTGCTGCTTCCGGCATCGCCAACCTGCACAACATCGCCCTGACCTGGTGACCACAGACCCAGCCGCAGACAACGTCTCCACCCAGTTACGAGACGTCCCTTAGCTGTCCGCGAGCTTCGGTTCGCCCGTGCCCGGTTCGGGCTGATGGGGGCGGTGATCGCGCTCATCGCCGTACTGGTGGTGCTCCTGTCCGGGCTCTCCGTGGGGCTGGTCAACGACGGGGTGTCCGGCCTGCAACGACTGCCGGTGACCTCGTTCGCGTTCGCCGACGGCGTCCAACGCGACTCGGCGTTCTCCCGCAGCGTGGTCGACATGAAGGCGGTCGACACCTGGGCCGGCCGGCCCGACGTTGCGCGGGCCACCGCGTACGGCAACACGCTGGCCAACGCCAAGAGCGGATCGGGCGTCGAGATCGACCTGGCGCTCTTCGGGGTACAGCCCGAATCGTTCCTCTCCCCCCAGGTCAGCGAGGGCGACCGGCTCGGTGCGCCGGGCGGGATCGTGGTCAGCCAAACCGCCGTCGACGCCGGACTGCGGGTCGGTGACACCCTCACGGTCGACCGGGTCGGCACCACCCTCACGGTCATCGGCGTCCTGCCCGGCCAGCACACGTTCGGGCACGTCGACGTGGGCTACGTCCCACTGCGCACCTGGCAGGAGATCCGCGCCGGGCTCGGACCGGAAGACCCGGTCCCGGCCCACGTCTACACCGAGATCACGGCGGTCGCGGTGCAGGCCAGGCAGGGCGCGGACGTCGACCTCGCGGACGGCGACCGGGCGGCGGGCACCGAGAGCATGACGCTCGACGAGTCGTTCGGCGCCTCTCCCGGATACACCGCGGAGACCTCCACGCTCAAACTGATCCAGTACTTCCTGTACGCGATCTCCGCGCTGGTCGTGGGGGCGTTCTTCACCGTCTGGACGATCCAGCGCAAGCACGAGATCGCGGTGATGCGGGCGATGGGCGCACCGACCCGGTTCCTGCTGCGGGACGGGCTGACCCAGGCGCTGATCCTGTTGCTCCTCGCCGCCGGTGTCGGCGTCGCCGCCGGCGTCGGGCTGGGCAGCCTGATCGGTGGCGGTGGTGTCCCGTTCGCCCTGGAGGCGTCTGCGGTCGCCGGGGCGAGCCTGCTGCTGATCGTGCTCGGCCTGCTGGGAGCGGTCGCGGCGATCATCCGGATCGCCGCGGTGGACCCGTTGACGGCGTTGGGAGCGAACCGATGATCACGCACACCGACAACCCCGGATCGGCGGCCGGCGCGGGCGACCCGGCCCGGCGTCAGCTCGACGGGCTGCACATGCGGGACGTCTGCCTGCGCTTCGGCGACGGTGAGGACACCGTGCTCGCGCTCGACGGGGTCTCGCTCACCGTCGCTCCCGGCGAGTTCGTCGCCGTGGTCGGCCCCTCCGGCGCCGGCAAGTCGAGCCTGCTGGCCGTCGCCGGCGGGTTGAGCATGCCGACGTCCGGCTCGGTCCGGGTGGCCGGACGGGACATGGCGGTGGCCAACCGCCGGACCCGCACGACGCTGCGGCGCGAGAGCGTCGGCTTCGTGTTCCAGTCCGGCAACCTGCTACCGGCGCTGACCGCCGTGGACCAGCTCCGGCTACCGACCCGGTTCGGCCCGGTGACGAACGGCACCGCCCGTGACCCGCACACCCTGCTGGCCGAGGTGGGCATGGCCGGCAAGGCCGACCGGCGACCGCACCAACTCTCCGGGGGCGAGCGTCAGCGGGTGGGCATCGCCCGCGCCCTGGTCACCAACCCCCGGCTGCTGCTGGTCGACGAGCCCACCGCCGCCCTGGACCGGGTACGCAGCCACGAGGTCGTCGAACTGCTCGCCCGGGAGACCCGGGAGCACGGCGTCGCGACCGTCATGGTCACCCACGACCAGGACGTCCTGCGGCACTGCGACACGGTGTACGAGATGATTGACGGGAAGCTCACGCCAGCCTGACCGAAGGATCCGCCGGTGCCGAAGATCCAGGCAGCCACCGTCGCCGAGCACCGCGCCCGGCAACGCGCGGCGATACTGGACGCCGCCCGGTCGATCCTCGCCGAAGGTGGCTCGGAAGCGCCGAGCCTGGCCGCGGTCGCCGCGCGGACAGGCCTGGCGCGTCCGAGCGTCTACCAGTACTTCAAATCCCGCACCGACCTGCTCGACGCGGTCATCGTGGACCTGCTCCCCCGCTGGTCGACCTACGTGACGCAACGGATGCGCCGGGCCACCACCCCCGGCGACCGGGTCCTCGCCTACGTGACGGCCAACCTCCACCTGGTCGCCAAGGGCGAGCACGCGGTCTTCCGCGGACTGTCGGCGATCGCCTCCCCGGAAGCGCTCGCCGAACCCAGCCGTCACCTCCACGAGCAGTTACGCGCCCCGCTCGTGGAGGCCCTCGCCGAGCACGGCGCACCCGACCCGGCCGGCACCGCCGAACTCATCCAGGCGATCGTCTACACCGCCTCCCACATGATCGAGAACGGTGTCGGGGAGGCCAAGGCCCGTTCGCTCGCGCGCGGGCTGCTGGAGCCGTACCTGCGGCAACCGACCGGCTGACCGCACACCACCGGCGGCGGCCGGCGGAATGGCCGTCCCCATTGCGCGCGGGTGCAGTGCCGATCAGGTGTAGAGGACCAGGTGCCAGTGCGGGTTGTGGCTGGCGGAATAGTTGCAGGCATAGTCGCGGTACCGCGAATTCGGCAGCTCGACCGCATTGCTGCCGGCCTGGTAACAGGAGGTGCTGTTGGTGAACCAACCGCCGCTCACCGAGCCGGCGCTCGCGGCGGCCGCCGTCGTCGCCAACGTCAGCGACACCGCGCCGACGACGAGTGCGCCGGAGACGCCGAGCCGGGTGGCCATTGTTCCGATCCTGGTCACGGTATTCCTTCCCTTCCTCGGTTCGGAGACCGCGCCCCGGGCGACAGAATGTGCCCGGACCCGAGATCAGTTTCGCTGTTCCTGTATACACGCGTACATCACGGCATTCAAGAGCAGCAATACGCCGCCCGAAAAGGGCAGGTGGTGTCCGGCCCGCAGCCCCGGTCAGGAGCTGATCTGGGCCAACAACTCCTCCGCCGCCGCGTACGGGTCCAGCGCCCCCTCGGCGACCTTCGCGGCGAGCGCCGGCAGCTCCGTACCGTCGCGCAGGGAACCGATGCGGGCGCGCAGGGTGCCCAGCGCGATCGCCTCGATCTCGGCGGCGGCCCGCTTCTCCCGGCGGCGGCGCAGCTCGTCGTGCTGCTCCAGCCAGGCCCGGTGCTTGTCGATCGCGGCGGCGATGTCGTCGATCCCCTCGCCGCGCGCGGCGACCGACCGGACCACCTGCGGCCGCCACTGCCCCGGCCCGCGCTCGCCCAGCGCGATCATGCCCTGGATGTCGCGGACGGTGTTGTCGACGCCGTCCCGGTCGGCCTTGTTGACCACGAAGACGTCGGCGATCTCCAGGATGCCGGCCTTGACCGCCTGGATCGCGTCACCCATGCCCGGGGCGAGCAGCACCAGCGTGGTGTCGGCGAGCGAGGCCACCTCCACCTCGGCCTGGCCGACCCCGACCGTCTCCACCAGCACCACGTCGCAGCCGGCGCCCTCCAGCACCCGGACCGCCTGCGGGGTCGCCGCGGAGAGCCCGCCGAGGTGGCCCCGGCTGGACATCGACCGGATGTAGACGCCCGGGTCGGTGGCATGATCCTGCATCCGCACCCGGTCGCCGAGGATCGCCCCGCCGGTGAACGGGCTGGACGGGTCGATGGCCAGCACCCCGACCCGGTGCCCGCCCGCCCGTAACGCCCGCACCAGTTCGTTGGTGGTGGTCGACTTGCCCACCCCCGGGGAGCCGGTCAACCCGACCACCTGGGCCTGCCCGGCGTACGGCGCGAGCGCCGCCGCCACCTGCGGCAGCACCTCGTCACCGGACTCCACCAGGGTGATCAGCCGGGCCACCGCACGGGGGTCACCCTCACGCGCCCGGGCCACCAGCATCGGTACGTCCCGACTGCGACGAACCGGGACAGCGGCCGGGGCGGGGGCGTTCTCGACAGTCACTGGGCCACCTTCGCTCACGACTGCGGGGCTCGCAAACCCCGCTCACTCCTCGCGCTCACCACCGAGCCACCTTCGCCCTACGACTGCGGGGCCCGCAAACCCCGCTCACTCCTCGCGCTCACCACCGAGCCACCCTCGCTCACGACTGCGGGGCCCGCCAACCCCTGTCACTCCCCACGCTCGCGGGCCCGGGGCGCGGGTCAGCCCTGGGCGTCGGCCGGCACGTGGATGATCAGGGCGTCGCCCTGGCCGCCACCGCCGCAGAGTGCCGCCGCACCGGTGCCGCCGCCGCGCCGCTTCAACTCCAGCGCGAGGGTGAGCACCAGCCGGGCACCGGACATGCCGATCGGGTGCCCCAGCGCGATGGCCCCGCCGTTGACGTTGATCTTGTCGGCGCTGACCCCGAGATCCCGCGCGGACTGGATGCCGACCTGGGCGAACGCCTCGTTGATCTCGATGAGGTCGAGGTCGTCGATGCTCAGGCCACCCTTCTTCAGGGCGTGCTGGATGGCGTTGGACGGCTGCGAGTGCAGGGAGTTGTCCGGGCCCGCCACGTTGCCGTGCGCGCCGACCTCGGCCAACCAGGCCAGGCCCAGCTCGTTCGCCTTGGCCTTGCTCATCACGACCACTGCCGCCGCGCCGTCCGAGATCGGCGACGAGGAGCCGGCGGTGATCGTGCCGTCCCTGGTGAACGCGGGCCGCAGCTTGGCCAGCGACTCGGCGGTGGTGTCCGGCCGGATGCCCTCGTCCTCGCTGATCACCAGCGGGTCGCCCTTGCGCTGCGGGATGACCACCGGGGTGATCTCGTCGGCGAAGTGGCCGTTCTTCTGGGCGGCGGCGGCCCGCTGGTGGCTGGCCGCCGCGAACGCGTCCTGCTCCTCGCGGGTGATGCCGTGCCGTGCGCCGAGCCGCTCGGTGGACTCGCCCATCGAGCAGCAGTCCCAGGCGTCGCTGAGCCCGTCGTGGGCCATGTGGTCCTTGATCGTCACGTCGCCGTACTTGTAGCCGGCGCGCTGGCCGAGCAGCAGGTGCGGGGCGTTGGTCATCGACTCCATGCCACCGGCCACCACGATGTCGAACTCGCCGGCCCGGATGAGCTGGTCGGCCAGGGCGATCGCGTCCAGGCCGGAGAGGCACACCTTGTTGATGCTCAGCGCCGGCACCGACATCGGGATGCCCGCCTCCACCGCCGCCTGCCGGGCGGGGATCTGCCCGGCACCGGCCTGGAGCACCTGGCCCATGATCACGTACTGCACCTGGTCCGGGGCGACCCCGGCGCGCTCCAGCGCCGCCTTGATCGCGATGCCGCCGAGCTTCGTCGCCGGCAGGTCCTTCAGGTTGCCCAGCAGCCGGCCCATCGGGGTCCGCGCGCCGCTGACGATGACCGATGCCACTGTCTGCCTCCGAGGGGGGGTACCGAGCTGTACGCCTTAACGGCTGTTCGGCCAGACTAGCGTCATGGCTGAGAACTCCCCCGTCGAGCCCGCTGCCGACTACGTCACAGACATCGGGCTGCGCCGTATCGACCACGTCGGGGTCGCGGTCGCCGACCTGGACGCCGCGATCGACTTCTATCAGCGCACCTTCGGGATGCGCTGCATACACGAGGAGACCAACACCGAGCAGGGCGTACGCGAGGCGATGATGGCCGTCGGCCCGACCGCCGAGGGTGGCTGCGTGCAGCTGCTCGCCCCGTTGTCGCCGGAGTCGACCATCGCCAAGTTCCTCGACCGCAACGGCCCCGGGGTGCAGCAGGTGGCGTACACGGTCGCCGACATCGACGCGGCCTGCGCGATCCTGCGCGAACGCGGCGTACGGCTGCTCTACGACACCCCGAAGCGCGGCACCGCCAACTCCCGGGTCAACTTCGTCCATCCCAAGGCCGCCGGCGGCGTCCTCGTCGAACTCGTCCAACCCGCCGACACCCCCCACTGACACTGTCCTCTCCCCGCGTCCCCACCCCGCCCCTTCCGTGTCGATCAAGAGGTTTGCGTCATCTCGATCTCCAGACCTGACGCAAACCTCTTGATCACCGGGGCGGGGCGGACCGGGGCGGGCATTGTGCGGGGGTGCTATTCCGGGGGTGGCGGGGAAAGGGGTCGGGCACTGCCGGGATAGCGGGCGGCAGCGGCGGCGGGGCCGCCCGGACCTGCCAAGATCGCCGTTTGGTGCCGGCCGCCGGTACGACCCGGTGGACCATGTAAAGAGGACACGAAAGCTCGGCACCGCTCTTGCGAACGACCCCGGGGGGTCTGCAAGTATGTCCCAATGCCCCAGCAGCAGTCCTCCCCTCTCGCGTTCTTCGATAACGCGAACTCGCAGCCCGACTTCACGGTGGGCCTGCGTGGATACAACACCCACCAGGTCGACGACTTCCTCGGTCGGATGACGGCCGCACTGACCCAGTCGGAGCAGGCCCGCGCCGAGGCCGAGCAGCGGATGAACGACGCCCAGCGTCGGCTCCGCCAGGCCGAGCAGCGGCAGGCCGCGCTCGAGCAGAAGCTCACCGACACCAACAAGCAGCTCGAGGAGAACAGCCGGCCGACCCTCTCGGGTCTCGGCACCCGGGTCGAGCAGATCCTGCGGCTGGCCGAGGAGCAGGCCAACGACCACCGCAACGAGGCCAAGCGCGAGTCGGAAGGGATCCTCTCCGCTGCCCGGCTGGAGGCGCGGGAGATCACCGACAAGGCGCGCGCCGAGGCCGCCGCGATGAAGGCCACCGCCGAGCGGGAGGCCGGCACCGTCCGCACCGCCGCCGAGCGGGAGGCCGCCGAGGCCCGGGTGCAGGCCCGTCGGGAGGCCGACACGCTGCGCGCCGACGCCGACCGGGAGACCAAGCAGCTGCGTACGGTCACCGCGCACGAGGTGGCCGAGCTGAAGTCCACCGTCGAGCGGGAAGTCGCCACCCTGCGCGCCACCGCCGAGCGGGAGATCACCCAGCAGCGGGCGAAGGCCGCGCGGGAGGCCGAGGAGAAGCGCGCCGAGGCCACCAAGCTGCTCACCGACGCCCGCGACAAGCGGGACAAGGACCTTCAGGCGCTGGAGCTCCAGCTCGCCGAGCGGCGGGAGAAGGCCGAGCGCGAGGAGTCGGAGCGGCACGCCGCCCAGGTGGCGCAGACCCAGAAGCTGGTCGGCGAGGCCGAGCAGCGGGCGCGGGCCGCCCAGGAGCGGGCCAAGGAGATCGAGCAGCGCGCCGAGGCCCGCCGGGTCGAGTCCGAGCGCACCGCCAACGACACCGTCGACAAGGCCAAGGCGTTGGCCGAGAAGACCCTCAACGAGGCCAAGGCCGAGGCGAAGCGGCTGCTCACCGAGGCGCGCACCGAGGCGGACCTGACCACCCAGGCGGCCCGCCGCGAGGTGGAGGACCTCACCCGCCAGAAGGACGCGGTCACCTCGCAGCTCGGCCAGATGCTCTCCGGCCTGGCCGGGATCGTGCCGGGCGTACCGGCCCAGCAGCAGGCCGCCGCGCCGGCCAAGCCGGAGCCGGCCAAGGCCGACGCCGAGTCCCGGGCGACCGCGGAGACCGCCAGCTGACCGAACGCATCGACGGGGCATGAGTCGCGGCGCGGAGGGACACCGGATGACCGGTGCACCCCCGCGCCGCGCCCGTTCCCGCCCTGTGACACCCTGTCGCGGGACAGCACTGAAACAGCTCCCCACAGCGGCGTCCGTATCGCCCCCGGAGGGCCGGATGCGTGTGAGGATGGGGGCATGTCGCACGGCGAGGAACTGTTCGCTCTCGGCGGGGATGTGACGACGGAGCCCAGCTTCGAGTCCGCTCTGCGGGGATACGACAAACGACAGGTCGACCGGTACGTCGCTCGTGCGGAGCACGAGATCGCCACGCTGACGGGTGAGCGGGAACAGGCGTACACCCAGATCCACAAGTTGGCCGGTCAGGTCGAGCACCTGCAGCGGGATCTCGCCCAGGTGCGCAAGCAGGTCGGGGTGGTGGACCGGGCCTCCTTCAAGCATCTCGGCCCCCGGGTCGAGCAGATCCTCGCCCTCGCCGAGGAGCAGGCGGACGCCATCCTGGTCGCCGCCAACGAGGAGATCGAGGCCCGTCGGGCCGCCGCCGAGCACATCATCGACGAGGCCCGTGAGCAGGCCGCCCGGGCCCTCAAGGACTTCGAGATCGCGCTCGCCGCCCGGCGTGCCGAGGAGGAACGGCACACCACGGCCCGCAAGGCCGAGGCCGACGCCGCCGTGCGTACCGCCAAGCAGGAGGCCGCACGGCTGCGCAGCACCGCCAAGGACGAGGCGACCCTGCTGCGTGCCACCGCCGAGGACGAGTCCAACCGGTTGCGGACCGCCGCCCAGGAGGCCCTGAACCGGGCCCAGCAGGAGGCCACCCAGCTCCGCGACACCGCCAAGGAGATCCACGCCCGGGCCCAGCAGGAGGCCACCAAGCTCCGTGAGACGGCGAAGGCGGCGCTGGCCAAGGCCCAGAAGGAGGCCACCGACCTGCGCGAGGCCGCCAAGGAGGTGCACCTCAAGGCGCAGCAGGAGGCCCGGCGGCTCGTCGATTCGGCGACGGAGACCAGCCGCGCCACCCACGCCAAGGCGCTCCAGCAGGCCAAGCAGGTCACCGACGACGCCGACGGCGCGGCCAAGGCGACCCGGGAACGGGCCCGGCAGGAGGCGCAGCGGCTGACCACCGAGGCGACCGAGGCGGCCCGACGCAGCCGGGCCGAGGCCGAGGCGTACGTGCAGCGGATGCGCACCGAGACCGAGGCGTACGTGCAGCAGTCCCGCGCCCAGACGCAGCAGGAGCTGGGGGCCTGGCGCGCAGGGGTGGAGCAGGAGGTCAACGGCCGGCGGGAGGCCGCCGACCGGGAGCTGGCCCAGCGTCGGGCCGCCGCCGAGCAGGAGTTCGCCAAGCACCGCGACGAACTGGACCGCAAGCACCGGGCCCGGCACGACGAGCTGGAACAGCAGCACGGCACGCGGCAGGCCGAACTGGAGCGGGAGTGGGCCGCCCGGCGGGACGAGATCGAGCAGGGTGCGGCCGAGATCCGCCGGGCCGCCGAGGCGGACGCGGCGACGCTGCGCCGCACGGCCGAGCAGGAGACCACCGAGCTGCGTCGGCGGGTGGAGCAGGAGACCACCGAGCTGCGTCGGCGGGTGGAGCAGGAGACCACCGAGCTGCTCGACCGGGTCGAGCGGGAGACCGCCGAGAAGCGTCGCCAGGCCGACGAGCACGTCGCCGCCTCCCGCCGGCAGTTCGACGAGTACGCAGCCACGACCCAGCAGCACCTGGCGACCACCCAGCAGCACCTCGCCGCCACCCAGCAGGAGGCGGCGGCGGGCCGGCAGCAGCTCGCCCGGGTGATGCTGGAGATCGCCCAGGCCCAGCAGCAGCTCGCCGACCTGCGTCAGGAGACCTGGCAGGCGCGGCAGGAGCACGACGAGCTGCTACGGGAGGCCACCGCCCTGCGGACGCGCGCCGCGACGCCGGTGGGCAGCGACGCGGTGACGCCGTCCCCGGACGGCGACCGGCCGGCGTCGGGTCCGCTCGGCAACGGCAGGAAACCGAAGCCGACGCGTGCCACCGACGCCCCGGCACCGCAGCCGGTGGGCTCCGGTGCGGTCGACAGCGCCAAGCCCTCCGCCGACAGCGACGCCGGGAAGAAGCCGGTCGTCGCCGGTGCGGACCCGGTCGTGGCCGTGACCAGGCCGGCCGGCGGTCCGGGCAGCAACGGCACGAAGCCGACCGGCGGTACGGGCGGTGCCGCGAAGCCGAAGTCCGAGCCGGTGACCACGGTGGACGGCGGAACGGCGAGCGCCGGAGTGGACGGTGAACCGACGGTCGCCGCGGTTCCGGGCACCGCCGGTCGGGGCGCCACCCCGACGAAGATCACCAGTACCGGGGAGAACGGCAAGCGGCCCAGCAAGCCGACCACCGACGAGCGCAGCGCCAAGCCGAGCACGGTGACCGTCGAGTCCGAGTGACCACGGTGGGGTGCCCCGGGGTGGCCGGCGGGGCACCCGCCCCACTACCCTGCGGGCAGGAGCCCGTACGGTAGGTGGCCGTCGGGTGGATCGGCTGATCCGCTCCGGTGTGCCGCGCCGGGGCGGAACTGGGGAGGTCCGGTGGCACAGCACGGCCCGGCACGCGACGACGCGACCCGGGACGGCGCCCCTGAAGTCGTACCGACGGACGCCGACGCCCCCACCACCCGCCCCACGACACGGGACGAACCGGCACCTGGGCCTGCGGCCCCGGTCCAGGATGCGGCGGCACGCGACGAGCCGGGGCGGGACGCCTCCGACGACGACACCGCCGGGTCGGTCGCCACCGGCTCGGGGCGGTTCGGTCGACCCGGGCGGCCACTGCGGCGCAGCAGTTTCCTGGTCGGCTTCACCGGGGCGCTCGGCGTGCTGCTGGCGTACACCGTGTTCCTGGGCATCCGCAATGCCGGCGGCATCCTGGTCCTGGTGGTGATCGCGCTCTTCCTGGCGGTGGGGCTCAACCCGGCGGTGGTCCGGCTGCGCCGCTGGGGGTTGCCGCACGGGCTGGCGGTGACGGTGGTGGCGCTGACCCTGGTGCTGCTGATCGTCGCCGGGCTGGTGGCGCTGGTGCCGCCCGTGGTGACGCAGACCGGGCAGTTCATCGAGCAGCTCCCCAGCTACGTCGAGGAGCTGCGCCGCAACCGCACGGTCAACGACCTGGTGGTCCGGTACGACGTGATGCGGCGGGTGCAGGAGCTGGCGAACGCGGACACCGTGGGCCGGGCGCTCGGCGGCGTCCTCGGCGGCGCCCAGTTGATCTTCGGCACGATCTTCCGGGTGCTCACCGTGCTGGTGCTGACGATCTACTTCCTGGCCTACTTCGACCGGTTGCGCGACCTCGGGTACGCGTTGGTGCCGAGGTCACGCCGGCAGCGGGTCAGCCTGATCGGCGACGAGATCCTCACCAAGGTCGGCGCGTACATGGTGGGGGCGCTGAGCATCGCGGTGCTGGCCGGCGCGACCAGCTTCGTCTTCGCCCTGGTCGTCGGGCTGCCCTACCCGTTCGCGCTGGCCGTGGTGGTGGCGGTGACCGACCTGATCCCGCAGATCGGGGCCACCCTCGGCGCGGTGGTCGTCAGCCTGGTCGGCTTCGCCACCGCGCTGCCGATCGGCATCGCCTGCGCGGTCTTCTTCGTGCTCTACCAGCAGGTGGAGAACTACCTCATCTACCCGAAGATCATGCGGCGATCGGTGGAGGTCAACGAGGTGGCCGCGCTGCTCGCCGCCCTGCTCGGGGTGGCGCTGATGGGGGTGGTCGGCGCACTGATCGCCATCCCGGTCGTCGCCGCCCTCCAGCTCATCCTGCGCGAGGTGGTGCTCCCCCGCCAGGACCGCCGCTGAGCCGACCGGAAGTGGCTCAGTCGGCGGCGGGCCCGGGTACGGGGGTGTCGGCGAAGGCGGCCACCGTCCGGTCGGCGTACGCGCTGACGTCACCGGTCTCCATCGGGCCGTCCCAGCTCGTCGGCAGCGGCAGCGGCACCGCCGGGTTCACCCGCCTGACGATCTCGTCGAGCACCCGCTCGGCGTCGCCCACCCAGAGGTGCTTGGCCCCGGGCACGCCGACGACCTCGGCCTGCGGCACCACCGCGAAGCGCCGCCGGGCCTCCTCGGGGCGAAGGTAGTCGTCGAACTCGGGCACCAGCGCGGTCAGCGGCCGACCCGACTCCGCCCAGACGGCCAGGTCGGCGGGCTGCGAGAAACGCAACGGCGGGGAGAGCAGGATCGCCCCGGCCACCGCCGGGTCGCAGCCGTACTTCAGGGTCAGGTCGGTGCCGAACGACCAGCCCACCAGCCAGATGTTCGGCAGCTCGTGGAACTCGGCGTACTCGATGGCGGCGGCGACGTCGAACCGTTCGCCCACCGCGTTGTCGAACGCGCCCTCGCTGGTGCCCCGCACGCTGCCGGTGCCCCGGGTGTTGAACCGGAGCACCGCCAGGTCGGCCAGGGCGGGCAGCCGCCAGGCCGCCTTGCGGAAGACGTGACTGTCCATCATTCCGCCGTGGGTGGGCAGCGGGTGCAGGCAGACCAGGGTGCCCGCCGGCGTCCGGTCGACCGGGCGGGCCAGCTCGCCGACGAGCCGCAGGCCGTCGGCGGTGTGCAGCTCGATGTCCTCCCGGTGGCCGGGCAGGATCGACGACGCGCGGATCGGTGTGCTCACCGCCCCAGTCTGACCCGAACCCGCCGCCGTCGCTCGCCCGGGGCGGAACCGGGGTGATCCAGATCGCTCGCGCCGGGCGGCCGGGCCGGACCGGTCAGCCGTAGCGGGGAGCGCCCCGGCCGCGCAGCAGGTTCGGTCCCCGCCGGTCCCGGGCCCGCCAGCAGCCGTTGTGCCAGTGCCGCCGGTCGGTGAGGTCACCCGCGCCGTCGGCCGGCCAGGCCACCAGGTGCGCCACCCCGGGTCGGATCTCCTGGTCACATCCGGGGCAGCGGTACGTCTTGACGGACGCCCCGCCGCTGATCCCGCGTACCTGCCACTCGCCGTCGCGCCACTGCTGCACCGACTCCACGCCGTGCCGGGCCCGTTCGGCGTCCAACTGGCCGGTGTCCTCGCGGCGGGGACGGTTGCGACGGGGGCTCACCGTGCCAAGGTTACGGTCAGTCCCAGGTCGCCGGACGGGTGAGGTCGTCCGCCCCGGGGTCGGATCAGCGCCCGGTGTGCTCGCGGAACCCCCGGCCGGCGGCGCGGCCCAGGTGACCTGCGGTGACCAGGTGGTGCAGCAGCGGCGCGGGGGCCAGGCCCGGTTCGCGCGATTCCCGGTACAGCGCCCGCTGCACGGCCAGCGCCACGTCGAGGCCGATCGCGTCGAGCAGCGCGAACGGGCCCGTCGGGTAGCCGCAGCCGAGCGTCATCGCGTGGTCGATGTCGTCGACGCCGGCATAACCGGCCTCCAGCATCCGTACCGCGTCGTTGAGGTACGGGAAGAGCAGCGCGTCGACCACGAAGCCGGCCCGGTCGTCGCAGACCAGCGTGGTCCGGCCGAGGGCGGCGCAGACCGCGCGGGCGGTGGCGGTGGCCTCCGTCGAGGTCCGGACGGTGGTCACCACCTCGACCAGCGTGCGGGCCCGCACCGGGGCGCAGAAGTGCAGGCCGAGCACGTCGGCGGGACGGCGGGTGGCCATCGCCAGCTCGATCACCGGCAGCGTGGAGGTGGTGGTGGCGAGCACCACGCCCGGCTTGCAGACCTCGTCGAGGCGGGCGAACAGCGTCCGGGTGGTGTCCAGATCTCCCGCCGTCGCCTCGACCACCAGGTCGACGTCGGTGAGTTGCTCCAGCGCGTCCGCCCAGCTGATCCGGGCCAGCGCGGCGTCGCGGCCCGCCGGGTCGGGATCGTCCCGGGTGACGCCCTCGTCGAGCGCGGTCCGGACCGCCCCGGCGGTCCCGGCGGGCCCGTCCGCGCCGACGGCGACCACCTGGTGGCCGGCGGCGGCGAACACCGCGGCGAGATCGGCCGCCGTGGTCCCCGAGCCGACGACACCGACCCTGGTCACGGCCGTGCTGCCCGGCGCGTCGTCGGCGGTCGGGGTCGACCCGTCGGGTACGACCTTCGCCGAGCCCGGCTTGTCGTAGGTGTAGAAGCCGCGTCCGGTCTTGCGGCCGAGCAGCCCCGCCGTGACCATCTGCCGGATCAGCGGCGCCGGGGCGTGCCGGCGGTTGCGCCCGCCGTGCCGGTACATGGTGTTCAGGATCTCGTACGCGGTGTCCAGGCCGATCAGGTCCAGCAGGGCGAGCGGACCCATCGGCAGGCCGCAGCCAAGGGTCATCGCCGCGTCGAGGTCCTCGCGGGTGACGTGACGCGCCTCGAACAGGCTGACCGCCTGGTTGAGGTAGCCGAACAGCAGGGCGTTGGCGATGAATCCGGCCCGGTCGCCGATCGTCACGCCGACCTTGCCGAGCCGGGCGCAGAGCGCCTCGACGTCGTCGACCACGTCGGCGGCGGTGACCACGGTGCGGACGACCTCGACCAGTTTCATCACCGGTGCCGGGTTGAAGAAGTGCAGGCCGACGACCTGCTGGGGGCGACCGGTGGCGACGGCGATGTCGGTGACGCCCAGCGAGGAGGTGTTGGTGGCGAGGATGGTGTCGGGCCGGCAGATCCGGTCCAGTTCGGCGAAGATCCGCCGCTTGAGGTCGAGGCGCTCGGGGACCGCCTCGACGACCAGGTCCACCGCGTGCAGCGCGTCCAGCCCGACCTGGAAGTCGACCCGGGCGTGCAGGGCGTCCCGGTCGGCCCCGGCCAGCTTGCCCCGCGCCACCGCCCGGTCGGTCGACCGGGTGAGGGTGGCCCGGCCCCGGGCCAGGGCGTCCGGGGAGATCTCCACCGCGACGACGTCGACACCGTTGCGGGCGAACACCTCGACGATGCCGGCGCCCATGGTGCCCAGACCGACCACGCCCACCCTGGTGAACTCCCGCGCCACGACCGGCCTCCCTGGTTGATTCCGCCGCTGCCGACTTGAACGAACGCTAAGGCTATCCGTCGGGACCGGGGCGGTGGAGGTCGGTCCCCGTCCGCCTCAGGCGTCGACGGCGCTGGGCGCGGGGACCGGGGCGGCCGGCAGGGCGTCGGTGGAGCCGGGAGGGCGCGGCGGCAGCGGCAGCGTGGGGCGGTGGTCCCGGCGGCCGACGGACCCCCCGGCGAAGCGCAGGCCGACCGGGTCGGTGGTGGCCAGTCCGGGGTCGAAGTAGCGCAGTTCGGTACGGCCGAGCCGGATCACGTCGCCGTCGGTGAGCGGTTCGGCGTCGGTGATCCGCCGGTCGTTGAGCCAGGTGCCGTTGGTCGATCCCAGGTCGACCAGGACCACCCCGTCGTCGGTCAGCCGCACCTCGGCGTGCCGCCGGCTCAGGTGTGCGTCGGCGACCGCGATGTCGGCGGTCGGCGCCCGGCCGATCACCTGCGGCCGGGGCCGGACGCGGAAGCTCGCCCCGCGCATCGGGCCAGCGGCCACCGTCAGCAGTGGCATCAGTTCCGGATGATCCTGCATGGACAGTCAGCTCCCCACCCACCGTCGCCCCGCGGTCAGCCTGCCAGCTCCGCGTGACCAGCTCACCACCCGCCCGGTCACCTCCACGACCCCTGGCGGACATCCGGTGTCCACCGAACAGGCGGCGACGGAGCAATAGCTGAACGCTGTTCACAACTACCAGCGGGTAGCTTCCGGGGCTAGACTTCCGCCATGACGGCTGTGCAGGTCCCGGGTACCCCGGTCATCTCCGACGGTCGGCTGGTCTCGACGAGCCCGGCCACCGGCGACGAGGCCGGCAGCGTGCCGGTCGCCACCGCCGCGGAGGTCGACCGCGCGGTCGCCCGCGCCCGCACGGCCGGGCAGTGGTGGGCCGGGCTCGGTTTCACCGGCCGCCGCACCCGGCTGCTGCGCTGGCGGGCCCTGCTCGCCCAGCGGGTCGAGGAGCTGGCCGAGCTGATCCACGTCGAGGGCGGCAAGCCGGTCGGGGACGCCGTCGTCGAGGTGCTCACCGCCATCGAGCACATCGACTGGGCGGCCCGCAACGCCCGCCGGGTGCTGGGGCCGCGCCGGGTCCGCTCCCGGCTGATCCTCGCCGAGTTCTCCGGTCACCTCGAATACCAGCCGCACGGCGTGGTCGGGGTGATCGGCCCGTGGAACTACCCGGTCTTCACCCCGGTCGGTTCCGCCGCCTACGCGCTGGCCGCCGGCAACGCGGTCGTCCTCAAGCCCAGCGAGTACACCCCGGTCGTCGGGCAGTGGCTGGTCGACACGTTCGCCGAGGTGGTGCCGGAACAGCCGGTGTTCACGGCGGTGCACGGCCTGGGCGACGTCGGCGCGGCGCTGTGCCGCTCGGGCGTCGACAAGGTGGCCTTCACCGGTTCCACGGCGACCGCCCGCCGGGTGATGGCCGCCTGCGCCGAGTCGCTGACCCCGGTGCTGCTGGAGGCCGGCGGCAAGGACGCGATGATCGTGGACGCCGACGCCGACCTGGACGCCGCCGCCGAGGCGTGCGTCTGGGGCGCGCTGACCAACGCCGGGCAGACCTGCATCGGCATCGAACGGGTCTACGCGGTGGCGGCCGTGCACGACGCGTTCGTCGACAAGGTGGTCGCCCGCGCCGAACGGCTGACCGTCGGCGCGGATGGCGCCGATCTCGGCCCGATCACCATGCCGAGCCAGCTCGACGTGATCCGCCGGCACATCGACGAGGCCATCGCCGCCGGGGGACGGGCGGTGGTGGGCGGTCCCGCCGCCGTGCAGCCGCCGTACGTGCATCCGACGGTGCTGGTGGACGTCCCCGAGTCGGCGTCGGCGATCCGCGAGGAGACCTTCGGCCCGACCGTGACCATCACCCGGGTCGCCGACGCCGACGAGGCCGTACGCCGGGCCAACGCCCTGCCGTACGGCCTGGGGGGTTCGGTGTTCGGGCGGCGCGACGCGGTGGCGATCGCCCGCCGGCTGCGCTCGGGGATGGCGTCGGTCAACTCGGCGCTCACCTTCGCCGGCATGTCCACGCTGCCGTTCGGCGGGGTGGGCGACTCCGGCTTCGGCCGCATCCACGGTGAGGACGGGCTGCGCGAGTTCGGCCGGGCCAAGTCGGTCACCCGGCGGCGGGCCCGTTCGCTGCTGCCCGCGATGACCTTCGAGCGGACCCCGACCGACGTGGCCCGGATCGTCAAGGTCACCAAGGCCCTGTACGGCCGCCGCTGACCGCCCGGCGGGCGGCCCCCGCCGGGCGGCCGGCGGTCAGAACAGGGTCAGTTCGTCGCGCACGATGCCGCGCAGCCGGTCGTAGTCGACGACGACGCAGCGGATGCCCCGGTCGGTGGCGAGGACCCGGGCCTGCGGCTTGATCTCCTGGGCGGCGAAGACGCCGGTCACCGGGGCGAGCAGCGGGTCCCGGTTCATCAGTTCGAGGTAGCGGGTGAGCTGCTCGACGCCGTCGATCTCGCCGCGCCGCTTCACCTCGACGGCAACCGCGCCGGCGTTGGCGTCCCGGCAGAGCAGGTCGACCGGGCCGATCGCCGTCATGTACTCCCGCCGGACCAGGGTGAAGCCCTCCCCCAGCGTCTCCGGATTGGCGGCCAGCAGCTCCTGCAGGTGCGCCTCGACGCCGTCCTTGCGCAGCCCCGGGTCGATGCCCAGCTCGTACGAGGTGTCCTGGAAGACCTCCTCCAGGGTGATCCGCAGCTCCTCGCCGGCCTTGTTGACCACCCGCCACACGCCGGGGGCCTCCTCCAGCCGACAGGGCGGGCTCATCCAGTTCAACGGCTTGTACGCACGGTCGTCGGCGTGGATCGACACCGACCCGTCCGCCTTCACCATGAGCAGGCGGGTGGCCAGCGGCAGGTGCGCCGAGAGCCGTCCGACGTAGTCCACCGAGCACTTCGCAATCACCAGACGCACCCGACGAGGGTAGCCGAGGACCGGCCGGTCACCGTCGCGCGGCACTGGCGTGCCGGTGCCATGCTGAGATGGTGTTCGAAGTCCTCACCGGTACCGGGCTCGCCGCCTCGGCGGGCCTGAACGCCTACATTCCCCTGCTCACGATGGGCCTGCTCGCCCGCTACACCAGCCTGATCGACCTGCCCAGCGGCTGGCAGTGGCTGGGCAACGGCTGGGTGCTGGCGATCCTCGCGGCGTTGCTCGCGGTCGAGGTCGTCGCCGACAAGGTGCCCGTGGTCGACCATGTCAACGACGTCGTGCAGACGGTGGTCCGCCCCACCGCCGGTGGCCTCGCGTTCGGCGCCGGGTCGGGCTCGGAGACGGTGACGGTGAGCGACCCGGGCGGGTTCTTCTCGTCCCACCAGTGGGTGCCGGTGGCCGCCGGTGTCGCCATCGCGCTCGGGGTGCACCTGTTCAAGGCGGCGGCCCGACCGGTGGTCAACGCGACCACCGCGGGTTTCGGCGCACCGGTGGCCAGCACCGCCGAGGACGCGACGAGCGTGCTGATGTCCCTGGTGGCGATCATCCTGCCGGTACTGGTGCTGGCCTTCCTGCTGGGCATGGTGGCGTTCGTGGTCTGGTTCCTGCGCCGACGCCGGGAGCGCCGCCGGGACCGCGAGGCGGCCCGCGCCGCCGGCTACCGGGTCTGACCCACCGCCGCACACGCCGACGGCCGGCACCCCACGCGGGGTGCCGGCCGTCGTGTCGTACGGGGGTCAGCTGTTCCAGTGCTGGGCGACGAGGTCGGCGGCCTGCTGCTCCCACTGGGCGTAGTGGTCGGGGTACGCCGACACCTGCACCGTCTGGGCGGCCTTGGTCAGGGGCATGTCCTGCCAGCCGTCGACCTGCTTGAGGCCCCTGAGGAACGCCAGGGTCGCGTACTCGGGGTCGGTGATCTGCTCCACCGTGCCCCAACCACTGGACGGCCGCTGCTGGAACAGGCCCTGCGAGTCGTGGTCGTTGCGGTCACCGAGGTGGCCGAGGTTCTCCAGCTTCGACTCCTGCAGGCTGGTCGCGATGGACACGACGGCGGCCCGTTCGTCCATGCCGGCCTTCTTCGTCGCCGCGATGATCGCCTTGACGTTGCCGGTCTGCTCGTCGTTGAGGTCGATGCGGGACTGCTCGCCCTGCACACCGTGCGGGATCAGCTTGGCGGTGTCCACGGCGGGCTTGTCGGCCTGGACCACGGCAACGGTGTGGTCGGCAGCGGTCGACTCGGCGGTGCCGTGGTTCAACGGACCGGCGGCCAGACCACCGGCGACGGCCAGACCGGCGATACCGAGGACGCTCTTACGCAGAATGGTGGTCTTCATGGGGGATGCTCCTTCGAGGGGGTCGACGCCACCCGACCGGTCGGGGGACCGGGTCACCGGCGGAGCCGGTGGTGGGGGCGTAAGCACCACGACGAGGCGCTCACGAGGGGAGTTCTCAGGTCTCCGGCGGGCCCTGCCGCTCGCGCCGGAACCAGATGTAACGACCGGGGGGCCCGCGTCATTCCGGGGCGCTGCCCGCCTCCGGGCTGGCCGGGCGGGGTGCTGCTGCGGTCGTACAGAGGGTGTAACGACTGCGGGCCGGCCGGGATTCCGCCGTGGGGGTGCCGCCGGTCACGGGACGCCCCGCCCGGTCGACCCGGCTGCGGACACCGGTGACGACCCGACCGCACCGAACCGGACATCTGGCCGCATTCGTGCCGCACGGGCCCGCCGGACGGGGCCGCCTCACCGACGACCGGGTCCGCACCGCCCACCCGGACAGGCACAAACCCGCCGCCCCACCCGGCGCGCCCCTGCCCCGCCGCCCACCCGACCCAGCCCGCCCCACCCGGCCCGCCCCGCCCCACCCGGCCGGCCCGGCCCGGCCCACCCGGCCCGGCCCGCACGGCCCGGTGATCAAGAGGTTTGCGTCATCGAGAGCGCTCTCCTGGGCCGCAATTCTCTTGATCACCGGGGTGGGTGGGAGGGGTGCGGGCAGGAGGGTCACCGGGGCGGGAGGGTGAGCGGGGCGGAAAGGGGCGGGGGGTGAGGAACGGGTCGTTCGGGCGGGGTTGACGGTGGCGGCGGGCTTCCTACGGGGTGATCAGCAGTGGAACAGCCCGCGCCCCACCCAACCGACGCCTACCATTTGTGGCATATCTACCGAAAGTGAGGTTGTCATGACCGCAGCGATGGAAATGCCCCGGGTTCAGGAGTGCGCGGCCTCGTCCTGCGCCTACAACCACACCAACGACTGCCACGCGTTCGCCATCACCATCGGCAGCACCGACCACGCGCACTGCCACACCTTCGTGGAGCTGCCGGTACGCGGTGGCCTCGACCGGCTCATCGCCCAGGTCGGCGCGTGCAGCCGGGCCGACTGCCGGCACAACGCGGAGCTGGAGTGTCGCGCCCCGGCGATCACCGTCGGCCCCGACAACGACCTGGCCGACTGCATGACCTACCAGAGCCGCTGACCGACCAGAGCGCTGATACGACCAGAGCGCTGATTCGACCAGAGCGCTGACCGACCAGAGCCGCTGACCGACCGGCCAGCACGGGGCCGGGGCCACACGCCCCGGCCCCGCCGGACTCCCCCGACCCCGACCCGACCCCGGCCCCCACCCTGAGCCCGAGCCCGACGACCAGGCCCGGAACCGCCGGACGTCCCCGGTCCCGTCGGCGTCCCCGGTGTGCAGCACCTCACAGGCCCCCGCCGGGGACGAGCGGGACGCCTCGACGCGACCCGGCCGACACCGGCACACCCCGGGCCGCCGCGCCGGACGGCCTGGTCGCACACTGGACGGCATGGATGACGAGCTCGCGATCTCCGTACGGGGACTGCGCAAGGCGTACGGCGACAACGTCGCGGTGGCGGGGGTGGACCTCGACGTCCGCCGGGGCGAGGTGTTCGCCCTGCTCGGACCGAACGGCGCGGGCAAGACGACCACGGTGGAGATCCTGGAGGGCTACCGGCAGCGCGACGCCGGCCAGGTCAGCGTGCTCGGCACCGACCCCGGTCTTGTCCTCGGCTCCCGCCCGCGCGGCCAGCGGGCGGGCGCACCGGGCACCTCCCGGGGCCGGGCGGCCGACTGGCGGTCCCGGGTCGGCATCGTGCTCCAGGGCACCGGCGAGTTCGACGAGCTGACCGTCGCCGAGGTGGTCCGGCACTTCTCCGGGTTCTATCCCGAGGCGGACGACCCGGACAAGGTCGTCGAACGGGTCGGGCTGGGTGCCAAGGCCAACGCCCGCACGCACACCCTCTCCGGCGGGCAGAAGCGCCGGCTCGACGTGGCGCTGGGCATCATCGGCCGCCCCGAGCTGCTCTTCCTCGACGAGCCCACCACCGGTTTCGACCCGGAGGCGCGGCGCGAGTTCTGGGAGCTGATCCGCGACCTCGCCGCCGCCGGCACCACCATCGTGCTCACCACCCACTACCTGGACGAGGCCGAGTCGCTCGCCGACCGGGTCGGGGTGATCGCCGCCGGCCGGGTGATCGAGGTGGCCCCGCCGAACCTGCTCGGCAACCGCCAGAACGCCCTGGCGACGGTGTCCTGGCGTACCCCCGAGGGGACGTCGGAGACCGCGCAGAGCGCGACGCCGACGGCGCTGGTGGCGGAGTTGGCCGCGCGTTTCGGCGGCGAGGTGCCCGGTCTCACGGTGACCCGGCCGACCCTGGAAGACGTCTACCTGAGCATGATCGGACACTGATGACCACCACCACGAAGCCGGTGCCCCCGCCCGCCACCACCGGCCGCCGGCGGGTCGGGCCGGGCGCGCTCGCCCTGCGCCAGGGCCGGCTGGAGATCACCCAGTTCCTGCGCAGCCGGGAGTCCGTCGTGTTCACGATGGGCTTCCCGATCATCATGATCCTGATCTTCGCGTCGATCTTCGACGGGACGATCGGCGGCGGGGTGAAGTTCACCCAGTACTTCATCACCGGCATGATCGCGACCGGGCTGATGACGGTGAGCTTCCAGAACCTCGGCATCTGGATCCCGATCGAGCGGGACCGGGGCGTGCTGAAGCGCTACCGGGGCACCCCGATGCCGAAGTGGGTCTGGTTCGCCGGCAAGGTGATCATGGTGGTGGTGATCGGTGTCGCCGAGACCGCGCTGCTGCTGGCGGTCGCCGTGGCGCTGTTCGACCTCGACCTGCCGGCCACCGCCGCGAAGTGGTTCACCTTCGGCTGGGTCGCCGTGCTCGGGGTGACCGCCTGCACGCTGTGCGGGATCGCCATCTCGTCGCTGGCCCGCACCGCACGCAGCGGCTCCGCCGTGGTCACCCCGGTCTCCCTGGTGCTCCAGTTCATCTCCGGGGTGTTCTTCGTCTTCACCGACCTGCCAACCTGGATGCAGCAGGTGGCGGCGTTCTTCCCGCTCAAGTGGATGTGCCAGGGCCTGCGCGCGGTCTTCCTGCCGGAGAGTTTCGGCGCGCAGGAGCCCGGCGGCTCCTTCGAGCTGGGCCGGGTCGCCCTGGTCCTCGCCCTGTGGTGCCTGATCGGCCTGGCCCTCTGCCTGACCACCTTCCGCTGGACCACCAAGCGCGACGGCTGACCCGCCGGGTGTACTCGACGCGGTTGTGCCGATACTGCGGTGTCCGCTGACGGGGACACCGCAGTATCGGCGACGTTGCTGGCCGGGGCCGAGACCGGGGCGGCGCTCAGTACGAGTAGAAGCCCTGGCCGGTCTTGCGGCCCAGGTCACCGGCGGTGGCCATCCGCTGGAGCAGCTCCGGCGGGAAGAACTTCTCGTCGGCCGTGTCGGTGTAGATGTTCCGCGTGGCGTTCAGCAGGACGTCCACGCCGGTCAGGTCGACCGTGGCCAGCGGGCCCATCGCGTGACCGAAGCCGAGCTTGCAGGCGGTGTCCAGGTCCTCGGCCGACATCACCCCGGACTCGACCAGCTTGACCGCCTCCATCGCCAGCGCGCAGATCAGCCGGGTGGTGACGAAACCGGCGATGTCCCGGTTGACCACCACCACCGTCTTGCCGATCTCCTCGGCGAACGCCCTGGCGGTGGTCAGGGTCGCGTCGCTGGTCTTGTAGCCGCGCACCAGCTCGCACAGCTTCATCATCGGCACCGGGGAGAAGAAGTGGGTGCCGACGACCGACTCCGGGCGCTGCGTCGCGGTGGCGATCTGGGTCACCGGGATGGCCGACGTGTTGGTCGCCAGCACCGCGTCCGCCTTGCAGATCTTGTCCAGCGCGCGGAACACCTCGTGCTTGATCTCGATCTTCTCGAAGACCGCCTCGACCACGATGTCCGCGTCGGCCGCCGCCTCCAGCTCGGTGGTCGGGGTGATCCGGCCCAGCGTGGCCTCGACGTCGGACGCCTCGATCCTGCCCTTCTCGGCGAACTTCGTCAGCGACTTGCGGATGCCGTCCACGCCGCGCGTCGTGGCCGCGTCGTCGACGTCGCGCAGCGTCACCTGCCAGCCCGCCTGCGCCGCCACCTGGGCGATGCCGGAACCCATCAGTCCGGCCCCGACGACCGCGAGTCGACCCGCCATCTGCTTCTCCCTCGCCTAGAGATTGAGTTGTTTACCAGCACCCTAGTCGGCGAGCCTGAACGACCGCTAAGCCCCGGACGGTCGGACCGGCGACGGACGGCCGGGGGCGCGGACGGCGGGCGGGTCAGATGGTCAGCTCGGGGGCCTCCGGGGCGGTGCCCCGTTCCACCTCCACACCGAGCGCCCGCAGGTCGGCCACGAAGTCCGGGTAGCCCCGGTCCACGTGGTGCACGTGGGATACCTCGGTCGCGCCGTCCGCGCAGAGCCCCGCGATGATCAGCCCGGCACCGGCCCGGATGTCGGTGGCCCGGACCGGGGCGCCGGAGAGCCGGTCCCGGCCCCGGACCACGGCGTGGTGCCCGTCGGTCTTGATGTCGGCGCCGAGACGCACCATCTCGTTGGCGAACATGAACCGGCCGTCGAAGATGTTCTCGGTGATCAGTGACGCCCCCTCGCTGACCGCCGCCAGGCCGATCGCCATCGGCAGCAGGTCGGTGGCGAACCCCGGGTACGGCAGCGTCACCACGTCCACGGCGGCGGGGCGGTCGTCGGCGCGGACCCGGAAGGCGTCCCCCCGGGTCTCCACCAGCGCGCCGGCCGACACCAGCTTGTCCAGCGCGACCTCCAGGTAGGCCGGGTCGATCCCGGTGACCGTCACGTCCCCCCGGGTCATCGCCGCGCCGAACGCCCACGTCCCGGCGACGATCCGGTCCCCCACCGTGGCGTGCCGCACCGGGCGCAGCGCGGGCACCCCGGCGATGCGCAGCGTCGAGCTGCCGCAGCCGGAGATCCGGGCACCCATCCGGTTGAGCATCGTGCAGATGTCGACGATCTCCGGTTCCCGGGCCGCGTTGTCGATCGTCGTCACGCCCCGGGCCAGCACCGCCGCCATCACCAGGTTCTCGGTGGCGCCCACGCTGGGGAAGTCCAGCACGATCTCGGCACCCCGTAGCCCGTGCGGGGCGGCGGCGATGACGAAGCCGTGCTCACCGGAGACCTCCGCGCCCATCCGGGCCAGCCCGGCGATGTGCATGTCCAGGCCCCGGGAGCCGATCGCGTCCCCGCCCGGGTGGGCCACCCGCACGTACCCCCGGCGGGCCAGCAGCGGGCCCAACACGCAGATCGACGCCCGCAGCCGACGCACCAGGTCGTAGTCGGCGTCCGCGCCGGGCTGCTCGGGCACGTCGATGACGACCGACCGGGAGCGGGCCTGCCCGCCGTAGGCGACCATCGGGTCGACCGGGTCGTCCGCCGCGAAGTGCACCGCGCAGCCGAGCCGGCGCAGCACCTCGCCCATGATGGCGATGTCGGTGATCCGGGGCACGTTGGTGATCACCGTACGGCCCGGCGCCAGCAGCGCCGCCGCCATCAGCTTCAACGCCGAGTTCTTCGCCCCGACCACGTGCACCGTGCCGGCCAGCCGGGCGTCGCCGCCGACCCGGATGACGTCCACCGCGTCGACGGCCGGGTCACCCGGCCCCGCCTCCACCGGCCAACCGGCCGCGGTGGGCCGTGCCGGGATCGTCAGGTCCGGTATCCGTAGGCTGTGCGTCATGGCCGTCCACCTCACGCGCATCTACACCAAGGCCGGCGACGCCGGCATGACCAGGCTGAGCAACAACGAGCAGGTGCCGAAGACCGATCCCCGGATCGCCGCGTACGCGGATGTCGACGAGTGCAACGCCGCGCTCGGCGTGGCGCTCGCCCTGGGGCAGCTCGACGACGAGCTGCGGGCCGTGCTGGAGTCGATCCAGAACGACATGTTCGACGTCGGCGCCGACCTGGCCACCCCCGTCGAGCCGGACCCGGCGTACCCGCCGCTGCGGGTCACCGAGGAGTACGTCGAACGCCTCGAAGGCTGGTGCGACGAGTACAACGGGCGACTGGGCAAGCTCGACTCCTTCATCCTCCCCGGCGGCACCGCTGGCGCGGCGCTGCTGCACGTGGCACGGACGATCGCCCGGCGCGCCGAACGGGCGGCCTGGGCCCTGGTCGCCCACGATCCGGATCGCACCAGCTCCCTTCCGGCAAAGTATCTCAACCGCCTCTCCGACCTGCTGTTCATCCTGTCAAGAACGGCCAATCCGGGCGGCGATGTGCTATGGGTGCCGGGCGGCAAGCGCTGAGCACGGGCGGGCTGCACCACGTCGAGGTCTGGGTGCCCGACCTGGCCGCCGCGAAGCGGAGCTGGGGCTGGCTGCTCGGTGAACTGGGTTGGACGCCGCACCAGGACTGGCCGGCCGGCTGCTCCTGGCGGCACGGCCCGACGTACCTGGTCGTCGAGGAGTCCCCGGCACTGACCGGGCGGACCCACGACCGGCTCGCTCCGGGCCTCAACCATCTGGCCTTCCATGCCGGTCCGCCGCACGCGGTGGACCGGCTGGTGGCCGACGCCGGGGCCCACGGCTGGGCGCTGCTGTTCGCCGACCGCCACCCGCACGCCGGGGGCCCGGACAGCTACGCCGCCTACCTCACCGACCGGCAGGGTTACGAGGTAGAGCTGGTGGCCGCCGTCGCGGCACCGTGACCGCAGGCGGCCGGGTGACCGCAGGCGGTGCCAGGCCGGCGACCGGGCCGGGTCAGGCGGCTGGCCAGTCCTGGGAGGCCATACGCGGCGAGGCCGCCCCGGGCGGGGCGGCCTCGAGCCAGGAGGAGAAACCGGTCACCGTGGAGCGGGCCATGGCGATCTCGACCGGCGCGTGTTGACTGGTACAGCGGAGGATCACCCAGTCGGACGGCATGGAGAGCCGTTCCTGACCCTCGGGCAGCCGCCGCCGCTCCACCACCAGTTCCTTGCGGGAGAGCACCCGCTTGGGCCGCAGGGCGAAACTGAACATCCGGTACCAGCGGAGCTGGTCGCCGACGAACCGTGCGAAGCCCGGTGACCAGCCCCGGCCGTCCAGGACGGTGGTGACCCGGACGCTCAGCCGGATAATGCCGCCGCTACGGGTGACCAGGGCCCGCCGGACGAAGAGGATCAGGAGCGCGGCGAGGATCACCGCAATGCCGATTCCGATCCCTTCGACGATCTCCATCGGCGGGTGGGCTCAGCGGGCCGGAGTGGCCGGGGTGGCGCTCTCGGCGAGCACCGTGACGCTCTCGGCACCGACCGACAGGAACCCACCGGTGATGTCGTAGGCGACCTGCTGGCCGCCGGCCTGCTTGATCCGGACCTGGCTGGGCTCGGCGAGCTGGCCGAGCAGCGGCGCGTGCCCCGGCAGCACACCCAGCTCGCCTTCGGTCGTGCGGGCGACGACCATTTCGGCCTCGCCGGACCAGACCTTCTCCTCGACGGCTACGAGGTCGACGTGAAGCTGCTGTGCCACGCTGTCTCCTTGCTGCGGCGACGGATTGCCGAAAGTCTAGTCGGACCGTCGTCGCCGACCCAACGCGGGTGCCGAGACCTGCACCACCGTCCGGCGTGTCGGCTGGCCGCATGGTGGTGTTCGCACCCCGCAGAGGTCACTTGCCCTTGTTGCGGAACTCCGGGTGCTCCAGCATGAAGGCGTCCAACTGCTCGTTCTTCAACGCGGCGAAGAAGTCGTCGGCGGCGGGCAGCAGCCGCTCCCCGCGATAGCCGTTGCCGGTGCCGATCCCCTCCCCGGGCAGCTTGATCAGCTCGACGTTCTCCGAGCGGATGCCCTTGAGCGCGATGGCGAAGTCGACCACGCTGTTGCCCCGGCCGTTGAAGGTCAACGACTGGCCGGCGGCCCGGATCACCCGGTCCAGCTTGATCGGGTTGGTCACCACGTCGGCACTGAACGCCTGGCTGATCATCGCCTTGATGAACTGCTGCTGGTGCCGCTGCCGGCCGTAGTCGGCGTCCGGGACGCCGTTCTTCGGGTAGCGCTGCCGGACGTAGTCCAGCGCCTGCCAGCCGCTGAGGTGCTGGTTGCCCTTCTTGTAGACCGCCTGCGGCCCGATGTACCCCTCGCCGTACGGGTTGCCCTTGCGGTGCTTGCCGTTCGGCTCGCGGTGCTCGGAGCGGACCTCGCGCTCGATGTACATGTCGACGCCGCCCATCGCGTCGACGATCTTCTGGAAACCGGTGAAGTTGATGATCGCCCCGGCGTCGAACCGGGTGATCCCGGTCGCCTTCTGCACGGTCTTGGCGAGCAGTTCGAAGCCCTGCGCAGCGCTGGGGTTCTTGCCCTCGACGATGCTGCCGTGCGACATCGCACCGTTGATCTTGCCGGAGCCGCCCCGGTAGCCGGCCTTGTCGAACCTGGGGATGTCGACGTAGAGGTCACGCGGCACCGAGAAGATGTACGCCCGGTCCAGCGACTCGGGCACGTGCAGCACCATGATCGAATCGGCCAGCGGCGGGGTCTTGGCGTCCCGCGGGTCGATGCCCACCAGCAGGATGTTCAGCGGGCCCTTGACGTTGCTCTTGCGCTCCTGCGCCCCGGCCGCCTTGTCGCCGAACAGGTCGGCCTTGCCCACCGAACCCTCGTAGCGCGACAGCAGCGTCTCGTAGCCCACCAGGACCGCGCCGCTGAGCATCAGCAGCACGACCCCGAAGATGGTGCACGCGCGCGCCCAGCGGGGCACCCCGGACCAGATCGACCGTCTGCCGCCCTTGCCGGCCTTGCCAACCGTGCCGGCCCTACCGATCCCGCCGGCCTTGCCGTCCCTGCCGCCCTTGCCGGCCTTGCCCACCAGCAGCTCCATTCGTCGCGCACGGGGACTCGTCACGAGGATTCGTCACGCCCACGAAGAGGAGACGGGCGTACCCGGTCGAAAAGTTGCACCACATCGACGCCCGGATCCGAGAGTCGTTCTCGAAACGGTACCGCGCGCCCGCGGCGACCGCTCGCCCGGTAACCGGACACCGGCCCCCACCAGGCAGGAACCCCATCCGGGCAGGAACGGCCGAAGGCCACCCCGGGTGACCGGGGTGGCCTTCGCAGCACTACTGTCCGAGGGCTCAGCTGTCGGGAGGCTCGGCTGTCGGGAGGCTCAGCCCTCCGACATCAGCTCCTTCGCCTTGCGCTCCAGGTCCTCCAGACCGCCGCACATGAAGAAGGCCTGCTCGGGGAAGTGGTCGTACTCACCCTCGCTGATCTTCCGGAACGCGTCGATGGTCTCCTCGATCGGGACCGTCGAGCCCGGCACGCCGGTGAACTGCTCGGCGGCGTAGGTGTTCTGGGAGAGGAAACGCTCGATCCGGCGGGCCCGGCCGACGGTGAGCTTGTCCTCTTCCGAGAGCTCCTCGATACCGAGGATGGCGATGATGTCCTGGAGGTCCTTGTAGCGCTGGAGGATGCGCTTGACCTCGGTGGCCACCGCGAAGTGCGCCTCGCCGACGAACTCCGGGGCGAGGATCCGGGACGAGGACGCCAGCGGGTCCACGGCCGGGTAGATGCCCTTGTCGGAGATCGACCGCTCCAGGTTGGTGGTCGCGTCCAGGTGGGCGAAGGTGGTCGCCGGCGCCGGGTCGGTGTAGTCGTCGGCGGGCACGTAGATCGCCTGGAGCGAGGTGATGGCCTGCCCCCGGACGGAGGTGATCCGCTCCTGGAGTTCGCCCATCTCGTCGGCCAGGGTCGGCTGGTAACCCACCGCGCTCGGCATCCGGCCGAGCAGGGTGGAGACCTCGGAACCGGCCTGGGTGAAGCGGAAGATGTTGTCGATGAAGAGCAGCACCTCCTGCTTCTTGACGTCCCGGAAGTACTCGGCCATGGTCAGCGCCGACAGGGCTACCCGCAGCCGGGTGCCCGGCGGCTCGTCCATCTGGCCGTAGACCAGCGCGGTCTTGTCGATGACGCCGGACTCGGTCATCTCGGCGATGAGGTCGTTGCCCTCACGGGTGCGCTCCCCCACGCCGGCGAAGACCGACGTACCACCGAAGTTCCGGGCCACGCGGGTGATCATCTCCTGGATGAGCACCGTCTTGCCCACGCCCGCGCCGCCGAACAGGCCGATCTTGCCGCCCTTGACGTACGGGGCGAGCAGGTCGATGACCTTGATGCCGGTCTCCAGCATCTCGGTCTTCGGCTCCAGGTCCGCGAAGGCCGGAGCCTTGCGGTGGATGCCCCACCTGTCGTCCGCGTCGAGCGTCTCGCCCTCGGTGAGGTTGAGGCACTCGCCGATGGCGTTGAAGACGTGGCCCTTGACCGCGTCGCCCACCGGCACGGTGATCGGCGAGCCGGAGTCGGTCACCTCGGCGCCGCGGACCAGACCGTCGGTCGGCTGCATCGAGATGGCCCGGACCAGGTTGTCACCCAGGTGCTGGGCGACCTCCAGGGTGAGCGTCTTCGCGCCGCCGGAGAGGTTCACCTCCACGTGCAGGGCGTTGAACAGGGTCGGCATGGCGTCGCGCGGGAACTCGGCGTCGACGACCGGGCCGATGACCCGAACCACGCGACCGGTGGCCGTACTGGTCTCTGCCGGTCCCCCGGCAACTGCGGATACAGTCATCACACTTCACTTCCCGACGCGGCCAGCGCGTTCGCGCCGCCGACGATCTCACTGATCTCCTGGGTGATCCCGGCCTGGCGGGCCGAGTTCATCTCACGCGTGTACTTCTCGATCATCTCTTCGGCGTTGTCGGTGGCGCTCTTCATCGCCCGCCGCCGGGCCGCCGACTCGCTCGCCGCCGACTCCAGCAACGCCGCGTAGATCCGCGTGTTGATGTACTTCGGCAACAGCGCGTCGAGCAGCGACTCCGCCTCCGGCTCGAACTCGTACGCCGGCAGCAGCCCCTCGGAGCGCGGCCGGTCCTCGACCTGCATCGGACCGATGATCTTCGTGACCGGGTTCTGGGTCATCAGGCTGTGGAACTCGGTGTAGACGATGTGCAACTCGTCGATACCGAGCACGCCGTCCGGACCGGCGTCGCCGTCGGTGTCGTCGGCACCGGCGGTGAACGCCGCGATCAGCGTCTCGCCGACCTCACGGGCATCGGCGAAGGTGGGCTGCTCCGAGAAGCCGGTCCAGTTCGCCGCGATCTGCCGGTTGCGGAACCGGTAGAACGTCAGGCCCTTGCGTCCGATGACGTAGAGCACCGGCTCCTTGCCGTCCGCGGTGAGCCGGGCGATCAGCGACTCGGCGGTCCTGATCGCGTTGGAGCTGTACCCGCCGGCCAGGCCCCGGTCGGAGGTGACCAGCAGGACGCCCGCCCGCCGCACCCGCTCGCGCGGGGTGAGCAGCGGGTGGTCGATCCGGGCGTTCGAGGCCAGCGCGGTGAGCACGCCGGTGATCGCCTGGGCGTACGGCAGGGACGCCGTCACCCGGGCCTGGGCCTTGGCGATGCGGCTCGTCGCCACGAGCTCCATCGCCTTGGTGATCTTCTTCATCCCCTTCGCCGAACGGATCCGCTGGCGAAGAACGCGTACCTGGGCCGCCATGAGTCAGCCCTACTGATTCTCGGCGTCGCCGCCGGCGTAGCGGGTGACCGTCTCCCGGTCGGAGTCGCCCTCCAGCGGCTTGGCCGGCGCGTCGTTGACCCGGCGCTCGTCGTCCTTGCCGAGGAAGACCTGCTTGAACTCGCCGACGGCCGAGTCGAGCGAGGCGGCGATGTCGTCGCCCCACTTGCCGTCCGCGATCGAGGCCAGCACACCCTCGTGCTTGTGCCGCAGGTACTGGAGGAACTCCGACTCGAAGCGACGGACCTCGCCGACCGGGACGTCGTCGAGCTTGCCCTCGACGCCGGCCCAGACCGAGACGACCTGCTCCTGCACCGGGTACGGCGAGTAGTTCGGCTGCTTGAGCAGCTCGACCAGCCGGGAACCCCGGTTCAGCTGGGCCTGCGAGGCCTTGTCCAGGTCGGAGGCGAAGGCGGCGAACGCCTCCAGCTCACGGAACTGGGCCAGGTTGAGCCGCAGCGAGCCGGAGACCTTCTTCATCGGCTTCATCTGCGCGGCGCCACCGACCCGGGAGACCGAGGTACCGACGTTGATGGCCGGCCGGACGCCCTGGTTGAACAGGTCGGACTCCAGGAAGATCTGGCCGTCGGTGATGGAGATGACGTTGGTCGGGATGAAGGCCGAGATGTCGTTGGCCTTCGTCTCGATGATCGGCAGGCCGGTCATCGAGCCGCCACCCAGCTCGTCGGAGAGCTTCGCGCAGCGCTCCAGCAGACGGGAGTGCAGGTAGAAGACGTCACCCGGGTACGCCTCACGGCCCGGCGGGCGGCGCAGCAGCAGCGACACGGCCCGGTACGCCTCGGCCTGCTTGCTCAGGTCGTCGAAGACGATCAGGACGTGCTTGCCGCCGTACATCCAGTGCTGCCCGATGGACGAGCCGGTGTAGGGGGCGAGGTACTTGAAGCCGGCCGGGTCGGACGCCGGGGAGGCCACGATGGTGGTGTATTCCAGCGCGCCCGCGTCCTCCAGGATGCCCTTGATCGAGGCGATCGTGGAGGCCTTCTGACCGATGGCGACGTAGATGCAGCGGACCTGCTTCTTCGGGTCGCCGGAACGCCAGTTGTCCCGCTGGTTGAGGATGGTGTCCAGCGCGACGGTGGTCTTGCCGGTCTTCCGGTCGCCGATGATCAGCTGCCGCTGGCCCCGACCGATCGGGGTCATCGCGTCGATCGCCTTGATACCGGTCTGCAGCGGCTCGTCGACCGACTGCCGGGACATCACGTTGGGGGCCTGGAGCTCCAGCTCGCGGTAGCCCTCGTCGGCGATGTCGCCGAGGCCGTCGATCGGCTGGCCGAGCGCGTTGACCACGCGGCCGAGGAAGGCGTCGCCGACCGGTACGGAGAGCACCCGGCCGGTGCGCTTGACGCGCTGCCCCTCCTCCAGCTTGGCGGAGTCACCGAGAACGACGACACCGATCTCCCGCACGTCGAGGTTCAACGCCACGCCGAGCGTGCCGTCCTCGAACTCCAGGAGTTCGTTGGTCATGGTCGAGGGCAGGCCCTCGACGTGGGCGATGCCGTCACCGGTGTCGGCGACGGTGCCGACCTCCTCGCGGGAGACGTCGGTCGAGTAGGAGGAGACGTAGCGCTCCAGGGCGCCGCGGATCTCCTCCGTCGAGATGGTCAGCTCGGCCATCCTCTGCTTCCTTAAGTATCAGGGGCCCGGGATACCTAGTACCGACCGGTCCGAATGGCGTCGATCAAAGGGCGGCGAGGCCGCTGGTCAGCGCTGCACGAGCGCGTTGCGGGTCTCGTTGAGGCGGCGCAGGACGGTGCCGTCGTACAGGTCGGAACCGACCCGCACGCTCACCCCACCGAGCACCTCCGGGTCGACCGTCTGCTTGACGGAAACCTCTCGACCGTACATCGCGGAGAGGCGGGCACCGAGCCGTCGCTCGTCGGACTCACTCAACGGAGCCGCCACGGTCACGTACGCGACCTGACGGTCCCGCCGGTCGGCGGCCAGCTCGACCAGCCGGGTGAGCGCCCCGGTGAAGGAGCGTCCCCCGAACCCGCCGAGGGCCACCTCGACGAGGCGGACGGTGACCGGCCGGGCCTTGCCGGCGAGCAGTTCCCGGGCCAGTGCGGCCCGCTGCCCGGCCGGGGCGATCGGGTCGGCCAGCGCCGCGGAGAGCGCGGACTGGCCGGCGACCACCTGGCCGAAGCGGAACAGCTCGTCCTCGACCTCACCGAGGTCGCCCGCGGCGTCGGCACTGGCCAGCAGCGCCTCCACCCCGAGCCGCTCGGTGCCGTCGAGCAGCTCCGACGGCGTCGACCAGCGCCCGGCGACCAGTCCGGACAGCAGGTCGAGCGCGTCCGCGCCGATCTTGCCGGTCAGGATGCCGGTGAGCAGCGCCGCACGGTCGTCGCCGCTGCGGGCCGGGTCGGACAGCGCCCGGCGCAGCCGCGGCTCGCCCCGCAACAGGGCGGCGACGGAGAGGATGTCGTCGGCGGCGGTCGCCACCACCGACGGCTCCGCCCCGCGGACGTACGCGTCGAGGCGCTCGGCCGCGACCGCGTACGACTCCCGGCTGGCGGCCTGCATCAGCGGGCCCCCGTGCTCTCGAGGTTGCTCAGGAACCGGTCGACGGTGCCCTTGCGGCGCGCCTCGTCGGCCAGCGACTCACCGACGATCTTGCTGGCCAGGTCCACCGCGATGGTGCCGACCTCGGCCCGCAGCTCACGCACGATGGTGGCCCGCTCGGCGGCGAGCTGCTCCTTGCCGGCCGCGATGATCCGGTCGGACTCCTCCCGCGCCTTGCCGAGGATGTCCTGCCGGATGCCCTCCGCGTCGGCCCGGGCGTCGTCCCGGATCTTGGCAGCGTCGGTACGCGCCTCGGCGAGCTGCGCGCGGTACTGCTCGAGGAGCTGGTTGGCCTCGGCCTGGGCGGCCTCGGCGCGCTTGATCCCGCCCTCGATCGCGTCGACCCGGGCCTGGAACGTCTGCTCCATGCGGGGGAAGACGAACTTCATCAGCACGAAGCAGAGCACGGCGAAGGCGACGCTGCCGACCACGATCTCCTGCCAGAGCGGAATGATCGGGTTGTGCGTCGACTCACCACCCTCAGCGGCGAGGAAGTACATGGATGACCTCCTGGTCTGCGGGGACTGGGTCAGCCGGCCCAGATGAAGCCGAAGGCGATGCCCAGCAGCGCGAGCGCCTCGATGACGGCGAAGCCGATCCAGACGTACGGCAGGGTCATCCGGGACGACTCCGGCTGGCGGGCCGTCGACTGGATGTAGGCGGCGAAGACCAGGCCGACGCCGATGCCCGGGCCGATGGCGGCGAGGCCGTAGCCGATGGCGGCGGTGCTGCCGGTGACCTCGGCGAGAACGCTAGCGTCCATGGGTGTGGTTCCTCCTGGGTATCTCGCGTGACTCTCACGCGGGACGACAACGGGTTGATGCGGTGGACCAGTGCTCGCTGGCGAGCCCCCGCCCGGTTGGATCAGTGCTCGTCGGCGAGCGCGCCCTGCACGTAGCTTGCGGTGAGGACGGTGAAGACGTAGGCCTGCAGGCAGATGACCAGGAATTCGAGGAAGGTGAGCGCGATGGTCATCACCCAGGACAACACCGAGACCGGCGCGAGCCAGGCGTTGGCGCTGAGCATCGCGAAGCCGCCGAGGGTGAAGACCAGCAGCAGCATGTGCCCGGCGAACATGTTGGCGAACAGACGCACGGCCAGCGAGAACGGCCGCACGAGGAAGGTCGAGAAGAACTCGATCGGGATCAGCAGCGGCAGGATGTACCAGGGCGCCGGCGGGATCAGGGAGTTCTTGAAGTACTTCACGAAGCCGTGGTGCCGGATGCCGACGTAGTTGAACATCAGGTAGCTGATCACGGCGAGGATCGCCGGGAAGGCGATGTGCGAGTTCGGCGAGATCTGGAAGAACGGCACGATCGCGAAGAAGTTGGTCAGCAGCACGAAGCAGAACAGCGTGGTGAAGTACGGCGCGAACCGCACCCCCCGGTGCCCGATCATGTCGACCGCGATGTTGTTCCGCACGAAGCCGTAGATCGACTCGGCGAGCCACTGCTTCTTGGTCGGGACCAGCTGCGGCTTCCGGTAGGTCGCCAGGAAGAAGATGATCAGGATGCCGACGGCGACCCACACCATCGCCGTGATCTTGGTGAACCAGTACGAGTCGTGCGCACCCCAGGGCAGGATGCTGGGCAGGTAGAAGTCCTCCACGCTGGGTGGGAATGCCGCCTGGCCCGCTGCCAGGACGTTCGCCTGTCCGAACACCGCGTCCCTTCCTAAGTAGGCGTGCCGAGCCGGCGGACGACCAGGATGATCCCCCCGGCCATGCCGAGCACGACACCGATCCCGGTGGCGATGCCGCCGGAGTCGAGCCACTGGTCGACCAGCCAGCCGATGAAACCCCAGACGAGCATGCCCCCGATGAGGTACGAGAGCGCGGTCCAACCCTGACCGGCGCCGGTCGGAACGTCGTCCGGGCCACCGGTGGGTCGGGGGTTTTGGTCACCAGCCATGACGGGGCGAACGATATCAGCCGGGGAGACGAGGCTGTGCCTCACCCCCCGCACAACCGTCGTTGTGTGGGCATCGGGCGGGCTCCATCGTCTGGGGGCACGCTACTCCCCTTCCGCAAGGGAGAGAACGACCGCACGCGGACAGTCGCCCGCCCGCCCACCATGTGGGACAGTCAGGAGCCGGGTCGACGGGAATACACCCTGGTCAGCCACCAGATGTGCACTCCGGTCCAGACCACCACGCCGGCGGCGATGCCGACACAGAGTGGAACCAGGCCACCCCAGCCGGTCGATGCCACCGCCACCATGACCACCCCCAGCAGGGTGAACTTGGCGATGTAGAGGCCCAGCCCGAGCGGCAGCACCAGCTGCGGGTTGACCGCGTCGGCCCTGGCCAGCACCACCGTGGTCAGGCTGTAGCTGACCACGGTCACCGCCACCCCGGCCGCCGCGCCGAGGGCCGCCACGCCGCCCCCGGTCACCGCACCGACCAGCGCGGCGGCCACCCCCAGCACCGCCGAGGCGGCCAGCAGCACCGGCAGGTGACGCAGGCGCCATCCCTGGTCGTCGGCCACCGCCGACCCGCGCGCCCCGGGCTCAGCCACGCGGGTTGTCCGGGCCGTCGCCGTGCGGCGCGGCCACGACGGGCCGCCCCCGCTCCGGCCCCCACCAGGTGCGCTTCACGTTCTCCACAGCGAAAGAGTGTACGGAGCCGCACACTGGTGTCCGTGAGATGCCTCGTCACCGGCGCGACCGGATACATCGGCGGCCGGCTCGCGCCCCGCCTGCTGGCCGAGGGACACCAGGTGCGCTGCCTGGCCCGCAAGGCCGGTCGGCTGCGCGACGTGCCCTGGGCGGCGCAGGCCGAGATCGCCGAGGGGGACCTGCGCCGGCCGGAGACGCTCCCGGCCGCCTTCGCCGACGTCGACGTCGCGTACTACCTGGTGCACTCGCTCGGGCGGGCCGACTTCGAGGCGGCCGACCGGGAGGCCGCCACCAACTTCGCCGAGGCCGCCGCCGCGGCCGGCGTACGCCGGATCGTCTACCTGGGCGGGCCGGAGCCGGCGGCCGGCGGCTCGACCTCGCCACACCTGCGCTCCCGGGCCGAGGTGGCCCGAATCCTGCTCGCCGGAGAGGTGCCCACGGTGGTGCTGCGGGCCGCCGTGATCATCGGTTCCGGGTCGGCCTCGTTCGAGATGCTGCGCTACCTCACCGAGCGGCTGCCCGCCATGGTCACCCCCCGCTGGGTCCGCAACCGGATCCAGCCGATCGCCGTCCGGGACGTGCTGCGCTACCTGGTCGGCTGCGCCGGCCTGCCGCCGGAGGTGGACCGGGCCTTCGACATCGCCGGCCCGGACGTGCTCACCTTCCGGGAGATGATGCAGCGCTACGCGCGGGTCGCCGGGCTGCGCCGCCGGATCATCGTGCCGGTCCGTCCGCTGACCCCGGCGCTGTCCTCGCACTGGGTGGGACTGATCACCCCGGTGCCGAACGCCATCGCCCGCCCGCTGGTGGAGAGCCTGATCCACGAGGCGGTCGCGCACGAGCACGACATCGCCAGGTGGCTGCCCGATCCGCCGGGCGGGCTGACCGGCTTCGACGACGCCGTGGCGCTGGCCCTGACCAAGGTGCGCGACGCCCAGGTGGAGACCCGCTGGTCCAACGCGAGCGGCCCGGACGCCCCCGCCGAACCCCTGCCGTCGGACCCGGACTGGTCCGGCGGGACCGCCTACACCGACGTGCGGGAGCAGGAGGTGGCCGCCCCGCCGGCCGCGCTCTGGCGGGTCATCGAGGGCGTCGGCGGCGAGCACGGCTGGTACTCGTTCCCGCTCGCCTGGTCGGTACGCGGCTGGCTGGACCGGCTGGTCGGCGGGGTGGGGCTGCGCCGGGGCCGGCGCGATCCGCACCGCCTCCAGGTCGGCGAGGCGCTGGACTTCTGGCGGGTGGAGGAGATCGTCCCCGGGGAGCTGCTGCGGCTGCGCGCCGAGATGCGGCTACCCGGCCGGGCCTGGCTGGAGCTGCGCGCCGAGCCGGCCGGCGACGGCCGCAGCCGGTACGTGCAACGCGCCGTCTTCCTCCCCCGGGGCCTACCCGGCCACCTCTACTGGCTCTCGGTCGCCCCGTTCCACACGATCATCTTCGGCGGCATGGCCCGCAACATCGCCCGACACACCCCCACCCCCTAACCCCCCGACTTCCGTCGATCATGGAGTTGCGGTGGACGGATCAGACTGTTTCGACCCGTTCTGCGAGCACCACAACTCCATGATCGACGGGGCGGGAGGCGGGGGCGGGGGGTCAGTTGCCGTCGCGGGGGGTGGGGGCGAGCCGGTAGGTGACCGACTCGCCGGGCGGGACGAAGTCGCGGACCGGGCTGTCGGCCAGGGCGGCGGCGAGGATGCGGCCCACCGCGTCGACCATCCGGGACTGGACGGCGGCCCCGACCGCGTCCCGTGGGTCGTCGGGGTTGGCGGCGATCTGGGCAACCGCGAGCTGCGGGGTGAACGCCACCACCGACTCGGTCTCGTTCCGTTCCGAACTGCCGGTCTTGCCGGCCACCGGACGACCCAGCCCCGGGCGGAGCTGCTCGGCCGTGCCGCCGTCGCAGCGGCGGTACATCGACTGGTCGCCGACCGGGCAGCGGGCCGCGTCGGCGGCGGCCCGGGCCACCTCGGTGTCGATCACCTGCCGGCAGTCGGGCCGGCCGGCGGCCACCTCCTTCCCGGCGCTGTCGGTGATCGACACGACCGGCAGCGGCGCGCACCAGGTCCCCTCGGCGGCCACCGTGGCGTACGCGTTGGCCAGGTCGAGCGGGGTGGTGGAGGAGACTCCGAGGGTGAACGCCCCCCAGTCGCGCGCCCCGGACCGGGCCAGCTCGGCGTCGTCGGGGGCGCGGAACCGGATGCCCAGCCGCTCGGCCATCTCGACCACCCGGTCCGCGCCGACCCTCTCGGTGAGCCAGGCGAAGTAGGTGTTCACCGAGCGGCCGAACGCGGTCCACATGGTGCGGTAGCCGTCCATCCACTCGGGGGTGGCGTTGACCGGGCACCACCGGCCGCCGCAGCTCGACCGGGGGTCGTCGGTCGGGAACCGGGTCACGATCCGGCTCGGCGCGACGAAGGCGGTCTCCAGCGGTAGCCCGGACTCCAGGGCGGCCAGCAGGGTGAACAGCTTGAACGTCGAGCCTGCCTGGTAGCCCTCGATGCCGTTGCCACCGGCGACGAGCTGGTTGACCGTGTTCGGGTAGTTCCGCTGCCCGGCCGGGTTGGGGGCGACACTGTAGTGGCGGTTCACCGCCAGGGCCAGCACCCGCCCGGTGCCGGGCTGGACCACCGCCACCGGCGCCGCCCGGGGGTCGTCCACGTCGTAGATGCCGGTCGCCTGGCGTACGGCGGCCCGCTGCACCGCCGGGTCGAGTGAGGCGACGATCCGGAAGCCGCCCCGACGCAGGGTGTCCTGCCGTTCGGCGGCGGTCGCGCCGAAGGCGGGCTGGTCGCTCCACCACTGGGTGAACCAGTCGCAGAAGAAGCCCCAGTCGTTGCGCTGCTCGGGCACGGCGGTGCAGTCGTTCGGCGTCCGGCTGGGCCGCAGATCGAGCGGTTCCTCGCGGGCCTGCGCCGCGTCGACCGGCCCGATCTGGGCCAGCGCCACCATCCGGTCCAGCACGTACGAGCGCCGGGTCAGCGCCGCGTCGGCGTCGCCGTTGATCGGGTCGTCGGTGTCCGGGGAGCGGACCAGCCCGGCCAGCAGCGACGCCTGGGCCAGGCTCAGCCGGGCCGGGGTGGTGGAGAAGTAGCGCTTGGCCGCGGCGGCGATCCCGTACGCCCCGGCGCCGAAGTAGGCGATGTTCAGGTAGCGGGTGAGGATCTCGTCCTTGGTCAGCTCGCGCTCCAGCGCCAGGGCGTACCGCATCTCCTGGAGTTTGCGGGCGGTGCTGATCTCGGTGGCCTTCCTGCGCTGTTCCTTGGTCAGCCGGGGGTCGTTGCTGAGCACGTTGCGGACGTACTGCATGGTCAGCGTGGACGCGCCCTGCCGGGCCTGGCCGTCGCGCTGGTTGACGGTGAACGCCCGGACCACGCCCCGCAGGTCGACGCCCCGGTGCTGGTAGAACCGGGCGTCCTCGGCGGCCACGATGGCCTGGCGCATCACCGGGGCCACCTTGGCCAGCGGCACGTCCACCCGGTCCTCGGTGTAGAAGGACGTGATCAGGGTGACGCCGTCGGCGGCGTAGAGGGTGGACCGCTGGGCGGTGGGTGGGGTGCGCAGGGTGTTGGGCAGTTCGGCGTAGGACGAGGCGATGCCGCCGAAGCCGAGGCCGAACACCAGGGCGAGCGGCAGGGCCGCCGCGGCCAGCACCAGACCGGCGAGGACGCCGGCGAGCAGCACGGTGAACGCCTTGTGGAGGGCCCGGATCATCAGTACTCCCCGCAGGAGTCGTCAGGACCCGTTCAGCATGACCCGCAAAACCGCCCGAACTCTCATCTTTCCCCGAAACCGGAGGAACTTCGCGGGACGGACACGGCGCGCGGGACGGGACACGCCGCGCCGGTCACCCGGACGGGGCGTCCCTCAGCCGGCGACGGTCACGGCAGCAGCGCCGAGGTGAGCGGGTGCACCGTCTCCTCGATCTCGTCGGCCACCCGGCTGAAGCACTGGTCGCCCCGGCCCCACGGGTCGTCCAGGTCGTCGGAGTGCAGCGCGCCCGCCCCCTGCCGGGCCGCGTCGACCGCCGCCACCAGGGCCACCCCGCGGGCGTACACGGCGTCCGGGGTGGCGTCGGCCGGCGGCAGGGCGGCGGTGTCCAGCGCGCCGAGCAGCCTGCCGAACTCGCCCAGCACGAAGGTGCGCGACGCCGCGTCCGGGCGCAGCGCCACCACGTACTCCTGCTGGTCGGCGGTGGCGGTGAGGACCAGGTCGGCGGCGTCGATCAGGTCGGAGCGCAGCTTGCGGGCGGCGAAACCCTCGACGTCACCACCGCGACCCAGCACCTGCCGGGCGGCCGGCGGGTTCATCTCCTCCCCCGCGTGCCACCCGCCGGTGCCGGCGCTGTGGCTGTGCAGCAGCGCGTCCGCGTCGGCCGGGTCGACGCCGAGCCGCTCCAGCCGCTCGCGCACGGCGAGCACCAGCAGCCGTTCGGCCATCGGGGACCGGCAGATGTTGCCCATGCAGACGTGCAGGACGGTGAACGGCGGCACTCAGGCTCCCCGCTCGTCGAGGAGGTCCGGCGCGACGTCGCGGAGCTGGTCGAGGGTGATCGCGCCGGCCCGCAGCAGCCGGGGCGTCTCCCCGGTCAGGTCGACGATGGTGCTCGGCACCGGGTCGGGGCAGGCCCCGGCCTCCAGGTAGACCCGCACCGAGTAGCTGAGCTGGTCGCGGGCCTCCTCAGCGGTCAACGCCGGCGACTGGCCCACCTTGTTGGCCGCGGCCACCGCCATCGGACCGGTCTCCCGCAGCACCTCCAGCGCCACCGGGTGCAGCGGCATCCGGACCGCCACCGTGCCGTCGGCGTCGCCGCCCAGGTCCCAGGCGAGGCTCGGCGAGTGCTCCACCACGATGGTCAACGCACCGGGCCAGAACGCCTCGACCAGGTCACGGGCCGCGCGGGGCAGCGAGAAGACCAGGCCGTCGAGGGTGTGCCGGGAGCCGATCAGCACCGGCGGCGCCGCCTGGCTGCCGCCCCGGGCGTCGGAGAGGGCCTTGACCGCGTACGGGGTGAACGCGTCCGCGCCGATCCCGTAGACCGTGTCGGTGGGGAGAACGACCAGCTCGCCGTTCTTGACCGCCTCGATCGCCGCGGCGATGCCGCGGTCCCGGTCGGCGGGTGACCGACAGTCGTAGAGCATCACGAGGAGCCAGTCTGCCACGCCGACGCCCGGACGGCGTGCGGGCCGTCCGACCGGCGGGACGCGGTGGCGAACCGGGGCCGGCCGGCCAGGTCCCGGTGCGCCCGCACCGCCGTGTACCGGCCGTCGGCGGCCAGCAGCGCCGGCACCGCCCCGCCGTGCGTGTCGTCGTGCTCCACGCCCAGCTCGCCGTCGGGTCGCAGCAGCTCGGCCGCCCGGCGCAGCACCGGCCGCAGCACCGCCAGCCCGTCCGCCCCGCCGAACACCGCCTCGTCGGGGTCGTGCCCGGCCACCTCCGGCGGGACCGGCACCGACCGTGGCACGTACGGCGGGTTGCACAGCAGCACGTCCACCGCGCCGGCCAGGTCGGCCAGCAGCCCCGGGTCGGTGACGTCGGCGGCCACCACCTCGACCGGCCGGTCCCCGGCGGCGGCCCGCTCGGCGGCGTTGCGACGCAGCCACGTCAACGCGGCCGGGGACCGTTCCACCGCCACCACCCGGGCCGCCGGCACCTCCTGCGCCACCGCGAGCGCGATCGCCCCGGAGCCGCTGCACAGGTCGACCACCACCGGGTCCGGCCGGGTCAGCGCCCGCTCGACGCCCCAGCCGGCCAGCAGCTCCGTCTCCGGGCGGGGCACGAAGACCCCCGGGCCGACCGCCAACTCCAGGTGCCGGAAGCCGGCCCGGCCGGTCAGGTGCTGCAACGGCTCCCGGTCGGCCCGCCTGGCCACCAGCGCGTCGTACCGGGCCCGTTCGGCGGGGCTGAAGCCGTCGGTCAGGGCGAGCCGGCCCCGGGGCACGTCGAGCACGTACGCGGCGAGCTGCTCCGCCTCGGACCGGGCCGAGGCCACCCCCGCGGCGGCGAGGGTACGGGCGGCGCGGGCCACCACGGGCGAGGTCCGCTCGTGTTCTGTCCCTTCGGACGGGTGGCGTGGGAGTGAGGTCACGCCATAATCATGGGGCGTCGTCGGTCCCGCCACGAGTGGGTGCGGCCGGGCGCACACCGACGGGAGGTTCGCCAGGTGGGGTGGCTCGACCGGGTCGATGACCAGGTTGACGCCCTCACGCATGCCCGCAGCCTCCAGGAGTCGAGCCGCTCGGCCGAGGCGGTGGGCGTCCTCGACCGGGTGCTGCGTACCACCGCCGACCCGTACACCCGGGCGGACGCGCTGGTGCAGCGGCTCTGCGCGTTGATCAACCTGGGCCGGACTGCCGAGTTCACCAGGGCCATCGAGGAGGCCTCCGGGGCGGTGCGCGACCTCCCCGAGCCCTACCTGCACGGGCACCTCAACGCGCTGGCCGCGCTCGCCGCGCACCACCAGGGCGCGCTGGACCGTTGCGTCACCCACCTGGTCCGGGCGGCGCGGGCGCTGGGTGCGGCGGAGGACCGGGACCGGGACACCGCCTGGGGCTGGCACGACCTGGCGATGGCCTACTCCTACCTCAGCTTCCACGGCTACGCGCTCGGCGCGATCGAGCGGGCCCGCCAGCACGGCGCCGCCGCCGGCATCCCCGAGGAGACCTTCGCCGCCCCCGGCATCCGGCTGCGGAACGCCGTCGCGCTGGACCACAACGGCGACAGCGACGGCTGCCTGCGGGTGCTCCGCGACATCGCGGCCGACCTGGCCCGGTTCGTCGACGACGGGCGGGCCGACCGGCTGCGGCCGAGCAGCCTCGCCGCGTACGGCTACGCGGCGGTCCGTCGGGCGGCGCTCGGCGACGCGACCCCGGTCGGCCCGGAGCCGGCCCGGCTGCTCGACCACGGTGGGGACAGCGCCCGCGCCCGGGACATGCGCCAGCTCGGCCACGTCTGTCTCGCGGTCGCCGACGGCCGTCCGATCGAGGCGATCACCCGCCTGGACTCGGCCCGGGTGTCGGCCGAGACGCTCGGCGCGGCGGAACTGTCCCGGCTGCGCAGCATCGCCTTCTCCCGGGCCGGTGACCACGCCGCCGCGCACCGCGCCGACCGGATGGCGTTCCGGCTGGCCGCCCAGCGCAACGACCGGCTGCGTGACGTCTACATCGACGGCATCGCGGCCCGCATCGACCACGAGGAGATGCGCCGGGAGGCCGCCCGCTTCGAGGGTGAGGCGCTGACCGACCCGTTGACCGGGCTGCCCAACCGGCGACGGCTGGAGCGCTACATCGGCTCGGTGGTGTCCCGGGGCGAGCGGGTGGTGATCGGGGTCTGCGACCTCGACGGTTTCAAGGCGGTCAACACCCACCACGGCCACCACTCCGGCGACCTGGTGCTGCAACGCATCGCCGGGGTGATCAACCGGGTGATGCGGCGGGGCGACTTCGTGGCCCGCTACGGCGGCGACGAGTTCGTGGTGGTGCTCTCCGGCGCCGGCATGACCGAGGCGGCCGAGGTGGCCCGCCGGATCGACGCGGCGGTGCGCACCGAGGACTGGGAGTCGCTGGTGCCCGGCACCCCGGTCGGGGTGAGCATCGGTTTCGCCGAGGTCGCCGGCACCGGTACCGCGCTGCGCGACGCCCTCGGTCTCGCGTTCGAGATCGCCGACCGGGAGATGCTGCGCGCCAAGGCCCGCTCCCGCGCCTCCTGAGACACCCCCCAGGGGCCCACCGGCCCGTCAGCCGCACGCCGGCGGGCCGCCGGGCCCGACCCCCGGTCGGGTCAGCGGCGGGTCAGCTCGGTGTCGCCGGCGAGGCGGGCGGCGCGGTCCGCCTCGGCGAGGGCGTCCAGCACACCGTCCAGCTCCCCGGCGAGCGCCAGGTCGAGGTTGTACGCGGTGTAGCCGATCCGGTGGTCGGTGATCCGGTTCTGCGGGAAGTTGTAGGTGCGGATGCGCTCCGAGCGGTCCACGGTGCGCACCTGCGCCTTGCGGGCGTCCGAGGCGGCGGCGTCGGCCTGTTCCTGGGCGACCGCCAGCAGCCTGGCCCGCAGGATGCGCATCGCCTGCTCCCGGTTCTGCAACTGGGACTTCTCGTTCTGGCAGGAGACCACCACCCCGGTGGGCAGGTGGGTGATGCGCACCGCCGAGTCGGTGGTGTTCACCGACTGGCCGCCCGGCCCCGACGAGCGGAACACGTCGATCCGCAGCTCGTTCGGGTCGATGGTGACGTCGACGTCCTCGGCCTCGGGCAGCACCAGGACACCGGCCGCGCTGGTGTGGATGCGGCCCTGCGACTCGGTGACCGGGACCCGCTGCACGCGGTGCACCCCGCCCTCCCACTTCAACCGGGACCAGACGCCGTTGCCGCCGTCCGGGACCCCCTTGGTCTTGATGGCCAGCGAGACGTCCTTGACCCCGCCGAGGTCGGAGTCCTGCGCGTCGATCACCTCGGTCAGCCAGCCGTGCCGCTCGGCGTACCTGGTGTACATCCGCAGCAGGTCCCCGGCGAACAGCGCGGACTCCTCGCCGCCCTCGCCGGCCTTGATCTCGATGATCACGTCCTTGGCGTCGTGCGGGTCGCGGGGGATCAGCAGCTCGGCCAGCCGCTCCTCCAGCGCCGGCAGGGTCGCCGCGATCGCGTCCGCCTCCTCGCCGAACGCCGGGTCCTCGGCGGCCAGTTCCCGGGCCGCGACCAGGTCGGCGCGGGCCTGCTCCAGCTCACCTGCGGCCTTGTGCAGCCCGACCAGCTCGGCGTAGCGGCGACCGACCCGGCGGGCGGTGTTCTGGTCGGCGTGGATGGCCGGGTCGGCCAGCCGCTTCTCCAGCTCGGCGTACTCGTCGAGGAGGGCGGCCAGGCGCTCGCTGCTCATGTGGGGAATGCTCCTTCGACGGGTCCGGCGACGGTGGAACGGGACACGGAGGTCACCGAGGGGCGCAACGGACGACGCCCGCGTCCGGCGCGGGGCCGGACACGGGCGTCGTTCGGTGGAGCTACTTGGCCTTCTTCGCCTGGACCTTGGCGTACTTCTGCTGGAACTTGGCGACCCGGCCCGCGGTGTCGAGGACGCGCTGCTTGCCGGTGTAGAACGGGTGGCAGGCGCTGCAGGTCTCGACGCTGATCGAGCCGCCCTTGGCGGTGCTGCGGGTCGTGAAGGAGTTGCCGCAGGAGCACTTGACCTCGGTCGTCGTGTACTCCGGGTGGATGTTGGGCTTCATGTCGCCTCGGTCCTTTCGTCAGGTGGTCGCCGGGTCGCCGCTGAACCCCCGCCGCCTGGTGCGCGACGGACTCGGGCGTGAACCGGAACCGGTGGCCGATTGACCAGTGTGCCATGGGCGTGAGCCGACCCGACGGGCGGGCCGCACGATCGGTCCGCCAGTGGTAACGACCCGCCCGCCACCCGCATTCCCGCCGCCACGGCCCCGCATTCCTGGCCCGGCCGCCGGACCGGGTGGGCTCCTCCCCCAGGTTCAGAAGCCCACCCGACCAAGCCGCCGGGTGGCGGACGCCTCCCCAGGTTTCCTCCGCCGCCCGTCGGTGGCCGGACCCCGACCGCTCGGCCGGGACCCGCTCGCCCCCAGTCAACCCGGCCACGCACAGAATTTTCAAGAGCTGCCAGGCCCGTCGAAAGAAAAGTCCACAACCGCAATTCCCGGGTACGACGAAGGGCACGGCCGCTGCGGCCGTGCCCTTCGTGGCGGTCTCACCCGGAGCGGGTCACTCCCCCGGTGTCGACTTGGCGATCTGCATCAGGAACTCGATGTTGGTGCGGGACTGCTTGAGCCGGTCGAGCAGCAGGTCCAGCGCCGCCTGCGAGTCCAGCGAGTGCAGCACCTTGCGGAGCTTGTGGATGATGGCCAGCTCCTCCGGCGCGAGCAGGATCTCCTCCTTGCGGGTGCCCGAGGCGCTGACGTCCACGGCCGGGAAGGTGCGCTTGTCGGCGATCTTCCGGTCGAGCTTCAGCTCCGCGTTGCCGGTGCCCTTGAACTCCTCGAAGATGACCGTGTCGGCCATCGAGCCGGTCTCTACCAGCGCGGTGGCGAGGATGGTCAGCGAGCCACCGTTCTCGATGTTGCGGGCCGCACCCAGGAACCGCTTCGGCGGGTAGAGCGCCGTCGAGTCGATACCACCGGACATGATCCGGCCGGAGGCCGGCGCCGCCAGGTTGTACGACCGGCCGAGCCGGGTCACCGAGTCGAGCAGCACGACCACGTCGTGCCCCAGCTCGACCAGGCGCTTGGCCCGCTCGATCGCCAACTCGGCGACCGTGGTGTGGTCCTGCGGCGGACGGTCGAACGTGGCCGCGATGACCTCGCCCTTCACCGACCGCTGCATGTCGGTGACCTCTTCGGGCCGCTCGTCGACCAGCACCACCATCAGGTGGCACTCCGGGTTGTTGTGCGTGATCGCGTTCGCGATCGCCTGGAGCACCATGGTCTTACCGGCCTTGGGCGGCGACACGATCAGTGCCCGCTGCCCCTTGCCCAACGGCATCACCAGGTCGATCACCCGGGTGGTCAGGATGTGCGGCTCGGTCTCCAGCCGCAACCGCTCCTGCGGGTACAGCGGGGTGAGCTTGTAGAACTCGGGACGACGACGGGCCTCGTCCGGCTCCATGCCGTTGATGGTGTCCAGCCGTACCAGCGGGTTGTACTTGTCCCGCCGCTGGTCGCCACCGCCGCTGTCCCGGGCGGCCCGGACCGCGCCGGTGATCGCGTCGCCCCGGCGCAGGCCGTACTTCTTGATCTGCGACATGGAGACGTAGACGTCGTTCGGGCCGGCCAGGTAGCCGGTGGTCCGTACGAAGGCGTAGTTGTCGAGCACGTCGATGATGCCGGCCACCGGGACCAGGACCTCGTCCTCGCCGACCTGCGGCTCCCGGCCACCGCCGGTGTCGTTGCCGCCCTCGGCCCGGTCGCCCCGGCCCCGCCGACGGTCCCGGAACCGGCTGCGCCGGCCCCGCCGGCCGCCGCCCTCGTCGTCGTCGGAATCGTCCCGGTTGTCGCGGTTGTCGCGCTGACCGCGGTCGGCACCCCGGTCGTTGCGCTCGCCCCGGTCGTTGCGCTCGCCCCGGTCACCACGGTCGGTCCGCTCGTTGCCGCCGCGCTCGGCCCGCTCGCCGCCGGCCCGCTCGCCACGGTCGCCGCCGGACCGCTCGGCCCGGTCGTTACCGGCCCGCTCGCCACGGTCGTTACCGGTACGACCGGCACGGTCGTTGTCCGTCCGCTCGGCCCGGTCGGTGCCGGACCGCTCGCCACGGTCGTTACCGGCCCGCTCGGCCCGGTCGGTGCCGGACCGCTCGGCCCGGTCCCGACCGCTGCGCCCCTCGGCCCGCTCGGGACGCTCGCCGGCCTCGACCGGTGCCTCCTCGGTGCGGGTCTCGGCGGGTCGGGTCTCGACGGCCCGTGCCTCGGCGGCCGGCCGCGACTCGGCGGTGCTGGCCCGGCTGCGCCGGGTCCGGGTCCGGGTCTCGGGCTCGGTGGTGGCGGCAGGGGTGGCCGGCACCGGCTCGGCGGCCCGCTCCGGGGTCACCTCGGCGCGCACCTCCTCCCGGACGGGAGCGGCCGCAGCCGCCACCTCGGCCCGTGGTCGAGGGGTGCCGGTCGCGGCGCCGCCCTGCTGCCGCTCGGAGATCGCGCTGATCAGCTCGCCCTTGCGCATGCGGGCGGTCCCGGAGATGCCGAGCGACGCGGCCAGGCTCTGCAGCTCCGGCAGCAGCATCGCCGACAGACCGGTACCGCTGCGCCGACGGCGGGCGGGGGCGGCGGTGGTGGCATCGCCAGCGACGTTGGAAACATCCGACGTCACGTCGGTGGTGTCGCTCAATGGATTCCTTCCCTCGATAGGCCGGGACTGCCCGGGATCGACAAGCAAGGTGGCCGGGCGGCCTCGGTGCACCCGCCTCGCATGACGCGTCGCGGGAGTCTGTGGCACAGCAGCCGGGCGGTTTCCCAACTCACCAACGTCGGTGAGCAGGTCTCGCCGTCTGCGGCGACCTGCGGAAACTGCGGTGCGGCGTGGGCCTTGGCAGGGGTGACGGGCTGACCGCCGAGAGCTTCGGGGTGCGCCGACCCGCAGAGAGATCGCGTGCTTCGCGGCTGTGCTGAGTCTAGAGCGTAATCAACTCTTCCGACCTGCGGCAACAGGGTCCCGCTCGGCGTGTCCAAGTCTACCCTGTGCGAGCGTCGCTCCGCGCGCCTCTACCGGCAACCGCCAGACTTCCCATTCTGTTCCCGGGTCGAACCCGTCGGGCGGCGCGGTGAACGCCAGCACCGTCGGGCCCGCCCCACTGACCACGGCCGCCACACCTGCCGCACGCAACTCGCTGACCAGGGCTGCGGTCGATGGCATCCCCGCCGCGCGGTAGTCCTGGTGCAGCCGGTCGACCGTCGCCGGCAGCAGCAGCTCCGGCGCGGCGGTCAACGCGTGCACCAGCAACGCCGACCGGCCCGCGTTCAGCGCCGCGTCCCCGTGCGGCACCGTCGCCGGCAACGCCGCCCGCGCGGTGGCCGTCAGCCCCCGCTCGGCCGGCACGAAGACGGTGGGCGAGACCCCGGCCGCGACCGGCAGCGAAACCGCCCGGCCACCTGTCGGCTCCGTCCAGGCGACGGTGAACCCGCCGAGCAGGCACGGCGCGACATTGTCCGGATGCCCCTCGATCCCGGCGGCCAGCCGCAGCACCGCGGCGTCGTCGAGCCGCTGCGCGCCGTCGACGACCAGCCCCCGGGCCAGCAGCACCCCGGCCACGATCGCCGCCGAGGAGGAACCCAGGCCCCGGGCCTGCGGAATCCGGTTCACGCACTCCAGGGCCAGCCCCGGCGGCTGCGCGCCGAGCAGGTCGAAGGCGGCCCGCATCGCCACGACCACCAGGTGCCGGTCGTCCGGCGGCAGGTCGCCGGCGCCCTCGCCGGTCACCGCCACCCGGACGCCGTCCGGGGTCACCTCGGCGGCCACGTCGTCGTGCAGGGCGAGGGCGAGCCCGAGGGCGTCGAACCCGGGGCCCAGGTTGGCGCTGGTGGCGGGCACCCGCACCCGCACCGGCCCGGAGGTGAAAGTCGTCGGCACAGGATCATGCTAGGGCCCGGGACCGTCGGCGTACCCCCTCGCCCGGACGGTGGAACTGGATCAGCTCGGTTAGCCTGACGCCGATCCATCGACCGGTCGGGAGGCGACGTGGCAATGCTCGGTTACCGGCTCACCCAGGTGCTGGGGCACCTGCCCATCCTGCTGACCCTGCTCACCGTCCTGGTGCTCGGTGCCACCGCCGGCCGCCGGCTGCCCGGCCGGTCCCGCTCGTTCCTGCTCGCCGGGGCCGTCGTCCTGCTCCTGCTGGAACTGCTCACCACCGCCTGGGTCGCGGCCCTGCCGGACCTGATCCGCTCCGGCGGGATCCGCCAGTACCAGACCATGAGCTTCGCCGTCAGCATCGTCGGCTGGATCGGCTACCCGGTCGGCCTGGGCCTCGTCGTCGCCGCCGTCTTCGTCGGACGCCGCGCCGCGTCCCCGTCCCCCGTGCCCGGTCAGCCGTGGGGCACCTGGACGCCGCCGGCCGGTGGTGTCCAGGCCGGATACCCCGGCGGCCCGCCGCCCGGCTACCCCGCCGGTCAGGCCACGGAGCACCCGGGTCGGGGCGCCTGGGGCGGGAGCGACCACCCGCCGGCCGCCCCGCCGCAGGCCGACCCCCCGCCGGCCGCCCCGCCGCAGGCCGACCGCGCCGACTGAGGCGACCGCGCCGACTGGGCCGCCCCGCCCGCCGTCGTCAGCGGGCGGTCAGCGGGTCGCCTCCGGTGGCCGGGTCGGTGAGCGAGAGCCGGCGGGTGGCGATCCGCCAGCCCACCGCGTACACGACCGTGACCAGGCCGCAGCCGGCCAGCACCACCCGCTCGTCGACCAGGTCGACCACACCGGCCACCACCAGCTGACTGACCGAGATCGCCAGGGTCGCCAGCATCATGTCGGTGGCGAACACCCGGCCGCGCAGCCGGTCGGGTACCTCGCCCTGCAGGGCGAAGTTCGACAGCACCCAGTTGCTGCCGCCGCCGAAGTGCGCCACGAAGACCAGCAGCAGCACCAGCGGGAACCAGCTCGCCACCGCCGCGCCCAGGTAGGCCAGCCCGTACAGCGACATCGACAGGGCCAGGCCGGGCAGCAGCCAGGCCCGGTTGGTCAGCACCCGGCTCATCAGGATCGGCCCCACCAGCGCCCCCGCCCCCCGCGCCGCGAACAGCAGACCGGTGCCGACCGGCCCCGCCCCGTAGACGGCGGCCAGCAGGGGGAAGACGGTCAGCACGCCGTTGCCCAGCCCCACCGCCGACTTCACCGTCACCAGCGCCAGCACCCGGGGTCGGTGCCGGATGTGGCCCAGCGCCTCGCGGATCGCCGTCCAGGTGCGCGGCGTCGACCGGTCCGCCTCCCGGGCCGCCTGCAACGGCCGGCGGATCAGCGCCGCCAGGCCCGCCGCCGCCACCAGGCCGACCACCCCCACCCAGAAGCAGGCGTACGGCCCGACGGCCGCGGTTAGCACGCCACCGAGGGACGCCCCGACCACGGTCATCGTCCCCCAGGCGGAGCCGGCGACGGCGTTGCCGACGGCCAGGTCGGCCGGATCGAGCACGTTGGGCAGGGCGGCCTGCGCGGCCGGCGAGTAGAACGCCTTCCCGACCGCCACCGCCGTGATCGCCACCATGGCCAGCCAGGCCGTCCCGGCGTCGCGGACACCGAGCAGCAGCAGCACGCCGAGCAGCGTCACGCCGTTCGCGGCCATCATGACCTTCCGGCGGTCGAACCGGTCGGCGATGGTCCCGGTGTACGGCAGCAGCAGCGCCAGCACCCCGGTGTCCAGCGCCAGCACCAGGGCGCCCCACACCCCGCTGCCGGTCAGCTCCGGCAGCAGCACCAGCAGCGGCACCATGACGAACCAGTCGGCGCCGAAGACCACCAGTTCGGCGAGGAAGAGATTGCGGAAGTCCCGGTTACGGACGAGAACGGAGAGCGGAGAGGACACGTGCCCGGACCCTACCCCCCGGTTCGGGAGCCGGTCGGGTGGGCCAGCAGCTCGGAGACCGTGACGAAGGTGTAGCCCCGGTCCCGCAGGCCGGTGATCATCGCGGCCAGCCCGCGCAGCGCCACCTGACGGTTCTCCGGGCCCGCGTCGTGGGCGAGCAGGATGGTGCCCGGCACCACGTCGGACACGATCCGCCGGGCGTGCCCCGCCGGGTCGTCCGGGTACTCCCCCTCCACCATCTGCAACGACCAGAGCACGACCCGGTAGTCGAGACGTACGGCGGCGTGCAGCACCCCGCCGCCCAGGTGCCCGTACGGGGGGCGGAGCAGCCGGGGTGGCGTCCCGGTGACCTCGGCGATGGCCTCGTGCGACCGGCGCAGGTCGTCGTGCACGGCTGCGGCGGCCGACCGCGCCAGGTCCCGGTGCCGCCAACTGTGGTTGCCCACCTCGTGCCGGGCCAACCGCCCCCGGATCAACCCGGCGTGCCGGCGCACCCGCTCCCCGACCAGGAAGAAGGTCGCCGGCACCGCGTGCCTGTCCAGAGTGTCCAGGACGGTCGGCGTCCACCGCGGCAGCGGGCCGTCGTCGAAGGTCAACGCCACCAGCGGTCGCGTGGTCGGGACGTGCCACACCACCTGGAGCCCGCCCGAGCCGACGTCCTGCCGCCGGTTACCGACGGTGGCGCTGGCCGGGCCGCCGGACACCGGCAGGTGCCGGTCGGCCAGCCAGGCGCCCTGGGACATGCCGGCGGCCCCCAACGCGACACCCCCGGCCAGCAGCGCCCCACCACCGAGCACCCGCCGCCGGTCCCACCGCCTGCCGCCCGGTTCGGCCGGCTCCGCCCGATCGCCGCCCATCACCCAGGGTGGATCGACGATGACCGACGGTAGAGGACCACGGGGTGACCGTACCCGGTGTCCGGCCCGCTGTCCCGGGTGCGACGCGACGCGCCCCCGGCCCGGTGACCCCGGACCGGGGGCGCGTCGTGGCGCGACGGCGGCCTGCCCCGACCCGGTCGCGGCGGGTCGGGGGTGGCCGCTGCGTACGCGACCGGGAGGGCCTACTCGCTCGGTGGCAGCGGCGACCGGCGGCTCTTGGGCAGCCGCAGCACCTCGAACTGGTCGGTGCCGTCCACCAGCGCGGCCGACGGGGCCGGCCGGGCCGGTGGTTCGTCCGACGCCTCGGCCGCCGGGGCACCCACCGTCACGGGCACCTCGGCGTCCGGCTCGGCGGGCGTCGCGGTGGTCCCGTCCCCGTCGGAGGTCCGCCCCCGCCGGCCGGCCCGCCGCTCGCGCAGCGACTCCTTGGTGCGTTCCACCATCGTGTAGAGGGTCGGCACCAGGACCAGGGTGAGCAGGGTCGAGCTGAGCAGGCCACCGATCACCACCACCGCCAGCGGCTGGGAGATGAAGCCGCCCTCGCCGGTCAGCCCGAAGGCCATCGGCAGCAGCGCGAAGATCGTCGCCACCGCCGTCATCAGGATCGGCCGGAGCCGACGCCGGCCGCCCTCGACCACCGCCTCGGTGATGCCCATCCCCTGCGCCCGGTACTGGTTGATCAGATCCAGCAGCACGATCGCGTTGGTCACCACGATGCCGACCAGCATGAGCACGCCGATCAGCGCCGGCACACCCAGCGGGGTCCCGGTGACCAGCAGCAGGCCGATCGCGCCGGTCGCCGCGAACGGGATGGAGATCAGCAGGATCAGCGCCTGGGTGATGCTCCGGAACGTCGCCACCATGATCAGGAAGACGATCGCGATCGCCGCCAGCACGGCCAGGCCCAGATCGCCGAAGGCGTCCTCCTGCTGGGCGCTCGCGCCACCCACGGCGATCGTCGCCCCCGGCACGTCCACGTCGTCCAGCCGCTTCTTCAGCTCGGTCGTGGTCGCGCCGAGGTTGGAGCCGGTGGCCGTGCCGGTCACCGAGACGCTGCGCTCACCGTCGATCCGGGTGATCTGCTGCGGCCCCTCGCCCCGGGTGACGTCGGCGATGTCGTCCAGCTTCACCGGGCCCACCGGCAGCGCCCGCAACTGCTCCTCGGTCAGCGGCGGGGCCGCCGTCGTCCGCAGCACCACGTCCTGCTGCCCGCCGTCGAGGGTGACCCGACCCAGCGGGCTGCCCCGGTACGCCTGCGACACCAACTGCCCGACCGCCGCCTCGCTGAGGCCCACCCGGGCCGCGGCCAACCGGTCGACGGTCACGTCGACCCGGGGCACCCGGTCGGCCAGGCTGGTGGCGACGTCCTCGACGCCGGGGGTGCCGGCCATCGCGGCCCGGACCTGGTCGGCGGCCCGGTTCAGGGTGTCGGTGTCGGCGGCCTGGACGACCACCTCCAACTGGCTGCCCGAGGTGCCGCCCTGCCCGTTGTCGAAGCTCAACTCGCCGGCGTTGGCACCGAGCCGGTCGAACTCCCGGCGCAGGACCTCCTTCATCTCCTTGGCGTCGGTGTCGCCACCGAGCGCCACCGACCAGCGGGCGGTGTTGTTGCCGCCGCCGGCCAGCCACGGCTGGTCGTTGCCGCCCGCGCTCACCTGGTAGGTCTCGACCCCGTCGGTACGCGCCAGCACCCCCTCGACCAGGCGGGCGGCCTCGTCGGTGGCGGCCAGCCCGGACCCGGCCGGCAGCTTCTGGCTGATGCTCAGGGTGTCCTGGCCGGAGTCGTCGAGGAAGTTGGTCTCCAGCTTCTGGGCCAGCCCGAAGGTGCCGAACAGCAGCAGGATGCCCACCGCCACGGTGATCCACCGGGTCCCGCGGGTCCGGGTGGCGAACCCGATCGCCGGCAGGTACGCCCGCTGCAACGGGCTGCGCAGCTCCTTGGCCTCGGCGGCCCGACGCACCGCCTCGTCCGCCCCGTCACGCGGCGGCTTGAGGAACCAGTACGCCAGCACCGGGATCACCGTCAGCGACACCAGCAACGAGGCGAGCAGGGCCACCGTCACGGTGATCGCGAACGGCGCGAAGAGCTGCCCGACGAACCCGCCCACCAGCGCGATCGGCGCGAACACCGCGACCGTGGTGAGCGTCGACGCGGTCACCGCCCCGGCCACCTCGCGGACGGCGGTGACGATCGCGTCCCGCTTGGGTTCGCCATACTCCAGGTGGCGTTTGATGTTCTCCAACACCACGATCGAGTCGTCCACCACCCGCCCGACCGCGATGGTGAGCGCACCCAGGGTGAGCAGGTTGAGCGAGTAGTCGCCGGCCCAGAGGGCGAGCAGCGCCACCACCACCGACAGCGGAATGGACACGGCGGTGACCAGGGTGGACCGGACCGACAGCAGGAACACCAGGATCACCACGACCGCCATCAGCAGACCGAGCAGCCCCTCGGTGGTCAGGCTCTCGATCGACTTCTCCACGAACGGGGCCTGGTCGAACACGATGGTCAGCTCGGCGCCCGAGGCGGACCGCAGGTCGTCCAGCCGGTCCCGGATGTCGTGCGAGATCCGTACGGCGTTGCCGTCCTGCGCGGCCGTGATCTGGACCCCGATGCTCTCCTTGCCGTTGGTGCGGGTGATGGCGGTGGCCGGGGCGAGCTGCTGCTCGACGGTCGCCACGTCGCCGAGCCGGACCGGGGCGGCCTTCGGCGCGGTCGGGGTGAGGGCGATGCCACGCAGCTGGTCGAGGGTGGTGACCGGGGCACCCACCTGCACCGGCAGCGCGGTGGTGCCGTCGACGACCGCGCCGGCCGGGACGGCGACGCCGTTGGACTTCAGCGCGGTGGCGATCGCGGTCGGGCTCAGCTTGGCGGCGGCGAACTTCGCCGGGTCCGGCACGATCGTCACGACCTGCTCGCGGGTGCCGGTGACGGCGACCGTGCGGACCCCGTCGATCCCCTCCAGCTCGGGGACCACCGTGTCGCGCAGCTTGGCGGCGAGGGCCTGCTCGTCACCGCCGCCGGTGGCGGCCAGCACCACGGCCGGCAGGTCGTCGGTGCTGCCGGTGATGACCTGCGGGTCCACGTCGTCGGGCAGTTGCGCGTCGACCCGGCTCAGCGCGGTCTGCATCTTGTTGGCCACGTCGTCGACGTCGGTGCCGAAGACGAACTCCACGGCGATCGTCGCCGACCCCTCCCGCGAGGTGGAGGTGACCTTCTCCAGCCCGGGGATGCTCTGGAGGCTGTTCTCGATCGGCTCGGTCACCTGCGCCTCGACGATCTCCGGCGAGGCACCCGGGTAGACCGCGACGACGAACGCGCCGGGGAACTCCAGCGAGGGCAGCAACTGCTGCTTGAGCGAGGGGACGGTGAACGCCCCGAACGCCGCGGTCACCACCGCGATCAGGGCGACGAGCCCCCGGTTGGCGAGGCTGGATCTGGCGAGCAGCGACATCGGCGTGGCTCACTCCTGGGAGAGGGGATGGGCGTGGGGAAAGTCTGCCCGACCCGGTATTCCCTACCCGTAACGGGGTGGTCACGTCATCCGCCGGCCGGGTCGACGGGGGACGGCACGGGGCCGGCGCCGCCGCCCGGGGCGGGGTCAGGATCAGGCGAGGTCGAGCGAGCGGGCGGCGGTGAGGGCGTCGTTGGCGATGGTGATCGGGGCGGGCGCGGTGGAGATCGCCCACTCCGGGTCCTTCAGGCCGTGACCGGTGACCGTGCAGACCACCGTCGCCCCGGCCGGCACCCGACCCTCGGCCCCCTGCTGGAGCAGACCCGCCACGCTGGCCGCGCTGCCCAGCTCGACGAAGACCCCCACCTCCCGGGCCAGCAGCCGGTACGCCGCCAGGATCTCCCGGTCGGTCACCGCGGCGATCAGGCCCTGCGAGGCGTCCCGGGCGTCGAGCGCCTTGGTCCAGCTCGCCGGGTTGCCGATCCGGATGGCGGTGGCGATCGTCGACGGCTCCGGCACCACCTGGCCGCTGACGATCGGGGCCGCCCCGGCGGCCTGGAAGCCGTACATCTTCGGGGCGCGGGTGGCGTTGCCGTCCCGCAGGTCCTCCGAGTAGCCCATCCAGTAGGCGGAGATGTTGCCGGCGTTGCCGACCGGCAGGCAGTGGATGTCGGGGGCGTCACCGAGCGCCTCGACGATCTCGAAGGCGGCCGTCTTCTGGCCGTGCAGCCGGTCCGGGTTGACCGAGTTGACCAGGGCCACCGGGAAGTCCTGGGCGAGCTTGGAGGCCAGCGCCAGGCAGTCGTCGAAGTTGCCCTGCACCTGGAGCAGCTTGGCCCCGTGCACCAGCGCCTGGGCCAGCTTGCCCAGCGCGATCTTGCCCTGCGGCACCAGCACCGCGCAGGTGATCCCGGCGCGGGCCGCGTACGCGGCGGCGGAGGCGCTGGTGTTGCCGGTGGAGGCGCAGATGATCGCCTTGTCGCCGGCCTCGACGGCCTTGGAGACGGCGACGGTCATCCCGCGGTCCTTGAACGAGCCGGTCGGGTTGGCCCCCTCGACCTTGAGATAGACGTCCGCGCCGAGCCGGGCCGAGAGCGCCGGCGCGGGCAGCAGCGGGGTGTTCCCCTCGTGCAGGGTGACCACGGGCGTGGCGTCGGTGACCGGCAGCCGGTCCCGGTACGTCTCGATCAGGCCCCGCCACATGTCGCTCTCCTCGCCTCTGCCGCCCCGGCCGTGCCGGGGCCCCTGCCAGCCTGGACCAGCCTCGTCGACCGGGCCCCGGCACACCCGTCGATAACCATCAGGCGAGACGCCGGGTCATGCCCCGCCCTCGACCCGCAGCACGCTCGCCACCGACCGGACGATGTCCAGCCCGCGCAGCTCCCCCACCGTCGCGGCGAGCGCGGCGTCCGGGGCGACGTGGGTGACGATGACCAGGTCGGCGTCCTCGCCACGGCCGGCCGGACCGCCGCCGGCCGGCCCCTGCCGGACGGTGGCGATGGACACGTCGTGCCTGGCGAACACCCCGGCCACCGCCTGGAGCACCCCCGGCCGGTCGACCACGTCGAGGCTGATGTGGTAGCGGGTCAACGCCTCGCCCATCGGCCGGACCGCCAGGTCGGCGTAGGCGGACTCGCTGGCCGCGTGGGCACCGGCGAGCCGGTTACGGGACACCGCGACCACGTCGCCGAGGACCGCGCTGGCCGTCGGCGCGCCACCGGCCCCCCGACCGTAGAACATCAGCTGCCCGGCCGCCTCGGCCTCGACGAAGACCGCGTTGAACGCGTCGCCGACGCTGGCCAGCGGGTGGGTCAGCGGGATCATCGCGGGGTGCACCCGGACGCTGACCGTCTCCCGACCGGCGGCGTCGGTGCCCCGGGCGGCGATGCAGAGCAGCTTGATGGTGCAGCCCATCGCCTTGGCGCTGGCCATGTCGGCGACGGTGACCTCGGTGATGCCCTCGCGGTGCACGTCGGCGGCGGTGACCCGGGTGTGGAACGCGAGCGAGGCCAGGATGGCGGCCTTCGCGGCGGCGTCGAAGCCCTCCACGTCGGCGGTCGGGTCGGCCTCGGCGTACCCCAGCTCGGTCGCCTCGTCCAGCGCCTCGGCGAAGCCGGCGCCGGTGGCGTCCATCGCGGAGAGGATGAAGTTGGTGGTGCCGTTGACGATGCCGGTGACCCGGTTGATCCGGTCGCCGTGCAGCGACTCGCGCAGCGGGCGTAGCAGCGGGATCGCCCCGGCGACGGACGCCTCGTAGTAGAGGTCGGCCCCGCCCTCGGCCGCCGCGTCGTGCAGTGACGCGCCGTCCTCGGCGAGCAGCGCCTTGTTGGCGGTGACCACGCTCTTGCCGGCGCGCAGCGCCTCCACCAGCCAGCTCCGCGCCGGCTCGATGCCACCGACCACCTCGACGACGACGTCCACGTCGTCGCGTTTGATCAGGCCGAGCGGGTCGGTGGTGAACAGCGCCGGGTCGACGGGGAGGTCACCCCGATCCCGGCCGAGCCGGCGCACGGCGATACCGGCGATCTCCAGCGGAGCGCCGATCCGGGCGGCCAGGTCGGCGGCCTGCTCGTGCAGCAGCCGGACCACCTCGCTACCGACCGTTCCGCAGCCGAGCAGGGCCAAGCGCACAGGTGACGTCATCCCACATCCAAAGCGAGCAGGTCTTCTTCGGTCTCCCGCCGTACGATCAGCCGGGCTCGGCCGTCACGCACCGCTACCACCGGGGGGCGGGGCACATGGTTGTAGTTGCTGGCCATGCTCCGGCAGTACGCCCCCGTGCCGGGGACCGCAACAAGATCTCCGGGCCGCACGTCGGCGGGCAGGAATTCATCCTTCACCACGATGTCCCCGGACTCACAGTGCTTTCCCACCACGCGGGCCAGCAGTGGCTCGGCCGTCGACGCCCGGCCGGCGAGGGTCGCCGAGTACGACGCGTCGTACAGGGCGGTCCGGATGTTGTCGCTCATCCCGCCGTCCACGCTGACGTATGTGCGCAGCCCGTCGACGTCCTTGACGGTGCCGACCTCGTAGAGGGTGAACACGGCGGGGCCGACGATGGCCCGGCCCGGCTCGATCGACAGGTGCGGGACGGCCAGGTTCTCCGCCGCGCACTCCGAGTCGACGATCTTGCGGAGCCGCTTGGCCAGCTCCGCCGGGGTCGACGGGTCGTCCTGCGTGGTGTACGCGATGCCGAAGCCGCCGCCCAGGTCCAGCTCGGGCAGCTCCACCCCCCGGGCGTCGCGGATCTGCGCCTGCAGGGCCAGCACCCGGCGGGCGGAGACCTCGAAGCCGCTGGTGTCGAAGATCTGCGAACCGATGTGCGAGTGCAGCCCGCGCAGGTCCAGCACGCCCTCGTCGATGACCGTGAAGGCCGCCGCGGCGGCGGCCCCGCCGGCCAGCGAGAAACCGAACTTCTGGTCCTCGTGGGCGGTGGCGATGAACTCGTGGGTGTGCGCCTCCACCCCGACGGTGACCCGGATCAGCACGCCGGGACGCACCCCGCGTTCCCGGGCCAGCGCGGTGAGCCGGTCGATCTCGGTGAACGAGTCGAGGATGATCCGACCCACCCCGGCGTCCAGCGCCCGGGTCAGCTCGGCGACGGACTTGTTGTTGCCGTGGAAGCCGATCCGCTCCGGCGGCATCCCGGCCGACAGCGCGGTGGCCAGCTCGCCGCCGGAGCAGACGTCCAGGTACAGGCCCTCCTCGGCGATCATCCGGACCACCGCCCGGCAGAGGAACGCCTTGCCGGCGTAGTAGACGTCCACGTCGGGGAAGGCGTCCCGGAAGTCCCGGGCGCGCGAGCGCAGGTCGTCCTCGTCGAGGACGTACGCCGGGGTGCCGTACCCGGCGGCCAGCTCGCGGACGTCGAGACCCGCGACGGTCAGCGCGCCGTCAGCGCCGCGCTCGACCTGGCGCGGCCAGAGCTGCGGCACCAGGGCGTTGACGTCGGCCGGCGGACGCAGCCAGGCCGGCCCCCGGTGGCCGATGTCGCCGTGCAGGGCACCGGCTTCGTGGGCACGCATCAGGGCTACATCCTCTCCGGGGCGGAGACGCCGAGCAGGCGCAGGCCGTTGGCGATCACCGTACGGGTGGCGTCGTTGAGCCAGAGCCGGGCCCGGTGCAGGTCGGTGACCTCCTCGTCACCGCGCGGCAGGATCCGGCAGTTGTCGTAGAACCGGTGGTACGCCCCGGCGAGGTCCTCCAGGTAGCGGGCCACCCGGTGCGGCTCGCGCAGCTCGGCGGCGGCGGCGACCACGGCGGGGAACTCGGCGAGCGCCTTGAGCAGCTCGTTCTCCTTGTCGTGGTCGAGCAGCTCGGGACGGAACCCGGCCCCGTCGCCCCGGCTCAGGCCGACCTCGGCGGCGTTACGGCCGACGCTCGCCGTCCGGGCGGCGACGTACTGCACGTAGTAGACCGGGTTGTCCCGGGTGGCCCGGGTCCACAGCTCGACGTCGATGTCGATGGGCGAGTCGCTGGAGTAGCGGGCCAGCGCGTAGCGGGAGGCGTCCACCCCGATCGCGTCGACCAGGTCCTCCAGGGTGACCACGGTGCCGGCGCGCTTGCTCATCCGCAGCGGCACGCCGTCGCGGACCAGATTGACCAGCTGGCCGATGAGGATCTCCAGGTTGACCGCCGGGTCGTCGCCGAAGCAGGCGGACATCGCCTTCATCCGCCCGATATAGCCGTGGTGGTCGGCGCCCAGCATGATCACGACCCGCTCGAAGCCGCGTTCCCGCTTGTCCAGGTAGTAGGCGCAGTCGGCGGCGAAGTACGTCCACTCGCCGTTGGACTTGCGCAGCACCCGGTCCTTGTCGTCGCCGAAGTCGGTGGTGCGCAGCCAGGTCGCCCCGTCGGCCTCGTACAGGTGGCCCTGCGCGCGCAGCCGGTCCAGGGCGAGGTCCAGCTCACCCCGGTCGTGCAGGTCCTTCTCGTTGAAGTAGGTGTCGAACTCCACCCCGAAGCCGCGCAGCGAGGACCTGATCTCGGCGAACATCAGCGTGACGCCCTCGACCCGGAACACCTCCTGGGCCTCGCCGTCGGGCAGGTCGAGCACGTCCGGCCGGACCGCCCTGACCTGCTCGGCGATCTCGGCGATGTACGCCCCGCCGTAGCCGTCCTCGGGGGCCGGCTCGCCCTTCGCGGCGCACAGCAGCGACCGGGCGAACCGGTCGATCTGCGACCCGGCGTCGTTGAAGTAGTACTCGGTGCCGACGTCGGCGCCGGTGGCCCGCAGCAGCCGGCTGAGCGCGTCGCCGACCGCCGCCCAGCGGACCCCGCCGATGTGCACCGGGCCGGTCGGGTTCGCCGAGACGAACTCCAGGTTGATCCGCTGGCCGGCGAGCCGGTCGCTGCGGCCGTACTCCTCGCCGGCCTCGACGATCACCCGGGCGAGCTGGCCGGCGGCGGCGGCGTCGAGCCGGATGTTGAGGAACCCGGGGCCGGCGATCTCCACCGACTTGATCCCGGCCGCCCGGCCGAGCTGGTCGGCCAGCGCGGCGGCCAACTCCCGGGGCGGGACGCCCACCTTCTTGCTGAGCTGCAGCGCCAGCGTCGAGGCGTAGTCGCCGTGGTCGGGATTGCGCGGTCGCTCCACCGCCGTGTGCGCCGGGAGCGCGGCGGGGTCGAGCCCACGCTCGGTGAAAACGGCGTGGGCTGCGGAGAGGACGACCTCGGCCAGTTCTGCGGGAGTCACCGAACCATGTTATCGGGGGTAGACTCGGGCACTCGGCGGCGACCCTGAGCGTCACCCGGCCCGCCAGATCCCCTGACCGACCGACCTGACGAGGCACGATGAGCATCAGCACCCCGGGCGGCCCGCAGCGCCGTCCGACCGTGGTCAGCACCGGTAAGAAGCCGGCGGCCGGCCGGCCCGCGGCCGACGCCAAGCCCGGGGGCGGCAAGTCCGCGGGCGCGCCCCGGCAGACCTCGGGCGGTAAGGGCCCCCGCAAGCCGATCACGCCGGTGAAGGTGAGCCAGGGCCGGTCCTGGGGCCCGATCGCCCTGTTCGTCGCCGTGGGCGTGCTCGCCGTCTCGATCATCGGCTACGGCGCGTACGCGGCCTTCCAGGGTTCCAAGTCGTGGGAGCAGCGGGCCGCCGACATCGACGGCATCGTCGACTTCCGGGACAAGGACCCCAAGCTCGTCCAGGGTGGCCAGCACCAGCAGGGCGCGATCAAGTACGACGTGCTCCCGCCGGTGGCCGGCCCGCACAACCCGGCCTGGCAGAACTGCATGGGTGACGTCTACGACGCCCCGATCGCCAACGAGCACGCGGTGCACAGCCTGGAGCACGGCACGGTGTGGATCACCTACCGCCCCGACCTGCCGGCCGACCAGGTCAGCAAGCTCCGCGGCAAGGTGCAGGGCGTCGAGAAGGCCATGCTCAGCCCGTTCGAGGGGCTGGACAAGCCGATCTCGCTCCAGGCGTGGGGCTACCAGCTCAAGGTCGACAACGCCGACGACAGCCGGATCGACGAGTTCATCAAGACCCTGCGGGTGAACGCCTCGGTCGAGGGCCCGAACGCCAACTGCGGTCAGGGCATCACGGCCACCGGCACCGCCCCGCGCGACAACCTCCCGCAGCAACAGCAGCAGCCCACCCAGTGAGGACGTGGCGATGACCGCTCCCGCGACGACCGACACGCCGCCCGTCGAGCCCCCGGTCACCTCCGCAGGTGACCGGCGGCCCGCCGGCCGTTACGGCGTGCTCGCGCTGGCCGCCGCCGTCGTGGTCGGCCTCCTGCTCGGGTACGCCGGCGGACTGCTCACCCCGACGCTGACCCGGCCGGGGGACAGCTCGGCGGAGGCCGGCTTCGCCCGGGACATGAGCACCCACCACGCCCAGGCGGTCGAGATGGGGCTGATCGCCTTCGACCGGGGCACCGACCCCGAGGTGCGGCAGATCGGCGGCGACATCGCCACCGGCCAGCAGGGCGAGATCGGCACCATGCAGACCTGGCTGCGGTCGTGGGGGCTCGACCCGACCGGCAGCGAGCCCCGGATGGCCTGGATGCCCGACGGGGCCACGGTCGAGAACGGCCTGATGCCGGGTATGGCGACGCCGGAGGAGATGGCCAAGCTGCGGGTCGCCCAGGGGCGCGAGCTGGACGTCCTCTTCCTCCAGATGATGATCAAGCATCACCTCGGCGGCATCCACATGATCCAGGGCATCCTCGACGCCGGCAGCGACGACGACGTCCGCAAGGTCGCCCAGACCATGAAGAACACCCAGCAGACCGACCTGACCAACCTGCAGAACGCGTTGAAGCGCCTGGGCGGCTGACCCGCCCGACCTCCCGGGAGGCCCGCGTACCGCTCCGGCGGACGCGGGCCTCCCCGCGTTCACCGACCCAATGACGGGTTATGGGTGATTTGCATCTTTGGCGAGCTGCGCACCTTTGACGCTCTACGAGAGGTTTCTACCTACATATCGTGACCAGTTGCGATTAGTACTCGTTGCGTAGGACGTGGGGGTTGCACTCAGAGACGCGCGGCGCTCGGTCACCAGCTGGTGCCGACGCCACACCATCGGCGGTGACGGAGCGGTGGCAGCCGCCCGTCGCGGACACCGGCAGGGCGAGTCGGGAGCGCTCAGCCGGCAACAGGAACTCGAACTGATCGACGTACTGCGTGGCGTCCACCCCGACACGTTCGGGCTGGACGAGGAACTCTGGACACGCCAGAGCCTCGCCGCGCTGATCCAGCGCCGCTTCGACCTCACCATGGACACCGGCACCGTCGGGGCGTACCTGCGGGCCTGGGGGCTGGGTCCCCGGGAACCGCGCGAGCGGGCCTGCGGGCTCTGCGTCGGCGCGGTCGAACGCTGGGTACGCGGCGAGTACCCGGCCATCACCCGGGCCGCCCAGGAACACGACGCGGAGGTCTACTGGATCGGCCGGGTACGCCTGCGCGGCACCATGCCCGCCGCCGAGGTGATCTCGGCGGTGTCCTCCCGGGGCCGGGTGCGGTTCATGGTCACCACACCGAGCGTGGACCCGCCGCTGCCCCGCGACTTCGTGCTCCGGCTCAGCGGCGCCGACCAGCACCCGGTGCACCTGATCGTGGACGGCTCCTGGCCCCGCAACGAGTGGCCCCGCCGGCTGCCCCGGCGCATCGTCCTGCACCCGCTGCCGAGCTGCGGACGCACCCTGGCCGCCGCCTGACCACCCCGAACATCGGCCACCGCCACCGGCCTCGGTCCGCCCGACTGGTGGCGGTGGCGGTCCGCCCGGCCGGTGGCCGATCCGCCCGGCCGGTGGCCGATCCGCCCGGCCGGTGGCCGATCCGCCCGGCCCGGCCGCCGGTGACGCTCCGCCGCCGACGGCCGTCGCGGTCGACACCGGCCCGCCCTCATGATCACGCAGGTCAGCGTGATGCGCCGAGGGGTGCCGGGTGGCGATTCGGTGATCCCGGAGGGGGTTTGCTACTCTTCTCAGGTCGCTGAGCCCCCGTAGCTCAGGGGATAGAGCACCGCCCTCCGGAGGCGGGGGCGCAGGTTCGAATCCTGCCGGGGGCACCACGGACGACCAGCACGAGAAGGCCGCTGAACAGGGGAAACCCGATCAGCGGCCTTCGTCGTGTGTCCGGCCATCACCGGCCCGTGGCGGGTGTCCGTGCCACTGCGGTGATCGACCCGATGTCGCCCCCGTGGCGCTGTCACGGCTCGACGATGCCGCCACACCGGCCCACGAGAGTCGATCACCGCCGGGCTGGGCGGGCACCCACGGTGACCCGGTCGCCGCCGGGCGGGACAGGCGTCCCCGGGAGTCGATGCCGGGCAGACGCCCGGCCGGCCACCGCCCATCCCGGGCAGGCGGCGGGTCAGGGGGTTTCGCGGCGGGCCCTGGCGCGGCGTTTCCCCTCGTGCATCGCCTGCACCCGGGGCACCGGGATGGTCCGCCCCTCGGCCACCAGGTCGGCGGGGAGGCGCTGCGGCGCGGGCATCGCCCCGGCCCACGGGTCCCGGTCGCCGAGCATCGCCGGGACGGTCCGCACGGTGAAGTCGGCCGGGGTGACCCGGTCGAGGTCGTCCCAGGCTACCGGGAAGGAGACCGGCAGCCCGGGGCGCATCCGGGGGCTGTACGCGGCGACCACCGTCGCCCCGCCGGCCCGGGTGGGGTCGACGAAGACCCGGCCGCCCCGGTCCTCGCGGATGAAGGCGGTGGTCGCCACCTGCGGGTCGAGACGCTCGGTGTGCACGGCGAGCGCCCGGGTCGCGGCGGCCACCTCCTCGGCGGTGGTGTCCGGGTGCACCGGTACGAAGACGTGCAGCCCCTTGGCCCCGCTGGTCTTCACCGCGCCGGCCAGCCCGACGTCGGCCAGCGCCCGGCGGACCGCCCCGGCGACCCGGGCCACCGCCGGGAAGGCGTCCCCCTCGGGCGGGTCGAGGTCGAGCACGAGGTGGGTGGGCTGCTCGGGGCGGGTCGCGGTGACCAGCGCCGGGTGGTATTCGATCGCCCGCTGGTTGGCGAACCAGAGCAGGGTGCGCCGGTCGTCGCAGAGCGCGTAGGACACCTGGCGGTGCGAGGTCTCGGCCCAGATCGCGGTGCGGCGTACCCAGTCGGGGGTGTATTTGGGCAGGTTCTTCTGCATGAACGGCTCCTGCCCGCGCAGCAGCCGGACCACCGACAGCGGCCGGTCGCGCAGGCCGGGCAGGATGCGCCCGTGTACGGCGTCGAGGTAGTCGACCAGGTCCCGCTTGGTCAGGTCACTGCCGGCGAGCAGCGGCTGGCCCAGGTTGGTCAGGCCCACCCCGTCCCGCGTCTCCTCCGCCCCACCCATCCGCCCACCCTCCCGGCCGTGCCGGCCCGGCGCAACCCCGACACGGTCGACGGCCGGTCCCGGCGTCGGGGTGTCCGTCTGTGACCATGACACCGGCGGAAGGAGAGCCCTCGTGTCCCGGGAACACAGCGACGGCCGACAGCACGGCGGGGACCAGGACGGCGACGGGTGTGCCGGTGGCGGGCGGGACGGCGACTGCACCCTGCGGGAGGCGCTGGACCGGGTGGGCGGTAAGTGGGCGATCGGCATCCTGCTGGCCGCCTCCCCCGGCCCGGTCCGCTTCTCGGAGCTGACCCGGCAGGTCGAGGGGATCAGCCGCCGGATGCTCACGTTGACCCTGCGCAACCTGGAACGGGACGGCCTGTTGCACCGCCTGGTGCATCCGGGCGTGCCGCCGAGGGTCGAGTACCGGGCCACCCCGATGGCGTTGGAGCTGTACGAGCCGTTGCGGGCGCTGACCGCCTGGGCGGACCGGCACCGGACGGCGATCAGCGAGGCGCGGGCGGCGTACGACCGGGAGCACGGCCGGGGGTGAGCGACGCCGCGCTGTGGCGAACGCCACCGACTTGCTCTGACCGATCGGTCAGTGTCTGACCGATCGGTCAGGCATGCTGGAACGCATGATCCGGCGCACCCCCCGCACGCACGGCGAGATCCTCGCCGCAGCGGCCCGGCGGTTCGCGGTCACCGGCTACAAGGGCACCTCGTTGCAGGACATCGCCCGCGAGGTGGGCTGTTCCAAGGCGGCGGTGCTCTACCACTTCGCCAGCAAGGAGGCCCTGCTCGCCGAGCTGATGGCAGGACCGATCGCGGTTCTCTGCGAGCTGGACGAGCGGATCTCGGCGCTGACCGGCGCGGCGGCGCAACGCGTGGCGGCGGAGGGTTTCGTCGACCTCGCGGTGCGGTTCCGGGGTGAGATCGCGCTGCTGCGCGGGGAGTTCCCGGAACTGCTCGCCCAACCGGCCTTCGCCCACATCCAGCGGATCTCCGAGCGGCTGATCGAGGCGATGACCGGCCCCGACGGTGGGCAGGACGCGCGGGTCGCCGCGCTGGTGCTGCTCGCCGGCATCGCCGAGGGGTGCGGCGCGTTCGCCGACATCTCCGACGAGGAACTGCGTCCCGCCCTGCTGGCCGTCGCCCAGCGGGTGCTCGTCACCCCCGCACCGCCGCCACCACGGCCACCTCTCGACCACCAACACCAGGATTGAGGACAAGGATCTGATGGCGACCCTGCTGTACCGGCTAGGCCGGGCATCGTTGCGCCGCCGGCGACTCGTCGTCGCCGTCTGGCTCGTCGTACTCGTCGGCCTCGGCATCGCCGCCGCCACCCTGAAGGGCCCGACGGCCAGCAACTTCACCATGCCCGGCACCGAGTCGCAGCAGGCGTTGGACCTGCTCGCCGAGCGGTTCCCGGCAGCCAGCGGCGCCACCGGCACCATCGCGGTGAAGGCACCCGCCGACGGCCAGTTGACCACCCCCGACGGGCAGGCCGTGGTGAAGGGGGTCGTCCAGGAGGCGGCCACCCTGCCCGGCGTCATCGGCGCGGTCGACCCGTACCAGTCCCAGGCGATCACCCCCAACGGCCGCTACGCGCTGATCCAGGTGCAGTTCGCCACCGGCGCGGACGACGTCACCGACGACCAGCGGGCGGCGTACGAGAAGGTCGGCGCGCAGGCCGAGGCCCAGGGGTGGCAGATCGCCCCCGGCGGTGAGGTGCTCAACGCGGAGCCGGAGGTCGGCTCGACCGAGGCGCTGGGTGTGCTCGTCGCCGCGATCGTCCTGATCATCACGTTCGGCTCGCTGGTCGCGGCCGGGATGACCATGCTGAACGCGCTGATCGGCGTCGGGGTCGGCATGGCCGGCCTGTTCGCGCTCAGCAGCGTGGTCGAACTGACCAGCACCGCACCCATCCTGGCCCTGATGCTCGGCCTGGCGGTCGGCATCGACTACTCGCTGTTCATCACCTCGCGGCACCGGCAGCACCTGCTCGAAGGGCTCACCCCGGAGGAGGCGGTCGGCCGGGCCGTCGGCACCGCCGGTTCCGCCGTGCTCTTCGCCGGCGCCACCGTGGTCATCGCGCTCGCCGGCCTCGCCGTGGTCGGCATCCCGTTCCTCACCGTGATGGGTCTGGCCGCCGCCGGCACGGTCAGCGTGGCGGTGCTGGTGGCGATCACCCTCGCCCCGGCGCTGCTCGGGTTCGCCGGCCGCCGGGTGCTGCCCCGCAAGCTACGCAACGTCACCCCGGTGACCGAGGCCACCGACGCCGTGGACGCCGTGCCGGCCGCCGAGGACCGCTCCGGTTTCGGGTTCCGCTGGGCGCAGTGGGTGACCCGGCTGCGCATCCCGGTGATCCTGGTCGGCCTGCTCGGTCTCGGGCTGCTCGCCCTGCCGGCGCAGGACATGCGGATCGCGCTGCCGGACGCCAGCACCGCCCCGGTGGGCAGCCCGGCCCGCACCAGCGCCGACCTGATCCGGGAGGGCTTCGGTCCGGGCTTCACCGGCCGGCTCGCCGTGGTGGTCACCTCGGACTCCCCGCAGGACACCGCCACCGCCGTGCCGCAGGTCGCCGCGCTGGTCCAGCGTACGGACGGGGTGTTGGCGGTGGCCCCGCCGCAGCTCGACCCCTCCGGCCGGACGGCGCTGATCGGGGTGATCCCGAAGAGCGGGCCGACCGACGCAGCCACCGAGACGCTGGTGCACGACATCCGGGACCGGGTGGGCTCGATCGGCAACGCCGAGGTGCTGCTGACCGGCGTCACCGCGATCGGCATCGACGTGTCCGAGAAGCTGTCCGACGCGATGCCGGTCTACCTGCTGCTCGTGGTGGGGCTGTCGATCCTGCTGCTGATGCTGGTCTTCCGGTCGATCCTGGTGCCGGTGAAGGCCGCGCTGGGCTTCCTGCTCACGGTGGCCGCCACCTTCGGCATCACCGTCGCGGTGTTCCAGCAGGGTCACCTCGCCAGCCTGGTCGGCCTGGACAGCCCGGCCCCGCTGATCAGCTTCCTGCCGATCCTGCTGATCGGCATCCTGTTCGGCCTGGCCATGGACTACGAGGTCTTCCTGGTCTCCCGGATGCGGGAGGACTTCGTGCACGGCGACACGGCCCGGCAGGCCACCATCAACGGGATGGGGCACGGGGCACGGGTGGTCACCGCCGCCGCGCTGATCATGATGTCGGTCTTCGGCGGCTTCGTCTTCCTCGACGACCCGGTGATCAAGTCGATGGGCTTCGCGCTCGCCGTCGGTGTCGCCATCGACGCCTTCGTGGTCCGGATGACCATCGTCCCCGCCGTGATGTCCCTGCTGAACGCCAGGGCGTGGTGGCTCCCCCGCTGGCTCGACCGGGCCCTGCCCAACGTCGACATCGAGGGCGAAGGCCTCCGCGCCCACCTCGACAAACACCCGGTCAACGCCTGACCCTGCCGATCATGGAGTTGTGGTGCCGGACGGAACGGGAGGAAAACCCCCGGACCGGGCACCACAACTCCATGATCCACGGAGGAGTCGCGGGGGGACGGGGTTATACGCCGGCGGGGTAGGTTTCCAGTTCGCCTGTGGTGGTGTGGGTGGGGAGCGGGTGCAGGGCGGTGGACTCGTCGCACCAGACGAGGGCGTCGTAGCGGTCGGCCAGCCGGCTCGGCACGTAGTTGCCCCAGCGTTCGAAGGTCGGGTCGTAGACCACCCCGATGGCCCGGTGCTCGACGGTGCCGGTGACCCAGTCGGGCTGGTCGGGGCCGCCGAAGACGAGCACCGCCCGCTCCGGCAGCACCTCGTGCAGCCGCCACTCCACCGAGCCCTCCCGGGCCGGCGGCACCGCCATCACCTCGGCCGGTGAACCCCAGTGCGGGGCGGCGACCACGGTGCCCCGGTAGCCGCCGAAGCCGATCAGCGTCACCGCGTCCCGGCCGAGGCGTTCCCGGGCGAGCTGGCCGATGTTGACCATCCCGTCGCCGGCCATGTCGGTGGCGCGGGCGTCCCCGATGTGCGTGTTGTGCGCCCAGACGATCCCCCGTGATCCCGGGCCGTAGCGGGTGAGCAGCCGGTCCAGGGTGTCGGCCATGTGGATGTCGCGCACGTTCCAGGAGTCCGGCCCGCCGTGCACCATCGCCCGGTAGTACCGCTCCGCGCCGGCCACCACCTCCGCGTTCTGCCAGGCCGCGAACGCGTCCGGGCCGTCCGAGACCACGTGTGCCCGGGTACGCGCCAACAGCCGGATCACCTCCTCCTCGCAGCGGGCCGAAACGAACCGGCTGGCCGCGCCGTACTCCTCGACCCGCCGGCCGTACGGCTCGAAGCACCGGTACGCGTCCTGCGCCGCCTCCATCGACTTCGGGTCCTCCTCGCCGAGGTAGTCGAAGATGGCCTGCATGGACTCCCACAGGCTGTAGACGTCGAGCCCGTGGAAACCGGCCCGTTCCCGCTCGGGACGCTCCAGGTTCCAGGCCCGCAGCCAGCGGCAGAACCGGTCCACCTCGGCGTTGGCCCACATCCAGGTGGGCCAACGGGTGAACCGGCCCAGCGCGGTACGCGGGTCCTGCGCGCCACCGGGCGCGCCCACCACCGAACGGTGCACCCGGTCGCAGTCCGGCCAGTCGCCCTCCACCGCCACGAAGTCGAACCCCTGCTCGGCGATGAGCCGTCGGGTGAGCTGCTCACGCAACCGGTAGTAGTCGTGACTGCCGTGCGTCGCCTCGCCGATCATCACCACCCGGGCGTCCCGGGCGCGCTCCAGCAGCGGGTCGAAGTCGCTCGGCGTACCGAGCCGCTGTACCAGCATGGGCGGGGCTACCCGGCAGGGTCGGCCGACAAACCGCCGTCCGGTGCGCGGTGGGCGGTGTGGGGGCGGGTGGAACGGGTAGCCGGCGGCATGACCGTCACCGGGATGCAGTTGCAGGAGTACCTGGCCGGGCTCGACTACCCGGTCTCCCGCGAGGACCTGGTCCGCTGGGGTCAGGAGAACGGCGCCGGCACCGAACTGCTCCAGATGCTGCGGGCGCTGCCCGCCGGGCAGTTCGACGACCCGGCCGAGCTGCACGAGGCCCTCGGCACCCTGGCCTGAGCCGCCCCCACCTGACCCGCGCCTACCGGTCACCGCCGGCCACCGGCGCGACCCGTGGAAGCGTGCAGCAACCGGAACAGCACCAGCCACTGCTCCGGCCAGACCAGGCCGACCGGGGTCGCCGGGTCCAGCCGCGCCGCCCGCAGCGCGCCGTCGACCCGCCGGCCCGGATGGGCCGTGCGTAGCGAGGCCGCGAGCGACCCGCCCGCTCCGCCGAACCCCAGCTCCACCATCTTCCGGTACGCGGGCAGCCCGGCCGGGTCCAGCAGCGCCGCCGGCCGGCGTTCGATCCGCAGGATGCCCCCGTCGACGGCGGGCACCGGGCGGAACGCGGTGCGGGCCACCCGGCCGGACAGCCGCCAGTGGTACTCCGGCCAGGTCAGCACGGTCAGCCGGCTCCACCGACCGAGGTCACCGGTCCGCTTGCGGGCGTACTCCCACTGGGTGAGCAGGGTGGCCGCGCGCAACCGGGGCGCGGCGAGGCACCAGCGGACCACCGCCGCGGTCAGCGACCAGGGAACGTTGCCGACGACGTCGAACGGTTCGTCGGGGGGCGCGGCGGTCAGGAAGTCGGCCTGCCGGTGCCGCACGTGCGGCAGCGTCGCGCACACCGCCGCCAGGGCGGGGATGACGGTCGGGTCGACCTCGTAGGCGATCAGCCGGCCGCACCGTTGCGCCAGTGGCCGGGTGAGCTGGCCACGGCCGGCACCCACCTCCAACAGCAGGTCGTCCGGGCGGGTACGGGCCGCCCGGACCATCCGGCTCACGGCGGCCGGGTCGGCGAGGAAGTTCTGCGACAGTACGCGACGGGACCGGTCGCGTGCGGTGGTGCGGTCGGGGCGGGGCGCCACGGGGCTCGTCCTGTCTGTCGCCGCTCGGCGACGGTACGGACAGGCGCAGCACGATGCCGGGCCGGTCCGAGTGGATCGGGACTCGGACGGCCCTGGAGAGATCGGCGGGGACGCGACGCGAAGAGAGCGCAGCCGGGGGCCGGCGGTCAGGCCCCGGTGACGGTCAGACCACGGTGGCGGTCAGGCCGGGATGGTGCTTCGGGTCAGGCGCGGTGGGCGTCCCGGCCGGCCAGGGCCGGACGCCGGACTCGCGGACGGGCCACCAGGAGGGGGCCCCGCGCGGCCGACGTGACGGCCACGGTGATCAGGGCATGCATACACATGGCGGCCACGCTAGCGCACACCCCACGGTGCGCAACGCGTTTTTCCGGCGTTCCACCACGACCCCCGCCGATCCGGCCAGCCCCCGCGGCGCCCCGGGTGGCCCGCACATCTGGAGGGGTGAGCGGGTCGGGACCAGCCGTTCCGTCGGCGGGCGATCACCGATGTCGGCAACCAGTGACCCACGGTCACCTCGACAGGACAACTCTTGCCCGCCCACCGTCATGACACGGGGGCATATTCATGACTCTCAGGAATGACGTCCGGGGCAGCACGTCGAACCGGCCACCGACCCGCCGGCCAACGCCACGCCCCGCCCCGCCCCGCCACCGACGACTCTCCGGTCACCGACCCGGGCCGATACCCCACCTGACCACCGACCGGCCTGACCGGGGCGGCAAGGGGCAGGGGTCAGGGTCGGAGATCGACGGTGCGGGCCTCGGCGCGGGCGGTCTCCGCAGCCGCCAGGACCGCCACCACCTCCCGGCCGAACCGGACGTCACACCGGTGGTCCCGGTCACCCGAGTCGACCTGCCCCAGCAGTTGGTCGACGGCCGTACCGAACGCGGTCAGCGCGTTGCCGTCGCCCGGCGGTACGGCCTCGACGCCGTTGTCCCCGTAGAAGACGAAGTCCCGGGTCAACGCCGTCGGCGGCGCGTCCAGGGTCAGCGACAGCGCACTTGTCGCACCTCCGTCGTGGGTGAGCAGCAGGTGCACCAGCCCGCCGGGGCCGTCCATCGCGGCGACCCGGGTGACCCGGCCGAGCACCGGCAGCACGATCGACAGCGCGTGCGGGCCGATGTCCCACAGCGCGCCCTGCTCCCGCCGCCACCGGGAGCCGCCGTACGGGCTGCCGGGGGCATAGATCGAGGCGAACTGGGTGGCGCGGGCGTGCTGCCAGCCGCCGGCCGCGGCGGTGGCGGTGAGGAAGCCGTCGACGTCGGGGTGGAAGCGCTGGGTGAAGAAGACCACCGAGGCCACCCCGGCGGACCGCGTGGCGGCGACCACCCGGTCGGCCTCGTCGAGGCTCAGCGCGAGGGGCTTGTCCAGCAGCAGGTGCCGGCCGGCGGTGGCGGCCCGGACGGCGATCCCGGCCTGCACGTCCGGGGGCAGCGCCACGGCCACCGCGTCGCAGACGTCGAGCAGCGCGTCGACGTCGTCGAAGGCCGGGACGCCGTGCCGGGTGGCCAGCGCGGCGGCCCGTTCGGGGTCGCGTCCCCAGACCCCCACCAGTTCGGCGCGGGGATGGGCGTCCAGCCCGGCGGCGTGCGTGCGCGCCGCCCAGTGACCGGTGCCGAACAGGCCGAACCGCAGCACGGGGTACCCCCGGTCTCGTCGTCGGCCACGCCCGTCGCGGCCGTGATCCACGCTAGTCACCCACCCCTGTTTCCGCAGCCGAGGGCCACCTACCCGCACCGGCGGGCCGCCGCCCGGAGTCCCGGGCCGCCGACCCGGGACCGGGACGACGGTGATTACTACGCCGGTTAGTAGGCTGTGCCGGTGACCGAGACACCGATCGGATGGCGGCGATGACCGGCGCGGCGTCGGCCGGGTCGCCGGTGGACGGGGTGCTCGCCACCGTGACGATCGGGCTGTCGCTCGTACTCGCGCTGTGGGCCCTGGTGGCGGCGGTCCGGCACCGGCCGCCGGACCTGGTGCAGTCGGTCGGGCTGGGCCTGCTGGAGGTGGCGCTGCTCGCGCTGACCGTGCTGGCCCTGGTCGCCGTCGTCGGGGGTGAGCGGGCGGGCGAGCCGGGCGCGTTCTTCGGCTACCTGGTGACGCTGGTCTGCCTGCCCCCGCTGGCCTGGGTGCTGGCCCGGATGGAACCTACCCGGTGGGGGTCGGCGATCGTCTGCGCGGTCTGCCTGGTCCTGCCGGTGGTCGTGGTCCGGCTGCAACAGACCTGGGAGGTCGTCGGTGGCTGACACCCGGACGGCGCGGCGCGCCACCAACGCGGGGCCGGGACGGTTGCTGATCGCCGTCTACCTCCTGTTCGCCATCGCCGCCACCTCCCGGGCCGGGCTCCAGATCGCCACGAAGTTCGACGAGGCGCCGGTGGCGTACCTGCTCTCGGCCGTGGCCGCGCTGATCTACATCGTGGCGGCGGTCGGGCTGGCCCGCGCCGGGCACGCCGGCCGGCGGGTCGCGCTGGCCTGCTGCTCGGTGGAGCTGGTCGGGGTGGTCGGGGTCGGCGTGCTCAGCCTGGTCGACCCCGAACTGTTCCCCGACGAGACGGTCTGGTCCGGCTTCGGCAGCGGGTACGGCTACATCCCGCTGGTGCTGCCCGTGCTGGGGCTGCTCTGGCTGTGGCGCACCCGCACCGCCGCCGACGCCTGACGCCGGCTCCCGGCGCGGGTGCCCCGGCCCCGGTCAGTCCTTCGGGCCGCCCGCGACGTAGATGACCTGACCGGAGACGAAGGACGCGCCCTCGCTGACCAGGAACGAGATGGTGTGCGCGACGTCCTCCGGGCGGCCCGGACGACGGACCGGGATCTCGGCGGCGGCGTGCTTCTGGAGGTCGTCGAAGTCGACCTTCATCCGGGCGGCGGTGGCGGCGGTCATGTCGGTGACGATGAAGCCGGGGGCGACCGCGTTGACCGTCACCCCGAACGGCCCCAGCTCGATCGCGAGGGTCTTGGTGAAGCCCTGCAGGCCGGCCTTGGCCGCCGCGTAGTTGGCCTGGCCCCGGTTGCCCAGCGCGGAGGTGCTGGAGAGGTTGACGATCCGGCCGTACTTCCGCTCGACCATGTGCCGCTGGGCGGCCTGGCTGAACAGGAACGCGCCGCGCAGGTGCACCCCCAGCACGGTGTCCCAGTCAGCGTCGGTCATCTTGAACAGCAGGTTGTCCCGCAGCACCCCGGCGTTGTTGACCAGCACGGTCGGCCCGCCCAGTTCGGTGGCGACCCGGTCGACGGCGGCCTCGACCTGCTCCCGGTCGGCGACGTCCGCGCCGACGCCGAGGGCCCGGCCACCGGCGGCGGTGATCGCGTCCACGGTCGGCCCGGTCGCCGCCTCGTCGATGTCGACCACGGCGACGGCCATCCCGTCGGCGGCAAGCCGCCGGGCGGTGGCCGCGCCGATACCGCGCGCGGCTCCGGTGACGATGGCGACGCGGGACTCCTCCGACATGACTACCTCCCGGTAACTTCTGGCTCGATCGGAGGAGCCTACCCGCCCCGACGTCCGTCGACGTCCCTGCCGGGCAGGGACGTCGACGGACGTGCCGGTCGGTGGGCGGAGCTGCCGGTCAGTAGGTGGTGGAACGGCAGAGCCGGATCCAGCGGTAGCCGTGCCCGCCCAGCTTCAGGCTGTCCAGCTTGCCCACGTCGCCGTAACCCCGGTCGGTCAGGACGTCTATCGGCAGGTCCGCCTCGGCGGCCAGGGTGCTCAGGTCCACCTCCACGTCCTCGGTGCCGAGGTTGTGCAGGAAGACCATGGTGCCGGTCGGGCCGTCGGCGCGGTGTGCGAGCACCCCGGCCGGCATCGGCACGTCGATGTGCGTGGTCGAACCGGAGCCGATCTCCGGGGCCTCCCGCAGGGTCCGGATCATCCGCTCGAACCAGGCCAGCAACGACGTCGAGTCGCCCCGTTGGGCGGTGACGTTGACCTTCTGGTAGCCGAAGTCACCCTTGTCGATCACCGGGCGGATCAGCTTCTCCGGGTCCGCCGTGGAGAAACCGCCGTTCTCCTTGTACGACCACTGCATCGGGGTACGGATCGCGTCCCGCCCGTCCAGCGCGAGGTTCTCCCCCATCCCGATCTCCTCGCCGTAGCGCAGCACCGGCGTGCCGCGCAACGAGAACTGCAGCGCGTACGCCAGCTCGATGTGCCGGCGGTCGTTGCCGAGCATCGGGGCGAGCCGTCGCCGGATGCCCCGGCCGTAGAGCTGCATGTTCTCGTCCGGGCCGAACTTCGCCAGCACGTCGTTGCGCTGGTCGGCGGTGAGCCGGGACAGGTCGATCTCGTCGTGGTTGCGCAGGAAGGTCGCCCACTGGCCGCCGGTGGGCAGCTTCGGGGTGTCGCGCAGCGCGTCGATGATCGCCTCCGGGTCCTCCCGGGCGAGGGCGAGCATCAGCCGGCCGTTGAGCATGAAGTCGAAGAGCATGTGGATGCGGTTGCCCGAGCCGCTGCCGTCGCCGAAATAGACCGGGAGCTGGTCGGGTTCGACGTTCGCCTCGGCCAGCAGCACCGCGTCGCCGCGTCGCCACTGCACGTGCTGGCGCAGGTCGGTGAGGAAGTCGAAGTCCTTGGGCGCGTCCGGGTTGCCCGGCTCGGTCCGCTCGATGATGAACGGCACGGCGTCCATCCGGAACCCGGAGACGCCGAGCTGGAGCCAGAACGAAGTGATCTTCTTGATCTCCTCGCGGACCTTCGGGTTCTCGATGTTGAGATCCGGCTGGAACTTGTAGAAGCGGTGGTAGTACCACGCCTTGGCGGTCCGGTCGTAGCTCCACGTCTCGTGCTGCTCGCCCGGGAACACCATGCCCTGGTGCCGGTCCGCCGGCTCGTGGTCGGCCCAGACGTACCAGTCACGGTACGGCGAGTCGGGCGAGGACCGGGCGGACTGGAACCACGGGTGCTGGTCGGAGGTGTGGTTGACCACCAGGTCGATGATGACCCGGATGCCCCGGTTCTGTGCCTGGTGCAGCAGCTCGGCGAAGTCACCGAGGGTCCCCAGGCGCGGGTCGACGTTGTAGAAGTCGGTCGCGTCGTATCCGTCGTCCTGGTTGGGCGAGGGATGGATCGGGTTGAGCCAGAGGCAGGTCACCCCCAGCCGCGCCAGGTAGTCGAGCCGGCCGATCAGGCCCCGGAAGTCACCGACCCCGTCGCCGTCGGAGTCCGCGTACGTGTCGACGTCGAGGCAGTAGACGACGGCCTCGGAATACCACCTGTCACCCATGCCGGCCTAATGTCTCCGGTGCGCCGACGCCGCAAACGCGAGTCCCGTTCCACCGTCCGCCGGCGACCGCCGCACCGACCCGGGACGGGCCGGTGCGGGGTACGGTCCGGGCATGGCTGCGCATCCGACGGACGGCTCCCGCACGCTCGACTGGGACGAGGGCCGGTGGCTGCACCCACCGGTACGGGTGGACCGGGCCGGTGACGGCGCGCTGCTGGTGGAGCCGGCCGCCAACAGCGACCTGTGGCGGCACACCAGCTACGGTTTCGTCCACGACGACGGGCCGGCGCTGCTCGCCCCGCTGCCGACCGGCGGCGCGGTCGAGGTGGACTTCCTGCTCGACTACACCGCCCAGTTCGACCAGGCCGGGGTGCTGGTCCGGGTGGACGAGCGGAACTGGATCAAGGCCGGGGTGGAGGTCAGCGACGGACTGCCGCAGGTCGGCGCGGTGGTGACCCGGGAGTTCTCCGACTGGTCGGTGGCCCCGGTGCCGGACTGGCAGGGCCGGGAGGTGACCGTACGGGCCAGCCGCGACGGCGACGCGCTGACGGTCCGGGCGCGGGTCGCCGACGGGCCGTGGCGGCTGGTGCGGCTCGCCCCGCTCGACCCGGACGCGGTGGCGCTGGCCGGGCCGTTCTGCTGTGCGCCCACCCGGGGCGGGCTGACCGTCCGGTTCACCGGCTGGCGGCAGGGGCCGGCGGACCGGGGACTGCACTCCTCGGACTGATCAGCGGCTCAGCCGGCGGGGCCGCCCGGTCGGCACGACGGCGCAGGTCGCAGCGCGCGGCCGGGCCCGGACGGGGTGGGCTCACTCACGGCAGGGTGTAAGTGGTGGCCGGCTGGGTACCACTGTCCGATCCCGCCGGCCCGCTGGAAGGACGCCCATGGCTCTCGCCGAGAACGTCGACCCGAACCAGTTCACCGGGCTGACCGGATGGGTGGCGGGCGTCATCGACTCCCTCGGCGCGGTCGGCGTCGCCTTCCTGGTGGCGCTGGAGAGCATCATCCCGCCGATCCCGAGTGAGATCGTGCTGGCGATGGCCGGCTACCTCGCCGCCGAGGGCCGGTTCAACCTGGTGCTGATCATCGTCGCCGCGACTGTCGGTTCGCTGGTCGGCGCGCTGGTGCTCTACTGGCTCGGCGCGGCGATCGGCGAGGAACGGCTCAAGCACTGGCTGGACCGCATCCCGCTGGTCGACCGGGACGATCTGGAAAAGGCCGACCGCTGGTTCGAGCGGCACGGCCGGTGGGCGGTGCTGATCGGCCGGCTGGTGCCGGTGGTGCGCAGCCTGGTCTCCGTCCCGGCCGGCGCGAACCGGATGCCGATGGGCGAGTTCGTGCTGCTCACCACGCTGGGCAGCGGGGTGTGGAACGCGCTGGTCGTCGGCCTCGGCTACACGCTGGGCTCGCGCTGGCAGGACGTGGAGAAGTACAGCGACTGGTTCAACTACGCCATCTTCGCGGTCTTCGCCGTCATGATCGTGAGCTGGGCGGGCAAGAAGATCCACTCCCGCCGCGACCGGGACGACCGGGACGACCGGGACGACCGCCGGTCGGTGACCGCCGGTCGGTGACCGCCGACCGCTGACCGCCGACCGCTGACCGGGCCACCGCACCGCCCGGCCGGCCCCGGTCACGCCGCCCGAGGGGCCGCGAGGCCGGTGGACCGCCAGGTGGAGCCGGACCGGCTGACCGGCCGGCCCCACCTGACGGTGGTGTTCAGAACCTCGCGGTGATCGAGGTGAACTCCCAGAGGTTCTGGGCGATACCGGAGCAGTTGGCGACCACTCCCCCGTCCGGGCAGGCGCGGTCCCGGTTGACCGACCAGAAGGTGAACCGGGACAGCCCCCGGGCCTTGGCCCAGTCCCGGATCTGCGTCCAGGTGGCCGGTGAGGTCAGCTCCCGCTGGTCGGACAGGCCGTTCATGCCGCTGATGCCCATGTGCGCGTACGCGGTGGCGTCGGACCAGCCGAACGCCGACTTCAGGGTGCTCTTCAGCCCCTCGGCGGCGTTGACGGTGTTCTGGTACATGTTCGCCCCGCCGCCGAAGTCGAACGGCATGATGGTGAACGTGTCGATGTTCGCGCCGAGCGCGGCGGCCTGGTTGATCAGCCGGGTGCCGTAGTACGACGGCCCGGTGGTCGAGGTGCCGAAGGTGACGATCGTCCTGATCCCCGGGTTGTTCTGCTTGACGATCTTCAGCGCGCCGAGGATGCGGTCCTGCACCACCTCGTTCTCGAACTCGTCGCTGTTCTCGATGTCGATGTCGATCGCCTTCAACCCGTACGCGTTGATCACCTGCTGGTACGCCCCGGCGAGGGCGCTGGCCGACGCGCAGTTCGGGCCGAGCTTGTTGCCGCTCCAGCCGCCGAACGACGGGATGACGTCGCCGCCGGCCGCCCGGATCGCGGCGATGGTGTTGGCGTGCGCGCCCCCGGTGAGCGGCCCGGAGCCGTCCCAGGCCGGGGTGCAGCCGCCGCCGGAGAGCACGAACGCGATGGTGAACCACTTCACCCCGGTCGCCCCCATCACCGTCGCCGGCGCGGGCGGGTCACCCCAGCCCGGGTAGAGGTAGGGGGCGGCGGCCATCGTGCCGTTGCCGCCGGTGCAGCCGGTGGTGGTGGCCGACACCGCTGCCGACTTCGCCGACTCCCCTGCGGAGTTGTACGCCGTGACGGTCCAGCTGTGGGTGGAGCAGGCGGCCAGCCCGGAGACGGTGGTCGAGGTCCCGGTGACGGTGGCCTTCACCGTGCCGCCCTCGTAGATCCGGTAGCCGGTGACCGTGCCGGAGACGGCGTTCCAGGCCAGCGTGGCCGACGACGCGGTGGTGCCGGTGACCCGCAGCCCGCCCGGGGTGGCCGGGCCGGTCGGGTTGCCGGGGCCGCCGCCGGTGCAGGACCCGCCGTTGACCGTGCAGTTCGTCGGGTCGCCGGTGCCGCCGACGACGAAGCCGAAGGTGGTGCTGGCGCCCGGAGCGAGGCTGCCGTTCCAGCTCTGGTTGAGGGCGGTGACGCGCTGGCCGGAGCTGCTCAGCCGGGCGTCCCAGAACGAGCCGACGGTGCTGCCCGAGGGCAGGTCGAACACGACGGTCCACGAGCTGATCGCGGTCGAGGTGTCGTTGGTGACGGTGAACTTGGCCTCGTACCCGCTGCCCCAGCTGGCGGTGCGGACGAAGGCGGCGGTGGCGGCGGACGCGGCCGGTGGGGCCACGAGCGTGCCGGTGACCAGGGCGGCGGCGAGTGCGACGGCGAGGGTGGCCGCGCGGGGGGTGCGGAGTCTCACGGGTGGCCTCCAGTGGACCGGGGCGGGGGGGCGTCAGGGGTGCGACCGGCCCGTTGCGCGGGCCGGTGGACGCGGTCCGGGGGTGGGACCGCCGGGACGACATCCATGGCCGTCCACGTCCGCGCCTATTATTAAGACTCTTAACTGTTAATGTCCAGAGCCCACCGACGAGGGGGTCCGCGCCGGCGTGGCGCGGACCCCCCTCGCGGCCCGGTCAGCGGCGGAAGGTGAACCAGTTGACGTTGACGAAGTCGGACGGCTGACCGCTGCTGAAGGTGAGGTAGACGGTGTGCCGCCCGGTCACCGCCGACACGTTGCCCGGCACCGACCGCCAACTCTGCCAGCCGCCGGTGTTGGCGACGGCGAAGCTGCCGATCGGGGTGGCGGTCGGGCTGTCCACCCGCACCTCGACCAGACCGCTCACCCCGCCCGCCGCGCCGGAGGCCACCCGGGCCAGGAAGTCGCGCGGGCCACTGCCGCCGAAGTCCACGTTGTCGTAGCGGGCCCAGTCACCGTTGCGCAGGGCGGCGATGTTCTGCCCGCCCTCGGCGCAGTTCTCGACGGCCACCCCGTTCTGCGCCGAGAACGCCTCGGCCTGGATCGTCGAGTAGGCGTCCACGGTGCCCGACGGCGGCGGCGTGGTCGGGCCCGGCGTGGTGGGGGTCGGCGTCGGGGTGGAGCCACCGCCCCGGCGGTAGACCGCGACGTAGTCGACGACCATCGGCCGGCCGGAGACGGTCGAGCCGGTCGGCGTGACGGCACCGGCCACCCCGTCCGGGAAGGAGCCGCCCATCGCCACGTTGAGCAGCAGGAAGTAACCGCCGTGACCGGTCATCTGCGCCCAGTAGCTGGCCCCGACCTGGGTCTGGGTGACGCTGTGGAACAGCTGCCCGTCGACGTACCAGCGCAGTTGCTGCGGGCTGACCGAGGTGTCCCACTCGGTGCGGTAGGTGTGAAAGGCGGCCTGGCAGGCGCTGCCGGGGCAGACCCGGGTCGCGCCCAGCCCGCTGAACTCGTTGCACGGGCCACCGGGGGCGACCCCGCAGTGCAGCGCGCCCCAGACCTGGTTGAGCCCGTTGACGTTCTCCATCACGTCGATCTCGCCGATGCCCGGCCAGTTCTGGTAGTTGCCCCGGTAGGGGGCGCCGAGCGCCCAGAACGCCGGCCAGTAGCCGGCCGCCTGGGCGCCGGTGACGTTGGGCATCTGGATCCGCCCCTCGATCGCCAGCACCCCGCCCGACGGGGGCTTGAAGTCGGTGCGCACGGTCTCGATCCGGGCCGAGGTCCACCGGCCGCCGGAGTCGCGCAGCGGGGTGATCCGCAGGTTGCCGGACCCGTCGTGGGCCAGGTTGGCGGTGCTGCCGGTGTACGTCTGGATCTCGCCGGTGCCCCAGTTGGCCGGGCCGCCCGGGTAGCTGGTGCCGGTGTCCACGATCCAGTTGGCCGAGGACGGCAGGGTGCCGGCCGCGCCGGTGAAGTCGTCGCTCCACATCAGGCTCCACCCCGACGGCGGCGTCGGGACGGCGGCCTGCGCGGCGACCGAGACGCCGGTCAGCGCGGTGGCGGCGGCGAGCGTGACCGCCAGGGCGAGCCGGCGGGACCGGCGCGGGGCGGTGGGGGCGACCGGAGCCGCCGGGACAGCGTTCATCGGGATGCCTCTCTGGGGGACGGGAGCAAGAGAGCGCTCTCTGAGCGGTTTTCTACGCTCCCGCCCCACCACTTGTCAACGCTCGTCGATGGCTTCGACCGGCACCGGTCGCGGCCGCCGCAGCAGCACGTGCTCGGCCACCGTCCACGCGGTGGTGGTGACCAGGTAGAGCACCGCCGCCAGCGGCACCACCAACGCCAGCAGCACCGTGCCGTACGGCAGCAGCGGCAGCACCCGGGCCAGCAGCGCCGCCACCGGTTGGTCGGCCGGTGCGTCGGCCGGGGCCGCCGTCCGCCGGGCCCGCCGGGACAGCACCGTGGCCAGACCGGCCAGGGCCGCCAGCAGCACCCCGAACACCGACAGCACCGACGGGGTCAGCCCGTCACCCAGGTGCCAGCCCAGCGGCACCCCGGCCAGCCGCGCGTCGAGCAGCCCGCCGGCACCGTCCCCGGTGCCGAACAGGCGGTACATGACCAGGAAGAACGGGGCCTGGAGCAGCGCCGGCAGGCAGCCCGCCACCGGCGACGCCCCCGCCCGGCGGTAGAGCGCCAACATCTCCGACTGCAACGTCGCGGGATCGTCCGCGTACCGCTGCTGGAGCTGGCGCAACTGCGGGGCGAGCGCCGCGCGACGCCGCTCCGCACGGACCTGGGCGACGGTGAGCGGTGAGATCGACAGCCTGACGGCGATGGTGAACAACACGATCGCGGCGGCGGTGGCGACCCCGCCGGCCAGCGGCGTCAGCAGCCCGGCGAGCCAGCCGACGACGGAACCCGCGGCGGTGGCCGCGTCGTGCACAGGTGAGAAGGCGAGCATGGGGGAACCCCTCGGTCCGATTCCGGAGGTCCGCACGGGACGGCGACCGGCCGCCCGTCAGGGCGGTCGGCGGTCCACCGTGGGACGGATGACGACGGAACCGGTCGGGGTCGACGGCGCGCGGGATCAGCCCGCGGCCGGGGACCAGCCGACCGGGAGGGGACCCCCGGGTGCCCGGGGGCGGGGCCGGCCCGCCGCGTCCGGATCGACCTGCCGGGGCACGCGTCGACGCCGGGCCCGGTCACGCAACCCGACCGCCCGCCGCCGCCCGCTGCCGGGGCCGGACGCCGCCCGGGGACGGGCCGCCAGCAGGACGACGAGCAGCAGCGCGGCCGCCACCGCCGCACCGGCCAGCAGGTCACCCGGCCGGTCCGCGAGCAGGGTCAGCCCGATGAGCGCGTACGCCCACAGACCCGTCACCACCCGCAGCCCCGACACGCCCGCCAGCCTAGGACCCGCTGTCACGTCCGAGGGCCGCGACGGCCTCGACCACCGCCTCCGGCAGGTCCACGTGCAGCAGGTGCCGGGCGTCCCGGAACACCTCCTGCCGGCCGGCGGGGAAGCTCGCCGCCAGCGCGGCGTGTCCGGCCCGCCACGCCGCCCGACCGGCCGGGGTGGGCACGTCGCCGAGCGCGGTCAACACCCGCACCGGCAGCGTCGGTGCCGCCGTCGCCGCCCGCAACGCCACCAGTTCCGCCGCCACCGCCGGGTGCGCCAGCCACTGCACCAGCGCCCCGACCAGCACCGCCGGGCGGCCGTACGCCGCCGCAGCCGCCGGGTCGGGCGGGCGGACGCTCATCCGGCGGGCCGCCCGACGCCACGCCCCCGGGCCGTAGCGGCGGGCCAGACCGGACCGGTCGAGCGCCCCGGCCAGCACCGGCGCCCCGGCCGCCACCGTGCCGGCCGTCCACGCCGACCACCACCGCCACCGGGCCGCCCCGGCCGGGTCCACGACGCTCGGGTCCACCAGCACCAGCCCGGCGAGCCGCCCCGGATGCCGCCGGGCGTACGCCTCGGCGGGCAGCGCCGCCGCCGAGTGCGCCACCAGCACCGGCCGGTCCAGCCCGGTCACCGCCGTCTCGATGCGGGCCAGTTCGGCGGTGAGGGTCGGCACCCGGGTGTCGTCCGGCCGGTCCAGCCGGCGCACCAGGTACCCGGCGGCGGTCAGCGGCGGCACCAGCCGGTCCCAGGTCGCCGCCCCCTCCCCCATCCCCGGGCAGAGCAGCACCCCCGGCCCGCCGGCCCGCGCCGCAGGACCGTCGGTGGTCGGGCCCGTCACCGGGGGCGCTCCGGGCCGGGGCCCCACCGGGCGACGGCGGCGGTGAGCAGCAGCCAGCCGGACAGGCCGGTGAGCTGGACCCGCTGCCACAGGCCCAGCCCCCACGCGGGGTGCAGGGTGGCGACCAGCGTGCCGACCGTGCCGAGCGCCAGCACCACCGCCACCGCGAGCCCCGCCCGGCGGCGGGCCGGGCCGCGCAGCACGGCGAGGACCGCCACCACGCTGAGCAGCGCACCGGCCACCGCCAGCGACGAGGTGACCGTGTGTGCCTGGTGCCGCCAGGACAGCTCGCCCAGCTCCTCCAGCCGGGCGCAGCGGGCATCGATCGAGGGGGCGCAGTCCATCGAGGTGTACCCGCCGTCGACGGCGGTGGCCACGCCGAACACCAGCAGCCCCCACCAGGCCGGCCGGGGCACCTCCCGGGCCACCCGGGCCAGCAGCAGCCCGGCCGCCGTCGCGCACAGCCCGGTCGTCACGTCGCCGAGCTGGAAGACCAGGTGGTACGGCTGGTCCCGGGCGGCCAGCTCACTCAGGTAGCTCTCCACCGGCCGCAGCCCCGGGTTGAGCACCGGGGCGAGCAGCCAGAAGGCGTAACAGACCGCCGCCAGCGCCAGCGCCACCGCCGCCCCGGTCCGGGCGGCCCGGTGCCCGTCACCCCCACGGCGGGCCGCCGGCTCCGGGTCACGGTGCGGACGGTTCACGACGACTCACGGACCATCGGGAACGGCAGGGTCTCCCGGATGGACCGGCCGGTCAGCAGCATCACCAACCGGTCGACCCCCAGCCCCAGGCCACCGGTCGGCGGCATCGCGTACTCCAGCGCGGTGAGGAAGTCCTCGTCCAGCTCCATCGCCTCCGGGTCACCGCCGGCCGCCTTCAGCGACTGGGCGGTCAACCGTCGCCGCTGCTCGGTGGGGTCGACCAGCTCCGAGTACGCGGTGCCCAGCTCCATCCCGAACGCCACCAGGTCCCACCGCTCGGCCAACCGGGGATCGGACCGGTGCTGCCGGGTCAACGGGGAGACGTCGGTGGGGAAGTCCAGGTAGAACGTGGGCACGTCGGTGCGCGCCTCGACCAGCCGCTCGTACAGCTCCAGCAGCAGCTCGGCGCGCTGCCACCCCGGGTCGTACGGCACCTTGGCCGCGTCGGCGAGGCGGCGCAGGGCGGCGGCGTCGGTGTCGACGGTCACCTCCTCGCCGAGCGCGGCGGAGACCGCCTCGTGCACCGTGCGCACCGGCCACCGACCGCCGATGTCCACCAGCTCACCGGTGCCCGGTCGGCGGGCCAGTGGTGCCCCGTGCACCGCCACCGCCGCCGCGACGATCAACTCCCGGGCCAACTCCCGCATGTCGTGGTAGTCGGCGTACGCCTGGTACGCCTCCAGCACGGTGAACTCCGGGTTGTGGCTGAAGTCGACGCCCTCGTTGCGGAACACCCGGCCCAGCTCGTACACCCGCTCGACGCCGCCCACGGCGAGCCGCTTGAGATACAGCTCGGGGGCGATCCGCAGGGTCAACCGCAGGTCGTAGGCGTTGCTGTGGGTGACGAACGGACGGGCGTTGGCACCCCCGTGCACGCGTTGCAGGATCGGCGTCTCCACCTCCAGGAAGTCCCGCTCCACCAGGGTCCGCCGCAGGCTGGTCAGGGTGGCGCTGCGGGCCCGCAGCAGCTCCCGCGCCTCGGTGCTGGTCGCCAGGTCCAGGTAACGGCGGCGGACCCGCGCCTCCGGGTCGGCCAGGCCGTGGTGCTTGTCCGGCAGTGGACGCAGGCACTTGGCGGTGAGCCGCCAGTCGGCCACCCGGACCGACACCTCGCCGCGCCGGGTGGCGTACACCTCGCCCGTCGCGCCGACGTGGTCGCCGATGTCGACGGTGGCCCGCCACCGGTCCAGCTCCTTCTCCAGCACCAGTTGCAGATCGCCACTGCCGTCACGGACGGTGACGAAGCAGACCCGGCCGTGGTCGCGGACCAGCAGCACCCGCCCGGCCACCGAGACGGTCTCCCCGGTGCCGGTGTCCGGGGCCAGCCCGGCGTGCCGGGCCCGCACCGCCGCGCAGTCGTCGGTACGCGGCCACCCCACCGGGTACGGATCGACGCCCTGTGCCCGCAGCCGGTCCAGCTTCGCCCGCCGGACCCGCACCTGCTCGGGCTGCTGCCCGTGCGCCGGCTCGGGGCTGACCGCGTGCACGGTGGCCGCGTCCGGCGGCACGAACCCCACCGCGCCACCGGCCGGCGGCGCGCCGTACAGCGGGGACGGCCGGCCGCCGGGCAACGCGACGAAGCCCTCCGCGACGGCGGCGGCCAACCCGACCCGGGCCAGTTCCCGCCGCTCGCCGAAGCACAGGTACCGGGGTGTCCAGTGCGGCTGGTACTTGGCGTTGGACAGGTACAGCGACTCCAACTGCCACCAGCGGGAGAAGAACAGCAGCGTACGCCGCCACAGCCGGATCACCGGGCCGGCGCCGATCCGGGCCCCCTGCTCGAACACCGACCGGAACACGGCGAAGTTCAGCGACACCCGCTCGACGCCCAGCCGCAGGGCGGCACCGAGCAGCGCGGCCACCATGAACTCGGTGACCCCGTTCTCGGCGGTGCGGTCCCGACGCATCAGGTCCAGCGACAGCCCGCTGCCGCCCCACGGGCTCAACGACAGCAGCGCCCGTACCCGGCCGTCGCCGTCGCGGGCCTCGACCAGCACGCAGTCACCGTCGGCCGGGTCGCCGAGGCGGCCCAGCGCCATCGAGAAGCCACGCTCGTGCTCGGTGTCCCGCCAGCGGGTGGCCAGGGCGGCGAGGTCGGCCAACTCGGCCGGTGGGATGTCGGCGTGCCGGCGTACGGCGGCGGTGTAGCCGGCCCGCTCGACCCGGTGCACCGCCTGCCGGACCGGGCGCATGTCCCGCCCGCCCAGGTCGAACTCCCGGGCCAGCAGGATCGCCTCGTCACCCAGTTGCAGCACCTTCAGCCCGTGCCGGTGGTAGGCCCGCGCGCCGGCCTCGCTGGCCCCCATCACCGCCGGGGTCCAGGCGTACTCCCGGGCCTGGTCCAGCCAGGCGGTGATCGCCGGGCCCCACGCCTCCGGGTCGCCGACCGGGTCGCCGCTGGCCAGGCTGACCCCGTTGACCACCCGGTAGGTGAGCGCGGCCTTCCCGCTGGCCGAGAAGATCGCCGCCTTGTCCCGCCGGGTGGCGAAGTAGCCGAGCGAGTCCCGGTCGCCGTAGCGGGCCAGCAGTTCCCGGATCCGCTGCTCCTCGTCGGGGTGCAGCACGGCGGCGGCGCGCTGGGAGCGCAGCAGGGTGAACAGGCCGGCCAGGAAGGCGACCGCGCCCATCCCGCCGAGCAGCAGGTTGACCCAGCCGGGGGCCTGGCCCTGCCTGGTGACGTCCAGGGTGATCGCGCCGCCGAAGACCTTCTCGATGGCGTACCCGATGCGGTCCAGCCAGCTGTGCAGGCTGCCGGGCACGGCGGTGAGCAGCAGGTAGCCCAGCCCGACGGCCGCCGCGGCGAGGCCGAGGAACACCCCGAGGGCACGCCGGGTGCTGCCGCTGCGGACCCGGGCGTAGAACTCCCGCCGGGCGGCTCGCAGCAGGGCGAGCGCGGCGGCGGCGAAGCCGGTGCCCACCCAGACGCCGACGGTCTCGACCAGGGTGAACAGCCGTCGGCCGGCGTCGTCGGTGAGCTGGTCCGCGCCGACGGTCACCAGCAGCAGGCCGGTCAGCACGCCGACGACCAGGCTGAGGATGAAGTAGACGACAAGCACCCAGTACGCCAGCCGCTTGTGACGCAGCACCGCCGCGGCGAGGGTGCCGAGGAACACCGCGTACGCCAGGTTGGCCGGGGCCGGCACCAGCAGCGTGTCGATGGTGGTCCGGATCGGCTGGAACTCGGCGTTGGCCGCGCTGCTGACCGCCGCCAGCGCGCAGATCGCCGCGATGAACCACAGCAGCGCCGCGAACGTCCGGGGCACCTGCCGCCGCCAGTCCCGCCCCGCCGGCCGGGGCGGGTGGCCGGGCCGCCGCGCCGGGGTCGGGGGCGCCGACTGGGGCACCGTCGTCGGGGTCACCTGGCCTCCCTCACGTCCCCGCCCCGGCCCGCCCCAGGTCGGGGCGGGGGGTGCGGCACGGCACCGGTCGGCGGGACCGGGTCATGGTAAGCATCAGGCGCGACGACGCGCCGTGTCGCGTTTTCTCCGCCGGACACCGCGGGTAATGGGCGGGCAGCACCGCGGCGGTCCCGCCGCGGCGGGACGGGACGGACGGTGATGGCGATGACCAGTGGGGTGGCGGCCGGGGCGGTGGCCCCGGAGCGGACCGGGGCCGACCGGCTCACGGTGGGCGTGGAGGAGGAGTTCCTCCTGGTCGATCCGCACACCGGTGCCGCGGTGCCCGCCGTCGACCTGGTCATGGCGCAGGTGCCGGCGGAGCTGCGCGGGCAGGTGGAGCGGGAGTTCCAGACCAGCCAGATCGAGATCGGCAGCCCGCCGGGGTTGGAGCTGGGCTCGATCCGGCACTCGCTGGGCGTGCTGCGCGGCGCGCTGGCCGACGCCGCCGAGCGGGCCGGCGTCCGGGTGCTGGCCATCGGCACCGGACCGGTGGCGGGACCGGTGCCGCCGGTGGTGGACAAGCCGCGCTTCGACCGGATGATCGAACGGTTCCGGCTGCTGGTGCCCGGCCCCGGCAACAACGGCATGCACGTGCACGTGGGCGTACCGGACCCGGACACCGGGGTGCAGGTGCTCAACCACATCCGGCCGTGGCTGCCGGTGCTGCACGCGATGACCACCAACTCGCCCTTCTCCGAGGGGGTCGACACCGGGTACGCGAGCTGGCGTTCCGTCGAGTGGGAACGCTGGCCGTCGGTGGCGCCCACCCCCTACCTGGAGTCCTACGAGCACTACGAACGGCTGATCAGGCAGTTGATCGCCAGCGGGGTGATGCTCGACGAGGGGATGCTCTACTGGTACGCCAGGCTGTCGGCGAAGTACCCGACGGTGGAGGTCCGCATCGGTGACGTCTGCCCGTCGGTGGACGACGCGGTGCTGGTGGCGGGTCTGGTGCGGGCGCTGGTCGCCACCGCCATGGACGACGTGGCGGCGGGCCGCCCGCCGGTGAACACCGACCACCACCTGCTGGTGGCCGCGCACTGGCGGGCCGCCCACGACGGGTTGGAGGGCGACGGCGTCGACCTGACCAACGGTGAGCTGCGCCCGGCCTGGGAACTGGTCGACCGGCTGGTCGAGCAGGTCCGCCCGGCGCTTGAGGCGCACGGCGACCTGGCCGAGGTGACCGAACTGCTGGCCACGCTGCGCCGGCACGGCACCGGGGCGGCCCGGCAGCGGGCCGTGTTCGCCCGCTCGGGCCGGCTGGAGGACGTGGTCGCCGAGGTCGCCCGGCAGACCCGTGGCTGACCGGCCCGGGGGCGGCCGGCGCGTGGAAGACTGGGCGTCGTGACGGAGCGGCTGGTCGTGGTCGGTGGGGACGCCGCCGGCATGGCGGCGGCGTCCCAGGCCCGTCGCCGCCGGGGCGTCGACGACCTGGAGATCGTGGCGTTCGAGCGGGGGCACTTCACGTCGTACTCGGCGTGCGGCATCCCGTACTGGATCAGCGGTCTGGTGCAGGAGCGGGACGCGTTGATCGCCCGCGACCCGGCCACCTTCCGGGACGACTTCGCCATCGACGTACGACTGCGCACCGAGGTCACCGGCATCGACCTCGACCGCCGCGAGGTCACCGCCCGCCGGCTCGACGACGGCGGCGAGGTCCGCGAACGCTTCGACACCCTGGTGTACGCCACCGGCTCGGTGCCCAACCAGCCCGACTGGGCCGACGGCGACGTCGACGGCATCTTCGGCATCCAGACCCTGGACGACGCGGCGGCGCTGCGGGCCTGGCTGGACGCCGACCCGACGCCGACCCGGGCGGTGGTGGTCGGCGGGGGCTACATCGGGGTGGAGATGGCCGAGGCGCTGATCCAACGCGGGCTCGCCGTCACCCTGGTCGAGCGGGCCGAGCAGCCGATGGCCACCGTCGACGAGGACATGGCCGGCCTGGTCGCCGAGGCGATGCGCGGGCTGGGCGTCGAGATCCTTACCGGTGTCACGGTCAGCGGGGTCGAGCAGCGCGACGGCCGGGTGTCCGCGGTGGTCACCTCCGCCGGCCCGGTGCCGGCCGACGTCGTGGTCCTCGGCCTGGGCGTACGCCCCAACACCGCGCTCGCCGCCGCCGCCGGCCTCCCGCTCGGCCAGACGGGCGGGGTCCGCGTCGACCGCCGGATGCGGGTGCCCGGGGTGCCAGGCGTCTGGGCGGCCGGTGACTGCGTGGAGACCCTGCACCGGGTCACCGGCATGTCGGTGCACATCCCGCTCGGCACCCACGCCAACAAGCAGGGCCGGGTCGCCGGGATCAACATCGGCGGCGGGTACGCCACCTTCCCCGGGGTGATCGGCACCGCCGTGACGAAGGTCTGCGACCTGGAGGTGGGGCGTACCGGGCTGCGGGAGCGGGACGCCACGGCGGCCGGGTTCGAGTTCGTCTCGGTGATCGCCGAGTCGACGAACCGGGCCGGCTACTACCCGGGAGCGCAGTCGATGACGGTCAAGCTGATCGCCGAACGGCCCACCGGTCGGCTGCTCGGCGCGCAGATCGTCGGCCGTTCCGAGGCAGCGAAGCGGATCGACGCGCTGGCCGTGGCGCTGTGGAACGAGATGACGGTGGACGAGATGACCGCCCTCGACCTCGGTTACGCCCCGCCGTACGCGCCGGTCTGGGACCCGGTGCTGATCGCCGCCCGCAAGGCCGTCGACGCCCTCGACCGCTGACCCGTCCCCCACCTCCCGCACCCACGCCGACCACCCCGCCCCCGCCACACGGCGCGGCGCGGATTGTGGAGAGTTGTTGTCGCCCCAGCGACAACAACTCTCCACAATGCATGGTCTGCTCGGCGGATGCGGATGCCCGGAGACGACGATGCCGCCCTCGACTGGTTGCTCTTCACGCAGGCCGGGGTGGTGAGCTGGGCGCAGGCCACCACCGAACTCACCCCCGCCCGGGTACGGCACCTGCTGGCCACCGGCCGGTGGGAGCGGGTGTGCCGGGGCATCCTGCGGGTCGGCGGCGGCCCGGTGACCGTCGACCAGGCACGCTGGGTGGCGGTGCTGGCCGCCGGTGCCGACGCCGTCCTGGCCGGTCTCGCGGCGGCCCAGGCGGGCGGGCTGCGCGGCCGGTGGCGGCACGAGGCGGTGGACGTGCTGATCCCGTACCAACGGCAGGCCCCTGACCTGCTGCGCCGGCTGCCCCTCGGGATGCCGGCGGTGCGGGTACGACGCACCCGGCACCTGGGCGACGAGGACCGGCAACGGGGGCGGCCGGACCGCACCACGATGGCCCGCTCGCTGATCGACGCAGCTCAGTGGATGCGCAGCGACGACGACGCGCAGGCGGTGCTGGCGGCCGGCTGCCAGCAGCGGAGGGTCACCCCCGGGGAACTCGACGCGGTGGCCCGCCGGTTGCCCCGGCTCCGCCGGTCGGTGCTGATCGGCACCACCGTCGCCGACCTGGCCGGCGGGGCGGAGGCACTGTCCGAGATCGACCTGGTCAGCCTCTGCCGCCGTTACCACCTGCCGCGCCCCGAGTTGCAGGAACGCCGGCGTGACGCGGACGGACGGATGCGTTACCTGGACGCCTACTGGCGGCAGTGGGGCCTGCACGTCGAGGTCGACGGGGCACACCACATGGACGTCCGGCACTGGGCGGCCGACCTGCGCCGGCAGAACGGGGTGTGGATCTCCGGGGACCGGATCCTGCGGTTCACCGCCTTCGACGTCCGCCACCGTCCCGACGAGGTGGCGGCCCAACTGCGCGCCGCACTGACCGCCGCCGGCTGGCGTCCCTGACCAGCCCACCCGCCTCACCGCCTGCCGCCCGGCGCACCCGGTCGTCGCGTTCTCCGTGGAGAGTCGTCGTCGCCGGGGCAGCAACGACTCTCCCCGATCCGCACAATGGGTGGGTGGAGATTCCGGCGGGGTTGTCGTGGGTGCGGCAGACGCCGGAGGGGCGGGAGTGGCTGGCCACGCTGGCCCGGTGGCGGGACGAGTGCGCACAGCAGTGGTCGCTGCGGCTCGGGCCGCCCTTCCCGTACGCGTTCGCCTCGCTGGCGATGCCCGCCGACCTGCCCGACGGCACCCCGGCGGTGCTGAAGTTGCAGTACCCGGCCCCGGACAGCCGGCACGAGGCCGACGCGTTGGCGCACTGGGACGGCGAGGGGGCGGTCCGGCTGATCGCCCACGACCCGCAGCGGCGGGCGCTGCTGGTGGAGCGGTGCCGGCCCGGCTCCCCGCTGCACGAGTTGCCCGCCGACGAGGCGGTGGACGTGGTGGCCGGCCTGCTGCCCCGGCTGTGGCGGCGGCCGGCCGGGCCGTTCATCCCGCTCGCCGAGGAGGCGACGGGCTGGCGGCACCGGTTGCCCGAGCAGTGGGACCGGGCCGGCCGGCCGTACGGGCGGCGGCTGGTCGACGCGGCGCTGGACCAGCTCGACCGGCTGGTCGACACCCAGGGCGAGCAGGTGCTGGTCAATCAGGACCTGCACGCCGGCAACGTGCTGCGGGCCACCCGGGAGCCGTGGCTGGTGATCGACCCGAAGCCGCTGCTGGGCGAACGGGAGTTCGCGGTGGTGCCGATCGTGCGCGGGGTCGAGCTGGGGCACTCCCCCGAGGCGGTACGGCGTCGGCTGGACCGGGTCACCGCTGCGCTCGGCCTCGACCGGGACCGGGTGGTCGGCTGGACGATCGCGCACTGCCTGGCCTGGAGCCTGGACGGCGACACGGTCTTCACCAACCAGGTCGAGGTGGCCCGCTGGCTCGTCGACGGCACGTAGCCGCCCCCGGCCGGGGTCAGCGTTGGCAGGTGGGGCACCAGTAGAGGTTGCGGCCGGCCAGCTCGCCCCGGCTGACCGGGCTGCCGCAGACGTGGCAGGGCGCGGCGGCCCGGCGGTAGACGTACACCTCGCCACCGTGCCGGTCGACCCGGGCTGGGCGACCCATCGCCTCGGGCAGGTGGGCGTCGCGGACGGTGTCGATCCGGCCGCGCGCCACCGCCAGGGTCATCAGCGCCACCAGGTCGGCCCAGAGCGCCGTCCAGCCGGCCGGGGTGAGTTGCCGGCCGGGCAGCGTCGGCCGCAGGCCGGCCCGGAACAGCACCTCGGTCACGAAGATCAGCCCGGTGCCGGCCACCACCGACTGGTCGAGCAGCAACGCGGCGAGCGGGGTGGGGCTGCGCCCGATCCGGGCGTACGCGCGGTCGGGGTCGGCGTCGGCGCGCAGCGGGTCCGGGCCGAGCCGGTCGCGCAGCGCCGCCGCCTCGGGCGGGGTGAGCAGCTCGCAGGCGGTGGGTCCGCGCAGCTCCAGCCAGTGCCGGTCGCTGGCCAGCCGCAGCCGGACCTGCCCCACCGGTACGGGCGGCTCGCCGTCCCCGTCGGTGAACCTGCCGTACAGGCCCAGGTGGACGTGCAGGGTGCGCTCGTCGGCGTAGTGGTGCAGCAGGTGCTTGCCGTACGCCTCGGTGCCGTGCAGGACGGTGCCGGAGAGCAGCGCGGCCCCCTCGGTGAAGCGGCCCTGCGGGCTGCTGACGGTGACCTTGTCGCCGGCGAACAGCTCGGCGTGGCGGGTCGCGAGGCGGTGGATGGTGTGTCCCTCTGGCACGGGTGCCAAGGGTAGCCCGACGACCCGACCCCACAGGCGACGGTGCCGTCCGGGTCGCCCGGAGTGTGGTCGATCGACGGACGGGGTACATCGAGGGTGTTCCCGCGTGGCGGCCACCGACCCTTCCGAGGGCTGCACGCATCGACGAGGAGGTGTGGTGGTGAACGTTTCTTCCCTCCTGCGCCGCCGGACGGCGACGCAGGACAGCAACGGCGACGGGGTGGTCGACGCGCGTGACGGGCAGCCGGTGGTGACCGACCGGGACGCCGACCGGGCGACGTACCGCAGCGGGTCGCTGGCCACGGACGGCGAGCGCGACGCCGACGCGGCGCGCCGCGCCGCCGAACGTGGGGCCGACGACGAGCGGCGGGCGGCCGAGCGCGGCGCGCTGGCGCGGGCGGCGACCGCCCGCAGCGCCGTGGACGGCACCCGGAGCGCCGCCGCCGCCCGCTCCACGACCGTCGACGACGAGCCGCGTACGCCGACCGACCCGATCCGGGTCACCGACCCCGCGCCGCGTCCGGTGTCGGACCGGCCGGTCGACCGGGACCGGACGCCCGTCGCGCCGCCCCCGCCCGCCGCCCCCCGCCCCGCCGACCGGGACCGGGTGGACACCGACGGGGCCGACCCGCAGCTGCCGGTGGTGGCCGGCCCGAAGCCGAGGACCAGCCTGCTCGCCACCCTCGGTCTGATCGTCTCGGTGGTGGGCGCGGCGTTCGTGCTCACCGGCACCCTGGCCGGGTACGGCATCGCCCTCGGCGCGCTCGGCGCGGTCTGCTCGGTGCTGGGGCTGATCGCGACCCGCCGGCGGCACGTGGCCGGCACCACGGACGCGCTGGTCGGCATCCTGGTCGGCCTGACCGCGGTGGTGCTGGGCGTGCTCGCCTTCACCGGCCAGTTCGACTGGCCGACCACCGACGGCGACTGGGTGGCCCGGTTCCGGGAGTGGCTTGACTCACAGTTTGTGGACCGGTTCTGAGGGCACATTTGATCTCGCCGGCGGTTCGCCGGCGACGTTGGACCAGCCGGCTCGCCGGCACCGCCCGACCAGCTCTGGTGGTTCACCAGCCGGGCACCCACCCGTTCGGGGGCAGCGGTTCGCCGCCACCGATGCGCACAGGGGCCGTCACCTCCGCCGGGGTGGCGGCCCCTTCGCGTGCGCTCCACGCAACGGATCGCCGGCGCGGTCGGGTCACACGCAACGAACCACCGCCGGACGCACGGTTCGGCGGTGGTTGTCGTACGGCCGGGGCGCATACCGTTGAGCCACGGCGCCAGCCCGTGGGCCACGGAGGCCGGGCGCGCCCGACCCCGGGAGCAGGACAATGACGATGGACGCCACCAGCCAGCGCTTCCTGATGTGCCGGCCGACGTACTTCGCCGTCGACTACGCCATCAACCCGTGGATGGACCCGACCGCGCCGGTCGACGCCGCCCTGGCGGTCCGGCAGTGGGAGCAGCTCCGCCGCACCTACCTCGACCTCGGCCACACCGTCGAGCTGATCGACCCGGTCCCCGGCCTGCCGGACATGGTCTTCGCCGCCAACGGCGGCACGGTCATCGGCGACCGGGCGATGGCGGTGCAGTTCCGCGACCCGCAGCGCGCCGACGAGGCCCCCGCCTACCGGGCCTGGTTCGAGGCCGCCGGCTTCGAGGTGTACGACCCGAAGCACGTCAACGAGGGCGAGGGGGACGTGCTGCTGGTCGGCGACCACCTGCTCGCCGGCACCGGGTTCCGCACCGCGCACGCCTCGCACGCCCAACTGCAGGAGGTCTTCGGCTACCCGGTCGTCACCCTGCAGCTGGTCGACCCGCGCTTCTACCACCTGGACACCGCGCTGACCGTGCTCGACGAGCGGACCGTGGCGTACCTGCCTGAGGCGTTCTCCCCCGGCAGCCGGGCGGTGCTGCGCCGGCTCTACCCGGACGCCGTCCACGCCACCATGGCCGACGCGGAGGTGCTCGGCCTCAACGCGGTCGGCGACGGCCGGCACGTGGTGCTGCCCGCGCAGGCCACCGGGCTGGCCGCGCAGCTACGCGACCGGGGCTACCAGACCATCGGTGTCGACCTGTCCGAGCTGCGCAAGGCCGGCGGCGGACCGAAGTGCTGCACGTTGCGACTCCGTCAGGGAAAGGCGAGCCAGTGATCGAGGACATGCTGCGGACCCCGTCCGCCGTGCGGGACGCGGAGCGGTACACCGCGCACAACTACCACCCGCTGCCGGTGGTGATCTCCTCCGCCGAGGGCGCCTGGCTCACCGACGTGGACGGTCGGCGCTACCTGGACTGCCTCGCCGGCTACTCGGCGCTGAACTTCGGCCACCGGCACCCGGCCCTGATCCGGGCCGCCCACGAACAGCTCGACCGGCTCACCCTGACCAGCCGGGCGTTCATCCACGACCAGTTCGCCGACTTCTGCCGGGAGTTGGCCGCGCTCTGCGGCAAGGACCTGGTGCTGCCGATGAACACCGGCGCGGAGGCGGTCGAGACCGGCATCAAGGTGGCCCGCAAGTGGGGCTACCAGGTCAAGAAGGTCGCCCCGGGGCAGGCGAACATCATCGTCGCCGACGGCAACTTCCACGGCCGGACGACCACCATCGTCAGCTTCTCCACCGACGCCGACGCCCGCGCCGACTTCGGGCCGTACACCCCCGGGTTCACCGTCGTGCCCTACGGCGACCTGGCGGCGCTGGAGGCGGCGATCGACGAGAACACCGTCGCCGTGCTGCTGGAGCCGATCCAGGGCGAGCAGGGCGTGGTGCTGCCGCCGGAGGGTTACCTGCCGGGCGTACGTCGGGTCTGCACCGACCGCAACGTGCTGTTCATCGCCGACGAGATCCAGTCCGGGCTGGGCCGGACCGGGCGCACCTTCGCCTGCGACCACGAGGGCGTCGTACCGGACATGTACCTGCTGGGCAAGGCGCTCGGCGGCGGCATCGTGCCGGTCTCCGCGGTCGCCGCGGACGCCGACGTGCTCGGCGTGCTCCGGCCGGGCCAGCACGGCTCCACGTTCGGTGGCAACCCGCTGGCCTGTGCGGTCGCCACCGAGGTGGTCCGGCTACTGGCCACCGGGGAGTTCCAGCGCCGCTCCGCCGAGCTGGGCGAGCGGCTGCGCGCCGGGCTGGAGGGGCTGCTCGGCAGCGGGCTGGTGGCGGTGCGGGTGCGCGGGCTGTGGGCCGGGGTGGACATCGACCCGGCGCTGATGACCGGCCGGCAGGCGTGCGAGCGGCTGATGGACCGGGGCGTACTGGCCAAGGACACCCACGGCTCGACCATCCGGTTGGCACCGCCGCTGGTCATCACCTCCGACGAGATCGACCACGCGGTGGCGCAGCTCGCCGCCGTACTGGCCGGCTGACCTCCCGCGGCGGGGCGGGCGTCCGGTCCCGACGCCCGCCCCGCCGCCGGGTCAGTTGCGGGGCAGCCGCATCGCCATGGTGGGCGCCTCGGCCATCACCGACGTCGGGGTGAACGCCGCACCGGTGGGCAGCTCCCGGGCCCGGCCGACCTGCACCCCGGGGTACAGCTCCACCATGTCCGCGCCGCCGAGCACCCGGGACTGCTTCGGGGTCAGCGGGACGCGGTCGGCCTCGGCCATCGAACCGTTCGGCCGGATGCCGGAGCCGTTGGTGCTCACGTCGGTGACGATGACCTCGCCGACGCGCAGCTCGAAGCGGACGTGCGCCCGGCTGATCCAGCGCCGTGCCTCGTCGTTGAGCCACTGCCCGAGCATCACGCCCCCGGTCTCCTCGGGGGCCCGACCGACAGTCACCGGCTCGTCCTCGGTGAGCACGAACCGGCGGCGGATCAGGCCACCGATCCGGATCGCCAGCACCTCGCTGCGCGGGCGCGGCCCGGCGTCGGAGAGCCGGGCACCGTGCCGGGGGCAGGTCGGCACGCCGTTGCGCAGGGCGGGCGGCGGCTGGCCCGCCGGGGCCCGGTCCACCCGGGCCAGGTCGGCGAACGCCCCACCGCCCCCGCCGCCGCCGAACAGCGCGCAGCCGGGCTCCGGGCAGCGCCACGTGCGGGCCAGCAACTGCCCGCCGACCGGGGACCGGTCACCCTCGACCGGGGTGTGCCCGCCCCCGACGTGCGCGACGAAGGCCGGGCCACCCGCGCCGGGCACCGGGGCGACGACCCGCCCCGGCTGCTCCACCAGCCACGGGAACCGGCCGCGCAGGCCGTCGAACCGGACCCGGCTGACCACGGGCAGGCCGAGCAGGTCGGCCACCTCCAGCATCCGGTCACCCGGGTTGTCGAGCACCTCGACCAGGCCGTCGTCGGCCCAGCGGCGGACCACCATCCGCTCGTTGGAGGTGAGGTCGGCGTCGGAGAGCAGCGCCCGGTGCACGATCGCGTAGACCGGGACGCTGTCCTCGGCCAGCTCGCGGGAGAGCGCGTCGATCACCATGCCGAGCCGCAGCAGGCTCGCCGGGCGGCCACCGTCGAGATCCTGGTAGCGGATCACCTCGGCCAGGTCGAGTACCGCTCGGGCCAGGGACGGATCGGTGCAGACCCGCCCCTCGATGGCGTCCAGCACCTTGCTGATCTCGAATCTCATCGCGCGCTCCGGAGGATGTCGTCGATCGGCCGGGCCGCCACCGCCGGGCCCGGTCGGCACCTGCCCGCCGGGGTGAACAGGCGCTGCCCTGGCACGACCCTACCGGTGCCCGGGTCAACCCATCCGGCCCACCGCCGCGCGCAGCCGGGCCACGTCACGCCGACGCCGCTCGTAGGTGGCGGCGAGGGTGATCAACGCCAGCCCGCCGACGGCCAGGTAGATCCAGCGGGGCAGCAGGTCCCACCCCCGGACCAGTTCGTGCAGCGCGAGCAGGACGAGGGCACCCCCGCCGAGCACCACCGGGGCCTGCCAGCGCCGCACCGCCCCGACCAGCACCACGGCCAGGGCGGCACCGCCCAGCAGCAGCCGCCGCCACGGCTGCGGGTCGGCGGCCACCAGCACCGACACCAGGCTGGGCAGCAGCCCGGCGGCCAGCCCGGGGCCGAGGGCGAGCCAGCTGGTCAACCCGGGTCGGGCGCGTAGCGCGAGCAGCCCGGCCACCAGGGTCAACCCGGCCGCCGGCAGGGTGTACGCCTCCAGCAGCACCACCTCGCCGCTGATCAGCAGCAGCCACGCGCCGAGCAGCTCACTGCCACCGGCCACCGCCCCGAAGGCCCACCGCCGGCCGGCCGACCGGCCCGGGTACAGCACCCGCAGTGCCGCGGCGGCTCCCCAGAGCACGCAGATCACCGCCGCGTACCGGATCGCGCCGACGGTGAGCAGCAGGGCGAGCACGGCCACCGCCTGCGCGGCGACCTCCAGCGCCCGTACGGTGAACGAGCCGCGTCGGGCCAGCGCGGGTGCGCCGAGGAGCACCGCCACCGCCACCCCGAGCACCGGGAAACCGGCGGTGCGCAGCGGCAGGTCGGCGGCCAGCGGCGCGGTGAGCGCGAACCCGGTGGCCGCCGCGACGGCGGTCAGGAAGCCGAGCAGCCGTACCTCGGCCCGCCGGCCGATCGCGCCGATGACCGCCGCCGCGACCACCAGCAGGGCGAGCCCGGCCAGCGTGCCGGCCCGGGTGGCGAGCAGCCCGACCAGGCCGGCGACCGTCCACAGCAGACCGATCGGGGTGGTCACCGGCACCAGCAGCGCCCGGCCACGTCCGGGGGCCGGGGCCGGCACGGCGGCTCCGGGAACGCCCGGCGCGGCCCCGTGGGGGACTCCCGGCGCGGTCCCGGGGGGAACGGCCGGCGCGGTCCCGTGGGGAACGGCCGGCGCGGTCCCGTGGGGAACGGCTGGCGCGGTCCCGTGGGGAACGGCTGGCGCGGTCCCGGGGGGAACGGCCGTGCCCGGGGCGGCGGGCCGGGCCGGGCCGGTGAGCGTGGCGGTGAGCAGGGCGGCGATCCCGACGAGCAGCACCGCCGCCGGCACCACCGGCCAGGGGGCGTCCGCGCCGAGCAGCAGCACGGGCAACGCCGCCGCCCCGAACGGCAGCGCGGCGACGGCCGCCCCGGACCGCCCACCGGTGTGCCGGTGGACGACCAGCGCGGCCGTGCCGGCCAGGACCAGCAGCGCCGCCCCGGCCGTGGGGGCACCGGGCGGACCGTCCCCCGTCGGCACCCCCGACCAGGGCCGCACCGGCCCACCGTAGGGGGCGACGAGCGCGGCCAGGGCCACCGGCGCGACGGCGGCCAGCGCCAGGCCGGCCAGCACCGTGCCGACCACCCGGCCCGGGGTCACCGGCGCGGTCCGCCGGTCGGCCGCTACCAGCGCGACGACCGCCAGCGCCGCGTAGAGCGCGAACGGCTCCCCACCGGGTACGACGCTCGGCACGACCACGGCGGCGAGCGCCAGGGCGAGCGCGGTGCCGGCGTACCCGGCGAGGTCGGGGCGGCGGCGACGCAGCGCGAGCAGCGGGACCAGCAGCAGCACGGCGGCGACGAACCCGGCCCGCAGCTGCCACCAGGCCGGCGCCCCGACGGCCCGCGACGCGACCGACGCGGCGGCCGGCACGGTGAGCAGCGCGACCGTCAGCGCGACCCCGGCGACCCGGCCCGCGACGGCGCTCGCCGGCCGGCCGGGCAGCGCCACCGCCAGCCCGGCGGCCAGCACCGCCCCGAGCGCCACCAGCATCCCGACCGGGGCGGCCGAGGCCACCAGCAGGCCGTGCCCGAGCAGCACCGCAGCCCCCGCCGCGCCGACCAGCACGGTCGGGGCGCGCCGGCCGCGCAGCACCGCGACCGGCAGCAGCGCCGCGCCGACGACCAGGTCGACCGCGAGGGTGGCCGGCCACGGGGTGACCGTCACCGCCGGCAGCGCCGCAGCCGTGAGCACCACCGCCGGCAGTACGGTCACCGGGCGGGCCGACCTCGGCAGCAGCAGGAGACCGGCACCGGCGGTGAGCAGGACGACGAGCGGCAGCTGCCAGCCCCAGGCGAGGTCGGGTCCGGCGGCGGCGCCCTGCCAGGCGGGCAGGGACCGGTCCACCGCGAGCGTCGCCACGGCCCCGGTGGCGAGCACGACGACCTGGGTGGCACCGCCCGCGACCAGCAGTGCGCCGACCCGGGGGCCGGTGCGGTGCCGCTGCGGCACCAGGCGGACGGCAGCGGCCAGGGCGGCGGCCACCAGGCCGACGGCGAGCAGCAGGAACCCGGCCCGCAGTTCCGCCACCGGCCGCAGCACCGCCACGGCCAGCAGCGGCACCAGCAGCCCGGCGGTGATCTGCCGGAACACCGGCGCTCCGGCGACCCGGGCCGCACCGGCCAGGACCAGGCCGACGAGGAGCAACGGCAGGCCGGCGAGCAGCGGCTGACCGCCGGCGCGACCCAGCGCCAGCGGCACCAGGGCACAGCTCGCGGCGACGGTCAGCGCGGCACCGAAGCCGAGCCAGCCGAGCACCCGGCCGGCGAGCACGGAACCGGACGGCCCGGCGACCGGCCCCCCGCCGGCCGCCGGACCCCCGTCCGCCGGGGCGGTGGTGGTGCCCGACCCCCCGGCGGGCACCACCACCCCTCCCCCCGCACCCGCGACGGCCGTGGCCGCCACGGGTGGCACCGCTGCGGCCGGCACCGCAGCGGCGGGATCGGACCCGGCCGGAGCCGGGAAGCGGCGGCGCAGCACGACCACCACCGCGAGGTCGAGCAGCGCCACGCCGAGGAAGGTCAGCGTCCAGCCGGTGGCTCCCGGACGGGACTGCGCCACCGCGAGCGGCAGCACCGGCTGGACCACGAACAGCGCCGCGAACCACGGCACGGTGAGCCGGCTGAGCAGGGCGTACCCGGCGGCGACGGCCGCACTGACCCCGGCGACCACGGCGGCGTAGCGGGTGCCCGGCCAGCCGGCGGTGCCGAGCAGGTTCACCGACCAGGCGGCGTACCCGTCGAGGACCACCAGCAGCAGGCCGACGGCGGCGAACGTCTCGGCGGTGCCGCGCAGGCCACGCCACTTCGCCACCAGTGGCAGCGCCAGGGCGAGCGCGGTGAACGCGGCCAGGATCAGCGCGCGTCCGGCCACCCCGACGGTGGCCCAGGCGACGGCGGTGAAGACCACCGCCGCCGTGCCCAGCAGCAGGCCGCCGAGGACGAACAGCAGCCACTGGATCGTCCGGGTGGACGTCTCCGGGCGACCCGGAGTGTCCGGCAATACCTGCGGGGGCACCGGCCCGGTCGGTGGCACGGCACGGGCGGGCACCTCCGGCCGTGCCGGCGTCCCCGGGCGCACCGGCGGCGCGACCGGAGCGGTCGGGGGCGCGACCGGAGCGGTCGGGGGTGCGGCCGGCGCGGCGACCGGGGTGCCGGCCGGCGCGGCGGGGCGGGCTGCCGGCGCGGGCGGGCGGACCGCCGCGCCGGCCGGGACCGGGGCGGGGATCTCCCGGCGGATGCTGGCCGCCAGCTCCGCCCGCCGGCGCTGCGCCGCGAGCAGTCGGCCACCGAGCCCCTGGTACGCCTGCCGGGCCCGCTCGACCTCCCGGCCGAGGGCGACGATCTCCTGATCCAACCGGACCACCTCGGCGGCGGGCGGGTACGGCCCGAGCCCGCAGCCGGCGCACCCACGGGTCAGCTCGGCGGGTGCTCCGCAGCGGGGGCAGGGGTAACCGGTGTTCTGCACCCGGCCATCCTGACGGTGGGTCGCAACCGGCGGCCAGAGTGCCCGTACCTAGGTACGGGTGTTCTCGTGCACCCAGGTGGCGTATGCCCGGTCGCCGCTCTCGGCGTACGTGACCAGGATCTCGGGCACCTCGTAGGGATGGTTGGACCGGATCTGGGCGACCAGCGCCGTGGCCCGGTCGGGGGCGGTCTTGAACTGCACCGACCACTCGGTGCTGGTCTCCACCCCGGCCCGCCACCAGTACGTACTGTCGACCTGGCCGCCGACCTGGGCGCAGGCGGCCAGTCGCCCGGCCACCGCGGCAGCCGCCATCAGGTCCGCGACGGAGCGCGAGTCCACCACCGTCGTCACCACGCAGATCTGGTCCACCTGCGCACCTTACGTGGGAACGGCGGCGAACCGGTCGACCGTCACGGTGCGTTCACCGCGCCGTCACGCTGTCCCGGTTGTCGGCGATCCACCTGTCGATCCGGTCCCACCAGTCGAAGAGCCAGTCGATCCGCTCCTGCCGGCCGGTCGGGACGTCCTCGGGTGGCACGGACCAGAACCGCATCACGATCCGTTTGTCCATCGGCAGTTCGCGCCACACGTCGGCGACGGTGAGCATCCGGTCCAGGCCGGTGTGCGCCACGAAGATCACGCCGGCCTCCGGGGCGGCGTCCAGGGCGGCGAGCACCCCGCCGGGCTGCGGGGCGAGCACGTGCTGCATCCGCTCGGCACGCACCGCCATCCGCTCCAGCCCGAGCGCGCGCAGCTTGGAGATGGCCCGTACGCGTCGGCCGGGGGTGAAGTTGCCCCCCTCCGGGAAGATCACGAAGGCGTCGTCGTCGTCCAGCCCGGTGGCCAGGTGGCCGATCTGCCGGACCGCCTCGTTCCGGCCGTCACCGGCGGCGATGAACCGGTTGGGCAGCCGGTTGAGCAGCACGTCGATCGCCGGGTCCCACTGGAGCGTCTCCTTGAGCACGATCCGGGGCTCCCGCTGGAACCAGTTGACCAGGGAGTGGATCAGGATGAACGAGTCACCCGGGCCGGCGTGCCGGCACAGCACCAGTTCCGGCCGGCCGGGCAGGGCGGTGTCCGGGTCGGTGCCGACCACGTCGATGCTCAGCCGCAGCGTCCACCGGGCCTGCCAGAACAGCGCCCGCAGGAACCAGCCGGCGAGCACGTAGTGCGCCCGCTGGAAGGCCGGCGTGCGCTTCCACCTGCCGAACCCGCAGGCCAGCCAGAGCACGAAGAGGGCGACCAGCGCGGCGGCGTCCCAGACCAGGTAGACGCAGCCGATCCAGAGCAGCCGCAGCGGGCGCAACCGGCCCGGCACGAACGGCGACGCGGCCAGCGCGAGCAGCGCCCAGACCGGCACCGTGGTCAGCACCGTGACCGCGAGCAGGATCACCCCGGGCGCGAACAGCAGCCGGCGTACCCACCGAGGGGGCAGCGGCATCAGCGGTCCAGGCCCGCCAGGTAGTGCCGGGACGCGGTGTACGCGCGGCTGATCCGCCGTCCCACCGCCGCCATGTCCCGGTACGCCCACGGGCTGTCGTCGCGCGGCTCCAGCCCGCCGGTCGGCAGGACGTGCACCCGTACCCCCTCGGGCAGGGCGGCCATCTCCCGGGCGAACCGGTGCCGGCGGGCGATCTCGAACGCGACCTGGGCGATCTCCCACGGCCGGCGGGGCGGCGTCAGCTCCCGTTCGATCCGCCCCACCTGGAGGACGAAGATCTGCGTCGCGCCGACGGCGACCGCCTCGCCGATCGGGATCGAGTTGACGATCCCGCCGTCTATGTAGTGCTGGCCGTCGATCTGCGCCGGTGGCAGCAGCCCCGGTACGGAGGCGGAGGCGAGCACCGCCGACACCAGTGGTCCGGTGTGGAACCAGTGTTCGGCGGCCCGCTCGATGTTGGCCGCGCAGCAGCGGAACGGCACCTTCAGGTCGGCGAAGGTGGTGTCCGCTCCCAACTCCCCCTCCAGCAGCTTGCGCAGCGGCCGGGGCGAGTGCAGGTGGGTACGGGCGGCGAAGCGGCGCAGTTGCCGGGCGACCGAGTCGCCGTACACCTCGCTGGCCTCCGGGGACGCCCACAGCCGGACCAGCCGGTCGGTGACCGCCTCGGACGGGTCGGCGGCGACCAGCGCGCCGTTGACCGCGCCGATCGAGGTGCCGAGCACGACGTCGGGACGGATCCGGGCCCGGAACAGGGCGCGCAGCATGCCCACCTCGACCGCGCCGAGCACTCCCCCGCCGCCGAGCACGAACGCCACCGGACCGCCACTCATGCCGTTCATCCTGGCACGCCACCGCCCGTGACCGTGGTGCAGCCGCTGGTCACCGCCGCGTGGGGCCGGAACCGGTGGCGGTCGGCGAAACCGCCACTGCGGAGGGTCATCGGGCAAGTGGACAACCGTTGACAGGGGGGACACATTCGCGCAACCTGACACCACCCCGAACCCCAGGCAGGTGCGAACACTGATGGCAGCCCTGAACGCCGGTAGGTTGCTGGCCCGCAGGTACCGGCTTCTCGACAGGATCGGGGCCGGCGGGATGTCGGTGATCTGGCGGGCCCGCGACGAGGTGCTCGACCGGGTCGTCGCGGTCAAGGTGCTCGCGCCGTCGCTGGCCGCCGACGCCCGGTTCCGCGACATGGTGCGCGAGGAGGCACGCTCGGCCGCCCAGCTGGTCCACCCGCACGTGACCGCCGTGCACGACTACGGCGAGGCGCTCGCCCCGGACGGCGAGATCACCTCGTTCGTGGTGATGGAGCTGCTCACCGGAGAGGAGCTGGAGCACCGGCTGAGCGAGGGTCCGCTGCCGTGGCCGGAGGCGGTCGAGGTGGGCGCCCAGGTGGCCGAGGCGCTGGCGGCGGCGCACCGGCTCGGCATCGTGCACCGGGACATCACCCCGGCGAACGTGATGATGACCCGGGTCGGCGCGAAGGTGCTCGACTTCGGCATCGCCACCCAGGCCGGCACCCCCGACGACGACGAGGACGGCGGCACCTTCGGCACCCCGGCGTACGTCGCACCGGAGCGGTTGGACGGTGCGCCGGCCCAGCCGTCGACCGACGTCTACTCCCTCGGCGTGCTGCTCTACGAGACGCTGACCGGCCAGCCGCCGTACCCGGCCGAGACCTGGGAACAGCTCGCCACGGCGATCGCCGACGAACGACCGCCGTCGCTGGACGGCGTACCGGGGCTGCCTCCGGTGGTGGTCGACGTCTGCCTGCGCTGCCTGGCCCGGGACCCGCACGAACGGCCGACCGCACACCAGGTCGCCACCGCCCTGCGCGACCAGTTGCTGCCGGGTGATCCGCAGGCGGCCACGATGCTCTCCCCGACGGTCACCCTGCCCGCCGTCCCCGGGAGCGACGCCCCGGGCGACCGGCCCACCGCGCCGGTCGCCGGGACCGGCCCGGCCGCCGTGGGCGCGGCAACGGGCATCGGTGCGGCAGCGGCGGGCGGTGCCGGATCGGCGGGCCCCGGTGACGGCAGCGCGCCGGCCGGCCGGGCCGCGCTCGGTGGTGCGGCCGGGGCCGGGGCGACGACGGGCACCGGTACCCCGGACGCCCGGCACGCCGGCCCGGGTGACGCGGCCGCCGAACCGGAGCTGCTGCCGCCGTCGCGCCGCCCGCTGGTGGCGGTGGGGGTGCTGGTGGTGCTGACCGCGGCGGCGGTCCTCCTGCTCGCCCCGCTGCTGGAACCCGGCACCCACACCCCGCCCGTGGCCGGGCGCAGCGAGACCCCGGTGACCGAACCGTCGCCGTCACGCACCCAACCGGCGGCGGACCCCACCCCGCCGCCGGCCCCCCGGCGGGCCACCACCGCGCCCGCGCCGTCGCGCCCACCGGCCACCACCCCGGACGGGGGGCAGGGCGGCGGCGGGCTGGCCGAGGCCGCCGACCGGGTGCGCCGACTGATCGACGACGGGGTCCGCACCGGCGAGGTCCGCGAGGACGTCGGCCTGGACCTGCGCAACGTGCTGGCCAACCTGACCCGGTCCGCCGCCGAGGGCCGCTCCGACGTGCCCGCTCAGGTGACCGCGCTGCGCGAGAAGGTCACCCGCCGCATCGACGAGGGGGGCATCACCCCGGCGTACGGCCGGCAGCTCGACGCCGCCGTCCGGGAGCTGGCCGCGACCACCGTCTGAGCGTCCGCGCCGTCCCGCCGCGTACCTGTCACCGGGTACGCAGCCCGACGGGCCGGCGCAGCGGTGGGGCCGTGCCGAACGCGACGGCCCGGTAGACCGCCTCGTAGCCGTGGGCCATCCGTTCGGTGGAGAAGTGCTCGGCCACGTGCGCGGTGCAGGCCGCCGGGTCGAGCCGGACCACCTCCCGCAGGGCGGCCGGCAGCTCCCGGGCGTCGTCGCGGACCAGCCCGGTCACGCCGTCGACCACCACCTCGGGCACCGCGCCCCGGCGCAGCGCCACCACCGGCGTGCCGGTCGCCATGGCCTCCACCATCACCATGCCGAACGGTTCCTCCCACTGGATCGGCATGATCAGGCAGCGGGCGTCGACCAGCAACCGCAGGGTCGCCTCCCGGTCGGCGTTCATGACCACGTCGACGTCGTGGCCCAGCATCGGCTGGACGACCTCGGCGAAGTACCGGCGCTCGGCGGGCTCGTTGCACTTGCCGGCCAGGGTGAGCGGGAGGCCGGCCGCCCGGCAGGCCCGGATCGCCGTGTCGGGGCCCTTGTCCGGGCTGAACCGGGCCAGCCAGAGCACCGGGCCCCGGCCGGGTTGCCGCTTGACCGGCACGTCCCGGGCGTCGAGCGCGTTGTGCACCGTACCCACCCAGGGCAGGGTGGGGTTGGACCGGCGCTGGGCGTGCGAGATGGCCACCAGGCCCACCCCGTGGTCGGTGTCGCTGAGCACCGCCCCGTACTCGCCGACCGGGTTGCCGTGCACGGTGGCCACGGTGGGCACCGCACGCCGGGCGGCCACCAGCGGCCCGATCGTGGTGTGGTCGTGGATCACGTCGAAGTCGGCGGCGCAGACCAGCCGGTTGATCCGGGCCAGGTGGGCCAGTTCCGGCAGCGACTCGCCCAACCGGTCGTACTGCAGCTCGTCGATCGTGGAGACGAAGTCGGCGGTGGTGCCGTGCTGCCGGCCGGCCCCGAAGAGGGTCACCCGGTGCCCGTGCCCGACCAGCGCGTCCACCAGCCCGTGCACCACCTGCTCCAGCCCGCCGTACCCCGGTGGTGGCACCGACAGCCACGGTGGCACGAGCATCGCGACCCGCAGTGGCGGCCCGGACGGCGGACGTTCCGACGGACGGTGGGTCACTGCCACGAATCCTCCCCGTTGTCCCGTTCCGGCAGGTGTGGCCGGCGGGATCGGCGGCGATTTCCCCCTGCCCGGACAGGCAAACGCGCCCCGGCCGGGTGGGGCCCGTCCGGGGCGCGTGCGGCGGCGGGCGGTGGAGCCAACCCCCTTGGCTCCGCCGCCCGCCGCCCGGAGGAGGCAGGTCTGTGGTTACGACGTCTCGGCGAGCGTCACGGTTGCGGTCGCCTCGGAACCATTTCGCTTGTAGGTCACCTGGACCCGGTCGCCGACCTTGCCGGCCTGCACCGCGCCGACCAGGTCGTTGGAGTCGTTGATCACCTTGTCCCCGAACTTGGTGATCACGTCGCCGCGCTGGATGCCGGCCTTCTCGGCGGCGCTGCCCCCGGCGACGGAGGCGACCAGCGCCCCGCCGTCCTCGGCCGCGTTGACGCTGACCCCCAGGGACGGGTGGCTGATCTTCTCGCCCCGCTGGAGCTTCTCGGCGACGTCCTTGGCCTTGTTGCTCGGGATGGCGAAGCCGACCCCGATGTTGCCGGTGCTGCCCTGCCCGGCGGTGGCGATGGCGGTGTTGATGCCGATCACCTCGCCCCGGGTGTTGACCAGCGCACCACCGGAGTTGCCCGGGTTGATCGGGGCGTCGGTCTGGAGCAGGCCGGAGATCGAGCTGGCACCGCCCTGCGGGGACTGCTGCGGGCCGTTGCCGCTGCCGGCCTGGATGGTGCGGTCGCGGGCGCTGAGGATGCCGGCGGTCACCGAACCCTGCAGGCCGAGCGGGCTGCCCAGGGCGAGCACCTGGTCGCCCACCTGCATGGCGTCGCTGTCGCCGAACTTCGCCGCCTTGAGGTTGTCGATGCCGCTGGTCTGGACCACCGCGAGGTCGGTCTTCGGGTCGGTACCGACGATCTTGGCGGGGGCGGTCTTGCCGTTGGCGAAGACCACCCGGACGGCGTTGCCGGAGGCGGAGGCGACCACGTGGTTGTTGGTCAGCACGAAGCCGTCGGAGCTGAGGACCACGCCCGACCCCTCACCGCTGTCAGTCATGATCGAGACCACGCTGTCCTGCACCGAGGCGGCGATCTTCGGCAGGTCGGCGCTGTTGATCACGGGCGCGGCCGAGTAGTTGCGGGTGATCCCGCCCCGGTCGCCGTCGACCGCCAGGGCGAGCGCGCCACCGGCCACGCCGGAGCCGAGCATCAGGGCGAAGACCGCCACCCCGGCGCCGACGAACTTGGCCACCTTGCCGGCCTGCGGTGCCGGGGCCGGCGCCCACGGCGGGGTCGGCTGGCCGGGGTGCTGCGGGCCGCCCTGCCCCGGGTAGCCGGCGGACGGCTGGCCCACACCGGGCTGGCCGTAGCCGACGCCGGACTGACCGGGGTAGCCGGCCGACCCGGTGCCCGCACCCGGCTGACCGGGACGGTGCTGGCCGGGGTAGCCACCGGCCCACCCGGACTGGTGCTGGCCGGGCTGGTAGCCCGCCGACGGGTACTGCCCCGCCGGGGAGTGACCCGGGTAGCCGGTGGACGCGGGATAGCCGGGCCGGTACTGCTGGTCGCCGCCGCCGGACGGGTACGACGACTGCGGGTACGGCGTGGCGGCGGGCGGCGCGTACGGCGACGCGGGCGGCGCGTACGCCGATCCGGGGTTGGCCGTGCCGGCCGGCTCCCCCGCGGTGCCGGCGGCCTGACCGGGGATGTTGGGGGTGTCGGACTCGCCGCGCATGGCGCGGGACGGCTCGGCGGAGGGGTGCGACGGCTCGGCGTCGGGGGCAGCCGGCCGACGCTGCGGGTCGGTCTCGAACTCGGTCATGCCCCTAGTTTTCCCCGTCGCACTGTCACCCACCTGGAACCCGCCTGGAAGTTTTCTGAAAGTCACAGCCGGGCCGGTGGGGCGTCACTCCGCGTCGCCGTCCGCCTCGGGCAGCAGGGGCAGCCGGACCCGGAACGTCGCCCCACCGCCCGGCGTCTCGTCCACCTCGACGGTGCCCTGGTGGGCGCTGACCAGCGCCGCGACGATAGCCAGGCCCAGTCCCGTGCTGGTGATCCCGCTGGCCCGGCGGGTCCGCGCCGCGTCGGCGCGGTAGAACCGCTCGAAGACCCGCTCGGCCTGCTCCGGGGCGAGCCCCGGCCCGGTGTCCGCCACCTCCACCACGGCCGTGTTCCCGTCCTCGGAACACAACCGCAGGGTCACCGACGCCTCCGGCGGGGTGTGCGTCAACGCGTTGGTCATCAGGTTGCCGATCACCTGCCGCAGCCGGGCGTCGTCGGCGTGCACCACCAGCGGGCCCGAGTTCGGGGCGATCTCCAGCTCGATGTGCCGTTCGGGGGCGACCACCCGGGCCGCCTCGACCGCCTCGGAGGCGAGCACCGGCAACTCCACCGGGGCGAGCGACAGCGGGCGTTCCCGGTCCAGCCGGGCGAGCAGCAGCAGGTCCTCCACCAGCAGCCCCATCCGGGCCGCCTCGTCCTCGATGCGGCGCAGCAGGTCGGCGGTCTGCTCGGGGGCGCGGGCCGCCCCCTGCCGGTACAGCTCGGCGAAGCCCCGGATGGTGGTCAGCGGGGTCCGCAGCTCGTGCGAGGCGTCCGCGACGAACTGCCGCATCCGCTCCTCCGAACGCCGGGCGCGGGCCTCCGACGCCAGCGCGGCGTGCGCCGCGTCCCGGGCGCCGGCCTCCGCCGTACGGGCCGCCATCTCCGAGGCGGCGCGGGCGGTGAAGGCGGCCTCGATCTGCGCCAGCATCGCGTTCAGCGCCCGGGAGAGCCGGCCCAGCTCGGAGGTGGCGCACTCCTGCCCCTCCTCCGGGTCGGGCACCCGGCGGGTCAGGTCACCACCGGCGATCGCCGCGGCCGTCCGTTCGATCTCCACCAGCGGTTTCAGGCTGGTCCGCACGATGGCCGCGCCGATCGAGGCGAGCAGGATCAGCACCGCCCCGCCGACCAGCATGTCTATCCAGATCAGCCGCTTGACCGCCAGGTCGACGTCGGTCATGTGCTGGCCGAAGGCGAGGACCCGGCCGTCGCCGAGGTCGGTGTAGAGCATCCGCCACCGGGTGCGGCCGTCCATGGACTGCACGGTGAACGGGTCGCCGACCAGGGCCGAGAAACCGGCGAAGTCGGTCGGGAACTCCGGTAGTTCCTCGGGACGCAGGCCGGAGTAGCGCGACGGCCCCTCCACCTCGGTCCGGCTGGCCTGCGCGGCCACGTAGTCGGTGGGGATGCCCACCAGGAGCGGGCCACGTCCCTGGCCGAGCGCCCGCGCCACCCCGTTGGTGTCACCGCGCAACTGGTCGTCGACCTGGCCGATCAGGTACTCCCGCAGGAAGTACGTGGTCAGCGAGCTGATCACCACGAGGGCGATGGCGACGAGGGTGAGGACCGCCGCGACCAGCTTGACCCGCAGCGGAATGCTCCGGAGCCGCCCCTTCGCCTCGTCGAGCGGGTTCACGCCGCCGGCTTGCGCAGGACGTAGCCCACGCCGCGCAGGGTGTGGATCAGGCGGGGCTGGGTGTTGTCGACCTTGCGGCGCAGGTACGAGATGTACGACTCGACGATGTTGTCGTCACCCCGGAAGTCGTAGTTCCACACGTGGTCGAGGATCTGCGCCTTGGACAGCACCCGGTTGGCGTTGAGCATCAGGTACCGCAGCAGCTTGAACTCGGTCGGCGAGAGCTGCACCCGCTGACCGGCCCGGTGCACCTCGTGGGTCTCCTCGTCCAGCTCCAGGTCGGCGAAGGTGAGCCGGGAGGGGGCGTGCTCGCCGGTGGCCGTACGCCGCAGCACCGCCCGGATCCGGGCGGTCAGCTCCTCCAGGCTGAACGGCTTGGTGACGTAGTCGTCCCCGCCCAGGGTGAGCCCACGGATCTTGTCGTCGGTGGCGTCCCGGGCGGTCAGGAACACCACCGGGGTACGCGTGCCGCCCTCGCGGAGCATCCGGATGACCTCGAAGCCGTCCAGGTCGGGCAGCATCACGTCGAGCACCACCAGGTCGGGACGATGGTCCTTGGCCGCATGCAGGGCCGCGCTGCCACTGGTGGCGGTCGCCACGTCGAACCCCGCGAAGCGGAGACTGGCGGAGAGCAGTTCGAGGATGTTGGGGTCGTCCTCGACGACGAGCAGTCGCGCCTCGGTCTGGGTAGCGGCCATGCTGGCCATCATCCGTGACGTCGCTGCGTCGGTGCTGGACGCTTCCTGCAAAAAGCCTGTGAAGCCGCGCGGGCGCGGGCTCCCGACCGGCAGCACGCCCGGTCCCGGCCCGCACCCTGCGCACGGGCGGTCACCGCAGCAGCCGGCGCAGCCCGTCCAACGCACCGTCGAGCACCCGGATCGCGGTCTGCAACTGGGTGTCGCTGAGCCGCCCGGCCCGTACCAGCGCACCCACCTCGACGGTGAACTCGGCCAGCCGCCTGTCGAAGTCGACCAGCAGGGGGGAGCCGTCGGCGGCGGGGGTCGCCGGGCGGGGGGTGGGGCCGGGAGCCGGCCGGTCCCAGCGGGTCTGCCGGGTCTGCCGGGTGGCCTCGCGCAGCTCCCGCTTGAGATCACGCACCGAGCCGCGTACCTCGGTCTGGATCTCGCCGGCCAGTGCGGACAGGTCCTCCACCGAGGCGGAGATGTCGGACTCCAGGGTGGTCAGCTCGTCGGCGCGCTGGCGCAGCTCGGCCCGGCCGTCCTCGGTGATCTCGTAGACCTTGCGGCCACCGGCGGCGGTGTGGGTGACCAGACCGTCGGCCTCCAGCCGCTGCAGCCGGGGATAGATGGTGCCGGCGCTCGGGGCGTACAGGCCGAGGAAGCGCTCCTCCAGCAGCCGGATCAGCTCGTAGCCGTGCTTGGGACCGTCGTCGAGCAGCCGCAACAGGTAGAGCCGCAGCCGCCCGTGGCTGAACACGGCGGTCACGGCAGCTCCTCCTGGTCGGCGTCCACCGGCCGGGCGAGCAACGCGATGCTGCCGGACGTCGCGGACGCCCAGAGCTTACCCGCGCCCGCGCCGAGCACCCCGTGGCTGTCCTTGACCGAGCCGACGCCGGGTTCGCCGCCGACCTGGGGGAACCCGCTGGTGATCCGGCCCGAAGTGGTGTGCAGGTGGACGGCGAGGTCGCTGTCCTCGCGGACCCGGACGGTGATCGGCCCGGAGATGGTGGTGAGCCGGATGTCGCTGCGCCGGGGGTTGTCCAGGTCGCAGGTGATCGCCCCGGAGACGGTGTTGGCGTGCACCCGGCCGGCGGCACTGTCGGCGAGGGTCACCTCACCGGAGACCGTGTTCAGGACGAGGTCGCCGGTGACACCGAGCGCCTCGACCGGGCCGGAGACGATCCGCGCGTTGGTGCGCCCGGCCAGCCCCATCAGGGTGATCTGCCCGGAGGTGACGTCCACGGTGGTGTCGTGGGACAACCCGGAGGCGACCAGCGTGCCGTCGACCAGGTGCAGGTCGGCCAGGGTGCCGGCCGGGACGGCGACGGACACCTCGGCCCGGAACCGGCGACCGAGCTGACCGAGCCACCAGAGGAACCCGGGCCAGCGGGGTGGGCGTTCGTGTTCGATCCGCAGGACGCCGTCGCGGTGCTCGACGAGGACCGGCCGACTGCTGACCCGGGTGACGTCGATCCGCGCCGGCCCGTCGGTGCCGACCACGTTGAGCCGCCCGGTGATCAGGCGGACGTCGAGCCGGGTGACCGGCTCGTCGATGGTGATCCGTTGTGGTCTGTCGACCTTCCAGTTGGTCATGACGTCTCCCTCCGGGGTCACGGCCGACGGCCGCGCCACTGCACGGAGGAAGCATAACGCGATACATCGCGATAGAACAAGACTGTCGCGAGTCACCCGCCCCCACCCGCCGCCCCGCCGCCCCGACCCGCGCCCCGCCGCCCGCCGCCCGCCGCCCGCCGGCAAGATCAACTCATCTGGGCCGATCCAGCGGTATCTCGCGACCGGATCACCGCAACATCGGCCCCCACGAGTCGATCACGACTGACGATCGCGGCCCTCGGGTCAGGCGGCCAGGCCGAGGCCGGTCCCGAGGGCCGGCGCGGCCACCGCACCGGACCCGGCCACCGCACCCGGCGCGGCCACCGCACCGGACCCGGCCACCAGACCCGACGGGGTCACCGGAACGGACACGGCCACCGGAACGGGCACGGCCACCAGACCCGACGGGGTCGCCGGAACGGACACGGCCACCGCACCGGACCCGGCCACCGGACCCGGCGGGGTCACCGGGCCGGGGACGGCCCGGGTGGGGTGGCCGGCGGCCGGGCGGGGCGGCAGCAGGTGCACGGCCGACTCGGCGGCCCGGGCCAGCACCCGGCGGTCCGCCCCGGGGGCCGGGTGCAGAGCGGCGGTCACCGCGACGTCGACCACCAGGTCCCGGGCGGCCAGCACCCGGCGTACCGAGCGCCACAGCGTGTCGTCGCCGAGGAAGGCCGCGGTGGTGGTCGTCGCGCCGGTGGCAGCACAGCGGTAGCTGATCCGCAGCGGCACCACGGGGGCGCCGGCGTCGACCGCCGCCTGGAAGACCGCCGGCCGGAAGCCCCGACGCGGTCGGCAGCCGGCCGGGGGGACGACGCCGCACCAGGTCGTACCCTCGGGAAAGACCGTGACCGGGTGACCGGCGCGCAGCACGGCCGCGAGCCGGGCCACCGTGCGCGGCAGGTCCCGGGGCCGGGACCGGTCGACGAAGACCGTGCCACCGGCGCGGGCCAGCAGTCCCAGCACCGGCCAGCTCCGCACCTCCCGCTTGGCCAGCAGCCGGGCCGGCGCGACCGCCAGCACCGCGAACACGTCCAGCCAGGAGACGTGGTTGGCGACCAGCAGCGCCCGTCGTCGGGGCAGCCGCCCGCGCACCACCAGCCGTACCCCGAGCACCCCGGCGGTCCGCCGGGCCCAGGCCCGCAGCACCGCCGCCCGCCCGGCCGCCGGCAACACCGGCAGCAGTACGGTCAGGCCGCCCCCGGCCAGCAGCATCCCGAGTACGCCCAGCAGCCGCGCCACCTGCCGGGCGGGCGACACCCCGGCCCGATCCTCCCCCGGCAGGCAGTCCGGCCCGCAGCCGGCGGTCGGGCACCACAACTCGGCGCTCACCGGGTCACCCCGCCCAGGAAGTGCCGGCGGTAGCGCGGGTTCATCCGGTCCAACGAGAACAGCAGGTAGAAGTCGGCGCAGCGGAAGTCCGGGTCGTACGCCGGTTCCCCGGCGACCCACGCGCCGAGCCGCAGGTAACCGCGGACCAGCGGGGGGATCAGCGCCCGCCCGGCGGGGTCCCCGGTGGCCGACGCCGGTGCCGCCGCACCCGGCTCGGCGAACCACGGCCGCAGTGGACGGACCCGCATCAGCGGGGGCGCGAGGTGTCCCGTCCGGCCCAGCGCCCACGTCTCGGCGGCGGCCCGGCCGCCGTCGTCGACCGGCACCGAGGCGCAGCCGCCCAGCCAGTTCACCCCGCGCAGGTGCAGGTAGCGGGTCAGGCCCGCCCACATCAGGTTGAGCACCGCGCCGGAGCGGTGGTCCGGGTGGACGCAGGAGCGCCCGGTCTCGACCAGCAGGTCGCGTAGCGGTTCGAGCGGGGTCAGGTCGAACTCGCCGGCGGCGTACCGGCGGTCGGTGCGGCCGGGGGGCAGCAGCCGGTAGGTGCCGACCACCGCGCCGGTGCGCTCCTCGCGGACGATCAGGTGGTCGCAGTGGACGTCGAGGTCGTCGGTGTCCAGCCCGGCGGCACCCGGGCGCAGGGTTGCGCCGAGTTCGGTGCCGAACACCTCGTGGCGCAGGCGTTGCGCGGCCGCGACCTGGGTCGGGTCGTCGGCGATCAGCAGGGTGTATCCACTGGTCGTCAGGGGTGCGCCAGCGGCATGCAGAACAGCCATGGAACCTGTGTAGGTGCCCCGGGTTGCCGGCCGGCCGGGGACGGGTGTCGATCCGGTGAACGCCTGCCGGCGGGACCGGTCCCGGGCGTGACCAGGGGCCCGGTGGGGCGGTCGGGGGGCGTGGCCGGCGCGTGCGAGGCTGCTGCGGGGGCCCGGCCGGCCGGGCCGACGACACGGTGGAGGGTCGATGATCATCGAGGCGCGGTACCAGGGGCCGCCCGGCACGGGCAACGGCGGCTGGAGCGCGGGGATCTTCGCCGGGGCGTACGGCGCGGACGGGCCGGTCGAGGTGACGTTGCGCCGCCCGCCGCCGCTGGACACCCCGCTCACCCTCACCGACGGTGACGTGCGCGACCCCGAGGGGCGCCTGGTAGCCGAGGTACGCCCCGCCGGTGATCCGCCCGTCCCGGTCCCCCCGGTGGACCCGGCGACCGCGCGGGCCGCCTCGGCGACGTACCCGGGGCTGGTGGACCACCCCTTCCCCGGCTGCTACGTCTGCGGCCCGGAACACCCGGACGGCCTGCGGATACACCCCGGACGGCTGCCCGACGGCCGGACCGCCGCGCCGTGGCGGACGCCTGCCCAGGTGAGCGCGCCGACGGTGTGGGCGGCGCTGGACTGCCCCGGGGGCTGGGCGGTGATCGCCCCGGGCCGGCCGTACGTGCTGGGCCGGCTCGCCGTGACGGTGGACGCGCTGCCCACGCCCGGAGGGGAGTACGTGGTCACCGGGGCGGTGGACACCGTCGAGGGACGCCTGGCGGTGGTGCGTACCAGCCTCTACGACGGTGCCGGTGGACTGCTGGGCCGGGCCCGCGCCACCTGGGTGGCGCTGCCCGCCGCCCCTCGTCCCTGAGGACGACTCCGCTCCTGCCTGAGTCGGAGCAGGGCCTACCGACCGGGGCTGATGGCGTAACTTGACCTGACCAGCAAGGCTGGCAGCGGCGCATTCCGCAACGGCGTCGCAGAACGCGGTGCCCCGTGCACCGCCGCACGGGAGGAGAACGATGTCCGACGGGCAGTGGAGCCCCAGCACCGGCCAGATCGTCGTGTCCGGTTTGACCAAGCAGTACAAGAACGTCCGGGCGGTCGACAACCTGTCCTTCACGGTCGAGTCCGGTCGGGTGACCGGCTTCCTCGGCCCGAACGGGGCGGGTAAGACGACCACCCTGCGGATGCTGCTGAACCTGGTCACCCCGACCGGTGGCACGGCGACGATCGGGGGCCGGCGGTACGCCGACCTGACCGATCCGCTGCGGCACGTGGGCGCGGTGCTGGAGGCGTCCAGCGCGCACAAGGGCCGTACCGGCATCAACCACCTGCGGGTGATCTGCGCGGCGGCCGGCCTGCCGAAGAGCCGGGCCGACGAGGCGCTGGCCCTGGTCGGGCTCACCCCGGCGGCGAAGCGCAAGTTCAAGGGCTACTCGCTGGGCATGAAGCAGCGGCTCGGCATCGCCGCCGCGATGCTCGGCAACCCCCAGGTGCTGATCCTCGACGAGCCGGCCAACGGTCTCGACCCGGAGGGCATCCGCTGGATGCGTGGCTTCCTCAAGGGGCTGGCCCACGAGGGGCGGACCGTGCTGGTCTCCAGCCACCTGCTGTCCGAGATGCAGCTCCTCGCCGACGACGTGGTGATCATCGCAGCCGGCAAGCTGATCCGGCAGGGTCCGGTGGAGCAGGTGCTCGGCTCGATGTCGCAGGGCGGCCGGGTGCGGGTGCGCACCCCGCAGGCCGAGGAGTTGACCGTGGCACTGCGTGAGCAGTCCGCGACGGTGGAGACCGACGAGCACGGCGTGCTGCTGGTCAGCGGCGTGGACGCGCCGGCGATCGGTCGGGCCGCGCTGGCCGCCAAGGTCGAGCTGCACGAACTGACCCCGGAACGACCCGACCTGGAGCGGGTGTTCCTGGAGCTGACGGCCGGGAAGGCGGGCATCCGATGAACCTCGTCCGATCCGAGCTGTTGAAGATCCGTACCACCAGCACCTGGTGGATCTTCGGGCTGATCACGGTGCCGCTGTGGGCGCTCACCGCCCTGATCAACTGGTTGCAGACCGACGCGCTGGCCAACAACAACTTCGGCGACGTGCCGGCCGACCAGGCCGACCAGATCCAGGCGGCGCAGTCGGTGGACAGCCTGGCCGCCAACGTCTACACCAACGGGCAGTTCTTCGGCCTGATGATCGTGATGCTGCTCGGCATCATCGTGGTGACCAGCGAGTTCTTCCACCAGACGGTCACCACCACCTTCCTCACCGTGCCGCACCGGACGGCGGTGATGCTGGCCAAGCTGGCCGCCGCGGCCATCCTGGCCGTGCTGTTCTGGCTGGTCACCACCGTGTTCAACCTGGCCTTCGGGGCACTGGTGATGAACAGCGTCGACCTGGGCTCGCAGCTCGGCAGCGGCGCGGTCTGGCGGGCCACCGCGCTCAACGGCCTGGCGTACCTGCTCTGGTCGGTGCTCGGCGTGGGGATCGGGGTGCTGATCCGCAGCCAGATCGGCGCCACGGTCACCGGCATCCTGCTCTACCTGGGTGGCGCGGTCGGCGCGGCCATCGCGATCAGCATCCTGGCCGCCCGCTGGGGCGACTGGATCAACGACCTCCAGGTGCTGGTGCCGTCGCTGGCGTCGTCGCTGATGGTCAGCGGGACCGAGATCCCGGGCAACCCGCCGCGCTGGGCGGGTGCGGTGGTCCTCATCGGGTACGCGGTGGTGGCTGGCGCGATCGGCACGCTCACCATGCGGCGGCGGGACATCTCCTGACCCGACCCGTTCCTCGCCGGCCCGGTGCGACGACCCGTCGCGCCGGGCCGGCGCCTGTGCGGGCGGCCCGGCGGGGTGACCGTGTGACGCGGTCAGCACCACTGCGCTAAGGAGTCGGCGGAACACGAAGAGCTGATTGACTTTCGGTTTCTTCTGTGAAACCGCACACCCCGTGGAGGCGGAAATGCCTATGGTGTTTCCGCGGCGTAGCCTGGGAGCCGACGCCCGTCCACGTGCAAGTAAGGACGACGGCGGACACCGCGTGACACACAGACCCGCGTGAAAGAGGCGATTACCGGCCGTGTCGACCCAGCAGACTTCGCAGGAGAACCCACTGGCGGGTTTCGGCCCGAACGAGTGGATCGTCGAGGAGATGTACCAGCGCTACCTCGCCGACCCGTCGAGCGTCGACTCGGCCTGGCACGACTTCTTCGCCGACTACCGACCGGCCCCCGGCGCGGCGACCCCGCGCCCGGCTGACGGTGGTGCGGCGACACCGCAGCCGGCCGGGCAACAGGAGCCGGCCGGGCAGCAGGAGCCGGCCGCCACCGTCGCGACCGGGCCCGCCGCCAAGCCGGCGACGACCGACGCCGGGCCGGCGACCGGCACCGCGTCGGCCGCCGCCAAGCCGACCGCCGCGACCAAGTCGGCCGCCGCCGCGAAGCCGGCCACCGCGAAGAGCGCCACCGCGAAGAGCGCCCCCGCCGCGAAGCCGGCGGCCACGGAGAAGGCCGCCCCGGCAAAGCCGGCGGCGAAGGCGCCGACGGCCAGCGCCGCCGGCACCACACCGCTGCGCGGGGTGGCCGCCCGGATCGTGCAGAACATGGACGCCTCGCTGTCCGTGCCGACCGCCACCAGCGTGCGCGCGGTCCCGGCCAAGTTGCTGGTCGACAACCGCATCGTGATCAACAACCACCTCGCCCGGGGGCGCGGCGGCAAGGTCAGCTTCACCCACCTGATCGGGTACGCGCTGGTCCGGGCCGTGGTCGCGCACCCGGAGCTGAACAACTCCTTCGCCGAGGTGGACGGCAAGCCGGCGATGGTCCGCCCGGAGCACGTCAACCTGGGCATCGCCATCGACCTGACCAAGCCCGACGGCTCCCGCAACCTGGTGGTGCCGTCCATCAAGGGCTGCGAGCAGATGGACTTCCGGCAGTTCTGGCAGGCGTACGAGGACGTGGTCCGGCGCGCCCGCCGCAACGAGCTGACCATGGAGGACCACTCGGGCACGACGATCTCGCTGACCAACCCGGGCGGCATCGGCACGGTGCACTCGATCCCCCGGCTGATGCAGGGGCAGAGCGCGATCATCGGGGTCGGCGCGATGGAGTACCCCGCGCCGTACCAGGGGATGAGCGAGGCGACCCTGGCCGAACTGGCGGTCAGCAAGATCATCACGCTGACCAGCACGTACGACCACCGGATCATCCAGGGCGCGCAGTCCGGCGAGTTCCTCAAGGTCATGCACGAGCTGCTGCTCGGTGAGCACGGCTTCTACGACGAGGTCTTCACCTCGCTGCGCATCCCGTACGAGCCGGTGCGCTGGATGCGGGACGTGGCCGTCGACTCCGAGGGTCAGATCAACAAGACCGCGCGGGTGCACGAGCTGATCCACGCCTACCGGGTCCGGGGCCACCTGATGGCCGACACCGACCCGCTGGAGTTCACCATCCGCAAGCACCCCGACCTGGACGTCCTCCAGCACGGGCTGACCCTGTGGGACCTCGACCGCACCTTCCCGGTCAACGGCTTCGCCGGCAAGCAGCGGATGAAGCTGCGCGAGATCCTCGGCGTGCTGCGCGACTCGTACTGCCGTCGACTCGGCATCGAGTACATGCACATCCAGGACCCGGAGGAGCGCCGCTGGATCCAGGAGCGGATCGAGCGCCGCTACGAGAAGCCGGCCGCCGACGAGCAGAAGCACGTGCTCAACCGGCTCAACGCCGCCGAGGCGTTCGAGACCTTCCTGCAGACCAAGTACGTCGGCCAGAAGCGGTTCTCGCTGGAGGGCGGCGAGTCGTTGATCCCGCTGCTCGGCGAGGTGCTGGAGGCGTCCGCCGAGGACGGGCTGGACGAGGTCGTCATCGGCATGGCGCACCGGGGCCGGCTCAACGTGCTGGCCAACATCGTCGGCAAGCCGTACGAGAAGATCTTCTCGGAGTTCGAGGGGCACCTCGACCCGCGCTCCACCCAGGGCTCCGGCGACGTGAAGTACCACCTGGGCCAGAACGGCAAGTTCACCACCCCGGACGGCGACCACTCGGTCAAGGTGTCGGTGGTGGCGAACCCGTCGCACCTGGAGGCGGTGGACCCGGTACTGGAGGGCATCGTCCGGGCCAAGCAGGACCGCATCGACCTCAAGCTCGAGGGTTACACCGTGCTGCCGCTGGCGGTGCACGGTGACGCCGCGTTCGCCGGCCAGGGGGTCGTCGCCGAGACGCTCAACCTGTCCCAGCTGCGTGGCTACCGCACCGGCGGCACCGTGCACGTGGTGGTCAACAACCAGGTCGGCTTCACCACCGCCCCGGAGTACAGCCGGTCCAGCCTCTACAGCACCGACGTGGCCCGGATGATCCAGGCGCCGATCTTCCACGTCAACGGCGACGACCCGGAGACCGTGGTCCGGGTGGCCCGGCTGGCCTTCGAGTACCGGCAGGCGTTCAACAAGGACGTCGTGATCGACATGGTCTGCTACCGGCGGCGCGGGCACAACGAGGGTGACGACCCGTCGATGTCCAACCCCCAGATGTACAAGATCATCGACTCGAAGCGTTCGGTCCGCAAGCTCTACACCGAGGAGCTGATCGGCCGGGGCGACATCACCGTCGAGGACGCCGAGGAGCTACTGCGCGACTACCAGGCGCAGCTGGAGCGGGTCTTCAAGGCCACCCGGGACGCCGCCACCACCCCGCGCCAGGTCAGCCGGTCCAGCCGCGCCGACGAGCCGGAGCCGCAGGTGGCGACCGCCACCGACGCCGCCGTGGTCAAGGCCATCGGCGAGGCGCACGTCAACCTGCCCGAGGGCTTCACCCCGCACAAGCGCATCCAGCAGTTGCTCGACCGGCGGGCCAGGATGTCCGCCGAGGGCAACATCGACTGGGGGTACGGCGAGATCATCGCCTTCGGCGCGCTGCTGCACGACGGGGTCACCGTCCGGCTCGCCGGGCAGGACTCCCGCCGGGGCACCTTCGTCCAGCGGCACGCCTCGATCGTCGACGCCAAGACCGGCGAGGACCACCTGCCGCTGAAGTCGCTCACCGCCGACGGCGAGCGGTCCCGGTTCTTCGTGCACGACTCGCTGCTGAGCGAGTACGCGGCGATGGGCTTCGAGTACGGCTACTCGGTGGAGAACGTCAACGCGCTGGTCTGCTGGGAGGCGCAGTTCGGTGACTTCGTCAACGGCGCCCAGTCGGTGATCGACGAGTTCATCTCCTCCGGCGAGGTGAAGTGGGGCCAGCGTTCCGCGGTGACCCTGCTGCTGCCGCACGGCCACGAGGGGCAGGGCCCGGACCACACCTCCGGCCGTCCCGAGCGGTTCCTGCAGATGTGCGCCGAGGACAACATGCGGGTGGCCATCCCGACCACCCCGGCGAACTACTTCCACCTGCTGCGCCGGCAGGCCCTGTCGCCCAAGCGCAAGCCGCTTGTGGTGTTCACGCCGAAGTCGCTGCTGCGGCACAAGCTCTGCGTCAGCCCGGTGGAGGACTTCACCACCGGCACCTTCGCCCCGGTGCTGGCCGACACCGCCGCCCCCGCGCCGGAACAGGTCAAGCGGGTGCTGCTCTGCTCGGGCAAGGTCTACTACGACCTGTTCTCCGCTCGGCAGGAGCGGGGCGTCACCGACACCGCGATCGTCCGGATCGAGCAGCTCTACCCGCTGCCGGTGCAGGAGATCCGGGACGCGCTGGCGGCGTACCCGAACGCGGAGGACTTCGCCTGGGTGCAGGAGGAGCCGGCCAACCAGGGGGCGTGGAGCTTCGTCGCGCTCAACCTGCTGGAGCACCTGGCCGACGTCCGGCTGCGCCGCATCTCTCGGCCCGCCGCCGCCGCCCCGGCGGTCGGCTCGGCCAAGATGCACGAGGTGGAGCAGACCGCGCTGATCGACGCCGCGCTGCCCCGCCCCTGATCCATTCCGACCCACCCGGCCCGCCCCCTGTCAGGGGGCGGGCCGGGCCCGTCAGCGAGGAACGAGGAACACGGTGTACTTCACCGATCGTGGGATCGAGGAGCTGGTGCAGCGCCGGGGCGACGAGCAGGTCACCCTGGAGTGGCTGGGCGAGCGGCTGCGCGACTTCGTCGACCTCAACCCCGAGTTCGAGACGCCTGTCGAGCGGTTCGCCACCTGGCTGGCCCGCCTCGACGACCTCGACGAGGACTGATTCCGACGGCGGCCCCCGGGACGGGCGGAAGGCGGGCGCGCACCCCGGGCCCCGCACCGGACCCGGGGGCGGTCAGCCGTTGCGCACCGCCGGCTCCAGGCCGGTACGCCGCAGCTTCTGCCAGCCCAGCCGCCCGCCGGTCAGCGCGGTGACCACCGCCTGCACCATCACCAGGTACATCAGCTGCCGGTAGACGAACTGTTGCAGGGGCAGCACCCACAGCACCCCGAGCTTCTCCCGGTCCAGCCGGAACGCCACCACGGCGGTGAGGGTCTGCACGCCGAGCATGACCAGCCAGGCCACCGCCGTGGCCCGGCGGTCGAGGAAGAACAGGCCGTACAGGGCCAGCAGGTCGATCACCGGCGCGAGCAGCGGCAGCAGCACCCCGAAGAGGCTGAGGAAGAACAGGCAGCGCCTGGTGAACCGGCCCGACGCGCCCCGGTCGAGCACCGAGCGCCGATGCTTCCACATCGCCTGCATGGTGCCGTAGCTCCACCGGTAGCGCTGCTTCCAGAGCTGGCCCATGGTCGCCGGGGCCTCCGTCCAGGCGCGGGCGGTCTCCTCGTAGACCACCTTCCAGCCGGCCCGGCCCAGGGCGATGGTGATGTCGGTGTCCTCGGCGAGGGTGTCGTCGGTCATCCCCCCGGCGTAGCGCAGCGCCTCCCGCCGGAACCCGCCGATCGCGCCCGGCACGGTGGACATGCAGCGCAGCGTCTCGTAGAGCCGCCGGTCGAGGTTGAACCCGATGACGTACTCGATGTGCTGCCACTTGGCGATCAGGCTGCGCCGGTTGCCGACCTTGACGTTGCCGGCCACCGCGCCGACCTGCGGGTCGGCGAAGGGCTGCACCAGCCGGCGGACCGCGTCGGGCTCGAAGACGGTGTCCCCGTCGACCATCACGATCAGGTCGTGCCGGGCCAGCGCCAGGCCGGTGTTCAGGGCGCTGGGCTTGCCGCCGTTGGGCTTGCGGACCACCCGGACGTTGGGCAGGCCGAGCGCGTCGACGATGTCGGCGGTGCCGTCGGTGGAGCCGTCGTCGACGACGATCACCTCGATCCCGCCCGGATGGTCGCCGCCGGCCAGGGAGCGGACCGCCGCCGCGATCCCCTCCTTCTCGTTGTACGCCGGGACGATCACCGAGACCGGCGCGGTGACCGGCGGCCCCCAGCTCCAGTCCCGGGCCCGCCGCCGTCGGGCGTGCCGCCCGGCCAGCACGAACAACACGAGGGTACGGCCCACGGTGAGCACGCCGACGACGACGAAGAGCACACCGAACACGGTCAGCATCCGGTCGGCGCCCTGCACCGCCCAGATCAGCGTCCGGCCACGCCACCGTTCCCCGGTGCCGGCGGGGGTGGCGGCGTCCATCCGGTGGTCGACCCCGGCGGCGGCGAAGGCGAGGTTCAGCCCCTCGGTCGCGGTGACGAACCGGTACCCCCGTTCCTTCATCATCGGGATGAACCGGTCGAGGGCGGCGACGGTCTGCGACCGGTCCCCGCCGGCGTCGTGCCAGAGGGTCACCGCACCGGAGTCCCCGTCGGGGGCCGCGTTCTCGACGATCCGGTCCACTCCGGGCAGCGACCAGTCCTGGCTGTCGGTGTCGTTGAGGAAGGTCAGGTAGCCCAGGTCACCGGCGGCGGTGACCACCGGCCAGTCCCGGTTGTCGATCGCGCCCGGATGCGACGAGTACGGGAAGCGCACCAGCGAGGTCCGCATGCCGGTGGCCCCGGCCACGGCGAGCTGGGTCTGGGCGTACTCCAGGCGTTGCCGCCACGCCGGCAGTTCGGCGAGGTCGGGGTGGGTGAAGGTGTGCACGCCGAGCTGGTGCCCGCCGTCGGTCAGCTCGCGGGCCACCTCGGGGTGCCGGGCGACCTGCGAGCCCAGCACGAAGAACGTGCCCTTGACCTCGTGGGCGGCCAGGACCTTGAGCACCTCGCGGGTCCAGACCGGGTGGGGGCCGTCGTCGAAGGTCAACGCGATGGTGCGCGGCGGCAGCCGGTAGGAGCGGACCAGCTCGCTGCTGGCGCTGATGATCGGCCCGCCGGTCACCACCGAGGTCGGTACGTCCCGCTGCCCGGCGACGTCGTTGCGGCGGTCCGGGGCGAAGGACGCGTTGGCGTACGCGCCGACCAGCAGCACACCGGCCAGCAGCGCGAGCACCGTGCCCAGCAGGATTCCGCTCGGCTGCGGCACCGGCCGACGTCGTCGGGCCGGGCCGGGGGTGCGACGGCGGGTCGGCCCGGGTGTGCGACGGCGGGTGCTCGGGCCGGCCGGCTCAACCATCGACGCGGACGCCGTCGGCACCGCCGGGCAGCGGGTCGGGCAGGGCGGGCGGCTCGTCGGTGGGCGTCGGCGGGTTCGGCGTGGTGGCCGGCGGCGTCGACCGGGTCGGTCGGGGCGACGCCGTGGAGGTGGCCGGGCTGCGGCCCGGCGACCGGCTGGCGCTCGGCGACGGCGAGGGACTGACGGTGCCGCCGGTGGCGGACGGGGTGACCGGGGCGACGGCCGGTCCGCTGCCCCGGGGTGCCCGGGGGGCGACGCTCGGTGCCACGGCGCCGGTGGTCGTGGCGGGGGTGGCCGGGGTGGTGGTGGCCGTCCGGGCCGGCGGCGACGACCGCTCGGGCTGCGCGACCTCGTCGACGAAGGGGAGCACCGCGTGCGGGGCGATGCCCCCAGCGAAGCTGATCCCGACCAGCCCGGAGTAGATCAGGACCACCAGCCCCAGGGCGTACGCGAGCCAGCGCAGCCGGGAGTGGCGGCGGCCGCTGGGGTCGACGAAGACCGGGACCGGCGGGGGCACGGCGGCGATCAACGCGGTGGGGCCGTCGGTCGGGCCGACGGTGCGGTCGAGCACCACGGTCGGCCCATCGACTACCGTCACGTCATCGGTACGATGTGGATCGGCGGCCGACCGAACACCGAGCGCGCCCATGGGCTTCGATCCTTTGGATGGCGCATTTTTCCTGCTCAGGCGGTCGGCAGTCATGGGATGCGAGTTTAGGCACGAGGATCACTCAGCTTCCAGCCCGTCCCACTAATGAGACTCGGGTCGCACCTGCGGGCACCTGCCGGCGACGGTTCAGGGCGAAGGTCCCGGGCGGGAGCCGACGTGATCTCCTAGGGTGGTGCCGTGGCCCGCAGCGTCTACCTGACCAGCGTGGGGTCCGGCGGGGGTAAGTCGACCATCGCCCTCGGCCTCGCGGAACTCCTCTCCCGGCAGGTCGAACGGATCGGCGTGTTCCGGCCGCTGGTCTCCGACACCGGCGACGACCCGATCCTCGCCCTGCTGCACGACCGCTACCGGATCGACCTGCCCCAGGCCGACCTGACCGGCACCACGTACGCCGAGGCGGCGGCCCTGGTCGCCGACGGCCGGCGGGAGGAGCTGATCTCCCGGATCGTCGAGCGGTACCGGGCGGTGGAGCGGCGCTGCCCGGCGGTGATCGTGGTGGGCAGCGACTTCACCGACGGCGGGGACACCGCCGGCCCCCGGGAGCTGGCCTTCAACGCCCGGCTGGCCACCGAGTTCGGCAGCGTCGTGGTGCCCGTGGTCGACGGCTTCGGGCAGCAACCGGAGGCGGTCACGGCGGCGGCGCGCGGGGCGTACCACGATCTGGCCGACCTGGGCGCGACGGTGCTGGCGGTGATCGCCAACCGGGTGACCGGGGCGCTGACCCTGCCGGAGCTGCCCGTCCCCGCGTACGCCATCCCGGAGGTGCCGAGCGTGTCGGCGCCGACGGTGGCCGAGGTGGCGGCGGCGCTCGACGCGACCCTGCTGGCCGGCGACGACGCCGCCCTCGGCCGGGACGTGCTCGACTACGTGGTCGGCGCGGCGCACGTGCCGACCCTGCTCGACCACCTCACCGAGGGGGCCCTGGTGATCACCCCGGGCGACCGGGCCGACCTGCTGGTCGCGGCGGCCACCGCGCACGTCGCCGGGCAGGTCTCGCTCGCCGGCGTGGTGCTCACCCTCGGCGAACAGCCCGACCCCCGGGCGATGCGCCTGGTCGAACGGCTCAACACCGGCTTCGCCGTGCTCTCGGTGACCAGCGACAGCTACGACACGGTCGAGGCGTCCAGCCACATCGAGGGCCGGCCCGGCCCGGCCAACCCGCGCAAGGTGGAGGCCGCGCTCGGCGCGTTCGAGGGTCACGTCGACACCGTCGACCTGGCCCGCCGGCTGCGGGTCAGCCGCTCCGAGCGGGTCACCCCGCTGATGTTCGAGTACGACCTGATCGACCGGGCCCGCGCCGACCGCCGCCGGCTGGTGCTGCCCGAGGGCACCGACGAGCGCATCCTGCGGGCCACCGAGATCCTGCTCCGCCGGGGGGTCGCCGAGCTGACCCTGCTCGGCCGCCCGGACGAGGTGGCCCGTCGCACCCGTGAGCTGGGCATCGACCTGACCGGCGCGCAGGTGGTCGACCCGGCCGGCAGCGCCTGGCGGGACGAGTTCGCCACCCGGTACGCGGCGCTGCGCGCCCACCGGGGCGTCACCGCCGAGATCGCGCACGACATCGTGGCCCAACCCAACTACTTCGGCACCATGATGGTGGCCACCGGGCACGCCGACGGGATGGTCTCCGGGGCCACCCACACCACCGCCGCCACCATCCGCCCCGCCTTCGAGATCATCCGTACCGTGCCCGGTGTCTCGGTGGCGTCGAGCGTGTTCTTCATGCTGCTCGCCGACCGGGTGCTGGTCTACGGCGACTGCGCGGTCAACCCCGACCCGGACGCCGCCCAGCTCGCCGACATCGCCATCTCCTCGGCCGACACGGCGGCCCGGTTCGGCATCGAGCCGAGGGTGGCGATGCTGTCGTACTCGACCGGGGACTCCGGCGCGGGAGCCGACGTGGAGAAGGTCGCCGCCGCCACCAGGCTCGTCCGCGAGCGCCGGCCCGACCTGCTGGTCGAGGGGCCGATCCAGTACGACGCGGCGATCGACCCGCAGGTCGCGGCGACGAAGCTGCCGAGCAGCACGGTCGCCGGCCGGGCCACCGTGTTCATCTTCCCGGACCTCAACACCGGCAACAACACGTACAAGGCGGTACAGCGGTCGGCGGGGGCGGTGGCCGTCGGGCCGGTGATGCAGGGCCTGCGCCGACCGGTCAACGACCTGTCCCGGGGCGCGAAGGTCGCCGACATCGTCAACACCGTGGCGATCACCGCCATCCAGGCGGCCGGATCGTCAAAGGAGGGGTCGTGACCGACCGGGTGCTGGTGCTCAACTGCGGGTCGTCGTCGGTGAAGTACCGGCTCTACGCCGGGGGGTCGACCGTCGACTCCGGCACCGTGGAGCGGGTCGGCGAGCCGGGTGGCGGCCCGCCCGACCACGCCACCGCCGTCCGGGACGTCCTCGGCCGGCTCGACCTGACCGGGCTGACCGCCGTGGGGCACCGGGTGGTGCACGGCGGCCGGCGGTTCAGCGCGCCGGTCCGGATCGACGACGCGGTCGTCGCCGCGATCGGGGAGCTGGTGCCGCTGGCACCCCTGCACAACCCGGCGAACCTGGCCGGCATCGAGGTCACCCGGGAACTGCTGCCGGACGTCGCCCAGGCGGCGGTCTTCGACACCGCGTTCCACCACACCCTGCCCGAGTCCGCCGCCACGTACGCCATCGACCTGGACACCGCCCGCCGCCACGACATCCGCCGGTACGGCTTCCACGGCACCTCGCACGCGTACGTGTCACGGCGCACCGCCGAGCTGCTCGACCGGCCGTACGACCGGCTGCGCACCATCAGCCTGCACCTGGGCAACGGGGCGAGCGCCTGCGCGGTGGACGGCGGACGCAGCGTGGCCACCTCGATGGGGATGTCGCCGCTGGAAGGGCTGGTGATGGGCACCCGCAGCGGGGACCTCGACCCGACGGTGATCTTCCACCTGCGCCGCGCGGGCGGGATGGGCGTCGACGAGATCGACGACCTGCTCAACCACCGCAGCGGGCTGCTCGGGCTGGCCGGGGCCAACGACATGCGGGAGGTGCAGTCCCGTCGGGCCGCCGGAGATCCCGGCGCGGTCCTCGCCTTCGACGTCTACTGCCGGCGGATCACCGGCTACGTCGGGGCCTACCACGCGCTGCTGGGCGGGACGGACGCGATCACCTTCACCGCCGGGGTGGGCGAGCACTCCCCCGAGGTACGGGCCGCCGCCCTGGCCGGACTGGACCGGCTCGGCATCGCCGTCGACCCCGACCGCAACGCCGGCACCGGCGACCGGGTGATCTCCCCGGCCGGCGCGCCGGTCAGCGTCTGCGTGGTCGGCACCGACGAGGAGCGGGAGATCGCCCGGCAGACCCGGGCGGTGCTGGCCGGGGCGGACCGAGCGGTGGAGCCGGACCGACCGGGGCGGTGACCACCATCGTCCGGACGGCCGGGCCGGACCGGTCCGTCGACCACCTACCGTGCAGGCATGGGGGTGAGGCGGCTGTGCGCCGTGGTGCTGGCCGCGCTGCTCGCCGGCTGCGGCCCGGCCGCCGCCGCCACCGACCCGCCACCGCCGACGCCGGCCCGGCACGCCCCGGACCACGCCCTGCCGGTCGCGGTGCGCACCCTCACCGTCGATCCGGCCGGGCCGCGCCCGCTGCCGGTGACGCTCTGGTATCCGGGCGTGGGTGGCCGGGTCGCCCCGGGCCGGTTCCCGGTGGTGGTGCACAGCCACGGCCTGCACAGCCTCCCCGCGCTGCACGCCGCGTTGGCCGTCAGGTGGGCCGCCGCCGGTTTCGTGGTGGCCGCGCCGACCTACCCCTACACCAACCGACGGGCGGCCCGGTTCAGCCGCGCCGACGTCCGTAACCAGCCCGCCGACGGCTGGCGGGTGATCCGGCACCTGGTCCGGTTGGACGCCCGCGCCGGTGACCCGCTCGCCGGGCACCTGGACGTGGGCCGGTTCGCGGCGACCGGGCACTCGGCGGGCGGTTTCACCACGGCCGGCATGTTCACCTCCGGCCACCCGACCCGGCTGCGCTCCGGCGTGATCATCGCCGGGGGTGGACTGGCCGGTGCCTTCGCCGGGCCGAGCGCCCCGCTGCTGTTCGTGCACGGCACCGCCGACCCGGTGGTGCCGCTGGCCGTCGGGCGGGCCGGCTACCGGCGGGCGGGCGGCCCGAAGGCGTTCCTCAGCGTGCTCGGGCAGGGTCACGGCGAATACCTCACCCCGGGTCGGCCGGGCTTCGAGCAGGTGCTCGCCACCGTCACCGACTTCCTGCGCTGGACCCTCTACGACGACCGGGACGCCGGCCGGCGGCTGCGCGCCGACGCCACCCGCCCGGGCGTCACCACCCTCGACGACCGGTTGGCCGACGCCGGGCCGTAGCCCGCCGGGCAGCCGCGACGGGCAGGCACAATCGTTCTCATGTCCCGTCGTCGTATCCCGGTCCTGCTGACCGCCGCGCTGTTCGCCGCCGGCCTCGTCGGCTGCTCGGCGTCGCCGTCCGCGCCCCCCGCCGCCCCGTCGCCGACGCCGGAGGCGACCGCGCCGCAGGCCACCCCGCAGGCGTCGCGCGTTCCCGCCGGGACCGCGCCGACGCGGGCGTTCGCGGTCGGCGTACGGGAGCTGCGGCTGAACCGGGGCGGCGACCGCCCGCTGCCGGTGACCCTCTGGTATCCGGCCCGGGGCACCGCCGGTGGAGCGGCGCAGCGCGACGCCCCGGTGGCGGCCGGCCGGTTCCCGGTGGTGGCGTTCAGCCACGGCCTCGACGGGCGGCCGACCGACTACCGGGCGTTGACCACCCGCTGGACGGCGGCCGGTTTCGTGGTGGCCGCGCCGACCTTCCCGCACACCGGCAAGGGCACCGACGGCAGCGTCCTGGACGTGCTCAACCAGCCCGCCGACGTGTCGTACGTGCTGGACAAGGTCCTGGCGCTGGACGCGAAGGCCGGTGACCCGCTGCGCGGCCGGCTGGCCACCGACCGGGTGGCCGCCGCCGGGCACTCGGCCGGCGGCGTGACCACCATCGGCCTGTTCACCACCGGCCGGGACGAGCGGCTGCGCGCCGGGGTGGTCCTCGCCGGGACCGGGCTGGGCGTGGGCACCGCCTTCGCGGGGGCCGCCGCCCCGCAGCTCTTCGTGCACGGCCGGGCCGACGAGGTGGTCGACTACGCCGCCGGCAAGGCCGTCTACGACGCGGTGCCGTGGCCCAAGGCGATGCTCAGCCTGACCCGGGGCGACCACGGCCGGGTACTGCTCGGTGACGACACGGCCCTGCGGGTGGTCTCCGACACCATCGTCGAGTTCCTCCGCTGGACGCTCTACGGCGACGCGGCCGCCCGGGACCGGCTGCCCGCCTCGGCCACCCGGGGGGACATCGCCACCCTCGACGACCGCCTCTGAGCGACGGGTCAGGCGGTGTGGTCGACCACGACCTTGCCGAAGACCGCACCGGAGTGCAGCCGGGCGAAGGCGTCGGCCACCCGGCTGAACGGGACCACGCTGTCGACCACCGGGCGTACCTCGTGCTCGGCGCAGAAGGCGAGCAGCTCGGTCAGCTCGTCCGGGGTGCCCATCGAGGTGCCGAGGATCTCCAGCTGCATGGCGAAGACCCGGCGCAGGTTCACCGGCGGCAGGTGACCCGAGGTCGCCCCGGCGACCACGATCCGGGCCATCGGGGCGGCCGACTTCAACGAGTGGTCGAAGGTGGCCGCGCCGACCGTCTCGATCACCACGTCGACCCGCTCCGGCAGCCGGGCGCCGGGTTCCAGCGCGGTCGCCCCCAGCGCGGCGACGCGGTCCCGCTTGGCGGCGTCGCCGCTGGTGGCGTACACCCGCTTGCCCAGCGCCAGGCCGAGCGCGACGGCGGCGGTGGCGACCCCGCCGCCGGCCCCCTGCACCAGCACCGCCTCGCCGTCGGCGATCCGGCCCCGGGTGGTGAGCATCCGCCACGCGGTGAGCCAGGCGGTCGGCAGGCAGGCCGCGTCGGTCGCCGACAGGCCGGTCGGCAGCGGCAGCAGGTTCATCCGGGGTACGGCCACCCGCTCGGCCAGGGTGCCCTGGTAGTGCTCGGAGAGGATGGAGACGCCCCGCGGATCGCCGGGGGTAGGCAGCACCGGGTAGATCACCACCTCGTTGCCGTCCGGGTCGGTGCCGACCGCGTCGCAGCCCAGGATCATCGGCAGTTGACCGTCGGCGAGCCCGACCCCGCGCAGCGACCACAGGTCGTGGTGGTTGAGCGAACTGGCCCGCACCTGCACCGTCACCCAGTCGTCGTCGAGGTGGGCGGGCTCGGGACGGTCGCCGACGGTGAGCGCGGCGAGCGGGTTGTCGGCGTCGAACCGGGAGGCATAGGCGGCACGCATGATCCGCACCGTAACAGCGCGACGATCGTTCCCGCAGGGTCCGGGCCGACCGACCCGGACCCTGCGCACCTGTTCGCCGGGCGCGTGGGGTGCCCGCCGCCTGTCGCTCAGGCGCGGGCGACGCCCTCGTGGCGGGCCGCCTGGGCCACCGCCGCCGCCACCGCCGGGGCGACCCGGGGGTCGAGCGGGGACGGCACGATGGCGTCCGCGCTGAGCGCCCCGTCGACCACCCCGGCGATCGCGTCGGCGGCGGCCACCTTCATCCCGTCGGTGATCCGGGTGGCCCGGGCGTCCAGCGCGCCCCGGAACACCCCGGGGAAGGCGAGCACGTTGTTGATCTGGTTGGGGTAGTCGCTGCGTCCGGTGGCGACCACCGCCACGTGCCGGGCGGCGACCTCCGGGTCCACCTCGGGGGTGGGGTTGGCCAGCGCGAAGACGATGCCACCGGGGGCCATCCCGGCGACCGCCGCCTCGGGGATCCGCCCGCCGGAGACGCCGATCAGCACGTCCGCGCCGCGCAGCGCCTCGGTGACGTCACCGCGCCGCCCCTGCGCGTTGGTGGTCTCGGCGAGGTACGCCTTGGTCTCGGTCAGGTCGTCGCGGTGCCGGCCGATCACGCCCCGGGAGTCGCAGACCACCACCTGTTCGGGGTCCACTCCCCCGGCGACGAGCATGTGGGTGACCGCGACGCCGGCCGCGCCGGCCCCGCTGACCGTCACCCGCAGGTCGCCGAGCTTGCGGTTGAGCAGGGACGCCGCGTTGCGCAACGCGGCCAGCACCACGATCGCGGTGCCGTGCTGGTCGTCGTGGAAGACCGGGATGGGCAGCGCCTCGTCGAGCCGCCGTTCCACCTCGAAGCAGCGCGGGGCGCTGATGTCCTCCAGGTTGATCCCGCCGAACGAGGGGGCGAGGGCCCGGACCGTCGCCACGATCTCGTCGACGTCCTGGGTGTCCAGGCAGACCGGCACCGCGTCGACGCCGGCGAACTGCTTGAACAGCACCGCCTTGCCCTCCATCACCGGCAGCGCCGCGCGGGGGCCGATGTTGCCGAGGCCGAGCACGGCGGAGCCGTCGGTGACGACGGCGACGGTGTGCGACACCCAGGTGTAGTCGTCGACCAGCGCGGGGTCGGCGGCGATCGCCTCGCACACCCGGGCCACCCCCGGGGTGTACGCGAGCGAGAGGTCCTCGCGGCTGGTCAGCGGGACGGTCGAGGCGACGGCGAGCTTGCCGCCGAGGTGCAGTCGGAAGACGGGATCAGCGGGATCCACGGTGGACGCAGACATGGTGACTCCAGGATCTGTCGAACAGACGGAGCGGCCGGCGCGAGGGCGCGAGGTGAGGCGGAGCGGCGACACGCGGTACGGGGGTCACCCGGGCACCTCCCGAGCATAGTCAGGCCACCGGTACCGGGTTGTGAGGAGGGTCATATCGGTGCCCCGGCCGGCCGACCGGGGTGGGGCCAGTAGCGGAACACCACCCGGCCCAGCACGTCGGCCACCCCGTACGCCCGGGAGTCGTCGGTGACCAGCGCGTTGTCACCGTGCAGCCACCATCCGCCGTCCTGTGGACGGACGGCGCGCTTGACCACCAACAGGTCCGGGCGGCTGCGGAACACGGCCACCACCACGTCGCCGGGGCGGACGGGCCGGCCACCCCGGCGGACCAGCAGCGCGTCGCCGTGGCGCAGGGTGGGCGACATGGACGGCCCGGTCACGCCGACGGCGGTGAACGGGGCGCGCAACCGAAGGGTGGGACCGGAACCGCCGACCGTCACGAGGTGTTCCCTCCGCCCCTGCCGGGGAAGTTCTCAGGAGTAATGTCGGCTCGGATCATCGCAAACATCCCCATGGAGGAGCCTGATGCGACTTCCCCGCATCCTTTCGCCCCGTGTGACCGCCAGCGCACACTGTGACCTGCCCTGCGGCGTCTACGACCCGGCGCAGGCCCGGATCGAGGCCGAGTCGGTCAAAATGATCTGCGAGAAGTACCAGGCGAACACGGACCCCGAGTTCCGCACCCGGGCGATCCTGATCAAGGAGCAGCGCGCCGACCTGGTCAAGCACCACCTGTGGGTGCTCTGGACCGACTACTTCAAGCCGCCGCACTTCGAGAAGTACCCGCACCTGCACCAGCTGTTCAACGAGGCCACCAAGGCGGCGGGCGCGGCCGGCGCCAAGGGTGCCACCGACCCGGCCAAGGCCGACGAGCTGCTCCAGAAGATCGACGAGATCTCCAAGATCTTCTGGGAGACCAAGCAGGCGTGAGCCTGCCCACCACGGCACCGACGATCCGGCCGGCGCGTCCTGGGGACGTGCCGGCCGTCGTCGCGATGGTGCACGAGCTGGCCGACTACGAGCAGGCCGCCGACCGCTGCGGACTGACCCCGGCACAGCTCGACACCGCCCTGTTCGGGCCGGCTCCGGCGCTGTTCGGGCATGTCGCGGTGGACGACGACGACCAGCCGGTCGGCTTCGCGCTGTGGTTCCTCAACTTCTCCACCTGGGCCGGCGTGCACGGCATCTACCTGGAGGACCTGTACGTCCGCCCGGCGTGGCGGGGCACCGGGGCCGGCCGGGCGCTGCTGGCCGCGCTCGCCGGGATCTGTGTGGAGCGCGGCTACCGGCGGCTGGAGTGGTGGATGCTCGACTGGAACCCGGCCGCCCGCTTCTACGCCTCGATCGGGGCCGAGCCGATGACCGAGTGGGTGCCCTACCGGCTCGACGGGACGGCCCTGCACGGCCTCGCCGCCGAAGGGGTGACGTCGGCCACGCGCCCGTCCGCCCGGCCGGGTAGAGTCCCGGACCGGGGGGATGAGGCGTGACTCAACTGACCGGCCAGCCAGCGACCGACGACGACGTCGTGCACCTCACCGTGCCCGCCGACGGCGGCTACCTGGGCGTGCTGCGCACCGCCACGGCGGGGCTCGCGGCCCGCCTCCAGTTCGCGCTCGACGAGATCGAGGATCTGCGGATCGCGGTCGACGAGGCGTGCGCGATGCTGCTCGCCATCGCCACCCGCGACGCCGAGCTGGAGTGCCGGTTCTCGGTCACCGAGGACGCACTGACCGTCGAGGTGACGGTGCCGACCGTGCGCGGCGCAACCCTGCCCGGGGAGTCCTCGTTCGCCTGGAAGGTGCTCACCGCGCTGACCACGGCGGCGGCGGCCGAGTCCACCCAGGGCCGGGCCACCATCTCGCTGCTGACCCGCCGCTCCGCCGGCTACTGACCGGCCCCGGCCGGCGGCTTCGCGCCGCGTCCGGCGGCGTCGGTCAGCCGAAGCCCAGGGCCCGGGTGGTCGGTGGGCTGACCAGCAGCGCGCAGACGCCCACCCCGAGCACGATCAGGGGTACGCCGAGCCAGCCCAGCCCGCCGGAGATCATGAACCAGCCGACCGGCACCAGCATCAGCTCCAGCACCATCGCCGGGGCGCGGGCACCGGCCCGGCGGCGGGCCAGTGCCCCGCCCAACGCCCAGAGCGCGACCGCACCGGCGATGGCGAACCCGGTCACGAAGAGTGCCGAGACCAGGTCGGTCGTGGTGGCGGTGAGGTCGGCCCAGACCAGCCAGCCGGCGAGCAGCGCCAGGGCGACGGCCTCGGCCCGCAGCAGGCGTACCGCCCAGCGCAGGGTGTCGGGAACCGGCGCGGAGTCGATCGTCACGCGGGCCACGATACCCCTGCCCCATCACGTAAAGTGCCGGCCATGCGGGCCGTCCTGGTGGTCAATCCGAAGGCCACCACCACCAGCGAACGCAGCCGGGACGTGCTGGTCCGGGCACTGCGCAGCCAAGTAGACCTGTCGGTGCGGTACACCCGACGCCGGGGCCACGCCACCGACCTGGCCCGGGAGGCCGCCCAGGAGGGCGTCGACCTGGTGGTCACCCTGGGTGGTGACGGCACGGTCAACGAGGTGGTCAACGGCCTGATGACCGCCGATCCCCCGACGATCCGCACCGGCGGCTCTCCGGCGGAGCGGTTGCCGGCGCTGGCCACCGTGCCGGGCGGCTCGACCAACGTCTTCGCCCGCGCCCTCGGGCTGCCCCGGGAGTGGGCGGACGGCACGAGCATGATCCTGGAGGGGTTGCGGCTGGGCCGGTCCCGCACGATCGGGCTGGGCCGGGCCGACGACCGCTACTTCACCTTCTGCGCCGGCTTCGGCCTGGACGCGGCCGTGATCCACCGGGTGGAGCAGGCCCGGCGGCGGGGGCGGGTCTCCTCCCCCGCGCTCTACTTCCGTTCCACCCTGAGTCACTACTTCCTCGGCTCGGACCGGCGGCATCCGGCGATCAGCCTGGAGCGGCCGGGCGAGCCGGCCGAGGCCGAGCTGGCGACGGTGATCATCCAGAACACCGCGCCGTGGACGTACCTCGGCGACCGGGAGGTCAACCCGAACCCGGCGGCGTCGTTCGATCTCGGGCTGGACGTGATGGCGCTCCGTCAGCTCCGCGTCGCCAGCACGACACGGACGGTGACACAGTTCCTCTCCCGACACCCCGATCCGCGCGGCAAGCAGGTGCTCCGGTTGCACGATCTGGAGGAGTTCACGCTGGTCTCGGCCCGCCCACAGGCCTTCCAGCTGGACGGGGACTACCTCGGCGAGCGACACAAAGTCAGATTCACCTCCGTTTCCGGCGCACTGAGAGTAATCTGCTAGGTCTCGGGTAACGCCCTAGGTCGAGCGGTCGGGACACCGCGCGGCGCGGTGGCCGCCACACCGAGGAGGAGTGCCGGAAATGTCAGCAATGTCACGCGGACTGTACTATATTGATCCTCGACTGTGGTACGCCGGGTGACGGGGAAGCCCGGGAACCGGACAAAAGGGTCGTGAGCTTGCTCACCGAGCGGAGTTTTTCCGAGCGTCACCCCTTGACATCGCGTTCGTTCGTGAAAGTATTCACAAGCGAACTTGAGTTACCGGGACATTGCCTGGATATGCTCGGCCGGTTGAGCAGTTCCAGCAGGCCCAGGCGCTGAAAACGAGTCTGCTCACGCATTGCCGAATAGTCGTATGCGAACCGTGACGACCGGCACTGCGGACGGATATAAGAAAAGCACCAGCGTTACTGCCATCCATCCAGAATGAGGAGTGTTGCCGCCATGGACTGGCGTCACAATGCCGTCTGCCGCGACGAGGACCCGGAGCTGTTCTTCCCGATCGGGACGTCCGGCCCTGCTGTCCTGCAGGTCGAGCAGGCCAAGGCCGTCTGCCGGCGCTGCTCCGTGACCGATCAGTGCCTCCAGTGGGCACTGGAGTCCGGTCAGGACGCCGGCGTCTGGGGCGGGATGAGCGAGGAGGAGCGCCGCGCGGTCAAGCGCCGTGGCGGTCTCCGGGTGCTGCGCGCTCACTCCGCCTGAAAAAACCGATCACACACGCTGTCCGCCCCGGCCGGGTCCGCCCGCCGGGGCGTTCTGCTGCCCGCACTCCCCGTGATCAGAATTCGTCAATGCATTGTCGCGAGACAATTACCTACGGTAATGAACATGCGAGTGACTCCGGTCACCCGTCACCCGACGTGTCGACCCGGCGCAGCACCAGATCCACCAGATCCGGGGAGTCGTTCAGCGGGGCGCTGACGGCCACCGCCCCGGCCCGCTCCGCCGCCGCCGCCACCGCATCGTGGAACAGCCCCGGCGCGAGGAAGTACGCCACCACCGCCACCCGACGTGCACCGGTCGCCCGTAGCCGGGCCACCGTCACGTCGGTGGTCGGCGGGGCCGCCGAGGCGTACGCCACCGTGCAGGGCACCCCGTACCCGGCGGAGAGGGCGGCGGCGACCCGCCCCACCGACCCCCGGGCCCGCGCGTCCCGGGTGCCCGCCGCCGCCAGCACCAACGCGTCCACCGGCCCCGGCCACGCCTGCGCCAGGCGGTGGCCCAACCCGGCCAGCAACCCCGCGTCCACCGTCCCGTCGGCCGGCCCGAGCACGTCGGTGACCCGTACCGTCAGCCCGGGAGCGGCCTCCCGGGCCGCCGCCACCGCCGCCGGGACGTCCACCCGCCGGTGGTACGCGGCGGTGAGCAGCAGGGGCACCACGACCGCCGTACGGTGCCCGTCGGCCGCCAACCCCCGCAGCACCTCCGTCGGCCCCGGCGCGGTGTGGTCGAGCCAACTGGGCAGCACCGGCGTACCGGGACGGGCGGTCTCGACGGCACGGGCCAGCGCCCGGGTCGCCGCCGCCGCCCGGGGGTCCCGGCTGCCGTGCGCCACCAGCACCACCGGCACACCCGCACCGGTCCGTCCCGGCCGCGCCGCGCCGGGAGTCGGGGCGTGCGCCGGCCCGGTCAGACGTGCAGACCGCACTCGGTCTTCTCGAACATGGCCCAGCGGCCGGCCCGGGGGTCCTCCCCCGCCCTGGTCCGGCGGGTGCACGGCCAGCAGCCGACCGAGCCGTAGCCCCGGCTGAGCAGCTCGTTGACCGGGATGTCGTAGCGGGAGATGTAGGAGTCCACGTCGGCCTGGGACCAGGCGGCGATCGGGTTCACCTTCACCTTGCCGCGCCGGGGGTCGAACGTCACCACAGGCGTGTTCGCCCGGGTCGGCGACTCGTCCCGGCGCAGCCCGGCGGCCCAGGCGTCGTACCCGGACAGGGCCCGCTCCAACGGCTCGACCTTGCGCAGCTGGCAGCAGTCGTCCGGGGAGCGGTTGAACAGCCGGGGACCGTACTCGCCGTCCTGCTGGCCGACGGTCTGCCGGGGCCGGATCGAGCGCACGTTCACCGGCAGGCGACGGGCCACCTCGTCGCGGACCCGCAGCGTCTCCGGGAAGTGCAGCCCGGTGTCCAGGAAGATCACGTCCACCCCGGGGGCGACCCGGGACACCAGGTGGGCCAGCACGGCGTCGGCCATCGAGCTGGTCACGCAGAACCGGTCGCCGAAGGTGTCGGCCGCCCAGCGGGCGATCTCCAACGCCGGGGCGCCCTCCAGCTCGCGGCCGGCCCGCTCGGCCAGCGCCCGCAGCTCGGCCGGGTCACGACGGGCCGGGTCGGTCGTCCTCGGGCCACCGGGGCCGACCAGGCCCAGGCCGGTGGCGGAGAGCAGCCCGGTCACCGGGTCACCGCCCGGCTCAGCAGGCCGTTGAACTTGACGGTGAAGACCCGGGCGCAGGCGTGGCACTCCCAGGCGCCGTGTCCGGCCTCGTTCGGCCGCAGGTCCTCTTCGCCGCAGTACGGGCAGTGCAGCGGCGCGGATCGGGTTTCGCTCATCGGAGTTCCTCCTCGTCGACCCTGATCACCCAGTTGGCGAACGTCTCGCCCTCGGTCCGGCCGGCCAGGTAGCGGCGGGCCAGTCGTTCCACGTACTCGGGAAGCTCGTCGGCGGTGGTCTTCAGGCCGCGCAGCTTGCGGCCGAACCCGGCGGTCTGCCCCTGGGCCATGCCCAACCCGCCGCCGAGGTGCACCTGGAAGCCCTCCACCTGACGGCCGTCCGGGCCGACCACCAGCTGCCCCTTGAGGCCGATGTCGGCGACCTGGGTGCGGGCGCAGGCGTTCGGGCAGCCGTTGAGGTGGATGGAGATGTCCGCGTCGAAGTCGCGCAGCCGCTCCTCCAGCCGGGCCACCAGTTCCTCGCCACGCGCCTTGGTCTCGACGATGGCCAGCTTGCAGAACTCGATGCCGGTGCAGGCCATGGTGCCGCGCCGCCACGCCGACGGCCGGGCCTCCAGGCCGATCCCGCGCAGCTCGTCGACCAGGGACTCCGTCCGCGCCGGCGGCACGTCCAGCACCAGCAGCTTCTGGTACGGCGTGAGCCGCACCCGGTCGCTGCCGTGCGCCTCGACCACGTCGGCGAGCTTGGCCAGCTGCCCACCGGAGACCCGCCCGACCACCGGGGCGGCCCCGACGTAGTTGCGCCCGTCGCGCTGCCGGTGCACGCCGATGTGGTCGACCGGCTTGTCGGGCAGCTGCGGGGCCGGGCCGTCGAGCAGGGTACGCCCCAGGTACTCCTTCTCCAGCACCTCGCGGAACTTCTCCACGCCCCAGTCGGCGACCAGGAACTTCAACCGGGCCCGGTTACGCAGCCGGCGGTAGCCGTAGTCGCGGAAGATGCCGACCACGCCCGCCCAGACGTCCGGCACCTCGGCCAGCGGCACCCAGACGCCGAGCCGCTTGGCCAGCATCGGGTTGGTGGACAGGCCACCGCCGACCCAGACGTCGAAGCCGGGGCCGTGCTCCGGGTGCTCGACCCCGAGGAACGCGATGTCGTTCGCCTCGTACGGGGTGTCGACCAGCCACGAGATGGTGGTCTTGAACTTGCGGGGCAGGTTCGAGTACGCCTTGTCGCCGACGTAGCGGCTGACGATCTCGTCGAGCGCGGGGGTCGGGTCGAGCACCTCGTCCTCGGCCACCCCGGCGACCGGGCTGCCCAGCACGATCCGGGGGCAGTCGCCGCACGCCTCCGTGGTCTGCAGGCCGACCGACTCCAGCCGACGCCAGATCTCCGGCATGTCCTCGACCCGGATCCAGTGGTACTGGATGTTCTGCCGGTCGGTGATGTCGGCGGTGTCCCGGGCGAACTCCCGGGAGATGTCGGCGATCACCCGGAGCTGGGCCAGGGAGAGCTGGCCGCCGTCGACCCGGACCCGGAGCATGAAGAACTCGTCCTCCAGCTCGTGCGGCTCCAGCACGGCGGTGCGCCCGCCGTCGATGCCGGCCTTACGCTGGGTGTAGAGGCCCCACCAGCGGAACCGGCCGCGCAGATCCTGCGGGTCGATCGAGGCGAACCCGCCGTGGGCGTAGATGTTCTCGATCCGGGCCCGGACGTTCAGCGGGTCGTCGTCCTTCTTGATCCGCTCGTTGGGGTTGAGCGGCTCGCGGTGGCCGAGGGCCCACTGTCCTTCGCCACGGGGACGACGGGGAGCGCGGGTGGCGGGAACGGCGGTGGCCGTCGGGGTCCCGGGACGGGCCGGGGTGCTGCTGACCGCCATCGCGGCGTCCTCCGTTGTCTCTGCGGTGCCTCGGGGGGAGCGCGGACGCGGCGGCGGCCGGCCCTGGAAGGGCCGAGGACAACGGTGTCGGAACGGCCGGCGCAGAATACGCGCCCGAGACGGATGGGTCGGGCGTCGTCAGTGGGCCGGACAGATCGCGCTGCGCACACGGCCGTAGTCGACGTGGCGACGTGCCACGAAGCGGCGGACGACAGCGGCGGTCATGCAGCCATGCTCCCACACCCTGCGGAAACCGGCCAAGGACCGCGTGCCGCATCCCACATCACGGGCCGCATCCCCTACGTCACCGAGGCCGTGCCGCGACCAGTGAGCCGATGTTGCGGCATCCGGCCAGACAACGACTGCAACATCGACCCACCTGAGTTGACAAGGCGGGCGGTCTGGGCCGCCGAGGGCTCGACGGCCGGGCTGGACGGGCGGGGCGGCCGGGCTCGGCGGGCGGGCTGGACGGCCGAGGGCTGGGCCGCCGGGCTGGGCGGCCGAGGGCTGGGCCGCCGGGCTGGGCCGCCAGGCTGGGCGGTCGCCAATGGGCGCCAGAAGGGGTATCCGGCTGGACAGACACCGCAACATCGGCCCACATGAGTCGATCAAGGGCCCCCGGCCCGCTCAGCGGCCCGCATGTGCCGTGGGTCGGGGTCCATCCGAGCCGGGGGTCCATCCGAGCCGGGGGTCCATCCGAGCCGGGGGTCCATCCGAGCCGGGGGTCCATCCGAGCCGGGGGTCCATCCGAGCCGGGGGTCCATCCGAGCCGGGGGTTCATCCGGGCCGACGGCGGCCATCCCGCCGGCCGGGACGAGTCCTGGGGGCGGGACCCGGGGTTGCGGCCGGGGAGGGGACGGACCGCACCGGACCGGGTGAATCGTCTGCGCCATCAGCTCGAAAGGACGCGAACTCACCCGCACGACCGGCGGGCCTTCTGGTGACCTTCGGCTCCGGCCGTATCGCCGGAGCCGGTGTGGGACCCTCGACTCGTGGGCGCGATGTCCGGAAAGGGGCATTCGGGTGGGCATTCTGATGCGCACCCGCGTTCCCGTGAACCAGCACCGACGGACCCACACGCCGGGCCGGCGGCAGCGGCAGCGGCAGCGGCAGGGTCGCGCCGGGGGCGGCTGCCGGCGCTGACGGCGGGGTCGGTGGTCTGGGCGGTTCCGCTGCTGGTCACCCTGGCCGCCGGTTGCTGGGGGATCAACCGGGCCCAACCCTGGCGGGACGAGCTGGCCACCTGGAGCGCGGCCACCCGACCGGTCGGGGACCTGGCCCGGCTCACCGGCACCGTCGACGCGGCGACCGGGGCGTACTACCTGGTGGTGCACGGCTGGACCGGTGTGTTCGGCGACTCGGTGGCGGCACTGCGACTGCCCTCGGTGCTGGCAATGGCGGGGGCGGCCGGCCTCACGGCCGTCCTCGGACGGCGGCTGTTCGGGGCACCTGCCGGCCTGCTCGCCGGCCTGCTCTTCGCGGTCCTGCCCGGCACCTCCCGGTACGCGCAGGAGGCCCGGCCGTACGCGCTGGTGACCCTGCTCGCCGTGCTGGCCACCGTGCTGCTGGTCGGCGCCCTGGACCGTCCCGGCCGGCTGCGCTGGGCCGGCTACGCGGCGGCCGTCACCGGGCTCGGCCTGGCCCATCTGCTCGCCCTGACTCTGCTCGCCGCGCACGCCGTGGCGGTGCTGACCGTCCAGGGCTACGCCCGCCACCAGGACGCCCGCCCGCGTGACGCCCGTCCGCAGGACGCGCCAGCCCCGGACTCCCGCGGTCGCGACGCCCGGCCCCGGGACGACCGCGTCGACGACGGTGCGACCGTTGCCGGAGGGACGGGTGGGAGGTGGGGGGACCGGCCGCTGCGGGGGTGGGTACCGGCCGTGTCGGTCGCCATGGTGGTGCTGGTGCCGCTGCTGGCCACGGCGCAGCGGCAGCGGTCCCACCAGCTCGACTGGGTGGCTCCGGCCCGACTGGCGGACCTGGCGGCCCTGCCGGGCGCGCTGGCGCACAGCGGCGTGGTGGGTGGCGTGCTCGTCGGGCTCGCCGCGCTCGGGGCGGCCCGCTCGGGGCGGCGGGCCCTGCTGCCCGGCCTCTGTGTGCTGCTGCCGGTGCTCCTGGTCTTCGTCGCCGCGCTGGCGGTGCCCCTCTGGGTGCCGCGGTACCTGTTCTTCACGGTCCCCTTCGCCTGCCTGCTCGCCGGTGCCGCCCTGGCCGGCCCCGCACCGCGGGCGGCCCGGGAGCCGACCGGACCGGAGTGGCCCCGACCGGCGCGCCCGCTGGGCCGGCCGGTGGGGGCGGGGTTGGCGGTGGTGGCGCTCGCCGCGCTGCTCGGGCTGCCCGACCAGGCGGCGGTACGGCACAGTCACGGCTGGCCGCGCAGCACGACGGTCGACTACCGGGGGGCGGCGGCCGTGATCGCCGCCGGCCAGCGGCCCGGCGACGCGGTGGTCTACGCGCCCCGCGACGGCTGGCTCTTCCTCGACCTCGGCATCGATTACCACCTGCCCCGGATCGCCGGTGACCGGGCCACCGACGGGCCCCGGCCCCGGGACGTGCTGGTCGCCCAGGGGCGGCGGGACCGGGCCGACCTGTGGGTCCGCGAGTGCGACCGGCCCGCCGGCTGCCTGGCCGGCGTGGACCGGGTCTGGCTGGTGGTCGCCGGGCGGCACGACGACCCGCTCGCCACGGTCCCGGGCGGCAAGGGCGACGCGCTGCGGGCCGGGTTCACCGTCGAGCAGGTCCACCCCCGGCCGGGGGTGACGGTGGCGCTGCTCGCGCGCCGGCGGTGACCCGCGACCTCCCCCCACCGGTGCCCGGCCGAGCCGGTGCCGCCGACGGTCCGCCGCCGGGCCGGTGCCGTCGCCCGGTCAGGCCGGCTTGCGTTCCAGCAGGACCACCCGGACCCGGTCGAACCGTTCGACGTGCCGGATCAGGAAACGCTGCCGCAGCAGCGCCTCCCGGGCCGGCGGCAACCCGGCCAGCGGGTCGTCGAGGTGGCCGGTCTCCACCAGCCAGATCCGCCTGGTGTCCCCGAGGCAGGGCAGCGGCTCCCGGCACTCGCGGGCGGTCAGCCAGCCGGTCTGCCGGGCCGGGACGGCCACGAAGACGTCCCGGGGGTGTGCCTGGTCGCGCAGGCCGTAGTCGGTGGCCTTGCGGGCCACGTCGCTGGAGCCACCGAACCCGTCGTTGTACGCGACCCCGTCGCCCGGCTTGACCTGCTTGCCCAGGTAACGGACCGCGTCGAGGTAGCGGGGCTGCCCGTCGGCCTCGTTGGAGCGCACCCGCTCCTGGGCCGGCAGGGTCTGCCAGGCCAGCACCGGCAGCAGCACCAGCGCCCCGGCCAGCCAGGCCGCCGGCAACCGCTCCCGGGTGGCCAGCCGGGCGGTGCGGCAGACCGCGAACGCGGCGAGCAGCGCCCACGCGGGGACGGTGAACAGGAAGTACCGGGCCAGGAACAGGTGCACCACGCTGAACGTCAGGTAGCCGGCGACCGGGGGCAGCACGGCCCAGACCAGCAGCATCAGCACCGTGGCCCGCCAGCGTGGGCCGGCGACCGCCACCGCGAGGACGGCGAGCGCCGCGACCAGCGCCAACGCGGCCGTGGTGCCGGTCAGGTTCGCCAGGAACCGGAGCACCGCGTCGCCGTCGTTCTCCACCCAGGAGATCTGCCCGGACTGCCGGCTACCGAGGATCAGCACCGGCAGGACGAACAGCCCGGCGATGCCGGTGGACGCCGCCCACCGCCACCGGGGTTCCTCGCCGGGTACCGACCGCCACAGGTGGAACAGGTGCGCGACCACCACCAGCAGCGCGACGAAGTGCAGCCAGCCGACCAGCACCAGCAGCACGCCGTACGCCCACCAGCGGCCCCGGGTCGGTCGGTCCACCGCGCGCAGGAAGAGCCAGGTGGCCGCCACCGCCGCCAGGGTGACCAGGGCGTACGAGCGTGCCTCCTGGGCGTACCGGGAGACGGTGGGCAGCAGGGCGAAGACCAGGCCGGCCAGCACCCCGACCGGGGTGTCGAAGAGTCGCCGCCCGATCAGGGTGACCAGGCCGGCGGTGAGCGCGATCGCGAGCACCGACGGCAGCCGCAGGGCGGTCGTCGAGTCCCCGGTCAGCGTGGTCAGCACCGACATGATCACGTAGTAGCCTGCGTGCACGAGGTCGATGTTGCCGACCAGCATCCGGAACTGCTCGACCGACAGCGACGTGACGTGCCAGGTGACCAGTTCGTCGTTCCACAGGTCCCGGGCGTCCAGCCGCCACCAGCCGAGGCCGAGCGCGACGACGGTCGGCAGCAGCGCCCACCAGCCGCCGCCCCGGCCCACCGCCCGCCGGGGTACGGCGTGGCCGGTGACCTCCGCCGGGTCGGCCTGCCCGGTCCACTGCACCGTCGGCGCGGTCACTTCACGGTCCTGATGTCGAAGCCGAAGGTGTCCTTGGCGGCGGCCCGGCGGAACGCGCGCAGCGCGGCGTCGTCCCGGTCGATGTTCCACTTCCCGGAGCCGTTGATGTTGAAGTACGCCACCCCGAGGAGGTCCCTGCGCTTGGCCACGTTGGTGAGCAGGTCGGTGATCTGGGCCGGTCGCCGGCTGCCCGGTTCCGCCCCGGTCTCCACGATCAGCAGCGGACGCCTGGTGAAGGTGCGGATCTGGGTGATGGTGGGGACGAAGAGGTCCTGGAACGTCTTGGGGCCCCGGTTGGTGTAGTAGCCGTCCATGCCGACCCAGTCGACGTAGGCGTCCCCGGGGTACAGCGCCCTGATGCTGACCTTGCGCAGGTAGTTGACGACGTTCGGGGTCCACGTCCAGATCACGTTGGTGGCACCCTGCTGGGTGAAGATGTCGTGCAGGTGCCGCCAGGCGGCGACGTACTCGGTGGCCTTGGTCTGCTTCGTCCCCCAGGAGTACCAGTGGCCGTTCATCTCGTGGGCGAAGGTGAGCGCGATCGGCAGGTTCAGGGTGCGCACGGCGGTGGCGAACTCCTTGACGTACGCGTCGTGCCTGCCGGCGGCGATGTCCCGCAGCGGCACGTCGTACGGCTCCCAGCGGATCACCGCCAACGCGCCGTAGTTGTGCAGCTCGCGGACCTCGCTGGCGGCGAACCTGTCGTCGAAGCTCTCGAAGATCGCCACCAGGTTGGGCGTCTTGCCGGTCTCTCCGGCGAACTTCCGGACCCGGCCCATCTCGGCACCGCCGGTCACGGTGACGCCGAGGTACTTGCCCTTCGGCGACTTCAGTGCGCTGACGTCGTACGCCGGAATCTGTTCCTCGGTGGCGGCGACCCCGCCCGGCCCGGCGGCGGACCCGGCGACCGTGATGTCGACTCGGCGCAGCACGGCGAACTCGGTGAACGCCAGCGCGACCACCAGCAGGAAGGTGACCAGGTACTTCGTCCTCACCTGACGACCTCGACGTCGCGCTCCGGATCGACAAGCAGCGCCTGCCCGACGACGGCCAGGTAGAAGACCGCACTGAGCAGGGCCGGCGCGAAGATCCACGGTTCGGGTTCGACGAGCATCCGCCACCCGGCGACGCCGGCCCAGACCAGGCCGGTGCCGGCGGTCCAGACCCGCATCCCGGTCCACAGCCGCCGGGTCTTGCTCTTCTTGGCGGTGCCGCCGGTGGGTTGCCAGCCCATCCGCCGACCCCGGACGATGTCGATGATGGCGAAGGCGTGCGCCCAGCCGTAGATCATCTTGACGGTCCAGCTCTCCAGGCCGTACCGGTTACGGTGCCAGAACGGGAAGATGACCAGGTTGTAGACCACGCTGGGCAGGATCAGCAGGTAGTTCGCGATCGCGATCTGGTGCGCGAACACGGTCAGCATCAGCACCGGGATGACCGGCGCGACGAAGGTGAACAACCCGGTGTGCAGGTAGTAGCAGAAGCCGGAGATGTAGCTGAGCCGGGCCCGCAGCCGCAGTTTCGTCGACCAGAACTTCCGCGACCCGAGCAGGCTCATCGAGCCGGCGCACCAGCGGTACTGCTGGGTGAAGAACGAGTCCACGTCCGACGGGCACAGCCCGGCGGCCAGCACGACCGGGATGTAGCGCAGGTTCCACCCCTTCATCCGCAGGTCGAAGCCGGTGTGCACGTCCTCGGAGTGCTCGATGAGGGTGGACCCGCCGATGGAGAACAGCGCGTCACGCCGGTAGACAGCGCAACTGCCCACGCAGATCGCCGAGTCGTGGGCCTGCCGGGACACCTGCACCGACCGGTAGAACAGCTCCTGCACCGCCCCGGCCCCGCGCTCCACCCAGGTCTGCCCCAGGTGCACCCGGAAGTACTGCGGCGACTGCACGATGCCCGCCTTCGGCTCGGCGTCGAACCAGGGCAGCATTTGGTCGAGCATGTCCTTACGCGGGACGAAGTCGGCGTCCAGCACCAGGATGAAGTCGCTCATCGTGCGTTCGAAGGCGTACCGCATGTTGCCGGCCTTCTTGAACCAGCCCCGGTTGGGTCGCCGCTGGTAGACGAAGCCGAAGGCGAGCGCCATCCGTTCCATCGCCTCGTTGGGCGAGTCGTCGAGCACGTAGACGGTGACCTCGCCCCGGTAGTGGCGGCCCATCGCCCGCACGTGCTCCCAGGTGTTGCGCAGCACGTGCGCGGGCTCGCCGCAGACCGGCAGGAAGACGTCGACGCTCGGGTACCTCACCGGCCGCCAGGTGCGCACCAGTTCCTGGTGCCGGGCCAGGTCGAAGCCCGGGGTGAACAGGTTGACCGCGAGCGAGATCAGGTAGTAGACGACGGTGAAGAACAGCAGCGGGGCGAGCAGCCACAGCCACGGGGCGAGCCGGACGAAGAGCAGTTGGCTGGTGATCAGGCAGCCGAAGCTGACCAGCGACGGCACCATCAGGGCGGCCAGTCGCCGCTTGCGGTAGGAGACCATCTCGGCGTCCGTCGGCGGCAACGGCACCGGGGCGTACGCGGGCCGGTGCGACGCGTCGTCGGTCCGGCGCGGGGTCCACTTCGACACCTGCCGCGGCACCCGGAACTCGGCGGTCGGCGACAGCACCGCGGCCGGGTCGACCGCAGGCGGTGAGGTCATCGCTTTCGTCTCCCCCGCTCGCCGGTCCGCACGCCCTCCCCGACAGTGCGAGCGGGATGTCGCCGGACGCGTCCAGGAAAGCCGGGCACGGTGAACTGGCCGTGGCTGCTTGGTGGTGAAGCTAGAAAACTATTCAGTCGGCCGCAAGGTGTCAATGCCCGCGAATCGATCGAAAGCCTCACCAGACCGCAGATCGCGCGTCGCCCTACTCACATTCATCCGGGCGTCACCGGCCGGACACCCGTCCCGGCCCCGACCGTCGTCAGCCCTTGGCCAGCGGGAGCACCAGCACCGCCTCGGTGCCACCGGTCGGGCCGGGACGCAGCTCGATGCTGCCCCGCAACTCCCCGGTCACCAGGGCCCGGACGATCTGCAACCCGAGCCGCCCGCCCCGGTCGGCGTCGAACTCGGCCGGCAGCCCGCGCCCGTTGTCGGTCACCGAGACGTGCAACTGCTTACGCTGCCGGTGCGCCGCGACGACCACCTCGGGCCGGGTCGCCGGCTCCACCACCTCGTCGCCCTCCTCGGCCGGCGGGAAGCCGTGCTCGACGGCGTTGAGCAGCAACTCGTTGAGCACCATCACCAGCGAGGTGGCGATCTCGGCGGGCAGCACCCCGAAGCTTCCGGTACGGCGCATCCCGACGCTCACCTCGGTCGCGGCCACCTCGGTCGCCGCGCTCGCCACCCGGTCGACGATCCCGTCGAACTCGACCGCCTCGTCGCTGGACATGGAGAGCGTCTCGTGCACCAGGGCGATGGAGGCGACCCGGCGTACCGACTCCTCCAGGGCGACCCGGGCCTCCGGCATCGACACCCGGCGGGCCTGCAGGCGCAGCAGCGCAGCGACGGTCTGCAGGTTGTTCTTCACCCGGTGGTGGATCTCCCGGATGGTGGCGTCCTTGGTGATCAGGGCCCGGTCGCGGCGGCGTACCTCGGTGATGTCGCGGACCAGGACCAGCGCGCCGATCGGCACCCCGGCGGGCATCAGCGGCAGGGCCCGGGTGAGCATCGTCGCCCCCCGGGCGTCGATCTCCCGGCGCGGCGGGCCCTCCCCGCGCAGCGCGGCGAGGATGCCGTTGGCCGCCTCGGTGCCGTCGAGCGGGTCGCTGGCCAGCCGGCGGTGCAGCTTGGCCAGGTCCTCACCGACCAGGTGGGAGGCGTACCCCAACCGGCGGTACGCCGACTGCGCGTTCGGGCTGGCGTAGGTGACCTTGCCGCCCGCGTCGAGCCGGACCAGCCCGTCGCCGACCCGGGGCGCGGAGGTCGTCTCGCCCGGGTGCCGGGGCGGCGGGAAGGTGCCGTCGGCGATCATCTGGGCCAGGTCGTCGGCGGTGGTGAGGTAGTTCAGCTCCAGCTGGCTGGGGGTGCGGGCGGTGGACAGGTTGGTGTCCCGGCCGACCACCGCGATCACCTCGCCGGCCTCCCCGTCGGCGGTCCGCAGCCGCACCGGGATCGCCTCGTGCCGGGCCGGCACGTCGCCGTACCAGACCGGGTCGCCCTCCCGCCAGATCCGGCCCTGCCGGTAGGCGACCTCCAGGTGCGCCACCTCCGGCCCGCCCACGATCCGCCCCACCTGGTCGTCCAGGTAGGCGGTCGGGGCGGTCGTCGGGCGGACCTGGGCGACGCAGAGGAACGTGCCGTCGGCGTCCACCGGCACCCACAGCAGCAGGTCGGCGAAGGACAGGTCGGACAGCAGCTGCCAGTCGCCGGCGATCCGGTGCAGGTGGTCGATGTCGGCCGGGCGGAGCTGGGTGTGCTCCTCGGCGAGGTCGCGCAGCGTGGACACGAGACACAGCGTGCCACGCCCACCCGGACGCCGTCCCGCTGGCCGGCCCGGGTCACATCGTCGCGGTGACCTTCTTCAGCCCGCGCGGGGCGTCCGGGTCCTCACCCCGGGCCAGCGCCAGGGCGAGGGCCAGGCGCTGCAACGGCAGGATGTCCAGCAGCGGGGCGTACCGCTCGTCGACCTCGGGCACCGCCATCCGGGTGGCCCCCTCGACCTCGGCCGAGCCGACCACCACGACGTCGGCCCGCCGCTCGCCGAGGCGGGGCAGCACCTCGCCCATGGACCGGCCGCCGGGGCCGGAGCCGACCACGGCCAGCACCGGGACGTCCGGGTCGGTCATCGCCAACGGCCCGTGCAGCAGGTCGGCGCCGGAGAACGCCAGCGCCGGCAGGTAGGACGTCTCCATCAGCTTCAGCGCCGCCTCCCGGGCGGTCGGGTACGCGTACCCCCGGCCGGTGGTGACGAGCTGGCCGGCGAACCGGTAGCGCGGGGCGAGCTGGGTCGGGGTGGGGTCGGCGAGGGTGCGCTCGGCCAGCTCGGGGAGGCGTTCCAGGGCGGCCCGCTGGTCGGCCGGCAGCACGCCGTCCCCGGCCCGGATGCCCTCCACCAGCAGCAGCAGGGCGAGCAGTTCGGCGGTGTAGGTCTTGGTGGCGGCGACGGCCCGCTCGTGCCCGGCGGCGATGTCGACGCCCAGCTCGGCGGTCCGGGCCAGCGGCGAGCCGGGATCGTTGGTGACCGCCAGGGTGAGCGCGCCGGCCTCGCGGGCGGTGCGCAGCACCTCGGTCAGGTCGGGTGAGCCGCCGCTCTGGCTGACCCCGACGACGAGCGCGTCGGAGAGGTCGGGGCGGGCCCCGTAGACGGTGACCGCGCTCGGCGAGGCGAGCCCGGCGGGCAGCCCGAGCCGGATCTCGGTCAGGTACGCCCCGTAGAGGGCGGCGTGGTCGGAGGTGCCCCGGGCGGTGAAGACCACGTGCCGGGGGCGACGCTCCGCGACGGCCGCCGCGACCCGGGCGATCGCCGCGGTGTGCCCGGTGGAGAGCAGCCGCGCGTAACCGGCCGGCTGCTCGGCGATGTCGGCGGCCATCCCGGCCCCTGGCTGCGTCACGGAAACTCCCCTCGCTGCGCGATCGCCGCGCGTTTCATGTTCAGTCTTGCACGGTTGAGTCCTGATCGACAATCCATCGCGCACTAATGCGCAGAAGATCGGCACCGGTTGCCGGCATCCCCTACGCTTGCCCAGCCCTGGCAACCCCCTGCTAGTGAGAGGCCGACGTGTCGGAGGAGCCACCCGCGCTGACCGCGGCCGAGGAACTCGCCCTCGCCCGGCTCGCGCTCGACGAGGGCGACCTGGCCCACGCCGCCGACCACCTCGCCGCCGCGCTGGTGCTGGCACCGACCCTGCCCGACACGCACGAGACGCTCACCCGGATCGCCGCCGCCTCGGGCGGCGACCTCGACCTCTTCCCGCTCGGCCAGCGGGCCCACGTCGGGGCCGTGGTCGCCCGCGCCCACCTGCTCGCCGCCGCCGGCCGCCCGGCCGAAGGGCTCGACCTGCTGGTCGCCGCCACCGGCCACGCCCCCGGCGTCGACTGGGCCGGGGTGCCCTGGGTCACCGCCCCCGAGCTGGCCGGACGGCTCGACCCGGACCGCTGCGCCCGGATCCTCATGCAGGTCTGCGCCGCAGTGCCCGACCCGGTCCCCCGCGCCGGGCGGGCACCCCTGACGCCGTACCTCACCCTGGCCCGGAACGCGGTCGCCGCGCACCCCCGGCACGCCCTGCTGCTCGGGGCGGCGTCCGCGCTGGCCCGGCGGCTCGGCGAGGTCACCCTCGCGGTCACCTGGGCAAGCCGGGGGGTACGCGAGGCGCCGTCCAAACTCGGCGAGGTCTGGCTCGGGTACGCCTACCGCAGCGCCGGGCGGACCCGCGACGCCCTGGCCGCGCTGGAACGGGCCGTCGGGCACGACCCCGACGACCTCGCCGTCTACGCCGACATCGCCGGCACCCTGGCCGACCACGGCCGACTCGACGACGCCCTCGGCTGGATCGACCGGGCGCTGGCCCGCGACCCGACCTTCGACTGCGCGGTGCACACCGCGCACCGGCTGCGGTTCCTGCGCGACGGCGACGTGGCGCACCTGGTCGACCTCGCCGACTTCACCCGGGACCACCCGGACGACAGCCACGAGCACACCGACCTCGCCGAGTCCTGCCGGGGACGCCCCTGGCTGGGGCAGGTCACCCCGGCGACCGGCGCGATGGTCGACGCGCTGCGCCGCGCGCTCGCCGCCGACGGCTTCCCCGACGCGGCGGTACGCCTCGACACCGTCGAACCGCCGAGCGCGATGCGTACCGTCACCGCCGCCGTGCCCGCCCTGCACGTCGAGGTGACCGGGGTGGCCGAACCGGACCCGCGCGAGCCCCGCCGGGACACCGGCTACCGGCTCTGGCGCTACGACGGCACCACCGCCGCGCCGACCCTGCCAGCCCCGTCCCCGGCCGCCGCCGAGCGGGTACGCCACCTGGCCCACCCCGCCTGGCCGCACCCACCGGCCGCGTACGACGCGGCGGTCGCCCTGGCCACCCTGGACCTGGCCGACCTGCTCGGTCTGCTGGTGCACCCGCCCGACGCGCCGCCGACCGCGTTGGGCCGGGTGCTCAGCGGTCAGGACCCGTCGCTGTGGGTGCGGTGCGTACAGGTCTGGGCCTGCCTCGGCCTGCTGCACCACCGCACGGACGAGCCGTGGGCGACCTCGACCCGCCGCCGGGTACTGGTGGAGCTGATCTGGGGCGTCGAGGACTGGATCACCGAAGCGGCACTGTTCGCCCTGGTCACCGCCGCCTGGATCGACCCGACGGTACGCCCCGACGTGGCCGGGCTGGTGGCCGAGCGGCTCGCCGACGTGGCGGCCGTAGCGCAGGGCCGGCCGGTGCCGATCGCGATCTCCCTGGCCCACCTGGCGCTGGCCACCCCGGCCGTCGACCCGGACACCACCGCACTGGCCCACCGGCTGCTCGCCACCCCGGCCGGGACCCGTCGGTCCGGTCCCCTGGCCCGTGCCTGGCGTCGCCTCACCGCCCTCGTCCGCCGCCGCCCCGGCTCCCGCCCCCGCCCGGCTTGATCGACTCCTCGGGGCCGAGGTAGCGGTGTCCGAGCGGGTTCATACCGCAACATCGGCCCAGGCGAGTCGATCACCGGGCACGGGCACCACGGACACGGCCGGCCCGTACCCCTGGCGGGGACGGGCCGGCCGTTACGGACGGGACCGGGTCAGGAGACCGGGGCCTTGCCGAGGGCGACCTCGGCCTGCTCCTCGCCGCTGGCGTCCGGCGGCGGGACGGCGTTCGCCGTACGCAGCGGGATCTCCCGGATGAACCAGGCGAGCACCGGCACCGCGATCGTGATGATCATCGCCCAGAAGAAGACGTGCGAGATGGCGTCGGAGAGCCCGCCGAGCACCACCTCACGCGCCTGCGTCGGCAACTCCTTGAGCTTCGTCAGGTCCATCCCCCGCCCCTCGCCGGTGCCACCGGCGAAGGCGCTGCCGGCCGGCGAGTCGGCGAGCCGGTTGGCGAAGATCGCCCCGAACAGCGAGATGCCGAACGAACCACCGATGGAGCGGAAGAAGGTGGCCGCGCCGCTGGCCGCGCCGAGGTCCTTCTGCTCCACGCTGTTCTGCGCGATCAGCATCGAGGTCTGCATCAGGAAGCCCATGCCGGCACCGAGGACCAGCATGTAGAGCGACGACTCGACCTTGCCGGTGTCGACCTCCAGCAGGGACAGCAGCGCCATACCGACGGCCATCACCACGCCCCCGACGATCGGGAACATCCGGTAGCGACCGGTCCTGGTGATGGCCCGGCCGACCACCAGCGACACCACCAGCATGCCGAACATCAGCGGGAGCAGGAGCAGGCCGCTGTTGGTGGCCGAGGCGCCCTGCACGGTCTGCTGGTAGAGCGGCAGGAAGTTCATCGCGCCGAACATGGCGAAGCCGAGCAGGAAGCCGATCACCGAGATCAGCGCGAAGTTACGGTTGGCGAAGAGGCCGAGCGGCAGGATCGGCTCGACGACCCGCCGTTCGATGATGCCGAAGGCCACCAGGCTGACCAGGGCCAGCGCGGCGAGGCCGACGATCTGCGCGGAGGCCCAGTCGTACTCGTTGCCGCCCCAGGTGGTGATCAGGACGATCGCGGTGATGCCGACGGAGAGCAGTCCCGCGCCCAGCCAGTCGATCCGGTGCTCGGTGCGGTACTTGGGCAGGTGCATGGTGGTGGCCAGGATCAGCAGCGCGAGGCCACCGAGCGGCAGGTTGACGTAGAACGCCCAGCGCCAGGAGAGGTTGTCGGTGATGAACCCGCCGACCAGCGGGCCGGCCACCATGGCGATCGCCATGATGCCGGCGATCATGCCCTGGTAGCGGCCCCGCTCACGCGGCGGGACCAGGTCGCCGATGATCGCCATCACGCCGACCATCAGGCCACCGGCGCCGAGCCCCTGCACGGCCCGGAAGGCGATCAGTTCGACCATCCCGTTGCCGGTGCCGCCGAGCAGCGCCGAACCGGACATCCCGCACAGCGCCGACCCGATCAGGAAGACGACCACCGAGGTCAGGAAGACCGCCTTACGGCCGTAGAGGTCGCCGAGCTTGCCCCAGATCGGGGTGGAGACCGTGGTGCCCAGCACGTACGCGGTGACCACCCAGGTGAAGTGGTTGACGCCGCCGAACTCGCTGACGATCCGCGGCAGCGCGGTGCTGACGATCATGTTGTCGAGCATCGCGAGCATCATCGCGATCATGAGGCCGAACAGCACCACCCGGATGTTGGGTTTCGCCCTCGCCTGGGTTTCCTGAGTCATGGGTAAGCTCCCCCGGAGATCTGTCGCACTTACTTGCCGCCCGGCTAGTCACCTTACTAGCCGCACGGTAAGTTGGAGAGCGGGACCCCGTCAAGCGAGTTGGGTGGTAGGTACAGGTGACTCAGAGCACAGGCGGCACGCGCGGGCGCATCCAGGCCGTCGCCCTGGAGCTCTTCACCGAGCAGGGGTACGAGAAGACCTCGCTCCGGGAGATCGCCGAGCGGCTCGGCGTCACCAAGGCCGCCCTGTACTACCACTTCAAGAGCAAGGACGAGATCGTCAACAGCTACGTCGAGGACCGGTTGCACCGGATGGACGAGCTGATCGACTGGGCCCGCGACCAACCGGCCAGCCGGGCCACCCGGCGGGAACTGGTCAGCCAGTACGCCGACATGATGTTCGGCACCGGGCAGTCCCTGGTGATGCGGTTCTTCGAGCAGAACCAGACAGTGCTCAAGAGCCTCGCCGCCGGTCAACAGATGCGCGAACGGATGTACCAGCTCGCCGACGCGGTCTGCCTCGGCGACGACTCCCCCCGGGCCCAACTCCGGGCGACACTGGTGCTGTTCGCCGTACACAGCAGCTGGTTCGCCGTCCGGACCCCGGACATCACCGACGACGAACGCAAGAAGATCGCCCTTGAGGTGGCCGACGAACTGCTGGCCGGCATCGAGGAGGGCGGCCCGGCGGACCGCTGACGGCGGTCAGCCGACGGCGGGTCGGTCCGGGCCGGCGGACAGCGCCAGCCGCAGGGCGAGCAGGTCGACACCGGGCAGCGGCGACCAGTCCCGCTGCGGGGTACGCACGAAACCGAGCCCCGCGTACAGCCGGTGGGCGGCGTCGGCGAGCCCGCTGCGCACGCAGATGACCATCGCCGTGCAGCCCTGCGCCACGGCCCGGGACAGGCAGGCCCGTACCAGCGCCACCCCCACGCCCCGCCCCTGGGCGGCCGGGTCCACCGCCAGCATCCGGAACTCCGCCTCGCCCGGCCCGGACAGCTCCGCGTAGGGGCTGCCGGGCAGCACGTAGGTGACCGAGCCGAGCACCGTGCCGGTCGCCCCGTCGACGGCGACCAGGATCTCGCCGTGCTCCGCCCGACCGGCCACGTCGGCCAGCACCACGCCGTAGCCGTTCTCGCCCTTGAGCTGACCGTCGGCCTCGTAGGCGGCGACGGTCAACCGGGCCACCGCCGGGAACTCGGCCGGTACGGCCCGCCGGACCAGTAGGCCGGTCGTCGGCTCGTCGGGGATCAACCGATCACCGCGATCAGGTCACCGTCCTGCACCACGTCGCCCTCGTTGACCGCGAGCTGCTCGACCACCCCGTCGGACTCGGCGACGACCGGGATCTCCATCTTCATCGACTCCAGGATCACCAGCGTGTCCCCCTCGGAGACGGTGTCCCCCCTCGACGCGACGACCTTCCACACGTTGGCCACCATCTCGGCGCGGATCTCCTCGGCCATCTCGGCCCTCCCTCTCCACCGGGTGTGTCTGCGTCGGTATCCAATCACGGACCGGCCCCGCGTGGGCGGGAGAGCGCCACGCGCGCCCGGCGTACCGCTGCCGCCCCGGCGCACGACGGTGCCCGCCGGCCGCACTAGCATCATCAGGTCGGACCCGACGCCGGGAGGCCGGCGGCGTGCACGCAGTCGCGGGTCGACCGCAGCAGGGTCGGACCCATCACGAGGAGGTCAGCATGGCGAAGAAGGCCCGTAAGAAGAAGGCCCGTAAGAAGAGCGGCGCGAACCACGGCAAGCGCCCCAACTCCTGAGCCGTTCCGGCGGGCCACCGCCGCGACGTCAGGTCCGGCCCCGCGCCGGACGCACCGGTGGCCCGGGTCGAGTCGACCCGGGCCACCGTCATGCGTTCGTCTCGTCCACGGCCGGTCCGCCGTGCGGTGTCACTCGGCGAGTTCGCGGGACTCGCTGGCCTCGAAGACCACCAGCTCGGTGAGGCGTACCCGCAGCCGCTCGCGCAGCTCGTCGGGGGCGGTCTCGTTGCCGCAGCACCGCGCCACCAGCGCCCGCACCTCCTGCTCGATGCCGTACTCGCGCAGGCAGGGCCCGCACTCGTCCAGGTGGTAGCGGATCAGCGAACGACGCTCCTCGGCGCACTCCAGGTCGAGGTAGAGGTAGACCTCCGCGAGCACTTCCCGGCAGTCCGTCTCGTGCGGCTCTCCACAGCTCACGTCACACCTCCCGACCGGCAGTGGCGGTGGTCGACCCCTTCGCGGGCTGCGCGGCGCTGAAGCCGCGCTCCGCGGCGTACCGCTCCAGCAGCTTGCGCAGGTTACGACGCCCGCGGTGCAACCGGGACATCACGGTGCCGATCGGCGTGCCCATGATGTCGGCGACCTCCTTGTACGAGAAGCCCTCGACATCGGTCAGGTAGACGGCCAGGCGGAACTCCTCCGGCAACTGTTGGAGGGCCTCCTTGACGTCGGTGTCCGGCAGCCGGTCCAGCGCCTCGGTCTCGGCCGACCGCAACCCGCTGGAGGTGTGCGACTCGGCCTCGGCGAGCTGCCAGTCGGTGATCTCCTCGGTGGGCGCCTGGATGGGCTGGCGCTGCCGCTTGCGGTAGGAGTTGATGTAGGTGTTGGTCAGGATCCGGTAGAGCCAGGCCTTCAGGTTGGTGCCCTGCTCGAACTGGTGGAAGGCCGCGTACGCCTTCAGGTACGTCTCCTGGACCAGGTCCTCGGCGTCGGCCGGGTTACGCGTCATCCGCAGCCCGGCGGCGTAGAGCTGATCGACGAAGGGCATCGCGTCCCGCTCGAAGCGGGCCCTGCGCTCGTCCGTCTTCTCGGTGGTCAACCGCACATCCCCTCGCGTCGGATGCTGTCCCGCCGAGGATACGCGGACGGACCGGTCCGCAGCTTGCGTTCTGCCGGGTGTGCCCGTGCTCACCACCCGGGGGCCGGTCCCCACCGCCGGCCAGTCCGGACCGTCGAGCAGCCGTCTGAGCTGCCGCGCGTCCCGATCGTCCCGCTCCCGGCTCCGTGTCTCGGTCGGCACCGGTCACCCCCCTCGCCAGATTCCTCGTCCGGGAGTCGTAACACCCGACCGCCGGCCGCACATTCCGCCGGCCCCCGCTCCTGGTCCCGGCCCGCCCGGTCGGCTACCGGAGGACTGGGACCAGGAAGGGCCTGGGAGGGACGGTCCCGACCACCCGAACCGGAAGGTCGGCACCACCGGATGCAACGAGGGGTCCGGCGGGGCGGAAACGGGTCGTCAGCACGGCGAACCGACCGCCCGCGGGTCGCCGCGACCCTCAGCGGGCCCACCCGTGCGTGCGTAGCCAGCCGAGCACCGCGGCGGCCACCCCGGCCGGGTCCTGGCGCAGGTCGTGACGTTCGCCACGGCGCACCACCACCTGCACCGCTGCGGCGGCGACGGGCAGCCCGAACGGGTCCCGGTCGCCGTTGACCACCAGCGTGGGCAGGCCGGTTGCCAGCTCGTCGGCCCGGGAGCGCTCCGGGCGGCCGGGCGGGTGCAGTGGAAAGGCCAGCGCGACGACCCCGACCGCCCCCACCGGGCCGGCCGTCCGGCAGGCCACCCGGGCGCCGCTGGACCGGCCACCGACCAGCAGCGGCAGGTCGGGATGCCGGCGGCGCAGCACGGCCAGCACCGCCGTCCACGCCTCGTCCAGGTGACCCGCCGGGGCCGGTGCCCGACGGCCGGCCACCCGGTAGGGCTGGGTCACCCGGGCCACCAGCACCCCGGCGTCGCAGGCGGCGTCACGGACGGCCAGCAGGTCCGGCGCGTCCACCGCGCCGCCGGCCCCGTGGCCGAGGACGAGCAGGGACGTCGGCGGGCCGGCCGGCCGGTCGGTGTCGACCCGGGCCGGGCCGCGCGGGGTGTCGAGCTGTGTGGAGCGGGACATCCGGTCATTCTGCGCCGTGGCCGGCGGGATGATCAGCTCAACGGCACCAGGGTGAGCAACTGGTCGCGCACCGGTGGACCGGCGTCGCCGGCCGCGCCGCTGTCGGAGCCGACCTCGCCCCGCCAGGCGACCAGCATGGCCCGACGCTCGCGGGGCGTGGTGCCGCCCCACACGCCGTGGGTGTCGCCCACCTCCAGCGCCCAGGCCAGGCAGGAACCCTGCACGTCGCAGCTGCGGCAGAGCGCGACCGCCGCGTCGGCCGGTTCGTTGGGCGCCGGAAAGAACGTCTCCGGGTCCACGCTCTGGCAGGTACCTCTGGTCCGCCAGGCATCGTCGGAACGGCGGTCCCGCAACGCGCGGAGCAGTCGCGGATCCCGTCGTGCGGCGGCCACCTCGTGCGGTCGGGGCATACGTGCCCGGGTCATCACACCCACCTCCCCCGTGGGACCGGCAAGATCGACGGGCGTCGTTCGCACTGCGCGAGGACGCTCCCAGTGCCAGCGCTGTGTTGTATCGCACCGTCGGCTACGGAGACAAGGGGTGTGCCGGAAAGATGGCAGAAAATCCGAGCGACATTTCACTGATAAACCCGGCAATTCGTACGCGCCAATGTCACCTATCGCGATCAGAACAGTGCGTCGTTCCCGTGGGAGCGTTCCCGGTCCAGCGACACCCGGGCGGTCAACTCCGGGCCGTCGTTGCGCACGTCGCCCACCGCCGTACCGACCGGGCGGATCTCCAGCCCGGCGAGCCAGTCCGCCGACGGCGGGACCAGCAACGCCGCCGGATCGTCGGCCGGGGCCAGCCAGTCCGCCCACCGGTCGGGCGGCAGCAGCAGCGGCATCCGGTCGTGCACCTCGGCCAGCTCGCCCACCGCAGCCGTGGTGAGCACGCTGAACGTGAGCGTCTCCGCCCAGCGGGACCAGATCCCCGCCAACGCCAGCACCGAGCCGTCCCGCGGGGTCATGAAGTACGGCTGCTTGCCGCCGCCGGCCCGGCGCACCCACTCGTACCAGCCGTCGGCCGGGACGAGGCAGCGGCGACGGGCGAACGGCAGGGCGTACGCCCGGCTGGTGGCGACCGTCTCGGCCCGCGCGTTGATCATCCGGGCCGCCCCGGCGGCCGACTTCGCCCAGTGCGGCACCAGCCCCCAGCGACCCACCGAGAGCGCCCGCCCCCGCTCCGGATCGACCCGCACCACCGGCACCCGGTCGGTCGGCGCGACGTTGTGGTCCGGCCGGACCCCGCCGTCGGTGTCGTCGTACGACTCGAAGACGGCGCTCAGGTCCCCGGAACTCCGGGTCGTCGCGTACCTGCCGCACATGACGCCAACGCTAACCCCCCGCGCCGCCATCGGCTGTCCCGCCCACCGGGAGTCGGCCCGACGGTAGTCTCGAAATCGTCGTCGGGTTGGCAGAATGTGACCGTGGGAAACCTGACCGCCACCCGTCCGCAACAGCCCTGGGCCGCACCGACCGCCACCGCCCCGGTCACCGCCGCCCTGCGCCTACCCGGCTCCAAGTCGATGACCGCACGGGCCCTGGTGCTCAGCGCACTGGCCGGTGGCCCGTCGACACTGCACGGGCCGCTGCGCGCCCGCGACACCGAACTCATGGCGGGCGGGCTGCGGGCGATGGGTGCCCACGTCTCGGTCTCCGACGACGACCGCTGGCTGGTCCGGCCGCACCGGCTGGTCGGCCCGGCCCACGTCGACGTCGGGCTCGCCGGCACGGTGATGCGGTTCGTCCCGCCGGTCGCCGGCCTCACCGACGGGCGGGTCACCTTCGACGGCGACCCGCAGGCCCGGGTCCGGCCGCTGGGCCCGCTGATCGGCGCGCTGCGCTCACTCGGCGTCCGGATCGACGCGCCGGAGACCGGCAGCCTGCCCCTGGTGGTGCAGGGCGTCGGCCGGGTCACCGGCGGCGAGGTGGTGATCGACGCCTCCGCCTCCAGCCAACTCGTCTCCGGCCTGCTGCTCGCCGGGGCGCGCTTCGACCGGGGCGTGGTGGTCCGGCACCAGGGCCCACCGGTGCCCTCCGCGCCGCACCTGCGGATGACGGTGCAGATGCTGCGGGCCGCCGGGGCGGCCGTCGACGACACCGTCGACGACGTCTGGGTGGTCGAGCCGGGGCCGCTCGCCGGCCGGGGCTGGGAGATCGAACCCGACCTCTCCGGCGCGGTCCCGTTCTTCGCCGCCGCCCTGGTCACCGGCGGCGAGGTGACCCTGCAGGGCTGGCCGCACAACAGCGTCCAGCCGGTCGAGCAGCTCCGCTCGCTGCTGGACCGGATGGGTGGCGAGGTCACCCTGACCACCGCCGGGCTGACCGTACGGGGCACCGGCACCGTGCACGGCCTGACCGCCGACCTGTCCGACGTCAGCGAGTTGACCCCGGCACTGACCGCGCTCGCCATGCTTGCCGACTCGCCGTCGACGTTCACCGGCATCGGGCACATCCGGGGGCACGAGACCGACCGGCTCGCCGCGCTGGCCCGGGAGTTCACCGGGCTCGGCGCCGACCTGACCGAAACCGCCGACGGGCTGGAGATCCGGCCCCGACCGCTGCGCGGGGGCGCCTTCCGCACCTACGCCGACCACCGGATGGCGCACGCCGCCGCGGTCGCCGGGCTCGCCGTCGGCGGCATCGAGGTGGACGACGTGTCGTGCACCTCGAAGACCATGCCGGAGTTCCCGGCACTATGGTCGGCGATGGTGACCGGCAAGAACTGACGGCGGAGGGGGCAGGTCCTGGCGACCAAGCGACGGGAGTACGACGAGGACGACGTACGGGTACGCCCCGGCCGGTCCTCACGTCCGCGTACCCGGACCCGCCCCCGGCACGACGACGCGGTCGACGGGTTCGTCATCGCCGTCGACCGGGGCCGCTACACCTGCGTGCTCCCCGACGCCCCGGACGGTGCGGCAGTCACCGCCATGCGGGCCCGCGAACTCGGCCGCAAGTCGGTGGTGGTCGGCGACCGGGTGAGCCTGGTCGGCGACGTCTCCGGTGTGGACGGGGCGCTGGCCCGGATCGTCCGGATCGCCGAACGGCGCTCGGTGCTGCGGCGCACCGCCGACGACGACGAGAACACCGCCGAAGGGCGGCTGGAACGGGTGGTGGTCGCCAACGCCGACCAACTGGTGATCGTCAGCGCGCTGGCCGACCCGCCGCCCCGGACCGGCTTCATCGACCGTTGCCTCGTCGCCGCGTACGACGCCGACATCGAGCCGCTGCTCTGCCTGACCAAGGCCGACCTGGCCGGCCCGGCGCAGGTCGTCGGCTACTACACCGAGCTGGAGCTGCCGTACGTGCTCATCCGGCCCGACTCCGACCTCGACGCGCTGCGCGCCCTGCTCGCCGGCCGGGTGTCGGTGCTGGTCGGGCACTCCGGGGTGGGCAAATCCACGCTTGTCAACCGGCTGGTGCCGGACGCGCTACGGGCGGTCGGCGTGGTCAGCGCGATCGGTCGGGGCCGGCACACCTCCACCAGCGCGGTGGCGCTCCGGCTGCCGCGTACCCCGGACGGGGACGGTGACCCGGGCTGGATCGTGGACACCCCGGGCATCCGCAGCTTCGGGCTGGCCCACGTCTCGGCCGAGAGCCTGCTGCACGGGTTCCCCGACCTGGTGGAGGGGACGGTGGACTGCCCACCCAACTGTCCACACACCCCGGACGAGGCGGACTGCGCCCTGGACGCCTGGGTGGCCGCCGGCAAGGCCGACCCGCGCCGGCTGGGCTCGTACCGTCGGCTGCTGGCCTCCCGGGCCGGCGAGGGTGACCCCCGCGAAGCGGAACGCAACCCCGGCGACCCCCTCGCCGGCTCCTGACCACCCAAGAAGTTTGCGTCAAGTGATCAAGAGGTTTGCGTCAATCTGAAGCTCTGCCGTGACGCAAACCTCTTGATCACGTGCGCGGGAGGCGGGTGGGTGGGTGGGGTGGGGTGGGTGGGGTTGGGGATAGGGTTTCGGGGTGACGGGGTATGCGGGGGATGTCGAACTTGCCCACCGGCTGGCGGATGCCGCCGACGCCATCTCGATGGCCCGGTTCCGGGCGCTTGACCTGCGGGTGACGGCGAAGCCGGACCTGACTCCCGTCTCCGACGCGGACACCTCTGTCGAGCGGGAGATCCGGGCGCTGCTGGCCGACCACCGGCCGGACGACGGACTGCTCGGCGAGGAGTACGGCGAGCAGCCGGCCACCGGTCCGCACGACCGGCGGTGGGTGATCGACCCGATCGACGGCACCAAGAACTTCGTCCGGGGAGTGCCGGTGTGGGCCACCCTGATCGCCCTGCTGGAGGGGGACCGGCCGGTGGTCGGGCTGGTCTCCGCCCCGGCGCTCGGCCGGCGCTGGTGGGGGGCCAACGGCCTGGGGGCGTACGCGGGGCGCGACGCCGCCTCCGGCGAGCCGATCCGGGTCTCCGGGGTACGCGACCTCGCCGACGCCAGCATCTGCTACTCGTCGCTGACCGGGTGGGAGGCGGCCGGCCGGCTGGACGCGGTGCTCCAGTTGATGCGCGACACCTGGCGCAGCCGCGCCTACGGCGACTTCTACGGCTACATGCTGCTGGCCGAGGGGGCACTGGACGTGATGGTGGAGCCGGAACTGTCGCTGTGGGACGTGGCCGCACTGGTGCCGATCGTGACCGCCGCCGGGGGCACCATGACCACCCTGGAAGGCACTCCCGCCCCTGGTGGGACGGCATCCGGCGAGATCAGCGCGATCGCCACCAACGGGCCGCTGCACACCGACGTGCTGTCCCGGCTGGGTCGGCCAACCGCGCGCTGAACGCAACGGCCCTCTATTCTCGCCTGGTGGTGTCCTCCGGTTGGTGCTTCCTCGCGGCGATGATCATCGCGTACGGCTTCGCCAACATGCTCCAGTCGGTGGCCGCCGCCCGGACGACCGTGCACCACACCTTCGACCCGGGGCTGCTGCTGCGGCTGGCCGGGCACCGGACGTACCTGATCGGGCTGCTCTGCCAGGTGACCGGCTTCGTGCTGGCCTTCCTGGCCCGGCGTGACCTGCCGTTGTTCCTGGTGCAGGCGAGCGTGGCGGCGGGGCTGGGGGTGACCGCCCTGCTGGGGGTGGTGGTGCTCAAGTGGCGGCTGCCCGCCGCCGAGGTGGCGCTGCTGGTGCTGCTCTTCGCCGGGATCACCGCGCTGGTGCTCTCCGCCCAGCCGGCCCCCTCCAAAGGGCTCGGCACCGCCGGCCTGGTCGCCCTGGCGCTGGCGCTCGGCGGGATCGGACTGCTCGGTTTCTTCGCGGTGCGCCTGCACGGGGCGCCCGGCTCGGTGGCGCTCGGCTCCCTGGCCGGGTTGGCGTTCTCCGCCGCCGCGGTGGCCGCCCGGCCGCTGGCCTCCGCCCCGTCGGCCGAGGCGTTCGTCCGTGACCCGCTGCTCTACCTGCTGATCGCCCACTCGCTGGTGGGTCAGCTGCTGCTCGGCCTGGCGATGCAGCGGGGCTCCACGACGGCGGCCGTCGCCGCGATGGACGCCGCCGGGGCGGTACCCGCCGCCATCGTCGGCCTGCTGCTGCTCAACGACAAGATCTGGCCGGGCCGGGAGTGGCTGGCCGCCGTCGGCTTCCTGATCACTCTCGCCTCGGTCATCGGGCTCACCCGGTACGCCGCACCCCAGCACCACCACGCGGTGGCCCGCACCCCGGAACGCGCCATGGTGGGCGCGGCCCCCCGCGCCTGACCCGTCAGCGGTCGTGGGGCGCGGTCAGCCGCCGACCGGGCCGGCGGTCGTGGTGGTCGTCCCCGTGACCGGCGTCTCGACCTCCACCGTCACGGCGGCGTCCGGGTCGGCCTCGACGTCGACCGGCACCGTGTCGGGCACCTCGACCGGGGTACGCCGGCCCACCACCCGCTCGTAGAGCCGCTCCAGCGCGCCGGCCGTCCGCTCCCAGGTGTAGCTGCACCGCACCCGGTCCACCGCGGCGTGCCCGTAGGCGAACCGGCCCGCGTTGTCGGCGAGCAGCCGGCGCAGCGTCATGCCCAGCGTGCGGACGTCGCCGGGGGGCACCAGCCGGCCGGTGACCTCGTCGACCACCGCGTCGGCGATGCCGCCCACGGCGTAGCCGACCACCGGCACCCCGCAGGCCATCGCCTCCAGAGACACCCGGCCGGCGGCGGAGTAGTGCGGGGTGCAGGCGACCACGTCGGCCGAGCGGTACCAGGTGGCGAGCTGGTCGTGCGGCACCGCGCCGACCAGGGTGACCTGGTCGGCGACCCCGGCCCGCTCGGCCAGCTCGCGCAGCCGCCGGGCCTCGGCGTGGGTGGCCAGCTGGTCGGCCGGCGGCCCACCGGCGATCACCAGTTCCGCGTCGCCGACCAGCCGCATCGCCCGGATCAGGTCGTCCTGGCCGTGTCCCGGCGACAGCCCGCCGACGGACAGGATGCGGGCCCGCTGGTCGCGGGGGGCGGCCTCACCGTCGGGGTGGAACCGTTCGACGTCCACGCCGGTCGGCACCATCGCCACCGAGGAGCGTTGCAGCCCCATCCGGGTCAGCTCGTCGACCTCGTCGGTGCACTGGGCGACGGCGATGTCCACCGCCCGGGTGAGCGCGCGCTCCAGCGGGATGCGCTCGCCGGGGCCGTCGTACTCGCGGCCGAGGTGGCGGCGCTGCTCGACACCGAGCGAGTGGAAGGTCTGCACCACCGGGATGTCCGTCTCCCGGACGGCGTGCGCGGCGGCCAGGCCGCCGATCCAGTAGTGCCCGTGCACCACCTCCGGCGTCCACTCCCCCGCCCACCGGTCGGCCAACCAGCGGCCGAACTCGGGCACGTGCGGGACCAGGTCGGCGGTGACGGTGGGGCGGGCCGGGCCGACGGGCACGCGTTCCACCCGGTACCCGTCGATCTCGACGCTCGCCGGCAGGGACGGGTCGTCGCGACGCTCGTACACCCGCACGTCGTGGCCGCGCCCGGCCAGCTCGCCGGCGACCCGAGCGACGTGCTCGTGGGTGCCGACGGGTGGTCCTTCCGCGTACCGGGACGACCCGGCGTGCGCGCAGACGAGGCCGACGCGCATGGTGCACCTCCATGCGATCTGCGAGGGATGGTCTCCGGTCAGAGCGTCCCATTAACCGGGGCCCCACGAGCCGAAACCTCGCAGATCGGAAGCGGTCAGCGGGCCGGTGGGCAGGCTGTGGGGCACCCCACACCGGGCCGGGCCGGTGCCGGCCCGGCCCGGGGTGAGCCGCGACTGACCGGGGCGGTACCGCTGATCAGTGGCCGCTCGGCGGCATGACCCGGCCCATCCGGGGGTACCGAGCGGAGATGCCGATGACCCGTACCCCCGCCGTCACCGCCGTGGTGGTCGCCGGCGTCACCGGCGGGTGCGACGCCACCCCGGGGACGCGGCCGGCCCGGCCCGGCCCCGCCGGGAAGGCGACCCGACCGGCCCGCGCCGACCGGAAGCCACCACGATGAGCCGCGCCGACCTGCCGACCCCGGGAACGGTCCGGCACCCCCGGGCGGGCTGCCAGGTGGTGGCCGACGACTCCTCCGCGCTGGTCCGGCTCGCCGGGACGCTGGAGCCGACCGACGTCGACCGGGTACGCGACGCGCTGCTCGTCCGGCTCGTCGACCGGCCCGGTCCGATCGTGGTCGACCTGGCCGGGCTGCGCGCCGACGGGGCGACCGCCGGCCGGTTGCTGGCCGGGGTACGCCGGGCGGTACGCGACTGGCCCGCCGCCGACCTGTTGGTGGTCGACCCGACCGGAAGGCTCGTCGACGGGGACGCGACGGAACTGGCGGTCTACCCGACCGAGGCCGACGCGACGGCGGCCCTGGCCCGTACGCCGATGGCGGCGGTGCTGACCGAGGAGCTGACGCCGGCGGTCGGGGCGGCCCGGTGGGCGCGGGAACTGGTGACCGAGCGCTGTGCCCGGTGGGGTGTGCCGGAGCTGGCCGAACCGGCCTGCATCGCGGTCACCGAGATGGTCAACAACGTGGTGGCGCACGCGTCGACCCCGATGACGCTGCGGTTGGCCGCGCAGGGCGACACGGTGCACCTGGCGGTGCGGGACCACTCGCGGCGGCAGCCCCGCTACGGTGGGCCGGCCCCGCTCACCTCGGCCGGTGGCCGGGGGTTGCTGCTGATCGACACGGTGGCCCGGCGCTGGGGCAGCACCCCGCTCCCGGACGGCAAGGTGATCTGGTGCGTGCTGCACACCGAGGACGAGTCACACTGGCACCACGACTGATTACCGCCCTTTCGTCCCGATCCAGGGAGCGGGACCCGGTTACCCGGGCCGTGCCAGTGGGTAGTGCTCAGCCATGCGCGACGACGAGTTCCCGACCCCCGTGTCCGACCCCGAGGCGCTCGGCCTGCCCGACACCGCCGACGACGACTCGACCGCCCACGACGACGTGCTGACCGGCCGGGAGGCCGACGGCCCCGACCCGGCCCAGCTGCCCGGCGACCGTACCCCGGTGGCCGTCGACCACTTCGGCACCACCGCCGACGAGCAGCTCGACGGCGAGTCGTTGGAGTACAAGCTCGACCGTGAGCAGTACGAGCGGCGGGCCGACGACCCGCTGGCCGGGCCGGTCGACCCGGACATCGCCGCCGAGGCGGAGAACGAGGAGGCCGCCGCGCAGGCCCAGCTCGACGCCGACGTGCTCGACCCGGGCCCCACCTCGGACCCGAACTCCCCGGTCTCGCTCTACGACCACGGTCAACTCGGCACGGTCGCCGACGCGCAGGTGGGTCGGCTCGTCGAACCGGACGAGGGGGCCCGCACCGACCAGGAGACCGACAGCATCGCCTACGACGCGGGCGCGGCCGGCGGTGGCGCGAGCGCCGAGGAACTGGCCATCCACGAGACCCGGCCGCCCGAGGCGCACTGACCCCGGGTCGTCCGCCGTCCGGGCGCGTCCTCAGTCGTCCAGGCCGCGTTCGATCGCGTAGCGGGTCAGCTCCACCCGGTTGTGCAGCTGGAGCTTGCCGAGCGTGTTCTGCACGTGGTTCTGCACGGTGCGGTGCGACAGCCCGAGCCGCCCGGCGATCTGCTTGTAGGACAGCCCCTTCGCCACCAGCCGCAGCACCTCGGTCTCCCGTTCGGTGAGCCGGGGTGCCGCGCCGTCGTCGCCGGACCCGGCGGCCGGCGGGTCCGCGGCGAGCCGCCGGTACTCGCCCAGCACCAGCCCGGCCAGGCCCGGGGTGAACACCGGGTCACCGGCGGCGGTGCGGCGCACCGCGTCCAGGAACTCCGCCGGGGCCGCCGACTTCAGCAGGTAGCCGGTGGCCCCGGCCTTCACCGCGTCCAGCACCCCCTGCTGTTCGCCGCTGGCCGACAGCATCAGCACCCGGACCCGGGGCAACGCGGCCCGCAGTCCCTGGATCACCTCCACCCCGGAGATGTCCGGCAGTTGGAGGTCGAGCACCACCACGTCGGGTCGGGCGGCGGCGGCCACCCGGACCGCCTGGCGGCCCTCACCGCTGGTCGCCACCACCAGGTGCCCGGCCTCGGTGAGGTCGCGGGCCACCCCCTCCCGCCACATCGGGTGGTCGTCGACCACCATCACCCGTACCCCGGTCATCGGCTCCTCCTCGGCACCATCAGTTCGATCTCGGTGCCCTCCCCCGGCGTCGAGATGATCCGCACCTCGCCGCCGAGGTCGGTCATCCGTCCCCGGATGGCCTGCGCCACCCCCAGCCGGCCCTGCCGGGCCGCCTCGACCAGCCGACCCTCCGGGATGCCCGGCCCGGCGTCGCGCACCGACACGGTCACCGTGTCGCCCTCGTCCTCGACGAGCACCCAGCCCCGCCCGTCGGCGTGCCGCCGCACGTTGTCCAGGGCCGCCGCCGTCGCGGCGGCCACCTCCCGGGCCACCGAGGCGGGCAGCGGCACCGGGGTCGCCGGGGCGGAGACCTGCACCGTCGCCGAGGCGTACCCGGACAGCAGGGACCGCAGGTCGACCTCGCCGCCCGGGTCGGCGGGGGACGTCGGCGGGGCCCCGGAGATCAACGCACGTAACGCCACCTCCTGCTGGCCGGCGAGCCGGGCCAGCTCACCGGCCTCCCCGTCGAGGTGTGCACCGCGCCGCTGGACCAGGGACAGCACCTGGAGCACCGAGTCGTGGATGTCCCGGGCCAGCCGTTCCCGTTCCCGGGTCGCCGCCTCCAGCTCCACCGCCCGCTGCAACCGTTCCTCGGTGCTCACCGCCAGCCGGGCCACGTGCCCCACCACCGCGCCGGCGAGCAGCAGCAGGATCGCCCCGGTCAGCGAGGACGGGCCGATCCGGCCCCGGGTGACGAGGTCCGTGCCGCCGACCAGCAGCGCGGCCACCGTGCCGCGCCGCCGCCCGCCGGAGACCGCCCAGGCCAGCACCGGCCCGGCCAGCCACGCCACGGCGAGGGCGGGCACCCCGGCGGCCAGCGCCGGGCGTCCCACCACCCACGGCGTGACCGCCAGGATCGCCAGGACCACGCCGAGGTCGGCCAGGAGCAGCGGCCAGCGCCGGTTGGCCGGCCGGGCGTACCCGACCGCCGTCACCCCGGACCAGGCCAGCATCACCAGCAGTACGCCGCCCGCGGCGACCGGGTGGGCGTAGCGACCCGCGTCGCGCAGGACCAGCAGGCCGACGTACGCCAGCGAGGCGAACCGGAAGACCGCGACGGAACGCCACAGCGGGTCGGCGAAACCTCCCGGCGGGGACGACGGCATGGCCGCCACGATGCCACAGTCCCCAGGTCAGCCGGCCGGGCCGGTCGGTGCGGGCCCGAGAAGCCTGGCGTACGGTAGAAATAGCGTGAAAAACTCCGAGATCGCTGTCGGGACAGGGCCCATGACGAACGCAGAGCTTCCCACACCGCGTACGGTGGTGCCCATCGAACCTTCCCTTCTCATCGCCGAGGCGTTCGACCAGGCACAGGTGACCGAGCTGAGACACTCGGTCAGCTCCTGCGCGCACGCGGCCGGTCTGGCCGGGCAGCGGCTCGACGACTTCGTGCTGGCGGTCAACGAACTGATCACCAACGCCGTGCGGCACGGTGGCGGACGGGGCTGGCTGCGGCTCTGGCGACGCACCGGCGAGCTGGTCTGCGAGGTCTCCGACCACGGCAGCGGCATCAGTGAGCAGCGGCTCGACGACCGCAGCCGGCCCGCCCCGGACACCGCCGGCGGTTGGGGGCTCTGGCTGGCCCGGGAGCTCAGCGACGCGATGGAGGTCGAGAGCGGCACGGCCGGCACCACCGTGCGGATCAGCGCCCTCTTCGCCTGACCCGCCGCCCCGGTCCGACCGCCCTGGTTCCGCCGGCCCGGGCCGCCGACCAGGCCCGCCGGTGACCGTCAGCCGAACAGGGCGCTGACCGACTCGCCGTTGTGGATGCGACGCATCGCCTCGGCCAGCGCCGGAGCCACCGAGAGCACCGTCAGCTCCGGCACCCGCTTGTCCGCGGGGATCGGCACGGTGTTGGTGCAGACGATCTCGCGTACCCCGTCGACGGCGGCGAGCCTGGTCAGCGCGCCGTCGGAGAACAGGCCGTGGGTACAGGCCAGCCGGATCGACCGGACGTTGCGTTGGTGCAGGTGGCCGATCAGCTCGACCACCGTGCTGCCCTTGGCGATCTCGTCGTCCAGCACGATCACGTCCCGGTCGGCCACCTCGCCGATCACCGTGCTGATGGTGACCCGGTCGTCGCTGAACCGCTGCTTCGCCCCGGCCGCGACCGGGGTGCCGAGCATCCGGGCGAACGCCGCCGCCTCCTTGGCGTTGCCCAGGTCCGGCGAGACCACCACCGTGTCGGTCAGGTCGCGTCCCCGGAAGTGGGCGGCCAGCTCCCGCAGCGCGTGCAGGTGGTCGACCGGGACGCTGAAGAAGCCGTGCACCTGCGGTGAGTGCAGGGTCATCGCCAGCACCCGGTGCGCGCCGGCCGAGGTGAGCAGGTCGGCCACCAGCCGGGCGCCGATGGAGATGCGTGGCGCGTCCTTCTTGTCCGACCGGGCGTACGCGTAGTGCGGCAGCACCACGGTGATCCGGCCGGCCGACGCGCCCCGGGCGGCGTCGATCATGAGCAGCAGCTCCACCAGGTTCTCCTGCACCGGGGGCACCAGGGGCTGGATCAGGAAGACGTCCCGCTCCCGGCAGTTCGCCTGCAACTGCACCTCCAGGCAGTCGTTGGCGAACCGGGACACCCGCACCGGGTGCAGCGGCACCCCCAGGTGGGAACAGATCTCGGCGGCGAGGTCGGGATGGGCGGTTCCACTGAACACGGCGATGTCGCGCACGTCTGGAGATCGTACGGAACCGTGCCGGTTCTCCCGTCGACCCGGGCCGGGTACGGTGCCGAAATGACCGGAGAGTACGTCGCCGCCATCGACCAGGGCACCACCTCGTCGCGGTGCATCGTCTTCGACCGGGCCGGTGGGATCGTCGCCGTCGCGCAACGCGAGCACCGGCAGATCTTCCCCCGGCCCGGTTGGGTCGAGCACGACGCCGAGGAGATCTGGGCCAACGTCGAGCGGGTGGTCCGCGACGCGCTGGCCGACGCCGGCACCGGCCCGGACGGGTTGGCCGCCGTCGGCATCACCAACCAGCGGGAGACCACCGTGGTCTGGGACCGGGCGACCGGTCGACCGGTCGCCAACGCCGTCGTCTGGCAGGACACCCGCACCGGCCCGCTGCTGCGTGAGCTGGCCGACTCGTACGGCGAGGAGCGGCTGCGCGCCCGCACCGGGCTCACCCTGGCCACCTACTTCGCCGGTCCGAAGCTGCGCTGGCTGCTGGACCACGTCGACGGGCTACGGGAACGCGCCGAACGGGGCGAGGTGCTGTTCGGCACGATGGACAGTTGGCTGATCTGGAAACTGACCGGACGGCACGTCACCGACGTCACCAACGCCAGCCGGACCATGCTGATGAGCCTGGAGACCCTCGACTGGGACCCGGAGCTGCTCGACGCGCTGCGCATCCCGGCCGCGATGCTGCCGCAGATCCGCAGCTCGGCGGAGGTCTACGGAACGGCCCACGGGGTGCTCGACGGGGTGCCGGTGGCCAGCGCGCTCGGCGACCAGCAGGCCGCCCTGTTCGGGCAGACCTGCTTCCAGCCCGGCGAGGCGAAGTGCACCTACGGCACCGGGAGTTTCCTGCTGCTCAACACCGGAGCCAGCCCGGTACCGTCCAGCCACGGCCTGCTGACCACGGTGGCCTACCGGATCGACGGCCAGCCGGCCGCGTACGCCCTGGAGGGGGCGATCGCGGTGACCGGGTCGCTGGTGCAGTGGCTGCGGGACAACCTCGGGCTGATCTCCTCGGCCGCCGAGGTCGAGGAGCTGGCCGCCAGCGTGGACGACAACGGGGGCTGCTACGTGGTGCCCGCCTTCTCCGGGCTGTTCGCGCCACACTGGCGTAGCGACGCCCGGGGGGTGATCGCCGGGCTGACCGGCTACATCACCAAGGGGCACCTGGCGCGGGCGGCCCTGGAGGCGTCGGCCTGGCAGACCCGCGAGGTGGTCGACGCGATGAACGCCGACTCCGACGTGGCGCTGCGCCGGCTGCGGGTCGACGGTGGAATGACCGCCAACGGGCTGCTGATGCAGTTCCTCGCCGACGTGCTGGCGGTGCCGGTGGTCCGCTCCCGGATCACCGAGACCACCTGCCTCGGCGCGGCGTACGCGGCCGGCCTGGCGGTCGGTTTCTGGCCGGACCTGGCCACCCTGCGCGCGCAGTGGCGCTCCGACGCGCAGTGGGAGTCCCGGATGGACCCGGCGCACCGGGAGCGGGAACTGGGCCGCTGGCGCAAGGCGGTCGCCCGCACCCTCGACTGGGTCGACTGACTCCGGCGGCGGCCCGTCCGTCGATCGGTCCGCGTCGTGCCGGACCGATACGATCGGCCGGGGGGATGCCACATGCAGACAGTCGGTCCGTACGCGCTGCACCGCAGGCTCAGCTCGTGCGAGCTGGGCGAGGTCTGGGCCGCACGGGACGCCGCCGAGCGGCCGTTCACCGTCGCCGTGCTCGCGCCGGCCGCCGCCGAGGGCGGCTGGCGGGAGGCGTTCGCCGCGGCGGCCAACACCCTGGCCCGCTCCGACGGCCTGCCGATCACCGGGGCCAACCACACCGGCCCGATGCCCTGGGTGGCCTGCGCCGCCGAGCAGGGGGCCGGGGCCGCGCACGTCTTCCTCGCGTTGGGGCAGCGCCTCGTCCCGGCCGGGGAGCCCCCGGCCGGTGGCCCCGGGACCGGGCCGTCCGGCGTGTCAGACCCGGCACACCGGCCGACCACCGGGGCGCCAGTCGCCGGGACACCGGCCACCGGCGCAACGGCCACCGGCGCAACGGTCGCTGGAGCACCGGTCGCCGCCGGGGCCGGCGGGACACCGGCACCGGACGGGCAGCGCACCGCCGGGCCGGCGGGCGCGGCCCGGCCGGGGAAGACCACGCCGCCGATGCCCGCCCCGGCGACCGGAGCCGCCGCATCCACCGGGCCTGCTTCGTCGACGGACCACGGAGCGTCGGTGGGCCACGGAGCGTCGACGGGCCACGGAGCGTCGGCCGGACCTGTCGCGTCGACCGGACCTGTCGCGTCGGCCGGCCACGGTGCGTCGGCCACGGGCGGCACGGTGCCGCCGGGTGCCACGCCCCGCACGACCCCACCCCGCACGGCCACCCCGCCCCACCCGGCGGCCCCGCACCAGACCGCCCCGCACCAGGCCACCCTGCCGCAGGCCAGCCCGCACCAGGCGGCCCCACACCAGGCCGGCCAGCCAGCAGCCCGGCACCAGGCCGGCCCGCACCAGGCCATTGCGCCGCAGGCCAGCCCACACCAGGCAGCCCCGCAGCAGCTCGGTCCGCGCCAGGCAACACCACACCAGGCCGGCCGGCAACAGGTCGGCCCGCAGCAGGCCGGCCCGCAGCAGGCGGTGCCCGCGCCGGTGGTGCCGCAGCGGGCGGGACCGCCGTACCCGCCGACGACCCTCGCGCCGTACCCGCCGGCACCGTTCCCGCCGGTCGCGGGGCCGAGGCGCGGCCGGGGTCGGGCCGTACTGTGGTCGGTGCTGGTGGCCCTGCTCGCGGCGGCGCTCGGGGCGGCGGGTGGCTACCTCGCCGCCGACCGGCCGGCCGAGGGACCGGCCACCGTCGCCGCGCCGGCCTCCGCGACACCGAGCGCCGACCTGGGGCTGCCGGCCACGCCGCCACGCCGGCCGGGGGTGGAGCCGCCGGTCGGTGGCGGCTGGCCCGCCGGGGCGCCCACCTTCGCCCGCACCGAGCCGACCCGGGAGATCACCGGCCTGGCCGGGGTCGACTTCAGCTTCCGGGTGCCCACCGGCTGGAACTGCACCGAGGCCGGCCGCACCAGCGGCTCGGCGCACTACCGGTGCGGCGTCCCGGCCGCCGACGGGTCGATCATCGGTGGCGACCTGGTCGTCCGGCAGTGCCCCCGGCTCTGCACCGACGAGCGCCGCACCGCGCTGCGCCGGCAGGAGGAGGCATGGGGGTTGCAGTGGATCCGCAGCGGCGATTTCACCACCTGGGCGGAGACGGCCCGGGTGGACGGTGCGCCGCGCTACGGGCTGGTCTACCTCTCCTACTGGCGCAGCGTGCCGGAGGACGCGATCGACAGGCAACTGGTGCTGCGGATGACCGCGCCGCCGGACCGCGCGGACGAGGTGCGCAAGGTGGCCGCCTCGGTGCGGGAGGCCACCTTCACCATCTGACGCGGGGGCGAGGCCACCCCGGCTCGACCGGTACCCTTCGACCGGACGTCGACGACGAACCGGTCCGTCCTTCCACGACCGAGCGGGGCCATGTGCGCATGCTGACTGTCTCCCCTGACCGAGCCGGGGCCTGTCCGACCATCACCGACGCGTTGGAGATCGCGGCTGACGACACGGTCGTCTCGATCGCCCCCGGCGTCTACGCCGAGTCGCTCCGGCTCGACGGTCGGCGGGTCCGGCTGGTGGCCGCCGGCGAGCCGGGCTCGGTCATCGTGGACGGTCGGGCCGCCGGGCGGCCGACGGTGGCCTGCACCGGCGGCGAGGTGCTGTTGCAGGGGCTGGTCGTGCAGGGCGGCGACTATCCGGCGGTGGAGGCGGTCGGCGGCCGGCTCCGCATGGAGAAGTGCCAGGCCAGCGCCGGATACGCCGCAGCCGTCTCGGTACGCGACGGGGCCCGGGTCGAGGCCGTCGAGGTCACCGTCACCGGCGGCCAGCACGGGCTGGTCGTCTCGGACGCGGGCGGCACGGTCGAGCAGTGCGAGATCCGCGACGTCACCGACGACGGGATCATCGTGCGGCTCGGGGCCGACCCGACCATCCGCAACTGCACGGTCACCGCCGCCGGCTTCCGGGGCGTGTACGTCTACCAGGCGGCCCGCCCCACCATCGAACGCTGCGACGTCTCCGGCACCGGTGACGCCGGCATCGTGGTCGCGTTGCAGAGCAGCCCCACCATCGTGGACTGCTGGGTGCACGACACCCGGGGCGTCGGCATCGACGTCGGCCGGGGCTGCGGCGGCACGGTCGAGGGCTGCCGTACGGAGCAGACCGCCGCCCCGGGCGTCCGGATCGCGGAGGGTGCCGGCACCGTGTTCCGGGCGGCGGAGGCGGGCGGACGGCCGACGGCCGGGGTGAGCGCGGGCGGCGGCACCGTCGGTCAGGACGAGCAGAAGGTCGAGGAACTGCTCGCCGAACTCGACTCGATGATCGGGCTGGCCGGGGTGAAGGCCGAGGTGCGCTCGTTGATCGACGAGATCCAGGTCAACGAGTGGCGGCGCAACGCCGGGCTGGCGGTGGGCGCGGTCAGCCACCACCTGATCTTCACGGGCGCGCCGGGCACCGGCAAGACGACGGTGGCCCGGGTCTACGGGCAGTTGCTCAAGGCCCTCGGGGTGCTGCCGAACGGCCAGTTCCGGGAGGTGTCCCGGCGGGATCTGGTCGGCCAGTACATCGGGCACACCGCCGAGAAGACCTCGTCGGTGTTCACCGAGGCGCTCGGCGGGGTGCTGTTCATCGACGAGGCGTACACCCTCTCCCGGGCCGGGGGTGCCGGCGGCGACTTCGGCCAGGAGGCGATCGACACCCTGGTCAAGCTGATGGAGGACCACCGGGACCAGGTGGCGGTGATCGTCGCCGGGTACACCACCGAGATGGCCGCCTTCCTGGACGCCAACTCCGGCCTGGCGTCCCGGTTCGCCAAGACGCTGGAGTTCGAGAACTACAGCCCGGTCCAGTTGGTCGACATCGTCGGGCGGATCGCCCGCAACGACGAGTACCTGCTCGCCGACGGGCTGGCCGACGGGCTGCTCGAATGGTTCGGCCAGATCGAACGGGACCAGAACTTCGGCAACGCCCGCGAGGCCCGCAAGCTGCTGGAGGGCATGCGCAAGGCGCAGTCCGGGCGGCTGCGCGCGCTGGGCCGGATGCCGAGCCGGGACGACCTGCGCACCCTCGTCCTGGACGACCTGCTCGCCGCCACCAGGTGAGCGGGATGCCGCCCACCGGGGGCACCGGTGCCCGCAGCGACGCGCCGACCGCCCTGATCGTCCGGGTCCGGGACGCGCCACCCGAGCCGGCCGCCCCGTGGCGGCCCACCGAGGCCGACCAGCCGGCCCCGCCGGAACCGCTGGACGCGCCCTGGCTGCGGCACCTGGCCCGGCTGCTGCCGATGGCCGTGGTCGCCGTCCTCGGCGGGGTCGGGCTGAACCGGCCCGGCCTGTGGGAGGACGAGCTGGCCACCTGGGGCATGGTCACCGTCGGGTTCGACGACTTCGTGGCGGTGCTGCGCAACGTCGACGCCTCCATCGGCCCGTACTACCTGCTGATGCGCGGCTGGGTGGCGCTGGCCGGCAGCTCCGACATCGCGTTGCGGCTGCCGTCGCTGTCGGCCATGGCGGCGGCCGCCGGCCTGGTCGCCGCGATCGGCCTGCGGATCGGCGGGCTGCGGGTCGGGCTGGTCGCCGGACTGCTGTTCGCGGTGCTGCCGACGACCTCCCGGTACGCGCAGGAGGCCCGGCCGTACGCGTTCGCGGTGTGCGCCGCCGCGCTGGCCACCCTGCTGCTGCTCCGGCTGCTGGAACGGCCCCGGTTCCTGCGCTACCTGGGGTATTCCGCCGTGGTGGCGTTGCTGGGGCTGATGCACCTGGTGGGCCTGCTGCTGCTCGTCGCGCACGCGCTGGTCGCCTGGCGGGGGGCGCAGCGCCGGCGCGGCTTCGTCGGCTGGCTCGGCGCGGCCGCCGCCGGCACGCTGCCCGTGCTGCCCGTCCTCTGGCTGGGCCGGCAGCAGACCGGTACGCAGATCAACTGGATTCCCCCGGTCACCCTGGACCGGCTGGTGGACACGCCGGAGGCGCTGTTCGGCGGGCCGCTGCTCGCCGGTGCGGTACTCGCCCTGGCCTTCCTCGGCATGTCGATGAAGGAGCGGTCGGCGGTGGCCACCGCCTGGCTGGTACTGCCCACCGTCGGCCTGCTGCTCGCCGCCCAGCTCACCCCGCTCTGGCTGCCGCGCTACCTGCTGTTCACGGTGCCGGCCTGGGCGCTCGTCGCCTCGCTGGCGTTGCGGCGCAGTTCGCTGCTGCGGGGCACCGCCGCGATGCTGGCGGTCGGTCTGCTCGGCATCCCGGTGCAGGTCGAGATCCGGGGCGTCACCGGCCACAGCCAGGGCACCAAGGACATCGCCGCCGTGCTGCGGGCGCACGCGCGTCCCGGCGACATCCTGGTGTACGGCCCGTTCGACGCCGGTGACCAGCGCACCAGCCGGGACGCGGTGAACCGGTACGTCGACGAGAGCTGGCGACCCCGGGACGTGCTGATGACCGTTCCGGCCCGCCGGCAGGGCACCCTGGGCGCGCGGGAGTGCGCCGACCGGGACGTGCCGGTGTGTCTGGGGCGGCCGGAGCGGGTGTGGGTCGTCCGCAAGGGGGCCCTCGACGATCCGGTGCAGCGGATCGGGCCGGCGAAGGAGGCCGCGCTCAAGCCGTACGTCGTCGACCGCACCTGGCGGGTCCGGGGTTTCAGCATCGGGCTGCTGGTGCGTAAGCCCGAGGTGACGAAGTGAGCACCCGGGCCGGCAGGGGCCGCACCGACGAGACGACGGAGTTCCACCGTCCGGTGCCGCCGCCCGACCCGGCGTCCCCGCGCCCGGCCACGCAGCGCGGACCGGTGCCGGGGCGGGATCCGGCCCCGCGGCGCGCTGCGGTGCCGCCGCCGTGGCCGGGGCGGACCACAGGGGGTCGCCCGGTGGAACCGCCGACGTCGCCGGGTGGGATGACCGGACCTGGTCTGCGGGACCCGGCCGTGCCGACGCCGCGCGGGCCGAGGGCGGCTCCGCCCGCGCGTCCCCCGGCGGTGGTCCCCGCCACGCGCGCTCCACTGCCGGCCCCCGCTGCGGGGAACCCGGTGAGGGTGCCGACGCGTCGGGGTCCGGCACCGGTGCCGATCCCGCGCGGGCCGTCGGCGGTGCCGGCCCCTGCCGCACCGGCCCCTGCGGCACCGGCCCCGGTGGGGCCGTCGGCGCGGGACGCGGTGGCACCGGCGACGCTGGGGCGACCGGCGAGCGTCGACCCGTCCCTGCCGTTGCCGCCGGACGACGACGAGAAGTCCGCCTACCGGAACCGCCGGCTGCCGGTGCTGATGATCGCCTCGTTCGTCAGCTTCACCGGGCTGCTCACCAGCCAGCTGCTCTTCGTCCGGATGGCGCCGTGGCTGCTGGCGCTGCTGCCGCTGTTCGGCTTCACCGTCCTCTACTACCTGATCTCGGCGACGGTGAACATCGGCACGCCCGGGTTCGACCTGGAGCGGCACCGCCGGCTGGTCCGCGACTTCCAGCCGCCCGTACACCCGTCGGTGGACGTGTTCCTGCCGGTCTGCGGCGAGGCGACCGAGGTGCTGCGCAACACCTGGGAGCACGTCAGCCGGATGGTCGACCACTACCCGGGCCGGGTGCACGTCTACGTGCTCGACGACTCGGCCACCGACGAGCGGGAGGCGATGGCGCTCGCCTTCGGCTTCGTCTACCAGCGCCGCCCCAACCGGGGCTGGTACAAGAAGGCCGGCAACATGCGGTACGCGTACCAGCGCACGCTGGGCGAGCACATCCTGGTGCTGGACGCCGACTTCACCCCCCGGCACGACATGCTCGACGAGATGGTGCCCTACCTGGCCGCCGAGCCGGATCTCGGGATCGTGCAGTCCCCGCAGTACTTCCGGGTGCACTCCGGCCAGGGGTGGCTGGAGCGCGGGGCCGGGGCGGTGCAGGAGCTGTTCTACCGGATGGTGCAGGTGTCCCGGCAGCACCACGAGGCGGCGATCTGCGTCGGCAGTTGCGCGCTCTACCGCCGGGAGGCGCTCGACGCGATCGGCGGTTCCACGCTGATCGAGCACTCGGAGGACGTGCACACCGGGTTCGACATGCGGCGGCGCGGCTGGCGGTTGCGCTACCTTCCGGTGCCGCTGGCCACCGGGCTGTGCCCGGCCGACGTCAACTCGTTCTTCACCCAGCAGTACCGCTGGTGCGCCGGCTCGATGAGCCTGCTCGGGTCGACGAAGTTCTGGAACACCCGGATGCGGCTGCGCACCCGGCTGTCGTACCTCTCCGGCTTCTGCTACTACCTGCACACGGCGCTGTTCACCTTCGTCGGGCCGCTGGTGCCGATCGTGCTGCTGGCCTGGTTCCCGCAGTCGGTGGCCCCGGCGAACTACCTGTGGATCGTGCCGAGCCTGGTCTACAACCTGGTGGTGTTCCCACTGTGGCACCGGTGCGCGTACCGGGTGGAGGCGTGGACCGTGAAGATGATCTACGGCTGGTCGCACGCCTTCGCCATCTGGGACCTGCTGCGCGGGCAGAGCATGGGCTGGCAGCCCACCGGCGGCACGGGACGGAAGAACAGGACGGGTCGACTGTGGTGGGGAATGGCCGTCTGCACGGCGGGCAGCGGAGCACTGTGGACCGGCCTGGCGGCCCACCGGATGATCACCGACGACCTGTGGACCTTCGCGCCGGCCTTCCTCGGTGGCGCGTTCTACCTGGCCGTCGCGTTGCAGGCGCTGCTGGTGAAGCCGGCGCGGGACATCCGGCCGGAGCGTTCCCGGTGACCTCCCGCCAACTGTTCACCATCGTCACGCTGTTCGTGATCGGGGTGTTCGGCTACGCCGCGCTCGCGCCCAGCCCGGCCAGCCGTCCGGCCCGGTTCGCCACCGAACCCAGCGCGTCGGCCACCCCCACCGGCCCGCCCCCGGCCTACGACGTCCGCCCGCTGGTCCAGCCGCAGGGTCGCTACCTGGGGGTGGCACTCAGCGGCGCACCGCAGGACATGAGCCGGGTCGACCGCTTCGCCGACCTGGTCGGCAGTAAACCCAACATCATCACCATCTACGAGAGCTTCGACGACGAGTTCGCCGCCGCCGAGGTCCGCCGGGTCCACCGGTACGGCGCACTGCCGATCGTCCGCTGGGAACCGTTCAAGGCGAAACTGAAGGACATCGCCGCCGGGCGGCACGACCCGTACCTGCTGGAGTTCGCCGTCGCGGTACGCCGGCTCAACCTGCCGGTGGCGCTCACCATCGCGCACGAGATGAACGGCCACTGGTACTCCTGGGGCGCGCACGACAACACCGCCAAGGAGTTCGTCGCCGCCTGGCGGCACATCCACGCCGTCTTCGCCCGCGCCGACGCCACGAACGTGATCTGGACCTGGACCCCGAACGTGGTCAACCCGGTCCCGTCGGTGAAACTCGCCCCGCTCTACCCCGGCGACGCGTACGTGGACTGGGTCGGCATCGACGGCTACTTCACCAGGCGCGGCGAGCAGACCTTCGACGACCTGTTCGGCCCCACCATCACCCAGGTCCGGAAGTTCACCGCCCGGCCGCTGCTGATCGTGGAGACCGGGTCCGAGCCGGGCGCGATGCGTCGTCGGGCGGTCGGCGAACTCTTCACCGCCATGCGGAAACGACCCGACCTGCTGGGTTTCGTCTACTTCAACCAGAAGGGCTCCGGCGACTGGGTGATCGACTCGGACAAGCCGGCGCTCGCCGCGTACCGTTCCGGGGCGGCGGCCGACCCCCGGACCGGCTTCCGGGTCAACTGACCCGGGCCGCCCACCCACGGGCCCCGGGGCGCTGCGTCGGGTTCCTATGATGAGGGCGGTCCGCCGTGGACGGGCCGTACGGGTCGAGGCGTCTGGGGGGCAGCCGGAGATGACCGGAGCACCACGGCCGGCAGGTGCCGCACTCCGGCCGGACGGCCCCGACGCCCGCGTCCACCTGGCACCCCGCCGCCGGCCCGGCCGGATCGGCGAGTTGCACGTGCTGCAACTGCTCCTGCTGGAGGCGGTGCTGCTCGGCGTCCTCGCCAGTGGACTGTTCGGCATGCCGGTGCTGGTCGTCGCCGCGCTGTGCGGCGTACTCCTGCTGACCGTGGTGTTCCTGCGCTCGCGGGGCCGCTGGTGGCTGGAGAAGCGGGCGTTGGCCCGGCACCAGCGGCGACGGGCCGCCGCAGCGGTCCCGGTCGCCGACGACCCGGGGTTGGACGCCCTGCAGCGACTCGCCCCCGGCCTGTCGGTGGGCACCGTGACCATGGCCGACGGCGCCCGGATCGGGGTGGCCCGCGACGACGCCGGCTGGTTCGCGGTGGCCGCCGTCGACGGCTCCGGGCCGACCGGTGACGCGCCGGCCGGCCTGCCGCTGGACGTGCTGGCCACCGCGCTCGCCGAGTCCGGCCAGCCGGGCACCGTGCTCCAGGTGGTGACCAGCACCGTGCCGGCCGGCGGTCCGACCGACGACCCGACCGCCCCGGCCCGGGAGTCCTACCGGCAGTTGCTGGCCGGTCTCGGCGGCACCCCGGTCCCGGCCGGACGGTCGACCTGGGTGGCGGTGCGGCTGGACGCCCGCGCGCTGGCCGAGGCGGTCGGCGACTACGCGGTCGACCTGGGTGTCGCCCCCTCGGTGGTGGCCGCGCTGGCCCGGCAGACCGGCAGGTCGCTGCGCCGCAACGGGGTCGGGCACCGGCTGCTGGACGCGCACGGCCTGCTCGCCGCCGTCGGCCGGTCCTGCGGCTTCACCCCCGGCGTCCCGGCCGGCACGGCCGCGGTCCGTGAGGAGTGGTCGGCGTGGCACTGCGGCCCGCACGCGCACCGCACGTTCTGGATCCGCCGCTGGCCGCCGGTCGACCGGGCGGCGGCCATGCTCGGCTGGCTGGAGACCCTGCCGGCGTCGCTGGTGACGGTGTCGTTGACGGTGGCCACGAACGGGCCGGGTGAGGATCTCGACCTGCGGGGCCTGGTCCGGGTCACCGGGCCGGCGGAGCTGCTGCCGCAGTTGTGCGGGCCGGCGGTCGACGGGGTACGGCAGGCCGGCGGGGAACTCTTCCCGCTCGACGGCGAACACGGCCCGGCGGTGTACGCGTCGGCACCGACGGGAGGTGGCGCGGGATGACCGGCCCTGTTGACGAACGGCGTACGGCGGTGCCGGCCACCTTCGGCACCTCGGTCGACCAGCCGGCCGGGCCGTACCGGGACCCGTCCGGCGGACCGTACCCGCAGGTGCCGGCCGGTGAGGCGTACCCGGTGAGCGGGCCGGCGGTGGCCGGGGCGTACCCGGGTGGGGCGGTCGCCGTTCCGCCGCCGGTGGCCGCACCACCGGTCACCGCGTCGCCGGTCGGAGCGGACGCGCCGGTGCTGGGCGCGCCGCGCGCCCGGGTCGACGCGGAGGCCGGGGCCGACGCGGCCGGTACCGCCGCCGCGACCGCGCTCGCCACCGCCGACCCGCTGACCCGGGCCCTGGCCAGCCCGCTGGCCGCCCCGGAGAGCCACCCGTCCGCTCCCCCCGGCCCACCGCAGGCCCACCGCCCCGGGGGCGGGGACGCGCCCGGTCGGGGCGGGCCCTCCGGCCGGCTGCCCCGGCTGCGGATCGGCTCCCACGCGGTCTCCCCGGCAGCTCTCGCCCGGCTCAGCCCGAGCCCGCTCCCGGCCGGTCTGGTGCTCGGTGCCGACCGTCGCCGGGCGGCGGTCACCATCCGGCTGTTCCGCCCGGAACCGACCCGGGTCGCCCTGGTCGGCGGGGTGTGGGCGGGTCAGCTCGTCGCGTTCCGGGCGCTGGCCCTGGGTGCCCGGGTCGTCGTGCTCACCACCGAGCCGACCGCCTGGGCCGGGTTCGGTACGGCGGCGCTCGGCCGGGCCGCCGACCGGGTCGAGGTACGCGCCGACGACCGACCGGTGCCCGCCACCGGAACCGCCGGGCAGCCCACCCTGATCGTGCGCGAGCTGCCGCCCGGCGGGGGCCGGCCCGGGGCTGCCGCGTCCCACGGCCCGGCCGCGTCCGGGGCGGCACCCCCCGGAGCGTGGCAGGCCGAGCTGACCGTGGTGCGGCGGCTCGATCCCGGCAGCGTGTCCGCCCTGCGTGACAGCGACCTCTGCGTGCTGCAACGGCTCTGGGCCGACGAGTCCGCGGCGGTGCAGCAGGCGCTACGGCTGCCCCCGGACAGCGGCCGGTTCCTCCAGGTGATGGCCGACGACATGCTCACCCTGGTCGGTGGGGGCACGGACCGGCACCTGTGGATCAGTCAGACCCCGGTGGAGCAGCACCTGCTGGGCGCGCCGCGTCGCTGACGAGCAGCCGCGCGAGGCGCTTCTTCCGGCTGTTCTCGCGGACGATCCAGGCCACGTCGCCGTCGTCGACGGCGGCCAGCGCCCGGAACGGCGGCAGGCCACCGGCCGGGTCGGCGGCCACCGCGACGCTCCAGCAGTAGCCCAACGCCTGCCGCAACGCCCGGACGCCCTCGTCGCGGCGCTGGTCGGCCGGCAGCGCCGCCAGGGCCGCCGTCGCCCGTTCGCACAGGGCGACGGCGCGGGCGGCGGTCTCCGGAGCGGTCAGCAGGCGCGGTTCGCACACGGCCGCGACGGCCGCCCGCCTGACCAGCGGGTGCGGGTCCCCGGCCCAGGCCGTGCCGAGGTCGAGCAGGCGTGGCAGGTCGGCGTCGCCGAGCCGCTGCAACGCCAGGGCCACCGCCTCGCGTACCCGCCAGCGGGGGTCGGTGGCGTGCTCGTGCAGGCGCGCCTCGATGCGCCTCCGGGTCCGGGCCGGCGGGCCGTCGGCCAGCAGCCGGCCGAGGCCCAGCACACCGCAGAAGACCAGGTACTCGTCGTCGGTGGCGAGCAGACCGTCGAACGTGTCGGCGTCACCCTCGTCGGCGACGGCCTGGGCGAGTTCGAGGTTGGCGCGCGGCCCCGGCAGCCCCGAGCGCTCCCGCAGGTACGCCGGCCACCCGGCGGGCCCGCCCGCCCGCAACTCGGACCGGTACTGGTCACGGCGGCTCACCGGCGCAGCGTAACCCGCCCGACCGGGGCGGACCGCCCGCTCAGGTGAGCCGGGTGGCCATTGCGGCGATATAGCGGCATCGGAGCGGGGCAGACACCGCCATATCGGCCCCATTGGGTCGATCATGGAACCCGACGCGCACCGGGCGGGTAGGCCGGACGGGTCAGCTGACCTGGGGCGGCACCAGGGGGAGCTGGACGAGTTGGGCACCGTGCCGGCGGGTGAACAACCAGCCCCGGCCGGCGGGCAGCCGCTGCGGCTTGATCGTGCCGAACAGCGCGCCCTCCTCCCGTGGACCGGACATCATGATGCCCGGGGAGGCCAGTTCCCTGATCCGCCCGATCACCGGGTCGAACATGGCCCGCCCGGCACCGCCGATCCGCCGGGTCAGCACCAGGTGCAGGCCGATGTCGCGGGCCTGCGGCAGGTACTCCAGCAGCGGCGCGAGCGGGTTGAGCGCCGCCCCGGCGACCAGGTCGTAGTCGTCGACCAGCAGGTAGAGTTCCGGGCCCTTCCACCAGCTCCGGTCGCGCAGCTGCTCGGCGGTGACGTCCCGCCCCGGCAGCCGCTCCCCCATCACCGTGGCCACCTGCTTGACCAGGTCGGCGGTGACCTGCGGGGAGGTGCCGTAGCCGATCAGGTGCTCGGACTCCACCGCGCCGAGCAGGCTGCGCCGGAAGTCGACCAGGATGATCCGGGCCGCCGCCGGGTCGTTGCCCTCGACGATGCTGCGGGCCAGCCCGCGCAGGAACGTGCTCTTGCCGCACTCGACGTCGCCGAAGAGCAGCAGGTGCGGTTCGGCGGTGAAGTCGAGGCGTACCGGCTGGAGGTCGGTCTCGGCGATGCCGATCGGGATCACCCCGCCCTGTGCGGCGGGCAGCGCCTCGTAGGGCAGCTCGGCGGGGAGCAGCCGGACGGCCGGGGCACCCGCCGACGTCCAGTGCTGCTGCACCCGCTTGACCAGGTCGGCCAGCGCGTCCGGCAGGTCGTCGACCACCGGCCGGCCGTCGAGGCGGGGCAGGCCGGCGAGGAAGTGCAGGCCGTCGGGGGTCAGCCCGTGGCCGTGCTGCTCCGGCACGTTCACCGCGGCCCGCCGGTTGATCACCGAGTCGGCGGGCTCGCCGAGGCGCAGCTCGACCTTCGCGCCGAACATGTCCCGCACCGCCGGGCGGACGTCCATCCACCGGTTGGTGGCGGCCAGGAGGTGGATGCCGTAGCCGAGACCCCGGTTCGCCAGCTCGGTGACCAGGGGCTCCAGGTCCTCGAACTCGGCCCGCAGCGCCGCCCAGCCGTCCACCACCAGGAACACGTCACCGAACGGGTCCTCGGGGAACCGGCCCTCGCGGCGGGCCCGCCGGTAGGCCGCCGCGCCCTCCACCGCGTGCGTGGTGAACAACGCGTCCCGGGCCTGCATCAGCCCGTGCAGCTCGGCGATGGTCCGGCGGACCTTGTCCACCTCGCGCCGGCTCGCCACCCCGCCGACGTGCGGCAGGCCGGCGAGCGCGGCCAGGGTGCCGCCGCCGAAGTCGAGGCAGTAGAACTGCGCCTCGCGCGGGGTGTTGCCCAACGCCAGGCTGGTGACCAGGGTACGCAGCAGGTTGCTCTTGCCGGTCTGCGGTGCACCTACCACCATCACGTTGCCGGCCGCCCCGGCCAGGTCCAGCCAGAGCGGGTCGCGGCGCTGCTCCAGCGGCTTGTCGACGATGCCGGCCACGCCGTGCAGCGCGCCGTGCCGGTCCTCGGCGGCGATCGTCAGGCCCCGCACCGGGGACACCAGCACCGGTGGCAGCAGCGCGTCGAGGGTGGGGGGCTCCTCCAGCGGCGGCAACCAGACCTGGTGGGCGGCCGGCCCGTACCCCTCCATCCGGGCCACCAGCACGTCGAGCAGGCTCTCCCCGACGTGCTCGTCGACCGGGGTCTGCGTCGGCTCGTCAGGCGCGTCGTCGGTGGCGAGCGGGACGTAGTCGGTGGTGTAGTCGCGGACCGGGTCGATCAGCCGGCCGCCGACGGTGGGCACCCCGCCGTGCTGCCGCACCGCCCCCGAGACGTACGCGGCCTTGAACCGGATCAGCCCCTCGGTGCCGGCCTTCAGGTAGCCGTGCCCCGGTGAGCGGGGCAGCTCGTACGCGTCGGCCACCCCGAGCACCGCCCGGGACTCCATCGAGGAGAACGTGCGCAACCCCAGCCGGTACGACAGGTGCGTCTCCAGGCCGCGCAGCCGCCCCTCCTCCAGCCGCTGCGAGGCCAGCAGCAGGTGCATGCCCAGCGACCGGCCCACCCGGCCGATCTGCACGAACATGTCGATGAAGTCCGGTCGGGCGCTGAGCAGCTCGCTGAACTCGTCCACCACGATCAGCAGGCTGGGCAGCGGGGCGAGCGGCACCCCGGCCGCGCGGGCCCGCTCGTAGTCGCGCTGCGAGGCGTAGTTGCCGGCCCGGCGCAGCAGCTCCTGGCGGCGGGTGATCTCGCCCTGGATCGCGCCGAGCATCCGGTCGACCAGGAACAGCTCGTCGGCCAGGTTGGTGATCACGGCGCTGGTGTGCGGCAGCCGGTCCAGCGCGGCGAACGTCGCACCGCCCTTGAAGTCGACGAGCACCAGGTTGAGGATCTCCGGGCTGTGCGTGACGGTCAGCGCCAGCACCAGCGTCCGCAGCAGCTCGCTCTTGCCGGAGCCGGTCGCGCCGACGAGCAGCCCGTGCGGGCCCATCCCCTCCTGGGCGGACTCCTTGAGATCCAGCTCGATCGGCCGGCCGTTCTCGTTGACCCCGATCGGCACCCGCAGCCGGCTGCGGTTGGGGCGGCTGCCCCAGGCGTCGGTCAGGTCCAGCTCGTAGGGGTCGCCGAGGCCGAGCAGGTCCGCCAGGCCCAGGTCGGTGGCGACGGCCGGCTGGTCGGCGTACGAGGCGGCGGACAGCCGCAGCGGCGACAGCTCCCGGGCCAGCACCTCGGCCCGTGCCGGATCGAGCGTGTCGGCCCGGCCGACCCGGGTGGTGCCGTCCATCGTGGTGCCCGAGATGGTGCCGTCGTCGGCGACGTCGAGCACCACCGAGGTCTCGTCGAGCAGGCGCGGCGGCCGGCCGGTGAGGTCCAGCAGGGTCACCCCGGCGACGCCGCCCTCGGTCATCAGGTGGTCGGAGCCGGCGACCTGCCCGCCGTCGACCACCACCAGCACGTACGGCGCGACCGCCGCCGTCGCCGTCGGATCGAAGCGGGGCCGGTTGGCCAGCACGTCGACGAGCATCGCCTCCAGCGCCACCACGGTCGGGGCGAACAGCCGGATCGGGCCGACCGCGTCGAGCTTCGTCGGGTGCTGGGCGTGCGGCAGCCACTTCGCCCACTCCCACCCGGACCGCCGGTCCGGGTCGACGCAGAGCGCGACCAGCAGGTCGTCGGGGGCGTGGAAGGTGGTCAACTGGGCCACCACCGCACGGACCAGCCCCCGGACGGCGTCGTCGGCCCCGCGCAGGTAGACGTGGGAGAAGTCGCGCAGGGCGATCGCCACCGGCAGGTCGGGCACCACCGAGTAGGTGGCGACGAACCGGCGCAGCGCCACCGCGCACAGCGGCTCCAGCTCGTCCACCGGGCGGGTCTGCGGCGGGATCAGCGGGGTGGCGACCTCCTGCGGGCCGAGGCCGATGCGGACCACGCTGAAGTCGGCGTCACCCCGGCGACGTTCCCAGAGCCGGCCACTGGTCACGGTGGACCAGAGCGAGTCCGGGTCGGGGTGCCGGTAGTGGATGGCCTCCCGCTGCTGGCGTACGGTCGCGCGGACCTGGGCGCGCAGCTGGGCGAGGCGGCGCATGTACTGCCGGCGGGCCTCGATCATCTCGCGTTTGCCGGGGCCGGTCTGGTTGACCGCCATCACGGCGATCATGCCGAGGATGGAGATCCCGTACATGCCGCCGACCACATAGGTCATCACCCCGCCGCGCTGCATGCCCATCATCAGGCCCATCGCCGCGGCACCCGCTGCCATCGGCAGGATCATCAGCATCCGGGTCCAGCCCCGGCCACCGGCCGCCGGCACCTCGGGCGGCGGGTCGAGGAGCACCTCACCGGTCGGCAGCGGGGGCGCCGGCCGGCGGGGTGGACGCTTGACGACCACCAACGACGACATCTCCCCCGTACCTCCCACCACTCAGGTCTACGGCGGCCCACTCTATCGACCGGTCGCCCCTGGCAGGGACCGCCGTCCGCGCTCGGACGGCCACCCGGCGGGCGGTGCGACCGTGCTACTTTGACCGCCGCGGCGGGCCCAGCAGACGCCGCGCGAACGCGTGGCACACGGGGAGGTGACCAGCGTGACGGCCCCGGGCGGTCTCAGTCTGGCCAGGGTGACCATCGCCGCCCCCCAGCGGCGGATGGACGTGGCGTTGCCCAACGGCATGCTCGTCGGGGAACTCCTGCCGCACCTGCTCCGGCACGCCGGGGAGGGCCTCGGCGACGTCGGCGAACAGCAGGGCGGGTGGGTGTTGCGCCGGGCCACCGGCACCCTGCTGGAGGCCACCCGCAACCTCGCCGTGCAGGGCGTCCGCGACGGCGAGCTGCTGCACCTCACGCCCGGCCGCGACGAGTGGCCCGAGCTGGCGTACGACGACGTGGTCGAGGTGATCGCCAGCGGCGCGCGGCGCACCGGTCGATCGTGGAGCGACGACGCCACCCGGCGGGCCGGGCTGGCGGTCACCGCCGCCCTGCTCGGGTTCGGGCTGGTCGCGCTGCTCGCGGTCGGTGCGCCGTGGCGTACCCCGGGGCTGCTGGCGCTGGGGGTCGCGGCACTGCTGGCGGTCGCCGGCCCGGTGCTGTCGCGGGCCGTGCCCGACGCCACCGCCGGGGCCGTGGTGGCCGCCGCCGGCCTGCCGTACGCGCTGCTCGGCGGGGCGCTGCTCGGCGCACCGGACGGTGCCCGGCTGGTCGACCTGGGGGCACCGAGCCTGCTGCTCGGCTCCGCCGCGCTGCTGGTCTTCGGCATCGTCGGCTACGTGGCGGTGGGCGGGGTGCAGCGGCTGTTCATGGCCGGGGTGGCGGCCGGGCTCACCGGCGTGCTGGCCGCGCTGCTCTGCTACGGCGGGGTCTCCCCCGCCGGTGCGGCGGCGGCGACGCTGACCACGGTGATCGGCCTGCTGCCCGGTTATCCGCTGATCGCCGGCTGGTTGGGCAGGCTGCCGGTGCCGGAGCTGCCCGACCGGCCGGAGGAGATCCTGAAGGACCGGCCGGTGCCCGAGCGGGCGAAGGTCTTCGTGACCGTGGCACGGGCCACCGAACTGCTCACCGGGATGCTGCTGTCCGCCTCGGTCTGCGGCGCGCTGGCCATCGCGTTCCTGCTGACCGGGGACCGTACCCCGGCCGGCGCGCTGCTGGCGCTCTGCGGCGCCGGCGCGCTGCTGTTGCGGGGGCGGCTCTTCCCCACCGCCGCGCAGCGGGTGCCGCTGCTGGTCAGCGGCCTGCTGGGGCTGTCGTCGCTGGCCGTCGCCGCGCTGCTGGGCACCGCGCCGGGTGGCGGCCGGGTGCTCGTCTGGCTCGGTGTGGTCGCCGCGGCGGCGCTGACGCTGGTCGCCGGTCTGGTCTACAGTCGACGCCGGCCGTCGCCCTACCTGGGCCGGGCCGCCGACATCGCCGACGTGATCGCCATCATGGCGCTGATCCCGCTGGCCTGCGCGGTCATCGGCCTGTTCGGGGCGATCCGGGGGATGTTCGCCTCGATCGGCGGGTGAGACGACGATGACGACGCGACGGGACCAGCTCCAGTCGTACCAGTTCATGACCCAGCGGGTGATGTCCGCGTTCGTGATGCGCGAGACCGATCCGCAGCAGTCGCCGCTGCGTCGGGGCATCGGCGCGCTCTTCGGTGGGCTGATGGTCGCCGTCCTGGTCGCCGCCGGGGTGGGCATCTACGGGCTGCTCACCAAGGTCGGTGGGAACAGTTGGCGGCAGCCCGGCGCGGTGGTGGTCGAGAAGGAGAGCGGCGCGACCTACATCTACCTGGACGGACGGCTGCACCCGACGCTCAACTACGCGTCGGCGCTGCTGGCCGCCGGCCGCCCCGGCACCCCGGTGGTACGCGTCTCCGCCAGCACCCTCGGCACGGTCCCGCGCGGGGTGACGATGGGCATCCCGAACGCCCCCGCCTCGTTGCCGGCCGCGAACCGGCGGGCCGGTCTGCCGTGGACGGTCTGCTCCACCCCGACGACCGACGACACCGGCCGCACCACCGACACGGTGACCCTGGCGTTGGCCGCCCGGCCGGCCGGTGGGCGGGGCGTCGGCGACGACGGGCTGCTCGTCAAGGACGCCACGCTGGGCATGAACTACCTGGTCTGGCACGGCCGCCGGCACCTGGTGCAGGGTTCCCGGGTGGTCGTGCCCGCCCTGTTCGGGGCGGTCACCCCGACCCCCGTCGGCACCGCCTGGTTGAACGCGCTGCCCGCCGGGGTCGATCTCGCCGCGCTGCCCGTCGCCGACCGGGGGAAACCCTCCCGGGAGGTGTCCGGACGACGCAACGGCGACGTGCTGGTCACCCAGACCGCCTCCGGCCCGCAGCACTACCTGGTGCTCGCCGACGGGGTCGCCCCGGTCACCCCGGTGCAGCAGGCGATCCAGGCCGGACAGTCGGGGCGGCAACCCGTCCCGGTCGCCGTCTCCGACGTCACCTCGCTGCCGAAGAGCCAGCAGGTCCCCCGCCCGCCGGACCGGGGCCAGCCGCCCGCCACCCCGCCGAAGCTGCTCGGCCCCGAGCCGGGGCAGCAGATCTGCGCCGCCACCACCGACGCCGGCACCCCGCCGGAGTTGACCGTGGGCGGCGCGTTGCCCGACGCGGACCGGGCCGCGCCGACCGGTTCCGTGTCCCCCGACGGCATCCCGCTGGCCGACCGGATCGCCGCCCCCGCCGGTCGGGTCACCGTGCTGCGGCTACTCGGCAGCCCCGGGGCGTACAGCATCGTCACCGACCTGGGCATCCGGTACCCGGTGCCGTCCGCCGAGGCGTTGCGCCTGCTCGGCTACCCGGCCCAGGGGGCGCTGACGGTGCCGCCGAGCCTGACCATGCTGGTCCCGACCGGTCCCACCCTGGACCCCCTGGCCGCGGTCCGCCCCGCGTAGATCACCACCGGCGGCTGACCGGGCCGTCGGCCGTGGTGGGTCAGCGGCCGGGCGTCGGATCGTCGAAGAGCTGCACCGGCGGGCCCGGTTCGGCCGGCGGCGTCGACTGGGCGGGTGCCGGCGCGACGGCCGCCCGCCACCGGCGACGCCGGACCCGGGGCAGCGTCAGCGCGACGGCGCACACCACCAGGACGGTGGCGAGGGCGAGCGCCGTGCCGGCCAGGGCGATCCGCCGGCTCTCCCGTACCGCCGGGTCGGGCCGGTCGTCGGCGGGCCGGAACCGGGGCAGCGGGGCCGGTCGGGCCTGCGGCAGCAACTGGTCGTTGACCGCCCCGTACGGGTTGACGGTGCCGTGGCCGTACTCGGTGTGGTCGGCACCGGGGACCGCCGTCACGGTCAGCAGCCGGACCAGTTCACTGCGCGGCGTTCCGGACCGCTTGGCGAGGGTCAGCGCCCCCGTACCGGCCACGAACCCGCAGGCCAGTGCGGTGCCGTCGGCCGCCTCGACCAGGCCGGCACCGCGCTGGGTGGTGGTCACCGCCACGCCCGGCGCGACCAGGTCCAGGTACGGCCCGTACTGCGACTTCGGCCAGCGCCGCCCGTCCGGGCCGATCGCCCCGACGGCGAGCACCTCCGGATAGCCGGCCGGATAGGACACCGGGTTGCCGTCCCCACCCCGGTCACCGCTGGCGGCCACCACCAGGACGCCCCGGTCGACGGCCCGTCGCACCGAGTTCCGCAGGGTCGCCGCGTCCCGGTCGGCGGCCACGGTCACCGCGACCACCCGGGCACCCCGGTCGACGGCCCAGTCGACGCCGCGGGCGAGCACCGCCGGGTCGACCGGGGCGGCACCGAACGCCCGGTCGTCGACCACCCGTACCGGCAGCACCCGGGCGCTCGGCGCGAGGCCCGCGAACGGCGAGCCGCCGGCCTGCCGGGCGACGATCAGCCCGGCCACCCGGGTGCCCTGCCCGGTGCAGTCGGTGTCGGCCGGGCCACTGCCCCGGACCGCGTCGAAGCCGCTGCCGACCCGCCCCCGCAACTGCGGGTGCTCGGCGTCCACCCCGGAGCCGAGCACCGCGACGGTCACCCCGGCCCCCTGGCTGAACGGCCACACCTGCTCGGGGGCGAGCACCTGCTGCGCCCAGGACGGCGTGCCGACCTGCCCGCCGGCCGGTGCGCAGTCGGGTGCCGCCGTGGCGGGCCGCACCGGGCCGACCAGGGCGGCGGCGACCAGCCCGACGACGAGCGCACCCGCCACCGGACGCCGTCCCGCCCGGGCCGGGCCACCAGCCGTGCTCCGACCCCGGTCCGGCCCGGTCGTCGGTGACGCTGCGGCCGGGCCGGCGTGGTCCGGGCGACCGCCCGCACCGACCTGGTCGTCCGGCTGCGGCCGGACCGGCGGGTACCCCGTCATGTGTTCCTCCGTCCCGGCCTCACGCCGCCGGCCGCCGGCGGGCGGGCGGCAGCGCCCGCCCGGTGCGCGCGTCGTCGACCCGACCGACCCGGCCCCCGGCCACCGCGTCGACGGCCAGCCCACGCAGCGACCCGGGCACCGCGCGCAGGGTGTGCCAGAACACGCCGAAGTTGTCGGCGCAGCGGTGCAGCAGCCGGTCGGCCACGTCGGCGGCGGTGTCGTCGTCACGGGCCCGGGGGTCGTCGTCGTCCCAGTACCAGACCGACCCCTCGTCGCCGCCGGCCACCCGGACGGCGAGCAGGCCGCCCTGCACGTGCCCGACGGCCAGGAAGTCGGCGGTGAACCGGTCGGTGAACCAGGCGTTGGCGTGGCACAGGTCCTGCATCCAGTCGGCCCGGACCACGCCGAACAGCGGCTGGTCGACCACGAACCCGAACCGGGGGTGCACGGCCGGCCAGTCCGGCCAGCCGCCGTTGGTGCGGGCCAGGAAGTCCCGGTAGCCGGCCGGCAGGGTGACGCCGAGCCGTTGCTCGACGCGGGCCACCGCCTGCGGGGTGAGCCGTTGCGCGAACCGCAGCGGCGGCGGGGTGGCGGCGTCCACCGGCAGGCCGCGCCGCCGGTGGTCGGCGTCGCCGGTGCTCACCCCGCCGCAGTGCCGCAGTGCCGCGTGCAGTTCCGCCGGCACCAGCGCGAGCCGCCGGCCACGCGCCAGGTGCGCCCAGACCCACCCCGCCGGGGTACGCCCCGACGCCTGCGGATCGGCCGGGTCCGGCACCGCCAGGTTGGCGGTGAGCACGTCCAGCACCCGGGCCTCGTCCACCCCGATGCCCGGCGGCAGCGGCGGCAGCTCGACCACCACCCGCGCGTACGGCGTCCAGTCGGGAAAGCCGTACGGGTCGACCGGCACCCCCTGCCGGTAGCGGACCCGCAGCATCGGCGCGACCGGGTGGGCCACCCCGAAGGCGTACCGGGCTGCGGGGATCGGCCCGGCCCCGCTCACCGGCCCCACCCGTGCGGGCCGGGGGCGGTCTCGTCGGGGGTGGGCCAGAGCAGGAGGAACGGGACCTGTTCGGCGGGGACGGTGACGCCGGCCGGGGAGTCCGGGTCGACGGCCAGGGCGTGCCCCGGCGGCCAGACGGTGAGCAGGGCCGCCATCGTGGCCCGCAGGCTCGGCGTGCCGTCCGGGTAGGCCCGCGCGAAACGTTCCGGGGCGGTGAACACCTCGATCACCGGCGTCTCCCCCGCGCCGACCGCACGCCACGGGAAGTCCGGGTCGACCAGCCGGGCCGGGTCGGACACCGGGGCGGCGGTGGGGAGCACCACCAGCGCGTCGAGCAGCGCGTCCAGGTAGCCGACGGAGTCGCCCCGCTCGGCCGCGTCCCGCAACAGCGCGGCGGTGTCCGGCCCGTCCGCCGGACCGGGGGCGGGGACCGGTGGGGCGAGCGCGGTCGCCGGGTCGTCCGGCCCGTCGGCCGTCGCGGCGGCGATCTCGTCGTCGGCCGCCGCCTCGGCCAGCTCGGTGAGCAGCTCCGCCCCGGCGGGCACGGTCAGCTCCCCGTCCGCCGCCGCCCGGACCGCCTCCACCGGCAGGTACGCGTCCAGCGGGGTGCCCGGGTTGACCGCCAGCCGCCAGCCGGCCACCGGCCACCGCTCGCACAGCTCGTCGTACCCGGTCACGGTGTACGCGTCGGCGACCCCGGCGACCTGCGGAACCATCGCCTCCAGCGAGGTGAACACGGGCAGGAACGGCGCTCCGAAGAGGTCCATCGTGACGAACCGTTGGCCGCCGTCGGCCGGGTCGTCGTCGCGCACCTGCGGGAGGAACAGCTCGGCCCGGGTGAGGATCCGGAAGAACCCGGAGCGGTCGTCGTCGCGCGCCGCGCGTAGCAACGCCCGTTCGGTGTCGTTGGCCGGCTGCCACGACTCGTCCACGACGGGTCTCCCTCCCTGCCCGGTGCCGACCTGAGCCTAGCGATGTCCCGCCGTCGGGCGGGACCCGCCGCGGGCGCACGCTAGGCTACGGTCCGGTCGCCGTCCGCCCACGTTCCGCAGGAGGTTCCATGCGACGTGTCGTCGCGGTCGCCGCCCTGGCCGCCACTGTGGCCGGTTGTTCCGCCGCCCCGTCGCCCGCCCCCGCACCGGCCCCGGTGGAGCACGTGGTCACGCTCACCGTCGAGGTGGTCGGCGGCGGGGGTGGACTGTTCGGGATGGCGGTCACCTGGGGGCACAGCAGGTTGGAGACACAGTCCGCCACCAGCCTGACCTGGGCCTGGTCCCACGCGGTGACGCTGCGTTATCCGGATGTCGAACGGGTGTGGGTGTCGGCGACGCCGCAGGTCCGCCCGGGGGTCGACGAGCGGTTGGCGTACGCCGGCGGGACCCCGACGTTGCACTGCACGATCCTGTTCGGCGACCGGCTCGTGCAGGACCAGAGCAGCATCTCCCCCACGTGCGAGGCGAACCTGTCGGCCACCGCACCGGCCGGCAGGGCCCCCACCCCCGCGCAGCGGTCGGGCGGTGCCGCCGACTGATCCTCCACCCCCGACGGCTCAGCCCAGCCGGCGCAGCGCCCCCACGTACGACGACCGCACCGCGACCAGCCGACCTGCCCGGAACCGGCCCGGTTCCCGCTGGTAGACCGTGCGGCCCAGCGTCGTCCAGACCGCCGTGAACGGCACCCGCGCCCCGCCGGGAGGCACGAACTTCACCACCTCGTCGAGCGCGGCGACGGCGGCGGTGAGCCGGACCCGGCACCGCCGACGGTCCGCCTCCGGCAGGGTCCGCGCCCCGGCCGGCACCCCCCGGGCGTGGTTCTCGGCCACCCACAGCCACTCCCCGGCGTCGATCAGCCGGGACGGCTCCGGGCCGCCGTACCGGAAGCCCTCCTCGACCTCGACGGGCCCGGCGGGCAGCCGGAACAGGAACTCCCGGGGCGTGCCGCACCCCTGGCACCCGCCGGTGTAGCGGCGGGCCAGGTCGCCGTCGGGCAGGGTGAGCACGGTGGAGGCGCGCGGGAAGCTCCCCTGCCCGCAGCCGCACGGTTGCAGGTCCATGTAGAGGTGGGCCTCGTGGAGGGAACGCGCGGCCAACGGGATCACGACGGGCTCCACGGCATGTGATCCAGGTGGAAGTCCCGGACGACCTCGATGCGGCGACGACGGAACCGTCCCGGTTCCCGGTCGTAGACCGTCCGTCCCCGGGCCGACCAGAACGCCGCCTCCGGCACCGCATCGCCGCCGTCGGGCAGGAACTTGTGGACCTCCTCCAGGGCGGCCACGGCGGTCCACCGCAGGTCCGCCGCCTCGGCGTCGTCGCCCTGCCGCTCGGCCACCGCCGCCGCCTCCCCGCACCAGTCGGCGACGAGCAGCCACTCACCGGGGTCGAGCAGGGCGGACGGCTGCGGGCCGCCGAACCGGGTGGTGGGGTGCGGGCCGGCGTCGGCGGGCGTCGTCCGCCCCTCGGGCAGGGCGAAGAGGAACTCGCGCTGCTCCTGGCATTCGGCGCACCGACCGGAGTACCGGTAGGCCGGTCGGCTCCCCTGCGTCGTCGCCGTCCCGGTCCAGGCGGCCTCCATCGACCCGCACCGGGTGCACGGATGCAACTCCAGGTAGAGGTCGGCCTCGTCCCGGCTCCGGACGGCGGGCAGCAGGCTCATTCGGCGTCCCGGTAGTGACCGGTGTCCGGGTCGAGGCCCATGATCTCCCGGGCCTGGCGCATGTACTCGCGCTGCGCCTGCGCCGACGGGGACCGGCGCTGCGCCGAGTCGGCACCCTCGGGGGTGAAGTCGACGTCGTCCACCCGGTGTGTGGCCTGCCACCGGGCGTGCAGTTCGGCCAACTCCCGCAGCCGGCGTTGCCGCTCCGGATCGACGTTCATCGCCATCGGGTCACCTCCGGACACCGGCCGCCGGCGGGCGAACCGCTCGCCCGGACCAGTGACCGTGGCTGGTCTCTGCGGGCCGGTACGCCGCACGCGGCACCACCACCCGTCACGGCAGCGGACGCTCCACCCGCTCGGCGACGGTCTCCCGGGTCCAGGTCGCCGCCCGGTCCGGCCCGCCCGTCACCGTCCACCGGTACACATCGACCGCGGAGCGGATCTCCAACAGGTAATGGTTGTGCGAGAAGAACCGCAAGGTCCAGCCCCCGTCCGGGTCCGGCACGAACGTCGGTCGCGTCACCGCCGGAGCGTCAGGCACCGCCAGCACCCGGGTGAAGTGGTCGGGGTCGCGGACCAGCCAACCGGCGCGGGTGCCCTCGGTCACCGAGAAGGGGCGTACCACCGGGCCGTCGATTTCCCACGCCGAATACAGCTCGCCGAACAGCTCCGCGTAGGCCAGCGGGTCCAGCCCGGCTCCCACCCGGCGACCCAGTTCACCCATCACCTCGGGCCGGTTGAGATGCAGCGTCCCGCCCGACGCGGTGAGGAGCAGGGCATGGGTGACGAATATCGGCTGCCGCGCGGCCACCACCCGGACCGCGTCGGCCACCCACTGCTCGTCGGCGACCGCCCACCGCGCCGGGCGGGCCAGGTAGCGGAAGTGGGCGGTCCGCACGGTCACCGACTCCGGACCGACCCACACCCGCTCGGTGGATTCGCCCGGCTCCAGCACGTACCGCTGGAGCGCCTCGGTCGTCCGCTCCGTGTCCACCAGCAACCTCCCTGTCGGTGTCACCCCGGGCCCGGGCCGGGTGGTACGGGCGTCCACAGCAGGGCCGCGCCCGCCAGCGCCGCCCGCTGGTACGGCGGCAGCGGTTCACCGGCCCAGAAGGTCTCCACCTGCGGGGCCTCCTCATCCTCCTCGGCGAGGGCGCGCTGAGCATCGTAGGTGATGTCCCAGGCCCGCATCCCAGGGCCCAACTCGGCAAGGCAGACCCGCCGCTCCACCGGTGGGCCGTCAGCCGCCGACCGCCACGCCCGCCAGATACCCCGGACACCGGGATGACGGGAGACACTCACCACGAACCGGGTGTCGGGCCAGTCGGTCAGCTCGTAGGCCAGATCAGCGAGGTGACCGAGCCGGGCCGGCAACCCGGTGGGGTCCTCCGGGTCGACACCGGTCAGGTCCAACGGGTTCGGCAGCCGGTTCCCGGCGCGCTCGACGACCGCTGTCCGCGCCGGCAGGAAACGGAAGGCGTCCGCCGACGGCGTCTCCTCGGAGACCGGCACCTCGTCGTACAACTGGGGCTCACCCCCCGGCACATCCAGCGTGCGCAGGACCCGGCCCAGCAGCTCCCGGTCCGCAGCGGAGATCGGTACGGCGTACTGCACCGTCGCCACCGACACCGCATCCGGAAGGTGCCGCAGATCCCCGTCGCCGAGGAGTTTTCGCAGCTGGGTCACCACTTCGTCCGGGAACCGCCCCGCCAGCCGCAACAGCATGCGGTGTACGGCGGCGAAGAGGTCGTCCGCCTCATCCCATACAGGACTATCGATCACTGTCAGGTCTCTTCCATGATGATTATCGTGCAGTTGTCCTGGAACTCGGGAGGCAACCGGGCCCGTACCTGTTCCTCGAGGTCAGGATCGGACGTCCGACGCGTCCGCGAGCGTGGGGGAAAGACCGCCTCCTCATCGACGGCGAAGGACGAGAACACCGATATGTCGCGGGCCTGCTGCCCGGTGAGCCGGTAGACCACCAGGATCCTCCCGCCCGAGGCGGGGTTCTCGGCCATGAACCGTACCGCCACGTCGAGGCGGCGACTGACGCTGAGGAACTCCCGCGCCCTACCGGTCGGCAGCCAGGAGTTGCCATAGATCGGGGAGTACACCGGGGTGATCCAGTCACCTCGATAGGCGACCACCGGCCGGTCCGGACTACCGACGGCGGGCAACTGCATCATCGCGTCGTGCACCATGTCAGCGTGCCACCGCACCTCGTCGAACAACCGGGGTGACACCGAGCGGAGCCGACCGGTGAGGTCGTCCCAGGCCCTGTCGAGCGCCTGGGCGGCCCGGACCCGCTCGACGGCGCTCTGGGCGCCCGGCTGTTCCCGCGCCCGCTGCCTGGCCGCCGCCATCCGCCGTTGCGCCTGCACCCACCGCGCGGCCGGGCCACTGAGCGGCGAGCGTGCGGTGAGGTGACCCGGCCCCTCGTGTACCACCGAACGGAGCAGCAACGGCAACGGCAACGCCTTGGTGCCGGCAGCGATATTGCCCAGGTAGTTCCTGACGAGTTCGTCGACCTTCCGGTCGAACACCTCCTTCGTCGGTCGCTCCGCCACCCCACCGGTGAACAGGTGGGTACGGATCACGTTGTTGATCAGGTAGTGGCTGTGTCGGGTGTAGACGGCCAGCGCCATGACGTGGGGCTTCGACAGCCGCTGACCCAGACTGCGCACGGCTGCGGTGTCGGCCGGGTCGATGCCGTTGCGCCGCAGCCAACCGGCGAGGTCGGCGTCACGCACCCGGCCGCTGTCCAGTTGGGGCCACAGCCGGTCCGCGATCGCCGGGACCTTGTGCCGGGTCTCCGAGAAACCGTGCGGGTCGACGGCATGATCCAGGTAACGGGCCTCGTGGGGGAAGAGCCCGTCCACCGTCACCTCGGCCCGCAGCGTGGGCAGGTCGACGTCGGGCAGGCTGCGGTAGAGGTCCACCGCCGTCAGGCGGCTGTCGGGCGGGCGCAGCTCCACCCGCTTGATACCGGCGATCTCCGCTCCGCGCAGGATCTCGAAGAGCGAATGGTCCCGGGCCGGCAGCATCCAGCCCATCAGGCCGCTCAGGAACCGCTCGGTCTGCAGGCCGTCGAGCCCCACGAACCGGGCGGCGGTGAGCATCCGGGCGGTGGTGCCGGAGACCCCGTCGATGACCGGGAAGCCGTCCCGGCCCACCCAGCGGGCCCACGGCCCATGGTCGGTGTCGTGCGCGGTTGCCCCCTCACGCCACGGCAGCAGGCTGTGGTCGCCGAGCGGAGCGCCGGCCTTCTCCCGGTTCACCTGGTCGACGTACGCTCGTTCGAGCCGACCGAGCGGAGTCCCCAGCCGGGCATAGTGGTCGGGGGTGTTGGCCAGGGCCAGCTGTTCGTCATCCGAGCGGGGCCGGCGGGGGGACTGACTCGCCGTCATCTCGGCCAGGTCCCGGATGCCGTGCTCCGAGTTCCTCGCCACGTTGCCGGTGGCGAAGAAGTCCCGGCCGAACTTCAGTCTGTCCCGCAGTGGGTCCGGCATCAGCCGGTTCACCGTACCGTCGAGCAGGTCCCCCATCCGACGGACCGCCGCCACGTCGACGCCCGCGTCCCGGGCCTGCTCCCACCGGCCCCCGTCGAGCACCGACAGCAGCGCGTGGGACAGGGTGTACGGGTTCTTCCAGTTGCAGTAGGCCGCGTTGTAGAAGGCGGTCATCGTCTCCCGGAGGTTACCCTCGGCGAGCAGCCGATCGAAGCTGACCGAGGTGCCCACCTGACCGGCGCTGTCGGGCGCGTCGTCCCGGAAGAAGGCGCTCTCCACCCGGGCGACCACCTCGGCGCGGGTCTCCCCCGGGTGCGCCGGCCCGGTCAGTGCCACCAGGATGTCCCGCATCCGGGTCAGCGCCGTCCGTACCGTTTCCTGCACCTGCGGGTCGCGGAAGTAGTGCGCCCCCAACCGCTGCTCGAACCGGGTCGCCTCCGTGGACCAGCGGGGATCGTGCAGGAACCGCGCGAACTCGAACGGCACCCGGCTGATCCGGGCCGGATAGGTCGCCGGGGCCAGGTCACCCGTGGGCTTCGCCGGGTGGACCGCCTCCGGCGGCAGCACGTCACCGTCGCGGACACTCCCCGACGGGCCGCCGCCGGCGGGACCGGCACGCCCGTCCGGTGGGCCCTCCCGACCCAGCAGCGCGTCCCGGCCGGCGTCGCTGAGCCGCCCGTCGAGCAGCCTCAGCCGGGCCGCCGCCCCCGGATCGTCCGGATGCAGGCCGAGATGGTCGCGCAGGGCCCGCAGTTCGGCGCGGGCGTACGTCGCCTGCGCCGGGTCACGCAGCAGGTCGGCCAGCACCTCCACCTCGGCCAGCCGGCCCAGGTCGTGCGGGCTGGGACCGGTGCCGTCGGCCAGCACGCCCGGGGTGAGCGCATCCGGCGTGAACGGGTCCAGCCCACCGGCGGCCCGCTGCCTGATCGCCGCCAGCTCGGCCGCCTCGTGAGCGACGGCCCGTGCCACGTTGATGTCGGCAGCCCGGTCGGACAGCTCGATCCGCCAGCCGCCCCCCTCCGGTGGCACGGTGCCGTGCGGCAGGTCCCGGCCGTCGGCGTCGACCGGCACCGACCGGGCCACCGCGCCGTCGGGCAGGGCGTCCGCCGGCACGGCGGTCAGGTCCAGCCGTACGCCGCGCAGGGTGCCGTCCGCCGGCAACCGGTCCATCAGCAGGCGCAACGCCTCGTCGCCGAGTCGACGTACCAGTTCCGGCGCAGCCACCTCCCGGCCGTACCCGTGGAACTGCGCGTCGGGCACCCGGGCGGCGGTGACCGGCGCAGGGCCGTCCCCGCGGAGCAGTCCGTGGATCGCCGACGGGTCGGGCACCCGGGGCAGCCCGGCGGTGTACGCCGACCGGGGGTGCAGCGGGCCGGTGTCGCTGATCGACTTGACGCCCTTCCAGTCGGCACCCAGCAGGGCCCGCTTGCCGATCCAGGAGGCGTCCCGCCCCCGGTGGTGCTCCCCCCAGCCGGCCTGGCTGATCTCGAACGGCGTCGGGTACCGGCCGCTGCCGAAGGGGTGGCTGCGGGCCCGGTCCAGGATCTCCCGTCCCGCCTCCCGCTGCCGGTACGCCTCGGTGAGCACCTGCTCCGGGTCGCTGGTGCCGTAGCGTGCCCGGAGCCGGTCGACGTCGACGGGGCCGTCGCCGTCGGCTGCCCGCCGGGCCGACGCGATGTCGACGTCCACCGCACGCAGCTCATGTCGGAGCCGATCGAGCACGCCCTCGGCCCGGTGCCCGGTGTTCGGTGCCCAGTCGAATCCGTCGCGCGCCCACGCGTACCCGCCGACGGTGGAGGCGGCGTGCACCTCGACCCGTTCGACGCCGGAGTACCGGTACCAGTCGGTGAGATGGCCGTTCCACTCCCGGGCGAAGCCCTGCCCCTGGACCCGTTCGCTGAGCTTCAGCGAGACGTGCTCGACGAAGAGGCTGCCGTCGTGGTCACGGTGGAAGGACCGCACCACCCGACCGACGGGCACGCCGTCCGGATCGTGCACGGCGGCCCGGACGACGACCTCGTCGCGGTGCACACTGACGCTGTACGGGTCGTCCAGGTCCACCCGGACGCGCAGCCCGGCGAACTCGCGCCCGTCGAGCTGGTCGGCGAACTCCCGGCGGACGGCGTCACCCCAGGTGTCGGCCTCCTCCCGGCTGCCGGGGATCAGCTCGTCGAGCGAGGGACGCCGGTCCTCCCGCCGCCACGGCGGGTCGGACCAGATCTCGTCGTTGCGGGTGGGCTCCCGCCCGTCGGCCGGTGTCGCCCCGTCCGCCTGCGGCACCTGCTCCAGCTCGTGCACGGGGTAGCCGCGTCGGGCCAGGTCGGCGTCGAGCCGGTGGAGGTCCTCCCGGAGCCGGGCCCGGTCGATCGGGTCGGTCGCCGCCCGCAGCTCGTCGACGACGCACCGGCGCTCGGTCAGCCCGAGCAGGGTCCGTGCATCCGGGACCACCGCGTCGACCGCCCCGCGCCCCGCACCCGGCTGGCCTGCCGAGCGGGCCGGCTCCGGAGCGGGCCAGCCCGGCCCCGGTTCCGGTGCCCACGCCCGGTGGTCCGCAGCCCGCGCCGGAGGCGACCACGATCCGACGGTCCCCTCGCCCGGTCCACCCGGTCGCGGCGTCCCCGCTTCGGGGGTGACCGGCCGGGGTTCCACTCCCCGCTCCGGCGCGAGCGGGGTCGGGTCGGCCCCGCCGAGGAGGCCGGTGATCCGGTGCAGGGCCCGACCCAGCACTCCCGGGCGACGCCCCGGCCCCGGCTGCGCCGGCTGTCCGGCCGCCGGCCGGTCCGCCGGGCCACCGTCGCGTGCCGGCCCCCACTCGGCGAGCGGTGGCGCACCGGGGTCGGAGCGGGGTGGGGCCGACACGTCCGGGGCGGCCGGACGGTCGCGGAGCGCGGGCAGCGACCGTCCCGACTGCTCCTGTCCGATCGCGTCGAGGTCGAGGCCGTACCGGTCGGCGATCTCCCGGCTCAGCGGGCCGTGGAAGGCACCGCCACGACGCTCGCCGGGGATCGGATGGTTCGCCTCGGCGATGGCCAGGCGGGCCCGTTCCACGATCTGCGCGACAGGTTGGTCGACCGTCCGGTCGAGCAGTTCCCGGGGCAGGACGGCCCGCTCGGCCGGATCCAGCACGTACCGGTCGAGGACGTAGTCCCGCATCTGCTGCGGGGTCCAGTCGGCCATCTCCTGGTAGGCGTCACTGCGGGGTAGACGGGGGTCCCCTGCGTGGTCGGCGACGCGGAAGCCGGCCAGCCCCCGGAGGAAGTGCTGCTGGACGGCGAACGCCTGGAACTCGCCTTCGAACCGGAACGGCACCAGCACCTGCGCCGCGATGTCGTCGCCGTGGCGTCCTTCGGCGACTCCCTGGGCCAGGACGTCGCCCACCACGTCGGGGCTGGGCTGGAGCCGGTGCATGCTCTCGTGCACGACGGTCGCGGCCACCGCGCTGATCGGTCGGTTGGTGGCGCCGTCGCGGGGGTCGACATAGAGGATCTCGGTCCGGGTGTCGAAACCGCCGCGCGCCGGCCCGCGGATCCACGCGTCCAGCTCCGGGGGACGCAGCTCCGGTGGGAGCAGCGCCTCGACGCTCTCCGGGTCCTTGGGGATCAGCCGGTCGAAGGTGTCGGCCGCGTGCCGCTCGAAGGCCGGTCCGAGCACGTCGCCGATCTTCGCCACCGCGATCGCCTGGTCGATGGCGTGGAACCGGTGGGTGACCGGGTCCACGCTGACCACCCGGTGGGCCATCTCGACGGAGTTGAGCGGGTCCACCCCGTCCAGGTCCCGCCAGCCCGGGTCGGCGTGTTCCCCGCCCCGGGAGAAGTCCCGCCAGTCGCGGTAGCGGTCGGCGTACCCGTCGACCGCCCGGCTCAGCGCGCGTACCTCCCGGACGACGTCACCGAGCGGGCCGCCGTCGCGGGCCCGGTCGGCGGCCGCCTGCAACCGGTCGGCCTGCCCGGCGACCGCGTCGAGGTCGGCGATCCGGCGGGCCACCGTCGCCTCCGGGTACCGGCCGAGCAGGTTCTCCTTCGCCCTGTCCACCAGCTCGTGCACCTGCTCGGGCAGCTCCGCGCCGGTCCGGGGGCGGTGCGCCGGGAAGTTGCCGCTCGGCGCGAGTTCCTGGCTGATCGGCAACTCGTCGCCCACCCGTGGCGACCCGTCCGACGGCATGGCAGCATCCGGCACGGCGGCGGGCGGCACGGCATCCGGGCCGACGGTCCTGGGCGCGGCGGTGTCCGGGGGCACGGGCCCCGGCCGGGCGGTGTCCGGGGGCACGGACCTCGGCCCGGCGGTGTCCGGGGGCACGGACCTCGGCGCGGTGCCTTCCGGAACGGCGGGTCTCGGTTCGGCGGTGTCCGGGAGGGCCGGCCCCGGGGCGGGGGCGGGTGGTGCGGCGTTCGGGTCGGCCGGGGTCCGCTGGGTGACCAGCGCGGTCGTCTCCGCGCGCAGCCGGGCCACCACGGCGTCGATCTCCGCCTGACTGCGGGGCAGGTAGGAGCCGTCCCCCTGGCGCACCGCCAGGTGTTCCCGGGCCCAGTCGCGCAGCTGCGCGGGGGTCGTCGGGTCGTCGGCGAGCAGGCCGCGCACCGTGTCCGGGGTGAGTGGCCGGGGTGGTGCCGGCGCTGGGGCGGTGGCGTCCCGGAAGCTGACCGCGTCGGCGTCCAGCACCTGCGGGTCGGGTCGAACCGGTGCCTCCAGCGCCGCAAGCGCCGGCTCCGGCACCGTCCGCGCCGGTCCGGGTCGCGTCGGCCCGTCCGGCGTCGTCGCCCCGTCCCGGCCCCCTTCCGGTACGCCGTCCACCGGCGTCCCGGCCCGCCCGGGCTCGACCGGGCGGTCGAGCACCTGGTGGATCTCGTGGTGCAGGGTGCGCCAGGCGTCGCCGAGTTGCCGGTCGACGAAGGCGGCCCGCGCGGCCGGATCGGCCGGCAGGTGCTCCGGCAACACGACCCCGGCCGGGTCCCGCTGCACCCACTGCCCGTGCTCGACCGTCATCCCCGGCCGCAGCACCACCGGCTGCCCGGGTGGTAGCGCCGAGTTGACCTGGAGTACCACCCCGACGCGCAGCCCGTCCGGGTACTCGACGGTGAGCAGGCGGGACGACTCGTCCCAGCTCGCCCGGTACGGCTGGTCGACCGGGCCGGCGTCCCGGCCGGCCAGCAGCTCCCCGACGTGCCCGTCGAACGTCGACCGCACCGCCTCGGGCAGCGGCACCGACGGCCCGACCGGGTGCGTCCCGGCCGGCACCAGCTCGGCCGGGACGTCTCCCTGCGCTACGCCGCGTAGCTGCCCCCCGGCGGCCAGTTCGCCGTCTCGGCCTGCATCCGCAGGATCTTGCCGTACGCCTTCCTGTACTGCATGTCCGCCGGCCCGTCCAGCACCTGGCCCTCCCGGGACGCCTTCTGGATGACCAGCCGACGGTCCTTCTCCGGGTAGCCGAAGCTGTACTCGACCTCCCGACTGTCCTCCCGGACCATTTCGAAGTCCACCAGAATCGCCATCACCGGTTCTCCTCGGCCACGAGTTGTCCAGGTCCTCTCCGGTCCGGCCGGGCGCGACCCGCTCCCAATTGAACAGGCTCTGGGCGTACGCGTGGGCATCCGGGTAGGTGGCGTCCGGGTGCACCAGCAGGTAGCCCGACTCGGCCAGCTCGTGCTCCAGCAGGACCAGGTCGGGTTCGAGCGGGCGGCCCTCCCGCAGCCTGATCCACGCCTCCGCGATGTCCTCGTCCGCGTCGAAGCGTCGGCGGACCCAGCCGTCCGGGTAGTCCCGCAGCACGTGCTCGTCGACCATGAGGTGCTGTTTCACCCGGGCGATCTCGGCGTGGGTGAACCCTGTCGTGCCGCCGGGGCGGGCGACGGTGGCGAGGTTCGCCGCGATGTCCGCGACGTCCCCCGGGTCGGCCCGGAACCGGTCGTAGGCCCGGTCCGCCCATTCCATCGCCCGCAGCTCGTCGCGGGGACGGATCGAGGCTCCGGTCTGGGCGTCCTGCCCGTCGGGCCCCCGGTTCTCCGCCCCGCGGTCCTCGGGGGGCGGGTCCTGCGGGGGGCGGTCGGTGACCGGGTGGCCGTCGGGCGGGGGGTGGTCCGGGCGGGGCTCTGCCCTGTTCATCCCGGTCGGGTGGGTGGCCAGCCCGGTCCGGTCGGCACCGGTGGCCGCCGGGTGGTCCCGGAGGCTGGTCGCCGGTGGGTCGGCTCGGCCGGCCGGCAACGGGGGTGGCGCGTCGTCAGGGTCCCGGCGGACCGAGTCGGCGTCCCGCCCGCCCGGCTCGACGTCCCGGTGTCCCGGCTGGGGACCACGCCGGACGGGCTCGCCCTCGCGCCCGACCTCGTGACGTCCCGGCTCGGCGTCGGGACGGACCGGGTCGACGTCGGACCGGACCGGACCCGCGTCACGGCCGGGCGGACCCGCGTCACGGCCGGGCGGACCCGCGTCACGGCCGGGCGGACCCGAGTCACGGCTGCCGTGGTCCAGGTCGCGAGCAGGCGACGGTCCGTCGGGGCGGATGGGAGCGCCGTCGCCGGGTCCACGCGGCGGCGCGGTGTCGGCAGGTGTCGGCCGGGTCACCGGGTCACCGGCCGTCCGCCCGCCGGCCGGCGGGGTCGACTCCCCCGCCAGCCGGTCGCCACCCGGGCGGGACCACTCCCCCGACGTCCGCTCGCCCCCGAACCGCGCCGGGTCGGCAGGCGGGCGGGGCTGGTCGAGAGACGGACGGGCCGGATCGGCCGGGCGGGTCCCCGCCTCCGTGGTCCGCACCGGTGCGGGGTGGGCGGGCTGGCGCGGGCCGCCGCCGTCCCCGGTGCCACCCGCCAGGTCGGTGCGTTGCGGTAGGTCGGCCGGGGGCAGCTCGGGTCGCGGCGGGTGCGGGCCACCCGGGCCGCCGGGGGTGGGCCCGTCGCCGTCGACCACCGTCGGGTCGGGTGACCGGACGCCGTCGCGGGCGAGCACGGTGCCGTCGGCGGCGATCGCCCCACCGTCGAGCCGTTGGCCGTCGCCGTCGACGTGGGCCCAGACCGCGCCCCGCTCGCTGTAGGTGACCCGCAGGCCGGCGGCCCGGTCGACGGCGGCCATCCCCTCGGGAAGCACCATCACGTCGCGCCCGATCCGCAGGTTCATCCCGCCGACCCGGACGGTGTCCAGTTTGTTCTGCACACCGAAGACGACGCCGGCCTTGGCCCCCTCCGCGCCGCCGTGCAGCATGTTCTGCAGGTCGAACTTCCCCTGCGCGGCATCGGTCGCGCCGGTCACCAGGGCGCCGGTGACCCCACCGCCGATGACGTGGCCGGGGATGCCGCCGAACATCGACGCCCCGAACAGCCCACCCTGGACGGTGGAGACGCCGAGCTGGCCGAGGTCGAGACCGGACCGTTCGCCACCGGCGATCTGGTACATCTGGCCCAGCAGGTTGCCGCCGCCCATGAACGCCGCCCCGAACGCCACCCGCTGGCCCAGGTACTTCGTCAGTTCCCGGCCGAAGGTGGTGGTGGCGATCTCGCGGGTCGCGTACTGGCTCAGGGTGGCCCGGCTGAGCTGCTCGAACGCCTCGGTGCCGGCAAGCCGTACGCCACCACGGGCGGCGAGGTCGGTGCCGACCCGGGCACCGAACTTGCGTAGCAGCTGTTCCTCGATCTCCCGGGCGAGCTGGTTGCGGGCGGCGAGCAGGCTGCGCCCGGCCAGCCGGCGGGACTCCAGCCCGGCCTCCCGGCCGAGTTGACGCAGCAGTTCCCGGTTGGTGACGCCACGTAGCCACTGACCGGCCATCCGGTCGGCGACCGACCGGGCGATGACGTTGCGCGGCAGGGTGTTGCGGGCGAGGGTGCCGGCGCCCTGCCGGATCACGGTCGGCAGGGTCTGCCTGACGAAGGTGGGGACCTGGGTCCGCGCGAAGCGCGGCAGCTGGGTGGTGACCAGCCGGGGGACCTGGGTACGGACCAGGTTCGGCAACTGGGTCCGCACCAGGGTCGGCAGCGTACGGGTCAGCAGCGCGGTCACCTCGGCGAGGGCGGCGCGGACGGAGATGCTGCCGATGGCCCGTACCGCGTTGGTGGCGGCGGCCCCGATCGCGGCGCGGCACGCGGCGAACGCCCCCGGGATGCCGGCGGTGGACAGGCCGAGCGACGGGATGGCGGCGGCGACCAGCATGAACAGTGAGACGGCGAGCATGATCAGGCCGAGCAGGGCCATGAACTTCATCAGCTCGATCTGGAGACCGAAGCTCTGTACCGCCTCCTCCATGGAGGCGAGGGTGTCGACCGTGCCGGCGAGCGACTCCAGGTAGGCGAGCCATTCCCGGGCGAACACCTCGGCGGCCCCGTCGCCGCTCCAGTTGGTCAGGATGCCGTCGGCGGCGTGCACCGCCTCCTCGTAGAAAGCGGCGAGTTCCTGCGTCGCGGCGCCCCAGGCGTCGGAGAGCTCGTAGACGGCGTCGATGTCCGACTCGGGGATCTTGCCGATGAGGATCTCACCGACGGTGGAGCGGACGCCCGGGATGGCGGCTTCGAGGTCGGAGAACCACTCCAGGATCTCGGCGAGGGCGTGGTCACTCTCGCTCACGCGGGGTCCTCCGCGGCATCGTCGGGTCCCCCGGCCGGCCGCCTCGGGTCAGTGCCGGCCACCGGCCCGGTCGATGTCGGTGGCGTTGTCGTCGTCGGTGCCGGTGTAGCTCCACATGGCGTCGGCCACGTACGCGCCGAGCTTGTCCATCGCCTCGCCGAGCTTGGGCACGGTGGTCTTGATGGCCTCGTTCATCTGCTGCCCACCACCGCCGGGAACCTCGACCGACTTGTGGTACGTCTTGAGGAACTCCTCGGTGAACTCGTCGCGCGGCAGCGTCCCGGGCGCGGCCTCCAGCGTGGTGACCGCGCCGAGCTTGCCGTCCATCGCGGTGCGCATCGACTGGCCGTTGATCCGGAGCCGGTTGGCGATGCCGAGGATGTCGGCGACGCTCGTCTTGATCTCGACGAAGCTACTCATCGTCGTCCCCCTTCAGGCGCACGTCGGCGTCGTGACTGTGCAGCAGCTTCTCCAGCTGCGCGCCACCGGGGGCCAGCCGGCGCAGGTCGGGGGCGAGGCTGCCGTCGAGGATCTCCTTGGACTGCTCGGCGGCGTCCTCCACGGCGAGCCGGACGGTCGCCACGATGGTGGCGGCCAGCGCCTTGGAGTTGGGGTTGCGGAACACCCGGGGGTCGATGTCCAGCTCCAGCAGGTGCCCCCGGGGGCCGACGACCGCCTTGACGGTGCGGTCGTCCGACCAGGCGGTGCCGGTCACCCGGAGCATCCGGCGCTGCACGTCGTCCATTCCGGACCAGGCCTTCTTGAGGTCACCGATCATGGCGGTCAACGCGCCGAAGTTCGGTCGTTCCTCCATCGCCCCTCCCCCGAGGTCCCTTGCGCCGGGCAGCCTAACCGGGGCGGCCCGGCCCCGGCCGCCCCGCCGGTCCGACCCTCCCGGCCGGGAGGGTCGGACCGGACGGTCACATGCCGGCGGCGATCTGCTGGTCGACCTGCTGCATCCGCTCGGCCGACGCGCCGAGCTTCACGCCGACCCGGGTCAGCGCCTCCTTGATCTCGGTGGCGCCCTGGTTCCACTTCTGCCGGGCCTCATCGCACGCCTGCCCCGCCGGCCCCTGCCAGTCCTGCGCGAAGAGCTGGGTGAACTGGGTGTAGAGGTCCTGGAGGCTGCCGTCCATCTGGCCCTGGTAGGTGCCGATGGCGGTGGCCACGTCGGAGATCTGGGCGAAGTTGTAGGTGATGGGACTGCTCACTGGAAGGTCACCTTTCGCTGGTCACGGCGGCACGGGTCGCCCGGGAGGGTCGACGCGGCCGCGGCGGATACCGGCGGCGTCAGCCGCGCAGGATGCTCATCACGCTGGCGTCGCCGGTCTCGGCGGCAGCCTGGCGGATCTCGGTCGCGGCGTCCTCGTCGTTCATGCCGTACTGCGTGGCGGCGCTGGTCATCTTGCCGGACAGCTCGTCGAGCGCCGAGATGATCTTCTTCAGGCCGTCGTTGAGCTGCACGGAGACGTCCTGCAGCGCGTTGTTGGCCGAGCCGCGCATGCCGCTGCCGCCCAGCGCCTGCACCCGTTCGACGAGCCGCGCCATGCCCAGTGCGAGGCCCTCACCGGTCTCGTTGCACCGTTTCGCCATCGCGTTCAGCTGTTCCTGGGTGGCGTGAACCTGACCCAGTCCCGGAGTGTCGGTCAAGGTGGACTCACCCGCTCCTCTGCTTGCGCCCCCCGGTCAGGGAAGCGTCCCCTTGATGGTGGTGGCCGTCGTGGCCGACCCTGACGGTAGCGCCCCGTAACGAATCGGGCCACCTCACTTCGTCCGAAGTGGCTGGTCGGGGTGGCGACAGCGGCGACACCGGGTCCCGGCGGTGGTCGGCAGCGGTTACGCTCGGGGCGATTTCCGGTGACACTCGGGCGGGGGCCCGCCGCACCAGGGGAGGTTCGGTGGCGGAGGACGACGGCAGCAACCCGTACCAGCACGAGACCGACCAGAACACCAGGACCGACTGGCTGGCCGATCAGAAACCCGTCGACGTCGATCCGGACGGGCTGGTCGACTACGGCAAGAACATGGTCGTCATCCAGGAGAACCTGCAGAGCCACGGCGGCCGGTTGAGCCAGCTCGGCCAGTTGCCGCACCGCGCCTGGGAGGGTGCCGCGCTCCCCGAGGGCGTGTACGTCCGCACCCAGCTCACCCTGAACTACGCCGAGTTCCAGCAGTACCTGACCTACCTGGGTGCGGCGCTGACCAACATCGGCATGGCCGCGCAGACGGTGGCGGACGCCTACGCCAACACCGACGGCTGGTCGGCGGCCTCGCTGGACGCGGTCCGGTTCGCCTTCGGCGAGGCCGACGCGCCGCGCCCCGCCGGGCTGCCGCCGTTCGTCTCCGGCAAGACCTGGTGGGACCAGTACCTCGAAACGGTGTCGAGCGGTCAGGCCAACGCCGCGCCGACCCCCGAGCAGTTCGTCGACCAGGGCCAGCCCCGGGTCGCCCCGGACGGCAGCATCACCTTCACCGCGCTCGGCCCCGGCGGCGTGGTGCGCACCATCGTGCAGCGGTCGTTGCCCGGCGGCGTGGGCACCGAGACGGTCACCACCACGACCGACGCCACCGGCAAGGTGCTCGACAGCAGCACCAGCCGGACGACCACGGTCGTCACCGGCAACTCGACGGTGGTCACCACCACCAACACCGACGCCGAGGGCCGGCGCACCGGCGGCAGTCGGGAGACCACGTCGTACGGCGTCGACGGCGGTCGTACGGTGACCAGCGAGCAGCTCGACGCCGGGGACAAGCCGACCGCCACCCGGGTCGACGCGCAGCACGCCGACGGGACGCACACGATCACCACGACCGACGGCAAGGGCACGGTCACCCAGGAGCTGCACATCGGTCAGGACACCGAGGGCGTGGACCCGGCCGAGCTGACCGAATCCCCCGCCAAGCGGGCGCTGGACGAGATCAAGCAGCACGACTACGGCATCTGAGCCCGGGAGGACACCATGGCCGACTACTGGGGTGCCCAGGCGACGTACGCGCACGGTGGCCCGCGCGGCGAGGGCACCCGGTACGTCATGCCGCCGGAGAACCCGGACCTGAAGTTCACCCCGGCACCGGGCGGCGAGGGCGGGGCCACCATCGAGGCGGTCCGCCAGCAGGTGCTGGGGCAGCATCCGGAGGACATCTCGGCGCTGGCCGACCAGTGGCAGAACGCCTACAACCTGTTGCAGAGCATCCACCAGCAGTTGCTGTCGGCCAGCCAGACCCTGCACGACGAGCACTGGAAGTCACCGCAGGCCCGGGACGCGTTCCTCAAGGCGGGGCCGGGCAAGACGCTGGCGTACCTCGACGAGTGGATGGACGCGGCCCAGCACAACGTGACCGCGCTGCGGGCGATGGTCGGCATCGCCCGCGACTCCCGGGCGGAGATGGAGCGGCTCTGGACGGAATACCGGGAGGCCATCGACGACGCGAAGAACTCCGACGGCTGGACGCAGTTCTCGGAGGGCTTCAAGCAGGGCTTCACCCTGGGCCTGTACGACGGCGAGAAGGGCATCCAGGCCGCCGAGGCCGAGGCGGTGCAGGAGAAGCAGGAGGAGTACAACCGGCGGGCGCAGGAGTTGGCCCGGCGTACCGCCGACGACTACTTCGACACGTTGAGCAAGGTCAGCGGCGGGCACGGTCCACCGTTCTTCCCGATGGACGCGGTGCTCAACCCGGTCGGTCACCCGCCGTGGCGCGGGCCGGTCGGCGCGCCGCCGCCGGTGGGGCCGCCCGGTGCCCGCCCGCCGGGGGTCGGGGCGACCCCGCCACCGGCGTCGGTGCGGCCGGTGCCCCGCGCGGGCGATCCGGACCAGGTGGCCCGGCGGGTGCTGGACACCCTCCGGCCGCCACCGGAGGCCGGCACGCCGGCACCGACGCCCGGGACCGACGAGCGGGCGGGTCCCGCCGTGGCACCGCCGCCGGTGGTGCCGCCGCCGCTGGTCGCGCCGCCACCCGTCCTGTCCACCGGGGCACCCGGGCTGCGCGGTATGACCGCCGACGCCACCGGCGCGGGCCGGGCCGGGCTCGCCCGGCCGCCGGGCCTCGACGGGCTCGCCGGTGAGCGTGGGCTGCGCAGCGGGGTGCTGCGCGGTGGTGCCGGAGCGCCGGCGGTCAGCGAACCGCCCCAGGCGTCGCTGCGTTCCCCCGGCGCGAACGCCACCCCGCCACCGACCGGCGGCCGGACCGCGCCGCCGAACGGGCTGCGTGGCCCCGGTGCCCCGTCGACGGCGGCCCCGCCGACCGGTGCCCGGGGCACTCCGGCGACCGGTTCCCCGCACTCCCCGGCCTCCGGCCGGTCGGGCAGCGGGCAGCAGGCGGACCCGGCCCGGCGGGGCACCGTTCGTGCGGGTGCCGGCGACGAGGACCCGTTCGGCCGGCCGGCCGGGGAGACCACCGCGCCGGTGTTGCAGAACCGACGTCCGCCGCAGCGGCGCACGTCAGGCGGGGCCGGTCGCGCCGCCGATGGGCAGGCCGGGGACGCCTCGACACCGATCCGGCCGGGGACCGCCCCGCCCGTGCTGGGCAGCCCGACCCGGGGTGCCGGGGTGACCGGGACGCCCCGGTCGAAGCGCCGTGACCGGGGCGGTGCGGCGCAACCGGCGACGCCGGGCGGCGAGTGGTGGGGTGACGGCCGGTCGGAGGCGACCGCGCCGGTGCTGGACGCGCCGGCCGCGCCGCTGTCCGGGGGGCGGGTGTCCCGGCTGGAGGAGGTGCCGGGCGCGTTGCGGGGCCGGCCGACGGCCGAGCCGGCACCCCGGCGGGCGCGCGGCGGTCAGCCGGTGCCGCCGGAGCTGACACCCCGGCGGACCACCGCCGCGAAGCGGGACGACCGGGACGAGCACCGCGACGGTCCGGGGATCGTCACCGACGAGCAGGCGTTCAGTGTGGAGACGCCGGGTGGGGGTGTGCTCGGCAAGCAGGCCGAGGACCGCTCCTACCGGGCCGAACCGAAGACCGCGCTGGGCGGCAACTGACCGCGTTCCGGCCGTCCCGCCACGGGCCGGCCGGGACGCGGCCGGTCAGGACCAGCGTTCGCCGGTCAACCGTTCGTAGACGTCGACGTAACGGGCCCGGGTCGCCTCGACCACGTCGGCGGGGACCTCGGGTGCGGGGGCCCGCTTGTCCCAGCCGCTGCTGGTCGCCCAGTCCCGCACGTACTGCTTGTCGTAGGAGAACTGGGTCCGGCCCGGCTGGTACGACTCGGCCGGCCAGTAGCGGGACGAGTCGGAGGTGAGCACCTCGTCGCCGAGAACCAGGGTGCCGTCCGTCGCCCAGCCCAGTTCGATCTTGGTGTCGGCGACCAGGATGCCCCGGTCGGCGGCGAGTTCGGCACCCCGCCGGTAGACGTCCAGGGTGATCTGGCGCAGCCGCTCGGCGGTCTCCGCACCCACCTTGTCCACCACGTCGGCGAAGGTGATCGGCTCGTCGTGCTCCCCGGCCGGTGCCTTGGTCGACGGGGTGAAGATCGGCTCCGGCAGGATCGACGCCTCGACCAGGCCACGCGGCAGTGGCACGCCGGAGACCGCGCCGGTGCGCTCGTACTCCTTGAGGCCGCCACCGGTCAGGTAGCCCCTGGCGACGCACTCGACGGGCACCATGTCCAGCCGGCGGCAGCGGATCGCCCGGCCGGCGAACTCGGCCGGCACGTCGGTGGTGGAGACGACGTGGTGCGGCACCAGGTCGGCGAGTTGCTCGAACCACCAGAGCGACAGGGCGGTGAGCAGCCGCCCCTTGTCGGGGATCGGGGTGGGCAGCACCACGTCGTAGACGGAGATCCGGTCGGAGGCGACCAGGATCAGGTCGTCGCCGTCCGCGTAGACGTCCCGGACCTTGCCGGAGTGCAGAAGTTCCACGTGCCCTAGTACACCACGGGGACGACGCCGGCCGGGTCGCCCACCCGGGCGGCGGCCGGGCGGGCGTTGACACCCGGCCGCGCCACCTGCGTGAATGGTCCGGCTACCGGCCCGCCCGTCCCCAGGAGCACCCCGTGTCCGCTGTGCGTCCCCCGCTGATCCGGCCCGGCGTCGACCCGGCCCGGCGGCGGCTGCTCGGCGCGCTGCTCGGTGTCCCGCTGCTGGCCGCGGGCGGGCTGAGCGGGTGCGGCGTCGAGGCGGAGTCGCCGACGCCGGACGGTCCGGTGGAGCTGTCGGTCTTCTGGTACGGCGGCACCCGGCGGGCCGAGGCCACCGAACGGGCCCTGCGGCTGTACTCGGCCCGCAATCCGCAGGTCACCTTCCGGGTGACCTGGCAGGGGCAGGGCGGCTACTACGAGCGGCTCGCCACCCAGGCCGGCGGCGGCAACGTGCCCGACCTGTTCCAGATCGACGACTCGATGCTCGGCGACTACGCCCAGCGCGGCATCCTGCTCGACCTCGGCGGCTACGTCGACGACGGCCGGATCAACCTGAACACCCTGCCGCCCGGCCTGGTCGACTACGGAAAGATCGACGACCGGGTGTACGGCGTCGCGGCCGCGCAGACCCACGCCGCCGTGGTGTTCAACCGCGACCTGCTGCGCCGGCTCGGGGTCGCCGAACCGACCACCTCGATGACCTGGGCCGACTATCTGAGCTGGGCCGCCCGGGTGACCCGGGCCGGCCGGGGCCGGGTCGCCGGCACGATGGACCCGTCGGGCGACCACCGGGCGCTGTGGCTCTGGCTGCGTGGGCTGGGCACCCGGTTCTACCAGGGCCGCCAGTTGGGTTTCGGCCCGGCCGCGCTGCTGGACTGGTTCGAGTTCTGGGAGCGGGCCCGCAGCCAACGGGCCACCCCGGCTGCCGCCCTGGTGGACCGCGCCGACGGGGGCGAGCCGGCCCGGCAACTGGTCGTCAGCGGGCACACCGCCGCCTCGTTCGCCTGGTCGCACCAGCTTCCCGAGCTGCAGCGCTACAGCAGGGACGAGCTGGCCCTGGTCGGCTTCCCCGGCCCCCGGGCCGCCCAGTGGGACCGGGCGTCGATGTACTGGGCCGGGTTCCGGGGCACCCGGCACCCGCAGGTGGTGGCCGACGTGGTCGACTTCCTCACCGGCAGCGTGGAGGTGGGCCGGCTGCTCGGCACCGAGCGGGGCCTGCCGGCCAGCCTGACCGTACGCCAGGCGGTCGTGCAGACCCTCGACGATCCGCTTGCCGAGAAGGTCGCCGCCCTCGGCGAGGCGCTGCACCAGCAGGTCGGCCCGGCGCCCGCCCCGCCACCGCGGGGGCACGGCGAGGTGCGTGCCCTGCTCACCGAGGCGGCCCGGAGCATCCGCGCGGGACGCTCCGGGGCGCGGGCGGCGACGACACAGTTCATGGCCCGGGCCCAGGCGGCCCTGGCCCGGTGACGGGTCGGCGGGACGGGCGGTGACGCCGGTCGCGGGTCAGCGGGGCGGACGGTTGCGCCGGTTGCGGGTCAGCAGCACCACCAGTAGGACGATGCCGCCGACGACCACCAGGCAGCAGAGCAGCCCGAGGACGCCGAACCCGCCGCCCCTGGACCGTCGCCGGGCCGCCTCCACCACCAGCTCGCCGGTGCCGGTGGAGGCCCACGCGGCCACCGGCACGAAGACCGAGAGCACTACCGCGCCGAGGACCGCGCTCAGTCGGCCCCACCATGTGATCGGAGTTGACGTCTTGATCTCAGTAGACATGCCCTCATCCTGACCGAGTGCGGCAACTCTGGCACGCCGAAGCCCGCAGCGATTCCGGACGGGACACCGGTGAACGGCGACAGGCCCCGGAGAAAAGCTCCGGGGCCTGTCGAAACAGTAGCGGGGACAGGATTTGAACCTGCGACCTCTGGGTTATGAGCCCAGCGAGCTACCGAGCTGCTCCACCCCGCGTCGGCCCGTTAAGCCTAACCCATCCGCCCGACGGAGATCGCCCGGCCCCCCGATCCACCGTCCGCCCAGCTCAGGACACCCACCGGGGAGCGCCACCGACCGCGTCGCCCGTTCGGCGGCTGCGGTACGGCCGGTTCCCGCTCCCGCGACGGCAGACCCACCGCCGGAGCGGAACCGACGACAAGCCCGGAACCGACGAGCCCCGAAACCAACGACGAGCCCGGACCCGACGACAAGCCCCGGAAACGGCGACAGGCCCCGGAGAAAAACTCCGGGGCCTGTCGAAACAGTAGCGGGGACAGGATTTGAACCTGCGACCTCTGGGTTATGAGCCCAGCGAGCTACCGAGCTGCTCCACCCCGCGTCGGCTGGTTAACCGTAACCTACCGACCCCCGGGCCCGCAAAACGGCACCCGGGCCGTCAGTCCAACCAGTCCCGCAGGGCATCCACCGCCCGCCGGCTGTCGGCGTCCACCTGCGACCGGTCACTGGACGTGCCCTCCCAGCCCTGCTCCCAGAGCACGGTCACCACGTCCCCGAGGCGGATCGCCCGGACCAGCCGGATCTCGTCCCCGCCGGCCGGGTCACCCGCCCCTTCCGAGTACGACCGGCGCAGCTCGAACAGCACCGACTCGTCGCCGTAACCGCCCCCGCCGAGCAGCCGGTACCGGGACGTCACCCCCGGGGTGTCGGACGACTGCTGGATCGGGCAGTCCCGCACCGCCGCCCGCAGCTCTCCGAGCGCGTCCCCGGCGCGACCGGTTCGGTAGAGGGTGATGGTGTGCCGGTAGCTGCCGTCCGGGACGTACCCCTTGGGGGTGTCGGCGTAGCGGAAGGCCAGGACGCGGCCCCGGCTCTGGACGACCCCGGAGTCGCCGGGGTGCGCGCCGCAGAGCTGCGGCAGCACCGGGCCGGGGGTGAACGTCGGCCGCACACCTGTCTCGTTGGCCGCAGCGAGGGTGAAGAACGCCGCGTCGGGGATCGCGGTCGGCGGTCGGTCGGACGGCGACGTGACGGCCGGGCTTGCCGGGCCGGCCGACGACCGGCCGGCGGAACCGGTGAGCGCGGACGCGGCCGGGGCGGAGGTCACCGTCGCCGCCGGCGACACCGCCGGGGCGGGCACCGAGACGGCGGTCCCCGGTGGGGAGATCGCGGGCGGCCCGGCCGGCGTACCGGGCGCGGCGGTGAGCACGAACCGGGTGCCGGCCGCCGTCCCGCCCACCAGGGCCGCCACGACCAGCACCCCCGCCGCCGCCCGTAGCCGGGCCCGCCGGTCGGCGTACCGCCGGACCAGGTCGGGCGGAACCAGGCCGCCGGGGTCGGTGTCCTGCGCCAACGACCGGTAGAAACGGTGCAGCTCACGCGACATCGTTGACCTCCAACTCCTTCGCCGAGACGCCGGGGAGCAGCTCGGCCAGCCGGGACCGCCCCCGGGACAGCCACGACTTCACGGTGCCGCTGGGCACCCGGGCCTCCCGGGCGATCTCGTCCACCGGCATGTCGAACAGGTAGTGCAGGGCCAGCGCCTGACGCTGGTTGGCGGGGAGCTGCCGCAGCGCGGCCACCAGCAGCACGGTGTCCTCACCGGGTGGCCGCACGTCCTCCGGCGGACCGGTACGGCTGATCGCCGTCCGCCAGCTCCGTAACCGGCGGAACCGGTCGGCGGCCAGTCGGCTGACCACCAGCCGCAGCCACGCCTCCGGCGCGGGGTGCTGCGCCAGCCGACCCCACTGCCGCCAGGCGCGGGCGTACGCCTCCTGGACGAGGTCCTGTGCCTCGCCGTGGTCGCCCGCCACCGCGTGGCCGTAGCGCAGGGTCCGCGCCGAGGTGCTCCGGTAGAACTCGTCGAAACTACGTTCGTCCCTCATGCCCGCACCACGTCCCCCCGTCCCGGCCATCTGCACTGGAGACGGTCAGCGGCATCGTCAGGTTGCGGGACGACTGGTCGGAAAAGCGACGGGACCCACGATCCCGGTGGCGGATCGTGGGCCCCGTCGACGCGGGCGGTCCGGTCAGCCGCCGCCGGACGGCGACGGCGTGGCGGGCGGGTTACCGCTAGGCGTGCCCGCCGGGTTGCCCTGCTGGGCCTGCTGGAAGGCGGTGATCGCCTCGTCCAGTGCCTTCAGCGCGCGGCCGTACCGCTCGAAGTCGCCGGACGCCTGCGCGGCCTTGACCTCGGCGATGGCCGTCTGGACCCGCTGAGCGGCGGCGGCCAGGTCGGCGCTGGGCGGTGGGCTGCTCGCCCCGGGCGAGGCCGTGGGCGAGGGCGACGGCGGGGTGCCGCCCGAGGGCGGCGGGGTCTCGCCACCCGGTGGCGCAGTGGTTCCCTGGCCGGCCCGTTTGCCCTGCTCGACGAGCTGCTTGATGCCGTCGCTGACGTTGTTGGCCAGCACCACGTACGAGCCGCCGTCGCCGTAGGACAGGAGCACCTTCTGCAACAGCGGGTACGCGTCCTGCTGGTTGCTCTTGACGTAGACCGGCTCCACGTAGAGCATCCCGTTGCCGAACGGCAGGGAGAGCAGGTTGCCGTACTGCACCTGGGCCTGGTTGGAGGAGAGCAGGTTCAGCTCGGTCCGGATGGTCGCGTTGTTGGTCATCTGCTGGTGCACCTGCACCGGGCCGGAGATCCGGGTCTGGTCGGGTAGCTCCAGCACCTCCAGCTTCGGCCGCCCGTCGACGTACGACCCGGAGATCAGCGCGGCGAGGTTCTGCCTGCCGTTCGGGGTGACCGCCGAGGTGAGCTGGAACCGGGGGGCGTCCTGGTTGGGGAACTGGGTGAACAGGTAGTACGGCGGCTGCTTCTGCCCGCTGTCCGGCGCGTCCGGCACGTTCGGTACCTGCCAGAAGTCCTGGCCCGAGTAGAAGTCGCCGGGGTTGGTGACGTGGAACTTGGTGAGCAGGTTGCGCTGCACCTTGAACATGTCGGCCGGGTAGCGGAAGTGGGCGGCCAGGTCGGCCGGGATGGCGCTCTTGGGCAGCACCAGGTCCCCGCCGAACGCCTTGTTCCACGCCTTGAGCACCGGGTCGGCGTCGTCGAACTCGTAGAGCCGGACCGTGCCGTCGTACGCGTCGACGGTGGCCTTCACCGAGTTGCGCATGTAGTTGACGTTCTCCCGGGCGAGCTGGAACGTGCCCCGGTTGGTCAGCTCGTCGGTGGTCTCCTGCTGGAGGTTGATCCGCTCGGCGTACGGGTAGGTCGCGGCCGTGGTGTAGCCGTCGATGATCCACTGGATCTTGCCGCCCACCACCGCCGGGTACGGGTCGCCGTCGAGGGTGAGGAACGGCGCGACCTTCTCCACCCGGTCCCGGGGGTTACGCACGTACAGCAGCTTCGAGTTGTCGTTGACCGCCTCGGAGAGCAGGAAGTTCGTCTCCTGCTCCTTGATCGAGTAGAGCAGCCGCCTGGTGAACGAGCCGATCTCGACGCCGCCCTCACCGGTGTAGGTGTAGTACTGCTCGCCGCCGGTGGTCGGGGTGGGCCGGTCGAACTCGACGTCCTTGTCCGCGCTGGTCTGGCCGACGATGGCGTAGTCGTCGGGCTGCATCCGCTCGCCGTAGTAGATCCGCGGCTGGCTGGCCGGGATCTGCTCGGCCTGCGAGGAGCACGCCTCCTGCGCCTTCTCGCCGAGGAAGCCGGAGACGAAGTACGGCTGCCCACCGCAGACCACCTGGTTGGCCGGGGCCGCGACCAGCCCGTAACCGTGGGTGTAGACGGTGTGCCGGTTGATCCAGTTGTTCTGCTGGTCGGTCAGCTCGCCGTAGTTGATCTCCCGGACCCCGACCACGTAGTCGGAGGTCTTGTTCTCCACCGAGTAGCGGTCGATGTCCAGCTTGGGGCCGAAATCGTAGAACCCCCGGACCTGCTGGAGCTGGGTGTACGTCTCGGAGACGAGCTGCGGGTCGAGCAGCCGGACGTTCGGCACCACCGAGGTGTCGGTGGCCAGGCTGGCCGGGGGCACCAGGTTGCTCGCCGCGTACCCCTCGGTCTGCACCTCGGATATGTCGAACGCGGCGCGGGTGGCGTCGATGCTGCGCTGGATGTACGGGGCCTCCTTGTCCCGGGCGCTCGGCTTGACCTCGAAGGTCTGCACCGCCCAGGGGTAGATGCCGCCGATCGCGACGGCGGAGACGCCGAGCAGGGCCAGCGAGATGCCCGGCCAGACCAGGTTCCGCATCACCGCGTTGGAGAACACGATGATGGCGATGGCCACCACCACCGAGATGTACGCCAGGATCTCCTTGGCCGGCAGCAGCGCGTTGACGTCGGCGTAGCCGGCGCCGTACAGCTTGGCGCCCTCGTTGTACTCCAGCAGCATGGCCCGCCGGTCCAGCACGTACGCGACGGCCTTGAGCAGGACGAAGACCGCGACCAGCGTGCTCAGGTGGGCCCGCGCGGCGCCTGTCATCCGGTCACCGACGCCCTGCAGGCGCACCCCGCCGAAGATGTAGTGCACGGCCAGCGCACCGATCAGGGCCAGCACCACGGCGGTGAAGCCGACCCCGAGCAGGTAGCGCCAGAACGGCAACTGGAAGACGTAGAAGCCGACGTCGATGCCGAACTCCGGGTCCTTGACGCCGAAGTCACCGCCGTTGCGGAACAGCAGCCACTGCGACCAGCGACCCTGCGCGGAGAGCCCGGCGAACAGGCCGAGCACCACGGCGGTCAGGCTGATCCAGGTGCCGATGCGCGGGGTGAGCAGCATCCGGTACCGCTCCAGGGTGGCCTGCTCCAGCGAGTGCGGGCGCAGCTTCGGCCGCAGCCGGTACGCAAGCCACAGGTTCCCGCCCACGAACGCGGCCAGGCCGAGCCCGACGGCGAGGAAGAGCAGCAGCCGGGTGAGCAGCACGCCGGTGAACACCTGGGTGTAGCGGACCTCGTCGAACCACAGCCAGTCCGTCCACGCCTGCACCCCCCAGCCCAGCAGGGTGAACAGGAGGAACACCCCGACCAGGACCCCGATGGTGACGCGTCCGCGCCGACTCATCCTCGGCAGGGGGCTGCTACGCATGGCCACTGTTTGGCTCCGCACGCTCGATGTGATCGGCTCCGGACAGGCACCCAGAGTACGGGGTGTTCCTGAACGTGTCGGGTCAGGTCGTGCCCGGGTCGCCGCCGGTGTTCCGGCGTGGCCCCGCCCTCAGCAGCGGGTCGGTTCCCCGCCGGCGCGCAACGTGTCCAACGCGGTCAATGCCTCGTCCAGCGAGCCGACCTTCAGCATGGGCAGACCGGGCTGCGGGTTGCGGACCGCCTCGGCGCAGTTGTCGGCGGGGACCAGGAACACCTTGGCCCCGGCCTTCTTCGCCCCGACCAGCTTCTGGGCGATGCCGCCGATCGGACCGACCCGACCCTCGTCGTCGATGGTGCCGGTGCCGGCGATGATCTTCCCGCCGGTCAGGTCCTCCGGCTTGAGCTTGTCGATGATGCCGAGGGCGAACATCAGCCCGGCGCTCGGGCCGCCGATGTCCTTCAGGTCGATCTTCAGGGTGAACGGGTGCGGCTGCCGCTGGTCGGGGACCACGCCGATGCGCGGGCGGCCGTCGGACTCCCGGCTGGTGACGGTGGCGGTGCCGGCTGCGCCGTCGCGGACGTACCCGATGGTCAGCGCGGTGCCGGCGGGCTTGCCCCGGACCAGCTCGACCAGCCGGGACGCCGAGGTGACCTTCGCGCCGTCGACGGTGGTGACCACGTCGCCGGCCTTGAGCGCACCGGCCGCCGGACCGTCCGCGGCGACCTCCTTCGCCACCACCTCGACCGGGTAGCCGAGCTTGACCAGCGCCGCGGTCTCGGCGCTGCTCTGCGAGTTCTGGAAGTCCTCCGCGTTGCGCTTCTCGACCTCCTCCTGCGACTCGCCCGGCGGGTAGACCAGTTCCCGGGGGACCACCGCCTCGTCCTTGGACAGCCAGCCGGCGATCGCGGCGCGCAGCTTCACCGTCGGCTGCACGCCGACCGTGGTCATCCGGAGCTGACCGGCGGAGGTGGAGGTCTCCCGGCCGCTGACCTGGATGACCTCCCGGCCGTCGTTGGTGCCCAGGGTGTTCACCGTCGGACCGGGGCCGAGCACCACGTACGGGATGGGCGCGCCGAGCACGCCGATGCTCAGCAGGGTGGTGAGCAGAGCACCGAGGAGGACGGTCACGCCACGACGTCTCATGCGGCAGAGCGTACCGACCGGTGGTGGCGGGTCCGGCGGGCTGCGGCGGACTTCGCCCTCAGCGCAACGCCGACGGCGGCTACCAGGGGCGCGGCGCGCGTACCGTAGACGTCGTGCCTGATATTCCGTTCGGTTTCGCGCTCCCGGGTGGGCAACCACCAGACCCCAACGATCCCGCGCAGATGCAGCAGTTCATGTCACAGTTGCAGCACCTGCTCTCCGCGCCGGGCAGCGGGCCGGTCAACTGGGACCTGGCCCGCCAGGTGGCCGCCAGCCAGCTCGCGGCCACGGGTGACCCGATGGCCTCCCCCTACGAACGGCACGCGGTGGAGGAGGCGCTGCGCCTGGCCGACCTCTGGCTGGAGCCGGCCTCGGCCTGGCCGACGGGCATCCGCGTCTCCCTGGCCTGGAACCGCAACGAGTGGATCTACAAGACGCTCGACGTCTGGCGCAAGCTCTGCGACCCGGTCGCCAGCCGGATGGTCGGCGCGATGGGCGACCTGGTCCCGCCGGAGGCCCGCGCCCAGCTCGGCCCGATGCAGTCGATGGTCGCCACCCTGGGCGGGGCGCTCTTCGGCGGTCAGCTCGGGCAGGCCCTCGGGCAGCTCGCCGCCGAGGTGCTCTCCGCCGGTGACATCGGCCTGCCGCTCGGCCCGGCCGGCACCGCCGCGCTGATCCCGGCCAACATCCGGGTGTACGGCGAGGGCCTGGAGCTGCCGGAGGACGAGGTACGCCTCTACGTCGCCCTGCGCGAGGCGGCCCACCAGCGGCTCTTCGAGCACGTCCCGTGGCTGCGCGGGCACGTGCTGACCGCGGTCGAGAACTACGCGTCAGGCATCCGGGTCAACCGGGAGGCGATCGAGGAGGCGATGGGCCGGGTCGACCCGACCGACCCGGAGTCGATGCAGGCGATCGCCCTGGAAGGGATCTTCACCCCGGAGGACACCCCCGCGCAGAAGGCGTCGCTGGCCCGGCTGGAGACGGTGCTCGCGCTGGTCGAGGGCTGGGTCTGCCACGTGGTGGACAGCGCGGCGGCCGACCGGCTGCCCAACGTGGTCCGCCTCGGTGAGGCGTTCCGTCGCCGCCGGGCGGCCGGCGGGCCGGCCGAGCAGACCTTCGCCGCGCTGGTCGGTCTGGAGCTGCGCCCACGTCGGCTGCGGGAGGCGTCGGCGCTCTGGGCGGCGCTGACCGAGCACCGGGGCATCGCCGGGCGGGACGCGGTCTGGGGCCACCCCGACCTGCTCCCCTCGGACGCCGACTTCGCCGACCCGGTGGCGTTCGCGACCACCTCGACGGACCTCGACGACGAGCTGGCCACCTTCGACTTCACCGCACCGGGCGGCCCCGAGGAGCAGGCGCCGGGCAGCCGTCCCCGTCCCGACGACACCCCGGGCGACACCGACCGCCCCTGACCGGTCCCGACCAGCCGCGACACCGGCCGGACCGCCCGACTCCCGGGCGGGCCCGGCCGGTCGCCGTCGGTCGGCCGGCTGCACTGGTCGGGCCAGGTGCGCTGGTCGGGTCACGTGCGGTGACCGGTCAGGGCGGGTCGGGCCAGGTGCGGTGACCGGTCAGGTGCACGGGTCGGGCCAGGTGCCGTGGCCGGTCAGGTGCGGTGGCCGGAGAGCAGGGCGCGGGTCGCCTCCCAACCCTCGACGGCCGGGTCGAGGGCGGCCAGGTCGGCCGGGCCGCGCAGCCGGTGCCAGCCGGGGGTGACCGCCACGTCGGCCGGGGCGGGGGCCGCGCGCCGCAGGTCCGCCGGCCCGGCCACGTCCAGGTCCAGCGCCGGCAGCCATTCGGGTACGGGCAGCCGGGACGCCACCCCGAGCAGCCCCGGACCGCCCTCGACGGGGGCGACCGCGACGGGTCGACTGGTCAACGGTCGCAGCAGCTTGCCCAGGACGAGCCCCGGCAGGTCGGGGGCGTCGGCAGCCACCACGGCGGCCTGGTCGTACCCGTCGAGGGCGGCCAGCACGGCGGCAACGGTCGGCTCGGGCACCTCGTACACGGGGGTGTCGGGCCAGCGCACCGCGTCGGCCAGCCAGCGGTCGGCCGGGGTCACCGCGAGCGCGGACTCCACCTCGGCGAGGGTGGCGAACAGGTCCACCACGTCCTCGGCCAGGGCGGTGCGCCAGCGCGTCGGTTCCACCCCGGGTGGCGACCAGACCACCGGACCGAGCAACGCCACCACCACCCGTCGGACCATCCCCCGACCCTAGTCGGCGCGGTACGGGTGATCGACTCCTGTGGGCCGAAGTAGCGCCCTCGACGCCGCCCGGACACCGCTACCTGCGCCCCGATGAGTTGATCATCCCAGGGCAGGACGGTCGACGGGGGTGGCGGTCAACCGGCGATCGGCACGGCGGAGGCGGCGGCGACCCCCTCCAGGTAGCCCCGGGCCCGTTCGGTCTTGGCGTACCGGCCGACCAGGGCCCAGAAGCGGGCGTTGTGGCTCGGCACGATGAGGTGCGCCAACTCGTGCAGCAGCACGTAGTCGAGCACCCAGTCGGGCATCTCCTGGAGCCGGTGCGAGATCCGGATGGTCCGGTCGGCGGGGGTGCAGGAACCCCACCGGCCGTTCTGGTTGGTGACCCAGCGGACGCTGGCCGGCAGGGCGTCGCCGCCCTGGTCGGCCAGGTACAGGTTGATCAGGCGCAGGGCCCGGTCGAGCAGTTCGCTGTCGTTGCGGGCCAGCCGACCCTCCCGGGCGGCGAGCCGGGCGAGCATCCGGTCGACCCACTCGCTCTCCTCGGCCCGGGAGAACTGGTCCGGGATGAGCACCACGACCCGCTCGCCGTCCCGGTAGGCGGACACCGTGCGTCGCCGGCGCTGACTGCGCCGTACCTCGACGACTGGCTTCCGCGCCGCCGCCATCAGTGGGCCGCGCAGCCGTGGTTTCCTGCCACGATGGAAAGCTAATGCGTACTGACCAGGGGTCCGCAAGGGTCAACACCCCGACACGCGCCCGGAAAATGGTGGTTAGTAGTAAGGAGTCCGAAAAAAACTGGTGGTGACCATGAGCCTGAACCCCCGTCACCCTTCGTGGCGACGTCGGCGGCCACCCTCGGGCGCGATCTCCACCGTAGGTGATCGGCTTCGACCGCGCCGCCGCACCCCCGTCCGGGGGACCTCCCAGAGGGCTCCACACGGCGTGTCCCCGGCAAACTCACTTATCCCGCCTATTTCGGGATGCACACTCTCGACGTCGACTTGCTCACAGTGTCGATGCACCGCTGACATGGAACCGCCCAGACCTGGGTAGGGTCCGCCAACCGGCGGTCACGTGGGTGGCCGCGGAGAAGGACCCGGCGCCGGCGCCCCCACGGCCCGCCGCCGGGAGCACCGCCGGACCGACGTGCCCGGCGGACGAGACGAGGAGGCTACCGTGGCCGACCAGGCCCAGACCTACAACGGTTACTGCGTGAAGTGCAAGGAGAAGCGGGACTTCGAGGGGCACGTCGAGGTTTCGAAGACCGGGATGAACATGGCCAAGGGCAAGTGTCCGGTGTGCGGCACAACAGTGAACCGCATCCTGGGCAAGGCCAAGGTCTGACCAGTCCGGGTACGACGCGGGAGGGGCGGCCCATCGGGCCGCCCCTCCCGCGACTCCGACCCGAACCGCGACTCCGACCCGAACCGCGACTCCGACCCGAACCGCGACTCCGACCCGAACCGGTCCGCAGCATCCCATCGGCCTGCCCGCGGCGGCGTTCCGTCGTCCGCCAACCCGGTGGCAGCCGTGTCGGCTACCCGACATGACTCCCGGTGATCTGTGGATAACTCGCCGAATCCTGTGGACAACGCTGGATCTGGCGCTGCACACCTGTGGACAACGATCGACGCACCGCAGGGACTCGGTCACGATTCGTCATCATGAGCCCGCCCCGTACCGCGCCCTCCCGTACCGCGCTGCTGCGTCCCGCCCTGCTACCGGGCCTGACCCGGCTCTGGCGGGACCGGCACACCCTGCAACTGGGGCTGACGCCCGGCCGGGCCGTCCTGCTGGAGGTGGCCGACTCGCGGGTCACCCGGCTGCTCGACCTGCTCGATGGCACCCGCAGTGAACGCGATGTGCTGGCCGACGCGGCAAGTGCCCGGGTCGATCCGGGCCAGGCCCGGGGGTTGATCGACACCCTGCACGCCGCCGGGCTGGTCGTACCGGCGCACACCCTGCTCCCCCGTGACCTGACCGGCCCCGACCGGACCCGGCTGGCCGCGGAGACCGGGGCGCTCGCCCTGGCCGGGCCCACCCTGCCCGGCACCCCGGCCCAGGTGCTGCGTCGCCGCCGGGTCGCCCGGGTGGCGGTGGCCGGGTCGGGTCGGCTCGGTGCGCCCGTCGCCGTGGCCCTGGCGCAGGCCGGCGTCGGGCAGGTGGCGGTCGGACTGACCGGCCCGGTGCAGCCGGGTGACCTGGTGGGCACCGGGCTGGCCGCCGCCGACGTCGGGCGGCCGCTGGCCGACGCGGTCCGGGCCGCCATCGACCGCGCCGCCCCGGGCACCCGCACCCGCCCGGCCGGCCGCCACCGGGTCGAGTTGGTGGTGCAGCTCGGTACGGACCGTCCGGCGGACCTGCTCGCCACCGGGTTCGCCGGGCGTCGCCAGCCCCACCTGCTGCTCACCCTGCGGGAGGGGATGCCGGTGGTCGGCCCCCTGGTCCGGCCGCCGGTGGGCCCCTGCCTGCACTGCCTGGAGCTGCACCGCACCGACCGTGACCCGGGCTGGCCCGGCCTGGCCGCCCAACTCGCCACCGGCCCGGTCGACCACTCCTGTGGCACCGCCACCCTGCTCACCGCCGCCGGTTACGCGGTCGCCGAGGTGCTGGCCCAGCTCGACGGCGGCACCCCGGAGACGGTGGGCTGCACGGTGGAGGTCGGGCCGGGCGGCCGGTTACGCCGTCGGGCCTGGGCCCCGCACCCCGGCTGCTCCTGCTCGGGCCGCTGACCCGGGCCGCCACCCGACAGGCCGCAGCCACAACCAGGCCGGGACGAACCCGGTCGGCCGGCCCGTCCGGGGGCAGCGGAGGGGCAGCAAACGGGCGTCGCGGGGATGACGGACGGGCGTCGCGGGAACACGGAACGGGGGACGGGGCCACCCAGCCCGGCTTCAGCGCAGCAGCGGGGCCATGAAGTCGGTAACAATGGCCAGGTGACCGACATCCCGCGCCGCGCCGTGTCCCGGACCGCCAAGCTCGCCGCTCTGCCGCTCGGCTTCGCCGGTCGGACCGTCCTCGGGATGGGCAAGCGCGTCACCGGCATCGCCTCCGACGTCATCTCCGCCGAGATCCAACAACGCACCGCCGAGCAGTTGTTCAGCGTCCTCGGGCAGCTCAAGGGCGGGGCGATGAAGTTCGGCCAGGCGCTGTCGGTGTTCGAGGCGGCGTTGCCTGACGAGATCGCCGCCCCCTACCGGCAGGCGTTGACCAAGCTCCAGGAGGCCGCCCCGCCGTTGCCGGTGGCGAGCGTGCACAAGGTGCTCGCGGAGCAGCTCGGGCCGGACTGGCGGGACCGGTTCGTCGAATTCGACGACGCCCCCGCTGCGGCGGCCAGCATCGGCCAGGTGCACCGGGCGGTGTGGCGGGACCCGGAGACCGGGGTCTCCCGGTCCGCCGCCGTCAAGATCCAGTACCCGGGTGCGGGGGACGCGTTGCTCGCCGACCTCAAGCAGCTCTCCCGGCTGGGCGGGATGTTCCGCGCCATCCAGCCCGGCCTGGACGTCAAGCCGCTCCTGGCCGAGCTGCGGGAACGGATCACCGAGGAGTTGGACTACGAGCTGGAGGCCGAGTCGCAGCGTGCCTTCGCCGCCGCGTACGCCGACGACCCGGAGATCTTCATCCCGGCGGTGCTCTCGTCGTCGCCCCGGGTGCTGGTCACCGAGTGGATCGAGGGGACACCGCTGGCGGACATCATCCGGGAGGGCACCGAGGAGCAGCGCGACACGGCCGGCCGGTTGATGGCGACCCTGCACCTGTCCGCCCCGCCCCGGGCCGGGCTGCTGCACGCCGACCCGCACCCGGGCAACTTCCGGTTGCTGCCGGACGGCCGGCTCGGTGTGATCGACTTCGGCGCGGTGGCCCGGATGCCCGAGGGCACCCCGGAGCCGATCGGCCGGCTACTCGGGCTGTCGTTGCGCGGCGACGCCGACGCGGTCGTCGCCGGACTGCGCGAGGAGGGCTTCGTCAACCCGACCGAGCCGATCGACGCGCAGGCGCTGCTGGACTACATCCGCCCGATGCTGGACCCGGTGGCGCAGGAGGAGTTCCGGTTCACCCGGGCCTGGTTGCGCGCCGAGGCGACCCGGCTGGCCAGCCCGAAGTCACCCGCCTTCCAGTTCAGCCGGCAGCTCAACCTGCCGCCGTCGTACCTGCTGATCCACCGGGTGACGCTGGGCTCGATCGGGGTGCTCTGCCAGTTGGAGGCGAAGGCACCCTACCGGGGGATCCTGGAACGCTGGCTACCCGGCTTCGCCCCGGTCGCCTGACCGGCGACGGCCGACCGACACGACGCGGGGGCGGTGACCGTGATCCGGTCACCGCCCCCGCGTATCAGTGGTGGTTTCAGAGAACGCCCAGGTCGCGAGCCGACTGGCTCCGGCTGTTCATCGCGACGGTACGGGCGGAACGGTGCGCCTCAGTGCTCGTGGTGGTACGACCGGCCTGAGGCCGGCGCATTCGAGCCCGGGACAACGCTTCGTGGAGTAGTTGCATCTCGGTTCCGTTCGGCAGGTGCAGCATCGGGGTCAACTTTCTCTGGGCCGACGGATGTCGGCGGTGGGTGGAACGGATCGGGTAGGTCAGGCTGCCAGTCGGACGGCGCTGCGCGAGGTGGCCAGACCACTGGCCGCCAGTCGCGCCTCGGCCTCGACCCGGAGGGCGGCGTCGCGGGCGAGGTCCTCCTTACGCGGACGGCCCCGGGGCCGCTTACGCGGGACGACCGCGCCACGCTCGAAGATCTCGCCGCCCCAGACGCCCCACGGCTCGGCCCGCTCGACCGCCCCGGCCAGGCACTCGACGCGCAGCGGGCAGTCCCCGCAGAGCGACTTGGCCAGCTCCAGGTCGGTGGGCGAGTCGGAGAACCACAGGTCGGGGTCGAACTTCCGACAGGGCAGGTTCGCCTCCAGCTCGACGCTCACGTCGAGGGGGGCCAACGCCAGACTCATCTCCCGGTCACCTCTCTCTCACTTCGATCTCGTGGATCGCATTCCGACGTACTTCGACGGGCAAAAAACTGAGGCCGCGGATCCCGGTGAGCGGGTTCCGCGGCCTCGAGGTGAGCCGGTGGTCTGAGTGTCAGACCGGTCTACCTCGAGGTGGAACGCCGCGGACATCCATGCGCTTCTTGGCGACATCGATACCCAGACCCGTGAAGCCACTGGTCCCCTCGACTCCCGCAGTGGGTGCAACAGTCAGGTTCAGCTCGGCCTGAACCGAGACCTGGTGCACCTGCGGGATCGACGGTCGCGGAGCGGCAAGGGCCACCCACGCAGCCGACAGCGGAGCGCAGGCAGCTGGCATCGCCGCCGGACGCTCATAGGTGATGATCTCCACGGGTGCCACCTCCCTCACGTTCCTCGTGCCGATTCTGACTCAGCCCCCGTGAGCAGCCGTAATGGCGCTGCTCCCGAGGTGCGTCCTGAGGCTATTCCTCGCCACGGGGCGAGGGCAAACGAATTTACGACGAGATTTCGAGAGTTTTTTCCGGGCCGATCTCGTCGACCGTCGCGCCGGCCACCAACGCCAGCACCGCCTCGCCGTACAGGCCGAGTTTGCGGGGGCCGATGCCGGCGATCGCGATCAGCTCCTCGACCCGGCCCGGCCGCCGCTCGGCCAACGCGACCAGGGTGGCGTCGGTGAAGACCACGTAGGCCGGGACCCGCTGCGCCCCGGCCACCCGGGCCCGCCAGTCGCACAGCCGCTCGTAGAGCTGCTCGTCGATGTCGGACGGGCAGGTGGGGCAGCGGCCCAGCTTGCGGTCGGCACCGGCGACCAGGGTCGCGCCACAGATCCGGCAGGAGACCACCGGGGCCCGCCGCCGCTCGACCGCCCGCTTCGCCGCGCCCGCACCGCCCGACCGGCCCGTACCGGCCCGTTCGCCGCCACCGTTGCGGTCCAGCTGGGGCAGGAACCGCGACGGGCGGCGGGCCCGGCCACCCGGGGAGCGGGCCGACGCGTACGACAGCCAGAGCCACTGCCGGGCCCGGGTGATCCCCACGTAGAGCAGCCGCCGCTCCTCCTCGACCTGCTCCGGGGTGCGGGCGTAGGAGGTGGGCAGGGTGCCCTCGGAGAGCCCGACCAGGAAGACCGCGTCCCACTCCAGCCCCTTGGCCGAGTGCAGGGAGGCCAGGGTCACCCCGTCCACCGTCGGCACGTGCTGCTGGGCGGCCCGCCGGGCCAGCTCGTCGTTGAAGTCGGCCAGGCTGGCCGGGCGCTCCACCGTCGCGGCCTCGCCGATCGGCAGCACCTCGGGGGTGGCCGCGTACTCCTCGGCGAGCTGGACCAGGGCGGCGAGCGCCTCCCAGCGTTCCCGGGCGGCGCCACCGGGCGGGGCGGTGTCGGGCGTCCAACCGACGGCGGTCAGCGCCTCCCGGACGGCGATCGGCAGCGGCGTCTCGCCCGGGATCGAGCGGGTGGCGGCCCGCAGCGCCACCATCGCCTGGCGGACCTCGGCGCGCTCGAAGAACCGTTCCGCCCCCTGCACCACGTACGGGACGCCGACCTCGGTCAACGCCTTCTCGTACGCCTCGGACTGGGCGTTGGTGCGGAACAGCACGGCGATCTCCTTCGCCGGGGTGCCCCCGTCGACCAGCGTCCGGCAGCGGGCCGCCACCGCGGTCGCCTCGGCCGGCTCGTCGGTGAAGATCCGCAGCTCCGGTTCGGGGCCGGGCGGGCGCTGGCCGTGCAGCTCCAGCCGCAGCCGCGCCTCGGTGCCCCGGGCCTGCCCGATCACCGCGTTGGCCAGCCCGACCACCTGCGGGGTGGACCGGTAGTCGCGGACCAGCCGGACCACCGTGGCCGCCCGGTGCCGGCGCGGGAAGTCGATCAGGTATGCCGAGGTGGCCCCGGTGAACGAGTAGATCGTCTGGCTGGCGTCACCGACCACTGTCACGTCGTCCCGGCCGCCCAGCCAGGCGTCGAGCAGCCGCTGCTGGAGCGGGTTGACGTCCTGGTACTCGTCGACGACGAAGTGCCGGTACTGGCCGCGTACCTGCTCGGCGACGTCCGGGTGCTCCTCGATGCCCCACACCGCGGCACGCAGCATGTCCTCGAAGTCGATCACCCCGGAGGAGCGTTTCAGCCGCTCGTACGCGGTGAACACCTCGGCCACCTTCGCCGGCTCGTACGGCGTCTCGCGCAGGGCCCTGCCCGCGGCGACCACGTACTCCCCCGGCTCGACGAGCGACGACTTGGCCCACTCGATCTCGCCGGCCAGGTCCCGGGCGGCGGCCCGGTCGGCCCGCAGGCCGACCTTGGCGGCAGCCAGGGTGACCACCCGGACCTTGCTGTCCAGCAGCTCCGGCATGGCCCGCCCGGACAGCAGCCGGGGCGCGAAGTAGCGCACCTGGCGCAGCGCCGCCGCGTGGAACGTCCGGGCCTGCACGCCCGGCACCCCGATCAGGGCCAGCCGGTGCCGCATCTCGGCGGCGGCCCGCGCGGTGAAGGTGACCGCGAGCACGTGCCGCCCGGAGATCCCGCCGGTCAGCACCCGGTGGGCGATCCGGGAGGTCACCGCCCGGGTCTTGCCGGTGCCGGCGCCGGCCAGGACGCAGACCGGGCCGGCCGGGGCGGTCACCACCGACCGCTGCTCCGGATCCAGCCCGGCGAGCACCGCCTCCGCCGCCGAGTGAACCACCACAGCGAGGAATCATTCCAGCTCCGGCTGATGTTGTACCGGTCAGCCCGGCCTGACCCGGCGGGCGCGACGACCTCTGGAGGATCCGACGATGTTGACCATGTATTCCACCCCGTGGTGCGGCTACTGCCACCGGCTGAAGTCGCAGCTGGACCGGGAAGGCATCGGGTACGAGGTGGTCGACATCGAGCAGGACCCGAAGGCCGCGGAGTTCGTGATGGGCGTCAACGGCGGCAACCAGACCGTGCCGACGCTGCGCTTCGCCGACGGCAGCGCCCTGACCAACCCCTCCATCACCCAGGTCAAGCAGCACCTGGCCACGCTCGCGGGCTGAGCCCGCCCCCGCTTCACGCAGCGGCCGACCCCCACCGGGGCCGGCCGCTGCGTCGTGTCGCGGGGGGTCAGCGCCCGGACAGCCGGTCGGCGGTCGGGTCGGGTAGCGGACGGCGGGGGGCCGGGATGCGGGCCACGGCCGGTGTCGTGGGCGGGACCGGCGGCTTCGGCGGGACCGGCGGGGTGAGCCGACGTCCCCGCCAGAGCCACAGGCCGGCGGCTGTGGTGACCACCCCGACGAGCACGAAGAGCAGCCGGTAGTCGAACACGCCGACGAGCAGCGCCCCGGCCCCGATGGAGACCGCCTGCGGCCCGCTGACCAGCGCCTCGGAGGCGGCGGTGACCCGACCGAGCAGCCCCGGCGGGGTACGCCGCTGGACCAGCGTGGTCAGCCCCACCATGGTCAGCGGCAGGGACAGCCCGGCGAGCAGCAGGGCCAGCACACCGAGCCGGAGGTCCGGCCAGGCCAGGATCAGCGCGGCCGGGCCGAACAGGGTCACCCCGACGGCGAGCGCGCCCAGTTCGCCGACCCGGCGCACCACCGTCGACGAGAGCAGTCCGCCCACCAGGCCGCCGATCCCCTGCACGGCGATCAGCACCCCGACGAAGGCGGCGTCACGGCGCAACCCCTGGTCGACGTACGCGAAGATCAGTGATTCGGTGAAGCCCATCACGAGCGAGCCCAGCCCGTAGCCGAGCAGGGCCCGGCGCAGGGCGGCCTCGTGGGTCAGGTGGCGCAGCCCCGCCCCCAGCTCGGCCGGCCAGCGCAGGGCGGCGGCGGCCGGCGGGTGCTCGCTCACCCGGAGCAGTCCCACCACGGCGGCGGCGACCACGAACCCGGTCATCGCCAGGCTGGTCAGCAGCCAGCCGCCGACCGTGGCGTAGAGGGCCGCGCCGGCCAACGGCCCACCGAGGCGCAGGCCCTGCCGCACGGTCTGCAACGCCCCGTTCGCGTCGGCCAGCAGCTCGCTCGGCACGAGCTGGCGCAGCAGGCCGCTCAGGGTCGCGTGCAGGGTCAGGTAGGACAACCCGTAGCAGGCGGCCACCACGTAGATGATCCACACGTCGGCCCGGTCGCGGACCGCGAACAGCGGGCTGAGCAGCAGGGCCGTGCCCAGGTTCGCGACCACGAAGAACGGCCGGCGGCGGTAACGGTCGACCACCCAGCCGATCAGCGGGGCCAACATCATCGGCGCGATGATCGCGAAGATGGTCGCGCCGGCCAGCCCGTCGGAGCCGGTCAGGTCCTTGACCCAGATGGCCAGGGCGAGCAGCAGCATCGACTCGGCCGCCATGCTGGCCAGCAGCGCGACGAAGAGCAGACGGAAGTCGGGGCGGCGCAGGACGGTGCGCATGGGTTCCCTCCGGCGGGGGTGGCGTCCGGCTGGACGCGTACGGGGAAACTGCCGCCGGTGGGGACGGCGTCGTCCCGGGCCGGCTGACACGTTCCACAGTCGTCTTTCTGTCGCAAGACACGCCCTCGCCGGGACCTCCGACGCCGGTCGCGCCGTCCATACTGACCGTGGGGGTCGAGTTTCATACAGTTACCGTCGCGTCTCGTGGCGGTCTACGGAATCGAGGACACCGTGCCTCCTGCCGTACCGAGCCCGATCCTGCGTCGTCGCAGGCTCGGCACTGACCTGCGTCGCCTGCGCGAGGCGGCGGGACTCACCGGCGACCAGGTGATCGAACGCATCGGCTGGGCGTCGGCGTCGAAGTTGTCCCGGCTGGAGAACGGCCGCAGCCGGCCCGACCCGGAGGACGTGGCCGTCCTGCTCGACCTCTACCGGGCCGCCCCCGCCCTGCGGGAGGAGCTGCTGGTCATCACCGAGGAGGCCGGCGACATGCGCGCCTGGCGCAGGTCGTACCCGGTGATGACCCAGCAACAGCTCGGCTGGGCCGAGCTGGAGGCGGGCTGCGCCCAGATCCGCGAGTACAACCCGGTCCTGGTGCCGGGGCTGTTGCAGACCGAGGGGTACGCCCGGCTGCGGATCGTCTCGGCCAACGCCGCCGCCGCGTCGGCCGACCCGTCCGCCGGGGACGACCCGGAGACCGAGGTCAAGGCACGGTTGGGCCGGCAGTCCCTGCTGGACCGCCCGGACGGTCCCCGCTACACGGCGGTGCTGGAGGAGGCGGCGCTGGGCCGCCGGGCCTGCCCGCCGGACGTGCTGCGCGACCAGCTCGCCCACCTCTGCGAGCTGGCCATGCTGCCGAACGTGACGCTGCACCTGCTGCTGCGCGACACCCGGATCGGCGAGTTCTACCTGCCGCCGACGGCCTTCTCGCTCTACCGGTTCACCGATTCGCAGGACCCGGAGACGCTGGCGATCGAAGGAGGCTTCATCGACGTCATGTCGACCGAGGCATCTACGGTAAATCGCTATAAAGTGACGTTTGAGTGGCTATGCTCGGCGGCGCTCTCCGCATCGGACACCCTTACCTGGCTCTTCGCGGCGACGGGACGGCTGACCGACACGGCGGCCTCGTCCTCGGCGGCCCCGGGTCCGACAGCAGCGCCGGCCCAACGCCGCCGACAACCTGGGCGCCTGACGGAGCGGTGACACACCGACCCGTCGGGGCCGGGCGACCGCCGCTCGTTTCGTCGAAGCAGTTCCAGGAACCAGGAGCAGAGCCATGAACGAGATCCAGACCGTGCCCGCCGACCTGCGCTGGCACAAGAGCAGCCGAAGCCAGACCTCCAACTGCGTGGAGGTCGCCCGGCTGCGCACCGCGACGACCGAGGTGGCGCTGCGGGACAGCAAGGACCCGGACGGCCCGGTGCTGCTGTTCCCGCGCGCCGGCTGGCTCGGCTTCCTCCGGGGCACCAGGGACGGCGAGTTCACCCTCGACTGATCCGGTCACCGCAGCGGGGTCGTCGGCAGGCTGCCGGCGGCCCCGCGTCGTCGCGCCGCCACACCCGTCGACTCCGCGCGGCGGCCTGCCTGAGCAGGCATCGGATGATCGGACAGGACCCGGTCGAAGGCCGGCGATTCCCTTGCCGGGAGCACCGGCGGGCGTAACATGACGATCCAGTGACGTGGAAGTTCCACAACGTAGCCGGCCACCCGCGCTCCGTCCGGAGACCACCATGCGTTACCTGATCGTCCGCACCGACATCCGCACCGCCGCCGACATCGACCTCGCCGCCACCTGGGCCGGCGGAGGTTGCCTACGCAACGAGACCACCACCCCCGAACTGCGCCGCCAGACCGTGCACGCCGAGGACCGGGACGCCGCCCTGCTGCTGGCCCGGGCCCTGTCCACCGTGGGCGCCGTCCGCGCCGGCCGGCAGCGGGTCAAGGTGCTGCCACTCGGCGAACCCGGCCGACGGCACCGCAACCCGCCCGGCTGACCCGCCGTCCGTCGTGGCCGGTCCGGCCCCGCCGGGTCGACTCCCCGCCCGGCCACGACGGCCCGCGATCCCGGTCCGGGGCCCGTCGCGGCAACGACGGCCCGGGGCCGGGACCGGTCAGCAGTGGCCGTCGAGCCAGCGGTGGATCAGGAACAACGCGATCGACGACGGCGGCGGCAGGATCACCCGGTCGCCGTCCCCGGCGTCCACCGCCCGACCGGCCAGCACCGCGCCGATGTCCCGCCTGGTGAACCAGCGGGCGTACGCGATCTCCGTCGGGTCGACCCGCACCGGCTCCCCCGGGTCCGCCTCGGCCAGGTAGCCCAGCATCAGCGAGCCGGGGAACGGCCAGGCCTGGCTGCCCGCGTACGTGATCCGCTCGACCCCGACGCCGACCTCCTCGCGGACCTCGCGCAGCACGGCCGCCTCGGCGGACTCGCCCGGCTCGACGTACCCGGCGAGGCAGGAGAACCGCCGCTGCCCCGGGGTCCGTGGCCAGGCGGCGTTGTTGCCGAGCAGGCAACGCCCGTCCGGGCCGTCCACCCCGTCGTGCACCAGGACGATCATCGCCGGATCGGTACGCGGCCACATCCGGTCACCGTCCGTGCCCACCCGGGTCCAGCCGCCCTCGGCGACCTCGGTCCGCTGCCCCGACCGGGGTGACCAGCCGTGCCCCAGGTGCCAGTTGACCAGGGCGAGCGCGGTGGTGAAGATCCCCGCGTCCCGGTCGTCGAGCAGGTGGCCGATCTCCCGCAGGTTGGCCTCCCGGGTACCCGGCAGCTCCGGCAGCGGGGCGTCCACCGCGAAGACCGGCACCCCGTCCGGCTCCACCCCGAGAAAGAGCGGGTACGCCTGCCCCGGCGGGCCGACCTCGGCGGCGTCCCGCAGCACCAGCACCGGCGGGTTCGCGTCGGCACGGACCAGCGCCCGCCCCTCCCGGGTCGAGTCCAGCACCAGCACCCGGGCCCGCTGCCACGCCTGCGCCAGCCACTGCGGGTCGGTACGCCGGTGCGCCGCCCGGTCCAGGGTGGACCGGGCCAGCGGCGGCGCGGTCTCCCCACTCACGCCGGCTCCGTCCGGACCGGAGTGAGGGCGGCCAGCGGACCGGCGATCCGTTCGGCGTCACCGAGCACCACCACCACCGCCCCCGCCGGGGCGAGGTAGCGGGCACCCACCTCGGCGACGTCGTCGACGGTGACCTTCGCCAGCCGGGCGGCGTGCTCGGCGAGGAAGTCCAGCCGCAGCCCGCTGCCCGCGTACGCGCTGGTCAGGGCGGCCAGCCCGGCCTGGGTGGAGATGCCGAGCTGGAGCGTGCCCAGGGCGTACTGGCGGGCCTGCTCCAACTCGTCCGCCCCCGGCGGCAACGACGCCAGCCGGCCCAGCTCGTACGTGGTCTCCAGCAGGGCCGGCCCGGTCACCTCGGTGGCCACCTCGGCCCCGGCGACCAGCACCGAACCGGCCACCGAGTGCTCGACCGACGAGTGCGGGCCGTAGGTGTAGCCCTTGTCCTCGCGGATGTTCTCCGTCCAGCGGGACGAGAAGTACCCGCCGAAGATCAGGTTCGCCAGTTGCAGCGCGGCGTGGTCCGGATGGGTCCGGGGCACCGCCGGCAACGCGATCCGCAGCGACGACTGCACCGAACCCGGCCGGTCCACCAGCAGCAGCGGACCGGGTTCCAGCGGCGGCGCGGGCGGCAACGTGGCGCCCCGGCTGTCCCCCGTCCAACCGCCCAGCGCCTTCTCCGCCGCATCCAGCGCGCGTTCCGGCTGGACGTCGCCGACCAGCACCAGCACCGCCTCGGCCGGATGCACCCGCTCGGCGTGCAACCGGCGCAGCGCCGCCGGCCGGACCGCGCGGACCTGGTCCGGCTCCGGGGTCTGCACCGCGTACGGGTGCCGGCCGTACATCCGCCGCAGCAGCGCCGTCCGGGCCAGGTGGGCGGGCTGGCTCAGCGCCACCTGGATCCGGTCCACCAGCCGGTCCCGCTCGGTCTGCACCCAGTCGGCCGGGTAGCTGGCGTCGGTCAATACGTCGGCCAGGATCTCCAGCATCCGGTCCAGCCCGGTGACCAGGCCCGCGCCGGAGAGCATCAGCCGGTCCGGGTCCGCCCCGGCCGAGAGCCCGCCGCCGACCTTCTGCAACTCGGCGGCGATCTCGGTGGCGGTACGGGTGCCGGTGCCGGCCAGCACCGTCTCGGCGAGCATCGCGCCCCGGGCCAGGTGGGTCCGGCCGAACGGCATCCACAGCCGCAGCTCGACCAGGGGTACGGCGGGCCGGCGTACCGCGATCACGGTGAGCCCGTTGGGGAGCCGCCGCTCGGCCTGCCGGGGCAGCTTCAGCCGCCGGTTCGGCCCCAGCGGCGGAAGTGCCCGGTTGGCGGTGGTCATTTGGCACCTCCGGGGATGACCTCGATGGAGGCGCGGCGTTCCGGGCGCAGGGTGGCGGCGGCAGCGCGGACCTGGTCCTCGGTGACCTCGCCGACCAGCCGGGGCAGGTCGTTGAGCAGGCCCGGCTCGCCGCGCTGCTGCTCCAGCACCGCCATCCGCAGCGCCCGGCCGAGCACCGCGTCGGTGTCCCGCAGCAGGTGGGTGGCCATCCGTGCCTGGGTGCGGGCCAGTTCGCCGTCGGTCAATCCGTCGGTGGCCAGCCGGTCCAACTCCTCGTCGATGGTGCGCAGCGCCTTGTCGACGTCGCCGCCGGGCGGCAGGTGCGCCTGGAGCAGCAACGCGGTGGGGTCTCGGACGTCGAACGGGTCACCCATGAACCCGAGGTAGCCGCCGAGGCCGGTGACGCTGCGGTCCCGCTGCACCATCCGCTCCACCAGCCGGGACGCGTCCCCGTCGGTGAGCACCTCGGCGAGCACCACGTAGGGCAGGTAGCCGGCGAAGTCGCCGACCGGGTCGGGCACCCGCCACGCCGAGGCCACCGCCGGCAGCGGCGCCAACTGGTCGGTGTACGCGGTGCGCCGCTCGACGGTCAGGTCGGGCTCGGTGAAGTCGGGGCGCTCCGGGGCGGGCCGGGCCGGCACGTCGCCGAAGTGCCGTTCGACCAGGGCGGTCGCCTCCGCGACGTCGATGTCCCCGCTGACCGCGAGCACGGCGTTGCCGCTGGCGTAGTAGCGGCGGAAGAAGTCGGCGGCGTCGGCGACGGTGGCCGACTCCAGGTCGTCGAAGGAGCCGTAGCCGTCGTGCGCGTTGGGGAAGGTGTCGAACATCACCGGCGGCAGGGTCAGCCAGGGGAACCCGCCGTACGGCCGGTTGAGCACGTTGACCCGGATCTCCTCCTTGACCACGTCGACCTGGTTGCGCAGGTTCTCCTCGGTCAGCCGGGGGCCGCGCATCCGGTCGGCCTCCAGGAACAGCGCCCGTTCCAGGGCGTTGCCGGGAAGCGTCTCGTAGTAGTCGGTGTAGTCCAGGTGGGTGGAGCCGTTGAAGGTGCCGCCGGCACCCTGCACGTGCCGGAAGTGGGCCAGTTTCTCCAGGTTCTCCGAGCCCTGGAACATCAGGTGCTCGAAGAGGTGGGCGAAGCCGGTCCGCCCCTGCGGCTCGGAGCGGATGCCGACGTCGTAGACCACCGCCACGCCGATCACCGAGGCGCTGCGGTCCGGGGTGAGCACCACCCGTAGGCCGTTGTCGAGGGTGAACCGCTCGACCGGGTATTTCGTCGCTGGAATTCTCGCTCTCCGGGTCGGCACGTGATCGACCCTAGCGTGTCGCCAGCGGTGACACCGCCGTCCTCGGCCTGCGTCTCAGTGCGACACCGCGACGGGCAGCGCGGTGACCCGGGGCAGCACCTCCGCGCCGACGCGTTCCGCCTCCTCCCGGTGCGGCCAGCCGGAGAGGATGAACTCGTCGACGCCGCTGTGGGCGTACTCGTCGATCCGGGCGGCGACCTCGGCGTAGCTGCCGACCAGGGCGGTACCCGCCCCCTCGCGGACCAGGCCGATGCCGGCCCACAGGTTCGTCGCGACGGCGAGGCGTCCGCTGCCGCCGCCGTGCAGCGCGGTCATCCGGGCCTGACCGACGGAGTCCATCCGGCCGAACCGGGCCTGGGCGGCGGCGATCCGCTCCGGGCTCATCCCGGCCCGCAGCCGGTCGGCCTCGGCCCACGCCTCGGCGGCGGTGTGCCGGGCGATGACGTGCAGCCGCAGCCCGGTGCGCAGGGTGCGACCCAGCTCGGCGGCGCGGGCCCGGACCCGGGCCACCCGGGTGGCGATCGCCGCCGGCGGCTCGCCCCACATCAGGTACGCGTCGGCCTGCCGGGCGGCGACCGCCTCGGCGGCCGGGGACGCACCGCCGAGGTAGACCGGCGGCGGGTCGGCCAGCGGCCGGGCGAGCCCGCCGCCGTCGACCCGGTAGTGCTCACCGGCGAAGTCGAACGGGCCGCCGCGCCAGGAGCGGCGGAGCACCTCGATGAACTCACCGGTACGCGCGTAGCGCGCGTCGTGGTCGAGGAAGTCGCCGTACGCCCGCTGCTCGGTGGGGTCGCCGCCGGTGACGACGTTGAGCGCGAGCCGACCGCCGGAGACCGCCTGGAACGCCTCGGCCTGCTGGGCGACCAGGGTGGGCAGGGCGAAGCCGGCGCGCACGGCGACCAGCAGGCCGATCCGCTCGGTGTGCTGGGCGACCGCCGCGCAGACGATCCACGGGTCGGGGCAGCCGGAGCCGACCGGGGTGAGCAGGGCGCTGAACCCGCCCGCCTCGGCGGCCCGCGCCACCTCGGTCAGATATCCGACGGTGGCGGCCCGTGCGTGCCGGGCCGCGCCGGCGGTGACGGTGGCCGCGCCGACCTGGTCGCCGTCGCCGGAGGTGGGGAGGAACCAGTGGAAGGTCATGTCGGCAGCCCTCTCGCCGTGTCCCGCCCGGTGTACCTCGCCGGGGGCAGCTAAACCTATCAAGAAGGTAGGAAAACCAGGAATATCTGAGACCCGACATCCCATGATGCGGACGGCGCTTGACGCCATCGGAGTCCTGACCCACTCTTCCTACCAACTAAATAGGAATACTGCGGATTGGACAGATGATGAGACGGCTCCCCTTCCGTCGGCTGCTCTCCCTCGCCACCCTCGCCGCCGTCGGCGTGGCCACGATGGGCACCACCGCCGCGTGCGGCGACGACGACAACGCCGGCGGCGACTCCGGCCCCGTCACGCTGCGGCTGGGCTACTTCCCCAACATCACGCACGCCCCGGCCGTGGTCGGCGTCGAGAAGGGCATCTTCGCCGAGAAGCTCGGCAGCGACGTCAAGCTGGACCCCAAGACCTTCAACGCCGGCCCGGCCGCCATCGAGGCGATCTTCTCCGGCGCGCTGGACGCCACGTACATCGGCCCGAACCCGACGGTCAACGCGTTCTCCAAGTCCAAGGGCGAGGCCGTCCGGGTCATCTCCGGCGCCGCGTCCGGCGGGGTCGCCCTGGTGGTCAAGCCCGGGATCACCTCGGTAGACCAGCTGCGGGGCAAGAAGATCGCCACCCCGCAGCTCGGCAACACCCAGGACGTCGCCCTGCGCTACTGGCTCAAGGAGAAGGGCCTCAAGACCACCAAGGAGGGCGGCGGCGACGTCAAGATCGTCCCGCAGGAGAACGCCCAGACGGTGGAGACCTTCTCCAGCGGCTCGATCGACGGCGCGTGGGTGCCCGAGCCGTTCGTCTCCCGGCTGGTCAACGCCGGCGGCACGGTCCTCGTCGACGAGCGGGACCTCTGGCCGGACAAGAAGTTCGTCATCACCAACCTGATCGTCTCCACCAAGTTCCTCAAGGCCCACCCCGAGACGGTGAAGAAGCTGGTCGAGGCGCAGGTGGCGGCGAACGACTTCGTCAACACCAAGCCGGACGAGGCGCAGCAGGCCATCTCCGACCACCTCGGCAGGATCACCGGCAAGCCGCTGGACCTGAAGCTGATCAAGCAGGCGTGGCCCACCCTGCTGTTCACCAACGACCCGATCGCATCCTCGCTCAAGACCGGGCTCGACCACGCCGTCGCGGTCGAACTGACCCAGCCGGTCGACCTGAACGGCCTCTACGACCTGAAGTACCTCAACGAGGTGCTCAAGACGCAGGGCCAGGCCGAGGTCACCCAGCCGTGACGTCGACCACGACGCCGCCGCAGAGCGCGACCACCGCGGTCGCGCTCTCCGGCGTGACCAAGGTGTACGGGCGCGGGACGAACGCCGTCCTCGCCCTGGACGGGGTCAGCCTCGACGTCCGGCCCGGGGAGTTCGTCTGCCTCGTCGGCGCGTCCGGCTGCGGCAAGAGCACCCTGCTCAACCTCGTCGCCGGGCTGGACCGGGCACAGGGCGGCACCATCACGGTGGCCGACGACGCCCACCCCGGCCTGATGTTCCAGGAGCCGGCGCTCTTCCCGTGGCTGACCGTCGAGGCCAATGTCGAGGTGCCGTTGAAGCTGCGCGGGCTGCCCCGGGCCGAGCGTCGGGAGAAGGTGGCTGAGCTGCTGAGCACCGTCCACCTGTCCGACTTCGGCCGCAAGCGCCCGCACGAGCTGTCCGGCGGCATGCGGCAACGGGTCGCCCTGGCCCGCACCCTCGCCCTGGACACCCCGGTCCTGCTGATGGACGAGCCGTTCGGCGCCCTCGACGCGATGACCCGGGACATCCTGCACGACGAACTCGAACGCATCTGGGCGGAACGGCAGCTCACCGTGCTGTTCGTGACGCACAACGTCCGGGAGGCGGCCCGGCTCGCCGACCGGATCATCCTGCTCAGCAGCCGACCCGGGCGGATCATCTGGTCCACGGAGGTGAACGTGCCCCGACCCCGGCGCATCGACTCCCCCGAGATCGCCGCGATCGCCTCCGAGGTCACCGACCGACTCCGTACCGAGGTGGGCCGCCATGGCAAATGACACCCTGACCGGCGCGGCCCGCACCGACGCGGAGATCTCCGGGCTCGACGCCCTGGAGATCGCCGGCCGGGAGAAGGAGGTCTCCCGGGGGGCCCGCCTCTGGGCGTCCACCTGGCCCAAGCTCGCCGCGCTCGCCATCGCCATCGGGCTGTGGCAGGTGGTGGTCTGGAGCGGGTGGAAGCCGCCGTACTCGCTGCCCGGCCCGGTCACCGTCGCCGAGGAACTGGCCCGGCAGGCCGGCGGCCGGCAGCTCTGGGACGGGCTCGCCACCACCCTGCAACGGGCCGCGCTCGGCTACGTCTTCTCCGTCGCGGTCGGCCTGCTGGTCGGCCTGGCGGTGGCCCGGTCCACGGTGCTGCGGGCGGCGATCGGCTCGATGATCACCGCGTTGCAGACGATGCCGTCGATCGCCTGGTTCCCGCTGGCCATCCTGCTGTTCGAGCTGAGCGAGAAGGCGATCTTCTTCGTGGTGGTGCTCGGTGCCGCGCCGTCCATCGCCAACGGGGTGATCAGCGGCGTCGACTACGTGCCACCGCTGCTGGTCCGGGCCGGGCGCAACCTCGGCGCCCGTGGGCTGAACCTCTACCGGTACGTCATCGCGCCGGCCGCGCTGCCGGCCATCGTCGCCGGGCTCAAGCAGGGCTGGGCCTTCTCCTGGCGCAGCCTGATGGCCGGCGAGCTGCTGGTGGTCGGCATCTCGCAGACGTCCCTGGGTGCCCAGCTCACCTACTCCCGGGAACTGTCCGACGCACCCTGGCTGCTCTCCACGATGATCGTCATCCTGGTCGTCGGTCTGGTCGTCGACGCCGCCTTCGGGGCGGCCGACCGGGCGATCCGCCGTCGCTGGGGCGTGCTGGACCAGGCTGGTCAGTGACGTGTACATCTCCGCGCGCAGCGACTACGCGCTCCGGGCCATGCTCGCCGTCGCCGCAGGCGGCGACGGCGGGACCACCCGCCCCGACGGCGGTGACGGCCGACGTCCCGACGGCGGTGACGGCGGACGTCCCGACGGCGGTGGGGAACTGGTCAAGGCGGCGAGCCTGGCACGGGCGCAGGGCATCCCGCTGAGCTTCCTCCAGGGCATCCTGCTCGACCTGCGCCGCGCCGGCCTGCTGCACAGTCATCGGGGCACCGAGGGCGGCTACGCACTGACCCGTCCCGCCTCGGAGATCAGCGTCGGGGACGTGCTGCGTGCCGTCGGTGGTTCGCTGACCACCGTACGGGGGCTGCCCGCCGAGGACGCCGGCTACCACGGGGTGGCCGCCGGCCTGCGCGACGTGTGGCTCGCGGTGGACGGCGCGATAGCCGTGGTGGTGGACCGGACCACGCTGACCGACCTGCTCATCCAGCAGGAGCAGGCCCCGGCCCGCTGACGCCGGTCGCCCGGGACGCCCGTCCGGCCGTCGGTCCCCCAGGACCCGACGGTCGGACGGGCGTCCCGGACCTACCGCCCCCACCGGCCCCCGCGGGAGGCTCAGCCGGCGGTCAGCTCGACCGTCGGCGGACGCCCCTCGTCGGGGCTGTGCAGTTCGACCAGCCCGGCCGGGGCGCTGCGCCCCGGCCTCGGGTGCCAGGGCGCGAACGCCGCGACCATGGCGAGCAGGAGCCCGGCACCCGCCACGGCGAACACCACCAGTAGCTCGCGCCCCGCCCCCGACTCAGCGTCGCCCCCCATGGTCACCCCTCCCGTGCCCGACCGTGCCGGCCGGTTCTTCCCCCGGGAGCAAGCTTCGACCAGTCGGGTCGAATGGAACAGTCACCGATCGGACGCAATAGAGCCGGCAAGCCGACCGACCCGGACGCATGATCACCGAGGGTCCGCACCCGACCCCGTACCGTCCGCGAACTGCGACGACACGCGCCCGAGTCACACCCGGCTGCAAGATCAACACGCCTGGGCCGACGTTGCGGTCACCCGGCCGACCATCACCCCAACATCGACCCACTTGAGTCGATCTCCGCCGACCGGTCGATCCCGGGCCCGCCAGCGGCGGGACCGGGAACGCGCGGCGGTCAGGCGGTCAGGCGGTACGGGGGCGACGCGGGCGGCGGGACCGGCCCGAGGTCCGGTGCGGACGGCCACCCTCGCCACCGCCACCGACGGCGGCCCGCGGACGACCGCCCTCGCCACCGGCGGCATGGGACCGACCGCCCTCGGCACCGGCACGGGACCGGGCGGTCGGGGCGGGCTGCGGGGCGACGATGGTCACCGGCACGCCGGACGGCTCCCGGGCCCCGGTCACCCGGGCCAGCGCACCGTCGCCGAGGCGCACCTGGGTCGACTGCGGGGAGATACCGGCGATGCTCATCAACCGGGAGACGTCCCGGCGCTGCTCCGGCAGGACCAGGGTCACCACCTGGCCGGCCTCACCGGCCCGCGCGGTCCGGCCACCCCGGTGCAGGTAGTCCTTCGCCTCGGTCGGCGGGTCCACGTTGACCACCATGTCGAGGCCGTCGACGTGGATGCCCCGGGCCGCCACGTCGGTGGCGACCAGGGCGGTCACCTGACCGGTGCGGAACTGCTCCAGGATGCGGGTGCGCTGCGGCTGGGACTTCCCCCCGTGCAGCGCCGCGGCGCGTACGCCCTTGGCGAGCAGTTGCCGGGCCATCCGGTCGGCGCGGTGCTTGGTCGCCATGAACAGGATGGTGCGGCCCTCACGGGCGGCGATCTGGGTCAGCGCGGCGGGCTTGTCGGCCGCGTCGACGTGCAGGACGTGGTGGGTCATCGCGGTCACCGTGGCGGTACCCGGGTCCACCGAGTGCGACACCGGGTTGCTGAGGAACCGGCGTACGAGGCGGTCCACCCCGCCGTCCAGGGTCGCCGAGAAGAGCATCCGCTGGCCGTTCGGGGCGACCTGCTCCAGCAGCTTGGTCACCTGCGGCAGGAAGCCCATGTCGGCCATCTGGTCGGCCTCGTCGAGCACGGTGATGGCGACCTGGTCGAGCCGGGCGTCACCCCGGTTGATCAGGTCGTGCAGCCGACCCGGGGTGGCGACCAGCACCTCGGCACCGGCGCGCAGGGCGTCCGCCTGCCGTTGCAGGGAGAGCCCGCCGACCACGGTGACACAGCGCAGCCCCAGCGCCCGGGCGTACGGGGTGAGTGCCGTGGTGACCTGGGCGGCCAGTTCACGGGTGGGGACCAGCACCAGGGCGAGCGGGCGGCCGGGGCGGGCCCGGTGGCCGGCGGTGCGGTGCAGCAGCGGGAGCCCGAAGGCGAGGGTCTTGCCCGAGCCGGTGCGGCCCCGGCCGAGCACGTCCCGGCCGGCAAGCGAATCCGGCAGGGTGGCCGTCTGGATCGGGAACGGCTCGGTGATGCCCTGCTTGGTCAGTTCGGCGAGCAGCGCCGGCGCGAGGCCGGTCGCGGCGAAGGTGGGAATGGTCATGGTCATGCGGAATGCCTTCCTCGACGCGGCACGTGTCGAGGGAGGGCGCCGGGAGCCGGCGCGGTCGCCGACGGAGCAGTCCGTCGGGGACTCACAAGCACGAACCGATGGGGTACGGGCCGGTCCGCCGCAGCACGCCGCGTCCCGCCGGAGCGGGGGGCGGCGCGGCGGACCGGTCCGTCACCGGGTCCGGAGGACCCGGAGGGTGTTACCGGTCGATCCGAAGATCAGAGCGGGCGGATGTTCTCCGCCTGCGGGCCCTTCTGGCCCTGGGTCACCTCGAACTCGACCCGCTGGTTCTCGTCCAGGCTCCGGTAGCCGGAGGACTGGATCGCCGAGAAGTGGGCGAAGACGTCGGCGCCGCCGCCGTCCGGGGTGATGAAGCCGAAGCCCTTGTCAGCGTTGAACCACTTGACGGTGCCAATTGCCATCTGTTTCGTCTCCTTGACGGAACGTCGGACCCGCACCTGTTGCGGGCCCGAAGAGCAGCGCTCCGCGCGGGGTGCGCGAATCGCCTGTTGTTTTTGGTCGCCCCGCCCGGAGAGCTCCGGACACAACAAAGAGCGCCTGGGGCCACAATCCGCCAGGCGCACACAGAGTCTCTGGAAACCAAAACTGCAACAAGAACAACCTACCACGGATCTCCCGTCGCGCCACCCCCCACCGGGTTTTCCGGCAACCCGGCGATGATCGCGGTCAGCCCGTCGGCGTCCAGCAGGTCGGCCGGGCGCACCGTCACCCCCTCCCGGACGTAGTGGAAGGCGGCCCCCACCCGGTCCACCGGCACCCCGGCCAGCTCCGCCCAGGCCAGCCGGTAGACGGCGAGCTGCACCGCGACCACCTCGGCCTCCGCGCCGGTCGGCTGCCGTCCGGTCTTCCAGTCGACCACGTCGTACCGGCCGCCGGGGCGGGAGAAGACGGCGTCCATCCGGCCCCGGACGACCACCCCGGCCAGCACCGTGGCGAACGGCACCTCCACCTCCACCGGCACCCGGTCGGCCCACTCGCTGGCCAGGAAGCGCTCCTGGAGCTCGGCCAGCGCCCCGTCGGGCGCGGCGTCCGCGTCGGCGGCACCCGGCAACTCGTCCACGTCGAGCAGCCGGTCGATCCCGAAGCGGGACTCCAGCCAGGCGTGGAAGGCGGTGCCCCGCCGGGCGTACGGGCTGGGTGGGGTGGGCATCGGCCGGCGCAGGGTACGGGCGAGTTGGGCCGGGTCCCGGCGCAGGGCCACCAGCTGGGTCACCGACAGGTGGTCGGGCAGCGTCACCTCGACGGCCTCGGCCTGCCGCAGCAGCTCCGCCCGCTCGGCCAGGAGGAGGTCCGCCTCCCGCCGCCACCGCACCACCTCCGGATCGGGCTCCGGACCGGCCGCCTCCGGATCAGCCGCCCCCCTGCCCGCCGCCTGCGTGCCTGTGGGAGGCGGGGCCACCACCTGCGGGGCCGTCGCCTGCGGGGCCGTCGCCTGCGGGGACACCGGCTGCGGGGCCGTCGCTTGCGGGGACACCGGCTGCGGGGCCACCACCTGCGGGTCGCCGGGCACCACGGCGGGCGCGGGATCGCGGCGGGCCGCGTCGGGGTCGGCGAGGAAACGGCGGACCAGGGCCGCCGCCTCGGTCAGCGCCGGCCGGCGCGGGCCCAGCGGGTCGGCGGGCCACTCCGCCCGCAACACCAGCGCGGTGGTCGGATTGACCGCGTCACCTGCCGGTTCGGGCGCCCACTCGTCGATCAGCAGGCCGTCGCCGCCGGCCAGGCAGGCGTCGTGCACCTCACGGAGCAGCACCGACGGGCCCCGGAACCGCTTCGTCCCCTCCCCCCACCAGTACCCGGAGCAGAGCAGCAGCCGCCGGGGCCGGGTCACCGCCACGTACGCCAGCCGGCGTTCCTCGCGTTCGTCGTGCGCCCGCCAGGCGTCGGTGAAATCAGTCACCGCCCGCGCCACCCCCCGCTGGTCGGTCACCTCGGCGAGGTCGAGCACGGGCAGCCCGTCGGCGTCGCCGCGCAACGGGAACGGCAGCACCCCGAGCCCGCCCAGCCAGTGGTCGGAGTTGCGGACCTGACCGGGCCAGCCGCCCCGGGTCAGCCCGGCGACCGCGACGACGTCCCACTCCAGGCCCTTGGCGGCGTGCGCGGTGAGCACCTGCACCGCGCCATCGACCACCTCCACCTCGCCCGGGGACAACCCCCGCTCCTCGTCCTCGGCGGCGGCCAGGTAGGCCAGGAAACCGGCGAGCGTCGCCGCCGGGGTCTCGCCGCTGAACCGGGCCGCCACGTCACCGAGCGCGTCCAGGTGCCCCCGGGCCAGTCCGGCGTCGCCGGTGCCGTCCCGGCCGGCCCGGACCGCCACCTCGACGTCCAGGCCGATGGTGCGTTCCACGTCCGCGATCAGCTCCGGCAGCGTCTGGTCCAGCCGGTAACGCAGCAGGGCCAGTTCCATCCCGTACGACCGCAGCCGCGCGTAGCCCTCCGCCGAGTACGCCTGCGCCGGCCCCAGGTCGGCCAGCGCCTCCACCAGGGTCGCCTCGTCGAGGGCGTCCACCACGATCTCCGGCCCGTCGTCGCCGGTCACCTCCCGGCGGGCGCGGGCGATGGCGCGCGCCCGCCGGTGCAGGGCCACCAGGTCACGTGGACCGATCCGCCAGCGCGCCCCGGTCAGCAGGCGCAGCAGGGCCGCGCCGTCGGTCGGGTCGGCGAGCACCCGCAGGGTGCAGACCACGTCCCGCACCTCCGGGGTGTCCAGCAGGCCGCCCAGGCCGACCACCTCGACCGGCAGCCCCCGGGCCCGCAGGGCCGCCTCGATCGCCGGGATCTGGCTGCGGACCCGGACCAGCACTGCGGTGGGGGGACGCTGCGGCACCGGGATGTGTTCGGGCAGCGCACCGGGCATCCGGGCCGCCCCCCGCCAGGCGGCGAGCACGCTGTCGGCGATCCAGTCCGCCTCGTCGACGTACGTGGGCAGCAGCGCGCAGTGCACGGTGCCGGCGGCCCGCCCGCGCGGGCTGCGGTGCGGGATCGGGTCGCGGACGCTCAACGCGGCGCGCAGCTCCGGCACCCGGGCGCCGGCCGCCCGCAGTGGCACCGACAACGCGTTGGCCACCCCGAGGATCTCCGGCCGGTTACGCCAACTGGTGGTGAGGCTCATCGTGCCGGCGGGGGTGCCGTCGGCACGGGCGAAGTCGGTGGGGAACCGGTCGAGCGTGCCGGCGCTGGCCCCCCGCCAGCCGTAGATCGACTGGCAGGGGTCGCCGACCGCGATGACCGGGTGACCCCCGCCGAAGAGGTGGTTGAGCAGCACCACCTGGGCGTGGCTGGTGTCCTGGTACTCGTCGAGCAGCACCACCCGGTAACGGTCCCGCTCGACCGCGCCGACCGCCGGGTGGTCGCGGGCCACCCGGGCGGCGCGGGCGAGCTGGTCGGCGAAGTCCATCGCCTCGAAGTCGTCCTTGCGCCTGGCGTACGCCCGCACCAGCGGCAGCAGCTTCAGCCGGGTGCGTTGCAGTTGGAGGGCCTTGCGGACGTCGGCGTAGACGCGGCCCGGGTGGGACTGCACCTCGGCGAAGAACCGGCCCGTCCAGGCGGCCAACGTGTCCGGGTCGACCAGGTGCTCGTCCAGTTCGCCGGCCAGGGCGAGGACGGCGTCGGTGATGGTGCTGGGCATCCGGTCGACCTCGGACATGTCGCCGTCGTAGTTGCGCACCAGCAGGTCGACGAGCTGCCACCGGGACGCCTCGGTGAGCAGTCGGGTGGTCGGCTCGTAGCCGGCCCGCAGCCCGTGTTCGGTGACGATCCGCCCGGCGTACGAGTGGTAGGTGGCGACGGTGGGTTCGCCGGCCAGCGGATCGTCCAGCGGGTTGCGGGCCCGCCGCCCGAGCCGCCGCACCAACTGGTCGAGCCGGGTACGCACCCGGTGCGCCAGCTCACCGGCCGCCTTGCGGGTGAAGGTCAGCCCGAGGATCTGCTCCGGGCGGACGTAGGAGTTGGCGACCAGCCAGACCACCCGGGCGGCCATCGTCTCGGTCTTGCCCGAACCGGCACCCGCCACCACCAGCAGTGGTGCGACCGGGGCCGCGATGATCGCGGCCTGCTCGGCCGTGGGGGCGGGCAGCCGCAGCAGCCGGGCCAGCTCCACCGGCGTGTAGCGCGGCCCGGCGTCGGCGGTACGCGGCACGGGGGTGGCGGCGCTGAACAGGGTCGGCTGGGTCACCGCTCTCCCCTCGTCACACGCCGCGGCCCCGGCCGCCCGGTCGTCGGTGGCGCGGCCGACACGTTCACTCCCCGCCCGCCCGGTGCTCGCCGGTGGCCGGCGGCTCGACGACCTGCCGGCCCTGCCCGGAGACCGGGCAGCTGGTCCGCACCGGACAGACCCGGCACTTGGCGTTGGCGACGGCGGCGAAGGTCGAGGCGGCCATCGTATCGGCGGTGCGCCGGACCAGGGCGGTGGCCCAGCCGGCCTCGGGGCCCTGCCCGGCGGCGGCCTGGGTCTGCTCGCGGGCGTCCTTCGCGCCGGTGCCGAGCTGCACCAGCGCCGCACCCCCGGCCTCGTCGCCGAACTCGGCGAACCCGCCCGCCTCCACCGCCGCCTGATACGCCCCGAGCTGCGGATGCTCGGCCATCTCCCGCTCGGTGACCGTCGTCGACTTGCCGGTCTTGAGGTCGATCACCACGAGCCGGCCGTCGGCGTCGACCTCCAGCCGGTCGACCCGGCCGGTCAGCTCCACCGGACGGGTCGGGTCGTCGAGGCGGACCGCGAACTCGTGCTCGATGGCGAGCAGTCGACGCGGGTTGCCGGCCAGCCAGCGCAGCAGCTTGTCCACCATGGCCTCGGCGCGTTCCCGTTCCGGGCCGACCATCCACCGGGCCGCCAGCTCGATCGCGTCGAACCGGGCGGCCACGTACTCCAGCAGGGCCGTCCGGTCGGCGCTGGCGTCCTCGGCCAGCATCGCCGCGGCGTGCACCAGGTTGCCGACTCCCTGGGCGGCGCTGGCCGGCCCGCTGCCGCCGTGCCGTTCGAGCAGCCAGCGCAGGCTGCACCGCAGCGCGCTCTCCATCCCCGACGGGGTGACCCGCACCGGTTCGCCTTCATCGGCCAGCGGCCGGTCGTCGGAGAGGCTGCGCAGGCCCCACCAGTCGTCCGGGTGCGCGCCGGGGATGCCGGCGGCGGCCAGCCGGGCCAGTTCGGCCGCCGCCGCGCGCCGCCGGGCCACCGACGCCGCCGGATCGACGATCGCGGTACGCAGCTCCGCGACGAGCGCGGAGAGGGTGAGCGCCCGCGGTGGCCGCCCGACAGGCAACTCCCGGGTCGACTCCTCCCCCGGTTCCCCGGCCGGGTCGTCACCCGGCCCTGCGGGCAGGCCCTCACCCGGCCCTGCGGGCAGATCCTCACCCGCCTTCCCGGAGGGCTGCTCGCCCGCCCTCCCGGGGACCCCGTCGGATGACCGGCCCGGTCCGCTGTCGGCCGCGTGCCCCCGTTCCCCCTCGGCCGCCTCGTCCCCCGCGCCGCCCTCACCGGGCCCGCCGCCGGGCGAGCCCGGGGTGGGGCCGCCGTCGGGGGCGGTCGGGGTGGGGCCGCTTCTGGTCGGGCCGTCTCCGTCCTGGCCGGTGACGCCGAGTTCGTGCAGGAAGCGGCTCGGCTGCTCCTCGTGGTCGTCGCCGCCGACGGCCGCCGAGGCGACGGCGGTGACCAGCAGCCGACGCCGGGCCCGGGTCACCGCGACGTGGAACAGCCGGCGTTCCTCGTCGAGCAGGGCGGAGGTCTGACCGACCAGGCTGGCCCGGGTTCCGGTGCCGTCCGCCCGGCCGACCAGCACGTCGACCAGCCGTTCGGAGCCGAGCAGGCTGCCCCGCAACCGCAGGTCGGGCCAGACGCCCTCCTGCACGCCGGCCACCGCGACCAGGTCCCACTCCAGGCCCTTCGCCGCGTGCGCGGTGAGCAGGCGGACCGCCGCGCCCCGGTCGGCGCTGGCCGCCAGGGTGTCGGCCGGCAGGTCCTGGCCGAGGACGTGGTCGAGGAAGACCTCGGTCCGCGCGCCGGGCAACCGGTCGACGAACCGGGCCGCCGCGTCGAAGAGCACCAGCACCGCGTCGAGGTCCCGGTCGGCGGCTTCGGCCCGCCAGCGCTGGGCGGTCTCGTGCTCCCCGGTGGCCGCCCGCCCCCGGTTGATCGCCCCGGCCCAGCGTTCGGCGAGACCGCTGGCCTCCCACACCGCCCACAGCACGTCCTCGGCGGTCGCCCCGGGCACGGCCGCCGCCGTCCGCGCGGTGGCGAGCAGCTCCGCCACCGTACGGGCCGGCTCGACCCAGCGGCGTTCGATGCCGGCCAGCTCCGCCGGGTCGGCCAGCGCCTCGACGATCAGCTCGCCGGAGGGCCGCCGGTCGCCCCGGGCCAGCGCGAGCGCCCGCAGCCCCTGGCGCAGCCGCCGCTCGGCGAGCGGGTCGGCCCCACCCAGCGGCGAGTGCAGCAGCGCGATCGCGGACTCCTCGTCGAGCCGGGCCGGTTCGAGCGCGCAGCGCAGCAGGAGCAGCAGCGGGGCGACCGCCGGTTGCAGGTGCAGCGGCAGGTCCTCGCCGTGCACGACGGTGGGCACCCCGGCGGTGTGCAGCGCCCGGCGCAGCGACGGCAGGTGCAGGTGGGTCGAGCGGACCAGCACCGCCATCGCCGACCAGGGCACCCCGTCGAGCAGGTGGGCGGAGCGCAGCGCGTGGGCCAGCCAGGCGGCCTCGCTGGTGGCCGAGCGGAAGGTGCGCACCTCGACGCTGCCGGGCGGCGCGTCGGGCAGGGGCCGCAGCCGCCGGTGCCCGGCGGGGCCGCGCAGCCGCCGGGCGAGTCGACCGGTGGCCCCGAGCAGCACCGCACCGGCCCGGTACGAGGTGGTCAGGGTGACCTGCGCCGCCGGTGCTCCGGAGGCGGTGCGGAACCGGTGCGGGAAGGCGGTCACCACGGCCGGATCGGCGCCCCGGAAGGCGTACGTGGAGGAGTCCGGGTCGGCGAACGCCACCAGGGACCGGCCACCACCGGCCAGGACGGCCAGCAGGTCCTGTTGGGCCGGGTCGGTGTCGGCCAGCTCGTCGACGTAGACGTGGGCCAGCCGACGGCGTTCGACCGCCATCAGCTCCGGATCGTCGAGGAGCATGCCGGTGGCCGCCCGTACCAGCTCGGCCGGGTCGTACGCCACGGAACCCCGGTTGCCGACGTCGCGCAGGGCGAGGACGGCGACGTACTCCCGCAGGAACCGGGCGGCGGCCGGCCAGTCGGCACGGCCCAGCTTCTCCCCCAGCCGGGCCAGCTCCACCGGCCCGACGCCGCGTTCGGCCGCCCGCATCAGCAGGTCACGGAGCTGGGCGGCGAACGCCCGGGTACGCAGGGCGGGGAGCAGGTCGTCCGGCCAGCCGACCGGGTCGTCGTCGGGTTCGCCGCCGACGACGTCGAGCAGCTCCCGGATGATCAGATCCTGTTCCGGGCCGGTGAGCAGCCGGGGGGACGGTTCGCCCCGCTCGGCGGCGGCCCGGCGCAGCAGTCCGAAGGCGTACGCCGGGAAGGTTCGTACCAGCGGTTCCCGCAGCACCCGGTGGCCGTCGGCGGCGATCCGGGCCTCGATCCGGTGCCGCAGCCCGGTGGCCTGCCGGCGGCTGAAGGTGAGCACCAGCAGTCGTTCCGGGTCGACCCCCTCGGCGACCCGGGCGGCGACCGCCTCGACCAGGGTGCCGGTCTTGCCGGTGCCCGGCCCGCCGAGGACCAGCATCGGCCCGTCGGTGTGCGCCACGACCTGCGCCTGGAGCGGATCGTGCCGCCACTCGTCGGGGCGCAGGTGGTTGGGGCGCAGGTGGTTGGGGCGCAGGTGGTCGGGGCGCACGCCATCGCCCGCCGGCCTCCGGGCCGGTGGTCCCCCCTCGGGACGCAGCACATCGCCCGCCGACCCCCCGGGCCGCGGCTCCCCCTCGACGCCGGCACCGGCCCGACCCGGCCCCTCGGCCGGTCCGCCGTGCCGACCGTCCCCCCGAACGCTCGCGGCGGACCGCCCGTCCTGCGGGCCCGGTCCGGCAGGTCGGCGCACCAGCCGGTACCCCTGCACCCCCACATCCCACCACGCCGGTACGACACCACCCACCGCACCACCCCGCCCGGGTCCGACCCGGCGCGGACCGGCCTGTCCCGGCACGGCGTGACCCGGCCCGGCCCGGCGCCGACCGGCCCGGCGTGACCCGACCCGGCCCGGCGTGACCCGACCCGGCCCGGCTCCTCGGTCAGGGCAGCCGGGCCTCCAGGGCGTCGATCGCGGTGGCGACGGTCGGGGCGACCGTGAGCAGGTCCAGGCCGGCCGGCTTCAGGAAGGTCTGGTCGGTGATGGTGGCCAGCCAGTCGAGCAACGGACGGTAGAAGCCGTCGGTGTCGACCAGGACCATCGGCTTGGCGTGCATGGCCAGGGTGGCGGTGGTCCAGACCTCGAACAGCTCGTCCAGGGTGCCCAGTCCGCCGGGCAGGGTGAGGAAGGCGTCCGATTTCTCGATCATGACGGTCTTGCGGCTGCCCATGCTGTCGGTGACGAGCAGTTCGTCCGAGGCCAGGTCGGCGACCTCCAGGTCCACCAACGCCTGCGGGATCACCCCGACGGTGCGTCCGCCGGCCGCCCGCGCCCCGTCGACGAGCGCGCCCATCATGCCGACGCAGCCGCCGCCGCTGACCAGCGTGTGCCCGCGCCGGGCCAGCTCCGCGCCGGTCTCGGCGGCCAGCTCCAGCCAGCGCTGGTCGAGGGTACGGGAGGACGCGCAGAAGACACAGATCGCCGCCACCGGCTCAGCCCTCCCCACCGTCGACGACGCCCCGGCCCGCGCCACCGGACCCGGTGCCGTTGGACGCCGTACCCGGGGAGGGGGTGGCGGTGTCGGCGGCCCGGCGGGCGGCCTGCTGGTCGGCGGCGGTACGCGCCACCGCCGCCTCGCGGACCGCCTCCTGGTCGGCGGCGAGCGCCGCCTCGGCCTCGACGATGTGCCGGACCGCGGCGTCCACGTCGTCGGTGAGGCAGATCAGCTCCAGGTCCACCGGGCCGATCTTGCCCTCGGCGGCCATGCTGTCCCGCAGCCAGTCGAGCAGCCCCCGCCAGTAGTCAGTGCCCATCAGCACCACCGGGAACCGGGTCACCTTCCCGGTCTGCACCAACGTCAGCGCCTCGAACAGCTCGTCCATGGTGCCGAAGCCGCCCGGCAGGACGACGAACGCCTGGGCGTACTTGACGAACATGGTCTTGCGGGCGAAGAAGTAGCGGAAGTCGATGGCCAGGTCGACCCAGTCGTTGAGCCCCTGCTCGAAGGGGAGTTCGATGCCCAGCCCGACGGACAGGCCGCCGGCCTCGCTGGCCCCCCGGTTGGCCGCCTCCATCACGCCGGGGCCACCGCCGGTGATCACCGCGTAACCGGCCCGCGCGAGGCCCGCGCCCAACTCCTCGGCCAGCCGGCACTCGGGACTGTCGGGTTTACTACGGGCGGAGCCGAAGACGCTCACCGCGGGCGGCAGATCCGCTAACGTGTCGAAACCCTCGACGAACTCGGCGAGGATGCGCAGCGCCCGCCAGGCGTCCTTCGTCTTCCAGTCGCTGCGCCCCCGGGAGTCGAGTAACCGCTGGTCAGCCGTGCTGGTGGGGATCGCGCCACGACGCAGCGTGACCGCCCCCCGGTGCCGCTCCGGATCGCGGCCCGACTGCCGCCCGTTGGTCTGACTCATGACAGCCACCGTAGTGGAGACGCACGTCAGGGCGGTGCCGGCCGACGGGTCGCAGAAAAAGTTCGCGATCTTGGGCAACTAATTCTGTCGCCCGTACGTCTTACTATTCACATACCGGGTATGGCCCGGCGCGCGCCTTCGGGGGAGGAGCAAGCGTGATCAGCAACAACGAACGGATGCGGATCCGTCGGCAGATGCAGCGAAGGATCAACGAGGTGGTGGCCGAGCGCCGCCGCGCCCGACAGTTGGAGGTGCCGGTGGAGCCGGCCGCTGCGTCCGTCGAGCCCACCGAACCGGACAATCCCCGCCTCACCAGCGTCTGACACCACCGGCCCGACCCGCGTCGCCCGGCCGGAGCCCCGGCCCGCACCACCCGACCGGCACCCAGCCTCACACCCCTGGCCGGCCCACGCTCCACCCGTACGCACCGAGGCCCCCGTGGTCCCCCGACCCCGGGGGCCTCACCACACCCACCCCACCCCGCCGGCCCCGCCCTCCGCGCCGACCCGACCCGCGCTGCGCCGACCCGGCCCGCGCTACTGCCGACCCGGCCCGCGCTGCTCCCACCCGACCCGCGCTACTGCCGGCCCGCTCCCCATCCCCGCCCCACGCCTGGCCGAGCCCCCGCGCCACACCCGGCTCGCTCCCGCAGCCAGCCCAGGCCCGCCCTGCACTCGGTGATCAAGAGAAATGAGTCGTGATCAAGAGAAATGAGGGGCGGGAGAGCGCTCTCGATGACGCAAACCTCTTGATCAACGGGTCGATCCCGGGGCGGGCGGGGCGGGGTGGGGTGGGGTGGGGTGGGGTGGGGTGGGGTGGGGGGCGCAGGGGGTCAGGCGGGGGTCAGCCAGCGGTGGAGGGTGGCGGCGCCGTCGCGGATCTTGGTGAGTTCGACGTGTTCGTCCCTGTGGTGGGCGAGGTTGGGGTCGCCGGGGCCGAAGTTCAGCGCGGGGATGCCCATCGCCGCGAACCGGGCCACGTCGGTCCAGCCCAGCTTGCCGATCGGGGCGGCGCCCACGGCCGCCAGGAACTCCCGGGCCACCGGCGCGTCGAGTCCCGGGGCCGCGCCGGCCGCCGCGTCGGTGATCGCCAGGTCGTAGCCGGCGAAGACCTCCCGCAGGTGCGCCTCGGCCGCCGCCGGGTCACGGTCCGGGGCGTACCGGTAGTTGATCTCGATTTCGCAGCGGTCGGGGACGACGTTGCCGGCCACGCCACCGTCGATCCGTACCGCGTTGAGGCCCTCGCGGTAGTCGCAGCCGTCGATGGTGACCCGCCGGGCCCGGTACTCGCCGAGGCGGCGGAGCACCTCGCCCGCGCCGTGGATGGCGTTGACCCCGCGCCAGGAGCGGGCCACGTGGGCGCGTTCGCCAGGCACCGTGACGATCGCCCGCATGGTCCCCTGGCAGCCGGCCTCCACGATGCCGTACGTCGGTTCCAGCAGCACCGCGAAGTCGGCCCGCAGCCACTCCGGGTGGGCCTCGGCGACCAGGGTGAGCCCGTTGTACCGGGATTCGATCTCCTCGGCCTCGTAGAAGAAGTACGTCACGTCGTACCGGGGGTCGGGCAGGGTCACCGCCAGGTGCAGGGCGAAGGCCACCCCGGACTTCATGTCGGAGGTGCCGCAGCCGTACATCAGGTCCCCGCGCATGGTCGACGGGAAGTTGTCGTTGTGCGGCACCGTGTCCAGGTGCCCGGCGAGCACCACCCGCGAGGACCGGCCGAGATCCGTACGCGCCATCACGGTGTTGCCGTGCCGGAAGGTGCTCAGGTGCGGCACCCGGCGCAGCACCTCCTCGACGCAGTCGGCGATGGCCTTCTCGTCAAGGGAGACGGACTCGATGTCGACCAGGGCGCGGGTCAGCGCCACCGGATCGGCCAGGACCTCGGGGGTCAGCGGGTTCTCCATGATTCGCACGGTACCGTCCTGGACGGTGGGTGTGAGGGGTGAGCCCACCGGCCCCGCAGCCGCGAACGAGAGGGTAGAACAGTGACGTCCCAATCCGCCTGGGGTATCGGCCTGGCCACCGTGACCGCCGCCGAGCAGGTGCTCGACACCTGGTACCCGACCGGCAAGCTGGGTCTGGGTGAGCTGCCGCTGGTCCCCGGCGAGGACCAGGCCGACGTGCTGGACCTGCCGCCCGGCGCGATCGGCGAGCGGGCCCTGCCGGGCCTGCGTACGGTGCAGGTGGTCACCGTGATCGGCGCGCTGGACGAGCCGATCAAGGACGCCGCCGACGCGTACCTGCGGCTGCACCTGCTCTCCCACCGCCTGGTGCGGCCGGGCGAGCTGAACCTCGACGGCATCTTCGGCAAACTGGCCAACGTCGCCTGGACCTCGGCCGGCCCGTGCCCGCCCGAGCGGGTGGACGAGCTGCGGGTGATCGAGCGGGCCGCCGGCCGCCACCTGGCCGTGTACGGGGTGGACAAGTTCCCCCGGATGACCGACTACGTGGTGCCCGCCGGGGTGCGGATCGCCGACGCGGACCGGGTCCGGCTCGGTGCCCACCTCGCCGCCGGCACCACCGTGATGCACGAGGGCTTCGTCAACTTCAACGCCGGCACGCTGGGCACCTCGATGGTCGAGGGCCGGATCGTGCAGGGCGTGGTGGTCGGTGACGGCTCCGACATCGGCGGCGGCGCGTCGATCATGGGCACCCTCTCCGGCGGCGGCACCGACCGGGTGCGCATCGGGGCACGGAGCCTGATCGGCGCGAACGCCGGGGTCGGCATCTCGCTCGGCGACGACTGCGTGGTCGAGGCCGGCTGCTACATCACCGCCGCCTCGAAGATCACCCTGCCGGACGGCCGGGTGGTGAAGGCCCGCGAGCTGTCCGGCGTCGACGGCCTGCTGTTCTGGCGCAACTCGGTGACCGGGGCGCTGGAGGCGAAGCCGCGCACCGGCCAGGGCATCACGCTCAACGCCGCCCTGCACGCCAACAACTGAGCCGCCCGGCACGCTGAGGGCCGGGCGGCCCGGCGGCGTGTGGGCCGCCGTCGGTGCGCGCACAGGTCCGGGCCCGCGACGCAACCGTCGCGGGCCCGGACGTCATCACCTCAGGCGGTACGCCTGGATGATCCGGGTGCTCGCGGTGTTGCCCTCGGTATCCCGGGCGGTCGCCCGCAGGGACGCGTACCCGGCCCCCGTCGGGTGCTTGACCAGCGCCACCGTGCCCTGGCCCGGCACCTTCACCACGGTCGCCCGCCGCCAGGTCCTCCCCCCGTCGTACGACACGTCGACGCCGAGCTTCGCCAGCTTGGCGGTGCCGGCACCCGGCTGCCGCCGTACCTGCACGGGAATGGCGAAGACCTGCCCGGCCGGGGCGGTGTTGTCGGCCCTCAGCTGCGGGGTGAACCGGATCTCCGACAGCGGCAGCGGCTTCGGCGTGTCACCGGCCACGTGCCCGGAGCGGAACGTCCAGCTCGCCTCCACCTCGGTGCCGAGGTCGGTGAGGCTCCGCTCGGCCGCCACGGTCAGCTTGTAGTCGCCGGCCGCCTTCGGCACGGTGAACTCGCCGTACCCCGGGTTGTCGGTCTCCTCCACCAGCGTGCCGTTGCGCCACAGCGCGGTACGGGCGCTGTCGGTCAGTGACCCGCCGGGGTGCCCGGCCGCGTCGGCGTGCAGCGCCACGCTCACCAGGACGGTGTCCCCGATCCGGGTGACGCCGTCCCCCGGCCAGCGCGGGGCGGGCAGGGACGGCCCGAGCGGCGCGGCCCCCCAGGTCTCGGTGACCCGCCGACCGGGCTGGTACTTCGTGGGCAGGGTCAGCAGGATCGCCTGGACGTCCAGCCAGCCCGCTTCCGGGTCGCGGACGCCGAAGTCCAGCTCGGACTCCCAGCGCATCCTCTTGGTGCTGTAGTACTCGGTGCGCTGGCCGGGCAGGTCGGTCGGCAGGACGACCGCCCAACCGCCGAGGTTGTAGCCGCTGTCCGGGAAGACCAGCCGTTCGGCTTCCATCTTCGGGTACGGGTCACGGAACCTGTGCACCACCGTGGCCAGGTCGCCCCGCCGGTAGTCGCGCACCAGCCCGCTGGGCAACCTGCCCGGCACGACCTCGCCCAGCGCGTACAGGTAGGGGCTGGACTCGGCCTCCCGGTCGGCCCACTGGCTGTTGAAGGTGGCGACGAACTCGTCGGCCGACACCGCCTTGCCGAGCTGCCCGGTGGACAGCCCGTCGAAGGTGTCGAAGGAGACGATGCCGAACCCGTACAGGCCGTCGTCGGGCAGCAGGTAGTTGGCGCTGATGTCGACCAGGGCGACCGTGGCGTCGGCCTGCGGGACGGTCATCCGTACCGGCTTGGCCTTCCGCAGGTCGACGGTGACCGCGGTGTCCCCGTCGACCACCAGTTCCGGCTGGGCGAGCATGCCCAGCCCGCCCGACTCCTCGTCCGGGCCCGGCTCGAAGAAGACGCTGCTCAGCCCGTACCGGCCCTTGGGGACCCGGAGTTCGACGACGCCGTCGGCCTCGAACACGTCGCGCACGTCGCCGTCGGCGAGGTCGACCAGGGTGGTCGAGTAGTCGCCGCCCGGCTCGCCGGTGCGGTCGAGGTGGGTGATCGTGACGGTGTAGCTCTCCACCTCGCGGTGCACGGCCAGCGGGGTCACCGCGACGGTGCCGCCGGAGCGGGCCACCACCCGGCCGGTCCAGTAGCCGTCGACGCCGAGCCGGGTGTTCGCGGTGACGGTGGTCTCGGCCCGGCCGCCCGCCGGGACGGTGATCCGGTTGACGCCGAGGGTGAACATGCCGGCCGGTGCGGCCTTCCCGCCCGGTCCCTTCACCTCGACGGTCAGGTCGAGGGTGAGCGGCGTGGTGCCGCCGTTGTGCCAGGCGACGGTCCGGGTGATCGGGGCGTCGTCGCCGTGCGGCCACAGGGCCCGGCCGAACGAGACGCTGACCGGGTCGGTGGTGACCTGCTCGGTGATGGCCCGGGTCAGGTCCACCCGGCCGGCGCCCTGCTCGTAGGCGGTCTGCGTCGGGTGCGGCTTCGCGGCGGCCATCAGGGTCGCCTTGAGCTGCCCGGCCTTCCAGCCGGGGTGCTGCTGGGCGAGCAGCGCCACCGAGCCGGCCACGTGCGGGGTGGCCATCGACGTGCCGGAGAGCGCGACGTACCTCGTGCCGACCGGGTCGCCGATCTGGCCGTCGACGGAGCGGGCGGCCACGATGTCGACGCCGGGGGCGGTGATGTCGGGCTTGAGCGCGTCGTCGCCGACGCGGGGGCCACGGCTGGAGAAGTCGGCGAGTTCGTCGTCCCGGTCGACCGCGCCGACGGCGAGCGCGGCGTCGGCGGTGGACGGCGAGCCGACCGAACCGTCGGCACCGTCGTTGCCGGCGGCGATGACGAAGAGGCTGCCGGTCTGGGCGGTCAGCGTCTGGACGGCCTCCTCCAGCGGGTCGACCTCGGGGGTGTCGCCACCACCGAGGCTCATGTTGACCACGGCGGCCTTCTTCTCGGTGGTGGCCCACTGCATCCCGGCCAGGATGGCCGACTCGGTGCAGCCGAACTCCTCGCAGACCTTGCCGTCGAGCAGCGTGGCGTCCGGCGCGACACCCTTGTACTTCCCGTCGGAGGCGGCACCGCTGCCGGCGATGGTGGAGGCGACGTGGGTGCCGTGACCGACGGTGTCCCGCTGGTCGGGCGTCTCGCTGAAGTTGCGGGCCTCGCTCACCTTGCCGGCGAGGTCCGGGTGGGTGGCGTCGATGCCGGTGTCCAGCACGGCGACGGTCACCCCCTTGCCGGTCCAGCCGGCGGCCCAGGCGGTGGGCGCACCGATCTGGGGCACGCTGTGGTCGAGGGAGAGCGCCCGCCGACCGTCCAGCCAGATCCGCTCGACGCCCCCTGCCGCGTCGAGCCGGGCTCCGGCGTCGCCGCCGGTCAGCGTCGACCAGACCGCGCCGGTCGAGGACTTGCCGGCGGTCAGTGCCGCGCCCTGGATCGCCGGCAGGTCGCGGGTCACCCGGGTGCCCGGCAGCGCAGCCGCGCCGCGCCGGGCCTGCCCCTCGCGGTACGACACCAGCAGCGGCAGGTTGTCGCGGTGGGCGTCGTCGTAGCGGGCGGCGATCAGGCCGGTGACGTCGAACAGCCGCTTGTCGACCTGCCCGGAGCGCAGCAGCGGCACCGCGTCGCGGGGCACCACGGAGAGGTGGCCGCGTTCCCGGCGGACCAGGAACTGCTGGTGTTCCCGGCCGACGCCGGGGCGCACGGCGGCACCGCCGGTGCGGGTGACGGTGACCTGGTCCCCGGTGATCAGGGTGACGGTGCTGGAGCCGGCGGCCGGCGTGGCGGGCCGGGGCGCGGCGGGGCCGGCGGGCGCGGCCTGCGCGCCCGTCGCCGGCAGACCGAGGGCCAGCGCGATCGCCAGCCCGCCGGCCGCGGTTCTTCTGCTTCGGTGCAACGGAACCTCCTTCTGGGACGTCTACAACACAGGGGCCCGTCGAACCGAACGGGCCACGTCGATCTGACGGGAGTCACATCGACGCCCCAGAATTACATACTCAGTATGTAAAAAGAAGTCCGGGGGATGACCGTCCGGACACATTGCCGAGACACGACCGACCCGATTCCGCTCCGTCGGCCCGTCCGATCGGCGACGATCACCTGGTGACGTCCATGAGGGAACGCATGCTGGCCGGCGAGCCGTACGTCGCCGACGATCCCGAGATCGTCGCGGATCTCGACCGCGCCGCGCGGCTGGTCGAACGCTTCAACCGCAGTCCCGCCGACGACCCGCAGGGCCGGCTCGCCGCCCTGCGCGACCTGCTCGGCAGCGTCGGCGAGGACGCCTGGGTACGCCCACCGCTGCACTGCGACTACGGCTGGCAGACCCACCTCGGGGACCGCAGCTTCGTCAACTTCAACGCCGTCCTGCTCGACGTGGCCCGGATCACCATCGGCGCGGACGTCCAGATCGGACCGAACGTGCAACTGCTCACCGCCACCCACCCCGTCGAGGCCGGGGCGCGGAGAGCCAAGTGGGAGGCCGCCCAGCCGATCACCATCGGGGACAACGTCTGGCTCGGCGGCGGGGTGATCGTCCTGGCCGGAGTGACCGTCGGGGAGAACACGGTGGTCGGCGCGGGCGCGGTGGTCACCCGCGACCTACCCCCCAACGTGGTAGCCGTGGGTAATCCCGCACGGGTGATCCGCACCCTGCAATAACAGCGTGAGCTGCAAAAACACCGACGCAACCATGGGCGAACGGCGAATTCCGATGCACTCTGGGTAGTGACTTCGTCACCAGGGAGCACCGATGGCCGAGCGGGTACTCGAACTTCGGGTACACGGCGTGTCCAACACCCCGCCCGACCAGATCCTCGGCCTGCCCGCCGACCCGACCGGCACCGGCCCGCAACCCCGGCTCGTCTCCGGCGGCGACGTCACCGGCTTCTACCGCGCCAGCGACTCCGCCCCCGACGACCCCGTCGTCGTCGAGGCGTACAGCTGGGGGCAGTTGACCTCCGGGGCGCGGACCGCGCGGGACGTCGAACGTGCCCTGTGGACGCTGCTGCTGCCGTTCACCCTGGCCAACGTCGCCCTGTACGCGCGCCCCGGCATCCCGCCCGACCCGGACACCGAACGCTGGGGCAGCCGCTGCGGCATCACCGCCTGGCTGATCCGGCTGTTCTGCCTCAGCCTCACCGGCACCCTGGTGCTCGCCGCCACCGGCATCGGGGTCGACCTGATCGCCTGGCAGTGCGTCGACCAGGAGTGCCTGCGGCAACTACCCGGCCCGTGGGAGTTCCTCGGTCGGGGCTGGTGGCGCGCGGACGCCCACGCGCTCGCCGTCGGCCTGCTGCTGCCGTTGGCGATGCTGCTGGTGCTCGGCGTCGTCTCCTGGCGTACCTACCAGTACGAGGCCGAGATGCCCGCCGCGCCCCGCGCCCCGGCGGGCGACGGGGAGCACCCGGCCGAGCCGGCACCCGACCCGGCCAACCCGTTGCAGGACCCCACGTTCTGGGGCGGGGAGGGGCAGCTGCGCCGCGCCGCCGTACTGCACCTGTGCGTCGGCGCGGCGCTCGCCGCGGCGGTGCCCGTCGGCGCGGTGCTGGTGCTGGACCCGGCCCGGGGCGTCCGCGCCGTGGTCGCCGTCCCGACCGTCACCGCCCTGGTCACGGTCGTGGTGATCGCGGTGGTGGCGGTGGGCCGCCCCTGGCTGACCCGCCGCAGCGGGGCCGCCCCGCTCGGCCGGTGGAGCCTCGCCGTCGGGGTGCTCACCGGCCTCGCGCTGGCCGGCACCTTCACCCTCCTACTGCTGCCGGACGGCCCCGCCGGCACCCCGCTCGCGCAGTTCCGCCCACCGGCCGGCTGCATCCGCGACCCCGGCGGGGCCGGTTGCCGCGCCGACCACTCACTGCCCGGCTACGACGGGCTGGTCGCCTGGCTCGCCACCTACCAGGTGCTGCTGCTGATCGCCATCGGCACGGTCGCCCGCTCCGGCCGCCGCGCGCTGCCCGTCCCCGGCACCGCCGCCGTGCTGCTGCCCCTCGGCACGGCCTGGCTCGACGGCCGGCTACCCGGCGTTCCCGCCGCCCCCGACGGGCTACGGATCTGGATGCTCGCCGCGCCGGCCATCGCGCTCGCCGCGGCCGGACTGCTGCTGCCCCGCACCGGCAGCGACGCCGGCCAGCAGCCGCTCGGCGTGCACACCGACGTCGCCTGGGGCGGACGCGGGGCCGCCGTCATCGCCGGCTTCGGCTGGATGATGGCCATCGCCTACTGCGCCGGACTGCTGTACTGGGTCACCGACCGGCTCAACGGGGCCGCCTCACCCAGCGGGTTCTCCCCGATCGTGCCGCCCCTGCCGGTGATCTGGGCCGGGCTGGCCTTCACCGTCGCCACCGCCGCCCTGCTCGGCACGCTGGTCCGCGCCGCGGTGCTCTTCCACCGGCTACGCCACGTCGAATACCACCGGCTCACCGCCGCCGGGCAGGTGCTGTCCGCGCACGACCTGCGTCGCTGCCGGCACGTCAGCACCTTCCGCGCGCTGCACCGCCTGGTCGGCGAGCACGCGGTACGCCTGATCGGCTGCTACGCCACCATCGCGGCGGTGCTGGTGACGCTGTCCTGCGTGGCGGCGCTGACCCGGACCCGCCCGGCGCCGGCCGGCGCGTCGGGCTGGCCCGGGCTGGTGCACACCGCCGCCGACCTCGGCGACACCCTGCTGGGCTGGCTGCCGCTGGTGGTCGCCGGTCTCGGCATGCTCGTCTACCGCAACGACACCGTCCGGCGCAGCGTCGGGGTGCTCTGGGACGTCGGCACCTTCTGGCCGCGCGCCGCGCACCCGCTCGCCCCACCCAGCTACGCCGAACGGGCCGTCCCCGAGTTGCAGACCCGGATCGCCGGCCTCCTGGCGCTGACCGAGCGCGACCCCCGCCGGATGGACGGGGTGATCCTCTCCGGGCACAGCCAGGGCACGGTGATCTGCGCGGCGACCCTGCTCCAACTGCCGGCCCGGTGGCGGCGACGGATCTGGTTCCTGTCGTACGGCTGTCAACTCACCCGGCTCTACGGGCGGGTCTTCCCCGCCTACTTCGGCCCGGCCCGGCTCCGGGTGCTCGCCGACACGCTGACCTGGCCCTCCGGCCACGTCGCGTGGACCAACTTCTGGCGGGACACCGACCCGCTCGGCTGGCAGGTCAACGCCGGGGAACGGGACGTGCCGGTGACCGACCCGGAGGCGCTGCACCCCAGCGGGGGCGAGGTCGCCGACCCGCCGATCCGCAACCACAGCGGCTACCCGGAGGCGGTGGAGTTCCACCGGGAACGGGCCCTGGTGGCGCGGCTGCTGCGGCGTACCGTCCCGTCACCCCGGGTCGGTTGACCGGATCACCAGGTCGGCCCGGTCGGCGGTGCCCGCCACCACGGCGGCGTTCGCCTCGTCGCTGCCGTACGCCCAGACCCGTGCCGCCTCCGGCGACCGCCCGTACGCCACGTGCCGGGCCACCAGCCGGCGCAGCCGGGCCCCGGCGTCCAGGTCGAGGAACCAGGCCTCGTGCAGCAGCGACCGCACCTCGTCCCAGGGCGGGTCGGCGAGCAGCAGGTAGTTGCCCTCGGTCACCACCAACCGGACCGAGGGCGGCACCTCCACCGCCCCGGCCACCGCCTCCTCCAGGTCACGGCGGAACAGCGGCGCGTAGACGGCGGTCGGCTCCAGCCGGCGCAACCGGCGCAGCAACGACACGTACCCGTTGGCGTCGAAGGTGTCGACCGCGCCCTTGCGGTCGGCCCGGCCCAACCGGACCAGCTCCGCCTGGGCGAGGTGGAAGCCGTCCATCGGCACCAGCCGGGCACTCGGGCCGACCGCCGCGACGATCCGCTCGGCCAGGGTGGACTTGCCCGCCCCGGGCGCCCCGGCGATGCCCAGCAGTTGCCGGGGGCCGGCGTCGGCGAGCGACCGGGCCCTGGCCACCAGGTCGTCGAGGGAGAACGGACGCGCCCCGGGCATCAGGTCAGGACCGGCTCGCTGATGGTGAACCGGGCCCGCACCACCGCGTGCACCGACTGCGGGCGGGGGTCCAGATCCAGCTCCGGCGGGCCGCCCTGGCGGGCCTGGCGGGCGTACATCGCCCCGCCCATGCCGGAGCCCTCGTCGGTGTCGGCCAGTTCCAGCAGCGCGGTCACCCGCGCGCCGAGCGCCTCGGCGTACTCCCGGGCCCGGCGCAGCGCGTCGGCGATCGCCGCGTGCCGGGCCTCCCGGTGGGCCGGGCTGTCCGGGCGCAACGACCACCAGGGTCCGGCCACCTCGACGTGGTCCTGCTCGGCCAGCCGCAGCATCAACTCGGCCAGCGAACCGAAATCGGTGACGGTGACCGTGGTGGAGACGCTGCCCAGATAGCCGACGACCCGTTCGCCGGAACGGTTCGTCTCGGGACGCACCCGCAGCTCACCGGCCTCCCGGCGGTCCACCGCCGGCTCGTGCTCGTCGAGCAGCACCCGGACGGCGGCGGCCCGCTCGGCGAGCCGGGCCAGCGCGACCTGGCGGTCCCGTTCCCGGGCCGTCGCGGTGACCTCGAAGCGGGCCAGTTCGGGCGGCACCTCCCGGTACGCCTCACCGCGCACCGCCACCACCGGTCCGTCCGCCACGCACCCCACCCTAGCGGCGCGGCAGGCGTGCCGCCGGCTTCCGCACGGTCAGGCCGGCCGCATCCCGGTGTACGTCACCGTCCCCCGCGTCACCGCGCAGCCGGTCAGGTGCCCGCCGGACTCGCCGACCGACCTGACGAACGCCAACTCCCCGGCGGGGTCGGCGTCGAGGTCGAACGCCCGGCGGACGGGCTGTTCCCGGCCCGCCCCGGCCGCCCGCACCGCGCCGGCCCGCTCGTAGTGGGCCACCAGCGTGGGCAGGTCCTCGTCGCGGACCGCCTCGGCGAGCGTGTCGAGCGCGGCCCGCACCTCGGCCAACTGCCGCAGCACCTGGTCCCGGTTGGCCAGCAGCATGGCGGCGGTCCGCCGGGCCGGGGTGGTCGCCACCCGGGTGCCGTCGCGGAAGCTGCCGGCCGCGAGCCGGACCACCGCGTCGCGCACCGTCGAGTCGGCGGTGGCCCCGGCCAGACCGCCGGCCAGCAGGTGCGGCACGTGCGAGGACAGCGCCACGACCCGGTCGTGCACCTGCGGCGACATCGGCACGACGTGCGCGCCGAAGACGTCGACCAGCAGCCCGACCAGCGTCCGGAACGGCACCAGCCCGTCGGCGCTCGGGCAGAGCACCCAGGCCGCGTCCGCGAACAGGCCGGCCCGGGCGGCGGTGAGCCCGGCATGTTCGGTGCCGGCCATCGGGTGCCCGGGGACGAACCGGCCGGTCAACCCGTGCGTCCCGGCGAAGCCGGCGACGGCCTCCTTGGTGCTGCCCACGTCGGTGACGATGCACCGGTCACCGGTCAGCCCCGCCACCGTGAGCAGGGTTTCCGGCAGGCTGGGCAGCGGGCCGGCGAGGAACACCACGTCCCGGTCGCGGACCGCGTCGCCGAGGTCGTCGGGGAAGTCGACGCCCCGGCGACGGCCCTCGGCCCGGGTCGCCGGGTCCGGGTCCCAGCCGGTCACCCGGACGCCCGCCTCGTGCAGTCGCAGCAGGATCGACCCGCCGATCAGGCCGGTGCCCACCACGGCGACCCGGAGCCGGCCGACGTCGTCACCCACCGCAGGCGTCCTACGGCTGGGCGAGCCGCTGCGCGACCGCCGCGACGTGCGTGTCGGACCCGGTGAGCGCCACCCGGACGTGCCGCTGCCCGGCCGGGCCGTAGAAGGCCCCGGCGGCGACCAGGATGCCCCGGCGGGCCAGCCAGTCGACGGTGTCCCAGCAGTCCTCGTCGCGGGTGAGCCAGAGGTAGAGGCCCGCCTCGGAGTGCTCCAGCCGGAACCCCGCCCCGGTGAACGCGGCAAGCAGTGTCTCCCGCCGCGCCCGGTAGCGTTCCCGCTGTTCGTCGGCGTGTTCCTGGTCACCGAGCGCGGCCAACATGGCGGCCTGCACCGGCGCCGGGACGATCATGCCGGCGTGCTTGCGGATCTTCAGCAGCTCGGCGACGAGCCCCGGGTCACCGGCCACGAACCCGGCCCGGTAGCCGGCCAGGTTGGACCGCTTGGACAGTGAGTGCACCGCCAGCACCGAGTCGTACGAGCCACCGCAGACCTCCGGCGCGAGCACCGACACCGGGGCGGCGTCGGCAGTCCAGCCCAGCGGGAGGTAGCACTCGTCGCTGGCCACCACGGCACCGCGCTCCCGCGCCCAGTCGACCACCTTGCGCAGGTGGGCGGCGGGCAGCACCCGGCCGGTCGGGTTGCCTGGCGAGTTGACCCAGACCAGGCGTACCCGCGAGGTGGGGCCGACCGCGGTCAGCGCGTCGGCCCGGACGACCGTGGCACCGGCCAGCCGGGCCCCGTCCTCGTACGTCGGATAGGCGACCGTGGGCACCACGACCACGTCGCCGGGGCCGATCCCGAGCAGGGTGGGCAGCCAGGCGACCAGTTCCTTGGAACCGATCGTCGGCAGCACCCCGAGCCCGTCGACACCGGCGGCGCAGGCGCGCGCCACCCAGCCGGCGATGGCCTGCCGCAGCGCCGGGGTGCCCGCCGTCAGCGGGTAACCCGGCGCGTCGGACGCGTCGGCCAGGGCCTGCCGGATCACCGTGGGCACCGGGTCGACAGGCGTGCCCATGGAGAGGTTGATCAGGCCGTCCGGGTGCGCCGCGGCCAGGGTGGCCGCGGCGTCCAGGGTGTCCCAGGTGAACTCGGGCAACCGGGCCGACACCGGCGCGGGCCGGCCCGGCGACGCCGGGCCGAGCCCGGCCGGGCGCTCCGGCGCGGCCCCGGCCGGTGCCGTCGCGGGCCCGGCCGGTACCCCCGGTGTCACGGCGGCGGGCCGGTTCAGTGGCCCTCGCCGCGCGGCGGCTGGCCGGCGACGAACGTCGCGTCCTTCTCCACCTTGCCGATCTTCGACGCGCCGCCCGGCGAGCCCAGGTCCTCGAAGAACTCGTAGTTGGCGCCCGTGTAGTCCTTCCACTGCTCGGGGACGTCGTCCTCGTAGAAGATGGCCTCCACCGGGCAGACCGGCTCACAGGCACCACAGTCGACGCATTCGTCGGGGTGGATGTAGAGCATCCGGTTGCCCTCGTAAATGCAGTCGACCGGGCATTCCTCGATGCATGCCTTGTCGAGCACATCCACGCACGGCTCGGCGATGATGTAGGTCACCGGTCTTCTCCTCCGCAAGACTCGTCGCGATCACCCGCGACGCTAAGAGCCTAGTATCTCGCCGGGGAGGAGGTCGATCGTGCTCCGACAGCAGGATGTGGGACACCGGATCGTGGTTCGCCGCATTGTGGGGATTCGTGAGGGCCGGCCCCTCTTCTCGGACGCCCTCGGTGAACTGGTCGAGCTGAGCGAGACCCATCTCACCATCGCCACCGCGCAGGGCCGGCTCCGGGTGCCGGTGGCCGAGGTGCACCGGGCCAAGCGGGTGCCGCCCACCCGCCGGCCCACCGCCTCGGCCGTGGTCGAGCTGGAACTCGCGGCCGACGAGGCGTGGCCCGCGCCGGTACGCGGCCGGCTCGGCGACTGGCTGCTGCGTTCCGCCGACGGCTGGACCGGACGCGCCAACTCGGCCCTGCCGGTGGGCGACCCGGACCGGCCGCTGCCGGCGGCGGTCGACGCCATCGAACGCTGGTACGCCGGACACGGCCAACCCGCCATGGTCAACACGCCGTTGCCGCTGGCCGTGCCGGTCGGCGCCGAACTGGACGCCCGGGGCTGGACCGCCCGCCCGCTGACCCTGGTCCAGACCGTCCCCCTGACCACCCTGCTCTCCGACCCGCACCGCGTGTCCCAGGAGGGTGGCCCGGCCCCGGGCGGCGCGGACCGGGACGCTGACGGCCCGGCCGTGGTGCTCGACGTCGCGCCGTCCGAGGAGTGGCTCGCGGTCGCCGCCGGGCGCAAGGGCGGCCTGCCCGACTCCGCCCGGCACATCCTCACCGCCGTGGCCCGGGTCCGCTTCGCCCAGGTGTACGCCGACGGCACGCTGCTGGCGACGGGCCGGGGCACGGTCACCGGGCAGGGCCGCTGGCTGGGGCTCAGCCTGATCGAGGTGAGCCCGTCGGCACGCCGGCAGGGGCTGGCCGCCCGGGTGGTCCGGGCCCTGGCCGCATGGGGCGCGGCCGAGGGGGCGACGCACGCCTTCCTGCAGGTGGAGCAGCGCAACACCGGGGCGGTGGCGCTCTACCGCAAGCTCGGCTTCACCACCCACCACACCTACCTGACCCGGGTCGCCCCGCCCGGCTGACCCGGCCCATCGCCTTGGCCGGGTGGGCCGAGGTTGCGGTATCCCATCGGTCCCGACACCGCTACCTACGCCCCGTTGAGTTGAGCAGGCCCTGGCGGTGGGCGGTCAGCGCCGGACCACCCGACGCGGCTTGCCCACGTTGCGCTCGGCGTACCGCCGCAGTTGCTGCGAGCGGTGGTCCCGGCCGAGCGCGATCAGCACCAGGTAGCCGAGCGCCACGCCGGCCCCGGCTGCGACGAGGTAGAGCCAGATCTGGGCGAAGAACAGCCCCGCGCCCCCACCGAACGGGTTGTTCCCGACCAGCAGCGGGCCGACGAGCACCGTCAGCAGCAGCGCCACGGCCACCGCGGCGGACACGTCGGCACCCCACCGCGCCGCCGGAACAGCCCTACCCCAGGTGAACACCACCCCGGCCAGGATCAGCCCGATCACGACGAACATGCCCAGCGAGACCCGGTCGGCGGCGGCGTCGTTCCCGTCGAAGCCGAGTTTGATGATCACCCGAGCCACCACGTTGACCGCGAACAGGGCCGCCGCGAGCACCCCGACCGCCCGCCACCGCTGCGTCATCACACGCCTCCCGCCGTACCACCCGCCCCGTCGGCGGGTCTCCTGGCAGGAATATCTACCACCGCAGGCTGTGTGCCGTCATCACCCGTCGTGGCGGCGCGGCTGCGGGCTGAGCATCTGCCGGAACGCCATCACCGCGAACGTCATCGCCCCGGTGGTGATCATCGCCAGCCCGACCCAGTTGTCCCCGGCGACCAGCAGGTCACCCTCGGCGGTGCGGACCGCCGCCACCGCCATCAACACGAACCACGGCAGCGCCGGCAACGCCACCGCCCACTTCCGGCCGACCGTGGCGTACGCGAACCAGCTCACCGCGACCGCCCCCAGGATGGTCACCACCACCGACACCCCGATCAGCTGCCCGCCGGCCCGGACGGTGGACAGCAGCAGCCCGATCACGGCGGTGAGCACCCCACCGACCACGGCGACCAGCCCACCGACCACCCGCAGCACGACGTCGAGCAGGTGGGCCGCCCGGCCGGGCGGCGGCGGGACGGCGGCGGTCTCCTCCTCGACGACCGGCATCGGCGTGGCGGGCAGGGTCACCGCAGCCCGGCCGTCGCCGTGGCCGCCGACACGTCACCCGCCGGGGCATCCCGCTCCGGCCGGCGCGCCGCCGCGACCGGTCGCCCGTCCGCCGGGTCGGACCGGTCGCCCGGCAGGTCCACCGGGTCCGGGTCGATCCCGGCGAACAGGTCGCTCTCCCAGCCGTACCGGCCGGTGCCGGGCCCCTTCTCCCCCACCGCCAGGGTGAAGTACTCCACGCCCATGAACTCCGCGCCGAAGTTGCCGGCGATCGCGTACAGCCAGGAGTTGGCCGGGATCTGGGTGGCGTGCGCCCGCATCGCCGCCTCCTTGGCGGCGTGCTGGTCGGTACCGTCGATCCGGGCGGCGATCTGGTCGTCGGGGGTGCCGAACGGCAGGTCGTCGACGCTGTCGATGGCGGCGAAGGGGTTGTCCGCCGACTCGGTGAAGTGGCTCATCCCGGCCTCCAGGACGCTGCGCGGCATCGCCGTCCAGTAGACCTTGGCCGGGGCGATGCCCTCCGCGCCGGCCAGCTCGTGCGCCCGCATCGCCACCCGGTGCGCCTGGATGTGGTCCGGGTGCCCGTAAAAGCCGTTCGGGTCGTAGGTGACCATGACCTGCGGGCGGATCTCCCGGATCACCTCCAGGAGCCGCCCGGCGGCCTCGTCGAGGTCGGCCGCCCAGAACGCCCGGGGGTGTCCGTTGGTGGACATGCCCATCATCCCCGAGTCCCGGTAGCGGCCCGCGCCGCCGAGGAACCGGTGGTCGGTGACGCCGAGCGCGGCGCAGGCGGCGGCCAGCTCACCGATCCGGAAGCCGCCGAGCTGGTCGGCCTCGGCGGCGGCGAGCTGCGCCAGCGCCGGCACGTGGATCTCGCCCTCCTCGCCGAGGGTGCAGGTCACCAGCGTGACGTGGGCCCCGCCGGCGGCGTAGTGCGCCATCGTCGCTCCCGTGCCGATGGACTCGTCGTCGGGGTGCGCGTGGACCAGCAGCAGGCGTCGGTCGGGCAGCGTCGTCACGACCGTCACTCTAACCGGCGGTCCCCGGGCCCCGGGGCGTACGCGTCCAGGCAGGTAGGCCACATCACGCCCGGCCCGGCTCTACGATCCGGGTTGTGGACTTTCCCGAGCTGGCCGCCCGTACCCGTCGGTTCAGCCACGGGGCGCCGCGCGCCGTTTCCGTGACCGACGACGGTTCCCGGGTGGTCTTCCTCCGCTCGGGCGGCCCGGAGGATCCGGCCGACGCGCTCTGGGCGCTGGAGACCGCCTCCGCCGAGGAACGGCTGATCGCCGACCCCGCCATGCTGCTCGGCGAGGACGCCGACCCGACGGCGCTGGCCCCGGGCGAGCGGGCCTTGCGCGAACGTCGCCGGCTCACCGCCGCCGGCATCGGCTCGTACGCCCTGGACGGCGCGGGCCGGGTGGCGGTGTTCGCGCTGGCCGGCCGGTTGTTCCGGGCCGACCTGGTGCACGGCGACGTGATCGAGGTGACCACCGTCGGGCCGGTGATCGACCCTCGCCCCGACCCGACCGGGCAGCGGGTGGCGTACGTGACCGACGCCGCCGACGGGGTGCGCCGCGGTGAGCTGCGGGTGGTCGCCCCGGACGGCACCGACTCCCTGCTGGCCGGCGAGGACGGCGGGGTGACCTGGGGGCTCGCCGAGCACGTCGCGGCGGAGGAGTTCGGCAGGTTCCGGGGCTACTGGTGGGCCCCGGACGGGCGGATGGTGCTCGCCGCCCGGGTCGACGAGTCCCGGCTGCCCCGTTGGCACCTGCACGACCCGGCGGACCCGGCGACCCCGCCGACCACCGTCGCGTACCCCCGGGCGGGTGGGCCGAACGCCGAGGTCAGCCTGCACCTGCTCGACCTGGACGACGGCTGGGTCGACGTGCACTGGGACCGGGAGACCTACCCGTACCTGGCGTCGGTCGACTGGGCCGACGGCAACCCGCTGATCACCGTGCTGCGCCGGTCGCAGCAGCACGGCCTGGTGCTGGCGGTGGACCCGCGTACCGGGGAGACGCAGGTGCACGCCGAGCTGGCCGATCCGCGCTGGGTGGAGCCGATCCCGGGCACCCCGGCGCACCTGCCCGACGGCCGGGTGCTGGTCGGCGGCGAACTGGCCCACGACGGGTACGACGCCCGCTGCCTGTTCGCCGACGGCACCCTGCTCACCCCGCCCTCGCTGTACGTGCGGCGGGTGGTGGGCCGGCTGCCCTCCGGCCCCGGCCCGGCCGACCTGCTGGTGGAGGCGAGCGAGGGCGAACCGAGCCAACGGCACCTCTACCGGGTCCGTACGGCGATCGGTGGCGGGGTGGACGCCCGCCGGATGAGCAGCACGCCCGGCTGGCACACGGCGGCGGTCGGCGGGGACACCCTGGTCGTCGGCACCGCCTCGCTCGACGACGCGGGGACGACCTGGTCGGTGTGGCGCGGCGACGGCGAGGTGGCCAGGCTGCGGTCGCTGGCCGCCACCCCCTCGTCGGCACCCCGGCCGATGCTGGTCCGGGTGACCGACAGGCGGTTACCGACGGCGGTGCTCTACCCGTCCGAGCACGTCAAGGGCACCCGGTTGCCGGTGCTGCTGGACGTCTACGGCGGCCCCGGCCACCAGGAGGTGGTGGCCGCCCGGTCGGCCTGGCTGGAGCGGCAGTGGTGGGCGGACTCCGGGTTCGCCGTGGTCACCATCGACAACCGGGGTACGCCGGGCGTCGCGCCGTCATTCGAGAAGGCGATCCACCGGCGGGTGGCCGACGTGATCCTGACCGACCAGGTGGACGCGTTGACCGCGCTCGCCGGCAAGCACCCCGACCTGGACCTTGCGCGGGTGGCGATCCGGGGGTGGTCGTTCGGCGGCTGGCTGGCCGGGCTGGCGGTGCTGCGCCATCCGGAGCTGTTCCGGTGCGGCATCGCCGGTGCCCCGGTCAGCGACTGGACGCTGTACGACACCGCGTACAGCGAGCGTTACCTGGGCCTGCCCGACGACGGTATCGACGTGTACGGGCACCACTCGCTGGTGGAACTGGCGGCGGAGCCGCTGCATCCCGGCGAGCCGGCCCGGCCGCTGCTGCTGGTGCACGGCATGGTCGACGACAACGTGGTGGCCGCACACACGCTGCGGCTGTCGGCGGCGCTGCTGTCGACCGGCCGGCCGCACGCGGTACTGCCGCTGCCCGGGGCCACCCACATGGCGGCCGGGGGGTTGTCCGAACGCCTGCTCCGCCTGGAACTCGACTTCCTCCGCACCCACCTGGGCTGAGCCGTGGCGGGACCGCCCAGCCGGATCGGGTCGGGGGCCGCCGGGCCACCGGCCGGGCGGGTCAGTTGGAGGCGGGCCGCCGGCCGGGCAGGTCAGCCGGCGGGGCAGCGGCCGGGCGGGTCAGCGGGCGGCGGGTCAGCCGGCCGGGCGGGTCAGCCGGCGGGGCGGCGGCTGGGCGGGTCAGCCGCCGGGGCGGCGGGCCAGCAGGGCGAACGCGTTCGGCAGGCGGCCCCGGAAGGCCGCCGCGTCGACGTCGCCCATCCGCCAGAACGGCTCCGCGTACTCGTCGAGCTGCCGGATCTCCAGGCCGGCGGTGACCACGGCGGTGACGATCCGGCCGAGCGTCCACTGCCACATCACCGCCCCGTGGGCCGGGAAACTGTCGTCGGGGCAGACGAACGAGCGGCCGAAGTAGCTGCGGTCGGGGCGGATGCGCGGCTCGTCCAGGTCCCAGGTCCACAGGTCGGTGGCCGGGTGACCGTCGTGGACGAACAGGTGGCCGCCGGGACGCAGCAGCCGGGCCATCTCCGCGGCCCAGGCGTCGATGTCGGGCATCCAGATCAACGCGCCCTTGCCGGTGTAGACGAGGTCGACGCAGCCGTCGCGCAGCGGCACGCCGGGGACCGTCCCGAGCAGGTAGTGACAGGCGGCACCGAGGGCGTCGGCGCGCCCCCGCGCGCCGTGGATCGCGTGCCCGCTGTAGTCGACGCCGATCACCATCCGGGCACCGGCGTCGACCAGGGCGATGTCGTCCTGACCGTTGCCGCTCTGCGGGTGGACCACCAGCGGTCGGGTCGCCAGGATGTCGCGGAGCAGTGCGCGTTCGCTGGGGACGAGCGTGACGCCGGCCGCTGCCTCGGCCGTCATCTGGTCGTTGGCCCAGACCCGCTCCTGGTGGGCCAGCTCCCAGGCGGTCCGGTTGGCGCGCGACGTCGGGTCCATGCCCTGCACTCTCCCGACCGACCAGCCGAGGGTCAATCGATTTGCGTCTCTGCCCGACAGGCGGCGCGGGTGGCGACGCCGGCCCGGGTTCCGGACGCTGGGCGACGGACCACGGTGACGGCCTTTTCCGACGTTCTTCTCAGAACCCTCTGAAATCGCCCTGCCACCCTGGTCGGCGACCGCGTCATGCCGGACAGACAAGGAGCCGATGATGAAGTTCCCCCGCACCGCCCGCCGGATCACCGCACCCGTACTGGCCGCGATGCTGCTCGCCCTCGTCGGCGGTGCCCCGGTCGCGGCGTCGCCCCTCCCGGTCACCTCGTCGACCTGGACCCTGACGGACCTGCCGCAGCGGATCTGCGCCACCCCCGACGACCCGCGCGCCCTGTACTTCTTCGTCGTCCTCGACGGCACGTGGACGACGACGATCACCGCCGGCTACACCGGAATGCCCGCCGGTACCGAGGTCTACAGCCCGCAGAGCACCCCGCCCGGGTCCGGGGACGGCCAGGTCGTGCAGATCCTGGCCGCGTTCCGCCTGCACAGTGCCCCGCTCGGCCACTACGTCCCGCTCCTGCAGGCATCCGACGGCACCGTCACCCAGAGCGTCCCCGTCACCCTCGACATCCAGTCCTCCTGCTGAGCCCCCACCCTCCTTGCCTTCCTTGATCGACTCAACGTCCCCGACATAGCGGTATCCGAACGGCCGGATGCAGCTACATCACCCCAAGGGCTCCCGCCCTGGTGATCAAGAGGTTCGCGTCATCCTGCGGCCCGGAACGTGACGCAAACTTCTTGATCACCAGGGCCGGGACGGGGCCACGGGAGCTACAACACCCCGCCAGGGTAGGCACTGCGGTCAGAGCGTGTCGTAGACGTCGCTGCGGTGACCGAGGTGGACCACGAGGAGGATCAACTCCTGATCGCGGACCGTGTAGACGAGCGATGGCTGCCGACGCGGATTCGGAGCAGCCCGGGATGGCCGGTGGGTGCCTTGACTTCAGCAGGGCGCGGCTCGGTGGCCAGTGCGGCGATAACGGCGACCAGGCGCGCCTGCCCGGGGCGGTCCAGTTTGCGCAGCAGCTTGGCGGCGGCGCGCTCGATGTGAACGGTGTAGGTCGGTGTGGTCGCAGGCCCAACTCGCGGCGCAGTTAGGTCAGCGGAACGGGCGTGTCGCCTTCGTCGATGCGGGCCAGGACGACGTCCGCAAGATTGTCGCGGGCATCGGAGATCGGCAGTTCGGCGGCGGGCTCCCTCCCGATCGGCGTCGGGAGGGAGCCCGGTTCCGGCTCAGTGTGACGTCACTGCTTGACGTGGGCGTCGACGAAGGAGGGGTAGCCGAAGACGCTGGAGATGAACACCCCGCCCACCTTCGAGCCGTGCACCGTGTAGGCCACGTCCACGAAGAGCGGCACCACCGGGGCGTACTCGGTCATGATCCGCCGGTCGAGCTTGCCCCACTCGGGGCCCTGGTCGGCCGGGGGCATGGCCTGGATGCGGTCGATCTCGGCGTTGACCGCCGGGTCGTTGAAGTACGCCTGGTTGCTGTTGCCCTCGGCCTTGATCGTGCGGCCGTCGTAGAGCACCGGCAGGATCGACGCGCCGCTGGGCCAGTCGGCGGCCCAGTTGCCGATGTAGAGGTCCCACGGGTTGTTCTTCTTCTTGATCTCGTCAAGCTTCGCGTCGTCCGGGATGTTCCGCAGCGTGATCCGGAAGCCGGCACGCTCCAGGTTGGCCTTGAGCTGGGTGCCCATCTGCTGCTCGGTGGTGTTGTCGGCCACCCCGAGGACCAGTTCCGGGGTCTTGCCGGCGAGCAGCTCCTTGGCCTTGTCGACGTCGCCGTTGGCGCCGGCCGGGTAGGCGTCGTACGCCTGGTAGCCGATGGTGGACGGCGGCATCAGGGTGGTCATGGGCTGGGCGACGGTCTGCCCGCCGAGCGCCTTGACCAGGCCCTCGCGATCGATGGCGTAGTTGAGCGCCCGGCGGACGGCGAGGTCGGTGACCCGCTGGTTGTTGATGACGAGCTGGTTGGCGCTCGGGGTCGGCGACAGGACGCTGCGCGACTTGAGACCCCGGTCCTGGGCGACCCGGGCGACCAGCGAGGCCGGCACGTAGTTCCAGGCCAGCGCGCTCTGGTCGGCGCCGTTGTCGGCGATCACCCGGTTGACGGCCGCGTCGGCGGTCGGCCCGAAGGTCCAGACGAACTGGTCCGGGTACTGGTGGCGGACCGGGTCGGTGGCCGGGTCCCAGTGCGGGTTGCGGTCCAGGGTGACCTGCACCCCGGCCTGGTTCTTGGCGATCTTGTAGGGCCCGGAGGAGAACGGCCGCTGGTCCAGGTTGACGCCCGTGTCCTGGTCCGGCCGCAGCGGCGCGGTGGTCGGCAGCGAGACCGCGAACGGCAGGTCGCAGCGGGGCTTGGCGAACTCGAACCGCAGCGTCTTCGCATCCGGGGTGGTCAGCCCCGGCGGCAGGGACGTCTTGTTCTTCCGGAAGTCCCACTTCGTGTCGTACTGCGGGGTGTCGGCCAGCCACTCCTGGAGGTAGGTGGGGCCACCGGTCAGGTCGGGGTCGAAGGAACGGGCGATGCCGTACGCGATCTCCCGGGACGTGATCGGGCTGCCGTCCTCGAACTTCACCCCGTCCTTGATGGTGAACTCCCAGACCCGGCAGTCGCTGTTCACGTTGTTGCCCGGGTTCTGCGCCAGGTCACCGACCAGGACCAGGCCACCGTTGCCGTCGTCCTTCCAGGTGGTCAGGTAGCGGGCGAACAGCGGGTTGGCCATCAGACCGGCGAACGAGTACGTCCGCTGCGGGTCCAGGTGGGAGATGGGGGTCTCCCGGATGATGGTGAGGGTGCCGCCCCGGGTCGCCCCCTCGACCTCGGCGGCAGGGCCCTGGGAGTCCTTCGGGTCGGTGGCGATCACCCCGGTCTGCTGCCGGCCGGTGTCCACGGTGGTGCCCTCACCCGTGTTCTCCGAGCAGGCCCCCAACGCCACCACCAGGGCGATCGCCCCGCCGACGGCGGCTGCTGCGCGTGGTCGCATCTCCTACCTCCTCCACCCGGTCACCGTCGGGGGTGCCCGCCGACGTCCGGGGATCGTCAAGAAGAAAAACTTCGGACTGTTTAGCAGATTCCGGTAACTTCCACCGCCCGACGGGCCGGTCAGCGCAACCGCACCCGGGGGTCGATCGCCGCGTACAGCAGGTCCACCAGCACGTTCGCCAGCACCACGAAGACCGCCGCGATCAGCACGGTCGCCATGATGGTGGGCAGGTCACCGGAGCGCACCGCGTCGACCGCCGTACGCCCCATGCCGCCCAGGCCGAAGGTCGTCTCGGTGATCACCGTGCCGCCGAGCGCGCCGCCGACGTCCAGGCCGGCGATCGTCACCACCGGCGTGATCGCCGCGCGCAGCGCGTGCCGCCCGTACACCGTGGGCTTCGCCAGACCCTTGGCCCGCGCGGTACGGACGAAGTCCTCCGACAGCGTCTCCAGCATCTGCGCCCGGGACAGCCGGGCGTAGATCGCGGAGAACAGGAACGCCAACGCCAGCCAGGCCAGCACCAGCCCGCCGGCCCACCGCAGCGGGTCGTCGGACAACGGCGTGTAGCTCGGCACCGGCAGCCAGTGCAGCGTGTAGACGAACACCAGCAGCAGCACCGCCCCCACGAAGTAGAGCTGCAACGACGCCCCGGCCAGCGAGAAGCCGATCGCCGCCCGGTCCAGCCAGGTGCCCCGGCGCAGCGCCGAGACCATGCCCAGGCCCACCCCGAGCAGCAGCCACAGCACCGCCGCCGGGACGACGATGCTCAACGTCACCGGCAGCACCCGGGCGATGGTGTCGCTGACCGCCTCGTTGGACACGTACGACCAGCCCAGGCAGGGTGCGTCGCACCTGCCGCCCTGGGCGCTGCCGAGGTCCCGGCCGGTCACGATGCCCTTCATGTAGCCGGCGTACTGGCTGATCAGCGGGTCACGCAGGCCCAGCTCCTGACGGACCCGCTCCAGCCGTTGCGGGTTGCAGTTCTTGGGACACATGCCGGTGACCGGGTCGCGGGGCAGGGCGAAGAACATCAGGAAGCTCAGCACGCTCACCGCGAAGAGCGTCAACGCCGCCGAGAAGAGCCGCTTGACCAGGAACCGCGCCATCGCCGGGCCCTCCTAACGGGACGACTTCGGGTCGAGCGCGTCGCGCAGCGCGTCACCGAAGAGGTTGAAGGCGAACACGAGCGCGAAGATCGTGATGCCGGGGAAGAAGACGTACGCCGGATCGGTCTGGAGGTAGTCCAGGCTGCGGTAGATCATCCGGCCGAAGCTCGGGGTGGCGTCGGTCAGCCCGACCCCGATGAACGACAGCGCCGCCTCGCTGGTGATGTACGCCGGCACCGCCAGCGAGAACGACACCAGGATCGGCGCCCAGAGGTTCGGCAGCAGTTGCCGGAACAGCATGTGCCCCAGTCCCGCGCCACTGGCCCGCGCCGCCTCCACGAAATCCCGCTCGCGCAGCGCGATCACCTGCCCGCGTACCAGCCGGGCGGTGCTCGTCCAGCCGAACAGCGCGAAGATGGCGATCAGCACGCCGATCTGGAAGGCGGCCGGCACCTCCTCCCGCTGGCCGTAGAAGCGCAGCGCGATGGTGGGCGTCAACGCCAACGCGATGATCAGGAACGGCATCGCCAGGGTCAGGTCGGTGACCCAGTTGACCACCGCGTCCAGCCAGCCGCCCAGGTAGCCGGCGACGGTGCCCAGCACGACACCGATCGCCGCCGTGGTCACCGCCGCCGCGAAGGCGATGAACAGCGAGGTACGCAGCCCGTGCACCATCCGGATGAAGATGTCCCGGCCCAGCGCCGGCTCCAGGCCGAACCAGTGTTCCCCGGTCACCCCGCCGGCGTAGCCGAGCGGCATCCCGAAACCGTCCAGCCGCGACTGGAACTGCTCCCGGGGGCCGACCCCGTACGCCCACTCGATCAGCGGCACGGCGAGCGCCACCAGCACGAAGAAGACCAGCATCCCGCCGCTGACCAGACCGGTCCGGTCCCGCCGCAGCCGGGCCCAGGCGAGTTGGCCGGGCGAGCGCCCGACGAACCCGGAACCGGGCCGGTCGCCACCCGTGGCGGTCTCGGCCTCGGCCAGCGTCGCCGGGTCGACCGGGGACACACTCATGTCGCCACCTCCTCGGTGTCGCCGCCGACCCGATCCGCGCCGGCAGTCGCCACGGCACCGCCCGGCCCGGCCGGCGGCGGTCCGGTCTCCGGGAAGTGGCAGGCGGTGGCGCGCCGGCCGCCGCCGTCGGCCACCAGCGCCGGTTCCTCGCGGGCGCAGACGTCCCGCGCCCGGGGACACCGGGTCCGGAACCGGCAGCCCGACGGCGGGTCCAGCGGCGTGGGTACGTCCCCGGTCAGCCTGATCCGCCCCGCCCCACCCGGAACGCCCACCTCCGGGACCGCCGACAGCAGCGCCCGGGTGTACGGGTGCCGGGGAGACCGGTAGATGTCGTCCCGGTCGCCGATCTCCACGATCCGGCCCAGGTACATCACCGCGACCCGCTGGCAGAAGTGCCGCACCACGGCCAGGTCGTGCGCGATGAACACGAACGCCAGGCCGAGGTCGCGTTGCAGGTCCCGCAGCAGGTTCACCACCTGCGCCTGGATCGAGACGTCGAGGGCGGAGACCGGCTCGTCGGCGACGATCAGTTTCGGCCGCAGGGCCAGCGCGCGGGCGATCCCGACCCGCTGCCGCTGCCCGCCGGAGAACTCGTGCGGGTAGCGGTTGTAGTGCTCCGGGTTCAGCCCGACCAGCTCCAGCAGCTCGCGGACCCGCGCCTTCACCCCGCCGGGCGGGTCGATCCCGTTGACCTGCAACGGCATCGCCACGATCCGCCCGACGGTGTGCCGGGGGTTCAGCGAGGCGTACGGGTCCTGGAAGATGATCTGCAGGTCCTGCCGTAGCGGACGCAGCTCACGCCGAGGGGCGTGGGTGATGTCCCGACCGGCGAACTCGATCGTCCCGGCGGTCGGCTCCAGCAGCCGGACCAGCATCCGGCCGGTGGTGCTCTTGCCGCAGCCGGACTCCCCCACCAGGCCCAACGTCTCGCCGGGCCGCACGTCGAAGTCCAGCCCGTCCACCGCCCGCACCAGTCCCCGCGACCACAGGCCGGTGCGGACCGGGAAGTGCTTGGTCAACCCCCGCACCCGCAGCAACGGCTCGGCCGCGTTCATGGCAGCCACCTCTGGCCCGCGACTGCGGGACTCCGCTGCGCTACGTTCCTCGCGCTCATGGCAGCCACCTTTCGCCCGCGACTGCGGGACTCCGCTGCGCTACGTTCCTCGCGCTCATGGCAGCCACCTCTCGCCCGCGACTGCGGGACTCCGCTGCGCTACGCTCCTCGCGCTCATGGCAGCCGCCTCCCGCCCAGGGCCACGGCGGCCAGCCGGGCGCGGTCGTCGGCGGGCAGGTGACAGGCGACCAGGTGGCCGTCCGCGCCGGCCGGGACGAGCTGCGGCACCTCGGCGCGGGAGCGGTCGCCGGCGTACCGGCAGCGGGGGTGGAACGCGCAGCCGGCCGGCAGGTGGATCAGCGAGGGCGGGTTGCCCGGGATGGGCACCAGGTCCGCGTCCGGGTCGCCGTGCAGCGACGGCACGCTGGACAGCAACCCCCAGGTGTACGGATGCTGCGGCCGGCGGAGCACCTGCGTCACGCTCCCCCGCTCGACCACCCGCCCGGCGTACATGACCAGCACGTCGTCGGCGACCTGGGCGACCACCCCCAGGTCGTGGGTGATCAGCACGATCGCGGTGTGGAACTCGGCCTGGAGGTCGGCGAGCAGGTCGAGGATCTGGGCCTGCACCGTCACGTCCAGCGCGGTGGTCGGCTCGTCGGCGATGACCAGGGCCGGGTCGTTGACCAGCGCCATCGCGATCATCGCCCGCTGCCGCATCCCGCCGGAGAACTCGTGCGGGTACTGGTCGTAGCGGCGGGCCGGCTGCGGGATGCCCACCCGGTCGAGCATCTCCACCGCACGGGCCCGCACCGCCCGCCGTCCCGCCCGGGGGTGGTGCACCCGGTACGCCTCGGCGATCTGCCGCCCCACGCTGTAGTAGGGGTGCAGCGCGGAGAGCGGGTCCTGGAAGATCATCGCCATGTCCCGGCCGCGCAGCCGACGTACCCGGTCCTCGCCAAGGCCGACGAGTTGCCGCCCGCCGACGCTGATCGTGCCGGTGACGGTGCCGCGTCGGGGGTCGTGCAGGCCGAGGACGGCCAGCGCGGTGACGCTCTTGCCGGAGCCCGACTCGCCGACGATGCCGAGCGTCCGGCCGCGCGGCACGGCGAAGGACACCCCGTCGACCGCGCGCACCACGCCGTCGGCCGTGTCGAACCGCACCCGCAGGTCGTCCACCCGCAGGTACTGGTCGTCGCCGCGCGGCGTCGGCACGGCCGGACGTCGGCCGTCGGATTTCCCGGGCGCGTCCGGGCGGGCGTCCGGCGGACCGGACGGCGCTACGTGCGGACTGTCCACGACCGCCTCCTCGGGTTGTAGGGAACCTACAACAAACAACCGAGGCTGAAAATAAGCTACGGGGCGGGAGCTGTCACCGGACGACAGCGTAGTCGCCACACGGTGCGGACGCCGTCCGGTCGCACCCGGGGTGCGACCATGGGCGGGGTGCCCGGTGGGGGATGCCCGGCGACACGAGGAGGAGGTGACCGACCATGACCGCAGCGGTGTTCGGCCACGACGGACCGTGGACCGAAGAGGAGTACCTCTCCCTCGACGAGACATCTCAACGCGTCGAACTCTTCGACGGGAGCCTCCACGTGACCCCAGCCCCCACCCCCCGCCACCAGCGCATCTCGCGCAAGCTGGGCAACATACTCGAACCGGCGGCCGAGCAGGCCGGTCTGGAACTGCTGGAGGCGGTGAACGTCCGGCTTCGCCCCGGCCGCATCCCGATCCCCGACCTCGTCATCACCGACCCCGTGAATCTGGACGAGCCGATGATCGAGGCGGACGAGGTGCACCTCGTCTGCGAGATCATCTCGCCGAGCAACGCGTCCACCGACAAGGTCCTCAAGATGCACTACTACGCGGCCGCCGGCATCGGGTGGTATCTGCTGGTGGAGCAGAAGACCGGCGCGCTACGCCTCTACCGTCGGCGGGGACGCCACTACACGGAACACTCCGCCACCAAACGGGGCGAGGCCCTGCGCCTACTCGAGCCGGTGCAGGCCACGATCCGGCCCGAGGATCTGGTGCCCTGACGGATGTCGGTGGACTGGCCTAGGGTCGGTCCATGACCGAGTTCGACGCGGCAGCCGCAGCCGTACAGGCCGCTCTCGACGCGGGCGCCCGGTATGCCGACGCCCGGGTGATGCACCTGCGCTACGAGTCGATGTCCGCGCGCAACGGCGCGATCGAGGAGCTGACCCAGGACGAGAGCCTCGGCCTGGGCGTACGCGCGCTGGTCGGGTCGGGGTGGGGCTTCCACGCCGTACCCGAGCTGTCCGACGCGGCGGCCCGCGCGGCCGGCCGGCGGGCCGCGGAGGTGGCCGCCGCGAGCGCCCGGGTGGCCGGCCCGCCGATCACGCTGACCCCGGCCGAGCCGGTGGTGGCGAGCTGGTCCTCCGACTGCGCGGTCGACCCGCTCGGCGTGCCGCTGTCCGACAAGGGCGACCTGCTGACCCGGGCCACCGAGGCGGCACGCGGGCAGGGGGCCGACCTGGCCGAGGGGCTCTACCAGATCTGGGACACCCGCAAGTGGTTCGTCTCCAGCGAGGGGCACCGCATCGACCAGCACATCCGCGAGTGTGGCGGCGGCATCTCGGCCACCTCGATCGGCGAGCACGAGACCCAGCGCCGCTCCTGGCCGAGCTATCGGGGCCAGTACGGCACCACCGGGTGGGAGCTGGTCGAGTCGCTCGATCTGACCGCGCACGCCGCCCGGATCGCCGACGAGTCCCGGGCGCTGCTCACCGCCCCGCAGTGCCCGGCCGGCGAGACCGACCTCATCCTGGGCGACGAGCAGCTCGCGTTGCAGATCCACGAGTCGGTCGGGCACGCCATCGAGCTGGACCGCATCCTCGGCTGGGAGGCCGCCTTCGCCGGCACCTCCTGGCTCGACCTGGCCCAGCTCGGGTCGCTGCGCTACGGCTCCGAGCTGATGAACATCACCATCGACCCGACGATCCCCGGCGCGCTGGGCAGCTTCGGCTTCGACGACGAGGGCTCCCCGGCGGTCAAACGCGACGCGGTACGCGAGGGCCGCTGGGTCGGGGTGCTCGCCGGCCGGGACTCGGCCGCCGTCGCCGGCCTCGGTCACGGCGGCAGCGTACGCGCCGACGGCTGGGCACGGCTGCCGATGGTGCGGATGACCAACGTGGGCCTGGAACCCGGTCCACACACCCTCGACGAGATCATCGCGGCCACCGACGACGGGGTGCTGATGGACGTCAACCGATCCTGGTCGATCGACGACCGGCGGCTGAACTTCCAGTTCGGCTGCGAGATCGCCTGGGAGGTGCGCAACGGCCGGCGCGGCCGGATGCTGCGCAACCCCACCTACACCGGCATCGGTCCGCTGTTCTGGCGGTCGATGGACATGCTCTCCTCCGAGATCGTCCCGTGGGGCACCCCGAACTGTGGCAAGGGCCAGCCCGGCCAGATCGGGCACACCGGGCATCCGGCGGCACCGGCCCGGTTCCGGGGCGTCCGGGTGGGGGTGCGGGCATGACCGGCCTGCGGGAACCCGGAGCGACCGAGCTGGACGTCGCCGCCCGGGTGGTGGAGCTGGTCCACGAGATCGCCGGCCCGGCCGCCGAGGCCGAGGTCACCGTCGTCCGGCACGATCTGGCGTTGACCCGGTTCGCCAACTCGTTCATCCACCAGAACGTCGCCGAGTCGCAGGTGACGGTCCGACTGCGGGTGCACGTCGACGGCCGGACGGCCGCCGGAGGCGGCAGCCTGGTCGGCCCGGACGGGCTGCGGGCCCTGGTCGGGCGGACCCTCACCGCGGCCCGGCTCTGCCCGCCCGACCCGGCCTGGCCGGGGCTGACCCCACCGTCGGCGGTGCGCTCCAACGGCCTGCTCGACGAGGCGACCGCCTATGCCGAGCCGGCGGCCCGCGCCGACCGGGTCCGGGCCTTCGTCGACGCGGTGGGCGGGCTGGAGGCGGCCGGGTACTGCCGCACCTCCTACCGGTCGGGGGCGTTCGCCAACTCGGCCGGCCAGGCGGCGCAGGGGCGCACCACCGAGGCGGCGATGGACGGCATCGCCCGCACGGCCGGCGCGGACGGGGTGGCCCGGCTCTGCGCCGGTCGCCTCGACGAGGTGGACGGCACGGTCCTGGGGCTCCGGGCGGCGGCGAAGGCACGGGCCGCCGCCGACCCGGTCGAGCTACCCCCGGGCCGGTACGAGGTGGTCCTCGAACCGGCCGCGGTGGCCGACCTGTTGCAGAATCTCGCCTGGTACGGCTTCAACGGCAAGCGGCACGTCGAGGGTCAGTCGTTCGCCCGCCCCGGCACCGCCCAGTTCGATCCGGCGGTGACCCTCCTCGACGATCCGACGTACGGCGGTGCGATGCCGTTCGACCTGGAGGGCACCCCGCGTGCGGCGCTGACCCTGGTCGAGGCGGGCACCACCCGCGCGGTGGCTCACGACCGGCGCAGCGCCGCCGGGGCGGGCACGTCGTCGACCGGCCACGGGGCGCCGGGCGGCGCCACCTTCGGCCCGATCCCCCGCAATCTCCGGATGCCCGGTGCACCGCCGGCGGCTGCCGACGGAGGTGCGGACGGCGGCGCGGCGGGCCCGCAGGGCGGTGCGGTGAGCCCACAGGGCGGCGGCCCGGCGGGGGCGGTGGCGGACGCGGACACCGCCGCGCTGGTCGCGCCGATGGCCCGGGGGCTGCTGGTCAGCGACTTCTGGTACACCCGGGTGCTCGATCCGAAGAGTCTGGTGATCACCGGGTTGACCCGCAACGGGGTGTGGCTGGTCGAGGACGGCGTGCCGGTGCGGGCGGTGCGGAACTTCCGGTTCACCGAGGCGTACCCCCGGGCGTTGGGACCGGGGGCGGTGCTCGGCCTCGGCCGGCGGCCGGTCCGGCAGCCGGACCGGTTCGACGGCGGCTGGTGGGAGGGGCCGCCACTGCGGCTGGCCTCGTGGAACTTCACCGGCGGCGCGTCGGGCTGACCGGTGCCGCAGCGCCCGCGCGGCCGGCCCCGCAGCCGCCTGCCGCCCACCGCACATTGATCATGGCTCGGGTCTTTCCAAGGTGCGGGACACACGGGACACTGCGTTGCGCGGCCCGATCGTGATGATCGGCGTAACGTGTGTCACTTAGCTGCGCCGATGTCCCGGCGTGGCAGCCTGCTTGCGCACCACGCGGCAGTGGACACGGTCCGGCCGGTCCACTGACCGGCACGGAACGTGAACCGCCGCCCGCGAGGGCCCGTCCCGTCAGGAAGACGACTCGAATGACATCAACGGCAACGAAGCCGCGGGGGGCGCGGGCGCGCGCCGCCATCGCGGCGAAGACGTTGCGGACCGACCGCTGGTGGTTCGCCCCCCTGATCACCGTCGTCGGGCTCAGCGCCTGGGTGGCGTACGCGACCGTCCGGGTGTTCATGCACAAGTGGTACTGGGTGGACCAGTACCACTACCTGACGCCGTTCTACTCCCCCTGTGTGACCGACCGGTGCGTCGAGGGCTCCTCGCACTTCGGCAGTTTCCTGCCCGGCTGGTGGATCATCCCGGATGCGGCACTGACCCTGCCGTTCCTGCTGCTGTTCCGGTTGACCTGCTACTACTACCGCAAGGCGTACTACCGGTCGTTCTGGCTGTCGCCGCCGGCCTGCGCCGTGCCGGACGGGCACAAGTCCTACTCCGGGGAGACCCGGTTCCCGCTGCTCGGGCAGAACCTGCACCGCTACTTCTTCTACGCCGCCGCGATCATCTCGCTGATCAACACCTGGGACGCGGTCCTGGCCTTCCACTCGCCGCAGGGCTTCGGCTTCGGGCTGGGCAACATCATCCTGCTGGGCAACGTGGTGATGCTGTGGGCGTACACCATCTCCTGCCACTCGTGCCGGCACATCATCGGCGGGCGGCTCAAGCACTTCTCCGCGCACCCGGTGCGGTACCGGGCCTGGACGTTCGTGTCCAAGCTGAACACCCGGCACATGCAGCTCGCCTGGATCACCCTCGGCACGCTGGCCTTCACCGACTTCTACGTGATGGCCATCGCCGCCGGCTGGTTCACCGACCTGCGGTTCATCAACTAGAGGGCGCGGCGACATGACCACTACCACTCGCATCGAACGACACCACTACGACGTCGTCGTGATCGGGGCCGGCGGCGCCGGCCTGCGCGCGGCGATCGAGGCCCGGCTCGCCGGCAAGAAGACCGCGATCATCTCCAAGTCGCTCTTCGGCAAGGCGCACACCGTGATGGCCGAGGGCGGCGCGGCGGCCGCGATGGGGAACGTGAACAGCCGGGACAACTGGCAGGTGCACTTCCGCGACACCATGCGCGGCGGCAAGTTCCTCAACAACTTCCGGATGGCCGAGCTGCACGCGAAGGAGTCGCCGCAGCGGATCTGGGAGCTGGAGACGTACGGGGCGCTCTTCGACCGGACGAAGGACGGCAAGATCTCCCAGCGCAACTTCGGCGGGCACGAGTACCCCCGGCTGGCGCACGTCGGTGACCGTACCGGCCTGGAGCTGATCCGCACCCTCCAGCAGAAGATCGTCTCCCTGCAGCAGGAGGACAAGCGCGACCTCGGCGACTACGAGGCCCGGATCCGGGTGTTCTCCGAGACGACCATCACCGAGCTGCTGCTCGACGGGGACCGGGTGGCCGGCGCGTTCGGCTACTACCGGGAGTCCGGCGAGTTCATCCTGTTCGAGGCGCCGGCGGTGGTGCTGGCCACCGGCGGGGTCGGCCGGTCCTACAAGGTCACCTCGAACTCCTGGGAGTACACCGGCGACGGGCACGCGCTGGCGCTGCGCGCCGGGGCCACGCTGATCAACATGGAGTTCCTCCAGTTCCACCCGACCGGCATGGTCTGGCCGCCCTCGGTGAAGGGCATCCTGGTCACCGAGTCGGTCCGGGGCGACGGCGGCGTGCTGAAGAACTCCGACGGCAAGCGGTTCATGTTCGACTACGTCCCCGACGTCTTCCGCAAGCAGTACGCGGAGACCGAGGAGGAGGCGGACCGCTGGTACACCGATCCGGACAACAACCGGCGTCCGCCGGAGCTGCTGCCCCGCGACGAGGTCGCCCGCGCGATCAACAGCGAGGTCAAGGCCGGTCGGGGTACGCCGGCCGGCGGCGTCTACCTGGACATCGCCTCCCGGCGTTCGGCCGACGAGATCCGTCGCCGGCTACCGTCGATGTACCACCAGTTCAAGGAGCTGGCCGACGTCGATATCACGGCCGAGCCGATGGAGGTCGGGCCGACCTGCCACTACGTGATGGGCGGCGTGGAGGTGGACCCGGACTCCGGGGCCGCGTACGGCACCGTGCAGGGACTGTTCGCCGCCGGTGAGGTCTCCGGTGGCATGCACGGCTCCAACCGGCTGGGCGGCAACTCCCTGTCCGACCTGCTGGTCTTCGGCAAGCGGGCGGGCGGGCACGCGGCGTCGTACACCGATCAGTTGACCTCGCGCCCGAAGGTGCCGGTGAGCGCGGTGGAGACCGCCGTGGAGGCGGCGCTGGCGCCGTTGCAGCGGGACACCGGGGAGAGCCCCTACACCCTCCAGCAGGACCTCCAGGCGGTGATGGGAGACCTGGTCGGGATCATCCGCCGGGAGGGTGAGCTGGTCGACGCCCTGCGCCGGCTGGCCGAGCTGCGCGAGCGGGTGGCGAAGGTGAGCGCGGTCGGCGGCCGGCGCTACAACCCGGGCTGGCACCTGGCGCTGGACCTGCGCAACATGCTCGTCGTCTCGGAGTGCACCGCGAAGGCGGCGCTGGAGCGGCAGGAGTCGCGCGGTGGGCACACCCGGGAGGACTTCCCGACCATGGACCCCCGGTGGCGTCGGGTCAACCTGGTCTGCGCCCTCGACGGGGACACCGTCCGGCTGGAGCACAAGCCGCTGCCGAAGATGCGGGCCGAGCTGATCGGCCTCTTCGACCGTACCGAGCTGGCCAAGTACCTGACCGACGAGGAGCTGGCCGACTTCGACGCCGTCGGTGAGGAGGCGAGCAACTGATGGGAAGCAAGAGGGATTTCCGCATCTGGCGGGGCGACGAGACCGGCGGTGACCTCCAGGACTACTCGGTCGAGGTGAACGAGGGCGAGGTCGTCCTCGACGTCATCCACCGGCTCCAGGCCACCGACGCGCCGGATCTGGCCTGCCGGTGGAACTGCAAGGCGGGCAAGTGCGGCTCCTGCTCGATGGAGATCAACGGTAAGCCCCGGCTGAGCTGCATGACGCGGATGTCGACGTTCGAGGAGTCCGAGACCGTCACGGTCACCCCGCTGCGCACCTTCCCGGTGATCCGGGACCTGGTCACGGACGTCTCGTTCAACTACGAGAAGGCGCGGGAGACGCCGGCCTTCGCCCCGCCGGCCGACCTGGCCCCGGGCGAGTACCGGATGCAGCAGGTCGACGTGGAACGCTCGCAGGAGTTCCGCAAGTGCATCGAGTGCTTCCTGTGCCAGAACGTGTGCCACGTGATCCGCGACCACGAGGAGAACAAGCCGGCCTTCTCCGGCCCCCGGTTCTTCATCCGCGCCGCCGAGCTGGACATGCACCCGCTGGACGCGAAGACCGACCGCAAGCAGTACGCGCAGCAGGAGCAGGGGCTCGGCTTCTGCAACATCACCAAGTGCTGCACCGAGGTCTGCCCCGAGCACATCAAGATCACCGACAACGGGATCATCCCCATGAAGGAACGGGTCGTCGACCGCAGGTACGATCCCCTGGTATGGCTCGGTAGCAAGATCTTCCGTCGGGGCGAGACGCCCCCGAGTACCGCGAACAGCGGGGGAAAGGGGTCCGTGGTGCACAGCGGCGCCCGTCAGGCTGGAGTCCACTCGCACGCCGGAGGCTCCGGCGACCCGGCTGCGGAGGCCCAGGCCCAGCAGGGCGTGAACTGGCACCGCGAGGTCCCGCACCCGACCATGCCGGCGGTCGACGACCGGGGCAAGCTCCCGCTGACGGAGTTGACTTTCGACCGGGCGGCGGCCCCGTCGCCGTTCGGTGACGACGTCACCTTCCCGCTGCCGCCGGAGCACCTCAACTTCGCCCACCCGAGCCAGGACGAGAAGCACTGAACCGGTCCGACAGGCGCTGAACCAGCCTGACCGGCGCTGAACCGGCCCGACCGGGCACTGAACCAGCCCGACGGGCGCTGAACCAGCCCGACGGGCGCCAGGCCGGCCCGACAGGCACCGGACCGGACGAACGGTACCGGGCCGGGACGGCCGGCATCGCTACGGCGCGACATCCGCCGGAGCGGGCACGACGAGGTCGACGGGGGTCGACGGCACACGCCGTCGGCCCCCGTCGCCGTGTCGGCCGGGCACCCGCCGCCGTCAGCCGGCGGCCAGCAGCGGGCGGAGGGCGGCCACGATGGGCACGTCGGCGGGGAGCCAGGTGACACTGTGCAGTTCGTCGGCGGTCAGCCAGCGCATCGCGGAGTGTTCCAGCGCGCGGGGCTGGTCGCCGTGCAGCAGGCGTGCCGCGTACACCTTCAGCACCGACCGGCCGTGGGCCATCCGGACGTCCCGGCCGACCCGGTCGCCGACCTCCACCCGGACGGCCAGCTCCTCGGCGCACTCGCGGACCAGCGCCGCCGTCTCGCTCTCGCCCGGCTCGACCTTGCCGCCGGGGAACTCGAACATGCCGGCGACCTCGGGGGGCGCGGTACGCGCGCAGGCGAGCACCCGCCCGGCGGAGATGATCGCCGCTCCTACGACCACCCTCGGCTCACGCCGGTCGGTCGGTCCGTTTCCGCTACGCCGTTCGGTCTGCACGGGCGTCCAGCGTGCCAGATCAATCGTCGGTTTGGGTACCGTGGCCGACCGGTAGGCCAATAAGAGACGGAAGTGTGGGCGTGGACACACCGCCATGAGGCCGACAGACTGTTAACACCACGAGGACACGGGACGGCGACGATTTGGCCACAAGCCGGCAACGGCGCCTGGGAGGTGCGGTGATGCGCGCGCTGTTCACCAGTCGAAGCAAGCACGACTATCTCAGTGACGCCCTCACGCTCCTGCACGGGTGGACCCGCGACGGAGAGCAGATCCGCCGCACCCTGGTCATGGACGACACCCAGCACGCGGCGCTGACCGAGCGGGTCAAGGTCGTCGCGGACGCGCTGCGGCTACGACCGGACATCAGCCGGCGGGACACCGAGACCCGCATCCGGGTCGGGCACGGTGACGGGGAACCGCTCACCGAGGGCGAGGTGCTGCTCGCCGCCCGGATCGAGGACGCGTACCGCGCGGTGATGGCGGACTGAACGCCCGGCGGCGACCCAGGCCCGCCCGCTTCCGCCATCGTCGACCCCCGTCGTCAGCCGTGTCCCCGCCGCCAGCCTAGAGCCGTCCGGGGCACGGGGCGGTCGGCGCAACGTCCGACCCGTCCGCGCCGAGTGGTCGGAACACCACCCTCGGTCGGCTCAGCGCATCGGCTCGCCCTGCGCCGTCGGCAACCCCAGCGCCTGGCGTACGGCCAGCTCGGTGGCCGGGTCCGGATGCTGCCCGGCCTGCGCGACCACCTGGAGCAGCCGACCCCGGTCGGGTTCGCCGTCGGCGTCCCGCCAGGCCGGCTCGTCCTGCTCCATCTCGGTGAGCAGCCGCTCCATCGCCGGGCGGACCGCCTCCGGCCAGGTCTCCCGGCGCAGCCGGAACCACATGTCGGTGTGGATGCTCTCGGCCCGGCGCACCGCGTCCCGCAGCCCGGCCGGGGTGCTGGTCGGCGCGCCGGCCACCAGGGCGGCGCGCGCCTCGGCCCAGTCCCGGCTGGCCAACAGGTAGCCGAGCTGCGCCGGGTCGAGCACCGTGGTGTCCATCCGCAGCGACCGGGACAACCCGCCCGGGGCGGTCAGATAGCAGGTGATGGTGGGGTCGGTGGACCAGTCGACCCGGGTCGGCAGGTACCAGCTCAGCCGCACCTCGGCCGGCAGGCCCAGCGGGTCCACCACGTAGCTGCGCTGCCGCTGCCGGCAGAGCGTCTCGGCCCGCTGGGAGAGCACCGCCGCGCCGGGGTACCGCTCGTCGGCGGAACGCTCGTAGGCGGGGAAGTCGTCGACGTACTCGGCGTGGTGCGGGGTGTCGCAGGCGACCCGGGTGACCTCCTCGGGCGCGGTCCGGCTGGCGGTCGCGCCGGACGGCACCCGGAAACAGTCCCCCACCCGCAGCCCGCGTAGCCCGGGGTCCGGATCGGACCCGGTCATCGTGACGCCCAGGGCCACCAGGCCGGCCAGCACCCAGCCCCCGAGCAGCACCAGCCCGGCGATCACCAGGCCCCGGCCCCGCTCGCCGTCCCGCCTGATCCGGCGCAGCGCGAAGCCGGCGGTGACCGGTGCCAGCACCCCGCCGAGCAGGCCCAGCACCAGCGTGACCACGGCCAGCCGGTTCAGCCGGCCCCGGGCGGCGGGACGCTGCGGCCACGGCTCCCAGTCGGGCACGGCACGCGGCTCCCGGCCCGCCTCCGCGTCCCCGGTGCCGCCCGGGGCCGGGCCGCCGCCCGGAGCCGGGCCGCCGCCCGAAGCCGGGCCGCCGCCCGAAGCCGGGCCGCCGCCCGAAGCCGGAGTCTCGCCATCGCCTCGGGCCGGGGCCTCGCCTCGGGCCGGGGCCTCGCCTCGGGCCGGGGCCTCGCCACCGGCAGGGGCCTCGCCACCGGCAGGGGCCTGAGCCTTGGCGGCGGGGGCCGGGGCAGCCGCAGGGGACGGGGGCGCATCGGCACCGGCGGGGGCCGGGGTCGCCGCGTCGGCCGGGGCCGCGTCGTCGGCGCCGACCGAGGTGTCCGGCGGCTCCGGCCGCGACTCGTCGGCGGGCTGCGTCTCGGAACGTTCGCTGGTCACACCGCTTCCCTCCCCCGTCGCCCGCGTCCGGCCAGGCATGGGGAGACTAGTCGACCGGGCTGACGGACGGGCACCGGCCGACACTGGCGCCCACTTCCTACCGTGGAACCCATGGCAAATGTGACGTACGACCGCAAGGAGCAGTTCCAGCAGATCCGCAGTGGACTACTCGACGGGGAACAGATCATCGCCGTCTACGACGCCATCGGCACCGGGACCGGGTTCATCGGCCTGACCGACCGACGGGTGATCATCCAGGACCGGTCGTTCGTGGGCAAGAAGTTCGCGATCACCAGCATCCCCTACTCGAAGATCACCAGCGTGAGCGTGGTGAGCAACAAGTCGTGGGGCGGGGAGTTCTTCTCCACCGGCGCGATCGCCGTGCACGTCGGCACCCACACCTACGAGGTGGAGTTCCGGGGCGCGCAGAAGAGCCACCACGTGCACAACGTGATCCTGCACTACATCTCCTGACCACCGGTCCGCCCGCCGACGCCCCGGCCTCCGGCGGCCCACCTCACGGTCGGCGGGCGGGACCACCGGTGGCGATCAGGGCGTCGAGGATGTCCCGGGCCGCGGTGAGCCGCTGGATGGACGCGGTGATCCGGGCCCGCTCCCCGGCCAGGCCGTCGAGCAGTTCGGGGCAGGTGGGGGCGAGCACCGTGGTGTCGTCCGGCACGCAGGGCAGGATCTCGGCGATCACGGCCGTACCGAGCCCGGCCGAGAGCAGCAGCCGGATGTGCTTCACCGTGGTCAGCGCCTGCTCGCCGTAGTCGCGGTAGCCGCTCGGCCGCCGTTGCGGCCGCAGCAGGCCCTGCTCCTCGTAGTAGCGCAGGGCCCGGGTGCTCACCCCGGCCCGCCGGGCCAGTTCACCGATCCGCATGCCACACAGCAGACCGCGGACTTGACCTTCACGTCAACGAGAAGGTCTACCGTCCCCGGCATGAGCGATCGACAACTCACGCACCGTACGCCGGTGGCGGTGCTCGGCCTGGGTCCGATGGGCCGGGCGCTCGCCGCCACCCTGATCTCCGCCGGGACGCCGACGACCGTCTGGAACCGTACGCCGGACCGGGCCGGACCCCTCGTCGCACTCGGCGCGACCGCCGCGCCGACCGTCACCGGGGCGGTCCGGGCCGCCCCCGTCGTGATCACCTGCCTGCGGGGCCCGGCGGCGGTCGGCACCGTGCTGGCCGCCCACGACGACTGGGCCGGGCGGACAGTCGTCGACGTCACCACCTGCCGGCCGGACGAGGCGCGGGCGCTGGCGGACTGGGCCACCGGGCACCGGGTCGACCTGGTGAAGGGCGCCATCCTGTCCCCGACGCCGACCATCGGCACACCCGCCGCCACGGCCCTGTGGTGCGGCAGCCGGTCCGGCTTCGACGCCGTCCGGCCCGTCCTGGCGGCCTTCGGCGGCACCCCCGCATACCTCGGCCCGGACCCGGGCGCGGCGGCGGCGTACGACATGGCGCTGCTCGACCTGTTCGGCACGGCGGTCAGCGGTCTGACCCACGCCTTCGCGCTGGCCTCGGCCGAGGGCATCGCCCCCCGGTCGTTCGCCCGGTACGCGGCCGGGATCGCCCCGATGCTGGCCGAGATGACGGCCCGCTTCGCCGACCAGCTCACCGAGGACCGGTTCCCCGGCGACCGGTCCACCGTCGCCTCGGCCGGCGCGGGCCTCGGCCACGTCATCGCGACCACCGACGCCCACGGGATCGACTCCGGGGTGTTGCGCGCCGCCCGGTCGGTCGTCGAGCAGGCGATCGCCGCCGGTCACGGCGATGACGGTCTCGCCCGGCTGGCCCGGTCCCTCGCCCCGGCCCGCACCGCCTGACCCCCGCGGCGGGTCGGCCTTTGGAATACTCGGGCGCATGCGGACGGGTCTCCACAGTGGCCGGCGGGAGCGGGTGCGGCGTGTTCCTGCGTGACGTGCTGGCCACCGACGTCGAGGCGTACCAGCGGATGCGCTGCGACCCGGCGATGATGGCCGAACTCGGCGGGCCGCTGCCGGCCACCCACGTGGCCCGGCAGGTCCGCCGGGACGCCCGGCTCGCCGCCGACGGCGTCGCGCTGATCAAGATGATCGTGGTGGACGACGCGGTCGCCGGCACCGTCACCCTCTGGCGCGGGCCGGACGACGAGGCGGTCGCCGAGATCGGCTGGATGGTGCTGCCCGAGTTCCAGGGTCAGGGCCTGGCCAAACGTGCCGTCCGGGCGCTGCTCGACCAGGCCCGCACCGAGGAGCGGGCGGACACCGTGCACGCCTTCCCGGCGGTCACCAACGGGCCGTCGAACGCGATCTGCCGGGCGCTCGGATTCAGTCTGCTCGGCGAGGAGGACGTCGAGTTCAACGACCAGGTCATCCGCACCCGGCACTGGACGCTCGACCTGACCCGCCCGGAAACCGGGTTGCCCCGCTGACCGGCCCGCTGCTTGGCTGGGGACGAAGCCGACCGGAGGGAGCAGACGACATGTCGTACGCCACGAGGTCCACCCAGGCGCCCACCATCGACAGACAGCGGGAATCGAGGCTTCGTGACCACCAGCACCACCACGGCAGTGACGGCGCGACCATGCGCCGGTGACACCAGACCGGCCGGCACCCCGTACGGGGGTCGCTGATGTCGGTGTTCGATGATCCGGGCCACTTCGGCAGGATGTGGGCCGACAGGTACGACAGCCCCGGCAACCCCGACCCGGGCCCGGCGGTGGACTTCCTCGCCGAGCGGGCCGGCGACGGGCGGGTGCTCGAACTCGCCGTCGGGACGGGTCGGGTGGCGTTGCCGCTCGCCGGGCGGGGCGTACCCGTCGACGGGGTGGAGGCGTCACCGGAGATGGTGGCGAAGCTGCGCGCCAAGTCCGGCGGCGACGGCATCCCGGTGACCGTCGGCGACATGGCCGACGTGCCGGTGACAGGCCCGTACCGGCTGGTCTACCTGGTGTTCAACACCCTGTTCAACCTGGTCCGTGCCGAGCGGCAGCAGGATTGCTTCCGCAACGTGGCCCGGGTGCTGGCCCCCGGCGGCGAGTTCGTCGTCGAGGCGTTCGTGCCCGACCCGGCCACCTTCGACCGGGACGAACAGGTGCAGATGCGGTCGGTGACCGAGGACTCGGCCACCATCCGGCTGCACCAGTACGACCGGGCGGCGCAGACCTTCGTCCGGCAGACCATCACCTTCGACCGCGACGGCGTGCACCTGGAACCCTTCGCGATGCGCTACTGCTGGCCGGAGCAGATCGACGAGCTGGCCCACCGGGCCGGCCTGCGGCTCGTCGAGCGGTACGCCGACTGGCACCGGCACCCGTTCGACGACACCAGCACGTCGCACATCTCGGTCTACCGCCGCTGAGGGGTCGACCGGCCGGGGTCGGGGCACACCGTCCCGACCCCGGGGTGCGCCGGCTTACTACAGCCTTTTGATCATGCGGATGGCGGTGGCCTCGAAGCCCATCTGCTCGTAGAGCGCCCGCGCGCCGGTGTTGAAGCCGAAGACGTTCAGCCCGATGGCGACCACCCCCAGCTCCCGGCACACCCGCTCGGCGGCCTCGATGATCGCCCGGCCGTGGCCCCGGCGGCGCAGCTCCTCGCGCACCTCGAAGTCGTAGCCGAAGGCGTGCAGGCCGTCGGACTTCTGCTCCAGGTGCAGCCAGAGCCGACCGACCTCGACGTCGCCGTCGTACGCCGTCCACAGCCGGTGCCCCTCGGTGGCCAGGCCGTCGGGCAGCAGACCCTGGAAGTCCTGCCGGGCCTTCTCCCGCGCCTCCGGCAGCGGCATCGCCCCGGAGGCGACGATGTTGCGCGCGTAGTCCTCCTCGGCGTGTTCCCGGTAGCGGAGGTACTGCTCGTCGGTCATCGGTTCCAGTCGCAACGCCACGCCGTCACGGTAGGCCCGCACCGCCCCGACCCGCTGCCCGCGACGGTGTGACGCGCGGCTCACCCCGGCCCGCGACGTCAGGGGCGGGGCGGTGGTCAGAAGTCGATGAACCCGGCCACGACCTCGTCCACCGTGCCGTCCTCCCGCAGCGTGCCGTAGAAGTACACCGAGCCGTATCCCCAGAGGTAGGACCCGACCATGTCCTCCAGTTCGGCTGCCACCGGCCACCCCTCCTCGTCGACCTGGAAGAGGAAGTCGTGCCCGTCGGCGAGCACCGCGTCCGCGTAGGTCGGGTCGTTCTGGATGAGCACCGGTTCGGTGCCGATGCGCACGAACGGAACGATGTCGTCGCCGCACTCCGTCAATGACGCGGAGCGCAGCCCGGGCCAGCCGAGTTCCGGGCGGGAGCCCCGCGACGAGGGCCGGTGCAGGACGGCCCGCATCGCCATGTCCGGATAGGCAAGGTCGTCGTCGACGATATCGAATCCCTCGCGCAGCAGCACCGACACCTCACGACCGCCGGTCCAGGGCGCGCAGTCCGCAGGAAGTGTCAGGAGGTAACGATGTGTCGTCAGCACCGGATGGGACTCGATCGCGACCGGCGGCGCGCCGCCGATCCGCCCGCCGGCCCGGCTGTCCGGGAGCGTGGGTGTCAACGTCGTGACCATGGCCCGACCGTACCGGCGGGCTCGGACGTCGAAGCGGAGGTCCAACGCGTTCCGTGGCGGAGCAGAGCCTGGGCGAGCGAGCGCAGGAGGCCGGGACCGCGACTACCGAATGCTACGGTGACGGCATGACTGCGGTGCCCGAGTGGATGCGGCCGCCCCGCCCTGAGGGGTGGTACGCAGACGACCTCGACACGCTAGCCGAGGCACCCCGTCACACCGAAGTGATCGACGGAGCGCTCGTCTTCATGATGTCCCCCCAGCGGGTCTGGCACGCCCGGACGGTCACCGCGCTGGTGAACGCCCTGACCAACCAGGCGCCCCCGGGCGTCGAGGTCGACAGGGAGATCACGATCCGACTCGACAGATGGAACCGCCCCGAGCCCGACCTCCTGGCAGCGGCAGCACCTTACGACCCGTCGCGGACCTTCTACACACCTGAGGAGACCCTCCTGGTCGTGGAGGTGGTGTCGCCGGAGTCGGCCCACCGCGACCGTACGGTCAAGCTGCGCAAGTACGCGGAAGCCGGCATCGCCAACTACTGGCGCGTCGAGGAGGAGGACGGATCACCTGTGGTCCACGCCTACGAACTCGACGAGCCCACTCGGTCGTATGCGCCGGCCGCGATCCATCGACACGGCCTGCGCACCACGACGCCGTTCGAGAGCACACTCGATCTGGACGGGCTGGTGCCGGGCCGCAAGGCCTGAGCGTGGCGACCACCACACGCTGGAGCGAACCCCACCGGATCCCGTCGCCGGTCACCGCGACGGTGGCTCGGGAGCGCCCAGATTCAGGAACATCACGTGCAGCCCCACCAGGCCGTGCTCGGGGTGGTCGAACGCCTCGGGGACGGTGGCGAGCACCTCGAAACCCAGCGAACGCCACAGCCGGACCGCGACCTCGTTCGACTCGACGACCGCGTTGAACTGGATGCTCCGGTAGCCGGCGGCGCGCGCCCAGCCGACGACGTGCTCGCCGAGGGCGCGACCGACGCCACGGCCGGAATGCCGTGGATCGACCATGAAACTGGCCGTTGCCACATGTGCGCCGCGACCGGGCCGGTTCGGACCCATCTTCGCGCTGCCGAGAACGGTCGGCCCGTCGACCGCGACGACGGTGCGCCCCGGAGGGGACTCCATCCACCACCCGCGGGCCTGCTCCAGGGACAGGTTCCCGGGGAACGCGTACGAGCGGCCCTGCGCCACGATCTCGCTGAAGAAGGGGTAGATCGCAGGCCAGTCGCCGTCCTCGGCGTCTCGGATCGTCACCGGATCACCGTAGGACCGGTCGACAGGCCCGACAACGCGATTCACCTACAGCGCGATGGTCCGCACCCGCCGCCCGCACAGCTTGACCATGCCGTCGACATCGGATGTCAGGACCGCCACCGGTGCGGGTAGCCGTAGCTCCACCTCGGCGACCATGGCGTCTCGATCCTGGTCGATCCGCCCTGAGAAGCCCTGCGAGTCGAGCACCAGCGACTCAAGGCTCACGCCACACGCCCGATCTCCTCGGTCCCGTGCAGGAGCGCCCGAGCCTCGGCCATTTCCTCGTCAGTGAACGCCCCGAGGTCGCCTTGGTAGCGATCCAGCTCCTCCCGGAGAAGTCTGCGCCGCTAGGCCCGCTCGGTGAGGTAGCCGGAGACGTTGTCGGTGTGCGTCTTCATGCTCTCCAGCAGCTCTGCCGGCAGCGTGATCGTGACCTTCTTCGTCCTCGCCATTGACCGACCATACCCATGGTGTTACCGCCGCTGAGCGACCGATCCGATGCGGCAGAGGTGGGACCGGGAATCAGACGTTGAACCTGAATTCCACCACGTCGCCGTCCTGCATGACGTACTCCTTGCCCTCGATCCGGACCTTGCCGGCGGCCTTCGCCGCCGCCATCGAGCCGGCCGCGACCAGGTCGTCGTAGGAGACCACCTCGGCCTTGATGAAGCCGCGCTGGAAGTCGCTGTGGATCACCCCGGCGGCCTCCGGGGCGGTCGCGCCGACCGGCACGGTCCAGGCCCGCGCCTCCTTCGGCCCCGCCGTGAGGTACGTCTGGAGCCCGAGCGTGCGGAAGCCGACCCGGACGAGCTGGTCCAGCCCCGGCTCGGACTGCCCGATCGACTCCAGCAGCTCGCGGGCCTCCTCCTCGGGCAGGTCCACCAGCTCGGATTCGATCTTGGCGTCCATGAAGACGGCCTCGGCGGGGGCCACCAGGGCGCGCAGCTCGTCGAGGAAGGCGGCGTTGCCCAACTCGGCCTCGTCGACGTTGAAGACGTAGAGGAACGGCTTCGTGGTGAGCAGGTGCAGCTCCCGCAGGTGCTCCAGCTCGATCTTGGCGGCGGCGGCCCCGGCGTACAGGGTGGTGCCGCCGTCGAGCACCTCGACGGCCTGCTTCGCGGCGGTCACGGCGGCGGCCCGGTCCTTGCGGAGCTTGGCCTCCTTCTCCAGCCGGGGCAGCGCCTTCTCCAGGGTCTGCAGGTCGGCCAGGATCAGCTCCGTGTTGATCGTCTCGATGTCGTCGGCGGGCGAGACCTTGCCGTCGACGTGCACCACGTTCGGGTCGGAGAAGGCCCGCACCACCTGGCAGATGGCCGAGGCGTCCCGAATGTTCGCCAGGAACGCGTTGCCCCGGCCCTGCCCCTTCGAGGCCCCCCGGACCAGGCCGGCGATGTCGACGAACGACACCGGCGCGGGCAGCACCTTCTGCGACGAGAAGATCTCGGCGAGCTTGTCGAGCCGCGCGTCCGGCAGCCCCACCACCCCGACGTTGGGCTCGATCGTGGCGAACGGGTAGTTCGCCGCGAGCACGTCGTTCTTGGTCAACGCGTTGAACAGGGTGCTCTTGCCGACGTTGGGCAGGCCGACGATGCCGATGGTGAGACTCACGACGGGCCAGCTTACGCCGTCACCCGGCGGGCGACCCCGTCGGCACCGCCGGGACGGCTCAGGCGGTGAGCAACCGGGGTTCGATCCGGGTCTCCCGCACCCCACCGGCACCGTCCGGCACCACCTCGTACGCGGCCACCCCGGCCCGGTCGGCGACCGCCTCGGCCAGCCGGGTGCCCCGGTAGACCAGCCCCACCCCGTCGTCGGTGCAGTGGCTGGCCGGCAAGGTGCCGTCGGCGACCAGCCGGTGCAGCAGCGGCCGGCGCTGCGCCTCGCTGTCGTAGTGCACCCCGTTGCCGTACGGCAGCCAGCCCAGGCCGTCGGTGTAGGCGCGCAGCTTCCGGCCGTAGCTGTCGGTGGGGCCGCCGACGTGCCAGCAGATCGAACCGGCGGAGACCCCGCCGAGCACCACCCCGGCCTCCCAGCACTCGCGCAGGATCTCCGGCAGCCCGTGCACCCGCCACACCGCGCACAGGTTGGCCACGCTGCCGCCGCCGACCCAGATGATGTCCTGGCCGAGCAGGTGCGCCCGGACGTCCTCGACGTTGGGCATCGGGAACAGCGCCAGGTGCGAGGGGCGGTAGCGGGTGCCGGCGAACGCGCCGTGGAAGACCGTCAGCGCGGTGGGTTGGTCGCCGACGGCCTGGTTGAGGTAGCAGATCCGTGGCTCGTCGGCCTGTGCCAGCCCGGCCATCAGGTCGAAGACCGGTCCGGGCGCGGCGTCCCACGGGCCCCGGTTGCGGCTGGCGAAACCCATGCTGGTGGCGACGATCGTCGGTTCGATGGCGGGCATGCTGGTCCTTTCTGCGGCTGGCTCCGCTGCCATCCTGCGCCACCGCCGTCCCCCGGCCCGCCGGCCGGGGTCACCCGGCGAGTCGCCAGCCCGCCCCGCCGTCGGCCACCCCGGGCAGCTCGCCGGCCGCCGCGAGCGGCAGGGTGAGCCGGTCCCGGGCGCTCGGGCCGGCCCGTTCGGACTCGCCGAGCATCCAGCGCACCTCGTCGACCGTCCAGCCCAGTCCCCGTCGACCGGCGATCTCCCGGACCAGCCGTCGGCCGACCCGGGTGTCGTCGTCGTAGAACCGCATGCACCAGTGGTGCGCCCACATGCCCAGCGCCCGCAGGCCGGACGCGTCGAGGGAGCCGACGAGCCGGCCGCAGGCGGTGTCGGCGAACGGCCGGGCGGGATCGTCGGCCCGGTCCCGCTCGATCGCGCCGAAGGCGGCCGGCGCGACCACCCGCATCCGGTCGTAGAGGCCCTGCGCGACGGCGCCGTCCAGCCGCCCCCGCCCTGACCGAGGGTCGCCCCGCCCGGCCACGCTCGCCATCGCCGCACCCTTTCTGGAGTTGGTGCCGGGACGCTACCGACCACTACCGACACTTTCCGCGCCGGAAACTCATCCCGGCGACCGGGATAGGCGGGGTGAGCTGGGGCGTCTGTATCGGTGACAGACAACGACGGGGAGGGTGGGTGGACGAGGACGATCGGGCCCGGCTGGCCGAGTTCGTGGCCAGTCGGGCGCCGGCCCTGATGCGGGTCGCGTACCTGCTCACCGGGGACCGGCACGCCGCCGAGGACCTGTTCCAGTCGGCGCTGGCCAAGACCATTCCGAGGTGGCGTGACCTGCGCCATACCGACCCGGAGGGCTATCTGCGCACGGTCATGTACCGGGAGCAGGTCAGCTGGTGGCGGCGGCTGCGCCGGTACCGGGAGACGCTGCTCACCGGCGTCGACGACCGGGCCGGGCCGGACCTGTTCGGCGGCACCGACGTACGGCTGGCGATGCGGGCCGCGCTGCGCGCGCTGCCGGCGGCCCAACGCACGGTCGTGGTCCTGCGCTACTACGAGGACCTGACCGAGACCCAGGTGGCCGCCGCGCTCGGCTGCTCGGTCGGCACCGTGCGCAGCCGCACCCACCGGGCCGTGGCCCGGCTGCGGCAACTCCTGCCGGACATCGAACTGCTGGAGGTACGGCGGTGACCACGCCCCTCGAGAACCTCATCCGCGCCACCCTCTCCGACCTCGCCGAGGAGGCACCGACAGTGCACGACCACCTGAACCGGGCGGAACGCCGGGCCCGGTCCCGCCGCCGCGTCACGATCACGATGAGCGCGGCGGGCGTCCTCGCCGCCATGCTGATCGCCACCCCGCTCGCGATGGCCGCCAGCAGTGGCGGGGACGCCCCGCCCGCGGCACCGGCCTCGACGCCGAGCGGGCCGCCCGCCGCTCCCGCCCCGGCAGCGGTGACCGAACCCCCCGTCGACCAGGGTGTCCGGACCGGCCGCGGCGCGCCGGCACCGGCCCGGACCACCATTCCCGCATCGCCGGGCAAGCCGGCCTCGACGGCCGTGCCCGCGTCGCCCGCGACGTCCACTCCGGCACCGCCCGCCATCCCCGCGTCGCCCGTTCCGGCGTCGCCCATCCCGGCGTCGCCCGCGCCCCGCGTCGACGGGCCGCGCACCGGCCCGGTCGCCGCACCGGCCCCCGCCCGCAGCGCACCGCCCGTCGACCGGGGCCCCGCGACCGGCCCCGTTCCCGCACGCTGACGCACCACCTCCCCACCCCGGACGGCCGGGGTGGGGAGGTCACCGCCGACCTGCACGCTCAGGTCCGATTCCCGCGAGCCACCGCCGGTGAGCTGCGGGCATGATCGGTGGCGTGGAGTTGGACTTCGAACGGTGCTACCGCGCCGTGGACAGCCGTGACCAGCGGTTCGACGGCTGGTTCTACACGGGCGTCACGTCGACCGGGATCTACTGCCGGCCGTCCTGCCCGGCGATCACGCCGAAGCGGCGTAACGTCCGTTTCTTCCCGTCGGCGGCCGCCGCACAGGGGGCCGGCCTGCGGGCCTGCCGCCGGTGCCGGCCGGACGCCGCGCCCGGCTCACCGCAGTGGGACGTCCGCGCCGACGTGGTGGGTCGCGCCATGCGGCTCATCGCCGACGGTGTGGTCGACCGGGACGGCGTACCCGGGTTGGCCGCCCGGCTGGGCTACACGCAACGGCACCTGCACCGGATGCTCCGGGCGGAACTGGGCGCCGGGCCACTGGCGCTGGCGCGGGCCCAACGCGCCCAGACCGCCCGGACGCTGATCGAGACGACCGGGCTCGGCCTGGCGGAGGTGGCGTTCGCGGCCGGGTTCGGCAGCGTACGGCAGTTCAACGACACGGTCCGCCAGGTGTACGGGACGGTGCCGTCGCAGTTGCGCACCGGACGGGGCGGCCCGCCGACGCCGGGCGGGGCGGGCACGATCACGCTCCGGCTGGCGTACCGGCCGCCGCTGCACGCCGCCGCCCTGCTGGGGTTCCTGGCCGCCCGGACGCTGCCCGGGCTGGAGGAGGTGCGCGACGGGACGTACCGCCGGGGGTTGCGGCTGCCGCACGGCCCGGCGGAGATCGCGCTGACGCCGACGACCGGGTACGTCGTGGCGACGTTGCGCCTGGCCGACCTGCGGGATCTGGCCCCGGCGGTGGCCCGCTGCCGTCGCCTGTTCGACCTGGACGCCGATCCGGAGGCGGTCGACCAGACGCTGGCCGGCGATCCGGCCCTGGCCGGGATAGTCGCCGCCGAACCCGGCGTGCGGGTGCCCCGGGCGGTGGACGGTTTCGAGATGGCGCTACGGGCCATCGTCGGCCAACAGGTCTCCCTGTCCGCCGCCCGCACCACCCTCACCCGCCTCCTCACCCACCTCCCCCGCCCCGCCCCCGCCCCCGCCCCTGGCTCCGGCTCCGGCCCCGGCTCTGGCCCCGGTGATCAAGAGGTTCGCGTCACGGAGAGCGCTTCCCGGCGACGCAAACCTCTTGATCACCCCGCCGAGGCGAGCGGACGGGGCGAGGCGGGCGGACGCGCCGAAGCGGACGGGGGCGGCGAGGCGGGTGGGGGCGGGGCAGCGGGGTGGGGGGTGTGGGGGTTTCCCGGGGCGGAGGAGGTGCTGGGGTTGCCGGACGCGGCGTTCGGGATGCCGGCCGCCCGACGGGAGACGATCCGCGCGCTGGCCCGGGCGGTCGCCGCCGGGGAGGTCGACCTGGAACCCGGTGGGGACCGGGCGGAGACGGTACGACGGTTGACCGCGCTGCCCGGGATCGGCCCGTGGACCGCCGGCTACCTGGCCATGCGGGCCCTCGGCGACCCCGACGTCCTGCTCCCCACCGACCTCGCGGTACGCCGGGGCGCCGCCGCCCTCGGCCTGCCGGCCACCCCCACCACCCTGGACACGTACGCCGACCGCTGGCGGCCCTGGCGGTCGTACGCGGCGATCAGACTCTGGAGAGCGGCATGACGACCCTCGGCACCACCACCCTCGGCACCACGACCCTCGGCACCACCACCATCGGCACGACCACCATGGACACCCCGACCGGCCCGCTCAGCGTGCTTGTCGACCCGGACGGCGCGGTCCGGGCCGCCGGGTTCACCGCCGACCCGGACAGCCTGCTGCCGCTGGTGCACCCGAGCCTGCGTGGCCCGCTGGTGTCGTACGCCGACCTCGGTGCGGTGACCGCCGCCGTCCGCGCCTACCTCGACGGGGACCTGACCGCGATCGACGGGGTGCCGGTGCGGCAGCACAGCGGCGGGGCGTTCCAGACCCATGCCTGGACCGTGCTGCGCGACGTCAAACCGGGCGAGCCGGTCACCTACACCGGGTACGCCGCGCTGGCCGGCCGGCCCGCCGCGGTCCGGGCGGCGGCCGCCGCCTGTGCCCGTAACGCCGCCGCCCTCTTCGTCCCCTGCCACCGGGTGCTGCGCACCGACGGCACCCTCGGCGGCTACCGGTACGGGCTGCCGGTGAAGCGGTGGCTGCTCGGCCACGAGCGGCGGCTGACGGCAAGCTGACAGCCGCATCGACGCCGTTCGACGCTACCGTCGGGTAGTGCCTGCGCAGCGCGACGGCGACCCGGCCCCGAGGGCGGACGGTCGGGTCCGGTCGCTGCGCAACCTCTGGCGGCTGCGCCGCTACCTGCGCCCGTACGCCGCCGCGTACGTCCTGCTGCTGCTGGCGGCGTTGGCGGCCACCGGGGCGGGGCTGGCCGTACCCCTGCTGGTGCAGCGGGTGGTGGACGGGCCGGTCGCCCGGCACGACCCGGCGGGGTTGCTCCGCCTCGGCGGGCTGGCCCTGCTGCTCGGCCTGGTCGAGGCGGTTCTGATCTTCATCCGGCGGTGGAGCCAGTCGTCCTCCTCCGTCGGCATGGAGGCGACCATCCGCGCCGATCTCTACGCCCACCTGCAACGCCTGCCGGTCGGCTTCCACGACCGCTGGCAGTCCGGGCAACTGCTGTCCCGGGCGATCAGCGACCTGTCGGTGCTACGCCGGTTCCTCTCCTTCGGGTTGCTGTTCCTGGTGCTCAACGTGGTCACCTACGTCGCCGTGGTGATCCTGCTGATCCGCCTGCACGGGCCGCTGGGACTGCTGGTGGCGGCCAGCGCGGTGCCGCTGTTCCTGATCAGCCGCCGGTTCGGCAGGCACTACCACACCTCGTCGCGACGGATGCAGGACCAGCAGGGCGACGTGGCCACCCTGGTCGAGGAGACCGCGCAGGGGCTGCGCACCATGAAGGCGTACGGGCGGGGGCCGGAGCTGGCCGACCGGTTCGCCGGGCGGGCCCGCGCGCTGCACGACACCGGCGTGGCCAAGGGGGCGCTGCTGGCCGGCGCGTCGGCCCTGTTCGACCTGGTGCCCAACCTGACCCTGGGCGCGACGCTGGTCGGCGGCGCGACGCTTGTCGCCCGGGACGCGTTGACCATCGGCGAGCTGGTCGCCTTCGTCAGTCTCCAACTCATGCTGATCTGGCCGGTGCAGTCGCTCGGTTGGATCATCGCCAACGGGCAGGAGGCGGCCACCGCCGCCGACCGCATCCAGGAGGTGCTGGACACGCCGCCGTCGATCGTGGACGCCCCGGACGCCGTGCCGCTGGCCCGCTCGGCGGTGCGCGGCCGGCTCCGCTTCGAGGGGGTGTCGTTCCGCTACCCGGGCAGCGCCGAACCGGTGCTGCGGGAGATCGAACTGACCGTCGAGCCGGGCGAGACGCTGGCCCTGGTGGGGGCGACCGGCTGCGGCAAGAGCACCCTGCTCTCCCTGGTGCCCCGGCTGCACGACGTCACCGGTGGCCGGATCACCCTGGACGGGCACGACCTGCGCGGGGTACGCCTGGACGCGCTGCGCCGGCTGGTCGGGGTGGCCTTCGAGGAGCCGACGCTGTTCTCCATGTCGGTCTGGGAGAACCTCACCCTGGGCTGTCCGGACGCCACCGACGACGACGTCCGGGCCGCGCTGGCGCTGGCCCAGGCCGACTTCGCGTACGACCTGCCGTGGGGGTTGGCGACCCGGGTGGGCGAGCAGGGCCTGTCGCTCTCCGGCGGGCAGCGTCAGCGGCTGGCGCTGGCCCGCGCGGTGCTCGGCCGGCCGGCGCTGCTGGTCCTCGACGACCCGCTCTCCGCCCTGGACGTGCACACCGAGGCGCTGGTCGAGGCGGCGCTACGCCGGGTGCTGCGGGACACCACCGCGCTGCTGGTGGTGCACCGGCCGTCGACGGTCGCGCTGGCCGACCGGGTGGCGCTGCTCGACGGGGGGCGGATCACCGCCGTCGGCCGGCACGGCGACCTGCTGGCCACGGTGCCGGCGTACCGGGCGGTGCTCGCCGCCGAGCCCGCGCCGGCACCGGGCCTGGTGCGCTCGTGATCCGCCGGCCGGCCCGGCGGCACCGCACGGCCGCCGGTGACGGTCGCCCGCCCCGGCAGCACGGCACCGCCGGGGGCGACGGCCGGTCGGTCGCGCTGGCGCACTGGCGGGGACGGGCCACCGAACCGGACGCCGACCGCAGCCGGGCCGAGGACGACTCCCCGGAGGCGGTGGCCCGGCTGCGGGGGCGCAGCCGGGCGCTGCTGCGTGACCTGCTCCGCCCGCACCGCCGGTCGCTCGGCGTGGCGGTGGGCCTGCTGCTGGCCCAGAACGCCGCCGCGATGGCCGGGCCGTACCTGGTCATGCTCGGCATCGACCGGGCGGTGCCGCCGCTGCGCGCCGGTGACCCGGGTCCGCTGTCCGCCGTCGCGGGCGCGTTCGCCGTCGCGGCCCTCACCGAGTACGCCGCCCGGCGCAGCTACCTCACCCGCTCCGCCCGGATCGGCCAGGCCGTCCTGCTCGACCTGCGCCAGCGGGTGTACGGCCACCTGCTGACCCTCTCGGTCGGCTTCCACGAGCGCTACACCTCCGGTCGGGTGGTGTCCCGGCTCACCAGCGACGTCGACTCCATCGCCGAACTGGTCGACGGGGGGATCGACTCCCTGGTCGCCGCCGCGCTGTCGGTGCTGTCGGTCGCCGCCATCCTGCTCTGGCTGGACCTGCCGCTGGCGGCGGTGACCCTGTTGGCGTTCCCGTTCCTGTTCTGGCTGTCCCGCTGGTTCGCGCACGCCTCGGCCCAGGCCTACCGGCACAGCCGGGAGGCGGTGGCCCTGGTGATCGTCCACTTCGTCGAGTCGCTGCGCGGCATCCGCGCCGTGCAGGCGTTCCGCCGTGAGCCACGCAACCAGGAGATCTTCGTCGCGGTCAACGACGAGTACCGGCGGGCCAGCCTGCACGGGTTCCGGCTGATCGCCACGTACTCGCCGGGGATCAAGGTGATCGGCAACGTCACGGTGGCCACCGTCCTCGGGTACGGCGGCTGGCGGGTGCTGGGCGGCGACACCGCGGTGGGGGTGCTGGCCGCGTTCCTGCTCTACCTGCGCCGGTTCTTCGACCCGATGCAGGAGCTGAGCCAGTTCTACAACTCGCTGCAGTCGGCGACCGCCGCCCTGGAGAAGCTCGCCGGGGTGCTCGACGAACGACCGGGGGTGCCCGAACCGGCGTCGCCGGTGCCGTTGCCGGCCGGGCCGGGGCGGGGCGCGGTGACGTTCCGCGCGGTCTGCTTCGGTTACCGGCCGCAGACGCCGATCCTGACCGGGCTGGACCTGGCCGTGCCGGCCGGGCAGACGGTGGCCCTGATCGGCCCGACCGGTGCCGGCAAGTCGACGGTGGCGAAGCTGCTCGCCCGCTTCCACGACCCGGACGCCGGCACGGTCGAGCTGGACGGGGTCGACCTGCGGGACCTGTCCGACGCCGAGCTGCGGCGCGCGGTGGTGCTGGTGACCCAGGAGAACCACCTGTTCGGCGGCACGGTGGCGGAGAACATCAGGTTCGGCCGGCCGGACGCCTCCGACGCGGCGGTGCAGGCGGCGGCGCGGGCGATCGGCGCGCACGACTTCATCGCCGCCCTGCCCGACGGGTACGCCACCGAGGTGCACCGGCGCGGCGGCCGGCTCTCCGCCGGGCAGCGGCAGCTCGTCGCGTTCGCCCGCGCGTTCCTGGCCGACCCCCGGGTGCTGATCCTGGACGAGGCGACGTCGTCGCTGGACGTGCCGACCGAGCGGCTGGTGCAGCGGGCGCTGGCCAGCGTGCTGCGGGACCGCACCGCGCTGGTGATCGCGCACCGGCTGTCCACGGTGGAGACCGCCGACCGGGTGCTGGTCGTCGACTCCGGACGGATCGTCGAGGACGGCCCGCCGGCCCGGCTCGCCACCACCGGCGGCCGGTACGCCACGCTGCACCGGCAGTGGCGCGAGTCGCTGAGCTGACCCGTCCTGCGGGGCATCCGGTGGTCCACCGGACGGATAGACTCTGCCCGCATCGACGGGCCCCACCCCCGCTTCCACCGGTCCAACCGGTCGGGCGGGCGCGGCGGGGCCGGTCGCGTCGCCGGCATACGGGGAGGTTGCGGCGTGCGGATCCGTGGACGAGTGGTGCTGGCGGCGGCGCTGGCGCTGAGCACGATGGGGACGACGGGGGTGGCGTTGGCCGTGGACCGGGGCGCCGCTCCGGCCGGCGGACCCACCGGCGGCACCTGGGCGGCCGGGGCGGTCCCGGTCGCCGGGCAGGCCCGGACGGCGACCCGCGCCGACGCCGGTGGCCGGGCCGCGACGCCTGCCGCACCGCGCCCGGCACCGGTGGCGAGCCGCCCGGCGGCCCAGGTCGCGCAGGCCGCCCCCGCCTCGGTGAGCTACCTCAGCGACCGCTACCGGGTCGGCCCCGACGAGGCCGCCCGCCGGTTGGCCCTCCAGGAACTGTCCGCGCCGCTGGCCGACACCCTGGCCGCCCGTTTCCCCGACGCGTACGCCGGGATGTGGCTGGACCAGGCCGGCGGCGGGGTGCTCACCATCGCCGCCACCGACCCGGCCCGGGTCACCGGGGCGGTCGCCGGGCTGCCGGACGCCCGGCACGTCACCGTCGTGCCGGTCCGGCACTCGCGTCGTGACCTGGACGCGGCGGCGACCCGGCTGGCCGGGACGCTGGGCGTCACCGCCGGGCGGGACGTGGTGGTCGACGAGCGGGCCAACGAGGTGCTGGTGCTCACCGGCGACGCGGTGCCCGCCGACGACGCCCGGCTGGCCGGCGCGCTCGACACGGCCGGGGTGCCGGCGCGGGTCCGGGCCCGGTTCGACGCGGGCACGATCCCCAAGGCGTGCGACCCGCGCTACTGCGCGCAGGCGCCGATGCGCGGCGGCATCCGGCTGGACGTGCCCCGCGACGACGGCACCGTCGGCGGCTGCACCACCGGCTTCAACGTCCGGGCGAAGTCGGGGCGGTACTACGTGCTGACCGCCGGGCACTGCGTGGTGGGCGGCCGGCACCAGCGCGTCGACGACACCTGGCACCAGTTCCTCGGTCCGAAGGTGCCGGTGGGCCTGGAGTCGACCAACCCGGTGCTGGCCGAGAACGACTTCCCCAACGACTACGCGATCCTGCCCTACGCCAAGGGGGCCAGCACCCGTTGGGCGTACCCGAGGCGCGGTGCCGGCGGCAACACGCCGAGCCTGGTCAACTACTGGTGCGTGGCCGACAACCCGGCCTGCGCCGGCAGGGGCAGCCGCGACGTGCCGATCACCGGCGTCACGCCGTACGCCACGGTGCAGGCCGGCTGGGTGGTCTGCGCCACCGGCTCGGCGTACACCCCGAAGGCCGGCGAGCAGTACGTCGACTCGGGCGCCGGGGCCGGCTACCTGCCGGGCACCCGCTGCGGCGAGGTCATCGGCAAGGCCGGCGGCGGCATCGACGTGCGGGTGTGCGCCCGGCCGGGGGACAGCGGCGGTCCGCTGTTCACCGAGTCCGACGGGCGGGCGCTGGGCATCCTGCACAACGGCGACCCCGGTGAGGGTCCCTGCACCAACCCGGACGAGAAGAACAACTACGTGGCGGTCTCGGTGATCCTCGACCGGGTCAACGACCGCACCGGGCTCGACTTCCAGATCGCCACCCAGGGACCGCTGCTCGCCCCGCCCGCCGGCTCCTCGAACCGGTAGGTCGCCCGCCGGACACCGGGTGCAGGGCGGCCGGCACGCCCGGTAAAGCCGTGGGCGGGAGGTCGCCGGCTGCCTACGATCGACCGATGACTGATACGGCGAGGACGGCCCGCGCCGGTGTTCCCGAACGTCCCACCCTGGACGGCATCGAGGAACGCTGGGCGCGCCGCTGGCAGGAGGAGGGCACGTACGCGTTCGACCGGGAGAAGGCGACCGTAGCGGGTCGCGGGTCGACGGCGGGGACCCCGCGTCGGCACGGTCGCGGCGACGACGTGTACGCCATCGACACCCCGCCGCCGACCGTATCCGGCGAGCTGCACATGGGGCACGTCTTCTCGTACACGCACACCGACACGGTGGCCCGGTTCCAGCGGATGCGCGGGCGCACCGTGTTCTACCCGATGGGCTGGGACGACAACGGCCTGCCCACCGAACGCCGGGTGCAGAACGTCTACGGGGTGAGCTGCGACCCGTCCCTGCCGTACGACCCGGCGTGGCAGCCGCCCGACGCCCCGGTCACCGAGGCCCGGCGTCGGGAGCCGACGCCGATCTCCCGCCGCAACTTCGTCGAGTTGTGCGCCCGGTTGACCGCCGACGACGAGCAGGTCTTCGAGGCGCTCTGGCGACGGCTCGGGCTGTCGGTGGACTGGTCGCTGACGTACACCACGATCGGGCGGGCGGCGCGGGCCACCTCGCAGCGGATGTTCCTGCGCAACCTGGCCCGGGGCGAGGCGTACCAGGCGCAGGCGCCGACGCTGTGGGACGTGGGGTTCGGCACCGCCGTGGCGCAGGCGGAACTGGAGGACCGGGAGCGTCCGGGGGCGTACCACCGGCTGCGGTTCACCGGGCCGGACGGGCGGGAGGTGCTGGTCGACACCACCCGGCCGGAGCTGCTGCCGGCCTGTGTGGCGGTGGTCTGCCACCCCGACGACGAGCGGTACGCCGACCTGGTCGGCGCGACGGTGCGTACCCCCGTGTTCGGGGTCGAGGTGCCGGTGCGCGCGCATCCGCTGGCGGACCCGGCGAAGGGCACCGGCGTCGCGATGGTCTGCACGTTCGGTGACCTGACCGACGTGACCTGGTGGCGGGATCTCGACCTGGCGACCCGGGTGGTGATCGGCCGGGACGGCCGGCTGCTGGCCGAGCCGCCGGACGGCGTGCCGGCCGGACCCTACGCCGCGTTGGCCGGGCAGTCGGTCAACGCCGCCAGGCGGGCCGTGGTGGAGCTGCTGCGCGGCGCCGGTGACCTGGTGGGTGAGCCGCGCGAGATCACCCATCCGGTGAAGTTCTACGAGCGCGGCGACCGGCCGCTGGAGATCGTCTCGACCCGGCAGTGGTACCTGCGCAACGGCGGTCGGGACGCCGGGCTGCGGGCGGAGCTGCTGGCCCGGGGCGACGAACTGCGCTGGGTGCCGGAGCACATGGGCCACCGGTACGCGCACTGGGTGGGCGGGCTGACCGGGGACTGGCTGGTCAGCCGGCAGCGCTTCTTCGGGGTGCCGGTGCCGGTGTGGTACCGGCTCGACGCCTTTGGCGAGCCGGACCATGCCAACCCTCTCACACCGGACGAGGCGTCGCTGCCGGTCGACCCGTCGGGGGAACCGCCGCCCGGCTACGACGAGTCGCAGCGCGGCGTGCCCGGTGGGTTCGTCGGCGACCCGGACGTGCTGGACACCTGGGCCACCTCGTCGTTGACCCCGCAGATCGTCGGCGGTTGGGAGACCGACCCGGAGTTGTTCGACCGGATCTTCCCGATGGACCTGCGCCCGCAGGGGCAGGAGATCATCCGGACCTGGCTCTTCGGCACGGTCGTGCGTGCCCACCTGGAGCACGGGGTGCTGCCCTGGCGGGACGCGGTGCTCTCCGGCTGGATCCTCGACCCGGACCGCAAGAAGATGTCCAAGTCCAAGGGGAACGTGGTCACCCCGATGGCGTTGCTGGAACAGCACGGCTCGGACGCGGTGCGCTACTGGGCGGCCAACGGCCGGCCCGGCATGGACCTGGCCTTCGACCCGGCGCAGATCAGGGTGGGCCGGCGGCTGGCCACCAAGCTGCTCAACGCCTCGAAGTTCGCACTCGGGCTGGGTGCCGCCGACGCCCTGCGCGCCCCGGCGACCACCCCGCTGGACACCGCCCTGCTCGCCGAGCTGTCCACCGTGGTCGCCACCGCGACCGCCGCCTTCGACGGGTACGACCACACGACCGCGTTGCAGGCCACCGAGGCGTTCTTCTGGCGGTTCTGCGACGACTACATCGAGTTGGTGAAGGAACGCGCCTACGGCACCGGGCCGGGTGCCGACTCGGCCCGGGCGGCGCTCGCCACCGCCCTGTCGGTGCAGTTGCGGTTGTTCGCCCCGGTGCTGCCGTACGTGACCGAGGAGGTCTGGTCGTGGTGGCGGTACGGCTCGGTGCACCGGGCCCCCTGGCCGACCACCTACGAGGTGGGGCGGGCGATCACCGGCACCGGTGACCCGGCCCTGCTGCGGCTGGCCGGGGACGCGCTGGGTCAGGTCCGGCGGGCCAAGTCCGAGCGCAGGCTGTCGATGCGGGCGGAGGTCCCGTTGGCCGAGGCGCTGGGCCCGGCCGGCCTGCTCGACCAGCTCACCCTGGTCGCCGACGACGTGCGCGCCGCAGGCCGGATCACCACCCTCGACCTGCTCCCCGACCGCGCCCCCGAACTCGTCATCGCCAGCGCGTTCTGACGCGGGTCGGCGGGCTGGCGGGTCGGCGGGTCGGCGCTAGATCGCCGGTGTGGCGGTATCCAGGCGACTGGATACCGCCACACCGGCGCAACTGCGTCGATCATGGGCTGTCCACCCCGCCCGCCCGAGCGGGGCGGGCCGGGTGAGGCAGGTGGGGCAGGGTCAGCTGGTTTCGCCGGCGACGCTGAAGGAGCGGAGCCGGTCGATGGCCAGCACGGTGAAGCCGACGCTGACCACGGCGGTGAGCACCACCGCCACCGGCACCGACACGGTGGTCGACAGCAGGTCGGTCGGGGCGATCCTGTCGGCCAGGGCGATCACCCACTGCTGGATCGACAGCACCCGGGTGCCGCTGACGAAGTTGCCCAGCAGCCCCTCCCAGATCAGCACGTAGACCAGGCCGAGCAGCACCGGCCGCCGGGTGACCAGGCTGAGCGCCAGGAACAGCGCCGAGTAGGCCAGCGCGCCGAGCGCCGAGGCGACGACCAGGCCCAGGCCGAGGCGTACCGAGTCGGCGAGCACGCCCGCGACGTAGAGCGGCACGGCGACGGTGACCGCGCTGACCCCGGCGGCCACCGCGAGTTTCGGCAGCACGATCTGCCAGCGGGGCAGCGGCTTGGTCAGGATGTGCACCACCGTGCCGTCGTCGATCTCCGCGCCGAGCACGCCCGTGCCGACGATGAGCGCCACCACCGGCAGCACCACGGCCAGGCCGAGGCCGACCAGCACCGGCGTCGCCCACTGGCCCGGGTCCACCCCGAGCGACCGGCAGAGGACGGCCAGCAGCACCAGCACCGCCGGCAGCGGCAGCAGCATGAGGAACCGGCGACGGCCGAACAGCCCGCGCGCGGTGATCCAGGAAACGGTCGACATCAGGCCTCCACCAGGTAGGAGAAGACGCTCTCCAGGGACTCGTCCTCGGGGGTCAACTGCCGGACCCGGATCTGCCGGGCGAGCGCGATCCTGGGCAGCGCCCGGGTGAACGCGCCGTAGTCGCCGGCGCGTACGGTCAGGCCGGTCTTGTCCAGCTCGACGCCCGCGACCGACGGGTCGGCCATCAGCGCCACGGCCAACGCCCGGTCGTCGGTGGAGCGGACCGCGAACACGTGCGGTCGGTTGGTCATCAACCGGCGGATGGTGCGGAAGTCACCGGAGGCGGCCAGCCGGCCGGCCACCATCACCTGCACCGTGCCGGAGACCTGCTCGACCTCCTCCAGGATGTGCGAGCTGAACAGGATCGTCCGCCCGGCGTCGCCGAGGGAGTGCAGCAGGCCCATCATGTGCAGCCGCTGGCGCGGGTCCATCCCGTTGAACGGCTCGTCGAGCAGCAGCACCTGCGGGTCGTGGACCAGCGCGGCGGCCACCCGGGTCCGCTGCCGCATGCCCTTGGAGTACGTGCCGATCCGGCGGTCCTGCGCGTCGGTCATCTCGACCAGGTCGATCGCCCGGCGGGCGGCGGCCTCGGGGTCGGGCAGCCGGTGCAGCTTCGCGCTGGCCAGCACGAACTCCTTGGCGGTGAGGAAGGAGTGCACCGCCTCCCGCTCGCTGACCAGCCCGAGCCGCCGGTAGACGCCCGGGTTGCGCCAGGTGGACTCCCCGTCGAGGGTGAGCGTGCCCCGGGACGGGGCGAGGAAGCCGGCCATCATGTGCAGCAGGGTGGTCTTGCCGGCGCCGTTCGGGCCGAGCAGGCCGGTCACCCCGGGGCCGAGCCGCATGGTGACGTCGTTGACCGCCACCACGTTGCCGTACCAGCGGGAGACCCCGGCGAGATCCAGGGTGCTGGTGGTGGCCACCGGCCGGGCGTCGGTGTCGAGTGTGGTCATCGGGCGGCCACCTTCCGGTATCGCAGCAGCAGCAGGGCGGTGCAGGCGGCGACCAGCAGCGCGGTGACGACCGCGTAGACCGGGCCGAAGCCGCCGATCGGCGGGCCGGTGCCGGCGCCCGGGTAGAGCAGGTCCTGCAACGCCCACGAGCCGACCCCCTGAACCAGCGTCGACGGGGAGGCGAGGAGGGCCAGCTCGTTGACCGCCCGCGAGGGCAGGATCGACAGCACGCCGACGATCGGGGTGGTCATCAGGAAGACCGCCACGATGCCACCGGCGGCGAACGCCCGCTTGCCGGTGAGCGAGGCGACCAGCAGCCCGATCGCGGCGAAGACCACCGCCCACAGCCCGGCGTAGAGCAGACCGGGCAGCAGGTCCAGCAGTTCGTTCCAGGTGCCACGCAGGCCGTCGGGGGTGGTGAACGCCGCGCCCAGGAACATCACCAGCTGCGGTCCACCCAGCAGCAGCCACAGCGCGCTGACCAGGGAGAGCAGCTTGGCCAGCGCGTAGTCGTCGCGCGGCAGCGGCCGGGAGAAGTACAGCGGGAGCACGCCGCTGCGCAGGTCCCGGGAGACCAGCTCGGGGGCGGCCACCGCGACGAAGAAGATGACCAGCCAGCTCATCGCGTCGGCGAACTGGGCGTACGTCATCACCACCTCGCCGATCTGGCTGCGCACGGCGGTGAGGCCGGCCGCCACCACCGTCACGATGCCGACCACCAGCCAGGGGAAGATCTTCGCCTTGGCGCTGCGGCCCAGCCCGAAGACCGTCCGCAGGCCGTGCAGGTAGAGCGCACCGAAGACGTGCCGGCGGCCCAGCCTCGGGCCGGTGTAGCGCTGGTAGCCGATGTCGTGGATGACGCCGGTCGGCTCAGGCATTGCTGGGCTCCCTCGGGGCGAAGAGTTCGGCCACCCGGTGCCGGCGCTGGTCCAGCCGGTGCAGCGGCAGGTCCAGCTCGGCGACCGCGCCGAGGATCAGGTCGTAGGTACGCTCGTCGGCCAGCGGGACGAGCAGCATCCGGCCGTCGCGGGTCACCGGCAGGTCGAGCGCGGCGAGCCGGCCGGCCAGCTGGTCGGTGCCCTCGCTGACCTCGACGGCGAGCAGGTCGGTGGCCGAGGTCATCGCGTCGATCCGGTCGGCGCGCAGCAGCCGTCCCCCGTCGATGGCGACCAGGGTGTCGCAGATCCGCTCCACCTCGCCCAGCAGGTGCGAGCAGACCAGGACGGAGATGCCGAACTCGGTGCCGATCCGGTGGACCAGGGCGAGCATGGCGTCCCGGCCGGCCGGGTCGAGGCCGTTGGTGGGCTCGTCGAGCAGCAGCAGGTCCGGGTCGTGCACCAGGGCCTGGGCGAGCTTGACGCGCTGCTTCATGCCGGTGGAGTAGCCGCCCACCGGGCGGTACCGCTCCTCGTAGAGGCCGACGTGGCGCAGCGTCTCGGAGGCGCGCTCGCGGGCCACCGTACGGGGCAGGCCGCTCATCCGTCCCAGGTGGGTGACGAGTTCGGCGGCGGAGAGGTCGGGCGGGAGCGCCTCGTGTTCGGGCATGTAGCCGACCCGGGCGCGGACCGCCGCCGGGTCGGTGGTGGGGTCGAGGTCGAGCACGGAGACCCGTCCGCTGGTCGGCGGGAGCAGGCCCAGCAGGATCTTTATCAGGGTCGACTTGCCGGCGCCGTTCGCGCCGACCAGACCGATGATCCCCGGCTCGACCGCGACGGTCAGGTCGGCCAGCGCGGTGACCCGGCCTCCGTACGTCTTGGTCAGCGACTCGGTCGCGATCAGTGTCACGTCCGCCAGCCTAGGGACCGGCCACCCCGGCGGGTATCCGGAATCGCCCCGGGTCTCCCCTGATACCCGCCCCTGACCAGCCCCGCCCCGGTCGGCCGGGCCGATGGTCCGTGCCCGATCGGCGATCCAGCGGTGTCCGCCGAATCCGACACCGCCGTGCCGGCCCAGGGGGGTCGATCGAGCGGGCGGGGCGGTAAGGCTTCCGTAACCCCGGTGACGGGTGACCGGTCGCGGTGGCGCGGCGAGACTGGACGGCATGTTCCGTCGCCTGTCCCGTGCCCCGCTGACCTGGGTCGCCGTCGTCGTCCTCGGCGTCGGCGCCGCCTTCGGCCTGTACTGGTTCCAGCCCTGGAAGGTGGTGGCCGACCGCCAGGTCGACGAGCGGCTCTCCGACGTCGACGACGCCACCCCGACCGGCACCATGGCCGCCGACGGCACCACACCCGCCGACGGCGGCGTGGCCGGGGCCACCCCGACCGGGACCGCCCCGCCGACCGGAACCGCCACCCCGACCGGAGCCGCCGGCACCCCGCCCCGGGCGACACCCACGGGCGGCGCCACGGCCACCCGGCCGGTGGTGGTGAGCCGGGGGACGTTCGTCAGTCACGAACACGACACCTCGGGCACCGCCCGGATCGTCCGCACCGCCGACGGCCGGCACCGGCTGGAACTGGTCGGGCTGGACACCTCCAACGGCCCGGATCTGCGGGTCTGGCTCTCCGACCAGCCGGTCCGCACCGGCCGCGCCGGTTGGCACGTCTTCGACGACGGCCGCCGGGCCGAGCTGGGCCGACTCAAGGGCAACCGCGGCGACCAGGCGTACGCCGTCCCCGCCGGCACCGACCTCGCCGCGCTGACCAGTGTCACCATCTGGTGTCAACGATTCGCGGTCTCGTTCGGCGCCGCGTCCCTGGTCCCGGCCGGTTGACGCCCCCCACCGACCGGCCGGGACAGGCCACCGATGATCCACTTCCGGGTCGGGAGTGGAGTGGCGCTCTCGACCGATCGCCGGCCGGCTGAGAAACTGTGATCCGGCCAGCGAGTGAGGGGTACGGATGAGCAACGGTTCAGTGCTGCCCGAGGACGTGCTGCGGGACGCCCCCGCGTACGCGCCACGCCCCGGTGAGCTGGCCGATCTGGAGCTGCTGCTGAGTGGGGCGTACACCCCGCTGGCCGGCTTCATGACCCGCGCCGACCTGGCCTCGTTGCAGCGTCGCGGTCGACTGGCCGACGGCACGTCCTGGCCGGTCCCGGTGACCCTCCAGGTGCCCACCGCCGTCGCCGACGGGCTGGACCCGGCCGACCCGGGCCGGCGGACGCTGGTGCTCACCGACGGCGAGGGCGCCCCGGTGGCCGGGCTGGAGGTGACCGACGTCTGGCCGGTCCGTGAGGGTGTGGCCGGGCTGGGCGGCCCGGTACGCCGGCTCGGCGACGGCGGGCACGGCCCGTTCCAGCGGCTGCGCCGGGGGCCGGACGAGGTGCGTCCGCTGCTGCCCCCGGGCCGGGTGCTCGGGGTGATCGCCGACCGGCCGCTGCACCGGCCGCAACTGGCGCAGATCGCGCACGCGGCCCGTACCCTCGGCGCGCATCTGCTGGTGATGATCCCGGTCGGCGAGGACGGCGCGGCCGGACTGCCCACCGAGGCCCTGGTCCGCAGCATCTTCGCCGCCCGCGACCGGATGCCCCCGGCGACGCTGGTCGCCGTCCCGTTGCCCCGGCGGGCCGACGAGATCAGCGACGCGCTGCTGCGGGCCCGGATCTCCGCCGCCTACGGGGTGACCCACCTGCTGTCCACCGGCGGCATGCTCTCCGGGGCGGGGCTGCGGGTGCTGGTCCCCCGCGAACTCGCCTACGACAGCCGGGACGGCCAGTGGCGCTGGCGCGACGACATCCCGCCGCGCAACCGCAAGCTGGCGCTGAGCGAGGCGGAGATCGACGACCTGCTCGACAGGGGTTTCCCGCTGCCCGAGTGGCACACCCCGCCGGCGGTGGCCAAGGAGCTGAGCCGGGCCCGCCCGCCGCGTCGGCACCGGGGGCTGGTGGTCTTCCTCACCGGGCTCTCCGGCTCCGGCAAGTCGACCATCGCCCGGGGCCTGGCCGATCTGCTGCGCGAGCAGGGCGACCGGACGATCACCCTGCTCGACGGCGACGTGGTGCGTCGGGAGTTGTCGGCCGGGTTGACGTTCAGCCGGGCCGACCGGGACGCGAACGTACGCCGGATTGGCTGGGTGGCGGCCGAGATCGCCAGGCACCGGGGGGTGGGGATCTGCTGCCCGATCGCCCCGTACGCGCAGGCTCGGGCCGCCGTGCGGGAGATGGCCCGGTCCGCCGGGGCGGGTTTCCTGCTGGTGCACGTCGCCACCCCGTTGGAGGTCTGTGAGCAGCGCGACCGCAAGGGCCTGTACGCCCGCGCCCGCGCCGGCCTGCTCACCGGGATGACCGGCATCGACGACCCGTACGAGACGCCCACCGACGCCGATCTGGTGGTCGACACCACCGACCAGAGCATCGACGAGGCGGTGCAGGCGGTGATGACCCACCTGACCGAGACCGGCTGGGTGGAGCCGCGGCTACCGTCCGCCTGACCTCGGGGGTTCCACTTCCGCCCCTGCCCGCTGCGCGCTAGTGTTCAATCTTGTTGGAACACGTGCGAGCGCGTGCAGGTGCGGGGGCCCGGGAGGTACGGCGGATGCTGGCGCGGCAGCGGCAGGCGACGATCCTCGACCGGGTCCGCACCGCCGGTGGTGTCCGGGTCACCGAGCTGGCCGCCGAGTTCGGTGTCTCCGACATGACCATCCGGCGTGACCTGGACGCGCTGCACGACCGGGGGCTGCTGGCCAAGGTGCACGGCGGGGCGACAGTCACCGACCCGGGCTCGACCGACGAACCGGGCTTCCACGCCAAGTCCGTCCGGCAGTCCGCCGAGAAGGCCGCGATCGCCACCCGGGCCGCCGAACTGGTGCGTCCGGGTGCGGCGGTCGCCCTCTCCGCCGGCACCACCACCGCCGAGCTGGCCCGACGCCTGGTCGACGTGCCGGGGCTGACCGTGGTGACCAATTCGCTGCCGGTGGCCGAGATCCTGCACACCGCCGGCCGCCCCGACCAGACCGTGGTGCTGACCGGCGGGGTACGCACCCCGTCCGACGCGCTGGTCGGCCCGCTGGCGGTGGAGGCCATCCGTTCGCTGCACCTGGACCTGCTCTTCCTCGGCGTGCACGGGATCACCGAGCGGGCCGGCTTCACCACCCCGAACCTGATGGAGGCGGAGACCGACCGGGCCCTGGTGGAGGCCGCCGACCGGTTGGTCGTCCTCGCCGACCACACCAAGTGGGGCACCGTCGGCATCTCCTCCATCGTCGGCCTGGGCGCCGCCGACGTGCTGGTCAGCGACGACCGGTTGGCCCCCGAGGCGCGCCGGGTGATCGACGAGAAGGTGGGCGAACTGGTGATCGTGACAGGTACGGGCCGGGCTACCGGGCGGGAGACGACGCGGTGAAGCGTACGGCGATCGCGTTGGCCGACGGCCGCGAGCTGATCTACTTCGACGAGCGCGACGACGCCGTCCGGGACCAGCCGGACCGGCGGGAGCTGCCGCCGCCCCCGCCCGCCTCCCAGCTGCGCTACGACCCGCTCACCGACGAGTGGGTGGCGGTGGCGGTGCACCGGCAGACCCGGACCTTCCTCCCGCCGGCCGACCAGTGCCCGCTGTGCCCGTCGCGGGGCGACCGGCACAGCGAGATCCCCGCGCCCGACTACGACGTGGCGGTCTTCGAGAACCGGTTCCCCTCGTTGAGCCAGCGGATCGCCGACGAGCCGGCCGAGATCACCGGGTTCACCCCGGTCCGCCCTGGCCAGGGGCGCTGCGAGGTGGTCTGCTTCACCGACGACCACGAGGCGTCCTTCGCCAGCCTCTCCCCCGCCCGGGTCCGGCTGGTGCTGGACGCGCTGGCCGACCGGACCACGGCGGTCGGCGCGCTGCCCGGGGTGGAGCAGGTGTTCTGCTTCGAGAACCGGGGCGTGGAGATCGGGGTGACCCTGCACCACCCGCACGGCCAGATCTACGCGTACCCGTTCGTCACGCCGCGTACCCGGTCGATGCTGGCGGCGGCCCGCCGGCACGCGGAGCGCACCGGCGGCGGCAACCTCTACGCCGACGTGCTCGCCGCCGAGCGCGCCGCCGGTGACCGGGTGGTCGCGGCCAACGAGCACTGGACGGCGTACGTGCCGGCGGCGGCCCGCTGGCCGTTCGAGGTGCACGTCGCGCCGCACCGGCCGGTGCCGGACATCCCGGCGCTCGACGACGCCGAACGGGACTCCTTCGGCCCGCTCTACCTGGACGTGCTGCGCCGGTTCGACGGGTTGTTCGACCTGCCCATGCCGTACATCGCGGCCTGGCACCAGGCGCCGGTGCGGATCGACCGGGAGCTGGGCCACCTGCACCTGCAACTGTTCAGCGTCCGGCGGGCGAGGGACAAGCTGAAGTACCTGGCCGGTTCCGAATCCGGGATGGGGGTCTTCATCAACGACATCGCCCCCGAGCGGGCCGCCGAACTGTTGCGCGCCGCCTGAGCCAGCAGGCAGGGCGCGGGGGGCCCCGGAACAGGGCCCCCCGCGGGGAAGGGACGGCTGGCTGTGCTCGACAGCCGGGAAGGCTGGCCGGTCGGCACCGGTGCCGTGCGACGACCGACGACAACCTCCCTGGACGCGACTGGCACCACGTCCACCCAGCTCAACGACCTGTTTCCGGGCCGGTGACGCGGCCGTCACCCGGACGGGTGGCAGCACCGCCCCGGTACGCCGGAACCCGTCGGCGGTCCGCCGACGGGTTCCGGGAGGTGCGGGCGAGGGTCAGGCGCCGAGCTTGCGCGCCAGGTTCTCGTCGAGGGTGTTCATGAACTCGTCGGTGGTCTGCCACGGGGCGTCCCGCGAGATGAGCAGCGCGAGGTCCTTGGTCATCTGGCCGCTCTCGACGGTGTCGACGATGACCTGCTCCAGGGTGTCGGCGAACTCGGTGACCGCCGGGGTGCCGTCCAGCTTGCCCCGGTGGGCGAGGCCCCGGGTCCAGGCGTAGATCGAGGCGATCGGGTTGGTCGAGGTCTTCTCGCCCTTCTGGTACTGCCGGTAGTGCCGGGTGACGGTGCCGTGGGCGGCCTCCGCCTCGACGGTACGACCGTCCGGGGAGAGCAGCACGGAGGTCATCAGGCCGAGCGAGCCGAAGCCCTGCGCGACGGTGTCGGACTGCACGTCACCGTCGTAGTTCTTGCAGGCCCAGACGTAGCCGCCCTCCCACTTGAGCGCGGCGGCGACCATGTCGTCGATGAGCCGGTGCTCGTAGGTGAGGCCGGCGGCGGCGAACTCGTCCTTGAACTCGTTCTCGAACACCTCGGCGAAGAGGTCCTTGAACCGGCCGTCGTACGCCTTGAGGATGGTGTTCTTGGTCGACATGTAGACCGGGTAGTTGCGGTCCAGGCCGTACCGGAACGAGGCGCGGGCGAAGTCCCGGATCGACTCGTCGTAGTTGTACATGCCCATGGCGATGCCGCCGCCGGGGAAGTTGGCGACCTCCATCTCCATCGGGGTGCCACCGTCGGCCGGGGTGTACGTGATGGTGACCGTGCCCGGACCGGGGACCACGAAGTCGGTGGCCTTGTACTGGTCGCCGTGCGCGTGCCGGCCGATGATGATCGGCTTGGTCCAGCCCGGGACGAGCCGCGGCACGTTCGACATGATGATCGGCTCGCGGAAGACCACGCCGCCGAGGATGTTACGGATGGTGCCGTTCGGCGAGCGCCACATCTTCTTGAGGCCGAACTCCTCGACCCGGGCCTCGTCCGGGGTGATGGTGGCGCACTTGACGCCGACGCCGTGCTCCTTGATGGCGTTCGCGGCGTCGATGGTCACCTGGTCGTCGGTGGCGTCCCGGTGCTGGATCGACAGGTCGTAGTAGTGCAGGTCGACGTCGAGGTAGGGCAGGATCAGCTGCTCGCGGATCTGCTTCCAGATGATCCGGGTCATCTCGTCGCCGTCGAGCTCCACGACCGGGTTGTTTACCTTGATCTTCGCCATCGGCCGGCGCTCCTCTCGGGGGACACGTGCTCAAGCAGTACGAGCGTACTGGAAACTGGTCGGCGGCACCGAGCCGGCCTCCACCCGGCGGCACCGGCCGGCGGTAGAACGCCCGGTGGACCACGGCCGGCCTGGCGAAATCGCCTGATCCGGTACGCCGCCCCCTCGGGTCTGCCACGGTCACCCCCGCACCGACGGTGCGGGACCGTTCCACCAGCCCCGCCCGGAGGCATTCCCCGGGGCTGCCGCCGCACACCGCCGCGAAGCCGACCGGCGGGAACCCGCCCCCGGAGCGCCGTCCCGGTGATCAAGAGGTTCGCGTCACGTCGGGGCGGTGGCATGACGCAAACCTCTTGATCACCGGAACGGGGCGGGCGGCGGAGCGGGGCGGCGGGGGCGACGGGTGGGGACGGCGCAGGGGCGGGACGGCGGGTGCCGTCCCGCCCCTGCGGCGGATGGTTCAGCGGATCACATGCTGGCGACGTCGGCCTGCTTGGCGCGGACGGCCTCGGCGGCCTCCTTGAGGCTGGCCAGCTCGTCGGCGTCCAGCTCGGTCTCGACGACCCGCTTCACGCCCTCGGCGCCGATCTCGGCCTCGACGCCCAGGTAGACCCCGGAGATGCCGTACTCGCCGTCGACCCAGGCGCAGACGGGCATGACCGCGCCGGAGTCCTCGGCCACGGCCCGCGCCATCCGGGCGGCGGCAGCGGACGGCGCGTAGTACGCCGAACCGGTCTTGAGCAGCGCGACGACCTCGGCGCCACCGTTGCGGGTCTTGACGACCAGCTCCTCGATCTGCTCGGCCGGCATCGCGTCACGCAGCGGCTTGCCGTTGACGGTGCTCTGCGAGGGCACCGGCACCATCGTGTCGCCGTGCGAGCCGAGGGTCAGCGTCTTCACCGACTTCACCGGTACGTCGAGGGCCTCGGCGACGAAGTTGGTGAACCGGGCGGTGTCGAGCATGCCGGCCTGGCCGAGCACCCGGTTCCTGGGGAACTGGGTGGCGAGCTGGGCGAGCGCGGTCATCTCGTCGAGCGGGTTGGACACCACGATGACGACGGCGTTCGGGGCGTACTTGGCGACGTTCTCGGCGACCTGCCGCACGATCTTGGCGTTGGTCTCCAGCAGGTCCATCCGGCTCATGCCCGGCTTGCGGGGCAGACCGGCGGTGATCACGACGACGTCGGAGCCCTCGATGGCCTCGTAGCCCTCGCCGTTGGGGCCGGTGGTGACGCCGACGACCTTGGTCTCGAAGCCCTCGACCGCGCGGGACTGGTTGAGGTCCAGCGCGAGACCCGCCGGCTTGCCCTCCACGATGTCGGTGATGACGACGGTGTCGAAGACGTCGTACTCGGCCAGGCGCTGTGCGGTGGTGGAGCCGTAGAAGCCGGCCCCGACGACAGTGACCTTCTTACCCATGGTCGTCCCACTCCCTGCTACCAGTCGGTTTTCCCGACCGTAACAGTCATCCCGGCACCGTTTCGGCCAGGGGCGGCGACCATCCCCGGGATGGGGCCAACGTCACCACCGCCCCGTTCCCGGCAGGGGACGCGGCGGACGGTGGTCCCGCCGCGGGGCACCGCCGCCGAGCAGGGACGACGGCCCGCGGGTCAGCCCCGCTCGGCGCGTTCGACGACGTTGGTGAGCAGCATGGCCCGGGTCATCGGCCCGACACCGCCTGGCATCGGGGCCAGCCGACCCGCCACCTGCGCCACCTCCGGGTCGACGTCGCCGGTGTAGCGGCCCTTGCCGTCGTCGCCGATCACCCGGGTGATGCCGACGTCCACCACGGTGGCCCCCGGCGTGATCATGTCGGCGGTGAGCAGGCCGGGCACCCCGGCGGCGACGATGACGATGTCGGCGGCGCGGGTGTGGGCGGCGAGGTCGAGGGTGCCGGTGTGGCAGAGGGTGACTGTGGCGTTCTCGCTGCGCCGGTTGAGCAGCAGGCCGAGCGGGCGACCGACGGTGTTGCCCCGGCCGACGAGCGCGACGTTGGCGCCGCGCAGCGGCACGTCGTAGCGGCGGAGCAGCTCGACGATGCCGCGCGGGGTGCAGGGCAGCGGGCCGTCGTAGCCGAGCACCAGCCGGCCCAGGTTCACCGGGTGCAGGCCGTCGGCGTCCTTGTCCGGGTCGATCATCTCCAGCGCCCGCTGGGTGTCCAGGTGCGCCGGCAGTGGCAGCTGGACGATGTAGCCGTGGCAGCCCGGGTCGGCGTTCAGCTCGGCCAGGACGTCGTCGAGCTGCTGCCCGGTGGCGTCGGCGGGCAACTCGCGGCGGATCGAGGCGATGCCCACCTCGGCGCAGTCGCGGTGCTTGCCGTTGACGTACGCCTCGGAGCCGGGGTCCGCGCCGACCAGGACCGTGCCCAGGCCGGGGGTGACCCCCCGCTCGGCCAACGCCTTGACGCGTACCCGCAGCTCGTCCTTGATCTCGGCTGCGGTCGCCTTGCCGTCCAGGATGATCGCCGTCACGACCAGATCGTCTCATGGCCGGTGGACGGCGGTCCGGCGACGGGGAACCCGTGACTTTCCGTGAGGTGCCGTTATTCACTCTGCGTGACCGACTGCGGGCCGGCTCACACGCCGAACCGGACGGGAGAGGCGCGTCGAGCCCGGACCGGACATCGGGCGTCCGGGCGGCCACGACGACCCATCCACCCTGACGGCACCGCGAAACCGCCCTCGGCACCCGCCATCAAGCAGGAACTTCGCCGAGTTTCCCTTACCAGCAGCGGTCGTCGACGACAAGGCTGCGGCCGGTGATCGCAACCCTGTCGTTGTCGACGGGCCCAACCCGACCTACCGTTGCCGGACGTTGCGCAGAGTCACCCAGCGCCGGGTCCGGCTGCGCTCCGTGATGAGATGAGGAGACCCCCATGCGTGTGCGCAGGCTTGCTGCCTGGACCGCTCTCCCGCTCGCGGTGACCCTGGGCCTGGCGGCCTGCGGCTCGGGCGGCGGCAGCGGAACCGGTCAGTCCGACCCCGACGCGGCCGTGCGGATCGAGATCGCCGAGCCGCAGCACCTGGTGCCGACCAACACCAACGAGACCAGCGGCTCCCAGGTGCTCGCCGCCCTGTTCAGCCCGCTCGTCGACTACGACGAGGCCAACAAGCCCTACGAGGTGGCGGCCGAGTCGGTCACGTCGTCGGACAACAGGGTCTGGACGGTCAAGCTCAAGGACGGCTACACCTTCCACAACGGCGAGAAGGTCACCGCCGACAACTACCTCGACGCCTGGAACTACGGCGCATACGCCCCCAACGGGCAGAACTCCAGCTACTTCTTCGAGAAGATCGCCGGGTACGCCGACCTCCAGGGCGACAAGCCGGCCGCCGAGCGGCTGTCCGGGCTGAAGAAGGTCGACGACCTGACCTTCACCGTCACGCTGACCGAGCCGTACAGCGAGTTCAAGACCATGCTCGGGTACACCGCCTTCTACCCGCTGCCGAAGGCCGCCTTCTCGGCCCCCGGCGTGCTCAAGGAGGGCTACGAGCAGGCCCCGGTCGGGCAGGGCCCGTTCCGGATGAAGGGCTCCTGGCAGCACGACGCCAAGGTCGAGGTGGAGCGCTACGACGCCTTCCCCGGCGAGCAGCCGAAGGTGGGCGGCGTCGAGTTCCGGATCTACCAGCAGCCGACCGCCGCGTACGCGGACGTGCTCTCGGACAACCTCGACGTGATCAAGACGATCCCGACCGAGAACCTGTCCACCGCCGCCACCGACCTCGGTGACCGGTTCCGGCAGAGCCCCGCGTCGTCGTTGCAGGTGCTGGCGTTCCCGACCTTCCAGAAGGAGTTCAGCAAGCCCGAGGTGCGCAAGGCGATCTCGATGGCGATCGACCGGGACGAGATCACCAAGTCGATCTTCAAGGACTCGCAGCAGCCGGCCCGCTCGTTCGTCTCGCCGGTGGTCGCGGGCTACCGGGAGAACACCATCGGCGCGGCAGGCGAGTTCGACCCGGCCAAGGCGAAGGCGGCGTACGAGGCGGCCGGCGGCCCGAAGAAGATCGAACTGTCGTACAACGGCGACGGCGGGCACAAGGACTGGATCGACGCGACCTGCAACCAGCTCAAGGCCAACCTGGGCGTGGACTGCGTCGGCACCGCCGAGCCCAAGTTCGCCGACCTGCTGACCAAGGTCAAGGCGAAGCAGCCGGTGGGTCTGTTCCGGATGGGCTGGGTGATGGACTACCCGTCGATGGAGAACTACCTCGGCCCGCTGTACAGCACCAACGGCTCGTCGAACTACTACGGCTACAGCAACCCCGAGTTCGACAAGCTGCTCGCCGAGGGCGCCAAGGCGCCGAACGAGGAGGCCGCGATCGCCAAGTACCAGGCAGCCGAGGACCTGCTGGCCAAGGACATGCCGGTGATCCCGCTGCGCTACGGCCAGAACAACTTCGGCCACTCGACCAAGGTGAAGAACGTCCAGATGGACCTCTTCGACCGGGTCGACCTGCTGAAGATCGAGGCGGTCAGCTAGTCCGGGAGGGCGTCGGCGGCGAGCGGGCCGCCGGCACGTGCAGGCGCGTCGGCGGCAACGGGGCCGTCGGCGGGAGCAACGGGTCGGGTCATCGGTGGACGGTGACCCGACCCGCCTCCGTCTCCGCTGCTTTTGGGCAAGACTGCACAGTATGTTCCGCTTCGTTCTGCGGCGTCTGCTCCAGATGGTCCTGGCCTTCTTCGGGACCACCCTGATCGTGTACGCCCTGATGTTCGCCGGCCAGGGCGACCCGATCCAGGCACTGGCCGGGGAACGGCCGGTGACCCCGGCGCAGCGGGCGTACCTGACGGAGAAGTTCCACCTCGACCGCACCGGCGTCGGCGGCTTCCTCTACCGCTACCTCGACTACCTCAAGAACCTGCTCCAGGGTGACCTCGGGCAGTCGCTGACCGGCCGCTCGATCGGGGACATCCTCGCCGCCGCCTGGCCGGTCACCGTCAAGCTGGCGCTGATCGCGATGGCCGTGACGATCCTGTTCGGGGTCACCGCCGGGGTGCTCGCCGGCATCCGCCGGGCCAGCCTGTTCGACAACGCCACCCTGGTGCTGACCCTGCTGGTGCTGGGCATCCCCACCATCGTGCTGGCCCCGCTCGCCCAGTACCTGCTCGGCGTCCGCTGGCCGATCTTCCCCCCGACCGCCGGCGCCGACCCCGACCTGTGGGCCCTGCTGCTGCCCGGCATCGTGCTCGGCTCGCTGTCGCTGGCCACCGCGCTGCGGCTGACCCGTACCTCGGTCGCCGAGAACCTGCGCGCCGACTACGTGCGTACCGCCCGGTCGAAGGGGCTGGCCCGGCGGCGGATCATCGGTGTGCACGTGCTGCGCAACTCGCTCATCCCCGTGATCACCTTCCTCGGCGTCGAACTGGGCAACCTGATGAGCGGCGCGATCATCACCGAGGGCGTGTTCAACATCCCGGGGGTCGGCTTCAACCTGTTCCGGGGCATCCGCACCGAGGACGGCCCGCTGGTGGTGGGCATCGTCAGCGTCCTCGTCGTGGTCTACCTCGTCGCCAACCTGGTGGTGGACGTCCTGTACGCCGTCCTCGACCCGAGGATCCGCTATGAGTGAACGCAGCGAGGTGCCGGCATGAGCGACTTCGAGACGGTGGCGGCGACGGAGGACCAGGCGGCCCGGCGCGGGGTCTCCGGCGAGCCCGGCACACCCGACCGGGTGGGCGTACCGCAGAAGCCCCGCAGCCTGGCCGGGGACGCCTGGCGCGACCTGCGCCGCAAGCCGGTCTTCTGGATCAGCCTGGTGCTGGTCGTGCTGGTCGCCGCGATGGCCGCCGTGCCGTCGCTGTTCACCGCGAACGACCCGCGCGACTGCGTGCTGTCCCGCCAGCACGCCGGGGCGTCCGGTGGGGCCATCTTCGGGTACGACTTCCAGGGCTGCGACACGTACGCCCGTGCCGTCTACGGGGCCCGCGCCTCGCTGCTGGTCGGCGCGCTGTCCGCCCTGCTCACCGGGGCGATCGCGCTGGTCGTCGGGATGGTGGCCGGTTACTTCGGCCGCTGGGTCGACGCGGTGCTCTCCCGGGTGATCGACATCGTGCTCGGCATCCCGCTGCTGCTGGCCGCGATCGTGCTGCTCAAGCGGGTCAGCACCAGCAGCGACACGGTCCGGCTGTTCGCGGTGATCTTCGTGCTGGCGGTGCTCGGCTGGACCACCGCCGCCCGGGTGGTCCGCTCCTCGGTGATCACCGCCAAGGAGCAGGACTACGTCGCCGCCGCCCGGATGCTCGGCGCGGGCCACGGCCGGATCATGTGGCGGCACATCCTGCCCAACGCGCTCGCCCCGGCGATCGTGGTGCTGACCATCGCGCTCGGCTCGTTCATCGCCGCCGAGGCGACCCTGAGCTTCCTCGGCATCGGCCTGAAGGCACCCACCATCTCCTGGGGCATCGAGATCGACGCCGGCCGGGTGCACATGCGCGAGTCGGCGACGCCGCTGGTCGTCCCGTCCGCCTTCCTCGCGCTGACCGTGCTCGCCTTCATCATGCTCGGCGACGCGATCCGCGACGCCTTCGACCCGAAGCTGCGGTGAGGCCGATGTCCATCCCGGGCGCGAGCGAGAGGCAGATCCGGTGACCGAGTCCACATCCCGGCCCACGCCGGCCTCACCCACCCCGCCCGGCGGGCACCTGCTGGACGTCCGCGACCTGCACGTCGAGTTCCGCACCGGCGAGGGGGTGGCCAAGGTGATCAACGGGGTCTCCTACCACCTGGACCCCGGCGAGACGCTCGCCGTGCTCGGCGAGTCCGGCTCCGGCAAGTCGGTCACCGCCCAGGCGGTCATGGGCATCCTGGACAGCCCGCCGGCGGTGATCCGCTCCGGCCAGATCCGCTACCGGGGCCGCGACCTGCTCACCCTGCCCGAGGAGCAGCGCCGGCAGGTGCGCGGCAAGGAGATCGCGATGATCTTCCAGGATGCCCTGTCGGCGTTGAACCCGGTCTTCCCGGTCGGCTGGCAGATCGGCGAGACGCTGCGGCACCGCGACGGGATGTCCCGCGCCGACGCCCGGCGGCGGACCGTCGAGCTGATGGACCTGGTGCGCATCCCGGGGGCGGCCGGGCGGCTCGGCGACCACCCGCACCAGTTCTCCGGCGGCATGCGGCAACGCGTCATGATCGCCATGGCGCTGGCGCTGGACCCGAAGGTGCTGATCGCCGACGAACCGACCACCGCCCTCGACGTCACCGTGCAGGCCCAGATCATGGACCTGCTGGCCGACCTGCGTCGCGACCTCGACATGGCGATGATCCTGATCACCCACGACCTGGGGGTGGTGGCCGGCGTCGCGGACCGGATCGCCGTGATGTACGCCGGCCGGATCGTCGAGCACGCCGACGTCCGCCCGCTGTACCGGGCGCCCGCCCACCCGTACACCAAGGGGTTGCTGGCCTCGATTCCCCGGCTGGACGTGCGCGGCCGGGAACTGTCCACCATCCGGGGCCTGCCGCCGAACCTGATGCGCATCCCGGGCGGCTGCCCGTTCCACCCCCGCTGCCCGTACGTGCGGCAGGTGTGCGTGGACGTGGTGCCCGACGACCTGGTCCTCGCCGACGGCCGGACCAGCGCGTGCCACTTCGCCCAGGAGGTCCACGATGACCGCGACCGCTGACCGGGCCAAGATCCGGGGCGAGACCATCCTCACGGTCGACGAGCTGGTCAAACACTTCCCGATCACCAGGGGGGTGCTCTTCCGCCGGCAGGTCGGCGCGGTCCGGGCCGTCGACGGGGTCAGCTTCACCCTGCGCCGGGGCGAGACGCTCGGCATCGTCGGCGAGTCCGGCTGCGGCAAGTCGACCCTCGCCCGGGTGCTGATGCGGCTGGAGACGCCCACCTCCGGCCGGGCCACCCTGGACGGCCGCGACCTGCTCACCGCCGCCGGGGGCGAACTGCGCCGGCTGCGGCGCAACATGCAGATGGTGATGCAGGACCCGTACACCTCGCTGAACCCCCGGATGACGGTCGGCGACATCATCGGGGAGCCGTTCGACATCCACCCGGACGCGGCACCCAGGGGCAGCAAACGCGGCCGGGTGCAGGAGCTGCTGGACGTGGTCGGGCTGAACCCGGAGCACGTCAACCGGTACCCGCACCAGTTCTCCGGCGGCCAGCGGCAGCGCATCGGCATCGCCCGGGCGCTCGCCCTGCGTCCCGAGGTGATCGTCTGCGACGAGCCGGTCTCCGCCCTGGACGTCTCGATCCAGGCCCAGGTGATCAACCTGTTGGAGCAGCTCCAGGACGAGTTCGGGCTGTCGTACGTGTTCATCGCGCACGACCTGTCGGTGGTCCGGCACATCTGCGACCGGGTCGCGGTGATGTACCTCGGCCGGATCGTGGAGATCGGCACCGAGGAGGAGATCTACGAACGGGCCACCCACCCGTACACCCAGGCGCTGCTGTCGGCGGTGCCGGTGCCCGATCCGGAGGCCCGGGGCGCGGCCGGCATCATCCGGCTCACCGGCGACGTGCCCAGCCCGGCCGACCCGCCGTCCGGCTGCCACTTCCGCACCCGTTGCTGGAAGGCCGAGGACATCTGCGCCCGGGAGGACCCGCCGACCGTCCCCCGGCCCGCCGACCCCCACCCCAGCGCCTGTCACTTCGCCGCGCTGCGCCCACCGTCCGACCCGACGGGTGAGGGCTGACCGCGTGCTCCCGCGCCGGGACGCGGGAGCACGCGGGTGGATCAGTGGAAGAAGTGCCGGGTGCCGGTCAGGTACATGGTGACGCCGGCCTGCTGGCAGGCGGCGATGGTGTCCTCGTCGCGGATCGAGCCGCCCGGCTGCACGATCGCCTTCACCCCGGCGTCGATCAGGATCTGCGCGCCGTCGGCGAACGGGAAGAAGGCGTCGGAGGCGGCGACGGAACCCCGGGCCCGCTCCGCGCCGGCCCGGCTCACCGCCAGCCGGGCCGAGTCGACCCGGTTGACCTGGCCCATCCCCACCCCGACCGACGCGCCGTCCTTCGCCAGCAGGATCGCGTTGCTCTTCACCGCGCGGACCGCCCGCCAGGCCAGCGCGAGATCCCGCAGGGTGGCCTCGTCGGCCGCCTCGCCGGTGGCGAGCTTCCAGTTCGTCGGGTCGTCGCCCTCCGCGTCGATCCGGTCCCGCTGCTGGACGAGGACCCCGCCGGTCACCTGCCGCCACTCGGCCGGCAGTGGGGCGAAGGCCGGGGCGCGCAGCAGCCGGATGTTCTTCTTGCCCTGGAGGATCTCCACCGCGCCGGACTCGAACTCCGGTGCCACCAGCACCTCGGTGAAGATCTCCGCGACCTGGCCGGCCAGCTCCACCGAGACCGGCCGGTTGACGGCGATCACCCCGCCGAACGCGGAGACCGGGTCGCAGGCGTGCGCCTTGCGGTGGGCCTCGGCGACGTCCGCGCCGACGGCGATGCCGCACGGGTTGGCGTGCTTGATGACCGCCACCGCCGGCTGGTCGGGGAAGTCGTTCGCGGCCCGCCAGGCGGCGTCCGCGTCGACGTAGTTGTTGTAGGACATCTCCTTGCCGTGCAACTGCTCGGCCTGGGCCAGCCCCGGCGGGCTGGCCGGGTCGGCGTAGACGGCGGCGCCCTGGTGCGGGTTCTCGCCGTAGCGCAGCGTCGCCTGCCGGCGCAGCGCCAGCCCGGCGAAGTGCGGCCAGCCGTCCTCGGCCGGGGCGGCGGTGCCGGCGAACCAGTCGGCGACCGCCACGTCGTACTCGGCGATGTCGGCGAACGCGCGGGCGGCCAGCGCCCGCCGCTGGGCCAGCGTGAACCCGCCCTCGGCCAGCGCGGAGACCAGCGCCGGGTACGCGGCCGGGTCGGTCACCACGGCGACCGAGGCGTGGTTCTTGGCGGCGGCCCGGACCATCGCCGGCCCGCCGATGTCGATCTGCTCGATGCACTCGTCCGGAGACGCGCCGGAGGCGACGGTTTCCTGGAACGGGTAGAGGTTGGAGACCAGCACGTCGATGCCGGCGATGCCGTGCCCGGCGAGCTGGTCGGCGTGCGACTCCTTGCGCAGGTCGGCCAGGAGCCCGCCGTGGATCTTGGGGTGCAGGGTCTTGACCCGGCCGTCGAGGATCTCGGGGAAGCCGGTCACCTGCTCGACCGGGGTCACCGGCACACCCGCGCCGGAGATCGTCGACGCGGTGGAACCGGTCGAGACGATCTCGACCCCGGCCTCGTGCAGCGTACGGGCCAGCTCGACCAGGCCGCTCTTGTCGTAGACGCTGACCAGTGCCCGCCTGATCGGGCGGCGGGAGTCCTGCGGGGCACTCACGGAACCGTGACCTTTCTTCCGGTGATCGTCCAACCTGAACGGACCAGGCGACCGACCTGCTCGACGAGCTGGCGGCGCTCGGCTTCCTTGATGCGCTCGGTGAGCGTCTCCTCGTCGTCGTCGTCGAGGACCGGCACCGTCACCTGCGCGACGATCGGGCCGGTGTCCATCCCGGCGTCGACGAAGAAGAGGGTGGCCCCGGTGACCTTGACGCCGTAGGCGAGCGCGTCCCGGGGGCCGTGGATGCCGGGGAACGCCGGCAGCAGCGTGTTGTGCGTGTTCAGGTAGCGGTCGCCGAAGGCCGCCAGGAACTGCGGCCCGACCAGCTTCAGGAAACCCGCCGAGATCACCAGGTCGGGCCGGTGCTCGGCGACGTGCGCGGTGAGGGCCTTGTCCCAGTCGGCGCGGGTGGGGTGGTCCTTCACCCGGTCGACGAAGGTCGGCACCCCGGCGGCGGCGGCCCGGTCGAGCCCGACGATGCCGTCCCGGTCGGCGCCGACGGCCACCACCCGGGCCCCGTAGCCGGGGTCGGCGGTGGCGTCCAGCAGCGCCTGGAGGTTGCTGCCGGAGCCGGAGACGAGGACGACGAGGCGGGCGACGGACGCGGGCTCGGTCACCCGGCCACCCTAGCGGGCAGGTCGGCACGCCCATCCTGCGGGCGGCGACGTTTCGGGTGATCACGCGTGTCGCCCGGACACGGTACGCTGCCGGTCGCCCGGTGGCCGGGCCGTGCCCGCCACCGCGCCCCACAAGCCCATGATCAGGTACGCACGCCGTACCGACGTGAACGAGGAGTACTGCAGATGCAGCCCGGCTACCCCAACCCGCAGCAGCCGATCAACAACAACATGACCGCGTCGATCGTGGCCATCTTCTTCTTCTGGCCGCTGGCGATCCCGGCCATCATCAACGCCTCCAAGGTCAACCCGGCCCTGCAGCAGGGCGACTACGCGGGCGCCGAGGCCGCCGCCCGCGAGTCCAAGAAGTGGTCGAAGCTGGCCTTCATCATCGGTGGCGTGTGGCTCGTCATCGTGCTGCTGTGCTGCCTCTTCGGTGGTGTGATGGGTGCGATCGACGGCAGCAGCACCAGCAGCTACTGACGGACCACGACTGAGGAGCAGCCCAGATGCAGCCCGGAAACCCCGGCCACGACCCGTACGGCCAGCAGCCCCCGCACGATCCGTACGGGCAGCAGCCCGTCTCGGGCCAGCCGCAGGACCCGTACGCCGCGCCGCAGGCACCGTACGGGCAGCAGCCGGCGGCACCGTACGGCGAACAGCCGCCCTACGGGCAGCCCACCCATGACCCGTACGGCCCCCAGCCCACCTCGGGCCAGCCGTACGGTCAGCCCTTCCAGCCGGACCCGTACGGCCAGCCCGTCCACAAGGACCCCTACGGGCAGCAGCCGTACGCCGCGGCGGCCGGCGCCTACCCGGGGGCCGGCTACCCGGCGCCGCAGGGGCAGCAGAACACCCTCGGTCTGGTGTCGCTGATCCTCGGCATCGCGTCCATCCCGCTGCTCTGCTGCCTCTACCTGGGCATTCCGCTCGGCATCGGCGCGGCGATCACCGGCTGGCTGGGCATGCAGAAGGCGAACCAGGGTCTGGCCAGCAACGGCGGTCAGGCCAAGGCCGGCCTGATCTGCGGGGCGATCGCGGTCGGTCTCGGCATCCTGCTGCTGCTCCTCAACATCATCGGTAGTTTCACGCTGCCCACCTCGCCCTGACCCGGGTGGGCACGATCGAGGGGCGTCCCGGCACCGCCCGGGGCGTCCCTCGTCGCGCGTCCGGCGGGACCGACGACGCACCCTGCTGCCGGGTCCGGGCCACCGGCGGCCCGGCCGCTGGCGGCCGGGCGCAGCCGGACTGGCCGGCTCCCCGGGCCGCGGGCGGGCCGGGCGGTCAGTCCGGTACCGGGCGGGGCGGGCGCGTCAGTCCGGTACCGGGCGGGGTGGGCGGTCCTCGGACGACCGGGGGCGCTCCCGGGTCGGTCGGGGGCGCTCCCCGGCCGGGTCGGGCCGCTGCGAAGCCCGGCGGGGGCGGTCGGCGGCCGGCCGGGGCCGGGCCGACGACGGCCGGTCGAGCACCTTGGCGGCGACGGCCCCGAGCAGCGCGCCGACCGTGACCACCGCCGTGGCCACCATCGCCACCTGCCACGGCACCGGACCGATCTCGGCCAGCCGGCCGCCGCCGAGCGGGCCGCCGGAGGCCGCCGCGGCGAGCCCGACGACCAGGCCGACCACCGGACCGGCGAGCACGGCCGGGCCGAGCAGTGCCGGCCAGGCCGGCGGGGTCCACTCGTCGGCGTCCGGCCGGAGCAGCCGGCGGGCGAGCAGCCAGCCCGCCGTCATGCCGGCCAGCACCGGCACCGCCAGCAGCGCCGCACCGAGCCCGTCGACCGGGCCGCTGGGCAGCCCGGCGAGCAGGGGTACGGCCGGTAGCGACCCGACGGAGACCTCGCTGAGCCGGACCGCCGTGCCGGTGCCGACGGCGAACCCGGGGCCGAGCAGGTAGGCCACCGACCAGACGGTGGCGTTCGGCGCGTAGGCGAGGCTGACCAGGGTGATCCCGGCCTGCCCGGCGACCCCGGTCCGGTAGGCCCCGATCAGGTCTGCGGCGTCTCCCCCGCCGGTCGCCACCGCCAGGCCCGCCGCGCTCGCCCCGGCGGCGAGCAGCAGCAGAGCGGCGACCAGGCCGGTGCGGACGCCGTCGCGCAGCACGGGTGGCGCACGGTCGGCGAGCAGGCGGGTGACGGCGGTGGTGCGGGCCGCCCCGACCAGGGCGGCCAGCGTGCCGAACAGCAGCAGGGTCAGCCCGGACCGGACCGGGGACACCCGCAGGCCGGCGCTGTCGACCAGCAGCGCGGCCAGGACACCGAACACCGCGTACCCGGTGCCGACCGCGAGGGCGACGGTGGCCGCCTGCCGGGGTGACCGGCCGCCGCGCGCGCCGACCGCGCGGCTGGCGTGCACCCCGGCCCGGCTCAGCCGCCAGAAGGCGAACGCGCAGAGCGTCAGCGGGACGAGGCCGAGCCGGCCGGCGGTGGTCTCCAGCGGCACGCCGTGCCCGAGCAACCAGCCGGCGAGCCCGGCGCGCAGCGCACCGACCAGCGAGCCGGCGTCCTCGCTGAGCTGGGCCAGCCCGAGCACCACCGCCACCGGCAGGTAGGAGGTGACCGCCGCGCCGGCCGCGGCCACCCCGGCGGCGACGGGCAGCGGCGCCCGGGAGCGCCCGGACTGCTCCGGCCGGCGGGGTGCGGGCACCCGGGCGCCGCCGGCACGGCCGGGCGGCCTGCCGGTGCGGGCACCGCTGGGACGGCGGGGCTGATCAGGGGTGGTCGGGGACATCGGCTCTACTCTGGCATGCCGCGCCGGTGGTGGCTGCCCGTCGGGGCCGTCCGGAGGCGGCGAGTTCCGTGATCCACCGCCGTGCGGCCCCGATCCGGTCTAGCCTCGGCGCAGGGACGCGACCGAAGTCGTGGCACCGATCGCCCGGAGGAAGCCGTGAACGCTCCGTACCCACCGCCACCGGCCGCGGCCGGGCGGGACCGCACCACGCTCTGGGGGGTGCTCGGCATCGTCCTCGGCCTGATCTGCTGCGGCATCCTGGGCATCATCTTCGGTTACCTGTCGATCCGCGACGCCAAGCGGTACGGCCAGTCGCCGGTCCTCGGCTACCTGGCGATCGCGTTCGGCGTGATCAACATCATCGGCACGGCGATCTGGCGGGCCAGCGGGAACTACCCGCTCTGGAACAACTGAGGGGGCCGACCGTCTCCGGTCGACCCCCTCGGTCGGTACGTCGTTCGCCCGGTGCGGGCCCACCGGCTCAGTGGCCGGACATCAGCTCCCGCATCAGCTTGGCGGTCTCGGTCGGGGTCTTGCCGACCTTGACGCCGACCGCCTCCAGCGCCTGCTGCTTGGCCTCGGCGGTGCCCGCCGAGCCGGAGATGATCGCGCCGGCGTGCCCCATGGTCTTGCCGGGGGGCGCGGTGAAGCCGGCGATGTAGCCGACCACCGGCTTGGTGACGTTGTCCTTGATGAACTCGGCGGCCCGCTCCTCGGCGTCGCCGCCGATCTCGCCGATCATCACGATCGCGTCGGTGTCCGGGTCGGCCTCGAACGCGGCGAGCGCGTCGATGTGGGTGGTCCCGATGATCGGGTCACCGCCGATGCCGACGCAGGTGGAGAAGCCGATGTCGCGCAGCTCGTACATCATCTGGTAGGTCAGCGTGCCGCTCTTGCTGACCAGACCGATCCGGCCGGAGCCGGTGATGTCGGCCGGGATGATGCCGGCGTTGGACGCGCCCGGCGAGGCGATGCCGGGGCAGTTCGGCCCGATGATCCGGGTCTGCTCGCCCCTGGCCACGTTGTACGCCCAGAACGAGGCGGTGTCGTGCACCGGCACGCCCTCGGTGATGACCACGGCGAGCGGGATGCCCGCGTCGATCGCCTCGACCACGGCGCCCTTGGTGAACTGCGGCGGTACGAAGATCACCGTGACGTCCGCACCGGTCTCCCGCATCGCGTCCGCCACGGAGGCGAACACCGGCAGTTCGGTGCCGTCGAAGTCGACGGTGGTGCCGGCCTTGCGCGGGTTGACCCCGCCGACGACGTTGGTGCCGGCGGCGAGCATCCGCCGGGTGTGCTTGGACCCCTCGGAGCCGGTCATCCCCTGCACGATGACCTTGGATTCCTTGGTCAGCCAGATCGCCATCGTCAGACCCCCGCAGCTGCCAGCTCGGCGGCCCGCTCGGCCGCGCCGTCCATGGTGTCGACCCGCTGCACCAGCGGGTTCCCGGCGCCGTCGAGGATCGCCCGACCGGCCTCCGCGTTGTTGCCGTCGAGCCGGACCACGAGCGGCTTGGCGACCTTCTCGCCGCGCTCCTCCAGCAGGGCCAACGCCTGGATGATGCCGTTGGCGACCTCGTCGCAGGCGGTGATGCCGCCGAAGACGTTGACGAAGACGCTGCGCACCGACGGGTCGGAGAGCACGATCTCCAGTCCGTTGGCCATCACCGCGGCGCTCGCGCCGCCACCGATGTCGAGGAAGTTGGCGGGCTTGACGTTGCCGTGCCGCTCGCCGGCGTAGGCCACCACGTCGAGGGTGGACATGACCAGACCCGCGCCGTTGCCGATGATGCCGACCTCGCCGTCGAGCTTGACGTAGTTGAGGTCCTTCTCCTTGGCGGCCTGCTCCAGCGGGTCCACCGCGGCCTGGTCGACCAGGGCCTCGTGGTCCGGGTGCCGGAAGCCGGCGTTCTCGTCCAGGGTGACCTTGGCGTCGAGCAGCAGCAGCGTGCCGTCGCCCGTCTTGGCCAGCGGGTTCACCTCGACCAGGGTGGCGTCCTCGGCGACGAACGCCTTCCACAGCCCCACCGCGACCGCGACGACCTGGTCGGCGACCTCGGCCGGGAACCCGGCCGCGTCGACGATCTCCCGGGCCTTCGCCTCGTCCACGCCCTTGACCGCGTCGATCGGGGCCTTGACCACCTTGTCGGGGGTCTCGGCGGCGACCTGCTCGATGTCCATGCCGCCGGCCACGCTGGCGATGCAGAGGAAGGTGCGGTTCGCCCGGTCGAGCAGGTAGGAGAAGTAGTACTCCTCGGCCACGTCCGCGGTCACGGTGATCATGACCTTGTGGACGGTGTGCCCCTTGATGTCCATGCCGAGGATGTCGGTGGCCCTGGCCACCGTCTCGTCGGTGCCCTCGGCCAGCTTGACGCCGCCGGCCTTGCCTCGGCCGCCGACCTTCACCTGCGCCTTGACGACCACCCGGCCGCCGAGGCGTTCGGCGATCGCGCGGGCCTCCTCCGGGGTCGTGGCGACGCCGCCGGCGAGCACGGGCAAGCCGTGCCGCTCGAACAGGTCCCGCCCCTGGTACTCGTACAGGTCCACGATTGCGCGTCCCGTCCCGTCTCCGCGGCGCGCCGTCGCGCCGCCGCCAGCGTTGTGGAAACTCCGTTGACGCCTGTCATCAGTTGAAACAGGCCATTGGCCGCAGCCTAGCGAGGTGGGCACCGGCGGCAACCGAGCGGGTGCGCGGTGTGCGGTAATGCACAGCGCGCCGTCGGCGACTCGCCGGTGGCACAGATCGGTCCACAGGTTGTCCCACGTAACGCGTAACCCCACCGTACGGGCGTCGTTGAGTCTGATGTCGGAGCGCTGATCAGCGCGAAGACGGGAGCGGCCGATGCCCTGTCGGTCGAGGGGTGGCGGCGGGGCATCGTGCATAGAAGGGCCGGGCGTGTGAGGGGTGCGTCCGGCCCTTCACCCTGCCCGGATTCGGAAGGGCCCTCCCGCCTGGTGCCACCCGGGCCGCGACCCACGCCACCGCACCCCGGCGGTCGCCGGGGTCACGACACGACGAGACGGCGGCGGCCGGAAACCGGCCCACCACCGTCGGCGTACGGACGGGTGCGGCGCACCCGGGGGTCGTCAGGCGACCGGCTGGGCCACGTTGGCGCGGACCCACTCGACGATCGACTGGGTGGTCGCGCCCGGCGTGAAGATCTTCTTGACGCCGATCTCCACCAGCTCGGGGATGTCGGCGTCGGGGATGATGCCGCCGCCGAAGACGACCACGTCCCGCGCGTCCCGCTCGGCGAGCAGCTCCAGCACCCGGCGGAAGAGCGTCATGTGCGCGCCGGAGAGCACCGAGAGGCCGACCGCGTCGGCGTCCTCCTGGATGGCGGTCTCGACGATCTGCTCCGGGGTCTGGTGCAGGCCGGTGTAGATGACCTCCATACCCGCGTCACGCAGGGCACGCGCCACCACCTTGGCACCCCGGTCGTGGCCGTCGAGGCCCGGCTTCGCGACGACTACCCGGATACGAGAGTTCATCAGCGCACACCCTTCACGGCTCCGCGGCTACCAGCTGAACGAACGGTAACCCGGCCCACCGGGTGTGGAGAACCCGGGCCGGACCCCTACCGTCCCCGCCCGCCCCCAGGAAGCCGGACGCCTCCGCCGATCGGTCACTGTGCGCGACGAACGGGCAGGAAGGGGGACAGCCGTCCGGCGTCTGGAGCTATGACAATGATGGACGGAAAGGGACAGAACGAATCGCCGATCCGGGGGCCACGCTTGTGACCGGCGCGGCGGAGGGCTAACGTGTCCACGGTTGTCATCAGGTCCACGGACGGGTGATGACGCGATCAACGATCGTCGGGGCGGCTGCACCGATCGGTCGGAGGTTGCATCGGATCCCCGACAACGGAGGGTGTGCGTGCGCCAGCGCCTGTCGTCTGAGCCCGATAGATATCGCGGCCGTCGCCGTGTACCCACCCCCCCGCGGAGCCGCTACGCGGCGGTCGTGACCACCGCCTTCGTCGGTGCCGGGATCGTCGCGCTCGGCGCGGGGGCGATGCCGGACGCCAAGAGCGTCAGCCCGTCGGTCCTCGACGAGCTGCGGCAGGCCTCGATCACCAGCCAGGACGCCGCCGCCCGCGCCGACGCCGCCGACCGGGCCACCCGCAGCGACGCCCGGGACAGCCAGCCGGGCGTCAGCGAGCAGGACCCGTGGCTGCTGCCCATGCAGGGCTACGACTTCAACTCCCCGTACGGCATGCGCTGGGGCAAGCTGCACACCGGCATCGACCTGGTCGCGCCGGAGGGCACCCCCTACGTGGCCATCCACTCCGGCACGGTCACCAAGGCCGGCTGGTTCGGCGGCTACGGCTACGCGGTGATCGTGCAGCACGCCGACGGCAGCGAGGCCATCTACGGCCACTCCTCCGCGGTGAGCGTGCACGAGGGCCAGCAGGTGAAGGCGGGCGACCAGCTCGGACTGGTCGGCAACACCGGCCACTCCTACGGCGCGCACCTGCACCTGGAGGTCCATGTCAAGGGCCAGCCCCTCGACCCGGTGCCGTGGCTCCAGGAGCGCGGAGTGGACATCAAGCTGCAAGTGGAGGCGTACTACACCGAAGCAGCCGCTTCCTGACGCTCGGTAACGCCTGTTCACCGCCCGGATCTACGGATCCGGGCGGTTTCGTGTGTGGCCAAGTCTGCTGCGTCACACTCCGCAGTGTGACCGAGGCCACGTCCGGCTCACGCCTGGCAACAGGTCAGACGTCACCCCGGCGGGACATAGCCGGGCAGGCCGCCGAGGCATCCGGGTTACCGGCTGGTACCCCTACCCGGCCCGGCGCACTTCGACACCCAGGATGGTCCGGGTCCGAAACCCCCTGAGTAGTTGAAGGTCCACCGTGCTGGAAGACAACAACCGCCCGGACGACGGCACCACCCGCGACCAGAAGTCCACCCGCACCGGCCCCGGAGCCCGGATCTCGGCCGCCGTGGTCCGGCACCGGCGGCGTCACCCGCGGGGCGTACGCACCCTGGCCGTCGGCGTCGCCGCGCTGGTCGGCATCGGCCTGGCCGGGGTCGCCACGGTCACCACCCTCGACCGGGACGACGCCCCGGAACCGGCGGCCGTCGCGCTCGACGCCCGGGAGCGGGCCGAGGCCGCCGCCCGCGCCGACCGGTCCGCCCGCGAGTCGGCCGCCCCGGCCAGCCCCACCGCCGGGCCGACCCCCACCACCGCCAGCCCCGCCCCGACGGCCACGGCGACCCGCAAGGCCGCCGCGAAACCGAAGGTCGCCGCGAAACCGAAGGCCACCGCCAGGAAGGCGACCACGCCGAAGCCGAAGCCGTCCTGGGTGATCCCGATGGCGGGAGCGCAGGTCACCTCCTGCTACGGGCAGCGCTGGGGCACCCTGCACGCCGGCATCGACTTCGCCCTGCCGGCCGGCACCCCGATCCGCGCCGCCGCCGCCGGCACGGTCGTCAAGGCCGGCGACGTCGGCGACGGCTACGGCATCTCGGTCTTCATCGACCACGGCAACGGCTACCTGACCCACTACGCCCACCAGAGCAGCGTGAAGGTCGCCGTCTCCGACCGGGTCGGTGTCGGCGAGGTGATCGGCTACGAGGGCTCAACCGGCGACTCCACCGGCCCCCACCTGCACTTCGAGGTGCACCAGGGGCAGATGTGGAACCAGATCGACCCGGCGCCGTTCCTGCGCGCCCGGGGCATCGACGTGGCCTGCTGAGCCGTACCGCCGACGGGCCCGGCCGGCAGCACGCCGGACCGGGCCCGTCGGCGTCGGCGTCGGCGTCGGCTCAGAGCTTGTCGAGCGGGGCGTGCCGCAGCACCAGCCACATGGTCTGGTCGCCGAAGTCGATCTGCGCGCGGGCGCTCGGCCCGTGACCCTCGACCGCGAGCACCCGCCCCAGGCCGTAGCGCTGGTGGTTGACCCGGTCGCCGGCCGACACCTTCGGCCCCTGCGGCAGCTCGCTTGCGGTGGCCAGCCGGCTGGCGTCCACCCCGAGCCGTTTCGCCAGCTCCGCCGCTCTCGGCGTACCCCCGGTGAAGCCGCTCCGCCCGCCGGGCGCGCGGTCCGCGCGACCCCCGACGCCGCCGCCCCCACCGGCCCACGAGGTGTACGTCCCCTCGGTGCGCTCCCAGCGCACCAGCTCCGGCGGCAACTCCTCCAGGAAGCGCGACGGCGGGTTGTACGACGGCTGCCCCCAGGCCGAACGGGTGACCGCCCGGGACAGGTAGAGCCGCTGCCGGGCCCGGGTGATGCCCACGTACGCCAGCCGCCGCTCCTCCTCCAGCTCCCGGGTGTCGCCCAGCGACCGCAGATGGGGGAAGACGCCGTCCTCCAGGCCGGTCAGGAACACCACCGGGAACTCCAGGCCCTTGGCGGTGTGCAGCGTCATCAGGGTGACCACGCCCTGATGGTCGGGGTCGTCGGAAGGGATCTGGTCGGCGTCGGCGACCAGCGCCACCTGCTCCAGGAAACCGGCCAGGGTGGCCCGCTCGTCGTCGGCACCCAGCGCCTCGATCCGCTCGGTGTACTCCCGGGCGACGCTCACCAGTTCCTGGAGGTTGTCGACCCGGCCGGCGTCCTGCGGGTCGACGCTCTCCTCCAGCTCGGTCAGGTAGCCCGAACGGGTCAGCAGCGCCTCCAGCACCTCCTCCGGGGTGCCCTCCTCGGCCAGCTCACGGGCGCCGTCGAGCAGCGCGACGAACTCGGCGATGGAGTTGGCGGCCCGGGTGGAGATGCCCGGCGCCTCCCGGGCCCGGCGCAGCGCCGCCCCGAAGGAGATGCGCTCCCGGCTGGACAGCGCCTCGACGCACGCCTCGGCCCGGTCGCCGATGCCCCGGCGCGGGGTGTTCAGCACCCGGCGGAGGCTGACCGTGTCGTCGTCGTTGACCACCGCGCGCAGGTAGGCCAGCGCGTCGCGGACCTCCTTGCGCTCGTAGAAGCGCACCCCGCCGACCACCTTGTAGGGCAGGCCGACCCGGATGAACACCTCCTCGAAGACCCGGGACTGGGCGTTGGTGCGGTAGAAGACGGCGACGTCGCCGGGGCGGGTCTCCCCCGCGTCGACCAGCCGGTCGACCTCCCGGCCCACCCAGTCGGCCTCGGCGTGCTCGGTGTCGGCGACGTAGCCGACGATCTGCTCGCCCGCGCCGGCGTCGCTCCACAGCCGCTTGGGCTTGCGGGAGGTGTTCCGGTCGATCACCGCGTTGGCCGCGCTGAGGATGGTCTGGGTGGAGCGGTAGTTCTGCTCCAGCAGGATGGTGCGGGCGTCGGTGAAGTCCCGCTCGAACTCCAGGATGTTGCGGATCGTCGCGCCCCGGAACGCGTAGATCGACTGGTCGGCGTCGCCGACGACGCACAGCTCGGCCGGGGCGAGCCCCTCGGTGCCGGCGACCAGTTCCTTGATCAGGGTGTACTGCGCGTGGTTGGTGTCCTGGTACTCGTCGACCAGGACGTGCCGGAACCGGCGGCGGTAGCTCTCCGCGACGTGCGGGTGCGACTGGAGCAGGTGCACCGTCGTCATGATCAGGTCGTCGAAGTCCAGCGCGTGCGCCTCGCGCAGCCGCCGCTGGTAGAGCGTGTACGCCTCGGCCAGCGCCCGCTCGTTGGGCCCCTTGGCCCGGCCGGCGAACTCCTCCGGATCGACCAGCTCGTTCTTCAGGTTGGACACCTGGGCGGCCAGCCCCCGGGCCGGGTAGCGCTTCGGGTCGAGATCCAGCTCCCGGGCGACCAGCTGCATCAGCCGGCGGGAGTCGTCGGCGTCGTAGATGGAGAAGGTCGACTTCAGGCCGGCGTGCTCGTGCTCGGCGCGCAGGATGCGTACGCAGGCGGAGTGGAACGTCGACACCCACATCAGCCGGGCGCGCGGGCCGACCAGGTGGGCCACCCGCTCCTTCATCTCACCGGCGGCCTTGTTCGTGAAGGTGATCGCGATGATCTCGCCGGGATGGACGTCCCGCGCGGCGAGCAGGTAGGCGATCCGGTGGGTGAGCACCCGGGTCTTGCCGGACCCGGCCCCGGCCACGATCAGCAGCGGCGAGCCGGCGTGGGTGACCGCGTCGCGCTGGGGACCGTTCAGGCCCTCCACCAGGGCCTGCGGGTCGAGGTGGCGGGTCGGGCCCGACCGGCGCGGCGGAACCGACGCGGACTCGGGTGCGGGCGGGGACGCGGGGATGTCGAAGAGAGGATGCATCGCACGGCGAGTCTATGCCGTCGGGCGGACACTTCCCGCCCGCGCACGCCCGACGCGGACCGTGCCCCGCCGCCGCACGCACCCGCGCCCCGCCGACCGGCCGGGACTGAGACGAAGCTGTCACGGCAGCCCCACTGGCATCTTCCGCCCCGAGGCGCGACGATGACCCGGGAAATCCCCGCCTGCTCCCCCGTAGACGACTTGGGAGAACAACCATGAGTCAACCGCGCTCGCGCGGTCGGGCCGTGCTGCGTCACCTCGCCGCGCCGGCCCTCGCCCTGGCCGTCGTGGCCAGCCTGCCCATCACCGGCCGCGCCACCACGCCGCCGGCCGACGCCGCCCCCGGGGCCGGCCTCGCCCCGGTCGCCGTCTCGTACGCCACCGCGACGGGTGGCGAGGTCAAGGGCCAGTTCCTCAGCTACAACGACTTCCACGGCGCGATCGACCCGCCCGGCGGCAGCGGTGCCACCGTCAACGGCACCCCGGCCGGCGGGGTGGAATACCTGGCCACCTGGCTGAAGAAGCTGCGGGCCGAGGCGAAGGCCGAGGGCCGGGTCACCACCACCGTCGGCGCCGGTGACCTGATCGGGGCCACCCCGCTGGTCAGCGCCGCCTTCCACGACGAGCCCACCATCGAGCTGATGAACCAGGTCGGCCTGGACGTCAGCTCGGTCGGCAACCACGAGTTCGACGAGGGCGTCAAGGAGCTGCTCCGGATCGACAAGGGCGGCTGCCACCCGGTCGACGGCTGCCAGGACGGCGACGGCTTCGCCGGCGCGAAGTTCACCTACCTGGCCGCGAACACCATCAACAAGAAGACCAAGCTGCCGATCCTGCCCCCGATCGACGTGAAGTTCGTCGGCGGCGTGCCCGTCGGCTTCGTCGGGGTCACCCTGGAGGGCACCCCGGGCATCGTCAACCCGGCCGGCATCAAGGACGTCACCTTCACCGACGAGGTGCAGACCGCCAACAAGTGGGGTGGCCTGCTCAAGCTGTTCGGTGTCAAGGCGATGGTGCTGCTGGTGCACGAGGGCGGCGCGCAGTCCGCGCCGCCGGCCACCCCGGGCGTCTCCGACTGCAACAACTTCTCCGGCCCGATCGTCGACATCGTCAAGGGCCTGCGGCCGGAGTTCGGCGTGGTGGTCTCCGGGCACACCCACCGCTTCTACTCCTGCTCGCTGCCGAACTCCTCGGGCAAGCCGAGCGTGGTCACCAGCGCCGGCAACAACGGCCAGCTGGTCACCGACATCGACTACTCGCTGGACCGGCGGACCGGCCGGTTCACCGGCATCACCGCGAAGAACGTGATCGTGGAGAACGGCGTGCGCAACGCCGACGGGACCTGGCAGCAGACCGGCGGGGTGTTCGCCAAGAACCCGGCGCTGGTCGACGCGGGCGCGAAGACGCTGGCCGACAAGTACCGCACGGCGGTCGCCCCGATCGCCAACCGGGTGGTCGGGAAGATCAGCGCCGACATCGTGCGGGACGCCCGGCCCAACGGGGAGAGCCCGCTGGGTGACGTGATCGCCGACGCGCAGCTGGCGTACACGAAGGGCGACGGGGCGCAGCTCGCGCTGATGAACCCGGGTGGCGTACGGGCCTCCCTGGCGTACGCGGCGTCGGCCGGTGGCGAGGCGCCGGGCGAGGTGACCTACGGCGAGGCGTTCACCGTGCAGCCGTTCAACAACCTGGTGGTCACCCAGACGTTCACCGGCGCGCAGCTCAAGGACGTGCTGGAGCAGCAGTTCGTCGGCTTCAGGGGGCAGACCACCCAGCGCATCCTCCAGCCGTCGGCGGGGCTGACCTACTCCTACGACAGCACCGCGCCGGCCGGCTCGCGGGTCAGCGCGCTGGCCCTCAACGGCACCCCGGTCGACCCGGCGGCCAGCTTCCGGGTCACCACGAACGACTTCCTCGCCAACGGCGGGGACGGGTTCACCGAGCTGGCGGGCGGCACCGGCCGGACCACCGCCCCCGGCTTCGACGTGGACGCCCTGGTGGCGTACCTGGGTGCCGGCGCGCCGGTCGCCCCCACGGCGGCGGACCGCATCACCCGGCTGGGCTGACCGGCGGGAAGGGCCCCCCGGCGGCGCGTGGACGCGGCGACGGGCGGGCCCTTCCCTCGGCCGTCCGGGTGCTTGCGCGGCCGGTCACCGGTCGGCATACTCGACGACGTGATCGAGCGGCGGTTCTTCTTTTACTACGGCACCGGGAGTCCGGCAGCCGTGGGTCGCGCCTGATCGACAGACCTACGAAAGCCCCGGGCTCGGAGAGCCCGGGGCTTTTTCGTCCCGGGATCCGAACACCGGGCCCGAGACCCGAGGGGTACGACGATGATGACTGACGTGGTGGAGTCCAGCGGTGGCCCCGCGCGGCACGACGATCCGGCCGGGGCGCAGCCCACGGAGGCCGACCCGACCGGAGCCGCGGCCGCCCGTACCGGCACCGGCGACACGGTGGCGGCCGAGCGGATCGTGGCGATCAGGGAACGGATCGACGAGATCGACCGTACGCTGATCGCGCTCTGGCAGGAGCGCGCGGCGCTGTCCCAGGAGGTCGGGGTGACCCGGATGGCCTCCGGGGGCACCCGGCTGGTGCTCTCCCGGGAGCGGGAGATCCTGGAACGTTTCCGCAGTGAGCTGGGGGCCGACGGCACCCAGCTGGCGCTGCTGCTGCTGCGGGCCGGGCGCGGGCCGCTGTAGCGGCGACCCGGCGGGCGTGGGCCGGGTGAACGACGAACCGCCTGCCGCCGTCGGTCCGACGGTGGCAGGCGGCCCGGGTCGTGTCACGCCTCGTGCGTGGCGACGATCTCCCGCTTCTCGGCGAAGTGGCAGGCGCTCGGGTGGTCCGAGCCGGGACGGATCTCCAGCAGCGGCGGCTGCTCGGCGCAGACGTCCTGCGCCTTCCAGCACCGGGTGCGGAACCGGCAGCCCGACGGCGGGCTGATCGGCGAGGGCACGTCACCGGTGAGCCGGATGATCGCCTTGTTCTCCCGCAGCGTCGGGTCCGGCACCGGCACCGCCGACAGCAGCGCCTGGGTGTACGGGTGGGTCGGCCGCTCGTAGATCTCGTCCTCGGTGCCGATCTCCACGATCTTGCCGAGGTACATCACCGCGACCCGGTCCGACAGGTGCCGGACCACCGACAGGTCGTGCGCGATGAACACGTACGACAGGCCCAGCTCGTTCTGGAGCTTCTCCAGCAGGTTCATCACCTGGGCCTGGATCGAGACGTCCAGGGCGGAGACCGGCTCGTCGCAGACGATCACCTCGGGACGCAGGGCGAGCGCCCGGGCGATGCCGATGCGCTGCCGCTGGCCGCCGGAGAACTGGTGCGGGTACCTGTTGATGTGCTCCGGGTTGAGGCCGACCAGGTCGAGCAGTTCCTTGACCTTGTCCCGGCGGCTGCCCCGCGGCGCGACCTCCGGGTGGATCTCGAACGGCTCGCCGATCAGGTCGCCGACGGTCATCCGGGGGTTCAGCGAGGTGTACGGGTCCTGCATCACCAGCTGGATCTGCCGGCGCAGCCGCCGCAGCGCGCCACCGGAGAGCTTGGCGATGTCCTGGCCCTTGTAGTGCACCGTGCCGGCGGTGGGCTTCTCCAGGTTCATCAGGACCCGGCTCAGCGTCGACTTGCCGCAGCCCGACTCGCCCACCACGCCCAGCGTCTCGCCGGCCTTGAGGTCGAACGAGACGCCGTCGACGGCCTTGACCTGGCCGATGGTCTTCTTGAACACGATGCCCCGGGTGACCGGGTAGTGCTTGACCAGGTCACGGACTTCGATGATGTTGTCAGTCACGGTTCACCAGCTCCTCGGCGAAGTGGCAGGCGCTGGCCCGACCGGTGCCGATCTGCAGCAGCGGGGGGACGGTCTCCCGGCACACCGGCTGCGCCATGGGGCAGCGCGGGTTGAACGGGCAGCCCGGCGGGATGTTCATCAGGTTCGGCGGGAGGCCCTTGATGGTGCGGAGCTGCTGCCCCTTCTCGTCCAGCCGGGGGATCGAGTTGAGCAGGCCGAGGGTGTACGGGTGCGCCGGCTTGGCGTACAGGTCGTAGACGTCGGCTTCCTCGACGATCCGGCCGGCGTACATGACCGCGATCCGGTCCGCGACGTCGGCGACCACGCCGAGGTCGTGGGTGATCAGGATCATGCCCATCCGGCGTTCCCGCTGGAGTTCGCCGAGCAGGTCCATGATCTGGGCCTGCACGGTGACGTCCAGCGCGGTGGTCGGCTCGTCGGCGATCAGCACCTCGGGGTCGAGGGCCAGCGACATCGCGATCATCGCGCGCTGCCGCATACCGCCGGAGAACTGGTGCGGGAAGTTGCTGAACCGGCCCTTGGCGTTCGGGATCTTGACCTGGTCGAGCATCTCGATCGCACGCTTCTTGGCGTCGGAGCGGCTCATGCCGCGCCGGACCCGGAACTGCTCGGCGATCTGGAACCCGACGGTGAATACCGGGTTCAGGGCGGAGAGCGAGTCCTGGAAGATCATCGCGATGCCCTCGCCACGGATGCGGCGACGTTCCTCGGCGGACATGGTGAGCATGTCCTTGCCGTGGAAGCGGACCTGACCGCCGGTGACGAAGCCGGGCGGCATGTCCAGGATGCCCATGATGGTCTGCGCGGTGACGCTCTTGCCGGAGCCGGACTCGCCGAGCACGGCGAGGGTCTCCCCCGCGTCGACGTGGTACGTGACTCCGTTGATGACCTTGGCGACGCCGTCCCGGGTGCGGAACTCCACCCGCAGGTCGTCGACCTCGAGCAGCCGACCGGAGGGGCGGCCGGATCCGTCGGCGCCGGGCGCGGACTGCTCGGACACGAGAATGTCGGACACTTCGGTCTCCCCTATCGGAGCTTCGGGTCGAGGGCCTCGCGGACCGCCTCGCCGAGCATGACGAAGCTCAGCACGGCGGTGACGAGGAACGCGGAGGGGAAGAAGAGCAGGAAGGGCGAGACCCGGAGGTAGTTCTGCGCTTCATTGATCATGATGCCCCAGGAGACCACCGGGCTCTGCAGGCCGATACCCAGGAAGGAGAGGGTGGCTTCGGCACCGATGAAGGAGCCGATCATGATCGTCCCGTAGACCAGCAGCGGTGCCAGGCAGTTCGGCAGCAGGTGCTTGAAGATGATCCGGCCGGTGCTGGCACCCATCGCGCGGGCCGCCACGATGTAGTCGGCCTCCTTGGTGGCGAGCACCGAGGAACGCATCAGCCGCATCACCACCGGCCAGCTCAGCAGCACCAGCGAGCCGATCACCAGGAACTTGATCTCCCACTCGCCGTTGTCGGAGCCGGCGCCGTTGAACGTGGTGAGGATGACGATCGCGCCGAGCACGAACGGCAGGCCGAAGAAGATGTCGGTGATCCGGGAGAGCAGGCCGTCGATCCAGCCGCCCTTGTAGCCCGCGATGATGCCGATCGTCCCACCGATCAGCAGGGTCCCGATCGTGGAGAGCAGCGAGACCACGATCGAGGCGTTGGCACCGTAGATCACCCGGGCGTAGACGTCCCGCCCGAGCACGTCGTAGCCGAACCACGCGTCGGCGGAGGGCTCGACCCGGCTGCGGGAGAGCTCGGTGGCAGTCGGGTCACCGGAGGTGAACAACGACGGGAAGGCCGACATCACCACGAAGAGCACGATGAAGGTGGCGGAGATCCAGAACAGCGGCTTACGACGCAGGTCGATCCAGGCGTCGCCAAGGAGGCTGCGCGGCTTCTCCTTCTTGCCCGCCGGGCCCGCGGTGGCCGGGGAACTTGCCTCGGTCAACTGCTCGGGACGGGGCGTGCTCACGATCGAAGCGGCACTCGGGTCGCTCATGCCTGCACCTCGCTGCGCTCGGCGCCGGCCTGGTTGCCCGCGCACACTGCAATGACGATTCGTTCGCTGCTGCGCTCACTCATAGCGGATCCTCGGGTCCAACGCGGCGTAGAGCAGGTCCACCAGCAGATTCATCACCAGGTAGACGAGCACCAGCACGACCACGATGGAGACAACGGTAGCGCTCTCCTTGGTGACGATCGCCCGCAGCACGGTGCGGCCGATGCCGTTGATGCCGAAGATGCCCTCGGTGATGATCGCGCCACCCATCAGCGCGCCGAGGTCGGTGCCGAGCAGGGTCACCACCGGGATCAGCGAGTTGCGCAGCAGGTGGATACCGACCACCCGGCGCATCGGCAGCCCCTTGGCGATCGCGGTACGCACGTAGTCGGCGCGGCGGTTCTCCGCGATGCTGGTGCGCGACACCCGGGCGATGTACGCCATCGACGCGCTGCCCAGCACGAAGCCGGGTAGGAGCAGTTCGGAGATCCGCATCTCGTTGGAGACGGTCGGCTTGACGATGCCCAGCTTCACGCCGAAGAACCACTGGAGCACGAAGCCGACCACGAAGACCGGCAGCGCGATCAGGAAGAGCGTGGAGACCAGGACCAGGTTGTCCAGGAAGCCGTTGCGGCGCAGGCCGGTGAGCACACCGGCGGTGAGACCGATGACACCCTCGATGGCCAGGGCCACCAGGGCCAGCTTGAGGGTGTTCGGGTACGCGGTGGCGATGATCTCGCCGACGTCGCGCCCCGACCAGGTGGCCCCGAAGTCGCCTTGCAGGAGGTTCTTCATGTAGGTGGCGTACTGCACGAACCAGGGCTGATCCAGCTGGAACTTCTCGGTCATCATGGCCCGGTAGTTGTCCGGGCAGCCACGGTCACCGCACTTGCCGGCGAACGGGTCCCCGGGGACCTTCCACACCAGCAGGTAGATCATCAGCGTCGTCCCGATGAACACCGGGACGAGTTGGAGCAGCCGTCTCACCAGATAACGGCCCATGGGGTGGTCCTCCTGACAAGGGGTGCCGGGGGCGGGGGTGCGGCCGACACGGGTGGCGACAACGTGGCGAGGGGTGGGGTGCACCCACTCGCGGAACGGCCCCGGGTCGGGCTCACCGGTAGGCGAGCCCGACCCGGGGTCAGACCGAACGGATCAGAGCTCGACGGAGGTGATGTCGAGCTCGCCGACGTTGGTCAGCTCCATCTTCTTGATCTTCTCGGAGTGACCGGACTGCTGGCCACCGAAGTAGATCGGCATCGACGGAACGTCCTGGTCGATCTTCTCGACCGCCTTGGCGAACAGCTCGTGCGAGGCGTCCAGGCTCGGGGCGGAGCTGGCCTGCTTGGCCAGGGCGTCCACCTCGGGGTTGCTGTAGAGACCGTCGTTCGAGGAGCCACCGGTCACGTAGAGCGGGTTGATCCAGTTCTCGACGTCCGGGTAGTCCTGCTGCCAACCGGCACGGTAGGCGCCGTCCATCTTGTGGGCGTTGATGTTCTGCCGGAAGACCGCGAAGGTCGGCACACCGACGGCGACCGCGTCGATCCCCAGGGTGTTCTTGATCTGCCCGGCGACGGCCTCCATCCAGTCCTTGTGGCTGGCGTCGGCGTTGTAGTACATCTTCAGCTGCCCGGTGAAGCCACCGGCCTCGGTCAGGAGCTGCTTGGCCTCGTCCGGCTTGAACTGGCAGGCGGTGCAGTTGCCCGGCTTGGCACCCGGGGTCAGCGGGTTGGCCCAGCTGTCGGCCGGCTTGCGGTTACCGAAGAAGATCTTGTCGGTGATCTCCTGCCGGTTGATCGACAGCGAGATCGCCTTGCGCAGCTTCGGGTTCTGGAAGCGCTTGTCGTAGATCGGGAACGCGATGATGCCGGTGGACGGCGTGGTCGACGCGACCGCGCGGTCGGCCAGGTCGGCCTTCCACTTGTCGCCGGCCAGCGAGGAGACCGGAACCTGCTGCTGGAAGTCCAGGTTGTTGGAGACCAGGTCGTTGTAGGCCGCCGTGTCGTCCTGGTAGATCTTGACGTTGACGTCCTTAATCTTCATCTTGTCGCGCAGGTTGTAGTCGTCGAACCGCGTCAGCTTGATCGCGACGTTGTTCTCCCACGAGACGAAGCTGACCGGGCCGTTGCCGATCGGCTTCTTGCCGAAGGCCTCGGCGCCCTGCGAGAAGAAGGCGTCCGGCAGCGGCATGAAGGTGCTGTAGCCGAGCTTGGTCGGGAACACGGCGGTCGGCGCGGAGAGCGTGACCTCGAAGTTCCAGTCGTCGACGACCTTGAGGCCGGACATCTCCTTGGCCTTGGGCTCGGGCGCCTTCTTCGGGCCGTCACCGTCCGGGTCGGAGGTGTTCACGTCGGCGAAGCCGGCGATGTCGGCGAAGAAGCTGGCGTTCTGCGCGCCGTTCGGCGAGTACGCGCCCCAGTTCCAGGCGTCCACGAAGTTCTTGGCCTTGACGACGGTGCCGTCGTGGAACTTCGTGTTCTGCTTGATCTTGATCTTGTAGAGCTTGGAGTCGGTCGTCTCGATCGACTCGGCCAGCGCGTTCTGCGGCGCACCACCGTTGTTGGGGTACTCGACCAGACCGGTCCAGAGCCAGTCGATGATCTTGCCGCCACCGGTCTCGGTGGTGTTCGCCGGAACCAGGGGGTTCTCCGGCTCGGTGCCGTCGACGACGATGGCCCCGTCCGAGCTGCTGGCGCCGCTGCTGCCTTCGTCGTCGTTACCGCTGGAGCAGCCGGACGCGATGAGCGCGAACGCCGCACCCACCGCGATGGCGCCGCTCGCCCGCTTCGAGACTCTCATTCCGAGGGGCCTCCTCTTTCTAACCTGGTTCCGTCGTGGGTTTCACGCACGTTGGGGGGTGACACCGCACGGCGATCCTGTGTTGCGGATCACCGGTTACCGCAGAGAAATCGGGACACCCCAGGGGTACCGATCCGCCGGGCCACCGCACTCCCGCACTCGGCCCCCGGGCAGGCTCGACGACCACGATCCGCGCCATGGGCAGCGGTGACGTGGTCGACCGGGACACACGGGTGCCTCACGTCAGGGGTGAGGTGCTGCCACTGTGACACCCACCGGCCCATTACGTGAAGGTGCCGTTATCAAGCCGTTAGTTGCCCGCCATGTTGCCGATACTTGAGAAAAGATCATGAGATGCCCTGGTCGTACCGCTCTGAGCAGGAAAGACAGCAAGTCCGCTCCACCGGGTGGTGACCGGCGAGTAGCAAGTGTGAGCTTTCCCGCCGTCCGGTCGAGGCGGTTCGACGTCGACCGAGAGTTGGCCGATTTCGACCATCCGGATGATGGTGACTTCCGCCGGGCGGAGCAAAGTCCCGCCCGGCCGGCCGACGATACCGGTTCGCCGGTCCGTACCCGTCGTCGGTGGTGTCCCCACCACCGGTGGGGTCGGTGAGGGCCGGCGGAGACGGGCCGGCCCCGGCACCGTCGCGGGTGCCGGGGCCGGAGGAACCCGTACCTCAGACGGTGAAGCGGATCCGGCGGCGGCGGACCAGCAGCACGGCCACCGCGCCGAACGCCAGCAGCGCCATCCCGGCCAGGGCGGCCAGCGCGATCGGCGACCCGGTCAGCGGCAGGCCACCGCCGTTGCTGGCCGGCGAGGTCGACGGCGCCGGGCTGGCCGGCGGCGACGAGGACTCCGCCGGGGCCGACGGCGACGGGGACGCCGTCGAGGGCGACGGCGACGGGGTCGGCGACCCGGACGGCGAGGCCGACGGCGACGGCGAGGCCGGGGCGGCGGCGAAGGTCGCCGCCGCGTCGGCGGTGACCGAGGTGCCGGTGCTGCCACCCAGGATCAGCTTCTGCTTGGCGTTCTTGCCGCCGGAGAAGAGGAAGACCCGCCCGAAGGAGACCGAGTCCGGGGCCGAGACCGTCACGGTGACCCGGCCGGTGGTGGTGGCGGTCAGCCAGAACCGGCCGCCGTTGGTGGTCGTGCCGACCGGACGCCCCTCGGCGTCGACGGCGCTGCCGCCCTCGACCTTCAGCGCGATCTCCCCGGCCGGCCCGTGCACGGTGAACGGTCCGGCCCGCCCGCCGGTGGTCGCGGTGGCCGAGGCCGGGTCCAGGCTCAGCTCGGCCTTCGGCTCCGGCTGGTCGGTGGCGTTGCGCACCAGGTAGTCGTGCACCCGGCGGATCACGTCGTACTCGGCCGCAGCGGTCAGACCCCGCTCCCAGTCACCCAGGGTGATGCCGTCGCTGAAGTGCCAGACGGCCGTCTGGGTACCGAAGTAGAGCAGCGCGTCGCGCCGGGAGTCGGGCAGCCCGGCGGGCAGGCTCGCCCCGGCCGCGGCGAGCAGCTTCGCCCGGTCGGCGTTGGGGTAGCCGTGGGTGAGCACCCACTGCACCCGGCCGAGGTTCTTCACCTCCGACTCGTCCCAGCTGCCCTCGGCGTACTCGCCGTTGCGGGCCACCGGGGTGTGGAAGTCGATGCAGAAGACCGGCACCGTGCCGTCCTTCAACTCCAGGGCCAGCGCCGAGGTCTTCTGCGCCCGACCGTCCAGCTTCAGCGTGACGCTGGTGCCCGGCACCGCCCGCGCCACGCCCTTCGTCGCCGGCTCGGCGGCGGCCGGACCGGCTGCGGTGAGCACCAGCGCGCCACCGGTGACGAGCGCCGTGGCGATACCCGCCCAGCGTCGTCCTCGTTCTCCGAACATCAGTTCCGTGCACCTCTCCCCAGGGGTCGGCCCGCTCCCGGCGGGCCGGTGTGCGTCGCCCCCGGGCGGGGTCGTGACACCACCCGCACGCGCGAAGGCGACGGGGCATTATGCGACACGAATTGATCTCTTGTCAGCCCTGGGGCGATGCTCCCGGAATGGGAGGTGTCAGACGAGTCGTCGGTCCGCCGCCCAGCGGGACAACTCGTACCGGTTGGACATCTGGAGCTTGCGCAGCACGTTCGACACGTGCGTCTCGACCGTCTTGATCGAGATGAACAGCTCCTTGGCGATCTCCTTGTACGCGTACCCCCGGGCGAGCAGGCGCAGCACCTCGCGCTCGCGGTTGGTGAGCTGGTCCAGCTCGGGGTCCGCGACCGGGGCGTCCGGCCGGGCGGCGAAGGCGTCCAGCACGAACCCGGCCAGCCGGGGACTGAACACGGCGTCCCCGTCGGCCACCCGGCGGATCGCGTCGGTCAGCTCGTCCGGGGAGATGGTCTTGGTCACGTAGCCCCGGGCACCCGCCCGGATCAGCCCGATCACGTCCTCGGCGGCGTCGGACACGCTCAGCGCGAGGAACTTCACCTGCGGGTGGGTGCGGCGCATCGCGTCCAGTACCGCCCGCCCGCCGCCGTCGGGCATGTGGACGTCGAGCAGCACCACGTCAGGCCCGGTGGCGGCGATCCGGGCGACCGCCTCGGCCACCGTGCTCGCCTCCCCCACCACCTCGACGTGCGCCCCCAGTTCGGCCCGGACCCCGGCCCGGAACATGGCGTGGTCGTCGACCAGGAAGACCCTCAACCGTTGCGCGCGGTCCGGCGTGCCCGACCCCGGTTCCATCGACTGCTCCGCCATCTCAGTTGTCCCTTTCCGCCGTGGAGCCGGTGCCGGTGATGGGCAGCATCAACCGGACCTCCGTCCCCTCCCCGGGCTCGGAACGGATCTCCGCCCGGCCACCGTGCCGTTTCATCCGCCCGATGATCGACCCTCGGACCCCGTGCCGGTGATCCTCCACGGTATCCGGGTCGAAGCCCTTGCCCCGGTCCCGGACGAAGACGCTCACCTGCTCCGGCTCGACCTCGGCATAGAGCGACACCGTCTGCACCCCGGCATGCCGGGCCGCGTTGACCAACGCCTCCCGGGCCGCCGCCACCAGCGCGCCCACCCGTTCGTCGGTCTCCCGGTCGCCCACCACCACCGCCTCGACGGTGATCGCGAAGGTGTCCTCCACCTCGGCGGCGGCCTGCTCCAGCGCCGCCGCGAACCGCTCGGTGGGCGAGGCGGTCGGCTTGTAGAGCCAGTTGCGCAACGACCGTTCCTGACCCCGGGCGAGGCGCTGCACCGTCTTGACGTCGCTGGCGTTGCGCTGGATCAGGGCGAGGGTGTGCAGCACCTGGTCGTGCACCATCGCGGCCAGTTCGGCACGCTCCTGCTCGCGGATGCGCCCCTCCCGTTCCGAGCGGAGCTGGTTCCACGTCCGCCACAGCACCGGCGCGACGACCACCCCGACGCCGACCAGCCCGACCAGCGCGAAGATCAGGCCGTTGACCACCGCGTCGAGGTTCTGCACCGGCGAGTAGACCGCCGCCACGCCGATGATGCCGACGGCGACCAGCACCGCGCCCCCGGCGAAGCGGAGCACGAGGGCCCGCCGGTCGGTCTCCTCCACCACCGCGCCGAGCCACGGCACCGGCATCGACCCGGTCCACTGCCGACGACGTTCCGGCGCGGACTGGTGCCAGATCACCCCGGCGCCGACCGCGATGATCGCCACCAGCCAGCCGGCGGTGCCCGCCGCGCCCACCGAGTCGAAGAGCATCACCTGGACCAGCAGCACACCGAGACCGATCGCCACGAACGGCAGCAACTGCCCGGGGTCGCGCCGGGGCGGCGTGGCGGTGTCGCCGGGGCGCAGCGGAACCACCGCCCAGAACGCCGCATACAGCAGCAGGCCCAGGCCACTGAGCCCGAGCAGCACCATGAACGCGACGCGGACCCGCAGCACCGAGATGCCGAGATGGTCGGCGATGCCGGCGGCCACCCCGGCGGCCAACCGGTGCTCGGGCGCCCGGTAGAGGCGGGGTGGCGGCGGGGTCACGACGCTGATCGGAGGCTCCCTGGTCACGATGGGTGGTGGACGGACACCTGGCGGTACGGTGCCGCTCCGATCGTCACACGCCCGGGACGCCGCCGACCACGGGGACGCCCCCGACATCCGCCCGCCGGGATCTCAGGGTGGGGTCAGGGTCGGTTCCGGAGGCAAGCCGGCCCGACGACGGCGCAGGATCGAGTCATGACCGAGGACCCCGCCCCGCCGCCGTACCCTTCGGTGGCCGCACCGGGTGGTACGCCACCGCCCGGTCCCGCCGCCGGGCCGGACCCCATGGCGCCCGCGTCGCCCACGGGGGGCGACGACGCGCCACCGCCGCCCGGTGGCTACCCCCCGCCGTCCGGCGGGGCCAGCTTCACCTCCCGGTACGGCCTGATCCGGCCCCGCGACGGCCGCTACCTCGCCGGGGTCTGCGCGGCGATCGGCCGGGCCACCAACACCGACCCGGTGCTCTGGCGGGTGCTGCTCGCCGTGCTCGGGTTCTTCGGCGGGGTCGGCATCCTGGTCTACGTGGCCGCCTGGTTGATCATTCCGGGCGAGGGCGACAGCGCCTCCCCGCTGGAGTCGATGCTCGGGCGGGGCCGGTCGAGCATGTCCCCGATCACCGTGATCGTGCTGACCATCCTGGTCGCGGTCAGCTTCGGCTACATCGTCACCGACGCGTTCCGGGCGGTGCTGCTGGGCGCGGCGATCCTGATCGGCGGCGCGCTGCTGCTCAACCGGGACGGCCGGTCCGGCTTCGCCGCCGCCGGTCCGGCCCCCGCACCGGCCGGGCCGCCCGGACCGGTGCCCCCGGTCGGTTACCCGGCGCCCGCACCGTTCACCCCGCCCGTACCCGCCGTGCCGTTCCCGGCCGGCGCCCCGGCGGCCCCCCGGACCGGTGGTGCGGTGGGCTGGCCCGCACAGGGACCGACGGCTGCGCCGCCGCCCTGGCCGCCGGCCCGGCCGATGGAGGTCACCGCCACCCGGGCGGAAGCTCCGGGCTGGCCGCCCCGCCCACCGGTGCCCGGTCGACCGGCCGCCGCACCGGTCGTGGTCCCGCCGTCACCCGGTACGGGCTACCGGCCACCGTTCGCCCCGCGCGGTCCGTACGCCCAGGCGGGCCCGCCCCCGCCCCCGCCCGCGCCCCGGGTCAAGCCGCCGAAGAAGCCGAAGGAACGCTCGGCGCTGGGTGCCGCGACCTTCTCGCTGATCTTCCTGGTCCTCGGCGTGGTGGCCATCCTGGACCTGCTGGACGTCTTCCCGATCGGCGCGGCCGGCTACTTCGCGGCGGTGCTCGCCACCATCGGGCTCGGCCTGCTGGTGGGCACCTGGTTCGGGCGGGCCCGCTGGCTGATCGCCCTCGGTCTGGTCGCCGCCGCCGCGCTCGCCGTCGCCACCGTCGCCGAGTCCTACGACCGGGTCCGGGGCGTCGACGGAGCGGTCACCTGGGCACCGACCAGTTACCGGGAGCTGGCCGACCGCTACGAGAACAGCTTCGGCGACACCACCCTGGACCTGCGGGCGGTGGACTTCGACAAGCGGGACACCGACATCACCGTGGTGGTCAACTTCGGGGCGGCCACCATCGTGGTCCCGCCGAACGTTGACGTCACCGTGGTGACCAACGTCAAGGCCGGGGAGGCGACCGTGTTCGGGCGACGTAGCGCCGGATTCGAGGGACAGGCACGGCAGGTGAGCGACCTCGGCCCGGACGGAGCCGGCGGCGGCACGCTGCGGCTCACCGTCCAGGTCAACGCCGGCAACCTGGAGGTGACCCGGTGAAGGCCCACCGCACCGACCTGGTGTCGTTCGTCTTCGGGCTGCTCTTCGTCGGCCTCGCCCTCTGGTGGCTGCTGGCCCAGATCCTCGGGTTGGCCCTGCCGGCGGTGGGCTGGTTCCTGGCCGGCGCTCTGGTGCTGATCGGGCTGCTCGGCCTGGTCGGCGCGGTGCGGTCGGCGCGGACCACCGACGCCGTGCCGCCGGCCGCCGGCGGCGCAACCCCCACGCCGGCCCCGGCCGGCCCGACGACCGGCCCGGCGGGTCGACCGGTGGGCAGCCCGCCGGACGGTCCCGTGGGTGGGCCCGACGACCGGGCCGGCTGGCGGGACACCGCCGAACTGCGCCTCGGCGACCCGGCGGACGAGCCGGGACGGCCGGGCGCGGTGGACCGTCGACCCGGACAGGACGAGCCGGCCCGGGTCGGCGACGGGGACACCCGCCGGTGGCCGGCCGACGACCCGGTCACCGGTCCACCGGGCACCTGACCACGGCCACCGGGCTGACCGCGCCGGTGCGGTCGGCCCGTGCCGGCTCGTATGCTGGCCGGGGAGATCCCGCCTCCGCCGGGCGAGCCCCGCCGGTGGCCGCGCCAGGCGGCCCGGGTGCCGGCCCGGGTGCGCCTGGTCCCGGCACCCCGAGGCGGTCCCGCCGCGACGTCCGTCTACCCCGTCAGGAGCCCGCCCGAGATGACCCAGTCCCCCGCCGTGCGCCCCTCCGGTCCGTTCGGTCCGGTCCGCATCGGCGAGCGTGCCGCCCGTACCCTCGTCGCCGAACTCGCCCGACGCAACGACCCGAAGGCAGCCCTGCTGGTGGGTGCGGCCCCCGGGGCCGCGGTCCTCGCCGCGGCGATCGACGCGCTGCTGCCGGGCGACACGCTGACCGTCGTGCCGGACCCGACGACCGACGCCGCCACGCTGCGCGACCACGTGACGGCCCAGGGCCGCTGGGTCGCCGACCGGGTACGGGTGGTCGACTCCCTGGCCGAGGCGGACGCCGCCGAACTGGTCATCGCCGCCGAGCCGTTCACCGGGACCGGCGAGCAGACCCGCGACGCCGTCGACGGCCTCACCAAGTACCTGACCGACGGCGCGGTGCTCAGCGTCGCCGCGCCGGTGTTCCGCACCGAGGGGGCCGCCGCCGAACTGGACCGGCAGGGCGTCCTGCACGGTGTGCGTTCCGACCTGGTGGTACGCAACTCCCCGCCGGTACGGGTGCACCACCTGAGGTTCACCCCGGCCGGTGCCGCGTCGGCCGCCCGGCTCGCCCCGGCGTACCGGCCGTCGAGCGTGCCGCTGACCCGGGGCATGCACATCGACTCGAACGGGGTCGCCGCGGCCGGTATCGCGCTCGGCCTGGCCGCCGTCGCCCGGGTCGCCCGGCCGAAGTCGAAGCTGTGGCTGGTGCCGGCGCTGGCCGCCGCCCCGGTGGCGGCGTTCTTCCGGGACCCGCAGCGGGACGTGCCGGAGGACCCGTCCGCGGTGGTCGCCGCCGCCGACGGTCAGGTGCTGTCGGTGCAACGGCTGCACGACGAGCGGTTCGGCGACGGCGAGTGGCTGCGGATCGCGGTCTTCCTGTCGGTGCTGGACGTGCACGTCAACCGTTCACCGGTGGCCGGCAAGGTGGTCGACTACTTCGTCGCCGACGGCGGCTTCGTCAACGCGATGAAGCCGGACGCGGAGCACAACGTCGCCGCCTACACGGTGCTGGACACCGCACACGGCACGGTGGTGGTGGCGCAGCGCACCGGGTTGATCGCCCGGCGGATCGTGCAGCGGGCTCCGGTGGGGGCGCTGCTGGCCCGGGGGGAGCGGTTCGGGCTGATCCGCTTCGGCTCCCGTACCGACGTCTACCTGCCGGCCGACGCCGCCACGCCGCTGGTCGGCCCCGGCGACAAGGTGGTCGGTGGTTCCTCGGTCATCGCCCGCTGGAGCTGAGCCGACGACCACGCGAACAGGGGCGCCGCGATCGCGGCGCCCCTGTCGTGCAACTGCGGACGGATCAGGCGGTACGGCGCTGGTGCAGCCAGAGCAGCGGCCCGCTGACCAGGTAGCCCACCACCACGAGGGCGAAGGTGAGCCGGATGTCGACGAGTGCGCCGACGGCCGGGGCCAGCCACAGCCACGGCGGAAGCTTGACCAACCGGGCCAGCTTGGCGTACGGGAAGCTGGAGACCATCGTGAAGGCGAGCAGCGCCACCCCGCCGATCTGCACGACGGCCGGCAGCGGCAGTTCGATGGCCACGCCGAGCGCGAGCACGGCCGCCGCCATCGTGGTGGGTACGCCGCAGAAGAACCGGCCGTCCTTGGGCGAGACGTTGAACCGGGCGAGCCTGATCGCGGCACATGACGCGACCAGGGCTGCGGCGACCGCCGCCGCGGCGGTGGGGGCCGATCCGGCCAGCGAGGCGTAGACCACCACCGGGGCGGCCAGGCCGAAGGAGCACATGTCGGCCAGCGAGTCCATCTGGGCGCCGAACGGGCTGGCCACGCCGAACTTCCGGGCGAGCGCGCCGTCGAGGCCGTCGAACGCGACGCAGGCGATCAGCAGCAGGGCCGCGATCCGGGGCTGGCCGTTCATGGCGACGAAGATGGCGTTGATGCCGAGCACCAGGCTCGCCAGGGTGCAGGCGTTGACCAGCGCGAACTTCATCCGCCGGGCGGGGGTACGCGCGCCGGGGAGCAGCGGGATCGCCATCGCGGGCGACTCGTCGACCGGTGTGGTGGGGCCCAGGACCGGGCTGACCGGGGCGACCGCCTCGATCTCGGCGCGGTCGAGGGTGATCCCGCGACGGTCGAAGCCGTACCGGCGACGCTGGCGGTCGACGCGGTGCTCGGGAAGGACCAGGTCGGTGCCGTTGAGCTGGTCACCGTCCCGGCGACCCACCCGGACCAGCAGTACCTGGCGGGCGAATGTGCTGCTGCGGCGCAACCGGCCCGCCCAGCGACGCCCTGCGGGGCGCGGACTGTCAGTCGTACGACGCCGGCGCCATGGGGCTCTCGGCACGTTTCCTCCATCACCGGATCGGCTGGCCGCCCGTGCGGGCGGGTGTCCGGCTGTCTCGTGCCGGACCGCTCTTGGCCCGGCAGCCGTTCAAGCGGAGTACACCATTACACAGCGGCGTGGTGGTTGGCGATAGCTGCCGGCGGTACTTATAACCTCGTTAACCGCGCAAACCGCTGCCTTGTTCCCATCTCGGACTTCTGGGTCCGTTTTTCGGGCTTCAGCGCCCGTTTTCTTCGCCAACCGCAGGGCCGACTTTACCGGAGCACCACCAGGTCGGCTCGGCGAGCGTCCGTCAGCCGACCACCCACCGGGTCGCCAGCACCGCGACATCAGTCATCGCCAAGCCGCTGAGCTGGGAAGACGTAAACCAGGCAGCGCCGGCCGTCGATCCGCCGGCCTGTTCGGTCACGACCGGCCCGGTCGGCTCGTCGACGAGCACCCGGTAGATCACCCGTACGCCGTGCCAGTCCAGCGGGCGACCCTCGGGGCCCATCGCGCCCGGATTGTGAAGATTGTCGACCAGAATCAGCCTGACGACCCGGCCACGCTGACCCGATTCCTCCACCAGTTCCCGTAACAGACCGTCAACCGGTTGCTCACCGTGATCGGTCCCGCCGCCGGGCAGGTGCCAGAGTCCGGCACCCGGATAGCCGGGCGCGATCATCGTGAGCAGCACCCGCCCGTCGGGATCGGTGACCAGCCCGTACGCGGCGAACCGCTGCCGCCGGTCGGTCGACTCCGTCACCACCGGCTCGACCGGCACGCCTGGCGACGGGCCGGCGGGCGGCGGCGGGACGGGCAGGCCGAGCAGGTCGGCGGTGAACGGCACCAGCGGCAGCGTCGCCGCCTCCTGCGGGGTGCACCAGGCCAGCTCACCGGGGCCGTCACCGTCGCCGACCGCCGACGGCGGCGCTCCCGCGGCCACCGCCGGGTCGCCGGGGATAGTGACGTCGAACACCAGCCGGTCGGTGTGTACCGGCCCGACGGCGTCCGCCGGGTCCGTAGCGGTCAGGTCGGCCACGGCGGCGCGTATCCCGGCGACCGCGACGGTCAGCCCGGACTGCCCGGCGCACTCGCGGACCACGGTGTCGGCCGGATGCTCCGCGTGCCGCACGACGCCCCCGGGCAACTGCCAGGACCCCGCCGCCGGATCGGACGCCGGGTCGCCGGTGGGGTCGCCGGCTGCGCGTCGCCCGCGTACCAACAGCACCCGGCCGGTCTCGTCGGTGCACCAGCCGTACGCCGCGATCCGTCGTCGCTCCTGCACGTCACTCCCCCGCCCGCGCGATCCGCCGTCGATCATGAGGCTAGCGGTCGTCCGGGCGGGGCGGGTGCCGTCGCACCGGGCCGCCGGTGGTGCCACCGACGCCGCCGGCGGGCGGGGTGGGTCAGGCGGTGAGCCGGGCGGCCTGGACCGCCTCGGCGGTGACCTCGGTGAGCCGGTCGGTGGGCAGGGCACCCAACTCGTCCCGGGCGAACCAGCGGGCCTCGCAGGTGGAGCCGCCCACGTCGGTGACGGTCGGCGGGGCGGGCTGGTCGACCATCACCCGGTAGAAGGCCCGCACGCCGTGCCAGTCGATCGGGTAGCCCTCCGGGCCGAGCGAGGCGGCGTCACGGTGGCTGGCCACCCCGAGCAGCTCGACCAGCCGGCCGGTCTGCCCGGTCTCCTCGACCAGCTCCCGGATCAGCGCCGCACCCGGCTGCTCACCGTAGTCGGTGCCGCCGCCGGGCAGGTGCCAGCAGCCCGCGCCCGGGTAGCCGTCGGAGACCCTGGTCAGCAGCACCCGGCCCGCCGGGTCGGTGGCCACCGCGTACGCGGCGAAGCGCTGCGCCCGGTGCAGCCCGTCCGGGCCGGGCACGGCGTAGAACGAGGGGAACTCGGGGGCCTCGTCGGGGACCACGTCGGCCGAGGACGCCGGCAGCCCGAGCGCGCGGGCGGTGAAGGCCCGCAGCGGCAGCTCCCGCGCCTCGTCGAGGGTGTACCAGCGGGCCAGGTCGGTGGAGCGGTCCACCCGGTCGGTGAGGGTGCCGCCGCGTACCGACACCTGGTAGATCAGGCGGTCGGTGTGGATGGTGATGCCCCGCTCGGGCAGGGCGCGCATGTCGGCCAGGACGTCGGCCAGGCCGGCGACGGCGACCGAGAGGCCCGTTTCGGCGGCGGTCTCCCGGACGACGGTGTGGTTCGGGTCCTCGCCGTGGTCGACCGCCCCACCGGGCAGGGACCATACGCCGGGGGTGCCGGAGCGCTCCGATGCGCGGACCAGCAACACTCGGCCGACTGAATCTGCACAGACTGCATATGCCGCGATCCTGCGGAGCGGCTCCAGCAAGGTGGTCACGGAGCCAAATTCTCCCCGGGTCGCGTTACCGACGCGGAAAAGAGTCGGATTCCTGACTCAGGGCTGGTCACTCAGGGATCGATCAGGGTAGGACTCCGGGCGGTCACCGAGGTCGACGGGGCGGCCGGCGCGGACCGTGGAGACATGACCTCGACGAGCACCCCCCACGCCCCGTACAAACAACTCCGCAGGCCGACCACCGACCGGATGGTGGCCGGCGTCGCCAGCGGCCTCGGCCGCTACTTCGCCGTCGATCCCACCCTGGTCCGGGTGCTGTTCGCGGTGGCGACCCTGGTCACCGGCGGTGTCGCCGCGCTGGCGTACCCGGTCATGTGGTTCCTGATGCCCGAGGAGCCGGCCGGCGCGCCGGCCTGGCCGCACCCGGCGGACCCGGCGGCGCAGCCGCAGCCGACCGCCCAGCCGACCTGGCCGCACCCGGCGGAGCCGGCCGGCTGGCCGCAGCCGGGCGGGCCGGCGACCGGAGGACAGCCTCAGCCGCCGGCGACCCCGCCGACGGCCGGCTGAACCCCGCTCACTCCCACTCGATGGTGCCCGGCGGCTTGCTGGTCACGTCCAGGACCACCCGGTTGACCTCGGCGACCTCGTTGGTGATCCGGGTGGAGATCCGGGCCACCACCTCGTAGGGCAGCCGGGACCAGTCGGCGGTCATCGCGTCCTCGCTGGAGACCGGGCGCAGCACCACGGGATGCCCGTAGCTGCGCCCGTCACCCTGCACCCCGACGCTGCGCACGTCGGCCAGGAGCACCACCGGGAACTGCCAGACGCCCCGGTCCAGGCCGGCAGCCGTCAACTCCTCCCGGGCGATCAGGTCGGCCTGGCGCAGCAGGTCGAGGCGCTCGCGGTCGACCGCGCCGATGATCCGGATGGCCAGGCCCGGCCCCGGGAACGGGTGCCGCCAGACCATCGCCTCGGGCAGGCCGAGCTGGAGCCCGAGCGCCCGGACCTCGTCCTTGAACAGCGTGCGCAGCGGCTCGACCAGGGCGAACTTCAGATCCTCCGGGAGGCCGCCGACGTTGTGATGGCTCTTGATGTTGGCGGTGCCGGTGCCACCGCCGGACTCGACCACGTCCGGGTAGAGGGTGCCCTGCACCAGGAACTCGACGTCGCCGTGCGCGGCGATCTCCCGCGCGGCGGCCTCGAAGACCCGGATGAACTCCCGGCCGATGATCTTCCGCTTCTGCTCCGGGTCGGTCACCCCGGCCAGCGCGCCGAGGAACCGGTCGGCCGCGTCGACCACCTTGAGCGTGATGCCGGTGGCCGCGACGTAGTCCTTCTCCACCTGCTCGGCCTCGCCGGCCCGCAGCAGCCCGTGGTCGACGAAGACGCAGGTGAGCTGGTCACCGACCGCCCGGTGCACCAGCGCGGCGGCGACGGCCGAGTCGACCCCGCCGCTCAGGCCGCAGATGACCTCCTTGTCGCCGACCTGGGCCCGGATCCGGGCCACCTGCTCGTCGATGATGTTCTGCGGGGTCCAGGTGGGCTCGATGCCGGCGATGTCGTAGAGGAAACGCCTGAGCATCTCCTGCCCCTGCGCGGTGTGCCCCACCTCGGGGTGGAACTGCACACCGGCCCGACGGCCGGCCAGGTCCTCGAAGGCGGCGACCGGGGCACCGGCCGACTCGGCGGTCACCGTGAATCCGGCGGGGGCCTCGGTCACCGCGTCGCCGTGACTCATCCAGACCGGCAGGTCCGCCGGCAGGTCCCGCAGCAGCACCCCCGGGTCGAGCAGCCGGGGACGCAGCGGGGTGCCGCCGTACTCCCGGTTGCCGGTCCGGGCGACCGTGCCGCCGAGCGCCTGGGCCATCGCCTGGAAGCCGTAGCAGATGCCGAAGACGGGGACGCCCGCGTCGAACAGCCCGGCGTCGATCTGCGGGGCGTCCGGGGCGTAGACGCTGGACGGGCCGCCGGACAGGATGATCGCGGCCGGGTCCTTCGCCAGCATCTCGGCGACCGGCATGGAGTGCGGGACGATCTCCGAATAGACCTTCGCCTCGCGCACCCGGCGCGCGATGAGCTGGGCGTACTGGGCTCCGAAGTCCACCACGAGGACGGGGCGAGGCGTGCTCATGTGGGCAGAGCCTACCGACAGTCACACCCGCCGCCGGCACGGGCCGGCCCCGGGCGCGGCGCGCCCGGTCGGCGCCGGTCAGCCGCGCAGCGCGCCGGGGGCGTCCGCCGGGACCGCCGGGTGCCGGGGACGCACCGCCGCCACCCGGGTGTACGCCGACCCGAGCGGCGGCCGGGGGTCCGCCTCCCCCCGGTTCGGCCAGTACGACATCGCCCGCTCCGCCTGCGCGGTGATCGTCAACGACGGGTTCACCCCGAGGTTCGCCGAGACCGCCGCCCCGTCGACCACGTGCAGCCCCGGGTGGCCGTACACCCGGTGCCAGGGGTCGACCACGCCGTCGGCCGGGGTGGCGCCGATCACCGCCCCGCCGAGCAGGTGCGCGGTCAGCGGGACGTCGAACGGTTCGGTGAGCGCCCCGCCCGGGGTGCCACCGATCTCCTCGGCGAGCAGCCGGACCGCCCGGTTGCCGGCCGGGATCCAGGTCGGATGAGGTGCGCCGTGCCCGGGGCCGGACACCAGCCGCCGCCGGCCCAGCGGCCCCCGCTGCCAGCGGGTGGTGAGCGAGTTGTCCGCCGACTGCATCACCAGGGCGATCACCGTCCGCTCGGACCAGTGCCGCACCGAGAGCATCCGGGCGGCCAGCCGGGGCTGCCGCACGACCGCGCCCAGCCAGCGCCGGACCCGGTGCGGGCCGCCGTCGACCAGCAGCGACTGGAGCAACCCCATCGCGTTCGCGCCCCGGCCGTAGCGGACCGGCTCGACGTGGGTCTGCGGGTCGGGATGGAACGAGCTGGTGATCGCCACCCCGTCGGTGAAGTCCAGCCCCCGCCGCCGGGCCTGCCGGCGGTCGACCGACGCGCCGAGGATCGCCTCCGAGTTGGTCCGGGTCAACGCGCCGAGGCGGTCCGACAGGTGGGGCAGCGCGCCGGTCTGCTTCATCGCGTGCAGCAGCCGCTGGGTGCCGAGCGCGCCGGCCGCGAAGACCACCTGGTCGGCGTGGAACACCTGGCGACGCCGCCGCAACCAGGCACCGGTACGCACGGCGTGCACCAGGTAGCCCCCGCCGTCGGCCGGCCGTACGGCGGTGACCGTGGTCAACGGGTGGACCCGCGCGCCGAGCCGTTCGGCAAGCCACAGGTAGTTCTTGACCAGGGTGTTCTTGGCGCCGTGCCGGCAGCCGGTCAGGCACGACCCGCAGTGCGTGCAGCCGGTGCGCTCCGGCCCCGCCCCGCCGAAGTACGGGTCCGCCACCCGTTGCCCGGGGCGGCCGAGGTGCACCCCCACCGGGGTCGGACCGAAGGTGTGCCCGACGCCCATCCGCTCGGCCACCGCCCGCATCGCCCGGTCCGCGCCGGTGTGTCGGGGGTACGGGGTGACCCCGAGCATCCGTCCGGCCTGGTCGTAGTGGCTGGCGAGTTCCGCCCGCCAGTCGGTGACGTCACGCCACTGCGGATCGGCGTAGAAGGCGTCCGGTGGCTGGTAGAGGGTGTTCGCGTAGACCAGGGAGCCACCGCCGACGCCGGCACCGGAGAGCACCAGCACCCCGCTCGCGGTACCCCGGGCGGCCGGGCGGAGCAGGGTGATCCGTTGCAGCCCGTAGCAGCCCAGGCGGGGGGCCCAGAGGAACCGGCGCAGCCGCCAGGAGGTCTGCGGGAACTCGTCGTCGGCGAACCGCCGGCCCGCCTCCAGCACCCCGACGGTGTAGCCCTTCTCGGCCAGCCGCAGCGCGGTGACGCTGCCGCCGAAGCCGGAGCCGATGACGAGCACGTCGTACCGCATGACCGCATCATTACCGGCGGGTAGCCATCGCGCCAGTGCCGGATTTCGCGCGATCATGCTGACCGTCGCCGACCGCAACCCGCAGGGCCGGTCGAAGCGTTGTGCAGACGGGGGTGGCGAGCGATGACTCAGGAAACCGGAACGGGACGACCACGCTGGGTGTGGGGGCTGGCCGCCCTGGCCGTGGTCGTCCTGGTGGGGGTGGCCGCCCTGGTGGTGACCCGGGTGGTCCGCGACGACGAACCACGGCGTACGGCCGGGCCGGCCGCCACGACCACCGGCCCGACGCCGACGCCCAGCCCCACCCCCAGCCCGACCCCACCCCCCGGGGCCTCGATCACCGGCCCGCTCAACCTGCTCCTGGTCGGGGTGGACACCCGGGTCAGCGTGCCCGGCTGGGAACCGCACGGCGACGCGGTGCTGATCCTGCACGTGCCGGCCGGGCTGGACCGGGCGTACCTCTTCTCGCTCCCCCGCGACCTGGTGGTCGACATCCCGAAGTTCCCGAAGTCGGGTTACGGGGGCGGCCGGACGAAGCTCACCCACGCGATGAGCTACGGCAGCCGGGTGCCGGGCAAGCCCAAGAACCCCAGCGCCGCCCAGGGGTACGAGCTGCTGCGCAGCACGGTCGCCGGGTACACCGGGCTGCGTTTCGACGCCGGTGCGGTGGTCACCTTCAACGGCTTCGACCGGCTGGTCGACAGCCTCGGCGGGGTGGACCTCTACGTCGACCAGCGGGTCCCCTCGCTGCACCGCCGGCCGGACGGCAAGTACCGCGAGCCGGCCCGGGGCGGCGGCGGATACACCGGCCCGCAGATGGTCTACGAGAAGGGTGAGCGGCACCTCAACGGCTGGCAGGCGCTGGACTACGCCCGGCAGCGCTACATCGCCGGCGGCGACTACGCCCGGCAGCGCCACCAGCAGCAGCTCCTGCGGGCGCTGGCCGCCAAGATCCTCAACGAGAACCTGGCCCGCCAGCCCGACCGGGTGGAGCAGGTGGTGTCGGCGCTCGGCGACACCCTGGTCTACGCGGGCGGCCCCCGCGTCGTCGACCTGGCGTACGCCCTCGGTGGGCTGAGCGCCGACCGGATCACCCTGGTCGGGCTGCCCGGCGACGGGGTGGGCAGGGGCGGCAGCTACCGGGGTGAGCAGCTCACCAGCGTCGGCAAGGGGTTCCTGCCCGCGCTCAAGGCCGGCAGGGCGGAGACCTACCTGGACGCCCACCCCGAGCTGCGGGTCAAGAACTGACCGCCGGGGTGCGCGCTCAGCGGCGGGTGGGCGGCGCGGGACGTTCGGTGCCGTACAGCCAGGCGGCGAAGAGGTCGTCGAGCTGCCGCCCGCCGACCCGCTCGGCCGTCGCCACGAACTCGGCGGTGGTGGCGTTGCCGTTGCGCTTCTCGGCCGCCCAGGTCTTCAACAGGCGGAAGAACGCGTCGTCGCCGACGGTCACCCGCAGCGCGTGCACCGCCATCGCGCCCCGCTGGTAGACCGACTCGCTGAACAGGTTCGCCGCCCCGGGCGCGGCCGGCGGCACCCGCCACACCCCGTCGTCGGAGGCGGCGTACTGCTGGTCGAAGGTGGCCTGCGCGGTGTCCCGGCCCTCGTGCTCGGCCCAGAGCCACTCGGCGTACGTGGCCAGCCCCTCGTTGAGCCAGATGTCCGCCCAGCGGGCCACCGACACGCTGTCGCCGAACCACTGGTGGGCCAGCTCGTGCGCGACCACCCCGGTGTTCTCACCGCCCCGGAAGAAGTTGGCCGAGTAGACCGGCCGGCTCTGCGTCTCCAACGCGTACCTGATCCGGGGCTCGTCGACCACCACCCCGCCGTACGCCGCGAACGGGTACGGCCCGAAGACGCTCTCCAGGTAGTCGGCGACCGTCACGGTACGGGCGATCGACTCGTCGGCCGACCCTCGGGGCAGGCTGTCGGCGACCGCGCTGAACACCGGCCGGCCCCGGTGCTCACCGGTGGTGGTGCGGTACTTCCCGATCACCACGGTGCTCAGGTAGCTGGCCATCGGGGCGGCCTCCGACCAGCGCCACGTGGTGAAGCCGCCGGCCGCCGGGCGCTGCCCCCTCGGCACCCCGTTGGCGACCGCGACCAACCCCTTCGGCACGGTGATCTCGAAGTCGTAGGCGGCCTTGTCGGAGGGGTGGTCGTTGACCGGGAACCAGGTGCTCGCCGACTCGGGTTGGCCCAGCGCGACCGCGCCGTCGGTGGTGTGCAGCCAGCCGCCCTCGCCGATCGTCTCGTTGGGCAACGGCTCCGGCCGGCCGTCGTACCCGACCTGGACGGTGAAGGCCGTCCCGGCGCGGACCGGCGCGGCCGGGGTGACCACCAGCTCGGTGCCCTCGCGGGTGTGCCGGGCCGGGGTGCCGTCCACGGTCACCCGGCGCACCGTCAGCCCGGCCAGGTCGAGGTGGAACAGCGGCAGGTCGGCCTCGGCGGTGGCCCGGACGGTGGCGTCGCCGCGCAACTCGTCGCTGGCCGGGTCGTAGCGGACCTTGAGGGTGTACCGCTCGACGTCGTACCCGCTGTTGCCGGCGGTCGGGAAGTACGGGTCGCCGACGCCGGCCGGGCCGGGGGTCACCCCCGGGGTCGCCCCGGGCGTCGGGGTCGACCGGGGTTCCCGCCGGGGTTCCGGGTCGGCGGTGCAGCCGGCCAGGGCGAGCGCCACGGTGACGAGCAGCGCGACCCCGCGCCGGTTCCGGCTGATGGCCACCTTCGTCCCCCGTTCGCCGCCGCCGTCCGCGCAGCCTACCGACCCGACGGGCCGCACGTGCCCGCAACGCCGGACCGCAGGCGGGGTGGACGGTCCGGCCGGCCGACCCACAAGGGAGCCGGCCGGCCGCGACGGACCCGGGTCAGCGGTCGAGGACCAGCCCGACCCGCTGGAACTCCTTCAGGTCGCGGTAGCCGCACTTGGCCATCGCGCGACGCAGCCCCCCGAACAGGTTGAGCTGGCCGTCCGGCTCGTCGGCGGGGCCGAACAGCAGCCGTTCCATCTCCCCGAGCGGCTCGCCGGCCACCTCGAACGCCCCGCGCGGCAGGGACGGGTGGCTGGCCGCCGAGTGCCACCAGGCACCGCCGGCCGGGGCCTCCTCGCACAGCGACAGCGGTTCGCCGAGCATCACCGCGTCCGCGCCGCAGCCGAGCGCCTTGGCGATGTCGCCGGAGGTCTGGATGTCGCCGTCGGCGATGAGGTGCACGTAGCGTCCACCGGTCTCGTCGAGATAGTCGCGGCGGGCCGCGGCGGCGTCGGCGATCGCGGTGGCCATCGGCACCCGGATGCCGAGCACCGACTCGCTGGTCGACCAGTCGTCACCGCCGATGCCGACGATCACCCCGGCGGCGCCGGTACGCATCAGGTGCAGCGCCGTCTTGTAGTCGGTGCAGCCGCCGACGACCACCGGCAGGTCGAGGTCGGCGATGAACTCCTTGAGGTTCAGCGGTTCGTCGGTGGTCGAGACGTGCTCGGCCGAGACGATGGTGCCCTGGATGACCAGGATGTCGACGCCCGCGTCCAGGATCACCGGGGCCAGCGCGAGGGTGTGCTGCGGGGACACCCGCACGGCCACCGTGCTGCCGCCGGCCCGCAGCTCGCGGACCCGCTCGGCGATCAGGTCGGGGCGGATCGGCTCGGCGTAGACCTCCTGGAGCCGCTTGGTCGCGCGGGCGTCCTCGCCCAGCCCGGCCAGCTCCTCCAGCACCTTGGTCGGGTTCTCGTAGCGGGTCCACAGGCCCTCGACGTTGAGCACGCCCAGGCCGCCGAGCTGCCCAAGCCGGACGGCCGAGGCGGGGCTCATGGTGGCGTCCGACGGGTGGCCGACACAGGGGATGTCGAACTGGTAGGCGTCGAGCTGCCAGCCGGTGGAGACGTCGTCGACGTCCCTGGTCCGCCGGCTGGGCACGATGGCGATGTCGTCCAGGTGGTAGCCGCGCTGCGCGGTCTTGCCCAGCCCGATCTCGACCACGTCACGCATGAGGGACTCCAGGTGGTTTGGGGTGGTGGGTCAGCGGGTGTGGTAGTTGGGGGCCTCGACGGTCATCTGGATGTCGTGCGGGTGGCTCTCCTTGAGCCCGGCCGCCGTGATCCGGATGAGCTGGCCCCGGTGGTGCAGGTCGGGGATGTTCTCCGCCCCGGCGTACCCCATCGCCAGCCGCAGCCCGCCGACCAGCTGGTGGGCCACCCGGGACAGCGGCCCCCGGTAGGGCACCTGGCCCTCCACGCCCTCCGGCACCAGCTTGTCGTCGCTGAGCACGTCCTGCTGGAAGTAGCGGTCCTTGCTGTACGACTTGGCCTGGCCCCGGGACTGCATCGCGCCCAGCGAGCCCATCCCCCGGTACGCCTTGAACTGCTTGCCGTTGACGAAGATCAGCTCGCCGGGGCTCTCCTCGCAGCCGGCCAGCAGGCTGCCGAGCATCACCGTGTCGGCACCGGCCACCAGGGCCTTGGCGATGTCACCTGAATACTGGATGCCGCCGTCGCCGATCACCGGAACGCCGGCCGGACGGGCCGCGCGGGCCGCCTCCATGATCGCGGTCACCTGCGGCACCCCGACCCCGGCGACGATCCGGGTGGTGCAGATGGCACCCGGGCCCACCCCCACCTTGACGCCGTCGGCACCGGCGTCGACCAGGGCCTTCGCCCCGGCGTAGGTGGCCACGTTGCCGCCCACGATGTCGATCGTGACGTCGGCCTTGAGCCGGCGGACCATGTCCAGCACGGCCCGCTGGTGGCCGTGCGCGGTGTCCACGATCAGCACGTCGACACCCGCGTCGACCAGGGTGCGGGCCCGCTTGTAGGCGTCCTCGCCGACGCCGATGGCGGCGGCGACCCGCAGCCGGCCGGCGTCGTCCTTGGTGGCGTCCGGGTACTGCTCGCTCTTGGTGAAGTCCTTGACGGTGATCAGGCCACGCAGCCGCCCTGAGTCGTCCACGATCGGCAGCTTCTCGACCTTGTGCTGGCGCAGCAGCGTGAGCGCGTCGTCCTTGCTCACCCCCACCGGGGCGGTGACCAGCGGCGTCCGGGTCATGATCGCGTGGACCGGGGTGGCCGGGTCGGAGACGAACCGCATGTCCCGGTTGGTGACGATGCCCACGAGCTGGCCCTCGCCGTCGACCACCGGGACGCCGGAGATGCGGTAACGGCCGCACAGCTCGTCGACCTCACGCAGGGTGTCCTCGGGGCTGGCCGTCACCGGGTTGGTGATCATGCCGGACTCGGAGCGCTTGACCAGGTCGACCTGGAGCGCCTGGTCCTCCAGGGAGAGGTTGCGGTGCAGCACGCCGATGCCGCCCTGACGGGCCATCGCGATCGCCATCCGGGCCTCGGTGACGGTGTCCATCGCGCTGGACAGCAGCGGGATGGACAGCTCCACGTTGCGGGTGAGCCGGGTCCGGGTGTTCACCCGGCTGGGCACCACGTCCGACTCGCCGGGCTGGAGCAGCACGTCGTCGAAGGTCAGGCCGAGCGGCACCACCCGCGCCGACCCGGCGGGCAGCTCCGGCAGGTGGCCGCCCCACTCGCCGCTGTCGACGCCGGCCGGAAGATCGGTGCTGGGCGAATTCTCCACGATTGCTCCCCTGAGCTGCTCGGACGGGATTCAGCGAGGCGGCGCGCGCGGCACCGGCGCACGCCGGGGTGACGGCGAGTCGTCTCATCGTACCCACTGAGCAGGGCGGCCCTCGCCGGCGACCGGTCGGGGTCGGCGACGCCACAGCGACCGCCGGGGGGCGCGTGCGGCGAGGGTTGGGTCTACGGTGAGGGGGTGCACGACGAGCCCATCGACCCGTTCAACGGCGACCCGGCCGATCCGGCTGCGGGGCTGGACGATCCGGGCGACGACGCCCCGCTCGACCCGCTGACCGAGGTCGAGCGGCAGGACGTGCTGGAAGACCTCGCCGACCTGGAGATCTACCAGGCCCTGCTGTCCCCGATCGGGGTACGCGGGCTGGTCATCGAGTGCGAGGACTGTCGCGAGCCGCACTACTTCGACTGGGACCTGCTCCGGGGCAACCTGCGGCACCTGCTCAGCTCGGGCCGACCCCGGGTGCACGAGCCGGCCTACGACCCCGACCCGGACCACTACGTCACCTGGGACTACGCCCGGGGCTACGCCGACGGGGTGCACGACACGCTCACCGAGTCCGCGGGCGACGACACCGACTCCGACGACTGACCTCCGGGCAGACCCGGCCCGCCACCGCCGGACCGACCGGGTCGGGGGACGGGAGCGTTCAGGCGACCAGGCCGGCGCGGAAGCCGGCGGCCACCGCGTGTGCCCGGTCCCGCGCGCCGAGCTTGCGGAACAGCCGCCTGGCGTGTGTCTTGACGGTGTCCTCCGAGACGAACAACTCCCGGCCGATCTCCGCGTTGCTCTTGCCCTCGGCCATGCCGAGCAGCACCTGGAGTTCGCGTTCGGTCAGCCCGACCGAGGTCCGGCCGGCGCGGGCGCCGGAGGTCGGACGCGGCAACCCGGTGGCCGGGGCCGGCTCGGCCGGCGTGCCCTCCGGCTCCCCCTCGACCTCGTCGTCGCCGCGCTGCACGGGCACCACCGACGGCGCGCCGGGCGTACCGTCGGCCGGCGGCGGTGACCAGCCCGGCGCGGGCGGGCGACCGGGGCGGGGAGGCGCGCCGACCGCGGCGGTGTCCCGGGCGGGGTCGGCGACCCGGTGCCGGGCGGGCCGGCCGGGCGCTGCGAGCAGCAGCAACGCCTTCGCCACCGCGCTGGTCAGGTCGTGGTCGGCACCCTGGATCAGGCCCCGCGCCCCGGCGCTGATGGTGGCCGCCGCCGCCTCCGACTCCTCGGTGCCGAGCAGCAGCACCGCGGCCTGCGGGGCGCGGGCGAGCACCCGGCGCACGAAGCCGGCGCTGTCCGGCCGGGTGAGCGCCGTGTCAGCCAGCACCACGTCGACCGGGCGCTCGGCGAGCCGCAGCATCACCTCGGGATCGGAGACGGCTGTCCGGACGGCCGCGGCCAGGCCGAGTCGCGCCGCCGCGTTGGTCAACTGCTGCGCGGCGATCGGTGTCCGAACGCATACGAGAACGGTACGCACGGTGGTCTCCTCTCCGGACACGAGCAGACCATGACGGGGTCCACCGGGGAGGAGGTTCCGGGCAATCCTCTGAACTTTTCCGACATTTGGGTCATACGACGCAGGAGGCTTCGGGTTTTCGATCTCAACACGTGTGAGTCGGCGAGGGTTCGGGTACCGAGGCTCCACGCCGGAAACGGGGTACGCCAGCGCGGACCACAGCCCGGACGCCGGTTCAACGAGGATCTCCGCGGTGCCGCGCGGGAGGAGGGGTGCTGATGTCGAACGTACGTAGACTGCCCGGACCCATCGTCGACCTGTGGGACTGGCAGCGTCTCGGCGCCTGTCGGGGCCGGGACAGCGCGCAGTTCTTCCACCCGGACGGCGAGCGGGGTTCGTCCCGGCTGCGCCGGGAGTCCGGCGCCAAGTCCGTCTGCCAGGCCTGCCCGGTGCGGGCCGAGTGCGCGGCGCACGCCCTGTCCGTGCGGGAGCCGTACGGCGTCTGGGGCGGCCTCAGCGAGTCCGAGCGGCTGCGGCTGCTCGCCCTCGGCTGGGAGGACCTGGCCGACCGCCGGCAGACCCGGGTGGACATCGCCCGCATGGAGGCCCGGCTCGGTGCGTCGCACAAGACCGCAGTACCGGCCCAGCGCAAGATCGCCTGACCGACCCACCACACCTCGACGAGGCCGCACTCCGGAAACCGGAGCGCGGCCTCGTCGTTTCCCGGCCCGTGCGCCGGCCGGCACAAGGAGCGGGGCGGGCCCGGCGATGCCGGACCCGCCCCTTCGTTTCACCCGATCCTGCGCCGAGCCGTCGTGCGGCTCACCCGGTACGGCTTTCGCCGCCGGTCGCGGGAGTCAGGAACAGCGGGCTCGCACCTGCGTCACGCCGTCAGCGCTGCAGGGTCAGCAGACCCGGCCGGTACGGCAGGAGGCCGTAGTCACCGCCCGAGTTCGTGGCGCGGCCCTGGTAGAGCAGTTGCAGGTTGCACGGGTCGATCGTGTTCGTCTGGTCGGCGCTGGTACGCAGCAGCTCACCGTGGCTGATGTCGTTGGTCCAGGTGGCACCGCTGTTGGCCTTGCCCGCGAACGGGTTGTTGTAGGTCGTCGCGTTCGGCGTCCAGGTGCCGCCCAGGCTGGTCGCCGTGAACGAGCGGAAGTAGCGCTCCCAGCCGCTGGTCCGGGCCTCGATGATCATCAGGTACTGGTTGCGGCCCGCGACCTTGTAGACCTGCGGCGCCTCGAAGATGTTCTCCGAGGTGTCGCTCATGATGGTCGTGTAGTTGGAGCCGAAGCTGCCCGGGAAGTTCCCGATCGGCATGACCTGGCGATAGATCTTGCCGTTGTCACCGGCGAAGAACAGGTACATGTTCTGGTCGTCGCCGATGATCGTCTGGTCGATCACGCCGGTGCCGGAGTCGGTGATCTTCGCGGTCGACAGGGTCTGCGCGGCCGACCAGCCGTTGGCGTTGGCCGGGTTGGTCGACGTGCGGTACGAGAACGACGTCGGACCCCACTGGTGGGCGAGGATCCAGATGTTCTTCGGCGCGAAGTAGAACAGCGACGGCGCGACGGTGCTCTGGCTCATGGTGTTCTGGGGGGCCGTGGCGAGCTGGTTGAGGTTGTCGACCAGGCCGAAGTTCATCGAACCCCAGCCACCGGTGGCGCTGCTGCTGTGGGTGGTGGCGTACACCAACTGCTTGCCCTGGTAGGGGGCGATGGTGAAGTCCTTGAGCGACGCCCAGCCGGCCTTCGGCTGCGCCAGCGGGCCGGTCGACGACCACCGGTACGACGTCGGCAGGGAGCAGTTGCCCGTCGGCGGCGGGGTGGTCGGCGGGGGCGTGGTCGGCGGCGGGGTCGTGGGGGGCGGGGTGGTCGGCGGCGGGGTCGTCGGCGGCGGGGTGGTCGGGTTCGGGCCGCCGTTGCAGGCCACCCCGTTGAGCGCGAAGCTCGTCGGGACGGGGTTGCTCGACGTCCAGGCCCCGTTGAAGCCGAACGACACCGAGCCGTTGGTCGGGATCGCGCCGTTGTAGCTCACGTTCTTGGCGGTCACCGCCGAGCCGCTCTGCGTCACGGTCGCGTTCCACGCCTGGGTCACCGACTGCCCGGAGGCGAAGGACCAGGTCAGCGTCCAACCGTTGAGCGCGTCACCCAGGTTGGTGATGGCCACGTTGGCCCCGAAGCCACCGCCCCACTCGGAGGAGACGGTGTAGTTCACCGAGCATCCCGCCGCCGCCGCGCCTGCGGGCAGCGCGGTGACTACCGACGCCGACGCCAGCAACGCGACACCGGCCGAGATCAGGCCGACATTGGCCGATCTGGATCTGGACATAAAATACCCTCCTGACGGGATGCGACCTGCACATTGGTGGTGGCCGTTGTTAGGTTAACGTTAACAGTCGCGTCAGGTATGTTACGGGAGCGCTCCCACAGCCTCAACCCTCGATATCGCTGTGGAATTTTTGGCTATCCGAACATTGATCACTCTTGATGACTTAACGCTGATGGGGAATCAGCGGACGGTGACTGTGACGCTGTGCCAACCCGTCGCACCGTCCGGGGCGACCGGCGCGGTCAACGGGGTCTGCGTCCCGCCGTCCCGGTCGGTCGCCCGCACCTGGAGGGTGTGCTCACCCGCGGTCGCCGGCCACCGCCACGACCACTGCACCCAGGTGTCCACCGACACCGTCGGGGCGAGGGTCGCCTCCTGCCACGCGCCGCCGTCGACGCGTACCTCGACCCGGCTGATCCCCCGGTGCTGCGCCCAGGCCACCCCGGCCACCGTCACCTCGCCCGTGGTCAGCCGGTTACGCGCGCGGGGGGTGTCGATCCGCGACTGCGTCTTCACCGGCCCCTGCGCCGACCAGCCACGCGGCACCCAGTACGCGTCGAAGTCGGCGAAGCTGGTCAATTCCAACTCGGTCACCCACTTGCAGGCCGACACGTACCCGTAGAGGCCCGGCACCACCATCCGCACCGGGAAGCCGTGCTCGACGGGGAGCGGCTCGCCGTTCATCCCCACCGCCAGCAGGGCGTCCCGCCCGTCGCGCAGCGCCGCTGTCGGGGTGCCGCAGGTCCAACCGTCGACCGAGCGGCCGACCACCTGGTCGGCCCCCTCCTCCGGCTCCGCCTCGTCGAGCAGTTCCCGGATCGGTACGCCCAGCCACCGGGCGTTACCGATCAGGTCCCCACCCACCTCGTTGGAGACGCAGGCCAGGGTGACGTACCGCTCCACCATCGGCCGGGCGAGCAGCTCGGCGAAGGTCAGCTCGATCGGGTTGCGCACCCGGCCGTGGATGCGCAGCCGCCAGGTCTCCGGGTCGACCTGCGGCACCACCAGCGCCGTGTCGATCCGGTAGAAGCCGCCGTTCGGCGTGGTGTAGGGGGCGAGCTGGGCCAGGGACAGGTCCGCGCCGGCCGGCACCGTCGGTGCCACCGCCGACGGGGTGGGCAACGCGACCGCCTGCCGGGCCGCCGAGACCCCCCGCCGCCCGGCGAGCCAGTGCCCGCCCAGCCCCGCCACGGTCGCCGCGCCCGCGAGCAGGCCCGCGCCACGCAGGAACCGCCGCCGGGACTCGGGGTCGGTCGACTCCAACGGCTCCCACGCGGCCGGCGGACCGCTGCCCGGACCGGCGGGGGTCGGCCCCGGAGCGGCCGGCGGGGTGGCGGACAGCGGGGTGGGCGGCTGCCAGGGCCAGGGGTCGAGCTGCCAGGGACCGGCCACGAAGGCCCAGAGCACCAGCCCGCCCAACCCCCCGCCGACCAGGGCGGGGAGCGCGTCGGCGGCATCCGCGCCGGCCCGGGTGAGCGCGGCGGCGACACCGAGACCGGTGAACGCCGCGATGCCCACCAGCCCGACCGCGAGCCGACGCACGGCGAGCACCCCGATCCCGGCGGCGAACGCCGCCAGCAGCACCGCCGTGCCGACCAGCAGGGCGATCTTGTCGTACCTGCCGAAGACGTCGATGGCGAACTGCTTGAGCGGCTCGGGGACCGTGTCGACCACGACCCCGCCGACCGCGATCAGCGGGGCGGAACGGGGACCGGTGAGGACGGCGACCGGCTCGGCGACACCGATGGCCACCACGGCGGCGGTGACCCCGGCCAGCGCGGCGAAGCCACGGGGGGTGGTGCTCATCCGGCCAGTGTCGTCGATCGACCGGGCCGGCCGCCAACCACGTCACCGTTCCGTAAGCAGCGGTCACCGTACGCGTCAGGGCGCACCGCCGACGTCGGCGGTGCGCCCTGACCTGGCGTGCTACCGGGTCAGAAACCCGGGCCGTGCTGGTGGCCGTGACCGTGGCCGTGGCCGTGGCCACCGGCGGCGGCCGGCTCCGGCTGCTCCGGCTTCTCGACCACCAGGCTCTCGGTGGTCAGCAGGAGGCCGGCGATCGACGCGGCGTTGGTGACCGCGTTGCGGGTCACCTTCACCGGGTCGATGATGCCGGACTTGACCAGGTCGACGTACTCGCCCTGGGCGGCGTCGAGGCCCTGGCCCCAGTCCTGGCCGGCGACCTTCTCCACCACCACGTAGCCGTCGTGGCCGGCGTTCTGGGCGATCCAGCGCAGCGGCTCGACCAGCGCCTTGCGCACGATCGAGACACCGACCTTCTCGTCACCGGTCAGGCCGAGGTCGTCGTCGAGCACCGAGCGGATCTGGGCCAGCGCGGCACCGCCGCCGGGAACCGTCCCCTCCTCGACAGCGGCCTTGGTGGCGGCGATCGCGTCCTCGATGCGGTGCTTGCGCTCCTTCATCTCGACCTCGGTCGCCGCGCCCGCCTTGATGACCGCGATGCCGCCGGAGAGCTTCGCCAGCCGCTCGGCCAGCTTCTCCCGGTCCCAGTCGGAGTCGGACGCCTCGATCTCCTTGCGGATCTGGGCGACCCGGTCGGCGACCTCGGCGGACTTGCCGCCGCCGTCGACGACCGTGGTGTTCTCCTTGTCGACCACGACGCGCCGGGCGGTGCCGAGCGCCTCCAGGCCGACCTGGTCGAGCCGGTAGCCCAGCTCCGGGGCGACCAGCTCGGCGCCGGTCAGGATCGCCATGTCCTGGAGCATCGCCTTGCGGCGGTCGCCGAAGCCGGGGGCCTTGACCGCGCAGACCTTGACGGTCTTGCGGATCGCGTTGACCACCAGGGTGGACAGCGCCTGGCCCTCGACGTCCTCGGCGACGATCAGCAGCGGCTTGTTGTTCTGGAGAACCTTCTCCAGCAGCGGCAGCAGCTCCTCGATCGCCGAGATCTTCTGCGTGGTGATGAGGATGTACGGGTCCTCCAGCACCGACTCCTGCGACTCCGAGTCGGTGACGAAGTTCGGCGAGATGAAGCCCTTGTCGAACTGGAGACCCTCGGTCACCTCCAGCTCGGTGTTGAGGGTGGAGCCCTCCTCGACGGTGATGACACCGTCGCGGCCGACCCGCTCCATCGCCTCGGCGATCAGCTCACCGATGGTGGCGTCCTGCGCCGAGATCGTCGCGACGTGCGCGATCGCCTTCTTGTCGGCCACCTCGACGGCCCGGCCGAGCAGCGACTCGGAGACCTTGGTGGCCGCCGCGTCGACGCCCCGCTTGAGGCCGGTCGGGTTGGCCCCGGCGGCCACGTTGCGCAGGCCCTCGCGGACCATGGCCTGGGCCAGCACGGTCGCGGTGGTGGTCCCGTCGCCGGCGACGTCGTTGGTCTTCGTCGCCACCTCCTTGACCAGCTGCGCGCCGAGGTTCTCGTACGGGTTGGTGAGCTCGATCTCCTTGGCGATGGTCACACCATCGTTGGTGATCGTCGGCGCACCGAATTTCTTGTCCAGGACGACGTTGCGCCCGCGCGGGCCGAGGGTGACCTTGACCGCGTCCGCGAGGGCGTTGACACCGTGCTCCAGCAGGTGCCGGGCGTCGTCCGAGAAGCTCAGGATCTTCGCCATGAATGTCCCTTCGAAGCGTCGTCGCCCCGGCCCGGCGAGCCGGACCGGGGCGACGACACGGGAATCGGTTGGTTACTTCTCGATGACCGCGAGAACGTCGCGGGCGGAGAGCACCAGGTACTCCTCGCCGGCGTACTTGATCTCGGTGCCGCCGTACTTCGAGTAGAGGACGGTGTCGCCGACGTTGACGTCGAGCGGCACGCGGTTGCCCTTGTCGTCGATCCGGCCGGGGCCGACGGCGAGGACGGTGCCCTCCTGCGGCTTCTCCTTGGCGGTGTCGGGGATCACGATGCCCGACGCCGTGGTGGTCTCAGCCTCGTTCGCCTGGACCACGATCCGGTCCTCGAGCGGCTTGATCGCAACCTTGGTCGCGGTAGTCACGGGCATACCCTCCTGGGGTACTTGGTTTCGTTGCCGGCCGAGAGTCCGACCAGCGTCAATCTGCCACATGCCACCGGGCGGGGCCGTCGTCGCGGGTGCCGGTCCGCCTGGCGTTCAGCACCCGGGCCGGACGGCCCGAACGCTGGCACCCTCGGGGTGAGAGTGCTAATCGCAGGTTATTCCTCGGCTAGCACTCCGTCAAGGAGAGTGCCAATCTGCCGCCCTTCGTGTCGCCGCCGTTCAACCGCCCGCCATGATCAACTCAAGGGTGGGGAGGTTGCGGTGACGACACCGCTCGGACACCGCGACATCGGCCCGCCTGAGTCGATCTCCCGGGAGGGCCGGACAATGGGCGGGTGGATCTCGACCAGTTCGCCGCGCTGCGTACCGCCGAGGGGTCGGCCGCGCTCGCCGCGGCGGCCGGGGTGGCCGGCGGCGACCCGCTGGTCGCGGCGGCGGCACTGCGCTCGCGTGGGGTGCCGGCCGGGCTGGCCGCCGCCGCGCTGACCCAGGCCGAGCTGCGTCGCCGCGCGGTCGGCAAGTTCGGCCCGGAGGCGGCCGGGATGTTCCTCACCCGCCCCGGTCTGGAGCAGGCCACCCGCCGGGTGGTCGCCGACCGGCGGGCCGCCCGGCTCGCCGCCGCCGGGGTGCGCACCCTCGCCGACCTGGGTTGCGGCCTCGGTGCCGACGCGCTCGCCGCCGCCCGCGCCGGCATCCGGGTCTACGGCGTGGAGGCCGACCCGGTCACCGCCGCGCTGGCCGCCGCGAACGCCGAGGCAGCCGGGCTGGCCGGGCGGTTCACCGTGGAGTGCGGCGACGCGACGGCGTTCGACGTGACCCGGGTCGACGCGGTCTTCTGCGATCCGGCCCGACGGCGGGCCGGCACCGGACGGCGGATCTTCGACCCGGACGCCTACTCGCCGCCGTGGGACTTCGTCACCGGGCTGGCCGCGCGGGTGCCGCACACGGTGGTGAAGGTGGCTCCCGGCATCGACCACGCCCGGATCCCGGCCGACGCCGAGGCGGAGTGGGTCAGCGTCGACGGCGACCTGGTCGAGGCGGCCCTGTGGGGCGGCCCGCTCGCCGGGGTGCCCCGCCGGGCGACCGTGCTGCGGGTGGGGCCCGCCGACCGGCAGCGCCCGGCGGGCGACCCGGCGACCCCCGGGGAGCGGCCCACGGGTCCCGGTGCCGGGACGACCGACGACCACCGGCCGGCCGTCCCCGGTGACCCGCCGGAACGGAGCCACCAACTGACCGGCACGGGTGACGTCGAGGCGGGAGTCGGACCGGTACGGCGCTACCTGTACGACCCGGACCCGGCGGTGGTCCGGGCGCACCTGGTCGCCGAACTGGCCGACACCCTCGACGCGACGCTTGGCGACCCGAGCATCGCCTACCTCTACGCGGACGCCCCGCGCCCCACCCCGTTCGGCAGGTGTCTGGAGATCGTCGACGTGCTGCCGTTCTCGCTGAAGCGGCTGCGCGCGCTGCTGCGGGAGCGCCGGGTCGGCCGGGTGGAGATCCTCAAGCGGGGCTCGGCGTTGTCGCCCGAGCAGCTGCGCCGGGACCTGCGCCTGGCCGGGGAGAATCCGGCCAGCCTGGTGCTGACCCGGGTGGCCGGCGCGCCGACGGTGCTGGTCGGCCGACCGGTCGCGGACGGGGGCCCGCCGGGCTAGCGTGTCCGGCATGGCGGGACAGGCCACCGCGGCGACGGCGCTGCTGACCAAGCGCAGGATCGCCCACCGCACCCACCCATACGACGTCGCGCCGGACGCGCCGAACTACGGCGCGCTGGTCGCGGCGGCGCTCGGCGTGCCACCGGAGCGGGTGTTCAAGACGCTCGTCGCCGAGGTCGACGGGGCGCTGGCGGTGGCGGTCGTCCCGGTCACCGGCGAGCTGAACCTCAAGGCGCTGGCCGCGGCGCTGGGTGGCAAGCGGGCCGCGCTGGCCGACCGGGCCGCCGCCGAGCGGAGCACCGGTTACGTACGGGGCGGGATCAGCCCGCTGGGCCAGCGGCGACGGTTGCCGACGGTGGTCGACGTCTCCGCGCTGGACCACGACACCGTCTACGTGTCGGCCGGCCGGCGGGGGTTGCAGCTCCAGCTCGCCCCGGCGGACCTGGTGGCCCTCACCGACGCCGGCACCGCGCGGATCGCCGCCGGCTGACCCGGCCGTCAGGAGCCGGTCGCAGACCGGACACGCAGCGTGATTGCGGGGCGGGTGTCCCGGGGGTGACAACCGCGTTGCTGAATTGTTACCGCCGCCAACAAACTTCTGACCTCGGCAGTCTTGCGCCCGGCTCGCGGGCGGGAATACGTTGCCGGACACAACAAAACACCGACCACTCCTCCCCCACCCTCGAAAGGACCCGTGCAGATGCGCAAGGGCTTCCTCACCTTCGCCGCCGTGGGCCTGCTGGCCACCGGCAGCATGGCCGCCTGTGGCGACGACTCCACGAGCGACGACGCCGGCGGCACCGCCGCCAAGAAGCCGAAGATCGGCGTGATCCTGCCCGACAGCAAGTCCTCCGCCCGCTGGGAGACCGCCGACCGCAGGTTCCTCAAGGCCGCCTTCGACGCCGCCGGGGTCGAGTCGGACATCCAGAACGCGCAGAACGACAAGAACGCCTTCCAGACCATCGCCGACCAGATGATCACCAGCGGGGTCACCACCCTGATGATCGTCAACCTGGACTCCGGCACCGGCAAGGCCGTGCTGGACAAGGCGAAGTCGCAGGGTGTCGCCACGATCGACTACGACCGGCTCACCCTGGGCGGGTCCGCGCAGTACTACGTCAGCTTCGACAACGAGGCCGTCGGCAAGCTCCAGGGCGAGGGCCTGGTCAAGTGCCTGACCGAGAAGGGCGTCAAGAACCCGACGGTCGCCTACCTCAACGGCTCGCCGACCGACAACAACGCCACCCTGTTCAAGAACGGCTACGACTCGGTGCTCAAGCCGAAGTTCGAGTCGAAGGAATACACCAAGGGCCCGGACCAGTCGGTGCCGGACTGGGACCCGGCGCAGGCCGCCACGATCTTCGAGCAGATGCTCACCCAGACCGGCGGCAAGATCGACGGTGTGCTCTCCGCCAACGACGGTCTCGGCAACGCCGCCGTCTCGGTGCTGAAGAAGAACAAGCTCAACGGCAAGGTCCCGGTGACCGGCCAGGACGCCGACGTGACCGGCCTGCAGAACATCCTCGCCGGTGACCAGTGCATGACCGTCTACAAGGCCGTCAAGAAGGAGGCCGACGCGGCCGCCGAGCTGGCCATCGCCGTGGCCAAGGGCGAGCGCAAGGAGACCGGGCAGACGGTCAAGGACCCGGAGAGCGGCCGGGACGTCCCGTCCGTGCTGCTGGAGCCGAAGGCGATCGACAAGGCGACCGTCAAGGACGTCGTGGCCGACGGCTACGTCGACAAGGCGAAGCTCTGCACCGGCGCGTACGCCGCGCTCTGCACCGCCAACGGCATCAGCTGACCGTACGACGAGCGTCGTACCCCGTCGACGCGACGCCGCCCGGCACGGAACCTCGTGCCGGGCGGCGCTCGCCGCCGGACGGGCTCCGAGATCTTCCCTCCGTCCGAAGGAGACCCCCGTGTCCGCGACCCCCCTGCTGGAACTGCGCGGGATCGACAAGAGCTTCGGTCCCGTCCAGGTCCTGCGCGACGTCGCCCTCGCCGCCCACGCCGGAGAGGTGACCGCACTGGTCGGCGACAACGGCGCCGGCAAGTCCACCCTGGTCAAGTGCATCAGCGGCATCTACCCGGCCGACGCCGGCGAGTTCCTCTTCGACGGCCGACCGGTGACCATCACCAGCCCCCGGGACGCCGCCAACCTCGGCATCGAGGTCGTTTACCAGGACCTCGCGCTCTGCGACAACCTCGACATCGTGCAGAACATGTTCCTCGGCCGGGAGAAGCACAGCGGGCTGGTGCTCGACGAGCCGACCATGGAGCAGATGGCGGCGGAGACCCTCGCCGGGCTCTCCGTACGGACGGTGAAGTCGCTGCGCCAGCATGTCTCCAGCCTCTCCGGCGGGCAGCGGCAGACCGTCGCCATCGCCAAGGCGGTGCTCTGGAACAGCAAGCTGGTCATCCTCGACGAGCCCACCGCCGCGCTGGGCGTGGCACAGACCGCCCAGGTCCTCGAACTGGTCCGCCGGCTGGCCGACAAGGGCCTGGCCGTGGTGCTGATCTCGCACAACATGAACGACGTCTTCGCGGTCTCCGACCGGATCGCCGCGCTCTACCTCGGCCAGATGGTCGCCCAGGTGAAGACCACCGACATCACCCACTCGCAGGTCGTCGAGTTGATCACCGCCGGCCGTTCCGGCAACCTCGGTCTCACCGGCGAACCGGTCACCGCCGGCAACGGCACCGGCGCGGGGCCCGCCGACACCACTCCAGGAGGCGTTCGATGACCACCACCGCCGTGCGCAAGGAAGGCCCGGCGGCGGTCACGCCGCCGCCGACCGTCGGCAGCCACCTCCGCGGCTACTGGAGCCGGGTCCGCGGCGGCGACATCGGCGCGCTGCCCGCCGTGCTCGGGCTGATCGTGCTCTGCACGGTCTTCTCGATCATGCGACCGTCGTTCCTCACCGCCGGCAACTTCGCCAACCTGTTCACCCAGGGCGCGGCGGTCACCCTGATCGCCATGGGGCTGGTCTTCGTCCTGCTGCTCGGCGAGATCGACCTCTCCGCCGGCTTCGCCAGCGGGGTGTGCGCGGCCATCCTGGCCAACGTCGCCACCAAGGCCGGCTACCCCTGGTACGTGGCCGTGCTCGCGGCGATCCTCACCGGCGTGGTCATCGGCACCGTGCTCGGCTTCCTGGTCGCCAAGATCGGTATCCCGTCGTTCGTGGTCACCCTGGCCGGCTTCCTCGCCTTCCAGGGCATCGTGCTGATGCTGATCAGCGGTGGCGCCAACATCTCGGTCAACGACGAGGTGCTGGTGGCGATCGCCAACCGCAACCTGCCGCCGGCCGTCGGCTGGGCGCTGGCCGCCGTCGCCATCGGCGGGTACGCCGCCGTGCAACTGCTGCGGCACCGCAAGCGGCTGTCCCGGGGGCTGACCACCGACCCGATGGCGGTGGTGCTCGCCCGCATCGGCGGTCTGACCCTGATCCTCGGCATCGCGGTCTACATCCTCAACCAGGAGCGCAGCCGCAACGTCCTGATCAACTCGCTCAAGGGCGTGCCGATCGTGGTGCCGGTCATCGCGGTGCTGCTGATCGTCTGGACCTTCGTGCTCCAGCGCACCAGCTACGGCCGGCACGTCTACGCCGTCGGCGGCAACAAGGAGGCCGCCCGCCGGGCCGGCATCAACGTCGACCGGATCCGGATCTCGGTCTTCGTGATCTGCTCGTCCATGGCGGCGGTCGGCGGCATCGTCGCGGCCAGCCGGGCCAACTCGGTCGACCCGAACACCGGCGGCAGCAACGTGCTGCTCTACGCCGTCGGCGCGGCGGTGATCGGCGGCACCAGCCTCTTCGGCGGCAAGGGCCGGGTCCTCGACGCGGTGCTCGGTGGCGCGGTGGTCGCCGTCATCGACAACGGCATGGGCCTGATGGGCTACAGCGCCGGGGTCAAGTACGTCGTCACCGGTGTGGTGCTGCTCCTCGCGGCCAGCGTGGACGCGCTGTCGCGCCGCCGCGCCGCCGCCTCCGGAACGCGCTGATCCGCGTACTCCAGCGGCGGGACATGGGGTGCCAGCGACGATGCGGGTAGGACCGAGCCAGGACGAGATCCGACGGCAGAACCTCGGGGCGCTGCTCCGGCACGTCCACGTGCACGGCGCCACCTCCCGCGCGGAACTCACCACCGCCCTCGGGCTCAACCGCAGCACCATCGGCGCGCTCACCGCCGACCTGGCCGGAGCCGGCCTGGTCAGCGAGGGCACACCGAAGGAGACCGGCCGGGCCGGACGACCGTCGCTGGTCGTCCGGCCCGAGTCCGACCGGGTCTACGCGTACGCGTACTCGATCGAGGTGGACCGGCTGCGGGCCGCGCGGGTCGGGCTCGGCGGCGAGGTGCTCGACCGCCGGGACCTGGACCGGCCGCGTGACCTGGACGCCGGGGAGACCGTCCCGATGCTGGCCGGCGCCCTCAAGCAGATGCGGGAGCGGGTGCCCCCGGAGTCGATCTGCGTCGGTGCCGGCGTCGCGGTCTGCGGCATGGTCCGCAGGGCCGACGGGCTGGTCCGGCTCGGCCCCACCACCGGCTGGGTGGACGAGCCGATCGGTGCCGCCCTCGCCGTCGAACTCGGCGTCGAGCTGCCCGTCACGGTGGGCAACGTGGCCGATGTCGCCGCCTTCGCCGAGCACGCCCGGGGCGTCGCCGCCGGCTGCGACAACGTCATCTACCTGTACGGGGACGTCGGTGTCGGCGCCGGCATCATCGCCGGTGGCCGCCGGCTGACCGGCCACGGCGGCTACGGCGGCGAGGTCGGACACATGGTGGTGGTGCGCGACGGTACCCCCTGCGAGTGCGGCTCCCGGGGCTGCTGGGAGACCCAGATCGGCGAGTACGGGCTGCTGCGGGCCGCCGGCCGCTCCGAGGCCCGGGGCCGCGACGCGCTGCTGGCCGTGTTCGACGCCGCCGACCGGGGTGACGCCCGCGCCCAGACCGCCGTCCGGCACGCCGGGGACTGGCTCGGCTTCGGGGTGGCGAACCTGGTCAACATCTTCAACCCGGAGATGGTCATCTTCGGCGGCACGATGCGGGACCTCTACCTGGCCGCCGCCGCCCAGGTCCGCAGCCGGCTCAACGAGACCGGGCTGCCCGCCTGCCTGGAACACGTCCGGCTGCGAACCCCGAAACTCGGCGACGACGCGGCCCTGGTCGGTGCTGCCGAACTGGCCTTCGAACGGCTCCTCGCCGACCCGCTCGACGCCGCCTGAACGGACACCCCCGACTCGTACGCCGTCCGGTGAACTGATCGGCCCGACAGTCCGTACCAGTGGACGGACGGGCAGCCGGCGGGTCGCTGCCCGGCAGGACAGGTCGGCCCGGATCGAGGAGGCACCGCAGCATGGCACCGCTGGATTCCGTACGTCGTCGGCGAGGGAACCGGACCCACCGGGTGGCGGTGCTGGTCGTCACCTTCCTGGCCGGGCTGGTCGTGCTACCCGGCATGGCGGTCGCCGCACCCGGCAACCAGATGAACGCCGCCGACATGACGCTGCTCAACGGCGTCCGGTTGGCCGGGCTCTGGGAGATGCCGGCCGGCACGATGGCCGCCGAGAAGGGCCAGTCCGCGCGGGTGCGGGAGGTCGGCGCGGAGATCGCCAGGCAGCACGGCGTCCTCGACGAGCTGGTGGTGCAGGCCGCCAACAAGCTGGGCGCGACGCTGCCGAGCGACCCCACCACCGAGCAGAAGGGGTGGCTGACCGAGATGCAGAACGCCTCCGGTGCTCAGTTCGACCAGATCTTCGTGACCCGGCTCCGGGTGGCCCACGGCAAGATCTTCCCGGTGATCGGCGCGGTCCGGGCCAGCACCCGGGACAACACCGTCCGCAAGCTCGCCGACGAGGCCAACAAGTTCGTCAACGACCACATGGCCATGCTGGAGAGCACCGGGCTGGTCCGCTGGCAGCAGATGCCGCCGGCCGCGATCCCGGCCGCGCAGAACGACTCGCTGGTCGCCGCCGCCCAGGCCGGTGCCGCCGGCCCGTCGGTCGCGATCAGCACCACGGTCGTCTGGGCGGTCTTCCTGCTCGCGCTCGGCGCGGGCGGCTACGCCACCTGGCGGATCACGCGCCGCAGTTGACCCGGCGCACCTGACCCGACGGCCCGCAGGCGGCACCACCGCCGGCGGGCCGTCGGGCTTTCCGGGCCGTCGGGTTCTCCGGGCCCCGCGCCGGGGACGGGACGGTCAGCGGTCCACCTGGGTGAAGTCCCAGGTGTGCGGGGGACGGGCGACCAGGGTGGCCGGCGGCTCGGGCAGCGACCGGGGGCTGCTGCGCCACTTCGAGATGACCACCACCCGGTGGTCGGTGGAGGAGAAGACCTCGCTGGACAGGTGCAGCGGATCGTGCTCGAACTCCGGCAACGCCGTCTCGCACACCCAGGTGATCAGGTCGGCGAAGCCGTACGACTCGGCCCGCGCCTCCCACATCCGTACGATCATGTCGGCACCTCCCCTCACACGCTGACCGTGGTCAGCGGCAACGCCGAGTCGGCGGGCAGGTCCAGCCGGCTCGGGCGTACCCCGGCGGCCACCAGGTGCGCCCCGAGCGCGGCGACCATCGCCCCGTTGTCGGTGCACAGCCCCGGTCGGGGCGTGCGGACCCGGATGCCGTACCGCTGCGCCCGTTGCTCGGCCATCGCCCGCAGCCGCGAGTTCGCCGCCACTCCCCCGCCGATGACCAGGGTGTCGATCCCGTGTTCCCGGCAGGCGGCCAGCGCCTTGCCGGTGAGCACGTCGCAGACCGCCTCCTGGAAGGCAGCCGCCACGTCGGCCACCGGCACCGGCTCACCGGCCCGCCGCCGCCCCTCCACCCAGCGGGCCACCGCCGTCTTCAGCCCGGAGAAGGAGAAGTCGTAGCGGTGGGCGACGAGATCCTTGGCGGCGGTCAGGCCACGCGGGAAGGCGATCGACGCCGGATCACCGGCCCGCGCCTCCCGGTCGATGTACGGGCCGCCCGGGAACGGCAGGCCGAGCAACCGGGCCACCTTGTCGAACGCCTCCCCGGCCGCGTCGTCGATGGTCGCGCCCAGCGGGGTCACCCCCCGGGCCAGGTCGTCGACGCGCAGCAGTGAGGAGTGTCCACCGGAGACCAGCATGGCGATCGCCGGCGCGGGCAGCGGACCGTGCTCCAGGGTGTCCACCGCGACGTGGGCGGCCAGGTGGTTCACCCCGTACACCGGCTTCTCGGCGGCCAGCGCGTAACCCTTCGCGGCGGCCACCCCGACCAGCAGGGCCCCGGCCAGGCCGGGACCGGCGGTGACCGCGATCGCGTCGATGTCGGCGAGGGTCACCCCCGCATCGCGCAGCGCCCGGTCCATGGTGGGCACGATGGCCTCCAGGTGCGCCCGGCTGGCCACCTCGGGCACCACCCCACCGAACCGGGCGTGTTCGTCCACGCTGGAGGCGAGCGCGTCGGCGAGCAGGGTGTGCCCGCGCACGATCCCCACCCCGGTCTCGTCGCAGGAGGTCTCGATCCCGAGGATCAGGGGTTCGTCAGCCATGGTCCGTCCCGTCCGCGCCCGGTTCCGCGTCGCGCCGCATGACCAGCGCGTCGGTGTTGCTCGGTTGGTAGTAGCCCCGCCGTACGCCGATCGGCTCGAACCCGTACCCCGCGTAGAGCCGCTGGGCGGGGGCGTTGTCGACGGCCACCTCCAGTAGGACGCTGCCGACCCCGCGCCGGGCGGTCTCCGCGAGCAGGTCCGCAAGCAGCGCCCGGCCGATCCCGCGCCGCTGGGCGTCCCGGCGGACCGCGATGTTCTGCACCCACGACTCGCCGTCCGGGTCGACGGCCAGGCCCGCGTAGCCCAGCAGCGACCCGTCGCCATCCAGGGCGACCCGGTAGTGGCGGCCGCTGGCCAGTTCGTTCCAGAACATCGCTGGCGACCACTGTTCGGGGCCGAACAGGTCCGCCTCGATCGGCATTACCTCGGCGATGTGCCACCAGCGGAACCGGTCGATGCGTACCGTCACGGGAGCACCGACTTGCGGCTGGTCGCCGCGACCGCGTCCGGCCGGCGCAGGTACAGCGGGGTGAGCGTCTCGCCGGGGGCACCCGCCCGGATCCGGGCGACGGCCAGGGCGACCAGCGCGGCGGCCTCGGGGTAGCGGGGTTCGGCGCGCAGCGGCAGGCCGAGCACGTCGGCGTAGCGGTGGGCGCCGTCCCCGACCGCCTCGGTGACGGCCAGTTCCCGGGCGCGGGCGGCGGCGACCGCCGGGGCGTCCACCTCCGGACCGACGATCCGCCGGCCGGTGCCGTCGTAGACCGCCCAGTAGACCTCCTTGCGCCGGGCGTCGGCGGCGACCAGCACCCGCTGCTCCGCCGGCGTGGTCGTGGAGGGCGTGGTGGGGTGGCCGATGCCGTCGAGCGAGCAGACGCCGTACGTGGGGATGCCGAGCACCTGGCCCATGGTGGCGGCGGTGACCAGCCCGACCCGGAGCCCGGTGAAGGGGCCGGGACCGAGCCCGGCGACGATCGCACCGAGGTCGGCCGGCCTGGCGTCGACGTCGGCGAGCACCGCCTCGACCTGCGGGGCGAGCAGTTCACCGTGGGCGCGGGCGTCGACCGTGCACCGGTGCGCCCGCAGCGCGACGCCGTCCGCCGTGACCTCGGCCAGCGCCGCGGTGACCGCGGGCGTCGAGGAGTCCACCACCAGTACGAGCACGGTAAGCCAGCCTAGCCGTCCGCCCGCGCCGCCCGGTCACACCCCGCCCGCTCGGCCCCTCGCCCCCGCATCCCGGTCTCTCGGCCCCCGCCTCTCACCCTTGCTTCCCGCCACGGGCCACGGGTCGTCATCGCCGAGGGTCCTCTCCCTGAGGCCGGTCACGGCCCGTCGGCGGCCGGACGGCCAGGTGGTAAGCCGATCGGGGTGGGGTGCGGTGTGCCGTGTGAAGCGGTATTCCTGTGGGTCATGAATATGACGGACAGGCATACCGCTCACCGCCATCACATCATCATGCCTGGATGACCGAGAGTAGTCGACTTGCCACGGAGATCTCCGCCCTGCTGCGCCGGGAACGCCATGCCGCCGCGCTCACCCAGCAGCAACTGGCGGACCGGGCAGGCACGAGTCAGAGCGCGGTGGCCCGCGTCGAGCGCGGTGGGCGGGTGCCGAGCCTCGACCTGGTCGAGCGCCTCTTCGCCGCCCTCGGCCGGCAACTCGCCGTCACCGCCGAGCCCCTCGACAGCCACCTCGACGCCGAGCTGGACGCACTGGCCGGGCGGTCGCCCGCCGACCGGATCGACGAGCTGGGGCTGGACCGGCTGCTCGACCGGCTGGGCGCGCTGCCCCACCTGCTGACCGGCAGCACCGCCGCGCTGCTCCAGGGTGCACCCGTACCCGTCGACGCGGTCGAGTTCGCCGTCCGGTGGTGCGACTCCGCCCGGTTCACCGCCTGGCTGACGGCCGCCTACGGGCAGCGCTGGAATGCCAGGTGGGGTGAGTTCGGTGGCCTGTACCTGGAACCGGAGGAGCCCGGCGAGCACCGCTGGATGACCCGGTACGGCGAGATCCGCGCGCAGATGTGCGACGAGTTCCCGGCGGCGATCGAGGTACGGCACGGGGAACGCAGCTACCGGGTGGTCCCGCTGGTCACCGTGGAGCTGACGGACCCGCGGGCCGCCGCACTGCTGCGCCGGCACCGGCAACGCGCCGCCGAGGGCCGCACCCCGGGCGTCGGCCCGGCCGCGCGGACCGGGCGGTGAGCGCCGCGCCGACGACGCCGAACGTCGTGCCCACCCCACCACGGTGCGGCACACCGCCACGCGCTGCCGCTGACCGCGACCACCGTGTACCGCCGACGTCAGCCGGCGGTACGCGGTGTGGACGGCCGCACGGATCAGCCGGCCGAGCGCTCCCAGTCGATCGGGGGCAGGCCGGCGTCGGCGAGGGCCTTGTTGGTGGCGCTGAACGGACGGCTGCCCAGGAAGCCACGCGGGTTCATCGGGCTCGGGTGGCCGGCCTCCAGCACCACGTGCCGGGGGTTGGTGACCAGGGCCGCCTTCTTGCGGGCGTACCCACCCCAGAGCAGGAACACCACCGGCTCGTCCCGGGCGTCCAGGGCCCGGATGGTCGCGTCGGTGAACTCCTCCCAACCCTTGTTGCCGTGCGAACCGGGGCTGGCCTGCCGGACGGTGAGCACCGCGTTGAGCAGCAGCACACCCTGCGCCGCCCAACCGTCCAGGTTGCCGCTGCGCGGCTTGGGCACCCCGAGGTCCTCGCTCAACTCCTTGAAGACGTTGCGCAGCGACGGCGGCACGGACACCCCCTCCCGCACGCTGAAGCTCAGCCCGTGCGCCTGCCCCGCCTTGTGGTACGGGTCCTGGCCGAGGATCAGCACCCGACACTGCTCCGGGCCGCACAGCCGGTAGGCGGAGAAGAGGTCCTCCTGAGGCGGGAAGACGGTCTGGGTGGCGTACTCGCGGGCCACGAACTCGGCCAGCGCCGCCGTCCGGGCCGGGTCCAGGTGCGGGGTGAGCACGGCACGCCACTCCTGCGGCAACAGCGCCAGCAGGTCGAGGGTGGGGGTGTCGTCGGGCATCGGCAACCTTTCACAACGAAGTCCCCGGCACTCTAGGCAGCGGGTACGACACCCCGCACCCCAGGGCCGGGTCAGCCCAGCGCGGTCAGGCGGTCCGCCCAGTCCCCGCCCACCGGCTCCAACTCGACCACCCGGGTGTCGTCGTCGCGCCGGTCGATGCGTACCCGCAGGTGGGTGTCGACGAGCTGCTCGACCAGCCCCTCGCCCCACTCGACCACGGTCACCGAGTCGTCCACCGAGGCGTCCAGGTCCAGGTCGTCGATCTCGGCGCGCGGGTCGGCGGCGTCACCCAGCCGGTACGCGTCGGCGTGCACCAGGGCCACCGTGCCGCCGCGCGCCGGGTCGGGCCGGTGCACCCGGGCGATCACGAAGGTCGGCGAGGTGACGTCGCCGCGTACCCCCAGGCCGGCGCCGAGACCCTGGGTGAGGGCGGTCTTGCCGGCCCCCAACGGGCCGGTCAGCAGCAGCAGGTCACCGGCGCGCAGCACCCCGGCGAGCCGGCGGCCGAAGGCGTGCGTGTCGTCGACCGTGGGCAACGTGACGCGCACGCTCACAACGCCTCCAGGAAGCGTTCCAGGGCCGCGTTGACCTCGTCGGCGTGTTCCAGCATCACCACGTGCCCACTGTCATGGATCTTGAGATATTCGGCGTGCGGCAGCCGGCGGACGATCTCGTCCGAGTGGACCACCGGCGTGATCATGTCCTTGTCGCCCACCACCACCAGCACCGGTGTGCCGCTCAGCGCGGCCAGCGCCGGGAACCGGGAGTGGGTGGCCAGGGTCCGCAGGTAGCGGGTCACCGTGTCGGCCGACGTGCGGGAGTTCATCCGTTCCACGTACGACACCAGGGCCGGGCTCGGTTTCGGGGTGCCGAAGCCGTAACGGCGGGTCAGCAGCCAGGCCACGTTGGAGGTGGACCTGCGGGCCCGGTCGATCACGATCCCGCCGTACCGGGTGGCGTTGTTCATCATGAACAGCACCGGCGAGCCGACCCGGCCGAGCAGGGCCGGCGCGACCAGCTTCGTCTCGGCGAGCAACCCGCCCGACGTGGCCATCAGCACCGTGCCGACCACCCGGTCACCGAACAACTCCGGGTACGCCTCGGCGAACGCCATGATGGTCATCCCGCCCATCGAGTGCCCGACCAGCACCAACGGCCCCTGCGGGGCGGTCGCGTCGATCACCCGGCGCAGGGTGTGCCCGAGCGCGGCGAGGTCGTACTCGCCGGTCTCCAACCGTCCCGACCTGCCGTGCCCCGGCTGGTCGTAGGCGACGATCCGGTGGTCACCGCGTTCGGCGAGCAGCTTGCGCTGGAAGTGGAACGTCCCCATGTCCAGGCAGAAGCCGTGCACCAGCACCACCGTCGGACGCCCCGGCACCGGCCGGGTCGGCTCGACCACCTCGACGTGGATGTCGGTGCCGTCCGGCAGCTCCAGCCGGTACGACTCGTCGTAGCGCTGCGCGCCGAAGTCCTCCCCGGCGTACGGGTCGGCGGGGTCGGCCTTGAGCCGGCGGACCAGGGCGCGTTCGGTGGCCACCCCGGCGGCCAGCCCGGCAGCGGCCACCCCCACCGCGGCCCCGACCACACCGGCGACCCTCCCGGCGGCGGTCCTCGGTCGGGGCACCCGGAACCGGCTGACCGCGCTCACGGCCGCTCACCGTCGTAGACCCGGGGCACCCGCACCCCGCCGAACCGGGTGACGATCTCGTAGTTGATCGTGCCGACCGCCTCGGCCCAGTCGTCGGCGGTGGGCGTCCCGTCGTCGCCGCTGCCGAACAGGGTCGCGACGTCACCGGCGGCCACCTCGTCCGCGCCGCAGTCGAGCACGAACTGGTCCATGCAGACCCGGCCGGAGATGGTCCGCCGCTTCCCGCCGAGCTGCACCGGACCCACGTTGGAGGCGTGCCGGGGCACCCCGTCGCCGTAGCCGAGCGGCACCACGGCCAGGTTCGCCTCCTCGACGGTGGTGTAGGTGTGCCCGTAGGACACGCCGGTGCCGGCGGGAACGCGCTTGGCGAGCATCACCCGGGCCCGCGCGGTCATCGCCCGGCGCAGCCCGAACTGCTGCCCGGCGATCGGCGACAGCCCGTAGACGGCGATCCCGGGTCGGACCAGGTCGAAGTGGGTGTCGGGGCGGGTCAGGGTGGCCGCCGAGTTGGCCAGGTGCCGGTAGCGCGGGCGCAGGCCGGCCCGCTCGACCATGGCCAGCCCCTCGTGGAAGACGGCCAACTGCCGGTCGGTGGTGGGGTGGCCGGGCGAGTCCGCGTACACGAAGTGGCTCCACACGCCGACCACCTCGACCAGGCCGTCGGCCTGGGCCTTCGCGGCGGCCTCCAGCAGGGTCGGCCAGTCGGCGACGGTCGCGCCGCCCCGGGACAGCCCGGTGTCGATCTTGAGGTGCAGCCGGGCCGGGCGGTCGGCGGCCCGCCCCGCCGCGACCATCTCGTCGAGCTGGGACAGGCTCGCGGCGGCCAGGTCCACCCCGGCCGCCACCCCCTCGTGCAGGGGCAGCCCCGGGTCGAGCAGCCACGCCAGCACCGGCACGGTGATCCCGGCCCGGCGCAGCGTCAACGCCTCGTCGAGGGTGCACACGCCCAGCCAGTCCGCCCCCGCGTCGAGCGCGGCCCGCGCCGACGGGACCATGCCGTGGCCGTACCCGTCGGCCTTCACCACCGCCATCAACTCGGCGCTGGTGCCCGACCGGAGCCGGGCCACGTTCTGACGGATCGCGTCCAGATCGACACGTACCTCGGCCTGCCACATACGCCCAGCCTACTGGCGTCGGTGATCACCCGGTCGGTGGACGCCGACCCGGGACGCCGACCCGCCCCGGTCAGAGCAGCGGGGCCGCCACCGTACGCAGTGCGGTCGCCACGTCCGGCGCGGTCACCGGGCCGCCCCGGGCCGCCTCCCGACCGGCCAGCCCGTGCAGGTACGCCGCGCCGGCCGCCGCCCGTTCCGGGGCCAGCCCGGCGGCGAGCAGCGAACCGAGCAGCCCGGCCAGCACGTCCCCGGTGCCCCCGGTGGCCAGCGCGGGACTGCCGGTCGGGTTGACGTACGCCCGGCCGTCCGGCGTGCCGACCACCGTGCGGTCCCCCTTGAGCAGCACCGTCGCATTCATCCAGGCGGCCAGCCGCAGCGCGGCGGCGACCCGGTCGGCCCCCGGTTCCTCGCCGCACAACCGGGTGAACTCCCGGTCGTGCGGGGTGACCACGATCGGCGCGTCCCGGTCCCGCAGCCTACCGGCGAGTGAACCGTCCACCAGCAGGGTCAACGCGTCTGCGTCGAGCACCACCGGCACCGGCGCGGCCAGCACCGCGCGCAGTTCCGCCCCGGCCTGCTCGTCGGTGCCCAGGCCGGAGCCGCAGACCCAGGCCTGCACCCGGCCGGCCCCGGCGACCCGGTCGGTGGCGATCACCGACGGGTGCTGTCGGACCACCTCGTCCCGGGCGCCACCGGCGTACCGGACCAGCCCGGTGGGGCCGGCCAGCGCGCCACCCACCGAGAGCACCGCCGCCCCCGGGTAGGTGCGCGACCCGGTGGCCACCCCGACCACACCCCGGCGGTACTTCTCCGAGGACGCGCCGGTGCGGGGCCACCAGTCGCGCACGTCCGACCACTGCGTGACCCGCAGCGCGGGGGTGCCGCGCAGCCACGGCCCGAGCCCGATGTCGACCAGCTCGACCTGCCCGGCCAGCGGGGCCGCCGGGCCGACCACCAGGGCCGGCTTGAGCGCGCCGAACGCCACCGTCACGTCGGCCCGCACCGCGCTGGGCCGGCCCGACCCGTCCGTCGGCACGTCGCCGGTGTCCACCGCCACCCCGCTGGGCACGTCCACCGCGACGACGGTGGCCCGGCCGCCGTCGCGGCCCCGCAACCCGGGCAGGCCGGCGACGAGTTCGTCGGCGGCGTCCCGCAGCCCGCCGGTGCCGCCGATCCCGACGATCCCGTCGAGCACCAGGTCGACCGTGGCGGGCGGGGCGTCGACCAGTCGTCCCCCGGCGGCCCGCAGCGCCGCCAGTCCGTCGGCGTGCGCCCGCCCGGGGGCGGTCGGCAGCACGGCGACCTGCGCGCCCCGGCGGGCCAGCCGCTCACCGGCGTACAACGCGTCGCCGCCGTTGTCGCCGCTGCCGACCAGCAGCAGCACCCGTGCGCCGTACACCCCGCCCCGGTCGGCGAGCAGCAGGGCGCACCGCCGGGCCAGCCCGGCCGCCGCCCGCTGCATGAGCGTCCCGGGGGGCACGGTGGCCATCAGGCCGGCCTCCGCCGCGCGTACGTCCGACACCCGCCACACCGATCTCATGCCACCCCCGTCTTCGCCGCCGGACGGCCGTCCCGCCCGTCCGGTCGGGCCCGTCCGCCGTGGTCGGGATCACCCTACCGGCGGTGGAGGCGGCAGATTAGCCACCGGCGTCGCGGCCGGCAAGACCTGTGGACAACCGGGGGGTACGACCACCGCCCGTCGTCCACAGGGTCCGCTGGCCGACCACCCCGCGACCTAACGTCGGCGGCGCGGTCACGGCGGTGGGCCGGGCGAGGGCGGGAGGCGGACGATGACGGACGAGCCGGTGCGGGTGGACCTGCCGGTGCTGCGGGCGACCGCCGGCGGGCTGACCGACGAGGCGTACGCGCTGGCCCGGGGGCTGGCGGGTCAGCCCGGTCTGGTGCTGTCCGCGCCGGGGTGGCGGGCCGGGGCCGCCCTGGCCGGGCTGGAGTCGGCGGTGCACGCCTGGCACGGGGTGCTCGGCGTCCGGGTCGCCGAGACCGGTACCGCGCTGCGCAACGCCGCCGAGGCGTACGTGGCGGCCGACGACCGGGCCGCCGGCCGGCTGGCCGGTCGACCCCGATGATCGGGTATGCCCAGCTCTGGGCCGCCTCCCCGAGCGACTGGGTGGCGGCGGGGGTGGCCTGGCGCGGGCTGGACGCGCCGGTCACCCGACGGCGGTCCGGGCTGGCCGAGCGGGCGGCGACGCTGCGGACGGGCTGGTCGGGCGGGGCAGCCACCAGGGCCGGCGGCCGGCTCGACGGGCTGCGCGCGGAGCTGGGCACCATCCTGCCGGCGCTGGTCGAGACCGATCAGGCGCTCGCCGAGTTCGCCGGTCGGCTACGGGTGGCCAAGGGCCGGCTGGCCGAGGCGGTGGCGCTGGCCGACCGTACCGGCGTGGCGGTCGACCGGCACGGCGGGTTGCGGGCGGTCCCGCCGACCTGGCGGGGCCCCGAGTCGGGTGTGCTGCCGGCCGGGGCGGGTGCGCGCCCCGCCCCGGCGGGCGGTGCCGGCACGGCCCACTCCCCCGGTCCCCGCGCCGGCACGGACGTGACCGGCGGGGGCGGCACCAGGAACGGGGTGGGGTCGCCGGCGGCGGTGGCCCAGGTGGCGGCGGCGCTGCGGGAGGCGCTGGTGCTGGCCGACGTGGCCGACCGGGAGGTCGCCGGCCGGCTGGCCGAGTTGACCGGGGCGGCCCGCACCGGCTGGGTGGAGCGGCCACCACCGGCCCGGCCGGCCGACGATGCCACCCCGGCGGCGGTCCGTGCCTGGTGGGACGGCCTCACCCCGGCCCAGCGGCGCTGGCTGGTGCTGCACGAGCCGGCCCGGATCGGCCCGCGCGACGGGGTGCCGGCGGCGGCCCGGGACCAGGCGAACCGGCTGCTGCTGACCGGGCACCGGGAGGCCCTGTCGGCCGAACGCCGAACGGCGTCGGCCAGCGGGTCGGGCGGGCGCTCCCGGCTGCGCCGGATCGACCGGGCGCTGGCCGCCCTGGACGGGCTCGCCGGACGACTCGCCGCGACGACGGGACCCCGGCCCTACCTGCTCGGGCTCGACCCGCGCGGCGACGGCCGGGCGATCGTCGCGCTGGGCAACCCGGACCGGGCCCAGCGGGTGCTGACCTACGTGCCGGGGATGACAAGTGACCTCGCCGACGTTCCCGGCGAGCTGGGTCGGGCCGCCCGGGTGCAGGACCGGTGCACCGCCCTCGCCCCCGGTGAGGAGACGGCGGCGGTGCTCTGGCTGGACTACGACGCCCCCGACTTCCTGCCCGAGGCGTCCTCACCGGCCCAGGCCCGGGACGCCGGGCCCGACCTGCACCGCTTCCAGGAGGGGCTGCGCGCCACCCACGACGGGCCGGCGGCCCGGCAGACCGTACTCGGACACAGCTACGGCTCGCTGGTGGTGGGCAGCGCCGCCCGCGACCACGGACTGGCCGCCGACGCGCTGGCCTTCGTCGGGTCACCGGGGGTGGGGGTGGACCGGGCCGGGGCGCTCGGCCTGCCACCGGGGCAGGTCTGGTCGAGCACCGCCGGCGACGACGTGATCCGGCTGGTCGAGCCACCCCGGGAGCTGGCCGGCCGGGCGGTGCTGGCCACCTCGCCGCTGGCCAGCGCCGCCTCGCTGTTCCGCCCGGACGACCATCGGCTGTGGTTCGGGCACGATCCGAGCGATCCGGGCTTCGGCGGCCGGACCTTCCCCAGCGGTCGGGGCGGTCACACCGGCTACTGGGAGCCCGACAACCCCGCCCTGGACGGGATGGCCCGGATCGTGCTGGGCCGGTGAGCGGCGTCCTACTCCACGGTGACCGACTTCGCCAGGTTGCGCGGCTGGTCCACGTCGTGCCCCCGGGCAGCGGCGATCTCGGCCGCGAGCACCTGCAACGGCACGGTGGTGACCAGCGGCGCGAGCAGGGTCGGCGTACGCGGCACGTAGATCAGGTGGTCGGCGTAGCGGACCACCGCCTCGTCGCCCTCCTCGGCGATCACGATGGTCCGGGCACCCCGGGCCCGGACCTCCTGGATGTTGGAGACGACCTTGTCGTGCAGCATGCCCCGGCCGACCGGCGACGGCACCACGCAGATCACCGGGGTGCCCTTGTCGATCAGGGCGATCGGCCCGTGCTTCAGCTCACCGGCGGCGAACCCCTCGGCGTGCATGTACGCCAACTCCTTGAGCTTGAGCGCGCCCTCCAGGGCCACCGGGTAGCCGACGTGCCGGCCGATGAACAACACCGTCGGCTCCGACTTCAGCTCCCGGGCCAGCTCCCGCACCGGCTCGATCCGGTCCAGCAGCTCCCGCAGTTTGCCCGGCATCTCCTGGAGCTGGGCCACCACCGCGCCGACCTCGTCGGCGAACTTGATCCCCCGCACCTGGGCCAGGTGCAGGCCGATCAGGTAGCAGGCGACCAGCTGGGTGAGGAACGCCTTGGTCGAGGCGACGGCGATCTCCGGGCCGCCGTGGGTGTAGAGCACCGCGTCGGACTCGCGCGGAATGGTGGAGCCGTTGGTGTTGCAGATGGCCAGCACCCGGGCCTTCTGCTCCTTGGCGTGCCGCAGCGCCATCAGGGTGTCCATCGTCTCGCCGGACTGCGAGATCACCACGATCAGGGTGGACCGGTCGAGCACCGGGTCGCGGTAACGGAACTCGCTGGCCAGTTCCACCTCACAGGGAATGCGGGTCCAGTGCTCGATGGCGTACTTGGCGACCATGCCCGAGTGGTACGCGGTGCCGCAGGCCACGATGAAGATCTTGTCGACGTCGCGCAGGTCCTGGTCGCTGAGGCGGACCTCGTCGAGGGCGATCTCCCCGGTCTCGGTGAGCCGGCCGAGCAGCGTGTCCGCGATGGCCTGCGGCTGCTCCTCGATCTCCTTGAGCATGAACCAGTCGTAACCACCCTTCTCGGCGGCCGAGGAGTCCCAGTCGATGTGGAAGTCCTTGCCGGTGGCCGGCTGGCCGTCGAAGTCGGTGATCTCGATGCTGTCGGCGGTGATCAGCACGAGCTGGTCCTGGCCCAGCTCGACCGCCTCGCGGGTGTGCTCGATGAACGCCGCCACGTCGCTGGCCAGGTAATTCTCCCCGTCACCCCGGCCGACCACCAGCGGCGAGTTACGCCGGGCGCCGACCACCGCACCCGGGATGGCGGCATCGACGGCGAGCAGGGTGAACGCGCCCTCCAACCGGCGGCACACCACCCGCATCGCGGCGGCGAGCAGCTGCGGGCCGTCGGTGCCACCGGCCGCCCGCAGCTCGGCGAGCGCGTGGGAGAGCAGGTGGGCGGCGCACTCGGTGTCGGTGTCGCTGGTGAACTGGACGCCGTCGTCCTCCAGCTCGGCGCGGAGCTTGGCGAAGTTCTCGATGATGCCGTTGTGGATCACGGCGACCCGGCCGTCGGGGGCCACGTGCGGGTGGGCGTTACGGTCGGTCGGGCCGCCGTGGGTGGCCCACCGGGTGTGGCCGATGCCTGTGGTGCCGTCGCCGATGCCGACCGGGCTGGCGGCGCAGTCGTCGGGGTTGGTGGCGGCCCGCTCGGAGAGGACCTTCTCCAGGTTGGCCAGTTTGCCGGCCTTCTTCTCGGTGAGCAGCTCGTCGTCGCAGACGATCGCGACCCCGGCCGAGTCGTATCCCCGGTATTCCAGCCGCCGCAATCCGTCGAGCACGATGCCGAGCGCCGGGCGCGCGCCGGCGTAACCCACGATTCCACACATGGTTCGCAGCCTAACCCAGTTTCGCTCACCTCGTGTGCGCGGAAGCCGGGCAAACGATCACCGAATTTGAGCGATCGGGCGGTGACGGGCGGCAACCGGACGACCGTCACCCCCGTCCGGACGTACGGGGTTGCGGGTGGCCCGCCGGTACGTCAGTCTCTCGGCGACCCCTGGAACGTCCCTGGGACGGCCCGTACGCCCCTTTCCTCCTCTTCCGTCCCCGGAGCAGCGATGTCCGACACGCCACCCCCCAGCGATCCCGCGCCCCCACCCGGCGACCCCGCTCCCGCAGCCAGCGGTTCCACGCCTGCGGCCGGCGATCCCGCTCCTGCGGTCGGCGGCCCGACACCCCAGGCGTCCGGCGACCCGGCTCCCGGGCCCGCCGGCACCACAGGCCCGTCCGCGTGGGCCCCGCCGGACCCGCTCGCGGTCCCGCAACCCTGGGCGGCCCCCGCCCCCTGGGTCCACGGATCGACACCCGACCCGACCGGCCACCCCTCCAGTGCCGTCCACCCCGGCCCGGCCGGCTCTGCTCCCCCCGGCCCGCACGGGTCGACCTACCCCGGCGCGCAGGCCGATCCGCCAGCCGCCGTCGATCCGTCCGGCACGCCCGCCGCTTTCGGCGACTGGTCCGCCGCGAACCCCGGCGGTCCCCCGCCCGTCGGATGGCCCGGCGCGGCACCGGCAGCCTGGCCCGGCGCAGCCGGTGCACCACCCGGCCACGGCTGGCCGCCGCCGGGGTACCCGCCGCCGTTCGCCCACCCCGGCTACCCGCCGTCGGGCGGGCGGACCAGCGCCGGCACGGTGGTGGGCATCGTGGTCGCCGTGATCGCGGTGCTCACCCTCGTCGGCTGCGCCTGCTTCTGCGGGGGCGGCGCCCTGCTCGACGGGATCGGGTCGGACACGTCGACCGAGGACCCCTACGGCCGGGGATACTACGACGACGAACCCGAGCCGAGCTGGAGCCCGCCGCAGCCGTTCCAACCCTCCGCCCCCGCCACCCGGCCCGCCGACGGTCCCGGCCGCTACCCGGTGACGTACGAGGTGACCGGCACCGGCCCGGTGGACCTCCAGTTCTACGACGGCGACGGCTACTTCATCCAGCAGGAGAAGGTACGGCTGCCCTGGCGGATGGCGCTGCGTACCGACGATCCGAACCGGGTGCTGGTCACCGCCGCCCGCTCCGACGGCAACCCGGGCGGGTTCCGGTGCGCCACCACCGTCGGCACCCGGCCCCGGGTCACCGACGTGGCCGGTCCGGACGACTGGCGGGTGCAGTGCCACGCCAACCCGATCCGCTGACCACGACGGATCACCGGCAGCACGCCGGGGCAGCCCGGGAAGCGGCTCAGGAGCAGCGCGGGAAGCCGGAGCAGGGGCAGCAAGGCCGGATCAGCGCGGGAAGGCGGATCAGGGGCGGAAAGGCGGTGACGAGCCCTGGTGGCAGGGGCGGTCCCGGGCCGTAGGCTGACGGGCGTGACGACACCGACCGATGTCGACCCGCTGGTGGCCCGGATGCGTCCGTTCGGGACGACCGTCTTCGCGGAGATGTCCGCGCTCGCCGTCCGGACCGGTGCGGTCAACCTGGGCCAGGGCTTCCCGGACACCGACGGGCCGCCGGAGATGCTGGCCGCCGCCGCCGAGGCGCTGCGCTCCGGGCACAACCAGTACCCGCCCGGTCCGGGGGTGCCCGTGCTACGTCGGGCCGTCGCCGCGCACCAGCTCCGCTTCCACGGCCTGACGTACGACCCCGACGGCGAGGTGATCGTCACCGCCGGGGCCACCGAGGCGATCGCCGCCAGCATCCTCGCGCTCTGCGAACCGGGTGACGAGGTGATCTGCTTCGAGCCGTACTACGACTCGTACGCGGCGTCGATCGCCCTGGCCGGGGCGGTACGGCGGCCGGTGACGCTGCGCCCCGGCGACGACGGCCGCTACGCCTTCGACCCGGACGAGCTGCGGGCCGCGTTCGGGCCGCGTACCCGGCTGGTGCTGCTGAACTCGCCGCACAACCCGACCGGGAAGGTCTTCACCGCACCGGAGCTGAACCTGGTCGCCGACCTCTGCCGGGAACACGACGTGTACGCGGTCACCGACGAGGTGTACGAGCACCTCGTCTTCACCGACGCCGCCGCCGCGCACCTGCCGCTGGCCACCCTGCCGGGGATGTGGGAACGCACCCTGCGCATCTCGTCGGCCGGCAAGACCTTCTCCTGCACCGGCTGGAAGGTGGGCTGGGTCAGTGGGCCCGCCCCGCTGGTGTCGGCGGTGCTGCGGGTCAAGCAGTTCCTCACCTACGTCAACGCAGGGCCGCTGCAACCGGCGGTCGCCGTGGCGCTGGCCCTGCCCGACGACTACTACACCGGTTTCCGCGACAGCCTCCAACGGCAGCGGGACCTGCTGATCGGTGGCCTGACCGACGCCGGTTTCGCGGTGCTCACCCCGGAGGGGACGTACTTCGTCACCGCCGACATCACCGACCTCGGCGGTCGGGACGGGCTGGAGTTCTGCCGTTCCCTGCCGGAACGCTGCGGTGTGGTGGCGGTACCCACCCAGGTCTTCTACGACGACGCCGAGGCCGGCCGGCGGCTGGTCCGGTTCGCCTTCTGCAAGCGCCCCGAGGTGCTGACCGAAGCCGTCACCCGGCTACGCGGGCTTTCCGCCACACGCTGACCACCGGGGCCGGCGGGCGGGAGACCCGACATCGGTCAGCCGGCGGGGCTGGCGGTGCGGACCTGCTCGGCGATCCGTTCGGCCACCGACCGGGCGGTCTCCTCGGTGCCGGCCTCGACCATCACCCGGACCAGCGGTTCGGTGCCCGACGGGCGCAGCAGCACCCGACCGGTCTCCCCCAGCTCGGCCTCGGCCCGTTCGACCTCGGCCGTGACGGCGGGCGCGGTGGCACCGACGGTACGGTCCCCGACCGGCACGTTGATCAGCACCTGCGGCAGCTTGGTGACCACGGACGCCAGCTCGGCCAGGGACCGGCCGGTGGCGGCCATCCGGGCCATCAGGTGCAGGCCGGTGAGCACCCCGTCGCCGGTGGTGGCGTGCGCGGGCATGACGAGGTGTCCGCTCTGCTCACCGCCGAGGGCGAGGCCGGAGGCGCGCAGCTCCTCCAGCACGTACCGGTCGCCGACCTTGGTCTCGACCAGCCGGATGCCCTGCGCGGACATCGCCAGCCGCAGGCCGAGGTTGCTCATCACGGTGGCGACCAGGGTGTCCCGGGTCAGCTCGCCGGCGTCGCGCAGGGCCAGCGCGAGGATCGCCATCAACTCGTCGCCGTCGACCTCCTCGCCGTTGGCGTCGACCGCGACGCAGCGGTCGGCGTCGCCGTCGTGGGCGAGGCCCAGGTGCGCGCCGTGCTCGACCACGGCGGCCCGCAGGCCGTCGAGGTGGTTGGAACCGCACTCGTCGTTGATGTTGAGGCCGTCCGGCTCGGCGTGGATCGCGATGACCTCGGCACCGGCCTCCCGGTAGGCCACCGGGGCGACCTCGGCGGCGGCGCCGTTGGCGCAGTCGACCACCACCTTGATCCCGTCGAGGGGGTGCGGCACGGTGCCGACGAGGTGCTGCACGTAGTGGTCGGCACCGTCGAGCAGGTCGTGCACCCGACCGACCCCGGCACCGACGGGACGGTCCCAGGCGGTGGTGGCGTTGGCCTCGACGGCGGCCTCGATCCGCAGCTCGATCTCGTCGGGCAGCTTGTGCCCACCGGCGGCGAAGAGCTTGATCCCGTTGTCCGGCATCGGGTTGTGCGAGGCGGAGAGCATCACGCCCAGGTCAGCCTTGGCCTCGGCGGTCAGGAACGCCACGGCGGGGGTGGGCAGCACGCCGACCCGCACGACGCTGGCCCCGGCGCTGGTGAGGCCGGCGACCACCGCGGCCTCCAGCATCTCGCCGCTGGCCCGGGTGTCCCGGCCGACGACGGCCAGGGGCGGGTGGCTGCGGTCCGACTCGGCCAGTGTGTGCGCGGCGGCCACGGCGACCGCGAGCGCCAGTTCCGGGGTGAGGTCGACGTTCGCCCGCCCGCGTACGCCGTCCGTGCCGAACAACCGACCCATACCCGCCAACCTCCGGTGCGACTGCGATGAGTGGAGCAAACGGAACGGCCGGGCCACCTCCCCGCTGGGGGAGGCGGACCCGGCCGTCCGTCAGAAGTACAACGCGCTGTCGGTGATCAGCGCTTCGAGTACTGGGGTGCCTTACGGGCCTTCTTGAGACCGTACTTCTTGCTCTCCTTGACCCGGGCGTCCCGGGTGAGGAAGCCGGCCTTCTTCAGGGCCGGGCGGTCGTCCGGCTCGTTGACGATCAGCGCGCGGGCGATGGCCAGCCGCAGCGCACCGGCCTGGCCGGTGGTGCCGCCGCCACGCAGGTTGGCGATGACGTCGAACGCCTCGGGCTTCTCGGCGGTGACCAGCGGGTCCTTGATGAGCTGCTGGTGCACCTTGCTCGGGAAGTAGGCCTCGAGGTCGCGGCCGTTGCAGGTGATCTTGCCGCTGCCGGGGACGATGCGGACCCGGACGATGGCCTCCTTGCGGCGGCCGACGGTCTGGATCGGGCGGTCACCACGCGGCGCGCGGGCGACGGGCGCGGGCGCCTCGGTGGCCTCGGGGGCTTCCGCGGCAACCTCGGTCTCGGTGATGTCGGTCATGCTGTTTCCTTCGCCCTCGCTCACTGCGCGATCTGCTTGATCTCGAACGGCACCGGCTGCTGCGCCAGGTGCGGGTGCTCGGCGCCGGCGTAGACCTTCAGCTTCTTGATCAGCTGACGGCCCAGCTTGTTGTGCGGGAGCATGCCCTTCACGGCCAGCTCGATCGCCCGCTCGGGCCGCTTGGTCAGCAGCTCCTCGTAGCCGACCTGCTTGAGGCCGCCCGGGTAACCGGAGTGCCGGTAGGCGACCTTGGTCTGCCGCTTGTTGCCGGTCAGCGCCACCTTGCCCGCGTTCACGATGACGACGAAGTCGCCCGTGTCGACGTGCGGCGCGAAAGTCGGCTTGTGCTTGCCGCGCAGCAGCGTGGCGGCGTGGGTGGCCAGGCGGCCCAGCACGACATCAGAGGCGTCGATAACGTGCCACTGACGCTCGATCTCACCCGGCTTCGGGCTGTACGTACGCACAGGTCTACCTTGTCTCGTCGTCGGTCTGGGGTCGCGCGCCGAGGTGACCAGAGGCTTCCCGGCCGGACCAGCGCGCACGAACGACCAAGCGTACCTGAGCGGCACGCCTCTGGATGTCGTACAACAGCAGGCAACGATACCCGCCGCCCCGTCAGCTGGTCAAAACGGGGGGTAGACCGGTGTGGCCTGCGGTTTTCCGCATGACCAGGGTCACACCCCGGTGAGCCTGCCCGAGCCGGGCCGCAGGTAGACCGTCCAGGTCACCGCGAAGCAGAGCGCGTACCACCCGATGAAGGCCAGATAGGCGGCCTCGGCGTTGCCGGAGGTGAGGAAGGACTGCCGGAAGGCGACGTTCACCAGCACCCCGCCCGAGGCACCGACCGCTCCGGCGATGCCGATCAGCGCCCCGGAGAGCCGCCGGGCCCGGCGCTGCGCGGCGACCGGGTCACCGGTCAGTTCCGCCTCGGCCGTCGCGCGGGCCCGGAAGATCGCCGGGATCATCTTGTACGTGGAGCCGTTGCCGATGCCGGAGAAGACGAACAGCGACAGGAACCCGGTCAGGTAGAGCGGGAACGACCGCTCCCGGGCGGCGAAGAGCACCAGGCTGGCGCCGACGGCCATCGCGACGAAGTTCCAGAAGGTCACCCGGGCCCCGCCGAGCCGGTCGGCGAGCTGCCCGCCGACGGGCCGGATCAGCGAACCGATCAGTGGTCCGAGGAAGGTCAGCCAGGCCGCGTCGACCGGGGTGGGGAAGCGCTCGGCGAACTGGAGCTGGAGCACCTGGCCGAAGGCGAAGCCGAAGCCGATGAAGGAGCCGAAGGTGCCCACGTACAGCAGGGACATCACCCAGGTGTGCCGGTCGCGGGCGGCCTCGCGCAGCGCGCCGGGCTCGTTGTGGGCGTCCGGGATGTTGTCCAGCCAGCGGGCGGCGGCGAGCGCGGCCAGCACGATCAGCGGCAGGTAGACCGCCGGCACCAGCCGGGGGTACGCGGCCCCGGCGGTGGCCAGCACCGCGAGCCCGACCAGTTGCACCGCCGGTACGCCGAGGTTGCCGCCGCCGGCGTTGAGCCCGAGCGCGCGGCCCTTGAGCCGGTCGGGGAAGAACAGGTTGATGTTGGCCATCGACGAGGCGAAGTTGCCGCCGCCGACCCCGGTCAGGCAGGCCAGCACCATCAGCGTGGTGTAGGACACCCCCGGCTCCAGCAGCACCGTCATCGGCACCGCCGGCACGAGCAGCAGCAGCGCGCTGACGATGGTCCAGTTCCGCCCGCCGAAGCGGGCCACGGCCAGGGTGTACGGCAGCCGCAGCACCGCGCCCAGCGCGGCCGGCACGGCGGTGAGCAGGAACTTGCCCGCCGGGTCGATCCCGTACGCCGGGCCGAGGAAGAGCACGGTGACCGACCAGAGGCTCCACACCGAGAAACCGACGTGCTCGGCGAAGATCGACACCCAGAGGTTACGGCGGGCGATCGGCGCTCCGGTCGTCCGCCAGAAGGTGGGGTCCTCGGGCCGCCAGTCGTCGAGCCGGTGCCGGCGTCCGGCGCCCCGGGCGGTCGGCTGCTCGACGGCGGTGGACGGATCGACCTCCGGCGGCGCGTCGACGGCGCCCGCCGGGTCGACGGCGGAGTTGCTGCTGCTGGCGAGCGTACTCACGGCGATTCCTCCTCATCGATGTGAAGAGGGATGCTAGGCAGGGCCGGTTTCCCGGTGGTGGCCCGGCTGGGTCGTTCCGGAAACGGGAACCGCACGTCGCCCGGCGACCTGCCGTGAGGTGGTCAGAGTTCCTGGAGGATGCGCAGCGCGCGGTTCACCCGCTGCATGGTCTCGGTGTCGGCGATGTCCACGCACTCGGTGAACCACTTCTTCATCGGCGCGGACAGCCGGTCGGGCATGACCACGTTGCCGCCCATCGGAACGGCGAGCGGGGAGTCCCGCAGCAGCGCGGTCTCGACCACCTCGGCGACGATCACGATCGGCACGTCGGTGGAGTTGTAGACGTCGGAGCTGATCACCAGGCCGAGCCGTTCCCGGGCGCCCTCGATGCGCCAGACCTCTCCCCTACGCAGCACGCGGGCGACCACCGAAGAGCACGTCGGCGACCATCCCCACCTCGCTGGCGTCGGCGAGGGCGGCGGACTCCAGGTCGAGCCCGGCCCGGCCGACCGCCTCGGCGTGTGCGGTGAAGACCTCCCGCAGGGCCTTCTCCCGGGCGGCCTGGTCCATCCAGGCGGAGAGGGACAGCCCCTCCCGCTTGGCGAACCGGCGGGCCTCCTCGATCGTCTCGTCCGAGAACGAGAGGGTCACCTTGGCAGTCATGCCGCCGATCCTACCCCCGGTATGACCGTCGGTCATCCCCGTCCTCCCGACCGCCGCCCGCGACGGCCAGGGTCAGGCCGGGCGGTGCCCGCCGAAGACGGCGAACCGCCACGCCTTGTAGAAGCAGTCCACGTCGACCAGGCCGGCGTCGGCCAGCCACCGGCACTGGTCGGCCACCGACGCCGGACGGTCGTGCCGCATCCGCTCCCGGGCGGCGGCGATCTCGTCGGCGTCGGAGCCCCGGGCGGCGGTCTGCGCCAGCCAGACGTCGTCGTACCGACGGTCCAGGGTCGGGGTGGGGCCGGCCACCTGCTCGGCGTTGACGAACACCCCGCCGGGGACGAGCGCGTCGGCCGCCCGCCGGTAGAGGGCGCGTTTGCCGCCGTCGTCGAGGTGGTGCACGGCCAGGGCGGAGACCACCGCGTCGTACCGGCCGACGGGCAGCGGGTCGGCCAGGTCGGCCACGACGGTGCGGTGCGCCACCCCCCGGGCGGTCAGGCCGTCGGCGGCCACCGCGAGCATCCGCGCCGCCCCGTCGACCAGGGTCACCCGCACCCCGGGCAGCGCCGCGGTGAGCAGCAGCGAGAACAGCCCGGTGCCGGCGCCCAGGTCGAGCACCTCGGGGGTACGACCGGCGGCGAGCGCGGCCCGCAGCGGTGGGGCCGCCACCTCGACGGCGGTGCCGTAGAAGTCGTCGAAGCAGGGGACGAGCCGGCGGCGGGCCTGATCGTAGGAGCCCGCCACCGCATCGAAGGCCGCCGTCACGTCCACGATCCACACCTCTCACATATTAGGAAAGTTGTCTCATATTATAGACCCCACCGTCCGGTCCGGTGCCCCCGTGCGGTGTGAACCGCTCTTGACAGGACCGAAACAGAAGGGACCCCGGTCGGAAACCGGCCGGCGGCACGCTTTGCGGACATGACAGACGGTGCACGCGCCGCGACACGAACGGGGCAGCCACCCCGGGAGGCCGAAACGCACTGCCCGTACTGCGCCCTTCAGTGCGGCATGGTCCTGCGGGACACCGACGACGGCCGGATCGATGTCCAGCCCCGACAGTTCCCCACCAACCGCGGCGGGCTGTGCCAGAAGGGCTGGACCGCCGCCGACCTGCTCGACCACCCCGACCGGTTGACCACCCCGCTGGTCCGCGATCCGTCCGGCACGCTGCGCCCGGCGAGCTGGGCGGCCGCGCTGGACCGGATCGTCGACGGGCTGCGCACCGTCCAGCGGGCCCACGGGCGGGACGCGGTCGCCGTCTTCGGCGGTGGCGGGCTCACCAACGAGAAGGCGTACGCCCTGGGCAAGTTCGCCCGGGTGGCGCTGCGGACCCGGCACATCGACTACAACGGCCGGTGGTGCATGTCCTCGGCCGCGGCGGCCGGGCTGCGCGCCTTCGGCGTCGACCGGGGGTTGCCGTTCCCGCTGACCGACCTGGGCCGCACCGACACCCTGCTGCTGGTCGGGGCGAACCCGGCCGAGACCATGCCGCCACTGATGCGGCACGTGACCGACCAGCGGGCCCGGGGCGGCCGGCTGATCGTGGTCGACCCCCGGCTCACCGCCACCGCCCGCCAGGCCGACCTGCACCTGCAACCGCTGCCCGGCACCGATCTCGCGGTCGCCAACGCGCTGCTGCACATCGCGCTCACCGAAGGGCTGATCGACCGGGAGTACGTCGCCGCCCGCACCGAGGGCTTCGACGCGGTACGCCGGACCGTCGCCGAGTACTGGCCGGCCGAGGTGGAACGGCTCTCCGGGGTGCCGGTGGCCGACCTGGAGGCGACCGCCCGCGCGCTCGGCACCGCCGGTTCGGCGATGATCCTCACCGCCCGGGGCGCCGAACAGCACGCCAAGGGCGTCGACACGGTCAGCGCCTACGTCAACCTCGCCCTCGCCCTCGGTCTGCCCGGCCGCCCCCACTCCGGGTACGGCTGCCTCACCGGTCAGGGCAACGGCCAGGGTGGCCGCGAGCACGGCCAGAAGTCCGACCAGCTCCCCGGGTACCGGAAGATCGACGATCCGGCCGCCCGCGCCCACGTCGCCGGGGTCTGGGGCGTCGACCCGGCCGAGCTGCCCGGCCCCGGGGTGCCCGCCTACCAGCTGCTCGATTCGCTCGGCACCCCCGACGGCCCCCGCGCGCTGCTGGTCTTCGGCTCCAACCCGGTGGTCTCCGCACCCCGGGCCGCCCGGGTCGAGGCCCGGCTGCGCGGGCTGGACCTGCTGGTGGTGGCCGATTTCCTGCGCTCCGAGACGGCCGAACTGGCCGACGTGGTGCTCCCGGTGGCCCAGTGGGCCGAGGAGGACGGCACGATGACCAATCTGGAGGGTCGGGTGCTGCGCCGCCGCGCGCTGCGCCGACCGCCGCCCGGCGTCCGCACCGACCTGACGGTCCTCGCCGACCTCGCGGCCCGCCTCGACGCCCCCGGCCCGGAGCCGACCGGCCCCGCCCCGGACCGCTTCCCCACCGACCCGAGGGTCGTCTTCGCCGAGCTGCGCCGGGCCTCCGCCGGTGGCGTCGCCGACTACGCCGGGGTGAGCTGGGAGCGGATCGAATCCGCCGACGGGGTCTTCTGGCCGTGCCCCGACCCGGACGGCCCGGACTCCCCCCGGCTCTTCGCCGACACGTTCCCCACCCCGACCGGCCGGGCCCGGTTCCACGCCGTACGGCACCGGCCGGCGGCCGAGCCGGTCTGCGCCGACTATCCGCTGCACTTCACCACCGGGCGGGTGCTCGCCCAGTACCAGTCCGGCACGCAGACCCGGCGGGTCGACGCGCTGCGCCGGGCCGCCCCGCACGGCTTCGTCGAGCTGCACCCCGACCTGGCCGCCCGGCTCGGCGTCGGCGACGGCGACGAGGTACGGGTCGCCTCCCGCCGGGGTGAGCTGCGGGCACCGGCCCGGCTCAGCCCGACCATCCGGCCGGACACCGTCTTCGCCCCGTTCCACTGGCCCGGGGCGGCCCGCGCCAACTCGGTCACCAACGACGCCCTCGACCCGGTCTCCGGGATGCCCGAGTTCAAGATCTGCGCGGTCCGGGTGGAGCGGGCATGACCGGCCACATCGTGATCGTCGGGTACGGCATGGCCGGTGCCCGGCTCGCCACCGAACTGCACGCCCGCAACGGGGACCGCAAGGTCACCGTGCTCGGGGCGGAACCGCACCGGGCGTACAACCGGATCATGCTCTCCACCCTGCTGGCGGGCAAGGTCGACGAGCCCGACGTGGAGCTGGCCGAGGTCGCCGGGCAGGGCACCGACGTGCGGACCGGCGCGCCGGTCACCGCGATCGACCGGGCAGCCCGCACGGTGCGCACCCCCGACGGCGACCTCGACTACGACCACCTGGTCCTCGCCACCGGCAGCCGGGCCGTGGTGCCCCCGCTGGCCGGCCTCGACCCCGCCGCCCTGCCGCCCCGGGTGGCCGTCTTCCGCACCCTGGCCGACTGCCGCCGCATCCTCGCCACCGCCCGGTCGGCGCGCACCGCGCTGGTGCTCGGCGGAGGGCTGCTCGGCCTGGAGGCGGCGCGCGGGCTGGCCGCCCGGGGGCTCGCGGTGACCGTGGTCCACCCCCACCCGTACCTGATGGAGCGGCAGCTCGACCCGACCGCCGGCGCGGTGCTCGCCGGCACGCTGGCCGGGCTCGGCGTGGCCACCCGGCTGGGGGTGCCGGCGACCGGGCTGGCCACCGACCCCGACGGGGTCCGGCTCGACCTGGCCGACGGCACCGCCCTGCACGCCGACCTGCTGGTGCTCTCCTGCGGGGTCCGCCCCGACACCGACCTGGCCGCCGCCGCCGGGCTGGCCGCCGACCGGGGGGTGCTGGTCGACGACCGGCTGCGCACCGCGGACGAGGCGATCTCGGCGATCGGCGACTGCGCCCGTCCGCCCGGCCAGGGCCCGACCGGGCTGGTCGCGCCCGCCTGGGCGCAGGCCCGGGTGGTGGCCCGGCTGCTCACCGGCGAGGACCCCGCCGCCCGCTACCGGCCCCGGCCGGTGGTCACCCGGCTCAAGGCCGCCGGGATCGACCTGGCCGCGATGGGCGACCCGGCCGGTGGCCCCGGCGAGGAACTGACCTTCGCCGACCCGGCCCGGGGGACGTACGCCCGGATACGCATCCACCACGACCGGCTCACCGGCGCGATCCTGCTCGGCGACAACCCGGCGGTCGGCACGGTGGTCCAGCTCTTCGACCGGGGTGCCCCGGTCCCCGCCGACCGGCGGGCACTGCTGCTCGGCCGGTCGATCGGCAACGCCCCCGCGACACCCGCCGCGTCCCCGGCGCTGATGCCGGACGCGGCAACCGTCTGCCAGTGCAACGACGTCGACAAGGGCACCCTGGTCCGCTGCTGGCGGGCCGGCGCCCGGACGGTCGACGAGGTGGTCGCCGCGACCCGGGCCGGAACCGGCTGCGGTGGCTGCCGGCAGGCCGTCGGCGGCATCGTCGACTGGCTGTCCGAGGTGGACTCGGTGGGGACGACCCGATGACCGTGATGACACCACGAGGAGGTGACCCGATGACCGGTGGACGTTTGGTCGTCGTCGGCAACGGCATGGTCGGCCAGCGGTTCGTCGAGGCGCTGCGCGCCCGCGACCACGACCGGCGCTGGCAGGTGACGGTGCTCGCCGAAGAATCCCGCCCGGCGTACGACCGGGTCCGACTGTCCGCGTTCTTCGACGGGGTCACCGCCGAGGAACTGAACCTGCACACCCCCGACGAGGGGGTGGAGCTGCGCCTCGGCGAGCCGGTCACCGGGATCGACCGGGACCGGCGGGTGGTGACCACCGCGACCGGGGAGCACCCGTACGACGCGCTGGTGCTGGCCACCGGGTCGTACCCGTTCGTCCCGCCGGTGGCCGGCACCGACCTGCCCGGCGTCTTCGTCTACCGCACCCTGGACGACCTGGAGGCGATCCGGGAGCACGCCCGGGGCCGGTCGACCGGGGCGGTCATCGGCGGTGGCCTGCTCGGGCTGGAGGCCGCCAACGCGCTGCGCCTGCTGGGGCTGCGGACCCACGTGGTGGAGTTCGCACCCCGGCTGATGCCGGTGCAGGTCGACGAGGCGGGCGGGGCGATGCTGCGCCGCTACGTCGAGGAGCTGGGCGTCACCACCCACCTCGGGGTGGGCACCACCGCGCTGCGGCCCGGCCCGGCCGGCACGGTCGCCGCCCTGGACCTCTCCGACGGCGGCACGGTCGACGCCGACCTGGTCGTGGTGGCCGCCGGCATCCGGCCGCGCGACGAGCTGGCCCGCGCCGCCGGCCTGGCCCTCGGCCCACGCGGCGGGGTGCTGGTCGACGCGGCCTGCCGCAGCGACGACGAGCGGATCTGGGCGGTCGGCGAGTGCGCCGCCGTCGACGGCACCTGCCACGGTCTGGTCGCCCCCGGGTACGCGATGGCAGAGGTGGTGGCCGACCGGCTGCTCGGTGGCGCGGCCACCTTCCCCGGCGCAGACAGCGCCACGAAACTCAAGCTGCTCGGCGTCGACGTGGCCTCGTTCGGTGACGCCCACGGCACCACCCCGGGCTGCCTGGACGTCACGTTCACCGACCCGGCCACCCGCTCGTACGCGAAGCTGGTCCTCTCCGACGACGCGCGGACGCTGCTCGGCGGGGTGCTGGTCGGGGACGCGACCGCCTACCCGACGCTGCGGGCCAGCGTCGGCGGGCCGCTGCCCGCTCCCCCGCTGGCGCTGCTCGCCCCGGCCGGCGAGGGCGGCGGCGGGGTGACCGCGCTGCCCGGCGCGGCGCAGGTCTGCTCGTGCAACGCGGTGACCCGTGACGACATCGACGCGGCGATCGCCGGTGGGGCGTGCGACGTGCCGGCGTTGAAGGCGTGCACCCGGGCCGGGACGAGCTGCGGCTCCTGCGTGCCGATGCTCAAGCAGTTGCTGGACGCGGCCGGGGTGCAGCAGTCCACCGCCCTCTGCGAGCACTTCGACGCCAGCCGGCAGGAGCTGTTCGACATCGTCCGGGTGCGCGGCATCCGGACGTTCTCGCAGCTCGTCGCCGAGCACGGCCGGGGCCGGGGCTGCGACGTCTGCAAGCCGGTGGTGGCCTCGATCCTCGCCTCGCTGGGCACCGGGCACGTGCTCGACGGCGAGCAGGCGTCGCTGCAGGACACCAACGACCACTTCCTGGCCAACCTGCAACGCGACGGCAGCTACTCGGTGGTGCCCCGGATCCCGGGCGGCGAGATCACCCCGGACAAGCTGATCGTGATCGGTGAGGTGGCCCGCGACTTCCAGCTCTACACCAAGATCACCGGCGGGCAGCGCATCGACCTGTTCGGCGCGCGGGTCGAGCAGCTCCCGCTGATCTGGCGGCGGCTGGTCGACGCCGGCTTCGAGTCCGGCCACGCGTACGGCAAGGCGCTGCGCACGGTGAAGTCCTGCGTCGGCGAGACCTGGTGCCGGTACGGGGTACAGGACTCGGTCGGCCTGGCCGTCGCGCTGGAGCTGCGCTACCGGGGACTGCGCGCCCCGCACAAGCTCAAGTCCGCCGTCTCCGGCTGCGCCCGGGAGTGCGCCGAGGCGCGCAGCAAGGACTTCGGCATCATCGCCACCGACACCGGCTGGAACCTCTACCTCGGCGGCAACGGCGGCTTCCGGCCCCGGCACGCCGACCTGTTCGCCACCGACCTGACCACCGAGGAACTGATCACGCTGATCGACAGGTTCCTGATGTTCTACGTCCGCACCGCCGACCGGCTGCAACGCACCTCCGCCTGGATCGAGGCGATGGACGGCGGCCTCGAACACCTGCGCTCGGTGATCGTCGACGACTCGCTCGGGCTCTGCGCCGAACTCGACGCGGCGATGGCCCGGCACGTCACCTCCTACTCCGACGAGTGGCGCGACGTGCTCGACGACCCCGACCGGCTGCGCCGGTTCACCTCGTTCGTCAACGCCCCCGACGTACCGGACCCGTCGATCACCTTCGCGGTGGAACGCGGCCAGCCGGTGCCGACGCGCGACACCCGACCCACCGCCGTCCCACCGGACACGAGCGCACCACCCGACGGGGCACCCGCCCGCCGTCGCCAGCCGGTCGCCCTCGGCCTGCCGGAGGTGCGGCGATGAGCGACACCGTCACCGTCGACTGGACCCCGGTCTGCCCGCTGGACCGGCTGGAGGCCGAACGGGGCGTCGCCGCCCTCGTCGACGGCGTCCAGGTGGCGATCTTCCGGATCGACGACGAACTGTTCGCCGTGGACAATCGCGACCCGCTCAGCGGCGCGTACGTGATGTCGCGGGGCATCGTCGGCAGCCGGGGCGGGGTGCCCACCGTCGCCTCCCCCCTGCACAAGCAGGTGTACGACCTGCGAACCGGGCTCTGCCTGGACCTGCCCGGGGTGACCCTGCCCCGGTACGACGTCCGCTGCCGGGACGGCCTGGTCGAGGTGCGGCTGCGACAGGAGGAGTGATGCGGGACGAACTGGCCGGCTTCACCATCGGGGTGACCGCCGACCGGCGACGCGACGAACTGGCCGCGTTGCTGGAACGGCGCGGTGCCCGGGTGGTGCTCGCCCCGGCCCTGCGGATCGTGCCGCTGGCCGACGACACCGACCTGCGGGACGCCACCCGGGCCTGCCTGGACCGCCCGCCGGACGTGCTGATGGCCAACACCGGCATCGGCATGCGCGGCTGGCTGGAGGCGGCCGAGGGCTGGGGGTTGGCCGAGCCGCTGAAGAGCGTGCTGTCCCGGGCCTACGTGGTGGCCCGGGGCCCCAAGGCGCGGGGGGCGATCCGCGCCGCCGGCCTGCACGACCAGTGGTCGCCGGCCTCGGAGAGCTGCGAGGAGGTGGTGGAGCACCTGTGCCGGCGCGGCGTGGCCGGGCAGGTGATCGCCATGCAACTGCACGGCGACCGGCAGCCGGAGTGCACCGAGGCACTGGAGGCCGCCGGCGCCACCGTGATCGAGGTGCCCGTCTACCGGTGGGCCCCACCGACCGACCCGGCCCCGCTGCACCGGCTGATCGACCTGGTCGCCGGCCGCCTGGTCGACGCCGTCACCTTCACCTCCGCCCCGGCGGCGGAGGCGCTGCTGCGGGCCGCCGGGGACCGGACCGAGACGGTGCTTGCCGCGTTGCGCGGGGACGTCCTGGTCAGCTGTGTCGGCGCGGTGACCGCCGAACCCCTGGTCCGGCGGGGGGTGCCGGTCAGCGCGCCGAGCCGCGCCCGGCTCGGCGCGCTGGTCCGCACCATCGTGGACGAGCTGCCCCGCCGTACCGTCACCGTGAAGGCGGCCGGGCACCTGCTGACCCTGCGCGGGCACGCCGCCGTCATCGACGGGGAACTGCGTCCGCTGGCCCCCGCCCCGATGGCGGTGCTGCGGGCCCTGGCCACCCGGCCCGGCCGGGTGCTGTCCCGGACGGAACTGCTGCGCACGCTGCCCCGGGGGGCCGACGAGCACGCGGTGGAGATGGCGGTCGCCCGGCTGCGGGTGGGACTGCGCGCACCCCGGGTGGTGCAGACCGTGGTCAAGCGCGGCTACCGGCTCCGGGTGGAGTGATCCGGTTGCCCGCCCCACCGTCACGCGGCGGGGCGGGCCGGGTCGGGCTCAGCCCACCGGGGTGGGGAAACCCCGTCCGTGCTCGGCCTGGAGCCGGATCATGGCGTGTTCCACCACCGTCACCAGCACCTGCTTGACCGACTCGCGGTCCCGGGCGTCGCACATCACCAGCGGCACGTCCGCCGAGATGGCCAGCGCCTCCCGGACCTCCTCCGGCTCGTACAGGTCCGCGCCGTCGAACCGGTTCAGCGCCACCACGTACGGCAGGTTGCGGTTCTCGAAGTAGTCCAGCGGGGCGAAGGCGTCGGTGATCCGGCGGGTGTCCACCAGGACGGCGGCGCCCACCGCACCCCGGATGATCTCGTCCCACATGAACCAGAACCGGGTCTGGCCGGGGGTGCCGAACAGGTACAGGATCAGGTCCTGCGCCATGGTGATCCGGCCGAAGTCCATGGCGACCGTGGTGGTCTCCTTGCCGGGCACCTTCGACGGGTCGTCGATGCCGACACCGGCGGCGGTCATCAGCGCCTCTGTGGTCAGCGGCGTGATCTCGGAGATCGCCCCGACCAGGGTCGTCTTGCCCACGCCGAAGCCGCCCGCGACCACGATCTTCGCGGAGACGATTCCCCGGCTCTGGCGCGACCCGGCGGGGTCATAGCCTGCGAAGTCCACTTAGCACCCTTCCAAGGATTTCCATTCGCTCCTCGAACCCCTCGGCGGGAGCGGCAGTGTGTAGCGTGAGCAGACCGTCGGCGACCAGGTCGGCGACCAGCACCCGGGTGACGCCCAGCGGCATCCGGGTGTACGCGGCGATCTCCGCCAGCGACTGCGCCCGTCCCTCGCAGACGGTGGCGATGCGGTATTTGTCGTGCCCGGCGAAGCGGGACTCGGCCACCTGGGTCGCGTTGGAGCTGAGCACCGCCTCCAGCGCGATGTCCCGGCTCGGTTCGGTGCGGCCCCGGGTGACCGCGTACGGACGTACCAGCGCTCCACGTGGGTCCCGCCGGGGGTCCATCCCTCGATCACCTCCTCCCGCCCGGGTCCGGGCCCGGATGCTTCGTCACTCGGGCCGGACGCGGTCGCGCCCGGCCCCGCCGTGGCTACGAGCGCACGGCGTCCCGCGGCAGCGGCACCAGCGCCGCGCCCACCCGCTCGACCAGCAGCGCCATCTCGTAGCCGACCTGACCCACGTCACAGCTGCGGGCGGCGAGCACCGCCATGGACGAGCCGTCGCTGATCGACATCAGGAACAGGTAGCCGCTGTCCATCTCGATCACTGTCTGCAGCACCCCGCCAGCGCTGAACATCCGGGCGGCACCCTCGGTCAGACTCACCACGCCGGAGGTGATCGCCGCGAGCTGGTCGGCCCGGTCGGCGGGCAGGTCCCGCGAGGAGGCGAGCAGCAGCCCGTCCGCGGACACCGCCACCACGTGGGCGATACCCGCCACGCTGTCGGCGAAGTTGGTGAGCAGCCAACCCATGTCCTGCATGGCAGCTGGCCTGTTCATCGGTTCGTCTCCTTGGTCGAGGTGCTGTTGAGGTCCGCGCCCGCCGTGCGACCGCGCTGGACACCGCGGTGGTAGGCCGAGAGCAGGCCGCGTACTTCGTCGGGGGTACGGCGGCTGCGGTCCCGGCCGCTCTTCGGCTCGATCCCGCCGGGCACGAGCTGCGCCTGGGGCACCCGCTTGGGCAGGCCGGACCGGGTGGTGCCGGCGTTGGCCGGTTCGGCCGCCTGGCTGGCCCTGGTCCAGCCCTCGTCGGCCGCCGTCCGCCACGCGTCGGCGTCGGTGGCCGGGGGGGTCGCCGGTGCCTCGGGGGCGGCCGGCGGAGGTGTGCCGTGTGTCGGCGACGCGGTGGCGGCCGGCGGCACCGGACCGGTCGCGGCGGGCGGCACCGGACCGGGCGCGGCCGGCGCTTCCGGGGCGGCGGGCGTCACGGTCGGCGTGCCGGCGGCGGTCGGTGCGGTCGGCACCCGGGTGGGCAGCGGCGGGCGCGCCGGCGTGGTCGCGCCGTTCGGGCGGGCCGGGGCGGCCGGCGGCTCCTCGTCGAACCGGGGCCGGGTGAAGATCGCGGTGGCGTCGTCCCCGTGGGACCGGAACCACACCGCCTCCATCTCCCGGAAGATCGGCGAGTCGGCCGGCCGGTCCGGGCGGGCCACCACCGGCGTCGACGGGGCCGGCGGGGCGTACGAGGTGGCCGGCGCGGTGTACGGCTGTGCGGCGGGGGCGGCGTACGCGGCCGGCGGGGCGGCCGGGGCGAACGACGCGGCGGCGGCCGGGGCGAACGGGGTCGCCGCCGGTGCTCCCGCGTACGGGGTCGCCGCCGGTGCCCCCGCGTACGGGGTCGCGGCCGGTGCCCCCGCGTACGGCATGGCCCCCGCGCCGTAGGACTCGGTCGGGTGCGGTGCGGCACCGGCGACCGGGCCGGTCGGCAGCACCGGGGCGGGCTCGCCCGGCGCGGCCCGCCGTGGCAGCGGGTCGATGGTCGGGTTCGCCACCGTGGGGCTGCCGGCCGAGAACGCGTTGAATCCGGAGTCGGCGGTCGCCGGGGTGGAGGCCGGGGCGAACGGCGGGGCGGAGACCGGCCCGCCGAACTGCACGGCGGGGGCGGTGTCCCGGGCGTCCACCGGCGGCTGCCAGGGTGCCGGGGCCGGCGGGGTGTTGCGCCACTGGTCGGTCAGGGTCGCCGACGCGCTGCGGGCCCCGTTGAGGGCACCGCCGATCCCGGCGGAGGCGGGCGGCTGCTCGACCGCCAGCGGCTGACGGGGCCGGCTGATCGCCTGGTCCCGACCCCGGTGGGCGGGAAGCACCACGGTGGCGTTGGGCAGCGTCACCTGGGCGACGGTGCCGCCCTCGACGTTGCGGCGCAGCTCCACCCGGATGCTGTACCGGCTGGCGAGCCGGCTGACCACGGCGAGACCCATGAGCCGGAAGGCGGCCACGTCCACCGTCGGCGGGGCGGCGAGGCGGCGGTTGAGCGATTCGAGCTGCTCGTCGGTGAGGCCGAGACCGCGGTCCTCGATCTGGATCAGCACGTAGTCGCGGATGCGCCGGCCGTCGGCGACCACCGTGGTGGTGGGCGGCGAGAAGCGGGTGGCGTTGTCCAGCAGCTCGGCGACGAGCCGTACCACGTCGTTGACGGCGTGGGCGGCGACCGAGATGTCGGTGTCGACGGTGCCGAACTCGATCCGGTTGTACAGCTCCACCTCGGACTGGGCGGCGCGCAGCACGTCGACCAGCAGCGCGTCGTCGCGGCGCGGCACGGCCGAGTCGGCACCGGCCAGGACCAGCAGGTTCTCGTCGTTGCGGCGCATCCGGGTGGCGAGGTGGTCCAGCTCGAAGAGCTGGGCGAGCCGCTTCGGGTCCTCCTCGCCGCGCTCGATCGCGTCCAGTTCGCCGATCATCCGGTCGACCAGGGTCTGACTGCGTCGGGCCAGGTTGAGGAACATCGCCGAGACGCTGGTCCGCAGCGCCGCCTGCTCGGCGGCGACCCGGACGGCCTCCCGGTGCACGACGTTGAACGCCAGGGCCACCTGGCCGACCTCGTCCCGGTTGGTCAACCGGATCGGGTCCCGTACCTGGCGGACGATCTCGTCGACCCCGCCGTCGCCGACGCTGCCCATGTTCTGCAGCCGCTTGACCGCGTCCGGCAGGTCGTGGTTCGCCACCGAGAGCGCGCCCTCCCGCAGCCGGCGCAGCGAGTGGTTGAGCGAGCGGGCCAGCACCACCGCGAGGGTGATCGCCACGATGAGGGTGAGCAGCACCAGCACCGTTTCGATGACGGCCTGCTGGATGACGTCGCTGCGGGCCTGCTCGGAGCGGGCGAGCAGGGTGTCCTGGAGCTGGATCTCGGTCCACCGCATCAGGTCGTTGACCGCGCCGATCGCGGCGCTGGCGTCACCGGCGCTGACCGGGCTGCGCTGACCGACCGAGCGGGTGATGTCGGCGGCCACCCGGTCGGCGAGGCCGACGGCGTCACCGGAGACCGCGCTGTTGACGAGTGCGCGCTGGGTGGGGTCGGCGGCGAGGGAGAAGCCGAGCAGCGCCTCCTGCTGGCTGGTCAGGGTCGCCACGAAGGAGGAGAACTGCTCCTCGTCGAGGCGTCCGCCGACCAGCGCGGTGTAGGCGACCGCCTCCTCCTCGGCGACGGACGACTTGGCCCGGCTGAACGCGGCCACCGCGCGGCGGGCGTCCGCGAGGCTCTCCTGGCCGGGCAACTGGGCCAGGGTGTCGCCGTACGAGACCAGGTCGGTGAGGATCACGCCGTACCGCAGGGTGGCCTCGGCGACCGGCATCTGCCGGCGGTCGAGCACCTCCTGCCGGGTGGCGTCGAGCGTGCGCAGGTGGTCGTCGATCACCTTGAGCCGGTCCCGTACGGCGGACGGGACCTCGCCGAGGTCGGCCCGCTCGGCCCGGTACTCGTTGATCCGCTCGCCGGTGGCCCGCACCCGCAGGTTGTAGTCGTCCGGGCGCAGCTGCGGGTTGGCCAGGTAGGCGGCGGCCGCCATCCGTTCCTTGTGCAGATCCTGCGTCAGCGCGGAGACGTCGATGGACAGTGCGGTCAGCGACCGGATCTGGGTCGCGTCGACAGCACCCTCGGTAGTGGAAACAAGTCGGATTGTTGCCAACGCGATGACCGCGGCGACCGGTACGACCAGAATGAGGGCGAGCTTGGAACGAATGCGCGCATCCCGCAACCGGGGCAGTCGGCGCTCCCGGTCGGGTCCGGCGTTTTCGCCTGGCTCGGGCAGGGTCGTCGGTCCGGTGCTCACGACATCGCCTCCGTCGTATCTTCCACACGCCTGACCCGCCGACCCGCGCCTGGTGCGACGGACAGCGCCATGCGCGGCACGGCCGCGATTTCATCAGAGAAGATCCTGTTTGGGAAGCCGCGTTCGGACAGGAATCGGGCGACCAGTGGTCTGGTCACCATTTTCCCTGCTGAGCAGGCCACCCCTGAACAGGGCATGTCACTCCAGAGTGTTCGTTCGCCTCTGATGAGTGAGCATGGGTAAATATCTGATGTCCCCACAATGTGAGATTCGCGTCCCGAAACCGCCGTCAGCATCGCGCTTGACCGCACGCCCCCGCATTGGCAAGGTTTTGCAGGCTTTCGCGCACACCGTACGGCACACAATCCCGTTTCTCCACTGAGGACGGACTAGCGGCGGTGACCGGGCCCCGCCCGCGCCGCACCTGGAGGACTGAGTTGAGCCCCATCCGCTCCGCGACCATCGTGGCGCTCGCATCGGCCGTGCTGGCCGCCACGCTCACCGGCTGCTCGTTCGGCGCGGCAGAGAAGGACAGCAGCCCGATCACCATCGCCGCCGATCTCGAACTCTCCGGTGTCGCCGCACCGGTCGGCAAGGCGTACCAGCGCGCCCTGGAACTGAAGGTCGACCAGTTGAACGCGTCCGGCGCCCTGGGCGACCGGAAGATCAGGCTGGTGGTCAAGGACAACCGCTCCGACGCCGCCGAGTCGCTGCGCAACATCGGCGACTTCAGCAACGACGCCACGGTCAACGCCATCATCATGGGCGGTTGCAACCAGTGCGCCGTCGACGCCGTGCGCACCATCAACGAGCGGAAGATCCCGACCATCGCGCTCGCCCCGTCCGGTGCGGTCGCCAACCCGGTCCCCGAACGCCGGTACGTGTTCAAGCTCGCGCCGAACGCGGCCGACAGCGCCGCCGCGCTCACCGCCGAGCTGCGGCGGCGCGGGATCACCGAGGTAGGCGTCCTGCACAGCGACGACGACTACGGGCGTGAGGGCCTGACCGCACTGGACGCCGAGTTCGGCAAGACCACCATCAAGCGGGTACGCGCCGAGGCGATCCGCACCACCGACACCGAACTGGCCGCACCGGTGCGCCGGCTGACCAACCGCGACCCCGCCGCCCTGATCATCTGGACCCCGCCGGAGCAGGCCACCCTCGCCGCCACCGCCGCCGACCAGTCCGGCTACGGCGGGTCGCTCTTCTTCGACGCCGCCGCGGCCGGCGACCTGTTCCTGGGCGGTTCCGGCCGGGCCACCGAACGGGCCACGTTGATCTTCACGCAGACCATGGTGATCGACGACGTCATCGCCACCACCCCGGCCAAGGCCGCCCGTCGGCAGTGGTTCCAGGACTACACCGCCCGGTTCGGTGGCTACAACGGGCTGTCGTCGTTCGCCGCCGACGCCGTGCAGCTCATCGCCGACTCGGCGCTGCGCTCCGGCGGCTCCGACGGCAGGGTCGACCGGGACGGCCTGCGCGACGTGCTGGAGACGTCCCAGCTCGACGGCCTGTCCGGGCCGATCCGGATGACCCCGGACAACCACTCCGGCCTGATGCCGCAGGCGTTGACCACGCTGGTCGCGCGCGGCGGCCGGTGGCGGCTGGCGGGCTGACGACCGCGCACTGACGGGCCGGTCCCCGGGTGGGGTCGGCCCGTCAGTGGCGTCGAGGGTCGTCCGGGACGGGTCAGCGGGCCGAGGTGGTGGCCCGGACCCAGGGCAGGGCCAGCCGCTCCACCAGGGACAACGCCGAGTAGAGCAGGATGCTCATGGCGGCGATCAACACGATCGCCGCCCACGCGGTCGCCGTGTCGCCGACGCCGTTGTACTGGAGGATCTGGTAGCCCAGCCCCGGTTTGTCGGAGTAGAACTCCCCGATCACCGCGCCGATCGCGGCCAGCGGCATCGCCACCTTCAGCCCGACGAAGATCTGCGGCAGCGCGGCCGGGAACCGGACCTTGCGGAACGACTGCCACCAGGAGGCGTTCAGCGACCGGGCCAGCTCGGCCAGGTCGGCCGGGGTGGTGGTCAACCCGGTGGCGGTGGAGAGCACGATCGGGAAGAAGCAGAGCAGGAACACCATGGTCAGGATCGGCTTGGTCCCCCAGCCGACCGAGACCACCAGCAGCGGCCCCAGCGCGATCTTCGGGACCGCGTTGATCGCCACCAGCAGCGGGGCGAACATCCGCTCGGCCCGCCGGGAGGCGGCCAGCGCCATCCCGATCAGCACCCCGGCGACCGCCGACAGCAGGAAGCCGAGCACCGTCATCAGGGTGGTCGTGCCCAGCGCCGGGAGGAGCACGTCCGCCGAGGAGGTCAACGACGACCCGACCGCCTGCGGCGGCGGCAGGGACGCCGGGTGCACCAGGTGCAACCCGGAGGTGACCACCCACCAGACGGCCACCGTGACCACCAGACCGAGCAGCGGCAGGCCGACCGTCGCGGGGCGTATCCGGGACCAGGGTGACCGGCCGGGCGTCGGGGGAACGGTCGGCACGGCGCTCGGCGGTCCGGCCGACCCGGGTACGGGACGGGTCCGGATCGACTCCGTCACAGGGTCCTCCTCTCCTGCCGGCACGCTGGCCGGCACACGACGGGGGTGCGACCCACCGGTCGAACCGCTGGGTCGCACCCCCGTGGCACCGTCGGTGTCGGTCAGGCCTTCGGTACGAGGTCGAAGTTGATGATCTGGTCCGGCGTGATGTTCGACTTGAGCGCGCCGGCGCCCTGGAGGATGGCGATGCTCTTGGCGACCCGGTCGCTGTCCAGGGTGCCGATGGCGGTGCCGGAGTTGCTGGAGCGGACGTAGCCGGCCATCAGCTGCAACTCGGCCGCGGCGGCGGCCGGGTTGGTGGCGTCCACGTTCTTCTTCAGGATCGTGGCCGCCTCCTGCGGGTTGGCCAGGGCGTACTCCAGGCCCTTGAGCAGGGCGGCGGTGAACTTCTTCACCTTCTCCGGGTTCTCCTTGGCCATCTTGCTGGAGGTGATCAGCGCGTTGCCGTAGAGGTCCTGCATCACGTTGCTGTACGGCAGCACGACGGGCTTCTTCTTGGTGACCGCCTCGACGGTCGGCTGGCCGACGACGAACTGGCCGATGCCGTCCACCTGGCCGGAGGCCAGCGTGCCCATCAGGTTCTGCGCCTGGTCGTTGACCCAGGTGACCTTGGTGTAGTCCACCCCGGCCATCCGGGCGTACGTCGGGAAGAGGTTGCGCACGACGGAGCCGGGGGTGTCCGCGAGCTTCTTGCCCTCCAGGTCCTTCGGCGTGGCGATGTTCTTGCCCTCGACCGAGACGATGGCGGCCATGGTGCGCTGCTGGATCGCGGCCACCGCCACGAAGTCCTTGGCCTGCCCGTTGCCGACCTGGAGCAGGCCACCGGTCAGGTCGATCGGGCCGAAGTCGGCCTGGCCGCCGACGATGGTCTGGATGACCGCGCCGGTGCCCTGACCGGGCTTGATCTCCACGTCGAAGCCGGCCTCCTTGAAGAAGCCCTTGTCCTTCGCCACCCAGGCGTAGGAGTCACGACCGAAGTTGCCGAACGAGGTGAGGTAGGTCACCTTCTCCAGCGACGAGCCGTCGCCGGTCTTTGCTGCGTCCGCCGAGTCTGACCCGCCACTGCAGGCGGAGACCAGGGCGAGGGCGGTGGCCAGGGTGGCCGCGGCGACCGTGCGGGTCAGCCTTGTCATCTGTGCACCATGTCCTTTCCGACCGGGCGGTGTACCCGGAGGGGGTTGTCGGTCGGCGGCACGGCGTGAGGGGGCACCGAGCCGCCGTCGTGAAGGGACTCTTCGCTGGCACAGAGTACGAGACACTTACCGTCACCACACCAGGCGGATCGGGTTGCGGAACGGAAACAACTGCGTTCCACCCCGGACAGTGAGCGGCCAGCACGCTGGGGATATCCTTGTCGGATTCCTGACCGCCGAATCAGGGGAGACCGACGGCGATGATCCGACTGTCCGATGTGTCGCGTACGTTCGACGGCCGTTCCGGGCGGGTCGAGGCGTTGCGCGGGATCAACCTCGACGTGGCCGAGGGCGAGTTCGTCGCCGTGCTCGGCCGCTCCGGATGTGGCAAGTCGACCCTGCTCCGGATGATCGCCGGGCTGCTGCCGGTCAGCGGTGGCGAGATCACTGTAGCCGGCAGCCGGATCACCAGGCCCCGCCGGGACGTCGCGATGCTCTTCCAGAAGCCGGCCCTGCTCCCCTGGCGCACCGTGCTCGACAACGTGCTGCTGCCGGCCGAGATCTTCGGCTGGAGCCGCGCCAAGCACCGCGACCGCGCCCGCCAACTGCTGGAACTCTCCGGCCTGGCCGGCTTCGAGAAGCGGCTGCCGCACGAACTGTCCGGCGGCATGCAGCAGCGGGTGTCGCTGTGCCGGTCGCTGATCGGCGAGCCCCGGGTGATGCTGATGGACGAACCCTTCTCCGCCCTGGACGCGCTGACCCGCGAGGAACTCTCCGGGGAACTGCAACGGGTGCACATGGAGACCGGCGCGACAGTCGTCTTCGTCACCCACTCCATCGACGAGGCGGTGCTGCTGGCCGACCGGGTGGTCGTGCTCAGCCCCCGCCCCGGCCGGATCCGCAAGATCGTCGACGTGGACATCCCCCGGCCCCGTACCCTCGGCCGCAACGCGCACCTGGCCGACGTCGCCCGGGTCAGCGCCGACCTGCACGAACTGCTGATGGAACGGGACCTGCCGGCGACAGCCGGGGTGGAGGGACGATGACCGTGCGGGTGGCCGTCTTCACCGAACCCCACCGGGGTGCCAGCTACGACGATCAGCTCCGGTTCGCCCAGCTCTGCGAGGCCGGCGGCTTCGACGGGTTCCTCCGGGCCGACCACTACCGGGCGATGGGCGACGAACCCGGACTGCCCGGCCCCACCGACGCCTGGCTGACCCTGGCCGCGCTCGCCCGCGAGACCTCCCGCATCCGGCTCGGCACCCTGGTCACCTCGGCCACGTTCCGGCTGCCCGGCCCGCTGGCCTTGATGGTCGCCCAGGTCGACCAGATGAGCGGCGGACGGGTCGAGCTGGGCATCGGCGCCGGCTGGTTCGAGCGGGAACACACCGCCTACGGCATCCCCTTCCCCGGCGTCGGCGAACGCTTCGACCGGCTCGCCGAGCAGTTGGAGATCGTCACCGGGCTGTGGCGCACCCCGGTCGGCGAGACGTACAACTGGGCCGGTGAGCACTACCGGCTCGTCGACGCCCCGGCCCTGCCCAAGCCGGTCCAGCAGCCCGGCCCACCGGTCATCGTCGGCGGCCGGGGACCGAAGCGCACCCCCGACCTCGCCGCCCGGTACGCCGACGAGTTCAACATGCCGTTCACGTCGGTCGAGGAGACCGCCGAGGCGTACGACCGGGTACGGGAAGCCTGCGACCGGGCCGGCCGGGCCGAGTCGGGGCGGGCGCCGCTGGTGCTCTCCGCCGGGATCGTGGTGGCGATCGGGCGTACCGACGCCGAGGCCCACCGCCGGGCCGCGCCGCTGCACGTCAAGAGCGCCCTGCCGCCGGAGGACCCGGTGGTCGGCTCCCCCACCCAACTGGTCGACCGGATCGGCGAGTTCGCCGCGATCGGCGCCACCCGGGTGCACCTGCGACTGATCGAACTCGACGACCTCGACCACCTGGAGCTCATCGCCGCCGAGGTGCTCCCCCAGCTGGACGGAACCCGATGACCGACGTGACGCACGACCTCGAACTCGGCCCGGTCGGCCAAGAGATCGTCTTCGAGAACGACCGGGTGCGGGTCTGGCACATCCGGCTGGCCCCGGGCGAGCGGCAGCCGCTGCACCGGCACGACCACCCGTACCTGGTGGTGGCGATCGAGGGCGCGAAGAACGTGGTGCAGACGATCGACGGCACCCGGATCGACGCCGACGAACCCACCGGCGGGGTGGTCTACCGGGACCCGGGCGCCGTCCACATGCTCACCAACGTCGGGGACACGACCTATCTGGCCCGCCTGGTCGAGTTGAAGTAGTCGCTGGTAGAGCTTGGGTAACAGGTCGTCACGGCCGCGCCGCGCCGCAGTGGCGATCGGGCGCACCGGGCCGTAACGTGCGCCACATGGCCTTTCGGACGTGGGGCAAACTGCTGCTCACCTCACTCGGGGTGAGCATGTTGGCCGGGGCCGGCCAACTCGGCATCGCGTACGGCTTCGGCATCGTCCGACTCACCGGCGACTTCACCGACGTCAACCGCTGGCCGGCCCAGCTCGCCTGGGTCGGCTGGTTCGCGGTGACCGCCGCCGTGGTCGGCGCGGTCCTCACCGGCCGGCTCGCCCGGCGCGAGGGTCTACCGGAGGGCACCCCCGTCCAGCTCGCGATCTCCGGTGTCGCCGCGCTCGGCGCGCTGGTCGTCGCCCCGCTCTGCATGCAGCCCGCACGGGCCGCCGACCTGAACGCCGTCGACCCGGTCTGGGCGGTCGGCATCTGCGCGGTCGCCGGGGCGGTGGTCGGCGCGGGAGCCGCCTCGGCCGTCCTGCTACGCCCCCCGCTGGGCTGGAACGTCGCCCTGCTGGGCGGGACGATCTGGCTGGTCGCGCTCCTGTCGGTCGCATCGGCGGTGCTGTCCAGCGAGCCGCTGCGCACCGTACGCCTGGGGGTGCTGGAACCCTCCTGGCTCGGGCCGGACCGGGCACAGCGGCTGGCGATGCTGCTGCTGCCCGTGATCGCGCTGGTGGCCGGCGCGGTGACCGGCGGGGTGGCCCGGCGGCGGGGACACCCCCCGCTGACCGGCGGGGCGACCGGAGTCGCCGGGCCGGTGCTGCTCGCCTTCGCCTACCTGACCGCCGGGCCGGGTGACCAGGTGGACCGGTACCAGCTCGCCCCGTACTACGGTGCGGTGATCGCGGTCGTCACCGGCGCGCTCGGCTCGGCCGCCGCCACCCTGGCACGCTGGCCGCTGCTGCCCGCCCGCGCCGCCCGCCGCGACGGCGGGGCGGCGATCGAGCCGACCGACATCCTCGCCCCGCTGCCGGCCGTGTCCGACCCGACCCGCACCGCCACAGCCGGCTCCGGACCGGACCGGGCCACCCTGACCGGCCCCGACCAGGCCGGCACGGGCCCGGCCGGCACGGGCCCGGCCGGCACGGGCCCGGCCGGCACGGGCCCGGCCGACCGCGGCGCGGACGAGCCGGTCACCGTGGACCTGAGCGCCACCGCGGGTTCCCTCCACCGCGAGCAGCCGGACACCGCCCGCTCCCGTGCCGCCGCCCGACCGGAGGCCGGCACCGGTCCGGGGTGGCCGTCGCCCGACGTGCCGGGCACCGGTCGTCACCCGGCCCACTGGGACTGGCCTGACCCCGCCGCCACGGTCGCCGACCGGCACGCCCCCCGCACCACCCCGTCCCCGACCGGGGCCGTCCTGCCCGGCTCGACCCCGACCGAGCCGGCTCCGACCGGGCCGGCTCCGACCGGGCCAGCCGGGGACACGCCGGGTGCGGCGTCGCCCGCCGGGGCAGGATCGGGCCGGGCCGGGTCGCCGCGAAGCCGTTCGGGACAGCGGAAGACGGCACCGGCCGAGCAGACCGGCAGCGAGGTCGGGGTGGACCAGGCGGCGGACACCGGTCCGGCCACCGGGGACGGGCCCGTCGCCACACCCAAGCCCCGGGCGAAGCGGGCCAGCCGTGCCCGGTCCACCGCGACCGGCACCGGGGTGGTCCCCGCCGGTCCACCCGGGCCCTCGCCCGATGCCGGGGCTGGTGGCATCGGGGACGACCGGCCGACCGGCACCGGCCCGACCGGCATCGGCCCGACCGGCACCGCGACACCGGATGCCGACGCCATCGCCCCGGTCGGCACGACGGCACCGGAGGCCACCGGGCGGGGTGGTGCCGACCGGGTCGCGCCGGAGGGCGTCGACGTGCCGGTGGCCGGCGTACGGCACGTCGCGCCGGGTGGCGTCGAGGGCACCCCCCGCCCCCGCCACCACCTGCCGGCCCCCGGCGGTACGGGTGGCCCGGCCGATACCCACCGACCCGCACCGACCCGGGCAGCCCTGCCGTTTCCCGAACCGGGCGACACCGGGCAGACGGACGCCCCGAAGCCCGTCAGTCTCCGCTGGGAGCCGGACGGGTCCCCCGGCACCGCACCGGTGGACGGGCCACCCGTCGAACCCGACCAGGCCGACCCCGCTCCGGAGGACGGCAGCACGCCGGAGCAGACCGGCAGGGCCAAGGGCCGACGGGGACTGTTCCGGCGTAACCGCTCCCCGCAGGACGCCCCGGCGGACGAAGCCGACCCGAAGTCGGCGACGCCCGACGACGAGTACGTCGACTGGGTCACCGGCCTGGGCAAGCCCCTGGCCGACAACGAACCGGACCGGGACAGCGGCCGACGCTCACTGCGCACCAGCGGCCGCCACCACCGCGACTAACCCCCACCCGCCCCCCACCCACCCCTCCCCACCCCCGCCCTGCCCCCGGTCTGCATCGGTTGATCAAGAGGTTTGCGTCATCCCGCCCGGCAAAACCTGACGCAAACCTCTTGATCACCAGACAACAATCGGGACGAAGCGGGCAAGACGGCGGGCGGTCGGTGGGGCGCGGTGATCAAGAGCTTTGCGTCATCCGCCGCGCGGAAACTGACGCGAACCTCTTGATCACCGGGGCAGAACCGGTCAGGCGAGGGGGAGGTAGACGCGGTTGCCGGTGGAACGGAACTCCGCCGACTTGGCCTGCATGCCCTGGGCGGCGTACTCCTTCAGCTCCTGGGTGATCTTCATGGAACAGAACTTCGGGCCGCACATGGAGCAGAAGTGGGCGGTCTTCGCCGGCTCCGCCGGCAGGGTCGCGTCGTGGTAGGACCGCGCGGTCTCCGGGTCCAGCGACAGGTTGAACTGGTCTTCCCAGCGGAACTCGAACCGCGCCTTGGACAGCGCGTCGTCCCAGGCCTGCGCGCCGGGGTGCCCCTTGGCCAGGTCGGCCGCGTGCGCCGCGATCTTGTAGGCGATCACGCCGGCCTTCACGTCGTCCCGGTCGGGCAGGCCGAGGTGCTCCTTCGGGGTGACGTAGCAGAGCATCGCGGTGCCAAACATGCCGATCATGGCGGCCCCGATCGCCGAGGTGATGTGGTCGTACGCGGGGGCGATGTCGGTGGTCAGCGGGCCGAGGGTGTAGAACGGGGCCTCGTGGCACCACTCCTGCTGGAGGTCCACGTTCTCCTTGATCTTGTGCATGGGCACGTGACCGGGCCCCTCGATCATCACCTGCACGTCGTACTCCCAGGCGATGGTCGTCAGCTCGCCGAGGGTGCGCAGCTCGGCGAACTGGGCCTCGTCGTTGGCGTCGGCGATCGAGCCGGGCCGCAGCCCGTCGCCGAGGGAGAACGTCACGTCGTAGCGGGCGAGGATCGCGCACAGCTCCCGGAAGTTGGTGTAGAGGAAGTTCTCCTCGTGGTGCGCCAGGCACCAGGCCGCCATGATCGAACCACCCCGGGAGACGATGCCGGTGACCCGGTCGACGGCCAGCGGCACGTACGGCAGCAGCACCCCCGCGTGCACGGTCATGTAGTCGACGCCCTGCTCGGCCTGCTCGACGACGGTATCGCGGAACACCTCCCAGCTCAGCTTGACCGGGTCGCCGCCCACCTTCTCCAGCGCCTGGTAGATCGGCACGGTGCCGATCGGCACCGGTGAGTTGCGGACGATCGCCTCCCGGGTCTCGTGGATGCGCTTGCCCGTCGACAGGTCCATCACGGTGTCCGCGCCCCACCGGGTGGCCCAGGTCAGCTTCTCCACCTCCTCGGCGACCGACGAGGTCACCGCCGAGGTGCCGATGTTGGCGTTGACCTTCACCAGGAACGCCCTGCCGATGATCGCCGGCTCGCACTCGGGGTGGTTGACGTTGAGCGGCAGCACCGCCCGGCCGGCGGCGATCTCGTCGCGGACCACCTCCGGCGGCAGCCCCTCCCGGATCGCCACGAACTCCATCTCCGGGGTGATCATCCCGGCGCGGGCGTACCAGAGCTGGGTGGGTCGCCTGGCGTCGACGCCGGCCAGCGGGGTGCCGGCACCCCGGACCGGGGCGACGTCGCCCCGCTCGGCGATCCACGGCCCGCGCAGCGGCGGCAGCCCGACCTCCGGGTCCGAGCCGGGGCCGGAGGTGTCGTAGAGGCGGACCGGCGGGTTGTCCCCGGCCAGCTCCACCTCGGCGAACGGCACCCGGACGTCCGGCCGGGACCCCTCGACGTAGACCTTGCGACGTGCCTGCATGACAGCCTCCCTGATGGTCATCGGGACCAGCCGAAGTGGTCCAGCGGGCCGCGTCCCGCGCCCAGTTCCCAACCCCGCGCGCCGGTCAGCGCGCGGGTGACGTACTCCTTGGCGGTGGCGACCGCGACCGGCACCGGGTCGCCGGCGGCCAGCCGGACGGCGATCGCCGCCGAGAACGAGCAGCCGGTGCCGTGGCTGTGCCGGGTGTCCACCCGGGGCGCACGGAGCAGGGTGGTCGTCGCACCGCCGGCCAGCACGTCGACCGACTCGCCGGCCGCGTCGACGTCGCCGCCGGTGACCACCACGTACTCCGGGCCGCCGGCCGCCAGGGCCTGCGCCGCCGCGACCATCTCCTCGACCGTGGTCACCGGGCGTCCGGTGAGGGCGGCGGCCTCCGCGCAGTTCGGCGTCGCCACCCGGGCGTACGGCAGCAGCCGCTCGACCGCCGCCACCACACCGAGCCGGTGTCCGCTGGTGGCGACGAGCACCGGGTCGACGACGAGGTGCGGCAGCCGTCCCGCCTTCGCCGCCTCGGCCACCGCGTCGGCGACCGCCGGGGTGCCGAGCATCCCGGTCTTCACCGCCCGGACCGCGAAGTCGCCGAGCACGCTGTCGAGCTGTTCGGTGACGGTGCGCGGCGGCAGCGGCAGCACGGCGTCCACGCCCCGGGTGTTCTGCGCGGTGACGGCGGTCAGCACGCTGGTCCCGTACGCGCCGAGGGCGGCGAAGACCTTCAGGTCGGCCTGGATGCCGGCACCGCCGCCGGAGTCGGATCCGGCGATGGTGAGCACGGTCGTCGGCGTCATGTCGTCTCCTCGGGGCACGCATCGGTGCTCGGGGTACGGGGGAAGGCGCTGGTGAGGGTCGTCGCGGCCCCGGTCGGGTCGGCGGCCCGCATGATCGCGCCGAGCACCGCCACCCCGACCGCGCCCGCCTCGACGCACGCCGTCACCTGCTCGGGTGTCTCGATCCCGCCCAGGGCGAGCACGGGCACCGGGCTGCGTCGGATCAGGTCGCGCAGCCCGTCCGGGCGCAGCGGTGGGCCGTAACCGGGTTTGCTGCGGGTGGTCCAGACCGGCGAGAGCGTCACGTAGTCCTCGGTGGTCAGTCGGGCCAGCTCCGCCACGTCGTGGCAGGACCGGCCGACCAGTCCGACGGCCGGCGGCGGGTACGGCCCGGCGGCGGGCAGGTGGACGGCGTCCCCGTCCAGCGGGTCGGGGCCGGCCACGACGAGGGTGCCGCCGACCTGCGCCAGGACGGCCCGCAGGTCGACGGCGAGCGCGGCCCGCTCGGCGCGGGGCAGGTCCCGCTCCCGCAGCACCACCCACCGCACGCCACCGCGTACCGCCCCCGCGACGACGTCGACGAGGTCGCCGCGCGCCACCAGCCGGTCGGTCAGCAGCACCACCCCGTCCGGCCGGAGGAGGGGTGGGGCGGCGGGGCGGGTCACAGGTCGGGTCTTCCGTCGTCGGGGGTGGAGGCGAGGGCGTGGAAGCGGCGGGGAATGCGACCGGCGGTGTACGCGAGCCGCCCGGCCCGTACGCCGTACCGCATGGCGGTGGCCATCGCCGTCGGGTCGGCGGCCCGGGTGACGGCGCTGGCCAGCAGCACCCCGTCGCAGCCCAGTTCCATGGCGAGCGCCGCGTCGGAGGCGGTGCCGATCCCGGCGTCGAGGATCACCGGCACGTCGACGCCCTGCCGGATCAGCCGGATGTGGTGCGGGTTGGTGATGCCCAGTCCGGAACCGATCGGCGCACCGGCCGGCATCACCGCCGCGCAGCCGACGTCGGCCAGCCGGCGGGCCAGCACCGGGTCGTCGGAGGTGTACGGCAGCACGACGAACCCGTCGGCGACGAGTTCCTCGGCCGCCCGCAGCAGCTCCACCCCGTCCGGGAGCAGGGTGCGTTCGTCGCCGATCACCTCCAGCTTGACCCAGTCGGTGTCGAACGCCTCCCGGGCCAGCCTGGCGACCTTGACCGCCTCGGCGGCGGTGTAGCAGCCGGCGGTGTTGGGCAGCAGCCGCACCGCGCACCGGTCGAGCAGGTCGAGCAGGCCACCGGCGGTGCCGGGCGCGGTGTCGACCCGGCGCAGGGCGAGGGTGACCAGTCCGGTGCCGGAGGCCCGGATCGCCTGCTCCAGCACGTGCAGGTTGGCCGCGCCGCCGGTGCCGAGGATGAGCCGGGAGGTGAAGGTCCGTCCGGCGATGGTGAGGGGCATCCGGGTCACCCGCCCTGGGCAGCGCTGAGCACCTCGACCCGGTCGCCGTCGCGCAGCTCGGTCGCCGGCCAGCCGCCCCGGGGGACCACCTCGCCGTTGACCGCGACGGCGAGGCCGCGCCGCTGCCCGGTGACCGTGGCGACCAGGTCCGCGACGGTCGTGCCGCCGGCCAGCTCGCGTCCGACGCCGTTGACGATCAGTCGCACGTCTTCCTCCTCAGTGGAACCGGTCGGCGGTGAAGGGGGTGAGCAGGGGGTCCGGCTGACCGGTGACGATCAGGTCGGTGATCAGGTCGGCGGTGACCGGGGTGAGCACGATGCCGTGCCGGTGGTGGCCGGTGGCGGCGAGCACGCCGGGCCGGCCGGGCAGCGGGCCGAGGATCGGCGCGTTGTCCGGGGTGCCGGGGCGCAGCCCGGCGGTCGCCTCGGTCAGCGCGTACTCGGCGAGTTCGGGGACGAGGTCGACGGCGGCCCGGAGCAGCCGCAGCACCGCCCCGGTGGTCACCTCGGTGTCGGTGCGTTCCTCGACGGTCGCCCCGAGCACCACCTCGCCGTCGTCACGGGGGACGAGGTAGACCGACTCGCCGTCGGCGTACCCCCGGATGACGTGCCGGAAGCCGGGCGGGCGGTGGTCGGGCGCGCGCAGCCGCAGCACCTGGCCCTTGACCGGGCGGACCGGTAGCCCGGTCAGCGCGGCGGCGCCGCAGCCGGCGGCGACCACGACGACCGGCGCGTCCACCTCGGCCAGTCGGGTCACCGCGCCGGGCAGCAGGGTCGCGCCGGCCCGTCCGGCGGCGGCCCGTAGCGCGTCGACCAGCCGGCGCGGGTCGACCTGGTGGTCGCCGGGGGCGACCGCCCCGCCGCGCAGCCGGGGGGTCAGCGCCGGTTCGCGCTCCCGTAGCTGCGACGGGCGCAGCGCGCTGATCGGCAGCCCCAACCCCTGCTGGTACGACCAGAGCCGGCGTGCCTCGGCCAGGTCGTCCCCGGTCAGCCCGACGACGAGGGTGCCGTCGGTGCGGTAGCCGAACTCCGTTCCGGTGGCTTCGGTCAGTTCGGCGGCGAAGCCCGGCCAGCGGGCGGCGGACGCGGTGAGCAGCCCGGTCAGTTCCCGTTCCCCGAAGTACGCCTCGGCGACGGGGGCGAGCATTCCGGCGGCGACCCGGGACGCGCCGGAGCCGGGGGCCGGGTCGTGCACGGCCACCCGCAGGCCCCGGGTGGCGCAGCGCCAGGCGATCGCCAATCCGACCGGCCCCGCGCCCACGATGGCGACGTCGGGCCGGGTCAGCACGTCAGCGCCGCGATCAGTTCGGCGGTGGCCCGGCCCGGGTCGGCGGCGGTGGACAGCGCCCCGACCACCGCCACCCCGTACGCCCCGGCGGCCCGCAGCGCCGGCACCGTGGCGACGGTGACCCCGCCGATGGCGATGACCGGCACGTCGACGGCCGCGACGACGGCGCGGATGCCGGCGGGGCCGATCGGGTCGGGCAGGCCGGTCTTGGTGGCGGTCGGGTGGCACGGGCCGACGCCCAGGTAGCTGGCCCCGGCGGCGACGGCCCGGGCGGCGGCGACCGGTTCCCGGGCGGTCGCGCCGAGCACGGCGGCGTGGCCGAGGACCCGGCGGGCCGCCGCGACGGGCAGGTCGTCCGCGCCGACGTGGCCGCCGTGGGCGTCCACCGCGAGGGCGACGTGCAGCCGGTCGTTGACCAGGCAGGTGGCCCCGTACGGGGCACACTGCTCGCGCACCCGTCGGGCCAGGTCGTACGCCTGCCGGTCGGTGGTGTGGTCGGTCACCCGGACCTGGACGACGAGGTCGGCGCGGGCCACCGGGAGGGCGGCCCGTACGACGGCGAGCGGGTCGCACCCGGGGCGGGTGTCGGTGATCAGATGCAGTCGGCCGAGGGACGGCACGGCAACTCTCCTCCCTGCGCCGGCATTACCCGGATCAGGTTCGACGGTCGGGGGCTCCCAGCCCCCCTCTCAGCCCGGTGTACCGGGCTCCCGTGGGTCACGTGCCTGTGACCGTACGACAGATCCGCTGATCCGCCAAGGGGTGTTAGATTGATCCAGGACCATCGATGCCTACTGTTTTGGGCTTGTATCCACATAAGCCGGAAAAGCGAGTCGCCGATACCGAATCGTTACATGCTCATGCCTTGCCGGAAACCAATCCAGCGGCGCTAATTTGTTCAACCGATCGACATTATTCCGGTGCGGAGCCTCGGCGTGGCCCGTACCTGATCGCCACCGGTGCGGACCTCGGCGGGCCCACACCGATCCGACCGGGGACGGTCTGCGGCGAGTCGTCCCCATGCCCCCACCACTGTCCAACGCGGACAAAAGGAGCATGGAGTGTCTCCATCCCGCCATCGCCGCGCACGTCGCGGTCCACTGGGTGCCGGTCTACTGGCCCTCTCCCTACTCGCCAGCGGCCTGATCGGCGGCACCGCCGCCCAGGCCGCTCCCGTCGCGCAGGCCCGGCCCCAGGCCGCACCCGCGCCGGCAGCGGCAGCCGCCGCCGAACCGTTCTCGGTCCTGGTCTTCTCCAAGACCGCCGGATTCCGGCACGACGCCATCCCGGCCGGCATCGCCGCGATCCAGAAGCTCGGCACCGAGAACGGCTTCACCGTCGACACCACCGAGGACGGAGCCGCCTTCAACGACACCAACCTGGCCAAGTACCAGGCGGTCATCTGGCTCTCCACCACCGGTGACGTGCTCGACGCCACCCAGCAGGCCGCGTTCGAGCGCTACATCAAGGCCGGCGGCGGCTACGCGGGCGTGCACGCCGCCTCCGACACCGAGTACGACTGGGCCTGGTACGGCAACCTGGTCGGTGCGTACTTCTCCGGCCACCCGGCCAACCAGCAGGCCACCGTCAAGGTCGAGGACCACGCGCACCCGTCGACGGCCGACCTGCCGGACCGCTGGTCCCGGTTCGACGAGTGGTACAACTTCCGCACCAACCCGCGCTCCAAGGTGCACGTGCTGGCCAGCCTGGACGAGAAGTCCTACAGCCCGGGTGCCGGCGCGATGGGCGCGGACCACCCCACCGCCTGGTGCCAGGACTACGACGGCGGTCGCTCCTGGTACACCGGCGGCGGTCACACCCAGGCGTCGTACACCGAGCCGGAGTTCCTCAGCCACCTGCTCGGCGGCATCCGCACCGCGGCCGGGGTCGAGAACGCCGACTGCGGCGCCACCAAGACCTCGAACTTCGAGAAGGTCACCCTCGACAGCAACACCAACAACCCGATGGAGCTGGACATCGCTCCGGACGGCCGGGTGTTCTACGCCGAGCGCGACGGCCGGGTGCAGATCGTCAAGCCGGACACCGGCAACACGGTCACCGCGACCCGGCTGGACGTGTTCACCGGCAACGAGGACGGCCTGCTCGGGTTGCGCCTCGACCCGGACTTCGCCACCAACAAGTGGATCTACCTGTACTACGCACCGGCCGGTGGCGCCCCGCGCAACTACCTGTCCCGGTTCACCGTCAACGGTGACACCATCGACAAGGCCACCGAGAAGGTCGTGCTGCAGGTCGACACCCAGCGCAACACCTGCTGCCACGCCGGCGGCAGCATGACCTTCGACTCGCAGGGCAACCTCTACCTCGCCACCGGCGACAACACCAACCCGTTCGAGTCGAACGCGTTCACCCCGATCGACGAACGCCCCGGTCGCCAGGACTACGACGCGCAGCGCAGCGCCGGCAACACCAACGACCTGCGCGGCAAGGTGATCCGGATCCACCCGGAGGACGACGGCACCTACACCGTCCCGGCGGGCAACCTGTTCGCCCCGGGCACCGCGAAGACCCGTCCCGAGATCTTCGGCATGGGCTTCCGTAACCCGTTCCGGATCGGCGTCGACCAGAAGACCGACACCCTCTACGTCGCCGACTACGGGCCGGACGCCTCGGCGGCCAACCCGAACCGTGGCCCCGAGGGCCTGGTGGAGTGGAACATCGTCGCCACGGCCGGCAACTACGGCTGGCCGTACTGCGTCGGCAACAACCGGGCGTACAACGACTACACCTTCCCGTCCGGGCCGAGCGGGGCGAAGTTCGACTGCGCCGCACCGGTCAACGACTCGCCGAACAACACCGGCCTGACCAACCTGCCGCCGGTCGTCCCGGCGACGGTGGACTACGGCTACGCGGGCGACCCGCGCTTCCCCGAGATCGGTGGCGGTGGCGCCCCGATGGGCGGCCCGGTCTACCGCTACGACGCCGACAGCAACTCCACCCGCAAGTGGCCGGCGTACTACGACGGCAAGGCGCTGCTCGGCGAGTGGAACCAGTCGAAGATGTACACGATGCAGGTCAGCGCGGACGGCAAGACGCTGATCGACATCAACCAGCTGCTCACCGGCATGCCGATGATCCGCCCGATGGACTTCGAGTTCGGTCCGGACGGCGCGCTCTACATGATCGAGTGGGGCACCGGCTTCGGCGGCAACAACGACGACTCCGGGGTCTACCGGATCGACTACACCGCCGGTGACCGGGCGCCCATCGCCGAGGCCAGCGCCGACCCCACCTCCGGGGCCGCCCCGCTGACCGTGACGTTCTCCAGCGCCGGGTCGCGTGACCCGGACGGCGGCACGCTGACCTACGCGTGGAAGTTCGGTGACGGGCAGACCTCCACCGAGGCGAACCCCACCCACACCTACACCACGGCCGGCAACTACACCGCCCAGCTCACCGTGACCAACCCCAAGGGCCGTACCGCCGTGGCGAACGTGCCGGTGACGGTCGGCAACACCGCCCCGACGGTGACCATCGAGTTCCCGCCCAGCGGCGGTTTCTTCGACTGGGGCGACCAGGTCAAGTACACGATCAAGGTGACCGACCCGGAGGACGGCACCGTCGACTGTGACCGGGTGCAGCTGCAGGTGCTGCTCGGCCACGACGAGCACGCCCACCCGCTGGAGCAGCACACCGGCTGCACCGGCACCGTGCAGACCTCGCTGGCGTCCGGGCACGGCGCGGAGGCCAACGTCTTCGCGGTCTTCGAGGCCACCTACACCGACGACGGCGGCACCGGCGGCGCCGGCCCGCTGACCGGTCGGGCGATCGAGATCCTCCAGCCCAAGCGCAAGCAGGCCGAGTACTACACGGCCACCGGGCGGGCCCCGGGCAGCACCGGCGGCGGTGACCCGGGCGTGCAGAAGGAGACCACCACCGACCCCGCCGGTGGCGGCCAGAACATCGGCTTCATCGAGGACGGCGACTGGTGGTCGCTCGTCCCGGCCAACCTGACCGGGGTCGAGCAGATCCGGTTCCGGGTGGCCTCCGAGGTCCAGGGCGGCCGGATCGACGTGCACGCCGGTGCCGTCGACGGACCGGTCGTGGCCACGGCCACCGTGCCCGGCACGGGCGGCTGGCAGCAGTTCGTCGACGTGACCGCGCCGGTGACGGCCGGTGCGGAGGGCGCGCTGTACTTCGTCGCCAAGGACCCGGCCGGTGGCACCGGTTCGCTGTTCAACGTCAACTGGATGGACTTCATCGGACGGGGCGTCACCGACAACGCTCCGCCGCAGGTGACGGCCACCGCCACCCCGGCGACCGGCACCGCGCCGGTCACCGTGACCTTCACCGGCACGGCCACCGACACCGAGGGTGACACCCCGCTGACGTACGCCTGGGACTTCGGTGACGGCGGGACGGCGACGACTCTGAACGCCACCCACACCTACACCACCCCGGGCACCTTCACCGCCACCCTGACGGTGACGGACAAGCGGGGCGCGAAGTCCTACGCGACCGTCCCGGTCAAGGTGGACGCGCCGACCAACACGTGCCTCGGCGCGCGGTCGGACGAGTTCCTCGGCAACAGCCTCGACAAGGACCGCTGGTCGGTGGTCCGGGAGAACCAGCTCTACTCGGTCTCCGGCGGGTCGCTGCGGCTGCCCACCTCCTCCGGTGACCTGTACGGCTCCCGCAACGACGCGACCAACCTGGTGCTCCAGCCCGCACCCAGCGGGGCCTGGCAGGCCACCACGAAGGTCACCGTGCCCGTCACCGCCGACTACCAGCAGGCCGGCCTGCTGATCTACGGCGACGACGACAACTACGCCAAGGTGGACCTGCTCTACGGCGGGTCGCGCAAGGTGGAGTTCATCCGGGAGACCGCCGGGACTCCGCGCAACGACGCGGCGGACGCCGTGGCCGCCCCGGCCGGTGACACCATCTGGCTGCGGCTGATCAGCGACGGCACCAACCTTACCGCGCAGTTCTCGACCGACGGTGCCACGTTCACCCCGGTCGGCCGGTCCGCCGCGCTGGCCGGCATCACCAACCCGCGGATCGGTCTGCTCGCCCTCAACGGCGGCACCACCGCCCCGGTGGTGGACGCGGTGTTCGACTCGTTCCTGGTCTCGCCGGACGCCCCGGCCGGCCCGGTCAGCCCGTCGGACGAGTTCACCGGCACCACGCTCGACAAGTGCCGGTGGAACGCGGTGCTCCGGGAGGACCCGGCCGCCTACCGGGTCGCCGACGGCGCACTGAAGATCGACGTGCCGAAGGGTGACATCTACGGCACCAGCAACACCGGGCCGACGAACTTCATCCTCCAGACCGCGCCGAGCGGCGACTGGACCCTGGAGACGAAGGTCGACGGCAGCGCGCTGGCCGAGCAGTACCAGCAGGCCGGTCTGATCGTCCACGCCGACGACGACAACTACGTCAAGTTGGACTTCATCGTGGACAACCAGGCGGGTCAGACGCCGTCGCGGCGGATCGAGTTCCGCGGCGAACTCGCCGGGGTGACGCAGAACCCGCAGCCCCAGGTCTCCAACCTGACCTCGGGGGTGTGGTACCTGCGCCTCGCCCGGGCCGGTGACGTCTTCACCGGGTCCTACTCGGCGGACGGGCAGGAGTGGACCACGTTCGAGACGGTGACGAACACCGCCGTCGGGGCCACCCCGAAGATCGGTCTGTTCACCCTCGGCGCGAACGCGGCCACCTCCAAGACGGCCTCGTTCGACTACTTCCGGCTCTCCACCAAGGCGGCCGACACGACCGCCCCGGTGACCACGGCCACCGTCTCCGGCACCCCGACCGAGGGCTGGTACACCGGCCCGGTCACCGTGACGCTGGCGGCGACCGACGAGGCCGGCGGTAGCGGGGTGGCGAGCACCGAGTACCAGCTCGACGGGGCCACCACGTGGACCGCGTACACCGAGCCGGTGCAGGTCACCGGGGACGGCACCCACGAGGTGCGGTTCCGCTCGACCGACGCCGCCGGCAACGTGGAGGCGACGAAGAAGGTCGCCGTGAAGATCGACGCCACCGCGCCGGTCAGCTCGGCGTCGTTCGCCCCGGCCAACGACGACGGCTGGCACAACGGCACCGTCCCGGTGGTCATCACCTCCACCGACGCCGGTTCCGGGGTGAAGAAGCTGGAGTGGTCGCTCGACGGCGGTGCCTGGACGGCGTACACCACGCCGGTCGAGGTGACCGGGGACGGCACGCACGAGCTGCTGTACCGGGCCACCGACGCCGCCGGCAACGTCGAGGCGCTGAAGTCGGCGGTCGTGAAGATCGACGGCACCAAGCCGACGCTGCTGGTCTCCGGCATCGCCGACGGCCAGCTCTACGGTGACAGCCAGGACGTCCGGATCTCGTGGCAGGCGGTCGACCCGACCTCCGGCATCAAGACGACCTCCGGCGTGCTGGACGGCCGGGCGTACACCAGCGGCACCCTGCAGGCGCTGTACGAGCTGCCGCTCGGCCTGCACGAGCTGACGGTGACCGCGACCGACAAGGCGGGCAACTCCACCACCTCGACGGTCCGGTTCTTCGTCACCACCTCGTTCCGGGACATGCAGAACCTGCTGGACCGGTTCAAGGCGACCGGACGACTCACCACCAAGGCGCACCGTCAGCTGTCCAACAAGCTGGACGCGGTGCGGGAGTCCGAGGCGGCGGGCAACGACAAGCGGGCGGTGCAGCAGTTGACCGCCTTCAAGGCGTTGGCCACCGACACCGCGGTGGTGACCGACACCGACGTGCGGGACGTGCTGGTCCGTGACGCCGACGCCATGATCGTCCGGCTCGGTGGCGCGGCCACCAAGGCCGGCGTCAAGGCGAACAACAACAAGTCGGTCGACGGGGCCGGCCGGCTCGGTGCCGACCCCACCCGGATCGCCAAGGGCGGTTCGCTGTAAGGAGCACCACGGGGCCGCTCCCACCGTCGACACCGACGGTGGGGGCGGCCCCTCCACATCGGAAGGGAGACGTCGATGCGTAGCTTGAGAGCCCTCGCCGCGCTGGTCGTGGCGGCCCTGGTGGCCCTGCCGGCGGGGCCGGCGGCGGCGCACGGCGGGAAGGTCAAGCTTACGGTGGCCGGTGACGGTGCCGGCGGGGTGACCGTGATGGCCGTGTACGCCGACGGGCACCGGCTGGACCAGCCGGTCCGGCTCACCCTGACCGCCGAGGGCGAGGGTGGCCGGACGGCCGGGCCGGTGCAGATCGAGCCGTCCGGGGAGGGGCAGGGCTTCTACAGCAGCGGCCCGCTGCTCTCCCCCGGCGACTGGCGGGTGACGGTCAGCGCCCCCGCGCCGTACGGCAGCACGGCGACCGCGCAGGTGCAGGCCCGGGTGGCCCAGTCGCCGTCGCCGGTCGCCGTCGAACGCCCGGCGGCCGGGGCACGGGAGGCCGGAACGGTCTGGTGGCGGTGGTTGGCCGGCGGCCTCGCCGTGGTGGTCGTCGCCGGGTCGGCGCTGCTGTGGTGGCGTCGCCGGGCGCACCCCGGGCCCGGCGAACCGGCCGGCCTGGACGGCTGAGCACCGCGTCACCGGTCGGGCCCGGACACCGCGACGGTGTCCGGGCCCGACCGCGTCCGGCCGGTCTGCTCAGAGCAGGGCGTCCAGCGCGTCGAGGTCGTCGTCGGTGGGCTGCCAACCGCCGGCGGCGGCGTTCGCCCGGACCTGCTCGGCGGTGGTGGCACCGGCGATGACCGAGGCCACCGCCGGGCGGGCGGCCAGCCCGCCGATGGCCACCTGGAGCAACGTCAGCCCCCGCTGCGCGGCAAACGCCTCCAGCGCCTCGATGGTGTCCCAGCGGGCGGCGGCGAGCCGCTCGGCGTACCGGCCGCCACCGGCGAGGCGGCTGCCGGCGGGCGGGGCGCTGTCCCGCCGGTACTTGCCGGTGAGCAGCCCGTTGGCCAGCGGGAAGAACGGCAGCAGTCCGAGGCCGAACCGCTCGCAGGCCGGGATGATCTCGACCTCGGCGTCCCGGTGGAGCAGGTTGTAGTGGTTCTGCGCGCTGATGAACCGGGTCAGCCCCCGGGTCTTCGCCGTCCAGTCGGCGTCGGCGATCTGCCAGCCGGAGAAGTTGGAGTTGCCCAGGTAGCGCACCTTGCCGGCACGGACCAGGTCGTCGAGGGCGGCGAGCGTCTCGTCGACCGGGGTGTCCGGGTCGGGCTCGTGCAGCTGGTACAGGTCGATGTGGTCGGTGCCGAGCCGGCGCAGCGACGCCTCGACGGCCCGCACCACGTACCGCCGGGAGCCGCGCACCCCGAAGTCGCGGCCGTTGCGCCCACCCATCGACATGCCGAACTTGGTGGCCAGCACCACGTCGTCGCGCCGCCCCTTGAGGGCCTGCCCGAGCAGTTCCTCCGAACCGCCCGGCGGCTCGCCGTAGATGTCGGCGGTGTCGAAGAAGGTGATCCCGGCGTCGAGCGCGGCGTCGACCACCGCCCGGGTGCCGTCGATGTCGAGCTTGCGGCCGAAGTTGTTGCAGCCGATGCCGACCACGGACACCACGAGCCCGGAGTCGCCCAGCCGGCGGTAGGTCATCTCAGTCACGAGATCCACCCTATGCCGCCGGGAGCGGCCCCGGCCGGCGACGACCGCGCCCGGTTACCGGGTGCGGTCGTCGCCGCACGGTGAGCGCGACCGGCTCAGCCGACGTCCCAGACCGGCTCCGGGGTCTCCACCACGTCGCCGTCGCCCCGGAACAGCACGAACCTGTCGAACGAGCGGGTGAACCAGCGGTCGTGGGTGACCGCCACCACCGTCCCGGCGAACGCGGTCAGTCCCGCCTCCAACGCCTCCGCCGAGGCCAGGTCGAGGTTGTCGGTCGGCTCGTCGAGCAGCAGCAGGGTGGCCCCGGACAGCTCCAGCAGCAGCACCAGGAACCGGGCCTGCTGGCCGCCGGAGAGGGTGCCGAACCGCTGGTCGCCCTGGCCGGCCAGCTCGTAGCGGCTCAGCGCCGCCATCGCCGCGTGCCGGTCCATCCCGTCCCGGTGCTCGTCACCGCGCCACAGCACCTCGACCAGGGTCTTCGCCATCAGCTCCGGCCGGTCGTGGGTCTGCGAGAAGTGCCCCGGCCGGACCCGGGCACCCAGCCGGACCACCCCGGCGTGCGCCACCGGGGCCAGCGCGGCGGCCCCGTCCACCGGGCCGTTGGCCGGGTCGGGGTCGGTGCCGCCCCGGGCCAGCAGGCGCAGGAAGTGCGACTTGCCGGTGCCGTTGGCCCCGAGCACCGCCACCCGGTCGCCGTACCACAGCTCCAGGTCGAAGGGGTAGGTCAGGCCGTCCAGCTCCAGCTGCTCGCAGATCACCGCGCGCTTGCCGGTCCGCCCGCCGGCCAGCCGCATCCGGATGTCCTGGTCCTTCGGCGGTACGGGCGGCGGCCCGGCCTCCTCGAACTTGCGCAGCCGGGTCTGTGCCGCCTGGTAGCGGGAGGCGAGACCGTCGTTGTACGCGGCCTTCTGCTTGTACATCAGCATCAGCTCGCGCAGCTTCTGGTGTTCCTCGTCCCAGCGGCGGCGCAGCTCGTCGAGGCGGGCGTGCCGGGCCGTACGGGCTTCGTGCCAGCTCGCGAAGCCGCCCGGGTGCACCCAGGCGCTGCCCCCTTCGACGGCGACCACCCGGTCGGCGGTGTGCGCGAGCAGTTCCCGGTCGTGCGAGACGTAGAGCACCGACTTGGTGGACTCGCGCAGCCGTCGCTCCAGCCAGCGTTTGCCGGGCACGTCGAGGAAGTTGTCCGGCTCGTCGAGCAGCAGCACCTCGTCGGGGCCACGCAGCAGCAGCTCCAGGGCGAAGCGCTTCTGCTGCCCGCCCGACAGGGTGCGCACCGGGCGGTCCCGGGAGGCGTCCCAGGGCAGGTCGAGCACGGTGGTGGTGACGGTGTCGAAGAGCACCTCGGCGTCGTACCCGCCGGCCTCGCCCCAGGCGGCCAGCGCGTCGGCGTACGCCAGTTGGGCCTTGCCGGCGGCGGTGCTGTACTTGCCGCGCAGTTCGGCCTCGCGCATGGCCCGTTCGGTGTCGGCGAGCCGGTGGCCGGCCGCGCGCAGCGCCGGTGGGGCCAGCGACAGGGCCAGGTCGGCAAGCGTCGACTCGTCGCCGATCATGCCGATGAACTGCCGCATCACGCCGAGCCCACCGGATCGGGCGATCACGCCGGTACGCACCGGCAGGTCACCGGCGACCATCCGCAGCAGCGTCGTCTTGCCGGCGCCGTTCGGCCCGACCAGGGCGACCTTGGCGCCCTCACCGACCCGGAACGACACGTCGGCGAAGAGTTCCCGACCGTCCGGGAGGATGTACCCGACCGCTGCCACGTCCACGTATCCCACGTCGGCATCCTGCCCGAGGCGTGCGGCCGGGCGACACTCGATTACCTGGTGACCCGCAGCACCCGGTAGCCCCGCTGGCTGGCCTGCCGCACGACGGTGAATCCCTCGTCGCCCAGCCAGCGGTGCAGCGAGTCGCCGCCGAGGTGCCGGGCCACCACCAGCCAGCCGACGCCGTCCGGGGCGAGCCGGGGCAGCCAGCGGCGCAGCAGCGCGTGCAGTTCGGGCTTGCCGATGTGGATCGGCGGGTTGGACCAGATCTGGGTGAAGGTGACCTCGGCCGGCACCCCGTCCGGGGCGACCGCGTGCACCCGGTCGGCGGCGTCGACACGGGCGGCGTTCGCGGCGGTCAGCTCGCGGGCCCGCGCGTTGACGTCGACCGCCCACACGGTGGCGGCCGGCGCGAGGTCGGCCAGCACGCAGCTGATCGGCCCGAACCCGGAGCCGATGTCGAGCAGGTGGCCGCCGGTGTCGGCGGTCGGCAGCTCGGCCTTACGCAGGAGTACGGCGGTGCCGGGGTCGAGCCGGGCGGCGGAGAAGACCCCACTGGCGGAGACGAGCGTGTAGTCGCGCCCGGCGACGTGGAACTCGACCTCGCGGGGGTGGGCCGGGGCACTGGGCTCCGGGGTGAAGTAGTGGTCGCCGGTCACCGGGGCATTCTTCCACCGGCCCGGACCGGTCCCGTCGTCGGCGGTCGGTGTGCCCGGCGGGCCACCGGGGTGGACGGTCCGGTGGACCCGACGCGCCATGGCGGTATTTCCTAGTTTTATCCCCTAAAGGGGCAATGAACCCTACTCTGGGCGACATGGTATATCGGTACGAGTCCGCTGAGGACGCGTTTGAGGAGAACCCGCGGCCCGGGGCGGACCTGCCGCTGGTGCAACCCGGCCCGACCGCACCGGCCGGGCCCTCCCCGTCCCGCTTCCCGGCCCCCTCCCTGCCCCGGACCACCCGGTCGACGCCGCCGGAGGCCGATCCCGTCCCGATCCGCTCCGCCGTCCAGGTGCCCGCCCCGACGTCCACGCCGCAGCGGTCCCGGTCCCGCCGCTCCGGCGACGCCCGCGGCGGCCGGCTCTGGCAGATCGCCGTCGGCGGGGCGGCGGTGCTGATGCTGCTCGGCCTCTGCGGCATCGGCGGCGCCCTGCTGCTCATCGACCGCACCGCCACCGACGACCCGGCGCAGAGCGGGGCCGCGCCGACGGCGACGGCGAGCACCGCCCCGACCGACCAGGCCGCCACCGGTCCGCTGGACTCCCGGGACGTCGACCGGCAGCCGTTGACCGTCAAGGAGGTCTTTCCCGACAAGACCCTGGTCGTCGGCGTCGACCGGCACGAGTACCAGGTGCTCAAGACCCAGGCCGGCACGAACTGCGCCGTGGCCGCCACCGGTGAGATCGCCGACCTGCTGGTCACCCTCGGCTGCAGCCAGGTGGTCCGGGCCACCCTGCGCTCCCCCGACGGCGACCACCTGCTCACCGCCGGCCTGCTCAACCTGACCGACCTGGCCACCGCGCAACGCGTCCGGGAACGGATCAGGCCGCTGCTCGACGACCGGCGTGGCCGGTTCCGGGGCATGCCCGCCGGGGAGGACACCGAGTCGGTCGCCACCGCCGCCGCCCGCGTCGCCTGGCAGGTACGCGGCCACTACGTCGCCTACTGCCTGGTCACCCGGGACGACGCCGGTGCCGTCCCGGCCGGTGACCGCGACGTCCGCGAGATCATCTACGACCTGATCGAGCTGCACCTGGACAAGGGGGTGCTGGACCGGCGCGCGGCCGGCGTCAGCGTGGACCAGCCCACCGCCAGGGCCACCGGCGCCTCGGCCACCCCGTCCGCCGGGACCCGCCGGACGCCCACCGCCTCCCCGCGCGGCGACGACCCGGACACCGACGAACTGCCCGGCGACTGACCGCCGGCGACGCAGGCCCGGCCGGAGCGGCCGGGCCTGCGTCTGAGGAGCCGGCCTGGGACTGGCCGGCGGCGTGCCCGGTCGCTACGCCGGTTCGACGGGCAACCAGAGTTCGCGGGTCGGACTGCCGGGGTCGTCCGTCGGCTCGGGCACCGCGACGATCTCCGGGCCCGGCCGCAGACGCCACGGGTTGAAGGGGAACCACCCGGTCGCGGCAGCCGCCCAGGTCCGCTGCAGGATCTGCGGATACGGCCCCACGACCCGGATGACCACCCAACGGCCCGCCGGGACCTCGATCACGTCCAGGTCGGCCGGGACCGGCGTGCACCGGGACACGGCCACCCCGTGCAGGTACGTCAGCTCGCTGCCCTCGTCGTAGTCCGCGTCGAGGTCGTCGCAGACCGCGAGCAGACCGGCCGGCTCGGCGTCACCGAGTGTCTTCAGGCGCAGGTGCTCCTGCGCCGGCAGCGCCGCGACGTGCCGCTGGATGTACGGGTTGACGCCCCGGTGGATCAGGGGAACCCGGATGGCGTGCCCCACGAGCCGGAATGCGGGACGGCCGACGATACGGGTTTCCATGCGTTCGTTCCCTTCGGCGCTGCGGCGGAACCTGAGCCGTGGTGCCCGGCGACCCGGCCTTTCGTATCGTGGGCCGGCGCGCAGGCGACACACCCGACAGAAGCGGAGCGGGAAGTGTCGGGCGATCGGAACGGTCGCCGCCCCACGATGGGGCGCATGGACGACACGACACTGGTATCCCGGTTCCTTCACGACGGTTTCGTGAAGCTGGCGGGCGCCGTCGCGCCGCGCGTGGCCACGGACTGCGCACGGCTGCTGTGGCGGGAGACCGGCTGCGACCCGGACGACCCCGCCACCTGGACGAAACCCGTGCGCTGGGTGCCCGGCATGGCGCAGGGGCCGTTCGCCGCCGCACCCAACTCCCCGGCCCTCCACCACGCCTACGACCTGCTCGTCGGCGCGGGACGCTGGGAGCCGCGCTACTCACTGGGCACGTTCCCGTTGCGCTTCCCGCACCCCGACGAGCCGGACGACGCGGGCTGGCACGTCGAGGGCAGCTACCTTCCGGAGGGCGCGAACTGGTACTTCACGAACGTCCGCTCCCGGGGTCGGGCACTGCTGATGCTGTTCCTGTTCAGCGAGGTCGGCGACGAGGACGCCCCGACCCGGATCAGGGTCGGCTCCCACCTCGACGTGCCGAAGGTGCTCGAGAAGTACGGGGAGGACGGGGCGAGCGGGCTCGACCTCGCGCCCGACCTGGTGGCGGCGTCGGACCACCGGCCGGTCGCCCTGGCCACCGGGTCCCCGGGCGACGTCTTCCTCTGCCACCCGTTCCTGGTGCACGCGGCGCAGCCGCACCACGGGACGCGACCGCGCTTCATGGCCCAGCCGCCGCTGATGCCGGCGGCACCGTACGAACTGGAACGGCCCGACGGTGCGTACTCGCCCGTGGAGATCGCGATCCGCCGGGGACTCGGACAGGACACTCCCGGTCCCGAGGCACCCGGGAGGCGGGAGCACCGGTGAGGGGGCGGGTGAGCGGCCGCAACGCGCGGTTCCAGCAGTGGGAGGCCCTGCTGCGCAACCGGACCAAGCGGCAACGTCGCGGCGAGTTCCTCGTGCAGGGCGTACGCCCGATCGCGATGGCCGTCGAACACGGCTGGCAGGTCCGGGAGCTGCTCTACGACGCCGACGTCCGGCTGTCCGAGTGGGCCCGCACGACGCTGGACAGCGTCCGGGCCGAGCGGTACGCCGTCGCCCCCGACCTGATGCACGAGCTGGGCGGCAAGGCGGACACGGTGCCGGAGCTGCTGGCCGTGGTCGCCCTACCCGAGGACGACCTGCACCGCATCCCGGTCGGACCGACCATGCTCACCGTCGTGTTCGACAGGCCCGGCAGCCCCGGCAACATCGGGACCCTCATCCGCTCCGCGGACGCCTTCGGCGCGTCCGGCGTCGTCGTCACCGGCCATGCCGCCGACGTGTACGACCCGAAGGCGGTGCGGGCGAGCACCGGCTCGCTGTTCGCGCTGCCCGTGGTCCGGGTGCCCTCGCACCAGGCGGTGCTGTCCTGGGTCGCCGACGTGCGGGCCGGCGGTGTCCACATCGGCATCGCTGGTGCCGACGAGCACGCCACCCTGGATGCCGCCGACTACGACTTCACACGACCCACGCTGACCCTGATCGGCAACGAGACCACAGGTCTCAGCGTCGGCTGGCGGGACGCCTGCGACCAGCTCGTCCGGGTGCCGATGTCCGGGGCCGCCAGCTCCCTGAACGCGGCGGCCGCCGCGACCGTCGTGCTCTACGAGTCGGCACGCCAGCGCAGCGCCGCCGCCCGCCGGTAGCACCGGGTCAGGACTCCACCGGCAGCCGCAACCGGCGGGTCCGGTCGGCGCGGTCGGCGTAGTCGGCCGGATCGGCCGGATAGCCGACGGCCACCAGGGTCAACCCGTGCGCCGGTGCGACCGTCACCTCGCTGGACCGTTCGCGCCGGGCGAGCAGCCCCGCCGGCCACCCGACCGGACGTCGACCGTCCCCGGCGGTCAGCATCGCCCCCACCAGGCTGCGCACCATCGCCTGGCAGAACGCGTCGGCCTGCACGGTGGCGACCAGGATGCCGTCCGGGTCCCGTCGCCAGTCCAGCCGGGTCACCTCACGCACCGTCGTGGCGTTCTCCTTGCGCCGGCAGTACGCGGCGAAGTCGTGCTCCCCGACCAGGCCGGCCGCCGCGACGTTCAGGGCGGCCGGGTCCAACGCCCGGGGCCAGGCGAGGGTGTCCCACCGCCGCAGCGGCTCGGCACCCCAGGGGGCGTCGGTCACCCGGTACTCGTACCGGCGGAAGGTGGCCGAGAAACGGGCGTCGAAGTCGGCGGGCACCTCCGTCATCGCCCGGACCCGGACGTCACCGGGGAGCAGCCGGGCCAGCCGGCGCAGCAGCCGCTCCCGGTGCTCCGCCCAGACGGCGGCGGGCAGGTCGAGGTGGCAGACCTGCCCGGTGGCGTGCACCCCGGCGTCGGTCCGCCCGGCCACGGTCAGGCCCGTCACGGTGCCCGCCCCGAGCACCAGGTCCAGCGTCGCGACCAGCACCCCGGCCACCGTGCGCCGGGTCGGCTGGGCGGCCCAGCCGGAGAAGTCGGTGCCGTCGTACGAGACGTCCAGCCGCAGCCGGGTCCGCTCGTCCACCTCGTACCTCCCGTTCACGACGTCGGGCCCGGCACCCCAGGAAGGGATGCCGGGCCCGACGGTGCTGCCGTTGCTCAGGCCTTCTTCTCGGTGGCCTCGGTCTCGGTGGCCTCGTCGCTGTCCTCGCGGGCGGCGGCGGTGTCACCGGACGCCGAAACCGGCGCCTCGGAGTCCTGGTCGGCCGGGGCCGCCGGGGTCTCCTCGGCCGGGGCGAGCGCCTCGACCTTGTCCTGCTGGGCGGCCTTGCGGGCGGCGGTCTTCTTGTTCGCCTTCGGCTCGGCGACCTGAAGCTCCTCCACCAGCTCGATGATCGCCATCGGAGCGGCGTCACCCTTGCGCGGGCCGGTCTTCACGATCCGGGTGTAGCCACCGTTGCGGTTGGCGTACCGGGGCGCGATCTGGTCGAACAGGGAGTAGACCACGTCCTTGTCCTTGACGACGCCCAGCACCCGCCGCCGCGAGGCGAGGTCGCCCCGCTTGGCCTTGGTGATGAGCTGCTCGGCCAGCGGGCGCAGCCGCCGGGCCTTCGTCTCGGTGGTCTGGATCTTGCCGTGCTGGAACAGCGCGGTGGCCAGATTGGCCAGCATCAGCCGCTCGTGCGCGGGGCTGCCGCCGAGGCGGGGGCCCTTGGTGGGCGTGGGCATGCTTGGTGCTCCTCAGGTGTGGCGGCAGCGCGGACTAGAGCTGCTCGGTCTCGCGATAGTCGTCGGTGTCGTAGTCGGCCTCGCCGAAGGCGTCCACGACGTGTGCCGGGTCGAAGTTCGGAGCCGAGTCCTTCAGCCCCAGCCCCATCCCGGCGAGCTTCATCTTGACCTCGTCGATCGACTTCTGACCGAAGTTGCGGATGTCGAGGAGGTCGGCCTCGGTACGCCCGATCAGCTCACCAACGGAGTTGATGCCCTCGCGCTTGAGGCAGTTGTAGGAGCGGACGGTGAGGTCCAGCTCCTCGATCGGCAGGGCGAGGTCGGCCGCGAGCTGGGCGTCCTGCGGGGACGGCCCGATGTCGATGCCCTCGGCGGTCTCGTCCAGCTCCCGGGCCAGCCCGAACAGCTCCACCAGCGTCGAACCGGCGGAGGCCAGCGCGGTACGCGGGCCCATCGACGGCTTGGTCTCGACGTCGATGATCAGCCGGTCGAAGTCGGTCCGCTGCTCGACACGGGTCGCCTCGACGCGGTACGTCACCTTCAGCACCGGCGAGTAGATCGAGTCGACCGGGATCCGGCCGATCTCGGCGCCGGCCTGCTTGTTCTGCGCCGCCGTCACGTAGCCGCGACCCCGCTCGACGGTCAGCTCCATGTCGAGCCGGCCCTTGCCGTTGAGGGTGGCGAGCTTGAGGTCGGGGTTGTGCACCGAGACACCGGCCGGGGGCTGGATGTCACCGGCGGTCACGTCGCCCGGCCCCTGCTTGCGCAGGTACATGCTGACCGGCTCGTCGTGCTCGGAGCTGACGCAGAGCTCCTTGATGTTCATGACGAGCTCGACCACGTCCTCCTTGACCCCGGGGATCGTGGTGAACTCGTGCAGCACACCGTCGATCTTGATCGAGGTGACCGCGGCACCCGGGATGGACGACAGCAGCGTACGCCGCAGCGAGTTGCCCAGGGTGTAGCCGAAGCCGGGCTCCAGCGGCTCGATGGTGAACCGGGAGCGGGTCTCGTTGATCGACTCTTCGGAGAGAGACGGTCGCTGGCTGATGAGCATTTCTTCTCTTCTCTTCCGGGACGCCCGCTATATGACGTCCACGACACAAACTGTTCCGGTGGCCCGCCCCGCAGGACGGGCCACCGCAACGGGCCCTACTTGGAGTAGAGCTCGACGATCAGCTGCTCCTGGACCTGGGTGTCGATCACCTGGCGGGCCGGGAGCGAGTGCACCAGGACCTTCATCTGGCTCGGGATCGCCTCCAGCCACGCCGGAACGGTCTTGGAGCCGGCCTGGGCCTGCGCCACGATGAACGGGGTGAGTTCCTTGCTCTTGCCCCGGACCTCGATGATGTCGTGCTCCTTGACGCGGTACGACGGGATGTCGACCTTCTTGCCGTTCACGGTGAAGTGACCGTGCTTGACAAGCTGGCGGGCCATGTCCCGGGAGTGCGCGTACCCGGCCCGGTAGACCACGTTGTCGAGCCGCGACTCGAGGATCTGCAGGAGGACCTCACCGGTCTTGGCCTGCTTGGCCACGGCCTCCTCGTAGTACCCGCGGAACTGCTTCTCCAGCACGCCGTACACGCGGCGGGCCTTCTGCTTCTCGCGGAGCTGGAGCAGGTACTCCGTCTCCTTCGTGCGGCCACGGCCGTGCTGTCCGGGCGGGAACGGCCGGGACTCGAACGGGCACTTCGGGCCATCGCACTTGCTGCCCTTGAGGAACAGCTTCATCTTCTCCCGCCGGCAACGGCGGCAGTCAGCACCGGTGTAACGAGCCATCTCTCTCTAACCTCTCAGACCCGGCGACGCTTCGGCGGACGGCACCCGTTGTGCGGCTGCGGGGTGACGTCGGCGATCTGGCCGACCTCGAGCCCGACGGCCTGCAGCGAACGGATGGCGGTCTCCCGGCCGGAGCCGGGACCCTTGACGAACACGTCGACCTTGCGCATGCCGTGCTCCATCGCCCGGCGCGCGGCGGCCTCGGCGGCCAGCTGCGCGGCGAACGGGGTCGACTTGCGGGAGCCCTTGAAGCCAACCTGGCCGGCGGAGGCCCAGGAGATGACCGCACCGGTCGGGTCCGTGATGGACACGATGGTGTTGTTGAACGTGCTCTTGATGTGCGCCTGCCCGTGGGCGACGTTCTTGCGTTCCTTGCGCCGGACCTTCTTGACTGCGGCTCCGGCACGAGCCTTCGGTGGCATAAGTCTTCTGCGCTCCTGTATGGGTTCTCGATCGGCTGCTGGCTCTTCGCCTGGGCGCCGGCGTGGGACTTACTTCTTGCCGGGCTTCTTCTTGCCGGCCACGGTCCGCTTCGGGCCCTTGCGGGTGCGGGCGTTGGTCCGCGTCCGCTGGCCACGCACGGGCAGGCCCCGGCGGTGCCGGATGCCGGCGTAGCAGCCGATCTCGACCTTGCGGCGGATGTCGGCGGCGACCTCGCGGCGCAGGTCGCCTTCAACCTTGTAGTTCGACTCGATGTGGTCGCGGAGCTGGACCAGCTCCTCGTCCGTGAGGTCCCGAGCGCGCTTGTCCGGCGAGATGCCGGTAGCGGCGAGCGTCTCCTGGGCACGGGTGCGACCGACCCCGAAGATGTAGGTGAGCGCGATCTCCATCCGCTTCTCGCGGGGGAGGTCCACGCCGACTAGACGTGCCATGTGCGGGCGTACTCCTCGTGATGTGTGGCGGAGGTGTGGACCCGTCCCACCCCGCTACCGACCAGTTCCGGCTCCGGCGCGTCGTGCGCCGGCGACCGGACGGCCGCTGCCCGAGCGGGCCCCGGCCTCCGACCGGGGGTTGGCCACGAGAAGGTACGCATGCGTACGTTCCGCGGCTGGGACGAGCTGGTGACGTGTTGTCGTCGGATCTGCGCGACCCGGACCGGTCCGCCGCCCTCCGTCACGCGGAGAGCGGGCGCGGATCAGCCCTGGCGCTGCTTGTGGCGCGGGTCGGTGCAGATCACCATGACCCGGCCGTGCCGGCGGATAACCCGGCACTTGTTGCAGATCCTCTTGACGCTCGGCTTGACCTTCACGGTTGCCTTACTTCCCATCCGGCCCGGTGACGCGGTGACCGCGACTCCGGACGTCGAAGACGGACACGGGGACTTCCCGGCCGCCGTCAGGCTTTACTTGTAGCGGTAGACGATGCGCCCGCGGGTCAGGTCGTACGGCGAGAGTTCGACGACGACCCGGTCCTCCGGCAGGATGCGGATGTAGTGCTGCCGCATCTTGCCGCTGATGTGAGCCAGCACCTTGTGGCCGTTCGCGAGTTCCACCCGGAACATGGCGTTCGGCAGAGGCTCGATGACCCGACCCTCGATCTCGATGGCTCCGTCTTTTTTCGGCATGTACTCCGCTGTCCTGACGTCGGTTGTTCCGGACGACCCACAACGTCTTACACGGGCCTTCCGATGGTCATCGGGGACCCGCGCCAGCCGCGGCTCCGCACTCCCACCGAAGCGCGTGGTGGGCATGCCGGAGTGGACGCTGTGCGCCGATCTGAAAGTGTACGCCCGCCCACTGGTGGTCGCCAAACCGGCCACCAGTGGTGTCACCCACCCGGACGAAACCGGGCACCCTCCCCCGCAACGCCCAGCTGTCGGCGGGCGTTGCGGCGCTACTTGCGACGCTTGCGCCGCCGCGTGTCGCGCGCCGACCGCCGGCGGTCCCGCCGGGCGGGAGCGCCGCCGGCAACCCCGCCCGTGGTACGCAGGAACAGCAGAACCCCCCACGGGCCGAGCGCCCATACCGGCCAGTAGAACAGCAGTTCCCGGCTACCGACCGAGGAGATCGCCCAGATCACGGTGAGCAGGGCCGCCACCCGCAGCCAGGGCATCCACACCTCGACCGGCCACCGGCCGGAGCCGGCACCCACGGGCACCGGCTCGCCCACCACGGAGCCCCCGGTCACCGGCGGCTCCGGCGTCACCTCCCGGTCGGGCACCGACTCCCCTGAACCGGACACCGGCGGGGCCTGCGGGTCGAGCGGGGCCAGCGCGGAGCGCTGCGCGGACGCCGGTGCCGGCAGATCAGCCAGGACGGTGTCGAGTTCGGCGTACGTCTTCGCCCCGTACGTCTGTTGCAGGCGCTCGTCGTACTCGTGCAGGTCCAGCCGGCCCTCTTCCAGGGCGACCCGGAGCCGCTCCGCCGTCGCCTCCCGGTCGGCGTCCGCCGCCCGCATCCGTTCCCGCCCCGGCATGCCAGCCCGCCCCTCCATGCCGGCAAGCATGACACCACCGGTCCACCGCCGCCGAACCCTGATCGCCCACCGGGCCACAGGGCGACCGCCGGACCGGGGGCACACCGCCACCGCTGCCCGACGCTGACCCCGACTGACCTGGCCGGCGACGCTGGCCCGGCTGAGCTGGCCCCGCTGGGCTGGCCCGGCTGGGTGGCCCCGCCGAGCTGGCGCAACGGCACCGCCACCGGCCTCGGCCAGCCCGGCCCTCGGCTACCGGGCGGTTCCTCCCGGTGACAGCCCCCAAGGGGTCGTCGGGCCGCTTCGGCGCTTTCCACGAGGGCCCACCCGCCTCCTCTCACCGGTGACCGCGCCTCCCCCACCACATCCGCCCTCGGGTCCTTTCGACCTGATGACATCAGCGATTCACGTCCCTCTCCCCGTCCCCGGGTGAGCTTCACGCCTGCACTCCGCCGACGCTCTCCTCCGCCGACGGTGGGGAGCACGTCCACTCCCCGGCCGGCGGGTTGAGTCGCCGACGTCATCAGCTCGAAAGGACCTGGGGTGGGCCACTGGTCTCGGTGGTTCGCGCCGCCGGAAACGGCACGCGACGGCGTGAACCACCCGAGAGCACGCCTGGAGACCGCACCACTGGGACACCTCACCGCCCGGACGCCCGAACCGGACACTGCCCCAAACGGACACCGGACAGCCCGGACACGCCCCAACCCGGACACCGCCCGCCCGGGAACCACCCCGCCCGGGACATGCTTCGGCCGGGCCGGCGGCGACGGGAGACACGGGTGCGGCGGACATCGGCCGGCAGGGGGCCGGAACCGTAGCTCAGGGGGCTTCGTGCGGGTGTAGCGGTAGGGCAGGTGGGGCCGCGGGTCGGGTAGCCATGGGGCAGGTGGCCGTGGGTTCGGGAGCCGTGGTGACGGGTCAGGTCGCCGGGGAGTCGGCCGGCTGCCGGGCGGTCACCAGGTCACCGAGCCGCGCCCGCCCGCCGTCGAACGCGGTCAACACCCACACCCCGTCCTCCAGCAGCGCCATCGAATGCTCGACGTGTACCGCCATCGACCGGTCCCGGGTGACCACCGTCCACCCGTCGGACAACTCGACGGTACGTGGGGAACCCATCGTGATCATCGGCTCGATCGCCAGCGCCATGCCCGGCACCAGACGTGGCCCTTTGCCGGGCCGGCCGTGGTTGAGCACGTGCGGATCCTGGTGCATCTCGGTGCCGATGCCGTGGCCGCCGTAGCCGTCGACGATGCCGTACCGGCCGCCCCGGCGCACGGCTGTCTCGACGGCGTGCGAGATGTCGGTGAGCCGGCCTCGGCCGTTCGCGGCACCCCGCGCGGCGGCGGCGATCCCGGCCCACATGGCGTCCTCGGCGACCGAGGCCATCTTCAACAGCGCCGGGTCGACCTCGCCCACCCCGACGGTGACCGCCGCGTCGCCGTGCCAGCCGTCCAGCACCGCGCCGCAGTCGATCGAGATCAGGTCACCCTCCCTGAGCACCTGGTCGGCGGCGGGGATCGCGTGCACCACCTGCTCGTTGACCGACGAGCAGATCGAGGCGGGGAAACCGTGGTAGCCCTTGAAGGACGGGATCGCGCCCGCCTCGCGGATGGTCGCCTCGGCGATGGCGTCGAGGTCTGCCGTACTCACCCCGGGGGCGACCGCTGCGCTCATCCGGCGTAGGGCCTCGGCGACCACCAGGCCGGCGGCCCGCATCTTCTGGATCTGGTCAGGGGTCTTCAGCTGGATGTCCAGCTGGGCACGGCGCATGGAGCGGTCACCTTTCGTTGCTCTGCACAGCGAAACAGCGGGGCACGTCGCGTACCCCGCTGTTCGCACTCTATCCGCCGGGCCCCGGCGGGAGGTCAGCCGCCGTACGAGCGCAGCGCGTCGATCGCGCGGACGGTGACGTCCTCCACCGGGCCGGTGGCGTCGATCCCGACCAGCTTGTTCTGCGCGCCGTAGTAGTCGACCAGCGGAGCGGTCTTGTCGGCGTACTCCCGGAGGCGGGCGGCGATGGTCTCCGGCTTGTCGTCGTCGCGCTGGAACAGCTCGGCGCCGCACCGGTCGCAGACACCCTCCCGGCTGGGGGCGTCGAACTCGACGTGCCAGATCTTGCCGCAGCCCCGGCAGGTGCGCCGGCCGGAGAGCCGCCGGATCACCTCGTCGTCGTCGACGACCAGCTCCAGCACCAGATCCAGCGCGGTGCCCAGGTCGGCGAGGAGCTTGTCCAGCGCGGCGGCCTGCGGGGTGGTGCGCGGGAACCCGTCGAGCAGGAAGCCCTCGGAGGCGTCCGGCTCGGCGAGCCGGTCCCGGACCATGTTGATGGTCACCTCGTCCGGGACCAGCTTGCCCGCGTCCATGTACCGCTTCGCCTCGACTCCCAGGGGCGTCCCCTGGGAGACGTTGGCCCGGAAGATGTCACCGGTCGAGATCTTCGGCACCGAGAGGTGTGCGGCGATGAACTCCGCCTGTGTGCCCTTGCCCGCGCCCGGCGGGCCAACCAGAACGAGTCGCATCTACCGCAGGAACCCTTCGTAGTTCCGCTGCATGAGTTGGCTCTCGATCTGCTTCACGGTCTCCAGACCGACGCCGACCATGATGAGCACAGCGGTGCCGCCGAACGGGAAGTTCTGGAACTGCTGGCTGTTCAGCCAGATGAAGAAGAAGTTCGGCAGGACCGCCACGATACCCAGGTAGAGCGCGCCCGGCAGAGTGATCCGGCTGAGGATGAAGTCGAGGTAGTCGGCGGTCGGCTTGCCGGGGCGGATGCCCGGCACGAAGCCGCCGTACTTCTTCATGTTGTCCGCGACCTCGGTCGGGTTGAACGTGATCGAGACGTAGAAGTACGTGAAGAAGATGATCAGCAGGAAGTAGATCACGATGTGCAGCGGCGCGTCGGCCTGCACGATGTTGTTCTGGATCCAGGCCTGGGTCTTGCCCGGGTCGGTCTGGTCGAAGAACTGGAGCGCCAGCTGCGGCAGGTAGAGCAGCGACGAGGCGAAGATGACCGGGATGACACCGGCCTGGTTCACCTTCAGCGGGATGTAGGTGGAGGTGCCGCCGTACATCCGCCGGCCGATCATCCGCTTGGCGTACTGCACCGGGATCCGGCGCTGCGCCTGCTCGATGAAGCAGACCGCGGTGATGACCACCAGGACCAGCGCGAGCACCAGGGCGAACTTGCCCCAGCCCTCGTTGGTCTTGATCTTCCAGCCCTCGCTGGGGAGCCGGGCCGCGATCGAGGTGAAGATCAGGACGGACATGCCGTTGCCGACGCCCCGGTCGGTGATCAGCTCGCCGAGCCACATCACCATGCCGGTGCCGGCGGTCATCGTCATGACCAGGATGCTGAGGGTCAGCCAGTCCGGGATGCCGGTGCCCTCGGGCACGATCGGGAACTGGTCGCAGCGGTTCTGGAACAGCTGGCCGGAACGGGCCAGCGCCACGAACGCCGAGGACTGGAGGATGCCCAGGCCGAGGGTCAGGTAGCGGGTGTACTGGGTGATCTTCGCCTGGCCGGCCTGGCCCTCCTTGCGGAGCTGCTCCAGCCGGGGGATGACCACCGTCAGCAGTTGCAGGATGATCGACGCGGTGATGTAGGGCATGATGCCCAGCGCGAAGACCGAGAGCTGCAACAGGGCGCCGCCGGAGAACAGGTCGAGCAGGTTGAGCACGCCCGTGTTCTGGCCCTGCAGACTGTCGAGACACTTCTGCACGTTGCCGTACGAGACGCCGGGGCTGGGCAGAGTGGCGCCGAGCCGGTAGACCGCGATGATGCCTACTGTGAACAGCAGCTTCTTGCGCAGGTCAGGCGTACGGAACGCACTGAGAAAGGCGGACAGCAACTTCTTCCTCCTGCGCGCGGGCCGCCCGGTGGTGGTCCCTGGCGGGTGGGGTGGGTGCCGGGCAAGTGCCCGATATCCATGGCTGGGAAGGGACTCTAACAGCCCGATCCCGCTCCGGGCAGGTGTGCCCGGCTACATAAACCGAATCCGATGTTACCCGGCGCACACGCTCCGGGTAGACCAGGGCGCCCGCCCAGTCACGAAGAACTGAGCGGGCGCCATGGTCTGCCTGACCTACAGCTCGGTGACCGAGCCGCCGGCAGCGGTGATCTTCTCCTTGGCCGACGCGCTGAACGCCTGCGCCGACACCTGGAGGGTCACGCCGCCGAGGTCGCCGGTGCCGAGGATCTTGACCGGGTGGCCCTTGCGGACCGCGCCGGCCTCGACCAGCTCCAGCGGGCCGACCTGGCCGCCGTTGGGGAACAGTTCGGCCAGCCGGTCCAGGTTGACCACCTGGAAGACGACCTTGAACTTGTTCTTGAAGCCCTTCATCTTCGGCAGGCGCATGTGGATGGGCATCTGCCCACCCTCGAACGCCGCCGAGATGTTCTTGCGGGCCTTGGAGCCCTTGGTGCCGCGACCGGCGGTCTTGCCCTTGGAGCCCTCACCGCGACCCACCCGGGTCTTCGCGGTCTTGGCGCCCGGGGCCGGACGCAGATGGTGAACCTTGATCGTCATTACTCGACCTCCTCGACCTTCACGAGGTGGCTGACCGTGAAGATCATGCCCCGAATCTCGGGACGGTCCTCCTTGACCACCACGTCATTGATCCGCTTCAGGCCGAGCGAACGCAGCGAGTGCCGCTGGTTCTGCTTCCTCCCGATCTCGGACCGGATCTGGGTGACCTTCAGGCGTGCCATCAGGACGCCACCCCCGCCCGCGACGCCAGCATGGCGGCCGGCGCCACGTCCTCGACCGGCAGGCCACGACGGGCCGCGACGGCCTCCGGGGACTCGAGCCCCTTCAGCGCCGCCACCGTGGCGTGCACGATGTTGATCGGGTTGGACGAGCCGAGGCTCTTGGAGAGCACGTCGTGGATGCCCGCGCACTCCAGCACGGCACGCACCGGGCCACCGGCGATGACGCCCGTACCGGCGGACGCCGGCTTGAGCAGCACCACACCGGCCGCGGCCTCACCCTGGATCGGGTGCGGGATCGACTGGCCGATCCGCGGCACCTTGAAGAAGTGCTTCTTGGCCTCCTCGACGCCCTTGGCGATCGCCGCGGGCACCTCCTTGGCCTTTCCGTAGCCCACGCCGACCGTGCCGTCGCCGTCGCCCACGATCACCAGGGCGGTGAAGCTGAAGCGACGACCACCCTTCACGACCTTGGCGACGCGGTTGATCGCGACGACCCGCTCGAGGTGCGGGGTCTTCTCGACGGGCGCGTTTCCGCGGCCGCCCTCACGGCGGTTGTCGCGGCGACCACCCTCGTTGCCACCGGACCCGCCGCCACGGCGCTGTTGACCTGGCATCAGCAGCCTTCCTTATCTCTCGTGACGGGGTTTCTAGAACTCGAGCCCGGCTTCGCGGGCGGCGTCGGCAAGCGCGGCGACCCGCCCCGCGTACCGGTTGCCACCACGGTCGAAGACGACCTTGGACACACCGGCGGCCTTGGCCCGCTCGGCGAGCAGGCTGCCGACCTTGCCGGCCAGGGCGCTCTTGTCGCCCTCCGCACCGCGCAGCGACGCGTCCAGGGTCGAGGCCGACGCCAGGGTGTGACCCTTGGTGTCGTCGACGATCTGGGCGACGATGTGCCGCAGCGAGCGGGTGACCACCAGGCGGGGACGCTCGGCGGTGCCGCTGACGTTCTTGCGGACCCGGAAGTGTCGACGCGCACGGCCGACGGCGCGCTTGGCGGCGACGCCGCGGCGGCGCTTGAGCAGCGTGGCGCTCACTTCTTACCTGCCTTTCCGGCCTTGCGGCGGATGACCTCGCCCTGGTACTTGACACCCTTGCCCTTGTAGGGCTCCGGCGGGCGGATCTTCCGGATGTTGGCGGCGACCTCACCGACCTGCTGCTTGTCGATGCCGGCCACGTGGAACAGCGTCGGCCGCTCCACCGTGAAGGTGATGCCGTCCGGCGCGGGGACCAGGACCGGGTGCGAGAACCCGAGCGCGAACTCCAGGTCCTTGCCCTTGGCCGTGACCCGGTAACCGGTGCCGGCGATCTCCAGGCTCTTGCGGTAGCCCTCGGTGACCCCGACGATCATGTTGGCGACCAGGGTACGGCTGAGGCCGTGCAGCTCCTTGGCCTTGCGCTCGTCGTTCGGCCGGTTGACGTGCAGCTGGCCGTCCTCGCCCCGCTCCGCGGAGATCGGCTCGGCGAGCGTGTGGGACAGCTCGCCCTTGGGGCCCTTGACCTTGACGGTCTGGCCCTCGATCGTGATGTCGACGCCGGAAGGCACCGGGATCGACTTACGTCCAATACGCGACATTTCTACCTGTCTCCCGTTACCAGACGAAGGCGAGGACTTCCCCGCCAACGCTCCGCTTGCGGGCCTGCCGGTCGGTGAGCAGCCCCTGGGACGTCGAAATGATCGCCACGCCCAGCCCGCCGAGCACCCGCGGGAGCCCGTCCGACTTGGCGTACACCCGGAGACCGGGCTTGGACACGCGCTTGATGCCGGCCAGGCTCCGCTCCCGGTTCTGGCCGTACTTCAGCTCGACGACCAGTCGCTTGCCGACGGCGCCCTCCTCGGGCTCCTCGACCAACCAGGTGGCGATGTAACCCTCGGCCTTGAGGACCTCGGCGATGTTCGCCTTGATCTTCGAGTAGGGCATCGTCACCCGGTCGTGGTACGCCTGGTTGGCGTTCCGCAGACGCGTGAGCATGTCTGCGATCGGGTCGGTCATCGTCATGAAATTCGTCAACCTTTCTCGCCGGGGTTCCCCGGGCACGGCCCGGGGCCTACGGCGAAGAGACAGTTCAGCTGACGCGCGGAGCGCGCCGGGCTATTACCAGGAAGCCTTGGACACGCCGGGCAGCTCACCGCGGTGGGCCATCTCCCGGATGCACACCCGGCAGAGGCCGAACTTGCGGTAGACCGCCTTCGGACGCCCGCACCGCTGGCAGCGGGTGTACGCGCGAACCGAGAACTTCGGCTTCGCGGCGGCCTTGAGGATCAGCGCCTTCTTGGCCATCTCAGTTCTCCTTGAACGGGAAGCCCAGGAGCTTGAGCAGCGCCCGGCCCTCGTCGTCGGTCGTGGCGGTCGTGACCACCGTGATGTCCATGCCCCGCTGGCGATCGATCCTGTCCTGGTCGATCTCGTGGAACACCGACTGCTCGGTCAGGCCGAACGTGTAGTTGCCGTGCCCGTCGAGCTTGCGTCCGTCCAGACCGCGGAAGTCACGGATACGCGGCAGCGCGATCGACAGCAGCCGGTCCAGGAACTCCCACATCCGGTCGCCGCGCAGGGTCACCTTCGCGCCGATCGGCATGCCCTCACGCAGCTTGAACTGCGCGATCGACTTGGTGGCCCGACGCACCTGCGGCTTCTGGCCGGTGATCGTGGCCAGGTCGCGGACGGCGCCGTCGATCAGCTTGGCGTCGCGGGCAGCCTCGCCCACGCCCATGTTGACGACGATCTTGACCAGCCGCGGCACCTGCATGGGGTTGCCGTAGCTGTGCTGCTCCTGCAGCTTGGCCACGATCTCGTTGCGGTACCGCTCCTTGAGGCGCGGCAGGGTCTTGGTTTCGGTAGCCGTGGTCATCACAGGTCCTTACCGGTGCTACGCGCGATGCGGACCTTCTGGCCGTTGTCGTCGAACCGGTAGCCGACCCGGGTCGGGTTCCCGTCGGAGTCCAGGACCTGCACGTTCGAGACGTGGATCGGGGCCTCCTGGGTGACGATGCCACCGGTCTTGGCGCCGCGCTGGGTGGTGCTGACTCGGGTGTGCTTCTTGACCCGGTTCACGCCTTCGACGAGGACCTTGTCCTGCCGCGGGTAGGCCGCGATGACCTTGCCCTTGGCACCCTTGTCCTTGCCGGCGATGACGATGACCGTGTCGCCCTTCTTGACCTTCACGGTCACAACACCTCCGGCGCGAGGGAAATGATCTTCATGAACCGCTTGTCCCGCAGCTCGCGGCCCACCGGGCCGAAGATGCGGGTCCCGCGCGGGTCCCCGCCGTCCTTGATGATGACGGCGGCGTTCTCGTCGAAACGGATGTACGAGCCGTCCGGCCGCCGCTTCTCCTTGGCGGTGCGGACGACGACGGCCTTGACGACGTCGCCCTTCTTGACACCGGCGCCCGGGATCGCGTCCTTGACGGTGGCCACGATGACGTCGCCGATGCTCGCGTAGCGCCGACCGGAGCCACCGAGAACCCGGATGCACAGGATCTCCCGGGCACCCGTGTTGTCGGCGACGCGCAGTCGCGACTCCTGCTGAATCACGTCTATCTCCTATGTCTGCCGGTTCTCCGGCCGCCCTCGCGGACGGCCGGAGCCTGGCGGAACCTGCGCCCGACCGAAACCGGCCGAGCTCGAGCCTTCGCTACTTGGCCTTCTCGAGGATCTCCACGATCCGCCAACGCTTGGTGGCGGACAGCGGCCGGGTCTCCATGATCAGGACCCGGTCACCGATGCCTGCAGCGTTCTGCTCGTCGTGGACCTTCAGCTTGCTGGTACGGCGCATGATCTTGCCGTACAGCGCGTGCTTGACCCGGTCCTCGACCTCGACCACGACGGTCTTGTCCATCTTGTCGCTGACCACCAGGCCCTCACGGACCTTACGGCGGGCCCGCACGGTGGTGGCGGTGTTCTCGGTCTCACTCATGATGCAGTCACCTCAGTCGGCGCGGCCGAGAGACCCAGCTCGCGCTCACGCATGATCGTGTAGATCCGGGCGATCTCCCGACGGATGACCTGCAGCCGCCGGTTGTTGTCCAGCTGACCGGTCGCGGCCTGCACGCGGAGGTTGAACAGCTCCGCCTTGGCCTCGCGCAGCTTCGTGACCAGCTCCTCCTCGGAGAGTTCACGCAGCTCGGAGGGCTTGACGCCCGCTGCCATCAGGATTCACCCACTTCGCGCGTAACAATGCGGCACTTCATCGGGAGCTTGTGGATCGCGCGACGCATCGCCTCTCGCGCGATCTGCTCGTTGGGGAAGGACATCTCGAAGAGAACCCGCCCCGGCTTGACGTTCGCGACCCACCACTCGGGCGAGCCCTTGCCGGAACCCATCCGGGTCTCGGCCGGCTTCTTGGTGAGGGCCTGGTCCGGGAAGACCGTGATCCACACCTTGCCGCCACGCTTGATGTGCCGGGTCATGGCGATACGTGCCGACTCGATCTGCCGGTTGGTCACGTACGCCGGCTCGAGAGCCTGGATTCCGAACTCGCCGAACACCACCCGGTTACCGCCCTTGGACGCGCCGTGGCGGTCCGGGTGGTGCGGCTTGCGGAAGCCCTTCGGGGGCTTGCGCGGCATCAGCATCTGTCAGCCCTCCTGCTGCGTTTCTGCCGGCTGGGTGGCGGCCGCGGCGACAGCGGAGCTGTCGACCGGCTCGCCACTCGGCGTCTCGGCCTGCTGCGCGATGGTGGTCGCGGCAGCCCGGCCGGCCTCGGTACCACCGGCGGTCGTACCCGACGAACCCGACCGGCCACGACGCGGCCGCTCGGGCCGGTCGCCGCGCTCACCACGACGCGGGCGGGACGGACCGGCCTCGGCCGGAGCCTCCCGGCCCGGCACGGCGTCGCCCTTGTAGATCCAGACCTTCACGCCGATCCGGCCGAAGGTGGTACGCGCCTCGAAGAAGCCGTACTCGATGTTGGCCCGCAGCGTGTGCAGCGGAACCCGACCCTCGCGGTAGAACTCCGTCCGGCTCATCTCGGCGCCACCGAGGCGGCCCGAGACCTGCACCCGGATGCCCTTGCAGACGGGGTTCTTCATCGCCGACTGCATCGACTTGCGCATGGCCCGACGGAAGCTGACCCGGCTGGAGAGCTGCTCGGCGACGCCCTGGGCGACCAGCTGCGCGTCCGACTCGGGGTTCTTGACCTCGATGATGTTCAGCTGCACCTGCTTGCCGGTGAGCTTCTCCAGCTCGCCGCGGATCCGGTCGGCCTCCGCACCCTTACGGCCGATGACGATGCCCGGCCGGGCGGTGTGGATGTCGACCCGGACACGGTCCCGGGTGCGCTCGATGTCGACCTTGGAGATGCCGGCACGCTCGAGGCCCTTGGACATCATCCGGCGGATCTTGACGTCCTCGCCGATGTAGTCCTTGTAGAGCTTGTCCGCGAACCAGCGGGACTTCCAGTCGGTCGAGATGCCGAGCCGGAATCCAGTGGGGTGAACCTTCTGACCCATTACTCGGCACCCTCCGTCTTGCTCTCGGTCGCTGCGGGCTCGGCCTGCTGCGCCGGTGCCGCCTTCTTCGCCGCGGACTTCTTCGGCGCGGCCGGCGCGACCGCCTCGACCGCCACGGTGATGTGGCAGGTACGCTTGCGGATCCGGTAGGCCCGGCCCTGCGCCCGCGGCCGGAACCGCTTCATGGTCGGGCCCTCGTCGACGAACGCCTCGCTGACGAGCAGCGCGTCAGGGTCCAGCCGCTCGTTGTTCTCCGCGTTGGCGATCGCGCTCGCGAGCACCTTGTACACCTGCTCGCTCGCCGCCTGCGGCGCGAACTGCAGCACCGTGAGCGCCTCCTTCGCGGGCAGGCCGCGGACGAGGTTGACCACCCGGCGCGCCTTCATCGGCGAGATGCGCACGTGTCGCGCAACCGCCCGCGCGCCCGGAAGCACCGGAGCGTCGCCCTTTCCTGGCATCGCTGTAACCCCTTGTTCCTCTATCCGTATGCCCGCGGCGTCAGCGCCGGCGGCTCTTCCGGTCGTCCTTCTCGTGACCCTTGAACGTGCGGGTCAGCGCGAACTCGCCGAGCTTGTGCCCGACCATGGCCTCGGTCACGAACACCGGGACGTGCTTGCGTCCGTCGTGCACGGCGATCGTGTGCCCGAGCATCTCGGGGATGATCGTCGAGCGGCGCGACCAGGTCTTGATGACGTTCTTCGAGCCCTTGTCGTTCTGCGTCTCCACCTTCTTGAGCAGGTGGTCGTCGATGAACGGGCCCTTCTTCAGGCTGCGAGGCATGCTCTATCTCCCTCAGCCGCGCTTACGCGTGGCGTAGCGGCGGCGGACGATCAGCCGGTCGCTCGGCTGGCCCTTACGACGGGTGCGGCCCTCGGGCTTACCCTGCGGGTTCACCGGGTGGCGACCACCGGAGGTCTTACCCTCACCACCACCGTGCGGGTGGTCGACCGGGTTCATCGCGACACCACGGACGGTCGGACGCTTGCCCTTCCACCGCATCCGGCCGGCCTTGCCCCAGTTGATGTTCGACTGGTCGGCGTTGCCGATCTCGCCGACGCTGGCGCGGCAGCGCACGTCGACCCGCCGGATCTCACCGGACGGCATACGCAGGGTCGCGTACACGCCCTCCCGGCCGAGCAGCTGGATGCCGACGCCTGCCGAACGGGCCAGCTTGGCGCCGCCGCCCGGACGCAGCTCCACGTTGTGGACGGTGGTACCGACCGGGATGTTGCGCAGCGGCAGGTTGTTGCCCGGCTTGATGTCGGCGCCCGGCCCGGACTCGACCCGGTCGCCCTGCTTCAGGTCCTTCGGCGCGAGGATGTAGCGCTTCTCGCCGTCGGCGTAGTGCAGCAGCGCGATGCGCGCGGTGCGGTTCGGGTCGTACTCGATGTGCGCGACCTTCGCCGGCACGCCGTCCTTGTCGACCCGCTTGAAGTCGATCAGGCGGTACTGCCGCTTGTGGCCGCCGCCGTGGTGCCGGGCGGTGATCCGGCCGTGGGCGTTGCGTCCGCCCTTCTTCGGCAGCGGGGCCAGCAGGGACTTCTCCGGCGTGGACCGGGTGATCTCGGCGAAGTCGGCAACGCTGGAGCCGCGTCGGCCCGGCGTCGTCGGCTTGTACTTACGGATAGCCATTGTCTACACCCCTCAGCTGACCGGGCCGCCGAAGGCCTCGATACGGTCACCGTCAGCCAGCTTCACGATCGCCCGCTTGGTCGCCTTGCGCTGACCGAAGCCGGTCTTGGTGCGCTTGCGCTTGCCCTGGCGGTTGAGCGTGTTGACCGTCAGGACGCGGACGTTGAAGATCTGCTGGATAGCGATCTTGATCTCGGTCTTGTTCGCGTCCGGGTGCACCAGGAAGGTGTACCAGTTCCGGTTCAGCTCGCTGTAGCTCTTCTCCGAGACGACCGGCGCGACGATGACGTCCCGCGGGTCGGCGATCGTGCTCACTTGCCACCCTCCTCGGTGGTCTCGGCGGACTCGGCCGCGGGGCCGGCCTCCGCGGGCACGCCCAGGAACTCGTCCAGGGCGTCCTTGCTGAAGACCACGTCGTCGGCCACCAGCACGTCGTACGTGTTGAGCTGGCCGGACTCGATCAGGTGCACCCGAGGCTCGTTGCGCAGCGACACCCAGTTCAGCTCGTCGGTGCTGCTCAGCACGACAAGCACCCGCCGGGCCCCGGTCAGCTTGGCCAGGGTGGCCAGGGCCGCCTTGGTCGACGGCTTCTCGCCCGAGACGAAGGTCTCGACGACGTGCACCTGGCCGGCGCGGGCCCGGTCGGAGAGGGCGCCACGCAGGGCGGCGGCCTTCATCTTCTTCGGGGTCCGCTGGCTGTAGTCGCGCGGCACCGGGCCGTGGACCACGCCACCGCCGGCGAACTGCGGCGCGCGGATCGAGCCCTGCCGGGCGCGACCGGTGCCCTTCTGCTTGTACGGCTTCTTGCCGCCGCCGGAGACCTCGCCACGGGACTTGGCCTTGTGGGTGCCCTGCCGGGCCGCCGCGAGCTGAGCCACCACGACCTGGTGCATCAGCGCGATGTTGGCCTGGACGTCGAAGATGTCGGCCGGCAGCTCGACGGAGCCGCTCTTGGCGCCTTCGACGTTGAGGACGTCAACGGTGGTCACTTGGCCACACCGCCCTTCTTCGCCTTCGTCTTGGCCGCGGTGCGGACCAGGACCAGCGCGCCCTTGGGGCCGGGAATGGCACCACGGACGAGCAGGAGGTTGTTCTCGGTGTCGACCGCCTGGACGGTCAGGTTCTGAACGGTGTAGCGCACGCCACCCATCCGACCCGCCATCCGGGTGCCCTTGAAGACGCGACCCGGGGTCGCGCAGGCGCCGATGGAGCCCGGCGAGCGGTGCTTGCGCTCGACACCGTGGCTGGCGCGCAGACCGTGGAAGCCGTGCCGCTTCATCGGGCCGGCGTAGCCCTTGCCCTTGGTCTTGCCGGTGACGTCGATGACCACGCCGACCGGGAACTCCTCGACCGTGACCTCCTGGCCGAGCGAGTAGTCCGCGGCGTCGGTGGTGCGCAGCTCGACGATGTGCCGGCGCGGCGCCACGTCCGCCTTGGCGTAGTGCCCGGCGAGCGGCTTCTTGGCCTTGCGCGGGTCGATCGTGCCGTAGGCGAGCTGGACTGCGGAGTAACCGTCCTTCTCGGCGCTACGAACCTGGCTGACGACGCAGGGGCCGGCCTGAACCACGGTCACGGGGACAACCTTGTTGTTGTCCCAGACCTGGGTCATGCCGAGCTTTGCGCCCAGGATCCCCTTGACTTGCCTGTCCATTTGTCCGGTCCCTACAGCTTGATCTCGATGTCGACGCCAGCCGGCAGGTCGAGGCGCATGAGCGAGTCGACCGTCTTCGGGGTCGGGTCGATGATGTCGATCAGCCGCTTGTGCGTACGCATCTCGAAGTGCTCGCGCGAGTCCTTGTACTTGTGCGGCGAGCGGATGACGCAGAAACGGTTGATCTCCGTGGGCAGCGGCACCGGGCCCGCGACCTGCGCCCCGGTGCGCGTCACCGTCTCGACGATCTTCCGCGCCGAGGAGTCGACGACCTCGTGGTCATAGGCCTTGAGCCGGATGCGGATCTTCTGTCCCGCCATGGTGGCTTCTGTTCCTTCTCTCGATGCCGCTGTGTTGCGGGCACCTGTACCGGCTGGTACAGGCCCACTTCGCCGACCCCCGCGGTCGGGCGTGTCGCGCCCTCGGACCAGGCTCCGCCCCGGGACTCCGGAGCGATCCTCTGACCACGCGGTGGGTCAAGGCGCCGATCGCATCACAGCGATCTGGACGCCGTGCGAGGGTGGTTGACCGCCAGGGGCGATCAACCACCCTACGCGCGACTGTTGGTCTTCCCGGAGGTCCAGCTTTCGCCGGACACGGGCGACTAACCGTCGTTACGCAACCTGACTAGTATGCCGCACGACCGGCGGCGACGCTAATCGGGGTTACCTGGGTCACTTGATGATCTTGGTGACGCGACCCGCGCCGACCGTACGACCACCCTCGCGGATCGCGAACTTGAGGTTGTCCTCCATCGCGATGGGCTGGATGAGCTTGACGGCCATCGTGGTGTTGTCGCCCGGCATGACCATCTCGGTGCCCTCGGGGAGGGTGACGACACCGGTGACGTCGGTGGTGCGGAAGTAGAACTGCGGACGGTAGTTCTGGAAGAACGGGGTGTGCCGGCCGCCCTCCTCCTTGGAGAGGATGTAGACCGTCGCTTCGAACTCCGTGTGCGGGGTGCTGGTGCCCGGCTTGACGACCACCATGCCGCGCTCGACGTCCTCGCGCTTGATGCCACGCAGCAGCAGACCGACGTTCTCGCCCGCGCGGGCCTCGTCGAGCAGCTTGCGGAACATCTCGATGCCGGTGCAGACCGTCTTCTGCGACTTCTCGCGGATACCGACGATCTCCACCTCCTCGTTCGGCTTGAGCACGCCACGCTCGGCGCGGCCGGTGACGACGGTGCCACGACCGGTGATCGTGAAGACGTCCTCGATCGGCATGAGGAACGGCTTCTCGGTCTCCCGCTCGGGCTGCGGGATCGCGGTGTCGACCGCGTTCATCAGCTCCAGCAGGCGGCCGGTCCACTCGGGGTCACCCTCGAGGGCCTTCAGCGCCGAGACCCGGACGACCGGCAGGTCGTCACCCGGGTACTCCTGCGCCGACAGCAGCTCGCGGACCTCGAGCTCGACGAGCTCCAGGAGCTCCTCGTCGTCGACCATGTCGCTCTTGTTGAGCGCCACGACGATGTACGGCACACCGACCTGACGGGCCAGCAGCACGTGCTCGCGGGTCTGCGGCATCGGACCGTCGGTCGCCGCGACCACCAGGATCGCGCCGTCCATCTGGGCGGCACCGGTGATCATGTTCTTGATGTAGTCGGCGTGCCCGGGGCAGTCGACGTGCGCGTAGTGCCGCGCCTCGGTCTGGTACTCGACGTGCGCGATCGAGATCGTGATGCCGCGGGCCTTCTCCTCCGGCGCCTTGTCGATCTCGTCGAACGGCGTGTACGGGTTGAGGTCCGGGTACTGGTCGTGCAGGACCTTCGTGATGGCCGCCGTCAGCGTCGTCTTACCGTGGTCGATGTGACCAATGGTGCCGATGTTGACGTGCGGCTTAGTCCGCTCGAACTTCGCCTTCGCCACTGGTGTCCTCCTGTGGACTTCTTGGTTCTTCGCGCCCCGGCGCGCCGGACGGCGCTTAGGACTCTGTCGACAGCCTTTCCGGCCAACGGCCGGAGAGCTTGGTGGGTTCTGCGGCGATGAAGCCTACAGGCCCGGATTCACACAACCCGACCGAGGTGGTCGCGGGCGGGACTCCCGTCCGCGACCGGCCCCGGCTCACCGGATCAGCAGCAGGTGAGCGTCACTCACCCGTCGCCTTGGCGATGATCTCCTTCGCCACGCTCTGCGGCACCTCGGCGTAGGAGTCGAACTGCATGCTGTAGCTTGCCCGGCCCTGGGTCTTCGACCGCAGGTCGCCGACGTAGCCGAACATCTCCGACAACGGCACCAGGGCCCTCACGATGCGGGCGCCGCTGCGCTCCTCCATCGCCTGGATGATGCCGCGGCGGGAGTTGAGGTCGCCGATGACGTCACCCATGTTCTCCTCGGGAGTGGTGACCTCAACGGCCATCATCGGTTCGAGGAGCGCGGGGTCGGCCTTGCGGGCCGCCTCCTTCATCACCATCGAGCCGGCGATCTTGAATGCCATTTCGGACGAGTCGACCTCGTGGTACTGGCCGTCCAGCAGGGTCAGCTTGACACCGACCAGCGGGAAGCCCGCCAGGATGCCGTACTGCATGGCGTCCTGCGCACCGGCGTCCACCGACGGGATGAACTCCCGGGGGATGCGGCCACCGGTGACGGCGTTGGCGAACTCGTAGGTCGGCGACTCGTTGTCCAGCGGCAGCGGCTCGATGCTCACGATGACGCGGGCGTACTGGCCGGAACCACCGGTCTGCTTCTTGTGGGTGTACTCGATCTTGTCCACCTTGCGGCGGATCGTCTCACGGTACGCCACCTGCGGCTTGCCGATGTTCGCCTCGACGTTGAACTCGCGGCGCATCCGGTCGACCAGGATGTCCAGGTGCAGCTCGCCCATGCCGGCGATGACCGTCTGACCGGTCTCCTCGTCCAGCTTGACGCGGAAGGTCGGGTCCTCCTCGGCCAGCCGCTGGATGGCGGTGCTGAGCTTCTCCTGGTCGGCCTTGGTCTTCGGCTCGATCGCGACCTCGATGACCGGCTCGGGGAAGGTCATCGACTCCAGGATGACCGGGTTCGCCGGGTCGCAGAGGGTGTCACCGGTGGTGGTCTGCTTGAGACCCTGCACCGCGATGATGTCGCCAGCCTGGGCCGAGCCGCGCTCTTCCCGCTTGTTGGCGTGCATCTGGTAGATCTTGCCGATCCGTTCCTTGCGGTCCTTGGTGGAGTTCACCACCTGGTTACCGGTCTCGACCACGCCCGAGTAGACCCGGACGTAGGTGAGCTTGCCGAGGTGCTTGTCGGTCTGGATCTTGAAGGCCAGGCCGGAGAACGGCTCCGCCTTCGACGGCTTGCGCTGCAACGGCGTCTCGCCGTCGGTCGCGGTGCCCTCGATGGCCGGCACGTCCAGCGGCGACGGCAGGAAGTCGACCACGGCGTCGAGCATGGGCTGCACGCCCTTGTTCTTGAACGCCGAGCCGCACAGCACCGGGTTGGCCTTGCTGGCGATGGTGGCCCGCCGGATGGCGGCCTTGATCTCCTCGACGGAGATCTCCTCGCCCTCCAGGTACTTCTCCATCACCGCGTCGTCGACGTCGGCCAGGGTCTCCATCAGCTTCTCGCGCCACTCGGCCGCGGAGTCGGCCAGGTCGGCCGGGATCTCCTCGATCGCGTAGTCCTCACCCTTCTGGGTCTCCCCGCGCCAGGTGAGGGCACGCATGCCGATCAGGTCGACGACACCGATGTGGTCGCCCTCGAGCCCGATCGGGATCTGGAGCACCAGCGGGGTGGCGTTGAGCCGGTCGATCATCATCTGCACGCAGCGGAAGAAGTCCGCGCCCGTGCGGTCGAGCTTGTTGACGAAGCACATCCGCGGGACGTGGTACTTGTCGGCCTGCCGCCAGACGTTCTCCGTCTGCGGCTCCACGCCGGCGACGCCGTCGTAGACCGCGACCGCACCATCCAGCACCCGCAGCGACCGCTCGACCTCGACCGTGAAGTCGACGTGACCGGGCGTGTCGATGATCTGGATCGTGTGGCCCTTCCACTCACACTTGGTGGCAGCGGAGGTGATCGTGATGCCACGCTCCTGCTCCTGCTCCATCCAGTCCATGACGGCAGCGCCCTCGTGGACCTCACCGATCTTGTAGGTGATACCGGTGTAGAACAGGATCCGCTCGGTGGTCGTGGTCTTACCGGCATCGATGTGCGCCATGATGCCGATGTTGCGTACGTTGGCGAGCGCGTCTGCGGCGGCCACTTCAATCCCTACTTATCGTCGTCTCGACTCGACCGGTGGCGGTTCCGGCGCCGGTCCGGCGCCGGAACCAGGCTGTTACCAGCGGTAGTGCGCGAAGGCCTTGTTGGACTCCGCCATCTTGTGGGTGTCCTCGCGTCGCTTGACGGCGGCGCCCAGACCGTTGCTCGCGTCGAGCAGCTCGTTCATCAGCCGCTCGACCATGGTCTTCTCGCGGCGGGCCTTGGAGTACGTGACCAGCCAGCGCAGACCGAGGGTGGTCGCCCGGGCCGGACGCACCTCGACCGGCACCTGGTAGGTGGCGCCACCGACCCGGCGGCTGCGCACCTCCAGGGTCGGCTTGACGTTGTCCATGGCGCGCTTGAGGGTGACGACCGGGTCGGTGCCGCTCTTCTCGCGGCAGCCCTCCAGGGCGGCGTACACGATGCGCTCGGCGAGCTGACGCTTACCGCGCATCAGGATCTTGTTGACCAGCTGGGTGACCAGCGGCGAGTTGTACACCGGGTCAGCGACCAGCGGCTTCCGCGGAGCGGGTCCCTTACGCGGCATGTCAGCTCTTCTCCTTCTTCGCGCCGTACCGGCTGCGCGCCTGCTTGCGGTTACGGACACCCTGGGTGTCCAGCGAACCGCGGACGATCTTGTAACGCACGCCGGGGAGGTCCTTCACCCGGCCGCCGCGAACGAGCACGATGGAGTGCTCCTGGAGGTTGTGACCCACGCCCGGGATGTAGGCGGTCACCTCGATCTGGCTGCTGAGCTTGACACGCGCGACCTTGCGGAGCGCCGAGTTCGGCTTCTTGGGGGTGGTGGTGTACACGCGGGTGCACACACCGCGCCGCTGAGGGGATCCCTTCAGCGCCGGGGTCTTGGTCTTGGTCGTCTTGGCCTGGCGGCCCTTTCGGACCAGCTGCTGAATGGTGGGCACCGGGTTTCTCCGCTCCCTTCGGCCGCGTCACGCGACCGCGCCGTCTGCTCGTTAGCCGACCTGATGGCCGGCTCTCCTACATTCCGACCGGATCCACCTCGCGGCGGTCCCGGTACCCGCGGTCGGGTGTGTCGCCCGGTTCGCGGTCCCGGTGCCGTCGCTCGCGCGGGTGGCACCGGTTTCTGTCACCGGCGCGTGGTCGTCCGCCCGCCGGGTCCTGTCGACTGTGTCGTACGGCCGCTCGATCTCCGGATCAATCCGGATCCCGCGCACGCACGAGTCGCCCGGGCATGCCCGGGCGCAAGGGGAAAGAGTACCTACCACAGCCTCGCAGGTCAAAACGGGCTGGTCCGCCGGGTCTCAGATCCCGTCGGTCGCGCCGTGCGCCCTGCCTGCTCGCCCGTGACGGGCCCCTAGGCTGTCCAGTGTACCGGCTGCCGTGCGCCGCAGCCCGTCACCCCCGGGCGACGGGGGTCACGCCAACTGCACCAACAACGCCAGCCCCAGGCCCAGCAGGCTGAGCACCAGCCCCACGCCACCGCAGCTGATCCCGGCCGTCGCCAGCCCCCGGCCGGTGAACCGCACCGCCGGCGGTGGTGCCGCCCGGCGGATCTGCCGGCGGGCCAGCAGCCCGGCGACGATCGCCGCCGCACCGGCCAGCACCCCCGGCACCGTGAACGCGCCGGCCGCCCAGGCCCCGCCGAGCTGCGCTCCCCCGACGCCGAAGCAGATCACCAGGAACGACACCAGAATCGACCCGATGCCGGCGATCAACGAGCCCACCGCCGGCCCGGAGGTGACCGCCGGCACGTCCAGGTGCACCACCCCGAAGGGGGTGCCCGGCACGGCGTCGACCCGCTTGGGGGCGCGCGGGGCGTCCGGCGGCGGTGGGGGCAGCGGCCCGTGCCCGTGCCCCGACGGCGCCGGCCAGCCCGTCCCGGCCGCCGGCTGCCCCGGGTGCGACCCGGGCGTCCCGGGGTACGCCGCACCCGGGCCGGGATACGACGACGGCCCGGCGGGCGGTCCCCCGGCCCCGGCGTACGGCCCGCCACCCGACGGCGACCCACCGCCGAACGGCCCACCACCGAACGGAACAGCGCTGGCCGGCCCGCCACCCGATGGTGTGCCGCCGGCCCCGGACGTCGGTGGTGGGGCGTACCCGAGGGGGGTGGCCTCCGGCGGGATGCCGGCACCGTGCACCGGGCCGGGCTCGGACGGCGCGCCCCACGGGCCCGCGGCCCACGGGTCGGGTGCGCGGTTCGCTCCGGCGTCGGTGCCGGGCGCGGCCGGCTCCGGGGAGCCGGCGGGCGGTCGGCCCGGGTCGCCTCCCGACGGCGGCGCCGGTTCCGTCACGGGGTCCTCCTGTCGCGATGTGGGTCCACCGTCACGCGACGGACACCGGCCAGGCTACCGCCGCCGCGCACCGCGGGTGCCCCCTGCCGGATCATCACCCCGACGGGTCAGTCGACGTTCGGGGCGAAGTCCTGCCCATACGGGGAACCGGCCAGCCGGACCACGCCGATCACCACCAGCGTCACCACCGCGACCGCCACCAGCACCAGGCCCACCCGGGCCAGCCGCTCCCCCCGCCGCAGCCAGGCCGCGCCGGTGAGGAACCCACCCGAGGCGTACGCCTCCCGGCGGGCCTGCCGGGCCAACTGGAGGGCGATCGTGGCGGGCACCACCCCGCCGACGAAGAGCCCGGTCAGCGCCCCGATCAACCCGAGCGCAAAGACGGCCCGTGCCTTGGTGGCGCGTACCGGGTCGGGGTCGAGCGGATGACGTGGTGGCTGGTATGCCGACGGCACCTGCCCCGCAGCGGTCGTCATGCCCACCATCATGCCCGGCCGCCGGCCGCACCGGACACGTGCCGCCGACGGACACCGGCCCGAAACGAGGAAGGCCCCCGGCACGACGCCGGGGGCCTTCCTCGTCAGCTGGTGCTCAGCGGTACGACCCGAAGTCGAAGTCGTCCAGCGGAACCGCCTGGCCGCTGGCCGGCCCGAAGCCGTAGTCGGTCTCCGGGTAGCCGGTCATCGAGTAGACCTTGGCCTTCGCCTCCTCGGTCGGCTCGACCCGGACGTTGCGGTACTTGCTGATGCCGGTACCGGCCGGGATGAGCTTACCGATGATCACGTTCTCCTTGAGGCCGACCAGCGAGTCGCTGCGCGAGTTGATCGCCGCGTCGGTCAGCACCCGGGTGGTCTCCTGGAAGGAGGCCGCCGAGAGCCAGGAGTCGGTGGCCAGCGAGGCCTTGGTGATACCCATCAGCACCGGACGACCGGCGGCGGGCTCGCCACCCTCGCCGACGAGCCGGCGGTTCTCCGACTCGAACAGCGCCCGGTCGACCAGCACACCCGGCAGGAACTCGGTCGAGCCGGAGTCGATGACCGTCACCCGCTTGAGCATCTGGCGGATGATGATCTCGATGTGCTTGTCGTGGATGAGCACACCCTGCGAGCGGTAGACCTCCTGGACCTCCTGGGTCAGGTGGACCTGAACCGCGCGCGGGCCGAGGATGCGCAGCAGCTCGTGCGGGTCGATGGTGCCCTCGGTGAGCTTCTCGCCGACCTCGACGTGGTCCCCGTCGTGGGTCCGCAGCCGGACCCGCTTGGAGATCTTGTCGTAGACGATCTCGTCGCTGCCGTCGTCAGGCACCACGATGATCTTCCGGGACCGCTCGCCGTCCTCGATCCGGATCCGGCCCGGGGTGTCGGCGATGGGCGCCTTGCCCTTCGGGATACGGGCCTCGAAGATCTCCTGGACACGCGGCAGACCCTGGGTGATGTCCTCACCCGCGACACCACCGGTGTGGAAGGTACGCATCGTCAGCTGGGTACCCGGCTCACCGATCGACTGGGCGGCGATGATGCCGACCGCCTCGCCGACGTCCACGGTCTTGCCGGTCGGCAGCGAACGGCCGTAGCACGCACCGCAGACGCCCAGCTTCGACTCGCAGGTGAGCACGCTGCGCACCCGGACCGTCTCCACCCCGGCGGCGACGATCTTGTCGACCCCGATGGAGTTGATGTCCTGACCCCGGTGGGCCACCACGGTGCCGTCCGGCCCCTTGATGTCGTCGGCCAGGGTACGGGCGTGCACGCTGGTCTCGGCGTGCTCGTGGACGACCAGCCGGCCACCCTCCAGACGCTCGCCGATCTGCATCGGGATCGCCCGGTCGGTGCCGCAGTCCTCCTCGCGGATGATGACGTCCTGCGAGACGTCCACCAGACGACGGGTCAGGTAACCCGAGTCGGCGGTCCGCAGCGCGGTGTCCGCCAGACCCTTACGGGCACCGTGCGTGGAGATGAAGTACTCCAGCACGGACAGACCCTCCCGGTACGACGCCTTGATGGGTCGCGGGATGATCTCGCCCTTCGGGTTGGCCACCAGACCACGGATCGCCGCGATCTGCCGGAGCTGGAGCAGGTTACCGCGGGCGCCCGAGTTGATCATCTTCCACAGCGGGTTCTCCTGCGGCAGCGCGGTGTCCATCTCCTTGGCGACCTCGTTGGTCGCCTTGGTCCAGATCTCGATGAGTTCGCCGCGACGTTCCTCGGCGGTCATCAGACCACGCTGGTACTGCTTGTCGATCCGGTCGGCTTCCTTCTCGTACCGCTCCAGGATCTCCCGCTTGCGCGGCGGAGCGATGACGTCCTCCATGCCGATGGTGACGCCGGACCAGGTGGCCCAGTGGAAGCCGGCCTCCTTGAGACCGTCCAGGGTGGCGGCCAGCGCCACCTTGGGGAAGCGCTCGGCGAGGTCGTTGACGATCGCGGAGAGCTGACCCTTGCGGATCTCGTAGTTCACGAAGCGGTAGCCCTGCGGCAGCGTCTCGTTGAACAGGACCCGGCCGAGCGTGGTCTCCACGGTCAGCGGCTCGCCCTCGACCCAGCCCTCCGGGGCGACCCAGGGCTGGGCGCCGTTGCCGTTGTCGACACCGATCACGTCCCGCAGCCGGATCTTGACCGGGGTCTGCAGGTGCAGCTCGCCCGCGTCGAAGGCCATCCGCGCCTCGGCGTCCGAGCTGAACGCCCGGCCCTCGCCGACCCCGCCCGGGGTCAGGTGGGTGAGGTGGTAGAGGCCGATGACCATGTCCTGGGTGGGCATGGTGACGGGCTTGCCGTCGGCCGGCTTGAGGATGTTGTTCGACGACAGCATCAGGATCCGCGCCTCGGCCTGGGCCTCGGCCGACAGCGGCACGTGCACCGCCATCTGGTCACCGTCGAAGTCGGCGTTGAACGCGGTGCAGACCAGCGGGTGGATCTGGATCGCCTTGCCCTCGACCAGCTGCGGCTCGAAGGCCTGGATGCCCAGGCGGTGCAGCGTCGGCGCGCGGTTGAGCAGCACCGGGTGCTCGCCGATGACCTCTTCCAGCACGTCCCACACGACCGGGCGCTGCCGCTCGACCATCCGCTTGGCGGACTTGATGTTCTGCGCGTGGTTGAGGTCGACCAGCCGCTTCATCACGAACGGCTTGAACAGCTCCAGCGCCATCTGCTTGGGCAGGCCGCACTGGTGCAGCTTCAGCTTGGGGCCGACCACGATGACCGAACGGCCGGAGTAGTCGACGCGCTTGCCGAGCAGGTTCTGCCGGAACCGGCCCTGCTTGCCCTTGAGCATGTCGGACAGCGACTTGAGCGGGCGGTTACCCGGGCCGGTGACCGGCCGGCCGCGACGGCCGTTGTCGAACAGCGCGTCGACGGCCTCCTGGAGCATCCGCTTCTCGTTGTTGACGATGATCTCGGGGGCACCGAGGTCGATCAGCCGCTTGAGCCGGTTGTTCCGGTTGATCACGCGGCGGTACAGGTCGTTCAGGTCGGAGGTCGCGAAGCGGCCACCGTCGAGCTGCACCATCGGGCGCAGGTCCGGCGGGATGACCGGGACGCAGTCCAGCACCATGCCCAGCGGCGAGTTGCGGGTGTTCAGGAACGCCGCGACGACCTTCAGCCGCTTGAGCGCGCGGATCTTGCGCTGGCCCTTGCCGGAGCGGATGGTCTCGCGCAGGCTCTCCGCCTCGGCGTCGAGGTCCATGTTCTGGACCAGCGCCTTGATCGCCTCGGCGCCCATGCCACCGGTGAAGTACTCGCCGAACCGGTCACGCAGCTCGCGGTAGAGCAGCTCGTCGGTGACCAGCTGCTTGGAGTCGAGCTTGCGGAAGGTGTCGAGGACCTCGTCGAGGCGGTCGATCTCGCGCTGGGCCCGGTCGCGGATCTGGCGCATCTCGCGCTCTCCGCCCTCCTTGACCTTGCGCCGGACGTCCGCCTTGGCACCCTCGGCCTCCAGCTCGGCCAGGTCGGCCTCCAGCTTGGCGGCCCGCTTCTCGATCTCCGAGTCGCGGCTGTTCTCGGACTGCCGCTTCTCGGCGAGGATCTCGTTCTCGATCGTCGAGAGGTCGCGGTGACGCGCCTCGGCGTCCACGCTCGTCACGACGTACGAGGCGAAGTAGATGATCTTTTCGAGATCCTTGGGGGCGAGGTCCAGCAGGTAGCCCAGCCGGCTCGGCACGCCCTTGAAGTACCAGATGTGGGTCACCGGAGCGGCCAGCTCGATGTGCCCCATCCGCTCACGACGGACCTTGGAGCGGGTCACCTCGACGCCGCAGCGCTCACAGATGATGCCCTTGAACCGGACCCGCTTGTACTTGCCGCAGTAGCACTCCCAGTCCCGCTGAGGACCGAAGATCTTCTCGCAGAAGAGCCCGTCCTTCTCCGGCTTGAGGGTGCGGTAGTTGATCGTCTCGGGCTTCTTGACCTCGCCGTGCGACCACTGACGGATGTCGTCCGCGGTCGCGAGGCCGATGCGCAGCTCGTCGAAGAAGTTGACGTCGAGCACTATGTCCCCTATGTCGTCGTCTTTACAGCTAGATCACGGGCGGGGTCGGGAGCCGGACAACCGGCCCCCGACCCGCACCACTTACACCTCTTCGACCGAGCTCGGCTCGCGCCGGGACAGGTCGATGCCCAGCTCCTCCGCGGCCCGGAACACCTCGTCGTCGGTCTCGCGCATCTCCAGGGCCACCCCGTCGCTGCTGAGCACCTCGACGTTCAGGCACAGCGACTGGAGCTCCTTGAGCAGCACCTTGAACGACTCCGGGATGCCCGGCTCGGGGATGTTCTCGCCCTTGACGATCGCCTCGTAGACCTTGACCCGGCCCAGGACGTCATCGGACTTGATGGTCAGCAGTTCCTGCAGGGCGTAGGCGGCGCCGTACGCCTGCATGGCCCAGCACTCCATCTCACCGAAGCGCTGGCCACCGAACTGCGCCTTACCACCCAGCGGCTGCTGCGTGATCATCGAGTACGGTCCGGTCGACCGGGCGTGGATCTTGTCGTCGACCAGGTGGTTGAGCTTCAGGATGTAGATGTAGCCGACCGCGATCGGGTCGGGCAGCGGCTCGCCGGAACGACCGTCGAACAGCTGCGCCTTGCCGGAGGAACCGATCAGCTGCTTGCCGTCCCGGTTGGGCAGGGTCGACGCGAGCAGACCGGAGATCTCCTCCTCGCGGGCACCGTCGAAGACCGGCGTGGCCACGTTGGTGTCCGGCTCGGACTCGTGCGCCTCGATCGAGCGGAGCTGACGCTTCCACTCGGTGTCGTCGCCGTCCACGCTCCAGCCGGTCTTGGCCACCCACCCGAGGTGGGTCTCCAGGACCTGGCCAATGTTCATCCGGGACGGCACACCCAGCGGGTTCAGCACGATGTCGACCGGGGTGCCGTCCTCCAGGAACGGCATGTCCTCGATCGGCAGGATCTTCGAGATGACACCCTTGTTGCCGTGCCGGCCGGCGAGCTTGTCGCCGTCCTGGATCTTGCGCTTCTGGGCGACGTACACCCGGACCAGCTCGTTGACGCCCGGCGGCAGTTCGTCGCCGTCCTCGCGGGAGAAGGTCCGCACCCCGATGACCGTGCCGGTCTCGCCGTGCGGCACCTTCAGCGAGGTGTCCCGGACCTCCCGGGCCTTCTCGCCGAAGATCGCGCGCAGCAGCCGCTCCTCCGGGGTCAGCTCGGTCTCGCCCTTCGGCGTGACCTTGCCGACCAGGATGTCGCCGGGGACGACCTCGGCGCCGATCCGGATGATGCCGCGCTCGTCGAGGTCGGCGAGCATCTCCTCGCTGACGTTCGGGATGTCCCGGGTGATCTCCTCCGGGCCGAGCTTGGTGTCCCGGGCGTCGACCTCGTGCTCCTCGATGTGGATCGAGGTGAGCACGTCCTGCTGCACGAGGCGCTGCGACAGGATGATCGCGTCCTCGTAGTTGTGACCCTCCCAGCACATGAACGCGACCAGCAGGTTGCGTCCGAGCGCCATCTCGCCCTCGTCGGTGCACGGCCCGTCGGCGATGACCTGGCCGGCCTCGACGCGGTCGCCCTCGAAGACGACAGGCTTCTGGTTGACGCAGGAGCCGGCGTTGGAGCGGCGGAACTTGTGCAGCAGGTACGTCCGGCGGTGGCCGTCGTCCTGGTGGATGGTGATGTAGTCGGCGCAGAGATCCTCGATCACGCCGCCGACCTCGGCCACCACCACGTCACCGGCGTCGACTGCGGCGCGGTACTCCATGCCGGTGCCGACCAGCGGCGACTCCGCCTTGACCAGCGGCACCGCCTGACGCTGCATGTTCGCGCCCATCAGCGCGCGGTTGGCGTCGTCGTGCTCCAGGAACGGGATCATCGCGGTCGCGACCGAGGTCATCTGCCGCGGCGACACGTCCATGTAGTCGACCGCGCCGGGCGCGACGTCCTCGGTCTCGCCGCCCTTACGGCGGACCAGGACCCGGTCCTCGGCGAACGTGCCGTCGGCCTTGAGCGGCGCGTTGGCCTGGGCCTTGACGAACCGGTCCTCCTCGTCCGCGGTCAGGTAGTCGATCTGGTCGGTGACCCGACCCTCGACGACCTTCCGGTACGGCGTCTCGATGAAGCCGAACGGGTTGACCCGGGCGAAGGTGGACAGCGCGCCGATCAGGCCGATGTTCGGGCCTTCCGGCGTCTCGATCGGGCACATCCGGCCGTAGTGGGACGGGTGCACGTCGCGGACCTCGAAGCCGGCCCGCTCCCGGGACAGACCACCCGGGCCGAGCGCGCTCAGCCGCCGCCGGTGGGTCAGGCCCGCCAGCGGGTTGGTCTGGTCCATGAACTGGGACAGCTGCGACGTGCCGAAGAACTCCTTGATCGCCGCCACCACCGGGCGGATGTTGATCAGGGTCTGCGGCGTGATCGCCTCGACGTCCTGGGTGGTCATCCGCTCGCGGACGACCCGCTCCATCCGGGAGAGACCCACCCGGACCTGGTTCTGGATCAGCTCGCCCACGGTACGCAGGCGACGGTTGCCGAAGTGGTCGATGTCGTCGGCCTCGTAGCCGTCCTCACCGGCGTGCAGCCGGCAGAGGTACTCCACGGTGGCGACGACGTCGTCCTCGGTGAGCGTGCCGGTGGTGATCGGCACGTCCAGTTCGAGCTTCTTGTTGAACTTGTAGCGCCCGACCTTGGCGACGTCGTACCGCTTCGGGTTGAAGAAGAGGTTGTCGAGCAGGGTCTGGGCGTTCTCGCGGGTCGGCGGCTCGCCAGGGCGGAGCTTGCGGTAGATGTCGAGCAGGGCCTCGTCCTGGCCGGCGATGTGGTCCTTCTCGAGCGTGGTCATCATCAGCTCGGACCAGCCGAACTTCTCGCGGATCTGCTCGGCGGACCAACCGATGGCCTTGAGCAGGACCGTGACGGCCTGCCGGCGCTTGCGGTCGATGCGGACGCCGACCGTGTCGCGCTTGTCGATGTCGAACTCCAGCCAGGCACCCCGGCTGGGGATGACCTTGACGCTGGAGAGGTCGCGGTCGGAGGTCTTGTCCGGCTGCTTGTCGAAGTAGACGCCCGGGGACCGGACGAGCTGGCTGACCACGACGCGCTCGGTGCCGTTGATGATGAAGGTGCCCTTGGGCGTCATCATCGGGAAGTCACCCATGAACACCGTCTGGCTCTTGATCTCGCCGGTGGTGTTGTTGGTGAACTCCGCCGTCACGAACAGCGGGGCGCAGTAGGTCAGGTCCTTCTCCTTGCACTCCTCGATCGAGGCCTTGACCTCGTCGAAGCGCGGTGCCGAGAAGGACAGCGACATGGTGCCGGAAAAGTCCTCAATGGGACTGATCTCGTCGAGGATTTCCGCGAGACCCGAGCGTGCGTGCGGGTCGTCCGCCGACCGGCCCTGCCAAGCCTCGTTGCCGACGAGCCAGTCGAAGGACTCGTTCTGGATGGCGAGGAGGTTGGGGACCTCGAGGTGTTCGGTGATCCTGCCGAAAGAAACTCGGCGGGGCGCGAAAGCGCTCGACGTACGACTGGTCTTCGCAGGGCGGGAAGCTGCCAAGATGCGTCCTTCCGAGGACCGGTGCTGCAGAACGGCTGGTACGCGTGCACTCCAATGACCCCACCAGAAATATCCGTAACCGGACATTTCCGAGCAGGGGTCAAGTCGGAAGGCAGCGCAAACTAGCAGTGTAGCCGAGAGGCTAACCGCTGTCCAGCCCATCCCGCAGGTCGTCGCGGAACGCGCCTCGGGACCCCGGAGAACGGGGTCGTACCGGGCCGCTCGGAACACGACGTTCCTGTCGGACCGCTCGGGTGGAGCGACTGCTGGTGCTGCCGCAGCCTTTACCCAAGAGGGGGCCGTCGCAAGCGCGGAAGGTCTTGCTGGTGTCAGCGTGCCTGGCAGGCCGGGGCCACGTCAAGAGGCTCCAAGCGCCTGCTCGCCGGGTTTCCCACGGATGGGCTACCCACCGCGACACCGCCATGTCGCACCACGAGTGCGAACACCCTGCTCACACCACTGATACCCGGAGTCACCAAGCATGACGGGCGGTGATCCGTCTGTCGGATCACCGCCCGTTCATTTTGCGGTGTGCCGCGGCTCACCCGAGCCGGACACGCGCCACGGTCGACCGCAGGGGTCGACCACAGGTCACTTGAGGGTGACCTTGGCGCCCTCACCCTCGAGCTTGGCCTTCGCCTTCTCGGCGGTCTCCTTGTTGACCTTCTCCAGGATCGCCTTCGGCGCGGACTCGACCGCGTCCTTGGCCTCCTTGAGGCCCAGGCCGGTCAGCTCACGCACGACCTTGATGACCTGGATCTTCTTGCCACCGTCGGCCTCGAGGACGACGTCGAACTCGTCCTTCTCCTCCTCGACCGGCGCGGCGGCGGCGCCACCGGCACCACCGGCGGCGGCGACCGCGACCGGCGCGGCGGCGGTGACCTCGAAGGTCTCCTCGAACTGCTTCACGAACTCGGAGAGCTCGATCAGCGTCATCTCCTTGAACGCGTCGAGCAGCTCGTCGGTGCTGAGCTTCGCCATGTCTGGCGTCCTTTCTCGCAATGAAAATTAAAGAACGTGGTGCGCCGGGAGGCCTCAGGCCGCCTCGGCGCCCTCCTGCTCGCGCTTCTTGTCCGCCAGGGCGGCCGCCGCGCGGGCGGCCTTGGAGAGCGGCGCCTGGAACAGGGCCGCGGCCTTGCTCAGGTTGCCCTTCATCGCGCCGGCCAGCTTGGCCAGCAGCACCTCACGGGACTCCAGGTCGGCGAGCTTCGTGACCTCGGCCGCGGAAATGGCCTTGCCCTCGAACACACCGCCCTTGATGACGAGCTTCGGGTTGGCCTTCGCGAAGTCGCGAAGACCCTTCGCCGCCTCGACGACGTCGCCCGAAACGAAAGTCAGCGCGGTAGGACCGGTGAACAGCTCGTCGAGGCCGGAGATGCCCGCCTCGGTCGCGGCACGCTTGGCCAGCGTGTTCTTCGCGACCGTGTAGGTGGTCTCCTTGCCGAGCGAGCGCCGCAGCTGGGTGAGCTGGGAAACCGTCAGACCACGGTACTCGGTGAGCACCGCAGCGCCCGAGGTACGGAAGCTCTCGGTCAGCTCAGCGACGGCCGTGGCCTTGTCGGCCCGGATCGGCTTGTCCGCCATGTCCCTCCTCTCTCGTTACTCGGAGCTGGTCGCCGTCGGGGAGCACGGGGCTCGGTGACGGCGCCGGAGGCGTCACGACAACGAAAAAGCCCCGGCGCAGGGCGCGCGGGGCGAGGGCGGGGCCGATCACCATGGTCGACGGACCACGGGGAGGAACCGAACTACGCTTACCGCCCTGCGCGGGTCGCCCGTCATCGCGGAGCCTTCGACCGTGCCGGGGCACGGTGACCAGCGGTCTCTGGGTGGAACTACCCGACCAGGTTACGCGACGGCCCGGCCATCACCAAATCGCCCTCCGCCGGTCACGGGCGGACCCGCCGCCACCGGACGTAGCCGGCCAGCGCCACCCCCGCCCAGACCAGCGCCCAGGCCGACAGGAGCAGCGCGGTGCCGGTGGGCAGGGAACCGGCGAGCGCCCGCGCGGTGGCCAGCACCGGCGGCACCAGCCAGGGCACCACCGAGCCGCGCAGGCCCAGCGCCAGGGTGCCGACCGCGCCCAGGGCGAGCACGGCGACGCCGTACCCGGCGCTGCGGGTGAGCGCCCGGCTGGCCAGGGCACCCAGGGCCACCGCGGGCAGCAGGGCGAGCAGGTGCGCCCACAGGCCAAGGGCCAACGCCGCCACCACCGGCGGATCATCCGGACCGGGCGCGGCCACCCCGCCGACCGGCCACGGGAAGACCAGCGCGACCAGCACCGTGCCCACCCCGGCGAGCACGGCCGCGAGCAGCCCGGCGAGCCGCTCCCGGACCGGACCGACGAGCACCTGCGCCAGCCGGCGCTGCACGTCCGGTTCGACGTCCAGCAGGATCTTGGTCTGCCAGGCCAGCACCGGGAAGAGCACCACCGCGCTGACGCCGTACGCCTCCGCCGGGCGGGCGCGGCCGCCGCCGTACAGGATGCCGAGGGCCAGCAGGCCGGCCAGCAGCGGCGCCAGCGCCCGTCCGGTACGCAGGAAGCCGGCCAGCCGCATCCGGACCAGGGCGGTCACCGGGCCACCTCCCCCGCCCGGCCGTCCCGCGCCGGCTCACCGGCCGACCCGGCCCCGGCGGGCGGGACGGGTGCCGGCGGCGCAGCCGCCCCCCGGGGCGTGCCGGCGGGTTCGCGTACCCGCAGGATCTGGTGGCCGTCGGCGCGCAACCGGGCGACGGTGCCGGCCACCCGCGCGGCCGGCACCGCGACCTCGACCACGGCGACGGCGGCATCAGCGGCGGCCGGCTCGTCGGTGACCAGGCCGTCGGCGACCGTCCAGTGCCGGGCCCCGGAGAGCCGGACCGTCTCGCCCCGGTGGTCGCTGACCAGGACCGCTCCCCCGGCCGCCAGTACCTCGTCGACCAGTTCCGGGACCAGGCCCCGGGCGGCGGCGTCCAGCCCCTCCCAGGGCTCGTCGAGGACCAGCAGACCGGGGGTCCGCAGCATCGCCTGGGCCAGGCCGACCTTCTGCGCGGTGCCCTTGGACAGGTCGGGGAGGCGGACCGCACGGAACGGGGCCAGGCCCAGCCGGTCGGTCCACCTGTCGACGGCCCGGTCGGCGTCGGCCCGACCCAGGCCGGCGGCCCGGCCCATGGCGGTGAGGTAGCGGGTCACGGTGAACGGCTGGTCGGCGGGGAACCGCTCGGGCACCCAGCCGACCCGGTGCGGGCGGTCGACCACCCGGCCCCGGACCGGGCGCAGCACCCCGGCGCAGAGTTGCAGCAGGGTCGACTTGCCGGCCCCGTTGCGGCCGAGCACCACCACCACCTCGCCCGGGTCGAGGCGGGCCGAGACGCCGCGCAGTACCCAGGGGCCGCCCCGGTGGTACCGGAGCCGGACGTCCTCCAGTCGCATGGGGTGAGCCTGCCACAGCCCGACACACGGCAGGGGCCCCGCCACGGTGCGTGGCGGGGCCCCTGCGCGGGAGCGGTCGGGATCAGCCCTCGACGGCGGTCTCCTGGAGGTTCTTCACCACGTTCGGGTCGATCGGGACGCCCGGACCCATCGTGGTGGCCAGGGTGACCTTCTTGAGGTACTTGCCCTTGGCCGCGGACGGCTTGGCGCGGAGCACCTCGTCCAGCACCGCGGCGTAGTTGTCGATCAGCTGGGTCTCGGAGAACGAGGCCTTGCCGATGATCAGGTGAAGGTTGGAGTGCTTGTCCACCCGGAAGGTGATCTTGCCGCCCTTGATGTCCGAGACGGCCTTGGTGACGTCCATGGTCACGGTGCCGGTCTTCGGGTTCGGCATCAGGCCGCGCGGGCCCAGGATCCGCGCGATCCGGCCGATCTTGGCCATCTGGTCCGGCGTGGCGATCGCCGCGTCGAAGTCCAGCCAGCCGCCCTGGATCCGGGCGACCAGTTCGTCCGTGCCCACCTCGTCGGCACCGGCGGCGACGGCCTCCTCGGCCTTCGCGCCGGCGGCGAAGACGATCACGCGGGCGGTCTTACCGGTGCCGTGCGGCAGGTTGACCACGCCGCGGACCATCTGGTCCGCCTTGCGGGGGTCGACGCCGAGGCGCATGGCGACCTCGACCGTGGCGTCGAACTTGGCGCTGGTGGTGTCCTTGGCGAGCTTGACCGCCTCGGCCGGGGTGTAGAGCTTCGACTTGTCGATCGCCTCGGCGGCCTTGCGGTACGTCTTGCTGCGCTGCATCTCGGGTTACTCCTGTGGTCTCTGGCGGGCCGCGGTCGACGCGTGCCCTCCCACGAACTGGTCAGGGGGACTGACGGCGTCAGTCGTTGACGACGATGCCCATCGACCGGGCGGTACCGGCGATGATCTTCGCAGCCTGGTCGATGTCGTTGGCGTTGAGGTCGACCATCTTCTTCTCGGCGATCTCGCGCACCTGGGCCTGGCTCACCGAGCCGACCTTCTGGCTCTGCGGCACGCCGGAGCCCTTGTCCACACCGGCGGCCTTGAGCAGCAGCCGGGCGGCGGGCGGGGTCTTCAGGACGAAGGTGAAGGAGCGGTCCTCGTAGACGCTGATCTCGGCGGGGACGATGTCGCCCCGCTGGGACTCGGTCTGCGCGTTGTAGGACTTGCAGAACTCCATGATGTTCACGCCGTGCTGACCGAGCGCGGGGCCCACCGGCGGCGCCGGGGTCGCCTGGCCCGCCTTCAGCTGAAGCGTGAACGTCTTGACGAGCTTCTTCTTCGGAGGCATGTCACTTCCTGGGGCTTGGAACTGGGAAAGGTGCCGGCCACGGGCGCGCACGGTCAGCGCGGTGCCACAGCGACGACATTCAAGGGTAGCGCAGCGCCCGGCGACCCTCTGCGCCGAGGTCCGCGCCGGGGCGGAACGACGTCGCCGGCGGCGGGCCGTGGCCCACCGCCGGCTACGACAACGACGTCAGATCTTGGCGACCTGGTTGAAGTTCAGCTCGACCGGGGTCTCCCGGCCGAAGATCGACACCAGCACCTTGAGCTTCTGCTGGTCGGCGTTGATCTCGCTGATCGTCGCCGGCAGCGAGGCGAACGCCCCGTCGGTGACGGTGACCGAGTCGCCCACCTCGAAGTCGAGGACCTTGATCTCGGGCTTGGCCTTCTTCTGCTCGGTCTCCACCGCCGGCGCCAGCCACTTGAGCACCTCGTCGAGGCTCAGCGGCGCCGGCCGGTCGGCCCGGTCGGTGGCCCCCACGAACCCGGTGACCCCCGGCGTGTTGCGCACGCAGGAGTAGGACTCGGCGGTCAGCTCCATCCGGACCAGGATGTAGCCGGGGAAGACCTTGGCCTGGATCTGGGAACGCTTGCCGTTCTTGACCTCGACCTCTTCCCGGGTCGGGACCTCGACCTGGTAGATGAACTCCTCCATGTCGAGGGAGGTGATCCGGGTCTCGAGGTTGGTCTTGACCTTGTTCTCGTAACCGGCGTACGAGTGCACCACGTACCAGTCGCCGGGCGCGTAGCGCAGCTTCTGGCGCAGCTCGGCGACCGGGTCGTAGTCCTCGTCCGGCTCCGGCTCCGTGGTCGGGAATTCCGGCTCGCTGGCGGCCTCGACCGACTCGTCACTCGCCGCCGTCGCGACCGTGGACTGGTCGTCCGTGGTCCCGGCGGTCTCGTCGTACTCAGGCACGCTTGCTCACTTCCGTCACTATCGGCTCAGTCGGCCGGTCAGCTGGGGCTGCCGAAGACCCACAGCACGCCCTTCGCGAAGGCGAAGTCGAGCAGGCCCACGATGGTCAGCATCACCGCGACGAAGGTGACCACCACGGCGGTGTAGGTCAGCAGCTCCTTGCGGGTCGGCCAGATGACCTTACGCAGTTCGGCGACGACCTCGCGGAAGAAACGCGCGATGCGGCCGAACGGCCCCACCCGGTCGGTCTCGGAGCGGGTCTTCGACTTGCTGTCGGCGGCACCCGCACGGGTCCGCGACCGGGTCGCGGTGCCACCCCGGGATACCGGCTCGTCCGCGTCGGTGGCGTCGTCGTCGGTGGCGTCGCTGTCGGCGGTCACCTCGTCGACGACGTCGTCACGCTCGTCGCGCAGACCGTCGTCGCCGGCGTCCTCGCCGCGCCGCTTGCTCTCGGCCACTTCGCCCTCCGTCGCGGGATGTCGGTTCGTACGCCGGGAGGCGTACGCGGCGCTGGTCACGCCGGCCGGACCAACCGTCCCGCGACGGGCCGCGGCCGGCGGACCGGACGAAGGGCTCCGAGTCGCCTCGAAGCCACCCCGCCGATGCCACCACCACGGGCCGGACGCCGCCTTGCGGCGGCGCGACCCACGGGAACGGTCAGGCCTGAGGCGCAGGGGTGACAGGACTTGAACCTGCAGCCTGCGGTTTTGGAGACCGCTGCTCTGCCAATTGAGCTACACCCCTGTGCGGCAACGCTCGCCCCACCCGGCCTGCACGGCCGAGCAGGGGTCACTTGCCCCACGGCGGACCAGTGTACGGGTAGCACCCCGACTTTCCCAACCGGTCCCGCCCGGTCCGTGCCGACGAACCCTCAGCCGGCCGTCCGCACGGTCGCCCGCGCCTGCGACAGGACCTTCTCGCCACCGCACCGGACGGTCACATCGAGCCTGGTCAGGCCGGTTTCGGTGACCTCCTTGACCACCGCGTCGACGGTGATCTCGGTGCCCTCGTCGTCGTCGGGGACGACCACCGGCCGGGTGAACCGGACCCCGAACTCGACCACCGCGTCGGGCGCGCCGGCCCACTCGGTGACCGCCCGGCCGACCAGCGCCATGGTGAACATGCCGTGGGCGATCACCCCGGGCAGCCCCACCTTCGTGGCCGTCCGGTCGCTCCAGTGGATCGGGTTGAAGTCCCCCGAGGCGCCCGCGTAGCGGACCAGGTCCGCCCGGGTCACCCGGAACGTACGGGTCGACAGGTCCACGTCAGGACTCCCCACGGACGACGAGCTTGGACCAGACGGCGACCACCGGCTCACCGGCCACGGTGGTCACGTCGGTGCGGGTGGTGAGGAAGCCGTGCCCGCTGCGGGAGCTGATCTCCTCGATGGTGTTCACACAGACCAGCTCGTCCCCGGCCACCACCGGCCGGGTGTAGGCGAACCGCTGGTCGCCGTGCACCACCCGGCTGTAGTCGACCCCGAGCGCCGGATCGTCGACGATCTGCTGGCTGGCGGCCATGGTGATCAGGACCGGGAAGGTGGGCGGGGCGACCACGTCCGGGTGGCCGAGCGCCTGGGCCGCCGCCGGGTCGTGGTGGGCCGGGTCGGTGGCGCCGATGGCGGTGGCGAACTCGCGGATCTTTTCTCGGCCCACCTGGTAGGGGGCGGTCGGCGGGTACGTCCGGCCGACGAAGGACGGGTCCAGGGACATGCCGCCGAACCTACACGGGACGCACGAACGCCGACCCGTACGGGCGGGCGCCCTTGGAAGGGGTCGCGCCAGCCGTGCGGATCGGCGTCCGGGGAAACGCTGCGGAGCGGGCCGGCCAGTACCGGCCGCAGGTCAGCGGGTCTCGCGGTGGATCGTGTGCTTGCCGTCCCGGGGGCAGAACTTCTTCAGCTCGATGCGGTCCGGGTCGTTGCGGCGGTTCTTGCGCGTGATGTAGTTGCGCTCCTTGCACTCCACACACGCCAAAGTGATCTTCGGCCGGACATCGGTCGCCTTCGCCACGGCGGAGTGCCTTCCTCGCTACGGATATCAACTACAGCGCATCAGCCTACGCGGACAACGCCTGGACATGCAAAGCGGGCGCCAGTGGCGCCCGTCCCACCGACCACCGGGGGTGAGCCCGAAGGACGAGAGTAGCGGTGGCCGGACTTGAACCGGCGACACAGCGATTATGAGCCGCTTGCTCTGCCATCTGAGCTACACCGCCGCAGGCGGGTCCAGCCGGACCCTCTGAGCCCCCTTACGGAATCGAACCGTAGACCTTCTCCTTACCATGGAGACGCTCTGCCGACTGAGCTAAGGGGGCCTACCCGATCACCCCGGAGGGCGTCGCGCAGGGGATACATTACACGGCACCGCGCCAGGGGTGAAATGGGATCCCCCTGTACCGCATCGCCGCAGCTCAGGGCACGACACGGAGCCTCGGCAGCGCGTCCGGATCGACCGCCTCCTGGTCGGTCTGGGCACCGAACCAGGCCTCCAGCCGCTCGTACGGCAGCGGCCGGCTGAACAGGAAGCCCTGCCCGATCTCGCAGCCGATGTCCTGGAGCAGTTCGAGGGTCAGCTCGCTCTCCACCCCCTCGGCCACCACCGACAGGCCGAACTGCTGGGACAGCGACACCACCGCGTTCACGATCGCCAGGTCCCCCGGGTCGGTCGCCATCCCCTGCACGAACGACCGGTCCACCTTCACCTCGTGCACCGGCAGCCGGCGCAGCTGGGCCAGCGACGAGTTGCCCGTGCCGAAGTCGTCCACCGCCAGCCGGACGCCGAGGTCCCGCAGCCGGCGCAGGGTGGGGATGGGCCGCTCGGTGCCGTCGAGGACCGCCGCCTCCGGGATCTCGACGGTCAGCAGCTGCGGCGGGACGCCGTACTCGGTCAGCAGCTCACCGACCCGGTCCGGGAAGCGCCTGTCGGTCAGCGAGCGGGCGGCGATGTTGACCGCCACCGCCAACGGCTGCCCGGTGCGGCTCCAGTCCCGGCTGCGGCGCAGCCCCTCCCGGAGGACGAACTCGGTGAGCCGGCCCAACTGCCCGGTGTGCTCGGCGACCGCGACGAAGTCCTCCGGGGAGACCGTGCCGTGCGCCGGGTGCTCCCAGCGGGCCAGGCACTCCACCCCGAGCAGGCGGCGGTCCCGCAGGGTCACCTTCGGCTGGAAGTAGACCTCCAGCTCCCCCTCGTCGAGGGCGCGGCGCAGGTCACCGGCGAGCCCGAGCCGGCGCAGCGACCGCGACTCCAGCGCCGGATTGAACAACTGCACGCTGCCCGGCACCGCCTTGGCCGCGGTGGCCGCCAGGTCGACACGTTGCAGGAGGACGGCGGCCTCGCTGCCGTGATCCGGGTGCACCGCCACCCCGACCGCGGTGTCCACGTCGAGGGTGAGCGCGTCGAAGACCATCTCGTCGCGGATCTGCTCGCGGAGCTGGGCGGCCAGTTCCAGGGCCGCCTCGGCGTTCTCCAGCCGCAGCGTCACCAGGAACTCGTCCCCACCGGCCCGACCCACCAGGGCCGACGAGGGGGCGCAGGCGCGCAGCCGCTCGGCCACCTCGACGAGGACCTTGTCCCCCGCCGCGTGGCCCAGGGACTCGTTGACCTGCCGCAGGCCGTCCACGTCGAAGAGCAGGACGGCGACCACCTCGCCGGGCGCCCGGATCTTGACCGCCTCGGCCAGGGCGGCGGTGATCCGCCGCCGGTTGGGCAGCGTGGTCAGCGCGTCGTGGTAGGCGTCGTGGCGCAGCCGGTCGACCAGCCGGGAATTCTCCAGGGCGACGGCGGCGTGCGCGGCCACGGTCTCGAAGACGGGGATGTCGCTGGTGGTGAAGTGGCCGATGTCGCTGAGCCGGTTGGTGACCTCCAGGGTGCCGATCACCGCCTGACCGGACCGCAGCGGCACCACGATCGCGTCCTTGACCTGCTGCGCGCCGACCTCCCGGCGCAGGGCCGTGTCGTCGCCGAGCAACCGCCCGATGGACAGCGTCTTGCCCAGCTCACGGGCCTGTTCCCGGAAGACCGTCGGGGTGGGCGCGAAGTCCAGCAGGCCCGGGGTGTCGACCCGGGCCGTCAGCAGCACCTCGGGGTGCCGGCGCTGGGCGGGCAGCCACAGGGTGGCGTACTCGGCCTGCATCAGGGCCCGCACCCGGTCGAGGAGGATGTCGGCGAGCGCCCCCTCGGCGCTGTTGGTGAGCAGCCGGGTGAGGTCGTACATGCCGGTCAGGGTGCGGTGCTGCCGGAAGAACTGCGAGTAGGAACGGTAGACCTGGAACAACGCCGCGAACAACGCGGCCAGCAGCAGCACCGACCACCAGGTGGTCTTCAACGCGATCAGGACGAGCAGGCCCACCGAGGCGTTGATCGAGGTGGTGAGGAAGACCGACGGCGCGGTACGCAACGCCTCCCGGCCGGCCTGCCAGCCCTGGAGCAGCACGTGCACCCCGGCCACCGAGAGCAGGCTGACCAGGGTGATGGTGTTGACCGCCAGGAACAGGATGCCCCAGGTGCCCGGCCCCACCCCTTCCAGCGGGGGCAGGGCCAGCAGGAGCAGCCCGGCCAACGAGGTGGCCGCCGCCGCCTTCGCGACGTTGAACCACAGCTTGGCCGGGGCGAACCGGTGTGACGCGCTCCAGATCAGCACGGAGAGCGTGTATATGAGCACCACGATCAGCGGTGGCAGGAAGAAGAGCGCGACGACGAGGGGCACCTCGGTCAACGTCACCCCGACGGACTGCCGCCGGACTATGACGTTGAGGACCGGGATGCTGATCCCCGTCATCGCCACGAAGAGAACGAACGCCAGGCCCCACTTCCCGAACTCGGGCCGCAGGACACCGATCGCGGTGCTGAAGACGATGGCCAGCAGGGCCAGGGGGGCGGTGATGAACCAGGCGCGTTCGGTGGACTTACGCCGCTGATCTCGGCTGGCCATGCGCCACCCTCTCCCTGAGAGACGTCACCCCCAGGACACCGGGAGCGGGGACGACGCGGGGGCTTAGCGCGCGCCGCCCATCGTCCAGACGACGTCCGCCATTTGCGCGCTGCCATCGATGGACTGGACGCCGGCGACGGCGAGTCCACCCAGGATGGTGGCGAGCACGAGGAGCGAGCCAAACAGCCGGCCCAGCCTTCGACCAGACATGATTGCTCCTGTCGAGAGAGTGTTCACGGGGGATGGTGGAGGTTCCACGATCGTGCCACACCTCGGGTACCCAGAAAAGCGGGGAGAGCGGCGCTGGTCCGAGCAGCGGAGAGGTTCCGCCGTTCGGCCCACCACCGTCACCTCCCCGTGCCAGATCAGCGGCACCAGGACGGGTAACAGCCTCCACGAATCGCCCAATGTCACTATCGACGCAAACCCGATCTTAACGGCGCGGGGCCGTTCTCCGGGTAGCAGGGCGGCCGTCGTGGTCGAGGGCCGCGACGACTGCTCCCGGAACCGTCACATCGATCACCATAGCTCATTTCGTCAGGTACGGAAGCGGCCTGTCGGGAGTCGACGGACTCCGCACCAGATCAACGACAAAACGCGCGTACGGTGGCGAGCCGGCGCGAGCAGGCGAAACACCCGCCAGAGGCGGTCGGACCCCGTGATGTCGTACCCCGATGATGTCGTGAATCCATGACATCGCAGACACCGGTGACGCCGGTGATCGAGCAGCGGGCGGCCCAGCCGTACCTGGGGATCCGACGCACGGTGACGATGGCGACCATCGGCGACGCCGCGGCCACCCTGGCCGACCTGGCCGACTGGCTGACCGCGCGGGGGATCACCCCGGCCGGCCCGGACTTCCTGCGGTACCACGTGATCGACATGGCGCGGGAACTGGTGGTCGAGGCGGGCGTGCCGGTCCCGGCCGGCACGCGGCTCGCGGCCGAGGCACCAATGGGCACCGGCGTCCTGCCGGCCGGCCGCTACCTGACCACCACCCACGTCGGCGACCCCGACGAACTGGTGGCGGTCACCGGGGCGTTCCTGGACTGGGCCCGGCACCACGGGTTGCGCTGGGACGCCGACGACACCGGGACGGGTGAGCGCTGGGGCTGCCGACTGGAGATCTACCACCTCGGCCCGGACGACGACCCGGACCGGAGCACGTGGAAGACGCAGCTGGCGTTCCGGCTGGCGGACTGAGCAGGACCGGGATAGCTCGGGCGGTAGGGGGGTATGTCGGAGGTCATGGCAGGTCAGCATGGTGCGGTGGACGAGGAGCACGCGCGGCCGACGGGAGTCGACGACGCGACGGTCGAGGCGTTGGGCAAGCTGAGTGAGGCGTTGGAGACGATCCACCGGGTGCGCGGGCACCTCTACTCCGCGCACCAGCTCGTCGGCGGCGCGGACCTCACCCTGGACCGGGTGGTGGAGCTGCTGCGCGGGGCCGGGCACGACGAGGTGGCCGACCGGGTCGAACACGAGCTGTTGGGGCGCAACCTGCTGCCCGGCCGGTGGACGTTCCAGATCGTGGAGGAGTTCGACGACGGCTACTACGCCACGTTCCAGGAGATCGAACGGTACGCCCGGGAGAAGCTGGCCGACGGCCGGCGGCACCTCTACGAGGCGGAGATGAAGCAGCGGCGGCGTACCCACGGCCTACCCGGCCACGAGGCCACGCCGTAGCCCGCGCGGCCTCCCTGACCTGGACGGGACGGGCGTCGCGCATGATCAACGCAGCTGGGCCCGCGTAGCGGTATCCACCCTGCCTCGATACCGCTACCTCGCCCCAACGGTGCGCGGCCGGGAGGCGTGGGGGTCACCACTGGCGGCGTACACCTGCTTTGGGGCCGGTGACCAGGGTGGCGGGCGGGACGTCGTCGGCGATCACCGCGCCGGCCGCCACCACGGCGTCGCGGCCGATGCTGACGCCGGGGAGGATCGTCGCGCCGGCCCCGATCCAGACGTTCTCCGCCACATCGATGGGCGCACCGGTCAGCCACTCCCGCCGCTGCGCGGGGTCGACCGGGTGACCGAGGGTGATGAAGGTGGCCTTCGGGCCGATCATGACGCCCTCGCCGAGCCGGATACCGGCATAGTCGAGGAACGTGCAGTTCTGGTTGATGAACACCCGCTCCGCGATCTCCAGATTGAGACCGTGGTCGGTGAAGAACGGCGGATAGATGGTGACCCGCGCCGGCAGCGGGCGGCCGAGAAGCTGCGCCAACAGTTCCCCCCGCCCGGCCTCGTCGTCGAAGGGCAGCACGTTCAGCCGGGAAGTCAACTCGGTGGCCCGCAGCACCCTCGCCGCCATCGCCTGGAACTCGGGGCTGTGGATACGCATGAAGCGGTCGTCGGACATCCCGCGATCCTCGCCGACGTTCCGCGTGCCCGACCCCGGGGGCCGCCGCCGCTCACCGGTCCTCCCCCGGCCGGCCCACCGGTGCCAGCATCAGCCGCCGCGCCCGGTCAACTCCCGTCGGCCTGCTCCGGGAGATCGGGCACTGTTCCTCCGCGAGCGGATCAGGTAAGTCATCCACATGACCCGAACCGACGCGAACACCCTGAATGACGGGATTTCGGTGACGACTGACCCCCAGCGGGTCACCCGGGCAGGTATCGCCCGGGTGGCCGGTCTCGCGCTGCTGTGGGGGTCCGGCTTCCTCTGGATCAAGCTCGCGTTGCGGGGCTTCAACCCGGTGCAGATCGTGTTCGCCCGGCTCCTGCTCGGCTTCCTGGTCCTGACCCCGATCGCGCTGTCCCGGGGACTCCGCTTTCCCAGGCACGGGCGGCTGTGGGGTCACCTGTTCGTGGCCGCCCTGGTCGCCAACGCCGTGCCGTACCTGTTGTTCAGCGTCGCCGAGGAGACGATCGGGTCGAACGTGGCGGGGGTGCTGAACGCGACCACGCCGTTGTGGACGTTGCTGCTGGCCTTCCTCGTCGGCGTCGACCGGGCCGTCACCGTCAAGAAGGCCACCGGGTTCACCCTCGGGTTCCTCGGCGTCCTGGTCATCTTCTCGCCATGGGAATCCGCGAGCGAGATCGCCAGTTGGGGCGGCCTCGCCTGCCTCGCCGCAGCCGCCAGCTACGGACTCGGCTACGTCTACACGGGCCGGTTCCTGCCCGGGCGCGGATTTCCGCCGCTCGTGCTGTCGGCAGCTCAACTCGGCGCGGCCACCGTTCTGCTGGTCCCGGCGCTGCCGTTCGCCGGACTGGAGTCGCCGGTGTGGCGGCCCGACGCGGTGGCGAGCCTGCTCGTCCTCGGGGTGCTCGGCACCGGGGCCGCCTACGTCCTGAACTACCGCATCATCGACGACGAGGGGCCGACCGCCGCCTCGGTGGTCACCTACCTGCTGCCCGTCGTCGCCGTGATCCTCGGCTGGGTGATCCTCCGCGAGGCCGTCACGACCGCGATCGTGGCCGGAATCGCTCTGGTCCTCGCCGGAGTCACCCTGACCCGGCTACGGTCCACCGAAATCGGATAACCCGCACGTCACATCGACCGGCGATCCTCGTACCTCGGGTGGTTCGGACGGGCCTGCCCATGGGCCACCGACCGAAGCCGGTCACCGACGCCACGGTTCATCGGTCCCTGAACGGCACGGAGGACGCTGATGCAGGTCGTCATGGCAACCAGCCCGGCCAAGCCCGACCAGCCGAATGAGGACTTCGTCGGTGCCGTACCGAATGCCGTCGTCCTGCTCGACGGGGCCGGGCTGGCCGGCACCACCTCGACCTGCCTGCACGGTGTCGCCTGGTACACCCGCCGGCTCGGCGGGGCACTGCTCGCCCAGCTCGCCGCCGGTGACGGTCGGGAACTCACCGCCATCCTCGGTCAGGCCATCGCGGAGGTCGCCGACGCGCACCGGGACACCTGCGACATCGGTGACCCGAGCAGCCCGTCAGCAACCGTCACCATCCTCCGGGTCGACGACGACCACGCCGACCACCTCGTGCTCGCCGACTCCGTGCTGGTCCTCGACCGCGCCGGGAACGGTCCCGAGGTCATCACCGACGGTCGGGTGGACGCCGTCGGCAGCCGCTACCGCGCCGCGATGGACGCCACCCCGAACGGGAGCCCGGAACACGACCGGGCGCTGCGCGAATACATCGAAACCATGCGCGTCCATCGCAACCGGCCCGGCGGGTTCTGGGTCGCCGCCGACGATCCGGGGGTGGCGGCGGAAGCGCTGACCGGGAGCCGGCCTGTCGCGGACATCAGGGGTGCCGTCCTGCTCAGTGACGGGGCCAGCCGCATGGTGGACCAGTTCGCGCTGGCGGACTGGCCGGAAGTTCTCGCGCTCATCGCTACGGAAGGGCCGGGCGAGGTGATCCGGCGGGTCCGGGCGGCGGAGGCCGGCGATCCGCAGGGCAGAACGTGGCCGCGCGCCAAGGCGTACGACGACGCCACACTGGCCTGGTGCACCCGATCTCCCGGCCGACAGGCACCCGACGGATCGGACTTCACTCCTGAGGCGAACATGGTCGAACGGTGACATGTGTGCGACACGGTGGGCCGGGTCGACCCGGTCGAAGTGGGACGCAAGCGAGACTGACAAAGGAAGCCCCTGACCGGCGCTGACGCTGGTCAGGGGCTTCTTCGTACACCTGGTGGCGGGTAAAGGATTCGAACCTCTGTAGCTTTCGCGACGGGTCTACAAGGACGTCCGTGATCTTGGCCGGGTCAGGTGTGCTGACCTGCTCCTTCTCATCCCACCGCACGGTTGGAGGTGCTGGCCGCCCACCATCTACCCACGCGCAGAACGTCCAGATCAGTAATAGAGGAACCTGCGGATCACCGCGACGACCGCCAGCAGGATGGCAATCCCCCAGACAACGTTCCGTCCAGTCGAGCCGAAGACCAAATAGGCGATCTGCGCCAGCAAGAAGACCGAACTCAGCACCAGATCTACGAGCAGGAGCACGAGGGTGAGCGCCAAGCGCAGCAGGAACCAAACAAACCCCAGGCCGCACCACTTGTCGATTGTCGAGTCGTCGTACGCCCAGCGGGTGAACACGAAGGGTTTGTAGAGGGAGGAGTCCCAACCCCGACTCCACTTCGCGCCGACGCTGGACCAGTACGAGTCCCCACCTTCCTTCACGTTCGCTTGATCCACTCGTTTGAACTGGATCTTCTTGACGGCACCGCCGGTGACGTCGATCAAGACCTGGCCATCCTTGACCTGGATGGTGGTGGTGCCGTTCACGACCACGGTGAACTGGTCGCGTCCGGTCTGGACCTTGAACACCCTGTCAAACCCGGTGGCACCCTTCTTGCGGTCCCGAAGCAAGACGTAGATCGTGCTTCCATCTCGAGGTGGGAGGGAGTACTCCGCTCCGATCGAGAACTCGCCGATCGGGGTGACGATGCTCGCCTCACCCTCAACCGCAACGCCGTCCGGACCAACTGTCAGGGCCACCGGCAGCAGCGCAGGCTTGTATTTAACCTTGCCCTTACCCTCTCCCTCTGGGTCGCAGCCAGCGAGTACCAGCGCCAGAAGCAGCGGAATGAGCGTCAACCATATGGCGCGGTCTCGATATCGCCGTATTGGTGCAAGGCTCCGGGTACCCGCCGTTGCCACCCCCCGACCGTAGACGGACTGCACCTTCACCGTGTACCGCCTGCCTGACCTGAAACTCCCGACGCCGAGCCAGCTACACATGGTCGCCACATGATTACGAGTGTCCCCACCTGGTCAAGCCGCTCTCGATCGACGGTGCACCGCACTCTCTACTGGTCCCGAGTCCCACCTCTGCCGGGTCGAACCGCCGGCGCATCTGCGAGCGCATCGTTGATCCTGTCGTTCATGATGTCGTCTCCCCCGTCGATGCAGTTGGCGTAGACCCGGAGCAGGACGGCGACGCCGTGGCCCAGGCGCCGGGCGACATCAGTCGGCGGGACGCTGTTCGTCACCCGACGCGGCCCCGGTGGGCGGTACGTCCTCACCATCGGCCAACCGGTCCCAAACACCTACGGCAAGGTATGGCGCGACGCGCGGGCAAGGGCGCTCACTGCTACTCAGCAGCGCTCCCTGCTGGCTCGGCGACCGTATGCCGCCGTGTCGCTCTGACTCAACGCTGGGGCACCGGCTCCCTAGATGGCCGAGTGGGCGGGGCGCAGCGTCCACGTCCTCATGCGGGTCTACGCGACGTGCGTCTGGGGCCAAGAGGAAGCCGCGCGGAGAAGAATCAAGGCCGCTTTGACACCGGCGAAATGACGGAATTCTGGCATCTACCGTCGCCTTCTCCGATCAGATAATCCACCCGATGTGAGTCAGCGTTGGGTGATGCCAGGCGGAGGCAGCACAAAGCTGACCTGCGTTTTCCCGCCTCCGCCCGGCAAGGCGTCTCGGCCGAAAGTGGCAGCCAAGCCGCCTAAAGGGGCAGTCAGGCGGGGACGTGAGGACTCGCCCCAGGGTCCTGGAGCCACCCCTATCCACCTTCTCGGGAGCCCGGAGTCCTCTGACGACGTGCAGGCAGCGCCGGTGGAGCAAGCTGAGATCCCGTCCCCGCGTCCTCTCGCGTTGAGGAAGGCCGAAGATGGCACGCATCCCAGCCAGACGTAGAAGTGGACGCGGCAGGACAGGCGATCATGGCGACACGTATGTGACACGACCGGTGAGACGCGGCCGCCCGGAGTGGGAACCAGCAGGACCACCAAGAAGGGCCCCTGATCAGCATCTCTGCTGATCAGGGGCCCTTCTTGCGCCTGGTGGCGGGTAGAGGATTCGAACCTCTGTAGCTTTCGCGACGGATTTACAGAGCGCCAATCGCACGCGCCTGACCTGTGCAAACAGGCAAGCTGAACCAGTTCGTGACACGTCCGCGACACGTGCGGGCCGGCATCCCTTCGGTATGATCTTCCCGCCGCAAGGTCAGGCTTGCCGCGCGGCACCGAGAAAGTTACACACCTATAACGTATGGTCGGACTGTGACGACGCGCCTACCAGCTGGTCAGGTCTTCAAGGCCGGCGGCCTGCCCGAGATCACCTACAACCCCCGGACTCAGCTTGGGCTAGAAGAGATGGTGCAGGACTATCTCGACGAAAGACACCGAATCCTGTCTATCTCCGGACCCACGAAGACCGGCAAGACGGTCTTGGTCCGAAGGGTGCTGCGAGATCTTGACGCCATCAGAGTGTCCGGCGGGGACGTCAAGAGCGCGGCGGACCTGTGGATCAACGTCGGTGACGACCTTGGTCTACAGACAGTCTATGAGAGCAGTCGCCAGTACACAGACACCGAGACTCGCACCCTGACGGGCGAACTGCAGGTACCCGCCATCGGCAAGGCGTCGAGATCGGGCCAAGAGTCGACGGCTACGGCCCTAGCCGACAAAACTGGCAGAAGCAGACCGATCGAGGTAGCGGCACGGAGAGCCCTCCGAGAATCGCTGATACCCCTGGTGATCGACGATTTCCACTACATACCGGTAGAGGTTCAGACAGAAATCGTTCGCTCCCTCAAGGACTTGGTCTTCGATGGGCTGCCCGTGATCGTCATTGCGGTGCCGCACCGGGCATACGACGTAATCCGAGTCGAGCGAGAGATGACCGGCCGCGTCCAGCAGATGAAGATTGACTTTTGGTCCCAAGACGAATTGCGCGGCATTGCAAGCAAAGGGTTCGCCGCCCTTAATGTAATCGATGAATCTGGGGTTATTGGCGAGCGCCTCGCTAGAGAATGTTTTGCCAGCCCTCACCTCATGCAAGACTTTTGCCTGCAAGCTGTGAAGCAGAGTGATGTTAGAGAGCGTCAGGAGAGTCCGAAGCTCCTACAAGAGCCACTGTGGGAGTCCTTTTTCCAGGAGCGCTCAACTGCCGCCTCGAAGACGGCGTTCGACATGCTCGCTAGAGGACCCCGCCAGCGAACCGACCGAAAGCCGAGGCGTCTCAAGAACGGCATGGTCGTGGACATCTACGGCGCTGTGCTGATGGCGATCGGCCGCACTGGCCCGCTGACAAGCATCACGTACGAGACTCTCCGTGCTGCCATGCGAGATATCGCAGGAGAGGAAGCCCCTCGCGGACAGGAGATTGCACGCATCCTCGACGAGATGTCGAAGATCGCGCGAGATCAAATCGATGGCGAGCCTGTGGTCGATTACGACGCCAAACTCACCACCCTGCATATCTCCGACCCGTACTTCGCCTTTTTCCTTCGCTGGAGAGCGGCGACCGAACTAGCCGAGCGGGCTGGCACGGTTCAAACCATGTTTCCCGAGTCGGAGACGACTGGCAGCAGCTCAACCACTCAAATTGCCCCCATCAAGAAGGTTCCGGCACCCCGCAAGGTCAAGCCGAATCAGACATCCAAGTTCAAGGGCATTGGTAACAGGCGACGCAAAGGCCGCCGATAGGCACCTCATGCAGGCATGAGCATCGCGGCACTTCAGCCATTGGCGAGGTACCGCGAGCGTTACAACTCTGGCGCGCCAGCAAAGCCTGGGCTAAATCGCCCATGCTCGTGATGACTGCGTCAGCGCCAGCAAGCTGGAATGCTGCGATCTTCGGCACGCGATTCGCGTATCCGATTACCCTAATCCCGGCGGCTTGAGCACCCTCGATGTCCGAGAGAGAGTCGCCAACAAGCATGCAGAGGCGCGGCGGTACTTCGAGAGTGCGGGCGGCTTGCAGGATCGGTTCTGGGTTGGGCTTCATGCGGGCCGGATCGGCGTACGCCCGGCCGATGACCGGTGACACGTGCTCGGCGAGCCGGTGCGCCGTGAGGTAGGTCGTCACCGCGCCGGCTGAATTGTTGCTGACCGCCGCCACCGGGATCCCGGCCTGCCGGGCAGCCACGATGACCTCCCGGCCGTACGGCGTCGGCTCGGCAGTCTCGACGGCCCGACGCTCGGCCGCACAGAGCGCGTCCTCTACGGCCCGCGTGACGCCGTGGTCGCCGGCCGTGCCCACGCGACGTAGCACTTCGAGCGGGTCCGGCTCGCTGGCGAGGTCCGGCGGCACGTCGACCCCGCGCCGCCGCAGCACGTCCACCAGTTCGGCCGCGACCTGCGGCGCGGGATACCCGGCGAAGATGCTGCACACCGGCCCGTCGAAGTCGAGCAGCACCGCGCCGACCTCGCTGAGCAGTCGGCCGAGGTCGGCGCTCATCCGTCGTACCGGTAGGCGATGGTCGACCATACCGAGTCGAACCACTGGCGGGACGCCTCCACGAACTGCGTGCCGTGAGACGTGTCGTCGTCGGTCACGGCGTAGTGGAACAACGGCACGTCCTTGCCCATCAGGTCGTAGATCGCCATGGGCTCACCCTTGATCGAGACGATGCGCTCGATCACCGGATAGAAGCCGTAGAAGACCTCTTCCCCGTTCAAGATGTAGAGCTTGAACAGGGGCGATGCCCGATGCATCCGCACCTCTACCGTGGTTGAGCGGATCAGGCCGAGGTCGCCCAGCTCGGCTACCTGGTCGATGATGCCGTCTGCCGCCCGGCGCGTGATGCGCTCGGCTCGCTCTCGCACCGCCGGATCATCCGCCTGAGTCTCAGCCCGAGCGGGCAGCGCCATGGGCATCGTCATGTCAGAGATCAGCACCCGCACCGCGATCGTCTCCGGCGCGAGCCTCCCCACCCGTACCTTGTCGAGCGCTTCGGCAAGCGCGTCTCGCAGCGTCTCGCCTGAGAACCCGGCGAAGTCGATGGTGACGTGTGGCCTCTCGAATGCTGCTTCGATGTGGGGCCGCAGCTCTACAGCTCGCTGTGTCTGCGCACGGACGAACGCGCCGCTGCCCTGCCGAGACACGATCAGCCGTTCCGCCCGGAGCAGGTCCAAGGCTCGCTTGACTGTCTCCCGCGCAACTCCGTACCGGGCGGCCAGATCGGGCTGTGACGGCAGCTTGTCACCGGGCACGAGTCGACGCGTGAGGATGGCCGCTCGCAGCTTGTTCGCGATCTGCTGCGAAGCCTGTTTGGGGTCGTCGGGGTCTAGCTCGCCGAGGAAGTCAAGGTTCTCACTCACCTCCTCACGGTAGCGCTGACTAGCCAAGTTGGGAAAGTTTGCCGCGTCCTCTTGATCTGGCTAGCCAAGCCGGCTTACGTTCTTCGCGTTGAACCTGGCTAGCCAGGTACGACAAGCCGAGCGGAAGTCGGGGAAGGTAGCGCCTGCGTTGCGCGCCCACGGGCCGATCGTGTGGTCGTTCATTCAGAACTTCACAGCAGAAGCGCCGCGTAGATCCGTCTGCGGCATCCCCGCCTTGAGCCACACGGTGGCCGACCTCGGTAGATCCCGGGCGAGCGGGGCGAGCGGGCCGGATCTGGCGCGCGGTTGCTTCTGCCTCTTGAACCTGCTCGCCCGGGGTGCGGCCGGTCTGGTCGCATCCCGGGCTTTCCCCCACGTCATCGACACACCGGAGGTTCCCCGTGCGCACACACCTTGCCCCCGTCACCACCGAGCCGACCGCTGCCGACCTGGCCGCGATCGAGGCGGAGTGGCCGCTGATCGCGGCCGAGTTGGACGTTCTTGACGCCGAGATCACGATGCTCTACGCCGTCGACCACGGCGGCCCGACCGCCCTGGACTGGCGGCGGTTGCGTCGGGCTGAGGCGCGCGTCACCCGCGCCGCCGCCGATCTGACCATCCGGACCGACCCGCACCGCGCGGCCTGATGTCGCGCATCCGGGCCCTTTTCCACGATCCGGACGGTGACCGGTACGGCCTCCCTACCTACTGGTGGCGGGGTGCCCCGGCCGGTTACGCCACCCGCCGTCAACTGCGTGCCGCCGGGCTGTGCCCCGGTGGTCAGGACATCGCCGCTCAGATCCTCTGGCGTGGTGTCGGCGGCACCCGTGCCGCCTACCTGTACCGGGTCGACCTGGCCCGGCCGAAGCGCACCGCTACCCCCGCCCAGCTGCGCGCCGTCCGCGCCGCGCTGACCGCCCGTCGTACCTGCTGCGTCTGCGGCGAGGTGCGCCCCTACTACATCCCGCGTTCGCTGGGTGAATGCCTCGCGTGCGCCTACCCCGAGTTGGAGGAAGCTGGATGACCGCCCCCACGATCAACGGCACGAAGTACCCGCAGCCCATTGAGTCCCTGTTGCCCGCCGCCCGCGCCCTGGACCTGCCCGACGGCGTTCCGTTCCCGTCGCGGAACCGGCTCATGCGGGAGTTCCACATCGGCTCTCCGAAGGCCGCCGAACTGCTCGCCCTGCTCAAGGCCGAGCCCACCGCGCCCCCGGCCGACATCCCCGACCCGGCCACCCCGGACCCGGACCCGGCACCCGCCGCACCGCCGGCCCTGCCGGACCCGACGCCCGCGCCGGAGATCACTTCGGCCGACCCGGTTGCCGAGGTCACGCCGGCCGGTCGCCCGGACACGCCTACCCCGCCGACCAAGCCCGCGTCGGCAAAGGCGGTGGTGGTGTGGCCGGTGGTGCTGCTGGCCCTGCCCGCGTTCGTGGCGATCTGGTCCGGGTGGGTCGGACTCGGTGGACTCACCGGGTTCGGGGTGGTCCACCCGCTGCCCGGCATCGCCGACAGCTTTTCCATCAACTCCGCGATCACGCTGCCGATCGGGGTGGAGACCTACGGCGCGTACGCCCTCTACGTGTGGCTGTCCGGTCGGGTGCCCGCTTCGGCCCGGCGGTTCGCCAAGTGGTCCGCGCTCGGCTCGCTGCTGGTCGGTGCGCTGGGCCAGGTCGCCTATCACCTCCTGGAAGCGGCCGGGGTGACGTCGGCCCCGTGGTGGATCACCACTGCCGTGGCCTGCCTGCCCGTGGCGGTGCTCGGCATGGGCGCAGCACTGGCGCACCTCGTTCACACGCACGACTGATTCCGCCCGGCGGCGCGGCCACTGGCCTGGAAACCGCGCCGCGCCGCCGGCCCTCATCCCTCAGCCAACGACTTCAGGAGAGAACCCTCATGTTCGCAGACCCCACCGGTACCCGCGCTGCTGTGTTCGCGGCCGTGTTCGTCGCCCTCTACGTCGCCCATCAGGTCGCCGATCACTGGGTGCAGACCCAGCGGCAGGCCGACTGCAAGGGCCGCCCTGGTTGGCCGGGTCGTATCGCGTGCGCCGCGCACGTCACCACCTACACCCTCACCGCCGGCCTGGCCCTGGTGTTCCTCATCGCCGGTACCGGGCTGCGGCTGGACCCGTGGGGCGTCGCGGTCGGGCTGAGCATCTCGGCCGTGTCGCACTACGTCGCCGACCGGCGGGTGCCGTTGCGCCGTTGCGCCGACGCGCTCGGGAAGAACCCGGCATGGCTGGAACACGGTGGTGGCCTCTACGCCCTGGATCAGTCCTGGCACATCGGGTTCCTGTTCATCGCCGCCCTGTTCTGCGCGGTCTGACCACCCCCGTCCCCACCGACCCCGGCCCGCTGGTGGCCGGTGGGGAGCGGAGGTTGCCGGACTCGCTGGCAACTCGACCAGGGAGGCACCACCTGTGGCGATCTCGTCCTGTACCCGGTGCGGCAAGGGCTTCAAGAGTGTGTCCGTCGACAACAGCGGCACCCTCGCCATCTGCACCCAGGGCCACTACAACTTCGACCCCACGACCAGCGACACCGGCGGCACGGTCACGACCGGCCGCATCAAGGTCACCGGTCAGTCCGCGATCGGCAACGGCGCTACCGCCATCGGCAGCACCGACGGCAAGGACCACCGGAAGCGCCGCTGACCCACTGACCACCGTTTCCGATGACCCGGCGGCGCGGCCCATGGCCTAGGAACCGTGCCGCGCCGCCGGCCCCTCACCGATCTCCCGACCGTTGGAGGAACCCCCATCATGACGTCCCCCCAAGACGACCGTTTCGACTGGCAGGCCGCCGAAGCCGACCTGACCGACCCCGACGGCGGTGCCGCCGAGGTGGTCGACCTGGACGCAGCCCGGTCCCGCCGGCAGGCGTCCACCGCTGGCCCCGGGGACGGAAGCGACCTGGCCGACAACCCCGACGACGATGTCGACGCCGAGAGCGTCGACGACGGCCCCGGCCGGGACGGCGGCCCGGTCGACATGGCCGAGCCCATCCCCGCCGACGTGCTCGCCCGGCAGCGTGAGCGGCGGCCGATTCTCGCCGAGTGGGCGCGGTCCGGCCGTGCCCTGCGGGCCGCGGTGAAGCATCAGAGCAAGGACGCCGGTTACGTGGCCGCCTACCACGGTGTCAGGTTGCCGAAGTACGCGGTGAAGGCCCTCGCGTGGGCACCGATCGGGGCCGTGCGGGGGATCGGGCAGGCGTTGCGGTGGGCCAGCGCGGAGGAAGGGAACTGGCACCTACGGCAGGCCGCCGCGAACCGGGGCGACGCCGACACCTGGCTCAAGCTCGACGCCCGCCGGCAGCGACAGTCCGTGTGGCGGTGGTGGGTGCTCGCCGCCGGCACGGCCGGCACCGGGGCGGGGTTGATCGTGTTGTCGGTGGGGCCGGAGTGGTGGCGGTGGGCGGCGGCGGCCGTGGTGGTGCCGTGGTTGGCGACCCGGGGCCGTCCGGCGGACCGGCCGTTGACCGACCGGGTGTCGGAAGGCACCCGCTACCGCAAGCTGACCGCCGACCTGGTCCGCCGCGCACTCACCTCCCTGCAACTGGCCGCGATCAACAGCGCGGTTGCCAAGGACCCCAAGGCGATCAGCTTCCCGGTGGACATCCACCGTGACGGCCCCGGCCACCTGGCCGTGGTCGACCTCCCCTACGGGGTGGAGGCGGCCGAGGTCGTCGCCCGCCGGGGCAAGCTCGCCTCAGCGATGCGCCTCCCTCTGGATCAGGTGTGGCCGGAACCTGCGCCGGGGCACACGGGCCGGCTGGCGTTGTGGGTCGGGTACGAACCGGCGTCGCAGATGAAGCAACCCCCGTGGCCCCTGCTGGCCGGGACGGCGCGGGTGGACGTGTTCAAGCCGTTCGCGTTCGCCACCACGCCCCGCCTGGACACGGTGGCGGTGGATCTGATGTTCCGCAACTTCCTGTTCGGCGGCCAACCCGGATCAGGGAAGACGTTCGCGTTGCGGGATCTGATCCTCGCCGCCGCCCTGGACCCCCGCGCCGAGATCCGGGGATACGAGTTGAAGGGAGTCGGGGACTTCGCCGTGTTGGAACCGGTCATGGCCGAGTACGGCAACGGCTTCGATGACGACACCCTCGCCCGGTGCTTCGCGTTCATCGAGTGGCTCTACGAGGAATGCCGCCGCCGCTCCAAGCGCATCGAGCACTACGCGAGGTTGGGCAAGGCACCAGAGAACAAGGTCACCCCCGAACTGGCGTCGCTCAAGGAGTCGGGGCTGCATCCCCTGGTGGCGTGGTTCGATGAGCTGCAAGAGCTGATGACCAGCAAGTACGGCAAGGACGCCGGGGAACTCCTGGAGAAGGTCATCAAACTCGGCCGGGCGTTGGGCGTGATCATCATGATCGGCACCCAGATCCCCGACAAGGACAGCCTCCCGACCGGGATCACCCGCAACGTCAACTCCCGGTTCTGCCTGTCCGTGGCCGACCAGACCGCCAACGACATGATCCTCGGCACCTCGGCCTACAAGAACGGCCACCGAGCCACCGTGTTCCAGCCAGTCATCGAAGCCGGGTGGGGCATCCTGCGCGGCTTCGGCCCCAAGGCGGCGGCGGTGCGGTCGTTCTACGTCGACACCACCGCCGCCGCCCGCATCGTCGCCCGCGCCGTCGCCCTACGGCAGGCCGCCGGGACGCTGCCCACGCCCGACGAGCAGACCCGCACCGTGGCCCCGGTCGCCGACGTCATCGGCGACCTGGCACGGGTGTGGCCGGGCGACGAGAAGGCCGCATGGAACGACACGCTGTGCGGTCTGCTGGCCGAGTTGCGGCCCGAGGTCTACGGCGGGTGGGAGGCCGCGCAGCTCTCCACCGCCCTCAAGCCCCACCCCCTGGTGAAGGTCGGCGATGTGGGGCGGCGCATCGACGGCAAGCCGACCACCCGGCGCGGCATCAAACACACCGACCTCCTCAAGGCCATCGCGGAGCGTGACCGCAAGCGGTCCGCCGACTGACCCATCACGGGGTGCTAGCGCTAGCGGCCCGACCTGCTAGCGCTAGCACCCCCGCTAGCACCCAACCCGAATCATGAGCTGCCCTCTAGCGGATAGCAGCTCACGGCCCTTCACGCCCGAAAACCGGCCCGGGAGGCATCGTGAACCCCCTACTCACCCTCGCTAGCGCCGCCGCCGTCATCCTCGCCACAGTCACGCTCGGTTACGCCGGGCTGTGCTGGATCAGCCCGTTCAAGCGCTGCCAGCGCTGCGCCGGGACCGGCCACACCACCACCCGCATCCTCCACCGCCCACGCGCCTGCCGACGCTGCGACCGAGGCATGAGGCTGCGCACCGGACGACGCATCGTCAACCTCTTCCACCGCCTCCGCTCCGAGGCGACCCGATGAACCACCGGGCCAGCCGCGCCGGTCACACCGCATGGTGCGGACGCGACCACCGCTGCAACCTCGGCGAGCACCGCTCCGAAGAAATCGTGGTCGACATCGCCGGCCGCGCCCGCGCCGTCCTCGTCCGGGTCCGCACCACCACCGGCCGGGAACACGCCGAAGTGCGCGTCAGGGTCGCCCTCGCCCCCGGCGAGGTAGCCGCCCGACGTCAGTTGGTCGGGCTGCTCGACGACCTGCGGCACACCGTGACCCGCGCCGCCATCGCCGCCCGGCCCCGACCGGGCCGGACGCGGTGAACGAGGGGCGGTGCAGCCACTGGAACGGCACCGCCGGCCGCTACTGCCACCAGACCGACCACGTCCGCCCCTACCTGCAAGGGCCGCGCTGCCCGGTGCATACCCCGGCTGCTCTGGCCGGTCTACCCGAACCCGACTCCACGCCGCTCGGCGCGGTGGTGATCGACCTCGCCGCCGAACGCCGCCGTCGCCGTTCCTGACCTCGCTTCGTCTTTCTGGAGGTGGCTTTGCTGTGACCCGACCACCGACGCATGACCTCGCGGCTGAACAGGCCGTTATCGGGGCCGCGCTGCTCGCCCCGAGCGTGGTTGCCGACCTGGCCGCCGCCCTTGCCCCGGCCGACTTCTACCGGCCCGCGCACGGTCGGCTGTGGGAAACGCTGTGCCACATGCACAGCGCCGGCCAGCCGATCGACCCCATCGCGCTGGCCGCGCGGCTGGCCGAAACCGGCGACCTCGCCACCGTGGGCGGTGCCCCGTACCTGCACACCCTCATCGCGGCGGTGCCCACGACCGCGAACGCCGGGCACTACGCCCGGATCGTCGCCGAGCACGCCCGCCGCCGCCAGGTCGCCGACCTCGGCGCATACCTCGCCCAACGCGCCGACGACGGCACCGACGTCGCCGACATCGTCGCCACCGGACGCGCCATGCTCGACCAAGCCGCCGGGACCGCGCAGTGGCCGCCGCTGATCCCGCTCGGCGACCACCGCCACCTGCCCGACTTCCCCGGCTACGTGCTGCCCGACTGGGTCGCCGAGCACGTCTACGCCGTCGCCGAGTTCACCCAAACCCCCGTCGACCTCGCCGGCTGCATCGCCCTCGCCGCCCTGTCCACCGCCGCCGGAGGCCGCGCCGAAGTAGAAGTACGCGGTTCCTGGCGCGAACCGACGAACCTGTTCACCGTCGTCGTCCTCCCACCCGGCAGCCGAAAGTCCGCCGTGTTCGCCGCGATGACCGGCCCGCTGCTCGCCGCAGAGAAAGCCCTCGTCGAGCGGACCAAACCGGCGATCGTGGAAGCCGAACTCGCCGCCCGCGTCGCCGGCAAAACGGCCGAGAAAGCCGCCATCGCCGCCGCAAACGCCGACACCTCCGGCCGAGACACCCTGCTCGCCGAAGCAACCGCCGCCGCCATGAACGCCGACGCCGTCACCGTCCCTGTCCTACCGCAACTGGTCGCCGACGACGTCACCAGCGAAGAAGCCGCCTCCCTACTCGCCGAGCAAGCCGGACGCCTCGCCGTCCTCTCCCCCGAAGGCGGCATCTTCGCCACCATCGCCGGCCGCTACTCCGGCACCCCCAACCTCGAAGTCTTCCTCAAAGGCCACGCCGGAGACATGCTGCGGGTCAACCGCCGCTCCCGCGCCCCCGAACACGTCGAGCACCCCGCCCTCACGCTGGGCTTGGCAGTGCAACCCGATGTGCTGCGCGATATCGCCGACATGCCCGGCTTCCGAGGCAAAGGACTACTGGCCCGCATCCTGTTCAGCCTCCCCGAGAACACCGTCGGCCGACGCAAGATCGGAGCCGACCCCGTACCCGAATCCGTCGCCACCACGTACGCGGGCAACCTCGGCGCGCTGGTCATGACCCTCGCCGAATGGACCGACCCGGCCGTACTGCCCCTCACCCCCGAGGCGAACGAGCGAGTGCTCGACATCGAACGGGCTGTAGAGCCCCGGCTCGCGGCCGGTGGGGCGTGGGGACACGTCGTGGACTGGGGCAGCAAATACACCGGGGCGGTCGTCCGCCTCGCCGGGCTGATCCACCTCGCCGAGAACCTCCGCGACGGATGGGGCAAGGCCATCACCGCCGACACCATCGACCGCGCCGCCCTACTCGGCGAATACTTCGCCGCTCACGCCCTCGCCGCGTTCTCCGACATGGGCGCCGACAAAGCCACCCGCAACGCCCGCCACGTCCTCGCCTGGATCGAACGCACCACAGCAACCGCCTTCACCAAACGAGAACTCTTCCGCGCGGTCAAGAGCAACCAGATACCGACCGTCGCCGACCTCGAACCGGTGCTGTCACTGCTGGAAGCCCACGGCCACATCCGGCAACTCGACCCACCCGAACGACCCCGCACCGGAGGACGACCACCCTCCCCCTCCTACCTCGTCCACCCCGAAACCCACCAACCCACCGCCACCGTGCACCCCCTCACTGACACCCGCCGCACCGCCTAACCACCGCCCGACAGAACCGCCAGAACTGACAGAACCCCACACCGCCCGAGGTTTCGTCAGTTCTGGCGGTTCTGTCACGCGCGCCGCTGCCCTTGCTGCGTGGCCGCCACCGGACGGCCCTCACATGAGCGGCCCACTGAGAGCCCCTGACAGCACCACGCCTTACGCCTTACACCGGGACGCCACGGATCTTGCCTCTACGGCGCTCTCAGCGGGCCGCCCTACGCCCCTCTGCCGCACCGCCTAACCGACCCTCCACACACGACCCGCATCGACCGGAAGGTGCTCACCGTGCGAATCAGGCTGCACGGCTACCCCGACCGCCGATCCCCGCTGTTCCAGCGCATCTACCTCCACGCCACCCCGAGGGAGGACACCCGCCCATGACCACCGCCCGCCGCACCCCCACCGGGAACCTGCTCACCCTCGCCGAAGTCCTGGACGAACTGCGCGTACCCCGCTCGACCTTCTTCCGCTGGAAGGCCACCGGCCGCGCCCCCCGAACCATCAAGTACCCCAACGGCAGCCTGTACGTCCGCCGCCGCGACCTGGACAACTGGCTAAACGACCACGAAGAGGCAGCATGAGCAGCACCTACGACGTACGCGTACACGGCATCCTCAGGAACCAACTCAGCAAGGGCTACTCCTACGTGGTCCGCTGGAAGGTGGCGGGCGAGCCGTTCCGCAAGACGTTCGCGACCCGCGCCCTGGCCGAGAGCTTCCGGTCAAAGCTGGTGGTGTCTCAGCGAGAAGGCGTCGCGTTCGACAAGGCCAGCGGCCTGCCCGAACCCATGGCCCGCGCACTCAACGCCCGGTCGTGGTATGAGCACGCGGTGGCCTACGTCGACATGAAGTGGCCTCGCGCGTCGGCGAAGCACCGCAAGGGCATCGCCGAGACGCTGGCCACCGTCACTCCGGCGCTGCTATCGACCGACCGAGGCGCGCCCAGCGACAAGGCGTTACGGGCCGCGCTCTACGGGTGGGTGTTCAACAAGGCTCGCCGCGACGCTGGCGATCCGCCCGCTCACCTGGCCGCCGCCGTGCGCTGGCTCAAGGCCAACACCGTCGACCTATCCGCGCTTACCGATGCTGCGCTGGTGCGGAAGGTGCTCGATACGCTCGCTCTGCGGATGGATGGTGCCCCCGCCTCGGCGAGCACGATTGCCCGTAAGCGGGCAGTCTTCTCCGGCGCTCTCAAGTACGCCGTTGAGCTGCGGCTACTCGACACGCACCCCATGACCCTGGTGAGCTGGACCGCCCCGAAGACGGCCGATGAGATCGACCGGGGAGCGGTGGTCAACCCCGATCAGGCGCGAGCACTGCTCGCCGAGGTCGGCCGATCGGTGCCCGAGTTGGAAGCGTTCTTCGGATGCATGTACTACGCCGCGCTACGCCCCGAAGAGGTGCTTCACCTGCGCGAAGACGAGTACGAGCGGCCCGCCCAGCCTGAGGGGTGGGGCGTGCTGCACCTGACCGGCTCGACGGTTGCCGTGGGTCGGGACTGGGGCGACGGGGACGACACGGCCGAGGACCGGGAGTTGAAGCACCGAGCGAAGGCCGCCACGCGGGATGTGCCGGTGCCGCCGCCGCTCGTGCGGCTGCTCGACCACCACGTCAGGGAGTATCCGCCCGGATCGAACGGCAAGCTGTTCGTCACCCGGCGCGGCCCCGGCGGGCGGTACGTGCCCACCGCTGGCCAACCGATCCCGAACAACACGTACGGGAAGGCGTGGCGCGACGCGCGGGCAAGGGTGCTCACGCCGGCTCAGCAGCGCTCGCCCCTGGCCCGGCGACCGTACGACCTGCGACACGCCGCCGTGTCGCTCTGGCTCAACGCCGGGGTGCCGGCTACCCAGGTCGCCGAGTGGGCCGGGCACAGCGTGCACGTCCTCATGCGGGTCTACGCGAAGTGCGTCTACGGCCAAGAGAAAGCGGCCCGCCGCCGCGTAGAGGCGGCGCTCGGCCTGCCGCCAGCCGGTGACGCAACCCCGCCGGCCGCTAACGAACCCGCCTGACGGAACCCGCCTGACGGCTTCCGTCACCGATGATCTCCGCGACACGTATACGACACAGCCAGCGAGATCGAGCGGGCTAGAGCGGGACTGAGCGAGACTCACAAAAGTGGCCCCTGACCGGCGTTCGCACTGGTCAGGGGCCACTTTGTGCACCTGGTGGCGGGTAGAGGATTCGAACCTCTGTAGCTTTCGCGACGGATTTACAGTCCGCTCCCATTGGCCGCTCGGGCAACCCGCCAGGGCACACCGCCGCGTCGTAACGCGGCAGCGGAGCAAGGATAGCGGTCGCCCCCCGGGGCGTGGCAACCGGGTACCGTCAGAGGGTCGTGGGGCTGGTCAGCACCGCGACGACCCTGACAGACCGCCGGACAAGCAGGAGCATCAGCATGGCAGCGAACCCGTCGTTCGACATCGTGAGCAAGGTCGACCGGCAGGAGGTCGACAACGCCCTTCGCCAGACGGAGAAGGAGCTTGCCCAGCGGTTCGACTTCCGTGGCACCGGCGCCGAGATCTCCTGGTCGGGTGAGGAGGCGATCAGCCTCCAGGCCGAGACCGAGGAGCGGGTCAGCGCCGCCCTGGACGTGTTCAAGGAGAAGCTGGTCAAGCGGAACATCTCGTTGAAGTCCCTGGACGCCGGTGACCCCCGCGCCTCGGGCAAGGTCTACAAGATCGACGCCAAGGTGATCCAGGGCATCGAGTCGGAGAAGGCCAAGGCGATCAGCAAGAAGATCCGCGACGAGGGCCCGAAGGGTGTCCAGGCACAGATCCAGGGCGACCAGCTCCGGGTCACCGGCAAGAAGAAGGACGACCTCCAGACCGTCATCTCGCTGCTCAAGGGCGAGGACTTCGGGGTGGCCCTCCAGTTCACCAACTACCGCTGATCCGGTAGGCGCACCGCGCGTCGGGCGGCCGTCCCTGTGGGGGACGGCCGCCCGACTCGAACGCGGCGGCCGCGACGCCGCGTACCCCCGAGGGGTGCGCAGGATGGTCAGACCGCGACGGGGTGTTCGGCGCGGGTGGCGGCGGCCTCGGCGCGGGCTATCGGGCCGCCGGGCAGCGCCGCGACCCCGGCCCCGACGCCGACCGCCCCCGCCGCGAACAGGAACGCCCAGGGCACCCCGCCGGCGTGGTCGACGATCAGGCCGGCGACCGCGCCGCCGGCCGCGCTCGCCGCCACCGACATGGTCACCACCCAGGTGTACGCCTCGTTGAGCATGCCCGTCGGGGTGATCCGCCCGACCAGGGTGTTCTCCAGGGTCAGCGCGGGGGCGATGGTGGCTCCGCCGATCACCAGGGCGATGCCGAGGGACACCGGGCCGGGCATCACCGCGAAGATCGCCAGGGTGCCGGCCACCGCCGCGAGCAGCCAGGCGAACTGGCGGGTCATGTTGGCCGCCGGGCGGCGTACCCCGAACCAGAAACCGCCCACGGCGCTGCCCACCCCCCAGACGGCGAGCAGCAGGCCGGCCAGGCTCTGCGGGTCGTCGGTGGGCTGGTTGCCGGCGAACGCCGGCACGATCACGCCGGCCGCGCCGAACGCGATGCCGAGGCTCGCCACGCAGACCAGCAGCGCCGGGAACCCGCCGACCCGCAGCGGGCCGAGGCCCCGGGCGTGGTGCTCGCGGGCGTGCGGACGCCAGGCGCGCATCACCCGGCCCAGCGCCACCCCGCCGGTGCCGACCAGGGTCACCACGGCCGCGCCGACCAGTGCGGCGGCGGCGTCGGCCAGCAGGACGAACGCGGCCACCAGCAGCGGGCCGAGCACGAAGACGACCTCGAACAACGACGTCTCGGCGGCCAGCGCGGTGTTGCGGAGCTGGTAGCGGCCGGTCGCCGGGGCGGTCAGGTCGTTCCAGGCACCCCGGATGGCGGCGGTCAGCGGCGGGTAGGTGGCCCCGGCCAGCCCGGCCGCCAGGTAGATCAGGCGTAGGTCGGCGTTCTCGGCGCGACTGGCCCCGAGCAGCGCGAACAGGGCCAGCGGGTGCGCCACGGCGGTGACCAGCAGCACCGGAGTGGGCCCGACCCGGTCGGCGATCCGGCCGGCGATCGGGCTGAGCGCGGCACCGGACAGCGCGTAGATACCGCCGGCCACGGCGGCGAGGGAGTACCGCCCGGTGACCTGCTCCACGACCAGCAGCAACGCCAGCGGGGTCATGCCGATGCCGAGCCGGCCGACGACGCCGAGGAGCAGCAACAGGGGGGCGCCGGGAATCCGCCAGATGCCCAGGTACTGGCGCAGTGCGGACACGGCACACCTCCCAGGAGACGATCAGGTAACGACTCAGGACCCTGTAGACCCTAACGCCGCAGGTCGCTCCGGGAATGGTCGATTCACTCACATCCGGGGCCGCTGACCGGGTGGCGGCGAGAGGGTAACTTGCTGATCGACCCAGATACATACACCGCTGGATCGCCCCCGATGTCGTAGGAGGTCCAATGGTCGGCACGACGACCGAACGCCGCCGGCCCGGCCCGGCGTCCCGGGGCAGCCGCCGCCGGGCAGCTTCCCCGGTGCTCCGCGAGAGCACCAGTCACCAGCAGAACGGGGTCGAGGAAGCGGACCCGACGACCTGATGACCGACGCCGACGAGCGGCTCTCACCGCCCCCCGGTTACCTGGCCCTGTTCCGGCATCCGGTCGCCTCCCGCCTGGTCACCGCCCGGGGGGTGTCCGAGCTGGGTGACTTCGTGGGGCTGGCCGCGCTGCTGCTGCTCGCGTACGACCAGACCCAGTCGGTCCTCGGGCCGGCCGCCGTGTACGCCGCCCGCGCCCTGCCCGCCCTGCTGGTCGCCACGGTGTTCAGCGGCTGGCTGGACGTGCCGGCCCGCCGTACCCTGCTGGTCTGGCTCTCGGTGGCCGGCGCGGTGCTGATCGCCGTCCCCCTCGCGGCGCCCCGGCCGGTGCCGGCGATCGTCGCGGCCGGTCTGCTCGGCGCGGTCCGGGCCGCCTACTCCAGCGTCAACGTGGCGGTCGCCGCCGAGTCGGTGGACGCCCCGCTGCGGTTGCCGCTGTTCGGGCTGTCGGCGTTCGCCAACCAGGTCGGCCAGGTGGTGGGGCTGCTCGCCGGGGCGAGCATCACCGTGGCCCTCGGCCCCCGGGTGGCGCTCCTGATCGACCTGGTCTCGTTCCTCGTCGCGGCGGTGGTGCTGGCCGGTCTGCCGACCGGGCAGCAGCGGCGGCGCGGGCCGCGCCCGCCGGCCACCGCCGGCCTGCGGACGATCGTCGGGCACCCGGTGCTGCGCGGTGTGGCCCTGCTCACCCTCGCCACGGTGCTCTCCGGCGCGCTACCGGAGACCCTCGCCCCGGATCTCGCCGCGGGGGCGTGGCGGCCGGTGGTGCTGGCCTCCTCCGCGCTGGGCGGCGCGGTCTTCGTGCTGGCATTGGGGCGGGGCACCTGGCTGGGCCGGCTGGCCGGGCAGGTCACCGTGGCCGCCGCCCTGGCCGGGGCGCTGCTGCTGGCCGCCCTGCTGGTCGCCACGCACGCCCCGGTGTGGGCGCTGGCCTGTGCCAACGCGCTGATCGGCGCGGGCGGCGGGTGGCTGATCGGCGCGCAGGCCACCTTCGCCCGGCTGGCCCCGGTGGAACGGATGGGGCAGGTGGAGGCGACCATCGTGGCCGCCAACATCGTCGTCGCCGGCTGTGGGATCTTCCTGCTCGGGTCGGCCGCCGCGCTGTTCGGGCCGGCCGTGGCCTATTTGCTGGCCGGGGTGCTGCTCCTGGTCGTGGTGCTGCTGACCCGCCCCGACCGGCTGCCGGCCGACGCCGGCCCGCACCCGACCGGCCCGACCCCCTGACCCGTGGACACGACCGTGCCCGCGTCCGGAACGTGGACGCGGGCACGGTGTCGGTCGGGGTCAGCGCTGGAACTGCACCGGGCCGGTGTTGCGGGCCATCTGCTCCAGCCGGGCCACCCGCTCCTCCATCCGGGGGTGGGTGGAGAAGAGCGCGGCGATACCGCCACCCCGCTTGAACGGGTTGTCGATCATCAGGTGGGCGGTGCTGGTGAGCTGGCCCTGGGCGGGCAACGGCCGGGCCTGGGTACCCAGGTGGATCTTGCGGAGGGCGCTGGCCAGGGCCAACGGGTCCCGGGTGAGCTGTGCGCCCGACGCGTCGGCCTGGAACTCCCGGCTCCGGCTGATCGCCAACTGGATCACGGTGGCCGCGATCGGACCGAGGATGATGGTGAGCAGCAGCACGGCCGGGTTCGGGCCGTCCTCGTCGTTGCTGCCGCCCAGCGGGATGAAGAACGCCAGGTTCGCCAGCATGGTGATGATGCCGGCCAGCCCGGCCGCCACGCTGGAGATCAGGATGTCCCGGTTGTAGACGTGGGACAGCTCGTGGCCGATCACCCCGCGCAGCTCGCGGTAGTCGAGGATCTCGGTGATCCCCTGGGTGACGCAGACCGCCGCGTTGGCCGGGTTACGACCGGTCGCGAACGCGTTGGGCTGCGAGGTGGGGCTCACGTACAGCCGGGGCATCGGCTGACGGGCCTCGGTGGCCAGCTCACGCACCATCCGGTACAGCTCGGGGAACTGCGCCTCGCTGACCGGTTGCGCCCGCATCGAGCGCAACGCGAGCTTGTCGGAGAAGAAGTAGGTCACGCCGTTCATCAGCAACGAGACGACGACGGCGACGACGAGGCCACCGCTCCCACCGAACCAGTAGCCGACCGCGAGGATCAGCGAGGTCAGCAGGCCCAGCAGCGCTGCGGTCTTCAGACGGTTGTGATGCACGATCGCTCCTTCGGTGCGCGGGTCGCGCGGGACCCGCTGACCGGTACAACGTCACCGGTACCCGTCAACCATCCAGCTCATGACTGGCAGTTGACTGACAGAAGCTGGGAACCCGCTGAACGGACCGGACACCGGGGACGACCCGGGACACCAGGTCGGCGGGCCGCCGTGCCACCTGGGACGGCCGCCTCAGCGGGAGGCGAGGTCCAGCACCAGCTGGGGGGCGAAGCCGATCACCACGGCCAACGCGGTCGCCCCGGCCAGCGCCACGGAGACCGGCCAGGCCACCCGGCCGGGCGTCACCCCGGGCGCGACCCCGACGGGCGCGGCCGGTTGTCCGGTTCGGGCGGGGACGCCCGTCGCGACCGGCTCCCCGGCAGGGGCAGGAGCGGTGGGGTCGGCGTACAGGGTGGCGGCGAGGCGCAGGTAGTAGCCCAGCCCGATGACCGCGTTCAGCGCCACCACCACGGCCAGCCAGCCGGCCCCGCCGTCCAGCACCGCCCGGACCACCGTCACCTTGGCGAACAACCCCGCCAGCCCGGGCGGCAGGCCGGCCAGCCCGACCAGGGCCAACGCGAACGCCGCCCCGGCCCACGGCCGCCGCCGGCCCACCCCACGCAGGTCCGCCACCGCGCCGCCGTCCGCACCGGCCGGACGCAGCGCCACCAGCGCCGCGAACGCCGCCAGCTCCACCACCACGAAGAAGACCGCGTACGCCACCGCAGCGGCGTACGCGCCGGCCCGGACGTCGTCGGCCCGGCCGGCGGTCGACGCCAGCACCCCCAGCGGCGCCAGGATGTACCCGGCCTGGGCCACCGACGACCAGGCGAGCAACCGGACGGTACGCCGCTGGCGCAGCGCCACCAGGTTGCCCACGGTCATGGTGAGCACCGCCAGCAGGGCCAGCACCGGGCCGGTCACCTCGGCCGGCAGCGCCCGCTGCACCACCGCCAGCAGGGCCACCACCCCGCCCAGCTTCGACGCGGTGGACAGGTAGGCCGCCATCGGCAGCGGTGCCCCGTCGTAGGTCGCCGGCGCCCAGGCGTGGAACGGCACCGCCGCCACCTTGAAGGCCAGCCCGAGCACCACCAGCGCCACCGCCGCCGGGACCAGCGGCACGTCGGGCGCGTCGGCCAGCAGCCCGCCGAGCCGGTCCAGGTGCAGACCGCCGGTCGCCGCGTAGAGCAGGGCCGCGCCGAGCAGGGTGACCGACGTGGCCACCACGCTCACCACGAAGAAGGTGACCGCCGCCTCGGCGCTGGCCAGGCTGCCCCGACGCAGGCCCACCAGCACGTACAGCGGCAGGGTCAGGGTCTCCAGGGCGACGATCAGGGTGATCAGGTCACCGGCCGCGCCCAGCACCACGCCGCCGGTCATCGAGCAGGCCAGCAGGAAGCAGTACTCGCCGACGGGCGTCGGACCGTCCCGTAGCAGCGGCCCGGAGAGCCCGAGCACGCCCAGGGTGAGCAGGGCGAAAACCCCCGCCACCAGGGCCGCCCGGCCGTCGAACACCCACGAGCAGTCGGCACCCGCACAGAAGGTCCGCCGGGTGCCGGCCGCGCCGACCACCACCGCACCGACCCCGGTGGCGACGACGCCCGCGCAGGCCACGGCCACCGTCGCGCCGGCCCGGCCGACCAGCAGATCCGCCAGCAGCACGAGTACGGCGGTGCCGGCCGCCAGGTACGCCGGCAGCAACGCCACGTTGTCGACGCTCTGCACGAGACTCACGGGGCGGACCTTTCGTTCGCGACTGCGGGGCTCCGCTGCGCTGCACTCCTCGCGCTCATTGGAGCACCGCCACGAGGGCGTCCACCGGGCCGGTGGCGTAGCCGAGGACCAGGGTGGGTGCCAGGCCGACGGCGAGGGCGAGCAGGACCAGCGGGACCCAGGCGGTCAGCTCCACCCCGGCCAGGGCGGGGGTGAACCGGCCCACCGCCGGGCTGGGCCGACCGTGGGTGACCCGGCGCAGCAACCGCAGGAAGTACGCGGCGGTGAGCGCCCCGCCGGCCGCCGCCAGCACCGCCAGCGTGGTCCACAGCGGCCCGCCCCGCTCGACGGCCGCGACCACCGCGAACGCCTCACCCCAGAACCCGGCCAGGCCGGGCAGGCCGAGCGAGGCGACCGCCGCGAAGCCGAGCAGACCGGCCAGCCGGGGCGCGGTCTCCCGTAGCCCGGACAGCTCGGCCAACGCCCCCGTGTGGGCCCGGTCCTTGACCGCCCCGGCGAGGAAGAACAGCAGCCCGGTGATCACCCCGTGCGCCACGTTGCCGATCAGCGCCGCCTGGATGCCGGTGGCGGTCAGCGTCGCCACCCCGAGCAGCACGAACCCCATGTGTCCGACGCTGGAGTAGGCGATCAGCCGTTTCAGGTCGTCCTGGGCCAGACAGACCAGGGAGCCGACGAGGATCGCCGCGACGGCCAGCACCCCGAGGATCGGCGCGGCCCAGCGGGCACCCTCCGGGGCCACCCCGACGGCGACCCGGATCAGGCCGTACGTGCCCATCTTGAGCAGGACCCCGGCGAGGATGACGCTGCCGACGGTGGGTGCCTGGGTGTGTGCGTCGGGCAGCCAGGTGTGCAGCGGCCAGAGCGGGGCCTTCACCGCGAACGCCAACCCGAGCAGGGCGAACGCGGTCAACTGGGTGCCCCGGGACAGCCCCGCCCCGCCGGTCAGCGCGACGATGTCGGCGGTGCCGGCGGCGGCCACCACCACGAACACGCCGACCAGCAGCAGCACCGAGCCGAAGAGCGTGTAGAGGGCGAACTTGCGGGCCGCCGCGCGGGCCGCGTCGCGCGCCGGCAGATCATCACCGGTGCCGCCCCAGCCGGCGATGATCGCGTACATCGGCAGCAGGACGACCTCGAAGAAGACGAAGAAGAGCACCAGGTCGAGGGCGAGGAAGGTGCCCAGGATGCCCACCTCGACCACCAGCAGCAACGCCACCAACGCCCGGCCGCTCCCCCGGCCCTCGGGCACCCGGCGCACCGTGTAGCCGCAGCAGAGCAGGGTGAGCAGGGCGGTGAGCACCACCAGCGGCCAGGAGATGCCGTCCACCCCGAGGTGGAAACGCAGGTCGAGGCCGGGCACCCAGGGCAGGTCGACCTCGTGCCAGGGCTGCACGGCGGGTGCCGGGCGGTACCCGAACCAGCCGTGGTCGCCGAGCACCAGCAGCGCCGCCCCGACCAGGGTCAGGCCGGCGACCGCCGTACCGAGCAGCCGGGCCGTCCGCTCCCCGGGGAGCACGGCCACCAGCGCCGCCCCCACCGCCGGCAACACCAGCACCGCGACCAGCAGCACCTGCCCAACCGTCACCGGGCCCACCTCTCGCTCGCGACTGCGGGGCTCCGCTGCGCTGCACTCCTCGCGCTCATGAGGAGACTCCGATCAGGGCGGCGGCGAGGCCGATCAGCAGGGCACCGGCCAGCACCGCCGCCGTCGCGCGGGGCAGCGCCGCCCGGTGCAGCGCGGCCAGCCCGGCACCGAGGGTGGAGGTGCCCCGGCCGATCCCCTCCACCAGGCCGTCCACCCCGACCTCGTCACCGGTACGGGTCACCCGGGCGAGCGCGGTCGTGGGGCGTACCACGAGGGTGTGTTGCAGGTCGTCGAGGCGGAAGGCGCGGGCGAACACCGGCCGCAGCGGACCCAGCGCGTGGGCCGGATCGGCGGCCGGGTCCCGCCGCCAGCCGGCCCAGGCCAGCCCCGCCCCGACCAGCAGCAGCGCGAGCGGTAGCAGTACCGCCGGGGCGAGGTGGACCAGGTCGACGTCGGTGGCGGTGCCCCGCAGCCGGTCGGTGAACGGCGGCCAGAACGCGGCCAGCCCGAGCAGCGCGGCCGGGACGGCCAGCAGCAGCACCGGCCAGCGCATCGCCGCCGGCGGGTCGTGCGGGTGCAGCAGCGGTAGCCGGGGCTCGCCGAAGAAGGCGCGCAGCAGCAGCCGGGTGGCGTACGCGGCGGTGAGCAGCACCCCGAGCAGCCCGGCCAGCCAGACCAGCCAGCCGACCCAGGTCGGGGCGGGACCGGTGCCGTCGAGCGCGGCGGCCTCGGCGGCGGCGAGCACACCGTCCTTGCTCCAGAAGCCGGACAGCGGCGGCACGCCGGCCAGCGCGCCCAAACCGATCAGGGTGCACCAGAAGGTGACAGGCATGCTGCGCCGCAACCCGCCCATCCGGGACAGCAGGGTGGTGCCGACGGCGTGGATCACCGCGCCGGCGGCGAGGAACAGCAGCGCCTTGAATGCGGCGTGGGTGAGCAGGTGGAACAGTGCGGCGGCCGGGGCACCGACGGCGAGCGCACCGGTCATGTAGCCGAGCTGGGAGACCGTCGACCAGGCGAGTACCCGCTTCAGGTCGTCCTGGGCGGTGGCGGCGAGCGCGCCGAGCAGCAGGGTGATCGAGGCGAGTACGCCGAGCACCGCCAGCGCTACCGGGGCCCCGGTGAACAGCGGGTAGAGCCGGGTCACCGCGTACACCCCGGCGGCGACCATGGTCGCGGCGTGGATCAGCGCGGAGATCGGCGTCGGGCCGGCCATCGCGTCCGGCAGCCAGGTGTGCAGCGGGAACTGGGCGCTCTTGCCGGCCACTCCGGCGAGCAGCAGCAGGCAGGCGGCGGCCAGCGTGCCGGTGGCATGGTCGTGGGCGAGCACGTCGGCGATCCGGAAACTACCGGCGGAGACGCCGAGCAGCGCGATGCCGAGCAGGAACCCGACGTCACCCACCCGGGTGACCAGGAACGCCTTCATCGCGGCGGCCGGCGCCTCGGGCAGCCGGCGGTCGTGGGCGATCAGCAGGTACGAGCAGAGGCCCATCACCTCCCAGCCGACCAGCAGCAGGATCAGGTCGCCGCTGACCACCACCAGCAGCATCGCGGCGGTGAACAGGCTGATCTGCGCGGCGTAGGGGGGATAGCGGTGGTCCACCTCGACGTCGTCGTGTGGTCCGCGCCGCAGGTAGGCCACCGAGTAGACCTGTACCGCCAGCGCCACCGCCGTCACGGCGACGGCGACCAGCGCGGCGACGCCGTCCAGCCGCACCCCGAGGGTGACCCGCAGCCCGCCGAGGTCGATCCAGGTGGTGCTGGTCTCCACCGGGTCGCCGACCCGTACCAGCAGCAGCACCGCGACCAGCAGCGCGCCGGCCGCGCCGGCCACCCCGAGGCCGATCGCCGCCCGCCGGGCCGTGCCCTCCCCGGTGGTCGCGCCCTGCGGTGCCGGCGGCAGCAGCAACCCGAGCAACCCGGCAACCAGGGGTACGACCGGCAGCGCCGCCCCGAGCAGCCCGGTCACCGCCCGGCCTCCGCCCGTGCGCCGGCCGACCCGGCCACGACGTCACCGGTCGAACCGGCGCGGTCGCCGGCCGGCTCGGTCAGCGGCACGTCGTCGACGGTGACGCTGGCCCGCAGCCGGTAGAGCTGGAGCACGATGGCCAGCCCGACGCCGATCTCGGCGGCGGCCAGGACGATCACGAACAGTGCGAAGACCTGCCCGGAGTGCGGCAGGACCGCCCGCACGGTGGTGTCGGCGGTGACCAGGATCAGGTTGACCGCGTTGAGCATCAGCTCCACCGCCATCAGCACCAGCACCGCGTTGCGTCGCCGCAGTACGCCGTAGACGCCCAGGCCGAACAGCAGCGCGGCCGTGACGTACGGGATGACCGGCCTCACCGGACACCGCCCCCGGTGGTGGGATCGGGGCGGGACGACGCGGGGGCGGCGTCGGGGTGGCGGCCGATGTCGGGGCGGGACAGGATGACCGCGCCGACCAGGGCGGCCAGCAGCAGCACCGACAGCACCTCGAACGGCAGCACCCAGGAGCGGAAAACCTGCTCGCCGATGCCCTCGGCGGTGCCCGCCGCCGGCAGCTCCACCGTCGACCAGCGGAACGCGTCGACCAGCAACGCCGTCAGGCCCAGCCCGGTGCCCGCCCCGATCAGCGCGGCCGGCCAGCCCGGCCGGTCCAGGTCGTCGGACGCCCCGATCGGGGCCCGGGTCAGCATCACCGCGAACAGCAGCAGCACCACCACCGCGCCCACGTAGATCAGCACCTGCACCCAGGCGACCAGTTCCGCGGTGAGCACCAGGTAGTCGCCGGCCAGCGCGCCCAGGCAGAGCACCAGGTAGAGACCGGCCCGGACCAGGTGTTTCGTGGCGACCACCAGCACCCCCGACCCGACCGCCACCGCGCCCAGGGCGAGCAGCAGCACGTCCGCACCGGTCACCGGGGAGCACCTCCGTCGTCGGTGGGGCCGGGCTCGGGGACGGCCGGTCCGACGCCGGGAGCAGGCGGGGTGGCGGGACCGGGCTCGGGGCGTACCACGGTGGGGCGGGCGGCGGAGCTGGTCGGGGCGGCGGCCTTGCGCGCGGCGGTGGTCTCCTCCTTGGCCGGCTCGCCGTGCGGGTCGTGCGCGGGCGGCGGCGGCACCGTGGCCATCCACTGGCCGAGGTGGTCCCGGTCGTGCAGCAGGTCCTTGATGTCGTACTCGGCGTACTCGAACTCGGGCGACCAGTAGAGGGCGTCGAACGGGCAGACCTCGATGCAGATGCCGCAGTACATGCAGAGCGAGAAGTCGATGTCGAACTTGTCGAGGACGTTGCGCTGGCGGGGACGGGCCGCGCCGGCCACCGCCACCTCCTCCTTGTGCGAGTCGATGTAGATGCACCAGTCGGGGCACTCGCGGGCGCAGAGCATGCAGACCGTGCAGTTCTCGGTCAGCAGCGCGATCACGCCCCGGGAGCGGGGCGGTAACTCGGGGGCGACGTCCGGGTACTGCTGGGTGTGCGACCGGCGGGTCATCGTCTTCAACGTGACCGCCAGCCCCTTCACCAGCCCGCCGCCGGTGCCCCCGCCGTGCTCGCTCACCGTGTCGCCCCGATTCGCTCGCTCATGGGGTCATCCTGCCCTGTGGCCACGGCGTGCGCGACCACCACCCGGCGTTTGCCGGCGCTACCGTGACGGGCGGGGAGAACGACGCACCGGGAAGGACCGACCGATGACCGCCGCGTTGCAGAACGACCATCCGCCGGAGGGCGGCTGGACGACCGACGATCTGGACGCGCTGCCCGAGGACGGCCGCCGCCGCGAACTTCTCGATGGAGTGCTGATCGTGCCCGCCTCCCCCACCCGTGTCCACCAGACCATCGCGATGCGACTTGGCGTCGCGCTCGAAGAGGAGTGTCCCGACGACTACGACGTGACCCAGGCCGTGGAGGTGCGGATCAACCGGACCCGCTCCTTCATCCCCGACGTGCTGGTGACCACGTCCACCGCCGCGGCCCGCGAGCCGTCCCGCTACGAGCCGCACGAGGTGGTGCTGGCCGTCGAGATCGTCTCCCCCAGCACCCGCTCCATCGACCGGGTGCTCAAACCGACCCTCTACGCGCAGGCCGGCATCCCGTTCTACTGGCGGATCGAGGTGGAGGACGACGGCCTGGTCGTGCACACCTACAAGATCGACGCGGTGAACGAGGTCTACCTGGAGACCGGGCGGTGGACGAAGTTCGTCGACACCGGTGAGCCGTTCCCGGTGAACCTGTCGATCGCCCGGATCACGCCCCGGCGTCGGTGAGCGGCGGCAGCATCTCCACCCCCAACTGTTGCAACAGTTGGAACAGCTCGTTGACGCTCCACACGTCGACGATCCGCCCGGCGGCGTCGAAGCGCAGGAACGTCGCCCCGGAGTAGCTGACCACCTGCCCGGTCGGCGGCACCGGGCCGAACTGTCCCGCCTGGGTGCCGGCGGCCCGCCAGCGCAGCGCCACCCGGTCCCCGGTCGCCACCACGTCCACCAGCTTGTAGCGCAGGTCGGGAAAGGCGGCCCGGCGGTCCCGGTGCCAGGCCAGCACCGCCGCCGGGCCGGCGCCGCCCAGCCCCGGGCACTCCTCGGCGACCAGTTCGTCGGCCGACTCCTCGCGGCCGGCGTTCCACACGTCGGCCACGAAGCGCCGGGCCGCCGCCTCCACGTCGATCATGCGGGCAGCCTAGGCCCGCCGGGTCGGGGCCGGCCGGTCGAGGTGGGGTGTCGACCCCGGGCGTTACCGTGCCGCCGGCAGCCGGACCCGCCATGATGGGAGCCGAAGCGGACGAAAGGCGACACGATGGCGGAGAGCAACGGCACGACGGCGACCCAGAGCGGCGGCAAGTACGTCGAGCCGGGCGGTGAGTTCACCCGCGACCAGCGCTACATCGCCACCCGGATCACCGTCGACGGGCGGGACGGCTACCCGGTCGAGCCCGGCCGCTACCGCCTGGTCGTCAGCCGGGCCTGCCCGTGGGCCAACCGCATGATCATCGTACGGCGGTTGCTCGGGTTGGAGGAGGCACTGCCGATGGCGGTGGCCGGGCCCACCCACGACGCCCGGAGCTGGACGTTCGACCTGGACCCGGACGGGCGCGACCCGGTGCTCGGCATCGAACGGCTGGCCGAGGCGTTCTTCGCCCGCTACCCCGACTACGACCGGGGGATCACCGTGCCGGCGATCGTGGACGTGCCGACCGGGCAGGTGGTCACCAACGACTACGCGCAGATGACCCTGGACCTGTCCACCCAGTGGACGGCGTACCACCGCGAGGGCGCCCCGCAGCTCTACCCGGAGGCGCTGCGCGCCGAGATCGACGAGGTGAACGCGGTGGTGTTCGCCGACGTCAACAACGGGGTGTACCGGTGCGGCTTCGCCGGTTCGCAGGAGGCGTACGAGAAGGCGTACCGGCGGCTGTTCGACCGGCTGGACTGGCTCAGCGACCGGCTCGCCAACCAGCGTTACCTGGTCGGTGACACCGTCACGGAGGCCGACGTGCGGCTGTTCACCACGCTGGTGCGCTTCGACCCGGTCTACCACGGCCACTTCAAGTGCAACCGGCAGAAGCTGAGCGAGATGCCGGTGCTGTGGGCGTACGCGCGGGACCTGTTCGCCACCCCCGGGTTCGGCGACACCATCGACTTCGACCACATCAAGCGGCACTACTACGAGGTGCACCGGGACATCAACCCGACCGGGGTGGTGCCGCTCGGCCCGGACCTGGTCAACTGGCTCAGCCCGCACGGGCGGGAGGCGCTCGGCGGCCGACCGTTCGGCGACGGCACGCCCCCGCCGCCCCCGCCGCCGGCCGAGCAGGTGCCGGCGGAGCACACCCCGATCGGCTGAACCACCACCGACCACGCGCCCCCGCCCGGACCACCGGGCGGGGGCGCGCTGCTGTCGTCCCACCCGCACGCACGCCGCTGCGGCCGGGCGGTCACCGGCCCACCGCCGTTGCTGCCGGTCGCCGCACCACAGTCGAATCCGGACACTGAGAGCTGTCGCACATTCACCTTCGGTGCCCAAGAGTTAACACGATGGTCAATATGACCTGTTCGACTAGGGGATGTCCGTCGCCGCGATTCCCGTCGACGGGCTACCAGTCCACTACGGACTCCCCTCTTGAGGAGGATCTAGCCTTGCGCAAGCTGGGTAGCAGGACCGCACGTCTGGGCGTACTCGCCGGTGTTCTCGCCGGCGCGCTCGCCACCACCACCAACGCCGCCGTCGCGGCACCGGCCACCCCCGGCCCCGGACGGGCCGCGCCCGCGCCGCTGCTGGCCGGCAGCGCGCAGGCCGCGCCGGACCGGTACATCGTCGTCCTCTCCGACAAGCCGGTCAGCGGCGAGCGCACCGCCCGCCTCGCCCGCACCGACCAGTCGGCCGCCGTCGCCGAACGGGCCGGCGGTACCGTGCTGAACCGCTACACCCAGGTCCTCGACGGGTACGCCGCCGTGCTGCCGCCGGCCGCCCTCGCCGCCGTCCGCAACGACCCGGCCGTGCAGTACGTCGAGCGGGACACCCGGATCGAGGGCGGGTTGACCAGCACCACCCCGGACCGGACCGGGCCGACGACCGCCCGCGCCGAGCGGGGCCAGGCCGGCGGCGTGTCCATCCAGGCCGTGCAGAGCAACCCGCCGTCGTGGGGGCTGGACCGCATCGACCAGCGGAACCTGCCGCTGAGCAACAGCTTCGGCTACACCTCGACCGGTTCCGGGGTCACCGCGTACATCGTCGACTCCGGCATCCGGGCCACCCACGTCGACTTCGGCACCCGGGCCGCCGGGGTCTACGACGCGGTCGGTGACGGCAACGGCACCAACGACTGCCACGGCCACGGCACGCACGTCGCCGGCACCATCGGCGGCACCACCTACGGGGTCGCCAAGTCGGTGACGCTGCGGGCGGTCCGGGTGCTCCAGTGCGACAACTCCGGGTGGAGCACCGACCTGATCGAGGGCGTCGACTGGCTGGCCACCAACCACGCGGCCGTCTCGGTGGCGAACTTCAGCCTCCAGGGCTACGGCACCTCCGCGAACACCTCGATCGAGAACCTGATCGACCACGGCGTGTACCCGGTGTTCATCGCCAACAACTTCAACACCGACGCCTGCACCAACGGCCCCCGGTCCAGCCGGGGCATCACCGTCGCCGCGACCGACATCAACGACAACCGGGCCTCGTTCTCCAGCTACGGGACCTGCGTCGACATCTTCGCCCCGGGGGTGGACATCACCTCCGCCGGCATCGCCTCGAACACCGCCGTCGCCAGCGGCTGGTCCGGCACCTCGATGGCGGCCCCGCACGTCACCGGCTGGCTGGCCCGCTACCGGCAGACCAACCCGTCGGCGACCCTCGCCACCGCCAAGAGCGCGCTGATCACCGCCGCCACCACCGGCAAGGTCGTCAACCCGGGGGTCGGCTCCCCGAACCGCCTGCTCTACGCCGCGCCGTGAGCACACCGGAGGGGCCCCGGACAGTGTCCCGGGGCCCCTCCGGGCCGGCGCTCAGTTCAGGGTGAGGCGTACGGCGGTGGTGAGGACCAGCTGGGCCAGTGCGGCCGGCACCAGGACCAGCCAGCACAGCCGCTGGAGCTGGTCCTCCCGCAGCCGGGGGAACGACACCCGCAGCCAGATGATCACGAACGAGACGGCGAAGACCTTCAGCAGGGTCCACAGCCAGCCGAGCTGTGCGTCGGCGAACGGGCCCTGCCAGCCGCCGAGGAACAGCACGGTGGTCAGCGCGGCGATCACCACGATCCCGACGTACTCGGCGAGCAGGAAGAACGCGAACCGCAACCCGGTGTACTCGGTCATGTAGCCGAACACCAGTTCCGAGTCGGCCACCGGCATGTCGAACGGGGGCCGTCGGATCTCGGCCAGCCCCGCCACGAAGAACACGATCATGGCGGGGGCCTGCCAGAGCAGCCACCACGGCTGCCACGCCTCGACGATCCCGCCGAGACTCAGTGTCCCGGCCGCCACCGCCACCGAGGCGGCGGCCAGCACCAACGGCAGCTCGTAGCCGAGTAGCTGGGCCGCCCCGCGCAGCCCGCCGAGCAGGCTGTACTTGTTGGCCGAGGCCCACGCCGACATCAGCACCGCCACCACGCCGACGCCGACCACCGCCAGGACGAAGAACAGCCCGATGTCCAGCGGCTGCCCGACCAGGTCGTCCGGGCCGAGCGGGATCACCAGCAGCACCAGCAGGTAGGGCACCAGGGCCACCACCGGCGCCAGCCGGAACACCGCCCGGTCCGCCTCGCGGGGGGTGATGTCCTCCTTCTGGACGAACTTGATCCCGTCGGCGACGAGCTGCGCCCAGCCGTGGAAGCCACCGGCGTACATCGGACCGAGCCGGCCCTGCATGTGCGCCATCACCTTGTGCTCGGCCTGACCGACGATCAGCGGCAGGGTCAGGAACGCCAGCAGCACCCCGCCGATCCGGATCACCAGCTCCAACCAGGTCGGCATCAGGCCGTACCCCCCTGGTCGCCACCCTGGTCACCGCGCGCCGGGCCGTCGCCGGCCGCCGGGGGGTCGCCGGCCGCGCCGGAGCGGGCGGTACGCGGCGGACGGGCCCCGGCGGGCCGGGCCGGCCGCTCCCGGGGCGCGCGGGCCGGAGCGCCCTCACCCACCGTCACCGGGCCGGCCGGGGCCGGCACCACACCCCACTCCCCCGGGGCGGGCACCCCGGGCGGGCGGACCGCCCGACGACCGCCACCGGCCTCGGACTCGCCCGGTTCCTTCGCCCCCGGCCACGGTTTGGCCACCCGGGAGGCGAGCACGAACTCCTTGCGCAGCGGATGCCCCTCGAACTCGGGCGGCAGCAGCAGCGGGGCCAGGTCCCGGTGGCCGGTGAAGTCGACCCCGAACATCTCGTGGGTCTCCCGCTCGTGCCAGGCCGCGCCCGGGAACACGTCGACCACCGACGCCACCGTCGGCGACTGTCTCGGCACCCGGGTCCGCAGCAGCACGCCGTGCCGGTGCCGGGTCGACCACAGGTGGACCACCACGTCGAAGCCGGCGGCCAGCTCGTCGACGGCGGAGAGCCAGTCGAAGAAGTCGCAGGCCAACTCGGCGTCGTCGCGCACCGCGCGGAGCGTGTCCGCCCAGGCCACCGGGGGTACGTCGACGGTGGCCCGGGCGTGGGCCTGCCCGCCGGACACCGACGCGGTCGCCTCGACCGGCGTGAGCAGCGCGACCACCCGCCGACCGACCTCTTCCGGAGTCATGCGGTTGATCCTATGGCCGCCGCCCCGACGCCGGGCCCGCCCGCCCGGTCGTACGCGCCCGGCGGACACCTGGATGAGGTGAACGGACGACCCCCCCGCCGCGTCGCACGACAGTTCCGGCGGCGTCGTCCGGCGGGCCCGGCGGCGTCGTCCGGCGGGTCCGGCCGCGTCGTCCGGCGGGTCCGGCGGCGTATCCGGCGGGCCCTGTCCGGCAGGGCGGGGTGGGCATCTGGCACTTTGGCCGGCGGGGCGGGGCCGGGCGGGGAAAGATGGGGCCGTGCGCGCTGTGACGGTGACTCCCGGGGTCCGCGACTCGCTGCGGCTGGTGCAGGACTGGCCGGAGCCGCCGGCCGAGGAGGGGGCCATCCTGGTCGAGGCGGTCGCCGTCGGCATCTGCGGCACCGATCAGGAGATCATCGCCGGGGACTACGGGGAGGCCCCACCCGGCCAGCGGGAACTGGTGCTCGGCCACGAGTCCCTCGGCCGGGTGCTGGAGGACCCGTCCGGCACCCTGCAACCCGGCGACCTGGTGGCCGGCATCGTCCGCCACCCCGACCCGGTGCCCTGCCCGAACTGCGCCGTCGACGAGTGGGACATGTGCCGCAACGGGCGGTACACCGAGCACGGGATCAAGGGGCTGACCGGCTTCGCCCGGGAACGGTGGCGGGTGCAGCCGAAGTTCGCCGTCGGGTTGGACCCCGTCCTCGCCCCGGTCGGCATGCTGCTGGAACCGGCGAGCGTGGTGGCGAAGGCGTGGGACCACATCGCGCAGATCGGCACCCGGGCGGAGTGGAAGCCACAGACCGTGCTGGTCACCGGGGCCGGGCCGATCGGGCTGCTGGCGGCCCTGCTGGCCGTCCAGCGTGGCCTGTCGGTGCACGTGCTGGACCGCAACACCACAGGTCCCAAGCCGGACCTGGTCCGGGCGCTCGGGGCGACGTACCACACGGTGCCGGTCGACGAGCTGGACTTCGAGCCGGACGTGGTGGTCGAGTGCACCGGCGCGCCGACCGTGGTGCTGGAGACCATGTGCAAGGTCGGCCCGGCCGGGATCGTCTGCCTGACCGGGGTGTCCAGCGGCGGGCGGACCATCGACTTCGACGCCGGGGCGCTCAACCGGGCGTTGGTGCTGGAGAACAACGTGGTGTTCGGCTCGGTCAACGCCAACCGGCGGCACTGGGACCTGGCCGCCCGGGCGCTCGCCCGGGCCGACCAGTCGTGGCTGAACGCGCTGATCACCCGCCGGGTGCCGGTGTCGGCGTACGCACAGGCGTACGCCCACGCCGACGACGACATCAAGGTGGTGCTGGAGTTCGGGGCGTGACGCCCGACGGGCCGGCTCAGATGCCGGGCAGCCGGCCGTTGCGGAACAGGTCCACGAAGAGCTGGTGGTCGGTGCGGGCCCGGACGCCGTACGCGTGGGCGAACTCGACCAGGTGCCCGACGAAGCCGTCGGTGTCGTCGCCGATCGCGGCGACGATCGCCTCCTCGGTGGAGTAGTCGACCAGGTCGTGGCTGGACTCGTCGTCGGCGACCGAGTGCATCCGGGCCACCGCCCGACCCAGGTCGGCGAGCACCCCGGCCAGCTCTTCCGGCTCGTTGACGTCCGACCAGTCCAGGTCGGCGGCGTACGGGGAGACCTCGGCGACGAGCTGACCCGCCCCGTCCAGCTCGGTGAAGCCCAGCCACGGGTCGGCGTGCGCCTGCAACGCCCGCTGCGACTCGGCCGTGCGGTGCCCCTGGTGCCGGAAGTAGCCCCGGACCCGCTCGTCGTCGATGTGCCGGGCCACCGCCGGCACCTGCGCCTGCTTCATGTAGATGACGACGTCGTTCTCCAACGCCTCGGTGTGCCCCTCCAGCAGCAGGTTGTACGACGGCAGCCCGGCCGAGCCGATGCCCACCCCCTTGCGCAGCACCACGTCCTTGATCTGGGTGGCGACCGGTCGCAGCCGGGCCGTCGAGGGGGGCAGGGTGTCCAGGTACCCGGTGAACGCCGCGCAGACCTTCTTGCGGGTCTCCGCGTCGATCTCGAACACCCCGTCGCCGAGGGAGAACCGCCGCTCGTAGTTGTCGACGGTGGTCTGCGCGGCCAGCAGGTCGACCCGGGTGTTCAGCCGGGCCTCCTGGAGCACCCGGCGCAGCACCCCGTCGGCGTTGTCCAGGGTGATCGAGCCGATCGCGTCGTCCCCACCGGCGGCGATGGCCCGCAGCTCGGTCAGGTACGACCGGGCGAAGCCGGTGACCAGCTCGCCGATCGCCCGGTCGGACAGAGCCTTGGCGTAGCCGATCAGGGCCACGCTGGCGGCGAGCCGCTTGAGGTCCCAGGAGAACGGCCCGACGTACGCCTCGTCGAAGTCGTTGACGTTGAACACCAGGTGCCCGGAGGCGTTCATGTAGGTACCGAAGTTCTCGGCGTGCAGGTCGCCGTGGATCCACACCCGGCTGGTCTGCTCGTCGAGGAACGCGTCGTCGGCGAACTCACCGCGCTGGTCGGCGTAGAACAGCGAGGCGCTGCCCCGGTAGAAGGCGAACGGGGAGGCGGCCATCTTGCGGAACTTCCGGCGGAACGCCGCCGGGTCGAGCGCCATCGACGCGCCGAACTCCTCGGTCAACACGTCGACGATGAAAGCGGACCGTCGGTCCACGGAGTCGGTCATGCCCCGCACGCTAACCCCCACCCGCCACCTCTCCGCCGGGGCCGCCCACCCCCGGTTCGCAGCGTGGCAGGCGAGCACGGCCGGACGGTCCCGCACGCCCGGCAGCGCCGGGTGGGTCGGCTCGGCGCAGGTTCCGGCACCTTCACGCCGGCAAGGGACCTACCCATCGGGAGGGGACGGGTCAGGAGTCCCCTGGCGGGGTCCAGACCGTGACGTGGGCGGTCACCTGGAAGGAGTCGTCCGGATAGCGGGTGACCTTGAACATGGCGACGTGGTCCTTGTTGGTGGTCAGGCAACCGATTCTGCCGACCGGGATGTGAACCCGCTCCGCGCCGTGCGTGGAGACGCGCTCGGCGCACTGCTGCCGCGAGGGCGTGCCCGGCCCCGGCCACAGGGCGAGCTGTCCCCATTCGGCGTGCAACCCGTCATCCGCGCTCGCCGAATCCCGACTGAGGTCCGCGTCGCTCGACCAGTACCTCTGCACCGTCGCAGGCACGGTGTCGAGATCGACGCCCTGGGTGGCGAACCGCACCTCGCCGCTCCACCGGACCCCGCCGTCGGGTGGGGCGGCCGTGGTGGGGCCCGGCTCGGTCGACGGAACCGCCGTAGGGCTCGGGATGGCCGTGGGACTCGGCCAGGCCGGTGAAGTCGGCACCGGCGGGGCGTCGGCAGGGCTACTCGCTCCGGCACTCGGCCTGGCATCCGGTGGCGCGTTCCTGTCGTCGCCCCTGGTCCCCACGTAGATCGCCACTGCGGCCCCGAGCAGGGCTGTCACCAGGCCGATGAGTGCGCTCAGCACGGCTCCCCGGCCGCTGCCGTCCAGCCTCTCATTGTAGTGGCGGCTCAGGCGTCGCCGCAGGGTCGGCCGCTCGTCGGGACTCTGGTTCCTCGGCACGTCTTCTGGCACTACCACCGCGGTTCCCTCCTCGCCTCGGGCCGCTGGCGTGCCGCCCGGAACATCGAGCTTCACCATGGTTGATTATGCCGGAGCAGGGCACGCGCAAACCGGGCCCGGACACGGTGTCCTGCCGACGCCCGCAGCCGTCACGCGCGTTCGATCAGGGCGTCGCGGCGGGACTCGACCGGGCGGTGCCTCAGTCGGGGCGGTGTACCGGTGGGGCGGTCAGCGACTCCACCGAACGGGAGGACGTGTCGCCGGCCGGTGGTGCACCGGCGTCGACCGGGGAGGCCAGGGGGTCGGAGCGGTCCACGCCGCCGATGCCTGACTGTTCGGCGGCGATCTTCTCCTGGAGGCGGAGGATGCCGTGCAGGAGCGCCTCCGGCCGGGGCGGGCAGCCGGGCACGTAGACGTCGACCGGGATGAGCTGGTCGACGCCCTTGGTCACCGAGTACGAGTCCCAGTACGGGCCACCGCAGTTGGCGCAGGACCCGAAGGAGATGACGTACTTCGGCTCGGGCATCTGGTCGTACAGCCGCTTGATCGCCGGGGCCATCTTGTCGGTCACCGTGCCGGAGACCACCATCAGGTCGGCCTGCCGGGGGCCGTGGGCGAACGGGATGACGCCGAGCCGGATGAAGTCGTGCCGGCCCATGCTGGTGGCGATGAACTCGATCGCGCAGCAGGCCAGGCCGAAGTTGAACACCCAGAGCGAGTAGCGGCGACCCCAGTTGAGGACGAACCGGATCGGCTCGCCGAGCACTCCCGGCAACTGCACGACCGCCTCCCGTCCCCGCCGACCCGCTGTCCGCCCAGGGACAGTCAACCACAACCGCCCCGCATGGCCCCCGAACCGGCCGGGCCCGTCCCGCGTCCCGCCAGGCCCGTCCCGCATCGGCACGGCACGACCCCGGACCGGCGGCGCGACCCCGGACCGGCGGGGCCGACCCAGCGCGACCTCCCGGCGACGCCGTCACGCCTCCGCGACCACCGGCCGCGACGGACGGGACGCGGGGGTCACCAGGTGGGGCGTTGCAGCAGGCCGACGAACTCCACCAGCAGCCGTTCCCGCAGCGCGGCGGGGGCGGCGTCGAGCAGGGTGTTCACCACCGCCATCCGGTCCGGTGGCCCGGCGCCGAGCCCGAGGCCGGCGGCGAGTCCACCGATCAGCTCGGGGGTGAGCGCCTCCGGGGTCAACGACCCGGCCAGGGCGAGCAGGTCGGCCGGCAGCTCGACCGGCCCGGCCCGGCGGGCGGCGGCCACCGCGGCGGCCAGGTCCGGGCCGAACTCGGCCACCCGGGGGGCCACCGAGGCGGTCACCGTGAGGTGCACGCTGGCGGGCAGGTCCGCGTACCGGAGCTGGGGTTGGGTGTGCCAGCCCCGGGCGGTCAGCTCGTCGACCAGGACGAACAGGTCGAACGCCGGGTCGGTGCCGGTGAAGCAGACCACTGTGGACTCCGGTTCGGCCATCAGCCGCAACCCGTCGACCCCGCGTACGGCGGCGGCCAGGGCGTCGACCGCGTCCCGGGTGGTGGCGGCCAACCGCAGGTAGCCGTCGTCGCCGAGGTGCCGCAGGGTGGCGTACGCGGCGGCGATCGGGCCACCCGAGCGGGTCGAGGCGAGCACCGGGTTGACCATGGTGTAACCGGGCCAGTCGGCGTACGCGAAGTACTGCGGGGAGCGCAGCGTCGCATCCCGATGCAGCAGCACCGACACCCCCTTCGGGGCGTACGCGTACTTGTGCAGGTCGACGGAGATCGAGGTGACCCCGTCGACGGTGAAGTCGAACGGTGGCACCGGCACGCCGAGGCGACGCAGGTAGGGCAGGGTCCAGCCGCCGAAGCAGGCGTCCACGTGGCAGCGCACCCCGGCCGCCGCCGCGACCTGCGCGATCCCGGCCACCGGGTCGACCACCCCGTGCGCGTACGACGGGGCGGAGCAGGCGACCAGCACCGTCTCCGGGCCGATCGCGGCGGCCATGTCCGCCACCGACGGGCGCAGCGTGACGGGGTCGACTCCCACCGTGTCGAGGCCGACCCGCAGCAGGTGGGCGGCCTTGGCGAAGGCGGCGTGCCCGCTGGCCGGCACCACGATCCGGGGTGCGGTCAGCTCCGGGCGGGCGTCCCGGGCGGCCTTGACGGCCAGGATCAGCGACTCGGTCCCGCCGCTGGTGACGCTGCCGACCACGTCCGGCGCGGCGCTGCCCGGCCCACCGCCGAGCAGCCCGCCGGCCGCCCCGACGAGCCAGTTCTCCATCGCCAGCAGGGACGGGAAGGCGGTCGGGTCGAGCCCGTTGACGTGGGCGCTCTCCGCGTGGGCCGCCGCCCCCAACGCGTCGAGCCCACCGACGCCGGGGTCGTACACGTAGGCGAACAGCCGCCCGCCGTGCACCGGACGGTCCCCCACCCGCAGCTGCCGAATCTCATCCAGCACCCGCTCGGCAGGCACCCCGTTCTTGTCGATCATGGATTTGTGGTGGCCTTTCCGTGGGTTTCTGCGGCTTTCGTCCCCGCCGCAACTCCATGATCGACGAGGGGGGTGGGGGCGGGGGTGGGGGTGGGGGGTGGGGTGGGGGGTGGGAGGTAGGGGTGGGGGCGGAGGAGGAGGGTGGCGGGGGCGATGAGGAGAGCGGGGACGAGGGTGAAGCCGAGGAGGACGCCCAGGCGGGCGGTGGGGGTCTGGGGGGCGGCGGTGCCGGTGGCCGAGGAGACGTAGCCGGAGAGGGCCAAGACCAGGCCGTAGATGCCGGGGCCGAGGGCCAGGCCGAAGGTCTCCCCGGCGGTCCACAGGCCGGTGAAGACGCCGGCCTGGCGGCGGCCGGTGCGCGCCGTGGAGGCGGCCACACAGTCGGGCAGCAGGGCCAGCGCGAAGACCTGCTGACCGGCGTACCCGACGCCGAGCAGCGCGACCACCGCGTAGACGGCGACGGCGGGCAGCACCGGCGCGGCCACCAGCGCCGCCGCACCGGCGGCCAGCAGCAGCGAGGCGGCGACCAGCGCGGTCTTCTTGCCCAGGCGCGCGCCCAGCCGGGTCCACAGCGGCATCACCAGCAGCGCCGGCCCGACGAAGCAGGCGAACAGCACGGTCGGCCCGGTGGTCGGGTCACGCAGGATCTGGGCGGCGAAGTAGCTGACTCCGGCCAGGATGGTCGCCACCCCGGCGGACTGGACGACGAAGCAGAGCAGCATCGCCCGGAACGGCCGGTCGGCGGCGACCACCGCGAGCTGGGCGCGCAGCGTCGGCTCGGTGGCGGTCACCGTGCCGGTCGCCGCCGACCGGGTGCCGAGGAACGCGCCGAGCGCGCCGAGCGCGATCAGCACGGCGACGAACACCCCCATCCAGCGGTGCCCGGCCACCCCCTCGCCGCCGGCGGTCACCACCACCGGGGCCACCGCGCCGGAGATCAGGATGGCCAGCGCCAGCACCGCGACCCGCCAGCCCATCAGCCGGGTACGCTCCGCCGCGTCGTCGGTCAGCTCGGCGGGCATCGCCACGTACGGGACCTGGAAGAAGGCGAACGCGGTGGCGGTGGCGAGGAACGCGACGGCCACGTACGCCCCGGCGGCCGGCCCGACGCCGAAGGGCGCGGCGAAGATGGCGGCGAAGAGCACCGCCAGGGCGAGCCCGGCGCCGAGCAGCCACGGCCGACGCGGCCCCCAGCGGGAGCGGGTGCGGTCGGAGATCCGCCCGGCGACCGGGTTGACCAGCACGTCCCACGCCTTGGGTAGCAGCACCAGCAGGGCGGCCAGCCCGGCGGCCACCCCGAGGGTGTCGGTCAGGTAGGGCAGCAGCAGCAACCCGGGCACGGTCCCGAACGCCCCGGTGGCCAGCGAACCGAGCGCGTAACCGGCGTGCACCCGACGCGGCAGTCCGCCCCCGCCGGCACCAGCCGGCGCGGGCCGCCCGGCAGCCGACGCAGGCAGGCCGGCGGGTGGGGAGCCGGGCCCGGCCGGTGGCGCGTCCATGCGGCCGAATGTTACTCACGTTACCGCCGGGTCACCGCCCCTCATCCGGCCACCATTTGGCGGCATCCAGATCCACCCCGGCCCCGCGCAGCGGGCAGCCCTCGGCCCGCAGCAGGGCCCGCGCCCGCACCTCGTGCCCGGGTGGCAGCCGACCCGCCGCGTTCACCACCCGGTACCAGGGCACACCGCCACCGTGCCGGGCCATGATCGCGCCGACCAGTCGGGCCGAGGCCCGCCCGGAGCGCTCGGCCAACGCGTCGGCGATCGCCCCGTAGGACATCACCCGGCCCGGCGGAATCCGCTCGACCAGCGCGAGCACCGCCTCCACGTACTCCTCAGGCGTCACGACCGGCCAGGATATGGGAACGCGACGGGGTCCGCCGGCACCGACCGCGCAGAATGGGCGGGTGCGCGAAGCAGTCACCCAGGCCCGACGGATCGTCGTCAAGATCGGTTCGTCCTCGCTGACCACCGCGACCGGCGGCCTGGACGACGCCCGGGTCGACACCCTGGTCGACGCGCTCGGCGCACTCGCCGCCGCCGGCCGCGAGGTGGTGCTGGTCTCCTCCGGTGCGATCGCCGCCGGGCTCGCCCCGCTCGGGCTCTCCCGCCGCCCGCGCGACCTGGCCACCCAGCAGGCCGCCGCCAGCGTCGGCCAGGGCCTGCTGATCGGCAGGTACGCGGCCGGCTTCGCCAGGCACCGGCTCACCGTCGGGCAGGTCCTGCTCACCGTCGACGACGTGACCCGACGGGCGCACTACCGCAACGCGTACCGGACCCTGCGCAAGCTGCTCGACCTGCGGGCGGTGCCGATCGTCAACGAGAACGACACCGTCGCCACCGAGGAGATCCGGTTCGGCGACAACGACCGGCTGGCCGCCCTGGTCGCCGCCCTGGTCGACGCCGACCTGCTGGTGCTGCTCTCCGACGTCGACGCGCTCTGGACCGGCAACCCGGCCCGGCCCGGCAGCACCCGGATCACCGAGGTACGCGGCGAGGCCGACCTGGCCGGCGTCGACATCGGCGGGGCCGGCCGGGCCGGCGTCGGCACCGGCGGCATGGTCACCAAGGTCGAGGCGGCCCGGATCGCCACCGGCTTCGGTATCCCGGTGGTGCTGACCGCCGCCCCGCTGGCCGGCGACGCGCTGGCCGGGGAACCGGTGGGCACCTTCTTCCACCCGGCCCGGCGACGCCCGGCGGCCCGGCTGTTCTGGCTGGCGCACGCCACCGCCCCCCGGGGCCGGCTGCACCTGGACCCGGGCGCGGTGCAGGCCGTGGTGGGCCGGCGCAAGTCGCTGCTGCCGGCCGGGATCACCGCCGTGGACGGCACCTTCACCGCCGGGGACCCGGTGGACCTGGTCGACGTCGACGGGGCGTCGGTGGCCCGGGGCCTGGTCAACTACGACGCGGTGGAGCTGCCCGGCCTGCTCGGCCGCTCCACCTCCGAACTCGCCGCGGCGCTCGGCCCGGCGTACGAGCGTGAGGTCGTCCACCGCGACGACCTGGTGCTGCTGTGACCTCAGGCGTCCCACGCGGGCGCTTCCGGAAGATCCGAAGGAGTACGCAATGAGCGTCGTCGAGCAGGCCCGGCGGGCCCGGGACGCGGCGGAGGCCCTCGCCGTGGCCACCCGTACGGTCAAGGATGCCGCGCTGCACGCGATGGCCGACGCGCTGGTGACGCGTACGCCGGAGATCCTCACCGCGAACGCGGCGGACCTGGCGGCCGGGCGGGAGGCCGGGCTGAGCGCGGCCGTGCTGGACCGGCTAGCCCTCGACGCGCCACGGGTGGCCGGCATCGCCGACGCGCTGCGCCAGATGGCCGCGCTGCCCGACCCGGTGGGCGAGGTGGTCCGGGGTTCGACCCTGCCCAACGGGCTTGAGCTGCGGCAGGTGCGGGTGCCGTTCGGGGTGGTCGGGATCATCTACGAGGCCCGGCCGAACGTGACGGTGGACGCGGCCGGCATCTGCCTGAAATCCGGCAACGCGGCGCTGCTGCGCGGGTCGTCCTCGGCCGCGCACTCCAACGCGGCGCTGGTGGCGGTGCTGCGCGACGCGGTGGCCGGGGCGGGCCTGCCGGCCGACGCGGTGCAGTTGCTCGACGCCGCCTCCCGCGATTCGGTCAAGGAGCTGATGCGGGCCCGGGGCCTGGTCGACGTGCTGATCCCGCGCGGCGGCGCGTCGCTGATCCGCACCGTGGTCGAGGAGTCGACGGTGCCGGTGATCGAGACCGGGGTGGGCAACTGCCACGTCTACGTGGACGCCGCCGCCGACCCGGCCAAGGCGGTGGCGATCGCCCTGAACGCCAAGACCCAGCGCCTCTCCACCTGCAACACCGCCGAGTCGTTGCTGGTGCACGCCGACGTCGCCGACGCGTTCCTGCCGGCGGTGCTGGCCGCGTTCGCCGAGGCCGGGGTGACCGTGCACGGCTCGCCCGAGGTCGCCGCGTACTCCCCCGCCGTGGTGGCCGCCACCGACGAGGACTTCGCCACCGAGTATCTGTCGGCCGACATCTCCGTCGCCGTGGTCGACTCGCTCGACGCGGCGGTCGCGCACATCCGCCGCTACGGCACCGGGCACACCGAGGCGATCGTCACCGACTCGCAGGCCGCCGCCCGGGAGTTCGTGGCCCGGGTGGATGCGGCGGCGGTGATGATCAACGCCTCCACCCGGTTCACCGACGGCGGCGAGTTCGGCTTCGGTGCGGAGATCGGCATCTCCACCCAGAAGCTGCACGCCCGGGGCCCGATGGGGCTACCCGAGCTGACCTCCACCAAGTACGTGGTGACCGGCGACGGCCACCTGCGCTGAGCCACCCCGCCCCGGGCCACGCCCGGGGCCGGGGTCACCAGGTGCCGGGCTCGTCGTCGGTCGGCGGGACCGGCCGGGCCCGGCGCACGACAGGTGAGCCGGGTGGCGTCACCGGCGAGCCCGTCGGGGCGCCCGGGGAGCCGGGCGGGGGGACCGGGCCGATCGGACGGCAGGCGCGGATCGCGGTGAGCGTGGTGTGCACGTCGAACTGGTGGCCGTCGTCGCTGTCCCAACCGCCGTCGCTGCGTTGGGTCTCGGCGAGCCGTCGGCGGGCCGACACCAGCACCCACTGCTCCTCGCCCACCTCGACCCGGCGCAGCGTGGCGGCCAGGGCGGCCACGTCGGCCGGGGAGAGCTTCGGAATGCGTTCGGCCAGCACCGCCTGGATCCGGGCCGACTCGTAGTAGAGCTGCTGGCGGTGCAGCACGGCCGCGCTCAACCAGCCGGCGGCCAGGAACGACGGCCAACTGCCGTCCGGAGCGAGCTGACCGGCCAGGGCCTGCGCCGCCGCCTGCACCACCCCGGCGTACGCGCCGCCGACGCGGTGGTCGAGCGGGCCGGCGGCGCGGGCGTCCCGACCGGCCACGCTGAGCCAGAACGCGGCGTTGGCCGAGAGGTAGAGCCGGGCCTCCGGGTCACCCGGGGTGGCCCATTCGGGGGCGCTGCCGGCCAGCCTCGGGTCCTCGTCCCAGCCGCCGTCGGGCAGTTGCCGGGCGGCCAGCCAGTCCAGGGCGTGCCGGGCCGCCGGCCGGCCGAGCGCGCCGAGGTCGTCCAACTCGGCGAGGCGGAAACAGGTGGCGTCGATGGACGGCACGTCACCGCCGAGCAGGGCCGGCCAGCCGCCGTCGGGGGTCTGCCCGACCTCGGCCGCGTCGAGCAGGTCGGAGGGTACGGGCGCACCGGTGCGTAACCGGGACAGCCGGGCGCGATCCACCGCGTCGCCGTGCGCCACGACGAAGCCGACCGCGGCATCCAAGTCCACCACAATGCTGACGCTACCGGCGCGAACGCGATCCCGCCTCGGGGAATCGGTCGGGGCCGGGGACGGTTCGGCACCGCCCCCGGCTCCGGGCCCAGGTCAGTACGCCGGCAGCGAGGGATCGATCTGCTTGATCCAGGAGAGCACCCCGCCCTGGACGTGCACCGCGTCGCGGAACCCGGCCGCCTTGAGCGCGGCGAGCGCCTCGGCGGAGCGGACCCCGGACTTGCAGTGCAGCACGACCTGCTTGTCCTGGGGGAGCTTGGCCAGCGCCTCGCCCGAGATGATCTCACCCTTGGGGATCAGGGTGGAGCCGGGAATCCGGACGATCTCGTACTCGGCGGGCTCCCGGACGTCGACCAGGAAGATGTCCTTGCCGGCGTCCTGCCACTCCTTGAGCTCGGTGGCGGTGATGGTCGCGTCGACGATCGCCTCCTGGGCCGCCTCGGAGACCGCGCCGCAGAAGTCCTCGTAGTCCTCCAGCAGGTCGGTGACCGTGGGGTTCTCCCCGCAGAGCACGCAGTTCGGGTCCTTCCGGACCTTGATCTTGCGGTAGCTCATCTCCAGGGCGTCGTAGACCATCAGCCGGCCGACCAGCGGCTCACCGATCCCGGCGAGCAGCTTGATCGCCTCGTTGACCTGGATCGACCCGATCGACGCGCAGAGCACGCCGAGCACGCCACCCTCGGCGCAGGACGGCACCATGCCGGGCGGCGGGGGCTCCGGGTAGAGGCAGCGGTAGCAGGGGCCGTGCTCGGCCCAGAACACCGACGCCTGGCCGTCGAACCGGTAGATCGACCCCCAGACGTACGGCTTGCCGAGCAGCACCGCCGCGTCGTTGACCATGTAGCGGGTGGCGAAGTTGTCGGTGCCGTCGACGATCAGGTCGTACTGGGCGAAGATCTCCCGGACGTTCTCCCGGTCCAGGGCGGTGTTGTGGATCTCCACCTGGACCAGCGGGTTGATCTCACGGATCGACGCGGCGGCGGACTCGGCCTTGGACCGGCCGATGTCGGAGACGCCGTGGATGATCTGGCGCTGCAGGTTGGACTCGTCGACGGTGTCGAAGTCGATGATGCCGAGCGTCCCGACCCCGGCGGCGGCCAGGTACATCAGGGCCGGCGAACCGAGCCCACCGGCACCCACACAGAGCACCCGGGCGTTCTTCAACCGCTTCTGCCCCTCGACCCCCACATCGGGGATGATCAGGTGACGGGAGTAGCGACGGATCTCGTCAACGGTCAGCTCGGCGGCGGGTTCGACGAGCGGGGGCAACGACACGGTGGACTCCCCGGTGATCGGCAGATGGCGAACCGAGCCATTGTTGCTCGGACGACCACCCTTCGGCCATGAGCAGTGACACCCCGTCCGACATGCGGGAGCGGGAATATCTCAACTGCCGGGTACGAGATCGCCGGAGTAGAGCGAGCCGTCGACGTACGGCCAGGCGTTCGCCACGCAGCCGTCCAGCCCGTACGTCTGCTGCTGCATCACCGGAGCCGGCTCACCGTGGCCGGGGCATGCCTGGTGTTCCTCGCCGAGCTCGTGCCCCACCTCGTGGTTCACCACGTACGTCCGGTAGACCGCCAGGGGTGCGCCGTAGTCCGGCACCGCCTCCATCCAGCGGGCCAGGTTGATGACCACCCGACCGGGCAGCCGGCAGGAGGTGTAGCCCTCGGTGTCCAGCCCACCCTCGGCGCACATCCGCTCGGAGGTGGCGGGGGTGGCGAGATAGATGGTGAAGTCGGCGGCGGCGATCTCCGGCACCCGCTGTAGGCGCAGCTCGCCGGAGCGGATCCAGCTGTTCGGGTCGCCGAGCGTGGCGTCGACGGCGGCGGCGAACGCGGCCACGTCCTGCCCGGTGTCCTGCTCCACCTCGATCCGGTAGCGGTGCAGCGGGCCGTCGAAGCCGTACACCTCGGAGCGGCCCTCGGCGGCGGTGAAGCGGCCGGGTCCACTGCGCGGATAGGCGACGGTGGTCCGCTCCGCGCGTACCCCGTCGGGCAGCCGGCCACCGCCGGCCCCGTCGGCCACCCGACCGGCGACCTGCTCGGGGCTGCCCGGGCCGCGCTCCGGTTGCAGGGTGACGAACCCGCCCACCCCCGCGCCGAGCAGGGCCAGGCCGAGCAGGACGGCCCGCCGTCGCCGACGGCGCATCCGGCGGCTGCGGCGCGGTCCGACACCCGGCTCGCCGTGCCGCCACGCCGAGCGCGGGTCGACGTGACGCGGCCGGGCCCGGTACGGCTCGACGTGACGCGGGTACGCCTCGATGGTGCGCGGTTCGGCCGGGGGCGGCCCGGCGTGACGCGGGTCGGCCCGGTACGGGTCGGTGTGGCGCGGGTCGGGCCGGCCGGCGGCCGGCGGCTCCGGGCGCTCGGCGGACTCGGTGCTCACCTGGCCAGCATGGCAGACTAATCGGGCATAAACCCGCTATTGCCGCAAACTACGAGAACATGTTTCACTTCTCCGTCGACCGTCCGACGGCCGGCATCCGGCCCGGGCACCCCCGCCGGGAGTTCAGAGCGCCGGGCCGGCGTACCGACGGCCGTTACGGTACGGCCACGGGTTCGCCGTGCACCCCCGCAGGAACAGCGACTGCTGCTGCATCACCGGCGCCGGCCGGCCCGCCCCCGGACACCCCTCGTGGCGGTGCCCCAACTGGTGGCCCACCTCGTGGTTCACCACGTACGTCCGGTAGACCGGCAGGGGCACCCCTGCCCGGACGAAGTGCGGCACCGACGTCCGCCACCGGTCCAGGTTGATGATGACCTTCCCCGGCGCGCGGCACGACGTGTACGGCACACCACCGACCCGGATGTCCACCCCCCCGGCCCGGCACAGCCGCCCCGCCGTGCTGCGGGTCGCCAGCAGCACCGTGAAGTCGGCCGGCGCGTCCCCCGGCACCCGGCGCAGCCGCAACCGGCCGCCGTCCACCCAGCTCCCCGGCCCGGCCAGGGCCGCCTGCACCTGGTCGGAGAAGGCCCGGACGTCCTCGCCGGAGCCGTCCTCCACGGCCACCCGGTAGCGCCGCAGGCCGCCCGAGCGGCCGAGCGTCGACCCGGCCCGGTCGTCGTAGCGGAAGGTGCCCCGGCCGGTCACCGGCACCGGACCGGACAGCGCCAACGGCGGCACGGTCGCCGCCGGGACCACGGCACCGGCCGACGCCGACGCCGGCGGGACCGCCCCGACCCCGCCCGACGCACCCACCGGCCCGGCCCCCACGACCGGCCCGCCACCACCGAACGATTCGCCGTCACCGAACGAACCGGTGGCACCGAACGAACCGGCGGCACCGAAGAATCCGGCGGGGCCGGACGGTCCGACGACGACACCGGACGCGCGTACGCCGGGCGGACCGGACGGACCCGGTGCGCGAGTGGCGCTCGTCGGGCCGCCCGGCGTCACCGCCGGACCGGCGAGCGGCCGGCCGGCAGCCGGCGGCGGGGTGGTGACGGCCAGCCCGCCGGAGGTCACCACCAGCAGCAGGAGCACCAGCACCGTCGGACGCCACCGGACGGTGCCGGACGCCGGCCGCGGGAGCCGGATCGGACGCGGGCCACGGGAGGGGAGCGCAGACATCCGGCTCAGGATGCCACGCCGGGACGCCACCTTCCGTCATCGCCGGACCCCGGCGCGTCATCACCGGACAGGGTCACGGGACGTTGCGGCGACGGGCCCGGCGTCGACTCGGCGAGCAGGTGCAGCACGGCGCGGGCCACCGTACGCGGCACCTCCAACTGGGCCACGTGCCCGACACCGGCCAGCATCATCAGCCGGCTGTCCGGGATGACGCGGGCGGTCTGCGGGGCCACCCGGACGTCCACCAGCCGGTCCTTCATCCCCCCGACCACCAGCGTCGGCGCTGCGATGCCGGCGGCGATCCGCCACAGCGACTCCGGCCCCGGCAGGTACGACCGCAGGAAACTGGCGACCAGCCCCCGGAAGGTGCGGACGTACGCGGCGGCGTAGTGGGGTGCCTCGTAGCGGACCCGGATCTCCTCCAACGCCTCCTGCCGGCGCTGCTCGCTGATCCGGCTCAGGTCGGCCACGCACGCCTCCATCGCCTGCTGGGCCATCACCTCCGGGGCGAGCTGGGCGAGCCGCCAGGCGGCCAGCCGCTCGCCGCGCGGGATGGCCAGCAGCGGCAGCATCCGCCCCTGCAACGAGCGGCCGAAGTTCAGGAACGGCAGCGCCGGGGAGATCAGCGTCAGGGTACGCACCAGGTCCGGCCGGCGACCGGCGACGTACACCGAGACCGCGCCGCCCAGCGAGTTGCCGAACAGGTGCACCGGGCCCCGCCCGGAGTGCTCGATCCAGCGCACCACCCGGTCGGCGAAGGCCGGGATCGTGTACCGCAGCCCCGGCTCGCTGCGCCCGAAGCCCGGCAGGTCGATCGCCTGCCCGTCGAGCCGGTCGGCGAGCAGGCCGGCGAGGTCCGTCCAGTTCTGCGACGAACCACCCAGCCCGTGCACGTACAGCGCCGGTTCCGCGTCCGGGCCGGTGGCCGGGGTGTCCCGCACGTAGGTGACCGTGCCGTCGAGGCGTACCGGCCGGCCGGGCCAGGGCGGGGGCAGCCGGTGCGGGGGCAGGTGCTCCTCGGGCCAGAGGGCGGCGCGTTTCATACCGGCAAGTGTTCCCGTTCCGGCCCCGTACCGACAATGTGACGGGTCAGGCGAGCAACGCCTCCAGGCGACGGTTGACCGCCGCCAGGGTCGCCCGCACCACCGCCTGGCGCGGGTCACCGGAGACCAACGCCGACCCGGCCAACTGCTCCACCCAGCCGTCGCAGACCAGCAGCACCACCACGGTCGCCACCTCGCAGTTACCGAACGGCACCACGGCCGCGTGCTCGACGAAGCACCGCCCCCGTTCGGCGGTGCGCTCGGCGTGCCGCAGCAACTCGTCGACCGCCGCCGCGGCGGCCACCGCGCACAGCCGCAGGACGTACCCGTCCACGGCCGGGCCGGTGGCGTGCCCGGAGGCCGGCTCACCGGCGGTGAGCAGGCGTACCTCGACGTTGGCGTCCAGGCCGAAGGTGCTCACCTGGACGTGGTCGATGACCACCCGGGGCCCCGGTACGCCGCCGGTGTCCAGCGGTCGCGAAGGCGCGGTCTCCGTCGTGGTCATCTGCCCGCCCGAGTACGACGCGTTGAGCGTCGCCGGGCTGCCGGTGGGCGGCAGCCCACCCGGGAGGGTCTCCTCCACGCTGGCCCGTCCCCGGTGCGGGGTCGACTGCCGGCGTCGCCGCGGCACCCCGGACACCGTCGGTGACTGCTCGGCCGGCGGGTCCTCGGCGTCCCGCGCCGGGCCGCCGGTCGCCGCGTCGGTGCGCGCCCCGGCCGCCGGTGGTTCCGTCGCCGGCCGGGCCGGATCACCGGCCGGCCGCTCGGCCGCCGGGGTCGGCAGTCCGGCGGTCGGCTCGACGACGCGGGGTTCACCGGTACGGCGGCGCATCGGCGGCGGCACCGCGGCGCTCGGCTCACCGGACAGACTCTGCGGTGCGGCGGCGAGACCCATCCGCTCCTGGAGCAGGCGGGCCACCATCCGGCTCACCTCAGCCGGGTCGGCCCCGTCGGACAGGTCGAGCCGCAGGCTGTGCGCCCCGGCCGGGGTACGTCGCAGCGCCGCGTCACGGACCCCGGCCACCTCACGTACGGCATCCAGGATCGCGTTGACGTCGAAGCCCTCGGGGCGTTCCCGCAGCGGCGCGGGCTCGTCGTCGCGGCGCAGGTGGGTGGCGATCCGGGCGAGTTCCGGGGTCTCGGCGGGGGGCTCCACGGCTGGCGGCTCCGGCACGACGGGCACGTCCGGTTCGGCGGGGACGCGCTGCGGCAGCACCGCCGTGCCCCGGTCCGGTCTCCGTCCGTCCACCACCGGCTCGGTCGTGGTCAGCGGGTCGGGCGCGGATCGGCGGGCCGCGTAGGGGGGCGCGCTCGTCGGGGCGGGCGCTGCGGGGATCTGGTCCAGGCGGCGTGGCCCGCTCGTGGCGGGGGCACCGGCGGTGGGGGCGGGCTCCGGCGGGTGGCCGGGCAGGTCGGTGGGGGCGGCCGGCTCGGTCGGCACCGACCGGAGTCGGAACGGCTGGTCGGCGCGGACGGCCGGGGGGGTCGCCGGCCGGGGCGACGGTTCGTCGCGCGGCAGCCGGAACGGCTGGTCGGCGCGGACGGCGGCGGGCAGCGTGGCGGCCCGTTCCTCGCGCAGGCCGGTGGGCTCGTCGCGGGTCGGGGGTGGCACGGCACCCGGCTCGTCCCGACCGGCGGGCTCGTCCCGGGGCGGGGACGGCGGCCCGGCCGGCACGTCCCGGGGTGCGGGGGGTGCCTCGGCGGCTCCCCCCGTCGACCAGCCGGGCCGGTCGGCGGGGTGCAACCGTTGCGGCGCGGGCGGCTCGACCGGCGACCGGTCCCGCTCGCCGGGAGCGGACCAGGTCCGCCCGGCCGGCTCGGCGTAGGTCCGCCCGGCCGGCTCGGCCCAGTCCCGCTCGGAGCGGTCGACCCAGTCCCGCCCGGACCGCTCGGACCAGTCCCGCCCGGCGGGGTCGGCCCAGTCCCGCTCCGGTCGGGTGCCCCGCTCGGACCAGTCCGGACCGGGCCGGTCGCGCTCGGAGCGGTCGGTGGGTTCGTGCCGTTCCGGCCGGTCGGCGCGCTCGTCCCGGTCCGGCAGGGGGTGTTCCCCGGTGTGCCCGGACCAGGCGCGCTCGGGATCGTCGACACCGGGACGCCCCGGGGCGACCCGCTCGGCGGCCGGCCGTTCCCGACCGGGCCGCTCCACGGCGGGCTCCGGCAGGGCCGGCGGGGTGACCGGTTCGGTCCGGGTCAGCTCGTACGGGCGGGGCACCTCGGAGCGCACCGGCTCGTACGGCCGGGCGGGCTCGGCACGCACCGGCTCGTACGGCCGGGCCGGCTCGGCACGCACCGGCTCGTACGGGCGGGCGGCCTCGGCCGACCATTCCGCCGCGCGTTCGGCACGGGTCCGTCGGCCGGCGGGGGGTTCCTCGTCCCGCGACCAGGAGGGTGCCCAGGTCCCGCCCCAGCTCGGCCGGTTCCAACTCGGTCCGGACCAGTCCGGCTCGTCCGGCCCGGCCGTCGCCCGGCGCTCGCCGGGCGTCGGTTCCCCGCCCCGGCGCTCGGCACCGCGCGCACCGACGCCCCGGGGGTCCGTCCCGGGCGGCCCGGTGCCGGCGGTGGGTTCGGGGCGGTCGGTCCCGCGTTGCCCGACCGGCCCGGCGAAGCGGTCGCGGGGGTCCTCGCCCGGGGCGGAACCGGCCCCGCCCCGCTCGGGGGCGTGGAAGCCGGGGGGCACCTCGAAGCCGGAGGCTGCGGTGCCCACCGGGGGGACCTGCACCGCGGGTGGGGCCGAGGTGGGCAGGTCGTCTGCGGGCCGGTGGACCGGCCGGGGTGCGGCGGGGTCGTCGGAGGCGTGCCGGGCGGCCTCCGGGTCGGGCGGCCCGGTCGGGGACGTCGGCCGGGGGGCCGGCACGACCAGCCGGTCACCGTCGGTGACCCGGGGATCGACCCCGGGGTGACCCGGCCCGCCGGGCGGGGCGCTCACCGGGCGACGCAGCGGGGCCGGGAAATCCGGTGCCGAGTCGTGACCATTGCGGTGGGCCCGACCGTTGCGGGGTGCCTCCTCCTCGGCCGGCGGGGTGACGAACGGCGCAGGTAGATCACCGTGCCGCGCCGGCTGGCCGCCCCAACCCCCGGCGGGGTCGGGTCGGTTCCACGGCGACCCGGCCTCCCGGTAACCCGGGGCGTCGCCGCCGCCGGACCACCCGGTCGCAGGTGCCCACCCACTGGCGGAACGGGCCAGGTCGTCCTGCTGACCCGTCCCGTCGCCGTGCTCTCCCGGGGTGGCGGCACCGGGTTGCCCTGTTTCACTCACCGCGCGCTCCTTGGTCGCCCCCGCTGAGGCTACCGTGTGGTGACAGTGGCGATAAGTTACAGCGGCGGGCCAATTCCGGGGCCGGGGTGAGTGCCCTGACCGGTACGGGGTAAAAGTGCCGGCTGGAATGACGAAACTCGGAGGTTCCCATGACCGCTGTGGGGAACGGTGCGCAGACTGCCGGCCGGCCCACCCGGCTGCCCCGTTCGGCACGCCGTAAGCAGCTACTCGCGGCGGCTCAGGAGGTGTTCGTGGCGCAGGGGTACCACGCCGCCGCCATGGACGACATCGCCGAGCGGGCCGGGGTTTCCAAGCCGGTGCTGTACCAGCACTTCCCGGGAAAGATGGATCTGTATCTGGCGCTGCTCGACACGCACTGTGACGCCATCGTCGCCAAGGTGCACGACGCGATGCGCGGCACCAACGACAACAAGGAACGGGTCGGCGCGTCGGTGCGGGCGTACTTCGACTTCGTCGACCACGAGAGCGAGGCGTTCCGGCTCGTCTTCGAATCCGACCTGCGCAACGACCCGGCCGTGCGGCAGCGGGTCGAGCGGGTGGAGCAGGGCTGCATCGCGGCGATCACCGACACCATCATCTCGGACACCGGGGTCAGCCGGGCGCACGCCGAGCTGCTCGCCTCCGGCCTGGTCGGTGCGGCCGAGACCGCCGCCCAGTTCTGGCTGGCCGGTGGCCGGCAGGTGCCGAAGGCCGAGGCGGAGGCGCTGGTCGCGGCCCTGTCGTGGCGGGGCATCGCGAGCTTCCCGCTCCAGGGTGAGTCGGCCTGAACATCCGGCCCCGAGATCGGATAGCCTTCCGATCGGCGGCTATCTCGCCCACCTGAGGAGGCACAGTGGAGGTCAAGATCGGCGTGCAGTACGCGCCGCGCGAGCTGGTTCTGGAGAGCGCGCAGTCGCCGGCCGAGATCGAGCAGATCGTGACCGACGCCTTCGCCAAGGCGGAGGGGACGCTCTCCCTGACCGACGAGAAGGGTCGACGGGTCATCGTGCCGGTCACCAAGGTCGCCTACGTCGAGATCGCCGAGGCGTCCGCCCGCGCGGTCGGTTTCACCGTTCGCTGAACCGGTCCGACCCTGCGGCGGGCGCTGCCCGCCGCAGGGCGACCCGGTGACGCGGGTCACATTTTTCACCCCTGCCGAAAAGCCGGCCATCCAGGTCAGGGGCGTGTACCCACCCGCTCGGGTAGGATGAGGTAGTTGCCGTGGGCGCCGATCTGATCGAAGTCCCGCTCACGGCGCGCGTGCGGCCCGGTCTGACACGGCGATTCTCCGCCGTCGATCGCGCGGCCCACGCCATACCGACCGCGCCCTGAGGACACCACGGGGCGCACCACGAGAGGGCACCCCCAGATCCAGATGAGCGAACAGATTCTCGACCAACTGGAGGGCCAGGAACTGGCCCCCACCGCCCCGGTACGCCCGGAGGCCCCCACGTTCGCCGCACTCGGCGCGCGGCCCGAGACCGTCGAGGCCCTGGCCGCGGCGGGCATCACCCGCGCCTTCGCGATCCAGGAGTACGCGCTGCCGATCGCCCTGCGCGGCACCGACCTGATCGGCCAGGCCCCCACCGGCACCGGCAAGACCCTCGGTTTCGGCGTCCCGCTGCTGGAGCGGGTCTTCGCCCCGGCCGAGGGCAGCGACGGCGTGCCGCAGGCCCTGGTCGTCGTACCCACCCGCGAGCTGGGCATCCAGGTCGCCAAGGACCTCGCCGCCGCCGGCCGTACCCGGGGCGTCCGGGTGCTGCCGATCTACGGCGGGGTGGCGTACGAGCCGCAGATCGACGCGCTGCGCAAGGGCGTGGAGATCCTGGTCGGCACCCCGGGCCGGCTGATGGACCTGCAGAAGCAGAAGCACCTGCGGCTGGACCGGGTCCGCGCGCTGGTGCTCGACGAGGCCGACCGGATGCTCGACCTGGGCTTCCTCGACGACGTCGAGAAGATCCTGGCGATGCTGCCGGAGGACCGACAGACCATGCTCTTCTCGGCGACCATGCCGGACCCGATCGTCACCCTCTCCCGGCGGTTCCTGCGCCGGCCGGTGACGATCCACGCCGGGCACACCGCCGAGACCGGCCCGTCCCCGCAGACCCAGCAGCTGGCGTACCGCACCCACTCGATGAACAAGATCGAGATCGTGGCGCGGATCCTCCAGGCCGAGGGGCGCGGGCTGACCATGATCTTCACCCGGACCAAGCGGGCCGCCGACCGGGTCGCCGAGGACCTCGACTTCCGGGGCTTCGCGGTGGCCGCGGTGCACGGCGACCTGGGCCAGGGCGCGCGGGAACGGGCGCTACGCGCGTTCCGGGCCGGCAAGATCGACACCCTGGTCGCCACCGACGTGGCCGCCCGGGGCATCGACGTCAGCGGCGTCACCCACGTCATCAACTACGACTGCCCCGAGGACCAGGACACCTACACCCACCGGATCGGTCGTACCGGCCGGGCCGGGGCGACCGGGGTCGCGGTCACCTTCGTCGACTGGGACGACATGCCCCGGTGGCGGATCATCGACAAGACGCTCGGCCTCGACATGCCCGAGCCGCCGGAGACCTACCACACCTCCCCGCACCTCTACACCGACCTGGACATCTCACCCGAGATGACCGGCACCCTGCCGACCGCCGAGCGGACCCGCGCCGGGCTCTCCGCCGAGGTCGAGGAGGACCTGGGCGGGCGGCCCCGCCGGGGCGAGAGCGGTGGCCGGGGTGGCCGGCGCGGCGAGAGCCGGGGACGCGGCGAGAGCAGCGGGCGGGGCGGCGGACGCGGTGACCGGCGTCGGGCCCGCCCCGACTCCGACGCGCCGGACGCCACCGGAACGCCCGTGGAGGCCGCCGAGGAGGGCACCCGTACCCCCCGCAGCCGGCGTCGTCGCCGGGCCGGCGAGGTGGTCGGGGGCGAGTCGACCACGGTGACCACCGGCGGGTCCACCGACACCGCCGCCGGCCCGACCGGCGAGCCCGCCGTCGCCGCCGCCGGGTCGGCCACCGAGGGTGAGCCGGGCCGGCCGCGTCGCCGCCGTCGGCGGCGCGGTGGGGGCGGCTCCGGCGCGGACGCGCCGGCCGAGGCCACCGCCGACTGACCCGACAGCACCGACGACATCCCCCGGCCGTCCGACGGTCCGGGGGATGTCCCGTCTGCGCCGGTGGACACGTCGCCCCGGCGGCCCCACGCCCTACCGGGGTCCCGCGCCCCTGCCGGGCCCCACGCCCCTGCCGGAGCACGCCCGGAGGCGGCATACACCGGTGGCCGGCGTCCCAGCCGGGGCGGGCCGGGAGCGGCAGCCGCCGGGGTGGAAAGGATGATGGAACCATGCCGGAACCGTTGGACGCCGCCCTGACCGAGGTCCGGGCGTTGCTGCTCGACCCCGCCCTGACCCGTGCCGTCGCCGCCGGCCGACGCCGGGGGCAGCGCCCCTCGGTGGTACGGGCCGAACTCCGCCCGGTCGCCCTCAAGGCCGGCCCCCGGTTGCAGATCTCCACGTCCGACGGCGCACGGCCGTACACCCGGAACGTGGCACCGGGCGCGGAGGCCGGCGCGGCGGTCGACGCGCTGCTCGCCGAGCCCTTCGGCAACTGGCACGTGGAGACCGCCGGGGCGACCCTCCAGCTCCGGGTGACCAAGTCCGGCGAGGCGCAGGTGCACCGGGCGACGGCCAGCCGGCCGGCCGCACCGGCGGACGGCCACGACCGGGCCAAGGAGTACCTGCTCGACCCGGGTGACCCGATCTTCGCCGAGATCGGCGGCAACGCCGCCAAACGCCGGCAGGTGGACGCCTTCCTGCGGGCGCTGGCCGCCACCCTGCCCGACGATCTCACCGGGCGGCTGCGCGTGGTCGACCTGGGCTGCGGCAACGCCTACCTGACCTTCGCCGCCTACCGCTACCTGACCGCCCGCGGGCTCGACGTGGAACTGGTCGGGGTGGACGTCCGGGAGGACCAACGGCAACGCAACAGCGAGCTGGCCGGACGCCTCGGTTGGGCCGACCGGGTCACCTTCGTGGCCGGCACGATCGCCGACGCGGTGGTGGAGCCCGCCCCCGACCTGGTGCTCGCCCTGCACGCCTGCGACACCGCGACCGACGAGGCGCTGGCCCGCGCGGTGCGCTGGGACGCGCGGTGGGTCCTCGCCGCGCCGTGCTGCCACCACGACCTCGCGGCGCAGCTGCGCGCCCGGCCGGCCCCGGCACCGTACGAGCTGCTGACCCGGCAGGGCATCCTGCGGGAACGCTTCGCCGACGTGCTCACCGACGCCCTGCGGGCCGGCCTGCTGCGGTCGCACGGCTACCGGGCCGAGGTGGTCGAGTTCGTCGACTCCCGGCACACCCCCCGGAACCTGCTGATCCGGGCCCGCCGGACCGGCACGGGCGGCGGCGACCCGCAGACGGCCGAGTACCGGCAACTGGTCGACCAGTGGCAGGTGACCCCGCGCCTGGCCACGCTGCTGGCCGACCCGGACGGGGACGCCCTGCGGGACGGTGGCGCGGTCAGCGCGCCGCGCTGAGGCGGGTTCAGCGCCGCCGGCCGCCGGGGCGCTCCCCCGGCCCCCGGTCGACGATCGAGGAGATCCGCTGACGCGGCCCCCGCTCGTCGTCGCCGGGCGCGGTGGGGAACGGCACCACGGTGCCGGACAGCTCGGCGTTGCCGGCGGCGGCGAACGCGTTCCAGGAGATGTCGACCAGGAGCCGTTTGAGTTCGGCGTGCCGGACGGCGGCGCTGCGTTGCAGGGCCAGCCGGACGCCGAGCAGCACCCCCACCAGGGTGGTGGTGACGGCGCCGGCGGCGGCCAGCACGTGCGCCCCGGTCACCGCGGCACCGGTGACCACCAGCACCAGCAGCCAGCTCCAGAAACCCAGGGCGAACACGGCCGCCTTGACGACGAAGAAGAGGCTGACCGCACCCGGGCGGTGCGGCACCGGACGGTCGGACTCGGCCATGCTGCTCCTCACCGGGTGCGCGGCGGGTGGACGGACCCGCCGGGTTCGATTGACCTACGGCAACTGACGCTGTGTCACGACCGGTGCCGAAACCGGCCACGACCTGCGCCGTCACCCCGGATGGACGTCGTACGGGCGGTCGGACGACCGGTACGGGGAATTGCACCGGACCGTCGTCGTACTACCCTCGGAGGGCGCACCGGACACCCCGGCTCCCACCCGAAGAGGACGATCTCCAGGCATGGGTTCGACAGAGGTTTCACCCCAGATGGCGTTCGCCCGCTTCGTGCGACGGGCCATCGACGACGCCCGTGACGAGCGGGGTTGGACGGTGAGCGACCTCGCTGCCCACACCGGTGTCGGTCGGTCCACCGTGTTCCGCTGGCTCGCCGGTGACTGGCAGGACTACCCCGAACTGGCCAAGGTGCGCGGTTTCTGCGCCGCCCTCGACCTGCCGGTCGCGGCGGCCTTCCGGGCGCTCGGCCTGCCCGACTCCGGGCCCACCCCCCGCCGCCGCGCCGACGACGGACCGGTGGAGGCGGACGTCCGGGTGATCCTCGACCGGCTGGCCGATCCGGCCGTGCCCGCCGAGGAGAAGCACCACATCCGCGACCTGCTGCGCTACCTGGCCCGCCGCCCGGTCCGGCGCGCCGGCTGACCGCCGCGCCGTCCCCCGTAGATCCGGGCCGCGCCGGGTCCCACCCGCCCCGGGCCACCGGTCTCAGGGCACGGTCAGGGTGAACTCGGCGGTGCGCACCACACCCGCCACCTGGAAGTCCAGGTACATCCGGTAGCTGCCGGGTCCGGGCGCGGTCAGCCAGAACGTCACCGTGTCGGTGGCCGCCCCCGGGCCCGGGTGCACGTGCAGGTAGCCCAGGTCCCCCTCGCGGAGGGCGACCAGATGCCCGTACGCGCCGAGGTAGCGCTCCAGGGCGACGGGGCGTCCCGCCGGGTCCCGCACCGTGAACCGCAGCGGTACGGCAGCCCCCACCTGCGGGGTGCCCTCGTAGTCGACGGTGAACCCGTCGACTGCCGCCCGGGTGGCCGGGGCGGGCAGCGGGCGGGGCGCGTACTCCCCCGGAGCCACCAGGTCCACGCCCAGCGTCGCCGGGGTCTGCCGGCCGTCGTCGGCGACCGCCGTGAAATCCGTGTACGCCCGCCAGACGCCCGGCTGCGGCAGGGTCAGCGGGATCGACCAGGTGCCGTCGGCGGCCATCGTCGGATGCAGGTGCTGGAATCCGGTGAGGTCGCGGCGTACCACCACCAGGTGCATCGGCTTGTCGTGCACGACCGCGAACCGGGTGACCGGCCGGCGCTGTGCGTCGCGGATCTGGAACCGCAGTTCACCGGCCCGTCCGGCGGCGAACTCCCCGCCCGACGGGACGAGCGTGTAACCGCCGGAGCTGACGGACAGGCCGGTGGCGGCGTCGCCGGAGGAGTCCCCGCCGGTGCCGTCGTGCTGGTGCGCGCCGGTGCCCGGAGCGTGGGTGTGGTCGCCGGCGGCGGTCACGGCGGTCGCCGCCGTACGGTCGGTCGGCCGCCCGTTGACCCGGCCGAGCCCGAAGCCGAGCAGGACGGCCAGCACCAGGCCGCCCACCACCAGCGCCAGCCGCAGCGTGGCCCGGTCCGGCCCCATCGTCGACGCCCCGTCCCGCGCCGTGGTGCCGCCTGACAGGGTCCATCCGCCGGGTTCCGCGCCGCCCGATTCCTGCTGGTCCGCCGGCTGCGCGCTACCTCGGTCCTGCTGATCCGCCGGCTGCGCGACCCCTGCGTCGCCGCCCCGGTCCTGCTGGTCCGTCGGTCGCGCGGTGCCCGCGTCGGCACCCCGGCCCGGCCGGCCCGCCCGGGTGTCCTGGTCGGGGGTCGGGCCGCCGTGGCCTGCCGGGCCGGCGGGCCGGGTGACGGATCGCTGGTCGGCCATCCGCCCACCGTACCGTCGACCGTGCCGGCACCGGGGCGACGGCCGGACACCGTGGCGGCGGTCGCACCACGGCCGGCCGGGGAACTTTTCCGCCCGCCCTGTCGACCGTCGGTCGGTCCGCGCTCCGGATCGACCCACCGGCTGCCGGCGGCGTGGGATGGCCGCTCGCCGCCTCGGTCGACCCGAGCCGGATCGGCCGGTGGTCGACCCCCCGGCGGAGCCGCTCACCGCCACCATCGACCCGGGCCTGGATCAGCCGGCGACGGCGAGGGCCAGCGGGAGGACGTCGGGAGCGCCGGCCCGGCGCAGCAGGCGGGCCGCCATCGTCATCGTCCACCCGGAGTCGACCAGGTCGTCGACGAGCAGCACCGGGCCGTCCAGCCCGGCCAGCGCACCGGCGAGCTCGTCGGTGACGGTGAAGGCGTCGTGCAGGGCGCGTACCCGCTGGGCGCTGTTGCCGCGCGGCCCGCCGCCCCCGGCCGGGCCGGTGGGGGTGACCAGGCCGAGCAGTGGCAGCCGACCGACCGTGGCGATCCGCTCGGCGAGCGACGCGACCAGGGTCGGATGGCTGCGGGAGCCGACCGCGACCACCCCGGCCGGGCGACGCGGCCACGGGTCGTCGCCGTGGGCCCAGGCTTTCAGCACCTCCACCACGGCCGCCGCCACGTCGTCGGGCACCGGGCCGTCGGCCGTGCCGGGGCCGACCAGGCCACGCAGCCGGCCACCCCAGCCCAGGTCGGAAAGCCGCCCCACGGCCCGACCGGGCAGCGCCTGCTCCGTCGGCGGAATCCGCCCCTTCAGCGGTACGCCGACCGCGTCGAGGCCGGTCGGCCAGAGCTTCTTGGGGGCGATCTGCACGCCGGGGCGACCGAGGAAGGTCTGCGCGGCGGTCAGCGCGGGATCGGACACGTCGGCGGTGAACAGGGGCGCGGCGCAGCGGTCGCACCGGCCGCAGTCGTCCGCCCCGCTGTCGTCGAGGCAGTCCCGCAGGTACCGCATCCGGCAGCCGGGCGTCGCGGCGTACTCGCGCATGGCCTGCTGCTCGGCGGTGCGGGCCTCGGCGACGCGGCGCAACCGGGCCTCGTCGTAGGTCCAGGGTTCGCCGGTGGCGAGCCAGCCCCCGCGCACCCGGCGGACCGCGCCGTCGACGTCGAGCACCTTGAGCATCAGTTCGAGGCGGGTCCGGCGCAGGTCGACGAGGGGTTCGAGGGCCTGGGTGGAGAGCGGCCGGTCGGTGTGCAGGGCGGCCAGCACGGCGCGTACCTGCTCCTCGGGCGGGAAGGCGAGCGAGGCGAAGTAGCGCCAGATCGCGGCGTCCTCGACGCCGGGCAGCAGCAGCACCTCGGCGTGTTCGACGGCCCGACCGGCACGGCCGACCTGCTGGTAGTAGGCGATCGGCGAGGGCGGCGCACCCAGGTGCACCACGAAACCGAGGTCGGGCTTGTCGAACCCCATCCCGAGCGCACTGGTCGCCACCAGCGCCTTGATCTTGTTGTCGAGCAGGTCCTGCTCGGCGGCACGGCGGTCGGCGTCCTCGGCCTGGCCGGTATACGAGGCCACCGACCAGCCGCGCCCGCGTAGGAAGTCGGCGGTCTCGGTGGCCGCCGCCACGGTGAGCGTGTAGATGATCCCCGAGCCGGGCAGCGCGTCCAGGTGGTCGGCGAGCCAGGCCAGCCGGTGCGCCGGACTGGGCAGGTCGAGCACGCCGAGGCGCAACGACTCCCGGTCCAGGGTGCCCCGCAGCACCAGCACGTCGGCCCGGCGGCCACCGGCGTCGGCGGGCGACGCGGCAGGATCGGCGGTCGGCGCACCGCCGTCGGCGCGCGGCCCGGCGGGCGACCCGGCGCGGTCGGCGGGGGGTGCGGCGCGGTCGGCGGGCGACCCGGCGCGGTCGGCGGGGGGTGCGGCTCGGGGTGCGTGGCCGTCGGCGGTGGGCGGGGTGGGTTCGGTGCCGAGTTGTTCGGCGACGTCCCGGGTCACCCGCTCGTTGGCGGTGGCGGTGGTGGCGAGCACCGGGGTCCGCTCCGGCAGGTTGCCCAGGAAGGTACGCAGCCGGCGGTAGTCGGGCCGGAAGTCGTGCCCCCAGTCGGAGACGCAGTGCGCCTCGTCGACCACCAGCAGCCCGGTGGTGGCGGCCAGCCTCGGCAGGACGGCGTCGCGGAAGTCGGGGTTGTTGAGCCGCTCGGGGCTGATCAGCAGCACGTCCACCGTGCCGGCGTGGATCTCGGCGGTGATCTCGTCCCACTCGTCGAGGTTGGCGGAGTTGATGGTGCGGGCCCGGATGCCGGCGCGGGCCGCCGCCTCCACCTGGTTGCGCATCAACGCCAGCAGCGGCGAGACGATGACCGTCGGCCCGTGCTCGCCGCGTTCGCGCAGCAGGGCGGTGGCCACGAAGTAGACAGCCGACTTGCCCCACCCGGTGCGCTGCACGCAGAGCACCCGCCGCCGGTCCACCACCAGCGCCTCGATGGCCCGCCACTGGTCCTCCCGCAGCCGGGCGTGCGCGCCGGCCAGCCGCCGCAGCACCTCCTCGGCCCGCTCCCGCACCGCCGTCCGATCCCCACTCACCCGACATGTCTACCAGCCCGGCCGGACACCCCGACCTCCCACGCAGTTGATCAAGAGGTTTACGTCATGATCCGCGCCCAGGGTGACGCAAACCTCTTGATCACCGGGACGAGGGTGGGTGGGGGCGGGGTGGGAGGGGCGGTGGGTTTCGGGCGCGCAGTCGTCGGGGTGGTCGGCCAGGCGGGTGCAGCGCCGGCCGGGTGTCAGTGGTCGGTCGCAGTAGACCCAGTGGCGTACGGGCTGGGCGTCCTCGTGGGACAGGGTGGTGCCGCCCCGGTCTACGTCGGGCAGGAAGCCGAGCGCCCGGGTGATCGTCCGGGCGAGTCCCTGGGCGGAGACCAGGTCGTCGGCGGTCACGGGCAGGTGGACGACGAACCGTTCCCGGCTCACCAACGCACGTCCGACTGACCGACCATGAAGCCCGTCCGGGTCACCACCGCACGTCCGAGGTGAAGTGGGTTCGCCAGGAGCGCGACGCGCGCTTGATCCGCTGGTTCTCCTCCCTGGTCAGGGCCAGGTCACGCCGGGCCGCCGCCAGGTCAGCGGCCACCCGGTGCAGGAAGGCGTGCACCTCCACCGGGTCGAGCCCCCGCTTGACCAGGCCGAACTGTCGTTCCTCGACCTGTCGGGCGGTCAGCGGCCGACACGCCTGCGAGCGGTACGAACCACCGTTCGGCGGGCGCTCCGACCAGCGTCGTCCCGCCCGGCGACGACGCGGACGAGGTCCCGGGCGTCGCCACCGGCGCTCGCGGGTCGTGGCGGGCCACGGTCGGTGGTCCTTGACCCGGGCGTCCACTCTGGGTGGCAGAGCCCTCACTCGCCGGAGGCAGACATGCGTTGGCTCATCATCCTCATCGTCGTACTCGTGGCCCTCGCAGCCGTGGCATGGTGGCGGCGTGGCCGCCGGCCGGTGACCGACGGGGACCAGCAGGTACGTGACCTGACGGCATCGGCGCAGGCCCGCCGCCGCCTGGACGACCACGGGAACCCGACGGACGGCAGCAACCTCCGCAGCACCGGGGGCGGAAGTCTCTGATCGGACTCCCGAGCCCGAGATCCTGGGTCACGCCACTCTCCTGAACCGATGGAACGGTGTCGGGCCGGCGTACCGGCCGGCCTCCCCACCCGGGCCGTTGGATGGTGAAGAGTTGTTGCGGCCCAGGCGACAACAAGTCTCCACAGTCGGAACGCCCCGGCCGTCCGGTGTCCGCGCTACCCCGGTCGCGGCAGCGACTTCCCGAGCGTGCGTACGGCGGTCGACGACATCGCCGCCAGTTCGGGCTGGGCGGGCAGGAAGACCGTGGGGACGCCCAACGACTGGTTCATCGCGGCGAGCCGGCATTCGGTCTGTAGGTCGGTGGTGTTCCGCACGCCCCGGACGATCACTCCCACCCCGTGGCGAAGGCAGTATTCGGCGGTCAGCCCACGCCAGGCGGCGACGGTGACGGAGGTCCATCCCGCCGGCAGGCTCGCCCGGACGGCGGCGGCCCGCTGTTCCTCGTCGACGCCCGGGTGCTTGCTGCCGTTGACCGCGACGAGCACGACCACCTCGTCGAAGAGGACGCGGGCCCGGTCCACCACGTCCAGGTGCCCGGGGGTGAAGGGGTCGAAGCTGCCGGGGTAGACGGCACGTACCCGACCGGAACTTCCTGCCGGTGGCAACCCGTCGACGCCCATGCCCCGACTGTAGGTGCCGTCCGCCGTCTCGATCGACTCCTGTGGGCCGATGTAGCGGTGTCCGGGCGAGGGGACACCGCCACATCGGCAACACAGCGCGCATCAAGCGCGATCAAGCGCGCGGATCAAGCACCGAGGCCGGCGCGGGCGGCGACGGCGGTGTCGGGCTGGTCGGCGAAGACGCCGTCCAGTCCGAGGCCGAGGAAGAGTTCGTACTCGGCGGTGATGTCGCCCCGGGCGTTCGGGTCGGCGCCGATCCGGAAGTCGACCGGGAGGAACTGGTTCTCGGCGCGGAACGTCCAGGCGTGCACCAGCAGCTTGTGCCGGTGCGCGTCGCGGACCACCGTGGTCGGGGCGAGCAGCCTGCCGGTGGCGTCCCGGGGAACGATCAGGTTCTTGTTGAGGCCGACCCCGTCGGCGTACCTGGCGATCCCGCGCAGGCCGGCGGCGGTGGCCAGGTCCTGGTAGGTACGCGGGTCACCGGCGGCGGTGAAGTCGTACGGCCGGCCGGTGGCGTCGAGGAGCTGGACCAGCGGCACGTCGATCATCCGGTCGAGCGTGCGCAGGTTGGCGGTCTCGAAGGACTGGATGAAGACCGGGTCGTCGCGGTGGGTCAGCTTGTTGCGGCGCAGCACCGTGACCAGCGGCTCCTCCAGCGGCAGCCCGATCGAGGCGAAGTAGGTGGGGTGCTTGGTCTCCGGGTAGACGCCGATGGTGCGGCCCCGGGCCTTCGACTCGGCGCGGGCCAGGTCCAGCACCTCCTGGAAGGTGGGCACCGCGAACCGGCCGTCGAACGCGGTGTTCGCCACCCGCACCTGGGGCAGCCGCTCCTTGGCCCGCAGCGTCTTCAGCTCGGCCAGGGTGAAGTCCTCGGTGAACCAGCCGGTGACCGGCACCCCGTCGATGGTCTTGGTGGCCTTGCGGCCGGCGAACTCCGGGCGGGCCGCCACGTCGGTCGTACCGGAGATCTCGTTCTCGTGCCGGGCGACCAGCACCCGGTCCCGGGTCGAGACCAGGTCGGGCTCGATGTAGTCGGCGCCCATCCGGATCGCCAGCCGGTACGCCTCCAGGGTGTGTTCCGGGCGGTAGCCGCTGGCCCCCCGGTGGGCGATCACCAGGGGCCGGTGGGTGGCCCGGTCGGCGCGGTCCGCGTCGTCCTCGCGGGCCGAGGCGGCGCCGGGAACGGCCACCGGGACGGCGACGGCCACGGCGAGCAGCGCGCCGGCCACACCGAGAGCGGAAAGGGTACGTCGCAACGCGGTCTCCTTGGTCGTATGGGCATCCGGCCGAGCGCCGGTACGCCCCAACGGGCGCTCCCAGCAGACCGGGCGCGGCTGACCGCCAGTTGCCCGTCGACTGGCCGCCAGGTGAACCCTGCGGGGAAACCGGGACCGGGCCGGGATACGCGATTCACCGACCCGATCCCGCCGGAATCGACAGGATTGTCTGGTGCGCCGCTTCCTTCGTCACCCCGTCCGGCTGGTGCCGTTCGGTTTCCTGGTGACGATCGCGATCGGCACCGGCCTGCTGATGCTGCCCTGGGCCACCAGCGAGCACCGCTACACCCCGCTGGTCACCGCGCTGTTCACCGCCACCTCGGCGGTCTCGGTCACCGGCATGGCCGTCACCGACACCCCGAACTACTGGAACGGGTTCGGGCTGGTGATGATCACCGTGCTCACCCAGGTCGGCGGGCTGGGCATCCTCACCGGCGCGGCCCTGGTCAGCCTGGCGGTCACCCGGCAGCTCGGGCTGCGCAACCGGCTGCTGGTGCAGGCCGAAACCGCCGAGTACGGCCCGGCCGACCTGCGCCGGCTGCTGCTGCGCATCGCCGGCACGGTGTTCGGCTGTGAGCTGGTGATGACCGCGGTGTTGACCCTCCGGCTCCGGCTCGCCTACGACTATTCCCCGGGTCGGGCGCTGTGGTCGGGGGTCTTCCACTCCATCCAGGCGTTCAACAACGGTGGCTTCACCCTCTACACCGACGGGCTGATCGGGTTCTCCCGTGACCCGTGGGTGGCGCTGCCGTTGGCGTTCGGCGCGATCGTCGGTGGGCTGGGTTTCCCCGCGCTGTTCGAGGCGTTCCGCCAGCGTCGCCGGCCGGGCCGCTGGACGGTGGCCACCAAGCTGACCGTCTGGGGCAGTGTGGTGCTGGTGGTGGCGGGCTTCGTCGGGCTGCTCGCCACCGAGTGGCACAACCCGTTCACCATCGGCACCTACGACACCCCGGGCAAGCTGCTCGCCACGTTCACCCAGATCGCGCTCAGCCGTACCGGCGGATTCGACGTGGTCGGCGTGGCCGCACTCCGCGAGGAGAGCTATCCGCTGCTCATCGCCCTGATGTTCATCGGCGGCGGCAGCGCCAGCACCGCCGGTGGGATCAAGGTCTCCACGTTCTTCCTGCTCGGCTTCGTCATCTGGGCGGAGCTGCGCGGCGAGCCGGACGTCACCGTGGGCCGCCGCCGGATCGCGATGGCCAGCCAACGCCAGGCGCTGACGGTGGCGCTGCTCAGCGTCGCGCTGGTGACCGTCGGCACGCTCGGCCTGACCGTGCTCACCACCGACGTCCGGTCCAACGAGACGCTGTTCGAGGTGACCTCGGCGTTCAGCACCGCCGGCCTCACCGTCGGGCTCACCCCGCACCTGCCCGCCTCGGGGCAACTGGTGCTGATCGTGCTGATGTACATCGGCCGGATCGGCCCGCTCACCCTCGGCTCGGCGATCGCGTTGAACACCCGACGCCGGCTGTACCGCTATCCGAAGGAGCAACCCGTTGTCGGCTAGGGACGAGGGCGACGGCGACATCGCCGTGATCGGTCTGGGCCGGTTCGGCTGCCACCTGGCCGGGGCGTTGACCCGGCTCGGCCACCAGGTGCTCGCCGTGGACCGCGACCCCGACCGGGTGCAGCGCTGGTCGGTGTCGCTGGACCGGGTGGTGCAGGCCGACGCCACCGAGGAACAGGCGCTGCGGCAGCTCGGCATCGGCGACTTCACCCGGGTGGTGGTCGCCATCGGCGCCTCGGTGGAGGCCAGCGTGCTCACCGTGCTGGCCCTGACCGAGGTGGGCGTACCGCAGGTCTGGGCGCGGGCGACGTCCCGCAAACACGCCAAGATCCTGGCCTCGGTCGGCGCCCACCACGTGGTCTTCCCCGAGGCGGAGACCGGGGAACGGGTGGCCCACCTGATCGTCAGCCGGATGCTCGACTTCATGGAGTTCGGTGACGACTTCGCCATCGCCAAGGTGCCGGTTCCCCCACCGCTGGTCGGTCACCGGCTGCGGGACCTGGCCGTGCAGGAACGCTTCGGGGTGATGGTGGTCGGCGCGAAACCGGCCGGGGAACGCTTCCGGTACGCCGACCCGGACACCATGCTCGGGCCCGGCAGCATCCTCGTCGTGGAGGGCGGGATCGCCCAGGTGCAGCGGTTCGCAGCCCTACGCTGACCGCACCGACCGCCCGCCGCGACCGGGTCGCAGCCCCTCGGCCTCAGCCCCGGGGCCCCTTACCGGGACCGCCACCCGGGCCACCGCCACCTGCGCCCTTGCCTCCCTTCCCCGTCACTTTCCCGCTTTTCCCTTGGCCGCCCCCGCCCCCTTACCCGCCGCCGGGCCCGGCCCCTTGGCCGGCTTCTCGGCCTTCGGCTTGGGTTTCGCCGGCCCGGCCGCGCCGGAACCGCCCTTGCCTGACGTCTTCGCCGGTTTCTTGGCCGCCGGCTTCTTCACCGCCGGGGGCTTCACCACGGGCGCGCTGCCGGCCACCCCGGAGACGCGCACCCCGCAGCTCGACTCGCCGACGGTGAACTCCAGCGGCAGCGGGTTACCCCCGGTGTACCGGCCGGCCAGCGCGACCTTCTCCGACGCGCCCGGGGCCAGCACGGCCCGCCCGGCCGCCGGGGTGACCCGCACCAGGCGTCCCTCCTGGCGTATCCCGGGGGTGGTCGTGGTGACGGTCTGCTGGCCGGGGAACGCGAAGCTCATCGTCCAGTCCCGCAGCTCCCGGGGACCGGTGTTGGTCAACGTGAGCTGGGCGGCGAAGTCCTTGCCGGAGTCGCTGCGCAACGCGTACTCGACCTCGCACCCGATGGTGTCGGGCAGCCCCATCCGGGCCTCGGTGGGCCGGTCGACGCCACCGCTGGCCGGGCTGCGCGAGGTCACCCCCCAGATGGCCGCGGTCACCGCGACGAGGCTCGCGGCGGCCACCCCGGCCTCGATCCGCCGGCGGCGGACAGCGGCCCGGCGGGTGCGGGTACGGCCCGAGAAGGGCAACGCGTCGGTGTCGGCCGACCAGGGCAGGATCGTGGTGCCGGCGTTGGCGAGCAGGGCCGGGTCACCCCGCCCGGGTGCCGGTGGGACGGGCACCGCCGCGACCATCCCGGCCGCCGAGGCGAGGGTACGGGCCACCTCGGCCGTCGCCGGCCGGTCCTCGGGGCGCTTGGCCAGGCAGCGGCCGACCAGTTCGACCACCTCGTCGGGGAGCCCGCGTACCGGGGGCATCGGCTCCGGGTCGTGGTACATGTGCGCCCGCAGCATCTGCGTGGTGGTGCTGGCCTGCCAGGGCAACCGCCCGGTGAGCATCCGGTAGAGCAGCAGCCCGACCGCGTACACGTCGGTGGCCGGGGAGACCTGGCCGTTGTCGAGGCGTTCCGGGGCGAGGTAGGCGGGGGTGCCGAGCAGCGCGCCGTCCGGCCCCTTCTCGCTCTCCCCGACCAGCGCCGAGATACCGAAGTCGACGACCTTCACCCCGGTCGCCGTCAGCATCACGTTGCCCGGGGTCACGTCGCGGTGCACCACCCCCCGGGCGTGCGCGGTGGCCAGCGCCGAGGTCACCTCCGCGCCGATCGTCACCGCCTCCCGCCAGGGCAGCTGCCCGTCGCGGCCGAGCCGCGCGGTGAGCGGGCCGCCGTCCACCAACTCCATCACCACGTACGGCACGGTCAGCCCGACCTGCTCGGACTCGCCGTAGTCGTACACGTTGGTGATGTTGGGGTGGCAGAGCCGGGCGGCGGCCTGCGCCTCGATCCTGATCCGGTGCCGGAAGGCCCGGTCGCTGGCCAGCCGCGAGGCGAGCACCTTGACCGCGACCTGACGGCCGAGCACCTGGTCGTAGCCGCGCCACACCACGGACATACCGCCCGCGCCGAGCTGCTCGATCAGCCGGTACCGCTCACCGAGGAGCTGGGCGGCGTTCCGGACTCCTGCACCCATGGTCGACCGAGTTGCCCGGGACGGCCCGGCCTACACCTCGATGGTCGTAATCGGTCAGGAAAGTCACCCGATCAGGCGGTCGCGAGGAGTTGGTCCACCGGGGCGTAGTCGTCGGTCAGGACCAGCGCACCGTCGACGAACCGGGTCACCTCGCTGCCGGCGAGCATGTCGGGGATCTTCGCCACCGTGCCCAGCCGGGTCCGCAGCGCCTCCAGCGGCAGCGGGGCGTCCGAGGCGACGATGAGGAAGTTGCTGCCCTGCCGCCCGGCGATCGCCTCCGGCGGCGCGACCAGCGCCAGGTGCCCGAACTCGGCGGCCACGGTCGCCAGCTCCGAGCGGATGAACCGGCCCGGCGGGTAGTCGATGACGTTCTGCACGTAGATGCCGCCGGGGCGGAGCACCCGGTCGACCTCCGCCGCCATCTCCCGGGTGGCCAGGTGCCACGGCACCACCAGGTGCCCGAAGGCGTCCCCGACCACCAGGTCCCTGCTGTCGGCCGGCTCGCCGCCGACCAGCATCCGGGCGTCGCCCACCTCGGCCCGCAGCCCCGGCCCGGTCCGGACGCCCAACTCCCGCCGGTCCAGGTCGACCAGCTCACCGTCGATCTCGAAGACCACGTTGTCGGTGCCCGGCCGGGTGGCGCTCAGGTAGCGGGGCATGGTGAACCCGCCCCCGCCCAGGTGCAGCGCGTCCAGCCGCTGCCCCTTCGGGGCGAGCACGTCGGCGACCGCGCCGATCCACTGGGTGTACTCGTACTCCAGGTGCGTCGGGTCGTTCAGGTCGACGTACGAGTGCTGGGCCGAGTTGAGATAGAGGGTGCGACCGCCGTCCCGGGCCGGATCACGTTCCACCCGGGCGCAGTGGTAGGCGGTCTCCACGTCGCACGGGTTCGGCGCGACCGCGCTCAGCCCCGCCGCGACCAGCCCGAGCACCGCCAGGGCGGCCTTGGCCCGGGTCGGGCCGGGCAGCCCGGCGGCCTCCTGCCGGCGCAGGTAGACCCCGAGCGCCAGCCCGGCCACGCCGAGCGCCACCGCCAGCCCGATCAGGATGACCGTGCTGGGCAGCGCCGCCACCAGCACGAACCCGGTGACCAGGGTGGCGGTGATGCCGCCGAGGGTGCCGATGCCGGACAGCCTGCCGACGACCTGCCCGGTACGCCGCAGGTCGGACAGTTGCAGCTTCACCACCAGCGGGGTGACCGCCGACAGCAGCGCCGCCGGCACGAACACGGCCAACGCGGTGAGCAGCAGGATGCCGCTGACCGCGCCGCCGCGCAGCAGCTCACCGGCGTACCTGACCACCGGCAGGGTGACCGCGGCGGCGATGCCGGCCAGGATCAGCGCCGGGGCGAGCAGCCCGCGCGGGTCCCGGCGGTCGGCCAGCCAGCCGCCCGTCCACGCCCCGTACGCGATGGCGGCCAACGCGATGCCGATCACCGAGCTGGTCACCTGGAGGGTCACCCCGACGTACGGGCCGACCAGGCGCAACGAGACCGTCTCCAGCACCAGCACCGCGCCACTGGCGAAGAAGACCAGGAACGCGGCGAGCCCGTTGGGCAGGGCCCGGGAGGGCGTCGGCGCGGAAGACGTCGGAACGGTCACGACGTCGGACGATGAGCTGCTCACCGTCGCGATGCTACGTCCCGTTCCTGGGGCGGAGGATCAGTACATCGAAAGATGAACATGGTTTGTGTGGTCGGCGGCCGGGCTGCCCGACCCGCTGTACGCCCGCCAGCCGGTGTTCGGCATCCAGATCTGCCTATACCAGATCACGTAGAGCACGCCGAGCCGGTTGGCGTTGTTCTTGAAGTAGTTGGCCAGGCTGTCGCCGTACGCCTTGTCCCCGCCGGTGGCCGTCTCGTCCTTGAAGCCGCTGGTGGCGGCCGAGAAGTCGCAGGCCCGCCCCTTGGGGTGCTCGCCGCCCCCGCCGCTGCGGTGGCAGGAGACGTACCGCTTGTAGCCGGCCGCCTTGGCCTGCTGCATGGCGTGCAGGGTGCGCGGGGTGATGCAGCCGGAGGTGGTCGGGTCGTTCACCGAACACGATTCGCTGGGCCACGACCCGTCGGAGTTGCGCGGGGCCGGCTTCGCCGAACTCGACCCGCCGCTGAAACCGGCGCTGCTGCCCGAACTGACGGTGGCCAGGGCGCGCTCGGCGTCCCGCTTCTTCTTGGCCAGCGTGGCGAGCTGCTTCTGCTGCTCGCGGACCTCGGCGTTGATGGCGAGGGTGGCCTCGGCGGCGGTTTGCCGGGCCTCGGCGAGCGCGCGGAGCTGCTTGCCGTCGCGCTGGGCCATCATGTCCAGGTCGGCGGCCCGCTTGAGGAACGCCTCCGGGCTGGCCGTGTTGAGCAGCATCGACGTGGGCGTCAGCCGGCCCACCCGGTACGACTGCGCGGCCACCTCGCCCACCTGGGTGGTCAGCTCACCCAGCCGGCCCTCGATCACCTTCAGCTCGGCGGTCAGCGCCGCCTGCCGGCGCTTGGAGCTGTCCAGCTTGGCCTTGGCCTCGATGTGCCCCTTGGCCGCCGCCGTCAGCGCGTCCTTGAGCTGCTTGGTGCCACCCTCGCCGGGCTCCGCCGCGGCGGGCACCGCGCCGACGCCGAGCAGCAGCGCCACCGCGGCGAACAGCACGGTCAACGGCCGGGTCAGGTTGGTCCTGGGCACGGAGGTGTCCTTCCCTCTGCCGCCGACGCCCGGCCGTGGGGCCGGTGCGGCGGCGGTCCCGCCGGCCCCGGTTGGCGGCCTGGGGGCGGAGACCGCCGGTCACATTACCGCAACCACGCCCGGTCACCAGGCCCGTGACGGCACCGGACGGCGACCCTCGACCGGGAGTGTCGAACCGGTAGCCGAGGGTCCACCGTCGTCGATTCCTCAGGCGGTGGAGCCGGCGGCCGGGCCGGTGGCGCGGCCCGCCGGAGCCCCGGAGCCGGACCGGCGGGTCAGTCGCCGAGCAGGGCGGCGTGGACCTCGTGCCACGTCTGCTCGTCGGAGGCGACCAGCAGGCCCGTGCCGTCGTCGGCCGGGTGGTAGTCGGTGCCGTCGAAGCGGCGGGCCACCCCGCCGGCCTCGCGCACCAGCAGCGTGCCGGGGGCATGGTCCCAGGGCAGGGTCCGCCAGAACAGGACGAACTGCTGGTCACCGGTGAGCAGGTCGAGGTACTCCCGCCCGGCGCAGTGCTGGCCGGGCAGCAGCTCCCCGATCCGGCCCTCGCCGGCCGCCACCCGGTCCCGGGTGGCCCGGGGCAGGTACTGCACCATCGCGGTGCCGCGCAGCCGGTCCGGCGGCAGGACGGGGGTCTCGCGTACCGGCCGGCCGTCCAGCCGGGTGCCGGCCCCGGCGCGGGCCACGGCCATCGTCCCGGCCAACGGGTCGAACACCCAGGACGCGGCCGGCTCGCCGTCGGAGAGCAGGGCCACCATCAGCGCGAACGGTCGCCGCCCGGCGGCGAAGTTCCCCGTCCCGTCGACCGGGTCGACCACCCACACGTCGCCGTCGCCGCGCAGGTGACGCAGCAGCGAGCCGTCCGCGGCGACCGCCTCCTCGCCGACGACCCGGGAACCCGGCAGCAACCGGCGCAACTCCGCCGAGATCCGCTCCTCGGCCCGCTGGTCGGCGACGGTGACCAGGTCACCCGGTGCCTTCTCGGTGACGTCGGCGTCGTCCAGCTTGCGGAACAGCGGCAACACCACGCTCGCCGCGGTCTCCCGCAGCAGCGCGTCGACGTCGTCGAGCAGGTGGTCAGCCACGCGGCGGCAGCTTGACCACGCTGACGAAGAACTCGTCGATCTGGCGGACCACCGAGATGAAACGCTCGAAGTCCACCGGCTTGGTCACGTAGGCGTTGGCGTGCAGCTGGTAACTGCGCAGGATGTCCTCGTCGGCCTGGGAGGTGGTCAGCACCACCACCGGAATGCGGCGCAGCTCCTCGTCGTTCTTGATCTCCTCCAACACCTCCCGGCCGTCCCGGCGGGGCAGGTTCAGGTCGAGCAGGATCAGGTCGGGGGTCACCGCGTCCGCGTACCGGCCCTCGCGCCGCAGGTAGGCCAGCGCCTCGGCGCCGTCGGAGACGACCGTCAACCGGTTGCGGAGCTTGTGCTCCTCGAACGCCTCCTGGGTCATCAACACGTCACCCGGGTCGTCCTCGACGAGCAGGACCTCGATCGGGCTCTTGCCGTCCGCCGGCGCGGTCATCCGACCCTCTCCTTCGTGCCACCCGTCGTGCCGTGCCCCGGCGGCCCGCCGGGTGGGTCCTCGTCCTGCGTGCCGTCCGGTTGCCGGCCGACCGGCGTCGGTCGGGCCGCCGGGCCGGCCTCGTCGGCCGTCTCCCCGACCGGGCCGGGGGCGGCGTCGTCGGTCGTCGCCGGGCTCTCCCCGTCGGCCGGCACGTCGGTGTCCCCTTCGGTCGCCGCCGCGTCCGCCTCGGCCGCCGCCTTCGCCGCCTCGACGTCCTCCGGCCGGGCCGGCAGGGTGAACCGGATCGCCGTCCCCTCGGCCTGGTCGGTGTCGACCCAGACCCGACCGCCGTGGTACTCGACGATCTTCTTGACGATGGCCAGGCCGATGCCGGTGCCAGGGTAGGCGTCCTTGGCGTGCAGCCGCTGAAAGATCACGAAGATCTTGTCGGCGAACTCGGCCTCGATGCCGATGCCGTTGTCCTGGCAGGTGATCTCCCACTCGTCACCGACCAGCCGGGCCGAGACCCGCACCTTCGGCGCGACGTCCGGGCGGCGGAACTTCACCGAGTTGCTGACCAGGTTGACCAGCAGGTTGGTGAGCAGCGGCTCCTCGCCCCGGATCACCGGCAGCTCGCCCCAGGTCAGCTCGGCGTCGGCGTACTGCCGGCCCGGCTCGGTCTGGCTGGCCACGTCGCCCATCACCTTGTTCAGGTCGACGTCGACGAAACCGGTGGTGAGCCGGCCGATCCGGGAGAACGCCAGCAGGTCGTTGATCAGGCGCTGCATCCGCTGCGCGCCGTCGACCGCGAACGCGATGTACTGGTCGGCCCGCTCGTCGAGCTGCCCCGCGTACCGGCGTTGCAGCAGCTGGCAGAAGCTGGCCACCTTGCGCAGCGGCTCCTGCAGGTCGTGCGAGGCGACGTAGGCGAACTGCTCCAGGTCACGGTTGGAGCGGGTCAGCTCCTCGGCCTGCTTCTGCAACTGGCTGTTGACCCACTCGATGTTCTCCCGGGCGGCCCGCACCTCGGCCAGGTCCTTGGCGATCTTCTGCCGCATCACGTCGACGTCGTCGGCGAGCCGACGGAACTCCGGCGGCCCCGACCCGGCGATGTGGTGCTGGTAGTCGCCCGCGGCGACCTCCCGCACCTGCTGCGCCAGGCCGGTCAGCGGTCGGATCACCATCCGCTCCAGGGAGAGCAGCATCAGCGTGCCCGCCAGGACGACCACCACCGCCGCGATGATCAGCAGCATCACCAGCATGTTGCCGGTGCGCTCGATGTCCCGGGCGCCCTTCTCCCGCTCGGTCAGGATCGCCGTCTGGAGGTCGCCGACCGACGCCCGGATCTCGTCGAACTGCTGCCGGGCCTGGGCGGTGATCAACGCCTGGCCGGCGGCGGTGCCGCTGCTCCCGGTGGTGGCGATCACCGGCTCGGCCACCGTCCGCCGCCAGTCCGCCGCCTGCTGCTGCGCGGTCCGCAGCGCGGCGGCGACCTCCGGGTAGTCCCGGCTCAGGTCCGCGATCGTGGCGGCCACGTCGCGCTCCTGCTGCACCCCCTGCTCGTACGGGGCCAGGTCGGCGCGGTTGCCGCTGACCGCGTACCCCCGGATGCCGGTCTCCTGGTCGAGCAGCGCGTTGAGCATCTCCTGACCCTGCACCCGCAGCGGGCCGGTGCGGGTGAGCAGCGCGTCGGTGTAGGCGCGGTTCTTCGCCGCCACCACCGCCTCGGCCACGGCCAACCCGATCAGCAGCACGCCGACCACGGCCAGCAGCGCCAGCACCCGGCGACGCAGGGTCCACCCCCGGCGGTACGTGTTCACCGGCCACCGCCCCGGGTGACCAACAGCATGGCGACGTCGTCGGCGAGCGGCCCGCCGTTGATCTGCTCGGCCCGGCCGACCAGCCAGGCGGGCAGCTCGGACAGCGGCACGGCGTGGTTGGCGCGCTCCTGGAGCAGGCCGGTCAGCCCGTCGACGTCCAACCGGTCGTCGCCGTCACCCACCCGCCCCTCGATCAGGCCGTCGGTGTACATCAGCAGGGACCAGTCATCGGTGTCGAACTCCAGGTCGAACGCGACGGGACGGCGGGGTCGTACGCCGAGCAGCAGGCCGCCCCGGGCCGGTACCGGCCCGACCTTGCCGCCGGACAGCAGCAGCGGCGGCGGGTGGCCGGCCAGCCGGACGGTGGCCCGGTTGGCGGCCAGGTCGAGCCGGGCGGTGGCGACGGTGGCGAAGATCTCCTGGAGCCGGCGCTCGCTCATCAGCACCTGCTCCAGGGCGGGCAGCACCTCGTCGTCGGGCACCCCGGCCAGGATCAACGCCCGCCAGGCCACCCGCAGCTCGACACCGAGGGCGGCCTCGTCCACGCCGTGCCCGCAGACGTCACCGACGATCAGGTCGACCCGGTCCGGCCGGGTCTGCACCACGTCGAAGAAGTCCCCGCCGATGAGCGCCGCGTGCCGGCCCGGCCGGTAGAAGGTGTGCACCGCCACCTCGTCGGTGGTCATCAGCGGCTGGGGCAGCAGGCCCCGTTCCAGTCGGGCCGACTCGGCCTGGCGCAGCTCGACCTCGCGCAGCCGGCGGGCGTTCTCGTCGGCCCGCTTGCGTTCCACCGCGTAGCGCAGGGCGCGGGTCAGCAGCACCCCGTCGACCTGCCCCTTGACCAGGTAGTCCTGGGCGCCCTCGGCGACCGCGACGATGCCGAGGTGCTCGTCGGAGCGGCCGGTCAGCACGCAGACCGCCGCGCCGCTGGACATCTCCAGCACCCGGCGCAACCCGTCCAGGCCCTGCGCGTCGGGCAGGCCGAGGTCGAGCAGCACGCAGTCGACCCCGGCGATGCGCTGCCGGGCCTCGCTGAGGCTGGTGGCGACCAGCAGGTCGATCATCGAGTTGGTCTCGGCGAGCAGCTCGCCGACCAGGAAGGCGTCGCCCTCGTCGTCCTCGACCAGCAGCACCCGCAGCCGTTCACCCGGCGGCAGGCTGGGGTGCGGCCCCAGCCCGCCGTGCGGGTACGGCGCGACGGAGGACCCGGCCAGGCCAGGCCCCCGGTGCGACCGGGTCACCGCCGCGAGACGCGGGAGTTCGCTGGTGATGTCGGGCTCCTTCCGAGTGCCCTGCTGATCCTGTATTAGACAACGGTCGCACACAACACGGTCCGCCCGGTCCGGGCGTTCCCTGACAAGGCCGTCACCAGGTGAGCGTCCGGTCAGCGCCGCGCGTCACGGTTCGGTTCCGGTACGCCCCGGCCGCGCCCCGGCGGGGGCAGGATGGTGCACCACCTCCGCACCACCTCCGAGGAGTTCCCGTGGGCGCACCCCCCGCCTCCGCCGCCGACCGGGCGCTGGCCCGGCCCCGGCGTCGTCCACCCGCCGCCCTGGCCGCCCTGCTGGCGCTGGTCGCGGTGGGCGCGGTCGTGCTGGTCACCCTGGCCACCCCGACGCCCCGGCCGGTCGACGCCCCGGCCGACGAGTTCAGCGCCGGGCGGGCGTACCGGACGGTGCAGACAGTGGCGCAACGCCCGCACCCGGCCGGCAGCGCCGCCAACGACCAGGTCCGTGAGCACCTGGTCGGGGTGCTGAGCGGGCTGGGCCTGCAGACCGAGGTGCAGGACACCGTCGCCCCGGAGGCCGGGCAGCTCAGCGGGGCGGCCGGCGGGGCAACCTTCGCCCGGGTCCGCAACGTGGTGGCCCGGCTGCCCGGGACCGCCTCCACCGGCCGGGTCTTCCTGGTGGCGCACTACGACTCGGTGCAGACCGGCCCGGGTGGCAACGACGACGCGGCCGGCACCTCCACCGTGCTGGAGGTGGCCCGCGCACTGGCCGCCGGCCCCCGCCCCCGCAACGACGTCGTGTTCGTGCTGACCGACGCCGAGGAGGCCTGCCTGTGCGGGGCGGCGGCCTTCGCGGCGAGCCACCCGCTGGCCGCCGACGGCGGGGTGGTGCTCAACCTGGAGGCGCGGGGCTCCACCGGTCCGGTGATCATGTTCGAGACGTCCCGGAACAACGCCGAACTGGTGGCCGCCTTCGGCCGGGGCGCCCCGCACCCGGTGGGCACCTCGTTCGCGGTGGAGATCTACCGGGCGCTGCCCAACGACACCGACTTCACCGCCTTCCTCGACAACGACTTCGTCGGGTTGAACGCGGCGTACATCGACGGGGGCGCGATCTACCACACCCCGCTGGACACCCCGGCGGCGATGGACCGGGGCAGCCTCCAGATGCACGGCGACAACGCGCTCGGGCTGGCCCGGGAGTTCGGCCGCACCGACCTGACGGCGCTGCGCGCCGGCCACGACGCCACCTACTTCCCGGTGCCGGGCGGGCTGGTCCGCTACCCCGGCTGGCTGACCTGGCCACTGGCCGCCCTGGCGGTGCTCGGGGTGCTGGTCCTGGGTTGGCTGGTCCGCCGCACCGGTCGGGCCGGGGCCGGTCGGCTGGCCGCCGGGTTCGGGCTGGCGCTGGTGCCGATCGTGGCCGCCCCGGTCGCCGCCCAACTGCTGTGGGCGGGGATCACCGCGCTGCGCCCCGGCTACGCCGAGCTGCTCGACCCGTACCGGCCGGTCTGGTACCGGTTGGCGGTGGTGGCGCTCGCCGCAGCGATCCTGCTCGCCTGGTACGCGCTGACCCGCCGCCGGGTGGGCCCGGCGGCGCTGGCCGTCGGTGGCCTGGGCTGGCTGGCCGTGCTCGGGGTGGTGCTGGCGGCGCTGGTGCCCGGTGGGGCGTACCTGGCCACCCTGCCGGCGCTGGCCGGCGCGGTCGCCGGCCTGGTGGCGCTGCGTACCCGGATCGACGGCCCGTGGCCGGTGGTCGCGGTGACCCTGGCCGGCACGGTCGCCGTGGTGATCCTGCTGCCCACGGTGGTGCTGCTCTTCCCTGCGCTGGGGATGGCGATGGGTGGGGTGGCGGCGCTGTTCGCGGTGCTGCTCGGGCTGGCCGCGCTGCCGGTGCTCGACCTGCTGCACCCGGCGGCCGGCGGCCAGCGCGGCCTGGTCGCCGCCCGCGCCCGCCGGCTCGGCGCGCTGCCGACCGTCGCCGCCGCGCTCGCCGCCGCCCTGTTCGCCGGGGTCGGCCTGGCGGTCGACCGGTTCGACGCCGACCACCCCGTGCCCACCCACCTGATGTACGCCCTCGACGCCGACACCAACGAGGCGCAGTGGCTCACCCGGGAGGCCGACCCGCAGCCGTGGACCGCCGGATACGTCGACGGTCCCGCCGCCGTCGACGGCTTCCCCGGCCTGGGCGATCCGGACCTGCGCGGCGGCCCGGCACCGGCGGCTAACCTGCCCGCGCCTACGGTGCAGGTGCTGGCGGACACCACCGCCGGTGGGCTGCGCACCCTGCGGCTGCGGCTGCTCCCCCAGCGCACCGTCCGGCTGGCCACCCTGCACGTCGACACGACCACCGCCGAGGTGACCCGGGCCGAGGTGGCCGGTCGGGAGGTACCGGTCGAGCGGCAGCCGGGCGTCGAGGAGACTCCGGCCGACCGGTGGGGCTTCGGGATCGTCTTCCACGCCCCACCTGCCGAAGGGGTCGAGATCACCCTGACCGTGGTGTCCCGGGCGGGGCAGGTGGCGGTGCGGGCGATGGACGCCAGCGACGGGCTGGAGGGGCTGCCGGGGTTCCGTCCCCGGCCTGCGGGGGTGGGGGTGGTGGGGTCGCACACCTCGGAGATGCTGGCGGTCGCCCGCACCTATCCACTCTGACGATCTGACGAAGGCTGGGCCCATAGCACCGCCGGTAGTACCATCCGCCTGTCTCCTCGGTGAGTCGGATCATGGAAGCGATGCGGACCAACCCACAGGGCATCGCCTACGACGACCTCAAGCGGGTGTGCGAGCGCTACTTCGGAACGCCTCGGCAGGAGGGCACCTCCCACGCGGTGTTCAAGATGCCGTGGGCCGGAGACCCACGGGTGAACATTCAGAACGACAGAGGCAAGGCCAATGCCTACCAGGTACGACAGGTCCTCAAGGCGATCGAGAAGAAGGAGGCCATGTGATGCAGGACGTTCGCCCCGAGGTGAGCCACTACACCTATCGCGTCACGTGGTCGGCGCAGGACAACGAGTTCGTCGCCACCTGCGCCGAGTTTCCCTCGCTGTCCTGGCTGGCCCCCTCGCAGATCGAAGCCCTGCAAGGACTCCGCGACCTGCTGTGTGAGGTGGTCGCGGACCTGGAGCAGCAGGGCGAGGAAGTCCCGGAGCCGTTTGCCGATCGGAGCTACTCGGGCAAGTTCAACGTGCGTGTCGGTGAAAGCCTGCACCGCGAGTTGGCCATCCATGCCGCAGAAGACGGGATGAGCCTCAACCAGTACGTCGTACGGAAGCTGTCGGCAGCCTGAACACGGTGCGATGGCCCGGATAACCGGTCGCCCGGACCGGGCGGGGCGGACTACGGTCCGCAGGATGCGGCTGGAGAAGGTCACCCCGGAGAACTACGAGGCGGCGCTCAAACTGTCGGTGCGCCCCGATCAGGAGGATCTGGTCGGACCGGTGGTCAAGTCACTGGCCGAGGCGTACGTCTTCCCGGACATCGCCTGGCCGAGGCTGATCTTCGACGGCGACCGGTTGGTCGGCTTCCTGATGGCCTTCCTCGACTACGCGTGGGGCGACAACCCCGATGACGTCCGGTCCGGCCTCTGGAAACTCAACATCGCCGCCGACGACCAGGGGAAGGGTTACGGTCGGTTCGCCGTCGAGGCGGTGTGCGCGGAGATCCGCGCCCGGGGCGGCAACCGGGCGTACGTCACCTGGGTGCCCCGCGAGGGCGGGGCGGAGGGCTTCTATCTGAAGCTGGGCTTCCGGCCGACCGGCGAGCAGAGCGAGGGGGAGACGGTCGCCGTCCTGGACTTCTGACCGGCCGTCGTGATCGTACCTGGGACTATTGGAACTGACTCATCCGCCGAACTGCCCGCTCTAGCTGCTTGACCAAGTGAGGCAAAGTATCGGCGACCTGGGCAGCCGCGCGGACGCTGCGGCCGAAACTGTCACCCTCGAACACCTCCGCAGCGTATGCAGCAGCGCGGGCACTACGGTCGAAACTGCCTTCGCCGAACACTTCGGCCGCGTAAGCAAGGGACCGTGCCGTCTGGCCGCTCACCCCACCTCCAACCGCCGCAATGGTCGCAATGATGCCTCTAAGCTCCGCGACGGTCTCAGAGTTGGCCACGCCAGTCTCCTCCAACCGCTTGGTCACAGCCTCAAGCCGCTCTAGTGGAGGTTCCGCGAGTTCCGTCAGCACCCTGCCCAGGGTCTCAGTGTCGGGTACTCGCAACCTGGCAAGCACGGCGCCCGCCTCACCCTCATGCCGAGCCTTCCAAGACTTCAGCACCTCGGGCGTATACCGGCTCTCGTCGCCGTCCACCTCCTCGTGATGGGCCAGGCAGAGTAGGAGCAAGTTGGCAAACGAGTCACGTTCCTCCGCAGACATCTCTCCCTGGAACCGGGCAGACTTCGGCTTCACGCCGTAAATGTGGGCTACCTGAGAGTTCTTCTGGTACACACCGGGCCGCACCTCCAGCACGACCGGCATTGGGCAGTTGGGGGCATAGCACTGGCCGTTACTGACGGTCCAGAGAGCGGCCAACATCGCTGGGGGAAGGTTCTTTCGCTCGCCAGCACCCTCAGCACTAGGCTTAGTGGTCGTCGTCACCACCACAGAATGTCATCGACCTATGACCAAAGCTACAACGTCAGGATGAGCCATACGAGCACCTCAGATGTTCCAGCCAGCGCCACCCCGCGCTCTCATCGATCCGCTAACTCCCCAAACAATGCGACGTACCCGCTGGAGACACGCTCCGGTCGTCGCTGTCCACATGAGCACAGGAACCGCCGCCCAACAGCGCTACTTCCAACGGAAGTGGACGAAGAGGCGGCCGAAGTTCTTGGAGTCCTTCTCGACCCGGTGGTAGAGCTGCTTGACGTCCTTCTGGTCGAGGAACCGCAGCACCTTCTTCTTGAGCTGACCGGACCCCTTACCGGGGATGATCTCGACCAGGGTGGCCTTCTTCGCCACCGCCTCGTCCATGATCCCGCGCAGGGCACGGTCGATGTCGTGACCCTTGTTGAAGATGTCGTGCAGGTCCAGCTTGAGCTTCATCCCGCCTCCCCCACCTGCGCAGCCCCCATGGCAGGCCCATCGTAGGCCGGCACGCGTCGGCGCGAGGCTCAGGCTTCGTCGGGCAGGTTCGGCCGGTGCTCGCGGATCCAGGCCTCGATGTCCTCGGTACGCCAGATCCGGCCGGTGGCGAGCGACTCGTAGGGCTTCGGCCAGTCGGGGCGCTTCATCAACTGCTCGACGCGTTGCCTGCTCACGCCCAGCCGCATCCGGATCTCGTACGCGCCCATGAGATGCCGGCCCATGAACCGGAGGCTAGACACCTCCCCACTGGGCAAGACCCTAGTTGGGCGACACCCTACTAGGGCCTTGACTAGGGGGTAACGTAGCGACCACCCTGAGACGGTGAAACCGCTGAACGTTTCCCGGGTGCATGCCCGCCCAGGCGGGGCTGTCCGGCCACACGTACCGATGCGGCCGCTCTGGTTGTGCCGGGTGTGCGCCGCGCCCTGGCCGTGTCAGCCCGCCCGGCTGCTGCTGATCCTCGAATACCGGCGGGACCGGGTTGGGCTGTCCGTCCACATGGCCGGGCGGCTGTTCGACGCCACCGGTGACCTGGTCACCCTCAACCCGAACGCCGTACCCACCCCGACGGAACTGTTCGACAGGTTCCTGGCCTGGACCAGACGCGGAACCGGGCCGGGGGACGGGTAGAAACCCCGTCCCCCGGCCCGGTGTCGTCAGACGTCAGCGACCGTTGCCGACCCGGCTCTCCACCCGGCGCAGCGCGGTCACGTAGTCGTCGTTGGTCGAGTGCATGGCCGCCGCGATGCGCAGGTGGCGCAACGCGTCCGGGAAGCGGTTCAGCCGCTCCAGCGTCCGGCCCAGCACGTGGTGGGCGTAGTGGTCGCTGGGGTCCCGGTCGACCAGCTCCCGCAACTGCTCCTCGGCGCGGCCGAGCTGGGCGGTCTGGAAGTACGCCCGGGCCAGCAGCTGACGTACGGAGGAGTTGCCGGGCTCGGCCGCCACGATCGGCTCCAGCAGCCGGACCGCTCCGCTCGGGTCACCCATCTCGAAGTACATGGTCGCCCGTCGGTACTCCGCCAGAAGATCCATCCCGACCCACCCCCTCGCGTCACGTCGCCATTGCTCCGACGCTGGCACAACACCGGGCGTACCGCGAGTGTTCCTGGGGGTCGACTTGTGGCTCAGGAGGCCGGCTCGTCCCGTTCGCCCGTCAACTGCCAGGCCCGGACCCCGCCGACGATTCCGGCCGTGTTGGGCACGATCACCACGTCGTCGCCCATCCGGGCCACCTGCTCGGGGCGGATCAGCCGCGAGTTGCCGCCGCCGAGATAGAGCCGGTCCCAGCGGAACACCGGCCGCAGCCCGTCCACCACCTGCCGGATGCGCCGGGACCAGAAGGCGTCGCCGAGCCGCCGCCGCTCCGGCTCCCCGACGTACGTGTCGTAGGTGGTGCCCCAGCGGACCGGGGCGTGCGACAGCTCCAGGTGCGGGGCGAGCCGCCCACCGTCGAAGAGCGCGCTGCCCAGCCCGGTGCCGAGGGTCAGCACCAGCTCGCAGCCGGTCCCGGCGACCACCCCCGCACCGTGCACCTCGGCGTCGTTGAGCACCAGCGCCGGCATCCCGAACGCCTCGGTGACGGCCCGCCGCGCGTCGTACCCGGACCACTCGGCGAGCAGGTCGGGGTCGACCCGGCTGCGCGGCCCGGACCGGGTCACGTAGTGCGGCGTGGCCACCACGACCCCGTGCCGGATCATGCCCGGCATCCCCACCGTGACCCGGTCCGCCGGGGGCAGCCGGCCGGCCAGCTCCAGCAGCGTCTTGACGAACAGCTCCGGCGGCAACGGGTACGGGGTGTCCACCCGGATCACCGGTGCCCGCAGGGTGCCGTCCCCGTCCAGCACCGAGCCCTTGATGCCGCCGCCGCCGCAGTCGATCGCCAACGTCAATCCCACACCCCCACCTTGCCCCACCCGCCCCCGTTCCTCCCGCCCCTCCCCCACCTTCCGCCGACGAGGCCGGCAGCCCGACCACCGGCCGCCCCGGGAGACGTGCCGGCGGTGACGACGGGCGGCGGTGGCGACGGGCGGCGGTGGCGACGGGCGGCGGTGACCGGCAGAGGCGGCAGGGGCGCAGGTTCGTGGAGAGTTGTTGTCGCCATGGCCGCAAGAACTCTCCACGATCTGGCGCACGGACCACCGCCCCCGTCGACTGGGCGGCAGCAGGGCGGGCCGCGCGATGTCCCCGCCCCGGATCGGCGGGCGCTAGGCTCGGGGCCTCATGAGCGCCACGATGATCGCCAAGGGACTCGCCGCCGGGCACGGGGAGCGGATGCTCTTCACTGACCTCGACCTGGTCGTCGCTCCCGGCGACGTGGTGGGGCTGGTGGGGGTCAACGGGGCCGGCAAGTCGACGCTGCTGCGCACGCTGGCCGGGGTGCAGCCGGTGGAGGAGGGCAGCGTCACGCTGAGCCCGCCGGGGGCCTCGGTGGGCTACCTGCCGCAGGAGACGGAACGGCGGGCGGGCGAGACGGTCCGCGACTTCCTGGCCCGACGGACCGGGGTCACCGGGGCGCAGGCCGCCCTGGACGCCGCCGCCGAGGCGCTCACCGCGGGCACGACCGGGGCGGACGACGCGTACGCCGGGGCGTTGGAGCGGTGGCTCGACCTCGGCGGGGCGGACCTGGAGGAACGCGCCGAGCAGGTCGCCGCCGAGTTGGGGCTCACCGTCGACCTGGACCATCCGATGACCGGTCTGTCAGGCGGCCAGGCGGCCCGCGCCGGGCTGGCCTCCCTGCTGCTCAGCCGGTACGACGTCTTCCTGCTCGACGAGCCCACCAACGACCTGGACCTGGCCGGCCTGGACCGGCTGGAACGGTTCGTCACCGGGCTGCGCGCCGGCACGGTGCTGGTCAGCCACGACCGGGAGTTCCTGACCCGGACGGTGACCCGGGTGCTCGAACTCGACCTGGCACAGCAGCAGGTCCGGCACTACGGCGGCGGCTACGGCGCGTATCTGGAGGAGCGGGAGGTGGCCCGCCGGCACGCCCGCGCCGACTTCGAGGAGTACGCCGACACCCGGGCCGCGTTGGAGGCCCGTGCCCGCACCCAGCGGGCCTGGATGGAGAAGGGCGTGAAGAACGCCCGCCGCAAGGCCACCGACAATGACAAGATCGGCCGGAAGTTCCGGGCTGAGTCGACGGAGAAGCAGGCGGCGAAGGCGAAGCAGACCGAGCGGCTGATCGAACGCCTCGACGTGGTCGAGGAGCCCCGCAAGGAGTGGGAACTGCGGATGGAGATCGCCGCCGCGCCCCGGGCCGGTGCGGTGGTGGCCTCGCTGCGCGACGCGGTGGTCCGCCGGGGCGCCTTCACCCTGGGGCCGGTGAACCTCCAGATCGACTGGGCCGACCGGGTGGCGATCACCGGGGCGAACGGCTCCGGCAAGACCACCCTGCTCGGCGCGCTGCTGGGCCGGCTGCCGCTCGACGCCGGGCACGCCGCGCTCGGGCCGGGGGTGGTGGTCGGCGAGGTCGACCAGGCCCGGGGGCTGTTCCTCGGCGACGAGCCGTTGCTGGAGGCGTTCGGGGCCGCCGTACCGGAGATGATGCCGGCGGACGTGCGGACGCTGCTGGCCAAGTTCGGCCTGCGCGCCGCGCACGTGCTGCGGCCGGCGGCGACGCTGTCGCCGGGCGAACGGACCCGGGCGGCGCTGGCGCTGCTGCAGGGCCGGGGGGTCAACCTGCTGGTGCTGGACGAGCCGACCAACCACCTCGACCTGCCGGCCATCGAGCAGTTGGAGTCGGCACTGGCCGGCTACCCGGGGACGCTGCTGCTGGTCACCCACGACCGGCGGATGCTGGAGGCGGTCAGCGTCGACAGGCGGCTGCGGGTCGCCGACGGGCGGATCGCCGAAGACTGATCCGTGCCGCCCGTCGGCCGCCGGGTGACAATGGGTCATGCTCAGATGGGAGTACGCGCTGCTGGTGCGCCGTCGCCAGCCGACCGCCTCCGACCTCAGCTGGGAGGTCGTCTTCGTCTGGTACGGCCCGGACGGCTCGATGACCGACGTCACCGCCTACGGCGACACCGCGCTGGCGCACCTGAACCGGGCCGGTGACCAGGGCTGGGAACTCGTCGGGATGAGCGAGGACCCGTCCCTGGAGGGCCACAACGAGCTGCACCGCTACCACCTCAAGCGCCCGAAGGCGGCAGGTGCGCCCCGGCAGCGCATCCGGGCCGTCGGCCGGCCGACCCGACGAGCCGGCGGCTGACCCGGCGCTGGCGGCTGACCCGGCCGACGCCGGCGCACCGGATCGGGTGGTGTGCCGGGCCGGGAAGCGGGTAACGGCCGGCGGGAGGTGGCCATGGTCGCGTTGGCGCAGGCACCGCCCTCGGCCGAACGGCTGCGGGCGCTCGACGGGTTCCTCGAAGCGGCCTGGGCCGAGCAGGCCCGCCACGACGAGCGGTTACGCGGGCTCGGCGTCCAGGTGCGGTTCGACCGGGGGGTCGCCCACCTGAGCGGGGAGGTGCCCGCACCGGAGCAGTTGCGGCTGGTCCGCGAGCTGGTCGGCCGGCTGGCCGGGGTGTACGGCGTGTGGGGGCGGGTGCGGGTCGCCGGCCGGGACCCGGTGGTGGTGGACCTGGGCTGCGGCGGTCAGAAGCAGTACCCGACGAACCTGGGGTTGGACATCTTCCCCGCCCCGGGGGTGGACGCGGTGGCGGACCTGTCCGGGTCGCTGCCGCTGGCCGACGACTCCGTCGACGTAATCTTCACGGTGCACATACTGGAGCACCTGATCGACTTCCTGCCGCTCGTGGACGAGTGCCACCGGGTGCTGCGCCCGGGTGGCGTGCTGCACGTGATGAGCCCCTGGTGGGGGCATGTCAACGCGGTGGCCGACCCGACCCACGTGCGGCTGCTGGACGTACAGACGATCAAGGGGGTGTGCGGTCAGCGCCCGCCGGGGACGCCGCGCTGGTATCCGCTGCACGCCGGCTGCGACGGTGCGTCCATCTTCGCCGACCTGACCCCGCTGCCCGCCGACGCGCCACCGGTGTCCCCCGCCCACCTGGCCCGCTTCTTCGACTGACCGGGGCGACGCCACCCGACCGGGCCGGGTCAGGTGGTGCTCTCCCGGAAGGCCAGCCGGTGCGGGGCGGTAACCTCCCGGGCGGGTGCGTCCCGCTCACCGGCCAGCCGTCCGGCGAGCAGGTCGACGGCGAGCCGGGCGATCCGTTCCTTGTCCGGGCTGACCGTGGTCAGGGTGGGGACGCTGAACCGGCCGTCCTCGATGTCGTCGAAGCCGGCGACGGCGACGTCGGCGGGAACCCGCAGACCGGCCTCGTGCAGGGCGCGCAGCGCGCCGAGGGCGAGGGTGTCGCTGAAGCAGAAGACCGCGTCCGGGCGGGCACCGGAGGCGAGCAGGTGACGCAGGGCGGCGGCCCCGTCGGCGCGGTGCCAGGCCGGCGTGGCGGCGACGAGGCGCTCGTCGTACCCGATGCCGGCATCGGCCAGGGCGGCGGTGTAGCCGGCCAGCCGCAGGCGGGCGCCGGCGCCCTCGGGGGTGTGTTGCGCGCCGACGGCGGCGACCCGGCGGCGGCCGAGACCGATCAGGTGGGCGGTCATCTCCCGGGCGGCGGTCACGTTGTCGATCATCACGTGGTCGGCCCGGCCGTGGTCCGTCCGCTCGCCGAGCAGCACCATCGGCAGTTCCAGGCCGACGAGGTCGTCGGCGGACAGCGACAGCGGACTGAAGATCAACCCGTCGATCATGTGGTCGCCGACGCCGGCGGCGGCCACCTTCTCCCGTTCCCGGCCACCGCCGGTCTGGTCGATGAGCACGGTCCAGCCGTGGTCGGCGGCGGCGGCCACCACGTGCCGCGCCAGCTCGGCGAAGTACGGCACGTCCAGCTCCGGCACGGCGAGGGCGATCACGCCGGTACGCCCCTTGCGCAGGTTGCGGGCCGACAGGTTGGGTCGGTAGCGCAGTTCGGCGATGGCCGCCTCGACCCGGGCCCGGGTCTCCGGACGGACGTGCTGGTAGCCGTTGACCACGTTCGACACGGTCTTGACCGACACCCCGGCCCGCTCGGCGACGTCCTTGAGGCGGTGGCGCACGTCCCCGCTCCCTCCCGCGTCGGTGGCCCGCGACAGATCCTTTACAACGTTGGCGACCACGGTATACAAACGCGGGGCGGTGCATCGACCGCAGTCGCTCCGAGCAGCTCAGGGAAGAGGTGGGCCCGTGCGCGCAGCGCGGATGACGATCGACCCGGCCTTCACGATCGGCCAGGTGGACCGCCGGCTCTTCGGTTCCTTCGTGGAACACCTGGGCCGCTGCGTGTACGGCGGCATCCACGAACCGGGACACCCCGGAGCCGACCCGCACGGCCTGCGCCGCGACGTGCTGGAGCTGACCCGGGAACTGGGCGTCTCCGTGGTCCGCTACCCCGGCGGCAACTTCGTCTCCGGCTACCGCTGGGAGGACGGCGTCGGCCCGGTCGACGACCGCCCCCGCCGGCTGGACCTGGCCTGGAAGACCATCGAGACCAACGCGTTCGGCCTCGACGAATTCATGACCTGGGCGACCGCCGCGCAGGTCGAGCCGATGATGGCGGTCAACCTCGGCACCCGGGGCGTGCAGGAGGCGTGCGACCTGCTGGAGTACGCCAACCACCCGGGCGGCACCCGGCTGTCCGACCTGCGCCGCGCACACGGCGCGCAGGAGCCGTACGGGGTGCGGCTGTGGTGCCTCGGCAACGAGCTGGACGGCCCCTGGCAGGTCGGCCACAAGACCGCCGAGGAGTACGGCCGGCTCGCCGCCGAGACCGCGCGGGCGATGAAACTGATCGACCCCTCGATCAGCCTGGTCGCCTGCGGCAGTTCCGGCCGGGGCATGCCCACCTTCGCCTCCTGGGAGGCGACCGTCCTGGAACACACCTACGAGCAGGTCGACTACGTCTCGGCGCACACCTACTACGACCCGACCGACGGCGACCGGGCCAGCCTGCTCGCCTCGGCCGTCGACATGGACCAGTTCATCAGCGAGGTCGTCGCCACCGCCGACCACGTGGCCGCCCGGCTGCGGCAGACCCGCAAGCTGAAGATCTCCTTCGACGAGTGGAACGTCTGGTACCAGTCCCGCGTCCAGGCGGACCTGGACCGGCGCGGCTGGGTCGAGGCGCCGGAGCTGCTCGAAGACGAGTACACGGCAGTCGACGCGGTGGTCGTCGGCGACCTGCTGATCACGCTGCTCCGGCACGCCGACCGGGTCGGCGTGGCCTGCCAGGCGCAACTGGTCAACGTGATCGCCCCGATCCGCACCCGCACCGGCGGGCCGGCCTGGCGGCAGAGCATCTTCCACCCGTTCGCCCTGACCGCCCGGTACGCCACGGGCACCGTGCTGCGCACCGAGCCGGTCTCACCGCACTACGTCACGAAGCGGTACGGCGACGTGCCGGTGCTGGACACCGTCGCGCTGCACGACGAGGAGTCCGGCGCGCTGACCGTGTTCGCGGTCAACCGGGGCACCGACGACCTCCCCCTGGATCTCGACCTGCGGGGTCTGTCGGGGCTGCACCAGGTGCAGCACCTCGCGCTCGTCGCCGGGGACGACCCGGACGCGGTCAACACCGAGGCCGAGCCGGACCGGGTGACCCCCCGGGAGCTGCCCACCGGCACCGTCGACGGCGACCGCTGTGCCGTACGCCTGCCGGGGATCTCCTGGAACCTGCTGCGTTTCGCGCCACGCCCCTGACCCGACCGTGCCCCGACGGCGGGCCGGGTGCCGGCAGGGGCCACCGGCCGGCACCCGACGGGCGGTCAGGCGGAGGCGGGCTCCTTGGCGCGCTCCTCGGCCTCCTGGAGGGCGAGGCGGTTGCGCCGGTAGCCGTAGCAGAAGTAGACGACACCGCCGAGCGCCATCCAGACCAGGAACCTGATCCAGGTCTCGACCGACAGGTTGAGCGTCAGGTAGAGGCAGGCCAACGCGGTGAAGATCGGCAGCACCGGGGAGAACGGGACCCGGAACGGCCGTTCCAGGTCGGGGCGCTTGCGACGCAGGATCGGCACCGCGATCGAGACGATCATGAAGGCGCAGAGCGCGCCGATGCTGACCAGGTCGGCCAGGGCCGACAGCGGCAGGAACCCGGCGAGCAGCGCCACCGCGACCGTCATCACCGCCGAGATCCGGTACGGCGTCCCCCAGCGCGGGTGGATCTTCGCCACGGCGGGCGGGAGCAGGCCGTCCCGGGAGATGGCGAAGCCGATCCGGCCCATGGCCACCAGGTCGACCAGGATCACGCTGGTCAGGCCGGCGACGGCGGCGATGGAGACGAGCACCCCGGCCCAGCCCGCGCCGACCGCGTTGAAGGCCGCGGCGATCGGGGCACCCCGGTCGATCTCGGCGTACGGCACCATGCCGACCACGACCAGCGAGACGCCGATGTAGAGCGTGGTGGAGATCAGCAGGGTGCCGAACAGACCCAGGGTCAGGTCCCGCTTGGGCCGCCGGGTCTCCTCACCCAGGTTCGCCACCGCCTCGAAACCGGTGTACGCGAAGAAGACCACGGCGGCGGCGGTGAGCACCCCGACGAAACCGAAGACGGAGGGTTCCAGCCCGAACAGCGCCTGGGTGACGGGCTGCTTGATCCCGTCGTCGCCGGCGCCGGCCGGCTCGGCCGGCGGGATGAACGGGGTGAGGTTGGCCGCCTTGACGAAGAACAGCCCGGCGACGATGACGAAGACGCAGATGCCGACCTTCACCAGGACCAGCAGGTTGGTGATCCGGGCCGACTCGCGGATGCCGACGATGGCGACGACGCCGAGCAGCAGCACGATGCCGATCGCCCCGACGTTGACCACGCTGCCCTCTTCGGCGAACCAGGTGCTCGGCAGGCCGAACAGTTCGGCGAGGTAACCGGACCAGCCCCGGGCCACCACCGCCGCGCCGAGCGCGAACTCCAACAGCAGGTCCCACCCGATGATCCACGCGACGATCTCGCCCATCGTGGCGTACGCGTAGGTGTAGGCGCTGCCGGCGGTCGGCACGCTGGACGCCAGTTCGGCGTAGCAGAGGGCGGCGAGCAGGGCGACCGCTCCGGCGATGGCGAACGAGATCACCACACCCGGCCCGGCGCTGTCGCGCGCCTCGATGCCGGTGAGGGTGAAGATGCCGGTGCCGATCACGATGCCGATGCCGAACCCGGTGAGGTCGCGGGCCCCGAGTCGTCGTTTCAGACCGGGGGTGCCGTCACTGCCGTCGGCGTTGCCCTGGGCAACCACGTCCCTGATCGGTTTGGTTCGCAGCACGGACACTGCGCTCACCCCTCCCACCACCGCGACCGCCCTGCTGACGGCCGGTGCCGGGCGTTGCTACCCACCCCAACCCCACCCCAATCACCCCACCAATATCAACCCCCCGTCCCCCGATAACCACTTTCGGTCACCCCCCCCATCCGCACGCTCTCCCCACCCACCCCTTGCACCCACATCCCAAGTATGAAAATTTCCTCCCATCCCCCCACCCACCCCGCCACTTCCCGCCACCCCCCTCTTCCCCCGCCTCACCCCACCCACCCCACCCGCCCTCGGTGATCAAGAGGTTTGCGTCAATTCCGGCGCGTCCGCTGACGCAAACCTCTTGATCGACTGACGCAAACCTCTTGATCACCGGGGCGAGGTGGGGTGGGGAGCGGCCGGAGGGTGGGGGAGGGGAAGGGCGAGCGGCCGGAGGGGTGGGGTGCCGGAGGGGCGGCAGGGCGAGCGACGGAGGAGGCGGGCGGTGGGGCGGGACCGGAGGAGGGAGAGTGTGGTGAGCAGGCTCGGGATCGGTGTGATCGGGTTGGCGCTGGTGGTGGTCGGTGGGCTCGCGGCGGGCGGGCCGGCCGCGGCCACCGGCGGGGGAACCGGAACGGCCGCGGCCACCGGTGGGGGAACCGGAACGGCGGCAGCCACCGGCGGGGGAACCGGGTCGGCGGCGGCAGCCACCGGGGGTGCCGCGACGGTCGGGCCGGCGGCCGGCGGCGGCACGGCGGGTGACGCCTGTGTGGTCGATCCGGCGGTGCCGAAGCGGCAGTTCCGGGCCATGTGGATCTCGTCGGTGGTGAACATCGACTGGCCGAGCGCGGGTTCCCGTACCGCCCCCGACCGGATCGCCGCCCAGCAGGCCGAGTACCGGGGCTGGCTCGACCTGGCGCAGCGGCTGCACCACAACGCGGTGGTGGTGCAGGTCCGGCCGACCGCCGACGCGTTCTGGCCGTCGCCGTACGAGCCGTGGTCGGAGTACCTGACCGGGGTACGGGGGCAGGACCCGGGCTGGGATCCGCTGGCCTTCCTGGTGGCCGAGTCACACCTGCGGAACCTGGAGTTCCACGCCTGGTTCAACCCGTACCGGATCTCCATGCCGGCACCCGGGGGCGCGGGCGCCGACCTGGGGCAGCTCGCCCCGGACCACCCGGCCCGGCGGCACCCGGAGTGGACCTTCGCCTACCCGCCGGCCGGCGTCGCCGGCAGCCGGCTCTACTACGACCCCGGGGTACCGCAGGTCCGCGAGTTCGTCCAGACCGCGATGCTGGACGCGGTCCGCCGGTACGACCTCGACGGCGTGCACTTCGACGACTACTTCTACCCGTACCCCAGTGGGTCCTACCCGGTGCCCGACGACGCCACGTTCGCCGCGTACCACCGGGGGTTCACCGACCGGGCCGCCTGGCGGCGGGACAACATCGACCTGCTGATCCAGGAGATGGGCGGCCGGATCAAGGCGGTCAAGCCGTGGGTGAAGTTCGGGGTGAGCCCGTTCGGCATCTGGCGCAACGCCAGCGCCGACCCGGACGGCTCGGACACCACCGGCAGCCAGTCGTACGACATCATCTCGGCCGACACCCGCAGGTGGGTCAGGCAGGAGTGGATCGACTACATCGTGCCGCAGCTCTACTGGTACATCGGCCAGTATCCGGCCGCCGACTACGCCCGCCTGGTGCCCTGGTGGGCGCAGACGGTGCGGGGCACCCGGGTGCAGCTCTATATCGGCCAGGCGGACTACAAGAGCGGCGACCCGGCCTACGGTACGTACTGGATGAACCCGCAGGAGCTGTCGGACCACCTGACGCTGAACCGGGCGTACCCGGAGGTGCTCGGCAACGTGCACTTCTCGGCCGTGCAGGTGCGGGCCGACCGGCTGGGCGCGACGAGCCGCTACGCCGCCACCCACTACTCCCGCCCGGCGCTGGTGCCGACCATGGCGCACCTGCCGGCGAAGCCACTGCCGCGCCCGGTGTTCACCCGCGCCGAGCGCACCGCCGACGGGGTACGGCTGCGCTGGCGGCAGCCGGCGGGCGGGACGGGCCCGCTCGCCGACGCCACCTCGTACGCGGTCTACCGCTTCGACGGGGTCGGGCCGGTCGACGGGTGCGGCCGGGCCGACGCCGCGCACCTGGTCGGCACGGTCCGGGCCACCCCGGGGCGGCAGCAGTCCTGGGTGGACGGCACCGCCGAGCCCGGCCGGGCGTACACCTACCAGGTGACCGCGCTGGACCGGTCGTGGAACGAGAGCGCCGCCTCGCCGGCCCGGGTGGTGCGCTGACCTGATCGACCACGGACGCCCCGGGTGCCCACGCACCCGGGGCATTCGTCTGTTTCGACGTATGTCACCAATACGTCGCCTCCGCCACGCCACAGCGACCGGATATTGATCGAGACTGATCGAACTCCGGTGACCAGCCGGTGACGCACCGTACCGCCCATCCCGCGGAGGAAAACTTGTCCCGTCGTCTCGCCACCGCCCTCGCCGCCGGCACGTTCGCCCTGCTCAGCGTGCTCGGCGTCGGCTCACCCGCGTCCGCTGCGGTGAGCACCTCGCAGAAGCTCAGCGTGCTGAGCAGCTGGACCCAGACCAGCGCGAGCAGCTACAACGCCTGGAACGCCGGCCGCCTCAACCAGGCCGCCTGGGCCGACTACGGCTTCGACTGGTCCACCGACTACTGCTCGTCGAGCCCGGACAACCCGCTCGGCTTCACCTTCAACCTGTCCTGCTACCGGCACGACTTCGGCTACCGCAACCACAAGGCGATGGGGATCTTCTCGGCCAACAAGTCCCGCCTGGACAGCGCCTTCTACGAGGACCTGAAGCGGGTCTGCGCCACCTACAACTCCGTCGTCCGCCCGGCCTGCACCAGCCTCGCCTGGACGTACTACCAGGCGGTCAGCATCTTCGGTTCGGTCGCCGCCGTCTCCCAGGCCGACCTCGACCGGGCCGCCCGGATGAAGGCCGACGCCGAGCGGGCCGCCGCCCGACGCGGCTGACCACCGCCCGCACCCGACGCCCGGCCCGTCGTGCCGTCCGGAAGACCCCGGACGGCACGGCGGGTCAGGCCCACTCCTCCCGGCGGTCCGCCTCGCGGCGGCGGACCGGCCGGGGCGTCACCACGCCGGTCGCCCGGAACCGGATCGAGTCGGCCGCCATGTCCGGGTGCTCCACCGCGAACGCCAACGCCGCCGCCTCCTCCAGCCCCAGCTCACCACCCTCGCCGTACGCGGCGTCGAAGGCCGCGTCGCCGAGGATGCGTCGCAGCTCGGCCTGCTGCTGGAGCCAGTACGAGCCGTAGATGCCCGGGGTGCCGCGCAGCCGGGCCCGGGTGGCCTGGGCCGCACCGAACAGCCGGGCCGCCGTCAAAGGCTCCCCGCCCAACGCGCAGCGCACCGCCACCGCGTTCACCGTGTCGCAGGCCCGCCCGTGGTAGCCGTGCCCCATCCGGGCCCGCAACGCCACCAGCAGGTGCTCGTGCGCGGCCACCAGGTCACGCCGCGCCAGCGCCACCATGCCCAGCAGCATGTCCACCGAGCGGCACCCGCGCTCCACCGGGCGGGCCGCCTCCACCGGTCGGGCCCGCCCCAGCAGCTCCGCCGCCTCGACCAGCGCGCCCCGCCGCCACAGCAGCTCGGCCAGGTGGTAGACGGCGAGCAGCGCGTCCCCGCCGACCTCCTGCTCGTTGGCCCACTCGATGACCTCCCGGCAGACCCGCTCCGCCTCGGTGAACTGCCCCATGTCGACGAGCGGCACGGCCCGCCCGGCGAGCACCCGGGCCAGCAGCCCCGCGTCGCCGGCCTGCCGGGCCGCCGCCTCCGCGCGCTGCGAGAACCGCAGCTCCTCGGCGAACTCGCCGTCCGCGCCAGCGTGCAGCGAGTGCAGGTGGTACGCCGCCGCCAGTTCCGCCTCGGGGATCGCCTCGCCGGTCTCGGCGATCCGCCCGTACAGCCGGAACAGCCACAGCCGGGCCTCCCGGGACAGCCCGCGCTCCCGCCACCACTGGTCCAGCCCGCCGGCCAGCAGCAGCCCCGCCCGGGCGCTGCCCCCGGTGGCCGACCAGCGCAGCGCCGAGCGCAGCTCACCGGCGAGCGGGTCGACCGCGTACAGCGACAGGGTGACCGGACGGCCGTCCGCCCCCAGGTGGGCCCGGTGCAGCGCGTGCTGCGCCCAGGCCACGTGCCGGTCCCGGGCGGCCTGCTCCTCGCCGGTCTCGACCAGCCTGCGCGCCGCGTACGCCCGGATCGGGTCGAGCATCCGGTAGGTGCTGCCCGAGGCGTGCGGCTCGGCCAGCACCATCGACTTGTCCACCAGCACCGACAGCGGGTCGAGCGGGTCGTCACCGATCAGCCACTCCACCGTGGCCAGGTCCACCGGCCCGGTGAAGACCGCCAACCAGTGCAGCAGCCGGGCCGCACGGGGCCCCAACGTCCGGTACGACCAGGTGACCGTGGCCTGCATGGTGAGGTGCCGCTCGGTCGCCGACCGCTGCACCGCCCGGTGCGCGGCGCTCGGCGGCGTCTGGCCCGAGGCGGCGGCGACCAGGTCCACCGTGTCCTGCTGGTTGCCCGCCCAGCCCCGCTCGGGGGGTCGCTCCGGCACGCCCCGGCCGGCGTCGAGGGTGCCCAGCATGTCGTCCAGGCGGGCCGCCAACTGACCGGCCGAGAGCACCCGCAACCGGGCCGCGGCCAGCTCGATCGCCAACGGCAACCCGTCCAGCCGCTGCACCACCCGGCGCAGGTCGCCGGCCTCCGTCCACTCCGGCGGCCGGCCACCCCGGGCCGCCGCCGTACGGTCCAGCAGCAGCGCCACCGCGTCGCTCTCGGTACGCCCCGGCTGCGGGTCGACCGCCAGCGGCGGAATCCGCCACACCACCTCGCCGGGCAGGCCGAACGCCTCCCGGCTGGTGGCCAGCACCCGCACCCCGCTGCCCCCGGCGAGCAGCCGGGAGATCACCTCGGCACAGGCCGCCGGCTGGGCGTCACAGGTGTCGAGCACCACCAGCATCCGCCGGACGGCCGCGTACTCGACCAGGGTGTCCAGGATCGGGCGGCCCGGTTCCGGCCGGGCCCCGAGCACGGCGGCGATCGCGAACGCCACCAGCCCCGGGTCGGTGACCGTGGCGATGTCGACGAACCACACCCCGTCCGGGTACGCCTCCACCTGACCGGAGGCCACCTCGACGGCGAGCCGGGTCTTGCCGGCCCCGCCCGCACCGACCACCGTGACCAGCCGCTGGCGGCGGATCAGCAGATCCAGCTCCACCCGCTCGGTGTCCCGGCCGACGAACGAGGTGACCTGGGTGGGCAGGTTGTGCGCCAGCGCCTCGGCGGTGTTCGGGCGGGGGAACTGCCGTTCCAGCCCCGGCGCGACGAGCTGGAACAACCGTTCCCGGTCGTCGAAGCCGCGCAGCCGGTGCAGGCCCAGGTCGATCAGGGTCGCCCCGTCGGGCAACGGGTGGGCCAGCCGCTGCGTCGACGCCGAGCAGAGCACCTGCCCGCCGTGCGCGGCGGCGGCCACCCGGGCGGCCCGGTGCACCTCGGGGCTGGCGTACTCGCCGTCGCGGGGTTCCGCGTAGCCGGTGTGCAGCCCCATCCGTACCCTCGGCGCGGCCTCCGGGTTGGGCCAGTCGTGGGTGGACAGCGCCCGCTGCGCGGTCAGGCAGGCGGTCAGGGCCGCCGACGCGTCCGGGAAGGCGAGGAAGAACGAATCCCCCTCGGTCAGCAGCTCCGCGCCGTCGGTCTCGGCCAGGGTGTCACGCAGCAGCCGGCGGTGCTCCCAGAGCACCGGGCGGTAGTCGGACCCGAGCAGTTGCGCCAACCGGGTGGAACCTTCGATGTCGGTGAAGACGAAGGTCACCCAACCGCTCGGGAGGTGCATCCGTGGCGACATGCGTGACCTCCACCCCTGACGTCGGGTTCATGCTGCCCTATGGTCGACCGGTCACGCATCGTGAGAACGGTCGGGCGATATCAGACCCAAGGGGTCACTGATCTCGGCGCACCGGTGCGCCGGACCGTTACATCGGCCGCTTCCGGCGCGGTCGGCAGCCGATCCGGTCAGGTCAACAGCCGCAGCCGCCGCCGCAACAGCCACCGCCGGCGGCGGGCCCTGCCGGAGCGCCACCGGTGACGGAGCCGCCCCCGCGGCCGGTGACCGCCACGGTGGACAGCAGCTTGACCGTGTCGGCGTGCCCCCGGGGGCAGTCGGCCGGCGCACCGGCCTCGGCCATCGGTCGGTTGACCTCGAAGGTGTCGCCGCAGGCGCGGCAGCGGAACTCGTACCGGGGCATGGGCCCACCCTACGGCCGGACCTGACTCCCCGGCCGACATGGGTGATACTCAAACGGTGGTGAGCGGCGAAGATTCGACGGAACGGCCCCTGCGCGCAGCGACCCCACCCGAGGATGTGCCCCCCGCCCCGCGACGCGGCTGGCTTCCCCGCCCCCGCCGGCCCCGCCACGACGCCCTCACCCCGCCGGCCGCCCCGGCCGGTGACGGCCCCGCCGCAGGTCCTCCGCCGGCCGCTGCTCCTGCGCCGGCCGCCGGGACGGACGCCCGTCCCGGGTCCGACGCGCCGGCCGCCCCGGGCGGCGGGACCGGACCCGCCGAGCGGGCCGCCCCGGGCGAAGGGACCAAGCCCGCCGAGCCGGCCGCCGGACCCCCCGCGAAGACCGACGGGACCGGGAAGGACGACGACGGGGAGACTTCCGAGCCGGCCGCGAAAGCCGAACCCGCGGAGAAGACCGAGCCGGCCGCGAAGACCGACGGGACCGGGGAGAGCGGCACCGGCGACAGCGCCGCGACCGGGGCGAAGATCGGTCGGCGACGGCGGGTGCCGTTCGCGCACGCCGTCCGGCTGCCGCCGCCCCGGCAGGCGGCCCGGGCCGCGACCCGGGCCGCCCGGGCCTGGTCACGCCGCCCCAGCGGCCGGTTGACCCTCCCCGGCCTGTTCCTGTTCGCGCTGGTCGCGGCGACCGCCGCGGTCGGTGCGGTGGTGGTGCCGGGCGCGGTCCGGGCTCCCCGGCCGGTCGCCGTGGACGACAGCGCCTCCACGGGCACCGGGGTCCCGTCGGCCGGGGCGACCACCGGGGTGCCGGTGTTCCCGGGTACCGCCGCGCCCACCCTGCCGCTGGGCGGCTTTCCGTCGGCCGGGGCCGTGCCGAGCGGACCGGCCGTGCCGCCCGCCGCCGGCCGGCCGGCCGACGCACTGGGCGACTGGGCCCGGGTCGTCGGCACCAAGGTGGGCGTCTCCCCGGTCGCCATGCAGGCGTACGGCTACGCCGAGCTGGTGCTCGCCCAGACGAACCGGAGCTGCCAGCTGAGCTGGACCACGCTGGCCGCGATCGGCTACGTCGAGTCCCGGCACGGGCAGGCCAACGGGGCGACCCTCGGGCCGGACGGCCGGGCCGTACCGGAGATCATCGGTGATCCGCTCGACGGCAAGGGTGGGCGGTCCCTGATCCGGGACACCGACGGGGGGCTGTTCGACCGGGACACCGTCTACGACCGGGCGATCGGGCCGATGCAGTTCATCCCGACCACCTGGCAGCAGGTCGGCGCGGACGCCGACAACGACGGCCGTAAGGACCCGCACGACCTGGACGACGCCGCCCTCGCCGCCGGGAACTACCTGTGCCAGGGCGGCCGGAACATGACCATCCCCGGCGACTGGTGGGGTGCCATCCTCTCCTACAACGACGTGCGCCGCTACGCGCAGGACGTCTTCGACAAGGCCCAGGAGTACGGGCGCGCAAGCCGTACGTGAGGTGATCGTCCGCATACATTGGCGGACCGGACACTTCCCCCGAAGAGCCGTTGACGGCAAGCTAGACGCGTGATGGTGCGCGAATGGGACCCCCGAACCGCGTCGTCCGCCGAGATCGGCTCCGTGCTGGACACGCTGAACGCGGTCCTCGCGGCCGACCTCCCGCAGGACCCGCCGTGGCGGGAGGACTCGCTGCGGGAGTACCTCTCCGAGGTGATGCCCGGCGAACGACGTATCTCCTGGGTGGCCCACGCCGATCCGCCGCCCGGTGGGGGTCCCGCCCCGATCCTCGGGCACGTGCACGTGCTGATGCTCGGTGACATCGGCGTGCTGGAGGTGCTGGTGCACCCGGCGGTACGCCGCAGCGGGCTGGGCCGGGAACTGGTGCTGACCGCCGCCCGCCGGGTCTACCAGGAGGGCTTCCGGTCCATCGGCGTCGAGGTGGTCGGCGACACCCCGGCGATCGGTTTCTACTCGTCGCTGGGCTTCACCCGGGAGTACGTCGAGACCCGCAGCGTGCTCGACCTCGGCACGGTCGACTGGACGGCGCTGACCGAGATGGCCGTCGCCGTCGACCCGGGCTACCACCTGGAGTTCTACCCGGGCGGGCCGTCCGACGACCTGATCGAGGCGTACGCGCGGGCGAAGGCCGAGGTCCGCGACGTCGACGACGGCGAACTGCGCCCCAGCTCGTACGATCCGCAGCGGCTGCGGGACAGCCTCGACACGCTGCACCGGCGGGGCATGAAGCCGTACATCGTGCTCGCCCTGCACGAGCGCACCGGCACGGTGGCCGGCCTGACCGAGGTGGTGGTGCCGGTCCAGCACCCCACCCGCGCCGACCAGTACGACACCATCGTGGTGCGTGAGCACCAGGGCTACGGCATCGACCGGGCGATCAAGGCACGGATGCTGCTGGAGCTGCGGTCCGCCGAGCCGGAGCTGACCGAGGTGCAGACCTGGAACGCCCAGGCCAACGAGGCGATGCTCAAGGTCAACGCCGAGCTGGGCTACCAGCCCGACCGGGACTGGTGCGAGTACAGCGTGGACGTCGCCGAGCTGGTGCACCGGCTCGACACCCACCGCTGAGCAGGGCGGCCGGCGGCGTCCGACCGGGGACGCCGGACACCACTGTCGCGAATTCACCACATCGCCCCCGGGGGGATGGACGGCGGACAGCGGCGCACCTTAACGTGCGTTGGTTCCCGTCCACCCATCGTGGAGGCCCCATGCGCCTGCGCCGCAGATTCGCCGCGCTCGCCACCGTCGCCGTCGTCGCCGTACCGGTGCTCGGCGTCGCTCCCACCGCGGCCACCGCCGCGCCGACCGACCTGTTCATCTCCGAGTACGTCGAAGGCTCGTCCAACAACAAGGCGATCGAGCTGTACAACGGCACCGGCGCGGCGGTCGACCTGACCGCCGGTGGCTACCAGCTCCAGCTCTACTTCAACGGGTCCACCACGGCCACCACGATCGCCCTCACCGGCACCGTCGCCGCCGGGGACGTCTTCGTCTTCGCCGCCGCCTCGGCCGGCCCGGCGATCCTCGCCCAGGCCGACCAGACCACCGGCGCGAGCCTGTTCAACGGCGACGACGCGATCGTGCTGCGTCGGGGTGCCGTCGTGCTCGACGCGATCGGGCAGGTCGGCGTCGACCCGGGCAGCGAGTGGGGCAGCGGGCTGACCAGCACCGCCGACAACACGCTGCGCCGGCTGCCGTCGGTGTCCAGCGGGGACACCGACCCGTCCGACGCGTTCGACCCGGCCACCCAGTGGGCCGGCCACGCCACCGACACCTTCGACGGGTTGGGCGCACACACCCTCGACGGCGGCGGCCCGGTCGACCAGCCGGCCGTGCTGACCTGCGGCGGGACGTTGACCATCGAGGCCGGCGCGACGGGCACCCGGCAGGTCACCGGCACCGACCCGGACGACACCGTCGTCGACCTGGCGGTCGGCGCGGTCACCCCGGCGCCGGCGAGCGGCTCGATCAGCCGTACCGCGTTCACCCCGGCGACCGCGCCGGGTGGCACGGCCACCGCCACGGTCACCGCCACCGGCCTGCCCGCCGGCACGTACACGGTCACCGTGACCGCGACGGACGCCGACGGCGGCACCGCCACCTGCCCGCTCACCGTGCAGGCCAACGGGGTGCTGTCGGTGGGTCAGGTGCAGGGCCCGACCCGCGACGACGAGAACCCGCGCACCGACCGGTCGCCGCTCGCCCCGCCCAGCGGCACCGGCACCAGCCCGCTGCTGTACGACGTGCGGGGCGTGATCACCCAGAAGTCGCTGACCCGCACCTCGGCCGGTGCCGACCAGTACGGCTTCTACCTGCAGAGCCGCACCGGCACCGAGGACGGCGACCCGCTCAGCTCGGACGGGATCTTCGTCTTCATGGGCGCGTTCACCACGCTGATCGGCGGCTACGCGCCGACCGTCGGCGACGAGGTGGTGCTGCGCGGCCGGGTGTCGGAGTACTTCGACCAGACCCAGCTCTCCGGTGCCTCGCTGGTCCGCCGGCTCGACACCGGGCTCGACGTGAACACCGCCGTGACCGTGGACGACGCGGTCCCACCGGCCGACGCGACGGCGGCCGACCGGTTCTGGGAGCGGCACGAGGGGGCCCGGCTGCGGGTCCGCAGCGGCTCGGGCGTCACCGGCCCCCGGGACGTGTTCGGCTCCACCGCCGACTCCGAGGTGTGGGTGGTGGACCGGGCGGACCCGCTGCTGGCGCGGGCCGACCCGTACGCCCGCCGGGTCTTCCGGGACGCCCACCCGCTGGACGACGTGCCGGGGCAGCTCTTCGACAACGGCAACGGGCAGCGCATCCTGCTCGGCGGCGGCGGCGTGAAGGCCACCGCCGGTGACTCGACGGCGCTGCTCCCGCCGGCACGTACCTTCGACACCCTCACCGCCGACGCGTTCGGCGCGGTGTCGTACGGCTTCAGCAAGTTCAGCGTGCAGCCGGAGTCGCTGGCCCTGACCGCCGGGGTCGACCCGGCGGCGAACAACCCGCCGCGCCCGGCGGACCGGGCCCGGGAGGTCGCGGTGGCGACCTACAACGTGGAGAACCTGTACGACTTCCGCGACGACCCGTTCGACGGCTGCGACTTCACCGGCAACACGGGCTGCCCGGGGGTGTCCCCGCCGTTCGACTACGTGCCGGCGAGTGAGGCCGACTACCGGGAGCACCTGTCCGAGTTGGCCGCGCAGATCCGCACCGACCTGCACGCCCCGGATCTGATCCTGGTGCAGGAGGCCGAGGACCAGGACATCTGCTCGGTCTCCGGCAGCAGCCTCGTCTGTGGCACCACCGACAACGCCGACGGCGCGCCGGACACCCTCCAGGATCTGGCGCTGGCGATCCGGGCCGCCGGTGGTCCCGCCTACACGGCGGCGTACGACCGCACCGGCGCGGACGCCCGGGGCATCACCTCGGCGTTCCTCTACCGCACCGACCGGTTGTCGCTGGCCGGGGCGAGCGCCACCGACCCGCTGCTGGGTTCCGCGCCCACCGTGCAGTACCGGTCGGCGGGGCTGGCGTCCAACGCGGACGTGCAGAACCCGAAGGCGCTCAACGCGGTGCTGCCGGCCGACACCGACACCTCGACCGGCAAGGACGGCAACAACGTCTTCACCCGGGCCCCGCAGCTCGGCAAGTTCGTGGTGAGGGCGACGCCCGGCGGGTCGGAGTCCTACCTGCTGTACGCGCTGAGCAACCACTACTCGTCCGGGCCGGACAGCCGGGTCGGGCAGCGCACCGAGCAGGCCGCGTACGGCGCCGCGATCGTCACCGCGATCGAGGCGGCCGACCCGGACGCCCGGGTGGTGTACGGCGGGGACCTGAACGTCTTCCCCCGCCCGGACGACCCGATCGCGACCGGCGCGAACCCGACCCCGTCGGACCAGCTCGGGCCGCTCTACCGCGCCGGCTTGCGCAACCTCTGGGACGACCTGGTGGCCGACGTACCGTCGGCGGCGTACTCGTACAGCTTCCAGGGCTCGGCGCAGACGTTGGACAACCTGTTCGTCAACGACGCGCTGCACGCCGACCTGGTGCAGATCCGGGCCGCGCACGTCAACGCGGACTGGCCGGCGGAGTTCACCGGGGACGGCACCCGGGGGGCCAGCGACCACGACCCGCAGGTGGCCCGGTTCCGCAGCCAGCCGTCGCTGCGGGTGGCCGACGCCACCGTGGTGGAGGGTGACCGGGGCACCAGCACGATGACGTTCCAGGTCACCGTGTCCCGTCCGCTGTCCCAGCCGACCACGCTCTGCGCCGCCACGGTGGGGCTGACCGCGACGGTCGTGCTGGACTTCGAGCCGTACGTCGGCTGCCGGACCCTGCCCGCCGGGCAGACCTCGCTGGCGTTCCCGGTGACCGTCCGTGGTGACCGCAAGCGGGAGGCGGACGAGAAGATCGCGTTCGCGGTGGCCGGTCCGTTGAACCTGCGGTTCGCCGACCTGCTGGCGACCGGCACCATCACCGACGACGACTGACGATCCCGTACCCCGACGGCCCGTCGGTCCGGCTTCCCGCCGGATCGGCGGGCCGTCACCATTGCGGGCGCACCACGCGGGGCGGCGGTGGCACGTTGCGGTACTTCGCCACCCGCACCTCCCACTGGCTCCGGCGGCGCATCGCGTCCCGGACGGCCCGGTTACGGCGGAACGTCTCCGGCGGTCGGGCGAGCCCGTAGACGTCCGCCCACCACTCACCCGGTTCCGGGTCGAGAATCGTGTCGAGGTGCGACGGGTAGCGGCGCTCGGCACCGTCCCGGGTGTCGTCGCGGTCCCGCATCGGGGTGAGCACCCGGCCGAACTCGTCGACCACGGCCAGCCTGAAGCCGGCCGCCGCGATGATCCGGCGCAGCAGGGCGATGCTCGGCGTGAGCGCACCCGCCTCGATCCGACCCACCGTGCCGTGGTGCACCCCCGCCCAGCGCGCCAGTTCCCGTTGACTCGCGTCGGCGCGCCGCCGGACCGCCCGCACGATCCCGGCCGCCGGCCAGGGCAGGTCGTACGGCTTGCTGAGGAAGGTCGGCGGCTCGTCCTCCCGCCGTTCCTCCTCCCCGCCCGGGCCCTGCGCGCTCCTGGGGGACTCCGGCCCGGCGACCGGAGCGCCACCCGATACCGGACCGGAGGCGCAGGCCGGAGAAACCGGACCGGGGCCCGGGGCGGAATGAGCGGCGGGTCCGGGCGGCGGAGTGGAGTCGGTCATGCCGCCACCGTCGCGCCCCGCCGAGCACCGTCGCAACCCCGCTCTCGCCACCTGTGGACGACGGTGCCGCCTGTGGATAACTCCCGCGTCAACCGCCGACCTCGCCGACCACAGCGAGTAACTCTGCCGCTCGGACTCCTCCAGTTACAGAGAGTAAGGCTGAAGTCAGCAGCGTCACCACCACCAAGATCCGCAATATCCGCCCGAACTGCGGAAACGCCATTCGATCCTCGCCCCTACCCACCCCATTACCGACGCTTTGCTCTGCTGCCCTATCCGCGACGGACACCTACAGCAAGCGTCGCGCGGAAGGCAGCAGAGCAAAGTCTGCGAGGGAGGGTAGGTGAGGGTGGGCGAAGGAATACGGAGAGCGACCATCCCGATGCCGAAACCAGGGGCAGACGACGCCGACGAGGACCAGCCCTGTGCGCCGGACCGGCAGGCGGACGTCGCGGTGAGGAAGGTCAGGCACCCGGTGCCGGAACCGGGCGGTGGGGCGCGCGGTCAGCCGGGCCGGAGTCGGGCGGCGGCCGGCGCGCTCAGGATGCGACGGCGCTGCCGGATCGGGGGCCGGCAGCGCCCCGGGCCGTCGGGTCAGTAGCGCTGGCGCAGCAGCGTGGCGGCCTCGACCGCCCAGTAGGTGAGGATGACCTGCGCGCCGGCCCGCCGGATCGAGGTGAGCGTCTCCAGCATCACCCGCTCGCGGTCGATCCAGCCGTTCGCGGCGGCCGCCTCGACAGTCGCATACTCGCCGGAGACCTGGTAGGCGGCGACCGGGACGTCCACGGCGGCCCGGACCGCCGCCACCACGTCGAGGTAGGGCAGGGCCGGCTTCACCATCACCAGGTCGGCACCCTCGGCCACGTCCAGCTCGACCTCGCGCAGGGACTCCCGCAGGTTCGCCGGGTCCTGCTGGTAGGTGCGCCGGTCGCCGTCGAGCGCCGACTCGACGGCGTCGCGGAACGGGCCGTAGAAGGCGGAGGCGTACTTCGCCGCGTACGCCAGCACCGCCACGTCGGCGTGGCCGGCGGCGTCGAGGGCCCGGCGGACCACGCCCACCTGGCCGTCCATCATCCCGGACGGGCCGACCATGCCGACCCCGGCGTCCGCCTGCGCCACCGCCATCTCGGCGTACGCGGCCAGGGTCGCGTCGTTGTCCACCCCGCCGTCGGGGGTGAGCAGCCCGCAGTGCCCGTGCGAGGTGAACTCGTCGAGACACAGGTCACTCATCACCACGGTGGCGTCGCCGACCTCGGCCACCACGTCGCGGATGGCGACGTTGAGGATGCCGGCCGGGTCGAGGCCGCCGGAGCCGGTCGGGTCCCGCCGCTCGGGCACCCCGAACAGCATGATCCCGCCGACCCCGGCCTGGACCGCCTCCACGGCCGCCTTGCGCAGCGAGTCCCGGGAGTGCTGGAGCACCCCGGGCAGCGACGCGATGGCCCGTGGTTCGGTCAGCCCCTCCTTGACGAACATCGGCACGACCAGCTCGGCCGGGTCGACGCGGGTCTCGGAGACCAGCCGCCGCACGGCCGCGTTGCGACGCAGCCGGCGGGGCCGGATCTCGGGGTACGGCATGAGGGGCCTCCCAGTACGGCTAGCGGAACCTGAGCGCGGTCGGCCCCTGCACCTTCGAACCCCGACGCTGCTTCGCCGGCATGGCGGCGAGCTTCTCCCGCAGTTCGACGGCGTAGGCGGCGAGCGCCTCGACCAGGTCGGGCACCGAGGCGTGCGGCGGCTGCACGTCGACCCGCAGGCCGAACTCCGTCGCGGTCTCCGCCGTCTTGGGCCCGATGACGGCAACCACGGTACGCGCGTGCGGCTTCCCGGCGATACCGACGAGGTTACGCACCGTCGAGGAGGACGTGAAGAGCACCGCGTCGAACCCGCCCGACTTGATCGCGTCGCGGATCTCGGCGGGCGGCGGGGCGGCCCGGACCGTCCGGTACGCGGTCACGTCGTCGACCTCCCAGCCGCGCTCGGTGAGCCCGGCGGCGAGCGTCTCGGTGGCGATGTCGGCGCGGGGCAGCAGCACCCGGCCGACCGGGTCGAGGATCTCGTCGTGCGGGGAGAACTCGGCCAGCAGCCCCTCGGAGGACTGCTCCCCGGCGGGCACCAGCTCCGGCTGGATGCCGAAGGCGCGTACCGCGTCGGCGGTCGCCTCACCGATGCAGGCGATCTTGACGCCGCCGAAGTGCCGGGCGTCGAGGCCGTGCTCGGCGAACTTCTCCCAGACCGCCCGGACCGCGTTGACCGAGGTGAAGATCACCCAGGCGTACCGGCCGTCGACCAGCCCCTTGACCGCCCGCTCCATCTGGGCCGGGGTACGCGGCGGTTCGACCGCGATGGTCGGCACCTCGCACGGGATCGCCCCGTACGCGCGCAGCCGGGCGCTCATCGCCCCGGCCTGCTCCTTGGTCCGGGGGACGAGCACCTTCCAGCCGTACAGCGGACGGTTCTCCCACCAGCTCAGCCGGTCCCGCTGGCCGACGCCCTCGCCGACGGTGAGCACCACCCGGCCGGTGAAGCCGAGCGCCGCCGCGACGAAGGAGTCCACGCTCGACGTGGTGGTGTACTGCGTCTCGCCGGTCCCGTCGCCGGTCACCCCGACCCCGGTGCCGCCGTCCACCCCGGCGGCCAGCAGCCCGTCCCGCACGGCGGCCAGGTCACCGGCGTCGACCGCCAGGGCCAGCGAACCCCGGGCGACGGCGGCGGCGAGCGCGTCGAAGTCCAGCGTGCCGACGTCCTCGACGTCGGCGGCGGTGCGTACCCCGGGCAGCGGCACCCCGGCGTAGGTGGCGACGCCCTCGGCCTGGCCGACGCCCGGCACCACCTCGAAGTGCGCGGCGGTACGCGCGACCGCCTGCACCTCCTTGACCACCGAGTCGTGGCCGAACGGGTCACCGGCGACCAGGTGCACCGCGTTGAGCCCGGAACGGGCCGCGCTGATGAGCATCTTCGCCACGTCGCCCGGCACGCCCTCGGCGGGGCTGAACTGGGCGTCGGACCGGGCCTGGGCCCGGACCACGTCGAGCAGCGTCTCGGGGACTCCCCGGTCGTACACCACCTGGTCGGCGTCGACCAGGGCGTCGTGGGCCCGGCGGGTCAGCAGGCCCGGGTCACCGGGTCCGGCGCCGACGAACGCGATGCGGCCGACGGGCTTACGGGTGCGGGTCATTCTGTGCTCCCAAATTGCTGGGTCCCCGGGCCGGTGCTTCCTTCGTGGCCGAGGATCGAGTCGGCGCCGAGTTCGAGGAGTTCGGCGGCGAGTGCCTTGCCGATCTCCGCCGCGTCGGCGGGCGTTCCGGTGCGGGACAGCCGGATGTCTCGCGAACCGTCCGGGCTGATCACCGCCCCGCGCAGGTAGATCTCATCACCGGCGTCGCCTTCGGCGAGTTCGGCGTAGGCGGCGACCGGGGCGGAGCACCCGGCCTCCAGGGTGGCCAGCAACGCGCGTTCCGCGACGACCGCGGCCCGCGACGGTGCGTGGTCGAGCACGGCGAGCAGCTCGACCAGGTCGGAGTCGTCGGCCCGGCACTCCACGGCCAGCGCACCCTGGGCGGGCGCGGGCAGCATCAGCATCGGATCGAGCGTTTCGGTGATCACGTCGGTGCGGCCGAGCCGGGCCAGCCCGGCCCGCGCCACGACGACGGCGTCGAGGTCGGCGTCCGGGCCGAGCACCCGGGCGAGCCGGCTGTCGACGTTGCCCCGGATCGGGGTGACCTCCAGGTGCAGGCCGAGGGCGTGCACCTGGGCGATACGGCGCAGCGCGCCGGTGCCGACCACGGCCCCCGGCGGCAACTCGGCGAGGGTACGCCCACCGGTGGCGACCAGCGCGTCGCGCGGGTCCTGCCGGGGTGGCACGGCCGCGACGTGCAGCCCGCTCGCCCCGGCGGTGGGCAGGTCCTTGTAGGAGTGCACGGCCAGGTCGATGGTGCCGGCGGTCAACGCGTCGCGCAACGCCGAGACGAAGACGCCGACGCCGAGGCGCTGCACCGGCGCGGACGACCGGTCCCCGGCGGTGACCACCTCGACCAGCTCGACGGCGCGGCCGGTCGCCGCGGTGATCGCCTCGGCGACGTGGCCGGACTGGGCCATCGCCAGGGCGCTGCCCCGGGTGCCGAGGCGCAGGGGGGTACTCATCGCTCACCTCCGGTGGGCGGCTGGTCGGTGTCGGTCGCCGGCACGTCGGCGACCCCGAACGAACCACGGCCGTCGACGGTGTCGACCACGTCGGGCACCGCGTCGACCCCGGAGGTCTGCGGCACCTCCAGGTCGAACAGTTCGCGCAGCAGCGCGGCGTACTGGTCACCGCCCGGTTCGGCGGCGAGCTGGCGGACCTTGACGGTGGGCTGGTGCAGCAGCCGTTGCACCACCCGGTGCACCGTGCGGGCCACCTCGGCGCGCTGGTCGTCGCTGAAGTCCGGGCGACGCTGGGCGAGCCGGCGCAGTTCGGCGGTGACCACGTCGTCGGCGCGTCCCCGCAGGGCGGCCACGGTGGGTGCCACATCGGCCCCGCGCAGCCAGCTCAGGAACGCCTCGACCTCGGCAGCCACGATCCGGCCCACCTCGGCGGCGTCGGCGGCGGCCGGGCCGTCGGCGAGCAGTGCGGCCATCCGGTCGATGTCGATCACCTCGACGCCGGGCAGCCCGGCCACCTCGGGTGCCACGTCGCGGGGCACGGCGAGGTCGAGCAGGACCAGCGGCCCCCGGTCGGGGTCACGGCGGTCGAGCGCCCGGGTCACCACGTCGACGGTGAGGACCGGTTCGGTGGCCGCGGTGGCGGCCACTACGATGTCCACTGTGGAGAGCGCGGGGACGAGTCCGGCGATCGGGACGGCGTTCGCCCCGTACGACTCGGCCAGCCGGACGGCCCGGTCGGCCCCCCGGTTGGTGACGGTGAGCGGCCCGGCGGCCCGGCGGGACAGCGTCGCCAGGCTCAGCGCGCCCATCGCGCCGGCCCCGACCACCAGGGCCGGCCGGCCGGCGAGGTCGCCGTCGAGCAGTTCGGCGGTGAGGTCCAGGGCGGCGGTGACGACGCTCTGCCCGGCCCGGTCGATGCCGGTCTCGGCGTGGGCCCGCTTGCCGACCCGCAGCGCCTGCTGCATCAGCTCGTGCAGCAGCCGTCCGGCGGTGTCCGCGCCGGAGGCCCAGTGGTAGGCGTCGCGGAGCTGGCCGAGGATCTGCGCCTCGCCGACCACCATGGAGTCCAGCCCGGCGGCGACCCGGAACACGTGGTCGACGGCGGCCGAGTCGTAGTGCACGTAGAGGTGGCTGGCGAAGGCGGCGGGCGGCGCGCCGGCCTGCTCGGCGAGGACGGCGCAGACGTCGCCGAGGCCGCCGTGGAAACCGGACACGGCGGCGTACACCTCCACCCGGTTGCAGGTGGAGACGAGCACCGCCTCGGCGACGTACGGCTGGGCGACCAGGCGGTCCAGGGTGCGGGTGAGGTCGGCGGGGGCGACGGCAAGCTGCTCCAGCGTGGCCACGGGAGCGGTGCGGTAGGACGCGCCGACGACGAGCAGCTTCACGTGCCGATCGCCTCCTGGGTGTCGGGGGTCGCGAGCCCGCCGGGCAGGGCGGTGAGGGCGGAGCCGCCGGCGGCGGGCAGCGCGGTCAACGACGCCTTGCGGTGCTCGTGGAAGGACAGGATCTGAAGCTCGATGGCGAGATCGACCTTGCGCACGTCGACCCCGTCCGGCACCGAGAGTACGCACGGCGCGAAGTTGAGGATGCTCGTGACGCCGACGGCGACCAGCTGCTCGGCCACCGCCTGGGCGGCCGGCGCGGGGGTGGCGATCACGCCGATCGAGATCGCCTCCTCGGCGGCGACCCGGGGCAGCTCGTCGACGTGCCGGACGACCAGCCCGTTGATCATCTCGCCGACCCGCGAGGCGTCGGCGTCGAACAGGGCGGCGATCCGGAAACCCCGGCTGGCGAAGCCGTCGTAGCCGGCCAGGGCGTGACCGAGATTACCCACCCCGACCAGGGCGACCGCCCGGCGCTGGGTGAGCCCGAGCACGAACTCGATCTGGTCGATCAACAGGGCGACGTCGTAGCCGACCCCCCGGGTGCCGTACGAGCCGAGGTGGGAGAGGTCCTTGCGGAGCTTGGCCGAGTTGACCCCTGCCGCCCCGGCCAGCCCCTCGCTGGAGACCGTCTCGTGGCCGGCGTCGGCGAGGTTGTGCAGGGCGCGGAGATACTCGGGGAGCCGCGCGACGGTCGCCTCCGGGAGGTCCGGGAGCGCCGGTACGGCACCGGCGCGGCCGGGCGCGCCAGGGTGACGGTGCTGACTCATGAGACTCCGTGCGGTGCGATCCTCGGCCGGCTCCGGTGCCCGCCCGTTGGGGGACCCCCGCCGGTGGCCGGGCGAGCCGGCCGTGCTAGCAGGGCGCGTCGAAACTACAGAGTAGGCGCTTGTGAAGACGTGCACAAATCGCGATCTTGCTGAATCGCGGCCCCCCTGCACCTGCTCCTCCATCTCACAAGATCGATCGGGCACGCCAGCGGTGCCGCCGCGCGATTATTGCGCAATCCCGACTTCTCTCACCAATCGCGCTTGCTCGATGACCCAGCGTGATTCGCGCCACCCTAGAGCTGGGGGGTGGTCAGGTCGCGCAGCAGCCGCTCCTCCTCCACCCGCCAGTAGCCGTGCTCCCTGCCGTCGAGCAGCACCACCGGCAGCCGGTCGCCGTACTCGCGCTCCAGCTCCACGTCGCCGGTGACGTCCTTCTCCACCCACCGGTCCCCGGTGACCGCCACCACCCGCTCCAGCGCGGCCTTGGCGTCGTCGCACAGGTGGCAACCGGGACGGGTGATCAGGGCGAGCCGGGCGGCAGTGGACATCGGGACCTCCGGGTGAGGGCGGCCGGACTCGGCCGCGACGGGGATGCGCGCGGTGGACGGACCGCTGCGCACCGGTGCCGGATGCCCGGCGGCGGGCCGGGCACGCCCGCCCAGTCTCGCCCGTCCCCGGGTGCGGCACACCCGGGACGCCCGAGCCGGTCGCGCGGTGGCTGAGTCTGGCACGCCGTCGACCGCCCGACCAGGCCCACACACCGAACCGTCACGCAGCGTCGACCGGGACCACCCGAACGGGGCCGCCCCGACCGCCCCCGGGGCGGTGCCGGACGGACCCGTGGACCCCCGTTACCGGACCGGCGGGGCGGGGTGCCGGTGGCCCTCCACCACCCCTCTGGGCTGCAATTTCCATCAAGGAACAAGTCGCGACGTGAAAGTCAACCGACCACGACGGACAACCGGTCCGCCAGGGGTCCGCGGGCCGGGCAAATACTTTGGCCCTGTGTAACGGACTTGGCACACGCGGGTGACGTTGGCCCTATCATCACTCGGGTCGGCTCACCCCATTTGCCGTGAGTCGACACCCCTCAGCCCGAGGAGGCCCCCGTGCCTGTGCGCGCATTGGACCAGCACCTCAAGGGGATCTGCCGCGCGTCGGCACCCCCCCACACGGCCCTGCCCGTCCGGGGCAGACCCGGCGCGGCGGCCACCCGCCGCCGTCCGGTCACGGTCGTGATCCGCTGCGGGGAGGCCCGGTGACCGCCTTCGGCTACCCGGATCATTCCACCGGACTGACCGGGCCGACGCCCCGGGCGGCGGTCAACGAACGGCTCGACCCGGCCCGGCCGGAGGCGACGCCCCGCCGGCCGCACCAGCGTCCGCACCCCAACGAGGCGGCCCCCCGGCCCGCCGCCCCCGGCGGCAACGCCACGCCGGCCGGCCGGGTGACCTCCCACTCCCGGCCCCCCATGCCGACGCAGACCCGACGGGTCGGCGAGCCGCCCGCCACCACCGATCCCGCCGGCGGGGAGACCGCCGTGATACCTGTGGTGCCGGCCGACGACACCGCCGTCATCCCGGCCGTACCCGCCGACGACACCGCCCTGATCCCGGCCGTACCCGGCGGGCAGCCGACGGCCGCCGGACCGCCGGCCACCGCGACACCGCCCGCCGGCACCTCCCCCACCGGCTTCCCGAGCCGCCCCGACCCGTCCGACCCGGCCACCGAGGTCTGGACGCTGGTGGAGCGGGCCCAGGCCGGCGAGGCCGAGGCGTTCGGCCTGATCTACGACCGGTACGTCGACACCGTCTTCCGGTTCGTCTACTTCCGGGTCGGCAACCGGCAACTGGCCGAGGACCTCACCTCGGACACCTTCCTGCGCGCCCTCAAGCGGATCGGCAGCTTCACCTGGCAGGGCCGCGACCTCGGGGCCTGGCTGGTCACCATCGCCCGCAACCTGGTCGCCGACCACTTCAAGTCAGGCCGCTACCGGCTGGAGGTGACCACCGGCGACGTGCTCGACGCCGACCGGGAGGACCGGGGGCCGGAGGGCAGCCCCGAAGCGGCGGTGGTCGAACACATCACCAACGTCGCCCTGCTCACCGCCGTCACCCGGCTCAACCCCGAGCAGCAGGAGTGCATCGTGCTCCGCTTCCTCCAGGGCCTCTCGGTGGCCGAGACCGCCCGCGCGATGGGCAAGAACGAGGGAGCGATCAAGGCGTTGCAGTACCGGGCGGTCCGCGCGCTGGCCCGTCTGCTTCCGGACGGCTTCCAGCCCTGACCTGCCGCGACGATCACTCTTCGTGATTTCACTCCCGACCGTCCCGTAACCGGGGCCCCGCACGGAGCGTTTCTCCGGGTGCGGCCGGTGGTTGTCCGGCGCGCCCCGGACCCGTCCCGGTCCGGAGCAGCGCCGCCGACACGACCCTGGTACGACGGTGCACGCCGCCGGTCGCGTGGACCACCGCGGCCGACCGGCCGTGACCAGCGAGAGGGGGTGCCTGCGGTGGACAGCGACCTTTTCTCCCGTCGTCGGGCCGTACGCTTCGCCCAGCTTCTCGACGAGGCCAACGGCGGCCGACGCCACCACGTCCGGTCCCGCGCCGACGCCCAGCTCACCAGGCTCGTGGCGGTCGGGCAGCGGCTCGTCGCCGAACGACCCGACGTCCAGGTGGACGTCGAGTTCCGCGCCGGCCTGCGGGCCATGCTGGTGGCCGCCGCCGAACGCGAACACGCCACCGAACCGGTCACCGACGGCACGTCGCAGGCCACCGGCCGGGGCTCCCTGCTCGGCGGGGCGACCGCCCGACGGGCCCGGGCCCGGGGCGCGATCCTGGTCGGCATCGCGGCCGGTGCGGTCGCCGTCTCCGGCATCTCGGCCGCCAGCGAGAACGCGGTGCCTGGCGACGCCCTGTACGGCATGAAGCGCTCCACCGAACGCGCCCAGCTCGCCCTGGCCAGCTCGGACGTCAGCCGGGGGCAGCTCTTCCTCGACTTCGCCCGGACCCGGCTCGACGAGGCGGCCACGCTCCGCGACGACGCCACCGGGTTCGACGCGGTCCTCGACGACATGGACGCCGACACCCGCCAGGGCGTACGACTGCTCACCGGCGGTGCAGTGCAGCACGGCGATCCGGCCGCGCTGGACGCGGTGAACACCTTCGTCAGCGGGCAACGCCGGGCGGTCGGCGGCCTGCTGGACGGGGCCGGCTCCGCCGAACGGGAACGCACCAGGCAGTCCCTCGCCCTGCTCGACGCCATCCGCCGGCGCTCCGACGCGCTGCGTACCGCGCTCGCCTGCGCACTGCCCGCCCCGGTCGGCAGCGACGCCCTCGGCCCGGTGCCCGGCACCTGCCCGACCGACCGCTGACGGCGACGGAGCCGCACGCCACACTTCCCGCGCCGACCGGCCGGCCACGGTCCGCGCCCGGACTAGGCTCGATCATGCAGGGTCGCTCGTCGGAGGGGAGGTGCCATGGCCGGCACCCGAAGGGTCACGGTCAGCACCGACGCCCACGGACACACCACCGGATGGGCGGACGCGACGGCCGTCGGGCCCACGCCGACCGACCCCCGCGCCGCCGCGTTCTTCGACGTCGACAACACGATGATGCGCGGCGCGTCGATCTACTGGTTCGCCCGGGGGCTCGCCGCCCGTCGCTACTTCACCACCGGCGACCTGGCCCGGTTCGCCTGGCAGCAGACCCGGTACCGGGTGCTGGCCACCGAGCACGCCGGCGACATGTCACAGGCCCGGCAGGCCGCCCTCGCCTTCGTCGAGGGCTGGCGGGTCGGTGACGTCGAACGGCTCGCCGAGGAGATCTTCGACGAGTTGATGGCGCCCCGGATCTGGGCCGGCACCCGTCGGCTCGCGCAGCGGCACCTCGACACCGGGCAGCGGGTCTGGCTGGTCAGCGCCGCACCGGTGGAGATCGGCCGGGTGATCGCCGCCCGACTCGGCCTGACCGGCGCGATCGGCACCGTCGCCGAGGTGGTCGACGGGGCGTACACCGGTCGGCTGGTGGGCGAGCTGATGCACGGGCCGGCCAAGGCCGAGGCGGTCACCCAGCTCGCCACGGTCGAGGGGCTCGACCTTCCCCGCTGCACCGCCTACAGCGACTCCAGCAACGACCTGCCGATGCTCACCACGGTGGGACGCGCGGTGGCGGTCAACCCGGACGGCGCGTTGCTGCGGGTGGCCCGGGAACGGGGCTGGGAGGTGCGGGACTTCCGCACCGGTCGTCGGGCCGCGCGGATCGCCGTACCGTCGACGGCCGCGCTCGGGCTGCTGGCCGGCGCGGTCTCCGCCGGTCGGGCACTGCACCGACGCCGCCGCCCGGCCTGACCCGGGCCACCCGCGTCGTCCGGGCACCGGGGGCGGGGAGCGGTCAGGGGCCGAACGGGTCGGGGCGGCGTTCCAGCAGCTGGTGCAGGGTCTGCTGGATGGTCTCCCGGACCTGGTCGGCGAGGTTGAACACGACCAGCGGGTCGTCGGCCGAGTCGGTCAGGTGCGCGGTCGGGATCGGCGGGCAGAACTCGATCAGCCACTTGCTCGGCAGCGGCACCATGCCCAGCGGCCCCAGCCACGGGAACGTCGGGGTGACCGGGAAGTAGGGCAGCTTGAGCAGCCGGGCCAGCGGCTTGATGTCGGCGAGCATCGGATAGATCTCCTCGCCGCCGACGATGGCGACCGGGACGATCGGGGTGCCGGTGCGCAACGCCGCCGAGACGAACCCGCCCCGCCCGAAGCGTTGCAGCTTGTAGCGGTCGGAGTAGAGCTTGCCGATGCCCTTGAACCCCTCCGGGAAGACGCCCACCAGCTCGCCGTTGCCGAGCAGCCGCTCGGCGTCCGGGTTGCAGGCGACCGTACCGCCGGTCTTGCGGGCCAACTCGGAGACGACGGGCATCCGGAAGACCAGGTCCGCGCCGAGCAGCCGCAGGTAGCGGTGGGCGGGATGCTGGTCGTGCAGGGCCGCGGAGAGGATCAGCGCGTCCAGGGCCACCGTGCCGGAGTGGTTGCCGACCACCAGGCCGGCACCGTCGGCGGGCACGTGTTCCAGGCCGGTGACCTCGGTACGGAACCAGTCGCGGTAGAGCAGCCGCAGCAGCGGGTGGAAGACCGTCCCGGTCAGCTCCGGGTCGAAGCCGAACTCGTCCACCTCGTACTGGCCGGACAGGCGGCGGCGCAGGAACGCCAGCCCGGAGGCGACCCGGCGGTCCCACTGGTCACCGGGCCGCTCCACCCCCGGCGAGCGCCCACCGGCCGGGCCGGAGGCGGCCGGGCCGGAGGCGGTCGGGGTGGAGGCGGCCGGGGTGGGGCGGGTCGTCGCGGGGACGGTCGGATCGGGGCCCGACCCGTTGCGCGAGGCGGGGGCGGGTGGCGTGGTGAGCCGACGATGGCCGTTCTGCGCGGTCACGTACGGTCCCGGACGGCAGAGCGGACCTGCCGGATGCTCTCCAGCACCGCCTGCTCGGCGGAGGCGAGCCGGTCCGGGGTGACCACCACCCCGCCGTGATGGGCCCGGATGAAGTCGTCGAACGCCGCCGCCGTGGTACGCGGGGTGAAGCCGTACTCCCGGGTCAGTCGGCGGGTGTCGACCACCCGGCCGTGCACGATCAGGTCGACCTGGTCGAGGCCGTAGCGGCCGAAGCCGAGGTTACGGGCGATCGCGGCGGCCCCGGACAGCCCCGGCTCCCACACCGGTACGGCCACCCGGCCGGCCCGGCGGATCGCCTGGGACAGCGAGAGCACCCCCGGCCCGGCCACGTTGTACGTGCCCGGGTGGTCCTCGGCGACGGACCGGTGCAGCACCTCCAGTGCGTCGTCGAAGTGCACGAACTGGAGCCGGGGGTCACGGCCGAAGACGGTGGGCACCACCGGCCGGGAGAAGTAGCGGGTGAGCGTGGTGTCGGCGGTGGAGCCGATGAACGGGGCGAACCGCAGCACCGTCGCGGTCACGTCGGGCCGACGGCGGCGGAAGCCGCGCACGTACCCCTCGATGTCGAGGATGTCGCGGCCGAAACCGCCGCGCGGCACCTCGCGGGGCTCGGTCTCCTCGGTGAAGACCGCCGGGTCGCGGAACGACGCGCCATAGGCGGCGGTCGACGACCGGACCACCAGCTTGCGCAGCCGGGGCGCCCGCTGGCAGGCGGCGAGCAGCTGCATGGTGCCGATGACGTTCTGTTCCTTCATCGCCCCCCGACCGCCGTGCTGCGGGTCGGGGGCGGTGACCAGGGCGAGGTGGACCACGGCGGCGACGTCGAGGTCGGCCAGCAGGCCGCCGAGCGAGTCGAGGTCCAGCCGGACGCGTTCCACCCCGTCGAGCAGGCCGGCGAACTCGGGGGCGGGGGTGGCCGGGTCGATGCCGATCACCCGGTCGATCCGGGGATCGGCGGCGAGCCGGGCGGCGACGTGCGCGCCGAGGTAGCGACCGACCCCGGTCACGACGACGACCCCCGGAGCACCTGGGGTGCCACCGGGGGTCATCGTGCACGCCCTGACCGGCAGGGGAGATCGAGCCGGGATGTCCGCGGCCTGATCACCTGAGCCTCCGGGGGTCGACAGTTGGCAAGTGGTACCGGACGCCGGGGGTGACCCGGCGTCGGTCACTTGCCGAGACGGCGACGCTGGACGCGGGTCTTGCGCAGCAGCTTGCGGTGCTTCTTCTTAGCCATGCGCTTGCGACGCTTCTTGACCACCGAGCCCATACGACAGCCTTTCAATGCAACGTTCGGGACGGACCCTCGGCGTCGAGATGGTGACGCCGGTGGCCGCTTTACGGACAACGGACCTGGACCAGCCTGGTGGCGTCGGGGCGCACCGGCGCACGGTCAGATCGGGCTCCAGGGTAGCCGGAGAGCGTCAGCAGGACCAACGCGCCCCCGTCGATGCCCGTTACGTCGCGATCGGCGCGGTCAGGCGGTCTCCTGGAACGCCCCCCGCAGATAGTCGTGCACCGCGTGCTCGGGCACCCGGAACGACCGGCCCACCCGCACGGCGGTGAGTTCACCGCTGTGCACCAGGCGGTAGACCGTCATCTTGGAGACCCGCATCACCGAGGCGACCTCGGCGACCGTGAGGAACCTGACGTCCGACAGCCGACCGTCGGAGGACTGCGACCCGGCCATGGCTCACCCGACCCATCCCATGCCCGGCGCGCGCCACCCGACGGAGCTCCCGAACGGGCCGGCAACGCGCGTGTTACCAGTACGGTAGCGGGGCGGCTGTGACCTGCGCGATCCCTTCCCACAACTGATCACGCTCCAGGCGTCGTTCACCCGGTCGTGACCTGCTGTTCCCCGGTGGCCTACTTCTTCGAGGCCAGGGCCCGGCCGAAGAAGACCAGGTTCGCGGGGCGCTCGGCGAGGCGGCGCATCAGGTAGCCGTACCAGTCCTCCCCGTACGGCAGGTAGGTGCGCACCGTGTAGCCCTCGCCGGCCAGCCGGGCCTGCTCCTCGGGGCGGATGCCGTACAGCATCTGGAACTCGAACTCGCCGGGCCCCCGGTCGAACCAGCGGGCCCGGTCCTCGCCGATGGCGATCAGGCGCGGGTCATGGGTGGCCAGCATCGGGTAGCCCGCCCCGGACATCAGCACGTTGAGGCAGCGCACGTACGACTTGTCCACCTCGCGGGCCGACTGGTACGCCACCGACTCCGGCTCGGCGTACGCGCCCTTGCACAACCGGACCCGCGACCCGGCACCCGCCAACTCCCGGCAGTCCGACTCGGTGCGCCGCAGGTAAGCCTGCAGCACCGCCCCGGTCGACGGGTGGTCCTTGCGCAGCTTGACCAGCGTGTCCAGGGTCGAGTCGGTGGTGGTGTGGTCCTCCATGTCCAGGGTCACCGTGGTGCCCGCCTCGTCGGCCGCCACGCAGATCGCCCGCGCGTTGTCGTAGGCCAACTGCTCGTCGAAGCGCTGACCGAGGGCGGAGAGCTTCACGCTCACCTCGGCGGCCGGGGTGAGCCCGGCGGCGTCGAGCGCGCGCAGCAGGGCGAGGTACTCGTCCCGGGTGGCGGTGGCCTGGTCGGGGGTGACGGTGTCCTCGCCGAGGTTGTCGAGGGTGACCGTCAGGCCGTCGGCGACGAGTTCGCGGGTGGCGCGCAACGCGTCGTCGGTGCCGGTGCCGGCGACGAACCGGCGGACGACGTCCCGGGTGAACGGGGCCGTCGCGACGAGCCGCTCGACCTGGGATGACCGGGAGGCGGCGAGGATGACGGAACGGAGCATGAGCCGAGCGTAACGCCCGACCGTACGGCCGCGCCCGGCGGCGGGGCGGACCGGTTCCGGCCACGGCAGCGGGCCGGTCAGGGGACGCGCGGCTGGCGTGGATCAGTTACAACCATGAACGTGGAACGACACCCCCGCCGCCGGCTGCGGTCGGCCTCCGTGCAGCTCGGCGCGCTCACCGCGCTGGCACTCGCCCTCTCCGGCTGCAACCTCACCTCCGACGACGACGATGACGACTGCGCCCTCGGGCCGGTCGGTGGCGGGGACACCGTGGCGCTCGCCATGCAGGTGCCGACCGTCGGCATCGACCCCCGGGCCGCCGCGCCCGACCCGGTGGCCGGCGCGCTGCCGGAGCGCGGCGGTTTCGGCACCCATCTCGCCTCCTGCGGCGGCTGACGGTGCGCCGGGAGCGGGTCACCCCCCGACCGGACTCCGACGCGGTGATCCGTACCCAGGGCCTGGTGTACGTCGACACCGAGCTGCCCGACGGCGAGATCATGTCGTACTGGGACGAGTCCGCCGCGTACGCCTTCGACCTCGACGAGGTGCTGCGGCTGGAGGAGGCGACCGAGGAGCTGCACCGGATGTCGGTGGCCGCCGCCGAGCACGTGGTGGCCCGCAACCGGTACGCCGAGTTCGGCATCCCCGCGTGGGCGGCGCAGGCGGTCGCCCGGTCGCTGCACGAGCGCCCACCCACCCTGTACGGCCGGTTCGACCTCGCCTACGACGGCTCGTGGCCGCCGAAGCTGCTGGAGTACAACGCCGACACCCCGACCGCACTGGTCGAGGCGAGCATCGTGCAGTGGTACTGGCTGGAGGACACCCGGCCCGACGCCGACCAGTGGAACAGCCTGCACGAACGGCTGGTCGGGGCGTGGGCCAAGATCGGGGCGGGGCTGCACGACCGGCGGGTGCACGTGTGCTGGTCCAACGAGGAGGAGTCCGGCGAGGACCAGATCACCGCCGGCTACCTGGCCGAGACGGCCCGGCAGGCCGGGCTGGACGTGACCCTGCTGCCGATCCAGCACGTCGGCTGGGACGGCCGGCGCTTCGTCGACGCCGCCGACCGGCCGGTCACCACCTGCTTCAAGCTCTACCCGTGGGAGTGGATGCTGGCCGAGCCGTACGGCCGACCGGCGCTGGAGCCGGGCACCCCGACCACCTGGATCGAACCGGCCTGGAAGCTGCTGCTGTCGAACAAGGCGCTGCTGGCCGTGCTCTGGGAGCTGTACCCGGGGCACGAGCTGCTGCTGCCGGCGTACCTGGACTCGCCGCGCGGGATGCCTGAGTACGTGGCGAAGCCGCTGCTCGGCCGGGAGGGTGGCTCGGTACGCATCGTGACCGGCGACACGGAGATCAGCAATCCCGGGATCTATGGCGACGAGGGCTTCTGCTATCAGGAGTTCCGGCCGTTGCCGCAGTTCGACGGGGGCCGAATGGTGCTGGGTAGCTGGATCGTCGACGGCGAGTCGGCAGGCGTCGGCATCCGGGAGAGCGAGAGTCTGATCACCGACGGTTACGCGCGCTTCCTGCCGCACTACATCGACGCGCCGCGTGCCGCGTGAGTCGTCTACCGTTGGTCGGGTGAACTTCGACGCGTACGCCAGGACCGGGGTTGACCTCGTCAACGCCCACCTGGACGACCTCGACGACCTGCGGGCCCTCATTCCGGACGAGAACGCGTGGATGCGCGACGAGGTGGCCGACCGGGACCTGGCGGTCTTCCGACGGGCGCAGAAGCGGTTGCGCGACGTCTTCGAGTACGGCACCTCGGGGCGGGACGCCCAGGCGGTGGCCGAACTGAACGCGCTGCTGGAGGCGTTCCCGGTGCAGCCGCGCATCTCGGGCCACGATTCCAGCGACTGGCACATGCACGTGACCAGCCGGGGCGCGTCGGTCAGCGCCGAATACCTGGCCGGCGCGGCGTGGGGCCTGTCGGTGTGGCTCTGCGAGTACGGCAGCGCCCGGTTCGGGGTCTGCGCCGACGAACGTTGCGGCAACGTCTACCTGGACACCTCGTCGAACTGCTGCCGCCGGTTCTGCTCGGAGCGCTGCGCCACCCGCTCCCACGTGGCCGCCCACCGCGCCCGCAAGCGCGCCGCCGAACAGCCCACCCTCACCCCGGTCCCCTGACCCCTCCCCCGCGCTCCCCCACCCCGCCATCTCCCTGCCCCGCCGCCGTGCCGTACCGCCTCGGTGATCAAGAGGTTCGCGTCAGATTCACGCCCGCACATGACGCAAACCTCTTGATCACCGGAGGCAGAGCGGGCGGGGCGGAGCGGGAGAAGCGGAGCGGGGGCGGGGGTCAGGGGTCAGGCGTTGAGGGGGGTGGGGGCGGTGAGGTGGGCGCGGGCGAAGGCCAGGGATTCGCGGAGGTCGGCCTCGCGGACGGCGCGGCTCCTGGCACCCCGGGTGGTCACCTCCACGGCGACCGAGCCGGTGAAACCGCGTCCGGCCAGGGACCGCAGCAGCTCGGCGCAGGGCTGGGTGCCCCGGCCGGGCACCAGGTGCTCGTCGCGGCCCTCCCCGGTGCCGTCGCCGAGGTGGACGTGGGCCAGGCCGGTGCCCATCCGGTCGGCCATCGCCAGCGGGTCGCTGTGCGACGCGGCGCAGTGCGACAGGTCGAGGGTGTACGCGGGGTAGCCGACCTCGGTCGGGTCCCAGCCGGGCACGTACGGTACGAACTGCCGGCCGGCCATCCGCACCGGGTACATGTTCTCCACCGCGAAGTGCAGCCCGGTGAACCGGTCGGCGACGGTGCGCAGCCCGTCGGCGAAGTTGCGGGCGTAGTCGCGCTGCCAGGTGAACGGCGGGTGCACCACCACGGTGGGTGCCTCCAGCGTGTCGGCCAGCTCGGCGGCCCGCCGCAGCCGCTCCCACGGGTCGGGGCTCCACACCCGCTGGGTGACCAGCAGGCAGGGGGCGTGCACCGACAGCACCGGGACGCCGTAGTGCTCGGCGAGGCCGCGCAACGCCCCGGCGTCCTGGCTGACCGCGTCGGTCCAGACCATCACCTCGACCCCGTCGTAGCCGAGTGCCGCGGCGAGCTGGAACGCCGCCGCGGTCCGCTCAGGAAAGACCGAGGAACTGGACAGGAGCACCGGGACGCGGGAAGTCACATCCCCGAGGGTAGCCCGGCCCGCCACCACAGTTCCGGACGAGCAACCGCAAAAGCCGCGCAACGACCGGCGTACGTCACATCGGTTCGAGCTGATCCAACCGTCTGAGGATGACGCCCTCACGCAGCGCCCACGGGCAGATGTCCACCGCCGGCACGTCGAGCCGGCGCAGCACCGCCTCGGCCACCACCGCGCCGGCCAGCAGCTGGTGGGCCCGGCCGGCACTCACCCCCTCCAGCTCGGGCAGCTGGGCCGGCGGGATGTGCCTGACGAACCCCAGCACCTGCCGCAGCCCCGTGCGGGTGAGGCTGCGCCGCGCCCACAGGCCCGCCGAGGAGGGGGCCGCCCCGGCCAGCCGGGCCAGCGTCCGGAAGGTCTTCGAGGTGGCGACCGGCCGCTCCCAGCCCACCCCGGCCAGCTTCTCCACCACCGGGTCGAGCTGCGCGTCGACGTACTCCCGTAACTCCTCGACGGCCTCGGCGGTCGGTGGGGTCGCCCCGGACGGGTCGACGTGCAGCCGTTCCCGGCTCAGCCGGCCGGCGCCCAGCGGCAGCGACACCGCCACCTCCGGGTCCTCGTCGATGCCGGCGGCCAGCTCCAGCGAGCCACCGCCGATGTCCATCGCCAGCAGCCGTCCCGCCGACCAGCCGAACCAGCGCCGGACCGCGAGGAACGTCGCCCGCGCCTCGTCCGCCCCGGAGAGCACCTCCAGCCGTACGCCGGTCTCCTCGCGGACCCGGGTCAGCACCTCGGCCGCGTTGGTGGCGTCGCGCACCGCGCTGGTCGCGAAGGCCAGCAGGTCGTCGGCGGCCAGCGCGGTGGCCGACGCGCGGGCCGCCCCGACCGCCTCGACCAGCCCGTCGGCACCGGCCCGGGTGAGTGCGCCGTCGGGGCCGATCTGCTCGGCCAGCCGCAGCACCACCTTCTCGGAGTGCGCGGCCCACGGGTGAGCGCCGTGGTGGGCGTCGACCACCAGCAGATGGACCGTGTTGGAACCGACGTCGAGCACACCCAGCCGCATGGGAAGACCCTAGGGCCACCACGTTTCGACGGCACGCCGGCCGGCGGGTTCACTCACGCGTACGCTGGGCCGGGTGACGAGCCAGGTGGAGCTGCACGTGCTGGTGGACGCCCCCGACGACCCCCGCAGCCGGGAGGTCGGGCTGGACTTCCCCCGGGAGTGGATCGAGTTCGTCGACCCGGCCGACGAGCGGCACCTGGTGCGCGCCGACCTCACCTGGCTGCTGTCCCGCTGGACGTGCGTGTTCGGCCGGGGCTGCCACGGCATCGTCGCCGGCCGGGCCGCCGACGGCTGCTGCTCGCACGGCGCGTTCTTCACCGACACCGACGACGAGAAGCGGGTCCGGGCGGCCGTCAAGCGGCTCACCCCGCAGACCTGGCAGCACTTCCGCAAGGGTACGAAGAACTGGACCGCGACCGACACGATCGACGGCGAGAACCCGGCCCGACGGACCGCCACCCGGGGCGAGGACGCGCCGTGCGTGTTCCTCAACGACGCCGACTTCCCCGGCGGCGGCGGGTGCGCGCTGCACGGCCAGGCGCTGCGCGACGGCGTGCACCCGCTGGAGTACAAGCCGGACGTCTGCTGGCAGCTGCCGATCCGCCGGGACCAGGAGTGGACCACCCGCCCCGACGACACGAAGGTGCTGGTGTCGACGCTCGCCGAGTTCGACAGGCGGGGCTGGGGCTCCGGCGGGCACGACCTGGACTGGTGGTGCACCTCGTCGACCGACGCGCACGTCGGCACCGAGCCGATGTACCTGTCGTACGGCCCGGAGCTGACCGCGCTGGTCGGCGCGCCCGCGTACGCCAGGCTGGCCGAGCTGTGCGCGGCCCGGCTGGGCCAGGGTCAGATCGCCCCGCACCCGGCCAGCCCGCAGGGGTGAACGGTGCGCCGGCCTACGGCTCGAACTTGTAGCCCAGCCCGCGCACGGTGACGATGAACCGGGGCGCGGACGGCTCCGGTTCGATCTTGGAACGCAGCCGCTTGACGTGCACGTCGAGGGTCTTGGTGTCCCCGACGTAGTCGGCTCCCCAGACCCGGTCGATGAGCTGCCCCCGGGTGAGCACCCGGCCCGCGTTGCGCAGCAGCAGTTCCAGCAGCTCGAACTCCTTGAGCGGAAGCTGCACGGCGGCCCCGTCGACGGTGACCACGTGCCGCTCGATGTCCATCCGGACCGGGCCGGCGGCCAGCGTCGGGGCCCCCGACTCGGTCACCTCGGGGCTCTGCCGGCGCAGCACCGCCCGGATCCGGGCCACCAGCTCCCGGGGCGAGTACGGCTTGGTGACGTAGTCGTCGGCGCCGATCTCCAGCCCGACCACCTTGTCGATCTCACTGTCCCGGGCGGTCACCATGATGATCGGCACGTGCGAGCGCTGCCGCAGCTGCCGGCAGACCTCGGTCCCGGACATCTCCGGGAGCATCAGGTCGAGCAGCACGATGTCCGCGCCGGTCCGGTCGAACTCGGTGAGGGCGGAGGTGCCCGTCGCGGCGACGGAGACCTCGAAACCCTCCTTGCGGAGCATGTACGACAGGGCGTCGGAGAACGACTCCTCGTCCTCGACCACCAGTACGCGGCTCAACGGGGTGTTTCCTTTCCTACGGTCAGGCCCGGCGCAGGGTCGGTCGGGCCGGGCTCGATACCAGCGGACGGCAGTAGCGACTCCAGGGCGTCCGGAGGGCTGGCGGGTAGCCGGAGGGTGAACGTCGACCCCCCACCCAGGGTGCTCGCCACCTCCACCCGGCCGCCATGGTTGCTGGCGATGTGTTTGACGATGGCCAGGCCGAGGCCGGTGCCACCGGTGGCGCGGGAGCGGGCCTGGTCGGCCCGGTAGAACCGCTCGAAGATCCGGTCGACGTCGGTGGGGGCGATGCCGATGCCCTGGTCGGTGACGGAGACCGTGACGTGGTCGTCGTCGGCCCGGGTGACGACCCGCACGGTGGTGTCCTCGCCGGAGTAGGTGATCGCGTTCTCCACCAGGTTGGACACGGCGGTGGCGAGCTGGCTGTCGCTGCCGTACGCGGTCAGGCCCCGCTGCCCTTCGGTGACCACCTGGACCCGGCGGGCGGTGGCCGAGGTGCGGGTCCGGTCGAGCACCTCGGCGATCACCCAGTCGACCGCGACGGGTTCCGGCGCGGGTTGCGGCTCGGCGCCCTGGAGCCGGGTCAGCTCCAGCAGTTCCTGCACCAGCCGGCCGAGCCGGGTCGACTCGTGCTGGATGCGTTCGGCGAACCGGCGGGCGGCCAGCATGTCCTCGGAGAGGTCGGGTGCGCCGTCGGCCGGCTCGGTGGCGTCGACGAGCGCCTCGGCGAGCAGTTGCAGCGCCCCGATCGGGGTCTTCAGCTCGTGGCTGACGTTGGCCACGAAGTCCCGCCGGACCCGGGCCAGCCGGTGCGACTCGGTCACGTCGGCGGCTTCGACGGCGATGTACCCGCCGCCGATGCCCATCGCCCGCAGGTGCACGCCGAGCGGGTTCTCCCCGGCGTTGTCGCGGCCACGGGGCAGGTCCAGCTCGATTTCGCGTCGCACCCCGGTCCGCCGGACCTGCCCGGCGAGGGTACGGATCAGCGGGTGGGCCGCGATGGAGCCGGGGGTGGCGCCGGTACGGAGCAGTCCCATCGCCCGTGCGGCCGGGTTCACCAGCACCGGAACGTCGTCCGGGCCGAGCACCACGACACCGGCGCGCAGCGAGTCGATGGTCTTGCGGCCGAGCCCGGTCAGCCCGCCGGACTGGTCGTCGGGAATCGCACGCCTCCCCAGGTTCCCGTGGGGGCCCTCGCCCCCGGACGACGCCGCGCGGCGTCGCCAGGTCTGGACGGGCCGCGCCAGCAGCAGCCCGGCGACCAGTCCGGTCACCAGGGCCACCACGATCGCCACCGCCCATTCCACCCGGCGATCGTAGGGTCATTGTTAACCTGGCTATCGCCCATAACAGGACGAAACACACTCGCTTTGGCAGAAATTCACTCCCGGGCCCCGCGTCGTTCATCCGGGTTCATCTGGGCTCCCGTCACCCCCGCCTACGGTGGGTCGCGCACCTGCTCAACCCGTACGCCAGCGGTCCCCGCGACCACCGGCGGCACCGACCCCAGGAAGTGACGATGCGCGACGAGTTCCGGGCCGACCTGCAGATCGTCAGCCAACTGCTGGTGGACATGGCCGACGGCGTACGCGCCGCGATGCGCCAGGCCACCCGCGGCCTGCTGACCGCCGACCGCGAGGCGTCCGAGGCCGTGATCGCGCGGGACGCCGAGATCGACGACCTCTACCAGCACGTCGAGGAGCGGGTCTGCGACCTGCTCGCCCGCCAGGCGCCGGTCGCCTCCGACCTGCGCGCGATGATCACCGCCCTGCACGTCGCGGCCGACCTGGAGCGGATGGGCGACCTGGCCGACCACGTGGCCAAGACCGCGCTGCGCCGGCACCCCTCCCCGGCGGTGCCGGCCGAGCTGCGGCCCGTCTTCACCGACATGGCCTCGGTCGCCGACCGGATGGCCGAGAAGATCGGCAAGGTGCTGGCCACCCCCGACGCCGACATCGCCGCCGAACTGGACCGCGACGACGACGTCATGGACGACCTGCACAAGAGCCTGTTCGGCATCCTGCTCGGCGACGGGTGGCCGTACGGGGTGGAGACCGCCATCGACGCCACCCTGCTCGGCCGGTTCTACGAGCGGTTCGCCGACCACGCGGTCAACGCCGGCGAGCGGGTGGTCTACCTGATCACCGGGGAGACCACCCCCGCCGCCGGCTGACCCGCACCGCCCGACGACGGGACAGGGCTCCCGACCCGGCGGAGGTCGCCGGGTCGGGAGCCCTGCGTCAACTCAGCGGCCCTGGTTGGCGACGGCGGCAGCCGCCTCCTTGGCGGCGGCCGGGTCGAGGTAGGTGCCGCCCAGGGCGAGCGGGCGCAGCTGCGGGTCGAGGTCGTAGCGCAGCGGGATGCCGGTGGGGATGTTCAGCTTGGCGATCGCCTCGTCGGAGATCTGGTCGAGGTGCTTGACCAGGGCACGCAGCGAGTTGCCGTGCGCCGCCACCAGCACGGTGCGGCCGGCGAGGATGTCCGGCACGATCGAGTCGTACCAGTACGGGAGCATCCGCGCCACGACGTCCTTGAGGCACTCGGTGCGCGGCATCAGCTCGGTCGGCAGCAGCGCGTACCGCGGGTCGCCGACCTGGGAGAAATCGTCGTCGTCGGCGATCGGCGGCGGCGGCGTGTCGTACGAGCGACGCCAGAGCATGAACTGCTCCTCGCCGTACTCCTCCAGGGTCTGCTTCTTGTTCTTGCCCTGCAGGGCGCCGTAGTGCCGCTCGTTGAGCCGCCACGACCGGCGCACCGCGATCCAGTGCCGGTCGGCGGCGTTCAGCGCCAGCTCGGCGGTGCGGATCGCCCGGCGCATCACGCTGGTGTGCACCACGTCCGGCAGCAGGTCGTGCTCGCGCAGCAGCTCGCCGCCGCGGCGCGCCTCCGCCTCACCCTTGGCGGTCAGGTCGACGTCGACCCAGCCGGTGAAGAGGTTCTTCGCGTTCCAGTCGCTCTCGCCGTGCCGCAGCAGGACCAGCGTCCCGACGGTGGACCCCTCGCTCGCAGTCATGCCGATCATCCTGCCGCACCGCGTCCGGGGACACGCGGGCGGTGGTGGTGACGACCACCACGTGGAAAAACGGATGACCGGTGTCCGCCCCCGGAACTAGGTTGTAAGGCGCTTCAAGGACAGTGGTCATTACCTGAGCGGGGGCGCGGGCGTGCGGACGGTGCGGGGTTGGTTCCGGGAGACCACAGGTGGGCTACCGAGGACCTTCTGGTACCTCTGGACGGGCACCCTGATCAACCGGCTCGGCTCGTTCGTGCTGGTCTTCCTCGCCATCTACCTGACCCAGGCCCGCCACTTCTCGGCCGCCCAGGCCGGCCTGGTGATGGGCCTGTGGGGGGTCGGCGGCGCGGTCGGCACCACCGTGGGCGGCACCCTGGTCGACCGGTGGGGGCGGCGGCCCACCCTGCTCACCGCCCACCTGGGCGCGGCCACCATGATGCTCACGCTCGGCTTCGCCCGGCCGCTCTGGGCGGTCGCGGTGGGCGCGCTGCTGCTCGGCACGTTCGCCGAGGCCGCCCGGCCGGCCTTCGGGGCCATGATGATCGACGTGGTGCCGGAGCGGGACCGGCTCCGCGCGTTCTCGCTCAACTACTGGGCGATCAACCTGGGCTTCGCCTGCGCCGCCGTGCTCGCCGGCCTCGCCGCCGAGGCCGGCTACCTGCTGCTGTTCGTGGTCGACGCGGCCACCACCCTGGTCACCGCGCTGATCATCTTCGTCAAGGTCGGCGAGACCCGCCGCGCCCCGGCGACCAGCGCCGTCAAGGGTGCGACGAGCGGCCCGCCCCGGGTGGGTGCGCTGCGCACCATCGCCGCCGACCGGGTGTTCCTGGGCTTCGTCGTGCTCAACCTGTTCGGCGCGCTGGTCTTCCTCCAGCACATCTCGATGCTGCCGATCGCGATGGGCGACGCCGGCCTGTCCCCCGCCACCTACGGCTCGGTGATCGCGCTCAACGGGGTGCTGATCGTGGTGGGGCAACTCTTCGTCCCCCGGCTGATCCGGGGGCGGAGCCGGTCGCACGTGCTCGCCCTCGCCTCGGTGGTGATGGGGGTCGGCTTCGGGCTGACCGCGTTCGCCGACGCCGCCTGGTTCTTCGGGCTCACCGTGCTGATCTGGACGCTCGGCGAGATGCTCAACTCCCCGTCCAACGCCACCCTGATCGCCGAACTCTCCCCCGCCGAGCTGCGCGGTCGCTACCAGGGCGTCTTCTCGCTGTCCTGGCAGGTGGCCGGGGCGGTCGCCCCGCTGCTCGGCGGGCTGGTGCGTGAACACGCCGGCAACGCCACGCTCTGGCTGGGCTGCGCCGCGATCGGCGTGGCGACCGCGCTGGCCCACCTGCTCTCCGGGCCGGCCCGGGAACGCCGGGCGACCAGCCTGCGCCGCCCCGAGGTTCCCGTCGTGCCGGTCACCGTCGTCGGGCCGCCGCCCCCGCAGTCGGCCGAGGCTAAGGTGCGGACCGCACCCGCCGAGCCGGTCACGGCCCGCACCCCCGCCTGAGTACGCCCACCGCCCGAACCACCCGGGATTGCTTCCACCAGGTGCTGCGACACCCCGACGCTCGGGTCGAACTCTCCGGATCGGCCGCACAGGGCCGAAACGGCACAAGAGGCCGGTAAACGGCAGAGCGCCCACCGGCGACCGATGGTCGCGGTGGGCGCTCGTACCGCCTGCCCGGCGGCGGCGGGCGACCCTCACCCCCGTAAGCGTCGCCCGCTCGCGCCGCCGGTTCCCGGGTGGCACCGTCCCCCAACGGTGTGACCCACCCGATTGCGTCCCGCTCGGTGCACGGATCTGATCGATCCGCCGCTCCCCCGAACGTTTCCGAGCGTGACGCGGTGCAATAAAGTTAGTTCGCCCGGATTCCGGATTCAACCTTCGAGCACTGTCTCGCCGGTCACAACACCGACCGTCCCCGCTCCGGTGCTCCTGTTCCGGGCTCCGTGACTGCCAACACGCGGCTACCCGGCAGCCATTCCGCCAAACGTCTCAGCCGTCTTCCCGATCGGGTGACTCGGTCCGGAAGAAGTTGCTCGGCCGGCCGTCCCGCAACTGCTCCTGGAAGATCAGGTTCAGCTTGCGCGAGTCGAACGTCCGGAACCAGTCGTCCCAGGTCACCACCCGCAACCGGCGGCTCTCCCGGTAGCCCGGCAGGTCGAAGGTGAGCACCCCCGGCCGGCCGTCGCGCTCGGTGCCGGCGATGGTCGCCGGCTTGGCGCCCCGGGCTGCGGCCCAGTTCCGGATCACCTGGTGGTTGGTGGTCACCAGGCTGCGCCCGGGACGTTCCGGACGGTCCGCCGGAGAGGTGATGAGCTGCGCGGACCGTACCGAACGGGAGGTGGACCGGCCGGTGCGCACGCCCGTGGCACGGGCGGCCTTCGCCGGCGTCGCCTTCGCCCGCGTACGCGACGGGTTGGCCTTCGCGGCCCCGGCCGTGCTCCGGCGGGCGGGCGCCCGGCCGGACGGGCCGGTGCTGCGGCGGGCGGCACCGCCGGCCCGGCCCTCCGCGCGCAACGCCCGCGCGAGCGCCTTCACCAGTTCCGGCTTACGCAACGCGGAGATCCCGGAGACCCCCCGCCGACGCAACTGACCCCGGATCTCGTCGACCCTCATCCGGGAGATCTCCGACTCGGAGATGCCCGGCGTGTTCGGGGTCCGGTTGCCGGCCTGACGCGTGGTCCCGGTCGCCGTCGCGCCGCGACCTGAGCTGTTCCGCTGAGCCATGACACGCTCCTCGACAGTCCGTCCTCGGCCTGCGGCGGGTCCCACACTGCCGCGCCGCAGCGCTGCGGCATACCCGTCAGGACCGGTCCGAACCTCCGGCGGACGGGGTGAACAGGTGGGCGAAGGCGGCCAGGTTCGCGGTCGACTCGCCGCGCTTGACCCGCCACTCCCACTCCCGGCGGATGGAACTGCCGAACCCGATCTCCAGCATCGTGTCGAAGGACTCGTCGGCGTAGCTGAGCACCGCACCGAGCAGCCGGTCCATCTCGTCGGCGTCGACGGCGGACGGGTTGACCCGCCCGGTGAGGTAGACGTCGCCGACCGCGTCGATCGAGAACGCCACCCCGTACATCCGGGCGTTGCGTTGCAGCAGCCACGCCCACAGCTCCTCGCGCCGCTCGTCGGGCTGACGCATCACGAACGCCTCGACCCGCAACGCGTGCTCGCCGACGATCAGGTTGCAGATCGTCTTGAGCTTGTGGGTGCCGGGCAGGGTGACCGCGTACGAGCCCTCGCCGGTGGCTTCCCAGTCCAGTTCCCGTTCGGTGCAGACCGCCTCGATCAGGGCCGCCAGCTCGCTCTTCGCGCTCATCGGCCCCACTCTACGGCCGCCGTGGCCGCCCCACCCGGCGACGAGAGGCGGGGCACCCGGTCACCAGGAGCCGGTGAGCGCCGGACCGTCGGCCAGCCGGGCCGCCAGCCGCTCCCGGTGCCCGGTGACCGCCTCGCCGTAGACGGCGAGCAGCCCGGAGACGGTGCGCTCCCAGGAGAAGCTGCGGGCGTGCCGGGCCGCCCCCCGACCCAGCGCCTCCCGGCCGGCCCGGTCGGGCAGCAGCCGGGCCAGCGTACGGGCCCAGTCGGTCGGGTCGTGGCCGTGCACGAGCACGCCGCTGACCTGGTCCCGGACGGCGGTGACCAGGCCACCCACGGCGGCGGCGACCACCGGCGTGCCGCAGGCCTGCGCCTCCAGGGCCACCAGCCCGAAGGACTCGTTGTGCGAGGGCACCGCCACCAGGTCGGCCGCCCGGTAGAGGGCGGGCAGGTCGTCCCCGGTGCGCGGTGGCAGGAAACGCACCCGGTCGGCGACCCCCAACGAACCGGCCAGCTCGATCAGGGAGGTGGGCCGGTCCAGGCCGCTGCCGCTCGGGCCGCCGCAGATCACCACGGTCACCTGGTCGGCGAGGGCCGGGTCGCGTTCCCGCAACGCGGCGACCGCGCGGACCAGCACGTCGGGTGCCTTCAACGGCTGGATCCGGCCGACGAACGCGACGACGTACCCGTCGGTGGGCAGGCCCAGCCGGCGACGGGCGGCGCGGGTGGCGACCTCCCGGTCCCCGGCGGCGGGCCGGAACCGTGCCAGGTCCACCCCCGGTTCGACGACCACCACCCGGGCCGGGTCGGCGGCGTACCTGTCGATCAGGTCGGTGGCCTCCGCCCGGGTGTTCGCGACCAGCCGGTCGGCCTCGGCGACCACCTGTTCCTCGCCGATCACCCGGGCCTTCGGCTCCGGCCGGTCACCGGCGGCGAGCTGGGCGTTCTTCACCTTCGCCAGGGTGTGCGCGGTGTGCACCAGCGGCACCCCCCAGCGCTCCTTGGCCAGCCAGCCGACCTGGCCGGAGAGCCAGTAGTGCGAGTGGATCAGGTCGTAGTGGCCAGGCGGGCGGGCCGCCTCGGCGCGCAGCACCCCGGCGGTGAAGGCACAGAGCTGACCGGGCAGCTCCTCCTTGGTCAGCCCCTCCAGCGGGCCGGAGGTGACGTGCCGGACGTGCACCCCGGGGGCCATCTCCACCACCGGGGGCAGGTCACCGGAGGTGGCCCGGGTGAAGATCTCCACCTCGACGTTCGCCTCGGCGAGCCGCCGGGCGACCTCCAGGATGTAGACGTTCATGCCGCCCGCGTCGCCGGTGCCCGGTTGGTGCAACGGTGAGGTGTGCACCGACAGGGTGGCGATCCGGCGGGGCCGGGGCCACGGCAGGGAACCTCGCTGACGACCGACACCGGTGTGCTGATCCGCCACGTCCGCTCCTTCTGTCACGGTTGATGCCGTCCCGCACGACCGGCGCTCCTCGGACAACCTTCGCGCCGGATGCAATCTTCCCCATCGGGCTTCGGAAATGCCTCGCCCCGGGTCGCGGGCGTGACGGACCTCATCACGGGGCCCGGAGCGGCCGGTCACGCCGCCGGGGTGAGAATGGCCTGATGACCTCTGTCGCGATCGTCACCGGGGCGTCCAGCGGGATCGGCGCGGCCACCGCCCGCCGGCTCGCCGCCGAGGGTTTCCACGTGCTCGCCGCCGCCCGCCGCACCGACCGGCTCGCCGGTCTGGTCGCCGAGATCGCGGCGGCCGGCGGCAGCGCCACCGCAGTGGCCTGCGACGTCACCTCGGACGAGTCGGTGGCCGGGCTGGCCCGCGCCGCCGCCGACGCCCCCGGCCCGGTCACCGTCCTGGTCAACAACGCCGGCGGGGCGCGTGGGCTGGACCCGGTGGAGACCGGCTCGGTCGCCGACTGGCAGTGGATGTACGACGTGAACGTGCTCGGCACGCTGCGGGTCACCCAGGCCCTGCTGCCGGCCCTGGAACGCTCCGGTGCCGGCACCGTCGTCGTGGTCTCGTCCACCGCCGGCTTCACCGTCTACGAGGGCGGCGGCGGATACAGCGCGGCCAAGCACGCGCAGACCGCCGTGGCGGGCACCCTGCGGCTGGAGCTGTGCGGCCGGCCCGTGCGGGTGGTCGAGATCGACCCCGGGATGGTCCGGACGGAGGAGTTCAGCCTGAACCGCTTCGGCGGGGACGCGGCGAAGGCCGACGCCACCTACGCCGGGGTGGCGCAGCCGCTGGTCGCCGACGACGTCGCCGAGTGCGTCGCCTGGTGCGCCACCCTCCCGCACCACGTCAACGTGGACCGTCTGGTGGTCCGCCCGCTGGCCCAGGCCGCCCAGCACAAGGTGCACCGGGTCGGGTCGTGACCCGGGATGGCTGACCGGGGTCGGCAGCGGCCGGTGGGGTTGGTGACCCGGGGGACGACGAACCCGAACCGGCTCCGCCGGGTCGACAACTGGATCGTCGAGACCTGCGGCGACCGGCTACGGGCCGCCGCCGACCCGCTGGTGGTGGACCTCGGTTACGGCGCCACCCCGGTCACCGCCGTCGAGCTGCGCGACCGGCTGGCCGCCCGGGTCCGCGCCGACGTCCGGGTGGTCGGGCTGGAGATCGATCCGGTACGGGTGGCCGCCGCCGCGCCGGCCGCCGACCCGCCGGGGTTGACGTTCGCCCGGGGCGGCTTCGAACTGGCCGGGTTGCGGCCCACCGTGGTCCGGGCGTTCAACGTGCTCCGCCAGTACGACGAGAGTGAGGTCGCCGACGCCTGGCGGACGGTCACCGACCGGCTCGCCCCGGGCGGGGTGCTGGTCGAGGGCACCTGCGACGAGTTGGGCCGGCTGGCCGGCTGGCTGCTGATCGACTCCACCGGCCCCCGGACGCTGACCCTGGCCGCCCGGCTGACCACGCTGGAGAGCCCGGCCCGGCTGGCCGAGCGTCTGCCGAAGGCGCTGATCCACCGCAACGTGCCGGGCGAACGTATCCACGCCCTGCTCCGCGCCCTGGACGACGCCTGGCAGGCGGCCGCCGGGCTGGCTCCGTTCGGCCCCCGCCAACGGTGGCTGACCGCCGTCGGCACCCTCCGGTCCACCGGCTGGCCCGTCCTCGACCGGCCCCACCGCTGGCGTCACGGCGAGCTGACCCTCCCCTGGCCCACCATCGCCCCCACCTGACCCACCCACCTAGAGGGTGCAGTTGATGAGGACGGGTTCGGGATGGAGAGGGACGGCGAAGCGGGTGTGCACGCCGTCGCGGATCTCCCGGGCGAGGGCGATCAGGTCGGCGGTCCGGGCGGTGCCGCTGTGGTTGGTCAGGGCCAGGGTGTGCTTGCCCGAGATGGCGGTGCCGCCCGGCCCGGGGTGGCCCTTGGCGAAGCCCGCCTTGTCGATCAGCCAGGCGGCGCTGACCTTCACCAGGTCACCCGGGCAGGGCCAGGAGGGGGGTTCGCCGACGTCGGCGGAGCGCTCGCGCAGCAGGTCGTACGCCGCCCGGTCGAGCACCGGGTTGGTGAAGAACGAGCCGACCGACCAGGTGTCCGGGTCGGTCGGGTCGAGCACCATGCCCTTACCGGCGCGCAGGGTCAGCACCGTGTCCCGGGCGGCGGCCAGCGGCACCCGGTCACCGACCTCGACGCCGAGCGAACGGGCCAGCTCGGCGTAGCGGACCGGCCCGGACAGCGGCGAGCGGTCCAGCCGGAAGTCGACCGAGAGCACCACCCAGCGGTCGCTGTACTTGAAGATGCTCCCCCGGTACGCGAAGCCGCAGTCCGCGGCGGCGACGGTGGCGAGCCGGTCCTCGGCGCGGTCGTACACCTGGACACCGGTGATCCGTTCGGCGACCTCCTGGCCGTACGCGCCGACGTTCTGGATGGGGGTGGCGCCGGCCGAGCCGGGGATGCCGGAGAGGCACTCCAGGCCGGACCAGCCGTTGCCGACGGTGGCGGCGACGAGGTCGTCCCAGGGTTCGCCGGCCTCGACGCGTACGGTGACGGTGTCGGGGTCCTCGGCGACCACGTCGAAGCCCCGCGACCGGATCAGCACGACGGTGCCGGGGAAGCCGGCGTCCCCGACGACCACGTTGCTGCCGCCGGCGAGGACCAGCACCGGCTCGTCGCGCCGGTGCGCCGCACGGACCCGGTGGACGATCTCGTCGGCGCTGGTGGCGGCCACGCAGCGGGCCGCGGGACCACCGAGCCGCAGGGTGGTGTATTCCGCCAGGGCGGCCGGATCGGCGGGTTGCGCGTCCGTTGTCGGTTTGGCGTAGACGTCTGACACGCCTTTCACCCTAGGCTGAGGGGTAGCCGCGGCACCCACTGGTCGCCGGGTCACCCCGGGGAGGATTGCGATGAGCAGACTGCACGCTACGAAGGACTTCTGGTTGGGAGCGCTCCGGGTCGACGGCCCGGCGTTCGCCGCGGCCGTCGCCGAGGCCCCGCCGGAGACACCCGTGCTGTCCTGCCCGGGGTGGACGGTGGCAGACCTGACCGTGCACCTGGCCGGCCTCTACCACTGGGTGCACTCCGTCGCCGGTGCCGGTGACACCGCACAGCCGGCCCGCCGCGACGACACCGCCGAGCTGCCCGCCGGGGTGTCCCCCCTCCAGCTCTGGCAGCACCAGTACGACCAGCTGATGACCCTGTTCGACGCGCTCGACCCGGAAGCCCCGGCGTGGAACTGGGCGCCGCAGCCGAAGAAGGCCGGGTTCTGGCCGCGGCGGATGGCGCACGAGACGGCGGTGCACCGGTGGGACGCCCAGCTCGCCATCGCCGCCGGTGACCCGATCGAGGCGAAGCTCGCCACCGACGGGGTCAGCGAGGTGCTGGACACCTGGCTGCCGGCGGGTCGGCGCAGCGGTTCGGGGCAGTGGCAGGGGGTGGTGCACCTGACCGCGACCGACGCCGCCCAGGACTGGTACCTGCGGATGCGCGGCGAGGGGGTGGCCCTGCTGGACACCGCGACGGTCTTCGGACACGACGACCACCACGCCCGGGTGCAGGTCACCGGCTCGGCCAGCGATCTGCTGCTGGCGCTGTGGGGCCGGGTCAGCTTCGACACCCTCGCGGTGGTGGGGGACCGTTCCCTGCTGGAGGGCCTGCGCGTCGGCTGACGCCCGCCCGCCACCGCACGCCGCGTACCGAGGAGCGGCCGTCCCCGCCGGGACGGCCGCTCCCGGCGTTCCCGGCGTAGCTCGGGGTCGGTTGCTCCCAGCGTCCCCCACGTAGCCCGGGCGGTCGGCGCTGCGGTCCGGCGACGGTGCGAGAGAGCGCTCTCTTGACAGGAGTCCATCGACCCACCACCCTGTCGTGAGAGCGCTCTCTCACCGAGATCGAATCCGGGCCGACGACCCGTACGGCCCGCTCATACGCAGGTCCACACCCCACCACCCGACCTGAGAGGGGTCCGACCCATGGGTGTCTTTTCCCGCCGCCGCCTCGCGGCGATCGCCCTGGTGGCCACCACCGCGCTGCTCGGCACCACCGCCTGCGGCGGCGACGACGAGGCCGCCGACGGCGGACCGGTCACGCTGACCGTCGACGTGTTCGGCCAGTTCGGCTACGAGAAGCTCTACCGGCAGTACGAGGCCGACCACCCCGGCATCAAGATCGTGGAGCGGGGCACCGGCGGCAACCTCGACGAGTACTCCCCCAAGCTCACCCAGTGGCTCGCCGCCGGCAAGGGCGCCGGTGACGTGGTCGCCATCGAGGAGGGGCTGCTGGTCGAGTACAAGGCCAACCCGCAGAACTTCGTCAACCTGCTCGACCACGGGGCCGCCGACCTCAGGGGCAACTTCCTGGAGTGGAAGTGGAACGGCGGGCTGACCGCCGACGGCAAGCAGCTCATCGGCCTGGGCACCGACGTCGGCGGGATGGCGATCTGCTACCGCAAGGACCTCTTCGCCGCCGCCGGCCTGCCCACCGACCGGGAGGCCGTGTCCAAGCTCTGGCCCACCTGGGCCGACTACGTGCGGGTCGGCGAGCAGTTCAAGGCCAGGAACACCGGCGCGGCCTTCCTGGACGCCGCCACCAACACCTTCAACACCATCCTGCTGCAGACCGCCGGCAACACCACCGGCTACAGCTACTACGACACCACCGACAAGCTGGTGGTCGACAGCAACCCGGCGGTACGCCAGGCGTACGACACCACCGTCGACATCATCGACTCCGGCCTCTCCGGCCGGTACGGGGCCTGGTCGGAGGAGTGGGTGTCGGCCTTCAAGCAGGCCAAGTTCGCCACCATCGCCTGCCCGGCCTGGATGACCGGCGTGATCGAGGGCAACGCCGGCCCGGACGCCAAGGGCAAGTGGGACATCGCCCAGGTGCCCGGCAGCGGCGGCAACTGGGGCGGCTCCTACCTGGCGGTGCCGAAGCAGAGCCGGCACCAGGCCGAGGCGATCGAACTGGCCAAGTTCCTGACCAGCGCCAAGGGCCAGATCGGCGCGTTCCAGGAGAAGGGGCCGCTGCCGTCGTCCCCGCAGGCGCTGGACGACCCGGCGATCGTCAACTCGACGAACGCGTACTTCTCCGACGCCCCGGTCGGCAAGATCTTCGCCGCCGGCGCGAAGAGCCTCAAGCCGGTCTACATGGGCCCCAAGAACCAGGCCGTCCGCACCGAGGTGGAGAACGCCGTGCGCACCGTCGAGCTGGGTCAGCGCAACCCCGCCCAGGGCTGGACCGACGCCACCACCAACGCCCGCAAGGCCGCCGCCAAGTAATGCCGTCCGGGGCGGGGTCACGGCCCCGCCCCGGACGGGCGGGCAGGTGCAGCAGGCCGGGACCAGGAGAGGAAGAGCACGGGAGATGGTTGTTCAGGTCGATGGTCCGCCGCCGGGAGCGGTACGGACCCGGAGCAGACGGCCGGAGCGGGAGCACCGGTTGGCCCGGCTCGACGTCAGGTACTCGCCCTACCTGTACGTGACGCCGTTCTTCCTGCTCTTCGCGATCTTCGGGCTCTATCCGCTGGCGTACACGTTCTGGGTGTCGCTGCACGACTGGGACCTGTTGGGGGTGGACCCGGCCTTCGTGGGCGCGCAGAACTACACCCAACTGCTGGCCGACGCCGACTTCTGGAACTCGGTGGTGAACACCCTCGGCATCTTCGTCATCTCCACGGTGCCGCAGTTGCTCGCCGCCCTCTGGCTGGCCAACCTGCTCAACCGGCGGCTGCGGGCGCGGACCACCTGGCGGATGGCCGTGCTGGTGCCCAACGTCACCTCGACGGCGGCGGTGGCGATCGTCTTCGCGGTGCTCTTCGGCCGCGAGTTCGGCATGATCAACTGGCTGCTCGACCTCGTCGGAGTCGACGCGATCGACTGGAAGGCGAACCGGTTCGCCGCCTGGACGGCGATCTCCGCCATGGTCGACTGGCGGTGGACCGGCTACAACGCGCTGATCTTCCTGGCCGCGATGCAGGCCATCCCCCGCGACCTGTACGAGTCCGCCTCGATCGACGGGGCCGGCCGGGCCCGGCAGTTCTGGTCGATCACCGTTCCGCTGCTCAAACCCACGATCATCTTCGCCGTGATCATCTCCACCATCGGCGGACTGCAACTGTTCACCGAGCCCCGGCTGTTCAACTCCGGCACCAACGCGATCCGGGGCGGGCCGCTGCGCGAATCCCAGACGATGACCATGTACATGTTCGAGAACGCCTTCGCCCCGCACTACAACTTCGGCTACGGCTCGGCCGTCGCCTGGCTGCTCTTCGCCCTGATCGCGGTGGTCGCGGCGATCAACGTACTGATCCTGCGCCGGCTCGGCGGCGGCGCCCGCAAGGGGGACCGATGACCCGCATCCGGTCAGCCGGCCGGCTCACCTACCCGGCGCTGACGCTCACCGCCCTGCTGTCGATCTTCCCGATCTACTGGATGTTCGTGGTCGCCAGCCGCAGCAGCGACGCGATGGGCCAGGTGCCGCCACCGCTCACCCCCGGTGGCAACCTCGGCGCGAACATCACCCGGCTGTTCGCCAACCCCGACGCGCACTTCCTCACCGGCCTGGTCAACTCGACGATCGTCGCGGTCAGCGTCACCTGCTCGGTGGTGCTCTTCTCCACCCTGGCCGGGTTCGCCTTCGCCAAGCTGCGGTTCCGGGGCCGCAACGCGCTGCTCATGATCATCATCGCCACCATGATGGTGCCCACCCAGCTCGGGGTCATCCCGCTGTACCTGCTGATGACCAAGCTGAACTGGAACGACCGGTTGCCGGCGGTGATCGTCCCGGCCCTGGTCACCGGCTTCGGCGTGTTCATGATGCGCCAGTACGCGGCCCAGGCGGTCAGCACCGAGCTGATCGAGGCCGCCCGGGTCGACGGCTGCCACACGCTGCGGATCTACTGGAACGTGGTGCTTCCCGCGCTGCGCCCGGCCGCCGCCGTCCTCGGCCTGCTCACGTTCATGACGACCTGGAACGACTTCCTCTGGCCGTACGCTGTGCTCAACGACCCGGAGAACCCGACCGTGCAGTTGTCGTTGCGGGCCCTCTCCGACGGTTACTACCAGGACATGTCGCAGGTGTTCACCGGCACGGCGATCGCGACGCTGCCGCTGCTGCTGGTGTTCGTCGTGTTCGGCCGCCAGATCATCGGCGGCATCATGGAAGGTGCGGTCAAAGCGTGAGCGCGAGGAGTGAGCCGGGTTTGCGAGCCCCGCAGTCGCGAACGAAGGAGAAAGCCGCGTGAATGAGGTTCGATTTCCGGAGGGCTTCGTGTGGGGCGCGGCGACCGCCGCGTACCAGATCGAGGGCGCGGCCCGCGACGACGGGCGCGGCGAGTCCATCTGGGACACCTTCAGCCGTACGCCGGGCAAGGTGTTCGCCGGGCACACCGGCGACGTCGCCTGCGACCACTACCACCGGTACGCCGACGACGTGGCGCTGATGGCCGAGCTGGGGCTGGCCGCGTACCGGTTCTCGGTGGCCTGGCCCCGGATCAGGCCGGACGGCACCGGCCCGGTCAACCCGCGCGGCCTGGACTTCTACGACCGGTTGACCGACGCGCTGCTCGACCGGGGCATCGACCCGATCGTCACGCTCTACCACTGGGACCTGCCGCAGACGTTGCAGGACCGGGGCGGCTGGGCCAGCCGGGAGACCGCCGAGCACTTCGCCGACTACGCCCTGGCGGTGCACGCCCGGCTCGGTGACCGCATCCGCACCTGGACGACGCTCAACGAGCCGTGGTGCTCGGCCTACCTCGGGTACGGCAACGGGGTGCACGCCCCCGGCGTGCAGGACGCGGGGGCGGCGTTCCGGGCCGTACACCATCTGCTGCTGGGGCACGGTCTGGCGGCACGGGCGCTGCGGGCGGCCGGCGCGCGGACGGTCGGGATCACCCTCAACCCGGCGGACGTCGCGCCGGCCGACCCGGGCAGCGCCGCCGACGCCGCCGCGGTACGTCTCGTCGACGGCCTGCAGAACCGGATCTTCCTGGACCCGCTGACCGGCGCCGGCTACCCGGCCGACGTGCTCGAACATGTCGCCCGGATGGTGGAGCCCACGTTCGTCCGGGACGGCGACGAGAAGATCATCGCCGCGCCGCTGGACCTGCTCGGCATCAACTACTACTCGCCCACCTACGTCGCGGGCCGCCCGGACGGGGCGGGCAGCAGCGCCTACCCGGGCACCGAGGGGGCGGTGGAGTTCCTGCCCGCCACCGGCCCGGTGTCCGACATGGGCTGGCAGATCGAGCCGGCCGGGCTGACCCGGCTGCTGGTGCGGCTCGCCACCGACTACCCGGGGCTCCCGCTGATGATCACCGAGAACGGTGGCGCGTTCCCCGACGACGGCAGCAGCCCGGCGGCCGACGCGGCGGGCCGGATCCACGACGCCGACCGGATCGCCTACCTGGACGGGCACCTACGGGCCGCGCACGAGGCCATCTCCCGCGGAGTCGACCTGCGCGGCTATCTCGTATGGTCGTTGCTGGACAACTTCGAGTGGGCCGAGGGCTATCGGAAGCGGTTCGGGATCGTCCACGTCGACTATCTGAACCAGCGGCGCACCCCGAAGTCGAGCGCCCGGTGGTACCAGGAGGTGATCTCCCGGAACGGGCTGTGACGAGGTGGTGGTGGCGGGTATGACGGCGGCACAACGGCCCACCCTGGAGGCGGTCGCCCGGCAGGCCGGCGTGTCCCGGGCGACGGTCTCCCGGGTGGTGAACGGCTCCACCACGGTCGCCGAGCCGATCCAGGAGGCCGTCCGCCGGGCGGTGGCCGAGCTGGGGTACGTGCCGAACCTGGCCGCCCGCAGCCTGGTCACCCAGCGGACCGACTCGGTCGCCCTGGTGCTGCCGGAGGCGGCCACCCGGGTCTTCTCCGACGACCAGGTCTTCCCCGGGCTCATCCGGGGCGCGGCCCAGGAGCTGGAGGCCGCCGACAAGCAGCTCGTGCTGATGCTCGCCGGCTCGCCCGCCGGACACGACCGGGTGGCCCGCTACACCACCGGCCGGCACGTCGACGGGGTGCTCTTCGCCTCGCTGCACGGGGAGGACCCGCTGCCCGGCCGGCTCGCCCGGTTGGGCATCCCGGTGGTGTGCAGCGGCCGGCCGCTGGACGCCGCCGACGTGCCCTACATCGACGTGGACCACATCGGTGGGGTCGCCAGGGCGACCCGTTACCTGATCGACAACGGCCGTCGTCGGATCGCCACCATCGCCGGCCCGCAGGACATGGTCGCCGGCATCGAACGGCTCGCCGGCTACCGCGACACCGTGGTCGCCGCCGGCCTGCCGCAGATGATCGAGTACGGCGACTTCACCCGCGAGTCGGGGACCATCGCGATGCGGCGACTGCTCGCCGCGTACCCCGATCTGGACGCGGTGTTCGCCGCCTCCGACCTGATGGCGCACGCCGCCCTGCGGGCGCTGCACGAGGCGGGCCGGCGGGTGCCGGACGACGTCGCGGTGATCGGCTTCGACGACATCGAGACGGCCGCCTACACCGAGCCGCCGCTGACCACCGTGCGGCAGCCGATCGTCGAGCTGGGCCGGAAGATGACCCGGCTGCTGCTGGCCCTGGCCGACGGTGCCGAGGTGGAGCGGGCAGTGGTGCTGCCGACCGAGCTGGTGATCAGGCAGTCCGCCTGACCGCACCCGACGGTTGACCATCGACAGTCTGGCGAATCAGCAGGGTCGAGCCGAGGGTGCCGTCACTCAGAGCAACGAACGGGGCGGGTGCGGAAAAGCCGTGGCCGGCGACACCGGCCCGTGCCTACGCTCGCGGGCATGCCTGACGCCGCCGCATCGCCGCCCGCACCGAGCGGCACCACCGCACCGAGCGGCACCACCGAGCCAACCGGCACCACCGAGCCAACCGGCACCGCCGAACAGCGCCGGCCCCCTGTCCCACCCGCCCACGCCCACTCCGCCAGGCCACTGAGCCGACCGGGAGCGGGGTGGCGCATCCGTACCGCCCGGCCGGACGACGCGCCGGGGGTGGTGGCGCTGCGGTCGCTGGTCCATCCGTACCTGGTGCGGGGCGTCGCGTCGACCCGGCAGATGATCGCCCAGCCGCCGCCCGAGGAGGACTGGACGGCCTGGGTGGTCGAGGCGGACGGCCTGATCGTCGGCTGGGCCTCGGCCTACCGGAACGCGCACACCTCCGTACCCGACTTCGGGGACGTCTCCACGCTGCACGTGCACCCGGAGCACCGGGGCCGGGGCGTCGGCACCGCGCTGCTCACCGCCGCGCTGGACCATCTGGCCGCACTGCGGGTCCGCCGGGTGCGCACCTGGGTGCAGACCGGCTCGCTGCCGTACGCCCACCGGCACGGGTTCACCCCCAGCCGGGAGCTGCGCTACTCGGCGCTCGACCTGCACCCGGCCCCGCCGATGCCCGAGCCGCCCGCCGGGGTACGACTGCTCCCGCTCACCGGGCTCGACCCGTACCAGGTCCACCTCCTCGACGCCGCCGCCGCGGTGGGCGAGCCGGGCGACGTGCCGGTGGACGCGACCAGCTACTCCCTGTGGCGGTCGGAGTGCTGGGACAACCCGGGACTGGACCTGGAGGCCGGGACGGTGGCCGAGGTCGACGGCACGCTGGTCGCGCTGAGCCTGGTCAAGCGGGACGGCGACCGGATGTGGTCCGACTTCACTGCGACCAGGCCGGAGTACCGGGGGCGGGGACTGGCCCGGCTGACCAAGCAGGCCGCGCTGCACCGGGCCGCCGGTCGCGGGGTACGCACGGCCTACACCTCCAACGACGAGGCCAACGCGCCGATGCTGGCGGTCAACACCCGCCTCGGCTACCGGCCGGTGGCCTCCGCCTGGTCCTGCCTGCGCGACCTGCCCTGACAGCGAGCCCGGCCGGACCACCCGGTCTGCGGGAACGTCGGACCGCCCGGTCCGGCCGGATGCCGACCGAGGGCGACGATCAGCCCTCGGCGAGGACGCGGGTGGCGACCGCGTGGGTACCGGCGTCGAAAAGCACCAGGCGGGCCCCGGTCACGTGGGTCGGGGTCGCCGGGCGCAACACGGCCAGCGCCTGGCGTACGGCGTCGTCGGGCGGCCAGCCGTAGACGCCGGCGGAGATCAACGGGAACGCGACGGTGGTCGCGCCCAGGCCGTCGGCGACGGCGAGGCTGTTGGCGAAGCAGTCACGCAGCAGGGCGGCCCGGTCCTCGGTGGCGGAGTACACCGGGCCGACGGTGTGCACCACCCAGCGGGCCGGCAGGTCACCGGCGGTGGTGGCGACCGCCTGGCCGGTGGGCAGGCCACGGCCGTACCGCGAGGCGCGCAGCGCCCGGCACTCCGCCAGGATCGCCGGCCCGCCCCGGCGGTGGATCGCCCCGTCGACGCCTCCGCCGCCGAGCAGCGACGAGTTGGCCGCGTTGACGATCACGTCGACCCGCTGGGCGGTGATGTCCCCCTGGACCAGGGTCACCTCCACGTCAGCCCTCCTCGATGTGCTGGCCCAGTGAGCGGCGGGCGAGCAGCGCCGCCCCGGCGACGGCGGCCGGCATCACCAGCACCGCACCGAGCGGGATCAGGAAGCACAGGAAGACCGCCACGCCGAAGCCGAGCGAGGTGGCCCGGTCCGCCTTCAGCCGGGCCCGCCGGTCCGGCAGCCGCAGCCCGCGCCGGGAGAACGGCGCACCGACCAGCTCCACGGCGAGCAGCCAACCACCCACCGCCGCGCCGACCACCGGCACCACGGTCTGCCCGACCACCGGGATGAAACCGGCCAGGAACAGCGGGATGCCGAACAGCACCGAGAGCCCGATCAGCCGGAGCGAGTCGACGATGCTGCGCCGCAACGACGCCCCGAACGGCACCTCCACCGCGCCGGGGGTGCCGCCGAGGCGGTCCTCCACCCGCTCGGAGATCTTCTCGTAGAACGGGTCGCCGATGACCAGGGTGACCGCGGTGAACCCGACCACGGTGAGCAGCCCGCCGAGCCCGAGGAAGGCCAACCCGGCGATCACCCGGACCAGGCTGCGCGGGGTGTCCGACCAGTCGTCGGCGAACGGGGTCACCCACGCCGCCAGCTCGTCCACGAAGTAGATCAGGGTGGCGAACGCGGCGACGAAGAGCGCGGCGGACAGCAGCGCCGGCACCACGCCCAGCAGCATCAGCCCCGGGCTGCGGACGTACAGGCCGAGGCCGCGCAGGAGCAGGCCCACGCCGCCGAAGAAGCGACGGGTGGCGCCGGTCACCGGCGCGGCGATCGTACGGGGTCCGTTCACGACCGCAGAGCCTATCGGCCGTACACCATCGCCACCGGACACCCGGTGGCGTCGCGCGCCGGGTCGGGCCGGCAGGATGCAGGGGTGCGGGCGTCCCGGTTGATCTCCCTGGTGCTGCTGTTGCAGGCCCGGGAGACGATGACCGCCGCCGAACTCTCCCGCGAGCTGGAGGTGTCCGAGCGGACCGTCTACCGGGACGTGCTGGCGTTGTCCGCCGCCGGGGTGCCGGTCTACGCCGACCGGGGACGGGCCGGCGGGTACCGGCTGCTCGGCGGCTACCGGACCCGGCTGACCGGGCTGACCCGCGACGAGGCGGAGGCGCTCTTCCTCGCCGGGCTTCCCGGCCCCGCCGGTGACCTGGGGCTGGCCGACGCGGTGGCGTCCGCCGAGCTGAAGGTGCTCGCCGCGTTGCCGCCGAGCCTGCGCGACGCCCCGGCCCGCACCGGGCAACGGTTCCACCTGGACGTACCCGGCTGGTTCCGGGAGTCCACCCCGCCCCGCTGGCTGACCGAGCTGGCCCGCGCGGTGTGGCGGGACGGGGTGGTGGTGCTGCGGTACCGGCGCGGCGAACGGGAGGTGACCCGCCGGGTCGAGCCGTACGGGCTGGTGCTCAAGAGCGGCACCTGGTATCTCGTCGGTCGGGTCGGTGACGCGATGCGTACCTACCGGGTGGACCGGGTGGTCGACGTCGTGCCCGACCCGGCGACGTTCGTCCGCGACGACGGTTTCGACCTGGGCGGCTACTGGCGGGAGCAGGCCGAGGCGTTCCTGCGGGGCATGCTCGCCGAGCGGGTCACCGTGCGGGTCAGCCCGGTCGGCCTGCGCCGGCTGCGTTTCCTCGCCGACACCCCCTTCGCGTACGAGGAGGCGCTGGCCGCCGCCGGGGCACCCGACGGGCAGGGGTGGGTGGTGACCCGGCTGCCCGTCGAGTCCGTCGAGGTGGCGTACGCCCAGTTGCTCGCCTTCGGCCCGGAGGCGGAGGTGCTCGACCCGCCGGAGTTGCGGGCCCGTCTGGTCGACGCGGCGGCCCGCTCAGCCGCCCTCTACGGCGTCGCCCCCGTTCCCCCGGATCAGCGGTAGCCGGTGGGGTCGGCGGGCCGGTCCGCCTCGACCACCTCGCTGAGGTAGCGGAAGGCGTCCGGCCGGCTGCCGTCGAGGTCGGTGAAGCCGTACACCCGGGCCAGTTCGCCGGCCGAGACGGACGCCTGGTTCCAGCGGGCCCGGTCGTCGTCGGCGGCCAGGGCGACGACCGCTCGCCCGACGAAGGCCGGCGTCTCCGAGATCACGAAGTGCGGGTCCTTCGCCGCGCCGTCGCGCCAGGTCTCCTCGGTCACCCCGAAGTGCTCCAGCATCGCCTCGGACCGGATCCAGCCGGGGGTGAGCGCCACGGCGGTGCACCCGTGCGGCGCCAGCTCGTGCCCCCAGCTGTACGCGAGCCGGGTCACCGACACCTTCGCCAGGTCGTAGAAGACGGACAGCCGGTAGTGCGTGTCGTTGTACGCCCGGGTGCCGTCGCCGATCTCGACGACCAGCCCGCCGGGGCGACGGATCAGCAGCGGCAGCGCGAAGTGGCTGGTGACGATGTGGGTGTCCACCGCCAGGCGCAGGGTGTGGAACCCGGCGTCCAGCGGCTGCTCCCAGACCGGCTTGTCCCAGGTGATCAGCGGGTCGGCCCCCCACACGTCGTTGACCAGCACGTCGAGCCGGCCCTGTTCGGCGTCGATCCGGGCCACCAGGTCGCGTACCTGCTCGGGCACCAGGTGGTCGACCCGGACCGCGATGCCGGTGCCCCCGGCGGCGGTGACCAGCTCGGCGGTCTCCTCGATGGTCTCGGGACGGTCCAGCTCGGAGCGGCCGGCCCGGCTGCTGCGGCCGGTGGCGTAGACCGTCGCCCCGGCCGCGCCGAGCTGGATGGCGATCTGCCGGCCCGCGCCCCGGGTCGCGCCGGCCACCAGCGCGACCTTTCCCTCCAACGGTGTCGTCGTCATACCGTCGAGGGTGGCAGTGATACCTGACAACCGAAGTCCGGTTTCGCGTGCCGGTTCGATCCGGCATGCTCCCGGCATGCACCTGCTGCTCTCCGGGATCGTCGGTTCGGTCGCCTACGGGCTGGCCGGCCCCGGCTCGGACGTCGACCGGATCGGCGTCTTCGCCGCCCCGACGGTCGCCTTCCACGGCCTGCGGCCGCCCCGGGAGTCGGTGGTCACCACCGACCCGGACGTCACCCTGCACGAGGCCGGCAAGTACGCCCGGCTGGCGTTGAGCGGCAACCCGACGGCCACCGAGCTGATCTGGCTGCCCGACGACTGCTACGAGACCCGCACCGAACTCGGCGACCGCCTGATCGCCGTCCGGTCGGCGTTCCTCAGCGCACCGCGCGTCCGCGACGCCTACCTCGGGTACGCGAGCCAGCAGTTCCGCAAGCTGACCACCCGCGACGCGACGGTGGGCGGTCGACGCCGCTGCGCCAAGCACGCCCGACACCTGGCCCGGCTGCTGCACCAGGGGCGGACCCTCTACGCCACCGGCGTGCTGGAGATCCGGCTGGCGGACCCGCAGTGGTTCCGGGCGTTCGGTGAGCGGGTCGCGGGCGGCGCGCTCACCGAGGCGGAAGCACTGGTCGCCGAGGCGGAGCGGGACTTCGACCGGCTCCGCACCCCGCTGCCCGACCGGCCCGACGAGGCCACCGTGGAACGCTGGTTGCGTGCCGTCCGCGCCGCCCACCTGCCGACGGCGGACGCCGACGTCAGTCGTTGAGGAAGGTGGAGATCCGGTCCCGCAGGTCGGCGCGGTCGGTCCAGGCGAACCCGGGGCGGTCGTAGACGTGCAGGGTCGCCTGCGGCAACGCGTCGGCCAGCTCGGCGGCGATGTGGGTCGGGTGCAGGTCGTCGCCGACGCAGCCGATCACCAGGGCCGGGGCGGTCACCCCGGCCAGGGCGGCGAGGTCGGCCAGCGGGGACTGCTCCGGCAGGTCGGCCAGGCCGGTGGCGAGCCCGTCGCGGAGCAACTGGTCGAGCCGCTGGCGCAGGTAGGCCCAGCCGGCCGGGGTGTTGCGGACCGACGGCGGCAGCTCCAGGGCGACCACGTCCGCCACCGCCGAGGCGTCGCCGCCGGACACCGCCTCCAGCAGGTCGGCCAGCCGCTGCTGGGCGATCGGGCCGCGCGGCCGGTCGAGGACGGCGGGGAGCAGGAAGACCAGTTTCTCGAACCGGTCCGGGCTCTCGGCCAGCAGCCGGCACAGCGCGCCCGCGCCGAGGCTCGCCCCGAACGCCCGGGTGGCACCGCTGAGATCCGCCACCGCCCGCAGGTCACGGGCCAGGTCGAGGTAGCTCCACGGGCCGGGCGGCGCGTCGGAGCGGCCGTGCCCCCGGAACTGGAAGAAGACCCGGCGGCCGGCTACCGCGCTGCCGAACGGACGGGTGGTGGCGATGCCGTTGCCGAACCCGTGCGCGAACACGGTGACCGGGTCACCGACACCGGTCACCAGCCGTTCCAGGTGCACGTCGTGCGGGGTGGCGACCAGCTCGGTCTCCGGCTCCGGCAGGGCGGGTCGCCCGGTACGCGGCGCCCCGGGCCCCGGGCCCCAGGTGCGGGGCCCGCCGTCCGGTGGTGGCGGCCAGCGGAAACCCCTCACCAGAACCCTTTGCCGTCGTGCAGGTCACGCAGCCCCACCCGGACGTCGAGCAGGTAGATCAGACCGGCCGCGATGCCGATCAGCCCGAAGATGCTCAGCGCGCCGAAACCGAGCAGGGTGAGCAGCATGCAGACGGCCAGGATGGCGATCCAGCCACCCTTGGGGAGGGTCCCGATCGCCGGGAAGGCGTCCGAACGCTGGGTGAACGCGTGCACCAGCGAGATGCCCTGCACCGCCAGTGCGAACACGAGCAGGACCAGGTCGATCACGTAGACGAGGTGGAACACGAAGATCGGCGCGGCGATGGCCATGTCGGCCAGCATATGCCGACGGCCCCGGAAACGTCCGTCAGGACGCCCCCGGGGCCGGTGTCGGCGACGGTCACTCGGCGGCCGGGCGGGTCCGCTTCGTGGTCTTCGGCTTCGCCGGCGTACCGGTCGCGGTCGACCCGGTCGCCGCCGGCTTGGTGGCCTTAGCGGCCTTGCTGACCCGGGTGCGGGTGGTCTTGGCGGCGGCCGGCTTCGCCTCGACGACCTCGGCCACGTCCGCCGGGGTCGGCGCGTGGTCGGCGGCGGCCCCGCCCGAAGGGCTGGTGGTCGCGGTGTCCGAGGGGCCGGTGGTCACGGTGTCCGCCGGGCCGGTCGTGGTGTCCGCCGTGGTCCCGGTACGCACGGTGGCGTCGGTCGCCTCGATGTCGGCGTTGACGGTGTCGGCGGCCTCCAGCACCCCGGCACCGACCACCCGCTCACCCCGGGCGACCAACGCGCCGTACGCGGCCAGCGCACGCTCCTGGGCCGCCTGCGCCCCGGCGACCACGACGGCGGCGTTGCGGGTGGCGGCACCGCGCAGCCGGTCCAGGTCCAGCTCGGCCCGGAGCTTGTCCAGGTCCAGTTCGGTGCGGAGCTTGTCCAGGTTCAGCTCGGCGCGGAGCTTGTCCAGGTTCAGCTCGGTCGGGGCGACCCGCTCGCGCAGGCCGGTGGCGGTCAGGTTGGCGGTACGGAAGGTCTCGGTGGCCTTCTGCCGCAGCTCGACCCCGGTGACGACGGCCCGGCCGCCCAGCTCGGCGACGACCTTGGTGCCGTCGGCGACGACCCGGTTGCCCAGCTCGGTCGCGACGGTGGGCAGCTTGCGCAGCTGCTGGTAGGCCAGCTCTCCGGCGCCGGCGGCGGCGTAGAGCGGGGCAGGGATGCGGTTGGTCTTCGGCTGGGTCATGACAACTCCTCCTCGGCCGCTCCGGCGGCCCTGCTGGTGCTGGTCGTGGGTGCGGCATCCGCCCGGTCGGCGCGGGTGCCGGTAATGGGCGCGGTGTCCGGGGAGTGCGGTGCCGTCCCGGCGCTGCCCGCTCCGGTCGGGGCGGGGGCGGTGCCCGCCTCGGTGCGGGCGACCGATTCCAGGACGGCTTCGGTCGGGGTGCCCTCCGGGGTGACCGGGCCGGTGGCCGCCGGGGTGATCCCGGCTGCCGCCCCGGTCGGCACGGCCGGCGCGGACGGGCGGCCCGTCGGGGTCGGCGTGTCCGGCCGGTCCGCCATGGCGGCGGTCCGGTCGGTGACCACCGGCTGATCCGTGACGGCCGCCCCGTCGGTGACGAGCGGCTGGTCCGTGACGGCGGCCCTGTCGGTGACGGCCGCCGCGACGCTCTCGTCGGTGACGGCGGTCTCGTCGGTGACGGTCCGGCCCGCAGCGGACGGGTCCGGTGCGGTGGCGGTGGCCGGTCCGTCGGGTGCTCCGGTGGGCCCGCCCGGGGCCACCGGCTCGTCCTCGACGGACGGGTTGGCGGCGGCCTCGGCCTCGGCGAGCCGGGTGTTCTCCCGGCGGAAGGTCTCGTAGATCTGGCTGAGGGACTGTTTCTGGGCCATCGTGAGGTCGGGGTCGACCGCGATGGCGGCGAGCACCCCCTGACCCTCCTTGTCGTCGAGCAGCCCGGCCCGCAGGTACATCGCCGGGGTGGAGACCCGCAGCGCGCTGGCGAGCTGCTGGAGCACCTCGGCGCTGGGCTTGCGCAGGCCCCGCTCGATCTGGCTGAGGTAGGGGTTGCTCACCCCCGCCTGCTCGGCGAGTTGGCGGAGTGAGATCTTGGCGTTCCGCCGCAGGTCACGGATGAATCCGCCGACGTCGGGTAGATCCTTGGGTGCGGCCATGCCCCAACCGTAGTCCGCACTGCTAGCTCCAGCAAGCAAAACGCTAGCCAGAGTTAGCGAGCTAACAGAAACCGCGTTGCGACACCGGATGCCCGGTCCGTACCTTGCACGGCGTGACCACGAACATCGCCGTCAACGGCACCACCCTGGGGTACGACGAGGCGGGCAGCGGCAGCCCGGTGCTCCTGCTGCACGCGGGGATCGCCGACCGGCGGATGTGGCACGCCGTCCGGGACGCCCTCGCCGACCGGTTCCGGGTGATCTGCCTGGATCTGCGCGGCTACGGGGAGTCCGCGCTGCCGCCGGAGTCCTTCGCCCACCATGACGACGTCCGGGCGGTGCTGGACGCGCTCGGCATCACGCGGGCCGCCCTGGTCGGCTGCTCGTTCGGCGGGGCGGTGGCGATCGACACCGCGCTGGCGTACCCGCAACGGGTGTCGGCGCTGGCGCTGTTCGGCACCGCCGTCTCCGGGCACGAGTGGTCGGAGCAGACCGAGGAGTTGTGGGACACCCTCGTCGGCGAGGTCGACGAGGAGGATCTCGCGGCGAGCGCGGCCGGTGAGGTGCGGTTCTGGGTGGTCGGGCCGTACCGGCGACCCGAGGATCTGGACCCGGCGCTCGTCGCCTTCGCCGAGGAGTCCGACCGGCGGGCCCTCGCCGCCGAGCAGGCGCTGAGCGCGGTGGACGTCGTCGAACTCGACCCGCCCGCCATCGACCGGCTCGGTGAACTGAGCATGCCGGTGCTGGTCACCGCCGGTGCCGTCGATATTCCGGACATCATCCGGTTGGCCGACCGGATCGCCGCCGAGGCACCGGACGCCCGCCGCCTCCCCGACGTCCCCGACGCCGCCCACCTGGTCCCGCTGGAACGCCCGACCCCGGTGGCCGACGCCCTGCGCGCCTTCCTCCCCTGACAGTGAGGATGTGGCAGCGGGTCACCAGACGGGACGGACCGCGCCGACGGGCAGACCACCACCCAGCAGGGGCAGTTCGGCGTACTCGGTCAGCACGGGGGCCTGCACGTTGAGCCGGCGCAGCCCGGAGACCAGCACCGGCATCCGGGCCCGGGTGGCCCCGTCGTCGATCTTGACGGCGACCGCGCCGACGCCCGGCAGCGCGGCGGCGATCACGCCCTCCGCGCCGATCTTCGCCAGCATCCCCGGCACGCCCCGCATCAGCCGGGTGTCGTCCGCCCTGGTGCCACCGACCAGCTCCGGATGCGTCCGCATCGCGTCCGCGACGGTACGCTCCGGGGAGCCCGGCCCGGCGGTCACCAACCGCAGGAACGCCCGCGCCAGCCCGGTCAGCGAGACCGCCAGCACCGGCGCACCGCAGCCGTCCACGCCGACCGCCGCCGCCCGCTCGCCGGTGAACTCCTCGATGGTGGCGGTCAGCCGCCGCTGCAACGGGTGCTCCGGCCGCCAGTACCCGTCCAGCGGCCAGCCGGCGGCCAGGCAGGTCGACAGCATCCCGGCGTGCTTGCCGGAGCAGTTCATCGCCAGCCGGCTCGGGCCACCGCCGGCCCGGAGCACGGCCTCCCGGGCGGCCTCGCCGAACGGCAGGTCGGGCGGGCAGTGCAGGGCGTCCGGGTCGAGACCGGCGGAGCGCAGCAGCGCCGCCACCCGGGCCAGGTGGAACTCCTCACCGGCGTGGCTCGCCGAGACGAGCGCGACGTCGGCCGGGTCGGTCGCCGCCAGCCCGGCCCGGAGCATGCCGAGCGTCTGCAACGGCTTGCTGGCCGACCGGGGGAAGATCGGCGAGGTGCCGTCCCCGGCGCCGGCCACCGGTGCGCCGGCGGCGTCGAGCACCACCACCGAGCCCCGGTGCACGCCCTCCACGAACCCCGACCGGACCACCTCGGCGAGCGGCCCGCCACCCTCGTACGTCTTGGTCACCCTGGGAAGGTACCGACGCGGGCCGACGCGCCCGGCACCCGGGTGACCTGCGACGTCTGCCACGGGGGTACGGAGCGCCGGGCCGGGCATGACTTACCGACGCCTGACCGCCCCCGCCGGGCCGGCGGCTACCGGCCGAGCAGCCGACGGGCCTCGGTGGTGGTCAGCGGCGGACGCTGGGCGAGCTGCGCGAAGCCGACCGCGCGGGCGACGAGCTGCATGTTGGACTCCACCGGGCGGCCCTTGGCGTACGTCACGGTGTCCTCCATACCGACCCGGAGGTGACCGCCGGTGGACAGCGAGGCCAGCATCACCGGGATGGTGCTGCGACCGACGCCGGTGGCCGAGAAGGTGGTGCCCGCCGGCAGGTCACGCAACATCTGCTGGGCGGCGACCAGGGTGGCCGTGGTGCCCGGCATCCCGCCCGGCACCCCCATCACGAAATCGACGTGCACGTGCCCGCCGTGCGGCAGGCCGTACCGGTCGAGCAGGCGGGACAGGGCGGCGAGGTGACCGAGGTCGAAGATCTCGTACTCGGGGAGGATGCCGCGTTCCTGCATCCGGGTGTGCAGGTCGACGATGAACTCCCACCGGTTGAGGAAGACGTCGTCGCCGAAGTTGACAGTGCCCATGGTGCAGGAGGCCATGTCCGGGGCGGCGTCCAGCACGGCCAGCCGGTCGGCCTCCGGGTCGGTCACCGCGCCGCCGGAGGAGAGCTGCACGATCAGGTCGGTGCCCTCGCGCAGCGCCGCCACCGTCTCCCGCAGCCGCCCCTGGTCGAGGGTGGGACGGGCCTTGTCGTCCCGGATGTGGACGTGGATCACGGAAGCGCCGAGCGCCTCGCACTCCTTGGCGGTGAGCAGCAACTCGTCGAGGGTCACCGGCAGCGCCGGCACCTCCGCCTTGGCCGACTCCGCGCCGGTCGGGGCAACCGTGATCAACGTCCCTGTCGTCATGCCGGCGATGGTAACCGCCCAGGCCGCCTGAGGTCGATGCCGCAGCCGGGCCGGGACAGGAAGAACCGCACGCTCGCAGGCAGTTACGCGAAGAACTTCCCGTCCCTGCGGCAGCAGATGGGCATCCTTGTCGCCGGGTCGGCTACTCCGGGTCGACGGCGGCGGCGGTGTCGCCCACCGACAGCCGGGCGTCGTCGGCGAGGTTGCGCTTGACCACGGCCAGCGCGACCTGACCCAGCTCGAAGTGGTGCACGGCGGTACCGACGAAGCCGACCGTCCGGCCGTCCAGGGTGACCGGGGTGCCCGCCACCGGAAGCTGGTCGGTGGTCACCCCGTCCAGGTGCAGCAGGACGAGCCGACGCGGCGGCCGGCCCAGGTTGTGCACCCGGGCGACCGTCTCCTGACCCCGGTAGCAGCCCTTGTCGAGGTGCACCGCCGGGGCGATCAGTCCCACCTCGGCGGGGATGGTCCGGTGGTCGGTGTCCACCCCGACCCGGGGCTGCCGGGCGGCCACCCGCACCGCTTCGTACGCCCACAGCCCGGCCGCCGGCACCCCGGCGGCACGCAGCTCGGCGACGACCCCGTCCAGGGCCGGCCGGGGCACCAGCAGGTCCACCCCGAGCGGGACCCGTCGGGCCCACCCGCCACCGGTCAGCGGCTGCACGTCGTAGCGGACGGTGGGGCGGGGGGGCAGCTCGCCGGAGCGGAACTTCGGGCCCGGCACCGCGAGCACCTCGGGTGCGGCCAGCCCGGTCACGCCCAGCGTGGCGACGGCATCGGTGGCCTGCGGCCCGACCAGCGACAACAGCGCGTGGTCGGCGGTGGCGTCGCGCGGCTCGACCTGGCTGAAGAACCGCATCTTCTCCAGGTACGTCAGCAGGCCGGCGGTCATCCCCGGTTCGGTGTCCAGCCAGGTGGTCGTACCGTCCTCGGTGACCATGGCGTGCTGCTCGACGTGCCCGTGCGGGCTGAGCACCAGCAGCTCGGTGCCCTGCCACGGGCCGAGCGCGGCGAGGTGCTGGCTGGTCAGGGTGTGCAGCCAACCGATCCGCTCCGGGCCGGAGACGGCCACGACCCCCCGGTGCGAGCGGTCCACCAGACCGACCCCGGTGGCCAGGGTGCGCTGCTCGCGCAGCGGGTCGCCGTAGTGCGCGGCGACACCCCGCACCCCGGCCGCCCGGTGCTCGGCGTCCGGCTGGTCCCGGCTGGCCTCGTCGATCGCCTCGACGGCGACCGCTCCCCCGATGTCGATCATGTCGGTTCCCCGTCCTCGCAGTTGTGGCAGACGCCGAAGAGCGCCACGTGCCCGATGTCCACCCGGAAGCCCCGCCCGGTGGCGAGCTGGTCGGCCAGCGGACGCATCAGCTCCGGATCGATCTCGTCGACCGCGCCGCACTCGCGGCAGACCAGGTGGATGTGCTGGTGCTCACCCGCCGCGTGGTAGGTCGGCGAACCGTGCGACAGGTGGGTGTGGGTCACCAGGCCGAGCCGTTCCAGCAGCTCCAGCGTCCGGTAGATGGTGGTGATGTTGACCCCGGCGGCCACCTCACGGACCGCGGTGTGCACCTGCTCCGGTGTGGCGTGACCCAGGTCGAGCACGGCTTGGAGGACCAGTTGCCGCTGCGCCGTCAGCCGCAACCCGCGGGAGCGGAGCATTTCCGCCAGCGAGGATTCGGACACCGTCCGATCATAGTTCGGCCGGCGGCCCGCGCCCGGCCACGTCGTGCCGCCGCTAGGCTCGGCGGTCGTGGTGGCATCGAGGATCGCCGTGCTCGGCCGGGGCGTCGTCCCCGTGACGAAGGCGGTGCTGCGCGGGGACGACCTGGGTACGCTGCGCGGCGACGGGCTGTTCGAGACCATGCACCTGCGCGGCGGACGCCCCTGGCTGCGGACCGAACACCTGGCCCGGCTGCGCGCCGGAGCCGCCGCCCTGGAACTCCCGCTGCCGCCCGACGCGGCCCTGGTGGACCTGCTGGACGCCCTCGTCGACGGCTGGCCCGACGGGGTCGAGGGCGCGTTGCGCCTGGTCTGCACCCGGGGGCCGGAGGGTGGCGGGCTGCCCACCGTCTACGCCACCCTGGCCGAGGTGCCGGCCGCCGCGAAGCGGCTGCGCCACGCCGGGGTCACCGTCGCCACCCTGCCCCTCGGGGTGCCGGCCACGGGCCGCCCCGAACTGTCCTGGCTGCCGACGGGCATCAAGTCCATCTCGTACGCCACCAACAGCGCCGCGCGCCGCTGGGCCGCCCGGACCGGCGTGGACGACGTGCTCTGGGTCTCGACCGACGGCTACGTGCTGGAGGCTCCGGGCGCGAACGTCGTCTGGCTGGACGGCGACACCCTGTGCACCGTCCCGGCCGACCGCACCGGCATCCTGCCCGGCACCACCTGCGGCTGGCTGCTCGACCACGTGACCGGGCTGGGCCTGACCCCCGCCGAGCGGATGGTCACCCCGGCCGGGCTGCACGCCGCCGCCGGAATCTGGCTGACCTCGTCGGTACGCGGCCTGGTCGAGGTCAGGGCCTTCGACGGCGAGCCCCGCCCGGCCTCCCCGCACACCCCCCGCCTCCGGGGGCTGCTGGGCTTCGTGTGATCGACACGACGGGGCCGACGTTGCGGTATCTCCGCTCGCGGACGCCGCAACATCGGCTCCCCTGAGTCGATCAACGTCAGCCGGCCACCCGGATCAGCCGGGCGGACAGATGCGGGGAGAGGCTGTGGCCCATGCCCGCCATCTCCTGGGCGTAGAGCAGCGCCCCCTCCACGATGCCGAAGAGCCGGGCGCCCGCCGTCACCTCCTTGGCGGTGGCCGTACGCACCACCGCGTCGGTGGCGAACTCGATCTGCGTACCGGTGCGCCGGCCGATGTGCAGCTCCATGATCCCGGTCGGCGAGGTCATCAGCGCCTCCAGCTCGTCGGTGACCCGCTCGCCGTCCAGCACCGGACGCCACCAGCCCACCTCACGCCCGGCCGGACGGACCGGACGGCTCTCGTCGTCGAGCAGCCAGGCCCGCGACTCGTAGAACAGGAACGGCCGGCCGTCGTGGCTGATCCGGATCTCCTGGGCGTAGTCGAAGTCCTCGATGGTGGGGAAACCGCCCCGCCCGCGACCCCGCCACACCCCGACGTACGGCAGCAGCCCGTCCAGCGACGGGTGCAGCTTCGGACCGACCCGCAGGTCGTGGCTCTCCTGGTACGGGTACTCCTCGACCGGCGGCGCGTTCAACCACGGCGGCTGAAGGGGGTTCTCGTCGCTCACCGGTTCTCCTCGGTTGTCACCACTTACCTCTCGACAGGCGTACGGCCAGGTAGACCAGGCCACCGGCGAGCGCGCCCAGGCCGGCGACCAGCAGGCTGACGAACCCGATCTCGGTAACCATCATGGTCATCCTATGCTGGGCCCCATGGGCCGCACTCTCGTCGTCAAGGCCACCGCCGGAGCGGACGCCCCGGAGCGGTGCGCGCAGGCGTTCACGGTCGCCGCCACGGCCGCCGCCGCCGGGGTGACCGTGTCGCTCTGGCTGACCGGCGAGTCCACCTGGTTCGCCGTGCCCGGTCGGGCCGGGCAGTTCACCCTGCCGCATTCGGCGCCGCTGACCGACCTGCTGGACGTCATCCTCGCCACCGGCCAGGTCACCGCCTGCACGCAGTGCGCCGCCCGCCGGGACATCGGCCCGGACGACGTGCTGCCCGGCGTCCGGATCGCCGGCGCGGCGGTCTTCGTCGAGGAGGCGATGGCCGAGGGCGCGCAGGCGCTGGTCTACTGACCCGGCCGCACCGGCCCCACCGGGCGGTGCCGATGTTGCACCTGTCTGTAGGCATTTTGCCTACCATGCGTAGGTGAGTCGGGCGACGGACGAGTTCTTCGCGGCACTGCCGGCGCGTGCCCCGGCGGTGCTGCGTGCCCCGGTCACCGGAACGCTCCAGATCGACCTGGTCGACGACGACCACACCGACCACTGGCTGGTGCGGATCAGCCCCGGCCGGGCGGTGGTGGAACGGGCCAGCGGCCCGGCGGACGCCGTCTGGAGCAGCAGCGCCGACCTCTTCGAACGGCTGGTCACCGGACGCGCCCAGGGCGTCGCGGCGGTGCTGCGCAACGAGTCCACGTTCAGCGGCAACGTGATGCTGTTCCTGGTGTTCCGGCAGTTCTTCCCCACCCCGCCCGGGGTACGCGACCCCCGGGAGACCGCCCGTGAGCAGACCGGGCGGGCGTGATGCAGCAGCGGGTCAGCATCCTCGACGGCAACACCTTCCTGGTCTGCGACGGGCGCGGCGACGTCGAACCGTCGTTCGACTTCCCGACCGGGCTGTTCTCGTTCGACACCCGGTTCCTGTCCACCTGGCTGCTCACCCTCGACGGCGAGCGGCTGCACGCCCTCTCGGTCGACGACGCGCACTCCTACCAGACCCGGTTCTTCCTCGTCCCGGGCGAGCCGACGCACTACCTCGACGCCAAGGTGTCGATGATCCGCACCCGGTCGATCGGCGGGAACTTCACCGAGGAACTCACCGTGCTCAACCACTCCGGCCGGGAGATGCGCTTCGACCTGCGGCTGGAGATGGGCTCCGACTTCGCCGACCTCTTCGAGATCAAACACCAGCAGCCGAAGAAGGGCCGGACCAGCGCGGTCGCCGGGGACAACACGCTGCGGCTGAGCTACCGGCGGGAGGCGTTCCACCGCGAGGCGACGATCACCAGCAGCACCGACGCCCGCGTCGACCAGGCCGGGATGACCTGGTCGATCACCGTCGCCGCGCACTGCGAGTGGAGCACCCGGCTGACCGTGACGCCGATCATCCACGGCGCGCGGGACGAGGACGTCCGGGCGATCACCGCGCTCGGGGCGGTACGCGGGCCGTCGGTCATCCGCGACGAGCAGGAGGAGCTGGTCGCCCGCGCGCCCCAACTCGGCTGCGACTGCGAGCCGCTCGCCGGGGCGTACCGGCAGAGCCTGCACGACCTGGCCGCGCTCCGGTACGAGTCGATCACGTTGGGCGTACGGCTGCTCGCGGCCGGTCTGCCCTGGTTCATGACCCTGTTCGGGCGGGACAGCATGCTCACCTCGTTGCAGGTGCTGCCGTTCCTTCCCGAGCTGGTGCCGCCGACGATCCTGATGCTGGCCGGGCTCCAGGGCTACCGGCTCGACGACTTCCGCGACGAGGAACCCGGCAAGATCCTGCACGAGCTGCGGTACGGCGAGACCGCCGGTTTCGAGGAGCAGCCGCACTCCCCCTACTACGGGGCCGCCGACTCGACCCCGCTGTTCCTCATTCTGCTCGACGAGTACGAGCGGTGGACCGGGGACTCGGCGCTGGTCAAACGGCTGGAGTTCGCCGCCCGCGCCGCCCTGCACTGGATCGACACCTACGGCGACCTGCTCGGCACCGGGTACGTCTGGTACCGCAGCCGCAACCCGGAGACCGGCCTGGAGAACCAGTGCTGGAAGGACTCGTGGGACGCCATCTCCTACGCCGACGGCCGGCTGCCCGGCTTCCCCCGGGCCACCTGCGAGATCCAGGGGTACGCCTACGACGCCAAGCGGCGCGGCGCCCGGATGGCCCGGCTGTTCTGGAACGACCCCGAGTACGCCGACCGGCTCGAACGGGAGGCTACGGCGCTCAAGGAACGCTTCAACCGGGACTTCTGGATTCCGGAGAAGGAGTACTTCGCCGTCGCCCTGGACCCGGACGGCCGGCACGTCGACTCGCTCACCTCCAACATCGGCCACCTGCTGTGGAGCGGCATCGTCGACGAGCCCCGGGCGGCCCGGATCGCCGAACACCTGCTCGGCCCCCGGCTCTACTCCGGCTGGGGGGTGCGCACCCTGGCCACCGACGAGGGCCGTTACAACCCGATCGGCTACCACGTCGGCACGGTGTGGCCGTTCGACAACGCGTTCATCGCCTGGGGCCTGAGCAGGTACGGCTTCCGGGACGAGGCGGGGCGGATCTGCGAGGCGATGCTCGACGCCTCCCGGTTCTTCGACGGACGGCTACCGGAGGCGTTCGCGGGCTACGAACGCACCCTCACCGACTACCCGGTGCAGTATCCGACGGCGTGCAGCCCGCAGGCCTGGTCGGCCGGCACCCCGCTGCTGCTGTTGCGGGTGCTCCTCGGTCTGGAACCGCAGGGTGAGCACCTGATCATCGATCCGATGGTGCCGGAGGGGATGGGTCGGGTCGAACTGTTGGACATCCCGGGCCGGTGGGGTCGGGTCGACGCCCTGGGCCGCAGTCGTACCCCGCGCGAGCACATACCCCGCCACTGACCTGGCGGATCAGCCGGGGCAGCCGGTGGAGGCGGCGAGCCGTACCTGCGCGCCGGTGCCGTCGGCGAGGACGGTGGCCGGGCCGCTGCGGTAGGCGTACACCTCGGGCAGGTCGGCCACCGGGGAGCCGGCGGCCAGCGGACGCAGGCCGGTCAGCGCGACCGGCGCGTCGCCGGCCGAGACGGCGACGGTACGGGCGGTGCCGCCACCCGGGCACGGCGCGGTGACCTGTTCCGGGGCGGACCGCGCCGGGCGGCCCAGCGCCCGCAGCGCGGCGTCCAGCGTGGGGTCGGCGGGGGCCGCCGACGGCTGCGGATAGCCGGCACCGACCGGGCGGCACCCGGTGTCGGCGGTGAACCGGACCCGGCCGCCGCTGGTGACCCGGCCCTGCACGGCGACGAACTCCCCGGCGTCGGCGCGCAGCCGGGGACCCGACGCGCCGGCCCGCACCCCGGCCCGCCAGTCGGCCGGCAGCCGGTCGGCGACCCGGTCGAGCAGGGCCCGCTCGCCGCCCTCGGCGACCAGCACGTCCAGCCCCCGGGTCAGGGTCGCGCCGTCGGCCATCGGGGTGATCCGGCAGCCGCGCTCGACCTGCGGGGCGGTCAGCGCCCAGGCGCCGTCGCCGACCGCCGCGACCAGTTCACCGAGCGCCCGGTCGACCACCGGGCCGGCGTCGGCGAGGGTGCGCTGCTCCTTGACAGTCGGCGGGTCGTGCCGGGCCGACCACCAGGTGAGACCGCCCACCACCACCGCCCAGGCCACCGTCACGGCCAACAGCCACGCCAGCCGGCGGCGCGACGCGGACGGACCGGGCGGTGGGGCGTACCCCTGCTGGACGGCACCGTTCACCGGGCCATCGTGTCACGCCCCCGCCGCCGGCCCACCCGCCGGTGCCCGGGGTCAGCCGCGCGGTACGGCGAGCCGGTAGCCGACGCCGCGTACGGTCTGCACCTGTGGGCCGCCGGCCACCTCGCGCAGCTTGCGGCGCAACCGCTTGACCGCCGAGTGCAGGATGGCCGCGTCGCCCAGCCAGGTGCCGCCCCAGACCGAGCCGAAGATCCGTTCGTAGCTCCAGACCGCCCCCGGGTCGCCGGCCAGCCGGGCCAGCAGCTCCCGTTCCAGCCGGGTCAGCGCCAGCGGCTCCCCCCGCCAGGTGACCAGGTGGCGGGGCGGGTCGACGACGAGATCGCCGCAGCGCACCGGGACCTGCTCCGGCGGGGGCGCGGGGGCCGGCACCGGTGCGCCGGGGAAGAGCATCGCGCGCAGCTCGGCCAGGTCGGCGCAGATCACCACCGGGCCGAGGTCGTCGAGCCGGCGGACCACCCGCTCCCGGACCGCGACGTCAGCGCTGACACAGACCACGAAAGGGATGTCGACACCGGTCACCCGTCCTCCCCAGGACCGCACCCGCCGCCCGCTGCCCGGCGGGCCCGTCTGCCCACGACGGGGGCCGGCGCGGCCTGCCGTCAGCCTAGCGGTCAGCGTGGCGCCCGGTTACTGACCGAATACTGACCGACCCGATCCATTGATCAGCTTGGTTCTCCGGCTGAGCATGATGCACAGCGGCCGTGGGGGCCCACGCAGCACCCGACACCGGCCACCTCCTCAGCCGCTCCGCGTGGCCGCGACCCCGGCACACGCGGCCGGGCCCGAACCGATCGGGCCCGACGACGTGGGGAGGAACAGCGTGCTCAGACGACCGACCGGACGACCGTCCCGGTGGCGATTGGTGGCCGCGCTCGCGGCCGGACTCCTGGGCCTCACCGCCCAGCCCGCACTACCCGCCGGGGCCGCACCGGCCGCACCCCGGGCCACCGTGGACCGGCAGGTCCTCGACGGGCTCGCCGACGGCACCGAGACCTTCCTGGTCTACCTGCGCGAACAGGCCCCGCTCGGGCAGGCGGCCCGGCTGCGCAGCCCGGACGCCCGGGCCGCCGAGGTGCACCGGCTGCTCACCACCACCGCCGAACGGACCCAGCATGACCTGCGGACGGTGCTGGACGACCGGAAGGCCACCTACACCGCCTACTGGATCGCCAACGCGCTGCGGGTGACCGGGGACCGGGCGCTGCTGGACACGATCGCCGCCCGGCCCGAGGTCGAGCGGATCGCCGCGACCCGCAGCTACCCGCTGATCCGTCCGGTCCGCAGCACCGCCGCCCGGTCCGGCACCGACGCCGTCGAGTGGGGGCTGACCAACATCGGCGCACCCCGCGTCTGGGACGAGTTCGGCGACCGGGGTGAGGGCCTGGTCGTCGCCAACATCGACAGCGGCGTGCAGTTCGACCACCCCGCGCTGGTCAACTCCTACCGGGGCAACCTCGGTGGCGGGACGTTCGACCACAACTACGACTGGTACGACCCGGCCGGCATCTGCCCGCAGGACGCCCCCTGCGACAACAACGACCACGGCACCCACACCATGGGCACCATGGTCGGCACCGACGGGTCCGCCAACCAGGTGGGGGTCGCCCCGGGCGCGAAGTGGATCGCCGCCAAGGGCTGCGAGTCCAACAACTGCTCGGACGCCTCGCTGCTGGCCGCCGGCCAGTGGGTGCTCGCCCCGACCGACCTCAACGGCCAGAACCCCCGCCCCGACCTGCGCCCCGACATCGTCAACAACTCCTGGGGCGGCGACGGCGGCGACCCGTGGTACCAGCAGACCGTGGCCGCCTGGCGGGCCGCCGGGATGTTCCCGGTCTTCTCCGCCGGCAACGACGGCCCGGCCTGTGGCAGCGCCGGCTCCCCCGGTGACAACCCCAACGCGTACGCGGTCGGCTCGTACGACGTGAACAACGCCATCTCCAGCTTCTCCGGCCGGGGTGACGCCACCGACCCGGCCGGGCTGAAGCCGAACATCGCCGCGCCCGGCAGCAACGTGCGCTCCAGCGTCCCCGGTAACGGGTACGCGTCGTTCAACGGCACCTCGATGGCCGCCCCGCACGTCGCCGGCACGATCGCCCTGATCTGGTCGGCCGCGCCCAGCCTGCGCGGGGACATCACCGGCACCGAGGAGCTGCTCGACCGCACCGCGACCGACGTCGACGCGACCACCTGCGGGGGCACCGCCGCCGACAACAACGTCTTCGGTGAGGGTCGGCTCAACGCGTACGAGGCGGTCCGGCAGGCCCCGCGCGGTCCGGTGGGCCAGGTCGGCGGCCGGGTCACCGACGAGGCGACCGGCGACCCGGTGGCGGGTGCCACCGTCGCCACGGGCGCGCGCAGCGTCACCACCGGCACCGACGGCAGGTACTCGCTGACCGTGCCGGCCGGCGAGACCACGCTGACCGTCTCCGCGTACGGCTTCCGCACGGCGACCGGCACCGTGACCGTCCCGGAGGACGGCTCGGTCACCCGCGACTTCGCCCTGACGGCCACGCCGACGGTCACCGTCTCCGGCCGGGTCACCGACGGCTCCGGGCACGGCTGGCCGCTGTACGCCACGATCGAGGTCGCCGGCCGCCCCGGCGGACCCGTCTTCACCGACCCGGTGACCGGCCGGTACTCGTTCACCGTGGCCGGCAACACCGACTACAAGCTGACCGTCACCGCGAAGTACCCGGGCTACCGGACGGTGACGAAGGACCTGACCGTCGGGTCGACGGCCACCACGGCCGACGTCCCCGTCCCGGTCGAGGCGGCCTGTGTCGCCGCCGGCTACACCGGCAGCCTCAGCGCGCCGCTGCTGTCGCAGAGCTTCGACGGCACCACCGCACCGGAGGGCTGGTCGGTGCGCAACCGCACCGAGAAGGGCGGCTGGGTCTTCAACGACCCGGGCGCGCGGGGCAACCTGACCGGCGGCACCGGCGGGTTCGCGATCATCGACAGCGACAAGCTCGGCACCGGCAACACCCAGGACACCGACCTGATCGCCCCGCCGGTCGACCTGACCGCCTCGGCCGCGCCGCTGCTGCGTTTCCGCAGTGACTGGCGGGCCGTCGGGATCAGCGACACCGCCGACGTGGACGTCTCCACCGACGCCGGGGCGAGCTGGACGAACGTCTGGCACCAGACCGCCAGCCGGCGCGGCCCCCGGGTCGAGGAGGTGCCGTTGACCCCGGCGGCCGGTGCGGCGCAGGCGCTGGTGCGCTTCCGGTTCAAGGGCACCTTCGCCTGGTGGTGGCAGGTGGACGACGTCCAGCTGGTCAACCGGGACTGCACACCCGTGCCCGGTGGCCTGGTGGTCGGCAACACCACCGACCGCAACACCGGCGCGGCGGTCAACGGGGTGACGGTGACCAGCGTGGACCGGCCCACCGACACGGCCGTCTCGGCGGCCACCCCGGACGACCCGAACCTGCCGGACGGCTTCTACCACCTCTTCTCGGGGCTGACCGGCACCCACCCGTTCACCGCCGCCAAGCCGCCGTACACCCCGGTCACCCAGCAGGTGACGGTGGTGGCCGACAGCACCCGCCGGGCCGACCTGGCCCTGGCCGCGGGGCGGCTCACCGTCAGCACCACCACGATCGAGGCCCACCAGCCGTACGGCAGCACCCGCACCGCCAAGGTGACGGTCCGCAACACGGGTTCCGCCCCGGCGACCGTGGAACTGCTGGAACGTGGTGGCGGGTTCGAGGTGTTGTCCACCGGCGGCGCGCCGCTGCGGGAGCAGGTGGTCAAGGGGATCAGCACCGGGCGTACCGGTGCCCGGTACGGCGGCGGGAACGCCGACGCCGCGCCGCAGGCCGACGACGCGTGGGCCCGGATCACCAACCTGCCCGCCGCGATCTACGACAACGCGGCGGCCAACCTGGACGGCAAGGTCTACTCGGTCGGCGGCGGTGGCGACACCGGCAACGAGCGCAAGGCCTGGGTGTTCGATCCGGCCACCGGCGTCTGGACGGCGCTGCCCGACCTGCCGCACGCCCGTTCCAAGCCGTCCGCCGTGGGCATCAGCGGCAAGCTGTACGTGATCGGCGGCTGGGGCGCAGGCGACGGCATGGAACCGTCGGTGGACGTCTTCGACCCGGCCAGCGGTTCGTGGAGCACCCTGGCCGGGGCGGTCAACCCGGCACCTGCCGCAGCGGCCGGCACCGCCGTGGCCGGGGGCAAGGTGTACCTGGTCGGCGGCTGCGTCGACAGCACCTGCACGGAGAGCAACAAGCTGGTGGTCTTCGACCCGCGTACCGGCACGTTCCGCACCGGCGCGGCGTACCCGCACCCGGTCTCCTGGGTGTCCTGCGGCGGGATCGGCAGCCAGGTGTACTGCGCGGGCGGGGTCGCCGCCGACGAGTACACCGACACCTGGCGGTACGAGCCGGCGTCGGACTCCTGGAGCCCGCTGCCGAACCTCCCGGTCGACCTGTGGGGCTCCCAGTACGCGTCGGCCGGCGGCATGCTGGTGCTGGCCGGCGGGGTGACCGGTGGCTCGACGTCGGTCACCAACCGGACGCTCGGCTTCGACCCGGTCGCCGGGGCCTGGAAGAACCTGCCGAACGCCCAGTTCAGCAGGTACCGGGGTGCCGCCGCCTGCGGGGCGTACAAGATCGGTGGTTCGCCCAGCTCGTTCGTCGGCTCGGCGGACAGCGAACGGCTCGGCGGGCTGGAGGGCTGCTCGGACGCCAGTGACCTGCCGTGGCTGTCGACCGCACCGACCAGCTTCACGCTCGCCCCGGGGGCGTCCCAGACGGTCACCGTCACGCTGACCGCCACGGCGGCGGCCGGGGTGCTCCAGCCCGGGGCGTACTCGGGTGAGCTGGGGCTCACCTCGAACACGCCGTACCCGGTGTCGTCGGTCGGTGTCGAGATGAACGTCTCGCCGCCGAACAACTGGGGCAAGATCCAGGGCGCGGTGACCGGGGTGACCTGCGGCGGCCAGACCGTCGGCGTCCCGGCGACGATCCGGCTGAACCTGGTCGGCTCGACCACCGGCACCACGCTCACCGCCGACGCCCAGGGTCGCTACGCCTGGTGGCTGCCCAAGGGTAGGTACGAGGTGATCGTGGCCAAGGACGGTTGGGTGCCCCAGGTCCAGCGCACCGTCGTGGAAGCGGGCATCGTCGGGACGCTCAACTTCGGGCTGACCCCGACGTCGACCTGCGCGGGCGTCCGGGCATCCGGCCTGTGACCGGCTGACCGCATTGACGGTGGCCGTCGCCCCCTCCCGGGTCGGCGGCCACCGCCACCTCCCCCGGGCCGCCCACCCCTCCGGCCGCCCCGCCCCGTGGGGCGGCGTCTGCCGTGATCAACTCCTTTGGGTCGATGTAGCGGTATCCGCCCGCTCCGATACCGCTACATCACTGACCACGTGTTGACCGTGCTGCCCCGACGAGCTTCGGCCGCCGGGGACCGACCTCTCCACCGGCTCGGGGAGCCACACCATGCTCTGAACCGGGTATGCCTGTGGGTCATATTTATGACCCACAGGCATACCCGTCTCCGGGGACAGCGTTCCCGGTCGGGATCAGTGAGGGTGAGGCAGCAGGGCAGCAGTGACCCTGTCCTGAGCACCGGTACCGGTACCGGCACCCGGCAGTCACCGAGGAACGGTCACTCAGCGGCGCACAGGCAGCGGCAGAGCGCCATCAGATTCAGGTCAGGGCTTACGCAACCAGGTCGCCGGGTCGGTGATGTAGATGCCCTTGCCCTGGTGGCGGCTGATCACTCCGAGCGCCTCCAGCCGCACGTTGACCAGGTTGATCGTCGACGGACTGACGTTGAACCGGCTGCACTGCTCGGTGATCGAGGGCAGCTTGTCTCCCGGCTTGTACTTACCCGACCTGACGTCGGCGACGATCTCGTCGGAGATCCGGATGTAGTCCGGGGTCGCAGGCATGGCACTCCTCGCGTGGCACCCGCGATTCGATCACGCTCTCATCACGGCATGCAACTACGCATTGCAACCGGTCGTCGACTCTTTCAAGTTCCTCAAATAAGTTGGTCGGCGAGCGCTCCTCGCGTGGCAACGAGCAGGGCTCTCCCCGGCCGGGGCGGGTGCAGTGGAAGGGAAGCCACCTGCCCCGGCCACCTTTCACGGCAGCACGATCCCCGCTGCCCCTGCGGAGAGGTGATCCCCATCGTGTGCAGGTTCCTCCGGCTGTTCCGCCGGAACCGGTCGACGGCCACCGACCGGCCCGTGACAAACGACCGGCCCAAGACAGCCGAGCAGCCTGGGGCAGCAGAGCGGCCGTCCGCCCGGCACCGGGTCACCAACCGGCCCCCGGCCAACCAAGCCCCGGCCAGACATCCCGCGAGCAACCGGACCGGCAACCGTCCTGTCCAACCGTCCGGGCCGCCGGGGCGGCAGAACACCGGGCACCACGGGCCGGCGGCCCACCACCATCAACCCGTGGCGCACCGGCACCAACCGGTGGGGTACCAGAACCGCCCGGTGGCGCACCGGCCGCTCTGCACGAGCCAGGTGCGGCAGCAGCGGTTCCGGCGGTCCCGGCACGGGTTGGACCCGGCCGAGGTGGACGGGTTCCTGCACCGGATCGCCGACGAGCTGGCGGTGCTGCACGCCGAGCTGGCCCGTACCCGGGAGGAGAACGCGCGGATCAAGGGTGCGCTGCACGACTGGCAGTCCCGGTTCGCGCCCCGGGTGGTGCGGGTGTGACCGCCGCGACCGAGCGCGAGCGGTTCGTCGTACACCTGACTGTCGCTGCCGACGACCTGCCGGCGGCGACGCTGCTGGCCAGCGCGATCGGCCGGTCGCTGGCGTTCCTGCCGGAGTTGGTGCTCGGCGAGACGACGGTTTCCGAAGAGGGCGGGTCGGAGCCACAGCATCAGGTCTTCTGCGACAGGCGGCTCGGTGGGCGTCGACGCTGCGTCCGGCGGGTCGACCACCAGGGCGGATGCACCTCGTAACGCCGCCGGCCGGGCGACGGCCCGGTGGGCGGCCGGGCGACGGCCGGGCGGACTGCCGGGCGACGGGCACCTCGCGCCTGCCGGGCAGCGGGCACCCTCGCGCCTGCCGGGCGCGGACATCCGGTTGTCGGGCGGGCCGCCGAGGGTGCGACGGCTCGGGGCCGGTCACCCCGGGTGGGGTGACCGGCCCCGGGCCGATCGTGAGCGTGGGTCAGGCCACCGTGACGGTGACCTCGTTGACGCCCCGGTTGGCGGTCACGGCGGTGTCGCCGTTGCCGTGCCGGGACAGCGCCCGCAGGGTCCAGTTGCCCGGCGCGGCGAAGAACCGGAACTGCCCGGCCGGGGAGGTGACGACCTCGGCGGTGAACTCACCCGTCGAGTCGAGCAGCCGGACGTACGCGCCGGGCACGACGTCGCCCGACTCGGCCAGCACCTGGCCGGTGATGACGGTTTCCTTCTCCAGGTCCAGGCTGGCCGGCAGGGGCGCGGACTGGTCCGGCGCGGCGCAGCCGGCGGCGGTGGGAGCGGTCATGGCTCAGGCCTCCCCGGGCTCGTCGCCGAGGGCCACCGGTACGCCGACCAGCGAGCCGTACTCGGTCCAGGAACCGTCGTAGTTCTTGACGTTGGTGTGGCCGAGCAGCTCCTGGAGGACGAACCAGGTGTGCGAGGAGCGCTCGCCGATCCGGCAGTACGCGATGGTCTCCTTGCCGTCGTCCAGCCCGGCGTCGGCGTAGATCTTGCGCAGCTCGTCGTCGGACTTGAAGGTGCCGTCCTCGTTGGCCGCCTTGGACCACGGCACGCTGATCGCGGTGGGGATGTGCCCGGCCCGCTGGGCCTGCTCCTGCGGCAGGTGGGCAGGGGCCAGCAGCCGACCGGCGAACTCGTCGGGGCTGCGCACGTCGACCAGGTTCTTGGTGCCGATCGCGGCGACGACCTCGTCGCGGAACGCCCGGATCGAGGTGTCCGGCTCGCTCGCGACGTACTGGGTGGCCGGGCGGGTGACCGCGTCGGTGACCAGCGGGCGGGCGTCCAGCTCCCACTTCTTGCGACCGCCGTCGAGCAGCTTGACGTCGCGGTGGCCGTAGAGCTTGAAGTACCAGTACGCGTACGCGGCGAACCAGTTGTTGTTGCCGCCGTAGAGGACCACCACGTCGTCGTTGCCGATGCCCCGCTCGGAGAGCAGCGCCTCGAACTGGGCCTTGTTGACGAAGTCCCGGCGGATCGGGTCCTGGAGGTCGGTCTTCCAGTCGAGCTTGATGGCGCCGGCGATGTGGCCGGTGTCGTAGGCCGAGGTGTCCTCGTCGACCTCGACGAAGACGACGCCCGGGGCGCCGAGGTTCTTCTCGGCCCATTCGGCCGAGACGAGTGCGGTGTCGCGACTCATCAGATCACTCCCTGGTGAGGATGGGTGGTGAGCCAGCGCGGGTGGTGGAGATCGGTGATGTCGCACCATGCGCAGGACCCAAAGAGGAACGGATCACGGGTTCGTGCGACGGCGCCGCTGCCGGGCGTTTCGGAGGGTTGGCACCGAAGGTCGGGAGGACCCTGAGTGCGGTGGCCGCTAAGCGGCCGGAGACAGCCCCGCCGTCAGATGACGGAGCGACACAGGCAGGTGGCCACGCGGCACAGGTCGACCGCGCGCCGTTTGGTGAGGTGCGTCCCCATGGGCTCGGAGCCTACCAGCCGTCCCGGAGAGTGCCAGCTCACGACCAACATGCGGGACGCGGGCCCACCTGGCGGGCAGCGCCGGGCGGGTCCGCGTCCACAACTGAGCGGTGACTCAGCTCGGCGAGTTGATCGGGACGTCCTTCGCGTCGGCGGTCACCGCGAGCCCCTCCGGGCGCGGCTCGACCTTGCGCACGTTGAGCTGGAACGGCAGCGACGGCAGTGGCACGTCGACCGAGATGCCCCGGGCGTAGTTGTTCAGCAGGGTCCGGGCCAGCGGCACCGCCGGCAGCCCCTGGGCGTTGAGGTCGCTGAACTTCAGCGACACCTTGCCACCGTCGGCCACGGTGACGTCGGCGGTGCCGGTGACGGTGAGCTTCTGGCCGAGGATGTCGACAGGCGCGGTGACGGCGAGCTTGCCGTTCTGCTCACCGAGCTTGAGCCCCGGCCGGTCCAGCAGCTTGGCCAGGCTGTCGTAGGTGACCGTGCCGGTGCCCGCCACCGTCTCGGCCACCACCTCGCCCTGCCCGGAGCGGATGGTGTCCAGCGGGGCGCGCACGTTGCGGGCGTCCACGTCGAGCCGGGGCAGGCTGACCGCGTTGCCCTCCACCGACCCCTGCACGTCGGTCAGCACGATGGAGATCCGCTCGTACCGGCCGTCGACGACCTGGGTGAGGAACGGGAAGCCGCCCACGTCGACCTGGGGCGGCGCGGAGCTGGCGTCCTGATCGGTGATCGCCTGCTGCACCTGGTCGGCGATGGCCCGCTCGGCCAGCCCGGCCGCCACCCGGTCGGCCACCACCAGCAACCCGCCCAGGATCAACACCAGGACGACGAGTACGACGAGCCACCTGCGCCCGCGCCGCCGGGGCCGCTCCTCGTACGTCTGCGCCACGCCCGTCTCCGTCCCTCGTCGCCGTCGCGGATGCGCGACGTGCCCGTCATCGATGCCGCCGCCTGCGGCGCACCGCTACTACCCGAGCGCCGCCGCGCCCAATCGCGCCGCGCGCCCCACCGCCGTCAGCCGGCGGCAGAGAAATCAGAGAAAGAGCACACACATCGCGTACGCCGCCGGAGCGGCGAGCGCGAACCCGCCGAGCGGGCCCTGCATGTGCCGGGCGATCCACATGGTGGGTGGCTCGCCGGCCATCAACCGGCCCGCCTCGGCGTAGCCGACGGCGAGGTCGGCCAGCACGGCGGTGGCCGCGGTGACCAGCCCGACCACCGCGGCGCTGGTCGGGGTGAAACCGACCAGGTAGCTGCCGAGCAGGGCGCTGGTGAGGGTGCCGACCATCGCGCCGACGACCACCCCGGCGGCCCCCCGGGGCACCTGCGGCGCGAGCCGGGGCCAGGCGAGCACGGCGTCGGTGAGCCGGGCCACGGTGAGGGCGACGCCGGCGGCGACCAGGCAGACGGTGATCGCCTGGGTGCCGGCGGGAATCCGGCTGAGCGTGATCAGGGTGGCGAACGCCACCACACCGACCACGATCAGCAGGGTGGTGCCGAGCGAGTCGGTCACCCGGACCCGGTCCACCCGACGGACGAGCTGGCCGAGCACCCCGACCAGGAACCCGCCCAGCGCCACGTACCCGAGCGGGGCCAGCCCGGCCACGTCGGTCTGCACGGCGGCGACGTCGGCCGCGGCGGCGACCGCGCCGCTGGTCAGCGCGACCAGCAGCAGCGCGGGCGGGCGCATGGCCATCGTCCAGGCCAGCACGAAGAGCAGTTGCACGCCGAACACGATGATCGCGAACGGCAGCCGGTGCCCGGGGCCGGCGGTCTGCGCGCCGAGCACCAGGCCGACGCCGAGCAGCGCGGCGAAACCGGCGACGGTCAGCGAGAGCGGCCGGCGCACCTCGACCGGCTCGACCGGTTCCTCGTCCGGCTCGACCTCGTCCTCCTCGCTGCGCCGCGGCTGGCCGCCCTTGCGGAACCGGCGCGGGCCGCGCTGACGGCGGCTCCCGGCGTCCTCGTCGGGGGCGGGACCGGGCGCGGTCCCTCCGGCCGGGCCGGCGGGCCCGTCGGGGGCGTCGTCGGCCCACGGGTCACGGCCGGTCTCGGGCGAGGTGGAGGGAAACACGCCCCGATCGTGCCAGACCGACGGGGATCGGCGGGGATCACGGGGTGCCCGACGGGGATCACGGTTTCGGCGACGTTAAAACCTGACCGGTGATCACGGGCAGATCCGACAAACAGGAAAGGACGCCGAGGTGACAGCGGCGCAATCGGTTAGGCTCAGGCTGTTACCCGCCCGTCAGCGACGCCGGGACCCACGCAAGTTCTCAGCGCCCTGCCCACCCGCGGGGCAGCTGGTCGCGTGCGGCCGAAGGGCCGCCGGGACGGAGGTGATCGTGTGGAGCTCCTGCTGCTGGTGACCGCGCGCGCAGGTGAGCCCTCGGCGGTGCTGCCGGCACTCGACCTGTTGCCGCATTCGGTCCGTACCGCACCGCGTGACGTCCGCACCCTGGTTTCCGGGCCCAGCCCGGACGCCGTGCTGGTCGACGCCCGGTCCGAGTTGAGCGAGGCCCGTGCCACCTGTCGCATGCTGCACGCCACCGGCCTGGGCGTGCCGCTGGTCGCGGTGGTGACCGAGGCCGGCCTGATCGCCCTGAACGCCGACTGGGGCGTCGACGACGTGATCCTGGCCGGGGCGGGGCCGGCCGAGGTGGAGGCCCGGCTGCGGCTCGCCGTGGGTCGGCTGAGCAACGCCACGTCCGGGGCCGGCGGCTCGATCCGGGCCGGCGAGCTGAACATCGACCCGGACACCTACGCGGCGAAGCTGAAGGGCCGGCCGCTCGACCTCACCTACAAGGAGTTCGAGCTGCTCAAGTTCCTCGCCCAGCACCCGGGCCGGGTGTTCACCCGGGACCAGTTGCTGCGCGAGGTCTGGGGATACGACTACTTCGGCGGCACCCGGACGGTGGACGTGCACGTCCGGCGGCTGCGGGCCAAGCTCGGCTCGGAGTACGAGTCGATGATCGGCACGGTCCGCCAGGTGGGCTACAAGTTCGTGGTCCCGCCGTCGTCCCGGTCGCTGCCCGAGTCCGAGCCCGCGCCGCTGCCGGTCTGATCCCGGGCGGTATTGCCGCACCCCGATAGGACTATTTCCCATACGCCCCTTTCGCCCCTGTTGTCGGTTCTATTCTTGGTGCCGTAATCAGCAGGGGTGAAAGGGGCTACGGTGCGTGCACTGACCACGGGGGCGACGAGAGGGCCGTCCCGCGATCCGGACCGGCGGTGGCGCTGATGCGTACCCGGTCGACCGGCGGGACCGTCGGGACCGTCGGCGTAGTCACGCTGGTGCTGGCCGCCCTGCTCGGGTCCGCGTACGCGCTCGGCCGCAGCATGATCCCCGACCCGCCCCGTCAGCCTCTCGGCGCGTCGGCGCAGGTCGACGGCGCCCAGTACGGCGAACAACCCGCCGACCCGGCCGCGCCGCCCGCCATCCGCCCCGACGGCTCCAGCCCGGCCGGCACCCCCACCGCCGGGGCCGACCCGGACACGCCGCAGCCGGCCAGCGGCGGTGACGGCCCGTTCGGCAGCCACGCCAGCACAGGCACCGGTGAGGTCGCGCTGACCTTCGACGACGGTCCCGACCCGACGTACACCCCGCAGGTGCTGGAGGTGCTGCGCGCGTACGGGGTCAAGGCGACGTTCTGCGTGGTCGGCGAGAACGCCCAGGACCACCCGGACCTGATCCGCGCGATCGTGGCCGACGGGCACACCCTGTGCAACCACTCGTGGCACCACGACGTGCTGCTCGGCAAGCGCTCCCCCGCCCTGATCCGGGCCGACCTGATCCGCACCAACGACGCCATCCACGCCGCCGTGCCGGACGCCCCGGTCAGCTACTTCCGGCAGCCCGGCGGGGCCTGGACCTACCCCGTCGTGTCGGTCGCCGAGGGGCTGGGGATGACTCCGCTGCACTGGACCGTCGACCCCAACGACTGGCAGGTCCCCGGGGCCGCGAAGATCACCGCGACGGTCTCCCGGGACACCGGGCCGGGCGCGGTGGTGCTCATGCACGATGCCGGCGGCGACCGGCAGGGCACCGTGGACGCGCTGCATCGGCTGCTGCCCGACCTGACCAGCCGGTTCCGGCTGGAGGCGCTACCGCCCGGCGGGGCCAACTGAGCCGGCGGGGCCGACCGGGCGGGCGACGCCGACTACGGTGGCGGGATGAGCAGCGTCGAACCGACCGTCGACCGGGTGGCCCGCACCGACCGCCTCACCCCGGACGAGGTGACCGAGGTGCTGGCCCTGGCCCGGCTCGGCGGCGACGCCGACGGGGCCGACCCGTTCGACGAGCACACCCTGCTGCGGCTGCGTGACCCGCACGCGCCGGCCGGGCACCTGACCGCCCGCGCCGCAGACGGCACCCTGACCGGGTACGCCCACCTGGACACCACCGAGCCGGAGTCCGGGGTCGGGGTGGAGCTGGTGGTGCACCCGGCCTTCCGGCGGCGGGGCACCGGACGGGCGCTGGTCCGGGGCGTCCTCGCGGCGGCCACCGGCCCGCTGCGGGCCTGGGCGCACGGCGACCACCCGTCCGCCGCGGCGCTCGCCGTGGATCTCGGCTTCACCCGGGCCCGGGTGCTCTGGCAGTTGCGCCGCCCGCTGACCGCTGCGGTGCCACCGCCCCGCCTGCCCGACGGGGTGACGCTGCGGTCCTTCCGCCCCGGCGTGGACGACGACGCCTGGCTCGCGCTCAACGCCCGCGCCTTCGCCACGCACCCCGAGCAGGGCCGGTGGACCACCGACGACCTGCGCGCCCGGCTGGCCGAGCCGTGGTTCGACCCGGACGGTTTCCTGCTCGCCGTCGACTCCGCCGGGCGGCTGCTCGGCTTCCACTGGACCAAGGTGCACGAACGGCCGGGCTCGGCCCGTACCGGTGAGGTCTACGTGGTGGGGGTGGACCCGGACGCCCACGGCGGCGGCCTGGGCCGGGCGCTCACCACGGCCGGCCTGGCCTACCTGCGGGACCGGCGCGGGCTGGACCGGGTGATGCTCTACGTCGACGAGTCGAACACGGCCGCCGTCGCGCTCTACGAACGGCTCGGGTTCGCCCGCTGGTGCGGGCACGTCAACTACCACCTGGGCTGACGCTCTCCCGTCCACTCGACCCCGGCCGGCGACCGGCCGGGGTCATGACCGGCGTTGTCTCCGCGCGGTAACGGTGGGGCCACGCACGGATAACGACTGCCCGGATATGTCGCATCAATGCGGATACCGGGACGGCAGTTCACCTAACGGACAACCCTCCCTCAGGCAGCGGTCACCTTCCCGGCCGGGGCTGTTCATGCCCCGTTCACTTCCGACCGGCAAACCGTCTACCTGGCACTTCTAGCTTTCGTGTCAGCCGGTCAGCGCCGGCACTCGGGCCCCAATCCGGGCGACCTGACCAAAGACGTGAAGGGAAACCCCTCAGGTGAAGCTCCAGCGGCACGGCGCCATTGCCTGCCTCGCTCTTACCGCGGTCCTCGGCCTCAGCGCCTGCGGCTCGGACAACAACGAGCCGGCCAGCGCCTCCGCCTCCGGCTCGGCCAGCGCGGCCGACTGCGGCAAGGGCACCCTGAACGCGCAGGGCTCCTCCGCGCAGAAGAACGCCATGGCTGAGTGGATCAAGGCGTACCAGCAGAAGTGCAGCGGCACCACGATCAACTACGAGTCGACCGGTTCGGGCGCGGGCATCCAGGCGTTCATCGCCGGCACCGCCGACTTCGCCGGTTCCGACTCCGCCCTCAAGCCGGAGGAGCAGCCGCAGGCCGACGCCAAGTGCACCGGCGGCGCGGCGCTCAACCTGCCGATGGTGATCGGCCCCGTCGCGGTCGTCTACAACGTCGGCGGCCTGGACAACCTCCAGCTCAAGCCGACCACCCTGGCGCAGATCTTCGCCGGCAAGGTCACCAAGTGGGACGACCCGGCGATCAAGGCCGACAACCCGAACGCCACCCTCCCGGCCTCGGCGATCCAGACGGTGCACCGCTCCGACGAGTCGGGCACCACCGACAACTTCACCAAGTACCTGTCGAAGACCGCGCCGTCGGACTGGACCTTCGGCAACAACAAGGCGTGGAAGGCCCCCGGCGGCCTCGGCGCCCCCAAGTCCGACGGTGTCGCCTCCAAGGTCAAGAGCACCGAGGGCACGATCAGCTACGTCGAGTGGTCGTACGCCGAGAACTCCGGCCTGAAGAAGGCCAAGGTGCAGAACGGGGCCGGCGAGTACGCCGAGCTGACCGCCGAGTCGGCCGGCAAGACCATCGCCGGGGCCAAGATCGAGGGCCAGGGCGACGACCTCAAGATGTCGATCGACTACGCCACCAAGGAGGCCGGGGCGTACCCGATCGTCCTGGTGACCTACGAGATCGTGTGCAGCAAGGGCATCGCCGCCGACAAGCTGCCGCTGGTCAAGGGCCTGCTGGGCCACGCCGCCAGCACCGAGGGCCAGGCCGAGCTGGTCGAGCTGGGCTACGCCCCGCTGCCCGACTCGGTCCGGACCAAGGTCGAGGCCGCGGTCAAGAACCTGGCCTGAGCATCCCGAGCGACATCACCTCAAGTCGAAGCGAGCGAGCAGATGGGTGAAACCCCTCACCGCTCGGCACACGCCGGCACCGGCGGACACCCCGTGACCCTGGGTCACGAGCGGTCCGCCGGTGCCTCGGCGCGTGTGGCCGAGGCACCAGTCAGCCCCCGTACCCCCGATGACGACCGTGGCCTCGGCGGAGGCGGCGGGCTGCCCCGGGCCCGCGCGTTCGGCGCGGAACGGGCGTTCCGTGGCGTGACCCTGGCCGCCGGCGTCGCCGTGCTGGTCATCATCGCGGCCATCGCGGTCTTCCTGATCGCCAAGGCCGTGCCGGCGCTGCGGGCCAACAGTGCGAACTTCTGGACCTTCGAGGGGTGGTTCCCCAACGACGATCCACCCACGTTCGGCATCGGCGCGCTCGCCTTCGGCACCGTGCTCACCGCCCTGCTGGCGCTGCTGGTCGCGGTGCCGGTGGCGCTGGGCATCGCCCTCTACCTGTCGCACTACGCGCCCCGGCGGCTCGGCACCGCGCTGGGCTTCGTGATCGACCTGCTGGCCGCCGTGCCGAGCGTGGTGTTCGGCCTGTGGGGGCGGGACTACCTGGTCGGGCCGGTCGCCGACCTGTCGGCCTGGCTGAACAGGTACTTCGGCTGGATCCCGATCTTCGGCGACGGCCCGTACGGCAACTCGATCCTGCTCGGGTCGCTGGTCCTGGCGATCATGGTGCTGCCGATCATCACCTCGCTCTCCCGCGAGGTGTTCCTCCAGACCCCGACGGCCAACGAGGAGGCCGCCCTCGCGCTGGGCGCCACCCGCTGGGAGATGCTGCGCACGGCGGTGCTGCCGTACGGCCGGCCGGGCATCATCGCCGCCGTCATGCTCGGCCTCGGCCGGGCGCTCGGCGAGACCATCGCGCTCGCGCTCACCCTCGGTTCGACGTACGCCATCTCGTTCAACATCCTCGCCAACGGCGGCAACAGCATCGCCGCGAACATCGCCAACCGGTTCGCGGAGGCGAACGAGACCGGCCGGGGCGCGCTCATCGCCTCCGGCCTGGTGCTCTTCGCGATCACGCTGGTCGTCAACATCACCGCGCGGGGGATCATCTACCGCCGCCGCGAGTTCACGGAGTCGGCCGCATGACCACCACCCTCACCCCCCGCCGTTCCCGCCCGCCGGCCCAGCCGGACAGCCTGCGGGCCCGCCGCCTGCCCGGGTACGCCGCCCCCGCCCTGGCGGTGCTGGCCCTGCTGGTCGCCGCCGGCATCGTCTACGGCGTCGACCTCGGCGGACCGGTCCTGGTCGTGGTGCTCGGCGCGCTGCTCTACCTGACCGGTCTCTTCGTCGCGGCCAACGCGGTGGAGGGCCGACGCTCGGCCCGCAACCGGTTTTGGAGCGCGCTGATCCATTCCGCCCTGGTGCTTGCCGTGCTGCCGCTGGCCTCCGTGGTGTGGACGCTGGTCAGCAAGGGCACCGCCCGGCTCGACGCTGACTTCTTCGGCAGCTCGATGAACAACATCGGGGCCCGGGACGCCAACGGCGGCGCGTACCACGCCATCGTCGGCACCCTGGAGCAGGTCGGCATCGCCACCGCGATCACCGTCCCGCTCGGCGTGCTCTGCGCGATCTACATCGTCGAGTACGGCCGGGGCCGGTTCGCCTTCACCATCCGGTTCTTCGTCGACGTGATGACGGGCATCCCGTCCATCGTCACCGGCCTGTTCGTGCTGGCCTTCTGGGTGCTGATCGTGTCCCCGTGGTTCAACGACGGCCAGCCCGGCTTCTCCGGTTTCGCCGCCGCGCTCGCGTTGAGCGTGCTGATGCTGCCCACGGTGGTCCGTTCCACCGAGGAGATGCTGCGGCTGGTCCCCGCGCCGCTGCGGGAGGGTGCGTACGCCCTCGGCGTGCCGAAGTGGAAGACGATCCTGCGGGTGGTGTTGCCGACCGCCCTGCCCGGCATCGTCACCGGCATCATGCTCTCCATCGCGCGGGCCGCCGGGGAGACCGCCCCGGTGCTGCTCGTCGCCGGTGGTGGCGCGGCGATCAACTTCAACCCGTTCGAGAACAACCAGTCGTCGCTGGCCCTCTTCGTCTACCAGCAGGCCGGCGAGGCGTCGAGGTACTCCCCGGCACGGGCCTGGACCGCGGCGTTGACCCTGGTCGTCCTCGTGCTCGTCCTGACCGTCGCCGCGAAGCTGCTGGCCCGCCGCAACCGGCTCGGCCGATGAACCCCGGAGGTACCACCATGGCCAAGCGCATCGACGCCACCGACGTGACCGCCTACTACGGCGGTTTCAAGGCGATCGAGAACATCAACCTGACGGTCGAGCCGAAGACGGTCACCGCCCTGATCGGTCCGTCCGGCTGCGGCAAGTCGACCTTCCTGCGATCGATCAACCGGATGCACGAGGTGCTGCCGGGTGCCCGGGTCGAGGGCAGCCTGACCATCGACGGCCAGGACGTCTACCACCGCGACGTCGACGTGACCGCCGTCCGCCGCATGATCGGCATGGTGTTCCAGCGTCCGAACCCGTTCCCCACCATGAGCATCTTCGAGAACGTGGTGGCCGGGCTGCGGCTCAACGGGGTCCGCCGGAAGTCCATCCTGGACGAGGCCGCCGAGAAGGCGCTGCGCGCGGCGAACCTGTGGGACGAGGTCAAGGACCGCCTCGGCAAGCCCGGCGCGGGCCTGTCCGGCGGTCAGCAGCAGCGGCTGTGCATCGCCCGGACCATCGCGGTCGAGCCGCAGGTGGTGCTGATGGACGAGCCCTGCTCGGCGCTGGACCCGATCTCGACGCTGGCCATCGAGGACCTGATGTTCCAGCTCAAGGACAAGTTCACCATCATCATCGTCACCCACAACATGCAGCAGGCGGCCCGGGTCTCCGACCGCACCGCCTTCTTCTCGATCGAGAAGACCGGTGACCCCGGCCGGCTGATCGAGTACGACAACACCCAGAAGATCTTCAGCAACCCCGGCCAGAAGAAGACCGAGGACTACATCACCGGCCGCTTCGGCTGACCCCCACCCGCTCCGCCCACTCCGCTGCGCGGGGCGTGCGGGGGCCGGACGTCCGTCCGCAGGGCGGGGCACGGGACCCGGGCGGGCGGGGCCGTGGCGGGGCCGTGGTCCGGGCGGGCGGAGCCGTGGCGGGCCGGGGCGGGGCCGGGGTCCGGCGTGGGCGGGGTCCGGCGTGGGCGGGGCCGGGCGCGTGACCGGGTGTGCGGGGGCCGGGTGTGCGGGGGGGGCCGGGTGTGCGGGGGGCCGGAGGCGTCCCTGCGGGGCGACCGCCGCAGCGGTGGGGCCCCGGAACACCCCTGCGGGCCCTTTCGACCTGATGACGTCAACGACTCACCCGCCCAGCGACGTCGCCGGTCCGACCGCCCGCACGGGTACCCCCGCCCGGTGGCACGGGTACCCCCACCCGGTGGCACGGGTACCCCCGCCCGGTGGCACGGCGCCACCAGCGGCCGCAAGGCCCGGTACGCGAACCGTCCGTACCGGCGGTGCCGGTGAGTCGCCAGCGTCATCAGCTCGAAAGGGTCCAGTGGCGACCGTCCGGGCCGGGGCCGCCGGTTCGCCGCCGGGCCCGCACTCGGTGGACCTGCACATGGACCTGCACGGTGGAGCGCGGCGGAACCGAGTGCAGCGGGGCCGGTAGCCCCCGACCGTTCGCCCGACGCGGGAGGCGGGCGGAAGTCAGGCGAGGGTGAAGTGCGGGGTGCCGTCCTCGGCGACGTGGAGGCGGGGGGTCACCGGGGTGGCCGCGTCCCGGGCCGCCGAGGCACGCGCCACCGCCGCCACGCCACCGGTGCCAGCAGCGCCAGCAGCCACGCCAGCGGCGGCACCGGTAGCAGCGGCGGCACCGCCGGCAGTGACGCCGCCGGCCGACACGGCAGCGCCGCCGGCAGCGGCGGCGGCCACCTCGGCCAGGGTGACCAGGGTGGGCGGGAGCATGGTCAGCTCGCCGGCCAGGGCGTCCGCCGGGCGGACCCACATGGTGTGGTCGGCCTCGCCGGAGACGTCCCGGGTCCGCTGCCCCTGGGGCAGCAGAGCGACGAAGAAGTACGTGTCGAAGCGGCGCGGCTCGAACTCCGGGGTGATCCACCGGCTCCACGGCAGCAGCAGGTCGGACCGCAGGGTGAGCTGCCGCTCGGCGAGCAGCCCGGCGAAGCCCCGCCGGCGCGCCTCCAGATCCTGCCGTGCGGCCTCCCAGTCGTCACCGCTGACGTCGCCCACCACGGTGTCCGGGTCGGGGCCGGCCAGCAGCACCCCGGCCTCCTCGAAGACCTCCCGCGCGGCGGCGCACACCACGGCCCGGGCGGCCTCGGGCGTGACGCCCAGCCGCCCCGCCCAGGTTGCCGGGTCGGGCCCGGCCCAGTCCAGGTGCGCCTCGGAGTCCGACGGGTCGACACCGCCGCCGGGGAAGGCGTACACCCCGCCGAAGGCCATCGCGGCGACCCGGCGGATGACGTACACCTCGAAGTCGGTGCCGGTCGGGCGGAGCAGCAGCACGGTGGCCGCGACCCGGGGCGTCGCCGGGGTGCCGCCCTCGGCGTGGAACCGACGGGCGTGCTCGACCAGGGCCGGCGGGGCGGGGAAACCGGTGCCGTCGATCGTCATGCGCCGAGCCTAGCCCCGCCGCCCGGACCACCCCCGGGCCGACGACCCGGGCCGACGACCCCGGCGGACGCCTCCCGGTCGACGTCCCCGGTTCGACGTCCCCGGTCCGACGTTCCCGGCGGGCGGGCCCCGACGCGCGGGCCCCGACGGGCGGGACGACGGTGCCGGGCCGCCGACGCCTGACGAGCGGCGGGCTAGCGTGGGCGCATGACACGTTGGGGGATTCTGTCCACCGGCCACATCGCCGGCCGGTTCGCCGAGGACCTCCGGCTGGTGCCGGGGGCCGAACTGGTCGCGGTCGGCTCACGGACCATCGGGAGTGCCGAGGAGTTCGCCGGACGTCACGGGGCCGACCGGGCGTACGGCTCGTGGGCCGAGCTGGCGGCCGACGACGGGTTGGACGCGATCTACGTGGCCACCCCGCACGCCGCCCACCACGAGGCGGCCCGGATCTGCCTGGAGGCCGGCCGGGCGGTGCTGCTGGAGAAGCCGTTCACCCTGGACCTGGCCACCAGCACCGAGCTGGTCGAGCTGGCGCGGGCCCGGGGGGTCTTCCTGATGGAGGCCATGTGGATGCGCTGCAACCCGCTGATCCTGCGCCTGGTCGAGCTGGTCCGGGCCGGGGCGATCGGCGAGGTGACAGGTGTGCGGGCCGACTTCGGGGTGGCCGGGCCCTTCCCGCCGGAGCACCGGATGCGTAACCCGGCGCTGGGCGGCGGCGCCCTGCTGGACCTGGGCGTCTACCCGGTGAGCCTGGCCCACCTGCTGCTCGGCGTGCCGCAGCACGTGCAGGCGTGGGCGAAGCTCAGCCCGGAGGGGGTGGACGAGAACACCGGCATCGTCTTCGGGTACGACTCGGGCGCGGTCGCCACGCTCGGCTGCGGCATGGTGGGGGCGACCCCGCTGACCGCCGCGATCACCGGCACCACCGGCCGGATCGAGCTGCCCGAACCGTTCTTCCGGCCGGGTTCGGCGGTGCTGCACCGGGCCGGTGCCGAGCCGGAGACGCTCACCGACGACCCGGCCGGCGGCGGCTACCAGTACGAGGCCGTCGAGGTGCAGCGCTGCCTGGCGGCCGGGCTGACCGAGAGCCCGCTGGTGCCGCACGCGGTCACGCTGGAGGTGATGGCCCTGCTGGACGACATCCGGGCCAGGATCGGCGTCGACTACGCCTGAGCACGGCGTCGCCGAGGGGCACCCCGGGACCGGGGGCCCCTCGGCGACGACGGTCAGAACAGCGGGCGGACCAACAGGTAGGTGAGGCAGGCAATCAGCGCGGCGGCCGGGAACGTGATGATCCAGGCGAGCACGATGTTGCCGGCCACGTTCCAGCGGACGGCGGAGAGCCGCTTGGTCGCGCCCACCCCCATGATCGCCGAGGTGATCGTGTGGGTGGTGGAGATCGGGGCCTTGAGCACCAGGGCGTTGAAGTAGAGCACCGCGCTGGCCACCGTCTCGGCCGCGAAACCCTCCGGCGGACCCAGGTCGATGATCTTACGGCCCAGGGTCCGGATGATCCGCCACCCACCGGCGTACGTGCCGAGCGCCAGCATGGTCGCCGAGGTCCAGAAGACCCAGCCCGGGATGTGCGTCTTGTCGTCCTGGAATCCGCCGGTGTAGAGGGCCAGCACCACGATGCCCATGGTCTTGGCCGCGTCCTGCATGCCGTGGCCGACCGACATGGCCGCCGCCGAGGCGGTCTGCGCCCACCGGAAGCCCCGGTTGAGCTTGCCCGGCTGCCCCTTGCGGAACGCCCACAGGATGGCCAGCATCAGCAGGTAACCGAGGGTGAGCCCGATGATCGGGGACAGCACCATCGGCAGGATGACCTTCTCGCCGATGGTGATCCACTGCACCACACCGCCGGTGGAGAGCAGGGTGGCCCCGACCAGCCCGCCGAACAGCGCGTGCGAGGACGACGACGGCAGGCCGAAGTACCAGGTGATCAGGTTCCAGGCGATCGCGCCGAGCACCCCGGCGAAGACCACCCCGAGACTGCCCACCCCGGTGGGGAGGGTGACCAGGCCGTCACCGACGGTCTTGGCGACCCCCGCGCCGAAGTGCGCGCCGACGAAGTTGCCGACCGCGGCCAGGCCCAGGGCGATCCGGGGGGTCAGCGCCCGGGTGGAGACGCTTGTCGCGATCGCGTTGGCGGCGTCGTGGAAGCCGTTGGTGTAGTCGAACGCCAGGGCCACCGCGATCACCGCCAGCACGGCGATGAGTTCGGGACTCACAGGATCAGGACTCCTTGACCGCGATGGTCTCGACGGTGTTCGCCACGTGCTCGAAGGCGTCGCAGGCGGCCTCCAGCTCGTCGGCGACCTCCTTCATCTTCAGCACGGTCAGCGCGTCGTACTCGCCGGAGAAGAGCCGGACCAGCAGCATCCGGTACGCCTGGTCGCCGTCGTTCTCCAGCCGGTTGCACTCGATCCAGTAGTCCTCGAGATCCTTCATCGACTTCAGCCGGGGCATCGCCTCGGCGGTCAGCTTGGCCTGGAGGTCGAGCACGTTGACCAGCTCGTGCAGCTCGCGCGGCAGCGACGGGAGCTTGGTGAGCCCGTAGAGGTAGAGCAGGTTGCCGACCGCCTCCAGGTGGTCCATCACGTCGTCGAGCAGCGAGCCCAGCCGGTAGATGTCCTCCCGGTCGAACGGGGTGATGAAGGTGGAGTTGATCTTCTTGTAGAGATCGTGGGTGATCTGGTCGCTGTCGTGCTCGACCTCGGTCAGCCGCTCGCTGACCGACTGCACGTCGACGCCGGGCAGGGCCAGCTCGTTGAGCAGCTCCGTGCCCTTCACCAGGTTCTGCGCGGCCCTGGTGAAGAGCTCGTAGAAAGCGCCCTCGGTGGGACGGAAGGAAAACTTCACAGCACGGACCTCGTCGTGTCGGTGGAAGGGTGGCCGCCGCCCCAGGGGGCGTCCGCTGATGCATGCTAGGTACCCCACCGGAGCGGGTCTCCGCCGGCCTACCCCTGGTCAGAACCGATTCACCGCTCGTTCATCTGCTGTTCACCTCGGCCGTCACCACCGCCACTCGCCAACCGCTGGCGCTCCCGTTCCACGTCGAAACCGGCAGCCGGATACCCCAGATCAAGACCCTCGAACGTCTCCCGCAGCAGGTGCGCCACCGCCCAGTCCCGGTACCACTTACGGTCCGCCGGGACCACGAACCAGGGCGCGGCGTCCGTGTCGCACCGCCCCAGCGCCTCCGCGTACGCGGCCTGGTAGTCGTCCCAGCGGGCCCGGGAGTCGAGGTCGCTGGGCTGGTACTTCCAGTACTTCGTCGGGTCGGTCAGCCGCTGCGCCAACCGCCGCGCCTGCTCGTCCGGCGAGATGTGCAGCATCACCTTGACCAGGGTCACCCCGCCGTCGGTCAACTCCCGCTCGAAGGCGTTGATCTGGTCGTAGCGGGCCCGCCAGGTCTGCTCGGGCACCAGGGCGTCGACCCGGGCCACCAGCACGTCCTCGTAGTGCGAGCGGTTGAACACCCCGACGTACCCGGGCGGGGGCAGCGCCCGGCGGACCCGCCACAGGAAGTCGTGCCGCAGCTCCTGCCGGGTCGGCGGGCCGAACGAGCGGAGGTGCAGGCCGAGTGGGTTCATCGCGCCGGCCACCCGCTTCACCGTGCCGTCCTTGCCCCCGCAGTCCATCGCCTGGAGCACCAGCAGCAGCCGCCCCGGTCGGCCCCGGCCCAGCCGCGCCCCGTCCCGGGCGGGAGCGGACACCGACGGGCCCGGTTCGCCGGCCGCCCGCGCGGTGGCGAACAGCATCTCCTGCTGCCGGGCGAGTCCGGCACCGACCAGCTCCACCTGCCGGCGGGCCCACGGCTTACGGTCCCGGCCCCGGCCCGCCACGACGGGCAGCCCCGGGGTGGCCCGGGGGTCGACCGCCCCCAGGTCGACCGGGCCGCCACCACCGGGCACCCGCAACAACTGCCGCATCGTCGCCCCCTCGGGTACGACGACCTCCGTCTCCTCGTCTGCGCGCATCCCCCGATCCTCGCCCACCACCGCACCGGCCGCCTCCCGGGCGTCGGTCGGGCCACGCCCGGTCAGACCACCAGGGCCAGCCACTTCCGGTACGCCGAGGCGAACGGCTCGGTGCCGTCGCCGAGGGCGGTGAGCAGCTTCGCCGCCGCCGCCTGCGCCTGCGCCACCACGTCGTCCGGGTAGCCGAACCGGACCCGGTGCTCGGCGAACTCGTCCTCGTCGCGCAGCTCCACCAGGCCGGTGGTCCGGCGGCGCACCACGTCCAGGTCGAGGTCGACCAGGTGGACGGTGTCGTCGCCCTCCCAGCGGGCCGGGGTGGCGATGTCGCAGTAGACCTCGCTGGTCCGGGGCGGCGGGTTGAACATGCCCGTCCACCAGGCGTGGTGCGGCACCAGCAGGACGAAGGGGATCTGCTCCACCGAGGGCCGGCCGTGGTAGACCGAGGCGGTGCCCTCGGTCACCCCCAGCCACACCCCGAGGTCGTCCTCGGCCAGCCGGCGGGCCGGGTAGTCGCGGTGGGCGCTGCCGTCGTACTTGCGGTAGATCACACGGACCACGTCGCTCGGCATGAATCGCACCCTAGCCGATTCCGACCCCTCCCCGCCGCAGCGAGTTGACCCGTCCGGGGTCACGACAATCCGGACGGTGACCGCGCCACGCGGGGAGGCGGCGGCACGTCCACTGTCGGCGGCGGCGGGTACCGTCGCACGGTGACTCCGCCCCGTACCGCCGCCGGCCCCAGTACCCCCTCGGCCCGCTCCGGCCGTCGGCGCGGTGGTCGGCCGAGCGGCACCGAGCTGCTGGCGGCGGCGGTCGGCGCGGTGCCCGGCGGCGCGACCCGGCCGGGCCAGCAGCAGATGACCGAGGCGATCGAACGCAGCATCGCCGCCCGCGAGCACCTGCTGGTGCAGGCGGGCACCGGCACCGGCAAGTCGCTGGGTTACCTCGCCCCCGCGCTGACCGTGGACGGGCCGGTGGTGGTCTCCACCGCCACCCTGGCGTTGCAGTCCCAACTGGTCGAGCACGACCTGCCCCGGCTCGCCGACGCGGTCGAGCCGCTGCTCGGCCGCCGCCCGACCTTCGCCGTGCTCAAGGGGCGGCACCACTACCTCTGCCTGGCCCGGCTGGACAACTCCACCGAGGACGAACCGGAGGACACCCTCTTCGACGCGCCCGCCGAGCGGCCCGGTGGCGGGACGAAGTGGCTCGGCGAGGCCGGCCGGATGGGCAAGCAGATCCAGCGGCTGCGCGACTGGGCCGAGAAGACCGACACCGGCGACCGGGACGAGCTGGACCCGGGCGTCGACGACCAGGCGTGGCGGCTGGTCTCGATGCCGGCCCGCGAGTGCGTGGGGGCGTCGCGCTGCCCGTTCGGCCAGGAGTGTTTCGCCGAGGCGTCCCGGGCCCGCGCCCGCGAGGCCGACGTGGTGGTCACCAACCACAGCCTGCTCGCGGTGGACATGCTGGCCGGCCGGCACATCGTGCCGCCGCACAAGCTGCTGATCGTCGACGAGGCGCACGAGCTGGCCGACCGGGTCTCCTCGGCCGCCCAGGCCGAGCTGGTGCCGGAGCAGATCGACCGCTCCGCCCGACGGGCCCGTCCGCTGCTGCGACCGGACGTCGCCGACCGGCTCACCGAGGCCGGCGACGCGCTCGCCGTGGGGCTGGCCGAGGCCCCGGCCGGCCGGCTCACCGGCGGCCTGCCCGGCCCGCTGCGCGAGGCGTGCACGCTACTGGACGCGGCCACCCGGGCCGCCCTCGACGCGATCGGCGACATCAAGGCCGACGACCCGGACCCGGTCCGCAAGCAGCAGGCCAAGGCGGTGCTCGACGAGCTGTCGACCACCGCGCAGCGGCTGCTGGAGGAGGCCGACCACGACGTCGCCTGGGTGGAGAAACCGGACAACGGCAGCCGCCGGGCGCTGGTGGTCGCGCCGCTGTCCGTCGCCGGCACCCTCGCCACCCACCTGTACGACGAGCGCACGGTGGTCGCCACCTCGGCGACGCTGGCGCTGGGCGGCCGGTTCGACACGGTGGCCCGGGCGCTCGGCCTGGAGGCGCCGCCGCCCGCCCCGCCGTCCCCGGCCGCCGCCGCGTTGGCCACCGCCACCGCCGGCCGGTCGACAGGCGTCGTCGGCGGCGGTACGGCGGTCGGGGCCGGCGGGGCGGATGCCGGCGGGGTGGCGAGCACCCCGGGCAGCCGGGCCGCCACCGGCGTCGTACCGGCCACGTCGGGGCCGGGCTGGTCGTCGCTCGACGTCGGCTCACCGTTCGACTACGCCCGGCAGGGCATCCTGTACGTCGCCGCGCACCTGCCCCGGCCCAGCGTCTCCGGGCTGCCCGAGGCGGCCGGTGAGGAGTTGCTGCGGCTGGTCGGCGCGCTCGGTGGCCGTACCCTCGGGTTGTTCTCCTCCCGGCGGGCCGCGCAGCAGGCGGCGGAGCTGCTGCGGGCACGCACCGACCTGCCGGTGCTGCTCCAGGGCGAGGAGGCGCTGCCGCTGCTGGTGCGGCGGTTCCGGGAGGAACGGTCGAGCTGCCTGTTCGGGGTGATGTCGCTCTGGCAGGGGGTGGACGTGCCGGGCGACTCGTGCCAGCTCGTGGTGATCGACAGGCTGCCGTTCCCGCGCCCCGACGAGCCGCTGGCGGCGGCCCGCGCGGCGGCGGTGGACGCGGGCGGCGGGTCCGGCTTCTCGGCGGTCAGCGTGCCGATCGCGGCGGTCCGGCTGGCGCAGGGGGTGGGCCGGTTGATCCGGGCCACCGGCGACCGGGGGGTGGTCGCGGTCCTCGACTCGCGGTTGGAGACGGCGCGCGGCTACGGGCCGTTCCTGCGCCGCTCGCTGCCCCCGTTCTGGTACACCACCCGGCCGGAGGTGGCCCGGGGCGCGCTGGAGCGCCTGGCCAAGCTCTGACCCCGCGACGGCGGGCCGCCCGCTCCCCGGCGGGGAACGGGCGGCTCGCGGTGTCGGTCGGACCGTTGCCGGTCAGGGCGCCTGGGAGGCGACCACCACGGCGTCCGGTGGGGTGTCGGGCACGCTGCGGGCGGCGAGCCGGCGTACGGCGGTGTTGAGCACCGCGATCAGCGGCACCGCGACCAGCGCGCCGGTGATGCCGGCGAGCACCACCCCGGCGGCGATCCCGATGATCACCGCGAGCGGGTGGATGGCGACCGCCCGACCCATGATCAACGGTTGCAGGAGGTGCCCCTCGACCTGCTGCACGCCGATCACCACGCCCAGGATGATCAGCGCGGTCACCGGACCGCTGTCGACCAGCGCCACCAGCACCGCCACCCCGCCGGAGAGGGTGGCCCCGACGATCGGGATGAACGCGCCGAGGAAGACCAGCGCGGCCAGCGGGAAGGCGAACGGGATGTCGAAGACGACCAGGAAGATGCCGATGCCCACCGCGTCGATGAACGCCACCAGCACGGTGGCCCGCACGTAGGCGCCGAGCGTGGCCCAGGACGCCCGGCCGGCGTCGTCGACCTTCCACCGGGCGGCGACCGGCAGCAGGCGGACCAGGAAGCGCCAGATCCGGCTGCCGTCGCGCAGGAAGAAGAAGGTGGCGAAGAGCACCAGGATCGCGCCGGTGAGCACCTCGGCCAGGGTGGCGGCGGTGGCCAGGGCCCCGCTGGTGAACCTCTCGGTGTTGCCGTTGATCCAGCCCTGCGCCTCTTCGATGTAGCGGTTGAGCTGGCTGTCCGACAGGTGCAGCGGGCCGGTCTTGAGCCAGTCCTGGATCTGCCGGACGCCCTGCGACGACTTCTCGCTCAGCTCCGGCACGCCCTGGATGAACTCGTTGACCACCAGGGTCAGCGTGCCCACCACCGCGGCCAGCCCGCCGACCATCACCACCGCGGTGGCCAGCGACCGGGGGAACCGGGCCCGCAGCAGCCAGCCCACCGCCGGGGCGAGCAGCGCGGAGAGCAGCAGTGCCACCGCCAACGGGATGATCACGATGCTGATCGTCCCGACGATCTTCAGCAGCGCCCAGGTGACCACGCCGATCACGATCAACCGCCACGACCAGGCGGCGGCGATCCGCAGCGCGTGCGGCACGTCGGCGTCGTCGCGGCTGGAGGTGGAGTTGTGCATGGCCGCCGGGGGTTCGACCCCGACCACCGTCGCCGACGGGGCGGCCGGCGGGCCGGGGGACGCGGGTGTGGCCACTGCGGCCCCCTCGGGCGCGTCGACCGGATCGGCGCGCCCCGCGCGGACCGACTCCCGTCCGGACTCGTACGCGCGGCGGAGTCGGCCGCGTACCCGCTCGAAGCGGCTCAAGCGCACCTCCTGAGAAACGACACCGGGACGCCCACGGCGACGGCCCGGACAGGGTACGTCCGTACGCCCGCCACCGTAGGGCAGTTTCGCCACTCATTGCCCCACACCGCATCGGCTCAACCACCGCACGGGCGTCACCGGCCCACACGGTAGCGTCTTGGCGTGACCGCCGACCCGAACCTCGACACCGGCCTGCCGATCCGCCTGCTGCACGACCGGGTGCTGGTCAGGCAGGACGGCAGCGAGGGCGAACGCCGCTCCACCGCAGGCATCGTCATCCCGGCCACCGCCGCCGTCGGCAAGCGGTTGGCCTGGGCCACCGCAGTGGGGGTGGGTCCGCACGTGCGCGCCGTGGTGGCCGGCGACCGGGTGCTCTTCGACCCGGACGACCGTTCCGAGGTCGAACTGCACGGCCGGGGGTACGTGCTGCTGCGCGAGCGGGACGTGCACGCGGTCGCCGCCGAACGGGTGGAGAGCGAGTCCACCGGCAGCACCGGCCTCTACCTGTAGGGGGCCCGACCTTCCCGGGGCGTCGGGGTCGTCGCGGGCGGCCTACCGGTTTGTCCCGCTTCCCGGCGGGAAGCCAGGCACGTCCAGGTGCCCTGGGGAGGGACGATGCCGGTTCTCGTGAAGAAGGTGCTGCTCTGGGGCAGCGTCGCCTTCCTGATCTACTTCATGGCGTTCCGCCCGGACGGGGCGGCCCAGATGTTCAAGGGGATCGGGGCGGCCCTGATGGCGATGGCCCAGGGCCTCGGCGACTTCCTCACCACCCTGATGACCTGACCCCGCCCGTCGGGCCCGACTCCGCCCGGGGCCGGGCCGGTCAGCGCCCGCCGGGCGGCCAGGGGGCGGCCGGGCGGGGGCCGTACCAGCCGGGCGGGCCGTACCCGGCCGGGTAGGCCGGGGGCGGCGGCGGGGCGAGCACCACCGGGATCGGCACCACCGGCGAATCCGGGGCGTCGACGACCCGCTGCGTGCCGTCGGGGAACCGCAGGTGGTAGCGCTGCCCGTCCCAGACCCCCACCGGCGTCTGCGGGTCCCGGCCGACGAAGAACGACCGGTACGCCGCGATCGTCTCCAGCAGCTGCCGTTCCTCCCGCAGGGTGTTCTCCCGCTCCGCCGGCTTGCGGTCCAGGCCACGCCGCATCCCGTCGCGCAGCAGCGCCAGCCGGGTCGCGGCGAACTGGTAGCCGCGCATCGCACGCAGCCCGGCGTCGCCACCGACCCGCCGCGCCCAGGTGCGGGCGGCGTGCCGCCGGCCCAGGCTGCCCAGGGCGGCCACCTCGGGCGGGCTCAACCAGCCGGCCCGCACGTAGTCGGGCAGGGTCCGCTCGGTGAGCCGGCCCTCCCAGGCGCGCAGCCAGACCGCGAAACCGACCATGCCGAAGAAGATCGGCACCATCACCGCGACCATCCCGTAGAAGAAGATCACCGCCTGGCCGGTGGCCTGGACCAGCGTCGGGATCAGGTTCCAGGTGCCGTGCAGCATCATCGCCAGCAGCAGGCCGGCAATCGGGGCGAGCACCCGTACCCGCCGGTCGGCGGTGCGGGCGGCGATGCCCAGCCCCACCCCGGTCATCGAGGTGAACAGCGGGTGGGCGAAGCCGAAGAAGAGGATCCGGGAGATGAAGATGACGATGACGTTGCGTACGCCGGTGGCCGGCCCCCACTGGTCGACGCCCGAGGCGTACCCGAGGCCACCCAGGTAGAGGATGTTCTCCACCATGGCGAACCCGACGGCGGACAGCCCGCAGTAGACCAGGCCGTCGGTGATCCCGGACCACTCCCGCCGGCGGAAGATCAGCAGCAGGATCGGACCGAGCGCCTTGGTCAGCTCCTCGATGAACGGGGCCACCAGCACCCCGGTCAGCGACGACGACAGCCCCCAGTCCTTGAACAGGGCGGCGAAGCTGTTGTTCACCGTCAGCGACGCGGCGGTCGAGACGAACGCGCCCCAGGCGAAGCAGAAGATCAGGTACTTCAGCGGTTCGGGTTCGTACCGGTCGAGCCAGAGGAAGCAGGCCACCAGGACGGGCACCGGCAGGATCGCCGCGGTCACCCCGACCAGCAGCGCGTCCAGACCCAGGTTGGAGCCGAGCGTGTAGAGCATGTAGACCGCGCAGGCGGCGATCAGCAGCACCACCCCGGCCAGCACCAGGACCCGCCGCCAGCCGAGCCGGCGCAGCGGCATCCGGGGCGCCGCGGCGTCCGGCGACGGTACGGCGGGCGCGGGCGGCGGCGGGGGCCCGCCGGGCGGGGTGTCGGCCATGTGGATCAGCGTAGTCATCCCCGGCCCGTTCGGCCGGGCTCTCCCGGTGCGCGGTGGGCCGGTCCGGCCGGCGCTGCGGTCGGGCCGGCCCGGTCCGGGGCCGGATCAGCCCAGCGGCGGGGCGGTCGGCGGTTTCGGGGCGGCGTGCTGCTCGGCCGGACCACCGCCCGGTTTCTCCTTGTCGCCGAACGCCTGCCGGACCAGCCGGTTGGCGTCCTCCTGCTCGATCCCCGAGGCGACCAGCAGGTCACTGGCGGTGGTACGCACCTGGGCGATCACCACACTGCCGGAGAACCCGACCCCCTGGTCGTACGCCCGGCCGGCCTCGCTGACCGCGCGCAGTGACCGTTCCCGGGCCCGCTCCGGCTCGTCCCCGACGGCGAACTCGTGCCGCAGCAGGCGGACCGACTCGGCCAGGTGGACCACCGCGTCCGGCATCGGGTCGGGCACCGGCTCGTCGTCCTCGATCATGGTGACCGACCGCCGGATCAGGGTGCCGCTGTTGCGCATCGCCCGGTCGATCGGGTCGGCCGCCTCGGCGTAGTGGGTCAGTTCGCTGCGCCGGTGCCAGCGGGCCGGGGAGAGCGTGCTGGTCTCCTTGGCCCCCTCGATGGCCTCGGTGAAGGTGGCCAGTTCCTCCTTGTTCTCGCGGAGCCGGTCCAGTGCCCGCTGGGCGGCCCCCCGGTCCCGGTCGCGCAGCGCCTGGGCGCAGACGTCGAGCTGGTCGGCGAGCAGGTCCAGCGCCGGCCGGGCCGCCCGGTTGATCACCCGGAGCGGGTTGAGCGGCAGCAGGATCGCGGTGACCAGCAACGCGATGCCACCGCCGACGAACGCGTCGACGAACCGGGGCAGCTCCAGATCCTCGGTGGACGGGCTCAGCGTGACGATCAGCACGGCCGTCGCGGCGGCCTGGATCACCACCGCGACACTGGCCCCGAAGAAGGTGGTGAGCACGATGGCCGCGGTCACCACCAACCCGAGCTGCCAGCCCCCGGTGCCGAGGAAGTAGATCAGCACGTCGCCGAGGAACACCCCGACCGCCACCCCGACGATCAGCTCCACCGTCCGGCGCAGCCGCTGGCCCACCGAGGCGGCCAGGGTGCCGACCGCCGAGATCGGTGCGAACACCGGTTGCGGGTTGCCCAGCAGGTGGTGCGACACGATCCAGGCCAGCGCGGCGGCCAGGCCCGCCTGCACGGCCAGGCCCAGGGCCAGGTGCACCTGGTGCAGCCGGTCGCGCAGGGTGGCCCGGCCCCGCTGGCGCAGGAAGGCCATGGCACCGGCGATCCGCGCGGTGTCGACGTCGTTGCCGGCGTCACGCAGCCCGGCCCGACGCAGCAGCGACGGTTGTCGGTCCCGGGCCACGGCCATGGCGGGGACTACCCACGTCGCACCGGTTCATCCCTGCGGCACAATCGTCCGGGTGACCGAGCTGATCGACAGGTGGGTGGCGGCGGCGCGGGCCGCCGGGGCCGTCGACGGGCCGGCGCTGACCGCCGCCGGGGCCGACCTGCTGGCCCGCTGGCGGGAACCGCACCGGCGCTACCACACGGAGCGCCACCTGCGGGCGGTGCTGGACGTGGTCGACCGGCACGCCGACCTGGCCGACCGGCCGGAACGGGTCGCGCTCGCCGCCTGGACGCACGACGCCGTCTACGACCCGCGCGCCGCCGCCGACGCCAACGAACGGGCCAGCGCGGAGCTGGCCGGCACCCTGCTCGCCGGGCTGGGGGTGCCGGCCGCCACGGTGGCCGAGGTCCGCCGGCTGGTGCTGCTCACCGCCGGGCACCTGGTCACCCCGGGCGACCGCGACGGCGCGCTGCTCTGCGACGCCGACCTGGCCGTCCTGGCCACACCCCCCGAGGTGTACGACGGGTACGCCGCCGCGGTCCGCGCCGAGTACGCACACGTGCCCGAGGCGGACTTCCGTACCGGCCGGGCGGGGGTCCTCGACGGGCTGCTCGCCCTGCCCGCCCTGTTCCGGCTGCCCCCGCTGGCCGCCCGCTGGGAGGAACCGGCCCGCGCCAACCTCCGCCGTGAGCTGGCGTCTCTGCGCTGACTCACCGTCCGGCGTCACCGGCGCCCGGGTTGAGGTGTTTGGGGCGGCGCAGGCCGGAGGCGTACAGCAGCCGGACGATCTCCCGGCTGGGCACCACCCGGGCACCGAGCCACACCGCCACGGCGAACCGGTCGGCGGGGATGTCGTAGTGGTCCCGGTCGAACCCGCGCCGGGGCACCCCCAGCGTCTCGGCGAACACGTGCAGCTCGGCCGGGGAGACGTCACTGATCAGGTGCGACCAGAGCCGACCGCGCCACGGCCAGGCGGGCCGGTCCAGGTACAGCATGGCGGCCAATCTAGCCGCCGGTTAGCCTCGGCCGCATGGCTGGCTCCCCCCTCCTCGACGACCTGCGGGCGGCCCTCGGCGACGAGGCCGTCCTCACCGACCCGGACCTGCTGCGGCTGCACCGGCGCGACGAGGCGGATCTCTGCGCCGCCGGCACGCCGCTGGTGGTAGTCCGTCCCCGGGACACGGCCCAGGTGGTGGCGGTGGTCCGGGCGGCGGCCCGGCACGGCGTACCGGTGGTGCCGCAGGGGGCGCGGACCGGCCTCGCCGGCGCGGCGAACGCGGTGGACGGCGCGGTGGTGGTGAGCACCGTCGCGATGACCGCGATCCGGGAGATCGATCCGGTGGCCCGGATCGCCGTGGTGCAGCCGGGCGTGGTGAACGCCACGCTGGCCCGCGCCGTCCGGGAACAGGGCCTGTACTACCCGCCCGACCCGGGTTCCTGGGAGTCCTCCACCATCGGCGGCAACGTCTCCACCAACGCCGGGGGAATGTGCTGCGTCAAGTACGGGGTGACCACCGAGTACGTCCTCGGGCTGGAGGTGGTGCTGGCCTCCGGTGAGGTGCTGCGCACCGGGCGGCGTACCGCCAAGGGCGTGGCCGGGTACGACCTGACCCGGCTCTTCGTCGGCGCGGAGGGCACCCTCGGCGTGATCACCGAGGTCACCGTGGCGCTACGGCCCGCGCCGGAGGAGTCGCTGACCATGGTGGCGGTCTTCGGCTCGACCGCCGGGGCGGGTACGGCGGTGGCCGGGATCGCCGCGCAGGGGCTCACCCCGAGCCTGCTGGAGCTGCTGGACCGGACGCACCTGCGGGCTATCGAGGCGTACCGGCCGATGGGGTTGCGGACCGACGCGCAGGCGCTGCTGCTCGCCGCCGCCGACACCGGCCCCCGGGCGGCGGACGACCTGGCCCGGATCGCCGAGGTCTGCACGGCGGCCGGCGCACAGGAGGTCTACGCGGCGACCGACGCCGTGGAGGCGGCGGCGCTGCTCCAGGCCCGCCGGCTGGCCCACCCGGCGATGGAGAAGTTCGCCGTCGACACCTACCCGGACGGCAACGGCGGCCTGATCATCGACGACGTGGCGGTGCCCCGGGGGGCGCTCGCGACGCTGCTGGACGGGGTGGCCCGGATCGCCACCGAGTGCGGGGTGCCGATCGGGGTGGTAGGCCACGCCGGTGACGGCAACCTGCACCCGAACATCGTGGTGGACCGGGCCGACCCGGCGAGCCTGGAACGGGGCCGACGGGCCTTCGACGAGATCATCCGGCTCGGATTGGAACTCGGTGGCACCTGCACCGGCGAGCACGGCGTCGGGCTGCTCAAGCGGGACTGGCTGGCCCGGGAGATCGGTCCGGTCGGCGTCCGGGTGCATCAGGCGATCAAGGCGGCGCTCGACCCCGCCGGGCTGTTCAACCCGGGCAAGGTGCTCTGAGCGGGCCGGAAAGGCTCAGCGGGCCGGAAAGGCTCAGCGGGCCGGCTCGGCCGGGGTCGCCTGGGTGAGCAGGAGCAGGATCTCGCCGGCCACCGCCGGTCGTTCCTCACCCGGGCAGTCCTGCGAGGTGATCAGGCCGGCCGTGGTGAGCAGGCTGGACGTCAACGCGTCGATGCAGGTCGCCCGGTACCGGCGGGCCTGGTCGGTCTCCTGGGCCAGCCGCGGGTCGGCCAGCAGCCGGTGCAACCGCTGGACCTGCTCCGGGTCCAGGGCACCGGCCGAGGTGACCCCGTCGCCGGCGCAGTCGGCGCACTCCCACCGGCCGTCCGGCTCGACGGTCAGCGAGCGCAGTGGACCGTCCTCGCCGAGTTTCTGCATCAGGCTGACCCGGCTCGCCCCCGGCGCTGTCGTCCCGCCCCGGCCCTCCGGTGTGGACCCGCCCTCCCGGTCGGCCATCGCGCAGCCGGTCAGGGTGACCGTCATGACGGCGGGGACGAGGAGCGCGCGTGACCACTGAGGGGGAACCACGGGCCGGAACCTATCCCACCCCGCCGCCGTCCGGAACCGGCCGACCGGCCCCGCACCGCCTGGTGGAACCGGCCCCGGGGCCGGTCAGAGGGAAGACGTCGGCAGGTGCAGCGGACCGTCCTCGACACCGTCGACACCCCGGTCGGCGGCGAAACCCCGGACGTCGGGGGCACCGAGGCGGGCCGCGTCGGCGGTCGCGTCGTCCGGCATGAGCTGCGACTCCCGCTCGGCCTCGACCCGGGCGCGGTAGTGCGCGATCTCCCGCTCCCGGGTGGCCGCGTCCCAGCCGAGCACCGCCCCCATCAGCTCCGCCGTGTGCCCGGCCGAGTCGAGGCCCCGATGGGCCGTCTCGAAGGAGATCCGGGTACGCCGGGTCAGCACGTCCTCCAGGTGCAGCGCCCCCTCGGAGCGGGTGGCGTAGGTCACCTCGGCGGCCAGGTACTCGGGTGCGCCGGCCAGCGGTGAGGCGAGCAGCGGGTCGGCGGCGATCAGCGCCAGCACCTCCAGGGTGAGCGTGCCGTACCGCTCCAGCAGGTGTTCGACCACCCCGACGGGCACCCCGTGCCGGCGGGCCAGGTCGGCCCGGTCCCGCCACATCGCGGCGTACCCGTCGGCGCCGAGCAGCGGCAGGTCGGCGGTGCGCGAGGGACGTACGCCGCCGAGCCGGTGGGCGGCCCGGTCGACGACGTCGGCGGCCATCACCCGGTAGGTCGTGTACTTGCCGCCGGCCACCAGCAGCAGCCCGAGCATCGGCTCGAAGACGGCGTGTTCCCGGGAGAGCTTCGAGGTGGAGTCGGCCTCGCCGGCCAGCAGCGGACGCAGCCCGGCGTAGACGCCCTCGATGTCGGCGCTGGACAGCGGCCGGTCCAGGACGAGATTGACCTGGTCGAGCAGGTACTGGATGTCGCGGGCGGAGGCGGCCGGGTGGGAACGGTCGAGCCGCCAGTCGGTGTCGGTGGTGCCGATGATCCAGTGCCCGCCCCAGGGGATGACGAACAGCACACTGGTCGCGGTGCGCACGATCAGCCCGGTCTCGCCGGTGATCGCCGAGCGGGGCACCACCAGGTGCACCCCCTTGGAGGCCCGGACCCGCACGCCGGGGCGGAGCCCGACGTCGTTGAGCATCCGGGACATGTCGTCGCTCCACACGCCGGTCGCGGCGATGACGGTACGGGCGCGTACCTCGAACTCGGCGTCGGGGGAGCCGGGGGTCGCCTCCAGGTCGCGGACCCGGACCCCGGTGACCTCCCGGGCCTGCCGCACCAGCCCGACGGCACGGGCGCTGCTCACCACGGTCGCGCCGAGGCTGGCGGCGGTGCGGGCCAGGGTCACCACCAGCCGGGCGTCGTCGACCTGCCCGTCGTAGTAGCGGATGGCCCCGGCCAGCGCGTCGGCCCGCAGGCTGGGGAAGACCCGGCGGGCACCCTCCCGGGTCAGGTGCCGGTGCAGCGGCATTCCCCGGCCGGTGCCGAACAGCCCGGCGAAGGCGTCGTAGGCGGCCACGCCGGCCCCGTAGTAGGAGCGGCGGAACAGCCGGGCCGGCAGGTCGCGCAGCCCCCGCCCGGCGGGCAGCGGGATCAGGAACGGGACCGGCCGGACCAGGTGCGGGGCGAGCCGGGTGGCGAGCAGCCCGCGCTCGGTCAGTGCCTCGTGGACCAGGTGGAACTCCAACTGCTCCAGGTAGCGCAGGCCGCCGTGGATCAGCTTGCTGGACCGGCTGGAGGTGCCGGCGGCGAAGTCGCGGGCCTCGACCAGGGCGACCTTGAGCCCCCGCGAGGCGGCGTCGAGCGCGGCACCGGCCCCGGTCGCCCCGCCTCCGATGACCAGCACGTCGAACCGCTCGGCCCGGAGCCGGCGCAGATCCGCGGCGCGGCGCTGCGGGGAGAGTTGACCGGCGGCGGATCGGGTCACATTGGGGTCACGCACCCGTCCACCGTAACCCGCCCGGTCCCACCCGCAGCAGGCCCGGAACCGGCCGGATTCCCCACCGTCCGACCGGTGACCATGGGTACGCATGACCGCCGAGACGATGACCACTCTCCGTCAACATGGTCGGGCGCTCGGAGCAGCGGGAGGCGCTGGCTGGCGACGCGCCGCGCGGCTGTGGCTCCCGGCCTGGTCGTAGCGGCAGCGACGCGTCGTACTGTTTCCGGATGCTGGCCGACACACCCCCGCCACCGGGATACGGCTTCCCGCCGAGCGCCGCCGCCCGTCCGTCGAGCCCGTGGCCGGTGGTGGCCGCCGCCCTCGCCGGCGGCTGGACGGTCACCCTCGCCGTGCTGCTCCAGGCGGTCGGCTGGTCGGTCGAGCAGTTGCAGGTGGCCGCGGGATGGGACCGGCAGGCGTGGCTCTGGCCCGCCCTCAGCCTGGCCACCGCCCTGCTGGTCGGCCTGCCCGCGCTGCTGCTGGCCCTGCTCCCCCGCTCCCCCCGGGTCCGGGGCACCGGTCGGTCCTGGCTCGCCGCCGCGCTCGCCCTGGTCGCCCTCGGGTCGCTGCGGGCACTGCCGCAGGTCCACCACGAGGCGTACCTGGCCGCGCTGGCCGCGACGGCGACGCTGCTCGCGCTGCTGACCAGCCGGCTGCCCGCCCCGGCCCGGCCGGCCGCCGTGCCCGCCCCGGCCCGGCCGACCACCGCCGTGCCCGCCCCGACCACCGCGCCCGGGGGCACCGGCCCCACGTCCGGGCCCGCCACGCCCGCCGACCAGGGCCGGCGGAGCGACCAGCAGGCCGACCACGGTCGCGGACCGGGTGGCGGGGTCGGCCGGCCGCAGGCGGTCACCCTGCTGGCGGTCGCCGCCGGGCTGGCGCTACTGCTGCCGTGGGTCCGGTTCGGCGCGCTGGGCGGCCTGCTGGAGACGGTGCTCGCCGCGCTCGCCGCGACGGCGGTCGGCCTGCTGGCCGGGGCGCTGCTCGACGACCGGTTCTGGGCCCCCTTCACCGGCGACGGGCCACCCCGGGCCGCCCGTACCGTGCTGGTCGGCGGCCTGGTCGCCGGGGTGGTCCTGCTGCTGGTCGGCGCGGGCACCGGCCACTCGGGCGTCCAGCTTCCCGCGCTGCTCTTCGTCCCGCCCGTCGGGTTCGCGCTGGGCGCGTGCCAGGTGGCGGCCCGGCGGGCCGGCCGGCCCGCCGGTGCCGCGCCGGTGCGCTGGCTGGTCGGCCTGGCGGTGTTCGGCCCGCTGGCGCTCACCGACCCGGAGGAGATCTCGGTCCTGCTGGCCACCACCCGCGACGTCCCGTACTGGGTCGCGGTCGCCTCGGGCGTCGGGTTCGCCGTCGCGCTCCTGCTGGCCATCGGGTACGGGGTGCTGCTCGCCCGGCCACGCGGGCGCGCGCCGCGCCGGCTGGTCGCCGCGTCGGGCGCGGCCGTCCTGCTGCTCACCGTCGGGGTGGTCGACGTGGCCGCCGGCCAGCCCGGCCTGTACGGCGAGCGGCTGCTGGTGGTGCTCCGCGAGCAGGCAGACCTCTCCGGTATCCCCGCCGGTACGCCAGGTCGGGCGGGCCGGGAGGCGCGGACCGCCGAGGTCTACCGCAGGCTCGTCGCCACCGCCGAACGCACCCAGGGCGGGCTGCGCCGGGACCTGAGCCGGCTGGGCCTCGACCCGACGCCGTACTACCTGGTCAACGCGATCGAGACCGACGGCGGGCCGGCGGTGCGGGCCTGGCTCTCCGGTCGGCCCGAGGTGGCCCGGGTGCTGGTCAGCCAGCGGCTGCGCCCGTTGCCCGCACCGGCCCCGGTCAGCCGGGGCGACCAGCCCGCACCGACCGGGCCGGAGTGGAACCTGCGGATGATCCGGGCCGACCGGGTCTGGTCGGAGCTGTCCGTCACCGGCTCCGGCGTGGTGGTCGGCAGCTCCGACTCCGGGGTCGACGGCACCCACCCGGCGTTGGCCGCCGGCTTCCGGGGCGGCGACGACTCCTGGTACGACCCGTGGAACCACACCCGTTCCCCCGCCGACTCCGGCGGTCACGGCACCCACACCGCGGGCAGCGCCGTGGGGCGCGACGGCATCGGGGTGGCTCCCGGCGCGCAGTGGGTGGGCTGTGTCAACCTCGATCGCAACCTGGGCAGCCCGGCGCACTACCTGGACTGTCTCCAGTTCATGCTGGCCCCGTTCCCGGCCGGTGGCGACCCGTTCACCGACGGACGCCCGGCGCGCGCCCCGGACGTGCTGACCAACTCGTGGGGGTGCCCACCGGTGGAGGGCTGTGACCCGGGGGCGCTCCGTCCGGCGACCGCCGCCCTGGAGGCGGCGGGCATCCTGGTGGTGGCCGCCGCCGGGAACACCGGCCCGGACTGCCGGTCGATCGTCGACCCGCCGGCCCCGTACGCGGACGTGCTGACGGTGGGGGCGGTGAACCGGGACCGGGTGGTCGCCGAGTTCTCCAGCCGGGGTCCCGTCGCGGGTGGGGTGGTCAAGCCGGATCTGGTCGCCCCGGGGGAGGGGATCACCTCCGCGATGCCCGGCGGCGGTTACGCCACGCTGGACGGCACCTCGATGGCCACCCCGCAGGTGGCGGGGGTGGTGGCGCTGATGTGGTCGGCGAATCCGGCGCTGGTCGGCGACCTGACCCGGACCCGGAGCATCCTGCGGGACACCGCGCAACCGGCCGGGCCCGCCGATCTCAGTTGCGGCCCGGTGACAGCGTCGAGCGGGGCCGGGCTGGTCGACGCCTACGCGGCGGTGCGGGCGGCCCGCCGCTGACCGCTCCCCGTCCCCGGGGTGAGCCGGCCCGGATGGGACGGGCCACGGACACGCAACGGGGCGGACCGCTCGCGCGGCCCGCCCCGTTGCGGTGTTGGAGCTGGACTCAGAAGTCCATGTCCCCGCCACCCGGGCCAGCCGGGGCGGCCGGGGTCTTCTCCGGCTTGTCCGCCACGACGGCCTCGGTGGTGAGGAAGAGCGCCGCGATCGACGAGGCGTTCTGCAGCGCCGACCGGGTCACCTTGGCCGGGTCGATGATGCCCGCGGCCAGCAGGTCGACGTACTCACCGCTGGCGGCGTTGAGGCCGTGCCCGGCGTCCAGGTTGCGGACGCGCTCGACGACCACGCCACCCTCCAGGCCGGCGTTGACGGCGATCTGCCGCAGCGGGGCGTCCAGCGCGATCTTGACGATCTGCGCGCCGGTGGCCTCGTCGCCGGTCAGGTCCAGCTTGTCGAAGGCGGTCTTGCCGGCCTGCACCAGCGCGACGCCACCACCCGGGACGATGCCCTCCTCGACGGCGGCCTTCGCGTTGCGGACGGCGTCCTCGATGCGGTGCTTGCGCTCCTTCAGCTCGACCTCGGTGGCCGCGCCGACCTTGATCACCGCGACGCCGCCGGCCAGCTTGGCCAGCCGCTCCTGCAGCTTCTCGCGGTCGTAGTCGGAGTCGCTCTTGTCGATCTCGGCCCGGATCTGGTTGACCCGGCCCTGGATCTGGTCGGCGTCGCCGGCACCGTCGACGATGGTGGTCTCGTCCTTGGTCACCACGACCTTGCGGGCGCGGCCCAGCATGTCGAGGCCGACGGCGTCGAGCTTGAGGCCGACCTCCTCGCTGATGACCTGGCCACCGGTGAGGATGGCGATGTCGGTCAGCATGGCCTTGCGGCGGTCACCGAAGCCCGGCGCCTTGACGGCGACCGACTTGAAGGTGCCCCGGACCTTGTTGACGACCAGGGTGGCGAGGGCCTCGCCCTCCAGGTCCTCGGCGATGATCAGCAGCGGCTTGCCCGACTGCATGACCTTCTCCAGGATCGGGAGCAGGTCCTTCACCGACGAGATCTTGCTGTTGACGATCAGGAGGTACGGGTCGTCGAAGACGGCCTCCATACGCTCCGGGTCGGTCATGAAGTACGCGGAGATGTAGCCCTTGTCGAAGCGCATGCCCTCGGTGAGCTCCAGCTCCAGCCCGAAGGTGTTGCTCTCCTCGACGGTGATGACGCCTTCCTTGCCGACCTTGTCCATCGCCTCGGCGATGATCTCGCCGACGGTGCTGTCACCGGCGGAGATGGAGGCGGTGGAGGCGATCTGCTCCTTGGTCTCGACGTCCTTGGCGAGCTTGGACAGCTCCTCCGAGACGCTGGCCACGGCGGCCTCGATGCCCCGCTTCAGGGCCATCGGGTTGGCACCGGCGGCCACGTTGCGCAGACCCTCGCGCACCAGGGCCTGGGCCAGGACGGTCGCCGTCGTCGTGCCGTCACCGGCGACGTCGTCGGTCTTCTTGGCGACCTCCTTGACCAGCTCGGCGCCGATCTTCTCGTACGGGTCCTCGAGCTCGATCTCCTTGGCGATGCTCACACCATCGTTGGTGATGGTGGGGGCACCCCACTTCTTCTCGAGCACCACGTTGCGGCCCTTGGGGCCGAGGGTCACCTTCACGGCGTCGGCGAGCTGGTTCATGCCCCGCTCGAGGCCGCGGCGAGCCTCTTCGTCGAACGCGATCATCTTGGCCATACGGCGTTGTCCTCCTGGACACTCACGGGCCACCCGGGTGTTGTGCCCCGGACGGGCCGCCTGGTGTACGCACCTTGGGGACGTCGCCACCTGGCGACGACGACGTCCTCCTCGGTCGGGCCGGACAGCCCGCGACGACCGGCCATGTGCCACCCCGACGCCATCGAGACGCCTGTGTGACCGTGGCCCTACCGCCCCGACCATTGGCACTCATCGTATGCGAGTGCCAATGACTTGTTTAGCACTCTCCCCTGCCGAGTGCAAGCACGATGGGGCCGGTCAGCCGAGTTCCGCCACCAGTCGCGTGACGTTCACCGGCCCCTCCTGCGCCCGCTGCTCGGCGTACGTCACGACGAGCCCGACCAGCTGCACCAGGTAGACCGGGACGACCAGCACCGCGCTGACCAGGATCACCGCCACCGCGCCCACGGCGGTGCCCGGCGCGGTGAACGGGTCGGTGCCGAACGGCAGGGTGCCGACCGACTCCACCACCCCGCCGAGCACGCTGCCCAGGAACACCGCCAGGGCGACCAGCGCCACCCGGCCGAGCACCATGCCCAGCCGGTCGTGGAACATGCGGAACGAGCGGCCGACCGGGTTCTGCCCCTCGAACAGGTAGACGGGGCCGGCCAGGGCGAGGGCGAAAGCCAGGTAGATGCCGGGCAGCAGGCAGAGGCAGAACCCGACGCCGACGAGCACACCCAGCACCAGCATCCAGCCCCACAGGCCGAGGCAGCGGCGCGCGCCGTAGCGCAGCGCGCCGGGCAGGTCGGCGGGTTGCCCGGCGGCCTGCCGGGCCACCACCCAGGTCCCGCCGGCCCAGCCGATGCCCTGCACCACCCCGAACGCCAGCGCGACCAGGAACACCGAGACGCCGTAGATCACCAGGTCGGTGAGGTAGTCCTCGGGCAGCGAGCCGTCGGCGGGCAGCATGGTGGCGTCGGGGCCCATGCCGAGCGAGAGCAGGGACACCGCCACCGCCGGCACGACCTGGGTGAGCAGCATCAGCGGCAGCAGGGGCCGCCAACTGCGCCGCACCGCGCCGGTGCACCGGCTCAACCACCCCTCAAGGCCGGCGTACGGGGGGTTGACCAGCGGGTCCTCCGGGCCCCACGGGCCGGCGTACGGCGCAGGTCCGCCGCCCTGGCCCGGATACGGACCGGCCCCGGGCGGGAGGCTCCCGGCGGGCGGGTGGCCCCAGCCCGGCGTCCACGCTCCGGGTGTCCCCCAGCCGGGCTGACCGGGCGGCGTGCCCCAGCCGGGCTGACCGGCGGGCGTGCCCCACGGCTGTTGACCGGCGGGATTACCCCAGGGCGGTTGCCCCCACGGGCCGCCCGGAGACCCGGCAGCGGGGTCGGGCGGACCCGAAGGCGACTGGTCGGACATGAACCCTCCTCAGCGGGGACGCCTGGACGGTTCACGATCTTTCCCGGCACCGGTCGGTACCGCCAGCCGTCACCCGGGCGCACCCGACGGGTGGGAACCCGCCCGGCCACCGGGGCAACGGCCCGGGGGTGGGGACCCGACGCGCCCCGTCACCGGGAAGGGGCGGGACCGGTGGGAGGTCAGGCGATGACGCGGACCCGTTCGGCCTGCGGGCCCTTCTGGCCCTGCGCGATCTCGAACTCCACCCGCTGACCGTCGTCGAGCGCCTTGTAGCCATCCATCTCGATGGCGGAGAAGTGGACGAAGACGTCCTGCCCGCCGTCGACGGCGATGAAGCCGTAGCCCTTTTCGGAGTTGAACCACTTGACGGTGCCCTGTGCCACGGTGCACTTCCTCACTCTGCGCGGCGTTCCCCAACTCCGGACTGCCGGCGGGCCGACAGCGGAGAGCCACCGTTGCGGCGGTCGGTGAGGGCCGCTGAATCGGTGACCGAAATCGCACGCTACACGAGGAGTGACGACAGCGCACGACCACAAATCTGGTCAAATCAGACGGGTATCGACCCGGTTACCCATCGGTGAACGTCGCTGCGGTATGCATGCCTCCATGACCTCTGCCCCGGCCCCACCGGCGACCCGCACGGCCCCCGTGCACCGGGTGCGTCCGCAGGACGCGGCCCGGATGCGGGCGCTGCGGCTGGAGATGCTCGCGGACGCACCGCTGGCCTTCCTGGAGACCGTCGCCGAGGCCGCCGCCCGGCCGCACGCCGACTACGCGGCCCGGATCGCGTACGTGTCCCAGGGGTGTCACACCGCCCAGTTCGTGGCCGACCCCGGCGGCCGGCTGGTCGGGCACGCGGGCGGCACCCTCTCCCCCGACGAGCCGGACCTGACCGTCGTCTACGCGGTCTACGTGACCCCCTCCTGGCGGGGCAGCGGCCTGCTCGGCGCGCTGATCGACGAGGTCGCCGCCTGGTCGCGCGCCTGCGGCCGACCGCAGCTCATGCTGGAGGTGGTGGTCGGCAACGACCGGGCCTGCCGGGCCTACCACCGCCTGGGCTTCACCGACACCGGGGTACGCGTCCCGCACCCCAAGATCCCCGCCCTCAACGAGCTCCAGATGCGCCGTCCCGCCTGACCCCCACCCGCTCGTCCGCTCCGATCGCCCGACCCCGCCGGCCCGGCCCCGGTGCTCAAGAGGTCCAGGTCGACCGGAGGCCGGATCTGGCGCGAAGCTCTTGATCACCGGGGCGAGAGCGGGGGCGGGTCAGGCGGGGCGGCGGGACTGCACGATGCGGAAGCGGTTGGCCACGTAGGCGCCGTCGGTGAGGGCGGCGTTGGCGGCCGGGTTCGCGCCGCTGCCGTGGAAGTCCGAGAAGGCGGCGGACTGGTTGACGAAGACCCCGCCGGTGAGGTTGGCCGACAGGTGCACCCCGGCGTCGATCGCGGCGGCCTCGGCGGCGTCCAGCACCGCCTCGTCGGTGGAGTAGACGGCGGCGGTCAGCGCGCCGCACTCCCCCACCGTGGACCGCATGATCTCCAGGCCGTGCGCGGTTGAGTCGGTGGCGATGACGAACGAGATCGGCCCGAACCACTCCCGGCCGTAGACCTCGGTGTCGGCGGCCGCGAGCTTGACGATGGTCGGCGTCCGGACCACCGCGTCGGGCAGCGTCGGGTGCGTGACGGCCCGCGACTCCAGCACCGCCTCACCGACCTTGGTGACCTCGGCGAGCCGTTCCAGCACCCCGTCGTTGACGATCGCCCCGGTCAGCTCCACCCCCCGGGCCGGGTCGGCGGTGAGCTTCCCGACGGCGGCGGCGATGCCGGCGGCCACCTCGTCGAAGCTCTTGTGCCCCTGGTCGGTCTCGATGCCGGCGGCGGGGATCAGGATGTTCTGCGAGGTGGTGCACATCTGCCCGCTGTAGAGGGTCAGGGTGAAACCGAGGTTGCGGCACATCCCGGCGAAGTCGTCGGTGGAGTCGATCACGACGGTGTTCAGGCCGGCCTTCTCGGTGTAGACCGTCGCCTGCCGGGCGTTGGCCTCCAGCCAGTCGCCGTACCCCGTGGAACCGGTGAAGTCGACGATCTTCACGGCGGGGTGCAGGGCCAGCGTCGAGGCCAGCTGCTCGCCGGGGGCCTCGGGGGCGAGCAGCACCAGGTCGGGGTCGAAGCCGGCCTCGGCGAGCACCTCCCGGGCGTACCGCACGGTGATCGCCAGGGGCAGCACCGCGCGGGGGTGCGGCTTGACCACCACCGGATTGCCGGTGACCAGCGAGGCGAACAGCCCGGGGTACGAGTTCCAGGTCGGGAAGGTGTTACAGCCGATCACCAGGGCCACCCCGCGCGGCACCACGTGGAACGTCTTGGTCATCCGCAGCGGGTCGCCCTTGCCGGCGGCCTTCTCCCAGCCGGCCGTCCCCGGGTGCCGGGTCATCTCGGCGTACGCGTAGGCGATCGCCTCCAGGGCCCGGTCCAGCGCGTGCGCGCCACCGGCCTGGAACGCCATCACGAACGCCTGCCCGCTGGTGAACTGCACCGCGTTGGCCAGCTCGAAGATGTGCCTGTGCAACCGGGCGAGGATCTCCAGGCACACCCCCGCCCGGGCCTGCGGGCCGGCGTCACGCCAGGCCGGCAGGGCGGCGGAGGCGGCGGCGACCACCTCGTCCGCGCCCGGGTGCGGGTAGCGCACGTCCAGGGCCACCCCGAACGGGCTCGTCTCGGTGGCGACCCGGTCGGCCGTGCCGGGCTGGTCGAGCGGGAAGTCACCACCGAGGTACGCCTCGAAGGCGGCCTTGCCGTCGGCGGCGGCCGTCTCGCCGTACACCCGGGGGCTGGGTGATTCGGGATACGCGGACCAGTACCCCCGCTCGGTGATCGCGGTCAGCGCCCGGTGGAGGGTGTCGGCGTGCCTGTCGTACAGCGGGTGCGGGGTCTCCGTCATGCCCGCCATCATGCAACAGATGACGACCAGATCAGTAGGGGCGTGTCACAGATCAGATGGTCGACTGCCACTCCGTGGACCCGGCCACCGGCCGGAACCCGAGCTGCTCGTTGATCGCGATCATGTGGGTGTTCGCCGCCGCGTTGTAGGTGTCGACCACGCTCAGCTCCGGCTCGTACGCCAGGGTGTGTTCGAGGTTCTCGGCCTTGCAGAGCAGGCCGAGCCGGTGCCCCCGGTGGGCCGGGTCGACGATGGTGATCTGCTGCCAGGCGTGCCGGGTGGTGTTCGCGGCCAGGCTGAGCACGCTCCACGCGACCAGCCGGCCGGACTCCCCGTGCACGGCGGCGACGCTGTACCGGCGGACGCCCCGCGCGTCCAGCGCCCGCTCCATGCCCTGGATGCGCTCGGCGTCCACCCGCTCGGGTTCCCACTCCAGGTCACCCAGGGGCGCGTCGGTCATCATCCGGCCCTCCAGGTAGGCGAGGTCGGCGAGATGCTCCGACGGTGGGTGCCCGTGCCAGCGGACCGTGCGGTAGCCGGCGGCGGCCGACCGCGCCCCGGCCCGCAGCGCCGCCAGCCGGTCCCGGTCGAGCGCGGTGACGTCGAGCCGGCGACGGACGTCCACCAGCGCCGGCCGGGCACCCAGCGCCGCCGCGAAGGCGGCCCCGGGAAACTCCCGCCCCGCCCCGACCGCGCCGCCCGACGACCGCCCACCCGCCGCCGACGCACCAGGCTCATCGGGTGTCGTCCCACCCGGACCGCCCGGCCCGCCCGGCGTCGTCCCATCCGGACCGCCCGGCCCGCCCGGCGTCGTCCCACCCGGACCGCCCGGCCCGCCCGGCGTCGTCCCACCCGGACCGCCCGGCCCGCCCGGCGTCGTCCCACCCGGACCGCCCGGCGTCGCCCCGACCGGCCCGTCCGGCAGCGGGGTCACGGCGGAGCCGACCACCCGCTTGCAGCCGGCCTCCCGGAGCAGCCGCCGGACGTGGGCGAACAACGCCCGCCCCACCCCGCGCCGCCGGTACGCCGGGTCCACCGCCAGCTCCATGCTGGCGTTCTCGGTGTTGTCCAGCAGGTGCAGGTTGATCCGGACCCAGCCGACGGGCACCCCGTCGAGCCGGGCCACCGACCACCGGGTGTCGATGCCGGGCATCGGGTGCCACAGCGGTGCCTCGAAGCGTCGCCGGCAGAGCGGCGGGAGGTCGGGGGATTCCGTCGCCTCGACCATGGCCGCGATCCGGTAGAGGGCGTCGAGGGTGGGTTGATCGGTCCGGTCGATCGTCGCGATGTCCAGGGCCACGCCGCGAGTCTTCCCGTGGACGACACCGGGGGCCAGCGGTTTTCCGCTGGCCCCCGGTTCACGTTGGTCGGGAGGGACGTTCGCACAACGCCTCCGGCGTTGGGTCGCAAGAACTTGAAAAGTCTCCGGCGAAAGCCCTCCCGCACGGAGCATCTTCCGCCGCCCGGTTCCTGCCGTCAAGTCCTTCCCGGCGGGTTTTCACCACGCACCGCGAAAACCCGGTCACCCAGAGATCCACTCGGGCCATCCTGTGCCCATGATCGACACAGTGGGGCCGGAGAGGCGGTATCCCGGCCGACTGACACCGCAACCCGCACCCCGATGGGTCGACCACCCTGGCACGGACCGGGGGCGGGCCGACGCGGGGGCCGACACCGCGCACGGGGGCCGACACCGCGCCGGGTTCAGGAGAGGAGGCCGGCGTCGCGGGCGGCCCGCAGGGACGGCTTGATCCGGTGGGTGGGGCCGACCTGACCGGCGACCGCGTCGATGGTCTTCAGGCCCTCGCCGGTGTTGAAGACGACCGTCTCGGCGGTCGGGTCGAGCCGGCCGGACTCGACCAGCTTGCGCAGCACCGCCACGGTCACCCCGCCGGCCGTCTCGGCGAAGACGCCCGTGGTGCGGGCCAGCAGCCGGATGCCGGCGCGGATCTCGTCGTCGTCGACGTACTCCATCCAGCCGCCGGTACGCCGCACCGCCTCCAGGGCGTACAGGCCGGCGGCGGGGTCGCCGATGTTGAGGGACTTGGCGATGCCGGTCGGCCGGACCGGGGTGATGGTGTCGGTGTCGGCGTGCAGGGCGGCGGCGATCGGGTTGCAGCCGGCCGACTGGGCGCCGAACACCCGCCAGCCCCCGGCCGGGGCCTCGACCAGGCCGATCTCGACCAGCTCGGTGAACGCCTTGTCAATCTTGGTGAGCAGTTCGCCGGAGGCCATCGGGATGACCACCTGGGCCGGGATGCGCCAGCCGAGCTGCTCGGCCACCTCGTACCCGAGGGTCTTGGAGCCCTCGGCGTAGTAGGGCCGGACGTTGACGTTGACGAAGGCGGTGTCCTCGAACTCGTCGGTCTCCACCAGTTCGCCGCAGAGCCGGTTCACGTCGTCGTACGAGCCGTCGATGGCGACCAGGTCGCCGCCGTAGACGGCGGTGGTGATCACCTTGCCCTGCTCCAGGTCGCCCGGGATGAAGACCACCGAGGGTGCGCCGGCGCGGGCCGCGTGGGCGGCCACCGAGTTGGCCAGGTTGCCGGTCGAGGCGCAGGCGAACCGCTCGAAGCCGAGCGCCTTCGCGGCGGTGAGCGCCACCGAGACCACCCGGTCCTTGAACGAGTGGGTCGGGTTGGCGCTGTCGTCCTTGACCCACAGCGGCGCGCTGATGCCCAGCTCGGCGGCGAGGTGGGGGGCCGCCACCAGCGGGGTCAGCCCCGGGTCCAGGGTGACCCGGGTGGCCGGGTCCTGGCCGGCGGGCAGGAGGGCGGCGTACCGCCAGATGTTCTGCGGGCCGGCCTCGATCTGCTCGCGGGTGACGCGCGCCAGCGCGGCGGCGTCGTAGTCGACCTCCAGCGGGCCGAAACACTCGTAGCAGGCGTGCTGCGCGGCGAGCGGGTAGCGGGCGGAGCAGGCGCGGCAGACCAGGGCACGGGCGGGGCTGGCGGCGGTGTCGATACCGGGGGCGGCGAGCGTCGACGTCATGTCGATTCCTCTCATCTTTCCCCGCATCGCACCCTGCGGCGGGGACGGAATTGGCACCTGCCCCGCCGGACGCTCAGCGATGAGCGCGCGGGGTGGTTGCCGGGGCGTCGTCGGGCCGTATCCCTCAGCCCCTCTGGATGAGGTATGCAGTTGTGAGACCGAGTCTAGGCAGCTTCGCGGCCATCGCCCAGCCTGCTTCCCACGGTGTGAACCATGGCGTTGGCCACCCTGTCACCTGGCATCGGCCGGGCACCCCGGCCGACACCGGTGTTTCGGGGAAGTTTCCAGCTCAACACGTCCGTAAGCACCGGGCGGAGAAACCGTACGCCGGCCCCCCGGTCGGCCCCTGACGGCGCTCCGACAGGCCGACCCGGGCGGGCCGTGGAGCCGATGACCGGCATTGCCATCGATCAGTACGGTGCGGGTGATCTGATGTCGAGAGAGGACCCCCGGCAATGCGACGGATACCGTTGAGCCTCACCAGTCTCGCCCTGGTCTGCCTGCTCACCGCGTGCGGGGGTGAGCAGGGCACGAAGGACGGGGCGGCACCGACGGTCGGCCCGTCCGCCGAGCCCTCCACGGCCTCGGTGCTGAACGCGGCCACGGTCGAGCCGACGCCCACCGGCGTCGAGCCGACCCCGCAGAAGAAGAGCGCCCCCGCCACCGCCCCGGCGGTCACCACCACTGCCCCGGCACCGGTGGTCAAGGCTCCGTTGACCTGCGCTCATCTGGCGGGTGCCAGGCTCGGTAGCAGCAAGACGCCCTACAACGGCTATCCGGACTACCTGCCGTTGAGCGAGGGGCAGTGGTCGGGCGAGGACGGCGCGACCGTGACGCTCCAGAAGCCCTGCGGCATCGGCGACCTCGACGGCGACGGCGCGGACGACGCGGTCGGCGTGGTCTCGATCAACTCCGGGGGCAGCGGCACCTTCTACACCGTCGCGGTGTGGCGCAACAACGGTGGGCTGCCGGTGTTCCGGGCGCTGACCGATCTCGGCGACCGGACCCCGGTCGTGTCGGTGAGCGTGGCCGGACAGCGGGCCACCGTGGTCTGGTTGACCCGCAGCCCCAGCCGGGGCATGGCCGAGCTGGACATCAAGCGCACCTCGGTCTACAAGCTGTCCGGCAGCACGCTCGCCGAGGTGAGCCACACCGACGCTCCCTACAACCCCTGACCGGCCGGATGGCCGGGGCCGCCTGGTCGAGGCGGTCCCGGCCACCCGGGTCAGCGCGTCAGACCGACACCGAGGCGGGCTCGGAGACCGGGGCCGCCGGGGCGTCGGAGCGCCGGCGGCCGAGCAGCGTGTCGAGCGCCCAGGAACCCGGGCCGAGGACCGCGATCAGCAGGAACGACCAGCAGAACAGCGCGGACAGCTCGCCGCCGTTGCGCAGTGGCAGCAGGCCCTCCGGCTGGTGCACCACGAAGTAGGCGTACGCCATCGAGCCGGACGCGAGCAGCGCCGCGGGCCGGGTGAAGAGACCGGCCAGCACCAGCGCGCCGCAGACCAGCTGGATCAGCGCGGCCCACCAGCCCGGCCAAGCGCCGAGCGGGACGGCCTTGCCGGTCACCGGGTTGCCGCCGAACAACCCGAAGACCGACGACAGGCCGTGCAGCATGAACAGCAGGCCGATGACCATGCGGTACAGGGACAGGGTCGGCCCGCCGAGCCGAGAGACGTTCATGGGAACCTCCATGGAAGGGATTACTTCCCCTCATGATGAGGCATCGAAGCAGTTAAATCGATAAATTCTTTGTTTCTGGGAAGATCCCGTTGCGAGACAATACCCCACCCCCCGCACCGCGGGCCGCCCCCGCCGGCCCGACGCCGGGCCCATCGGCACCAGACCCGCCCACCGCACCCGCGCCGACCGCCCCGACGGCGGTCGACGCGGGTGCCGGGCGTAATGATTGTTAACTATGAATGAACTGTCATCAAGTTCATACACGATGTTTATGGTAAATGAATATGCGCACAATTCGCGTGGTCTCCGGTGGGCCCTTCGCGGGGCGACCCGCACCCCCATCCGACCCCGGGTGCCGCACCCCGGGCGGCGCGGCCGGCACACCTCCCGAGCGCCGCTGCCGACCGTCGCCCCGACCGCACCACCGCCGTGCGACGTGCGCGTCCACTGAGCACGCCGGCAGGCACGGAGACCCATCACCCGCCGCAGCGGCAGGCGGCACCCACGACCGACCGCCGCGGCCCGCGCGCCGGCTTCGGACGACAGCAACCGGTTGGCACGGTATTCCCGGGAGACCCCGAAAGCCGGACCCATCAGCAATTCACCCGGCACCCGCGTCGAGGCACCCGACGTCGCTTCCGAACCGCCGCCCCTCGCGTCGACCGGCCTCCCGGGCAGTTCAATAATCCTTAACAACTCATATGGCGGTAACGGCCACCGTAATACGTTAACCTCGTCACCACGTTACGCCCGGAACTGCGAACCCACCCCCGGATTCATCAGTAACCGCACCACACCCGACCGGCCCGCGATTCTCGTGCCGGCAATTTCGCACATCCACCGGACGAGGTTACCCAGGCGACCGGTGCTGCCATTCCGTGCGTCACGTCGACCCCCCATTCTCCCTGGTCGAGAGCGGTATGAACACTCCCCGTCCCGGCTGAACGCCACCTCGACCGGCATTCACGGAAAGGACCACCGTGCGACGTCGACCGCTCCTGCCGTCACGACTGCTCGCCACATTCGGCACCCTGATTCTGCTACCTCTTCTCGCCACCCCGGCCAGCGCCGACACCCGGCCCGAATCGATACGGCTGCTCGCCAAGGCCGCCGCCGACGAGTGTTTCGCCGGGGTCGGGGTCGACTATCCCCCCGGACCGCCCTGCGCCGAGGGCCAGCCCAAGGTCAACCAGTCGTACGTCTGGGGGCTCGCCCAGGTCGGCCGGCGGCTCTGGTTCGGCACCGGAGCCAACGTGCTCTGCCTCAAGCCCGAGGGCTACCAGGTCCGCGAGCCGATCCTCAACGACGACTACGTCTGCGAGTTCGACCAGAGCCAGCCGGCCCGGACCAACCCGGCCTGGCCGGCCACCCTCGGCGACCACCGCACCCCCGAGGTCTACACCTACGACCTGGCCACCGAACGGCTCGTCGAGCGCACCGCCGACATCACGTCGGCCTCCCCGGCGGACGCCAACCTGTTGAACACCACCGCCGGGCTGCGCAGCGCCGCCGCCCACCAGGGGGTCGTGCTGCTCGCCGGGCCCAGCGTGATCGGCGGGGTGAACGTGTTCGCCTTCGACGGCGTCACCGGCCGGTACCTCGGCTCGACCAACCTCTCCGCGTACGAGAACATCAGGCACTGGGTGGTGGCCGGCGGTGCGCTCTACGCCGGGGTCGGCGTGGGCGTCAACGGTGGCGAGGCGGGCAAGGTGCTGCGCTGGACCGGCGACCGCACCACCCCGTTCACCTTCACCGAGGTCGCCGACCTGCCCACCCAGGTCGCCGACCTCACCGAACACCAGGGCCGGCTCTACGTCTCCACCTGGCCCAAGGCGATCGTCGAGGGCTCCGTCGCCCCGTCCGCGGTCACCACGGTGGCCCCCGGCGACAGCGGCACCCCGCTGGCACCGCCCCCGGCCGACGACCCCAACGACCTGGCCAGCATCTGGATGAGCCCGCTGCTCGCCGTCGGCGCACCCGGGCTCAACCCGCAGGACGCCGGGAACTGGACGCAGGTCTGGTCGGCCGCCGAGTACGAGCCGGACCCGGTGGTCCGCCGGGCGTACGCCCTCGGTGGGCTCGCCTCCTTCGGCGGCCGGCTCTACTGGGGCACCATGCACGTGCCGTTGCAGGCGACCGCCCTGCACGTCTCGGTCTACCCGCCGCGTAGCCAGGCGCAACTCCAGGCCACCGTGCAGAACACCCAGCGGGCGTTCGCCGTCTTCCGGGGCCAGAACCTCGGCGGTGCGCACGAACGGATCGAGACGCTCTACGGCGAGTCCACCCTGCCGGCCTTCGACCCGACCGCGAACAACGGCGTGGGCGCCTGGGCGCCGGCACCCACCGGCGTGACCCCGGTCTACGGCGGTTCCGGCTTCGGCGACCCGTTCAACCTGTACGCCTGGAAGATGGCGGTGGCCGGCGGCCGGCTCTACATCGGCACCATGGACTTCGCCTACATCTCGCTGGAGGGTCAACTGCCGACGCCTCCGGCGGGCGGTGCCACCACCCCGCCCACCTTCGGCTCCGACCTCTGGGCGTTCGACGCGCCGGACCGTCCCGCCCGCGCGGTCGACACCGGAGGCTTCGGCAACCCGCTCAACCAGGGGGTACGCACCATGATCGTGGACGGCTCCACGCTCTACGTCGGGATGGCGAACCCGATGAACCTGCGTACCGACCCGACGCCCGGCGTCCCCAAGGGTGGCTGGGAGCTGATCAAGGTCAGCCGCCGGTGACCCAGGCCGGTTGACCGTGGCCCGCCGGCCGGAACGGTCCCCACCGTCCGGCGGGCCACCCCGGCCCGCGCGTCACACCCGGAGAGGGGTGTGACGCGCGGGCCGGGGGCACGTCGCCGACCGGACGACGCCGGGCCGTCGGTCACGGGCGGGCGGTCACGGGGCGGCGAGCGGTCACGGGCCGTCGGTCACGGGGCGGCGGGCGGTCACGGGGCGGCGAGCGCCTCGGTGGGCGAGAGCCGACTGGCCCGGATCGCCGGGTAGAGCCCGGCCAGGGCGCCGATGGCGATGGTCGCCCCGATGCCGCCGGCCACCACCCAGAGCGGCACCACGGTCGGCCACCCCTGCGAGCTGGCGTAACCGGCGGTGACCAGGCCGCCGAGCAGCACCCCGCCGACGCCGCCGAGGGCCGACAGGAGCAGCGACTCGGCGAGGAACTGGGTCCGGATCTGCCCCCGGGTGGCACCCAGCGACCGCCGCAGCCCGATCTCGGCCCGCCGCTCGATCACCGAGATGACCATCGTGTTGGCCACCCCCACCCCGCCGACCAGCAACGCCACCGCCCCCAGCCCGAGCAGCAGGCCGGTGAACGCCTCGTCGGTGGCCTGCTGGGCGGCGAGCGCGTCCGACGGCCGGGAAACCTGGATCTCGTTGGACTGCTCCGGGTTGGCCGTCGCCGCCAGCACCGCCCGGACGGCCTCGACGTGCTGCTCGACCGAGCGGGTGTAGATCCGGGTCGGGTGGCCGTCGAGGCCGAGGTAGGTGGTCGCGGCCGACCAGCCGACCAGCGCCGACGAGTCGAGTTCCGGGGCGAGCGGGACCGGCCGCAGGATGCCGATCACGGTGAACCACCGCCCGTCGACGTACACCTGGATGTCCGGCCCGGCCGCGCCGAGGCCGAGCCGCTGCGCGGCGACCGACCCGAGCACCGTGGCCGGATACCGCGCGGTGGCCTCGTTGAGCCAGGTCCCGCTGGCCAGCGAACCGCCGACGGTGTCGAGGAGGTCCAGCTCCACCGCCTGGGTGCCCAGGCCACCGGTCTCCGCCGCCGGAATCCGGTCCGACCGGTAGACCGGGGTGTCCGGCAGTTGCGCGGTGGCCGACACCTGGCGTACCGGGCCGATCCGGCTGATCATGCCGACCGCCTCGACCGGCAGCTGGGCGTCCGCGCCGAAGAGCGTGCTGCCCGGCGCGACGGTGAGCAGGTTGGTGCCGAGGGCGGCAAGCGTCCGGTCCAGGTCGGCCCGGGACGACGACGAGATGCCGACCACGCTGATCATCGCCGCGATGCCGATGGCGATGCCCAGGGCGGACAGGAACGCCCGCAGTGGCCGGGTACGCAGCCCCACGCCGCCGACCCGCAGCACGTCCCGTGGGCTCATCCGGGCCGGTCGCAGCCGCTCCGGTCGCCCGGCGTCACCCCTGCGCTGCGCGCCGGTCGGCCGCAGTGGGGTCGTGGTCATCGGAGCACCCCTTCGGTCGGCGCGGCGGAGTCCGCCACGATCAGCCCGTCGCGCATCTGCACCTGCCGGGGCAGGCTCGCCGCGATCTCCCGGTCGTGGGTGATGACCACGACGGTGGTGCCGGCCGCGTGCAGTTCGTGCAGCAACTCCATCACCCCCGCGCCGGAGCTGGAGTCGAGGTTGCCGGTCGGCTCGTCGGCCAGCAGCAGTGGCGGCTCACCGACCACCGCCCGCGCTATCGCCGCCCGCTGCCGCTCACCGCCGGAGAGCTGGTGCGGCCGGTGGTCCAGCCGGTGCCCCAGACCGACCCGTCGCAGCGCCGCCTCCGCCCGCCGCCGCCGCTCCCGCCGGGGCACCCCGGCATAGAGCAGGCCGTCCGCCACGTTCTCCACCAGGGGTACGCCGGCAGCCAGGTGGAACTGCTGGAACACGAACCCGATCCGGCTGGCCCGCAGCGCGGACAACTCCCGGTCGGACAGCCGGGCGGCGTCGTACCCGTCGATGCGGACCGCGCCGGAGCTGGGCCGGTCCAGCGTGCCGATCACGTTGAGCATGGTGGACTTCCCCGACCCGGACGGGCCGACGATGGCCACCAGGGCACCCCGGTCGACGGTCATCGACACCCCGCCGAGGGCGGCGACCGTGTCGCCGTACCGTTTCGTGACGTCGCGCAGCTCGACCACGTGGTCGGGGCCGGCGACCCGGGCCGGGTCAGTCACCGGGCATCCCCACGGTCAGCCCCGCGGTGACCCCCTCACCGGAGACCTCCACCCGACCGGCCGCGAACAGGCCGGTGCGCACCGCGACGATCCGGGTGCCGGTGTCCTCCACGACCTGCAGCCCGTAACCGCCCTCGGCGAGGGTGAGCAGCGCCGCGACCGGTACGGAGAGCACGTCGGCACGCTCCGAGGCGATCAGGCCCAGATCCACCGCCGCCTTGTCGTAGCCGGCCAGCACCTTGGGGTCGTCCCCGGTGACGGTGACCTCGATCTTGGTTTCGGTCTCCGGGTCCTTGCCGGACGCCGCCGACGTCTGCACCACGGTCTCGACCGTGTCGACCCGACCCGTGCTGCGGGTGCCGTCCGGCAGGGTGATGGTCACCTCCGCGCCCTTGCGGGCCAACCGCTGGTCCTCGACGTCCAGGGTGCAGGTGACCAGCCGGGCCGTGCCGGTGGTCGACAGCACCACCTTGCCCGCGCCGACGGTGTCACCCACCTCCACGGCGTGGCTCTCCACCCGCACCTCGCCGGGGGCGTAGACGATCCGCGCCGGTTCGACCTGACCGGTCTCCGGCAGGCCCAGGTCCTCCTGCCAGTCGCGGACCGCGTCGGCGGTCGCCGAGGTGAAGTCCTCGTCGACGTCGAAGCCGGTGTGCCCGAGCGCGGCGAGGTTCTGCTCGAACTGCTTGACGTCGGTGCCGCTGACCCCGGAGCGCAGCATCCGGTACGCCGGCAGACCGCCGTAGAGCAGCACCACCGGCTCGTCGTCGATCCGGTAGAGGGCCTTGCCGCGTTTGACCGTCGCGCCGCCCGGGGCGAGCCAGGTGACCGTCCCGGCCAGCCGGCTCTCCCGGGCGCGCGGGGTGCCGTACCCCAGCTCGCCGTTCTTGGTCTCCCGGTCGACCAGGGTCTGCCGGGTCACGGTGGCGGTCGCCGGCGGCCGGTCGACGGCGGCGGACCGGTCGGCCCGGCCGTCGGCGGCGGAGGTGACCGCGACGACCGCCACCGCCACGACGAGCAGGGCGACCGCACCGAGGAGCACCCCGACCCGGGGGCGTCGCCGCCGGGCCGGTGGCTCGTCGGGTGCGGTGACGGTCGACTCGGCGGGGCGGGCCGTGGTGCTCATGACGTCCTCCGGCGTTCACCCAGGTTGGGCATGATCTCCCGGCACTTGTCGAACGCGGCCCGCACCTTCGGGTCCTTCAGGTCGATGTTGGCCTTGCCGGGCTGGATGCGCCCGTCGGCGGACGGGTCCGGGAAGTCCGGCACACCGTTCTCCCGCATGCAGCCGGCCAGCTTGCGGACCTGCTCGGTCTGTTCGGCGTCGAGCTGCCGGGGTTGCCCCCCGTTGGGGGCGTACTCGCGGCACTCCTGGAGCGCCGCCTGCACCTTGCCCAGGTCGATGTCCGCCCCCGAGTCGAACCGGGGCCCCTTCTCCCCCGGCTGCGGGTCCGGTACGTCGAGTCCCTGTTCCCGCAGGCACGTGGTGAACTTGAGCTGGCGTTGCTCGTCGCTCAGCCCGGCGGCGGACACCGAGGGTTCCGCGCCGCCGCCACCGGCGGTGGCCACCCCGGGGTCGTCGTCGCCCCCGCCCTGGCAGCCGCTCAGGGCCAGGGCCGCCAGCACGGGCAGGGCCAGCAGCAGTCGCAGTGGATCTCGTCGCATCGTCGGTCTCCCTTCGGCCGGCAGAGAGCCGGCATTAGGGATAACTCAACTCCTGAGGCGGTATCCAGGGCATAAGCGATGGCGTTAACGCGGTGGTTATCCCGGCATAGGCGAGGATGGAACGGTGCGCGTACTGGTGTGCGAGGACGAGAAGCTGCTCGCGGACGCGATCGCCGAATGGCTCCGCCGGGAGTCGTTCGCGGTCGACGTCGCGTACGACGGCGACGCGGCCCTGGAGCGGATCGGCGTCAACGGGTACGACGTGGTCGTCCTCGACCGGGACCTGCCCGTCGTGCACGGCGACGACGTGTGCCGGGCGCTGGTCCGTGCCGAACGGGACACCCGGGTGCTGATGCTGACCGCTGCCGCCGCCGTGCGGGAACGGGTCGCCGGCCTGGCCATCGGCGCCGACGACTACCTCACCAAGCCGTTCGCGTTCGTCGAGCTGAGCGCCCGGGTGCACGCGCTGACCCGGCGCACCCGCCCGGCCGCCCCGCCGAAGCTGAGCCGGGCCGGGATCGTCCTGGACCCGTCCCGGCTGGAGGTCACCCGGGACGGGCACTTCGTGCCGCTGTCCCGTAAGGAGTTCGGCGTGCTGGCCGAGCTGCTGCGCGCCGACGGTGCGGTGGTCTCCGCCGAGGACCTGCTGGAACGCGCCTGGGACGAGCACATCGACCCGATGACCAACGTGCTGCGGGTCACCGTGATGAAGCTGCGCCGCAAGCTCGGCGACCCGGCGGTCATCGAGACGGTGCCCGGGGTGGGATACCAGATCCGATGAGGAAACCGACGATCCGGGCCAGGCTCACCCTCATCTACGGCGGCCTGTTCCTGCTCGCCGGCACCGTGCTGCTCGCCGTGACGTACGTGCTCGTCGACCAGCGGCTCGCCCATGGTCTCGGGTTCAACCTGCGCGGCAGCGGCGGCAAGGAGTCGATCTCGCTGCCGCAGGGCACCCAGATCAGCGCCAACCAGGCCGAACACCTGCGCACCATCGTCCGGCAGGTGCAGGACGACGCCCGGCGCGACGCCCTGGACTCGCTGCTCACCCAGGGCGGGGTGGCGCTGGCGGTGGTGACCATCGCCGCGGTCGCCTTCGGCTGGCTGGTCGCCGGCCGGGCGTTGCAGCCGTTGCAGCAGATCACCGGCACCGCCCGCCGGATCGCCGGTGCCGACGGCGCGGGCCGGGGGCTGCACGAGCGGATCGCCCTGGTCGGGCCGACCGACGAGGTGAAGGAGCTGGCCGACACGTTCGACCTGATGCTCGAACGCCTCGACCGGTCCTTCGACGGGCAACGGCGCTTCGTCGCCAACGCCTCGCACGAACTGCGTACCCCGCTGGCGATCAACCGGTCCCTGGTGGAGCTGGCGATCACCCGGCCGGACTCCCCACCCGAGCTGCGGCAGCTCGGGGAGACCCTGCTGGCCGTCAACGAACGCCACGAACGGTTGATCGACGGGCTGCTCACCCTCGCCGACTCGGAGAACGCCCTGGCCGAACACGCCGAGGTGGATCTCGCCGAGATCGCCGGGCACGTCGCGGAGCAGACCGCCCGGTCGACCACGCTCGCCGTCACCCGTGAACTGGCCCCGGCGCGTACGGCCGGCGACCCGGTGCTGCTGGAACGGCTCACCCAGAACCTGGTGGAGAACGCCGTCCGGCACAACGTCGACGTCGACGGCTGGCTCTCGGTCGCCACGGCGGTGGTCGACGGCCGGGCCACCCTCACCGTCAGCAACAGCGGGCCGGTGGTGCCCGGGTACGAGGTCGAGACGATGTTCCTGCCGTTCCGCCGGCTCAACCGGGAACGGGTCGCCGGTCAGCGGGGCTTCGGCCTGGGACTGTCCATCGTCCGGGCGGTGGCGCGCGCCCACGGCGGGACGGTGCGGGCCGTGCCCCGCCCCGACGGCGGCCTGGTGGTCACCGTCTCCCTCCCCGGCCCCTCCTGACCTGCCCCGCGACCCGGTCGTGATCGAGGTCGTGATCGACCCCAACGGGGCCGATGTCGCGGCATCCAACGGCAGTGACACCGCACCATCGGCCCCGTTGCGACGGCGACCCCGTCCGACGGGGCGGGCAGGGCGGCCCGTCCGACGGGCCGGTTCAGCTCGTGACGTCCTTGCGGGTGAAGCGCCAGAAGGCCAGGCCCCAGAACAGGGTGGCGTAGCTGACCGCCGAGATCGCGCCCCGGACCACGTCGTCGGTCTGCATCGGGGTGGACAGCAGGCCCAACCAGGCGCTGCTGTAGTGGGTCGGCAGGAAGTCGCGCAGCACACCCAGCGCGGTGATCTGGTCCAGGATGCTGGACAGGATCCACAGCAGCACCGCGCCACCGACCGCGCCCAGCGCGGCGTCGGTGACCACCGACAGCAGGAACGCCAGCCCGGCCACCACCAGCAGCACGACCGCCAGGTAGCCGAGCACCGCCAGCAGCCGCACCAGCCCCTCGGTCGGGGTCAGCTCGGCGGCGACCTGGCTGGTCAGCGGCGACCAGCCGTAGCGCAGGGTGCCGGCGAGCAGGGCCGTACCGGCCAGCAACAGCAGGGCCAGCCCCGAGTACGCCAGCGCCACCAGCAGCTTCACCGTCAGCAGCCGGGCCCGGGGCACCGGCACCGCCAACAGGTACCGCAGGCTGCCCCAGCTCGCCTCGCTGGCGACCGTGTCACCGCAGAACAGCGCCACCACCACGACCAGCAGGAACGACGCCGAGACCAGGATCGAGAAGAGGGTGAAGTTGAGCCCGCCCGAGGTGGCCAGGTCGGCGAGGCTGGCGAACTCGCCCCGGCCCCCGCCGTCGTCGTCCCCGGACTCGAACTGGAACGCCACCAGGATGATCAACGGCAGCAGCACCATGAATCCCAGCGCCAACTGGGTCCGCCGCCGCGACGCCTGCCGGCGGAACTCCGCCCCGAACGGCAGGGTCGCCCCCGGCCGGTACCCGGCCGCCGCCCCGCCCGGCCCGGACGCCCCGGTGGCGGTCCCGTCCGGGGCCCCGCCACGCGCAGCCGCGCCGCCCGACGGCGTGCCCACCGAAGAACCTGCCATCACCGGTCACCGCTTCCCCGAGAGTTCTCGCCCACCAGGGCGAGGAACGCGTCCTCCAGGCGACGCCGTGGCACCACCCGGTCCACCCCGATCCCCGCCCGGACCAGCTCGGCCACCACCTCGCTGCGGGCGGTCCCGTTCGTGTCCACCACCAGAGCACCGGCGTCGTCGGCGGTCAGCACCTGCACCGCGTCGAGGCGGCTCAGCACCTCCCGCGCGGCGGCCTGGTCGGTCACCTCGAACAGGGTGCTCGGCGACTCGCCGACGATCTCCTCCACCGGGCCTGCGGCGACGATCCGGCCCTTGTTGACCACCACCGCGTGCGTGCAGGTCTGCTCCACCTCGGCCAGCAGGTGACTGGAGACCAGCACCGCCCGGCCGTCGGTGGCGTAGCGCTGGAGCACCCGGCGCATCTCGGCGATCTGCGGCGGGTCCAGCCCGTCGGTCGGCTCGTCGAGCACCAGCAGCTCCGGTAGGCCCAGCATGGCCTGCGCGATGGCCAGCCGCTGCCGCATGCCGTGGCTGTAGTTCTTGGTCCGCCGGTGCACCGAGTCGCCCAGACCGGCGATCTCCAACGCCTCGTCGAAGTGCGCGTCGGCCCACGGCCGCCCGGTCGCCCGCCAGTACGCCTTCAGGTTGTCCAGGCCGGACAGGTGCGGCAGGAAACCGGGCCCCTCCACCAGCGCGCCGATCCGCGACAGCACCGGCGAGCCGGGCACCAGCCGGTGCCCGAAGACGTAGATCTCCCCGGCGGTCGGCTGGGTCAGCCCCATCAGCACCCGCAGGGTGGTGGTCTTGCCCGCGCCGTTCGGGCCGAGCAGCCCCATCACCTGGCCGGGGTGCACCTCGAAGTCCACCCGGGACACCGCGACGAAGCCGTCCGCGTACTCCTTGCGCAGGTCGCGGACGGCGAGCGGGATGCCCGCGTACTCGGGGTGGACGGAGTCGTCCTGGCGGCGGTGCCGGCGGCGGACCACGGCGACGACCACGACGAGCCCGACCAGGATCGCGGCCAGCAGGCCGACCAGCACCCAGCGCCACACCGTCGCGGTGGTCGGGATCGGGGTGGCGGTGACCGTCGGCAGGCTCACCGCCCCGTCGACCGCCACCGTGTAGACGGCCGGTGCGGCCGGCGTCGTGTACGCCTGGTCGGCGGTGGCCAGCACCACCCGCAGCCGGTGCCCGGCCTCGACCCGGCGGACGATCGCCGGCAGGGTCACCTGGACCGGCTGCGCGGCGTCGATCGTGGCCGGCAGCCCGGTCAACCGGATCGGTGCGACCAGCCCGTCGGGCAGCGTCGCCGCACCGGCCGGGTCGACGTCGTAGAGCTTGGCGAACAGCACCGCCTCGCCGGTCGCCGACGCGGCCCGGACGGTGACGGTGGGCGCGCCCACCACGTCCACCGCCTCGGCCAGCGGCGTCGACTCGAACCGGGCGTGCTGGCCGGGCACGTCGCCGGCGACCCCGTCGAGCAGGGAGCCGAGCGACCCGGCGAACGGGATCGCCGAGATCGCCGCCGGGTTGCCGTTGGGCGGGTTCGCGACCGGTTGGGCCGGCCCGGTCACCGGCACCTCGCGCCTGGCGTCCCCGGTCACCCCGGGATAGTCGGCGGTGCGGTACCCGGTGGCGACGAGTCCCCGGTCGAGGGCGTCGAAGCCGGCGATCCGGGAGAACGTGAAGTCGTCGCCGGGGGCCGCGCCGGTGCCCTTGACGTAGTGGTCGAGCCACTGCACGGTCAGGTACTTCACCCGGTCGGAGTCGCTGGTCGGGCCGGCGCCGCCGTCGTGACCGCCGGTGAACCAGGCCACCCGCACGGGGGTGCCGGCGGCGGCGATGCCGCGCGCGTTGGCGTCCGCCTCGGTGAGCGGGAAGAGGGTGTCCGCCTCGCCCTGCACCAGCAGGGCGGGGGCCTTGATCCGGCCCAGCACGTCGGCCGGGGAGGAGCGCCGGAGCAGGTCCACCGCTGCCTGGTCGGCCCGCCCGGTGGTGGCGATCCGCAGGTACGCGGCGCAGACGTCGGCGGCGAACCGGCCGCAGGCCGGGTCGGCGGCGGCCCCCGGCACGCGCGGCGACCGGCTGCCCGGCCCGTTGCCCGGCTGCGGGCTGGGCGCACCGGCCGACGCGGGAGCGCCCTCCGGCTGGACGGCGGCGGTGTTGCCGGACAGCCCGGCCGGGCCGGAGCCGGCGCTGCCACCGCCGCCGAAGAAGATGCCGGCCCAGCCCTTCTTGAACACGCCCTCGGTGGCCGGCCTACCGGTGCTCTCCGGCAGGAAGGCGCGGGACAGGTCGTTCCAGGTGATCATGGGGACGATCGCGTCGACCCGGGGGTCCTGGGCGGCCAGCAGCAGGGCCAGGCCGCCGCCGTACGAGCCGCCGACCACCCCGACCCGCGGGTCACCGGCGGCGTCGGTACGCACGTCGGGGCGGGCGGCCAGCCAGTCCAGCAGCCGCTGGGCGTCGCGCACCTCGTAGTCGGGGCTGTCCAGGTGGATCTGCCCGCCGCTGCGGCCGAAGCCCCGCGCGGTCCAGGTCAGCACCGCGTAGCCCTGGCCCACCAGGTCCTCGGCGTCGGCGCGGACGGAGTCCTTCGTACCGCCGAAGCCGTGGGCCAGCAGCACGGCCGGGACCTTCCGGTCGGCCGACGCGCCCTCCGGCAGGTAGAACGTGGTGTCCAGGTCGACGGGCTCGTCGCCGGTCGGCCCGGAGCGCACGCTGAGCATGGCCGACTCGGTGCGGAAATCCGGCCGGTCCGGCCAGACCGCCCAGCCGACGACCGCCGCCAGCAGGACGACGACCACCGACGCGGCGACCGCGCGACGGCCGGTGGGCAGGGCACGACGGACCCGTGCGGCCGACAACGGCGATTTCATTCGGATCACGGTACGGCCCGGAAGCTGAGCGTTGGCTGAGATCCGCCGTACGTCCGTCCTGGGCAGCCGATCGTCGGTCGGACAGCGGAAACCGCACAAGGTCACCCGGCGTTCACGCAGTACGAATTCGGATTACGTGAATTCACGCGTAAGACGCTATATCGCTATGGAAACGAGCATGTCACCGCGACAACAGTACGCAGCGTCACGAGCGGGTCAATCTTGCGTCACATCACTCGAAGTGACGCAAAACTGACCCGCGTAGACCTCCGGCCAGGGATCGCCCGTCGATTAGGTTCTCGGTCCGACGCACGGGACCGAATTGTCACGCCATCCCCGACCCCCTGCGCCGCCGCCGGAGGAGACAACCATGACCGTTCCCGCCTCGCGGGTCCGTCGACGGCCCAGGACACCGGGCCGCCTGTTGCCGCTGCTACTCGCCACCGCGCTGCTGCTGCCGGTGGCGTTCCTCGTCGTACAGGGCCACCGGCTCGTGGACGCCGACCGCGAGCTGGCCGAACGGGAACGGCTCGGCGTCGAGTACCTGCGCGCCCTCGGCCCGGTCACCACCGCACTGGTCGACGCGCAGACCGCCGCCGTCGCCGGCCGGCCGGTGCCCCGCGACGCCCTGGACCGGGCGGTGGAGGAGGCCGCGGCGGTCGACACCCGGGTCGGCGGCGAACTGCGCAGCACCGAACGGTGGGCCGGCCTGCGCGCGAAACTGGAGGGCCTGCCCAGCCGGTCGCTCACCGACCCGGAAACCGCCTTCACCGCGTACGGCGAGGTCACCGACCTGCTACTCGCCCTGCACGGCAAGATCCGCGAAACCTCCGGCCTGATCCGCGACCCCGGCTCCGACTCGTACTTCCTGCAGGACGGCGTCGGCGAGGAGATGCCGGAGGCGACGGTCGCCGCCGGACGCCTCGTCGACCTGGCCGTGCTGGCGCAGCGACGCCCCGCCGCCGACCAGGCCCGTACCGTGGGTGAACTGGCCACCCTCCGGTTCGCCGCCCTGCAACCGGCCGGTGACCTGGTCAACGACCTCCAGACGGTGGTCGACACCTCGGAGAGCGCCGACATCGGTGCCGGGGTGCTCACCCCGTTCGACACCTACCAGCGGGCCATCGAGGCACTGGGGGCGCTGTCCCAGCCCCGGGGCCGGACCCAGGAGCTGGACGTGGCGAAACTCGCCGCCGCCCGCAACCAGGCGCAGACCGCCAGCCGGGAACTGCAGCCGGTCCTCCTCGACGAACTCGACCGGCTGCTGCGGCAGCGCATCGACCAGCTCGACCGCGACGCGCTGCTGATCCTCGCCGCCGGTGGCGTGGCCGGGCTGCTGCTGGTGGCGCTCGGCGCGAGCGGTTGGCTGACCCGCCGCGGTGAGCGCCCGACAGGCCGGGACACCCCGGCGGTCGAGCCGGCCGACGCGAGCGGACCCGCCCCGTGGGAGCCGCCGACGCCGCCCGGCCGCCTGCCCACCGGGCCGGTGCTCCAGCCGGCCGGCCGGGGCACCGAACCCGACCGGTGGAGGCCCTTCGATGCTGCTCGGTAGGCTGCGAATCCGGGGCAAGCTGGCCCTGCTGGTGGTGGTCCCGTTGCTCTGCATGGCCGGGCTCACGGTGCCGGTGGTCTGGGAGCGGGCCTCCGCGGCCCAGCGGGCCGGCGACATCGCCGACCGGGTCCGGATCGCCAGCCGGGTCGGCACGATCCTGCAACACCTCCAGCAGGAACGACTGCTCGCCGTCGGCCTGCTGCTCGGGCAGGTGCAACGCACCGACCTCGTGCAGAAGATCGCCGAGGTCGACGACCGGGTCGCCGACCTGCGCTCCGACCTCGGCGACGACCTGCCCGGCGAGGTCGACACCGCCCTCGACGGGGTACGCCAGCTCGCCGCCCTGCGGACGGCGGCGGTCGCCGGACAGACCGGCCCCGACCAGCTCATGGCCGGATACGGGCCGGTGAACACCGCCCTGATCGACTCGCTGCGGCTACGGCTCAACGCGGACACCCGTACCCCGGCCGGACGACAGGTGCTGGCCCTGGACGGCCTGCTGCGCACCGGCGAGAGCCTCAGCGCCGGGGCCACCCTGATCGTGCTGGTCGCCGCCCGGCCCAACGCCCAGACCGTCACCGCCTACGTGGCGAACTTCGCCGTCCTCGCCGACGAGAGCGCCCGGCTCCAAGCCCTGGTCACCCCCGAGCAGCTCGACCTGCTCACCCTGGAGGAGGTCGCGGTCGCCAACCGCACCGGGCCGAACTTCATCGACCAGAGCGCCGTCGACCCGGCCACCGCCATCGGCGCGCTGGACGTGGCGACCCTCTTCCCCACCGTCGGCTCGATGATCACGCTCGGCCAGTTCGTCGAGAAGAAGCTGGCCGCCGACGTCACCGCCGAGGTACGCGCCGACCGGCAGGTCGCGCTCGCCGGGGCGTACTGGGTGACCCTGCTGATCGTCCTGATCCTGATCGCGGTCATCCTGCTCACCGTGGCGGTCGGCCGGGCGGTGGCCCGACCGCTCACCCGGCTCACCCGCTCCGCCGACCGGGTCGCCCGGGTCGCCGAGTCCGAACTGGTCCGGGTCGCCGACGACGAGTCCGAAACCACCCCACCGGTACGTCTCGACCCGGTCGACGTGGGTGCCCGGGACGAGATCGGCGACCTGGCGCGCGCCTTCGAACGGGTGCAGAACACCGCCGCCCGGCTGGTGGAACGGCAGGTGGCGAGCCGACGCAACGTGGCCCAGATGTTCGGCCACGTCGGGCGGCGTACCCAGAACCTGGTCGGCCGGCAGATCGCCCTGATCGACCGGCTGGAGCAGCAGGAGACCGAGCCGGGGCGGCTGGAGCACCTGTACCGGCTCGACCACATCTCCAGCCGGTTGCGCCGCAACGCGGGCAGCCTGGTGGTGCTCTCCGGCGCGACCGGCGACGACGCGCACGTCGCACCGGTCCCGGTCGCCGACGTGGTCCGGTTGGCCCTCGGTGAGATCGAGGACTACACCCGGGTGGACGTACAGGTCCCGCCGGAGGTGGTCGCCGCACCGGCGATCGTCGGTGACCTGGTGCTGACGCTGGCCGAGCTGATGGAGAACGCCACCGTGTTCTCCCCGCCGCACACCCGGGTCGTGGTCACCGCCGAGACGACCGACGACGGTGCCCGGCTGGCCGTCATCGACCAGGGCATCGGGATGAGCGAGCAGCGGCTCGCCGAGGAGAACGCCCGGTTCACCCGCCGGGAGCGGCTGGACCTGGCCCCGTCCGAGGTGCTGGGACTGTTCGTGGTGGGTCGGCTCGCCCGCCGGCACGGCTGGACGGTGGAACTCGCCGCCACCCCGGGCGGCGGGGTGACCGCCAGCCTGGTGCTTCCCGGCTCCGCCCTGGCCCGCCCCGCGACCGGGCGTGGCGGGGAACCCGTCAGCCGGGTCGCGCTGCCGTCGCGGGACCGCCCCGTGACGACCCCGCCGGCCGGACTGCCGACGCGGGAACGACCCGGACCGACCGGCCCGGCCACCGGGCCCGGCACCGACGTCCCCCTGCGGACCGGCCGCACGCCGGTCGTGCTCGACGCCGGTCCGGCCCGGCCGACGGTCGACGCGGCGTCGGCCCGGCCGATGGTCGACGCGGCGTCGGCCCGGCCGATGGTCGACGCCACGGCGCTGCCCGGGTTCGACCCCACCCTGCTCAGCAAGGCGACCAGGAGCATGGCGGCCACCGGCCCCTGGGACGCGTTCGGCACCGCGCCGGCCGACCAGGAGCCGTCCCGTACCCCCGGCACCGACCCCGACGTGGCCCGTCCCGCCGGCGGCGACCCGGCCGGTGCCACGACGGTGCTGCCGGCCCGGGGCACCGCCACGGTGGCCCCGGTGGCCGACGCGCCGCACCCGGCGGTCCCGCAGGCCGTTCTGCTCCCCACCGTGGGGCAGACCACGACGGGCCGACCGGCCCCGCTGCCGGGCATCCGGCAGCGGGTCCCCGGTGCGAGCCTGCCCCGCACCGCACCGGTCGTCGGGCCGGTGGACGGCAGCCGGGCCGACCCGGAGGCAGCGCGGGCCCTGGTCGAGCAGTTCCAGTCCGGGGTGCACCGGGCCGAACAGGCCGGGCCGGCCGCCGCGTCCGTCGCCGCCCGACCCGCTGCCACCCGACCCACTGCCGCCCAGCCCGCCGCCACCCCGTCGTCCGCCGCTCGACCCCCTGCGGCCCAGCCCTCCACCGCACCGGCGGTGCCCCGGCTGACCCGGCGGGTCCCGGGCGCCAACCTGGCCGTCTCGCCGCCCCGGCAGGCACCGAGTGAGAATCCGGGAGATCCGGGCGAGGTCCGCGATCTCATCAACGCGTTCGAGACGGGCGTCGCCCGCGCTCTGCGCGAAGTCCGCACCGACCACCGCACTGAAGAAGGAACGACACGGTGACCAGCCCGCACGTACACGAGAACGTCGACTACCAGAACCACCCGGCCGGGGACCTCAGCCCGGAGGCGCGCACGTTCAACTGGCTGTTGGACTCGTTCACCTCCAGCACCGCCGGCGTACTGGAGGCCATCGCGGTCTCCTCCGACGGGCTGCTGATGGCCATGTCGTCGATCAAGGACCGGTCCAACGCGGAACGCCTCGCCGCCGTCGTCTCCGGCATGACCAGCCTGGCCGGGGGTGCCGCCAGCTGGTACGCCCTCGGCGGGCTCAACCGGGTGATCGTGGACATGGCCGACGGCTACCTGCTGATCACGGCGATCAGCAGCGGTTCCGTGCTGGGCGTGATCGCCGACCGGTCGGCCAACCTGGGCACCGTCGCGTACGAGATGACCCTCTTCGCCGGCCGGGCCGGCGGCGCGCTGACACCGAGACTCATCGCCGAGCTGAAGAACGCCGTTCAGCAATGACCCGGGACGCCGCTGGCGAGGAACCGGAACCCGAACCGATGGTCCGGGTCCGCCCCTACCTGCGGACCCCGGTGGGCGATACGACACCGACGCCCACGCCCGTCCCCGAGCCGGAGGCCGACCGCCCGGCCAGCCCCCGCCCGTTCGTGCTGACCGCCGGGCGGGTGGCCGGCGCCGACCCGGCGATCGGCCTGGAGACCCAGGTCACCGCCCGGACCGGGCCGGGCCGGGCCGCCGCCGTGGCGGCCCTGCTGGCCCCCGAGTTGCAGGCGATCGTCGCCCTGTGTGGTGAGCCGATCTCGGTGGCGGAGATCTCCGCCCGGATGCGGCTGCAGCTCGGCGTGACCCGGGTGCTGGTCGGTGACCTGCGGGCCGCCGGCCATCTCGACGTGCACGTCGGCGCCGTCGACGACGCATTTGACCCCGACCTCATCCTGCGAGTGATTGATGGACTCCGTGCGATCTCCTGAATGGCCGGTCGCCCCGCTCGGCGGGCTCGCCGCGAACAGTGCCTCCGCCCGCTACGGACAGCCCGTGGGCGGCCCGCCGACGGCACCGCAGCACCCGGCCGCGCCACTGCCGTACCGACCACCGGCGGCATCGGCGACACCGACGACGGACACCCGCAGCGGCCCGCCGGCCGCTCCGCCGATCCCGGTCAAGCTGCTCATCGCCGGAGGTTTCGGGGTGGGCAAGACGACCACGGTCGGTGCCATCTCCGAGATCGCCCCGCTGACCACCGAGGCCGAGATGACCAGCGCCGGGATCGGGGTGGACGACCCGGGGGCCCGCAGCGGGAAGACCACCACCACGGTGGCGATGGACTTCGGCTGCGTGACCATCGACCGGAGCCTGAAGCTCTACCTGTTCGGCACGCCCGGCCAGGACCGGTTCGGTTTCATGTGGGACGACCTGGCACGGGGCGCGCTCGGCGCGTTGGTGGTGGTGGACAGCTCCCGGCTGGACGACTGCTACCCGGCGGTCGACTTCTTCGAGCGGGCCGGCCTGCCCTTCGTGGTCGGGGTGAACACCTTCGACGGCCGGCTGACCCACGAGCTGGGGGCGATCCGGTGGGCGCTGGCGATCGGTGACCACGTGCCGCTGGTGCAGTTCGACGCCCGGGAACGGCTGTCGGTACGGGACGCCCTGCTGGTCGTCCTGGACCGGGCGCTGGACCGGGCGGTGCGGGAGAAGGGCGCCTGACCGAACCGACGCCCGGTCGTTTCCATCGGAGAGGGGGACGTGATGAGGGGTGGTCTGGACGAGACACTCGCCCGGTTGGCCCGCCGTGAGGAGGCCCGTCGCCGCCGGTCGGTCGATCCGGAGAGCGACGACGGCGGACCGACCTTGGCCTTCGGGACCACCGGCCACCCGGCCACCGCCCCGGCCCACCCCGGGCCGGCAGCGACGCAACCGGCACGCCCGGGATCGGCCGCCACCGGGCCGGCACGCCCCGGGCCGGGACCCGGCACGCCGGCGGCCGGCGAACTGGCCCGGACCGGGCCCGGGTGGGCCGGGCCGGTCCCCGCCCCCGGCGGCGACCCGGTGGAGGAGGTGGCCGAGGCCGTCCGCCGGGTGGTGGCCGCCCACCCCGGCCTGACCGTGGTGCTGCGCGTCGAGTACGCCGGACGTACGTTCCCGCTGCGGATCGAGCAGGCGCAGCCCGCGGCCCGCAACGAGCGGCCGGGCGTCGGGGCACGCACCGAGCGACCGGAGAACGGGGCACGCAACGAGCGGTCCGACGGCGGGGCGCGGGCGGGTGGCGACCCGTCGGCCACCCCGCCGCCGGCCTGGCCGCTGGCCGACCGGACGCCACCGGCGTGGACCCCGGCCCGGGAGATGCCGGGTGTCGATCCGGCGGCCCGGCTCGCCGAGTTGATCCGGCGGGACCCGACGCTGCTCGACAACGACACCTGACGGTACGACCGGGCGCGGCACCCCGCGTCCGGGCCCGACCGGCCGGCTGGCCTGGGCGGTCGTACCGGATGACCGCCGGGCGTCGGCGGCGGCGGGCGGCTACTGTCGGGCGATGCCCGCACCGGATCTGACCCTGACCGCCAGCCTGCGCCCGGCCGCGCTGGATGCCCGACGTGGCATCGTCCGGCTACACCCGGAGGTGCTCACCGCCCTGGCCCTGCGCCCGGGGGACCCGGTACGGCTGGCCGGCAGGCGGGTCACCGCCGGGATCGTCGCGCCCGCCGAGCCGACCGCCAGCGCCGCCCTGCTCTATGCCGACGACCTGACGCTGGGCAACCTCGGGCTGCGCGACGGCGGGCAGGTGACGGTCGGTCCCGCCCCGGTGACCCCGGCCCGCCGGGTGACCCTGGCCGGCCCGGTGTCGGTGCTCGCCGCGGTGTCCCCGGAGATGCTCCGGCTCGCCCTGCTCGGCAAGGTCGTCAGCGAGGGCGACAACGTCTCGCTGCTCCCCCAGGACGTGCTCCCCGACGCCTCGGTACGCGGTCTGGTCGAGGCCGCCCGCCGCAGCCTCGCCAACACCGTCGGGTACGCCTGGACGAGCACCCTGCTGACCGTGGTCGCCGCCGACCCGCAGACCGGTGGCCTGGTCACCATGGACACCGTGGTCGGTTGGGAACACGGTCAGGTCACCCACGGTTCGTCCGGCCCGGCCGGCCCCGGGCAGGGCTCGACCGGCCGTACCGGGACGGCTCCGGCCGGCAGCGCGACGGACCCGACCGGTCGGGCCGGTCCGACCGGGGAGGCCGGCGGGGTCGGCGGGACCGGGGAGGCCGGCGGGGTCGGGCACGACGACGACGTGCCGCACGTGGACGAGCTGCCCGGTCTGCGGGCGCAGGCCGAGGAGCTGACCGAACTGTTGGACCTCGGCTTCCACCACCGCGAGGTGCTGGGGCGGCTGGGTACCACGGTCTCGCTCGGTGTGCTGCTCAGCGGGCCGGCCGGCTCGGGCAAGTCGGCGCTGGTGCGGGCGGTGGCCAAGACGGTCGGTGCCCGGGTACGCCCGCTGTGGGCGCCGGAACTCGCCGCGTTGACCAACGACGCGGCGGCCCGACGGCTGCGCGACACCGTCGCCGAGCTGGCCTCGGGCGGGCCGGCCGTGCTGCTGGTCACCGACGTGGAGGCGTTGGCCCCGGCCGAGGACGCCGGGCCGCTGGCCACCGTGTTCCGGCAGGTGCTCGCCGGGGCCGTCCGGTCGGGTACGGCGGTGGTGTGCACCACCGCGCGGCCGGAGTCGGTCGATCCGGGGTTGCGTGCGCCGGATCTGCTGTCGCTGCGGATCTCGGTGCCGCTGCCCGATCCGGCGTTGCGTCGGGAACAGTTGACCGTGCTGACCCGGCAGGTGCCGCTGGCCGAGGACGTCCGGCTCGACGAGGTGGCGGGGCGCACCCCCGGGTTCGTCGCCGCCGACCTGGCTGCGCTGGTCCGGGAGGCCGGGGTGCGGGCGGCGCTGCGGCAGAAGACGGCGCAGACGCCGACGGTGGCGATGGCCGACTTCACCGCGGCGCTGGAGGTGGTCCGGCCGACCACCATGGCGGCGTCCACGCTGGAGCTGGCGACGGTCACCCTGGACGACGTCGGCGGTCTCGGCGAGGTGAAGCAGACCCTCACCGAGTCGGTGCTCTGGCCGCTGACCTACCCGGACACCTTCGCCCGGCTGGGGGTGCAGCCGCCCCGGGGGGTGCTGCTCTACGGGCCACCCGGGTGCGGCAAGACCTACCTGGTGACCGCCCTGGCCGGCACCGGACGGGCGAACGTGCTGTCGGTGAAGGGTGCCGAGCTGCTGTCCAAGTGGGTCGGTGAGAGCGAGCGGGCCGTGCGGGAGCTGTTCCGCCGGGCCCGCGAGGCCGCGCCGACGCTGGTCTTCCTCGACGAGATGGACGCGCTGGCCCCGGTACGCGGGCAGGCCACCGACGGCGGTACGACCGACCGGGTGGTGGCCGCCCTGCTGACCGAGCTGGACGGGGTGGAGGCGCTGCGCAACGTCGTGGTGATCGGGGCGACCAACCGGCCGGACCTGGTCGACCCGGCCCTGCTGCGTCCCGGCCGGCTGGAGCGGCTGGTGTACGTGCCGCCGCCGGACGGCCCGGCCCGCGCGGAGATCCTGCGGGCCGCGTCCCGCGCCGTGCCGCTCGCCGAGGACGTCGACCTGGCGGCGCTCGGTGCCGAGTTGACCGGCTTCTCGGCGGCGGACTGTGCGGCGCTGGTGCGGGAGGCGGCGCTGGCCGCGATGCGGGAGTCGCTGTCGGCCGCCACGGTCACCGCCGCACACGTCGCCACCGCCCGGGACCGGGTGCGCCCCTCCCTGGACCCCGGGCAGGTCGCCTGGCTGGCCGCCTACGCCGACAAGCACGCGGGCTGAGCCTGCTGGTGCGGCCGTGCCTGACGGGCGGCTCCAGCCGTGCCGGGCGGGCGGGTCCAGCCGTGCCGGGCGGGCGGGTCCGGCCGTGCCTGACGGGCGGCTCCGGCTGGGCGTGTCGTCGGGGAGGGTGGATGTGCCGGTGAGCGATATACCTGAGCGGCATAAATATGACAGGTAGTCATATCACTCGCTGCGGGCATCTCGACCGTCGGCGACACGCCGATCCGCACGGCGGCAGGCGAGGGGGTCAGCCGTCGGCGACACGCCGCCCGCGCGGCGGCAGGCGAGAGGGTCAGCCGTCGGCGGGGGGCGTCGCGTCGAGCGAGATCTCCGCGTACACCTTGTGGTCGTCTTCGCGGAGCTTGGCGCCGCAGTTGCGCAGCACCGCGACGGCCCCCAGGTTGTCCGGGGTGGTGTCGGCGACGACGGAGTGCATGCCGGCCGCCGCCGCGGCGTTGAGCAGTTGCCGCAGGGCCGCCGCGCCGAGGCCCTGGCCCCGGGCCGACCGGCCGAGCCACATCCCGGTTTCCACCACTCCCGGGGCGTCGCAGCGGGTCATCCGGATCATGCCGACCACCTCGCCGCCGGCATACACGGCGAACATCACGGTGCGGGTCGGGCCGTCCAGCCCGGCGAAGCTTGCCCGGTGGAAGTCACGGAACGCCTCCCGGCGGGCGAGCGACCAGCCGGCGGGGGCGTCGACCGGGGGCATGACGTCAACCGGCTCCGCCTCGGCCGCCGCTACGGAGAGCAACGATTCCAGGTTCGCCTCGTCCACCGGCTCCAGCCGTACCGTACCTGCCACGTGCCGCAGTCTGCCGCCCGTACCGGCCGTCGTCCACCCCTTTGGCCGCTGACTGGCGGTCCGGTCGGAGGTCTCGGCCGGTCGTCCCACCTGAGCTGGGAACCTCACGCTCCGCTGTCGGTGTGGGCAGGGCTCAGCGGCGGCGGTTGCGGGCGCGGGAGGCGCGCAGCCGGCGTAGCCGGCCGATCAGCAGCGGCTCGGCGACCAGCGCGGCCGGGCGGTCCAGCAGGGCGTTGAGCACCTGGTAGTAGCGGGTCGCGGACAGCCCGAAAGTGTCCCGGATGGCCTGTTCCTTGGCCCCGGCGTGTCGCCACCACTGCTGTTCGAAGGCGAGGATCGACCGCTCCCGCTCGGTCAGCTCGTCGCCGCCGGCCGTCGCCCGCGCACCGGCCGACCCGGATCGGGGCGACGGCACGTCGGCGTCCGGGGTCGGTCGGGATGCGGGCACGTCGCCCTGCGGTGCCGGGCGGGGCGACGGCACCGGCGACGGCGCGGACCGGGCGTCGGCGGGCGCTGCGGGCAGACCGGGCGGCAGGGCGTCGGCGGGCGGTGGGGGGTCGGCGGGGGGCACGGGCGGCATGGCGTCGGTGGGCGGCGGCACGGCGCTCCTCGGCAGGGTGGACGACCGGGCGTACCGGCCGGGGAAACCCAGCTTAACCAGGGTGGGCGACGCTTCCGGACGACGGACGGGCCCGGCTCGACACGTGGTCGACCCGGGCCCGTCACGATCGGGTGCCGCCCGAACCGGGCGGCACCCGGATCAGGTGATGTCCCGCCGGCGCATCAGCCAGAACGCGGCGACCATCACCACGGCGGTGCCGATGCCGAACACCAGCGCCGAGTCCTGCCAGGTCACCACCATCTCCTTGGGCGTGCACTCGCCCTGGACGAACTCGCAGGAGCGGTAGTCGACGAGCGCCCACTGCTTCTGGAACCAGGCCAGCGCATAGGTGGACAGCACCCACCGGTCACCGAACCGGACCCCGGCGATCGTCATGGCGATCCGGATGCCGATCTCGCTGATCACCCCCACCCCGACGGCCACGCCGAGCGCCATCGCGGTGTGCCGGCCCAGCGAAGCCAACCCGAAGGCCACCGCACCGGCGGCGAGAATGATCGCCAGCGCCCGCAGGCCGCTGATCCCGGCGGACTGCCACACCCCGGAGGTGACCTTCTCGGTGGTCCCCCGGTAGCTGGCGATCAGCCAGAAGGCCAGGGTCCACAGCGCACCGAGCACCACCGTCACCCCGGTCAGCGTGGTGAGCACGGCGGCCAGCTTGGTGCCGAGCACGGTGAGCCGTTTCGGCCGCCACAGCAGCAGGTTCATCATCCCGCCGGTGCTCCACTCGGCGCCCACGAAGGAGGCGCCGATCAGGAAGCCGAACAACGCCACCGCCCCGGCGAAGACGGCGATGAAGATCTCGAACTCCGCCCGGAAGTCGAACTGGTAGGGCAGGTTCCACTTCGGGTCGAACATCTCGGCGGTGGGCTTCCAGTCCCGGCCGCAGTTGGGGCCGTACCGCTCCTCGGTCTGCTCGCCGCGCGCCTTGGCCGCGTCGCACTCGGCGATCGACCGCTCCCACTCCCGGACGGCGTCCCGGAAGTTCGCGTCCGACTCCGCCTGCGCCTGGGCGATCACGGCCGGCGAGAGTTTGTGGCTGGAGAAGGTGAAGGCGGTGACGATGCCGGCCAGGCCGAGGACGAGCAGGACCAGCATGACCCGGGTGAGCCGGCGCTTGGCCAGCCGACGCAGTTCGGTGACGTACAGGCTCATGCGCCCCACCCTCCCGTGGTGCCGGCGGTGTGGCCGGGCTCGCCGATCGTGGCGGACTGGTCGACCTGGCGGTGCTGACCGGGGACCGGAGCGGTGGCGGTGATCTCCAGGAAGACGCTCTCCAGGTCCACCGAGACCGGGGCCAGTTCGCTGACGTACAGGTGTTGTTCGGCGAGCAGCCGGCTGACCGTGGCCGGCTTGTCCACGCCGGCCAGCATCAGGTGGTCCGGGTGGCGGGTGACCGCGACGCCGGCCCGGCCGAGCAGTTCGGCGGCGGCGGCGAGGTCCTCGGCGGCGTCCAGCCGCACCCGTACGCCGCCGTGCGAGTGCTGGGCCAGCACCTGCTCCACCGGACCGGCGGCGACCCGGCGACCCAGCGAGATGATGGTGACCTCGTCGCAGATGAGCTGGATCTCGCCGAGGATGTGGCTGGAGAGCACCACGGTCATCCCGGATTCGGCGAGGGTGCGCATCAGGGTGCGCATCTCCCGGATGCCGCCCGGGTCGAGACCGTTGGCCGGCTCGTCGAGGATCAGCAGTTTAGGGTTCTTGAGCAGGGCGGAGGCGACGGCGAGCCGCTGCTTCATGCCGAGCGAGTACGTCTTGACCCGCTCGCCGGCGCGGTCGCGCAGTCCGACCAGTTCGAGCACCTCGTCGACCCGGACGGCGGGGACGTCGCCGGCCCCGGCCAGCAGGGACAGGGTGTCCCGGGCGGAGAAGTGCGGGAAGAACTGCGGGCTCTCCACGATCGCGCCGACCTGACCGGCGACGGTGGGCAGGGCGCCTGGCACCTCGTGGCCGAGGATGGCCATCCGCCCGCCGTCGGGCTGGATCAGCCCGAGCAGGGTACGCAGGGTGGTGGTCTTGCCCGACCCGTTGGGGCCGAGGAAGCCGTGCACCTGACCGGCCTCCACCCGCATGTCGAAGCCGTCCAGCGCGTTGCGGACCCCGCGCCGGCGACTCTTGTACGTCTTACGTAGACCTTCGATCTCCAGGACAGCCGACAAGCTGCGCCTCCCCCGATGGTGGCTGATGACAGCGGTCACCATACTCGGTATACCCGCCAGGGCAATACCCGGTATGCATCAGCGCCCGATTACTACCGACGGTGTACCAACGGGTCACTCAGGCGCAGATGACGGCCACTCCGGCGGCACGGAACGCATCGACGAGCTCCGGGGCCGCCCCGGAGTCGGTCACCAGGGTCTCCACCCGCTCCACGGGGCAGATCCGGGCGAACGCGTGACCGCCCAGCTTGGACGAGTCCGCGATGATCACCACCCGCTTGGCCCGCGCCACCATCAGGTTGTTCATCGCCGCCTCACCCTCGTGGTGGGCGGCGGCACCCAACTGGGGATCGAGCGCGTCCACGCCCAACAGGGCGACGTCGAGGGTCACCTCACGCAGCAGCGCCCCACCCAACGGCCCGACCAGCTCGAACGACTTCGGCCGCACCACACCCCCGGCCACCACCACCTTCATCCGGGAGCGCACCAGCAGCTCGTTGGCGATGTTCAGGGCGTTGGTGACCACGGTGAGCTGGGCACCCTCGGCGCTGGTGTTCAGATCCGGCCGGACGGCCAGGGCGCGGGCCACCTCGGTGCTGGTGGTGCCGCCGTTGAGGCCGACCACGGTGCCGGGCGCGACGAGCGCGGCGGCGGCGGCCCCGATCCGCTGCTTCTCGGCCGAGTGCTTGGCCGTCTTGTAGCGCAGCGGCAGGTCGTACGAGACGCCGTTGGCGACCGCGCCGCCCCGGGTCCGGGTGATCATCTGCTGCTGGGCGAGCTGGTCGAAGTCGCGCCGGATGGTCGCCTGGGAGACGTCCAGCCGCTCGGCGGCCTCCTCGACGCTGACCCGACCACTGTCGGTGAGCATTTCGAGCAGAGCGTTCCACCTGGCGTACCGGTCCACGGGGGGCCTCCGACTCTGCACGAAGGGTGATCGAATGCGTGCACAGTAGTGCGCGAAACTCCTGGTGCGCAAAACCCCCGACTGCGCGATCCGGGGGCAGGTTGCCACGCGCACCTCGTTTCGCGCAGAATAGCGCGCGAAAGACGGTGGTAATGAGCCGTATTGCGCACCTCCCTCCCCTGTGCGAGGAGTTCCCATGGCGTACGTCGACGCGGAGATCGCCAGCCAGCCCGACTGCTGGCGGGAGGCGGCCCGACTCGTCGGCACCGTCGCCGACGCCCTTCCCCGCCCCGGCGAGCGGGTCGCCGTCGTCGGCTGCGGCACGTCGTGGTTCATGGCCATGGCGTACGCCGGGCTACGCGAACGGGCCGGCCACGGCGAGACCGACGCCTTCCAGGCCAGCGAGTTCCCCCCCGAGCGCCGCTACGACCAGCTGATCGCCGTCACCCGCTCCGGCACCACCACCGAGGTACTCGACCTGCTCGCCGCGCTGCGCGGCCGGACCCCCACCACCGTCCTGGTCGGCGACCCCGGTTCGCCCGCCGTCACGCTGGCCGACACGGCCGTGCCGATGCCCTTCGCCGACGAGCGCTCGGTGGTGCAGACCCGGTTCGCCACCACCGCCCTGGCGCTGCTGCGCGCCCACCTCGGCGACAACGTCGAGGCACTGGCCGCCGACGCCGAGGTCGCCGTCCGCGCCCCGCTGCCGCTCGACCCGGCCCGCATCGACCAGGCCACCTTCCTCGGTCGCGGCTGGACGGTCGGGCTGGCCCAGGAGGCCGCGCTGAAGTGCCGCGAGGCGGCCACCTTCTGGGCCGAGGCGTACCCGGCGATGGACTACCGGCACGGCCCCATCTCGATCGCCGGCCCCGGCCGGCTGGTCTGGGCGTTCGGGGAGCTGCCCGAGGGTCTGCCGGAGGACGTGGCGGCCACCGGGGCGGCGTTCGTGCACAGCCGGCACCACGGCTGCCACACCGTGCTCGGCAGCTGGGCGGCCGGCCGGACCCCGGTCGACCCGATGGCCGACCTGATCCTCGCCCAACGCTTCGCGGTGGCCCTGGCGACCAGCCGGGGGCTGGACCCGGACGCGCCCCGGCACCTGACCCGTTCCGTGGTGCTGGCATGACCGACGGGCCGCCGGGCGACGACCGGGTGGTCGTCGCGTTGGACGTCGGCGGCACCGGCATGAAGTGCGCCCTGGTCCGCCCGGACGGCAGTGTGCTGCACGCCGAACGGCATCCGACCGACGCCGGACGCGGCCCGGACGCCGTGGTGGCGACCGTCCTCGCCGTCGCCGAAGGGCTGGCCGACCGGGCCCGCGCCGCCGGGTCGACCCCGGTGGCCTGTGGCGTCGCCGTGCCCGGGGTGGTCGACGAGGCAGCCGGGGTGGCGGTCTGGTCGGCCAACGTCGGCTTCCGGGACGTACCGCTGCGCACGCTGGTGGGGGCGCGGCTCGGGCTGCCGGCGGCGCTCGGCCACGACGTGCGGGTGGGCGGGATCGCCGAGGCCCGGCTCGGTGCCGGCCGGGACGCCCGGCACGTGCTCTTCGTCGCGATCGGCACCGGCATCGCCGCCGCGCACGTGGTCGCCGGGTCGGCCGCCGTCGGCGCGCACGGTGCGGCCGGCGAGATCGGCCACATCCTGGTACGCCCCGACGGCCCGCGCTGCGGCTGCGGCCGGCCCGGCTGCCTGGAGGCCGTCTCGTCCGCCTCGGCCGTGGCCCGCCGCTACGCCGAACTGGCCGGGTCGACGGCGAGCGCGGCCGACGTGGCCGGGCGCGCGGCGGCCGGTGAGGAACTGGCCGGGCGGGTGTGGCGGGAGGCCGTCGAGGCGCTCGCCGACGGGCTCGCCACCGGGCAGGCCCTCTACGACGTCGACACCATGGTCATCGGCGGCGGCCTGGCCCGGGCCGGCGGGCAACTGCTCGACCCGCTCCGCGCGGCCCTGCGGGAACGGATGACCTTCCATCGGGAGCCGCGCCTGGTCGCGGCGGCCCTCGGCGACGAGGCCGGCTGCCTCGGTGCCGCCCTGCTCGCCCTCGACAGTCTGGAGAGACGATGACCCAGCGGGTGACCGGCAAGGTGGTGACCCCGACCGGCGTGATCCGGCAGGGGTGCGTGGAGCTGGACGGCGAGCGGATCACCGCCGTCGCCGAGTACCCGGCCAAGCGCGACGGGCACTGGATCGTGCCGGGGTTCGTGGACATGCACACCCACGGCGGGGGCGGGCACACCTTCACCACCGGTGACGCCGACGCCGCCCGCGCCGCCGTCGCGTTCCACCTGCGGCACGGCACCACCACCCTGCTGGCCAGCCTGGTCAGCTCCCCGTTCGAGCTGATGCGCACGGCGACCGCCGCGTTCGCGCCGCTGGTCGGCGAGGGGGTGCTGGCCGGCATCCACTTCGAGGGGCCCTACCTGTCGGCGGCCCGGTGCGGCGCGCAGAACCCGGAGTTCCTCCGCGACCCGTCCACCGACGAGCTGGGCCGGCTCGTCGCCGAGGGCGGCGGGGCGGTCCGCATGGTCACCCTGGCCCCCGAGCGCCCCGGCGCGTTGGACGCCATCAAGCTGCTCACCTCGCACGGGGTGGTCGCCGCCGTCGGCCACACCGACGCCACCTGGGAGCAGACCCGGGCCGCCGTCTCGGCCGGGGCGAGCGTCGGCACCCACCTGTTCAACGGGATGCGCCCGCTGCACCACCGCGAACCGGGCCCGGTGGTGGCCCTGCTGGAGGCCCCGAACGTGGTCTGCGAGCTGGTCGCCGACGGGGTGCACCTGCACGACGGGATGCTCACCTTCGCCGCCACCGTGGCCGGCCCTGAGCGGATCGCCCTGGTCACCGACGCGATGGCCGCCGCCGGGATGCCCGACGGGGAGTACGAGCTGGGCGGCCAGCCGGTCACCGTGGCCGACGGGGTGGCCCGGCTGGCCCGCGACGGTGCGATCGCCGGCAGCACCCTCACCATGGACGCGGCGCTGCGGCACGCCGTCACCGCCGGCATCCCGATCACCGACGCGGTACGCATGGTCGCCACCACCCCGGCCCGCGCCATCGGCCTCGGTGACCGGGTCGGCGCGCTCCAGACGGGCCGTCGCGCGGACCTGGTGGTGCTCGACGACGAGCTGACCGTCGTCCGGGTGATGCGCGCCGGCACCTGGCTCGACTGACCCCGCTCGCACGCGGGGACGGGCGGGTCAGGCGGTGGGGACCTCGACGCCCAGGACGGCCTGCTCGTCGGGGCGGTGCACCAGCACGTCGGCCAGGTAGGACTGCACCGCCGGACCCATCCCCACGTCCCGGCCGGCCCGCTCGGAGAGCAGCCACTTGTGCTCGATGATCTGCGCGAAGACCTCCTGCGGCTCCAGCTTGTGCCGCAGGTGCGCCGGGACCGCCCGGACGACCGGCTCGAAGACCTCGGTCAGCCAGCGGTGGGCCGCCTGCTGCTCGTCGGTCAGGTCGCTCTCCACCCGGTAGGCGTCCAGGTCGTTGAGCAGCCGGCGGGCCTGGTTCTCCTCGGCGTCCAGGCCGGTGAGCCGGATCAGCCGCCGGGTGTGGTAGCCGGCGTCGACGACCTTCGGGCGGACCAGGTACCGCCCGTCGTCGACCGTCGACAGGGCCACCTCGGCCACGTCGAAGCCGAGGTCGTTGAGGCGGCGGATGCGGCGCTCGATGTCGTGCCGGGCCTCCCGCTCGACCTGCTGCTCGTAGGTGATCTCGTGCCAGAGCCGTTCGTAGCGCTGCACGACCTCCTCGCAGACCACCTCCGGGTCGATCGACTCGTGCAGCAGCCCCGCGGCCTGGAGGTCCAGCGCCTCACCGAAGATGTTGACCCGGGCGATCTCCAGGTCCTCACCGCGCTGCCCGTTGGACAGCGAACGGTGCAGCGCGCCGGTCTCGGCGTCGACCAGGTAGGCGGCGAACGCCCCGGCGTCCCGCCGGAACAGGGTGTTCGACAGCGAGCAGTCGCCCCAGAAGAAGCCGGTCAGGTGCATCCGCACCAGCAGCACCGCGAGGGCGTCGAGCAGCCGGCCCATCGTCTCCGGACGCAGCGTGCGGGAGAACAGCGCCCGGTAGGGCAGCGAGAACTGGAGGTGCCTGGTGATCAGCACCGGGTCCAGCGGGGTGCCGTCGTCGGCCTGCCGGTCGGCCACGATCGCGATCGCCTCCACCGACGGGAAGTCGATCCGTTCCAGCGCCCGCAGCAGGTCGTACTCGCGTTCGGCGACCCGTTCCCCGGTCTCCTTGACCGCGTACACGTAGTCGCCGAGGCGGACGAACCGGACGATGTGCCGGGAGATGCCCTGCGGCAGCGCCACCAGGTGCCGGGCGGGCCACTGCTCCAGCGGGGTCGACCAGGGAAGGTCGAGCAGCGCCGGGTCGACGAGGGCCGAGGTGATCCGCACGGGGACAAGTGTGCCGGGTGTCCCCCGTCCGACGCTTCCCTTCGTGGTTCGGCACACATCGACCCGGGCCATGCCACCACGGCCCACCGGGGCGGCCGGTAGCGTGATCGCGTGCGGGAGCGAACCACGACGGTACGCGGCGGGGTACGGCTCAGACCGGTCCGCCCGGCCGGCTGGTGGTACGACCTGCTGCTGCTCACCGCCCTGGTCGCGCTGACCGGGGCGCTCGCCACCGGCCACCTGTTCGGCGTCGACCGGGCGGTCGCCGACTGGGCCGGGGCGCACCGGCCGACCGCCGCCTACTGGGTCGCCCGGGTGCTCAACCTGCTGGGCCAGGGCACCCCGTTGACGCTGTTGGCCGCCGCCCTGGGGGTGCTGCTGGCCGTCCGGCTGCGCTCGGTGCGCCCGGTGCTGCCCCCGGTGGTCGCCTTCGTGCTCACCCTGCTGACCATCGGCCCGCTGAAGGTGTGGACGGCCCGCCCGGCCCCGAGCGCCAGCGTCAAGGAGCCGTTCCTGCCCCCGGAGCAGACCCTGCCGCTGTTCCAGCACGACCTGCCGGTCCGCTACGCCCAGTCGTACCCGTCGGGGCACGTGGCCAACGCGATCGTCTGGTACGGCGTGCTCGCCCTGCTGCTCGTGCCGCTGCTGCGTACCGTCGGCCGGCGGATGCCACCCCGGCTGGCCACGGCCGTGCGGGTGGTGCCGCCGCTGGTGGTCCTGTGCACCACCACCTACCTGGGCTGGCACTGGCTGACCGACTCGGTGGCCGGGCTGCTGCTGGGGCTGCTGCTGGACCGGCTGCTGCGCCGGATCCCCTGGGACGACCTGCCGCTACCGACCCGGCTGCGCGGCCGGGACCGCCCGTTCACCGCCGACCCGGGCCGGTCGCCCGATGGGGGCCGCCCGTTCACCTCCGCCCCGTAACCTGCCGGGGTGGATCGACTGCGGCGGCGGTTGGGCGTACCCGATGCGGTGGTCGTCGGGTTGGGGGCGATGCTCGGCGCGGGCGTGTTCGTGGTCTTCGCCCCGGCTGCCGCAGCGGCCGGGGGCACCGGGCTGCTGGTGGCGCTGGCGCTGGCCGGGTTCGTCGCCTACTGCAACGCGACCAGTTCGGCCCGGCTGGCCGCCCGCTACCCGGAATCCGGGGGCACGTACGTCTACGGCCGGGAACGCCTCGGCCCGTTCACCGGGTTCCTCGCCGGCTGGGGTTTCGTGGTCGGCAAGACGGCGAGCTGCGCGGCGATGGCACTGACCATCGGGGCGTACCTGTGGCCGGGGCAGGCCCGGCTGGTCGCGGTCGGCGCGGTGCTCGCGGTGACCGGGGTGAACCTGCGCGGCGTCACCCGTACGGTCGCCGCCACGAAGGTGCTGGTGGTCGTGGTGCTGGCGGTGCTGGCCCTGGTCGCGGTGACCGGCCTGACCGCCGGGGAGGTGCGGCTCGACCGGCTCGCCGGGGGCGGCGGTACGGCCCGGGGCGTGCTGACCGCCGCCGGGCTGCTCTTCTTCGCCTTCGCCGGGTACGCCCGGATCGCCACCCTCGGCGAGGAGGTCCGCGACCCGGCCCGCACGATCCCCCGGGCGGTGCCGCTGGCCCTCGGGGTGGTGCTGGCGGTCTACCTGCTCCTCGCGGTGGTCGCCGTCGGCGTGCTCGGCCCCGACCGGCTGGCCGACTCCGTCGCGCCCCTGGCCGACGTGGTGACCGTCGCGGGGCTGCCCGGCCTGGCCTGGGTGGTCCGGGCCGGGGCGACGGTGGCGGTGACCGGGGTGCTGCTCTCCCTGCTCGCCGGGGTGGGCCGCACCCTGCTGGCGATGGCCCGCCGCCGGGACGTGCCGGGGGCGCTGGCCGCCGTGCACCCGGTGCACCGGGTCCCGCACCGCGCGGAGCTGACCGTGGCCGCAGTGGTGGTCGCGGTGGTGGCGCTCGGCGACGTCCGGGGCGCGATCGGCTTCTCCAGCTGCACGGTGCTGGTCTACTACGCGATCACCAACGCCGCCGCGTGGACCCTGGGCCCGGACCCGACCCGACGGCTGCCCACCCGGGCGCTCGCCGCGCTGGGGCTGGCCGGCTGCCTGCTGCTCGCGGTCAACCTGCCGGCCGCCAGCGTCCTCGCCGGTTTCGGGGTGCTCGCCCTCGGCGCGCTCTGGTACGCCGTCCGATCCCGCTGGTCACTCCTGCGGGTCACGTGAGGCCGGCACCCCGGCGGGCGGCGGCGGAGCCGGGGGCGGGGGCGGGGTGGTCTCGCGGAGCAGGGCGCCCAGCCCGGCCCGCCGGGCCACCACGGTCAGCCGGTCCCCCGCCGAGATCACCATCCGGGGGTCGGCCCGCCAGTCGGTCTTGTGGCCGGGCCGGGAGTGGGCCAGCAGGCGCACCTCGCCGGGGCGGGCCACCGCGCCGAGCGGGCGACCGTCCAGGGCGGCACCGGCCGCCACCGGCACCTCGACCACCAGCAGGGCGTGCCGGTCGACCGGGATGGTGGCGATGACCGCCCGGTCCAGCAGGGCGGCGGCGAAGGACGGGGCGGCCAGGTAGGACACGCTGCGCGAGATGCCGATGCCGAACGCCCGCTGGATGCGTTCGGCGAAGTCGCCGTCGAAGAGCCGCAGCACCACCCGCAGCTCCGGGTTGAGCGCCCGGCCGTTCAGCGCGGCCCGCAGGTTGACCCCGTCGTCGGTGGAGACCACCACCAGCGCCTGGCAGTGTTCCACCGAGGCCGAACGCAGCGTCTCCTCCCGGGCCGCGTCCCCGACGATCAGCGGTACGCCCAGCCGCCGGGCCAGCGCCGCGCCGCGCGCCTCCGCGCTGCGGTCGATCGCCACCACCTCGACGCCGAAGTCGTGCAGTTGGGCCATCACCCGGGTGCCGATGTTGCCCAGCCCGACGACCACCACGTGCCCGGTGCGTCCGGGCTGGATGCGCCCGGCGTGCAGGGCCAGCCGGGCGTTGACGATGCCGTCGACCACCACGGCGGTGATCAGCGGGATCAGCGCCAGCCCGGCCAGGTTGAGCACCACCTGCATGATCTGGGCGGCGGCCGGCTTGTTGACGTCCGGGTCCTGGCCGCTGAGCGTGGTGACCAGGGTCAGGTAGAGCGCCTCCGTCCAGCTCACCGCGACCGCACGGGCGTTGAGCCAGCCGAGCAGGGCGATCACCCCGAGCAGGGTCAGCACCGCGATACCGATCTTGCGGGTGGCGAAGCTGCGGACCGCCCGCAGCAGCACCGCCAGGGGTCGCCGGCGACGCCGTGCCCGGACCAGCCGGCGGGCCGCCAGCTCGGTGCCGGCGGGCTGGCCGGTCGCCTCGGCGAGCACCACGTCGGCGGCCTGCTCGTCGGCGGGCAGCACCCGGACCAGGTCCGGATCGGTGGTGACGGCCAGCCCGCAGACCACGTCGGCGGGGCGGACGTCGGCGCGGCGGGCCACGTAGAGGGTGCGACCGCCGTGCCGGAAGTGGGTCGGTGCCACCTCGCCGAGGGCGGCGGCGACGAACGCCGGGGCGGCCATCGAGGCGTCGGAGAGGACCGCCGAGTCGGGGAAGAGCTGCCGCAGGCCGTTGGCGAGGCTGGTGTTGAACATCCGGACCACCAGGCGCAGCCGGGGTTCGACCTCCTGCGCGCAGAGCGCGGCGTGCATGTTGCCCACGTCGTCCTGGTGCAGCAGGGCCAGCCCGTCCGCCCCGGCCAGACCGGCCCGACGGAAGGTGTCCTCGTCGAGCCGGTCGGCCCGGACCACCTGGACCCCGTCGACGTCCCGCCCGTCGGGGCCCTCGGAGCGGCGGCGTTCCGGCACCACCAGGGTGATCCGGACCCGGCCGTGGGGCAGGTCGGTGCCCAGGAGCGCCCGCACCACCCAGTACGCCAGCGGGTCGTTGCCGCAGACCACGTAGTGCGGGCGGGGGTCGCCGTTCATCCGTAACCGCCAGCCGGTCGCGCGCCGGGCCCGGTCCCGCAGGGGTTCGGCCATGCCCGGATGGTAGCCAGCCGGTCGCCGGGGACGCAGCCCTGGTGAGCGCACCGGACAGAGCCGGTTGGTCGGGCAGGCATGGCGGCCGGGCAGGCATGGCGGGCGTGGCGGCGGGTAGAGCAGCGGGCGTGCAGACGTTCCTGCCGTACCCGGACTTCCTGGCCAGCGCGCGGACCCTCGACCAGCGGCGGCTGGGCAAGCAGCGGGTGGAGGCGCTCCAGGTGCTGCGCGGGCTGACCCGGCCGGGGTACGGCTGGCGCAACCACCCGGCGGTGCGGATGTGGGCCGGCTACGAGGAGGCGTTGACCCGGTACGGGCTGGACGTGTGCGCGGTCTGGTCGGCGGCGGGCCGGGCGGACACCTGCGCGTCGACCCTGGTCACCGACCTGACCGCCGCCCGGGGCCACGGCCGGGTCCGCAGCCAGACCGAGCTGGCCGCCGTCGGTGAGCTGCCACCCTGGCTGGGCCGCGAGGACCTGCACCGTAGCCACCGGTCGGCGCTGCTGCGCAAGGACCCGGAGCACTACCGCCCGCAGTTCGGCGACGTGCCGTCCGATCTGGAGTACGTCTGGCCGCCGTCCGACCGTCCCCCGCTCGCCGCCGGGCGGCCGAACCCCGCCGACGACTCCGGTGGCGGCACCGCACCGGTCTGACCGGGCCGGATCGCGCCTGGTCGGGCAGACTGGGGGTCCCTCGGGTCGGAAGGTGCACATGGCGCTGTCGCAGAAGCTGGGTCGGCTCATCGGCGTACACGAGCACGTGGTGGACCCGGGCGGGGGTGGCGGCCCCCGGGTGACCCGGCCGACCACGGCCGTGGTGGTGGGCGGCGGGATCGCCGGCATGTCGGCGGCGGTGGTGCTCGCCGAACGCGGGGTGGACGTCACCGTGCTGGAGGCCGCGCCGACCCTGGGCGGGCGGCTCGGCGCGTGGCCGGAGGCACTCGCCGACGGCAGCCAGGTCAACGAGCACGGCTTCCACGCGTTCTTCAGGCAGTACTACAACTGGCGGTCGGTCCTGCGGCGGGTCGACCCGACGCTCGGTTTCCTCAAGCCGATCCCCGGCTATCCGATCCTGTCCGCGCAGTGGCCCACCGAGGAGTTCGGCAGGCTGCCCCCGGCCCCGCCGGTCAACCTGCTGGCGCTCCTGCTGCGCAGCCCCAGCCTGCGCCTGGCCGACCTGCGCACGATGGACCGGGACGCCGCGCTGCCGCTGCTCAGCTACGACCCGGTGCGCACCTACGCCGAGTTCGACGACACCACCGCCGACGCGCTGCTCGCCTCGCTGAAGCTGCCGGACCGGGCGCGGGCGATGCTGTTCGAGGTCTTCTCGCACTCGTTCTTCAACCACGAGACCGAGATGTCGGCCGCCGAGATGATCGCCCAGTTCCACTTCTATCTGCTGGGCAACCCGGAGGGGTTGGCGTTCGACTGCCCCGACGAGGACTACGCCACGGCGATCTGGCAGCCACTGACCCGGTACGTGGAGAAGCACGGCGGCCGGGTGCGCACCGGGGCCGCCGTCACCCGGCTGGACCGGGAGCCGGACGGTTGGCGGGTGACCACCGCCGACGGCACGGTCCACCCCGCCGGGCAGGTGGTGCTGGCCGTCGACCCGCCCGCGTTGGCGGCCCTGGTCGACGCCTCCCCCGGCCTGGTCGCGATGGCGCCCGAGCTGGTGGCGCGGATGCCCGCGTTCGGTCGGCCCGGCCCGCCGTACGCGGTGGCGCGGTACTGGCTCGACGGGGACGTCCGGGCCGACCGGGCGGTGTTCAGCGGGGTGTCCCGCCAGCCCACCCTGGACTCGGTGACCCTCTACCACCGGCTGGAGAACGAGTCCCGTCGGTGGGCGCAACGCACCGGCGGCGCGGTGGTGGAGCTGCACGCGTACGCCTGCGACGAGGGGGTGCCGGCCGGGGAGCTGGCCGAACGGATGCGCACCGAACTGGTCACGCTCTGGCCTGAGGTCGCCGGGCTGGGGGTGCGGGAGCTGCGCGCCCGGGTCGAGGCGCAGGCCCCGGCGTTCACCCCGGGCAGCCACGCCGGCCGGCCCGGGGTACGCACCGACGCCGAGGGCCTCTACCTGGCCGGGGACGGCATCGGCACCGACTTCCCCAGCGCGTTGATGGAGCGGTCGGCGGCGACCGGGATCATCGCCGCCAACCACATCCTGCGTGCCGCGGGGGCGGCCACCGAGCCGGTCCGCTCGATCCGCCCCCGGGGGCTGCTCGCCGGGAAGTGAACCGCCCGGGGTGCCCGCCCGACCGGTGGGGCCGGGCGGGCCGGCCGGTCAGCGCGCGGTGCCGTGGTAGGCGTCCCGCATGAGCTGTTGCATGTCGTCGAGCATCGGCATCCGGGGGTTCGCCGGGGCGCACTGGTCCTCGTAGGCGTTGAGGGCCTGCTGCGGCAGTGCCGCCTCGAACGCCGCCCGGTCGACGCCGATCGCGGCGAACGACGGTTCGATGCCGACCGCGTCGCGCAGCCGTTCCACCGCCTCGGCCAGCGACGCCACCCCTTCCGCCGGGGTGCCCGCCGGCAGGCCGAGCTGGGCGGCGATCTCGGCGAACCGTTCCGGGGCCCGGTAGCTCTCGTAGCGCGGCCAGCCCGACAGCTTCGCCGGGACGGTGCCGTTGTAGCGGATCACGTGCGGCAGCAGCACCGCGTTGGTGCGGCCGTGGGCGATGTGGAACGTCGCGCCGAGGGTGTGCGACATGGCGTGCACGATGCCGAGGAAGGCGCTGCCGAACGCCATCCCGGCGATGGTGCCCGCGTTGTGCATCCGTTCCCGCGCCTCGGGGTCGGCGTCGACCACCGCCCGTTCCAGGTTGCCGAAGATCAGCCGGATGGCGTGCAGGGCCAGCCCGTCGGTGAAGTCGTTCGCGTACACCGACACGTACGCCTCGATGGCGTGGGTGAGGGCGTCGAAGCCGCTGTCGGCGGCGATGGTCGCCGGCATGCTGGCGGTCAGCACCGGGTCGACGATCGCCACGGTCGGGGTGAGCGCGTAGTCGGCCAGCGGGTACTTCTTGCCGGTCCGGTGGTCGGTGATCACCGCGAACGGGGTGACCTCGGCGCCCGTGCCCGACGTGGTCGGCACGCAGACCAGCCGGGCCAGCGCGCCGAGGGTGGGGAAGGTGAAGGCGCGCTTACGGATGTCGAAGAACTTCTCCCGCATGTCGTCGAAGACCACGTCCGGGTGCTCGTAGCGCAGCCACATCACCTTGGCGGCGTCCATCGCCGAGCCGCCGCCGAGCGCGACGATGGTGTCCGGCCGGAAGGCCCGCATCAGCGCGGCCCCCCGGTCGACGGTGTCGACGCTCGGCTCGGGCTCCACGTCGTCGATGATCTGCAGGGCGATCCGCTCGGGGCGGCGTTGCAGCACCCGGTTGATCCGGTCGACGAAGCCGAGCCGGGTCATGGTGGCGTCGGTGACCACGGTGACCCGGTGCACGTCGGGCATCTCGGCCAGGTAGCGGATCGCGTTCGCCTCGAAGAAGATCTTCGACGGGACCTTGAACCACTGCATGTTGTTGTTCCGCCGGCCGATCCGCTTGATGTTGAGCAGGTTCACCGCCGAGACGTTGTCCGACACCGAGGTACGCCCGTAGCTGCCGCAGCCCAGCGTCAGCGACGGCAGGAACGCGTTGTACATGTCGCCGATGCCGCCCTGCGAGGCAGGCGAGTTCCAGATGATCCGGACCGCCTTGACCCGGCGGCCGAACTCCTCCACCAGGTCCTCGTCGGCGGTGTGGATGACCGCGCTGTGCCCGAGCCCGTGGAACTCCACCATCTGCTCGGCGTACCGCAGGCCCTGCTCGCGGCTGTCGGCGCGCAGCACGGCCAGCACCGGGCAGAGCTTCTCCCGGGTCAGCGGCTCGTCGGGGCCGACCCGGTCGACCGCGACCAGGATGATCGAGGTGTCGGGGGCGACGGTGATCCCGGCGGCGTCGGCGATCCAGGCGGCGGTCCGGCCGACCACGTCGGGATTGAGCTTGCCGGCGGGGAAGAGCAGCGCCTCCAGCTTGGCCTTCTCCGCCGGGGTCGCCAGGTGGGCGTGCAGGGTGCGGAACTCCGCGATGGCGGCGTCGTGGATCGCCGCGTCGAGGATGACGGCCTGCTCGGAGGCGCAGATCATGCCGTTGTCGAAGGACTTGGACAGCACGACGTCGTTGACCGCGCGCTTGAGCTTGGCGGTCGCCTCGATCCAGGCCGGCACGTTGCCCGCGCCCACGCCGAGCGCCGGCTTGCCCGCCGAGTACGCGGCCCGGACCATGGCGTTGCCGCCGGTGGCGAGGATGGTGGCGACGCCGGGGTGGCGCATCAGCGCGGTGGTCGCCTCGACCGACGGCTCCTCGATCCACTGTATGCAGTGCTCCGGGGCCCCGGCGGCGACGGCCGCGTCGCGTACCGTGCGGGCGGCCTCGACGCTGCACCGCTGCGCCGCCGGGTGGAAGGCGAAGATGATCGGGTTGCGGGTCTTGAGCGCCAGCAGCGCCTTGAAGATGGTGGTCGAGGTGGGGTTGGTGACCGGGGTGATCCCGGCGACCACGCCCACCGGGTCGGCGATCTCGACGATGCCGCTGATCTCGTCCCGGGCGATCACCCCGACGGTACGGGTCTTCGCCATGCTGTGCGTGACGTGCTCGCAGGCGAAGATGTTCTTCACCGCCTTGTCCTCGAACACCCCCCGACCGGTCTCCGCGACGGCGAGCTGGGCGAGGGCGGCGTGCCGGTCCAGCGCGGCCACCGACGCCTTGCGGACGATGTGGTCGATCTGCTCCTGGTCGTACCGGTCGTAGTCGGCCAGGGCCTTGAGGCCGTCGGCGACCAGGGCGTCGATCGTGGTGGCGAGTTCGGTCGACATGCTTTCACCTCGGCGGTTGGCGGCTTCTCGGACACCCTCAGCATTCATCGACGGCCGTCTCGGCGGTGGGGCGCAAGGACCCGTCCGACGGTGGCCAAAGGTCCCGTCGTCGCGCCGTCCCGGGCGTGTCCGGTCAGCCGAAGGTCCCGATGTCGCGCCGGGGCCACGCTGCGTCGCCTACCCGACACCGCGCCCCGCCGGACCCGACCACCATGATTCGCATGACGGGACCGCGAAAGGCCTACACGTTGCTCGCCGTGGCCGCCATCGGGGTGGCGGTGCTGGCCTGGCGGATCGGGGTCGACAAGGCCAACGCCCTGGTGGGCCTGGCCGGCGTCTTCGCCGCGAGCGCGCTCGGGCTGTTGTCCCTGTTCAGCGCGATCGACCCACGGCTGTCCAGGGCGGCGGCGGACGCCGCCGCCCTGCCGGCGGGGGCGACCCCGGCCGCGCCCGACGCACCGGCCCCAGTCGCCGGCACCGGTCCGGGTCCGGGGCTGCGCCGCCGCTGGCGACGCTGGCGGCTGCCGGCCGGGATCGCCGCGCTGCTGCTGGTGATCGTCGGTACGGTGACGGTGCTCTCCTGGCCGACGGACCGCACGCCGGACGCGCGGGGCACCTCCCCCACGGCCTCCGTCGACGCCGCGTCAGCCGACCCCGGCGTCACGTCGACCCCGGACGGGCCGACACCCACCACCGGTCCGTCCGGGGCGACGCCCACCACCACCCCGGCGACCCCGGCCCCGGGTCCGGACGGGCCGACGACCGGCCCCGCGCCGACCACCGCGCCCGGACCGACGCCGACCCGGGGGCCGGCGGGGCCGGACTGGGTGCCGCCGGCGGGTGCACCGCACTGGACCCTGCACGCCGACGACTCGGTCTACTTCCTGCCGAGGCCCCGGGTGGCGAGGGGCACCGGCGCGGGCACCCTGATCTTCCAGGCGCAGCACCACCAGCTCGCCCTCTACGACTGGACCGACGACCCGACCGACCTCAGCTACGAGGGCTGCCGGAACCCGAAGGCGCAGCGGTATCCGAGCATCGACCTCGAACAGCTCGAACCCACCCCGGTCACCTACTGCCAGCCCGATCCGGGCGACCCGACGGTGGTCAACTACGTCCGGATCGACCACAACCGCTACCAGGCGACGCCGGCCTCGGTCGACGTGACCGTCTGGTCGGTCCGCTCGTAACCGGGCCTGCCGGTCCGGCAGCCCTCAAGGGGAGGGCGCGGGCGGCGGGTGGCATCGAAATGCGTTGCCCGCTCGCACCCCCGCGCATAGCGTGATCCACGCACGGTCAACCAGTCGAACCGGGAGCACACCATGACGTCGCCGCAGCTCACCAGCGCGTGGTCGACGCTACCCGTCGGCGGTTGCCGAGCCGAAGATCCCCGCGACGGGAATCCCGACTGACGCGTGTCCGTACGCGCCGGCCGCCCCGTCCCACCCGAGGACCGGGCGGCCTTCGTCGTCCGGGCCGACCGTCGGCGACGGCCCGGTCCGGGGCGCCGCCACTGCGGACCACTGACCCCGCCCGCCGACCCGATCGACCCACCGACCGCGAAGGGAGAGCCCGGTGGACGCCGTCCTCGTCATCAACGCCGACCTCGGCCCGCTGCACCGGGTCACCGTCCAACATGCGATCCGGATGCTGTGCCGTCGGGTCGCCGAGATCCACGAGGCCGAGCCGGACCGGGTGATCGGGGTCTTCCCCGTCCCCCGGGTGGTCCGCCTCGTCCGGTACGTCGTCACCCGCTGGCGGTTCAGCGCCGGCCCGGCCTGGTCCCGGGCGGGGGTGCTGCGCCGCGACGGTGGGCGGTGCGCGTACTGCGGCGGGCCGGCCAGCACCGTCGACCACGTGCTGCCCCGCTCACGCGGCGGTGGCAACACCTGGCGGAACACCACCGCCGCCTGTTACCCGTGCAACCAGCACAAGGGTGACCGGACCCCGGCCGAGGCGGACATGCCGCTGCGGCGGGAGCTGGCGACGCCGAGTTGGGCGAGCCTCGCCGGGCGGTGACCGGACCGGCCGGCGGGCACAGGGGGTCGCGTCGGGGAACGACCCGGTGCGACGCCCGCCGGCCCCACCGCCCACGACGGGCCCCCGGGAACGCAGCCCCGCGCCACGCTCTCCGCCGCAGACCCTCGCCGGCGTGATCGACTCACTTTCGCGGATGTAGTGGCATCCGTCAGCTCCGTTACCACTACATCCACGATCGTGCGCCCACCCCGACGGTGGCAGCCGGGCGGGCCGGGTCAGTGACCGGCGGACGGCGACCAGGGAAAGTCGGGCGGACGGCGTTCGTGGTGCGCGGCGACGCCCTCGCGGGCCTCGCCGCTGTCCCGTGCCTTCCGGTGCCACCAGGCGATCCGGGCCGGGCCGGCCCGGTCGTCGATGATCTCCTTGGCGGCGGCGATGCTGAGCTGGGAGCGGGCCGCGATGGCGGCGGTGATCGCGGTGACCCGGCCGGGCAGGTCGTCGGCCACCTCGTCGGCCAGGCCGACCCGCAGCGCCCGTTCGGCGTCGATCAGCTCGGCGGTGAAGATCAGGAACTTGGCCGTGGACGGGCCGACGAGCCGGGTCAGCCGCCGGGTGGTGGGGGCCGGGTAGACCAGCCCGAGCCGGGCCGGCGGCACCCCGAAGCGGGCGTCCGGGGCGGCGATCCGCAGGTCGCAGGCGACCGCGAGCAGGCAACCACCGCCCACGCAGGGGCCCTGCACCGCCGCGACGGTGGGCTTGGCGAACGCGGCCAACCGTTCCTCGGCGGCGACCGCGTCGCCCACCTCCCCGTTGGCGTCCAGCAGTTCGTCGAGGTCGCCGAGGTCGGCGCCGGCGCAGAACGCCCCGTCGGCGCCGGTGAGCACCAGGGCGCGTACGGCCGGGTCGGCCTCCAGCCCGTCCAGCAGCACGGGCAGCCGTCGCCACATGTCCGGGGTCATCGCGTTGCGCCGGCCGGGGTTACGGATGGTCACCGTCGCCACCGCGCCGGTCACCCCGACGGTCAACTCCGCATCCGACACCGTCGCGCCCCTCTCGTCGTGTCACCGGTGCGGCGACCATAACGGCGCGGGCCCGGCGACCACCCGGGAGGGGTGGCCGCCGGGCCCACCGACGCAGGGGTCAGGTCAGGACACGTCGAGCGCCGTGTCGTCCACCACGAACGACGTCCGCAGCGAGGCGTCCTCGGTGCCGGTGAACTTCAGGGTCACGCTCTGGCCGGCGTACGCGGCCAGCGAGAACGAGCGCTGGGTGTACCCGGTGGCCTTGTTCAGGTTCGAGTAGGTCGCCAGGGTCGCCAGCACGGTGCCGGAGGAGTTGAGCACCTGCACGGTCAGCTTGTCGTACGCGGTCGTGGTGGTGACCTCCCGCGTGTCGATGTGCAGCCAGAAGCTGAAGTTGTACGTCGCGCAGCCGGCCGGCAGGCTCACCGACTGGGAGAGCGTCTCGGTCAGGGTGCCACCGGTGCCGCCCAGCCAGGCGTTCCAGGTGCCGCCGTGGGTGGGCTGGCTGGCACCGTTCTGCCCGATGACGCCCGTGCTCGCCGCCCAGACCGTGTTGCCGGACTCGAAGCCGGGGTTGCCCAGGAGCTGGCCGGCGGTGCAGCTGCCACCGACGCTGCTCACGGTCAGCGCGTAGCTGGCCGAGTGGGCGACCGCACCGGTGCCGGTGACCGTCACCGTGTAGCTGCCGGCCGGGGTGCTGGCCGAGGTGGCGATGGTCAGGGTCGACGCGGCGCCCGAGGTCACCGAGGCGGGGCTGAACGACGCGGTCGCGCCGCTCGGCAGGCCGGACGCGGAGAACGTCACGGTCTGCGCGGTGCCGCTGGTGGTCGCGGTGGCGACGGTGGTGGTGACCGAACCGCCCGCGGTCACCGAACCGGAGGTCGGGGAGAGCGAGACGGAGAAGTCGTTACCGGTGGAGGAGCAGGGGGCGTCGCTGCCGGCCACGTTGACCGCGGTCCACGCCGCCTGGACGGCCTTGTACTCCGTGGAGCAGCTGCCGTACAGGTCGGTCGCCGCCTTCAGGCTGTACGCACGGGCGGTGTTGGCCGGGGTGCTGGTGTTGACGTACGACGTGTTGGAGGTGAAGTACACGTCCAGGGCGCGGAACCAGATCTTCTCGGCCTTCTCCCGGCCGATGCCGGTGACCGCCGGGGCGGAGCCGCAGACCGGCGAGGTGCCGTACGACGTGGCGCCGGTGCCCTCGGCGAGGTTGAAGAAGAAGTGGTTGCCGACACCGGAGGAGTAGTGCACGTCCTTGTTCTTGGTGCTGGTGCTCCAGCACGAGTCGGACGAGCCGTCCAGCGACGGGTTGTACATGTAGCGCAGCGGGGTGCCGTTGCCGTTGATGTTGATCTTCTCGCCGACCTGGTAGTCGCCCGGGTCGCTCGGCGCGGCGGCGTAGAACTCGACCATGTTGCCGAAGATGTCGCTGGTGGACTCGTTGAGGCCGCCCGACTCGCCGGAGTAGACCAGGCCGGAGACGGCCTCGGTGACGCCGTGGCTCATCTCGTGGCCGGCAACGTCGAGGGAGACCAGCGGCCGGGAGTTGCTGGCGCCGTCGCCGTAGGTCATCTGGGAGCCGTCCCAGAAGGCGTTGATGTAGTTGCGGCCGTAGTGCACCCGGCTCGGCACGCCCGCGCCGTTGCCGAAGATGCCGTTGCGGCCGTGCACGTTCTTGAAGTAGTCGAACGTCTTGGCCGCACCGAAGTGGGCGTCGACGGCGGCGGACTGCCGGTTGGCGTTGGTGCCGTCGCCCCAGGCGTTGTCGGCGTCGGTGAACGTGGTGCAGGTGCTGGTGCCGTTGTTCATGTCGCAGGTGCGGCCGTTGCCGTGCGACGGGTCGATCATCTGGTAGGTGCTGCCGGAGAGCGTGGTGTCGATGCTGACCGAGCCGGTGTAGATGCCCTGGCCGCTGCCGACCACCGACTCGATCTCGTCGTGCGCGCCGATGACCCGGCCGGTGACGGCGTCGGTGATCACGTGCAGCTTCGACGGGGTCTGCTGGTCGGCCTTCCAGCCGGACAGCACGGTCTCCCAGGCGAGCCGGCCCTTGCCGGAGGTGGCGTCGACGAAGAGTTCCGGCGCACCCACCTCGGTGATCTTGCCGGAGAACGCCTTGCGGGCCGTCGCGGCGGCCGCCGCCGGGCTGATCTTGGCGGTGGTACCGAGGGTCAGCGGGGCGGCCAGGCCGACGGAGGTGCCGGCGAGGGTGCCGTTGGGCGCGGTGTGGATGACGAAGTCACCGCCGTACACCCGCAGCCCCTGGTAGGTACGGGTGTAGCGGGTGTGCGCCGCGCCGTTGGCATCGACCTTGGTGCGGACCGCCTGGTACGCCTCCGCGCTGGTGCCCTGGACCGCGCCCGGGTTGCTGCGCAGCAGGCTCTCGGCGCGGGCGGCGGGGGCGGCATCGGGGGCGGGGGCGGGGGGAGCCGCGTGCGCTGCGGTGGCGACGCAGGTCAGCATTCCGCTGGTGAGCAGAGCTGCGCTGACGGCGGCGAGGGGTCTTTTCACGTGCCCTCCTGGCAAGGGAAAGATGTGACGGGGGTAGTCACGCATGTAGATATAGCGATACACCCGGGAAAAGAGAAGGGATGGAGCGGTTCCATGGCACGACACTGGCCGAACGGAGGAGGGGCCCTGCCCAGGGAACCGATTGACGTCGATACACGTCCCATCGGGATGAGATCATCCGCCCTGGTCCTGGCCGCCGTCACGACCGCCGCCGCCCTACTGACCGGCTGCTCAGCGACCGAACCGGGAACCCCTGCGCCACCAGCGGCCACGACCGCTCCGCCCGTCGACGGGACCACCACCCCAGGCACCCCGACCGGGGCCGGGAACCCGTCGACCGGTATCCCCGGCGACCCCGGTGCCCGGGGGGCCGGCGCGGAGCGGGTCACCCTGACCCGCTCCGGCGGCTTCGCCGGCAACCGGGACACGGTGACCGTCGAGCCCGACGGCCGGTGGACCACGACCGACCGGGCCGGCGCGACGCGCACCGGCCGGCTCGACGCGGCGGCCCTCGACCGGCTCCGGATGCTCGTCGGCCCGGCCACCCGCGACCATGCCGGCGTCCCGTCCGACGACGGCTGCGCCGACACGTACCGCTATCAGCTCACCGTGGGGGCGACCCGCGTCGACTGGACCGACTGCCCGACCGGCCCGCGACCACAGGACGCCACCCGGGAACTGGCCGCGCTGCTGCTGAAAACCACCACCACCGGCTGACCACGAGGGCGTCCCCCACGGCCGGCCAGCGGTCGGGTCGCCGGTGGCGCGGCTCACGGCGGCCTACCCCGGCGGACGCCACCACGGGGTGACACTGGTCGGATAACCTACCCGCTCCGATTCACGCGAGGAGCGTCGTGCCGAAGAGACGACCCGCCGGTCCGTGCCACCGGCTCGGCCCGACCGTTGCCCACCGCCCGCCGCACCCGACCGGCCCGCGGCTACGCCCCGGCCTACCGCGCACGCCCGGTCCGGCCGGCCCGCGCCGGACGCTCGGTCGGATCGGGTTGCTGCCGGCGATGGTCGCCACCCTCCTGGCCACCGGGTGCGCGGTCGCCGACGTCGAACGCGCCTCCGCACCCACCCCGACACCTGTGGCGCGGACGTTACGGACCCCGGACACCCTGCTGGGGCTGCCCCGCTCGGGTACCCCACTGCCCGCCGGGCTGCCCCGGTTCCGGCTCAACGAGCTGACCCGCGAGGCCACCCCGGCCACCAGCACCGTCGAGGGGGTCTACGGGCGGGGCCGACCCACCCCGGAGACGATCGTGGTGAGCGCCGTCTCGGGCACCGTCACCGACCCGCAGGCCACGCTGGCCAGGCTGCTCAAGCCGTACCGGATCCCGAAGATCCGGTCGGTGGAGTTCGGCAGGTACGGCGGCGAGGCCCGGTGCGGGCGCGGACGGACCGCCGACGAGGGCCACCTCACCGCCTGCGCCTGGGCCGACCCGGAGGTCGCCGGGGTGGTGGTCTTCCTGACCGCCACCAAACAGCCGGACCGCAAGGAGGATTTCCTCACCATCCGCGACGAACTGGAACAGCCCACCGGCTGACCGGCCCGCCACCGTCCCGGCCGCGGCGGGTCAACCGGTGACGCCCGGCACCACCCGGAAGCGTTCGACGACGGCGAGGGTGTCGTCGTCCACCCGGAACCCGGGGTCACCCAGCCAGCCCAGGTAGTCCGGCCCGTGCCAGTACTCCTCGTGGCCGGCCCGCCAGGCCGCCACCGAGTCGTACCCCTCCCCCTCGTCGCGGGCGTGGTCGAGGTCGACGTCGCCGAGCCGGACCACCCGCACCCCGGTCACCTCGATCACCGCGACCGGCCGGTCGGCGGAGTCGACCACCACCGACCGGTCGCCCACGGCCGGCAACGGCTCGCCGTCGCGCTCGTAGTCCTGCAGCAGGCCCGTGGTGGAGGTCTTCGCCCCGCTGAGCACGGCGGCCACCAGCTGGTCGCGCAGCGGGCCGGGGAAGGCGAACTCGCACTTGGGCAGGTCGGTAGGGCTCGGTGTGTTCACCGGGCGACGGTAGCCCGGCGACCACACCGCCCGCACCCGCGATACCGGCGACGCCGGGTCAGGCCCGGGGGAACATCTGGCCGATCCGGATCCGGTTGCCGAACGGGTCCCGGATGCCGAAGTCGATGCCGTACGGGCGCTCGGTCGGCTCGTCGGTGATGTCGACACCCTTGGCGACCAGGTCCTCGTACGTCTTGTGGGCGTCGTCGGTGGTGATGCTCAGCCACCCGCCGATCGCGCCCTTGGTCAGCAGCTCCCGGACCTGCTCGGCGGTCGCCGGGTCCAGCGCGGGCGGGCCCGGCTTCTCCAGCAGAACCTCCCGCTGCGGGTCGCCGGGCACGTTGACCGTCAGCCATCGCATGAAGCCCAGATCCTGGTCGGTGTTGACCTCGAAGCCCAGCTTGCCGACGTAGAAGTCGAGCGCCTCGTCCTGGTCGAGGACGTAGAGCTGGGAGCGGGTGATCGCGTTCATCGTCATGCCCGGAACGCTATGCCAGGCCGCTGACCTGCCGCTTATCCAAAACTGCTGGGCCTGGTCCAGGCTTTGGTGAAGCAACTCGGCACCGTCGCGTCGCCGGCCGACCGGCGGCTGCGGTACTCGCTGGGTGACTCGCCGACGATCTGCCGGAAGGTGCGGCTGAACGAGCCGAGACTGCTGAACCCGACGGCGAAGCAGATGTCGGTGACGTCCCGGCCGGTCTCCACCAGCATCGACATCGCCCGCTCCACCCGACGTCGTTGCAGGTAGCGGTGCGGGGTCTCACCGAAGGTGGCCCGGAAGGTGCGGATGAAGTGCGCCTCGGACACCAGCGCGATCCGGGCCAGTGCCGGGATGTCCAGCGGTTCGGCGTACGCCCGGTCCATCGCGTCCCGGGCCCGCAACATGGCCCGGTTCGACTGCTCCACCGCACGACTCATCGGCCCCCGCCCCCGTCGTCCCCGTTCGCGCCGACCAGGCTACCCAGCCGGACCGACAAGCGTGGTCCCGCCGCGACCGGCGACGGCGGGCCCTGCGGAGATCCGGAACGCTCAGCAGCCGCTCCACCGGACCGGGAAGGAGACCTGCAGGCCGGCGGCCCGGCCGACGACCAGACCGTTGTCGGCGATCGCCTCGGCGACGACGCGGGTCACCGGGTCCGAGACGACGCTACGCAGCGGCACCCGGCGATCAAGGTGATCGACCTCCGAGTAGGAGAGCAGGCTACCGGTGGCGTTGACGCCCGTCATGGCGATCAATCCCGGCCTGACCGGCGTCGCCACCCCGGTACGCAGGTCCCAGCGCACCATCTGCTCGTACTGCCCGTCCGCCGTGTCGGCGACCTGGCCGACCGCCCAGTTCCCCCGGGCCGCCCGTACCGTCGACTTCACCGCGCCGGGCGCGGTGAGCCGGTCGACCCGCCCGTCGGGACGACGCACCCAGGCGACGGGCGGCGGGGTGACTCCGCGCCCGGCGGCACCACGCGCCCCGGCATCGTGCGACGAGCGGTCCTCCTCGGCGGGGACCTCACCGACGATGGTGCCGTCGTCGAGAATCGCCACCGGTATGCCGCCGGGCTCGAGAACCTCGACGGTGTCCGGCTGGTCGACCGGCCAGAGCAGGGTCACCGGTTCCTCCAGGTAACCGCCGTAGCCGACGATGTCCCCCCGGCTGTTGACGGCCGTGACATAGCCGCCGATCCCGTTCGGCGGCAGGGGCAGCCATTCCACCCGGCCGTCCCGGTAGCGCCACGGTCGGTTGCCGGTGCTGGTGGAGCTGTCGCCGACCAGGACGCCGTGCCGGTTGACGGCCACCAGCAGTCCGGGTGACCTCGTCAACACGGTGACGCGCGGGCCGTCCCACCGCAGCAGCAGCGACTCCTGCCCCTGATCGGTGGCCCGCCTGCCGGTGCCGACGATGAACCGGCCGGCCGGGTCGACGAGCATCGCGTCCCAGGCCAGGCTCGCGCCGGCCGGCAGGGGCAGCGGATGCATCATGCAGGCCGAGGCGCTGTCAGTCCTCGGCGCGGCCGTCGCGACGCCGGGTGCGACGAGCATCGCCGCCAGCAGACCGGCGGTGAGGAGGGTGCGCAGCCGACGCGGGGCGATAAGGATCATGAGGCAGTCCGTCTCAGCCGGTGGGGTGGGGGTACTCCCACTCAACCAGCTCGATGCATCCACCGGAAGCGACCATTCGGTCACGCAGCGCGGAGGTGGCAACCGGAGCGTGCGCCCGGCCGCTATCGACGGATCGACAGGCGGCAACGCCAGTGGCGGCCGTGCTGTGGAATTGGAGCCCCCGGCCGGGATCGAACCGGCGACATCTCGCTTACAAGGCGAGTGCTCTGGCCAGCTGAGCTACAGGGGCGCGTGTTGCGACGTCAGCATAGCGACTGACGTCGGGAAATCCCGGCCGGCAGGGTCCCCGAGCATGGAAAACGTCAATCTTGTGCCCGCGCCACCGACGAATCGACGCGCCGGGACCCCGTCAGGCGAGGGGATTGATGCCCGGCCGTGCCCGCCTGACCGAAATGCGTATGCCGTCCGTCCCACTCGGTGTATCCCGTCTTGGCACAGCTGGAAATCCCGTTTACCGTGCAGTGACACGGATGACACCCGGGGCCGGCGAAGGCTGACCCCGGACGGGGTCCGCGGGTCGGCACCGTGGGTGCCGACAGCTCCTTCACTCGGATCGTCCGGCACGTTCCTGCCGGTGAAAGGAAGCGCACCACCATGGCTACGGTCACCTACGCGAAGGCGTCCCGGATCTACCCGGGCACCGAACGCCCCGCCGTCAACCAGCTCGACCTCCAGATCGGCGACGGGGAGTTCCTCGTCCTGGTCGGCCCGTCGGGTTGCGGCAAGTCCACCAGCCTGCGGATGCTCGCCGGCCTGGAGGACGTCGACGACGGCGCGATCTACATCGACGAGCGGGACGTCACCCACCTCCCGCCGAAGGCCCGCGACATCGCGATGGTCTTCCAGAACTACGCCCTCTACCCGCACATGTCGGTGTACGAGAACATGGCGTTCGCCCTCAAGCTGCGCAAGACCCCGAAGGCCGAGATCGACCGGCGGGTCAAGGAGGCGGCCGGCCTGCTCCAGCTGGAGGAGTACCTCAGCCGCAAGCCGAAGGCGCTCTCCGGTGGTCAGCGCCAGCGGGTCGCGATGGGCCGGGCGATCGTCCGCGAGCCGCAGGTCTTCCTCATGGACGAGCCGCTGTCGAACCTCGACGCCAAGCTCCGCGTGCAGACCCGTACCCAGATCGCCTCGCTCCAGGCCAAGCTGGGCATCACCACGGTCTACGTCACCCACGACCAGGTCGAGGCCATGACCATGGGCCACCGGGTGGCGGTCATGCTCGACGGCGTCCTGCAGCAGGTGGACACCCCGCGGGCGCTCTACGACACCCCGGCCAACGTGTTCGTCGCCGGCTTCATGGGCTCCCCTGCCATGAACATCAAGACCGTTCCGCTGAACGAGCGGGGTGCGGCCTTCGCCGAGATGCACATCCCGCTGACCCGCGAGCAGGTCGAGGCGGCCCGCAGCGAGGGCGGCGACAACCGGGTCACCGTCGGTTTCCGCCCGGAGGACTGCGACCTGGTCAGCCCCACCGAGGGCGGCATGCCGGTCGTGGTCGAGCTGGTCGAGGACCTCGGTTCGGACGCCAACGTCTACGGCCACGCCGCGCTGGAGGGCCACGAGGAGCGTTTCGTGGTCCGCACCGACCGGCGGAACATGCCGAACATGGGTGACACCGTGTTCGTCAAGCCGCGCGCCGGCCGCAGCCACGTCTTCAACGCGGCCACCGGTCACCGCATCTGATCCATCGCACGACGAAAGGGGCGGTCCGCTTCGGCGGGCCGCCCCTTTCGTCGTGTCGTCGTCCCGGTCGCGGGTGCCCGCGCCGGATCAGCCTTCCGCAGCGCGGCGGCGGGCCACCTCGGCGAGGGTGACGGCGGCGGCGACGCTGGCGTTCAACGACTCCACGTCGGAGATCATCGGGATGCTGACGGTCAGGTCACACGTCTCCCCGACCAGCCGGGACAGCCCGCGCCCCTCGGAGCCGACCACCACGACCAGCGGGCCGACGGCGGCCTCCAGGTCGTACAGGTCGGTGTCGCCGTCGGCGTCCAGGCCGACCACCATGAAGCCGGCGTCCTGACACGCCTTCAGCGACCGGGTCAGGTTGGTCACCTGCGCGACCGGCACCCGCGCCGCCGCGCCGGCACTGGTCCGCCAGGCGGTCGCGGTGATCCCGGCGGCCCGCCGCTCCGGTACGAACACGCCCTGGGCGCCGAACGCGGCGGCGGACCGGATCACCGCGCCCAGGTTACGCGGGTCGGTGACCCCGTCCAGCGCGACCAGCAGCGGCGCGGGCTGCTCCAGGGAGGCCGCCAGCAGGTCCTCGAAGAGTTCGTAGGCGAACGGCGGCACCTGGAGGCCGACCCCCTGGTGCAGCACACCGCCGGTCATCCGGTCCAGTTCGGCCCGGCTGATCTCCAGGATGGCGATGCCCCGATCGGCGGCCGTACGGGTGATCTCGTTGACCCGGTCGTCGGCGTCGATGCCCAGCGCGGTGTAGAGCGCGGTCGCCGGCACCTGGGCGCGCAGCGACTCCAGCACCGGGTTGCGGCCCACCAGCAGCTCCGGGCTGTCCCGCGACGGGTTGGACTTGCGCCCCGGCGCGACCCGGGGACCGCTGCGGCCCGCGCCCGCGCCACCCCGGCCGCCCGCGCCGGACCGACCACCACCGCCGGCCCGGACGGGGGCCACGCCCCGGGTGCCCCTGCCCCAGGTGGTGTCCTTGGTGCCCGGCTGGCCGATCTTGGGAGCGCGACCCTCCTCGGCCGCCGCCCGGCGCTCCTTGTCCTGCTTCCAGGCGGTGCGCTGGGGCAGCTTCTCGGTCCCCGAGTACGCCTTGTGCCAGGGACGCTCGTCGGCGGGCAGTGTCTTGCCCCGCCCCGCGAGGGAGTCCTTGTTCTTGCCGCCGGAGCCCTTGGGGGCACCTGCCTTCGACGTCAGTCGCCGGCCACGGCGCTGCGAGTTGCCGGCCATCAGTCCTGCTCTCCAATAGTCCAACGGGGGCCCTGCGGGGTGTCCTCGACCACCACGCCGGACTGCTTGAGCTGGTCGCGTACGGCGTCCGCGGCGGCCCAGTCCTTGCGGCTGCGGGCCTGCGCGCGCTGCTCCAGGGCCAGTGCGACCAGGGAGTCCACCACGCCCCGCAGGTCGTCGGCGCGACCGCCACCGGTCCAGGCCGGGTCGAGGGGGTCGACGCCGAGGATATCCAGCATCGCCCGGGTGGCGGCGAGGGTGGTGCGGACCGTCACATCGTCGCCCTCGGCCAGCGCGGTGTTGCCGTCCCGCAGGGTCGCCTGGAGGACGGCGAGCGCGGCCGAGGTGTTCAGGTCGTCGTTCATCGCGGCCACGAACCCGGCGGGCAGCTCACCGAGGTGCCCCGCGCCGACCCGTTCCACGGCCCGCTGGACGAACCCCTCGATCCGCCGGTACGCCACCGCGGCCTCGCGCAGCGCGTCCTCCGAGTAGTCGATCCGGGACCGGTAGTGCGCCGCCGCGTAGTAGTAGCGCAGCTCCACCGGGCGCACCCCGAGCGAGTCGACGTAGTCGAGGGCGAGGGCGTTACCGAGCGACTTGCCCATCTTGGCCCCGCCGATGCTGAGCAGCCCGTGGTGCACCCACCAGCGGGCGAAGGGCAGCCCGGCGGCCTGCGACTGGGCGATCTCGTTCTCGTGGTGCGGGAAGGTCAGGTCGAGCCCGCCGCCGTGGATGTCGAACTCCGCGCCGAGGTACCGCAGGCACATCGCCGAGCACTCGATGTGCCAGCCGGGACGACCCCGGCCCCACGGGGAGGGCCAGTAGGCGTCGGCCGGCTCGTCCGGCTTGACGCCCTTCCACAGCGCGAAGTCCCGGGGGTCCCGTTTGCCGCGCTCCGGGGCGTCCCCGGCGGACTGCATGTCGTCGGGCGACTGGCCGGACAGCGAACCGTACGCCGGCCAGGAGGACACGTCGAAGTACACGTCGCCGGACCCGTCGGTGGCCGGGTAGGCGTGACCGGTCTCGATCAGCCGGGCGATCAGCTCGTGCATCTCCGGGATGTGCCCGGTCGCCCGCGGCTCGTACGTCGGCGGCAGCACGTTCAACGCCTGGTACGAGCGGGCCAGGACCAGCTCGTTGGCGTACGCGATGGACCAGAACGGGCGGCTCTGCTCCTGCGCCTTGACGAGGATCTTGTCGTCGATGTCGGTCACGTTGCGGATGAAGGTGACCTCGAAGCCGGCGGCCGACAGCCAACGCCGCAACACGTCGTAGTTGACGCCCGAGCGAAGATGGCCGATGTGCGGCGGCGCCTGGAGGGTGAGACCACACAGGTAGACCCCCACCTTGCCGGCTTGCCGCGGAACGAAGTCCCGCACCGATCGGGCGGCGGTGTCATACAGGCGTAGCGTCACCGTACCAGGGTAGCTGTCCGTGCTTCCCCGGGTCGGCCCGAGCCGGGTCGTACGCTGCCTGCTGTGGAGACGACGGCGGCCCCCGACGAACCGGGCGACCAGGTGCCGGCAGGTGACGACCCCGGCCGCCGCATGCCTGCCGGTGGCGGGACCGACCCGCGCGTGCCTGCGGGTGGCGGGCCGGACCACCGGTCACCTGCCTTCGGCGACGCCGGCCAACTCCCGGCTGCCGGTGGCGGGCCCGGACCGCGCGTGCCTGCGGGTGGCGGGCCGGGCCTTCAGGTTCCCGCCGGGGGCGAGACGGCGCAGACCCTGGACCGGGGCCTACGCCTGCTGCACCTGGTGGCCGACGCGTCGGCCGGGTTGACCGTCACCGAGGCCGCCCACCGGCTCGGCATCGGCCGGGCCGCCGTGTACCGGCTGGTCGGCGCGCTGACCGGGCACGGGATGCTGCGCCGGGGCGGCGACGGCCGGCTGCGCCTCGGCGTCGGCGTGCTGCACCTGGCCCGACGGGCCCAGCCGCTGCTGGCCGAGGGGGCCCTGCCGGCGCTGCGGCGGCTCGCCGAGCAGACCGGGGCGACCGCGCACCTGACCGTGGTGGAGGGCGGCGAGGGGGTAGCCCTGGCCGTGGTCGAGCCGAGCTGGACGTCGTTCCACGTGGCGTACCGGCCGGGGGCCCGGCATCCGCTGGAACGCGGGGCCGCCGGGCGGGCCGTCCTCGCCGGGCGGGCCGGCCACGCGGGCCCGGTGAGCACCGCCGGGGAACTCCAGGCCGGGGCGTACGGGGTGGCCGCGCCGGTGCTCGGGGTGCCCGGCCTGGAGGCGAGCGTCGGGGTGATCTCGCTGGCCCCGCTGCCGGTCGACACGGTCGGCCCGCAGGTCACCACCGCCGCCCGGACGATCGCCACCGCCCTATCCTGACCGTCCCCGCCCTGACCCGCCCTGACCTGGCCTGGCCCGCCCTGACCTGGCCCGGCCCGGGCCCTGGCCCGGGGATGATCGACTCATCCGGGCCGAAACAGCGGTATCCGCCAGCCTCCACCCCACAACTTCGACCCACATGAGTCGATCACGCGCTCTCCCCCTCGGCTGTCCTCGCGGGTGAGGGCGTGGAGACCGAGGGGCGGAAGCAGGCGGGAGAGGATCGGGGCGCATCGACGGTGCGGGAACCGTGCATTACCACGCTGTGTCGTGCGGTGGGGGTTTGTCCACAGGGGGTGGGTCCACGGGCAGGGGCGGTTGTCCACAGGGGTTTCGGCGAGCGGCCGGGAGGTCCGACGCTGAGGTCATGCCACCTCGACCTCATCGCCCGGCAGCCCTCGTCGGGCAGGTTTTCCGGGGCTCCGACGCGATCCGCCAGGGCCTGCTCACCCGCCACCAGCTGCGCGGGGCGTCCTGGCTCCGGCTCGGCCACGACGTGTACGCCGATGCCCGTCTCGCCCGCGACCACGCCCTGACCTGCCGCGCCGCCCTCCTCCGGATGCCCGCTGGCACGCTCATCGCCGGTCCGTCGGCGGCGTACCTGCACGGGATCGAGCACGCCGCCGGCTTCGGTGACGAGGTGCACGTGCTCGTCCCCCGGGCGACCCGGGTCGGCTCCCAGGGGGCGGCCACGTCCGCCTCCCGCAGTGCCGCCCGTCGCACCGTCACCAGCGGCATCCGGCCCGACGCGGGCGGGGCCCGACGCGACGCGGCTGGTGGATGGCCCGACGCGGCTGGTGGATGGCCGGGCACGGCTGGCGGGTGGCCGGGCGCGGCTGGTGGATGGCCGGGCGCGGCTAGCGGATGGCCGGGCGCGGCTGGTGGATGGCCGGGCGCGGCTGGCGGGTGGCCGGGTTCCCCGGGCGGTATCCGGGTGCACAGCGTTGCCGCCCCCGGCGGGCCGGCCGCTCATCCCCGACCGCCCCTGCCCACCGCACCGGCGGTGCTCGCGGGCGGGAGGGACGGGCCGGCGACCCGGAACAGGCCGGGCCTCGGGGCGGCCGGGCCCGTCCCGCTCACCACGGCGACACTGACGGACGCTCTCACCCCGGCGGCCGGCCCTTGTCCGGCACCGCCCGTCCTACCCCGGTCGTCCCCCGCGCTCGCCGCCTGGGAGACGGCGGCCTGGCTGGACCCGGTCCGGGCGGTCGGCATCGTCGACTCGCTGCTCGGCAGGGGGCTGACCAGCCCGGCCGCCCTCGCCGAGATCGCCACGCGCTTCGCCGACCGACGGGGTGGGGTGCGGGCCCGCCGGGTCTTCGAGCTGTCCGATCCGGCCGCGCAGTCACCGCCCGAGTCGCACCTACGGGTACGACTCGTGCTGGCCGGCCTGCCCCGGCCGGTCGCGCAGCATCCCGTACGGCTGCCGTCGGGGCTGGTGCTGCACCCCGATCTCGCCTGGCCGGAGTTCCGGGTCGCGGTGGAGTACGACGGGCGCTGGCACAGCGATCCCGAGCAACTGCACCGGGACCGTCGCCGGCTCAACCACCTGATCGCCGCCGGCTGGACCGTTCTGCACGTGACCAGTCGCCGGCTGAGGGACGACTTCCCCGCCGTGGCCGGCGAGGTACGCATGGTCCTCACCCAACGCGGCTGGCGCCGATGATCCGCCCCCTTGGGCCGGTGTTGCGTTATCCCCTCACCCCGACACCGCAACATCGGCCCCGTCGCCGCAGAATCGACCCCGTCGCCGCAGAAGCAGAAGAGTCCGGATACGGAGAGGCCCGGACGACCGGGGTCGTCCGGGCCTCTCCCAGGGCCGTGGCGTCAGGGGTTGACGTTCGGCTTGAGCGGGCTGCGGACCGCCGCGTTGGCGTCCACGATGCCGTACCCGTAGAAGCCGTTGAAGTTCAGCGACCCGGCGCAGTACGCGTCGAACTCGGTCGACCGGCCCTCGTTGGCGTAGCTCTGCAGACGCGGCTCCGGGCAGGCGTGCTCGGTGGCGGTCCGGTAGAGGTGCTGCTCCACCTTGGCCGGTGCCAGGCCGTAGCCGTCCTTACCCTCCTTCTTGCCCCACTTGCTGACGATCAGCGCGGCGACCCCGCTGACGTGCGGCGACGCCATCGACGTGCCCTGGAGGTAGGTGTAGTAGCCACACTCCCCGGCGGTGGTGCACTGCTTGAACACCGAGTTCTCGAAGCCCGGCACGACGTTGCCGTTCTCGTCGACCGACCCCTCCTCCTGGAGCACCTTCTTCGGGTACGTCGAGAGGATCATGTTGGCGTCGGTCCGGTAGGTGTCGGTGCCGAAGCCGTCGCGGAACCAGCCACCCGGTGCGGCGACCGAGATCTGCTCGGTGCCGTAGTTGGAGTAGTCGGCCTTCTTGCCGGACGGGCCGATGGCGGACACGCCGATCACGTGCGGGCCCTCCACCGGGAAGTCCCAGCAGCTCTCGTTGTCGATCGGGCGCGGGTACGGGTCGGCGCCGTAGTCCGGGCTGGACACGTCGGTGCGGGGCGCGCCGAGGTCCTCGTGGTTGTTGCCGAGCGAGCCGACCAGGGTGACGCCCTTGTTGTGGGCGAAGTTCAGGGCCCGCTTCATCGCCTTGATGACGGCCCGCTGCTCGGCCTGCGACTCGGGCGAGTCAGCCGGGTTGGCGGTGCAGTTGTAGAGCCACGGGTCGACGTAGAACGACATGTTCACCACGTCGAGGCCGGACTTGCCGGCGTGCACCAGGGCGTTGACGACCGGGTTGAGGAAGAAGTACCCGGAGTCCTGGCCGCCCTTGAGCTCCACCAGCGAGACGTTCGGGGCCACGCCGGACAGGCCGAAGCCGTTGGCGGCGGCACCGATGGTGCCGGCGACGTGGGTGCCGTGCCCGCCGTCGTCGGTGCCGACCGGGTCGAGGCAGCTCGGCACCTCGCACGGGCCGTCGACCTCGGCGATGTCCGGGGCGAAGTTGCGCGACAGCGCCCAGTTGAAGTTGGGCGCGAGATCGGGCTGGCTGGCGTCGACGCCGGTGTCCAGGATGCCGACGGTGACCCGCTTGTCGCCCGGCATGACCTTGCGGGCCTTGTCGGCCCCGATCATGGTGAGGCCCCAGAGCTTGTCGTCGAGCGGGTCCAGCTTCTTGCCCTTGGCGTTGGCCGCCGCCTTGGCCGCCTTCCTGGTCTCGGTCAGCAGGTTCTCCTGCGCGACCCGGTCCAGCTTGGGCTTGCGGCCGATGGCCCGCTGCTCGGCCGCACCGACCAGCGCGGAAGCGGCGGTGACCCGGCCGGCGAAGTCGGCCCGGTCGCTGGTGACCTGGTAGAGACCGACGTCGTCCGTACGGGACACGACGGTGCCACCGGCGGCACGGATCGCGGCGATCGCCGCGTCCGCCGAAACGCCGTCCTCGGCCACCACGGTGAACGTCCGGCTGGTGGTCGGCCCGGCGTTCGCCGGGACGGTCAGGCCGGTCACCGTAAGTGCCAGGGCCGCCGCGGTCGCGACGGCTCCGGCGGTGAAGCGCTTGCTCACCACATCAGATCCTCTCGTTGAGGGACGTGGCAGCCATCCCATAGCACCGGCGACGATTCCGCCAGATACAAATCCGAATTCGTCCCGCATCAGGCATTCGTCGGTTGCAGGCTGCGTAGCGCCGCCGGCAGATCGGTGAGCACGCGCACCTCGGCGTCGGGGCGTACCCCTTCGGGGAGGGGGAGTCCGGGCCGGTTGAGCCAGATGCCGCGCATCCCGGCCTGCTGGGGGCCCAGCACGTCGTGGGCGATCGAGTCGCCGACGTACGCGATCCGTTCCGCCGGCACCCCGGCGGCGGCGACGACTGCGGCGTAGAACGCCGGGTCGGGCTTCTTGGGCAGGCCGCCCTCGTGGGCGTACAACTCGAAGGCGAACTGCCCGGGCAGGCCGCAGCGTTCGGCGCGGCTGTTGCCGTTGGTGGCGTAACCGAGGGTGAAGTCGGCGCGCAACGCGGCCAGCGCCGGCACGGTGTCGGGATACGGGTGGCTGAGCTCGTACCGGCGGGCGAAGAAGAGTTCGGCGAACTCGTCGAGCTGACCCACCAGCCCGGCCCGGTCGAGGGACCGGGCCAGCGCGGCCCGGCGGATCTCCATCACCGGCGCGGCGGTCATCGACCCGAACACCGCCTGCCAGTCGGACTCCACCTCGGCGAAGGTCACCCCCGCCGCCACCGGCGTCTGTCGACGCATCTCCTCCAGTACGGCCACCAGGGCCCCGGTGACCGCCGGGCGCAGGTCGATCAGGGTCTCGTCGGCGTCGAACACCACCACGCTGAGCATGTCCGACACCCTCTCACGTTCGTCGCACCCGGCCACGCCGAGCAGGCCACCACCCGCCCACGCCGGGCAGGGCGCCACCCGCCCACGCCGAGCAGGCCGCCACCCGCCCGCGCCGGGCAGGGCGCCCCCGGCCACGGCAGCGCCGGGCAGGGCGTCGCCCGGTCACGCCGAGCGGCGATCAGTGGGGCGGCTCAGGTCAGTGCCGGCTCGTCCGTCCGGGCCGCCGCCTGTTCGGTGCGGCCCGCGCGCAACTCGTCGAGGCGGACCAGCGCCACCCCGGCGACGATCAGCGCGCCCCCGGCGAGCTGCACCGGCACCGGTAGCTCGCCGAGCACCAGCCAGGCGATGAGCACCGCGAACATCACCTCCGTCAGCCCGACGAACGACGACAGCCGGGCGCCGAGCAGGCGCGTCGCGGCGATCCCGGTCAGGTACGCCACCACGGCGGCCACCAGCGACAGCCCCACGATCGGGACGAGCCAGCTGGTGCGCTGCCCGGCGAAGTCGACCACGCCGAAGGTGGCCCGCAGCGGCAGCACCCCGACCAGGCCGAGCAGGGCGAGCACGGCCGCGCCGACGGCCATCCCACCACTGGCCATGGTGACCGAGGGGAGGTCGGCGTCGACCCGGGCGGCGAGGACGAAGTAGCCGGCCAGCCCGACGGCCGCGCCGAGGCCCCAGAGCACCCCGAGCGGATCGAGCCGGCCGGTACCGGTCAGGTCGAGCACCAGGACGAGCCCGACCAGGGCTGCCAGGGAACCGGCGACGGTGAGCCGGCGGGGGCGCTGCCCGTGCACCAGCCACAGCCAGCCGACCACGAGGATGATGCCGAGGTATTCCAGCAGCAGGGCGACCCCGACCGGCAGGTAGCGGACGGCGTTGAAGAAGCACGCCTGGGCGGTGGCGACGCCGAGCAGGCCGAAGACGGTGACCGGGCCGAGGTTGCGCCGCAGCACCCCGGCCCGGCCGCGCAGCGCGAGCACGGCGGGGACGGCCAGCACCAGGGCGGCCAGGCCGACCCGGGCGACCACGACGGCCTCGGCCGACCAGCCGGCGTCGATGAGCGACCGGGCGAAGGTGCCGGAGGTGGCGAACGTGACGGCGGAGAGCAGGGCGAGTGCCAGCCCGGTGCCGGCGGGAGATCGGTGCGGCATCGGGACTCCTCCGACGTGACATCAGCAAAGTAGGATTACGCCGATGACGCTAGCCGTCGACGACGACAGGGGTCAAGTTGCTTTTCGCCCATGACACGGAGTGCGGGTTGATCGCCGCCGCCGCCCTGGTCAACACCGACAACCGGGACGGCGAAGGGCTGCCCGACATCGCCGCGCTGGACCGTTTCGTCACCGCCAACCAGTGGACCGGCCGACACGAGCACACCGAAGCCGAGCTGCGTGCCGTCCGCGCGCTGCGCCCCCGGCTGCGCCGGCTCTGGGACGACGACCCGGACACCGTCGTCACCGTGGTCAACGACCTGCTCCGCGAGTCCCGGGCACTGCCGCAGCTCATCCGGCACGACGACGAGCCGTACCACGTGCACGCGGTGCCCCGGGACGCCCCGCTGGCCACCCGGATGGCCGTCGAGGCGGCGATGGCCGTCGCCGACCTGGTCCGGGGTGACGAGCTGGGTCGGCTGCGGCACTGCGCCCACCCCGAGTGCGCCAACGTGCTGGTCGACCTGTCCAAGAACCGGTCCCGCCGGTTCTGCGAGGCGGGTTGCGGCAACCGGGTCGCGGTCAGCGCCTACCGGGCCCGCAAGGCGGCAGGTGGTCGACCCTGAGCAGCTCGTACTCCACCTCGCCGTGCTCCGTTCCGGCGATCGGGTCGGGCCAGTCGAGGTGGAAGGTGCGGACGTACCGCAGTCCGGCCTTCGCCAACACCGCCCGCGACCGTACGTTCACCGCCATCGTCTGCGCCCACACCCGGCGTACGTCCGGGATGGTGAAGGCGTGGTCGACCAGCGCGCGGGCGCCCTCGGTGGCCAGGCCCCGCCCCCAGGCCGCGCGGCGCAGCCGGTACCCCAGCTCCGGCCCGGTGCCGTCGTCGGACGGATCGAGCGCGAACCAGCCCAGGAAGGCACCGTCGACGGCGTCCTCGGCCGCCCACCGGCCCAGCCCCGGGTAGCGGTCGTAACCGGCGAGAATCCGGGGCAGATGCTCGTCCCGCACGGTGGCGGGCGGGGTGGGTCGACCGCCGGTGAGGAACCGCATCACCTCCGGGTCGCTGTCCAGCTCGACCAGTCGCGGCACGTCGTCGCCGGTGAAGCGGCGCAGCCGCAGCCGTGCCGTCGTCAGCAACACCCCGTCTGCGCCCGTCACGATCCGGATCATGCCGCCCGCGAGCCACCCGGTCGACCGGTTATCCCGGCGACCGGACCTGCGGCGACCGTCCGCCGCGAGCCGGTCCTGTCAGCGCGGCGGCGCGGCCACGAAGACCCGCCACGAGTACGCCGGGAAGGTGAGCACCGGGCCCGCCGGGTCCTTGCTGTCCCGCACCCCGACCACCCCGACCAGATTCGTCGCCACCTCGACACAGTCGTGGTTCTGGCTGCTGCGGGTGCTCTTGCGCCAGACCCGGCCGGTCGACCCGGGAACGGCGCGATCCGCCGCGCCGGTCAGTTCCACGACTCCGCCACCTCCCGCATCAACTCGATGGACTCCGCCGGGGGCAACGCCTCACCGAGGGTCGACTCCCAGACCTCCGCATCCGGGCCAGTACGTCGGGCTCGGTGAACTCCTGGGTGCGGACCTGCCCGCCGACACACCCCAACTCCATGCCGTCGGGCAGGGTCGCCAGCACGAAACCCCCGGCGAGTCCCGGGTACTCCCCTGCCGTGCCCGGCACCAGGTGCAACCGGACCCGGGGATGCTCCGTCGCCACCCGCGCGAGGTGCGCGACCTGCTCACCCATCACCTTCCGGTTGCCGACCTGCCGGCGCAGGGCGGCCTCGTCGAGGATCGCGACCACCTGCGGCGGCTGGTCGCGGTACAGCACCGCGTGGGTCTCCAGCCGGTCGGTCAGCCGCCGCTCCACCTCGGGCCCGTCGAGCAGCGCGCCGGCCTCGAAGACGGCACGGGCATACGCCTCCGTCTGGAAGAGACCGGGCACGTACAGCGGCTCGTACCAGCGGACCGCGCGCGCCTGCTCGATTAGCGCCCGCCAGCCGAGTTGCCACACCCTGGCCCGGTCGAGCGCGACCAGCTGGCTGAGCATCCGGCTGAAGATGCCGCCGGTGTCGAGGGCCTTGTCGACCAGTTCGAGGTACTTGACGGTGGGCGGCTGCTGGCCCAGTTCGATCGCGCTGACCATCGACGCCGAGTAGTTGACCGCCTTGGCGAGGTCGTCCTGGCTCCAGCCCCGCCGGGTCCGGGCCCGCCGCAGCTCGGCGACGAGGAAGGCCGCCGCCGTCATCCGCCCGTCCGTCATCTCCAGCCGCCCCCCACCGCGTCGACGATCGACTCCGACACCACGCCGACCAGGGACGCCGCTGACACAGGACAAGACCGGAAGCCGACAACAACCCTTCACACGGTAGTGGTTTCATCAGCAGACTGTGAAGTGCGACATCGACCGCTCTCCCTCCGGGCGGACCGGTGTCGCGGTGGGACGGCCCGCTCCCCGGCCGGCGGTCCCACCGCCGGGGGAGACGACCAGCCGACCCACCATGGAGGCGACGCGATGCCCCGGCTCACCTGGCGACACCGGCTTGCCCGCAGATTCCGACCCGCCCGGCTCCCCGAAGCGGCTCCACCCCGCCGGCCCGCTCCCCCGCCCGCCGGCCCAGTCACCCACCCGACCCCGACCCCGACCAGCGGACCGGGTGCTTGTCCGGCCGCGTCCCCGACCACCGGACCGGACGCCCACCCGGTCCCCTACCCGGCCAGCGGACCGGACGCCCACCCGGCCCCCTACCCGGCCCGCGGACCGGACGCCCACCCGGCCCCCTACCCGGCCCGCGGACCGGACGCCCACCCGGCCCCCTACCCGGCCCGCGGACCGGACGCCCATCCGGCCCCGGACACGGGAGCGGAGGTACCCCCGGGTACCGGGTCGGGCCCGCCCGGGTGGGAGGACATCACCATCTCGTTTCCCCGGGTGGGGCGGGTCGGTTGGCTCACGCTCGCTCAGGAATGGCGCGCCAACCGGGGACGCCGGTGAGCGCGGCGGCCGGTCCGGACGGGCCGCGCCGCACCGGTGGACCACCTGGACCACCCGACCCGGTCGGCCGGGGCGGGCCGGGGCCGGCGCATCCGCGCCCCCACCTGCCGCTGCGCCCACTCTGGCTGTGCCGGGTGTGCGCCGCGCCGTGGCCCTGTGGGACCGCCCGACTCACCCTCGTCTCCGAGTACGCCCACGACCGGGTCGCGCTCAACATCTACCTCTGCACGGTGCTGCACGACGCCGCCGCCGACCTGTACCGCCTCTATCCCGACACCGGCCCCGACCCGGCGGCCCTCTTCGCCCGTTTTCTCGCCTGGGTCCCCCGCACCCGCCCACCGACCGAGCCATGATCCACTCGCGGGGGCCGATGTAGCGCTATCAAATCCGCCTGACACCGCTACATCGGCCCACAGGAGTCGATCAAGCAGGAACGGGGTCAAGCAGGGGCGGGACCCCGGTCAGGGGTGGGTCATCCGGAGCAGGTCGAGGGCCTCGTCGAGCTGGGTCTCGGTGAGTTTGCCGGAGTCGACGTGCCCCCGGGAGATCACCACCTCGCGGATGGAGACCTGCTTCGCCAGCGCCTCCTTGGCGATCGAGGCGGCCTCGTCGTACCCGAGGTGGCGGTTGAGCGGGGTGACGATCGACGGCGACCCCTCCGCGTACGCCAGGCAGACCTCGGCGTCCGCGACCAGGCCGGCCACCAACCGGTCGGCGAAGAGCCGGCTGGACGCGGAGAGCAACTTGATCGATTCGAGCAGGTTGCGGCCCATCACCGGGAGCATCACGTTCAGCTCGAAGTCGCCCTGGCTGCCGGCGAACGCGACCGCCGCGTCGTTGCCGATCACCTGCGCGCAGACCTGCCGCATCGCCTCGGCGACCACCGGGTTCACCTTGCCCGGCATGATCGACGAGCCGGGCTGGAGGTCGGGGATGCGCAACTCCCGCAGGCCCGCCCGGGGGCCGGACCCCATCCAGCGTACGTCGTTGGCGATCTTGTAGAGCCCGACCGCGACGGTACGCAACTGGCCGGACGTCTCGACCAACGCGTCCCGCGCCCCCTGCGCCTCGAAGTGGTTACGGGCCTCGGTCAACGGCAGCCCGGTCGAGGCGCGCAGCTTCTCGATCACCTTGGCGGCGAAGCCCAGCGGGGTGTTGATGCCGGTGCCCACGGCGGTGCCGCCCAACGGCAGCTCGGCCAGCCGGGGCAGCGCCGACTCCAACCGCTCGACGCCGTAGCGGACCTGCGCGGCGTACCCGCCGAACTCCTGCCCCAGGGTGACCGGGGTGGCGTCCATCAGGTGGGTACGCCCCGCCTTGACGACCGTCTCGAACTCGGCCGCCTTCGCCTCCAACGCCTCCGCCAGGTGGCGCAGCGACGGCAGCAGGTCCTCCACCACGAACTGGGTGGCGGCCAGGTGGATCGAGGACGGGAAGACGTCGTTGCTGGACTGCGAGGCGTTCACGTCGTCGTTCGGGTGCACGTCGCGGCCCAGCTCCCGGGTGGCCAGGGTGGCGATCACCTCGTTGGTGTTCATGTTCGACGAGGTGCCCGAGCCGGTCTGGAACACGTCGATGGGGAACTGGTCGTCGTACCCGCCGTCGGCCACGTGCGCGGCGGCGGTGGCGATCGCCCCGGCGACGTCCGCGCCGATCACCCCCAGCTCGCCGTTGACCAGGGCGGCGGCCCCCTTGATCTGGGCCAGCGCCTTGATCTGGGCCGGCTCGATGCCCCGGCCGGAGATTGGGAAGTTCTGCACCGCGCGCTGGGTCTGCGCCCGCCACAACGCCTCGGCGGGCACCTCCACCTCGCCCATCGAGTCACGTTCGATCCGGTAGCCCGCTGCCTCTGGAGTCGTCACCCGTCCCATCCTGCCCCGCCCGGCGGCCACCCGCAGGGATGCTCCGGAGAAAGCAGACGGGACGAGAGCAGGCCGGGAACCCGCCTCGGCGGGCCGGTCCCGGAGCGTGGAGAGCACGACCGGCGGAGTTCGGCACTTCAGGACGCGGGAAGGGGCCGAAAGGCGAAGGCACGAATCCAGTGACGCAATTAAGATCATGGAATAATCAGTCGTCGACCGAAGGGTTCACGTTGCCGTTCAACGGGGGTTCCACCGGTGCCCGTTCCGGGTACCTGCGGCGCGTACCGCGCCGATTCCTCACCACGGGCCTCGTCGGCCTGCTCGCCGGGACCGGGCTGCCGGCCGTCACCGCCACGCCGGCAACCGCCGGCGTGACCCGCTACGTCCTGCCCACCAGCGTCAGCTACACCGACGCTCGGCAGCCCACCCTCGCTTTCCCCACCACCGCCGCCGACGTTCCCGTCGGCACGTGGCAGGCCGACGGGGTGAAGCACACCTCGCGCGCCTACTTCACCTTCGATCTCACCCCGTACCGGGGCAAGGAGATCATCGTCGCCTAGGTCGTCACCGGGGAGTCCTCGGTCGTCGACTGCACGAAGCCGCGCGAGCTGGAGCTGTGGCGCACCGACACCCCGACGGCCGCGCCCACCTGGAACACCGCGCCAGTCGTCCGGGAGAAGGTCGGCGACGTCGGCCCCACCGCGCCCTGCCCGGCCAGCTACCTGGAGCTGGGCGTCACCGACGTGTTCCGGCAGGCGGTCGCCGACGGGCGCGACTCGCTCACCCTGATGGCCCGGATCGTCGGTCACCACGAGGCCAACAAGCACTTCGGGCGACGGATGAACAAGCCCGGTGTTTCGCTGGAGGCCAACGCCGCGCCCGACGTGCCGGGCGGGCTGAGCGTCGCGGGCCTGGCCTGTGCCGACGGACTGCTGGTCGGCACCACCACTCCGGTCCTCACCGCCGAGGTGACCGACCCGGACACCGTGCCGCCGTACGCCGGGGACCAGGTGCGGGCCACCTTCGCCTGGTGGCCGGTCGACCGGCCCGCCGAGCGGACCGAATGGACCTCCTCCGCCTCGTACGCCCCGGCCAGGGTGCAGTACACGATGCCGAGTGGCCTGCTGGTCAACGGCGGAACCTACGCCTTCGCGGTCCGTGCCGCCGACGAGCACGCCGCCTCCGGCTGGTCACGGGAGTGCCGGTTCACCGTGGATACGGTCCGTCCGCCTGCGCCCACCGTGGCCTCCATCGACTACCCTGCCAGCCCGGGCTACCCCGGCCACGGCGGCCCGGGGATCGCCGGCGAGTTCACCTTCACCAGCGCCGCCGACGACGTCGCCGGATTCTGGTACGGCCGTTCCGGTCCCAGCACGTATGTCGCCGCCGGCCCCGGTGGCACTGCGACGGTCAGCTACGCCCCCGAGCGGTTCGGCCCGGACTGGCTCAACGTGCAGGCCGTGGACCGCACGGGCAATCGTTCGTCGCAGACCCGGTACGAGTTCACCGTGCGCAACACCGCACCGACGGTAACCGATGGTAACCGTGATGGCTGGCTCGGCCAGCCGCGCGATCTCACCTTCTCGCCGAACATGACGGACGTGGTGGAGTACGTGTGGTCGCTCAACGACGGTGCGGAGCGGACCGCGACGGCGGACGCCGCCGGGGTGGCCACGGTGACGGTCACGCCGACGGTGGTACGCAACACGGTGCACGTGCGTAGCCGTACCCGCGACGGGGTGCTCTCCGGCGACGCCGGTTACACGTTCTCCGTGCGTACCGCCCCGTTCGTCACCTCGGCGGACTGGCCGTTCGACGGGTCTCCCGGCACGGCGGCCGGCACCGAGGGCAGCTTCACGTTCACCCCGGCGATGACCGGCGTCACCGAGTACGTCTACGCGTTCGACTATGGCGACCCGCAGACCGTCGCCGCGGGAGCGGACGGCAGCGCGACGATCACCTACACCCCGGCCGACGCGGGGTACCACACGATCGAGGTGTTCAGCCGGACCGGCACCGGGGTGGAGTCGGAGCAGGTCAGCCTGGCGTTCTACCCGGCCTCGGTCGCACCGACCGTGTCGTCCGGGGTGTACCCGCGCAACACGGCCGGGGGCGGTCCGGGCGTGCCGGGCACCTTCGCCTTCGCCCCACACCCCTCGGTGACCGGGGTCACCTCGTACGTCTACCAGTTCCGGGGCGAGTCGGAGCGGACGGTGGCGGCGAACGCGGACGGCACCGCCAGCATCGAATGGACGCCGGCCACGTACGACAACGAGTACGGCGGCTGGGTGGAACTGCGGGTGTGGGCGCGCACGGCCGCCGGGACGACCACGGACGCACAGTACTACTCGTTCCGGGTCGACCCGCAGAGCCCGCTGGTCACCTCCGAGGTGTTCGGCTGGCAGGGCGGTGCCGTGGTCGGGCAGACCGGCGAGTTCGTGTTCACCGCCCAGCTTCCGGGCACCACGGAGTTCGTCTACTCGTTCGACGGCGGCGCGGAGGTCACCGTGGCGGCGGGCGCGGACGGCACGGCCCGGGTGAACTGGGCGGCGGACTCACCGTACGGCCACAGCCTGACGGTGCGCAGCCGCACGGCGACGGGGGTGGCGTCCGGCCCGGCGTACTACAACATCTTCATCGATCCGAGCTGACCCGACGGGTAGTACGTCGAAGGGGGCACCGGGCCGCACCCGGTGCCCCCTTCGTGGCTTACGGAACGGTCAGCGGCGGCCGACCGTCAGCACCGGCTTGGTGACCTCGGCGAAGAAGTCGTTGCCCTTGTCGTCGACGACGATGAAGGCGGGGAAGTCCTCCACCTCGATCCTCCAGACCGCCTCCATGCCCAGCTCGGCGTATTCGAGCACCTCGACGTGCTTGATGCAGTCCTGGGCGAGCCGGGCCGCCGGGCCGCCGATCGAGCCGAGGTAGAACCCGCCGTGCTGCTGGCAGGAGCGGGTCACCTGGGCGGACCGGTTGCCCTTGGCCAGCATCACCTGGGAGCCGCCGGCCGCCTGGAACTTCGCCACGTACGCGTCCATCCGGCCGGCGGTGGTCGGGCCGAACGAGCCGGAGGCGTACCCCTCGGGGGTCTTGGCCGGGCCGGCGTAGTAGACGGCGTGGTCGCGCAGGTACTGCGGCATGGGCTCACCGGCGTCGAGCCGCTCGGCGATCTTGGCGTGGGCGATGTCCCGGGCGACGACCAGCGGGCCGGTCAGCGACAGCCGGGTCTTCACCGGGTACTTCGACAGCTCGGCCCGGATCTCGTCCATCGGCCGGTTGAGGTCGACGCGCACCACCTCGGAGGCGTCGAGGGTCTCGTCGGTGACGTCCGGCAGGTAGCGCGCCGGGTCGGTCTCCAGGCGCTCCAGCCACACCCCGGACGGGGTGATCTTGGCGACCGCCTGCCGGTCGGCCGAGCAGGACACGGCGATCGCCACCGGGCAGGACGCCCCGTGCCGGGGCAGCCGGACCACCCGCACGTCGTGGCAGAAGTACCGGCCGCCGAACTGTGCGCCGATGCCGAAGTTGCGGGTCAGCTCCAGCACCTCGGCCTCCAGCTCCAGGTCCCGGAAGCCGTGCGCGGTCATCGAGCCGGAGGTGGGCAGCGCGTCGAGGTACTTCGCGGAGGCGTACTTGGCGGTCTTGAGGGCGTACTCGGCGGAGGTGCCGCCGATGACGATCGCCAGGTGGTACGGCGGGCACGCCGAGGTGCCGATCAGCCGCAGCTTCTCCTCCAGGAACTGCATCATCCGCGTCGGGTTGAGCAGCGCCTTGGTCTCCTGGTAGAGGTACGACTTGTTGGCCGAGCCGCCCCCCTTGGCCATGAACAGGAACTTGTACGCGTCGGGGTGCCCGTCCGGGTCCTCGGCGTACAGCTCCACCTGGGCGGGCAGGTTGCTGCCGGTGTTCCGCTCGTCCCACATGGTCAGCGGGGCGAGCTGCGAGTACCGCAGGTTCAGCCGCGTGTACGCCTGGTAGACGCCACGCGAGATCGCCTCGGCGTCGGAGCCGTCGGTGAGCACGTGCCGGCCGCGCTTGCCCATCACGATGGCGGTGCCGGTGTCCTGGCACATCGGCAGCACGCCACCGGCGGCGATGTTGGCGTTGCGCAGCAGGTCCAGCGCGACGAACCGGTCGTTCGGCGAGGCCGCCGGATCGTCGATGATCGACCGGAGCTGGGCCAGGTGCGCCGGGCGCAGATAGTGGGCGATGTCGTGCATCGCCTCGGCGGTCAGCGCGGTCAGCGCGGCCGGCTCCACGGTCAGGAAACGGCGGCCCCCCGGGCCGTGGACGACGTCGACGCCCTCGTCGGTGACCAGGCGGTATTCGGTCTGATCCGGACCGGTCGGCAGCAAGGGGGCGTACGAGAACGCGGCGGCACTGCTCATGACGGAAAAGCCTAGGGCAGACCGGGCGATCGGTGACACCCGCCGGGTGGGTCGTGGGACGCCGCTCTCACCCGTTGCCGTTGGCGCAGAGTTCCCGTTTGGGACCGCAACTGTCCTCGGGGTCCGGCGCGCCGCCGGTCCGCCCCGGGCCGGGACCGGCACCGCCGTCCGAACCGGCCGGGGGCGCGGCGGGTGGCGGCGCACCGGCCCCCGCCCCGAACCGGACGTACCCGATCTCCCGCCCCTCGCCGACGACCATCCCGTTGGGCCCGACGGCGAGCGCGTTGGCGCTGGTCCGCAACACCACCAGTTCCTTACCGGTACGCGGGTCCACGGCGACCAGCCGGTTCGGCTTGTCCCCGGTCAGCACCGCCGCGTACGGGGTGAGCGCCGCGCCCGCCTTCGCGCCGGCCGGCCGGGTCCAGCGGGCCTTGCCGGTGCCCAGCTCCCGGGCGACCACCGAGTCCTTGTCGGCGCTACGGACCAGGGCGTACCGGTCGTCGACGGCGAGCAGTTTCTCGCCCTCGGCGTCCACCAGCAGCAGCCGGCCGTCGTACCCGTCGAGGACGGCCTCCCGCCCGTCGGGGGCCACCCCGATCAGCACGCTGCGCGCCCCCTGCGGGTCCTCCCGCTGGGCGCATCCGGCGCTGTCGGCGGTGCGCAGGTTGAACCCGCTGCGCCGCCACACCTCCTGCCCGGTGGCCGGGTCGCGCGCCGAGACGGCGTACTGGCAGCTGCCGTCGACCGACACCGCGCGGATCTTGAGCATCCGGCCGCCGACCACCGACAGCCGCTCGTCCTGGCCCGGCTCGACGTCCTGCACCACCCGGCCGGTGGCGGTGTCCACCACGTGCACCCGGCCGTCGACCGGGAAGCCGAGCAGCGGCGGGGCCGCCTCCGGCCCGGCCACCCCCTCGTCGATCCGCTGCGCGGTGAGCCGCCGGGTGCCGAGCAGGCCCGGGTTGTCGGCGAAGAGCCCGCTGCTGACGCCGGGCAGGAAGGCCGTCCACAGTGGGCTGGTGCCGCGCGGGTCCCAGGCGCTGAGCGTGCAGTCGGTGGCGGCCACGCACCGGGCGTCCAGCAGCATGTTCCGGTACGTCCAGACGGCCACCGCGTCGCCGTCGCGTCGCCGTACCGCCCCGGTGGTGGGGTCGAGCAGCTCGTACCCCTTGACCAGGAGCTTGCCGACGGCGACGACGGCGTCGCGGTCGCCGCCGGCCACCGCCGACCAGTCAGCCTTGCGTTCCCACAGTGGCGCGCCGGTGGCGAGGCTGCGCACCTCCGTGCGGGTACGTTGCTCGACCACGACGGTGTCGCCGACGATCGTGACGCTCTTCGGGGTGCCGCCGACCCGCTGCTGCCACGACACGTCCGGTTCGGAGATCGGCTCGCTGCGGTCGACCCAGTCCCACACCCCGGGGAACGGGTTCCACACCCCGGTGACGGCGAGCGCGATCACGATGACGAGCCCGAGCAGCAGCCCTCCCCGCACCCCGCCAAGGCCCTTCACACCGGACACCGTAGCGACGATCACCTCCCCGCCCCGCCCCCGCGCCGGAGTGTCGCCCCGCTTTCTCCCCGGCGGGCGGCCTACCCGTCGGGCAGATCGGACGCATCACAACATCGCCGGAATAGCGCCAACAGCGCCTTCGGATACCGCTATATCGGCCCAATTGCGTTGATCACGACCCGGCGGCCGACCGCAGCAACGGCAGCGTGCGGTACGGGATCTGCTCGGCGAGCGCGATGATCGTGGAGGCCCGGCGGATCGCGTCGGACGAGACGATCTGGTCGATCACCCGTTGCAGGTCGGTGTTGGAACGCGCCACGATCCGGCAGAGCAGGTCGCTCGCCCCGGTGATGGTGTGCGCCTCCAACACCTCCGGGATCGCCGCCAGGTGGGCGGTGACCGTGTCGTGGCCGTGCCGCTGGCTGATCTCCAGGGTGACGAAGCTGGTCACCGTGAACCCGATCGCCGCCGGGCGGATCTCCGGCCCGAACCCGCCGATCACCCCCCGGTCGACCAGCTTGTCCAGCCGGGCCTGCACGGTGCCCCGGGCCACCCCGAGCCGGCGGGAGCATTCCAGCACCCCGATCCGGGGTTCGTCGGCGAGGAGTTGGACCAGCCTGCCGTCCAGCTCGTCGAGCTGTACACCCTGTCCAGCGTTCATGGCTGGACACCCTACCGATTGCACAACCTGACCAGGGGAAAACGTGAGTGTTGCCCAGCGGACGGGCCCACCGCGATGCTGCCTGCAAGAGCTGACGGACCACCGGCCCACGACGCCGGCCGCAACCGAGGGAGGCCACCGTGACCCAGGCGATCGACCGACCCCAGTCGACCGAGGACATCGACGTCGACACGCTCGTCGGCGCAGTCGACCACGACATCACCCGTGACCCGTTCCCGGTCAAGGGCCTCGACCACGTGCACTTCCTGGTGGGCAACGCCAAGCAGGCCGCGCACTACTACTCCACCGCGTTCGGCATGACCTGCGTGGCCTACCGGGGGCCGGAGCAGGGCTACCGCGACCACGCCGAGTACGTGCTGACCAGCGGCTCGGCCCGGTTCGTGCTGACCGGCGCGGTCCGCCCCGACGCGGCCGGCGCCGACCACGTCGCGAAGCACTCCGACGGGGTCAGTGACATCGCGCTGGAGGTGCCTGACGTCGACGCCGCGTACGCGCACGCGCTGGCCCAGGGCGCTACCGGCCTGGTCGAGCCGCACGACGTGACCGACGCGTACGGCACCGTCCGGATGGCCGCCATCGCCGCGTACGGCGACACCCGGCACAGCCTGGTCGACAGGTCCCGCTACAGCGGCCCGTTCCTGCCCGGCTTCGTGGCCCGGGGCCCGATCGTCGACCGGCAGCCGATGATCGCCGCCGGCCTCCAGCCGAAGCGCTTCTTCCAGGCCGTCGACCACGTGGTCGGCAACGTGGAGCTGGGCCGGATGGACGAGTGGGTGGAGTTCTACAAGCGGGTGATGGGCTTCTCCAACATGGCCGAGTTCATCGGCGACGACATCGCCACCGACTACTCGGCGCTGATGAGCAAGGTCGTCGCCAGCGGCACCCGGAAGGTGAAGTTCCCGCTCAACGAGCCGGCGGTGGCCCGCAAGAAGTCGCAGATCGACGAGTACCTGGAGTTCTACCAGGGCCCCGGCGCGCAACACATCGCGGTCGCCACCAACGACATCCTGGCCAGCGTCGACGCGATGCGGGCGGCCGGCGTCGAGTTCCTCGACACCCCCGACTCGTACTACGACGACCCCGAGCTGCGGGCCCGGATCGGCAACGTGCGGGTACCGATCGAGGAGCTGAAGTCCCGCAAGATCCTGGTCGACCGGGACGAGGACGGCTACCTGCTCCAGATCTTCACCAAGCCGGTGCAGGACCGGCCGACGGTCTTCTTCGAGCTGATCGAGCGGCACGGCTCGCTCGGTTTCGGCAAGGGCAACTTCAAGGCGCTGTTCGAAGCCATCGAGCGTGAGCAGGAAGCGCGCGGCAATTTGTAACACTGTCTCGCGTGACGCAACCTCCGAGCTACCCGACACCGCCGGCCGGTGGGCCCGGGCCCGCCGCCGGCGGCTTCGCCCCGCCCGCCGGCCCACACCCCCAGGGGTACGCCGTGCCGCCGCAACCCGGCCCCTACGCCGCCCCGCCCGGCGGCTACCCGCGACCCGGCCCGTACGCCGGGATGCCCGGGTACCCGCCGCCGGCACCCGGCATGCCGCCGCCCGGGATGTCGCCGCGTGGGCTGCCGCTGGCCAGCTTCGGTGACCGGCTGCTCGCCCTGCTCATCGACGGGGCGGTGCTCATCGCGGCCAGCATGGTCTTCATCGTGCCGGCCTTCATCGTCTTCTTCCAGATGGTCCTGCCCGACCTGACCACCACGGCCGACGGCCGGGCCACCTCCGACCCGTTCACCAACTTCCTGATTCCGATGCTGGTGTTGCAGGGCGTGATCTTCGTGGTGGCGTTCGCCCTGAGCTACGTCTACCAGGTCGAGATGATGTTCAAGACCGGGCAGACCATCGGCAAGCGGGTGATGAAGATCCAGGTGGTGCCGCTCGACCCGGCCGCCACGCTGACCCGTACGGCCGCGGCCAAGCGGTGGGCCGCCTACCAGATCGGCGGGGCGGTCATTCCCGTCTTCAGCTACCTCGACGGGCTGTGGCAGCTCTGGGACAAGCCGTGGCAGCAGTGCCTCCACGACAAGTTCGCCGGCACCATCGTCGTTAAGGTTGCCGGGTGAGCGAGCAGAGCGACCGCACCGGACAGCGCAGGCCGAGACCGTGAGCGTGCAACCAGGTTGGTACGTCGACCCGGCCGAGCCGACCACCCGACGGTGGTGGGACGGCGAGGGCTGGATCGGTGCCCCGATCCCGGTCGACGCCACCCCACCCGACGGCCCGCCCCCGCCCGAGCCGGAGCCCGCCGCCGAGCCGCCCGCCCCGACCTCCCCCGCCGGAGCCGCCCCGTCCTCCGACCAGCACCCGTCGGCCGCTCCCGGCACGCCGGCCGCGCCGGGCCCACCCTGGGCGGGCCAGCCCTGGACCGGGCAACCCGGCGCCGGCCAGCCCGGCACCGGACAGCCGTGGGCGGGACAGCCGGGCGCAGGCCAGCCCGGGGCGCCGGGGCAGCCCTGGACCGGACAGCCGTGGGCGGGACAGCCGGGAGCAGGCCAGCCCGGCGGGCCGCCGCCCGGGTGGCCGTACCCGACCTGGCCGGGGCGTCCGCCGGAACCACGGCCGCACGGGGTGCCGCTGGCCGGCTACGGTGCCCGGCTGCTCGCCCGGCTGGTCGACTTCGGGGTCGTCCTCGGGCTCAACGCGGTGGTCAACGGCTGGTTCGTCTGGCGGTACTTCGAGGAGACCGCGCCCTACCTGCGCGAGGCAGTCCGGCGGGCGATGGCCGGCGACTCCTCGCGGGAGGGGCTGCCCGCCATCGGTGAGCAGGCCGGCGGCCTCCAGATCGCCATCCTGGTCATCGCGACCGCGCTCTGGTTCGCCTACGAGGTGCCGACGATGGCCTCCGGCGGGCAGACCCTGGGCAAGCGGCTGCTGCGCATCCGGGCGGTCCCCGTCGACGCCGACCAGCCGCTCGGCTTCGGCCGGGCCACCCGGCGGTGGAGCACCATGGGCATGCCCACCCTGCTCTGGTTCTGCTGCGGCTTCGGCCTGCTGCTCCAGTTCGTCGACGCGGTCTCCGCGCTGTTCGACCACCCGCTGCGGCAGGCGCTGCACGACAAGCGGGCCCAGACGGTCGTGGTGCGGGTGCCGCGCGCCGACCACCCGGACGCCCCCACCGACGACACCGCCACCGACCGCACCGACCCCGAGCCCCCGGGAGACACCCCATGACCGACACCGGACGCCACCAGCCCCCGCTGCGACTGACCCGCGCCGACCTGGACGCCCTGCCGAACTACGTGCCCGGCCGCAGCCCGGCCGACCTGGCCCGCGAGCTGGGCCTGGCCGAGGCGATCAAGCTGGCCAGCAACGAGGTGCCGTACGGGCCGCTGCCCGGGGTGGTCGAGGCGGTCACCGAGGCGGTCACCGGGTCGCACCGCTACCCCGACATGGGCGTGGTGGCGCTGCGCACCGCGCTCGCCGAGCGGTACGGCGTGGACCCGGACCGGATCGCCACCGGCTGCGGGTCGGTGGCGCTGGCCGAGCACCTGGTCCGGGCCACCTGCCTGCCCGGCGACGAACTGCTCTACTCGTGGCGCTCGTTCGAGGCGTACCCGATCATCGCGGCGACCAGCGGCGCGAGCAGCGTGCGGGTGCCCAACGACGCCGGCCACGGGCACGACCTGGCGGCGATGGCCGCGGCGGTGACCGACCGGACCCGGATGGTGCTGGTCTGCAACCCCAACAACCCCACCGGCACGGCCGTACGCGGGCCGGAGCTGGACCGCTTCCTCGACGCCGTCGGCGACGACGTGCTCGTCGTCATCGACGAGGCGTACCGGGAGTTCGTCACCGACCCGCAGGTGCCCGACGGGCTGACGTATCTCGACCGGCCCAACGTGGTGGTGCTGCGCACCCTGTCCAAGGCGTGGGGCCTGGCCGGGTTGCGGATCGGCTGGCTGGTCGGTGCCCCGGAGGTCGCCGCCGCGGTCCGCAAGGTGGTCACCCCGTTCTCCACCAGCACGGCGGCGCAGGCGGGGGCGCTGGCCGCGCTCGCCCAGGCCGACGAGGTCGAACGCCGCTGCGCGCTGGTCGTGGCGGAACGGGACCGGGTCACCGCGGCGCTGCGCAAGTTCGTCCCCGACGTGCCGTCCAGCCAGGCCAACTTCGTCTGGCTGCCGCTGGGCGAGGGGGCCGTGGAGTTCGGCCGGGCCTGCGAGGCGCGCGGCGTGATCGTCCGGCCGTTCCCCGGCGACGGCGTCCGGGTCACCATCGGCACCCCGGCCGAGAACGACGCCTTCCTGGCCGTGGCGGAGGCCGCCCTGTCCTGAACCACCCCCGGACACCGACCCGGCCCACCGGCCGGGTCGGGCCGGGTCAGGTCGCGGCGAGCACGACCGGCTCGGCCATCAGGAAGTACGCCTGGTCGTCGTCGTCCGGGCCGGCGCGCTCCCGCAACCGTTCCACCGCGACGTAGCCGCCGGCCGCGTACGCCCGGCCGGGCTTCCAGCCGATGCCGTCCCGCCCGGGGGTCATCGGGAACCGGGACCGCTGCGCACCGGTGACCGGGTCGAGGGTGACCAGTTCCCGGCGTTCGGTCAGCACGTAGAGCCGACCGGCCTCGGTGGCGAGGATCGTCACCGGGCCCAGGTCACCGCGCTGCCAGCGGCCCTTGCCGCTGCGCGCCTCCCAGCCCTTGAGCACCCCGCCGTCGTCGCCGACGGCCAGTTCCCCGACCAGGGTGGTGCCGGCGGCGTCCAGGGCGGGGGCGGCCATCGGCGCACCCGGGCCGACCTGCCAGCCCCGGCCGCCGGAGCCGCCGTCGGTGCGCAGCCCCCGGCACTGCGAGCGGGGGGTGAGGCAGCCGACCGGGGTGACGGTGAACCGCTCGGGTGCGTCCGGGGGCCGCCAGCGGGTGCCCACCGTGCCGGTGGCGACGGCGCGGAACTCCACGGCCGTCGGGCCGGCGCAGGAGTCGACGGAGAAGACCTGCCCGGCGGCGGTGGTGCCCAGGTCGGTACGGCAGTCCCGGCCACCGTCGACCCGCCACAGCTCCCGCCCGTCGGCGAGGTCGTAGCCGCGCAGGCCGTCCCGGCCGGAGACGACCAGCACCGTCAGGCTTCCGGGGGCGGGGGCGACGGAGATGCCGTGCGGGTCCCAGACGGTGGCCGCCCCGGTGCGCCGGGCGGGGGTCGCGGCGTACGGCGTCGGCCCGTCGACCCGCCAGGCGACCGTGCCGGTGAGCCCGTCCAGGGCCACCAGCTTCCCGTCCGACCAGCGGCTGAGCACCATCGTGCCGGCCGCCAGCACCCCGTCGAGGGTGGCCGGCCAGCGCCGGTACGACCAGAACGGGGTGACCCGGTTGCGGCTGTCGGCGGGCTGGTCGGCATAGAGCTGGCGCTCGGCGGCGTAGACCCGCAGCCGGCCCGCCACCACCAGCGGCGCGACCGGCAGCCGACCCACCACGCCGACGGCCGGGGTGCCGGCGGGCGGCGGTGCGCCCCGGGCGGGCGTGACGACCTCGGCGGGGGCGAGCACCCGGTAGCCGATGCCGGCGACCGCCACGAGGATGAGCAGCGTGGTGACCGCGACCACGAGTCGCCGCCGTCCCTTCGGGAATCCCATGCCCACCTCCGCCCGGCACCCTACCCAGACGTCCCCCCTGGGGACCGGTCAGGTCGCGTCGCGTCGCGCGAACGAAGTCGGGCCGGCGGACCGCCGGTGCCCGGACGCGGATCAGGCGGCGGTGGCCCGGCCGGTGCTGCGCACGGTGGCGGCCAGCGCGGTCAGGTCGTGCCGGATCGCACCCTCCACCGTCCGGGCGGCCAGGCCGCCGAAGAGCAGCGCCATCACCCGCCCGTACGGGGCGGTCGGCAGCGCCCGGTGTTCGACAGTGACGGCGGTGCCGACCCGGCGACGACGTCGGACGGCGCGCAGGGTCCAGGTGATCCGGTAGTCCACCCCGATACCCGGGGAGGCGAGCACCAGCCGGTGTGCCGGCTCGGCGGTCAGGACCAGGAACTCCTCCGGCTGGTCGCCGCCGTCCGGGCGGGTCCGGGTCTCCCGCCAGGCGGTGCCCGGCCCGAACGGCCCGGGGGTGAGCAGCTCGACGGAGCTGACCGTGCAGAGCCAGTCGACCCGGACGGGCAGGTCGGTCAGGCGTTCCCACACGTCGACGGCCGTCGCCTCGATGACATCGGTGACCGCAACCGTCGACATGGCACCTCCCGTGTCGTCCACCGTACGGCGGGTGAGCGTCCGACGGGGGGCCGTACGGTGAAATTTCCGTCACCGGCGTCCCGGGTGGGGACGCCGGTGACGGGGCGGTCAGGGACGGAAGGTCCCCTGCCGGACGGCGTCGACGAACGCCGTCCAACCCGGTGGGCCGATGACCAGGGCCGGGCCCGACGGGTCCTTGGAGTCGCGTACCCCGACCACGGCCCGGGTGCGGACGAGGTTGTCCGCCACCTCCACACAGAGCCCCTGGTCGTTCGAGCGGCTACTGGTGCGCCACACCGCGCCGACGAGATCGTTCATGCTCGTACCTCCTCTCCACTGGGACGTGCCACGCCGACGCGCCCCGCGCCGCCGACGGGAGACGGCGGCGCGGGGCGTACGGCGGAATCCGGTGGGAGAAACGCGGCAGGGGCGTCGGACGGTCGGACAGCGGGTGCGACCGTCAGGCGTCGGCTCAGCGGGCGGGCAGGATGCGCCCGGTGACCTCGCCGAGGGCGATGGTGGAGCCGTCCGGGCCGGGCGCGGTGGCCCGCAGCGTGACGGTGTCGCCGTCGGCGAGGAAGGTGCGGGTGTCCCCGCCGACGGTGACCGGTTCGGCCCCGCCCCAGGTCAGTTCCAGGAACGAGCCCACCTGGCCGCGCTCGGGGCCGGAGACGGTGCCCGAGGCGTACAGGTCGCCGGTCCGCAGGGACGCGCCGTTGACGGTGAGGTGGGCCAACTGCTGGGCGGGGGTCCAGTACATGCCGGCGAACGGCGGCTCGGTGACCCGCTCGCCGTTCCACTCGACTTCCAGTCGCAGGTCGAGGCCCAGGTGCGGGGTCTGGCGCAGGTAGTCCTGCACCGGCGGGTCCTGCCGCGGGGCGGGCACGAACGCGTCGGCAAGGGCGTCCAGCGGGGTCACCCAGGCGGAGACGGAGGTGGCGAAGGACTTGCCGAGGAACGGCCCGAGCGGCTGGTATTCCCATGCCTGGATATCCCGGGCCGACCAGTCGTTGACCAGCACCACCCCGAACACGTGGTCGGCGAAGTCGCCGGTGGGCACCCGGTCGCCGAGCGCGCTCGGCACGCCGACCACGAAGCCCACCTCGGCCTCGATGTCGAGGCGTACCGACGGGCCGACGGTGGGACCCTCGGCGGTGGCGCGCTGCCCGCTCGGGCGGACGACCGGGGTGCCGGAGACCACCACCGTGCCGGCCCGGCCGTGGTAGCCGATCGGCAGGTGCTTCCAGTTCGGCAGCAGCGGCGGCTGGCCGGGGCGGAAGATCTGCCCGACGTTGCCGGCGTGGTGCTCGGAGGAGTAGAAGTCGACGTAGTCGGCCACCTCGAACGGCAGCAGCAGCTCGACCGCGGCCAGCGGCAGCAGCAGCGGCTCGACGGCCGCCCGGTGCGCCGGCTCGGTGAGCAGTTCGACGATGCGCTGCCGGACCGAGGTCCACTGCGGGCGGCCGAGCGCCATGAAGTCGTTGAGGGTGGGCCGGCGCAACGCCCCGGCGGCGAGGACCAGCCCGGCCTCCTCGGCTGCCGCCAGGTCGAACACCAGGTCGGCGACGCGTACGCCGATCCGGGGTGGCCGCCCGTCGTGCCGGAACACCCCGTACGGCAGGTTGGTCACCCCGTACGCCGAGCCGTCCGCGCCCGTCACCCAGCTCATCTGTCGAATCCCCCGTTCACCAGCCCCAGCCGGATCAGATCGGTCAGTGGTTCCCGCACGCTGCACGAGCCGAACCCGATCCACAGCGGACGCTCGTCGTCCCGGGCCGCCCGGGCCGGCTCGACCACCCGCAGCGGGTCGGTGTCGGCGAGCAGCGCGGCGACGGCGTCCACCTCGGCGCCGCCTGCGGCGGCGAGGGTGGCGGCCAGCACGTTGCCGAAGCCGTGGTGGGTGAAGCCGGTCTCCGGGTCGATCTGGCGCAGCGCGTGGTGCAGCCCGGCGGTCAGCTTGAACGGCAGCGCCCGGTCCCGGCAGGCGCAGATCACCGCGGCCAGTTCGACGGGGGTGGGGAAGAGTTCGGCGGCCAGCCCGCCGGTGCGGAACTTCGCGGCGACCGGTTCGCCGGCCGCGCGGGCCTCGGCGAGGGTGTCCAGGGCGGCGGTCAGCCCGAAGGTCAGCGGCAGTTCGGCGTACCAGTCGAGGTCACGGTGCCCGGCGAGCACGCCGCGCAGCGCGGCCAGGCCCGGCTGGGGGTCCTCGCCGCGTCGGGCGACGGCCACCTCGACCTGCCGGACGGCGATGCCGGCGGCGGCCAGCCCGGCGAGCGCGGCGGGCACCCCGGCGACGCCGGTGTCGCCGATCAGCCCGGTCACCGTGCCCTCGGGCAGGCCGGCCAGCCCGCCGACGGCGGAGGCGGGCACCAGCAGCGGGCCGACCAGGTCGGCGTACCAGGAGGTGCGGTGTCCGTGGTGCGCCGCGATCGCGTCGGGCAGCGCCGCGCTGCCGGGCGGGAAGACGGCGGCGTCGTCGACGAGTCCGGCGAGGAGGCGGGGGACCTGCGTTGACACGAGACAAGAATCTACGGGACGCTGTCAAGGAACGGACAGTGACGTCCGGTTATCGGACGCCACCGGCCGGATATCGGGACAATACGGGAGGCGACATGCCGTACTACCGCAGCGTCGGCGAGGTTCCCCGCAAGCGGCACACCCAGTTCCGCCAGCCCGACGGCAGCCTCTACACCGAGGAGCTGATGGGTCAGGAGGGCTTCTCCGCCGACTCGTCCCTGCTCTACCACCGGCACCCGCCGACCGCGATCGTCGCCGCCGAGGAGTTCACCCCGCCCGGATACACCCGGCTGCCCAACCACCCCCTCAAGCCACGCCACCTGCAGACCCACAAGCTCGACGGCGCGGGGGCCGACCCGGTGCTCGGCCGGCGTCAGCTGCTCGCCAACGACGACGTCCGGATCGGGTACGTGCTGGCCGACCGGCCGTCCCCGCTCTACCGCAACGCCACCGGCGACGAGTGCCTCTACGTCGAGGCGGGCACACTGCGGCTGGAGTCCACCTTCGGCGCGCTCGACCTGGTCGCCGGCGACTACGCGGTCGTCCCCACCTCGACGGTGCACCGGCTGGTGCCCACCGGCGACGCCCCGGTCCGGCTGCTCACCATCGAGGCCACCGGGCACATCGGCCCGCCCAAGCGCTACCTGTCCGTACGCGGCCAGTTCCTGGAACACTCCCCGTACTGCGAGCGGGACGTCCGGGGGCCGGACGCGCCCCTGCTGGTCGACGGCACCGACGTGGAGGTGCTGGTCCGGCACCGCGCCCGGACGGCCACCGGCACCGCCTGGACCCGGCACGTCCACGCCCACCACCCGTTCGACGTGGTCGGCTGGGACGGCCACCAGTACCCGTGGGCGTTCTCCATCCACGACTTCGAGCCGATCACCGGCCGCCTGCACCAGCCGCCACCGGTGCACCAGACCTTCCAGGGCCCCAACTTCGTGATCTGCTCGTTCGTGCCCCGCAAGGTCGACTACCACCCGGACGCGATCCCGGTGCCGTACCACCACCACAACGTCGACTCCGACGAGATGCTCTTCTACACCGGCGGCAACTACGAGGCCCGGCGTGGCTCCGGCATCGGGCAGGGCTCGATCTCGCTGCACCCGTCCGGCTTCACCCACGGCCCGCAGCCCGGCGCGGCGGAACGCTCGATCGGCGTAGACTTCTTCGACGAACTGGCCGTCATGGTCGACACCTTCCGCCCCCTCGACCTCTGCGACGCCGCCGTCGAGTGCGAGGACCCGGGCTACGCCTGGACCTGGAACCGCCAGCCCTGACCCTCCGGGTGCCTCGATCAGTCACGACTCAGCGAGGGCTTCCCGGGTGGGTCGGGTCGCCCAGCCGTCGTTGACCGGAGGCGGCGCGCGAGGCTAGGACACGCCCGCACGGGTGGCGGCGACCAGAGTGGCCGGCACGGCGAGGGCGATCGCGAGCACCAGCGGCCACGGGCTGCCCACCAGGGCGAACAGCAGTAGCAGGGCCGGCCCGGCCGGGACGGCGTACACGGCGAACGCCAACGCGCGGTCCTCGCGGCGCAGCGCCGGCAGGACCACCCGGCCCAGCTCGGGCACCCGCCGGGACAGCCGCCAGGCCAGCAGCGCGCCACCGGCCGCCGCCAGCACCGCCACCACCCGGCTCGCCCCCGCCCCGCCGGCCGCCAGGAACGCGAGCAGCAGGCTGGCGACCAGCGACCAGCCGCTGCCGATCAGGACGAGCCGACGCAGCCCGGCCCAGAGCGGCAGCTTCTCGGCCCGCGCCGGCTGCACCGGCGCCAACGCGGCCACCTGTTCCAGCGCCAGCACCCAGCGCCGCCGCTCCAACCGCAGCACCCCCGGGTCGTGCCGCGCCTCGGCCAGCTCCGGATCGAGCCGCAGCGCCTCCCGGTAGGCCCGCTCGGCCAGGTCGAACAGCTCCAGCCGGCCGGCGACCAGGGCCAGCACCAGATGCGCCTGCGGCTCGTCGGGGGCCAACTCCACCCCACGCCAGGCCGCGTTCAGCGCCGGCTGGCCGTTGCGCGCCTCGGCCAGGATCGCCGCCGCGCTCCGCTGGGCGTACGCGTCACCCGGCCCGGCCGCCAGGATCCGATCGGCGGTACGCGCCGACTCGGCGTACTCCCCCAGGTCGGTGAGGGCGATGGCCCGGACGACCAGCGCGGCGGTCGGCACCCTCGCCCCGGCCTCCCCCGACGGGCCGGATCCGCCGGCCGGGCCGGCGGGGGCAGGTGCACCGGCCGGGCCGGGCAAGGAGGGTGTCCCCGGCCGGTCAGGGCCGAACGGCGGTGCGGGCCGGTCCGGCGACGATCCGGACGGGTCGGGCAACGTCGGTGGGCCCGCCTCCCCCGGCGTCGCCCATGATCCGGTAGGGCCGGCCGGCGTCGGCCCACCTGCCTGGTCAACCGGGCCCGGGGGCACAGCCGACCCCGGAGGCACAACCGACCCCGACGACACGGCGGGCCCCGGGGGCACAGGCGGGTGCGGCGGTCCGGGGAGCGGTGGGATGTCGGGGCGGGGTGGGGCGATCGCCGCGTCGGCGGCGGCGAGCGCCTCGCCGGGGCGGCCGGCCGCGAGGTGCAGCCGGGCCAGCAGCGTCAGCGCGGCCGGGTCGGCGGGGGCCAGGGCGAGCGCGAAGCCCAGTTCCTCGGTGGCCTCGTCGTGGCGGCCCAGCTCGGCCAGGAGCTGGGCCCGCTGCCGGTAGCCGTCCAGCGGCGACTCGTCGTCGGTCATCGCGGCCCTACCCGGCCGACGCGTCGTAGACCAGGGCCACCGCGATGCCGGCGAGCCCCTCGCCCCGCCCGGTGAAGCCGAGACCGTCGCTGGTGGCGGCGGTGACGGTGACCGGTGCGCCGACCGCCGCGGAGAGCACCTGCTGCGCCTCGTCGCGCCGTGGCCCGATCCGGGGCCGGTTGCCGACGACCTGCACCGAGACGTTGCCGATCGCGTACCCGGCGGCGCGGACCCGGCGGGCGGACTCGGTGAGCAGCGTGACCCCGGAGGCGGCGGCCCACTCCGGCTGGTCCACCCCGAAGTTCGCCCCGAGATCACCGAGCCCGGCGGCGGAGAGCAGCGCGTTGCAGGCGGCGTGGGCGACCACGTCGGCGTCGGAGTGCCCGGCCAGGCCGTCCTCGCCCGGCCAGTGCAGGCCGGCCAGCCAGCACGGCCGGCCGGCCGCGAAGGCGTGGATGTCGGTGCCGACGGCGACCCTGGGAACGATCATGGATCGAGGGTACGCGTCAGTGCCCGGCGGCCAGCAGGTGCTCGGCCAGGGTCAGGTCGAACGGGCGGGTGACCTTCAGCGCGTACTCCGAGCCGGGGACGCAGAACACCGGCACCCCCTGCTGCTCGACCAGGCCGGCGTCGTCGGTGAGCGGGTCACCGGCGGCGGCGTGCGCGGCGGCGAGCACCTCCCGGCGGAAACCCTGCGGGGTCTGCACGGCCCGCAGGGCCGACCTGTCGACGGTGGCGAGGACGACGCCGGCAGCGTCCACCCGCTTGATCGTGTCGCTGACCGGGAGCACCGGGATCACCGCGTCGTGCCCGGCCCGGACGGCTGCCGCCACCGCCTCGACGAGCGCGGGCGGGGTGAGCGCCCGCGCCGCGTCGTGCACCAGCACGATGTCGGGGCCGGACGGCACCGCTGCCAGCGCGTTCGCCACCGACGCCTGGCGTTCGACACCGCCCGCCACCACCAGGACCGGGGCGAGCGGGGTCAGCAGCTGCCGGACGGCGTCGACCTCGGTGGCCGGCGCGGCGACGACGACGGTGTGCACCGACGGGGCGGCGGCGATCCGGCGTACCACGTGCACCAGCAGGGGTTCACCGCCGAGGAGCCGGAGCGCCTTGGGACCGCCCGGCCCGAGCCGTACGCCGGCACCGGCCGCAGGAACGAGGACCGCGACGTCACCGCGCGGATTGAGCTGCGCAGTCACGTCGCGGTCCTCGGGAATTCTTCGCTGCGGGGTGGGTACGACGATGCGGTGGGATCAGGCCTCGGTGAGGACCTTGTCGAGCAGCGTCTCCGCCTCGTCCTTGGTGCTCTTCTCAGCCAGCGCGACCTCGCCGACGAGAATGTCGCGGGCCTTGGCGAGCATGCGCTTCTCACCCGCCGACAGGCCCCGCTCCCGCTCCCGACGCCACAGGTCGCGGACGACCTCGGCGACCTTCAGCGGGTTGCCGGAGGCCAGCTTCTCCAGATTCGCCTTGTAACGCCGCGACCAGTTGGTCGGCTCTTCGGTGTGCGGTGCACGGAGCACGTCGAAGACCTTTCCCAGGCCCTCTTCGCCGACCACCTCACGCACACCCACGATCTCGGCGTTCTCGGCCGGCACCCGGACCGTCAGGTCACCCTGCGCGACCCTCAGGACGAGGTACTGCTTGGGTTCGCCCTTGATGACCCGAGTCTCGATTGCCTCGATGAGTGCGGCCCCGTGGTGGGGGTAAACAACGGTCTCGCCGACGCTGAAAACCATAGGTTCGAAACCCCTTTCGCTGTGTCTAGGGTAACACGCTCAGGCACCAATGTCCCGCTGCCGTCCTGACCGTTGGCGCAGCTCAGGGGCCCTGTGAGAGGCGTTGCTTCGGCTTGACAGGCGGCCAAACCAGTGGTTCAAACACGCTCCGTGAGCAGCGGATGACAACCCGGTACGGGTGATCGGAGCGCGGATTTCTCGGGCTATGCGCTCTTCCCATGGTAGCCCGGCGGCCCTCCGGTCGCCCAGGTCTGGCGGCAGGAGGGTCCGTGCGGGACGCTGGAGAGGTACCGCACACCGCTCGCCGCACCGCTGACCCGGGGGGTCCGATGGGCATGCCCGACGCCGAGGGACACGGACTGCCCGACCTGCCGCCGGAGTGGGGGCGGGTGGTGGTGCCTGACGACGCGTCGGCGCTCGCCGAGGAGGCCGCCCAGCTCCGCCGCGAGCTGCGCCGGCAGGCCCGGCCCGGCCGGTGGCGACGCCGGCTGGGGTTGACCGCGCGCCCCGACGGGCGGCCACCGCTCGGGCTGCCCCTGCTGATACTCCTGGTGGCGGTGCTCGCCACCACCGTCGGGTTGGTCACCGTCACCTGGCCCCGGTCGTCCCGGGGCACCGAACGACCCACCGTCCTGCCGCAGACGGGCACGTCGGTGCCGCTGGTCGGGCGGTCGCTGCCCGCGCTGGACCTGGTCGACGTCGACCAGCGGCCGGTCCCGCTGCGCGGCCTGCTACCCGCGATGATCATCCTGGTCGACGGCTGCGCCTGCGCCGAGCAGGTGGCCGCCGCCGCCAGCGCCGCCCCGGACGGGGTACGGGTGGTGAGCGTCGCCGCCGGACGGAAGGTCACCCCCGCGCCACCGGTCGGCGGACCGGTCCGCGCCCTCGCCGATCCCGCCGGCGGGCTACGCGCCGCGTTGCACCTGCCCGCCCAGGCCGGTGCCGCCCCGGCGCTGCTGGTGGACCGGGCCGGCACGGTCGTCCGGGTGCTGCCGGAGCTGGGTGCCGCCGCCGACTACCGGGGCGACCTGATCGGGCTCGGCGGCTGAACGGGGCCGGATCAGGGCACCGCGACGACCTGCGCCTCCAGCTCGACCGAGCCCGGCCCGACCACCGAGAACTCCAACCGGGTGCCCCCGTCCGGGCCGCGCAGCTCCCAGGCCACCAGTTCGCCGTCGCAGGCCGTCCGCCGGTGCTGCGGCGGATCGTCGTGCAGCACCGAGACCAGCAGCGTCCCGTCGCCCGAGCAGCGGTACTGGAAGAGATGCCTCGCGCCGTCCGGGGCCGACTCCCGGCGTACCGGCGCCCGGCCGGACACCAGGGTCATCCGCTCCCGCCAGGTGGTGTCGGTGAACGTCGGCAGCCCCACGTCCGGGTCGCCGGAGGTCCCGGGCAGCTCGGTCGCGCCCAGGACCCGCCCGGTGCGAACGTCGATCACCACCACCCGTCGGGTGGCCTCCGCGCCGGCCGACGGCTGCGGTGACCCCGTCGCCGCCGAGCCCACCGGGTCGACCGCCGGGGCGGTGGCCGACCACCACCAGCCGCCCCCGACCAGGGCGAGCAGGGCCACGCCGGCCAGCGCCGCACCGCGCAGCCGATCACCGCCGACCCTCTCGACCCCCACCCGGCGAGGGTAACCAGCGGTCGACGGCGGCGCTCGGCGCAGCGCCGACCACACCCGCCCTGACCAGGTAGTCCACCTCACCGTGGGCGCTCCCGGCCGGCCCGACCGGGAGTGGTTCAGGCCGGGGTGCGGTGGCGGGTGGAGGAGGCTCAGGAGCGGCGTTCGAGCAGGGCGGCGTAGAGGGTCAGTCCCGGGCCGAAGGCGAGCAGCACGATCCACCGGGGCGGTGCCGCCGCCCGCAGCAGCCGCTCCAGGATCAGCAGCACCGTGGGCGACGAGCAGTTGCCGTGCGCGTCCAGCACCGCCCGGGAGGCCGCCAACGCGTCGTCGGGCAGGGCCAGCTCCCGCTCCACCACGTTGAGGATGCGCGGGCCGCCCGGGTGAACCGCCCAGCCGTCCACCTCGGCGACCGTCGTGCCGTGCCGGGCCAGCAGGCCGTCCACCAGCCCCCGGACGTGCGCCGAGAGCACCTGCGGGACCTTCGGCGACAGGCCCATCCGGAACCCGGTGTCGGTGACGTCCCAGGTCATGTGGTCGGCGGTGGAGGTGTCGGTCACCGAGGCGACCTCGCGCAGCACGTACCCCCGGCCGGTGGTGTCGGTGCCGGGAACCAGCACGGTGGCGACCGCCGCGTCGGAGAAGAGGGCGTGCGAGATGATCTGCTGGGTGTCCATCCGGGCCGAGGACGGCTGGATGTGCAGGCTGGTCAGCTCGGCGCAGAGCAGCAGCGCCGGCCGGCCCCGCGCGGTCACGAAGTCACCCGCCGCGCCCAGCCCTGGCAGGGCCGCGTAACAGCCCATGTGCCCGACGAACATCCGCTGGCAGTCCGGGGCCATGCCCAGGTCCCGGGCGAGCAGGATGTCCAGCCCGGGGGTGGCGTAGCCGGTGCAGGAGCAGACCACGAACAGCCCGAGGTCACCGGCGGCGAGGCCGGCGGCGGTCAACGCCCGGCCGATGGCCTCCTTGCCCAGTGGCAGCGCCTCCACCTGGTACCGCCGCATCCGCCTGTCGGTCGGCCAGTCGGAAACGTCCTCCAGCAGCGGGTTGACCGCCGCCTGCCGGTGGGACACCCCCGAGTTGGCGAAGATCCGCTCGGCCAGTGCCCGGGTGGGACCCGAGAAGTGCTTCGCGAAGTAGCCCGTCCAGAGTTCGTCCTGGGCGGCGCCGGGCGGGTGTGCCGCCCCCAGCCCCGCGATCAACGGCACAGCCATCTGTCCCCGCCTCTCGTCCGCACTGCCCGTCCGGTGGTCGCCCCGACCCCCGTCACCCTCACCAACGAGGGGCCGTTCCGTCGCGGTCCGGGTCACCCCCGAGCACCGCCACCCCGAGCCAGTCGGCGCACACGTCGGAGGTCGCCGGATGCAGCGAGCCGCAGCGGGCGTCCCGGTAGAGCCGTTCCAGTGGATGCCCCCGGCGGGTCGCCGACGTCCCGGCCGCCTCCAGCATGGACGCCGCCACCTCCGCCGCCGTGGTGCCGGCGAGCAGCTTCGCCCGCCACACCCACCGGTTCGTCTCGGCGTCGCCGGGGGCGTCGTCGACCCGGCGGGCCGCCTCGGCCACCACCAGCTCCGCCGCCGCCACCGCCGCGTCCGCCCGGCCGAGCCGGGCCCGCACCGCCGGCAGACCGCCGAGGTCCCGCGCGGTGAGGTGCTCGGCGGCGGCGTCCACCGCCGCCCGGGCGACCCCCACGTAGACGGCGGCGTAACTCGCCACCAGCCAGTGCGGCATGAGCTGGGCGACCACCAGGGCCAGCCCCTCCACGCCACCGAGCAGCCGGTCCGTCGGCACCGTCACGTCCAGGTGCAGGTCGTGCGACGAGGTGGCCCGCATGCCCAGGGCGTCCCAGGTCGGCTCCACGGTCACCCCCGTGCCGGCGGGCACCAGGAACTGGGACACCAGCGAGGGGTCGGCGGCGCTACGGGCGGCCACCAGGTAGCCGTCGGCGTGCCCGGCCCCGGAGCAGAAGGTCTTGCTCCCCTTGATCCGCCAGCCGCCGTCGACCGGTTCGTAGACCGTGCTGAGCCGGGACAACCGGGCCCCCGCGCCGCGTTCGCTCATCGCCACCGCGTACCAGGCGCCCTCGGCCGCCGCGCGCAGCAGCCGGTCCCGGGCGGCCAGCGCCTCGTCCGGTACGCCCAGCGCCTCGGCCAGTTCCTCGGTCACCGCGCCGAGCGCGCCGGTGACCGAGGCGTGCATGTTGAACACCAGCGCGGTCGCGCCGTTGCCCCGGGCCAGTTCGGTGGCGACCGCCGCGTACCTGGCGAAGGAGGCTCCCGCGCCGCCCAGCACGGTCGGGACCATCAGCCCGAACAGCCCGGACTCCCGCAGGTCGGCGAAGTCGTCGACCGGGAACGTGCCGTCCCGGTCGTGCCCGGGGGCGCGGGCGGCGAACCTCGGTGCCAACCGACGGGCCACCGCCGGTGCGTCCACAGTCATACGGTCCCCTTCCTGGGTGTTCCTGGTACCCCGAACCGGGGCGGCTAGCCGTGCCGGACGCCCCGGCCCTGGTAGAGCACCGCCGTCGACCAGGTCGGACGGATCGCGGGCCCGTCGTGGGGGACGTCGCGGGCGGCACCCCCACGGGAACGCCGCACCAGCCAGCCCAGCGTCGCCCGCAACCCCGGCCGGACCCCCCGCACCCGCAGGGTGACGCCGTGCCTGGCGCACTCGACGACCAGCGCCCGGTCGTCCACGAACAACCGTGGGTCGTGGATGCCCCGGGGCACGGTGGGCAGGCGTTCACCCAGCTCCACCGCGACCAGCCGGGCCAGCAGCGTGTCGTTGAGGGTGTCCAGCACGAGCAGCCCGCCGGGGCGCAGCAGCCGGCACGCTTCGGCGACCGCCGCCCGCCAGTCCGGTACGTGCTCCAGCACCTCGCCGGCCGCCACCACGTCGGCGCACCCGTCGGCGAGCGGCACCGCCGTGACGTCACCGGCCAGCGTGGTGACGCCGTGCGCCGCCGCCTGTTCCAGGGCCGACCGGGTGAGGTCCACCCCGACGTGCCGGTAGCCCTTGCCGGCCAGGTGGGGCGCCATCAGCCCGGCGCCGCAGCCCAGGTCGACCAGGACCGCGTCGGGCCGGGCCGCCGGCGGTACCAGGGCGGCGCGGGCCCGGGCCAGCCAGTGCAGCATCGCGAACGCGCCGTCGGGCCGCCACCACTCGCCGGCCAGGTCGTCGTACTGGCGGGGATCGTTGGGGGGCAGCACGCGTACACCGTCGGACACCGGACCGTGACCCATGGCATCGAGCGTGGCACGACCGGCCGGTAACGACCAGACTTCCCTTATGTGGCGGACGGTGTTAGGGCTGGTCAAAGCGAGTCATCCGGAACCGGGCCTGGCCGTGACCACGGTGGCCGGGCTGCTCGCCGTCGCGGTCGGTCACCGTCCGGCCGGGACGGTCGCCGTGGTGCTCACCGTGCTGTCCAGTCAGCTCGCCGTCGGCTGGACCAACGACGCGGTGGACGCCGGGCGGGACGCCACGGTGGGGCGTACCGACAAGCCGGTCGCCGCGGGGGCGGTGGGCCGCCGGACCGTGGTGGTGGCCGCCGTGCTGGCCGCGCTCGCCACCCCGCTGCTGGCGCTGACCACCACCCCGGTCGCCGCGCTCTGCTACACCGTGGGCCTGGTCTCGGCGCTGCTCTACGACTGGCCGCTGAAGTCCACCCCGGTCTCGGTGCTGCCGTACGCGGTCTCCTTCGGCTCGCTGCCCGCCTTCGTGGTGCTCGCCCTGCCGGGGGCGCCCACGCCGCCGCTCTGGCTGGTCGTCGCGGCGGCCTGCCTGGGCGCGGGAGCGCACTTCGCCAACGTGCTGCCGGACCTGGCCGACGACGCCCGGACCGGGGTACGCGGGCTGCCGCACCGCCTCGGTGCCACCGGCAGCCGGCTGGCCGCCGCGGGACTGCTGCTCGCCGCCACCGTCGCCCTGGTCCTCGGGCCACCCGGGTCGCCGTCGTGGGTCGGCTGGTCGGCGGTCGCGGCGGCCGTCGCGGTGCCGGCCGTCGGCTGGTACGCGGGCCGCGCCGCCACCCGGCGCGACGGCCGCTCGGTGGCCGCCTTCCGGGCGGTACTGGTGGTGGCCCTGATCGATGTGCTGCTGCTGGTGGCGAGCGGTCGGGTGGTCTGACCGGCACCCGCCCGGGTGGCGGCACCGGGTCCGTGTGCGGCCCTCGATCAGCCCCAACTACCCTGGAGCGCGGTCTGCGCGGGTATGACCACCCCGCGCCCGGGGCACGCACCGGGTGGGGATCGTGACGAGGAGGACCGACGTGACGCGCTCGATCAGGGGTTCCCGGCGGGCCACCCTGCTGCTGTCCGGCCTGGCGGGGGCGACCGCCCTGCTGGCGACGGGCTGCGGGGCGGGCCAGGTGTCCGAGACCGCCAACAAGCAGCCGTCGGTCCAGGGGGTCAACGTCCAGACGTCGGACAACGCGTACAAGGTGCGTGGCCTCTACGTCGACTACCCGGGCGAGGACGGTCTCACCGCAGGTGCGAACGCCGCGCTCAACGCCGTGATCTACAACGACACCCGGGACCCGGTCACCGTCACCGTCACCACCGACAGCGCCCGGCAGATCGTGCTCACCGGGGCCGCCGGCTCGGCCAGCCCCTCCGACTCCGCCTCCCCCTCGGAGAGCGGCTCGCCGTCCGGAAGCGCCTCCCCGTCCGAGGGGGCCTCCCCGTCGGGCAGCGCCTCGCCGGCCGAGGGCGCTTCCCCGTCCGGGAGCGCGTCGCCATCCGAAGGTGCCTCGCCGTCCGAGGGTGCCTCGCCGTCGGAGGGCGCTTCGCCCTCCGAAGGCGCCTCCCCGTCGGCGCCGGCCGGCCAGCCGGCCCGGATCGAGATCCCGGCCCTCGGGTACGTGCAGCTCAACGTGCAGAACGGCCAGCACCTCCAGCTCGTCGGGCTGAACGAGGCACTGCGCACCGGGCAGCAGGTCAACCTGACCTTCGACTTCGGCGACGGCCGTACCGTCAGCACCCCGGTCCCGGTCGGGGTGCCGCTGAGCCCGGCGCCCCAGTCCTCCCCGATCGTGCACCGCGAGGGTGGCGAGGAGAGCGGCCAGGAGGGCAGCTCCGGCCACGGCGGCTGACCCCACGGGCGAGACACCGACACCGCCGGCGTGGCGACGACCACGCCGGCGGTGTTTTCGTCACCGGTGAGGGTTAGCGTCCTGGGGTGACCACCCCCCGATCGACTCCCGCCCGTGGCGCGTCCGGCGCGTCCCGGGGCCGGGCCGCCCGCGAACCCCGCCCCGCCTACGCGTGCGACGCCTGCGGCCACCAGCCGCCCAAGTGGGTCGGGCGGTGCCCGGAGTGCGGCGAGTGGGGTTCGGTGGTCGAGTCCACCGTCACCGGGCCGGTCGTCTCCGGCCGGGTGGTCAGCTCCCGGATGCCGGCCGAGCCGGCCCGGCCGATCGCCACGATCAGCGCCGCGCCGGCCCGCGCCCGCCCCACCGGGGTCAGCGAACTCGACCGGGTCCTCGGCGGCGGCCTGGTCCCCGGCGCGGTGGTCCTGCTCGCCGGGGAGCCGGGGGTCGGCAAGTCCACCCTGCTGCTCGACGTGGCGCAGCAGTGGGCGGCCACCGCCGGCAGCCCGTCGCTGGTGGTCAGCGGCGAGGAGTCGGTCAGCCAGGTCCGGTTGCGCGCCGAGCGGATGGGTGCCCTGCACGAACAGCTCTGGCTGGCCGCCGAGAGCGACCTGAGCGCCGTCCTGGGTCACCTCGACGCGGTCAAGCCGGGTCTGCTCGTCCTCGACTCGGTGCAGACCATCTCCACCACCGGGGCCGAGGGGGTGCAGGGCGGGGTCACCCAGGTCCGGGCCGTCACCGCCGCCCTGGTCGCGGTCGCCAAGGAACGCGGCATCGCCACCGTGCTGGTCGGTCACGTCACCAAGGACGGTCAGGTCGCCGGCCCCCGCGTGCTGGAACACCTGGTCGACGTCGTGCTGCACTTCGAGGGGGACAAGCACTCCTCGCTGCGGATGGTCCGGGGGATCAAGAACCGGTTCGGCGCGGCCGACGAGGTCGGCTGCTTCGAGATGCACGAGGGGGGCATCAGCAGCCTGGCCGACCCGTCCGGGCTCTTCCTCACCCGCTACTCCGAGCCGGTCCCGGGCACCTGCGTCACGGTGGCGATGGAGGGGCGGCGGGCGCTGCTGACCGAGGTGCAGGCGCTGATCGGCGCGACGGTGGCCGGGTCGCCCCGGCGTACCGTCTCGGGGCTCGACGGGGCCCGGCTGGCCATGGTGCTGGCGGTGCTGCAACGCCGTACCGAACGGCTGACCCTGCACGACCGGGAGGTCTTCGCGGCCACCGTCGGCGGCATCCGGGTCGTCGAGCCGGCCGCCGATCTCGCGGTCGCGCTGGCGGTCGCCTCCGGCGGGCTCAACCTGGCCATCGCGCCGCACCTGGTGGCGATCGGCGAGGTCGGGCTGACCGGCGAGGTGCGCCGGGTCGGTGCCGTCCCCCGCCGGCTCGCCGAGGCGGCCCGGCTCGGCTTCCGGATGGCCCTGGTGCCGCCCGGGTGCGGCCCCGAGAGCACCGGCGCCGGCCCGGACAGCATGCGGGTGACCGAGGTCACGGACGTCCGGTCGGCGCTCCAGGCGGTCGCCCGCGCATCCGCGGAGTGACCGAGGGTGGCGACGACGGGGGACCGGTCGGGCCATACCGGTCGACGTCCGGCAGGCCCGACCAGGGGAGGTCATCCGACGCCGTGACACATCACAGTAACCACGAGAGCACCCACCGCAGGGCAGTCCGTAGACTGTGCGCGTGCCGACCGACCGCGACGCCGCCAAGCCTGCCGGCGCGACGCCCCACACCCGCGCCGCCGCCGTGGGTTCGCCCACCCGTCCGATCAGCGTGAGCGTGGCCGGGGCCGCCGGCAGCGCCGGTGATCCGCTACGGGCCAATCTCGCACTGATGGCTCCCGGCACCGCGTTGCGCGACGGGCTCGAACGCATCCTGCGCGGTCGGACGGGCGCACTGATCGTCCTCGGCTACGACAAGGTCGTCGACGGGATCTGCACCGGCGGCTTCCCGATGGACGTCGAGTTCTCCGCCACCCGGGTCCGTGAGCTGTGCAAGATGGACGGCGCGGTGGTGCTCTCCAGTGACGGCACCCGGATCGTGCAGGCCGGGGTGCACCTGATGCCCGACCCGTCCATCCCGACCGAGGAGTCCGGCACCCGGCACCGCACCGCCGAGCGGGTGGCCCGGCAGACCGGCTACCCGGTCATCTCGGTCAGCCAGTCGATGCGGATCATCAGCCTCTACGTCAACGGGCAGCGGCACGTGCTCGACGACTCGGCGGCGATCCTCTCCCGGGCCAACCAGGCCCTGGCCACCCTGGAGCGGTACAAGCTCCGCCTCGACGAGGTCTCCGGCACCCTGTCCGCGCTGGAGATCGAGGATCTGGTCACCGTCCGCGACGCGGTCGCCGTGGTACAGCGGCTGGAGATGGTCCGCCGGATCGCCGACGAGATCGCCGGGTACGTGGTCGAGCTCGGCACCGACGGCCGCCTGCTCGCCCTGCAACTCGACGAGCTGATGGCGGGGGTCGACGCCGACCGTACCCTGGTCATCCGGGACTACCTGCCCGCCGGCCGCAAGTCGCGCACCCTCGACGAGGCCTTGGTCGAGTTGGACCTGCTCGGCGCGACCGAGCTGATCGACCTGGTCGCGGTCGCCAAGGCGATCGGCTACCCGGCCGCCTCCGACGCGCTCGACGCGGCGGTCAGCCCACGCGGGTTCCGGCTGCTGGCCAAGGTGCCCCGGCTGCCGGTGGCCATCGTCGACCGGCTGGTGCTGCACTTCGGCAGCCTCCAGCGGCTGCTCGGGGCGACCGTGGAGGACCTCCAGGCCGTCGAGGGCGTAGGTGACGCGCGGGCCCGGGGCGTCCGTGAGGGGCTGTCCCGGCTGGCCGAGGCGTCCATCCTGGAACGGTACGTCTGACCGGGACGGTCAGCCGGTGACGACCAGCTTGACCGGCTCGCTCAGCTTGGTGCCCACCCGGGCGAAGACCTGGTAGTTGCCGGCCGGCGGGTTGGGGCCCGCAGCCACCCCCTGGTTGCACCGGCTGGCGTCCATGCCGTTCCAGGTGAGTTGGTAGGAGCGCTCGAAACCGGGGGTGAACGACTGCACGTCGGCGCCCCGGCCGGTGCCGCAGGTGTCCGACGACCAGACCTTCTCCGCCCCGGACTTGATGAACAGCTCCTGGGCGTCCGCGCCGACGTCCCGGTTGCAGGTCCGCTGGGACTTGTTCCTGACCTTGAGGCTGAGGTCGACCGGGGCACCCCGACGTACCTCGGCGGGGAGCGCCACCGGGGTCACCACGATCTCGCTGTCGGTGCAGGTGCCGTCGTCGACCCGGACCGGATTGGCCGGCGGGGTGGGCGGATCGGCGGGCGGAGTGCTGCTCGTGTCCGGATCGGTGGTCGGCCCGGCCGGCGGAGCCCCCGCCTCGGAGCCGCCCGACGGGGAGGCGGAACCGGCAGGCGGCGAGGCGGCCGTCGGGGTTGTCCCGCCCGCGGCGGGGGCCGACGACGAGGCCCCGGCACCGGGTGTGGCACCGGTGTCCCCCGATCGGGCACACGAGTAGAGCAGAACAACCAGGAGCAGAAGCCCCGCTCCGAGTACGACGGCACGACGCCGCCAGTACACGGCGGAAGGCAGGGGACCGACCGTCAGACGCATGATGCCCCCACCGTAGCGGCGCGGCGCACCTGGACCGGCCACGACTCGCCGGGCATCAGGCACCGGGCGGCGAACGACGTTCCACTGACGACAGTCGGCCGGCCCGCTGCGCCGGGGACCGGTGTCGCCACCGGGGTGACCGGCCGGGTCACAGGTAGACCTTGCGTTGGTAGACCGCGTGCGCGCCGGCCACCCGGTCGAGGAAGAGCAGCCCGGCACAGTGGTCGATCTCGTGTTGCAGGGCGCGCGCCTCGAACCCGTCGGTGACCAGCCGCACCGCCGTGCCGCTACCGGGCAGCGCCCCCTCGACCACCAGCCGGCTGGCCCGCTTCACGTCGCCGGTCAGGTCGGGCACCGACATGCAGCCCTCCCGGCCCGGCTTCCACCGGCTCGCCTCCACCACCCGGGCGTTGCAGAGCACGAAGGTGCCGTGCACCGTCACCGCCTTGGGATGCCCGGTCACGTCCACGGCGAACACCTGCGCCCCCACCCCAACCTGCGGCGCCGCCAACCCCACGCAGCCGGGCGACACCCGCATGGTGGCCACCAGGTCGGCGGCGAGCCGGACGGTCTCCTCGGCGGTCGGGTCCACCTCCGGGCCCGGCCGGCTCAGCACCGGCTCGGGGGCGCAGACCACCCGACGCACCTCCCCCGGCAGGCCCAGGTCCGCCGGGGTCCAGCCGCCGAGCCCGAGGTAGGGTTCCGCGCTCACGGGTTCACCTCGGTTCGCGACTGCGGGGCTCGCACACCCCGCTCGCTCCTCGCGCTCACAGGAGGTCCGGGTCGGCGGGGCGCAGGGACACCCCGACCCCCAGGTCGGCGGCCGTTCGGGCGAGTCGGCCGGCCAGCTCGTCGGCGCGGCCCGTCGGCAGGTCCACCTCGGCCACCACCACGTAGAGCGTGCCGGCCAGGCGGGTGCTCAGATCCGTCACGTTGCCACCCGCCTCGGCGATCACCCGGGTCATCGCGGCCACGATGCCCATCCGGTCCGCGCCGTGCACCGACAGCACGTACGGCTCACCCGCCGGCGTCGCCGTACCGTCCGGGATGACCGCGCGTACGGTGGCCAGGAGTTGGCCGTCGGCGGCCAGTGGGGTCAGGGCGGCCTCGACCTCGGCGACGGCGGGGCCGACGCAGATCAGGGTCATGGCGAAGTGACCGCGCAGCCGGGTCATCGTGGAGTCGGTGAGGTTCGCGCCGAGCCCGGCGAGCACCTCGGCGACGTCGGCCACGATGCCGGGCCGGTCCCGACCGATGACGGTGATCGCGAGCTCGCTCATCCGGGCATTCTGCCCGATCCGCACGGCGGCGCGGCGACGCCCCGCCCGGCCCGCCCAACCAGCGGGAAGCCATCGCGTGACATCATCGTCGGCGCGATGACTGAACCCACCTTCACCACCCTGGTCAGCCGGTGGTACGAGCAGAACGCCCGCGACCTGCCCTGGCGGGTGCCCGGCATCGGGGCCTGGCCGATCCTGGTCAGCGAGGTCATGCTCCAGCAGACCCCGGTGGTACGTGTCCTGCCCGCCTGGCACGCCTGGCTCGCCCGGTGGCCCGATCCCGCCGCCCTCGCCGCCGACACCCCGGCCGAGGCGATCCGGATGTGGGGTCGGCTCGGCTACCCGCGTCGCGCGGTACGGCTGCGCGAATGTGCGGTGGCGATCGTGGAGCGGCACGGCGGCCTGGTGCCCGACCAGTTGGACCAGTTGTTGGCGTTGCCCGGCATCGGGACGTACACGGCGCGGGCGGTCGCCGCGTTCGCCTACGGCCAGCGGCACCCGGTGGTCGACACGAACGTCCGACGGGTCGTCTCCCGGGCCGTCGCCGGTGAACCGGATGCGGGCCCGGCCACCACCCCGGCCGACCTGGTCGCCTGCGCGGAGCTGCTGCCGGTGGAGCCGGCCGCCGCCGCACTGGCCAGCGCCGCCTTCATGGAACTCGGGGCGATCGTCTGCACCGCCCGCTCGCCGCGCTGCACGAGTTGTCCGGTCGAGTCGATCTGCGCATGGCGGGCGTCCGGCCAGGCGGCACCCACCGGTCCGACCCGCAAGGTCCAGCGGTACGCGGGCACCGACCGTCAGGTACGCGGACTGCTGCTCGGGGTGCTCCGGGACGCCACCGGTCCGGTGCCGCACCAGCGGCTCGACCAGGTGTGGCACGACGACGTGCAGCGGGCCCGCGCGCTCGCCGCGCTGGTCAGGGACGGCATGGTGGAGCCGGTCGGCGAGCAGCACTTCCGGCTCATCGGGGACGGGCCGGTCACCCAACCGCTTCCCGGCTGACCGGGAGCGCATCCGGCCGGCCCCGCCCGACCCACCTGACAGACGGGGCGGCGGCCCGGTGGCTCACGCCACCGGGCCGCCGCCCTCGTGCTCGGTGTCCTACCGACCCCGTCGGGGCCTACTCGCCCGTGGTGGCGGCGCCACCCAGGTCGGCCGGGACGGCGTCCGGCACTGCGGCCGGACGGTCGGAGCCGTGGAAGACCAGCTTCGACTTGTCGATGTCCTCCGGGTCGCCCTCGCAGTCCACCACCACGATCTGACCGGGGGTCAGCTCGTTGAACAGGATCCGCTCGGAGAGGTTGTCCTCGATGTCGCGCTGGATCGTCCGACGCAGCGGACGGGCACCCAGCACCGGGTCGAAGCCCTTCTTGGACAGGTACTTCTTGGCGTTGTCGGTCAACTCCAGGCCCATGTCCTTGTTGCGGAGCTGGCCCTCGATCCGCTGGATCATGATGTCCACGATCGAGAGGATCTCGTTCTGCCGCAGCTGGTGGAAGACGATGGTGTCGTCGATCCGGTTGAGGAACTCGGGCCGGAAGTGCTGCTTCAGCTCGTCGTTGACCTTCTGCTTCATCCGGTCGTAGGTGGACTCGGAGTCCTCCGACTGCTGGAAGCCCAGCGACACCGCCTTGGCGACGTCCCGGGTGCCCAGGTTGGTGGTCAGGATGATGACCGTGTTCTTGAAGTCCACGATCCGACCCTGACCGTCGGTCAACCGGCCGTCCTCCAGGATCTGGAGCAGCGTGTTGAACACGTCCGGGTGGGCCTTCTCGATCTCGTCGAAGAGCACCACCGAGAACGGGCGACGACGCACCTTCTCGGTCAGCTGGCCGCCCTCGTCGTAACCGACGTAGCCGGGAGGGGCACCGACGAGGCGGGACACCGTGTAGCGGTCGTGGAACTCGGACATGTCCAGCTGGATCAGCGCGTCCTCGCTGCCGAACAGGAACTCGGCCAGCGCCTTGGACAGCTCGGTCTTACCGACACCGGACGGGCCGGCGAAGATGAACGAGCCGGACGGCCGCTTCGGGTCCTTCAGGCCGGCCCGGGTACGCCGGATCGCCTTCGACACCGCCTTGACCGCGTCCTCCTGGCCGATGACGCGCTTGTGCAGCTCGTCCTCCATCCGCAGCAGCCGGGAGGTCTCCTCCTCGGTCAGCTTGTAGACGGGGATGCCGGTCCAGTTGCCGAGCACCTCGGCGATCTGCTCGTCGTCGACCTCGCTGACGACGTCCAGGTCACCGGCCTTCCACTCCTTCTCCCGCTGCGCCTTCTGACCGAGGAGCTGCTTCTCCTTGTCGCGCAGCTGGGCGGCCCGCTCGAAGTCCTGCGCGTCGATCGCGGACTCCTTGTCGCGGCGCACCTGGGCGATCCGCTCGTCGAAGTCACGCAGGTCTGGCGGCGCGGTCATCCGGCGGATGCGCATCCGGGCTCCGGCCTCGTCGATCAGGTCGATCGCCTTGTCGGGCAGGAAGCGGTCGGAGATGTACCGGTCGGCAAGCGTCGCGGCGGCCACGAGGGCGGCGTCGGTGATGCTCACCCGGTGGTGTGCCTCGTAGCGGTCCCGCAGGCCCTTGAGGATCTCGATGGTGTGGGCCAGCGACGGCTCACCCACCTGGATCGGCTGGAAACGACGCTCCAACGCGGCGTCCTTCTCCAGGTGCTTGCGGTATTCGTCGAGGGTGGTCGCACCGATGGTCTGCAGCTCGCCCCGGGCCAGCATCGGCTTGAGGATGCTCGCCGCGTCGATCGCGCCCTCGGCGGCACCCGCACCGACCAGGGTGTGGATCTCGTCGATGAACAGGATGATGTCGCCCCGGGTGCGGATCTCCTTGAGCACCTTCTTGAGGCGCTCCTCGAAGTCACCCCGGTAGCGGGAGCCGGCGACCAGGGCACCGAGGTCGAGGGTGTAGAGCTGCTTGTCCTTCAGCGTCTCGGGCACCTCGCCCTTGATGATCTTCTGGGAAAGGCCCTCCACCACGGCGGTCTTACCGACGCCGGGCTCACCGATCAGGACCGGGTTGTTCTTGGTGCGGCGGGACAGCACCTGCATGACCCGCTCGATCTCCTTCTCGCGCCCGATCACCGGGTCGAGCTTGCCTTCGCGGGCGGCCTGGGTCAGGTTGCGACCGAACTGGTCCAGCACGAGGCTGGTCGACGGCGCGGCCTCACCCGGCGCGGTGCCGGCGGCGGCCGGCTCCTTGCCCTGGTAGCCGGAGAGGAGCTGGATCACCTGCTGGCGGACCCGGTTGAGGTCGGCGCCCAGCTTCACCAGCACCTGGGCGGCGACGCCCTCGCCCTCGCGGATCAGCCCGAGCAGGATGTGCTCGGTGCCGATGTAGTTGTGGCCGAGCTGCAGCGCCTCGCGCAGGGACAGCTCCAGCACCTTCTTGGCCCGGGGCGTGAACGGGATGTGCCCGCTCGGCGCCTGCTGGCCCTGGCCGATGATCTCCTCGACCTGCTGACGGACGCCCTCCAGGGAGATGCCGAGGCTCTCCAGGGCCTTGGCCGCCACACCCTCACCCTCGTGGATCAGGCCCAGCAGGATGTGCTCCGTACCGATGTAGTTGTGGTTGAGCATCCGGGCCTCTTCTTGGGCCAGGACGACAACCCGTCGCGCTCGGTCGGTGAACCGCTCGAACATGCCCTCGTGCTCCTCACGTGCCGTGCGCCTCGACTGCGACATCTTGGCGGGGCCGGTGCTCGGACGTCCGGGACGGGCGTCCGTGCCTCCTTACTCTATCGCCGCTGACCGACTCCGCTGAGGTCGTGTCTCCTCGTACCGAGCCGTTCCGACGTCGTTTTGACCAACCATCCGCGCTCAGGAGGTGTTCCGGCACCCCAGCCTGTACGCGCAGAGCGAAATTCGCCCGGGGTGCACGACGCCCTCCCGGGGGCCCGTGGGTCATCCACAGGCTGTGGACGAAGTCTCCACCGCCTGTGGACAACGCCCCCGGAGCCGGAGAACTTCCCTCCCGGGCCGGGTTCCGCCGCCGACCGCGAGGAGGGGCACCCGCGACGCCCGGAGGCACCGCGGACCGCCCGGACCGGCCCCAGACGGCGACGCCGGCCCGGAGGGGTGCTCCGGCCCGGCGTCGGTTCGCCACTGACGCTCAGCGGGTCGCGTGGTACTCGTCGACGATCTCCTGCGGGATGCGACCCCGGTCGGAGATGTCCTTGCCGTTCTTCTTGGCCCAGGACCGGATCGCCTTGTTCTGCTCGCGGTCGGCGGTCGCCCCGCCCCGGCCCCGGGCGGCCCGGCCACCCACGACCACGCCGCCCCGACCGACCCGGGTACCGGCGGCCACGTACGGCGCGAAAACATCCCGCAATTTGTCGGCGTTGGAGTTCGACAGGTCGATCTCGTACTGAACGCCGTCGAGGGCGAACTTGACGGTCTCGTCCGCGTCCCCGCCGTCCAGGTCATCGACCAGCTTGTGAATGATCTGCTTGGCCACGTCCCACATTCCTTTCGAGCAGGGTGCTCCTGCAATAGGAGCACGATAACCCGCCCGATGCTTGCCACGTCAATAGGTCGCTGTAACGACCCGGCAAAGGTCCCCCTGCGGGGCTACTCGGCACGGACCAACGGGAAGAGGATGGTTTCCCGAATTCCCAGGCCGGTCAGCGCCATCAAGAGCCGGTCGATTCCCATTCCCATACCCCCGGCCGGCGGCATTCCGTACTCCATGGCCCGGAGAAAGTCCTCGTCCAGCCGCATGGCCTCGTCGTCGCCCCGGGCGGCCAGCTGCGCCTGCGCGACCAGGCGTTCCCGCTGCACCACCGGGTCGACCAGCTCCGAGTACGCGGTGCCCAACTCGAAGCCGAGCACGTAGAGGTCCCACTTCTCGGCCAGGCCCGGCTCGCTGCGGTGGGCCCGGGTCAGCGGGCTGGTCTCCTCCGGGTAGTCGCGCACGAAGGTCGGTGCCTGGAGGCTCGGCACCACCAGTTCCTCGAACAACTCCTCGGCCAGCTTGCCCGGACCCCACTTCGGGTCGACCGCCAGCCCCACCTTGTCGGCGTACTCCACCAGGCGGGCCCGGTCGGTGCGGACCGTGACCTCCTCGCCGAGGGCCTCGGAAAGCACCCCGAAGAGGGTGACCGAGCGCCACTGCCCGCCCAGGTCGAACTCGCGCCCGTCGGCGTGGGTCACCGTCGTCGAGCCGCTGACCGCCACCGCCGCCTGCTGCACGAGATTACGGGTCAACTCGGCCATCGTGTCGTAGTCGCCGTACGCCTGGTAGGTCTCCAGCATCGCGAACTCCGGGGAGTGCGACGAGTCGACTCCCTCATTGCGGAAGTTGCGGTTGATCTCGAACACCCGGTCGACCCCGCCGACCACGGCGCGCTTGAGAAACAGTTCCGGCGCGATTCGCAGATACAGATCCGTACCGAGTGCATTGCTGTGGGTCACGAATGGGCGGGCCGCCGCGCCCCCGTGCAGCAACTGGAGCATCGGCGTCTCGACCTCGATGAATCCCTGACCGTGCAACGAGTCGCGCAGGCTGCGCACCGCCGCGGCCCGGGTCCGGACCATCTGGCGGGCCTGCGGACGGACGATCAGGTCCACGTAACGCTGGCGGACCCGGGCCTCCTCGCTCAGCGGCTTGTGCGCCACCGGCAACGGACGCAGCGCCTTGGCGGTCACCGCCCACTCGTCGGCGAGCACCGACAACTCACCACGCCGACTGGTGATCACCTCGCCGGTGACACCGACGTGGTCACCCAGGTCGACCAGGCGCTTCCAGTCCTCCAGCCGCTCCGCGCCGACCCGGTCCAGGGAGAGCATCGCCTGCAACTCGGTGCCGTCGCCGTCGCGCAGGGTCGCGAAACAGAGCTTGCCGGTGTTCCGTACGAAGATCACCCGGCCGGTGACCGAGACGCGGTCCCCGGTCGCGGTGTCGGTGGGCAGTTCGGCGTACCGCTCGCGCACCTCGGCCAGGGTGCTGGTCCGGGGAAAACCGACGGGGTACGGCTCGACGCCCTCGGCGAGCATCCGGTCCCGCTTCTCCCGGCGGACCTTCATCTGCTCGGGAAGGTCGTCGGCGGGGTCCACTGGCACGGCGTTCTGCTCGGTCACGGCACGCTTCCTCGGGCTTGGGGAGTTTCGACTGGGTCAGCCCATGAGCGTACTCATGCCCCCGGGCGGCCGTTACGGGATAACCTGCCCGGCATGGTCGAGCACACCCGGGCACGGTCCTTCGGTGCGGTCGCCGCCGACTACGACCGGTTCCGACCCGGCTATCCGGCCGAGGCGCTGCGCTGGGCGCTGGCCGGCGCGGGTGCGGTCGCCGGCGTGGTCGACCTGGCCGCCGGCACCGGCCTGCTCACCCGTGGCCTGCTGGCCCTCGGCCACCAGGTGACCCCGGTGGAACCCGACCCGGCGATGCGGGCCCGGCTCGACGCGGCCGTCCCCGGGACCACCGCGCTGGCCGGCTCCGCCGAGGCGGTCCCGCTGCCCGACGCGAGCGCCGACGCGGTGCTGGTCGGGCAGGCGTACCACTGGTTCGACCGGGAACGCGCGCACGTCGAGATCGCCCGGGTGCTCCGGCCGGACGGCATCTTCGCTCCGATCTGGAACATCCGGGACGAAACGGTGGACTGGGTGGCCGAGCTGGGGCGGATCGCCCAGATGGGCGAGAGCAGCAGCGACCTGACCGTGAAGGTGACCACCTTCGGTGCGGCCTTCGGCCCGGTCGAGCTGGGCCGGTTCACCCACCGCACGACCGTCACCGCAGACGAGGTGGTCGGGCTGATGCGTACCCGCTCACACTGGTTGGTCGCCACCCCGCAGCAGCGGCAACGGATGGAACGGGACCTGCGCGAACTGTTCGCCACCCACCCCGACCTGGCCGGCCGGGCGACCGTCGAACTGCCGTACCAGACGCTGGTCTTCCGGGCCCGGCGGCGCTGAACCGCCGCGACCGGCCCGGCCGCCGTGATCAGGTGTTGCGCTCGTAGACCATGCGCAGGCCGATCAGGGTGATCATCGGCTCGTGGTGGGTGATGGTCCGGCACTCGCCGATCACCACCGAGGCCAGCCCCCCGGTGGCGATCACCGCCCGGACCTCGCCCAACTCCTCGGTCATCCGCTCGACGATCCGGTCGACCTGCCCGGCGAAGCCGAAGTAGAGGCCGGACTGGAGGCACTCGACGGTGTTCTTGCCGATCACCGAGCGGGGCTTGTTCGCCTCCACCTTGCGCAGCTGGGCGGCGCGGGCGGCGAGCGCGTCGAAGGAGATCTCGATGCCGGGGGCGAACGCCCCGCCGAGGAACTCCCCCCGGCCGCTGATCACGTCGAAGTTGGTGGTGGTGCCGAAGTCCACCACGATCGACGGGCCACCGTAGAGGGTGTACGCGGCCAGTGTGTTGACCACCCGGTCCGCGCCGACCTCCTTCGGGTTGTCGATGGCGAGCTGCACGCCGGTGCGCACCCCCGGCTCGACGACGACGCTCGGCAGGTCGGCGTAGTAGCGGGCCAGCATGGTCCGCAGCGAGCGCAGCGCCGCCGGCACCGTCGAGCAGGCGGCCACCCCGGTGATCTCCACGGCGTCACCGGCCAGCAGCCCCCGGAACATCAGCCCCAGCTCGTCCGCTGTCGAGCGGGCGTCGGTCTTGATCCGCCACGAGTGCACCAGGCGGTCGCCGTCGAAGGTCGCCAGCACGGTGTTGGTGTTTCCGATGTCGATGCAGAGCAGCACGCACGCAGCCTAGACGCCGGCCGGGCCGCCGGACGCGAGGAGTGGGCCGGGCCCCGGCCGCCCGTGCCGGCTCACCGCTCGCGCAGGTCCAGGGCGATGTCCAGGATCGGCGACGAGTGCGTCAGCGCGCCCACCGAGAGGTAGTCCACCCCGGTCGCCCCGTACTCGGCGGCCACCTCCAGGGTCAGCCCACCGGTCGCCTCCAGCTCCGCCCGGTCGCCGACCGCCGCGACCACCTCGCGCAGCGTCGCCGGGGACATGTTGTCCAGCAGCAGGAAGTCGGCACCCGCCTCGACCGCCTCCACCGCCTCGGCCGGGGTGTCCACCTCCACCTGCACCGGCACCTCGGGGAAGGTCTGCCGGACCCGCCGGTAGGCCGCCCCGACCCCACCGGCGGCAAGCTTGTGGTTGTCCTTGATCATGGCGACGTCGTACAGACCCATCCGCTTGTTGGTGCCGCCACCGGCGCGGACCGCGTACTTCTCCAGCATCCGCAGGCCGGGAGTGGTCTTGCGGGTGTCCAGCACGGTCGCCTTGGTGCCGGCCAGGGCGTCCGCCCAGGCCCGCGTGTGGGTGGCCACCCCGGACATCCGGGAGAGCAGGTTCAGCGCGGTGCGCTCGGCGGTGAGCAGCAGCCGGGTCGGGCCGGTCACCGTCGCCAGCACGTCACCCCGGGCCACCCGCGCGCCGTCGTGGGCCACCACGACCACCTCGACCGTACGCTCCGCAGCGGTCACCTCCCCGACCAGCTCGAAGACCGCGGCGGCCACCGCCAGCCCGGCCACCACCCCGTCCTCGCGGGCCACCAGGTCGGCGGTGTCGGTCTGCCCGGCCGCGATGGTGGCGACGCTGGTGACGTCGCGAAAATCCGCCCCCAGGTCCTCGGTGAGCGCGTCGACGATCACCCGCCGCACCCGCTCCGGGTCCAGCCCACCGACGGTTAGCGCCTGCCGCGTCGATTCCCGCACTGTGTTCCTCTCGTTCGCCACTGCGGGGCTCGCAAACCCGGCTCACTCCTCGGGCTCACCGTGCCCCCTCCGTTCGCCACTGCGGGGCTCGCAAACCCGGCTCACTCCTCGGGCTCACCCTGCCCCCTCCGTTCGCCACTGCGGGGCTCGCAAACCCGGCTCACTCCTCGGGCTCACACGCCTCCTCCGTTCGTCGGCGCTGCCCGCGCCACCGCTCCTTCGCCGCCCGTGGTCAGGGCAGCGCCTCCCAGCGTTCGGTCAGCCCGCCCCGGGCGTCGATCGCCGCGACCAGGTGGCCGCGCCACCGCTCGTCGGCCGTCGGGAAGTCCTCCCGCCAGTGGCAGCCGCGGGTCTCCTGCCGGGCGTACGCGGCGGCCACCAGGGTCGTCGCCACGGTGACCAGGTTCGTCGCCTCCCAACCGGCGGTGCCCGCCCGGCCGGCGTCCGCGGCCAGCCCGGTCAGGGTGGCGGCGGTCCCGGCGAGGCTGGCCGCCGACCGCAGCACCCCGGCACCCCGGGTCATCGACCGTTGCAGCGCCGGCACGCCCTCGGCGGACAGCACCCCGCCCCCGTCGCCCACCCACGCGCCGGTCGACGCCGGCTGCGCCTGCTCGGGCAGCCCGGTGGCGATGTCCTCGGCGATCCGGCGGGAGAAGACGAGCCCCTCCAGCAGCGAGTTGCTGGCCAGCCGGTTCGCGCCGTGCACGCCCGTGCAGGCGACCTCGCCGCAGGCGTACAGGCCGGGGATGGAGGTCCGGCCGCGCAGGTCGGTACGGACGCCGCCGGACGCGTAGTGGGCGGCCGGGGCGACCGGGATCAGATCGGTCGCCGGGTCGACCCCGATGGCCAGGCAGGACGCGACGATGGTCGGGAACCGCCCGGCGAGGAAGTCGCCGCCGAGGTGCCGGGCGTCGAGGTGGACGTGGTCGGCACCGGTGGCCAGCAACACCCGGTGGATGCCCTTGGCCACCACGTCGCGGGGGGCCAGTTCGGCCAGCTCGTGCTGGCCGAGCATGAACCGCTTGCCGTCGGCGTCGACCAGGTACGCGCCCTCGCCCCGCAGCGCCTCGGAGACCAGCGGCTGCTGGGCCAGGCCGGCCCCGGGCACCCGGGCCTGCTCGGGCACGATCAACGCGGTCGGATGGAACTGCACGAACTCGACGTCGGTGACCGCCGCGCCGGCCCGCAGCGCCAACGCCACGCCGTCCCCGGTGGAGACCGCCGGGTTGGTGGTGGCCGAGAAGACCTGCCCCATCCCGCCGGTGGCCAGCACCACCGCGCGGGCGAGCAGGGCGCCCACGCCGTCCTCGCTGCCCTCGCCGAGCACGTGCAGGGTGATCCCGCAGGCCGGGCCGGGAGAGTCCGGGCCGTCGCCGGGGGCACGCAGCAGGTCCAGCACCAGCGCGTTCTCGACCAGCCTGATCCACGGGTCGCGGCGGACCGCCGCGTGCAGGGCCCGCTGCACCTCCGCCCCGGTCGCGTCACCGCCGGCGTGCACGATCCGGTCGGCCCGGTGCCCGCCCTCCCGGGTGAGCATCAGCGAACCGTCCGGGTTGCGGTCGAACTCCGCGCCGATGCGCATCAGCTCCCGCAGCCGCAGCGGCCCCTCCTCCACCAGCAGCCGGACCGCCGCCGGGTCGCAGAGTCCGACCCCGGCGATCTCGGTGTCCCGGGCGTGCGCGGCGGGCGAGTCCGCCGGGTCGAGTACGGCGGCGATCCCGCCCTGCGCCCAGCGGGTCGAACCGTCGTCGATGTTGACCTTGGTGACCACGGTGACGTGCAGGCCCGCCTCGCGCAGGTGCAGCGCGGCGGTGAGCCCGGCCACCCCGGAGCCGACCACGATCACGTCGGTGGTCTCCACCCAGCCGGGCGCGGGAGCAGCCAGCAGGCTGGGCAGGGCCGGCAGGTCGACGGTCGGACGTAGTTCCATGACCACAGTCAACCCGAACGATCCTCGCGACGGGGGGCGGGGGGCGGGACGAGTGGTTTCGGCTACCCCGTCCGCTACTTCGTCCGCACCGGAAGGGCCGCCGGACCGCCGCCCTTCAACGAGGCCGTCACCGTCCGGTCGCTCAGCCACAGGTAGCAGCGGACCCCCCGGTCACCGACCCGCCACCGGCCCGGACCGGGCGGACGTACCACCACCCCGCTGCGGAAACGCAGCCTCGTGTCGTCCGGCACCCCGACGTACCGGGCCAGCACGCTGCGGCAGCCGGCGTACAACGGCAGCCAGTCGACATCCTTGGTCGGGTACGGCCGGTCAGGGGCCTTCCAGGCGCCCACGAACTCCGCCTCGTGCACCGCCGGGCACTCCACCGGGACCAGCACCTGCACCCCGGCGCCCCGACCGCTCTTGGCCCGCTGGCAGCCCAGCCGCAGCGGGGAGGGCCCCTTCAACGCGTCCCGCAGGCTGCCCGTGCGGGTGACCACGGTGGCCGCCGCCTCGACGGTGTTCAGCTCGCTCAGGTCGCACCGGAACCAGCGCGCCCCGGCCGCCCAACCCGGCGCGGTCGGCAGCGCCACCGCCAGTCGCAGCCGGCCGGCCCGCCAGTCGTCGCCCACGTACCCGGCGGCCCGGGTGTCGCACTCGGCGAACGCGCCCCGCAGCTCGGTCGAGCCGGTGGCCGGCGCGGTGGCCCGTTCCCCCGGCAACACGCCCACGTGCACCGTCTCCACCCGGTGCGGCACCGCGCAGTCCACCGGCGCGTACGCCGCCAGGGAGACCGTGTCGGTGAAGTCGGCGACCTGGCACACGCCCGCCGCGGGGGTGAACGGCCCGGCCGGCGGCAGGGCCGCCCAGTCGTCGGTGAGATCGCCGTCGAGGCCGCCCGGGGCACCGCAGGCCGCCAGGACCGCTCCCGCCGCCACGGCGGCGACGACGAGCGTCACCGCTCGGCGGACCCTCATCGCACGGCGCAACGCGGCCTCCCCCAGCCGACGACCGTCAATCCGACGGTCAGCCCAGGGTAACCAAAAATGACCTTCCGGTAACAGACCGGAATTCTGGTCAGCCGACGACGGCGAGCGGGCTCGGCACCGGGTCACCGGCCGTGCCGACGGCCGCCGCTGCCGGGTCGCCGCCCAGCTCAACCACCCTGTTGTCGGCGTCCACGTGGACCACCCGGGGGCGGTACGTGCGGGCCTCCGCGTCGTCCATCTGACCGTACGAGATCAGGATCACCAGGTCCTGCGGGTGCACCAGGTGCGCCGCCGCGCCGTTGATGCCGATCACGCCGCTGCCCCGCTCGCCGGGGATCACGTACGTCTCCAGCCGGGCCCCGTTGGTCACGTCCACGATCGCCACCTGCTCGCCCGGGAGCAGGTCGGCGGCGTCGAGCAGATCCTGGTCCACCGTCACCGAACCGACGTAGTGCAGGTCGGCCTGGGTCACCGTCGCCCGGTGGATCTTCGATTTGAGCATGGTCCGGAGCATCGTGGTGCCTTTCCGAGTCAGGTACGGGGTCAGCTACGGGGAGCGAGCCGGATGGCCAGGTTGTCGATCAGGCGGGTGCCGCCCACCCAGGCCGCGATCAGCAGCCGGGCCGGCCCGGCGACCGGTCCCGGCTCCAACTCCGGGTCGGTGAGCGCCAGGTAGTCCAGCCGCGCGCCCGGCGTCGCGCCCAGCGCCCGGTGGGCGGCGGTCAGCACGTCGCCGGCGTCCGCACCGCCCTCGGCGGCGGCCGCACCGGCCCGCAGCGCGGCGGACAGCCCCAGCGCCACCTGCCGCTCGTCCGCCGACAGGTAACGGTTACGGCTGGACAGGGCCAGCCCGTCCGGCTCCCGGACGGTCGGCACGCCGACCACCTCGACCGGCACGTCCAGGTCCCGGGCCATCCGGCGGACCAGGGTGAGCTGCTGGTAGTCCTTCTCCCCGAAGAACGTGAAATCGGGCCGGGTGAGCTGGAGCAGCTTCAACACCACGGTCAGCACCCCGTGGAAGAACCCGGGCCGGCTCTGCCCCTCCAACTCCTCACCGAGTCGGCCCGGGTGCACCCGGACCGTGGGCTGCCCGTCGGGGTACATGTCCGCCGCGGCCGGGGCGAACACCAGGTCCGCACCGGCCCGCCGGCACACCTCCAGGTCGGTGTCGAGGGTGCGCGGGTACCTGTCGAAGTCCTCGTCCGGGCCGAACTGCAACGGGTTCACGAAGATCGTCACCAGCACGTGGTCGGCCCGCTCCCGGGCGGCCCGGATCAGCGTCTCGTGCCCCGGGTGCAGCGCACCCATCGTCATCACGACGCCGACCGTGCCGGCGAGCCCGGCCCGCGCCTTCGCCAGCTCCGCCCGGGTGTGCACCAGTTCCGTCACTGAACTACCCTTCGTTCGCGCTGCGGGGCTCGCAAACCCGGCTCACTCCTCGCACTCACCGGATCACCCTTCGTTCGCGCTGCGGGGCTCGCAAACCCGGCTCACTCCTCGCACTCACCGGATCACCCTTCGTACGTGCTGCGGGGCTCGCAAAACCGGCTCACTGGCCCATCCGGGCCCGCTCACGCCGCCACTTCCCGGTGGACGCCCGCCAGCACGTCGAGCAGGGACTCGGCGTCGACCGGGCGCAGCCGGCCCGCCGCGATCGCCCGGTCGGCGCTGCGTCGGGCCAACGCCAGGTAGGGGGCGACGGATTCCGGCGCGGTCTGCGCCAGCCGGGCCAGATGCCGGCGTACGGTGCCCGCGTCGCCACGCGACACCGGGCCGGTGAGCGCGTCGTCACCGAGGCGCAGGGCATTCTCCAACGCCGCCCGCAGCAGCGGGGCCAGCACCTTCTCCGGCTGGGTCACCCCGGCGTCCCGCAGCCGGTCGGCCGCCTCGTTGACCAGGGTCACCAGGTGGTTCGCGCCGTGCGCCAGCGCCGCGTGGTAGAGCACCCGGTCGGTCTCCCCCACCCACTCCGGCACCCCGCCCAGGTCGGCGACGAGCCGGGCCGCCGCCGCCCGCAGCTCCGCCGGGGCGGTCACCCCGAAGGAGATACCGGCCAGCCGGGACAGGTCGTCAGGCGTACCGGTGAAGGTCATCGCGGGGTGCAGGGCCAGCGGCCGGGCGCCCACGGCGGCGGCCGGGGCCAGCACGCCCAGCCCGTGCGCCCCGGAGGTGTGCGCGACCACCTGGCCCGGGTGCAGCGCGCCCGTGTCGGCCAGCCCGGCGACCACACCGGCCAACGCGTCGTCGGGCACGGCGATCAGCAGCAGGTCGGCGGCGGCCCGGGCGACCGAGGTGGCCGACCGGTTCACCGCGTCCGGCAGGAGCAGCGCGATCCGGGCCCGGGTCGCCCCGGAGACACCGGAGGCGGCGACCACCCGGTGCCCGGCGGAGACCAGCGCCGCCCCGAGTACGGCACCCACCCGGCCGGCACCGACCACGCCCACGGTGAGACGGGCCGGAAGGACGAACGGGGCATCGGGTACGACGGGGCCCTGCGGTGCGGCGACGCCGGGTACGGCGGCCGGACGCGGGCGCAGCGGTGCGCTCATGGCGACGATCCAGTCCTCGAAGGGGGTACCGGTCGATGGCAAGTATGCGCCGGGGGCAGGGAACCCGAACAAGGATGTGTGAAAACGTTCACCGACCGCCGGCACCGGACGTCCCGGTGGCTGCCGGGGGCCGGGGTGGCAGTTCACCGCCGGCCGGTCAGGAACCCGGCGTCGACGAACTTGACGTTGCTGTCCGGGCGTTCCCCGCCGTCCCCGTCCGGCGTCGCCGGGGTGTTCCGGCCGTCCTGCACCACCAGCAGCCCGCCGGGGAAGCCCGGCAGCGGCGTGGCCGTCACCGTCGCCCCGTCGCACTCCTGCGCGCCGTCGACCCGGCCGTCGACCACCGCGAACCGCCCGGTCGGCCGGTTGGTGACCCGGTCGTAGGTGAAGAACGTGTCGTCGCCCTGGCTGGACACGACGAGGGTGCCCGCGTACCGGCCGGTGCGCATGATCGTCAGGCCCTCCACGTCCTGGGCGATCCGCCCGCCGAAGCCCGGGTCGGCGGTGTGGTCGGTGACGCAGTCGTCGGCCGCCGGGTCGAAGACCGCCGGGACGCCGTACTCGCGGACCCGCTCCACCGACCGGGGTACGCCCACGAACCGGCCACCGACCAGTCGGGTCCGCCACAGGCCGACCTTCTCCTGCGCCAGGTACACCACGCCGGTGGCCGGGTCCACCACCGTCCCCTCCACCTGCGGGCCGTCCCCCGGGTCGGTGCACGGCGACCAGACGGAGCCGTCCGGCAGGGTGAACGTCGACGGCAGCACCAGCCGCCCCACCGGCCGGTAGCTGACCTTCCCGGCCTGTTCCACCAGCCGGAACACCCCCACCTCCGGGGTGCTGCGCCGGCTCACCACCGCGTACGCGGCCCCGTCCCGGTCGGTGAACGTGCCCAACCCGTACGCGGTGCGCTGGGTGTTCACCTCCGCCTGGTCCCGGCTGAACGCGAACGGCGGCTGCGGCGCGGTCACGTCGACCAGCCGCCGCGACGCCGGGTCGATCCGGTAGAACCGGAGCTGGTCCCGCCCCCGGTCGGTGACCACCGCCAGGTCGACCGGCCGGCCCGCCAACCGGAAGCCGCCGACCAGGTCGACGTTGTTGAACCGGCCCGCCTCGTCGTCCGGACCGGGTGCCGGCGGGGTGGCGATCGCCTGCCGCTCCCGGGCCCGCAGGTCGTACACCCGCAGGCCGCCGTTCTTGGCGGTGACGATCACCAGGCTGCCGGCCCGGTCGGTCGGGTGCACCCAGATCGCCGGATCGTCGGCGTCGGCGTCGCCACCGGCGGCGTCGTCGAACAGGGCGGGTGTCTCGGCCACCGCCCGGACCGCACGCGGCGCGTCGTCCCGGGCGGGCGCGGCGGCGGCACCGGTGGTCGCCACCAGCAGCGGTACGACCGCCAGCGCGGGGATCACGATTCGTCTCATGCCCGCAGACCGTAGGGTCGGCACGGTGACGGACCCTGAACACGGGATGAACGCGATTCGCTGGCGGGTCGCCATGGGCACCGCCCTCTACGGGCCGCACGGCTTCTTCGTCTCCGGGTCCGGCCCCGCCGACCACTTCCGGACCAGCGTGCACGCCTCCCCGGCGTTCGCGGCGGCGGTGTTCCGGCTCGTGTCCCGCCTCGACGCCGCCCTCGGCTTCCCCGATCCGTTCGACGTGGTGGACGTGGGTGCCGGCCGGGGTGAACTGCTGCGCGCCCTGGCCGCTCTGGCCCACGGTCCGACGACGCCCGACGCGGCCGCGACGCCGCTGGCCCGCCGCCTGCGCCTCACGGCCGTGGAACTGGCCCCCCGCCCGGCTGACCTGCCGCCCGTCATCGCCTGGACGACCGAACCCCCGACGGGGATCACCGGCCTGCTGACCGCCACCGAGTGGCTGGACAACGTCCCCCTGGACGTGGCCGTCCCCACCGACACCGGCTGGCGCTACCACCTGGTGGACCCCACCACCGGCGAGGAGACCCCCGGCCCCCCACTGACCCCGGAGGACCTGACCTGGCTCACCACCTGGCACCCCGCTCCGACCCCAACCCCCACCCGGCCCGCACCCCCCGCCACCGCCCCGGTGACCAAGAGGTTTGCGTCAACGGAGGGGCCCGAACCTGACGCAAACCTCTTGATCACCAGGCCCGGGGGGCGCGGGGGACGGGTGGAGGTGGGGCGGAGCCGGGACGAGGCGTGGGGGCGGGCCGTCGGGCGGGTGCGGCGGGGGGTGGCGTTGGCCGTCGACTACGGGCACCTGCGCGAGCGGCGGCCGGTGGACGGGACGCTGACCGGGTACCGGAACGGACGGCAGGTGCCGCCGGTGCCGGATGGCTCGTGCGACATCACCGCACACGTCGCCATGGACTCCGTCGCGGCCGCCGGTGCACAGGTCGCCGGGTGCGCGTACACGTTGCTGTCCCAGCGGGAGGCGCTGCGGGCGCTCGGGGCCGACGGCGGCCGACCGGCGCTGAGCCTGGCCGGCACCGACCCGGCCGGCTACGTACGGGCACTCGCCGCCGCCTCGGCGGTGGCCGAGCTGACCGACCCGGCCGGGCTCGGCGGACACCACTGGCTGCTCCAGCCGGTCGGCGTCGCCGTCGATGCGCTCATGGCACGATGACCGGCATGACCACGGACACCGGTGAACTGCGCGAGCTGACCGTCGGCACCGGGGCCGGCGGGGAACAGCTCGGCACCGACATGGTGCTCAACATCGGCCCCCAGCACCCCTCGACGCACGGCGTGCTGCGGCTGAAGCTGGTGCTCGACGGGGAACGGGTGGTCGCCGCCGAACCGATCGTCGGGTACATGCACCGGGGCGCGGAGAAACTGTTCGAGGTCCGCGACTACCGGCAGATCATCGTGCTGGCCAACCGGCACGACTGGCTGTCGGCGTTCTCCAACGAGCTGGGCGTGGTGCTCGCCGTGGAACGGCTGATGGGCATGGAGGTGCCCGAACGGGCCACCTGGCTGCGGATGGCGCTGGCCGAACTGAACCGGGTGCTCAACCACCTGATGTTCCTCGGCTCCTACCCGCTGGAGATCGGCGCGATCACCCCGGTCTTCTACGCGTTCCGGGAACGGGAGACCATCCAGGCGGTCATGGAGGAGGTCTCCGGCGGCCGGATCCACTACATGTTCAACCGGGTCGGTGGGCTCAAGGAGGAGGTCCCCGCCGGCTGGACCGGCCGGGCCCGCGCCGCCATCGCCGAGGTACGCCGCCGGATGCCCGACCTGGACAACCTGATCCGACGCAACGAGATCTTCCTGGCCCGCACCGTCGGGGTGGGGGTGCTGTCGGCCGCCGACGCCGCCGCGTTCGGGGCGTCCGGGCCGGTCGCCCGCGCCTCCGGGCTCGACCTCGACCTGCGCCGCGACGAGCCCTACCTGGCGTACGACCAGCTCGACGTGCCGGTGGTCACCCGCACCGCCGGGGACTGCCACGCCCGCTTCGAGGTGCTGCTCGACCAGGTGTACGCCTCCCTCGACCTCGCCGAACAGTGCCTCGACCGGGTCGACCGGCTCACCGGGCCGGTGAACACCCGGCTGCCCAAGGTGGTCAAGGCCCCCGAGGGACACACCTACGCGTGGACGGAGAACCCGCTCGGGATCAACGGCTACTACCTGGTGTCGCGGGGCGAGAAGACGCCGTGGCGGCTCAAGCTGCGCACCGCGTCGTACGCCAACGTGCAGGCGTTGGCGACCCTGCTCCCCGGCTGCCTGGTGCCCGACCTGATCGCCATCCTCGGCTCGATGTTCTTCGTGGTCGGCGACATCGACAAGTGACCCGCCGCCGACCCGGTCAGCGCCAGTGCCCGCCCGCGCGCGGGGTGTCGTCCTGCGGCGGGTAGCCGTACCGCTGCTCGCCCGCCCACTGCGGGTGGTCACGCGGCTCGGGCTCCGGGTCGCGCCACGACACCACCGGCTCCCGGTCCCGCCACTGCTCGGCCCGCTGTCCCTCCCACCGCAGGTCGTCGGCGCGCGCCGGCCGGTCCCGGGCGGGCTGCGGCTCGGCGCGGGACGGCCACTGCCCGTCCGGCCGGTCCGGGGCCGGTGGGGTCGCGTGGGCCGGCCACTGCTCGGCCGGCCGGTAGCTGCGCGCCGGCTCCCGCCACTGCTGCGGCACCGGCACCCCGCCGGCGGGCAGCGCGGGCCGGTCGGACTGCTCCGGTCGACCGTCACCCCACCGGTCACCGGTGGGCTCCACCCCGTCCCGGTACGGCTCCTCCTGTCGCACCGAGGCCCAGCGGTCCGAGTAGTGGTAGCCGCCGTCGGCGCGTGCCTCCGCGTGGCGCTCCCCGACCCGCACCTCCCGGGCCCGGCCCTCGTCACGCGCCTCGGCCCAGCGGTCACCGGCGCGCGCCTGGCGGGCGGGCACGTCGGCCCGGTCCTGCCCCCAGCGGTCACCGGCAGGCGGCGCGGGCGACTCGGCAGGACCTCCCGCCCAACCGGACCGACCGCCCGCCGACCAGCCACCGGCCTCTCCACCACCCGTCGACCACTCCGCCCGGCCCGGCTCGGGCCGGTCGTCGCCCGGCGTCGGCCAGGCGGGGCCGGTGGCGGCCGGCCAGGCCCGCTCGTCACGCGACGCCGGCCGGGCCGCCCGGGACCGGTCATCCGGCGGGGCCGACCAGCCCCGGCCGGTCGGCTCGGACTGCGCCGACCAGGGACGCTCCGGCTCCCCGCCGGCCCATGACGACTCGTCCCCGCCGGAGGCCCACCGGCCGGCGTACCCGCCGCCGTATCCGCCGGACGGGTCGGGACCGTCGACGACGGTGTGCCGGGTGGTCACGTGCACGGTCTCGGTGTGCCGCACCACGCCGAGCGGGCGGGACGTCGACTCGGCGGGCCCCCCGCCACGTGGCTCCCGGCTGGCCGCCCCGTACACCCCGGCCTGCCCGGTGGTCGGGCGCTCCGGAGCGTAACGGCGGCCGGTCGGTTCGGCGGACTCCCGGTCGGACGGCACCCGGCCCCGGCCCGCCGCGACCGGCGCGGAAGCCTCCGGATGGGTCCAGTCCGACGCGGGTTCCTCGACGGCGGCCCGTCGCCGGCCCACCGGAGCCTCCGGTGCCGGCTCGGCGGCCGGGACCCGGGCCCGGCCGGCACCGGCGACGGAATCCTCGGCGGGCGGGGCGGCGACGGCGGCAGCCAGCTCGGCCGCCGAGTCCAACCGGCGACGCAACGCGGTGACCTGTTCCTCGACCCGCTGCGACTGGTCCAACGCCTGGTTGCCACGCTGGGCGGCGGCCACGATCTCGCTGCGCAGTTCGCGCCGGAGCTGCTCCAACTCGTCGAGCACCGACTCGTCGGACGCCCGGACACCGCCGTCGGCGCGCAGCGCGATGGACAGACCGATCAGCACGACGGCGGTGATGGCCAGCACCGCGGCGAACCGCAGCGGACCGTTGCCGTCGGCGAACAGCAGGATCAACGCGGCGATCGGCGCGAACGCCACCCCGATCCAGAACAGGACGGTCAGCAGTTGCGGTCTGCGCTTCTCGGAGACGACCGGGGAGGGCATGGCTGTGCAGCCTACCGAGATGTACGCGGGCTGGGAACGGTCCCAGGGCAGAATTGCCCCGATCTCGGCCGGTACGCCTCGGCGCCACCGGATCGTCGCCGGCCGACATCCGCACTGGTCAACGGGGCACGATCAGCCCGTTACGGGGCGGGCCCGGTCGCGGTCGGGGGGAGCCGACCGCGACCGGGATCACGCTCAGCTGGTGGCGAGCGCGCCGTCGGACGAGAAGACCAGGCCGACGCTGGCGGTGCCGGTCTTCAGGGCGTTCTTGGTCTGCGGGCCACCGGCGTCCAGCGAGCTGAACGAACCGGCCTTGAAGTCGTAGACCTCCACCAGACCGGCCTGGCACTTCGGCCGCTGCGGGCACTCCGGCGGGCCGGCCAGCACGGTGTCCTTGCCGGAGCACTTGGCCGCCAGGTCGGAGAGGGTCTTCAGGGAGTACTTGTCGGCGAACGCCTTGGTCACCGCGAAGGCGTTCTGGTCCTGCGCCGCGGACGGGGTGCCGAACGTGATGCCCGCCTTGTCACCCTCGGACTTCAACGCGCTGACCGTCTTGTCCAGCTCCGGCGAGGAGACCGGGGTGGCGTCCTTGCCGTTGGCCTTGGTGTTGAGGAACTCGGCCATGGTCGCCGCGTACTCGGGGACGACCTGGATCTCGCCCTTCTCCAGGCTGGGCTCGTACAGCTCACGGTTGCCGATCTGCTGCACCTTGACCTGGTAGCCGGCGGCGGTGAGGGCGATGTTGTACAGCTCGGCCAGGGTCTGGCTCTCGGAGAAGTTGCCGGCCCCGACGACGATCTGCCCACCCGGGCCCTTGGCGATGCCGGTGGTCAGCCCGTTGGCCGAGGCGAACTCCTCGGCCGCCGCCTTCGGCGTCTTGCGGTCCACGTCGACCGCCTTGTTGAGGGCGATCAGCTTCGGCGTGTCCAGCGCGGCCGAGACCTTGTCCAGCGCGGCGAGCAGCTGCGGGTTCGCCACCTTGGCGTTGACCGCCGGGATGATGTTGTCGGTGTTCTGGAGCTTCTTGTCGTCGTCGAGGACGACGAGCTGGTCACCGGCGACCGGGGCGCAGCCCGCACCGCTGGCGCCCTGCTGCGGAGCGTCGGTGCCGGACGAGCCGGCGTCCCCACACCCGGTCAACAGACCCGCCAGGGTCAGGGCGCCCACCGCACCCGCCGCCAGCCGTGTCCGTACGCGCATCGTGCCCGCCTTCCGTGTCCCGGCGCGACCCCGGGCAGGGTCGGCCGCGTGTCCGACGGGCGACGGCCGCCGCCCGCGGGTTCAGCCAATATCCTTCCGGACCGACCGACAAACTCTGAACCACTTTCGTAACGTGATCGTCACGGTAAGGGATCAGTTCCCCGCCGTGGCGTCCGCCGCCCGCCGGTTGGCCGCCCGCCGGGTACGCCGCAACGGTCGTGGGGTCACCGCCCGCTCGACCAGTGCCAGCACCCCCTCCGCCGCCAACGCCAGCCCCGCCACCAGCACTCCACCGGCGATGATCTGCCCACCACCGGCCGCGATGTCCAGCCCGAAACCGGCCCGGATGATCTGGCCCAGCCCTCCGCCGTTGACGAACGAGGCCAGTGCGGCCGTCGCCACCACCTGGACGGCGGCCGTACGGAACCCGGCGGCCAGGTACGGCACCGCCAGCGGCAACTCCACCCGACGCAGCACCTGCCAGCCCGACAACCCCATCCCGCGTGCCGCGTCCCGGGCCTCCGGGTCGGCCTGCCGCACCCCGGTGTACGCGTTGGCCAGCAGCGGCGGCACCGCGAACACGGCCAGCGCCACCACCACCGCCGGTCGCCCGAAGCCGAGGAAGGTCAGCGGCAGGATGGTGAGCAGCGCCAGGGTGGGGATGGACAGGGTCAGGTTGGAGATCAGCACCACGGCACCGCCGCCGCGCCCCGAGTGCCCCAGCCAGAGGCCGATCGGCCAGGCCACCAGGCAGCCCAGCAGCACCGCCGCGGCCGACATGCTCAGGTGCTCACCGACCCGGTCCAGCACCCCACCGGGGTTGGTCCAGTTGAGCGGGTCGTTGAGCCAGACCACCGCCTGCTGCACCGGGTTCACCGGATAGACCTTTCGTTCGTGACTGCGGGCCTCCGCTGCGCCCTGCTCATCGGGGGCGGCTCCGCAGCCAGGGGGTGAGCAGGCGGCCCACGCCGGCCAGGATCAGGTCCAGCACCAGGGCGAGCAGGACGCAGAACAGCGTGCCGGTCATGATCTGGGCCTTGTAGAAGTTGTTCTGAAACCCCGCGAAGATCAACTGCCCCAGGCCGCCCCGGCCGATCACCACCCCGACGGTGACCAGCGCGACGGTGGAGACCGTGGCGAGGCGTACCCCGGTGAGGATGCCGGGCAGGGCCAGCGGCAGGTCGATGCGGAACAGCCGGGCCCACCTGCCGTACCCCATGCCCTCGGCGGCGTCACGCACCTCGGGGGGCACCTGGTTCAGCCCGGCCACCGCATTGCGGACGATCACCAGCAGCGCGTACAGCACCACCACGGTGAGCACGGTCACCGCGCCGATACCCAGGTAGGGGGCGATGAACGCGAACAGGGCCAGGGAGGGGATCGTGTACAGCACCCCGGTCAATGCGAGAATCGGCCCGGCGAGACGCCGGTACCAGTAGGCGAGCACCGCCAGCGGCAGGGCCACCAGCGCGGCGAGCAGCACGGCCCGGCCGGTCAGCGAGGCGTGCTCGCGCAGCGCGGCGAGAATGGTGTCAGAGTTGTCCCGCACGTACTGCCAGGAGAACCACGGATTACCCGGCTCGGCCCGGTAACTCAGGTGGAAGGACACACGTGGACGTTACCCCCGGGGGCACCGGCGACGCAGGACACAGTGCCGCGTCGATCACGCTCGACGGCATCCGCAAGCGGTACCCCGACGGCACCGACGCGGTCCGTGAGCTGAGCCTGGAGGTGCCGGCCGGCGAGCTGGTGGTGCTGATCGGCCCGTCCGGCTGCGGCAAGTCGACGGTGCTGCGGATGGTCAACCGGCTGATCGAGCCGACCGGCGGCCGGATCATGCTCGGCGACGAGGACATCACCCGGGTCGACCCGGTGAAACTGCGCCGACGGATCGGCTACGTGATCCAGAACGTCGGCCTGTTCCCGCACCAGACGGTCGCCACCAACGTCGGCACCGTACCCCGGCTGCTCGGCTGGCCGAAGGAGCGGATCCGGCAGCGCAGCGGCGAGCTGCTGGAGCTGGTCGGGTTGGACCCGGCCCAGTTCGGACGCCGCTACCCGCACGAGCTGTCCGGCGGGCAGCGGCAGCGGGTCGGGGTGGCCCGCGCGTTGGCCGCCGACCCGGTGGTGCTGCTGATGGACGAGCCGTTCTCCGCCGTCGACCCGATCGTGCGGACCCGGTTGCAGGAGGAGTTCCTCCGGCTCCAGGCCGAGGTCCGTAAGACCATCGTGCTGGTCACCCACGACCTCGACGAGGCCGTCCGGCTCGGCGACCGGATCGCGGTGCTCTCCGAGGGCGGCCGGCTGGAGCAGTACGACACCCCGGCGGCCCTGCTCGGCACGCCCGCCTCGCCGTTCGTGCGCGAGTTCGTCGGCGCGGACCGGGGCATCCGCCGGCTGGCGGTCACCCCGGTCACCCGGGAGGTGCTCGACGGCGAGGCCACCGACGGCACCCTGCCGGAGCTGCCGCTGGGCCGCTCGGCGTACGACGCGCTGGCCGCGATGCTGACCGCCGGCACCGACGCGGTCGTGGTCACCGCCGACGGCCGGCCGGCCGGCACGCTCAGCCGCGCCCGGGTGCTCGACCTCGGGCAGCCCGGCGGCTAGCCGGCGCGGGCGCCACCCGGACCGGCCCAGCGGTGAGGGTGCGGGCCGGCTGAGCTGAGGGTCAGGCCCGCCCGCCCAGGCTGGCCAGCCCGATGATCCAGCCGGCGAAGAAGCCGTAGCCGGCCCCGGTGCCGGTGGTCTCGAAGGCCGCCAGCAGCGGACCGTCCGCGGTGAGTAGCGCCGCCAACAGGGTCGCCGCCGCCGCGGCCAGGGTGTACGCGGCCCAGCCGGAGAAGAACTGGCTGGCCGACCCGGGCACCCGGGCCACCTGACCGGCCGGCAGCAGGTAGAGCAGCACCCCGGCGAACAGCAGCAGCAGGATGGCCCGCAGGTCGGTGGCGAGCACCCCGTGCTCCGGGGTCGCCTCCACCCGCCAGGCGGGCCAGGCGAGCAGCCGCAGGTACCAGCCCCCGGCGGAGTCCGGATCGGTGTGGGCCTCCGCCCAGCGGACGTACCAGGGACTGCCGCAGACGGCGACGAGGATCAGCGCGGCGAGGGTGCCGGTGCCGGCGGCGGTGCCGTACCCCTGCACGCTGCGGGGGCGTTGGGTGAGGGCCATGCGGCGGGAAGTTCCCGACCCGCCACGGCCGGCAAACCTCTCCCGCCAGCCGGCGGGCCGGCCGCTCAGTGCTTCATCAGGTAGTCGATGAACGCCGCCCGCAGCAGCGGCGCGGACTCCTCGTAGCCGTGCCCGGTCAGCTCCCGCCACAGCGCCGCCGCCTCGTCGATGGTCGGCCCCACCGAGTTGGGTGCCCCGTCGAGCGCGGCGGCCTCGTCGGCGTTCGGCAGGTGCCGCAGCACCGACCAGAAGAACCTCACGTCCCGCCGCTCCCGGGCCCGCGCGAAGGCCCGCTCCCGCAGCTCCTCGGTGGAGAGGGCGTCGAGCTGGTCGAAGGTGTGGCCGGTGCCGGCGGAAGGAGTCTCGGTCATGCCCGCGAGCCTAACCGGAGAGATCGTCGCCGGCCCGTCGTCCACGCCCGGTCGCCGGCCGCACCGGTCCGGGCCGGGCCGCTCACCGCTCGTCGGCGTCCCAGCGGGGCGGGGCACTAGGCCAGCGGGGGGCCTCCCAGGGGTCGGGCGGGGTGTCGTCGGTCGTCCGCTCCGGCAGGGCCGGGGTCCAGTTGCGCGCCTCCCCGCCCGGGGGCATCGACCAACCGGAGCTGATCGCCCCGTCCCGCACCGGCGGCAGCTCCACCGGTTCACCCGCGAGGGTGCGGGGCCGGCCGTACGTCTCGACCAGCCGGGTCACCAGCAGACCACCGGCCAGGGCCGTCCCACCGACGGTCCACCTGTCGGTCGGCGCGCCGACATCCTCCGCCCAGGCCAGGTAGGTCACCACCAGGCCGACCGCGAGGAGGGCGCCGAAGATCCCACCCCGCCGGCCGTACGCGCTGGTGCCGCCGAACATGGACACCCCGACCGCGAGCACCGTCCAGTCCAGCCCCGACGTCGGCGTCACCGGGCCCTGCGCGTTGGCGGCGACGAGCACCCCGGCGAGCATCGCCAGCACGGTGGAGGCGATCAGCGCGGCCGACGTCACCAGGGCGGCGGCCATGCCGCGGCGGCGGGCCGGGTCGGCCACCGGCCGGAACCGGCCGACCAGCCGGCGTACGGTCCGGATCGCACCGAACGCGCCGAGCAGGACGACCACCGCGGCGAACCCGGCGAACAGGTAGTAGGCGTTGCGCCGGGGGTCGTAGTCGGCCTGCACCGCCACCGGCAGGTCCCGCCGTTCGATCCAGACGACCACCCCGGCAGCGGCGGCGAGACTGGCCGCCCAGCCGGGCACGTGCAGCACCACCACCGCCCAGGCCAGGGCCAGCCCGCCCAGCGCGGCGGCGACCAGTGCCGGGACGACCGCCGGGGACACGCCCCGGTCGCCCTGCTCGGCGAAGTGCAGCGCGGCGGCCAGCGCCACCGGGCCGATCGCCAGGTTCACCGCGGCGGTCCGCAGGCTCAGCCCGGCCGCGAGGACGAGCAGGCCGAGCGCGACCGCGTCGACGAGCAGCCGCCGCAGGCCGGCACCGCGCAGCGCGTCCGGGTCGTCCCGCCACAGCAGGTAGGCCAACGCGGCGAGGGCGAGCAACAGCGCCAGTTCCCAGACCACGTGCACGCCGAGCCGGTCCCGGCCGGGTTCCCCCTGCTCCGGGTCGTCGAGGACGTTCTCGGGTACGGTCGCGGGCACCTCTGCCGACGCGGTCCGGCCCGGTTCGTCGTACACCATGCGGTGCGCCTCCCAGGTGACCGGCCGTCACCGGTGACGGCTGACTGTGTTCCGGTCGCCAGGCACCGTACCCGCGCGCCGGGGGCGGGCGTAACCCCTGTCAGCGCTGCCCGGGTCGGTCGGCCCGGTCGTCGGCGTCGTCGTCGGACTCGGGGACCCGGCAGGAGCGTTCGAGCCAGAGCGCGGCGGCGACCAGGGCCAGCGAGGCGAGGGTGCCCGCCCCGGCGGCCGGCCGGTCCTCGATGGCCGCGTTGGTCGGCTCGACGAAGAGCCAGCCGGTCAACCCGGCGTAGAAGCCGAGGAAGATCGCCCCGGCCAGCGCGGACGCCTTGGCCAGCACCACGAACCGGGCGACCAGCAGCGGGTTGACCGGCTCCCGGCCGGGCCGCCGCTCGATCCGGCCACGGGTGTTGACCGCCGCGTACGCCTCCAGCACGGCCAGCGCGGCCAGGGTGACCACCGGCAGCCAGGGCAGCCGGGGAATGCCGCTGTAGTAGAAGCTGCTGATCAGCAACCAGGCCACGGCGGCGGCGGCGAGCGCGGCGACCAGCAGCGTCGAGAACCGGGTGGGACCCATCCTCGACCCGTCGGGCTCCCGGTCACGGGGCGGTCGGGACGGCGTCATACCGGCCGGCTCCACTGGTTCATGTGTCCGACTCTAACGAAAGATCGGGGCGGGGGGTCAGTTCGAGGGCGTCCCCGGCGACCGGTTCGGCGTTGAGCAGGTCGGTCAGCCAGCCGTGCCCGGCCAGCCGCCCGTGCGGGTCGATGTCGATCCACGGGCGGAGCACGAAGGCGCGCTGGTGGGCGCGGGGGTGCGGCAGGGTCAGCGCAGGGTCGTCGCTGAGCACCGGCCGGCCGTCGTCGTCCCAGACGGCGACGACGTCCACGTCGAGGGTGCGCGGCCCGTACCGGCGCGCCGGGTCGCGGACCCGGCCGGCGGCGGTCTCGGCGGCGTGCGCCCGCGCCAGCCAGTCGTCCGGGGTCGCCGCCGGGTCGGCGACCATGACCGCCGCGTTCAGGTACGCCGGCTGCTCGGCGTCCCCCCACGGGGGGGTCTCGTAGACGCCGGAGACCACCAGCACCGCGTCACCGAGACCGGCGACGGCGGCCCGCAGGTGGTCGAGCCGGTCGCCCAGGTTGCTGCCGATCGACAGCACCGCCCGGGTCACCGGGTACGCCGCATCGTGACGGCCACGTCGGCGAAGGTGTGCGGGATCGGGGCCTCGGGCTTGTGGACGGTGACGGTGGCGGCGGCGACCAGCGGGTCGGCCAGGCAGACCGCGAGCAGCCGGTCGGCAAGCGTCTCGATCAGGTTGACCGGCTCGCCGGTGACCACCGCGACCAGCCGCTGCGCCAGCTCGCCGTAGTGCACGGTGTCGGTCACCTCGTCGGAGCGGGCCGCCGGGGCGAGGTCGAGTTCGAGTTCGGCGTCGACCACGAACTCCTGGCCCTGGGCACGCTCGAAGTCGTAGACGCCGTGCCGGCCCCGGGCCCGCAGTCCGGTCAGGACGATCCGGTCGGTCACGTTCCTCCCTCCGTCCGGCCGGTGGGGGCCGGGTCGTTGCCGGTGGCGGCGAGCCGGGGGCGGCCGGTGGCCGCCCAGACGGCGAGCGCGTCGGTGGTGCCCCGGACGTCGTGCACGCGTACCCCCCAGGCGCCCGCGGCGACGGCGAGCACGCTGGTGGCGATGGTGGCGGCGGCCCGGCCGTCGGTGTCCCGGGGGGTGCCGTCCGGGGTGGCGAGCAGGTGGCCCAGGTAGGACTTGCGGCTGGCGCCGAAGAGCAGCGGCAGGCCGAGGTCGAGCAGTTCGGGCAGGCGGGCACTGAGTTCCCAGTTGTGTGCGGCGGTCTTGGCGAAACCGAGCCCGGGGTCGATCACCAGCCGGTCGGCGGCCACCCCGGCGGCCAGCGCGTCGTCGACCCGCTTCGCCAGTTCGGCCCGGACGTCGGTGACCACGTCGGTGTAGCTGGCCAGCTCGCGCATCCCCCGGGAGTGCCCCCGCCAGTGCATGAGCACCCAGGGGCAGCCGGCGTCGCGGACCACCCGGGCCATGTCGGGGTCGGCCAGCCCGCCCGAGACGTCGTTGACCACGGCGGCCCCGGCGACGACGGCCGCCTCGGCGACCGGGGCGCGGGTGGTGTCGATGCTGACCGGCACCCCGGCGGCGGCGAGTTCGCGGATCACCGGCAGCACCCGGGACGCCTCGGTGCGGGGGTCGACCCGGTCGGCGCCCGGCCGGGTCGATTCGCCGCCGACGTCGACCAGGTGCGCCCCCTCGTCGTGCAGCCGCACACCGTGTGCGACGGCCGCGTCGAGGTCGGCGTACCGGCCGCCGTCGGAGAAGGAGTCGGGGGTGACGTTGAGGACGCCCATCACCACCGGGGCCTGCGCCCGTACCAGATCGGTCACGACTAGACGGTACCGGTCGCGCGGGGGCGCTCCGGGGACCCCCACCAGCCCCGCCACGAGCACCCTGACGTGCCCGTTGGAACAGGTGTACGATCGGTCGTCCGGGTCGAATCGGGTCGACTCTTCGCGGCTTGTCGCAAAGGGGGGCGGCCCGTACGCTGTGGAATTGCCCAGCATCAAGAGATGGCGAAGCCTGGAGGGAGGGCCGAAGCGGGAAAATCCCCCCAAATCTCGCCACTCTCCGTGGTGGGAGACCCGCGCCGCGTCATCGACGCTGTGCACAGTGAGCACATTCCCGCCAGGCTTGCCTACTGCACCACCGCGGCACCGCCGGCCGCGTTATGGGGAGGTTCCAGTGATCGCCTTCGAGCTGATGGAGACGACGTCTTCCGGCGTCGCACAGGTGCTGCACACCCTGGTGACGACGCCACTCGCCGAACCGGCCCCCAAGGGCATCGACACCAACGGTGTCGTCACCTTCTTCGCCAGCAAGATCGCACCCATCCTGCTCGCCGTGCTCGGGGTCATCTTCATCGGCCGGGCCAGCCGGGGCGAGATCTCCAAGGTGCTGACCAGCTCGGCCATCGCGATCGTCGGGCTGGCCTTCATCGCCGGCGCGGCAACACTTTTCTTCATCGGTGACTACCTGATCGATCTGATCTTCGAATAGGCGCGGGCGAGACATGCGGCTGCGCACCGACGACGACATCTACCGGGCCCGCCTGGTCTACCTCGGGCCGCCCGGCTACACCCTTCCGGTCCACCTCCCGTACGCCCAGTACGGACTGTTCATGCTGCTCGTACCCCTCTACATGTTCATCCACTGGTTGTTCACGCTGCAGGTCGAGCTCTTCCCCGCCTGGGAGATCGCGCTCGCCATCGTGAGCACCTCGTTCATCTTCCGGTACGTCGACCCGGACCGGCCGGCGCGGATGGTCATCCGCACCGCGCTCACCGACTGGCGACGCACCCGGGAACCGGCCGCCGAGCTGCGGGACCCCCGCCTGGTCGGCAGCCGGATCAGGATCCGGGAGGAACTGGCATGACGAGGCGTACCCCTATCGGGCAGTCGGACCACACGGGTGAGGCGGTCGAATGAGTCGCTCTTCCACGCCGGGTTTCCCGGCCGGACGACACAGCGCCCCACACGGTAACCGTGCGCGGTCGTTCGACTACCCCCAGGAGGAGCTGCGGGACGACGAGCCGTACGACCCGTCCCTGCTCACCGGCCCGGGACAGGGCGGCGTGGGGGTGTTCCAGGCTCCCCGGCCCACCCCCGGCCGGGGTACCCCGCCGGCCGATCCGGCACCCGCCGCGCCGATGCTGGTGGGTGACGGCACCGACATCGACTCCCCCTTCCTCGACCTCTTCGGTGGCGGTCCCCGCCCCGGCACCGCCCCGGCACCCGGCACCCCCGCACGCCGGGGGCCCGGCCGGGAGCACCGGCCCGTGCCGCACCAACCGGCCCCCACCCCGCCGCCGGCCATCGAGGCGCAGGCACCGGCGGCGGCCCTCGAGGCGGCCCCGCCGACCACGCGCACCCGCGTCCCGCACCAGCAGGGTGACCGGTCGACGACGACCCCGACCGGCGACCGTCCGGCCGAGGCGCCGCAGCGGGCACCGCGCCGGGTCCCCACCGACCCGTTCCCCCGGGACACCGGCGAACCGCTCACCGCGCGGGAGGCGGCCGAACGCGCCCGCCGGGAGGCCACCGAACGGGCCCGGGAGGCGTCCGACCGTGCCCGACGCGAGGCCGCCGAGCGGGCCCGCCGGGAAGCCGCCGAGCAGGCGGCGGCGGACGCGGCCCGCCGCGAGGCGGCGGAGGCGGCACACCGCGAGGCGGTGGTACGGGCCGAACGCGAGGCGGCGGAGGCGGCACACCGCGAGGCGGTCGCTCGGGCCGAACGCGAGGCCGCCGAGCAGACCCGCCGGGAAGCCGCGGAGCAGGCCCGACGGGACGCGGCCGAGGCGGCCCGGCGCGAGACGGCGGAGCGGGGCCGACGCGAGGCCGCCGAGCAGGCGCGGCGGGAGAACGCCGGCCAGTCCCGGCGGGATGCGACGCTGACCCCCCGGCCCCGACCCACCCCGGCGGCGACCCCGACCCCGGCCTGGCCCGAACCCGTCGAGCCGGCCTGGCCGGAGGACGTCGAGCCGGCCTGGCCGGAGGACGTCGAGCCGGCCTGGCCGGAGCCGACCGAGCCGATCCGGGCGGAGGCCGTGGTGGCCCCGGCCGGCGCGCTGGCCGCCGAACCGGCCCGGCCCGCGACCGTCGACTCCGACCGGCCCGCGCCGGCGGACCCCGGCTCCCGGGAGTTGGCCACGCCCCGGGAACGTGCGGCGAGCCGCCGCACCGCCGCGACCAAGCCGGTCCGGGTACGCCCACCGAAGATCAAATTCGGGGACCGGGACCCGTCGATCGAGCTGGCCATCACCGAGATCGCCGGGCACCTGACGTTCACCCCCAACACGGTCACCGCCTGGTACTGGCTCCCCGAGGTGCGCTGGGCGTTCCGTCCGGACGCCGAACGCGAGGCGCTGCTCTCCGCGATCTCCGAGCAGTACGCCGGTCTGGCCGGGTTCCGGCTGCACCTGCGCCGCACCACCCGGCCGTTCCCCGCCGACGAGTGGGCCCGCACCATCGACGCGCACACCGCGTCGCCACTGCCCGACGTCCCCGGCACGCCGGGCTGGGCCGACCACCTGGTCGCCGCGCAGCAGCACCTGATGTCGGTCAACCACGCCGAGGGGCAGACCTACCTGGGGGTCACCTTCGCCCGTCGTTCCCTCGGCGATTCCCTCACCGAACGTCTGCTGCGCGCCTTCGGCAAGGGCACCGCCGACGGTGAACGCCGCAAGCTGGGGCGTACCGTCGAGCAGTTCGACGAGGTGCTGGGCAGCTTCGGCATGCGGGGCCGGCGGGTCACCGCGCAGGAGCTGGAATGGCTGCTCTACCGCTCGGTGGCGCTGTGCATGGCCCCGCCCGGTGCCCTCTCCCCGGTGACCAACGGCCGGTGGGAACGCGGTGACCTGCTCGCCCTCACCGAACAGGTCGAGCGTTACCGCACCCCGTACGGCACCACCGTCAAGCTGGTCAACCGGATGACCGGCGAGGAACGGCACGTGGCCGTGCTCGCGGTCGGCCGGATGGAGCCGCTGGAGATCCCCGAACGGCACGAGCCGTGGCTGCACTTCCACGAGCGGCTGCCCTGGCCCATGGAGATCTCCACCCGGGTCGACATCCTCGGCTCCGGCGACTCCTTCCGTAACCTCGAACACCGGCTGCGGATGATCCGGTCGCAGCAGCTCGACTACGCCGAGCACGGCATCGACGCCCCGCCCGAGCTGGAACGGCTCGCCAAGCGGGCACTGGTGATCGGCGACGAGATGACCACCGGCCTGCCCGTCGACTCCGCCCGGGCACACGGCTGGCACCGGATCGCCGTGGGCGGCCGGACCCGCGAGGAGTGCATGGAACGGGCCCGCCGGCTCATCCAGCTCTACTCCCGGGAACTGCGCATCTCCCTGCAACACCCGAAGAACCAGGACTGGCTGGCCCGGGAGTTCATCCCCGGCGAGCCGATCGCCAACACCGGGTACGTCCGCCGGATGCCGGTGCCACTGCTGGCCGCCGCGCTCCCCCAGGCCGCGTCGACCGTCGGCGACCGTCGGGGCGACCTGATCGGACGTACCGCCGGGACCTGCCGCCGGCCGGTCTTCCTCGACCTGCACTTCCCGATGGAGGTACGCGAGCGCTCCGGGCTCGCCGTCTTCGTCGCCGAACCCGGTGGTGGCAAGTCGACCCTGCTCGGCGCGCTCGGCTACCTCGCCGCCCGGCGGGGCGTGCAGGTCACCCTGCTCGACCCGTCCGGGCCGCTGGCCCGGCTCTGCGCCATGCCGGAGCTCAAGCCGTACGCCCGGGTGCTCAACCTGACCGGTTCGGAGCCGGGGACGCTGGCCCCGTACGCGCTCATCCCCACCCCGCTGCGCAGCGAGTTCACCTCGGGGGCGGCGGGCGACCGGGAGTTCGAGATCGCCGTCTCCAACGCCCGGGCCGAACGACGCATGCTGGTGCAGGACATCTGCATGATGCTGGTGCCGCCGCAGGTGGCCCGGGAGGCGTCCACCGCCACCCTGTTCCGGCACGCGGTACGCCAGGTGCCGGCCGAGGAGACGTCCACCCTGGACGACGTGGTCACCTGCCTGCAGGGGCTCGACGACGACGCCGGCCGGGAACTGGCCCACCTGCTGCTCGACACCGCCGAGATGCCCCTGGCCATGCTCTTCTTCGGCCGCCCGCCGGAGGGACTGCTCGGCGCGGGGGCGGCGCTCACCGTGATCACCATGGCCGGCCTGCGCCTGCCCGACCTCAAGATCGAACGCGAGTACTGGTCGGCCGAGGAGGCGTTGGCGCTGCCGATGCTGCACACCGCGCACCGCCTCGCCGTCCGCCGCTGCTACGGCGGGTCGATGTCCTCGCGCAAACTCGTCGGCCTGGACGAGGCACACTTCATGGAGGGCTGGCGCTCCGGCCGGTCCTTCCTGGTCCGCCTCGCCCGCGACTCCCGCAAGTGGAACCTCGCCGCACTGGTCGCCTCGCAGAACCCGAAGGACATCCTCGGCCTCGACGTCCAGAACCTCGTCTCCACCGTCTTCGTCGGCCGCATCGCCGAGGACACCGAGATCGCCTCCGAGGCGCTCCGGCTGCTCCGGGTGCCGGTCGACGACGGCTACGAGGCCACCCTGGCCTCCCTGTCCGCCGTCGACACGACCTCCGCCACCCGGCTCGGCTTCCGCGAGTTCGTCATGCGGGACGTGGACGGCCGGGTGCAGAAGGTCCGGGTCGACGTGTCGTACGTCGAGGGGCTGCTGGATCACCTCGACACCACCCCCGCCGCGGTCGCCCAGGCCGCCGGGATACTGCCGACCGTCCTGGCTGATCTGGAGGCGTGACAATGGCGAGGGCCCGGGCACGGATCACGGCGCTCCTCCTCGCACTCGGCGTACTCGCCGGTGCCACGATCGCCTGGCCGGTGGTCGGGGCCACACCGGCGTACGCCCGTACCCCCGTCACAGCGCAGGCCACCCTGACGGCACAGGCGGCTGCCGATCTCTGCACCACCAAGGAGTGGCAGGCCGACTTCCGCGCCTGCGTCGCCAAGCTCAAGCAGGTCAGCGAGACGGAGGTGGACTGCCGTAAGCCGCCGGTACCGTCGGCCCCGGACTCCGGTCTGGCGGGTTGGTTCGCCTCCCGCCCCGACTCGTCGAAGCTCCCCGGACCGAAAGGCTTCTACAGCGACTACGGCTACGGCGGCTACAGCTTCAACACGTACGACGTGGAGGGAGGCTGTGCCTCCACCGTCCTGCATCCGGACTACAAGTTCACCACCACCGTCGCCAACGGCGAACTGATGATGGCCACCGCCGTGGTGGGTGCCTCGAACGCGCTCCGGGAACGCGCCTGGGACCCCCGGTCGATGTGGAACTGGGCCGACCCGCTGGTCGAGAAGGCGACCAAGGCCGTCTACCAGAAGGTGTTCAGCGTCTTCGGCATCGTGACGCTCTGTGTGGTGGGCCTCTACCTGCTCTGGCGCTCCCGCCAGTCGGACATGAGCAACGCGATGACCACCGCAGGCTGGGCCCTGCTGGTGATGGTCGCGGTGACCGCACTGGCCGCCTGGCCGGTGAAGTCCGCCAACATCGCCGACGGCACTCTCATCACGTCACTGGGCGTCGTCCATGATGCAATCGGTCCAGCAGCGCGCGACACACCAGCGGACCAGTGCGACGATCCGAATCCCGATGCTTGCAAGGACAGCCGCCCCCCGGCCGTGCGCGCCAGTGACACCGCCACCGAGTCAATGCTGTACCGCAACTGGCTGCGCGGGGTCCTGGGCTCGGCGGACAGCGAGACGGCCAAGAAGTACGGGGCGGCCCTCTACGATGCGAAGTCGCTCTCCTGGGAGGAGGCCGAGAAGCTCCGGGAGAATCCCGCCACCCGCGACGCCACCATCAAGGCCAAACAGCAGCAGTGGATGACGGTCGCCGAGCAGATCAAGACCGAGGATCCTGAGGCATACGAGTACCTCCAGGGCAGCAGGGACATGGACCGGATCGGTTCCGGGTTCATCGCGGTCCTCGCCGCGTTGCTCTTCGCCATGTTCGACCTGACCGCCTCGCTGCTGGTGCTGCTCGGCTTCATGATCTTCCGGTGGGCGGTGATCGCCGCACCGATCCTGGGCACGATCGGCCTGCTCCGCCCGGCCAGCGCCGGGCTGCGACGGCTCGCGAACGCCGTGGTCGCTGCCGTGTTCAACATCGCCATCTTCGGTACCGGAGCGGCGATCTACCTGTTCGCCGTGGACCTGATCATGAGCACTTCGACCCTGCCGGGCTGGCTCCAGGTGGTGCTGGTCTGGCTCTGCGGTGTGGTCGGTTGGTTACTGCTCCGGCCCTACCGGAGGATCACCCAGCTCGGCGGCAAGGACAGCAGTGAGGCGGTCGGCTCGGCCGGGTCGTGGCACCGCCGGTTCTTCCGGGACATGCGCGTTGCCGCCCGACTCGACGTGGCCGAGCCGGGGGGTACGGCCGAGCCGAAGCTCACCCGGGGGCGCGGTGCCGCGTTGGAACCGGCCACCCTGCGGCCCGAGGCCAGGCGGGAGGACCCGAGCCACTCGACCGTCAGCACGCCGGCACAGCGGGAACGCCCGGATGGGCGCGAACGTGCCGACGAGACCGAGGCGAAGCCGCCGACGCGGGAGGGCAACCGGCCCACGACCGCACCCCGCCCCCGACGCCGCCCGGCGAGCTGGACCGAGCCGGACGTGCCGGAGGAAACTCCGTCCTTCGTGGTCTACCGACCCGACTCCGCGCCGGCACCGACACCCGTGAAGCCCAGCCCTCGTATACGCTCCGAGGCGAGGTGACGCGATGCGGCGAGCGGTCGAACTCCTCTTCACGCGACTCATCCGGTCGCGGCTCGGCATTGCGCTCGTGATCGCCGTGCTGGTCCTCGGGGTGATCGGTACGGCTCGCCTGGTGTCTGGTCCCGACGACCTCACAGCGGGCCTCAGCAGCCGCCCACGGGAACCGATCACGACCGTCGATCCAGAGGAGGGCGACGACGGGGTCATCGCCACCCCGGTCCCGGAGTCACCGCGTACCCGGCCCGGGGAGTTGACCCCCGAGCAGACGGCGACCCGGTTCACCACCGCCTGGTTGGGCGGGTCCACCATCACTGCGGAGCAGTGGCAGGCGGCCCTGCGGCCGTTGTCGACGCCGGAACTCACCGAGAAGTTGACCGGTGCCGACCCGGCCGGAGTGCCTGCTGTCAAGATCGCCGGTTCTCCGACACTGCGACCTCGGACGGCGGTCTTCACGGAAGTTCTGGTTCCGTTGGAGGGTGGACAGCTGCGGCTGGAACTGGTTGCCCCCGACGGCCGCTGGTTGGTGGATGCCGTGGACTGGGAGCGGGAATGACTGCCGAACTGTCACCGAGTGGTGGCCCACGCCGCCGGATTCGGGTGGGTGCCGTCGCCGCCGCACTGACCGGCGCTCTCGCGTTGCTCTGCTGCGGGGGCGGCAGTGCCGCGTTCTTCCTGACGAACCTCGGCGGCGACCAGGAGACCCTGGTGTCGGACGAGCAGCAGTGCGATGACGAGCACCGCGTCAACGTCACCGGCAAGATGCCCCGGATGTCCGCGTACGGGGCCAGTCAGATGCGTAATGCCGCAGTCATCATCAAGGTCGGTCAGGACATGAAGGTGCCACCGCGGGGCTGGGTGATAGCGGTGGCGACGGCGATGCAGGAGTCAGCGCTGCGCAACCTGTCCAACAGCACCGTCGCCGGCTCCCGCGGCATTCCGAACGAGGGTGTCGGCTCTGACCACGACTCTCTCGGTCTGTTCCAGCAGCGGGCCGGCTGGGGTAGCGTCACCCAACGGATGAGCCCCGACTATGCGGCCCGCAAGTTCTACGAGAAGCTGGTGAAGATCGACGGTTGGGAGCGGATGCCCCTGACCCGGGCCGCGCAGAAGGTGCAGATCAGCGCCTACCCCGACGCGTACGCGAAACACGAGGACGTCGCCAGCCAGATCGTCAACGCGCTCGCCGGTGGGGCTGCCCGCACGGTCCAGATCGCGGAGCGGGCGGTGTGCGACCGCGCCTCCGCCCGCGCCATCGCCGCCTCCGGCTGGACCGCGCCGATCGACGGCGGGGTCGGCTCCGGCTTTCGGACGGCGAGCCGACCGCGACACAACGGCGTGGACATCGGTGCACGCAAGCGAACCGAGATCCACGCCGCCGCCACCGGGCGGGTGCTGGTGGCCCGCTGCGATCCCGACCACCGTGGAAATCGCAACTGTGACGTCGACGGTTTCCCGGGCAAGGGAGGGTGCGGGTGGTTCGTCGACATCCTGCACGCCGGCGGCTTCATCACCCGGTACTGCCACATGATCGAAAAGCCCCGGGTGGTCCCCGGGCAGCTCGTCAAAGCCGGGGAGGTGATCGGTCTGGTCGGCAGCAGTGGCAACTCCTCCGGCCCGCACCTGCACTTCGAGGTGCACATCGACAGCAACCGCAGCTTCTCCGGCGGCATCAACCCGGTGCCGTTCATGCGGCAGCGTGGTGCGCCGTTGAATGGTTCGGCATGAGGCTGTCGCCCCGATGAGCGGACCACTGCCGGACCCGTTCGCCGGCCAGCCCGACTGGGCGCCACTTCCACCACGACCGGTCGAGATCGTTCCCGCCACCGGTCGGGTGGAGCTGCGCGGCCGGCGGGTCCTCGTCGGGCTCCCCGGCCTCGGTTGGCGCGGGGACCTGCGCGCCGACGAGCGGGTGGTACAGGGCAGCCGTACCTATGTGCCGGTCATCCCCGAGCACGAGTGGTACCGGGCGGAGGCCGACCAGGTGGAGGTCTTCGCCCCGCTCGTCCCCGTGGAGCGGGTCTGGGTGGAGACCCTGGGTGACCGGCCTGCGCCTACCGGACCCGTGCGGGAACAGGGGATCCAGCTCGTCTCGCTGGACGGGCCGACACACCGCGCCCCCACCCCGGTCTTCGAGACCGACGCGGTCAGCGGACGACGGGTGGTCCACGTCGAGGACGCCGTCGAACACCGCGATCTACGCGCGGTGACCGAGTCCTACTCCGGTGCCGATGGTGACATCTGTGTCCGGGTCACGCCGGAACTGGAGTGGTACCGCTGGGCCTGGCGCGGACAGCCGCCCACCACTATGGAAATCCCCGTCCACCTGCTGTGGATCGAATAACTGTCAGACAGCCTTCCGTGCACCGCAGACACGCCAGCCGTCGCGTATATCGACGACGTCGAAAGTCCAGTCCTCCCGACGGCTGCTTCGCTGCTGACCGTTGGCCGAACCCGAGATAGTCAAAGTGGTCGTCACGGATTCACCCTGAGGCGTTTCCACTCTGGTCAACGACCCCCAGCCAACTCTTACCACAACATTGAATTTGCTTTCTCGTTGCCGTAGCTCGTCCCGGAGAGTCGCAACCGCTCCAAGATCCGCATCTTCGCAAATGAGGAGACTGGCGCGCGTGTCGTTCTCGTTGACCAAGAACTCACGGAGATAGTTGTCGACGACGACGTCCGGGGCGCTGCGATCCGGGGTAGCGGCCCGCTCGTACAGCACGTAGCCGGTGATCCCGCCGCCGACGCAGAGCAACGCCAGCACCCCGGCGACGACCGTGAGGACGGTCCGGAGCCGACGGGGTGGACGCTGCGGTGCCGGCAGCGGCGCAGGGGGAGCCGAGTGCTCCGGTGGGGTCCGCTGCGCCGGTACTCGGGACACCTGGGAACCGGCGGGGGGCTGCACTGATTCCACCCCCTGAGGCTATCGGCTGGACGCTCCGTACCCAATGCCCCGAAGGCTGCGGATCGTGACAGGACGACCCCGGGAGGTGAGAGTTCACCGCGATGTGCGACAAGCCCGGCGCATCGCCGCCGCGCTTCCCGGAGGAGTGGCCGGGGCTGGGATACGGTCTGCAGTCGGGGAGGCTTCCCGTCGCGAACAGCGGGGTGGAGCACCTCGGAAAGAGGGGTGGACGCGGTGGCCGGTCCGAAGGCTCGCACGAACCGCGCCGCAGCCCTGCACCGCCGGGCCGCCGCGACCGTCGCCGCTGCCGCTACGGTCCTCGACGAGATCCGTCCCGCCCCCGCCGACCAACGCCGCCAGTACGAGCTGGCGGACCGGCTGCGGCACGCCGCCACCCTCCTCGCCCCGGGCTGGGCCGGGGACGCCTTGACGGACCTGTCGGTGCACACGCCGTGTGGTGAGGGGCATCCGCCCTTCGTCCGGATCGGGACGGGGGCCCCGCTGGAGGATGCGCGCTTCCCGGCGCTGGTGCCGCTGCTCGGCTCGGCGCACCTGACCCTCGACGTGGACGTGCGTGACACCCGGGTGGCGGGTCTCGTCCGGGCCGTGTTGCTGCGTCTGCTGGCGGCCACTCCGGCGGGGTGCCTCCTGGTCCGTGGCGTCGACGGCAGCTCCACAGCGGGCACCGCAAGCACCGGCACCCGACCCGGCACCGCCGACGCCACCGCCAGCCCGGCCACCGTCGGCACCAGCACCAGCACCAGCAAGGCTGGCGCGGAACAAGCCCGTGCCGGGCGATCCGACATCAGCAGAGCCCGCACCACAGGGGCCGCCCCCCAGAACGTCGCCGCCGACGCGAGCACCGCACCGCAGCACAGTGGGACGACGAACCCCCGGAACGGGGCCGTCTTCGCCCCGTTCACCGCGCTGGCCGACGCCGGGCTGTTTCCGCCTGCGGCGACGGACGTGGCCGGGCTGAGGGCGGTGCTCGCCGAGGCCGAGCAGTGGGTCTCCCCGGGGGCCGGCCGACCCCGCCGACACGACCGGACGCTGCTGCTGGTGATCGCCGGGCTGCCCGGGTCGACGGCGTCGAGTGACCTGGACCGGATCGTGGCGCTCGCCGAACGGGGCCGGGGTGCCGGGCTGCACCTGGTGGTCGCCGGCTGGCCGGCGGCCCGGCCGCCGTTGCCACAGGCCACCCCGGTACGGCTGCGCACCTCGTACGCGCTGCTGGGTGATCCGCCGGGCAGCCCGTACAGCGGGCCGGGCACCGATGCGCCGGGTGGTCTGAACTGTCCCGTCCTCGTCGACGAGGACCCCGGCGCGGAGCTGATCGACGCCGTCTGTCGTCGGCTGGCCGACCAGATCGAGGCGGGCTCCCGGTTGGGCCTCGCCGAACTGCTGCCGCCCGGGGACGCGTCACTCTGGGCGTCCTCCTCGGTCGACGGCCTGTCCACCACGGTGGGCGACGCCGGCGGCCGGCCGGTCACCGTGGGTTTCACCGAGTTGACCCCGCACTGGTTGGTCAGCGGTCGGTCGGATGCGGACCGGGCGGCCTTCCTGACCAACACGCTGCTCGGCTTGGCCGCCCGTTACGGCCCGGACGAGCTGGCCCTGTACCTGGTGGACCTGGGTGCCGGGGAGTCGTTCGTGGAGTTCCTCCAGACCCGGCGGGACAGGTCGTGGGTGCCTCAGGTCCGCGCGGCGGGGATGGCCGCCGACCCGGAGTACGTTCGGGACCTCTTCGACCAGTTGGCGGCGGAGATCCACCGCCGGGAGGAGGTGGCGGCGCGGATCGGCGGCCATCGTTTCGCCGAGCTGCGTGACCATCAGGTGCTGCCGCGCGTCGTCTGTGTCATCGACAACTTTCCGCTGCTGCTCTCGGACCGGGAACCGGCGGCCGCCGAGGTGCTGGCCCGCCTGGACGGGCTGGCCAGGTCGGGTCGCGGGTACGGCGTGCACCTGGTGCTGGCCGGCGCGGGTGACCTCGGCGTCGGCGCGGGAGCGGCACCCCGGGACTCGGTGCTGGGGCAGTTCCCGGTGCGGGTGGCGCTTGCCGGCGGCAGTGCGGTGCTGATGCCGACCAACGACGCCGCCGCCGGTCTGGCGGTGGGCAGTGCCGTGGTCAACACCGCCGGTGGTCTGGGCGGCCCACGTGGCGCGACGCGTGGGCACGAGCGGCTGGTCCGGTTCCCCGACCCGCACGACGCTCCGGAGGTGGTCGAGGAGCTGCGGCACCGGCTGTTCGCGGCACGGCCGGAGGATGCCGTACCGCCTGTGGTGTTCGCGGGTTGGGCCCGGCCGTTGCTGGGCAACGACCCCCGGATGCGCGCCGCCGTTGCCGGCCGGTGCGGGGCGCCGGCGGCGCTGCTGGGCCGGGCGGTCGACGTGGCCCGGACGACCGTGGCGGTGCCGCTGGGCCCGGTGGCCGGCCGCAACCTGGCTGTCCTCGGGCCGGGTCCGGCGGCGGCGACGCTGCTGGCGACGGCCGCGCGCAGCACCGCCGCGCACCATCCGCCGGGCGGCGCGGAGTTCGTGCTCGCGCCGCTGGCCGAGGGGTCCGCGCCGCTGGCCGCCGCGCTCGCCGCCGAGTTGGGTGAGCGCCACCGGGTGTCGACGGTGGACGGGCCGGGGTTGCTGGCCGGAGTCCCGGGTTCCGGTCCGACCTACCTGGTGGTGTTCGGGGTGGACGTACCCTCGACGGAGGAGCTGCCGCCGGACCGGCTGCGTGCGCTGCTGCGGGAGGGCCCGCCGGCGGGTCGCCACCTGCTGGGCTGGTGGCGGACGGTACCGCCGCTGGCCGGGTTGGTGGAGCCCGACGGCGAGGTCGGGAAGCTGGCCGCGGTCGCGACGGTCGACGTGCCGGGTGCGCAGCTCGCCTCGCTCTTCGGGCATCCGGTGCAGTGGCGTCCCCGGCCGGCCCGGGTGGTCCTCTGGGACAGCACCGACGACCGGGGCACGGTCCTGGTGCCGTTCGCCGACGAGGCGGACCCGGCATGATCGGCCACGGCGGGGCCCGCGCGGAGACCGCCCACAACGGGACATGCGCGGAGACCATCCACGACGGGGTCCGCGCGCAGACCGTCCACGACGGGGCCGGCACGAGCGGCCCCGAGGGCGGCCCGCGCGGAGCCGGCCGGGCAGGACGGCCACGCGGCTCCGGCCGCGACGTGCGGCTTGCGGGACCGACCCTCGGGAGGACCGCAGGTGACCGACCGCGAGGAGGACCGGGCGTGACGAGCTGCGAGGAGCCTCGGCCGTGAGCATCGACGACGCCGTGACGGTGGCCCCGGTCCGGCAGCGGGCCGGGGGCGAGCCGACCCCGTCGGTGGCCGCCGCCTGGACCGACTACCTGGCCGCCGCCCGTCAGCTCGACGGGGTACGCCGGGGCGCGGCGACGGCCGCAGCGGCACAGGCTCGGGCGGTGGAGGCGGCGCGCGCCGAGTTGACCGAGGTGCGCGCCCGCCTGACGCCGCAGCAGGCCCGGCTGCGCGAGCTGGGCGTACCGGCGATCTCGCTGACCCCGACGCCACCGGAACTGGCCGAGGCGACCCGGGCGATGGTGGGTGGCCCGGCGGCGGTGCTGGCAGGCTTGCGCAAGGCGCAGGGCTGGGCGGAGGGTGCCGACGCGGCGCTGGCGGCGCGCGGTTCGCTGCGCCCTGCGGGCTGGCCGCCCCGATTGCGCAACCTGCTGGTGTACGGTCCGCTGGCGCTGGTCGTGCCCCTGGTGCAGCTGCTGCTCCTGGTGACCCTCGGCACCGGGCCGGTGGTCGTGGCGGCGCTGCTGGTGGGTCTGCCGATGCCGGCGGCGGCGTTCGCGGCGGGCTGGGTGGGGGTGGGCCGGCTGTTCCCGCCGGGGCCGGACGGCCGGTGGGACCGTACGCCCCGGCTGGGCTTGCTGACCTGCCTGATCCCGGCGGTGGTGACCGCCGCCGGAATCACGCTGGCGCTGCTGGCCGGTTGACCGGTGCCGCCCCACGCGTCGCGGGTCAGCGGCTCAGCGGCTCAGCGGCTCAGCGGCTCAGCGGCTCAGCGGGGAATGATCAGCGACATCGCCTCGGCGCGGGACTTCGCGTCGTGCTGGAGCACGCCCCGCACGGCCGAGGTGATGGTCTTGGCACCGGACTTCTGGATGCCGCGCATCGCCATGCACATGTGCTCGCAGTCCAGTATCACGATGACGCCACGCGGTTGCAGCTTGCTCATCAGCAGGTCGGCGATCTGCGAGGTCAGCCGCTCCTGCACCTGCGGGCGGCGGGCGAAGACCTCGACCAGCCGGGCCAGCTTGGACAGGCCGGTGATCCGGCCGTCGGGGCCGGGGATGTAGCCGATGTGCGCGCTGCCCCGGAACGGCAGCAGGTGGTGCTCGCAGAGGCTCATCACGTCGATGTCCCGGACGAGCACCAACTCCTCGTGGTTGGCCTCGAAGGTGGTGCTGAGCACCTGGGAGGGGTCGACCCGCAGGCCGGCGAAGAGTTCGGCGTACGCGCGGGCGACCCGGGCCGGGGTCTGCTGGAGGCCGTCCCGGTCGGGGTCCTCGCCGACCGCGATGAGGATCTCGCGGACCGCCTTCTCGATCCGACCGAGGTCCATGGTGTCCTCGATCGGGCGACCGTTGAGCTTGCCGCTGATCAGCCGGGCGGCGACGTAGTCCAACGTCTCGTCGCCGGGCTCGGTGGACGAGGCGGCCAGCCCCGGGTTGTCAGGGCTGGCCGCGGCGTCGGTGTTCAGTGCAGACCGTCCGAGTTGTTCGTGGCCCCGCCGACGGAGATGCCGTCGGCCGTGGCCTGCGCCTTGAGCTTCTCCTTCTCGGCCGGGGTGAGCACCGGCGGCTCGGTGGAGGGCAGGCGCTTGCCGAAGCCGTTGTACGGGGCCATCGGCGGGCGCTTGACCACCCGGGAGCAGATCCGGGCCATGTCGGCGGTGGAGAGCGTCTCCTTCTCCATCAGCTCCAGGACCATGTTGTCCAGGACGTCCCGGTATTCCACCAGGATCTCCCAGGCCTCGTCGTGGGCCAGTTCGATCAGGGCCCGCATCTCGCCGTCGATCTCGGCGGCGACCGAGTCGGAGTAGTCCCGCTCGTGGCCCATGTTGCGGCCGAGGAACGGCTCGTCCCCGCTGGTGCCGTACTTGATCGCGCCGAGCTTCGAGCTCATGCCGTACTGCGTGATCATCGCGCGGGCCAACTGGGTGGCCTTCTCGATGTCGTTGCCGGCCCCGGTGGTGGGCTCGTGGAAGACGAGTTCCTCGGCGGCCCGGCCGCCCAGGGCGTACGCCAGGGTGTCGATCATCTCGGCCCGCGTCTGGGTGTACTTGTCCTCGGTCGGCAGGACCAGGGTGTGCCCCAGCGAGCGTCCCCGGGACAGGATGGTCACCTTGTGCACCGGCGCGGCGTGCGGCAGCGCCCAGGCGACCAGCGCGTGCCCACCCTCGTGGTACGCGGTGATCTTCTTCTCCTGGTCGCTCATCACCCGGGTCCGGCGCTGCGGCCCGGCGATCACCCGGTCGATCGACTCCTCCAGCGAGTCGTTGGTGATCGCCCGCTGTTCCTTGCGGGCGGTCAGCAGCGCCGACTCGTTGATCACGTTGGCCAGGTCGGCACCGGAGAAACCGGGGGTACGCCGGGCGACCGCGTCGAGGTCGACGTCGGGCGTGAACGGCTTGCCCTTGGCGTGCACCCGCAGGATCGCCTTGCGGCCCTCCATGTCGGGGGCGTCGACCGGGATCTGCCTGTCGAACCGGCCCGGCCGCAGCAGCGCCGGGTCGAGGATGTCCGGCCGGTTGGTGGCGGCGATCAGGATGACCCCGCCCTTGGTGTCGAAGCCGTCCATCTCGACGAGCAGCTGGTTGAGGGTCTGCTCCCGCTCGTCGTGGCCGCCGCCCATGCCGGCGCCACGGTGCCGGCCGACGGCGTCGATCTCGTCGACGAAGACGATCGCCGGGGCGTTCGCCTTGGCCTGCTCGAAGAGGTCCCGGACCCGGCTCGCGCCGACACCGACGAACATCTCGACGAAGTCGGAGCCGGAGATCGAGTAGAACGGCACCCCGGCCTCGCCGGCTACGGCGCGGGCCAGCAGCGTCTTACCGGTACCGGGTGGACCGAAGAGCAGCACGCCCTTCGGGATCTTGGCACCCAGGGCCTGGTACTTCGCCGGGTTCTGGAGGAAGTCCTTGATCTCGTGGAGTTCCTCGACCGCCTCCTCGGCCCCGGCGACGTCAGCGAAGGTCGTCTTCGGGGTGTCCTTGGTGATCATCTTCGCCTTGGACTTGCCGAAGTTGAGCACCCGGGAGCCGCCGCCCTGCATCTGCGACATGAAGAACAGCAGCAGGAGCACGAGCAGCGCGATCGGCAGCAGGTTGACCAGCAGGCTCACCCAGATGCTGTCGGACGACACCTTGGCGTCGGCCGGGCCGGTGACCCGGTTGGCCGCCTTGGCCTCCAGCACCTCGTTCCAGACCTGCTCGCCGGCCTGGTAGGGGAACTGGGCCTCGATCCGGTCGGTCGTGGTGTCACCGAACTTGGTCTTCTCGGCCAGGTTGAGCTGGAGCGTCTGCTCCTTGTCCTGGAAGACGACCTTGTTGATCTTGGCGGTGTGCAGTTGGTCGAGCGCAACGGAAGTGTCCACCCGGTGGTAGCTGGGACCAGCGGTGAACAGCTGACTGAGCACAACGGCGCCGAGGATGACCAGGATGATCCAGACCACCGGTCGGCGGAAGAAACGCGTACGTTCCATACTGTTGTCGAGCGCCGGGGCGCCCGCATCCTCCTGATCGACGTCCTGACCGTCTGAATGGTGTCGCCGCCGGGGGCGGCGTCGAGCCGCCGTGCGGGCCGGCCTCGACCCCGAGGCGCGCGAACTGCCGCACCGCGGTCATTCGACGGTACACCGTGCACGCGAGGAGCGAGCTTGCGAGCCCCGCAGTCGGGCACATTCGTAGCCCTCCTGCACGCGAGGAGCGAGCTTGCGAGCCCCGCAGTCGGGCACACTCGTAGCCCTCCCGCACGCGAGGAGCGAGCTCGCGAGCCCCGCAGTCGGGCACACTCACCGCCCCGTCGCACGCGGGGAGCCAGCTCGCGGGCCCTGCGGTTACGCGTACGGCGAACCGGGGTTTCAGCCGGCGTGACGGGGAACGTGCGCACCGGCTCCGTCGACCGCCCGGTCACGCGGGTCGGGGTGCCGGGCGCGGAGATGTCCCACGCCACCGGCACCCACGGTAGTCGGACTGCCTGGGAGCCCGCTGAACGTCTGCTCGATGACTACCGATACGAGCGGAGTTCAGGCGCGGGCGTAGACCTCGGGCTTGAGCACCCCGACGTAGGGCAGTTCGCGGTAGCGCTCGCCGAAGTCGAGGCCGTAGCCGACCACGAACTCGGTGGGGATGTCGAAGCCGACGTACTTGACCGGCACCGTGACCTTCACCGCGTCGGGCTTGCGGAACAGGGCCACCACCTCGACGCTGGCGGCCGACCGGGACTCCAGGTAGCGCAGCAGCCAGGACAGGGTCAGACCGGAGTCGACGATGTCCTCGACCACCACGACGTGCCGGCCGGCGATGTCCCGGTCGAGGTCCTTGAGGATGCGCACCACGCCGGAGGAGGTGGTGCCCTGGCCGTAGGAGGAGATGGCCATGAAGTCCAGCTCGACGGGCGGGCCCTGCCGGCCCAGTGCGCGGGCGAAGTCGGCCATGAACATGACCGCGCCCTTGAGGACGCAGACGAGCAGCAGTCCGTCGGTGACCCCGGCGTAGTCCGCCGAGACCTGCTTGGCCAGCTCCGCCGTCTTCTCGCGGATCTGCGCCTCGGAGATGATCACGTGATCGATGTCGGCGTCGTACCAGGAGCCGTCAGCCATGCTCCTAGCCTGCCGTACGCCGGAGGACCCGCGTCGGCGGGGCCGCCCCTTTTGGCGCGGTCCCGCCCCGAGTTTTCCGGCACAACGGAATCAATCACCTCAGCAGGCACGGGACCGCCAGCGGCGGCCCTCCTCGGTGGGCTTCCAGTCGGCCGAGTCGCGGGTGTCGGCGGTGAGGCCGAACGCCGAGGCGGCGGTCAGCGCGGCGAGGAAGAGCAGGAACAACAGGAACTGCATGGCGGCGCTCGCTTTCTCGCGATCTGGGTGGTTTTCGCCGCCGGTGCGCACCGGACTCATCCCAGTTTCCGCCCCCGGTCCGGGCCGGGACAGTGGCAGTCATGCCAGGTACCCTCGATTTCCTGCCACATTCCCGGTTACCCTCGTCACATGATTCGATCGGTGGCCGTCATCGCGTTGGACCAGGTAGCCGTCTTCGAGCTGGGCGTGCTCACCGAGGTCTTCGGCACCGACCGCACCGACGACGACTTTCCCGGCTACCGGTTCACCGTCTGCACCGCCGACGGCGACCCGGTCCGTACCGCCTCCGGGTTCGGGCTCACCCCGCACGCCGACCTCGCTCCGGTCGACGACGCCGACCTGGTCGCCGTGCCCGCGTACACCCAGGGGGGTGAGGTGCCCGAGGCGGTGCTGGCCGCGCTGCGCCGCGCCGCCGACCGGGGGGCGTACGTGTTCAGCGTCTGCTCGGCGGCGTTCGTGCTCGGCGCGGCCGGCCTGCTGGACGGCCGCGAGTGCACCACCCACTGGAAGTACGCCGACGAGCTGCAACGCCGGCACCCCTCGGCCCGGGTCCGGTGCAACAGCCTCTACGTGGCCGACGGGCCGGTGCTGACCAGCGCCGGCACCGCAGCCGGCATCGACGCCTGCCTGCACCTGGTGCGCCAGGAACACGGCTCGGTCACCGCCACCCGGCTGGCCCGGCGGATGGTGGTCCCCCCGCACCGCGACGGCGGCCAGTCCCAGTACGTCGAGGCGCCGATCCCGGCCACCCCCGACGCGCCCACCCTCGAACCGGTGCTGAGCTGGCTGGTGGGGCACCTGGACCGGCCGACCACCGTGGACGAGCTGGCGGCCCGCGCCGGCATGTCGCCACGGACCTTCGCCCGCCGCTTCCGGGCCGAGACCGGCACCACCCCGCACGACTGGCTGACCAACCAGCGGGTGCTGCTGGCGCGCCGGCTGCTGGAGGAGACCCGGCTGAGCGTGGAGAGCGTCGCCGGCCGCTCGGGTTTCCCCGACGCCGCCGCCCTGCGTCACCACTTCGCCCGCCGGGTCGGCACCACCCCGCAGGGCTACCGCACCACCTTCCGCGACCGGGTCCCCACCGCCTGAGCCCGCCGCGGCCGCCCGTCGCCAGCCGACGCGCCGAGGATCAGTAGCCCAGCGCCGCGCCGTCGACCCGGGGCTCCGCGCCGACCACCCAGCCGCCGGCCGGGGCCCGCCACAGCGCCTGGCCGTACCCGAAGACGGACGGCTCGTCGGCGACGGTGACCTCGTGGCCCCGGGCGCGCAGCCCCGCGACCAGGCCGGGCTCCGCCGCCAGCGCCGGCTCGACCAGCAGGGTCCGGCCGGCGTGCCAGTACCAGCGGGGGGCGTCGAGGGCGGCCTGCGGATCACGGCCGTCGTCGACGGTCGCGGCGACCAGCTGGAGGTGCCCCTGCGGCTGCATGTGCCCGCCCATCACCCCGAACGGGCCGACCGGTGCGCCGTCGCGGGTCAGGAAACCCGGGATGATCGTGTGGAAGGGCCGCTTGGCCGGTCCCACCAGGTTGGGGTGACCCGGGTCGAGCCGGAAGCCGGTGCCCCGGTTCTGCAGGGCGAAGCCGTGTCCGGGCAGCACCACCCGGGAACCGAACCCCAGGTAGGTGGACTGGATCAGGCTGACCATCAGGCCGCCCGCGTCGGCCGTGCAGAGATAGACGGTGCCGCCCCGCTCGGGCGTGCCGGCCACCGGGTCGGCGGCCCGGTCGGTGAGCAGCGCCCGCCGCGCCGCCAGGTAGCCCGGGTCGAGCAGGCCGGCGGTCGGCACGTCGACGCGTTCCGGATCGGCCACGTGGGCGTGCGCGTCGGCGAAGCCGAGCTTGACCGCCTCCACCTGCCGGTGTACCCGGTCCACCGGGTCGGCGGCCGGGTCGAGGCCGTCCAGGACGCCCAGCGCCTGCAGCGCCGCCAGCCCCTGCCCCGGCGGCGGCAGCTCCCACACCTCGTGCCCCCGGTAGCGGACGCTGACCGGGTCGACCCAGGTCGAGGTGTGGGCGGCCAGGTCGGCGGCGGTGAGGAAGCCACCGGTACGGGCGGCGTGCCGGTCCAGCGCCGCCGCGATCGCGCCCCGGTAGAAGTCCTCCGCGCCGGTGGCGGCGATCAGCCGCAGCGTCCGGGCCGCCGCCGGGTTGCGCCAGCGTTCGCCGGGTCGGGGCGCCCGGCCGGCCACCGTGAAGACCCGGTCGAACTCGGTGAACTCGGCACCCGTCGGCACCGGCTGCGCCAGCGCCCGGGCCCAGGTGGCGGCGGTGCCGGTGGAGACCGGGTGGCCGTGTTCGGCGTACCCGACCGCGTCGGTGAAGAGGTCGGCGAAGGGCAGCACGCCGAACCGGTCGTGCAGGTCCCGCCAGCCGGCCGGCGCGCCGGGCACCGTCACCGGCAGCCAGCCCCGGGCGGGCATCGCCGGGCCGGACGCCTGCGCGCCACCCAGCGCCGCCGCCGGTTCCGCCGCCGCCCCACCGGTGGCGGCCAGCACCACCTCCCGGGTCAGCCCGGCCGGTGACCGCCCGGCGGCGGCGAGACCGTGCAGCCGGTCCCCGTCCCAGACGATGGCGAACAGGTCACCACCGATGTCGTTGGACGGCGGCTGCACCACGGTCAACGTGATCGCGGTCGCCAGCGCCGCGTCGACGGCGTTGCCGCCGCGCCGCAGCACGGCCAGGCCCGCCGCCGCCGCGAGCGGATGGCTGGTCGAGACGGCACCGTGCGGGGCGAACAGGGCACTGCGGGGGTACGCCATCAGCCCTGTCTACCGCACCACCATGAACCCGCCCACCCCTGGACCTGCGGGGCCTCTCCCCCACCGCGCCCGGCGCGGCACCGTCGCTCCGGTTCTGCCCGATCCACCCCACCGGGCTGTCGTTCTACGAGCGAGCGAGGTCCCTCATGATCGGATTGCGGAAACAAACACGACACGCCGATCCGGATACGCGAAACCGCAATCTGATCTTCGCTTGCCCGTACCTACCCCACCCCGCCCCGGCCCCCGACCGCCCCGGCCGATACGTACTCAGTCGACGGGCAGCAGCCGACCACCCCGGCGACAAACGCGTACCCCGCCCGGCAACGCCGTCGCGCCCTGCCCACGCCACGCGGTGATCAGCGCGTCCAACGCGTCGACGTGACGGTGGGAGAGCGCACCGGGCGGGGCCCCCAACTCCCGCGCCCAGGCGTGCAGCACCCGGCTGCGTACCGCGCCCGGCAACCCGGCCAGCGCCACGACGGACAACCCCCCACCGTCGCGCACCCGGAGCCCGCCGAACAGCGGTCCGCCCGACCAGCACCCGTCGGGTGACAACTCGTCGGACGAGCCCTTGCCGGTACGCGACCCGTCAGGGAGGCGCCCTTCGGACCGGGGCACGTCGGACCGGGGACTGTCGGGTCGCTGCGGGGTGCCGAGGGCGGCGGCGGCCAGGTCGTCCAGGGCTGCGGTGTCGGCGGCGAGCAGTCGGGCCGTCCGGGCCAGGTTGTCCAGGACCCCCTCGCCGAGCGCGGCGACCAGTGCCGGCAGCACGTCGGCCCGGACCCGGGCCCGGGCGTACGACGGGTCGGTGTTGTGCGGGTCCTCCCACGGGGTCAGGCCCAGCGCCGCACACGCGTCGCGGGTCTGCGCCCGGGTGACGTCGAGCATTGGACGCAGCAGCGGCACCCCGGCGAGTTCCCGTCGGGCGGGCATCCCGGCCAGTCCGCGCGGGCCGGCCCCCCGGGCGAGCGCCAGCAGCACCGTCTCGGCCTGGTCGTCGCGGGTGTGCCCGAGCAGGACGGCGACCGCACGGTGCCGCCGGGCCGCCGCCGTCAACGCCTGGTAGCGGGCCTGCCGGGCGGCCGCCTCGGGGCCACCCGGCCGGCCGGCCACCGTCACCGGCACCGCCTCGACCGGATCGAAACCGACCCGCCCGGCCCACTCGGCGACGGCGGCGGCCCGCTCGGCCGACCCGTCCTGCAACCCGTGGTCGACCGTCACCAGACCGGCCAGTCGGCCGAGCCGGGACGCGACGAAGGCGGTGGCGGCGGCGAGAGCCAGCGAGTCCGCCCCGCCCGAGCAGGCCACCAGCACCGGCCCGGCGGGAGGCAGCCCGGCCAGCGCCCGACGGACCGCGACCCGGACGGCGGCCACCGCCGGGGCGGGCGACGGCCCGGGAGAGACACCGGCACCGCGCCGCCCGACTGCGGCCGGCTCGGCGGTGCGGCGCCCGACCGGCAGGTCGGCGATCCAGGGTCCGGCCTCGGCCGGGTCGGCGATCTGCGGTCCGGCCCCGGTCGGGTGGGCGGAACGGGGTGCGGGCCCGGCCGGTTTCTCCACGGCGGGACCGGTCGACGGGGCGGCAGGGGGCGGCCCGGTCACCGGGTCGGCGGGGCTGGGCCGGCCGGCCACCGGGTCAGCCGGCGGTCGGGGTGGCGCCGGCCGGTCCGTGCACCCGGGCCACCCAGGCGGCCGGGTCGCCCAGCTCGTCGAGCCGAGGCAGGGTCAGCGGCGAACCGAAGATCTTGTTGAAGCCGGGCATGCCGACCTGCTCGACCACGCCGTGCACGAACTTGCGGCCCTCGGCGTACTGGCGCATCTTGACGTCCACGCCGAGCAGCCGGCGGATCGCCTTCTCCAGCGGGTTGCCCGTCTCACGGCGGCGGTTGAAGCCCGCCCGGATCCGCTCCACGCTGGGGATGACCTGCGGGCCGACGCCGTCCATCACGAACTCGGCGTGCCCCTCGAGCAGCGTCATCAGCGCGGTGAGCCGGTCCAGCACGGCCCGCTGCGCCGGGGTCTGCACGATGTCCAGCACGCTGGTGCGGCTGTCCGGGTCGCGGACCGCGTCGGAGAGGGTGGACACCCCCCGGCGCAGCCGCTCGACCAGGTGCTCGGTGCCCTGCGAGGCGTCCACGAACGCCTGCACCTCACCGAGGAAGTACGCCCGCATCCACGGCACGGCGGTGAACTGGGTGCGGTGGGTGACCTCGTGCAGGCACACCCAGAGCCGGAAGTCGCGCGGGTCGGCCCCGAGCTTGCGTTCCACCTCGACGATGTTCGGCGCGACCAGCAGCAGCTGCCCCGGATCGGCCGAGAAGACCTCGTACTGGCCGAGCACCCGGCCGGAGAGGTAGGCCAGCACGGTGCCGGCCTGCACCCCGGTGAGCCGGGAGCCGACCGCCTCGGTGAGCGCGCCGGGCGGCTTGTCGCCGGAGAGCCGGCTGACCAGGGGCGTGATCACCTCCCGCAGGCCGGCGATGTTGGTGGCCGCCCAGTCGCGCCGGTCCACCACCCGCACCGGCGGATGGCTGACCTGCGGACGCAGCCCCGTGTAGTCGGCGACGTGCCCGGCCGCCTCGTCGGTGAGCCGGCGCAGATCGCCGACCACCCCGGTCGCCTCCGCGTACGACACGCGGGGGCCCGACTTGCTCAGCGCCCCAGCGGTGGCGGCGGCCAGATCCCAGTCCACGAACTGCGCCATGCCACCCACCGTACCCGCGCCGCGACACCCCGGCCGGTTGCCCGCGTCCGGGCCACCGGCGGCCGGGCCGACGCGTCCCACCGGCCCGGCCGGTCCGCGCCCGCCGGGGCAGGTCGGGTGCCGCCGCTCAGCGGCAGCCGCAGCCGGCCAGCGCGCCGGCGATCCGGTCCAGTGCCGCCCGGGTGACCTCCGGGTCGCCGGCCGGGGCCCGGTCGGTGAGCACCGCGAAGGTGAGCAGCCGGCCGTCGCGGGTGGTGACCAGGCCGGCGATGGCGTGCACCCCGGTCAGGGTGCCGGTCTTGGCCCGGACCACGCCGGCTCCGGCGGCGGTCTCCGTCGACTCGTAGCGGGTGCCGAGGGTGCCCGACCAGGCGGCCACCGGGAGACCGCCGAAGATCGCGGTCAACTCCGGGTGGGTGCCGTTGCCGGCCACCGCGATCAGGTCGGTGAGCAGCGACGGGCTGATCCGGTTGCTGCGGGACAGCCCGCTGCCGTCGGCGAGGCTGATCTCGTCGGCCGGCAGTCCCAGCTCGCCGATCACCTCGTCCATCGCCGCCGCGCCACCGGCGAAGGACGCCTGCTGGTTGCGGGCCAGGGCGACCTGGCGGGCCAGGGCCTCGGCGATCACGTTGTCGCTGTCGGTGATCATGATGTCGACCAGCCGGACCATCGGCAACGACTCGACCTTGCCCAGTTCGGTGCCGGGCGCGGGCGTGCCGTCCGCCGTCGCGCCACCGGCCGCCGGGGCGGTGCCCCGGACCACCCCGCCCTGGGGCAGGCCGAGCAGCCGGGCGAAGGAGCGGCCGGCGGCCAGGTCGGGCTCGGCGTACCGGGTGGCCGCACCGTGGCTGTCGGCGAAGTTCTTCCGCGCCCCCACCGGGTCCCGGCGCGCGCCGTCGGTCATCAGTGCGGTGATCGACGCGCCGAATCCGCCGGTCGGGATGTCCGCGTCCCAGCCGGGACCGTGGACCGGGCCGGGGAAGAGCGTGGAGTCGACCACCACCCGGGTCGGGGCGGTGCCGCCGAGGGCCTGCTTGACCTGGGCGGCGAGCGCGTCGAGGCGGGCCGCGCCGGGGTAGAAGCCGTTCTTGTCCACGGCCAGCGTCGGGTCGCCGCCGCCGACCAGCACCACCTCGCCCGGGCTCGCCCCGGCCACCGCCCGGGTGGCGATCCGGTGCCCGGGGCCCCGCGCCTTCAGCACGGTCACCCCGGTGGCGAGCTTGGTGACCGAGGCCGGCACGGTGGCGTCGTCGCCGCCCTTGGCGTACAGGGACTCGCCGGTGACCACGTCGGCCACCGACACGTTGACCCGGCTGCCCAGGGCGGCGGCGGTGGTCAGCGGCTCCACCGCGGCGCGTACCCCGGCGGCGGTCGGCTCCGGTGCGGTGCTGTCGGGGCCGGCGAGCACCGGGGACGGGTCGGGCTCGGGCGGCCGCGCGGCGGGCGACGGGGTGCTGTCCGCCCCGCCCAGCCAGCCGGCGACCGGACCCGGCCGGAGCACCGCCGCCGCTCCGGCGAGACCCACCAGCAGCACGACGACCAGCAGCGCCGGCACCCACCGCCGACGCCGACGCGGTGGACCGGCGGGCGGCGGCGGGCCACCGTCCGGCGGCGCGGAGCCGGGACGGGCCGACGGCTCCGGACGGGCCGGCGGCGACGCCACGACCGGGTGGGTGGCGACCGGGGCCGAGCCCCGGTGCGGGGGGACCGAGGCGGAGCCGGCCGCCGGAGCGGTAGACGCCGCAGGCGCCGGAGCGGCAGACGCCGGAGCGGCCGGCGCGGCGCCGGACGGGGGGAACGGGGGCGACACCGGGGCGGACCCGACGGCCGGCCGGCCCTCGGTCGCCGACGGTGGACGCCAGGTCGGCGGTGGCGGGTGCCCGTCGGACCCACCGGTGACCGGCGGTTCGGGCGTCGACTCGGGGCGACGGGGGACGTTCGCGTCGGGCACCGAGACCCGACCGGTGGCACCGCCGGTCACGGACCGGCCCGATCCCCGCCCGTCAACCCCCTCCGGGCGGTAGTGTGAATCTTCCCTCCCCACGACCCCCTCCTCCCGCCGCCGAACTCGCCTGGGTGACACTACTTCGGTCCGAAGACTATGCGGCGTCCGGAGCCGACGGGTGGCCATTCATCCGTACCGGGACGTCAGTGGTTCCGTTCAGCCAGCGTGGGCAGACGAGGGAGCGTGGGAGATGGATTTCGACGTCACGGTTGAGATCCCGAAGGGTCACCGAAACAAGTACGAGGTGGACCACGCGACGGGCCGGATCCGGCTGGACCGCACCCTGTTCACGTCGACCCAGTACCCGGCCGACTACGGCTTCATCGAGGGCACCCTCGGCGAGGACGGCGACCCGCTGGACGCGTTGGTGCTGGTCCCCGAGCCGACCTTCCCTGGTTGCCTGATCCGCTGCCGCACCATCGGCATGTTCCGGATGACCGACGAGAAGGGCGGCGACGACAAGGTCCTCTGCGTCCCCTACGAGGACCCGCGTCAGGAGCACCTGCGCGACATCCACCACCTGGGCGAGTTCGACAGGCTGGAGATCCAGCACTTCTTCGAGGTCTACAAGGATCTCGAACCGGGCAAGTCGGTCGAGGGTGCGACCTGGGTCGGCCGGGTCGAGGCCGAGGCCGAGGTGCTGGCGTCCTACCAGCGGGCCCGGGACGCCGAGGCGCAGGGCGGCACCGCGCACTGACCGGCTTCCCGCGAGCGGCCCGGACCTGACGGTCCGGGCCTTCGTCGTCGCCCGACCGGCCGCAGGTCCCGGTCGGCGGCGGTCAACCCAGCAGGCCCCGGGCCGCGTCGTAGAGGTCCAGCACCGCGCAGGCCACCGGGACCACCGCCACCACCAGCGCGGTGTCGGTCAGGTCGGCCGTCCGACCGAGGTACGGCGAGACCGGCCGCCGGGCGTACGTCGTACCGGCGGCGACCGCGAGCAGGGCGACGACCAGCCCGCCCCCGGCCAACGCCAGCAGCCCGGGGACACCGGGCCGGCCGGCGAGCACCGCCCCGAGCACCGCGAACCCGGCCAGCCCGGCCGTGACCGGGGGCACCCGGTGCCGGACGGCCACGAACAGCCGGGACCGCAGCAGCAGCACACCCGCGCCGACGGCCACCAGCACCCGCCCGGCGAGCCCACCGTCGGCGGCGAGCACCAGCGCGGCGGCCACCACCGCGACCGCGTGCCCGAGCAGCATCCCGGTCAGCATCTCCTCGCTGCGGGCCACCGCCGCGTGCACCCGGGCCCGGTCCGGCAGGTCCCGTACGCCGTCCGGGCCACCCGTCGGGCCGTCGGGCAGGGTGATCGGTGGCAGCGGCACCTTGCCCAGCCGGATCGCCAGCAGCGGCAGCGCCCCGAGGACGAAGACCAGCACGCAGAGCAGCACGGCGGCGGTGCCGGCCGGGTCGAGCAGCAGCCCGCCCAGACCGGCGAGCGCGCCCACCGCGCCGGCCGTCGCGCCGGCCACGAAGACCCGCAGCCGGGTGGCGACGCCGAGCAGGCCCAGCACCGCGGCCAGGAGCAGCGCCACCGCACCGGCGAGCAGCTCGGGCGCGCCGAGCCAGGGCAGTGGCCGCAACACTCCCACCGGGTCGCCCGAGCTGACCGCGAGCGCGCCCGACGCGGCGGCGTACGGCAGGGCGTAGCCACCGAGGGTGGCTCCGGTGGGGCCGTCACCCCACGCCCGGGAGGCGGTGGTGCCGGCGAGGGTGAGCAGCAGCGCCACCGCGCCCGCGGCGGGCCAGGCGGCGGGCTGTCCCGGCCCGGCGGCCAGCACGGCGAGCAGCCCCACGGCGAGCGGGACGCCCGCACCGGCCAGCACGGCCGCCCGGGTCGTCGCCGGTGACCAGGCCGCCCCCCGGCGACGCGCGCCGTCGGCGATGGCCTCGACCACGTCGTCGTACTCCAGTTCGGGCCACTGGTCGTGGGCGGGCACCAGGTGCAGCACCTCGCCGTCGCGTACCCCCTGCGGCAGCAGCGGCTGCGCGGTCACCAGCACCGCCCCGTCGGTACGCCGCAGCACCCAGCCGCCGTGCCGCTCGCCGTCGTCGGCCAGCCCCTCCCCGGCGTGCCGGAGCACCTCGGGCAGCAGCTCGGCCAGGGGGACCTGCTCCGGCAGGGCCACGTCGACGCGTCGCCCCGGCGCGCTGATGGTGACCCTGGCCAGCCCGATGGTCATCGACTGGACTCCATATCGATAGGCGGTGGCGGCTGACGGACGACGCGCACTTTACCTACGATGAGCCAGGTTCGGGTTACCGAGCGCCACAGGGAGGTGGATTTGTCCACTGTCGTCATCAGGCGGCCACCGCGTCGGCCCGCCCCGGAGATCCCGGTCGGCGAGCTGCCCGTGGCGGGTCCGCCGGAGATCCCGGTGGTCACCGGCGGGCGCTGGCAGCAGGCGCTGATGGTGCTGCCGATGCTGGGCGGCACGGTGGCGATGGCGATGATGTTCGGTCGCGGTGGCGGTGCCTACTCGTACGTGGTGGGCGGGATGTTCGGGCTCTCCTCGGTGGCGATGCTGATGACCTCCTGGGGCAGCGCCTCGGGCAGCCCGCGCAAGTCGGAGATGATGGCCGCCCGCCGGGAGTACCTGCGGCACCTGACCACCCTGCGGCGGCGGGTCCGGCAGACCGCCCGGCAGCAGCGGGCCGGGCTGTACTACCGGCATCCCGACCCGGAGCGGCTCTGGTCGACGGTGGACAGTCACCGGGTCTGGGAACGCCGTCCCGGCGACCCGGACTTCGGCGTGGTGCGGGTCGCCGTCGGTCCGCAGACGCTGGCCACCCCGCTGGTGCCGCCGGTCACCCGACCGCTGGAGGAGCTGGAGCCGATGACGGCGGGGGCGCTGCGGCGCTTCCTCGACGCGTACTCGGTGGTGCCGGACCTGCCGGTGGCGCTGTCGCTGCGCAGCTTCGCCCGGGTCTTCGTCCGGGGCGGGCAGCAGTCGGGTGGCGAGACCGGGCCGGGCGGGGGTACGGCGGAGAGCGGCACCGGATCGCCCGACGCGCAGGCGCTGGCCCGCGCGATGCTCGTCCAGCTCGCCGTCTTCCACGCCCCCGACGAGCTGCTCGTCGCCGTCTGCGCCGGCCCGGAACGGCGTCGGCACTGGGAGTGGGTGAAGTGGCTGCCGCACGCCCACCACCCGAGCAGGGTCGACGCGCTGGGCCCCGTCCGGCTGGTCACCAGCTCCGCCGTCGACCTGGAACGGCTCCTCGGCGACGTGCTGGCCAGCCGGTCCCGGTTCAGCCCGGCCGGACCGGCCACCGACGGCCCGCACGTGGTGGTGCTCCTCGACGGCGGTGACCTGACCGACGCCACCGAACTGACCGGCGACGGCGGCATCGACGCGGTGACCGTGCTCGACCTGGACACCCCGGCGCCGCGCCTGCTGGACCGGTTCGCCCTGCTGCTGGAGGTCCGCGCCGGACGGCTGCACTCCTGGTCGGCCGAGGGGCACGCCGAGGTGGGCACCGCCGACCGGCTGGACGTGGTCGACGCGGAGGCGGTCGCCCGGCGGCTCGCCCCGCTGCGGCTCGCCGCCGTCGCCCGGGGTACCGAGGCCGTCCCCGGGGCCGAACCCGGCCTGCCCGAGCTGCTCGGGCTGGGCGACCCGGAGGGGTTCACCGCCGACCAGGGCTGGCTGCCCCGCTCGCCCCGGGACCGGCTGCGGGTGCCGATCGGGGTCGGCCCGGACGGCGGCGCGGTCGAGCTGGACCTCAAGGAGTCGGCGCAGGACGGGATGGGCCCGCACGGGCTGCTGATCGGCGCGACCGGTTCCGGCAAGTCGGAGCTGCTGCGCACCCTGGTCCTGGCGTTGGCCGCCACGCACAGCTCGGAGCAGCTCAACTTCGTCCTGGTCGACTTCAAGGGCGGGGCCACCTTCGCCTCGTTCGACCGGCTGCCGCACACCGCCGCCGTGATCACCAACCTGGTCGACGCGCTGCCGCTTGTCGACCGGATGGTGGACGCCATCAACGGTGAGCTGATGCGCCGCCAGGAGCTGCTGCGCCGGGCCGGCAACTTCGCCAGCCTGCGCGACTACGAGCGGGCCCGGACGGCCGGCGCGCCACTGGCCCCGCTGCCGTCGCTGCTGCTGGTCTGCGACGAGTTCTCCGAGCTGCTGTCCGCCAAGCCCGACTTCATCGACCTGTTCGTGCAGATCGGCCGGCTGGGCCGGTCACTCGGCGTGCACCTGCTGCTGGCCAGCCAGCGGCTGGAGGAGGGGCGGCTGCGCGGGCTCGACACCCACCTGTCGTACCGGATCGGGTTGCGGACCTTCTCTGCGCTGGAGTCCCGCACGGTGCTCGGCGTGCCGGACGCGCACGAGCTGCCCCGCTCCCCCGGGCACGGCTTCCTGCGCGCCGGCACCGACCCGCTGGTCCGGTTCCGGGCCGCGTACGTCTCCGGTCCACTGCGGCGCCACGGCGGCCCGGCCGGGGGCGGGGCCGGTGGAGCGGCCCGGCTGCTCACCTTCTCCACCCATCTGGTGCCGGTGCCCGAGCCGGCCGCCCCGGTCACCCCGCCGGTCGTCGAGGACGAGGCGGGGAGCCTGCTCGACACGCTTGTCGGCCGGTTGGCCGGGCAGGGGCCGCCGGCGCACCAGGTGTGGCTGCCGCCGCTGGACCGGGCGCCCACCCTCGACGAGCTGCTCGGCCCGCCCGGCGTCGACCCCGACCGGGGTCTGGGCTTCGCCAACCCGGAGCTGCACGGTGGCCTCCAGGTGCCGGTGGCGGTGGTCGACAAGCCGTACGAGCAGCGCCGCGACGTGCTGTGGTTGGCGCTGGGCGGGGCGGCCGGGCACGTGGCCGTGGTCGGCGCGCCGCAGAGCGGCAAGTCGCACGCGTTGCGGACGCTGGTCTGCGCGCTGGCGCTCACCCACACGCCGGCCGAGGCGCAGGTCTACTGCCTGGACTTCGGCGGCGGCGGGTTGACCGCGCTGCGCGAACTGCCGCACGTGGGCGGGGTCGCCGGCCGGGCCGACCCGACGGTGGTCCGGCGTACGGTCGGGGAGATCGCCACCCTGCTCGCCGAGCGGGAACGCCGCTTCACCGAGCTGGGCGTGGAGTCGATGGCGGCGTGGCGCAGGCGGCGGCGGGAGCTGGCCGTCGCCGGTCAGCCCCCCGTCGACCCGTTCGGTGACGTGTTCCTCGTCGTCGACGGCTGGGCCACCCTGCGCGGCGAGTACGACGACCTGGAACCCCTGATCACCGACCTGGCGACCCGGGGCCTGTCGTACGGGGTGCACGTGGTGGCGAGTGCGGTGCGCTGGCTGGATTTCCGGCCCGGCATCCGGGACCTGTTCGGGTCCCGGTTGGAGCTGCGTCTGGGTGACCCGTCCGACTCGGTGGTGAAGCGGGTGGCGGCGGCCGGTGTGCCGGAGCAGCCGGGGCGGGGGATCACCGCGCAGAGCCTGCACCTCCTCACCGCCCTGCCGCAGTTCACCGGCGGGGACACGGCGGATCTGGTCAAGGCGGTCGCGGGGGCCTGGTCGGGGCCGCCCGCCCCCCGGGTGCGGCTGCTCCCCCCGGTGCTGCCCTACGCCGACCTGGACACCACCGCCGGTGCCGGGCTGGCGTTCCCGGTGGGGATCGCCGAGGCGGACCTGCGTCCGGTGCTGCTCGACTTCGCCACCGAGCCGCACTTCGTGGTCTTCGGCGACGCCGAGTGCGGCAAGTCGTCGTTCCTGCGGGCGCTGGCCACCTCGATCGTCGAGCGGTTCACCCCGGAGCAGGCCCGGGTGATCCTGGTCGACTACCGGCGCAGCCTGCTCGGCACGGTCGAGACCGACCATCTGATCGGGTACGGCACGGCGGCGGCGCACACCACCGAGCTGATCGAGTCGGTCGCCGGCTACATGCGCGGCCGGCTGCCCGGGCCGGAGGTCACCCCGGCCCAGTTGCGGGACCGTTCCTGGTGGTCCGGCCCCGAGTTGTTCATTCTGGTCGACGACTACGACCTGGTGGCCAGCGGTCCGGCGAACCCGTTGCGCGGGCTGGAGGAGCACCTGCCCCAGGCCCGCGACGTCGGCCTGCACCTGGTGCTGGCCCGCCGTTGCGGTGGCGCGGGCCGGTCCCAGTACGAGCCGGTCGTGCAGCGGCTGCGGGAGTTGTCCACCGCCGGGCTGGTGATGAGCGGCAGCCCCGACGAGGGGCCGCTCGTCGGGGCGGTCCGTCCCGGCCCGCTGCCGGCGGGGCGTGGTCGACTGGTCACCCGACGCGAGGGGGTCCGCCTCGTTCAACTGGCTCATCTCCCGCCACCGTGATCCGGGTGTGCCGGAACGTGCCGTGTCGGCGGCCGGAACCGGTAATCTCCGAGCAGCATGTGTCCCACGTGACGAATGGCTGACGATGTGACCAGGGTTCGGCAGGGCTCTCCGACGGCGCTGCACCGGTTCGCCGGGCGGGCGCTGCTCGGTGTCGCGGCGACCACCGTCACCGTGCTCGGCACGGCCCCGTCTCCCGCCCCCGCCGCGCCCCCGTCGTCGTCCACCCTGGTTGGGACGCGGGCCGGCAGTCCGCTGGCCGAGCCCGACTTCGCCCCGGCCCAGGCGCGTGCCGACCGGGTCCGCGACGACCAGTTCCAGCTCGACGAGTTGAACGCGGCCACCGCCTGGCGTACCTCGACCGGGCGTGGCGTCACGGTGGCGGTGATCGACTCCGGGGTGGACGGCAACCATCCCGACCTGGTCGGCCAGGTGCTGCCCGGCATGGACCTGGTCTCCCCCGGCGGCGGTGCGGAGCCGGACCCGGTGGGGCACGGCACGACGGTGGCCAGCCTGATCGCCGGGCGGGGCGACGACCGGCGGGGCGTGGTCGGGCTCGCACCGGACGCGCGCATCCTGCCCGTGCGGGTGCTCGACGACGAGAACCGGTACGACGACGCGATGATCGTCGCCAAGGGGGTGCGCTGGGCGGTCGACAACGGCGCCCGGGTGATCAACCTGTCCCTGGGCGGCAGCGGCGACAGCCCGGCCCTGGCCGCCGCGCTGGACTACGCGTTCGCCCGGGACGTGGTGGTGGTGGCCTGCACCGGCAACGTCGCCACGTCCACCACCTCGAAGGTCTGGTACCCGGCCCGGGAGCCGGGCGTGATCGCGGTGGCCGGTCTGGAACGCGACAGCGAGAACCTCTGGTCCGGTTCGATCACCGGTCACGCCACCACGTTGACCGCACCGGCGACCGGCCTGGTCGGGGCCCGCCCGCCGAGCAACTACTGGGGCGTGCAGGGCACCAGCTTCGCCGCGCCGCTGGTGACGGCGACCGCCGCCCTGGTCCGCGCCCGCTACCCGGACATGTCCGCCGGGGACGTGGTGAACCGGCTGCTGAGCACCGCGAAGGACATCGGGCCCGTCGGCCGGGACGACCGTTTCGGGTACGGTCTGGTCGACCCGGTGGCCGCGCTCACCGCCGACGTGCCGCTGATCGGCTACAACCCGCTGGACGACAACGACTCCCCCGGGGTGGTCGGGTTCGGGCCGGCCCCCGGCTCCGCCGAGGACGCCCGCGATGGTGGCACCGGCAGCGACCCGCTCGGGTTCACCGCGCCCCGCCAGCAGACCCGGTGGACGGCACAGCCGGCCGGTGGCGCCGACGAGGACGCCCCCCGTCGGCTGTGGACGGGTGTCGCCGTCGTGGCGGCCCTGGTCACCGGGTTCGCGATGATGGTCCGCCGGTTCCGGCTGCGGGGCCGCTGAACCGGGCCTGATCGAGGGTCCGGGTGGGTAGAGCAGGTCGCATGAGTGCCTCCGGTCGGCGTACCTCCGTATCCCCGTCGGGCCGGTCCTGGCGGGACCGTCGTCTGGACCGGGACCGTTCGCTCGGGTTGCGGTTGACCCTGGCGTCGGTGGCGGCGTTCCTGGTGCTGGTGCCGTTCTCGCTGCTGGCGGTGCTGGTGGTCGGTGCCTGGCCGCCGCTGCACGACCTGGACACCGCGGTCACCGACGCCCTGCACCGGTTCGCCGCCGACCATCCGCTGTGGGTGCGGGTGATGAAGGTGTGGACGCACCTGGCCTCGCCGGGGCCGCTGCGGGTGGCCGCGCTGGTCGTGGTGGTGTGGCTGTGGCGTCGCGGGGCCCGCCGGCTGGCGCTCTGGGTGGTCACCACGATGGTCGTCGGCGGGGCGCTGGGGGCGGTGCTGAAGCTGCTCGTCGGCCGGGACCGCCCGGAGCTGCTCGATCCGGTGGCGCGGGCCGCCGGGTACTCCTTCCCGTCCGGGCACGCGCTGAACGCGACCCTCGCGGCGGGGGTGCTGCTGCTGGTGTTCCTGCCGTTCGCCCGGGGCCGTCCGGCGACGCGGGTGGCGCTGTGGACGGTGGCCGTGCTGCTGGTCGGGGTGACCTGCCTGAGCCGGGTGGCGCTGGGCGTGCACTGGGCCAGCGACGTGCTCGCCGGCTGCCTGCTGGGGGTGGCGGTGGTGGCGGCCACCGCGGCGGCGTTCCGCACCTGGCGGGAGCGGGTCGGGTTGCCGGGTGGCCGGGCCATGGTCGACGGGGTGGCGCCGGAGCAGACCGACCCGCACGCGTAGCGGTCCTGCGCTGCGGGTACTGGGCGGCCATGTCCGCCATCGCTGCGCAGGTCGCCAAGCGGGTGCTCCTTCCGGTGACCCTGCTGCTCTCGTTCATGGTCCTGCTCGGGCTGCTGGTGACCCGGGTCCTCGACGACGTCTGGCCGTTCACCGTGGAGGACGCGGTCAACCGCGAACTGGCGGCCGACCGGACGGCCGGGTGGAACAACGTCTCGCTGGTGTTCAGCACGCTGGCCAGCACCCAGTTGATCGTGGTGGTCACCGTGCTGGTGGCGCTGGTGCTGCGGCTGGTGCTGCACCGCTGGCGGGAGCCGCTGTTCCTGTGTGCGGCGGTGTCCGCCCAGGCGCTGGTCTTCCTGCTCACCACGATGGCGATCGACAGGCGTCGGCCGGCGGTGGAGCACATGGACGTGTCCCCGCCGACGTCGAGTTTCCCGTCCGGTCACACCTCGGCGGCGGTCGCCCTCTATGTCGGTGTCGCGCTGCTGTTGGCGCTGCGGGCCCGCAGCACCGCCGGCAAGGTCACCTGGTGGACGCTGCTGGTGCTGGTCCCGGTCGGGGTGGCGCTGACCCGGATGTACCGGGGGATGCACCACCCGAGCGACGTGGTGGCGTCCTTCGTCAACGGCGGCACCTGCGTGGCGATCATGGCGCGGGCGGTGCTCGACAGGTCGTTGACCTGGGGTCGGGCCAAGCTGCCCGGCCTCACCCCGGCCGGCGGTGACGCCCCGGCCACCGCGCCGGCCGGCGGCTGACCCCGCCGCGCCGGGGAGACGGCGCCCCGGCCCCGGCCGGTCGGGGCACGTCCGGGGGCTCAGGTGCAGTCGCCGGTGCCCACGCCCCGGGTACGCTCCGCGCCCGCGAGCGCCACCGGCCGGGCCTCCTCGGCGGTCACCGCGAAGCCGGTGTTCGGGTCGTCCGCCGCCGCCGCGAAGATCACCCCGAGCACCAGCCCGTTGGAGGAGACCAGCGGCCCGCCGGAGTTCCCGCTGCGGACCAGCGCCCGGATGGTGTAGATCTCCCGGTTGACCTTGCTGGCGTTGTAGATGTCCGGGCCCTCGATCCGGTCGACGTCGCGGATGCGGGCCGGACGGGCGTCGTACGGGCCGTCGAGCGGGAAGCCCAGCACGATCGCGTCCGCGCCGCTGCCGGCCTGCCCGGCGGCGAAGCGCAGGGACGGACCGGGCAGCCCTGGCACGTGCAGCACGGCGAGGTCGCGGTCCGGGTCGTAGACGACGACCACGCCGTCGTACCGTTCGCCGCGCAGCTCGACGGCGACGGAGCGGGTGCCGGCGACGACGTGCGCGTTGGTCATCACCCGGTCGTCGGCGTAGACGAAGCCGGACCCCTCGATCCGGCGCGAGCAGCTCGGCGCGGACCCGAGCACCTTCACCACCGCCCGCTGGCTGTTCGCCACCACCTGCGAGCCGGCCAGCGCCGGGTCCGGCGGGGCGACCTGCCGGGCCGAGGTACGCCCCAGCCCGTTGAAGACGTCGGGGAAGCCGTTGGTGTCGACGGTGTCGCGCAGCGCCGTGGACAGCTCCTGGGCCTGGTCGGGCAGGACCCGGTCCACCACGGTCAGCAACGCGCTGTTCTTGACCGAGGCGGCCAGCCAGGGCAGCGACGAGGAACCCAGCGGCACGGCGACCAGCCAGGCCACCAGCATCACCGCGAGGATCGAGACGAACGCGCCGCCGATGTCGTCGGCCCGCTTGGCGACGTCGTTGGTGATCGTGCGGCGCAGGTGGGAGCCGAGCCAGCCGGCCAGCGCCTGGCCGAGGACGGCGAGCCCGAAGACGGCGACCAGGCTGACCAGCACCCGCGTCCCGCTGTCGATGAACTGGCGGGCCAGCATCGGCCCGAGCTGGAGGCCGATGAGCGCGCCCAGGAAGAACCCGGAGAACGACAGCGCCCCGATGACGAAGCCCTGACGGTATCCGCTGATCGCGAACACGAGCATGAGCAGGAGCAGGACGAGATCCACGGCCGACACCGGTCAAGGGTACGTGCACCGGACACCGGTGCGGCGTCGCGGCTGCGGAACGTAATGGTCAGGTCAGCGGGCCGGCCAGTTCGTCGGCCCGGTCGGTGCCGGCGGAGGGGGCCGGGGTGGCGCCGGTCGGCGGTAGTTCGACCACCCGTGACCGGGGCCACGGGCGGGTCCACCCGGCCATCTCCAGCAGCGCGGCGAGCACCCCGGCGGTGAAGCCCCAGACCAGCATCCCCCGGACGGAGAACGCCGGGCCGGTCCAGCCGCTGGGGTGGCGGACCAGCATCCGGTTGGCCGGGTCGACCAGTTCGGCGACGGGCAGCCGGGCGACGTGCGCCACCTCGGCCGGTTCCCGGGGGTGCACCGGGTGCGGGCTGTGCCACCAGGCGAGCACCGGGGTGACCACGAACTCGCTGACCGGGATCCAGAGCCTCGGCAGTTCGGCGAGGACGGTCACGCTGGCCGGGTCGAGGTCGACCTCCTCGTTGGCCTCGCGCAGCGCGGTGGCCCGCGCGTCGGCGTCCCCCGGGTCGGCCGCGCCGCCGGGGAAGGCCGGCTGGCCGGCGTGGTTGCGCAGGGTGGCGGCCCGCTGCAGGACCAGCACGTCGGGGCCGACGCCGGGTTCCTCGCCGAGCAGCACCAGCACCGCGCTCTCCCGGCCGCCCTGCTCGGGGGTGGTCAGCCGGGTGAAGTCCTCGGCCCGGGCGGTGCCGAGCCGGCCCAGCAGCGGATCGAACCAGGACGGTGGACGGCGGTTCATCGGGTCGACCCGGCACCGGCGGTCGGCCTCACGCGGGCACCACCAGGCCGAGGTGCCGGCGGACGAGGTCGGCGAGGCGGGCGTCGTCGAGCGCGCCGGAGGTGTCGGTGTGCCTGATCCGCCCCTGCGCGTCCACCAGCAGGGTCAGCGGCACCGCCGTGCGGCGCAGTTCCCGTTGCAGGGCCTCGCCCTGGTCGAACAGGACCGGGAAGCGGATGCCGAAGTCCTCGCCGATGGCCTGTGCGCCGTCCCGGCTGTCCCGGCTGTTCACCCCGATCACCTGGAGCTGGCCGGCGGCGCGGACGCTGAGCCGCTGGAAGGCCGGCAGTTCCTTGCGGCAGGGCGGGCACCAGGAGGCCCACACGTTGATGACGGCCGGGCCGTGGATGTCGCGCAGCTTCACCGGGGCTCCGCCGGTGAAGCAGGAGAGCACCAGTTCGGGCAGCGGGCTGCCGGCGGCGGCGGAGCCGGTCGGCGCGGGGGTGGAGCCGGGCGCGGTGGTGAGGGTGGCGCAGTCGGCGAACGGCGACGGGCGGGCAGCGCGGGTGGGGCCGGCGGCGGGGCCCTCCCCGCCGGTGGTGGCGGTGCAGCCGGCGAGTGCCAGCAGCACCGGGACGAGCAGCGCGGCGAGCCGGGGTTTCACGGTGCCTCCGCGGCGGCGGCCTGCGCCGGCACCAGCTCCGGGTCGACCCCGGCGGCGACCGCGAGGTCCCGGGCGCGGGGGCCCTTGAGCAGTTTGGCGGCGGCGGCCGGCTCGGTCGGCCCGAGCCCGTACGACGGGCAGAGCCGGGTCAGGGTGCACGCCCCGCAGGCGGGCTTGCGGGCGTGGCAGACCCGTCGGCCGTGGAAGATGATCCGGTGGGAGAGCATGGTCCACTCCCGCTTCGGGAACATCGCCCCGATCTCATGTTCGATCTTGACCGGATCGGTCTGGATGGTCAGCCCCCACCGCTGCACCAGCCGCTGGAAGTGGGTGTCGACGGTGATCCCCGGGACGTCGAAGGCGTTGCCCAGGATGACGTTGGCCGTCTTGCGGCCGATCCCGGGCAGCGTCACCAGGTCGGTCAGCCGGCCGGGGACCCGGCCGTCGTACCGCTCGGTCAGGGCCTGCCCGAGCTTGATCAGCGAGTCGGTCTTGTTGCGGTAGAACCCGGTCGGCCGGATCAACTCCTCCAGCTCACCCCGGTCGGCCCCGGCGTAGTCGGCCGCCGTCGGGTAGCGGGCGAACAGCTTCGGGGTGACCTCGTTGACCTTCTTGTCGGTGCACTGCGCGGAGAGGATCGTGGCGACGGCCAGCTCCAACGCGGTGGTGTGGTCGAGTTCGCAGTGGGCGTCCGGGTGCGCCTCGGTCAGCGCCCGGCCGATCCGCCGGGCGCGCCGGGTACGGCCGAGTTCCGTCTCGACCCGGCCGGGAGAGCTGATGGTCACGCCGGCCAGCCTACGTCGCCGCCCCGACGGGCCGCCGGACCACGCCCCCGGTCAGCCGGCGTCGGGCGGGCTGATCTTCCCCTTGCCGTCGAACCGGGCGGCGGTACGCGGGAAGTCGTTGGTGCTGAGCTGCTTGACCAGGCCGAGCCCCTGACCGGCAGGGTCCATCCCCGGCTTGCCCACCGAACTCATCCGGGTGGAGGTGAACGAGCCACCGGCGAAACTGCCGTCGGGCTTGAGCGACACCTTCAGCACCCCGCCCCAGCCGAGCCGGCCGGTCGGGTTGAGCGACCGGGCACCCCCGGCGAAGTTGCCCAGGCTGTACGCGATCAGCCGGCCCTGGTAGAACTCCATCCCGCGCAGCACGTGCGGGCCGTGCCCGACGATCAGGTCGGCCCCTGCGTCGATCATGGCGTGGGAGAACTTCACCGGGTCGCCCCGGTTCTCGCCGAGGAACATCTCGGTGCCGGGGCGGACCCGGGTCTTGTCCGACCCCTCGCCGCCCATGTGCACCTGCACCACGACCAGGTCGGCCATCGTGGTGGCCTTCTCGACGACCCCCTTGGCGGCGTCGATGTCGACCAGGCTGTTGGACCACGGGTACGACGAGAAGCCGGCCACCGCGACCTTCACCCCCTCGACCTCCACCACGGTGATCTGGTCGGGCGCGCCGGTGTGCTTGAGGCCGTGCTTCTCCAGCGCCTGCTGGGTGTTCTCGTAGCCCTGCGGGCCGAAGTCGTAGCCGTGGTTGTTGGCCTGGTTGAGCAGTTGGAACCCGGCGTCGGCGAGGTGGCCGGCGTACTCCGGCGGCACCCGGAACTGGTAGCAGTTGCTGGAGTTCGCGCCGCACTTGCCGGTGCCGGTGTCGGTGGTGAGCGGTTCCTCCAGGTTGCCCATCACCAGGTCGGCCTTGAGCGCGCCCTTGACCTCGTCGAAGAAGCCCTTGCCGCCGTTGGCGGGCAGCCGGGACGGGGCCATCCCCATGACGATGTCCCCGGTCGCCGACAGGGTGATCGCCTCGGTCCTGCCGGTGGCCCCGGTGGTCGGCACCGGGGAACCGGTGGTGCCACCGCCGCCGCCCGGCCGCCAGACCGGGTCCGGGCTGTCGGACGACTGGCCGCAGCCGGCGAGGAGCACGGTGAGCAGCGCGCCGCAGGCGAGCGCGACACGGCGGCGGGGACGGGGCTGGAGGAAGGCGGCAGAGTACATCGCCCGCGACGCTACCGGGTGACCAATCGACCGACGACGGGCCGATCGGACGGAAGTTCAGCCCGTCCGCCGCTGCGACCACGGGACGCAGGGCACCGCGCCGCCGTCCCGCACGGCCGCGTGGACGGCGCGGGCGAGCGGCGCGCCCCAGGTCGACCGGGGTCCGCCGTAAGGCTCGGCCGGGTCGCCCGTCGGGCAGAGCACGGTGACCGCGTCGGTGGGTGTGCCGGTGCCCGGCAGGCCGAGTTCCCCGATCGCCTGGCACTTCGCCTCGGTGGCGGTGGCGACGGCGTTCACCAGTGCCGCGTCGCCGAGCGCCGTCGGCACGTACACCACGATGTTGACCGTGCCCACCCGTTGCGCCGGGGCGTGGGCGCGGTCGGGTGCGGCGGCCCACAGGGGGGTGCCGAGGCCGACGGTGGCCCAGGCCCGGACCCCGGTGTCGGTCCGGGTCACCACCTCGGCGACGTCGACGCCGGTGAGCAGGCCGACCCCGGGCCCGTCGAGGTCGAAGCGGCGGGCGAGCGCGGCCAGGTGGGCCGCCGGGTCGTCCCGGTGGTACGACATCGGCACGGTCGCGTTGACCACCCAGTTGCGCGGGCCGACGCCGCCACCGAGCGGGCCGGAGCTGACCGCCCGCAGCGGGGCACCGGCCCGCCACACGAGCACCGGAATGTCCCACCCGTCCTCGGGGCGGTGGGTCAGCACCGGGTCGCTCAGCACCCGGACACCCTACGACCGGCGGTGGCTGACCCCGGTGACCAGGTGGTTCGGGCGGACGATCATAGTGCCCGACCGCGTCGGCGAGGTTACGCCCAACGATCAAGATTCCAGGGGTGCAGCTCTGATTCGTCCTCACATGCGCCTAGACTTGGCGGCGCGCGAGGGATCAGCGGACGGCGGACCCGGCCGAGGGACGGCAACGCGCAACCGGAGGTGCGCGATGGACGAGGTACTGGCCCGCAGCGGGATCTTCCAGGGTGTCGACCCGGAGGCTGCCGAGGCGCTCGCCAAGGAGATGGAGACGATCGACGTCCGTAAGGGCGAGATCGTGTTCAACGAGGGCGAGCCCGGCGACAGTCTCTACATCCTCCTGTCAGGCAAGATCAAGGTCGGGCGGCGGGCAGCCGACGGCCGGCAGAACCTGATCGCGGTGATGGGCCCGTCGGACATGGTCGGTGAGCTGTCGCTCTTCGACCCCGGCCCGCGTACGGCCACCGCCACCGCGGTCACCGACACCCGGCTGGTCCGGCTGCGCAAGCAGGCGCTGCGGCCCTGGCTGAACAACCGGCCCGAGATCGCCGAGCAGCTGCTGCGGGTGCTCGCCCGTAGGCTGCGCCGGACGAACGACTCGCTGGCCGACCTGATCTTCACCGACGTGCCGGGCCGGGTCGCCAAGAACCTGCTCCAGATGGCCGGCCGGTTCGGCACCCGCGACGGCGGCGTGCTGCGGGTGACCCACGACCTGACCCAGGAGGAGATCGCCCAGCTCGTGGGCGCCTCCCGGGAGACGGTCAACAAGGCGCTCGCCGACTTCGCCTCGCGGGGCTGGCTGCGGCTGGACGGCAAGAGCATCATCATCCTCGACCCGGAGCGTCTCGCCCGCCGCGCCCGGGTCTGACCGGCACCGCGTACACACCCCGAGCCAGGGCCGCCTCCACCGGCGGCCCTGGCTCGTCGGCATTCCGGCCGCCCGGTTCCACCTGCCCCGGTCGGCGATGGTCCGCTCTGCCCGGCGCAGAATCGCTCGACAACCCGCTCCGCCGGGCGCGACCTGGACCGGTGCTGGAACGGGTAGCGGTTGTCTCCGACGTCCACGGCGCGTTGCCCCCGCTGGAGGCGGTGCTGGCCGAGCCGGAGGTGGTCGCCGCCGACCTGGTCGTGGTCACCGGTGACGTGGCGGCCGGCCCGCAGCCGGTCGAGGTGCTGGACCTGCTGACCGGGCTGGGTGACCGGGTCCGCTGGGTGCGCGGCAACGCCGACCGGGAGCTGGTGCAGGCCCGCGCCGGCCGGCCGTCGGAGCACGACGTCTCGAACTGGGCGGCCGACCAGCTCCGGGTCGACCAGGTGGCCCTGCTGGCCGCGCTGCCGCTGACGCTCACCCTTCCGGTCGCCGGCCTCGGCCCGGTGCTCTTCTGCCACGCCACGCCCCGCGACGACGAGGAGGTGGTGCTCGTCGACTCCCGGCCGGCCCGCTGGGCCGAGGTGTTCGCCGGGCTGCCCGCGCAGGTGCGCACCGTGGTCTGCGGGCACACCCACATGCCGTTCACCCGGCTGGTCGACCGCCGGCTGGTGGTCAATCCGGGCAGTGTGGGCATGCCGTACGGCGGGCCGGGGGCGTACTGGGCGCTGCTCGGTCCGGGGGTGCAGCTGCGCCGTGCGGGGTTCGACGTCGACGCGGCCTGTGCGCGGGTCGCCGCCGAATCGGCCTATCCGGACGCCGCCGCCTGGGCGGACGAGTACCTGCGCTCCCGGCACAGTGACCTCGACGCGCTCACCGCCTTCGCCCCGCGCGACGACCGCTGACCGGTGTCCGGACCGGACCGGGGCCGCCGGCACCGGACCAGCGGCACCGGCCGGGGTCACCTCACAGCCGAAAAAAGTCAGGCTTGACTGTTTGTTTCGGCAACGGCACGCTGTTCCCGTGTCCACCCCGTCGACCCGCGTCCCGCAGCAGGAACGCAGCCGCGCCACCCAGGCCCGGCTGCTGGAGGCGACTGTCGACTGCCTGGTGCGGTACGGCTGGTCGGGCACCACCACGACCGTGGTCGCCGCCCACGCCGGTGTCTCCCGGGGCGCCCAACTGCACCACTACCCCACCAAGGCGGCCCTGGTCACCGCCGCCGTCGCCCACCTCGCCGAGCGACGCGCCGAGGAGCTACGCGTCGAGGCCGAGGCGCTGCCGGTCGGGCCGCAACGCCTCGATCGGGTGGTCGACCTGCTCGGCGTCGCCTTCACCGGGCCGCTCTTCGTCGCCGCGCTGGAGCTGTGGGTGGCCGCCCGCACCGACCCGGAGCTGCGCGACGCGCTGGTGCCGCTGGAGGCGCGGGTCGGTCGGGAGATGCACCGGCTCACCGTGGCGCTGCTCGACGTGGACGAGCGCCGCCCCGGCGTCCGCGAGGCCGTGCAGGCCACCCTCGACCTGCTGCGCGGGCTCGGCGTGGCCAACCTGCTCAACGACGACTCGGCCCGGCGCACCGCGCTGCTGCGCACCTGGAAACACCAGCTCGCCACCCTGCTCGCCCCCGGGACGGCACCGGATCAGCCCCACGACGCCGACCCGACCTGACCCGTACTCACCGGCCCACCCGCCCGGAGGCACCATGGTCGACCCGACCGCACCGCCCGTCCACCCGACCGACGGGTCCGACCAGCCCGACGCGCCGCCCGCCGGGGCGTGGCCGCATCCGGCCCCCGGCCGGACGATCCGCGCGAACACGGCCGGGACGGCCACCCGGTGACCGGGGTGCTGCGGGTCGGCAACGCCTCCGGCTTCTACGGCGACCGGTCCACCGCCTGGCGGGAGATGCTCGACGGCGGTGAGCTGGACGTGCTGACCGGCGACTACCTGGCCGAGCTGACCATGCTGATCCTCGGCCGGGACCGGCTGCGCGACCCCGACCTCGGCTATGCGAAGACCTTTCTCCGCCAGCTCGAAGGGTGTCTCGGCACCGCCCTCGACCGGGGGGTACGGATCGTCACCAACGCGGGCGGGCTGAACCCGGCCGGGCTGGCCGCCGCGATCGGCGCGCTCGCCGACCGGCTCGGCCTCGCCGTCCGGGTCGCCCACGTCGAGGGTGACGCCCTGGCCCGGCCGGACGCGCTCACCGCCAACGCCTACCTCGGCGCGTTCGGCATCGCCGCCTGCCTCGACGCCGGGGCGGACATCGTGGTGACCGGCCGGGTCACCGACGCCTCGCTGGCGGTCGGGCCGGCTGTCGCCCGGTTCGGCTGGGGGCGCGACGACCTGGACGCGCTGGCCGGGGCGACCGTCGCCGGGCACCTGATCGAGTGCGGGGCACAGGTCACCGGGGGCAACTTCAGCTTTTTCACCGAGCTGCCCGACGGCGGGCACCGGCCCGGCTTCCCGATCGCCGAGATCCACCCGGACGGCTCGTCGGTGCTCACCAAGCACCCCGGCACCGGCGGCGCGGTCACCGTCGAGACGGTCACCGCCCAACTGGTGTACGAGGTGGGCGGCCCCGACTACCTCGGCCCGGACGTGGTGACCCGGCTGGACACGGTACGGCTGCGCGCCGACGGGCCGGACCGGGTCCGGGTGGACGGGGTCCGGGGCACCCCACCGCCGGCCACCCTCAAGGTGGGCGTCAACAACCTGGGCGGTTTCCGCAACGCGATGACGTTCGTACTCTGCGGATTGGACGTCCCGGCCAAGGCCGCCCTGGTCCGGGGGCAGATCGAGGCGGCGGTCGGCACGGAAGGGCTGGAGTTCACGCTGGCCCGTACCGACCACGTCGACGCGGTCGACACCGAGACGGCGAGCGCGCTGCTGCACGTACACCTGCGTGACGGTGACCGGGCGCGGGCCGGGCGGGCGTTCTCGGCGGCGGCGGTGGAACTGGCCCTCGCCTCCTATCCCGGGTGCACCCTGACCACCCTGCCTGGCGACGCCACCCCGTACGGGGTCTTCACCGCCGACGCGGTGCCGCAGGCCGACGTGCCGCACGTGGCCGTCCTGCCGGACGGCACCCGGCTGCCGGTCCCCCCGCCAGAGACCGTGGCACCGGCCGTGGCCGGGCCGACGCCCGGCACGGCGGGCCCGACCCCGGTGGCCGGGCCGACCCGGCGGGGGCCGCTGGGTGAGCTGGCCGGGCCGACCCGGCGGGGGCCGTTGGGTGAGCTGGTCGGGGCACGGTCGGGCGACAAGGGCGGCGACGCCAACCTCGGCGTCTGGGCGCGCACGGACGCGACCTGGGAGTGGCTGCGCGGGTGGCTGACCGTCGACCGGCTGGCCGGGCTGCTGCCGGAGACGGCCGCGTCGACCGTCGAGCGGTACGAGCTGCCGAACCTGCGGGCGATCAACTTCGTGATCCGGGGCCTGCTCGGGCCGGGGGTGGCCGCCTCCACCCGGTTCGACCCGCAGGCCAAGGCGCTCGGCGAACTGCTCCGCTCCCGCATCGTCGACCTGCCCGCCGGACCGCCCGCAGCCGGGGAGGCGGACCGGTGACCATCGTGGACACCCCGGAGCGGCGGCAGTTGCGGGAGTTGACCCGGGCCTTCGTGACCCGGGAGGTGCTGCCGCACCTGGCCGACTGGGAACGGGCCGGCGAGGTCCCCCGCGCGCTGCACGTCACCGCCGCGAAGCTCGGCCTGCTCGGCGTCGGCTTCCCCGAGTCGGTCGGCGGCAGCGGCGGCGACCTCCTCGACTCGATCGTGGTCACCGAGGAGATCATCCGCTCCGGCGGCTCGTCCGGGCTGGTCGCGGCGCTGTTCACGCACGGAATCGCGCTGCCGCACATCGTCGCGGCGGCCGGCGGGCGCACCGGCGGCACGCTCGGTGGCCGGCTCGCCGCCCGCCCGTCCGCCGCCGACGACCCGCTGGTCACCAGGTACGTCCGGCCGACGCTGGCAGGCGAGCTGATCGGCGCGCTGGCGATCACCGAACCGGACGCCGGCTCCGACGTCGCCGCGATCCGCACCACCGCCCGCCGCGACGGCGACCACTACCTCGTCAACGGGTCGAAGACGTACGTGACCAGCGGGGTACGCGCCGACTTCGTCACCACCGCGGTCTGCGGCGACTTCCCCGGCAGCGGGTCGCTGCACCTGCTGGTGATCGACAAGGGCACCCCCGGGTTCACCGTCGGCCGGAAGCTGGACAAGCTCGGCTGGCACTGCTCGGACACCGCCGAGCTGTCCTTCGTGGACGTGCGGGTGCCGGTGGGCAACCGGATCGGCGAGGAGGACACCGGCTTCCTGGCGATCATGCAGGGCTTCGCCGCCGAACGGCTCTCCCTGGCCGCCCAGGCGTACGCGATCGCGCAGCGCTGCGTGGAGCTGTCGACCCGCTGGTGCCGGGACCGGTCCACGTTCGGCCGTCCGCTGGCCAGCCGGCAACTGGTCCGGCACCGGCTGGCCGAGATGCACACCCGCGCCGAGGCGGCCCGCGCGTACGTGCACCAGGTGGCCGCCCGGGTGGCGGCGGGCGAGCCGGTGGTGACCGAGGTGGCGATGGCGAAGAACGTCGCGGTGGCCGCCTGCGACCAGGTGGTCGACGCCGCGCTGCAACTGCACGGCGGCTTCGGCTACCTGCGCGACGCCGAGGTGGAGCGGCACTACCGGGACGCCCGCATCCTCGGCATCGGCGGCGGCACCACCGAGATCATGAACGAGATCATCGCGAAGGGCCTGGGCCTATGACGACGCTGGAGAGTGCGGTCGACCCGGCCGCGCCGGCCTTCGTGGCCAACCGGGAGGCGCTGCGGGAGCGGCTGGCCGAGCTGGACGCCGCGCTCGACCTGGCGCGGGCCGGCGGCGGCGAGAAGTACGTGGCCCGACACCACGGGCGCGGCAAGCTGCTGCCCCGGGAGCGGATCGAGCTGCTGCTGGACCGGGACAGCCCGTTCCTGGAGTTGTCACCGATCGCCGCGTACGGCACCGACTTCCCGGTCGGGGCGAGCGTGGTCACCGGCATCGGGGTGGTCGAGGGCGTCGAGTGCCTGGTGGTCGCCAACGATCCGACGGTACGCGGCGGCGCGGTGAACCCGTGGTCACTGGCGAAGACCCGGCGGGCCGGCGAGATCGCCCTGGCGAACCGGCTGCCGATGGTCAACCTGGTGGAGAGCGCCGGGGCGGACCTGCCCACCCAGGCGGAGATCTTCATTCCGGGCGGCCGGGTGTTCCGTGACCTGACCCGGCTCTCCGCCGCCGGCATCCCCACGGTCAGCGTCGTCTTCGGCAACGCCACCGCCGGTGGCGCGTACGTGCCGGGGATGTCCGACCACGTGATCATGATCCGGGACCGGTCGCAGGTCTACCTGGCCGGGCCGCCGCTGGTGAGGATGGCCACCGGCGAGGTCACCGACGACGAGTCGCTCGGCGGCGCGGCGATGCACGCCGGCACGTCCGGCCTCGCCGACCAGCTCGCCGAGGACGAGCGGGACGGCATCCGGCTGGCCCGGCGGTGCGTACGCCGGTTCAACTGGCGCAAGCAGGGTCCACCGCCGCGCGACCCGGCCCCGCGACCACCCCTGCACGACCCGGAGGAGCTGCTGGGCATCGTCAGCGCCGACCTGAAGGTGCCGTTCGACCCGCGTGAGGTGCTGGCCCGGGTGCTCGACGGCAGCGAGTTCGACGAGTTCAAGCCGGCGTACGGCACCGCGCTGGTCACCGGCTGGGGCGAGCTGCACGGCTACCCGGTGGGGGTGCTGGCGAACGCGCGGGGGGTGCTGTTCAGCGCGGAGGCGCAGAAGGCGGCCCAGTTCATCCAGCTCGCCAACGCCGCCGACACCCCGCTGGTCTTCCTCCAGAACACCACCGGCTACATGGTCGGCACCGAGTACGAGCAGCGCGGCATCATCAAGCACGGCGCGCTGATGATCAACGCGGTGGCGAACTCGACGGTGCCGCACCTGACGGTCAACCTGGGGGCCTCGTACGGGGCCGGCAACTACGGCATGTGCGGCCGGGCGTACGAGCCGAGGTTCCTGTTCACCTGGCCGAACGCGAAGTCGGCGGTGATGGGTCCGGCGCAGTTGGCCGGGGTGCTGTCGATCGTCGCCCGGCAGGCCGCCGCCGCCCGGGGCCGGGACTACGACGAGGATTCCGACGCGGCGATGCGGATGATGGTCGAGCAGCAGATCGAGTCGCAGTCGGGGGCGCTGTTCCTGTCCGGCCGGCTCTACGACGACGGGGTGATCGACCCCCGGGACACCCGTACCGTCCTCGGGCTCTGCCTGTCGGCGATCCACAACGCACCGGTGAAGGGCGCCGACGGCTTCGGCGTCTTCCGGATGTGATCCCGTGAGCGCGAGGAACGCAGCGCAGCGGAGTCCCGCAGTCGCGAACGAAAGGCAGGCACCGTGAGCGCGAGGAACGCAGCGCAGCGGAGTCCCGCAGTCGCGAACGAAAGGTGGGATCGGCGCTCGTGATTCAGAAGCTCTTGGTGGCCAACCGGGGGGAGATCGCCCGGCGGGTCTTCGCCACCTGCCGGGTGCTGGGCGTCGCGACGGTCGCCGTGCACTCCGACGCGGACGCCGACGCGCCGTACGTGGCCGAGGCCGACGAGGCGGTCCGGCTGCCGGGGAACACGCCTGTCGAGACGTACCTGCGGATCGGGTCGATCCTGGACGCGGCCCGGCGCACCGGCGCGGACGCCGTCCACCCGGGTTACGGCTTCCTCGCCGAGCATGCCGGGTTCGCGGCGGCGGTGACCGACGCGGGCCTGACCTGGGTCGGTCCGCCGGCCGGGGCGATCGCCGCGATGGGCGACAAGATCGCCGCGAAGGAGCTGCTGGCCGGCGCAGGCGTGCCGATGCTGCCCACCTGGACCGACGGCGACGCGGTCACCGACTTCCCGGTGCTGGTCAAGGCGTCCGCCGGGGGCGGCGGCCGGGGAATGCGGATCGTCCGCGACCCGGCCGACCTGCCGGCGGCCGTCGACTCGGCGCGCCGCGAGGCCGCCGCCGCGTTCGGCGACGGCACGGTCTTCGTCGAACGGTACGTCGAACGTGGCCGGCACGTCGAGGTGCAGATCTTCGGCGACACCCACGGTACGGTCGTGGCCCTCGGCGAGCGGGACTGCTCGATCCAGCGGCGGCACCAGAAGATCGTCGAGGAGGCCCCGGCGGTGCTGCCCGACGGGGTGCGGGAGCGGCTGCACGCGGCGGCGGTCGCCGCCGGGCGGGCGGTCGACTACGTCGGGGCGGGGACCGTGGAGTTCCTGCTCGCCCCGACCGGCGAGTTCTTCTTCCTGGAGATGAACACCCGGCTCCAGGTGGAGCACCCGGTCACCGAGGCGGTCACCGGGCTGGACCTGGTCCGGCTGCAACTGCTGGTCGCCGAGGGTGGCGCGTTGCCAGTGCCGGCGACCCCACCGGCCGACGGCCACGCGATCGAGGTGCGGCTGTGCGCGGAGGACCCGACGCAGGGGTTCCGGCCGGCGACCGGCACGCTGCACCGGTTCGCGGTGCCCGGGGTGGCGGGCGAGTTCACCCCGACCCGGGGCCTGCGGCTCGACTCGGGGGTGGACACCGGGTCGACGGTGAGCGTGCACTACGACTCGATGCTCGCCAAGCTGGTCGCCTGGGCGCCGACCCGGGCCGAGGCGGCCCGGTCGCTCGCCGGGGCGCTGGCCCGCGCCGAGCTGCACGGGGTGGCCACCAACCGGGACCTGCTGGTCCGGGTGCTGCGCAGCGCGGAGTTCGGCGCGGCGCAGGTGGACACCGGGTTCCTGGACGCACACCCCGGGGTCTTCGCGCCGCTGCTGCCGGCCGACCGGCTGCCGGTGGCCGCGCTGGCCGCCGCGCTCGCCGGGGCCGCCGCACGTCGGGCCGCCGCCCCGGTGCTCGCCGGTCTCCCCTCGGGCTGGCGCAACGTGCCGGCCGTCCCCCAGGTCGTCCGGTACGCCACGACGACCGGGGACGAGATCGAGGTGCGCTACCGGCTGGACCGGTCCGGCGCGCTCGCCGACTGGTCCACCGACCCGACCGTCGCCGACCCGACGGCTACCGCCGCACCGGACGCCCCGCCGGTGGTGGAGCTGGTGACGGCGGCACCCGACCGGGTGCTGCTCGACGTGGCCGGGGTGCGGCGGGTGTTCCGCGTACACCGGGCGGGGTCGGCGGTCTTCGTGGACGGCCCGGACGGGGCGACGGAGCTGACCGAGCTGCCCCGGTTCCCGCTGCCCCGCGCGGCGCTCGCGGTCGGGTCGCTGCTCGCGCCGCTGCCCGGCACGGTGACCCGGGTGCACGTCGGGGCCGGTCAGCGGGTCGCCGCCGGTGACCTGCTGCTGACCCTGGAGGCGATGAAGCTGGAACATCCCGTGCTCGCCCCGACCGACGGCGTGGTCGCCGACCTGCCGGTGCCCGCCGGTGGACAGGTCGAGACGGGCGCGGTGCTGGCCGTGGTCAACCCCGAGGAGGCCCCCCGATGAACTTCGACCTCACCCCCGAGCAGGATCAGCTCCGCGACGCCGTCCGCGCGTTGGGCCGCCGGTACGGCCACTCCTACTTCGTCGAGAAGGCGAAATCCGGTGGGCACACCACCGAACTGTGGGACGAGGCCGGTCGGCTCGGCTACCTGGGCGTCAACGTCCCCACCGAGTACGGCGGCGGCGGTGGCGGCCTCACCGAGCTGGCCATCGTCTGCGAGGAGCTGGCCGCCGCCGGTTGCCCGCTGCTGCTGCTGGTGGTGTCGCCGGCCATCGCCGCCACGGTGATCAACCGGCACGGCACCGAGGAGCAGCGCAAGCGTTTCCTGCCCGGGTTCGCCGACGGCTCGCTGAAGGTGGTCTTCGCGATCACCGAGCCGGAGGCCGGGTCGAACTTCCACCGGCTCGGCACGGTGGCCCGCCGCGACGGCGACGACTGGCTGCTCTCCGGCCGCAAGTGCTACATCTCCGGCGTGGACGAGGCGCGGTATGTGCTGGTGGTGGCCCGTACCGAGGACGCGGCGACCGGGAAGCTCAAGCCTGCGCTGTTCCTGGTGCCGACCGACGCGGCCGGGTTGACCCGGTCCAGGCTGGACATGGAGATCGTCTCCCCGGAGAACCAGTTCCTGCTCTACCTGGACGACGTCCGGCTGCCCGCCGACGCGCTGGTCGGCGGGTCGCTGGACGCCGGCCTGCCGGCGTTGTTCGCCGGGCTGAACCCGGAGCGGATCACGGTCGCCGCGATGGGCGTCGGCACCGGCCGGTACGCCATCGAGCGGGCCACCGACTACACCGCCACCCGCAAGGTCTGGGGTGGGCGGAGCATCGGCGCGCACCAGGGTGTGGCGCATCCGTTGGCGCACGCGGCGGTGCAGGTGGAACTCGCCCGACTGATGATCCACAAGGCGGCCACCCTGTACGACGCGGGCCGCGACCTGGAGGCCGGCGTCTGCGGCAACATGGCCAAGTACGCGGCCGGGGAGGCCGCCGCGCTGGCCGTGGACACCGCCGTGCAGGCCCTCGGCGGGGCCGGCATGACCACCGAGTACGGCGTGGCGACGCTGCTCGGCGCGGTGCGGGCCGGTCGGATCGCCCCGGTCAGCCGGGAGATGATCCTCAACTTCGTCGCCCAGCACGTGCTGGGCCAGGAGAAGTCCTACTGACCCCCCGGGACGGTCACCCGCCGCAGCGCCCGGTCAGTGCACGGCGCGGCAGGCCGCGTCGGTACGGTGCACCGGGCGCACCCGCCGGCCCAGCCCCTCCAGCAGCGAGTCCTCGACGTGGTAGTCGCGGATGCGCAGCCGGTGCCGGGGCAGCTCCTCCTCGCTGGGGCAGAGCACCTGGGCGCGGACGTCGTCCACCGGCACGTACCGGACGCCGCCGCGTTCCTGGAGCAGCACCATGTTGACGTCGTCCACGGTGACCACGTGCCCCCGGACGTCCTCGGTGACGCCGGGGCTCGACTCCACCGTGGTCACGGTGAGCGGCAGCACCGGGGTGGTGATCACCGGCAGCGCCGCCCAGACCAGCATGGCCAGCACGGCCGCCTCGGTGACCGACGCGAGCGGCCGGATGACCGCCCCGGGCAGCGGGCCGGTCACCGCGAGGGCGAGCAGCGGCGGGGCGACGAGCAGCGCCAGGACGAGCAGTTCCCGTTGCTGCCACGCGTCGACCAGGGTGGGGGCGAGCAGCCACCCGTAGCCGCCGAGCAGCGCCACCACGATCAGCGTCCGGGGCACCACGTGCTCGTGCAGGCGGGCCGGGGTGAGCTGGAAGGCGGCGACGAACGCCGGCAGCAGCAACGGCAGGTAGAGCAGTTGCCAGGTGACCAGGGCGGTGAGGAAGCTGGCCAGCACGAACCAGGCCGGGGTGAGGTCCGCCCAGCGGACGAAGAGCGGGCGGCGCACGGCCGGCGGCATCCGTTCGACGCTGACCCGCAGCACCGCGCCGAGGGCGAAGACCGCGACCAGGCCGGTGGAGAGCAGCCGGGCGGCGGTGGTGAGGAAGCCGGCGAGCAGGTTCACCGGCCCGACGTTCGCCACCAGCAGCAGCGTGGTCTGGAGTTCGCCGCCCGCCTCGACGCCGAGGCGCAGCACGGAGAAGATGGCGGGCACGCCGACCACGGCCGTCCAGAACGACTGGCTGGCCCGCGCCCGCCGTTCCACCGCCGGGTCCCAGCCGTCGCGCACGGCGACGGTGGTGGCGCCCAGATCCTGCGGTACGGCCGGGGCGGTCACCGGGTCGGCGCCTTGTCGTCGAAGTCGACCAGTTCCGGCACGTTCAGCGGCTGGGGCTGAGCCTTCTCGGCTTTCAGATACGGTGCGAGGGACCTGGTGTAGGCGGTGATCCACGGGCTACTGATCCCGTTGCGGCCCTGCAGGTAGCTCTTCTGCAGGGCGAAGGCGACCAGGTCGCGCAGGGCGGGGTCGCCGATCGGCACCCCGATGCCGAGCAGTTCGCTGGTGCCGAAGGGCATGTCGACGATCTCGAACTCGGTCGGGTAGAGGGAGAGGAACCCGGCGAGGATCGTCTCGTCGGAGCTGACCGCGTCGTAGCGGCCCTCCCGGATGCCCTTGACGCAGTCGCCGACCTCCTTGACCACCAGCGCCTTGACGTCGTGCTTGGCCAGCTCGGCCTCGGTGGTGGAGCCGCCGCTGGTGCACACCTTGTAGGTCGGTTCGCGGAGGTCCTCGATGGTGCGGATCTTGTCCCTGAGCCGGGTCGGCACCATCACCTCCTGGGTGGTGACGAAGTACGGCCCGGCGAAGCTGACCAGCTTCTCCCGCTCCTCGGTGATGGAGAAGCTGGAGACCACCAGGTCGACCACGCCACCCTGGAGGGCGGGGATGCGGTCCTCGGTGGTCACCGAGACCCACTCGATGCGCTGGTCACCCTCGTAGCCGAGGTAGGAGGCGACGTAGCGGGCGATCTCCACGTCGAAGCCGGAGTGCACGCCGTTGCGCAGCTCGCCCATCAGCGGCTCGGTGGTGGCCACCCCGATCTTGATCTTCGGCTGACCGTCGATGTGCGACTCGCGCAGCTTGTCGCGCACCGAGGGCAGCGACGGTTCCCGGCGGTTCTCGCAGCCGGCGGCGGCGGCCAGGGTGAGGGTCAGGGCCACCGCCAGGGTGGTGGTGACCGATCGGACCCGGTGGCGGGCGGAGATGTGGTTCATCGGCGCACCTCGCTGACGGACAGCCTGGGGGACACCGAGGGTAGCGGCTCCCGTCCATCTCCGTCGCGCCGCATCGCGGTGCCGGGTCGACCGCCGCGACGTCCACCCGACCAGACGGAGAGAGAAGCCCGGGGTACGACGGACGACCCGAGCGCCCGTCGTACCCCGGAGTCGGATCACCGCACGGTCAGCGAACCCGCCAGGGGCAGCGGCGCGAGCACCGGCGGCAGTCGCTTGGGCGCACCCCGGGCCGGCAACCCGGCGGCGGCCAGCGCGTTCTTGTCGGAGGCGGCCCGCCCGGCCGGCTCCGACGCCCCGACGAACGGCTGCACGTCACCGACGCAGACGGTGTCCTCGGCCGGCAGCGCCCCGCGCAGCAGGTACGCGTCGATCGCCCCGGTCACACAGGCCGACGTCCCGTATGCGGTGTGGCCCCAACTGTCGCTGCTGAGCAGCCTGCTGTTCGGCAGCAGCTGCGCCGAGGTCACCGCCCCCTGGTAGCTGGTGGCCGGGTCCCAGTAGTTGCCCACCACCAGCACCGGTGCGGCGGTCCGGCGGTCGAACGGCCCGGTCCAGGCGTCGGCGTCGCGGACCGTCCAGGCGTCCCGGGCACACAGCGCGGTGATCCAGGACCAGGGCCGCCCGAAGTAGGGTGCCCGCTTGTCCTCCTGGGCACTGAGCGCGGGCCAGTCGGCGAGCTTCCCGGGGTGGTAGGCGTCGGTGCAGTCGACGCCCATGGTCTCCAGCCCGTTGTCGTACGGGAAGTCGAACCGTCGCTGCTCACGGGCCTGTGCGGCGATCCGGCCGAGCGCCGCGCGCGCCCCGGCGAGTCGGGCCGGCGACGCCGACTGCGGGTCGGTGAGGGTGAGCAGAAGTGCGGTGCTGTCCACGATCGGCTCCCAGCCGTAGGGGCTGTAGAGCGCGCTGAGGCTGGCAGCCACGAAGTCGGCGTAGCTGACGGTGAACGGGCCGGCCTCTGGGTCGTCGATCACCACGGGCTTCTGCCGCAGCCGCTTGGCCACCAGGTCGTAGGAGGCGACCGGGTCACCGGCGGCGGCGAGGGGGCACGCCTGCGGGCCGGCCCCGGCGCAGCGGGCCAGGATCTCCCGCAACGCCCGGTAGGCGGCATCGGAGCTGCGCAGCCGGGACTCCTGGAGCTGGTCACGCGCCTTACCCTGACCGACCCAGGCGGCCGGGTTGAGCACCCCGTCGACGGCGACCGCGCGGACCCGGTCCGGGAACATGTTCGCGTAGTACTGGCCCAGCGCGGTGCCGTAGCTGAAACCGAGGTAACTGAGCTTCTGGTCGCCCACCGCCCGGCGTAGCACGTCCATGTCCCGGGCCACCTCGGCGGTGGACATCGCCGAGGTCAACGGCCGACCGGTGGTCGAACACGCCTGGCCGACCGCCTTCGCCGACTTCAGGTACGCCTTCTCCTCGGCCTTCGTCCACGGGAAGGCGACGTTCAGACCGGCGTACGCCCGGGTCTGCTCCTTCACCGACGGGAAGCACCGGACGTTGGTGCTGGCGGCGACGCCGCGCGGGTCGACACCGATGATGTCGAACCGGTCGAGCAGGTCGTCGCCGAGGAAGGACGGCGCGGCCAGCGCGATGTCGGTGCCCGAGCCACCCGGGCCGCCCGGGTTGAGGAAGAGGCTGCCGATCCGGGCCTGCTGGTCGCGGGCCTTCACCCGGAGCAGGGCGACCTCGGTGGTGGCGCCCTTCGGCTTGTCGTAGTCCAGCGGCAGCGCGACGGTGGCGCACTCGGCGTAGCCGTAGCAGGCGTACCAGTCGAGCTTCGGGGTGGGCACGCTGTCGACGCGCCGGGCCTCGGTACGGCTGGTCCGATCGGGCACGGCGGGGCGGGTGTGCGGGCTGCCGGGCGCGGCGGCTGCCGGCACGACCGCCATCGTGGTGAGGAGCAGGCCGGCGACGACCGCAGCAGCCAGTGACCGGGTGGTTTGTGGCATGTAGATGCCTTCCGGTGGGATACGGGACGAGTCGAGACGACACCTCGACGTTCGTCACTCTAGGCAGAACGGTCAACCACACTGGGCCGGATGGTTTGACAGCACGCCCGAAAAGGCCATGCTTGTCGGGTGAGCCGATTCCTGAGGCCGGACGCGCGGACCGTGGCGGTGGTCGCGGCGTTGGCGACCGCCGCGGTGGTGGTGGTGCTGGTCTTCCGGCATCCCGCCGGCATCGTGACGGTGGGGTTGGCGCTGCTCGGTGTCCTCTTCGCCACGGTGACCGGCACCGCGCTGGCCGCGCTGCGCGAACGCGACGACCGGGAGACACCGGCCGTGACGCCCCCGCCGCGGCAGTTGGAGCCGGGCTCGTTCCTCGATGCCGACACCCTCGACGCGCTGGACAGCGCGGCGGTGTTGAACCGGCTGCAGCGGATGCGCGAGGTCAGCGACCAGTGAGGGTGGGGGCGACCAGGGCGTTCACGCCCCGCCCGGCGAGGCAGCGGTAGGTGCGGTCGAAGTCCTTCTCGCCGGGTGGCAGCACTTCGAGCCGCCAGCCGTTGGCGTAGTCGATCCCGCTGGTCAGCCGGAACGTCCGGGCGTTGCACACCGACCGGACGGTCGGGTCGGCGCTGATCGTGGCGTGCCCGGCGGCGGCCAGCGCGGCCGGCAACTGCCCCTCCACGTACGTCTCCCAGGTGTGCCGCCCCTCGCAGGAGACCTGGGGGGCCTCGGCCCGGTCGCCGCGTAGCCGGACGGGGCCGAAGCACTCCAGCACGGGGGCGCACCGGGCGCCGGGCGGCAGGACCGCGGCGGTGCCGTCGGCGGCGCAGCCGGGCAGGGCACCCCAGCGGGCGGCCGGGCTGGACGAGCCGACGGTCGACGGGGCGGCGGTCGGCCCGGCCAGCGGCGGCGCGCCACCGGCGACCCACGCCCCGGCGCTCGCCGAGGCGGCCAGGGCGAGCACCCCGGCGCCGCCGAAGAACCAGCGCCGCCGCCGCCGTGCGCCGTGCGGCACGGTCGGGTGGTCGTCCTGGGCCGGGGGGCGGGGGGCGGGCTGCCCGGTGGTCCGTCCGGGTTGGCTGGTGGTCCACCCGAGGGTGTACGGCCCGCCGGTGCCCCCGGACGGCCCGCCGGAGACCGGGGCACCGCTGACCGGGGCGGGGGCCGGGTCGACGGGCAGCGCGGTGAGCAGGTCGCGCAGTTCGAGGGCGGAGGGGCGGGCGTCGGGGTCGTTGGACATCCCGGCGCGCAGCACGTCGACCAGTTCGGTGGGCACCCCGGGCAGGTCGGGGATCGGGTGGTGGAACAGCTCCAGCACGGTGACCAGGCTCGGGTTGCGCTCGGACTGCCAGCGCGGGGGGCGGCCGGTCATCACCGCGTAGAGGGTGGCGCAGAGGGCGTACACGTCGACGGCCGGCGACGGCGGGCTGTGGTTGAACATCTCCGGCGGGGCGTAGGCCGGGGTGAGCACCTCCAGGGTGACCGAGGCGTCCCGCGCCTCGGCCAGCACGGCCAGCCCGAAGTCGGCGAGCACCGCCGAGTTGAAGTGCGAGTGCAGGATGTTGGCCGGCTTGACGTCGCGGTGCAGCACCCCGGCCGCGTGCGAGTGGGCCAGCGCGTCGGCGATCTTGATGCCGAGGTCACGGGTCTCGGACGCGTCGAGCGGCGAGGTCCGCATCCGTTCGGCGTACGACCCGTCGCACAACTCCATGATCAGGTAGGGGTGCTGGTCGACCGTCACCCCGACGTCGAAGAGGTCGACCACGTGCGGGTGCGAGGACATCCGTCCGGCCGCCCGCGCCTCCCGCAGGAACCGGGCCTGGTCGCGTTCGTTGTCCAGGGTGCGGTTCTCCACCTTGACGGCGACCTCCCGACCGACGGAGATCTGGGTGGCCCGGTAGACGGTGGCGTAGCCACCCCGGGCAAAGACCTGCAAGTCGGTCAGACCGGGCACATTGGGCAGCCGGAGGGCGCCGGGCGGGGTCTCGGTCACGGCTCGAAAATACCCGTTCCGCCGGGGCGCTCAGCGGTCCGTACCGGCGGCGGCGGCCGGGCCGGCGGCAGCCGACCGGCTCGTCGTGCCCCCGGACACGCCGCTGACCTGGGACGGTGTCGGATTGGGAGCGCTACCGCCCCCACCTGCGGATCGACGGGCGTCCCAGCGTAGGCCGAGCGCCGTCGCCACCGCGCCCGCACCCTCCCACAGGGCCACCCCGATGAACCGGTCCGGTGCCACGTCGGCCAGCACGGTCAGCGTGAAGACGGTGAAGGTGACCAGCCGGAAGACCACTGTGAACCGGTAGAACGCCCGCCACTCGGTCGCCACCGCCAACAGGTAGTAGACGCCCATGTTGAACGAGGCCATCGAGGACGCGGTGAGGAACGTGCCGGTGTAGTCGCCGGGTGCCCGGGTCGCCGGCACCTCGAAGCCGAGCATCCGCAGCTGCGCCTCCGGCCACACCAGTCCGAGCGCGCCGAGCAGCACCGCCAGCACCCCGAAGACCGCGATCGTCCAACCGGCGCCCGAACGCGGCAACCTCATCCTGCCCCCCACCCGACGGCGCGACCGGCACCGAGGGGCGGTCGCGTGAAGTGACACGCTAACCGTCCCGGCCGACAGGCGCACATCCCCGGAACCGACAGACCTGTCGTCCGCCGACGGCCGCAGTCCGGCGGACCACCGCCGGCACCCGCCGACGTCCCGCTCAGACCCCGTCGGCCAGCCGGGCCGCCAGGGCGTCGGCGCTGGCCCGTTCGCTGCGCTGCTCGGTGGCGTACGCCAACCGCACCGCCTCCTGCGCGCTGGCCGACGCCTCGGCCGGACGACCGCACGCCGCCAACGCCTCGGCCAGCACCCCGGCGCCGATCACCTGGCTGCGGACGTCCTCCGCCGGGGCGGCGACCGCCCGCCGGGCCCAGTCCAGCGCCTGCTCCGACTGGCCGTGGGCGAGCAGCGCGGAAGCGTACCGGGCGAGGGTCTGCCGGCGGGAGAACAGCAGGGTCGGCGTCTTCGCGGCGGTCGTCGCCACCGGGGCGAGCAACCCGACCGCGGTGGCCGGGTCACCGGCGGCGAGCCGGGCGGTGGCGAGCAGCACCCGGGGGGCGGCCTGCGCCGGGGCCTGCGGGTTGTGCGGTTCGACGGCGGTCAGCACGGCACGGGCGTCCCGCTCGGCGGTCTCGCAGTCGCCCATGTCCAGCGCCACGAAGCCACGCAGCGTGCCGGCCATCCCGGTCAGCAGCGGGTGCGAGGTCCGCCCGGCGTACGCGAGGGCGTCGGTGAACAGGTCGGCGGCGTGCTCCGGCTCGCCCAGCCCCCGCGCCACCACGCCCCGGACGACCAGGGCGAACCCGCGCCCCCAGTCGTCGGAGACGGCGGCGAAGTCCCGGTACGCCCGGCGGGCCGACCGGTCCGCCTCGGCCACCTCGCCCATTTCCGCCCCGGCGAACGCCTCGACCGCGCGCAGCGTGCCCACCGCCCACGCCTCGCCGACCCGTTCCCCGAACGGCAGGAAGATCCCGGCCAGCCGGCAGGCCTCCCCCAGCCGGCCGGCCAGCAGCCGGGCGAAGGCGGTGGTGCCACGCAGCCAGGCCCGTCCGTACGGGTCCTTCAGCTCGGCGAAGAGCCGGGCGGCCCGGCCGAGCACCGCGTCGGTGCCGGCGAAGTCCCCCCGGGTGGTGGTGACCCAGGCGAGGTTCTGCAACGCCCACGCCTGCCCGCGCAGGTCCTTCGCGGCGAGGCTGATCTGGTAGGAGGCGGCGAGGCGGCTGCTCGCCTGCCCGAGCCGGCCGGCGACGAAGTCGGCCATCCCGAGCCGGCGCATCGCCGAGGCCCGCAGGTTGGTCACCTCCCCGGCGGTGGCCACTTGCAACGCCTCCTGCCAGCAGGCCACCGCGCGGGCCTGGTCGCCCTGGGTCTGCTGGGCCTGACCGGCGAGCAGCAGGGCGCTGGCCCGGGTGCCGGCGTCGTCACCGGCGTTGGCGGCGATCTTCTCGGCGAAGGCGAGCGCGTCACCGACCCGGCCCACCTGGAGCAACGCCCGCGCGTGCACCACCCGGTCGGCCGGGGGCAGCCCGTCGCGGGCCAGGTCGGCGGCGCGTTCGGCGTACTCGACGGCCAGCGCCGGCTCGCCGGCCTGCAACGCCCGGCGGGCGGCCCGGCCCAGCGCGGCCACCCCGAGGCCGGCGACCGTCCGGGCCGGCGAGTCCGGGCGGAGCTTCACCGCGTCGGCGAGGACGGCGGCCCGCTCGACCTGCTCGGCCACGAAGTCGTCGCGGGCCGCGTCGGTGAACCCGCCCGGCGCGGCGACCGACCCGCCGGGGACCCCGGTCGCCCAGCGGGCCAGCGCGGCGTGCCGTTCGGCGAGTTCGGCCTTGCTCACCCCGGCGTAGGCGGCCTCCCGCATCAGCGGGGTGGCGAACGCGAAACCGCTGCGGGTGCGGTGCAGCATCCGGCGCTGCAGCAGCTCCTCCACGGCCCGTTCCAGCTCGACGGCGGCCACCGCGCCGGGCCGGCCGGCGGGCCCGGACCGCTGCTCACGCAGCGCCTCCAACGCGCCGGTGGGCACCACGTCGCCGACCACGGCGGCGTCCCGCAGCACCGACCGGGCCTCCGGCGGGAGCGCGTCGATGCGGGCGGCGAGCACGGCGGCGAGGTCCCGGGAGAGCAGCCGGCTGCCCAGCGACCCGGGCACCAGCCGCCAGCCGCCGTCGGGACCGGCGGTCAACGCCCCCCGTTCCCGCAGCAGGGTGACCAGTTCGGCCAGGTAGAAGGCGTTGCCCTGGGCGGTGGCGAGCAGCCGGTCGGCGTCGGCCTGGGGCAGCCTGCCGCCGTTGAGATAGCTGGTGAGCAGGCGGGAGGCGTCCGCGCCGCGCAGCGGCGGCAACGGTTGCACCTCGGCGTCGGCGATCCAGGTCAACGCCCCGGCGGTACGGACCAGCTCCGGGCGGCCCAGCAGCATCACCAGGACCGGGCCGGTGAGCCGGGACAGCGTCGCGCCGAGAGCGGCGATCGTCTCGCCGGTGGCGTCGTGCAGGTCGTCGACCACGATCACCAGCGGTGCCTCGGCGGCCAGGGCGCTGAGCAGCCCGGCCACCGCGACCGGCACCGCCTCGGCGTCGGCGGCCGGCGGGGTGGCCCCCCAGCCGCCCTGTTCACCGGGGCTGCCGGCGGGCAGTTCGGCGTACCCGAGCAGGGCCAGGAGCTGGTCACCGGCGAGCGGTGGCGCGTCGGCGCGCAGCCGGCCGAGCCGCTGGGCGAGCCGGCGCAGCCGTTCCTCCACGGCCGGCCGGGTCAGCGCGGTGGAGGTGTCGCTGGGCAGGCCGACGGCGGCCCGGACCAGGTCGGCCAGTGGGGCCAGCCGACGCCGCTCGCCGAAGGCGGCGCAGCGTACCGAGAGCACCCGGGCCCCGCTGTGGGCGGCGTACCGGCCCGCGCCGACGTCGTAGCCGGCGGCGAGGCGTTCCACCTCGGCGGCGAACCGGGACTTGCCGATCCCCGCCTCGGCGGTCATCAGCAGCACCCGGGGTTCGCCCCGGTCGATCACCTCGGCGAGCCGGCCGGCGACCCGGCCGATCTCGGTCTCCCGCCCCACGAAGGGCGCCTCGTCGCCGAGCCCCGACCGGGTGCCCGGGGCGTCGAGCAGGCCCAGCAGCTCGTACGCCTCGACCGGTTCGCGCTTGCCCTTGAGCCGCAGCGGGCGCAGCACCCGCCAGGAGGCGACGTGCCGGGTGGCCGACGAGGTACGGGCACCGGCGTAGATCGCGCCGACGGCGGCGGCGTCGGCCAGCCGGGCGGCGGTGTTCACCGTGTCCCCGATGACCGTGTACTCGATGGCGGCCTGGATGCCGGCGATCACGTCGCCGGTGTTCAGCCCGACCCGCAGGCCGAGCGGTGCGCCGCCGCCGCGTTCGTCGTCGAGCACCCGGCGCACGGCCCGCTGCATCGACAGGGCGGCCCGCACGGCCCGCTCGGCGTCGTCCTCGTGGGCCACGGGCGCGCCGAAGACCGCCATGATGCCGTCGCCGGTGAGCTTGTCGACGTGCCCGCCGAATGTCTTCACCGCACCGGCGAGCGCGGCGAGCACCCGGTCGGTGACCGCGCCGACGCGTTCCGGGTCGAGGTCCTCCGACCAGGAGGTGAACTCGGACAGGTCGCCGAAGAGCACGGTGACGACCCGGCGTTCGGCGGTCGGCAGGCCGGCGGCGGCCGGCAGCGCCGCCCCGCAGTTGTGGCAGAACCGCGCGCCCGGGACGGCGAGCGTGCCGCACACCGGGCAGGTCACGGCTGCTCCACTCCCAGGTACTCCAGTTGGGCGCGGACGGACCACTCGGCGGCCCACCACAGCGACCGGTCCACGTCCGCGTAGACGGTCGCCACCACCTCGGGTGCGGTGCGCGCGCCCGCGTCGACGGCGGCCCGGACCTGGTCGAGCCGGGCCCGGCGGTGGGCGAGGTAGAAGTCGGCCGCCGCGCCGCAGTCGGCGAGCGCCGGGCCGTGGCCGGGCAGCGCCGGGATCCCCTGGTACGCGGACAGCCGCTCCAGGCTGGCCAGGTAGTCGCCGAGGTGGCCGTCGGGGTGGGCGACGACGGTGGTGCCCCGGCCGAGGATGGTGTCCCCGGTCAGCACCACCCGTTCGGTGCCGTACGACACCTGCAGGCAGACGGAGTCGGCGGTGTGCCCGGGGGTGGCGATCAGGTCGATGCCCAGCCCGTACCCGTCGAGCTGCCCGGCCGTCCCGGTCAGCGGGTCCCCGCCGAGGGTGTGTGCCGGGTCGACGGCGAGCACGGGGACCCCGCCGAGCAGGTCGCTCAGCCGGGGGGCGCCCTCGGTGTGGTCGGGGTGTCCGTGGGTGATCAGCACGAGTCCGACCGGCCCGGACGCGGCCACGGCGGCGAGGTGCCCCTCGTCGGCCGGGCCGGGGTCGACGACGACCGCCCGGGCCGCGTCGGGGGCGCGCAGCAGCCAGGTGTTGGTGCCCTCCAGGGTCATCGGCCCCGGGTTGGGGGCGCGCAGCAACGTCACCCACTGCGGCAGCCGGTCGGCCGGCGCGGCCGGCGGTGCCGTCACATGCCCGGTCATGGCTGCGATCGTACGACCCTGTGCGCCACTCCCCGCGATCTTGCCGAACCGGCCCACTGGTTTGTGGTCCTTCACGGCTTTCGACCGACCGCTCGGGTCAGCTCGCGGGGAGTGGCGACGCGGTCAGGCCACCTCGACGATCAACTCGATCTCGACCGGGGCGTCCAGCGGCAGCTCGGCCACCCCGACGGCGGAACGGGCGTGCCGGCCGGCCTCCCCGAATACCGCGCCGAGCAGGTCCGAGGCCCCGTTGATCACGGCCGGCTGGCCGTGGAAGCCCGGCGCCGAGGCCACGAAGCCGGTCAGCTTCACGATCTTGACGATGTTCTCCAGGCCGACCAGCGAGTCGACGGCGGCGAGGGCGTTCAGCGCGCACCGCTCGGCGAGGTCCTTGGCCTGCTCGGGCGAGACACCCGCGCCGACCTGGCCGGTGGCGAGCAGCTTCCCCTCGGCCACCGGCAGCTGACCGGAGACGTAGACGTGCTGACCGGACTGCACGGCTGGCACGTAGCTGGCCACCGGCGGCACCACGTCGGGCAGGGCCAGGCCGAGTTCGGCCAGCTTGGCGTGGGGTCCGTTGCTCATCGTCGGACCCCTTCAGCCCTTGGGACGCTTGAGGTACGCGACCAACTGGTCCGGGTTCGGGCCGGGGATCACGGCGACGAGTTCCCAACCGTCCTCGCCCCAGTTGTCGAGGATCTGCTTGGTCGCGTGGACCAGCAGCGGGACCGTGGCGTATTCCCACTTCTGCATCGGTGGAAGGCTCCCTTGCCTGGCGTGGACTGTGTCGTCGACAGCCTACGGTCCGGGTGACGGCCGGGGCGCGGGACGCTGCTCGGGGGCGGTGGGCAGCTCACCGCACTGCCCGGTGTGGTCGTACGGCTGGGGGCAGCGGGACCGGTCGGGCAGCAGCAGGTCGCAGAAGACCCGGTGCCTGTTGTTCTGGTCGTCGGCGGTGGAGACGGTGGTCTCGCCGGCGTCGAGTTCGACGAGGAAGCCCAGGGAGGTGGCCACGGTCCCGGCCAGCGCGGTCGCCGCCGCCAGGTCGGCCACCCGGATCGGCAGGTGGATGACGTAGCCGGGCTCCTCGTCGTCCCGGCCGCGGTCACCGGGGCGGCCGAGCATCCGCAGCACCTCGGTGGGTTCGGCGCAGCGCCGGTAGGAGCGCTCGTTCATCGGCAGCCCCACGCCCGGGGCGTCCGCGTCGCCGGCCGAACCGCCCCGCCTCCCCCGGTCTCCTGGTGCTGAGAAGTGGGCTCGGGCGATGTTCTCCGCGTCGCGCATGTACCTTCCTCCGGCCTCGTACCGTGAATGACCGCCGTCCGGACCGGGCGCCGACCCGATCCGCTCCCCCACACCCGGACGAACGTAGGACCCCACCCCGGGAACGGACAACGGGACGCGCACGTTCGATCACTCAAAGTCACATATGTGACACTCGCCTGGTCCGGAAAGCGATCGCGACCCACCGCAGGTCGTGAGCGGTCCGCCACGCGCCGCCCATCGACCGTTACCCTTGCGCCTCGGACGGGCGATCAGGGGTCGCCCGCCGCGCCCGTACCCGCGTCGTCGCCAGGGGCGGCGACGGCGCCCCATCCCCCGGGGGACCACATGACCCATCCACCGTTCGGTGGCGCGAGCGGATCGCCAGGCGGGCCACCGCCACGGCAGGACCCACCAGACCCGGGCGGTACGACCGCTCCCGGCCTCCCCCCGTCCGGTGTCGGCGCGCCGCCGTCGGCGGGTCATCCCGGGTACCGGGCGGCGACCCCGGCCCGGCGGCGCGGCCCGCTGGTCGCCTGGCTCGCCCTGGCGGCGGCGGTGGTGCTCTGCGGCGGCGGTGGGACGCTCGCCTTCCTGACCCTGCGCGACACCGAGGGCGGTGAGGGGGCCAAGGAGCCGACGGTGGCGGTGGACGGCTTCCTCACCGCCGTCTACCAGGAACGCGACGCCGGCAGGGCGGCCAACTTCGTCTGCGCGGAATCGCGCGACCCGCAGAAGATCAACGCCAAGGTGGCCGAGGTGCAGCGGTACGCGACCACCTACATCAACCCGCGGTTCCGCTGGTCCAGCCCGACCGTCGACAGCCAGAACGGTGACCGGGCCACCGTCTCCACCACCCTCACCATGACCACCGCCGACGAGAAGATCGCCGAGCAGCCGCTGCGGTTCACCGTCGTACGGAAGACGGGTTGGTGGGTCTGCGAGGTCGGCTGACCGCGCGGGGTGGATAGGCTCGACCGGTGCGAGCAGCTGAGCGGCCGGCCGACCCGGCCGGTACCGGATGGCCGTCCCGCCTGCACGTGGTGACCGGCAAGGGCGGCACGGGCAAGACGAGCGTGGCGGCGGCGCTGGCACTCGCCCTGGCCACCGGCGGCCACCGCACCCTGCTGGTCGAGGTGGAGGGCCGGCAGGGCATCGCCCAGCTCTTCGGGGTCGAACCCTTCCCGTACGCCGAGCGGCACCTCGTCGACGCCCCCGGCGGCGGCGAGGTGCGCGCCCTCGCGGTGGACGCCGAGGAGGCGTTGCTGGAGTACCTCGACATGTTCTACAAGCTCGGCGCGGCCGGTCGGGCGCTGCGCAAGCTCGGCGCGATCGACTTCGCCACCACCATCGCCCCTGGCCTGCGGGACGTGCTGCTCACCGGCAAGGTCAAGGAGGCCACCACCCGCACCGCCGGCCAGCGCCGGGTGTACGACGCGGTGGTGCTGGACGCCCCGCCGACCGGCCGGATCGGTCGTTTCCTCAACGTCACCGCCGAGACCGCCCGGCTGGCGAAGGTCGGCCCGATCAAGACCCAGAGCGACGGGGTGTCGGCGCTGCTGCGCTCCCCGATGACCGCGGTGCACGTGGTGACGCTGCTGGAGGAGATGCCGGTCCAGGAGACGGTGGACGCGATCGCCGAGCTGACCCAGCTCGGCTTCCCGGTGGGCCGGGTGATCGTCAACGCGGCCCGCCCGCCGTCGACCACCGGCCGGGAGGTGACCCGGGCGGAGCTGCGACGCGGGCTGGCCGCCGCCGGCCTGCCGACCGACCAGGCGACCGTGGCCGGACTGGCCGGCGAGGCGCGGGACCAGCAGGTACGCCGTGAGCTGGAGGATTCGCTACGGACCGACCTGGTGGAGCTGGGGCGGCCGGTGACCGAGCTGCCGTTGCTGCCCGACGGGGTGGATTCGGCCGGGCTGGCGGCGTTCGCCGAGATCCTCCGTCGGGCGGATTGACGCACACCTCACGTCGGCCCGGACGCACGGACCCCACCGGCCCGATACGCTCGATTGGTGCCTTCCGAAGACGCGGCGCCCGTGCTGGACGTCGACCAGATCCTCGCCGACCCCGGCGTGCGCATCGTGGTCTGCTGTGGCGCCGGCGGGGTGGGCAAGACGACCACCGCGGCGGCGCTGGCGCTGCGGGCGGCCGAGCGGCACGGTCGGCGCACGGTGGTGCTCACCATCGACCCGGCCCGCCGGCTGGCCCAGTCGCTCGGCCTGACCGAGCTGGACAACACCCCCCGCCGGGTCAAGGGGATCGACGTCGAGGCCGGCGGCGGTGAGCTGCACGCCATGATGCTGGACATGAAGCGCACCTTCGACGACGTGGTGCTCCAGCACACCGACCCGGCGAAGGCGGCGGAGATCTTCGCCAACCCGTTCTACCAGGCCATGAGTTCCACCTTCGCCGGCACCCAGGAATACATGGCGATGGAGAAGCTCGGCCAGTTGCACGCCCGGGGCGAGTGGGACCTGATCGTGGTGGACACCCCGCCGTCCCGTTCGGCGCTGGACTTCCTCGACGCCCCGGCCCGGCTCTCCCGCTTCCTCGACGGCCGGATGCTGCGGCTGCTGCTCGCCCCGGCCCGCAGCGGGGGGCGGAGCATGTTCAGTTTCGTCACCGCCAGCTTCGGGATGTTCTCCAAGGTGGTGCAGAAGGTGCTCGGGGCGCAGCTGCTGACCGACCTTTCCGGCTTCGTCGCGGCCCTCGACTCGATGTTCGGCGGGTTCCGGCAGCGGGCCGAGCAGACCTACCGGATCCTCCAGGCCAGCGAGACGGCGTTCCTGCTGGTGGCGACGCCGGAGCCGGACGCGGTCCGGGAGGCGGCCTACTTCGCCGGGCGGTTGGGCGCGGAGCGGATGCCGCTGGCCGGGTTGGTGCTCAACCGGGTGCACCGGCCGGCGGTGGGTCTGGACCCGGCGACGAGCCGGGCGGCGGCCGACCGGCTGGTCGAGCTGGGTGGGCACGACGCCACGGTCGACGTGCTGCGGGCGCACGCCGCGCTGGCGCAGCAGGCGGCCCGCGAGCAGCAGGTGGCCCGGCGGTTCACCGAGGCGTTTCCGGCGGTGCCGACGGTGTCGGTGACGGCGCAGCCCGCCGACGTGCACGACGTCGACGGGCTGCGGACGATCGGCGCGGCGATCAGCCACCCCTGATCTGCGGGCCGGTCGAGCTGGCCGGGCCCGCGCCTGGCGGACCGTGGTCCGGTCGGGCCTCAACCGGCGGCGGTGACCAGGATCTTGTCCTTGCCGCTGCGGTCCTTGGCGTTCTTCTTCATCGCCGCCTCGAACATCTTGCGCCAGCTCGCCACCTGCGGGTGCCGGCGCAGCAGGGCACGGCGTTCCCGTTCGGTCATGCCACCCCACACGCCGAACTCGATGCGGTTGTCGAGCGCGTCGGCCAGGCACTCGTACCGCACCGGGCAGCTTCGGCAGATCCGCTTCGCGACGTTCTGCTCGGCGCCCTGTACGAACAACGCGTCCGGGTCCCCGTTCTGACACGCCGCCAGCGACGGCCAGTCAGTGATCATCCCCATCTGTACACGTCCCCCCTTGCAGTACCAACCGACTCGTGCGACCAGCCGTCGTTCCCCCCGGTCGTCCGGCCCGTTCCTTCCCCAAGGAGGCACGGACGACGTGTGGCTCGTGTCGCCGCCACCATCATGCTCTGTAGTCGCATGATTACGCAACGTTGTCGGCGAAATCCAACATTCCGGACAGTCCCGGCTTCCCGGGCCTTCGACCGCCGCTTACCCCGTCGGAGTACGTGAAAACGCTGCGCGGGCTCCACCGATCGGTGGAGACTCGACGCGGTCACCCGCAACCTCGCGGCGGGGGTCGTGCGTTTAGCACAACGAGGTCGGCGCGCGCAGGAAATGGGGAAAGAACGCCCCGGCGCCCCTCGTTCCCTACTCGCGTACCCTGTCGAGGTGACCTGGATGCGGAAACGTGACCACAATGTCTTCACCAACGCCGCATCGCTACTGATCTGCGGCCTGCTGGCCGGTGTGGTGGTGGCGGCGGCGGCCTTCCCCGCGGTGGCGATGTCCGGCCTGGCGGCCAAGGCCGGCGCGGAGACCTTCGGAGCACTGCCCAAGGAGCTGACGGTGGCCCGCGCGCCACAGATCACCTACCTGCTCGCCAACGACGGCAAGACCCCGCTGGCGACCATGTACGACGAGAACCGGCGCGACGTGAAGCTCGCGGACATCTCCCCGAACATGCAGAAGGCGATCATCGCCGCCGAGGACCACGACTTCTACAAGCACAACGGCGTGGACATCAACGGCGTGGCGCGGGCCTTCGTCAACAACCAGTCCGGCACCAACTCGCAGCAGGGTGCGTCCACCCTGACCATGCAGTACGTCCGGCTGGCCATCGCCTACTCGGCCACCCACCCGGCCGACGTGGTGGCCGCGACCGAGGACACCAGCTCCCGCAAGATCCGCGAGATGCGGCTGGCCCTCCAGGTCGACAAGGAGTTCTCGAAGGACGAGATCCTCACCCGCTACCTGAACCTCGCCTCCTTCGGCAACGGCGCGTACGGCGTCTTCGCCGCCAGCCAGGTGTACTTCGGCAAGTCACCCAAGAATCTCAAGATCGAGGAGGCGGCGCTGCTGGCCGGCATGGTCAAGGCGCCCACCACCAACGATCCGACCACCCGCAGCGGCTACCCGCTCGCGCTCGACCGGCGTAACTACGTCATCGACAACATGATCAAGACGAAGGCCATCACCCAGCAGGAGGGGGACGCCGCCAAGGCGACCAAGCTGGTGGTGAAGGACAAGCGCACCCCGAACGGCTGCGTCGCCACCAACCAGAAGGACTGGGGCTTCTTCTGCGACTACTTCTACCGCTGGTGGCTCTCGCAGGAGACCTTCGGCTCCACCACGTACGACCGGGAGCGGCGGCTCAAGAGCGGTGGCTACACCATCACCACCACGCTCGACGTGCGGGCGCAGAACGGCGCCGACCGGGCCGTCCGCAAGAACCTCGGGGTGAACAGCAAGGCCGCCCGGATGGTCGCCGCGATCGAGCCGGGCACCGGTCGGGTACGCGCGCTGTCGGTCAACCGGAACTTCAAGATCGATGACCCGAAGAAGCCGGCGAACAAGCTCTCCAGCGACCCCAAGAAGGCCAAGAAGAAGATCCGGGGCAACTACCCCAACACGGTGAACCCGCTGCTCAGCGGCGGCCAGGGCATCGCCGGCTACCAGGCCGGCTCGACGTTCAAGATGTTCACCATGGTGGCGGCGCTGGAAAAGGGCATCCCGCTCGCCTACCAGATCAACTCGCCGCCGGTCTTCAAGTCGGAGTACATCGTCGAGCAGAACTCGCCGGCCGCCTGCCCGGGGACGCACTTCTACTGCCCCAAGAACGCCTCGGCGAGCATGGCCGGCGTGCACAACATGTGGACCGCCTTCGGCAACTCGGTCAACACCTACTTCGTCCCGCTGGAGCAGCAGGTCGGCGCGGAGAACGTGATCAAGGCGGCGCAGAAGCTCGGCATCACCTTCCGCAGCAGCGACGACGCCCGCCGGGCCACCAAGGAGGGCGGCGCCAACCAGTGGGGCTCGTTCACCCTGGGCGTCTCCGCGACCACCCCGCTGGAGCTGGCGAACGCCTACGCCACCCTGGCGGCCGACGGGAAGTACTGCGAGCCGATCCCGGTGCAGCAGATCAAGGACCCGGAAGGCAACAAGCTCGACGTCGCCAACCCGCGCTGCGAGCAGCGGATCGCCACCGAGGTGGCCCGGGCCGCCGTGGACGCCGCCCGCTGCCCGGTCGGTGACCGGTCGTCGGTCTCCAAGTGCTCCGGTGCGACCGCCCGCAACGTCCGGGGCATCGTCGGCAAGCCGGTGGCCGGCAAGTCCGGCACCACCGACGGCGAGAAGACCTCCTCGCTGGTGGCGATGACCAAGCAGTTCGCGGTGGCCGGCATCATGGCCGACCCGGACTGGCCGCAGACCAACCAGCAGATGGGCCACGACACGGCGACCGGCATCAACCCGGCGGTCTACGAGACGCTGCGGGACGCCATGAAGGGCAAGCCCGGCATCGAGTTCACCCCACCCAACGGCAAGATCATCAATGGTGACCAGCGTTCCATCCCGAACGTGAAGTGCCAGTCGGTGGACGGTGCCCGGGGCAAGCTCAAGGAGGCCGGCTTCTCCGTCGTCGTCTCCGACAACAAGATCGCCTCGGAGTGCCCGGCCGGCACCGTCGCCGGCACCAGCCCCGACGGCCGCACCATCAAGGGCGGCGTGGTCACCATCGAGGTGAGCAGCGGCGGCGGCAGCACCCCGAACCAGGGCGGCAACACGCCGGGCGGGCCCGGCGGGCCAGGGGGCCGACCACCGAACGGCAACTGACCCGTACCGACGCCGACGGGCGGGCACCCCACACGGGGTGCCCGCCCGTCGCGTGTCCGACGTACCGGTGAGCGAACCGACCGGCGTGACGGTGGGTCAGAGGCCGAGCTGTCGGCGTACCTCGGCGGCGACGCGACCACCCTCGGCCCGGCCGGCCACCGCGGCCTGGGCCGCCTTCATCGCCGGGCCCATCTGGGACTTCTCGGTGAAGCCGCCTGCGGCCAGCGCCCCCGCGACCAGCTCCGTCAGCTCCTGCTCGGCGAGCTGCTTCGGCAGGTAGCGGTCCAGCACCGCACCCTCGGCGGTCTCCTTGTCGGCCTGCTCGGCACGACCGGCGTCGGCGAACGCGGCAGCCGCCTCCCGGCGCTTCTTCGCCTCCTTGGTCAGCACCGCGAGCACCTCGTCGTCGGAGAGCTCGCGCTTGGCCTTGCCGGCGACCTCGGCGTTGCCGACGGCGGCCAGCGCCATCCGCAACGTGGAGGTGGTCAGCTCGTCGCGCGCCTTGAGGGCGGCGCGCATGTCTGCGGTCAGGCGGTCCTTCAGCGTGCTCATGGACGGTCAAACTACCCTGGTCGGCATGCGAAAGCGCACACTATTCGGCCTCGCCGCCGGGACCGTCGCCGCCGGGGCGGCCACACTGGCGTACGCGTCCCTCGTCGAACGCAACATGTTCACCCTGCGCCGGTACGACGTGCCGGTGCTGCCGGCCGACGCCGAGCCGCTGCGCGTGCTGCACCTGTCGGACCTGCACATGATGCCCGACCAGCGGCGCAAGCAGCAGTGGGTGGCGTCGCTGGCCGCCCTCGACCCGGACCTGGTGGTGGTCACCGGGGACAACATGGCCCACCCCGACGCGGTGCCCGGAGTGCTGCGCGCCCTGCAACCCCTGCTCGACTACCCCGGCGCGTTCGTCTTCGGCTCCAACGACTACACCGGGCCGGTCTGGAAGAACCCGTTCACCTACTTCCTGCCCGGCCGGGAGTACACCGAGGGCGCCGCCCTGCCGTACGAGGAACTGCGGGACGTGCTCACCGGGGCCGGCTGGGCGGACCTCAACAACGCGCGCACCTCGATCAAGGCCGGTGGCCGCCTGGTCGAGCTGGTCGGCGTGGACGACCCGCACATCGAGCAGGACGACTACCCGGCCGTAGCCGGCCCGGTCACCCCCGCCGCCGACCTGTCCATCGCGCTCGCCCACGCCCCGGAACCGGCGCTGCTCGACCAGATGGCCGCCGACGGCTTCGGCCTGCTGCTGGCCGGGCACACCCACGGCGGTCAGGTCTGCGTACCCGGCTACGGCGCGCTGGTGACCAACTGCGGACTGCCCAGGGCGATGGCGAAGGGCCTGCACCGCTGGCCCGGCTCCGACTCCTGGCTGCACGTCTCGGCGGGCCTCGGCACCCACCCCACCGCCCCGGTCCGCTTCGCCTGCCCACCCGAGGCCAGCATCCTCACCCTCACCCCCCGCTGACCCCCGCTCTGCTGCCCCCTGCTCTGCTACCTCCACCGCTCCGCCCCCATGATCAGATTGCCGTTTCGCGCAGTCGTGACGGCGTGTCGTCGTCATTTCGGCAATCTGATCATGGGGTTGGGCAGGCCGGGGCCGGGTGCCGGCCTGGCCGTCGCCGGAGCGGGGGGTACCGAGTTTGATCGGCGGAGCGGGTGGGCTACTATTTCACCGCACGCCTCGGGGTGTGGCGCAGCTTGGTAGCGCGCTTCGTTCGGGACGAAGAGGTCGTCGGTTCGAATCCGGCCACCCCGACAGAGGTCAGAGGGCACATCCGATCCATGGATGTGCCCTCTAGTGCTTCTGTACAGCAGTGAAGTACAGCAGCGGTGATCACCGCAGGCTCTCCCCCAGCCGCTTGAGGGCGTCGCGGGTGGCGTCCGAGGACGCCTGCGAATAGATCTCCATCGTCACCGACACCTCGGCATGCCGGAGCACCTGCATGATGACGCGCGGATGCACGTCCAGGTCGACGAGCAGGGTCGCGCAGGTACGCCGGGCGTCGTGCACGGTGATCTTCCGAACTCCGGCGCGGGCGCAGCGGGCGTCCCAGGAGCGGTTGACGTTGCGCGGCTCGATGGGCGTCCCGTAGCGGGTGGTGAACAGCAGCGGGGAGCCCTGCCAGGCGATCCCCGCGTGATCGCGGTCGTTCTTCCTCGCCTGCTGACGGAGGTCAAGCGCCGCCGCGCAGATGTCCGGAAGTGGGAGCGTGGCGTCCGAGGTGTGCGTCTTGGTCTCGCGGTGCAGCAGTTGGCCGCCGACCCGCTGCAACTGCCAGCCGACCGACAGCTCCCCCGCCGCCAGATCGACGGCGTCCTCGGTGAGGCCGAGCACCTCGCCCTTGCGCAGGCCGAGGACCAGGATCAGCACGTACGCGGCGTACAACGGATCGCGGTCGGCCCGCGCGGACTCCAGGAAGCGACGCGCCTCGTCACTGGTCCAGGCCCGGCCCCTGCGGCGGCGGACGGGTGGGAGCTTGACCAGCGCGGCGGCGTTGCGGGTGACCAGTTCCTCGGTGGCGGCGTGGTTGAGCGCCGAGCGCAGTACGCCCCGGATGTCCTTCACCGTGCGGGCGGACGGCGTATCACCGCAGCACCGGCCGAGCGCGCAGCATCGCCGCCTGGGCTCAGGGCGGCGGGCGTCCTTGCCCTGGGCGCAGCACTGGCAGGCACGGGCCACCTCGTTGATCCAGGTCTGCACGTCGCGCACCTGGAGCCGGTCGAGCCGCTTCCCACCGAGGCCGGGGATGACGTACAGCCGAAGGATCGTCTCGTAGGTGGCGCAGGTCAGCGGCGCGAGGTTGGGGCGCACGACCTCCCGGTGCCAGTAGGTCAGGTAGTCGCCGAGGGTCGGCACGCGGGTGGCAACCGGCCCGGCCTTCGCCTGCTGGTGCAGCTTGATCCACTTGTCGTGGACGACCTCGCGGGTGGGGCCGTAGACGTACTTGCGGGTGCGCTTGCCGTCCGGCTTGGTGACCCAGACGTACGCGGCGAAGCCGTTGCGGTACGGGAAGATCGAGCCTTCCCCGTTGGCGCGGGTGCGGGCGGGCATCAGGCAGCCTCCTGCCGCTGGACCTGCTCGCGGACGTACTCGTCGACCCACTCGGGCAGGACGCGGCGGTACTTGCCGTCCTTGATGGAACGCAGCTCACCGGTGGCGATCTTCATCTTGACCTTGGACAGGCCGAAGCCGAGCAGCACGGCGACCTCGGCCGGCGAATACCAGCGCGGGGTGAGGGGTCGGGTCACGCCGCCACCCCCGACCACGCCTGGTGGGCGATTTCCTCCCGACCGACGCGTTGGCGTTCCCGACGTTGGGCGGCGGCAGTGTTGGCGAGCAGGGCGTCGCCGTCGGTCAGCCAGCCGGAACCGACGAAGGCCAACGTGCCGACGGTGACCGTGCCGGCGGCGTTGTCGCTGTCGGCGGTGTCGGTGTGCTCGGTGCGGCGGTAGGCGGCGCGGGAGTCGCGGAGCAGGCCGAAGGTGACCGAGTAGCGGCGGGCCTTGGTGAGGAAGTGGCCGCCGTAGCCGAGCATGTGCGCCCAGCGGCGCAGCCCGGCGTAGGGATTGGGTATGGGGTCAAGGTCGCCTTGACGGTCTTTCGTCTTCCCGGCTGTCCGGGTGATGTGGTGCCGGGTGGGGCGGCCGAGTCGCCAGCAGGCGTCGATGAGGCGGGCGAGGTGGTCGCCTTCCGGGTCGGCGTAGGCGTCGACCGTGTCCGGGGTGAGTCGGGTGGAGCAGTGGCCGGTGACCTCGGTGGACTTCGTGGCGTACTTGGCGAGGTAGGCGGCCACCCTGGCGTCGGTCACGTCGCCGTCGCTGTTGCCGATGCGGCGTACGTCGACCTGCTCACCCCAGGCGATCGGCCAGCCGTGCGGGCGGTCGGGGTGTGGCGGGGTGGTGAGGGTGATCTGTCGGGTGGCGGCGTGGACGGCGGCGTCGAGGTCGTCGACGGTGACGCCGGCCGGCGGCGGCACCAGGGCGTGCCGGTCGTGGGGGTCGACGCCGTCGAGGCGCAGCAGGACGTGGAAGTGCACCGCACCCCGGCGCTGCATCTCGGCGACCTTCCCGTGGGACACCCGCACCGGAGGCACCCGGCGCAGCCGGCCGGAGTCGGTGACGACCTGGACGTGGGGGATGCCGCGTCGGCGGCACACTGCGGTGAGGTGGCGTTCGACGGCCTGTTTCGTGCGTCGCCACAACTCGCCGGAAAAGTAGTTCCAGACGGCCTGGTGGTCGTGGTCGTAGCAGTCCAGGCAGAGCGGTCGACCGAGCTGCGGATCGTCGGCGTCGTGGCGGGTGAAGCAGGCCGCAGGCTGCCCGTGCGGGCAGGTGCCGGCGGTGCTCCGGGCGCGGCAGGGTGCGGGACGGCAGTCGCAGCGCCGCCGGTGGGTGCAGGTGTGTCGGGGGATGTGCCGGTGGTGCACCGGGCCGAAGGACGGCGCGGTGAAGGTGGCGAAGACGACCGGATGCGCGCTGACGGTGGTGGGGATGGTCTTGCCACCGGTCAGGCCGCAGCGGACGACCTGGAAGGCGTCACCGGCGTAGACCCAGGCGCAGTCGGGGCACTGGGCGGCACGGCGGTTCCCGCACGCCTTGTACAGCGTCCGGTCGGGCAGCTCGTCGGTGTGCCGCTCGGCCAAGACCCGGCCGGTGGCGGGTTCGACGGCGGTGAGGGTACCGGCCAGGCGGATCGGGCGGGTGCAGCCTCCGGCGGCGCGGGTGTGCTCCAGCCAGCCGAAGTAGTCCGGGGCGGCGGCGCGGCGCAGGGCCTGGGCGTCACGGCCGGCGGTGAGGGTGGACACGGTTTCTCCTCAAGAGGTGGCAGGGGACGGGCGACGAACTGCCACCGAACGCCGGGCTGATGTCCGTCGGTGGTGTTCGTGGTGTCTCCTGGCACCGCCCGAGAGGGCAGCTCACGCCGGAGGGCGGTTGCAGGCCATCGGCCTTGGACCGCCGTTGAGTTGGGTTGCTGGATCTTGGGTGATGCCGGGACGGGTGGGGTGCCTGGTTGTCGGCTACCGGCGGGTTGCCGCAGGCGATCCCCACCCGTCGAGGTGCGCGAATCCGAGGGCCATCGTGGACGGCAGGGAAGGCCGTGCTGGGCCGCTCAGCGGATTCCGGGCCGGCGCAGTGGCCGGTGCGATCGAGAGCCGGAGGGACGTGACCCGCGTCAGCGGCAGGAAGGCCGCTCGGCAGCGCCGAAGTCGAGTTCAGCGATCCGGCGGGAAGGCCGCGCTGACGTGCTCGACGAGGGCCAGAGTAGCACCGGGTACCGACACGTCAACATGCCGTGAAAGCGCAGGGCGGCCGACAGCCGACTGCCGGCCGGTGTGGGAGGACTTTCTGTACGTCTATCAAGGCGGCCCTGAGCGGGCCGCACGCGCCGCCGCCAGGGCGCGCGTCCGTCGCTCCGCTGGCGCTCCGACTCCGGCCACGCAACACGCCCGGCGGCTGGCGCGGAGGGCGGGTAGCCCGGTGGGCCGCCGTATGACGACAGGCCGTTGTCCGGTGGGGTGGTGGGGCCGGCAGCCGGCCGGGCCGCGCGGCCAGCAGTCCGCGCGGCGTAGGGGAGCGCACGCCGGGTCCGTTGGCGGCTGCTGGGTGGGTGGTGGGGTGGCGGTTACTGCGCCTCCGGCGGGGGCGCTCCGGCTCCAGGATGGCCGGGGGTCCGTCGGCGGCTCGCGGTCCGTGAGTGGTGGCGGTGGCGAGCCATCCCGCCCGCCGTCGACCCGGGCGAGCCGAGCAGACCGCCGCCCGACCCGCCAGCGTCCGTACGAGCCGTCAAGGTTCGCTTGACATGGCGGGCCGGGCGGAGGCCCGCTCCCCAGGAGGGCGGGTCGACGGCAGACGGGATGGAAAAAGTGGCGGAGCCCCGTGCCCGTTGGCTGTTGTCCCGAGGTCAAAGGACTGGTTGCATTGGACCGTGAGCAGAACGAAACGGCGTGTAACCGCGCACATCCGCGATGACGAGGGAATAAAGATCGTCAGATCTAAGCTCCCCGCGCACTGGGTAGTGCGTGAGATTACGCCCGACTACGGCTTGGATCTCCATATCGAAGTGTTTGAGCCGGACGTTGATGGAGCGGAGCACGCAGACGCGTACGGTGAACACCTATTTGCTCAAGTGAAGACTACTTCATCCGTCAGCGCTAAGAGGCTGAAGGTTCAGCACAGGCGCAATGTGGAAAAGGGGCGACTGCAATACGACGAAACCTCAGAAGAGGAGGAGATCGAGGTCGTCCGGCAGGTGCTTGAGACGTCAGAGTTGCGGACAGTGGAATCGATGGGCTCTGCTATCCCGGTTCTGCTATTGGTTGTGGACGAATCGGCGCGTGAGGTGTACTTCGTCTGCCTGAACGACTACATCTCCAAGGTGTTGACGCCCGAGAATGCCCGCTGGCGAAGCCAAGCGTCGTCTACAATTCGTATCCCTGCATTTAATAGACTGGATTATCTCAACTCAAGCTTCTCGTACATTAGGCTGTTGGCTCGCCGCGCGAAGCTGCTCTCCGCCTTCTTGACTTTTGGATATCAGCGACATGAGTACAACAGTGCCATCAATAAGGCCGCCAATCTGCAAGGCGCAACCATGGAAGCGGTACGTGCCTCTGATGTCGGAGACATGCTTCAGAAATTCTTCGCCTCCGACTTAGCGCTGGACATCTGGGAGACGGCCGGACCCGGAACCTGGAGACCGCTGGTAGATGTGCACCAAGACTTGCGTCAGTGCTTTGCAATGCTGCAAATGTCGGCGAATCACGTCTCGGCGGCCTTCTTCCTGAGTCAGGTCTGGACATGCTTTTCCCGCGCCGAGAACCTGGGCCGTATGTACGAGGAGCTTTGCCGGGAGTGGCGGCTTCCAACGGCGTTGGCTGCCATGATCGAAGCCATCGAGGCGGCAGAAAGGCCAGAAAATAGTCGTAGCGGATACTCCCCTCCAGCTACCGATACCAACGGTGCTGGTGCCCTCCAAGCGCCCCCATCTGGGTGACGAAGTACTGCCGGCGAGCGCCGCGTCATGGGTCCGTCGTCAGCGAAGAGTCAGCAAGACGCGGGAGCGCGAGTGGCGACGGAAGACGGAAACCAACGGAAGGCGTTTCAGCAGGTCAGGAGCCGCGCCGAGGATGGCGCGGGAGGCCGGGACGCCGGGGCTCTTACTTCCAGCGGAACTACACGAACCGGCACCACCCCAACGACCATGGACTTGGAACAACAACCTCGGATCGCGTGTGCGAATCAGCTGTCGACAGGAGCGGCGACAGCGACTGGCCTGGACGAGGGGCGCCCGCCGGCGGAAGCGTGCGGACAGTCGCCCGAGGTCGCGAACACGGACAGACGACGCCGGCGATCCGAACAGAGCTTGCAAGCGAGCCGTCACCTGTACCGAGCAGCCACGCGAGCCGCCAAGCGTGCGAGGATGCGCGGAGTCGCGGCCCGGACACCATACTGGGCGCGATGAACAAGCCCGGTCCATTTGCCGAACCAACTCGTGCGTGTGGGACGGCAGCCGCCAGCCAGGTCCAGAAGGATGCCACCTTAGCGGGTACGCTGGCTGGTGGTATAGCGGGTGTGGTGTTAGTACATGGAAGAGAGGCGGTCGCTCCTACTTACGTACGAGGGGCTGCCGAGGTAACTTGGTCGAGCGGACCTGCCCCACATACGTGGACAAGCAGGTCCAGCTTTTTGGGACGCTAAGCACCTACACAGCAATGGGTCCACCACTAACCTCGATCGGTCCGAGAAGGTTGGGGTACCAGTCCCAGGCGAACCTCTTGGCAGGAACCTTGATGAGACTCTGATAAGCGGCGTACGCCGTAAGATCTGCCATCTGTACCCACTGCGAGCGGTGGGAGTGCTGGAAGAGCGGATCTTCGATGACGTTGCGATGTGCCAGCTTCAGGGAACGGTGGGCGTTGTAGTAGCCGGAGTCCCTCCCATCACCATCCATGAAGATAAGCCCATGCTCTCCGGCCAGCCCCAAGCGGTTGTCGACGTGGTCCACCAGCTTGCTGTAGACAACCCCCCGTTCCCTGCTGTACGCCTTGCCGCGGGCAGTCGTCTGACGGTAAACCGTTCCTACACGAAGTACGGGGCAGGTGCCAATGGTTGCCAGTGCCTCCCTGACAACAGTAGTTCGGGTTTGCTTCGAGCCATTCCAAGAAGAGTCGAGCGATGGGTTACCTCTGCCGCCTAGGAACTTCGTAGCGTGCAGTTCATAGGATGCCGGGATGTTGTGCTGCGCGAACATTTTTTTACGTAGGTCAAGCCAGGCTCGTAGTCCGATCCGCCAGTCGAGCAAGGTCACTTCGATCCAGGAATAAACAATCCAGCCGTCGTTTGGCGATCCGGAGTCGTCTATGTAGAACATTCGCACGGAAGGCCCGACAATGGGGGTGGGGGTGGGGGTGGTCATTTCTTACCTCTGTGTTGGTCTCGAAGCGCCATCGGCGATGGGAAGGCCGGTCGGATACGCATGAGGTCCGAAAGGTGGACGTAGGAAATACGTGTTTATTATGCTGAATCCCGAAGGGCTTAGGGGCTCAACCCGTCGCCCTCTGAGTCTTCCAAGTATGCCGTGTTCCCGAAGCTCAGAAAGTCCCCGCTCGGCGGTGTCGGCGGACCATCCGTACCACATCGGCACCTTCTCGGCGGGCAGTTGAAAGCCTGGCTTTTCACTTAAGGCCACTAGAAGCATGGCAAGACCTGGAAGTTTGAGTCGATCACACCACCCGTCTAGCCAGAAGGCGTGACTGATTTTTAGGAAGCGGTCCTCAATAGTCTTGCCGTTCGGCCGGGTGTAGGGAGCGCCTGTACCGTCCTCGCGTAGGAGTGTCACTTGGACTTGCCGCTCTCGACCTCGTCGAGACCTATCGATTAGATTCCGATCTTCTATCTTTTGCAAGATCTTCGAAACGGCGTTAGACGCCGAGGCCGGCGAGGCATGCTCGGTGGTCCCGAAGGCTCGGGCCCAAACTCTGATCGGATACGCAGTACTCCAGCCGTCGGGGCCCGTGCCACTGCTGGTTGCGGCAACGATCATGAGGTAGGCCTGCAGGGCCCGGAGGTTCTTGGTGCGGACGAACCATGCCAGTGGGCCGGCGAGGTCCGTGGGGTCGGTAGCCAGGGACCGAGGTGTCTGCACGAAGGTCCGCCGTACGGGTGCCGCCTCGCGGCGGGCTCGCTTCAGCAGAGCTTCTCGGGTGTTAGCGACGCTGGCGATCGCCTCGTCTGGTTCGTCGTGGTGCACTCAACCATTAAGCACCCTGACGGCACCGACTACCAAACAGCCTTACCGGATCAGCCTGCTGGCTGGGCGGGTGAATGTAAGGCCCTGAAAGTTCAAATGCAAGATCCAACTGATAGACCCATGTGAGGACGACAGGAGGCTGCCGGTAGTCAGGCATGGAACTTCGTCCAACGGCTCCCCGAAGCCTCCCGGTCGGTGGCGACACCCCGCATCCTTAGGCGATCCGCCAGGAGTCCCAGAACAGCTGCTCCACAGGGGTCGTGGGGACAGCCGCGGCCATGCGGACGCCGGAGGCAGCGACGAGGCAGCGATCCCCTCGGTACGAAGCGGTAGGCACGGCCAGAGAACGCTTATCCAGGCAGGTTCAACAGCGCCGCCTGACACTGACCGATACGAGCCGATGACGCGTATCCGGTTCCCCGGCGGGGTTCCCCAAAGTTCCGGAGGGTCAGCGACCCACACGGATGCGGTCGGCGGCGTACAGCTCGCGGGAGCCGTCGGCGCGGAAGATCACGATGACCGGGATGCCCTCGCCCATCTCCAGTTCGCGTCGCTCGGCGGGGGTAGGCATCCGGGCGGTAGCGGTGTCGCCCTTGAGGAGAGTCACCGTTTCGGTCGGCTCGATGGCGCGGACGAACGTGCCGCGCGGTGGTTCCACGATGACGAGCCCTTCCGACCGGAGCAGTGCTACCGCTTGTCGGACGCTCGTGCGACTCAGCCCGTACTCCTGAGCCAACCGCAGCTCGCTGGGCAGTGAGGCCCCGGGCGCGAGGGCACCAGAGGTGATCCGGTCTCGCAGGAGGTCTGCGAGCTGCCGGAACACGGCGCGATCCGCACTCGGGTCGATCACGAAAGTGACGCTACGTGTCCAACAGTTCTACATCTTATTGTATCTACAGTCCTACGTCGTTACGGTGACATGAGCCGTGGCGTTGACCCCAGAGGCCGGCCCGGCACCCCGACCACCAGGACAACCGAGGGGAGAACCAGTGCCTCGCGTCTCGTACGAGGAGTACCTGACAGCCGTCGCGCTCACCCTGTCGAGACGACACCGACCGGTCTGGTCCTGGAAGCGATGGCGGACGGTCTGCCGATGCGGTAGCGAGCTGCCCTGCCACGCCACACACCGGATTCCGATCAGCCGAGACCACTGGCCCTCTGAACACAGCCAGGCCGAGGCCCCACCATCCGATCAACCGGCCACCCGGGAGGCACCGCGATGACCACACACCTTCCGCTCACGCCGGGCTGGACCTGCGGCGGCTGCAATGCCGAATGGCCCTGTCCCACCCGTCGTCAGGAGTTGCGAGCGGAGTACGACCGCGCCCCGGTGTCGCTGGCCCTCTACCTGGCCGCCCAGTTCGTCGACGCCGCCCAGGACCTGGCCCATGTCCCCGCAGGCAACCTGCACTACCGATTCCTTGGCTGGATGCGATGAGCGCCTCCGACTCGATGCAGGCAGCTCCGCGTCCGACGTCAGCAGTACAGCAGCGAAGTACAGCAACCGAGCCGACCACACCCGACCCAGCGCGACCCCGACAGGCCGCATGGCCTCGGATGACACCCGATCCGACCGGCTCGCCGCCAGTTCGGGACGAAGAGGTCGTCGGTTCGAATCCGGCCACCCCGACAGAGGTCAGAGGGCACATCCGATCCATGGATGTGCCCTCTGGTGCTTCCGTGCAGCAGTAAGGTACACAGCAGCGGTCACCGCAGACTCTCGCCCAAGCGCTTGTGGGCGTCGCGGGTGGCATCCGGGGTCTGCGTCTTGATTTCCCGGTGCAGCGGTTGACCGCCGACCCGCTGCAACTGCCAGCCGATCGACAACTCCCCCGCCGCCAGGTCCACGGCGTCTCCGGTGAGGCCGGGCACCTCACCCGTGCGCAGCCCGAACATCAGGATCAGTACGTACGCGGCAACGGAATGCGGTCGGTTCGCGCGGACTTCGCGACCGACGCGCCTCGTCACTGGTCCACGCCCGACCCCGGCGGCGACGAACCGGTGGAAGATTGACCAGGGCGGCGGCGTTGCGCGGGGTCGGATACTGTCCGGATCATGCAGTGTTTCGCCGCTGGGCGCACCCGCTTCTGAGGGACGGCTCGATCTGAGCCACGAGTTGCCCGACGTGTCGATCAGGTCGGGCTGTTCGACATACCCTCAGACGAAAGGCACTGAAAGTCATGGATCTACGTCCGTTTCGGTCATCCGATATGGAGCCACTGCTCGAACTGACCATCGCCACCTTCGGCCCGTTCTACGAGGACTCGTTCCGGTCGATCGTGGGCGACGCCATCATGGTCAACCAGCATGGCACCTGGCGTGAGGACTACCGCGAAATGTGGCTCGGGCTGCACGACCCGCAGAGCAACAAGCACGTTGTCGTCGCCGAGGATGGCAACACACTCCTCGGATTTGCCGCCTGGCAGACGAACCCCGACAAGCGCAGTGGTGCGATCGACATCATCGCCGTGGCGGCGGATCAACGACGGCACCACGTCGGAACGGCACTGTGCGTACATGCCTTCGAAGCGATGAAGCAGGCCGGGATCGAGGTCGTATCGATCGGCACGGGAGGCGACCAGTTCCACGGCGCCGCCAGGGCGCTTTACGACAGTCTCGGCATGACCGCCCTGCCCCTGGTCCATTACTACAAGACCCTCTGACGGCATGCTGGTTGGCCGTCGACTGCGGCCAACCGGTATCCCAGTCTTACGAGAGGTCGAGCCCCGACCGCCGACGCCGGGAGGTGCCGGAAGCGTCCGAGGGCCGGGCAAGGCCGGGTCAGGTAAGCGCACCAGCAGGGGCAGCACCGATCATCCACGAGTGAATATGACTGTCAGGCATAAATATGCCTGAGGGGCATGGAGCCTTCGCCCGAAGACCGTCCCTGCCGGTCGACCACCATGCGCCAGCGTGGGCGGGGAGAAGGAGCCGGGGCCGCAGGGGAGCACGGTGGTCGTAGAGTCGGTGGCCGGGAGACCGTAGAGGAGCCCGATGTCGATCCCCGATCCGGTCGTGCTCGCCCTGCCGTTCCGGGGCACCTGGCTGGTCCGCAACAGCCCCGCCCGGCGGGTGCCCAGCCACGGCACCGACCTCTTCGCCACCACGTACGCGATGGATTTCGTGGCGGTGCGGGGGCGACGGACGGCGACCGTCCGGGACTGGCGGACGCTGCTGGCGACCGAGCCGCCGCAACGGTTCCTCGCCTTCGGGCGGCCGGTCCTCGCCCCCGCCGCCGGCCGGGTGGTGGCGGTGCACGACGGGGAGGTCGACCACGAGGCCCGCCGGTCGCCGACGACGCTGCTGTCCTACGCGCTGACCCAGGCGGCCCGGGTCCGCCGGGGCGCGGGCGCCGTCGCCGGCAACCACGTGATCGTCGAGCTGGCCGGGCACCAGGGGTACGTCCTGCTCGCCCACCTGCGCGCCGGGTCGGTCCGGGTGGCGGTGGGCGACGAGGTCGACGTCGGGCAGGAGCTGGGCGACTGCGGCAACTCGGGGAACTCCACCCAGCCGCACCTGCACCTGCAGGTGATGGACGCCGCCGACCCGTACGCCGCCCGGGGTTTGCCGATGGCCTTCCGGCACTACCGGTCGTGGCGGCGGGCGGGCGACCCGCCGGTCGAGGTCGACCGGGGCATCCCGGGCGAGGCTGCGGTGGTCGAGTCGGCGCGGTGACCACCACCCGCCCGGTGGCGTCCGTCGCCCGGCGCGGCGCGACGACCCGGTTTTCCTGGCAGGGTGTACGGCATGCCCGCGCTGCCCCGCCCCCGGATGTCCGACTGGACGATCGTGGTACCCGTCCTCGCGGTGCTGCTGCTGCTCGTCACCTGGAACCGGAAACTGCCGGGCCTGCTGGTGGCGGTGGTGGCCCTCCTGCTGGCCGGCGCGGTGCTGGCGGCAGTGCACCACGCCGAGGTGGTCGCCCACAAGGTCGGTGAGCCGTACGGTTCGCTGGTGCTCGCGGTGGCGGTCACCGTCATCGAGGTCGCCCTGATCGTCACCCTGATGATCAGTGGTGGGGACAAGACCCAGGCGTTGGCCCGGGACACCGTCTTCGCCGCCGTGATGATCACCTGTAACGGCATCCTCGGGCTCTCGCTGCTGCTCGGCGCGCTTCGGCGACGGGTGGCCGTGTTCAATCCGGAGGGCACCGGTGGGGCGCTGGCCACCGTGGCGACCCTCGCCACCCTGAGCCTGGTGGTGCCGACGTTCACCACCAGCAAGACCGGCCCCGAGTTCTCCCCCGCCCAGCTCGCCTTCGCGGCCGTGGCGTCGCTGGCCCTGTACGGGCTGTTCGTGATGGTGCAGACCGGCCGGCACCGGGACTACTTCCTGTCGGTGACCAGCGACGGCGGCGTGGCCGACGCCGACGGCGACGGGCACGCCGACCCGCCGTCGACGCGTACCGCGGTGACGAGCCTGGTGCTGCTCCTCGTCGCCCTGGTCGCCGTGGTCGGTGACGCGAAGACCGTCTCGCCGACCATCGAGGCCGGGGTCGCGGCGGCGAACCTGCCGCAGTCCTTCGTCGGGGTGGTCATCGCGCTGCTCGTGCTGCTGCCGGAGACCCTGGCCGCCGCCCGCGCGGCCCGCCGGGACCGGGTGCAGATCAGCCTCAACCTGGCGCTCGGCTCGGCGATGGCGAGCATCGGCCTGACCATCCCGGCGATCGCGCTGGCCTCGATCTGGCTGGACGGGCCGCTGCTGCTCGGCCTCGGCGGCACCCAGCTGACCCTGCTGGCGTTGACCGTCGTCACCGGGGTGCTGACCGTGGTGCCGGGCCGGGCCACCGTCCTGCAGGGCGGGGTGCACCTGGTGCTGCTCGCCGCGTTCGTCTTCCTCGCCGCCAGCCCCTGACCCGCCGCACCGGCGGGGCGTCGTCAGTCGTCGTGGCGTTCGGTGCGGGCGACCTCGGCGAACGCCGCCTCCAGGCACCCGGCGAACGGCACCCCGGTCACCGCGAGCAGGTCGGCCACCAGCAGTGGCGCGTGAGCGGCGACGGCGGCCGGGTCGGGCGGGGTGTCGTCGTCGCCCGGGTCGTAGACGCCGAGCGACCCGGCCAGCAGCACCAGCACCACGTGCGGGTCGACGTCGGGTCGCCAGGTGGCGGCGGAGCGGACGCAGCGTTCCAGCACCTGCCGCACGTCGTCGCTGTCGAGCCCGTCGGGGTGCGCCTGCTCCAGCAGGAGCCGGACCACCCCGCCGAGGACCAGCCCGGCGCGGTCGGCACCGGCGAGCCGGGGCACCGCGTCGTCGTACGCCACGTCGTCGTGCGCCTGGGCGGCCTCGACCGCCGCGGTGGCGGCCACCGCGATCTCGCGGGCCGGGGCGGGCAGGTGTCGCCAGGTCACCGTCACCGGCCCAGCATGGCAGAGCCGACCGACACCGACCCGGCCGGACACCGGGGTCGGACCGGTGCGGGCGGAAACGGGTCGACCGCCCCGGGACCGGCCGCGACTCCCGGTGCGAGAAGTCGCCGGCCGCCCTCCCGGGACGGTCGAACGATGGCCGGAGAACGCCCCTCAACGCTCCGGTCACCGCGGGTCCGAGCGGTGCTCAGCAGTACGTGTAGCTGCCCTTGCTCCCCCACGAGCAGGAGTCGATCCCGGTGCCGGCGGAGTTGCGCAGGTAGGCGGTGTCCCCGGTGTTGTTCCAGATGTAGTTCCCGGAACCCCAGTACCGGTGGGTGGAGGTGTTCTTGCCCTTGCCGGTGTGGATGTAGACGCTGGCGCCCTTGGCGAGGCGGACGTCGCCGGAGAACGTGTAGACGTGCTTGGACTTGTCGCGCAGCGTCCAGGACTTCAGGTTGATCGTCGAGCTGCGCCGGTTGGTCAGCTTGACGTACTCGGCGTTGAGGCTGGTGTTGGAGCGGGTGTCGCTGCCCGGGGAGTTGTAGTAGACCTTCGTGATCTCGACGGCCGGGGTGGCGGCCTGGGCCGGCCCGGCGACGGCGAGCGGGCCGGCGACGGCGACGGCGAGCGCCACGGCGAATCCGACGAGTCTGGTGTGCTTCACGCGTACCCCCACAGGTTCACGGACCGGCGTCCACGGGGACCGGTCACGGAAAGTGAGCCGAGGTTATCGACGCGGGCCGGCGACTGTGGACCGGAAATGCGCCGCGTCGCCAATCCGGTCCGCCAGTCCCAGCAGCGGGACCCTAATGGTGATCATGGATGGCGCGATCGTCAGGCGACGGCGTCCCTTCCACCGATCCGCACTCGTCCGGCGGGCGGATCAGGCCGACCAGTCGGTGCCGGCTCCAGTGCCCGGCCACCCCGGGGCGGTCGGCCAGGTAGTCGACCGTCTCGGCCGGCGTCCAGCCGTGCGCCTCCCGCAGCCCCTCGGCGATCATCCGCAGGTAGACCGGGGCGGGCGGGGTCCACGCCACGTCGGCGGCCCGCCACGGTGCGGTGAAGGTGAGCATCGGCAGCCCGTCGCGGGTGCCGACCCGCAGCAGCGTCTCGTAGCGCCCCGGGCCGAGGGTGGCCCGGCCGTCGGCCACCGCCACGTCGAGCGCGGGCAGGTCGTCGCCGGGCGGCCGGTACATCTCCTGGGCGGCCAGGTCGGCGAACTGCGCCCGGGTGAGCAGGTAGCCGCGGGCCGCCGCGACGCCGGGCAGCGTCGGGTCGTAGAAGGCCATCCCGCCCGTCCAGGCCCGGGACTCGCCGGCGAAGTAGATGCCACCGGGGATCAGCACCGGCAGCGTCCGGCGCGGCGGTCGGCAGTCCCGGCAGCCGGGGTACGTCCGCAGCCCGCCGGGCGGCCGACCACCGGAGAGGTACCAGCCGAGCCGGGCGGCGTGCAGGTTCGACCCGTAGGCGACGTACCAGAGCAGTTCCACGCCGCCCCCTCCCGCGCGCCGGGCTCCCCACGCTATCGCCCACAGGCCCTGTCCACACCCTGTGGATGAAACATGCGTACGAACAAAGTGATCTTGGTGCGACCGACCGTTCACCGCTGAGTACGCTTGGTCGCAGCCCCCGGCACCCGCCGGGCCCTCTCCCACCTGGAAGAACGTGGATCACGAGCGAGTCGTCAGGGACGTCACGGTCCGCCTGTCGATGGCGTCGACCGCCGCCGAGGCCTGCCGGTGGACGGTGACCGCACTCGCCCGGCACGCCCCCGCCACGATCTCCGTCCTGCTGCAGGTGCACGACCGACTGCGCTGCATCGCCGCCACCGGGGCCTGGCAGGTCTTCTCCGCCGTCCCGCCGAAGTCGGGCATCGTCGGCCGGGTGTACGCCTCCGGCGTGGGGGCCGCCGTCGGTGACGTCAACGCCGACCCCGACTACCTGCCGCTGCGCCCCGACGTCACGGCCGAGATCTGCGTACCGGTGCCGGACCCGCAGGGCCGGCCGATCGGCGTGCTCGACCTCCAGTGGAGCGGGCCGGTGGATCTCGCGCCGTGGCGGGAGACCGCCGACCGGCTCGCCGAGCGGCTCGGTGCCCGGATCGCGGCGCTGGGTGGGCCGCCCGCCGAGAGCCGCAGCGAGAAACTGCTCCGGCACGCCACCGCGATGACCGCCGCCCCCACCGACTGGGACCTGCTGACCGCCGCGCTCACCGCCGCCCGGGAGGTCTCCACCCTCTCCACCGCCGTGCTGGTGCTCGCCGGCCGGCACGGCCCCCGCGTGGCCGCGCCCACCACCGTCCCCACCGAGTGGGAGGCGCGGGTCCGGTCCGCCCTGGCCGACGTCCCGACCACGCAGCTCGACCGGCTCGTCGCGCGGGCCCACCGGTACGGCGCGGCGTACACCCTGGGGGAGGCGGGCTGCCCGCCCACCGAGGAACACCAGGCGCTGGCCCGTGCCGGGGTACGCACCCTGGTGTCGGTGCCGGTCGGCCCACCCGACGACGGCGGGGTGCTGCTGGTCGCCGACGAACGGCTGCTGCACCCCGACCCGACCACGGTCAACCTGATGGAACTGCTCGCCGGGCAGGCGTGGGCCGCCCTGGAGCGGCTGCGTACCCTGGCGCAACTGCGGGAGCAGGCCAGCCTCGACCCGCTCACCGGGCTGCGGCACACCGGCACGTTCGGGCGGCGGATCGCGGCGGCCACCCCCGGGCGTACCGCGCTGCTCGCCATCGACGTGGACGGCTTCAAGAGCGTCAACGACACGTACGGCCACCAGGCCGGGGACCGGCTGCTGGTGGGGCTGGCCCGCGCCCTGGAGGCGGCGCTGCGGCACGGTGACGAGCTGTACCGCACCGGCGGCGACGAGTTCGTCGCGGTGATCGAGGTGGCCCACGCCGACGAGGCGGTCCGCATCGCCGAGCGGCTCACCGAGGCCGCCCGCCGCACCGGCCGCACGATCAGCGTCGGTGTGGCGCTACCGCTCCCCGGCGAACCGGCCGACCGCACCCTGCACCGCGCCGACCAGGCCCTCTACGCGGCCAAACACCAAGGCCGAAACCGCGTCCACCTCTCCACCCCCTGACCCCACCCGCCCCACCCCCACCCCGCCCCGCCCCGCCCCGCCCGCCCCCACCCCGTCGATCATGGACTCGTGGTGGGCTTTTTGCCCCGACTCACGCCTTTGGCGGGCCCCACAACTCCTTGATCGACACGGGGTGGGGGTGGGCGCGGGTGAGTGGGGGGTGGGGTGGGGTGGGGGTTAGGGGCGGGGGCGGGGGTTGACTACGAGTTCCGCGATCTGGGCGGTGTTGAGGGCGGCGCCCTTGCGCAGGTTGTCGCCGGTGACGAAGAGGTCGAGGGCGCGCGGGTCGTCGACGGCCCGACGGATCCGGCCGACCCAGGCCGGGTCGGTGCCGACCGCGTCGATGGGCATCGGGAACTCCCCGGCCTCCGGGTCGTCGACCAGGATCACGCCGGGGGCGTTGCGCAGCGCCTCCCGGGCCCCCTCGGCGTCGACCTCGGTGGCGAAAACGGCGTGCACCGCGACCGAGTGGCCGGTCACCACCGGCACCCGTACGCAGGTGGCGGAGACCTTCAGGTCGGGCAGGCCGAGGATCTTGCGGGACTCGTTGCGGACCGTCATCTCCTCCGACGACCAGCCCTGCTCGGCCGGCGACCCCGCCCACGGCACCACGTTCAACGCCAGCGGCGCGGGGAACGGACCCAGCTCGTCGCCGACCGCCTGCCGGACGTCGCCGGGTCGGGAGCCGAGCACCCGGTCCCCGGCGATCTTGCCGAGTTGCAGGTGCAGGGCGTCCACTCCGGCCTGCCCCGCCCCCGACACCGCCTGGTACGACGCGAGCACCAGCTCCCGCAGGCCGTACTCGTGGTGTAGCGGGGCGATCGCCACGATCATGGTCAGGGTGGTGCAGCTGGCGTTGGCGATGATCCCCCGGGGCCGGTGGTGCACCTGCTCGGGGTTGATCTCGGGCACCACCAGCGGGACGTCGCGGTCCGCCCGGAACGCGGCCGAGTTGTCGACGACCACCGCGCCCCGCTCGACGGCGACGGGCGCCCAGTGCGCCGACACCTCGTCGGGCACGTCGAAGACCGCCACGTCGACCCCGTCGAACGCCTCGGGGGTGAGCGCGCCGACGGTCAACTCCTCGCCCCGGCAGCGCACCTGCCGCCCGACCGAGCGGGCCGAGGCGATCAGCCTGATCTCACCCCAGACGTTGCGTCGGGAGGAGAGCAGGTCGCACAGCGTGGTGCCGACAGCCCCCGTCGCCCCGACCACGGCCAGGGTGGGCTGCGGTCCCATCGGGGCTACCGCCCGGTTCCCGCGTACACCACGGCTTCGGAGTCGCCGCCCAACTCGAACTGGTCGTGGATGGCGCGTACCGCCCGGTCGAGGTCGGTGTCCCGGCAGACCACGGAGACCCGGATCTCGGAGGTGGAGATCATCTCGATGTTGACGCCGGCCGCGCCGAGGGCGGCGAAGAAACCGGCCGCGACGCCGGGGTGCGACCGCATGCCGGCACCGATCAGCGACACCTTGCCCACATGGTCGTCGTAGAGCAGGCCCTTGAACTTGACCGGCTCCTGGATCTTGCTGAGCGCGGCCATCGCGGTCGGCCCGTCGGCCTTGGGCAGGGTGAACGAGATGTCGGTGCGCCCGGTGCCCTCGGTGGAGACGTTCTGCACGATCATGTCGATGTTGATCTCGGCACCGGCCACGGTGTCGAAGATGCTGGCGGCGGCGCCCGGCTCGTCGGGCACCCCCACGATCGTGATCTTCGCCTCGCTGCGGTCGTGGGCAACCCCGGTGATCAGTGCCTGTTCCACGGGAAGGTCCTCCATCGATCCGGTGACCATGGTGCCGGTGTTGGTCGAGTATGACGAACGGACGTGGATCGGCAAGCCCGCCCGGCGCGCGTACTCCACGCTGCGCAGGTGCAGCACCTTGGCGCCGCAGGCGGCCAACTCCAGCATCTCCTCGTAGGTGATGTGCTGGATGTGCCGGGCGTTGGGCACGATCCGGGGGTCGGCGGTGAAGATGCCGTCGACGTCGGTGTAGATCTCGCAGACGTCGGCGTGCAACGCGGCGGCGAGCGCCACGGCGGTGGTGTCCGAGCCGCCCCGGCCCAGCGTGGTGACGTCCTTGGTGTCCTGCGAGACGCCCTGGAAGCCGGCCACGATCACCACCGCGCCCTCGTCGAGCGCGCCCTTGAGCCGCCCGGGGGTGACGTCGATGATCCGCGCCCGGCCGTGTGCCGAGGTGGTGATCACGCCGGCCTGCGAGCCGGTGAACGAGCGTGCCTCGTACCCCAGGTTGTGGATGGCCATGGCCAGCAGCGCCATGGAGATCCGCTCCCCGGCGGTGAGCAGCATGTCCAGCTCACGGCCCGGCGGCAGGGGGCTGACCTGGTTGGCCAGGTCGAGCAGCTCGTCGGTGGTGTCCCCCATCGCGGAGACCACCACCACCACGTCGTCGCCGGCCTTGCGGGCGGCGACGATGCGCTCGGCCACCCGCTTGATCCGCTCGGCGTTGGCGACGGAGGACCCGCCGTACTTCTGCACCACGAGTGCCACGACGGCGCACTCCCTCCCAGCGACGACCCTGAGCGTGCCGACGCCGCCGGCTGAAGTCCGGCGGCGCGTGTCAGACCACCCCAGGGTATCGGGCGGTACGCGAGTGCGGGTCGGGTGATCCCACCATCCGGCGCAGGCCACCGCCGCGCAGCGGGGTCCGGGCCGGCGACGCGACCTGACCCGCCCGGCCCGGGCGGGGTCGTCCGGGGCGGTCGCCGGGCGCAGAATGACCCGGTGCACGCCCATCCCCACCCGATCCCACCGCCCCCGCAACCGCCAGGCCGCCGGGGGTGGCCGCTCCGGTCGGTGCTGGCGGTGTTGCCGGTGCTGGTGCTGCCGACCGGTTGCGCCTCCGCCGGGCCGGACACCCCGCCGACCGGGTCGCCGTTCGCTCCGGCGCCCGTCGAGGTCGACAGCGCCCGCGACGAGCTGGCGGCGTTGGCCGCCGCCGCCCGGGACCGCCACCTGACCGCCCGGTACACCCTGGCCGGCACCGGCGGCCCGACCCGCGAGATCACCGTGACCAGCGCGAACGACGGCAGCTGGCGGGTGGACGTGCCGGGGGGCGCCCTCGGCGGGACGGCCGACGTCGCGCTCACCGCCACCCGGGACGGGCTGTTCCAGTGCGGCCTGCCGTCGGCCGGCCGCCCCGAGCCGGCGAGCTGCGTACGGCTGGGCGACCGGGACGACGCGGTGCCGCACCGGCTGGACCCCCGGGTGCAGCACCCGTTCACCGACTGGCTGGAGGTGCTCACCGACCGGCGTACCGCGCTGTCGGTCTCCACCGCGACCACGCCACCCGGGGTGCCGGGGACCTGCTACGCGGTGGAGAGCACCGCCGCCTCGCTGCACCCGCCGCTGGACGTGGGCATCTACTGCTACCAGCCGGACGGGACTCCCACCTTCGTCCGGGCGGCGCTGGGCACGTTGACCCTGGCCGGACCGCCCGGCCCGGCACCCGACACGGTGCCGCTGGCCGGGCCGGTGGTGCCCGGTGAGCCGCTCGGCCGGGAGTCGGGTTCGTGGGCGGAGCCGAGCCCGGAAACGTCCTGACCCTGTTCGGGGGGTTACGGGTGGCCTTGACCACATTTGCCATAGTGGGCTAATCCGCCAAATACCCCATACGGGATTCTCTTCGCATGGCTCACCTCACCCCGCTGCTCGCCTTCCGCTGGAGCCCCCGGGCGTTCCACCCGACCGCCGAACTGACCGGCGACGAGGCGGCGTCCCTGCTGGAGGCGGCCCGCTGGGCCCCGTCGGCCGGCAACACGCAGCCGTGGCGGTTCGCCCTCGGCCGCCGCGACGACGAGACCTGGAAACGCATCCTGGTCAGCCTCACCGGGGCCGACCAGCGCTGGGCCCGGCACGCCGCCGCGCTGCTGCTGGGCGCGCACGTCGCGGGCGACCCGGAGCGGTGCGCGTACGACCTGGGCCAGTCGATCGCCCACCTCAGCGTCCAGGCCACCGCCCTCGGTCTGCACGTGCGCCAGATCCGCGACTTCGACCGGGCCGCGCTCGCCGCCGACCTGGACCTGCCCACCGGGGTACGCCCGCTGGTGGTGACCGCCGTGGGCCCGCTCGGCGACCCGTCGGCCCTGCCCGGGGACCTGCTGCGCCGGGAGACCGCGCTGCGCCGCCGGCACCCGGTCCACGCCCTGCTGCTCGGCTGACGCCCCGCCCGAAACGGTGGTGGCGGCACCTCGGCCGGCGGCCCGGGACGGGTGCGATTCGGATCTCAGAGTCCGGACCCACCTTTGCACCCCCCGGCTCATCACGTAGGGTCACTCTGTCATGTGGCGGGCGTACCTTCTCCTTGGTCGCCGCGACGGGGCCTGACCGGCCGGCACCCCGTCGCGGAGTCGAATCGCGCCGTCCAGCAGATCCGAACTCCATCTCGGCAACCGTCCGGGCATCGCCGCCCGACACCCGCCGACACCTTCGCAATGCTGACGCCACCTGACCCACGGGAGCACTCCGTCATGGCTCAACCTGTCACCACCGACGCCGACGCCGATCAGATCGCCCGGCAACGTCCCAGCCGGATGCCGTACCAGCGCTACCAGCCGTACCACCAGCAGTTCCGGATCGACCTGCCGGACCGCACCTGGCCGACCCGGCACGTCGAGGCCGCCCCCCGCTGGTGCGCGGTCGACCTGCGCGACGGCAACCAGGCCCTGATCGACCCGATGTCGCCGGAACGCAAGCGACGGATGTTCCAACTGCTGGTGCAGATGGGCTACAAGGAGATCGAGGTCGGCTTCCCCTCGGCCAGCCAGACCGACTTCGACTTCGTCAGGCAGCTCATCGAGCAGGACCTGATCCCCGAAGACGTCACCATCCAGGTGCTCACCCAGTGCCGGGAGCACCTGATCGAGCGGACCTTCGAGTCGCTGCGCGGCGCGCACCGGGCCATCGTGCACTTCTACAACTCCACCTCCACGCTCCAGCGTCGGGTGGTCTTCGGCCTGGACCGCGACGGCATCACCGACATCGCCACCCAGGGCGCGCGGCTCTGCCGCAAGTACGCCGAGATCCACACCCCGGACACCGACATCTACTACGAGTACTCGCCCGAGTCGTACACCGGCACGGAGCTGGAGTACGCGGTGGAGGTGTGCGGCAAGGTCATCGAGGTGATCGACCCCACCCCGGACCGCAAGCTGATCATCAACCTGCCGGCCACCGTCGAGATGGCCACCCCCAACGTGTACGCCGACTCGATCGAGTGGATGCACCGGCACCTGCCCCGCCGGGACAGCCTGGTACTCAGCCTGCACCCGCACAACGACCGGGGCACCGGGGTCGCCGCCGCCGAGCTGGGCCTGCTGGCCGGCGCGGACCGGATCGAGGGCTGCCTGTTCGGCAACGGCGAGCGCACCGGCAACGTCGACCTGGTGACGCTGGGGCTGAACCTGTTCTCCCAGGGCATCGACCCGATGATCGACTTCTCGAACATCGACGAGGTCAAGCGGGCCGTCGAATACTGCAACCAGCTCCCCGTGCACGAGCGCCACCCGTACGCCGGCGACCTGGTCTACACCGCCTTCTCCGGCTCCCACCAGGACGCCATCAAGAAGGGCTTCGACGCGCTGACCCGCGACGCCGAGGCGGCCGGGGTGCCGATCGACGACTTCACCTGGGCGGTGCCCTACCTGCCAATCGACCCGAAGGACCTGGGCCGCACCTACGAGGCGGTCATCCGGGTCAACTCGCAGTCCGGCAAGGGCGGCGTCGCGTACATCATGAAGACCGAGCATCAGCTGGACCTGCCGCGCCGGCTCCAGATCGAGTTCTCGGGCGTCGTGCAGCAGGTCACCGACCACGACGGTGGCGAGGTCGAGCCGGGCACCATGTGGCAGATCTTCGCCCGCAACTACCTGCTCGACCACCAGGTCGACCCGGCCGTCAACCTGACCGGCTACACGATCGGCACCGTCGACGGCAAGGTCGAGATCGAGGCCCAGGTGGTCGTCGACGGCGCGGCACGCACCCTCACCGCCGTCGGCAACGGCCCCATCGACGCGTACGTCAACGCGCTCCAGTCGGTGGGCGTGGCCGTACGCGTGCTGGACTACCACGAGCACGCCCTCTCCTCCGGTGGCGACGCCCAGGCCGCCGCCTACGTGGAGTGCGACATCAACGGCCAGACCGTGTGGGGCGTCGGCACCGACCCCAACATCGTCACCGCCTCCATCAAGGCCGTCACCAGCGCCACCAACCGCACCCGGCACTGATCCCCGGCGAGGAGGGGCCCTGACGGAACACGTCAGGGCCCCATCGCCATTCGTGATCCACACGTCGAGGCCCGTGACGGCAGCAGCGGCCCTCACGGGCCTCGCGCCTGAGCCACAGGTGAGCGGCCCGGCGCAACTAGTCCGGGATGTTCCAAGCCGACAACTCCACCGTGGCCGCGCCGTCGTTGGAGACGCCGACCACCTGCATCAGGATCATCCGCCATTGATCCCTGCGCTCCCGCGCATCCTGGTAACTGGTCGTGATGCACAGGGCGGTACCTTTGCGCACCGGGATGGGCGCGTCCCGTCCGACCAACGCGCTACGGATCTTGTCGGCGCATTCCTTCGGTGTCATGCCGGGACGGGCGTCCTCGCTGCCCTCCACCCCGTCCATCAGGCGGAGCATGGGCTGGTTGGAGCTGCAGCTGGTCGACAGACTGATCTCGGCCTGGTCGTCATCGTTCTTGGCCCTCGGCTCGTCCAGGTCGGCGTACATCGCGCGTCCACACGCGGCCTGCAGGACCATCGGCTGCTTCTGGTACTTGGGCTCGTAGACGGTCTGCTCGGTCAGCACCGGCGCCTCGCCCGGCGAGCGCGGAACGTCGTCGATTCCCGACGGCAGTTCCGACGGGAGGTTCGATGCCGGCGCCGAGGTGGCCGGGGCCGCACCGGAAGGGTTCGGTGGCGGCGCAATAGTCGCCGGGCGGTTACCCAGCGCGAACGACTTCGCGTCCTTGGCCTGGTCGACCGCGCGCCAGGCGAACAAAGCGGACCCGAACGCCAGCAACAGCGCCAGGACCGAAACTCCCAAGGCAGTGAGAGCCACGCCCCGACCACGGGGGGAACGACTATCGGAATTCACGGGTTGCGGATGGGAAGCGGCATCCAACTGGTCGCCCGCCGTCGGCGGAGCAGCGGGACTGCTTGGCGCGTTCCCATCGTTTGGTAGAACCACTAAGAACCTCCTGCAATCTGTAGCAGGGAATTCTGCAGTCCCCTCCATCCGAGAAACAACGAGATCCACTGTCGCATAAACGACATCGGCCAGTTAGGGATGGAGTCCGATCATCCGGATGATAGATGCCGTCCGAACATTAGTGGATCACATTCGAGGAGATACGTGGCCGACGTTGAGAACCTCCGCCCAGCAGAGAGCCGTGGCCACCAGCCCGACGAAGGGTCGAGACGCGGTCGTCGCTTGACGATTGCCCTGACCTTGCTGGGCATCCTCATAGCCGCCGCGTCGCTGGGACGCGACTACCTCGATCTCAAGAAACGTGAACCCAATTCCGATCCTGCGGCGTCAGCTAGCCGGACAACGGTTACTGCATCCGCCCAAACAGCCGGCGATCGAGGAAGGGTCGATCAAGAGAATACGGGGGAGCCTGCCGGCGGGCAGGGAACTCCGAACGGCGTCCACCTCGACACCTTGGAGGTGCAGGGCGGGAAGGACAATTTGGTGGATCTACCACGGGCCCTACGTGGTCAGCCCGGTTACCAGCGCCCGATCACCATTACCTGCCCACGAAACACCTCAGCAGACAAGTACCGGGAGGTCACCTATCCACTGCTGGGCCGTTATGTGGATCTCACGACCATCATTCGGCCCTACTTCCCGGACGATTCGCAGGCGAAGGCCTACGTATCAGTGATCACCTCCACCAAACAGGAGGACGACACGGTCAACCGGCTGGATCGCGGCGGCAAGGCGACCAGGCAGGGTGCCCCGGTTCAGCTTTCGGTCGATGTCGAGAAGACCGACGAACTCGTCATACGGGTGCAGTGTGAGTCACCGACCGGCTTGGTGGTGTTGACTGAAACCCTCCTCACCCCCAGGTGACAGTTCGGCAGAGCCGCTACCTGCTCGTGGCCGGGCGCGCGACCAGGTCCGGCGCACCGTCGGCGGACGCCGGGCGGTGCACCAGCAGGCCGGCCAGCAGCGCGCCGCCGAGCAGCAGGCCGGCGCACCAGGTCATCGCACCCCGGAACGCGTCGGTGAGCGCGCCGGCCTGCTCGTAGCCGGTGCCGGAGAGGCCCACCAGCAGCGGCAGCGCGGCCACCGCGAGCAGGCCGCCGGTGCGCGACGCGGCGTTGTTGAAGCCGCTGGCCACCCCGGCGAACCGGTCCGCCACGGCGGCCAGCACCGACGCGGTCAGCGGGGCCACCACCAGGGTCAGCCCGATCCCGAACAGCAGCACCCCGGGCAGCACGTCCCACCAGTACGACGCACCCGGCCCGACCCGGCGCAACAGCAGCAGGCCGGCGGCGGCGACGACCGGGCCGACGGTCAGCAGCGGCCGGGGGCCGATCCGCGCCGACAGCGCCCCGGCCCGCGCCGAACCGAGCAGCAACAGCACGGTCATCGGCACGGTGGCCAGCCCGGTCCGCAGCGCCGACCAGCCGACGACGTTCTGGAGGTAGACGGAGAGGAAGAAGGTGAACCCGCTCAACGCGGCGTAGACCAGCACGGTGAACACGTTCAGCACCGAGAAGAGCCGGCTGCCGAACAGCGTGGTGGGCAGCATCGCCCCCTCGCCCCGGTGCCGTTCCAGCAGCACGAAGCAGACCGCGGCGAGGACGCCCACGACGGCGGCGAGCAGCACCGGCCAGGAGCGCGGGCCGCGTACCGGGGCGTCGATCAGGGCGTAGGTGAGCCCACCCAGGGCCAGCGCGCCGAGCAGCGCCCCGGCGATGTCGAAGCGCCGGCCGGCGGTGCGGGAGGTGTTCTCGTCCCGGCTCTCGGGCACCCAGCGCACCGCCGCCAGGAGCACCCCGGCCGCGAGCGGCAGGTTGATGAAGAAGATCCACCGCCAGGAGAGCGCGTCGATCAGCCATCCCCCGACGAACGGGCCGAGCGCGGTGGACACCCCGGACAGCCCCGACCAGGTACCGATCGCCCGGCCCCGGTCGTCCGGGTGGAAGCTCGCCTGGAGCACCGACAGCGACCCGGGGGTGAGCAGCGCCCCGCCCGCGCCCTGGAGGAACCGGGCGGCGATCAGCTGGTTGGTGTCCTGGGCGAGCCCGCACAGGACGGAGGCGACCGCGAACCAGACCACCCCGATCAGGAAGATCCGCCGCCTGCCGAACCGGTCCCCCAGCGACCCACCGAGCAGGACGAACGCGGCCAGCATCAGCGCGTACCCGTTGACCGTCCACTGCAGACCGGCGACGGTCGCGTCGAGGTCGGCACCCAGTCGGGGAAGCGCCACGTTGACCACGGTGCTGTCCAGGAACACCATGCCCGAGGCGAGGATCGCGGCGAGCAGCGTCCCCCGCCCGGCGGTGGTACGGATGCGGAGCGCGTGAGCGGGTGCGGTCATGGGTACCAATCTGCACGCCCTCGACCGGAGACGCCACGAAACGCGGAAACCGTGCCTTGGGTACTGTGCGGGATCGCCGGAAGCCCGCAAGCTGGAAAGGTGTCGTCTGTGCGTACCAGATCAGGAGGCCGCGCGGCGGTGGCGGCGGCCCTTGCCGCGCTGCTCGCCCTCGGCGCGGGTGGGTGTGACGTCTCGGTGGAGGAGCCGGAGGCGCCACCCGGCAGCTCCGGCAACGTGGGTGAGCAGCTCTCGGAGCTGACCGTCGCCGAGGCCGGTTCGATGAAGGGTTACAGCCGCAACCGGTTCCCGCACTGGCGGGACACCGGCAAGAACTGCGACGTGCGGGACAGCGTGCTCCAGCGCGACGGCAAGGACATCCGGCTCTCCGGCTGCAACGTGGTCGGCGGGCGGTGGGAGAGCGTCTACGACGGGCGGACCTTCACCGACCCCTCCGACGTGGACATCGACCACATGGTGCCGCTGGCCAACGCGTGGCGTTCCGGGGCCGACGAGTGGGACGACGCCAAGCGCGGCGACTTCGCCAACGACCTGACCCGACCGCAGCTCTTCGCGGTCTCCGCCAGCTCCAACCGGTCCAAGGGTGACCAGGACCCGTCGCAGTGGAAACCGCCGAACCGCGCCTACTGGTGCACGTACGCGGAACACTGGGTAGAGGTCAAGCACCACTGGAAGTTGACGGTGACCAGCGCCGAGAAGGCCGCCATCACCGACATGTTGGGGGGCTGCACATGGGCGAGCAAGCGCTGACACCGGCCGGTGCCGACACCGGGACCGACCCGGCCGCCACACCGGCGACGGCAGCCGACGGCGCGCAGCCGGGTACGGCGGCGGCCACCGCCGGGATGACCGCCGACGGGCGACCCGCCGCCCCGGCCGCGGTGCCGGGCGCGGGGATGACCGCCGACGCGGGCGGCTCCGGCGGGCCCCGCGAGCTGACCGCCGACCTGGTCGCCGGCCCCGGCGGGGTGATGACCGACGAGGTGGGCGTGGTGACCGGCGAGCTGACCCTGAAGTCCCGGTACGCCGACGGCCAGGCCACGCTCACCGTGCAGTACAAGGACGCCGACGAGTGGTACGCGGTGACCGGCGGGACGGCCCGGCTCGCCGACCCGGCCGACCTCGACGCCGTGCACACCGTCGCGCTCGCCCTGCTGCACCGCCCCGAGGGCTGACCCGCCGCCGCACACCCGGACAGGGCCCCCTTCCCGTCGACGGGAAGGGGGCCCTGTCACCTGCTCACGGGGTGGGGATCAGCTCACCGGGGTCGCCCGGCGCCCCGCCCTCGTCCGGCCGGACCAGCTCGGGTTCGACCTCGTGCGGGCGCAGCCGCCCGGCGGCGATCTCCTCGGCGAAGTGGCAGGCGACCCGGTGGCCGCCGACGACCTCGCGCAGCGCCGGCCGCTCGTCGGCGCAGCGGGTCGGCTGCGCCCACGGGCACCGGGTGTGGAACCGGCAGCCGGCCGGCGGGTTGGTGGGCGACGGCAGGTCACCGGCGAGCAGGATCCGCTCCCGCCGGTCCTCGACCAGCGGGTCCGGCACCGGCACCGCCGACATCAACGCCTTCGTGTACGGGTGCATCGGCTCCCGGTAGAGGTCGTCGCTGGACGCCTCCTCCACCAGCCCGCCCAGGTACATCACCCCGACGGTGTCGGCGATGTGCCGGACCACCGCCAGGTCGTGCGCGATGATCAGGTACGTCAGCCCGCGCTCGTTCTGGAGGTCCTCCAGCAGGTTGAGCACCTGGGCCTGGATCGACACGTCCAGGGCGGAGACCGGCTCGTCGGCGACGATCAGGTCCGGGTCGAGCACCAGCGCGCGGGCGATGCCGATCCGCTGGCGCTGCCCGCCGGAGAACTCGTGCGGATACCTGCTCAACGCCGAGGCGGGCAGACCCACCGCCTGCAGGGTGTCCCGCAGCCGCCGGCTCGTCGCCTCCTTGTCGTCGGCCAGGCCGTGCGCCTTGAGCCCCTCCACCAGCAGCGACTCCACCGACTGCCGGGGGTCCAGGCTGGAGAGCGGGTCCTGGAAGATCATCTGCATCCGACGGCGGGCCTTGCGCATCGACTCGCCCTTGAGCGCGCGCACGTCGGTGCCGTCGAAGACGATCTCACCGTCGGTCGGCTCGACCAGCCGCAGCAGGCCCCGGCCGAGCGTCGACTTGCCGCACCCCGACTCGCCCACCAGCCCGTACGTCTCACCCGCGTTGATCGACAGGGAGACGCCGTCGACCGCGTAGACGTAGCCGACGGTACGGTCGAACAGCAGCCCGCTCTTGATCGGGAAGTGCACCTTGACGTCGCGCAGCTCGATCAGGGGCCGCGCCTGCTCCGCCGTGGCCCCCGCCCCGGCCTGTCCGGTCGCGGCACCATCCGTGGTTCCGGTCCGTTCGGTCACGGCACCGCCACCTCCTCCGAAACGGGGTTGTTGCACCGCAGGTCGCCGCCGGAGGCGGTGGGCTCCAACGGTGGCGGGCCGTCCAGGCAGGCGTCCACCACGTTGTCGCACCGGGGTGCGAAGGCGCAGCCCTCGACCCAGGGGATGTTGTCGGCCACCGAGCCACGGATCGCGTGCAGCCGCTCGCCCCGCACCGAGTCGAGCCGGGGCACCGAGTTGAGCAACCCGTGCGTGTACGGGTGCCGGGGCCTGGCGAACAGCTCGTGCCGGGCGGCCCGCTCCACCACCTTGCCGCCGTAGAGCACGTTGACCGTGTCGCAGAGCCCCGCCACCACCCCGAGATCGTGAGTGATCATGATGAGCGCGGTACCGGTCTCGTCGACCAGTTGCTTGAGCAGGGTGAGGATCTGCGCCTGGATGGTGACGTCCAGCGCGGTGGTCGGCTCGTCCGCGATCAGCAACCGGGGCTTGCAGGCCAGCGCGATGGCGATCAGGGCACGCTGGCGCATACCGCCGGAGATCTGGTGCGGGAACTCCGTCAGCCGGCGGTCCGGGTCGGGGATGCCGACCGCGTCCAGCAGCTCGCGTGCCTCCCGCAGGGCCTTGCGGCGGTCCATCCCCCGGTGCCGCTCCAGCACCTCGGCGACCTGCACCCCGATCGGGATGACCGGGTTCAGCGACGACAGCGGGTCCTGGAAGATCATGCCGATGTCCCGGCCGCGGCGGTCCCGCAGGTCGTCCGGGCGCAGCTTGAGCAGGTCGGTGCCTTCGAACAGGACCTCGCCGGTGACCCGGTTGCCCCGCTTCGGCAGCAGACCCATGACGGCCAGGCTGGTCACGCTCTTGCCGCAGCCGGACTCGCCGACCAGGCCGACCGTCTGCCCCGGCTCCACCGTGAAGCTGACCTGGTCGACCGCCGTGAACGGCCGCTCGCCCCGGCGTTGGAACACCACGCTCAGATCGCGTACGTCGAGCAGGCTCATCGGGTCACATCCTCACTGTGCTGGTCGTTCGCTCCCGGCTGCGGTCGCCGGTCCACCCGGCTCCCGCCCGGCCCGGGGCCGGTCGCGCCGGCCCGCCGCACCGCCGTCACCGCCGGTTCTTCGGGTCGATCGCCTCGCGCATCGCCTCACCGAGCAGGGTGAAGCCGAGCGCGACCACGATGATCGCGAGCGCCGGATAGTAGGCCAGCTCGGGGCGGACCTCGAAGTAGCGCTGGCCGTCGACGCCGAGCATCAGCCCCCACTCGGCCCGGTTGATGTCCGGGTCACCGAGGCCGAGGAAGGACAGCGCCGCCGCGTCGAGGATCGACACCGCGAAGGTCAGCGTGGCCTGCACGATCACCGCGGTCAGCGAGTTGGGCAGCATGTGCCGCAGGACGATGTTGCGTTCCTTCACGCCCAGCGCCCGCGCGGCGAGGACGTGGTCGCTCTCCCGCTGGGCGAGCATCGAGCCGCGCAGCAGCCGGGCGAAGATCGGCACGCTGACGATCGCCACCGCGAAGATCACCGTCCACTGGCTCGACCGGCTGGCCATCGCGACCAGGGTGATCGCCAGCAGCAGGCTGGGCAGCGCCAGCATCACGTCGGTGAGGCGCATCAGCACCACGTCGACCCAGCCGCCGAAGGCCCCGGCGATCGCGCCGAGCAGCACGCCCAGGGTGAGCCCGATCAGGGTGGCGAGCACGCCGACGAAGAGGGTCTGCCGGCTGCCGTGGATCATCCGGGAGAGGAAGTCCCGGCCGAGCGGGTCCGAGCCGAACGGGTGCCCGGCGGTGGCCCCGGGGATGCTGTCCACGGTCAGGTCCCGGGTCAGCTCGTCGAAGCGCTGCACCGGGTCGTGCGGGGCGATCAACGGGGCGAAGAGCGCCACCAGTACGAACAACCCGACGATGACGGCGCCGACGATGGCCACCGGGTTACGACGCAGCCGGCGCAGCGCGTCCCGGTAGAGGCTGACCCCGCCCGGGTCGGCGGTGGCCCGCGCCAACTCGTCGAGCCGGGCCCGCTTGCGGTCGCCGAGCCGGCCGAGGCTGCGCTCCCGCCGCTGCGCCGGGCTGTCGCCGGACTGGCCGGTGGGGGTGTCGCCGGACTGGCCGGCCTGCCCGGCGGCGGCCGGACCCTCGCCGGGCTGGCCGGTGGGGGTGTCGCCGGTGCGGGGCTTGCCCACGCCGGGGCGGGTGGTCGGGTCGGTCATCGCACACGCACCCTCGGGTCGATGAAGGCGTAGGAGAGGTCGACCAGCAGGTTGACCAGCACGAAGACCAGCGCGGCGAGCAGGATGATCGCCTGGAGCACCGGGTAGTCCCGGCCGCCGCTGATCGAGTCGGTGATCAGGGTGCCGAGCCCGCCCCAGTTGTAGACCTTCTCGGTGAGCACCGCGCCGGAGAGCAGCGCGCCCGTCTGCAGGCCGATGGTGGTCACCACCGGCAGCAGGGCGTTGCGCAGGATGTGCCGGCCCCGGATGGTGCGGTGCCGCAGGCCCTTCGCCTCGGCGGTCCGTACGTAGTCCTCGTTGAGCACGTCGAGCACGCTGGCCCGGGTGATCCGGACGATCACCGCCAGCGGGATCGTGGCCAGCGTGACCGCCGGCAGGATCAGGTGCCAGAGCGCGTCGGCGCTGGCGTCGAACTCCCGGGTGAGCAGGCCGTCCAGGACGTAGAACCCGGTCACCGAGGTGTTGTCCATCCCGGTGCTGATCCGCCCGGACGGCGGGAACCAGTGGATGTCCTGGGTGAGCACGTCCTTGAGCAGGTAGCCCAGGAAGAAGATGGGGATCGAGATGCCGAGCAGGGTGCCGGCGATCGTCAGGTTGTCGAGGAGTCGGCCCCGGTAGCGGGCGGCGAGATAGCCCAGCGGCACCCCCAGCCCCACCGCGATGATCATGGCGGCGATGGCCAGTTCGATCGTGGCCGGGAAGGCGCGGGCGATGACGTCGGTGACCGGGTCACCGGAACGGATCGAGTTGCCCAGGTCCCCCGTGAGGACCCGCTGCATGAACTTGCCGTACTGCACGAGGATCGGCTGGTCGTAGCCGAGCGCCTTGATCAGCAGCGCCCGTCGTTCCGGGGTGGCCCGCTCGCCGAGCAGCGCCTCGACCGGGCCGCCGGGCAGGTTCCGCAACCAGACGAAGATCAGCGCGGACAGCGCTATCAGCGTCACCACCAGTTGGAGCAGGCGGCGGACTATGACTCGCAACATCTCTCACACACCAGACTCTCGATGTTCGCGGCATCGGCCCGGGCCGGCACTTGCTCCCGACCCGGGCCGATGCACGCCTACGGCGTCAGCCGACGGACGTCACTTGCTGCTGACGCTGACCGTGTTGAAGCGCTCGTCGGTCAGCGGGCTGGCGACCAGCCCCTGCACGTCCTTGGTGACGACGATGGCCGGCGGGGCGTGCCAGACCGGCACGGCCGGCAGCCACTTGGCGGCGATGTCGCGGTTGACCTGCTCCCAGGCCGCCTTCTTGCCCGCCTCGTCGACGGTGGCGTCGGCCTTGGCGATCGCGTCGAACATCTCGGTCATGGCCTGGTCACCGAACTCGACCTTGCCCCGGCCGAAGAAGGTGCCGACGAAGTTGCCCGGGTCGTTGTAGTCACCGGTCCAGCCGAGGATGTGCAGGTCCTGCTTGCCGAACTGCTGCACGTCGTCCTTGAAGCCACCGTTCCACGGACGCGGCACGCCGTTGACCTTGATGCCGACGGCCTGCAGGTCGTTGGCCAGGACGGTGAAGATCTCCTGCGGGTTCGGCATGTACGGCCGGGAGACGTCCGGCGGGTAGTAGAAGTTGAGGGTCAGCCCCTCGGCGCCGGCCTCCTTGAGCAGCTGCTTGGCCTTGTCCGGGTTGTACTCGTACTTCTGCACGTCCGGGGCGTAACCGAGCACGGTGTCCGGCATGAACTCGTCGGCGACCTTGGTGCCACCCGGGCCCTTGGTCTGGACGAGCTGCTGACGGTTGAGGGCGTAGGCGATCGCCTGGCGTACCCGCAGGTCCTTCAGCTTCGGGTTCTTCTGGTTGATGCCCAGGTAGAGGATGTTGAACGCCGGGCGGTCGAGGACCTGGAAGCCCTCGCCGGACAGCGCCTTGCGGTCGGCCGGAGCCGGGAAGTCGATGCCCTGGACAGTGCCGGCCCGCAGCTCCTGCTTACGGGTGTTCTCGTCCTTGATCACCTTGATGATGACCTTGTCGACCTTGGCCTTCTCGCCCCAGTAGTCGGGGTTGCGGTTCAGGGTGATCTCGTTCTTGGCCTTGTCCCAGCCACCGAAGGTGAACGGACCGGTGCCGACCGGGGTGGTGGTCGCGAACGAGCTGTACTCGAAGGAGTCGCCGTTCTGCTTGACCGTGTCGGCGTCACCCTTCTTGAGGGCCTCCGGGCTGGCGATCGAGAGCGCGGTCAGCGCGAACGCGCCCGGGAACGCACCCTTGTACTTGTTGAGGGTGACCACGGCGGTGCCGTCGTCCTTGGCCTCACACTTGTTGTAGAGCGCCTCGCCGGCACCCTCGGCCTCGTTCTTGGCGAACCCGCCGAAGACGTCCTGGTAGTAGATCATCTGCGACTGGGCGGCGGCGCCCTTCATGTTGTACCAGCGGTCGAAGTTGAAGCAGACCGCGGCGGCGTTGAAGGGGGTGCCGTCGTGGAACTTCACGCCCTGGCGCAGCTTGAAGGTCCAGACCTTGCCCTCGGGGTCGTGCTCCCAGCTCTCGGCGAGGCCACCCACCAGGTCGGCAGTGCCCGGCTTGTGCTGGACCAGCGTGTCGTACATCTGCCGGACCGGCCGGAACGACTCACCGTCGTCGTTGAAGATCGGGTCGAAGTTCTTCGGGTCACCGGCACCGGCGAAGATGAAGGTGCCGCCCGTCTTGGCCTCGCCACTGTTGTCATCGCCGCGGTCACTCTCCGCACAGCCGGCCGCGCCGACCGCCAGGGCTGCAACGGCCACGAGGCTCACGGCCGTCCTTAGCCTTCTCGCCTGCATCTCTCACCTCTGTCATCCGCCTGAACAACGCCGGTCCATGGCTCGGTCCGTGAGCGGGAGGCTATGACACGACACACCGAAGCGGAACGGCCGTTAGGCAATCGCTACCAAGCCGACACCAAGCACTCCGTCTGACACCGCCGGATCTCCCGACAAACGGGACTGTCACAGCGGCAGGTCGCAGGTTTGTCCGGAAATCGCCCGGGTATCCGAATGCGCCACCACCACCGGTCACCCACCGTCACGCCCCGTCCCGCCGGCTCCCGCGAGGCGGCTCCCGACGGTCGCCGTCCGCACCCGCGTCCGGTTGCGGGGGTACGCTCCGCGCCGGTCCGGCGCTCCGTGCGTGTCTCGGGGCCAACGTCCCGTGACCGGCGGCACCCCCGGGCCGGAATCCCCACCCCGCCCCCGGCGTTACACCCTGCGTACGACCGCAGCAGCACCCGGACCACCCGGCGTCCCGGCCGCCGGCGGAATGACCCGGCACCGACGCTCGTTACACCCCGGTACGACCGCAGCAGGCAGCACCCCGGCCGACCCCGCACCCCCCCGGCGGGAATGGCCCCGGACCCCCGGTCGTTACACCTGAACCCCGGCACGAGCGGCAACCACCCCGGCCGGGAACCCCCTCAGACTTTCCCCCCGTATGAGCGCCCCCGACGTGGTGCCCACGCCCCCTTCCGCTGCCCGTCCCCCACGGGCACACCCAGCCCTCCACGGGCCGGGTCGGGGCGTCTACCCCCGAAGGAGCAACCCCATGAACACCACCATCATGAACACCGCCATCCTGCGTAAGAGCGTCCTCGGCATCGCCGGTCTCGCCGTCGCCGGAGGCATCGCCGCCGGCCCGCTCAACCACGACACCCCCACCATCGACACCCGCCCCGTCGCCGCCGTCCAGGCCGACAAGCCCACCGTGGACACCACCAAGCTGATCCCGCACGGCGTGCAGGGCGAGCAGTCCCGCATCGACCTCAACGACGAGCAGACCAGCAACGCCAAGGCGATCATCGCCGCCACCAAGAAGGCCGGCATGGACGAACGCGCCGCCGTCGTGTCCATCGCGACCAGCCTGCAGGAGTCGAAGCTGGAGAACCTCGGCCACCTCGGTGACCGCAACGACCACGACTCGCAGGGCCTGTTCCAGCAGCGCCCCTCCAGCGGCTGGGGCACCGTCGAGCAGATCACCGACCCCGAGTACGCCACCCTGGCGTTCCTCAAGGGCCTCAAGCAGGTCGACGGCTGGCAGGACATGCCCCTGACCAAGGCCGCCCAGACCGTCCAGGTCTCCGCCTACCCCGACCACTACGCCCAGTGGGAACAGCAGGCCGCCGACCTCGTCGCCCAGCACTGGAACAGCTGACCCCCCTACGACACGACGGCCGGCACCCCCACGCGGGGTGCCGGCCATCGGCATGTCTGCACCGGCCAGGGGGCGGCGAGGGTCAGACCGCGCGGCGGCCCTCGAAGGCCCGACCCAGGGTGATCTCGTCGGCGTACTCCAGGTCGCCGCCGACCGGCAGGCCGCTGGCCAGGCGGGTGACCGCGATACCCATCGGCTTGACCATCAGCGCCAGATACGTCGCCGTTGCCTCGCCCTCGGTGTTCGGGTCGGTGGCGAGGATCAGCTCGCGGATCGTCCCCGCGCTGAGCCGGCTCATCAGCTCGCGGATACGCAGGTTGTCCGGGCCGATCCCCTCCAGCGGATTGATCGCCCCGCCGAGCACGTGGTAGCGGCCCCGGAACTCACCGGTCCGCTCGATCGCCACCACGTCCTTGGGTTCCTCGACCACGCAGATCACCTCGTCGGTGCGGCGCGGGTCGCGGCAGATCCGGCACTGCTCCGACTCGGCGACGTTGAAGCAGGTGGTGCAGAACCGGACCAGGTCCTTGACCTTGCGCAGCGCACCGGCCAGCCGGGTGACGTCGGCCGGGTCCGCCGACAGGACGTGGAAGGCGATCCGCTGGGCGCTCTTCGGGCCGACGCCCGGCAGCCGCCCCAACTCGTCGATCAGGTCCTGGATGGCACCCTCGTACATCTGCGGGTCAGAATCCGGGCAGGCCGAGGCCGCCCATGCCGCCGGCGACCGGGCCCATCTTCTGGTCGGTCAGCTCCTTGGCCGCCTCGGCGGCGTTGTGCAGGGCCGCGACGACCAGGTCCTCCAGGGTCTCGACGTCCTCCGGGTCGACCGCCTTCGGGTCGATCCTGATGCTCTTGATCTCGCCGGAGCCGGACACGGTCGCGGTGACCAGACCTCCGCCGGCGGTGCCGGTCAGCTCGGCCTCGGCCAGCTCGGCCTGCGCCTTGGCGATCTGCTGCTGCATCTTCTGCGCCTGCTTCAGCATCTGCTGCATGTTCGGCTGTCCACCTGGGCGCACGGATGGCTCCTTCTCGCACTCGTCTGCTCGGCCGCGCCCAGCCTAGTCGGGCACGGCCGGTGGTCTCCGGTCCGGGCGACGGCGGGTCAGCGCGCGTCCACCTCGTCGATCTTCTCGGCCCCGAACGCCTCCCGGAGCAACTGCACCGCCTGCTCCTCGCTGGACTGCCGGGCGGTCCGCTCGTCGATCACCTCGTCCAGCGGTTCGTCACCCGGGTCGAAGCCCTCGTAGGCCGGGGCCGCCGGCTGTGAACGTCCACCGGCACGCCCCGGCCCGTCGTAGTCCGGGTCGTACGGCGGCTCACCGGCCCAGTCGGCGTCCGCCGTCCGGCGCGCCGGCTGGGCGGACCGTGGCCCCTTGGCGGTGCCGGCCGCTGCCGCCGCCGCAGCCGCCCGCGCCGCCGCGATCGCGCTGCTCACCGGGGCCGCGCCGGGGGCGGTCGCACCGGTCTGCGCCGGGGCCGTCGTCTGCCCCGCCGGCCTGGGTACGGCAGTCGCCGTCCCGCCGGCACGCGCAGCCGCCGGTGCCACCGCCCGTGCTCCGGATGCCCCCGCCGTGCCGGGCCCGGCCTGCGCGCCCGTTGCCTGCGCCGAACCGCCGGCCATCGTCGCCGTGGCCACCGCGCCGCCCGGACGGGCCGCCTCGGGCCAGTCGCCGGCATCGCCCGCGCTACCGGCCCCGCCGGGGCGGGCAGCCTCCGGCCAACCGTCCTCGCCACCGGGACGGGCCGGCTCGGGCCAGTCGTCGTCGGCCGGGCTGGTCCCGCCGCCCGGCGCCTGTAGGTCGCCGTCCCGCACCGCCACGGCGGTCGCACCGCCCGCACCGGAACCGTCCACCGCACCGGCGCCGTTCGCGCGGCCGGTACCGGCAGCATCCGGCACCCCGGCCACGTTGGTCCCGCCGTGTGCGCTGGTCCCGCCGTGTGCGCTGGTCCCGCCGGTGGGCGGGGAAGCGTCGGGCCGGGCCGCCGGGCCGCCGGCCGCGCCGGATGGACCGGGACCGGCGTCCGGGCCGGCGGACGGACGGGCCGGCTGGGGGGTGACACTACCGTCGGACGGGCCGGGCGGGGAGTCGGCGGGAGGCGCGGACGGGCGGGCCGGCCGGGACGGACCACCGGGGGTCACCCCGCCCCGCTCACCGGCCACCTCGCAGCGGATCTGCCAGCGACCGCCCAACTCCTCGTAGAGCGCGTCGGTGAGCACCCGGGCGTGGTCGGCCATCATCTTGGCCAGCACCACCGACTTCACGGTCACCACCAGCGTGTCCCCGTCGAGGTCCCGGACCACGGCGTCCCGCATCAGGGCGGCGATCCGCTTGTTCGTCCGGTTGACCTTGCCGACCACCTCCGGCCACGCCCGCCGGACCGCCACCGCGTCGAGCGCACCCACCGGGTCGCTGCCCGGTCGGGGCGGCTCGGGCGTCGCCGGATCGGGCAGCACCGCCGACGGCGGCACCGGACGGCGTACGGGAGCGGCGTCGGCGACCGGTGCGCCACCCGACGGCGGCGCGGCAGGGGCCGCTGAAGGCGATCCGGGGCGGGCACCGGCAGCGGCAGCCCGCGCGGCGGCCACCCCGGTGGGGGCTCCGGACTCCGGCGGGGTGTCGGCGACGGCCTGGGCGGGCTGGGGGCGTACCTCGGTGGGGGCGGGCGGAGACGCGGAGCCGGCGGCGGCCGGCGGCAGGTCGACGGCACCCAGGGTGAGCCGGCGCTCCATCCGTTCCAGACGCTGGAGCAGGCCACCGGTGGAGTCGTCGACGCCGGGCAGCAGCATCCGGGCGCAGATCAGCTCCAGCAGCAGCCGGGGAGCGGTGGTGCCGCGCATGTCGACCAGGCCGTTGTGCACGATGTCGGCGCAGCGGGACAGGGTCGCCGGGCCGAGCCGCTGCGCCTGGGCGGCCATCCGCTCGATCTGGTCGGCCGGGCCGTCGATCAGGCCCTTGCCGGCGGCGTCCGGCACCTGCTGGAGCACGATCAGGTCGCGCAGCCGTTCCAACAGGTCGGAGGCGAACCGGCGCGGATCGTGACCGGCCTCGGCCACCCGGTCGACGGTCGCGTACGCCGCCGCGCCGTCCCCGGCGGCCAGCGCGTCGCACATCTCGTCGATCAGCGCGGAGTCGGTGACACCGAGCAGCGCGGCGGCCCGGGGATAGCTGACCCCCTCCGGGCCGGCACCCGCGATGAGCTGGTCGAGCACGGAGAGGCTGTCCCGGGCGCTGCCGCCACCGGCGCGCACCACCAGCGGGAAGACCGCCGGGTCGACGGTCACCCCCTCGGCCTGGGTGAGCTGCTCCAGGTACGGCCGGAGCACCTTCGGCGGAATCAGCCGGAACGGGTAGTGGTGGGTCCGCGACCTGATCGTGCCGAGGACCTTCTCCGGCTCGGTGGTGGCGAAGATGAACTTGACGTACTCCGGGGGCTCCTCGACCAGCTTGAGCAGGGCGTTGAAGCCGGCCGACGAGACCATGTGGGCCTCGTCGATGACGTAGATCTTGAAGCGGCTCTGGGCCGGCGCGAAGAACGCCTTCTCCCGCAGCTCACGGGCGTCGTCGACGCCACCGTGGCTGGCCGCGTCGATCTCGATGACGTCGATCGAGCCGGAGCCGTCGACGGCCAGCGACCGGCAGGAGTCGCACTGCCCGCACGGCTCGGGGGTGGGGCCCTGCTCGCAGTTGAGCGAGCGGGCCAGGATGCGGGCGCTGGAGGTCTTGCCGCAGCCCCGGGGGCCGGAGAACAGGTAGGCGTGGTTGAGCCGACCGCTGCGCAGCGCCTGCGACAACGGCTCGGTGACGTGCTCCTGGCCGATGACCTCGGCGAAGGTACGCGGCCGGTACTTGCGGTAGAGCGCCAGCGTCACTCGTCCCGCCTCCTCTCGACCGAGCCATTCTGCGCCGGTCGGGCGCGGGTGACCACCCACCACCCCGGGACCCGACCCGCAGGTACGGTACCGGTGGGCGGAGACAAAAAGGCCTCCCGTGCACCCGGCAGAGCTCGCTTATCCTTGCTGCCTTCCGGCCCTGGGGAGGTTCACGAGATACCGCCGCACGGGAGGTACCGCCCACCCTACCCGACCCCGGGTGGATCTTCGGGGGGTGGTGGGGTGGCCCGGCCGCCGGGGACCTGTATCCTGGCTCGCGGAGGATTCGCCTAGAGGCCTAGGGCGCACGCTTGGAAAGCGTGTTGGGATAAAACCCTCACGAGTTCGAATCTCGTATCCTCCGCTCGCCTGAGCAGTACCAACGCGAGGGTCGGCCCCGATCAGGAGCCGACCCTTCGTCGTTTCCTGCGATGCACGGCCGAGCGTCCGCGTCCGCCCTTAGCGCCCGGTCCCGCTGCGCTATGCCCGTGGCAGAAGGGGCGTACCGCACCCCGCCCCGGTCTCTAGGGTCGGCGCAGGTGGGGTGGTGGGGTGCCGCCCGGTGGGGAGGCAGCGATGCGGATCGTCTTCGTGCACGGGGCGTGCGTACGCGACGGGGCGTGGTGGTGGTCCCGGGTCGACGCGCTGCTCGCGGCCGGCGGAACGGCGAGCGTCGCGGTACGGCTACCGAGCTGCGGCGAACTGCCGGACGCGCGCCGGCCGGCGGGGGTGGACGACGACGTCGAGGAGACCCGTCGGGTCCTGCGCGACGGCGGGCCGACGATCCTCGTCGCCCATTCCTACGGCGGGATGGTAGCCACTGCGGCGGCAGACGCCGGGGACGTCCGGCACCTCGTCTACGTCAGCTCGTTCCTGCCCGACGTGGGTGAATCGCTGGCCGATCTCGGGCCCGCCGGACCCGCGCCCCACCTGGAGTTCTTTCCCGACGGCACGTTCGCGGCCCGGCCCGAACTGGTCCCGTCGCTGTTCCTGCACGACTGTGACCCGGCGGCGGTGGAGGGCGCCACAACCCGGCTGGTCCGGCAGGACGCCGCCGTGCTCACCACCCCTGCCCGGTACGCGGGCTGGCGGTCGACCCCGTCGACGGCGGTGGTCTGCACCGGGGACCGGGCCACCCCGCCGGAGGTGCAGCGCGCCCAGGCGGCCAGGGCGGGGCGGACGGTAGAGATGCCGACCGGGCACCATCCGATGCTCTCCCATCCGGAGCTGCTCGCCGGGCTGCTGCAAGAGATCGCCGCCGAACACGACTGACTACGTATGCGCGGGACGCATACCGTTCATCCTCCGCTCGTCTGAGCAGCACCAATGCGAGGGCCGGCCCTGATCCGGAGCCAACCTTTCGTCGCCTCCCGAAGCTGTGCCAGGACAGGGCGGCCAGGAGGGGTCAGGCCCTGGGGGTCGTCTTCACCCAGCCCAGGAAACGCTGGTACGTGCCGATCGGGTCGGGCGGCTCGGGGCAGATCCGGGTGAGATCGGCCATTGCCTCGCGGAACAACTCGGCAAGGTCGACCGCGAGGTTGACCCGCTCCCCCGCGTACTCGGCGACCAGGTCGAGCCGAGCCCTCCCGCAGGGCCAGGGCAGCGCATCGGCGGTGCAGATCCAGAGAGGTCTGAGCGGCGCGTGTCTCTGCATGTCGCCTCCGAGGTGGGTCCGAACTTCACGGCACCCCGACCCGCCGGGAAGCTCCTCCACCGGGCCGGAGGCCATCTCTACCTCACCGCACCTGACATGCCCTTGTCAATCAGCAAGGAGCGATAGTCAAGCCAATGCCGTGCTTACGGTCGAACGGTGAAGCGACCGCGCTTGTACGGACCGGGCGAACTGGCCGCCCTGTTCAACGTGTCGCGGCAACGGGTCCTACAGATCACCCGCCGGCCCGGCTTCCCCGAACCACTCGCCCGCCTGATCGGCACCACGGTCTGGGACGCGGACGAGGTGGACGAGTGGGCACGCCACCACCGCCCGCCCCGGCCACCTGCGGAAGACGACGAGTAGCCGCCCGGCCCGTCGGGCAGGGCAGCACCAACACCGGCATGCCTCCCACCGCGAACCCCGGTACGGTGCGGGCACTCGCGGCGGCCCCGAGCCCGTCGTACACATGTGCTATCCACAGGGTGTGGACGGCCGGGGGGATCGGATGAGTTACCAGCTCAGCGCGGTGGTCGCGGATGTCGAGCTGCTCCGTGAGCAGACCGCCGACCTTGATCACGCGGTGCTGGCCGCGCTGCGGCAGGATTTCGCGCTGCTGCCGGTGACCCCGCAACTGGTCGAGGAGCTGACCGGCGCACTGCCTGACTACCATCCCGAGGAGCCGACCGCCGAGCAGCCGTTCGAGCTGGTCTTCTCACCGGCCCTGGGCGGGTTGCTGGACCGCTGGTCGCGGCGGGGTCCGGTGGCGTACCTGGAGGCGGAGTTCGCCGGCGGGATCGGCCACCAGGCGTCGGCGGTCTGGCTCGGCGGCCGGTTGAGCTGGGGCCCCCGCTTCGACTCGGCCTTCACGCTGCCGCGTGGGGAGTGGCCGATCAACGCGGCGCTGGCCCGGCTCGGCGTGGAGCCCGGCCGGTGGCTGGACCCGTTCGCCGAGCTGGGCCTGCACCTGGAACGGAACACGGACGGCTGGCTGACCCACGGCCGGCGCGGCCTGACCGCCGATTACTGGGACGAGCTGGCCGAGGAGTGGGAAGAGCAGGAATTCGCGGCCGACCAGCAACCTGCGCGCCCCGGTCCCGTTGGGGACTGGGGGATTCCATGAAATTACGACAATTTGCCGTTCTTGCGGCGTTGATCCTGGCTGCCACGGCTGCGGGCAGCGGCAGCCATCCGTCCGGGCCAGGGGTTCCGGCACGACCGATCGGGGTCAGCCAGGTGGTCGGGTTGCACGGCGTGGCCGGGGCCGCGTTCGGCGACACCGAGGCCGAGCTGACCCGGCGCGGGGTGCTGCACACCGACGCCGACACCTGCGGTACGACGCTGGTCGGGCACGGCACGGCCAGCCCGATCTTCGTCGACGGCCGGCTGGTGCTGCTCTGGCTCGACGACCCGATGAGCACCCCGGAGGGGATCACCGTCGGCACCCCCGTCCGGGAGGTGCTGACCCGCTACCCGTCGGCGGTCCGGCTGCACGCTCCACAGCGGACGTACCGGTTCGACGGGCTGCTCACCCGCGACGGCGACCGGGGTTACCTCTTCCTGCACGACGGCACCGCCGTCCGCCAGATCATCGCCGGGTACGCCGACTGGGCCCGCCGCCTGTTCGAGGAGGGGCACGGCCCCTGCTGAGCCGGCGTGGCGGACCAACCGACCATCCGATGGCCCATGATCGACCACCGTGGAATCATCGGCTCGCCCGCGCAGCGGCGCGGCCACTCACGGGGGAGTCATGGTGAGAACGTTCCTGTCCACACGCCCGTACCGCCGACGGGGCACCCGCGCGCGGTGGGTGGCGATCAGCGCCACCATCGCCGCGACCGTCCTGATCGGACCGGCGGCGTCCCTGGCGGCCGGCCCGGCGGGCGGCGACGTCGCGACCGGTTCACGGTCGGCGGCACCGACGCCGGCCCCCGCGCCCGCCGCGTCGGCATCCGGGCCCGCCGCGTCGGTCCGGGTCGCGCCGCAGGCCGCGTCGTCCGGACCGCAGGCGGCACCGCAGCGACCCGGGGCGGCACCGACCGCGCCGACGGTGGGGACCCCGGCAGCGGCCGGAAAGCTGGCGACGAAGGCGACCGAGCCGCCGGTACGCACCTACTCCCGCACCGCGCCACCGAGGGTGCCCCGCCCCGGGCGTGGTACCTGCGGCGGGGCCCTGCCGCTGGGCACGGTCGTGACGTGCGCGTCGATCGTCGACGCACAGCAGCACCGCTGGACGGTCACCACCTCCGCCGACCAGGACATCCTGGTCACCCAGCTCACCCGGGGCAGCGGCGACCACACCCAGGGCTGGGTCACCGATGCCAGCGGCGCGCACGTCTGCTGGTTCGGCATCGACTCGGACAGGTGCCAGCTCGGCCCGGCCGGCACCTACACCATCACCGTGAAGCTGCCGCACCCCACTGGCAGCGGCAACTACACCCTCGCCGTCGAGTCCACCCGGACGCCGTCGACCTGCCGGGAACTGCCCGAGTCGTTCTTCTCCTTCACCTCCCCCGGGATCACCGGCACGCTGGCCGCCGGCACGGCGGCCCACTGCTTCCGCTTCGACCAGCCGGTGCACTCGGTGCTGCGCACGTACGACCCGGGTGGGGCGGCCGACGTGCTGGGACAGGTCCTCGACGCCGACTACCAGCCGTTGTGCGAGGTGCGGTACGTCGACCGGTGCAGCCTGGACCGGCCCGGCCCCTACCGGATCTTCCTGCGGGAGCAGTACGGGACCGCGAGCGCGTACACCCTGCGGATGCCCCGGCTGTCGCACCCGGTCGGCTGCCCGGCCGTGCCGCTGGCCCCGTTCGGTGATCCCGGTACGGCCGTGGGCAGCGGAACGGTGAACGAGCAGGAGGAGGTGGCCTGCCACGCGGTGACCGCCCCTGCCGCCGGCCGGCTGCTGGTCCGGCTCAACCAGTACCACGACCAGTACCTCTCCTGGACGTTGTACGACGCGGCCGGCGACCAGGTCTGCTCCGAGTACGACCCCGACCGGGGCTGCGTGGTCCCGGCCGCCGGGTCGTACACGCTGCTGATGCTCAACCGGAACGACTTCGGCACCGAGATCACCTATCAGGTGGCGGTGACCCGCCTCGACAGCACCGACGGCTGTGACCCGGTCACCGGCACCTCCTGGGACCAGTCCGCCCTCCGGCTGCACCAGACCTCGCAGGTGCAGACCAACTGCCAGCCGTTCACCGGTACGGCCGGCCAACGCGTGGTCACCTACGTCGCGCCGGACCGGTACAACGACGCCCGCTCCTGGCTCGTCGACGCCACCGGCACGGCGATCTGCACGGAGCCGTCCGACGAGGACGGCTGCGTGCTGCCGGCCACCGGCACGTACCGGGTGATCACGCATCTGACCTGGTGGGAGGCCGACAGCACCGACCTGACGTACCGGTTGCAGGTGCGCCGGCTCTCCGATCCGGCCGGCTGCCCGACGATCACGCCCGGCAGCTACCAGGCCGCGCCCGCCGGGGCGCTGGGCGGCATCCGCTGCCGCATCCTCGACCTGCCCGCCGCCGGCACCTACCGGGTCAAGGCGATGACCTCCGACAACTACCGGCGGTACGGCAACGTCTACGACAGCACCGGGCACAAGCTCTGCACCGGCATCTCCTGCGAGGTGCCCACGGCGGGGAGGTACACCCTGGTCCTGGACGGCAGCATGACCCGCACGGTGCTCGACAACGACGTCGAGCACGCCTTCGCGCTGCTGCCCTGGCAGGTCACCGGCTGCCCGACCGCTTCCGACACGGGTTGGCGGGACGCGCCGCACCGGGGCACCTTCCGGGCCCCCGCGGAGTACCACTGCCTGCGTCTGCCCAGCCCCGCCGGGGCCCGGGTCGTCGGGCTGCTGCCGGGGGACGCGACGGAGGCGACCACGCCGGAGATGACGGTGGTCGACGCGGCCGGCGACGAGGTGTGCGACTCCTACTCACTGCGCCAGTACGCCTGCGAACTGACCGGTCCGGGACCGCACTCGGTGCTGCTGAACGCCGACGACGGCTACCCGACCACCTCGTACACCCTCGGGATCGCCCGGGTGGACGGCCCGCCGGCCTGCCCGGTGCTGGCCGACGACGCGGCGGGGTCCACGGTGACCACCGGTGCGGACCGGTTCGCGGTCTGCCTCTCGGTGCCGGCCGGCCGGCACACCGCCCGGGAGAGTTTCACCTGGACCCGGACCGCCGGTGCCGGTGACGCCCGCCTGTCGGTCTTCGACAGCCGGGGCATCCGGTACTGCGGCCCGAGCGGCTACTCGGTGGGGCGGACGATCACCTGCGCGCTGCCGGACGGCCCGGTCACCGTGCTGCTGGAGTCGGACGCCCTCACCGCCACCTACCGGGTCAGCCACACCCCTGCGGGATGACGTGCCTGGTGGGCCGGCGTGCTCCGGCCGGCCCACCACCGCCCGGCGCACCGGTCCCAGGCATCGGCCGGGGAGCCCTCGGCAACCGAGACCGGAACTGGGACCACAAGCGGAACGCCCGGTGCGATCCTCGCGGATCGACCGGGCGTTCTCGCTGTTCACGAGCGGTGGCGGCGGGATTTGAACCCGCGGAGGGCGTAAACCCTCACACGCTTTCGAGGCGTGCTCCTTAGGCCACTCGGACACGCCACCGCCGACGAGGGTACAGGAACACCGGTTCGGATGCCGCACCGGTATCCCCCGGGCCGGCCTGGCAGGATCTTTGCCATGAGTACGCACATCGGCGCGAAGCCGGGCGAGATCGCCGAGCGGGTCCTGATGCCGGGCGACCCGCTGCGGGCCAAGTGGATCGCGGAGACCTACCTCGAGGACGCCACCTGCTACTCGACGGTGCGGGGCATGCTGGGCTTCACCGGGCGGTGGAACGGCGTGGACGTCTCCGTCCAGGGCTCCGGCATGGGCATGCCGTCCGCGTCCATCTACGCGCACGAGCTGATCAACGAGTACGGCGTGAAGACGCTGGTCCGGGTCGGCTCCTGCGGCGCGCTCACCGAGGACCTGCAACTGCGGGACGTGATCGCGGCGATCGGGTCGTCGACCGACTCGAACATGAACCGGATGCGCTTCGACGGGCTGATCGACTACGCCCCGGTGGCCGACTTCGGGTTGCTGCGTACCTCGGTCGAGGTGGCCGAGCGGCGGGGCATCACCATGCACGTCGGCCCGATCCTCGCCGCCGACGCCTTCTACACCGACCGGCCCGACCTGTACGACACCCTCGCCGACTACGGGGTGCTGGCGGTGGAGATGGAGTCGGCCGCGCTCTACACGATCGCCGCCCGGTTCAAGGCCCGCGCCCTGACCCTGCTGACGGTCAGCGACCACATCAAGACCGGCGCGAAGACCACCGCGCAGGAGCGTGAGCAGACCTTCGGCCAGATGGTCGAGATCGCCCTGGACACCGTCGCCGCCTCCTGACCGCCGGCTCGACGGCTCGACGGCTCGACGGCTCGACGGGGCCGATGTTGCGGTGTCCCACCCCGGCGATACCGCAACATCGGCTCCGTCGCCCCAACCCCAACCCGACCCGCCGGCCCCGTCGGCCCGGCCCGGGGTCAGCGGAAGAAGGCGCGCAGGACGGCGGCGTTCTCCGTCTCCAGGACCCCGGCGTACACCTCGGGGCGGTGGTTGAGCCGGCGGTCGCGCAGGACGTCCCAGAGCGAGCCGGCGGCACCGGTCTTGGGCTCCCACGCGCCGAAGACGACAGTCGAGATCCGGGCCAGCACCAGCGCGCCCGCGCACATCGTGCACGGCTCCAGGGTGACCACCAGGGTGCAGTCGTCCAGCCGCCACCGGCCCGACCGTGCGGCGGCCCGGCGTAACGCCAGCACCTCGGCGTGGGCGGTCGGGTCCCCGGTCAGTTCCCGTTCGTTGCGGCCGACGGCCAGTTCGGTGCCGTCCGGGCCGTAGACCACCGCCCCCACCGGCACGTCGTCGACCGTCGCCCCGGCATCGTCGCGACCGGCGGGCAGGTCCGGGCCGGTCACGGCGATCTCCAGGGCGCGGCGCATCCACCGTTCGTGCCGCTGCCGGCGACCGGCGGGATCCGGCGCGGCCAGTCCCTCGGTCGCCCCCGGACCGGCCCGGCCGGCCGCGCCGGGCGTCGGCTGCCCCGGCCGTACGGTGCCCAGGGCGGGATCGGTGGCGTCGACCGGCCCGGCGGCACCAGGCAACGCCGGGCCACCGCCAGCACCAGGCAACGCCGGGCCACCGCCAGCACCAGGCAACGCCGGGCCACCGCCAGCACCAGGCAACGCCGGGCCACCGCCAGCACCGGGCGACCCCGCCGTGGCGTCGCCGACGTGCGGAGGGTCAGACCTCACGCAACTCTTCGACCTCGTCGGCGCAGCCGAGCACCTGGCACACCTCGGCGGTCACGTCGGCGGGGAGCATGCCCTCGTGGGCGCAGAGCTTGAGCAGGCGCTGGGCCGAGATGCCCAGGTCGGCGAGGAGGTCGGCGTCGCCGACCGGGTCGGCCTCCGGGTCGACGGCCGGCTGCTCGCTGTCCTCGTCGCCCCCACCGGTGGTGGCCGACGGCGGCTCGTCGACGTCGTCGAGGCCGGTGACCGACGTCTTGAGGTCGCCGACGAGCAGCGCGCCCAGCCGGGACTCCTCGGCGTACGCCGAGTCGGAGCCGAAGACCCGCAGGTCCTCCCCCTCGTCGAGGCGCAGCACCACCAGGTACGCGTCGTCGGCCTCGACGAAGAGCAGCGACACGTCGGCATCGGGTTCGACGTCACGCAGCCGGTCGGCGACCTCGTCGATGTCGGTGGCCCCGCGTAGGTTCACCTCGGCGGCGTTCCAGCCGCCCTCGTCGCGCACCACGGCCGCAGCGAAGTACGACATGGTTCCCCCAAAAAAGACCTCGGCACAGCCGACTCGTTACGCGTGCACGTTAACCGGTCGGGTCGGCAGCCGACCGCTCAACGCCCCGAAGGGCCGGCAATCCGGGGAAAGTTCGTCAGCCGGCGACGCGGCGACGGGTCGCGATGAGCTGACGCAGCCGCTCGGTGCGTTCCCGCTGCGGCCGTTCCCGCTGGCGTACCGAGCGGGCGCCCGCCAACTCGGCGAGAATCTGGAGGCGGCGACGGCTCCGCTCGGAGTCGAGCCGCGGGGTGTTCCAGGCCATACCGAAGAGCGTCCTCAGTCACAGCGGGTACGTCAAGATGGTGCGGCAAACGAAGCCGCGCGACGACGCAGCGTCACCACATCGGCCAGTCCGCGCTGACCGCCCACCGCACCACGACCACCGCGAACGCGATGCTCCAGCCACCGGCGGTGACGATGGCCACACCCGTACCGGCCCCCCGGTCGCCGTAGCGAACCAGGGCGAACGCGACGAGCCAGGCGAGCGCGCCGGCGATCACCGTCCACCAGGCGTAGCTGCCGACGTCGTGACCGAGCAACCCGAAGAGCACCAGCCAGGCGGCGGCGAGGGCACCGCCTGCGGCCACCGCCGCGCCGGTGACGGGGTGTGGTTCCCGCCACGTCGGCCGGCGGGGCGGACCGGCGGGGAAGAGCCCCGAGGCGGCGTACGGGACGCGTCCGGGCTGGTGGTCGGTCATGGTCACTGCTCCCCCTCCGGCCGGCCGGAACCCGTCGCACCGTCGTCGGCCGGGACCGGTCGGCGGGCCGTTCCGGGGGCCGTCGTCGGCCGGATGCCGCTGGCGGTGCGACCTCCACGGTAGCGGTCTGTCAGAATGTCCGAATGTCCCTGCTGCGTCCCGACCCACGGCGCACCCGTGCGGCGTACCCCGTGCTGCTGCTCGTGGCGGCGGTGCTGGCGGGGTGCGGCACGGACGAGCCGGTCGCGGGCCCGGTCTGGGACGGCCCGTCGACGGTGGCGACGGGCGACCAGCCGGCGACCCCGACGGCCCCGGCCGGCAGCCCGTCGGGCAGTCCGGCTCCGACCGTGACGCCGTCGGCCACGCCGGACGCGGCGGCCCTGCGCCGGGTCTTCCCGGTACGGGCGGACAACGTCGACTACCACCCGACGCACTCGGGGTACCCGGGCACCGACATCTTCGCCGACTGTGGCGAGCCGGTGGTGGCGGTCACCGACGGGACGGTCCTGGAGGTGAGCCGGGTGGACCGGTTCGACAAGAAGGGGCCGTTGGGGCCGTACAACGGCGGCCTGTCGGTGTCGTTGCTGGGCGACGACGGGGTGCGGTACTACGGCTCGCACCTGAGCGTGGTCGCCCCGGGGATCGAGGCCGGGGTCCGGGTGCGCTCCGGGCAGCGGCTCGGTGAGGTGGGCCGCACGGGGAACGCGAACAACGTCTGTCACCTGCACTTCGGGTTGTCGCCGAAGTGCACCGGGCACGACGACTGGTGGATCCGGCGGGGCGTGGTGTGGCCGGCGAAGTACCTGGACTCGTGGCGCAAGAAGGGCAACCGGTCGCCGGTGGCGGCGGTGACCGCCTGGGAGCGGGAGCACGGCTGCCCGCGCGCGCCGCGCGGCTCCTCCGGCGCAGGCTGACCGGGGGTCGGCGGCGTCGTCAGCGGCCGTACGCATTGACGTAGGTATTACTCGTCGGTTAACGTCCGGTGCAGAGAGAGCGCTCTCTCATACCATCAAACCCTCGAATTCCGACGAACCGCGCGCAGTTGGCCCACCCGCCCCGCGCGGAGGAGGCACGATGACACCTCCCGTCCCCCGCCGCCGCGCCCCCTGGGTGCTCGCCGCCACCACCGCCCTGACCGTCCTCGTCGGCGGCCTCACCCTCACCACCGCCGACGCCCCCGCCGAGGCGGCCACCGTCGGCGCCGGCAGCTACACCACCGACCCGGTCGGCCCGCTGCCCGCCGGCTGCGGCGCGCTGTCCACCAACCCCCGCCAGTACGCCACCGCGAACGCCCCCGCCGGGCCGGTGCCCACCAACGACTGGTGGTCGTCGCTGCTGTGGAAGAAGACGAACTGCTCCTACAGCGAGCCGCTGCACGCCCACCCGCTGTCCTACCAGCCGTTCGGCGACGGGCTCGGCTTCTCGGCACCGTCGACCGCCACCGTCAGCGGCACCGCGACCGGGGTGGGCGAGTTCAAGTACACCTACACCGAGGACATCCGGGTCGGCGTGGCCGCGCTCGGCGCACCGGTGGTGAAGGTCGACGACTGGACGGACTGGACGGTCAGCCCGTACTGGAGTGACGGGGCGCGGACCCTGCGCGCCACCATCGGCCACGGGCTGCCGTTCGCCTACTTCCAGGCCAGCGGCGGCGACGCCCAGATCAACCCGACCGGCGGCGCGGCCACCGTCTGGTCCAACAGCGGCGGCACCATCGGCTTCACCGTCCGGGGCCACGACTACGTCGGGTACGCCCCGACCGGCGCGACCTGGACCGTCGCCAACGGACGGATCACCTCCGGCCTGGCCGGCAAGGGCTACTTCTCGATCGCCCTGCTGCCGCCCACCACCGACGCCACCGCCCGCGCCTCGCTCGCCACGAGCTACGGCCGGTACGCCCACGCACACGTCACCGGCACCCGGGTCGGCTACACCTACGACCCGGCGACCAGCACGGTGACCACCACGTACTCGTTCACCACCACCGCCCGGGAGGGCACCGCCACGCAGACCGTGGTGAGCCTCTACCCGCACCAGTGGAAGTCGCTCGCCGGCAGCACCCCGCTCACCCAGACCTACCCGTCGGCGCGCGGCCGGATGAAGGTGCTGACCGGGGTGGCCTCCTTCCGCACCGCGATGAAGTTCCACGGGGTGCTGCCCGAGGTGCCCGCCGTGGCCACCGGCTCCGGCGCCGACCTGGCCCAGCTCAGGGAGCAGCTCGCCGCTGTCCGGGGCAACCCGATGGACCAGCGCGGCACCGACACCTACTGGACCGGCAAGGGCCTCGGCCGGGCCGCCCGGATCGCCGAGATCGCCGACCAGGTCGGTGACACCGAGACCCGCAACGCGGCGCTGGCCGCCATCCGCGGCACCCTGACCGACTGGTTCACCGCCACCCCCGGCAAGGCCGCGAAGGTCTTCTACTACGACCGCAACTGGGGCACCCTGATCGGCTACCCGGCGTCGTACGGCTCCGACCAGGAACTCAACGACCACCACTTCCACTACGGGTACTTCATCGCGGCGGCGGCGACGCTCGCCAAGTTCGACCCGGCGTGGGCCGCGCAGGGCCAGTACGGCGGCATGGTCGACCTGCTCATCCGGGACGCCAACAACTACCAGCGCTCCGACACCCGCTTCCCCTACCTGCGCGACTTCGACATCTACGCCGGGCACGACTGGGCCTCCGGGCACGGCTCGTTCAACGCCGGCAACAACCAGGAGTCGTCGTCGGAGGGGATGAACTTCGCCAACGCCCTGATCCAGTGGGGTCAGGCCACCGGCAACACCGCCGTCCGGGACGCGGGCGTGTTCATCTACACCACCCAGGCCGCCGCCATCGGTGAGTACTGGTTCGACGTCGACGACGAGAACTACCCGCAGGCGTTCGGGCACTCCACCGTCGGCATGGTCTGGGGCGACGGCGGGGCGTACGCGACCTGGTTCAGCGCCGAGCCGGAGATGATCCAGGGCATCAACATGCTCCCCGTCACCGGCGGCCACCTCTACCTCGGCTACCGGCCGGCCTACAACCGGGCCAACTACGCCGAACTCGTCCGCAACAACGGCGGCGAACCCACCGTGTGGCAGGACATCCACTGGCAGTTCCTCGCCCTCGGTGACCCGGACGCGGCGCTGGCCAAGCTGCGCGCCAACCCGGGATACACCCCGGAGGAGGGCGAGAGCCGGGCGCACACCTTCCACTGGGTCCGCAACCTCGCCGCGCTCGGCCAGGTCGACACCACGGTCACCGCCAGCCACCCGCTGGCCGCCGTGTTCAGCCGCAACGGCGCGCGCACCTACGTGGCCAGCAACATCACCGCCGCGCCGCTGACCGTACGGTTCTCCGACGGGACCAGTCTCACCGTGGCCGCCGGGAAGACCGCCACGACCGGGGCGTACACCTGGAGCGGCGGCAACGCGGCCGGCGGCACCAACCCGAGCCCGACGCCGACCACCTCCCCGACGACGTCGCCCACCCCCACCCCGACGCCGACCGGGCCGTCGCCGACCCCGACCAGCCCGACCCCGCCGCCGACCACCCCGCCGGCCGGTTCGCCGACCCGGTTCCTGCTGCCCGGTGGCGGGCTCGGTTCCGCCGGCAGCGCGGCGACGACCACCGTCCCCGGCTCCGGGGGCGCGAACCACGACGGCACCCCCAGCAACCCGGTGGTGTTCACCGCGACCCGGCTCAACCTCGCCTACACCGGGGGACAGACCGGGTTCGACCTGTTCCTCGACGCCGGCCAGTCGGTCGGCAACGGGGTGCAGGCCCGGGTCTCCTACGACCTGACCGGGGACGGCACCTTCGACCGGGTGGAGACCTACCGGTACTTCGCCACCGACCCGGTGCCCGGCTACGAGCACTACACGCAGAACGCCGGCCTGCACTCGGCCACCGGCACGCTGGGCAACCTCTCCGGCGGCACGGTCAGGGTGGAGGTCTGGTCGGCGATCGGCGTCAACCCGTCCACTCTCGGCACCGGCAACCAGTCGGTGGTGAAGCTGCCGTACTCCTGATCCGCCTCCCCCGCGTACACCTCCGCGCCGCCGGTCGTCCCCCGACCGGCGGCGCGGGCGCGTAGGTTGCCATCCATGAGCGCCAGAGACCCCGTCGCCGACCTGCGCCGGATCGCTTTCCTGCTGGAGCGGGCCAACGAGGCCACCTACCGGGTACGCGCGTTCCGCTCGGCGGCGACCGCCCTGGCCGCGCTGCCGGCGGCGGAGCTGGCCGAGCGGACCCGGGCCGGCACGCTCACCGACCTGCCCGGGGTCGGCGACGTGACCGCCCGCTGCGTCACCGAGTCGCTGGCCGGCGAGGAACCGGTCTACCTGCGCCGGCTGGTCGCCACCGAGGGCGTCGACCTCGACGAGGCGGCCGCCGCGCTGCGGGCCGCGCTGCGCGGCGACTGCCACACCCACTCGGACTGGTCCGACGGCGGGTCACCGATCGAGGAGATGGCGCTCGCGGCGGTCGAACTCGGCCACGAGTACGTGGTGCTGACCGACCACTCGCCCCGGCTGACCGTGGCCCGGGGCCTCACCGCCGACCGGCTGCGCCGGCAGCTCGACCACGTGGCGGCGGTGAACGCGGCGCTGCCCGAGGGGTTCCGCATCCTCACCGGGATCGAGGTGGACATCCTCGCCGACGGCACCCTCGACCAGGACGAGGAGCTGCTGGCCCGGCTCGACGTGGTGGTCGGTTCGGTGCACAGCGGGCTGCGCGACGAGCGGGCCCGGATGACCCGCCGGATGCTCACCGCGATCGCCAACCCGCACCTGGACATCCTCGGCCACTGCACCGGGCGGATGGTGTCGTCCCGACCCGCCGGGGTGACCGGCCCGGGTGACAAGGGGCACCGGGCGCGGACGCGCGCCGAGAGCGACTTCGACGCGGACGCGGTCTTCGCCGCCTGCGCCGAACACGACGTGGCCGTGGAGATCAACTCCCGGCCGGAGCGGCAGGACCCGCCGAAGCGGCTGATCCGCCGGGCCCTGGAGGCCGGCTGCCGGTTCGCCATCGACACCGACGCGCACGCCCCCGGGCAGCTCGACTGGCAGCGGTTCGGCTGCGTGCGGGCCGCGTTGTGCGGTGTCCCCGCCGACCGGGTGGTCAACACCTGGCCGGCGGACCGCCTGCTCGACTGGACCCGCGCCCGCGCCTCGGGATGATCCACTTTTCTGGGGCGATGTTGCGGTATCCCCGGGGCACGGATACCGCAACGACGGCTCCAGCGTGCCGATCACCCCGGGCTCGGCAAACACACTCGACAACCGGCCCCGACGGTCACGTAGGGTCGCAGCGTGGGACGAATCGATGACCTCGCGAACCGGTACGTGGCCGACTGGGCGCAGCTGAGCCCGACCGGCGCCACCTACGTCGGCATCGCCGGCTACGACGACCAGCTCGACGACCTCTCGCCCGCCGGTTACGAGGCACGGGCCGAACTGACCCGGCGCACCCTCACCGACCTGGACGTGACCGAGCCGGAGTCCGAGGCGGAGCGGACCGCCAAGGAGGCGATGCAGGAACGCCTGGGGCTGGAGCTGGCCCGGCACGACGCGGGCGAGATCACCAGCGAGGTGAACGTCATCGCCAGCGGCCTGCACGAGATCCGGATGGTCTTCGACCTGATGCCCACCGAGGGTGAGCAGGGCCGGGCCGCCGTCGCCGCCCGGCTCAACCGGTTCGCCGCCACCCTGGAGGGCTACAAGACCACACTGCGTGAGGCCGCCGCCGCCGGCCGGGTCAGCTCCAAGGTGCAGCTGACCGAGGTGGCCAAGCAGTGCGACACCTGGACGGACCCGCACGGCGACAACTTCTTCCACGGGCTGGTGCAGCGGCTGGACGCCGACGGCACGCTCGGTGCCGAGCTGCGCCGGGGCGCGGCGGCGGCGACCGCGGCGACCGCCGAGTTCGGCCAGTTCCTGCGTACCGAGCTGGTTCCGCTGGGGCGGGACAAGCAGGCCGCCGGCCGGGAACGGTACGAGCTGGCCTCGCAGTACTTCCTCGGCGCGAAGGTCGACCTCGACGAGACGTACGCCTGGGGGTTCGCGGAGCTGGCCCGCCTGGAGGCCGAGATGCGGATGGTGTCGGGCCGGATCGCCGGCCCGGGTGCCACCATCGACGAGGCGGTGACCGTGCTGGACGCCGACCCGGCGCGCACCATCCAGGGCAAGGAGGCGTTCCGGGACTGGATGCAGGCGCTTGCCGACAAGGCGATCAGCGAGCTGCACGGCACCCACTTCGACATCCCCGAGCAGGTCCGGCGGATCGAGTGCTGCCTCGCCCCGACCAGCGACGGGGCGATCTACTACACCGGGCCGAGCGAGGACTTCTCCCGCCCGGGGCGGATGTGGTGGGCGGTGCCCCAGGGCGTCACCGACTTCTCCACCTGGCGCGAGGTGACCACCGTCTACCACGAGGGCGTCCCCGGCCACCACCTCCAGGTCGCGCAGACCGCCGTCCGGGCGGAGCTGCTCAACCGCTGGCAGCGGCTGCTGTGCTGGGTCTCCGGCCACGGCGAGGGCTGGGCCCTCTACTCCGAGCGGCTGATGGACGAGCTGGGCTACCTGGAGGACCCGGGCGACAAGCTCGGCATGCTCGACGGGCAGGCGTTCCGGGCGGCCCGGGTGATCGTCGACATCGGCATGCACCTGGAGCTGGAGATCCCCCGGGACAACCCGTTCGGCTTCCACCCGGGTGAGCGGTGGACGCCGGAGCTGGGCTGGGAGTTCATGCGGGCGCACTGCCGGGTGCCGGACGAGAACCTGCGCTTCGAACTGAACCGCTACCTGGGCTGGCCGGGGCAGGCACCGTCGTACAAGGTGGGCGAGCGGATCTGGTTGCAGGCCCGGGAGGAGGCGATGGCCCGCAAGGGCGCCGACTTCGACCTGAAGGAGTTCCACCGGCAGGCGCTCGACCTGGGTGCGCTCGGGCTCGACCCGCTGCGCCGGGCCCTGGCCCGGCTCTGATCCGCACCGTCGGTCGGCGGTCGTGACGGGTGGTCGGGGGCGGGCGGATGCCCGCCCCCGACACACCGTGGGGGTGGGAGCAGGGTCAGGAGAGGCTCAACGCCAGTGCCGGTCGGGCGGTCAGCGTGTCGGAGTCGACGAACGCCAGGTCGATGGCCGGGTCGGTGAAGGTGATCGGGATCGGCGAGGTGACCGGGATACCGTCGGGGAACGGCAGGTCGGGGGTCAGCGTGATGGTGATGCCGAGCAGCTTGCCGACGAACCGGGTGGCGTAGAACGCGACGTCGCCCCGCACCGTCAGCTCGTCGGTGACGTACCGCTGGTGGCGGCCCGCCGGACCGTCCGCGACCAGGCTGAAATCGGCGGTGACCGCCCGGCTCATGCTGAACTTCAACACCTTCAGCGTGCCGTCGGCGGTGGGCAGGTCGACGATGCCCTCGAACCGCAGCCCGGTCATGGTGACCCGGGTGCCGGTCAGCTTGGACGGCTGCCGGGCCACCCTCGGCTGCCCCGGCTCGGGGGCGATCCGCGGCAGCGGCCGTCCCGGCCGTACGGTGCCGGGGCGGGCGGGTCTGCCTGGGGTGCAGTGGGCTCCGGTGAAGGTGGGCTTCGGCCGGGGGGTGAGGGCGGCCTCCGGGGTCGCCCCGCCGCCCGGCGACGGGGTGCGGTCCGGCGACGGGGTGGCGGCCGGATCGGTCTTCCCACCGCCGGTGAACAGGTCACCGAGGTCGTGCAGCAGGTCGCTGAGCAGGTTGCCGTCCGGCGAGGGTGATGGCGACGGGCTGGCCGTGCCGGGGGTGGCCGACGGGGTCGCGGTCCGGCCCGCCGTGGGGCGCGGGGCGGCGGTCCCGGTGGGTGCCGGTCGCGGGCACGCGGTCGGTGCCGGCTTCGGCGCGGCGGCCCGGACCGGTCCCGGCGCGGCGGCCCGTACCGGCTTCGGCGCGGCGGCCACCAGTGCACCGGCGGCGAGGCCGAGGACCAGCAGCGCGACCCCGAGGTGGCGTGGGTCCCGCCCGCCGGCAGGGTCCTGCGCCGGGTCCCGCCGCGCGGCGGCGTCCGCCCCGGGGCCGCCGAAGAAGCCGAGCCGGCCGTCGGCGTCGAACCCGTCGTCGGCGTCGGGGTCGGCGTCCGGGTGGGCTCCGGCGGCGGCCGGTGCGGAGGTGCCGGCGGTGGGCGACGTGGCGGTGTCGGCGGCGGACGGTGGGGCGGGGCGGATCGGGGTCCAGGCGAAGCCGAGGGCGCTGCCGACCAGGCCGAGCAGCAGGCCGAGGAAGAAGCCGCCGAGGTTGAGGCCCATCAGCGAGTAGACCGTGGTGACCGCCGCGACGATCGAGTAGAACAGCCGCTGACCAGGGCTGAACCAGAGCAGCAGCCCACAGGTGACCAGGATGATCGGGATGAGCAGCGAGTAGAGCCCGGTCGCGCCGGAGGAGAAGCTCAGCCCGTTGAGGGTCATCCTGGTGGAGGCGAACATCTCCACCCCGGCGAGCACGGTGAGCAGGCCGCCCCAGAACGGCCGGCTGCGTCGCCACCGGCGGAAGCTCCGCCACCCGCGACCGGAACCGGGACCGGTCGGGGCGTACGGCGGTTGCGCGCTTGTCACCTGCTCCTCCTGGGCGGATGGGTACGGGGTCGGGCGGGCCGGGCCCCTGCCGTCCGGCGGGGGGTGACGGGAGGGGTCCGGCCCGGTGCGGCTCAGTCGTCCGCGAAGCACTCCTTGCCCTTCGCGGCCTCCCCGACGTTCACCTTGAGTCGCAGGCCGGTCAGGTTGAAGGTGGCCGCGGTGGTGTAGCGGGACACCTGCCGCAGGTCGGTGATGGTGACGTGCTGGGCGTCCTGGCCGAACGAGCCGGCCTGCGCCGACGCGTTGAGGTCGGTGGCGTCCCGGCCGATGCGGATGTTGGTGAAGGTGGCGTTGCCGCCCAGGCTGTCCATCGCGATCATCATGTTCTTGGCGGTGGCCGGCTTGTCGTCACCGGCGTTGATGGTCAGCACCACCGGCAGGCCGGGCAGGTCGGCGCGGACGGACTGGCAGAGCTTGTAGAGCTGGGCGCTGCTGATCTCGGAGAGGGCGACCGGGTGGACCTTGCCGTTCTTCTCCTTGACGATGCCGCCGTACTGGGTGAAGCCGTCGCCCTCCAGGCGTTCGGCCCCGATCTTGAAGGTCTGCCCGGAGACGGTGATGTCGGAGGCGATGGCCCCGCTCTGCATGCCGAACAGGATGGCGCCCACGGCGGCCGTCGCGGGCACCATCATCGCGGCGAAACGCCGCCACCGGGTACGCCCCGGCTCGTCGGTCCGATTCTGCACGGATTCCTCCTCAGGCTGGTGCCGGTCGTGGGAGCCGGTCGGGCCGCGACCGGGCCGCAAGATCTGTTACCGACGGGTAACGAATGCGTGCCTGATGGTGCACCCGCTGAGGCGTGGCTCACAAGACCCCACCTACCGACCGGTAACCGTCGATCATCCGAGCCGGTCGCCGCACTCACGCTGAGTGCAACCGATCCCCGGCATCGACCGGATAGATGCCGCCAAATCCGGCGGCACCCATCACCGTGAGGTGACAAACCATTGACACGTTACGATTCCGTAACGGACGCATACGGTCACCACGGAGACGCGGAGGGCGGGCCGGGAACCCCGACCCGCCCCGGTGTGCCGACGTGCGCGGTCAGCGCGAGCCGGACTCACCCCGCCAGTTCGTCGACGCGGGTGGGATCTCGTCGGTGAGCGGGCCGCCCGACCGCCCCACGGTGGCCGGCTCGGCCTTCCCGTCGCGGGTCGGGGTGTCGGCCGCCGGGGCGACACCGGCCCCCTCCGGCCCGGCGGCCGGCGTCGCGCGCCGCCGCCCGGCGACGACCAGCCAGAGGCCCACCAGCAACAGCAGGCCACCGAGGACGGCCAGCCCGATCGGCAGGGTACGGCCGATCAACTGGAGCTTGTCCCGGGTCACCCCGGCCGACTTCACGCTGTTGGCGATGGTCGCCTCGTCGTAGACGAAATCCGCGTCCAGCAGGGTCACCGGGCTGCCCTGGTTCGGCACGAAGTTCTTCCGCTGCTGCTCACGCACCTTGACGAAGTTGCCGCTGACCGGCTCGATCCAGATCGTCCGGGTGTTGCTGTAGGTGACCTTGCCGGTGGTCGCCCCCGGTGCCAGCGCACCGGCCAACGCGGTCAGCGAACCTTCCGGGGTAACCAGGTCGGTCTCCGGGATCTGCTGCACGTACCGGTACGCCTCGGTGCCGTTGATCTGCTCGGTGCCGTCGAACGCGATCGGCAGCGCCCGGCGCAGGTCCCGGTCGAAAAAGGTGTGGTCCCGCCGCTCGGCACGGAACGGGAACTTGTAGGTCTGCCCGGCGAAGGTCACCGAGTCGTCGGCGCCGCCGGGGCCGTCGGTGTCCAGGTACTGCTTGTCCCAGTCCCGGGCGGCGGCGGTGACCCGGTCCAGGGCGAACTCGGCCGCGTACTTGCTGACGTCGGAGCCGTTGTCGGTCCGCACGACGGTGCCGTAGACGTCCCAGACGACCGCGTCGCCCCTGAGGTCACCGGTCATCTCCTTCTCGGTCGTCGACGCCTGCGGCACCACCTCGGTGGTGGCCTTGAGCTGACCGGTCTGGATCGTCGGTTTCCCGTCGAGCACCTGCATGAAGGTGGCGTTGTCGGCGATCGCGACGCTCGCCCGCAGGCACCCGTCCGGCTTGCCGTCCGCGTTGCAGAACGTCAGGTCGTACGGCAGCTTCGTCACCGACGGCGCCACGTAGTACGCCGTTCCCGCGGCGACCGCGAGCGACAGCACGCCGATGCCGAACAACGCGGCACCCAGGCGAGTCTTCACTGGTCCTCCCCTAACAAAGACGGTCAGCCGGTTACCGGCGGAAGATCGAGGATGTAAAACTTGGCCGCACGTTACTCCCGAGTCACATAGCCCCGCGACCCTCTGGACGGTTGATGTCTGCCCCGATTCCCGATCAGGTCCTGCGGCGGCTGCCCGCCCTCGACGCCGTCCGGGTGATCGGGGCACTTGCCGTGGTGGGACACCATGTCGGCTTCGCCACCGGGCGTAACACCGGCGACGCCGCCGTCGGGGCCTGGCTGTCCCGACTGGACGTGGGCGTCGCGGTCTTCTTCGTCCTCTCCGGGTTCCTGCTGTTCCGGCCGTACGCGCACGCGCGGGCGACGGGCCAGCGGCCCCCGGGCACCGGCCGCTACCTGTGGCGGCGGGCCACCCGCATCCTGCCCGCCTACTGGGTGGCGGTGGTGGTCTGCCTGCTGGTGCTGCCGCAGAACCGGCCGGCCTCGACGGGCGACTGGCTGCGGCACCTCACGCTGACCCAGATCTACCAGCACGGGCAGCTCCGGCACGGGCTCAGCCAGACCTGGAGCCTGGCCACCGAGGTCACGTTCTACCTGCTGCTGCCGGTGCTGGCGGTCCTCCTGCTCGGCCGGCGACGGACACCGGGCCCACCGACGTCGGTCCACCCGGACGGGGTGCTGCGGATCGCGCTGGCCGCGACGGCGGTGACCGGGGGCTGGGTGGCGTTGATGGGGGCGGGCGTGCTCAGCCTCGGCCTGCACACCATGTGGCTGCCCTCGTACGCCGGCTGGTTCGGGGCCGGGATGGCCCTGGCCGGCGCGCAGGTCGCGCTGCGCACCGGCCGGGGCGGGCGCTGGCGCTTCCTGGACGACCTGGGCCGGGCCCCGCTGGCCTGCTGGACGATCGCCCTGGGCGCGCTGGCCGTCGCCACCACCCCGGTCACCGGCCCCCGGGACCTGGCCGAGCCGACCGCCGGCCAGTTCGCCACCAAGCTGGTGCTCTACCTGGTCGTCGCGGTGCTGCTGATCGTGCCGGTGGCGTTCGGGCCGCAGACCCGTACCAAGGGCGCCTTCGACAGCATCGTCGGCCGGTGGCTGGGCCGGGTGTCGTACGGGCTGTTCCTCTGGCACCCGTTCGTACTGGAGGGGATCTACCTGCTCGACGGCCGGCCGGAGTTCACCGGTGACCCGCTCGGCACGTTCCTCCTCACCGTCGCCGGTGGGCTGGTCCTCGCGGCGGTCAGCTACTACGCGGTGGAGCGCCCCTTCCAACGTTGGGGTGGGCGGTGGCCGCGTCGGCGCAGCACCAGCGAGAGCCAGAGCAGGGTGGCGGTGGCGACCGCGGCCAACTGAGGCGGCCAGGCGGTGTGCCCGCCCCGGGTCGCCGCCCACCAGCCGGCCACCGCGAAACACGCCACCGGCAGCCAGCGCACGGTCGCCCGGCGCAGCCGGTGCATGCCCCGCCGGTCCGGCGGGTGCAGGTGCGGTTCCAACGCCCGCCCGGCCAGCACCACGGCCACCACCGCCAGCGCCACCCCGACCGCCGCCGGCCCGCCGAACAGCAGCAACGCCGCACCGCCGACGAGCGCGGCGAGCACCCGCCCGCGCCGCCGCCGCGGCACCACCGCCCCCGGGGTACGCCGCGACGGCAGCACCGCCAGCAGGGCCACCCCGGCCAGCAGCACCGCCCCGGCCCCGAGCGCCAGCACGTACCCCCGGTCGGGGGCGAAGCGGAGCGTCACCGTGCCGGCGACGTCGGCCGGGACGAGCCAGCCCTGCTGCCAGCCGTCCACCACGAACGGGGTGAGGGTCCGGCCGTCGGCGGTGGCGACCCAGCCGGCGTTGGCGTTCTCCCGCAACGCCAGCACCCGCTGGCCGGGATAGCTCTCCAGGTGCAGCACCCGGTGGGTGGCCGACCACTCGTCGACGCGCAGCACCGTCCGGGTCGCCCCGGGTTGCCGGGGTCCGGCGGTCACGTCCCCGGCTCCGGTGCCGGCCGTGCCGCTCGTACCGGTGCCGCCGGCCGGGGCCGCCGGTGCCGACGCCCCGCCGGTCGGGGTGAGCGCGAGCCGGGTCGGTACGGTCAGCCGGGTCCCCGCCGCCACCACCCGGTTCTCCCCGGCGGCCAGCCGCAGCGGCGTCTTCGCGGCCGGACCGCAGAGCACCGCCGGCACCTCGCGCAGTTCCACCAGGTCCCGCCGGCTGGCGACCAGCGCGGTCCGGCGCTGCCCACCACCGGCCACGGTCACGGTGGGGCCGGTGCCGCAGGGCAGGGTGACCCGCTCCGCTGCGTCCACCGGGGTGGCCGGGCCGTCCGGCAGCACGGTCAGCTCGCCCACCCCCACCGGCAGGTCCTGCGTCACCCGCCGGTACGGGTCGTACGACGCCACCGGCACCACGTCGGCGATCAGCACGGTCAGGTCGTCGCTGCGCATCGGCCTGTCGAACAGCAGCGTGCCGCCCTCGTCGAGCACCCCGCCGCGCATCCCCTCGTCGCCGAGCACGGTGACCCGCCAGGGGCGGGCCGCCGCCGCACCGGGCGGCAGGGTGATCCGCAGCCCGGTGACGGTGCGCGCCTTCGGCCAGGTCAACCGCAGCCACGGTTGCCGGTCGGCGTCGGCGGCGTACCAGACGGTCGCGGGGTTCCCGTCGACCACCGCGCCGGGACGGGCGCTCGGGTGGGACACGCCGACGGTCGAGGCGGCCACGGTCGGGGTGACCCCGGTGGTGACCGCCGCCGCCCCACCGGGGTCGAGCAGCGCGTTGAGCGCCCCACCGGGTCGGGGTCGGGCCCACAGCGCGACCCGGTGGTCCGCGCCGGCCGGCAACCGCACGGTGCGGTCGATCCGGTCGCTGTCCTCGGAGGCGCGGGCCATCGCCCCGGCGCAGATCGGCCGGCCCTCGTCGAAGACGCACGCCGGGGTGGCCGGGGCGGCGGCGAACACCATCGCGGCCGGCCGGTCGGTGGCCGGTGGGTCCGGCACCACCAGGGTCCGGGCGGCCTCGACCCCGGGGATGACGAGTTCGGCGATGCCCACCCCACCGAAGCCGGCCCGGACGTCGAAGACCTCCTCGACGGTGACCCGGACGAACCGGGTGGGGTAGCCGTCGGGCAGGGTCACCTCGACGGTCTGCCCGGCGGTCTGCACGGTGGTCTGCTGCCGGCCGGCGGTCACGGTGATCCTGGTCGGCAGCGAGTCGGCCCCGGTGTCGAAGGTGATCCGCAGTTGCCGGACGACCTGCGGCCGGTCCAGCTCCACCTCGAACCACTGCCCCGGCGCGCGGGTCCCCGGGGCGGACCGCCAGGACGTGCTCAGGTCGCCGTCGACCGCCGCGTACGGCTGGTGTTCGGGACGTCCACCGCCCAGCGGCTGCGCCTGCGACCAGGAACTGGACGCGGTCACCCCGCCGATGCCGAGGTAACGCACCACCGTGGACTGCCCGTCGGCCCAGTCCGGCAGGTAGTCCCGGGCCGGGGCGTCGAGCTGGGGGCGGTCCCGGGCGGTCATGGTGGCCGAGGCGTTGTCGTGCTGCTGCCCGAAGGCCACCTCCCGGCGGCGCAACCCGTCGGTGAGCGTCACCGACGACGCGTCCAGTCCGGCCGGGCGGTCCCCGGCGAGCACGGTCGGCGCGGCGGAGAGCCGGCCGGCGGCGGCCAGCGGCAGCAGCGACTCGGGGCCGCCGACGACAGTGGTCAGGTCGGCGGCGTCGTACGCGACGACCCGGTCCACGTCGCGGCGGACCTCGTACACCTCCAGGGCCCGGACCCCGACGTCCAGTCCCCGGTCGACGACGTTGCCGGGCAGCCGACCCCCGCCGACCTCGGGGCCGAACCCGCGCACCGGCTCGATGCCTGGGGAACGCAGCAGCGCCTGCCGGACCACCACCGGCCGGACGGCCCCGCTGTGGCCGTAGTCGAGGTCGGAGCGCAGCAGCAGGTACTTCACCCCGGAGCGGGCGAGCAGGTCGGCGAGGCCGGCGGAACCCTGCCCGTCGGCCAGCGCCGACTCGACGGTGTCCAGCATCCGGATGGTGCCGGGCGGGGTGAGCGGCACCGAGCTGCGCACCGCCCACGGCCGGTCGGACAACGGCTGGGTGATCTCGTCGCTGGGGCTGCCCCACAGGTAGCGGGGGAACCGGGCGGCGGGCACCACCAGCACCCGGTCGTCGCCGACGGCCCGGTCCAGCCAGGCCGACGCCTCCCGCCAGTAGCCGGGCACCCCGGTGAAGCTGCCCTGGGCGGCGAGCCCACCGCCCAGCGCGGGCGTGGCCATCGCGGCGACCGCGACCAGGGCGGTGCCGGTGACCAGGCCGGCGCGCAGCCGGACCGGTTGCAGCGCCCGGGGCAGCACGGCGGCCAGCTCCGGCCGGTCGCCGGTGCGGGCGGCCCGCAGCACCAGCCCGACCAGGTGGGCCAGGCCGAGGATGAGCGGCAGCCGGAGCACCACGTCGAACTTGTGCACGTTGCGCAGCGGCGCACCGGCCGCGTCGAGGAAGGTCCGCTGGGTCTGCGCGCCGAAGCCGTCGAGCTGACCGAGGTGGCCCAGCCCGACCAGGGCCAGCCCGACCAGCAGGCCGGTGACCAGGAACCGCCGGTGCGGCATGCCCCGGCGGGCCAGCCCGGCGATACCCAGCCCGGCCGCCACCAGGGTGGCGACCACCAGGGGACGTTCGGTGGCGAGCCGCCAGCCCGCCGTCCACGGCGGCCCGTACGCGCCGGTGAGGTAGGCGTGCCAGTGCGAGGCGCCGCGCAGCACGGTGGTGGTGTCGGTGGGGGTGGTGGTCACCGGCGCGGTCTCGATGTAGTCGAGGAAGGGCGGGCTGTACCGGCCGAGCAGCAGCAGCGGCACCAGCCACCAGGCGGTCGCCGCGCCCACCGCCAGCCCCCAGGCGACCAGCGCCTTCACCCGGAGCCGGAACGGGTGCAGGCCGAGCAGCCAGAGCGCGGCCAGCGGCACCACGGCCAGCACGGCTGTCGCGTTGACCCCACCGGCGCAGGCCACCACGAGGGCCGACCGGGTGACCGCCCGGCGCACCGGCGCACCGTCGGCCAGCCCGACCAGCGGGACGAGCACCCACGGGGCGAGCGCGCTGGGCCACGCCTCCACCGAGATCGGGCCGAGTTCGGTGAGCAGCCGGGGGGAGAGCGCGAAGGCGGCCCCGGCGAGCAGCCGGGCCCACGGGGTGCCGACGTGCAGCCGCTCGGCGAGCCGGACCACGCCGACGCAGGCCACGGTCAGCAGCAGCGCCCACCACAGCCGCTGCACCACCCACGCCGGTACGGCGAGCAGCTTGCCGAGCAGGAAGAACGGCCCCATCGGCCAGAGGTAGCCGTACGCCTGATTCTGCAACTGCCCGAAGGTGCCGTCCGGGTCCCAGACGTGCAGGGCCCGGGTCAGCCATCCGGCCGGATCGATCGCCAGGTCGACCTTGGTGTCGATGGCGATCAGCCCGGGGTCCTGGAGGAACGCCAGTGCCGACAAAGCCAGACACACCGCCACCAAGCGCGCACGCCACACCGTGCTCGATGTGTCGTCCGGCCCCTCGGCCGCCCCCGGACGGCCCGGCGACTGCTGCATCTCGCCTCCGATCGGGCATTGCGACGTGCGTGACGCAGCCCATAGTGTGACGCGAACGCGAAGACTACTCGGCAGTAGGAGTTGAGTGTTGGACGCACCCGCTGCCGCCACCACCAGGCACGTTCTGTTCCTCAACTGGCGGGACACCCGCAATCCGGAGGGCGGTGGCTCGGAGGTCTACGTCGAGCGGATCGCCGGCGAACTGGTCCGCCGCGGCCACCGGGCCACCCTGTTCTGCGCCACCCATCCCGCCGGCACCGCCGAGGAGACCACCCCCGACGGCGTACGCGTGCTGCGGCGCGGCGGTCGGCACACCGTCTACCTCCGGGCGGCGCTTGCGTACCTGGCCGGAGCGCTCGGCTTCGGCCCGCTGAGCCGCCGCCGGGGCGGTCGACCCGACCTGATCGTCGACGTCGGCAACGGGCTGCCCTTCCTCTCCGCCCTCTACGCCCGCCGGCCGGTCATCGCGCTGGTGCACCACGTGCACCGGGAGCAGTGGCCGGTGGTGCTCGGCCCGGGCCTGGCCCGGTTCGGCTGGTGGGTGGAGTCCTGGCTCGCCCCCCGGGTCTACCGCCGCTGCCGGTACGTCACCGTCTCCGCCGCCACCCGCGACGAGCTGGCCACCCTCGGCATCGACCCGGCCCGGGTCGACATCGTGCACAACGGCACCCCGGACATGACCGTCGGCCCGGTGCCCCGCTCGGCGGAACCGTCGCTGGTGGTGCTCGGCCGGCTGGTCCCGCACAAGCAGGTCGAGGTGGCGCTGGCCACCCTCGCCGCGCTCGCCGACGAACTGCCCGGCCTCACCCTGACCGTGGCCGGACAGGGCTGGTGGGAGGAGCAACTGCGGCACACCACCGCCGAACTGGGCCTCACCGACCGGGTCCGGTTCACCGGCTTCGTCTCCGACGCCGACAAGCGGCACCTGCTCGCCTCGGCCTGGGTGGCGCTCACCCCGTCGCTCAAGGAGGGCTGGGGGCTCACCATCGTCGAGGCCGGCGCGGTCGGCACCCCGACGGTCGCCTTCCGGGGCGCGGGCGGGGTCGAGGAATCCCTGGTCGACGGCGAGACCGGCCTGCTCGCCGAGGACGTCGACGACTTCGTGGCCAAGGTGCGGCGGCTACTGACCGACCACGACCACCGGGCCACCATGGGCGCGGCGGCCCGCGCCCACGCCGCCCGGTTCACCTGGCCGGTCTCGGGCGAAAAATTCGCGGCCCTCGTGACGAGGGCCGCGAACGGTCCGGCGGGGACGCCGGTCGAGCGGTCGGGGCCGGCGGACACACCGGCGCAGCGGTCGGAGCAGACAGGACGGTCAGGGTCGACGGTGCCGGCGGGGCCACCGGCCGGGCAGGTGGAACGGTCCTACCTGGTGCCGTAGACCAGCGGCTGGTTGGCACCACCGTTGCCGCCGCCGGACTCGGTGCGGGCGGCCTGCTCGGCCTTCGCCGCCTCGGCCGCCGACGTGCCGGTCAGGCTGGTGGCCAACGCCACCGTGCCGAAGGCACCCAGAGCGATCGCGGCCACCGCGACCAGAACCAACGAGAGAGCACTGCGCATGGTGCTGTATTCCTCCTCGTGAGCTGCGTGCGCGGCACGTTACCACCAAGTAGCCAACGCCGGGAGAGCCGCGCAGACGATCAACCACCGACCCCGCAGGCAGCAGGAACAGCCGGCGACCGCCCGGTCACCGGCCGGCAGGATTCTCGTACAGGATCAGGTCGGTCCCGGCGTACACCTCGCGCAACCCGGCCAGCGTCGCCGGGTCCACCCGCCGGCCGCCGACGGTCCGCTGCACCACCACCCACCGCACCCCGGTCGCGGCGACCGGGCCACCCGCGGCGAGCACCCGGCCCACCTCGGCGGCCCGCGGGTTCTCCCCCCGCACCTCCGTCGTCCCCACCCACAGCGTGTCGTCCACCAGCACGTCGGCGTCGACGTAGCGGGGCAGCGGGTCCAGCACCGTCCGACCGTCGTTCCACGGGTACGCCCGGTAGGCCCCGAACGGCAGCGACAGCACCTCCCCCGACCGGCCGTCCAACCGCCGGGCCACCGCGTCCCAGTCCGCCGGGTACGCCACCGGACGCAGCCGGCCCGCCGCACCGAACGCCAGGTCGGGCAACACCACCACGGGCAGCAGCAGCACGGCGGCGAGCACCGCACCGGCCCCACCCGGCGCACCCCGGGCGGCGACCCGGTCGGCCAGCCGCTCCGCCCCCAGCGCGGCGGCCAGCGCCAGCAGCAGCGCGTACGGGACCAGGAACTTCTGCCCGTCGCGCAGCACCCCGGCCCCGGGCACCGTCGCCACCAACCAGCCCAGCGCGGCCGACCCGCCCGGCAGCGCCCCGGCCAGGGCGGCCAGGAAACCGGCCCCGGCCAACCCGACGAGCCGGTCCGCCGCCCCGGCCGGCCACCGGCCACGCAACTCCCGCAGGCCGTACCCCGCCAGCACCAGCAGGGCCACCGTCGCCACCGGCGTCAACGGCGACGCACGGCTCGCCGGCACGGTCTGCCCGTTCCAGATCCCACCGGTGCCGGCCAACGCGCCGACCACCCCGCTCCAGTTCTCCGCCCGCGCCGCGAACGCTGCCACCCCGGCCGGGTCGGTCCGGGCGTCGGCCGCGCTGAACCCGGCGACCACCAGCCACGGCAGGTTCAGCAGCAGCAACGCGCCGACGGCCAGCGCGGTCGTCCGGGCGGCACCCCGTCGGGCGACCAGCACGGCGACCGTGACCAGGGCGACCAGGCCACCCGTCGGGGTGACCACGGCCGGCAGTGCGACCAGCACCAACCGGCGCAGCCCACCCGGCCGGTGCACCCGGATCGCGGCGTCGACCAGCCAGGGCAGCGCCCCGTACGCCAGCAGCAGCCCCCAGTGCCCGATCAGCAGCCGCTCCGCCAGGTACGGCGTCCACGCGTACCCGACCGCGGCGACCACCCGGACCACCGGCCGACCGGCGGGCACCAGCCGACCGGCCCCGATCGCGGCGAGCAGCAGCACCCCGGCCAGCACCAGCCGTTGCAGCAGCCACCCCGGCACCGCCTGGCTGGCCAGCGACACCAGCGCGTCCAGCGGCACCGCCCGGGGCAGCGAGTCGACCGGGGCGACCAGTTCGGCCCGCCACGGCTGCCGGGGCACGAAGACCATGTCGTAACTGAGCACGTAGCCGGGCGCGGCCAGCGGGGCCAGCACCAGCGCGGTGACGGCCAGCCCGGTGGCGACGAGGATCGGCCTCTCCCGCAGGGCTTGACCTCCTCACTAGGCTGACCCGGCGATCGGCGCCGGCGTGGCGACACTGTACTTGCGCTGCTGGCGACGGGCGGAGCCGACGACCCGGGACGATCGCGGGCGGGGCAGCGGAGCACCGGCGGGGCCGGCGACACGGAGCGGTGATGGGCACAGCATCGGACGGCGCGCACGGCCGGCGACCCGGGGTCGTCGACGAAGGACCCGAGGCTCCCGACGGGCACCGCCGGCGATCCGGCGACGTCCCGGGCCGGGGTTCGGGGAACGGGCCGAGTGGGGGTCCGGGCGGCGGGCCGGGTCGGGCGACGGGCATCGGCGTCGCCGGGGTGGCCGTCACCCTGGCCGGGGTCTTCGTCAACGGGCTCGCGTACGTGGTGCCGGTCCTCGGTGCCCGGCACCTCGCGCCGGCCGAGCTGAGCGCGCTGGCCACCCTGCTGGCGCTCGGCGCGATCGGCGGCGTGGCCGGCACCGGCCTGCAGATCGCGGTGGCCGTACACCGGGCCCGGCACGGTCGGGCCGGCACCGCCCGCCCCACCCTGCTGACCGTGGCGGTGACCGCCGCGCTGCTGGCCGTGACGTTGCCGGTAGCCGCCGTCGGGCTGCGGTTGACCGGCCCGGCGGTGCTGCTGCTCGGGGTGCTGACCGTGGCGGTGGTGGCCGCCGGCCGGTGGCTCGGTGAACTCCAGGGCGACCAGCGTTTCCTGCGGCTGGCCGGCGGGATGGCGTTGCTCGCCGCCGGCCGGTACGGCGGCATGATCGCCGGGCTGGCGCTCGGTGGCGGGTTGACCGGCGCGCTGCTGGCCGGGGCGGTCACCTCCGTGCTGGTGCTGGCGCTGCTGGTCCGGCTCAACCGGGGGGCCGGCCTCGACCCGGTCGCCCCGACCCTGGCCACCCGGACGGTGCTCACCGCCAGCGGGGCGACCCTGGCGATGCTCGTCGTGTCGTACGCCGACCTGCTGCTGGCCCGCCGGTTCCTGCCCCCGGACGCCTCCGGCACGTACGCGGTCGGCACGGTGCTCACCAAGGGCGCGTTGTGGGCCCCCCAGGTGGTGACGGTCATCGCGCTGCCCCGGCTGGCCCGGGGCGACCGGGGCACCCTGCGGGCCGCGCTGTTGCTGGTCGGGGCGGCCGGCGCGGCGCTGGTGCTCGCCGCGACCCTGGCCGGTGGCCTGGCCTTCGGGTTGGCCGGCGGCCCGGAGTACACCCGCCACGGCGGTCTCGCCCCGCTGTTCGCCGCCACCGGGGCGCTGTACGCGCTGGTCTTCGTGCTGATCAACGCGCGGGTCGCGGCGGCGGCCCGGTGGCCCTCGGCACCACTGTGGATCTCCACGGCGGGTTTCCTGGCCGCGACCGCCACGGTGGTGCCGCACACCGTCGCCGGTATCGCCGGTGCCGCCCTGGCCACGGCGGCGGTCACCGCCCTCGTCACCGGCGCGCTGACGGTCCGTCGCGGGCCGGACGCACCGGCCACGCCCACCCGGTCGACGGCTACCGCCCCCGCCGTTGATCGTGACACCCTACGGGTCGGTGACCAGTAGACGGGGGTTCTGGTGGCGGAGGTCGACCCGGGCCGGGAGCCGGTCGGCGTCCGCCGGCCGGCCCGTTGGCTGCTCGTCGTCTGGCTGGTCGGGCTGCTCGCCGCCGTACCCACCGCGACGCCGCAGCCGCCCCGACCCGACGGCGGGACGACCGCCGCCCGGCTGACCGCCGCCTTCGACGACTACGGCGACACCTCCGGCCGGTGGAACGGCGCCGACCGGACGGCCTCGGTACGGCTGCCCGACGGCCGGCTGCTCTGGCTGTTCTCCGACACCTTCCTCGGCCCGGTGCACCCCGACGGCTCCCGCCCCCGCAGCGCGCCGTTCGTGCACAACTCGGCAGTGGTGCAGCAGGGCGACCAGCTCACCGCGACGCTGCACGGCGGCACCGCCGACGACCCACGCGACCTGATCCCCGCGACGACGCCCGGCGAGTTCTCCTGGATCGGCGACGCCACCGTCGCCGGCGACACCCTCCAGGTGCTGGTCCACCGCTACCGGCGTACCGGTGCCAGCCCGCTGGACCACGCCCTGCTCGGCACCGCCCTGGCCACCTTCGCGCTGCCCGCGCTCACCCCCACCGGGGTCCGCCCGCTGCCCCTGGACCCCCGGGTCTCCTGGGGCTCCGAGCTGCTCCGCGACGGCGACCACACCTACGTGTACGGCACCGAGGCCGCCGGTGAGGCGAAGTTCGCCCACCTGGCCCGGGTGGCCGGCGACGATCTGACCGGCAGGTGGGAGTTCTGGACCGGCGACGGCTGGTCCCCCGACGACCGCACCTCGGCCCGGCTGCTGAGCGGCGTCGGCACCGCCTACGGCGTGCAGCGGGTCGACGGCCGGTACGTGCTGGTCACCCAGGAGAACAACCTGGTGTTCAGCGGCGACCTGGTGGCCTATTCGGCCGATGCCCCGACCGGCCCGTTCACCGGCCCCGACTACCTGCACCGGGCCCCGGAGACGGCCGCCGGCCACCTGGTCTACGACGTCGACCTGCACCCGGAGCTGGCCCGTCCCGGCCGGCTGCTGTTCTCCTACAACGTCAACGACGTCGACGACGCGGTCACCTACGCCGACGCGGGCCTCTACCGGCCGCGTTTCGTCGAGGTGCCGTGGCCCCGCCGCCGCCCCGACCCGGCCGAGCTGCCCCCGCCACCGGCGGCGGTGACCGCCCGTCCGGGCGGCGCCGGCACCGCCGAGCTGGACTGGCCGCCGGTACGCGCCGACGACGAGCTGCGCTACCAGGTACACCGGCGGGACGTCACCGCCGGCCAGACCCACTTCGTGCGGATCGGCGAACCGGTCGACGCGCCCCGCTTCACTGCCGACTTCCTGGTCAACGGGCACGACTACGAGTTCCGGGTGAGCGCCGTGGGCCGGCGCGGCGAGGGTCCGCCCTCACCGGCCGGCCGGGTCACCGCCACGGTGCCGCCCCCACCGCCGCCGGGCGGCCTGCGGGCGGTGCCGGGCCGGGCCGGTGACGTCGCGTTGAGCTGGCAACCGGTGCCCTTCGTCCAGCTCTACCGGGTGTACCGGCACGACCTGGACACCGGGGAACGCGGCACGGTCGGCACCTTCACCGGCACCACCGCCACCGTCGCGTTCCTACGGCACGCGCACCGTTACGAGTTCACCGTGGTCGCGGTAGGCGGCGGCGGGGACAGCCCGCCGTCGGCCCCGGTCCGGGTCACCGCGCTGGTCACCCCGCCCGCGCCGCCGTCGGGTCTGGTCGCCGCCGGGCAGCCCGACGGCACCGTCCGGCTGGCCTGGCACACCCTCGGTCCGGGCTTCTCCTACCGGGTGTACCGGCGCGACCTGACCACCGGCACCCGGGAGTACGGCCCACCCGCCGTGGAGGCCACCGCCGGGCACCTCGCCCGGCACCTGGAACACGGCCACGAGTACGAGTTCACGGCCAGCGCGGTGAACGGCGGCGGCGAGGGGGCCCGGTCCACGCCGGTGCGGGCCCACGCCCGGTTCACCGCACCCGGCGACGCCCCACGGGCGCTACGCGCCGAGGCCGGTGTCGGCAGCGTCGAGCTGACCTGGGTCTCGTCGGTGCCGGACGGCTGGCACCGGGTCCACCGGCGCGACGTCACCGCCGGGGAACGCGACTTCACCGCCGAGGAGATCCCCACCCGGGGCACCCGGGCCGTCGTGCCGGGACTACGCAACGGACACGAGTACGAGTTCACGGTGGCCGCGGTGAACCAGGCCGGTGCGGGACCGCGCAGCACGCCGGTACGGGCCACCCCGCAGTTGCCCACCCCCACCGGGCTCGTCGTGACCGCCGTCGGCACCGGTGAGGCCCGACTGACCTGGCGACCGGCCGGGCCGGGGTTCGCCTACCGGGTGCAGTGGCGCGACGCCACCGCCGGGGAGCGGTGGCGCGCCGACCCGTACCCGGTGCGGGACACCCGGCACACGGCGGTGCTGCTGACCCGTGGGCACGACTACCAGTTCCGGGTCGCCGTGACCGACGGACGCGACGACGGCCCACCGACCCCGGCGGTCGGCGTCCGCATCCGCTGACCACCGCCGGTCGACCACGGTCCCTGTGCCGCCGACCACAGCCGCCGGACGTCCATCCGGACACCGTGCCACGAACGCCCATACACCGTGTGACCGGCCGCGACACGCGGCGGTGAGGATGGCCGGACGCACGCTGTCGGCTGGCCGTCCGGTTGGCTACCGTAGGTGTCCCTGGGGGCCCGCAACCCCCCACGTGGTACGTCCGATCGAGGTGGCTGTGACCCTGTACGGCGACAAACCGGTCTCCGACGACCGCCCCACGGTGCAGGTAACCGCGGTGAGCTGGCCGTCCGAGGACGAACCCCCACCGGCCGGTGGGGCCGCAGGTCCCGGCGCCGGGCCGGGGCCGTGGTGGCGGCGCGGCCGGGTGCTGCTCACCGGCGGGGTGACCGCCGCGGTGCTGGCCGGGGTGGTCGGCGCGGGCGCCTGGGCGTACGCCGGGGACGTGCCGCGCGGCACCAACGTGCTCGGCACCGAGCTGGGTGGCCGCAGCCGGGCCGACGCGGCCAGGGAACTGCGGGCCGAGTTGGAGAAGCGGGCCGCGACGCTCGACGCGCCGCTGACCGTGGTGGTGGGCGAGAACCGGGCGGAGATCAAGCCCGCCGACGTCGGCCTGGCGGTGGACGTGGACGCCACCGTCGCCGCCGCCACCGACGCGCAGGCGCACCCGGTGGACCGGCTGTTCGGTTCCCGGTCGGTCGACCCGGTGGTGACTGTCGACGCCGCCAAGCTGGACGCGGCGCTGCGGCAGATCCTCGGCGAACAAGGCCGGGACATGACCCTGCCGGCGATCATCTTCACCGGCACCACGCCGAAGCCGGTCTACCCGAAGCCGAGCCTGACGCTGGACCCGGAGCAGTCCGCCCGGGTGGTCCGCGCGGGCTGGCTGGCCGGCCAGCCGGTGACGGTGCCGGTGGTGGAGAAGAACCCGGTGACCACCCGGGAGGAGGTGGACCGGATGATCGCCGAACTGGCGAAGCCGGCCGTCGCCGCACCGGTGACGATCACCTCCAGCAAGGGCTCGGTGAGCGTCCCGCCCACCGCGATCGCCCGCGCGTTGCGCTTCTCGGCCGACGACGAGGGGAAGCTGACGCCGAAGGTCGACGTGAAGCGGCTCCGGTCGGCGCTGGGCAGCAAGCTGGCCGCGATCGAGTCGACGCCCAGGGACGCCGGGCTGACCATCTCGGGCGGTAAGCCGAAGGTGGTGCCGGGCCGGGCCGGCCAGCAGCTCGACTCGGCGGCGCTGAGCCGGGACCTGCTGGCGGTGCTGCCGAAGCCGGACGGCCGGACGGTCACCGGGCAGCTCACGGAGGCCGAGCCGGAGCTGACCGAGGCGAAGCTCGCCGAGTTGGGCATCAAGGAGCGGGTCTCCACCTTCTCCACGAAGTTCCCCGGTGGGCTCTCCTCGCCGCGTAGCCAGAACATCATCCAGGCGGCGAAGGACGTGGACGGCACCATCGTCAAGCCCGGGGAGACGTTCTCGCTCAACGGGCACACCGGCGAGCGCGGCTACGCCCAGGGCTACAAGGACGCTCCGGTGATCCTCGGCGGCAAACTGGTGCCCGGGGTGGGTGGCGGCGTCTCCCAGTTCACCACCACGCTCTTCAACGCCAGTTACTACGCCGGCCTCCAGGACGTCGAGCACAAGCCGCACTCGTTCTACTTCAGCCGCTACCCGGCGGTGATCGAGTCGACGATCTTCTGGCCGGACCTGGACTTCAAGTTCCGCAACAACACGCCGTACGGGGTCCTGATCGACACCGCGTACACCTCGAACACGATCACCGTGTCGATGTGGAGCACCAAGATCTACGACAGCGTGAAGACGGAGTACGGCCCGCGCCGCAACATCACCTCGCCGAGGACGGTCTACCTGGAGCCCGGCCCGAGTTGCATCGCCGCCGCCGGCAGCACCGGCTTCACCCAGGACGCCTTCCGCGTGATCAAGAAGGACGGCAAGGTCGTCAAGCGGGAGAAGTTCAGCTGGACGTACGACCCCGAGCCCAACTTCGTCTGCGGTCCCAAGCCCTGACCCAGGCTCCTACCCGAGCGGGTCGAGGACACCGACCCCGGACACGACCGAGCCCCGCCGGCTGATCAGCCGGCGGGGCTCGCTGTCTCCCGGTACCCGGTGCTGCCGGACATCCGGGCCGGCTCGGCACGTGGTGCTCCCGGCTCGTGGAGTCGCTGCGGTGGTGGGTGGCGGGTGGCGGTGGTGCCACCCGGCCGCGACCCGCCGACGTGGCACGAGGTCAGGGGCGGGCTTCGGCGAGGCCCTGCCGGACGCCGTCGGCGTCCCGGTCGGTGCCGTACACGGGGGTGTCGGGCTGCTGCCGCCAGCTCTCGTCGAGGGTGCCCGCGTCGACCGGGTCGAAGCCGAGCGCGTCGACGAGCTGCATCACGAGCTGCTTGGCGTCGGCGTCGTCCCCGGCCACCGGCAGCGCGATCCGGTCACCGGAGCCGGCCGGCTTGCCGTGGTCCATCAGGTGCGCCGCCTGGATGTTGTTGAACGTCTTCACCACCCGGGCGCCCTTGAGGTGGTCGGCGGTCCACCGGCTGGAGCTGAGGCTACGGTCGAGCAGCTCGGCGATGTCGCCGTCGCGCTGCGGGTAGTAGTTGTTGGCGTCGACCACGATCTTGCCGTCGAACGGCTGCACCGGCAGGGCGGGCACGGCGAACAGCGGGATCGCCACCACGACCAGCTCGGCGTCCTGGACGGCCTGCTCCACGGTGCCGGCGGTCGCGCCGCTCTCCTGCGCCAGCTCGGTGAGGCTCTCCGGCCCTCGCGAGTTGGCGACTGTCACGTCGTGCCCGAGGGCGCTCAGCCGCCGCGTGAGGGTGCCCCCGATGTGCCCCGAACCAATGATTCCGATCTTCATGGCCACTCCTGCCTCCGCCGGTCCCGACGGTCAGTTCCGGTCGTACGGTCAGCAGGTACCCCGACAGGTCCGCTCCGATCGTGGACGGGGCGTGCAGCACGTCACGTCGTCACGGACCCGGGCGCGGGGCCCCGGGAGTCAGGTCCCGCATCGACGGTACGAGGTCACGGACGTCGTCCGGGCCGGATTCACCGAACGTTGCCCGCCTGTCTCCGGCGCGGGGCGGGGCGGCCCGGGGGCACCTTGACGTCGCCGGGGCGTCGGCGCCGCGAAGGGACCGGGGCCGATCTCCGTCCGGCTGCCTATCGCCGACATCGGGGATGTAGGGGTATTCCGTGTCGGGATGGCCGTTTCTTCGCCCCATCAGCCCTGACGCCGGGCCTCGGCCTGGCGCGAGGGGTCTCGGAGGGTGAGGGCCAAGGGCGGGGCTTTTCGTGTCGGGCTGCCTATCGCCGACATCGGGGGTGTAGGGGTATCCCGTGTCGGGATAGCCGCTTCTTCCGCCCACCAGCCGTTGACCCTCGGGCCCTTGACCCTCGGGCCCCTAATCCTTGGGCCCTTGGCGTGGGACGAGGATTTCTGGGGCGAGACGTCCCGGAGGGTATGACCTTTCCGCCTTCGGTGGTGGGCCTTTCCTACCGGTGGCGTGGGCCAGTTCCGGGGGGGATGTGGTGTGGAATGCAGTTGAGGCCAACCCCGGGTGGGGTTGGCCTCAACTGAAAGGTTGTCCGGCGGTGTCCTACTCTCCCACACCCTCCCGAGTGCAGTACCATCGGCGCTGGAGGGCTTAGCTTCCGGGTTCGGAATGTGACCGGGCGTTTCCCCTCCGCCATGACCGCCGTAACACTATGAACATATCAAACAACACACACACCCACAAAAACCACTACCACCGTGGGGGGTTGTTTGGTGTTTGTTCAGAGTTGCACAGTGGACGCGTAGCAGCCTTGTTATCAAGTCCTCGGCCTATTAGTACCGGTCAACTCAACCCGTTACCGAGCTTACATTTCCGGCCTATCAACCCAGTCGTCTAGCTGGGGGCCTTACCCCCACAAAGTGGGGTGGGATACCTCATCTTGAAGCAGGCTTCCCGCTTAGATGCTTTCAGCGGTTATCCCTTCCGAACGTAGCTAACCAGCCGTGCCCCTGGCGGGACAACTGGCACACCAGAGGTTCGTCCGTCCCGGTCCTCTCGTACTAGGGACAGCCCTTCTCAAGTATCCTACGCGCACGGCGGATAGGGACCGAACTGTCTCACGACGTTCTAAACCCAGCTCGCGTACCGCTTTAATGGGCGAACAGCCCAACCCTTGGGACCTGCTACAGCCCCAGGATGCGACGAGCCGACATCGAGGTGCCAAACCATCCCGTCGATATGGACTCTTGGGGAAGATCAGCCTGTTATCCCCGGGGTACCTTTTATCCGTTGAGCGACACCGCTTCCACACGCAAGTGCCGGATCACTAGTCCCGACTTTCGTCCCTGCTCGACCTGTCAGTCTCACAGTCAAGCTCCCTTGTGCACTTGCACTCAACACCTGATTGCCAACCAGGCTGAGGGAACCTTTGGGCGCCTCCGTTACCCTTTAGGAGGCAACCGCCCCAGTTAAACTACCCACCAGACACTGTCCCTGAACCGGATAACGGTCCGAAGTTAGATACCCAAATCAACCAGAGTGGTATTTCAAGATTGCCTCCACCCATACTGGCGTACAGGTTTCACCGGCTCCCACCTATCCTACACAAGTCCATTCAGATACCAATGTCAAGCTATAGTAAAGGTCCCGGGGTCTTTCCGTCCTGCCGCGCGTAACGAGCATCTTTACTCGTACTGCAATTTCGCCGGGCCTGTGGTTGAGACAGTGGGGAAGTCGTTACGCCATTCGTGCAGGTCGGAACTTACCCGACAAGGAATTTCGCTACCTTAGGATGGTTATAGTTACCACCGCCGTTTACTGGCGCTTAAGTTCTCCGCTTCGCCCCCGAAAGAGCTAACAGGTCCCCTTAACGTTCCAGCACCGGGCAGGCGTCAGTCCATATACATCGAATTACTTCTTCGCATGGACCTGTGTTTTTAGTAAACAGTCGCTTCCCCCTGCTCTCTGCGGCCATACAACGCTCCACCCGCACGGGGCTTCACGTCTCCGGCCCCCCTTCTCCCTAAGTTACGGGGGCAATTTGCCGAGTTCCTTAACCACAGTTCGCCCGATCGCCTCGGTATTCTCTACCTGACCACCTGTGTCGGTTTGGGGTACGGGCCGCTCGAAACTCGCTAGAGGCTTTTCTCGGCAGCATAGGATCACTGACTTCACCTGAATCGGCTCGGCATCACGTCTCAGCCTCCATGCGGTGCGGATTTACCTACACCACGGCCTACACGCTTACCCCGGCACAACCACCGGCCGGGCTCAGCTACCTTCCTGCGTCACCCCATCGCTTGACTACTACCCGCCAGGTTCCCACGCTCCCCAACCTCAACCCGAAGGTCTTGGCTGGTTCGGGTGGTTAGCACAACGAGGTTCATCAGGGACGCTCCTTCGCGGGTACGGGAATATCAACCCGTTGTCCATCGACTACGCCTCTCGGCCTCGCCTTAGGTCCCGACTCACCCAGGGCGGATTAGCCTGGCCCTGGAACCCTTGGTCATCCGGCGGAAGGGTTTCTCACCCTTCTTTCGCTACTCATGCCTGCATTCTCACTCGTGCCGCGTCCACAACTGGGTCACCCCGCTGCTTCACCCCCGGCACGACGCTCCCCTACCCATCCACACACCTGCACGCACCATCAAGGGTACGCGTGGTTAAAATGTGAATGCCACAGCTTCGGCGGTGTGCTTGAGCCCCGCTACATTGTCGGCGCGGAACCACTTGACCAGTGAGCTATTACGCACTCTTTAAAGGGTGGCTGCTTCTAAGCCAACCTCCTGGTTGTCTATGCGACCCCACATCCTTTTCCACTTAGCACACGCTTAGGGGCCTTAGCTGGTGATCTGGGCTGTTTCCCTCTCGACTACGAAGCTTATCCCCCGCAGTCTCACTGCCGCGCTCTCACTTACCGGCATTCGGAGTTTGGCTGATTTCGGTAAGCTTGTAGGCCCCCTAGACCATCCAGTGCTCTACCTCCGGCAAGAAACACACGACGCTGCACCTAAATGCATTTCGGGGAGAACCAGCTATCACGGAGTTTGATTGGCCTTTCACCCCTAACCACAGGTCATCCCCCAACTTTTCAACGTTGGTGGGTTCGGCCCTCCACGCGGTCTTACCCGCGCTTCAGCCTGCCCATGGCTAGATCACTCCGCTTCGGGTCTAGAACATGCGACTCAAACGCCCTCTTCAGACTCGCTTTCGCTACGGCTCCCCCACACGGGTTAACCTCGCCACATGCCACTAACTCGCAGGCTCATTCTTCAAAAGGCACGCCGTCACCCCGCAAGGCTCCGACGGATTGTAGGCGAACGGTTTCAGGTACTATTTCACTCCCCTCCCGGGGTACTTTTCACCATTCCCTCACGGTACTCGTCCGCTATCGGTCACCAGGAAGTATTTAGGCTTACCAGGTGGTCCTGGCAGATTCACGGCAGATTTCAGGAGTCCGCCGCTACTCGGGAACACCCACAGAAGATCAGCAACTTTCACCTACCGGACTCTCACCGACTACGGTTGGCTTTTCCACACCATTCGGCTAGCCACTGACTTTATAACTCCTCGAACAAGTGTCAGCTTGTTCAGCAGGGTCCCACAACCCCGACCACGCAACCCCTGACAGGTATCACACGCAACCGGTTTAGCCTCAATCCGCTTTCGCTCGCCACTACTCACGGAATCACTAAATTGTTTTCTCTTCCTACGGGTACTGAGATGTTTCACTTCCCCGCGTTCCCCCCACACACCCTATGTGTTCAGGTGCGGGTGACACCACATGACTGGTGCCAGGTTTCCCCATTCGGACACCCTGGGATCACAGCTTGGTTGACAGCTCCCCCAGGCCTATCGCGGCCTCCCACGTCCTTCATCGGCTCCTGGTGCCAAGGCATCCACCGTTCGCCCTTGACAACTTGACCACAAAGATGCTCGCGTCCACTGTGCAATTCTCAACAAACAACCAACCCACAACCCCAAAGCCCCACACCAGCAACCCCACCCCGCCCACAAGCAGAGACAGAATCCGGTATGCGAGACCAGGCCATGCCTGGCAACCTCCAGCAGGCTCCCGCCCACCACAAGGCACTGAAACAACAACCTGAGGTTGTTCCTTCAGGACCCAACAGGGTGCTATACGCCCCCAACCAGCCGCACCAGGAGGAACCGTTCCCACCACCGAAGTGGCTGTACTAGGTATCCCGGCCGTTGCCAGAGGAAAGCTCGCCAGTGTCTCCGCCATCTGAGCACCCCACCACCACATTCGGGCAGTGCGGGCTCCATGCCACCTTTCGGTGGATGGTGCTCCTTAGAAAGGAGGTGATCCAGCCGCACCTTCCGGTACGGCTACCTTGTTACGACTTCGTCCCAATCGCCAGCCCCACCTTCGACGGCTCCCTCCACAAGGGTTGGGCCACCGGCTTCGGGTGTTGCCGACTTTCGTGACGTGACGGGCGGTGTGTACAAGGCCCGGGAACGTATTCACCGCAGCGTTGCTGATCTGCGATTACTAGCGACTCCGACTTCACGGGGTCGAGTTGCAGACCCCGATCCGAACTGAGACCGGCTTTTTGGGATTCGCTCCACCTCACGGTATCGCAACCCATTGTACCGGCCATTGTAGCATGCGTGAAGCCCTGGACATAAGGGGCATGATGACTTGACGTCATCCCCACCTTCCTCCGAGTTGACCCCGGCAGTCTTCGATGAGTCCCCGCCATAACGCGCTGGCAACATCGAACGAGGGTTGCGCTCGTTGCGGGACTTAACCCAACATCTCACGACACGAGCTGACGACAGCCATGCACCACCTGTGACCGCCCCCGAAGGACCTCCCATCTCTGGAAGTTTTGCGGCCATGTCAAACCCAGGTAAGGTTCTTCGCGTTGCATCGAATTAATCCGCATGCTCCGCCGCTTGTGCGGGCCCCCGTCAATTCCTTTGAGTTTTAGCCTTGCGGCCGTACTCCCCAGGCGGGGCGCTTAATGCGTTAGCTGCGGCACAGGGAACCGGAGAGGCCCCCCACACCTAGCGCCCAACGTTTACAGCGTGGACTACCAGGGTATCTAATCCTGTTCGCTCCCCACGCTTTCGCTCCTCAGCGTCAGTATCGGCCCAGAGACCCGCCTTCGCCACCGGTGTTCCTCCTGATATCTGCGCATTTCACCGCTACACCAGGAATTCCAGTCTCCCCTACCGAACTCTAGCCTGCCCGTATCGACCGCAGGCTTGGGGTTGAGCCCCAAGTTTTCACGGTCGACGCGACAAGCCGCCTACGAGCTCTTTACGCCCAATAAATCCGGACAACGCTCGCACCCTACGTCTTACCGCGGCTGCTGGCACGTAGTTGGCCGGTGCTTCTTCTGCAGGTACCGTCACTTACGCTTCGTCCCTGCTGAAAGAGGTTTACAACCCGAAGGCCGTCATCCCTCACGCGGCGTCGCTGCATCAGGCTTCCGCCCATTGTGCAATATTCCCCACTGCTGCCTCCCGTAGGAGTCTGGGCCGTGTCTCAGTCCCAGTGTGGCCGGTCGCCCTCTCAGGCCGGCTACCCGTCGTCGCCTTGGTAGGCCATCACCCCACCAACAAGCTGATAGGCCGCGAGCCCATCCCAGGCCGAAAAACTTTCCACCAAACCCCATGCGGGGAAAGGTCATATCCGGTATTAGCCCCCGTTTCCGAGGGTTATCCCAAAGCCTAGGGCAGGTTACTCACGTGTTACTCACCCGTTCGCCGCTCGAGTACCCCGAAGGGCCTTTCCGCTCGACTTGCATGTGTTAAGCACGCCGCCAGCGTTCGTCCTGAGCCAGGATCAAACTCTCCAACAAAAACCTGTTGAACAGCAATCCCGACAACAAACAAATGTTGCCAAAGGAATCCCAACCAACCAAACCCGAAGACTCAGATTCGGCCAGTCCGGGGTATAAAACAATTGGCACTGGCTTTACAAGCACCCTGTTGAGTTCTCAAAGAACAACCACACACCAGCCAAACCACCGCACCAACGGCAACCCGACCGGGGTATTTCGTTCATCGCGCCCTGCGCTCTCGCGCCTGGCACTTTTACTACGTTACCTCACCGTCTTCCCCGTGTCAACCGGTGTGTCCCGGTGTGTCACGCTTCGTACGGCCTTGCTCCGCTGAGCGCACGCAGCGGCCAGCGCTGCGATTGATCATCGGATTTGGCAGAACCGGCCGCTGCGGTCTCCCGCATGCTCGCCCGGTGCTCTGCCGGTCGACAACCTTACCCGGTCGGTTCCGCCCGGCCAAATCCGCCCTACGGCGTTCGGCTGGCCCCGCCCGGACCGCGTCGTCCTGGAGATAGTGCCCCCGACGACCCGGTGCCACACATCGGATCCGGCCCCGGGGTTTTTCATCCCGTTTGCCCGTTCCGCGCTGGCAGAGAGAAAGTTACGCGGCCTCAGGTTTGATCGTCAAATCCGCTGGTCGTCGGCTTCCGCACCGCCCGGTTGACGCCTGCGGGACAGGCGACGGGCCGCCCGCCACCCCCGGACACCGAGCACACCGGCCGTCGAGCCGATGGCCAACGAGGCGACGATGAGCACCGCGTGGATCCAGAGGAATCCGGTCGGAGCACCCACGCCGACCGCGTCCCCCGACCAGGCCCGCGTGTCGTTCCAGATGGCGAGCCCGAACCTCGGCCAGATCACCCAGGTCCACACCCCGACGCCGACCAGGAACAACGACCAACCCCGCGACAACACCATGGTCGACGAGTATCCCAGCGCCCCGCCGCCTGCCGGCCCACCCCACTCCCGCCCACGACGGCGGTTCCCGGACCACACCGTGTTGATCAAGAAGTTCGCGTCACCCTCGGGGACATCTGTGACGCTAACCTCTTGATCAACACGGTCAAGCGGCGGCCGGGTGGTGGTCAGGCGGCGGTGGGGCCGGGTCGGGCCGGCCGGCCGGATCTGGCGGCCGGGTTTCCGCTGGTGGGGGTCGGGGCACCTGGTAGGGATCGACGACGAGGTGGAGGTGGCCCGGATGCAGCCGTTCAACCCGTGGGCGTGGCGTGACCCGGCGGCACTGGCCGGTGGATACGACCAGACCGAGCCGGGTGAGCGGCCCGACCGGGAGTCGCACGACGGACCGGACGCGCCCGGCCCGGGCACGCCGCTCGACCTGACCGGATACCGGGTGGAGGCGACCGACGGGCGGATCGGCGCGATCGACGAGGCGAGCGAGGACGCGGGTGCCCGCTGGCTGGTGGTGGACACCGGGCCGTGGATCTTCGGGCGGAAGGTCCTGCTGCCGGTCGGCACGGTGGCCCGGGTGGACCACGGGGACCGGGTGGTGCACGTCGACCGGAGCCGGGAACAGGTGAAGGACTCCCCGGCCTTCGGTCCCGGGGACGGTGCCCGGCCGGACTACCGCGACCAGGTCGGCGACTACTACGCGCAGAGCTACCGCCGGGGCTGACCGGCGGGAACCCCGGCGGCATCCGGGTGGGATCGAGACCCGTCGACGGGCACCGTGGTCGTTCCGGCGCCGGCGGGCCCGGCAACACGAGACCGGTCACGTCGCCGGCCGGGTCCGCCCGACGGGCACCCGCGGTGGACCGACCGGGACGGGACCGGACGCGCCCAGCAGAGCCGACCGGCCACGCCGGGACGGGACGCATCGGCAGGGCCACCGACCAGGCCGGGAGGGTACGGAACGTGGCCAGCAGGGCCGACCGACGACGCGGGAACCGGACTGGCGAGGAGAACCGACCGGCCACGCCGGGACCGGACGCGGTCAGCAGGGCCGGCCAGTCACATCGGCGGTCCGGTAGGCTGCCGGCATGACCAGCGCGACCGCTCAGCACGCCCGGACGTCGTACGACGTCGTGGTCGGTGCGGAGCGACGCCGGCGATCCGTCGCCCGCCCGCGCTGACCCATTCCCTGCGACCGGCGGATCGAGCCGCCGGTCACCGCCGCTGTCCTCGGTCCGTCCGCAGGCTCCCCCGTCCGGGGATCCGCCTGGCTGACGGATCCGAGCAGATCGGCGTACCAATGGATCTTGAAAGGTTGCTCACCGACCGGCTGACGCCCGCGTTCGCCGCCGTGGCCGGCGAACCGGTCGCGCCCACCGTGCGGCGCTCGCCGCGGGCGGACTTCCAGTCCGACGCGGCGCTGGCACTGGCCCGGCGGCTCGGCCGGCCCCCGCGCGAGATCGCCCAGGCGGTGCTGGACCGCGCCGTTCTCGACGACGTCTGCGCGGTGGCGGAGGTCTCCGGCCCCGGCTTCGTCAACCTGACCCTGGCCGACGGGGCGCTGGCCGGGATGGTCGCCGCGCTCGCCGGCGACGAGCGGCTCGGGGTGCCGGTGACCGGCGAGCCCGAGACCGTGGTGGTCGACTACTCGGGGCCGAACGTGGCGAAGGAGATGCACGTCGGGCACCTGCGCTCGACCGTCATCGGCGACGCGGCCGTCCGGGTGCTGGGCTGGCTCGGGCACCGCGTCGTGCGGGTCAACCACCTGGGCGACTGGGGCACCCCGTTCGGGATGCTGATCGCGCACCTGGTGGACCTCGGTGAGGCGGAGGCGGCGCAGGAGCTGTCCATCGGCGACCTGGACGGGTTCTACCGGGCGGCCCGGTCGAAGTTCGACGCCGACCCGGCGTTCCGGGAACGCGCCCGGCAGCGGGTGGTCGCGTTGCAGGGCGGCGACCCGGAGACCCGCCGGCTGTGGCGGTTGCTGGTCGGGCAGTCCCAGCGGTACTTCCTGACCGTGTACGAGCTGCTCGACGTCACCCTGACCGGGGAGGACTTCCGGGGCGAGAGCGCGTACAACGACCGGCTCGGCGCGGTGGTGACCGACCTCGACCGGCTCGGGTTGCTGACCGACAGCGCCGGGGCGACCTGCGTCTTCCCGCCCGGGTTCGTCGGGCGCGACGGCGTCGCGCTGCCGTTGATCGTGCGCAAGGGCGACGGTGGATACGGGTATCCGGCGACGGACCTGGCGGCGCTACGGCAGCGCGTCGACGAGCTGGGCGCGACCCGGCTGCTCTACGTGGTGGGCCTGCCGCAGCGGCAGCACTTCGCGATGCTGTTCGCGGTGGCGGGGCAGGCGGGTTGGCTGCGTCCACCGGTCCGGGCCGAGCACCTGGGCTTCGGCTCCGTCCTGGGTCCGGACGGGCGGATGCTGCGCAGCCGGGCCGGCGGCTCGGTGAAGCTGGTCGACCTGCTGACGGAGGCGGTCACCCGGGCGACCGCGCTGGCCCGCACCCGCAACCCGGACCTGGACCAGGCGGCGGCGGCCGAGATCGGTCGGGCCGTCGGCATCGGCGCGGTCAAGTACGCCGACCTGTCCACCGACCGGACCCGTGACTACGTGCTCGACTGGGAGCGGATGCTCGCCCTCGACGGCAACACCGCCCCCTACCTCCAGTACGCGTACACCCGGACCCGGTCGGTGCTGCGGCGCGCCGGCGCGGTGCCGGGGGCGGCGCCCGTGGTGCTGCTCGGTACCCCGGCGGAGCGGGCGTTGGCCGTCGAGCTGCTCGGGTTCGCCGGTGTCGTCCACGAGGTGGCCCGGACGGCGCAGTTCCACCACCTCGCCGGCTACCTGCACCGGCTGGCCACCAGGTTCAGCACGTTCTACGAGCGGTGTCCGGTGCTGCGGGCGGACGGGGAGCTGCGGGCGAGCCGGCTGCTGCTGACCGACCTGACGGGACGGACCCTGCGGCAGGGGCTGGACCTGCTCGGCATCCGGACGCTCGACCGGATGTGAGCGTCCGGATGTGAGCGCGACGCCGGGTCCGCGCCGGGTCGACCGGACGCGGCCCCGGCGGCTCAGGCGGCCGGACCGCGCAGCCCTTCGTAGTAGGGCTTCATCGCCGGGTAGTAGTCGTCGAAACCGGCCTTCGGGGCGTCCGTCCCGGCGGCCACCAGCAGGTCGAGGTAGTACTCCCAGCCGGGGCCGATCTCGCCGACGTGCTCCTCGCTGTCGAGGTGGTGGGTGAACCGCAGCTCGGTGCGGCCGGCCGTCTCGGTGAGCAGCAGCTCGATCCGCCAGCCGCCCGACCCGTCGGCCGCCGACACGGCCAGGTGCCGGGGCGGCTCGCAGGTCTCGATCCGCAGCTCGGTCCACGGGGCGTCGTCCTCGAACACCATCTGCAACCGGATCGTCCGGCCGGGGCCGGCGTCACCCTCCCAGGGGCCGAACCAGCGGGCGGTGCGCTCGGGTTCGGTGACGCTCGCCCAGACGTCCGTGACGGGGGCGCGGAAGGTGCGTACCAGCACCAGGTCGGTGCCGGTGGCGGTGCGGAACAGCCGTCCGGTGGGGGTGCCTGTCACGCGGTTTCTCCTCTGGGTCGGTCCGCCTGGTCGTCGCGCGCGCGGCGCTCCCGGCGGGTGCGGTGGACCTCGGTCTCGAGCGCGTCGAGGTGCTGCGCCCAGCCGCGTGGGCGGCGGAACCGGGCGAGCCAGTCGGCGAGCTCGGTGAACCGGTCGGCGTCGAGTCGGTAGCGCCGTTGCCGGCCCACCAGCTCGCTGCGGACCAGGCCGCTGTCCCGCAGCACCCGCAGGTGGCGGCTGACCGCCGGCCTGCTGATCGGGAACCGGTCGGCGATCTGCCCGGCGGGAAGGTCGCCGTCGCGTAGCAGCTCGAGGATGTGGCGACGCACCGGATCGGATATCGCCGCCGCCACCTCGTCCACCGGTGAAGCGTAACCTACAGGTTACGCTTTTGCCGGTCGGCCCCCACGGCTCAGCGCAACGGGGTGGGCGTCAGGCGCACCCCGGTGATCTCCTCGGAGCGGGCCCACAGATCGGCGGCGAGTTGCCGGTCGGTGGCGCGGCCGCGCAACGGCGCGAGGGTGGGCTCGGCGCGGCGGAAGCGCCGGCCGGGACCGATGTGCCGGCCGGTGGGCGCGGTCGGGACGGTCGCGGCGAAGAGCATCGGGGCGGCGGCCTCGTCGAGTGGGCGGCGCAGCGGAGCCGCGAGCACGGTCTCGATCCGGCGGGCGAGTGGCGGCAGGTCCCGGGAGAGCTCGGTCCTGGTCATCCCGGGGTGGGTGAGCAGGCTGCGTACCGGTGAGCCGGCGGCCCGCAGCCGGCGGTCGAGTTCCAGCCCGAACAGCACGTTGGCCAGCTTGGACGTGGCGTAGGCGCCGGCGGCGGAGTAGCGGCGTTCGGCGGCCAGGTCGGTCAGGTCGAGTCGGCCGAGCCGGTAGAGACCGGAGGAGACGGTGACCACGACCGGGTTGCGGCCGACGGTCAGGATGGGCAGCAGCCGGAGGGTGAGGGCGAAGTGCCCGAGGTGGTTGGTGGCGAACTGGCTCTCCACCCCCTGCGGGCTCAACCGTCGGGGGACGGTGCCGATGCCGGCGTTGTTGACCAGGGCGTCCACCGTGTCGACGTCGCGGTCGAGACCGTCGACGAAGGCGTGGACGGAATCCGGGTCGAGCAGGTTCAACCGGCGGACGACGAGATCGGCCCGGGGGTGGGCGTGGCGGAGCTCGGCCCGGACCCGGGCACCCTTGGCGGTGTCCCGGACGGCCATCACCACCCGACCACCCCGGGCGGCCAGGTGGCGGGTGATCGCCGTGCCGAGGCCGCTGCTGGCACCGGTGACCACGAAGGTCCGGCCGGACTGGTCGGTGAGATCGGCGGTGGTCCAACCGGGTGCGCGGTGCATGGCAGGTGCCTTCCGACGGAAGAGTGGATTACCTATCCGATTCAAGCCCGGATTAAACGGATTGTCAATCCGATCGGATGGGCAATCCGCTGGGTTAGGCTGGCGCGGTGACGACGACACTGCGCGCGGACGCCGCACGCAACCGCGACCGGGTGCTGACCACCGCCCGTGCGCTGGTGGCGGAGGGTGACCTGTCGTTGCAGCTCAACGACATCGCCCGGCGGGCCGGGGTCGGGGTCGGCACCGTCTACCGGCACTTCCCGACCCGGCGCGCACTGCTGGAGGCGCTCGCCGCCGACGCCTTCGCCGCCCTGCTCGACCAGGCGCAGGCGGCGAACCGCGACGACGATCCGTGGGCGGGACTGCAACGGCTGCTGCGCAGCATCCTGCTCGGCCAGCTCACCGAGCCGACCCTCGCCGAAGTGCTCGCGACCAGCCCGGACGAGGACGCCACCGCACCGACCACGACCCGCCGGGCGGAGTTGGCCGCTCTGGCCGCGACCGTGCTGGAGCGGGCGACGCGGGCCGGTCAGCTACGCCCCGGACTCACCCTGGACGACCTGCAGCACCTGGTGTGCGGCACCGCGTTCGCCGCCCGGATCGCCGACGCGCCCGACGACCGGGTCGAGCTGTACCTGGCCGTGCTGCTCGCCGGCATCCGCGCACCCGACCAGGGGGTACCCCCGCCCGCCTAGCCCGGCCGGACGCAGGGGTCGGCCACCGTGGACGACGGGCTCTGCGCGGTCCGGCCGTCGACGGCGGTCACCCGCACGGTCCAGGTCACGGCGGACGCCCGGAGCTGACCCACTGTCACCCGGGCGGAGGAGCCGTCCACCGTCATCGCCCGGCTCGTCGGGACGCCCCCGGCGGGGGTGTACCGCACCTGCGCGCTGACCAGCGCACCGCTGCCGGTGGCCCGGACGACCAGGGCGTAGGCGTCCGTGCCGCAGCGGACGTGCGCGTCGGCCGACACCGTGAAGGGCGCGGCGAGCTGCGCACCCGTCGTCGGACGGGGAGCGGCCGGCGGCCGGGAGGGTGCCGGCGTCGGGCCCGGGACGGCACCTGTCGGTGCACCGGCGGACGCGGACGGGTCACCGGCACCGCTCGCGTCGGGCCCCGGGGTCGTCCGGGCCGAGGGAGCCGCGGTGGCGACGACGGACGGCGTCACCGCCGCCGCACCGGTGGGGACGCCCGACGTCACCGACACCTGCTCGGCGTCCCGCCCGGCCACCGACACCGCCCAGGTGCCGGCCACCACCAGGAGCAGCAACAACCCGGCGGTCACGGCCATCCGCCGCCGACGCCGCCGGTCGCGGTCCCGGGTCGCGACGCCCGCCGGCCGGGTCGCGGTGGAGGCCGCCGCGCCGGCCGGGGCCGCCGCGACGCCGGCCGGGTCCGACCCGCTCCGCCCGGCGGCATCCGACCGACCGGCGACACCGGAGGACCCGACCGTCGACATCGGATCGGACGTCGACATCGGATCGGCCGGGGGCGTCGGATCAGCGGACGACGACGGATCAGCGGACGACGACGGATCGGCCGGTGACGACGGATCGACGGGATCGGGACCGGCCGGAGGGGGCGGCCCGGCGGGGCCGTGGGCTGCGGTGGCGTCGCTCCCGACAGGGGGCCCGGACGGACCGGCGGCGGGACCGCTGCCGGCCGGCAGCTCGGCGGTGGCCTGCACGGCGGTGGAGCCCGCCTCGGCGAGACGCGACCACACCGTCTCGGCCACCGCCAGGAACCCCGGCGCGGTGTACGCGGTCAACAGGGCCGCCGGGTTGCACTGTTCGCGCCGCAGCAGCCCGCACCGCGCGCAGTCGTCGATGTGCCGGGCGAGCCGCTTGCGCAGGACCGGGGTGAGCCGGCCCTGCCAGTCGCCGAGCAGCTCGGCCAGGGCCGGGCAGTCCCGCGCCCCGCTGCGGGCGACGAGCAGCGTGCCGAGCGCCCGTTCGAGCTGCGAGCGGGCCCGGGACAGCCGGGCGTGCGCGTGGTTCGTGGGCACCCCCAGCGCCGTACCGATGTCGGCGGAGGAGAGGTCGTGGCGGATCGCCAGGTGCACCACCTCACGGTCGCCGGGGTTGAGTGCGTCGACCGCCAGGTGAACGAGGGCGCGTACCTGGTCGGCGTTGACCCCGGCAGCCGGGTCACCGGTGTCGGCCACCGGCTCGGCCGCCTCCGAGAGCGGCGCGGACCGGGCCCGTTCCCGCAACTGCCGCAGGCATTCGCTACGCACGATCGCGTACAGCCAGGAGCGCAGCCGGTCCGGGTCGCGGAGCTGGTCGATGCGCTGGCCGGCGGTGAGGAACGCGTCGTGGACGGCGTCCGCGGCGGCCTCCGGCTCGTGCAGCATCGTCCGGGCGTACGTGTAGAGCCGGTCGGCGTAGCGCCGGTAGATGCCCTCCAGGCCGATCCGGTCACCCCGCCGCAGTGCCTCGACGAGCGCCCGGTCGTCCTGCGCCATCACGTTCATCCGTGCCCCCACCGCTCGTCGACCGGTTCCAGTACAGCGAAGAAAAAATTCCCCGGGAAGTTTCTGTTGGCATGCCGACCCCGGCGCGCTCCTACCGGTGTCATCGCACCGCCGAACACCGGGAGACACCCATGACAACGACACGTTCCGCGACCCACCGGACCCGCGTCCGCCGGTACCTGACCACCGTAGTGGTGGCGACGCTCGCCGCCGGACTCGTCGCGACCACGGATGCCGGCGCCGCACCCACACCGGGTGGCCCGACCGGACGGGCCGACGCCACCGGCGCCGAGCCGCTGGCCTTCCGGGTCGACCCGGGCCTGGCCGCGCCCCGGCTGCGGCTCGACCCGGTCGGTCGGACCGGCACCGACCGGGAGATCGGCGTGGTGGCCGGGCCGGACGGGAAGCCCGCCGGCCTGGTCCTCGACGAGGTGATGGTGCGGACCGCCGGCCAGGCCGAGTTGGACGCCTTCCTGACCCGCTGGGGCGGCCAGGTGCTCGACTCCTTCGCACCCGACGCCGAGGGGCAGGACCACCTGGTCCGGGTGGACGTCGCCAAGGCCGACCCGGCCGGGCTGGTCGCCGACCTGCTCGCCGCCGAACCGCGCCAGTCCGGCGGATTCCGGGTCGGCGACGAGCGGGCGTTGCGCCTGCTCGCGCTGGCCGCCGCCGAGTGGCGGACGGGCACCGAGGTGGTCCTCGACTGGCTGGTGGAGCCGTCCGGTATCGCCGACGGCCAGGTCTTCGAGGCCCCGGACATCGGCAAGAACGTCTTCGACTGGTCGTTCATGCGGGCCGGCGGCGCGCTGGACGTCGGGGTCGCGCCGGCCTGGCAGCTGCTGGAGAGCAAGGGCAGGCTGACCAAGCAGGTGAAGTACCTGGTGCAGGACGGCGGGTTCCAGTTCAACTCCGACTTCCCGAGCAAGGTCTCCCTGCACACGGCGCAGTGGGGCGAGACCAACACCAACGACTGCACCGGCGGTACGCCCTGCCCGTGGCACGCCACCGACGTGGTGCTCGCCGCGATGGGCCGGGTCGACAACGACTACGGCACCGCCGGACCGGCCGGGCCGGTGGTGCAGGAACTGGTCGGCGTCCGTAACGGCATCGACTACTGGACGGTCCTGCGGCGGCTGGAGAAGGCCGCCGAGTCGACCCACCCGGACGTGGTCAACCTCAGCTTCACCCGGGACGTGAACCTCGGCGTCAGCCATGCCCGCACCTGGACCGACCGGAGGATGAAGCACGTCCGGGACACCGGCGCGCTGATCGTCGCCGCCGCCGGGAACAACGGCACCAACGTCGACGGCGACACCCTCTGGGTGCCCTGCGAGAGCACCCACGTGATGTGCGTGGGCGGGATGAACCCGAACGCGACCGTGTCCGGCGGGTCGAACTGGGGCACCAAGGACCTCACCACGTCGGTGGAGATCTACGGTCCGATGTGTGTGCCGGGGTTGACCGACCCGGGGACGCCTGCCGTCAACACCACGAAGACCACCTGCGGCACCAGTGTCGCCTCGCCGTTCGTGGGCGGGGTGGCCGCCCTGGTGATGGCCGCCGACCCGACGCTCACCTCCGAGCAGGTCCGCGAGATCCTCAACGACACCGCACATGTCGGCGGGCTGGGCGGCAAGGTGACCGGCAGCCAGCGGCGGATCGACGCGCTGGCCGCCGTCGCCGAGGCGCTGGGCGTGACCGTCGGCAAGCCGGCGGTGAGCATCAGCACCCCGAAGACCAAGCAGAAGTTCGCGGTGGGCCAGTCGGTCGACCTGTGGGGCACCGCGACCGACTTCCTGGGCAAGGAGATCCCGCTCACCTGGACCAGCAGCATCGACGGTGAGCTGGCGACCGGGTCGCAGACGTTCGTGCCGTCGCTGTCGGCCGGCACTCACGTCGTCACCGCCAGCGCCACCGACAGCCTGGGGCGTACCGGCTCGGCGTCGGTGACCGTCACGGTGGTGGACAGCCCGACGAAGGTCGCCATCATCTCGCCGCCGGCGGGGCTGACCCTCGTCGCGGGGCAGTCGGTCGGGCTGCTCGGCACCTCGAACGACCCGGACGAGTTCGGGCCGGTCCCCGACGCCCAGGTGACCTGGACGGTGCGCCGGGGCGACACGGTGGTCCTGGAGAAGACCGGCCACCAGGCGGTGCTGCCGGCGAACGCGGTCACGCCGGGGGCGTACACGGTGACCTTCGCGACGGCCGGGTCCAGCGTGCAGCGCGCCTTCTCGGTCACCTCGGCCCCGGCCGGGCAGTCCCGGCCGACCGCCACGATCACCAAGCCGGCCACGGCGTTGGACCTGACCACGGTGGAGGCCGGCCCGAAGTCGGTCGCGCTCGCCGGGACCGGCACCGACGCCGAGGACGGCACGGTCGCGGGGACCCGCTTCCGGTGGACCGCGTACGGCGACGGTGGCGTCAAGCAGGTGCTGTGCCAGGGCGGCGGGGTGCCCACCGGCGAGCCGGTCGATGACAAGGGCACGCCGAAGAACTGTGCCTCGTTCACCGCGGCGCTGGCCCAGTTGACCAGCGGGACCGACACCACCACCTGGTCGGTGTGGTTGGAGGTCTTCGACGCGACGGGGCTGGTCGGCACGGATTCCGTGCCGGTCCGCATCCGGCACCTCGTCGGCTGACCGACCCGTTCCGGCGGGGGCCGGGCACCACCCGGCTCCCGCCCCGATCCGACCCTGACCGGGGACCGGCCGGTTCCCGGACCGTACACACTCAAGGAGAGCACATCATGCGTGGACAAACGTGGACGCGGCGGGCGGTCGCCCTGGGGGGTGCCCTGCTGAGCACGGTCGTGCTCGGGCAGGTCGCGCTCAGCGGGCCGGTGGCGGCGGTGCCCGGACTGCTGTTCCGCACGACGGTCGGGCCGAGCAACAGCGTCGCCAAGTCGCAGAACGCGGTCTGCCCGACCGGCACCACGGTCATCGGCGGTGGCGGCGCGGTCAGCGGGTCGGGTCTCGGCCAGGTGGGCATGGACATCGTGCAGCCGCTGGCCAACGCCGGGCTCTACTCGGTGACCGGCCGGGAGGACCCGAACGGTGTCGCCGGGAACTGGTCGCTCACCGCGAGTGCGATCTGCGCCCCGGCACCGTCGGGCCTGGAGGTGGTGACCGGCCACTCGGCGGTCAACTCGGTCAACCCGAAGTTCCTGGAGTTGTTCTGCCCGGTGGGCAAGCGGGCGATCGGCGGCGGTGGCGCGGCCGTCGGCTCGGGGGCGAGTGACGTGCTCCTGGAGGACCTGCGGATCGGTCAGAACAGCGTGACGGTGGCGGGGGTCGAGGCCGGCAACGCCTTCGCGGGCAGCTGGTCGGTGGACGCCTCGGTGATCTGTGTCGACCCGCTCCCCGGCGAGCAGCGGGTGATCGTGGACAGTGCCGACAACTCCACGGCCAGCCGTGCGATCACCGCCACCTGCCCGGCCGGCAAGCGCCTGCACGGGGTCGGCGGTGAGATCGTCGGTGGCGAGGGTCAGGTGCGACTGACCGAGATGCGGCCCACCTCGTCGACCACGGCGACCGTCCGCGCCGCCGAGGACGAGAACGGTTTCAGCGGCAACTGGAAGGTGCGCGCGTACGCCGTCTGCGCGACCTGAGCCGTCGACCGTCGCCCGCCCGGCCACCGGCTCCGCGACCCGTGCCGCCCGTCGGCGCGGGACCGCGGGGCCGGTGGTGTCGGTGGCGGCACCCCGGCCGTCGGAGGGCCGAGGGTTGTGTCGACCCCGGCCGGTGGGTAACGTCACGAATCGATGTGACTACTCAGCGTCATGGCAGGAGATGTTCCACATGACCCAGTCCACGGAGACCGAACTGCCCCCCTGGCCGCCGACCACCTCCCCGCACAGCCCGTTCACCCTCCTCGACGACACCGAACGACAGCGGTACCCCGGCCCGGTGACCCGGGTGCTGCTGCCCACCGGCGCCACCGCCTGGCTGGTCAGCCGGCACGCCGAGGTACGCCAACTGCTGCGCCACCCGGCGTTCAGTTCCGACCTGAACCGTCCCGGATTCCCGCTGCTGCGCCCGCTGCCCCCCGAGACGGTGCGGAACTCCCGGGGCGCGTTCCTCCAGATGGACGGCGCGGCGCACACCCGCCTGCGGCGGATGCTCACCGCCGAGTTCATGATCAAGAATGTCCGGCGGATCGAACCGCTGATCCACCGGACCGCCGGCGAGGCCCTGACCGACCTGGCCGCCGCCGGCCCGCCGGCCGACCTCGTGTCGACCGTCGCCCTGCCCCTGCCGTCCAAGGTGATCTGCCACCTGCTCGGCGTCCCCTACGCCGACCACGACTTCTTCCAGTCGCGCAGCCGTCTGCTGCTCGACCGCCGGGTGCCGGCGGAGCAGCTCCAGCACGCCGCCCAGGAGCTACGGGCGTTCCTCCGTTCGCTTGTCGACGCCAAGCGGGCCCGTCCCGACGGCGGGGAGGACCTGCTGGGCCGGTTGGTCCGGGACCGGGTCGAGCCGGGTGAACTCGAGGTCGACGAGCTGGTCGGGATGGCCCTGCTGCTGCTCGTCGCCGGGCACGAGACCACCGCCAACATGCTCGGCCTGAGCGTCCTGCTACTGACCCGCGACCCCGGGCGGTGGGCGCTCCTGCGCGACCGGCCGGAACTCGCGCCGGGGATGGTGGACGAGCTGCTGCGCTACCTCAGCATCGTGCGGACCGGACTGTTCCGGGTCGCCACCGAGGACGTCGAGATCGGCGGCCGGACGATCCGGGCCGGCGACGGGGTGATCGCCCTGATCGCCCTGGCGAACCGGGACACCGAGGTCTTCGACGACCCCGACGAGTTCGACCCGTACCGGGAGGCCCACCAGCACGTCGCCTTCGGGTTCGGGGTGCACCAGTGCATCGGGCAACCCCTCGCCCGTGCCGAACTGCGCATCACGCTGGTGGAGCTGGCCCGCCGCTTCCCCGGCCTGCGGGTCACCGCGGACCCGCAGGAGCTGACCACCCGCAACGACTCCATCGTGTTCGGCCTCGACACCCTCCCGGTGACCTGGTGACGCCCGCCCCACGACAGCCATCGGCGGAGACGACGCCGCGGGTGGCCGTCGACCGGGAGCGGTGCTGCGGGGCGGGCAACTGCGTCCTGACCGCCCCGGAGGTCTTCGACCAGGACGACACCGACGGCCTGGTGCTGCTACGCGACCCCGCACCGCGGGCCGCGTTGCGCGACCGCGTCCAGCGGGCCGTCGACCTCTGCCCGGCAGGGGCGATCCGGATCGGCTGACGGTACGGGGTGGGCGTGCGCCACCTCCATCAGCGCCGCGCTGGTCGGGTGCCCGGCCCCGTGACCCGGGCACCCGACCGGCGGCCGCTCACGGGAGGATTTCGACGTACCCGTCGGTGCCGTGCACGCGGATCCGCTGCCCGTCCTGGATCAGCCGGGTGGCCTCCACCACCCCGACGACGGCCGGCAGGCCGTACTCCCGGGCGACCACCGCGCCGTGGGTCATCAGGCCACCGACCTCGGTCACCAGCCCGGCCACGGTGACGAACAGCGGCGTCCAGCTGGGATCGGTGTACGGCGTGACGAGGATGTCCCCCGGTTCGAGATCGGCCTGTGCCATGTCCCGTACGACGCGCGCCCGACCCTCGACGGTCCCGGCGGAGACCGCCAGGCCGACCAGCGCTCCGGCCGGCACGTCGTCCCGCCGGTACGTCCCGGCGACGATCTCGCCCTCCGAGGTGAGCACCCGGGGTGGGGTGAGCGCCCGGTACGACCGGTGCTCCGCCATCCGTCGGCGGATGAGCCCGTCGTCGACCCGGCGGGTGCGGACGACCTCGTCGAGTTCGGGGAACGTGAGGTACCAGATGTCCTCCCGGTCCCGCAGCACACCGTCGGCCACCAGGCGGTCGGCCTCGGCCAGCAGCGCCTGCTTGTAGGCGAAGGTGCGGGTGACCATGCCGTACTTCGGGTACTCCCGGTAGCCGACGAACGTCCGGGCCCGGTCGATCATCCGTTTGGTCCGGTCGGCCTTGTCCGCGCCGCCGTCGGGCAGGGCCCGCAGCCGCTCCAGCACCTCCCGCTCCTTGTCCCGCGCCGTCCGCAGGCCCTGCTCGAAGTGCCGCCCGCCGGCCCCCGGCGCGAAGTTCCTGATGTTGCCCAGGATCAGCGGCACCAGCATGGCGGGACGTTCCCGCCAGCGGGGCCGGGTGATATCGATCTCGCCGACCCCCCGCATGCCGTACCGGTCGAGCCAGGACGCGATGGCCACCCGGGCCTCCCGGCCACCGGCGAGCTGGTCCAGCCCGGCCAGCAGGTCGTCCGGCCCGCCGGGGCCGTCGTGCTCCCGGTCGGGCCCGCCGTCGTCCGCCACCCGGCCCAGGAAGGCCACGACCTCCGGGTACGGCCGGATCGCGTCCGCGACGTCCAGCAGGGCCAGCCCCATCTCCGAGGTGACGTTGTGCGGGACGGACTGGGTGAGCGGGTCGGCGGCGTTGCGCTCACCGAGCCACTCCTGCAGGTGCTCGTTGAGCCACCAGACCGCCTCCATCCCGGCCATGATGACGGGGATGCTCCTCGGGTCGATCATCATGCGGGTCAGCCGGGGGAAGTCGGTCCGGATGACATCGAGCAGCGCCGGCCCGGACTTCGTCCGGATCTCGCGGCGCAGGGCGGCGTTGGCCTCGTCGATCCGGGTGATCAGCTCGGTGACCAGCGCGGGATCGGTCTCGACGGGCGGTGCCGCCGGACCGGGTGGCGGGCCGGCGGGCTTCTCGTCCGGCACCTCCCGGACGAAGTCACCGCGCTCCACGACGGTCCGCAACGCGTCCCCGATCAGCGGGTCGGATCTGCCCAGGGCCGCCAGCAGGCCGGCCCGGCGGGTCGGCGACGCCAGCTCGGGCGTCACGTCGGCGAACAGCCGGCCGGCGGCCTCGTACATGGGCCGGGCGGCGATCAGCTGGTACATCGAGTACCCGAGGGGTTTCATCGGGTCGGTCATCATCTGCTGGTGGCCCACGGAGACGTAGACGTGGTTGTCGGTGTCGTCGGCCACCGGGACGGGGAACAGCGTGGTGACCGGCCGGGTCTGGACGATCTGGAAGTCGTCGTCGACCAGGCACCACTCCACGTCCTGCGGCTGGCCGAAGTGCGCCTCGATCCGCCGGCCCAGCCGCGCCAGCCGGACGACCTGCGGGTCGGTCAGCGCCGGCTGGTCCTGCCGCTGCGGGTCGATCGCCACCACCCGCGTCCCGCCGGTCGTCGTGGTGCGCAGGGCATGGCGTTTGGCGGCGATCGTCCGGGCGACGACGCGGTCGTCGCGGACCCGGAACACGTCCGCGTCGACCAGTCCGGAGATCAGGGCCTCGCCGAGGCCGAACCCGGCCTCCACGAAGGAGACCCGCCGGTTGCCGGTGACGGGATCGGCGGTGAACAGGACGCCCGCCGCCCCGGCGGGGACCATCCGCTGGACGACCACCGCCATCGCGACCCGGCGGTGGTCGATGCCGTTGCGCTGGCGGTAGGTGACGGCCCGTGCGGTGAACAGCGAGCCCCAGCACCGGCTGATCTGCCGCAGGACCGCGGCCGGGCCGACCACGTTGAGGTAGCTGTCCTGCTGGCCCGCGAAGGAGGCGGTCGGCAGGTCCTCCGCCGTCGCGCTGGACCGCACGGCGTACCCGCCGTGCCCGCCGAGCGCTGCGAGGGCACGGGTGACCTCCGTCGCGACGTCGTCGGGCACGGTGACGCCCTCGATGGTCCGGCGGAGCTGCGCGCTGAGGACGCCGATCGCCGCCCGGTCGGTGGGTGCCAGCCGGGCCAGCCGGTCGAGTTGCCCGTCGAGTCCCGGTGCCAGCGCGATGACCCGCCGGAAGGCGTCCGTCGTCACGCAGAAGCCCGCCGGCACCCGGACCCCGTCGAGCCGGGTCAGCCCGCCGAGGTGGGCACCCTTGCCGCCGACCAGTTCCCGCTGCGTCGGGTCGACCTCACGCAGCCCCCGCACGTACCGCCCGCTCATCGTAAGGACCCCGGGACGGTGGGCCCCGGCCGCAGGACGGCGGCCGGGTGGTTCAGCGGCCCCGAATATGTCGTCGGGTACGTGGACATCATTTCGCCTTCCGCTGGTGATGAGGTCGCCGGCGCACCGTCGTGATGCATTTCCGCTGGTGGCGACCACGGCTGACGATTCTGCGGGGTGACCCGGGTCTTGCGGCAAGTCCCCCCGTGCGCTATATGTTGGGAGAGCAGGAAATGGTGGGCGCGAGAGAATGGTGAACGCGCCCGGCGAAAACGTTTTCACCTGGTCGCCTGTCGATATCGGGACCGGGGCGCGCTGCGGCTCGACACGCCGGTGACCGGCGCGCCGACCTCAGCGGATCAGTGCGTCGACGTCCAACCCTGCGCGCGCAGCCGTTCGATGCCGTCCAGCAGCAGGTCCAGCGCGAACTCGAACTCGAACTGGTCGTCGCAGCCCGCCCCGACGACGGAGCCGGTGTCGTGCGCGGCGGCGGTGGCGATCTCCGCGACGTGCGGGAACCGGGCCGCGACCTCCGGCGGCAGGGGCGCCGGGGGTGTCGGGGCGGCCGGTCCGGTCCGGCCTGCCTGCCGGGACGCGTCGAACAACTCCTGGCTGAAGCCCAGGATGCGGCTGCCCAGGGCGTGCATGACGTGGTGGGTGAGGTCGGCGGAGAGCCCGCCGGCCCGCAGTGCCCCGATCATCGAGTCGAGGTAGCCGAGGACGGCCGGCGTCGCGGTGCTCCGCGACTCGATGGCCAGCGACGCCCAGGGGTGCCGGCACAGCACCTGCCGGGCCGAGAGGACCCGGCGACGGATCGCGGGTTGCCAGCCGACGCCCGGTGTGAGCGGCTCGATCTCGCCGACCACCACGTCGATCATGCCGTCGAGCAGTTCGTCCTTGTTGGCCACGTGCTTGTAGAGGGCCATCGGCACGACGCCCAACTCCTGGGCGAGGTTGCGCATGCTGAGCGACTCGATGCCGGCCCCGTCGGCGAGCGTGACGGCGGCGCGCAGGATGCGGTCCCTGCTCAGCGGCGTCCGGCGCAGCGTCTCAGCCTGCTCGGCCATCTCGGTTCCCGTCCTCGGTCGGCGAGGGAAACCATAACCGCATTGACAGGTGTACGGCGTACACCTACCGTGGGGACACGGCGGTGTACGCCGTACACTCCTGAGGAGGAACCGTGAAGGCGATCGTGCAGGACCGGTACGGCCCGCCGGAGACGTTGACCCTCGCCGAGGTCGACGTGCCGGTGCCCGCCGCCGACGAGGTGCTCGTCCGGGTCGAGGCCGCCGCGCTCAACGCGTACGACTGGCACGTGATGCGGGGCGATCCCCGGATGGCGCGGCTGGCCCTGGGCCCGACGCGGCCCCGGGCCCGGATCCGGGGGCGTGACTTCGCCGGCCGGGTCGAGGCCGTCGGCGTCGACGTGCGGGGCCTGGGCCCGGGCGACAGCGTGTTCGGTGACGCCGGGGACACCGACGGCGCGTTCGCCGAGTACGTGTGCGTGCCCGCCACCCTGGTCGCGTCGAGGCCGGCGAACCTGACCGCGCCGCAGGCGGCGGCCCTGCCGCTGGCCGGGGTCACCGCGCTGCAGGGGCTGCGCGACGCGGCCCAGGTCGCGCTCGGCCAGCGGGTGCTGGTCAACGGCGCCTCCGGCGGCGTCGGCACCCTGGCCGTCCAGCTCGCCCGGGCGCTCGGCGCGACGGTGACCGGGGTGTGCAGCACCCGCAACGTCGAGCTGGTCCGCTCCCTCGGCTGCGACCACGTCGTCGACCACACCCGTGCGGACTTCACCCGGGGCGGCCGGCACGACGTGGTGTTCGACCTGGTCGGCAACCGTTCGCTCAGCGCGCTGCGACGGGCCCTGACCCCGACCGGGACGCTGGTGCTCTCCGGCGGCGGGGTGTACCGGGGCGGCAGCCTGCTCGGACCGGTCCGGCTCCTCGCCCGGGGGCGGCTGCTGGCCCCCTTCGTCCGGCAGCGCATCGTCGTCCTGACCGCGACCCCCGGGCGGGAGCACCTCGACGTGCTCCGCGCGTACGCCGAGGCCGGCCGCCTCACCCCGGTCATCGACCGGACCTGCGTGTTGTCCGAGGTGCCCCGCGCCATCGCCCGTCTCGAAGGCGGGCACGCCCGGGCGAAGACGGTCGTCACCATCTGAGCGTCGACGCCGCGACCGATCCGGCCGGGTTCCCGATTCGCCGGTCAAGTGCGCCCGGCTCAGAGTTTCGTCAGGATCACCTGTCAATCAGCTGGCAATGGTGAAAGCGCTTCGATTTCCCGCTCCAGCACTGTCGGCGAGCGGTGAATCTCATTTACCATCGTCGATGCCACGCCTCGTTCATCCGCCGTTCACCTTGCCGACGGCCGGCCGTCGAGGCGTCGCACCGCGCCCGGGCCCCGCGCATCCCCTCCGCCCGCACCGAGGAACAGGACCCCCATGACCGCCACCGCACGCCGTACCGCCGTCCTGGCCGGCCTCACCGCCACCCTGCTGGCCGGCCCGCTCGCCGTCGCCGCCGTCGCCGCCGCGACCGCAACGATCACCCTCAACGGCTCCAGCGCGAGCGTCACCGGCAGCAACGTCACCGTCGCCGGCAGCGCCGTCACCATCACCGCGCCCGGCTCCTACGAGATCAGGGGCACGCTGAACAACGGCTACGTCAAGGTCGACACCGCCGTCACCGGCACCGTGGAAATCGTCCTCGCCGGGGCCTCGATCACCAACTCCACCTCCTCGCCGCTGTACGTGACGAACGCCAGCGCGGTCACCCTCACGCTGGCGGCCGGCACCAGCAACAACCTCACCGACGCGGCGACGTACACCAACACCGGCGAGCCGGACGCCGCCCTGTTCAGCGCCGCCGACCTGACCATCGGCGGCACCGGCGCGCTGACCGTGCGCGCCAACCACGCCGACGGCATCGTCAGCAAGGACGACCTGGTCGTCCAGTCCGGCACCATCACCGTCAACGCGGTGGACGACGCGATCCGGGGCAAGGACTCGCTCACCGTCAACGGCGGCACGATCGCCGTGACCTCGTCCGGCGGCGACGGGCTCAAGTCCAACGACACCGAGGCCGGCAAGGGCGTGCTCACCATCACCAACGGCACCATCACGGCCTCGGTCGCCGACGACGCCATCAAGGGTGAGAACGTCCTGAACATCTCCGGCGGCACCATCAACGTCACCCGGTCGTACGAGGCGCTGGAAGGGCTCCAGACCACCATCAGCGGCGGCAACATCACGGTCGTGGCCAGCGACGACGCGGTCAACGCCGCCGAGGAGGGCCTCGGCCACATGGAACCGTCCGCGATCGCGTTCATCAAGGTCACCGGCGGCACGGTGGTGGCCACCGGCGGCACGGACGGCTTCGACTCCAACGGGTCGCTCACCTTCGCCGGCGGCACCGTGGTGGCCCGGGGCTCCAGCACCCGGGGCGGCGGCGAGGGCGCGATCGACGCCGACGGCCCGATCTCCTTCACCGGCGGCACGGTGGTGGGCGCGGCGCTGACCTCGCTGGCCGTGTTCCGGGCGGTGCCGAACACCGGCCAGGGCTGGGTGGCCCCCCGGTTCAACGCCAACCTGGCCGCCAACACCATCGTGCACGTCGTGTCCGGCAGCACGGTGCTGGGCTCCTACCGGACCTCGGCCACCGTGCGGGAGGTCGTCTTCTCGTCCAACCGGATCACCAACGGCCAGCGGTACGACATCTACACCGGCGGCAGCGTGACCGGCACCAGCGTCGGCGGTCTCTACACCGGCGGCAGCATCACCGGGGCCACCCGGGTGCTGACCGGTGTCACCGCCGGCAAGTACGGGCGGTACTGAGCCCTCGGGCGTCGCGGTTCGGGCCCGACCGGGCCCGAACCGCAACCCGGCGGGGCCGACGGTGTCCGCCGTCGGCCCCGCCGGGGCACCACTGCCAGATCCGATGCCCCACCGCCGGACGCCGTACGTGGGAAACGGCCGGCGGACACCCCAAGGAGCAAACATGTCCCGCTTGGTCCTGGCCGGAATGGACCTGGTCGCCGTGGTCCTGCTCGTCTTCGCGCTGTACTTCCCGCGCCACCGACGGCGGGACCTGGTGGTGGCCTACCTCGGCGTCAACGTCGGCGTCTTCGCGGTGGCCAGCTCGCTGAGCAGCAGCACCGTCGGTGCCGGGCTCGGGCTGGGCCTCTTCGGCGTGCTGTCGATCATCCGGCTCCGCTCCACGGAACTCGACCAGCACGAGGTGGCGTACTACTTCTCGGCGCTCGCGCTCGGCATCCTCGGCCCGCTCGCCGGCACCTCGGTCTGGACGGTCGGCGCGTTGACGGCGCTGATCCTCGCCGTGATGTTCGTCGGGGACCATCCCCGGCTGCTGCGCCGGTACCGGCGGCACGTCATCGTGCTGGACAGCGCGGTCACCGACTCGGTCGCCCTCACCGCGCACCTGGAGCAACTGCTGGGTGCCCGGGTGCACAACGTCAACGTCGAGCGGGTCGACCTGGTCAACGACACCACGGTCGTGGACGTCCGCTACTCGCGGCCCAGGGTCACCGCCACCGGCGGGCGGCGACCGGTCGACGCGGGCGCGGCCCGGTGACCGCCGTCGACCCGTCCGTCACGGCGCTGGCCCAGCTCACGCCGATCGGGCTCGCGGAACTGACCGAGCGCGCCGCGCTACAGACCCGGTTCGACCGCAAGTACCTCCTGCCGCTGGCCGAACTGCCGCGCCTGCTCGCCGGGCTCGACCACACCGACCAGGTGCTGGAAATCGACGGCAGGCGCGCGTTCCGCTACGAGTCGATCTACTTCGACACCGCCGACCTGGTCAGCTTCCGGCTCACCGCCCGCCGACGCCGACGCCGCTTCAAGATCAGGACGCGGACCTACCTGGACTCCGGCCTGTGCTGGCTGGAGGTGAAGACGGAGGGCACCCGGGGCGGCACGGTCAAGGAGCGCCTGCCCTACCGCCCCGACGACAGCGGCACCCTCGCCCCCGGCCGGTCGTTCGTCGACGGGGTGCTCGCGGCGCTGAGCACCGGGCCCGACCTGGCCTTCTCGCCGACCCTCACCACCAGCTACCTGCGCAGCACGCTCTACCTGCCGGCGACCGCCAGCCGGGCGACCATCGACGTCGCGCTGCGCTGGGAGGACCACCGCGGCCGTCGGCTGGCGCTGCCCGAGCTGGCCATCATCGAGACCAAGACCGGCTCCACCGCCTCCCACGTCGACCGGCTGCTCTGGCGGCAGGGGCACCGCCCGGTGGCCATCTCCAAGTACGCGACCGGGCTGGCCGCGCTCGACCCCGAACTGCCCGCCGGGCGCTGGCGACGCACCCTGCGCCGGCACTTCCATCCCGTGCCCACCTGGCAGGGGACGCCTCACCCCGGAGGAGAGGTCGCCGTGGGTCCCGGCGGCAGCCGCAACGCGTATCCGACACCCCGGACGGTGTGAATCAGGGGCGGGTCCCAACGGTCGATCTTCCTGCGCAGGCAGTGGACGTACGACTCGACGATCCGGCCGTCGCCGCCGAAGCGGTAGTGCCACACCCCGTCGAGGATCTGCGCCTTGCTGACCACCCGGCCCGAGTTGGCGAGCAGGAACCGCAGCAGGTTGAACTCGGTGGGCGACAACGGCACCGGGTGCCCGCCCCGGCGCACCTCGTGGGCCTCCTCGTCCAGTTCGAGGTCGGCGAAGCACAGCAGGCCGTCGTCCCGCGCCTGTCGGTCAGCCCCGCACCGCCGTAGGACCGCCCGCACCCGGAGCACCAGCTCCTCCAGGCTGAACGGTTTGGTGACGTAGTCGTCGGCCCCGGCGGCCAGCCCGGCGATGCGGTCGGCCAGCTCGTCGCGGGCGGTGAGGAACAGCACCGGCACCCCGGGGCCCGGCCCGGCCCACAGGCTGCGGGCGACCTGGAAACCGTCCACGTCCGGGAGCATCACGTCGAGCACCACCAGGTGCGGGTCGAAGTCCGCTGCCACGACCAGCGCCTCCCGGCCGTCGGCGGCCACCCGGACCTCGAACTCGTGTCTGCCCAACGTCGCCGAGAGCAGCATCCGCAGGTTCGGATCGTCGTCCACGACGAGCACCCTGGACATCGGGGTATTCACGCACTGTTCGTACGGGACATGGTGGGGAACGGCCTCGCAGTCGGCTGTGGATCAGCTGTGAACGCCCTGCGACCGACGACCGGACGGTCGCGCGGGACCGCCCACCCGACGCGAGGTCGGGTGGGCGGCCGTGGCGCTCAGGGGCTGGTGCAGGTCGGCGACGGGCTGGTCGGCGTGCCGGTGCCGAGGAAGCCGAAGGTCGTCGAGGTGCCGGGGGCGAGGGTGCCGTTGTAGGTCGCGTTGCGCACGGTCACGGTGGTGCCGCTGGTGCTCAGCGTGCCGTTCCAGACCTGGCTGATGCCCTGTCCGCCGGCCAACTGCCAACGGGTGGTCCAGCCGTCGACGGCGGCGCTGCCGGCGGTCACCGTGACCTCGCCCTGGAAGCCACCCGACCACGAGCCGATCGTGCGGTACGTCGCGGTGCAGGCGGTGCCGGGCGGCGGGGTCGTGGGCGGCGGCGTGGTCGGCGGTGGCGTGGTGGGGGGTGGCGTGGTCGGCGGCGGCGTGGTGGGGGGTGGGGTCGTCGTCGGCGGCGGGGTGGCCGGGATCGTCGGCCCGCCCGGCGGCACCAGCGGGCAGGTGGAGCTGTACCGGGAGACGCCGGTGCTGTTCGCCAGCGGGCAGAGGAACTGCGTGTAGCGGGTGTCGTAGTCCAGGAAGATCTTGAGCCAGGGGATCAGCAGCCGCATCTCGGTCGGGTTCGACCTGGTGAACGACAGGTGGTCGTTGCCGGCCAGCTCCGCCCAGGCGTGCTCCACCCCGGCGGGCAGCGTGTTGTAGATGCCCTGCACGTAGGACGGGGTGACCGTGCCGTCGTTCTGCCCCGACAGAAGCAGGGTGGGGACCTGGGTGGTGGACATGTTCAGGTTGTTGCCGGGCGTACCGGGGGCGAGGCCGACCGCGGTCCGCAGCGACGGCCGCCGCAGCGCGGCCAGCAGGGTGCCGGCTCCACCTGCGGAGTGGCCCATCACGCTGAGCCGGTTGGGGTCCACCCGGCTGCGCACCGGGCTGGTCCGGGTGAGGTAGTCCAGCCCCGCGAGCAGCTGGGTGGCCCGGGCGTCGGCGCCGTCGGTCCGGCTGTTGGTCTCGATCCCGAGCACCACGAACCCGAAGGACGCCAGCCAGGGGCCCATCCAGGCCTCCTCGTTGGCGAACAGGGCGGAGTACCCGGGCACGATCGCCACCGCGCCCCAGGTGCCCAGGCTGGTGTCGGTCGGGTAGTAGACGAACCCGCCGTTGAAGCCGTTGCCCGCCGGCACGGTCGCCTGCGTGGTGGCGAACGGCCCCCGGGTGGCGGCCACACTGGCCGGGGTCGGGTCCGGGCCACGCTGGTAGGGGTTGTCCGCCGCCGCCACCGCGGCGTGCGGCGCGGTCGCGGTCACCACGAGGCCGAGGAGCACCGCGAGGCCGGCCGAGAGCCAGCTCACGGACCGGGCCACGGAGGTCCGGCGGCCGGCCGGAGGCGGGGTCGGGGGTCGATCTGTCGGTAGCGTCACTTCAGGCATCTCCTTCGTTGGACGGGGCTGCGGGCTACCGCCGGCTCCACTGCTGGTTGGCCTGGCCGTTGCAGGTCCACAGGACGAGCTTCGTGCCGTTGGCGGTGGCCCCGCCGTTGGCGTCGAGGCAGAGGCCGGACTGCACGCCGGTGATGGTGCCGTTGGCGTTGACGTTCCACTGCTGGTTGGTGCCGCCGTGGCAGTCGTACGTGGTGACGAGGGTGCCCGGGATGGTGCCGTAGCCGGCGGCGTCCAGACACTTGGTGCCGAGCACGGTCAACGCCCGACCGGAGGTGTACGTCCACTGCTGGTTGGTGCCGCCGTGGCAGTCCCAGAGCTGCAACTGGAGCCCGTTGGTGGTGGCGGAGCCGGGCACGTCGACGCACCGGCCCGACGGGGTGCCCACGATCGTGGTGGTCTGTCCGCCGCTGTTGCCCGGGTTGCCGATGCTGCCGGGCACCGACTGCAGGGCGCTGTACCAGCGGGCGGCCATCTTGTCGTAGCCGCCGGAGGTGGGGTGGATGCCGTCGATCAGGTCGGCGGTGGTCAGGGCGCTCTGCATGTCGACCAGGTGCACCCGCTTGCCGGCGTTCACCTTGCTCTGCACGATGCCCGGGATCGCCGCGTTGAAGGTGCGCGCGGCCGCCGCCTGGTTGCCGTTGGAGAGCGTGATGATCTGAGCGACGAACACCTCGGCGGTGGGTGCGGTGGTGGTGATCTTGTCGATCAGGGTGGAGAGCCGGTTCGGCGCGGTGCCCACGTTGTAGTTCTGGAGGATGTCGTTGGTGCCGATGTGCAGCAGCACGGTCTGCGGACGCTGGGTGTTCAGCCAGCCGACGATGTTCGCGTCGATCTGGTCGATGCGCCAGCCGGGGTGCCCCTGGTGGTCGTGGTCACCCAGGCTGGCCGGCCCGTTGAACTGCGATCCGACGAAGTCGATCGTGTAACGGCCGGCGGCCAGGCGCTGCCAGAGCCCGATCCGGTAGCCGCCGGGCACCTGGGTGCCCTCGGTGATGGAGTCGCCGAGCGGCATGACCCGTACCCCGCCGTTGGATTCGGCGTGGGCGGGGCCGGTCGGTGTCACCACCCCGGCGGTCATGACGCCGAGTACGGCGAGCGCCGCGAGCCATCGTGCCCTCGTTCGCATGGACTTCTCCCCTGGATCGGTGGAGCTGGCCGAGGGCGTGGGCCGGTCGGACGGCCGCCGTGGTGAGGGGCGGCACGCCGGTGACGCGGATCGGCCGGACCGGACGGCCAGCGACCGCCGGGTCCCGCCGGGCACACGCCGATCGCCGCCCCGACAGGACGGGGCGGCCTCGGCACCGGGACGGGTGTGAGCGTTAACAACGACCATTGTAAATACTTGTCGCTGACCTGGTCCAGTTCGGCCTCACCGCCGGCCTCCCGGCGGAAGGCGACCGGGCACCCGGACGGGCCGGCGCGTTCATACCCGTCCGCTCCGGGTGCCGCCGCGTCGGCGGTGCCGCGACCGTGCCGTCAGTCGGCGTCCCCGGGGACCGGGGCGGTCGCCCGCGTCCCACCGGTACCCGCACCGGCGACCCGCACCGGGGGTGGGGCGGCCCGCCACACCGGCGGGCCGCCCCGTCCCTTCGTCACCCGTGCCTCAGGGCTGCGGCAGCGCCGCGTCGATGATCGCGGCCTGCTCGACCTCGTGCTGCTTGGCGGAACCGACCGCCGGGGCGGCGGCGGCCGGGCGGGAGATGCGGCGCAGCCGCACCCCGTCCAGGTGCTCCACCAGGTTGAGCGCCACGAACGACCAGGCGCCCTGGTTCGCCGGCTCCTCCTGCACCCAGGCGACGTCCTCCGCACGGGGGTACCGGTCGAGCACCGCCTTGAGTTCCTCGACCGGTAGCGGGTAGAGCTGCTCCAACCGGACGATGGCGGTGTCGCCAATGCCGCGGTCGGCACGGGCCTGCACCAGGTCGTAGTAGACCTTTCCGGAGCAGAGCAGCACCCGCCTGACCGTCTCGGCGGCCGGCGACTCGACACCCGGCCCGCCGTCGTCCAGCACCGGTCGGAAGCCGCCGCTGGTGAAGTCCGCAACCTCCGAGACGCAGAGCCGGTGCCGCAGCAACGACTTCGGCGAGAAGACCACCAGCGGCTTGCGCTTGGCCGACAGGGCCTGCCGGCGCAGCAGGTGGAAGTAGTTGGCCGGGGTGCTGGGGATGGCGACCCGCATGTTGTCCTGCCCGCACAGTTGCAGGAAGCGTTCCGGCCGCCCGGACGAGTGGTCCGGCCCCTGCCCCTCCTGCCCGTGCGGCAGCAGCAGCACCAGCGACGACCGCTGACCCCACTTCAGCTCACCGGAGGAGAGGAACTCGTCGATGATGGACTGCGCGCCGTTGGCGAAGTCACCGAACTGCGCCTCCCAGAGCACCAGCGCCTCGGGGTTCTCCACCGAGTAGCCGTACTCGAAGCCCATGGCGGCGTACTCGCTCAGCAGCGAGTCGTGCACGAAGAACCGGGCGTCGCCGCTGGCCAGGCGGGACAGCGGCAGGTACGACTCACCGGTGGCCGCGTCGACGACCGCGGCGTGCCGCGAGGTGAACGTGCCGCGTCGCGAATCCTGGCCGGCCAGCCGGACGGTGACGCCCTGGCCCAGCAGCGAGCCGAAGGCGACCAGCTCGCCGAAGCCCCAGTCGATACCGCCCTCGACCGCCATGCGTGCCCGCCGCTGCAACACCTGCTGGACCCGCTTGTGCGCGGTGAACCCCTCCGGCAGGTGCAGGTGGGCCTCGCCGACCGCACGGACGACCGACGGGTCGACGGCGGTGTCGACCTGCGGCTCGGGCTCCGCGGACCAGGACGGGCGGGCCCGCGACGGCGCGCCGGCCGCGTCCCGGCTGGCCTTGAAGACCCGCTCCAGCTCGGCCTGGTACTCGCCGAGCTGCTGCTGCGCGGTCTCGACCGTGATGTCGCCCCGGCCGATCAACTCCTCGGTGTAGATCTTCCGGACGCTGCGCTTGGCATCGATGATCTCGTACATCCGGGGGTTGGTCATCGACGGGTCGTCGCCCTCGTTGTGCCCACGGCGGCGGTAGCAGACCAGGTCGATGACGACGTCCTTGTTGAACGCCTGGCGGTACTCGAAGGCCAACCGGGCGACCCGGACCACCGCCTCCGGGTCGTCGCCGTTGACGTGGAAGATCGGTGCCTGGATCATCCGGGCCACGTCGGTGCAGTAGAGCGACGAACGGCTGTACTCGGGGGCGGTGGTGAAGCCGACCTGGTTGTTGACCACCACGTGCACGGTGCCGCCGGTGCGGTAGCCACGCAGCTGGGACAGGTTGAGCGTCTCGGCGACGACCCCCTGGCCGGCGAACGCGGCGTCACCGTGGACCAGCACCGGCAGCACGGTGTAGCCCTCCAGGCCCAGGTCGAGCCGGTCCTGCTTGGCCCGGACGATGCCCTCCAGCACCGGATCGACGGCCTCCAGGTGCGACGGGTTGGCCACCACGCTGACGGTGGTGCAGTGCTGGCCGTCGGGCGTGGTGTACCTGCCGGTCTGCCCGAGGTGGTACTTCACGTCGCCGGAGCCGTGCGCCGAGTCCGGGTCCATCTGGCCCTCGAACTCGTTGAAGATCTTCTCGTACGGCTTGCCGACGATGTTGGCGAGCACGTTGAGCCGGCCCCGGTGGGCCATGCCGATGACCAGCTCGTGGAAGCCGCCCTCGGCGCAGGCCTGGAGCACCTCGTCGAGCAGCGGGATCAGCGACTCGCCGCCCTCCAGCGAGAAGCGGCGCTGGCCGACGTACTTGGTCTGCAGGAAGGTCTCGAACGCCTCGGCGGCGTTGAGCCGGTTGAGCAGGTGCTGCTGTTCGTCCGGGTCCGGCTTGGTGTACCTGATCTCGATGCGTTCCTGGATCCAGCGCCGCTCCTCCGGCTCCTGGATGTGCATGTACTCGATGCCGACCCGGCGGCAGTAGGTGTCCCGCAGGACGCCGAGCACGTCGCGCAGCCGCATCTTCTGCCGGCCGGCGAAGCCACCGACCGGGAAGGTCCGGTCGAGGTCCCACAGGGTCAGGCCGTGTTGCAGGACGTCCAGGTCGGGATGCCGGCGGATGGTGAACTCGAGCGGGTCGGTGTCGGCCATCAGGTGCCCGCGCACCCGGTAGGCGTGGATCAGCTCGATCACCCGGGCGGCCTTGTCGATCTGCCCCTCGGAGGTCCGGGCCACGTCCCGCATCCAGCGCACCGGCTCGTACGGGATACGCAGCGAGGTGAAGATGTCGTCGTACAGGCCGTGCCCGCCGAGCAGCAGTTCGTGCACCGTCTTGAGGAACTCGCCGGACTGCGCGCCCTGGATCACCCGGTGGTCGTACGTGCTGGTCAACGTGGTGACCTTGCTGATGCCGTGGTCGGCCAGGGTCTCGTCGGACATCCCCTGGTACGGCGCCGGGTACTCCATCGCGCCGACGCCGATGATCGCGCTCTGGCCGGGCATCAGCCGGGGCACCGAGTGCACGGTGCCGATGCCGCCCGGGTTGGTCAGCGAGATCGTCGTGCCCGAGTGGTCCTCCATGGTCAGCTCGCCGCGCCGGGCCCGCCGGACCACGTCCTCGTACGCCTGCCAGAACTGCCGGAAGTCCATGCTTTCGCACTTCTTGATCGACGGTACGACCAGGGTGCGGGTGCCGTCCGGCCGGGCCAGGTCGATGGCGATACCCAGGTTGACGTGCTCCGGCCGCACCAGCGCCGGCTTGCCGTCCACCTCGGCGTAGGAGTTGTTCATCTCGGGATGCGCGACGACCGCGCGCACCAGCGCCCAGCCGATCAGGTGGGTGAAGCTGACCTTGCCGCCCCGGCCCCGGGCGAGATGATTGTTGATCACGATGCGGTTGTCCACCAGCAGCTTGGCCGGCACGGCGCGGACACTGGTGGCGGTCGGCACGTGCAGCGAGCTGTTCATGTTCTGCACGATGCGGGCCGCGACCCCGCGCAGCGGGACCGTGCTCGCGGCGGTGGCCGGGTCACCCGCCGCGCCACCGCCTGACGTCTCCCCACCGGCCGCCCGGGTTCCGCCGGACCGCTCGCCGGCCGACCCGGACCGCTCAGTGGCCGACCCGGACCGCTCAGTGGACGACCCGGACCGCTCACCCGACGCGGGAGCCTTCCCGGACCGGGCGGTCGGCGGAGTCGGTGCGCCCGCTCCGGTCGCCGCCCCGGCACGGGCGTCCGCGGCCGGCGTCGTATCCGCAGCGACCGCCTCCCGAGGCGGGGTGGTCGGGCCCGAGGGCGGGACGGCAGGGCCCGATGCCGGGGTGGTCACGCCCGGCGGCGGGACGGTCGCGCCCACCCCCGGTCGGTAGTCGGCGAAGAAGTCGTGCCAGGCATGGTCGACGCTCGCCGGATCGGCCAGATAACGCTGGTACATCTCGTCGACGATCCACTCGTTGGGACCGAAATCCGCGAGCGGATTGTCCTGCGAGGTCTGCTGGGTCGACACAGCCGGGTTCGCCTCTTTCACCACAGATTGACGGCACGCGACGATCTCGTCACGGTGGACGGAAACCACGTCCGATTCAGGCTACGCCGACCCGTGCCGCCATTGTGGACACGGCTTACCGCCGGTTGCGTACCGGAGCGGTGCGGTCGCCGACCGGGGTGGTCGGCGACCGCACCGCAGGTGGTGGGCCGGCCGGTGTGCCGTCGCGGCCGGTACGCAGAGCGCGCCCGGCCACCTGCCCAGGGTCACCCCGGCTACCTGCCCAAGGTCACCTTGAGGATCCGCTCGTTGCTGTTGTTGGGGATGCTGTCCTTGTCACCGCCGGTGCTCGTGGTCAGCCACAGGTTCCCGTCGAGGGTCGGCTCGACGGTCCGCAGCCGGCTGTACGTGCCGACGAAGTACTGCTGCACGTCGGTGAGGGTGTTCCCGCTGATCACCGCCCGGTACATCCGGTTGCCCCGCAGGCAGCCGAGGTAGAGCACGTCCCGGACGATGGCCAGGCCGCTGCACGACGCCTCGGCCACCGGGTAGGTGCGGATCGGGGCGGTGAAGTTCGGGTTGGCGCAGCTGCCCGTGGTGCCCTCGCAGGCCGGCCACCCGTAGTTGCCGCCCCGGACGATGATGTTGGTCTCGTCCATGACGTTGTTGCCGAACTCCTGCTCGAAGAGCCGGCCCCGGGAGTCGAACGCCAGCCCCTGCGGGTTGCGGTGCCCGTAGCTCCAGACCGCGTTGCCGAACGGGTTGTCCGACGGCACGGTGCCGTCGGGGCGGATCCGGAGCACCTTGCCGCCCAGGTCGTTGACGTCCTGGGCACGGTCCGGGCTCTGCCCGTCGCCGGTGGCGGCGTAGAGCATCCCGTCCGGGCCGAACCGCAGCCGCCCGCCGTTGTGGTACTTGTTGCGCGGGATGCCGGTCAGCAGCACCTGCACCGTGCCGGTCTGCAACGTCCCGTCGTAGCGGATGCGGACGATCCGGTTGTCGGTCGTGGTGGTGTGGTAGATGTACAACCACCGGTCGGTGGCGAAGCTCGACGACACGGCCAGCCCGAGCACCCCGCCCTCGCCGTTGGTGCCGGCCACGTTGGGCACCGTGCCGATGCTGCGCTTGTTGCTGCCGTCCGGGTTCATCGCGACGACGTCGAACAGGTCACGCCGGCCGTAGAGCACCGTGCCGTCGGGCAGTTGCACCAGCCCCCACGGCAGGTCCCGCTCGGTGGTGACCACCGTGGTGCCGCAGACCGCACTGGTGCAGGCCGACCCGGTACGCACGGTCACCGCGCTGCTCGCCGTGGAGGTGTTGCCCTGCGCGTCCCGGGCGACGACCGTGTAGCGGTACTCGGTGTCGGCGGCCAGCCCGGTGTCGGTGAACGAGGTCGCCGGCGGGTTGCCGGCCGTGCCGGTGACCGAGCCGACCGTCACCCCGCCGCGCAGGATGTCGTACCGGGTGACCGCCACGTTGTCGGTGGACGCCGTCCAGGTCAGGGTCACGTCGGTGCCGTTGGCGGTGGCGGCGAGGTTGGTCGGGGTGGTGGGCCGCTGGGTGTCCGACTGGCAGAACGGCGGCGTCACGGAGAGCGTGGCACTGGCCTGCGACACGTTGCCGGCGGCGTCCCGGGCGTTGACGTACCACCCCCAGGTGACGCCCTGCGCGACGGAGAGGGTGGCGGTGAGCGTGTTGCCGGCGACCGAGGTGACCAGTTGGCCGTCGTGGTAGATGTCGTAGTAGGCGACCCCGACGTCGTCCCGGGACGCCGACCAGGCGAGCGTGACCGACTGACAGGTCAGCCGGGTGCTGCGCAGGTAGCCCGGCGCGGTGGGCGGCCGGGTGTCGGCGGCGGCCCGGACGAGGGTCGTCCCGCCCGGCGTGGCCGGTGGGCCGGCGGTGACGGGTGCGCCGGCCAGGACGGTGCAGGCGCTGGTCAGCAGCGCGAGGCCGACGAGGCGACGGGGATGGCGAAGACTGGATCGCACGCGATAGGTCCCTTCCTGGAAGCCCGGTCGTGGTCAGTACGGGTAGCCGGGCACGTTGAGCCGCACGCTGTACAGCCCGGAGTCGTTCGTCCGGCCCGAGGTGACGAAGAGGGTGCGCCGGTCGGACCCGCCGAACGCCACGTTGGTGGTGCCGCTCACGCCGGAGCGGATCGTGCCGAGCTGGCTGCCCGTGGGCGAGTAGACGTGCACCAGCCCGTCGCCGCCGGAGGTCCAGTAGACGTTGCCGGCGCAGTCGATCGTGCCGCCGTCCGGGCCGCCGACGTAGTTGACGAACACGCTGCGGGGGCCGGTGCTGCCGTCGGGCTGGACGGCGTACTTGTAGATCTTGTTCTCGCCGTAGGCGCCGACGTAGAGGGTGCTGCCGTCCGGGGAGAGCGCGATGCCGTTGGGCTGGCGCAGCGCGTCGTCGACCAGCGACACCTGGCCGCCGGAGACGCGGAAGACGCTGGTCCGCCCGCTCATCTGGTCGGGGCGGTTGCCCCGCTGGAAGTTGGGGTCGGTGAAGTAGACGACACCGTCCGAGCGGACCGCCACGTCGTTGGGCGAGTTGAACGCCCGGCCCTGGTAGTTTCCGGCGACGACCCCCCGGGCCAGGTTGTCGAGCCGGTACGTCGAGACGCTGCGCTGGTCGTGCGTGGCGGCGACGAGCTGCTGCCCGTCGGGGGTGAGCGCGAGCCCGTTGCTGCCGGCGTTGCCGAGGAACGTGTCGAAGGTGGCCGGTGGGGTGAACCGCCGGATCGTCGACGGCTGGACCCACTCCGACCCGGTCGGCGCGGCCATGTCGGAGAAGAGCAGGTAGCCCCGGTCGGCGATCCAGACGGGCCCCTCCAGGAACGCGAAGCCGCCCCGGATCTTCGTGGCCGTGACCGAGGTCGACGGCAGCGGCGGGCCGTAGCCGGTGCCGGCCGGGCAGACACCGGGCGGTGCGCCGGGCGGACCGGCCAGGGCGGCGGACTGCCCGGTCGACAGGGCGGGCGCGGTGTCGGGGCCCGCCGGGACGGCGGCGGGCAGGGCGAGCAGCAGGCTGGCCAGCGCGGTGGCGGCCGGTTGCAGGACCATCGGGAACTCCGATCGGCGAACGGACCCGCCGTCGTCGGCGGTCGCGGGGTGGTGGCACCGGAACTGATCTACTGGTATCGATGCATCATGGGGAGCATAAATTAGGAACCACCCCACCGCATGGGTGACGATCCGCCGATCCCGGCCGGGATCCGGATTTCTCACTAAGATGCTGGTCAATGTGGCCCGATTGCCCGCCGTCGCCGGACAGCGACCGTCGACGGAGTCCACATGCTGATCGGGTCCGGTCGATGGAGTCCCCGGGGGCCGTCCGGCCGTTCCGGGACGCCCTGTCGCCGCCGCCGGTCCGACGTTCCGCCGCCGACCATCGTGGACCGATCGACTGTGGACCCCGAACGGGGCCACGGGACGCACCGACGGTTCCGATTCGTGCCCACCTGCCGCGTTACCGACAGAGGCGGAATCGACGTTGGGAGCGCGCTCATCTACCCTCAGGGCAGATCCGACCCACGTCGTGGGCCGGCACCGGTTCGGCAGCCATGGGTGTCGTGGTCTCCCCGCCAGTATTCACCGACCATGGCCCTGTTCGGAGGGATCGAAGCGTTGACGAGCGACAAGGCGGCGCCGCCGGGCGTCGACACCACCCGACCCAGCATCGCCCGGGTGTACGACTACTACCTCGGCGGCAAGGACAACTTCGCGGTCGACCGGCACGCCGCCCAGATGGCGATGCAGGTCACCCCGGACGGTCCGGAGGCCGGGCGGGCCTGCCGGGCCTTCCTGCGCCGGTCGGTCCGCTACCTGGCCGCCGAAGCCGGCATCCGCCAGTTCCTCGACCTCGGCTCCGGCCTGCCCACCCGGGGCAACGTGCACGAGATCGCCCACCAGGTCGACCCGGACGCCCGGGTGGTCTACGTGGACAACGACCCGATGGCCCTCGCCCACGGGCGCGCCCTGCTCGCCGACGCCCGGACCACCACCGTGGTCGGGGCCGACGTGCGGCAGCCGGACGAGCTGCTGGCGGAGATGCGCGACCGCAAGCTGATCGACTTCGACCAGCCGGTCGGGCTGCTGCTCCTGGCGATCCTGCACCACCTGCACGACGACGACGACCCCGCCGGGGTGGCCCGCCGGCTGATCGACGCGCTCCCCTCCGGCAGCTACCTGGCCATCTCGCACTTCTACGACCCGGGCGCGGCCCAGCCGGAGGTCTCGGCGAAGGCGCGGGCGGTGGAGAAGGTCTTCAACGAGACGCTGGGCACCGGCCGGTGGCGCACCCGCGACGAGATCCTGAGCTTCTTCGGCGGCCTGGAGCTGGTCCCGCCCGGGCTGGTCCCGCTGGCCGAATGGCATCCGGACGGCGAGGAGGACACCAGGCAGACCGCCACCTACCACACGATCGTCGGTGGGGTGGCCCGCAAGGTCTGAGCACGGGTGCTGTCGTCGGCGACGCGACCGGCCCCCACCCCGGGGGCCGGCCCGGCCGGCGGCACCCCCTCGGGCACGCCACCGGCCACGGTCGGCGTCAGTAGCAGGTGTTCATCGCCGCCCGCACCTCGGCGAGGGTGGCGTCGGCCACCGCCCGCGCCCGCTCGTTGCCCTCGCTCAGAACGGCCCGCAGGTGGGCCCGGTCCTGCCCGTACTCGGCCCGGCGGGCCCGGATCGGGGCCAGGTACTCGTTGACCGACTCGGTGACGACCTTCTTGAGCGCCGCCGCCCCCGCCGACCCGATGTCGGCGGCCACCTGCTCCGGGCTGCGCCCCTGACACAGGGCCGCCAGCAGCAGCAGCGACGACACCTCCGGGCGGGTGGCCGGGTCGTAGCTGATGTGCCGCTCCGAGTCCGTCTTCGCCCCCTTGACCAGCCGGGCGGTCTCGTCGACGGTGGCGGCGAGCGTGATGGCGTTGTTCCGGCTCTTGCTCATCTTGGTGCCGTCCGTGCCGAGCAGCAGCGGGGCGCTCGACAACAACGCGTCGGGCTGGGGGAACACCACCGAACCGGCGCCGTACCGGTCGTTGAAACGACGGGCGATCGTCCGGGTGAGTTCGAGGTGCGGAAGTTGGTCCTGGCCGACCGGAACCAGATTCGCCTTGCAGAACAGGATGTCGGCGGCCTGGTGGACGGGATAGGTGAACATCAACCCGCTGACGGCGGACTGCCGCGAGTGCGCGATCTCGTCCTTGACGGTGGGATTGCGGTTGAGTTCCGACACCGACACCAGACTGAGAAACGGCAGCATCAACTGGTTGAGTGCCGGCACCGCCCCGTGCGTGAAGATCGTGCTGCGGGCCGGGTCCACCCCGATGGCCAGGTAGTCCAGGACCAGTTCCTCGACGTGCTGGAGCAGATTGTCCGCCACGTCGCGGTCGGTGAGGACCTGGTAGTCCGCGATGACCACGAACAACTCCACCCCGAGTTCCTGGAGCCGGACCCGGTTGTGCAGCGTGCCGAAGAAGTGACCGAGGTGCAGGCGGCCCGTGGGGCGGTCCCCGGTGAGCACCCGGAACCGCCCCGGGTCCTTGCGGATCAGCTCCTCCAGCACGGCGCTGCGGGCCTGCGCGGCGGACGTCCCGAGCGTGTCGGTCGGCCCGGCGCAGGCAGCGGCACCGGCGTCTTCGGTCTGGGGTACGGCGGTATTCACAGGATCTCCTGAAGGGTCGGTCTCGACGCCATGATTGCACGGCGCGCGCATCGGGGAACGGCAAAGGGACCCCGGTCCGAAACGGCGTCACGGCCTCCCGGGCACGGACCACCGAACTGACCTCGGCCGTTGGCCCGGACCCGACGGACGGCCCACCCTCACTTCTGCCCGACGGTCCGGGATATGCGCGTGGCGAGCAGTTCGTGCAGCATCCCGTGCAGCGGTGCCGGCCGTCCGGCCCGCCCGGCCAGTCGGACGACGGCACCCGTCCAGGCATCGAACTCCGACAGTCTCCCGGTGAGGATGTCCCTTTGCAGCGAGGTGGTGCTGTCCGCCGGTTGCCGGTCCATAAGCGCCACCGCCGTATCCACCGCGTCCGGCGGCAGCGCGATTCCGAGCGCAATTCCGGTCTCGTATATCTCGCGCATGCCCGTGACCAGCATCCGGCGGGTGCCGGGACGGGAACGGAGTTCGCCGACCGTCGCCCCGCCGGTGGCCGCGCCGAGGCTGCCGACGGGCACCACCAGCAGGAACTTCGCCCACAGCGCGGCCCAGATGTCGCCCGGTTCCAGCACGTCCACCCCCGCCCCGCGCAGCAGCCCGCGCAGGCGGAGCACCCGGTCGGACGTGCCACCGTCCCACTCCGCGAAGCCCAGCGCCCCCGGCGGACCGTGGTAGCGCACCTCGCCCGGCGCGGCGGGGGTGGCGACCACCCGGGCCAGGCCGGGCAGCACCCGGGCACGGCCGAGCCGGGCCGCCACCTGCTCCGGCGCCTCGACCCCGTTCTGCACGGTGACCACCCCGGTGTCCGGGCCGACCAGGGGGGCCAGCGCGTCCAGGACCGGGGGCAGGTGCGGGGTCTTGACGCAGAGCAGCACGTAGTCGACGGGACCCAGGTCGTGCGGGTCGTCCGACGCGCGCAGCGCCGGGGCCACCCAGTCCCCCGCGTCGCCGGTGACCCGCAACCCCGTGCGGCGCAACGCGGCGAGCGTCGTACCCCGGGCGAGGAACCGGACGTCGTGCCCGGCGGCGGCGAGGCGGCCACCGAGGTGCCCGCCCACGCCGCCGGCCCCGACCACGGCGATGCTCGCGCCCACCGGCGGGCCGTCCCCGCCCGCCGGCCCGGCGTCGGTACGACCCGCACCGGCGTCCACCCGCGACCGGGCCGTCATCGGGGCAACCGCCTGCCGACCCGCAGGGGGAGCGCCTCCAGGCCCCGGCTCAGCGAGCTGTCCGCCACCCAGACCACCTTGTCGGCGGGCACCGCGAGGGCGAGGTCCGGCAGGCGGCGCAGCAGGGTGGCGAAGGCGATCTCGCCCTGGAGCCGGGCCAGCGGGGCCCCGATGCAGAAGTGCGTGCCGTGGCCGAAGGACAGGTGCCGGTTCGGCGAACGGGTGACGTCGAACCGTTCCGGGTCGTCGTACACCTCGGGATCGTGGCCGGCGGCGGAGAGCGACAGGTGTACGAAGCTGCCTTGGGCGATGTCCACCCCACCGAGGCACATGTCCTGCGTGGCGACCCGCAGCGAGGCCCAGCCCGCCGACCCCTCGTAGCGCAGGATCTCCTCGATCGCCCCGGGGATCAGGTCGGGGTCGGCGCGCAGCATCGCGAGCTGGTCGGGATGCCGCAGCAGCAGCAGGGTGCCGTTGCCGACCATGTTCGCGACCGTCTTGTGCCCGGCGATGATCAGCAGCAGGATCGTCGACAGCAACTCCCGGTCGGTGAGCGCGTCGTCGTCCCGGGCCCGGACGAGTTCGCTCAGCAGGTCGGTGCCGAGGTTCGCCCGCCGCTGCGCCACCAGGGCGGTGAAGTAGTCGGAGAACTCGTCGCTCGCCGCCTTCAGCTCGCTCTCCGCGTGCTGCAACGGGTCCTGGCTGAGCACGTAGCTCCACCGCTGGAACAGCGGCCGGTCCTGCACCGGGATGCCCAGGTACTCACAGATGACGATGAGCGGCAACGGCAGTGCGAACGCGGTCACCAGGTCGATCTCGCCGCCGTCGGGGAACGCGTCGATGAGGTCGTCGACGACGGCCTGGATGCGCGGCCGGAGCCGGGCGACCACGGCGGGCAGGAACGCGCGGCTGATCGGCTTCTTGAGCCGGGTGTGCTTCGGCGGGTCGGCGAAGCCCAGGTTGCCGACGACCAGCAGGCTGTTGGTCGCCGCCTTGTCCCGGTACCGGGCGGGCAGGTTCTCGATCTGCTTGGACAGGCGTGGGTCGCCGAACGCCTCCTCGACGACCCGGTTCGCGAGGACGGCGTACGCCTCGGCGCCGGGCGGGACGTCCATCCGGTGCACCGGGCACCGGGAGCGCAGCTCCGTCGTCGCCGCGTGGGGCGAGTCCCCCGGATCGGTGAAGTACGTCGTGGGCAGCACCTCCGTCATCGTGACCCCCGGCCTCCCGGCTCGCCGCTGCCACCGGCCACCGCCGGGATGATCCAGACCAGGTCGTCCCGGCCGACCTTCGTCTCCAGGCCGTCGAGGCCCCTGATGTCGTCGTCGTTGAGGTAGACGTTGACGTAGCGCTTGACCCGCTGGTCCCCGTCCACGATCTTGTCGAGCAGCCCCGGGGCGGCGCGGTCGAGCCGGACGAGCACCTCGCGGATGCTGTCGCCCTCGACGGAGAACAGCCGCCGACCGCCGGTCAGCGTGTGGAAGGCCGCCGGGACCTTGACGGTCACGACGGGCACCGGCGACGGTGTGCCGGTGCCGTGGGCAGATTCGGACATGACTGGGTTCCCTCCTGGACAGGTCTCCTGACGTCACCGGCGCGGTCGCGGCACGGTGGTCAGGGTGGAAACTCGATCTCGATCTCGGTACGCAGCTCCGCCGGCAGGCGTACGTCGAGCGGCTCGCACCCCTGCGGTCCGGGCCGCCACCCCGCCACCCGGTGGATCAGCCGGTCACCGCTGGCCCGGACGTACCAGATCACGTTCACCGGCCAGCCGGACTGGCGGAACAGGTACTCGTCCATCCCGGTGGGCTGCTCGCTGAGTCGTTGCCGGCGTTCGTGCGGCGGGCCGATCTCGTGCCAGTTCGGGTGGGAGTGCACCGAGCCGAGCAGTTCCCGACCGTTCACGGAGTGCTGTTTGATGGCCCGCAGCACCCCCTCGTCGGCGCACCAGAACCCGCGTTCGGTGTCCCGGTAGACCTCGCCGAAGCGGGGGGCGATCCGCTCCTCGAACTCGGCGATGACGCTCTCGTCCCGCCCCCGGACGTTCGGCACGAACTCGATGTCGGTGACGGTGATCGCGGCGTCGTCCACCTGCCCGAACAGCAGCGCCGACGCGCGGGGCGGGTGGTGGGGCACGCCGTCGGCGTCCCGGCTGTCCAGACACCGCCGGTACTCCCGTACGGCGTCGGCGACGAAGCGGCGCGCGGCGGCGGGAGCGAACCGGACCACCCGGGGCAGGTCGCCCGGCCCGCCCGGGACGGGGTCCGCGTCGGCCGGGTCGGACGCGTCGTCGCGCTTCTTCCCGGCCGAGGCCAGGGTGCCGCCCAGCAGGGCCGCGCCCAGCGGCCACGACCGCATGTGCACCGGCAGGGTCACGCAGTGGTCGCCGAGGCGCAGCAGCAGCCCGTCGTCCACCAGCCGGCGGGCGGCGGCGGCCTCGGCCGGCCCGGCGGTCAGCTCGGCCCACGGGCAGCCCGGCAGCGCCCGGAGGAAGACGTCGATCCGGGTGGGGTCGTCCAGGACGAGCCGGCGCACGGGCCGGTGACGCTGGTCGACGACGGCCAGGAACCCCGGGCCCCGACGGAAGTGGAGCAGGCCGAACGTGCGGGTGGAGCGCCACCCGTCGACCGCCGTGGTCCCGCTGCCGCGCACCGTGGCCCGCACGGGGGCGGGCAGGTGGTCGAGGTGCCGCACGAGGTGCCGCCGCTGCGCGTCCAGGACCAGCGACCAGGTGACCGGTACGCCGATCGAGGAGCACTCGCGCAGCAACGCGACGATCCGCGCGGCGGTCCGGTCGGGCAGTGTGGACAGGTCGACGGGTTCCGCCAGCCGTACCCCGCCGACGGGGACCCGGGTCAGCAGCTCCGCGAACTCCCCGCTGGTGGGCAGCTCCGCCGGGTCGAGGGTGAGCATGGCCGGCCGCCCGCCCGCCGGGACAGGTGTGCCGGGGGCCCGTAGGTCGTCGATCGTCAGTGACGTGCTCATCGGGACGCCACCACCTCCCTGCCGTCGATCAGCTTCCGCCGGTACGGGTCGACGTCGAGCGCGACGGCGACGTACCGTTCCTCGTCCTCGAAGGCCAGGCCACGGTCGACGAACCAGCGGAGCATCCGGTCGAGCCCGTCGGCGGTGACCCGGTGCCCGCTGTCGGCGAGCCGTCGGGCGATGCCCGCCCGGCCGGCGACCTGGAACATGCCGAGGTAGACGTTGCTGTGGACGTCGTCCAGCTCGATCGTCTCGGTGGGCCAGCTCGCCCGGCGGTCCTCGATGGTCACCCGGCCCCGGTCGTCGACCCGGTAGGACAGGTCGCCGCCCCGGTACGCCTGCGCCCAGCGTTCGACGCCCTGCTTCAGCTCGTCCTCGATCGGGCCGACGATGCCCTGGTCGCGGGTGTCGAAGAGATAGACCAGGTCGTACAGCTCGTCGCGTGGGACCTGGTAGATGAAGTCGTATATCTCGGCCGGCCGGCGGTACATGAACCCCTGGGTCGGGTCCTCGAAGTAGGGACTGAAGCGTTCCAGCGCTATCCGCCAGGCTCCGGTCGGCGGTTGGAGGTGTTCCAGGGTGGCGAACTTGCCCAGCAGCCGCCGGTAGTCGTCCTCGGTCTCGCCGGGGAAGCCGTAGAGGATGTTCCAGGTGACGTTGAGGCCGAGGTCGTGACCGTCGCGCAGCATCCGGACGTTGTGCGCGGCGCTGACGCCCTTGTCCATGAGGCGCAGCACGTGGCTGCTCAGGCTCTCGATGCCGGGCTGTACGTAGGTGACGTTCGCCTGTTTCAGGGCGCGCAACTGCTCCCGGGTCATGTTGGACTTGATCTCGTAGTGCACCCGCAGGTCGCAGTCGAGGGCGGCCATCGCCGGAATGGCCGTGTTCAGGTACTTCATGTCGAGAATGTTGTCCACCATGATCAGGTCCAGGACGCGGTACCGCTGCGCCAGTTCCACCACCTCACCGGCGATGCGGTCGGGGGCCTTGCTGCGGAAGTCGATGTTCGATCCGTTCAGCCCGCAGAACGTGCACTGGTGGACCTCACCCCACCAGCAACCCCGCGAGGTCTCCAGGACCACCATCGGCCGGACCTGGGGCGCGAACGACGTCTCCGCCAGGGCCCGGAAGTAGCTGTCGTAGTTGGGCGCGGGCACCATCGCGAACGGCAGCGCGCCACGTGCCGGCGGATTCACCACCGTCCGACCCTCATGCCGCCAGCTCAGCCCCGGCACGTCCGCGAGGTCGGCGCCCGAGGCGATCCGGTCGAGCAGCATGGGCAGCGAGCGTTCGCCCTCGCCGCTGAGCACGAAGTCGAGTTGGGGGAAGTTGCGGTGCAGCGCCGGGCCCTGGAGCCCGTCGCAGTTGCTGCCGCCCATCGCGGTGCGGATGCCCGGCACGAGTCGCTTCAACTCCCGCGCCAACGCCAGGGAGGGCACGTTCTGCATGAAGGTGCTGGTGAAGCCGACCAGGTCAGGAGGGTCGGCGGCGATCTGTTCGGCGAGCCGTCGGACGAACCCGCGGGCGTACCGCTGCATCGCGACGGGGGCGTCCGGGTCCACGCCACGCTGCCTGAGGAACTCGGCGAACTCGGGGACCCGGTAGCTGTCGACGTCGTACAGCGCCGGGGTGAAGACCCAGTCGCCGACGCCGTGGAACACCTGGTCCGCCACGTTGCCGTAGTCGGTCGGGGTGAGGGTGCCGCCGCTCTCGACGAGCAGGTGCTCGGCCCACCGGAGGTTGGCGTACAGTTCGTCGATCTCCCAGTCGGCGGCGTGCCTCCGGACACACTGCCCCAGGATTCCCAGCGCGCTGGACGGGGTGTCGAGACCCTGCCAGGGCATGGCGACCATCAGGAGCTTCACGGTATTCCACCCAGCTTCTTCCGTCGCGGTCGATAATGTTCGGTCCTCTCACGGGGCACGCGGCACCGCAATTCGCAGACCGCTGCCCGATCTTTTCCGCGGTGGTTCACCGACAATGTGCCGGTGCGCTGCCGCAGCGCGCCGGCCCGTGCCGCGAGGGGGGACACGGGGAGGCGTTCGGAGCAATTTTCGGTGGCTGTCGGCCGGCTTGCTGCGCCGTCCCGGGCGGGGTGGCCGACGCTCGCCACCGGGCCTGTCGCACTGCCGGACCGCCATCACGTCAGCCCTGTCGTACGACCTCCAGCCTTAACACACGTTAACGCTGGAATTGATGACGGTCAAGTGAAGTTGTCGCCAGACAAGGACCCGTGGGATTCTCGGCTCCGACATTCTCGATAATGGCGAATGCGAGCATGAGGCACGCTTCAGCAATTTCTGCCAGGGCAGATGTTGAATGGTCAACCGCCATCGGAATAATTGATCGGAACTGCGGCGCTGTCGCGGCGGACCGCCCGCACGGGGGGGCACCCGTGACCGGCCCCCCGACCGCCGACTGATGGTCTAGCCTCCGAGAGACAGATACACCCCCGACGATCCGGCGGAGGACACGATGACCATTCGGCGACATCTGCTGCGTACGCTCGCGGCCGGCGTGGCGGCGACGACCCTGACGGCCCTGGCACCGGCCGGGACGGCGCAGGCGGCCTGCACGACGAGCAGCTTCACCGTCGTCTGGGACTACGCGGGCATGTACACCGCGCCCAACGAGGCGACGCTGTACGGCACCCGCCGCTACGGGCAGGTCGTCACCGGCCCGACCGGCAACACCGCCAACGGCTGGACGCTGACCTACGACTACTGGAACGGCCTGCCGCTCTGGGCGTACATGAAGGACGCCGCGTTGCAGTACCGCGGCTGCGCCTGACCCGCCCGGCCGCTGCGGGCACCGATCCGGCTGCGGGCCCGCGCCGGTCCACCGTCGGACCGGCGCGGGCCCGGTGCTCAGCGGCGGGCCAGCCAGACCGTCCGCTCGGTCCGGACGCTGAGGTCGTCGCGGCCCGGCAGCTCCGCCACGGCCGCGTCGAGGGCGGCGAGGTCGGCCGGGGAGAGCCGGTCCGCCAGCCCGTGCCGCATCCGGCCCAGCGAGACCTGTGCGTAGCGGACGGCGGCGGCCGGCAACGGGGGGCGCAGGTCGATGTCGAAGCGCCGCTCGGTCACCGAGCGGAAGCCGGCCTGCGTCATCCGCTCCCCCCAGTTCTCGTGCATGTGCAGGCCCGCCTCGCGCCGACGCTTCGCCGCCTCGTCGTGCACCCGCCGCTCCACCTGCTCGCCCGGCGTGCCGGTGAGGAAGCGGGGGAACGCGTCCACCTCGGCGACCACCAGCAGCCCGTCCGGCCGCAGCGCGCCGAACGCGGAGGCGAGCGCGGTCGCCGGATCGGCCAGGTGGTGCAGGGACGCGGCGGCCCAGATCACCCCGGCCGGCCCGAGGTCGGGCCAGGGCCGGTCGAGGTCGGCCTGCACGGTCCGGATCCGGTCGCCCAGCCCGGCGGCGTCGGCCCGGGAACGCAGGTGGGCCAGCATCTCCGGGGAGAGGTCGACCGCGGTCACGGTGGCACCGGGCAGCTCCCGGGCGAGGGCGAGGGAGGCCGTGCCGCTGCCGGCCCCCAGGTCGACCACGTGGGGCTGCCCGACGGCCTCCCGGCCGACCCAGCCGATCACGTCGCGGAAGTAGTCGTGCAGGACCTCGGCGTCCAGGTCGAGCAGCTCGATCAGGTGGTCGTGTGCCATGGGGCGACGGTAGCCGGGCCATGCCCGTGCGGCATAGCATCTTGCGCATGAAGCAAGACAGGGATCTGGAGGACCTGGTCCGCCAGCGCGTACGCAGCCTGCGGCTGGCGCGCGGCTGGTCGCTGGAGGAACTGGCCCGACGCTGCCTGATCAGCCCCTCCACGCTCAGCCGGATCGAGACCGGGCACCGCCGGATCGCCCTGGACCAGGTCGCCACCATCGCCCGGGTGCTCGGCATCACGCTCGACCGGCTGGTCGGGTCCGACGCCGACGACGACGTCGTGATCCGCCCGCACTGCGACGAGAACCGGGGCGTCACCACCTGGTTGCTGTCCCGGGACAGCAACCAGACGGTCGCCAAGCTGCGGATCACCCGGGACGTCCCGACCGACCTGCGGGTGCACCCGGGGCGGGACTGGTTCACCGTGCTGTCCGGCACCGTCGAGCTGCGCCTCGGCGAGCGGACGATCCTCGTCGGCACCAACGAGGCCGCCGAGTTCTCCACCCTGGTCCCGCACGCGTTCGGCGCGCACGACGGCCCGGCCGAGATCCTCTGCATCCTCGACCACGAGGGCGAGCGCAGTCACCTGGGCCCGCACCACCACCCGCCGCCGGTCAACCGGTGATCACCGGCCAGGCGTAGGCCAGCAGGGCGCACGCCGCCCCGAGCAGGGCGAGCGAGACGCCACGGCTGGGGATGGGCAGCGCGGCGAGCACGATCAGGATGACCGCGACGACATAGAGGAACGCCTGTACCGACATGACACTCTCCTCGACGGTGGGCTGACGGACGGTGCCGTCTCTACTCCCACCGACCCGGTCGGGAAACCCGTGTCCGGCGCAGGACCGGGTGCCCGACCCTCCGGACCGGACGGTGCCGGCCGGGGACCGCTCGGCCCCCGGCCGGCACCGCCCGTCGGCGGTCGCCGCAGCCGGGTGTCAGCAGCCGAGCCGCTTGGTGGACAGCGCGATGTCGTCGATCCAGAGGTTGAACTCGCCAGGCGTCGTGCCGCCCTGGTAGAGCTGCCAGCCGATCTTCACGGTGTCCACCGTCGGCAGGACGAACGGGACGTCGTTGCCGCCGTGGTCGGTGGTGGAGGCGGTCAGCTCCGGGTTCGCCACCCCGTCGATCCACACCGCGACCCGGTTGTCCGTCGGGTCGAGCTTCCACTCGAAGCACTGCCAGGTGTCCTCGACGACCGGGGCTGACTCCCGCCAGTTGGTCCAGTCGCCGGTCGGGCCGCCGTCCGCGCCCACCCCCCAGAAGGTGCCGGGGACGGTGGGCGCGTACTGGCCGCCGATCGGGCGGACGACCTCCGAACTGCCGCTGCCGGTCGCCTCCACCAGCGTGAAGTGCGCCCAGTCCGGGGCGGTGGGGAACGCGTCGACGCGCAGCCGCATCCGCCCGTAGAAGCGGTTGCCCGGCGCGGCGAAGTCGTCGACGCGCAGGAAGGCCCGGCCGTTGTCGACGGTCCGGACGTGCAGCACCTGGTTGCCGTGCTTGGCGCGCTCCACCGTGAGCGTGCCGTGGCGGGTGTCGACGCCCCACTTCAACGTGCCCGGCCCCCCGGGAGGCAGGCGCTCGAAGTCCTCGCAGAACAACAGGTCGCGGTGGCACGTGCGCGGGGCGGCGTCCGAGACACCGGCCGGGACGCTGCCGGCGGTGACGCCGAGGATCAGGGCCGCGGTGAGTACCGCGAGGGAACTGCGCATGGTCGTCCTCCAGGAAGGGGGTGATCGCTGCCGGATGGGCGGGCCGGTGGAACTGCCGGCCGGCGGGTCGACCGCCAGTCGTCGTGGCGGTGGCCGGCGTACGGCACGCGCCGGTCGAGACGACGTGCGGCCGGCACCGCGCTGCTCCCGCGTACACCGGTTCCCCAGCGCGGTTGCCCCCGTGCTGCGGTGCTGTGAGCCATTCCAGCACGCCCGTCCCGCCCTAGCAATATCGACAACCATCAGCACAGCTCACCCCGGCGAGGCGACCGGCCGGGCTGACCGGCGACCCGGGTGAGGGCCCCGCCGGTCAGCCCGGCGGGGCCCTCGGGTGCTCATCCGCTGCGGCGTTGCACCGCAGCCGGGCCGGTCAGTTGCAGGTGGTGCCGTTGAGCGTGAACGGTGCCGGGACGGTGGGGGACCCGCTGGCGGTGAAGCCGAAGCTGACCGCCCCGTTGGTGGGGATGCTGGCGTTGTGGCTCTCGTTGCCCACCGTGACCGCCGCGCCGGTCTGCTGGAAGACCCCGTTCCAGTGGCCCTGGACCAGCTGGCTGCCGGGGAAGGTCCAACCGAGCGACCAGCCGTTGACGGCCGGGCCGTCGTTGTAGACGGTGACGCTGACGTTGAAGCCGGTGTTCCAGGAGTTGGTCACCACGTACGACACCCGGCAGCTGCTCGCCAGGGTGGTGGCCGGCCGGATGTCGCCGTAGTCGTCCCGGGCGGTGGCGAAGTCCTGGAAGCCGAAGCCGGGACCGGCCGACCGGGTGGTGGTGCCCGCCGCGAGGACGGTGCCGTTGGCGTTGACCGAGTAGACCGGCCCGCCGCTGTCGCCGCCCCGGGCCGACTCGTCGCCGTCGAGCTGGGTGGCCTCGACCAGGTCCTCGATGTCGTCGTAGTGGAAGTCGACCCGCAGGTTGCAGACCGGCCCGCCGATCTCACCGGCCGAGGTGTACCCCGACTGGCAGAGCAGCTGCCCGGGGAAGACCTCGGTCCAGCCGGTCACCTGGGCACGTACCTCGTCGTTCTGCCCGCCGACGTAGATGTGGCCGCCCGGCGAGGAGGTGGAGACCAGCATGGTGTCGTGGTCGTCGTTGCTGGCCACCGAGTAGCCGATCAGCGTGCCGCTGTTGGTGTTCGTGTTCCACCCGACGTGCCAGGGCTGACCGATGGGGCCGCAGTGTTCCGCGGTGAGCAGGTAGCCCACGTTGGTGGTGTGGTTGCGGACGCCGAAGCCGGCGGTGCAGGCGTACGTGGTCAGCCCGATGCCGATGCCGCCGTCGTACGGCGCGGAGTCGTTGTACCGGGACCGCTCGACCATCCGCTCCCGCACGACGGTGCGGGTGCTGACCCCGGTCGACGGCAGCTTCGGCTGCTTGGCGCCGGCCTTCGGGTCGACGGCGACCTCGATCCCGGAGCCGTCGGTCCGCAGCCGGACGGCGTGCGCGGCGTCCTTCGGGTCGGCGTCGACGACGGGGGTCAGCTTCGCCGCCGCCCTCTTCAGCTCGGCACGCGAGTAGGTGGCCCCGACGACCTCCACCGGGGCGGTACGGCGTGCGGTCGCCACCGCCGCCGCGACGTCACCGGGCAGGGTGCCCTTCCACCAGAGGGTGACGTGGTCGTCCACCAGGCCGATACCGGCGTAGCCACGCGGCGTGCCGGCCTCGACGGCGGTGCGCACGACGTTGGCCGCGTCGACCAGCGGTGCCTGGGCGAGCATCCGGTCCCGGGTCTGCGCCGGGATCAGGTCGAGGATGGAGCGGTCGTTCTCGGCCGTCGGCGCGGTCGCCGGCGCGCCGAACGGCTGGCTGGGGGCGGCACTCGAGGGTGCCGTCAGCGGACCGACCACCACCGTGGCGCCGAGCAGCACGCCGGCGACCACCGAGCGGCGGGTCGCGTTCCAGGTTTGCGTCATGACCCTGAGTCAAGTGACTCCGCCGCTCCGGGAACAGGCAGAAGCATCGGCAAGAATCGACAGGCGGCGTGACGCCGGCCGTGGCCCGGAGCGGATGCCCCGGGCCACGGCCGGCGTCCGGACGGCCCGCTGTCAGGAGCCGGTGCAGGAGAGATTGCCAGGTGCGGTGCTGCTGTTGCCGTTGACCAGGAAACCGATGGTGGTCGAGGCGTTCGGGTTGATGGTGCCGTTGTAGGAGGCGTTGCGGATGCTGACCGTGCCGCTGGTGCCGGTGTTGCTGCCGTTCCAGACGTTGGCGATGGTCTGCCCGCTGGCCAGCGTCAGCTGCACCGTCCAGCCGGTGATGGCGGTGGAGCCGGTGTTGGCCACGACCACCTCACCCTGGAAGCCGCCGGTCCAGCTGCTGACCGTGCGGTACGTCGCGGTGCAGCCGCCCGGCTGCCCGGTCGGCGGCGGCGTGGTCGGCGGAGCGCTGGTCGGTGGGGTGGTCGGCGGCGTGGTGGGCGGGGTGGTCGGTGGCGTCGTCGGCGGGGTGGTGGGCGGCGGGGTCGAGGTGCCCGGGACCGTGGTGGAGGCCGAGTTAAGCGCGTTGAGGACGGCGGTGTACGCCGGCTTCGGGTTGCTGTTGCGGTCGAACAGCAGCGGGTTCTCGTTACCCCGCCAGGAGTCGCTGTCCCGGATGCCCCAGGTGGTGATGCCGACGCAGCGCGGGACGTTCATGCACGCCTGGGTCAGGCCCTGGTACTGGCTGGTCGAGGCGTTGGTGACGTCGGCCTCGGTCAGCGCCACGTCCACCCCGAGGGCGGCGAAGCTGGACAGCGTCTGCTGGAAGTTGCCCGGCAGCGAACTGCCCCCGGTGAAGTGGGTCTGCAGACCGACGCAGTCGATCGGCACGCCGCGCGCCTTGAAGTCCTTGATCATGTTGTAGACGCCCTGCGTCTTGGCGTACGTCCAGTTCTCGATGTTGTAGTCGTTGTAGCAGAGCTGGACCGACGGGTCGGCGGCCCGCGCGGTGCGGAACGCCACCTCGATCCAGTCGTTGCCGGTGGACTGGAGGTTGGAGGAGCGGCGGGTGCCGTTCTCGGCGTACGCCTCGTTCACCACGTCCCAGGCGTAGAGCTTGCCCTTGTAGTGGGCCATCACGCCGTTGATGTGGCTGATCATCGCCTGCCGCAGCGCGCTGCCGCTCAGGCTGCCCCAGAACCTCGGCTGCTGGGCGTGCCAGGCCAGGGTGTGGCCCCGGAACCGCATGCCGCGCTGGGTGGCCCAGTTGTAGATCGCGTCACCCCTGCTGAAGTCGAACTGCCCGGGGTTGGGCTCGGTCGCGTCCGGCTTCATCTCGTTGACGGCCGTCATCATGTCGAACTCGCGGCTGGCGATGTTCAGGAAGCCGGAGTCGCTGAGCCGGTCCGCCCCCATCGCGGCCCCGAAGTACCGGCCGCTGCGTTCGGCGGCGGCCTTCAGCGTGGTCCCGGGCGGTCCGCTGAGGTCGGCGTGGGCCAGGGTCGCCACGGCCATCGACGACACGGTGATCGCCAGGGCGCAGGCGCCGCCCAGCAGCAGCCGGCTGGCCCTCCTGGTACGGCGTTGCGGTCGAGCGGGTACGTCGTTCATCTGTGCGTTTCCTCCTCGGTGTTCCGTCCGGTCACCGCCGGACGGGCACGCGACCGGTCGACCGCTCGTGGGATCGACGACCGGGACACCGCGCCTGCGGCGGGACCAGCACGTCACAGTGGGGCGTCGAGCCGGTGTCGACCCGGCCGCACCCTCGTCGGTGACCACCGGTCGGCTGCCCGGTCCGCCCGGTGGATGGCGAACACTCCGCGTCCTACGCCCGTGCGGGGTGACGCTGCCCTGCCGTGATGCTATATCGAATGGATTCGATCTGCGACAGGTGTCCGGCCCGGTCCGGCGGGTGTCGACCCTGCGCGACGGCCCGACCACGGACCGGTGGCACGCTCAGCGGGTACGCGCCCGCCGGGCCGCCAACTCCGTACGGTTACGGACGCCGAGCTTGCGGAAGATGTTGCCCAGATGGAACTCGATCGTCTTCACCGAGACGAAGAGCCGCTGCGCCGCCTCCCGGTTGCTGAGCCCGTTGGCGATCGCGGTGGCGACCCGGGCCTCGGCCTCGGTCAGCGTCGCCTCCCCTGCCGGCACCGGGAACGGCGGGTCGGCGACCAGCGGGACACCGGCACCCGCCGCGGACGTGCCGAGGGAGCGCAGGTCCCGCATCACCAGCGTGAGCATCCCGGCGGCACCGGTCCGGGCGTACCCCGCGCACGCCTGCTCCAGCAGCCGGGCCGCCTCGCCCCGCCGGCCGGCCCGCCCGTGGTGCACGCCCAGCAGCCAGGCCACCCGGGCGGCGAGCAGCTGCTCGACCGGGCGGGTCAGCAGGTCCACCGCCGCCGTGAGGGCCGCCGTGGTGGCCGGGCCCGGCTGGAGGATCCAGTCCCGCCACGCCGGCAGCACCGGTCCGCCCGGCCAGGAGGCGGGCGGGTCGTCGATCCCGGCGAGCAGGTCGCCGGCCAGCCGGGACCGGCCGGCGAGGGCGTGGTGGGTGGCCAACTCCCAGCGGTGCTCGTACTGGAGGCCGGCGGTCACCCCGACGTCCCGGGCCACCACGAGTTCCAGCAGCCCGGCCCAGGTCTCCCGGTCGCCCCGGGCGAACGCCAGCGCGGCCGTGCACTCGGGCAGGTGGCGGGCCACCCAGGCCGAACCGACCTGGGCCGCCAACTCGCGGGCCTGGTCCAGGTGGACGGCGGCATCGTCCAGGTCACCGCGCAGCGCGTCGCACTTGGCCAGCCAGGAGGTCGCCTCGGCCTGCACGTCGGGGGTGCCGCACTGCGCGGCCAGCCGGGCCGCCTCCCGCAACTCGGCCTGCCCCCGGACCAGGTTCCCCGCCCAGCAGTCACCGACCCCGACCAGGGCGAGCAGCCGGGCCCGGTCGGCCGGCGGCAGGTCCAGGTCGGCGAGCAGCGGGGCGAACCGGCGCGCCTCGTGCGGACGCATCAGCGTCATCACGGCGGTCAACGCGCACTCCACCAGCACCGGGTCGTCGCCGAAGGCGTGCTCGTCGAAGATCCGTACGGCGGCGTCGAGGTGCTCCGGGCCCTCGGCGAGGCCGGCCCGGGTGGCCGCCGTCCCCGCCAGGGTGCGGTAGATCAGTGCGGTACGCGCCGAGCCGCTCGCCTCGTGGGCCTGCCGGACCCGGGTCAGCAGGGGGAGCAACCGATCGCTGTCGGTGGTCCGGGACAGCGTGAGGAAGGCCCGGAACAGCAGGCGCGCGGCCTCGTCCGGGTCGGCACGGTCGGCCGCCGACAGCAGGCGCTCGGCCGTGATCTCGGTGGACACCGGCTGAGCGTAGAACCCGGGGCCAACCCTGGGGATTTCCCCGGTGCCGGGGCCACCCCGGTGCACCGACACTGCATGCACCTGCCGGTCCAGCCGGCCGGTGGGGCGTTCGCGAACGGATAGAGGTAGCACCATGAAGCGCAGGACCGTACAGATCGACACCATTCCCGCCGACGGGGTGGAGCTGGCCGACGAGCAGCTCGCCGGGATGCTCGGTGGGCTGCCCCGCAACGGGGCGGGCTCGTCGAAGACCATCGACGACATCCCCAACGGGGGTCGACCGGACACCGACACCGACTTCTGATCCGTCACCGTCGGCGATCCGGCCCACCCCGGTGGCCGGGCCGTCGGCGGTCCCCGTCCGGAGTACCCATGATCCTCATCCTGACCGCCCCCGACGACGTGCACGCCGACGCGGCAGAGGTGGAGCTGGGCCGGCGCGGCGTCAGCTGGGTCCGCTTCGACCCCGCCGACGTACCGTCCCGTGCGTCGCTGTCGGTGACCGTCCGGGACGGCCGGCTGACCCGTACCCTGGTCCGGCACGCGGACCCGGACGGGACCGTCGACCTCGACGCGGTGACCGCCGTCTGGTTCCGCCGGCCCGGTGTGCCGGTCGCCCCGTCCCACCTGGACGAACCCCACGCCGGTTTCGTCGTCGAGGAGAGCCGGCAGTTCGTCGGCGACGTCTGGGAGACCCTCGACGTGCCGGCGCTGCCCGCCCCCCGACCGGTGGTGCTGCGGGCCCAGCAGAAGGTCCGCCAACTCCAGCTCGCCCTGCGCCTCGGGTTCGACGTGCCGGCCACCGCCGTCGGCAACGACCCCCGCGACGTGCTCGACCTGTTCGACCACACCGGCGGCCGGATGATCACCAAGCAGGTCGGGCTGACCAGCCTGCGTGACGAGCTGATGCGGTACACCGAACCGGTCACCCACCGCGACGTCGGCCACGTCAACGGGGTACGCCACTGTCCCCTCATCGCGCAGGAACGGGTGCCCAAGCGGGTCGAGCTGCGGGTCACCGTCGTCGGCGACCGGGTGTTCACCGCCGCCATCGACTCCCAGCGGTCCAACCACGCCCGGCACGACTGGCGTCGCCAGGACGACCGCAACACCCCGCTGAGCCGCTACGACCTGCCCGCCGACGTCGCCGCCCGGTGCGTGGCGCTGACCCGCGCGCTCGGCCTGCGCTACAGCGCCCTCGACCTGATCGTCACGCCCGACGGCCGGTACGTCTACATCGAGATCAACCCCAGCGGCCAGTACCTGTGGGTGGAGGAGGAGACCGGGCTGCCCATCACCGCTGCCGTGGTCGACCTGCTCACCACGCCCGCCCCCACCCCCGGAGCCACCACATGACCACTCTGGACCCGGCGCTGCTCGACGCCGCCGTCACCCTGGTACGGGAACTGACCGCCGACCGCGCCGGCCTGCCCGAGGCCCGTCGACGCCTCACCCCGCTGCGGGAACGCTGGCCCGGGGCCGATCCGGCGGTCGTGCGGGACGAGGAGGTGGCCGACGGGTCCGTCGCCTTCGACGTGCTGCTGCGCGAACCGGCCGGCACGGTCTCCGTGGCGTACAGTCCGACGCCGGCCCTGCCGTGGCCGCTGCGCGGGGCGGTCCGGCACTCCGACCACCACCTCGCCCGGGTGGGCACCCGGACGCTGCGGGTAGGCGAGGCGCTCACCGCCCTCGACTTCCTCTGGTACGACCACGACGTGCTCGCCAGGCTGGTCGACACCGGCCTGGTCGCCGAGGAGTTGGAGCGGCACCCGGTCGAGGTCGACGACGACGAACTCCAGGCGGCGGCCGACGCGTACCGCCGGGCCAAGGGCCTGCTCGACGCCGAGTCGACCGCGCGGTGGCTCGCCGGGCGGGGGCTCTCCGCCGAGGATTTCGCCGACCTGATCGCGCACACCGTGGCGGTCGCCCGGCTCCGCGCCCGGGTGGTGGGTGACCGGCTGCCGGAGTGGTTCGCCGCGCACCGGTCCACGTTCGACCGGCTCCTGATCGTCTGGGCCGCCGAGGGGACGCCCCCCACCGACCGCGCGACGGCGCTCGCGACGGTGGCCGCCGCCGTCCGCGCCGGCCGGGCCGCCGGCACCCTGCGGACGGTGGCGGTCGCGGCCCCGCCGGAGCTGCGCGACGCCGCCGGACCGGTGCCGACCACGATCGCCGGTACGGCGGTGACGGCCGTGGTGGTCGACCGCGAGCCGGCCGTCCTCGACGACGACACCCGGGCGCTGGTCGAGCGGGCCATGTTCGACGAGTGGCTGGCGCAGCGGCGGGCCGGCACCGACGTCGAGTGGTTCTGGCTGCCCCGGGACCGGACGACCCGGGTCCGGTGACCGGCCGGCGACGGGTGCCGGTGGTGCTGCAGGTCGCCGCCACCGACTGCGGGCCCAGCGCGCTCGCCATGCTGCTCGCCGCCCACGGCCGGGCGGTCCCGGTGTCGCACCTGCGGGCCCGACTCGACGCCGGCCGGGACGGCCTGAGCCTGCGCGACCTGCGCGACGAGGCGCAGCAGCACGGGCTGCGCTGCCGGGCGATCGCCCTGCCGGCGCTGCGCCGGGACGCCACCCGGCTGCGGGAGCTGCCGATGCCGCTGCTGGCCCACTGGAACGGCGACCACTACCTGGTGGTGGAGCGGATCGGCCGCCGTGGCGTCGACGTGGTGGACCCGGCGGTGGGCCGCCGACGGCTCTCCCCCGCCCAGTTCTGCGCCGGCACCACCGGGGTGGTGCTGCTGGCCGCGCCCGACGGTCCCGCCCCGCCGACGCCCCCGGCACCGTCGCCGGTACGCGGCCTGCTGCTGCCGGTGCTGCGCCGGCACACCGGGCTGCTCGCGCTGCTGGCGGCGACCTCGGTGCTGCTCACCGCGACCGGCCTGGCCGTGCCGTGGGCGACCGCCGCGCTCATCGACGCCGCCGCGCCGCCGGCGGCGACCTGGCTCGCCGCCGTCGCCGCGCTGGCCCTGCTCACCGGGGCGTTGTCCCTGGCCCGGGGGCTGACCGTGACCAGCCTGCAACGGCGCATCGGCAGCCGGCTCGGCACCGAGACGGTGCACCGGCTGTTCGAGGTGGTCTACCGGTACTTCCACCGCCGGTCGGCCGGCGATCTGGTCGACCGGGTCCGGGCGGTGGCCGGGGTCCGGGACCTGCTGGCCTCGGCGCTGGTCGCCACCGCCCTGGACGGACTGCTGGTGGTCGGCTACCTGACCGTGGTGACCGTGCTGGCGCCGGTGCTGGGGCTGGTGGCCGCCGCCGTGATCGCCGCGCAGGCGGGCACGGCGCTGTGGGTCGGCCGCCGCTCGGGCGCGCTGCAACGGGAGGAACTGCTCGCCTCCGGTGAGGAGGCGGCCCGGCTCTCCGAGGCGGTGCAGGGCATGGCGGCGATCCGGGTCGCCGGGGCCCAGCAGCGGGTGCGGGAGCGCTGGCAGGAGTCGTTCGACCGGGGCGTGTCGGCGGCGCACCGGCTGGCCCGGCTGACGGCGGTCGCGGACGCGCTGCTCGCCGCCTGGTCGATGGCGTGCCCGGTGCTGATGCTGCTGGTCGCGGTCCGGCAGGCCGACTCGCCGGGCCGGGCCGCCGGCCTGGCCGCGCTCGCGGTCGCCGCGGTCACCCCGGCGGTCGCGCTGGCCCAGCGGCTGCCGTCGTTCACCCTGCTCGCCCCCACCATGGACCGGCTGGCCGACATCGTGGACGCGCCTGTCGAGCAGCCCACCCCGGGCGCGCCGGCGCCCCGGCTGACCGGGCTGGTCACCCTCACCGGGGTGGGTTTCCGGTACGACAGGCGGTCGCCGTGGGCGCTGCGCGACGTCACCGCCGTGATCCGGCCCGGCAGCAAGGTGGCGGTGGTGGGCGGCTCCGGCAGCGGCAAGAGCACCCTGGTCGGCCTGCTGACCGGGCTGTACGCCCCGGCCGAGGGGCGCATCCACGTCGACGGCCACGACCTCGCCACGCTGGACCTGTCCTCGGTGCGCCGGCAGATCGGGGTGGTCCTGCAGGAGACGTACCTCGGCGCGGGCACCCTGCGCGAGGCGTTGACGCTGTCCCGTCCGGATGCCTGCGACGCGGCCGTCGACCGGGCGGTCCGGCTGGCCGTGCTGCACGACGACGTGGCGGCCCTGCCGATGGGGCTGCACACCCACCTCGGCGACGGTGGCGTCGGATTGTCCGGCGGGCAGCGGCAGCGGGTCGCGCTGGCCCGCGCGCTGCTGGCCGACCCGGCCCTGCTCATCCTGGACGAGGCGACCAGCGCGCTGGACACGGTGACCGAGGCGGCCGTCGAGGCGAACCTGCGGGCGCTGCCGGTGACCCGGTTGGTGATCGCGCACCGGCTGTCGACGGTCGCGGACGCCGATTTGGTGCTGGTGCTCGACCGGGGGCGGCTGGTGGAGTGCGGACCGCCGGGGGTGCTGCTGGCCGCCGGGGGACCGTTCGCCCGGCTGGCCGGGGTGCCCGGTGCCGTCCGGTCGTGGCCCGATCCGGTCCGCTGAGCCGGTCACGGCGCGTGCGGAACGGCGGCGAACTCGACGAGGTCGAGGCGGCCGTGGGTGGACGCATAGCGGGTGAGTGAGGTGTTGGCGACCGGGGTGGTGGCGAGGATCGCGTCGAGGTCGGCGAACGACAGCCCCTCCAGGACGTGCCGGGCGGCGACGACCACGGCGTCGTGGGCCACCACCCACACCCGGCGGCCGGCGTGCCGGCGGTGCAGGTCGGTCAGGGCGGCGCGGACGCGGGCGGCGACGTCGTCGAACGTCTCGCCGCCGGGTGGTCGGTAGGCGTAGAGGCCGTCGGCGGCGAGCCGGGCCGCCTCGGCGGGGAACCGTTCGGCGATCATGAGCGGGGTCAGCAGTTCCAGGTCGCCCATGAGCCGGTCGACCAGCCGCCCGTCGAGGTCGACCGACGCCGGGGTGACGCCGAGGGCGGCGGTGTCCGCGACTCGGGCCCAGGTCTGCCGGGCCCGCCGGTACGGCGAGCAGACGACGTGGTCGGGTCGCCGGTCGGCGGCTTGCGCCGCGAGCCAGCGGCCGAGCCGGGTGGCCTGCTGCCGGCCCAGCGGCGACAGCGGGACGTCGGCGTCGCGTCCGGTGAGCCCGTGCGCGGCGACACCCCGCGCGTGGGCCTCGGCGAACGCGACGTTGGCGACGCTCTGCCCGTGCCGGACGATGGTCAACTCCGCGACGGTGTCCACCGTTCCACTGTCCGGCAGCAGCCGGTGCGGGGCGACCCCGGGCGGCGGGACGCCGCCGCAACGACGGCGGTACCCGGCAGCTCGCCGGCCTCGACACCCCCGACCGAACACGTTTCCGAAAGTTTCCGAAAGTCGTTGACGCGTTCGAAATGCCGCTGCAATACTCCGATTCACAGCGACATCAACGTATCTCGATAGAACCCCGCATCCCCAGGCAGCACCGCCCCCAGGAGGACCTGCGCATGATCTCCAGCACCGGTGGCTCCGGTCACCCGTCCCGCTCCCGAGCCTCCCGCCTGACCGTCCGGCTGGCGGTGCTCGCCACCACCGCGGCGCTGGGCGCCGTCGGCGTCGCGGTCTCCGCCACCCCGTCCAGCGCCGCCGCCTGCAACGGCTACGTCGGTCTCACCTTCGACGACGGACCGACCGGCAGCACCGGCGCGCTGCTGAACGTGCTGCGCGCCAACAACGTCCGGGCGACCATGTTCAACGTCGGACAGAACGTGCAGGGCAACCCGTCCGCCGCCCGGGCCCAGGTCGACGCCGGCATGTGGATCGGCAACCACAGCTGGAACCACGCGCACATGACCTCGATGGGTCAGAGCCAGATGCAGTCCGACCTCTCCCAGACCAACTCGGCGATCCAGTCGGCCACCGGCGTACGGCCGCAGCTGTTCCGCCCGCCCTACGGCGAGACCAACTCGACCCTCCAGTCGGTCGCCTCGTCACTCGGCATGCGCCAGGTGATCTGGGACGTCGACTCCCAGGACTGGAACGGCGCGAGCGTCAGCCAGATCGTCTCCAACGCCAGCCGGCTCCAGAACGGCCAGGTGATCCTGATGCACGACGGCATCCAGAACACCCGTGACGCGATCGGGCAGATCATGGCGAACCTGAACAGCCGTGGCCTCTGCCCGGGCATGATCTCGCCGAGCACCGGCCGGGCGGTGGCCCCGGACGGCACCCCGCCGACCAACCCCCCGACCACCCCGCCCACCGGCACCCCGACCACCCCGCCGGCCGGTGGGACGTGCACCGCGACGGCGACGTACCCGAACGTGTGGGGCGACCGGTACAACACCTCGGTGACGGTCCAGGGCGGCAGCAACTGGACGGTGGTGGTGGCGCTGACCGCGCCGCAGAAGGTCAACACCACCTGGAACGGCACCCCCAGCTGGGACAGCACCGGTTACGTGATGACGATGCGGTCCAACGGCAGTGGCAACACCTTCGGCTTCACCACGATGATGAACGGCAACAGCGGCGCCCGGCCGCAGATCCGGTCCTGCACCACCGGCTGACCGGTGGGCGGCCACCCCGATCCGGGGGGCCGCAGGCACCTCCCGACCAACCGGCCCTCCCCGGACGCCACGGCGTCCGGGGAGGGCCGCCGCACAACCACCCGTCGGAGTGGGCCCGAAACTTTTCAGTCACTCGCTCGAAACTACCGGTTGAAAACCCCGGGATTACCTGCCAACCTGAAATCCATCGATGAACGTGAACGTTAACAGCACGCTACGGGCCACCCACCACCACCAGGAGGTACCGACAGTGCGAGGACACGCACCGCACTCCCCGCCCCCGGCGCAGCACCGCCCGGCCCGGGTCTCCCCACGTCGGCGACGCCGGCTGGTCACGCTCGCCGCAGCCGGGATCGCCGCCGCCGTCGTCGGGTTGTTCACCATGACGGTGACCACCGGCACGGCCTCGGCCGCCGACAACCCGTACCAGCGGGGCCCCGACCCGACCCGGAGCAGCGTCGCCTCCGTGAACGGTCCGTTCGCCAACACCTCGGTCGCCGTCCCGACCGGGTACGGCTTCAACGGCGGCCGGATCTACTACCCGACCGACACCAGCCAGGGCACCTTCGGGGCGGTCGCCATCTCACCCGGCTACACCGCGCTGTTCTCCGTCGAGCTGGCCTGGATGGGGCCGTGGCTGGCCTCGCACGGCTTCGTCGTGATCGGCATCGAGACCAACAGCCGCAACGACTTCGACACCGCACGGGGCACCCAGTTGCTCGCCGCGCTGGACTACCTGGTGCAGCAGAGCCCGGTGCGGGACCGGATCGACCCCACCCGGCTGGCCGTCTCCGGTCACTCGATGGGTGGCGGCGGGGCGCTCAGCGCGGCGCTGCGCCGCCCGGCGTTGAAGGCGGCGGTCGGCATCGCGCCGTACTCACCGTCGTCGAACCTGGCCAACGACCGGGTGCCCACGATGGTCTTCGCCGGGCAGGCGGACACGGTGGTCACCCCGTCCTACGCCACCGGGCTCTACAACAGCCTCCCGGCCACGACCGAGAGCGCCTACCTGGAGGTCGCGGGGGCCGACCACGGGTTCATGGTCGGCCGGTCGAACCCGGTGCTGATCCGGACCATGTTGCCGTTCCTCAAGATGTTCGTCGACAACGACGCCCGGTACAGCCAGTTCCTCTGCCCGCTGGCGGACAACAACGGCGTGGTCAGCTACCGCAGCACCTGCCCGCTGCTGCCGCCGACGGCGACCACCCCGCCGCCGATCCCGTCGGACACCCCGCCCCCGATCCCGACCACCCCGCCGCCGACCACGCCGCCGCCGAGCAACCCGCCCGGCGCCGCCAGCCTGATCGTCGGCGCGCAGTCCAACCGGTGCCTCGACGTGCCCAACGCCTCCCGCGCCAACGGCACCCGGGTGCAGCTCTGGGACTGCAACCGCGGGACCAACCAGTCGTGGACGTACACCACGAGCAAACAGCTCCGGGTGTACGGCGACATGTGCCTGGACGCGGCCGGCTCCGGCAACGGTGCGGCGGTCCAGATCTACGGCTGCCACGGCCAGACCAACCAGCAGTGGAACATCAACGCCAACGGCACCATCAGCAGCGTGCAGTCCGGGCGCTGCCTGGACGTCTGGAGCACGGCCAACGGGGCCCAGGTCCAGCTCTACGACTGTCACGGGCAGACCAACCAGCGGTTCACCCTGACGCCCCTGACCTGACGGCCCGAGCGGCGACCGCTCCCGCACCACGCGGACCGGGCCGGTGTCTCCCGCACCCGGGGAGGCACCGGCCCGCCCCCGGTGGCGTACGCGGCGGAGGTGACGTCCGCTCGGCTCCGACCGTTCGCTGCGCTAATCGACGTTGGCGGGACAAGCCGTGCCCGGTTTGCGAGGCTTATCGGGTGCGGAGGGATGATCCCGCGCCACACCCGACGGCCGGGGGTCGGCGTCTGGTGGCCCGTGACCCTGAGGCCATCGGCGATGTGAGCTGGGTCGAACTCTTCGTCGATCTGCTGTTCGTGTTCGCGTTCCTGGCCGTCACCACGCTGATGGCCGAGCATTTCAGCCCCCTCGGGTTGGTCCAGGGCGTGCTCGTGATGCTCCTTCTCTGGCACTGCTGGACCCCGTGTGTCTGGCTCGGCAACGTGGTGCACCTCGACCGGGGGATCATGCCCCCGATCATGCTCGGCATCGCCGCCGCCCTGTTGGCGATCGGGGTCGCGATACCCGAGGGGTTCACCGACCGGGACGGCGGGCTGCCCGGCCCGATGGTGCTGATCTGCGGATATCTGCTGATCCGGGCGACCGCCATGGGCGTCCTCACGTTCGTCAGCCACCGGGGCGAGGGCGGACGGCCGTCGGTGGTCGCCGCCTGGTTGATCTTCATCGCCGGCGGGCTGGTGCTGCTCGCCTCCTACCTGGTGCCGCCACTGCTGCCGACGACCGTCGACGCCGCCCTGGTGCAGGCGGTGCTGTTCGCGAGCGCTCTCGTGATCGACTCGCTCATCCTCGTGGTGGCCAGCAAGGGCGGCTGGCGGGTCGTCTCGCCGTGGCACTTCGCCGAACGGCACGCCCTGATCGTGCTCATCGCGCTCGGCGAGACGATCATCTCGATCGGCGCCAGCGAGGGGCTCGGCGTGGACCGCCCGGTGACCGTCCAGCTGGCCGTCGGGGCGGTGCTGGGCATCACCGTGGTCTTCGCGCTGTGGTGGAGCTACTTCGACCTGGCCAAGGTGATCATCGAACGGGCCCTGCGGGCCAGCTCCGGGCGGGAGCGCGCCCGGGTCGGCCGGGACGTCTACAGCGGGTTTCACCTGCCCATGATCGGCGGGTTGATCTTCCTCGCGCTGGGGCTGAAGTACCTCAACACGCACGCCACCCCGAGGAGCGCCAGGCCGTGGCCGTCGGCCGGCGTCGCCGTCCTGTACGGCGGTGTGCTGCTCTATCTGAGCGCCCTCGTCGCGGTGGAGTGGCGGGCGGTCCGGCTGCTGGGCCGGGGTCCGCTGGTGGGGGTGGCGCTGCTGACGGCGCTGCTGACGGTGGTCGGCCGGATCTCCGAGGTGCAGGCGCTGGTGGTGCTCATCGCCGCCGTCTGCACGATGCTGGTGCTGGACAACACCCTCTTCCGGCGAAAACACCGGCAACTCCACGAGTCGGTCGAGCAGGAGAGCCTCCACGTCGGGACGATCGACCCTCGGGAACTCTTCGTCGACCTCGTGTTCGTGTACGCCTTCATCGAGGTCACCGCAGTGATGAACCGGTTTCCGACCCCGCTCGGCCTGGCCCAGGGCATGATCCTGCTTGCGCTGCTGTGGTGGGCCTGGACGTCGTACACCTGGCTCGCCAACGCCGTGCGGCACGACAGCACGTTGGTGCGGCTGTGCACGGCGGGCATCATGACGGCGGTGCTGCTGATCGGGCTGGCGATCCCGCAGGCCTTCGTCCCCCTGCCCGGCAGCCTTCCGGGCCCCCTGCTGGTCGTCGGGTGTTACATCGGCGTCCAGCTCCTACAGGGTTTGATCTTCCGGCAGATCGTCCGGGAGAACCCCGACCTGCGGGGCACCCGTACCCGGTTCGTCGCCACGACCGCCACCATCGCCGTCCTGCTGGTGATCGCCGTCATCGAGGTGGTCGCCCCCGACGCGGTCGCCCGGCACCCGGCCATCACGCTGCTCTGGGTGGCCGCGCTGCTCGTGCAGTACGTCGCCGGGTACTGGGCCGGTGGGCGGCTGTGGCGGATCAGGCTGGTCCGGCACTGGGCCGACCGGCACGCCCTGGTCATCCTGATCGCCGTCGGCGAGGCGGTGCTCTCCGTCGGCATCTCCATCAACAACGTGCCGATCTCCGCCCCCACGCTCGTCGTCGTCGTCGCGTCGGTGGTGGCCCTCGGCACGATCTGGTGGAGCTACTTCACCGGCATCGACGCGGCCCGGATCGCCCTCGGGGCCTACGAGGGGGACCGTCGGGTCCGCGCCGCGCGGGACGCGTACACCTATCTGCACCTGCCGATGATGGCCGGGATCGTCCTGGTCGCCTACGGCCTGCACCAGACGCTGGCCGCGTCACAGGAGCGGCACAGCGCCCTGCTGGGCCACTACATGCTGTTCTTCGGGGTGGCGTTGTACCTGTTCGGCAACCAGATGTTCTGGCTGCGGATCTTCCGGACGGTCAGCCGCCACCGGCTCATCGGCGCGGGCGTGGTCACCGTCCTGGCACCGGTGACCGTCCCGCTGCCGTCCGTGGCCTCGTTGCTGCTGCTGACCGTGCTCGGCGTCGTCTTCGCCGTGGTCGAGGGGGTGCAGGAGGGTGACCCACGGACCCGGCGGCCCGCCCGGACGTGACCGGTTCCGGCGGCCCGCCCCCGGGGCTCAGCCGGCGGTGCAGGGGTTGCCGTTGAGCCCGAAGCTGGTCGGTGGCGCGTTGCTGGTGCTCCAGCTGCCCTGGATGCCGAAGCTCACCGAGCCGTTCGCCGGGACGACGCGGTTCCAGTCGACGTTGCGGGCCGTCACCGTGGCCCCGCTCTGGCCGGTCGTCGCGTTCCAGCCGGAGGTGATCTGCTGGTCCCCCCGGAAGCTGAAGGTGAGCGTCCAGCCGTCCACCGGCGCGGTCGCGGTGTTCTGGACCGTCACGACGGTGACGAACCCGCCCTGCCACTCGGACTGGTTCTGGTAGGTCACCCGACAGGTGGACGGCGGTGGCGGGGAGGTCGGCGGTGGCGTGGTGGTCGGCGGGGTGGGCGGCGTCGGCGCGAACACCGCGTTGGAGGCGATCGAGACGTTGCCGACCGCGTCCCGGGCCCGTACGTAGAACTGGTACCGCAGCGGCGTCGACGGCGGTGGCGGCGGCGGGAGCGCGATCGTGTACGTCGTCGTGGGCACGGTGGCGACCAGGAACGAGCTGTACCAGCCGTCGAAGCGGTAGACGTTGTAGCCGCTCACCCCGACGTCGTCGGTCGACGGTGACCAGGACAGCGTGGCGGTCGAGTCGGTCACGTCGCCGAGGGTCAGGTTCTGCGGCGCGCTCGGCGGGGTGGTGTCCGGCCCGGTGTCGGTGACCGGGGTGACCACGGTGACCGGCTCCGACGACAGGGAGCGGTGCCCGACGACGTCGCGGGCGGCGATCCGGAACAGGTACTGCCGGCCCGGGGTGATGTAGTTGCTGATCGTGGTGGTGGTGACGTCACCGACGCTTGCCGACATGACGACGTCGTCGAAGGGGCTGTAGTACGTGATGTCGTAGCCGGCGATGGCGCAGCAGCCGCGGGTCGCGGCCGTCCAGGTGAGGGCGACCGACCTCGTCCTGACCTCGCTGGCGGTGACGTTCGTGGGCACGCCCGGCGGGAAGGGCGAGGTGTTCGGTGTCCCCGGCGGGGTGGTGGGTGCCGTGGGCGGCGGCGCGGCCGCTCCCCTCAGGGGCGCCGCGGCGGGTGCGGGCGCGACCCCGGGGAGCCCACCGGCGGACGGTCCGGGGAGCGTCGTGGTGCCGGCACCGGCGGCCGGTACGGCGACCACTCCCACGCCGAACACGGCGATCGACGAGACGACGGCGGCGAGCAGGCCGGGCCGCACGCGGCGGCGCGACGCGGACGAACGGACCCCTGGCATACGTCCACGGTGCGGCAACACATCGAAGCCTGTCAACGGCTTGCACCAACCGGTGCGGTTTCCGGGCCACCTCGCCCCGACCGGGTCCGACACCGGCCCGCGCACCGGCTGCGGGGCGGGCCCGGACCCGGCCCGCCCGCGACCCTCCCGCCCGCCTGCTCCCCGGGAACCGCCCCGCAGCTCAGCCGGCCGTCCAGGCGCGGAGCTTGTCGGGATTGAGGACCGTCCAGATGCGCCTGATCCGGTCACCCTCGACGTCGAACGCCAGCACCGCCCCGACGACGCCCGCCACCTGCGCCACCAGACCGGGCTGCCCGTTGACCGTGCGCTCCAGGAGCCGGACGCCGGAGGCCGCACCGCCCCGACCGGCGAAGAAACGCGCGATCTGCTCTGCACCCTCGATCGGGTGGAGTACGGCGCTGACCAGTCCGCCGCCGTCGCCGGTCGCGGTGGCGTCGGGCGTCAGCAGACCGACGAGCGCGTCGATGTCCGTGTCCTCCCACGCCTGCTTGAAGGCCCGCACGACACCGGCCTGCCGGGCTGCCGGCACCCTGGGCGCCGACGACCCGCGCACCCGGCGACGGGCGGACGAGGCCAACTGGCGGCACGCGGCGGGCGTACGGCCGACGACCTCGGCCACCTCGGCGAAGGAGTACCGGAAGACGTCGTGCAGGATGAACGCGACGCGCTCGGCCGGTGTCGTCGATTCGAGCACCACCAGGAAGGCCATGCTGATCGACTCGTCCAGGGTGACCCGGTCGACCGGGTCACCCGTACCGTCGCCGGTCCACTCGGCACTGTCGGGCAGGGGCTCCGGAAGCCACTCCCCCACGTAACGTTCCCGCCGGACGCGGGCCGAGCCGAGCACGTCGAGGCAGATCCGGCCGGCGACCCTGGTCAGCCAGGCACCCGGGGTCTCGATGGCTCCACGCTGGTCGGGGGAGAGGGCATACCAGCGGGCGTACGCCTCCTGCACGACGTCCTCGGCGTCGGCCAGGGAGCCGAGCAACCGGTACGCGAGACCGATGAGCTGGGGCCGCTCGCTCACGGGCCCGCTCGGAGCCGCCTCGAGCCAGTCCAGTCCGGGCCCGCTGGGGTTGGTCATGCTGACGCCGACTCCCTTGATCGTCCGCTTCCCCACCGGTTCGACCGACGGCACCCGCGGCTGCGGAATCGAAGCGCCGCCTGACATTCGGCAGGGCTGTTTCGTCGTATCGGTAGGCCGAACACTATCCCAGCAAACCGCAGGGAGAACCTGACATGAATCCCGCCCCGGGCGACACCGGGACCGTCGCGCCATCGGTGCCGGCCGGTCTCACCGGGGGTGGCTTCGGCCCGCGCTCCGTCAGCAGTTGATCCACGGCCATCGTCACGGCCCCGCCGACCGGGAGAGAACGATCATGGAACCAGTGAACCTCGCGATCATCTACTACAGTGCCACCGGCACCGTGCACACGCTGGCCAAGGCCGCCGCCGAGGGGGCGGAGAAGGCCGGCGCGAACGTACGCCTGCGTAAGGTGGCCGAGACGGCGCCGGCCGAGGCCGTCAACGCGAGGGAGGAGTGGGCCCAGCACGTCCAGGACACCGCCGACGTCGAGGTGGCCACCGGCGACGACCTGGAATGGGCCGACGCGGCCCTGTTCGGCACCCCCACCCGCTTCGGCCTCGTGTCGAGCCAGCTCAAGGCATTCCTCGACACCCTCGGTCCACTGTGGTTCCACGGCAAGCTCGCGAACAAGGTCTACTCGGCCTTCACCGCCTCGAACAGCGCACACGGCGGGCAGGAGTCGACCCTCCTGTCGCTGTCCAACGTCTTCTACCACTGGGGCGGGATCATCGTTCCTCCCGGCTACACCGACCCGATCCAGTTCCAGTCGGGCAACCCCTACGGCACCTCCCACGTGGCCGGCGGTGGCGCGCCGGGTGACGTCACCCTCCAGGCGGCCCGCTACCAGGCCCGCCGCGTGGTCGACACCATGGCCGCGCTGAAGGCCGGCCGCCCCGCCTGATCCGACCTGCGGCGACAGCCGGGGGAAGGGTGTCACGCGCCGGTCGGGCCGGGACCTGACGGTCCCGGCCCGACCGGCGGCGGTCACCCCTCGACGTCGGTGACGTACGGCGTCAACCGGCGAGCCGGACCGGCAGTGCGGACAACCCCCGGGTGAGCAGGCCCGGGTGCCACTCGATCGCGTCGGCGTCCACCGCCAGGCGGGCCTGCGGGAACCGGGCCAGGAAGTCCCCGATGGCGACCTGTGCCTCCATCCGGGCCAGCGGTGCCCCCATGCAGAAGTGGATGCCGTAGCCGAACGAGAGGTGCGGGTTGCGCTCACGGTTCATCAGGAACCGGTCGGCGTCGGCGAACGCGGCGTCGTCCCGGTTGGCCGCGTGCAGGGACACCATGACCAGATCCCCCGCCGCCACCTCCGTACCGAAGAGGTTCATCGCCGTGGTGACGGTGCGCAACGCGGCACCCGTCACCGGGCTCTCGTACCGGAGGAACTCCTCGATGGCCTGGGGCAGGTCCTCGGGGTGGGCCCGGATGTGGTCGGCCAGTTCCGGGGTCCGCAGCAGCAGGTAGAGACCGTTGCCGATCAGGTTCGTCGTGGTCTCGTGGCCGGCGACGACGAACAGGAAGGCCGTCGAGATCAGCTCGTCCTCGGTGAGCCGGTCGGACTGGTCCCGGGCGGCGATCAACGCCGACAGCAGCGCGTCGTCCGGGTCCACCCGACGCCGGGCGACCAACCCCTGCAGGTGCGCCACGAAGTCGGTGACCTCGCGGACCGGAAAGACCGGCGCTCCCAGCCCGGCGCTGAACGCGTCGGCCCACCTCCGGAAGTTGGCCCGGTCCTCGACCGGCACCCCGAGCAGTTCGGAGATCACCTGGACGGGCAACGGGGACGCGTACCCGGCGATGAGATCCGCCTCGTCGGCCCCGGCCGCGAGCCGATCCAGCAGATCACCGGAGAGGTGTTCGACCCGGGGCCGCAGCGCCTCGATCCGTCGGGGCACGAAGGCCTTGGCGACCAGCCTGCGCAGCCGCGTGTGGTCGGGCGGGTCGATACGCAGCATCGACGTGTTCATCGCGGACCGCACCTGTGGACTCAACGCGCCCTGGTCGAACCAGTCGTGCTGGTCCCGGTTGGACAGGCGGGGATCGTTCAGCGCCTCGCGCACCTCGGCGTGCCGGGTGACCATCCAGACCGGCACGCCGTTGGGTAGCCGCACCTGCCGGACCGGTCCGGCGGCGTGCATCGAGGTGAGGAAGTCCTGCACCGTACCGGTCAGGTCGAGGACGTCCGGGGAGTCGCTCATCAGCACCACTGCTCTCTCACACGGCGACGGTTACGGACCGGGACGACACGCGCGGCGTCACCCGCTCGCCGTGCCGGAGTCGGACAGCAGCATCTGGTCCAGCATCCGGGGCTGCCAGTTGTAGTACGACTGGACCTTGTAGTTCTCCTCACCGGTCGACGACACCCCTGCGTAGTAGACGAACCTGCTGTCGGCGGCGTTGTTGGGCAGCCCCTGGAGAAACTGCTCGATCTTCGGTTCCAACGGCACCGGGAGGGATGCCGAATCCGGCGTCATCACGGCGAAGCAGAATCGCTCGACCGCCGAGGATTCCCAGCCCAGGCTGGCGTAGATGCCGAAGGAATGCCGGGCGAGCCGGAGCATCCGCTCGCCCGGATCGGGCAGACCGAGTTCACGGGTCATCGACAGGACGCCCTCGGGGGTGAGGCATGCGTCGGGCAGCGCACCGAAGTACACGTTCACCGTCCGGTGCCGGTAGTCGATGCCGAAGGTGTTCACCCTGTCGTCGAGGCCGCGACGGGCGAAGAACTCCATGTTGTCGGCCAGACTGCGGGGCATCGAGGGACATCCGGCGAGCGTGGCCAGCGACTGCATGCCGTCCGGCGGGAAGAAGACGTATATCTTCTTGAACCCGCCCGCCACGCCGAAGTCGATGCCGTAACCGGCGATCGGGCAGTCCTCGCGGACCTCGGCGAGCAGGGCACCGATCGGGTGGTCCGTCCGCCCGGTGAGCCCGTTCGACAGCGCCACGGCGTACGGGTCGGTCTCCCTGCCGACGGTGAAGCGCCAGTCGAGATCCCCCTGGTACCGCGCCCCGGTCGCCACCCGGAGTGCGATGACGGCACTCGGCAGCGAATCCGCGTACGCGTCCAGGATGGCCTGGACCCGCTCACGCGAGCAGGGCACCTCCAGCAACCGGGCCGATTCCTCGATGGCCGAATACAGGTCTGCTGACTCGGCGTGCTCGGACATTCATCCTCCAGGTGTCCGGGCCGGCGCGCGGAGCACGGGCCGACCCGTCGGCAGCGGCAGAAGCATGGGTTGGCCCGGCTAGCGGGCGAGGATCACCGTGGTCGGCGACGGAGTGGGGTGGAAGGTGACGTCGTCGAAACCGGCCTTGGCGAGCCAGGCCTGGTAGTCGGCCCGCCGCCAGGTGCCGCCCCGCCTGCTCTTGAGCAGCATCTCCGCCGCGAAGATCAACGAGAAGGAGGGGCCGCTCCGGTCGTCGTCGACCACGTAGTCACAGATGACCAGGGTGCCGCCGGGCCGGAGGGCGCCGCGCACCTTCGCGAAGAGGGCCGTGTTGTCCTCCGGCCCCTCCTGGTGGGCCACGTGGGAGTAGACCACGACGTCGTAGGCGCCAGCCGCCAACCCGGTGCTGTGGAAGTCCCCGTCGATGCAGGTGAAACGGTCGGCGACCCCCTGCTCGGCGACCAGCCGGCGGGCGATCGCGTTGATCGGCGCCCAGTCGAGCTGGGTGGCCCGGGCCGCCGGGTTCAGCCCGAGCCACGCGGCTGAGAAGATCCCCGATCCGCCGCCGAGATCCAGGATCGAGATCTCGCCGGCGTGCGCCAGTCCCAGCAGTTCGGCGACGATCGCCGTGACCGGGACGGACTGCGGGGCGATGGCCGTCACCACCTTCTTCCAGTGGGGGTTGTCGGCGACCTCCACGGTCGCGGCCCTGATCGGTCCGCCGGCACGGACCACCTCCGGCAGGTCCGCCAGCGCAGCCATGTGGGTCATCTTGAGCGTGGCGAACTCGCTCAGGCTGGTGGGTTTCCCCTCGACCAGGAAGGTGCTCGCCTCGGCGGTGTTGCGGTAGCGACCGTCGTGCAGCTCGACCAGGCCGATACCGACGAGCCCGTCCAGGAGGGTCTGCGCGCCGCGCTCGGAGATGCCGGACCGGTGGGCCAACCCGCCGGCGGTGTCCGCGCCGGCCTCCAGGTGGGTGAAGAGCGAGTGGCTCGCCGCCGCGCCGAGGATGCCGGTGGCCCAGTAGCCGTTGACGAGGTGCATGATGCGGTCCGGGGTGGGCTGGTCGCTGGTCATGCTGCTCCTGCTCGGGTGTGGGGGTGCAGTGCGCACCCGGTGCCGGCGACGGGGGTCGGTGGAACGCTCCGGTCCCGACTGGTCATGCGGTCTTCGTCGCGAAGAGGATGAACCGCCTCGGGATGGCGTCCGGTGGGATGTCGGCGGGGTCCTTGCCGACCACCCGGGTCAGCTCGAAGCCGCACTCGGCAAGCCAGTCGCGGTACGTCGACACCTTCTGCAACCCGCCCTGAGCGGTGGCGCAGCCGAGCAGGAACGTCGGGAAGAAGTCGACCTGGGAGTCGTCGCGATCGGTGATGTCCTCGGGATAGACCGGCGCCAGGATCACGAGCTGACCGCCGACCTCCAGGGCTCCGTTGGCGCTCCTGAGGATCCTGAGCACGTCACCCCTGTCGTACATGTCGAGGTAGTGCTTGATCAGCACCACGTCGAACCCGGTCGGGACATCCGTGAAGATGTCGCCGCCGACGAACGAGCAGTGTTCCTCGACGCCGTGCTCCCGGAAGTTGCGCAGCGACTCCTCCTCCTTGCCGGGCGCGTCGAAGTTCGTCACGTGCAGGCCCGGTGACGCCTTCGACCGGTAGGTCATGATCGATCCGAGACCGTTGCCGCCGAGCAGGTCGAGCACCCGGGCGCCGGGCGGAATGTCGAGGTTCTCGAAGAACCAGCCGTAGACGTGGCCGGTCTCCAACTGCGCCAGCCGGCCCCACGACTCGAGGATGTCCTGGTGCTCGGCCGCGGCGTCGAAGAGCGTGCCGTCGAAACCGTAGAACTCCTTGAGCCCCACGAGCGTTCCGGTCTGCACGCTCTCGGTGAGATAGAACATCTGCCGGAGCATGGCCACTTTGATCATCTTCATGAAGGCGAGCGCGCGGTCGAGGTCGGTCTCCGCGACGCCGCCGAGGGCGTCCAGCGAGTAGGCGCGTGAACCCTCGTCGTACGCGACGAAGCCCTCCTTGACCATCAATTGCAGGAGCTGCTCCACCGCATCCGGCTTCACCCCCACCGCGTCACCGAGCTTCACCGCCGTCAGCCCCGGGTTCTCCCGCAACCGATCGATCAGCCCGAGCTCGAAACAGGACAGCAGATTCATGAATCGCGTCGGCCCCACCATGTACTCACGGAACCGGGCGAGCGTGGCTTCTGGCGTCATGTACTGATCCCTCCGAATTGTTTGCTGCCGCGGCACGGCAGTCGACACCGGCACCCACCACGGAACGTCCCGGGACCGGCTGCTGGTCAGTTAGGGCTCGGTCCCTGATCGGATCTGCCGTCGAGCATCGACCACCGGGCTTGGCCGGGACTGTTCGACCGGTTGGCATCGACTTGGGGGAGGTCGGTCAGGGCCAGGCGGCCGTTCGCGAGCCGGGTCAGTGGCAGCGCCTCGTCCGGAAGGGCGACCCGGCGACCCCGGTCGTCGTCACGCATGCGGGCCACGCCCAGGCAGGACAGCAGCAGGGCATGGGACACCGGGTCGGTCACCTGTGCCAGTGCGCGCTCCAGTGCGTCGACGAGCCGACGGCCGACCTCACCGTCGCCTGACTGACGCCAGAGCGGCTCGCCGACCGCCGCCGCCGCCACGGCTACCAGCCGGGAGGTGGCCGGTTTGCCACGGGACTCCCCCATGACCAGTGCCTCCTCGATGGCCTGGACGAACACGGGCAACCCGTCGCGCGGGTTGCCGGCGCGGTACAGGCTGGTGCCCAGACCGAGCAGCAGCGGATACCTGTCGAAGTCCTCCCGCTGGGCCAGCTCCGCGGCGGTCAGGGCCTGCCGCCAGAGTGTGGCGGCCTCCCCGAACGCCAGTCGGGTGTCGGCCGCCCGTGCCGCGACAGCCGCGTAGGTACAGGCGCGGGCGGCGGCTGCGGGATCGAGTTCGGCGGCCAGCAGCCAGTGCCGGGCGATCTCGGCGGCCCGTTCCGGAACACCCGCCCAGGCCCGGGCCGCAGCCACCCCGATCCGTCGGTGCAGCCTGACCCGGCGCAGTCGTCCGATCGACTCGTAGAGCGCCTCGGCGGCCAGGGCGTGGGTGAAACGGAACCATCCCAGTCGCTGCTCGTCCTCGACGATCAGACCCACCGCACCGGCGGCGTCCATGATCTCCAACGCCGACTCGATCCCGATACCGGCCGCCTCGGCGACGATCTCGATGGCGAAGTGTCGGCCGGCGACGGCGGCCACCGACACCACGTCGAGGGCGGACTGCGGGAGACAGCCCATCCGCCGAAGCACCACCTCGCGTACCGGCACGGGCACCGGCACCGTGTGCGGATGCGCGAGATGCTCGTCGGTGGTCAACAGCTTGATGAGTTCCCGCAGGAAGAACGGGTTGCCCTCGGTGCGTTCCCAGAGCCCCTCCGCGGTCGGCCTACCGACCTCACGGTGCAGCAGGTCGCTCGCCAGGCACCTGGTTTCCCGGACGTCCAGACCGGCGAGCTCTATCCGCGTCAGCTCCGAGCGGGCGAGTGCGGCAAGCGTCTCGGTCAGGGACGCCGCCTCCCCCGACCGGTAGGACACCGCCAGCAGGAGGCGGTTCTCCGGCACCGACTCGGCCAGGTGGGCCAGCAACCTCAGGGAACTCGCGTCGGCCCGGTGCAGGTGATCGAAGACGATCACCAGGGGTGCGGCCTGGGAAGCGTCGGTCAGGTAGTGCAGGATCGCCTCGAACCGGCGCAGCGTGGCCGTGGCCACCTCGGTGCCGTCCGCCATCTGCTGGTGGTCGCCGTTGAGGAGTTCGGCCACCGGCGCGGGTACGGGATGGTGCGGGAAGCAGGTGCCGGCCGCCCGCAGGATCTGCTCCCACAACCAGAGGGGCGGTGCGACGACGTGTTCCGGGCAGCTGCCCCAGAGCACCGGCGCACCGGCCAGCATGGCGAACCGGCGCAGCAGGCTGGTCTTGCCGATGCCGGGCTCACCGGAGACGGTCACCACCCGGCCCCGACCGGTCGCCCCGTTCAACGCGTCGAGCAGTTGCCGCAGGGCGTCCTCGCGGCCGACGAAGACCTCGCCGTCCACCAGCGGCGACGGTGCCACCGGTGCCAGCGGGCCGGTCGTCCGGGCCCGCCCCGTGGCGACGGGCCGGTCGGGCCCGGTCGGCACCGCGAGCGGCGGGGCGGGCCGCCACTCCAGCGCCGGCACCTGGTTGAGGATCTCGCGTTCCAGGTGCTGCAGTGACGGTCGGGGGTCGATGCCCAGTTCCTCGGACAGCCGCCGCTGGGTCGCCCGCAGCACACCCAGCGCGTCGGCCTGCCGGCCTGCCCGGTACAACGCCAGGCTCAACAGCTCGCAGCCGTACTCGCGCAACGGATAGGCGTGGACGAACGCGTCGAGTTCGGCGACGGCCACCTCGTGCGCGCCGACCGCCAGGAGCGCCGCACAGCGCGCCTCGACAACCGACAGCCGCAACTCCTCCAGTCGCGCCACCTCCGGCACGATGCAGCTCGCGTACGCCACCTCCGCGTATGCCTGCCCACGCCAGAGCGACAGGGCGGTCTCGAACTCGCGTAACGCCCGCTGCGCGTCGCCCCGGTCCCACGCCTGCCAGCCGGCCGTGGCATGTCCGCTGAACCGGTGGACGTCGACGTCCACCACCCGCCTGTCCAGCAGGTAGCCGGGCGGGCAGGTGCGCAACACCGTGGCGGGGGTCCGTGGTGCCCGGTCCGGCTCCAGCACCCGGCGCAGATTGGCCACGTACGCCTGCAACGAGGTCATCGCCGACGGCGGCGGGTGCTCCGCCCACAGCGCTTCCAGGATCACCTCGACCGCCACCGGCTGACCGGCCCGGCTCACCAGCAACGCCAGCAGCGCGCGCTGCTTCGGTGCGCCCAGATCGACCAGTCGGCCCGCGACCACCGCCTCCAGCGGCCCCAGCGCGCGGAACTCCGCCAGGACCCGGCAGGCGGCCCGCGGATCGTCACTTCGGGAGGGGTCCGACGCGGTACGGAATGAGGACCCCGTGACAGCGATATTGATCATGCGTCGGCACTTCCGGCGTGAACAGCGGAAGATGCGCAACGACACAGGTCCGGTGCGACGATACCAAATGGTTTGTGGTCCCGCTTGCCCGTTACGTGAGCATGGACCGCAGGCCGCATGACGGTGCCCCTTCCCCCGCGGCTACCTAGGCTGCGCTCAAGTTGCCGGGCAAAACGCTACCGCCGACCGGAGGTGGTGGCAATAAGCGCCATAACCTTGCCTAATCGATGCAGGTCATTGACGGTATCGAGTCCGGACGCGCTCGCTTCGGGCACCCGTTGACATCACGGAAAAGGCGTCACGATGTTTGGCCGGGGTGGATGGTGTCGGGTTTCCGCCGCATGGATGATCACGGTGCCACTTCGGCGTACCCTTATGCGCGATCACGGCTGCCGGCCGGGGTGAGTCCATGCTGCCCTGCGCATTTGCGGCGGGCGCGGTCCGGGCCCGCCCAGGGCCAGCCGGGCGGCGGCCGCAGTCCATCCACCCGGACCCGCACGACCCGGCATCCCGCGTGCACCGCCGGGCCGGACCAGCCAACCGCGCCCGAGCCACGGGTCCGCGCGGGCACACCAGCCAGGGAGCAACCGACCGGCCGTACGACACCGGGGCCGATCGGCGCCCCCGTCGACGCGTGACGTCGCCGGCAACTACAGCGGGCCAGTCGGCGCGGCACCATTTTCCGGCATCCCTCTTGCCACCGGCTTGGTGCCGACTTGGAGCCGACTTGACAGCGACCCGCCGACCGGACCACCCGACGCGGTGGTCGGTAATCGACGACACCGGCGGTGGTGATCCATTGTTATTGCAAACGAATTTTCGACACGTGGTCCCGGAGGACGGTCCGCCGCCAGGCTTCCTCACCTGTCGACCTCACCAATACGCGTCACCGGCGCATATGCGCGAACTCGCGGGACTACTGCCGACCGGCGACGGAGTACGGTTTCCCCTACCGGGAACGACGAGAGCGCGCGTCGACGAAACCGCCCCGATTCCGGTTTCCGACCAACCGCAGTCCCGGTCGACATCAGGGCGGTACCGCGGGCACGAATGTCGGATACCTGGCCCCGGACAGAAAAGCGGGGGCGCACCGGGCCACTGGCAGTTCGTCCCGCGGGACCGCCCGGAGACGGCCGGCGGCGAGGACGGGAGGTCGTGACGACCGGGTGTGGCGCACCGGTGGATCGCCTGACCGGCGAGCTGGTCCAAGACCGCGCCAAGCCGGCACCAAGCCGCCGGACAGTCCGGGTCAAGCCCCGTACCCGATGCTGTGCGAGGTAGCGCACCCGGCAGCGGGAGCAGGACGCCGGGACCGATGTCGACCGGCGCAGATGGGCACAGCCGTAGCAGAGCAGGGTCGGCGCGTCACCGCACCGGCACCGTCCACGCACCGGCGACTCCTCCAGATCGAGGTCGCCGCGTCCCGGGCCGGATCACGACCCGGCCGGGCCGGTGCACCCCGCGCCGCAGGGGCGCGGACCCCTCACCCGCACCGGTACGCAACAACGGCCCGAACGGCCGTCAGAGATCCCGAGGAGGCGGTTCAGATGAAGGGCTCCGCGATCCACCGCTCCATCCGGAAGGACGGCCTGCACCTCGGCCTCGTACCGCAGATGGCCGCGGCCCGGAACAGGTCCACCCTGCTCACCCTCGACCACGACCTGGACGTCCTCCCGCAGGCGGGCCGGCGGCTGACGGTGGCCGAGATCGCCGGCCACGTGGACGACCTGGCGGCCCGGCTGTGGGCGGCCGGGGTCCGACCGGGAGAACGGATCGCGATCTACAAGAGCGCCAACTTCGACGTCTGGGTGCTGGCGAGCGCCGCGTCGCGCATCGGCGCGGTGCCCGTGCTGCTCTCGCCCGCCCTGGACGCCGCCACCGTCGGCGCGCTCCTCGGCCGGCTGGAGCAGCCGAACCTGCTCACCGATGACCGTAAGCTCGACGACCTGGCCGACGTGCCCCTCGCCGAACTCACCAGGCGGGTGGTCACCGTGACGGGACACCGCCCCGGTACGGCGTCGCTCGCCGACCTCGCCGGCTCCCCGCGGATCACACCGGTGTGCCGGAAGTTCGACGAGCCGGCGATGATCACCCACACCTCGGGCACCACCGGTCTACCCAAACTCGTCGTGCACACGCCGCAGACCATGGGTGCCCGGCTCACGCCGCAGTGGCGGCTGCTGTCGCTGATGCGCCGCCGGGAGACGGTCGCGATCCACATCTCCTTCGTGCACTCACGGATGTTCGCAGCGATGGCACTGGCGTTGTTCTTCGCGATGCCCGTGCTGCTCATGCGGGAGTCCGATCCGGACCGCGTCGCCGACCTGTTCCTCGCCAACCGGCCGGGATTCATCGAGGTGCTCCCCAACTCGCTGATGGAGTGGGAGCGCCTCACCGAGGACCGGCGCAAGCCGTTCGCGTCGATCAAGTACTTCAGCACGACGTTCGACGCGATCCACCCCCGGACGATGAGCCGGCTGCTCAGGTCGTCCGAGCGGCGGGGAGCGCTGTTCTTCCAGATCTACGGCCAGAGCGAGGTCGGTCCGGCCGTCGGCCGACCGTACTTCCGCCACTCCGCCCACCGGGCCAACGGCCGCTGTGTCGGCTGGGCGATGCCGGGATGCGCGCGGATCCGGGTGGTCAGCCGCAACGGCAGGCGGCCCTCGGAGACGAATCCCGGATTCATCGAGGTCGCCTGGCCCGGCCTGGCCAAGACCTACTTCGCCGAGCAGGAGCGGTACGACACCAACCGGGACGACGAGTGGTGGCGCACCGGGGACGTCGGCTACCGGACCAGGTTCGGCTGCCTGCACATGTTCGACCGGGAGGTCGACATGATCCCCGGGCTGCGCAGCGCGCTGGAGGTCGAGGACGTCATGCTCGGCGAACTGGAGGAACTGACCGAATTGGTCGTGGTGCCCGGCCCGAACTCCGAGCCGATCCCGGTCATCTGCACCCGGGACGACAAGCCGCTCGACCCCGACCGATGGCGTGCCGCCGCCGCCAGGTTCCCCCAACTGGCCGCCCCGATCCAGATCCCACAGGCCGACCTGCCCCGTACCGGCACCCTGAAGGTCCAGCGGATCGCGTTGTCACACCGGCTCCAGGGTGAGCTGGAGAAGCGGAGCTGACGGGCACCGCCACGGCGGCGGTCGCGGGCCCGACCCACGGTGCCGGCCGTCCCCGTCGCGTCGGCGAACCCCCACGACATCCCATCGATTGACCGGGAGAAGAAGTTGACCGCGCTTGCTGAGTTCGACACGGCACGGGCCAGGCTGATCGACCACCCCCTCTATGCGCAGATCTCCACCGAGGAGCGGCTGCGGATCTTCATGAAGCACCACGTCTTCGCCGTCTGGGACTTCTTCACCCTGCTCAAGCGCCTACAGACCGAGGTGACCTCGGTGACCCTGCCCTGGCGACCCCGGGGGCACGCCGAGCACGGCCGGTTCATCCTGGAGATCGTCCTGGCCGAGGAGACCGACGAGGACATCGGCGGGGGTCACGTCAGCCACTTCGAGCTGTACCGACGGGCCATGGACGAGGTCGGCGCCGACACCGCGCCGATCGACGGGTTCCTCGCCGCACTCGACGACGGTGTCAGCCCGATGGCGGCGCTCAAGGACGAGCGGATCCCGCCGAGTGTCCGCGACTTCGTCGGCCACACCCTCACCGTGGCGCTGGACGGCGCACCGCACGAGGTGGCGTCGTCGTTCTGCCACGGCCGGGAGAACCTGCTGCCCGACGTCTTCTCGGCGGTCCGCGCCAACGTCGACGACGTACTCGCCAACGCGCCGGTGTTCCGTCACTACCTCGACCGCCACATCGCCCTCGACCACGACGAACACGGGCCGCTCGCACTGCGGCTGCTCGCCGCGCTCTGCGACGGGGACCCGCAGCGTGAGGCCGAGGCCACCGCCGTCAGCATCGCGGCGATCAGGGCACGCATCGGCCTCTGGGACGGGGTGCTCGCGGAGTTCGACGCAGTTCGTTGATCGATCACGTCCCGCCGGACCGCCGGTCAGGGTCGGGACCTGGGTGCCCGGACGCCCCGACCAGACCAGCGGCCGGTGACCCCCGAATGCCGAGAGAGAGTGGATTCCCGAGATGCCTACGTTGTGCAAGCCGTCGGTGGGTGTACCGGAACACGTCGTCACGATGGAAGAGACCCTGGAATTCGCCAGGACGGTCCACGCCGGCAACCCGCAGCTTCCGCTCGCGCTCCGACTGATCGGGAACACCGGGGTACGCAAGCGGCACATCGTGCAGCCGATCGAGCAGGCGCTGCGCCACCCGGGTTTCGAGGAGCGCAACCGGATCTACGAGATCGAGTCCAAGAAACGCTGTCCGGGCGTCATCGAGCAGGCCCTGGCACACGCCGGGGTGACCGCGCGGGACATCGACGCGATCATCTACGTGTCGTGCACCGGCTTCATGATGCCGTCGCTGACCGCCTGGTTGATCAACACGATGGGCTTCCGACCGGACACCCGGCAGCTCCCGATCGCGCAGCTGGGCTGCGCGGCCGGTGGGACGGCGATCAACCGGGCGCACGACTTCTGCACCGCGTACCCCGAGGGCAACGTGCTGATCGTCTCCTGTGAGCTCTGCTCGCTCTGCTACCAACCCACCGACGACGGGGTCGGTTCGCTGCTGTCCGACGGGCTGTTCGGCGACGCCGTGGCGGCCGCCGTGGTGCGGGGCCACGGTGGCACCGGCATCACGCTGGAACGCAACGCCTCCTACCTGATCCCGGACACCGAGGACTGGATCTCCTACGCCGTCCGGTCCACCGGATTCCACTTCCAGCTGGATCGCCGGGTGCCCGGCACGATGGAACCCCTCGCCCCGGTGCTGCGCCGCTTCACCGACGGCCACGGCTGGGACGTCGGCAACCTCGACTTCTACCTCATCCACGCCGGCGGTCCGCGTATCCTGGACGACCTCGCCAAGTTCCTCGACGTCGACCGGGAGATGTTCCGGCACAGCTGGGCGACCCTGACCGAGTACGGCAACATCGCCAGCGCGGTCGTCCTCGACGCCGCCCGCCGGCTCTTCGACGAGGACCCGCCGTCCCCGGGCGACCACGGGATCATCGCGGCCTTCGGCCCCGGCATCACCGCCGAGATGGCGGTGGGCAGCTGGAGCACCGACACCCACGCGGCCCTGGACCTGGCGCCCCCCGCCGCGGTTCCGCACCGCGACCCGGAACTGGTCTAGGGAGAGGGGACCATCGCATGACCGGCCTCATCGTCCCACCCGGCGAGGGACGCAAGCTGATCACCAAGGCACAGGAGGTCACCTTCAAGGTGACCGGGGCACACGGCTCGGCCACGTCGATCTTCGAGGTGGTGGTGCCACCCGGCTTCGACGTCGGGGCGCACACCCATCACCACGCGCAGGAGTTCTTCTACGTCCTCGACGGCCGACTCGACCTGCTGGCGTTCGAACCCACCACCCGCACCCCGGACGGGTGGCAGGACTGGGCGTCCGCCGACGGGGACCGGGTGGTGACGGCGGGTCCGGGTAGCTGCATGTTCGTCCCGGCCGGCTGCCCGCACGCGTTCCGCAACTCCACCGACGAGCCGGCGCGGATGCTGTTCCAGAGTCATCCGTCGCCCGACCACGAGCACTACTTCGAGGAGATCGTGGAGATCTTCTCCGCAGGGAGATCGGTGGACCCCGCCGCCGTGCAGCGACTGCGCGACAGGTACGACGTCGACCAGATCACCCCCCTGCGCTACGGCCTCCCGGCCCTGACCGGCACCAACGGCAATCCGGCGTAGTGGGGAGATGAGAGTGGACGCGATTCCTCTGGTCCGACCGAGTCTGGGCGAGCGGGAACTGGCCGCGGTCGCGCAGGTGTTCTCCTCGGGCTGGCCGGCCGGCCAGGGGCCGAGCGGCAAGGCACTGGAAGCCGACCTCACCCGCCGGTACGGCGTGGCCGACGCGGTCGCGGTCAGCAACTGCGGTGCCGCCCTGCACCTGGCACTGCTCGCCCTCGGCGTCACCGAGGGGGACGAGGTGATCGTCGCCGACTACACCTTCCCCGCGCCCGCCCACGCCGCCCGCTACGTCGGCGCCACCCCGGTCTTCGCCGACGTACATCCCGACACCGGCACCGTCGACCCGGAGGCCGTCGCCGCTCTGATCGGCCCCCGTACCGTAGGCGTCATCGCCGTGGACACCCTCGGCCTGCCGGCGGACTACGACGAGCTGAACGACCTCACCCGACGTCACGGGCTGTTCCTCGTCGAGGACGCCGCCTGCGCCATCGGCGCCACCTACCGCGGTCGACCCGCCGGTGCCCTGGCCCCCGTGGCGTGCCTGTCCTTCCACGGACGCAAGGGCATCACCAGCGGTGAGGGCGGCGCCCTGCTCACCACCGATCCCGCCCTCGCCGTCGACGCGCGCCTGCGCTCCTCGTTCGGCATCGGCAGCATCTTCGACCAGGCCCAGGTCGTCGGCCTCCCCATTCCCGAGTTCACCGAGATCGGCTACAACTACAAACTCTCCGACATCGCGGCGGCGATCCTCCAGGTGCAGCTCACCCGCGTCGAGGAACTCCTCGACCGCCGCCGTGCCGTCGCCGCGCACTACGCCCACCTGCTCGCCGACGAGGACCTCGTCACCCTGCCGCACGTACCCGACGACCGCAGCCATGCCTGGCAGTCCTACCTGGTCACCCTGCATCCGGACGTCGACCGCGCCACCGTCGCCACCGCCCTGCGCACGCACGGCATCGGCTGTGGTCACGGCACCTGGGCCAGCCACCGACAACCCGTCTACGCCAGCAGCCAGCACTGCCCCGTCTCCGCCGACCTCGCCCGGCGCAACCTGGCCATCCCGATGCACGCCGAACTCACCCCCGACCAGGTGGAACGGGTCGTGGCGACCCTGCGCACCGCGCTGCACACCCGGACCCGGGCGGGAGCGGCGTGAACACCCGTCCACCCGTCGTGGAGCACCGGGCCGCCGGTCCGGCGGTCGGGACGACCGTGGGCACCGAGGCGATCGACGCCGTGCTGCGGCGGTTCTTCGTCGACCGCCGGGCGGAGGCCGACGCGATCGGGCCGGGCTTCGCCACCGCCGTCGCCGAGCTGGAGGGTCACGTGTTGCGCGGCGGCAAACGCGTACGGCCGACCTTCGCCTGGCTGGGGTGGATCGGTGCCGGCGGCGACGAGGCCGGCCCCACCGCGGAGGCGGTACGTCACACCTGTGCCGCGCTCGAACTGCTCCACGCGTCGGCGCTGATCCACGACGACATCATCGACGCCTCACCGACCCGCCGCGGTCACCCCGCCGCGCACGTGGCCTTCGCCGAACACCACCGCTACCACGGCTGGCCGGGTGACGCGGAGTCGTTCGGCACCGGCAGCGCCATCCTCGCCGGGGACCTGGCCCAGGGCTGGGCCGACGACATGATCCGCGACGCCGGCCTCCCGGCCGACGCGTACGAACGGGTCGGCCCCGTCTGGTCGGCCATGCGCACCGAGGTCCTGGCCGGCCAACTGCTCGACCTGTGGGCCGAGGCCGGCAACGACGAGGAGGTCGACTCGGCGTTACGGATCGACAGGTACAAGACGGCCGCCTACACGGTGGAGCGCCCGCTGCACATCGGCGCGGCTGTCGCCGGCGCGGGCGCCGGTCTCGTCGCCGCGTACCGCGCCTTCGGCGTCGACATCGGCATCGCCTTCCAGTTGCGTGACGACCTGCTGGGGGTCTTCGGCGACCCGGAGTTGACCGGTAAGCCGTCCGGCGACGATCTGCGCGAGGGCAAGCGGACGGTGCTCCTCGCGACGGCCCTGCGGTACGCCGACGACCGCGATCCGGCCGCTGCGGCCTACCTCCGGGCCAGGATCGGCACCAGTCTCACGGCCGACGAACTGCGCAGCATACGGGGCATCTTCACCGACATCGGCGCGGTCGACCACGTCGAGCGGGACATCACCCGCCGCACCGGGCGGGCCCTCGCCGTGCTGGAGGCCAGCGACGCCACGTCCCACGGTCGTCGTGGGCTCGCCGCGATGGCGGTCAGCGCGACGCAACGACGCTGGTGAGCGGGTTCGACACCGCTCGACGCCGCCGCCCGGCGACCAGGCGGGGCGGCACGTCGCGCACCGCCACCGTCACATAGACGCACGGTGTTACGTTGAAGCCGTCCACTGACGACGGTTGGGGGTACGCATGGCGGAGACTGCCGGGCGGGTGCTACCGGTCTACCTGGTGGCGGATGAGTCCGTCTCCATGACACCGGTGGTGGGTGAGCTGAACGCCGGGCTCCAGTCGTTGCACGACGCCCTGCTGCGCGAGCCCCTCGCCGCAGCCAAGGTCAGATTTTCGATCATCGGCTTCTCCGACGACGTGATCGTCCACTCGGCCCTGTCCGACCTGCGCAACGAGACGGCGCTGCCGCAGTTGTCGGTGCGCGCCGGGACCGCCTACGGCGTCGCGTTCAGTCTGCTGGTCGACCGGATCCCGGCCGACGTACGGGCCCTCAAGCGGGAGGGCTTCGCGGTGCACCGGCCTGCGGTGTTCTTCCTCAGCGACGGGCAGCCGACCGACCCGGGCCAGTGGGAGCCGGTCTACGCCGAGTTGACCGACCGGGAACGCACCCCGACCGCGCCGAACATCATCGCGTGCGGCATCGGTGAGGCGCGGGCCGAGACGATCCTGCACGTGGCGACCCGGCCGGAGTTCGCGTTCGTGGCCACGCCGGGGGTGGAGGTGGGCTTCGCGATCGCCGAGTTCTGCACCGCGCTGACCCGCAGCGTCATCAGGTCGGGGCAGGCGGTCGGGGGCGACACCGCAGAGCTGGTCGTGGAGCGGCCGGACAGCTTCCGGATGGCCGTGGACGTGGTGTGAGCTTCGACTGGGTGCCGCCGCTGATCGGGGTGCCGGGTCCGCAGGTGCCGTCCCGCGCCCCGCAGACGCAGCCGTACCGGCCGGACACCGTGGCCGACGGCTGGGCGGCTGCCGGTTTCGAGGTACGGGCGGCCTCGGTGCGCGGACCCGGCCACCGGGCGTCCGGCGTACCCCGGCAGGACGACTTCGCGCTGGCCACGGCGGCCGGTTCGGTGATCGCCGTGGTCGCCGACGGGGTCTCCAACGCCCCGCTGTCCCACCTGGGCGCGACCATGGTGTGCCGGACGGTCGTCGACTACCTGCAACGCGCCGACGACCCCGTCGACTGGCACGACCTGCTGCGCTGCGCGGGCTGGGCGCTCGTCGAGTACGCCGGGCGGCAACTGGGCGAGACCGATCCGCAGCGGGCCGAGACGCTGCTGGCCAGCACCGTGGTCGTCGCCCTGGTCCGCCCGGACGGCCCCGGACGGGCGGTCGCCCATCTGGTCCGGGTCGGCGACTCGGCCGCCTGGCGGCTGCGCGACGGCGGGTGGGAGCCGCTGTTCACCGACCCGGCCGACCCGCAGGACGAACTGCTCCCGGACGGCGTCGCCGCCCTGCCCCGGGTGCCCGCCGAGGTCGACCCGGTGGCGGTGACGCTCGACGCCGACGACGTGCTGGTGCTGGCCACCGACGGCTTCGCCGAGCCGCTCGGCCCCGGCACCGGGGACCTCGGGCGGCTGTTCGGCGACGCGCTGACCACGCCGCCCGCGATGACCCGACTCGCCTGGATGCTCGACTTCACCGGCGGGTCGTGGGACGACGACCGCACCGTGCTGGCCGTCTGGCCGGTGCCGCCCGAGCCGTCATGACCGGCCCGCTGCCGCCCGAGGTGAGCCTGTCGGCTCTCGGCCCGCGTACCCGCATCGGCACCGGCGGCCAGGGCACCGTCTACGCCCTCACCGAGGACCCCCGCTGGGTCTACAAGGAGTACGCGACCCGGTTCGTCGACGACGTCGACGTCACCACGTTGAACCGCTTCGTCCGGCTCGCCGCCGGGGCCGGCCCGGATGCGGAGACGCTGCTCGGTCTCGCCGCCTGGCCCACCGCGATCGTCCGCAAGGAGGGCGTGGTCCGGGGGTTCCTGATGCCACGGGTACCCGACCGGTTCCGGGTCCGCATCCAACTGCCGCGCGGGCCGGACACCGTCCTGGCCCAGGTGCAGTACCTGTTGAACAGTGACGACTACCTGCTCGACCGGGGGCTGCACGTCGACGACCGGATGCGCCTGGAACTGCTGCGGGACACCGGCGAGGCGCTGACCCTGCTGCACCGGCTCGGCGTCTGCGTCGGCGACCTGTCACCTAACAACCTGCTGTTCAGCCTCGACTCCCGGCCCCGGTGCTACTTCATCGACTGCGACGCGATGCGGCTCGACGGGGACTCGGTGCTGGCGCAGGCCGAAACCCCCGAGTGGCACGTGCCGGACGCGGACGCCGAGGAACTGGCCACGCCCGCCACCGACGCGTACAAGTTCGGGCTGCTCGCGGTACGCCTGTTCGCCGGTGACCAGCAGACCCGTGACCCGCAGGCGGCCCGGCCCCGGCTCGACCGGCACCTGGTCACCCTCGCCGGCCGGAGCCTGGACCCCGCCCCGCACCTGCGACCCGCCCCGCAGCAGTGGTCGGACGCCCTGGAGCGGAGCATCCGCCGCACCCCGCCGACGCCACCGCCGCAACGGGCCGCCACCGCCCCGACCGGCCCGGAGCCGACCCGCCCTGCCACCGTCCGCCCCGACCCGGTCCGCCGCGTCGTCCCCGCGTCCGCGATGGCCGTTGCCCGACCGGCCGGCCGGGGTTGGGGTCTGGCCGTCGCGGCACTGGCCGCGGTCGCGGTGCTGGCCGGCCTGCTCAGTGGCAACGACGACTCCCCGGGCAGGCCCTACCCGACCAGGCCGGTTCTCCCGACGGGACTGCTCGGGCAGCCGTCCTATCCCCCGTTGCCGACGGGGATCCCGGGTCTGACCCGGCCCACCGGCGGTGCGGCCGGGGCGACCCGGTATCCCGGCCTGCCCCTGCGGACCGGGCTCGACCTGGAGAAGCTCCTTCCGCTGGCCAGGCCCTGTCTCTTCACCGACGTCAGGGTGGGCAGTGGTCTGAACCGGACGTCCACCCGGACGAAGTCCTCGGTCACCGCCGTCCGTGGCTTCCTGTGCGGGATCAACACCGACTCACTACGCCTGGACGACCGCAGCCGGACCCAGCTCGCCCGGGCCGCCACCCTGACGAAGAACGGCCCGTTCCCCGTCGCGACGATCATCGGCATCCGTACCGCGACCGACGGCAACCCTCAGGTCAACGTGGTGTTCGACCCGGACGGTGCCGGCTCGTCGTCCGGCTGCTGGCGCTCCCGGCTGTCGCTCGTCACCGACGACGACGGGTACGGTGTCGGCTCGCTCTCCGCGCCGACCCGGTCGTACTGCCCGTGACCGCTGGCACCCTTGTGCAGCAGGTCGTTGACGGCGGCAGCGGTGGACGGCGGTAGCGGACGCCCCTGCTCGACCGGGAAGCCCAGCTCGGCGACCAGGCCACGGTGCCGCAGGTCGACGGTCGCCTCCACGAGGTCGGCGAACAGGCCCGCCGCCGACCGGGCCCGCCGCCAGGAGACGACACCGACGGTCACGCCGAGCACCGCCGCCGGCCACCACCACGGGGTCAGCGCGAGACAGAGCACCGCCCAGCCGGCCCAGGCGACGGCCCGGTCGAGCCGGTCCCGCGCCTGCAGCACGTCGGTGCGTCCCTCGGGGGTGAGCAGCAGCCACAGGCGCGGCCAGATCAGGCCCAGGCGCAGGCCGTACTGCGCGGCCACCCGGTCGTCGGCGAGCCGGATCCGGTCGCCGATCCAGGTGGGTCGGGCCGGCAGGTACACCGCCGGAACGACCCGTGCCCGTGCGGTGAACCGGCGCTCGGCGGCGGCCCGCCGACGGGCGGTCAACGCGGTCGCCAGCCGGCGGGCCGGGCCGGCCCAGGTGCCCAGCCAGACGAGGCGGACGGCCCCGGCGGCCGCCTGGGCGCAGCCGGCGGCCACCGCCGCGGCCGCGACGACGAGCGCCCCGACCACCAGGGCCAGGCCGACCCGCTCCCGCAGGTGGTCGACCGCGTCGGCGGCGGCGAGCGCCGCCCCGCGCACGTCGAAGACGGCATCACGCCCCGGTAGCACGGCGAAGGCGGCCACCGCGAGCCACAGCAGGGCCGGGCCGAGCGCCCGGGTCAGCCAGCGGTCGTTGATCCGCCGTCCGACCTCGCCCAGCAGCACCTCGATCATGGCTCGGACCGGTACGTCATCGCCGTGTCGGCGAGCGCGCAGTGGGGCACCCGCCCCCGGTCGTCGCGGTGGGCCCGACGCGAGCAGCGGCGCAGCGGGCAGCGGTAGTCGCCGTCGAGCACCACCGGCGCGAGACCCTCCAGCCGGGCGCCCTCGGCGTGGTCCGGCGGGCCGACGCCGATGCTGCGCTCGGTCTCGGTCCCGGTCGCCCAGCCGAGCTGCCGGCAGACCTCCACCACCGGCCTGCCGGCGGCCAGCTCGTCGAGGAGTTCGTCGAGCAGGTCGCTCCACGCCCCCGCCTCCGCGCGTTCACGCAGGGTCGGCACGGCGGCGCACAACTCGGCCAGCAGGCGGCTCTGCTCCATGTACGACACTCCCGTCGGTTGACGCCCGAGCTGCCGTCGAATCTACTGAGCCGGTGCCATCGCCCGAGCGGTCCATCGATGCGGTGGACGCGCTCATCGCCGCCTACAACGACAGTGGTGACGAGTCGCTGCTGGTCCGGGCCGAGGGCGTGGCGCGGGACCTGCTCGCGGCGGACCCGTCCCGGGTGGACGCGCTCGCCGCGCTCTCCACCGTCCTGATGCTGCGGGGCCGCGCCTCGGACCCGAAGCAGCTCGACGCCGCGGTGGCCGCCGCCGGGAGGGCCACGGCGTTGACCCCCTCCGACGATCCGTGGTGGGCGTACGTCAACGCCCAGCTCGCCATGGTCGTCGGCTTCCGGTTCGAACAGCGGCGCGAGGTGTCGGACCTGTCCATGGCGAAGCGGCACGCGGACGTCGCGGTGGCCGCCGTCGACGCCGACGACCCGCTGCGGATCGACGTGCTGCTCCGCTGCGTGAACGTGTACCGGCTCAGTTTCGAGAGGTTGGGCCAGCTGGCGGACATCGACACGGCCGTCCGGCTCGGCCGGGAGGTGCACCGCTCGACCGACCCGGACCACGTGCTCACCGCCCACCAGCTGCTGGCGCTCTGCCTGGTCACCCGGTTCGCCCGGACCGGTAGCCCGGGGGACGTCGACGAGGCGATCGCGCACTGCCGCCGCGGCCTGGCCACCATTCCCGCACGGCACATCGACCGGGCCGCCCTCAACGGTGTGCTGGCCATCGCGCTGATGCAACGCTGGGTGAGCCTGGACGGCGACGACGACGCCGACCTGCGCGAGGCGGTCCGGGTCAGCCGGCAGGTCGTCGCCGACCTGCCGAGCATCGGCACGGTCCGTGCGCAACTGCTGGCCACCCACGGCGTCCTGCTGGTCATGCACGGCCTCAGCAGCAACTCGTCGGTGCACCTGGACGAGGCGATCCGCAGCTCCCGGGAGGCCGCCGACGCGCCGACGGCCGGCACCCAACGGGCCGGTCACATGGTCAGCCTGGCCCACTCGCTGCTCGTCCGGGCGCGGATGAGCAGCGACCCGGCCGGGGTCAGCGACGCCGTCGACACCGGCATGGCCGCGCTGGCCGGATTCTCCCCCGGCCATCCGGACCGGGCGCGGGCCCTCAACGTGCTCGGCACGGCACTGCGGACGCGCTACCTGATCGGTCGGGACCCGGCCGATCTCGACGCCGCGGTCGGCATGTGGCGGTCGGCGGCGGCCTCCCGGGCAGGTGCCGTCGGAATCCGGATGACCGCGGCCCGCACCTGGGCGCAGACCGCCGCCGAGGCCGGTGACGCCGAGCTGGCCCTGGAGGCGTACGGCACCGCCGTGGGTCTGCTGCCGCTGCTCGCCTGGCGGGGTCTGGACCGTACCGTGCAGGAGAAACGGCTGGCCGCGGTGTCCGGCCTGGCCGGTGACGCGGCTGCCTGGGCCATCGCCGCCGGGCAGCCGCACCGCGCGGTGGAGCTGCTGGAGCAGGGCCGTCAGGTGCTGTGGTCGCAGGCCCTGCAGACCCGCAGCGACCTGTCCGAGCTGGCCGCGGTCGCACCCGCGCTCGCCGGGGAACTCGACCGGACCCGTCGGGAGCTGGACGGAACCGGGGCGTCCCCGGTCGTCGAGCTGCCGGTCCGTCCCGGCTGGGAGCTGGGCCGCGACCTGCTTGCCGGCGCGCTGGGTGGACCGCACCACGCCGGGACCGAGGACGCCGGTCACCGTCGCCGGTTGGCGGAACGCTGGGAGCAGCTCGCGGCCGAGGCCCGCCGCCTGCCGGGCTTCGAGAACTTCCTGCACCCGCCGTCGTTCGCCGCCCTCCAGCCGGCCTGCGCGGGCGGGGCGGCGGTGCTGGTCAACACGTCCCGTTGGCGCAGCGACGCGATCATCGTCACCGCCGACGGGGTACGCGCCGTGCCGTTGCCGTGGCTGTCCCACGACACCGCGCAGCGTCGGGCCGTGGCGTTCCTCGATGTGCAGCGGGCGGTGGAGCAGGGCGGCGGGCCGGTCGAGCGGGCCGCGCTGCGCCAGACGCTGGTGTACCTGCAGCGGTGGCTCTGGGACACCGTCGGCGAGTCCGTCTGCGCGGCCCTCGACGACATCCTCGGTGGCGGTCCGGACCGGCGGCACCGGGTGTGGTGGTGCCCGACCGGGCCGTTGACGATGCTGCCGCTGCACGCCGCCGGCCGGTTCGGCGCGAGCGCCCCGCTCGCCGCGAGACGCCGGATCTCGGTCGCCGCCCGCTGCGTGTCGTCGTACACCCCGAGCCTGTCAGCGCTGCTGCGCGCCCGCGCCACCCCGACGCCGGACGGGGCGCCGCAGGCGTTCGCGGTGGGGCTCGGCACCCTGCCCGGCCAGGCGCCGCTGCCCGCGGTCAGCGACGAGCTGCGCGCGGTCAGCTCGCACGTGCCCGGCCTGCGGGTGCTCTCCGGCCGCAGCGCCACCGTCGAGGGCGTGCTGACCGCGCTCGAACAGCACAGTTGGGCGCATTTCGCCTGCCACGGCGACCAGGACTTCAAGCGGCCCAGCGCCGCCGCCCTCCGCCTGGTCGACGGCAAGCTCAGCGTCCTGGACCTGGCCGGCCGGCTCGCCATGCGCAGCAGGTCGGCCGGCGGTTGCGACCTGGCCTACCTGTCCGCGTGCCGCACCGCGGCCGGTGGTCGGGACCTGCCCGACGAGGGCATCCACCTCACCGCGGCGTTGCAGATGGCCGGCTTCCGGCACGTCATCGGCAGCCAGTGGGCGGTCTCCGACCGGGTGGCGGCCCAGGTCGCCGACGACGTCTACGCCGGACTGAAGGCGGGGGGCCGCCTGGACGCCGACGGTGCGGCCGTTGCGCTGGACCGGGCCATCGACCGGGTACGGCGTGCGCACCCGGACCGTCCGGAGGTGTGGGCGGCGCTGATCCACACCGGTCCGTAGCAGTCCCGGGCCGGCCGGTCACCCCGTCCGGCCGGGATGGCCGATGCCGGGGAGCCGGACCGTGACCGTGAGACCTCCGTCGGGGCGGGCGACGAGGTCGAGGGTTCCGGCGTGGGCGCGGACGATGCTGTGCACGATGGCCAGGCCAAGTCCGAAGCCGGCGTGTTCGTCGGTGCGGACCCGTTCCGTGCCGCGTTGGAACGGCTCGGTGAAGGTCGGTACCAGCTCGGGCGGGAGCCGGCGACCGGTGTTCTCGATCCGTAGCAGGCAGTTGTCGCCGGACGCCCCGGTGTGGACCGTCACGGTGCCGCCGGTGGGCAGGTTGTGGACGACGGCGTTCTGCACGAGGTTAGTCACCATCCGCAGCAGGAGTTCGGCGGAGCCGCTGGTCCGGGCCGCCCCGCCGGTGACCTCCAGGGTGGTCCGACGTCGCTCGGCGAGCTGGAGCAGCGTCTCGGCGGCCTCCTCGGCGAGCAGGGACAGGTCGACGTCGGTACGGGCGAAGGTGCCCCGGTCGCCGTGGCCGAGCAGCAGCAGCGCCTCGGTGAGGTCGATCGCCCGCTGGTTGACGGCGTGCAGCCGGTCGAGGAGTTCGGCCGGCCCGGCGTCGGGGTCCCGGCGGGCGACGTCGAGCAGGGTACGGGAGATCGCCAGCGGGGTACGCAGTTCGTGCGAGGCGTTCGCGGCGAACCGCTGCTGCTCGGCGACGTGGGATTCGAGTCGTGCGAGCATCGAGTCGAACGCGTCGGAAAGTTCCCGGAACTCGTCCCGACGGCCCTCCAGCCGGACCCGGTGGGACAGCGACCCGGCCGCCGCCACCCGGGTGGCGTGGGTGATGCGGGTCAGCGGCGCGAGCATCCGGCCGGCCAGGACCCAGCCGCCCAGCAGGCCGAAGACCAGCAGGATCGCCAGCACCTGGACCGCTCGCGGGGCGAACGCGCGCAGCAGGTCGAAGCGGTCCGGCACGAACATGACGGGGGTGGGGGGAAGGGACCCGTCGGGTGCCGGCGCGGGCGGGGCGTCGATCACCTCGGGCACGTACCGCAGCAGGAACACCCACACGGTGACCAGGAGCAGGCCACCGGCCAGCATGACGAACCCGGCGTAGCTGAGGGTCAGTTTGAGCCGGACGCTCAGACCGGGCGCCCTAGCCACGGCCGTCTCCCGGGTGTCCGGTGTCGATGCGGTAGCCGACGCCGGGCACGGTGGCGATGATCCACGGCTCGCCGAGCCGTTTGCGCAGGGTGGAGACGGTGATCCGGACGGCGTTGGTGAACGGGTTGGCGTTGACGTCCCAGGCCCGTTCCAGCAGTTCCTCGGCGCTGACGACCCCGCCCTCGGCGGCGACGAGGACCTCCAGCACGGCGAACTGCTTGCGGGTCAGCGCGACGTGGCGTCCGTCGCGGAAGACCTCCCGGCGGAACGGGTCGACCCGCAGGCCGGCGGTCTCGCGGACCGGGGGCCGGGCGTGCCCGCGCCTGCGGTCGAGCGCCCTGATCCGGAGCACGAGTTCCCGCAGGTCGAACGGTTTGGTCAGGTAGTCGTCGGCGCCGAGCTGGAAGCCGGACGCCTTGTCGTCGATCCGGTCGGCGGCGGTGAGCATGAGGATCGGCATGCCGCTGCCGGAGGCGACGACCTGTCGGGCGACCTCGTCGCCGGAGGGGCCGGGGATGTCGCGGTCGAGGATCGCCAGGTCGTAGTGGTTGAGGGCGAGCAGTTCCAGGGCCGTGTCGCCGTCGGGGGCGATGTCGGCGGCGATCGCCTCCAGCCGCAGGCCGTCCCGGACGGCCTCGGCCAGGAACGGCTCGTCCTCCACGATCAGTACGCGCACGTCGGCAGCCTATGGCCGGCGGGCGGCGGCACCGCCGCGCTCGTGCCGGCCCCGGGTCGCCGGTGCCGGCGCGGGACGGGGCGGCACCCTGCCCGGGGTACGCCACCAGCGGCGTGAGGCGAGCGCGGCCAGCCCGGCGCCGACGGTGTTGACCAGCACGTCGTCCACCGACGACACCCGGTCCAGCCACAGGACGTACTGTGCGGTCTCGATCAGGACCGAGCAGCCGGCACCGAGCGCCAGGACCCGCGGCACCGACGCCAGCGCCGGGAACCGGACCGGGGCGAAGAATCCCAGCGCCGCGAGGACCAGCAGGTTGCCGCCGATCCCGATCGGCCCCATCGTGACCAGGTCCCGCAGCGGGACCAGACTCACCCGGCCGGGGGCGACGCCCGGCGCGGCTCCCGGCATCAGGGTCATCCACACGAACGGCACCGTCCCGTAGACCATGCCCACCTCGGCCAGCGACCTGCGCCACGCCGAGGTGACGCCGGCGGCCCGCCGCAGCCGTGCCAGCGCCCACCCCACCAGGGCCGCCACCGGCAGGCCCACCAGGGTCATGAGCACCACCCCGTTGAACGTGTCGTAGCAGCCGTGCCACCGTCCGGCCAGACACGTCGGGGCGGACATCAGCAGTGGCCGCCGTACGGTGAACGCCGCGCCCGCCAGCCCGAGGACAGCCAGGCCGGCGGGCACGACGGTCCGGGTCGGGAAATCCAACCGGATCACTCAGCCACCGCCGCCGGGCGGGCCGACCGGCGCTCCGGTGACGGCCTCGGCCTCCCGCAGGCAGATGTCCAGCATGGGTATGCCGTCGGTGTTGCCGAGGATGACGCCGACCCACCCGGTGTCCGGGTAGATGCTCCAGTTCGCGCCGATGCCGCCGGCCCCGCCGCCCCGGCCGATCACCCACTGGCCGTTGACGATGCTCACCGGCATCGTGTACCCCTCGTACGCCGTGGGCACCGGGCCCGGGAGCTTGGCCCCGGCGAACAGGTCGGCGTACGGCCGGTCGAGCAGCGTGCCGTCGCGCAGCGCCTCGGCGAACCGGACCAGGTCCGGTGCGGTGGCGAAGCCGTCGCCCGAGGCGTACCCGATGAAGGCCCGGCCCGGGTTGCGGCCCAGGATGTTCGGGTCGAGGCTGCCCCTGTCCAGGTTGCGGACGGCGTCGACCAGGCTGCCGTCGGCCTGCCGCAGGTAGGGGTGTGCGATGTGCTCGTCGGTGAGCCACTGGTCCCTGGTGTAGAACGCCGAGCCGGTCATCCGGCAGCGCCCGAACACGTGCTCGTGCACGTAGTCCCAGAACGTCGTGCCGGACACGGCCTCCACGACCTGCGCGGCCATGGCCAGGCCGACGCCCCCACCGGGAAGGTGGCCGTTGGACCCGGTGCCGGGCACCCCCGTCAGCGTCGCCTGCCGGACCCACTGCTCGTGGTACCCGTGCACCTCCTCCCGGCTGTGGAAGACGCGTTGCCAGTCCGGCATCGGGGCGTCCAGGCCGGAGGTGTTGGTGAGCAGGTGGTGGATGGTCACCTGCTCGGCGATCGGAGCGGCGAGCCCGGTCAGGTAGCTGCCCACCGGGTCGGCCAGCCCCACCCTGCCCTGCTGCACCAGTTGGAGGATGGCCACCGACAGGAAGGGCTGGCTGCCCGAGGAGAGGTTGAAGGCGGTGCCCTCGTGGTTGCGGACCTGCCGCTCCCGGTCGGCCATGCCGTAGCTGCGGGACAGCACCGTCCGGCCCCGGTGGGACAGCAGCACCACGCCCGAGAACCTGCCCTCGGCGGCCAGCTGGGCCACGTACCGGTCGTAGGCCCCGCCGGGCCGGGTGTCCGGCAGGGCCCGGTCGCGCCCGGACGGGCCGGTGCGGGTCGGCCCGGCGTGGCCGGTGCCGGCAGCCGCCAACGGCCCGCCCGCCGCCACCAGGCCTGCGGCGGCCATTGCACCCCAGGTGACCAACCGCCGCCGGTCGATACCCCGTGCGGTATCCGAATGCATGGTCACGCCCCTTGTTCCGTCGATGAATCGTGCGCTGAGAGTGCTGCGGTCCGGTCCATCCCCGGATTCAAGGCGCACGGACGTTGCGGTGGCGTATGGGTTTTCCGATACGCCCGCGATAACGGCCCTGCCGTTCCGGCAGGGCCCGTCACCCCAGGACGATGTGTGACCGGCTTCAGTCGGATCCGGTGGAGTCGCCGTCCCGCCTGCGGTCGCGGCAGCCCGGAGGCGGCGGGATCGTCACCGGCGTCCGGCCGGGCCCGCCGGCAGCACCTCGGCGTAGCCACCGCGCCAGTACGCCAGCGGGGAACGCTCGGACCGCACGCCACCACCGACGACCCGGCCGATCATCAGCGTGTGGTCGCCGACCGACACGAGGTCGGTCAACTCGCACTCCGCGTCGGCGACCGTGTCGGCGAGCAGCGGCATCCCGGCGGCCGGGCCCGGGGCCCAGGCGACACGGTCGAACCGGTCGTCCACGGCCGAGGCGAACAACGCCGACACGTCACGGGCGTGCCGACCGAGCATGTTGACCGCGAAGCGTCCGCAGTCCCGCACGGCGGTCAGGGTGGAGCTCTGGCTGCTGACGCTGGAGAGCAGCAGCGGAGGGTCGACCGAGACGCTGCAGAACGCGGAACAGGTGAAGCCACGCGGACGCGCGTACTCGTCGAGGGTCGTGACGACGCAGACCCCGCTGGCGAAGGACGCCATGATGACCCGGAACGTCGCGGGGCACACCGACGGCCGGGGCGTGTCCGGTGCGGAACTCGTCATGATTTTCCTCCCAGGTCCGGGCGCGAGCCGAGGCTGCGCCGATCCACCTTTCCGTTCGCGGTCCTCGGCAGTGCCTCCACCGCGTGCAACCGATCGATGATCATGTATGACGGAAGCCGTTCGGCGCACCAACGGCGCACGTCGAGGGACGACAGCCGCACACCGGAGGCGGGGACGACGAAGGCGTGCAGTGCCCGGTCGAGTCCGTCACCACAGGCCACCACCGCGACCTCCTCGACGCCCGGAAGGGTGGCGATCGCGTTCTCGATCTCTCCGAGTTCGATCCGGTGGCCCCGCACCTTGACCTGCTGGTCCCGCCGGCCGACGTAGTGCAGCAGGCCGTCGGCGTCCTGCCGGCCGAGGTCACCGGTGTGGTAGGCGCCCTGTTGGGGAGGCCGCCCCCAGTAACCGAGCATCACCGTCGGACCGGTCACGACGATCTCACCGGTGCCGTCCCCCGCCGGGTCGACGATGCGCACCTCGTTGCCGGCGCTCGCCGTACCTATCGGCAGTGGTCGCTCGACGTCGACGTCGAGTCCGGTGACCTCGTACGAGGTGCACACGTTGGTCTCGGTCGGCCCGTACCAGTTCCAGAACCGTACCGTCGGCCAGGCCCGCCTCAGCCGGGCCAGATCGGGCAGCGGGAACACCTCCCCGGCGAAGATGCACGCGCGCAGGTCCGGGGGTGGACCGCCACGCAGCAGGTCACCGTCGCGCATCATGAGCGTCAGGGCGGACGGCACCGAGTACCAGACGGTGATCCGCCGCTCGCGCAGGAACGCCGTCAGCTGCTCCGGCGAGTACGCCGACCCGGCGGGCACGAGGTGCACCGAAGCACCGGCGGCGAACGCCGCGTACAGGTCGAACACCGACAGGTCGAAGTTGAAGGGGGCGTGGTTGGACAGCCGGTCCCCCGGGCCCACCCCGACCGTGCGGGTGGCCCACCCCACGAACGCCAGAGCGTTGCGGTGGCTGATGCACACGCCCTTCGGGGTGCCGGTCGACCCTGAGGTGTAGAGGATGTACGCCGGGTCGTCAGCGGCGGAGTCGTGCGGCGGCGTGCCGTCGGCAGCATCGCGCAGCAGCTCCGGTCCTTCGGCGACAGCCCGACCGGCGAGCGTGATCTCACCGGCGTCCGCCGCCTGGTGCGGTCCGGTGACGACGAGCGCCGCATCCGCGTCCTTCGCGATGAGCGACACCCGCGATGCCGGGTTGGTGGGGCTCACCGGTACGTAGATCCCCCCCACCCGCAGGACGGCCTGCATGAGCGCGACCGTCTCCACGGTCTTGCCCGCCCAGATGACGACCCGGTCGCCGGGTCCCGTGCCACGCTCCCGCAGGCCGGCGGCGTACCGGTCGGCGAGGCCGGCGAGCTCCCCGTACGAGGTGGGCCCGCCGTCGTCGACGACCGCCACCGCGTCGGGCCGACGCTGCGCCGCCACACCCAGTAGGTCGTGCAGTCTCATAGCTTGAGCTCCCTGGCGATGATCTCGCGTTGGATGTCGGAGGTGCCGGAGAAGATCACCGACGGCACGGTGTCGCGCAGCGTCGCCTCGATCCCCTCGTCCCGCAGGTAGCCACGTGCGCCGAAGAGCCGGACGGCGTCCAGCGCAGCCGCCAGGACGTGTTCGGAGACCGCGAGTTTCGCCATCGCGATCGACAGTGCCGCCGGCTGCCCCCGGTCGATCTCGTCACACGCCCGGTAGAGCAGCAGTCGGGCGCTCTCCACCTGAACCGCCATGTCGGCCAGGCGGTGGGAGACGGCCTGGAAGCGTGACAACGGCCGACCGAACTGGCGACGGTGCGTCACGTGGTCGGTGACCCGGTCGAGAATGCGGTCGGCGAGTCCCAGATAGCCGGCGAACAGGCAGGTGCGTTCCCACGCCATCCCGGTCTGGAAGATCGCGGCACCCTGGCCCGGCGTGCCGAGCACCTGGGCGTCGGGTACGAAGCACCCGGTCAGGCGGAGCGGGCCGGCGGGGCACCCGGCCAGTCCCATCTTGTCGTGTCGCGGGCCGACGCCGACGCCCGCGCTCTGCCGCTCGATGACGAAGGCGCTCAGACCGAGATGACCCGCGCCCGGATCGGTGGTCGCATAGGTGACGAAGGCGTCGGCCACCGGCCCGTTGCTGACGAAGCTCTTCTCCCCGTCGAGGATCCATCCGTCCGGCACCCGCCGGGCCGTCACGGACAGCCGGGAGACGTCCGAGCCGGCTTCGTTCTCGGTCATGGCGTTGCCCACGACCAGTTCACCGGCGCAGATCGCGGGCAGCAGCCGTGCCCGCAGCGCGGCGTCGCCGAAGTGCAGGATCGGCACCGTGCAGGAGAACAGCTGGGCGCTGGCGCCGAAGACCAGGCCGGTGTCGGCACAACCGCGCCCGAGTGCCTCCACCAGCCGCGCCGTGTCGAGGGCGCCGAGTGCCTCACCGCCGTACTCCGTCGGTACGCACCAGCCGTGCACACCCATGTCGGCGAGGTGCTTCCAACCGTCGGCCCGGTGCGCGTCGGTGCCGATCCCGGACGCCGACGGGAAACGCTCCCGGGCCTGCCCCAGCACCCTGTCGTACCGCTCGGACTGAGCTGGGGACCATCGAAAATCCACGATTCCTCCAGGGCTACTCGGTTCGGGCGGACAGCCCGGCGAGGTCGGTGTCGGCCGGTTCCGGCGGGGGCGACACCGACCTAGCCGGGCCTTCCCGCAGGGTCAGGGCCAGCAGCGGGGCCGCCATCGCGGTGGTGAACAGCGCCATCACCACCATTGCGCTGTAGAGCTGCACCGACAGCAGACCGAGGGAGAAGCCCACGCTCAGGATCACCAACTCGGTGAGACCGCGGGTGTTCATGAGCAGGCCGAGCGCCGTGGCGTCCCGCGCGCTCATTCCGCTCAGCCGGGCGGGTAGCGCGACCCCACCGAGCTTGCCCAGGCACGCCACGGCGATGATGACGCCGGTGAGCAGCAGCGTCGAACCGGTGAACGTGGTCAGGTCGACGGAGAGTCCGGTGACGACGAAGAACACCGGCATGAGCACGAGCCCGACCTGACGGATCGGCTCGACCGCCTGCCGCAGGACCGCACCGTCGGAGCCACGCGGCATGACGAGGCCGAAGCAGAACGCGCCGAAGATCGCGTGGATACCGATGGCGGAGGTGGCGAACGCCGAGGCGAACACCCCGCCGGCCAGGGCAACCGTCAGGTAGGGGGCCGCCGACGCGGACAGCCGCCGGGCGGCGATCGCCGCCACCGGCCGGACCACCCACACCATGCAGGCGAGATAGACCGCCGACCAGGCGACGACGGAGAGATATCCGCCGAGGCCCGACACCGTCACCAGCGCCACGGAGACGGCGAGCACGCACCACGCGAAGACGTCGTCGGCCGCCGCGAGCGCGAGCGCGAGCACGCCCAGGCTCCTGGACTGCAACCCGTGGTCGACGATGATCCGGGCCAGGACGGGGAACGCCGTGACCGACATGGCGACGCCCAGATAGAGCGCGAAGCCGACGGCCGGTACGCCGTCCCGGCCGACGAGGTCGGTGTGCCGGTAGAGCAGGAGAGCCAGCCCCATGCCGAGCGTCATCGGGAGCGCCAGCGATCCGACCCAGATCAGGACGGCCCGGTTGCGGTGCGCCGCGACCATCGAACGGTCGAACTCCCACCCGATGACGAACATGAACAGCAGCACACCGATCTGCGCCACGACCGTCAGGTAGGGCCGGACGGCCGGTGGGAACAACACGTCGGGCAGGTCCCCGCCGACCAACCCCAGGACACTCGGCCCGAGAACGATGCCGGCGGCCATCTCACCGATGACCGCCGGCTGGCGTAGCCGCCGGGCGAGCCCGACGAAGACGGTGATGACGAGCAGGAGCAGCCCTGCGCCACCGATCGCCACGACGACGTGCCATTCCGTGGGGTTGGCGTCAGCCATCGTTCCGGTTGCTTCCCTGGCGGCCCCGCCGGCACGCGATGACCACGTAGCCCGCGGCCGACAACTGTCCGTAACGCTCGCTCGACTCGATCATCCGGTCGAAGGCCCCGGGCGGCAGGTTGCCCACGAGCTCGGCGCGCGCGTCCCGCATGGCCTGGACGTGCTGGAACAACGACGGCTGTACGTGTTCGCTGACGTCGACCACCTCGATCGGCACGAATCCCGCCGCCGTCACGTCCGCCACGTACTCGTCGATGGTGCTCAGGGTGGCGAGATGGCAGGCGCTGCGGAACTCCGTCACGATCTGCTCCTGTCCGGGCGTCGGCGGGTGGCGCAGCGCGTAGTCGGCGATGACGAAGGAACCGTCCGCCTTCAGCACGCGGGCGATCTCGGCGAGCACCCGGCCCCGGTCCGCCATGTGGTGCAGGGACTCCAACGCGAAGACCGCGTCGTAGCTCGCGGCGGGGAAGGGCAGGTCGGCGGCGTCCGCCGCGACGAAGCGGGCCCGGTCGGCCAGCCCGTACGCGGTGGACACCCGCTGGGCGGCGTCGATCTGCTCCTCGCTGATCGACACTCCGGTGACCGTGAGGTCCCGCGTGGCGGCGAGGCGGATCGCGGGCTTGCCGATGCCGCAACCCACGTCGAGCACCGCGTCGCCGGGTGCCGTCACGAGCCGGCGCAGCACCTCGTCGGTGAGCCGCTCGGTCGCCGCCTCGACGGTGACCGGCTCGTCCGGGTCGTCCCAGTAGCCGAGGTGGAAGTTGTGGTCCCAGGCGCGGGCGTACGGATCACTGATCGAGTCGTAGAAACGTTGGATGGTCTCGGTGGTAGACATCGAACCTCATCTCGCGACGTTGTTCACACGGACCGGACGATTCGCGCCACAGCGTAGGCAGCGGACCCTTGAGCGTCGGTCTATCCAAGGTGGAGGTCCGGCAGGCCCGGCGGTGCCCTCGCCGGGCACACCGAGCCGACCGCCGGTGGGGGTCAGGGGTGCTCCGCGACGCCCCGCCCCGACCGGCCGGAGCCGGTCGGGGATGCGCACCCGGTGCGGCCGGTCAGCGCACGGCGGCGGGCGGGACGTTGGTCAGGTTCTCCTTCGTGATCACCCGTCGGAACTCGGCCGGGGCGATCGTCTTCGACCACACCAGCATCCTGATGCGCTTGTCCAGACTGAAGTGGTAGTACCGGGCCTTCGGGTCGGCGAACCGGTACACCGGTGGCACGATCGGCGCGCGACGCAGCAGGCCGAAGATCCGTTCGGTCGCGGTCACCGCCGCGAGGTCCCCCCGACGCACGTCGTCCATCAGGTCGAAGACCGAATCCAGCAGTTCGGGCAGTCCCCGGGGCACCGCGAACGAGCGGGGGCCGGTGTCCGCGCGCTCCAACGCCTCCCAGGAGCCGCCGGTGAGACACTCGTTGCGGGTGCCCTTGAGCGAGAGCGCCGACAGCATCGACCACAACAGCCACACCCGCGAGTAGGCGTTCCAGAGCCCGAAGTCCGTGGTCGCCACCCGCGCCGCCGAGAGCAGGCGGTCGTTGAACCGGATCAGGCGTTCCTGGAAGTCCGCGACGGGACGAAGGCTGTCGGCCGACCAGTCGTCGTGCCGGGCGGCCCGGATGAGCACCGGTGCCAGCGCGTGCACCATCTCCGCGCCCATGGTCAGGTCCCGGGACAGGAACAGGTCGTTGCGGCTCGCGGTCCGGTCGAACAACAGCCAGCGGTCGCCCACCGTCCGGAAGACGGTCCGCTGCCAGGGTCGTCCGGTCTGCCAGCCCCCGCTGACGGTGGCCCCGGTGAAGCACCGCTCGATGGTGGGGAACCGCGCGACGAGGGTACGGAACGCCCGTTCCGGGTCGTCGGGCAGCTCGGCGAAGCGCACCGGGTCCACGCTGGCCACCACACCGGCCAACGGGTTGTGCGGCGTCCCGTTGTCGAAGTGGGCGACCTGGATCCACCCGCCGGCGAAGACGTGGCTGACGGTGCCCTTCGAGAAGGCGGTCGCGGTGTCGTAGCGGGTCAGGTCGACGCAGTCCTCGAACGGCGTCACACCGGTGAGGTGGGCCGCCAGCACCCGGGAGCGCATCGTGAGTCGTGGCTCCGGGTCGTCCAGCTCCAGCCGGCGTACGAGTGGCGACGCCGACCCGCTGCCGTCGACGACGCACCGCGCCCGGCAGTGCGTCCCGTCCGCCAGCAGCAGGGTCACGCCGTCGGTGCCGAGGGTGACGTCGGCGACCGACGGACGGTGGGGCAGCAGCACGGCGCCGTACCGGCGGGCCAGGGCGAGGCCGTGCTGGTCGACGTGCGGCCGGTACGGATGCCACTCGGCGTGTTCCCCGGGGACGTTGAACTGGACGGCCTGCCGGGGATCGTGCTCCCGCCCGGCGGTGTGGTGCAGGAAGCCCAGGCTGCGTTTGATCCCGCTGGTCTGCCTGATGTGTTCCGGCAACAGGCTGGTCAGCCCGAACCCGGCGATCTCCGGGACGTCGAACCGGCGGGCCAGGGTGAAGTACACCTCCGCGGTGTAGGGGACGGTCGTCTCGCCGGCGATCTCGTCCGGGCCCGGCGCGTCCACCAGCACGACCCGTAGGCCGTGCCGGGCGAGTACGGTGGCGAGCACGCTGCACGCCAGGTGGGTGCCGAGGATCGCCACGTCGAACTTCTCGGTGGAATGTGGTGTCGTCACGATGTCCTCCCGGTTCATCCCGCGACGCCGGGGCGGCGCGCACGGTGCCGCTGAGCGGTCAGAACAACTTCCGTCCCTTGATGAGGCGGGACTTCAGGGCCTCCCGACCCGTCTCGATCATCAACTTGCCCAGCTCCGGGTCGGCCTCGGTGCGCGCCCAACGGGCCATCCGCAGGAACGTCTTGGGGCCGGGGCTGATGAAACGCATGTCCCTCTCAGCGAATCCGAAGCCCTTGGGCCAGAAGTCGGCCGCCTCGATCTGCGCGTAGAGGTCGTCGGCGACGTCGGCCGCATCGGCCCGGCCGGCCTCCACGGCGTCGACCTGCTCGACCATGCTGTCGTACGCCTTGGCGAAGCCGTCGTTGAAACCCCAGTAGTGCCCCAGGTGCGGCACGTCCTCCAGTTCCTTGAAGTGCCGGTCGTCGCCGTCCTGGGCGAACCGGGTGAGCGCACGTTGGATCTGGTAGCACCCGGCGTTCGCGCCCCAGGCCCAGAACCGGAACACCGCCGTCCAGAGGTCGTAGTGCTGCCACGAGATGAACGCCGCGTTCACCAGCGAGTCGTTGTAGTCGAACAGCCGCTGCTGGAGCCGCTCCACGAACTCGAACCGCTCCGCCGAGAAGTCGTTGTCGCGCACCGCCCGTAGCAACCGCCAGGCCAGCGCGTTGATCGCCTCGGCCGTGTTCGAGAGGCCACGGGAGAAGAGCGGGTCGATGAAGCCGGCGGCGTGCGACAGCAGGAACCAGCGGTCACCGGCGCAGCGGCTGGACGAGTACTGCAGGCGCGGCGTGGAGACCCACTCCCGTACCGGCTTGGCCCCCTCGAACTGCCGGGCGATGTCCGGATACGGCGCGGCGAGGCGGTAGAAGTCCTCCTCCGGGGTCAGGTCGTCCGGCTTGGGGTAACGCCGCGGGTCGACGGTGATACCCACACTGCACAGCGGGTTCGTCGACCACTTGTTGTTGTCGAACGCGATGACCCAGGCCCATCCCCGCTCGAACATGTGGTGCACGGTCCCCTCGTACCAGGGGAAGGGCGGCCGGTTGTCGGGGGAGTGGTCGAACAGGGCGTCGGTTGGGGTGACGTCGAGCATGTGGTTCCACACCGACCGCGAGTGGTGCTTGAGCCGGCACGGGTTCTCCCGGAGCCCGAACTTCTCGGCGACGGGCGACCGGAAGCCACTGGCGTCGACGAGGTACCGCGCCCGGTACTGGGCGTCCCGTCCGGTCACCGTGACCCCGGCGTCGTCGAAGTCGATCTCCGAGACGAGGAAGTTCTGCCGTGCCTTGCACCCGTACTTGATGGCGACGTGGAAGAGGTACGAGTCGGTGTCCTGACGGAACAGGTGCGCCGCCTCGTTGAGGAGGTTCTTGGGGGTGTTGAATTCGTTGCTCTCCCGGGGATTCTGCGGTTGGCCCGGGTGGTGCAGCAGGAAACCGAAGTGTCGTTTGACCCCGAACCGCTCACCCAGCGTCTTGCGGGTCTCGGTGAACGTCGCCAACGCCTTGATCTCGGGGACGTCGTAACGTTCGGCCAGCGTCCGCAGATACAGCAGGGTGTACGGGATGGTGGACTCGCCGACCGCGAAGCGTGGGTGGGAGGCCGCGTCGAGCAGTATGACCTTCGCGCCGTGTCGGGCGAGGATCGCGCCGAGCAGGCTCCCGGCCACCCCGGAACCGAGGATGGCCACGTCGTAGGTCGTCTTCTCCAGCTGGCTCTGCCTCATGACAGTCCTTCCTTGGCGAGCTGAGTGGTCGTGGGTGACTGGTGGCGGCCGGTCAGTGCGGCCGGACGCGGGAGCGGGCGAAGCCACCGATGGCACCCCGGATCGGCCGGCCGATGTGCGGGGGCGCCTGGGTCCGGCTCCACCACACGGCCTGCAGCATCTTGGGCGGGGTGGCGTGGAACCAGTGGTTCGACGGGTTCGCCAGACCGAACGACGGCGGGATGAAGTCCGCGTCCCTGATCCTGTCGAACAGGCGGGAACTCGCCGTCTCCGCCGCCAGGGTGCCGTCCTCGACGGCCACGCAGAGATCGCGGGTGAAGGGGCCGAGCTGGTTGAACTGTTCGCTGACCGGGAACGGCGAACCCGGGTGGTCGGTCTGTTCCAGGGCCCGGAGCCGGCCGTCGTCGCGGGTACGCAGGAACGAGAAGTACGCGTCCTCGAGCACCATGGTGCCCAGCACCGTGCCGATCAGCCAGGTGCGGTACATCGCGTTCCACAGGTGGTAGTCGCGGAAGGCGACGAACGAGCTGTAGACCAGGTCGTCGTGGACGTCGAACAGGCCCTGCTGGAGCGACTCGACGTAATCGAACCGCTCGGTCGACCAGATCCCGTCCCGTGACGACTGGATCAGCCGCCAGGCCAGCGCGTTGACGACGTCGAGGGTGTTGGTGAGGCCCCGGGAGTAGAGCGCGTCGATGAAACCCGCCGCGTGGGAGGTCAGGCAGAACCGCTCGCCGACCACCTGTTTGGTGGAGTACTGGAGCCGGCCCGTCGAGACCCACGGGCGCACGGCCACCGCGTCGGTGAACTGCCAGGCGATCTCGGGGAAGCGGTGCAGGAAGTCGTCGAACTCCTGCTGTGGCGACCGGTCGTCGGCGGGGAAACGCCGGGGGTCGAGGGTCAGCCCGACGCTGCACAGCGGATTCGTGGACTCCCGGTGGTTGTCGAACGGGATGACCCACAGCCAGCCACCGTCGAAGACGTGGTGCAGCGTCCCCTCGTGCCAGGGGCTCGGCTGCCGGTGCAGCGTCGCCGTCGGGGACCGGTCGAACGGCCGGACACCGAGCATGTGGGTGAACAGGCTGCGGGAGTGGTGCCGGGCCCGCGTCGGCTCCTCACGCAGTCCGAACTGCTCGACCAACGGCGACCGGTGTCCGCTGGCGTCGACGACGTAGCTGGCGCGGATCCGGTCACCGTCGTGGGTACGCAGCAGCACGCCCCGGTCGGGGTCGATGTCGATCTCCGCCACCCGCGTGCCCGACAGGGGACGGGCACCGTGCCGGACCGCGACCGCGTAGAGGTAGGCGTCGACGTCCTGGCGGAACAGGTGCGACTCCGTCCGCAGCGCCGTCGGGACGACCAACTGGTTGATCTCCTCCGGGTTCTGGAGCTGCCCTTCACGGTGGTACACGAATCCGAAGTTCTGCTTCTTGCCGGAGTTGTGCGAGATCGCCCGCTGGATACCCTGGAAGCTCGCCAGTGGTTTGATCTCCGGTACGTCGTACCGGTCGGCGATGACCCTGGTCATCGCCGAGGTGTACGGGATGGTGGATTCACCCACCGCGAAGCGCGGGTGGGTGCCGGCATCCAGCAGCACCACCTTCACCCCGTTGCGGGCGAGCACCGCCGCCAGCAGGGAGCCGGCCATGCCGCTGCCGAGAATCGCCACGTCATGCAAGGTCTTACCTCCGTCGGATGGGGGATGGGGTCCGGGTCGGTGGTCCGGGTCAACCGGTGCCGGTGGTCGCGGCGTCCAGCTCGTGCTGATCGGTGACGGCGCGCAGGACGAACTCGTCCCAGCGGCCCGCGTCCGTGGCGAAGAAGTCGCGGCTGGTGATCTCGACTCCCGAGTCCTGCCGGATCCGGGTGATCAGTTCCATGACCATCAACGAGTCGATGCCCAGTTCCAGGAGCTGGAGCTGACCGTCCAGCACCTGCCGGTCGAGCTGCATGATCTGCGCGAGTTCGTCGCGGAGGTAGGCGGCCACCACCTCGCGTCGCTGTGCCGGATCGGTGGACCGCACCCGTCGCAGCAGGGGGGCGTCACCGTCGACGGCGGCCCGTGGCGGCGGGGCGTCGATCAGCGCGAGCATCGGCCGCACCGCACGCGCCTCCAGCACGGGCTTGTACCTCGCCCAGTCCGCCGCACAGACGACCCGGTGGACGTCGTCGCCGGCCAGCAGCGCACCGAGCAGACGCAGGCACTGCGGGGCGGCCAGCGGGCGCAGCCCGGTCGCCGAGAGGAAGTCGCGCACGTCGTCGCCGAACAGCTTCGACCGCAGGGCCCACTGCCCCCAGCTGACGCTCAGCGCCGCCAGTCCACGGCTACGGCGGTGCTGGGCGAGGCCGTCGAGGAACGCGTTCGCCGCGGAGTAGCTGGCCAGGAACTGCGATCCCCAGGTGGCCGCGATCGACGAGAACCCGAGCAGGAAGTCGAGTGGCCGATCGACGGTAGCCCGGTGCAGGGCGAGACCACCGAGCACCTTCGGTCGCCACACCCGGTCGTAGTGGTCCACGTCGACGTCCCGTAGCACCTGCGGCCCGGACACCCCGGCGGCGTGCACCACACCACGCAGCGGCGGCGAACCGGTGGCGAGCCGGTCGACCAGGCGGGCGACGTCGCCGGTGTCGGCGACGTCCACCGTGACGGTCTCGACCGCCACCCCGCGTGACCTCAGCCGGCGCACGGTGTCGATCCGGGCCCTGTCCGCGGCGTCCAGGTGCGGATCGTCCCACGACGCGGGGTCGGGCAGCGGGCTACGACCGGCCAGGACCAGCGCGCCCGCCCCCTGCTCCGCCAGCCAGTCCGCCACGGCCGTGCCGATGCCGCCGAAGCCGCCGGTGATCAGGTATGAGCCGTCGGCGCGCACCGGCACCCGGGGCGGGTCCGCGCGGTAGGCGAGCGGACGGCGCACCAGCCGGGCCGCGAGCACGTCCTCGCGGCGCAGCGCGAGCTGGTCCTCGACCGTGCCGGCCAGGAGCGCGACGGCCAGCCGTTCGGCGACGTCGGCGGGCGGGGCCGGGTCGTCGGGGTCGAGATCGACCGCACCGCCCCACAGCTCCGGGTGTTCGAGCGCCACGACCCGCCCCAGACCCCACAGCGGGGTCGCGGCAGGCGCATGGGTGCGCTGTGCCGGGCCGGTGGCCACCGCACCACGGGTGACCACGTGCACCGTGACCGGTCGGTCACCGCCGCGCCGGTGGGCCGCCTGCACGACACGGACCACGTCGAGTTCCCCGCGGTCCCGGAACGCCAGCAGGTCCACCGGATCGGCGGTGTCGACGTCCGGGGCGTCCACTCCGGTGAGTGCCACCACGTGTCCGATGCCCGGGTCACGGTCGAGGGCGTCCGCCACCGCACCGGCCGTCGTCGTCCCGTCGGCCGGGGTGTCCAGGACGACGCACCGCGCCCCTCGCCCGCGCAGTTCACCGGCCAACCGCGCCGCGATCCCGGCGCGGTCGGGCAGCAGCAGCCAGCACCGGTCGTCGGGTTCCGGCGGGTCGTCCGGCAGCCGCACCGGGTGCCATTGCAGGTCGAACAGGAGCTCGTCGGGATCGCGCCAGGGCGCTTCGTCGACATCGATCGACGGTTCCCGATAATGGAGACGATCGATCCCGCCGACGATCGACCCGTCCCCGGCCCGGAAGATCACCTGCCCGGTGCCCGGGGTGCGGACGACCGAGGAGACGGGCTGGCCGGCCTGCCAGGTCAGCCCGTCGAGGCCGCAGAGGGTCTGCTGCGGCGGCGCCCCCAGGGCGGCGGCGTGCCTGATCAACTGCAACAGCGAGGTGGCGTCACCCGTCGGCGTGGCGATCGTCGACCCGTCGGCCGGTGACACCGGCGCGGGCCGGCACCGGCGGTGCAGGGTGCCCCGGGCGTACACCTGCCAGGGTGCCTCGGCGGCTTCCTCCCCGGCGCTACGGCCGTGGCAGGTGAAGGCCGCCCCGTCCGTCCCGGCGGGTTCGAGCGTCAGGTACCAGGTGCGCGTTTCCCCGTCGGGGGCGGCAGCGACCGTCTCGGCGGACCCTACCGTCGACCAGACGCCACCCCACGCGTCCTCGGCGGCCAGGAGCGCCGCTGCCACCGTGCCGGCCAGGTCGGTGTCGTCCGGCAGCCGGTACGTGGGGATCGGGCCGGGTACCCGCTCGACGGCACCGGGGGCGGCCCGGTCCCGCCCGGCGGGGGTGCCGGCCTGCTCCGGCCCGACCGCACGGAACCAGTACGAGTCGCCCTCCCAGGCATAGGTCGGCAGGGGTACGCGCCGGTGCCGGTGCCCACCGTCGAACGCGCCCCAGTCCAGGTCCAGCCCGCGCAGGTGCAGGGTGCCCGCCGCACTCGCCATCTGGGCGACGTCGTCCCGGCCCCGGCGTAGCGAGGGGATCCAGGCGCTGCCCGGATCGTCGATGTTGCGGGCCGCCAGGCCGAGCAGGACGGGGGCCGGACCCAGTTCCAGGTACGTGGTGACGCCGCTGTCGTGCAGCGTGCGGATGCCGTCGGCGAAGCGGACCGGTGCCTCGGCGTGTCGCACCCAGTACTCGGGGCCCTGCCCCGCCCAGTCGCGACCACTGACATTGGAGATCATCCGGAACCGGGGCTCGTGGTGTTCCAACTCCTCGGTCACCGCCCGCAACCGGCTCAGGATCGGCGCCATCAGCGGGGAGTGGAAGGCGTGGGACACCCGCAGCAGCCGCGACTTGACGCCGTCGGCCAGCAGGGCGGAGGTGATCTTCTCCACCGCGACGGCCGGTCCGGCGATCACGGTGTCGGTGGGTCCGTTCAGCGCGGCGACGGCGACGGTCGCCTCGTGGCCGGCGATCGCGCGGCGGGCCCGTTCCCCGTCGCAGACCAGCGTCGCCATGACCCCACCGGGCGGCAGCGACTGCATGAGCCGGCCCCGTGCGGTGACCAGACGCACCGCGTCCGGCAGGGACAGCACACCCGCGACGCAGGCGGCGGTGATCTCGCCGACGCTGTGCCCCAGCACGGCCACCGGTCGCAGCCCCCATGACAACCAAAGCTGGGCCAGCGCGTACTCGACGGCGAACAGGCACGGCTGCGTGTAGCCGGTCTGGTCGATCGGGGAGTCGGGCGCGTCCGCGAGGTCCAGCAGTTCACCGAGCGGCCGGTCGAGCAGCGGGTCCATCAACGCGGCGACGTCGTCCAGCGCCTTCCGGTAGGCCGGCTCACCGCGCAGGTCCTGCCCCATCCCGCCGTACTGGGCACCCTGCCCGGTGAACAGCCAGGCGACCCGGCGGTTCCGGTGCCCCGCCAGGGCGACCGGCGTGACCACGTCGGTGCGCCTGCCCGCCAGGTGGTTGTCGAGCGCGTCGGCGAGCGCGTCGGTCGATCCCCCCACGACGGCCAGGCCGTGGGTCATCCGGGTGCGCCCGACCCGGCTGGTGGCGCAGAGGTCACGGACGGGCGTGCCCGCCTGTGTGCGAAGGTGGTCCCGGTAGGCCGTGGCGAGCCGACGCAGCGCGGTCTGGCTGCGGGCGGAGATGGTGAGCACGTCGGTGTGGCGTCGCCGGGTCGGCGGATCGGCGGCGGGTGCGGCCGGGGCCTCCGCGACGACGACGTGGGCGTTCGTCCCGCTCGCGCCGAAGCTGCTGACCCCACCCGCACGCACCTCGCCGCGACGCGGCCAGGGTTGCGTCTCGTCGACCACCCGGACCCTCAGGCGCGTCCAGTCCAGGTACGGATTGGGCTCGTGGAAGTGCAACTGCGGCGGGATCGTGCGGTGGTGCACCGACAGGACGAGCTTCAGTAGGCCCGCGATGCCGGCGGCAGCCTCCAGATGGCCGATGTTGGTCTTCACCGACCCCACCAGCAGCGGCGGTCCGGGCCGGTGGGCACCGCCCAGCACGGCGTCGAGGGCGCGCAGCTCGATGGGATCGCCCAGGGCCGTCCCGGTCCCGTGCGCCTCGACGTAGTCGATCTCTGCGGGGGCCAGCCCGGCCATCCCGAGCGCGTCCCGGATCGTCGCCTGTTGCGAGGCGGGGTTGGGCACGGTCAACCCGCTGCTGCGACCGTCGTGCTTCACCGCCGAACCCCGGATCACCGCCAGCACGGTGTCCCCGTCGCGGTGCGCGTCGGCCAGCCGCTTCAGCACCACGATGCCGACGCCCTCGCCCCGCCCGTAGCCGTCGGCGGACGCGTCGAAGGTCTTGCACCGACCGTCCGGTGCCAGCGCCCGGAACTTGCTCAGCAGGACGAACGAGTAGGGGCTGAGCATGGCGTTGACGCCACCGGCCAGTGCCGTGTCGCACTCGCCCAGCCGCAGGGCCCGGCAGGCGTCGTGCACCGCGACGAGGGAGGACGAGCACGCGGTGTCGACGACCTGGCTGGGCCCCGTCAGCCCGAGCGCGAACGACAACCGCCCCGCGGTGAAGCTGGGCTCGCCCATCAGCTGGTAGGCGTCGACCTCGGCGGTGTCCCCCGACTGCTGTCGCAGCCGGACGTAGTCCGTGGTGCTCACGCCGAGGTACACGCCGGTCGCCGAGCCCTCCAGCGAGTCGGGGGCGTACCCGGCGTGCTCGATCGCCTCCCAGGCCACCTCCATCACCATGCGCTGCTGCGGGTCCATGCCCACCGCCTCGCGCGGTGAGATGCCGAAGACCCCCGCGTCGAAGCGGGTGACGTCGTCGAGGAACGCTCCCCGGTCGACGTAGGTCCGGCCGGGGACGTCCGGGTCGGGGTCGTACCAGGGGGTGATGTCAGCACGTTCGGCGGGGAACGGACCGACGGCGTCGACACCTCCGGTGAGCAGCCGCCAGTAGTCGTCCGGCCCCCGCACGCCGCCCGGGAGCCGGCAGCCCACGCCCACCACGGCGACGGGTCCGTCCTCCGTACGCGGTCGCGCCGACTCGTCCTGTAGCCGTTCGATCAGTCGCAACGCGTCGATAAGCTGCGCACGAAGCTCGCTCTGGGTCATCTCATCTCCATCCGCTGCGGCCCCGGTGACCTCAGTGCAGCGCCCGGCCCTTTACCACCGCTCGTAGGCGGCTCAAGGTCGCCCCGGCTCACCGGGCGGGACCCTGGTCGCCGCCGACGACCGCTGAGGCCGAGACCGCCGCCGCGAGCCGCGCGGCGAGCGCCTCGTCGCTGAGTTCGGCGAGCGGGTCACCGTCGTCCGGTTCCGCAGGCTCACCGGGTATGACCTCCCGGACCACGAACCGGGCCAGCGCCCGCGTGTTGGGGCATTCGAAGAGAACGGTGTTGGGTAGCTCGACACCGAGCACCACCTCGGCCCGACGCTTGAGTTTCATCGACAGGACGGAGTCGAATCCCAGGTCGAAGAAGCCCCGGTCGGGATCGATGTCGTCGGTCTCGCCGAGCACCTCCGCCACCACCGGTAGCAGCAGGTCGACCAGCCAGGGCTCCCGCTCCGACGCGGGCAACGCACCGACGGTGGACATCGCGGTCGACGGCCCGTCGGTCGGGGCGTCCACGTGAGCCGGCCCGGACCGTCCGGCCGGGGCGCTGCCGTCCGTGACGCCGTGCACCCAGTGCCGGGTGCGCTGCCACGGGTAGGCGGGCAGCGACGTCACCCGTCCGCCGCCGGGTAGCAGCCGGTCCCAGCGGATCGGGGCCCCCTGCACGTGCAGGGCGGCGACGACACCTAGCAGGGACTCGACGGTGACGGCGTCGGTCGGTGGACGATGGACCACCGTGCCGGCGAGCCGGACCCGGGGCGTCCGGGCCCCGAGGTCCAGGACGAGGTCGTCGTCGTCCGCATCCGCCGGTGCCGCCAGTCGGCGCAGCTGTCCCGGTTGCGCCGCGTCGGCCGGTGCGCGGTCGGTGGTGAGGCGGTGCAGGGCCTCCTCCGGTGACAGCTCACCGGCCACACACGCGGCGACGTACGCGCCGGCACCGGTGCCGGCCACCGCCTGGGGCACGAGCCCCACCGACTGCCAGACCAGCGCCGCCGAGAGCTGGTCGACGAACGCGGCGACGGCGGCCGCCGGTTCGCCGTCGACCGCTCCCCCGGGCGACGCCACCGGCCGGATCGCCGTACGGAGGTCGGTGACCTGCGCCCGTAGCGCGGCGATCTGCCGGTCTCCCCACCCGGGCAGCCGCGCCGCCGCGTCCAGCAGCTCCGACCACGGCGGCGCGTCGTCACCGAAGGCGAAGAGCACCCGACGGGACCCGCCCGCGGGGACGATCCCGGCGTGCCGTGGTGACCGCAGCGCCCGGGCCAGCTCCCGCACCGATCCGGCCACCACCGCGACCCGGTGTTCGTGGTGGCTACGCCGGGCCAGTGACGTCCACGCGAGGTCGGCCGTGTCCATCTCCTCGCTGTCGGCGAGGTGCTCCGCGTGGCGGGCCCTGGCGTCGTCGAGCGCCGCCGCGCTGGCCGCCGAGACCGCCAGCAGGTACGGGCCGGAGGTCGCCGCCGTCGCCGACGCGCGCTCCGGTGCCTCCTGCACGATCAGGTGGGCGTTGGTGCCGGTGAACCCGAAGGCGCTCACCCCGGCGATCCTCGGCCGGTTGCCGCGTCGCCACGCCGTCGTACGGCGGACGGGGGCCAGACCGGAGGCGTCCCAGTCGATCTCCCTGGTGAGCTCGTCCAGGTGCAGCTGCGCCGGGATGCGTTGGTGCCGCAGCGACAACACGACCTTGATCAGGCCGACCACGCCGGCCGCCGCCTCCAGGTGACCGATGTTGCTCTTCACCGAGCCCACCAGCAGCGGCTGGTCGGTCGCGCCGCCGGCCCGTCGCACGTCGGCGATCGCGCGCAGCTCCACGGCGTCGCCCAGCGGGGTGCCCGTGCCGTGTGCCTCCAGGTAGGACAGTTGGGCGGCTCCGAGGTCGGCCCGGCGCAGGGCGTCGGTGATGACCGCCTGCTGGGCGACACCGCTGGGCACGGTCAGCCCGCCGCTGGCCCCGTCCTGGTTGACCGCGCTCGCGCGGATGACGGCGTGCACCCGGTCACCGTCCGCCAACGCCAGCGACAGGGGCTTGAGGATCACGGCGCCCGCACCCTCCCCACGGCCGTAACCGTCGGCGGCCTCGGCGAACGACTTGCACCGCCCGTCCCGGGACAGGGCACCGGCCGCGGACATCGCCCGGAACACGGTGGACGTCGCCATCACGTTCGCGCCGCCGGCGACGGCGACCCGGCACTCCCCGGTGCGCAGCGACTGGCAGGCCAGGTGTACGGCCGTCAGCGACGACGAGCAGGCGGTGTCCACGGCGATGCTCGGTCCACGCAGCCCCAGCAGGTACGACAGCCGGCCCGCCGCACCGGAGAAGCATGTGCCGGTGCCGTAGTAGAGGTCGAGTTCGGTGTCCGCGCCGAGCACGAGTTGCTGGTAGTCGGTGGTGTTGAGCCCGACGAAGACCCCGGTCGCGCTGTCGCGCAGGTCGTCGGCGGGCAGCCCGGCGTCCTCCAGCGCTTCCCAGGCCACTTCGAGGAAGAGTCGTTGTTGGGGGTCCATGCTGCGCGCCTCCCGGGGGGAGACGCGGAAGAACCGGTGGTCGAACCCGTCCACGGCGGGGAGGAACGACCCCCGTGCGGTCGTCGTCGTACCGTCGGCGAGCAGCCGGCCGGCGTCCCACCGGTCGGCGGGGACCTCGCCGCTGGGGTCCAGGTGCTGGTCGAGAAGCGCCCAGAAGCCGTCCGCGTCGGCTCCTCCGGGCACCCGGCAGGCGAGGCCGATGATCGCGATCGGCTCGGTGCCCCGCTGCGGGTCCACGACGGTCGACGGGGGTGCCGGAGTGACCGGGGTGACCGGTACCGGCGACGACAGCAGGTGCCCGGCCAGTTCGTCGATGGTGCCGCACCGGAGCACGTCGGCACCGTCCACGACGGCACCGACGGCGCTCTGCACCCGGTTGGCGAACTCCAGGGCGGAGACGGAGTCGAGGCCGAGCTCGAAGAATCCCCGGTGGATGCCGACGGAGGTGCCGGCCGGGTGCCCGAGGATCTCGGCGAGCGCCGCCTGGAGGGTCGCCACCAGCTCCGGTCGACCGGTGGTGCCGACCCGGACGGCCGACGGTGGGCCTGCGGGCGGCACCGGGGCCGCGGCGACGGTCGGTTCGGCGGTACGGGCACCCTGCTCGCCCCGGGCCACGCCCGGCAACCAGTAGGTCGAGCCGGCCCACCGCTCGGGGGGCAGCGCCACTGCGGCGACCGGCGCCGGCCACCGCGCCGCCCAGTCGACCGGGACTCCGGCGACGTGCAGTTCGGCCCGGGACGTCGCCAGGACGGTGGCGGCGTCCTCACCCCGTACGAGGGACGGTACGACCGGTCCGACCCGGTCGCGGTGGGCCAGCGCCGACCGCACCGCACGACCGAGCACGGGGTGCGCGCCGATCTCCACGAAGGCGGGTTCCCGCTCCTTGAGGAGCCGGTCGACGGCGGGCCAGAACAGGACGGGCTGCCGCAGGTTGCGCGCCCAGTAGTCGGCGTCCGGCCGGCCGCCGGTGTCCTCGGCATCGGTGCTGGACAGCAGAGGTACGGCCGGTGTGGTCACCGTCAGGTCGTCCAGGAGGGCGCGCAGCCGTTCGCTGTAGGGCTGCATCAGCGGTCCGTGCGACGGGTACTCCACCGACAGTTCCACCGCCGAGACGTCCCGCTCGACGAGTTCGGCGACCATGGCGCGCAGCGGTTCCGCCGGTCCGCTGACCACGACGGCGTCGGGGCCGTTGACTGCGGCGACCACCAGGTCGGGGTAGCGCTCCGCGAGCAGCGGACGCAGTTCGTCGGCGGGCAGGTCGACCGACGCCATCCGTCCCGAGCCACTCGCCTCCTGGAGGGTCCGGCTCCGGACGATGACGAGACGCGCCGCGTCGGGCAGCGTGAGCGCCCCGGCGACGTGGGCCGCGGCGATCTCGCCCATGCTGTGACCGACGACCGCGTCCGGCCTGACCCCCCACGACATCCAGAGGCGGCTCAGCGACACCTGCAAGGCGAAGAGGGCGGGTTGCCCGATCTCCGTGGAGCGCAGGATGGCCGGGTCCGGGTCGCGGACCGCGTCCCGGACCGACCAACGCGCATGGCCGGACAGGGCGGTGTCGCACTCGTCGAACGCGGTGCGGAAGACCGGCTCCGTCTCGTAGAGGTCCATTCCCATACCGGGCCACTGCGCCCCGTGTCCGGAGTAGGCGAACACGACCGGCGGTGCGTCGGCGACGGGGTCGCCGAGGCGTACCGCGGGGTGTCGTTGGCGACGGGCCGCCGCCCTGAGGCCGGCGACCAGTCCTTCGCCGGTGGTGCCGACCACCGCCAGGCGGTGCCGGTGATGGGTGCGCCGGACGGCGGCGGTCGCCACGACCGGCTCGACCGGGCGGTCGGTGAGGAGGTCCGCGAAGTCGTCGGCGGTCTCCCGCAGCCCCCGCCGGGTCGTGGCGGAGAGCAGCAGGGTGTACGGGGCGGACGTGGCGTCGGGCAGGGCCGGTGCCGGTGGTGCCGCGCCCACGACGACGTGGACGTTGGTCCCCGACAGCCCGAAGGCGCTGGTCCCGCCGATCAACGGTTGCCCGTCGGCAGTGACGGGCAGGTTCTCGGCGGCGACGGTGATGCCGGAGTGCTCCCAGTCGATGTGCGGCGAGGGCGTGCGGTAGTGCAGTTGCCGGGGGACGACGCCGTGCCGCAGCACCAGCAGGGTCTTGAGTAGGCCCGCCACCCCGGCGGTGGCGTCCATGTGACCGAAGTTCGCCTTCAGCGAGCCGATGACCAGCGGCCGGTCGTCGGGGCGGCCCCGGCCCATGACCTCCGCGAGCGCCGACACCTCCAGTGGGTCGCCCAGGGGCGTACCGGTGCCGTGGGCCTCCACGTACGCGGCCCGGGTGCCGTCGACACCGGCAGCGGTCAGTGCCTGCCGCAGGAGTTCCTGTTGCGCGGGCACGCTGGGTACGGTCAGCCCGGCGCTGTGGCCGTTGTGGTTGAGGGCGCTACCGAGCAGGATCCCGTAGATCTGGTCCCGGTCGCGGACCGCGTCGGCGTACCGTTTGAGCACGACGACCGCGCAGCCCTCCCCCCGGACGATGCCGTCCGCCGCCGCGTCGAACGGCCGGCAGCGGCCGGAGGCGGACATCGCCTGCACCCGGCTCATGAAGATCGACAGTTCGGGGGTGAGGAGGGTGTTCACCCCACCGGCGAGGGCGGTGTCGATCGATCCGTCCCGCAGGCTCTGGCAGGCGAGGTGCACGGCGGCCAGGGAGGACGAGCAGGCCGTGTTGACGGTCATGCACGCGCCCTGGAGCCCGAAGGTGTAGGCGATCCGCCCGGCGGCGAAGCTGAACTCCTTGCCACTGGCGAAGTAGGGGTTGATGGCCCGGTGCCCGGCGGTCTTGGTGTGCAGGAGCAGGTAGTCGCCGCCCAGCATGCCGACGAAGACGCCGGTGCGGGTTCCCGCCCACGCGGGCAGCGGCCGGCCGGCGTCCTGCATCGCCTCGAAGGCGACCTCCAGCAGGATGCGCTGCTGCGGGTCGATCTCGGCCGCCTCCCGGGGCGAGACGTGGAAGAAGTCGGCGTCGAAGCGGTCGATGTCCTCCAGGAAGCCGCCGAATCTGGTGTAGATCGTGCCCGGATCCGTCGGGTCGTCGGCGTGGAACGAGTCGTCCCAACGGTCGGGCGGCACTTCCCGGATCACGTCCGCGCCGTCGGTCAACGCCTGCCAGAGGCCATCGGCACTGCGTATCCCACCGGGGAACCGGCATCCCACGCCCACGACGGCGATGTCGTCGGGACGGTAAACGCGCAGAGCCCGGAGGGGTCCGCTCACCGAATCCTGCATCAGAACTCCTTCGGGGACCGTGAGCTGAATGCCGCGTAGCATGTGCACGGGCGTGCGATACGGATGAACCGACCGTCCCCCGGACGGCTCGGAAATCGCTCAAGGACTGACCGTCCTGGGATGTCGGAAGGATTCGACATGCATTCACGCACGCAGATGACCGGAAACGAACAGCCCCCGTGGCTGACGTTGTACTGCCTGCCGCACGCCGGTGGCGGGGCGGCCGGGTACGTACGCTGGCGTCGCTCGGTGCCGGCGGGCGTCGAGGTCGTCCCGATGGAGTTGCCGGGACACGGCAGCCGCCTCGTCGAGCGGCCCGTCGACCAGATGGGCCCCCTGGTCGACCAACTGCTCACGCGGATACGCGCCGACGACCGTCGCGGGGTGGCGTTGCTCGGGCACAGCTTCGGCGCCCTGCTGGCGTTCGAGACCGCGCGGCGACTCGCCGCCCTGGGTGCCCCACCCGAGGCGCTGCTGCTCTGCGGGCGCAACGCACCGACGACGCCGTCCCCGGTGGTGGTGCCGCACCACCTGCCCGACGAGGCGTTCCTGGCGGCGGTCCAGCGGCTCGGCGGAATCCCGGACCAGTTGCGGGATCAGCCGGCCCTGCTTCGGGCGTACCTGCCGGCGCTGCGGGCGGACCTGCGCATGGCCGACGGGTACCGCCGGGGCGACGCACCGCCGTTGGCCGTGCCGCTGCTGGTGTTCGGGGGTAGCGAGGACACCCTCACCCACCGGGCCGGGCTGGCCGGGTGGGAGCGGGAGACCACCTCGTCGTTCGAGCTGACGATGCTGGCCGGGGACCACTTCTTCGTCCGCACCGACGCATTCGCCGGGGTGCTGCGCACGAGGCTGGAGCGACTGATGACGTCGGCGAGGCCATAGCCGGGTCTGAGTCAAGCTCCACCACGGGTTCGTACCGTGCGGTGAAACGGACGTGACCCGAAAGACAGGAGAGAGTCAGTGGGCTCGATCGATCGTGTGCGGTTGGAGCAGGACCTCCATCAGTACATCACCGAGAACCTTCTCGGGGACGCCAGAGAATCGCAGTTGTCGTCGGACACGCCGTTGCTGGAATGGGGTGTGCTGAACAGTCTCAACCTGGTACGCCTGCTGGCGTACATCCGGGACGGTTTCGGTGTGGCAGTTCCGCCGGCACTCATCACCGGTCAGCACTTCCGCAATCTGCGCGCCATTGCCGACCTGGTCTACGACCTGTCCCTGCAACCGGCCTGAGCATTGCACCACGAAGGGAGTGAGACGCAGTGGACGCAGAGTTCGACGTCGGCATCATCGGTGGTGGTCCCGCGGGTTCCGCGGCGGCGGCCTACCTGGCGAAGGCGGGGCTGTCCGTCGGCCTCTTCGAGCGGGAGAACTTTCCCCGGGAGCACGTCGGCGAGTCCCTGGTCCCGGCGACCACGCCGGTCCTGCGGGAGATCGGCTGTATGGACCAGATCGAGGCGGCGGGCTTCCCCCGCAAGTACGGCGCGGCGTGGACGTCGGCCGAGGACCGGGACATCAACACCCTGGGCTTCCGCAACCTGAACAACGGATTCCGGTCCGCCGAGATCAGGTTCGACGAGCGCGACCAGCCGGGCGTCGACCGCCCGTACACGTTCCACGTCGACCGGGGGCTCTTCGACCAGATCCTGCTCAAGAACGCCGAGGCCGCCGGGGCCCGGGTCTTCCAGGGAGTGGGGGTCGGCGAGGTCGACTTCTCCGGCGCGTCGCCCACCCTCACGGTCAGGGTGGGTGGCCGGCAGGTGGGGGTACCGGTTCGGATGGTAGTCGACGCCAGCGGCCGGCGTACCCAGCTCGGGACGCAGTTGGGCGTCAAGCAGCCGGACCCGGTGTTCAACCAGTACGCGGTGCACGGCTGGTTCGAGCACTTCGACCGGGCGGCGTTCGCCGCCGCGCCCGACCGCCTCGACTACATCTACATCCACTTCCTGCCGGTCGTCGACACCTGGGTGTGGCAGATTCCCATCACCGCCACGGTCACCTCGGTGGGTGTGGTGTCGCAGAAGCGTCGGTTCCGGGAGTTCGACGGTGACCGGGAACGGTTCTTCTGGGAGACGTTGGCCAGCCGTCCGGATCTGTTCGACGTGCTGAAGCGGGCCGACCAGGTGCGCCCGCTGAAGACGGAGGGCGACTACAGCTACGCGATGAAGCAGATCGCCGGCGACAACTACGTCATGGTGGGTGACGCGGCCCGGTTCGTGGACCCCATCTTCTCCAGCGGTGTCAGCGTGGCCCTCAACAGTGCGCGCATCGCCTGTCAGGACATCATCGCGGCGGCCGGGGCCGGGGACTTCAGGCGGGCACGCTTCGCGTCCTACGAGCGGAAGCTCCGGCGGGGCGTACGCAACTGGTACGAGTTCATCTCGATGTACTACCGGCTCAACATTCTCTTCACCGCGTTCGTGCAGGACGACAGGTACCGCCTGGACGTACTGAAGATGTTGCAGGGCGACGTCTACGACGACGAGGAGCCGAAGGCGCTCAGCGCCATGCGGGAGATCCTGCACGCGGTGGAGAACGACCCCACCCATCTCTGGTATCCCTTTCTGGGTAGCCTCCGGGCGCCCTCGGCGATGCCCGCCTTCTGATCGGCCGGCCGGCTGCGACCGGGTTCCGGTCGCAGCCGGCCGACGGCGGTCATCGTTGGTTCGCGTACTCGAAGTCCAGCCCGGCGGCCCCGCCGGACAGCTCCAGCTCCGGTGCGGCCGACAACACCGCCTGGTGCAGGCACCGCATCCGGCTGGACGGTTCGAGCCCCAGCTCCTCCACCATCGTCTCGCGCAGGCGCTGGTAGGTGCGCAACGCGTCGTAGGTACGCCCGGAACGGTGCAGCGCGATCATGAACTGGGCGTTGAGGTTCTCGTGCATCGGGTGCCGCGCGGTCAGTTCGGCGAGATCGCTCAACAGTTCCGTGTGCCGTCCCAGCCGTAGGTCGGCGGACACCTTTCCCTCGATGGCGCCGATCCGCGCCTCGTTGAGGCGGACGACGTCGGGCGCGAGCACCCGCCCCACGGAGACGTCGACCAGGGCGTTCCCCCGCCACAGCGCGAGCGCCTCGGCGTACCGCCGGGAGGCGGTGCCGGCGTCCGCGCTCGCGGCGGCGGCCCGGGCGGAGCTGACCAACCGCTCGAACAACGCCACGTCCACCTGGTCCGGTGGCACGGCCAACAGGTAGCCGCCATGTCGGGTGACCAGGACGTCCTTGGGCGCGGGTGACCCCTCCTGGTTCGCCGTGAGCCCGATCCTCCTGCGCAACTGCATGACGTACGTCTGCAGGGTCGTCGCGGTGCTGCGCGGTGGTCGCTCTCCCCACAATTCCTCGATCAGAAGCTGGACCGGCACCACGGTGTTGGCATTAAGGGCGAGTACGGCGAGCACCTGACGCGGCTTGTCCGCGTTCGGCAGGATCGACGTGCCGTTCCGGCGTGCCACAAATGGCCCGAGTAGCTTCGCTTCCACCTCATACTCCCCCTTCGACCGACGCTCGGGACCTATCGCGGGCACACCAATCAAACAATCGGCGATCGCCGATTCGTGATTGGCTGCACCGGCAATGTTTCCATCGATGCAAATCGTGCGCCAGTGCCATACTCACGGGAGCGGGGGGAAAGGGGACACATGGAGGTCGTGACATTTTCACAGCTGGAAGCCGGAGGCGAACGCCCCGGCGCCGACGCATGCGCGGGGCCGGGACGCCTCAGCCGAGCTTCCGGAGCGTCTCGGCGGCCTCCTCGGGCGACACCTCGTTGATGAACACCCCCATGACGTGTTCCGATCCGGCGAGGTGCTTCAGCTTGGACGCCGTCCGCCGCACCGTGAACAGCTCCAGGTGCAGAGCGAACTCGTCCCGGTCCGGAGCGCGTCGCGGTGCCTGCAACCAGGCCGAGAGGTAGGGGGTGGGCCCCGCACCGACGCCGAACAGACGGTCGAAACGGGCGAGCACCTCCTGATAGATGGCCGGGAACGCGGCCCGCGCAGCGTCGTCGAGGCCCAGCAGGTCCGGCACCCGCGAACGGGGGTAGAGGTGCACTTCGTACGGCCACCGTGCGGTCCGGGGCACGAAGGCCACCCAGTGACCGTTTTCGAGAACGATCCGCTCTCCGGCGGCCAGTTCCCCCGCCACGAGGTCGTCGAAGATGTTGAGACCCGTCCGGCTGCGGTGTGCACGGGCGGACTCCAGCATCCGTGCCACCCGCGGCGTCACGAAGGGATAGGCGTAGATCTGCCCGTGCGGGTGCACGAGCGTCATCCCGATCTCCTCGCCCCGGTCCTCGAAGAGGAAGACCTGTTCGATGCCGTCCTGCTGGTACAGGTCCGCGGTGCGGTCGATCCACGCGTCGAGCACGAGGCGGGCCTGTGCGGGGGAGAGTTCCGAGAAGGACGTGTCGTGCTCGGGGCTGAAGCAGACGACCTCGCACCGGCCGGCCGAGCCCTCCCCGTCGACCGGGTCACCGGCCAGGGCGGGAAAGCGGTTCTCGAACACGACCACGCCGTAGTTCCCGGCGGGGATCTCGCTGGCGTGCCCCGGGCGGGAGGGGCACAGGGGGCAGTCCTCGGTGGGCGGGTGGTACGTCCTCAGCTGGCGGTGCGCAGCCACCACGACCCAGTCGTCGAGCAGCGGGTCGTGGCGGGCCTGCGAACCCCGGGGCACCGGGTCGAGCAGCCGGGAGTCGATCACATCGCGCACCGCGTCGTCACCGGCGTCGTAGTAGATCAGTTCACGGCCGTCCGACAGGCGACTCGCTGACTTCTTCATGCTGCTGGTTCCTCTCCTGACGAGCGTGGGTACCGGGGACGGTTGCGCCGGGTCAACCACCGACGCGACGTGCGGCGTGGTCCTCGATCAACCCGGTGATGAGTTCGACGGCCCGGCTGGGGGCGTCGTGCCGGCGGTACTCGTCACGCAACTGCCGTGCGCGCAGGCCGTACGACGGCTCGCGCAGGACGCGTCGCACGGCGGCGGCGATCTGGTCGGCACCGGCCCGGCGACGGCGCACGGCCAGCCCCACACCCGACCACTCGACCCGCGCGGCCACCTCGTGCTTCTCCTCGCTGGCAGGAACGACCACCAGGGGGACCCCGTGCGACAGGGCGGTGTTGACCCCGCCGTAGCCGCCGTTGGTCACCATGACCGTCACGTGCGGCAGCAGCGCGCTGTGCGGTATGAACGGCGCCGTCCGTACGTTCGCCGGCAGGCTGCCCAGCTCTGCGGCGTTCTGCTGGGTGCCGGTGGTGACGACCACCAGCGCGTCCTCCTCGGCCAGCCCCTCGATCGTGGGCCGAAGCAGGCGCTCCGCGTCGTGCGCCACCGTGCCCTGGGTGACGTGGATGACGGGGCGCCCCTCGACCATCTCCGGCCACCAGTCGGGGGCGTCGAACCGGGCGGGTGCGGAACTGGTGAAGGGTCCCACGAAGTGGGTCTGCGGCAGCATGTCCGAGCGGGGGTACTCGAAGGAGGGCACGGTGCCCATGAGATAGAGGTCCGGGTGCCGGACGATGTTCTCGAAGGGGCCGCGGTCCAGCGGGGTGAGGCCGGCCCGCCGACGGGCGAGGTCCGCCCGGTGGCGGATCTCCCGTAGTGGTGGCAGCAGGTGTCCCGACACCGCGCGCAGCGCACGGTTGCGCAGTCGGCCCAGCGGCGTGGCCGATGGGGGCAGGCCCAGCCCGAGCGGCGCGGTGTCCCGGCTGCCGAAGACGTAGACCGACGTGGCGACCCAGGCGGTGGGCAGGTTCCGGAGCTCGGCGGCGAAGCCGGCACCGTACATGGTCTCGCCGGTCACCACGACTTCCGCCGGGAACCTGTCGATCAGTTGGAGGATGTCCAGCATCTGCTCGTGGGCGGTGCCGATGAAGATGTCCCGGAAGGCCGCGGCCATGCTGACCACGCCGGTCAGGCCCGCGTGTGACGGGAACGCCTCCTCGCGGGACTGGCCACCCCAGTCGTACGCCCGGCGCATCGGCTCGAACGTCGCACCGGCGCGCTCGACCTTGTCCGCGAACGCCCGCCCGGTGTACCAGTGGACGTCGTGTCCCGCCCGGGCCAGCGCCCGGACGGCCTGGATCATGCCGTTGACGTGCCCGTCACCGGGGGTGGTGGCTACCAGGACTCGCGCCATGTCGGTCATCCCCTCGTCGTCCGCGTTGTCGCGTTCATCGAGGTGTACCGACCGGCACTCAATCGCCGGTGGACTGGTTCGTCGGTTCGCGCTGTACGGCTGCGCCCCGCCGCGGGACAGGTGACGACGGCGGGCTCAGGCGGCGCGTGCCTCGCCGCCCGTCAGCGGGCCGGCCGCCGGCTCTGGTCGTCCGTTGCGGCCGGGCTACCGGTGGTGGGGGCCGACCGCCAACCGGAGGGCCGCGCTTCCGTCCACTGGGGATTCATCCAGCCCTCCTCACTGGCGATCCGCAAGGCGTCGATGCGGTTGCGCGCACCGAGCTTGACGACGATGCTGGACAGGTAGTTGCGCACGGTACCCACCCGCAGCCTGAGCTGCTTGGCGATCTCCGTCGGTTCGGCGCCCCCGGCCGCGAGCCGGAGCACGTCGACCTCGCGACGGGTGAGCGGGTTGTCGCGGTTGACGATGACCTGGAGGGCGAGTTCGGGGTCGATCACCCGCTCACCTGCGGCGATCTTGCGGATCGACTCGCTCAGCATCGTCGCGGGTGCCTGTTTGAGCAGCAGTCCCCTGACCCGCATCGCCATGGCCCGGGTCACGAGATCCGGGCGACCCTGCGAGGCCAGCAGCAGCGTCTGACAGTCGGGCAACCCCGCCTCAAGATCCGCAATTACGTCGACCACCGGCCGCCCCGGCAGGTCGCCGTCCAGCACCAACACGTGGGGGCGTAGCCGCGCGGCGACGGGAAACACGTCGTCCCCCCGGGAAACCTGCGCCACGACGTCGATGTCGTCCTCAAGCGTCAGGGTGGTGGCAAGAGCGTCGCGAACGAGCCGCATACCCTCTGCGATCATGACCTTGAGCAAGAGCGTATCCCCCGTAGACATCAATCCTCCGGCATCCGTCAATGAGTGATGCAGAGCGCGGTACGTCGCCGAAGGTAGACCTCGGTACGACCGCTTCACCGGCAGCCTTCCCGCCTACCGTCAACCGTCCGCGCCGGCATCCCGCCGACGACACGAAGCCCACGACCGGCATCCCCTTCCAGGAGGCATCCGCAGGGCCGCCCATGGGAGGGCGGCCCGCGGATCGGGCGGACCGGCGGTGTCAGAGCAGGCACCAACTGTGGTCCGAGGCCCAGGGTCGAGTCCTCGACCATTGTTCTGATCACTGACCGGTGACCCAAACGACACGAATCATCACACCGCGTGAAAACTCTCCCGTCAAGGCGATGGTGAAACTTTTACGAATCGACCCACACCAAATACTTGACGCGGCAGACTCTCTCGTGGACCACAAAGAGGCATTGACACACGTCACAGTGGTTTATGATGATCGTGCTGGTGCGGGCCGGGTACGGGTCGCATGCGCGAAGGCGGGCACCGTCGCGCGGGAATCGCGGCAGTGACGACGGACGTGGTCCGCTACGACAGGCGCAGGCAGTACGCCCGGTCGAAGAGCGCCAGCGCCGACAACGATAGCGAATCCACGAACTGTCCGTCTCGGATCATGTCGTCGAGCTGGTCGCGGCTCACCCACCGCTGACTCATTCCCTGCTCGGTCTGCTCCCTGGCGGGCGCACCGGCGGCCAGAGCGTCGGCGACGAAGACCCGACACCCCTGCGACGAGTACCCGTGCGCGACGTTCACCCGCCCGAGCAGCGTCCAGCGGCCCGCACGGAAACCGGTCTCCTCCCGGAGCTCGGCATGGGCCAGGGCCAGGGGGTCGTCCTCCACCCCGTCCCGGCCGCGTTCCACGCCGATCGGCATCGTCGCCGAGGCCCAGGAACCCTGCGGGAACTCCCACTGCCGGGCCCCCACCGGGTAGCGGTACTGCTCGACGAGGTGGAACCCCTCCCCCTCGACGGGGATGATGAGGGCGCAGTCCGGCTTGTCGACGACGCCGTACACACCCACCGAGCCGTCCGGGAACTCGACCTGGTCCTCGCGCACGTCCATCCAGGCGTTGCGGTACACGCTGCGAGTGTCGAGTCGGCGCAACGAGCCACCTCCGGTCACGGTTACCCGGCCGGACGGGCAGGGCGGAACGGGCCCTTCACCGTATCAGGAGGCAGGCTCCACCGAGGTGACGAGGAGGCGGGCCGCCTGTCGCACACCCCGCACCGGAATGTCGCGGGTGCACGCGAGGCTGTCGAGGACCACGCTTCTCAGGCAGGAGTTCGTCGGGCGACAGGCGTACCGGCTCTGCGCACGCGCTACCGACCTGACCAGCCCGGGATCGACCCCCGCCTCCTCCGCGATCACCCTCGCCCAGTCGGCCCGCGAGACACGGTCCGGGCCACCGAGGTGGAGCAGCCGTCCGGCCGGGTCGCGGAGGAGGCCGGTCGTCACCGCCGCCACGTCGTCGACGAGCACCGGCGTCGTCCACAGGTCCCCCGGCGCCTCGACCGGCAGGCCACGCCGGAGCCGGTGGGCACAGGCGGCGAAGAAGTTCAGCCAGGTCGACGCTCCCGGCGGCTCCCAACCGTAGACGAGACTCACCCGCAGCACGGTGGCGTCCGGGAGCCTGTCCCGCAGGGCCAGTTCCGCCGCGAGCTTGGCCCGCCCGTACGCGTTCGTCGGACGGGTCGTCGCGGATTCGTCGTTCCACGCCGCACCGCCGTCGAAGACGTTGTCGGTGGAGATCAGCAGCACCTTGGCGGTGCCGGCCGACCCGGCCAGGTTGAGGGCGGCCGTGGTGTGGTCGTGCATCGCCCGGGCGGGGTTCTCCTCGCACCAGGTCACGTCCGACGGGCCGTGCACGAGCACCACAGCCTCGGGACGCACCCGGTCCACGACCTCGGCGCACTGCGACCGGTCGGTGATGTCCAGCGACACCCACCGCCCCGACGGCAGCCCCGCACCGGGGTTCCCGTTGCGCGAGGCGAGCACCGGCTCATCGCCCCCGGCGGCGACAGTCGCGGCGATCCGCCGGCCGATCAGGCCACTGCCGACGATCAGGACCCGCATCACGTACCGGCCGCAGTGGTCACGCCGGCCGGACGACGCGACAGCAGCCGTCCCATCCCGATCAGCGCGTGGTCGTCGTCGGGCACGCCCATCGTCACCATCGCCCGCACCTCCTCCTCGGTCAGTCCGAAACACCCCATCCCGACCAGCTCCTCGACGAGATGGTCCGCGAACGCATCCCCCACGGCCTGCGCGAACCCACCGATGATCACGTACCGGCGGATGCCGATCGCGGTGTGGACGGCCACGATCGCCTGGGCGAGGTGGCGCAGCGACCGACGCAGCACGGCGACGGCGAACGCGTCCCGGCCGAGGACGGCCCGTACGACATCCTCGTTGGTCACGGTCCCCGGCCCGCCGGGACAGGAGGCGCCGAGTGTCGAGGCCGCGAACGCCCGAGGGTCACGCTGCCCGGCCGACCGGACGGCGGACAGGATGCCGCGCCCCGACGACACCGCACCGAGATGACCGCGCCCGCCGCAGTCGCACCGCGCCCCGTCGGGCGACAGGTCCACCGGCCAGTGCCCCAGCTCGCCACCCGTGCCGCTGGGATCGACCAGCACGGCCCCGTCCCGGAAGACCTTGTTGCCGATGCCCGAACTCACCGTCAGCAGGCAGAAGTCCCCGGGGGACAGGTCGGATCCCGCATACCGCCAGGCAGCTGCCGTCAGGTCGTTGCGGACGCGCACCGGCACGCCGAGCCGGTGCGCCAGCCAGGCGCCGAGTGGCACCCGTTCCGCACCCCCGCCCCAGATCGTCGGTGCCGCCAGCACCATCCCGTCAGCGTTCAACGGACCGGCGAACGCCAACCCGACCGAGGAGACACCCACCCCCGACGGGGTGCTCAGGCGCTGCCCGAGCACCTCCGCAAGCTGGGTCAGCACCCGTTGCCGGAGCACGGGGGCCGGCTCGCCCGGATGCCGGGCGAGGCCCTCGACCGGAATCCGGTGCACGTGGGCCAACGTCCGGTCGCGCTCCCGGTACCACCCGACACGAAGCGTGGTGCCGCCGATGTCGGCGACGAGGAACGACCGGTCGAGCGGCGAGTCGGTCATGCCGTGCACTCCGAGGACACGGTGGCCCGCTGCCGCAGCTCTGTCAGCGCTGCCAGCAACTCCCGTTCGGTGACGTCGTTGACGAAGCAGACCTGACCGATACCGGTCAGCAGTGGGAGCCGCTGACGGCCGTCGCGATGCCGGACCATCTCCGCGAGAGCCGCCAGGATCAACTCGGATCTGCACACCCGATGCCAGACCGGCAGTTCGAGATCGGCCAGGACGGCGAAGATGCGCCGCTCGTCCGATTCGCCGATGAGACCCCGGCGGCGGGCCAGGACCGTGCACAGCGCCATGTCGATCGCGACCGCCTCGCCGTGCAGGAGCTCCGGCAGCGCCCGCATCTCCAGGCTCGGGGAGAACGAGTGGCCGTAGTCGACCCGCCGACGCAGCCGGCTCTCCCACAGGTTCGGTTGCAGCTCGGCCAGCATCCCGTGGACCGCGCGGCACAGCACCGCCACCCCGACATCGCCGTACTCGACGCCGAAGGCTGGTTGGAGCCGCTGCTCGATCAGCCGGCAACCGTGCCGGGCCAGCAGTTCGAAGAGCATCGAGTCGCTGACCATCGCCAGCTTGAGCACCTCGGCGAGCCCGTTGACGACGTGCCGGCGGTCGAGCGTACGCAGGAACATCCAGTCGATCAGGGTGACGACGGCGGGATGGTAGGTGCCGAGCCGGTTCTTGTGACCGTCGTGGTTGACGCCGGTCTTCGCACCGATCGCCGCGTCGACCATGCCGATCAGCGTGGTCGGCACGCGGACGTACGGGGTCGACCGCCGGTACAGGCTCGCGGCGAAACCGACGATGTCGGTCAGCACCCCTCCGCCGATGGCGATCACCGGTTCGGAGCGGCGGCTGATGCCGAAACGGTCCATCGCCGCGGTGATCATGAGCGCCGCGTCGAGGGACTTCGTCTTCTCACCGCCGTCGAGCAGGCACGTCTGGGACTCGACCCCGTGTGCCTCGAAATACCTGGACACCGCCTCGCCGTAGAGCTCCTGCACCCGGCGCTCCATCACGACGAGCCGGCGGGAGCCGGTGGACGTGGAGCCGGGCGCACCGGCCCTGGCCAGGGTGGGGTTGCCCACGTCGAGTACGCCGGTACCGAGTATCACGTCGTAGCTCACCGGCTTGCTGGCCGTCAGGCGCCAGGTGCTCCGCCACGGATCGCCGGTCCGGCTCAGCCCAGAGGTCTGCTGCTGCGGGATGGGGACACCGATCGTCATAGCCCGTTCTCCACACGCTGGATCTGTGTGCACATCTTCTGCTGCTCCATCCCCTCGGCAGTTGGACCGCCCCTGCCCCAGCGGCATCACTTTGGACCTCAGCCTGAAGATGCCTCCTCGAACCCTGCTCGAAGTCCTGGCACGTGCGGCTCGCCCCCGGCCGGTGGCGGTCGGCCTCAAGCCCGGATCGAGCCACGTCATACCCACGGTGCACAGGCTGGGTCTCCGGACGTCGACCGAGGAGGACCCATGCGCGCGACCGGAGCAGGCATCCCGACGGCGCGGCGGCTCGACCACGTCGCGGTCACGGTCCCCGACCTCGACGAGGCGGTACGCGTCCTCGTTGAGGTGCTCGGCGGCGACCTGGTGTACCGGCTGCCTCCGCTGGCACACGCGGACGACTGGATGACGCGCCGGCTCGACGTCCACCCCCGGGCCGTCGCCACCATCGCCGTCGTACGGCTCGGGCCGGTGACGAACGTGGAGCTGTTCGAGTACCGGGCCCCCGGGCAGGTTACCGAGCCGCCCCGCCCGGTCGACGTCGGACACCAGCACCTCGGGCTGTGGGTCGACGACGTCGAGGCGGCCGTGGCACACCTGACCGGCCAGGGCTTCCGGCGGGTCGGTCGGAGCTGGACCGTGCCGGCGGACGAGCCGGACGCCGGCACCACCTGGGCCCGCGTCCGGTCGAGCTGCGGCATGCAACTGGAACTGCGACACACCCCTGCCGACCTGCCCTACACCCGGACGGGTTCGGCCCGGCGGTTCGGCCCCTGTCCCCGGTGGACCACGGGGCGGGTGACGGGGAACTCCGCCACGCCCGTTCCCGGGTTGCGCGGGGTGGACCACATCGGTCACACCGTCGCCGACCTGGACCGGGCGCTGGAGTTCTACGTCGGGGTGGTCGGTGCCGAACTGCTGCACCGCACCGGCTGGCGGGAGCTCGACGGCGACGGCTCGGCGTCGTCACTCGGCCTGCCCGCCGCCGGGCGGGTCGACCGTGCCGCCCTCCGCCTCGGCCCCACCGACAATCTCGAACTGTGGCAGTTCGAGGTGGCCGACGCGCACACCGGGCCCCCGCGCAACAGCGACGTCGGCGGCCGGCACCTGGCCATCGCCGTGGACGACGTGGACGCCGCCGTGGCGTACCTGGTCGGGGCAGGTGGCTGCACGGCGCTCGGCGCGCCGGAGACCATCACCTCCGGGCCCATCGCCGGCGACCGGTGGGTCTATCTCCGTACCCCGGTCGGCCTGCACGTCGAGATCGTCAACATGCCGGACGGCGCGTTGCCGTACGAGCGGGAGACTTCGGCGCGTCGCCGGGCGGCGAACGACGTCACGTGGTTCTCGCGGTGAGCTAGCGGACCCGTTCGACCCTGCCCTCGTGCCAGACGGGTTCCGTGCTCTCGTAGATGCGGCCGTCGGCACCGAAGACCAGGAACCGGTCGAAGTCGGCGGCGAACCACCGATCATGGGTCACCGCGAGGACCGTACCGGAGAAGCCGGCCAACCCCTCCTGGAGTGCCTCGGCGCTGGCGAGGTCGAGATTGTCGGTGGGTTCGTCGAGCAGCAGGAGGTTCGCGCCCGACAGTTCGAGCAGCAGGATCTGCAACCGGGCCTGCTGCCCGCCGGACAGGGTCTCGAACAGTTGGTTGCCCGAGGGTGCCAGTTCGTAGCGGGACAACGCCGACATCGCGTCGTTGAGCGTCTGCGGGCTCGCGGCCATGACGATCTCCACGGCGGTACGACCGTGCAGCTCCGGCCGGGTGTGGGTCTGTACGAAGTGGCCCGGCATGACCCGGGAACCCAACGTCACCGCACCGGTGTGCCGCACCGTCGGCGTCTCGTCGGTGCCCAGTTCGGCCAGCAACCGCAGGAAGGTGGACTTGCCCGACCCGTTCGACCCGAGTACGGCGACCCGTTCGCCGTACCAGATCTCGGTGTCGAAGGGGCGCATCAGGCCGACGAGTTCCAACCCTTCACACACCACGGCGCGCTTGCCCGTGCGACCACCCCGCAGCCGGATGCGGACCTTCTGCTCCTTCACCGGCCGCTCCGGTGGCCCGGCCTCCTCGAACCGGCGGAGTCGGGTCTGCGCCGCGCGGTAGGGCGACGCCATGGCGTCGCTGTTGGTCGCGCTCTGCCGCAACGTGTGCACGAGGTGCCGCAGCCGCGCGTGCTCCTCCTCCCAGCGCTTCCGCCGTTCCGCGATCCGGTCCCGTCGCTCCTGGCGTGCCTGTGCGTAGGTGGCGAACCCACCGCCGTGCACCCAGACCGAACGCGCCTCCACCGTGATGATCCGGTCGGCGACGTCGGCGATGAGCTGCCGGTCGTGCGAGACCAGCAGCACCGTCTTGGAGGTGGCCCGCAACTGCTCACCGAGCCAGGTCTTACCCGCCACGTCCAGGTAGTTGTCGGGCTCGTCGAGCAGCAGCACGCGATCGGGGCCGCGCAGCAGCGCCTCCAGGACGAGACGTTTCTGTTCCCCTCCGGAGAGGGTGGTGACCGGGCGGTCCCGTACCGCGTCGTAGGTCGAGCCGAGGGCGAGCATGGCCACGGCGTCCCAGACGACCTCCATGTCGTAGCCGCCGACGTCGGTGAAGTCGGCCATCGCCTCGGCGTAGCGCATCTGGGACGCCTCGTCATCGTGTGCCGCCATGGCGGCCTCCGCCTGACGCAGCTGCGCGGTGGCTGCCCGGACGGGCTCCGGTGCAACCGACAACAGCAGGTCGTGCACCGTCTGGTCGTCCCGGATGTCACCGATGAACTGCCGCATGACGCCGAGCCCGCCGACCTGGGTCACCCGGCCGTCCGCCGGCACGAGGTCACCGGCGATCAGTCGTACCAGTGTCGTCTTACCCGCCCCGTTCGGGCCGACGAGGGCCGCCCTGGCCCCGTCGCCGACCCGGAACGACACGTCGTTGAGGAGCAGCCGACTGTCCGGCAGGACGTATGTCAAGTGGCTCACGTCGATGTAGCTCACTGCCGCCCCCACTCGCATCCGTCGGCGATCGTCAATGGAACATTGGTCCGGTGAACGCTCGTTGTTCCATAGGAGTAGATACTAAACTGCCGCCATGCCAGACGACACCGCCCCGGAGCGACGGTCCCGCCCGGGCCCCGGTCCGGCGGAATCACCACCAGCCCGGACACGCACCCGCGCCGCGGAAGGGCAGGCGGGGGACGTCTGGTTCAGGACCCGCCGGATCACCAGGGAGTCCCCGCCGCTGTCCCGGGAGCGCATCGTGAAGACGGCGCTGGAACTGCTCGACGAGGAGGGCGTCGAGCGGCTCACCATGCGGCGGCTGGCGGAGCGGTTGGGCACCGGCTCCACCACGCTGTACTGGCACGTCGACACCAAGAACGACGTCCTCGATCTGGTCCTCGACCAGCTCTTCGCCGAGGTCGAGCTGCCCCGGAAGGACCCGTCCGACTGGCGGGGGACGATCACCGCGCTGCTGGACGGCTGGCGGGCCGCCATGTTGCGGCACCCCTGGTCGGCGGCGTTGCTGGGTCGTCCGATGCTCGGCCCCAACGTGCTGGCCCGTACCGAGTTCCTGCACGCCGTACTGGCCGACGCCGGCTTCACCCCGCCGCACATGACCTCGGCCGCGTACGCCCTCGCCAACTACGTCATCGGCGCCGCGCTGACCCAGACCGCGTGGCAGAGCCGCGACGGCAGCGACACCTACGCGACCGCCAACCAGCACCTGCACCGGCAACGCGACAGGTACCCGGTGCTCAACGCGCGCGGCTACATGGTCCAGGACGACTGGGACGCCAACTTCCGGCGCGGCGTGACGTACATCCTCGACGGGATCGCGGCTGCCAAGCCCTGACGGCCCTCCCGCCGATCGCCGGGCCCGGTACCGCCCGGCCACCCGGACCGCCGCCGGCCGCCGGTGCCCGTCGAGGCCGGGCCGCCGCGCCGACGGCAGGGCCGAGACGCCGCTCCCCCGCTCGCCGCAGACGTTCATCCCGGTCAGGCCAGCCGGTCGGTGGCGTCGTTCCCGACCAGCGGAACGACGGGCGTCTCCCGCCCGGCCGGGGCCACCCGTGGCGCGGGGCGGCGGGGCATCACCAGGGCGACGGCCATGGCCGCGAGCACGAGCAGCGCCACGGCGGTCACCAGGGCGGCGTCGAACCCCGCGACGACGGCGTCGGTGGCCGCCCCGCCCGGGGCCGCCCGGAGCGCGGCGGCGGTGGCGGTGGCGGCGACGGTGTTGAGCAGCGCGGTGCCGATCGACCCTCCGAGCTGCGTCACGGCGTTCACGGCGGCCGACGCCGCGCCGGTGTCGTCGCCGCTCACCCCGCTGGTCGCGGCGGAGACCGCAGGGGTGATCGCGCAGCCGAGGCCCAACCCGATGAGGATCTCGGCGGGCAGGAAGCGGGTGAGATAGAGCCCCGGGACGCCCGGCTCGAGCCCGATCAGCAACGCCATCCCCGCAGCCATCACGAGGAGCGCGGGAACGATCAGGCTCCGCGCCGCGAGCCGGGGCGCGAGCAGGCCGGCGATCAGCGTCGAACCGATGGCGATCGCCAGCGCCAGGGGGAGGAACGCCAGAGCGGCGCGGATCGGCGCGTAGCCGAGGATCTGCTGGAACCAGTACGTCAGGACGAGGAAGAACCCGAACAGCGCCAACTGCGGCAGGCCGATCGCGAGCAGGCCCCCTCCCCGGGTGCGGTCGAGGAGCACCCCGAGCGGCAGCAGGGGCTGCGCCACGGTCCGTTGGGCGACCGTGAACAGCAGCAGCATCAGCACCCCGACGGCCAGCAGCGTGATCACGACCGGGTCACCCCAGCCGCTGTCGGCGACCCGGGCGAACGCGAACACCAGGGAGGTCATGCCGGCCACGCTGGTGCCCACCCCCAGGAGATCGAGTCGCACCCGGCGGGCGGGCCGACCGTCGATCACGGTCCGGACGCCGATCAGGGCGAGAACGGTGATGGGCACATTGATCAGCAGGCACCAGCGCCAGGTCAGGTACTGGGTGAGCGCCCCACCCAGCAGGAGTCCCAGCACCGCCCCCGCCCCGGTGAGCGCGCCGTAGACGCCGAAGGCGATACCCCGTTCCCGAGGCGTGGTGAACGTTCCCGTGATGATCGCCAGGGCGGCGGGCGCGAGCAGGGCGGCGAACACGCCCTGCGCGACCCGACCGGCGAACAGCAGCTCCGCGGTCGGGGTCAGGCCGGCGAGCGCGGACGCCAGCGCGAAGCCGAGCAGGCCGTACCCGAACGCGCGTTTCGGGCCCAGAGTGTCACTGAGCCGACCGCCGAGCAGCAGCAGGCCCCCGAACGCCAGGGCGTAGGCCGACACCACCCAACTGCGGGACGCGTCGCTCATGCCGAGTTCCTGCTGGACCGAGGGCAACGCAATGGTCACCACCGTCGAATCCAGCACCACCATCAGTTGGGCCAGCCCCGCCGTGGCGAGGACCCACCAGTGTCGACCTGCTGCCACCACACGCCTCCTGAACATTGGAAAGTCAACTTACCATCGTTAACTTGCCGGCGAACCATACTAGGGTGGTGGACGTGGCGACGACTGGACCAGACGAAACGCCGGCGCGGCCGGCCGACCGACGGGACGGCGGCGCCGGGGCGGTCTGGCTCAGGGAGGACCCGGACCGTACGCGCCGGGCGGCTCCCCTGACCCGGGAGCGCATCGTCGAGGCGGCGGTGGCCCTGCTCGACGAGCACGGCATCGGCGGCCTGACGATGCGACGCCTCGCCGAGCGCCTCGTGGTCACGCCGACCGCGCTCTACTGGCACGTCAAGACGAAGGACGACGTCCTCGACCTGGCCCTCGATCAGATCTTCGGCGAGGTGCCGCTCCCGACCGCCCGGGGCGAGTGGCGGGACGACATCCGGATGCTGACCTCCACATGGCGTACGGTGCTGCTCCGCCACCCCTGGGCCGCGAGCCTCATCGGGCGGCCGATGCTGGGCCCCAACGTGCTGTCCTGCACCGAGTTTCTGCAGTCGACCCTCGTCCGCGGCGGGCTGACCGGCGTCCGGCTGGCAGTGGTCACCCGGATGCTCGCCAACTTCGTGATCGGTGCGGCGCTGACCGATGCCACCTGGCGGCAGATCGACGACCCGGGGGCGCGGGCCGGGGCCCGACGGCACATCACGAGCAACCCGGCCCGATATCCCACGCTCGCCGCCTCCGGGCATCTCGACGAGAGCCGGTGGGTCGACGAGGACCTGTTCGTGCGCGGCATCGACGTCATCCTCGCCGCCCCGGCGAGCGACCCCGTCTGACCTTCAGCGCGGCCCGTGACGTCCACCGGACCGTTCCGCCCGTACCTGCGCGACTGATGATCAGCGAGCTGGCGGCACGGATCGCACGACCGTGTCCGGGCCTGGCGGCCACGCCGCACTCCACGCCATCCCGCTGCTGGTGAAGGAACGGATCGAAGGCCGGCGGTCGGCCCTTCGAGACGAAGCTACCGCAGGGGGTCACGACGTCGCCGGGTGCGGCAGGGCGCGCCGCCCCCACCAGCCGGTGGCGCAGGCCTGACGGTACAGCCAGCGCTACCTCGATCGGCCCGCCACCTGGATTGCTGCCGGCGACCGGCAAAAATATGGTTTCTTGGCGCGGAAGAAATCAACGAAAAATGGGAGTCCGGCGATGGCGGTCAATAATGCACGACTCGATTTCGTGCCGACGGTGGACAGGGCGACGCCAGTGGCGGCGGTGCGGGTCCAGCAATTGCGCAAGGTCTATGGCGGGGATCGGCACGCGGTAACCGCGCTCGCCGGTGTCGACGCGACCTTCCAGCGGGGGACGTTCACCGCGGTGATGGGCCCGTCCGGCTCGGGCAAGAGCACGTTGTTGCAGACCGCGGCGGGGCTGGACCGTCCGACCAGCGGCCTGGTGTGGGTCGGCGACACGGAACTGTCGAAGCTGTCGGAGACGAAGCTGACCAAGCTGCGGCGGTCGGAGATCGGGTTCGTGTTTCAGGCGTTCAACCTCGTCGGGGCATTGACGGTGCAGGAGAACATCACGCTGCCGATGCGGTTGTCCGGAAAGCGGGCGGATCCCCTCTGGATTCAGCAGATCGTCGAGCGGGTCGGGCTCACCGAGCGGTTGTCCCACCGCCCTTCGGAACTGTCCGGCGGGCAGCAGCAACGCGTCGCGATCGCCCGGGCACTGGCCACCCGACCGGAGGTCATCTTCTGTGACGAGCCGACCGGCGCGCTGGACACCCAGACCGCCGGCGAGGTGCTGGCCCTGCTGCGCTCGGTGGTGGACGAGGCGGGACAGACGGTCATCATGGTGACGCACGACCCGGTGGCGGCGTCCTACGCCGACCGGGTGATGGTGCTGGCCGACGGGCGCATCGTGCAGGACATGCCGCAGCCGGGCGCGGCGCGGATCGCCGAGCACCTCGCGACGCTCGGTCGTCGCCCGCAGCTGACGCGGGAGGGCTGACCCGTGCTGAAACTGGCCGGACAGATGCTGCGTCACCGCAAGGGCAGCGCGGTCGCCACCCTCGTGGCGATGACCGCCGGAGTGCTGATTCTGATGTCGCTGGGCGTCCTCGTGGAGTCCGGCCTGCGCTTCACCGCCGCCCCCCAGCGTTACGCGGCCGCCGACGTCGTCGTCGCCAACCGCGACATCACCCTCACCTCCACCACGCTGGGCGAGAAGGAAACGAACACCGTCGTGCTGCCCGAGGGCGGAACCGTCCCGGCCTCGATGGTCGACCGGATCCGGCAACTGCCGGGGGTGGCCACCGTCGTCGCCGACCGGACGGTGCCGGCGATCCTGCCGAACGGCGCCGCCACCGGCCACGGCTGGAGCAGCACCGCCATCACCCCGTACCAGTTGACCAAGGGAGCCCGACCCACCCGCGACACCGAGGTCGCGCTGGACGAACGGCTGGCCGCCTCGGTCGCTCCCGGCGACGAGGTGCCGGTCCTGGTGAACGGCAGCGCACGGACGTACCGGGTCAGCGGTTTCGTCCGCCACGCGGGTCCCCGGCCCGACCCGCACGCACCACCCGCGGTGTTCTTCACCGACGCGCACGCGGCGGTCATCCACCCCCGGCTGGGACAGGTCGACGCGGTGGCCGTCCTGGCCGAACCCGGTGCCGCCCCGGCCGTGGTGGCCGACGTGCGCCGGCTGGCCGCCGAGGCCGGCGTCAAGGCCTACGCCGGCGACGAGCGGGGCCTGCTGGAACAGTCCGCGGACCAGGCGGCCTCCCTCATGCTGGTCCAACTGGGCAGCGTGTTCGGCGGCTACGTGGCGCTGCTGGTCATGTTCGTGGTGGCGGGCACCATCGGTCTCGCGGTCCGGCACCGCCGCCGTGACCTCGCCCTGCTGCGCGCCGTCGCCGCCACCCCCGGCCAGGTCGCCCGCCTGGTCCTCGCCGAGGTGGGACTGCTCAGCCTGTTGTCGGTCGTCATCGGTGTGCCAGTTGGTTGGCTCGCCAGCCGCTGGCTGCACCAGGAGCTGGTGGACCGGGCGTTCATCCCGGACACCTTCCCGGTTCGCGGCGGCGGCTGGGCGGCGATCGCGGTGGCGGTGGCGACGGTCACGGTGGCGACCGGTGCCGCGTTGCTCGCGGCGCGTCGGACGGTGCGGATCCGCCCGACGGAGGCGCTCGGTGAGATCGCCGTGGAATCCGGCCGTAACGGTGTCCTTCGCCTGATCTTCGGCTTCGCCGCCCTGGCCGGCGGCTTCATCCTGATCGCCCTCACCGGCGCGGCGAAGGGGACCGCCGCCCTCGGGCCCGCGATGGGCCTGCTGTGCCTGCTCGTCCTCGCGGTCGCTCTGCTCGGGCCGTGGGTCAACCGGGCGGCGGCCCGTCTGCTCGCCCCGGTGCTGCGGCGGGTGTGGGGCGACAGCGGCTACCTCGCCGCGGCGAATCTGCGGGCCAACGCCCAGGGCATGGTCACGGTGCTGACCGCACTGGTGCTGTCCGTCGGCTTCGGTGGCTCGATCTGGTTCCTCCAGGACAACCTGGACAAGCAGATCGTCGCCGAGAACCGTGGTGGGATGCTGGCCCAGCAGACCGTGGTTTCCGCCACCGGGCTGCCCGACACCATGCTGGCGCAGATCCGCGACATCCCCGGCGTGCTCGCGGCCACCGGCGTACGGAACACCTCGATCATCCCGGACGGAGCCGCCGAGGGCGCGGACGCGCAGGCGATCGACCCGGAGGGCGTCGACCTCACCATGGACCTCAAGGTCCGCAGCGGGAGCCTGACGGACCTGCACGGGTCGGCCATGGCAGCGTCGACCCTGCAGGCCGGGTCGCGGGGCTGGCGGGTGGGCGACCAGGTCACGGTGCGGCTCGGCGACGGCACACCCGCCGACCTGCGCGTCGTGGCGATCTACGACCGGGGCTTCGCGTTCGGCGACGTCACCGTCGTCAAGGACGTCGTCGCCGGGCACACCGCCGTCGCCGGCTACGAGCGGATCCTGGTACGCACCGAGCCCGGCAGGGATGTCTCCGCCGCGCTGGGCGAGGTCATCGACCAGTACCCCGGCAGCTCGGTGACGACCACGGCCGACGTCAGCGGTCAGCTCGCCGACGACCTCGCGCTGAGCGCCTGGCTCAACAAGCTCCTGATCGGCATCATGGTCGGCTACGCCGCTCTCGCCGCGGCGAACACCATGGTCATGGCCGCCCTCGCCCGGGGCCGTGAGCTGGCCCTGCTGCGCCTGGTCGGGGTCACCGGCAAGCAGGTCAAGCGAATGGTCCACGCGGAGCAGACCGGCCTGCTCGGCGTCTCGCTGCTCATCGGCGGAGCCATCGCCGCCGTCACCCTGGTGTCGATCGTGCACACGCTCACCGGCCAGCTGGTGCCCTACGTACCACCGCTGGGATGGGTGTCCATCATCGGCGGCACGACGCTGCTGGCGCTGTTCACCACGATCCTGCCGGTTGCCCGGCTGCTCCGCGTCCCGCCGGTCGCCGGCATCGGCATCAAGGAGTAACCAGCCAAGGATCGGCCGCACACGCTCGACGGGCGGGCCCGCATCGCGGGCCCGCCCGTCGACGTCCGTGTGACAGCACAGCCTGCTGAGTCCCGGCCGCACCGCCGGACGGCGGCGCACGCCGTGGACGCTCACGACTGGCGCTGGGTGTCCTCGAGGTAGCGCAGCACCGCACTGACCCGCCGGTCCACCCGGTCGGTCGGGGTGAGGTCCAGCTTGGCGAAGATGCTGCGGATGTTCTTGTGCACCGCGCCCTCGGTGACGTACAACCGCTCCGAGATGGCCGTGTTGCCGAGCCCTTCGGCCATCAGTGACAGCACCTCACGCTCACGCGGGGTGAGCCGGTCCAGGGCGGTGTCCGGCCGGCTGCGGGCGAGCAGTTGCCCCACCACCTCCGGGTCGACCGCGGTGCCGCCCCCGGCGACCCGGTGCAGGGCGGTGAGGAACTCCTCCACCCGACCGACCCGCTCCTTGAGCAGGTAACCGAGCCGTTCGCTGCCGCCGGCGAGCAACTCGGTGGCGAAGGCCTGCTCGACATAGGCCGACAGCACCAGGACCGCCAACCCGGGCTGTCTGCGGCGGGCCTCACCGGCGGCGACGACGCCCTCATCGGTATGGGTGGGCGGCATCCGCACATCGACGATGGCGACGTCCGGTCGGTGCTCGTCGACGGCGGCGAGGAAACCGGACGGATTGTCGGCGGTCGCCACCACGTCGAGCCCTTCCGCGCGCAGCAGCAGGACCAGGCCCTCGCGTAGCAGGGCGTCGTCCTCGGCGATCACGATTCGCACGGCAACTCCACGTCCATCGTCGTCGGCCCACCGGGTGGGCTGATCAGCAGGAACTTTCCGTCGTGGGCCTCGACCCGGCGACGGATGCCGGCCAGGCCGGTTCCGTCGTGCTCGGCGGCGCCGCCGCAGCCGTCGTCGCTGACCGTGAGCCGGAGCCGGCGGTTCACCACGTCCATGGTGACGCTGACGGCGACGCCGGTGGCCCCACTGTGCTTGACCGCGTTCGTCAGCGCCTCGGCGACCACGAAATAGGCGGTCGCCTCCACCGACACGGCGCAGCGGCCGGGCAGGTGGACGTCCAGACGGCAGGGCAGGGCACACCCGGCGACCAGACCGTCGAGGGCACCGGCCAGTCCCCGGTCGTCGAGCACCGGCGGCAGGATGCTGCGCACCACGGTACGCAGTTCGCCGAGCGCCTGTTCGGCCGCCAGTTGCGCACGCTCGACCAGTTCCCGGCCGGCCGCCGGGTCACGCGCCAGGGCCCGGCCGGCAGCACCGAGCAGCACGGTGACCGCAACCAGGCGGTTCTGGGTACCGTCGTGCAGCGAACGCTCGATCCGGCGCAGCTCGGCGGCGTGTGCGTCCAGGGCGGCGGCCCGGGTGGCCGTCAACTGGGCCACCCGGAGGCCGAGGTCCGTGCCGGCAGGTGGCGACAGCCGCAGCAGGCCCGGCCACGCCTGGAGACGGGCCAGCCACCGGCCCGCGCCGAAGAGCACCGCCATCAGGGCCGCGCCGAGCAGTGACACGCCGATCGCGTCCGCCAGGCCGTCGATCCGCCACGACACCAGGCCGGGCCCGCCGTCCTCGGGGGCTACCAGGCGGTGCCAGATCGGAAAGGTCAGGCTCTGCAGGGCGGTCAACGGCAGGGTCAGCCCGAGCAGGCCCATCGTCAGGCCGAGGGAGGAGTGCACCGGCAACCAGACGAGTTCACGACGTACGGCCGGGTCACGCAGCCCGGCCAGGGCACGGTCGGATGCCGGGGGCGGGCTGAGGATCTCCGGGCCCCAGCGGGACAGCCGCAGCCGTTCGCGGTCGGCGACCGATCGCACGACCCGCAGCGCGCCGGGGATCAGCAGGATGCCGACGCCGACGATGCTCGACACCAGCACGATGAGCAGCCACAGCAGCGCCCCGATCGCCAGTACGGCAGTGGTGAGGCCACCGACCAGGTCTTCCAGGGCGTCGACGGCGGCGCGTATCCGCTCCCCCGCGTACCGCCGCATGCCCACCTCCCGCGAGCCCCCGTCGCCCGTGACCTTAGGGCACCGGCCACCGGCCTGGCAGTACAGCAGGCTGTACTGCCTGTCGTCGCGCTGGCGGGATCGTCTCCGACCGGCGATCCTCCTAGCGTGTGATGATGGCTGAACACATCTCGTCGAGCGACGGTCGCCACCTGCGGCCGGTCCTGTGGCTGCTGCTCTTCGTGAGCATCACCGCCAACGCGATCGCATCGTCCGTCGACACCACCACCGCCGGCACCGTCGTCGGCGTCCTCTTCGGCGTCGTCGCCCTCGTCTGCGCCGGCTACCTGGTGGCCGGCCACTACCGCCACCGCGAGCAGTGAACCCGTCCGCCCAGGCCGGCGCACCGGTCGCCGCAACGCGGTCAGCGGACAATGCCGTACGGCACAGGTGCCGGAGTGTCCCCCGGGCCGATGCGGCGGGCGGATCACTGCGGCACGATACCGCCGAGGCGGAAGACAGGGAGGCGATTCCAGCTATGACGAGCGACAGGAACACGGGCCGCCGGGGGTGGATCGCCGCTGCGATAGCCGTCCTCGCGGTGGCCGTCGTGATGGAGGAACTGCTGCGCTCCGGCACGCTGGCCGAGGGTCTGCTGGACCACTGGTGGGGTCACGTCGGCAGCACCGTACTGCTGCTCGGCGGTGTGGGTGCCGGGCTGTACTTCCTGCATCGCGCGTACCGCAGCTGATCCACCCTCGAAACAGGTATGCCCTGACCGGGCCTTCAGACCCGGGTCGTCCCGCGCGGCTACGGCGAGATCCTCGTCCGTAGCCGCGCCGTTCTGCGTTCCACCGCCCTGCCCGGGAGGCCGATGGCCGCACCAGCCAGGGCAGCCGATCGCGCTCGGCCCGCTCACCGACGCGTGGGGCCGTACCGGCACAGGGAAACGGGCCGGTGCGGTGGATTCCACCGCACCGGCCCGGGATGGGCAGGTCGATCTCACCTGCCGGCGCACAGCGCCTTGTCGAACAGGGCCAGCAACTCATCCACCTTGGCGTCCTCGTTCGTTCCGACGAGGGTGACCGCCCGGCCGTCGGTCGTGATCCCCACGCGGCTCTGGAAACCGTCGGCGTCGCCGCCGTGGCCGTACGCGGTCACCCCGCAGCTCAGCTCGAACTTGATCGTGCCCAGCCCGTAGCTCCACCCCTCGGGAAGGCCGGGGGCCGACACCGTCCGGCGCATGTTCGCCAGCTCGCGCGGCTTGAGCAACCGGCCCTCCTGCAAGGCGACCAGGAACTTGTTCATGTCGGTCGGGGTCGCGATCATCTGCCCCGCGGCACCGGCGATCGACGGGTCGAAGCGGGTGATATCCAGCAGCTTGCCGTCCTGGGCGAAAAGGTAGCCCTGCGGGTGGGGTGAACGGATGCCCCGCTGCCCCGGGCCGGGGTAGTAGGTTTCCCGCAGTCCGGCCGGCTTCAGGATGCGGTCCGTGATCACCTCGGCGAGCGGCCGGCCGGTCACCTGCTGCGCCACGAGACCCAGCGCCACGTATCCGGCGTTGCTGTACTCCCACACCGGGTCCTCACCCGGGGTGTACGTCGGAGGCTGGGTCAGGGCCGAGTCGAGCAACTCCCGGGGTTCGAAGAACCGGTTCCGGATCGGCAGGATCCCCTTGTCGAGGAAGGTGTAGGTGCCCAGCCCGCTGGTGTGCTGCAGCAGCTGCCCGATCGTGATCCGGCGGCCGTCGATCGCCGCGCCGTCACCGGTCCCCCGCAGCACACCCGGCAGGAACTTCTCCACCGGATCGGTCAACGCGATGGCGCCCTCCCCCACCAACTGGAGGATGACCACAGCGGTGAACATCTTCGTGTTGCTGGCGATCCGCACGTATCCGTCGGTCGGAACCTTCGCCCTGGTCCGGATGTCACCCACCCCGGCGGTGTAGTTGGTGACCCGTCCGTGCCGGTCCCGGACCGACATCAGGGCACCGGGAAGCGTTCCGTCCTCGACCGCGGCGTCCAGGGCCGCCTGCAGCGTCCTGTCCCGGCCGTTGCCGGTGCCTGCCTTCGACACGTCCGCCGACGCCACGCCCGCGACCGCAACGCCGGCCGCTGCCACCGAGACCATCGCTGCGGCGATCACACCCCGGCGCCAGGCGCCGGTGGAACGCGGCTCACGCGTCGGACGATTCAGCATTCTGAACACGGGAACTCCCCATTTATTTGACTCGCGCTGACTCACTCAGTGTTGTTTGCCTATCCACGTCGCACGATCCCCCGCACTACCCGACGCTGGTACAGCCAGCACTACTCGTTTTGATCGGGGGCATGCCGGCGGCCAGGCCGATGGCCGGGTCGTGCGTCGGAATGTGCGCCGAATCGCCTTCGGACGCGGGCAGGTCGGGGCCCACCACCGGCATTGCCTGCCCATCGGGGCAGGCCCTTACCCGCCGACGCAACCTGGGTACGGTGTGGACACACCGTACCCAGGCGCTGTGCGGGTGAACTGCTCTCGCGGCTGCCGTCACCTCCCGCACAGTGCGGCGTCGACGAGCGCGTCCCGGTCCGCGCCGACGGACCCGTCCTTCACCGACCCGTTGAGGGAGGTGACCACGACGGTCACGGCGCGGCCGTCGTCGGTGGCCGCGTTGGCGGTCGAGTAGCCCGGAATGTCACCACCGTGGCCCCACGCCACCGCACCGCAACTGAGCGGGATGCGGAACAGGCCGAGTCCGTAGCTCCGGCCCGCCGGGTACGCCGGGATGGTCGTACGCATCTCGGCCAACTGGGCCGGCCGCAGCAGCTTGCCGTCCAGCAGGGCCCGCACGAACGTGTTGAGGTCATCCGGTGTGGAGATCAACTGACCGGCGGCCCAGCCCCAACTCGGGTCCATCGTCGTGAAGTCGACCAGCTTGTCGGTCGCCGGGTCACGCTGGTAGCCGTGCGGGTGCCGGCCGTGGATCTGCTTGTCGCCAACCCCGGGCGCGTAGGTGTCGCGCAGGCCGATCCGCTCGATCACGCGGGAGGTGACCAGTTCGTTGAACGGGCGGCCGGTGACCCGCTGGGCGATCAGGCCGGCCAGGAGGTAGTTCGTGTTGCTGTAGGACCAGCCGCCGCCGGCGGGCCTGCCATCCGTCCGCGCGTTGGCCAGGTCGAGCAGTTCGCGGGGCTCAAGGTAGATGTGCTGGTAGGTGAGCAGGTCGCCCATGGTCGAGAACATGGCATCGGTGTAGTCGGGCAGGCCGCTGTCGTGCCGGAGCAGCTGACGTACCGTGATCTTGGTGGCGTCCACGCCCTCGGCCCGCACCAGGCCGGGCAGGTAGGTCTCGACCGGCTCGTCGAGCTTCACCCTGCCCTCGCCCACCAGTTGCAGGATCACGACGGAGGCGAACATCTTGCTGGCGCTGCCGATGCGGACCCTGCCGTTCACCGGCACTCTCTCGCCGGTCCGCAGGTCACCGGCGCCGGCCGTGTAGTGCCGGGTCCGGCCCTGCCGGTCGCGGACCGCGGCCAGCGCGCCCGGGTGCCGGTCGGTGCCGACGAGCGTGTCCAGACCTTGCTGGATGCTGTCGCGGCGGGTGTCGGGCGGCCCGGCCGAGGCGGAGCCGGTGAACGCGAGACCGCCGACCGTGGTCACGGCGACCGCTGTGATGGCGAGTGCACGGAGACGCCGCCGGGTGGGTCGATCCTTCGGAAAGAGGACGGTAGGCACGTTGAACAGCTCCTCGTGGGTCCTACGACATCGAACTCCCTGAGTCTGCGGAACCCGACGAAAGCCCTCAATCCAGCCTGCTGGACAGCCTCGGTAGCGGTGGCACCCCAACCCGGCACCGGGGGTCGGCGCGTGACCCGAACGGACGGCCGGGAGCCACCCGTCCTCCCGGACGCTGCGGTTGACGGCGAAGAACCTCACGGGACCCGCGCCGGCGTCCTGAACGCTCCGACCACAGCGGTCGACAGCGCAACGTCGTGGTCAGCTCCGTTCCGTCGGGGTGGCAGCGACGAGGGTGAGGACGCCGGGAACCGCCGCGAACGCGGCGCGGGTGTCGGCGGCCAGGTGGTCGGCGGTGGCCGCGTGGGGCCGGGTGGTCCAGGTTCCGAGTCCGCGGTGGAAGGCGGCGACGAGGACGTCCAGCGCCAGCCGGGGGCGGAGGTCGTCAGGCGCGAGACCGAACCTGCGGTGCAGGATGTCGAGCGCGGCGCGGACGGTGACGTCGCAGAAGTACAGGCAGTGGGCTTCGATGGCGGGGGTCCTGCCGGCCAGTTGCGTGCAGAGCAGGAGCCGGCGGGTCCAGTCACCCGAGTCCATGATCTGGATGGCGGCCAACACGCTGTCCTGCAGCACCGGCAGGACCGGCCGGCCGGGAGGGGCCGGCCGCAGCGCCAGGTCATCGAGGAACGTTCTCCAGAGGTCCTCGTAGGGCGCCATCGCCACCTCCTCCTTGCTGGCGAAGGTGCGGAAGAAGGTGCGCTTGGAGACCTCGACGCGGTCGCACAACTCGTCGAGCGTCACCCCGTCGAAGCCGCGCCGGGTGAACAGCTCCAGGGCGGTGTCCGTCAGCGCCTCACGGGTGCGCTGCTTCTTGCGTTCCCGCAGCGAGGGCCGCAGCGGGTGAGGATGCGACGACGCGGTGGCCATGCGGTGATACTACCGAGCGGCGTACGCCACTTGCAGGCTAATGCCACTCAGTGGCATTCTGCTTCGGGAGCAAGTCCAACCTGGGAGGCGACGCCATGCAAGCTCTGCTCGTTGACCGCACCGTGCCCGGCAGTCTCCGGCTCGGCCCGGCACCCGACCCGCAGCCCGCCGCCAACGAATCCCTGATCCGCGTCGTCGCCAGTTCCATCAATCCGGGCGACCTGTACCTGGACGACGCCCCGGACGGAGCCGTGCCGGGCTACGACGCCGCCGGAGTGGTGGTGCAGGCCGCCGCGGACGGTTCCGGTCCGGCCGTCGGCACGCCGGTGGTGACGCTGGGCTTCGCCGGCGGCTGGGCGGAGCTACGCGCAGTGCGCACCGACTGGATCGGCGTGGCACCGGCGAACGCCGACCTGGGGGCCCTCAGCACGGTGCCGGTCGCCGGCACGACCGCACTGCGCGCCCTGCACCGACTCGGCCCGATCATCGGACGCCGGGTGCTCGTGACGGGTGCCACCGGGGCGGTGGGCCGGTACGCCGTGCAACTGGCCCGGCTCGGCGGTGCGCACGTCACGGCGTCGACCAGCGACCCCGACGCCCACGGCGGCGAACTACGGGAACTGGGTGCCCACGAGGTGATCCGGTCCCCCGGGCAGCTCGACCGGGCCGTCACCGGCGTCATCGACGTGGTGGGTGGCGAGACCCTGGTGCAGGCGTACGACAAGCTCGCCGAACACGGCACCCTGGTGTCGGTCGGCACCGTCGGCGGTACGGGCGAGTGTTTCCCCGCCCTCGCCTTCTCCGGCCACGACGGGCGCAACGACCGCTCCATCACCTCCTTCTTCCTGGGCGCCCACGCCGGGCTGTCCGAGGACCTGGCGTGGTTGGCCGCGCGGGTCACGGACAATACGCTGACACCGCACATCGCCAGGCGCGACAGTTGGCAGGACGCCGGCACCACGATCCGGGCGCTGACCGAGGGACGGGTGCGCGGCAAGGTCGTCCTCGACATCGGCCGGTAGCCACAGGGAGCAGGACGAACAATGGCACGACCACGTAGGGCCGTCCCCGACGACGCTGCTGCGCTGGTACAACTCCGCGTCACCATGCTGGAGGCGATGGGGGCACCCGTCGGCGACGCCACGGCACCGTGGCGGACCGCCGCCCTGGACTGGTTCACCAGCTCGCTGAGCGACCCGCGGACGTTCGCCGCCTTCGTGATCGAAGACCCCGAACACGGCATCGTCAGCAACGCCTCCGGCCTCTGCGACCGGCACGCGCCGGGACCCGGCAATCCGGGAGGGCTGCGCGGCCACGTCTTCAACATCAGCACCGTCCCCCACGCGCGTGGACGTGGCCACGCCCGGGAGTGCCTGAACGCGCTCCTCCGCTGGTTCGCCGACGACACCACGGTCAGCGTGGTCGACCTCAACGCCACCCCGGGCGGCGAACGCCTCTACCGAACCCTCGGATTCGCACCACCCCGCCACCCCGCGCTGCAACTGCGCCGGGACCAGATGTAGAACTGCGGGCCTCGCAGCACCTACTTCGATCACCGGTTCCTGCGACGCTCGCGATCAGCGGCACGGGCACGTGCCCGTTCCAGCAGTCGATCTACCTCGTCCGCGGTGGCCGGGCCTGGGTTGACCACGCTGACCCGGCCCTGCACGGCATAGGCGGGATGGGGCATCAGCTGGTCGGTCTGCGTGAAGTCGAGTTCGTCGCTGGGCACGGTGAACTCCTCCGGCCCGGAGTCGAACAGACTGCCGAACCCGGCACGCCCGACCTCGATGTCGAGCCGGTACCGTCCGGTCTCATATCGGGAAGACCTGGGCCACCAGGAGAAAGGCATGTCGGAACCAGATGAGCACCCCTGCAAGCATCGTCAACAGCGCCGGGACGAGGCCGCCGCGAATGGAATGAATGACCATGCCCAACATCGGCACGAGCAGAAGTACGCCGATCCGCCCGAACGCCGACACCCTCCATACGCCCGGGACGGACGGGTCGGTCACCGGGCCCCCTCCCGATCCCGGCTGCCGCGACTTGTCGCCCACTCCCAGATGGCCTTCCTCGCCACTGAACTGAACTCACCGGTCGTGGGCTCCGAGAAGAGCAACCTCTCCAGTTCTTCCGAAGGCCCCCGCTCCGCCAGCACCCACCCACGTGCCATCCATGCGGCGTACGAGAGGAAATCAGGAGGCTCCCCCAGCAGGACGTCCCGATCGAGCGCCGGCAGCACCACCCGCAGGGTCTCGTCCAGCCGCCTCCGGATCAGAGCCGACACCTCAGCCGCGCTCGCCTCATCCGAGACCCGCCACTGATCACCACCGGAGAAACCGGAGAAACCGATCCGGCGCCGCCAAAGACCATGCATTTCCCGAGGCCTCGCCGACTCGGGGAGTCGGTAGAGCAGCCGATCCCGCTCCCACTTGGGTGCCAGCACCAACGCCACGTTGACGTAGAACACCTTCTCGGCCCTGCTCGAGTAGTCGGACGTCTGGAAATCGATGATCAACACATCACCCTCGGGTGAAGACCGACGGAAGATCATCTTGTCGCGCTCGAAACCGTACCCTGCGAGTTGATCGGCGACCTCCTTGACGAGCCTGCCGAACAGCGATTGCGCAGACACCCGGGAACACCCCCCTCTCTCTCGTCCAACAGCAAACTCCGCCTCTGGGGAGAGGCAGGCACGGGCTCAGTCTCGTTGGGTCAGGAAGCATGCCAGCGGCATGGCCCACATCGATCTCGACCGTGGAGTGCTCACCATCGAGCGCAACCGCACCACCGCCGGCTACACCATCGTCGAAGGCGACCCGAAGACCCCCGCCGGCCGCCGCGCCGTCGCCCTGGACAAACGCACCGTCCAGGTCCTGCGCGCTCACCGCCGCCGCCAACTCGACCAGAAGACCGAAGCCGCAGCGGACGGCAGAGCGTGGACCGACACCGGGTATGTGTTCACCCGCACCGATGGCCTGCCGATCAACCCAAACTACGCCACGACCCGGTTCCGCAAACTCGTCCAACGCGCCGGACTGCCCCCGGTCCGGCTGCACGACCTGCGCCACGGCGCCGCGTCCCTCGCCCACCAGGCCGGCGCCGACCTGAAGACCCTGCAAGATCTGCTCGGCCACTCCAGCATCGTGATCACCGCCGACACCTACACCAGCGTCCTACCCGAGGTGCAGCGACACTGCGCCGACGCCACCGCCCACCTCGTCCTGGCCGCGGCCCGCCGCACCCGGAAGAAGATCAAAAACAAGGCCCGAAAGAACCGGCCCATCTCGCGGCCGAACGCAGGTGCTCCAACCCCGATCACCCCGGGCCCAGCATCAAAGACGCAGGTCAGGACCACCAGAGGCGAGAAGAACTCGCTACTGGGGGTGGCACCCACATCGCACCCACGTGACACCCACCATCCACATAGGGCGGAAAGCAGAAAGGGCCTGACCGCCATTTCGGCAGGTCAGACCCCTCATGATCTTGTGCGCCCGAAGGGACTCGAACCCCTAACCTTCTGATCCGTAGTCGGCAGCCCTGTAGGCAGAGTCATCCATATAGCACTCTATCAAAGTTGGTCCGAGTGTCTAGCCCTGGTTCCTGGTAAGTCCAGCCGGATAACCGCAGTTCCACGCCCCCTGCCGGACCAGAAGCCGCGTATCACTACTTCCCACGATCGGGGCAGGGGCTCAACTTCCGCATCGGTCCGAGGGGGTCCATGCCAGTTCCTCGACGTCCGAGCACCCGTGGAGCACCCAGGGAATTCCGGCCCGGCTGATTAACATCGCGCTCCACGACACCATGCGTGCCGCGACACGGCCAGCCAGCAGCAGACCCAGATTCATCAGGTCGGTGGCGGCTCGCCGCGCCCACCATCGGTGGACCCATCGCCTCGATCTTCCTCGCTAAAGTGCGAGGATCGGATCAAACCGCCATCAGCCATCAGGATCACCCGGCAACCGTCAGCGACGAGAGCATCAAAGATGTCCGCTCCCAGCTCCGGTTCCCGCGAAGGCAACCCCAGCTTCAGGTCGATAACGTATGGATGATTGGCGATCGGCTCTGGCTTTGGCACCCTGCAGGAATCTACAGTTTCGACAATGGGGCGCCGACACTCGGTAAGGTGCCGCGGAAGCGGTGGTGAACGGAGGTCCGGGTGCGGGAACAGTTGGTCGAGGCGATCCTGGCGCGGTTCGAGGAGGCGCGCCGGACGGGTGATTACGCCGCAGTCCTGACCGAGGACGCGCTGGAGGAGGCGAACCTGCTCCAGCTGCGGGTGTCCGGACCTGCGTCAACGCCCGACCTGCCTGTCGACGTAGTCGCGCTGACAGTGATCGGGCGGCTCCACTTGCTCCGGTTCCGCGCGCGGCAGGGAGCGGAGGACCTGGAGGACGCCCTGCTGTTCTTGGGCGAGGTGTACCGGGTCGCACCCGACTCGTTGCCGGACCAGGTGCGCCAGTTGTTCGACCACACGCCGGAGATCACCGAGTCGGACGACTCTGTGTTCGGGTACAGCGACGACCCGGACGCCTACACCAAGCAGGGCGGTGCGCTGTACGAGTGGTACGAGGAGCACGGCGATGTGGAGGCGCTGGAGGCGGCCGTCCGGGTCTACCGCGCGGCGGTCGGTGTCGCCGACCGGGCGAGGAACGCCCGGTGCCTGAGGAGTCTGCACACGGCCCTTGTCGAACTCGCCCGCGCGACCGGCGACTTGGAGGCGGCGCGCGAGGCGGCTGACGTGGCGCGGACCCTCGCCGAGTCGGGCACCGACGTGGCATCTCCTACCGAGGGCGGGGCGACCCGCCTCGCGAACCTCAGCGACACGCTCCGGGTCGAGTTCACGCGCACCGGGGACGAGGCGGTGATCAACGATTCGATCGCGACCGCGCGAGCCGCCGTCAACGCCGCCGAGAACGACGAGGACCGCGTGCTCGCGTTGACGAACCTGGCCGCGTCTCTGGAAGCCCGGTACGAGTACCTGAACGACGGCGAGGCGTTGCGCGAGTCGGTCAACGTCGGCCGGGCCGCGATCGCAGCCGACCCCGATCTGCTCCCGACTGTCGCCAACCAGGCCGTCTTCCTCAGGGAACTGTTCCTGCGCACCAAGGAGGCCGCGCTGCTGGACGAGTCGCTGGCCGCGCACGCGCGGGTCCTGCGCGCGACGCCGGACACCCACGCTTCCCTGGGCTCCCGGCTCATGAACGCCGCGAACACCCTGCGCGTGCTCTACCGGTGGACCGAAGACCCCTCCCTGGTGCAGGACGCCGTCGAGGTGATGGCGGACGAGGCCGTCAAGGAGGCCGGGCTCGGCGAGGTCGCGCTGCTCGCCGACGCGCTCGTGGACCTGGCCGACCGGACCGGGGACGAGGACATCCTTCGAGAGGGGATCGCGACCTGCCGGATGGTCCTGGCCGAATTGGCCGACGACGAGCCGTTGCGCGGCGACCTCCTGTATTCGCTGTCTGTTGCGCTGCATGAGCTGACGTGGCATAACAAGGACCCGCACGTGCTGCGTGAGGTCCTCGACACTGCCCGGGAGGCGGTCGGTTTCGACGCCGAGGACGACGTCGGCCTGGCCCGGCGCATGACGCACCTGGGGTTCGTGCTGCGCCGCGCGTTCGAGGTGACCCGCGAGCATGCCCTGCTGGCCGAAGCCCGTACCGCCTTGATCCGGGCGATGGCGCTGACCACACCGGACATCGTCGAGCAGATCCTCGGCGATCGCGAGGAAGCGGTCGCCGCGGTGGTCGAGGACGACCGCGTGATGGAGCTGTGGATCCTGGAGCGGACCATGATCTGGGCCGCGCCAAGGGTGCGCGGCATACACCGCGCCGAACTCGTGCGACTCGCGGGCGGCATCGGTGAGGGCGCGCACGCTGTGGCGCTCGAACTCGCGCGGGAGTTCGTGACGGCCCGCGACAGTCTGATGGGGTCCGGGTTCTCCGCGACCGAGCGATCAAACCTGATCACCGCCCTGCGCGAGCGTCTGACCGCGTTCGGTGGTACCCGCGATGCCGACGAGGTGCTCGTCCCCGAAGCGCTCGACGAGCTGGTCGACCTGCTGTGCGCGGTGCCGGACCCGCTCGACGACGTGGAGGTCACGCAGACGGCCGGGTTGCTGCTGTTGTCGAGGGTCGAGGCGCATGGCACGCCCGAGGGCGCCACGGAGCTGATGATGGTCGCGCTCGACCTGCTCGCGCCGCTGTACCGGATGGACGGTCGGGCGCACGTCCCGACGTTGATCGCCGAGCAGTTCGACAAGTACCCGCCCGCCGCACCGGACAGCGCCGCGACGCTCGGCAAGCTCGGCCTTGTTCAGTACCGCGACGCCGACACCGATCCGGGCGCCCTGGATCGGGCTGTCCGCCTGCTCCGCCGGGCGCTCGACCACGCCGAAAACGGGCACGCCGAACTCCCGCACCTGCGCACGAACCTCGGTACCGCACTGATGACGAAGTTCGACCGCGACGGCGACCAGGACGACCTAGACGAGGCGGTCGAAGAGTGCCAGGCCGCCGTCGAGGACGCCCCGCCGGACGCTCCGATCCAGGCGACGTGCCTGTCCAACCTGGGAATCACCCTGCTGACCCGGGCTGAGCGGCTGGGCAGTCGGCAGGACCTGGAGAATGCCGTCGTGGCCTGCCAGGCGGCGGTCGACGGGTGGCCAGACCATCCCGACATCGAGGCGTTGAAGACCAACCTCGACACCACGCGACGCACCCTGGCGAACTTCCTCGATCACGAGGCCGGGTTGAGCGCCCGGATCGACGCGGCGTCCGATCCGGGCGAACTGTCCGACTTGCTGTGGAACCGTTTCATCCGCACCGGTGACCTGGCGGACCTCGACCGGGCCGTGCGAGTGCGGCAGGACGCGCTCGACGCGGGTGAGTCACCGGCCGAGCACCTGGAGGGCCTGTGCGACCTCCTCCGGGACCGTTTCGTCCATTCCGGACGGTCTGAGGACCTGAGCGCGTCCATCGCAGCGGGGCGGGCCGCGATCGAGGCGACGCCACCCGGCGACCCGGAACTCGCCGGGCGCAGGTCCACGCTGGCGATCGCCCTATCCCAGCGGTACCAGAACGGTGGCGCGCCCGAGGACTTGGACGAGTCCATCCGGTACACCCGCGACGCGATGGCGTCGGACACCGAGCTCTCGCCCACCGACCTGTCGAACCTCTGCATGTCCCTCCGCCTGCTGTTCGAGCGTACTGACCGCATCGAGCACGTCGACGAGGCGGTCGAGGCCGGGCGTGCCGCCGTCGGGGCCGCGCTCAAGGGCACCCCGTTCCTTGGCGTCTACCTGGGCAACCTCGGCGGCGCGCTGTTGGCCCGGTTCCGCCGCACGAGCGGTCAGGTCGACCTGGACGAGGCGATCGACGCGCTGCGCCGGTCCGTGTCGGCCATGTCCGCCGTGAGCTACGAACGCGGGATGGTGCTGGCCAACCTCTCGGCCGCGCTCTACACCCGGTTCGACTGCCGGCAGGACCGCGCCGACCTGGACGAGGCGATCGACACCGGTCGGCAGGCCGTCAAGGCGACCTCGCCGGACCACACCAGTCGCGCGCTGCGTCTGTCGAACCTCGCGGCGATCCTTCTAACCCGGTTCAGCGTCGGCGATGCCCCCGCCGATCTCGACGAAGCGCTGGAGGTGTGCCGGGCTGCCGTGAAGGCGCTGGCTCCCGGCGATCCGCGACGCGCGCCCGCGTTGCTGAACCTCACGCAGGCGTTGCTGGACCTGCACGACCGGACCGGACGACAGGAAACCCTCGACGAGGCGGTCCACGGCGCCCGCAAGTCCTTGGCAGAACTCCCCGTCGACCACCCCGACCGGCCGCTCCACCTGCTCTCCCTCGGCCGGGTGTTGCGCCGACGCAACGCCGTGACCGGTACGGACCTGGAGGCCGTGCTCGCGGCGGTCCGGGAGGCGGCGTCGACCGATGTGGGTGTACCGCGCGTCCGCGCCGCGGCGGCCGCGGAGTGGGCCGGGTTGGCGGCGTCCGACGGGCGGTGGGCGGAGGCCGCCGAGGCGTACGGGACGGCGGTCGACCTGGTGGGGCGGGCCGTGTCCCGATCCCTTACCTGGCGCGACCGCGAGGCGTTGATCGATGGTATGGCGGGGCTCGGTGCGGACGCCGCCGCGTGCTGTGTGCGCGCGGGGTTGCCGACGCGGGCGGTTGAGCTGTTCGAGCAAGGGCGCGGACTGCTGCTCGGGCACGCGCTGGACAGCCGGACGGACCTCACCGCGCTCGCCGAGCGCCAACCCGCGTTCGCGACGATGTTCACCGAGCTGTGCGCGGTGTTCGAGGACCCCGACACGGACGTCGCGACGCGACGCGGGCTGGCCGCGCGGTACGACCGGCTGCTCGCGAATATCCGGACGCTGCCCGGTTTCGACACGTTTCTGCGCCCGCCGACCGTGCGCGATCTCGCGCCTGCCGAGGGGCACGCCGTGGTCGTCGTGGTGTCCGACTTCGGGTCGTACGCGCTGATCCTGTCCGCTGCAGCCGAGGTGACGCCCGTTCCGCTGCCCGCGCTCACGCCCCGGGTCGTCATGGAGGAGGTGCTGGACTTTCTCCAAGCGGTCGAGGACACCCGGTCCGGGACGGCCCGGACCAGGGCCGCCGGGCGCGACCGGGTGATACGCACGCTGGAGTGGATCTGGGACGCGGTAGCCGGCCCGGTGCTCGACCACCTGGATGCCGCCGAACGGTTGTGGTGGTGCCCGTCCGGCATGCTCTCGCTGCTGCCGCTGCACGCAGCGGGTTACCACGGCACGGGGTCACTCACCGTGGTGGACCGGGTGGTGTGCTCGACCACGCCGACCCTCCGGGCGCTGGTGCACTCACGGCGTGGTGTCGACCCCGCCAGGCCACGCGCCGACCGCGCACTAGTCGTGGCGATGCCGCGCACGCCAGGCCACGACGTGCCGCTGCCCGGCGCAGAGCGGGAGGCGGCGGTGGTGCGCACCCACCTGCCCGGCGCGGTTGACGTGGTCAGCGGGACCGCGGCGACCCGCGACACTGTCCTCGCGGCCCTGCCAAAGGCGCAGATTGCGCACTTCGCCTGCCACGGCAACAGCGATCTGACCAACCCCTCGGAGAGCCTGTTTCTGCTGGCCGACCACCACAACCACCCACTCACCGCGCTGGACCTTGCACACCTGCGCCTGGACGCCGATCTGGCGTTCCTGTCCGCGTGCTCGACAGCCCGCCCCGGCGGGCGGCTGGCGGACGAGGTGCTCCACCTGGCATCGGCGTTCCATCTGGCGGGGTACCGGCACGTGATCGGCACCCTGTGGCCGATCGGCGACCAGCCCGCCGTGGACTTCGCGGAACTGGTCTACCCGGCGATCGCAGCGGGCGGAGACATCGCGACAGCCGTGCACACCGCTACCCGCACCCTACGCGACCGCCACCCCGATGACCCGCTGGTGTGGGCGTCCCACGTCCACGTCGGCCCGTGAGTCAGAGCCTGGGGTGCCCCAACAGGAACTCCGCGACACACTCCGGGTAGTCCTCGTCGTTGGCGGCCAACACGATCCCCCGAGCACCCACTCCACCGTGGTAGCAGGCCACGAGGGCGGGCCGGGCGGCCTTGCCCGTGTCCCGAGTGGTGAAGACGACCCGCCCCTCGGCAACGGTGACGAGCGCGATCCCGTGAGTCTTGGCGAACTCGACGGCCCCCGCCTGGAACGCCGAGGTTGCCACCAACACCCCCTTGTGCGCACCCACGCTCAGCACCTTCTGCCGCAACACCTGCACCAACTCCCGCTTGATCGGGTTCCGGTGCAACTTCGCCTCGACCACCACCACGAACTCCATTCCGGCGAACCGGTACCGCGCGGTCGCGTCAAACTCGTAGATCCCGTCCACCCCGGCGACCTTCTCATGCGTACTCACCACCAGCCCGTCAACCTGGGACATTGCGGCCCCCAACAGTTCCCCGGCAACGAACTCCTCGAACTCACCCGGCGTGATCCCCGGATACGGATACCGCCCCACCACCCGCTCGTCCTGTACCACCCCGCCACGTTACCGCGCGTGGTTACGACCTGGCCGCAGCCCACCACACCCGGAAAGAGATCAAGAACAAGGCTCGGAAGAACCGACCCACCCGCCGACCGAAAACACGTGCTCCGATCCCCAGCGCTTCAGGGACGGGCGTCGAAGCCGCAGGCCACGACCGCAAAGCGCGAGAAGAACGCACCTTCGGGTGTGGCACCCACATCGCACCCACGTGACACCCACCGCCCACACAGGGCGGACAGCAAGAAGGGCCTGACCGCCGCATCGGCAGGTCAAACCCCTCATGATCTTGTTGCCCGAAGGGACTCGAACCCCTAACCTTCTGATCCGTAGCGCGCCGGCGCCACGACCCGCCTCGTCCTGCGCGCAGCCCGCCGTACCCGCAAGAAAATCGAGGCCAGGGGCCAGAAGAACCGACCGAACCTGCGGCCGAAAACAGGTGCCCACCGCCACTGCCGGCAGGGTGCCGAAGCCACAGGTCAGCAGCCGAACCGGAGCGAAAAAGCCCGCCCGAGCGGCGGCACCCACGGTCCACAGCGGGCGGACAACAGAAAGGCCCAGACTGCATCCCCGCAGCCCCGGACCGCTGTTGATCTTGTGCCCGAAGGGACTCCTAACCTGATCCGTAGCCTTGCTATCTCAGGGCGGTTGCAAGTTCCCGGGTTGTATGGCTGGTCGGGTTGTGACCGGTTGGGCCGTATAGCAGGGCAGGCACGGGGTTCGTGATCATTGTGGTGTCGAAGCCAGATGATCACGAGGTGGTCCGTGCCTGCTGCTGCATCTTCTCCCATACCCGCCGTGCTGGTGAACCTGGGGCCGTTGGAGACCGGCCGGATCGCCGACCTGCGCCCCTACCTCGACTCGGTGCCCGACCCGCGTTCCCGGCGGGGCCGGTGGTACTCCCTGACCGCGATCCTGCTGGTGTGCGCCTGTGGGGTCGTCTCGGGTGCGAAGAGCATCGACGAACTCGCCGAGTGGGGTCAGCGTGCCTCGAACGCGCTGCTGACAGTCATCGGGATCCGCGTTCATCTGCTCGGATGGCGGCGTGCTCCGTCGTCGGTCACGATCGGCCGGGTGCTGGGGGCTGTTGACGGTGACGCCCTGGACCGGGCGGTGTGCGCCTACCTGGCCAACCAGCATCGCGCCGCCACCGAGCCCGCTCAGGCGCCGTCGCCGTCGGCGTCCCGGCGGCTGCGCGTGATCGCCGTCGACGGCAAGGCACTGAAGGGATCAGCCCGTCTCACCGAGACCCGCCGGCATCTACTCTCGGCGGTCACGCACGGCACCGTCGTGACCCTCGCTCAGGTGGAAGTCGGCGCGAAGACGAACGAGACCACCCACTTCCAGCCGCTGCTGACTACGCTGGACCTGGCCGGCGCCGTCGTCACCTTCGACGCCCTACATTCGGTCAAGGCGAACATCTCCTGGCTGGTCAAAGCCAAGAACGCCCATTACATCGCGGTGATCAAGACCAACCAGCCGACCGCTCACAGCCAACTGGCGGATCTGCCGTGGCGGAACATCGCCGTGCAGCACACCGCGTCCGCCGCCTCCGGGCACGGCAGGCACGAGTCCCGCTCGATCAAGACCTGCGCCGTCGCCGACGAACTCGGCGGGATCGCCTTTCCCCCCGCCCGCATGGCCATCCGCGTGCACCGCCGACGCAAACAGTCCGGTAAGCGCGAGACCCGTGAAAGTGTCTACGCCGTCACCAGCCTCGACGCCCACCAGGCCACCCCGGCGGACCTGGCCGCCGCGATCCGCGGGCACTGGGCAGTGGAGAACTCCTCACACCACATCAGGGACGTCACGTTCGCCGAGGACGCCTGCACCGTCCACACCGGCACCGCACCCCGGGCCATGGCAACCCTGCGCAACCTCGCCATCGGCGTGCTGAAAACCCTCGGCGCCGACAACATCGCCAAGACCACCCGCGCGATCCGCGACGAACCCCAACGAGCACTGCCTTTCCTGGGCATCACCAACGATCCGGACACCTACGGAACTTGATCAGGCCCTGTTGCTATCTTGGCCGCGGATTGGCGACAATCTTCGGAACTGGATCAACTAGCTCGATCGTGACGACTTTGCTCGCCGCAGTGAGATCGAGGCTCTCCTCGATTTCACTATTTAGATCTCCGGCATGAGCCTTCACGCTAATTGGCCCCACCCCTTCCGCCCGGAGATAGGCCATGCCGTCTGCCCCGGTTCGTCCCCACACAACCATCCGTCGAGAATCGCTTAACGACACCTTAACGTCGGGCACCCCCACCGACAGGCAGGTCGATCTATCAGAATCCGGGCAAAGGCTTACTGCGACACGAACCTCAATCTCACGCGCATCGGGATTAACCCGAACAGCATCACAGGAAGGTAGCGACATGGAAGCGAGGACGGCAATCGCCGACAACCCTCTCGCCATCACAAAGGCCTCCTCACATCAGTAGCTACAAGCCATTACAGGCTACACCGAAGCCTTTACATTGTGATGTGCCTGTTCATGGGAGGTGCGCGGAGCCAGTGTCGTCATGGGACGACGCCCCGGTAAGACATCGGTCGACCAAGATCCGATGCCTCGAGCGGGAGCCTTGCTGTGCTGTTTTACCCGTCCACGACCGCGCTGTCCAGCCGCTCCCTGAACCACCTCGTCAACCTCACGCGCCACCCGCGCCCACCGCTGGAGCGGGTGGTGGCGCCTCGGCGCTGGCCTGCATGCCCTGCTCGCCCTGGCCAACCTCCCAACGGCGACACCATCACCCGCCTGGCCTGCGGATTCACGGTCAGCGTCACCACGGCGTGGCGTACGTCCGGAAAGCCGTATCAATATCGTCAAGCAACGTGAGAGTAAACACATTAAGTAGCATGTTGATAACTAAGGGTGATCGGCATGCGGGTATAAATAGGATAAATCTCGCAGAAATGCACTGAGAGCAACTGGTCACTCTCTCAGAGTCCTCCATCGACCCTATGGATCGAGCTTCCTTCCGTGTAGCTTTCCTGCACACGTTTGTGGGGAGAACTGACAACCTTCCCTCTGGCCCAACCGAGGAGAGTAAATGAGCAGTAGGCTATCGAATCGACGGCTGCGCAGGGGTGTCGGGCTAGGTTTAGCTGCGACCATTGCGCCACTTTTAGTGCTGACGCTAGGGGGAAGTGCGGTAGCGGCGGGAAAGAGGGAGTCAACAGAGGCCCAGAAGTTGCAGCTAATTTCCCGACTGCGCCTTGAGGGGGCATCCGACCAGGAAATTGCACGGAGAACTGGTTACAAGCGTGTCGGAACCGCCGGGCCAGCGCCCCTGTCAGTCAACACTGCGGTCACCATTCCCAACCCCTATCTTTACTTCGACTCGGTTAATCAAAAGTATGTCGCCTACGCCGATTTCGAATGGAACGACTACCAGACCTTGGGTGATGGGACTTGGAGTTCGGGCAACGTCGGCGGAAGGGATGTCTTGTCAATTCGATTTTCCCAAGACGTCGTGCAAACGAGCACACCTAGTGGGGCGATCTACTGGGGAGGATGGCGAGGCCTAAGTAGTTCCACCCCACTTCCGCCGAATGGGGGGTCTCCGCTATTCCCTGGCCTATGGGATAATGGGGTGGACGGCGCAGTTATTGAATGGCAAGACAAGACGCAGGCAAACTATTGCGGCGGTGCCGACTTCCCGAATTGCGCACGATACAACTCGGGCAATGGAACTTTAACGTTTGCCTTCAAAAAGCCGACTGGCTGCCTTCAAATCTTTGCTCAGTATGCTCACACTTGGAAATCAACGACTATCACCAGCGCCAGCGTGAGCAACTCGGGCTTCGAAATTGGATTTAGTTCATCCGAAAATCGATGGCAAGCTACTAGCGGAGCAACCCAAATCGGCTGCTAGTGCCTCGTCATGCGGCCTTGAATAGGTAATTCGGATGGCGTATCTTGGAGTTAGTCGCGAATCCCGACTTCGGTCGAACTCATCGGTTGCGCCGGTGTAGTCGCCGATACAGATCTTGACTGGTTAGGTTGTATCGGGTTCGAGTCAGTCCGGTGTAAGCAAGGAAGCCGTCGAGTAGGTCGGGATGCTCCTGAGGCGGTTCTTGAGAATCATCTGGAGGTGGTCGACGCCGGTGACGGCGAGGTTGCCGATGCTGCGTTCGAGGTGGCACCACGCCGCCCCGGTCGGGTTCAGGTCCGGGCGCAAGTCGGTAGTCGAGTGGCGGTCAGCCAGTCCCGGCGTCGATCATCTGCCGGATGGCGGCGCTGATGTGGTTGTTCAGGTTGTGCCACACCAGCACGGTCGGGCCGCCGAATTGCTGGTGAGCGGCGCCGAGCAGGGGTTGTAGTCACGTTCGCTGGCCCTGTTGCGTTGGCGGATGGGTGGGCACGCCGAGCCGCGTCAGCGGTGCTGGTCAGATCGCTCGGGCCAGTTCGGTGAACACAGCGGCGACCCGCAGAGCCGGCGGGACGTCCGTGGCGAGTTCGTAGTGTCCGCGTCGGAGGTTCTGCACGAAGTGGGGTTGACCCGGTTTGACGGACATGGTCTTTAGCTCGTTGTCACGCTACTTGTCGGACTGGCGGTGCGATACGCCCGGTGGCTTCGTAGGCGGCGGGGCTGAGGTATCCGAGGGTGGAGTGCCGGCGGCGGGTGTTGTACCAGCCCTCGATCCAGTCGAAGATCGCCGCGTGGGCGGCGGCGCGGGTGGGCCAGGCCCGCCGGTCGAGTAGCTCTGTTTTGATGGTGGCGAAGAACGACTCGGCGACGGCGTTGTCCCAGCACTGCCCCCGGCCGCCGACGGACAGCCGCACCCGGTGTCGGTCGGCGAGGCGGGCGTATTGGGCGCTGGTGTACTGACAGCCCCTGTCGCTGTGGAAGATCACCGGCCCGGCCGGACGCCGGCTCGCGATCGCGTGGGACAGGGCCTGCTCGGGCAGGTCGGTGCGGAGATGATCGGCGGTGGCCCAGCCGATGACTCGGCGCGAGGCCAGGTCGATGACGGTGGCCAGGTACAGCCAGCCCTCCCAGGTGCGAATGTAGGTGATGTCTCCGCACCAGCGGGTGTCTATCCCGGTCGCGGTGACGTCGAAGTCCCGGCGGATCAGATCCGCCGGCAACGCCGCTGCCGGGTCGGGCACGGTGGTGGTGCGCCACCGCTTCGGCGCCTGACCGCACAATCCGGCCGTGCGCATCAGCCGAGCGATCCGCTTGCCGGAGTGCCGCCGCCCCTGGGCGGCGAGTTCGGCGCGCACTCGAGGAGCACCGTAGGTGCCCGCTGACACGGCGTGAACATCCGCGATGTGTGCGGTCAGGTCGGCGTCGTCACGCTCACGCCGCGACGGGCCGGTGCGGTGCTGGTAGTAGGCGGACCGGGAGACCTCCAACAGCTCACAGGAACGCTTCACGTTCCCGTCGGGCTGCGCCTTCTCCGCCTCGATGAACGGGTACACGTTCACCGGGTCTCCTTCGCGAAGAAAGCCGTCTTAGATTCAAACGATCGACGCAACGCTGCTGGTGGTTGGGTGGATCGTGGCTCGGATGGGTCGGCCGGGAATGTCGGACGCGATGAAAGAAGACTTGTGGCGGCGCTGGCGCGCCGGTGAGTCCATCAGCGTGATCTCTCGAGCACTCGGGAAGCCACCAGGATCGGTCTTCACGGTTCTGAAGCACCACGGCGGCATCGCGCCGGTCGAGCGGGTGCGCCGGGCGGATGGGTTGACCCCTGGAGACCGAGAGTCGATCTCTCGGGGTCTCGAGGCTGGCGCCTCCATGCGTTCGATCGCCGTGTCCATCGGCCGTGCGCCCTCCACCGTGAGCCGTGAGGTCGCCCGCAACGGCGGCCGGCTGACGTACCGTGCGCTCGCCGCTGAGCAACGCGCTCACGAGCAGGCGCGTCGCCCAAAACCGTCCGCCTTGCAGGACAACCTGGTGCTGCGTCAGCTGGTGATCGAGCTGCTGGAGACCGAGTGGTCCCCGGAGCAGATCGTGGGACACCTGCGGCTGGTGCACCCCCACAACCCGCTCATGCGCATCAGCCACGAGAGCATCTACCGCGCGATCTACACGACACGGTGGAAGGTGATCCCGCGTGAGCTGTGCGCGAAGCTGCGCACGGGCCGTCCCATCCGCAAGAACAAGAAGAACACGGTCAAGGGCCAGTGGCGTTCCCAGATCGTTGGTGCACGGCCGATCGAGGCCCGGCCTGCCGCGGCTGACGCACGGACCGAGCTTGGCCACCTCGAAGGAGATCTCATCGTCGGAGCCAAGAACAGCCAGGTCGCGACACTGGTCGACCGCAAGTCGCGCTACCTGACCATGGTCGCGCTACCCAGTCGCCACACCGCAACTGTCATCCCGGCCCTGCAACAGGCATTCTCGCTGATGGATCCCCGCCAGCTCAGCACTCTGACCTGGGACCGCGGCATGGAACTCGCCGGCCACCGGCTGCTCACCGAAGCCACCGGAGTCGACGTCTTCTTCGCCGCACCGCGCAGCCCATGGCAGCGGGGCACCAACGAGAACACCAACAAGCTGATCCGGCAATACCTACCGAAGGGCACCGATCTGGGCCTGCACAGCCAAGCCGATCTCGATGCCCTGGCCGCCCGGCTGAACGACCGGCCCCGCAAGTGTCTCGGCTATCGAACTCCAGCCCAGTGTGTTGCCTTGACTCCCTGAATCTAAGCCCAGAAATTTCGCCAAAGCGCGCACCGCCGCGACAAGGCGGGGGAACACCCTTTGGGTCGGTACGCCAACAGTGCTCCAGACCCTCAGTATCGCCAACGGTTCTGCTCTCGGCCTCGACAACCTGGCGTGGGCGCTAAGCGGTCGACTCGTACGATCGGCGACGTTGCCGGCTCCGGGACCCCCGGTTAGCTGCATCGATCTGACCTTCTGGGTGCCCATGTCCGTCTCCTGGATCTGGGCCATGAGCGACCAGGACGGTCAAGCGAAACTGGAGCAGGGCGTGCTGAGTGCGGCGGCCGACATGGTCTTCAACTTCCCGAGGATCCAGCGACTTCCCCTCGACCCTGCTGCCCGGCAAGACTTCGCCGCCGCCATGGTGCTGCACGCGACCGTACCGGCGGCGGCTACCCCGCCGCCGATGCTGCATGTCCACTGCTATCTGGTTGCGGTACTCGATCCCGCTGGGACGATTCGCCGGCCGACGCGCGATTGGCTCGACGTACCGGATGGGCACCGCCTGCTCGGCGCGCTAGGGCGGGCGACGCTGGCGGAGCAGGTGCGGGAGATCGGCTTCGGGGTCCGCGGCGGTACCGGGCCGGGCGGTCGGTTCTTCGAGGTCGAAGGCATCTCGCAGGCTCTGATCGACGAGTTCGATCTGCTGGATCACGCGAACTGCTGCGGCTCCGGTCTGGCCACGGACTTCGCTGCTCAGCAAGCCGTCATCCCCCCTGAGCTTTACTGGAGTAGTCGCGACGGGTAGGTCCCGATCCGGGTTGGCTGGCGACTGCGGCGGCTGCTTCGTCCGCGCCCGTGGTGTGGGAGACGGCCGTCGTGGGCCCGTCCGATGTTGTTTCCAGCCTGGTGGCGGCCGGGGTGGACCTCGGCGGGAGCGTGCAGGCCGATCCCGGAGTGCCGCAGGCAGTTGTTGTACCAGGTCACGAAGTCGGTCATGAATGCTCGTGCGGCGGCCAGGGACGCGAACCTGTCCTGGAGGACTCGCCGACCACCTGCACATCCGACCCGCTCACCGGGACCTGCACCGGGAGGGTGGTCCCACGGGAGACCAGCAGGGCCCGGCCGGCCGGCCAGCCGCCCCGGGTCGAGCGGGGCAGCTTCAGGTCGAAGACCTCCCCGTCGACGTACGACGACGGGTTGAGCAGCAGTCCATGCCGACCACGCCGCAACGCCGAGAGCCAGCCGCGGTAGCGGTGCACCGCCAGCTCCTCGGTGGTTCCGGCGGCGAGCACCAGGTTGCCATGGTCGCGGGCCGAACGGGCGAGCTGTTCGAGGACGTCGGCGGCCTGCCCCTCGCCGAGCAGCTCCGCGTCGTCGACGACCACGGCGACCGGCCCGGCCAGTTCCGCGACCGCGTCCGCCAAGTCGGTGTCGATCTCCGCGCCACGCAGCACCCGGACCACGCCCGGCAGTTCGGCGATGCCGGTCAGCAACGGTGACCGGCGGGGACAGCAGACCAACACCGGCAGGCCACCGGATCGCCGGCCACCGAGCGAGGTGACCAGCGCGAGAAGCGCCGTGCTGCGCCCGGACATCGGTGGCCCGGCGACGAGGAAGGTCGCCCCGGTCTCGGCGAGATCCAGGTCGATGGGCCGAAGATGATCCCCGCCGACACCGACGGTGCAGGTGGCGACCCCGACCGGTGCCGCACCGGCACGCAGCTCGGCCAGCTCCGCCAGGGTCACCGACGCCGGAAGCGGGTCGATCCGGCGCGGCATGGTGGCCGGGTCCAGACCCTGGCAGCGGCCCCACGCCGCTGCGGCGAGCCGCTCGACCACCGCTGCCTGGGCCGCACCATCCGGGTCGGGGGTCAGGAGCGCGATCTGCACCTCCGTCCCAGACGGTACGACCACTGCCCGGCCATCCGGCATGGTCCGTGGCATCCTGCGAGGGTCGGCGCCGAAGACGGCGACATCCTCGGGATCGGCCTGGCGCAGCACCAGCCGTGTGGCGACCGCGCTACCGAGCCGGTGCCCGAAGCCGGAGCGGTCGGTGGTCAGCACTGGTAGGACGCCGACCGCCGAGCCGCGTCGGAGCAGGCCGTCGAGGGATTCGACCAGCCGTCCGCCGTCGGTCTCGCCGTGTTGGGCCAGGAACGCCTCGTACCCGTCGACCAGGAGCACCAGGTAGGGCAGGCGTTCCGCCGCCGGTGCGGCGGCCCGCTGCTCCCGCAAGGCGGCGTACCCGCCGGCGGCGAGTAACCGGGTGCGCCGGGCGACCTCGGCGTCGAGCAGATCGAGCAGGCGACCGGTCCGCTCGTGCTCCTCACCCTCCACCCGGGCACCGCAGTGTGGCAGTGCCGCCAGCGGGGCGAGGGCCCGACCACCATGGTCGAGCACGTAGAGATGGACGTCGGCCGGTCCGCTCCGGGTGGCCAGCCCGACGGCCAGGGCGCGCAGCGCGGTCGACCGTCCGCTGCGGGCCATGCCGGCGATCACCACCGGGCCGGTCCGGTCCAGGTCGAGAAGGAAGGGGGACTGGGTCTGGGCGCTCGGGTGGTCGCCCAGGCCGAGCGGCACCGCCACCGGCGATTCGCGGGACGCCGGGTCGCCGCCCGGTGCGTGGTGGACGGCCGGGTGAGGCACGGTCGGCGCCAACTCGGCGAGGGTGATCCGGTCCGGCAGAGGTGGGAGCCACGGGCCGCTCGGTGCGGCCACCTCGATCAGTCGCGCCGCCGCCCGGATCGCCGCGACCAACACCGTCAGATCGGTCTCACCGGCATGGCCGCCGGTCTCGGCTGCCGAGTCGGGCTCGGGCCGGTCGCCCGCCTTCGGCCGGCCGAGGTCTGCCACCCGGCGTGGGGTGGCGGTGACCCGCTGGTCGGCACAGGGGTCCGACCCTCCTGCTGCCCGGGGCCAACCGATCCGGGCAGCCTGCACCATGGTCAGGTCGGCGTGGCCGGTACGCAGGTAGGCCCGACCGGGATGCAGCCGGGAGATCCGGGCGGCATCGGGTACGTCGACCACGTCCGCGCTCTCCTCCGCGCGGGTAACCCGCAGGCAGAGCCGGAGGTTGACGTTGGCCCGCATCTCCGCGTTGACCACCCCACCGGGGCGCTGGGTGGCCAGCACCACGTGCACCCCCAGGCTGCGCCCCCGCATGCCGATGCCGACCACGCCGGTGACGAACTCCGGCACCTCCTCGACCAGGGTGGCGAACTCGTCGACCACGATCACCAGCCGGGGCAGCCGGCCGCCGGTGCCGGCCCAGTAGTCCTCGATGTCCTTGGCACCGGCCTCGGCCAGGATGTTCTCTCGGCGGCGCAGCTCGGCTGTGAGCGAGGCCAGTGCCCGATCCGCCAGGTGCCCGTCCAGGTCGGTGATCAGCCCGACACAGTGCGGCAGGTCCCGACAGTCCGCGAAGGCACTGCCGCCCTTGTAGTCCACCAGCACCAGGTTGAGCGCGTCCGGGGCGTTCCCGAGGGCGAGCGAGGCGACCAGGGTCTGCAGCAGCTCCGACTTTCCGGCGCCGCTGGTGCCCGCGATCAGCGCGTGCGGTCCGTCCCGCCGCAGGTCGACGGTGACCGGTCCGGTGGCGTCCGCACCGATCAGCACCGTCGTGGTACGACCGGAGGGCTGCGCCGCCCAGCGCTCGACGACGTCCTGCACCGTCGGGTCGGAGCCGAGGCCGACCAGATCGAGAAAGCGGATCTGATCGGGGAGGTCGCCGTCGTCGCCGAACCGGGCACCGAGCACCCGGACCGGAGCGAGCGCCCGGCTGGCCCGGGCTGCCCGGCTGCGGGAGAGCCCGTCGGCAAGCACATCCGGCTGGGGTTCCAGACCTTCGTTCAGCACCCTGACCCGGGTACCGGCCGCTCCGGTCACCACCACCGTCGCGCGGCACTCGTCCGGCAGGCTCGACTCCGCAGTGTCCAGGCAGAGCGCGTACAGACCGGCGGCCGGGCCGCTGGTGAGCAGATCGGCCAGGCCGGGCAGGGTGCGCAGCCGGCGGGCCCCGTCGACGATCACCAGCAGCCGTCGCCCTGGCGGTGCCTGGTCACGGAGACCGGCCTGCCGATCGGCCAGCCGTTCGTCCATGATCCGCCGCAACTCGGCGATCCGGTGCTCGGCCTGCTGCCGGTCGGTGGCCACCATCCGCCGGCAGGCCAGGTCGGCCCGGTGCGGCACGGTGTGTGGCAGCCAGCTCAGCCACTCCCACTCGGTTGCCTCGTCGTTCCCGGTGAGCAGGACGAGGCCGAGGTCGTGCGGGGCGTGCAGGGTCGCCACCTGGGTGAGTAGGGCCCGGAGGATCGGCATGGTCGACTGACGCGGGCCGGCCAGCCCGAGGACCCCGGCCGTACCAAGCGGCACCGTCACGGGTACGTCGTGGGCGGTCGGCACGGTCTCGGCGGCGGCGCCCGGTCCGATCAGTCGTACGGCGGCCGGCCGCTCGGTCAACCCGATCCGGAGCAGACAGAAGTCGGGGTCGGCGGGACGACGTTCGAAGAGACGGCCGGTCGGGCCGGTAGCGATCCGGAGCACCGCCGCCGGGTCGGGAAAAAGCTCCCTACTCGCGTGCTCCTCGCTGACGGTCAGGGCGGCCAGCCGTTCCCGGGCCTGCGCGAGACCGGCCCGGTAGTCCCGGAGCTTCTCCCGGTATTCCCGGCGTCCGCCCCGCCGCTCGGTGACGACGTGGGCGACCGCCATGAGCGGCGCGAAGGCGAGAAATATCAGGTAGTATCCGGAGTTGGGCAGCAGCAGAAAGATCACCCCGGCCAGCAGCAACGGCAGAAGCACCGTGGCAAGCGGGAAGCGGATTCCCTTCGGTTGCTCCGGCGCGGCCGGCACGGACACCTCGACCTGCCGCTGCGGCTGCACTATCCGGGGCGGTCGGTTGAACCGCCGCACTCCCAGTGCCGGATCGGTTTCCAGCTGCGTGTCGGCCACCGGATGCCGCCGCACCACCACCAGGGACTCGCCCAACTGCGCCAGGTCGCCGTCGTCAAGCCGGGTCTCCTCGGTGATCCGCCGGCCGCGCGAGCCGGTGCCGTTTCGGGAGCCATCGTCGGCAACGGTGGCCGCACCTACCCCGTCCCATCGGATCGCGGCGTGCCGCCGGCTGACCTCCGGGTCATCCAGAACCAGATCACAGCCGACGGCCCGGCCGAGGACAAGCGTGCGGGGCGAACCATCGGCAACCACCAGGGCGCTCGCCCCGGCGGCTGGCCCACCCACCACCGCGACCTCGCGGACCGTCGACAGAGCCGGCCCGTCGCTGCCCCGCACCACCGCTGGCCGGCCGCCGGCCGGCTGATCGAGGGTCAGTCGCCCGCCGGTGACCAGCCCGGTGTCGGCCAGCCGCCGTTCGTCGGACAACCGCTCGGTGCCCAGGAACAGCGCCGCCCCGCCCGGCTCCTCGCCGAGGGCGTCACGCAGCGCGCCAACGGTGGCCGCTGGCCCGGCCTGGATGAGCATCGGGCTCAGACGACCCTGCCGGTCGACGACCGTGACCTCGTACTCCATCTCAGTGGGCGAAGTCGATCGCTTCAGTGTCGCGGGCGTGCGCGTGCATGGCGCGCTCGGCGTCCTTCAACGCGAGCCGCATCCGCTCCAGCACCGGCGTGAACTCGTCCATCGAGTGCTGCATCCGCTGCATGCTCGGCTTGAACTCACCCTCCCAGAGATTGTCGAACGAGGTGGCCCGGCGTCCCTTCCAGTCCATGCTCTTCACGCCGGCGCTGAGCGTACTGATCATCGCCTGCATCCGGTGCACGCTGGCGTTCATGTCGCGGATCAGCGCGGTGGTCTCCACGTCCGCCTGCTGTCCGAACTTACGCCCCAACTCGTGGGCCTGCCCGGGATCGAGCTGGTACATCGCAGTCTCCTGTCGGTGCTGGTCGGTGCCCTCCTGCGGTCGCAGGGCGAGCGGTCGATCCGTCCGGATCGACGCATTCGACGCTAGGCGCCGGGCCCACCCCGGCGGTATCGGAAGCCCTTCCGATACCGCCGGGGCCAGGTGCGCCCCGAGACTGGCGACGTGAGCAATGTGGATGCCCTCGCGGCGCGGGTACGCGCCCTCAAAGAGCGGGTCGACGAGGCCGACGGGTACGCCCGGGCCTGCCGGGCCGCACTGGCCCGGCTCCGGGGCCCGCTCGGCACGCTGTCCACCGTCTCCGTCGACGTCGGTGGCCTTCGGTCGAGGTCGGCGAAGGTCGACCGGGCCCGGAGCCAGGCCGAGTCAGCCCGGGAGGTGGTGGGGACCGCGCGGTCGAGGCTGGCCGACGCGGCCGGTGATCTCGGCCGGATCGCCGGCCGGTACGAGCGGCAGGCCGACATGGCCCGAGCCGATCTCAGGGCGGCGAGAAAGCAGCTCGCCGCCGCGATGGCCAGCGGAGTGGGGTGACGAGATGTCAGGTTTCAGCGGCGTACGGGTCTTCGTCTTCGGCGAGTTGTTCGACCTCGACCAGCGCCTGCGCGGACAGGCCCGAGCGCTCGGCGAGGTGGCGGGCGACCTGCACCTCGACACCGGTTCACTGCCGCCCGAGGCGCAGGCTGTGGTGGCCGCGCTGAAGGGACTGGCCGGCCTGCTCGACCGGGCCGCCGACACCCTGCTCACCGCCGCCACGGCCTTCGGGCAGACCGGCGCAGACGCGAGCCGGGTCGACCTGCTCGACCCGTTCACCCCGATGCTCGCCTCGCTGAAGGGAAAGGTAGTGCCGCCGGGCGGGTACGGACCGCTCGGCCCGTACCCGTGGCTGGGCGGTCAGGCCGCCTTCTTCGGCAGCACGGCCGCGACCATGCTGCGCAGCCATTACGGCTACCGCCACTGGGTGAAGGACGGGCCGAAGTGGCCGATCAACGGCTCCGGCCCGCGCGCCCACCCGCAGGTCCGCCAGGCGATCGACCGGACGGCGAAGATCGCCAAGGTCGGCGGCCGGGTAACCGGAGTGGCGGGGTCCGGTAGCCGCCGCCTGAAGGAGGGCGCGAGCGTGCCGGAGGCGGCCACCGGTGCCGCCGCGGAGACGGCCACCATCGAGGCGTGCGCGACCGCGGGTGCCCGGATCGGCATCGCCACGCCGATACCGCACCCGCTGGTCAAGGGCGGGGCGATCGTGGCCGGCGGAGTGATCGGCGGCGCCGCCTGCTCCGGCCCTGGCCGGTGGGTGGGCGACCGGGCCAGCGACGCCGCAGGCGAGGTGGCCGACGTGGCCGAGGACGTCGGAGGCTTCTTCAAGAAGATCCTCGGCGGATGACGCGGATGTCGACCACGACCACGCTGCACCTGACCACGCACGAACTCCACGCGCTCGCGGACGCGCTGGACGCCCCGGGGCTGTGGGGCGTCCCTGTCCCGCCGGACGCCCCGGAGCCGACCCCGGGCACCGACCCGCTCGCCGGCCTGGTGACCCGGGGACTACTTGAACCGGACGACGCCGGTTCCCTGTGGCCGTCGGTCGACCTCGGCGCGCTGGTCGAGGCGGTTGCCACCCACCGGGTGTGCGTGCTCGTCGAGCAGACCGCGACGACCGCCGGCCCCGGGCCGCGCACGGTCCATGCGGTGCTGGCCGGCGGCACCGGCCTGGTCCGGCACCGGCTCGGCGAGCCGGTGCACACGTTCGTGCTCGACGCGGGGTCGGCCGACCGCCTCGCGGACACCCTCGTCGCGCTGGTCGAGCCCGCGCCGGGGGACGGCCGTCCCGGGACCCGGCGGTTCCGGGGGCGGTTCGGGGCCCTCGCCGATCTGGTGCCCGAGCCGGCGGGCGGCTGGCGGCGGTGCAGCGTCCTGCTGCGGGCCGACGGCACCGACGGACGGTCCAGGGTGGACGGCCTGCTCGCCGTCCTCGACGCCGGTCCGGACCGGCTGTGGCTGGTCCGCGAGTACGACGGCCCGGAGCTGGACGAGGGTGGCCCGGCGGTGGTCGCCGAGCCGGCCACCGCCGCCGAGGTCACCGCCGCGCTGCACGCCCTCGCGCTGCACGCCGAACCCGGCCCCTGAGTTCCGCGCTTCGCAGTTCGCGCCGCCGCCGGCCACCCGTTGCCCACGGGTGGCCGGCGGGCTGTTCAGCGCGGGGTCGAGCCGAGGCTGCGCGGGTTCAGCAGCGCGCGCAGCCGGGCCAGCGGCGGTAGCTGCCGCAGCACCGCGGCCCGGATCAGGTCCGCCTGGGTCCAGGCCAGGTCGGCGGCGGACGGGTTGATCCCGCCGGGCGCGAAGGCCGCCTCCTCGTGCAGCCCGCCGAGCCGCCGTACGGCGTGGGCCACCGACTCGTCGAACCGGCCCTGGACCGTACCGACCACCTCACCGACGGTCTGCGACCGGGTGACCGCGACACCACCGTCGAGCAGCCGTTCCACCGTCTCCCGCCAGGCACCCAGCGCCCGCCGGCCCGGGTCGACGGCGCCGCGTCGACGGCGCCGACGGATGCTCTTGGCGACGGGTACCGCCGCGCCGACCAGCAGCACCACACCGACCAGGACGGAGACCTCGACCGGCCAGGGCGTGTCACCCCCGCCGGGGCGCGCGTCGGTGGCCCCGGCGGCGGGGGGATCAGCGGTCCGCGCAGCGCCGGCACCGGGGGTGGGCTCGGCGGACGGGCGACGCTCGGGCTGCTCTGGGGTGGGTTCGTCGGCGCCCTCGGTCTCGACCGTGCGGGTCGGGGTGGGATCGAAGTCCAGCCAGCCCACCCCGTCGAAGCGGACCTCCGCCCAGGCGTGGACGTCGCGGCCCTCCGCCCGGTAACGGCCCGCCTCGCCGGTGGGCCGGGGGCGGAACCCGACCACCACCCGTACGTCGTAGCCCAGGATCCGGGCCAGCACGGCGAAGGCGCTGGCGTACTGCTCGGCGGTGCCGACCCTGGTGCGACGCAGCTCGCGGATCTGGTAGAGACCGTGCCCACCGGGGGGCTCGGCGGTCTCCAGCCGGTAGTCCGCGAAGTGCCCCGCCAGCCGAACCAGCGCCGCGTAGCTGCGCTCTCCCCCGGCCACCTGGCGGGCCCAGGTGCGCAGATCCTCCGGGGCGGCGAAGGCCGACGCGGCCGGTCCGGCGGCCGGGACGGAGACCCGCCTGCGCTCCTCGTCGACGACGCCGACGACGCTGTCGATCCGGTACTGCGCCGGCACCGGCTGGCCGGCGGGCACCACCACGTCGCCGCTGGCCTCGTCGACGGCAAGGCCGGCGACCGAGACCCCGGTGGGGCGACCGCTGGACAGCAGCCAGCCGACCACCTCGGGCCGGTTGACGCGGATCAGCTCGGTGCGGTGTTCCGCCGGGCCGGCGGCGGGCCCCGGCGGGAACCGCGTCCCGGCGTGCCGGTACCGGGCCCCGGTGCTCCAGAGGGTGCCGTCGAAACTCTCCAGGGTCACGTACCGCAGCCGCTGCGGCGGCTGGCTCGACGTGACGGTGACCGAGAACGGACGCTTGCCGCTGAGCAGGGCGGGAAACAGGGCCAACGGGCTGGTCGACGTCCGGGGCTCGACCGGCTCGGTGACGAACTGCCGGGCCTCGGCCGGTGCGGTTCGACCCGCCGGGGCGAGCAGTTCCGCACCGACGCCACCGGCGACGACGACCAGCCCGGTCAGGCCGACGGCGGTCAGCACACCAACCAGCCGCTGGTACGGCGCACGGCTCGCCGGGGCGGCCGGCTGCTCCCCGCCGGCACCCCCCGCCGGCGGTGGGCCGGGGTGCGACCCGGCGAGCCCTCCCGCGCCGAGCCGACCGAGGACGAGCAGCCCGGCGGCACCGACCGCGACGGCCGGGGCGAGCCAGCCCGGTGGCGGGCCGGCCGGCGCGGAGACGGACAAGCCGGCGGTCACCGCGAGCAACGGGGCGACCAGGGGCAGCAGGGCGGCTCGCCGGCGTAGCGCCGGTTCCACGGCGCCCAGGGTGGCCGCCCCGACGACCAGCGTGACGACGGCGAACTCCGGACCGGTCGGCTCCAGCGGCAGCGCCGCGCTGAGCAGTTGCCGGGTGGCCCGCACGATCGCCGATCCGGGGGCGACGACCAGCAGCACGAAACCCACCAGCACGCCGAGCGTCACGGCCAACCGGTTCACCGGCGCGAGTCGGGTACCCGCAGCGAGGAGCAGGGTGGAGGCGGTGACCAGTCCTATCGCGCTGAGCAGGACGGGCCCGTACCGCCAGTCGGTGAGCGCGCCGCCGGGGCCGACGCCGAAGGCCGGTGCGAAGGCCGGGACGGCGGTGGCCGCCAACCCGACCCCCACCAGCGCCCGGGCGAGCTGCCACCGGTCCGGCCGGCTGCCGCGTGCCGCCGGGCCGGCGTCGTCGCGTGCGTGGCGTGCTTCATCGGGGCGGTTCAGCATGCCGTTCCTCCACCGACCACCCGGGACCAGGCCCTGATGGCGCCATCGACATGGGTGGCGCGCACGACGGCCAGACCCGCCCGGCGGGTGACCGTGGGCACCGGGGTGGGCCCGTCGCCGCCGGCCGTCCCGGCCCGGTCCGGTCCGGCGTCACCCGGGTCCGCCCGGTCGGCGTCGAGCTGCACCACGACGACCTGACTGAACCGGCGCCGCAGTGGCGCCAGGCGGGCCACCAAGCCCTGCTCCGCGCCGGATACCACGACCAGGGTGCCGCCCGGCCGGGCCCGCTCGGCCAGCCGGACCAGCACGTCGTTGCCGTCGGGGCGGCTGCGTTTGAGGGCGGCGAGCCGGTCGAGGACGTCGTACCCGCCCGCCTCCCGCACCGCCTGGCGATCCTCGCCGACGGCGACCAGGCTGACCTCGTGCCCACCCCGGGTCGAGGCGGCGGCGACCGAGGCGGCGACCTCCACGGCGACCTCGAAACCCGCCGGCGTCAGGACGTTGCCCCGGGTGTCGAGCAGGACGGTGGTGGTGGGCTCGGTGGTGTCCACATGCTCACGGACCAGGAGCGTGCCGCGTCGCGCGGAGGACCGCCAGTGGATGTGCCGGGGGTCGTCGCCAGGCTGGTACTCGCGCAGCGCCGCGAACGCCGTGGAGCCCCGCGCCGACTGGTCGGTGAGCCGACCCTCGAAGTCGAGGACGACCCCGCGCGGGACCGCCGGCACCGGATGCACCCGGGGGCGGATCCACAGCCACGCCTGCCCGGAGATCGGCTGGGCCCGCCGGGCCAGGCCGAGCAGGTCGTACCGTTCGACCACCACCGGGCCGAGCCGGACCAGCCCGCGGCGGGCGGTGGGGACCGGCAGGTGCAGCGCGCGGCGTTGCCGGCCGGCGAGCGGGGCGACCCGGACTCGCAGCGGCGCCGCGTCGAACTGCTCGACGGCGTCGAAGCGGGGGGCCAGGAAGCGGTTCAGGTTGTGCACGTCGAGGCGGATCAGCGCCGGCTCGCCGACGGTCACCCGGTGCGGGGTGATGGTCCGGGTGACGCTGATCCGGGGTCGGATCAGGATCGCCGCCAGCGCGCAGGCGAGCGCGACCGCCCCGGCCACCCCCACCCCAGTCAGGGTGGGGTAGCCGAGCGCCAGGCCGGCGACGGTCAGCGCGACGGCACCCAGGAGCACCGCCCAGCCCGACCCGGTGAGCACCCTCACGACACTCCGGCGGCGGCCGGCACTGGGACCGCGCGCAGCACTTCGGCGAGCACCTGCTGCGGGCGTACGCCGCGCAGCTCGGCGTCGGGGTCGAGCAGCAGCCGGTGGGCCAACACCGGCTCGGCGAGCGCCTTCACGTCGTCCGGGGTCACGTACCCGCGCCCCTCGCAGCCCGCCCACGCCTGGGCGGCCCGCATCAACGCCAGGCTGCCACGCGGGCTGGCACCGAGCCGCAAGTCCTCGCGGGACCGGGTGGCGTGCACCAACTCGGCGATGTACCGGGCAATCGTGGGTGCGACGTGGATCGTGCCGGCGTACTGGATCATCCAGGACACCTGCTCCAGGGTGGACACCCGGGCCAGCTCCGGCAGCGCCCGGGTGGCCCGGCCGGTGAGGATCGCGGTCTCGGCGTCCAGGTCCGGATAGCCGACAGCGATGCGCAGCAGGAACCGGTCGAGCTGCGCCTCCGGCAGGCGGTACGTGCCTTCCAGGTCGATCGGGTTCTGGGTGGCGATCACCAGGAACGGCCGGGGCACCGGGTGGGTGGTGCCGTTCTCGGTCACCTGGTGTTCCTCCATCACCTCCAGCAGGGCCGACTGGGTCTTCGGCGAGGCCCGGTTGATCTCGTCGGCGAGGACGAGGTGGGCGAAGACCGGGCCGGGCCGGAAGGTGAACCGGCCGTCGCTCTGGTCGTAGACCGAGGTGCCGGTGATGTCGCTGGGCAGCAGGTCCGGGGTGAACTGGATGCGGTGCCAGCTCGCCTCCAGTGAGTTGGCGATGCCCTTGGCCAGGGTGGTCTTGCCCACCCCGGGGACGTCCTCGACGAGCAGGTGACCGCCGGCGAAGAGACAGGTCAGTGCGAGCCGGACCACGGCCGACTTGCCCTGCAGGGCGTACTCCATGTTCTGCTGCAACGCCCGGAAGGTGGCCGCGAAGTAGTCAGCCGGGTCGGAGCTGGGGCGGGACGGGTTGGTCGTCGGATCGGTGCGCGGGTTCACTGGTCGGGCCTTCCGTTCGCGGCCTGGCAGGCGGGCGTGGTCTTCAGGGGAAGTGGGGGCTCTGCCGTGTCCAGCAGGGCGGCGATCTCGTAGCAGTGCCGGGTGCGGTGGTCGGCGGTGGCGACCAGGTACGGCGGCGAGGTGTCCGGGGTGAAGTCCTCGATCGGCGTGCCGTCGCGGTAGACGAGGTAGTACTGGAAGCCCGGCAGCGCGGTGCCGTCGGGGAAGGTCAGCCGCACCGTGCCGACACGGGCGCTCGTGGCTGTCACCGGCAGCCGGTAAAGCACCGGCTGCGCCTGCTCGGTGGCCGTCGGAGTCGGCGTCGATGTCGGACTGCCGCGGTCGCCGAGCGCCAGCCCGACGCCACCGGCGACCAGTGCGCAGACGACCGCCGCGATGGTCAGCGGTATCCAGCGGCGACGCCGGGCGGGCGGCGGCGGTGGCGGCGAGTCCGCCAGTGGGCGCACTGTGCTGCGGGTCGCCTCACCGGTCCCGGCGGCGTCCCGTGCTTCAGTGCCGTACCCCGACAACCCGGCCACCCCGCCGCCCGCGCCGGACCGGCCGTCACCGCTCGGGCCGCCGTCCGCAGGTGAGCGGTCGCCTGCGGCCGGGACGGGGGCGACCGCAGGCGGAAGCGTCGCGCCGCCGCCGGGCCGGCCGGCCGCGGCGTCCCCCGCAGCGAGGCAGGTGAGCCGATCCGCCACCGTGGCGGCGGCCGGTCGGGCCGCCGGATCCTTGGCGAGGCAGGCCCGTAGCAGGTCCCAGAGCGGGTCGGGCAGCCCGGCCGGCCGGGCCGGCTCCTGTTCCAGGTGGGCGAGCTGCAACGCCGCGGCACCCGAGCCCCGGATCGGCCGCTGGCCGGCCAGCAGCTCGTAGAGGGTCACCCCGAGGGCGTAGACGTCACTGGCCGGCAGCGCGGGGTGCCCGGTATGGATCTCCGGCGCGAGGTAGCTCGGCGTACCGACGACGACGCTCTCGCTGGTGAGCTGCGGGCCGTCCAGCAGCTTCGCCAGCCCGAGATCGGTGAGGTAGGCGTGCAACCGGTCGCCGTCGTGGCGGAGCACCACGTTCTCCGGCTTCACGTCGCGGTGCACCACCCCGACCGCGTGCACCGCGGCGAGCGCCCCGGCGACCTGGGCCAGCACGGCCAGGGTCTCCGACCGGGTCAGCCCGGCGTACGCCGCCGCTTGCCGGAGGTGCTCGCCGAGCACCAGGTCCATCACGATCGCGACCACGTCGCCCTCGGCGACCAGGTCGTGCACCCGCACCAGGTGCGGGTGCGTCAGCGCGGGCAGCACGGTGCGCTGGCGCAGGAACCGGACCAACGCGTCCTGGTGGCCGACCAACTCGCGGCGCAGGATCTTGATCGCGACCGGCTGCCCGTCGCTGATCCGTCGGCCGCGCCAGACCACACCGGAGGCGCCGCTGCCGATCTCCTCGTCGTAGAGGTAGTTGCTGCCCAGCGGGGTGCCGGTGGGGTCCGGGTGCAGGGTGGCCAGTTCCCGGGGATCGGCCACCGGCGTCCCCACCGGTGGCTGCGCGCCGGCCGTTGACGACTCCCTCGTGTCCACGCCCCCCGGCCGGGTCGGCCGGCCGTTACCGGCCACCAGGTCACCGATCTGCTCGACCGTCGGCCGGCACGCCGGATCCCGGTCGAGCCCTCGCACCAGCACGTCGGTCACCTCCGGCGGCACGTCTGGCCGGTGCAGCCGGGGCGGGGCCGTGGTGAGCGCCCGCAGCACCGCCGGCTGGCCGGTGCCGAACGGCGGCTCCCCGGCCAGCAGCGCGTACGCGGTAGCCGCTAGGGCGTACCGGTCGCTCGCCTCGGTCGGGTCCTCGCCGAGCAGGACCTCGGGTGCGCTGTAGGCGGGATCCGGCTCCACCAGGTGCACCGGTGGTGGCGGTGCCAGCCGGACGACGCCGGCGGGATCGGAGAGTAGCCGGGCGGGGCTGACCACGCCGGCGACCAGCCCGACGCCGTGCAGGGTGGTCAGCGCTCGGGCGGCGGCCCCGACGGCGACACCTGCGGTCGGGGCGGGCAGTGCTCCACTGCTCAACAAGTCGGCCACCGTCGTCGGGTGGTCGGGAAAACGCAGCCACGGGTGACCGTCCGGGTCGACGCCGCCGTCCTGCACCGGGGCGATCCCACCCTCGTTGGGCAGGGACCGGAGCAGTTCGAGGTGACGCAGGTAGCCTCGGGCGGCGGCCCGGGGCAGCGGAGTCGCACCCCGCCAGGAGGCCGCCCGGGGTCCGGTCCCGCCGTCGTTCGCCATCTGCACCGCCGCCTGTCCGTCGAACCCGGTTCGGTCCCGACGGTCCGATGTGGATTTACGGATCAGACCCTAGGTCAGGCCCGGTACGCCCCGGAACCGGAAGCCCTCACCGTTGCGGGATCGTGGCTGTCGTCCCTCTCGACGGCGCTACTGCCGCAGGTCGTCCTTGGTCACCAGCCGACGGGACAGCGCATACTCGGCGAGGTTCTCCAGGGCGTTGTGGCCGGTAAGGCTCGGTGCGCCGGCGGCGGTGAGCCGGGCACGGAGGTACTCGATCCGCCTCAGGACGGTCGACCTCTTCTCACCGAGCCGGGCGGCGGCGGCCTGGTAGCTCCTTGGTTTGGGCACGGCCTCCGGCGGATCCCGCAGGTACTCGACGAACAGGGCCGCCATGGTCCGCCGCTCGGCGGCGGTGACCAGTACCTTCTCCCCGACGACGGTCGGCAGGCCGGGGGAGAGCGTCTGCTCCGGCTGCGGATGACTGATCGGCACGTCCACCCGGATCCGGTGGCTGCGGGTGCCCTCGACGAGCACCCAGATCGGCTCTTCGACCGGCAACCGCTGCCCTGGCCCGAGAACCTTCCGTAGACCGCGCTCGTCGATCACCGACAACGGTCGGCTGGTGGAACGGTTGGTCAACCGCCAACCATCGTGGACGAACTCGAACGCGCCAGCCCGCCGGGACACCGAGATGTCCTCCGGGTCGAGACAGACCGTGCAGTCGGCGGCTCGCCCGAACGTGACGATCTCGGTCGGCCGGCCGATGTGCACGGTGTTGTCGAAGGTGACGGTCAGATCGGTCAAGATGCCGGGTAGTCCTTCCCAATCCTCGGCGCTGCCAATGGCCCCCCGGATGTCCTACGCTCGTCCAGCGGAGGAGCCGGGCACGGTGACTCTACCGTAACAGTGCGCAACGGAGGTAGTCATGCTCAGGCGGCACCGTGAGCGGCTCACCCAGGTCGGACTCGTGGTCGGCGTGCTGGCGACGGTGCTGGTGACCACGTTCGGGATCGGCTACCGGTCCTCGGAGGCGGTGCTCGGCGACGCCAGCACCTACGTCCAGAAGGGCCAGACCGTCGTGCGGGTCAACGCCGAGAGCGGCGAGGCCGACGCCCGGTCCGCCCGCGCCCTGGCCACCGGCCGGCAGCGGCTGGAGGTGGTCCAGGTCGGCCCGGAGCGGGTCTACATGGTCAACAACGAGACCGGTGAGACCTGGCGGATGCTGACCGACGACATGCGGCCGACCCGGGTCGACCAGGCGCCCCATGGCGGCCAGCCGCCGTCGGCCGGCGCGACGCCGTCGGCCGGCACCTCCGGCCGGCCCGCCACGGGCACCGGCGACCAGCCGTCCAGCCCGCCGTCACCCGCCCCGGGCACGCGGACGGCGGCGGACGGCCGGGAGGGCACCCGCCAGCTCGTCACCGGTGGCGAGCAGGCCTATCTGCTGAACCCGGTCGACGGCACGCTGGCCCTGCTCGACGGCAACAGCTCCCGACCGGTGAGGCTTCCCGCCAGGGTCGACGACGCCGTCGTCGACAGCCATGGGACGGCCTGGGCGCTCTCCCAGATCGCCGGCAGGCTCTATCGGATCGACGGCGACGGGGTGCGGGACGAGTCGGTCGTATCGGCGCCGGAGGGTGCCGTCCGGCTCACGCTCGCCGGTGACCGGCCGGTCGTCTACCAGGCTGTCCGGGGCACCGGCGGCTCGGCCCGGATCATCGGTGACGGCTCGCGGGGCGATCGCACGGTAGACTTGGACAAGCGCGTCGACGCCGGTGCGGTCCGGGTCGCCGAGCCGGGTGCGCCGCTCCCGGTGCTGGTGACCCTGCACCAACCCGAAGACACCATTTCGGTGATCGACTTCAGGACCGGCACGCAGTACGAGGCCAGGCTCTCCGGGCGGCGGGGCATCCGGGACTACGGCCGGCCCGTGGTGACCGGGGACCGGATCTACGTACCGGACCACCGGCAGCGCCAGGTGATCGTCCTGGAGTTGGGCACGCTGCGGCAGCGGCGTGCTGTGCAGGTCCCCGGCACCGGTCGGTTCGAGGTGACGTACCGCGACGGGCGGGTCTGGGTCAACGACCCGTACGCCCGGCGGATGCTGGTCTTCGACCGGGACGAGCTGCACGAGGTGGACAAGGGTCGGGGCGACGGCGTGGCCGACGACCCGGCGCCGACCGCGCCGCGCACCACTCCCCCGCGGACCACCGCGCCGACTGTCCGTCCGACCACGTCGGCCGCGCTGCCCAGCCCAATCACGAGCCCTCGACCGACCCGGTCGGCCAGTCCCCGTCCCCGGCCGGCGCGGACGCCACAGTTGGTCGAGGTGCCGCAGGTGGCCGGCAAGGATCAGGCCACGGCCTGCGCCGATCTGACCGCGGCGGACCTGCGGTGCGTGCCGACCACCCGCAACGACCCCGGATGTGAAACCGGTCGGGCGCTGGCCTCGGTGCCGGAGCCCGGTTCCCGGGTGCACCCCAGGACCCAGGTGACCGTCTTCGTCTGCGGCCCGACGGTGGTGCCGCCCGTCCTCGGCAGCTTCGTCGACCAGGCGTGTCAGGCGATCCAGAACGCCGGGCTGACCTGTGCACCGGTCGAGGGCGGGATCGCCGCGACGCCGGCGGAGATGGGCAAGGTGATCGGGCAGAGTCCCGAGGCGTCCAGCCAGGTCGCCAACCGGACGCAGGTCACGGTGACCTATCTCGGCAAGGACCGGGTCACCGTGCCGGACGTGAACGGGCTGGCGTCGGCCGCGGCGTGCGAGCGGTTGACGTCGCTCGGCTTCGGCTGTGCGCCCAACCCGGAGGAGGTGACCTGGGACGTGGACGTGGTGAAGAGCCAGGACCCGGCCGCCGGTACGGCCGCGGCCGTCCCCGGCACCCAGGTGAAGATCAACTATCAGGACACCGCCGCCGTGCACCTGCAGCGGTTCAAGGTCAGCGGCCAGGACGCCCGGATGCTGTCGCTCGACCCGAACCCGCAGGCCGGTTTCGAGCAGCAGCCGGCGATCGGTGGAGCCTACCCGCCGAACGCCCAGGTGGCCGGCCTCGTTGACGTCTACGGCTTCGTCTGCCGGAACAACTGCGGCGGCGGCACCCGGGACATCAGCTACTACTACTCCCAGGACCCGAACCCGCCCACCTCGCGGTACGAGAGCATGGGCCGGGTCTTCCGGTGCTTCGGCAGCCCAGTACCGGGCACCGCCCTGTTGAACGGCATGTACAGCAACGCGCGACGGGCCTGGGGCTTCGCCCCGGTAGGCAGTTTCGAGCACGACTCGCACACGCAGAACGGTTACACCGACCAGACCACGAACATCTGCTACATCTGGTTCAAGGTGCCGCCCTTCCGTCCGAACGGGTAACTCGGGGCCCTCGACATCGTCTACCGAGCACTCCTCGCCGGTGCCACAGACGCATCAACGTGGCAGCTTGACAGAGAGCAAGCGGACGCGATTCGGCACCGCCCCCGGGTTGGTGCCGTCGGCACGGGTTTGCCGCCCTGCCCGGCCTCGGCGACGAAGTCGGCGAGCGTCACAAAGCGGAGCGGATCCGGATGCTGCCGGGCGCACTCGCGCGGCCGGGGGTCCCGCGTGCCGCGCGACTCGAGCGCGATGGTGGCCAGCAGCCGGGCCCGGGCCGGACCGGGGCCGTCCGGAGTGAGGACCGCCAGGGCGCGTTCCGCAGCGGCGACGATGCCGGCGGCCTGCTCGGGGTTGTCGGCGCGGGGCCAGAGCGCCGGTACGTCGTAGGCACCGATCACCCGCGCGGTCAGCTCCAGGTCGCCGAACTGCTCGGCGGCGGTGACCGCCACGGCCCGCTGCTCTTGAGCCACCTCCAGCCCACCAGCACCGGTGACCGCAAGGTTGCGCAGCAGGCCGACAGCGGACTCCAGCCGCACCCGGGCTCCGCCGACCAGCACCCGGTAGTAGGCGAAGCGGCCCGCATCAACACCTCGCCCGCCGGGTCTGACCGGCCGGGGCCGTCCAGACGCGGATCGTGCCGCAGGATATCGATCTCCAGCAAAGCCCGTCGACGGCGCTCACCGCGACGCCACGGCTTTCTCAGACGAGACTGTGCTACCCGGCAGCCGGGATCGACCGTGGCAACGATGCTCGCCAGAGCCGCGCCTGAGAGCACCCTCCAACGACGTGCGGATCTTCGCGTGCGACAGCAACAACGCGGCGCTGGCTCGCACCGCCTCCCTGGCCATCTTCCTGAACACGTGGATGGAGGTCTCGGCGGTGGTGACCGGGCTGGCGTCGCCCATACTGAGCTGAATCATTTTCAGGTCCACCCCCGCAGCCAATGCCAGACCCGCGCAGCCACGTGCCTGGTGGCAGATCGCGTCCATGGGCTCGCTGAACGGTCCTCGTGCGCAGCTTGCCGGTGCGTCCCCTGGCCGGTCTTGGGACCCAAGGTCGAATCCCGACTCACGAACTGAATTGAAGGCTCTTTCGCGCGTCGACCGGCTCGTAGTCGATGGAAATCGTGAACCAGTACGGAAACCGATTTGCACCCAATCTCCCTGGGTGAGGGTGTGACCACCACCGAGAAAGGGAGAAAGCGATGAAGAGCCACGGTGCTGTCGTGAAGCGGTGCGGCTGCCTGGACCCGGCCACCAGGCGGACGTTGGGCAAGAGCTGCCCGAGGCTGCCGGAGCTCGATCATGGAAGTTGGTACTTCCACTGCTCCACCAGGAATCTGCTCGGACAGGCCGAGTGGGTACGCCGGGGCGGGTACGCGTCGGAGGCCGCCGCGCGGAAGGCCCGCGACGAACTCCTCATCCTGTCTCGCGAGCAGCAGACCGGACGGTCGTGGACGGTCACCCGGTGGTTGCGGTACTGGCTGTCGACCAGGACCCGGATCCGGCCCACGACCAGGATGCACTACACACGCGACGTCGAGCGTTTCCTCGTCCCCCACGTCGGGCACCTGATCCTCGGTGAGCTGACCTCCCGGCAGCTCAACGCGGCGTTCACGCAGATCGCCGCCACCCGCAATCGGTCTGGCCAGCCGCAGACGCCGTGCACGCTGCAGCACGTCCACACCACGTTGCGGGCCGCGCTCAACGCCGCCATCCGGGAGGGCCTCATCGTGGACAACCCCGCCCGGCGGGTGGAGCTACCCGTCCAGGAGCGTCCTCTGGCGCGGTTGTGGACCGAGAACAGGGTCGCTGAATGGGAAGCCACCGGTGAGCGGCCGTCGGTCGCGGTCTGGACACCGGTCCAGCTCGCCGCGTTCCTCGACTACGTCCGCGACGACAACCTGTTCGCCCTGTGGTGGCTGATCGCCCTACGCGGCCTGCGCCGCGGCGAAGCCGCCGGCCTGCGCTGGACCGAGATCGACCTCCACGCCCGCCAACTATCGATCGTGCGGCAACGCACCACCGCCGGCTACGACGTCTACGAAGGCCCACCCAAGTCCGCGACCAGCCGCCGCACCATCGCCCTCGACCGGCACACCGCACGGATACTGCGCCGGCACGCCGAACGGCAACGCCACCACCGCACCCGCCGAACCGGCGGCGGGAAGGTCTGCCACGACAGCGGCTACGTGTTCACCAGCCCCGACGGGCTACCCGTGCACCCCGGCTACCTCACCCAACGTCTGCGCCTCCTGGTCGACCGGGCCGGGCTACCCCCGATCCGGCTGCACGACCTTCGCCACGGCGCCGCCACCCTCGCCCATACCGCCGGAGCCGACCTCAAGACCATCCAACACCAGCTCGGCCACGCCACGATCCGGATCACCGCCGACACCTACACCACCAGCCTGCCCGCCACCCAACACAAAGCCGCCGAAGCCACCGCCCGCCTCGTCCTCAAAGCCGGCAACCCGGGCGCCGAGATGCGTCCGCCCGCCAGGCGTCGCGATCACGGGAAGCGACGCCCGCCAACAACCGCGACGACGGAGCCGATCTCCGAGCGAAGCCAGCAGATGCCACCAAGAGCCGAAGACAACGCCACCATGCAGCCGGAGCCCGACGGCCCCCGAACACACGGAACTCGCTGACCACCCCTCGCTCACCGGACGGCCTGCCCTGGGACAGGAACGCTTCCCCTGCTCCCGGGCAGGCCGCTATCCGAAGCGCCCCGCCTCGAAGATCAGGCTTGGTAGGCCCCCGCCAGAGACGCCCTGACCCGCACATGCTGTAGGAGGAGCTCGGCCGACGCCCGTACCGCCTTCTTGGCCATCTGCTGGAACACGCAGATGTAGGTCTCGATTGTCGTCAGCGGGGTGTGGTGGCCCATGTCCTCCTGGATCTGCTTCAGGTCCACCCCGGCGGCCGAGGCGATCCCCGCGGCGCCGTGCCGCAGGTCGTGCAGCCGCACCGGCGGCAGATCCACATCCTTGACCAGCTTCGCGAAACGGCGGGTCAGCCAGTCCGGACGCACCGGCCGCCCATCCTCGTGCAGGAACACCCGCTGCTTCGGGTCCACCCGACCGAACCGTCGGCGTTGCCGATGCCACAGATCCGTCAGCAACCGCACACTGAACTCGTCCAACGCCAAGGTCCGCACCCCGGCCGCCGACTTCGGCGGACCCAACCGCTCCACCCCACGCACCACGACCACCTGCTCCCGGATGGTCAACTCACCATCGGCCAGGTTGATGTCCTCCCACCGCAACCCGGCGATCTCACCCCGGCGCGGCCCCCGCAACGCCACCAGCCACCACAACGCGAACAACGGATCGCCCTGCACCGACTCCAGGAACCGACCGACCTGATGCAGCCCCCACACCGCCACCCGAGGCCGCACCCCCGTGTCGTTCCACGCCTTCTCCCGCTCCGCGTCCCACACCACCGCCCGCGGGCGCGCCCCGTTCGGCAGCCGCAGCCCCCGACCGGGATTCCGGTCGATCACCCCCTGCCGCCGCGCCGCCGACAGCGCGCTGCGCAGCACCGCACGAATACCGTTCAGCGTGCCCGAAGAAATCAGCCGTCCACCCCGGACGTGGCGGTGCGAGATCCGGTCCATCGCCCGCTGCGCATCCCGGGTACGCAACCTCCGCATCCGGACGTGACCCAGCTGCGGGATGAGGTAGTCGTTCACCAGGCCGCAGTAGTTGACAATGGTCGAGAGACGCAGCCGCCCCTCGTTCTCCGACAACCAGAACTCCAGCCAACGCCTCAGCGTCCACATCCCGGCCGCCTCGTGCCCCGGCACCTGCCGCAACGCCCAACAGGCCCGCTCGGCCTCCGCCCTGCTGGCGAAACCACCGCGACGCACCCGGACACGCCGATCGTCAACACCCGTCAACTGCACCGCGAAGTACCAACGGCCGTGGTCGAACTCAGCGAGACGCTCGCACCGCACACCCAACTGGCGACCGGTCTGCTCGCACCGACAGCCGCACCGCCGATAAACCAGGCCCGCCTCGTTGGCCCTAGCCACCCATCCCCCAAGACACCCGGACAGGCTAGACAGCAGGCACACCATGATCATCAACCGAGTGGACATGGTGCCCAGACAAAGAGGCGGATCCGCATCATCCCTCCGCGAATCCGCTGCGCATCAACCCCGTAAGCCCAGGTCAACACAGCCCCACCAGGCCCGACATGTGGGTCACAGACGTGACCCACATGCGACCCACACCGACCCGAAAGCAGCGGCAATCATGAATATTGCCTGGTAGAACGTGTGCGCCCGAAGGGACTCGAACCCCTAACCTTCTGATCCGTAGATCCTTCCAGTTAAGTCCAGCCCCGTCCACCCCGATCCGAATGCGTTATTGCAGGTGCGAGATTAGTGCGGCGTTCATCAGCATGTATTTCACTCAGAAGTAGAGTCGAGAATCCGGCTCAGTCCAGTCCGTCCGGGCCAGTTCCCCGACGTCCGAGCACCCACGGAGCACCCCCGATCACCCCGACCAGGGCGGGGTGCGACGGCCACCCCTTCGCCATGCTGGGAAGTCGGATCCAGCGAGGGGCGCAGCGGCGTTCTGTTGAAGATCGAGCTTGCCTGGTAGGTCTAACTCTGATAGTCAGGTATCTGGCCACGCGGTCAGGGTCGCACCCTGGCAGGCAGCCGCGAATCTTCTTGGGCACCGGCGTTGTGGACGTACCGCGACGTGCAGCCCCGTCATGCTCTCTCCCTCGCGGAGCCCGCCCGTTGAGTGGGCCCACCCATGAGAAGGACTCCCAGATGAGGACGATCTATCACGGCTTCCTGCCGCAGCACACCGCCAGTACCCACCGGGTGTTCGCCATCGTTGACCACGGCGGCGGGGAAACGGTGGAGGCCCTGGCCACGTTCCCCACTCCGGAGCGGGCCGACACCGTCGCGGATCTGTTGAACCTGTTGACTGTCGGGCACCCGCCCGAGCTGACCCGGGACCGGTTGCTGGCCGCGCTCAACGCCGAGCCAGGCCCGGTCCGCGCTGCGGTCACCTCGATCGTCGATGCCCTCGATACCAACCCTCATGCCCTGGCTGTGCACCTGCGACGCCGAGCGACCGCAGGATTCGCCAGCTTCTCGGTCACCGGCTGCCCGACGGGTGGATGCGACACCTGCACGACCTGCGCCGATGGATGCCTCGACTGCGCGGCCTGCGACAGCGGCGAGTGCGACACCTGCATGCCCCCGGTGATCACTCCGCGGACCGCGCTGCTGCTGCACATCGCTGCGGAGATCCTCAGCGACGAGGTCACGGCGGCGTTGGAGGACCCGGACGGCTGGGAGGCGTTCCCGCCGTTCTTCCGGCATCTGTCCCCCGTCGTGGTGGAGCGGTTCCGCATCGCGTTCCTCGACCTGGCCGCCGACCTCGCCCACGGCGTTGAACCCCACCCCCGTACCAACGCCGAGGAGATGGCCCTGCACCTCATGACCGACCGCGCCACCGTCGAACTCGAACTCGGCGCCTTCGACAAGGACCTGGAGCAGCTACCCGAATCCACCGCCGACTACGACTGGGAGGGCATCCTGGACACGCTCTTCCAGGACAGCGACTACGCCATGCTGATGACCAATCCCGGCAAGCTACATGCCAAGACGATCGCCAGCCTGTTCGAACCGTTCGACAACACGCCCGAGCGCCCGTACGCCGCATCCTTCTGAGGAGCCGGGGGAAGCTCCGCCTCGCACGGCGCACCGTCTCGTCGGAATGGTTCGCACTGCCGGGGTTGGACGCCGTGCCGCAGCCTAAGCCAGTTCGCTCCCCGCCGACGTGACCCGCTCCCACCGGTCACCTCACCTTGCCGCCAAGATCATCCGGAGCAGGGCTCCTTTGGGACCGAATGCCAGGCGTGGAGAACAAGATGAGCGGCGTCACATGGAGGACCTCAGTGTCGCAGCGGCGGCCTGCCCGACCCAACGAGATCACTGCGGGCGATGTCGGTAGGCGCTGGGCGGGCAACCGAACGCGCTGCCGACCTAGCGGTCACTCCATCACGGTCCCACGGCCTTTGTCGACATTGCCCGGTAAACCCGCACCGCCATTCTCCCAGGTGACGGCCGGGCCGCTAACACCCGCGAACGCGATCCGGTGCACCGAGATCTGGGGCTCTGTCTCACATTCGGCTCTGTCTCAGGACGACCTAGTCGCCGGGCGGTACCACCAGACGGACGACGCCGGCTGGGCGAGATACCAGGACACCGACGCTCCGATGGGCCTTACCCTCTCCGAGGTCGTCTACCTGGGCGACTCGCCGGTCGGCCTGCAGGTCGTTGTCGGTCTGGCTGGCCGCTCATTGATCGACGAGCCGGGGGTGGAAGCGGGCTTACGGCGGCGCAGCCCTCGACAGATCTGGTTCTGAGATCGGTGAGGGGCAAGTCCCCGGGCCTCGGATCTTCGCCTTGAACGGGAAGGGATCCGCTACCTCGCCGGATCGGGACCTGCGGAGATCCAGCGCCAACTCGATAAAGGTGCAGGCCGGCAGCGGGTGAGTCCTCGATGCGGGGATGGGTGCGACGACCGGGATCAGATGCATCGCGGCGTCGTGATCAGATCCTTGTTCGGCCATACGCTGTCGACCGTCCATCGCTCTGCGAGAGGGGCGAGCTGCGCAACGAACGAATCTTCGTCGGTGCCCGTCGCCCGCGCTTGTCCGACCTGGCGGACGGCACCTGCCACCCAGTCGGCGATGATCAACTGCGGTGTCGTGCGGCTGTCGGCGAAGGTGATGTCGATGACCGGCAGCGCCTGTGCCGGGAGGCCGGGCGTGACCGCTGGGACCTGGTCGAGCGACAGCAGCAACGGGAGGTTCCGGTTGATCGTCTTCGACGAGTCGTGCACCAGGTGGAACTCGCCGATGGCCGCCCCGACGTGACGACACAGCTCGATCAGGCATGGAACCGCAGGATCGAGGATGTCGCGAATCTTGCGAGCATCGATGAGATTGAAGAGATCTTGTGCGTGCCAACGCGCAGCGAGCAGGAGACTGGAAGGCGTATCGCAGCCCTCCTGGACTGTCCGATGGTATGCCTCGATCACATCGAACAGATCGTCAGGGGTGGCCGGCTGGTTGGGCCGGATCGCGTTGACGAAAGTCGCCAGCATCGTCTCGTAGGCACGCTCGTCACCGAGCACAGGGCCGGTCAGGTGCACGAGGTTCGCCATCCCGACAGCAGAACCGTCCGCATGCATGTCATAGCCGTCCGCTCGGAGCAGCTCGACCACAAGATAGTCGATCATCTTCGCGATGATCATGAAACGCTTGTGCGCAACGAATGCGGTCGCCTCGCCTTCTCTGAGCCTCGGGAGGACCGACATGAGCGCCGCTTGGCCCCGCCTGCTCTTCGCCAGCGCGCTGTACTTCGGCTCACCCTGTCGCGGGGGGAGCGCGTCTAGCACGGACTGCACCATCGCCTGTGCATCGACGACGCTCAGATGCACGGCGGCCACGGCGAACACCGGCTGATAGGGATCGAGGAGATTCTCCCCGGAGTTGCTGGACTCGTCGGCATAGACCGTGGGAACTTCGTCGGACACCACACCACTGTGCCGACCACAGGCAAATCCCGCGCGGCACTTCTCGCGTCGCTGTCGCGGGCACCCGACGATGCGAGCCCCCGTCTCCACCTGCTACGGCTGGCTCGCCCCGTCCCGGCCGCAGTTGCGCTCCTACGTCGGCGCAGGTTCGTCGGGTTGTAGGCCCGTCGTGGTGGCTTTGCTGGTTACGATCGCGGCTGCATCGGGTTTCGAGGGGTGTGGCGAGTTTGATCGCGGCGGCGGCCAGGGTGGGGAGGCCGCCGATGATGGTGTTGTGGGACCAGAGCGCCCGCAGTACCGGGCGTGCCCTTCAACAATCCCACACTCGATGTGGGTGGCGAACAATCCGGCCTATTTGTTGCGAGCCTTCATCGAGGCGACCGGCGGCGGCTGAGGAGCGCCTATGCCGCACGTACTGCTCACGTCTTGGTATCCGCCGCTACCGGGCGGCGCCGAGGCGTACGCCCCCGCCCGGCGCGATACAGAGCTGACCACGGCTGGGCGCCATCGAGGTCACCGACGGACCCATCGCCGACCCGAACCAACAGGCGCAGACCCTCGCCGCCGTGACCCAAGCGGTAGCCACCACCGGCAACCACGAACACACCCGCGCAATGGCCACCTGCCGGTATGGCTACGGCACCTTCACGATGGAGGCTGGGCGTCGGACGCCCCTTGTTCCTGGCCCGGATTTTGTGCTGCGGATTCCTTGCTCGTCGGATCCTGCGTCAGGGTCGCGCGCCACTCCCGCAGCCGTGTCGTGAGATCGGTGTGGCGAATCAGCACCGCGATGCCACCGCCGGCCACCGCCACCCCGACGCCGATTCTCCCCGCGCCGACCAGGATGTGGCTGCTAGTCAGGTTCGCGATGCCACCGCCAGCGGTCGCCACTCCGAAAGCAATGATCATGACGCTATCCAAGAGGCGGCTGTTGGTTTGCAACGAGATGCCGGTGCCGGTGATCATCATCCCGACGACGGTGGTCATGGCGCTGTCCAGGAACCGGTTGTCGGGGGCGGCCTCGGCGATGCCGGTGCCGATGATCACCATCCCGCCGAGGGTGAGCGCCTTCCCACATAGGGTCGTAAACTTGATGGTCTTGGTTAGCTCGGCCTGAAGCGCGATGTCGTTTCCGATGATCTCAAGTTCTCTATCAGTGAAGATCGGGCTCCCGGTGCCGACGAGAGAGATGCCAGCCAGAAGAGCCACTGCACCGACCAGGGTGAAAGTTACACCCATCAGGATGACGGTTACGCCCAGGATGCTGGTGGTCAGATTCGCGATGCCACTGCCAACGACCGCCACCCCCGTGCCGACGAGCGCTACGTTGAGCAGCAGGGCAAGAGCTGCATCGACAGCGTTGACGGTGAGGACAGCGGTGGCCGCCAAGACAACTGCGGTCAAGGTGGCGTAGGCAGACCAAGGTGCTGGGCCGAAGGCGGCCACGATCGCGGCGAGCAGGGCCAGGGCAAGTAGGGCACGAGCGGTGTAGCGGACCAGCGGGGCACGCGGAGGCAGCCGACGGAGCGAGGCGGCGGCCCACAGGACCGCGCCGGCCACGGTCGCGGCGGCCACGGCAGGGTAGCCGAAATCGTTGCTCACGAGGTTGACGCTCATACCGCCGGCCGGGGCGAGGAAAAGCATGGACAACCGGCTGCGCCAGTCCAACCCGCTCCGTAGGCCCCCGGCTGCGCTGTTGGTCGTCACCCCATCAGCATGACGTCAACGATTGGGTACGGCCACACCCGCCCGCAGCCCCGGTCCGAACGAATCCGTGCCTGAAATGTGGGATCCCGTTGCGCCATAATGGTAATCCCGTGGGTCTTTGGCTAGAAGCCGGATCAGCTCGGGGCTGGTGCCCAGGACCGTTACCACGTCGCCGATGCTCGTGTTCGTAGCGGCGGTCACTAGCCTGTAGCCTGTCCTGCACTCGTCAATCCAGAAGGTTCCGGTGACTGAGCGGAGACGAGCGAGGGCTGGGTCGCCGTCGACCCTGCTTCGCGTGCGCCTTCCGGCGTTCTCACCGCGCCCGAGTAGACCGAAGCAGGCAGCGGCCAGCACCAGCACGAACCGGCCAGTCCGAATCGCAATCGCCGGAGCCTATCTCTGGCCATGCCAGCCGCCCCGCCGCAAGCGCTACTGGCAAACGGAGCAGTGGCGCATCGACTCTGACCTCGACGCTGCGGGTGCCGAGAACCTCATCCATCCTGTTCACAGCCGTCCCACTGCCGACGTGGGCGCGGGGAATCTGACTGGTTTCGGCGACCGGACCTCGGTGAGGCTCGATGCAGAGTGTTCCGCGAGGATGATCGGTTGTGTTGCTGCGACTGGCCTATCTCGATGTGACCAACGCCCTCGCGCTGCTGCGGCTGTTACCGATGAGCGACCGCGACAAGGACGCCGAGATCCTCGCCTTGCGTCACCAGATCATGGTCCTCGGACGGCAACTCGGTGGCGACCGGGTCCGGTTCAACCCGGCCGACCGGGCCTGGCTGACGGCCCTGCTGCACCCGCTACCGCGAACGCTTCTGCACCAGCTGCGGCTGCTGGTACGCCCGGAGACCGTGCTCCACTGGCACCGCGATCTGATCGCCCGCCGGCACGCCCGACAGTCCCGGCCCCGCGGGCCGGTCGGCCGCGAACGGTTCGGTCGATCCGGACGTTGGTGCTGCGCCTGGCCTGAGAGAACAGCGGCTGGGGCTACCGGCGTATCCACGGCGAACTGCTCGTCCTCGGGGTGAAGGTCGCCGCGTCCACCGTGTGGGAGATTCTCCACGACGCCGGCGTCGACCCGGCACCCGAACGCACGAACAGCACCTAGGTAGCTGGTGTTAAACGGCGGTTGACCGGGTCCCGGGCGACCGCCGTTGCTGCCGGCTCGGTGCGCTGGTTCGGGGGCTTCGGGCGCTGAGACCGGTGCCGGGGCGGCGGTGCAGGCCCTTCAGAGCGTTTGCCGGGTGGGGTCAGCGGGGGCCAGTGGTCCTCAGGCGGGGTTGAGGGTCCAGCCGTGGAGGGTGTGGGTGAGGCCGAGGGTGGCGAGTCGGGCGAGGTTGACCGCGGCGGCGAGGAGGGTGAAGTCGGCGGCGACGCGGTGCCGGCCGCGCATGCGGGCGCGTCGTCCGCCATGTCGTCGGCGCATGAGGTGAGCGATTTTGCGTTCGACTTTGGGTCGGGTGGCGCGGTAGTCGGCCTGCCAGGCGGGATGCTGTTGACGGGTGCGGGCGGCGGTGAGGCAGGCTTCGTGGTGGCCGATGGTGATGCTGCAGCCGGTCTTGGAGTCGGTGCACTGCCCGCGCAGGGGGCAGGTGGCGCAGGCGGTGCCGAAGTCGGCTTTGCCGGCGTGGCGGGCGTGGCCTTTGACCGGCCGGATCGCAACGGTCAGGCCGTTAGGGCAGGTCACCGTGGCATCGCGGAGGTTGACCTCGAAGCGGTCCTTGGTGAACTTGCCGGTCGGGGCGACGGGTGGCTGGACCTTGGTCTTGATGTCGATCCCCGCAGTGTCGAGCTGTTGCAGGACCTCGCCGGCGCCATAGGCCGCGTCGCCGTAGACGGCGGTGTCGTCGGCGGTGGCGGTGGTCGTGTCGGTGAGGTCGGCGATGAGCCCGGCGACCGGTTCGACGTCGCCTGCGTTGCCGGCGGTCACCGCGGTCGCGGTGATGACCTCGACGTCCGGGTCGACAGCGATGTGGCCCTTGTAGCCGTCGAAGCCGCGGTGGTTGGTCTTGTGCCCGTGCCGAGCCTCCGGGTCGACGGTGGAGATCACCCGATCCGGGGCGACCTTCCGGGCGATCCGCAGCGTCCCGCCCTCGCCGGCCTCCAGGTCCTGGCCGAGGACGGTGGCCAGCAGCCGCATCGCCTGACCCACCGGTTCGGGCAGGTCGGTGAGCCCGTCGAGGACGGCGAGCAGGGCGTAACCGTCGCGGGCGCGGGAGTCGACGAGGGCGTCGCGGGCGCCTCTGTCGTCCCAGTCGATGACCGGCTTGCCGGTGCTGCTGTAGTCGTCACCGCCCGACAGCACGGCCCGCAGCCGCTCGGCCAGGTCACCGTCGGTGGCGGCGAGCAGACCCCGGATCGCTGAGCGGATCAGCGTGATCGTGTCCATCGTCGCGACCGCGTCATACAGGGGCGTGGAATCCAGGACCCGCCGCCGACCCAGCAGCCCGGCGGCCCGGGCGGCGTCCAACGCGACCTGGAAGATACGGTCCGGACGGTCCGAGCGACGCAGCCGTTCGCGCATGTCGACCAGCACAGTGTGGGCGAACCCGACCCGGCCCGCGCCGTCCCAGCCGCCGACCCCGGCGGCGTAACGCCAGCGGGCGTCGAACGTGAACCGGTCCACCGCCTCCCGGTCCGACAGCCCCTCCAGGCGCTGCAGCACCATCACCGTGGCCACCACCGACGGCGGCACCGACCGGCGACCCACCGCCGCGAACAGGTCGATGAACAACCCGTCAGGGAACAGCGTCTCCCGATGCTCGTGTAGAAATGTGAAGATCGAGTTGGCTGGTAACGCCTCGTCGCAGAACCGGCTCACCGGATCCAGCAGGTCCAGCTGCTGTGAAGCCACACCCAACGCCACACCAGCAAACTACCCGAAATAGATAGAAAACGATGGCCGCCACACCAGTGGCAGCCATCGTTTAACACCAATCACCTAGGCAACGTTCCTGCGCTCCCAAGCCCAAAGCCTGATCGCTGCGGACTTCTTCGAGACCGTGACGCTGACCGGCGCCCGCCTCTACGTCCTCGCGGTGATCGAACACGCCACCCGAAGGGTCCGGATCCTCGGCGCCACGCCCCATCCGAACGCCACCTGGGTCACCCAGACGGCTCGGAACCTGTTCATGGACCTAGAGGACACCGGCTGCCACGTCAAGTACCTGATCCGCGACCGTGACGGCAAGTACCCGGCCCCGTTCGACACGATCCTCGCAGACGCCGGCATCGAGGCCATGCTCACCGGGGTACGGATGCCTCGCATGAACTCAATCATGGAACGGTGGATCCAATCCTGCCGCCACGAACTGCTCGACCGGATGTTGATCTGGAATCAGGCGCATCTGCTGCACGCCCTACGCGAGTACGAACACCACCACAATCAGCACCGCCCGCACCGAGGCATCGCCAACGCCCGACCCCTGCGAGCACTACCCGACCCAATGACCGAACAGGCTAACCTCGCGCGTCTCCACATCCGCCGACATGATCGACTGGGCGGCATCCTCCACGAATACGAGCATGCTGCTTGACCAGCGCGGATGAGGTTATCGGCACCCGCAGGGTTACCAGCGCATCGCCCATCGGGTTCTGCCGGAACTGGGCCTTGACTGTTCGCCGGTAGCGGGCGTTAAGCGATTCGATCGCGTTGGTGGAGCAGATGACTGTGCGGATCTCTAGGTTATAGTCGAGGAACAGGATGAGCTCCGACCAGGCGTTGTCCCACAGGCGGATCAACGCCGGATACCGCGCACCCCACTTGTCGGTCAGGTCGTCGAACGCCGCTCGGGGCGGTCGTGGCCAACGACTCCTAGAACACCCCCGTGCCGTAGTCACCAATTAAGCAGACTAATTCAATTACTCTCCGGCAGCCTCTTCACTGCTAGACGTATCAGAAAAACGCTTTTCGTGGAGCGTTTGAGCGAAGGTCGCGAGGGCACGGGCGTTATTTCGGACGTCATCAGTCCTAGTGAGAACATGTTCGCGATCACTACTTATTGACCACACAATGGCTGGCACCGCAGCCGCATCACTAACCAAATCAGCAAAAAGCTTGTCCGACTCCCTGACGGCGAGCGCAGGGCGGTCCATGGAGACGTAGCAACACATTTTGTTATACACGTTAATGGCAATTGGGGCGTAGCCCAATCTGCGCGCCGCATCCAGATGGCCGAGCGCCAGCCGAGGCGCGGAAGGGATAAGACAGAATCCGAGATTGTTGCGGAGATCCGGATTTTTCCGGGTCCTGCTTGCAAGCGAACTCGAACAATGCGGCAGCTTGTTCGACCTTCCCTTCACTCAACAGTGCACGGGCATGGGGCGCGACCTGATGCGAGAGTGGAGCGGCAGCAATCGAGGCGACTGAAGGCGAGTCTAGGACGGCCCGCGAGGCTATCTGGTGCTCAAGAGCATTCATACGGATGGGCGGCTCGACCGTCAGATCGACGGGGCACGGCGGTGCGCCGATCCCCCGCTGCCAACGCCACTCCGAATGCAATGACTCCGTAGCCCATTCCGAGTAGTAGGTGCTTGAGAACCGATCGACGATCCATCGATAGGCTCTCATCATCTCTTCGTCTGGAGCAGTTACGGGCACACCTGCTACCACTTCTTGCGAAGGAGCTGACAACGCGAGCAAAGACTCGAGATTAGCCACATTCGTAGCCCAACAGATCACGCGCGCGAAAGCCACCGTGACAGGTCCCGCTCCATGGCCAGCAAGAAGCCCTCGGATCGATTCGTATGCGGCTTCCGGGTCCTTCGGGAACTTTCTGATCTTCTCTTTGACGGCGGGGTGGTCGAGCTGGAATACTGTCCGCCAGTCCGCGTTGATTTCCTGTGAATTTCGGTCAATGGGGAAGAGCTCGCCTAGCACGAGATCAATTAGAATGCAAAGCGCCACTTCGGACACTATCCCGTAACGCACGAGCGCGTCCCCATCGACACCACGCGCGGTCAACTGATCGGTAACCTCGGCCAGTCTGGCGGGATCCATGTGGCGAGCTTCGGATGGCCGGCGGCCGCCGGTAGCTCGCTCAAGCAGTGCCTGCCTCAGGCAGGTGACCAACGAAACCGTTCGCCACCCAGCTACTGGGCCGTCTTGCTCCTCGTTCATCCACGTCTGGCGAGCATCGAACGGCCGATCAACCTCGTCGTCGATTGTGAGCCCCTTGCCAATCGGTCAGTCCCGCTCAGATTTTGCCGTACGGGACGCCCGAGGACAACCCTCCGTGACTTAGCCATCGCCTTCGGGGTTCACCTGCGTTGACACCCAGGATCGTGCATACTATCTTGAGTACAGGGAGGCATCATGGGGTCAACGATCTTCCAAGCCAGCGATCTGACCAACCAGAGACGAGTTGAGTTCCTCGACGCCGCACGTTCCGGCCGCGCACGTCTTCGAGACAAAGACGGGACGAGCCTGGTGATGCTCCCTGAGAGCCACCTGGTCTGGCTAGAAACGATGGCTCGATGGTCAGCCGTTCATCTGAGATTAGAAGAACTCCTTCGACGTGGCGTGATGCCGTCTATCACCGACCTCGGTGATCTTGCATGGCTTCGCGCGTTCGACGTTGACGATCTAGCGGAGTTTGTAGGTGAGTTGCATGAGGCCTTAGTACTCGCGAACGCCGACCAAGACCCCAGCGGACTTGACGAGTGCGTCAACGCGTGGCGTACCACCGCTCGTCAGCTCGAAGATCCTCTTCGTCGACGCATCCTGCTGGGTGACCGCAGCGACGCAGATTTCGAGGAAGCTCCCCGACCCGTGGGGAGCGGTGCCGCTGGCGGGACAGAGTGAGCTCAAGCGCATACGATCCATCTCAACCCGCCAAGCGACCTGGTGGCAAACCACGCGAAAAGCCGACTTACCGCGTTCTAATCCACAAGCGTTACAAGCGACACTACGACCAGCTTGCAGACAAGGTTGGCCTGCAGCAGGCTCAGCAGTTCTGGGACCATTTGGCGAGCATGCCGAACGAAAAGTCGGCTATCGCCTCGATCACTATCCTCAGAGGCCGTGCTGGCAAGTCTGCTGGTGATGGATGGTCACGTGTGCATCACTACGAACTAACAAGCAAGGCGCGCGCAGACTATCGATATCACGACAACTATGTAACTGGGCCGCAAGATGAGCCGCACCGGGTGGTTGAAATCCTGACTATCAACTATGGCAGCCACTAGCTCACTCAGGCGCCGTTACGTCGCGTACCATCGCGATGGTTGCGTCACTGAGTGACGTCCGAGGCACATATTCGATCGAACGGACCGCTCACATCCTCGCTGCGTTCAGGCTTCGACTGCGATGTTGTTGTGGGCAGCGCGGGATGCGGCGATCAGTGACGCGCCGAGGTTCGCCGCTTTCTGAGGGGTGAGCCGGATCGTGGTGCGGTCCCAGAAGCCCGACAGCAGCGATGCGGCCAGGTTCCGAACCGTGTCGTGGCTCATCCCGTCGAGCTTGGTCATGTCGGTGGGGCGCTGTTCCGGGTTGTCGATAGCCAGCGTCACCGAGGGCGGCTCGTCGTACCCGTCGGGGGAGTTGAACGCCTGAAGGTCGACCGTCGCGACCTTGATGTCGTTGACGCATTCGTGGTGCTGGCCGTACACGATGGCCACGTGTCGGTCGTGCAGGCGGACGCCGTCTTCGGTAAGGCACTCCCCGCCGCACCACGCCGGGCACTGCGGCTCGGCCGGCTTGGCGGGTGGAAGCAGGTAGCCGGCGTGCGACCACATCGCGAAGTCCACCATCGCGTCCAGCGCCTGCTCCTCGGTGCAGTTCAACCGCGCGGCCTGCTCAGCGATGCTCAGACCCTGCTGGGTAAGTCGCTCGGCGACCACGCCGCGGAACACACTGAGCCTTTTCCAGGCTGATCTTGCAGCTCGGCGGGTGTGGCGGACCCGATGATCGATGGGCGCGAGGCTCCAGGTAGGACAGCAAATCGACCAAAACCCGATGCCCCGACCGGGAGCCTCGCCATGCTGTCCTACCCCGCCACGATCCCGTTGTCCAACCGGACCCTGAACCACCTCGCCGAACGCATCCGCTCCCACCGTAAGCAGCGCCGGTTCCGCTGGCGGCGACTGAGCCCAGGCCGGCAGTCGTTACTCGCCCTGGCCCATCTGCGCAACGGCGACACCTACACCCGCCTCGCCGCCGGCTTCGAGATCGGCGTGGCGACTGCCTGGCGCTACGTCCAGGAAGCGATCGCCCTGCTCAGCGCAGCCGCCGAAGAACTCGACACCGCCATGCGGCGCATCCGGCTGCTGGCATACGCGATCCTGGACGGCACCCTGATCCCGATCGACCGCGTCGCCGACCAGAAGCCGTACTACTCCGGCAAGCACAAACGTCACGGCGTGAATGTGCAGGTCATCGCCGATGCAGTCGGTCGACTCGTGTGGGCCTCACCAGCCCTGCCGGGTTCGACCCACGATCTGACCGCCGCCCGGGATCACGGCATCATCGAGGCCCTGGCCAACACGGATGTGATGACCTTCGCGGACAAGGGGTATCAGGGTGCGCGAGGTAGCGTGCGCACACCGTTCAAGCGGCGCCGCTTCCGGCCGAAGCTGTCACGCCGACAGAAGGCCGTGAACCGGGCGCACGCGAAGATCCGTGCTCGCGGTGAACGCGCGATCGCCACCCTCAAGACCTGGAAGATCCTGGCCAAGCTGCGCTGCTGCCCACACCGCGCGACCGCGATCGTGCAGACCATCCTCGTGCTGCACCACGTCGAAGCCAACCGCTACGCAGGATGAAAATGGCTCACTGATCTTCTGCTCGGCTGTCAGGCCCTCGTCGTGGACCACCAGATCGACCACGGTCTGGTCGAGGCGCGACCGGTCCGGCCTCGGCGCTGGACCGACAGATTCGGCCTCGAGCAGCTGGTTGCCCGTATCTCGCGCCATGGCCACAACTCGTCCGACCGCCGTCCGCACATGCTCGGCCTCGTCCAGCGTGAGACACAACGCCGCCGTCGCGCCCTCGATCACGAACTTCACCATCGGCTCGACCGCGTCGGCGTGCTGCTCCAGGTCGACCTCCAGCCCCGGCGGCCGGTACGTCCCATCGCTGCACGACTCGCCGGCAGTATGACCGAGCTGTGCAACGACAACAGCACAGGCGGCGAGTCGTCTGGCCAGTGGATGCGATCCTCGAGATGGTCGCCGTCCTCGTGCGTTGCGACACACCAGGACGGACACGCACGCTTCAACCAGTACGGCCGGTGCGTCCGACGGGCTGCCGTGACCGCCTTCCTGATGGAGGTGGCGAGGTAGCCGGCGTCGGCCAGACTGAGCGGATCCGGAACGGACACGACCAACTCCGCTGGGGTGCTCTCCTCAGGCTGGTCAAGGTGCTCCAGTGAGAGGATCTCCACCGCCATCCCGCCGACCCCACCCTTGTGGGTCTCCATCACCATCCGGGAGTGCCCCCGGGCCCGGTCGCCCGGACTACCCGACTCCTCCTCGGCGTGGACCTTGACGCACCACGACGGGCAGCCGCCAAGGTTCGCCCTGATGTTCGAGCTCACGATTTGGTTCAACAAAACAGCCATATCGAAAAGTTTGCACATGGCTATTGCGCGAGGATGGACACCGTGTCCACCAGGCTGGCAGCGCGGTAACCGGAACCGGTTCTCGACTGGGCGTTGTGGTTCGAGAATCGGGCGTTGCGTTGCGATGCGCGGGTTGGGTGGTGAGCCTCTCCGTCTTCCCGATCGGCGGTCACGCTGGGCCGCGTGTGCCAGAGTCTCGGTCCAGTATGCGTGTAGTGACCGGCCGTGCGCGGGCCTCTTCGGCCGTTCGCCCACCTCAGCGTGCAGCCGTCTTGCGCCCGGGATGATCCTCCAAAACCTGTCGAGCGAGGTGTACGGGCGCGGTTCGGGCTGTCCGCCCGTCCCAGGCCAGCGAATGCCCACAGAGCCGCGCGCTGAGCGCCGCGAGGTGTTGGCGCTCGAAGGCGCCGTGTTCGAGGAGAAGGAACTCCGTGCAGGTCATCGCGTGCCAGGGCGTCCGGAGCTCTCTTGCCTCCGCGAGGTCGAATCGCGTCTGACGATGGCCGGCTCTGACGCTGGACTGGAACGCCTTGTCGCTGCGCGATCGGTTGATCAGGTAGTAGGTGTCCTGGTGTGCGCCGGGAAGGTGGTAGAGCCGTTCGGTGGCCGGGACTACACCGTCGTCAGCGCTCGCCCGCTTTCCGATTGCCCTGACAGGTTGTGGCAGCTTGCCGTCTGATGCCGTGTTGACCCTGACCAGTGAAATGTCGGCTGGATTGATCATTCCGAGGTGGGGCAGCGCATCGAGCTGTCCGTGACCCAGGTTCTTGTTGGTAGTGCCGGACCACAGTGGGTACCGGTTGGAGCCGTCGATGTAGATGATCATTGGGATGTCGTCGTAGCGGGTGCGGAGCTGGTGCAGGGCCCGTTCTGTGTAGGCCCGCGCCAGTGCGGTGCGGGTGGCGGGGTTCGGGTCGTTGAACTGGCTCAGGTCGGTGGCGTGATGTGCGGCGATGGCGGCGGGAAGGTTGTTCCAGCCGTGGGCGTCGGGGTGGTAGCCGAGCATGTACCAGGGTGTGTCGGTTCCGTCGCTGATGAGGGCGGAGAGGCTGATCATGCGGGTGGCGGGTTGGTTCTGTTCGCGGGTGTAGAGACCGACGATGACGCATGGCTGCGGCTGCAGGGGGCGCGAGAACACCCGGGTTGGTGTGGTGGCGGTGAGTCCCGCTGCCCGGAGGAGGTCTCGTACGGCGGCATTGGCGGGGTGGTCGACGGTGCCGGGCTTGGGCGTTGACGCTGGATCGATGAACTGGCTGACGGTGCCGTGGGCGGCCAGGGCGCGGCGAAGCTGTGGCTTGGGGTCTTCGGTGGGCTTGGCTGCGGCGAGTTCCTTGTTGCTCTCGGCGAGTACGAGGTGCAGGGCGTCGGGGGTCCTGGTGGAGATGATCTGCTCGGCGAGGGTGTTCCGGGGGCGCATGGGTCCGGGAGTGACCAGCATGTCGGTCTTGGCGCTGTCGAAGGTGATGGTGAGCGCGCCGTCGAGGAAGGTGTTCTCCGCGGTGGTGAGGCTGTTCTCGGGGAGGTTGAGTACTTCGGTGAGCGCCTGGGCGGACCGGTGGCGCTGTAGGTCGTCCTGGTAGACGACGCTGATGTGGATCGGCCGTGCTGCCGCGTTGACGGCTGAGGCGAGTTTCGCGTGCCGGTCGGGGTCGCCGGGGGCGTCGATGTTGAGTATGGGTGTGGTTTCCAGGACGAGCGACTCGGTGTTGAGCCTGGCGGTGGCGTGCTCGAGCACGCAGTCGAGGAATCGGCGGCCCGGTCCGGAGCCGATGGGGTGCCTGTCGGGTGTATTGGCGTGTCGGGCGCGGATGCGGGGGTGGGCCGCGAGGAGGTCATCTGCGGTGAAGTTGGTGGGCACGCCGCGGATGCTGAAGGAGTCGACAAGTTGGGGAAGGAGCCCGGTGATCACGTTTCGGTTGGTGGGGCGATCGTAGCGGTGTTTGGCGGTGAGCAACATGCCGGTGTCGTCGGTGGCGATCCAGAGGCTCTTGGCGTTGCCGGGGAAGCCGGTGGTGGCGCTGATGTGGGCGTCGAGGTTGAGCAGGATGCCGGGGTAGCCGGGGACGGTGATGGGTTCGAGACTGATGTAGTGGATGCCTTGTTCGGCCCTGGGATGCGTCTCGGGAAGCGGGCGGTTGAAGGCGACGAGGTTGCCGTCGATGTCGGGACGGAGAAGCAGGTCCGTACCGTCGGGGAGCTTGAGCGCGCCTCGGAGGAGTTCAATGGTGCGCCAGGTGGCGACGTCGAAAACCCAGTTGGGGATATCGGCGTGCGTCACCGTGCCCGCCTGGAGGTACTTGGCGATGTGGATCGTGCGTGGCTTGGTACGGCGTAGCAGTGGGCCGAGGAGGTCTTCGAATGGCGCGCCGTGCCGGGCCGCGAGGTCTTGTTCGAAGGCGGCGAAGAGCCGGCTGATGATGGCGGTGTCGATCTTCTTGCGCATCAGGAGCAGGGTGCCGGGGCCGTCGGGGTCCTTGCAGATGGTGGCGTAGTCGCTGGAAACGTAGCGCAGGCCGAGGCTCAGGTCCCTGTACGGCAGGTTCTTCGGGTGCCGGGTGTATCGGCGGTTCAGGTCCTGCCAGGTGTCGTTGACCTCGCTGCCGAGGGTGTAGCCGTGGATCTTCTCCGCCATCGCTTCGGTGTAGGGAAAGGCCAGGGTGCGCATCAGGGGTTCCTGTCGTTGATGCCGGCGAACGTGAAGAACGCGTCGATGGTGGTGCCGTAGATGGAGCGGACCTGGTCCAGGTGGTTGTCGTCGCGCCATCGCTGGTGGAGGTTGCGGATGAGGGAGGCGAAGTCGCTGCCCGGTGCGGCGCCTCCTCGGTGGAAGGCGTTGTCGACCAGGTGAAGAGTGGTGTTGGTGCCGCCACGCCTTGCGCGCCCGGCGAGTTGGATCAGGTCGGCTAGGACGTCGGCGAAGATCGCGGTTCGCACGTCGGGAGGCAGGCGCCCGAAGGCGGGGTTGGACCTGTTGATGAGCTCCAGGTGTTTGGCGGCGATGCGGTGGCGTTCGTCGAGTTCCTCGCGCGGGTCCTCGCCGGGGTGCCGGTTGCGGCGGGCGTGGGCACCGGTGTGGGCAACCAGTGCGGATGGTTCGTCGATGAGCTTGATGGGTCGGACGCATACCCAGATGGAGTCGAGCGCGGACCGGTGGCCGACGACGATGTTGAGCCCGCGGGCAACCCGTGCGAAAGGTGAGATCAGCACGTCCCTGCCCGTGCCCGGGAAGGTCCGCAGCCGGCTGGCGGGTATGGCGAGTACGTCGTCGGGGATTTGCAGGCCGCGGCGGTCACCGGCGGGAACGGCGACGGCGATGCGGGTGCGGTGGGCTCCCCCGGCGATCAGGCCGCGGCAGAGGGCGAGCATCTGGTCGTAGGAGTTCGTGACGAGTAGGACCCGGGCACGGTCGCGGCGTTCGGTGTCCCGGTGGTCGTGCAGGTCTCGCAGTCTCTGTTCGAGGATCTGGTCCCAGAGGCCGGATCCGATGCCTTCGAGTAGTTGGGCCTTGCGGTTGCGGGCTGCCCCGGAGATGACGATCCCGCGGTTGGTCGTGTGGTCGTTGACGGACGCGTTGCTGACGGTCAGCCTGCCAGTGCCAGTGCCGGCGATGTCGGGGTAGTAGCAGGCGACGTCGGCATGGACGTGGTTGGTGGGGGAACCGGGTAGGTAGGCGGTCGCGGAGAGTCCGACGATGACTCTGGGCGCGCCCGTGAGCGCGGGAGCCGTGGTGATTCCGAGGTCTGCGGTGTAGGTGTGTGGGTCGCCGGAGAGGATCTCTGCGGTGAACTGTCGGTCGGAGCGGCTCTCCGGGTCGCCGGTGACGGCGAATCCGAAGACCGCTCGGCCGATCGGTCCTTCGGGTGTTGCCTGCCAGGAGGGAGCTCGGTCCAACGCGGCTTCGACGTCGTCGGCGAGCCGCATGCCGCTGTCGCGCATCAGCGGCAGTAGGTCTTCCAGTTCGGCGAGCCCTTGCTGGAGTTCGCCGAGGAACGCCCTGCGTAGGAGAAGGTGGGCGGTCTGGAGCTGCCACGCCGAAGCGGTGGGGTCTTCCGGATCGTCGTCCTTCCCGGTCTGACGGCCGCAGTCCGTTTCCTCCAGGTCGGCGTCGGCGTCCAATTCACCGTCGTCGGTGGTGGGCGTGGTGATCGTTTGAATCGCACTGACGATGCCTTGGCTTCTTTTGTGGATCAGGTCGGATTCCGGTTCGTCGGCGACGACGAGGCGCAGTTCCTTGCGTAGGTCCGCCCAGCCGGCGGGTAGCGCGTCAGGGTCGGGTTCGTTCTGGGTGAACAGGGATTTGAACCTGTCGAGTTGGTCGTCGCTGGGGCGGTCTTCGAGTTCGTTGAGGCCGAAGAGGCGGCAGGCGAGGAGGTTGTCCCATCGGCGTGGCAGGTGCAGCCTGGCCTGTTTGGGGCCGAGTGGGTCCTGCGGGTCGATGAACCCGTTGACGACGGCGGCCAGGTAGCGCTCGGAGAGGAACTCGACCCGGTGGATGGCCCGCTGGAAGGCGAGTTCGAGCTCGCCCGGCACGTTGTCGGATTCGACCTGTTCCTTGCGCTGGTCGTCGAGCTTCTCCAGGAGCAGCTTCTGCGTGTCACGACGAGCCAGGACGAGGGTGCGGCCGGACTGGGCGACCGCATGTCCCTGGAAGGCGTCGACCTCGTCGACAAGGACGATGTCGGCGCGCCGCAGCAGCAGCTCCTGCGCGCTCATCCGTCCGTGGAGTGTGCCGTTCGTGATGACGGGAAACGGCACCGAGCCCTGCTGGAAGTAGGCGTGGTTGGTGACGATGATCTTGGCTGGGCCGGCGGCTTGCCGCCATGGCGCCCACTTCTCGCAGGCTCCGATCAGAGGGCATCGGTGGCGGCCTTCGACGCCGGGCTCATGCAGGTCCGTGCAGGGTTCCTGGCCTGGCTGCCATGCGGCGCCTTCTTCGTCGCTCAGCATGCAGGAGTAGCCGAGCTCCTGCCAGGTCCACCTGGCGCCGGCCAGATCCTCCGGTGCGTCGTTGGTGCGCTGGATGGCCACTTCGATGAGCCGCCGGTGGGACATGAGTGCGACGACGGGGATGTCGAGGCTCAGCGCCGCGAGGTCACTGCGGATGGCCGCGACAAGATCCAGCGTGCTCTCGACATCGGGGGTGAGCAGGACAATGGTGCGGCGGCCTCCTCTGTGGCTGGCGAGGTGGGTGGCGGCGACGCGCATCCAGACGCTCTTGCCGGAACCAGTGGGAGCGATCATGAGCTGGAGTGGCCCTGCCGCGAGCTTCAGCCGGTCGACGGGTTGGCCCTGTGGCGTCCGCAGCTCCCGTGAGAATCCGTCCAGGACCTCCGCTAGGCGGAAGGCATCGTCACCCCGCTTCTTGTCGATCAGTTCGGCGGTGGCGTGCATGTCCGCGAGGTCGGCCACCACCTCGGCTGGCGCGGCGGCGTCCAGAACCGGGACAGGCGGGTAGGGCATCGGCGCCCGCGGGATGAGGTAGGTGTTGCGCCGGAACTCGTCGCGGCTGGGGCCGGCGAGGAAGACCGATGAGCTGTAGCGCCTGTCGGCCAGCGCCTCTGGGGGGACGCGCAGCGGGGATGAGGCATCCTCCAGTTCCTGCAGCGCGGCAGTGATCAGATCACCGACCGGCACACCGTCGATCACCTGCAGGAAGTCTCCGGCCTCAAGGTAGCGGGGCGACCGGTTGTTGCGCAGGTGCTCGGCGAGGCTGACGCGCAGGCCTCCCTCTGTGGCCAGGCGGCGAGGGCGCAGATGGATGAGGCGGTCGATCGCATGTCGTTGCGTGGCGGTGAGGCCGTCGCGCCAGAGGCTCCACACCCCGAGCTGGCCGGAGAGGAGGAACCGCGCGTCGCGGGGGTCCACTGCGGGCGCGCCTTCCCAGGTCTCGGTGGGGAAGAGCTGTTCGGCCAGGCCGAGCGCCAGACGTAGCGACGGTCCGACGAGGAACCGGTTGGCGGTCCTGTGGAAACGCGAACGGCTGCTCATCCGGCTGCGGCCCTCTTCACCTCGGTGAGGAATCGGTGAGACGTCGTGGCGAACCGGCGCCGTGATCCGGTGGCAAGGCGCAGCCGTTCGTTGAGGACCGCCACATGGCCCGCCCGGTAGTCGGGGACGACGATCAACAGGTCAGATTCGCCTATGCTGCCCCGACGCAGCAGCTCGTTGGCCAGCCGCGCGGGGTCGGTGTAGTCCTTGACATCGACCCGCCAGGGCCGCCGTCGTCCTGGTGCCCTCACTTCCAGGTCGTACCGGTCGACGTACGGCCACAGTCTCGCGGTGACGCCCGGCATCATCTCGAGTTCGCGGTGCAGGCGGACCTCCTCACAACCAGGGATGGTCGAGTACCGCCACGCCGGCCGGACGAGACACACCTGATCCTTGACCGGAACCGCAGTGGTGACCTGTGGTCCGCCCAACTGCGCGGCACGCTCGACGTTCCACGCACCGGCCACCGGTGCGCGGCCCTTCACCGCCTTTACGGTGATCGAACCGCCGAAAGCCTTCGTGTGCGGCGGGTAGGCACAGGCAAGCCGACCGAGTTGGTACCGCATCGGGTACCGGCACACGGGGCACCCGAACCAGTAGTGCTCCCCCTCGTGCGCCACCCACGCCCATGCGGGGATCTCCTCGACCAGGCCCTCGCGGGGCAGCCCTGCGGCCTTGATCGCGTCGATCACCTCCGACATCTCCCCCGCCGCGTGTTCGATGACGGTCCGTCGCGCTCGCCGGTACCCCTCCTCCGTGCCCGTAGCCAGCATCTGTCCGTAGAGCCAGCCCTGCACCTTCTCCGCGCTCAGACGCGGCACCGACCAGCCGACGACATCGGAGGCCGTCATCGACGGCGCGAGGTTCTCCATCAGCAGGTCAGTGGCAGCAGCACTTAGCTGTCCGTCCTCCACCAGCAAGACCTCGTCGCACGCTTCCCTCAGTGCATCCGGCAGAAGCCCGGACAGCGGGCCGGTCAACAGGTCGGTGAAGTCCACCAGGGGCAGCAGAGGCGCACCGTGCGCCAGGTGTGCCAGCGCGACCCGCCCGTGCAGGTCAGCCACCTGCCGCCAGCGCTCGCCGGGCAGTCCCGGCGACATCCAGACACTGGCGGCCTGCGTCACCGTGGTCACGACTGTGTCCCGGCCGAACCTGGTCAGATCCGCCGTCATGCGTCACCTTCCTCCCCCGGCCGCTCATCCTGGGCGACCCGCAACGCCACAACCGGACACCGTGTGCGGCCTGATCGACGTCCACCGCGATCGCGGCGCACAACAGATCACGCCACACCGAAGGCGGTGTGATCTACACAAACACACTCAGCGTCACCGAAGTGGCGTCATTGCGCTCAAAACTAAAGCACAGATGCTAGCTTTCTGCACGCAGGTAAAGCATGAGGGGAGAACCGTGTCGAAGAAGATCCGGCCGGCAGCGTGGGCGGCGTCCCTGTTCGGCCGCGACGTGGCAGCCACGCTGACGCAGGCCATCCCGTCGGCCATCCAGGCCGCCGTCGGACGGCAGATGGACGGCCACCACGCGGTCCGTCTGACGTCGCGCCACGCCTTCGGTGGAGGCTGGCCAGCGCGGTACGAGGAGCTGGTCAACCACCTCGGTGAGATCCCCGGCGCCCAGACGGTGCGCCCGCTGGGCAAGAGCTACCGCATCGTCGCCATCAACAACGTCGCCGTGCTGCCGGTGGAGTACGCGAAGGACCTCGCGACCGCCTACGACAGCCCTCGCGCCCTGAAGAAGATCAACAAGACGACGCTGGAGCTGGCGCGGCTCTTCGGCCCCAAACCCGATCATGAACAGCCGGCCTTCGAAGGAATGGAGTCCGAGTCGGACGCCCACGCCACCGACCTCCTGCGCGGGCTGGAACCAGACGGTATCGTGATCATCTACTACGCCGCTCACGAGCGGCACGGGCTGCTCAACATCGGATGGGGGCAGATCAGCGTGAGCCAGACCGGCACAGCGAGCTGGGTATCCGCACAACCCCTGCTCGTCCCGTCCGCAGACCCGATCCCCGGACTTCGCCTGGTCACCCAGCCGTCGGCCTCGACCGCGTCGCCGCGATTCGACCAGGCCGAGCTGGCCAATCCGACGCTGCGCGCCCGTACCGCCGCCGAGCAGGCCACCGTCAGCCCCGTAGCCGAACACAGCGACCACCAACAGCGAAGCGATGCCCAGAACTGACGAGCCCGATGACCTGTTCTCTGCCGGCGGCCTCCCCGTGGAGTCGCCCTCGGGGTCAGCCAGTGCTGTCGCCAGGCAGTTCGACTCGGCACGTCTGACACAAGCTCGCCAACTCGCCGGGCTGACCAAGAAGGAACTCTCCGACCGGGTCGGGGTCAGCGCCGCGGCCATCGGCCAGTACGAATCAGGGGCACGGCCACGCCCCGAGATTCTGATCGCCCTCGCCGAACACCTCGGCTACCCCGTCGGCTTCTTCCAGGTCGGGCGTCCCTACGCCCGCCTCGACTCCTCCGCAGCGCACTTCCGCCATCTCCGTGAGACACGCTCATACCAACGCGCCAAGGCCGTCTCCTTCACCGAACAGGTCTGGGAACTCATCTACGCCCTCGAACGGCGCGTCTTCCTGCCCCACGTAGACCTTCCCGGCTTCGCCGGCGGCGAGATCCACCCCGGTGCAAGCCTTCCCACCGAGCCGGTCCAAGCCGCCCGGGCTCTTCGCAAGCACTGGAATCTCGGCACCGCGCCCATTCCCCACCTCGTGCGCACCCTTGAGGTCCACGGCATCGTCGTCGTTCACGCGCCAGCCGACGGCGACTTCCGTACCGTGGACGCCTTCTCGACCTCCCGGCTACCGCGGCCGTTCATCGTCATCAGCCGCGACCGATCCCAGGACGTATACCGGCAGCGCTTCACCGCCGCACACGAACTTGCCCACCTCGTGCTCCACGCCGACGCCCTGCCCGGTGACACCCGCCACGAACGAGACGCCGACACCTTCGCTGCAGAGTTCCTCACCCCACGCGACAGCATCATCCCCCTCCTACCCACGAGAGTGAACTTCGCGGCGTTCGCTGAACTCCAGCGAACATGGGGTACCTCGATCCAGAGCCTCATCTACCGCTGCCGAGAAGTAGGCCTCTACACCGACACCACTGCGACACGGGCCTACCAACGCCTCAACCAGTCCAAACCAGCCCTGGAACCCATCGACGGCTTCCCCGGCGAACAGCCGACCCTCCTCAGAAAAGCCTTCGAACTAGCCACCGATCATGGGCTGACCATCACCGCGCTGGCACAGGAACTACGCTGGCCGGTGGAACGCGTCCGGCAGCTACTCGGTGCCATCACTGACCGCCCATCGCTCAACCTCATAGCCGGCGGCAAGGCGACGGAACCCATGAAACCAATGACCGATCGAGTCCGTCACCTGAAAGCCGTCATTGCCGACACAATGTAACGACCTCAACTGGACGACTTCCCTATCAGGGCCAGCACCTGCGGAACATGCTGGCTATGGGCGTGATCCGGCAATTCTCCAAGTGCCTGATGCGGTTCTGTGGCCCGTTCCCTGACGTTGGAGCGCCCATCGTGAGCCACCCCCCTCTTTCATGGAGCTTGACCATGGTCTGATGGCCGTGGGGGAGAAAGTCGTTCGTGTCAGCACCGAAGAAGTACCCCGATGAGCTCCGTCAGCGCGCTGTTCGCCTGTACCGCGAGTCGGAGCCGAAGCCGTGATCCGGCGTCTGGCCGAGCAACTCGGCGTGCATCACGAGGCGCTCAGGAACTGGATCCGCCAAGCCGAGGCAGACGCCGACGAGCGTCACGACCGGCCGACCAGCGAGATGGCCGAGGAGAACCGCCGGTTGCGCAGGGAGATCACTGAGCTGCGGCGGGCCGGGCTATGCGAAACCCCGCAGTCAAGCAGCTCGTCCGTTTACACCCGATGGGCAAGGGAAGCTGGCTCTCAGGCTCAGGAGCCCATCTGCAAGCGCTGCAGGATCTCCGAGACGGGAGCGCCGTAAGCCGCCAAGTAGCTCCCCGGCGCCAGCGAATTCAAGCCGCAGGTACGGAAGAAGGCAATGTGCTCAGCGGCATCGGCCTCACGCTCCTGCGGCATGAGTACCAGAAAGGATAGACCCGCAGAGTGGGCACCCTCGGCGACACGGCGCATAAGGGCTCGGCCCACGCCCTTGCGCCGGTGCTCGGAAGCTACCGCGATGGCATGGACAAAGGCGTGGTCGCGGCCGTGGCCGGGCGGCACCTTCGACCCGTAGTCGCCGTACGCAAAATTCGCGATGACACCGCCGAGGACCTCATGGTCGACGTTTGATTCCGCGGCGACCCAACACGGCAGGCCCTCAGTGTCACAGCCGAGCTGTTCAGCTTCCAGGATGTCTTCCAGCGCGGCCAGGTCGCCGAAGGTCGGCTGTCGCACCTCGATCACCCGGCCACCGTAACGAACCTCCGCATGGTGGTCACTCGCCCGGATCATCTCTCGCACCCGCGAGATCACACCCCCCACCCTCGTCGTCGGTGACGACGGGCGCAAGCTCGACCTGCGTGCTGTATCAGGCCGGACCGAGAAGAAGGGGCGCGCCGGGCCGGCTCCAGCTGGAGGCGAGGGCGTTACCCACCATGAGGGCCCCCAGATCCAGCGCCGACGCACTCGTCCCCCAGCCCTCGATCAGCCCAACGGCTAGCGAGAAGCATCGAGGCCTGCCCCTTCGGAGGCCGGCCCCCTTGCCGTCCACGGGCGGCCGGATCTCACCTCGCGGTGAGCGGGGACTCCGAGTCGTTCGGGTCCTCGTCAATCAGGTAGTACTGGAACGGCTCAAACTCGTGCATGACTCCGGCCAGGGCCTTCACATGCACGTTGGTGCCCTTCGCCAACTTTTCCGTCGGGTCCTCGTGGCCGTACCAACTCAACTGGAAGACGGGGCCGCTGTGCTTCTCGTCCGACGCGTCGCCCGCCATCACGTCGATGGTTGATTCGCCGTTGTGCTCGCGCGGGTTGATGTAGATATCAGAGACAAAGCCGTCAAATTGGATTGTCTTTGCCTGAAACTTCTCAGCGGCCGCTTCGACCGTCTTCCCATGCGGCGGGCCCGCCAGAAGCGCTGCAAAGTCAGGGTTATTCTCGACCGTGACTGTCCTCGGTGCCTTCGCCTTCTCACTTCCCGCGTCCGAAGATTCGGCTTGCGCAGCCTTGCAGCCTACGAGCAGTGCAAGCATGGGTACAACCAGGGCGGCCATCTTCCTCATGCGGCGGAAGCATGCCAGCTGTTGCCCCAGCCGGCCAACTGAGGTTCCCCCGGTTTGCCGGAGGGTTAGTTACCTGGCGCCGGTGGGCTCAGGCTGAACGATAGCCGTCTGGTCGTGTCGGGCCTGGTGGGTGTGCCAGGCGGTTTCGTACTCGTCTGGGGATCGCCAGCCGAGGTCTTTCTGGATGCGGCGGGTGTTGTACCAGCCGTCGATGTAGGTGAAGATCGCGTTCTCGGCCTCGTCGCGGGTGCGCCACGAGTTGCGGTAGACCAGTTCGATCTTCAACGTCGACCAGAAGTTCTCCATCAGGGCGTTGTCGTAGCTGTCGCCGACCGACCCCATGGAGGGCAGGATGCCGTTGTCGGCCAGGCGTTGGGCGAAGCGGAACGACGTGTAGTTCGACCCGCGGTCTGAGTGGTGGATCAGTTGGCCGTCGCGGACGTCGCGGGACCAGATGCCGTATTCGAGGGCGCCGAGGATCAGGTCGGTGTCGCAGCGGTCAGAGCAGCGCCAGCCCACGATGCGGTTGGAGAACACGTCCCGCACTGCGGCCAGCCAGAACACGCCCTCACCGCAGGGGATGCGGGTGGCGTCGGCGACCCACAACCGGTTCGGCGCCGCAGCCGTGAACTGCCGGTTCACCAGATCGGGAGCCGGTGTCGCCTTCGGGTTCGACCGGGTCGACGGGATGCGCCACTTCCTGCGCAGGAACGCCCCTTGCAGGCCGGCGGTCCGCATCAACCGCTCCACCCGCTTGCGACCCACCTGGCGGCCCTGCCGGCGCAGCATGGCGTGCACCCTTGGACTGCCGTAGGTGCCACCCGATACGTCGTGGATCTCCGCGATCTCCACCGCCAGTTCCGCATCCTCCCGCCGCCGAACACACGGGTTGGCGGCCTGGGCGAGCCAGCCGTAGTAGGTCGACGGGGCGACGTTGAGGACCCGGAGGACGGGCTCGACCCCGAAGCGATCGCGTAGCTCGTTGACGAGCGTCACGACCGTCGCCGGGTCGGGTCGAGTTCCGAGGCGAAAAAAGCCGACGCGGCTTTCAGGATCTCGTTGGCCCGCTTCAGCTCGGCATTCTCCCGCCGTAGCCGGCGCAGCTCCTCAACCTCCGAGGTCGTCGGCCGGTCGTCACGCTGACCGCGGTCGGCCTCGTCCTGGCGGATCCAGTTGCGCAACGCTTCGTGATGCACACCAAGCTGGCGTGCCAGCTGCCGGATCACGGGCTTCGGGTCCGACTCCCGATACAAGCGCACCGCACGTTCACGCAGCTCATCGGGGTACTTCTTCGGTGCTGCCACGGATGACTCCCTTCAGCTCCATCAGAGCATGATCGAAAGCCTCCGAGCTGCCGGGGGAACCTCAGGTGAGCAGCCCACGATGCCGGACAATCTCTTCCCTGGCAGACGCGTGATCCAAGCCCATGACCACCGCTTCCCTTCCTCCAACGGCACCCGTCCCCGGTCTCGACGCGGTCCGGACGCGCCCGTCGCGGCCTCACCTCTACGGGTGCCGCCGCACCCGGAATGCCTCCCGACGCCACTGACGCCTACCGTCGGTGGTGGCCGGCCAGCCGCCGAACCCTCAATGCCAGGAACAAGTAGAAGCGGGTCGACGCGTGTCGAACACCCTCGACACGAACCTTCGACACGGCCCCCGCCGCGTCAGGTGCGACGAGTACGGCCGTGTTGTCGGCGTGCGGCTTCGAGCGCAGAGCCGGGGCTGCCACCGAGTACACGACAGCTATCGACATCTGCGAGTGCGGCTGCGGCTCACGCTCTTGAAGATTGACGACAGTCAGTCATGTTGGTCGACCGGCGGCGTACGGATTTGCCAAGAAGAGTCTGCTGTTGGGTGCGGGCGCCTCCGCGAGCGGGTTTGTGGGTGAGCGCCGGTGATAGGTTTGCCGGATATACGTCCTTGATGATCCGAGCTTGTCTGGCCGCGCTCGGGCAGTTCTCGCCCGACGGTCCCGCCGTCGTATGCCGCACATGGCCTCTACCGACATCCGCTCGATGGCCGTCCTGCACGTTGACGACCGGATCGAGGCGGCACCCGACGACTTGATCGAGGCGATGATCAGGTTCGAGGAGCGTTTCGGAGGACTTTGGTACCCGGTCATCGGCTCCAACGGCATGGAGTACGGCCTTGGTGGTGACGCGACGGTTCATCGCGGTCCGTTCGGTCTGGCCTTCACCGGAATCGTGGACGGCGACTGGACCTGGGGCGTCGACGTTCTTGCTGACGGCCGCACCGCTATGGGACCCGGCCAGTGGGCCTACCGCGTGATCGACCGCTCCGTCGATCAGCGTCTGGAGAGCCACGCCATGCAGCTGACGGTCAGTGGCTGGTTCCATCGGACCTTCACCTGCTACACGCCGCGGGAGGTGGTCCCTGTAGTCGACGAGCGGGGTCTACCGCGGCGCGTACCCGAAGCGACCGGCCCGACCGAGTCCTGGTGGCTGGACGACGACGCGGGTGTCGCTGTCCAGACCCAGCTGAGCGCCTGGCCACACGACCGAGACGTGTGGACCATCCGGTACTTCACCCGAGCGCCGGCGCAGGTTGCCGACGCGAACCCGGTCGTCTTCGGGGCGACAATTCACGAGACCGTGCCGGCGCTGTGGTGCACACTGTGTTCTCATCTGGTCGAACCGGGAGGAACCTGCCACCGCCCGCGTCCCTGATCGGTGGGCATGGAATGGCTGGTCCTTGTGCCGCGATCCTTGCGGGCCACGAGCAGATCAAGGTGCATGGGTGCCCTAACTGGGCAATGGCCACCCACCAGCATCCGGGCCTGCCGCGGACCGGGCGTCGCGCAACGTCGCAGTCGACCGATCAAGAAGATGCGTGTTGCTGGGCGGCGGTTACCGCTGCGTGGCGAGCGTGGACGGCCTGTGTAGCCGCCTCGCCGAGGCGAGGGTGAGTGTAGTCTGCGGTGATCATTGACGCTGGGGGCCGATGATCGATGGGTGCGAGTGCCGCACTGCTTGCTTTCACCGAGGGCGATCTGCGCCCTGCTCTGCGGGCAGCGGTCCGGTCCCGCCCGGCGGAGGTCATAGACCTTGTGCGCGAGATGCATCCCGGCTACGAGGTGACACCCATCGGCGACGGCTCGCTCGGCGACCACAGTTGTCCGCCGGACGACACCAGTTACGCGACCGTCCTCGCTAGTGCCGAGCTGCTCTGCGACCTCCGGCTCGTCTGTGACCTCCCATCACAGGTACCTGCCGGGCTGCTCCGCGCCGCAGGGGGCCGGCGGATCATCATGCACGGCATGCACTCGGCCTCCGACTGGCTGCGCTTCGCGGTGTGGGAGAACGGCGAGCTCATCCGCTCGCTGAGCATCTCACCGGCCGCCGGCATCGGAGAAAACATCGGCGAGCCCTACGACTTCGAGCTGCCGTACTGGGCGGGCGAACATCCCGTCGACCCCATGCTCTCCCAGGATCCGTACCCTCTTGCCTTCCACCCGTTGGACCTGGGCGAGCAGGCCCTACGAGCGTTCTTCGGCTTCATCCTCGAGGGCCGACCCGACCCCGACGACATCGATCCGTTCGATGTTCCCCTGCACGGCTTCCGCGTCGCCGACCCGACCGGCCGGGAACAGGCGGAACGCGAAGGCATGATGGAACGAATCCTGCAGAGCATGGAACCGCCACGCCGCCACGCCGCCACCGCCTGATGCCGGACAGCACGCTACGCCAACTCGGCGACGGCGAGATCTGACCCCGAAGAACGATCCGCGAACGCTGTCTACGCGCACGTCCCGACACCGGACCGTTCGAGCCGAGCCATCCAGCCGGCGAATGATCGAATATCCCGATCTGCCGCCGAGCGCCCAGACGTGCTGCAAGTCGTGCCCGGTCCGCCTTTGGCCGCCCCTCGACTCATTGGGCATGCCGGGGCTATGCCGCAGACGAGGTGGTGCGCGACGATCAACCGGTGCAGCGTTTCGACAGCGTCGGTGGTGGCCTGGTGGTGGGTGCCGCCGTACGGGCGACGATCATCAGTCATGAGCGTTGGGGGGTCATGGCCGAAGTCCTCGGGCATGAAACGATCGGCGCGTCGGTCGATGCCGGCGTCATCGACAGCCCGTCGGGCGGACCTCGCGCGCTGCCCGAGGAGTACCCACCAGTCGGCGAGCAGGTCGACGCGGTCGTCCAGGAGATCAGCCGGTACCACCCGCCCGTCTGGATACGCCTCACGATGCGTGCCGCGGACCTACGGGAGTTCAGCTGGCCATGCGGATGCTGCGGTCAGCTGACGATCCTCAGCCCTGGCGGCGACGGCGTCACCGTCGACGTGCGCAGCAGTGAAGGACCGGGATGTGCGTCGTTCGCCGCGCACCGGTCCTGCCTGGCCGGCCGCCTCAACCCGGACTTCAACGGCGACCGCGCACGGGTCAACACCGTGGGACGCGACCAACCGACGCCCCTTAACGAAGGGGCCGAGGCTAACGTCGCTGAGCCTGCTTAATGCTCACCCCCCGCTGGCATAATGAGCGATAGCCAAAAGCAAAGCTAGTGCACCCGCGAATGCGCCGCCGCCGGTGAGAATAGCGGCGGGGATGTTATCGTCCGATGCGTACGAAAGCAGTCCAGCGACCCCACCGATGATACCGGCGAAGAGCAGCATAAGCAGCAGCCACATCCACCGAGGCGCTCGAGGCGAGGACGGGGGCGTAACGAGCGGCGTGCTGGTGGTCAGCATCGGTGTTCTCCTGAAAACGGTGAATGTGCACATCGACGGTGCGGCCTAACATTGCGATTACGGGTTCGACTTTCGAGGTGAGGGGCGCCGCAACTCGTGCCTGAGTTCGAATACCCGGTTGAACTGCCTTGCGACGTAGAGCAGCTGCGCCCCGTATCGCCAGTTTTTCTCGGCGAGGCCGTACAGCTCGGCGCGGAGCTCCTCGCTGTATCGGGCACGCTGGTCTGGCGGAAGGACCCGGACGATGACATCCACCAAGCGCAACGCCTGCCTTCTCGGGTGCGAACCGACGCCAGCCGGCGCGGCGTCTTCGACCCCGTGAGGCTCTGAACTGTGAACTAGATCTCCGGCGAGATCGAGATCGAGGCGGGCTTTGCTGCCATAGATGGTGCCCGCCATAGATCCGAGGAGGCCTTCCAGTTCATCGGCACGGTTGTGAGCAAGGCCGAAGTTCGCCAGGAAGAAACGGGTTCGGGGTCCGTTGTCGCCGAGCCGCCAGACACTGCTCTCCGTAAGGACGAGCGTCCTTTCGTACTCGTTGGCGAGCGTCTCGACCAGATTGTGCACACGCCTGCGGATCCTGATGCCTACGTCCTGCTCGCCGCGACGACCATGTAGGTCATGTGCGATGGCGCCGCTGTCACTGCTCATTCGGGCGAGGACGTCCACCATCGGACGGCCTTGTGGGATGCGTTTCGCCAAGTCTTGCGACAGAGCCGTGAGGATTTCCAGGTCACGGGTGAGGCCTAAGGCGGTGACGTACGCCTTGTGGCTCATGCGACACCGCCCGGGAAAGCCACGCCAATGCTGCGGTAGCTCCTAGCCTCAACCGCAGCCAGCGCCGCACGCGCCTGCTGCGCACCGTCTGGACTCAACCGGTAGTAGCGTCTGCGTGGTCGCCCAACTCGATGCGGGTCGACGTTCTCCCAGCGCGACTCCAGCCACCCCACCTTCTCCAGCCGGGCAAGGATCGGATGGATCGTGCCGCTGGCGAGGTTGGCGCCCTCACATATCTCCAAGCCGTACTTCTCCTCTGCCGGCTTGTCCAACAGAACCTGTAGGACTCGCTGGGTAGCCAGCGTCATCCGCACTTCCGATGGTGGCATAGTTGTAGTCTACATAGCTAGGTCTAGCTCTACCTAGCCACTCCCGGGTATCTCGCTCGTTCATCGGTTCCCTACGTCCCCGGGCTTGTTACATGTAGCCCTGTCTCGTGCGGGGCAGAAGCGGCTTCACTGACCGGCGCCGCCTTGAAGCACCGCAAGGGCGTCTGAGAAGGAGCCCGTGAGGCTGGCGAGGACCGCTCTGCCTTTGGTTGCTGTGGCGAGGGATGGTTCGCCGATGACTCCGGTGTCGGTGTAGGCGCGCATGCCCAGAACGAGTAGGTCCGGACGCTCCGCACGGTGGTCTGCGGTCCGAAAGGTGTCGCGTACGACTTTCGGGCACAGGTGCAACAGGAGAGAAGTTTCGATCTCCCCGGCGTGCATGTCGTCGTGGCCGCTACTGGCCAGTCCGGCCTCCCGGCGGGCGATCTCCCAGTCCTCCCGTCGCGGGAACAACGCCATGCGGCGCCCCTCGACGTTGGCTTCCTGCACGACGTTGGCCAGGATGTAGTTCCCGCCATGGCCGTTGACCACGACCAGTCGCTCGATTCCCGACCCGCGCAACGATGCGGCGACGTCGGTGATGATGTGGGCCAGGGTGGATGAGCGGATGCTCACCGAGCCGGGCCAGCCGGTGTGTTCCTGCGAGCAGCTGATGGTCACGGGCGGCAGGAGCATCAGATCGTAGGCGGTTGCTGCAGCCTTCGCGATGGCGCAGGCGATAATCGTGTCCGTCAGCAGGGGCAGGTGATCGCCGTGCTGCTCGAAACTGCCCACCGGCAGCACCGCGACATCCGCGTGGCGGTTGGCCTCGTCCGTGGTCGTGGCGGTGGTGATCAAGTCCATGATCACAGTCTGACCGTGGAAGCGACGAGGGAGAAGGCGCTGTTGAACCTGACCGCCTCGTCGGACGCCGTTTGTCCGGCAAGCCGGGCATGCAACTGATGCAGCGGGCGCATCGCGCGTGCCGAGTTCGTGGTGGCAGTCAGAGTGAGTGCTTGACTTCCCTCTGCGCTCGCCTCGGTCAGTCGGCCAGCGGTGGCGTAGGCCAGGGCGAGCCAGGCACGTGTCAGTGCCTCGTCCTGACGGTAGTCGGCGGGCCACCCATCCAGAATTTCCTTCAGCGTCCGCGCTGCCGGACCGACCATACCGAGGCGTAGCAGACAGTAACCCTCGTAGGCTCGAAGGTAGGCGAGGGTGCAGTGGCGGCCGATGGTGTCCGGGTCGTCCTCGCCGACCTCTGCCGCACGGTCGACCAGTCGGTGAGCGGCGTTGATCGCAGCCAGTGAGCGGGTCTGATCGCCTTGAAGTGCGTGTCCTTGAGCCTGGCGGATCAGACACAGAGCCCGGTCGCGATCCGTGAGCGGCACGAGGGACTCGGCAGCGGTCGCCAGCGCTGCGGCTTGATCTCCGTCGAGACGATCCGCAGCCTGCTGCGCCTGCCTCATCAACACATACGCGGCCATCCGCTTGTCCGCGGCCCGGTGCGCCAATCCGAGAGCTCGATCGAGCCAGTGCGTCGCGGCCGTGGCGTTCCCGAGGTTGTCAGCGGCCCATGAACCGAACTCCGCCCACCTGGCCTCCACCGCCAAGAGGCGAGGCTTGACGTCTTCGGTCGCGTCGTGCCGGTACCGGCGGATGACAGACGACTCCCGACAGACGATGTCATAGATCTGCCGAGGCCCGAACATGTTGTGGGAGACCGACAGGAGCCGGAGCATCTCGATCCAGTGCAGGGCCAACACCGGATCCACACCGGCCGGGGCATGTCCCACGCCGGGCGATGCGACCCGGGCGTCAGCACGTGACTCGTGGTCTGCGCCGGTCGAACTCCCACCGGACCCTGGCACCTGCACACGGGCGACCTCACCCCACCGTGCACGTTGCCCAGCCTCGGCCTTCTCCCCGTCATGACGCTGCTTGAGTCGCCGGTACTCGTCATAGCCGGCAAGCAACTCACCACCGGCACGCAGCGCTTCATCACAACGCTGCCAGAAAACCCGATCCGCCACCTGGCTACCGCACTCGACCCCGGCAACGGTGCTCCGAGTGCTGTGCACCCGCGCCGCCACATCCGCCTGCGTCACACCCAACGCACGACGACACTCCGCAAGCCTCACACCGAGAGCCCGCTTCACCTCTCGGACCTGCCGCGGATCGATCACGACACCCCGACCCCCACGACGTACGCCGTCAGCACGAAAGACAATTGACGCAGAGCGAAGCCACCGTAACCGAACTCCACCCCGCCAGGCGAGCCTTCACCGTTGCCCATTCACCCCACCAAACAGGCTCACCGACACGAACACGCCCCGCGCACCCAACGGGACGCCACCAGACAGGGCCGGACGTGAGGGATGCTCGTCGCACGAGCACCCACCGAGCACCCAACCGACCACAAGGGACAGAAAAGCAAAGGGGCCTGACCGCCATTTTGGCAGGTCAGACCCCTCATGATCTTGTGCGCCCGAAGGGACTCGAACCCCTAACCTTCTGATCCGTAGTCAGATGCTCTATCCATTGAGCTACGGGCGCCCGGTGCTCGACCAGTCTACACAACCGGTTTTGCGCGGAGACTCCGGGATTCGAACCCGGGAGGGGCTTTAAGACCCCAACCGCATTAGCAGTGCGGCGCCATAGACCAGACTAGGCGAAGTCTCCTCGGTGACCCTGCGGACCACCGCGGACGAGGATACAGGTCCGCCCCCACCCTGGGCAAAGCGACTATCCCGACGGGCGGCAATCCCTGGTGGGGGCCGCGCCGGGGGTGCCGCCGCATCGCCCCACGCGGCGTATTCCCGCGTGTGCGAGGTCACGTTCGCGGCTACGCTCCTGTTCCATGCAGGAGCAGCCGCCGAGCGACCCGCCCCGCCGCCCCGCCAGCGACCGGGCGCGTCGCCGCTCGCCGGAGGCGACCTTTACGCCGCCGCCCGTGCCGCCCCGGCAGCCGCAGCCCTCCGACGATGACGCGACGCCCCGACCGAAGCGGACCCGCCCGACGAAGGCGGCACCGGCCGTGCTGTTCCAACCCCCTGCCGCCGAGTCACCCGTACCACCACCGGCGGCTGTCACCCGACCGCGCCGTCCGGCCGCGGGTCGGCCGGCAGCCGCGCCGTCGGGCGCGCCGGACGACCCGCCGACGGCACCGACGCCGTCCGGCACGGACGACGCACCCGCACCCGACGCCGGCACGGCGACGCCCGCCACCGCACCAGCACCAGCACCAGCACCAGCACCAGCACCAGCACAGCCCACCACCGCGCGGACGCCGGCGGCGCGGCGTACCCCCCGCAAACGGGCGACGGGCGCGGTCGCCGGCACCACCGACTCACCCCCCGGACGACCGGCATCCGCCGAGGCCACCATCCCGACCGCGACCGCACCACCGGAAACACCCCCACCGGCAGCAACGACAACCCTTCCACCGGAATCAGACCCACCGCCGGAAACGGCCGGACCGTCGCAGGCAGTCACGGCCGCTCCCATGGAAACGGACACACCGACGACAGCGGCCGCGCCGACGGCGCAGGGCACGGCAACGACGGCACCGGGCACAGAACCGGCGACGCAGGGCACGGCACCGGAACCGGGCACCCCTCCCCGGAAGCGGACCGCGCGAAAGGCGACGACGGCGTCGACCACCCCGGCCCCCCGCCGGGCTGCCCCCCGCACGCGGGCGACCCCACCGAAGAAGGCGCCCCCGGACAAGACGCCAGCGGCACCCACCCCCGAGCCGACCACCACCCCGGCCACGGAAACCACTCCCGAACCGACCACGGTTCCCGCCACGGAGCACACCCCGACCACCACGCAGCGTCCGCCTGCCGGCCCTGATCCCGTCGGCACCTCGCCCGCCGCCACCAGCGCCCCCGCCGTGACGGCGGCGGCGGACCCGGGTGGTGTGGCGACGGGACGCCTGGAGCTGGCGACGATCCGGACCCGGCTGCTGGCCCATCCGGGGTTCGCGCCGGAGTTGCTGGCCCTGGCGGCGGTCGAGGGGATCGGGCCGCAGGCCCGGGAGTGGGCGCGCGGGCTGCGCGAGGCGTACCCGGATGCCGGTCCGGACGGGTTGGCCCGGCTGGCCACCCGGCGGTTCGTGAGGTGGGCCGGGGTGGGTGGGGCGACGGCGGCGGTGGCCGGGCTGTTCGCGCCCCTGGCTGAGCTGGCGGTGGTGCTCTGGACGCAGTCGGCGCTGGTGCTGCACGTGGCGGCGGCGTACGGCCGGGACCCGGCCGACCCGGAGCGGGCGGTGGAGTTGCTGGTACTGACCCGGGTGCACCCGGACGCGGACGGTGCCCGTGCCGCGCTGGACGCGGCGCGGGCGGCGGACGGCCCGGGCGACGGGCCGTGGCCGCGTGCGGCGGAGGCCGCGTGGCGGCTGGCAGCTCCGCTGGCCGCGCAGGCCGGTGGCTGGGCCGCGCTCCGGTTGGCGGCCCGGCTGCTGCCGGGGGCTGCGGTGCTGGCGACGGCGGCGGGTGACGCGGCGGCGACCGACCTGTTGGCCGCCCGCGCGGTGGCCAGCTACCGGCCCGCCCGTACCGGCAGCTAGGCCGCCCGCCGAGCGACGGCGACCGGCGACGCAGCGGCCACCGGCGACGCAGCGGGGACAGCGACGGTCAGAGCCAGTCGAACCAGTCCTTCGGCAGCAGCGAGTAGCCGACGAAGGCGACCACGTCGAGCAGGGTGTGCGCCACGATCAGCGGCATCACCCGCCGGGTGCGCAGGTAGAACAGGCTGAACACGACGCCCATCACGGCGTTGCCGACGAACGCTCCGAAGCCCTGGTAGAGGTGGTATGAGCCGCGCAGCAGCGCGCTGGTCGCGATGACCGCGCCGATCCGCCACTGGAGCTGGCGCAGCCGGGTGACCAGGTAGCCGACCACGATCACCTCCTCCAGCACGGCGTTCTGCACGGCGGCGAGGACCAGCACCGGCACCGCCCACCACAGCGGCGGCAGGCCGGCGGGGACCAGGGTGGCGTTGATGCCGAGCTGCGCCGCCGCCCAGAACAGGGCCAGGCCGGGCAGGCCGATCAGTGCGGCCAGGCCGGCACCCCGGGTCAGGTCGGACCCGGGCCGTCGCAGGTCCACCCCGAGGGTGCGCGCCGGGTCGCCGGGGTCGCGCGCCAGCAGGTGTACGGCGAGCAGCACCGGCAGCAGGGCGAAGGCGATGCCCAGCAGCTGGTACGTCAGGTCGAGCCAGGGCCGGGCGGACTGCGAGGTGTTGAGCGAGGCGGTCTGCTTCGACAGCGGCCCGTCGGCGGTCAGTTTCGCGGTCAGCGACACCACGGCGTAGACGGCCGACTGCCCGAGTGACAGGCCGAGGACCAGCAGGGTCTCGGTGCCGAGGACCCGCCTGAACTCCGGGCGGGTGTGCTGCTCAACGGTCACCGCACCACTCTGCCCGACGGGGTGGCCCGATCGCACCGGCCGGTGGGCCCAGATGAGCCGATCGCACATTCTGTGCGACCGGTGCACACGCTCCGTGGACATTCTATCGGTGCCCGATCCGCCGTCAGGAGGAGGACCGCCCCCCGTGGACAACTTCGCTCGGCTGCTGAAGGAGAGTTGGACCCTGGTCGAGGAGGACCGGGACCGGCTGAGCGGTCGCTTCTACGCCCGGCTGTTCCTGCTCGATCCGGAGCTGCGCCGGCTGTTCCCGGCGGAGATGACCGGCCAGGGCGACCGGATCCTGGACGCGATCGTCACCGCCACCCAGGTGATGGACGACCCGGAGAGCTTCGACGAGTACCTGCGCTCGCTGGGTCGGGACCACCGCAAGTACCACGTCGACGCCGCGCACTACGCGACGATGGGGGTGGCGCTGCTCGACGCGCTGCGTACCACGGCCGGTGACGGCTGGAACCTGGAGTACGACCAGGCGTGGCGGGACGCGTACGCGGCGATCACGGCGACGATGCTGGCCGGGGCGGAGTCGGACGAGAATCCGCCGTACTGGCACGCGGAGGTGCTCACCCACGAGCGGTACGGCACCGACACCGCCGTGCTGACGGTCCGGGCCCTGCAGCATCCGCTGGTCTGGAAGGCCGGCCAGTACGTCAGCGTCGAGGTGCCCCGGCACCTGCCCCGGGTGTGGCGCACGTACTCGGTGGCGAACGCCCCGAACGACGACAACGTGCTGGAGTTCCACGTCCGTACGCCGGCCGGCGCGGGCTGGGTCTCCGGGGCGTTGGTGCGCCGGACCAAGCCGGGTGACCTGCTGCGGGTGGCCGCCCCGATGGGCTCGATGACGGTGGACCGGGATTCCGGGCGGGACATCCTCTGTGTGGCCGGCGGGGTCGGCCTGGCCCCGGTGAAGGCGATGGTGGAGGAGCTGGCGGGCTGGAACCGGGCCCGCTGGGTGCACGTCTTCTACGGTGCCCGGCACGCCGACGAGTTGTACGGCCTGGCCGGTCTGGAGGAGCTGGTCGCCGCCCACCCGTGGCTGTCGGTGACCCCGTCGTGCAGCGACGACCCGGATTTCGCCGGTGAGCGCGGGGATGTCCCCGACGTGGTGGCCCGGTACGGCCCGTGGACGTCGCACGACTGTTACGTCTCCGGTTCGGCCGCGATGGTCCGGGCGACGTTGCGGGCGCTCGCCGAGGACGACGTACCGCCGCAGCACATCCGGTACGACACGTTCGGCAACCTGTAGAGCTTTACTCCCCCCGAACCGGGGCGCGTGCCCCCGCCCCCTGGGGCACGCGCCCCGGTCCCCTCCGTGCCCACCCGGACCGGCGTCCGGGGCAGGGTTCAGGCGTTGCTCTCGCGGTACTCCTCGACGGGGACCAGCGGCACGCCGGGGGCCATCCGGTCGGTCCAGGCCCGGCCGTCGAGGTGGTCGATCTCGTGGGCGACCAACCGGGCCATCCCGTACGCGAACGAGGTGATCATCCGGCTGCCGTCGGCGCGGGCGTGTTCGACCTCGATGCGCAGCGGCCGGGCCACCAGGCCACGGTGGTCGGCGGCGGCGAGGCAGCCTTCGTACTGTTCGACGGTTTCCGGGCTCTCCCCGACCATCCGGGGGTTGACCAGGACGACCGGCGGGGCGGCCCGGTCGGCGGGGCGGACCACGGCGACCGCGACGTCCAGGCCGATCTGCGGGGCGGCGAGGCCCGTGCCGGTGCTGAGCGGGTGCACCTCCTCGGCCCGGGCCAGCAGGTCGGTGAGCCGGTCGGCCACCTCACGGGCGGCGGCGGCCTCCCGGGGCAGGTGCAGGGGGCGGGCGGGTCGGCCGGGCGGGGTGGCCTCGGGGGGCAGCACGCCGAGGGCGCGCATCCGGTCGGCCGGTCGGGTCGGCACGGGGGGCGTCTCGACGGCTTCCCGCCGGAACCGCCACTGGAGGCGGAAGCGGGTGTTGAGCGGCGGGTCGTCGGTGGACCAGTCGAAGACCACCCGGTCCCCCCGGTCGTGCCGGCGGACCGGGGTGCGCAGCGGTCCCTCGTCGGCGGACAGCGAGGTCTCCACCCCCCACACCCGGGGGTCGAGGGCCGCCGGGAGGTCGAGTCGTACGGCGAGGTGCCGGGTGGGCAGGCGGACGGCCCGCTGGAACCAGGGGCCCCACTTGACCCGACCGACCCGGTAGGCGTACTCGACCTCGGCGCGTTCGCCGGGGTGCAGCGGGAACCGTCCGTCGGCGTTCTCGAACAGCAGCCAGATCTCCTTGTACGCGTCCCGGTCGTGGCGGACCCGCCAGTGCATCGGTTCGCGGGCGCCGTCGTCGTGGTGGACGGCGCGGAAGCGCAGCTCGGCGAAGGTGAGCGGGTGTTCGCGGTGGTGCCGGTTGGAGCGGCCGGGGTCGTCGGGCCACCTGTCGACGGCGACCCGGACGAGATAGCGGGTGACCGGTTCGGTGCCGGCGTTGTGCAGCCGGCGGCGGATCACGCACCGGTAGGTGCCGTCGACCAGGGTGAGGGTGGCGGTCTCCCGTTCGACGACGAGCCCGGTGCCCGGGGGGAGCCAGCGGCCGGGGGGTGCGGGTTCGCGGTGGCCGGGGGTGGCGCGGGTGTGGCGGAGCTGGTCGTACTCGCGGAACCGCTGCCAGATGACGCCTCCGGCGTCGAGGACGGCCTCGGCGCGGCGGGCGAAGTCCTCGGTGGGCCGGTGTCGTCGCCCCTCGACGTGGCTCACGTACGACGGGTCGAAGCCCATCATGGTGGCGAGCTGTTTCTTGGTCAGCCCTCGCCCCGTCCGGTGCCGGGCGAGTTCCGCCGCGAACGAATCGGCGGCCCGCTCCAGGGGAGAGGTCGTCATCAGCTTCCTCACGCAGCGCAGCCGGGATGACAAGTCTTCACGTTTTTCCCATCGCCCTGTACCGAACTGGCACGTTGCCGACATATGCCTTGACATCGCCCGCGTTTTCCCCGCGTTCGGCCGGGTAGTAGCCGAACCGGGCCGATCCGTACCGACGGGACGGCCATGGTGATCCCGGCCTCCCGATCCACCTCCGCAGAGACTTCCCTCAGCGCCCAGGCATGGTTAGGCTAGCCTTATTAACCGCCACCACCCGTGGCGGGCCGAGCGGGACGGGAGGGGGTCCGGATGACGGCGGTGCTGCCCGGCCAGGATCTCGCCGGCCGACTCGCCCCGGTCACCGCCACCCTGCGCGCCATGTTCGGCACCGACGTGCTGCCCGGCCTCGCGCCCGGCCTGGTGGTCGCCGACGACATCGGCTGGAGCCCGGCCACCACCCTCGTCGACGGCACCCGGATGCCGGAGTTCCTGCGCGCCGCCGCCCGCCGCTGGGGCGGCACCCCGCACGCCTGCGCCGCGCTGGCCTGGAAGTCCTACAGCTACTGGACGGCGCTGCCGGTGGTGCTCGGCTGGGCCTCGGCCCGCCGGGTGCCGCTGCTCGACCCGGCCGACGTGCTGATCCACTTCGAGGACCACCGGCAACTGCTGACCATGGGCCTGCACCGCGCGACGACCGTCGCGGTGCTGCCCGGTGACCCGCTCGCCCTCACCGGCCAGCCCGGCGTCCGGGTCGCCGCCGACGAGGCCGAGCTGCTCGGCCTCCTGCGGGCCTCACTGCTCGACGCCCACCTCACCCCGATGATCACCGCGATCCAGGCGGAGGTGCGGGTCGGCGCGCGTACCCTGCTCGGCTCGGTGGCCTCGGGGATCGCGCACGGCATCCTGCGCGCGGCGGACGTCCTGCCCGGCCCGTCGGTGACCACCATCGACACCCTGCTCGGCACCCTCGGCCTGGCCGACCTGGTCGAGCTGGTGCCCGGCCGGGGCGGCGAGCCGACCGTGCAGCGGCGCACCTGCTGCCTGGCGTTCACCCTGCCCAGCCCGAAGGTCTGCCAGGGCTGCTGCGTCCGCACGGCCTGACCCGGCACCCCGGCGGGCTCACCCGGTGAGCGACCGGACGTCCCACCGCCACACCCCGCCGGTCTGCACAGGGGTGATGCCGGTCAGCGCGGTCATCGCCCGACGCAACGCGTCGGCGTGCCGGTGCGGGCCGAGGATCACCACACCGGCCCGCCAGTAGCGCAGGTCGGTCACGGCGGCCCGCCGGTCGACGTCGGTGATCGGCGGGAGGTTGCCGGTCCGCGCGATCCCGCCGAAGAAGTTGCTGGTCCGCCGGTAGGGGGCGGTGAACAGGGCGGCGTCCGGTTCGGGCGACCACGGCCGGGTGTCGGGGGCCAGGAAGTAGCCCCGGGCCAGCGGCATCTCCAACCCGGTCCGGGCCGACCAGCGCAGCGGATCGGCGTAGGTGTTGTCGGGCAGCGGCAGGGTGACCACGCTGCGCCCTCCCGCCACGTACGGTCGCCAGCCGCCGCCGGTGACGAACTGCGGCACCGGGTCGAGCCGGGTCGCCGGCAGCGGGGTCGGCAGCAACGGCACCAGGGCCATCAGCAGGACGGTCACCGTGGCGAAGCGGACCTGCCGGCGGGCGGCCGGATGCCGGCGGGCGAGGTCGCGGGCCCGCTGGGTGCCGAGGGCCAGCAGCACCCCGACGATCGGGGTGATCGCCAGCGACCAGCGGGTGGGCACCACGGAGTGCAGCAGCGGCAGGTCCTCCAGCAGTGCCCAGGGGGCAGGGACGCCGGTGTCCCGCCCGTTGAGCTGCACCTCCCGGCCCAGCGACAGGACGGCGAAGATCAGCCCGAGCGCGGCCAGGCCGACCACCAGGGCGTTGCGCCGAAGCCACCAGACCAGGGCGACCGTGAGCACGGCCAGCGGCCAGCCGAAGAAGGCGTTCTCCTCGGTGGGATTGCGGGCCAGCGGGTCGGCGGACCGGGCGTCCCCGGCCAGCGACTCCCGCGACCACCCGACGAACGCGCCGAGGTCGGTGCGGTAGCCCCGGATCAGCCGGGACAGCCCGTGGTAGGAACCCGGCCCGAAGAGCTGCACGTACAGCGGGTAGGCGAGCAGCACGGCGGACAGCAGCGCGGCCACGCCGAGCCCGGCGAGGAACGGTCGGGTCGCCGCGCGTAGCGGCGGTCGGCCGATGGCGAGGGCACCGACCACCACAGCCAGGGCGATCGCGGTCATCAGCAGGATCTCCAGGTTGAGGAAGGCCTGCCAGACGATCAGCAGGCCGAGCAGGAGTCCATTGCGCAGCCACCGGCCCGGCCCGGCCAGCCGCACGGTGCGCCAGATGATCAGTGGGACGACGAACTGGGAGGCGATGTTCGGGTGGGCGTTGGCGTGCGACACCATCGCCGGGGCGTACGCGCAGAAGGCCGCGCCGAGCCAGGCCGGCCCCCGGGAGCGGGTGACCACCCGGGACAGGAAGAAGTACCAGGCGGTGCCGGTGGCCGCCATTCCCAGGGTGAGAAAGACAAGAAATGACCAGTGCGGCCCGAAGAGGACAGTGACCGGGGTCATCGGTATTGAGACGGATAATACCGAGGTATTCGCCATCAGGTTGACGCCGTCGGGCACGTTCATCCGGTCCGAGGCGAACGGATAGCTCCATTCCGTGACCACCCGCGCGCCGTGCGCCATCATCCACTCGAACTGCGCCTGGTCCGACCGGTTGTCGCGTACCCCGGCCGCCGGGTCGCGCCAGAACCGGGCGGTCACCCAGAACGCGAGCATCAGGTAGCTGACCACGGCCAACGCGTCCCACCGCCACCCGGCGGCCGACGGACGGGCCGCGGCCGACGGCCCGGCACGGGGCGCACGGGCCGCCGGGAGCACCCGTCGCCAGTGCCGTCGGACGACCCGCCGGACCGGTGTCGCTCCGGCGTCCCCGACGTCGGATCGACCGGTCCCGCGCTCCGATTCGCCAGTAGTCATAGCAATTCAGAGCGTAGTTGGGGTATGGCGGTCACGTGACATGTTTCGGGTACTGCCGTACTATGTGCCGGGTTCGCCGACCGCCGATCACGTGCCCTCCCCCGACCACATTTCGGCCTTCACAGTGCCCCGTTTCCTCCGCCCCTGACGCGGATGATTCACTCTGTCGGTCCAGGCGCGGGTCAGTCATATCGTGAGGAATCGACGCATGGCAGAAATCCTTGGGGACCAGCGCGTCCAGGCAGAGGTTCTGGAGGGCCTGGCCACCGCGGTCAACCACCGCCGGTGGTTCGTCGAACTGGCGGTGCCCCACCTCGGTGACGACCCCATCGAGATCGGCAGTGGCCTGGGCGACTACGCCCTGGAGTGGGCACGGCACGTGCCCCGGTTCACCGCCACCGAGGCCGACCCGGACCGGCTCATCCTGCTCAAGGAGCGGCTGGTCGACGAGCCGACCATCGAGGTCCGCGAGATGCTGCTGCCGCACCCGGGGGGCGGCGACTACAGCGCGGCCGTGTCGTACAACGTGCTGGAGCACATCGAGGACCACGTGGGCGCGCTGCGCAGCATGCGCGACCTGGTCCGGCCCGGTGGCGCGGTGATCATCATCGTGCCGGCGTTCCAGTTCGCGATGGGCCCCGCCGACATCGCCACCGGCCACGTGCGCCGCTACACCAAGAAGACCCTCGGCGACGCGATGACCGCGGCCGGACTGCGGGTCGAGACGATGCACTACGCCAACGCCCTCGGCCTGATCGGCTACTTCATGGCCACCAAGGTCTTCCGGCTGATGCCGAAGGAGGGCCCGATGGTCAAGGTGTACGACACTCTCGTCCTGCCCGCCACCAAGGCAGCCGAGCAGCTCGTCCGGCCGCCGTTCGGCCAGTCCGTCTTCGCCGTCGCCCGGGTGCCCGGCTGAGGGCACCGCAGGCCCGCCGGCCCCGCCCGCGCGGGACCGGCGGGGCCACCGGTCACTCCTTGATCTGGTACGTCGGCCTGATGACCGCCCGCGCCAGGGTGTGGAACGCCAGGTTGAAGCCGACGTACGCGGGGCTGGCGTCCGGCCCGACGCCGAGCGTGTCGACGTCGACCGCGTGCACGGCGAAGACGTACCGGTGCGGGCGGTCGCCCGGCGGCGGGGCCGCGCCACCGTAGCCGGTGTCGCCGTAGTCGTTGCGGACGCTGAACGCGCCGCCCAGGTCCGCCTCCCGTACGCCGGTCGGCAGGCTGGTCGTGGAGGCGGGCACGTCGACCAGCACCCAGTGCCAGAAGCCGCTGCCGGTCGGGGCGTCCGGGTCGAAGCAGGTCACCACGAAACTCTCCGTCCCGGCCGGGAAGCCCGACCAGGCCAGGTGCGGGGAGACGTTCTCGCCACCGGTGCTGCCGTGCGCGTACCGGGCGTCCATCGGCTCGCCGTTGTGCACGTCGTCACTGGTCAGGTCGAACGACGAGACGGTCGGCAGCAGCTCGTACGGGTCCGGGGCGATCGGTCGTTCCAGGGTCATCGGGAAGGTCCTTCCGGTGTACGCGTTTTCCTCTGCCCCTTCTTACCCCGCCGGGCCGGCACGACGAACCGGAAGCACCGCGCACCGTCGGGCCGCCAGAATGAGGGGACGCGGCGGACGACCGGGAGGGCGCATGCAGGACACCGAACGTGAGGCGGAACTGTTGGAGGCGGAGCGCCGTCTCCAGGCCGCCCAACGGGCCGGCGACGTGGCCGCGCTCGACGCCCTGCTCGACGACCGCCTGATCGCCGTCGGGCCGGACGGTCGCACGTTCAGCAAGGAGGACGACCTGGCCGCCCACCGCAGCGGCACCTCGGTGCTCGACGAGCTGGTGGAGGAGGAACTGGAGCTGATCGTGGCCGGCACGACCGGGGTGACGTTCTTCCGGGGGCGGGTCAGCGGCACCTTCGCGGGCGAGCCGTTCGCGGCGCGGCTGCGCTACACCCGCACCTGGGCCTACGACGACGGGTACGGCTGGCGCATCCTCGCCGCCCACCTCAGCCCCGTCCCCTGAGCCGGCTGTCCGGGCTGCTCGCCAGCCGACGCAGGGCGGCTGCCACCGGCGTCGGGGCGGCGGCGCACACCCGGGGGTCGCCGCTGTTCAGGCCGGCCGACCGGTTGCCTGCTCTCCAGCTTCGCAGGCTGTACGAAGATCGACCGACGAGCGACCGCGTCGCCTTTGGCATCCAGTTGGTAGACGTCGAGCCAGCACCACCCGTCGTAGGTGGTCCAGTCGAGCACCCGGATGACCCGGCACCAGATCGGCTTGACGAACTGCACGCTGGCGGCGCGGGTGACGTACACCAGGTCGCCGGCCTCCGGCAGCGGCGCGTTCATCGATGGCCCCGGACGTGACGTAGCCTGCGCCACGCCCTGATCCGGGCACGGGCGGCCTCGACCAGCGGGCAGAAGCCGCCCTCGGTGCATCTGCCGCACCGGCTGTGGCGGTGGTGGTCCAGGCAGTCCCACGCGGACTGGACCAGGAGCGGCACTCCGCTGCGCGCATCCACCGCGCCCCGGCGGACAGCCGCCTGCCGGCAGGGGCAGTCATCAGGGGCGGCGCGTGGGTAGGGCTGCGGCGGCGCACTCCGGACCCGAGCCCACGCGCCGGTCTGATTCGGATACGCGGTCGCCGGTCCGGTGCGATCCAACGGCGGGGAGGCACCCGGACGACCAGCCAGCCGGCGCAGGACGCGCATGATCAACGTACGCAGCATGAGCGACCGGGGTATGGGGTCCCCGTCGGAGGTAGGGGGCCACCTGGAACCGCACAGGCAGCCGACCGTGGGTTGTCGTGCGGGCGTTCGTTCACGGAATTGCCTCCAGCCTGGTGGTGCTGCGAAGACGGGATGCCGGGCTGAGGTGGCGGCACGGGATCCACCCCAACCCGGCAGGGGCATCACGGCCAGGCGCCAACCAGGAAGGAATACCCGCTCCGGCAACCTAGGTCACTATGTGGCCACTGGGCAAGGAGAGACCAAGGTGCCCGGCGTGTCGTGATCTACTGGCCAGGCCAACCAGGTACCGGACCATCCGGAGATCCGCCATGCCCATCCCCATGTCCTCACGCCAGATCGCCGACGACCTGACCGCCCGCATCCGCGCCGGGGAGTACCCGCAGGGCTCCAAGCTGCCGTCCCTACGAGAGTTGGCCGACCTGTACTCCGTCAGCGTGTCCACCATCCAGCGCGCCTTGGAACTCACCCGGGAACGAGGGCTCACGATCGGCCGGGCCGGTGCCGGGGTGTACGTGAGCGAGGGCGACTAGGTTGAGGCGATGGTCGACCAGTTCTCGCGCGGCACGGTCCGCGCGGCGTCGCCCTGCTACGGGAACGCGGGCTGGTCATGACCATGCCCCAGCGCGGCACCTACGTCACCGAGAGCCGCACGAAGACGTAGCCCGGGTTGATCCCGCCTGGTCGGCGCGGGTAGTCCAGATGACGCCAGCAGCTGGAACGGTAGAACATTTAGTTCTACACTCGGATGCATGGAGCGCATCGGTGTCCGGGAGCTGAACCAGAACACGAGCCAGGTGTTGGCGCGGGTGAGTGGCGGCGAGACCGTGGAGATCACCGATCGCGGCCACCCGATCGCCCGACTTGTTCCAGTAGGTGACGACAGATCAGTGTTGGCCAAGTTCGTAGCCGCAGGGCGAGCCGTCGCCCCCACCGGTGGTGGCTCGGTGCCGCTTCCACCGAAGCTCGGTGACGAGAACGTGGACGTGGCCGCCTCGCTCGCAGCGATGCGGGACGAGGAGCGCTGGTGATCTATCTGGATTCCGCCGCCGTCGTCAAGCTGGTTCGGCACGAGGAGTGCAGCACAGACCTCGTCTCCTGGCTCAACAAGCACGACGACGTACCGCTGGTCTCCTCCGCCCTCGTCGAGGTGGAAGTGCCCAGAGCGCTGCGCCGGTCAGCTCCGCAGGCGTTGATCGGAGTGCCGGCCGCCGTCGGACGGCTGTTCCGGCTGGAGATCGACAGTACGATCCGGGCGACCGCAGCCGCGTTTACCGAGCCGACGCTCCGCAGCCTCGACGCCATCCACCTGGCCACCGCCCACGTGCTGACCAACGAATCCGGCACGGCACTCACCGCCTTCGTCACCTACGACCGACGGCTCCTCGAATGCGCCAAGGAAGCAGGACTACCCACCGCGAGCCCCGGCCAGAACTGATCTCCGAATCCCCTGGTAGGAAGCCGACCATCCGTACGGAAGTACGGTCATAGCCCCGGCCGCGCATCGGGGTGCGCCCCTCACTTCCAGTACGGGGCGTAGAAAGTTCTCGGTCACCGACCAAGTAAACGCCCCTCACTGGCATCTGCGCCGGGCAGGGGAAATCTCTACGGCTCCTGGGGTGTGGATTCCTCTATAGGGCGCGAACAGCGGAAACGCATCACACAGATTGCGTTCTTTTGCGCTTTAACACACGCTCCAACTGTGGTGATGACGGGCGGAGATATTTTGACTACCGGTCAGGTAGCTGAGCTGCTGAGATCGTCGCGTCAGCGCGTGGTCAAGCCTGTGCGAGCGGGGTGACCTGCCATTCGTAATGGTCGGCAGGCACCGACGAGTCGAGCGCCGAAATGTCGAAGCTCTGCTGCACCCCGGCCAAAACTGACCCGCGACCAGCTCAAGTCAATGTGGCCTCCACCAAGCGGTGGCGGGCAGCCTGGCCACCGACCCGGACGAGGTGCTGGGCAAGGCGAGGGCGGACCTCGACCAACTCCTCCATCAGCACGATGGCACCATGGCCGAGGTCTGGCTGAAACGCTCGCAAGCCAAGATCGACGAGGGGATCGGGGTCGTGCTCACGATCCTGACGTCGGACGACCCGGAAGCCGTCGAGCTGCGACAGAACTCGCCCTTCACTGGGGTGCCATCCCGGCCACAACGCGCGAAGGTCCTCGATTCCTTCAGCCGGAGCGGCTAGGGACCCGCCACGTGAGACGTGAGCAACTGGACCACGTCCTTCGATCGGCATACCAGATCGCCGGGGACCCAGACGTCCTTGTCATCGGTAGCCAGCCGGTCGACACCTCCAGAGCACGGCCACTACGCCGCCCACTCAACCTGCCAATTCACCATGGTCAAACCAGATTTTGGCGGCCGCCCACTAGCATGTATGCCATACGGCGCACTGCAATGGGGAGCGGCAATGGTCGACGACGTGATCCAAATTTTCAGTCTGGCTGCGGTAATCGTCACGTTATACTTTGCCTCCCTACAAACCAAGAGGCTTCGGGAGCAAATAACCATTTCGAACCTCTTTAGCAGATACGAGGCATTGAATCATGCGAGCGAGCGCTACGATGTGGCTCTGAGTTTGATCTTTCAGCGACCAGAGTTCCGGCCGTACATATTCGAACGCAAGCCGGTCGACCTACAAGGAGATGATCTTGCGAGAGCGTTGACCGTGGCAGATCTCATGGCCGGCGCGGTCGACTATGCCATTCGTGTTGGCGCACGATTCCCTGATGACACCCACTCAGATTGGGCAGTTGTCGCTGAGGAGATGGCCAAGCAGCCAATCTTCCGCGCGATAGTGAGCGAGCAGCCGCATCAATTCCCAGATCTATTGGCTTATTTCACCAGGCCATAGTCGGTGCCGCATCGAAGGCGTCGAGCGATCCTTTGAACTCCACGTCACAAAGTACGCTCGAATTCAGGCCGATTCCCTCACGCAGCAGGCGCGGGCATTTGCGGCTTAACCGGGCGAGCGGAGACGCGTCGCGCTTTGCACCCCGATCTGCATAAGCAGCGGCGCGACCGCAAAAACGGCGCGCCGCCTTATACTCTCGCGCCGACCATTCGACGACTCAGGCCGGGCACGCCATCTACAGGAATTAGCCAATCTGTCGATCATGCAGAAGGCGTCCGATCTGCCGAACGCTCGAAGGGACGGCTGCCGGTCGCCATGATACTGCGCCGAGGGTGGGTAGCCTTCTAGATCACCTGCACGTGCCGCTGAAGGTTCTACGCCTCAGGCAACGACGGACAGGAAGCAGCCCGGAAGCGGGGCCAAGGGCCGTTGAGCACCGAGCAAGCCGAGTGACGCCGACACGAATACGACACGACAAGCGAGACGTGAAGGCAACCAGCGGAACGGGGTGAGATCGATTCACGAACGGCGAACCTCCCCTGATCGGCGTTCGTGCTGGTCAGGGGTTCGCTTCTGCAGCTCTCGGGCGGAGGGTGTGGGATTCGAACCCACGAAGACATCGCTGCCTTACCGGTTTTCAAGACCAGCGCCATCGGCCACTAGGCGAACCCTCCCGAACCGCCACCCGGGGGTGCGCGGCCTGTGCCTAGTCTGCCACGAACCGCGTCCGGACGAGCCGGCCCATCGCCGTCGGGCGGGGTTCGGCGTACCGGAGAGGGGTCCTTGATCCCTGGCATGACCAGCGTGACCTCACCCGGATGGTCCACTGTGGCCGAAATTCCGGCCGTCGTGGGCGAGCGGTGGACCGCCCGGGACGACGGCCGGTGGATATTGCCGGCCGGACCTGCCCACATGGCGCTTGTCGACAGACCGGCGTGGTTCCCGGCCCGGATCGGGTAAGACTGGGCCATGCACGCGATCACGATCCCGGAACCCGGTGGACCCGACGCGCTCGTCTGGGCGGAGGTGCCCGACCCGGAGCCCGGTGCGGGTGAGGTGGTCGTCGAGGTGACCGCCAGCGCGGTGAACCGGGCCGACCTGCTCCAGCGGCAGGGGCAGTATCCGCCGCCGTCGGGCGCGCCCGCGTACCCCGGGTTGGAGTGTTCGGGGGTGATCGGCGCGCTCGGCGCGGGGGTGACCGGGTGGGCGGTGGGTCAGCCGGTGTGCGCGCTGCTGGCCGGCGGCGGGTACGCCGAACGGGTCGCCGTGCCGGCCGGGCAGTTGCTGCCGGTGCCGGCCGGCGTCGACCCGGTCGACGCCGCCGCGCTGCCCGAGGTGGCCTGTACGGTCTGGTCGAATCTGATCCGGGTGGCCCACCTGGGCAGGGGCGAGACGCTGCTGGTGCACGGCGGCGGGAGCGGGATCGGCACGTTCGCGGTGCAGTTCGGCGCGGCGCTGGGCGCGACGGTGGTGGCGACCGCCCGGTCGGCCAAGCACGACAGGCTGCGGGAGTTGGGTGCCGCGCACACCGTCGACTACCGCGAACAGGATTTCGTGGCGGAGGTCCGGCGGGTCACCGACGGGCGGGGGGCGGACGTGATCCTCGACATCATGGGCGCGTCCTACCTCGGCCGGAACGTGGCGGCGCTGGCCGACGGCGGCCGGCTGGTGGTGATCGGCATGCAGGGCGGCCGGAAGGCGGAGCTGGATCTGGGCGCGCTGCTGGCGAAGCGGGCGTCGGTGGCGGCGACCGCGCTGCGGTCCCGCCCGCTGGCCGACAAGGCGGACATCGTCCGGGGTGTGCGGGAGCAGGTGTGGCCGCTGGTGGAGGCGGGCGCGGTCCGGCCGATCGTGGACCGGCGGCTGCCGATGCGCGACGCCGCGCAGGCGCACCGGCTGGTCGAGTCGAGCGACCACGTGGGCAAGGTGCTGCTCACCACCGGGTAACGATCGGCCGGGCCACACCGGGCGCAGGCCCGGGGGACGCTCAGGCCGGCGGGCGCAGGCCTGGGGGACGCTCAGGCCGGCGGGCGCGGGCCGTCGCGGCGGGGCAGCACCAGGCGGGCGCCGGGGCCCTCGCCGGCCAACGTGTCGCCCGGGTTGTAGAGGGTGCAGCGCTGCAACGACAGGCAGCCGCAGCCGATGCAGCCGTCGAGGTCGTCGCGGAGCTTGCCGAGCAGCTTGATCCGTTCGTCCAGTCGCTCCCGCCAGGTGCGGGAGAGGGCGGCCCAGTCGTCGGGGCTGGGGGCCCGGGACGAGGGCAGCGAGTCCAGCGCGGCACGGATCTCGTCCAGCGAGATGCCGACCTGCTGGGAGATCCGGATGAACGCCACGCGGCGCAGCTCGGTGCGGGCGTAGCGACGTTGGTTGCCACCGGTGCGCTCGGCGTGGATCAGCCCGAGGCGTTCGTAATAGCGCAGCGCCGACTGGGCCACCCCGCTGCGCGCGGAGAGCTGACCGATGGTGAGTGACTCGTGCATCACTGCCCTTGAGTTGAAGTTAACTTCAAGTAGCACGCTAGCCACATGACCACAGCGACCGCAACCCACCCCCGGGGCCATGCCCTGCCCGCCCCCGTCGTCGCGCCGCTGGAACGCCTCCGCGCCGGCCGCCACTACGACGCCAACGTGTACTCCACCGTCGACGTGCACTGGGTGCTCTACGACCGGGTGCTACGGATCACCCCGGCCACCGTCGACGACCCGGACCGGGACCGCTTCCTGCTCTCCAAGGGGCACGCCGTGGCGGGCTACTACGCCGTACTCGCCGCCAAGGGGTTCATCCCCGTCGACTGGCTCGACGACGCGGGCGGGCCCGACAGCCGCCTCGGCGGCCACCCCGACCGCACCCTGGTCCCCGGCGTCGAGATCGGCTCCGGCTCCCTCGGCCACGGCCTCGGGCTGGGCGTGGGCACCGCGCTCGGCCTGCGCGCCCAGGGCCGCACCACCCCCCGGGTGTACGTCCTGCTCGGCGACGCCGAACTCGACGAGGGCTCCAACCACGAGGCGATCGCGTACGCCGGGGCCACCGGCCTGGCCGGGCTCACCGCGATCGTGCTCGACAACGCGTCGGCCAGTCACGGCTGGCCGGGCGGGGTGGCCAGCCGGTTCACCGTCAACGGCTGGACCGCCGCCACCGTCGACGGGCACGACCACGACGCCCTGCACGCCGCCCTCACCGGCCACGACGGCCACCGCCCCCACGTCGTCGTCGCGGTCGACGGACCGGTCCCGGGGAGCCGGTCGTGACCATGCGGGACACCTTCGTCGCCAGCGCCACCCGGTTCCTGGACGACCCCCGGACCACGATCGTGCTGGCCGACATCTCCGCCGACGCCTTCGCCGAGGCGGGCCGACGGTATCCGGACCGGGTGGTCAACGTGGGCATCCGGGAACAGTTGATGGTCGGGGTGGCCGGTGGGCTCGCCCTCGCCGGGCAGCGCCCGATCGTGCACAGCTACGCCCCGTTCCTCGTCGAGCGGGCGTACGAGCAGATCAAGCTGGACCTCGACCACCAGGGCGTCGGTGCGGTGCTGGTCAGCATCGGCGCGTCGTACGACCGGGCGGAGGCCGGACGCACGCACCTCGCCCCGGCCGACGTCGCCCTGATCGACACCCTCGACGGCTGGACCGTGCACGTGCCCGGCCACCCCGACGAGGTCCCCGACCTGCTGCGCGACGCGGTCTGCGGGCAGCACTCGACCTACCTGCGGCTGTCCCTACAGAGCAACGCGCGGGCGTACCCGAAGGCGGGTGGGTTGCAGGTGGTCCGCGACGCCGGGCCGGGCGCGGCGCTGCTGGTGGCGGTCGGTCCGGTGCTCGACGCCGCGCTCGCGGCGGTGGCCGGCCTGCCGGTGACGGTGGCCTACACGCACCGGCCCCGGCCGTTCGACGTGACCGGGCTGCGGGCGCTGGCCGCAACCGAGGTGATCGTGGTGGAGCCCTACCTGGCCGGCACCTCGACGCGGGTGGTGGCCGAGGCGCTGGCCGACCGGCCGCACCGGCTGCTCAGCCTCGGGGTCGGTCGGGCGGAGCTGCGGCGCTACGGCACCGCCGAGGACCACGACCGGTGGCACGGCCTCGACCCGGCCGGGCTGCGCCGGGCGGTCGACGGCTTCCTGACCCCGGCGGGATGACCGTGGGCTGACCGGGAGGGACGGGTCAGCGGGGCGTGCGGGCGGGACGGCGGCGGGTGCGTTCCCGGCCGAGGATCCAGATCGCCTCGACCCCGTCCTTCCAGGTGATCTTCTTGCCCTCCTCGCGCCCGCGCGCCCGGTAGCTGATCGGCACCTCGTACGGGCGGATGCGGCGACGCAGCAACTTGCCGGTCACCTCCGCCTCCATCCCGAAACCCCGGGACCTGATGCCCAACGACCGGTACAGCTCGACCGGCATCAGCTTGAAACACGTCTCCAGGTCACCGATGTAGGAGTTGAACAGCACGTTCGCCGCCATCGTGACGCCCTTGTTGCCCATCACGTACCAGAAGCTGTAGGCGCTGTGGCTGCCGAAGGTGCGGTTGCCGTAGACCACCGTGGCCCGCCCGTCGAGCACCGGGGCGAGCAGCCGGGGGATGTCCTGCGGGTCGTACTCCAGGTCGGCGTCGAGGATGACCATGTACTCACCCTCGGCGCTGTCCACGGCCGTCCTGATGGCCGCGCCCTTGCCCGCGTTACGCGGGTGGGTGATCACCCGCAGCCGGGAGTCGTCCGCCCGGCCGAGGATCTCCCCGGTGCCGTCCCGGCTGCCGTCGTCCACCACGACCAGCTCGATCTCGCACGGATAATCGACCGCCAATGCCTGCTTCAGGGCATCCGCGATGCGTTCTTCCTCGTTGTAGACCGGCATGAGGATCGAGAGCTTCACGGGAATCTCCACGGTGGCGACAGTGAGTCGGGCATAGCCTAGCCTGGCAGGTCAGCCGCGCGAGGGTCGCCACCGCAGCGGCGAATGCCCGCCACCGGACCGGCCGGCACCCGGTCACCACGCGGAATGGTGTTTACTTCCGCCCATGTCGGCAGCCGGCTGGATGCTCGTGGCGGCCCCCGTCGCGGCGTTCGTGCTACTCACCGCCCTCCTGCGCCCCCGGGCCGCCGGGGTGGTCGCCCCGCACCGCCTCGGCGTGGTCCGGGCCGCCCTGCTGACCGGCGTCTTCGCCGTGCTGACCGTGGAGGTGCTGGGCGCCCTCGACGCGCTCACCCTGCCCGCCTTCGCCCTGGCCTGGCTGCTCTTCGTCGCCGGGGTCGCGGTGGCCGCCGGCCGGCGACGCGGCCGGGACGCCGTCCGGCCGCGTACCGCCGCCGAGACCCGCCGGGCGGTGCTGGTCGGCGCGACCGTGGGCGGCCCGACAGCGCAAAGCCCGACCGGGAGCGGCCCGACGACAGGCGGCCCGACAGCAGACAGCCCGACCGGGGACCCTGCCGCCGGCAGTGGGGCGGCACAGGGACCGGAGCTGCCGGCCACCGTCCGGGCCGGCGTCGCGGCGCTGCTGGCCGGCTGGGCGGACCGGCTGACCCACCTCCGGCGTACGGCGACCCGGGGCGAACGGCTGCTCGCCGGCACGGTGCTCGCGGTGGTGCTGATCGAGCTGGTGGTGGCGCTGCTGGCCGAGCCGAACAACTTCGACTCGCAGACCTACCACCTGCCAAAGGTGGAGCACTGGGTGGCCCAGGGCAGCCTGGAGTTCTGGCCCACCGCCATCCACCGGCAGGTGACCATCCCGCCCGGGGCCGAATACCTGCTGCTGCACCTGCGCCTGTTCACCGGCGGGGACGCCCTGCACAACCTGGTGCAGTGGGCCGCCGGGATCGGTTGCCTGCTCGCGGCCACCCGGATCACCGCCCAGCTCGGCGGGGGCCGGCGGGCCCAGCTCGTCACCGCGTTCCTGGTCGCCACCACGCCGATGGTGGCCCTGCAGGCGACCAGCACCCAGACCGACCTGGTGGCCGCCGCCTGGGCCGCCTGCGCCGCCACCCTGGTGCTGGACGGGCTGCGCCGCCGGGCCGGCCTGGCCGACGCGCTGGCGCTCGGCGCGGCCACCGGCCTGACCGCGCTGACCAAGACCAGCGGGCTGATCGCCGTCGGGCCGCTGCTGCTGCTCTGGGGCCTGGCCCAGCTCCGGCTGGCCCGCCGCCCCGCCGGGGCCGCTCCGGAAGACCCCACCGGGGTCGCGCCCGACCGGGCCGGCCGGGCGTCGGGCGGGTTCAGCTCGGACCCGACGACCGGGCCGACGGACCGGCCGGGGCCGACCGGGGCCCGGCAGGTCGCCCGGACGGTGGGCGGGTCGGTGCTGGTGCTGCTGGTCGCGGCGACGGTGGTGGGGCCGTTCCTGGCCCGGGAGACGGCCGAGTTCGGTCACCCGCTGGGGCCGCCCCGGCTGCGGGAGTCCATCCCGATGGAACGGCACGATCCGGCCGCCGTGCTGGTCAACGCGCTGCGGATCGGGCACACCGCGTTCGACACCCCGCTGGCCCCGCTGCGCGCCGGCACCGCCTCGGCCATCATGGACGGCTCCCGGGCGGTCGGCGTCGACCCGCAGGACCGGGCCATCACGTTCGGCCGGGAGGTCTTCCCGGTGCCCGCCTGGTATCCCGACGAGGACCGGGTGGCCTTCCCGCTGGCCGGGGCGCTCGCGCTGCTCGGGGCGGTCGTCGCGCTGGCCCGGCCGCGCCGGATCAGCGCCGGCCGGGCGGGGACGCTGCGGGCGTACGCGGGGGTGGTGGTGGGCGCGGTCGTCCTGCACACCGCGATGATCAAGTGGCAGCCGTGGGGGAACCGGCTGCTGCTGTACGCGCTGGTGCTGGCCGTACCCCTGGCGGGGCTCTGGGTCGACGCGGTGCTGCGGCGGCGGGCCGGGGCGGGCCGCCGGTCGGTGGCCGCCGGGCTGGTGGTGACTGTGCTGGCCACCTCCGCGCTGGCCGGCGTGCTGGCCCTGTCCTACGGCTTCCCGCGCCGGCTGGTCGGCGCGGGTTCGGTCTTCACCACCGGCGAGTGGGACACCCGGTTCCTGCGCCGGCCGCAGTGGGCCGACGAGTTCCGCTGGGCCGCCTCGGCGGTACGGGCCAGCGACGCCCGACGGATCGGCCTGGTGCAGCAGAACGACAACTGGGAGTACCCCTGGTGGTTGCTGCTGCGCGACGACGACGGCCGGTCACCCGAGCTGGTGGCGTTGCAGTCGGTGCTGCCCGACCGGCCGCCGGCCGACCCCACCTCGGTCGACGCGATCGTCTGCACCGGCCCCCGTACGGGGTGTGCCCGGCTCGTCCCGGCGGGCTGGACGATCGAGTACCGCGACCACGTCGGCTACGCGCTGCCCCCGACCCGCTGAGCCACGGGGAACACACGTCGGGGCCGGCGTGGTGGTCCACGCCGGCCCCGACCGGTCCCCCACGGGTCACTTCTGCTTGATCGGCACCACGATCAGCCGGGCGACGCTGGCGTCCCCGTCCTTGGCCCCGGCCACGTTGACCCTGGTGCCCACCTTCACGTCGCTGGCCTTGACGGTGGTCCGCCGCTCGACCACCCGCAGCTGGTCGCCCAGCTTCCAGGTCAGGGTGAAGCCGTCGGTGGACTTCACCGTCACCGAGTCCCCGTCGATCGCGGTCACCTCGCCACGCTGCACGACGACGGTCCTCGTGCCGTCCTTGGTCTGCACCACCGCCTCGCCGTGCAGGCCGTTGCGGCCCAGCTTCACCCGGGCCTGCCGGCGCTGCCGCAGCTCCTTCGCCCGCTCGCCACGCTTGCCCTTGTCCCCGGCCTGCGGGGACGGGGTGGTCGACGCGGCGGGAGCGGCGAGCAGATCCAACTCGACCGGATCGAGGCCCAGCGCGGCCAGCGCCTGTCCCTCGACGCCCAGTGCGGCGGCCACGTCGACGGCGGCGGCCTTCGTGCCGTCCTGCGCGACCTGAGCCGTCCCGCAGCCGGCGACGCCGAACGTGAGCGCCGCGAGCAGCGAGGTGGCGGCGACGGCGATTCCCCGATGTGCCATGACTGTCCTCTCGTCCGTGATGCCACCAGCCTCGCCGAACGGGATGGGCGCGGGATCAGGCCGATGTTCGGGTCAGGTAAGGACGGGCGGGCAGCCGGACGGTGAACGCCGCACCCCCCTCGGCGGCGTGCCCGGCGACGATCTCCCCACCGAGCCGGCGGACCAGCCCGGCGGCCAACGCCAGCCCCAACCCGCTGCCCACCTTGCGGACCCCCCGGTAACGCTGGTGCAGTGCCCCCCGCTCGAAGGCCACCGCCAGGTCGTCGTCGGTGAAGCCCGGTCCGCCGTCGCGGACCTCGACCAGCCCGCCGGCGGCCGGGCCGGCACCGGCCGTCCGGACCGCGAGCACCACCGGCGCCCCCGGCGGTACGACCCGCAGCGCGTTCTCCAGCAGCCCGTCCACCACCTGCCGGATCCGCCCCGGATCGGTGTACGCGGGCACCGCCGTGCCCGGCGTCTCCAACCGGAACGGCACCCCGACCGCCGCACACCGCTCCGACCAGGTGCGTTCGGCGTCGGCGGCCAGCCGGGTGAGGTCCACCGGCACCGGTTCCAGCGGGAAGTCCACCGCCTCCAGCCGGGCCAGCGCCAACAGGTCGGCGACCAGCCGGTCCAGGTGCTGCGCCTCGGCGAGCATGGTCCGGCCCGTCGCGGTCGCCTCGTCCGCGCCGATCACCCCGTCGGCGAGCGCCTCCGCCCACCCCCGGATCGCGGTCAACGGGGTACGCAGCTCGTGCGAGACGGAGAGCAGGAACTCCCGCTGCCGGCCCTCGCTGGTGGCCAGCGCGGCGGCCAGCCCGTTCAACGCGTACGCCAGGTCGGCGACCTCGTCGGGGGGTTCGACGGGCACCCGGACGGCCCGGTCACCGGCGCGCAGCCGGGCGGCGGCGGTGGCGGCGTGCCGGATCGGCCGGGCCAGTCGACGGGCGAGCAGCAGTCCGGCCGCCGCCCCGGCGGTGAGCCCCGCCAGCAGCGGCAGCCACAGGGCGCGCAGCACCTGCCGCCACGGTCCCTGCGGGGTGGCCCGGGTCAGCACCACCCCCTCCCCGCCGGGCAGCGCCCGCCCCTCGACGAGGGTCCGTTGGCCGTTGACGAACCGGCGGCCGGAGACGTCCCGGCCGGCGGAGATCCGGTTCACCACCTGCCGGGGCAGGCCGGGGCGGTCGGCCAGCCCGCCTTGGACGACGTACACCTCGATCTGCTGGTCCTTGAGCTGGCGGATCAGCCGGTCGCCGGCCGCGTCGCGCTGGCGGCTGGGCCGGACCTTCAGCACGTCGGCGGCGAGCCGGGCCTGCGCGGCCAGCGCCTCCTGGTCGCGGCGTTCCACCCCGCGTACCGCCAGGGGGACCGCGACCAGGGCGGTGACCAGCACCGACACCAGCGCCACGGCGCAGGTGACCAGCACCGCACGGGCGGTCAGCGTGTGCAGGGAGCGGCGACGGCGGGGGGCGGTGTCACCCCGGGGGGCGGCCGGCGGCGCGGCGGGTTCAGCCATCGGCGGCGTACCCGACGCCCCGGTGGGTGCGGATCACGCTGGCCGCGCCGAGCTTCGCCCGGACCTGGGCGACGTGCACGTCGACAGTACGGGTGCCGGCGTGCGCCGCGTACCCCCAGACCCCGGCCAGCAGTTCCTCCCGGGTGAAGACCCGGCCGGGGCGGGCCATCAGGTGGGCGAGCAGGTCGAACTCGGTGGAGGTGAGCTGGACGGGGGCACCGGCCGCGAGCACCGTACGCCGGGCCGGGTCGATGGTGACCGGGCCGACGGTGCGGGGCCGGTCCGCGCCGTCGGGGGCACCGACGGTCCGCCGCAGCACCGCCCGGACCCGGGCCACCAGCTCGCGGGGGCTGAACGGTTTGGTCACGTAGTCGTCCGCGCCCAGCTCCAGGCCGACGATCCGGTCGACCTCGTCGTCGCGGGCGGTGAGGAAGATGACCGGGGTCCAGTCGCCGGACTCGCGCAGCCGCCGGCAGATCTCGGTGCCGGCCAGGCCGGGCAGGGTGATGTCGAGGACGCAGGCCACCGGGCGCAGCCGGCGGGCGGCGGCCAGCCCGGCCGTGCCGTCCCGTTCCAGGTGTACGCCGAAGCCGTCCCGGCCCAGGTAGAGCCGGACCAGGTCGGCGATGGCCGGTTCGTCCTCCACGACGAGGACGAGCCCACGTGGTGCGGTGGCATCGACGGTCACCGGCCCATGATGACCGACCCGGCGTCGGGCGGTGCGGACGGCCGTGTTCGGGTCAGGTAAGAACCCGGTCAGCGCGCCGGCAGCGGGCGCAGCAGCGGGGCCGGCGCGACGGGCGGGGCGTCACCGATGGTGGCGACGACCCGTTCCTCGGGCCGGCGCAGCCGGGTCCGGAACGCGTGGTGCAGCAGCGTGTCGAGCTGCCACACCTGCTTCGGGTGCTGGGTACGGATGACGAACCGCTCGCGTACCCCGTCGATCGCGGTGGCGGCCAGCTCGACGGCCTGTGCGCGCGGGTCGGGGCTCCAGGTGACGTTGCTCAGCTCCCGCAGCTCGGTGTTGAGGTGCAGGCGCAGCCGGTGCAGCACCCGGGTCTGCCGGGTCACCACCAGCCGGCGGTGGGTGAGCAGCAGGAGGTAGTCGCCGTCGACCGGGCGGTCGGGGCGGGCGCACCGGGCGACCAGGATGGTGGCGTCCCCCGACCCGACGCACTGGCGGAAGACCGGCATGTGCCGACTCACCGTCTGGACCGCCAGCCCGGTCTCGGCGGCGGCCGGGAGGAAGGTGCGCGAGAAGACGTCCATACCTGGCCAACGAGCCGTGACCGGGGGTGATGTGGGTCACTGTCGACTTTTGGAACTTCCACTCGCCCGGGTCGCACCACCGGTGCGTCTTTGCGTACCGGCCGCTGCCCGGGGGCGGGACGTCAGACGGGCATCGGCGCGAACAGCTCGCCGAGCCAGCCCGGCACCGCGTCGGCGTACCCGGCGCGGGTGGGGTCGGTGGTGGCCAGCGCCCGTCGCCAGGACAGCGCCCGGCTCACCGTGGTGACCCGGACGGCCAGCCCGGCGGCCTCCCGCAGGGCCGCCCGGTCGTGCCGGTCGGTCCACGCCTCCAGGTAGGCGTCGCGCAGCCGCAACAGCACCGGGTCCCCCTCGGGCAGCGAGTAGGTGTGCGCGACCGAGCGCAGGGTCACCAACAGGGTCCCGAACGGGTGCGCCACGGACGCGTCGCCCCAGTCGAAGAAGCGGTAGCCGTCGGCGGCGAACACGTTCCCGTCGTGCAGGTCGTCGTGCTGCACGCTGGCCGGGATGCCGGTGTCGGCGAGCCGCTCACAGTCGTCGGCGAAGCGCGGCTGGTACGCCCGCAGCCGCTCGTAGGTCGCCGCGTCCAGCCCACCGTCGTCGCTCCCGGCACCGTCGCCGTCGACCCCGGCGGCCGGGCGGGCGTCGCCGTCGCCATTGTCTCCGGGCGCTGGGCGGACATCGGTGCCGCCGGTGGCCGGGCGGGTGTCGGGGTCGCCGTGTCCGGGGGCGAGGAGCAGGGCGGCGCGGTCGTCGAGGAGGTCGGCGAGCAGGGCCGGCAGGGCGGCCGGCCGATGGTCGGGCACGCCGAGCGCGACGAGGTCGTCGGCCCGGGGAGCCACCGTCCGCTGGAGGTCGGCGTAGGCGGCCAGCACGTCGGCCCACCGGGTCGGGTCCGGTTCGGCCAGGTCACGCAGGGACGGGCCGCCATGGGGCAGCAGCGACCAGCCCCGCGCGGGGTCCACGGCCACCGGGTCGAGCACCCGGCCGGGGACGTGCCGGGGCAACTCGGCCAGCAGCACCGCCTCGTACGCCGTGCCGGGGTTGTTCGCCTTGAACCAGTACGGCCCGGCGTCGGTGGGCACCTGCCAGACCAGCGACCAGGGGCGTTGCCGGGCCTCGACCGGGCCGGTGACCCGCCGGCCGTGCCGGTCGAGCTGCCCGGTCACCCAGTCCAGCGCGGTGGCCCGCCACTGCGGGTCGGCCCAGCCGGGGGCCACGGAGACGATCGTCACGCCGCGCAGAGTAGGCCACCCGCCCACCCCGGCACCCGCCATTTTCGACCGGGCGGGATCGCAATGGGGCCGATGTGGCGGCATCAAGGCCGCCCGGACACCGCATCATCGGCCCCGTTGCGGGGACCGCACGGGCGAGGATCGCACGGGCGGGGGAGCGTCAGAGGAGTTCGAGGATGGTGGCGTTGGCCATGCCGCCACCCTCGCACATGGTCTGCAGGCCGTACCGGAGGTCGTTGTCCCGCATGTGCTGGAGCATCGTCGTCATGATCCGGGCACCGGACGCGCCGAGCGGGTGCCCCAGCGCGATCGCCCCGCCGCGCGGGTTCAACCGCTCCGGGTCGGCCTCGGTCTCGGCGAGCCAGGCCAGCGGCACCGGGGCGAACGCCTCGTTCACCTCGTACACGCCGATCTCCTCGATGCCCAGGCCGGCGCGGCGCAGCGCCTTCGCGGTGGCCGGGATGGGGGCGGTGAGCATGGCGACCGGGTCGTCGGCGGCGACCACGGCGGTGTGTACCCGGGCCAGCGGGCGCAGGCCGTGCCGGCTGGCCCACTCGCTGGTGGTGACGGCGAGTGCGGCGGCCCCGTCGGAGATCTGCGACGCGGACCCGGCGGTCACCACCCCGTCGGCGCGGAACGGGGTCTTCAGCTCGCCGAGCGCGGCGAGGGAGGTGTCCCGGCGGATGCCCTCGTCGGCGCTGAACGAGCGGCCGTCGCTGAGCGGCACCGGGGCAAGCTCCGGGTCGAACGCCCCGGCGTCCTGGGCGGCGGCGGCCTTCTCGTGGCTGGCCAGCGCGAACTCGTCGAGCTGGCTGCGGGAGAAGCGCCAGCGGGCGGCGATCAGCTCGGCGCCGACGCCCTGGTTGAACGGGAGCGGCTGGTCGTCGGCGAAGCCCTCGACGCCCCGGTAGCGGGCCCGGATGCGGTCGCTGAACGGCATGCCGTCGCCGACGCTGGACCCCATCGGCACCCGGGTCATCGACTCGACGCCCCCGGCCACCACCAGGTCGGCCTGCCCGGAGACGACCGTCGCGGCGGCGAAGTGCAGGGCCTGCTGGCTGGAGCCGCACTGCCGGTCGAGGGTGGTGCCGGGCACCGACTCGGGCCAGCCGGCGGCGAGCACGGCATTGCGGGCGACGTTCCACGACTGCTCGCCGACCTGGGACACACAGCCCCAGACCACGTCGTCGACCTGACCGGGATCGATGCCGGTGCGGTCGGCGAGGGCGCGCAGCACGTGCGCCGACAGGTCGACCGGGTGCACCTCGGCCAGGCCACCCTTGCGTCGCCCGACCGGGGTACGCACCGCACCGACGATGACTGCGTCACTCATGACTACTCCCCGGTAACTTCGGCTGTGTCGATACTACGTCCCCGGCGGCCGGTCCGCCCCCCGCGTCGCCGGGGCCGGCCCGGTGCGGCTGGCATGCTGGGACGGTGCATCCACCAACGTCTCCGGCCCGTCAGTGGCGGGTCCCCCCGGCGGTCCCGGCGGTGAAGCTGGCCGGCGCGGTCGGGCTGGTCGCCCTCGGGCTGCTGCTCGCCGACGGCGACCCGGTCCGGCTGGCGCTGGCCGTCGCCGCCGCCGCAGGGACGGCCGCCTGGGCGGTACGCGACCTGCTCGCCCCGGTCCGGCTCGCGGTCGACGCCGACGGGATCACCGTCGTCCGGGGGTACGCCGGGCGGCGGCACCTGCCGTGGGAGGTGGTGGAGGCGGTCACCGTGGACCGGCGGACCCGGTTCGGGCTGACCGGCGAGACGTTGGAGATCGACGCGGGCGAGACCCTGCACCTGCTGGGCCGGGCCGACCTGGGCGCACCCCCGGCCGAGGTGGCCGAGGAGGTCCGGGCCGCCCGCCCCTGAGCACCGGCCGCCCCTGATCCCACGGTGCCGACGTGATCGACTCGGCGGGGCCGACGTAGCGGTGTCCGGCCAACCCCGACACCGCCCCGTCAGCGGCAGCGCCCGGGTCAGCCGAGCAGCATCACCGTACGGACGATCACCAGGCCGAGCAGCGCGAGCAGGAGGAGCCCCGCACCGGCGGCCTGGAACACCGAGCGCCGCATCCGGGGGGCGTACGCCAGCACGAGTGCCATCAGCGCCCCGACGATCAGCCCGCCGACGTGGCCCGGGATGGAGATGCCCGGCACGGTGAACGTGAAGATCAGGTTGATCACCAGGATCGGCAGGATCGCCGAGGTGTCCCGGCCGAGCCGGCGCATCAGCACGAAGACCGCCGCGAACAGCCCGAAGATCGCCGTCGAGGCACCCGCCGAGGCGGTGTTGGGGCTGCTGAACAGGTATGCCGCGACGTTGCCGCCGAGGCCGGCCATCAGGTAGAGGCCGAGGAACCGCAGCGGCCCGAGCAGGGCCTCCAGCTCCCGCCCCAGCACCCAGAGCGCCCACATGTTGAGCAGCAGGTGCAGCACGCCGTAGTGCAGGAACATCGCGGTGACCAGCCGGTACCACTCGCCGGAGGCGACGCCGTGCGCCTCGCCGAACGGCACGTACGAGGCGTAGCTGAGCACCGAACCCCACTGGGTCAGCGGGGTGCCGCCGCCGAGCAGGCCGCCGAAACCGGAGCCGCCGATCAGCGAGTCGCCGCCCCGGTCACTGAGCACCGAGACGATCATCATCAGCACGTTCAGCGCGATCAGGGTGCGGGTGACCAGGCCGCGACGGCCGGCGGCACCGCCACCGAAGGCGGTACGCGCCGGCCGTACGCTGCGGCGTCCCTCGTTCACGCACTCCGGGCACTGGTGGCCGACGGGAGCGTCCCGCATGCAGTCCGGACAGATCGGCCGGTCGCAGCGGGAGCACCTGAGGTACGTCTCCCGGTCGGAGTGGCGGTAGCAGACCGGGGTGGTCGGCACCGACCCACCGGTGGCGTCGCCGGCCGGCCCGGAGCGTTCAGTCATGCGTGCAAAGGTACCTCGCAGCCGCGGTCAGGCCCCGGTGCGCTCGATCTCGACCCGCTCGATCACCACGTCCTGCAACGGCCGGTCGCTCGGGCCGGTGGGGGTGTTGGCGATCGAGTCGACCACCTTCGCCGACTGCTCGTCGGCCACCTGGCCGAAGATGGTGTGCCGGTTGTTCAGGTGCGGGGTCGGCCCGACGGTGATGAAGAACTGCGAGCCGTTGGTGCCCGGCCCGGCGTTCGCCATCGCCAGCAGGTACGGCCGGTCGAAGCGCAGCTCCGGGTGGAACTCGTCGGCGAACGTGTAACCCGGGCCACCCCGGCCGGTGCCGGTCGGGTCGCCCATCTGGATCATGAAGCCGCTGATCACCCGGTGCGAGATGGTGCCGTCGTAGTACGGCCCGTTGCCCGGCTGGCCGGTGCGGGGATCGGTGTATTCCTTGTTGCCCTCGGCCAGGTCGACGAAGTTACGAACCGTCTTCGGAGCGTGATTGCCGAAGAGTTCCAGCCGGATCGGGCCAGCGTTGGTGTGCAAGGTGGCGTAGACAGCCTCGGCCACGGGTACTCCTCACTCGTTGGTCAGTTCCATGCGGATCCTCCCATGTGCCCCATCTGGCAGTGCGGAGGCATCCGGTGGTAGAGGATGACGAAGGAACAACTCCCAGGAGGTGGGACCGTGTTTGGAATCGGGCGGCGCAAGACCCAGGGGCAGCTGGCAAAGGTGGAGCTGCACCAGGGCATCGGTCACCTGAGGCAGGCGGCCACGCACGCGGCGAAGGGCGCCGGCGCCACGGTCGGCCCGCGGGTCCAGTCGGCCCGCAGCGCCGTCGCGCCGACCGCGGTCGCGGTGCGGGACCGGGCTTCCAGCGGCCTGGCGACGACGGCCGCCGCGCTCGCCCCGGTGGCCCTGGCGGTGCGCAACGCCCAGGCCGAGGCCGCCGGCAAGGCGCTGGCCGGCAAGAAGGCCGCCGCCGCCAAGCAGGCCAAGGTGAGCAAGAAGATCAAGGCGAAGAGCCCGAAGGCCCGGAAGAAGAAGCAGACCTCGCGCGGCATGATGGCGGGCCTGCTGGTCGCCGGCACGGTCGCCGGGGTGGCCGGCGCGATGGCCCTGCGTCGCCGCCGCGAGCAGCAGGAGTGGGCCGAGTACGACCCGACCCGCAGCATCGGCACCGCCCCCGTCCCGTCGTCGACCCCCAGCGCCTCCACTGCTTCGGCCACCCCCACCGCATCGACCGCCGCCGGTGCCTCCACTGCATCGGCCGCCGCCGGCGTCGACGCCCCCCGCGACGACGTCGACATCCTGGTGGTGGAGACCCCGTCGGCGGGCGGCACCACGCCCTCCGGTTCGGCCACCCCGGCCACCGGCGTCGGCAGCTCCGCCGTGGCGGCCGGCACCCCGGCCGGCAAGCCGGTGATCCACCCGAACGACAAGGTCCCCTCGGTCGCCGAGGGTGCCACCGACGTCTCCGGCCGGCCGGCCGACGACCTCGGCAAGGCACTCGACGCCGGTCGGAGCGCGGCGCAGTCCAGCACCCGGCGCTGATCCCCCGCACCACGTCGGCGGCGCGGCACGACCTGACGGGTCGTCCCGCGCCGCAGCCGGCTTCCGGGGCCCGCCGGGTCCCGGGCCGCCCGCAACGACGACGCGCCGCCGGCACCGGCAGCCCCCCGCACGGTACGGCCCGGCACCGTCATCCGGCCTGCCCAGGGCGGCGACCCCCACGAGAACGTAAGGAATTTTCAGGGTTACCCCCGACCGTTACGGGTCCACCCGGCGGGCTTGCGGCTCCTACAGTGCTCGTATGTCGTCGACCACCGACCCGGAGCGTCCGGCTCCGGAGCCGAACGGCGTCCCCTCGACGGGGCGCTGGGACCAGTCCGCCGAGCGTCCGGGAGAGCCCCCGGCAGGGCGTGACCGGGCGCTGTCCCGACGACGGGTGCTCTCCGGCACCGCCGCCGCCCTGGCCGGCGCGGGCGTGGCGCTGACCGGCGAGCTGGGGTATGCCGAGGCGACCGCCGACAGCAAGCTGCCCGTCTACGGCGGGTACGCCGCCACCGTGCACGCCGACCGGCGCACCCCGCCCCGGTCGTCCCGGGTCGACGTGGTGTGGAGCGTCGACACCACCCGCCGGCTGATCGCGCTCACCTTCGACGACGGGCCCGCGCCGAACTGGACCCCCCGGGTGCTGTCGATCCTCGCGCAGACCGACACCCCGGCCACCTTCTTCATGGTCGGCCGCCGCGCCCGCGAGTACGGCCGGCTGGTGGCGCACCGGCTCGACGGTCACGAGGTCGGCAACCACACCTGGGCCCACCAGGACCTCGCGAAGATGACCTACGAGCAGGCGTGCACCGCGATCAGCCGGGCGCACAACGAGCTGACCCGGCTCTGGGGCCGGGAGCCCACCCTGCTCCGCCCGCCGTACGGGCACCTCGCCGGCAGCACCCTGCTCGCCGCCAACGACCTCGGCTACCAGGTGGTCCTGTGGAACCGGCAGATGCTCGAATCCCGGTTCACCCATGATCCGGACGGCCTGGTCGACTACATCGTCGACTCCTGCGAGCCGGGCACCATCCTGCTCGCCCACGACACCGGGCCGGCGGACCGGTTGGTCGCGATCCGGGGGTTGGCCGCGATGATCACCGGACTGCGCCGGCAGGGCTTCGAGTTCGTCACCGTCTCCGAGCTGATGGCGGCGGCCACACCGGCCACCGCCCCGACCCACTGACCGTTGGGCGGTCAGAGCCAGCCGTTGCGGCGGAACCACCGGTAGAGCGCCAGCGAGATGGCGAGCATCAACGCGAGCACCCCCGGATAGCCGTACGTCCATTTCAGCTCGGGCATGTTCTCGAAGTTCATGCCGTAGACCCCGGCGAACGCGGTCCAGACCGCCGCGATGGCCGCCCACGCGGCGATCTTGCGCATGTCGTTGTTCTGGTCGACGGTGACCTGCGCCAGCCGGGCCTGGAGGATCGAGTTGAGCAGGTCGTCGTAGGAGTTGACCTGCTCGACGGTGCGGCTGAGGTGGTCCTGCACGTCGCGGAAGTACCGTCGTACCTCCTGCGGCACCTCGCGGTTGACCTGGGCGGTCAGCGTCAGCAGCGGCCGTTGCAGCGGGATCACCGCCCGCTTGAACTCGACCAGTTCCCGCTTCATCTGGTAGATCCGCTGGATCCGCCCGCTGCTCTGCCTGTCGAAGACGTCGGCCTCCAGCACGTCGAGGTCGTCCTCCAGCTGGTCGGCCACCTCCAGGTAGAGGTCCACCACCCGGTCGGTGATCGCGTACGCCACCGCCCACGGGCCGTGCCGCAGCAGGTCCCGCTTGGCCTCCAGGTCGGCCCGGACGGGCGACAGCCGGCAGGCGTCCCCGTGCCGGACGCTGATCAGGAAGTTCGGCCCGATGAACAGCATCACCTGGCCGGTCTCCACCACCTCGGAGGTCTCGGTCAGCTCGGTGTGCTCGCAGTACCGGGCGGTGCGCAGCACCAGGAAGCTGACCTCGCCGAAGCGCTCCAGCTTGGGCCGCTGCTGGGCCTTCACCGCGTCCTCGACGGCCAGTTCGTGCAGGCCGTACGTCTCGGCGATGGCGGTCATCTCGGCCAGTTCCGGTTCGTGCAGCCCCAGCCAGACGAACCCGTCGCGTTCCTCGCGGGCGGCGGCCAGCGCCTCGGCGTACTGCCACTGGCCGGGGCGGCGTTCGCCGTCGACGTAGAGGCCGCAGTCGACCACCCCGCTGCGTCCCGGGCCGGCGGGCGCGGGGGTGCGGGGGGAGCCGTCGGCGTTGAGGATGCGGGACATCGCGCGCACCGGGGACACCCAGGCGCGGGGGTTCAGCACCCGACCGCCGTGGAGTGTCGCCGACCGCTCCCGTGCCGCCCGGTCCGTCATGGCGTTCCCCCTCCCGGGTGTCCTGCTGCGGCTTGCAGGCTACGCCGCCCCGGGCGCGGTGGCGCTCGGCCGATCGGGGTGTGGGCGCCGGGCGGGTCGGACCGCGTTCGGGGGGTGAGGGGGCGACCCGACCCACCCGGCACCGCTGGGGGCGGGGTAATGCTGCCGCGTCACCCACCCGTCCGGCGGGTACGACCGGGTCACCGGCCGAACGTGAGTGACGCTCGCAGCATTGTGGGTCGCCCGGCCGGTCGAGGGGAGCCCTCGACCGGCCGACGTCGTACTTTTGTCAGAAACCCGACAGATATTTCAGCCGCGGATGGCTGCCACCGCGTCCGCGAGCCGGCGCACACCCTCGTCGATCCGGTCCGCGGTCACCGCGGAGAACGCCAGCCGCAACGCGTGCCGCCCGCCGTCGACCATGAAGTCGCTGCCCTTGACCACGGCGACACCCCGCTCGGCGGCGGCCGGCGCCAACCGGTCCACGTCCACGTCGTCAGGGAACTCCACCCAGAGGAAGTAGCCGCCGTCCGGCTCGACGAAGGTCGTCTCGGGCAGGTGCCGGCGCAGCGACTCGGCCAGCACCCCGGCCCGCTCACCCAGCGCCGACGACACCGTGGCGATCGACCGCTGGATGTCGCCCGAGACGCAGAACTGGTGCACGATCGACTGCGCCACCATGCCCGGCGAGATGTACAGGCTGGTCGCCTTCTTGGCGATGTCGGCGATCAGGCTCGCCGGCCCGACCAGGTAACCGACCCGCACCCCGGGGCAGACGGTCTTGGTGAAGCTCGACGCGTGCACGACCACACCCCGGGTGTCCATCGACAGCATCGACGGCAGCGGCTCGCCCCGGAACCGGATGTCGGCGTACGGGTCGTCCTCGAAGATGGTGAAGCCGTACTCGGCGGCGAGGTCGAGCAGCTCACGGCGCTTGTCCAGGGAGAGGGTCACCCCGGCCGGGTTCTGGTAGTTCGGGATCACGTGGGCCAGCCGGGGGCGTACCCCGGACTCCAGCAGCTTGCGCAGCTCGGCGGTGTCCAGGCCGTCCGGCTCGATGCCCACGCCGTGGATCTCGCCGCCCATCCGCTGGAGGTTGAGCAGGGTCCGGTCGTACGTCGGACGCTCCACCACCACGGCGTCCCCGCGCCGGACCAGGTGGTCGAAGAGGAACGCGTCGGCCTGCAGCGAGCCGTTGGTGACCAGCACCTGATCCGCCTCGACGCCGTGCTTCTCGGCGATCCACTTCCGCAAGGGGGGGTAACCCACGGAGGTGCCGTAGGCGGTGACCCCGGCGGGGTCGGCGTCGAAGGCACGGACGGCGGCGGCCTTGAGCCCCTCGACATCCACGATGTCCAGCGAGGGCGCGCCACGGGCGAACGAGATCAGCTGCTCGGCGGTCATGCGCACGAGCCTAGGGCCTGGCCGGGCCGCTCCGGCCGGCATACACGCCAAGTTCAACATGCGGGCAGCCCGGCGGCATCCGGCCCGGCCCGGCGGCCGGGCGGGAGGGGGCGAACCGGTCGACTCCGGTGCAGGTCGGGACGGGACCGGACATCGGCGCGGCCGGTCGACGCTCGCTACTGTCGAAGCGTGCCCACCGAGCCCCTCCGCAGCGCCGGCGCGTTGATCACGGACGATGGCGTCGAGTTGGCACCGCACCGCTTCGCCGGGCTGGTCGCCCCGGCGGTCGAGCGGGCGTTCGTGGCCGGGATGCTCGCCGGCCGCGACGGCGGCGGCGCCGAACTGAGCCAACGGTACGGCGGGCCCGCCGCCACCGGCTTCCTGGTGGAGTTCCGCACCCGGCTCGCCGCGCCGGGCGGCACCGTCGACCGGGCCGGCTTCGCCGCCGTCAACCGCTACCGCGACCCGGCCACCTGCCAACGGGCGCTGGACAAGCAGGTCGCCCACGGCACGATCGCCCGCCGGCCCGACGGCGGGATCACCGCCACCGAACGCGGCGTCGACTTCCTCACCGAGCTGTACCAGGTGCACGCCGAGGTGACCGAGGAACTGTGGGCCGGACACGACGACCGGGTGCGCCGGCTCGTCGAGGCGTACGGGCGGGTGGTGGCGTACGCGGTGCTGCTGGCCGGGGAGCCGGACGCCGGGCCGGGGCCCGCATTCGCGGCGGTGGCTCCGCCGTACGAGCCGGACGGCACCCCGCCGGGCGTGCTGCTGCTCAACCGGATCGGCGCGCTGCGGTACCACCGGGCCGACGCGTACGCGCAGGCGTGGACCGCCGCCGGGCACACCGCCGGCAGCGTCGGCAAGCTGCCGGACGGCCCGGAACGGCGGGCCATCGAGCTGGAGACCGACCGTCGGGCGGCCGGCCCGTACGCCACACTGACCGCCGACGAGCGGCTGGGCGTGCTCGCCGACCTGGCCGCCCTGCCCGGCTGAACCCCCGCCCGGCCCGGGTGAACTCCCGGTTGACGGCGGCCGGCCGGTTGCGCGGGGCTATCCTCCACGGTGACCTGGAGTCGTACGAGGGAGGCCCCGCATGATCGGGATGGTGCTCGCGGCCGGTGCGGGACGCCGACTGCGCCCGTACACCGACACCCTGCCCAAGGCGTTGGTGCCGGTGGACGGTGAGACCACCATCCTGGACATCGCGCTGCGCAACCTGGCCGAGGTGGGGCTCACCGAGATCGTGATCGTGGTCGGCTACGCCGCCGACGCGGTCGTGCAGCGGCAGGCGGCCCTTCAGGAGAAGTACGGCGTCACCCTCACCCTGGTGCACAACGACAAGGCCGAGGAGTGGAACAACGCGTACTCGCTGTGGCTGGCCCGGGAGCACTTCACCCGGGGCGTGCTGCTGGTCAACGGCGACACCGTGCACCCGGTGAGCGTGGAGAAGACCCTGCTGGCCGAGCGCGGGCCGGGCATCCTGCTGGCGGTCGACACCCTCAAGGCGCTGGCCGACGAGGAGATGAAGACCACCTTCGACGCCGCCGGCCAGCTCACCCGGATCACCAAGCTGATGGACCCGGGCGAGGCGTACGGCGAGTACATCGGCGCGACGCTGATCGAACCGCAGGTGGCCGGGGCGCTCGCCGACGCGCTGGAGGCGACCTGGCGGCGCGACCCGAACCTCTACTACGAGGACGGCTACCAGGAGTTCGCCAATCGGGGCGGCGAGGTGCGGGCCGCGCCGATCGGGGACGTCTCCTGGGTCGAGGTCGACAACCACGACGACCTGACCCGGGCGCGGGAGATCGCGTGCCGCTACTAGCCCGTACCATCCTGACCCCGCTGCACATCGACGTGCGGCGCGGCGCGGTCGCCGACCTCGCCACCATCCTCGCCGACGGGCGGATCTCCGCCGGGGGCGACGTGGCGGTGGTGGTCGGCCCCGGTCAGGGCGGGCAGATCGCCGACCTGCTCCGGCCGTCGCTGCGTTCGGCGGACGTGTTCACCGTGGCCGGCGGCACCCTCGACGCCGCCGACGAGCTGGGCGGCAAGCTCCGCGAACGCTCGTACGACGCGGTGGTCGGCATCGGCGGCGGCAAGACCATCGACGTGGCGAAGTACGCGGCCACCCGGCGCGGCCTGCCGATGGTGACCATGGCGACGAGCCTCGCCAACGACGGCATCGCCTCCCCGGTGGCCAGCCTGATCACCGGCGGCCTCAAGGGCTCCTACGGGGTGCACATCCCGATCGCGGTGATCGTCGACCTGGACTTCGTGGCCGCCGGCCCCGACCAGCACAACCGGGCCGGCATCGGCGACGTGGTCAGCAACATCAGCGCGCTCGCCGACTGGGAACTGGCCCGCCAGGTACGCGGCGAACCGGTCGACGGCCTCGCCGCGTCGCTGGCCCGGATGGGCGCGGAGGCGGTGCTCGCGCACACCGGCGACATGACCGACGACGCGTTCGTCACGGTGCTGGCCGAGGCGCTGATCTCCAGCGGCCTGGCGATGGCGGTGTGCGGCAGCAGCCGACCGGCAAGCGGCGGCTGCCACGAGATCATGCACGCCGTCGACGCCCTCTTCCCCGGCACCTCGTCGCACGGCGAGCTGGCCGGCCTCGGCGCGCTGTTCTGCACGTTCCTGCGCGGTGACGAGCGGCGCTTCGCCGAGATGGCGGCCTGCCTGGGCCGGCACCGGCTGCCCCGGCACCCCGCCGACGTGGGGCTGACCGACGACCAGTTCGTCGAGGCGGTGCAGTTCGCCCCGGCCACCCGCCCCGACCGGTACACCATCCTGGAGCACCTGGCCATGTCGGTTACCGAGACCCGGGAGCGGCTGGCAGACTACGCCGGTGCACTCCGCGACCACAGTGGCTGAACCCCGCCCCACCGTTGCCGACTTCCACCGGGTCAACCGGGGCGGCGGCCTGTTCAGCGAGTCGGTCAGCCAGTGGCTGGGTGCCGTCTTCGCCCTGGTCGCCCAGCGCCTCGGGCTGCGCCCGACCGCGCTGACCATCACCAACCTGGTGCTCGGCCTGGCCGCCTCGGTGACCGTGGTGGCGCTCGCCGACCGGGTCGCCGCCGGTGCCGTCCCGGCCTGGCTGGTCGGACTGGTCGCGCTGGTCGGCTGGCAGGTGGCGTACGCCCTGGACTGCGCCGACGGGCAACTCGCCCGGGTGACCGGTCAGGGCAGCGCGGCCGGTGCCCGGGTCGACGTGCTCTGCGACGTGGCCGCCCAGATCGCCCTGGTCGCCGCCCTGTCCGCCACCGCCGTGGCGCAGCGCCCCTCCACGCCGACCTGGCTGGTCGCCACCTTCGCCGGCACCTGGATGGTCAACCTGGTGACCTCGGTGATGCAGGCCGGCCCCAATGCCGCCAGCATGGTCACCTCCACCTCCCTGCCGGTACGCCTGGTGAAGCTGGTCCGCGACTACGGTGCGGTGATCTTCGTGGCGGGGCTGGTGCTGATGCTGGTGCCGGCGCTGGTGTTCTGGGTGGTCGTGGCGTTCACGGTGGTCAACGGCGGGTTCCTGCTGGCCAGCATCGCCTTCTCGGCCCGCGCGTCGCTGTAAGGGCCGGCACTGCGTCAAGCATCCGCAGGCGGTGCGGAATCCTGCTCTTGCGCGCGTTCTCGGCGGAGTTGTTCGAGGACGGCGGTGTCGTCTTCGAGGTCGGGGTGGTCGACCTGCCGGTCGAGGTCGACGACGTGTTCGAGTTCGCGGATCGCCTGGTCGAGGTCACCGACCGCCCGGTGGACCATCGCGATGTTGAACCGGGTGACCGCTTCGCCGGGCCGGTCACCGACCTCCCGCCGGATAGGGAGAGCCTGGTGGAAGTAGTCCAGGGCCCGCTGCCGATCCCCCAGGTTGTTGTACACGTGGCCGATGTTGTGGATGGTGGCGGCTTCGCCGGCCCGGTCGCCGACTTCCCGCTGGATGGGGAGGGCCTGGTGGTAGTGGTCCAAAGCCCGCTGCCGATCCCCCAGGCTGTCGTACACGCTGCCGATGTTGTTGAGGGTGATGGCTTCGCCGGCCCGGTCGCCGACCTCCCGCTGGATGGGGAGGGCCTGGTGGTAGTGGTCCAAGGCCCGCTGCCGATCCCCCAGGCTGTCGTACACGCCGCCGATGTTGTTGAGGGTGATGGCTTCGCCGGCCCGGTCGCCGACCTCCCGCCGGATGGGGAGGGCCTGGTGGTAGTGATCCAAGGCCCGCTGCCGATCCCCCAGGCTGTTGTACACGTGGCCGATGTTGTTGAGGGTGATGGCTTCGCCGGCCCGGTCGCCGACCTCCCGCCGGATGGGGAGGGCCTGGTGGTAGTGATCCAAGGCCCGCTGCCGATCCCCCAGGCTGTTGTACACGTGGCCGATGTTGTTGAGGGTGGCGGCTTCGCCGGCTCGGTCGCCGACTTCCCGCTGGATGGGGAGGGCTTGGTGGTAGTGGTCCAAGGCCCGCTGCCGATCCCCCAGGCTGTTGTACACGTGGCCGATGCTAGTGAGAGTGGCAGCTTCGCCGGCCCGGTCATCGACTCCCCGCGTGATGGGGAGGGCCTGGTGGTAGTGGTCCAAGGCCCGCTGCCGATCCCCCAGGCTGTCGTACACGCCGCCGATGTTGTGGATGGTGGCGGCTTCGCCGGCCCGGTCGCCGGCCTGCCGGTACATGGTCAGGGCCTGCTGATAGTCCTCCAGCGCCAGCCGGGGCCGACCGGTCGACGACCGAGCCCAGCCACGCTGGTAAAAGGAACCAGCGTGCGGGCCGAGGGTCAGGGTTGCGGTGGACATGGCCTCGACGGCGGCGAACCGCGAGGTACGCAGCCACACCCAGCACACCCGGTTACCGATCTTCCGGGCGATCTCCGGCTGCCGCCCGGCGACGGCGAGCCGGTGCACCTCGACCCAGCGGCCGAGGATTCGCGGGTCAGTGGCCATCGGCGGCGATGGAGTCGAGCACCCAGAGTTGGTAGAGGGACTGGGCGGCGTCGGCGCAGGCTTGCGTGTGTTCGTCGTCGGTGAGCAGGGGGCGGACGAGGGGGTGTAGGACGTTGGAGACGAAGTAGCGGGGTTCACGGGTGTCCGGGTCGGTGCCTTCTTCGAGCAGGCCGAGTTCGACGGCCCGGTGGAGGTGCCGGGCGGCGTCGGGGTGCGGGTGCAGGGCGTGGACGGTGGCGGCGGGGATCGGTAGTTCGACGACGTTGATCCGGGCGAGCATCCGGCGCAGTTCGAGGGGTTGGGAGTCGAGCAGGTTGTCGGCGAGGACCGTCTCCCGGCGGAACCGGTCGGTTTCGCCCTCGATGGCGGCGAGCAGGCCGTCGACGTCGAGGGCGGTGTCGCCGACGATCCGGTTGAGCCAGTCGAGCAGGCGGGGGTTGCCGGCTGCGGCCTCGATCGCCCGGATCCGGATGGTGGGGTTGATGATGGATTCGGGGCGCAGGTTGGTCAGGTTGGCGATCTTCTTGGTCTGCTCGACGGGGGTGAGGGTTTCCAGGGCTTCCACGGCGAGGGTGGTGCCGGCCGGGGTAGGGAAGCGGTAGCGACTGGTGATGACGACGCGGCTCGGGCTGCCGGTGTCGCGGATGGCGGCGAGCAGGGCGGGCAGGATCTCGGCCATCGCCGGGGCGACGACCCGGCTGCCGTCGTCGCGGGTGTCGAGGTTGCCGGTCTCGAAGTCGTCGAAGACGAACAGGCAGGGCGTCCCGCCGAGCGGCCCGTCGACGTCGAGCAGGTACCGCAGCCGAATCGGAAGCGGGAGCTGCTCGTTGTCGAGGAGTTTGGCGGCCTCGGTCCTCTGGTCAGGGTCGTCGAAGCGGACCTTGTCGATCAGTTCGCGGAACTTGATGGCGTCGACCCGGCCGTACCAGACGGCGCGCTGGTGGGTGGGCATGCGTTCCAGGAGCCGGGAGGCGAGGCTGCTCTTGCCGAGCCCGCCCATGCCGGCCAGCAGCAGGCCCTGCGCCGCGCCGGGGGTGTCGGCGGGCTGCCGCAGTACGCGCAGGCAGCGCTGGATGACCCGCCGCCGGCCGACGAACTCGGCACGGGAAGCGACCCGGGACAGTTGGGTCTGCGGGTCCAGGAACTGCTGGTCGGCGGCGCGCACCTGCAACCGCTTACGACCCCTGGTGTGCAGCGGGGTGACCAGGGGTGCCAGCGGCGACCGGTCGGCGTAGACCCGGAGCAGATGCCAGTAGCTGCTCTTCCTGTCATGGAAAAGGTGGCGGCGGGCCGCGATGATGGCCCGGTCCAACGACCCGCCGTCGGCCAGGGCCTGGTAGAGCGCGGCGGCGAAGTCGGTGGCGGCGACGTCCCCGACCGGCAGCGCCCAGCCCAGCACCGCAGGGGCACCAGCGGCGACCAGGCTCTCACTCATCGACGGGAACACCCCGCCTTCCGGGGCGTCAGCGGTCAGGCAGCCGGAGACGAACACCAGCCTCGGCCAGTGGCCCTGCATCGCCTCGGCGAGTTGGTCGGCCGTCGCCCTGGTGGGCGCACCGTACTCGTCCTCCAGCAGGAAGACCGGCTGCCCACCGGCGGTGGTGGCGTGCCCGCTCAGGTGCAGCACGTCGAAGTGGCCGGACCCGTAGTCGCGGCTGAGAAACCGTAGCCCCTCCAGGGTGCCGCTCTCCTCGACCACCAGATCGGTGCCGGTGCGTCGGGTCGCGGCCAGGATCGCCGCTTCCTCGGCCTCGAAGTTGAGCACCGGCTCGACACCCTCGGGCGAGGCCGCCATGAACAGCACCCGCAACGGCCGGTTGCCCGGCGCGACCGGGCCGGTCAACGCCGCGTGGGTGCCGACCGCACGGACCGGCAACAGCGGCGCCCGCCCGGCCACCGTCAGGAACCCGCCCTCCCAGGCCAGCAACTCCCACGGTAGGTGCCGCAGCCGCTGTTCGGCGCTGATCCGCAGCACCGCCCCGGCGGGACCGGCCAGCATCGGGGTCAGCCACCGCTCGTCGCCGTCGAGGAACTCCGCCAGCCGGGTTCCCAGCTCGGCCAGCCGGGTCGCGCCATGCAGCCCCTGCGCGGTGGCGTCGGTGCTGTAGTCGCGGCGTACCAGGGTGATCAGCTCGTCGACCGCGCCCCGGTCCAGGCTGCGGGTCCGGGGTGGCTGGCCGTCGGCGGACAGCCGCAGCTCGTAGTGGTTCGAGGTCTGCGCGAAGACCTCCAGGTCGAAGGTGCTCATCTGCCCATCCCCGTCGTGGTGGTCAGGTCAGTGCGGCCCGCAGCTCCGCTGGGCGGCTCGCGGTCTACGCCCTGGAAACCTCCACTGTGGCGTTTTCTGCTTCTGTCCTGATACGCCCGGTCGAGCCGGTCCGGGATCGCCCACCGCCGGGTGATCGACGGTGGACCTTGAGTGGCTACTGTACGTTTTCATCGCGTCCCGGAACCGCTGCGGAACCCGCCGCGGGTGACGGCTTTCCGACTCACGATCGTCTCCCTGCGGGGACAGAACATTCATGATCGGTGCACCGCCGAGCGCCGGGGCGCCACGGTCCGACGGCAAAGGGAGCATCAGGAGGAGCGGGGTGGGAGCGGGGACCGAGGATCGGGAAACATCACGACTTTGTCCCGTCCCCACTGTGGCGGCCACCATTGCCCGCTGGGTCGAGGTGCATCGGCTCTCGGTCGTCGGCCGGCAACCGGAGATCGCCCGGGACGTCGGTCGCCGGGTGTGTCGGATGTGGCTGCTCACCTCGCGGTTCGCCGCCGTCGAGGCCATGGCCACCGCGACCCTGACCCTCGGCCCGGACGCGGACGCTTTCTACGATCGAGGTTGGGCGCGAACGTCCACCGGTCGACCCTGGTCGGCGCTGGAGGACCACCAGCAGGCCCTGACGAGGTACCAGCAGGTCGGCGACCGGGGCGGCGAAGCCGCCACCCTCAACAACATCGGCAGGGTCTATAACCGGTTGGGGGATCGGCAGCGGGCCTCCGACCACTACTGCCGGGCCCTCCCGATTCAGCGGGAGGTCGGCGACCGGGCCAACGCAGCCGCCACCCTCAACGGCATCGGCCTCGTGTACGCAGGGTTGGGGGATTGGCCACGGGCCCTCGACCATTACCACCAGGCTCTCCCCATCACGCGGGAGGTCGGCGACCGGGCCGGCGAAGCCGCCACCCTCAACAACATCGGCAGCGTCTACGACGGGTTGGGGGACCGGCTACGGGCCCTCAATCACTACGACCGGGCGTTCCCTATCCTGCGGGAGGTCGGCGACCGGACCGGTGAAGCCGCCACCCTCAACAACATCGGTCTGGTGTACGACGGGCTGGGGGACCGATCACGGGCCCTCGCTCACTACCACCGGGCTCTCCCCATCCTGCGGGAGATCGGCGACCGGGCTGGTGAAGCCGCCACCCTCAACAACATCGGCGGTGTTCACACCAGGTCAGAAGATTGGCCGAGGGCTCTCGACCGCTACCACCAGGCCCTCTCCATCACGCGGGAGGTCGGCGACCGGGCCGGCGAAGCCGCGACCCGGTACAACATCGCGGGGATCCACCAGGCGGGTGGTGACCTCGATCAGGCGATCCGGGAGCTCGAACGCGTCGTCGACCTCGGCCGGCAGGTCGACCACCCCGACCTCGAAGCCGACACCGCCCTGCTCGAACAACTCCGCCAGCAACGCGCGAAAGGTCGATAGCGAGGCGCTTCGGTCCGCGGCCGGACGAACCCTTTCTATGCATCGACGCCTGTCGTATTGTTGCCCTTGTAGGCAAGCGCTTTCCCAATGCCTGCGACACCCGGCAGGCGCTCCTGCGGCGCGGACGCCTGTCCGCCACCACCCGTCCCTTGAGCAATTCGGAGGACACGTGAGCACACGTGACAACGGCGCGTCGCCGCGTCGCCGCCGGTGGCAGGTCGCCCTGCTGCCGTTCGCCACCGTCGGGCTGGTCGCCGCCGGCCTGGTCGTGACCCAGACCGGTGCCCAGGCCGCCACCTGGCCCACGGCCAAGAGCACCACCACCGTCACCAGCACCCAGTCGATCAGCGGCACCCGGGACTTCGGCCTGGTGCGTTACAAGGCCGGTGGCGCGATGGGCGACGGCGGCCAGAGCGAGAGCCAGAAGCCGATCTTCGAGCTGGCCGACGGCGCGACGATCAAGAACGTGATCATCGGTTCGCCGGCCGCCGACGGCATCCACTGCAAGGGCAGCTGCACACTGGTCAACGTCTGGTGGGAGGACGTCGGCGAGGACGCGGCCACCTTCAAGGGTGGCTCGTCGGCGAACTACACGGTCGACGGCGGGGGTGCCCGCTCCGCCTCCGACAAGGTGTTCCAACACAACGGCGGCGGCAAGCTGACCATCAAGAACTTCGACGTCAGCAACTTCGGCAAGCTGTACCGGTCGTGCGGCAACTGCTCGACCCAGTACAAGCGGACCGTCGTCATCCAGAACGTCACCGTGACCGCCCCCGGCAAGGTGCTCGCCGGCATCAACACCAACTACGGCGACACCGCGACGTTCTCGGGCATCACCATCTACGGCGACAGCAGCCGGAAGATCTCCATCTGCGACCGCTACACGGGCAACAGCTCCGGTGCCGAACCCGTCAAGACCGGCAGCGGACCCGACGGGACGTACTGCAAGTACACCTCGTCGAACATCGTCTACAAGTAGGGCGGCTTCCCGCACCTGCAAGTGGGGTCCGGCATCGAAGTTCGGCCATCGCCCAGGCGGGCCGCGCACGCACCCCGAATGGTGTGCGCGGCCCGTCGCCGTCGACAGCAGAGCAGGTCAGCGCCGCGCGGGAGGGTTTGACGGCCCGATCAGACCGCGCCATACTCGCTGTATGACACCTGTACGACAAGAGCTGCCGGCCGGCAGCAGCGGAAAGGCGCGGAAGCCAGCCAAGGACCCGATCAAACTGGGACGCGCCGCTGCGAGCGCTGCCAAGAAGCGTTCGGCACGTGGAAAGGGGCAGGGCGCGACGTCCGGCACCAAGGTTGCTCAGGTCCGCCTCCAACCGGACGAGGTGGTCAACCTGGAAATGGTGGTACGGCAACTGAACCTCGCCTCCACCTCCGAAGCCCTGCGGGAAGGGCTCCGCCTGCTGGTCCGCGAAGCGGCGGAAGATCAGGCCGCGGAGGAGATCCGCGCGTACTACAAGGGCGAGCAGGCTCCCCGCCCCGCAGGTGTGGCTCCCGCCACCGAGGCCGAACTCCAGGCGGCGGACGACGCCCAGTGGTAGGTGTCGACACCGCACTGCGGGGTGAGGTGTGGGTGTGCGCGATGCCGCAGCCGATCGGGCCACACCCTGTGCTCGTGCTGACCGTCAACCGCATCGCCTTGCCCTTGTCGTCCGTCACGGTCGCGCTGGTGACCGGCACCGCCGGGCCGCCGGCGACCCATGTTCCGGTCGGACGCGAAGCCGGCCTGACCAAATATGACCAGTCATACGTGAACTGCACCGACCTGCACACCGTCGACAAACCTCGGCTACGCCGACGACTCGGCCGGCTGGCACCCGCCGAGCTTCGTCGCATCGAAGAGTGCATACGGCAGATCCTCGGCCTTTAGCCGGGCGAAATGTGTGCTGACGGACCCCAGCGCTGGTTTCCTGAGGATGGAAGTCGACCGAGGGCAGGGGGACTCATGGCGACACGCCAAGCAACCGCAGAGCAGGCTACAGCCGTGTAGGTTTCGAAGGTCCTGGCGGGGCAGGTTGAGGGAGGTTCCGGCCAGCCGGACTGGAAGCTGCTCGATGGCAGTGGAACGAGAACTACCACGAGGCACGTCGAGTTCAGCGAGCATTTCACCACGACACCGACTGTCACCGCCTCGCTCGGCTCGCTGGACGTCAGCAACGGCCACGACCTGCGCGTAACAGTCACCGCCACGGAAATCTCCGAACACGGATTCAACCTCAACTTCATGACGTGGGCCGACAGTCAGATCTACAAGATCACCGCCTGTTGGACCGCGATGGGTTCGTAGCAACATCCATCAATATCAAGGGCGAAAGCCCGCGCTCGCGCCGACGACGTTCGACTTGCCGGACGCGTTTAGCCCATAGATCGCTGCCCGGGTCAACAGGCTCGGCCTCGACAGGCAGGAAGACAGTCGGCCCCGGCCTGCAGGGAGGCAGCCTGCCTGCCCCGGCCGTCCGAGGCGGCGGCCGGGACAGGTCGACCAGCTTGACGGGGAGGTCTGCCAGCAAGGTCGTATTCCTGTCAGGCATGAATATGACGGACAGGCATACCGCCTTGGGCTTCAGCCCTTCACTGTCGGACTCCAGATGATGCCGGTGACGGTCACCTCCGGATACTTGGCATCCAAGTCCGGTAGATAGTCGATGCGCATCAGCCCGCGCCGGTTCCCCCACTTTATGCAGGTGTACGTTCCCGCGCTGACCTGGCTCCAGTTGAGAGCCGACGCCCATGCGGTCTTGGTCTGGCAGGTGGCGAACGACCGGGCCTCGCCTGCTTGGAGCAGCGCAAGCTGGTTGGTGTTGCGTCCGACTATTCCCGTCCAGGTGAACTGGATGTCAACGCGGTTTCCGAATTCATCGTCCCAGTCCTCCAGTCCAAGCTGATAGTCGCTACCGACTGTCAGCGATACCGAGCCGCTACTGAAGGGTTCGACGCTGGAGGGGGCGAAAGGATCGGCTGCCGGATCGACGCTGCCAGCGGTAGGAGCCGCTGACGGGCCTGGTCCTGTCGCTGCGCCAGACGGTTGCGTCTCAGGCGTGGGCGGCTCCAGCGACTGATCGACGGAGATTGACGGGGCCGCTGACGGCGACGATGAAGGCGACGGGCTGGCGCTGGTCGGTCCCACCGCCCCGGGGGCAGTGGGGGGACTGCTGCGGGCCAACGCCCACGTCGTCATGATGGCCATCAGCAGAATCAGCAACAGGACGCTAATGATCGTCGCAGGTCGTGACCAGAACGCCACGAAAGGGCTGGGATACGCCGAGATCGGCCGGGCGACGAGTTCGATGGGAGGCCGCGGGCTCGTCGGGCTCGGCGGTAGCCCTGCGCCGGCTGGCGGCACGGGGTGACCGGGTTGGTACGGCCTCATCTGGCCTGGCGAGGATGGCGGTGAATCGGCCCCGCCAGTCCGACCTTCGGTGCGCGACTGGTCACTATCCGGATTGGACACCAGTCCATGATGGCGACGTTGTCAAACCACCAGGAGACCGCACGCGGTGTTCCATGGCTGGTGCTGTGTGAGTCAAGAGTCGGTGAAGGGTGCTTGTCGGTGGCGCGGACGAGCGACGTAGGGCACCCATTCAGGCGATGGCGTCTCGCGATGGCCGTGTCGATGCTGGCTGTGGTGTGCCTCGGCGGGGCTTTTGTTCTGCTGCGCGGTCAAGAGGGGCCGGCACGCGCAGAGGCTCAGCCGGCGTCCATGGACAACACCGAGGAAGGCCCTGCTCGCTGCCCGGACGCCTGGGACGAGCGCTCTTCGCCATCCGGCGGCAGGGCCGATCTGGTCCCGGCAGTGGCTACCGAGGTGCTTCTCTGCACGTATCGGCACGACAGCGCCATACCGCTACGGCTGGATGCCAGCCGGCGGATCACTGAGCGCGTCGATGACCTCTCCACGTACCTGAACGGTCTGCCCACCGATCCGCCTCAGGACGAGATGTGTCTGCTCGGTGGGACTGTCGAACACGCGATCGTCTTCGGCTACCCCCAACAGCGGGCCGTGTCGATCCGCCTGATCGACTGCAGCTGGAAGCGGGAAGGCGCGAGCAGATACGGCGGCGACCTCCGGAAGGTCACCGCGTACTGGGGTGTCAAATGGGACGAGTAACGCCCCGACGCTGCTCGAAGCCCGGCTGGCGGCCTTAGTTGCTCTTGAGGGAGTCGATGAAGGTGCGCCAGCCCCGGGCGTCGAAGGCCAGGGTGGGACCGCACTTGTCCTTGCTGTCCCGGACGGCCACCCCGTTGCTGAGGTCGGCCACCTCGACACACGCGCCGCCGTTGCCGTCGCTGCGGGTGGACTTGCGCCACACCGCACCGGTGAGGTCCGGGTTCGACATGTCAGCCTCTACTTCATCTCGCCTGCAATCCGCAGCATGAGCCTGCGGGACTCCACCGGCCCCAAGGCCGCAGCCCGGAGACGGTCCCAGTGCCGATTGTAGGCCCGGAGCGCTTCGGGGCTGTCGAGGTAATCCGCGTCCGTGAACGTCTCCAGGTAGACAACGTCGGAGGCAACCTCCTCCCCGAACCGGAGGAGGATGAAGCTGAACGAGGAAACGACATAGGTCTCGGCATCCAGCGGAAACACCTGGATCGTGACGTTCGAGCGGTCGGCGAGCGCGGCGAGATGGGACAGCTGATCCCGCATCGTCGCGCGGTCGCCGAGGTTCCGCCGGAGGGCGGACTCGCTGAGGATGAAGTTCAGTTCCGGCCCGTCCGGGCGGTCGATGACCTTCTGCCGTTCGAGACGTACCTCGACCTGCCGCTCCACGTCGTCCCGGTCGATGATCGCCCGGATGTACGGCTCGGTCTGGAGGATGCCGGGGATGACCTCGGACTGGTACCAGCGGATCTCCGCCGCGTCCGCCTCCAGGTCGAGGTACTGCCGGAACCAGTCCGGCACCACGTTGCGGTACCCGCTCCACCGTCCGCGCTGCCTGCCGGCGCGGGCGAGTTCCCGTAGCGGTTCCGCCTCCTCCGCCGACACGCCGTAGAAGTCGAGCAGCAGCTTCAGGTCCGTCAGCCGGATGCCGGACTGGCCCAGTTCCATCCGGCTGACCTTGCTCGATGCGGAGTCGATGACCTCCGCCGCCTCGTCCTGACTCTTGCCTGCCGCCTCGCGGGCTCGTCGGAGGGCGTTGCCGAGGCGACGTCGCTGGATCGTCGGGGTGACCATGCGGCGAGTATCCCGCCCTTCCCGCCCACGCTCTGGCGACACGCCGTGGGTTCCCAAATCAGTTGTCACCTCCTAGCATACTTTTTTAGGTTCCTAAATTAGGCAACCAGAAAGACTCTCGGGAGGTCCTCATGGCTCGGCATGCGAAGAACCCGACGCACTCTGGCCTGCTGGCGAGGCTCTGGCAGCCGTTCCGGCGGCCGCTGCTGACCCTGGCCGGGGAATACCGGGCGGGGTGTTGGTCATGACGGCACGGCGCGGGGCCGACCACGACGACCGGGGCGAGCAGATCCAGGCGGCGGAGCGCGAGGCGGCGCGGCAGCGGATCCTCGCCCAGGCCGAGGCGGAGCGGATACCGGCCGAGGAGACCACCCGGGCGGTCCCGGACCGGCGGTGGCGTCGTGGACAGCAGTGAGCTGCTGCCGGTCGGCCGGCGGGTGGCGTACTGGCGGGGGCGGCGGAAACTGTCGCAGCAGGTGTTCGCCGATCGGCTCGGCCGGTCGAAATCCTGGGTGGACAAGATCGAGCGGGGCGTCAGGTCGCTGGACAAGGTGTCGACGTTGCGGGACATTGCCGCCGTGCTGCGGATCGACACCGCCGTGCTGCTCGGCCGGGACGCCCGACCCGCCACGACGACCGCCCGGATCGAAGGGGTGGAGCGGATTCGGGCGGCCCTGTCGACGTACGAGATGGCGCTCGGGCGACCGGCGACCCGCCCGGCGGTGCCGGCCGGCCGGGTGGTGCGGGACGTCGGGCACGCCTGGATGCAGTTCCAGCACGCCAGGTACCCGCAGGTGGTCGACGTGCTGCCGGGTCTGCTGACCGGCGTGCAACGGGTCTCCGCCGACGATCACGAGTCGAACCGGCCGCTGCTGGTGGAGGTGTACCGGCTCACCGCGTCGCTGCTGGTGAAGCTCGGTGAGGTCGACCTGGGCTGGCTGGCCGCCGATCGGGCGATGGCCACCGGTGCCGGCGATCCGCTGCTGGTGGCCGCCGCCACGGTGCCGCTCAGCCAGGTGTTCCGCGCCTCGGGGCGGGCCCGGGCGGCGGTGTCGGCGGCGCTCGGCGGCGCGTACCGGATCGCCCTGCTCGGCCCCGACGACGGTGGCCCCGGCGAGTTGTCGTTGTGCGGGACGCTGCTGGTGCAGGCCGCGCTGGGGGCGGCCCGCCGGGGCGACGACCGCGCCGTCGCCGACCTCCTCGACGAGGCCGCCGGGATGGCCGCGCAGGTCGGCGAGGGCCACGACCACCACCGGACGGCGTTCGGGCCGACGGCGGTGGGCCTTGCCCGTACCGCCGCCGCCCTTGATCTGGGCCATGCCGGCGATGCGGTGGCCTGGCACGAGCAGACGACCCGGCGGGACGCCTGGCGGTGGTTGCCGCTGGAGCACCGGGCGGCGCACCTGGTCGACGCGGCCCGCGCCTACCTCCAGGCCGACGACCCGACCAACGCCAGCCGGGTGCTCGCCGACGCCGACCGGATGGCACCCGCCGAGGTACGCCACCGGCCCGCCGCCCGCGAGGTGCTCGCCCAGGTGGCCCGCACCCCGCACGCCCCGGCCACGATCGTCACGCTCGCCGCCGCCCTCGGGGTGACCTGACCATGACCGCGCCGCACCTGTCGTTGGCGCAGATCCGTAACCGGCTGGTCCTCACCGCCCGCGCGGTCCTCCGCGCCCACCGCGCCGACCCGGACGGCCGCTGCCAGGTCTGCCGGGTCGCGGACTGCCGGGTGTCGGCCGCCGCCCGCGACGTCATCCACACCGCCGCCGCTTTTCGCACGGCGGAAGAGCAGGCAGCGGACGAGATCCGGGCCTTCGACGACGGCGGGCAGGATCCCCGGCCCGCAGGCGTTGCCCCTGCTACCGAAGCGGAACTCAAGGCGGTTGATGACAACGCTCAGGCACCAAGCCCTACCTCTCAGCATGGTCGGCAAGCCCGCCCTGCCTGGCCGTGAGAGAGGGCTAACCTGTGGGACTAAGCCTGAAGCGACACCATGGGGACGAGGCACGTGATAACCGGTGAACTGAAGAGCAAGATCGATCGCGTCTGGGATGCCTTCTGGTCAGGCGGCATCTCCAACCCGCTGGAGGTGATCGAGCAGATCACCTACCTGCTCTTCATCAAGCGGCTGGACGAGATGGAGATGCGAGAGCTGAAGAAGGCAGAGCGCTTCCCGGACGCCCAGGTCACCCTGCGGTTCGGGCCGGACCAGCAGGAACTCCGATGGTCCCGGTTCAAGATCCTGGACACGGAGACGATGCTCAAGACCGTTACCCACAAGGTCTTCCCGTACCTCCGGGAGCTCGGCAGCGATGGGTCCACGTACTCGGATCACATGAGGGACGCCCGGTTCACCATCTCCAATCCGGTGCTGCTCGGCCGGGTGGTCGACATGCTCGACAACATTCCGATGGAGGACCGGGACACCAAAGGCGATCTCTACGAGTACATGCTCAGCAAGATCGCCACGGCAGGACACAACGGACAGTTCCGTACGTCCCGGCACATCATCCAGCTCATGGTCGAGATGACGGCCCCGACCCCGCAGGATAAGATTTGCGATCCGGCCTGTGGCACTGCTGGCTTCTTGGTCGAGGCAGGCGAGTACGTCCGGCGTGCCCATCCGGACGCGCTGCTCGATACGAAGCAGCGGGAGCACTTCCACGAGAGCATGTTCCACGGCTTTGACTTCGATGGCACGATGCTGCGGATCGGCAGCATGAACATGCTGCTGCACGGGGTGGAGAGCCCCGACATCCGCTACCGCGACTCGTTGGCCGAGAACGTCAGTGAAGAGGATCTTGAGAAGTACTCGCTGATCCTGGCCAACCCGCCGTTCGCCGGCAGCCTCGACTACGAGAGCACGTCCAAAGACCTCCAGCGGATCGTCAAGACCAAGAAGACCGAGCTGCTCTTCCTCGCCCTCTTTCTCCGGCTCCTCAAGCCCGGCGGGCGGGCGGCGGTGATCGTGCCGGACGGAGTGCTCTTCGGGCCGAGCAAGGCGCACAAGGAACTGCGTCGGATGCTGGTCGAGGACCAGAAGCTCGACGGTGTGGTCAAGCTGCCGAGCGGTACCTTCAAGCCCTACTCGGGAGTCTCCACCGCGATCCTGCTCTTCACCAAGACCAACAGCGGCGGGACTGACAACGTCTGGTTCTACGAGGTGACCGCCGACGGGTGGAGCCTGGACGACAAGCGGACTTCGCTGCTGCCTATCGAGAAGCTTGGGCCGGTGCCGGACGTGGCACTGGCTGAGGGCGAGCACACGAAGAACAACCTGCCGGACGCGCTGGCGCGGTGGTCCCGCCGGGACGGCGACGAGTTGCAGCGGGCACGGACCGACCAGAGCTTCTGTGTGCCCAAGGCCGACATCGTCGAGCAGGGCTACGACCTCAGCCTCAACCGTTACAAGGAGGTTGTGCACGAGGAGATTGAGCACCGGTTGCCTCTCGACATCTTGTCTGACCTAGAGAGGCTGGAATCCGAAATCCAGCAGGGCATGTCCGATCTGAAGGCGATGCTCGGATGAACCAGGGAAGGACTGCTCGCCTGGCTGACTTGGTCAAGTTCGTCGGTGGTGGAACCCCCACTCGGAACAACCCCGACTACTTCGGTGGTGACATTCCCTGGGTGACCCCGAAGGATATGAAATCCTGGGGCATCGAAAGGGCGCAGGTCAACATAACTGATGCCGGCCTGGCTGGAAGCGCTGCTCGCCTCGTTCCGGCTGGATCAGTGCTCGTCGTCGTCCGTTCTGGCGTGCTGAAGCACACCCTTCCTGTCGGCGTGAGCCGCGTCCCTGTCGCTATTAACCAGGACATGAAGGCCGTGCTCTGTGGTAGGGAGATCCATCCAGACTATCTCGCGCGGCTAATCAAGGCGAACTCTAGCCTCATTCTGAGTTGGGTCCGAGCCACCACGGCCGACAACTTTCCAGTTGAAAAGCTCAAGGAAATGAGAGTTTCGCTGCCCTCGGTTGAGGAGCAGCGGAGAATTGCGGAGATCCTGGATCGCGCGGACGAGCTGCGGTCCAAGCGCCGCGAAGCCCTAGCTCAACTCGACGAACTTGCTCGATCCATCTTCCTCGACACTTTCGGCGATCCGGTGCGAAACGAGCACAGTTGGCCCAGGGCTCCGATGGGTTCGCTTCTTTCCCGGATTCATAGCGGCCATAGTCCTCAATGCCTCAGTCGTCCAGCCAGTCAAAGTGAATGGGGCGTTCTTAAGCTTAGCGCTATAACCTCCTGCGAATTTCTTGCAAAGGAGAACAAGGCCCTCCCAGTGGGGGTTGCACCGAAATTAGAGCATGCGGTCAAGGTGGGTGACCTTCTCTTTTCGAGGAAAAATACAAGGGATCTGGTGGGAGCCTGCGCTCTGGTCAGAGAGACGCCATCCAACCTTCTTCTTCCAGATCTCATATTTAGGCTTGAGTTGAATCCCGATGCCGCGATCAACAAGGTGTTCCTTCAGCAGTTGCTTGTATATCCGTCCAAGCGGCGTCAGATCCAATTACTGGCCAGTGGTTCCGCAGGCTCTATGCCCAATATCTCCAAGGCAAGCTTGATGGTAGCGGAAGTTGAAGTTCCCCCTCTTGCACTGCAGCAGGAGTTCGCTCGCCAGATCGAGGCTATCGAGGAGTTGCGGGCAGCCCAGCGAGCAAGCCTGGCTGAGTTGGATGCGCTGTTCGCGTCGTTGCAGGATCGGGCTTTCCGGAGGTTGCTCTGATGTGAGACGCTCTAGGGCTGTCCACTGTGGGGGTAGACGAACCGATGAGCAACTTCGCGTTCCTGCGGGCCGAGTGGCCCGAGCTGCTTGACGAGGCCCTGCGGGCCGAGCGACTGGCCGTCGCCGACCCGCGGGTCTCGTGTTTCTATGCCCGGCGCACCCTGGAGCTCGCGCTCGGCTGGCTCTTCGACGCCGACGCGACACTCAAGCGGCCGTACAGGAACGACCTCTCCGGCAAGATCCACGAGCCGACGTTGCGCAACATGGTGGGCACCGCCCTCCAGGTCAAGATGAACGTCATCCGCAAGCAGGGCAACCGGGCCGTGCACGAGAAGACGCCGGTGACCGACAAAGACTCGGTGCCGGTCCTGCGCGAGCTGTTCCACGTCACGTACTGGATCGCCCGGCACTACACCCGCGACCAGGCGCAGTTGCCGGCAAGCGCGTTGGCCTTCGACCCGGATCGGATTCCCCGACCGGTCCCCGCCGAGGTGCGGCAGCAGACCCGGGCCGAGCTGAAGGCGCTCGCCGAGAAGCTCGCCGCCCAGGACGTGGCGCTGGCCGCCGAGCGGAAGCGGTCGGCCACCCTCGACGCCGAGCTGGCCAAGCTGCGCGCCCAGATCGCCGCCGCGAAGGTCGCCAACGAGGCCCGCCCCGACGACCACGACTACGACGAGGCGCAGACCCGCGACCTCTACATCGATCTCATGCTGGCCGAGGCCGGCTGGCGGCTCGACGGGCCGGACGACCGTGAGTTTCCGGTGACCGGCATGCCCAACGGCTCGGGCACCGGCTTTGTCGACTACGTGCTGTGGGGTGCCGACGGCAAGCCGCTCGCGGTGGTCGAGGCCAAGCGCGCCCGGCGGGACGCCACCGACGGCAAGCAGCAGGCCAAGCTCTACGCCGACTGCCTGGAGCAGCAGTACGGCCAGCGGCCGGTCATCTTCTACACCAACGGTTACGGCACCTGGCTGTGGGACGACACCGCCTACCCGCCGCGCCCGGTGCAGGGCTTCTACACCAGGGACGAGCTTGCGCTCCTGATCCAGCGCCGCGCCATCCGCGAGCCGCTCGCGGGCGTGACAATCAAGCCCGAGATCGTCGAGCGGCACTACCAGCACCGGGCGATCCGGAAGATCGGCGAGGCGTTCGAGCGGGATCGGCAGCGTCAGGCGCTCGTGGTGATGGCCACCGGCGCGGGCAAGACCCGTACCGTGATCGCCCTGGTCGACGTGCTGATGCGGGCCAACTGGGTCAAGCGGGTGCTCTTCCTGGCCGACCGCACCGCCCTGGTCAACCAGGCGGTCAACGCGTTCAAGGCGCACCTGCCCAGCGCGGCCACGGTCAACCTGGTCACCGAGCGCGACACCGATGGCCGGGTGTACGTCTCGACGTACCCGACCATGATGGGCCTGATCAACGACACCGCGAGCGGTGGACGGCGCTTCGGGCCGGGCCACTTCGACCTGGTCGTCATCGACGAGGCGCACCGGTCGGTCTACCAGAAGTACCGGGCGATCTTCACCTGGTTCGACAGTCTCCTAGTCGGGCTCACCGCAACCCCGCGTAACGAGATCGACCGCAACACCTACAGCCTGTTCCACCTTGAGGACGGCGTCCCCACCGACCACTACGACCTCGACGAGGCGGTGCAGGAGGGCTACCTCGTCCCGCCGCGCGCGTTCTCCGTGGAGACCGATTTCCAGTGGCGCGGCATCCGCTACGACGACCTCAGCGAGGAGGACAAGGACCGCTGGGACTCGCTCGACTGGGGTGACGACGAGCCGCCGGACAACGTCGACACGGACGCGGTCAACAAGTGGGTGTTCAACGAGAAGACCGTGGACAACGTCCTGGCGACGCTGATGACCCACGGCCACAAGGTGGCCGGCGGTGACCGGATCGGGAAGACGATCATCTTCGCCAGGAACCAGGACCACGCCGACTTCATTCAGAAGCGGTTCGACCACGCGTATCCGATGCACGCCGGCCACCGCGCCCGGGTCATCACGCACAAGGCCGAGTACGCGCAGAGCCTCATCGACGACTTCTCCCAGCCGGAGAAGGACCCGCACATCGCGATCTCGGTGGACATGCTCGACACCGGCATCGACGTGCCCGAGGTCGTCAACCTGGTCTTCTGCAAGCCCGTCCGGTCGAAGTCGAAGTTCCTCCAGATGATCGGCCGAGGCACCCGGCTCTGCAAGGACCTCTACGCCCCCGGGCAGGACAAGAAGGACTTTCTGGTCTTCGACTTCTGCCGGAACTTCGAGTACTTCAACCAGAATCCCGAGCCGGCGCAGGGAAAGCGGGCTGAGCCGCTGACCACCCGGCTGTTCAAGGCCCAGCTCGACCTGATCCACCGCCTCGACCAGCGTCTCCCCACTGACGTCTACCCGGAGCCGGACACCGACGGGACGCAGAGCGAAACCGGCCTCCGCTGGGAGCTGGCCCGCGACCTGCACGCCCGGGTGGCGAACATCCACCTCGACAACTTCGTCGTACGCCCCAAGCGCCGCCTAGTGGAGCACTACGTCGACTTCGCGCACTGGCACAGGCTCACCCCCGAAGCGGTGGGCGAGATCGGTGACAACCTCGCCGGTCTGCCCACCACCGTTCAGGACACCGACGAAGCTGCCAAGCGGTTCGACCTGATGGTGCTGCGCCTCCAACTCGGCCAGTTCCAGGTACTGCCGGACTACGTGCGGCTGCGTGGGCAGGTGCAGGAGATCGCCTCGACGCTGCTGGAGCAGACCAGCATCCCGGCGGTCCGCGAGCAGCAGCACCTCCTCGACGAGGTGGCCAGCGACGAATGGTGGCAGGACGTGACCCTGCCCATGCTGGAGCTAATGCGTCGACGCCTGCGCGGGCTGGTCAGGTTGATCACCCGGGCCAAGCGGGCCATCGTCTACACCGACTTCAGCGACGAGCTGGGGGAGATCTCGCTCATCTCGCTCAACGACATCAGGATCGGCACGAACTTCGAGCGGTTCCGCGCCAAGGCCCAGGTCTACCTGCGCGCCCACGAGGGCCATCTCGCGTTGCAGAAGCTGCGCCGCAACAAGCAGCTCTCCGCCACCGACCTCGACGAGTTGGAGCGGATGCTCGTGGCCAGCGGTGGCGGCACCGAGGACATCGACCGGGTCCGCCGTTCCTCCGAAGGACTCGGGCTCTTCATCCGCTCACTGGTCGGGCTCGACCGGGAAGCCGCCAACGAGGCGTTCAGCGAGTTTCTGACCGGCCGTACCCTCACCGCCAACCAGATCAGCTTCATCGGCCTGATCATCGCGCACCTGACGCAGAACGGCGTCATGAAGCCTGAGCGGCTCTACGAGAGTCCGTTCAGTGATCTGGCGCCCGACCCGGAATCGATCTTCCCGTCCACCGATCTGGACCGCCTGGTCACGATCCTCAACTCGGTCCGGGACACCGCCACCCCGGCAAGCGAGGTGGCCTAGTCGGTGCCGGGAGCCGCGACCGGCAGGCCCCCCGATTCTGACGCCAGCCTGTCGGCGAGCAGCAGATCGAGGGGCGACAGCCCGGCCGGGACATCGTAACGGGGCAGTCGGTCGAGGTCGTTGGTGGTGGTGGCCTTGAGACGGATCAACCCTCCGGCCACCAGGGATTCATACCTGGAGAACTCCCGGCCTGACCTGATGCTCACCGCATGCCCCCTTGTTCCCATCACACTCTTCTCGCAACAACGAGGAGCGGGCCTGCCCGGCACCGCGGTTGCACTTGGCGATAGTTGGTATGACTGTCAGGCATAAATATGCCAGCCAGTCATACTGCTTCAAGTAGATATGCCGACCAGCCGCGACACGCCCGAGCGCCCTCCCCGACCTTCGGGCGCGGAGATTTTGGCAGGGGACGGTTCGGTAGAGGCCATCGAGATCGCGCGTGGTCTGCCGCTGGCGGCGGCGCAGTCAGTGGGGGCGGGTGAGGGAGGCGTAGATGGCGAGGTGCCGCTTGAGGACGACCTCGGGGTGGAACGTCTGCTCGTACCGCAGCCGGGCCGGGACGGACAGCAGCGCGGCACCGGCCCGCGCGACCGGGAGCGCGGCGGCCAACGCGGCCGGGTCCGGCGGGACCACCCAGCCGGCGGTGCCGCCGAGCAGGCCGGCCGGGACCGCCGGCGGACCGGCCGGCGGCGGGGCGTGACCCGCGACCGCCGAGGCGACCGCGGCCGGACCGGTGCCGGCGGGCTCGTGCGGGGCGTCCGCGCCGACCAGGTACGGGATGCCGCCGAGCGCGGTACCGAGCACCGGCCGCCCGCTGGCCAGCGCCTCGATGATCACCGTGGGCAGCACGTCGTGCCACATCGAGGCGGCGATCACCACGGCACTCGCCTCGACGGCGGCGCGTACCCCGGCCCGGTCGAGCTGGCCCAGGTAGACGACGTCGGCGCGCTCGGCGGCGGCGGCCTCGACCAGCGGGCGCAGCTCGCCGTCGCCGGCCACCCGCAGCGTGCCGAGGCTGCCCACCGGGTGCCGCCGCCAGGCGTCCAACAGCAGGTCGAGGCCCTTCTCCGGGGTGAGCCGGGCCAGGTAGAGGAAGCCGTCGCCGAGCGGGGTGGGTGCACCCGGGTCGGGCACCGCGTTGGGCTTGACCACGATCCGCTCGGCCGGGATGCCGTAGTCGGTCAGGTGGTCGGCGATGGCCGAGGTGAGCGCGATGAACCGGTCCACCGAACGCCAGGTGCCCCGGTGCACGGCCAGGGTGGCCGCCATCAGCGCGCTCTGCGCCCGCGAATCCCGGTAGCAGCGGTGCACGATCGATGGCACCGCCAGCGCCCGGCCCTTGCAGTCCTGGCAGATCACGCCGTCGCGGAAATAGATCCCCGACGAGCAGACCTGCCGGTAGTTGTGCACCGTCTGCACCACCGGCACCCCGTGCTTGTGCGCGGTCCGCACCACCCAGGGCGAGAGCAGGGGGTACGGGTTGTGCAGGTGCAGCACGTCCGGCCGGTGCTCGGTGAGCAGCCGGGACAGGTCCTGCTGGGCGCGCGGGGCGTAGATCGGTGAGATCGGCAGCAGCGCCTTGGCCGACTTCGGCATCGACGGGATCTCGTCCGAGCTGCGGATGAACGGCAGCACCTCGACCCCGGCCGCGGTGAGCTGCCCGATCTCCGAGTCGACCATCGTGTTCTCACCCGACGGCTGGGCTTCCCGGTACCGGTTGTGCGCCACCACGATTCTCACGGGAACGAAGGCTACCGTGAGGGGGTGCCCGAACTACCGGAGGTGGAGGCGCTCGCGGGCTACCTACGTGAGCGTGCCGTGGGGCGTCGCGTCGACCAGGTCGAGGTCGCCGCGATCAGCGCCCTGAAGACGTACGACCCGGCGCCCACGGCGGTGTCGGGCCGGGCGGTGGCCGACGCCCGGCGGCACGGCAAGTTCCTCGACGTGATCTTCGACGGCGACCTGCACCTGGTGGTGCACCTGGCCCGCGCCGGCTGGCTGCACTACCGGGAGGCGTTCCCGTCGACCACCCCACTGCGCCCCGGCAAGGGGCCGATCGCCCTGCGGGTACGCCTCGACGACGGCTCCGGGTTCGACCTCACCGAGGCGGGCACCCAGAAGAAGCTCGCCGCCTACCTGGTGACCGACCCCGCGCAGGTCCCCGGGGTCGCCAAGCTCGGGCCGGACGCGCTCGACGCCGACCTGGCCACCTTCACCGAGCGGTTGCGCAGCCGACGGGGGCAGGTCAAGGGAGTGCTGACCGATCAGGCGGTGCTCGCCGGGGTCGGCAACGCGTACTCCGACGAGATCTTGCACGCGGCGAAGCTGTCCCCGTTCGCGATCACCGACCGGCTCACCGACGACCAGCTCGCCACCCTGCACGCCGCCACCCGGACGGTGCTGGGCGACGCGGTACGCCGCTCGGCCGGGCACCGGGCGGCGGAGCTGAAGGGCGAGAAACGTTCCGGGCTGAAGGTGCACGCCCGCACCGGACTGCCCTGCCCGGTCTGTGGCGACACGGTGCGGGAAGTCTCGTTCGCCGACTCCAGCCTCCAGTACTGCCCCACCTGCCAGACCGGGGGCAAACCGCTCGCTGACCGTCGGTTGTCCCGCCTCGTACGGTGAGTCACATCGCGCCATTGTTACGGAGAGGTATCGTCCCCGGCGCGTGGAACGTCCCCGTCCGCGCTCTACCCCGGTGGCCGTCCATCGGTATAGTGGCTCGGTCCCCGGCTTCGAAAACTGACGTGAAGTCGGCCGGTTCCCCATCGGCAACGCCAGACGCAAAGCCCCCCGGCTCGGCGTTTGACCCGCTGCCAGCGTGGGAGACTGGGACGGTGGGCGACCCGGGCCCCTCACGGCGAGTGAGCGGCGCGCGTCATGCGGGAGGACATGGGTTGAGGTGACGACAAGCCTCCAGCGCCCGGTAACCAACACAGGCCGGAGCAAACTCGTGCGGCACGTCGACAGCTTCGAGATCCAGCCGCCGACACCGCCGTCACACAACGGGGTGCCCCGGTCGGCATGGGCTCGCGCCCGACGCCGGGTGTCCCGCTGGCACCGCCCGTACACGGCGGCGCTCCTGCTGCTCGACTTCGCCGCCGTGGTGCTGGCCGACTGGATCGCCCAGGAGGCGTTCGGCCAGGCACGGGCCGGCTTCTACAACGCGCAGGCGGACCCGACCTGGTTCTACACGGTGGTCTTCCTGCTGGTGCCGCTCGGCTGGCTGGTGGCCCTGTGGGGCAACCGGGCCTACGACAGGCGTTACCTCGGCCTCGGCCCGGAGGAATACAAGCGGGTCATCCGGGGTGGGGTCGCGGTCACCGCGACCGTGTCGTTCGTCGCCTTCGCCACCAAGACCGACCTCTCGCGTTACACGGTGGGTTTCGCCCTGGCCGGGGCGTTGGTGCTGGTGCTCCTCTTCCGGATCACCGCCCGGTTCGTGCTGCACCGCATCCGGGGTCGGGCCGGGCACGCCGGGCACCGGATGGTGCTGGTGGGCACCCTGCCGGAGTGCCTGGAGGTCTACACGGCGGTCACCCGCAACCCGAGCGCCGGCCTGGTGCCGGTGGCCATCCACATCACCGACGGGTACGCCGCCGCCCGGGGCATCCAGACCCCCGTCCCGGTGTACGCCGGGCGGGACGTGCTGGCCCTGGTGCGGGAGGTCGGCGGGGACACCATCGCGGTCTGCGGCTCGGCCAGCGCCGAACCGGGTGAGCTGCGCCGGCTGGCCTGGCAACTGGAGGGCTCCGGCGTCGACCTGGTGGTCGCCCCGCAGCTCACCGACATCGCCGGCCCCCGGGTGCACATCCGCCCGATCGAGGGCCTGCCGCTGCTGCACGTGGAGGAGCCGACCCTGTCCGGGCCGGCGCTGCTGGCCAAGAACCTGATGGACCGGATCGCCGCCGGGCTGGGCCTGCTGCTGCTCGTCCCGGTCTTCCTCGCCATCGGGCTGGCCATCCGGCTCTCCGACCCCGGGCCGGTCTTCTTCCGCCAGCCTCGGGTGGGCCACGAGGGGCGGACCTTCCGGGTGTGGAAGTTCCGCACCATGTACGTCAACGCCGAGGAGCGGCTGGCCGGTCTGGTCGACCAGAACGAGACCGACGGCATGCTGTTCAAGATGAAGCAGGACCCCCGGGTCTTCCCGGTGGGCCGCTTCCTGCGGGCCTCCTCGCTCGACGAGCTGCCCCAGTTGATCAACGTGCTGTGGGGGGAGATGTCGCTGGTGGGGCCGCGTCCGCTGCCCGCCGACGACGGCGACTTCCTCGGCGACGTACGGCGGCGGCTGCTGGTCCGTCCCGGGATGACCGGGCTGTGGCAGGTGTCCGGCCGCTCCGACCTGTCCTGGGACGAGGCGGTCCGGCTCGACCTCTACTACGTCGACAACTGGTCGTTGGCGTACGACCTGAGCATCCTGTGGCGCACGGTCGGTGTGGTGCTGGCCCGCAAGGGCGCGTACTGAACCCCTTGGCGTGGCGGGCCGGACAGGCCAGGATCGCGGGGTGGGTGGCAACCTCTCCGCCGTGGTCGGCGTCGTCTCGCTGGTGACCGCGCTCGCCGCAGCGCTCGCGGCGGCGCTGCGGCTACGCGGTCGACGGGGCATCGCCACCGCCACCCAGCGGGCCACCTACGAGGTGCTGCACACCGCCGGGCTGGCCGCCGAGCCGTTGCGTACCGGGCTGCACCCGGCGGGCGCGGCGAAGGCCGTACGCCATCTGCGGGCCCTGGTGGGGGCGGCCGGGCTGGCGTTGACGGACGCCGACACGCTGCTCGCCCTCGACGGGCGCGGCGGGCACCACGGCGGGCAACTGCTCGCGGCGGCCCGGCGGGTGGCCGAGACCGGCCGGTCGACCGTGCTGGGCGAGTCGGAGCTGCACTGCGACCGGGTGGACTGCCTGGTCCGGGGGGCGGTGGTGGCACCCCTGTCGGCCGACGGCCGGGTGGTCGGGGCGCTCGTCGCGGTGGCCGACGGGCCGCCCGCGCCGGGCCTGGTGCAGGCCACCCTGGAGACCGCGCACTGGGCCGGCAACCAGCTCTCGCTGGCCGAGTTGGACTCGTCCCGGGAGCGGCTGGCCCGCGCCGAGGTCCGGGCGTTGCGGGCGCAGATCAGCCCGCACTTCATCTACAACGCGTTGACCGCGATCGGGTCGTTCGTGCGCACCGACCCGGAACGGGCCCGGGAGCTGATCCTGGAGTTCGCCGAGTTCACCAGGTACTCGTTCCGGGCGCACGGGGAGTTCACCACCCTCGCCGAGGAGTTGCGGTCCATCGATCGTTACCTGACCATCGAACGGGCCCGGTTCGGTGACCGGTTGCAGGTGCGGTTGCAGATCGCCCCGGAGGTGCTGCCGGTGACCCTGCCGTTCCTGTGCCTGCAACCGTTGGTCGAGAACGCGGTACGGCACGGGTTGTCGCGCAAGCCCGGTACCGGCATGGTGAGCATCGAGGCCCGGGACGCGGGTGCCGAGTGTCACATTACGGTGGAGGACGACGGAGTGGGGATGGACCCGGCCACGCTGACCGCGGGGATCGCCGAGCTGACCCGGGCCGGCAGCGACCCGACCGACGACCCGGGCCAGCACGTCGGCCTCTCCAACGTCGACGAGCGGCTCCGCTCGGTCTTCGGCGACGGGTTCGGCCTGGTCGTCGAGACGGGCCCCGGCTCGGGTACGAAGGTGAGCCTGCGGATTCCGAAGTTCCACCCGGGCGTACGGGCCGGCGCGTGAGCGAGCGGGGCGGCGCGGTGAACGCCTCCGGGTTCCTGCGGGTGCTGGCGGTCGACGACGAACCGCCGGCGCTCGACGAGTTGGCGTACCACCTGCGGGCCGATCCCCGGGTGGCCCGGCTGCACACGGCCGGCGACGCCACCGAGGCGCTGCGGGTGCTGCGGGACACCGACGTGGACGTGGTCTTCCTGGACATCCGGATGCCCGGCCTGGACGGGATGGAACTGGCCCGGGTGCTGCGCCGGTTCGCCAGGCCGCCCGCGATCGTCTTCGTCACCGCGTACGACGACGGTGCGGTCGACGCGTTCGACCTGGGCGCCACCGACTACGTCCGCAAGCCGGTACGCGCCGAACGGCTGGCCGAGTCGCTGCGCCGGGTGATGGGCTCCCGGGTGGTGCCGTCGCACCCGGCGGCGCTGGCCCGTGCCGAGGAGGACCCGACGATCCCGGTGGAGCTGGCCGGGACGACCCGGATGCTGCCCCGCTCGGCGGTGCGCTGGGTGGAGGCGCAGGGTGACTACGCGCGGCTGCACACCGCCGACGGGTCGCACCTGGTCCGGGTGTCGCTGGCCACGCTCGCCGAGCGTTGGGCGGACGCGGGTTTCGTGCGCATCCACCGGTCCTACCTGGTGCAGTTGCGGCTGATCGCGGAGCTGCGCCTGGTCAACTCGGGGTACGTGGTGCTGATCGACGCCGCCGAGCTGCCGGTGAGTCGCCGGCACACCCGGGAGCTGAAGGACAAGCTGGTCCGCGCCGCCAAACAGGACTGGAACCGCTGACCCGGGCGCGGCCATGATCGTCGCGCCGGCGGCTGATCGGCGCAGTATCGGCGACGTTGCGGTGACGGAGTGCCTCGGATGCCGCACCATCGGCCCCTGGCGGGGAACGGCGAAGGGCGCCCCGGCCTCGGCCGGGACGCCCTTCGCCGTTGGTGACGGTCAGCGCGGGGAGGGGGTGCCCACGCCGGAGTCGGTCACCGTGAGCCTGCTACCGGGGGTCGTGGCCCGGCTCGTGGGCGGAGTAGCCGTACCCGGGTAGACCCAGAGCGTGCCGACGACGTCGGCGACCACATGGGTGTTACCCGAGTGGTTGTAGACGTTGAAGCCCTGCGTGGGACCGAGGATGCCCAGCACCGCGTTGGAGACGGTCTGCCCGGCGGCCGGGTTGAGGTTGCTCGCCGTGGGCCGGGTCATCGCCGAGTCGGCCGGCCACACCGTGAGCACGGTGTTGCTGGTCGGGGTGACCGCGGTGACGTTCATCGCGAGCACCTGCGTGCTGGGGGTCAGCATGCTCGCCGGTGCGGTGACCTTGCCGACCGCGGTCGGCCCGAGCACGCTCGGCAGGCCCTGGCCGATCCGGCTGTCCGCGATCCGGGTCGGCGACATCGGCGTGAACCGCAGGCCGTCCGGAACCGTGCCGTCGTCGATCACGCCCACCACGTCCACCACGAGGTGGGTGGTCTGCGAGGTGTAGATCGCGAACTGCGGTGCCCGCTTACCGCCGCACTCGGTGCACTCGACGGTCTCCACGATGGCGAGGTTCGGCACCACCTTGCCCGCCGGGTAGTTGACCGTGGACGCGGTGGGCACGTCCCCCTGCCCGTTCCAGGCCGTCAGGTAGCCGGCCTTGCGGGGCGAGACGGCGGTGATGTTGACGACCAGCGCCCTGACGTTGGCGTTGACGCTGCCGAAGCTGAGCCAACTCTCCATGTAGTAGTCGGCGGGCAGGGGAGCGCCGTCGTCCCGGGTGTCGTAGAGCCGGAACGGCTTGATCCACTGGTACTGGCCGCCCGGCCCCCGGCTGGAGAGCGAGTTGTTCCCCGCCCAGACGCCCGCCACGTCGACCACGACGTCCGTCGACCCGGCGTGGTTGTAGACCGACACCTTCCCGCCCGAGCCCACCTTGACGGTGACGCTGTTCGAGCCGAGCCACGACTTCGCAAAGTTGATCGAGGACGCGGTCGGACGGCTCTGGCCGGCGGGGTAGAGGGTCAGGAAGCTCCCCGCCGTCGGGCCGACGACCGTCACGTTCAGCACGACGGAGCCGACACCGCTGCTCGGCACCCCACCCCGCCCGGTGACCTGGAGGTCGACCTTCTTACCCGGGCCGATCTTGGCCTTGGGCGCGCCCAACCCGGACCGGGTGTCCATCAGCCGCTTCGGCGCCAACGGGTAGTAGCTGCCGGTGACGCCCCGGAAGCCCTCCACGGCCAACTGCACGCGGCGGGTGCCGGAAGCGCTGTCGTCGGCGAGCAGCAGGCTCGCCTGCTGCACCCCCTCCCTGGTCGGCTTGGCCGCGACCGAGACCGTGCAGGTCTGCCCCGGGGTCAGCGTCCGGCCGGTGCAGTTCGAGTCGAGCAGCGCGAACGCCTCGGGCGTCGGGCCACCGAGGCTGGCCGCCCCGAAGGTGACCGGGGCGCTGCCGACGGACCGGAAGGTCACCGTCCGGGCCGCGCTGGGCACCGCGATCTCCTGGTAGTTGAAGCTGACCGGGTTGGGCTCGCCGTGCGCGACCGCGTAGTCCACTGACGAGTTCCAGCGCAGCTCACCGCTGACCGTACCGGTGTAGTAGGTGCTGTCCCGGCAGCTGTACTCGTAGGCGGCGGCGAACGCGTTCACCAGGCCGGTGTCGCTGTCCCGGTCGACCTGCCGGACCTTGATCCACCCGCTGACGTGGCCGCAGCCGCGCCCGTCGGAGGCCAGGTCCATGGCGGCGGTGCCGCCGTCGCCCTGCCAGGTCGCCTGGTAGGTCTGACCGGCGGTCCACTGCTCGCCGGCCGGCGGCTGGATGCTGAGCCGCACGTAGGAGCCGGCCCGGTTGGTGTCGACCGCCAGCCGGTCGTTGCTCTGCGCGACCACGGAGATGGTGGAGTTGTCGCGGTCGAAGACGTCGGACCGGTAGATCGGATAGCCGCCGGTCTGGTCGCCGACGTCGACGGTGAGGACCGTGTACGGCGCGGTGGGCGCGGCCAGCGCCACCCCCGGCAGTACGGCCAGCGCACAGGTCCCGGCAACGCTCATGCCGAGTAGAGCGCGAAAAATGCGCATGCATTACCCCGTGAAGAAGGAAGAGTGATTGTGGACCACACACTATGGGCGGTGATCACGAGCGGCAAGGCCGTATCGACGGAATGCCAAGAAAGGGCATTGCGCCCTTACCGGATCGACGACCGGCACGTGAGCCGGGCCTCCGACGGAACCACCGTCCCATTCGCGGAAACGCGAGAGCGCCCCGACCGTGCGGTCGGGGCGCTCTGCGGTGACGGCTGACGGTCAGCCGTCGTGGCTGCTGCCGGTCAGCTCCGGTTCGAGCCCGGAACCGCGCTCGGCTTGGCCTTGCCGCCCTTCAGCGACGCGGCCGACTTGGCCGTGGACGCCTCTGGGTAGTAGAACGTGCCCACCACGTCGGCGACCAGGTGCGTGCTGCCGGACAGGTTGTTGACGTTGAACGCGTAGTTCGGGCCGATGACACCCAGCACGCCGTTGGAGACGACCTGGCCCGCGTACGGGTTCAGGTTGCTGGTGTCGGGCTTGCCGACGCCGTCGAAGTCGGCCGGCCAGGTGGTGATGACCGTGTTGTTGGTCGGGGTGACGGCGGTGACGTTCATCGCCAGCACATCGGTGTCGGGCGTGACCAGCTCGGCCGGGGCGGTCACCTTGCGGGTGCCGCCCGCCGGGATGGCACCGGAGATGCCCAGGTTGGAGCGGCTGTCCACGATCCGGGTCGGGCTCAGCGGGGCGAACCGCATGCCGTACGGGGAGTCGCCATCGTCGACCACGCCGACCAGGTCGACCAGGACGTGCGCGGCCTGCGAGGTGTAGATGCTGAACTTCGGCGCACCCGGGATGCACCACTCGTTCTGCTCGGTGCCGGTGCAGGGGGTGGTCTGCACGAAGGTCAGGTTCGGCACGTTCTTGCCGGCGAGGTAGTTCACCGTCGAGGCGGCCGGCCGGGTGCCGTTGCCGGACCACGCGGTGAGGAAGCCGGACTTGGCCGGCGACACCGCGGTGACGTTCAGGACGAACGACTTGACGTGCGGGTTGTAGTCACCGAAGTCGAGCGAGTATTCCAGCACCTGACCGGCCGGGGGCTTACCCTCCGGGTCCTCCCGGCTGTCCCAGTACCGCGTCGGCAGGTACCACTCGTACTGGCCGCCGGCCCGGTTGGTGAGGCTGTTGTCGCCCGCGTAGAAGCCGACCACGTCGACGATCACGTCGGTCGAGCCGCTGTTGTTGTAGACCGAGACCTTGCCACCGGAGCCGAGCTTCACGGTGACGTTGTTGGAGCCCAGCCAGCCCTTGGCGAAGTTCACCGAGGAGGCGGTGGGGCGGGACTCACCGGTCGGGTAGGCGGTGAGGAAGCTGGCGGCGCTGGGACCGGTGACGGTCACGTTCAGCACGACCGCGCCGACGCCGCTGGCCGGTACGCCACCACGGCCGGCGACCTGGAGGTCGACCTTCTTGCCGGCGCCGATCTTGCCGACCGGTGCGCCGGTGCCGTTGCGGGTGTCCAGCAGCCGGGCCGGGGAGACCGGGTAGTAGGCGCCGGTCACGTCGTCGAGGGCCGCCGCCTTCTGCAGCGGCGCGGAGACGGGAGCCGCGGAGGCCGTACCCGGCACCACGGCGAGTGCACATGCTCCGGCGAGACCGACGCCGAGGAGAGTGCGAATTTTGCGCATAGAGACCCCGTGTTCGAAGAGGAAGGGATTGGCTGCCCCAGCGTAGGGGCCTGGGTCAATGCCGGCAAGGCCGTTACAGATGATCTCCGGGTGACGTTCCGGTGAGGACGAATCAGACGTAACGCCATGGTGGTCGTCGGGTCGCCCACCGTCATCCACAGGCCGGTCGCCTTGTCCACAGGTTGTCCACAGCCCCGGTGGACGACACTTGACATTCGGGTGGGGCGGACGAGACTGCCCGGGTGACCGCCGACCACGACCCCGAACCGCCACCGGTGGACCCGGGGCCGCCGGCCGTCCGGTCGACCGGACGGGTACGGATCGTGCTGGCCGGCGTCTCCCGCCGGGACACCCGGGCCGCCCACACCCGCACCGAGCTGACCCAGCAGACCCGGGTCGGTGAAGCGCTGGTCCGGGGCCTGGTCCGGGCACAGCTCACCCTCGCCCTACGGCTGAGCCTGCTGGTGCTCATCGGGTTGGGCGGGCTGCCCTGGCTGTTCGCCATCGCGCCCCCGGTCGGCCGGGTCACCGTGCTCGGCGTCAACCTGCCCTGGCTGCTGCTCGGGGTGGTCTCGTTCCCCTTCCTCATCGCCGTCGGCTGGGCGTACGTGCGGCTCGCCGAACGCAACGAACAGGACTTCGTCGACCTCGTCCAGCGACCGGAACGCTGAGATGGGCAACGGGTACGTCGTACCGGCGATCGTCGCGGTCACCCTGATCACCGTCGGCATCGGCTTCTACGGACTGCGCCTGGCCCGGACCACCTCCGACTTCCTGGTGGCCTCCCGGACGGTCAGTCCGACCTGGAACGCCGCCGCCATCGGCGGGGAGTACCTGTCGGCGGCGAGCTTCCTCGGCATCGCCGGGCTGGTCCTCAAGTACGGCGTCGACGTGCTCTGGTACCCGGTCGGTTTCGCCGCCGGCTACCTGGCGCTGCTGCTGTTCGTCGCCGCGCCGCTGCGCCGCTCCGGGGCGTTCACCCTGCCCGACTTCTGCGAGCTGCGGCTCGGTTCCCGCCGGCTGCGCACCCTGGCCACCGTCTTCGTCATCTTCATCGGCTGGCTCTACCTGGTGCCGCAGTTGCAGGGCGCCGGGCTGACCCTGGCCACGGTGGCCGGCTCGCCGTACCCGGTAGGGGCGCTGCTGGTCGCCGCGGTGGTCACCGCGAACGTGGCGTTGGGCGGGATGCGGGCGATCACCTTCGTGCAGGCCTTTCAGTACTGGCTGAAGTTGACCGCGCTCGCCGTACCCGCGATCTTCCTGGCCCTGCAGTGGCAGGCCGACGCCCGCCCGGCGGTGACCCCGCCCGACGGGCCGGCGTTCCGCACCGCCACCACCGTGGTGGTCGAGCACCGCGCGGCCCTCACCTTCCCCGACGGCACCATCCGTGAGGTACGCCCCGGCGACGAGTTGAGCTTCGCCGCCGGTGATCCGGTGCCCGAGGTGTCCGGGGTCGCCACCGGGGCCACCGACTGGTTGCTGCCCAGCGCCGCCGGGGACGACGACCGAGGTCTGTTCGCCACCTACTCGCTGATCCTGGCGACCTTCCTCGGCACCATGGGACTGCCGCACGTGCTGGTGCGCTTCTACACCAACCCCGACGGCGCGGCGGCCAGGCGGACCACCCTGGTGGTGCTGGCCATGGTCGGCGTCTTCTACCTGCTGCCCACGCTCTACGGCGTGCTCGGCCGGATCTACACCCCGCAACTGCTGGTCAGTGGGCAGACCGACGCGGTGGTGGTGCTGCTTCCCGAGGCGGCGCTCGGTGCCGGCGTCACCGGGCGGCTGCTCTCCGCCCTGGTCGCCGCCGGGGCGTTCGCCGCCTTCCTGTCCACCTCGTCCGGGCTGCTCACCAGCGTCGCCGGGGTGATCTCCACCGACGTGCTGGGGCACGGCTCGGTACGCGGCTTCCGGCTGGCCACGGTGATCGCCGGCGGGGTGCCGGCGGTGCTCGCGCTGAACGTCTCCGGGCTGGACGTCTCCCAGGTGGTCGGGCTGGCCTTCGCGGTCGCCGCGTCCAGCTTCTGCCCGCTGCTGGTGCTCGGCATCTGGTGGCGCGGCCTAACCGATCTCGGCGCGGCGGCCGGGGTGCTGGTCGGTGGCGGCGCGGCGATCGGCGCGGTGCTGGTCACCGTGCTCGGGCCGCCGCTGACCGGCTGGCCGGCGACCCTCACCACCCAGCCCGCCGCCTGGACGGTGCCGCTCGCCTTCACCGTGATGATCGCGGTGTCGATGGCGACCCGCCGCCGCACCCCGGTCGACGTCGGAGCCACCATGCTCCGCCTGCACGCCCCCGAGTCGCTCCGTTCCTGACGGTTCGTCCCGATCAGTCGGCGTCCCGGCCCACGTCCTCCCGGCACCACCCCCGCCCGATCGTCCGCCTGCGGGATGAGCCGGGATCGTCCCCTGGCGGGAGCAGCCCCTCGCCCGGCCCGGATACGGTCGGGGCATGACTGGTGAACACCCTGCGCTGGCACTCCGTGGCCTGGCCAAGCAGTTCGACGGCAAGGTGGCGGTCGCCGGGGTGGACCTGGCCGTCCCCGCCGGCTCGTTCTACGGCCTGCTCGGCCCCAACGGCGCCGGCAAGACCACCACCCTGTCGATGGCCGTCGGGCTACTGCGGCCCGACCACGGCAACGCGTGGGTGCTCGGGCACGACGTCTGGGGCGACCCGGTCGAGGCGAAACGGCTGCTCGGCGTCATGCCCGACGGCGTACGGCTGTTCGACCGGCTCAGCGGCGCGGAGCTGCTGGCGTACCACGGTCTGCTGCGCGGCATGGACCCGGCGGTGGTCGACCAGCGGGCGGCGGAACTGCTCGACGTGCTGGCCCTCACCGACGCCGGCCGGACCCTGGTCGTCGACTACTCCGCCGGCATGAAGAAGAAGATCGGCCTGGCCTGTGCGCTGCTGCACGGCCCCCGGCTGCTGGTGCTCGACGAGCCGTTCGAGGCGGTCGACCCGGTGTCGGCGGCGCTGATCCGCGACATCCTGCACCGGTACGTGGTCGGCGGCGGGACGGTGGTCTTCTCCAGCCACGTGATGGAGGTCGTCGAGCGGCTCTGCTCGCACGTGGCGATCCTCGCCGAGGGCACCATCAAGCGGGTCGGCACCCTCGCCGAGGTCCGCGGCGACCGGTCCCTGGAGGACGTCTTCGTCGAGGTCGTCGGCGGCCGGACGGCGACCGGTGAGGAGCTGGCGTGGCTGTCCCGGTGACCGCGCCCGCGCCCGCCGCGCCGGTCCGCGCGGTCTCCCCGCGCCACTTCGTCCGGCTCAAGCTGCGGGTGATGGGCAACAACTTCCGGGGCCAGGGCTGGCGGGTCGCCCTGTTCGTGGTCGGGGTGCTGGTCGGGCTCTGGTTCGCGGCCGGCGGTTTCCTCATGTTCGCCGCCCCCGGCTTCGCCGACGAACCCCGCTACGCGGTGATGGCCGCGGCCTTCGGCGGCGGGGTGCTGGTGCTCGGCTGGCTGCTGCTGCCACTGGTCTTCTTCGGCGTCGACGAGACCCTCGACCCGGCCCGGTTCGCCCTGCTGCCGCTCTCCCGCCGCACCCTGGTCACCGGGCTGTTCGCGGCGGCCCTGGTCAGCGTCCCGGTGTTCGCGGTGCTGGTCGCGGTCACCGGGCTGGTGGTCAGCGCCGCGCTGCTCGGCGGCGCGGTCGCCGGGGTCGTCGCCGCCCTCGGCGTGGTCGCCGGGGTGCTGCTCTGCGTCGCCGCCAGCCGCGCGGTGACCAGCGCGTTCGCCACCATGCTGCGGTCGCGCCGGGTGCGCGACCTGGCCGCCGTGCTGCTCGCCGTGGTCGCCGCGCTGCTCGGCCCGTTGCAGCTCGTGGTGCTGGCCGCCGTACGCACCGCCGACTGGGACCGGCTCGTCGGGGTGGCCCGGATCGTCGGCTGGACCCCGTTCGGCGCACCCTGGACGATCGGCCTGGACGTGGCCGAGGGCCGGGCCTGGGCCGTGCCGGTCAAGCTGCTGATCACCGCGTTGACCATCGGGGCGCTGCTGCTGTGGTGGTCCCGGTCGTTGGAGTCCGCGATGGTCGGCGCGGCCAGCGCCGCCCCGGCCAAGGCCCGCCAGGCACCGACCGGCGGCGCGGTCGCCCAGCTCTTCCCCCGGGCGGTCGGCTGGGCCCGGCGCGACCGGTTCGGCGCGCTGGTCGCCCGCGAGTGCCGCTACTGGTGGCGGGACGCCCGACGACGGGCCAACCTGATCACCATCGCGGTGGTCGGGATCTTCGTCCCGGTGATGGTCAACCTCGGTGGCGCCGGGTTCGCCGTCGGCGAGGAGGGCTTCGAGGCCACCGGGGACCCGTCGCCGGTGCTGCTCAGCATCTCGATGCTCTTCGTCGGCGTGCTCGCCTCGGTGACCCTGGCCAACCAGTTCGGCTTCGACGGCAGCGCCTACGCGGCCAACGTCGTGGCCGGGGTGCCGGGTCGGCTGGAGCTGCGCGCCCGGATGACCGCCTTCTCCGTGTACGTGGTGCCGATGCTCGGCGTCGTCTCCCTGATCATCAGCGGGGTGCTCGGCCGACCGGAGTGGTTCGGGGTGGCGGCGGGCGCGCTGCTCGCCTCGTACGGGGTGGGGTTGGCGATCAACGGGTTCATCTCGGTGCTCGGGGCGTACTCGCTGCCGGAGACGAGCAACCCGTTCGCGATGAACACCGGTTCGGGGATCGCCAAGAGCATGCTCACCCTGCTGTCCATGGTCGGCTCGGCCGCTGCCGCCGTACCGATGGTGGTGGCCGCCGGGCTGCTCGGCGACGTCTGGCTCTGGCTGGCCCTGCCGGTCGGGGCGGCGTACGGGGTGGGGGCGGCGCTGCTCGGGGCGTACCTGGCCGGGGACGTGCTGGACCGCCGGATGCCGGAGCTGCTGTCGACCGTCACCCCCCGCCGCTGATGCCCGTCGTCGAGGCGGTGACCACCGTCGCGGTCCCGCCGGAGGTGGCGTTCGCGGTGTCGCAGACCGTCGCGCCGGTGCGCTACCGGTGGGACCCGTTCGTCCGCGAGCAGCACTTTGTCGACGGGGCCACCCGGCCCGGCAAGGGGGTGCGTACCTTCACCCGCTCCCGGCACGGCCTGGTGATGATCAGCGAGTACGTCTCCTTCGCCCCGCCGACGAACGTCGGGATGAAGATGGTGCGCGGCCCGTGGTTCTTCGAGATGTTCGCCGGTGGCTGGCGGTTCGCCCCCGCACCCGAGCCGGGCCACACGGTCGCCACCTGGCGGTACAGCTTCCGCTGCCGGCCGGCGTTCCTGCGCCCGGTCGCCGACCGGGTCGGTGTCTGGCTGCTCACCCGGGACATCCGTCGTCGGATCGCCGGTTACGCGGCCGGCTGCGCCGACCCGGAGGTGCTGGCCGCCGCCCGCGCCACCCTGTCCGCCGGGCCGGACGGCACACGCCGGGAGGCGGACCTCACCCCTCGGGGTGCTGACCCCGCCCCTCGGGATGCAGCGGACGACGACGCGGGACGACCCTCCGGTAGCTGATCCGCCAGCCCGTCGCCGGCCGCCGCGCGCCGGCCGTACCCGCCGGGGGCTGTACCTCGACCCGACGGATCACGTCCTCGTAGACGACGGTGCCCACCGGGCCGTCGACCGGCACGCCGAGCCCCTTCGAGCGGACCCGGACGGTGCCGTCGGCGTCCTCGCTGACCACGACGTTGGTCACGTGGTGGCCGAGCGGGTTGCCGTCGCCCAGGGTCCGCGCCGCCTCGGCGAACGCCGCGTACCCCCGCAGTACGCCGAACCCGTAGGCGGTGACGTCGTAGGCGAAGTCGTCGGTGAACAGCTCGGACAACCGGTCGAACGCCCCGTCGTCCATCAGGTGGCCGTGCAGCGCGACGAGTTCGTGGATCGCCAGCCGGTCATCGGCGCTCAGCGGCACGCCCGTCGTCCCTCCAGCCGGGCGGCGGTTCCCGTCGAGGTGACGAAGGAACGCCAGGTGTCGGGGGTGAAGTGGAGCGTCGGGCCACAGCGGTCCTTGCTGTCCCGGACCAGCACCACCCCGGGCAGATTGTCCGCCACCTCGACACAGTTACCGGAGTCGTCGGAACGCGACGAGGTCCGCCAGCATGGCTCGTCAGAGATCATGGGGTCACCTTCAGCTTGTTGACCAGATCGAGCGAGGCCCGCTCGGCCAGCGCCTCACCCAACAGACTCTCCCACTTGCGCAGCATCAGTCGAATCCATTCCGGATGGTCCGCGATCTGCCCCCGGGCGGTGTTGTCCAGACACAGGACCTGCTCGCTCCCAGGCAGTTCCGCCAGCACGAACCCGCCGCCCAGCGAGACGTGCGCGCCGGCATCGAGCGGCAGCACGTGGAGCCGCACATGGGGCAGCTCAGCGGCCTCCAGCAGCCGTCCCAACTGCCGATCCATCACCGCTGGCCCACCGATCGACCGCCGCAGTGCGCTCTCGTCGATGACGAAGACACACTCGGGTGGGTCGTCCTGGCCCAGTACCGCCTGGCGGCTCATCCGGAGCGCGAGCAGTTCCTCGACCCGCTCGTCCCGCTGGAGCCCGCCGGCCGAGAAGATGGCCCGCGCGTAGTCCTCGGTCTGGAGCAGCCCGGGTACCAGACACGGCTCGAAGTTACGCAGCCGAACCGCTTGGGCCTCGTAGCTCTGCCAGGGCAGGAACCATGACGGTGCCCGCTCCCCCTCGTGGTCGCTGAGGAGGCCGGCGAGGAGACCGCCGGTGCCGAGGGCTTCGTCGGCCGCGACGGCAAACTCCATGGTCGGGCGGCGGCGACCGGTCTCGATCGCGGCGATCAAGGACGGGCTCCACTTGACGAGGCCGGCCAGGCCCTCCTGGGACACTCCGGCACCGGCTCTGGCCGCCTTCAACGCCCGGACCCACATCTCGAAGTTCATCACTCACCTATCCGGTAAGTACGCGAACGCGTTCCGTAGTAACCGCTGGCATCCTCCCCTGCGCGGGCTGCCGCGTCCAGGGTGGAGGGCACGCGGCCCGGTCGATGGAGGCAGCGTCCCGGCGACCGGTCCTGCGCGGGTCGCCCCGGCCATCTCCGGCCGGGGCGGCCTCCACCCCGCGAAGGAGGCTTCCGTGCCGCAGCCACATCGCCGGCCCGCCCGGTCGAGACCATCGGTCCCGTTCGGCACCGTGTGCCGTTCGCAGCACCGCACCGGCCACGGCCATTCGCACTCCCTGCGCCAGGCGGCCCGGATCTTGGCGGGAAACGGCCCCCAGGGAGGCCGGAACTTTCCAAGATCCTTCCTGGCGCATCCGGGATGTCGGCGCGACGAGGGGCGGGGCAGATGGTGAGGCGGTTCGTGCCGCACGTGGCAATGCGGCCGTTGTGGCGCTGCCGGACCTGTGGCGCACCCTGGCCCTGCCAGCCGGCCCGGCTCACGTTGCTGGCCGAGTACCGGGGCCAGCGGACCGCCCTACTGGTCTACCTGGGCACGCTGATGGTGGAGGCCGGCGACCAACTCGGCCAGCTCACCGGCCACGTCCGGCCCGCCGACCTGCACGAACGCTTCCTCGGCTGGGCCCGCGCCCGCCCGGCGGGGAGTTCCGGAGATCATCTACGCGGGAGCGGCACCGAACCGGCGTGTCGTGGTCGCCCCGGCGTAGACGATCATGGAAGCTCGGCCGGCTCTCGCCCCGACCGGGCAACGCGGGACGGGGCGGGGGCCACAATGTTTCACGTGAATCCAGAACCGGGTGCCGAGATCCACCACACCGACCCGTTCGCGGTGCCGACCGGGCAACGCTCGCCAGCACGTCGGCTGCGGGGGCGGCTCGCCGCGCCGGTCACGCTCTGGACCGCTCCCGGCCCGGCCGGGCTGACCGTGTCGTCCACCCTGGTCGCCGAGGGGGAGCCGGACCGGCTGCTCGGCCTGATCGACCCCGAGGCCGACCTGTGGCCGGCGATCGGGGACGCCGGTCGGTTCGCGGTGGCCCCGCTCGGGCCGTCCCACCGGCAGCTCGCCGACCGGTTCGCCGGGCTCTTCCCCTCGCCGGGTGGGCTGTTCGCCACCGACGCGTGGACCGACACGCCCTACGGGCCGGTGCCCGCCGACGCCGGAAGCTGGGCCGGCTGCCGCCTGGACACCGCCCGGGAGTACGGCTGGGCCCTCCTCGTCGAGGCGACCATCGAGACGGTCGAGATTCTCACCGACACCCCGCCCCTCCTGCACCACCGGGGCCGCTACCACCAGCTTCCCTGACCCGTCGGGGGTGGTCGGGTCGCAATGTCACCGATGTAGCAGTCTCCTGGACAGCGGATACCACTATTTCGGCCCAGGCGGGTGGATCATCGCCCGGTCAGCCCGGTCCGTCCGTGCCGTGCGGTCCGTCCGGTGAGCGGGGTGACGTGGGTCACTGGGCGCAGGTGGGGGACCGTTCGGCGCAGGGGACTGCCGGGATCGATCTGCACCTTTTCTTGCCGGCGGGCCGCTCTCTACGGTGCGCGAAACTCCCGATGCCTGTGAAGGTGGTGATCCACAGATGTCCACGGACACACCCACGCCCGCCCCGGCCGACTCGGCGGCGGAGCGTTATCTGGCCGTACAACGGTCGGACGAGTTCGTCGGGTTGCGCCGCGCGCTGCGCAGCTTCGTCTTCCCGATGACCGTCGCGTTCTTCCTGTGGTACGCGCTCTACGTGATCCTCTCCGCCTACGCGCGGGACTTCATGGGCACGAAGCTGTTCGGCAGCAACATCAACGTGGCGCTGATCTTCGGGCTGCTCCAGTTCGTCTCGACGTTCCTCATCGCCTGGCTCTACTCCCGGTACGCCGACCGCAAGCTCGACCCGACCGCCGACCGCATCCGTGCCGAGATCGGGGAGGTGAACCGTGAACACGGTCCTCGCGGTTGAGGCGGGCGGCGGCACCGCCCGCAACCTGACCATCACCCTGTTCCTGGTGTTCGTGGCGGTGACGCTGGCGATCACGATCTGGGCCAGCCGGCAGACCAAGACGGCCACCGACTTCTACGCCGGCGGCCGGTCCTTCTCCGGTTTCCAGAACGGCATGGCGATCGGCGGCGACTACATGTCGGCCGCGTCGTTCCTCGGCATCGCCGGCATCATCGCCCTGTACGGCTACGACGGCTTCCTCTACTCCATCGGCTTCCTGGTCGCCTGGCTGGTGGCACTGCTGCTGGTGGCGGAACTGCTGCGCAACTCGGGCCGCTACACGATGGCCGACGTGCTGGCGTTCCGGATGCGTCAGCGGCCGGTGCGTACCGCGGCGGCGGTCTCCACCATCACCGTGTCGATCTTCTACCTGCTGGCCCAGATGGTCGGCGCGGGCGCCCTGGTCGCGCTGCTGCTGGGGATCAAGCCGGGCACAACGTTCCTCGGCATGGACGCCGACACCGCCAAGGTGGCCACCATCATCATGGTCGGCGCCCTGATGATCATCTACGTAACCGTGGGTGGCATGAAGGGCACCACGTACGTCCAGATCGTCAAGGCGTTCCTGCTGATGTCCGGCGCGCTGGTGATGACCGTGCTGGTGCTGGCGAAGTACAACTTCAACCTGTCGGCGCTGCTCGGTGACGCCGCCGCCACGTCGGGCAAGGGCAGCGCGTTCCTCGAACCCGGGCTCCGGTACGGCGTCGAGGTGGCCGGCAACTCGACCCAGACCTTCTACAACAAGATGGACCTGCTGTCGCTGGGCATCGCCCTGGTGCTCGGCACCGCCGGCCTGCCGCACATCCTGATCCGCTTCTACACGGTGCCCACCGCCAAGGCGGCCCGTAAGAGCGTGCTCTGGGCGATCGGCATCATCGGCACCTTCTACCTGCTGACGCTGGCCCTGGGCTTCGGTGCGGCGGCGCTGGTCGGCGGCAAGGAGATCATCGCGCAGGACAAGGCCGGCAACACCGCCGCGCCGCAGCTCGCCGAGGAGCTGGGCAAGACCTTCCTCGGCGGCGACCTGGGCGGGGCGACCCTGTTGGCGATCATCGCGGCGGTCGCGTTCGCCACCATCCTGGCGGTGGTCGCCGGCCTGACCCTGGCCTCGTCGTCCAGCCTGGCGCACGACTTCTACGCCAACGTGATCAAGAGGGGGCAGACCTCCGAACGGCAGGAGGTCCGGGTGGCCCGGATCTCGGCGCTGGTCATCGGCGCGGTCTCGATCGCCCTGTCGATCTACGCGCAGAGCCTGAACGTGGCCTTCCTGGTGGCGTTGGCGTTCGCGGTGGCCGCGTCGGGCAACCTGCCGGCGATCCTCTACAGCCTGTTCTGGAAGCGGTTCAACACCTCGGGCGCGGTCTGGGCGATCTACGGCGGCCTGGTCTCGGCCGTGTTCCTGGTGTTCTTCTCGCCCGTCGTCTCCGGCGCACCCACCTCGATGTTCCCGGACCACGACTGGCAGTGGTTCCCGCTGTCCAACCCGGGCCTGCTGTCCATCCCGTTCGGGTTCCTCTGCGGCTGGCTCGGCACGGTGATCTCCAAGGAGCACGACGAGGACAAGTACGCCGAGTTGGAGGTACGTGCCCTCACCGGCGCGGGCGCGCACTGAACGACCGGCACCACGGGCCCCCGACGCGACCGCTCGCGTCGGGGGCCCACCCCTCGGCCACCCCGGGGAGTCGTCCACCGGGCGGGGACGGGCAGGGTACGGGCCACGCCGGGGCCTCGGGTCGACCGGACCCCGGGCGGCGGGGAGAAGTAGGCTGGCCGCCATGAAGGTTGCCCAGCGGTTCGGAAACGGTCACCGCGTCCTGGTCACCGGCGGTGCCGGGTTCGTGCCGTCACACCTGGCGGACGCCCTGGTCGAGCGCGGGTGCACGGTGGTCGCGCTGGACAACTTCGTCACCGGTTCCAAGGACAACGTCGCGCACCTGGCCGAGCACCCCCGGTTCACCCTGGTCGAGGCGGACATCTCCGACGGCCTGCCCACCCACCACCCGGCCCTGGCGCAGCGGTTCGACGCGATCATGCACATGGCGTCCCCGGCCAGCCCGACCGACTTCGAGAAGTTGCCGGTGGAGATCCTCCGGGTCGGTTCGGTGGGCACCCTGCACCTGCTCGACCGCGCGGTCGCCGACGACGCCCGGTTCCTGATGGCCTCCACCTCCGAGGCGTACGGGGACCCGAAGGAACACCCGCAGCGGGAGACGTACTGGGGCAACGTCAACCCGATCGGGGTGCGCAGCGTCTACGACGAGGCGAAGCGCTTCTCCGAGGCGGCGACCATGGGTTACCGCCGCAGCCGGGGGCTGGACGCGGCGATCGTCCGGATCTTCAACACGTACGGCCCGCGGATGCGCCCGGACGACGGCCGGGCGATCCCCACCTTCATCTCCCAGGCGCTGCGCGGGGAGCCGATCACCGTGCACGGCACCGGTGACCAGACCCGGTCGATCTGTTACGTCGACGATCTGGTGCGCGGCATCCTGCTGCTGCTCGACTCGACGCAGACCGGCCCGATCAACTGCGGCACCGAACACGAGATGTCGATGCGGCAACTCGCCGAGACGATCGTGTCACTCTCCGGCAGCACGTCACAGGTGACCTACGTCACCCGTAGCGCGGACGACCCGGAGATGCGGCGTCCCGACCTGACCCTCGCCCGGGACCTGCTGGGATACCAGCCAGAGGTCTCGCCCGAGGAGGGCCTGCGACGCACCATCGACCATTTCCGCGACCGGCTAGGGTAGCTCCCCCGCGCCACGCGGGACGGTCGGCGGGCTTCACATTCAGCGAACGCTCGACCCGCCTACGTACGCTGAAACGCATGTCAGCGACCTCGTCAGCCGGCGCCTCGCTCCCTTACCTGCACCGCGGCGCGGGCCGGGCCTCGGTGCCCGGCACCGACCGGGGCGCCACCGGGCGCGCCCGGGCGTCCGACGCGCAGTGGTACCCGTCGCACCAGGAGAGTCAGCCCCGGTCGGGCGGGCCGGGCGGCCCCGGCACACCCTCGGGGCCGGGCGGGCCGGGAAACTACGGCCGGCGCGGACCGCGCCCGCGCTGGGGGCGGATCGCCCTGGTGGCCGGCGTGACGGTGCTGGTGGTGGCGCTGCTCGGCGGGATCGGGGCCTGGTTCTACACCCGCAACCTCAACGCGGACCTGGCCCGCACCGACCCGTTCTCGGAGATCACCGGTGGCCGGCCGGCGAAGGCGGTCGACGGGGCGCTCAACATCCTGCTGGTCGGCACGGACTCGCGGGACCCGGACGCGGCGGTCGACAAGCCGGGCGAGTGGCGGGCGGACACGCTGATCGTCATGCACATCCCGGCCGACCACAAGTCGGCCTACCTGGTCTCCGTCCCGCGTGACCTGTACGTGCCGATCCCCGAGAACGCGGGCGCGGCCTGCGACTCCGGTCAGCGTGCCAAGATCAACGCCGCGTTCGCCTTCGGTGGCCTGCCGCTGGCGGTACGCACCGTGGAGTGCTTCACCGACGTCCGGATCGACAACGTGATGGCGATCGACTTCGGCGGCTTCAAGGAGGTCACCGACGCGCTCGGCGGGGTCGACCTGAAGGTGGAGCGGAGCATCACCTCGATCCACAAGCCGTACCGGAAGTTCACCAAGGGCACCATGCACATGGACGGCGCGACGGCGCTGGACTGGATCCGCCAGCGCAAGCAGTTCCCCCAGGGCGACTTCGCCCGGATGCGCCACCAGCAGGAGTTCCTGCGGGCGCTGATGGACAAGGCGGCGAGCACGGGCACGCTGACCAACCCCAAGAAGCTGAACGCGTTCCTCCAGTCGGTGACCGACGCGGTGACCGTCGACAACGACTTCTCCCTCGGCGACATGGCGATCCAGTTCCGCAACCTGCGCGGGGAGAACCTGACCTTCCTCACCAGCCCGAACAGCGGCAGCGACACCATCAACGGGGAGTCGGTGGTGGTCTCCGACCGGGAGAGGGCGCTGGCGATGTACAAGGCGATGTCCGCCGACACGATGGCGGACTGGGTGGCGGCCGACAAGAAGGCGGCCGCCGGCAACGGCAACTGAGGCGTCGCCCGGCGGGGGCGGGCCGTGACGGTCCGCCCCCGTGTGTCAGGCAGATGTCGACGAACGTCATCAGAGGTCATTTCCGGAACGCTTGATCATCGGACGCCAACGGCCGTCCGGTCGCATCGATTCGCCCGAACGGATGAATCATGGGGCTAAAGGTCAGGTTGTCTGGGATTTGTGCGTGTGACGACCTCGCCTTGCCGGGAAGCGGTACGTAAAGTGGTCCCGCCCCCCGATCACGCGAGCTGGAGCACGCATGCCGGTTCAGACCAGCCCCCGCCCATCGCCGCCGAGCGCCGATCCCTACCGGGCGTCGGCCGCCGTCCCGTCACCGGGCGGTCGCGGTGGCCGGCCCTCCGCCACGGCCCGCAAGCGCGCCCGGCGCAAGGACCCGCTCTGGGCGCGGCTGACCGTGGTCTTCGGTGCGGTGCTGATGCTGACCAGCGGCGTGGCGATCGTCGGCAGCAAGGCGCTGATCAGTCAGGCGACCGGCAACATCGCCCAGCGCAACCTGCTCGGCGGGGCGGGCAAGACCGAGGCCGAGGGCGGCGCCAACCTCGACGGCCCGATCGACATGCTGCTGCTCGGCGTGGACGCCCGGGAGCGCTGGGCCGCCGACGACGTCCGCTCGGACAGCATCATCGTGCTGCACATCCCGGCCAGCCACGACCAGGCGTACCTGATCTCGATCCCCCGGGACACCGAGGCGCAGATCCCGCCGTTCAAGAAGAGCGGGTTCAAGGGCGGCACCGACAAGATCAACGCGGCGTTCCAGGCCGGCGCGCGCAACGGCGGCGGCTGGGAGGGCGGCGCCCAGCTGATGGCCCAGACCATCAAGAACATGACCGGGGTCAGCTTCGACGGGGCCGCCATCATCAACTTCGGCGGCTTCAAGAACGTCATCGACACCCTCGGCACGGTGCGCATCTGCGTCAGCCACGAGGTGAAGTCGCACCACATGATGATGGTCGACGGCAAGCAGATGTGGAACGCGGACGCCAAGAAGACCGGCCGTCCGATGACCCCGGTGGTCTACAAGAAGGGCTGCCGGGAGATGAACGGTCTCCAGGCGCTCGACTACTCGCGGCAGCGCTACGGCCTGCCGAACAGCGACTACGACCGGCAGCAGAACCAGCAGCAGCTGATCAAGGCGATGGCCCGTAAGGCCACCGACAAGGGCATGATGACCAACCCGGTCAAGGTCAACCAGCTGATCAAGGCGGCCGGCAAGGCGTTCATCCTGGACACCGGTGGCGTGCCGGTGGCCGACCTGGTGTTCACCATGCGCGGGGTCACCGCCAACGAGTTGACCATGCTGCGGACCAACGGCGGCACGTTCAACGGCAACGCCAACAACCGCGAGGCGCTCAGCCAGCAGACGCTGGACATGTTCCAGGCGATCAAGGAAGACCGGCTGGGCGAGTTCGTGTACGCCAACCCGAGCGTGCTGTCCACCCGCAAGTGACCGGCCGGTAGTCGCGGCGAACCGGCCCGGGGGCCGGGCGACCCGCCGTAGCCTGACGTGAGAGATATTCACGTTGCGGCCACGGGGAGGACGTCACGGCCAGGTCAGCGCGATCCGACCGGGGGCGGGGCACACCGCCTCCCGGCCGGCGCGGGGCACGCTGGCCACGGGCCCTGCTCGGCGTCGGCCTCGCCCTGGTGCTGCTCGCCGGGCTCGCCGTGGTCGGGGTGCGGCTGCTCGCCCACCGCTACGAGCGCACCGTCAGCAAGGAGCAACTGCTCTCCCCCGACGCCCGGCAGGCCCGCACCGAACTGGACACCGGGCTCAACTACCTGATCGTCGGCTCCGACCGACGCCCCGGCGCACCCGGGCCGGACCAGCGGTCGGACACCATCCTGATCGTGCACGTGCCGCCCGGCCTGCGGCAGGCGTACCTGATTTCCGTCCCCCGGGACCTGCTGGTCAGCATCCCCCCCGACGGCGTCGGCTACGCCGGGGGCCAGGACAAGATCAACGCAGCGTACGAACACGGCGGCGGCGGCGAGGGCGGGACCCGCCTGCTCTCGGCCACCCTGACCCGGCTCACCGGCATCCGCTTCGACGGGGCGGCCCTGGTCGACTTCGCCGGTTTCCGACGCGTCATCGACCTGCTCGGCGGCATCCGGATGTGCGTCGACACCGAGGTCCGCTCGATCCACACCGGCGTCGTCTTCCCGGTCGGCTGCCAGCAGATGGACGGCGCACGGGCGCTGGACTACGCCCGGCAACGCTACGACCTGCCCAACGGCGACTACGACCGGCAGCGCCACCAGCAGCAGATGCTGCGGGCGATGATGGACCGCGCCGGCGAGACCCACCTGCGCACCGACCCGGTGCAACTCGACCGGGTGCTGCGGGCGGTCGGCAACGCGCTCACCGTCGACACCAACGGCGTACCCATGGACGAGCTGCTGTTCGCCCTCCGGTCGCTGCCCGCCGACGCGCTGCGCGGGGTGCAGCTCCCGTCCTACCCGCAGACCATCGACGGCGTCTCGTACGTGGTACTCGACAACGGCGGCGGCGGGCTCTTCGAGGCCGTCCGCACCGACCGGCTGCCCGACTGGTCCCGGGCCAACCCGCGCTGGGTCAACCGGCTCTGACCGTCAGGCCGTACACCCGCCGACAGGCCGCCACGCCGGGCGCCGACGTGCCCTCGCCGGCACCGAGGATCTAGGCTTTCGACCGTGTTCGGATCCCAGGTTCCCAGTGTCCCCGTGACCGCGATCGACGACGACACCTACCTGCTCGACGTCCGCGAGGACGACGAGTGGGCGGCGGGCCACGCGCCCGGCGCGCACCACGTACCGATGATGGAACTGCCGGCCCGGCTCGCCGAGGTGCCCACCGACCGCGACGTCGCGGTGATCTGCCGCTCCGGCGGGCGCTCCGCCCAGGTCGTCGGATACCTGCTCGGCAACGGCTGGGAGCAGGTCCGCAACGCCGACGGCGGGATGCGGCAGTGGGCGGCCGTCGGCAGGCCGGTCGTCACCGGGGACGGGCAGCCCGGCCAGGTCATCTGAGCGGCGCAGCATGGCTGATCCACTGGTCTTCGCGCACCGGGGCGCGTCGGCCGACCTGCCCGAGCACACCCTGGCGGCGTACCTGCGGGCCCTCGACGAAGGCGCCGACGGGCTGGAGTGCGACGTCCGGCTGACCCGCGACGGGCACCTGGTCTGCGTACACGACCGGCGGTTGAACCGGACCAGCAACGGTCACGGCCTGGTCAGCGCCCGCACCCTGGCCGAGCTGGAGACCCTGGACTTCGGCTCCTGGCACCCCGGCTGCGCACCGGCCGAGGGCGACACCGCACCTGACGACACCCGTACCCGGCTGCTCACCCTGGACCGGCTACTGACCGCCGTCCGCGACGCCGGACGCCCGGTCAAGCTGCTGGTGGAGACCAAACACCCGTCCCGCTACCGGGGCGACGTCGAGCGCCGGCTGGTGACCATGCTGCGCCGGCACGGACTGGCCGAGCCGCGCCCGGACGACCTGGTGCAGGTCACCGTGATGTCGTTCTCCCCACTGGCGGTACGCCGGGTGCGTGAACTGGCCCCGGCGCTGCCGACCGTGCTGCTGCTGGAGGTGCTGCCGCGCTGGCTGCGGCTCGGTCGGCTGCCGTTCGGGGCACGGATCGCCGGGCCGGGCATCGGCCTGGTCCGGGCCCGCCCGGAGCTGGTGCCGACGCTGCGCGCCGCCGGCCACCCGGTGTACGTCTGGACGGTCAACGAACCCACCGACCTGGAGCTGGTCCTCGACGCGGGGGTGGACGGGGTGATCACCGACCGGCCCGCGCGCACCCTGGCCCGGCTGGGCCGGTGACGCCCGGCTCACACCGGTCCCCGGCCGACGCCGGTGGTTCGGGCCGGCACCGGCTGCCGGAGCCGGGTGACCTGCGGGGGGTGCCCGAACCGCCCGGTACGGGGCAGACTCGGGGCATGCCGGAGCGCCCCGATCTCGCCACCCTCATCGCCGACCACGGCGCGGTGATCGAGATGATCAACTCAGGTGAGGCCGGCCTGCCGGTGCTCACCTCGCTGCTCCGGGCGGCCCGCCCCACGCTCGGCGCGGCCTGTGTGGCCTTCGTCGAGTTCGCCCCGACCGGCGGCCGGGTGATCGCCGCCAGCGGCTGCGCCGAGTGGACCATCGGCCGCCCGCTGCCCGCCTCCGACCCGGCCACCGTCTGCCTGCTCACCGGGCCCCGGGTCCGGCAGGCCCGGCTGGACCGCCTCGACGGTCCGCTCGCCGCGGAACTGGTCGGCAACGGCCTGCGCCGCATGATCGTCGCCCGCGCCGAACTCAACGGGCTCACCGTCGGCACCCTGCACGCCCTCTACGCCGACGACGACGAGACCGAGGACCGCGTCCAGCACGCGACCCTCGGCTACCTCGCCTCCTGCATCGCCCACATGTACGGCGACCAGAGCGGCCTGCCGGTGCACGGCGACGGCCCGGTCGTCGCCGCGCTGGCCGACGGCCTGGCCGTGGTCGACCGGGACGGTCGGGTCCGGCTGTGGAACCCGGCCGCCACCCAGGTCACCGGGCGCAGCGCCGGTGACGCGATGAACCGGCCGCTGCCGTTCCCGCTCCCGCCGGCCGGCCAGCTGCTCGACCACCAGCTCCCGGACGGGCGGTGGCTGCGGATCACCACCGGCGAGCTGGTCGGGCCGGGCACGCTACGGGTGATCACCTTCCGCGACATCACCGACCAGCGACGCCGGGAGTCCGACCGGGACCTCTTCGTCGCGGTCACCAGCCACGAGCTGCGCACCCCGGTCACCGTCATCAAGGGGTACGCCGACACCCTCACCGACCACTGGGAGTCGCTCACCGACCACGACCGGCGGCAGGCGGCCCGGGTGATCGGTCAACGGGCCAACGAACTGGCCCGGCTGGTCGACCGGCTGCTCACCTCGGCCACCGACGTACGCTCCGACGGCGAGCCGGCCGTCCCGTTCGACCTCGGTGAGGCGCTGCGCGCGGCGGTCCTGGACCTCCCCGGCGACCTGCGTCGACGCCTGTTCCTGCACGTGCCCGCCGACCTGCCCAAGGCGCTCGGGGACCGGCGCAGCCTGACCACCGTGCTGACCGAGCTGTGCACCAACGCGGGCAAGTGGGCGCCGGCGGACTCCCCGATCGAGGTGTTCGCCTCGGCCGACGGGCAGACCGTGTCGTTCCGGGTGACCGACCGGGGGGTGGGCATCCGGCCGGAGCACGTCGAACGCGCCTTCGACCGGTTCTGGCAGGGCGAGTCCGGCGACCGGCGGGCCTATCCGGGTGCCGGACTCGGCCTCTATCTCGTCCGCCGGATCGTTGAACAGCAGAATGGATGGGTATCCCTACGTCCACGCGACGGTGGCGGTACCGTCGCAGAGGTGCGGCTCCCCCGCGGGTGAGCCGCCCGGTGGGCCGGACGACCCACCGCGGGCACGGGCCGAGAAGGAGCCGGAGTGTCGACGGGACGAACCGAGCGTTCGTGGTGTGTGGTGGTCCCCCACCACGCCACCGGCGCGCGGCTGGCCCGGCACCGGCTCGCCGACGAACTCGCCGACCTGGTGCCCCCGGCACTCCTCGCCGACCTGGTGGCCGTCCTGGCCGAGCTGGTCGGCAACGCGGTCCGGCACGCCGACCCGCTGCCCGGCGGGGTGGTCCGGGTCGCCTGGCGGCTGCGTCCGACCCGGACCGGGCCGGGCCTGTCCGTCCGGGTGACCGACGGCGGCGCCGGGGCCGGCCCCCGGATGCGGGCCGCCGGCACGGACGCCGTCGACGGCCGGGGCCTGCACATCGTCGCCGGGCTGGCCAGCCGCTGGGGGGTCGACCGGGACGGTCTGGGGCAGAGCGTCTGGGCCGAGTTCGACCCCGCCGACTGCCGGCCGGACCTGGTCGCCGCCGGCTGACCGGGGCGGGTCCTTCCCCCACCGCCGCCCGCCGGGCTCTAGGCTGTCTCGCCGTGAGCAAGCGTCGAAAGAACCAGCGCGCCGAGTCCGCTCCCCGCCGGGAGAAGATCCGGGACGTCTTCGTCCCCCGTCCGTTCGAGGGGCTGGTGGACGAGCCGGAGTGGATCGCCCTGCGCGAACTCGTACCGGCCGCCTCGGCACCGCTGCGGCTCACCCCGGACCTGGTGGAGGAGCACGGCGACCGCCCGGTCACCCTGGCGACCGTGCTGCCGATGGCCGCCCCGGCGATGACCAAGCCGGACGGTCGGGTGTTCATCGGCCTGCAACGGCACCAGCAGTCCGGCGACGTCTCCCGGGACCTGGCCGACGCGCTGCTCTGCGCGCTGCGGACCGAGCCGGGCGGGGCGGTGACGGTGCCGCCGCTGCCGGGCCCCGGCCCGCGCCTGCAGGACATCCTGGTGGACGGTCCGCTGGAGATCACGATGCACGACGGCTTCGAGTTCTGGCTCGACCCGGGCGCGGCCGACGACCCGACCGTGCAGGCGTCCCTGGAGCGGGCGAACGCGGCGATCTACCCGACCGTGAAGCTGGCCGCCGCGCGGGCCGCCTACTGGTGCCAGGTGCCGGAGAAGGCGCACGTGCGCTGGGTGCTCGGCGACGACGAGGACGCCGCGCTGGACGCGCTCTCCCGGCTCTCCGCCGCCGGTGCGCTCACCCTCGGCGACGGCACGAGGTTCGCCGGCATGTTCCGGGCGCACGGCCGGCTGGCACCCGTGTGGGACCTGCCGGAGGACGTCCCGGCCGCCGAGTGGGAGGAGCCGGTGGCCGCGTTCGCCAAGCGGTACGCCGACGCGCTGGCCGAGAAGGAGCCGTTGGACGCCGCCGGCCGCCGGGCCCGTCAGGGTCTGCTCGGCCGCCAGCTCACCCTCCGCTAGCCCGCCGGCCGTCTCGTCCGCCGGCCGGGCCGGTGCGCCGGGGTCGTCGGTCCGGGCCGCCGCCCCACCCGGGGCGGCCCCGGCCGCCGGGCCGCCCCGGGTGGGGCGGTTCAGCCGGCCGTCGGGTGCAGCGGCTCGCGGACCAGCGGGCAGGACATGCAGCGGGGGCCGCCCCGGCCGGAGCCCAGCTCCGAACCGGCGATCGGGATGACCTCGATGCCGGCGCGCTCCAGCTGGGCGTTGGTCTCCACGTTGCGTTCGTAGCCGACGCAGAGCCGGGGGGCCAGGGCGAGGGTGTTGTTGCCGTCGTCCCACTGTTCGCGTTCGGCGGTCACCGGGTCCAGGCCGGTGTCGATCACCCGGAGCTGGTCGAGGTCCATCGCGTCGGCCGCCGCGCGCAGGAACGGCGCGGGGCCGTCCACCCGGGGCTCGCCGTCCGGCCCGGCGATCACCGTGTACGCGGACAGCGTGCTGGCCACGTTGGGGTACATCAGCACCGCGTCGACGTCGACCATGGTGCAGACGGTGTCGAGGTGCATGGTGGCCCGTTCCTGGGCGATCGGCACCACCAGCATGGTGTGCGCCAGGCCGGCGGCGAAGACCTGCCGGGCCAGTCGTTCGGCACCGGCCGGGGTGGTCCGCTCGCCCACCCCGACGGCGAGCACCCCGGGGGCGAGCAGCAGCACGTCGCCGCCTTCGAGGTGTTCCAGGCCGGGGTGGTAGACGGTCCTGGTGCCGACGAAGCGGGGGTGGTGCCGGTAGATCGCGTCGGTCAGCGTGGTCTCCCGGCGGCGGGCCGGCATGGCGAGGCTGGTGACCCCGACCCGGTCGCCGATCCACAGTGACGAGTCCCGGGTGAAGAGCAGGTTGGGCAGCGGGTCGATGACGAACTCGTGGCGGTCCATCATCGTCCAGACCAGACCGCCGGGGCGTTCGGCGCTGATCCGCACCTCCTCGTGGGCGAGGCCGGCGATGAGCACGTCGGCGAGCGCGACGGGATCGAGGTAGGTGAGGTGGTCGGCGACCCGGCGGCGCAGGGTGTCGCCGAGCCGGGGTGACGCGAGCACCTGCTCGGTGAGTTCGGCGCGGGCCTCGGCGACGGCGAGGGTCTCGGCGAGCAGGGTGGCGAGGTAGAGCACCTCCACGCCCCGTCCGCGCAGCTCGGCGGCGAAGGCGTCGTGCTCCTCCTGGGCCCGGCCGACCCATGGGATAGCGTCGAAGAGCAACGAGTCGTTGTTGCGGGGGGTGAGGCGGGCAAGTTCCCGGCCCGGTCGGTGCAACAGCACCGTGCCGAGTCGACCGACCTCGCTGTCCACGTAGTGGGTCACCCCCGCAGCGTAGGGCAGTGATGAACGATGTTCAGCGGAAGAACTGCGGATGAATATGGCATTCATCCGCACTCATTCCGGCGTTCCAACTTGCCGTACCCCCACAGTGGCGACGTAGGGTAGTGAGAACATAACTTTCGAGGGACCTTTTGCCGGAGGTCGCGATGACTGTCTTTCCCGCTCGTCGAGCCGTACCCACCCGGGCACTGCCGCCCGTGGCGGTGCCGCACCCCCGTCCCGACGGGTCCGCGGCTCTCGACCCGGTACGTCCGACCCCACTGGAGTGGGCACGTCGACGCCGGGCCGAGCGGGGCGCCCGCCGGCTGGAGGCCGCCGGTGCGCGGGCGCTCGGTCAGCTCGACCACCTCGGCCCCGCCTGGCACGTCATCGAATGGCCGCGCACCGACGTCTCCGACGTCCTGCGCGACCACGGCCAGGACGAACGCGCCGGGTTCCTCGCCATCGGCCCCAGCGGGCTGTTCGCGGTGAGCATCGCCGACCACGGCCGGGCCCGGGTGCTGGTCGCCGGGGACGTGGTGCAGATCAACGGCAAGCGCCCGCCGTACGTGGCCGAGGCCCGGCGGGACGCCAAGCGGGCCAGCAAGGCACTCAGCCAGGCGGTCGGGCTGCCGATCCCGGTGACGCCGGTGCTGACCTTCGTCGGCTCCGGCGTCATCAGCGTGTACGGCCTGCCGAAGGACTGCATGATGGCGACCCACCGGGAGCTCGACCGGCTCCTCGTCGCCGGAGGCAACCGGATCAGCCCGGCCACTGCCGAGAAGCTGTCCCGGGTCGCCCAGGCCCCGCAGACCTGGCACAACGGCACTTACCGTCCCACCGGCGACTACCGGTGGTACGACGAGGGCCGAACGGCCGCTGACAAGCCGGCGGGTCGCCGGTAACGTCACCGGCGACGCCCCGCGGTACCGGTCCCCCCGACATGCTGGTCCGCGCCGTCGCCGGCCGCCCACCAGGGCACTTGATCCCTCCACCGGCGGCCGGTGGCTCCCGCGCGGTCGGCGACCGTCACGAAGACCGGCTAGCGTGGACAGACCGTCGGTGTACCTAGGAGGCGCGGTGGCCCACGTCGAACTCTCGCTCCCGGACGTGTTCGTGCCGGCGGCGCGGACGCCGACAGGGCCGGGGTGCGACAACGTCGGGAAGTGGTCGGCGAGCGTGTCGCACGCCGAGGAGCCCTGCCTGCTGATCGACGCCGACACCCTCGTGGTGGCCATCTCCGCCGCCGGCTGCGAACTGCTCTGCCTCGGTGCCCCCGAGGACGTGGTCGGCCTGCCGCTGCTCGAAGGGGGGCTGCGGCTGCTCGACTTCACCGCCGCCCGGCACGAGCTGCCCGAGCAGGAGACCGACAAGATCCCCCCGCTGCTCGCCCTGCACTCCGGTCGACTCGCCCGGGGCCTGCTGCGGGTGCAGCCCGCCGGCGACGCCAGCACCTACGCCACCGTCGACGCCGTCTCCACCCCGATGCTCACCGGCGGCTCGGTCACCGGTTCACTCACCTTCTTCTCCCCGATCTGACCGGCACCGCCCGCGCCGAGCCGCCCCGCATCAGGCGGCGGCGTCGGGCGTCGCGCCGGCCTTCACCGGGCGGACGGTTTTTCCTACGATGGGCTCACCCCACCGGCCACACGACCGGCCCCCTCCCACGGTCCTGACGGTCGGCCCCCGTCGCGACGCCCCCGCGCCCGAATCCCCCGAGGACCGGCCCGTGCCGCCTGACCCCGCCCACCGTCCCCCGTACCGGCGGCCGGTCGCCGCCCGGCTCGCCGTGGCCCTGCTCGCCGTGTCGCCGTTCACCGGCTGCGCCGCCCCGCCCGAGCCTGAACTGCCGGCCCCGGTCGCCCCGCCCACGCCGGCCGTGACCCTGCCACCGACGACGACGCCCCCAACCCTGCCGGTGACCCCCACCCTGCCGCCGACGTCGACGCCGCCGACCCCCACCGTCGCTGCGGTCGCGGAGTCCTGCGGCGGCCGTCCCCCGGCCGACCGGGTGATCGGGTTGCTCCGCGGGAACGTGCTGCCCCGCGACGTGTCGGTGCGGGCCGTCGACGGGCCGCTGTGCGCCGACGGCTGGCAGTACACCGTGCTGTCGGTCAGCGGGCACGAGGAACTCCAGGCGGTCAGCCGGGGGGAGCCGGGCGCGTTGCGGCTGGTCACCGCCGGTACGGACGTCTGCTCGATCGAGGTGAAGGCCGTCGCGCCGCCCGCCATCCGGACGTTGGCCTGCGACACCGGGACCGGGCTGCCGCCGGGTGCGTAGGCTGGGCGGCATGCCCGGAACACCGCCGACCCGCTACGTCTACCTGGGCCCCGAGGGCACCTTCGCCGAGCAGGCGTTGCGCACCGTCCCGGCCGCCGAGCGCGGCAGTCGTACGCCCGCCCGCAGCGTCGGTGAGGCACTGGAGAGCGTACGGGCCGGTGAGGCGGACGCGGCGCTGGTGCCGATGGAGAACTCGATCGGCGGTGCGGTCGGGGTGACCCTGGACGAGCTGGCCGAGGGGGACCCGCTGGTGATCACCCGCGAGGTGATCCTGCCGGTGGAGTTCGTGCTCGGCGCCCGCCCCGGCACCGACCTGGCCGGGGTGCGCAGCGTGGCCGCCCACCCGCAGGCGTCCACCCAGTGCCGCAACTGGCTGCGCGCGCACCTGCCCGACGCCACGGTGATCGACGTGCTGTCCAACGGCGCGGCGGCGGCCGGCGCGGCCAACGGCGAGTACGACGCGGCGATCTGCGCCCCGATCGGGGCGGCCCGGCACCGGCTGACCCTGCTCGCCGACAAGATCGCCGACCACCCGGACGCGGTGACCCGGTTCGCCCTGCTGTCCCGCCCCGGCCCGCCCCCGCCGCCCACCGGCGACGACGTCACGTCGCTCGCCGTCTCCATCGCCCACGACCGGGTGGGCGCGCTGCTGTCGGTGCTGATGGAGCTGGCCGTACGGGGGGTCAACCTGACCCGGATCGAGTCCCGCCCCACCGGGGAGGCGCTGGGCCGGTACGTCTTCTTCCTCGACTGCACCGGTCACGTGGCCGACGCCCGGCTCGGCGAGGCGTTGCAGGGGCTGCGGCGGGTCTGTGCCGAGGTGCGTTTCCTCGGGTCGTACCCCCGGCACCGGTGGGCCGACGCGGCGGGTGACCGGCCGGTCCCCGCGCCGGCCGGGCTCTCGGACACCGACTACACCGACGCGGCGGCCTGGCTGGCCCGGCTGCGCGCCGGCGAGCTGAGCTGAGCCCGCGCGACCGGGGTTCCGGCGGCGGCGCGGCACCGGGTGCGGACCGCACCGGTCCGGCCGCGCAGACGACCGTGGGGCGGTCCCGGCCGGGACCGCCCCACGTCGTCAGTCAGCTGAGCAGGCCGCCGAGCAGGCCCTGTTGCTGCTGCTGGCCGCCGCTGCCCTGGACCGGCGGCTCCTCGGACGGCTGGACCACGACGAAGCCCTGGCCGGCGAAGCTCATGGTGAACGCCTCACCGGTGCTGCGGCCGAGCAGGGTGCCCAGGCCGAGCTGCTCGGCCCGGTGGTAGCCGGTCTGGAGGTTGGCCGACCAGCACACCGCCGCCTGCGGGTCGACGTAGGTGGGCGCGTCGACGTTGAGCACGACCGGGGTGCCCTTGGTGGTGATGGCGATCCGGCCGTAGCCGCTGAACACGCAGTTGAACAGGCCCGACGAGGCCATCCCCGCGCCGCCGACCATCTTGATGTCGTACGACAGGGTGGAGTCGAAGGCCAGCACGCTGGACCCGTTGATCGACAGCGCGTCGCCCGGCTCCAGGTCGATGATGTGCACGTCCTTGGCCAGCTCGGCCAGGAAGACGTCGCCGTGGCCGCTGAGCTTCATCAGCGGCACGCCCTCGCCGGTGAGCCGCTGCTTGATGAACTTGCCGATGCCGCCCGAGCCCAACGCCTGGAACTGCACCTGCCCCTGGTAGGCGACCATCGACCCGACCCGGGCCATCGCCTCGCCGTTGAGTTCGATCTTCAACATCTTGGAGTTCTGCAGCCGCATGCCGGGCTGGGCGGACTCCTTCTCCAGGTTCTCCGCGGAGAACAGCGCGCTGCGCATTGGGTCTTCCTCCTGATTGGGGGTGTGCTCACCACACGGTAGGCAGCCCCCGCAACCCGCCGCATCGGCCGAGCGGCGGGCCGGGCCGACTGCGCGCACGGAACCGGTCAGGTGCACGCAGACGACCGGCCGCACGAGTGGGGTGGCGGGCTCAGCCCCAGCCCAGCGCGTGCAACCGCTCGTCGTCGATGCCGAAGTGGTGGGCGATCTCGTGCACCACGGTCACCGCCACCTCGTCGACCACGTCGTCCTCGGTGGCGCAGATCCGCAGGATCGGCCGGCGGTAGATGAAGATCCGGTCGGGCAGCACGCCCGAGTAGTTCCAGCCGCGTTCGGTCAGCGCGTGCCCCTCGTAGAGGCCGAGCAGGTCCTCCCCGGGTGGCGGGTCGTCCTCGACCAGGATGACCACGTTGCTCATCAGCCGGAGCAACTCCTCGGGCACCTCGTCGAGGGCCTCGCCGACCAGCTCCTCGAAGCGTTCACGGCTCATCTCCACGGGCACCTCACCCATTGTGCCCGACCGGACGGCCGCCCACCGGTCCCGCCGGAGCACCGCCCGTACCCCGTCCGTCGTCGGGCCCGCGCGGGCCCGACGACGGACGGGACGGATCAGGCGAGGCGGGCGGTGAGGCTGATCTGCGCGCCGGGGGAGAGCAGCCGGGAGATCGGGCAGCCCTCCTTGGCGGCCTCGGCCAGCTTGGTGAACTGGGCCTCGTCCAGGCCCGGGGCCTGGCCGACGGTCTCCAGGTCGATCCGGGTGACGGTCATGCCCGCGTCGGTCTTGTCGAAGTGCACCTTCGCGGTGGTCTCCACCGAGGTGCCGGACACCCCGGCGTCGGCGAGCTGCTTGGAGAGCGCCATCGAGAAGCAGCCCGCGTGGGCGGCCCCGATCAGCTCCTCCGGATTGGTCCCCTCGCCCTCCTCGAAGCGCGACTTGAAGGAGTAGTTCCCCTCCAGGCCACCCTTGCCGGTGCGGACGGTCCCGGCGCCCTCGGTGAGGTTGCCCTGCCAACGTGCGGATGCGGTACGGATAGGCATACCTGAACGCTAGTCGAAAGCCCCGCCCGCGGCGACCGACCCGGCGGGCCCGCACCGGCCGACGTCCGGCGTTTCGGGGCGTCGACGCTGCCGGGCCGGGGCGTACCGGCGTGGGATGATGCGGGTCAGGCCCGCGACGCGGAAGGTGGCCGATGTCCCAGGATCTCCCCATCCCGAGACAGGACGACCGTTCGGACGACACCCCCGTGCTGGAGTGGGGTGACCCCGCACGACCAGCCGGCGGACGGTTCGGGCACTGGCCCGCCGCGCTGCGCCGGGACCGGCGGCTGCCCCCGGTGCTGGCCCTGCTCGGCGCGGTCGCCGCCACGGCGTCGATGGCCGGGGAGTGGCTGGTGATGACCGTGCCGAACGGTGGTCCGGAGGGCAGCGGCACCATCCGGGTGCCCGGTGGCGTGGCCGAGGTGGGCGGCTTCGGGATCGCGTACCTGGTGGGGATCCTGCTGCTCAGTGTCGCGGTGGCGCTGACCCTGCGCGGGCGGCCGGCGGTCGGGCACGACGCCCGGGTGGCCGGGCTGGCGGTGGCGGGCGCCCTGGCGGTCCTGCTCACCGTCACCGCCTTCTCGTTGGACGACTCGGGCCAGCGGGCGCTGTTCTACTCCCCGGAGGACGGGTTCCGGGTCGACTACGGCCGGGGGCTGGTGATGGCCTTCGTCGCGGTCGCGCTGGTCGGGGCGGCGCTGCTCACCGCCGTCGCGCAGCCGGACGGTCCGCCGGCCGACGCCGCCGGGCCGCGGGCCGACCCGGACGCGGTGGACCGGGACGGGGTCGGCCCGGACGGGGACGACGAGCGGCCGGCCGCGCCCGCCGGCCTGACCGTCACCCCGACGGTCCCGTTCGCCCGCCGCGAACCGCACCCCTGAACCCCGCCGGGCCCGAAGCCGGTCAGTGACCGCGTCCCGGCCGAGGGCCGCGCGGCGGTCACCGGGCGTTGCCTGCTGATTCGCCCGGAAGCCATGGTTGCGACCCGGACGGCGAGGTACGGTTGCTGCCCGCCGTCACACCGGGTCGGACGACCGGTACGGACGGCGGCGGGCAAGGAGGAACGATGACCCGCCCGGGACTGCCCAAACTCATCGCCACCGACCTCGACGGCACGCTCGTGCGCAGCGACGACACCGTCTCGGCGTACACCCACGGGGTGCTCGACCGGGTGCGGGCCGCCGGTATCCCGGTGGTCGGCGCCACCGGCCGTGGCCCCCGGTTGAAGGAACTCACCCGCAACGACATCCGGGCCGCCGACTTCCTGGTGATGGCCGGTGGTGGCTGCGTGGTCGACCAGAGTGACCCGGCCGGCCCGGTGGTGCTGCGCGACGAACGCCTCTCCGCCGAGGTGCTGGCCGGCGTGCTGACCGACCTGGAGGCCGCCGTCGGCCCGCTGACCGTCATGGTCGAGGGCTCCGACGAGCACGACGCGCCGCTCTGGGGCGACTACCACCCGTCCTGGCCCTACCCCGATCGGTTCGAGGCGCGCAGTCGGGCGGAATGTCTCGCCCTCGACGTGATCAAGGCGTTCGTCCGGACCGCCGACCACGACGTGGACGAGTTGCTGGCCGCCGCCCGCCGGATCGTCCCGCCGCAGGTCGCCACCCTCACCCAGGCCGGTCTCGGCTTCGTCGAGATCACCCCGGCCGGGGTGGACAAGGCCAGCGGGCTGACCGTGGTCGCCGAGCGGCTCGGCGTCGACCCGGCGGACGTGCTGGTCTTCGGGGACATGCCCAACGATCTGCCGATGTTCGCCTGGGCCGGCTGGTCCCGGGTGGCCGTGTCCAACGCGCATCCGCTGGTGCGGGCCGCCGCCGACGAGGTGACCCTGCGCAACGACGACGACGGGGTGGCGGTCTACCTCGACCGGCTACTCTCCCGGTGATGGCAGAGACACCACGGCTGGTCGCCAGCGACATCGACGGCACCCTGCTCGGCGACGAGCGTCGGCTCAGCGCCCGTACGGCGGCGGTGCTGGAGCGGATCTCCGCGGCGGGCACCCCCGTCGTGCTGGTCACCGGCCGCCCGATCCGCTGGCTCCAACTGGTGTACGACCAGCTCGCAGCCCCGCTGCCGGCGATCTGCGCCAACGGCGCGGTGGTCTACGACCCGGACACCGACCAGGTGCTGCGGGCCGACCCGCTGGCCCCGGAACTGCTCGCCGAGGTGGCCCGCCGGCTGCGGGCGGAGGTGCCAGAGGTCAGCTTCGCGGTGGAGATCGTGGACAGCCGGGAGATGCGGCACGAGGCGCACTACCCGCTGCGCTGGGACGCCGACCACGAGGCCATCCGGGCGGTCGAGTCGCCGGAGGAGCTGGCCTCGGTGCCGGCGGTGAAGCTGCTGGCCCGCGCCGGCACCCAGGACCCGGACGCCTTCGTGCAGGTGGTGGCGGGGGCCCTGGAGGGGCTGGCCGAGGCGACCCACTCGTCGTACAGCGGGCTGGTGGAGATCTCCGCCGCCGGGGTGACCAAGGCCGCCGGGCTGGCCTGGTACGCGGCCCGGATCGGGGTGGCGCAGGCCGACGTGCTCGCCTTCGGTGACATGCCCAACGACGTGCCGATGCTCACCTGGGCGGGGCGCGCGGTGGCGGTGGCCAACGCACACCCCGCCGTGCTGGAGATCGCCGACGAGGTGACCGGGGCGAACACCGCCGACGGTGTGGCGGCGTACCTGGAGAAGGTCTTCGGGGTGGGCTGAGGTCAGAGGTACTGGCCGGTGTTGTGGCCCTCGCCACCGGGCTGGCCCATGCCGGGCATGCCGGGGATCATCCCGCCGCCGGGACCGCTGGGCAGGGCGGGGCGGCCACCGGAGCGCATCTGCTCGAGCTGCATCCGGGCGGCCATCTGCTGGGCCACCAGGGTGGCCTGGATGCCGTGGAAGAGCCCTTCCAGCCAGCCGACGAGCTGGGCGTGGGCGATCCGCAGCTCACCCTCGCTGGGCGCCTGGTCCTCGGCGAACGGCAGCGAGAGCCGTTCCAGCTCCTCGCGCAGCTCGGGGGCGAGGCCCTCCTTCAGCTCGACGATCGACCGCTGGTGGATCTCCCGCAACCGGTGCCGGCTGGCGTCGTCGAGCGGGGCGGCCTTGACCTCCTCCAGCAACTGCTTGATCATGCTGCCGATCCGCATCACCTTGGCCGGTTGCTCGACCAGGCGGGTCGGGTCCTCGCCGGCCTCGTCGGTCTGCATCGTGCCGACCGGGCGGCCGTCCGGGCCGACCACGACCACGGTGCCCGACTGCCCGTCGGGGCGGCCCGGCTCGTCAGCTTGTCCAGTGGGGTGCGCTTCGGTCATGGCCCCATCCTTACCCACCCGCTCCCGTCGCACCCACCCGGACCTCCACCAGCCGCGCTACCGTCGCCGGCATGTCCCACGACCCCCGGGCGGTGCTCAGCCGCCCCGCCCCGCCGCCGGACCTGACCGTCGCCTACGGCGACCAGCCGGAGCAGCTCGTCGACCTGCGCCGGCCGGCCGGTGGTGGTCCGGTCCGGCCGCTGGTGGCGGTGGTGCACGGGGGCTTCTGGCGGGCCGAGTACGACCGCACCCACACCGGCCCGCTCGCCGCCGCCCTGGCTGAGGAGGGTTGGCCGGTGGCCCAGCTGGAGTACCGGCGCACCGGCCAGCCGGGCGGTGGCTGGCCGAACACGCTCACCGACGTCCGGGCCGGGGTGGCGGCGCTGCCCGGGTTGGTGGCGCATGCCCTGCCGGGGCTGGTCGCGCCGGGGCCGCCGCTGCTGCTGGGGCACTCGGCGGGTGGACAGCTCGCGCTGCACGTGGCGGCGCACGCCCCGCAGGACGTGGCCGGGGTGCTGGCGCTGGCCCCGGTCGCCGACCTCGCCGAGGCGTACCGGCTGGGGTTGGATTCGGGGGCGGTGGCCGCGCTGCTCGGCGGCGGCCCGGTCGAACACCCGCAGCGGTACGCGGTGGCCGACCCCTGCCTTTCGGTGCCGCGACGGACACGGACGGTGATCCTGCACGGCGGCGGGGACCGCCAGGTGCCGGCCGCCCTGAGCAGGTCATATGCTGCCACCGCACGGGCCGTCGGTGCCCCGGTCACCCTCATTGAGCTGCCGGAATGCGAGCACTTCGGGTTGATCGACCCGCTCTCGGCGGCCTGGCCCCAGGTAAGGGCTGCGTTGCAGTCGCTGCTTGAAGATCAAGATCCATTGACGCAGGGTCGCCCACCAGGTAGAACGCCGGAGGGGCGGTGACGCCCGGCAATGCTCCCGGAAGGATTTCGGTGTCGCAGATGAACCGCAGGCGGGCCCTTCAACTGCTGGCCGCGCTCGGCACGACCGGACTCGTCGCCGCCTGCGGCACGGACGACACCGAGACGCCGGCCCCGGGCAAGCCGATCAAGATCGGGCTGATCCGGCCGGAGAACGGCGACGGGAAGTCGATCGGCATCGACATCGAGAACGGCTTCCAGCTCTTCCTGGCGATGAACGGGCAGCAGCTCGGCGGCCACCCGACGACGGTGGTGGCCGTCGACGAGGGCGACAACGCCAAGAGCGGCCAGGCCGCCGTCGACAACCTGCTCGCCCAGAACGTGCTCGCCATGACCGGCGTGGTCGACTCGACAGTGATGTCCGGCATCAGGGACGCGGTGGAGAAGGCCCGGGTGCCGCTGATCGGGTCCAACGCCTCCCCGCCCAGCCTGCAGAGCGTCGTCTACATCTGGCGGACGTCGTACGTGCTGGACGAGCCCGGCCGGGCGCTCGGGTCGTACCTGCGGCGAACACTTCCCACCGGAAGCCGGCTCGCCATCGTCGCCCCCGAGGGCACCGCCAGCCAGGACGTGATCAACGGCTTCCGGGACGGCTTCGGCACCGACGACCCCCGGATCATCGGTGACCCCATCCTCACCACCGCCAACCCCGCCCCCGGCGACAACGAGTTCCGCGCGCAGATCGACGAGGCGCTCAGCCGCCAGCCGGACGGGATCTTCTGCTTCTACTCCGGCACCGCAGGTGAGCAGTTCATCAGGCAACTGCGGCGCAGCCGCTGGTTCGGTGACATCTACGCGCCCGGCTTCCTGACCGAGGGCAACATCCTCACCGACCTGCGCTCGACCCTGGTCAACGCGGACGAGAGCCTCAAGGCCGGCACCATCCAGACCGCACTGAACTACTCGGCCGACCTGAACAACAACGCCAACCGGATCTTCGCCTCGGCCTACCGGAAGACCTACAACGTCTCGCCCACCACCTACGCGATGGCCTCGTACGACGCCGCGCAGGTGCTCGACAAGGCGATCCGGCTGGCCGGTGCCGAGCCGACCGCGCAGCAGGTCAACCTGGCGCTGGGCAAGATCGGTCAGATCGACAGCCCGCGCGGCCCGTGGCAGTTCAACCAGCCGCGTACCCCGCAGCAGAAGTGGTACCTGCGCAAGGTGCAGTTCGACGGGCGGCTGCTCTCCAACGTCCTGATCAACGAGATCGCCACCCTGGGCTGAGCCGCCCGGCCCCGGTCGGGCGGGCCACTCGTGGTGCCGACGCCGGTCAGGGGCGCAGCTCGGCGATGCAGCACTTGACGCTGCCGCCGCCCTTCTTCAGCTCGGCCAGCTCCACCGGGACCGGGGTGTAGCCGGCGGCCTTGAGCTTGCCGGCGAGCCGGGTCGCGTCGCTGTTGAGCACCACGTTCGCCCCGTCGCTGACCAGGTTCAGGCCGAAGGCGAGCGCGTCCTCGTCGTCGGCGAGCACCGCGTCGGGGAAGAGCTGGGCGAGCACCCGCTGGCTGGCCGCCGAGAACGCCCCCGGGAAGTACGCGACGTTGCCGTCGTCGATCGAGGCGAGCGCCACGTCCAGGTGGTAGAAGCGCGGGTCGACCAGGCGCAGCGACACCACCGGACGCCCCAGCGCCTCCTGTGCCTCGGCGTGCGCCGGCAGCTCGGTGCGGAACCCGTGCCCGGCGAGGATCAGCCCGCCGTGCGCCTCGGGCAGGTAGGCGAAGTCGCCCTCACCCTCGTTGGTCTCGCTGGGCGCGATGAAGTGCCAGCCGTGCTTCTCGTAGAACTCCCGGTGCGCGACGGCCTCGGCGGCCCGCTGCTCGTGCTTGAACTGCGCGCCGTAGACCGTCCCGTCCACCACGAAGGCGCCGTTGGCCGCGAAGACCATGTCCGGCAACCCCGCCTGCGGGGTGAGCACGTGCACGTCGTGACCGAGGTCCACCAGCGTGTCCCGCAGCCGGTCCCACTGTTCGACGGCCAGTGCCACGTCGACGCCGACGGTGAGGTCCATCCACGGGTTGATGGCGTACTCGACCGCGAAGTGCTCCGGGGCACACATGAGATATGTCCGCTTTCGCGGCACGCGCTGCTGGTTCACGGTGACCAAGGGTAGGTAGCGTAGAACTTTGGTAACAGCCAGAACCGTTGCTTCCCCGAGGCGGAACGTTGCAGATAGACGCGGTCGACCAGCGAATCATTGCGTTGCTCGTGGCGGACGCCCGAACCTCGTACGCGGACATCGGCGCCCGGGTGTCACTCTCCGCTCCGGCGGTCAAGCGACGGGTGGACCGGCTGCGGGCCACCGGGGTGATCCGGGGCTTCACCGCCGTGGTCGACCCGGCCGCCGTCGGCTGGACCACCGAGGCGTTCGTCGAGCTGTTCTGCGCCGGCCGGACCACACCCACGCAGCTCGGGGTGGCCGCCCGCCGGCACCCCGAGGTGGTCGGCGCGTACACCGTCTCCGGTGAGGCCGACGCGCTCGTACACCTGCGGGCCGCCGACATCTCCCACCTGGAGGAGGCGCTCGAACGCCTGCGGGCGGAATCGTTCGTCACCTCCACGCGGAGCACCATCGTGCTGTCCCGGCTGGTCGAGTCGCCAGGCGTCGGCCCGTCCACCCCCTGACACCGGCCGGGGGCGGGCGGGCCGGCGCGCCTGCGGCCCGGCGCGCGGCGGTGGATCAGAGGTACATGCCGGTGCGGTGCCCGGTGTCGCCCCGGCTCGCCTTGTCGCCCTCACCGAAGAACCGCTTGCCGCCGAACTCGCCGTGCAACCGGTCGTCGAGTTCGTCGGCGAGCCCGGTCATCACCTGCACGGCCAGCATCAGGTGGGTGGCCTGGAAGTTGCGCCCGAAGACCGGGATGGACGCCCACACCGTGTCGTCGGCGCAGTACAACCGGCCGATCGGCATCCGGTTGGTCAGCTCGGAGAGCTTCACGTACAGCCGTTCCGTCGGCTCGACCTCGGTCAGCACCGGCGAGAAGACGTCCACCAGCGGTGGATTGTCCCGCACCCGGACGAAGACCATCGCCGACCCGGCCCGGATGTTGATGTCCCCGTCGGAGTCGATCTGAAGGTGCTCGGAGGTCGACTTGAGCATCGTCGACACCACCGTCCGGACCCGCTCGGGCAGGTCCAGCACCTCCTGATCTTCGCTCTGGGCGTTCGCGGCGGCGGCCAGCGCCTCGTCCAGGTCGGCCTCGACGTCCCGGTCGGGGCCGAACTCGCTGCGCGCGGTGCCGAGCGCCTCGATCGGCAACGGCTCCCCCTCGGCGTCCTGGCTGAGATAGACCAGGAAGGCCGGGTGCGGTGCGCCGTACACGTCGCGCAGGGTGCGGGAGAGCAACCCGGCCAGCCTGCTGGCGTCCCCGGTCGACCCGTCCAGGCCGAAGTGCTCGCCGGAGCCCGCCACCACGCCGGGCGGCGACCAGCCGAGCGCGATCATGTCGGCCACCGCGGCACGGTCCAGCCGGAAGCCCTGCGGCAGGGTGGCGTTGCCGACCGCCCGCGCGGACAGCCGTCCCTGCTCACCCACGGCCACACTGATCGAGTAGACGGCGTCGCCGGTGCCGGAGGCGGTCGGGTCCAGGGTCACTTCGAGCTGCGCCCCGGCGGGCAGCTCGCGCAGCCGTTCGGCGAGCGCCCGGGCGAACTCCCGCCACGCCTCGGTGACCTTGGCCCGCAGGTCCGCCGTGCTCGGCTCGTCCAGCAGGACCGACTCGTGGTGGTCGTGGTGCGCCGGCGCGGTGCCGGGCTGGTCACCGGTCGGCTTCGAGGGGTGGTCCGCCGTCATGATCGCCTCCGTCCGTCAAGGTCACCCTACCCAGGCGGGCCGGAGAACGAATCCACCGCGACCGGCATCGGACAACCCCGCCGGTCGCCGTTCCCGCCGCCCGTCCCGCCCCGGGGCGCGGCGTACCGGATCGTGCGCCGGTCCGTGCCAGGTCGGTCAGGAGTCGGGGCGCCCGCCGCCCAGCTCCACCGGCCACTGGGCGGCCAGCCCGGTGAGCCGGGCCGCCGCCGCTGCCGGGTCCGCACCGCGTCCGACCGCCACCCCCAGCAGGTACGCGGTGACCGGCGCACCCGGCCGCAGCACCTGGTGCGCGACGTCCCTGGCCAGGTCCAGCACCATCGGCACCGACACCTCGGCCGGGTCGAGACCCAGCTCGGCGCAGGCAGCCGTCACCCAGTCGTCCAGCACGGTCATCGCGTCCACTCCTCCGCCCGGCGTACGTCGGAGTCAGTGTCGCAGTCGAACCACGGTGGCGGACCGGCAGCGGACCAGGCCAACTCGCGTACGGTCAACTCCCCCAGCAGTTCCCGCATGGACGCCCCGGCGAGCGCGGCCGCCTGCCCGGCTCTGCCGGCGTCCTCGGCGCTCGCGGGGTTCCCGGCGCTGGCGGACCCGTCGGCCCCGGCGGCGGGCCCGGAGCGGCGGGCGGCGACCCGGTCCAGCGCGGCGCGTAGCGCCGGCACCCGCCACACCCCGCACAGCGGCTGGCGTCGCCCCCGGTCGTCGACCAGGCAGACGCCGTCCGCCGCCGCCGGACCGGATTCGGCGGCGAGCGTGTCGAGCAGCGCGCCGACGGCCGGGCGGGTGAGCAGCGGCAGGTCGGCGGCGAGCAGGGCGACGATCGCCGGGCCGGGACCGAGCAGGGCCAGCCCGGCGGACGTGGCGGCCACCGGCCCCCCACCGGCCGGTTCCTCCCGGGTCACCAGGACGTCGGCCGGCAGCGCCCCACCCGGCCCGACCACCACCCGGGGTACGGCGTCGGCGACGGCGGCGAGCACCCGGTCCCGCATCGGCCGGCCGTGCACCGGCACCGCCGGCTTGTCCCGCCCACCCATCCGGCGGGCCGCCCCACCGGCCAGCACCACCGCCGCGTACGCCGTCACCCGGCCACGGTAGCCGCCCTGCTCCCCTCCGGCCGGCCGCCGTGATCCGGGTGGCGCGGCGTCCCCGGCCCCGTCGGCGTCCCCAGCGGCACGGGGTTGCCGGGTGGGCGCGGTGGGGCCGCAGCCAGGGTGGTCAGCGTGCGGGGGGCCGGGCGGGCGGGGCAGGATGGCGGGATGGGACGGGCCACTGACCGGCGGAGCGTGCTCCGGATCGACCTCGACGCGGCGGACGACGCCCGGGTGGCGCTGCGCCGGCCGGACACGCTCGCCGTGGAGGAACCGCTGGAGATCCGGGTCGGCCCCGGCGGGCCGGGTCGACGCCGCCCGCTGGCGGTGACCATGCGTACCCCCGGTGACGACCTCGACCTGGCCATCGGCTTCCTGCTGACCGAGGGGCTGATCCGCGGCGACGCCGACGTGCACACCGCCCAGCTCTGCTCCGGGGTGGAGACACCCAACACGTACAACGTGGTCGACGTGGTGCTCTCCCCCGGTGTGCCGGCACCGGCGACGGACCCGGCGCGCAACTTCTACACCACCAGCTCCTGCGGGGTGTGCGGGAAGGCCAGCATCGACGCGATTCGGACCCGGTCCCGGTTCACCGTCACCGACGACCCGCTCACCGTGCCGGCGAAGCTGCTGGCGGAGCTGCCCGACCGGCTGCGCGCCGCGCAGCGCGCCTTCGACCGCACCGGCGGCCTGCACGCGGCGGGCCTGTTCACCCCCGATGGCGAACTGGTGGTGCTGCGCGAGGACGTCGGCCGGCACAACGCGGTGGACAAGGTGGTCGGCTGGGCGGTCCGGCAGCGGCGGCTGCCGCTGTCCGGACACCTGCTGATGGTGTCCGGCCGGGCGAGCTTCGAGCTGACCCAGAAGGCGTGGATGGCCGGGCTGCCGCTGCTGGCGGCGGTCTCCGCGCCGAGCACCCTCGCCGCCGACCTGGCCGACGAGGCGGGGCTGACCCTGGTCGGCTTCCTGCGGGGACGGACCATGAACGTCTACACCGGCACCCACCGCGTCACCCCCTGACCCGCCTGCGGTCGGCGCGGAGTCGTCAGGCGTGGGGCGTGATCGTGGAGACTTCTTGTCGCTGGGGCCGCAACAACTCTCCACAATCCACCGGCAACCGTTCCCGGCCCCGGTAGCGGGGGAGGGATCAGCGGGAGGGCGGGCGGACCCAGGTGAGGAAGCGGTCGGTCACGTCGATCCGGCGACCGTTGTCGAGCTGCGTCAGGTGTTCGGTCGCCTCCACCGACCACCCGGTGAGCAGGGCGAGCAGTCCGGGCAGGTCGTCGCCGTACCGCGCGAGGAGGGCGAGTTTCGCCTCCCCGCACGGCCACGGGTTCGCATCGACCCGGCACAGCCAGATCGGCCGCAGCGGCGTGTGCCGGCCGGGCAACGCCCCGGTCACCGCGTCCCCACCGGCCTGAGCCGCCGCCCCCGGCCACCCTGCGGGAGCGGCACCCCTGCCGGCCGGTCCGGCTGCGCGAGCCGGCGCGCGCCCGCCGGCATCAGGAACAGGGTCCGCCGCCGGACCGCGTCGCCTGCGGCATTCAGCTCGTACGCGTCGATCCAGACCCAACCGTGGTACGTGTGCCAGTCGGCCAGCACCCGGATGACCCGGACCATGATCGGCCGGATGAACTGCACACTGGCGGTACGCGACAGGTGCAGCACGTCTCCCGACCTGACCTCCGGCCCGGTCACCGGGGCCCCTGGTTCCGGCCATACGCCCAGCGGGGTGCCGGCACGACGCCTGTCATCCGCCCCGGCCCCCGGTACGGCGGCACGAACGGCCCGATCGGGCCGGGGACGATCGGGCGCGCGGGCGGCCCGGGATCGGGTACGGGTTCGGGGCGGGGTGCGGGCTTCGGGCTCGGGGCGGGGTTCGGCTTCTCCCTGGGCACGGCGTCTCCTCTGTGTCGGTGCGGCCGCGTCGGCGTATCCGCGTCGATACGTCCGCGCGGTGTGGAGGAGGGGCCGGCCGCCCTTCCACGGCCGGTCCCTCCGGCAGACGCCGCCGCCAGCTCTCGACCGCTACCGACAGCGCCGCCCCGGTGACACTCTGGTGTGGAGGTCACTAGGCTCGGAAGGTACGACGAACGTTCGGGCTGAGCCGGATGAGGAACCGCCGACGAGGTGGCGGCATGAATAGTCGATCTTCAGATTGGGGCGCCGTGTATGGCTGACGTACCAGATCCGCTCGCCGATTTCGTCGTTGCCGAGATCCGCCGTGCCCGGGGTGCCGCCGGTATGACGCAGGAGGCGTTCGGGCGGGGTGCCGGCTTCAGCGCGTCGCACGTCAGTGCCGTCGAGGGTGGCACCCGGGCGCTGACCCTGGATTTCATCAAGGGAGCTGACCGGGCGCTCAGCACCGGCGGGCTCTTCGAGCGGCTGGTGAGCAAGCTCGGCACGCCGTCGTGGTTCCTGCCCTGGCTCGACGCCGAACGCAACGCGACCCAACTCAGGTACTTCGAGCCGAACCTGATTCCCGGCCTACTACAAACCGAGGCCTACGCCCGCGCGGTGCTTCGAACTGTCGACAGCCTCACCGACGACGAGGTGGAGCAGCGGGTGTCGGCACGAATCGACCGACAGAGAATTCTGACCGGCGGGCATCCTCCGCAATTGGTGGCGGTGCTCGACGAGAGGGCGATACGCCTCGCCGGAGAGGGCTTCGGTGTCGTCATGGGGCAGCAGATCACGCAACTCATCGCCAGGGCAGAACTGCCGCATGTTCATGTGCACGTCATCCCGGCAGTCACCGGGCTGCATGTCGGACTGTCCGGGCCGTTCGCTCTGGCGCGCTCCGCCGGTGGGGTGTGGGTCGGGCACCTGGAGAACCAGCTTGGCGGCGTTGTGGTCGACAAGGATGATGAGTTGGCTACGCTCCAGGCGCGGTGGGAGAACGTTCGGAACGAGGCCCTTCCGCGTCGGCAGTCCATCGATCTGTTGAAGGAAGTTGGGAGCCAACATGGACCTCAGTAACGCCACGTGGCGGAAGTCCACCCGCAGCGGTGCGAGCGGTGGGAACTGCGTCGAGGTTGCCGACAACCTTCCTGGCGCGGTCGCCGTACGGGATTCCAAGGACCCGGACGGGCCGGCCCTGACGTTCGCCCCGACCTCATGGCGCGCGTTCGTCGCCGGGTTGGCCGATCGCGCCTGACCGACCTACTCGGCGAGGTGCCTGCTCCGAGCCCGGGGCAGCCACCGCACGCCAGCTACCAGGAACGCGTAGACGTTCGGCGGTCTCCCGTTTCCCTCGCGGCGCCGGAACACTGCCTACGCGTCGCCAAAGACGCTCCTGGATGGGGAATCTGAGCCACCAGCCCAGAGACCGGCATCTGACCGAAAGCCTGCGAGAGGGGACAACCCGTGAGACTGACTGATGCGCGGTGGCGGAAGTCCACCCGAAGTGGCACCAGCGGCGGGAACTGTGTCGAGGTTGCCGACAACCTTCCCGGTGCGGTCGCCGTGCGGGACTCCAAGGACCCGCACGGGCCGGCCCTGACGTTCGCCCCGACCTCATGGCGCACATTCGTCGCCGGGTTGCCCGATCGCGCCTGACCGACCTGCCGGCGAATGCCTGCCCCGAGGTCCGGGGCAGGCATTTCGCGTCAGGAAACGACCCGGCATCCCAGGTCTGAACTACCCGACCCGGTCGGTGGATAGCATGGGCGGCTGTCAATCCGGCCAGGTGTCGACCGTGTCCGTCCCAACACCATGCCGCTGACAGCCGTATTCCTGTCAGGCATGAATATGACTGCGAGGCATATCCCTCTCAGGGACCACATAGCCCCGACCATCCCCACTGACAGTGACCCTGCTGCCGGCCGGGCCAGCGAGGCCCGCCGGACCGGCGGATCAGCGGGGGCGGCGCAGCCGCCCGGTCAGCGGGGGCGGCGGGGCCGGCGACGACGGCGGCGTAGCACTTCCGGCTCGGTCACGGCCGGCCATCCGTCCAGGTCGGACGGCGGAACACCGCGCCTCAGCAGATCGTCGAGGAGCCGGGCGAGGGTGTAGTCGGGGCGAATGGCCAGCGCCCGCTCCAGGGCCACGGCGGCGAGCGCCCCCTGGCCGGCCCGCCAGGCGGCGAAGGCGAGCAGGCAGGCGGGGGCGGGGACCAACTCCTCCTCGGCGCGGCGCAGCACCTCGCTCCACAGGGCGATGTCTTCCTCCCGGCCGTCGGTGCGTTCCCACGCGTGGTCGCGTACCGGCAGGTGGGTCAGGAGCAGGGTCAGCCAGGCCACCTCGTCGTCGGTGAGCCGGTCGCCGCGCCGGTGCCGGCGTTGCGCCTGGCGTACCGCGGTGGTGCCGGCCCTGCGGATGGTCCGCTCGCCGGACTCGTCGGTGTCGGGGGCCGCCTCCAGCAGTCCCAGCAGGCGGCGTTCGGCCCGGTCACCGGCCCGGCGCAGGGCGGCCCGGTCGATGCCCCCGGCGGGGGCGATCCGGGCGGCGAGTGCCGCCCGGTCGGGCAGCGCCACCTGACCGGCGTAGACCGCGGCGGCGGCGACCTGGCTGGCATCCGGGTCGTACGGGGTGCCGTCGGGCGGGCAGCAGTCCGGCGCTTCGCAGAGGTAGGACCAGTAGCGGCGACCGGTCACCCGCAGCGCGTCGAGCACGGGCAGGTCGAGGTCGGCCAGCGCCGATCGGACGGCGTCCACCGCCGGGGTGACCCGTTCGGGCGGGCCGAACCCGACGACGGTGGTGGATTCGGCGTCCTGCCGGCCGATCACGTCGCCGAGATGTCGGGCCGGCAGGGCCGGGTCGGTGCCCGGTCCGGGCAGGTCGGCGCGGGCGGCGAAGACGATCCGCCGGCCCCGCATCGCCACCACCACGATGCTGTCGACGGGGTGGAAGCCGATCAGGTACGGCACGGCGGTGATCAGGTCTGCGGGCGAGCGGACGGTGAGCCGGGGGCGGTCGGTCGCGTTCATGTCCGGCAGCGTGCGGCGGGCGGCCACAGCGCCGACAGGCCCTGTGGACGACACGCGAGTTATCCACAGATACGGAGAGTGTTGATGCAGGTCACCGCCATCCGGCAGGCGACGCGGCCCACCGGGGTCGGTCCGAGCGGCTACCTTGCGCTCATGGACCTGGCGTACCTGCGGGCGCACCCGGAGCACCTGCCCACCTTCCTGACCCACCAGCGCATCCGGGAGACCCCGGTGGCGGGCGGGGACAGCTGCGTGGCCTCCCGGTTGACCCTGGACGACGGCCACTCGGTCTTCACCAAGACCTGGCCGGAGCGGGCCGGGCGCCCCGTCCCGGCGGGCTTCTTCGACACCGAGGCCGCCGGGCTGCGCTGGCTGCGGGAGGCCGGCGCGGTGGCCGTACCGGAGGTGGTGGTGGCGCTGCCGGAGCTGTTGGCGCTCGACTGGGTCGACCCCGGCGAGCCGACGCCCGAGGCGGCCGAGCGGTTCGGCCGGGAGCTGGCCGGCACGCACCGGGCCGGCGCGGACCGGTTCGGGGCGGCCTGGCCCGGGTTCATCGGCACTCTCGCGCAGGACAACACCCCCGACGACGGGCCCTGGCCGGAGTGGTTCGCCAGGCGACGGCTCCTGCCGTACCTGCGGATGTCGGTCGACGGCGGTGCCCTCGACGGCCCGGACGCCGCGCTGGTCGAGCAGGTGGTGACGCGGATCGGCGAGTTCGGCGGCGACGAGCCGCCGGCCCGGCTGCACGGCGACCTGTGGCCGGGCAACCTGCTCTGGGGCACGGACGAGCGGGTGTGGCTGGTCGACCCGGCGGCGCACGGCGGGCACCGAGAGACGGACCTGGCCCAGTTGGCGCTCTTCGGTGGTCCGCCGCACCGCGACCGGATCATGGCCGGCTACCGGGAGGCGTGGCCGCTGGCCGACGGGTGGCGGGAACGGGTGCCACTGCACCAACTGCACCTGCTGCTGGTGCACACCGCGCTGTTCGGCGGGGCATACCGCGATGCGGTCGTCGGTGCCGCCCGAGCGGCGCTGCGGGGCGTCGGCCGCGCTACGGTCGACGGGTGACCGCCGCCCCGACGACCGCCGGCGTCCTCGTCGACCGGTACGGCCGGATCGCCCGGGACCTGCGCGTGTCGCTGACCGACAAGTGCAACCTGCGCTGCACCTACTGCATGCCCGCCGAGGGGCTGCCCTGGCTGGCCGGGCCGCAACTGCTCACCGACGAGGAGATCGTGCGGCTGGTCCGGGTCGCGGTGCAGCGGCTCGGGGTGACCGAGGTGCGGTTCACCGGGGGAGAGCCGCTGATCCGGCCGGGGCTGGTCGGCATCGTCGCCGCCGTGGCCGCGCTCACCCCCCGCCCCCGGATCTCGTTGACCACCAACGGTCTCGGCCTGGACCGGCTCGCCCCGGCACTGCGCGACGCCGGGCTGGACCGGGTGAACGTGTCGTTGGACACCCTGGATGCCGCCCGGTTCGCCGCGTTGACCCGGCGGGACCGGCTGGCCGACGTGCTCGCCGGGCTGGCCGGGGCCGCCGCCGCCGGGCTCACCCCGGTGAAGGTCAACGCGGTGCTGATGCGCGGGGTCAACGACGACGAGGCACCGGCGTTGCTGCGGTTCGCCCTCGACCACGGCTACGAGCTGCGGTTCATCGAGCAGATGCCGTTGGACGCCCAGCACGGCTGGGACCGGGCCACGATGGTCACCGCCGACGAGATCCTGACGTCGCTGGCCGCCGGGTTCGACCTCACCCCCGACCCGGCGCACCGGGGTGCCTCCCCGGCCGAAACCTGGCTGGTGAGCGGCGGGCCGGCCCGGGTCGGGGTGATCGGCACGGTTACCCGGCCGTTCTGCGGCGACTGCGACCGGACCCGGCTCACCGCCGACGGTCAGCTCCGCAACTGCCTGTTCGCCACGGAGGAGTCCGACCTGCGTGGCGCGCTGCGGGCCGGTGCGGACGACGCCGACATCGCCCGCCGCTGGCAGGCCGCCACGGCGGTCAAACGGGCCGGGCATGGCATCGACGACCCGACGTTCCTGCAACCCGTCCGGCCCATGTCGGCGATCGGAGGCTGAGGTGGACCTCACCGTCCGGTACTTCGCCGGGGCGCGGGCCGCAGCCGGCCGCAGCGAGGAGACCGCATCCGCCGGCCGGCCGCTCGACGAACTGCTCGGTGAACTCGCGCACCGGCACGGCCCCCGGCTGGCCGCGGTGCTCCAGGTGGCGAGTTTTCTGGTCGACGGCGTGGCCTGCCATGATCGTCAGGCACCGTTGCCGGCCGGGGCCACGATCGACGTGCTGCCTCCCTTCGCGGGCGGCTGAGGAAGGGCTGCCGTGTTGGCGATTCTGGGGTTCGTGGGCACGATCGGCCTGATCACCGGCCTGATCCACTTCTACCTGTGGAAGCGGCTGGTCAAGGACACCACCGGGCCGGGCCGGTGGCGGCGGGTCGGCACTGTCGTCGCGCTGGTGCTGGCGGTGCTCGTCCCCGCGACGATGGCCGGCACCCAGGTCGCCGGGGCGTTCTGGCTGGCCTGGCCCGGTTACCTCTGGCTCGCGGTGATGTTCTACCTGCTGATCGTCCTGCTGGTGCTGGAGGTGCCGATGGCGGTGGCCCGGTTGGTGCTGCGCCGCCGCAGCGCCGCCGCCGAGGCGACCACCGCCGCCCCGGAGCCGGCGCTGGTCGGTGCGGCCGGCAGCGCCGACCCGCCGGCCGCCGAGGCGGTGGACCGCCCCGACCACGACGAGTCCCGCCGGTTGCTGCTCGCCCGGGGGGCCGCGATCTTCGCCGGTCTCACCGCCGCCGGCATCACCGGGTACGGGGTCCGCACCGCGGTGGGTCCACCGCAGCTCGACCGGGTGCGCATCCCGCTGGCGAAGCTCCCCCGCAGCATGGACGGCCTGCGCATCGCCACCGTGTCCGACATCCACCTCGGCCCGTTGCGCGGTCGGGCGCACACCGAGCGGATCGTCGCGATGATCAACCGACTGGACGCCGACCTGGTCGCGGTCGTCGGTGACCTCGTCGACGGGTCGGTCGCCGAGTTGGGCGAGGCCGCCGAACCGCTGCGTGACCTGCGTTCCCGCTACGGCAGCTTCTTCGTCACCGGCAACCACGAGTACTACTCCGGGGTCGAGGAGTGGGTGGCCGAGGTCGACCGGCTCGGCCTGCGGGTCCTGCAGAACGAGCGGCAGGAGATCCGGGCCCGGGGCGGGGTGCTCGACCTGGCCGGGATCAACGACGTCACCGCCGACGGCACCGGCGTCGCCGGCCCCGCCGACTTCACCGCCGCGCTCGGCGGCCGGGACGCCAGCCGCCCGGTGGTCCTGCTCGCCCACCAGCCGGTCGCCGCCCGCGAGGCGGCGAAGTTCGGCGTCGACCTGCAACTGTCCGGGCACACCCACGGTGGGCAGCTCGCGCCGTTCAACCTGGCCGTCAAGCTCCAGCAGCCGGTGGTCTCCGGCCTCGGTGAGGTCGACGGCACCAAGGTCTACGTCACCAACGGGGCCGGTTTCTGGGGTCCACCGGTCCGCGTCGGCGCACCGCCGCAGGTGACCCTGGTCGAGCTACGCGCCCCGTGACCTGCCGGATGACTCCACGGCCCGGCCCATACCGCGTCCGGGCGGCGGAGTCCAGCACCGGATTGCACTCCTCACGCGTACGCGTGGCGGCAGGCGGGTAGTGGACCAGCCGTGACAGGATGCGGCGTGCCTCCGTTCAGCGCCGCTCCCCCTGGTGGCGTCCCGCCGTTCGTCGCGGACCTGCACATCCACTCGAAGTACTCCCGCGCGTGCAGCCGCGACCTCACCCTGCCCAACCTCGGTTGGTGGGCCCGACGCAAGGGCATCGGGGTGCTCGGCACCGGGGACTTCACCCATCCCGCCTGGTACGACCACCTGCGGGAGACCCTGCAACCGGCCGAGCCCGGCCTGTACCGGCTCGGCCCGGAGGCCGAGGCGGACATCGCCAGGCGACTACCACCCCGGCTGGCCGACGCGGCGGAGGCCGACCCGGTCCGGTTCATGCTGAGCGTGGAGATCTCCACCATCTACAAGCGGGACGACCGGACCCGCAAGGTGCACCACCTGATCTACCTGCCCGACCTCGACGCGGTGGCCCGGTTCAACACCGCGCTGGGCCGGATCGGCAACCTCGGCTCGGACGGCCGGCCGATCCTCGGCCTGGACTCCCGGGACCTGCTGGAGATCACCCTTGATGCGAGTCCGGACGGTTACCTGGTGCCGGCGCACATCTGGACGCCGTGGTTCTCCGCACTCGGCTCGAAGTCCGGCTTCGACGCGATCGCCGACTGCTACGCCGACCTGGCCGAGCACGTCTTCGCGGTGGAGACCGGGCTCTCCTCCGACCCGGCGATGAACTGGCGGGTCGGCAGCCTGGACCGCTACCGGTTGGTCTCCAACTCCGACGCGCACTCCCCGCCGGCCCTGGCCCGGGAGGCCACCGTCTTCTCGTCGGCCCGTGACTACTTCGCCATCCGGGACGCGCTGCGGACCGGTGACGGGCTGGCCGGGACGATCGAGTTCTTCCCCGAGGAGGGCAAGTACCACGCCGACGGGCACCGGCTCTGCGGCGTCAACTGGGCGCCGGAGCGGACCCGGGCGGCCGGCGGGCGCTGCCCGGAGTGCGGCAAGCCGTTGACCGTGGGAGTGCTCAGCCGGGTCGAGGAGCTGGCCGACCGGCCGGACGGGCACCGCCCGGAGCACGCCCGCGACGTGACCCACCTGGTGCCGCTGGCCGAGATCCTCGGTGAGATCAACAAGGTGGGGCCCCGGTCCAAGAAGGTCGAGGGGAAGCTCAACGAGCTGGTAGCCGCGCTCGGCCCGGAGTTGGAGATCCTCACCCGTACCCCGGTCGACGAGATCAGCCGGGTCGGCGGGGAACTGCTCGGCGAGGGCATCGGCCGGTTGCGCCGGGGCGACGTGCGCCGGGTCCCCGGCTTCGACGGCGAGTACGGCGTGATCACCCTCTTCGACCCCGCCGAGCTGGGCGGGGCCGCCGGTTCCGGGCAGGAGACGCTGTTCGACGTACCGGTGCCGGCGCAGCGCAGGCCGACGGAGCCGGCGGCGAAACCGAAGGCCAAGCGGCCGGCGGCGGTGAAGGCCGAGCCGAAGCCGAAGCCCGCGCCGACCCCGCCGCCGCCACCGATCGCCTCGACCCCCTCGCCGCACGAGCCGTTCGAGCCGATGCTCGCCGGGATGGAGGAGGTCGGCACCGGCCTGCTCGACCGGCTGGACGCGATGCAGCGGGTGGCCGCCTCCGCGCCCGGCGGCCCGCTGCTGATCGTGGCCGGGCCGGGCACCGGCAAGACCCGCACGCTGACCCACCGGATCGCCTACCTCTGCGCCGAGCTGAACGTCTTCCCCGAACAGTGCCTGGCGATCACCTTCACCCGGCGGGCCGCCGAGGAGCTGCGGCACCGGCTCGACGGCCTGCTCGGCCCGGTCGCCGAGGACGTCACCGTCGGCACCTTCCACTCGCTCGGGCTTGCCATCCTGCGGGAGAACGCCGCCGCGGCCGGCCTGCCGGAGGGGTTCCGGATCGCCGACGACGCCGAGCGTGCCGCCGCCCGGACGGAGGCCGGCGACGACCCGGCCCGCTACACCGCGCTGCTGCGCAAGCAGGACCTGGTCGACCTGGACGAGTTGCTGACCCTGCCGGTCGCGCTGCTCAAGGGCGACAGGAAGCTGGTCCGGGACTACCGGGAACGCTGGCGGTGGATCTTCGTCGACGAGTACCAGGACGTCGACGCCGTGCAGTACGACCTGCTGCGGCTGCTCAGCCCCGCCGACGGCAACCTCTGCGCGATCGGTGACCCGGACCAGGCGATCTACTCGTTCCGGGGCGCCGACGTCGGCTACTTCCTGCGCTTCTCCGAGGACTTCACCGACGCCCGGCTGGTCCGGCTCAACCGCAACTACCGCTCGTCCGCGCCGATCCTGGCCGCCGCCGTCCAGGCCATCGCGCCGTCGTCGCTGGTCCGGGGCCGCCGGCTCGACCCGGCCCGGCTCGACCCGGAGGCCCCGCTGGTCGGCCGCTACCCGGCGGCGTCCGTCGCCGACGAGGCCGACTTCGTGGTACGCACCGTCGACGACCTGGTCGGCGGCCTGTCCCACAGGTCGTTGGACTCCGGACGCATCGACGGCCGGTCCACCAGTCTGTCCTTCTCCGACATCGCGGTGCTCTACCGCACCGACGCGCAGGCCGCCCCGATCGTGGACGCCCTGGCCAGGGCCAACATCCCGGTGCAGAAGCGGTCGCACGACCGGCTCCGGGACCGGCCCGGTGTCCTGGCGATCGCCCGGGAGCTGCGGCACGCCGACGGCTCCACCGGTGGGCTGCCCGCCCGGGTCCGGGCCGCCGGCCAGGTGCTCGCCGAACGGTTCGCCGCCCCCACCCTGGACGCCGCCGGCACCGTACGCCCCGAGGACGTCCGGACCGCCGTCGACCTGCTAGCCCCGCTGGCCCGACGCTGCGGCGACGACCTGGAACTCTTCCTCTCCCAACTCGCCACCGGGGCCGAGGTGGACGCGTTGGACCCGCGCGCCGAGGCGGTCACCCTGCTCACCCTGCACGCCGCGAAGGGGCTGGAGTTCCCGGTGGTCTTCCTGGTCGGCGTCGAGGACGGTCTGCTGCCGCTGCGCTGGCCCGGCTCGACACCCGACGACGACGCGATCGCCGAGGAGCGGCGGCTCTTCTTCGTCGGGCTGACCCGCGCGCAGGACCGCCTCTACGTCAGCCACGCGGCCCGCCGGGTCCGGCACGGAACGGAACGCGACTGCCGGCCGTCTCCGTTCCTCGACGTGGTCGACCCTGGTCTGTTCGAACGGTTCGGCGAGGCCGAGCCACGCCGCCCCAAGGACCGTCAGCTCCGCCTGATCTGACTGCCCGTCGACCGACGGCCCGTCGACCGACCTACGGGGTCGAGGTAGCGGTATCCGCCCGCGCTGATACCGCTTGCTGCGTGACGTTGCGGTCCGCCGGGCCGCCCCGCCTAGCCGACCCCGCCGGGCCGGCGGGCCGGTCAGGCGAGAAGGACGGCGAGCCAGACGCCGGTGAGCAGGGCCGGGCCGAACGGCAGGGCGGTGTCCCGGCGTACCCGGCCGACGACCAGCAGCGCCAGCACCAGCACCCCGTTGAGCAGGTGCGGCAGCAGCAGACCGAGCCAGAGGGTGGGCCAGCCCAGCCAGCCCAACGGCAGGCCGAGCACCGCCGCCAGTTTCACGTCACCGAAGCCGAGCCGGGACCGGGGCAGCAGCGCCAGCACGACGTACAGGAGGAAGGAGAGCGCGGCACCGGCCAGCGCGAGCGCCAGACGGCCGGGAGTGCCGGCGGCGACGGCGGCCACGGTCAGCGCGGTGCCGCCGCCGAGCGCGGCCACCCCGACCAGCGGGTCGGGCAGGCGGAGGCTGGTCAGATCCACCACCGCCAGCACCACCCCCACCGCCGCCACCAGCAGGAACGCCGGCAGTGCCGGCTCCGGACCACGCGCGGCGGCCAACCCGCCGCAGACCACCGCCCCCAGCACGACCGGAGGCGTGCCGCGCCCGGGTCCCCTGGCCGCCGGGGGAGCGGCCCGCCTGGCCTGCGGCGGTCGCGGGGGCGCGGACGGTGGGAAGGCGCAGGCGATGCGGGGTGCGGCGAGGCCGGCCAGCGCACCGAGCGCCGCCGCCATGGTCACCAGGCCGGTCGACGCCCCGGTCATCGTGGCTCCGGGCAGCAGGCCGCCGGGCTCCGTACGGCCGGCGGCAGGCCGGAGCGCGCGCTCGGGGTCAGCCTGCCGGAGCGCGCGCTCGGGGTCGACGGGCCGAGGGGCACGGCCGTCGACGTTACCGGCGGGACGACTCCAGGACCGCCCCGTCGACCACCGGCCGGCGGGGCCGCTCGGTGGTCACCACCAGCGCCACACCTGCGACGATCACCGCGCCGCCGAGCAGCACCTGGCCGGTCACCGGCTCGGCGACCAGCAGCGCGCCGAGCGCCACCGCCACCACCGGATTGACGTACGCGTAGGTGGCGGCCAGCGAGATGGGGGCGTTCGCCAGCAACCAGACGTACGCGGTGAAGGCCACCAGCGACCCGGCCACCAGCAGGTACGTCAGCGCCAGCCAGGACCGGGTGGTGACCTGCCCCGGGGCGAACCCGCGCAGCTCACCCCGGGCCAGCGACAGCACGAACAGCGCCACCGCCCCGGCGACCATCTCGTAGACGGTGGCGACGAACGGATCGGCGGGCATCCGCAGCCGGTTGGACAGGAACGACCCCACCGACCAGCAGACCGCCCCCGCGACCACGGTCAACGCCCCGACCAGCGGCACCGCACCGGACCCGCCCCGGGGGAGCACCAGCAGCACCAGCCCGAGGAAGCCCAGCGTCACCCCGGCGAACGTCCACCCCGGTGGTCGGTCCCCGGTGACCGTACGGAGCAGCACCACCAGCAGCGGAACGGTCGCCACCAGCAGCGCGGCGATCCCCGACGGCACCGCCACCCCGGACGGACCGGATTCGGCGAGCACCACCAGGCCGTTGCCGCCAGCCAGGAGCAGCACCCCGACCAGTGCGGCGGAACCGAGCTGCCGGCGGTCGACCCGTAGCGCGCCCCTGCCCCGTCGCAGCCGCAGCACGACCGCCAGCACCAGCGCGGCACCGCCGAACCGGGTGGCGGCCGACCCGAGCGGCGGCATCGACTCCACCACGACCCGGATGCCGAGGTACGTGGAACCCCACAGCACGTAGACGAGAATCAGTGCCGTCCAGATCAGGGCTGGTCGGGCGGGTGTCGCGGCCGAGGGAGATGAGGTCATCGCAGGACCACGCTACGGTGACCACGTCGGTGGCGTCTTCCGGATAACCGGCATCTCGGCACGCGGGAGGACGGGCATGGCGAACTACGGACCACCGGGGGGCTCCCCGGAACCGTGGGGTGGGCAACGCCCGGACGACCGTTGGAGCCGTCCCGCACCGGAGCAGCCCCCGACCGTGCCGTCGCAGCCGTCCGGCCACCCGTCGTACGACCCGTCGTACCGGCAGTCGGAGGCGTACGGTTCGGCAGATCCGTACGCGGTCAGCGGGCCGGCGGCGTACCCGGATGCTCCGACGCCGGGGCGCGGTCGTGGTCCGCTGGTCGCGGTGCTGGTCGTACTCGCGGTGCTGGTCGTCGGCGGTGGCGTCCTGTGGTACCTGCTGGGTGACGACGACGGATCACCGTCCACGACCGGGGCCGTCCTGCCGACGACACCGGTCGAGCCGGACGGGGCGACCTCCGGTCCGACAGCCACCACGCCCGCTCCCGCCTCGTCGGCCGACCCCCGGTTCGTCAAGGCGGGCCAGTGCGTCCGCAACGAGGGCCCGGCCGGTGGCAAGCCCAAACTGCTGATCACCGCGTGCGCTCCGAAGACCTACGAGGTGCTCCGCCGTTTCGACGGAGCGACCAGTGGTGAAAGGGACGCCGAGGCGAAGTGCGGCGTGGTGGAGGGCTACACCAACTGGTACTTCTTCGACAGCGAGCTGGACACCCTCGACTTCGTCCTCTGCCTGAAGCAGCGCTGAGCCCACCCCTGGAGAGAGATTGTCAACCTTCGGCCCACCCGACTCCGGCCGTCCCGACAAGGAACACCGGCCCACGGCTTCCGAGTCCGAGCCACCCACCGAGCCCTTCGGCTCCGAGCCGCCCACCGCGCCGATCTCCCCGGAACCAGCGACGGAACCCATCGACCGGTCCGACCCCGAACCGCCGACCGCGCCCCTCGCACAGGCCGACCCCGAACCGCCGACCGCGCCCCTCGCACAGGCCGAGCCGGAGCCGCCGACCGCGCCCCTCGGCCGGTCTGAGCCGGAGCCGCCGACCGCACCTCTGGCCGGGGCCGCGTCCGGGGGAGGCGCGGCTGACGCGGACACGCCGACGGCGTCGATCCCGTCGGAGCCGGACGACGCGCCGACCGCTCCCTTCGCCCGTGACCAGGACGAGGCACCCACCGCGCCGACCGCCCCGGTCCCACCGACCGCCGACGACACGCCGACCGCGCCGATCTCGTCGCCGCCCCCGCACCCGGCCGACGAACCGCCGACCGCTCCCGTTGCGGCCGACCCCGACGACCAACCGACCGCGCTCATCACAGGCAGCCCTGACGACCAGCCGACCGCGCTGATCACGGGTGGACCGGACGACCAGCCGACGGCGATGCTGTCCGCCGGACAGGTCCCGACGGGCCAGGACGACGAGCCCACCGCCGTGTCGACCGGGCAGGTCGCCGGGTCGGCGGGGTCGACGGCCGCACCCGACACCGCCCCGGGCGAGGCGGCAACCGAGCCGATCCGGGCGCAGGACCCGGAGCCACCGACCGTGCCCGTGTCGCGGGAGGCGGACGAGCCGGCCACGGCCCCCGTACCGGCGGTAGAGGAACCCCCGACCTCCCCCCTGGCCGCGTCACCCCCGGAGCCACCGACCGCGCCGATCTGGGCCGGTACGGACGACGCACCGACCACGGCGCTGCGCAGCGAGCCGCCGACGGCCCCCGTGACCGGTGATGCGGCAACCACCCCGATCGCCACGTCGCCGGAACCGCCGACCACCCGGCTGCCGCCGGTGTCGGGAGCCGCCCAGCCGGCCCCGCCAGCACCGGCCGGCGGCTACTCCCCGACCACGCAGATGCCCGCGTCGACCGGCGGGTACTCCCCGACCACGCAGATGCCGGCATCGGAGGCTCCCCAGCCCCCACCCACCTCGGGAGCGGGTTACCCGCCACCGCCGACCTCGGGGGCGAGCTACCCGCCACCGCCCACGTCAGGGGCGAGCTACCCGCCGCCCCCCACCTCGGGAGCCGGCTACCCGCCGCCGCCGACCTCGGGGGCCGGCTACCCGCCGCCGGACACCTACCTGCCGCCGACCGGTCAGCCGGCGGCGTCCTCGGAGGCCGGTTACCCGCCGCCGGGGCCGTTCCCGCCCGCCGGGCCGACGGCCGCGCCGGCAGCGGGCGCGTTCTCCGCACCGGCCTCGCCACCACCGACGGGCCACTCCGGTCAGGCCGCGCCACCACCGTCGCCCGGGTTCCCCGGAGCGACCGCGCCGACGTCCGGCTACCCGGGGCAGTCGACCCCGGCACCGTCCTCCGGATTCCCGGGACCCGCCGCGCCCACGTCCGGCTATCCCGGTCAGGCTGCGCCGGGCTTCCCGGGACAGCAGCCGCCGGGCTTCCCGGGGCAGCCCGGGCCGGGGTATCCGCCCCCGCCGCCGGCGAAGGGGCGGGGCGGCCGGATCGCGCTGATCCTCGGGCTGGTGGTGGTTCTGCTGCTCTGCGCGTGCCTCGGGGTGGGCGGCTGGTTCTTCCTGGCCGCAAAGGACGGCGACGAGCCGGCGACCCCGACGGGCAGCTCCGCCACTCCCACCGAGAACGGGCCGACGCAGGCCAGCCCGACGGACGCGCCGGAGCCGACCGGGGAACCGACGACGGCCGAGCCGACCCCCACGCCGACCAGGGCGGCGCAGATCGTCCGGGGCGACTGCGTGGTCAACGACGGTACGGCCAGCGACGCCGAGCTGCGCAAGGTGCCGTGCGGCCCGAACACCTACGAGGTGCTGCTGCGCATTCCCGCGTCCACGAACGGGGAGCGGTGCCGGTCGTTGGCGCCGGAGTCGAACGCCAACTACGTGCACGACAACTCGGTCGACCTCTTCGACTACGTGCTCTGCCTGCGCAAACGAAGCTGAACAGGAAAGTATGGGGCTGTCTAGCGTGGATGCTAGACAGCCCCATATTCCGGTCGAGGGTGGGTCGGCGACACGCCGGTAGCCCCGTCTACGCATCTCTAGTCCGCAGGCTAGAGCGCCCGATACTGTGCGATGCGTGGATCCGGTCCGCAACCCGTACGCCCCGGGTGCCGGTCAGCGCCCGCCCGAACTCGCCGGGCGGGGGCGGGAGCTGGACGTCTTCGACGTGGTGCTGGAACGGATCGCCAGGGGACGCCCCGAACGCAGCCTGATGCTCACCGGCCTGCGGGGGGTCGGCAAGACGGTGCTGCTCAACACCCTGCGCTCGCAGGCGATCAACCAGCTCTGGGGCACCGGCAAGATCGAGGCTCGGCCGGACCAGTCGCTGCGCCGGCCGATCGCCGCCGCCCTGCACATGGCGGTCCGGGAACTGGCCCCCCGGCACCGCGCACCGGACCGGATCGACGCCTTCCTCGGCGTACTCAAGGCGTTCGCGCAGCGCAGCGTGCCGACCACCGGGCGGGCCGGCGCGGCCCCCCGGTTGCGCGACAGGTGGCAGCCGGGCATCGACGTGCCGGCAAGCAGCGGCCGGGCCGACTCCGGCGACATCGAGATCGACCTGGTGGAACTGCTCACCGACGCGGCGGCGGTCGCCGGGGACGTGGGCACCGGCATCGCCGTCTTCATCGACGAGATGCAGGATCTCGGCGCGGAGGACATCTCGGCGCTCTGCGCGGCCTGCCACGAGCTGTCGCAGCTCGGTGCGCCGCTGATCGTGGTGGGCGCGGGCCTGCCGCACCTGCCGGCGGTGCTCAGCGCCGCCAAGTCGTACTCCGAGCGGCTGTTCCGCTACCTGCGGATCGACCGGCTGGACCGGATCGCCGCCGACCAGGCACTGTGCGCGCCGGCCGGGCGGGAGCAGGTGGAGTACGAGCAGAAGGCCCTCGACCTGCTCTACGAGTCGTCAGGCGGCTACCCGTACTTCGTGCAGGCGTACGGGAAGGCGACCTGGGACCACGCGCCCCGCTCCCCGATCACCGCCGCGGACGTCCGGGTCGCCGCGCCGGAGGCGGAGGCGGAGCTGGCGGTCGGTTTCTTCGGTTCCCGGTTCGAGCGGGCCACCCCCGCCGAACGCGAGTACATGCGGGCGATGGCGACCCTGTCCCAGGTCGCCGGCGAGGTCGACGGCGGTGGTCGGGACGACATGGACGCCGCGGTGCCGACCGCCGAGATCGCCCGTGCCCTGGGCCGCAAGCCGGCGAGCCTCTCCCCGGCCCGGGACGCGCTGATCAAGAAGGGGCTGATCTACTCCGGGGAACGCGGCACGGTCGCCTTCACCGTCCCGCACTTCGGCCGCTACCTGCGTACCCAGCCGGCCTGATCCCCGCCGGCCGCGCTGCGACCCGGGCCTCCGGCCGGCACCGGACACGGGGACCGCGAGGCCCCCGGGGTCAGACCCGGGACCAGGGGGGCGGGAAGACCACCTCGCCGCGCGGTGGCGGCGGCGCGTCGCTGACCTCCGGCGGCAGCACGAGCGCCTGCCACGGCTCCCCCAGCCCCGACCAGGGGCTGACCAGCCCCATCCGGTCGGCCCGGGTGAAGCCGAAGCGCCTGTAGTACGCCGGGTCGCCCAGCACCACCACCAGCCGTTCGCCCAGCTCGGTGGCGGCTTCCAACGCGGCCTGCACCACCGCCGTGCCGTGCCCGACCCGTTGCCGGTGCGGGGCCACCGCCACCGGCCCGAGCACCAGCGCCGGGACGCGGACCCGGTCGGCCTCGACCTGCACCCGGGTGAGCAGCGCGTACCCGACCACCTCGCCGCCGTACTCGGCGACCATCGCCAGTTCCGGCAGCCACGCCGCGCTGCCGCGCAGCTCGTCGACGAGCGCGACCTCACCGGGGGTGGTGCGGTCGGGGCGGGCGAAGGCGGCGGCCAGCACCCGACGGACCGGGCCGGCGTCGGCCGGGCCCTCGGGACGCAGCCGAAGGGTCGTCACCCGCGCGACGTTACCGGTCGGAGCCCGTCCATCAGCGACGGTCGCTCCATTCGGCGTGGCGCACCGCCTCCGCCTGCCGGAACGCACGGCCGCCGGCCCGGGGCGGGGGTCGACGCGCCGATGCGGACCGTCGACACGCGGACCGCCGCGGATCGGCCATTGCCCGGATAGCAGGGCGTCAAACGGGGTATGACTGAGCCATGAAACCCGTGCGCTCCCTCGCCCGTGTCATGTTGAGCGGCATCTTCGTGGTCAGTGGCGCCCGCAACTTTCAGCACCCCCACCGGCTCGTCCCGGCGGCCAAGCCGGTCACCGACCGGGTCACACCGCTGATCCAGCAGGTCGCGCCGCAGCTCCCCACCGACACCGAGACCCTGATCCGGGCCAACGCCGCCGTGCAGTTCACCGCCGGTCTGATGCTGGCCACCGGGAAGTTCACCCGGCCGGCCGCGCTGGTCCTGGCCGGTACGCTGGTGCCCACCACCGCCGCCGGTCACCCGTTCTGGAGCAACGACGATCAGGCGACCCGGAACAACAACCAGGTGCACTTCCTGAAGAACCTCGGGCTCTTCGGTGGTCTGCTGCTCGCCGCCGCCGACACCGAGGGCAGGCCGGGTCTGCGCTGGCGGGCCGGTCACCGCATCGGCCACTCCCGACGCTCGGTGGGGCGCGCGGTGCGCACCGCCCGGCGGGAGGCCCGGATCGCCGTCCGGTCGGCCGCCGCCGCCCGTCGGCTTCCCGGCTGACCTGCATCGATTCGGCCATCACCCCCCGCAAGGCCACGAATTACCTGAACCGCCCGACACCCGTTAACGCGGTGGAAATGTCAAAAACTGGTGTGGGATCGGACACGGTCGGATAACGCGGGAGGCAGCAACGTGAGGCGCCGTTCTAGGCTCCCTACCGGACCTGGACGGGTAGGACGACCTTGGTACGGGGGTGGCCACGCCATGCCGACAACCGTCGGTAGACGTGCGGACCGCCTCGCCCCGGTGCGTCGCGCAACGCGTGGGATCGATCGTAGGACAGTCGTACGGACCGGCATCGTGGCCGCCGTCGCCTATGCCGCATGGCTCGCCATCGGTGCTTTCGGGCGGCCGTACAACTTCTTCGACATGAAGATCTACCACGGCGCGGTGGTGTGGTGGGCGAGCGGGCACGAGTTGTACGAGTTCATCGCGCCCACCACCACGCTGGGTTTCACCTACCCTCCCTTCGCCGCGCTGGCCATGCTGCCGATGGCGGGGCTGCCGATCGAGGTGGCCGGGTGGATCAACGCGGCCGGCAGCATCGCCGCCCTGGCGGTGGTCCTCGCCGCGCTGCTGCGTCCGATCGTCGACCGGCTCGGTTGGCCGCTCTGGTTCACCGTGGCCATCGCCACGCCGATGGCCACCGCCATCGAACCGGTCCGGGAGACCCTGGGGTACGGCCAGGTCAATCTGCTCCTGTTCGCGTTGATCATGGCGGACCTGGTGGGCCTGCGCTGGCGTTCCCGGCGCGGCAGCCACGGGCGCGACACCGACGGCCCGTTCCTGCGGCTGCTCTACAGCGGGTCCTGGGCCGGAGTCGGCATCGGCCTGGCCACCGCCGTCAAGCTCACCCCGGCGCTGTTCATCGCCTACCTGCTGATCACCAGGCAGTGGCGGGTCGCCGCCACCGCCGTCGGCACCACCATCGGCGTCACCCTGGGCAGCTTCGCCCTGGTCGGCACCGAGTCGCGGGCCTACTTCGGCGGCGTGCTGTGGCAGACCGAACGGGTCGGGGCGGCCGACATGACGCCCAACCAGTCGCTGGCCGGTCTGCTGGCCCGGCTCTACGACTCGATCGAGACGCCCGGCCTGCTCTGGCTGGCGTTCTCGGTGCTGATCCTGGCCGTCGGGCTGTCCCGGGCCGCCAACGCCCGCGCCGACGGCGACGAGTTGACCGCGTTCACCCTGGTCGGACTGACCGCCAACGTGATCAGCCCGATCTCCTGGTCGCACCACCTGGTCTGGGTCATCCCGGCGATCGTCGTACTCGCCGACGCCGCCGTGCGCCGCCGTGAGGCGAGCCGGGGGTTGTCGCTGCGCACCGGCCAGCAGGCGTTCGGCGGGCCGCCCGGGGTGAACGGGCTGCGCCCGCCGATCTGGTACCCGACGCTGACCGGGCTGCGGCACGGCGTGGCGGCGCTCGGGTTGTACCTGCTCTTCCTGATCTCACCGATCTGGCCGTACGAGCACAAGCTCCCCGAGGTGTCGCACTACCAGAACGGCCTGTTCGGCGCGCTCATGGAGAACTCGCTCGCGCTGGCGCTGATCGTGCTGGTCGCCGCGCTGCCCTGGCGGCCCGGTGCCGAGCCCGCCTTCTACGCCGACCGCCCGTCCCGCGCCACCGCCGGCCGCCGCTGACCCCGCCCGTCCCGCTCCACCGCGGACAGCCGACCCCGGCCGGCCCGGCGACTCCCGACGGCGGGCTCAGGGGCAGTTGACCCACTCCTCGGTGCCGTCGGCGAAGACCTGCCGCTTCCAGATCGGCAGTCGCGCCTTCACCTCGTCGACCAGCCGCGCGCAGGCCACGAAGGCCGCCGCCCGGTGTGCCGTGCTGACCGCCGCCACCAGCGCCACGTCTCCGATGTCGAGCCGGCCGATCCGGTGCGACACGGCCACCGCGTACACGTCGGGATCGGCGGCGATCTCGGCGGCCACCGCGCGCAGCGTCTCGACGGCGCTCGGGTGGCCCTCGTACTCCAGCAGCGTCACCGGTCGACCGTGGTCGTGGTCGCGGACCACGCCCTGGAAGGAGACCACCGCGCCGGCCCGCCGGTCGGCCACCGCCGCCTCGTGCGCGGCCAGGTCCAGCGGCTGGTCGGTGACCGCGAGCAGGGCCGTCGCCGGGCCGGTCGTCACCACGTACGCTCCCCGGGCAGCAACGGCAGCGGTACGACCGGCACCCGGGCCCCGACCTCGCCGGAGGTGCCCGGCCGGATCACCGCGAACCCGTCCGCGCCGGCGAGCCCGCGCAGCATCGCCGACCCGACGTGGCGGACCGGGTGGGCGGTGCCGGCGGCCCGGTCCAGCCGGACCAGCGCCAGGTGGGTGTAGTCGCCCCGACCGGGCACCGGCCCGGCGAGGGTGGCCTGGGGCAACGCCGGCAGCGCCCGGCCCTGGAGCCCGGCGAGCAGCGGCGCGACCAGCGACACCAGGGCGACGATCGCGGACTGCGGGTTGCCCGGCAGCCCGGCCACGAAACGCACCCGCCCGTCGGCGTCGACCAGCCGGGCCAGCAGCATCGGGAAACCGGGCCGCACGGCGACCGTGTTCACCACGTGGTCGGCCCCCAGCGCCTCCAACGCGGGGTGCAGGTGGTCGACCGGGCCGTGCATGGTGCCGCCGGTGGTGCAGACCAGGTCGGCCCCGGCGAGCGCCCCGCGCAGGGCGGCCACGTGGGCGGGGAGGGTGTCCGCCACCGGGCCGACCACGTCGGACGGCCGCACCTGGCAGCCGTAGCGGCGCAGCCAGGACGGTACGGCGGGGCCGAGCGCGTCGCGGACCCGGCCCGACCCGGGCGGACCGGCGGTGAGCAGTTCGTCGCCGAAGACCAGCAGCGCGGCGCGCGGTTGGCGGCGCACCGTGAGCTGGTCGTGCCCGCAGGAGGCGGCCAGCCCGATCAGCGCCGGGTCGACCGGGGTGCCCGCCGGCAGCAGCTCCTCGCCGGCCACCGCCTCCTCGCCCGGCTCCCGCCACTCCGGGTTCGGGCGTGGCGTGCCGGTCACCCGGCCGTCCGGGGTACGCCGCGAGTCCTCGATCCGCAGGATGGCGGTCGTCCCGGTGGGAACCATCGCGCCGGTGGCGATCTCCACGGTGGTGCCGTCGGCGGTCAGCCCGGCCGGGGTCTGCCCGGCGAGCACCCGTCCCACGACGTCCCACGGGCCGGCCCCGCGTACCGCCCAGCCGTCGACGCTGGAGGTGGGGAAGGCCGGCAGGTCGGTCCGGGTCGTCAACGGCGCGGCCAGGGTGTACCCGTCGGCGTCGGCCAGTGCCCGCTGCACCGGGGGCAGGGCGGCGGCGAGGCCGACCGCGTACACCCGGGAGCGGGCCTCCTCCCAGCCGGCCGGCGGCGGCGCGGCGACCTGGGCCGCGGCGGCGGCGGTTTCCGTGCTCACCGGGGGCCTCCGTTCGGACGGGACGCGGCGCTCCGCGTACACCCCCGCGAGCCTATCGCCGCCGTGCCGGGCGTGCGGTCAGTGGTCGCCGCCGCGCAACTGGTCGACCGCGTGGCCGAGGATCGGCCCGAGCACGGCCAGCCCGTCCTTCGCGCCGCCCCGCGAGCCGGGCAGGTTGACCACGAGCATCCGGCCCAGCACCCCGGCGACCCCCCGGGACAACGCCGAGGTCGGCACCCGGTCCCGGCTGTACGCGCGGATCGCCTCGGCGATGCCGGGGATCTCGTGGTCGAGCAGCGCCCGGGTCACCTCCGGGGTCCGGTCGGTCGGGTTGATGCCGGTGCCGCCGCTGGTCAGCACCACGTCGATCCCGTCGGCGTGGGCGGCACGCAGCGCCTCGCCTACCGGTTCGCCGTCGGGCACCACCACCGGCTCGTCGACCTGGCAGCCCAGCTCGCGCAGACCGGCGACGAGCAGCGGCCCGCTGGTGTCGGCGTACACCCCGGCGGCGGCCCGGTTGGACGCCACGACGACCCGGGCCCGGATCACGGCCGGTCCTGCGGGCGGACCCACTCGCCGGTCTTGCCGCCGGACTTGCTCAACACCCGGACGCCGTCCACGGCGGCGGCCGGATCGACCGCCTTGACCATGTCGACCAGGGCCAGCCCGGCGACGGCGACGGCGGTCAGCGCCTCCATCTCCACCCCCGTCCGGTCGGCGGTGCGGGCGGTGGCGGTGATCTCGACGGTGTCGTCGGTGAGTTCGAGGTCGACGGTGACGCCGTGCAGGGCGATCGGGTGGCACAGCGGGATCAGGTCGGGGGTGCGCTTGGCGCCCATGATGCCGGCGAGCCGGCCGACGGCCAGCGCGTCGCCCTTGGGCAGCCCGTCGCGGCGCAGCAGCTCCACCACCTCGACGGTGGTGCGCAGCCGCCCGGCGGCCACGGCGACCCGGCCGGACACCGGCTTGGCGGAGACGTCGACCATGCGGGCCGCACCCGCGGCGTCGACGTGGCTGAGCTGCGCGGGATCGGTCACGTCAGCGAGCCTAGCGGGGTGCTCCGATCCGGGGGTACGTCCGGGCGTGACGGCGACCCGGGAACAGGAGTGCCGAGCGCGCGGGGACGATTCGTGATCGGTGGTTCATCGTCGATTTCATCGGCCGCCACTAATAGGTTCTCGTGTCGGCGGTAGAGCGGGAAACACCATCACGCGCGAGATCGTCACACCCGAGAAACCCTCCGTCGCGTCGCGGTCGCGAATCGCCACCGGGCCGCTTCGCCCCCGTTGGCACCACCGCGCCGAGACGACTACGCTGCGTTCCACAATCGGGTGATCTGTCGCACTCACACAGCCGGTCACCTCGACGTACGGCAAACGGCCCCTCTCACCCGATGTCGCGAAGCCGCCGCCTGCACCATTATCTAGCGTTAACGAGAACCGTCGGGAGCGCTCAGCACTCCGTTTCCCCGCGGAAACGGAAAGTCACCAAGGTGCACTCAATTCTCACCTATCGCTCATAGTTACATTTATACCTCCAAAAACGGCCTAACCGCCCTTAGGCTGTCCCCTGTCAGATCCCGACCGCAAGGGTCGGCGACAACGATCAGGGGAGGGCGAACGCGATGTCCGCACACGAGTGGCTCTGAACGATTGTGGTGGCGGTGTGACCCCACGTAGCCTTGGCCTCTGCTCAGCGACACGGAGTGGTTGTCGAGGACACGGTGGCACGACCGGACGAAGGCAAGACGGAGGCCGAGCGGCAGCTGACGCTGCACGTCGGCCTCGTCTGCGTGGTGGCCACCGCAGCGGCGGTCGTCGCCCTCTACCAACTGGTCCACCTCGACCTCACCGGCGGCGACCTCACCCGGTCCGTCGCGCTGGCCTTCATGGCCGCGCTCAGCGTCCGGATCAACTGGCAGATCCGCATCCGGGCCACCGTCCACGCGGTCTCCTGGAGCGAGACGGCGATCGTCCTCGGGCTGGCCGTCGCACCGGCGCCCCTGGTCGTCCTGACCACCGGGACGGGCGTCGCGGTCGCCCTGCTGTCCATGAAGCGCGGACCGCTGAAGACCACCTTCGGCATCGCCAAGAGCATGCTGCTGGCGGCCGCCGGCGGCGTCGCGCTGCACACCCTCGGCTGGTCGCCGCAGGACACCGACCTGCCGAACGCCATCGGCATGATCGGGCTCGCCTACGTCGTCGCCGTGGTCCTCGACGAACTGCTCACCCTGCCGGTCATCGCGATGGCCACCGGCACCCCGCTGCCCCGGCTCTTCTCCGACGACCTCGGCCTACGCCTGACCAGCGCGCTGGCGCGGTTCGTCCTGATCGCCGTCACCCTGGCCATCCTCCAGGCCGACCCCCGGCTCCTGCTCGCCGTGCCACCCCTGGTGCTCAGCCTGCACCTGCTCTACTCCAACCAGGTCAAGTCCCGCACCGAGCAACAGGCCTGGCAACGACTGGCCCGCACCACCGACGCGCTCAACGTGGTCGACCTGGACAAGGTCCTCACCACCGCCGTCACCCAGGCCACCGAACTCTTCTCCGCCGACGAGGTCGAGATCGAGCTGCGCGACGCCGGCCGCACCGTCCGGGGCGCGAGCGGCACCATCACCTACGACGGCCCCTCCGGCACCCCGAGTGAGATCGAGGGCACCGTCCTGCCCGCCCGCCTCGAAGGCCACGACCGCACCGTCGACGTCGGGATGCTGCGGCTGCGGTTCCGCGGGCCGGTCCGGCTCAACGAACGCGAGCAGTACACCCTGCGCACCTTCGCCTCCGCGTTGTGCACGGCCGTCCGCAACGCCCAGGCGTACGCCGAACTCGCCCGGGTCGCCGCCGAACACGCCCACGCCGCCAGCCACGACGCGCTCACCGGCCTGGCCAACCGCCGGCAACTGCTCGACCGGGGCACCGAACAGCTCGGCACCCGGCACGCCGAGGGGGTGACCGCCCTCGTCCTGATCGACCTCAATCACTTCAAGGAGGTCAACGACACCCTCGGCCACGCCGCCGGTGACCAGGTACTGATGCGGGTCGCCGACCGGCTGCGCGCTGCCGCCCGCGACGAGGACCTGGTCGCCCGCCTCGGCGGCGACGAGTTCGCCGTACTGATGCGCAACCTGCCCGCCCCCGCCATCGCCGCCCACCGGGCCGAGACCCTGCTCGGCGCCCTGCACGAACCGATCGACGTGGACGGCATGCGGATCAGCGTGGAGGCCAGCGGCGGCATCGCGGCGGCCCCCGCCACCGGCGGCATGCCCGAACTGCTGCGCCGCGCCGACGTCGCCATGTACCAGGCCAAGCGGGCCGGCCAACGGATCGCCACGTACGCCCCCACCCGGGACACCGCCGACCTGCGCCGGCTCACCCTCGGCGGTGAACTGCCCCGCGCGGTGGCCGACCACGAGTTCACCGTCAACTTCCAGCCCATCGTCGACCTCGGCACCGGCGAGGTGACCGGAGCCGAGGCACTGGCCCGCTGGCACCACCCCCGGCACGGGGTCATCGACCCGCTGCGCTTCATCGAGGCGGTGGAACGCTCCGGCATGCTCCCCGCGTTCGCCGAGGCCATCCTCGACCAGGCCCTCGTCGCCGCCGTCGGCTGGCGGACCGCCGGCTTCGACCTGCCCGTCTCGGTCAACGTCTCACCCCGCAGCCTGCTCGACGCCCGATTCCCCGGCGCGGTGCTGGCCCGGCTCCAGGCCCACGACTTCCCCCCGGACCGACTCGTCCTGGAGCTGACCGAGACACTCACCCTCAGCCAGCTCGACGTGGTCGACCGGGTACTCAACCGGCTGCGCGACTCCGGCATCCGGCTCGCCCTCGACGACTTCGGCACCGGCTACTCGTCGCTCTCCCTGCTCTCCCGCATCCCCGTACACGAGCTGAAGATCGACCGCAGCTTCGTCACCGCGATGGAGAGCTCCGCCGAGGCGGCAGCCGTCATCCGCTCCACCCTCGACCTCGGCCGCAGCCTCGACCTGGCCGTCGTCGCCGAGGGCGTGGAGAGCGAACCGCAACGCCGGGCCCTGTGGTCGCTCGGCTGCGCCGCCGGCCAGGGACACCTGTTCGCCCGCCCGCTGCCGGCCGGCACGCTCCTCGCCGCACTGCAACGAGGCTCCGGTGGCCGCCCCGGCAGTCTCGCCACCCCGCTGCACGACACCGGCGCGGTCATCCGACTCAGCACCCCCGGCCGCCGCCAGCCCGCCCGGAACCGTTCGACGGGTCTGCCACACTTGCCGGCGTGACCGCCGCCGACCGTGCCGCCCGCCGCCTGCGGGCCGTCGACACCGCAGCCGGCGGACTCGCCCTCGACCTCGGCCTCTACCTGCTCTCCGCGACCTTCGCCGCCGTCACCGCCGCCACCTCCACCCTGCCCCCGCACCGGGCCTGGGGTGGCGTCGCCGCCGTCGGCTACCTCGCCGCGACGATCCTGGTCGCCACCCAGTTCCTCCTCCGCCGCCACCGACCCGGGCTGGCCGGCACCACCGCCCGCGCCGTGGTCACCGGCCTCGCCTGGGCCGGCACCGCCCTGCTCCCCCTGGTCGTACAGGCCGGGCAGCGGGCCGCCGGGCGCACCGACCGGGCCCAGGAGGAGGTGGTGGTGGTCGAGCAGGCCGGCATCCGGCTCGCCGAGCACGGCACCCCCTACCTCGGGCCGGACGCCATCGCCGCGCTGCCCGCCGACGAACGGCTGCTCGGCTACACCCCCTACCAGCCGGGGATGGCGCTGTTCGGGCTGCCCCGGGCCGCCGCCGACACCTGGTGGACCGACTCCCGCGTCTGGTTCGCGCTGGTCACCGCCGCAGCCCTGGCCTGGGCCGTGGTCGCGCTACGCCGTCCCGACCCGAGCACCGGCGGGCGGGCCGGGCCACCGGCGGTGCTGCGCGGCGTGCAGGCGGCGACCGTCCTGCCGATCTGCGCGCTCACCCTCGCCACCGGCGGCGACGACCTGCCCGTACTCGCGCTCTGCCTGTTGGCGCTGGCGTTCGCCGCCACCGGCCGGCCCGGCGGGGCCGGGCTGGCGGTGGGGCTGGCCGGCGCGTTGAAACTGTTCGCCTGGCCGGTCGCGCTGGTCCTGATCTTCTGGGGGGTGACCCGACGGGCCGGGCTGCGGGTGGCGGCCGGCGCGCTCGGGCTGCCCGCCCTCGCCCTGCTCCCCGCCCTGCTGGTCGACCGGGACGCGCTGGTGGAGAACGTGCTGCGCTTCCCGCTCGGCCACGGCCAGGTCACCAGCCCCGCCCAGTCCCCGTTCCCCGGCCACCTGATCGCCACCGCCCTGCCCGGCGGCCGGGTCGTCGCCGCCGCACTGCTCGTCGCCGTCGGCGCCGCGATCGCCGTCCGGCTCGTCCGCCGCCCGCCCCGCACCGCCGCCGCCACCGCGCTGCTCTGCGGGTACGGCCTGCTCGCCGCGATCCTGCTGATGCCGACCACCCGCTTCGGCTACCTGCTCTACCCGATCGCCCTGCTGGCCTGGGCCGCCGCCCTCACCACCCGCCCGGCACCGGTTCCGCCGAGTTCCCGACGCATCCTGCCCACAGGGCGTAGACCTGAGGACATGAGCAGCTACCGCGACCGCGTCGACGCCGGCCGTCGCCTCGCCGAACGGCTCACCGCACTGACCAATCGGCCCGACGTCGTCGTGCTCGGTCTGGTACGCGGCGGGGTGCCGGTGGCCCGGATCGTCGCCGACCGGCTCGGCGTACCGCTCGACGTGCTGGTGGTCCGCAAGCTCGGCCTCCCCGGGGCACCCGAGGTGGCCTTCGGCGCGCTCGGCCCCGGCGGGGTCCGGGTCCTCAACGACCAGGTCGCCGCCCCGCTCGACCCGGCCGACCGCGCCGAGGTGCAACACCGTGAACAGGCCGAACTCGACCGCCGGGAGGCCCGTTACCGGCACGGTCGACCCCCGCTCGACCTGACCGGACGTACCGCCCTGATCGTCGACGACGGGCTGGCCACCGGCGCCACCGCCCGCGCCGCCGTGCAGGTCGCCCGGCAGCTCGGCGCCCGGCGGGTGGTGGTCGCGGTGCCGGTCGGCGCGCAGCAGGCGTACGAGATGCTCGCCGCCGAGGCCGACGAGGTGGTCTGCCCGCAGCACCCGGCCGGCTTCACCGCGGTCAGCGCCTACTACGACGACTTCCACGAGGTCGACGACGACGAGGTGATCTCGGCGCTGATCGCCACCGCCTGAATGCTGCGCCGACCGGGTACCGTCGAACGATGCAGCTCACCTGTCCCAAGTGTCACGGAGATATGCGCCAGTACGAGCGCAGCGGAGTCGTCATCGACCAGTGCGGCGAGTGCCGGGGGATCTTCCTGGACCGCGGCGAACTCGAAAAGCTGTTCGAGGCCGAGGCGAACTGGAACCGGCAGCGCAGTGGGGCCACGCCCGGTCAGCCGGGGGCCGCTCCCGGTCAGCAGCACGTCCAGGCACCGGGCGGATATCCGCCGCCACCTCCACCGCCGCCCGCCCCGAGCCACCAGCCGGGCTACGGTGCCGTGCCGCCGCCCCCGCCGCCGCCGGGTTACCCGCCGCAGCCCGCGTACGGCGGCCACGGTGGCTACGGCCACCCGCAGCACCACGGCTACCACGGCCACTACAAGCGCAAGAAGCACAAGGGTTTCCTCGACGAGATGTTCGGCTGACCGGTTCCGTCGACGGCCGGGCCGGGTCCTCCCGCGCCCGGCCCGGTCCCGTCACCGCCGTCGGCCGCACAGGGTTACGGCCGCCGTCGGGTGACCAGGCTGAGCGCCAGGAACAGCGTCTCCCGGGTCCGGATGCCGGAGCATGCCGACCGTGCGACGCTGCACGGCATGACGTTCGTCCGGCAGCACACCGCGTTGGCGCAGGCCTACGACGGCATCACCCGGGTGGTCGCCGACCTCGACGACGACGCCCTGCAACGCCCCACCCGGTGTCGGGGCTGGGTCGTCGCCGACCTGCTCTTCCACCTGCTCGGCGACGCCCAACGGGCGCTGGTCACGCTGGCCAGCCCCGCCGAGGGGCCGGCCGACACCGACGACGTCAGCTACTGGCGGTCGTTCCCGGCGGGTGCCGATCCCGACGCGGCGGCCCGGCACGCGTGGTGGATCCGCCGTTCGGCCGCCGCCTTCGACCGGCCCACCGGCGTGGTCCGGATCTGGGCGGACACCGCCCCGGCCGCCGTACACGCGGCGGGTGCCGCCGACCCGCAGGGCTGCGTCACCACCCAGGGGCACGTGCTACGGGTGCCCGACTTCCTGGCCACGCTGACCACCGAGGCCGTCGTGCACCACCTCGACCTGGTGCCCGACCTGCCGGCCGCACCGCCGCCCGGAGTGCTGGCCGTCGAGGTCGCGGTCGCCACCATGGACGGCCTGCTCAGCGACGACGCGGTGCGGCCCGCCGACTGGGACGACCTGACGTACCTGGGCAAGGCCACCGGTCGGGAGCCGCTGACCGACCGGGACCGGGTGGCGTTGGGCGAGGCCGCCGGCTGGTTCCCACTACTCGGCTGAGTCGCCGACCCGGCGTCGGGTCAGACGATCGCCATATCGACGAAGCGGGACAGGTGCAGTTGGGCCGCCACCGTGATCGAGTCGGTGGGCCCATTTCTGTGCTTGGCAACAATGAAATCCGCCTCCCCGGCGCGCGGCGATTCCTTGTCGTAGTAGTCGTCGCGGTGCAACAGGATGACGACGTCCGCGTCCTGCTCGATCGAGTTGTGGGTGGCGATCCCGTTGGCGACGAAATTGTGTGTGCCGAGTACCGTCGCGTCGAAAACGTCCTGCTCGCCGAGCGACTCGATCGAGGTGATCTCGTCCCAGAAGATGTCGTTGGTGGCGTGCAGTTCGAGGTCGGCGGCGTCGAGCACCGAGGCGATCTTCGCCAGTCGGGATCGGCTCGGTGCACGCTTCCACAGCGCGCTGCCGCAGAATTGTGTACCTATTGCCCGGGCGAACTCGCGATGGCTGATGCCCCGCTCCACCAGGACATCCCGAACCTGGTTCCACACCTCGGTCGGCACCGTGTCGACGTTGGTGTTGCTCACGACCGTCTCCAACACGGTAAGCAGCGCTTCGCATGCAGCCGCGCGCTCCCCGTGCACCCCGATCTCCCGCAGGAACCGCAGTTGGTCGTCCCGGCCCGAGATGTCGAGGGTGTACTGGGGACGGTGGTCAGCCACCGGAACGACTTTGAGGCGTGCGGTGATGCCGTACCGCAGGAGGAGCCGGGAGATGTCTTCAAGCATTCGGCGACTGGTGGAGGAGAAGTAGACACGTCCGCCCCTACCCGACTTGTTGACATGGACCGAGCCGTCGGTCGACCACAGGTGGTGCAGGAAAAGCGTTACCTGCTCCTTGGGCATACTGAAGATCGTCTGCGGAATGAACTTCTCGTGCGAACGCAGGCCGAAGAGCCCCAGCCCGTCGAGCCATTCTGCAATCGGATTACGCCGTCCACGGGCCAGTCGGTACGGTGCGGGCAGCCGGAGCGTCGTGACCCGGGCGGCCTCGTACTCGTCCCGTACGGCGCTGATTCCGAAGTGCTTCGCGGCCTCGGCCACTGCCACCAGGTTTTCCTCGTCCCTGCTGGCGTACCGGATCGGCTGGCGTCTGACGAACGAACCGTCACCAAGCAGGTGCGCGAGCAGTACCACCTCCGCCTCCACCCACGGCCGGATCGCCAGCGGCGGGGGCAGGTGTCTCGGCGTAGCCAGCCGCGCTCCGACAGCCAACTCACCGAGCGGCACCCACCCGGCGAAGGTGAGGAAAGGATGGTTCGCCGTCGCGTCGATCTGCTTTCCCGACGCGAGGGTCAGCCGGAACACCTCGCGCCGACCGCTGGGGAAGACGTGCGTCATGGTCCGGGGCGAGTACCGCAGATTCTCGTCGAGCGCCCAGACCGGGATTTCCCTCGTCCCGGCCTTCAGCAGCTCGCCCATGGTGACTTCCGCATTGGTGTCGGCCCGGATCAGTCGGGTCTCCGCAGTCAGACAGCCCGATTCGCGCAGGTCGGACAACTGAGGCCGCTTGTCGGTACGTTGCTCCGGGCCACGGTTGAGCTGGCTGACCGCGATCACCGGGCACTCGACCTCCTTGGCCAGCAGCTTCAGGCCACGGGACAGGTCCGCGACCTCCTGCTGACGGCTCTCGGTGCGCTTCGGTGAGGTCATCAGCTGGAGGTAGTCGACGACGATCATCTTGAGGTCGTGCTTCTGCTTGAGCCGCCGCGCCTTCGCCCGGATCTCCATCAGGTTCATGCTCGGGGTGTCGTCCACGAACAGCGGCGCCTCGCTGATCTCACCCATGCAGCGGGCCAGCTTGGTCCAGTCGTCGTCGGAGAGCTGACCGCTGCGCAGCACGTGCAGCGGGACCCGCGCCTCGGCCGAGAGGAGCCGCATGACGATCTCGACCTTGCTCATTTCCAGCGAGAAGATGGCGGCGGCCTGGTTGGCCCGGATCGCCGCGTTACGGGCGAAGTCCATGCTGGCCGTGCTGTTGTGGGTGGGGATCATCGACCGGCCGGCCAGGTAGAGGTGGTCCGGGTTGTCGACGGTCACGCACCGCACCGGCACACTGGCCACCGGCCGGACGTCCACCACGTACCGCACACCCGGGTCGGTGCGCAGGCGGACGGCCTCGGCGGATGCCCTGGGCTCCCGGCGGAAGACGGCGTCCGGGGTGGCGAAGGCGACCGTGTACGTCGTCCCGGTCCGGCCGGGTGCCGGCTGCTCGGTCAGCGTGCAGCGGTAGCCGAGACCCACCACGAGTTCCCGTACGTCGCCGGCGAGCCGCCGCGAGACCGAGGTGTACCGGTGCTCGCCGGTCGGGGTGAGGGTGCCGGCGGTGTCCATCAGCCCGGCGAGCAGCGCCCGACGTTGCGCCTCGGAGCCGCGCAGGTAGTCGCGGGGGATGTGCTTGTCCGCGAGGACACCGATCTCCCGCAGCGTCGTCAGGAAGGATGCGGCCAGGTGCCCCGGGTCGGCCCGGCCGTCGCCGAGCCAGCCGCCCAGGCCGTACGGGGGGATGGGCACCGCCCGCTCGGGCAGTTGCAGGGGGGCGCAGGTGGCGACGGCGTGGCGGGGGCGTCCCTCCGGTCCGGTACGCAGCGTCGCCGCGATCTGTGCCGTGGTGAGTACGCCGTCCCCGACCTCGGCAGGGTCCTGGGCCGCGTCGGCCGGTGTGCCGCCCGCCGGGGCGAGGGCCCGCGTCCGGGTGGTGGTCCGCCACAGGTGCCCGGCGTCGGCGACGATCACGCTGCCGTCGGAGAACTCGACCTCGTAGCAGGGCCGCCCGTGCATCACGGCGAAGGCGGCGGTGACGGTGGTCGGCGTGCCGTCGGCGGCGAGCAGCCGGTCACCGACCTCGACCTCGCCCATGGTGGTCCAGCCGTCCGGGGTGGGCAGCAGCGTGTCGAGCGCCAGCGCCTTTCCCAGACCGGGGCGGCCGGCCACGATGATGAGCTGCCCCGGGTGCAGGCCGTTGAGCAGCCGGTCCAGGTCGGTGAAGCCGGTCGGCACGCCGGTCATCACGCCGCCCTGCGCGCCGACCGCCTCGATCTCGTCGAGGGTGGGCTGGAGCATGTCGGCGAGCACCGCGAAGTCCTCGCTGACCCGCCGTTCGGTGATCTCGTAGACCGCCTGCTGGGCCAGGTCGACGACGTCGTCGACGTCCCGGCTGCCACCGGCGGCGGTGCCGTAGCCGAGCTGCACGATCCGGGTGCCCGCCTCGACCAGGCGGCGCAGCACGGCGCGTTCGCCGACGATCCGGGCGTAGTAGGAGGCGTTCGCTGCGGTCGGTACGGCCGCCATGCAGGTGTGCAGGTAGGGGGCGCCGCCGACCCGGGCGAGGTCTCCGGAGTCGGCCAGGGCCGCCGCGACGGTGATGCCGTCGGCGGGCTCACCGCGACCGTAGATGTCGAGGATCGCGTCGAAGATGGTGGCGTGGACGGGCCGGTAGAAGTCGGTGGACTTGAGGATCTCGACGACGTCGGCGATGGCGTCCTTGGAGAGCAGCATGCCGCCGAGGACGCACTGCTCGGCGGCGACGTCCTGTGGTGGGGTCTTGTCGAACTGGCCGTCGCGGGGCGGCGGGGCGGACGACTGCCCCGCGGCCCGGGGCTCCGCCCGCATGTCGTCGGTGATCGACACGGTTCCCCCTCCACAGCGTCGCGGTTGCCCCGGCGGTACGCCGGCGGTGACACCGTCCGGTCAGGTCGATCGGGGGGCCATCGCGCGACCGGTCGGTGCCCCACGATACGGACCGCGAGGTCAGACCCTCAACCGGCGCGGTGGACGAGCCTCGGGACAACCTGTGGACGCGCGTGGACAACCATGTGCGCAGCGTGTGCACAGCCTGTGGAAAACTGTGGGGGAATTCTGGGCTGCAACGCTGTGAGCTGCTGGTTCACTATCCACACCCTGTGGACGAATATTTTCCGGTAAGGCTCTTGGGTCGGTCTTCCCGTACTATCTCTGCGAAACGGCTACACCTGGACAGCGGATTGCACTTTCGGTTGAGAAGGGTCACGCTCCGGCCGTGAGTTACCGGGACTGGGAGCGCGGGGAGGGCAGCCCGCGCGCGCGTCAGCCGATCGCCCCGTGGGACGACCTCGGCGACCCGGTTCCGTCGGATTCATACTCCTCGACGGACCGCTACCGTACGCCGAGTCGGCGTCGGGCGGTCGAGCGTGGCCAGCAGGAGCCTGTCGACGCCTACCTGCCGCGCTGGGCGGTCGAGTCGGGCATCGCGCACGCCGACGGCCGGGGCCGGCACGCCGCCCCGGACGAGGACGAGGACGACACCCGTCGGGCCGCCGGGGTGGGCCGGCGGGCGGCCCGGCGGCGGCGGGAGAGTGAGCGCCGGGAGTCGCGGGTGACAGGCGCGGGCCCCGGCTCCGACGACCACACCCGGGAGTGGACCTTCGACCGTCCCCAGCAGGAGCAGGGGTACGTCGGGAGCCGACGGGCGGACGCCGACGAGGGTGAGCCGGTCTCCGGGGCGGCGCCGACGGTCCGTCCGCGCCGGGCGTCGTCGCGTCGTCCGGAGGTGATCTGGTCCGGTGGTGACGATTCCGACCTGCCCGTGGAGTCCGTTCCCGAGCAGCCGCCCCGGCGTCGGCGACGCAACACCGACGAGTCGTGGGCCCGGCCCCTGACCGACCCGGCGAGCCGTCCGGCGGCCGACCCGTGGAGCCGGTCGGCCGAGCCGGAACCGGACTACCGTCCCGCGGTGGACCCGTGGGACGCCTCCGGTGTGCACGATTGGCAGAGTCCCGCCACCGACGACCGGTGGGACCGTCTCGGCGGGTCGTCGCGGTGGGGGCAGAGCGACAGCACCGGCCAGTGGGACCGGTTCACCGACACCGCCCAGTGGGACCGGACGGACGTCGGCCGCTGGGGTCCGGTGAGCACGGACCGTGATGGGTGGGACGGCCGGGACCCGGGCCGGGTAGACCGTCCGGACCGCGCGGGCGTCGACCCGTGGGACCAGGGTGGGCCCGACCGGCGGGATGCTGGCGGCGGGGGTGGGTGGGAGCGGTCGGTGCCGCCCCGGTCGTCACAGCCGGTCACCGGGGAGGGCTGGCCGTGGGGCGAGCAACCGGAGGGCTTCTGGTCGGGTACCCGCCTGGCGGGAGACGACCCCCGTTGGATGGACCCGCCGACGTCGGCACCCCGGTCGCCGGTGGTGGGTTACACCGCGCCGCGTCCCCGGGCGGCTCCGCGTCGTCGGGCCGAGCCGGTGTCCGGGCGGGCGGCGGGGTCCGGGCGGGCGGCGTCGGCGTCCTCGCTGCGGGAGCGGATCGGCTCGGTGGGTGCCGGCTCGTGGAACCGTCGTCTGGAGGACGACCTGCTCGACCCGGACCCGGGTGGTCCGCTGCGTCCGTTGGTCTACACGGCCGCCTGTTACCTGGTGCCGGCGGTGCTGGTGTTCCTGTGGTTGTTGACCCTGGACGGTCAGCCGCCGGCCGGTTGTGTCACGGACATCAGCGGGGGCGGGTGTGAGCCGCCCCGGGCCCACGCGCTGGGTTCGCTGGTCGCGGGTGGTCCCCGGTTCGGTCTGTCGTTGCTGAGCAGCCTGGTGGTGGCGGTGCTGCTGCGCCGGGTCGGGACGACCTGGCGGCCGGCGACGGTGGCGTTGGCGGCGGCGGTGGTCGGTGGCGGCCTGTCCACCGTGATGATCAGCGCGGTCACCGGACAGCCGATCGGCTGACCGGGCGTGACACGGCCGGCCCGGCCGTGTGCGACTCGTCGTGGAAAGGCGTAGTGGCCCGCACCGGATGCCGGTGCGGGCCACTACGGGTGATGCCGTGTGCGGTGAGGTCAGCCCTGGACGACGTTGAGGTCGAACGTGGCGGACACCTCGGGGTGCAGCTTGATCTTCACCGGGTAGGAGCCGGTCGACTTGATGTGACCGGGCATCTCCAGCCGACGACGGTCGAGGACCGGGCCACCGGCCGCCTTGACGGCGTCGACGACCTCGGCCGGGGTGACCGAGCCGAAGAGCCGACCGCCGTCACCGGCGCGGACCTTCAGGCTGACCTTCAGACCTTCGAGCTGGCCCTTGACCTCGTTGGCGTGGCCGAGGTCGCGGATCTCCCGGGCCGAGCGGGCCCGCTTGATGACCGTGACCTGCTTCTCCGCACCCTTGGTCCAGCTGATCGCGAAGCCCTGCGGCAGCAGGTAGTTACGGCCGTAGCCGTTCTTGACCTCGACGATGTCGCCGGGGGCACCGAGACCGGAAACTTCCTGAGTCAGGATGATCTTCATGTCGGTGCCTCCTCTCAGCGGGCCGTGGCGGTGTACGGCAGGAGCGCCATCTCACGGGCGTTCTTTACCGCACGGGCGATCTGCCGCTGCTGCTGGGAGGTGACCCCGGTCACCCGCCGAGCGCGGATCTTGCCGCGGTCGGAGATGAACTTGCGCAGCAGCGCGGTGTCCTTGTAATCGATATAGGTGATCCCGTCCTTGTCGAGCGGGTTCACCTTCTTCTTCGGCTTGCGAAGTGCCGCAGCCTTGGCCATTGCACGTGCTCCTGGTTTGCGATCGCGGGCGCTCGGCGCCATTAGAACGGAGGCTCCTCGTCGAAGTTGCCGCCCGAACCACCGCGGGAGGAGGGGGCCGGAGCAGCAGAGGCCCAGGGGTCGTCGAAGTTGCCTCCGCCGCCGCCCTGGTTGCCACCGCCACCGGAGCCGAAGCCACCACCGCCGCCACCGGAGCGCGACATCTTCTGCACCTTCGCCGTGGCGTAGCGCAGCGACGGGCCGATCTCGTCGACCTCGAGCTCGATGACGGTGCGCTTCTCGCCCTCGCGGGTCTCGTACGACCGCTGACGCAGCCGACCCGAGACGATCACGCGGGCGCCCCGCTGGAGCGACTCGGCGACGTGCTCCGCCGCCTGCCGCCACACGGTGCAGGCCAGGAAGAGCGGCTCGCCGTCCTTCCATTCGTTGGTGGTCCTGTCCATGAACCGGGGCGTCGAAGCGACCCGGAACTTGGCGACCGCCGCACCGGACGGGGTGAACCGCAGCTCGGGGTCATCGGTCAGATTGCCGATGACCGTGATGGTGGTGTCTCCTGCCATGACCAACTCCTCGCGCACTCAGCGTTCTGCCGTACAGGCTCTCAGAGCCCTCCGACATCACGATGAGGTTGATCCGGGCGAACCGGGTTGGATGCTTAGCGCATTTCCGGTCGGATGACCTTGGTGCGCAGCACGGACTCGTTCAGCCGCAGCTGGCGGTCGAGTTCGGCCACCGCCTCCGGCGTCGCCTGAAGGTCGACGACGGCGTAGATGCCCTCGGCCTTCTTGTTGATCTCGTACGCGAGGCGCCGGCGGCCCCACACGTCGGTCTTCTCCACCGAGCCACCCGCGGTCCGGATCACGTTCAGGTACGTGTCGAGCGACGGGGCGACGGTGCGCTCCTCGAGACTGGGATCGAGGATCACCATGACTTCGTAGTGACGCAAGACGTGCTCACCTCCTGTGGGCTAGGCGGCCACGGTCCTTCCGTGGCAGGAGGTCGTGCGTCGTGCCCGCCCCGCGCCGGGGGAACCCGGCCGGACGCGGACAACCGGACCAGGATACCCGGTCCCGACGATCACCCCCGGGCAGGTCGACCCGGCAGGTCGGCGGTGGGGACGACGACGGCGACAGGGGCCCGCCGCGACACCCGAAGGCCGACGGCGGACCCCTGTCCACGGGGCCGCGGGGCGTCCCGTCCGCATTCCTTGGGTGGGACCTGGGGAGGAACGACCACACCGATGAGGTTGGATCGAGGACACCCCGCGGAGCTTCATCCTGTTGTTATCTGACGATACAACGGCAATCGTCACGTGATAGCCGAATTGAAACTATTCGTCCGGCTGTTCCACTCCCCTCAACGATCGCCGACCCCGACCGGTGACGCCGCACGCGGGCTGACAGGCGCGACTTGCCCACGACCGTCACCTCTCGCACGTCGGGGGTGGGACGTAGGCTCGCCTGCATGCGTATCGGAGCCCACGTCGACCAGGCCGACCCGTTGGCGGAGGCGGCCACCCGCGCCGCCGAGGCGGTGCAGTTCTTCCTCTCCGACCCGCAGGGCTGGAAGGCCCCGAAACCCCGGGAGGACGCCGACCGGCTACGCGCCGCCGAGGTCGACGTCTACGTCCACGCCCCGTACGTCATCAACGTGGCCACCCTCAACAACCGGATCCGCATCCCCAGCCGCAAGCTCCTGCTGGGCCACGCCACCGCGGCGGCGCAGCTCGACGCCCGGGGGCTGATCGTGCACGGCGGCCACGTCAACGCCGGTGACGACCTCGCGGTCGGCTTCGACAACTGGCGCAAGACCTTCGCGTACGCGGCCGACTCCGGCGGGTTCCCCGTCCCGGTCCTGATCGAGAACACCGCCGGTGGCGACAACGCATGTGCCCGGCGGCTCGACGCGCTGGCCCGGCTCTGGGACGCCCTCGGCGACTACGAGGTGGGCTTCTGCCTCGACACCTGCCACGCGTACGCCGGTGGCGAGGAACTGCTCGACCTGGTCGACCGGGTCAAGGCGATCACCGGCCGGATCGACCTGGTGCACGCGAACAACTCCAAGGGCGGGTTCAACTCCGGGCAGGACCGGCACGACAACCTCGACGGCGGCACCATCGACCCGGAGCTGCTGGTGGCGGTGATCCGGGCGGCCGACGCCCCGGTCATCGTGGAGACCCCCGGCGGGGCGACCGGTCAGGGCGCGGACATCGCCTTCCTCCGCGAACAGCTCGGCACGGGGGCCTGAACGCCGATGACCACCAACGCGACGGGCGGCAGCCCACCCCCACGGCAGACCGGCAGTACGGACCCGACCCCCGGGGGCGGGACGGGGTCGCCGCAGGACCGGCCGGCACCCGACGCGCACGACAGCCCAGAGCCGGGCAGGACCGACCCGCCCCTGACCACCGGAACCGACCCGAAGCCCGGTGGAGCCGGCGCGGGACCGGCCGGATCGAGCGCGACGCCCGACGGTCCCGACCCGGAGCCCGCCGGATCGGACGCGGAGCCCGGCGGAGCCGACCCGAAGAGCGACGGGGCCGACCCGAAGACCGGCGAGGGCGGTCCGGTGGCCGACGAGGGCCGGGCCGGGGGCGGTAAGGGCGGGGCCGCGCCCGGGCCGGCCGCGACGGAGGTCCAGCCGACCGGCACGACGGCGGAAAAGGCCGGGGCGGCTGCGGCAGCGCACGGCCAGGCCGGCACACCCGGCCGGACCGGCACGCGCCGGACCTGGAAGGACACGTTCCGCAGAAGCAGGACCGGGCAGGACGGGGCCGACAAGGGCCGGGGCGACGGGCCCGCCGGGGACGCAGAGAAGAAGCCGGCCGCCGAGGCCGATCCGTGGACCTCGTTCGCGCCCGCGCCGGAGCCGGAGCCCGGCCGCACCGGACGGGCCGTCCGCGCCACCGGCCGGTTCCTGGTGCACGAGTGGACGCTCGCCGTCCTCGCCTCGCTGGCCCTCGCCGTGGGGATGACCTGGCCGACCCTGCGCTACCCGCTCTACACGCTCCCGCAGGACTACTGGGACCCGAGCCTCCAGGCGTGGCAGATGGCCTGGTCCGGGCACGCCCTGCTGACGAATCCGGGGCAGTTGTTCCAGTCCAACACGTTCTTCCCGGAACCGTGGAGCTTCGCCTTCTCCGACATGCTGCTCGGGTACGCCCCGGCCGGCCTGCTCGGCACCGGCCCGGACGCCGCCGTGCTCCGCTACAACATCATGTTCGTGCTGGCCCACGCGATGGCCACCTTCGGGGCGTACGTGCTGGCCCGGCAGTTGGGCGCGGGCCGGATCGGCTCGGCGGTCGCCGGGGTCAGCTACACGTACGCGCCGTGGCTGCTCGCCCAGGCGGGGCACCTGCACATCGTCTCCAACGGCGGTATCCCGCTGGCGTTGGCCATGCTGGCCCGGGGCCACGGCTGGTCACTGCGGCACGGCTACCGCCCCGAAGCCCGCCGGGTCGGCTGGGCGTACGCCGGGTGGGTGGTGGCCGCCTGGCAGCTCAGCCTCGGCTTCGGCATCGGCCTGGTCTTCGCGTACGTCCTCGCACTGACCCTGCTGGTCTCGGCGGCGGTGTGGTTCTGGCGGCGGCGACGCGTGCGGCGGCCCTTCGGTCGCCGGCTGTTCGTCGCCGACCTGGTCGGCGGGCTGCTCTTCGCCGCCGTCGGCGCGCTGCTGGCGGTGCCGTACTTCAAGGTCGCCGAGCTGCACCCGAACGCCGAACGCACGCTCGGCGACATCGGCGTCTACTCGCCACCGGCCAGTGGTTTCTTCACCGCGCCCGCCGAGTCGTGGATCTGGGGCGGGCTGCACGAGGGGGCGCGGGCGGCGTTGCCCTGGCACCCGGAGATGACGCTCCTGCCGGGTTTCGTGCTGTACGCGCTGGCGGCCGGTGGGCTCTTCTTCTCGGTGTGGCGGCTGCGGCACCGGCTGCTGATGCTGGCCGGGGTGATCGTCACCATGGTGCTCGCGATGGGGACCCGGTTCTTCGACGGCACCTTCACCTACGCCCCGCTGTTCGAGCACCTGCCCGGGTTCAACGGGCTGCGTACGCCGGGACGGATGATGCTCTGGACGACGCTCCTGCTCGGCCTGCTCGCGGCCGGCGCGGTGAGCGCCTTCGCCCGGCGGGTACGCGAGATCAGCGCCGACCGGGTGCCCTCCCGGCCGTCGCCGTGGCTGCGGGCGGTCGCCCTGCTACCACTGCTGCTGGTGCTGGTGGAGGGGCTGAACGACACCCCGCACCCGGTCGTGCCGGAGCAGCCGGTGGCGATGCGCACGGTGGAGGGTCCGCTGCTGGTGCTGCCCAGCGGCCAGAACCAGGACCAGCCGGTGATGCTCTGGTCGACCACCCGCTTCCAACAGGTGGTCAACGGGGGCAGCGGCTTCACCCCGAAGCAACTCGACGACGTGCGCCGGGTGTCGGCGGCCTTCCCCGACCAGACCAGCGTCGACTACCTGCGCACCCTCGGCGTCCGCAACGTCGTGGTGCTACGGGACCAGATCGTCGGCACGCCGTGGGAGGTGACGGTGGACTCGCCGGTCGAGCAGTTGGGCATCACCCGTCAGCAGGTCGGCAACGCCGTGGTGTTCCGTCTCTGAGCACCTGCTCCCGTCGGCCCGCCTGCCTTCTAGTCAGCCAGCTTCACGATCCGGCGGTCCGACCCGTCGGGGATCCCGGGGCAGCCGGTGTCGGTCATCGTCACCTGCGGGTCCTTCTCGGCGACGCCGGTCAGCCGCACACAGAGCCGGACGTGAACCTCGGCGGCGACGAATCCACCGCCGTTGGCGGTTCCGTCGTAGAAGACGTCCACTTCCAGCCGCTCATCCGGGGAGGACCGGCTGGCAAAGACCGTGCCGAACCGTTCTGCGCTGCCCACCGACCCGGTCAGAGCGGCCAGCTGGCCTGCCGGGTCACGCTCGGCGGTGTGCGGGTCGGCGAGGACTGCGACGGCGGTACGCCGGGCCAGTTCGGCGCGGGACCGCACCGAGTCGGTCGCCGTGTCGATCGCCCGCGCCTCGGAGTCGAAACCACAGCTGGTGAGACAGAGCAGTGCGGTGCCGGCGAGGAGGAGCAGCCTCCCCGCCGACACCGCCCGGAGAGCTTTGATCACAGGCCCATGAAATCGACGACGACGTGATTCATCACCGAAGCATAGCGGTTGGAGCCACCCAGGTTGGGGTGGAATGATTGCTGCGAAATGCCGTACTTGTTCCAGCTTTCCGGATACTCGTCCGGCAATTCCCCGTCTTCGCCCGGAGTCAGGGCGTAAACCACCCTGTGGATTTCCTCCGTCGGGGCACAAACACCATGGCCGGAGAACGCGAAGGTGGGATCACCGAAATAGGTGGGGATGCCCTCGGAGCTGGCTTCAGTAGTGGCCTGACCCATCACCGACGCCAGCAGCATTCCCGTGTTGTTCAACCACTTCCGCTCCCCGTCGCTGATCTCAGGCAAGCAGAGTGGCCCGGTGTCCTCGAACAGCTTCGGATAGCCCATCAGCATGATCTGCGCACCTGGTGCCTTCTTGTGGATCTCCCGCAGTACTGTTTTGATGGACTGCTTCACCGGCCCCTCGATGTCTTCCTTGACCTGCGCAGCAAGCGGCTTGGTGTCACCGGGATAGGTGTCGGTGTCGCAGTTGAAGCTGTTCAGGAAGCAGAATTGGAGCACGTTGGCGAAGCGGGCGTCATTGCCGCCGATCGACAGTGTCACCAACGTGGTGTTCTCGTCCAGGAAGCCTCGGTCGAGCTGCGACATCTCACCCGAATGGTACTCGGCCGCCTCACCCCACGCATTCGTCGGCAACGGCTGCCCGGCTGGGACGGTGTAGCCGGGAAGCAACTGCTCCGTCTGAGCACCGGAACAGGCGAGGAACTGATAATCCAGGTTCGGATCCCAACTGTCCGAACGACTGCCGATGCTCGACGTACTGTCGGAGAATTTCGCCAAGCGGGACCAGGCAGACCGGGATCGATGGCAGACGTCCTGATAGCGAACCTCGTCGTTGACGATCTGCTTGTAGTCGGTCTCCCGGTAATAGTCGGACCCGTTCGAGCTCGAGACCCCCTCACCAGAGGAGTACGAATCACCCAGAGAAACGACCTGGTGGCGGGGCTTGGCCGTCAACTTCTGGATCGCGATGGCATCCCACGCCACGTCTTCGTCCCCGGTGCCGTCATACGCGTCGTTGGTCAGCCGCACCTTCGGAGTTCCGGTGAACTTGAAAACCCCGAGCGACACCCATTGATTGCTCTGCACCCGTTGCAGGACGACCCGCTTCTTACCGGCCCCGAATCCCTGCCCGAGGTCGATCTCGTAGGCGGCTTGCCGGGTGTGCGCGCCGTGATCCGGAATATGCACCATCACCCGCGCCCAACCGGTGACTGCCTGGTTGAGGGTCCAGGTGCCGGCAACCTTCATCTTGCCGCCCAGATCACCTGGAGCCCAGGTATGGGCGAACCAGAAGTGTCCACCGAAGCCCCCACCGATCTGATGGAAGTCGACCTTGGAGGGCAGATTGCCCACCGAGTCGGTGGCGAAGCTCAGTCCAAAGGTGCCGGAATTGGTCCAGCTGTTCGTACAGCCCGTACGGACGGGTGGGGTACCCCCGGGCACATCGTCGATCACCAGGCTGCCCGCCGGCAGTCCGGTCAGATCACACTTCGGCAGATAGGTCGACGCGTCGTCCTGGTACGCGTAGCCCGGATCGAAGCGCAGCACCTCATTACCGAGCTGGCTGCTCCCCTTCCAGCTGACTGATTTGTGGAACCAGCACACCAGGTCGTACTTGCCTGCCGCGTTCTGATGTGCACACGGCCCCGCCGGCTCACCCACCACGTCCGGATCGTCCGGGGTGTGCAACTCCCCAGGATGACAGTCGTTGGACGCGTCACAGAACAGGTTGACCGGCGGCTTGACCTTCTCCCGGTCCTCGACGGTGCCCCACCAGGCAGCCCGAAAGCCGGCCACGAAGGTGTCCGGCCCCTCCAGCAGGTTCGGCGGATGCCCGGCGAAGCCCAGCACCTTCTCCTGATAGGGCCAGAACTGTGGCTTGGCCGCGTCGGCATAGCTGTCCTCGAGGAACGGTCGGCGGTCCGGCCGGTACCGCGGGTTCGCCGGGTTGTTGCCCCAGCCGAGGCCCCATGGTTCGCCGGTGCCGAGGTTGGGATGCAGCCCCGAGTTGTACGCCCAGAGGGCGTAGAACCAGTTCTCCAAGCCGGCAGGGTTCCCGTCGTTGATGATCAACGAGGCGCTCCGGGTCTGGTTCCACTTGTCCTGAAGCACCCGCAGGCCCGCCGCTACATTCGCGGCAAAGTCGAGCGCCACCGCCCGCTGGGAGTCGTACGGCAGCAGCACCTCGCCGGGTTTGGCGTGGCCGGCCAGGCGCATGCCGTCGGTAAGCTGGGTGACGCCGTAGCCACAGTCCGCCTTGTCCCAGTGCACGTCCCAGTCGTCGGCGGTCTGGGCATTGTAGATTTCCAGCCCGTAGTAGTTGCCGATCAGCGGATTACCGGTGACCCCGGGCAGGGCGTTTCGCGAGGCCTGCCACATGTTCGACTCCTGAGCGGCGATGCCGAGCATCACCTGGGCCGGAACCCGCCCGCCGCCGAGCAGGGCGTGCGGGGGGAAGAGGCCCTGCGGGGTGTATGCGGGCATCCCGAGGTTCTTCCAGTTGGCCGGCCGCTGCACGTACAGCGAATTGGTGATTGCCTGGTCGATCGCCCATTCAACCTGACGCGGCTTGGGCTGCAATACCTGGTTACGCGGATCGTTGCGGGGTACCGAACACCACCGCTCCGCCTCCGTGGGGTTGGTGGTCGAGCCGGTCGGCGTTGCAGCCGTCCCCGAGGCCCGCGATTCCGTCCCGGTCCTTCCCGCCCGGGAGGGGACGCCTGCCGGAACGGATCTCGCATCGACCTGGAACGCAAGTACCTGACCGGTATCGGGAACCTGCGCCTGGATCGACACCCGCCCCATGATGACCGGCCCGGTCGACACCGCCTCGGCGGGCGTCTGGTCCATGCGTCGCACCCGGGTCACCGCGAGTTGCCCCTGCGAGGACACCTCGGCTGACGGGGGCACCTCGAGCCGACGCACGCCGACCGGCAATGCCTGCACCTCGGTGGCCCGGCCGGTGATGAAGCTCCGGCCGGCCGCGCCCGCACCGATCGAAAGCTCGCCGAAGCCGCCCGTCGCCAGCGTCCGTGCTGTCGCTCCCGGCGTCAGTTCGATTCGGCGGACGCGGGTCTGATCACCGGAGCGGTCCTGGAACAGGACGTCGCCCCCCTGGTCGGTGGTGAGCCGGAACGGGGTGCCGCCCGTGCGGGCCAATGAGGTCAGTCGCCCCCCTTGCTCCACCCGCACCAGTCGGGAGCCACCGGCGGCCACGATCCCCCTGCGAGTGGGTATCGCAGAGGTGAGCTCGGTGTCGACAACCCTCGACGCGGAGAGCCTGCCACTGGCGGCGTCGACCGTCGTCAGCCGGGTCCGCGGCTTGTCGGTCAGCTTCTCTTCGCGTTCGCCACCGAGCTGGGTGAGCACTGCGGACTCCCCGACCCCGCATCCCGGATTGAAGTACGCCAACGACGACCGGATCGGCAGCTTGGTGACGACGCCGGACGACAGATCGACGACAGCGGTGAAGCCGCCCCGGTCGAAAAGATCCGCCCGATTGGTGAAGGTCCGTGGCCCGTACACCACCACCAGTCGACGGCCGGACGCGGTCAGACAGGCATTGCCGATCCACTGATCGGCCTCGACGCCGGGCTCCACGAGATCGGCCACGCCACGCCAGGTGTAGCCGCTACGTGCTGTGGCGGTGAGCAGGTGAAACCCATCCGCGTCGCCGATGGTCGTCCATGCCAGGTCGGACGACCTCGACCAGTTCTTGGGGAGAACCTGGTCACGGCGGGCGGGTGGAACGGTGGAGGATTCGACCGTCTGCGCCGCCCGGGGCGACGGGGACGGTTCGGGGGTGGCCGCCGCGACCGCCGGGGCCCCGGGGGTTACCGACATGACGATGGCGGCAACTACTGCGAGTGGGACACGTCTTCGGATCATGGTCTTCCTGCCTGTCGTCCTGAACAGCGGAGTGAGCGCATGATGACAAGCGACGTCACCGCCACGTCATCGCCGCGATCACCGGCCGTCACCGTCCGGGATGAACCCATGTCAAATGCCTGAGCACGGGTGAGGCGGCGATGACATGCCCGTGCCTCGCTGTGGTGCCGGCGGGTGTGGAGAGCCGTGTCTCCGCAGCTCGCCCCGATCCATGGCGCTCTCCGTGAGCACCTGTTGTCGGGGGGACCTGCGTCCACACACGTCGGGGGCGGCCGTCGACCAACCGACGCCGCATTTTCCTCGGCAGATTCGTAGGCGCACATCCCAGCGCACCACTGCCTGATCATCACTTGGCCCGCATCGATCCCCACTGGAGATCACCCACCCTCAGGAGGCGCACCGACCTGCGTCGATGACAAGTTGGACAGCGCTGACTGATCGGCAGAGATATCGACAAGGTGAAGAACATCTCGACTACATGGCATCAAATAGATGCTCAGTGATGCCGACCAGGGTATGGTTCGGCAGGGATTCGCTTCGCAACTACCACGGGGGTAGTCTTGTATTTCAGTTTCCTGGGTCCACTGACAGTGACGTCGAATCGCTCCCGGGTTTATTTGTCTGGTGATCGCGGTCGCAGGCTGCTTGCCGCACTCGTCGTCAATGCAAATTGCCCAGTTTCTACCGAAAAGCTCATCGACATCGTCTGGGACGACCAACCGCCGATCACCGCCCGTCGACAACTCCAGAACCGCCTGGGGCGCCTCCGAGCCTTTCTGCCCACTGACAACTCGACTCCCAAGATCGTTCGCCAGGGCAGCAACTACATCTTGGAGGTCCCAGAAGACCATGTCGATGGCCTGCACTTCCGCCGCCTTTGCGCGGAGGCCGAATCAGCCCGGCAGAACACTCGCAACGACCTCGCCGTCACCCTGCTTCGGCGTGGCCTGAGCCTGTGGCGAGGTGATGCCCTGCAGGACGTCAGTTCTTCAGCACTACAGGCCGACGCGATCCGCTGGCAGGAACACCGGCTGCGCGCCATCGAGCACCTGGTCGAGTTGGAGTTCACCCGTGGTAACCGGGTAAATCTCATACACGAGCTGCAATACTGGGTGACAGTTCATCCTTACCATGAAGCCCTGCACTGCCGACTTGCGGAGGCCCTGCACGAAGCCTCCCGCACCGCCGAATCTCTCGCTGTTTTGCGGTCCTTGAGAGGGCGCCTGGGCAAAGATCTCGGGATTACAGCAGGCGTCGCCGTCACTGAAGTGGAAAGACGGATCCATGTCGACGGCCAGACAGCTTCTGAGTATGCGGGAATCCACTTGGATCAGCGCGCAACCGAGGCGCTGCATCGAGCCCTCAGTGAAACCTCCAACGCGCTCAAACTGCTCACCATGGCCCTATCCTGACCACGCCCATCAAGGATTTCGCCGGCAAGGTCCATGCTGGTTTGCATGCCACCAACACACGGGGGTGAATTCAGCGTTCATGCTCATGCCGCATTGCCGAAAAATGTCAGGGCATTTTCCAGCCAAACCAGTTAAGGGGTTGAGATGAAGAGATCTATCCTTACGCCCGCCATCATCGCGGCGCTCCTCGTCGCCGTTACCGCCACCCCCGCCACAGCTACCACAGGCGTGCCGGTCGGTGTCGAGACAAGGATGGCGGCCACTTCTCAGGCCCACGGGAAGGACATCACCCTAACCGGACCGCCAGCGCCTCGTGGCGCTCACATTTCGGCGACCCCGACGATCTCGCCATCGGTGAAGACGACGACCGTGCCGGCCGGCGGAACCTACTCGTGCCCCTCCGGGACCTTCTGTGCCGCAGTCTGGAACGGGACCGCCTGGAAGATCTTTCTTCTGTACTCCTGCCACATCTACGACTTGTACAACTGGACAGGCACGGGCTACTGGGTCAACAACCAGAGCCCCGGGGCTCCTTCCCCGTATCTTCTTGACAGTCAGGGCATCCCGTCTTCAGTCCTTGCGAGAAGTCCTTCCTATGACACTGCCGACTGGGACCCCGTTTACTCCATCTCGAACTGTTACTGACCTCGGTTCTCGACAAGGTTGCTGGAGGCAGAAAGACGCTCCCTGAGCAATCCCTCGTCGCGACAGGAAAGCCGACGCTGGCCGAACTACGTGCCTCGCGGGCCCAGACCCGCGAGGCACGCCTATACCCGGCGCTCCGCGAAGGCGGGTACTCTGCCGCAGCCGTTGATGGCCGGCAGGTCGGTCGGAGCCGTTTGCGTGGTCGGCCAGGTCCGTGACCGTTGACGAATCGTGTCGAGCAGTGCCAGCAGTTGGGGGTTGTCACCGGCCTGGCCGGGCGTGAGCGATCGACGAGTCGATGCTGATCGCCACTGCATCTCGTCGTGGACCTGTGCTGCGGCGAGGATCCGGGCCCATATCCGGCGCGATCACCGCCCAGGCCTGATCGGTCAGGTCACCACGAGCGCACCACCAGGACATCCTCAACGCCCACCACTACAGGATCGGCAGACACGCCCCTACCCCGTCAGGGCCCCTCGGCGGGAGAGACCTGTTGAAGATTGCTGGTGGACACTATGGGCACGTCGCGGCGGCGGAGTTTGGACAGCCAGGGGGCGTCGGGGGCGCCGTCGAGGACGCCGCCGTCCGGGTCGTCGAGGTAGGTCTGGCGGACCGCGTCGCGCTCCGGGTGCAGGATGTCCTTGACGATCAGGACGCAGAGCACCACCACCGTGCCGAGCCGCAGCGACGAGGCCAGCACGAAGACCCCCTCGGGGAAGACCGGGCGGCTGGTGGCCGAGCCGAGCAGTTCGCCGTAGAAGGCGACGAAGTAGCAGACCTCGGCGAACTGCCAGGCGAGGAAGGCCCCCCAGCGGGGACGGGCGAGCACCGCCAGCGGCAGCAACCACAGCACGAACTGCTGCGACCAGACCTTGCTGAAGATCAGGAAGGCGGCCACCACCAGGAACGCGAGCTGGGCCAGCCGGGGCCGTCGGGGTGCCCGCAGCGCCAGTACGGCCACGCCGATGCAGGCCAGCCCGAACAGGGCGTACGACAGGTTGTTGAGGGTCGGGATGTTGGCGTTCAGCCACTGGAACGGGCCCTGGTCGCCGGGGGCGCCGGTGTTCACCTTGCCGTCGAGGTACCGCCCGATGTACCAGAGCGTGCCCCAGTCGATGGGACGGGTGGTGTTCAGCTCGAAGAACCGTCCCCAGTTGTCGGGGTAGCGGATCGCCGCCGGCAGGTTCACCGCGACCAGCGCGACCAGGCCGGTGGCGACGGCGGTGAGCGCGGCCCGTAGCCGACCGGCGCGCAGACCGAGGATCAGGATCGGGCCGAGCAGGAACAGCGGCCACATCTTCGCCGCGCCGCCGAGGCCGAGCAGGATGCCGGCCAGGACGGGTTGTCGTTTCGCCCAGGCGGCCAGCCCGAAGGCGGCCAGCCCGATAGCGAGGAAGTCCCAGTTGACGGTGGCGGTGAGGAACAGCGCCGGGGCCAGGGCGAACAGGGCTCCGTCCCACGGTCGTCGGCGGCGCAGGGCGAGGATCACCCCGACGGTGGCGACGGCGAGCGCGCCGAGGGTCAACGCGTTGGCGTTGTAGAACCAGCGCCCCTGGTTGATCGTCGGGTCGTCGACGCCGAGCGAATGCACCGGAAGGCCGAGCGCGCCCATCATGTAGCCGGTGAGCACCGGGTACTCCACCGGGTGGTCCCGGTAGGGAACCTTGCCCTCGTGCAGGCCCTCGGCGTAGTAGAGGGCCAGCACGTCGGTGTAGCACATCCGGGTGTACTGGATGTTGTTCTGCCAGGCGCCGTTCTGGCAGGGTGCCTTCTGCACCCAGTGCAGCGCCAGGGTCAGGCAGGCCAGGGCCAGCACGATCCGGGCGGCCGTCCAGAACCGGCTCTCCCGGCCGGCGGGCCGGTCGACGGCGACGGCGTGGTCGCCGAGCGGTCCGCCGATCGCCTCGGAGACGCCTCGGACGAAGCCGTCCGATCGGGACGGGTGGTCGCTGCTCCCGGCGTCGTCGATGCCGGCCGTCGGCTGGGTGCTCATGAGAATGCATCCTGCCCTATGAATGGCTCCCGGACGAGCAGCATGTTGCGGTGCGGACTCCGTTCGCCCGACGCGGAGCACCCCACCCGCGACATGCCGCTGCCGGCGACCGCAGGTCTGCGGATCGCCAGCAGCGGCATTGACGCTCGTCGGTACGGGTTTCGGCTCAGTCCCGGGCGCGTGGGGTCGGCAGCAGGCCGCCGCCGTTCCCGCCGTTCTGGCCGGGGAGGTTCTGGTTGGGCGGGGTCAGCGGATCGCCGCCCTGGTTCCCTCCCGGATTCCCTCCCTGATTGCCGCCCTGGTTTCCACCTTGGTTCCCACCCTGATTGTTGCCACCCTGGTTACCGCCCTGGTTGTTGCCGCCCTGGTTCCCGCCGCCGAGGAGGCACTGCAGGTCGGTCGGGGCGCAGTTCTGGCCGTTCGGGTTCGGCGGCGGCGGCGGGGGCGGCGGCGGGGTGCCGTTGCCGGACTCCGGGTCGCCGACCTTCGCCGCCGGCGGGAAGTCCAGCTTCTCCTCGCCCTTGAGCGCGCCGTTCATGACCCGTTCCCAGATCTCGCCGGGCATGGAGGAACCGGTCATGTTGGCGCCGTTGTTCAGCTTGATCGCTTCCCGCTTGCCCTTGTTGCCCACCCAGACGGCGGTGGCGAGCTGCGGGGTGTACCCGACGGTCCAGGCGTCACCGTTCTGGTTCGTGCCCTCCTTGAGCTCCCAGGTGCCCGTCTTGGCGGTCGCCTTCCGGCCGTCGGCCAGGGTGTGGTTGATCCGGCCCGGGTATGCCTCCAACACGTCGGTCACGTCGGCGACCACGTCCGGGTTGATCCGCTTCTGCGGCTTGAGCTGCTCGCCGCCCAGCTTCTCCCACTTGCCGGTCTCCTTGTTCTGCTTCTCGGCGGAGATCAGGAAGTGGGCCTTGTTGTAGATGCCCTTGTTGGCGAAGGTGGCGAGGCCGTTGGCGTGGTCGAGCACGGTGATCGGGTACTGGCCGTAGGCGACCACGTGGTAGAAGGGGTCAGGCGCCAGGTCGGAAGCCTTCTCCTTGGTCAGGTCGTGCCCCTTGGGCGGGCTCACGTTCGTCTGCCACATCATGCTGACGCCGGCCTTGGCCGCCATGTCGACGATCTTGTCGGGCCCGATGTCCAGGCTGACGTGGTAGAACGGCACGTTCAACGACTGCAGCGTGGACTCCCGCAACGTGCAGGAGTCCCCGCACTTGGGGTTGTCGTTGCCGGCGTTGCTGACCCGGAACTTGTCGCCCTCCGGGGTGAACGCCCGGCCCTTCCAGCGCGACTCGACGGACTTGCCGGCCTCCAGCGCCGCCGCCAGCGTGTAGATCTTGAAGCTGGAGCCGGGCGAGTGCCCACCGGTGACGTTGCCGTTGGTGTCGGTGTTGGTGCCGGCGTAGTCGGTGCCGGTGCCGTCGTCCCCGCCGTAGTAGCCGAGCACCCGACCGTTGCGCGGGTCGATGGAGACCACGGCGGCCATCAGGTTCTTGCGGGCCCCGTCCAGCTCCGAGCCCTTGGTGCTGCGCTGGGCGGCACCGGTGACGGCCTTCTGCACCTTGTTGTCGATGGTGGTCCTGATCCGGTAACCACCCTCGCGGAGCATCGCCGAACAGCGCGGCTTACGCTCGGTCACTTCCGCGTCGTTGTCGGTGCAGAGCTTCTTCTCCCGCATCTCCGCCGACACGTAGTTGATGACGTTACCGATCGGGGTGTTGACCCCGAACTTGACGCCCGACCGGGACTCCTTGGGGGTCTGCAACGTCTTCGTCGGGTACTCCGTCGGATGCGCCGGCCGGCCGGGGGCGTCGACCCAGCGCATCTCGATCATGTTCTTGATGACGTAGTCCCAGCGGCTCTTGGCGTCGGTCGGGTTGATCGACGGGTCGAAGCCCTTGTGCGTGCTACTCGGCTCCGGCTGCTTGATCAACGCGGCCAGCACGGCGGCCTCGGCCACGTCGACCTTCGACACCGGCTTGCCGAAGTACGCCCACGCCGCCGCCTCGATGCCGTACGCGTTGCGACCGAAGTAGATGGTGTTGAGGTAGTGCTCCATGATCTGTTCCTTGGTGAACTGATCGTTGAGCTTGGAGGCGACGATCGCCTCCTTCACCTTCCGCGCGTACGAGTCGTCCTGGAGGTTCTCGTAGGCGTTACGGGCGTACTGCTGGGTGATCGTCGAGGCGCCCTGCTTGTCGCCGTTGGAGAGGTTGTTCCAGGCGGCACGGGCGATGCCCTTGTAGTCGACACCGGCGTGCTCGTAGAAGTTCTTGTCCTCCGCCGCCGCCACCGCGTCCCGCATGTGCTGCGGGATCTGGTTGATCGAGACGAAGGTGCGGTTCTGCTCGCCCACCTTGGCGATGACCGTCTTGTTGTCGCTCGCGTAGATGGTGGTGGCGAGCGGCAGCTTGATCTGGTTCGGCAGCACCACGGTGGTGGAGTAGTAGGTGAACCCGACCACCCCGAGCCCGGCGAGCATGATGAAGACCGCGAAGCTGGCGATCAGCAGGTTGATCCGCTTGCGCCGCTTCGCCCGCGCCATCGCGTCCGGGTCACCAGGACCACGCCCGCGCCCGCCGCCCGCACCGCCGTAGCCACGACCCGGCCCGTTCGGCCCGTTCGGGCCACCCGGCCCGCCGCCGGCCTGCGGGACGCCGGCCCGCGCCACGGAGGCCCGCCCGGCGGAGCCGACCGAGGCCGCGCCGACGCTGGCCCGCCCCGCGGAGGCCGTCCCCACCGAGGCCCGGCCGGAAGGCCCGCCCGCCGGGGAGACCGGCACCGACGCCCGGCCCGGGCCACCCCACCCCGGCGAAGCCGGGGAGACCGGCACGGACGCCCGACCCGGCCCGGCCGGCGAGACCGGCACCGAGGCCCGGCCCGGGACGGCCCGGCCGACGGAGGCCGATCCGGCGGCACCACCTGTCGCGCGCGGCGGGGGGACCGCCGCCGAGGCCCGCCCGGTGGGCGCGGCACCGCCGACCGAGGCCCGGCCCGCCGGGGCCGCGCCCCGGGCGTCACCGCCCCGCCGGGGGTACCCGTCGTCCGCCCCCGGTCCGGGGCCGCCGTTCGAACCCGGAACCTGGGCCCGCGCACGCGGGGAACTGGGATCGCCGTACGAGTTCATTCCTCACACCCTGCCGGTCGCGGTGGGACGCGGGGGCGTCACCACCGGGTTGCCGTGAGTTGACACACGCGTCGGGAGGCCGGCGCGGAGCCGGGGACGCGCTGCAAATTCCACATCATTCGGGCCATTCGGGCCGAAGGGCCGCCGGTCACGGTGACTGTGTCGTACGCCACCCGAATCGACCGGATCAGCCAGGTTCACCGTTGCGCCTCTCGCCTTCGCCCCTGCGTGGCAGCGGTGGCGGCGTCCGCCGCCCCCTGCTCCGGGCCGCCCTCGGCCAGCCCGTCCCGGCCGAGCAGGAACTGCTCGACGAGATGGTTCCAGTCACAGCCGAGGCACACCTCCACCACGAAGACCTGGAACTCACGCAGCGTCATCGCCAGCACGGGCAATTCGGCCAGGGAACGCGCCTGGCCGGCCGACTGCCTGAGTTCGTCCCCGTAAATGTAGTGGACGTGGGTCAGGTTCTCGCTCCGGCAGATCGGACACCGTTGGTCGGTCGGTTCGCCGTGGAAGCGGGCCGCGTTCTTGAGGTACGGCGACGCGTCGCAGACGTCGTACGTGCCGACCCGCCCGGCGTGGAGGTCACGCAGCACTGCCCGCTTCTGGAGCGAGTAGTCGACCACCTGGCGAGACGTACGCATGCGGCAAAGGGTACGCGCTCCGGTCGGGTGGGGCGACCACCGTCACGATCCGTGAAGAGGCCGGCGCGTAACGGGGGTTTGCCCGAACGCCGATCGAGGTACTAACGTGCGATGTATCGGTCCGATACATCGAGGCGGTTGACCTTCCGCCCCGACGGCAGGGGAAGGGTGGCCCGTGCTGGAACTCGCCATCCTCGGCCTCCTCCAGGAGTCCCCGATGCACGGCTACGAACTCCGCAAGGAGCTCGCCGCCAAGCTCGGCGCCATCCGGGCGGCGATCAGCTACGGCTCGCTCTACCCGACCCTGCGCCGGTTGCAGGCGGCGGGTTGGATCACCGAGGCCACCGACGCACCGGCCTCCGCCGAGGAGGTGCCCGCGCTGACCAGCCGGCGCGGTCGGGTGGTCTACAAGATCACCGCCGAGGGCAAGGAACGGTTCGCCCAACTGATCGCGCAGGCCGGACCGGAGACGTACGACGACACGGGTTTCGGCGTGCACTTCGCGTTCTTCGCCCGCACCGACCAGGCGACCCGGCTGCGCATCCTGGAGGGCCGCCGGCGCACGATCGAGGAACGTCGCGAAGGACTTCGGGACGTGCTGGGCCGGGCGGCCGAACGGCTCGACGCGTACACCCTGGAACTGCAACGCCACGGCCTCGACGCCTGCGAGCGTGAGGTCCGCTGGCTGGAGGAGCTCATCGCCAACGAGCGCTCCGGCCGTGCCCCGACCGCCCCGCGACCCGGGGTGGCCGACGGTCCACGAGACAACAACAGCCCGCCTCCGCCTGGAGAGTCCAGGAAAGAGCGGCCGTGATGAAGAAGAAGGAGGCAGACGCTATGGGCTCCGTCCGCGTCGCCATCGTCGGTGTGGGTAACTGCGCCTCGTCCCTCGTGCAGGGCGTGGAGTACTACCGCAACGCCGACCCGAACGACCGCGTCCCGGGTCTCATGCACGTCACCTTCGGCGACTACCACGTATCGGACGTGGACTTTGTCGCGGCGTTCGACGTGGACGCCAAGAAGGTCGGCATGGACCTCGCGGAGGCGATCGTCGCCAGCGAGAACAACACCATCAAGCTCTGCGACGTGCCGCCCACCGGCGTCAGCGTCCAGCGCGGCCCGACCTTCGACGGCCTGGGCCAGTACTACCGCGAGATCATCGAGGAGTCGGACGCCGAGGCGGTCGACGTGACCAAGGCGCTGCGCGACGCCCAGGTCGACGTGGTCGTCTGCTACCTGCCGGTCGGGTCCGAGCAGGCGGCGAAGTTCTACGCCCAGGCCGCGATCGACGCCGGCTGCGCCTTCGTCAACGCGCTGCCGGTCTTCATCGCCTCCGACCCGCAGTGGGCGCAGAAGTTCACCGACGCCGGCCTGCCGATCGTCGGTGACGACATCAAGAGCCAGGTCGGTGCCACCATCGTGCACCGCGCGCTGGCGAAGCTGTTCGAGGACCGTGGGGTCGAGCTGCTGCGCACCTACCAGCTCAACTTCGGCGGCAACATGGACTTCATGAACATGCTGGAGCGCAACCGGCTGGTCTCGAAGAAGATCTCGAAGACCCAGTCGGTCACGTCCCAGATCCCGCACGAGATGGTCAAGAGCGACGTGCACATCGGCCCGTCGGACCACGTGCCGTGGCTGGACGACCGCAAGTGGGCGTACATCCGCCTCGAGGGTCGTTCCTTCGGTGACACCCCGCTCAACGCCGAGCTGAAGCTCGAGGTGTGGGACTCGCCGAACTCGGCAGGTGTCATCATCGACGCCGTCCGGGCCGCGAAGATCGCGCTGGACCGCAAGATCGGTGGCCCGATCCTGTCGGCCTCCTCGTACTTCATGAAGTCCCCGCCGGTGCAGTACGCCGACCACGACGCGCACGCCGCCGTCGAGGGCTTCATCACCGGCGACGTCGAGCGCTGACGCACCGACACCGCACCGTCGAGGGCCGGGTCCGTTCGGACCCGGCCCTCGCGCGTTCGGTCCGCCGTCTTCAGGTGCGGCGACAGCTGCCGGCAGAGGTGCGCCCGGCAGGGTCGCGCCGGTTCCAGGATCGATCCGACGGGCTGTCCCTCGTTCAACAGACCCGGTAGACCTTGTCCGCCCTGTTCTGCTTCGGATAGACATCGCTGATGGATCTCTTCGAGGCGCTCACCGTGAAGAGCGGAGTGCCGTTGCTCTCGTAGAACGTCACCGAACCGCTTTTCAGGTTGTAGTAGACCGCTTCCGTACGGTCCTGCCAGCCCCAGGTGGCCAGGTTCTGCCAGCCGCAGTCGGACAGCTTGCCGTAGGGGGTGCCGAATCGCACGTCGTCGTAGAAGCAGAACCACCCGTCCGGGCAACTGGGGGCGGCGAGCACACCTGGCGACGCCGCAGCCGCAGGGGTGGCGGCGGAGAAGCTGCCGAATATGATCAGGAAATTGATCATCACGCCGGCCAGCAGGCGGCGAACGACACGGACCATGGTGGCTTCCCTCCCTCGGTCGAGCGACAGCAGGGCAGGTCGGGAGCACCTAATGAACGCTCCGAGATCGAGTGACAACGCTCCGTGACGCCCGTTGGCTCAGGGTAGAGTCGCGCCCCGAATGATCGCCAGGCCGGAAGGGAATCGCGATCGACCGTAGGACGGCTACGATCATCGATATCCGCTAAACTGTCTGCCGCCTCGGAGCGGATGGATCAGACCCGGTGCCGGCGATCAAGGGCATGACCATGTGGGATCGACCCGTGGGCAGCGATCACCGGAACCATCCGCGCCGGAAACCGTCACCGGCGGCGTCATTCTTCACATGGCGCATCCCCGATTCGCCTTTTCGGGGCCGCGTTTCCGACACCTCGGCTCGACGGTACCGCCGCCCGGGGTGGGTTTCGCCGAAGACCCACCCTCCCCGGGCGGTTGCTCAGTCGTGCCTCTTCCTCAGCTCGCAGTCCACGAACGTGGTTCCGGATTCGACCACCGGCACCGGCGTCTCGGGACGTACGGTCTGCTCGTGGAACAGGAGTGCACCGTGATCAGGGTCGATGACGAGCGTGTCCCGGGTGCCCACAGGATTCTCCGCGGCTTCGCCGTCGATGCTGAACGCCAGTCCCTGCCGACCTGTGGCGTCTATCGACCAGTCACGGAACACCAGGCCAGGTAGACCGGCCAGCACCCGCAGGACCGCCGCTCGCTGTGCGGAACCGAGACAGTGCTCCTTGTTGAGGTTGGCTATCCCCCGGAGCACGGCCAGCGACTCGGCCGTTGATCCCGGCTCGGCTCCCTGATCGACCAGGAGCTGCCGGCTGAGTTCCCGGGGGTCCGTCGACGGGTTCGGGACCCGCAACCGGGTCAGCGCGGAGGCAGTGCACTGCGTCGGCTCAGGCTTCCGCCGGTCGTTCGCGTCGATCAGCGTGCTGGACTCGCAGTCCTGCCCGTCAATGACGGTCCTCCGGAACTCCCGTTTCTCGTAGTCGTCCACCTGGGACGAGGTGGTCGTCCGGGAGACGACCAGCCGGGTGAGCACAGCATCCTCCCGGGCGAACGCCGGCTGCGGTGTGACCACTATCCGCTGGCCCAACACGAAGACCTCGTACCGACCGTCCGGCGCCTCCTCCACCACCGGACCACCGGACCGCTCGTTGTCCGGCGCGACCCGGTCGCGCCTGCGGTCGGCCGTCGCCATGCCCAGGAGAACCAGGGAAACGGCGGTCAGTGCCACCGCCGCCAGCATGTGCCACCGCCGCCGGGGTGGTCGCACGATCGAGGGTCCAGGAGTCCCCTCGGCCGCCGCACCCGAGGCGATTACTGCGTCTGCCGTCGAGGCCGACGCGACGTGCGGATCAGGCAACGGGTCCCGCTGTTCCGTCCGCTGTTCGCCGAGGCGATCGGCCAGCGCACACCAGGCGCGGACCTGGCTCTCGTGTGCACCGAGGCAGAGGACGAGGTAACCCAGTGCATCCGGATCGAGGGCGACCTCGCCGGCCAGGATGGCGTCAACCTGCGCTCTTCCCGGCACCGAACCCGACAACGCGCCCTTCAGTCGCTGCCCACTCACCGCGTCGAGTCGCCGTTCGAGTTCCTCGTCGGTCAGCCGCTGCTCCGCCCTGAGCCGACGCAGCGCGGCGAGCAGACCTGACGACGAGGCGATGCGGCCGTCCGGCTCGAACCGCTCGGCGGCCTCAACTGCCTTCTCGCGAAGTCGTCGCCAGTCGCGCGCGACCTCGTCGGTGACGCCGATACCGACGAGGAAGGCGTCCAACACATGCGACGTGGGGATCCTCCGACCACTGAGGTTCTCCGACAACGTACTCGTGCTCACGTCGCCCATGCGCGCCACGCGTTTCATGGGCGGCTCACCAGCGGCCAGGTATGCGCCACGCAGCTCTTGAGCGAGTCGGGCGGCCGGGCCGAAGCCCACCACCGGATTCAGCGGCCGGCCCGTCCTTCTGGTTGTTCCGTGTTCGGTCGGCGGTGACGCCGGGCTGTGCACTCTCGTTCTGACCTTCCTGCGTGCGTAGGACGACCGTCACCGGCCTTCGGGAGTCTGTCCGTCGGATCGACCCGCCGGTTCTGCGACATCCCGGCCTCCGGGGCCGGTCTCCGCACCCAGGATGTCGAACAGCCGGCGCAGCGTCCGCTGGTGGCTGCGGCCCCAGGTCTGCGACGTCCAGCGGGCCATCTGGACCGCGACGATCCCCAGGATCGCCGGCATGGCGACCGCCACCCGCCAGGACCCGCCGTCGCGCATCACCAGCGCCGAATAGATCATCAGCATGGCCAGCAGAACGGCCACCAGGGCACCCCCGTCGGTCCCACGCCGCCGCGGACGGCCGCCATCCAGCTGCTGTCGAGAAGACATGTCGGAACTCCTTGCCGGCACGACGGTGTCACGTCGCGCGTTGGTTCGTTGGAAGATTCGGCGCAGGGAGTCGGATCCGACGGAACACCGTCGTCGAACTCCCGCCCGCACCTCCGATCTTGCTCCCCCCACTCACCGAATCTCAATGCCGGACTGAGTCGTCACGCAGCCCAGATAATTGCTTCCGGGAACAACATGGTGATTGTTCGGGAGGCGACGGAGGCGGGTTCCTGCTATTCGGGCAGGCCAGCCGAAAAACTCGCCAGATAGCTGTGAGCTGGGAATTCATCAACCAACGACGGGCTCGTGCCCGGCTGGCCGACCACCATCCGAGCCAGGGACCACGGTTGTCCGGCGGCGATCGCCCAAGCGCCCCACGCCCGGCACGCGCACCCGGCCCCGCACCTCGTCCCGCTGCCGCCGGCCGCTCAGAAGAACCGAAAAACACCGCCGTCCACGCCCACCCGGTTCTGCCGCGCTGATCGGCGATCTGATCGTCACGACCAGGCGCGGCGCAGCGCCACCCCCGCCTCCAACTCCAGCAGGGTTACCTTGCGGGGCAGGCCGCCGCCGAAGCCGACCAGTTTGCCGCCCGCGCCGACGATCCGGTGGCAGGGCACGATCACCGGGACCGGGTTGCGGTTGCACGCCACCCCGACCGCCCGTGCCGCGCCGGGGTCGCCGACCAGCCGGGCCACCTCGCCGTAGGTGAGCGTCTCCCCGTACGGGATGCGGGTCATCTCCCGCCACACGGCGCGCTCGAACTCGGACCCGCGCGGCACCGTCACCGGCACGGTGAACCCGGTCAGCTCACCGGCGAAGTACGCCCGCAGTTCCGCGACCGCCCGGCCGGCCAGCCCGTCGCCGGGCACGTCGTCGGCCGACGCGACCCGGCCGAAGTGCGTGCCGCAGACCGCCGTCCCGTCGGTGGCGACGGAGAACTCCCCGATCGGCGAGTCGAGCACGGTCCAGCGCATGCCGACCATTCTTCCCGGCCCGACCGACACCGGGGGTGGCAGGCCGGGCCGGGCGGCGGGGCCGGCGCTAGTTGCCGTACGAGATGGTCCAGCCCTTGCCGTCGAAAATGGCCTTCGCGCTGGTCATGCCGCTGGGATACGACACCTGCGCCGGCGTGGTGAGTTCGGAGACGTCCATCACCTCGCTGCTGGAGAAGCTACCGAAGGCCACCCAGTAGGTGGGCTTGGGGTCGAACTCGACGCCGGCGTTCGGCAGGGTCGGTACAACGAACGTGCCGGCCCCCGACATGCCGATGCCCACACTGCCCTGCTCCTGGTTCCCCGGCCCCGGAACGGTGTCGTCCTCCTTGATGATGAGGCTGCCGTTCTTTCCGGAGGAGCTGGTCGGGCCGAATTCGAAACCACCGTCAACGTAGGAGAGGGTGACGAGGTTGTTCTGCGTCAGGTCGGCCGGCAGGATCTGACCTGCCACGAACTGTGTGCCGGGAACGAGCGTTCCGACCTGACCCCAGACGAAGTTGTAGTCGATGCTCCACTGGTATTCGACGACAGTCGACGGGTGGCACATCTTCGACATCCAGGCGAGCGTGACGGCGTCGCTCGGAAGGACGGGGGTTTCCTGGAACAGGATGGCGTTCATTCCGTCGAGCGCAGAATTGTTCATAATCGTGACGCTGTAGCCGACGGCATCCTTCGGGGGCGGGCTGGTCGACGTGCCGCCCCCGGCTGCTCCGGCGCTCGCACGGCCTGCGGGACCCGCGCCGAGCAGCGCGGCACCCAGGCCCGCGCCCAGCGCGACGAAACCGTCCCGTCGGCTGATTCGGATTTCTTTCATACACCCACCTCGTTCGGGAAGAACGCCCCTGCTGGCGCCCCCTGGAGAGGAGAGGTACGCGTCAAGGCTCATGTTATTCGGATCTTAACCTCGGGATCAGCAATTCGGCGTTGTCGATATGTTATGTAGGGGGTGCCGCAAACACAAGGGCTTCCTGTTTGTGCGGAAAAGCCAACTCCCACCCGACGGAAATTGCGCGACCCGAGGGTGCTGCGTCAACTGCCGTCCGAAGGACGGGCAGAATCGTCCCGCCGCACCCGGCCGGGTGGTCACCGGGACGTCGTCCTCGCCGACCCCGCCGGACACGAGCCGCAACGGTTGCCGCCGCCGAGGGAGTTGGCCGAACGGACGGCGTCCGTCGCCCCCGAATGATCACGCGGAACGTTGCGTCGGGTCGCTACCGTGCAGGTCGTGGCCACGGGGACGCTCATCTTTCTGATCATCGGTGGGGCGGGCGTCGGCGTGCTGGCGCTCGCCCTGCTCGGCGGCGAAATCCTGCATTTCGGTCATCCCGATGTCGACGGTCCGGTCTCCGTCGAGGCGGTCGCCGGTTTCCTCGGCGCGTTCGGCTTCGGCGCGGCCATCGTCAACGAACTGCTCGGTGGGCGTACCCCGGGGATGATCGCGGCGGCGGTCGGTGGCGGCGCGCTCGCCGCGGTGCCCACCGCGTGGCTGGCGGGGCGGCTGAGCCGGGCGGCGCGCGACATGCGCACCGACGCCACCCCCACCCGGGACGACCTGGTCGGCGCGCTCGGCCTGGTGGTCACCCCGATCCCGGCCGGCGGCTACGGCGAGGTCCGGGTACGCGTCGCCGGCCAACCCGTGAAACTCAACGCCCGCGCCGACCGGCCCATCCCGCTCGGCGCGCAGATCTTCGTGGTGCAGACGCTGAGCGAGACCAGCGTGCACGTCGAGACCTACTGACCCCTCTTCTCGCAGAGACGGAACCACCATGCCTCTCCTCATCGCCATCGGCGGCGCGGTCGTCCTCGCCCTCGTCCTCGTGTTGTTCGTGCTCTCCCGGATCAAGGTGGCCGGGCCGAACGAGGCGTTCATCGTCACGGGCCGCAAGGGTCGGACCACGCAGACCGCCGACGGCGGCCGGTCCACCGACAACTCCGGCCAGAAGGTCGTCCTCGGCGCGTCGGTCTTCGTCCTGCCCGTGGTGCAGAAGCTCCAGTCGCTCGACCTGTCCAGCCGCCGCATCGACGTCGGCATCCGGGGCGCGGTCAGCAAGCAGGGCATCCGGGCCGACCTGCACGGTGTCGCGATCGTCAAGGTCGGCGGCACCGAGGACGCGATCCGCGCCGCCGCCCAGCGCTTCCTGCACCAGCAGGACGAGATCGACAACTTCACCCGGGAGGTGCTGGCCGGCGCACTGCGCTCGATCGTCGGCCGACTCACCGTCGAGGAGGTCATCCGGGACCGGGCAGCGTTCGCCAACGCGGTCGCCGAGGAGGCCGAGCACTCGATGACCAACCAGGGTCTGGTGCTGGACACCTTCCAGCTCCAGGACATCCTGGCCGAGGGGTCGTACCTGCAGGATCTGGGGCGGCCGGAGGCGGCCCGGGTGCTCAAGGACGCGGCCATCGCCGAGGCGCGCGCCCGGCAGCAGGCCGAGCAGGAGCGGCTGCTGGCCGAGGAGGCGATCGCCGAGGCGAACCGGAACCTGTCGCTGAAGCAGGCCGCGATCCAGGCCGAGATCGACGCCGCGAAGGCCAAGTCGGCGGCGGCCGGACCGCTCGCCCAGGCCGAGCGGGACCAGGCGATCCTCTCCGAGCAGCAGAAGGTCGCCGAGCGCAACGCCGAACTCAAGCAGCGGCAGCTCGACACCGAGGTCCGCAAGCCGGCCGACGCGGCGCGGTACAAGGTGGAGCAGGAGGCGGAGGCGTCCCGCAACGCGGCGGTGCTGAACGCCGACGCGCAGCGGCAGGCCACCATCGCCGCCGCCCAGGCCGCCGCCGAGCAGGCCCGGCTCACCGGTGAGGGTGAGCGGGCCCGCCGGGCGGCGCTGGCCGAGGCGAACGCGATCGAGGGTGCCAAGGAGGGTGAGGCCGAGCAGCGGCGGCGGTCCGCGATCGCCGAGGCGGTCGAGCGGGAGGGCCAGGCCGAGGCCACGGCCATCCTGGCCCGGGGTCAGGCCGAGGCCGACGCGATGGCCCGCAAGGCCGAGGCGTTCGCCGCGTACGGCGAGGCGGCCGTGCTCGACCTGCTGGTCAAGGTGCTGCCGCAGGTGGTCGAGGCGGCCAGCGCCCCGATCGGCGCGATCGACAAGCTGACGGTGATCTCCACCGACGGGGCGTCGTCGCTGACCAAGTCGGTGGCCGGCAACGTGGCCCAGGGCCTCCAGCTCGGCTCCGACCTCACCGGCATCGACCTCGCCGGTCTGCTCGCCAAGCTCGGCGCGGCGTCGGCCGGGTCCCCGGCCAACGGCAAGCCGCCGGTCGAGGGCAGCGCGGTCGAGACCCGCTGACCCGTACGCGACGAGGGGCCGTCCGGCGTGCGCCGGGCGGCCCCTCGCGTCGTTCAGGTCAGCTCAGGCCCTGCTCGGCGGCCCAGCGCCGCAGTTCCGCCTCGGCCTCGTCACGGTCGAGCGGGCCACGTTCCAGCCGCAGTTCCTTGAGGTGCTGCCAGGCCTGGCCGACCACCGGCCCCGGCGGCACCCCGAGCAGTTCCATGATCGCGTTGCCGTCCAGGTCGGGCCGGACCCGGGCCAGGTCCTCCTCGGCGGCGATCCGGGTGATCCGCTCCTCCAGGGCGTCGTAGTCGGCGGCGAGCTGGGCCGCCTTGCGCCGGTTGCGGGTGGTGCAGTCGGAGCGGGTCAGCTTGTGCAGCCGGTCCACCAGGTCACCGGCGTCGGTGACGTACCGGCGCACGGCCGAGTCGGTCCACTCGCCCCGGCCGTAGCCGTAGAACCGCAGGTGCAGGCCGACCAGCTTGGTGACCTGGGAGGTGACGTCCTTCGGGTAGCGCAGCGCCTTCATCCGGTTCTTGGTCAGCCGGGCACCGACCACCTCGTGGTGGTGGAAGCTGACCCGACCGTCGGGACCGACCGCCTTGGTGGCCGGCTTGCCGACGTCGTGCATGAGCGCGGCCATCCGGAGCACGAAGTCGCAGCCGTCCGTCTCGTACGACACCGCGTTGCTCACCACGGTCAGGGTGTGCTCGTAGACGTCCTTGTGCTGGGCGTGCTCGTCGATGGTGAGCTTGAGGCCGGTCAGCTCGGGCAGGAACCGGTCGGCCAGCCCGGTGTCGACGAGCAGCCGCAGCCCGGTGATCGGGTCGGTGCCGCACAGCAGCTTGGTGAACTCGTCGCGGACCCGCTCGGCGGTGATCCGGTCCAGGTCGGCGGCCATCGCCACCATCGCCGCCCGCACGTCGGGGTGGACGGCGAAGCAGAGCTGGGCGGCGAACCGGGCGGCCCGCAGCATCCGCAGCGGGTCGTCGCCGAACGACTCGGCGGGCGTGCCGGGGGTACGGATGATCTTCGCGGCCAGGTCGTCCAGCCCGCCGTACGGGTCGGTGAACCGGTGGTCGGGGAGGCTGACCGCCATCGCGTTGACGGTGAAGTCCCGCCGCTTCAGGTCGTCGGTGAGGTTCGTGCCGTACTCGACGACGGGGTTGCGGCTGACCTGGTCGTACGCCTCGGCGCGGAAGGTGGTGACCTCCAGCCGGAGGCCGTCGCGCTGGCAGCCGATGGTGCCGAACTCCCGACCGGTCTCCCAGATCGACTCGGCCCAGCCCCGGACGATCCGTAGCGTCTGCTCGGGGTGGGCGTCGGTGCAGAAGTCCAGGTCGTCGCCGAGCCGACCGAGCAGGGCGTCGCGGACGGACCCACCCACCAGGTGCAGTTCGTGCCCGGCGCGGGCGAACCGGCGGCCCAGTTCGTCGGCGACCGGGGAGACGCGGAGCAGTTCGGCGACGGCGTTGCGCTGCACGGTGGTGAGTTCACGGCGTGCGGCGGCGTGGGGTGTGGAGGCTTCGGACATGGGATCGCCAGCCTATCGGGCGGGGACGGGAACCGATCCGCCGGGCGCGGATGTCGGGTACGGGTTGACTATGGTCATGGACGTGCGGACCGGTGCCGGCTCCGACGTACCCCGGGGAGGCTGGAGATGAGCGGCGGGCTCTACCGCAGCGCGAACGCCGCGCAGGGGGGTGACGGTCCCCGGCCGTACGACGACGGTGCGACCTTCATCTCCGCCGATCCGTTGAACCAGCCGGGGGTGGAGGCGACCGCGCCGCCGCAGGAGGTGGTCGCCGAGACCAGCGCGGCGGCGAACAGTGCGGTGATGGCGGTCGGCAGCCTGGTCAGCCGGGGCACCGGCTTCATCCGGAACCTGATGATCGGCGCCGCGCTGGGCAGCGCCGTCGGCGACGCGTTCACCACCGCCCAGTTCCTGCCCAACCAGGTGTACGAGTTCCTGCTCGGCGGCGTGCTGACCAGCGTGCTGATCCCGGTGCTGGTACGCCGCAGCAAGACCGACCCGGACCGGGGCGAGGCGTACGCCCAGCGGCTGCTGACCCTCGCGGTGCTGGCCCTCGCGGTCACCGTGGTGCTGGCCCTGCTGCTGGCCTCGACCCTGACCACGCTCTACGCCGGCGGCAAGAACGCGGCGTACACGAGCCTGGTCACCAACCTGTCGTACCTGATGCTGCCGATGCTGTTCTTCACCGGCATCAGCGCGTTGATCGCGGCGGTGCTGAACACCCGGGGGCACTTCGCCGCGCCGATGTGGGCGCCGATCCTGAACAACCTGGTCGTCATCGGCACGTTCGGCCTCTACATCGTGGTGTACGGCGCGCAGGCGCTGGGCCCGGAGGACATCGGCTGGGACCGCGTCCTGCTGGTCGGCGGGGGCACCCTGCTCGGCGTGGCGGTGCAGGCGGCCGGGCTGCTGCCGGCGCTGCGCAAGGTGGGTTTCCGGTGGCGGCCGCGGTTCGACTTCCGCGAGCTGGGCCTGCGTGAGCTGGCCCGGCTCGGTGGCTGGATGTTCTGCTACGTCGCGGTCAACCAGCTCGGCCTGTTCGTGGTGGTCAACCTGCTCACCCGGGCCGCCGGTGGCGACGAGAGCAACGCCGGCCTGCTGATCTACAACAACGTCTTCCTGCTGCTGATGATGGCGCACGGCATCATCGCCGTCTCGATCATCACGGCGCTGATGCCCCGGATGAGCGCCGCCGCCGCCGAGGGCCGGTTCACCGACGTCACCGCCGACCTGTCCCGGGGCACCCGGATGGTGACGGCGGTGCTCGCCCCGATCGCGGTCTGCTACGCGGTGCTGGCCGGCCCGGTCTCCGTGGTGGTCTTCCAGTACGGCGCGTTCAACGGTGACAACGCGCTGGCCACCTCGCTCGTGCTGCTGGTCGCCGCGCTGGGTCTGGTGCCGTTCGCGATCAGCCAGCTGTTCACCTTCGCCTTCTACGCGCTGCCGGACACCCGTACCCCGGCGCTGGTCAACATCCCGGTGGTGATCCTGCGGGTGGCCGTGCAGATCGGGGTCTTCGTCACCTTCTCGGCCACCTTCGCGGCGGCCGGCATGATGCTCGGCAACGCCATCTCGTACGTGGCGGCGGCGGTGCTCTCGGCGATGCTGCTGCGGCCCCGGGTGGGCCGGATCGGGCTGGGCCGGATCATGCGGACCATGGGCAAGGTGCTGGTGGCGGCGCTCGGCGCGGCGCTGGTCGGGCTGCTGGTGGTCAACCTGCTGCCCGGCGACCCGGAGAACCTGAGCCGGCTGGCGGCGGCGGTGCGGCTGGTGCTCGGCGGTGCGGTGATCGGCGGGACGTACCTGGGCCTGGCGATGGTGCTGCGGATCGGCGAGATCACCGAGGTGGTCGCGATGGTGCGCCGGCGGCTCGGCCGCTGAGCCGCCGGCCAGCCCTCGACCGGGCAGGGGACACGCAGGGTGAACGAGGATCACCAGCCTGGGGACACGCCTGTGGATAACTTGGTGATTGCCCGCTCAGTCACCGTAAAGGGCTGTGGATAACCAACCGTAAGGCTGAGCATGTACGACCGTTCGGCGGGAACCAGACCTGCCGACGCCTGATCGTTCCCGGCGGGTCGGCCCGGACGCCGGTGGTTTGCGACGGGCGTCTAGATTGGCCAGTACATGTGTCAGCAACGTGGGAGAGAGTGGCGTTAAACGGACTTTCCGCCCCATATGCGACAGGCCGTCGCGCGCGGCGGGAAGATGACATGTCGGTATGACGGGCGGTCCGGGTAAGGTCGCTGTCGACGGACACGGCAGGTGGCCGACGCCCGAGTCGACGCCGCCGGTCGGTTCCAGCGACGGCGGAGCGGGAAGCCACATGCCCAGCAGCGCGGGTCCATCGATCGACACGATCACCGAGGGAGGACGGGTGACCCAGGTCGGCGAGGGTCAGGAGGCGGAGGAAACTGCTCCTCCGGTCATGACCTTCGGTGCTCCCACGGCCGGTGAGATCCTCGCCGAGCGGTACGAGCTGGTCGAGCACATCAACAACGACAGTGCCGGGCGCCTGGTCTGGCGGGGGGTCGACGTCATCCTGCGCCGACCCGTGGCGGTGGTGCTCCGCTACCCCGGCGGCGACTCGGCCACCGAGATGCTCCAGGCCGCCGTGGCGGCCAGCCGGGTCATCCACCCCAACCTGGTCGGCGTCTACGACGCGATCGACGAGGACGTCCGGGCGTACGTCGTCCGGGAGTGGGTCGACGGCCGTTCCCTGCGTGAGCTGGTCGCCGAAGGGCCGATGGACCCGGCCCGGGCCACCGCCGTCGGCAACGCGGTCGCCAGCGCCCTCGCCGCCGTGCACGCCACCGGGATGGTCCACGGCAACGTGCACCCCGGCACCGTGATGATCAGCGACGACGGCCGGGTGGTCCTGGCCGACGCCCGCACCGACGGCGACGACAGCCAGGAAGCCGACATCCGCGCGGTGGGGGGTGTCCTCTACTTCGCCCTCACCGGTCACTGGCCGCACGCCGAGGCCCCGCTGCGCGGCGCGACCGCCGGCCACGGCCGGGCCGCCATCCCGGACGCCGTCCGCGACGCCAGCGGCGCCATCGCCGCACCCCGGCAGGTCCGGGCCGGCGTCCCGGCGTACCTCGACGACCTGACGATGGACCTGCTCGACGCCGAGATCGCCCCGCCGTCGTCGGACGTGCTCTCCGCCGAGCTGGGTCGCCTCGACATTCCCGCCGAGGACCACTTCCTCGACCAGACCGGCACCATCCGGTTCACCGCCGACGGCGTCGAGGACCGTTCACCGCTGGCCGCCGCGGGCGGCCGGAAGGTCGCGATCGGCATCGCCGGGCTGCTGGCGGTCGCCCTCGTCGGTCTGCTCATCGGCATCACCACCCTGGGCGGCGACGACAGCCCCGAGACCGAGCCGGTGGCCCGCCCCTCCAACAGCGCGCCGGCCGGCGACGCCACCCCGGCCCCCGTGGTGCGCAAGCTCGCCATCCAGGACATCCGGATCATCGACCCGGACAGCCGGCAGCGCAACGAGCTGGACGACGCCGAGAAGATGATGGACGGCGACGAGGACAAGGGTTGGGAGACCGACACCTACTACTCGGCCAACTTCAGCAACTACAAGAAGGGCATGGGGGTCTGGATCGACCTCGGTGCCCCGCACACGGTCAAGTCGCTCACCGCCACCCTGTCGGACTCCGGCGTCTCCGCCGCGCTGTTCACCGGCAACGGCGACTTCCCGTCCACCTCGCAGGGCGACAAGGACCTGGTCAAGGGCTTCAAGACCCGGATCGGCCAGCCGTTCGAGCAGCACGACGGCACCAAGATGGCCTTCGACGGTTTCGACCCCGAGCAGAAGTACCAGTACCTGCTCTTCTGGATCACCGAGCTGCCCTCCACCGAGCGGGGCTTCAAGCTGGGCGTCCAGGAGATCTCGGTCCAGGGATCGTGATCCGCCGGCCGCGACCCCGTCACCGCCTCCGCCGGACGTGGTGATGGTCGGTCGCGGCGGGCAGTCACCCGACCCGACGACCGGTGGGCCGGCGTCGGTCGTGGTGTCGCACCCCGAGACCACCGACCTGGATCTGCTCCGCGCCCACGTCGCCGGTGACCGGGACGCCTTCACCGAACTCTTCCACAGGCACCGCGACCGGCTCTGGGCGGTGGCTCTGCGAACCACGGGCGACCGGGAGGAGGCGGCCGACGCCCTCCAGGACGCGCTGCTGTCCGCCCACCGCGCCGCCGGCCGGTTCCGGGGCGACTCCGCCGTCACCACCTGGCTGCACCGGATCGTGGTCAACGCCTGCCTGGACCGGCTCCGCCGCCGGCAGGCGCACCCCACCGTCCCGCTGCCCGACGGCAACCACACCGACGACGCCCGGGGGACCGGCGGCGTCGAACCGGCCGCCCCGGCCACCGACCACGACACCGCCCTGGTGGTACGCCAGGCGCTGGCCGGGTTGCCGGTCGAGCAGCGGGCCGCGCTGATCCTGGTGGACGTGCAGGGCTACCCGGTCGCCGAGGTCGCCCGGATCCTCGGCGTGGCCGAGGGCACGGTGAAGAGCCGGTGCGCCCGGGGCCGGGCCCGGCTGGCCGGCGTGCTGGGGCACCTGCGCACCGGAGGAGACCACCCCCCGGTCGGGTCGGCCACGCCGGACGGGTCCCGCCGGACGGGTCGGGACGTTCCCGACGTCACACCCGGGAACCGGCAGCCGGCCAGCGACGTCCGATCGGGGTCGGGGCAGGCCCGGCGGGACGCCATCCAGGAGGAGCAGTGACGGGCCGGGAGTTCAGGGAGGTCGACCACGACCTGCTCGCCGACTACGTGGGCGGGGCACTGGACGGCACCCCGGAGCAGACCGTCGTCGCCCGCCTGATGGCCGAGGACCCGGCCTGGGCCGAGGCGTACGCCGCCCTGACGCCTGCCGTGGCCCGGGTGCACGACGCATTGGCCGGCTGGGGTGCCGCCGCACCGGAGATGCCGCTGGCCGTGGTGGAGCGACTCACCGCCGTGCTCGCCGGTGCCGGTCCGGCCGCCGACCCGCCCGCCGACGACGACGCGACGACCCGCCGGGCCGCACCGGGCGACGTCCGGCCGGTCCGGGCAGCCGGCCCGGTGCCGACGCAGCCGGGCGGTCGGCGTACTCCCGGCGGTCGTCCCGACGAGGGACGTGCCGATCCGTCGGGCCCCGGCCGGCGGCGACGCTGGGCGCGGCTGGCCGGGCCGGTCACCCTCGCTGCGGCGTCGCTGGCCGCGGTGGGTTTCGGCGTCGCCCACCTGGTCGACGGCACCACCGACCGGGACGGGGCCACCTCGATGGCCGGCCCGGCGCAGGAGCGCGCGGATCGTGGGTTCCGGTTCAGCGGTGAGACCCGGCGCAGCGGCGTCGACTGGTCCCCGTCGACGCTGCGGGGCACCACGGAGGCCCCGTTGGTCCAGACCGCCACCCCGCCGGGTCTCCCGCCCGGTGACGGCCCGGGGGTCACTACCCAGATCAGCCCCGGCGCGCCGGAGAGCAAGCGGCTCGCCGCCCCCGCAGGGCTGGACCGGCTGACCGGGCGGGCGGCGCTCGACGCCTGCCTCGCCGACATCGCAGCCGAGCACAACCGGGGGCCGATCGCCATCGAGGTGGTCGACTACGCCACGTTCAACGGCCTGCCGGCGGTGGTGGTCCGCTTCACCGATCCCAGCGGTGGACGCTGGGCGTGGGCGAGCGGCGCGGAGTGCGGTGTGCCGGGGTCCGGCGCGGACACCCGCTACCAGTCGCGGGTAGGGTGAGGGCCCGGTCACCGCTCGTCCCGCATCGCGTGACGTGACCCACCGGACGACCGGTCCGGGAATCCCCGGTTCGTACGATGACGTTCTGCAAGTCAGCCGCCGACGTCGTTGAACCGTCGGCGCTCGGATCGACGTCGGTACGCCGCCGATGTCGTACACACACATCGGGAGACGGCAGTGGACGAGGTCCGCAACCTGATCATCATCGGCTCCGGGCCGGCCGGGTACACGGCGGCGGTCTACGCCGCACGCGCCAACCTCAAGCCACTCGTGATCGAGGGTGTGCAGTCCGGCGGTGCGTTGATGACCACGACCGAGGTGGAGAACTTCCCCGGTTTCGCCGACGGCATCCTCGGCCCCGAGCTGATGGACAACATGCGCAAGCAGGCCGAGCGGTTCGGTGCGGAGTTCCTGACCGACGACGTCACCCGGGTCGAGCTGAAGGACACCGGCGACACCGGTTCCGACGCGGTGAGCACCGTGTGGGTCGGGCAGACCGCCTACCGGGCCAGGGCCGTCATCCTCTCCACCGGCTCGGCCTGGCGTCCGCTGGGCGTGCCGGGCGAGCAGGAGTACCTGGGCCACGGCGTGTCGTCCTGCGCCACCTGTGACGGGTTCTTCTTCCGCAACCAGCACATCGTGGTGGTCGGCGGCGGCGACTCCGCGATGGAGGAGGCCAGCTTCCTCACCCGGTTCGCCGAGTCGGTCACCATCATCCACCGGCGCGACTCGTTCCGGGCCAGCAAGATCATGGCCGACCGCGCGCTGAGCAACGACAAGATCCGGGTGGAGTGGAACAGCACCGTCGAGGAGGTGCTCGGCGCCGACGGCAAGGTGACCGGCGTCCGGGTCCGCAACGTGCACACCGGCGACGTCAAGGTGCTCGACGTGACGGGCGTGTTCGTGGCGATCGGCCACGACCCGCGCAGCGAACTCTTCCGCGGCCAGGTCGAGCTGGACGACGAGGGTTACGTGAAGGTGCAGTCGCCGAGCACCCGTACCAGCGTGCCGGGCGTCTTCGCCGCCGGTGACGTGGTCGACCACACCTACCGGCAGGCGATCACCGCCGCCGGCACCGGCTGCGCCGCCGCCCTCGACGCCGAGCGGTTCATCGCCACCCTGAGCTGAACGACTGCAACACCACAACTGAGAAGGAGGGTCATAGTGGGAGCGACCAAGGTCGTCACCGACGCCAGTTTCACCGCTGACGTGCTCAAGTCCGACAAGCCGGTCCTGGTGGACTTCTGGGCCGAGTGGTGCGGGCCGTGCCGCAAGGTCTCGCCGCTGCTGGAGGAGATCGCCGGCGAGATGGCCGGCCAGGTCACCATCGTCAAGCTCAACATCGACGAGAACCCGGAGACCGCCCGCGCCTACCGGGTGATGTCCGTACCGACCCTCACCATCTTCAAGAACGGCGAGCCGGTGCAGTCGATCGCCGGTGCCAAGCCGAAGGGCGAACTGGTCCGGCTGATCGAGTCGGCGCTGTAACCGCGCTCCACCACCGGGAACCCCGCACCCCCACCGGGTGCGGGGTTCCGGCTGTTCCGGTCCCTGACCTGCACGAACCCCCGGCCGACGGCAACCGGCCACGGTACGCTCCGTAAGCGCTGGTCCTACCGGACGCGCAAGCGTGGCCGTCATCGAAGGTGCCCGGCAGCCAACCTCTGAGGGGGTCCTGCGTGCGTCCGATCCGACCCGGTGACCGCGGACCGGCAGTGACCGAGATCCGTGCCGTCCTGACCGGCCTGGACCTCCTCGCCGCGCCCGGCGACGAGTTCGACGCCGCCACCGAACGGGCCGTGCGGGCCTTCCAGCAGTCCCGTGGGCTCAGTGCGGACGGGCGGGTCGGTGCCGAGACCTGGCGGGCCCTGGACGCCGCCCGCTGGCGGCTCGGCGCGCGCACCCTCTACCACGCGGTGCCCGACCCGCTGATCGGCGAGGACGTCCGGTCGTTGCAGGAACGCCTGCTGGAGATGGGGTACGACGTCGGCGGCGCGGACGCCGTCTACGGCGTCCGCACCTCGCGGGCGGTGGCGCAGTTCCAGCGGGAGGTGGGGCTGAAACCGGACGGCTCCTGCGGGCCGTACACGATGGGCGCGCTGCGCCGGCTCGGCCGCAAGGTGGTCGGCGGACGCCCCCAGTGGCTGCGCGAGTCCGACGCGATCCGACAGTCCGGGCCGACCCTGGTCGGGCGCACCGTGGTCATCGACCCCGGCCACGGCGGCACCGACCCGGGCGTGGTGGTGCCCGACGGGACGCTGCGCTGGACCGAGGCGGACCTGGTGCACGACCTGGCCAGCCGGCTGGAGGGGCGGCTCGCCGCGGCCGGCGTCCGGGTGCAGCTGACCCGGGGCCCCGCGCCGCGTACCTGCCTGCCGGACATCGACCGGGCGGAGCTGGCCAACTCCCTCGGCGCCGACGTGTTCATCTCGCTGCACACCGACGGCCACGTCAATCCGGCCGCCGACGGGGTCGCCACCTACCACTACGGCACCGACAACGGCGTCACCTCGGCCACCGGGGAACGCCTCGCCGGGCTGGTGCAGCGGGAGATCGTGGCGCGGACCGGGCTGCGCGACTGCCGTACCCACGCCAAGGCGTGGGATCTGCTGCGGCTGACCAGGATGCCCGCCGTACGGGTCGAGGTGGGCTACCTGACCTCGCCGCAGGACCGGGCCCGGCTGGTCGACCCCCGGTTCCGGGACCGGATCGTCGAGGCGCTCGTGGCGGCCGTACAGCGGATGTTCTTCCCGGTCGAACGGGACGTGCCGACCGGCTCGATCGACGTGAGCGCGCTCCGCGCGGTGGTGGCGGCCGGCGCGGGCCGGGACTGAACCGGCGCCCCGGTCGGCGGCCCGCTCAGCCGGCGCTGGAGCGGGTGGCCGGGGCGGGGCGCACCGGCCGCAGCAGGCTCTCCGGGCTCATCGAACCGAGCAGCTTCTCCAGCGCGTACTCGACGTCGGACTTCCAGCTCAGCGCGGTGCGCAACTCCAGCCGCAGGCGCGGGTAGCGGGGGTGCGGACGGACCGTCTTGAAGCCCACCGAGAGGAAGAAGTCGGTCGGGGCGACACAGGCCCGGGTGTCGTCCGGCTCGTCACCGAACTTCGCGTCGCCGAACGCCTCGATCGCCTTGATGCCCCGCTTGGTCAGGTCCCGGGCGACACCCTGCACCAGCATCCGGCCCAACCCGCCGCCGGCGAAGGCCGGCACCACGTTGGCGGTCATCAGCAGCGCGGCGTCCGCCGAGACCGGCGAGGTCGGAAACGCCATCGACCGGGGTACGTAGGCCGGCGGCGCGTACATCACGAAGCCGGCAGGCATCCCGTCGACGTACGCCAGCTTGCCGCAGGAACCCCACTCCAGGAGCGTCTGGGAGACCCACGCCTCCTTCTCCAGCCCCGGGTCACCGTTCGCGCAGGCCCGCTCGGCGGAGACCGGGTCCAGCTCCCAGTAGACGCACTGCCGGCACGGCCGGGGCAGGTCTTCCAGGGTGTCCAGGGTCAGACTGACCAGACGTCGCGACATCAGAGCATCCCCACACTTAGGCTCGGAGGCGAGACCAGCCCGCGGCGGCAGCATCGCCCGCTGCGTCCCCGACGAGCGATCGTACGCCGACTGGCGACCGTACGGGAGGGGACGCGCGAATGGCCACCCGGGACGGGGAGGGGACGTCCGGGATGTGGACCCGACCCGGATCGTGACCGGCAATCTGCCGAACGGGGACTACGATCGGCCGACCGGCGTCCCGCGCCGCCATGGTCGCCGGCACCGCGGGTACCCCAGCGGGCGGGAGCCCGACCGACACCCGATCGAGGTGATGTCATGACCGGCACGACGCTCGACGACTACACCGACCGGTACGCCCGGCGGGTCCGGGGCATGACCGCCTCGGAGATCCGGGCCCTCTTCGCGGTCGCCAGCCGGCCGGAGGTCGTCTCGCTCGCCGGTGGCGCACCCTACATCGCCGCGCTGCCGCTCGACGCGGTCGGCGAGATGCTCGGCAGGCTCGGCTCCGAGTTCGGCTCCACCACCCTCCAGTACGGCATCGGCCAGGGCAGCCCGGAACTGCGCGAGCGGATCTGCGAGGTGATGGCGCTCTCCGGCATCGACGCCTCCTGCGGCGCCTCCCCCGACGACGTGGTGGTCACCGTCGGCGGGCAGCAGGCGCTCGACCTGGTGGCCCGGCTCTTCCTCGACCCGGGTGACGTGGTGCTCGCCGAGGGTCCGACGTACGTCGGCGCACTCGGGGTGTTCCAGGCCGCCCAGGCCCAGGTCGTGCACGTGCCGATGGACGACGACGGGCTGATCCCGGAGGCCCTGGAGGTGGCCATCGCCGACCAGGCCCGCGCCGGTCGTCGGGTCAAGTTCCTCTACACCATCCCCACCTACCAGAACCCGGCCGGCGTGACGCTGAGCGACGAGCGGCGGGAACGGGTGCTCGACATCTGCGAGCGGGCCGGCCTGCTGGTGGTCGAGGACGACCCGTACGGCCAGCTGGGTTTCGAGGGCGACGCGCCCACGCCGCTGCGGGCCCGTCGCCGCGACGGGGTTTTCTACCTGAGCACCTTCTCCAAGACCTTCGCTCCCGGGCTGCGGGTGGGTTGGATCCTCGCCCCGCACGCCGTCCGCGACAAGCTGGTCATCGCCAGCGAGGCGCAGATCCTCTGCCCCAGCGCCTTCGCGCAGGCCGCCGTCTCGACGTACCTGTCGACGATGCCCTGGCGCGAACAGCTTAAGGTCTACCGGGAGGTCTACCGCGAGCGGCGGGACGCGCTGCTCGGCGCGCTGCACGACCAGATGCCCGAGGGCACCACCTGGACCAGGCCCACCGGCGGGCTGTTCGTCTGGGCCACCCTGCCCGACGGGCTGGACGCCAAGGCGATGGTGCCACGTTCCATCGCCGCCCGGGTCGCCTACGTGCCGGGGACCGGTTTCTACGCCGACGGCACCGGCACCGGCAACATGCGGCTCAACTTCTCCTTCCCCACCCCGGAGCGGATCCGCGAGGGGGTGCGCCGGCTGGCCCGGGTGATGGAGCAGGAGCTGGCCCTGCGGCAGGTCTTCGGCGCGGTCACGCCGACCGGGAGCCGGCGGGGTGGTCCGGACGTCCCCGGCCCCGACTTGGCATGATTCCGGGATGGCTGCCACCCCCGTCGAGCGCTCCCTCGTGACCGGTTCCACCGCCGCCGACCTGCACGTGCTCGTGCTCGCCGGCGGCCTGTCCTACGAGCGGGACGTCTCCCTGCGGTCCGGCCGGCGGGTCCTCGACGCGTTGCGCAGCGCCGGGGTGGAGGCGGAATTGCGGGACGCCGACGTGGCGTTGCTGCCCGCGCTGGCCGCCGACCCGCCCGACGCCGTGGTGATCGCCCTGCACGGCGCGACCGGCGAGGACGGTTCGCTGCGGGGTGTGCTCGACCTCTGCGACGCGCCCTACGTCGGCTGTGACGCGCGGGCCGCCCGACTGGCCTGGGACAAGCCGTCGGCCAAGGCGGTGCTGCGGGAGAACGGCATTCCCACCCCCGACTGGGTGGCCCTGCCGCACGACCGTTTCTCGGAGCTGGGTGCGGTGGCGGTGCTCGACCGGATCGTGGACCGGCTCGGGCTGCCGCTGATGGTCAAGCCGACGCAGGGCGGTTCGGGCCTCGGTGCCGCCGTGGTCAAGGACGCCGCCGCCCTCCCGGCCGCGATGGTCGGCTGCTTCGCGTACGACTCGACGGCGCTGGTCGAACGGTACGTGGCGGGGATGGACGTCGCGGTGTCCGTGCTCGACCTGGGCGACGGACCGCAGGCGCTGCCGCCGGTGGAGATCGTCCCCCGCAACGGCGTGTACGACTACGCGGCCCGCTACACCGCCGGCCGTACCACCTGGCACGCGCCGGCCCGGCTCGACCCGGCCGTCGCCGGTGCGGTGGCCGAGGTGGCGTTGGCCGCGCACACCGCGCTCGGGCTGCGTGACCTGTCCCGCGTCGACCTGATCGTCGACGGGGACGGCCAGCCGCACGTGCTGGAGGTCAACGTCTCGCCCGGTATGACGGAGACGTCGCTGCTGCCGTTGGCGGTCCAGGCGGCCGGGCTCGACCTCGGCCAGGTCCTCGGCACGCTCGTCGGTCGGGCCGCCGCCCGCCGCTCCTGACCCTTGGCCGGCTTGCGGCCGGCGGTCCGTCAGTGTCGGACGGTGTCCCGGGTGACGGTTCCGCTGCTGTCCTCCCCGGTTCCGCCGCTGCCCTTCCCGGTTCCGGCCGGCTCGTCGGTCCCGGTGATCTCCGTCGCCGGATCGTCGGGACCGCTCGACGCCGAACCGGTACCGGTGCCCTCGGACCCGCCGTCCGGGTGGGCAGCCTCGGCGGGCTGACCGTCGGCGTCCCGGCCGGTCTCCGGCTCGGGGTCGTCGCCCGGGGTGCCGTTGCCCGGCTCTTCCACCGTTCCTCCCCCCGACGCCGCGTGTTCCGCCACGGTGTCGACCGAGGCTCCTCCCGACCCGGTGGACAGGTCCGGGGTGGGCGCGTTCTCCGTGACCGGGAGCGGGGTCTCCTCCGCCGACTCGATCACCGAGACGGCTTCCTCGGCGGCTGCGGCCGCAGCCTCGGCCGACGACTGCGCGGCGATGCTGGAGGGCGTCTGCCACTGGATGCGCGGCGGCTCGGCGAGCGGGCGTCCACCGAACTCGGCCAGCCAGGCCGCGACGTGCGCGAGGTTTTCCCGCCACTGGGATTCCGAGATGGGGGGCAGGATCGAGTCCCAGAGCGACAGGAACGTGCCGCGCAGTTGTAGCCGACCGTACGGCCGGGCCAGGAACCACATGTGCAGGTGGGCGGACCCGTCGCCCCATCGGTTCACGTGTACCCGGGCGACACCGTCCAGCGAGCGGATGGCGCGCTCCAGCCGAACCGTCATCACCCCGAGTTCGGCGGCGAGCAGGTTGGGTAGGTCGCCCAGGTCGAGGTGGGACCGCGACTCCAGGATGAGCACCATCGGCAGGCCGGTGGGACGGTCCATCGCCCGCACCCGCCAGCGTTCACCCACCCAGATGTACGCGTCGTCCGGCGCGTTGCAGGCGATGCATTCCCGGAGCCCTTCGCCCTTGCGGGGAGGCTCGACCGCTACCGGCTCGTCGAGCTGCTTGACCCGGAGGTCACCTTCGAAGGGGAACGACGGCCACTGGGTGAAGTCCGGAACCGAGGGGGGAGGGGTGTCGTGCACGACGCTGACCCTAACCGAGACGAGGACTGCTGTCCCTACCCCGAACGCCGCTGATCATGAGGGGATTTCGGCCAACGGGAGGCGACCGACGGGGGCGTGCGGAGGGGTGTCATGGCGGTTGTCCACAGGCTGATGAGATCACCAGCACACCCCGTCATCCACAGGCTGGCGAGCGTTCTGACGCGCTGTTTCACGTGAAACGGGCGCAGCCTGTGGAAAACTTCTGTGGATAACTCCGGTGCTTCATCCACAGCACTGTTCACAGGAACCAGGGGTCCGTCTTCTTCAACGATCGAGGGGTTCGCCGGGCTGCTGGACGGCCGCCGTTTTCCCCAACGGATGCCTGGGATCGTCGACTCACGGGGGGCTCCTTGTCCGCCTCCAGGAGACCGGGCGGCCCCGTATGGCTAGTGGTGGGGACCGATCGCCATCCACACAGGCCGCCCTCCCCCTCTCGCTTCGATGTCGTGCCGCTGTTCGTGGTGAGCCGGTCGACGGGTTTCACGTGAAACAACACCGGGGTGGAGTGTCGGGGCTCGCCTGGGCTGGCGTCGTGCCTCGGTGCTGCGTGCCGCCTCTCGGCACCACTCGCCTGCTGGCGGGTCGAGCACCACCCGTGCGGAGGTGCCGCCGCCACGAGATTCCGTCCGACCCTGGCAGCAGGTCCGTGGGAAGCGACCGTGCGGGTGCCGGGAGACGGTCGGAGCACCGGCGGGTAGGTGCGGGGAATGTGGCCAGAGGGTCGACGTCGACATCGGGGCACCGGGTCGACATCGGGGCACCGGGTCGACATCGGTTCTCGGGTGGTGAGCGGTGGCGGGTCCCGGCGGGCGGCGGGCGGCGGGCGGCGGGCGGCGGGCGGCGGGCGGCGGGCGGCGGGCGGCGGGCGGCGGGCGATCGTGCACCCCCGGTGCCCCCTGTTCCACGTGAAACGTTGCGCCGTCGGACACGTCTGTCTTCTTTCCCGACGCCCCATCGGACACGGCCAACCGCTGGCGGCCCTCAGATCAATCGTGTCGGCCTCTGCGCCTATCGGACGGACTCCACTTGTGGGTCGGGGTAGTCGTCGCGCTCCAGGCGATCTGAGCGGCCAGCAGATTACCCCCGAGGGGTGAGGCGACCATCGCGGCCTTTCCGCTGGCAACCCCGGATCGGGCCGGCCCACGAGCAGGTCCGTGGCGGGTGTCGCGTCGGTCGGCCGGGCCGAGTCCCACCGGGCCGAACCCACCGGGCGGCTTGCGCGCGCCGTCAGTCGCTGGGAGCCCGGGGAGCGACGGGGCATGCCGCCCGCCGCTCCCCGGACCCGGGCAGTCGTCACGACCGGCGTCGGTCGGAGACGGCACTGCCTCCGCAAGGCTCGTCCGGTCATGCGACGGGCGAGCGGGGATCTGGTTGCCTGGCCGGTCATCCACGGCCCCTGCCCGCCTTCGTCGCACGCGGTGTCTCATCGCCCGGCACTACTCGCCCCGATACCGCAGGCATCGAGGCGGGTGGTCTCTCGACCCGCTAGGCGCTGCCCTCCACCGCTCGTGCCCGACGAGCCTGACCGTCTCCGCTCCGACCTTCACCGGGGCACCATTACCCTGCGGCCACCACGCCACGAATCCCTGCGGTCTCAACGCTCCGGGCACCACCGCCACGCCCCGGTTTCACGTGAAACCGGGCCTGCGGAAGTGGCTCGTGAAAGCCGCCGCCAGACGGCCACGCCCTCCCACGGCAGCGAGCCCGACACCGGTGACGGGGTCGTCAGGGGCCCACCCGACGAATGCGTGGGGCCTGGAGGAGCCAGCTGCCGCACACCGGGTCCCATGCCCTCCCGGGCAGGTCGGCCACCGACGGTCCAGCCGCCCGGCCGGACGACTCCATTGGGCAGCAACCGGCCGCGTACCCGAGCGGATACGCGGCCGGGAACGACGACTGCGCGGCAGAGGCGGGCGGCCGGGCCGTACCGGCGAAACCGGACCCGGTGACCCGGACGGTCGTCAGTCCTCGGGTTCCGCCTGTTCTTCCTCGCCGACGCCGATGATGCCGACGATCCGCTCCAGATCGTCCACCGTGGCGAACTCGATGGTGATCTTTCCCTTGCTCCGACCGATGTCCACCTTCACCCGGGTGTCGAACCGGTCGGAGAGCCGGTCGGCCAGGTCGGTCAGCGCGGGCGCGTGCGGCTTGGCCCGACGCTTGGCAGCCGGCGTCTTCGTGGGGCCGTCGCTGAGCGCCAGGGCGACGATCTCCTCGGTGGCCCGTACGGAGAGTCCTTCGGCGACGATGCGCAGGGCGAGCTGCTCCTGGGCCTCCGACTCGTCGAGGCTGAGCAGCGCCCGGGCGTGACCGGCCGACAGCACACCGGCAGCCACCCGCCGCTGGACCTGTGGGGGCAGGTTCAGCAGTCGGATCGTGTTCGAGATCTGCGGACGGCTGCGCCCGATCCGGCGGGCCAGTTCCTCGTGGGTGGCGCCGAACTCCTCCAGCAGTTGCTGGTACGCGGCGGCCTCTTCCAGCGGGTTGAGGTTGGCCCGGTGGATGTTCTCCAGGAGCGCGTCCCGGAGCATCGCGTCGTCCTTGGTTTCCCGGACGATCGCCGGGATGCTCTCCCGGCCGACCGCCTGGGCGGCACGCCAGCGCCGTTCACCCATGACGAGTTCGTACTTCTCGCCGTCGAGCTGACGGACGACGATCGGCTGGAGGAAGCCGACCTCCTGGATGGAGGTTTTCAGCTCCTCCAACGCCTCCTCGTCGAAGACATGCCGGGGTTGCTTGGGGTTCGGCACGATCGCGTCGACGGAGATCTCCGCGAAGCGCGCACCGGGTACCGGGCTGAGTTGGGTTTCCTCAGGCTGCGGTGGCGCGCTGACCGTCGGGGTGGGCATCGACGGGGCCGGGCTCACGGGATCGGCGGACGTTTCGATCACCGGACGCGCCGGGTCGACCTCCACGGGCATGGTCGCCGTGGCCGTACTGCTCTCCTGCACCGGCCCGGTCGGGATCAGCGCACCGAGCCCTCTACCCAGACCGCCCCGGGGACGGTTCTTCATACGACGCCTCCCAGCGACTCGTCCGCACTACGCATTCCGGTTCACCGGCTCCTTGGCACCGCGCTCGGCGATCTCCTGGGCGGCCTCGAAGTAACTCGTAGCCCCCCGCGATCCGGGATCGTAGGTCATCACGGACTGCCCGTAGCTCGGGGCCTCCGACACGCGGACGTTACGGGGGATGACCGCTTGGAGAACCTTGTCACCGAAGTGGTTGCGGACGTCCTGTTCCACGGCGTCGGCCAGCCGGGTACGGCGGTCGTACATGGTGAGCAGGATCGTGGAGACGGCCAGCTTCGGGTTCAGGTGCTGGCGTACCAGATTGATGTTGTTTATCAACTGGTTCAGCCCCTCCAGCGCGTAGTACTCGCACTGGATCGGGATCAGCACCTCCTGGGCGGCCACCAGAGCGTTGACCGTCAGCAGGCCGAGAGAGGGCGGGCAGTCTATGAACACGTAGTCGAAGTGCCCCGGGTACGCCTCGATCGCCCGGTTCAGCCGGGACTCCCGGGCGACCACCGAGACCAGTTCGATTTCGGCACCGGCCAGGTCGATGGTCGCCGGCACGCACCACAGGTTGGGGATGCCCTCGACCTCCTGGGCGACCTCGGCCAGCGGCACGCTGTCGATCAGGCAGTCGTAGACGTCCGGCACGCCCGTGTGGTGCGGGACGTTCAACCCGGTGGAAGCGTTGCCCTGCGGGTCGAGGTCGACCACCAACACACGGTTCCCGTGCAGGGCCAGGGCCACCGCCAGGTTCACCGTGGTCGTGGTCTTACCCACGCCGCCCTTCTGATTGGCAACGCACATCACCCGGGTCCGCTCGGGACGGGGCATGGTCACCTCGCCACTCGGATTAAGGATCTGCACGGCGCGCATCGCCTCCATAGCCAACGGTGGATCATCCTCTTCGCGCGTCGGGGTTTCACGTGAAACGTACGCGGCGTCCGCCGCATCGACGGCCCCGGGAGCGGGAGCGCCGACCATGGTCACGGCATCGGGCACCGCGCCGGGATGGGGTTGTACGGGCACCGGTGGCGTGTTGCCCTGCACCGGTGCCTCGAAGCGCGAGGATGCCCCCGCGTTCCGTCGTACCGGGGTGGTCGTCCGGTCGTCAGGGGCGTTGACCGGTCGACCGTCGGGGCCGGGCGGCACGGGAGGCGGTGGCACGTACGACTCGGGAACCGGACGGGCGGCACCCACCGCGGGCGGCTCCCGGCGCACCCCGGGATCGCGCTCCGGCGGCCGGATCATGGGCTGCCCGCCCGTCGTCCAGCCCTGCAGATGGTCGGTTTCACGTGAAACAGGGTCCACGCCTGAGCCCGGCCCCTCGGGCCGGTTCACCCGTGGGTCGTCGTACCTGCCGTCGTCATGCACCTGTCATCCCTACCCGCTCCGGATGGTCGGTCCGCACCCCGTCTCGCTTGCCGTACACGCGCTCGCACCGCAGGGCGTACGGCCCGGCGGGGGCGATCGGTATCCGGTGCACCCGAACATCCGCCCGCCCCACACTATCGACGCGCGGTCAGCCTACGGGGGACGGGCGCGGCGGGTCCATCTTCGTTATCCGGACGGTTGGGTGGTCCCCGCCCGTCGGCCAGCCCACCACGCCGCGCGGCACTCCGCACCGACAGGTCAGGGTCAGCGGACGCGCTTACGGCCTCCACGCGACCGCTTCGGCGCCATCTTCACGCCTGGGGTACGGACCACCCGCTCCCGGACGACCTCCACCACGGTGGTGGGCGGGTCGAGGAGTTCGGTGCCGCAGAGTCGTACCGTCGGTTCGCCTCCGCCCAGCGCGGCGACCGCCCCGGCATGCTCGACGATCTCGTCCGCCGCGGAGGCCCCCTTGAGGGCGATCAGTCGTCCACCGCGGACGACCAGGGGAAGGCACCAGGTGGCGAGCCGGTCCAGCGGTGCCACCGCGCGGGCGGTGACGACGTCGGCGGTGAACGGGCCGACACCGTTCGCTCCGGTGGCCGCCTCGTCGGCCCGCCCACGGAACACCCGGACGGTCCTGGCCAGTCCGAGCCGCTCCACCGCCTCGACGAGGAACGAGGTGCGCCGGGCCAGCGGCTCGACCAGTACGACGTTCAGGTCCGGACGGGCGATCGCCAGCACCACCCCGGGCAGGCCGGCACCGGAGCCGACGTCGATCACGCTGGCGTTCTCGGGGATCAGCTCGGCGACAGCCGCGCAGTTGAGCAGGTGCCGGTCCCAGATCCGAGGTGCCTCGCGGGGGCCGATCAGGCCGCGTACCACGCCGTCGGTGGCGAGCAGTTCGGCGTACCGGACGGCCAGGTCGAGCCGGTCCCCGAACAGCGTCCGCGCGGCGGCGGCCAGCTCGGTCGGGAGCGCGGCGTCCTGCGCCGAGGGTACGGGCCGATCGGGCGACGGCCCGGGTGGTGGTGCACCCGGGCCGGCAGCGGTATCGGTCGTGACGTCGTCGGTGGGCACCAGTTCAGTCCGCCGGCCGGACGACGATGCGTCGGGTCGGCTCGACACCCTCGGACTCGCTCTCCACACCACTCATCGCGTTGACCACGTCGTGTACGCACTTGCGCTCGAAGGCCGACATCGGCTCCAGCCGGACCGGCTCGCCGTGCTCCTTGACCTTCTCCACCGCGTTCTTGGCGACGGCGGCGAGTTCCTTGCGCCGGGTGGCGCGGTAACCGCCCACGTCGAGCAGGAGCCGGCTCGGGGAACCGGTCTGCCGGAACACGGCCAGCCGGGCCAGCTCCTGGAGCGCCTCCAGGGTGGCACCCCGCTGACCGACGAGGTTCTGCAACCGGCCACCGACCACCTCGACGACCGGACGGCCACCGGAGACCAGCTCGTCGATGTCGCCGTCGTAGTCGAGGATGTCGAGCAGACCCTCGATGTAGTCGGCGGCGATCTCGCTCTGGGCGAACAACTCACCCTCGCCGGCGGACTTCTTCTCCTTGCCGCCGTCGGCGGACTCACCCTCACCGGTCGCGGCGGTCGGAACGGTCTCCTCGTCGAGCGAGGCGTCCGCGCTGGGGATGCTGGTGTCGGTCACGGTGTCATCTCCGTACTAGCTCGGCCGGACCGTCGGGTCCGTTGGTCTCCCGGGGCGGCCGGCGGATGGGGGCCGGCTCGACACGGGCACGTCTGGTGGGGGCGGTCCCGGCCGCCGCGTCGGGCGCGGCGGGTCCGGTCCGGCGCCGGCCGTCACGGCGGCTGCGCGGTACCGGAGGCTGCCGCCGGTCGTGCCGACGGCAGCCCGGCGGCTCAACCCTGGCGCTTGGCCGGGCCCTTCTTCGGGTTGACCGGCTTGGCACCGGGCTTCGGCCCGGCGACCTTCGGCGCGGCCGGCTTCGCCGGCACCTGCGCGACGGGCTTGTTCCGGTTGAGGAAACCACCGGACTTGGCCGGCTGCACCGGGTTGCGGCCACCCGGGGTCGTCGCCTTGCCGCCGGCGACCCCCTTGTTGGTCACCAGCGGCGGGAACTTGCGGAGCACCCACTGCTGCTGGCCGAGGGTGAACAGGTTGTTGGTGACCCAGTAGATGATCACACCGATCGGGAAGATCGAGCCGGAGACCAGCAGGGAGAGCGGGATGCCGTAGAGCATCAGCCGCTGGATCATCCGCTGCTGCGGGTCCTCGGCCCAGCCGGTCTTGAGGATCATCTGGCGGCTGGTCAGGTAGGTGGTGCCCATCATGACCAGGACCAGGATGCCGGCGATCACCTTCACGGTGGTGCCGTTCGCGCCCAGCCGGGCCAGTTCGTCGGCGGTGGAGCCGAACTTGCCGGCGATCGGGGCGGTGAAGATCTTGGCGCTGGAGGCGCTGTCGAACTGCTCGGCGGTCCAGCCGTAGAGGCTCTTGGCCTCCTTGGCCGGGTCGAGCCGGCGCAGCACGTGGAAGAGCCCCAGGAAGACCGGGATCTGGAGGAACATCGGAAGGCAGCCCATCAGCGGGTTGGCCTTTTCCTTCCGATAGAGCTCCATCATCTCCTTCTGGAGCGTCTCCCGGTCACCCTTGTGCTTCTCCTGGAGCTCCTTGACCTTCGGCTGGAGCGCCTGCATCGCCCGCTGGGACTTGATCTGCTTGACGAAGACCGGGAAGAGGATCACCCGGACGGTGACCACCAGGAAGACGATGGCGAGAATCCACGACCAGTTGGTGCCGAGGACCGCGTCGACCGGCACCCCGATGGCGTCCCACGCCGAGTGCCAGGTCAGCAGGATCCACGAGATCGCGTAGTAGATCCAGTCGAGACTCAATTCTCAGACTCCAGTCACGTCGGCGCGTCGGCGGCGGCCCGGCTCCGGCACCGGGTCGTGTCCACCAGGGTGGAAAGGGTGGCAGCGCGACAGCCGCCGGACCGTCAGGCCGGCTCCCCGCAACGCACCGTGACGGGTCACCGCCTCCAGGGCGTAGGCACTGCACGACGGGTAGAACCGGCAGCGGGCCGGCAACGCCGGACTTATCCAACGACGGTACGCGATGATAGGGCCACTGAGCATCCGGGCACCCATGCTCCGGCGCGGCGGCACGATCGGGCTGCTGCTCACCGCGACCTCCGGCCCCGGGGCTGCCGGGCGGCGGCGATGGCCGCGTCCAGGTCGCCCGCCAGCCGGGGGTACGGCGTCCCGGCCGCGGTGGGCAGGGCGCGTACCACCAGGGTGCTGCCGGCCGGCAGCTCGGCCAACCGCTCGCGGACCAGGTGCCGCAGCCGGCGGCGGACCTTGTTGCGGACCACGGCGGGACCGACGGCCTTGGACACGACGAAGCCGGCGCGGCTCGACTCGGAGATCAACTCCGGATCGGTGGTCCGCGCCGGCTCCGGCGGGGTTGTCCCGAGGGGTGTGGCCGCGGGTGTGGAGGTCGCCGGCACCGTCAGGTGGACGACGACGGCACCACGACCGACGCGTCGACCACCCCGGACCGCTGCGGCGAAGTCGGTGCTACGCCGCAGTCGCTGTGCGGCCGTCAGCACGACTGTCCACGTCCCCGGACCGGTCGGCCTCAGGCCGACAGGCGGGCGCGGCCCTTGGCGCGGCGGGTCGACAGGATGGCGCGGCCGGCCCGGGTGCGCATGCGCAGCCGGAAGCCGTGGGTCTTCGCGCGCCGGCGGTTGTTCGGCTGGTAGGTGCGCTTGCTCACGTCAGGCTCTCCGTTTTCGTACGTCCCCGGTGCGGGTTCGCCCGGGGTCGTTTGGTGGACCAGACCACCTCGGCGGTGGCCTCCGATCGGCGCTGCCCGGCGGCACGGAACCTCGACGGGGCGAGGCGGCGACCACGGACAGCAAGCACCCATCACCCTAGCAGAGGGCGACAGAGCAGCCGCTCCAGCCTACGCAGGGGGGCAATGACCGTCAAACCACCCTGGGCTGCGGCTCCGGGGGGTCGCGGCACCGCCGATCCGGCGTCGCGTCCCGATCCTGACGGGGGCGTCGGTTGATGGCGGACAGCCGTCGCTGTTACCGTGCGCGTTTGCGGTCAGCTTCAGGTCCGGGTTGTCGTTCGGAGCGCAAGACCGGACCCGGCAGTGAATCGTTCGGCACGGTGAACCCGCTTCAACGCCCTCCCCGACAAGGGGGGCAGGTCCGACCCGCGTCCGGCGGGCGGCCACAATCGGTCGGTACACACAGGCTGTGGATAACTTGTGGATGCCGGCCGGTCAGCCGTCCGGTGGGTGAGAGGTACCACCCGCTCGAACGCGGTGGCGGGCCCGGCACGATCCGCTGGACCACAGCGGCGGCCGGGAGCAGAGGCGAGGGGGTGGCACGACGGTGGCCGGAACGATCGACCTTGCCGCGGTGTGGACCGCGGCGACGGACGAACTCGCCGACGAGATCATCTCCGCCCAGCAGCGCGCCTACCTCCGACTGACCCGGCTGCGGGCGATCGTCGAGGACACCGCGTTGCTGTCGGTGCCGGACGCCTTCACCCGGGACGTCATCGAGTCCCGGCTACGCCCGGCCATCACCGAGGCGCTCACCCGTCGGCTGGGCCGACCGATCCAGGTCGCGGTCACCGTCCGGATCGCCGAGGACGCCGCCGGGCGACCGGCCGGCACCGTCTACCGCAGCGGGCCCGAGGCCACCCCGGTGGTGACCGGACCGTCCGTCGACGACCATCCCGGTTACCGGCCGCAGGCATTCGACGAACCCGACCCGCCGTACCAGCAGGAGGCGGCACCGCCGTACCAGCGGGAGGCCCGGCCGCCGGAGCAGTCCGGGGCGGAGCCGCCGCCGGCCGGGCCGCCGGAGCGCGACGGGCACCGCCCGCCCCGGGTCCCGGCGAGCCGGGACGGCGGCCAGGACACCCTCTTCGGCGTCGCCTTCACCGAGCCGCCACCACCGCACCACCCCGCCCCCGAGCGGCACGGTGCCGAGGAACGCCACCGACCCACCGGGCCGGACACCGACCCGCGCGGCTACGAGCCCGCGTACCGGGACCAGGGGCGCACGCCACGTGACCCGCAGGGTCCGCGCGGCCTGGCCCGCGACGGCGCCACCGACAGCGGGCCCGGTCGGGCCGGCGTCGACCACCGCCCCGGTGCCGGCGACCGACGCCCCGGCGGTACGGAGTCCGGTGGCAACCGGCTCAACCCGAAGTACATGTTCGAGACGTTCGTCATCGGCTCGTCCAACCGGTTCGCCCACGCGGCGAGCGTCGCGGTGGCCGAGTCACCGGCCAAGGCGTACAACCCGCTGTTCATCTACGGCAGCTCAGGGCTGGGCAAGACCCACCTGCTGCACGCGATCGGGCACTACGCCCAGACGCTCGGCAACGCCCGGTCGGTCCGGTACGTCTCGACCGAGGAGTTCACCAACGACTTCATCAACTCGCTGCGGGACGACAAGACCAGCGCGTTCCAGCGCCGCTACCGTGACGTCGACATCCTGCTGATCGACGACATCCAGTTCCTGGAGAACCGCGAGCGGACCCAGGAGGAGTTCTTCCACACCTTCAACACGCTGCACAACGCGAACAAGCAGATCGTGATCACGTCCGACCGCTCGCCGAAGCAGCTGGCGACGCTGGAGGACCGGCTGCGGACCCGCTTCGAGTGGGGGCTGCTGGCCGACATCCAGCCGCCCGACCTGGAGACCCGGATCGCGATCCTGCAGAAGAAGGCCGCCCAGGAGCGGCTGTACGCCCCACCGGACGTGCTGGAGTTCATCGCCTCCCGGGTGTCGAACTCGATCCGGGAACTGGAGGGGGCGCTGATCCGGGTCACCGCGTTCGCGAGCCTGACCCGCTCCAACGTCGAGCTGTCGCTGGCCGAGGAGGTGCTGCGGGACTTCATCCCCGACGGCGCCGGCCCGGAGATCACCGCCGACCAGATCATGGTCTCCACCTCCGAGTACTTCGGAGTGAGCCTGGAGGACCTGCGCGGGCACTCGCGCTCCCGGGTGCTGGTGAACGCCCGCCAGGTGGCCATGTACCTGTGCCGGGAGCTGACCGACCTGTCGCTGCCCCGGATCGGGCAGGCGTTCGGCGGACGAGACCACACCACGGTGATGCACGCCGACCGGAAGATCCGCCAGCAGATGGCGGAGCGGCGCTCGCTGTACAACCAGATCGCCGAGCTGACCAACCGGATCAAGCAGAACACCTGAGACGTACGCCACTCCCGCCGCACCACCGACGCCCGGCCGAGCCCCTCGGCCGGGCGTCTGCGTGCCGGTACGCCCCGGCAGGGTTGACCCTCGACCGGGTCGAGGGGCCACGATCAGCGCATGACGTCGTCTTCTTTGTCCACAGGACCACCCGGTTGTCCACACCCCCTGTTCCACAACCGGTGGATAACCACGCTCCGTCCGGAGCCGGTTACCCACAGACTGTGGACAAACCCTGGGGACAGTGCTGTGGACGGCTGGGGACAACCCCGTCGTTGTCCACCGACGACGGTGGGCCTGTGGGCAACCTGTTGAAGGTTCTGGGGACGACGGCGGTCCGGGCCCGACCGGTTGTCCACAGCGTTGGGGGTAAACCCGGTGGATTACCGGTGGACAACCGGTGGACAACGGTGGACAACTCTGGGGACACCGGGTGCCTGTGGACCACCGACCGGGTTTACCCCCCGGTTCTCCACAGCGAACCCACCGGTGGATAACGTGTCTGAGCTGCGAGGACGCGAGTTACCCACAGTTTGCACAGGTGCGATGAAGACGATGAGTTATCTCTTCTGAAGAATCAAAAACCAATCATCACCGTTGGACTTCCTGTGGATCGGGCCGCAGCGCTGCCGTCGGCAGTCACCCCGGCACCGGAAGCACGGGGTCGGGCGCACAGCCGATGCCCACGCGCCCTAAGGTGCGATGGGTACCCGCACGGTCGGGCGGGACGGTGGGCAGCGGTCGGCATGAGAGAGTTGTCGCTGACGTCGACGCGGAGGCATTGATGAAGTTCCGAGTGGAGCGCGACGCGCTCGCCGAAGCGGTGGCGTGGACCGCGAAGAGCCTGCCCAGCCGGCCGTCCGTACCGGTGCTCGCCGGGGTGATGCTGCGGGTCACCGACGGCAACCTCCAGGTCTCCGGCTTCGACTACGAGGTCTCCAGCCAGGTGAGCGTCGAGGTGCAGGGCGACGCCGACGGGGCCGCCCTGGTCTCCGGCCGGCTGCTCGCCGAGATCACCAAGGCGCTGCCGGCCAAACCGGTGGACATCGCCGCGGTCGGCGCCCACCTGGAGCTCGTCTGTGGCAGCGCCCGGTTCACCCTGCCCACCATGCCGGTGGAGGACTACCCGGCCCTGCCGGAGATGCCGGAGAGCGCCGGCACCGTCGAGGCTGCCGCCTTCGCCGCCGCCGTCGGCCAGGTGGCCATCGCCGCCGGGCGCGACGAGACGCTGCCGATGATGACCGGCGTCCGGCTGGAACTCTCCGGTGGCACCCTGGCGATGCTCGCCACCGACCGCTACCGGCTCGCCCTGCGCGAGATGGAGTGGAACCCGGACGACCCCGAGATCAGCATCAACGCCCTCGTCCCCGCGCGCACCCTGAACGACACCGCCAAGGCGCTCGGTCCGCTCGGCGGCCAGGTGACCATGGCGCTGTCCCAGGGCGGTGCCGGCGAAGGCATGATCGGCTTCTCCGGCGGCACCCGCCGCACCACCAGCCGGCTGCTCGACGGAGCCAACTACCCGCCGGTCCGCTCGCTCTTCCCGGCCACCAGCAACGCCGAGGCCCGGGTGCCGGTGAGCACCCTGATCGAGGTGGTCAAGCGGGTCGCCCTGGTCGCCGAGCGGACCACCCCGGTACTGCTCAGTTTCAGCTCCGACGGCCTGGTCGTCGAGGCCGGCGGCACCGAGGAGGCCCGCGCCAGCGAGGCCATGGAGGCCACCTTCACCGGCGAGCCGCTGACCATCGGGTTCAACCCGCAGTACCTGATCGACGGCCTGGCCAACCTGGGGGCCCAGTACGCCCTGCTGCGCTTCGTGGACGCCTTCAAGCCGGCGGTGATTTCCCCCGCAGGTGAGGATGGCGAGGTCATCCCTGGGTACCGGTACCTCATCATGCCGATCCGCGTGTCCCGCTGATCGGCACCGGCAGCACCCGGACGCACGGAGGTAGGAGCAGATGCAGCTCGGCCTGGTAGGACTCGGCCGGATGGGCGGCAACATGCGCGAGCGGTTGCGCGCCGCCGGCCAGGAGGTCGTCGGCTACGACCGCAACGCCGACCGCAGTGACGTCGCGAGCCTCGCCGAACTGGCCGACAAGCTGCAGTCGCCCCGGGCGGTGTGGGTGATGGTCCCGGCCGCCGTGACCGACGCGACGATCGACGCGCTCGCCGAGGTGCTGGGCGAGGGCGACATCATCATCGACGGCGGCAACTCGCGGTTCAGCGACGACGCGCCCCGGGCCGCCCGGCTGGCCGAGCGGGGCATCGGGTACGTCGACGTCGGTGTCTCCGGCGGTGTCTGGGGCAACGTGAACGGCTACGCCCTGATGGTCGGCGGCGCGCAGGAGCACGTCGACCACCTGATGCCGATCTTCGAGGCGTTGAAGCCGGCCGGCGATCACGGCTTCGTGCACGCCGGCCCGGTCGGTGCCGGCCACTACGCCAAGATGGTGCACAACGGCATCGAGTACGGCCTGATGCACGCCTACGCCGAGGGCTTCGAGCTGCTCTCCGCCGCCGAGATGGTCACGAACGTGCCGGGGATCATCAAGTCCTGGCGGGAGGGCACGGTCGTCCAGTCCTGGCTGCTCGACCTGCTCGACCGCGCGTTGGACGAGGACCCGGACCTGGCCACGCTGACCGGGTACACCGACGACACCGGTGAGGGGCGCTGGACGGTCGACGAGGCGATCCGGCTGGCCGTCCCGCTCAACGTCATCACCGCCGCCCTGTTCGCCAGGTTCTCCTCCCGGCAGGACGACTCGCCCGCGATGAAGGCGGTCGCCGCGCTGCGCCAGCAGTTCGGCGGGCACGCCGTGCACAAGCGCTGAGCGGCATCCACAGGCTGTGTACGTCCGCCGGCTCGAACTGGTCGACTTCCGCTCGTACGAGCGGGTCGGCGTCGATCTGGAGCCGGGTCCGAACGTCCTGACCGGTGCGAACGGCGTCGGCAAGACCAACCTGGTCGAGGCGTTGGGTTACGTGGCGACCCTGGACTCGCACCGGGTCGCCACCGACGCCCCCCTGGTCCGGCTGGGCGCGACCGCCGCCGTGATCCGCTGTGCGGTGGTGCACGACGGCCGGGAGCTGCTGATCGAGCTGGAGATCGTCCCCGGTAAGGCCAACCGGGCCCGGCTCGGGCGCTCCCCGGCCCGGCGGGCCCGGGACGTGATCGGCGCGTTGCGGCTGGTGCTGTTCGCCCCGGAGGACCTGGAACTCGTCCGGGGCGACCCGGCGGAACGCCGCCGCTACCTCGACGACCTGCTGGTGCTCCGGCAGCCCCGGTACGCCGGGGTGCGCGCCGACTACGACCGGGTGGTCAAGCAGCGCAACGCCCTGCTGCGTACGGCGTACCTGGCCCGCAAGACGGGCGGGTCGCGCGGCGGTGACCTGTCGACCCTGGCGGTCTGGGACGCCCACCTGGCGCGGCACGGGGCCGAGCTGCTCGCCGGCCGGCTGGAACTGGTCGCCGCGCTCACCCCGCACGTGGCGAAGGCGTACGACGCGGTGGCGGCGGGGGCCGGGGCGGCGGGCATCGCGTACCGGCCGTCGGTGGAGCTGACCGGGGTGGGCACCGACCGGGAGGTACTGGCCGGGGCGTTGACCGCCGCGCTGGTCGAATCCCGGTCGGCCGAGATCGAGCGGGGCACCACGCTGGTCGGGCCGCACCGTGACGACCTCGTGCTCACCCTCGGCCCGCTGCCCGCCAAGGGGTACGCCAGCCACGGCGAGTCCTGGTCGTACGCGCTGGCGCTGCGGCTGGCCGGGTACGACCTGCTGCGCGCCGACGGGATCGAACCGGTGCTGGTGCTCGACGACGTCTTCGCCGAGCTGGACGCGGGCCGCCGGGAGCGACTGGCCGAACTGGTCGGCGGGGCCGGTCAGCTCCTGGTCACCTGTGCGGTGGACGACGACGTCCCGGTGGCCCTGCGTGGCGCCCGGTACGCCGTCGGCGAGGGGACGGTCCGTCGTGTCGGCTGAACCGGAGCAGCCCACCGGGTCGACGGGCCGCCCGGGGCGCACCACCCCGGGCGGGGCACGCGGTGCGCGTACCCCCGGGGGAGCTGGCGGGGGCGCAGAGGGTGCGCGGTCCCGACCGGCCGGGACCGGCGCGGACGCCGGGGCCGTTGGTGCGGAGGCCGCCTCCCCGGGCCGCGCCGAGGCCGCCTCCCCGGGCCGCGCCGAGGCCGCCGGTGGGCGGGCCGGTGGTGGTTCGGGTTCCGGCGGAGCGTCGGGTGCCGACGCCGGGGCGAGCGGACCGGAGCTGGCGCGGGCGGTGCTGGACGCGGCGAGGGCCCGGCGGGAGGCGGCGGCCCGCACCCGGCGACCGGGGGTGACCGGCGCGGCCGACGGCGGTGGCCGGCGGCTGCGGGGCTACTCCGGGCCGGGGCCGGACCCGCGTGACCCGCAGCCGTTGGGCGCGGTGCTGGAACGGCTGATGAAGGCGCGGGGCTGGCAGCAGCCGGCGGCCGAGGCGACCGTCTTCGGCGCCTGGGAGAAGGTCGTCGGGCCGGAGATCGCCCAGCACAGCCGTCCGGTCAAGCTGGAGGACGGCGAGCTGACCGTGGAGGCCCGCTCGACCGCGTGGGCCACCCAGTTGCGGCTGCTCGCCGGATCGCTGTTGAAGCGGATCGCCGGGGAGGTCGGCCACAACGTGGTCCGCAAGCTGCACATCCACGGGCCGGCGGCGCCGTCCTGGTCGCGGGGGCCGCGCCGGGTGCGCGGTCGGGGGCCGCGCGACACGTACGGCTGAGGTTCACCGTTCGGCGCGGCGGGCCTCCCGTTCGGCGCGTTTGCGTTCCCGCTGCTCGCGGCTCCACTGCTTGCGTCGTTCCAGGTCCTCTTTCCAGGCGTCGCGGGCCTGCCGGGAGCCGCCCTGCACCGCGCCGGCCACCTCCGGCGGACCGGCCAGGTTCTTGAACGCCCAGGCCAGGAGCCGGCCACCCTCGCCCGGGGCCTTGGCCGCCGGCTTGTCCTCGCTCATCGGCAACGACCCTTCCTTGAAGCTTGGTGTGCAAACAATTGGTACACCAAGCATTGGTAGCATCGCAACGGCGACGAGGAGGAACACGTGGACGGACAACCCGACGGGGATCCGCTGGCGCTGGAGGAGCAGGTCTGCTTCGCGCTCTCCGTCGCCGCCCGGGGCGTCGTCGCGGTCTACCGGCCGCTGCTGGAACCGATGGGGCTGACCCACCCGCAGTACCTGGTCATGCTGGCGCTCTGGCAGCACGCGCCGCTGTCGGTCCGGGAGCTGAGCCGACTGCTGCAACTCGACCCCGGCACCCTGTCGCCCCTGCTCAAGCGGCTGGAGGCGGCCGGCTACCTGCGCCGGGAACGGGACCCGGCCGACGAACGCAGCCTCGCCGTGTCGCTCACCGGGACCGGCCGGGCGCTGCGGGCACAGGCCGAGCAGATCCCCCCGGCGGTCGTCGCCCGGCTCGGACTGCCACTGGCCGAGCTACGCGACCTGCACGCGGCGCTGACCCGGGTGATCGCCGCCGCCAACGGCGCGGTGACCTCCGCACCGACGCCGGACAGCCCCTAGAGCCGGGACCCGCTCAGTGCTGCGGACCCGGACGACGACCGGGCTCGGCGTCGGCGTAGATCGCGAAGCCCCGGTCGGCGCAGCGCCGGTAGAAGGCGGCCAGCACCCCCAGCTCGGCGCAGGTGAAGTCCCACTGCGGCGGGTCGCCGTTCTCGTCGCGCAGCCGGTCGAGCCGACTGCCCAGCCAGCGCAACTGCTGCTCGGCCAGGCGGCCGTCACCGAGCAGCGCGCGGAGCACCTCGCTGACCGACTCGAAGGTCACCGCCTCGCCGTGCGGCCGGTGCTGGGCGACGAACTTCTCCACCCCGTCGGCGATCCAGGCGCAGCCGTCCGGGTCGATCACCGGATCCTCGTCCTCGGCGGCGGCGTCAGTGGCGTAGAGCACATTTTCCAGGCCGAGGATCAGGTCGACCAGCTCGGTGTACGCGGTCGCCCGGACCGTGCCGGTCTTGGCGATGTGCTCGGCGAGCGCGGCGGTCGGCGCGGAGATCCGGGGAATGTCGACGATCTCGCCGAAGTCGACGAACTCGGCCGGCGCGACCGGGTCGTAGAAGCGGCCGGTCCGCGGCCAGTGCACCGCGACATTGTCCAGCCCCATCTGGTGTCACCTCTCGAGAGCACGTGTCGGATCGATCGGGTCCATCGTCCCGGTTACGGGTGGAAAAGATCAAGACGAGCGACTTGGTCGCGCGCCGCAAAGCTACGGTACGACCACCGCCCGACGCGACCCCGCGCCACCCGGCGAGCCGGACTATCCGGTGGCGGCGGGCACGGAAACCGGGCCGGGGCGTGTAGGGGGAGTCGCGGACAGCGAGATTCGGCCCGCTACGAGGGTCTGAGCCGCCTTCAAGGGGTGCCGAGTGGCGGTTATGTCGTGTGCGCACAGTAAGATTGACGCTGAGACGACGACCTGACGCGGTGCGACGGACGGGGGCCCTCACCGGCCCTTGATCAACGTCCCGGGTCGGGTCTGGCCGATCGCGATCCGCGGGCAACCGCGGCGACCGGCGCGCACGACCTGCGACGGCCCTGTGGGGCCGTCACCCGTGCACGCCGACGTCGCGTCCTGTCCGCCGAACCCGCGCCCCCGCGCCCTCGGCGCGGACGGTGCGAGAAAGTGGCCGAGGGTGGCAGCGCAGGACAAGCAGGATTACGGCGCAGAGTCGATCACCGTCCTCGAGGGTCTGGAGGCGGTCCGCAAGCGACCCGGCATGTACATCGGGTCGACCGGCGAGCGTGGCCTGCACCACCTGGTGTGGGAGGTCGTGGACAACGCGGTGGACGAGGCGCTCGCCGGCTACTGCGACACCATCGACGTGGTGCTGCTCGCCGACGGCGGGGTCCGGGTCACCGACAACGGCCGTGGCTTTCCGGTCGACCTGCACCCGAAGCTCAAGAAGCCGGGTGTCGAGGTCGCGCTGACCGTGCTGCACGCGGGCGGCAAGTTCGACGGCAAGGCGTACGCGGTCTCCGGCGGTCTGCACGGCGTCGGCGTCTCCGTGGTGAACGCCCTGTCCACCCGGATGGCCGTCGAGATCCACAAGTCCGGCCACGTGTGGCGGCAGCAGTACCACAACTCCAAGCCGGAGCCGCTGGACAAGGGTGAGACCACCGACCGCACCGGCTCGGCGGTCTCCTTCTGGCCCGACCCGGACGTCTTCGAGACGGTCGACTTCGACTTCCAGACCATCTACCGCCGCCTGCAGGAGATGGCCTTCCTCAACCGGGCCCTGTCCATCCACCTACTCGACGAGCGGGTCGCCGAGGGCGAGGAGGGCAAGCCCCGCGAGGTCACCTTCTTCTACGAGGGCGGCATCGCCGACTTCGTCAGGCACCTCAACGCCTCGAAGAACCCGATGCACAAGACGGTCGTCGAGTTCGCCGCCGAGGAAGAGGGCATGTCGGTCGAGATCGCCATGCAGTGGAACGAGTCGTACGGCGAGTCGGTCTACACCTTCGCCAACACGATCAACACGCACGAGGGCGGCACCCACGAGGAGGGTTTCCGGGCGGCGCTGACCAGCGTGGTCAACCGCTACGGCACCGACCGCAAGCTGCTCAAGGGCGACGAGAAGCTCTCCGGCGAGGACATCCGCGAGGGGCTGGCCGCGATCATCTCGGTCAAGCTGGCCAACCCACAGTTCGAGGGCCAGACCAAGACCAAGCTGGGCAACACCCCGGTCAAGAGCTTCGTGCAGCGGGTCTGCAACGACCGGCTGGTCGACTGGTTCGACCGCAACCCGGCCGAGGCCAAGACGATCATCCAGAAGGCGTCCCAGGCGGCGCGGGCCCGGATCGCCGCCCAGCAGGCGCGCAAGCTGGCCCGCCGCAAGTCGCTGTTGGAGTCCGGCTCGATGCCCGGCAAACTGGCCGACTGCCAGTCCACCGACCCGCGCGAGTCCGAGGTCTTCATCGTCGAGGGCGACTCGGCCGGCGGCTCGGCCAAGCAGGGGCGCGACCCGCGTACCCAGGCGATCCTGCCGATCCGCGGCAAGATCCTCAACGTGGAGAAGGCCCGGATCGACCGGGTGCTCAAGAACAACGAGGTCCAGGCGCTGATCACCGCCCTGGGCACCGGCATCCACGACGATTTCGACATGGAGAAGCTGCGGTACCACAAGGTGGTGCTGATGGCCGACGCCGACGTCGACGGCCAGCACATCCAGACGCTCCTGCTCACCCTGCTGTTCCGCTTCATGCGGCCGCTGGTCGAGCTGGGGCACGTCTACCTGGCCGCCCCGCCGCTCTACAAGATCAAGTGGAACAAGAAGGGCGACGACGCCCAGTACGCGTACTCCGACCGGGAGCGGGACGGGCTGATCGCGCTGCGCCAGCAGAAGAAGCCCAACGCCAAGCCGGACGACATCCAGCGGTTCAAGGGTCTCGGCGAGATGAACTATCCCGAGCTGTGGGAGACCACGATGAACCCGGCCACCCGGACGCTGCGTCAGGTCACCCTCGACGACGCCGCGACCGCCGACGAACTGTTCAGCGTGCTGATGGGTGAGGACGTCGAGGCACGCCGCTCGTTCATCCAGCGCAACGCCAAGGATGTGCGGTTCCTCGACATCTGACGGCACGGTCGGCCGGTGCTCCACCGGCCGACCGTCGTCCACCGGGTTATCCACAGCCTGGCCGGTTTCCACAGCGTTATCCACAGCACGAACACGACTCTGAGTCTGATAAGGGTTAACAGTGACCGATACTCCCGAGTCCACCCCGAACGAGCCGGAGACCACCGAGACACCCCTCGCGGCGGTCGTCCAGCACGACCGGATCGAGCCGGTCGGGCTCGAGGTCGAGATGCAGCGTTCGTACCTCGACTACGCGATGAGCGTGATCGTCGGGCGGGCCCTGCCGGACGTACGGGACGGGCTCAAGCCGGTCCACCGCAAGATCCTCTACGCCATGTACGACTCGGGTTACCGGCCGGACCGGGGCTACGTGAAGTGCTCCCGGGTCGTCGGCGACGTAATGGGGCAGTTCCACCCGCACGGCGACTCGGCCATCTACGACGCGCTGGTCCGGATGGCCCAGCCCTGGGCGCTGCGCTATCCGCTCGTCGACGGCAACGGCAACTTCGGCTCGCCGGGTAACGATCCGGCTGCCGCGATGCGCTACACCGAGTGCAAGCTGGACCCGCTGGCGATGGAGATGCTGCGGGACATCGACGAGGACACCGTCGATCTCCAGGACAACTACGACGGCCGGGCCAAGGAGCCCACCATCCTGCCGTCGCGCATCCCCAACCTGCTGGTCAACGGGTCCGAGGGCATCGCGGTCGGGATGGCCACCAAGATCCCGCCGCACAACCTGCGCGAGATCGGCGCGGCGGTGCAGTGGTGCCTGGAGAACCCGGAGGCAGACGAGGCGACCACCCTCGAAGCGCTGCTGGAGATCGTCAAGGGTCCGGACTTCCCGACCCACGGGTTGATCGTCGGTCAGTCCGCCATCCAGGACGCGTACCGGACCGGGCGTGGCTCGATCCGGATGCGCGCCGTGGTGGAGGTCGAGGAGGACAAGCGGGGCCGGCCGGCACTGGTGGTGAGCGAGCTGCCCTACCAGGTCAACCCGGACAACCTGGCCGAGCGGATCGCCGAGCTGATCAAGGAGGGCAAGCTCGGCGGCATCGCCGACATCCGGGACGAGTCCTCCGGGCGTACCGGCATGCGGATCGTGCTCGTGCTCAAGCGCGACGCGGTCGCCAAGGTGGTGCTGAACAACCTCTACAAGCACACCCAGCTCCAGGAGACCTTCGGCGCCAACATGCTGGCCCTGGTCGACGGGGTGCCGCGCACGCTCAACCTGGCCCAGTTCATCAGGTACTACGTCGAGCACCAGATCGAGGTGATCCGGCGGCGGACCGCGTTCCGGCTGCGCAAGGCCGAGGAGCGGGCGCACATCCTGCGCGGTCTGTCCAAGGCGCTTGACGCGCTGGACGAGGTGATCGCCCTGATCCGGCGGTCGCCCACCGTCGACGACGCCCGGCAGGGCCTGATCCGGCTGCTGGAGATCGACGAGATCCAGGCGACCGCGATCCTGGACATGCAGCTGCGCCGGCTGGCCGCCCTGGAACGGCAGCGCATCCTGGACGACCTGGCCAAGCTCGAACTGGAGATCGCCGACCTCAAGGACATCCTCGCCAAGCCGGAGCGGCAGCGGAAGATCGTCTCCGAGGAGCTGAGCGAGATCGTCGCGAAGTGGGGCGACGAGCGGCGCACGAAGATCGTCCCGTTCGACGGCGAGGTCTCGATGGAGGACCTCATCGCCCGCGAGGACGTGGTGGTCACCATCACCCGCACCGGGTACGCCAAGCGCACCAAGGTCGACCTCTACCGCTCGCAGCGGCGCGGCGGCAAGGGAGTGAGCGGCGCAACGCTGCGGCAGGACGACATCGTCAGCCACTTCTTCGTATGCTCCACGCACGACTGGATTCTGTTCTTCACCAACAAGGGCCGCGTGTACCGGGCCAAGGCGTACGAGTTGCCCGAGGCCAGTAGGGTGGCCAAGGGCCAGCACGTGGCCAACCTGCTCGCCTTCCAGCCGGACGAGCAGATCGCGCAGATCATCGAAATCCCGAACTACCAGGTGGCCCCCTACCTGGTACTCGCCACGAGAAACGGCCTGGTGAAGAAGACCCGACTCGAGGAGTTCGACTCCAACCGGTCCGGCGGCGTCATCGCGATCAACCTGCGCGATGAGGACGAGCTGGTCGGTGCCGTGCTCGCGGCACCGGAGGAGGATCTGCTGCTCGTCTCCAAGAAGGCCCAGGCGATCCGGTTCAACGCCTCCGACGAGGCGCTGCGCCCGATGGGCCGGGCCACCTCGGGTGTGATCGGCATGCGCTTCACCGACGACGACGTCCTGCTGGCCATGGAGGTCGTCCGGGAGGGCCTGGACGTCCTGGTGGCCACGAACGGGGGATACGCGAAACGTACCCCCATCGAGGAATACCCGGTTCAGGGCCGGGGAGGTAAGGGCGTGTTGACTGCGAAGATCACCGAGCGCCGCGGTGGTCTGGTCGGCGCGGTGGTGATCGACCCGGACGACGAGCTGTTCGCGATCACCAGCAACGGCGGCGTCATCCGGACTCCGGTGAAGCCTGTACGCCGTACCCGTGACCGGAACACAATGGGGGTCAAGCTGATGGACCTCCCGGACGGCGTGACTATCGTGGCGATTGCTCGCAATGCCGACGAGCCTGACGAACAGGACTAGTTGAATGACGGAGACACAGGCGAAGTCGGGGAACAAGGGGACCTCGGCCACCCCGGTCGACGAGGAGGCCGCCAAGAGCGGTACAACCCCCGCCGGCCGCGCCGCCGTGGGTCGGGCCACCGTCCCCGCCGACGCGCCTGCCCCGAAGTTCACCCGGGCACCCGGCATGGCACCGCCGCCGGACAAGCCCGGTGAGGACTCGGGAACGACCGAGAAGCCCCAGCCGACGGGCACCGACGCGCCCTCCTCAGCCACCCAGCCGGTGGCTGCGGCGGCCCGGTCGAGCAACACGACACAGCCGATCACGGTGGGGGCCGCCACCTCCCCGTCCACCACAGGCACCCAGCCGAAGGTCGGCGGTTTCCGGCCGACCCCGGACAACGCCGCCCGCCCCGCCAACGGTGGCGGTCTGCCCCCGGGCATCGGTGGCGCGTCCGCCGTCGGCGCCGCGCGGGTGGGTGACGCGGTACGCGCCGCGCGTACCTCGGTCAGTTCGGCCGCCTCCCGGGGGCCGCGCCGGGCCCGGCTGAACCTCAAGCGGATCGACCCGTGGTCCGTGATGAAGTTCGCCTTCGCCGTCTCCGTGGTGCTGTTCATCGTGGTGGTCGTGGCGACCTCGGTGCTCTATCTCGCGCTGGACGCGATGGGCGTGTTCCAGAGCGTCAACGACAGCCTGACCGACCTGGTCAGCGCCAGCGGCGGGCAGGGCACCAACAGCGGCTTCCAGATCACCGCGAAGGGCGTCATCCTGACGTCCGCCCTCGTCGGTCTGGTGAACGTGGTGCTGTTCACCGCGCTCGCCACGCTGGGGGCGTTCATCTACAACGTCTGCGCCGACCTGGTCGGCGGGATCGAGTTGACGCTCGCCGAGCGCGACTGATCCGACCCGACGCCGGGGCGCCGCGAACAGCGGCCGCCCCGGCGTCGTGCTTTCCCCGGCCCGTTTGCGCCCCCTCCTGGGTCGCTCGGCCGGGTCGTGGCCGCTCGTGGGTCGATTCAGCGGTGTCCGGGTCGCCCGATGCCGCTGTTTCCCGTCGCAGGAGTGGATCTCTGACCCCCTGGACCGGGGGAAAGGGCTCGCCCGGTCGTGAGCCGACCGGTACGGTCGGGAAGGCGCGGGAGCGTCGGCCACCCCGATTTGGGAGCGGACGACGCGATGGGTTAATCTTGCTCGTCGCCACGCGGGGCTATAGCTCAGTCGGTTAGAGCGCAGAGCTGATAACTCTGAGGTCGCTGGTTCGATTCCAGCTAGCCCCACCGCACACCGTTCCGACGGGCAGTCGAGTCGAGCGCGAGGGGTCGCCCCATGTTCAAGAAGCTTCTGTTCCTGGTCGGCATCATCGGCGTCGCTGCTGTGGTGGCCAAGAAGGTCAAGGAATCCAACGACGAGCGCGCCCTGTGGCACGAGGCCACCACCTCGCCCGACCTGCGCTGACCAGCCAGCACCCGGCGGCTCGTCCGCCCTCGGGGGCCCTAGCTCAACTGGCAGAGCACTGCCTTTGCAAGGCAGGGGTTAGGGGTTCGAGTCCCCTGGGCTCCACCAGCACGAACACCGGTTGATCTCGGTCCCGGGTACAGCCAATCTGCTCAGGCCGTTTCCTGTTCGGGCACGACTGCGTATGAGGCTGCGGTGTCCACGCGGAGGCCCTCCGGCGTGAGCGCCGGGCCAGCCCAGGCAGGTGGGGCAGCTACCAGGCGGAGAACCACGGCGGTGCCGGAGGTTTCACCAGCCTCCGCGAGCCCTTCCCATGGCTATGGCGCATTGCTCTGATGGCCATCAGAGCAATGCGCCATCAGAGCATCGGCTCAGGCTGGACCAGCTTCACCCTGCCACCCGGGTTGCCCGGGATCACCTTGCCTGTGGCCGCAGCGTCGAGCACCGCGTCGAGGAGTTCTACGGACAGCTTCGGATGGCAGCTGGTGGATGCGACCCGCAGCGCCGGGACAGCCCCTCGTTCAGCCCGGATCAGGCGGTGGGTGTCTCACGTTGCCGACGCCTGATGATGACAACAGAGCGTGCAGGTGAGCGGTGATCATCGGCGTAGCCCGACAGAAGCCGTGATCTACGCAAGAAGATGTCAGCGTTCGGGGCTGCGATCAGTAGCCGGCCAGCCTGGGTGCCAATGCGATCGCGACGAAGCGGACCGAGCGGCCCAGCAGGCATGTCACCCCGAATGCGGCCGGACGCAGGGGCGTGCGGCCCAGGTAGACGCTGGTGGCCAGCAGTGGTGGGAATCCGGTGATCGCGCTGACCAGAAGGACACCGATGGCCTGGCGGGGGCGTTCCGTCACCTCGACGAGTCGTGCGCCGGCCGCCTTCGGGCGGGCGAGCAGCGTCCCCCAGCGGCTCACCGGTCGGGGCGCGGTCGGCGTACGTCTGCTGAGCCGGCGTCGCAGCCACGGTGAGTGGAGCGCGCCGCGTGTGCTGAGGAAGATCAGGAGCTTGCCGGCCGTCTGACCGGCTGCGGCGGCGACGCCGAGCGCCACGGGCGGCGTGCCGGTGGTCGCTACCGCCGCCACCAGGTACGGCTCGGCGGGGGTGAACGGCAGGAACGCCGACAGGAGCCCGACGGCAGCAGCCGCCAGCACAGCGATCATGGCTGGGCGGGCGGCGGGTCGACCGGCAGCCTGGCGGTGGACACCAGCGAGACGAGCTTCACCACGGCGACTGCGAGGGCGAAGGTGACGGCGGCGACGGTCGGCGCGAAGATCGCCAGGAGCACGACCGCTGCGGTGTTCAGCGCCTTCGCCGGTGGAGACCAGTTCCACCGGTAGATGCGGCGGTCGACGCGGGCGAAGTGGTTCGGGCTCAGCAGCGGCCAGCGCAGGAACATCAGGCTCAACAGCTGGTCGATGACCATGAACTGGACGAGGAAGACCGCGATCGGCAGGGCGGTTTCGGGCCGCAGCGCGACGAGTGCCGCAGCGCAGGCCGACGTGCAGGCCCGGTCGGCGACGATGTCGAAGACCGCGCCGGTGCGGGTCTCCTGTCCCAGGGCGCGGGCGGCGACACCATCGAGGACGTCGCCGACCCAGTAGATCAGGTAGGCGGCGACGAGCAGGTGGGCGTCGCGGTGGGTCAGCGCCGCCACCGCGAGCCCGAAGGAGCCGACCGTCCGTACGGCGGTGATGGTGTTGGGGACGTTGAGCAGCGTGACCGGCGGTGCGAGCCCGAGAGTGGTCATTCGGCGTCTTTGAGGATTCGTTGCATGTCGGCGGTGCGCCGGTGCAGGTCGGCCAACTGTGCGCTCATCTCGGTGAGCAGTCGCTGTGTCTCGGCGGCCTGCTCGGCGTACTGCCGTTGCAGTTCGCCGGACACCTCGGTCCGCTTGCGGACGCCCGCATACCAGACGACCGAGATGAGCACGGCGGCGACGACGATCAGGAAGACCGATGCGGCGTCCATCTAACTGGTTCCCTTCGGTGGGGCGTCGCCGTCTCCGGCGTTGCTCAGGGTCGCGGCGGCAGCGGCCACCACGTCGGGCGTGAGCTGTAGCGAGAACGGTGCGACCTCGTAGTACTTGAGCGCCTTGCCGTCCCCGGACAACTCCAGGTGAGCGGTGACCAGTTCGGCGCGTTCCAGCTTCTTCAGGTGCACCTGGAGCAGCGCGCGGCTGATGCCCAGATCGCGGGCGAGTTGTGAGACGTAGGCGCGTCCGCCGGTCAACGCGGCGAGCACGCGGAGTCGGTGTGGGCTGGCCAGCGTGGCGAGAACCTCGACCAGCCGGTCGCCGCTCAGGTCACCCATAGCTCACCTTGGCTCATGCCAACTATTATTTGCATGTGCCGTGATGGGATGTCAACTCCCGGTCGGGTTGGCGGGCTGCGGAAGCTGCGGATCAGCCGCCCGTCTGCCACCCTGGGTCGTGCTGATTTACAAGATCCTCCTGCCCGCCGAGTGGGCCGAGTTCGAAGCCGCCGGGCGCTTCGACGGCTCGCCGTTCGACCACAGCAGCGGCTTCATCCACTGCTCCTCGCGCGAACAGGTGGGTGCGACCGCCCTGCGGTTCTTCGCGCAGGAGCCGGCGCTCGTGATCGTCGCCCTCGACGCCGGGCTGCTCGACGCGGTGCGCTGGGAGGACACCTCCGACGGCGGTTCCTTCCCGCACGTCTACTCGGCGCTACCGCGCGCCGCCGTCGTCGCGGTCCACCACGTGGCGGGGGCGTCGTCGGTGGACGACACGCTGGGGCGGAGCTAGGCAACGAACCCGACCGAGAGACGGGAGGAGGAACCGGAACCTGCTCAGACCTGACGCAGCAGGGCCAGCAGGCCGTGGCCGTCCTCGACCCGGGCGTCCGGTACGACGGCGGGGTGCGGCGACTCCCGGTCGGTGCGGGGTGAACGCATCAGGATCGCCGCCCCCGCCCCGGCCCGGCGGGCGCACTCGACGTCCCGACCGAGGGTGTCCCCGACGAACCAGCAGTCACCGATCGGCACGCCGACGGCCTCCGCCGCCAGCAGCGCCAGGCGCGGGTTGGGCTTCCGGGGGCCGGCCTCGTCGCTGTAGAACTGGGCGGCGAACGACCCGGCCAGCCCGACGGCGGCCAGGAAATCCCGGTGCGCGGCACCGCAGAGGGTGTTGCTCACCACGGCCAGCGGAAGGCCCGCCCCCGTGGCCGCCCCCAACGCCTCGGGGATACCCGGGCGCACCGCCCAGTCCGCCCGCCACGTCCAGGCGTACGACAGGGGGGTCGCCTCGCGGTCGACGGCGTCGCGGGCCGGGCGGGGCCACGATCCGGTGACGAACTCGGCCCACACCCGGGAGTGCGGCAGCTCCACCGGGTCGGCGGTCCGGCCCGCGTCGTCGCGCCAGGCCGAGTACCGTCGCGCGCCCTCGGTCAGGTCGGCGGCGATCTGCCCTTCGGACACGGCGCCGTCGACGAGCTGGCAGAGCCGTCGGACGAGCTCCGGTGGGGCGGGCGGCTGCGGTGGCGCATCGGCCAGGACACCGCCGAAGTCCAGCAGGAGGGCGCGCGGCGAGCGGAGCATGCCGGCGATTCTCCCGCAGGCTGACCGACCGCGGGACGGTGCGGTCGGCGTACATCCCCTAACCTCTCGGCATGGGAGCACTCAGACCGTGGCACCTGGCCGTCCTGATGCTCTGCTGCCTGGTGCCCACGGCGCTGGCCATCGGCGGGGGCGTCCGGGTGATGCGCCGCTCCGGTCGGAGCCGCTGAGCCGCATGCCGACCGATGGTGACCCGGGCAGCCGCCGTCTCAGGCTCTACTGCCGGATCGACGTCACCGTGACCGACCCGGCCGCGCTGACCGGCCACGCGGTCGCCGAGCTGTGCGCCGCCGACATCGACTGGGCGCAGGAGGAGGAGGACGACCTGCCGTCCGCCAGCGCGGAGCTGCGGGCTGACCTCACCAGGGCGCTCGCCTCCGTCGCGGACGTCACCCGGATCGTCGACGGAGTTCCGGGCATCGAGGTCCGGGGTGGCGTCTGCTGGGCGGAGACCGGCCCGCCACCCGCGCCGGTCCGGGCGTCGACGGCAGGCTAGCGTCGGGGGGTGACCACTGGCTCTTCCCGCGTCCTGCCCGCCGAACACGACGGTATCGCCGAGGCCGCCGACGTGCTGCGGGCCGGCGGGCTGGTGGCCTTCCCCACCGAGACGGTCTACGGGCTCGGCGCGAACGCGTTGGACGCCCGGGCCGCGGCGCGGATCTTCGAGGCGAAGGCGCGGCCCAGCTTCGATCCGCTGATCACCCACCTGGCCGACACCGCCGACCTGCCGGCCCTCGTCGGCGTATTGCCCCCGACCGTCGCGGTGCTGGCCGAGCGGTTCTGGCCGGGGCCGCTCACCCTGATCGTGGACCGGCCGGCCGCGATCCCGCCGATCGTCACCTCCGGCCTGGACAGCATGGCCGTGCGGGTGCCCGACGAGGCGTCCGCCCGGGCGTTGATCAGGGCCGCCGGGGTGCCGGTGGCCGCCCCGAGCGCCAACCGGTTCGGGCAGCTCAGCCCCACCCGGGCCGAGCATGTCGTTCGCGGGCTCGGCGCGGCGGTCGACGTGGTGCTCGACGGCGGTCCGACCCGGTGCGGGATCGAGTCGACCATCGTGGACGCGCGTGGCCCGCAGCCGGTGGTGCTGCGCCTCGGGGCGCTCGCCGTGGAGGACCTCGTCGCGGCGGTCGGCCCGGTGACGATCCGGCCGGGCAGCTCCGGGCAGCCGGTCGCCCCCGGCACGTTGGCCGCGCACTATGCGCCGCGTACCCCGTTGCGGGTGGTGCGGGGTGCGGTGCCGGCGGCGGACGACGGCGTCCGACGGGGCTACCTGGCCTTCCGCGCGGCCCCGGCGGCGGACTACGCGGCGGTGGAGGTGTTGTCGCCCGCGGGTGACGTGACCGAGGCCGCCGCCCGCCTCTTCGACGCGCTGCACCGGCTGGACGCGGCCGGGGTGACCGAGATCCTCGCCGAACCGGCCCCCGAAGAGGGGGTCGGCCGGGCGGTCAACGACCGGCTGGGTCGTGCCGCCGCCACCTGGGCCCCGCCCGGCTGAGCCGGCGGGTGCTCCTCGACGCCCCGGCGGACGGGCGGGCACCGCAGCGGTCAGGCCGGCGGGGTCAGCGAAACGGTCTGGCCCCGAGCCACGGTGCGTACGGCCGAGACGAACCCCCGACGTCGTGCCTCGTCGACGAAGTGCCGCAGCGGGGACCGGAACACCGGGTAGTCGTCGTAGTGGATCGGGACGGTGAGCCCGGGACGGATCAGCTCGGCCAGGTCGGCCCCCTGCCGGGCGTCCATGGTGAGCAGCACGCCGGCGATCCGGGTGCCGCCGAGGTGGATCAGCATGGCGTCGACGTCGGGGAAGCGTTCGGGGATCTCGGCGAGCTGGGGGCGGAACAGGGTGTCCCCGGTGACGTAGAGCCGGAAGGCGGGCTGCCCCGGCCGTTGCAGGTCGACCATCGTGCCCATCACGTCGGGGAGGAGCCGGTCCAGCACACCCGGGCCGTGCTGGCCGGGCAACGCGGTCAGCCGCAGGGTACCGCCGTCGCGGTGCAGTTCCCGCGACTGCCAGGTCGGTAGCCCCTGTGCGGCCCGGAACCCCCACCGGCGCAGCCGGCGTTGCGCCGCCGGTGTGGTGACGATCGGCAGTTCCCGGTCGAGCCCCCGGCGGGCCACCCGGTCGAAGTGGTCGCCGTGCAGGTGGGACAGGAGCACGGCGTCCAGGTCGGGCAGTTCGTCGATGGTCAGTGCCGGGTCGGTGCGCCGCCGGGACCACAACCCGTGCCCGAGGTACGCCCGCTGCCCCCGGTGCAGGAAGTTGGGATCGGTGAGCAGGGTGAACCCGCCGAGCCGCAGAATCGTCGTCGCAGTGCCCACGAAGGTCGCCTCAGCCGGTCCCATGGTCCGTCGGTACCCGCCCAGCGGGCCGCCAACCGGACCGTCGGTCAGGCCGGTGACGGCGACGCGTCGGGCCGTCCCCGGGCCGGCAGGTGTTCCACCAGCCGGGTCAGCGCGCCGTTGGCGAAGGTCGCGCCGAGCGCCGACCCGGCGGCGATGGTCCACCCCACCGGGCCGAGCGGGGTGCAGCCGAAGAACTGGCTCACCCCGGGCGTCTGCACCACGGCGGCGAGCACCCCGACCGACGCCGCCGTCGACGCGAGCACCGTCGGGCTGGTGCCGCCGGCCAGGACGGTCTGCCCCAGTTGGGTGCCGACCAGCGAGACCAGGGCCACCGTGCCGGCGCGTCGTTCCCGGCCGGTCCACCGGGCCACCGTCCAGCCGGCGGTCGCCCCGAGGGTGGTGGCGGCGGCGCGCAGCCCGATCTCCCGGGTCATGGTGCCGCCGAGGGAGGCGTCGGGCCCCTCGCGGAGCAGGCCGTCGGCGTGGTCGGCGTCGGGCGGCCGGACGGCGATGGCCAGCGCCGGCGCCAGGTCGGTGAGCAGGTTGACCAGGAGCAACTGCCGGCCGTTGAGCGCCGACCGGCCGGTGACGGCGGCGCTGAGCACACTGAACGCGATTTCGCCGAGGTTGCCGCCGACCAGGATGCTCAGCGCGTGGCGTACCGACGACCACATCGCCCGCCCCTCGACCAGGGTGGCGATGATGGTCTCCAGCCGGTCGTCGGTGACCACCAGGTCGGCGGCGGCGCGGGCGGCCGGGGTGCCCCGCTGGCCGAGGGCGATGCCGACGTCGGCCAGCCGGATCGCCGGGGCGTCGTTGGCGCCGTCCCCGGTCATCGCCACGGTTCGCCCGCACCTCTGCAACGCCTGGATGATCCGGACCTTGTGCGCCGGGGTGCACCGGGCCACCACGTCGGTACGGCTGAGCCGTTCACCCAGCTCCGTGTCGTCCCACTGGTCCAGGTCGGTGGCGGTGACCACCCGTTGACCGTCGGCATCCGGGCTGATCGCCGACGCGATCGCCTCGGCGGTGGCCGGATGGTCCCCGGTGATCATGATGGTGTGCACGCCGGCCTGCCTGATCCGGCGGACCGCCGGGGCGGCGCTGTCACGTATCCCGTCGGCGAGGGCGAGGAAGCCGACGAAGACCAGCCCGCGTACCTCGTCGTCGGTGACCGTCTCGGCACCGACCCGGCACTCCGCGACGGCGAGGATGCGGTGCCCCGCCCCGGCCCGGTCGGCGAGCACACCGTGCAGCCGCTCCCGGCGCTCGTCGTCCAGCGGCTCGTCCCGGCCGCCCGGCCGCCGCCACGCGCCGCACCGGGGCAGCACCGTCTCCGGGGCACCCTTCACACTCAGCAGCAGACCGTCGGCGGCACGCCCGACCGTCGCGTGGTAACCCCGGGACGGCTCGAACGGCAGCCCACCCACCGCCGTCCACCCGTGCGCACCGGTCTGCTCGGTCGTCGCCGCCTGCCGTGCGCCGTACCGGACCGCCCGGTCGGTGTGCTGGGGCAGCTCCTGCGGATCGTCCGCGTACGGGGTGGCGCGCAGCCCGGCGGCGAGGACCCGGCGCAGCTCGTCGTCGAGCCGGTCGACGGGGGCGAACCGGTCGCCGTCGCCGACCCCGGCGAGCAGCAGCCGGCCCTCGGTGAGGGTGCCCGTCTTGTCGAAGCAGAGCACGTCGACCCGGCCCAGCGCCTCGATGGTGCGCGGGTTGCGGACCAGCGCGCCGTGCTCGGCCAACCGTCGCGCAGCGGCCAACTGGGCCGCGCTGACCAGGAACGGCAACCCCTCCGGCACCGACGCCACGGCCAGGTTCGCGGCGGTCGCCGCCGTCTGTCCCAGCGGTACGCCCCGCAGCAGCCCCGCCCCGGCCACCGCGACCGCCGACGCGACGGCCAGCGGGACCGCCGAGCGGGTGAGCCGGCCGAGCCGGGCCTCCACCCCGCTCTCCGGTGGGGCCTGCCGGGCCAGCGCGAGGCTGCGCCCCGACTCGGTGGCGGCACCCGTGGCGACCACCACGGCGGTGCCGTGGCCGGTGGCGACGGTGGTGCCCTCGTACAGCATCGAGGTGCGGTCGGCGAGGGCGGCGGCGACCACCGGGGCGGCCCCCTTGGGCACCGGCAGCGACTCGCCGGTCAGCGACGACTCGTCGGCCTCCAGACCGTCGGCGGTAAGCACCCGGCAGTCGGCGGGCACCGCGTCACCGGGGCCGAGGATCACCACGTCACCGCAGACCAGGTCCTCGGCGGCGGTCACCCGTTCGGCACCGTCGCGCAGCACCTTGGCGGTGACCGCCGAGCGGGACAGCAGCTGGGCCAGCGCCCGGTCGGTGTTGCGCTGGTGCACCGCCCCGACCAGCGCCGACCCGCCGACCACACCGCCGACCAGGGCCGCGTCGACCAGCGAGCCGAACGCCGCGGACAGGACGGCACCGGCGGCCAGCACCGGCGTGAGCGGGTTGGCCAGCTCGTCGACGAACGCCCGGAACAGGCCGACCGGCCCGGCCGACGGGTCCGGGTCGGTGCGGTGCCGGCGCTGCGCCTCGGCGTCGGTGAGCCCTTCCGGGCCGGTGTCGAGGTGGCGCAGCACGGTCGGGACCGGCATCAGGTGCCAGGCGGTGGTGGCCGGCGTCGGGGCCACGGCCGGGTCGGGTAGCCGGCGGGCCCGCCACACCCCGTTGGCGAAGGCCAGCGCCGCCGCGCCGTTGACGGCGGCGAGGCTACGGCCGGGAAGCTGCGTCGGCGCGGCGGTGAACGCGCCCAACGCGCCGAGCCCGGTGCCGGCCATGGCGAGGCGGATGCTCTGCCCGGTCATCCGCCGGGCCACCCCGACCGCCTCGATCAGCAGCGCCGCAATCCGCAGGTCGGTGCCGACGAGCAGGTGGGCACCCCACGGGGGCAGGTCGTCGGGGGCGGCCACGCCGAGGCCGCAGTCGGACGCCGCCAGCGCCGACCGGTCGCCGGAGACCAGCATCACCACCGCCCCGTCGCGTTGCAGGGCCCGTACGGAACTGGCGAGCCGGTCCCCACCGGGCAGCACCGCGTCGGCGAAGCCGTACCGCTGCGGGTCCGGGCCGGCGACGACCAGGCGCAGGCCGGCGTGCCGGGCGGCGGCGGGCAGCGCGTCCACGCCGGGTGCCGGCTCGGGGGCGACCCGGACGACGGCGGTGAGGGTGCCGTCGTGGACGAGACCGAGCAGGGGGCCGTCCGTCGCGCGTAGCCGCCGGCTCTGCGGGGTGTCCCCCGGGTCGACGGCGTCGAGATCGGCCAGTGGCCCGAGTCGCCAACCGTCGGCCTCGTGGGCCTGGTCCGGGTGGTCGGGGTCGAAGAGGGCGAACGCCCGACCGGCCACCTCCCCGGTGTCCGTGCCGGCCAGCGGGGCCAGGTCGGCCAGGACGCCCCGGGGCGAGCCGAGCACGGCCGCGTCCAGCACCACCGTGTCGATCCGGTCGAGTTCCCGCAGCACACTGCGGTCCATCGCGATCACGCCGCGCCGGGCCAGCACCCGGCCGAGCTGCGCGGCGTACCCCTCGCGGCCACTGCCGGGGGCCTTGGGCAACGCGGCGAGCCCGAGCGCGGCGGCCCGTTTCGGGCCGGCGACGGGCCACGCGGCGGCCCCGGCGGTGGCCCCGGTGGCGAGCATCGTCGAGACGTACCGCTCGACGGGGCCGTCGGGTCGGGGACAGGGACGGCCGGGGCCGGGTGACCGGGCGACGGCGCGTCGCGGGTCACCGGTCAGCCTCGGCTCGGCCCGGGTCCACGCGGTGAGCTGGGCGCGCGCCTCACCCCACTGCACGATCCGCTGCGCGCCGTCGAGGACGATGCCGGCCCAGCCGCCGGTCAGCCCCTGCACGACCGCCTCGGCGAGCGGGAACAGCACCTCGGTGCGCGGGTCGGCACGCCACCCCCGACCGGCCAGGTCGTGCAGCTTCGGGTGCAGGTCGACGGCGGTGAGCAGACCGGCCACCTCGCCCGGTACCGGGGTGAACGGCAGGATACGGGTGGCGGCGGAGATGGTCAGGCCCAGCGCGTCGGAGGCGAGCGCGCCGAGGGTCCGGGGGGTACGCGGCCCGTCCTCCGGCGGGTGCGGGGGCGGGATCTCCGGGTCCGGCTCGTGCGGGCAGACCCGCTCGACCCGGGCCACCGTGTCGATCAGGGTGGCGAGTTTCGGCTTCGGGTCCTCGACGGCCACCACGACCCGGCCGGAGGGGGCGTTCACCCGTGCCCAGGCCACCCCGGGCAGCCGCTCCAACGCCGCCTCGACCTGGCAGGCCAGCCGGTCACCGCCGTCCTGGCAGACGCCGTGCACCTCGATGTGGTGCCGGCCGTCGCGGGACCAGACCCGACGGCGGGTCAGCCCGGCCACCCGGGCCAGCCGGCCGGCGGCCGAACCGACGGTACGGGACGCCCCGCCGAGCAGCGGCGGCACCGGCACCGACGGCAGGACCCGGCCGGCGACCCGGCCCAGCGTGGTCATCGGGGGGTACGGGCGGATCGGTCCCGCCCACTGCCGCCGTACCCCATCTCGCCTCCCGCGTTCGTCAGGCGGCCTGGCTTCCCGGTCGGGCGTCCGTTATGCCCCCCGGCCGGGCGAAGTTTCCGCCGGTGGCGGGGCATGGACGGCGGTGCCTGTGGAATCCCCCTGCCGACCCGACGAGTGGCAGGGAGGCCGGAATGAGCACGATCACGCGTCATCTCAGCGGCGGTCACGAGATGGTCCGGGCGTACACCCGACGGGTGGAGGTGCCGATGCTGGGTGAGGTGGCGGTGCCGCCACCGGACAAGATCGCCTATTACGCCGGGCTGGGGGTGCTCGCCGCCCTCCAGGTCATCGAGTGGCCGCTCGCCCTGGTGATCACCGCCGGTCACCTGCTCGCCGACCAGCACCTGTCGGGGCTGGCCAAGGGGCTCGGCGAGGCACTGGAGTCGGCCTGACGAGACCGGGCTCACCCTTGACCTGAACCGGGGTGCAGGTCGCAGGCTGGGCGCATGTCTGACGTACCGCCCGGCGTCACCCGGTGACCGCCACCCTGACGCCGGCCACCCGCCTCTACGACCCGCGCCTGCGGGCGATGACGGTGGGCAGCGTCGCCCTGGTGTCGCTGCTCGCCTTCGAGGCGCTGGCGGTGGGCACCGCGATGCCCACGGTGGCCCGCGCGCTGGACGGGCTCGGGCTGTACGCGCTCGCCTTCGGTGGCTCGTTCGCCGCCGGCGTGCTGGCCATGGTGCTGTCCGGGATCTGGTGCGACGCGCGGGGCCCCCGGGGGCCGATGTGGGTCGGGGTCGGACTGTTCGTCGCCGGCTTGTTCGTCGCCGGCAGCGCCGACGCGATGGGCACCCTGGTGGTCGGTCGGGCGGTGCAGGGCTTCGGCTCCGGCCTGCTCTCCGTCGCGTTGTACGTGGTGGTCGGGCAGGCGTACCCGCAGGAGCTGCGGCGTCGGGTGTTCGCCGCGTTCGCGGCGGCGTGGGTCGTACCGTCGCTGGTCGGGCCGGCGCTGGCCGGGCTGATCGTGGAGTACCTGGGCTGGCGGTGGGTCTTCCTCGCCGTGCCGGTGGTGGCGCTGCCGGCGGTGCTGCTGGTGGAGTCGGGTCTGCGGACGCTGCACCGCCCGCCGCCGGCCGGGCCGCCGAAGGGCGCGGCGGCCCGGATCGGGTGGGCGGCCGGGGCGGGGGTGAGCGCCGCGCTGCTGCACCACGGGGGGCAGCAGCGCGGCGTGCTCGCGGTGACCCTGGTGGCGGTGGCCCTGGCCGGTCTGGGGGTCTGCGCGCCCCGGCTGCTGCCGGCGGGGTTCCTGCGGGCGGCCCGGGGCCTGCCCACGGTGGTGGGCCTGCGCGGGTTGGCGGCGGCGGCGTTCGCGGGCGCGGAGGTGGTCATCCCGTTGATGCTGTCCCGGGAACGCGGCTTCTCGCCGACCGCCGCCGGGCTGGTGCTGACCGTCGGCGCGCTGTCCTGGTCGGTGGGTTCCTGGACGCAGGGCCGGCTGCCGCCGCCACGGTCCTCGGCGACCCTGCCCCGGCTCGGGCTGGCCTGCGTGGCGGCGGGCACGGCCACCGTCACCCTCGCCGTCTGGCCGGCGGTGCCGGTGGCGGTCGGGGTGGCCGGCTGGGCGGTGGCCGGGCTGGGGATGGGGTTGACGTTCCCGGCGCTGTCGGTGTTGACGCTGGCCCTGTCGGCCCCGGACGAGCAGGGCCGCAACAGTTCCTCGCTGCAACTGGCCGACTCGTTGTTCACCGCCACCGTGCTGGCGTTGACCGGCACCGTGCTCGCCGCCGGGACGACGCCCGGCCCGGCCGGGTACGCGGGGACGCTCGCCGTGGCGGTGGCGTGTGCGCTGCTCGGCGCGTTGCTCGCCGGTCGGGTGGTGCCGGCCCGGGAGCGGGCCGCCTGATCCGGGCGAATCCCGCCGGGTCGGCCGTGCCGACGGCGAGGATGGTGGGCGATGAACCTCCTGACGATCCTGCCGATGGCCGTGGTGATGGTGGCCGGTACGCAGTTGGTGGCGGCGGTCTTCCTCGCTTCCGGCGACCGGCCCCGGCGGGCGTCGGCGGGTTTCCTGGCCGGCGCGGCGCTCGTGGTGTCCGCCGGGACGACCCTCGCCTGGCTGGTCTTCCGGCTGGTCAGGGGTGCGGCCGGGGGCGGCGGCGGGGGTGGTGGCCGCAAGCCGGTCGAGACGGTCATCGACTGGGTGGTGCTGGCGCTGCTGGTGGTGCTGGCGGTGGTGGTGTTCCTCCGGCGGCACTCGGCCGGCGAACCCCGGTGGATGGGTCGCCTCCAGCACGCCGGCTTCGGGTACGCGTTCCGCCTGGGCCTGCTGCTGTTCGTGGTGATGCCCTCCGACGACCTGACGATGGTGACGGTGGGGGCGACCGCCGCCCGGCACGGGCTGCCGTGGTGGCACCTGGTGCCGTTCGTGCTGCTGACCCTGTTGTTGCTCGCGCTGCCGCTGCTGGCGTTGCTGCTGCTCGGCGACCGGGCGGACCGGGTGCTGCCCCGGATGCGTGACTGGGCGGACCGGCACTCGTGGATCATCAGCGAGGCGGTGGTGGCCTTCTTCCTCGTGCTGACCGTCGTCGACCTGCTGAGGTGAGGCCGCGCCGGGCGGCCGGGCGGGTAGGGCGCGGATCACCTGGCCGACACGTACGGGGGAACCGACCGAAGATGAGCCTGCTACGGGTTACGGCCCTGCCTACCGTGGCCCCATGGTGGTCTTCGTCGTCACGGTGCTGCTCTACGTCTTCGGCCTGGTCTTTCTCTACGGGGTGATCCGTCTCGCCGTGCGGCACGGCATGGAGGATCTGGAGGCCCGCCGACCCCAGGTGCTGCGGGGTGCGCAGTCGGCGTCGGCCGACGACCGGGCGTTCCTGCGGGAGAACTCCTTCCTCGGCGGTAACTGACCCGCCGGACCCGTGGCGGTGTGCCCGGTGACCAGCGGGCGTGGCCCGACGGGCGGCCCGTGGCCCGGGGTGCGAGGATCGCTGCCGTGATGGGAACGTTGCAGACCGAGCCCGCCCGCACCCGCCCCGACCTGCTGGCGGCACCGGTGGCCGCCGCGCTGGCGTCCTGGCCGGCGCAGGCCCCCGTGGACGTCGACGCCGTCCTGGTCGCCCCGATCGACGCCACCCTGGCCGACACGGCGGCGTTCTGCGCGGCGTACGAGGTGGGGCTGGACGTGTCGGCGAACTGCGTGGTGATCGCCGGTAAGCGGGAGGGTGAGATCCGGTACGCCGCCTGCGTGGTGCTCGCCACCACCCGCGCCGACGTCAACGGGGTGGTCCGCCGGACGCTGGACGTGCGCAAGGCGAGCTTCGCCCCGATGGCCGAGGCGGTCGAGTCGACCGGGATGGAGTACGGCGGGATCACCCCGATCGGGCTGCCCGAGTCCTGGCCGATCCTGGTCGACGCCCGGGTGATCGCCACCCCGCACGTGATCATCGGGTCCGGCGTACGGCACAGCAAGATCGCCCTGCCGGGGCCGGCGCTCGGCGCGTTGCCCGGGGCGCGGGTGGTGGAGGGCCTGGCCCGGCCCGCCTAGTCATTTGCGTTCATCGATGTTGTTGCACGTGAAACATCGTGCCGGTCGATGCCGCCCCGGAACGCCGGGCGTCAGGCGGCCGATTCCCGCTGGGCGACCTCGGTCAGGGCGGCGAGGAGTGTCTCGGGTTCCTGCGCCCCGGTGACGCCGTACTTGCCGGCGAGGACGAAGGTCGGCACGCTGGTCACCCCGAGCTGGTGGGCGGTGCTCAGGTCGGCGGCCAGTTCGCGGCGGCCGGCGTTCGACGCCAGGTACTCGCGCGCCCCGGTCTCGTCCAGCCCGACCGAGGCGGCCAGCGCCACCAACGCCTCAGGTGACCCGACGTCGACCCCGTCGGTGAAGTGCGCCCGGTAGAGCGCCTCGACCAGCTCACCCGCCCGACCGTGCTCGTCGGCGAACCGGACCAGCCGGTGCGCCTCGAAGGTGTTGGCGCTCACCGCCCGGTCGAAGTTCAACGTCAGCCCCACCCCGGCGGCCACCTGGGTCACCTGGCCGGCCATCGACTCGGCCCGCTCCCGGCCACCGAACTTCGCGGCCAGCGCGTCGAGCAGCGGCCCAGGCGTGCTCACCGGCGACGGGTCGAGCTGGAACGGCCGGTACCTGACGGTCACCTCACCGTCGTACGACGCGAGGGCCTGTTCGAGGCGGCGCTTGCCGATGTAGCACCAGGGGCAGACCACGTCGGCGTAGATCTCGATCTCCATGATCGGAGACAACCCCCAGCTCAGCCCGCTTGTTCCCGCACCTGTCGCTTGAGTCGGGCCAGGATCGCGGTGCCGCCGCGCACCCGCAGCGGGCTGATCGCCTGGGCCAGGCCCATCCGCTGGTAGAGGTCGTCCGGCACGTCGAGCACCTGCGCGGCGCTCGCCCCGGCCAACCCCTCGGCGAGGATGCCGGCGAAGGCCCGGGTGGTGGGTGCCTCGGGTGGGCAGTCGAACACGGTGGTCACCGTGCCGTCCGGGGCGACCTCGGCGCGCAGGAAGAACGCCGTCTGGCACTCGGGGACCTGCTCCAGGTCGTCGCGGTCCACCCCGGCCGGCAGCGGTGGGACCACGTCGGCGTACTCCAGCAGCATCTCCAGCACCACGTCGCGGGGCGCGTCGGCGAACTCCTCGACGATCTCGGCCAGCTTCGTCGGCATCTCGGGCATCCCGCCAGGCTACCGCCGTCCCTGGCGTCCCGGCCCGACGGTCGGCACCGGCCGGGGGTGGGTCCACCCGCCCCCGACCACGTCACCCGTCCGCTCCGGCCGTCGTTCCCGTCCCCACCGCCGGCCGTCGCGCCCCGCTCAGTTGTTCGGGGCACCCTCGCTGATGTCGGCCAGCGCCGAGCTGGGGTCGAGCTGCATAGCCAGGTCACCCAGGGAGACGATGCCGACGAGCTTGCGTTCGTTGTCGCAGACCAGGATGCGCCGGATGTTGCGCTCGCGCATCAACGCCACCGCCTCGCCGGCCGTGGCGTGCTGCTCGATCATCACCACCTCCCGGGTGATGATCGAGCCGATCGAGGTGCTGGTCGGGTCGCTGCACTCGGCCACCGCCCGGACCACGATGTCCCGGTCGGTCAGCAGACCCGCCAGCGTGGAGCCGTCGGTGACCACCACGTCCCCGATGTCGGCCTCTTTCATCACCCTGGCCGCCTCGTCCAGAGTGGTCTCCGCCGACAGATAGACCACCTGCTTGGTCATCACGTCACTGACCCGGTACATGAGAGCCTCCGTACAACACCCGTAGTCGATCCGACTTCGGTACCCCGTGGCGCGTCCGCTACACCCCGTTGCCGCGAACCCGACCCAGTAGTTGGTCGGCCAGGCCGTCCCACGGCACCTCGTCGCGTCCGCCGGTCACCCGGTCGCGCACCTCGACGTACCCGTCGACGAGTCGGCGGCCGACCACGACGACGCACGGGATGCCGATCAGCTCGGCATCGGTGAACTTCACCCCGGCCGAGACGGTGGCCCGGTCATCGACGAGCACCCGCAGGCCGGCCGCCGACAGCCGGCCGCCGAGGTCGAGCGCCGCGTCGAGCTGCGCCCCCTTGCCCGCCACCACCAGGTGTACGTCGCACGGCGCGACCGCCGCCGGCCAGACCAGCCCCCGCTCGTCGTGGTGCTGTTCGGCGATCGCCGCGACCGCCCGGGACACCCCGATGCCGTAGCAACCCATGGTGGGCCGGACCGGTTTGCCCGCCGCGCCCAGCACGTCGAGGGCGAACGCGTCGGTGAACCGGCGGCCGAGCTGGAAGATGTGCCCGATCTCGATCCCGCGCCGGATCGTCAGCTCACCGCCGGTGCCGTCCCTCCCGGCGGCGGTGCCGTCGGGAGTTCCGGTGGCGGCGCAGGCCGGGCAGGGGTCACCGGGGCGGACCTCGGCGGCCTCGATGGTGCCGTCGGGGACGAAGTCCCGCCCGCACACCACGTCGGTGGCGTGCCGCCCCGGCTCGTTGGCCCCGGTCAGCCAGGCGGTGCCGGTGACCACCCGGGGATCGACCAGGTAGCGCAGGCCGAGCCCGGCCAGCACCTGCGGCCCGAGATAGCCCCGGACCAGCCCGGGGTGGGCGGCCCAGTCGTCGAAGACCGCCACGTCGGCCGGGTGCAGGGCCGCCGCGACCCGCCGGAGGTCCACCTCCCGGTCGCCGGGCAGCCCGATCACCAGCACCTCGGGGGTCTCCGCGCCGGGCCGGCGTACGGTCAGCACCACGTTCTTCAGGGTGTCGGCGGCGGTCCAGTCGTGCCGCCCGGCGAGCTTCCGGTCGTTGGCGACGGCCACCAGCGCGGCGATGGTCGGCGTCTGCGGGGTGTCGTGCACCTCGGTGGGGCGGTGCGCGTCCAGGTCGCCACCGGCCGGGACGGGGGTCGTCACCGCCTCGGTGTTCGCCGCGTAGTCGCAGACCGTGCAGCCGACGTAGGTGTCCTCACCGACCGGGGTGCCGGCCAGGAACTCCTCCGAGGCCGAGCCGCCCATCGCTCCGGAGACCGCCCGCACCACCGTGTACGCCAGCCCCAACCGGTCGAAGACCCGCCGGTACGCCGCCCGGTGCCGGGCGTACGACGCGCGCAGGCCGTCGTCGTCCAGGTCGAACGAGTAGGCGTCCTTCATCAGGAACTCCCGCCCGCGCAGCAGGCCGGCCCGGGGGCGGGCCTCGTCGCGGAACTTCGTCTGGATCTGGAAGATCGTCAACGGGAGGTCCCGGTAGGACGAAACCAGATCCTTGACCAGCAGCGTCGCCAACTCCTCGTGGGTCGGGGCGAGCAGGTGCTCGGCGCCGCGCCGGTCGGCGAGGGTGAAGATGTCGTCGCCGTACTCCGCCCACCGGCCGCTGGTGCGGTACGGCTCCGCCGGCAGCAGCGCCGGGAAGTGCACCTCCTGGTCGCCGATCGCGGCCAGTTCCGACCGGACGATCTCGGTGACCCGGTCCAGCACCAGTTTGCCCAGCGGCAGCCAGGCGTACCCACCCGGGGCGACGCGGCGGATGTAACCGGCGCGCAGCAGGAGCCGGTGGCTCGGCACCTCCGCGTCCGCCGGGTCCTCGCGCAGGGTCCGCAGCAGGGTGGTCGACGTACGAAGCAACATCGACGCAGCGTAAGGCCGCACCCCCCACCCCAGCGATCCCTTTCACCTCATCCCCTCGCTCCCGCCGCCGCCCCGACGTTTCGCGGTGATCAAGAGGTTTGCGTCAGGATTCCGGGAGCGGGTGACGCAAACCTCTTGATCACCGGGGCGGGAGGGGGCGGGGGGCAGGGGGCGGGGGCGAGGGGGTAATTCGATCGACATGGGTTTCCGGGGCGGTGAGCATCGGGGCATGCGGCAGGACGAGATCTGGGACGACGAGGCCGCCCGGCACTACGACACGCCGGGCGAGGGCATGTTCGCGGCCGAGGTGCTGGAGCCGACGGTGGACCGGCTGGCCGCGCTCGCCGGTGACGGGCCGGCGCTGGAGTTCGCCATCGGGACCGGTCGGGTCGCCGTCCCGCTGGCCGCCCGGGGGGTGCCGGTCACCGGCATCGAACTGTCCGCCCCGATGATCGCGCAGCTCCGCACCAAGGTGGACGCGGACACCATCCCGGTGGTCGCCGGTGACATGGCGAACGCCGTCGCCCCGGGTGAGTTCTCCCTCGTCTACCTGATCTACAACACGATCGCCAACCTGCTCACCCAGGCCGAGCAGGTGGCCTGCTTCCGCAACGCCGCCCGGCACCTCGCCCCCGGTGGTCGGTTCGTCGTCGAACTGTGGGTGCCCGAGCTGCGTAAACTGCCGCCCGGCCAGCAGGCGGTGGTGTGGCACTCCGAACCCGGCTACGTCGGCCTGGACACCTACGACGTGCTGAACCAGCAGGTGGTGTCCCACCATTTCCGGTTCGACGACGGCCGGCAGGCGGAACTGTTCCGTACCCCGCACCGCTACGTCTGGCCCGCCGAGCTGGACCTGATGGCGCAGCTCGCCGGGTTCACCCTGGAGAGCCGGCACGCGGACTGGGCCGGCGGCGAGTTCACCGCCGAATCCCGCTCCCACGTCTCCGTCTACCGGCTGCCCTAGCCGAGCCCGCGTCCACATCGGGGCTGCACCCCTTCGGGTCTGCCGATCACCTGGGCCCTGGCCACGCCGAAGGTCGACGAGCGGGGGCTGGTCTGCCGGCGGCGGGCACCGCGTCTCGACGTCGCAGTGCCCGCACCGGCCGGGCCGCGCTGCCCGCAGGGGCAACCCGGACTGCCCGCAGGACCGGCCGGCGACCGGGGAGCGGGCCGGCAGATCCGGTGCACGCTGGTGCGGACCCGCCCACCGACCGGGAGACAGGCGTGCATCCGCATCAGGACGTCCAGCCGGCGCCATGGCAACACACGTTCGCCACGACCTTCGCCTGGATCGCCGAGCACGAGCCGGCGTACTTCCAGCGCCTCACCTGGGCCGACACCCAGCAGAACCCCACCTGCCTGGCGATGTTCCACGCCTGGGCCGACGAGCAGGCCGCCCACACCGGCGTCGACCAGTTGCGCCGTAGCCTGGCCACGGTCACGCTGCTCCAGCAGCACGCCAGTGGGCAACTGGACCGGGACCACCTCGTCGTCGCGCTGGTGGACACCGTCCGGCCGCCGTGGGTCGACCACCCCCTGGCGTTGGCGTTCGGGGAGGTCGATCCGACGCTCGTCGCGGAGTTCGCCCAGATCGACGACATGTACGCGCTGGTCGCCCGGTTGACGCAGGTGTTCGAGGTGGACACCGGGTTCACGTTCGCCCTCTGGTCGGTGGCCGCCGAGGCTCTCGCCGGCGAGGTCGCCGGGGCGTACCTGCCGTACTTCGCCGCAGCCTGCGACGAGCACCTGCGGCAGTGGTACCTGACCGCCACCGTCGCGCAACCGGACCTGCCCGGTCAGCCCGGGGACCCGGCACCTGACGGTGGCGACCAGCCGGCGCCCCGGTGGCTGGACTACCTGGACCCCGACCAGTTCCCGCAGGTGCTGGCGGACTGCCCGGACCTCGCCACCGACATCGCCGACTACAACACGCAGGCGTACGCGTTCAGCCTGGCCGGGCCGTACCAGGAGGAGTACCGGTCGTCGGTGCACGATGCCATCGCCCGCGTCCTGGCCTGGTACGCCCACCGTCAACCGGTGATCCTGGGTCGCCTCCAGGCGTTCGGCGGACCGCAGGGACAGCCCGACGATCCGGCAACCGCCCACCTGCTGGCCCTCGCCCCGCAGTGGGAGCAGCTACGCCAGGCCTGCGGGCTCCTCACCGCCGCCCTCGAACCCGGCTTCACCGGATATCCGCCGGCCCAGCCGTTGCCGGTTCGGGAACAGATCGCGGCGGCGGCGCGGGCCCGGCTGTCGGCCAGGGAGAGCCGGCAGGCCAGTGCGCAACCGCCGCAACCGGTCGAGACGCCGGAAGCCGTCGAGGTGCCGAGAGCCGTCGAGGTGCCGCGACCACCATCCCGCCGGCCCGAGCAGCACGGACCGTCGACTCCGGGCGGCATCACCGACGAGCAGTGGCGGCAGATCGCGGCGATCCTGCCGGGCAGCGACGCGCATGGGGGCCGGCGGTACGACCGCCGGCTGATCGTGGAAGCGATCTACCACCGCAGACGCACCGGCTGCACCTGGCCGGACATGCCGGCGCACTTTCCACCCGGCTCGACCGTCGCCAACTACCAGTCGATCTGGGAGCGCGACGGCACGATGCGCCTGATCGAGGCGATCCTGGGCCAGTAGCCGCCGGCCGCGCCGGGGGCCGCTGCCCTCGGTGGGCCGGGTCAGTGGGTGCCGCTGCCGGTGGCGGCGACGAACGACCGCCAGGCCCGGCGGTCGAAGGTGAGGACGGGCCCGGTCGGGTCCTTGCTGTCGCGCACCCCGACGAGGCCCGGCAGACCGTCGGCGACCTCGACGCACTCACCGTTGCCGCTGCGGGTGGACTTGCGCCAGGTGGCACCGGTCAGCTCCATGACGTCATCACTTCCTTCATCAGCAGTGCCGACTGGTTGTGGGGCAGGGCCTCGCTGCGGACGCTCTCCCACCGTGCAATCAGGATAGTCAGCTCCCCGTCCTTGTCGATCGTGGTGCCACTGAGCTGGTTCTCCAGATGGCCTACCCAACCGCTGTCGTTGCCGAGCGCCAGCGTGAACGGGCCGGCGAGGCCCACATGGGTGCTGACCTCGGCGGGTATCACGTGGATGCTGACGTTCGGCTGGTCGACGCACTCCAGCAGGTGGGCGATCTGCTGCGTCATCAGGCCCCGGAAGCTCTCGTCCGCGCGCCGGAGCACCGCCTCCTCCACCACCGCGATCAGCTTCGGCGGCTGCGGACGACTGAGCACGCCCTGCCGGTCCAACCGGACGGCGAGCCGCCGCTCCACCTCGTCGTCGCTGAGCATGTCGTCGGCCCGGATCACCGCACGGGCGTAGTTCTCCGTCTGCAACAGACCCGGAACGAGCGTCGGGTGGTAACACCAGAGCTGCTGTGCCTGGCGTTCGGCTTCCAGCCAGGGCCGGAACCAGTTCGGCTGCGAGTAGCGCTCGGCCAGCCTGAGCAGTGAGGTGAGCAGCCCGCCGGTCGCCAGGACCTCGTCCGCCCGCCTGAGGAAGAGCCTGTCGAACGGCCGCTGGCCCAGCTCGATGGCCGAGATCTGCGAGCCGGAGAAGTGGACCAGCTTGCCGAACTCCTCCTGGCTCAGCTCCGCGTGCAGCCGCAGTCTGCGCAGTTGTGCCCGGATCAGGTCGGCGGTCGGTTCACTTTCCACACGTCCTCCACGGTTGTCCCGGCCGCCTCCCCGGTCCGACCGGGCGGCCCTCGCCGTCGACCCGACCTCGCCCCGGCCGGCGTCGATGCCTTCCGAGAGTAGTGGTGTCATCACCAGAATGTCACCAGCGGGTCGCCTTCCGTCCGGCCCGCTGCGGAGCCGCCCCGTGCCGGGCGGCTCCATCCCCGCCACCATCAGGAGGTCGAGACCGGTGAACTCCCGTCCGTTTCCGGTGCCGCGCCTCGGCCCGTATGCCGACCGGCCCCGTTCCCGCCCGCCGGGCGGCCGACCGCACCTGCCGCTGCGACCGCTGTGGGTGTGTCGGGCCTGCGGCGGCCCGTGGCCGTGCGCCGAGGCCCGGCTGCTGCTCCGCATCGAGTACGACGCACACCCCGTCGACCTGGCCGTCTATCTGTCCGGGCTCTATCACGAGGCGAGTCACGACCTGTTCCGGCTTGACCCGCAGGACGGGCCGACGCCGCGTGACCTGTTCGAGCGGTTCGTCGCCTGGGCCCCCTACCGCCGGGGACCGGCCACCCCGCCCCCGTCGGGCTGAGCCGGTCCGGGCCGGGTGGAGTGGGCGGCGGTATGGGGCCGACATAGCGGTGTCCGAAGGTGCGGGATACCGCTGTGTCGACCCAAAAGAGTCGATCAACCCCGACCGCAGGCGAGGCGGCAAGGGCGCGGGGTGCTGGTCGATGACCTGCGCCACGTTGGGGCGGTGGGCGGCGGCAGGCGACGGTCGGCCGGTGACACACTGGTCGCCGCAGTCGACGAGGGCATGAGGGGGCGGCGTGCGCTGGCGGAGCTTCGTGGCGGTCGGGGACAGTTTCACCGAGGGCATGGACGACGCGTACCCCGACGGCACCTACCGGGGCTGGGCGGACCTGGTGGCGACGCGGCTGGCCGCCGAGGCCGGGCCGGACTTCGGCTATGCGAACCTGGCCATCCGGGGCCGGCTCTTCCCGAGTGTCGTCGCCGAGCAGGTGCCCGCCGCGCTCGCCATGAAGCCCGACCTGGTCAGCTTCGCGGCCGGCGGCAACGACGTGCTGCGCCGTACCTTCGACCCGGACGCGTTGGCGACCCGGTTCGACGCCGTGGTGGCCCGACTGCGCGCCAACGGTTCCGACGTGATCCTCTTCCGGTTCGCCGACGTGCTGGCCCGGCTGCCCGGCCAGCGCCTCGTCTCCCCCCGGATCGCGCTGATCAACCGGATCATCGGCGAGATCGCCGAGCGGCACGGCGCGATCCTGATCGACCTGTTCGCCGACGACACGTTCCGGCTCAACCCGATGCTCTGGAGCCCCGACCGGCTGCACCTGTCCGCCGCCGGGCACCGGCGGGTCGCCGCCCAGGTGCTGACCACGCTCGGGGTGGGCTGCGACGAGGAGTGGCTGATGGTGCCGGAGCGCCCGGCCGCCACCCCGTGGCTCGCCGCCCGCGCCGCCGACCTGAGCTGGGTCGGCCGGCACCTGGCCCCGTGGATCACCCGTCGACTCACCGGCCGGTCCTCCGGCGACACGGTCACCGCGAAGCGTCCGATCCTCGGCCCGGTCACCGACTGACGTGCGCACCCTGCACACCGCCCCCCTGCTGCGCCTCACCCGGAACGACGGGCCGCCGCCGGGTCAGCCGGCTCCGGCCGAGGGTGAGTCGCTGCCCGACCCGCCCGCCGCGGGCGACGGTGGGTCGCTGTCGGGCTGGGCGGTGCTGGTCGACGGGGACCGGATCGAGGCGGTCGGGCCGGTCGGGGAGCTGACGCAGGCGTACCCGACGGTGCGGGTGCGGCGGTGGCCCGGCACCCTCGGGCCGGCGCTGGTGCACGACGGGCCGCTGCCCCCGGCGGCCAGCCCACGGGAACGGGTGCACGCCTTGCTGCGGATGGGCGTCGGTGCGGTGCTCGCCGGGCACCTGACCGACCCGGCGCTGCGGGCGGCGGCGGCCCGTAACGACGTGGCGGTCCTCGACGTGGCTCGACCCCTGGCCCTCACCGTCGGCAGCCGCGCCGACCTGGCCGTCTTCGCCGACGACGGCCAGTGTCTCGCCACCGTGGTCGCCGGCCGCCTGGTACACCGCCGCGCCTGACCGCTCGGCCCGCCGCTGACCGGGCCGACCGCCGCTGGCCGGACCACCGACAGCCGGACCACCGCCGGCCCGGCCGGCGGTGGTCCGGTGCCGTTGGGCGGTCGACGCCCCGGATTCCGGCGTAACTTGGGGCTCATGTCTGTGCCGAGTGATCCGCATCCCCGCCTCCAGTCGTACGCCGACCCGCAGCGGCTGGTCACCACCGAATGGTTGGCCGAACACCTCGGCGACGAGGGTCTCGTCGTGGTCGAATCCGACGAGGACGTGCTGCTCTATGACACCGGTCATATCCCCGGGGCCGTCAAGGTCGACTGGCACACCGAGCTGAACGACCAGGTGACCCGGGACTACCTGGACGCGGAGAGCTTCGCCGAGCTGTGCGCGGCCAAGGGCATCGGCCGCGACGACACGGTGGTCTTCTACGGCGACAACTTCAACTGGTGGGCCGCGTACGCGCTGTGGGTGTTCACCCTGTTCGGCCACTCCGACGTGCGGCTGCTCGACGGCGGCCGGCAGAAGTGGATCGCCGAGGGGCGTGAGTTGACCCGGGAGAAGACGGTCCGGCCGCGCGCCGACTATCCGGTGCCGCAGCGTAACGACGCGCCGGTCCGGGCGTACCGGGAGCAGGTGATGGCGCACGTGGCGGCGGGCCGGCCGCTCGTCGACGTCCGCTCGCCGGGCGAGTACACCGGCGAGATGCTGCACATGCCCGACTATCCGCAGGAGGGCGCGCTGCGCGGCGGGCACATCCCGGGCGCGGTGAGCAAGCCGTGGAAGTCCGCCGCCAACGACGACGGCACCTTCAAGTCGGCCGACGAACTGCGGGCCATCTACACCGACCAGCTCGGGCTGAGCCCCGCCGACGACGTGGTGGCCTACTGCCGGATCGGTGAACGGTCCAGCCACACCTGGTTCGTGCTGCACCACCTGCTGGGCTTCCCGCAGGTACGCAACTACGACGGTTCGTGGACCGAGTGGGGCAACCTGGTCCGGGCCCCCGTGGTCCGGGGCGACCAGCCCGGCGGCCTGGCCGGCTGACCGGCCCTCCGCCGGGCCGACCCCGGCCGGCCCTCGATCGCACTTGGGCGGATGTTGCGGTGTCCCCGATCCGGGATACCGCGACATCCGCCCAAGTGCGTCCCCCGCCCGTCCGGCGGTAAATCGGCGGTTCCCCCCGACCGGGGGCACCGGGCGGGGGAATCTGCTGGTGGAGCCCCGGATACCCGGTGAGGAGACAGGGCGTGCACCGACCGCGAGCCCGGCTGATGGCGCTGTGCGCCCTGGCCGCCCTGCCCCCGGCGATCGAGGCGTTGCTACTGGTACGCCTCGGGTTCGTCGCCGCCGAGGGGCTGTCCTCCCAGGTGACCGCCGTCTGGCCGTACGACACCTACCACGACCTGCGCTGGCTGTACGTCTACCACGACTCGTGGCCCGACTTCCTGGTCGGACTGCTGCTGGTGATCGGGTTCCGGGCACTGCTCACCACCGGGCTGGTCGTACTCGCCTGGCCCGCCGAGGCGGCCCGGCCCGGCCTGCGCTGGCTGCTCGGACGCAACCTCGGCCTGTCCGCGGTGGTCGTCGTGCTGGTCGCCCCCTGGGCGTTGATCTCGGTGGCCGCCTCGGTGGTCGCGCTCTCCTGGGTGCTGCTCGCCTCGCTGCTGCCGATGTTCCTGCTCGCGCCGTTCCTGCAACGCGCCGCCGTGGTCGGGCCGTGGTGGCGCGGATTGCCGTCGATCTCCCTGGTCGGTTGGTCGCTGCTGAACTTCGTGGTGCTCACCGTGGCCAGCGCGCTGTGCTGGAGCGTCCCCGGCTGGTGGACGGTGCCCGTCGCGCTGCTCGCCGGAGCGGCCAACGGGCTGCTCTGGGAACGCACCGTGCACGTCGCCGTGCTGACCTCCCGGGTGCGCTGGGCGCGGGTGCCGGTCACCCCGATCGCCGTCGCGCTGGCCCTCGCCGTGCCGCTGACGATCCCCCTGCTGGTGCAGGTCGTCCCGGCCGGGGTGAGTATCGAGCAGGTGGTGCTCGGGCAGCGGCTGCCCACCGACGTACGGCACGCGGTGATCGTCCTCGCCGGTCACGGGTCCGCCTACGACGGCACCCCGCCCGTCGACGCGAACGTGGAACGGTTCTCCTACCGGGGGCTGGGCGGGGACGGTCGACCGCTGCCGTACCGGTCGTCGGACACCAACCGGTCGCTGGAGAGCGGGACCGCCCTGCTCCAGACGCAGGTGGACCGCCTGCACGGGCGTACCGGCCGGCCGGTCGCCCTGATCGGGGAGAGCGAGGGGGCGATGCTCGCCCGCACCTACCTCGCGCAGCGCCCGCACCCGGCGGTGGACACCCTGGTCATGTTCAGCCCGTTGATCAACGCGGGGCGGGCGTACTACCCGCCGGCCGGGGCGTCCCACGGCTGGGGGGTGGCCACCGGCTGGCAGCTACGGGCCCTGCTCGGGGCGATCGGACTGTTCGGGGTCACCGACGCCGGGCCGGACGAGCCGTTCATCCGCTCCCTGCTGGACAATGCGCCCTTCTACCGCAACCAGTTGATGTGCCAGGTGCCGGGCGTGCGGATGGTGGCCTTCCTGCCGACGACCACGGCCACCGAGGCGCCGCCGGGCGACTACACCGGCATCCCCGTGTTCCAGATGCCCGGGGTGCACGGCGGGCTGCTGGGCCGCTCACTGGTCCAGGACCGTCTGATCCACTTCCTCGCCGGGGTGCCCGAGAGCCGGATGCGGCGGGAGTATCCGCTGCTCCAGCAGCTCGGCGCGGGCTGGCAGGCGCCACCACTGGCGATCCGGGTCAACCCCGCCTGGAACGACGTCCGCCAACCGGACCCGTCCTTCACCGGGAAGGTCTGCCAACCTTCCTGACCTGAGCGTCGTCCCGGTTGCCGCGTCGGTGTCGGACGACCAGCCGGACGGCGGCGAGGGTCAGTCCCATCACGATCAACGCCTCGATCGGGTGGTACGGCGCGAACAGCAGGTGCACGACGACGACCGCCGCGCCGACCACCATGGCGGCGGTCACCCAGCGGCGGCGGGCGAGCGCGACGACCAGGCCGGTCGCCACCAGCAGCACCCCGCTCGCCACGTGCAGCCAGGCCCAGTTGGTGAGGTCGTAGAAGACGAGCCCGTCGGCGTGCAGCGAGACGTAGACGTCGCCGCTGTCGACGTCGCCGATCCCGGACAGCACGTCGAAGATGCCCGCGCCGACCAGCAGGCCACCGGCGAGCAGCAGCGACCGGTCCGGCCGTCGTGCCGTCATCCCACCCTCCCTCCCCTTCCAGGCTAGGGCCGGCGGGGCACGCCGTCCGGCGATCACCGGCGGCACCCGACGGCCGCCGCCGGCACCCGGTCCGGGGGCGCGACCCGGGGCGCTTCCGGCGGTCGCTGTCCGCCTGGTGAACCCGCGGGTAACCGAGGGGCCCCGGTGTCCGGGTCGAGGTCTACGCTTGCCAGGTGACTGTGGGGCAGCAGGCAAGGGGCAGCGCAGGCAGCGCGTGCCGGCGCCGGTCGAGGCGCGACGAGATCCTGGAGATCGCTGTCGGGCTCTTCGCCGCCCGTGGCTACCACGGGGTCTCCATGGACGACATCGGTGCGGCCGCCGGGGTGACCGGTCCCGCCCTCTACCACCACTTCGCCGGCAAGGAGGCGATGCTGGCCGCCGCGCTGATCCCGGTCAGCGAGGGGCTGCTCGACGGTGGCCGGGACCGGGCGGCGAGCCGTCCGGGCGACCCGCGTGGCGCGCTGGAGTCCCTGATCGACTTCCACGTCGACTTCGCGCTGGCGAACCCGGCCGTGATCGCCCTGCACCTGCACGAGCTGGACCGCCTCCCGGACGAGCCGCGCCGCCGTATCCGCAAGCTCCAGCGGCTGTACGTCGAGGAGTGGGTGACCGTGCTGACCGCGCTGCACCCGGGGCTGCCCGCCGGAGAGGCGCGGGTGCTGGCGCACGCCGCGTTCGGCCTGATGAACTCGACCCCGTTCCTCGGCGGCGAGGTCGACAGGCGGCGTCGGGCGGCGCTGCTACGGGCCGCCGCGTCGGCCGCCCTGCTCGCCGAGACCGACTCCTGACCCTTCCGCCCGACTCGTGGCCGCCGGCCCGACCGTGGTTTCCTGGCATCCGTCCCCACCCCGGACGTTGAGCATCCGTCCCCACCCTGGACGCTGGAGGAAACATGATCGAGTCGCTGTTGGTCGCCAACCGGGGCGAGATCGCCCGCCGGATCATCCGTACCGCGAAGCGGCTCGGCATCCGCGCGGTCGCGGTGCACTCGGAGGCCGACGTCGACCTGCCGTTCGTGGTCGAGGCCGACGAGGCGGTGTGCGTGGGACCGGCGAACCCGGCCCAGAGCTACCGCAACGTGGAGGCGATCCTGGCCGCCGCCGGGTCCACCGGCGCGCAGGCGATCCACCCCGGCTACGGCTTCCTGTCGGAGAACGCCGACTTCGCCCGTACCGTGCAGGACCGCGGGCTGGTCTGGGTGGGGCCCGGCGCGGACGCGATCACCGCGATGGGCGACAAGATCAACGCACGGAACCTGATGGCGGCGGCCGGGGTGCCGGTCGCGCCCGGTACCACCGAACCGGCCACCGACCTCGACGCGGCGGTCGCCGCCGCCACGGAGATCGGCTACCCGGTGATGGTCAAGGCCGCCGCCGGTGGCGGCGGGATGGGCATGGCCGTGGCCGCCGACGAGGCCGCGCTGCGCACCGAGTACGACAAGGTCCGCGCGTTCGCCGAGCGGATGTTCGGCGACGGCTCGGTGCTCATCGAGCGCTACTTCCCCCGGGTACGCCACGTCGAGGTGCAGATCCTCGGCCTGGCTGACGGCCGGGTGGTGGCGCTCGGCGAGCGGGAGTGCTCGGTGCAGCGGCGCAACCAGAAGCTGGTCGAGGAGTCCCCCTCCCCGGCGGTCTCGCCGGAGCTGCGGGCGCGGTTCCTGGCCGCCGCCGTGCGGGCCGGCGAGGCGGTCGGCTACCGCAACGCGGGCACCGTCGAATGCCTGCTGGACCCGGCCACGCAGGAGTTCTTCTTCCTGGAGATGAACACCCGGCTCCAGGTGGAGCACCCGGTGACCGAGCTGGTCTACGGCGTCGACCTGGTCGAGGAGCAGCTGCGGGTGGCGGCCGGCCTGCCACCGACCTTCGACCCGGACGCGCTGACCCCGCGCGGGCACGCGATTGAGCTACGGATCAACGCGGAGGACCCGAAGCGGTTCCTGCCCGGACCCGGCGTCATCAGCACCTGGGTGGAGCCGACCGGCGAGGGGGTACGCGTCGACTCCGGGTACGTCGCCGGCAACACCGTGACCCCGTTCTACGACAGCCTGCTGGCCAAGCTCGTCGTCACCGGGGCGGACCGGGCCGAGGCGATCGGGCGGGCCCGTACGGCGGTGGCCGACTTCGCGCTGGCCGGCCCGAAGAACAACCTGCCCTTCTTCGCCGAGCTGCTGACCAACGAGGAGTTCGTCTCCGGCGACTACGACACCGGCATCGTCGGCCGGATGCGCTGACCCCGGCGCGGCGTGGCGGCGGCGGTCGGTCAGGTGGTTCCCTGGGGGGACCACCGGTCGTCCGGCGTCGCCGGTCGTCGTCCCCACGAGGGGCGGCGGCCCGGGACCACTCTCCGGCGACCCGATGTCACAGCGAGGTGACCATGAGTCAGATGCCAGCGGCGGTGTCGATCCGCGAGGTCGGGCCCCGTGACGGGCTCCAGAACGAGGAGCCGATCCCCACCGGGGCCAAGGTGCGGTTGCTCGACGCCCTCTCGGGCACCGGCGTGCGCCGGATCGAGGCGGTGTCGTTCGTGCATCCCAGGGCGATCCCGCAGATGGCCGACGCCGACGAGGTGTGGCGGCAGGCCGGGAGGGCCGAGGGGGTCCGCTACTCGGCGCTGGTGCCCAACACGAAGGGTGCCCAGCGGGCCCTGGCCGCCGGATTCACCGAGATCGAGGTGGTGGTCTCGGCGAGCGACACGCACAACCGGCGCAACGTCAACCGCTCCACCGACGAGTCGCTCGACGACATCGCCGAGCTGATCGACCTGCTGCACGGCGCGGGCGCGCGGGCCGAGGTGATCGTGGCGACCAGCTTCGGCTGCCCGTACGAGGGGGACGTCGACCCGGGGCGGGTCGCCGGGATCGTCGAGCGGGTGGTCCGCGACGGCGCCGACCGGGTCGCGTTCGGCGACACCACCGGCATGGGTACGCCCCGGCGGGTCCGGGAGCTGGTCACCGCCGTCCGCGACCGGGAGCCCGACGTGCCGGTGCTGCTGCACTTCCACAACACCCGGGGTACCGCGCTGGCGAACCTGCTGACCGCCCTGGAGCTGGGGGTCACCGAGTTCGACGCCAGCGTCGGCGGTCTGGGCGGCTGCCCGTACGCGCCGGGGGCGAGCGGGAACCTGGCCACCGAGGAGGCGGTGCACATGCTGCACGACATGGGCATCGACACCGGCATCGACCTGGACGCCCTGATCGGGGTCGCCGAGTTGGCCGAGGAGCTGCTCGGCAAGCGGCTGCCGTCGGGAGTGCTGCGGGCCGGCCCGCGTACCCGGCTGACCGCCCGCTGAGGGGCGACCCGGTTGATCGACTCCGTTGCGTCCCCGTAGCGGTGTCGGCAGGTGGTCGATGCCGCTACAGCGCCGTCGTGGCGGCAACGTGCGACCCCCGGGAGACGCGGGGAGGGGCCGGCGCGGTGCCGGCCCCTCCGTCGGGTCACGTCGTGGGTCAGCCGACGCTGAGCAGACCCGGCCAGCTGTCCTTGAAGACCTGGCTGCCGGTGCTGCTGCGGCGGTCGTTGGCGCTGAGCGTGCCGGCGAACAGGCTGCTCACCCGGTTCGCCTCGGTGGTGCTCGGGTACGGGTTGGTGCAGCTCGTGCCGGCGCTGCCGCCCGACATCAGGATCGCGCAGTTGCCGTTGTAGTTGTCGGGCAGGCCGAGGATGTGCCCGATCTCGTGGGTCATGATCCGCAGCGGGCTGTACTGGGCGGCCTGCTGGGTGTCGATGTAGACCCGGCCGTTGCCGAGGCTGGTGCGCTGGGCGTACGAGCCGCCGCCGGTGATCTGGTAGATCCGCAGGTTGGTGCCGCAGTTCGCGGTGAGCGTCAGGTTGGTGGTGGCGTTGTTCCAGATCGACGCGGCCTGGTTGGCGATACCCGCGTAGCTGGGCGCCTGGCTGGTGTTGTAGCAGATGGTCATCGCGGCGGAGGCGGGCGCGGGGTTGGCGACCGTGAGGCCGAGGGTCGCGGTCGCCGTCGCCAGGGCGGCGACGGCGAGGCGCTTGACGCGTGAGTTCATGACTCACTCCAATCCGGAGGGGGTGTCTGGAGCGTAGCCATATCGATAGTTGAGTATCAATATCCGGGGCGGAAGTCGGTCGGGTGGTCGGGTGGGGCCCGGATGCGCTAGCCTAACGATCGTTCAGGCTGGTCGGCGCGTCCACCACGACGCCCCCGGCGGCATGGCGGGCGGGCGCGCCCACGAGGCGCGGGGCGAGGGGGTCGGCGTGACGCTCGACGGTGAGGCACTGGAGCAGCTACGCAAGCGGGCCCGCTCCGGCGGCGCCGACAAGTACCACGCGGCCAACGCCGGCAAGGGCAAGCTCTTCGCCCGCGAACGGGTCGCGCTCCTGGTCGACGAGGGCTCCTTCGTCGAGGACGGGCTCTACGCCAACGCCCTGGCCGAGGGGCTGCCCGCCGACGGCGTGGTCACCGGCACCGCCACCATCGACGGTCGGCCGGTCTGCCTGATGGCCAACGACTCCACGGTCAAGGCCGGCAGTTGGGGCGCGCGTACCGTCGAGAAGATCATCCGGATCATCGAGCGGGCCTACTCGACAGGCGTGCCGATGGTCTACCTGGTCGACTCGGCCGGTGCCCGGATCACCGACCAGGTCGACCTCTTCCCCGGCCCCCGGGGCGCCGGCAAGATCTTCTGGAACCAGGTCCGCGCCTCCGGGGCGATCCCGCAGGTCTGCGCGCTGTTCGGGCCGAGCGCCGCCGGAGGGGCGTACATCCCGGCGTTCTGCGACGTGGTGGCCATGGTCGAGGGCAACGCCAGCATGTACCTCGGCTCCGACCGGATGGTCGAGATGGTCACCGGGGAGAAGACCACCCTGGAGGCGATGGGCGGGGCCCGGGTGCACTGCGCCGAGTCCGGCGTGGGGCACTTCCTGTGCAGGACCGAGGCCGACGCGCTCGACGTGGTGAAGACCTACCTGTCGTACCTGCCCTCCAACTGGCAGCAGCAACCGCCGGCCGCGCCGGCCGTCGCCGCGCCGGAGAAGGCCGATCTCGCCGCGTTGGTGCCGGCCAGCGAGCGGCAGGCGTTCGACATGCGCCGGTACGTCAAGGGCCTGCTCGACGAGGGTTCGTTCTTCGAGATCCAGGCGCTCTGGGCGAAGGAGCTGACCATCGGGTTCGGCCGGCTGGACGGCGAGGTCGTCGGCGTGGTCGGCAACAACTCGATGTTCAAGGGCGGCGTGCTCTTCGTCGACTCCGCCGACAAGGCGACCCGGTTCGTGCAGCTCTGCGACGCGTTCAACGTGCCGCTGCTGTTCCTGAGCGACGTGCCCGGGTTCATGGTCGGCAGCGCGGTGGAGAAGCAGGGCATCATCCGGCACGGGGCCAAGATGATCACCGCGATCTCCGAGGCGACCGTACCCAAGATCTGTGTGGTGGTCCGCAAGGCGTACGGCGCGGGCCTGTACGCGATGGCCGGCCCCGGCTTCGCGCCGGACGCGACGATCGCCCTGCCCACCGCGAAGATCGCGGTGATGGGGGCCGAGGCGGCGGTCAACGCCGTCTACGCCAACAAGATCGCGGCGATCGCCGACGAGGCCGAACGGGCCGCCTTCGTCGCCGCCAGGCGGGCCGAGTACGAGCGGGACATCGACGTGGTGCGGCTCGCCAGCGAGCTGGTCATCGACGCGATCGTCGAACCGCACGAGCTGCGCGCCGAACTGGTCCGCCGGTTCGCCGCGGCCCGCAGCAAGGACCGGCACTTCTCCCGTCGCCGGCACGGGGTCACCCCGGTCTGACCGGCCGGGGACCCACCACCGGCCCGACCGGCCGGCACCGAGCCACCGCCAGCGAGCCGCCACCGCCGTCGACCGGGTCCGACCGGTCGTCCAACCGATCCGTCGTCCCGGCGTCACGAGCGTCCGGGGCGGCACCCGTACAGGAGGAACCGATGGACTTCCGGCTCAGCGAGGAGCACGAGGCGCTGCGGGAGAGCGTGCGGGACTTCGCCCGCGAGGCGGTCGCCCCGGTGATCGCCGAGCACTACGAGCGGCACACCTTCCCGTACGAGATCGTCCGGCAGATGGGCAAGATGGGGCTGTTCGGCCTGCCCTTCCCCGAGGAGCACGGCGGCATGGGCGGCGACTACTTCGCGCTCTGCCTGGCCCTGGAGGAACTGGCCCGGGTCGACTCCAGCGTGGCGATCACCCTGGAGGCGGCGGTCTCCCTGGGCGCGATGCCGATCTTCCGGTTCGGCACCGCCGAGCAGAAGGCCCGCTGGCTGCCGAAGCTGCTCAGCGGGGAGGCCCTCGCGGGGTTCGGGCTGACCGAGCCGGGCACCGGCTCGGACGCGGGCGGCACCCAGACCCGGGCCGTCCTGGACGGCGACGAGTGGGTGATCAACGGCTCGAAGGCGTTCATCACCAACTCGGGCACCGACATCACCGCGCTGGTCACGGTCACCGCGGTCACCGGCACCAATCCGGACGGCTCGAAGGAGCTGTCCACCATCATCGTGCCGTCGGGGACACCCGGCTTCACCGTCGCGCCGGGGTACTCGAAGGTGGGGTGGAACGCCTCGGACACCCACGAGCTGACCTTCGACGACTGCCGGGTACCGGCCGGGAACCTGCTCGGCGAGCGGGGCCGGGGCTTCGCCCAGTTCCTGCGGATCCTCGACGAGGGGCGGATCGCCATCGCCGCGCTGGCCGTCGGCCTCGCCCAGGGCTGCGTCGACGAGTCGCTGAAGTACGCGAAGGAGCGCCAGGCGTTCGGGCAGCCGATCGGCAACTACCAGGCCATCCAGTTCAAGATCGCCGACATGGAGCTGAAGGCGCACACCGCCCGGCTGGCCTACCACGACGCCGCCGCGCGGATGCTCGCCGGTGAGCCGTTCAAGCGGCAGGCGGCGATCGCCAAGCTGCACGCCAGCACCGTCGCGGTGGACAACGCCCGGGAGGCCACCCAGATCCACGGGGGCTACGGCTTCATGAACGAGTATCCGGTGGCCCGGTTCTGGCGGGACTCCAAGATCCTGGAGATCGGCGAGGGTACCTCCGAGGTACAGCGCATGATCATCGCCCGCGACCTGGGCCTCTGACCGTACCTCCGGACCGGGGCCGCCGCCGGGCGGAGACGGGGCTCTGTCGGGTATCCGCAGCCCTTCGTCAGTAGACCGACGAAGGGCTGCCCGGCGTCGTATCCCGTCCGTACCCTTCCTGCCCATGACCCCGGATCATGATCACTCGCCCCCGGGTGGTCGTACCCCGATCGGGGAGCTGGTGCGGGCCCACCGCCTGGCCGCCGGTCTCACCCAGACCGACCTGGCACAGCGGGCCGGGGTCGGCGTGCGGACGGTCCGCGACCTGGAACGCGGCCGGGCCCACCGGCCGCACCGCACCACCGCCGAGCTGATCGCCGGGGCGCTCGGCCTGACCGGCGCGGCGCGCGCCGGCTTCCTCGCCAGCGCCCGGGGCCGGGCGGCGGCCGTCCCGGCCCCGGGCGTCGCCGGGCTGCCGCACCGCACACCCGCCGGCACCGTCCCCCGCGACCCCGACCTCCCGGGTACGCCGATGGCGCTGCCCCCGCCGGTCGAGCTGATCGGCCGGGAACGGGAACTCGACGAGCTGACTGCTCTGCTGACCGGCGACGGCTGGCCGCCGGTGCTGAGCCTGGTCGGCCTGGCCGGGGTGGGCAAGACCGCGCTCGCCCTGGCCGTGGCGCACGCGGTGGCCGACGCCCACCCGGGCGGGGTGGCCGGGGTGCTGGTCGGTACCGGCTCCGACGCCGGCGACGTGCTCGCCGCGGCCTGCGCGGTGCTCGGCGCGGCCCGGCTCGCCGAGTTGGCCGCCCGGCTGCGGGGTCGCCCGGCGCTGCTGCTGGTCGACGCGGTCGAACGGGCCCCGGACCCGGTGGCCGAGGTGGTACACCTGCTCGTCGCGGCGGTGCCCACCCTGCGGGTGGTGGCGACCGGTCGGCATCCGGTCGGCGTCCCCGGCGAACTCGTCCGCCCGGTGGCCCCGCTGGAGGTGCCTCCCGCCGGGGTGGTCGACCCGGACGAGCTGGCCCGGTGGCCGGCGGCGGCCCTGTTCACCGCCCGGCTGACCCGGGTCCGCCCGGAACCACCCGGCCCGGACGAGCTGCCCGCCCTCACCGCGCTGGTCCGCCGGCTCGACGGCCTGCCGTTGGCGATCGAGCTGATGGCGGCCCGGGGCCGCATCCTCGACCTGCCCGAACTGCTCGACAGGTACGGCGACCGGGTGCTCGACCTGGCCGGCCCGGATCTCGGCGGGCGGGGGTGGGAGGCCGCGCCGCCGGGGCGTACCGACGACCCGGCCCGGTCCACGGTCGCGGTGACCCTGCGCGAGGCGGTCGCCACCAGCTACCGGCTGCTCGACGGGTGGGAGCAGGCGGCGCTACGCCGGCTCTCGGTGTTCGCCAACCGGTGGTCGGTGGAGCTGGCCGAGGAACTGCTCGCCGACGAGGCCGACCCGGACCCGTCGGGGGTGGTCGACCCGGTGCCGCTGCTCGACCGGCTGGTCGAGTTGGGCCTGCTCAGTGTCCGGGGTGCCGGGCCACTGCGGTTCCGTCTGCTCGACGCGGTCCGTGAGTACGCCGTCGAACAGGCCACCGGCCGGGGCGAGCTGACCGCCATCCGCCGCCGGCACGCCGTGGTGATCACCCGGTTGGTGACCCGTACCGCGCCGGACCTGGTCGGGGCGCGACAGCCGGCGGCGGTCCGTCAGCTCGACGAGGCGACCGGTGACATCGGCGCGGCGCTGGCGCACGCCGCCGGCGACGATCCGGTCACCGCGCTGCGGCTGGCCGCCGAGCTGACCCGCTGGTGGCGGATGCGGGGGCGGGACGTCAGCGGCCGGCAGTGGCTGTGCCGGCTGCTCGCCGATCCCCGTACCGCCGACGCCGATCCGGTGCTGCGGGCCTGGGCGCTGCTCGGGGTGGCCCGGCTGGCCGCCGAGCACGGCGCGGCGGCGCAGGAGCTGCCCGCCGCCCGTGCCGCGCTCGCGGTGCTCGCCGGGCGGGCCGACGTGGCCGGGGAGTTGGCGGCGCGGACCGTCCTCGGCACCCTGCTGGTCGCGACCGGTGGCTACGACGAGGCGGCCGAGCAGGCGCAGGCGGTGCTGACCCTGGCCACCCGGCACGGTCGGACCAGGGACATGGCGGTCGCCCAGCACCACCTGGCCTGGCACGAGATCCGCCTCGCCGATCTGTCGGCGGCCCGGCGTCGGCTGGCCGCGGTGGACCGGCTCGCCGCCCAGTGCGGGGAGCCCCGGCTGCGCCTGCTGGCCCGTGCCGACCTGGCCGAGGTGGCCCGGCTGGAGGGCCGTCACGGTGACGCGGTGGACCAGGGCCGGCGGGTGGTCGCGGCGCTGGCCGGGGTGGGTGATCCGGCGCACCGGCGGCGGGTGCTCGGCACGGTGGGCCTGGCGTTGGCCCGGTCGGGCCGGCTGGACGAGGCCGCCGAGATCCTGGCCGAGCTGCGCTGCGACGGTCGTCCGTCGCCGCCCGGGTCCCGGTCGGAGGCGGGCGTGGCCGGGGGGCGTCCGGGCGGGGGCGGGCCGGTCCGGGCGGAGGAGTCGGTCTGCGCGCTGATCGAGGGCACGATGGCCCGGCACCGGGGGGACCGGGAGCTGGCGGCGGAGTGGTTCGCGGTGGCGGAGGCTGCCGGTGCGGCCGGTCAGGACCGGCGGGACATGGTCGAAGCCCTGGTCGGGCTGGCCGTGAGCACCGGTTCCGCCGAGGTGCGGGAGCGGCTGGCGCAGGCGTGCCGACGCGGCGGCATCCGGCTGTTACCGGACGAGGAACGCCTGCTGGGCTAGGCGCGGGGGTGGCGCGAGCGAACGGGCCCCCTGGTCAAACCCCTCGCTCGATCGCTCGCGCCAGCACCCCCCGGTGCTCCCCCGCGCGATGAAGGCTAGCCAGCCGGGCCGTCCGTTTTGCGGCGATCGGCGGCTCTGCGACCGGTGGGTCCGACGAGTTCTGCCGCTTTTTCTGCCGGTCGGCCCGGTGTCTTGTTGGCGGATGGTCAGCAGGCCGACGGCGGCTCGTCGGTCGGGGCCTGGTCGGTGCTGCCGGCGGTCGCCCCCGGGTGGACGGCGTCGCGTACCCGGCGCAGGCCGTCCAGCATGGCGGCGAGGGTGTCGGGTTCGAGTTGGCCGGTGAACCACTGCTCGATGATCTGGAGATGGCCGGGCAGGGTCTCGTCCAGCCGCTGCATGCCGGCCGGGGTGACCACCGCGTACGAGCTGCGCCGGTCGGACGGACAGGCGCGGCGCCGGAGCAGCCCGTCGCGCTCCATCCGGTCCACCACCCGGGTGACGCCGCTGGTGGACAGGGAGGTCTGGGCGGCGAGGTCGGTCATCCGCAGTTGGTTGCCGGGGGAGCGGGCCAGGCGCATCAGCACCTCGAACTCGACCGCGGAGACGCCGTGCTCCTCGTACTGCGCGGTGAACCGGGCGGTCAGCCCGGCGTGCGCCTCGACCAGGAGGCCGACGGCGGTGATCCGGGGGTCGTCGAACACAGTCTCGTCCACCTGGCCATCCTAACAGTGCTTGACACGGGGAATATTGCTGCGGTTATAGTTGCTCAGGCAGTCGTTGGGCTACTAAACAATCTTCCCCGGAGGGCAGTTACATGACCAGCACCGAGTCGGTTACCCGCGACTGGGACGGCCTCACCATCCCCGCCGCCGGCACCTACCTGCTGGACGCCGCGCACAAGCGGGTGGGCTTCGTCGCCCGGCACATGATGGTCAGCAAGGTACGCGGCGAGTTCGCCGACGCCACCGCCACCATCACCGTCGCCGAGAACCCGCTGCAGTCCTCGGTCACCGCCACCATCCAGGCGGCCAGCATCAACACCGCCCAGGCCGACCGGGACGGCCACCTGCGCAGCCCCGAGTTCCTCGACGTCGAGCAGTTCCCGACGCTGGAGTACCGCAGCACCGCCGTGAAGTCCCACGACGGCAACGAGTTCGTCCTGCTCGGTGACCTCACCATCAAGGGCGTCACCCGCCAGGTCGAGCTGGAGGTCGAGTTCGAGGGTGTCGGCCGCACCCCGTTCGGCACCGACGTGTTCGGCTTCACCGCCAGCACCGAGATCGACCGCGAGGACTTCGGCCTGACCTGGAACGTCGCCCTGGAGACCGGTGGCGTACTGGTCGGCAAGAAGATCAAGATCGAGATCGAGGGCGAGGCCATCCGGCAGGCCTGAGCCCGGCACGCCGGGGCCCCCGCTCACCACGAGCGGGGGCCCCGGCGTTTGCGCGTGCGGATTGTCACTGCCCGGCGACGGCGACATCCGGTGCTGGTGGACGGCCGCTGGGTAGAGAAGCGGGACAGCGCATACCCGGTGGGCACTGGCCTCGGCGCGTGGGCGCTCTTATGGTGGTTCACACTGCGCGCCGGGACGGTCACCGTCCCGCGCGTCTCACGCCTGGAGGAAACATGGGTAGGGACGTCGAGCAGGGCGCGTTCTCCCGGGAGGACCGGGTCCGCTACCGGCAGAAGGTGCGGCGCTGCCTGGACGTCTTCGCGTTGATGCTCGACGACTTCGGCTTCGACGCCGACCGGCCGATGACCGGACTGGAGATCGAACTCAACCTGATGGACCCGGACGCCGAACCGGCGATGCGCAACGACGAGATCCTCGCCGCCATCGCCGACCCGCTCTTCCAGACCGAACTGGGACAGTTCAACCTGGAACTGAACGCGGCACCCCGGCTCATCGAGGGGGCCGGCTTCGCCAACTACGAGACCGACCTGCGTAGCAGCCTCACCCGGGCCGACGAACGGGCGGCCCGTTCCAACGCCCGGATCGTCATGGTCGGCATCCTGCCCACCCTGACCGAACGGCACCTGGTGGCCGACAACCTGTCCACCAACGAGCGGTACCGGGTGCTCAACGACCAGATCGTCGGCGCCCGGGGCGAGGACATCGAACTGGACATCAGGGGGGTCGAGCGGCTGCGGACGCACACCGACTCGATCGTCCCCGAGGCCGCCTGCACCAGCCTCCAGTTCCACCTCCAGGTCGCGCCGGACAGCTTCGCCGACTACTGGAACGCCTCCCAGGCCATCGCCGGCGTCCAGGTCGCCGTCGGCGCGAACTCGCCGTTCCTCTACGGCCGGCAACTCTGGGCCGAAACCCGCATCGCCCTGTTCCAGCAGGCCACCGACACCCGCCCCGACGAGCTGAAGGCCCAGGGGGTGCGCCCCCGGGTGTGGTTCGGTGAACGCTGGATCACCTCGATCTTCGACCTGTTCGAGGAGAACGTCAGGTACTTCCCGCCGCTGCTGCCGATCTGCGCCGACGAGGACCCGGTCGAGGTGCTGCACGCCGGTGGCGTCCCGCAACTGTCCGAGCTGCGGCTGCACAACGGCACCGTCTACCGCTGGAACCGCCCGGTGTACGACATCATGAACGGCCGTCCGCACCTGCGGGTGGAGAACCGGGTGCTGCCGGCCGGCCCGACCGTGGTCGACATGCTGGCCAACGCCGCCTTCTACTTCGGGCTGGCGCGCGGGCTGGCCGAGTCCGACCGGCCGATCTGGAGCCAGCTCACCTTCAGCTCCGCCGAGGAGAACTTCCACGCCGCCGCCCGCCGGGGCATGGACGCCGTGCTGCACTGGCCCCGCCTCGGCGAGGTGCCGGTCACCAAGCTCGTCCTCGACACGCTGCTGCCGAAGGCGGCCACCGGGCTGGACCGGTTCGGTGTCGCCCCCGCCGAACGGGACCGGCTGCTCGGCATCATCGAGCAGCGCTGCCGTACCGGCCGCAACGGGGCGGTCTGGCAGACCGAGACGGTGTGGGCCGCGCAACGCCACCGCAACCTCGACCGGGACGCGGCGCTGCGCCACATGGCCAACCGGTACGCCGAACTCCAGCGCAGCAACGAACCGGTGCACACCTGGCCGGTGGACTGAGCCACCGGTGGGCGGGGCTGTCGCCACGTCCGGCCGGGGAGGCCGTACCCGGGTCAGGGGGTACGGCGTCCGGTGCGGGGCCTGGGCACCGGGCCCGGTCCCGTCGGCGGGGCCCCGCCCCCCTGGTCGACGCCCTGTTGCCCGCCGTCCGGCGAACCGGGGTGCTGGTCGGTGACCGGGCCGGCCGGCGCTGCACCGGCGCGGGCGTCACCGGCCGGGGCTGCACCGGGTGACGGAGCCGGCGGGGTGCTTCGACCCCGGCGGACCGGCCGGGCCCGGCCCACTGCCGGGGGCCCGGCATCGCCACCGGGTTCCGTCACCGGCGTCGGGGAATCCCCGGCCGGGTCGTCCGCCGGGGCGGCGGGTGGCCCGGCAGTGACCTCCGAGGTGTCGCCGGGGCCCGGGTCGTCGGTCGCCGGGTGGTCGGTCCCCCGACCGGGGACGTCCGGTTCGGAGGGTACGGCCGGGTCGGTGCCGGCCGGCAGTTCGTCCGGTTCCCCGGTGCGGGGGTGCGGCACCGGGGGCGTGGTCCGTGCGGCGGCCCGTCGCTCGGCCCGCTGGGCGAGCGAGGCCACCAGCACCGAACCGGCCGCGCCGACGATGACCGCGTACGGCGCGACGAGGTGGGCCGAGACCTGGGCCGGGGAGATCGTGGCCAGCCGGGGCACGGCGAGGAAGTAGGCGACCGCGACGAGCAGCGGCCCGGCGGCCCCGGAGACCACCGCACCGAGCCGCAGCTCGGGCGTCCGGGCGGCCCGTCGGGCGGCCGACGCGCCGATCAGCAGGGCCGAGCCCAGGGCGAGCAGTGCTCCGGGCCAGTAGAGGTGGTCCCGCCACCAGAACCGGGGGCTGTCCTGGGCGATCTGCCAGATGCCGAGCTGGGCGCTGGTCAGTCCCCGACCGGCGAGTACCCCGTCGACGACGGAGACGACGGCCAGCAACCACAGCCAGCCGACGGTGGCGATCACGTTCGTCGCGGCGGCCCGCGAGTGCAGCGCCCAGACCGCGACCACCAACCCCACCAGTACACCCACCCCGGCGTAGCCGGCCGCGACGGTCTGCGGCGAAAAGGTCTCCGGTACGGAGGCGGCCCGGGACGGCACCGCGACCAGCAGGACGGTGATCAGCGCGCCGACCGCGCCCGCGACCGCGAGGGTGACCCGGTGCAGGGTGCCACCTGCGGCGACGTCCCCGCTGCGTTCGTGCAGCCGTTGGGCGCAGACCGCCCCGGCGACGGTGGAGACGGCGGCGATCCAGGTCGCCCAGGCGAGGCTGGCGAACCAGGACGGCTCGGTGGCGCCGGCGTCGGCCGGCGCCCAGTTGATGATGCCCAGGCCGTAGCCGAAGCCCAGCTGCGCGGCGCCCACACCGGCGGCGACGCCCAGCGCGGTGAGCACCGATCCTCCCCAGCCCCGTCCCGCCATGCCGGGACTGTAGCGTTCCCTGGTCGAGGCGGCGAGTCGGACGAGCGCCGGAGCACGGCCGGTGACCGCTGGGCAGCGGCCGGTACCGTTTCGGGGACGAGGCGGGGGAGCGGCATGGACGACGACGAGTACACCGGACAGGACACTGCGGACCGGGACCGGCCGGGCCGGGGCAGGCTGCTGCTCGGCGGCGCCCTGGCGACGGTCCTGCTGGCCGCCGTCGGGGGCACCGTCGGGTGGGTGCTGGCCGACCCCGGCGACCCGGAGACCGGCACCACCCCGGCAGCGGCGGCCAGCGGACCGTCCACCCCGGTCGACGAGCCGACCACCGCCGGACCGACCGCCGTGCGGACCACCACCCCGCCGCCACCCGCCGCCCCCGGTGGCGGGCTGACCGTGCCCCGGCTGGTCGGGCTCGACTTCGAGAAGGCGCGGGACACCCTGCACGACCGCAAGCTCGGCTGGCGGCTGGTGTTCGGCACCGGGTCGGGCCGGACGGTGACCCGTACCGTGCCCGCCCAGGACACGTCGGTGAAGCCGGGCACCACCGTGCGGGTGGAGGTCAGCGGGCCGGCACCCGAGGTCGAGGTGCCGGACCTGGTCGGCGAGGACTGCGACGACGCCGCCGACGAACTGGGCGAGGTGGGCCTGTTCCCCCGGTATCCCACCGGCAACCGTGGCGAGGTCACCGCCCAGGTGCCTGCGGCCGACGCGACCGCACACTGGAACGACCAGGTCGCCATCTCCTGCGGTGACCGACCGACGCCGACCGCCGAGCCGACACCGACGCCGACGCCCTGACGGGCGGGTCGCCGCGCCGGTACCGGTGATGACCGGCGTCGGCCGCTACCGTGGTGGGGCGAGTGCCACGACCGCCGCGCCGGCCCGGGGCCTCGCCCGGTGGGTCGAGCGCCCGCCGTCCGCCAGGTGGCGAGAGGACGTGCGATGAGCGACGACCGCCAGGACCCACCCGCCGACGACGCGACCCGCCCACTGCCCCGTCCCCCCGACGACGCCACCGGCCGGCTGCCGGCTGCGGACCGGACCGCGCCGTTGCCGGCGGACCGGCCCCCGGCGGGCGGGACGTCCCCGGTCGACGCGACCGCCCGGCAGGAGCCGGTGGACGCGACCCGCCCGCTGCCACCGGCCGGCGGGTCGCCGCCGCCCGGTGCGACGGACGCGCCGGTCTGGTCCGGCCGGGCCGGGGTGCCGGCGGCACGGGCGGGCGACCCCGGCGAGCCGGCCGAGTGGTACGCCGAGGAGCAGCGCGGCCGGCGCTGGTGGACGCCGATCCTGCTGGGCGTGCTCGGGCTCGTGCTGCTCGGGCTCGTCGGAGCGGGGATCTGGCTGGCCCTGCGGGCGGTGGACACCTCGTCGGACGGGACACCGACCCCACCGCCGACGGCCGTGCCGACGACGGGTGCCGCCCCGACCACCGCACCACCCAGCACCCCGCCGACCACCGGGCCGCCGACGACCCCACCGACCACCGCGCCGACTACCGAGCCGGCCGGAATCCCGGTGCCGCCGCTGGTCGGCCTCTCCCAGGAGACGGCGGAGGCCCTGCTGGGGCGGCTCGGGTTGTCCTCCCGGGTGCAGACGCGGGAGTCGGACCGACCGCCAGGCACCGTCCTGTCCACCGATCCGGGCGCGGGTCAGACGGTGTCGCCGGGGGACGAGGTGACCCTGGTGGTGGCCGCCGAGCCGTCGGTGTCGCCGTCCGGCACCGCCACCCCGACCGGCACCCCCACCGGGTGACCGGCCCGGCTCACCACATCCGGCGTCGGGCTCCCACCAGGCCCAGACCGGCCAGGGAGATGGCCAGCCCGAGCAGGCCGGAGTAGAACAGCGACCGGGCGACGGTCCGCCGGTCGTCCGACGGGTGCCGGGGCTGGGCGAGCGCGGACGCACCGCCACCGCCGACCCCGGACTGCGCCGTCCCCGGATCGGCCGCGGCACCTCCCCCGGGACCGGTCGCCGGGTCGCCCTCGGCCGTCGGGTCGTCCCCGGTCTGTACGGCGTCCCCGGGCGGGTCTTCGACCCCGGCGTCGGTGTCGGCCCCGAGCGGGGTGCTGGCACGCCGGTCGGCAGGTACGGCCGGATCGGGCGGTGTGCCGTCGGCGTCGTCGGTGCCGGGGGCGTCGGTGGGCCCGGCCACGGTGATCTCGGGGGCCGGCACCGGCTCGGCGAGCCGGGTGGCCGACTCGGCCGGGTAGCGGGTCACCACCACGAGGGTGAGGACCACGCCGATCAGGGCGAGCATCCCGAAGGCGGGTCGGAGGCGGGACCTGTGGTGCCGCCGCGCGGCGGGCAGATAGACCATGGCCATCCCAGGTTCAGGGGCCGGATACGCGCGGGGTGGAGACTTCGCCGGGGTGGGCGTACCGATTCTATGGTGGCGGCACGCCCTCCGGCCGGGTAATCGGCGAGTCAGCCCACCGCGATCGGCGCGCGGTTGACCGGCCGGCGCGACCGTGCGGTGTGCTGACGCGGTACGGCCGCGGCCCGCAACTGGGTGAGCCCGGCCCGCTGGACGAAGATCGAGCGGCGGCTGACCGCGTCGCCTGCGGCGTTGAGCTGGTAGCCGTCGAGCCAGAGCCAGCCGTCGTACGTCGGCCAGTCGAGCACCCGGATCACCCGGAAGGTGATCGGTCGGAGGAACTGCACACTGGCGGCGCGGGTCACGTGCAGAACGTCACCGGAGCGGGGAAGCACATGGGCTCCTGGGAGGATATGGCCGGCGTCGCGGGGCCGGTCGGTGCGGAACAGGGACGGATGCGGGTCCGGCGACGGGGTTGTGCCTCGCGGGCCGGTGCTCGATGTGGTGGTGGCCGGGGGCGTACCCGCTGGTGGTGGATCGCGCCACCCGACCATCACCCGGCTGGTCACGGGTGTTACCGCTCCCGCCGCCGCAGCCTTCGGGCGTGCAGCGGCGGGGTCATCAACCCGGGGCGGGCCTCGTGGATTCCTGCGGCCCGGGGCAGCCCTCCGGCCGGGCGAGCCCGGGGCGGTGATCACACCCGGAAATCGACCGGAAACGGTGAGTGACTCGAACCATACGGACAGAGTGCATCAGTGTGATGCGGGATGCAAGTTGCACGTCGACTTTTGCCGATACGTGAGGGCGACACGTGAACCGGGCGCTTGATCACGCTGACTCCGGAGCGGCACACTGGACGCGGTTCCGCCCGCCGCGGCCGGTCGACGACCGGTTCCACCCCTTGCCGCGAACGATCGCCCGCCGTCCGTCGGTCGCGCCCCCGGCGGGTGTGGACGCAGGCGCGACCGACCGGAGGTAACCGGGTGAGCGCGAGGCACGAGCTTTCCCCGTCATCGACACCTGGGGCGATGCGATGAGCGAACGGCGGAGCCCCACCATCCGGCGTCGTCGGCTCGGGGCCGAGCTACGCCGCCTGCGCGACGGTGCCGGCATCACCATAGAGGTCGTCGCCGAGCAGTTGGAGTGCTCCGCCTCCAAGATCTCGCGGATCGAGACCGGCCACACCTCCGCCACGCCCCGTGACGTGCGGGACATGCTCCGGATCTACGGGGTGGTGGGAGCGGAGAGCGAGGAGTTGGTGCAGATCGCCCGCGAGGCGCGGCAGAAGGGGTGGTGGCACCCCTACAGCACCGTGCTCGTCGGGGCGTACGTCGGCCTGGAGGCGGCGGCCGGCTCCATCCGCGCGTACGAGCAGCAGGTCGTACCCGGTCTGCTGGAGACCGAGGAGTACGCCAGCGCGATGATCCAGGCGGCCCGCCCGGACTTCACCGCCGACCAGGTGCAACAACGGGTGCGTGTCCGACTGGGCCGTCAGTCGTTGTTGACCCAGGACGATCCGGTCGATCTGTGGGTGGTGCTCGATGAGGCGGTGTTGAGTCGGCCGGTGGGCGGGGACGCGGTGATGCGTAACCAGCTCAGGCGGCTGGTGGAGGTGGCCGAACTGCCGAACGTGACGTTGCAGGTCCTGCCCTTCGAGGTGGGGGCGCACGCCGGCATGGACGGGACCTTCACCATTCTCAGCTTTCCCGAATCGGTTGATCCGGATGTCGTGTACGCGGAGAACGCCACGGGTGGGCTCTTCCTGGAGAAGAGCGACGAGCTACAGAAGTACAGCTTCATCTTCGATCACATTCGAGCAGCAGCCCGGGAGCCGGAGGAGTCCATAGCACACATCGCAGAACTGGCAGAGGAGCCGTTGTGGAAATGGCGACCAAGAGGTTCCCCGAGGACCTGACGCAGGCGACCTGGTTCAAGAGCTCAAAAAGCGGGCCGAACTGTGACAACTGTGTCGAGGTGGCTTACGTGATCGGGGCGGTCGGGGTACGGGACTCGAAGGACAAGACAGGTCCCGCCCTCGTATTCGCCCCCGGGGAATGGAACGCCTTCGTCGCCGACGCTCGGAACGGCGCGTTCGGCCAACACTGACCAACGCAGCGTGGCGTTGACCGCGGGCCGGTCGGGGACACTCCCCGGCCGGCCCGTCGCCACTTCCGCCCCGGGTCGTTGAACCCTCGGTACGGCGCTGGTCGACGATCCGCCGCAGGTGGCGGCAACCGAGCGAGGCAGGCGATACGCAGATGACGACGATCGGCTCAGACAACCTCACCCACGGCCCCGGCAAGACCGAACGGTTCGGCGGGAAGTACCGCAGCGCCCGGCGCGACACGATGCTCACCGAGGTGGGTGCCGGTGACACCGAGTTGGGCCGCGACGGTTACCCCGTGTCCGAGCACGGCGGACCCCTGTCGCTGCCCTCGGCCCACCCGGGCCCGTTCGCCGAGCCGTCGCTCCGGCAGGCCGGTTGGCCCGTGGAGCCCTCCGAACCGCTGATCGACCACCCGCTGTTGCGGGGCCTGCTGCTGGAGCTGCCGCCCAAGGGCAGCGTCCCACCGCCCGGCTGGCTGGACCGGTGGTTCGAGGCGACCCGGGCGATCCTGGAGCTGCTATACGTGCAGGGAGCCGGCCGCGGCCGATGAGGCGGGCAGCCCGGCCAGCGCGGGGCGGGTGCCCGGCAGGGTCCGCTCGGCGAGCCGGTTGTGCCGCAGCCCGTGGCGCACCCCGATGGCGAGGACGGCCAACCCGCCGACGGTGAGCGCCACCCCGGCCACCCCGTTGCCGGCGCTGAGATCGAGCCCACCGGCCCGCAACAGGCCCGGCAGGGTGGCCAGCGCGGTCACCTGCACGGGCAGGCCGATCAGCGGATGACCGGCGGCGGCCCGCAGGCCGTACGGCGCGGGGGTCTCCGGCGCGGAGTTGAACGCGCCCGCCCCGGCCCGCAGCCGGCGGACCCGGCGCACCGTGCAGGCGGCCACCGCGAGCGCCGGCACCGCCACCAGCGGAAGCTGCCCGGCGGCCCGGTCGACCGGGGTGTCCCCGCCGCTGATCGTGCCGGCGACCAGCACCGTCGCGGTCAGCGCGAGCCCGGCCAGGGAGAGGGCGAGCAACCATCCGGTACGCCGTCGCAGGGCGCTGGCCCGGTCCAGCCGGGGTAGTCCGTCCGCCACGACGCCGGCGGCGAGCCAGACGGCGGCGATCGACAGCAGCACGATGAGATGCCCATCCATGGACACAGCCTTGCCCACAACGGCGGGCGGCGAATCCGGGACGAGCCCCTGTTCCCACCCCGGAGCATCCCGTAGGGGTGGCCGTGTCCCGGCCGGTCGGCCCAGCGGCACGGAACCGACCGGGTCATCGTACCGGCCGGTCGTCCGTCGTGGACGGATCAGACCGCGAAGGTGGCCGGCCGTTCGGTGGCCGGGGCCGGCGGACGGGCCTTCCACAGTCCGGTCTTCTGGCCGGCGAGGCGGGTCAGGTAGGCCGGGTTGAGGATGACGTACCGCCGCCAGAGCCGCTTCGGCTCCAGGCCGAGCCGCCAGAACCACTCCAGGCCGGCCCGCTGCATCCACGGCGGCGGCTGCCGGAGCAGGCCGGCGTGGTAGTCGAAGGCCGCGCCGACGGCCATCAGCGGCATGTCCAGCAGGGGCCGCATCGCGTACGTGAAGACCTCCTGGCGGGGGCAGCCCAGGCCGACCAGCACGAGCCGGGCGCCACTGGCCCGGATCCGGTCGGCGATCTCGACGTCCTCGCCGGGCTGCACCGCGCGGAACTTCGACGGCTCCACCCCGGCGATCTTCAGGGCCGGGAACATCCGCTCCAGCGCCGGGAGGAGCTTCGCCAGCGTCTCCTCGGTCGAGCCGTACAGGTAGACCGGAAGGCCCTCGTCGGCGAAGCGGCGCAGCACGTGCAGGGTCAGCGTCGGGCCGTAGACCCGGTCGGTCAGCCCGGCGTGGTGCAGCAGGTTGAGCGCCCAGCGCACCGGCTGGCCGTCCGGGGTGACCACGTCGAAGGAGTTGAGCCGGGCGTTGTGCGCCGGGTCGAGCACCCCGGTCATCACCCCGTGCACGGCCAGCGCGGTCAGCGCCAGCGGCCGGCGTTCCCGGGCCGCCGCGACCACCTGCTCGGTCGCCGAGGCGTAGTCGGTGGCGTCGACCAGGACGCCGAGGACGTTCCGCTTGCCCTGTCCGGTCATGCCCCCGGCACCCACTTGTCGACGTTGGCCTGGTAGATCTCCCGCATGATCATGGGTACGTCGTAGACCTGCTTCCAGCCCGGGTAGTCGGCCTGGAACGCCTCGTTCGAGCCGATCCACCACTTGTGGTCGCCGATCCGGTTCGCGTCGACGTACTCGGTGATCATCTCCTGACCGGTGATCTCCTCGGCCAGGGCGAACGCCTCCCGGTTGGAGGTGTTGGAGTGCCGGCCGCCGCCCAGGTTGTAGACCGCCGCCGAGCGCGGTTCCCGGAAGAACGCCTCGAACGCCGTCACCACGTCCGAGCTGTGGATGGCGTCGCGCACCTGCTTGCCCCGGTATCCGAAGATCTTGTAGGTGCGGCGCTCCATGTTGGCCCGCATCACGTACCCGAGGAAACCGTGCAGCTCGGTCGCCGAGTGCGCCGGGCCGGTCAGCGTGCCGCCCCGGAAGCAGGCCGTCCGCATGTCGAAGTAGCGGCCGTACTCCTGCACCATCACGTCGGCGGCGACCTTGGAGGCCCCGAAGACCGAGTGCAGGCAGGCGTCGATCGACATGTCCTCGCGGATGCCCTGCTCGTACGGGTGGCCCGGCTCGATCTCCCACCGGGTCTCCTGCTCCACCAGCGGCAGGCTGTTGGGGCGGTCGCCGTAGACCTTGTTCGTCGAGCAGTGGATCACCGGCGCCTCGATGCAGTGCTCCCGCACGTTCTGCAGGACGTTGAGGGTGCCACCGGCGTTGACGTCGAAGTCGGTGAACGGGTCCCGTACCGCCCAGTCGTGCGAGGGCTGGGCGGCGGTGTGGATCACCACGGCGATGTCCCGGCCGTACCTGGCGAAGAGCTTGCCGAGGCTGTCCCGGTCGCGGATGTCGATGCTGTGGTGCGCGTACGCCGACCCCAGCTCGTCGGTCAGCCGCCGGACGTTCCACGCGGTCGAGGCCTCGGCGCCGAAGAACTCCTGCCGCATGTCGTTGTCGATGCCGACCACGTCCAGGCCGAGCCCGGCGAAGTGCCGGACCGCCTCGGAACCGATCAGACCGCCCGACCCGGTCACCAACGCGACACTCACACGACACTCCTGGTCAAGGTAGGAGGCTGGAAAAAACCATCGGAGCATAGCCTGACGTCCGGTACGCCCCGATACGAAGTGAGGGCCCCGCGTCTGCGGAGCCCTCGTCTGGTGGTGGGGATGGGGGGAGTTGAACCCCCACGTCCTTTCGGACACACGGACCTGAACCGTGCGCGTCTGCCATTCCGCCACATCCCCGTGGCACGACCCTTGAACCTCGGTAGTTCGTGTCGAACCCGCCGTCTCCGGCGGGCCCGGAACATCCTACCCGGTCCTGCGGTCTCGCCCCGACCGGTTACCGTTCCTACGAGCGGTCACCCTTCGTGGCGGACGAAAGAGTAGCACGGTCCGGACGGCCGCTCCGAACGGGCCGCCGCGCGGTGGCCGAGCGGCGCGCGAGCTGCATGCGCGCCGTCCAGATACCATCATGTCCTCGGGACCCGAGGAGGAGCCGGTGAGCGTGCTGCAACGCTTCGAGAAGCGTCTGGAAGGCCTGGTAGAAGGGGCCTTCGCCAAGGTCTTCAAAGGGGTGGTCCACCCCGTGGAGATCCTCAACGCCATGCAGCGGGAGGCCGAGGCGCACAAGGCCATCCTCGCTGGTGGCCGCACCCTGGTGCCGAACCGCTACGTGATCGATCTCTCCCCGTACGACCACAGCCGGTTGGCGCCGTACGCCGCCGCGCTGGCCCAGGAGCTGGCCCAGTCACAGGCCGAGTTCATCGGCGAGCAGGCGTGGACGGTCTACGGCGACGTGATCGTCGAGGTCGAGCGGGGCGAGGGGCTGGACACCGGCATGTTCCGGGTCACCGCCGAGGTCTACACCGGTGGCGAGGTCGCTCCGGTCTCCTCCCCGGGCGGCTACGACCCCGGCCCGCCGGCCTACCCGTCGTACGACCAGGGGGGCGGCTACGGCCCGCCGCCCGGCCACGGCGGCGGCGCGCGCAACGTCCGGCTCGTCTCGGGTGACGGCCGTACCTATCCGTTGCAGATGGGCTCGACCGTGATCGGTCGGGGCGACCAGGCCAACCTGCGCCTGCCCGACGTCGGGATCTCCCGGCGGCACGCCCGGCTGGACTTCGACGGCGGCCAGGTCGTGCTGACCGACCTCGGGTCGACCAACGGGACCATGGTCAACGGCCAGCGCGTCTCGGCCGTCGCCCTGAACCCGGGCGACATGATCCAGCTCGGCACCACGACGCTGACCTTCCGCGTGGACGGCTGACCCGCCTTGCCGGAACTCGTCATCACCGTCGCCCGGTTCGGGTTCCTCATCCTGCTGTGGATCTTCGTGTTCACGGTGGTCGGTGTCATCCGTCGGGATCTCTTCGCGGGCGCCAGGTCGGGGCGGCTGGTGGCCGCGCCGCGCGCGGTCGGGGCCTCCACCCAGCAGCAGACGGCGAAGCCGGCGAAGGTGAAGCGGGGTCGGGCGGCCCACCAACTGGTGGTCACCGCCGGCCAGCTCGCCGGCACCCGGATCACCCTCGGCGAAGCGCAGATCACCATCGGCCGGGCCGAGGACTCCACCCTCGTCATCACCGATGACTACGCCTCCGCCCGGCACGCCCGGCTGGTGCCCCGGGACGGGCAGTGGTTCGTCGAGGATCTCGGTTCGACTAACGGCACGTACCTCGATCGCGCTAAGGTCACCGGACCAACCCCCGTCCCCCTCGGCGTGCCGATCCGTATCGGCCGCACCTCTCTCGAATTACGGCCATGACTCTGACCCTGCGCTATGCGGCCCACAGCGACCGCGGTCTGATCCGAGACGGAAACCAGGACTCCGTCTACGCCGGGCCGCGGCTCCTCGCCGTCGCCGACGGCATGGGCGGCATGGCCGCCGGTGACGTCGCCAGCAACATCGTCATCGGTGCCATGGCGCCGCTCGACGAGGACGTCCCGGGGGACGCGCTCGTCGACGCGCTGCGATCGGCCGTGGGCACCGCCAACCAGCAGCTCCGCGACACGGTGGACGCCAACCCGCAGCTGGAGGGGATGGGCACCACGCTCACCGCGACCCTCTTCTCGGGCAGCAAGCTCGGCATGGTCCACATCGGTGACTCGCGGGCCTACCTCCTGCGCAACGGCGAGTTCTCCCAGATCACCAAGGACGACACCTACGTCCAGATGCTCGTCGACGAGGGACGGATCAGCGCGGAGGAGGCGAGCAGCCACCCCCAGCGCTCGCTGCTCACCCGCGCCCTCGACGGCCGGGACATCGACCCGGAGTACAGCGTCCGGCAGGTGCTGCCCGGGGACCGCTACCTGATCTGCAGCGACGGCCTCTCCGGCGTGGTCAGCGCGGAGACCATCGGCGACAGCCTCCGCGAGTACACCGACCCGCAGCAGTGCGTCGAGCGGCTGGTGCAGCTCGCCCTGCGCGGCGGCGGCCCGGACAACATCACCGTGATCATCGCGGACGCCACCGACCAGGACATCGTCGAGGCGAGCCCGATCGTCGGCGGGGCCGCGGCCCGGGACCGGGGGATGGCCACCGCCGCCGACGACTCGACCCCGGCCGCCCGCGCGTCGGCGCTGTCCGCGCCGCGCCCGCCCGCCCCGGAGGAACCGGCGGCCAGCCGGGACGACGACCCGGAGCGCCCGCGCCGGCCGCTGCGTACCGCGGCGATGCTGACGGCCCTGCTGGTCATCCTCGGTGGCGGCCTCTTCGCCGGCTGGAGCTACACCCAGCGGCAGTACTACGTCGGGGCGACGGACAGCGGTCAGCTCGCGGTGTTCCGTGGGGTTCCCGGCCAGGTGGCCGGCCTCGACCTGTCCAGCGTGCACTCGACCAGCCAGGCCAAGCTCGACGACCTCACCCTGGCCGCCCAGGAGCAGGTCAAGCAGGGCATCCAGGCCAAGAGCCGACCGGACGCGCTGCGCCGGCTGGCCGAGCTGACCAGCGACGACCCGACCAATCCGAACCTGAAGCCGGTCTGCCCGCCGGTGCCACCGCTGGTCACCGGCTCACCCGTGCCGGCGAACTCGTCGGCACCGGCAGTCCCGGGCTCACCCAGCCCCGGCGTGACCGGGCTCCCGAGCGCCACCAGGCTCCCGGGCGCCACCGGCACCCCCACGCCGCCCACCACACCCGACGCCTCGGCCTCCGACGCGGTTCCGCCGGCCGGAGACCCGGCGGGCTGCCGGTCGCCCGAGTGACCGTCGGCTGAGAACCGAGGGACACCTCCTTGACCGCAGCGGCCCAGCCGGTAGTCTCGCCCGTCACGACGGGCGAGCGGCCCGGCGTACGTCTGGCGCGGTCCCGGCGTAACGCCGAACTGTCCCTGCTGGTGCTGGCGATGGTGCTGGTGGCCGCGTACGGGGCGATCGTCGAGGCGAACCTGCTCGACACCGTCACCCGCGACTTCTGGATGCCGGCCGCCGCGCTCGGGCTGGTCTTCTTCGGCATGCACCTGGTGATCCGGTGGCTGGCGCCGTTCGCCGATCCGGCCCTGCTGCCGGCGGTCGCCCTGCTCAACGGCATCGGGGTGGGCTTCCTGCGCCGGCTCGACCTCGGCAAGGCCGCCCCGGCCGACCGGGAGACGCTGGCCATCTTCGCCGGCACCGGCGGGCGGCAGCTCGCCTGGACGCTGGCCGCGGTGATTCTCGCCGCCGGCCTGCTGGTGCTGATGCGCGACCACCGGGCGGTCTCCCGGTACGCGTACACGCTGGGGCTGGCCGGCATCGTGCTGGTGATGATCCCGGCGGTGCTGCCCGGCCGGTTCTCCGAGATCAACGGCGCGAAGCTGTGGATCAGGGTGGGCGGGTTCAGCATCCAGCCCGGTGAGTTCGCCAAGCTGGCGCTGCTGGTCTTCTTCGCCTACTACCTGGTCCGCAAGCGTGAGGTGCTGTCGCTGGCCAGCCGCCGCATCCTCGGCATCGACTTCCCGCGCGGCCGGGATCTCGGGCCGGTGCTCGGGGTGTGGATGATCAGCCTGCTGGTCCTGGTCTTCGAGAAGGACCTCGGCACCTCGCTGCTCTACTTCGGCATGTTCGTGGTGACCCTCTACATCGCCACCGAACGGGTCAGTTGGCTGCTGATCGGTCTGGTCCTGTTCTTCGGCGGCGCCTACCTCGCCTACGTGCTGGGCGGCACGGTGGGTGGCCCGTTCGCCAACTTCTACACCCGCGCCGAGATCTGGCTCGACCCCTTCGCCGAACCGTACGACCGGGGCTACCAACTGGTGCAGGGCCTGCTCGGCCTGGGCAGCGGCGGCCTGTTCGGCTCCGGGCCGGGCGCCGGGGAGCCGCTGGAGATCCCCGAGGTGCAGAACGACTTCATCTTCGCCGGCATCGGTGAGGAGATCGGCCTGTTCGGGTTGACCGCCCTGCTGGTGGTCTACCTGCTCATCGTCGAGCGCGGGCTGCGGGCCGGGCTGGCGGTGCGGGACTCGTTCGGCAAGCTGGTCGCCGGTGGTCTCGCCTTCACCCTGGGCCTGCAGGTCTTCGTGATCGTCGGCGGGATCAGCAAGCTCATCCCGCTGACCGGTCAGACCACCCCGTTCCTGTCCGCCGGTGGTTCGTCGTTGATGGCGAACTGGCTGCTCATCGCGGTGCTGCTGCGCATCTCCGACGCCGCCCGGCGGCCGGTGGCCCAGGGCGGCGGCCCGGCTGGCCGACCCGGTGGCGGGCCGCCGGAACAGCTGCACGGTGCTCCCACGGAGGTGATCCGCCCGTGAACGCGCCCCTGCGCCGCGTCGGCGTCGTCGTCATGGTCCTGTTCGGGCTGCTCTTCGCCAACCTCAACTGGATCCAGGCCTACAAGGCGGACGAATACCGCAACAGCGACTACAACGGCCGGGTCCAGGTGGCCGAGTACGAGCGTCGGCGGGGCAACATCGAGGCCGGCGGCACCGCCGTGGCCACCAGCAAGGAGACCGGCGGCAAGCTGCGGTTCCAGCGCAGCTACCCGGCGGGGACGAAGTACGCGCACGTGCTCGGCTACAAACCGGTCAACCTGGCCGACACCGGCATCGAGCGGCTGGAGAACGACTTCCTCGCCGGCACCAGCGACGCCCTGCTCGGCAACCGGATCAAGGACATGTTCACCGGCGACGAGAGTGGCGGCGGCAACGTGCTGCTGAGCATCTCCAAGCGCGCCCAGGACACCGCCTACGAGCAGTTGCGCAACAACCGTAACGGGGTGAAGAAGGGCGCGGCGATCGCCATCGACCCGCGTACCGGTGCGGTGCAGGCGCTGGTCTCGATGCCCAGCTTCGACCCGAACCCGCTGGTCGACCACGACACCAACGTGGCTTCGGCGGCCTACAACAAGTACGAGCAGGACCCGGAGGGCCCGCTGAAGAACCGGGCGCTGTCGGAGACCCTGCCGCCCGGCTCCACCTTCAAGATCGTGATTGCCGCCGCCGCGCTGGAGAACGGGGTCGGCAAGGACACCGAGATCCCGGCCGGGCCGAGCTGGACCCCGCCGACCTCGGGCACCGAGATCCGCAACGCCGCCCCGTCGATCTGCCCGGAGGCGCAGGTCACCCTGATCGACGCGGTCACCGAGTCGTGCAACACCGGCTTCGCCCAGCTCGGCGTCCGGCTCGGCGCGGACACGGTGAAGGAGAAGGCCCGGCAGTTCGGCTTCGAGCAGGACGACCTCACCGTCGGGCAGCTCGGCGAGGGCGGCCTGCCGGTGGCGGCCAGCCGGACCGGCGACATGCAGAACCCCGACGGCGGCACCGACCCGGCTGCGCTGGCGCAGTCCTCGATCGGCCAGAACAACGTCCGGATGACCCCGTTGCAGGGGGCGCTGATCGCCGGTTCGGTCGCCAACAAGGGCCGGCAGATGCGCCCGTACCTGGTCAAGCAGCTCCTCGGGCCGGACCGCACCACCAGCTACTACAACGCCCAGCCCCGCGAGCTGCGCCAGCCGGTCAGCGGTCAGGTCGCCGACGACCTGCGGGACATGATGGTCAGCGTGGTCAAGAACGGCACCGGCAGCTCCGCGGCCATCGACGGCTACACCGTCGGCGGCAAGACTGGCACCGCCCAGTCCGCGCCGGACCGCCCCGACCACGGCTGGTTCATCGGCTTCGCCCTGGACAAGAACGGCAACGCCGTGTCGGCGGTCTGCGTGGAGCTGGAGCAGGCCGGCAGCGGCGGCAGCGCCGAGGCGGCCCGGATCGGTGGCAAGATCATGCAGGCGGCCATCGCCGATGCGGGGGGCCGCTGACATGCTCAGCCCCGGGGTGCAGCTCGGCAACCGCTACCGTCTCGACGAGCGGATCGCCAGCGGCGGCATGGGCGACGTGTGGCGCGGCACCGACCAGGTGCTGGGCCGTACGGTCGCGGTGAAGAGCCTGCTCCCGGCGCTGCTCGACGAGCCCGGCTTCGCCGAGCGGTTCCGCGGTGAGGCGCGCACCATGGCCACCATCAACCACCCGGGTGTGGTCGACGTCTACGACTTCGGCAGCGACCAGGAGATCGCCTTCCTGGTGATGGAGTACGTCGAGGGCGACGCCCTGTCGGCGACGCTCAACCGGGTCGGCCGGCTCACCCCGGCCCGGACGATGGCCCTGCTCGCCCAGGCCGCCGACGCCCTGCACGCCGCCCACGAGAAGGGCATCGTGCACCGCGACGTCAAGCCGGGCAACCTGCTCGTCCGGCCCAACGGCACGCTGGTGCTGACCGACTTCGGCATCGCCCGGTCCGAGCTGGTCGGCCAGCTCACCGCCGCCGGGTCGGTGCTCGGCACCGCCTCGTACATCTCCCCCGAGCAGGCCACCGGCGCGGTCGCCACGCCCGCCTCCGACGTCTACGCCCTCGGGGTGGTGGCCTACCAGTGTCTCGCCGGCCGGCGGCCCTTCGAGGGTGACAACCCGCTCGAAATCGCGATGAAGCACGTGCGGGACACTCCCCGGCCGCTGCCCGGGGACATCCCGCCGCAGGTCAAGGCGATCGTGGAGCGGGCGATGGCCAAGGAGCCGGGCCACCGCTGGCCCAGCGCCGCCGCCCTGGCCTCCGTCGCCCGGCAGGCCAAGCAGGCCCTCTCCCAGCAGGCCCGCGCCGGTGGCGGCCACCCCGGCCCGGTCTCCGGTGGCCCGGTCTCCGGGGCCCCGGCGTCCCCGGCCGGCCCGATGGCCCGCGCCCAGGTGCCCGCCGTACCCCGGCAGCAGCCCGGCGCGCCGGTCCACCCGCACCGGCCGGCGGTCAGCGGGCAGGCGCGGCCCCCGATGGGCGGGCAGGCCCGACCGCCGATGGGGGGACAGGCCAGGCCGCCGGTCGCGGCCCGGCACCCGCAGCCGCCGCCGGTGACCCCGCAGCGTCCGCCGGTCCAGGCCACCCCGATGACCCGGCCCTATCCGCAGCAGCCCCGGGGGGCGGCCTCCGTCCCGCCCGCCCAGCTGCGTGCCGACCGGCCCGTGTACGCCCGACAGCCCCTCCCGCCGCCCGCCCCACCTGCCCGTTCCCGGTCCGGCATGGTGACCCTGGCGATCCTGCTGGCGGTGCTGGTGCTGGTCTGCTCGGGTGTGCTCGCGTACGCGAGCCGGCAGGGCAACCTGGCCACCGACCCCGGTGCGCCGGGTACGACGTCCGGCGCGCTGAGTGCCCTCGGACGCGACGATCCGGCCGGAACGTCGTACCGTCGGGTGGTACGGCTCGGACCGGGTGCCGGCGAGACGACGACGAGCGAAGGACGACGAACGCGATGACAGCCCAGGCCCGCCTGCTCGGTGGCAGGTACCAGGTCGGCGAGCTGCTCGGTTACGGCGGCATGGCCGAGGTGCACCGCGGTCGGGACCTCCGGCTCGGTCGGGACGTCGCGATCAAGATGCTCCGGACCGACCTGGCCCGGGACGCCACCTTCCAGATGCGCTTCCGCCGGGAGGCGCAGAACGCGGCCTCGCTGAACCACCCGGCGATCGTCGCCGTCTACGACACCGGCGAGGAGACCGCCCCGACCGGGGAGACCCTGCCGTTCATCGTGATGGAGTTCGTGAACGGGCGGACCCTCAAGGAGGTCCTCGGCGTCGAGGGGCGGCTCCAGCCGCGCCGGGCGCTGGAGATCTGCGCCGACATGTGCGCGGCCCTGGAGTTCAGCCACCGGCACGGGATCATCCACCGGGACATCAAGCCCGGCAACGTCATGCTGACCCAGACCGGCCAGGTCAAGGTGATGGACTTCGGCATCGCCCGCGCGCTGGCCAGCGGTGCCACCACGATGACGCAGACCAGCGCGGTGATCGGCACGGCCCAGTACCTCTCCCCCGAGCAGGCGCGCGGCGAGGCCGTCGACGCCCGCTCCGACGTGTACGCCGCCGGCTGCGTGCTGTTCGAGCTGGTCTGCGGCCACCCGCCGTTCGTCGGCGACAGCCCGGTCAGCGTGGCGTACCAGCACGTGCGGGAAGCCCCGCCGACGCCGAGCGACATCAACCCGGACGTCACCCCGGCGATCGACGCGATCGTGCTCAAGGCGCTGTCGAAGAACCCGCTCAACCGCTACCAGAGCGCCGGCGAGATGCGGGCCGACCTGCTCCGCGCCGCCGCCGGCCGGCCGGTGATGGCCACCCCCGTCCTGAGCCAGGACGAGACGACCCCGATGGCTGCGGCGGCGAGCGGCTACCCGACCCAGGTGGTCGGCCAGCAGACCCGGCAGATCCCGGCCCGGGTCGGCGACCCGCAGCGGCGCAAGAGTTCGGCGTGGGTGATCGCGGCGTTCGCGGCGGTCGGCGTGCTGGCGGTGATCGCCCTGGTCGCGGCGCTGCTGATGAACGGCCAGGAGCCGAAGAAGAGCCCGGTGCCCAACCTGGCCGGCAAGACGCAGGACGTCGCGTTCGCCGAGATCCGCAATTCCGGCCTGGTGCCGGCGACCGGCGACCAGGTCTTCGACAGCACCTGCAAGGTGGGCACGGTGGTCAGGCAGGACCCGCCGGCCGGCACCGCGCTGGAGGAGAACGGCCAGGTGACGGTGAGCCTCTGCGGCGGCAAGCCCGAGGTCAGCATCCCCAACGGCCTCAAGGGCAGCAAGGTCGACAGCGCGCAGGCTCGCCTGAAGGACGCGAAGTTCGTCGTCACCGTCGTGGACAAGGACAGCGAGGAGAACGAGGACATCGTCCTCGACGTGTCCCCGCCCGAGGGGGAGAAGGTGCCGGAGGGCACCAAGGTGACCCTGACCGTCTCCCGGGGCAACGTCCGGGAGGTGCCGAACGTCAAGGACCTCAGCCAGGCGGAAGCCATCCGGGCCATCGAGAACGCCGGCTTCAGGGCCAACCCCGAACTCGGCTCGGAGGTGCCGGCGGACGAGGCCGGCAAGGTGCAGAGCCAGAACCCGAAGGCCGGCACCAAGAAGACGAAGGGGAGCACGGTCACCATCGTGGTGAGCGTGCCGGAGGCCACCGAGTCGCCGACGCCGCCGGCACCGACCACGCCGGTGCCGACCACCACGCCGCCCGGCGACGGCACGGGGGGCGGGTTCCCGCTGCCCACCCCACCGTTCCGCAGCGACGACGACTGAGCCGTACCGCCCGTCGTGCCGGGCCCGCCTCCGTCAGAGGGTGGCGAAGGCGGCCCGGCGGCGGGCGTCGACCTCGGCGGCCAGCTCCGGCGCACGCTCCAGGGCCTCCGGGTGGCCGCAGGCGGCGACCCAGTTGGCCAGCATCAGGTGGCCGCCCTCGGTGAGCACCGACTCCGGGTGGAACTGCACCCCCTCGATCGGCAGCGTCCGGTGCCGCATCGCCATCACCACGCCAGAGGCCGTCCAGCCGGTGACCTCCAGCTCGTCGGGCAGTGTCTCGGGCAGCACCGCCAGCGAGTGGTAACGGGTGGCGGTGAACGGGTCGGGCAGGCCGGCGAGTACCCCGACCGAGTGGTGCCGCACCTCGGAGGTCTTGCCGTGCAGCAGCTCTGGGGCCCGGGTGACGGTGCCGCCGAACGCCTCCCCGATCGCCTGGTGCCCCAGGCAGACGCCGAAGATCGGCAGCTCGCCGGCGTACCGGTGGATGACGTCGAGGCAGATGCCGGCGCGGTCCGGGCTGCCCGGCCCCGGTGAGAGCAGGATGCCCGCCGCGCCGACCCGGCCGACCTCGGCGACGTCGATCTCGTCGTTGCGCCGGACCTCGCACTCCACCCCGAGTTGGCCGAGGTACTGCACGAGGTTGAACACGAAGGAGTCGTAGTTGTCGATCACGAGGATGCGCATGGGCTCACCGGCTTGGGGAGGGGGCGGGCGGGGTGTTGTTCCGGTCGGTGTCGTACGGCAGGTCGTGCCCGTCACCGGCCGGCGCGTCCGGGTCGACCGCGGAGTCACCACCCGGGTTGCCGGAGTCCTGGGTGACCTGCACGTCGTCGAAGGGCAGCAGCGGCTCGGCCCAGGGGAACACCACGAACCAGAGCAGCGCCACCGTCGCGGTGGCGAGCAGCACCGAGCCGGCCAGCTTGCCGGGCAGCCCGAAGGGCAGCTTGCGCCAGATCCAGGAGTACATCGTCAGCCCTCCAGCTCCGGCGGCGGGCCCTGCGACTTGGGCTGCGTACGGTCGAGTTCGGCGTGGATGATCAGCCGCTGGTAGTTGTCGAACTTCGGGTTGCAGGTGGTGAGGGTGAGCAGCTTGCGGGTGGCTTTCGCGTTCGGCTCGCCGGGCACCGGGGCCACCACCTCGACCTGGTCGGGGCGGACGATCCGGGACTGGTACACCTTGTAGACGTACCAGTCCTGCTTGCCCTCCAGGAGGATCGCGTCGCCGGACTTCAGCTCGTCCAGCCGCCAGAAGGTGGCCCGGTTGCGGTGCCCGGCGACGGAGAAGTTGCCCACCTCGCCGGGGAGCGCGCTCTTCGGGTAGTGGCCCGGGGCGTACCGGATGTCCTCCTGGCTGACGCCCTCGACGACGACCCAGTTCTTGTCGAGGCTGGGGATGTAGAGCCCGGCGATCGGCTTGCCCTCGGCCGGGGCGACCGCCTTGGCCGGGCCGGTCGGGCTGACCGTCGGATCGCCGGTCGGGCCCCACGCCTGGGCGAGTTGCTCGTTGAGCTTGCTCTGGTGGGCGTCGACCAGGACGGACTTGCCCCAGATCTCGTACCCGGCGAAGAGGAGCACCACCAGGCCGAAGGTGATCAGCACCTCGCCGCTGACCCGGACGCCGGTGCGCAGCCGGGAGGCGAAGGTGGGTCGGGTCAGCTCCGAGTAGACGCTCTTGTAGCCCTCCCCGGTCTGCTCCGGGCGTAGCTGCACCACCCGTTCACCCCGGCGGGGAGGGGGCGGGGGCGGGACGGGGTCGTCGGACCCGCTCGGCTCGGGCGCGGGTGGCACCGCACCCATCAGGGCGGTGGAGTCCATCGCCGGAGCGGTCGGCCGGGCCGGCAGCACCGGGAGCAGCGCCGTCGCCGCCGGGTCGACCGTACGGCCCGGCTGCTGACCGGGGGGCGCGGGCGGGGCGGGGAGACCGGGCGGCTGCTGCCGGTCGGCGGGCGTGGGTCCGACGGGCCGGCCCGGCCAGGCGGGCGGCGGCTGGCGGGTGGGCAGCACCGGTGCGGGCCAGGGGCCGGCGGGCTGCGGGTGGCCGGGTGCCGGGCGGGCGGTGGCGGGCGGCGTGGACCGGTCGACCGGGGGGAGGAAGGCGGTCGGCCCGTCGTGCTGGTCGCCGTGGCGCTGGTCCCCGCCCTGCCGGGTCATCGCGGCACCGTCGCCGATCGCAGCGCCGTCGAGTCCTCGAACGCGGGCACGGTGACGGAGCCGACGTTCTCGGAGTAACCGAGCTGGTAGTGGTCGACCGCCTGCTTGAACAACCCGACTCCCTGAGAGCCGGCGAGGGCCTGCTGGAGGGCAGCGGGATCGCCGATTGCTACGATCTTGAATGGTGGCGAGTACACCCGGCCGTGCAGCAGCAGGGTGTTACCGACGCAGCGTACCGCGCTGGTGGAGAGCACGCGGACGTTCATGATGGACATGGCCTCCGCACCTCCGGCCCACAGCGCGTTGACCACCGCCTGCACGTCACCCTGGTGGACGACCAGGTCGTCGTTGGTGGCGCCTTTGGGCAGGGTGCCGTCGCTGCGCCGGGGGGCGTCGTTCAGTTCGACGGTCACCCCGGGCCCGGCGAGCGCGGTGAAGCCGGCCGCCTGCTGGAGCGCCCGGGCGCGGTCGCGCTGCTCCTTGATCGGTTCGTCGGTGTCGGCCAGGGCCGCGGTCTCGCCCTCCACGTCGGCGCGCAGCCGGGCGGCCCGCAGTTCGCTTTCGGCCACCTGTTCGCGGCGGTCCTCGATGAGCTGGGTGAGCTGGGGCCGGCGGTCCTCGCGCAGGGCGGTGCCGCCGGCGGTGGTCGCCGTGGTGGTGAAGAGCAACCCGGCCGCGGCGGCGATCAGCGGCACGCCGATCGACCAGCCCGGCCGGCGCTGCCGGGGGCGTCGTGGCAGGAAGGCGGCGACCGCCCGGCGCATGGCCTTCTGCCAGGACGCCGCACCGGATGTGTACTCCACCGAGCGTTCCTCTCCCGTCGTGTGGTGACGCCCGTCACGACCCGGGGACGGTCACCGGCGTCGCGTCGACCCGCCCGATCCGGTCACCGCGTGCACCGGATCGACCCCATTCATGGCCTGGAGCGGCCTTCCGGACTACGCTAGCTGTCGAACATTATTGGCCATGGACCGTCGCCCCCGCGCCCGGTTGTCAGGCCGGACGAGGTCGTCACCCCTCTGGAGAGCGTCGTGCCCAAGTCTCAGGTCCGTAAGAAGAAGGTGTACACCCCGCCGACGGACGTTCGTCCGACGACGACGGCGGCGACGCGCAAGCCTAGCCCGGTGTGGCTGCCGGCGATCGCTGTCGCGCTGATCGTCGGCGGCATCGGCTGGCTGGTGGTCTACTACCTCTCCGAGCAGGAGTACCCGGTCGCCTCCTGGGGCTACTGGAACCTCGCGGTCGGCTTCGGCGCGATGGTGGGTTCGCTGGTCCTGCTCTCCCGCTGGCGTTGAGCGCGGCGCTCCGGCGCTTCCCGCGACACGTCCCAGGTCACCCCGGACGGCCCCGACCCGGCGCTTCGGCGTCGGGAGCCCTATGGTGTCCGCAGGGCGGCGTGGCCTGGTGCGAGAAGACTCACGTTACCGTTGGGTAACTTTCGCGTAGGCTGCACTGCATGACCGAGCGGAGCGAGGTCATCGACCGGTCCGGTCGGGGGTGCGGCGGCGGCACGCCGGCCACCCCCTGAGCCGGCCCCCGGTCGCCGAGCCGCTCGACAGGCAGCAGACCGGGAGGCCAACTCGATGGGCAGCGTCCAGATCGTCACCACGGTCCTCGCCGCCGCCATCACCGCCGTGGCGGTGTGGCTCGCGGTGCGCGCGGTGCTGAAGATGGTGGCAGTCATCCGGCTGGGGCAACCCGCGCCGGAGCGGTTCACCGACAAGGGCACCCGGGCGAAGACGATGCTGGTCGAGACGGCCGGCCACACCCGGATGCTCCGCTGGGGCGTGGTGGGGGCCGCGCACTGGTTCGTGATGGTCGGCTTCATCGTGCTGTCGCTGCTGGTGCTGGAGGCGTACTTCGAGGTCGTCTCGCCGACCGGTGGCCTGCCGCTGATCGGCGGCCTCGCCGTCTACGGCCTGGTCACCGAGGTGATCGCGGTGCTCGGCACGCTCGGCATCCTGGTGCTGATCGCGATCCGGGTCCGCAACCGGCCGACCCGGCCGGGCGGGCGCTCCCGGTTCACCGGCTCCACCATGTGGCAGGGCTACTTCGTCGAGGCGGTCGTCCTCGCCGTGCTGGTCATGGGGTTCGTGATCCGTGGCTTCAAGGTCGCCACCGACCACTTCGAGTACCCGCTCTGGGCCACCCCGGTCAGCCACGCCCTCGGCGCGCTGCTGCCCGCCTGGCCGGCCGGCGTGAGCGTCGCCGCCCTCATCAAGATCGTAATCTCGATGACCTGGCTGATCGTCATCGCGTTGAACGTGACGATGGGCGTCGCCTGGCACCGCTTCCTGGCGTTCTTCAACATCTTCTTCAAGCGGGAGCCGGCCCGGCCCGCCGGCTCCGGGCTCGGACCGCTGCGCCCGATGACGAGCAACGGCAAGCCGCTCGACTTCGAGGAGGCCGACCCCGAGAAGGACCAGTTCGGCGTCGCCCAGGTCGAGCAGTTCACCTGGAAGGGCCTGCTCGACTTCAGCACCTGCACCGAGTGCGGACGCTGTCAGTCGCAGTGCCCGGCCTGGAACACCGGCAAGCCGCTGTCGCCCAAGCTGCTCGTGCTCAGCCTCCGCGACCACGCGTACGCCAAGGCGCCCTACCTGCTGGCCGGCGGCGGCAAGGACCTCACCGGCGAGGAGAAGGCCACCGCGGCGCAGCTCGCCCACCTCGACGTGCTCACCCTCGCCGAGGCCGACAAGCCGCTGATCGGCGACGCCGAGGCCGGGGGCGTCATCGACCCGGACGTGCTGTGGTCCTGCACCACCTGCGGGGCCTGCGTCGAGCAGTGCCCGGTCGACATCGAGCACGTCGACCACATCGTCGACATGCGGCGCTACCAGGTGCTGATCGAGTCGAGCTTCCCGTCCGAGGCCGGCGTCATGCTGCGCAACCTGGAGAACAAGGGCAACCCGTGGGGTGCCCCGCAGAACACCCGCGAGGACTGGACCAAGGGGCTGGGCTTCGAGGTGCCCCGGGTCGGCGAGGTCGACGACTTCGAGTACCTCTTCTGGGTGGGCTGTGCCGGCGCGTTCGAGGACCGGGCCAAGAAGACCACCCGCGCGGTGGCCACCCTGCTCAACGAGGCGGGCGTCTCCTTCGCCATCCTGGGCGAGGGCGAGACCTGCTCCGGTGACCCGGCCCGCCGGATCGGCAACGAGTTCGTCTTCCAGATGCTCGCCCAGCAGAACGTCGAGACCCTCAACGAGGCGTTCGAGGGCCGGGAACAGGCCAAGCGCAAGATCGTCGCGACCTGCCCGCACTGCTTCAACACCCTCGGCAACGAGTACGGCCAGCTCGGCGGCGAGTTCGAGGTGGTGCACCACACCCAACTCCTGGCCCACCTGGTCAGCACCGGGCGACTCACCCCGGTGCAGCCGGTCGACGGCGGCGTCACCTACCACGACCCCTGCTACCTGGGCCGGCACAACCGGGTCTTCGCCGCCCCGCGCGAGGTGCTCGGCAGCGCCATCAACGGCGGCGGCAGGGCCGACACCGACCTGATCGAGATGCCCCGCAACAGCGAGCGCTCCTTCTGCTGCGGCGCCGGCGGCGCCCGGATGTGGATGGAGGAGAAGATCGGCAAGCGGATCAACGTGGACCGGGTCGAGGAGGCCATGTCCACCGGGGCGCGGACGGTCGCCGTCGGCTGCCCGTTCTGCTCGACGATGCTCAACGACGGGGTCAACGGCAAGGGTGCCGGCGAGGAGGTCGAGGTGGTCGACGTGGCCAGCGTGCTGCTGCGTTCGGTCCGGCCGGACACCGCGCCCGGCCAGCAGGAGACCGCGCCGGCCGCCGGCTGAGGCCGTACCGCCGCCGTCGGGGCGGACGCACGACGGCGGCGGCACCCACCGGTGCCGCCGCCGTGACGACGGTCAGGACGACGTGACGGTCAGGACGACGTCGTGGTGATGATGGCGGCCGTGGTGGCGACCGTGGTCGCCGTCATGATCGCGGCCTGGGTCTCCTCGATCGCCTTCTTCGTCGCCGCGGACGCCCAGTCCCCGTCGGCGATCTCCGTGGTGCGGGCCTTGAGCCGCTCCTTCGGCAACTCCCGGAAGAGCTTGCGGTCCAGCCCCACCGCGCGGGTCAGACCGAGCAACGCGGCCGTCCGTGCCTCCACCGGGCCGTCGGCGAGCAGCGCGTCGACCATCCGCTGCCGGGCCGCCGTCTCCACCGCCGGCTCCGCGCCGGTCGGCGACGGATAGCGGGTACGCGGGAAGACCAGCAGCACCCGGTCGGAATCCCGACGCAGCACCCCCGCGTCGACCAGGCCCGACAGCACCCGGTCGGGCAGCCCCTTGGCCAGCCGGCTGATCCAGTCCTTGGGCCGGCGGCGCTTGCCGTCGGCGGCGACCCGGGCGAGGGCGTCGTCGAGCACCGGGTGGCCGACCGGCGTCGGGTCGGTCACCACCAGCCGGTCGTCGGTCACCTCGACCCGACCGGCGAGCGCCAGTTCGAGCAGCACCGCGCCGGACAGCCCGTAGTCGAGGTGCGGCCGGCCGAGCCGGTTCACGCCGGCGTCGTCGTAGGCGAGCAGGACCAGTTCGTCAGCGAGGGTGAGCGGTGCCATGCCGTCCACGCTAACCCCGGAGGGCGAACCCCGCCCGTGGGCGGCCCGGCGGCGACACCGGTGACCGTGTGCCACGCCCCGGTGACCGCCGGGGGCGGATCTGAAACAATCACGCCCATCGACTCACTGCTGCTCGGCACGCTGCTGCCCCTGGCCGGCTTCGTGCTGCTGACCGCCGGCAACGCGTTCTTCGTCGCGGCCGAGTTCGCCCTGGTCACCGTCGACCGGTCGGAGATCGACAGGCGGGCCGAGGCCGGCGACGCCACCGCCGCCACGGTACGCCGGGCGCTGCGCGAACTGTCCTTCCAGCTCTCCGGGGCGCAGCTCGGCATCACCCTCACCGCGCTGCTCACCGGCTACCTGGCCGAGCCCGCCCTGTCCCGGCTGTTCGCCCCGCTGCTGGCCCCACTGGGGGGTGCCGACCGGTTCGGCCCGCTGCTCGCCCTGGCGCTGGCCACCCTGCTGTCGATGCTCTTCGGTGAGCTGGTGCCGAAGAACCTGGCGCTGGCCCGGCCGATGCCGGCGGCGCTGGCCACCGCCGGGCCGATGCGGGCCTTCTCCCGGGCCTTCGGCTGGCTGATCAGAGGGCTGAACGACTCGGCGAACCGGCTGGTCCGCCAGCTCGGGGTGGAACCGCAGGAGGAACTGGCCAGCGCCCGCTCCCCGGAGGAACTCGGGCTGCTCGCGGCCATCTCGGCCCGGGCGGGCGCGCTGCCGCCGGACACCGCGATGCTGCTGCGCCGCACCATCCGCTTCGGCGACAAGCGGGCCGCCGAGGCGATGACCCCCCGGGTGGACGTGATCGCCTTGCGGGCCACCGCCACCGTCGCCGAGCTGCTGGACCTGTCCCGGCGGACCGGCCGCACCCGGTTCCCCGTCTTCGAGGAGACCCTCGACCTGGTCACCGGGGTCGCGGCCGTGCCGGACGCGCTCGGGGTGCCGCTGGCCGCGCGGGCCCGCACCACCGTCGCCTCGGTCGCCCGCGAGCCGGTGTACGTCCCGGAGAGCCTGGACCTCGACGGCGTGCTGGCGGCGCTGAAGGCCGCCGGGTCCGACCTGGCCATCGTCGTCGACGAGTACGGCGGCACCGACGGGGTGGTGACCGTCGAGGACCTGGTCGAGGAGCTGGTCGGGGAGATCGCCGACGAGTTCGACCCGGCCACCGTGGACGACGCCCACGCCACCGGGCTGACCGTGCCGGGCGGGGAACGGACCGTCCTGGTCGACGGGGTGCTGCGCGGGGACGAGTTGTTCGAGCAGACCGGCTTCCGGCTCCCCGAGGGCCCGTACGAGACGTTGGCGGGCTTCCTGATGGCCCGGTTGGGGCACATCCCGTTGCCGGGCGAGACGACCGGTGCGGACGGCTACGCGTTCACCGTCGTCGAGGTGGAGCGGCACCGGATCGAACAGGTGCGGGTGGTCCGTCCCGAGGAGTCGCACGCCGATGACTGAGCTGCTGGTCGCGGTGGTGCTGCTGCTCGGCAACGCGTTCTTCGTGGGCAGCGAGTTCGCGCTGATCGCGTCGCGTCGTACGGTGGTGGAGCCGTTGGCCGCCACCTCGCAGCGGGCCCGGTGGGCGTTGTCGGCGATGAACCAGATCCCGCTGATGATCGCCGGGGCGCAGCTCGGCATCACCGTCTGTTCGCTCGGGTTGGGGGCGATCGCCGAGCCGGCCCTGGCCCACCTGCTGGAGCCGGTGTTCCACGCGGTGCTGCTGCCGGCGGGCGCGGTGCACCCGGTCTCCTTCCTGATCGCCCTGGCCGTGGTGGTGTTCCTGCACACCGTGGTGGGCGAGATGGTGCCCAAGAACATCACCCTGGCCGGGCCGGAGCCGTCGGCGCTCTGGCTGGGGCCGGCGATGCTGGCGTTCTGCCTGGCCACCAAGCCGTTGCTGCTGGCGATGAAGTGGGCGGCGCGGCAGGTGCTGCGGCTGTGGGCGGTGGAGGCGACCGACGCGGTCAAGACGGTCTTCACCGCCGAGGAGCTGTCCGGGCTGGTCGCCCAGGCCCGCACCGAGGGGCTGCTCGACGCCGAGGAGCACGCCCGGATCACCGGGGCGCTGGCGTTGCACGACCGGACGGCGGCCGACGCGTTGCAGCCCTGGTCCACGGTGACCACGGTGGCCGAGGACGTCTCACCGGCCTCGCTGGAGGTGCTGGCCACCAGCACGGGCCGGTCCCGGTTCCCGGTGGTGCAGCGTTCCACCCGCCGGGTGCTGGGGTTCGTGCACGTCAAGGACGTTCTCGGGTACGCCGGGGTGGCCCGTCGCGCGCCGGTGCCGGCCGAGGTCTACCGGCCGCTGGCGGTGGTTCCGCCGGACCGTACGTTGGCCGATCTGCTGCTGGCGATGCGGCGCGAGCGGCGGCACATGGTGCTCGTCAGCGACGGTCGCCGCCCGCTGGGTGTGGTCACGCTCGACGATGTATTGACTGCCATCGTTGGAAATTGAATGGACACCCTTTGTGTGCAAGCGATTGCACTGATGTGATGGAGTGCCCACCCGCCTTGATTCCCCACCGTGACTGCCCCTAATGTTGCACCGGCCGCTGTGGGACGTCTGCCTCCTTCTTCCCCTTAGCGAGGCGCCCGGCGGTCGGTTGCAAAGGAGTCGACGCCGGTGGCAACCATGCCCCCTCACCGTCACGCCCAGGGCCAGCCGCCCGCCCGGCCGGCAGCCCTCCGGCGGGTCGCCCGCCGCCTGCTCACCCTGGTCGCGGCCGTCGCCGTCGGTGCCGGGATGCTCGCCGTGCCGGCCCACGCCGCGCCGTCGCCCGAGGAGATCGAGGCGGCCCTCGACAAGCAGTGGGAACAGCTCGAACCGACCATCGAGGACTACAACAAGGTCCGGGCCCAGCTCAAGGTCAACCGCAAGAAGTCGGCCGACCTCCAGAAGAAGATCGAGCCGCTGGCCCTGCAGAGTGAACTCGCCCTGGGTCGGGTCGGTGACCTCGCCTCCCGCTACTACAAGTCCGGCCCCTCGCAGGAGCTGAGCGCGCTGCTCACCACCACCAGGCCGGGCACCCTCGCCGCGCAGCTGACCATCCTGGACCGGCTCGCCGCCGAGCAGCGCCGGGAGGTCGAGGCCGTGCTCGTGGTCCGCCGCAAGTACGACGCCGAGAAGCAGAAGCTCGACACCCTGATCGCCGCCGAGGTGAAGCAGGAGAAGGAACTCGCGGCCAAGAAGACGCAGATCAACGCCGAGATCAAGCGGCTGCAGGCGGCGATGCCGAAGACCACGGTGAAGGTGAACGGCTGCCCCACGATCAACGGTGTGGTCAGCTCCGCCGCCCGGACCGCGATCGCGACCGCCTGCGCGCAGGTCGGTGACCCGTACGTCTGGGGTGCTACCGGGCCGAACTCGTTCGACTGCTCCGGGCTCACCCAGTTCGCGTACAAGGCGGCAGGCATCTCGCTGACCCACTTCACCGGTGCGCAGTGGAACGAGGGCAAGGCCATCCCGCGCTCCGAGGCCCGCCCCGGCGACCTGGTGTTCTTCTTCAGCGACCTGCACCACGTCGGGCTCTACCTGGGTAACGACATGATGGTGCACGCACCCCGGACCGGTAAGCCGGTCCAGGTGACCAGCATCAACTACATGCCGGTGGCCGGCTTCCGCCGTCCCTGACCAGCGCATACGTCAACCCCCGGCCCGACGGGCCGGGGGTTGCGTGCTTTCCGGTCACGGAGTGTGCCGGCACGGCGGGTTGCGGATCGATAACGAGCGTCTCTACTCTGGTCAATCGTCGGTCGGCACCAGGTCCGCCCCACCCGGGGCGGCGTCGGCCGGCACCGCCGAGTCGCCTCCGGGCGAGCCGGGGACCCAGGTACGCCGGGGTGAATCCGCGACCACCGCGGTAGGGCGCTCCCTTCCCGCCCGAACCCGTCAGCTAACCCGGTAGGCGGTCGAGGAAGAAGGAGCCCGGAGCCCGGTGGCACACCATGCCCCGCGGCCACCGTCGCACCGGACGACCCAGGTCGCCCGGAACACGACGGTGCCGCGCCCACGCTGGTCCCGCTTCACCACCACCCTCGCCACCCTGGCCGCTGCCGCGGTCGTGTTGACAGGTGGCCCCACGGCGGCGCACGCCGACCCCTCGGTCGCCGAGATCGAGCGACAGATCGACCAGGACTGGAACAAGCTCGAACCGCTCATCGAACAGCACAACGCCACCCGCATCGACCTCGCCGCCAAGCGCCGGCAGGCCGACGCGCTCGGCAAGCGGATCGCCCCCCTGCAACGCCGCGTCGACCAGGCGATGAACCAGGTCAGCGGCCTCGCCGTGCAGGCGTACAAGGGCGAGAACGTGTCCACCGTCAACGCCCTGCTGGGCAGCCGCAGCCCGAGCCAGGTGGTCGAACAGTTGGGGCTGCTGGACCGGTTCGCCAGTCGCCAGCAGCGCGAGGTGCGGGAGGTCGCCCAGCTCCGCGACGAACTCGCCGCCACCAAGGCGCCGTTGGACGAGATGGTCGCCCAGCTCACCCGTACCGAAGCACAGCTCGCGGCCCGCAAGAAGCAGATCAACACCGAGATCGACAGGTTGCAGAAGCTGCGGCTGACGGTCTACGGCAACGGCGGCGGTGGCAAGCTGCGCCCGGCCCCGTGCCCCGCCGGCTACCCCGGTGGCCCGGCCGGTACGGCGGTCAAGTTCGCCTGCGCCCAGATCGGCAAGCTGTACGTGTGGGGCGCGGCCGGCCCGAACAACTACGACTGTTCCGGGCTGACCATGGCCGCCTGGGCGAAGGCCGGGGTGTCGTTGCCGCACAACGCCCGGCAGCAGCGCCAGGTCACCGACCGGGTGAGCCGGGCCGACCTGCGCCCCGGCGACCTGGTCTTCTACTACTCCGACCTGCACCACGTCGGGATGTACGTCGGGGGCGGCTGGGTCGTGCACGCCTCCCAGGCCGGCAAACCGATCACGATGAAGCGGGTCGACGACGGGCCGGTCAACAGCTACGGCCGACCCGGCTGAGCCACCGCGTCCGGGCCCCGGTCCCGGGGCCCGGACGCGGCACGCCGCGTCAGCCGATGGGCCAGGTACGCCAGTTCTGCCAGGAACGGCTGGGGGTCGGTCCCCGCTGGCCCTGGTAGCGCGATCCGTACACCGCGGAGCCGTACGGGTGCTCGGCCGGCGAGGAGAGCCGGAAGATGCAGAGCTGGCCGATCTTCATGCCCGGCCAGAGGGTGATCGGCAGATTGGCCACGTTCGACAGCTCCAGCGTGACGTGGCCGGAGAAACCCGGGTCGATGAAACCGGCGGTCGAGTGGGTGAGCAGCCCCAGCCGGCCGAGGCTCGACTTGCCCTCCAGCCGGCCGGCGAGCTGGTCGCCGAGCGAGATGACCTCAAGCGTGGAGGCGAGCACGAACTCGCCCGGGTGCAGCACGAACGGCTCGCCCGCCGGCACCTCCACCATCGACGTCAGGTCGTCCTGCTGCACCGCCGGGTCGATGTGGGTGTAGAGGTGGTTGTTGAACACCCGGAACAGCTTGTCGAGGCGCACGTCGATGCTGGAGGGCTGCACCAGACTCGGTTCGAACGGCTCCAGCGCCAGCGCGCCCGCCTTGATCTCGGAGACGAGGTCCCGGTCGGAGAGCAGCATCGGGACACCTTATCCAGCGGGCCGGCCGGACCTGCCCACCGGGCCGCCCCACCGGCCGGCGTCGTCGCTGCGCGGAGGCGCACGTCGGGCCGTTCGACCTGCGTGTCGGGCTGATTCTCGAACGTATGTTCGATAGGATGACCGCATGGCATCCTGGTCCGCATTCGCCGCCGACGAGCCCCGCCTCGCCGACGGGATCCGCCTTCTTCTCCAGCAGTACGGGTCGGGTTTCGGCTACCTGGCCACCGTCCGCGCCGACGGCGGTCCCCGGGTGCACCCGGTCTGCCCGCTGGTCACCGACGGCGGGTTGTTCTGCTTCGTCGTCGACTCGCCCAAGCGGCGTGACCTCGAACGCGACGGCCGCTACGCGCTCCACTCGTTCCCACCGGAGGAGAGCGACGACGAGGCGTACGTCGCCGGTCGTGCCGAGCCGGTGACCGACCCGGCCCGGGTGGCACTGGTGGCCGAGATCGGTCGGGCCGCGCCGCAGGTCGACTGGCGGCTCTTCGAGTTCAGCGTCGACGTCGCCATGCTCACCCGGCGCGAGCACGGCGGCCCGTTCGGCGGCGACGCGGGGCGTCCCGCCGTGCAGGTCTGGCTCGACCCGGTCCCCGGTCGGCACGGTGTCGCCGGCCTGCCCGACCAGCGACCGTCCCGGCGTGGCCGGCACGGGTTCGACACCCGCCGCACCGCCGCCTGACCCCGGAAACGACGGTGCCGGCCCCGTCCCGAAGGGACGGAGCCGGCACCTGACGCTGTGTCGTGCCAGCCGGGTCAGGCCGACGCGCGGTATGCGCTCCAGGCGTTCACCATGCGGCTCGCCTGCCCAGCGGTGAACTGGTACATGCACGAGTCGTAGGTGTAGTCCATGAAGTTGGTGATCGGGTCCTTGCCGGTCGCGGTGCAGGTGTCCCGACCGGTCGGGCACTGGTAGGCCGGCTCACGCTCGGCCGGGGTGTCCGAGACGCCGTCGCCCGAGCCCGAGCAGCCACCCTGGAAGGTGTGGTAGAGGTTCAGCCAGTGGCCGACCTCGTGGGTGCCGGTGTCGCCCAGGTTGTAGTTGGTGGCGGTGCCGTTCGGCAGCGACTCGCCGAGCACCACGACGCCGTCCATCACGTCCAGGGTGCGCTTGGGGAACGTCGCCCAGCCGAGCAGGTCGTCGCTCAGCTCACCCAGGTACATGTTGAGGGTGTTCTTGCCGCCGGTGCGCAGCGAGGTCTTCATCGCCCGCTCGGCGGAGGAGCCCTGCACGATCGGGTACCACGAGGCGTTGGTGACCCGGTTGATCTTCTGAAGCTGGAAGGTGAAACCCGTGGCGGCCCCACCGGTCGCACCGCTGTACGCCTGGTTGAGCACGCTGATCTGCGAGTTGATCATCGAGTCGGGGATGTTGCCCCCGGCCCGGGTGCTGTCCCGCTGGATGACGTGCACGACGACCGGGACGCTGATCGCGGCCAGCGCCACCGTCGTGCCCTCGGTCGAGCCGCTGCGGTGGCTGGACTTCGACCGCAGCTTCGCGTTGCGCAGGGCGGCGGCGAACTCCGCCTCCCGATCCTGGACCTGCTTGGTGGTCAGCTCGTTCGGGTCGTGCCGCTTGTGGGCGGCCTTGCTGCCGCCACGGACGCGGGCGTCGGAGTGGACGTCCGCGTGGGCGTCGGCCGGCTCCGCACAGGACGTGTTGTCGGGGGCTGCGGAGTACGCGGAAGCCGCAGGTACGACGCCCACCGCAGCGGTGCTCAGCAGCAGCGCGAAGGTCGTCGACGCGACACCGGCGGCACGCCGGGTCAGCAGGTTGGGACGCAGTCCCATGGGCCCACCTCTTTCTGGCGGCGCGACAGGGGGTATGTCGCACCGAGGTCGTGAACGTGGGGGTGACGTTACAACTGATCGACACGTTTGAGAACGTCCCCAAGCTGCTTGTGTGAAACATCTGACCGTTTCTTTTGTACCCTGCGTGCACTGATCGTCACGATTGGCTGTCGACGACGCGCGGGGGTGCCCGGGTGCGCGGGCGTGGTCACCTCAGGTACAGTGGTGCCGCTTGCGGGTGTAGTTCAATGGCAGAACATCAGCTTCCCAAGCTGACAGTGCGGGTTCGATTCCCGTCACCCGCTCCACGCACGGAAGCCCTGGTCAGGACAGATGTTCCGCCAGGGCTTCCGTTGTTCTAGTCCTTGATGCGGTACGAGCCCTCGGAGTCGAGCCGGCGTCTTGCGTGTTGGTCGGCGACTCGCTCTCGGACATCGAGGCAGCCCGTGCCGCCGGGGTGGCCGCTAGCGGCTACGCCAACCGAGCGTGGAAGATCAACTTGTTCGCGGCGGCAGACGTCGTCATCACGTCAATGGGAGACATCGCCGAGGTGCTGTCCCCGGTCTCCCCCGAGTGCAACTGAGCTGCAGGAACGGTGAGGGACATCAGGGGGAGCGAGCGTCATCTCGGGGGACGAACAGGACGCGACCGGAGCATGCGTGCCGGGAACTCGTAGAGCGCCTCGATTAAGTGGCGTACGAGCTGACCCGACAGTTCAGCCTGCTCCTGCGATAGGGATGGCCACTCCTCCTGATGAGTCCCTGCATCGCCAATTATCTTGATGGTGTCGGCATGCTCACCAAGCGCTACCAGGAGAGGGTTGATCTCATACAGCCGCTTTAGTTTGCCGCTCAGCGTGCGTTCCGCCTTCACTACCTCCCCGCCCTTGTCGTCAGCCAGCACTGCGAGCGCAGACCTGAAGCGACCGGCGGCCGCATTCGGAGCCCGCACGGCCAGGCAACGAATTCCTTCCCCGTACGCATCGCGCGCCTTATCCGGTACACCTGCGGTGGGATCGATTCGTTCGGCGGCGTTGGGAGTCGGCCACCAGAAGACCGGCCCCTCGCTCTTGAAGTTAGGTCGGGCGTCGTGCCTGCTCCACAAGCCTTTTTCGACCACGATCGTTCCTTGATCGCAGACGCCACACGTGGAGACATGCGTACGCGTCGTCTCGTCGACCACGAGGAGACTTGAGTGTGTGAAGGCCGCTGCCGCCGTTCCACATCGCGGACAGTTCGCTCGGGACTGGCCGCGACGCGGCGGTCCGTCGTACGTGCTCATCTCGACCGATCATCCTTGATCATGAAGTAGCGGCTCCCTCGGGAGAGGGGCCTCGGCGAGCGTAGCCCTAGAGTCCGATGCGACGCTCGGTCATTAGCGGGCCATTAGGCAGGGGCATGGGGTGTCACTCCAGCGGATACACACGTGCGTGTCCTTTAGACCTGATGACGTGAACGATTCGCACTGGTGGCCGCAGCGGTGTCGACGTCAGCACAGCACGCCGTTCGTCGCCTGCCATCCGCCGGGCCACCTGTCACGCCCCATCCACCGCGCCTGATTCGTTGACGACATCAGCTCGAAAGGACGCGCCAGGACCACCCGACCCGCGCTCCCGGGCCGACCTGGATGACGGCCACGGCGGGAACCTCGACACTTCCCCGTCGAGGATCATGTGGGGTGCCATCGACCCTGCTCCGAGGAGGTCGCCGTGCCGGCGAGGCTGACCCGGGACGAGGCCGTCGCCCTCGTCGAGCGGATCATGCGGCTCGACTATGCCGACGACGGCGAGCTGAACGACTGGCTGGACAGAGTCGCACGCGACCTCGTCTGCCCGGACGTCGCCGATCTGATCTTCACGACCACCCCGGAGCTGACGGCCACCGAGGTGGTCGACCGTGCGCTGGCCTACCGGCCGATCGCGATGCAGGCCACCCCGTGGCCGGAGACCGAGGAGCAGACCCGACCTGACTGACCCGCGTGGGCGCGGACACCCGGCGCGGGAAGGGCGGGGGCGGGGCGGGACGTACGCTGGCGATCATGCGGATTGGCATCGTGATCCTTCCCGACCAGCGCTGGCCGGAGGCGCGTCGGCGCTGGCAGCAGGTGGACGAGTGGGGCTTCGACCACGCCTGGACGTACGACCACCTGGGTTGGCGGGACCTGGTCGACGGTCCCTGGTTCGACTCGATGTCGACGCTCACCGCCGCCGCCACGGTCACCGAACGGGTCCGGCTGGGCACCCTGGTCGCCTCGCCCAACTTCCGGCATCCGGCGGCGTTCGCCCGGCAGGTCACCACCCTCGACGACATCTGCGGCGGGCGGCTGCTGCTGGGCCTCGGCGCGGGTGGCATCGGGTTCGACTCGGCGGTGCTGGGCGGGGAGACGCTGCCGCCCCGGCCACGGGTGGACCGGTTCGGCGAGTTCACCGAGCTGCTGGACCTGATCCTGCGGGAGGACGGCACCACCTGGCGGGGCGACTGGTTCAGTGCGGTGGACGCCCGCAACAACCCGGGCTGCGTGCAGCAGCCCCGGGTGCCGTTCGTGATGGCCGCCAACGGGCCCCGGTCGATGCGGCTGGCCGTCCGGTTCGGTCAGGGCTGGGTCACCACCGGCACCGGTGAGGAGGAGCTGACGGCCTGGTGGGACGGGGTGGCGACGCTCTGCGCCCGGATGGACCGTACCCTCGACGAGGTTGGCCGCGACCCGGCGGGCCTGCCCCGCTACCTCTCCCTGGACTCGGCGCCGGTCTTCTCACTGCGCAGCGCCGACTTCTTCGCCGAGCAGGTGGCGCGGGCGGCGGCGCTCGGCTTCACCGACGTGATCACCCACTGGCCCCGGGCCAGCAGTTGGTATGCGGGCGACGAGGCGGTGCTGGCCGACGTCGCCACCCGGCTGCTGCCGGAGCTGCGGACGGCCTGACCGGGTGCCGCCCCGGCGGTGGTTCAGGTGCCGAGGTCGCCGGTGGGCGTCCCGCCGTCGCCGGCCGAGACCAGTCGGAACCGGATGCAGACGATCTCGGTGTCGTCGGTGACCGGGGTGCCGACCCGCGCCCAGTAGCCGGCGTGGCCCGCCCGCCAGTCCTCGATGGACCGGTCGCCCTCCCCCTCGGAGCGGGCGAAGTCCCAGGAGACGCCGGCGAAGGGAACGACCTCGATCCCGGTCACCTCGACCACCCCGACGAGGGCGTCCCGGTCGTCGACCAGGGCCAGCCGTTCGCCGACGTGCTCCAACTCCTCGGTCTCGTCGGCGTACTCGGTGAGCAGGCCGGCGGTGGCCGTCTTCACCCCGGCCAGCACCAGCGTGTTGAGCGTGGTGCGCAGCTCGCCGGGGGTGCCGAGGGCGAGCGTGCGGAGTCCGCCGATCCGTGGCCACATGCGGCCGAGGCTACCGCCGCGCCGTTCGCCCGTCGCCGGTTTCGACGCCCCCACGGTCGGCTCCGCCGTCGCTACGGTGGGTCCGACGACGGGAGGAACCATGGACCGACGCGCGGTGCTCGTCCCCGGGCGGGGCTACGACACCCACTACCCGCTGTTCGCCTACCCGGGTGAGGGCCTGCGTCGGGCGGGCTTCGACGTCCACGAGATCGGCTGGCAGCCGCCGGAGGGGATCGGGATGGACGGTGCGCCCCCGTCGGTGGCGATGGACTGGGTCGCCGGGCAGGTCGCCCCGACGCTGGCGACACCGACTGATCTGCTGGTCGCCAAGTCGCTCGGCACCCTGGCCGCCCCACTCGCCGCCGACCGGGGGCTGGCCGCGATCTGGTTGACGCCGCTGCTGCACCGGCCCGAGGTGGTGGCGGCGCTGGACCGGGCGTCCGCGCCGTTCCTGCTGGTCGGCGGTACGGCCGACGGGGCGTGGGACGGCGCGGTGGCGCGGCGGCTCACCCCGCACGTGCTGGAGGTGCCGGACGCCGACCACGGGCTGCTGGTGCCCGGCCCGCTGGCCCGCTCGGCCGAGGTGCTCGGGCGGGTCTGCACGGCGGTCGAGGAGTTCGTGCGGCTCACCTGGCCGGGCTGACACCGGAGCGTGGGTCAGGGCAGGTCGGCGGGGGTGAGCAGCCCGTGTGCGCCCAGTTCGGCGGCGACCGGATCGGGCAGGTCGACGACCACGGCGGCGACGCCCACCCAGTGCGCGCCCCGGGCGGCGCACAGGTCCCGTACGGCCCGCACCTGGGCGCCGGTGGCGACCCAGTCGTCGACCATGAGTACCCGGTCGTCCGCGCCGATCCGGTCGTCGCGTACCGCGAGGTCGACCTGCCGGCCCCGGAAGTCGGGTGGGCTCTGGGCCCAGGTCAGCGGGCCGGCGGGGAGGCGTCCGTCGCCGGGCTTGTGGGCCGGGACGAAGCCGACGCCCAACGCGGTCGCGGCGAGCGGTCCGAGCATCAGCCCGGTCACCGCAGGGGCGACGACGACGGTGGGCCGGTCGGTGCGGAACGGCTCGACCAGGGCCGGACCGAGCCCGGCCAGCACCTGCGGGTCCCGCCACCAGCGGGAGACGTCGCTGACCAGGTGGCTGCTGCCGGGCCCCGGATCGACCCAGGTAAACAGCTCGACCAGGCGGTCACGCAGCGCGATGGTCATGTCCACATCCTCGGTGGTGAATGCCAACCGTGGCATTCTGGCCCGTGCGGCCCAGCGGTCCTCGGCTGATCGGTCACACGTATCACTGTAATTCCGGGCATACCACCATGATCACGTTGACTTCGGAAGTGCTTCCTTCGTTACCGTCCGAGCCGTCATGCAGGCTTACGAAAGGACCGCGCCGGTGGTTGGCAGGCACGCCCGTACCCGGATCTTCTCCTCGCCCGCCGGCATCGCCGCGACCGCCGCGATCGGTGTCGCGCTCGCCGTCGGCGGCACCGTCGGCGCGGTGCAGTTGACCGCCGACGACGCGCCGGCCCCCGTGGTGGTGGACACGTTCGCCCCCGGCACGACCGCCACCACCGACGCGCCGACCCCGAGCCCGTCCCCGAGCGCCACCGCCTCCCCGAGTGCCAGCCCGTCGCCCACGGTCACCGCCAGCCCGAAGGCCACCCGCACCCAGGCCGCCTCCCGGAGCAAGCCGCGCACGACCGCGCCCAAGCCGTCCGCCACCACGAAGAAGGCGACGCCGAAGCGCACCGTGGTCGACAGCGGCTCCTGCGGCGCGTCCTTCTACGACGAGGGTCAGTTGACCGCCAACGGGGAGAACTTCGACCCGAGCGCGTTGACCGCCGCCCACAAGACCCTGCCGTTCAACACCAAGGTCCGGGTGACCAACCCGGCCAACGGCAAGTCCGTCACCGTACGGATCAACGACCGTGGCCCGTTCATCGACGGGCGTTGCATCGACCTGTCCCGGGCCGCCTTCGCCGCGATCGCCTCGGTCGACGTGGGTGCGCTGACCGTCAGGTACGAGGTGCTGGGCTGACGGCGAACGGTGGCAGCAGCGGGACGGGTGGGTAGAACACCCTCAATCGTGGGGCTAGGTTCATTCTCCGGCCCGCTTCCATCAGGCATGCTGTCCCACGTACGTAAACATGCCTTCCAGTTGGGCCGAGGCCCACTGAGTCCCGGGTCCCGCGCCGGCGTCGGCGCGGCCGTCGGGCTGCTCGCGCTCGTCTCGGCGATCGAGGCGGCCGACGGCCGCGCGGTGCACTACGTCGCGCTGATGACGGTGGCGCCGATCCTGGCCGCCGGCTTCGCCTCGTGGCGTGCGGTGGCCGGGGTGGGTTTCCTCGCGCTGCTGGTCGGGGCGGGTTTCGCGGTGGCCGATCCGGCGATGGAACTACCCACGGCGGTGTCCCTGGTCGGGATCGCCGTCGCCACGGTGGTGGCGGCGAGCGTGGCGGCGGTCCGGCAGGGGCAGGTGGAGCGGATCGGCGAGTTGTCCAAGTTGGCCTCGGTGGCCCAGCAGGCCGTGCTGCGTCCGCTCGGCCCGCAGGTGGGCACCCTGGCGGTGGCGGCGCGGTACATCTCCCCCACGGCCACCGCCGAGATCGGCGGCGACCTGTACGAGGCGATCGACACCCCGTACGGCGTCCGCATGATCATCGGGGACGTGCGGGGCAAGGGGCTGGACGCGGTCCGGCTCGCCAGCATCGTGCTCGGCTCCTACCGGCACGTCGCCTACGAGCGGCCCGACCTGCGGGCGGTGGTGGCCGACCTGGACCGCGCGGTGGCCCGCAACGTGGGGGACGAGGACTTCGTCACCGCCGCCGTGGTCGAGGAGCGCGGCGGGACGCTGACCATCGTCAACTGCGGCCATCCGGCGCCGCTGCTGCTGCGCCGGGGCGCGGTGATCCCGCTGGAGCCGCCCGCCCCCGCCCCGCCGCTGGGGTTCATGCCGGTGGTCCGACCCCGGGTCGAGCGGCTGGAGCCGGGGGACCGGCTGCTGCTGTTCACCGACGGCCTCGGCGAGGCGCGGCGCGACGGCGAGTTCTTCCCGACCGCAGACCGGGCCTGGCGGCTGCTCGGCCACGGCACGGTCGGCGACGGCCTGGCCTCCCTGGAGACCGCGCTGGTCGAGTGGGTGCACGGCCGGCTCGACGACGACATCGCCCTGGTCCTGATGGAGTACACCGGCCCGCGCAGCGGGGTGACGGTGGCGGTGCCCTCGTGGGAGGTCGGCGCGGCCGAGAGCTGAACCGCCGGGTGTGTAATCGCCGTCACTTCCGCGACCGGGTTGTCGCTGCCTACCCGTGAGTAATACAGTGGGGGTTACTGATCGGTAACACCTGTCCGGAAGCGGGGCCGCGAACATGACCCACTACAAGAGCAACCTTCGGGACCTTGAGTTCAACCTGTTCGAGGTCTTCGGGGCGGACCGGACGTTCGGCCAGGCGCCGTACACGGACCTGGACGTCGACACCGCCCGCAGCTTCCTCTCGGAGGTCGACCGCCTGGCCCGCGAGGACCTCGCGGCCAGCTACACCGACAGCGACCGCAACCCGCCGGTCTTCGACCCCGCCACGCACACCGCGCCGCTGCCGGAGTCGTTCAAGAAGTCGTACCAGGCGTTCATGGACTCCGAGTTCTGGCGGCTGGACCTCCCCGAGTCCCTGGGTGGCAGCAGCGCCCCGCGTGCGCTCTGGTGGTCGCTCGCCGAACTCGTGCTCGGTGCCAACGCCCCGGTCTGGATGTACGCCTCCGGCCCGTCCTTCGCGCACGTGCTGCACGTCGAGGGCACCGAGGAGCAGCAGAAGTGGGCCAAGCTCTTCATCGACAAGCAGTGGGGCTCCACGATGGTGCTGACCGAGCCGGACGCCGGCTCGGACGTCGGCGCCGGGCGCACCCGCGCCGTCCAGCAGCCCGACGGCTCCTGGCACATCGAGGGCGTGAAGCGGTTCATCACCTCCGGTGAGCATGACCTGAGCGACAACATCGTGCACTACGTGCTGGCCCGTCCGGTCGGTGTCGAGGGCGTCGGCGGGCCGGGCACCAAGGGGCTGTCGCTGTTCGTCGTGCCGAAGTTCCACTTCGACGCCGAGACCGGTGAGCTGGGCGAGCGCAACGGCGTCTTCGCCACCAACGTCGAGCACAAGATGGGCATCAAGGTCTCCAACACCTGCGAGGTGACCTTCGGCGAGCACGGCGTACCGGCCAAGGGCTGGCTGCTGGGCGACAAGCACGACGGCATCCGGCAGATGTTCATGATCATTGAGTACGCCCGGATGATGGTCGGCACCAAGGCGATCGCCACCCTGTCCACCGGCTACCTCAACGCCCTGGAGTACGCGAAGAACCGGGTGCAGGGCGCCGACCTGATCCAGCAGGCCGACAAGGCCGCGCCCCGGGTCACCATCACCCACCACCCGGACGTCCGCCGTTCGCTGCTGATGCAGAAGTCGTACGCCGAGGGCCTGCGGGCGCTGGTCTGCTACACCGCCACCTGGCAGGACAAGGTCGCGATCGCCGAGGCGGCCGGCGACGAGAAGGCGACCAAGCTGGCCAAGCGGGTCAACGACCTGCTCCTGCCGCTGGTCAAGGGCGTCGGCTCGGAGCGGGCGTACGAGCTGCTCGGCCACGAGGCGCTGCAGACCTACGGCGGCTCGGGCTTCCTCCAGGACTACCCCCTGGAGCAGTACGTCCGGGATGCCAAGATCGACACCCTCTACGAGGGCACCACCGCGATCCAGAGCCTCGACCTGATCTTCCGGAAGATCGTCCGGGACAACGGCCGGGCGCTCACCGCCGTCGCCGGTGAGATCCAGGAGTTCATCGCCACCGAGGCCGGAAACGGGCAGCTCAAGGAGGAGCGGCTGGCGCTCGGTCGGGCGCTCGCCGAGATCCAGAACATCCTCGGCGTGCTGACCGGCTGGCTCGGCGAGGCCCAGGGCGGCGACGCCCGCAGCCTCTACAAGGTGGGCCTGAGCAGCCGCCGCTTCCTGCTCGCCCTCGGCGACCTGGTGGTCGGCTGGCTGCTCCAGAAGCAGGCCGACGTGGCGCTCAAGGCGCTGGCCGGCGAGGTCTCCGCCACCGACCGGGCGTTCTACACCGGCAAGGTGGCCGCCGCCCGGTTCTTCGCCCGCGAGGTGCTCCCCCGCATCGGCGCGGACCGCCGGATCATCGAGGGTGCCGACCTGGACATCATGGACCTCCCGGAGGAGGCATTCTGATCCCGGCCGGTCGATAGTTCGCAACGGGGCCGATGTTGCGGTATCCGAACGCCTGGATACCGCAACATCGGCCCCGTCCCCCAGATTGCCCGCCCCAACCCCGATAGCCGGGAGGCTGGGCGGGTAAGCCGCGCGGACCACGTCGTCAGGGCACGCCCAACGGCCACCGCACGGGGGAGTGCAGCGCACATGGGTATTGGTAGCGCCATCTTTCTCATCGCGCTCGGCGCGATCATGACGTTCGCGATCCGGGCCAACGTCTGGTGGATCGACCTGCGCGCAGTCGGCTGGGTTTTCATCCTGGCCGGGCTGGCCATACTGCTGACCACGCTGTGGTTCTGGCAGGACCGGCGCAAGCGCGCCCGCACGCTCATCGTCGAGGAGAACCGGCTCTCCCACCCGACCGCGATGATGCCGCCGCCGCCCGACCCGCCGCCGCCCACCGCGCCCCCGTCCTGACCGCGCGGCTGGTCCGCTGCCGCTGCCCGTAACCGGCCGGGCCCGCCGCCGCTACCCGCGCCCGGCCCGCTACCCGCGCCCGGCCCGCTACCCGCGCCCGGCCCGCTACCCGCGCCCGGCCCGCTACCCGCGCCCGGCCCGCTACCCGCGCCCGGCCCGCTACCCGCGCCCGGCCCGCTACCCGCGCCCGGCCCGCTGCTGGCGCCCGGCCCGCTGCTGGCGCCCGGCCCGCTGCTGGCGCCCGGCCCGCTGCTGGCGACCGGCCCGCTGCTGGCGACCGGCCCGCTGCTCGCGCCCGGCCCCGCTGCCCGCGAGCCGTGTGGCGGCCCGGGAGGGTCAGCCGCGGGCGGTGTGCCGGTCGACGATCGGGGCGCCGCCGGAGGTCAACTGCGCCCACGGCACCGCTGCCCGGTGCACCACCAGGTCGCTGGTCCGCAGCCCGTCCCGGTCGGCCCGTTCCGGGTCGAGCAGCGCCGAGAGCAGCGAGACGCCCGGATTGTGCGCGACGAGCAGCACCGTGCCGGCCTCCGGCTCGACCGTCCGCACCAGGTCGAGCAGGTCGTCCGGGTGCGCCTCGTACGCGGCGGCGGCGTACCGCACCACCGGAGCCGTCCCCGCCGGGCCACCCTCCGGCGGGGACCCGGTCATGCCCAGCGCCACGTCGTGCCAGGTCTGCCTGGTGCGCCGGGCCGCCGAACAGATCACCACATCGGGGAGCAGACCCTGCCGGGCCAGCCACGCACCGGCGGCGGCGGCGTCGGCGTGCCCGCGTGCGGTGAGCCTGCGCTCCACGTCAGGGCCGGTCGTGGGCTGTTCGGCCTTGGCGTGCCGGAGCAGCACCAGTGTCCGTGTGTCGGCCTCGCCGTCCGTCATGGCACCAGCTTGCCTGATTGGGGCGGGGGCCGCCTGGGTAAGTCGATGGATGCCACTCGCTCATCGATGCCCTCGATGGCCGTGGCGGGTGGGTAACGCCAGCTGACAGCCAAGGAGGCGACGTCATGGGCATCGGTGCCAGCATCTTCCTGATCGCGGTGGGCGCGATCTTCGCGTTCGCCATCGACGCCAACCTGGGATGGCTCAACCTCGACGTGGTCGGCTGGGTGCTGATGCTCGCCGGCCTCGTCGGGCTGCTGACCACCCTCTACTTCTGGAACAGCCGCCGCCGGGCCGTCGTCACCACTGCGGTGCGGCAGGACCAGGTCGTCGCCGACCGGGTCGTGCCGGTGCAGGGCGGCCAGGTGGTGCGCGAGGAGTACCGCGAGACGCGCGGCTCGGGTTACCCGGTCTGACCGTCCCGCACCCCACGATCTCGAGGGCCCCGCAACGGCGCGGGGCCCTCGAACTGTCTGCGGTTCTTTCCCGGGGTCAGGCCGGGGTCAGGCGAAGAGGGCGAAGTAGATCGCGATGTGGTGACAGAGGGCGGCGATCAGGGTGCAGGCGTGGAAGAACTCGTGGTGGCCGAAGACGGTGGGCCACGGGTTCGGCCGGCGCAGCGCGTAGAAGACGGCACCGATGCTGTAGACCGCGCCGCCGGCGGCGAGCAGCACCAGCACGGTGACCCCGCCCTGGCGCAGGATCTGCGGGAGGATCGCCACCGACACCCAGCCGAGGGCCAGGTAGAGCGGCGCGGAGACCCAGCGTGGGGCGTGCGGCCAGATCAGCTTGACGGCGACACCGGCCAGCGCCCCGCCCCAGACCAGGCCGAGCATCAGAATGGCCATCCGCCTGTCGAGCAGCAGGACGCAGAGCGGGGTGTACGTCCCGGCGATGAACACGAAGATCATCGAGTGGTCCATCCGGCGCATGATCTGGTAGCCGCGCTCCGACCACACCCGGCGGTGGTATAGGGCGCTGGTGCCGAACAGACCGCAGACTGTCACGCTGTAGATCAGGCAGCTGACCAGGGGTGTCCAGCCTGGCCGGGTGGCCGCGACGGCGCTGAGGACGATGCCGCAGACGAGCGCGACGAAGAACGCGTAGGTGTGCAGCCAGCCGCGCATCCGGGGCTTACCGATGTCGACAGGCTTGAGTCGAAGCGGTGCGGAGGTGGTCACGCAAACAGGTTACGGCACCGTAGGTTACTTCTAGGTAGTGCGACAGGTCACGACCCCGATCGGGTCCACCTACCCTGGACGGTGCATCGATCGGAGAGTATGGCGCAATGCGGATCCGACCCGTGGGCCGGCACGCCCTCCTGCTCGACTGCGACGACCCCGCCCAGGTGGAGCAGTGGCGGGCCGAACTGTGGCGACGCCGGGAGGCAGGTGAGCTGAGCGCCACCGAGATCGTCCCGGCCGCCGGCACCGTCCTGCTCGACGGAGTGCCCGACCCGGAGTCGACGGCCGCCCGGATCGCTCGCTGGACCCCCGGCCCGGCCGTCGTCGCCGCCGGGGCCACCACCGTCGAGGTGCCCACCGTGTACGACGGGGAGGACCTGCCCCGGGTCGCCGCGCACTGGCGGGTGACCGTACCCGAGGTGGTGCACCGCCTGGCGGGCACCGAGTTCCGGGTGGCGTTCTGCGGTTTCGCCCCCGGCTTCGCCTACCTGACCGGGCTGCCCCCGCAGTACGTGGTGCCCCGACTGCCCACCCCACGCCCCCGGGTGCCGGCCGGCTCGGTGGCCCTGGCCGGGCCGTACGCGGGGATCTACCCGAGCGCGTCGCCGGGCGGCTGGCTGCTGGTGGGGCGGACCACGCTGACCCTGTTCGACGTGTCCGCCGACCCACCCGCCACCCTCACCCCCGGCACCCGGGTCCGGCTGGTGACCGGATGACCGCACCGCAGGACACCGCAGGCGTGATCGAGGTACGGCGGGCGGGACCGCGTACCACCGTGCAGGACCTGGGGCGGCCCGGGTGGGCGCATCTCGGCGTACCCCGGTCGGGGGCGCTCGATCCGGCGGCGCTGGCGCTGGCGAACCGGCTGGTCGGCAACCCGGCGGACGCCGCCGGTCTGGAGCTGACCCTCGGCGGGTGCGAGCTGCGGCTGACCCGGGCCGGCACGGTGGCGGTGACCGGGGCCGACGTCGACGTCCGGATCGACCGGCGGCCCGGTGACGTGGGCCGTCCGCTGGCGGTGCCGGCGGGGGCGGTGCTGCGGATCGGCACACCCCGGCACGGGCTGCGCAACTGGCTGGCGGTCGACGGCGGGATCGCCGTCCCGCCCGTGCTCGGCAGCCGGTCCAGCGACACCCTCGCCGGCCTCGGCCCGCCCCCGGTCCGCGACGGCGACCTGCTCCCGCTCGGCCGACCGGCCGGCCCACCCGCGCCGGTGGACTTCACCGCCGGCCGGCCGGTGCCGGACGAGTTGTGGCTGACCCTGCACCCCGGCCCACGTGCCGACTGGTTCACCACCGGGGCGATGGCACTGCTGCTCGGCACGGCGTACACGGTGAGCCCGGTCAGTGACCGGGTCGGCGCGCGACTGGTCGGCGCGGCGCTGCCCCGCGCGGTGGCCGGGGAGCTGCCCAGCGAGGGCGTGGTGCTCGGGGCGGTGCAGGTGCCCGCCGACGGCCAACCGTTGATCTTCCTGGCCGACCATCCGACCACCGGCGGCTACCCGGTGATCGGGGTGGTGGACGACGTGACCGGGCTCGCGCAGGCCCGACCGGGGACTACGGTGAGGTTCCATGGACCTCAACGCTGACCTCGGCGAGGGATTCGGCATCTGGCGGCTCGGCGACGACGAGGCGCTGCTCGACCTGGTCACCTCCGCCAACGTGGCGTGCGGCTTCCACGGCGGCGACCCGTCGACCATGCGCCGGGTCTGCGCCGCCGCCGCCGAACGCGGCGTCGCCGTCGGCGCGCAGGTCGGCTACCGGGACCTGGCCGGTTTCGGCCGCCGGCACATCGCGTACGGCTTCGACGAGCTGCGCGACGACGTCACCTACCAGCTCGGGGCGCTCGACGCGTTCTGCCGGCCGTACCGCACCCGGGTCCGCTACCTCAAGCCGCACGGCGCGCTCTACCACGCGGCGGCCACCGACGAGGTGCAGGCCGCCGCCGTGGTCGCCGCCGTCACCGGGTACGACCACGAGCTGCCGATCCTGTGCGCGCCCGGCTCCACCCTCGCCCAGCTCGCCGTCGGCGCGGGACTACGGGTGGTCGCCGAGGGTTTCGCCGACCGGGGTTACCTGCCCACCGGGGCGCTGGTGCCGCGTACCGCGCCGGGCGCGCTGGTCACCGACCCGGAGGAGGTGGCGCTGCGGGCGGTCCGGATGGCCACCGAGCGGACGGTGGTGGCGGTCGACGGGACCGTGGTGCCGTGCCCGGTCGCCTCGATCTGCCTGCACGGGGACAGCCCCGGCGCGGTCGCCTCGGCCGCCCTGGTGCGGGCCGCGCTGATCGACGCCGGGGTCACCCCGACCCCGTTCGCCTGACCGTCCCCGCCCCCGTCCTCGTCGCCTGCCGCCCCGTGGCCCGGGGGCGGGTCCGGTGTGCCCGCCCGCCGGGCGCGGTTCTGCCCCGGCGGCGCTCAGGTGTCCAGGCCGCGCAGCACCAGCGGAACCCGCGTCGCGCCGTCGTCGACGACCCGTACCGGGACGCCCCAGTCCTGGCGGGTCAGGTGGCAGGCGGCATGCTCGACGTCGGCGTCGCAGGTGGCGGCCTGGGCGGTCACCTGGAGCACCCCCTGCGACACGGCCGGGTCGACCACCAGCCGACGGGACAGCTCGGTGCCGGTGCCCGCCCCCTCGACCAGCAGCTCCGGCGGCGAGGCCGAGACGACCAGCCGGGTCGACGGCCCGTACGTCTCGTCCAGCTTCTGCCCCGGCGCCGGCGTGAAGATCACCTCCAGGGTCACCTCGCCGGCCGCGACGTCGGTGGGTTTGCGTTCCAGCCGGTGCCGGGGACCGTCCACGGTGTCCGCCCCGGCGGCGGTCAACGCGCCCGGGGCGAGCCGGGTCAACCGGTGCGCGGCCGACTCCACCACCAGCACCCCGCCGTCGGCGGTGAGCACCAGGTCGCTCGGTTCGGCCAGCCCGTCGGCCACCGTGGCGACCAGGCCGGTCGCCGGGTCGAAGCGGCGGACCGCGCCGTTGTAGGTGTCGGCGATCAGCACCGAACCGTCGGGCAGCGCGCACACCCCCAGCGGATGCTGGAGCAACGCCCGGTCGGCCGGCCCGTCCACGTGCCCGAAGTCGAACAGCCCCTGCCCGACGGCGGTGCCGAGCACGCCGTTCTGCACGAAACGGATGGCGCTGGTCTCGCTGTCGGCCACCCACAGCCGTGCGCCGTCGGCGGAGACGGACAGGCCGGACGGTTGGGCCAGCCACGCCTCGGGCAGTGGACCGTCGCGCAGCGCCTCGACGGTGGTGCCCGCCCACATGCCGGCGGTCCGCTTGACCGGGTCGAACCACCAGAGCTGGTGGATGCCGGCCATCGCCACGATGACCCTGTCGTCGTACCAGGCCAGGTCCCAGGGGGAGGAGAGGTCGACGGAGAGCGCGTCGTGGGCGTGGTCGTCGACCGTGGACCGCCACTGCCGGCCGGTGCCGGCGACCGTGGTCACCTCGCCGGTGTCCAGGCGTACGCCGCGCAGCAGGTGGTTGACCGTGTCGGCGACCAGCAGGTCGTAGCCGGCGACCTCGGCGACGTGCGCGGGCAGCAGGCAGAGCCCCTGCGGTTCGGCGAAGCCTGCCGAGGCGGCCGGCCCGTCGACCCGACCCCGCTCACCGGAACCGATCCGCCGGATCGGCGTCTCGCCGTCCGGGGCCAGCTCGACCAGGCTGTGCCGGGCCGAGTCGGAGACCAGCAGGTTGCCGCCGTCGAGCAGCACGGCCTTGCCGGGGAAGCGCAGCGTCGTCTCCGGTGGCGTCGGCGGCACGTACGGCCCGTCGCCCCGGTGCAGGGTGCCCTTGGCCTCGTGGGTGGCGATCAGGTCGTCGACCAGCCGGACCAGCCCTTCGGCGTGACCCTCGCCGGCCATCGTGGCGACCACGTACCCCTCCGGGTCGACCACCGCCAGGGTGGGCCACGCCTTCGCCGCGTACTGCTGCCACATGTCGAGCTCGGGGTCGTCGAGCACCGGGTGGTGCACGCCATACCGCTCGACGGCGGCGGCCAGCGCGGCCGGGTCCTTCTCGTGCTCGAACTTCGGCGAGTGCACCCCGACGACGACCAGCACGTCGGCGTACTTCTCCTCCAGCGGGCGCAACTCGTCGAGCACGTGCAGGCAGTTGATGCAGCAGAAGGTCCAGAAGTCGAGCAGAATGATCTTTCCCCGCAGGTCGGCGAGCCTCAGCTCCCGCCCACCGGTGTTGAGCCACTGCCTGCCCCGCAGTTCGGGGGCACGTACGCGCGGTGTCGTTCCCATGCCTGTCAGCCTGCCACGTCACCCCGGGGCGGGTCGGGCATCGTGACCCGGCCGACGGTCAGCGCTTGCTAGCCCGCGCCGCCCTCGTTGCGCTCTCGGCGCTTCGCGGCGTAGGCGCGGACCTCGACCGCGTCCCAGATCCGGCCGACGGTCAGGGTGTCGATCGGGGCCGGAAAGTCCGGGCGGTCGACCAGGATCGCGGCGCGCTGGCGGGAGACGCCGAGATAGTCGGCGACCTCCGAGAGGGCCATCACACGCACGGTCGGACCATCCGGTGACACAGGTAGGCAACCTGTCACCGAGGGGGTTGACGACCTGCCTACGGGTCCGCCAATGTTGAGCCTATGCCTCTACGCAGAGCAACGGAGCCGATACCTGCTGATCTCGTCCACCGTCGCCGCCGATGGTCCCGCGCATGCGTCTGTGGCCTTCGGTGGCGGCACTGCCCGGATCGCCTGCGAAGCCCGGAGCCGGCCGAGCCGATGCCTATGCGCCCGGGGTGGGCGAACGAGCTGACCCACGCCTACCCGCAGCCCGGCCGGGAGCCCCGGCCGACGCGGGACCAGGCATATCGCACCAACGTGGGGCGGCGCTGGTGACCGCCCACCGGCCGCAGCGTCCCGCGTGGAACTGCGGGGCGTGTCAGCAGCCGTATCCGTGTCCCGAGGCGCGGAAGGCTCTCGCGGCGGGCGATCTGTGGACAACCCAGAGGTACCTGGCGAGTCTCTTCGTGACGGCAGTGGGTGATCTTCCGGCGGTGCCGGTGGTGGACCTGTACGCCAGGTTTCTGCTGTCGGTGCCCGTTAAGGGCTCCAGAGCGGACCGTAGCCGTACCGGTTCTTCCGGGAGACCGCCTACGTGACGTGCGGTGACGGTGGTCCGTCCCCGGTGGTCCTGGTGTGCCACCGCCGGCTGCCCCCGGTCGACACTTCGATGGGAAGTTCCATCAAACATTGCTGATTGTTTGGCGATCGACGGAAAGGGTGGCCTCGACGTGTGCCAGCAAGGTTTCGTACACCTCGTCCGACACGGATGCCCCTCCGTCAGTGGAATTGACGCATGCCCTGGCCAGGTCTGACAGGATGCCTGGCGCAAGTTCCGGACGTCTGCGGGAAAAATTGATCAGCGTGCTTTTGGCTTCGTAGCGAATCTGAAAACTGCCATCCACCAACAGTTTCAGAAGCAAGTTCTGAATTTCTCTGGAGGGTGTCACATCGCAAAACAGCCTTACTGCGACTGACCGCGTCTCCCCCAGTTCGGCCGTGGTGGCGAGGGTGGTCAGTGCCGTGGTGGCCCGTTCGGTGAGTGCGCCGGTTTTCGCCAGCGTACGGATCGCCTCGATCTGTATGCGTGGTTGAGCGTGGGTGGTGGCGAGGGTGGTCAGTGCGGTGGTGGCCGGTTCGGTGAGGGCACCGGCCCCGGTCAGCGCCCGGATGGCTTGGAGCCGTATGTGCGGGTTGGCATGGGTGGTGGCGAGGGTGGTCAGTGCGGTGGTGGCCGGTTCGGTGAGCGCGCCGGCTGCGGTCAGTGCCCGAAACGCCTCGATCTGAAGGTACGGGTCGGTGTGGGTGGTGGCGAGGGTGGTCAGTGCGGTGGTGGTGGGGTCCGTGAGTGCGTCGGCTGCGGCCAGCGCGCGGATCGCCTGTAACTGCACGTCCGGGTTGGTGTGGGTGGTGGCGAGGGTGGTCAGTGCGGTGGTGGTGGGGTCCGTGAGTGCGTCGGCGTCGGCCAGCGCCCGGATCGCCTGTAACTGCACGTCCGGGTTGGTGTGGGTGGTGGCGAGGGTGGTCAGTGCGGTGGTGGTGGGGTCCGTGAGTGCGTCGGCTTCGTTCAGCGCGCGGATCGCCTCGATCTGTACGTACGGGTCGGTGTGGGTGGTGGCGAGGGTGGTCAGTGCGGTGGTGGTGGGGTCCGTGAGTGCGTCGGCTTCGGCCAGCGACCGGATCGCCTCGATCTGTACGCGCGGGTCGGTGTGGGTGGTGGCGAGCTTGGTCAGTACGGCGGCGGCGGTCTTGGTGACAGCGCCGACGTCCGTCAACGCCCAGATCGCCTGGATCTGGACGTTCGGGTCGGGATCGGTGGTGGCGAGGGTGGTCAGTGCGGTGGTGGCCGGTTCGGTGAATGCCCCGGCTGCAGCCAGCACCCGAAACGCCTCGATCTGTATGCGTGGTTGAGTGTGGGTGGTGGTGGCGAGGGTGGTCAGTGCGGTCGTGGCGGGTTCGCTGAGCGCGCCGGCTTCGGTCAGCGCCCGGAACGCCTCGATCTGCACGCGCCAGTAGGTGTGGGTGGCGGCGAGGGTGGTCAGTGTGGTGGTGGTGGGTTCGTTCAGTGCGCCGAACCGGGCCGCGATGACCGCAAGCTGGCACCAGCGCAGCAGAGTGGTGTCACCCGACGGGACGACACGACTGTCCAGGGCGGCGCGGAGTCGATCAGCGGCCTTGGTGCCGCCCAGCGCGGCCAACCGCTCCGACAGGGCGACCCGGTAGGCGGCGAAGCGGCATCGGCTGTGTTCCTGGTCGAACCACTCGTCGACCGCCTGGCTGATCACCGCGTCGATGGTCGCGGTCTTCAGCGGTGTGTCGTCGGCCAGGACCCGGAGCATGAACAGGAAGTCCCGGCCGAGCAGTTCCTCGTACGGGCTCGGGTTGCCCTCGGCCGGATAGATCGCCTTGGCCACCACGTCGTCGATCTGTTCGACGTAGTCGGTGCCGATCAGGCCGAGCGCGAGCAGGATCGGCTCGTCGTAGCGGGGGTCGTGCAGCCGGCGGCGGATCTCGCTGATCCGGTCGGTGGCCGAACCACGGAACGCCAGCGCCCGGCCGGCGTAGTACTCCTCGAAGGTCAGGTGGGCGAAGCCGTATCGCCCGGGTGCACGCTCGACCAGCAGGCCGGTGTGCGTGTCGGCCTTGTCGACGAACTCGGCCACCCCCAGCCCGGCGTCGGTGCGCAGCGGGTCGGCGGCTTCCAGCACGCGCGGATCCCACCCGACGCCCTGGTGCGCCGCCCACAGCGGACCGAGCACTTCAAGTAGCTCTGCACGGGTGGCGGCACCCTCCGGGCGGTGCTCGTGCATCCACCAGCCCAGCTCGGTCAGCCACCGGGTCAGGATCCGCTCGTCGGGCAGGTCGGCCTCGGCGACCCCCTGGGCGCTGCGCCAGGTGCGCCCGAGCGCGTTGCACACCTCCACGTACGCCTCGACCCGGCGGTGCGGGAGCCGGCCGCTGGCCCGGTGCACCAGCACCAGCGCGGTCAACAGCAGCGGGTTGGCGGCCAGCCGGCGTACCCCGGCGTTGGTCGTGAGGGCCTGTTCGATCGCGGCGGCCTCGCGTGCGCCGGCCAACCGGGTCGCCTCGGCGGACCGGCCCGGGGTTTCGGCGCGTTCGACCTCGCGGCAGTAGACGTCGAGGAAACGGCTGATCGTCGGGTCGTCCATGTCCTGGAGCCGCACCGCGCGGAACGGCTCCGGCAGCGGGGCGGCCTGGTAGCCGGCGATCCGGCTGGTCACCACGAAGCGGTTGCCCTGTCGCGCGTGGGCGGTCACGAAGTTGGTCACCGCCGTGACCACGCCCCGACGCAGCTCCGCCGAGGCGATCTCGTCCAGCCCGTCCAGCAGCACCAGGCAGCGGCCGGCGTCGAGCTGGCGACGCAGCAGATCGGCCAGCCCCGGCAGGGTGCACTCCGCGCGGCGGAGCTGGCCGGGCAGGAACTCGCCTACGCCCACCTCCGGGTACCCCTGGCGGGCGTACTCGCCGATGCGGAGGTAGATCGGGAACAGCGCGTCCCGGCCGTGGACCTGCTCGCCGCCGATGAGCGCTCGGGCGTGGGTCAGGGCCAGGTAGCGCAGCAGGGTGGTCTTGCCCGTTCCCGGATCGCCCAGTACCAGTAGCTGGGCAGCGTCGCGGGCCGTGTCGAGCACCGGTTGGCTGGCCGGCTGTTCGGTCTCGGCGGCGAACCTGGGGCCGTACTGCGTCTGCAACCGGTCGAGGGCGGCCTCGAAAGCGGTGTGGTCCAGCGTCCCCTCGGCCACCAGGGCGGCCAACCGCTCCCGCTCCCGCTCGAACCAGGCCCGCGCCCGGTCGCCGGGGTTGCGGTCCGGCTGCGCCTGCAACCCGACGAACACCTCGCCCAACGGAAGCTGCACGGTGGTGTTCCGGACCACCCCCACGGTACGCAGGTAGCGGTGCTGGTCGATCAGCCAGCGCAGGTAGGCGACCCGGTCGTCGTCGGTGGCGTCGACCGCGCCCAGGTGCTCGGCGATTCGGCTGGTCGCCTGGGCGGTCGACGCGGCATCGGAGCGGCCGAGCATCCCCTGGAGGGCCGCCTCGCGGCGTACCTCGGTGTCCAGTCCGTCGAGCAGGGCCTTGAACGCCGGCCGCAGCAGGCCGATCCGGTCGTAGCGCTCGTCGTCGGACTCGGCCCGGCCCAACGAGTCGACGGCCCGTTCCGCCAGCCGCACCGGCGAGGTCGGCACGCCGGGGACGAGCACCTTCGCCAGCTCGGGAGCGCCCTCGTGCAGCCAGAAGCCGTCGTTGACGTCGAACTCGGCCAGCCGGTCACCGTACGACCGGTTCAGCTCGGTGAGGGCGCGGCGCAACGCGCGCTCCAGGGCCTTGTGTTCCGGGTCCCCCCACACGTGGGCCTTGACGCCCTTGGCGGCGGCGGCCCCGACCTGCGCCAGGATCGGCTTCGCCAGCGCCGTGGCCAGCGCGACAGGGTCCATGGCCGGCAAGTGTAGGCAGACCGACCACAAGGGATAGTCGTATAGCCGACCGGCTCCTGGTCAGGATGCCCGGGGACGGATCTGGCGTCAGCGGATCAGGTCGACGGTGACGGTGACCCGGCCCCGGTCGTCCCGGCGGGCCACCGCGTGCCCGGCCCGGTCGACCCCGTCGAGGTTCAGCGAGATCGGGCCGCCCTCGCCCAGGAAGTTCCGCCACCACTGCTTGGCGTCGGGCATCGCGACCTGGATGACCACCGCGTCGCCGGTCTGTCGGTAGGCGACAGGCGTGCTGAACGTCCGCCCGGAACGGCGACCGGTGTAGGTGACCACGGCCAGGTGCCGCCGGAGGAACCGCCCCCAGCGTGGCGACGACCGCAGCGCCATGATCCGGGTGTTGAACGACCGCGCCAGTCCCGAGGGGAACGATCCTCGTTGACCCATCCGGGCCTCCGTCGTCGATGTGAAAGCTCCACGCCGACCGTAACACCGCCCGGTCCCCGGGAACGTGAGGGAGAGCCGCGATCGCCGGCCGCCACGGGGCCGGGGGAGTGATACCGGCGTACACCGATATTCCTGCCAGGCATATTTATGCCTGTCAGGCATACCGCTCTCCCTACCCGGTGTGGGTCGCCGCCGCCGCGCCCGGAAGGGCGGGGTGCGGGTCGCCGTTGCGTCCGGCCTGGCGGTCGGTCGTCACCGCCATCCTGAAGGGCCGGCGGCCAGGAGGGGACGGCGGTCACGACGGAGGGGCGGCCGTCACGACGGAGCCGCGCGGGAGGGTGCGAACCCCGCCCGCGCGGCCCCGGCCGGGACGGTCAGCAGCGACCGACCATCGTCTTCACGTCGTAGGTGGTGTTGACCCAGGTGTCGGCCACGTAGCCGGTCACGCCCGTCGCCGGGTTGGTGATCCGGTCCCAGGTGGACGACGGCCAGTAGCCACCACTGACGTACTCGCCGAAGGTGTAGCAGGCGATCCGCACGGTGGTGCCGTAGGCGACGGAGCCGGCGATGCCGTAGGTGGTGCCCGGCCCGGTGCGGATGTTCAGCGACGGGTTGGCCAGGATCGTGCCCGTCACGGCCGGCGGGTCGCCGGTGCCACCCAGGCGGGCCACCGCCGCCTGCGCGGCGGACAGGTAGGCGGCGTACGCCCCGTTGTTGTACGTCGACCAGGGCTGCCAGTTGCTGCCGCCGCTGGAGATGCTGTAGGCGGCGTTGGCGTTGCACTGGGAGTTGTAGGCGCAGGTGTCGTTGACGGTGGGGTGGTAGCAGTTGTTGATCTGCCACAGCCCCCGGTCCAGCGAACCGTTGGGGCAGCCGGCGGTGGGGCCGTTGCTGCCGACCGCCGACGGGTTGCAGGAGGACTCGGCCATCGCCACGGCAATGGCGGTGACCAGCGGGTTGTTCCGGAACCCGGCGGCGTACGCCACCTGGGCGCACAGGTCGATACCGACCGCGTTGACGCCCACCCGGTTCGCCTTCGCGCCGATGGCGGGGCCACCGACGCTGGCCGGCTCGGCCTGGGCGGCCGGGCGGGGGGCCGACGCGGCCTGGGCGGCCGGACCGGTGGTGGCGGGTGCGGCGGTGGCGGGGGTGGGCATGACACCGACGCCGACGGCGGCGGCCAGTGTCAGGCCGAGGGCCAGGCGCAGGGTGCGCCGGGCCGCGCGGGTGGGAAGGGGGAGACGCATCGTGATCCTTTCAGCGGACGACCGGGAGGGGAGCCGGGCAGGGTGGGGCGTCAGCGCCCGGTCCACTCCGGGTCGGCGTAGGACCAACCGAGGTACGGCGCACCGGGCCAGCTCTGCGAGACACGGCGGACGGTGGCCGCCGAGGTGATGTAGTTGCCGTTGCCCTCGGAGAGCATCACGTGGCCGTAGTACCCGTTGATCGACGCGGCGGCGTAGAAGACCAGCGCGCCGGACGGCGGGGTGCCCGTGGTGCGGATCATGCCGCGCGACAGCAGTGCGTTGTAGTGCACGATCGCCGAGGCGTAGCCGCTGGCCGCCCGACCGTAGGCGTGCCCGACGAAGTTGTCGCACCAGCCGTCCCACTGGTGGTTGGAGTCACCCAGGTCCCCGTTGGTGTACGCCTGGCCGATGACCGACCGGGCCCAGGCCATCGCGCGGTCCTCGCGGGTGCCGGTGGGCGGCGGGGTGGTGGTGCACTCCGGCTCGTTGGGCAGGTACTGGTTGAACCCCGGCGTGTTGGTGTAGTAGTCGCTGATCCAGCCGCTGGCCGGGGAACTGATCCGGTGCCAGACCGAGTTGCCGGAGATGTTGCGCCCGCGTACGGCGCACTCGGCGACGAACCCGGTGCCGTCGCCGAGGAGCGCCACCGAGCCGGCGTTCGCGTCGTACGGGCTGGTGCGCACCATCAGGCCGGCGCCGCCCGTACCGGCGACGCTGTAGCCGGAGATCCCGGCGAACGACGGTGCGGCCGTGCCCACCAGGACCATCGCCGTGACGCCGCAGGCGGCGAGGACCCGTACGGCGAGTCTCGGCAGTGCGCGGCAGGATGTGCGACCCGGGGGGTTCGAGTCGTTCGGCTGGTACACGCGGTTCTCCTGTCGAGAGGTCGGCGCCGCACCGGAAGTGGTGCGGCGTACCCGTCGGACGGTGGTCCGTGCGGTCCGGTATCCCCGGGGCGAACGTCGATTTCGAGCCGAACGGAGGCGTGTCAGGCCCGACACTCGCCGTGAGATCATATTTACCGGCACCTATCCGGCGGGTGGCTGCTCCGGGGTCGATCCTGTCGTGGCACCCGCCTGTAAAGCACTGGCTTGACGTGCGTTGACACCAGGGTTTACACGCAGGGGAGGGTCCATGACGGGTCGAAGCGGACGAGTCGGCGAGCAGGTCTCCGGCGAAGCCCGGCACCACCAGTTCGTCGCTGATCTCGCCCGGCTCCGGCGCGACGCCGGGCAGCCGTCACTACGCAGGATGTCGGCGACCGCCCACTACTCGCACACCGCGCTGGCGGGGGTGCTGTCCGGCACCCGCCTGCCGTCGCTGGAGCTGACCCTGGCCTTCGTCCGGGCCTGCGGCGGCGACGAGGCGGCCTGGCGGGACCGGTGGCACCGGGAGGCCGCACTGGACCGGCCCGCCGGACCGGCCCCCGACGGGCCAGCGCTCGCCGGGCCGGCAGCCGACCGGCCGGCGGAGGAATCGGTGCCGGGGCTGCCGCCGTCGTCACCACGGGCGGCCGCCCGGCGCACACCGGGACCCCGGTGGGCACCGCTGCCCCGGTGGGCGCTGGTCGCGGCGGCCGGGCTCACCGTGCTCGTCGCCGGCTCGGTCGTACCGATGATCGCCGACCGGGAACCCAGGACGAACCGGCCCTCGGACCGGGCGGTCGACGCGTCCGGCCCGGCACCCACCGACCCCGCAGCCACCGGCGGCACGCCGGTCCCCGACGGGGCGGACCCGCAGGAGGAACGCTGCCAGGTGGACGCGGTCAGCACGGAGACCGTCCCGGTGCCGGACCCCGACCCGACGCAGCCCAGCTACGGCAGCCTGACCCTGCGGTACTCCCCGCGCTGCCGGGCGGCCTGGCCGCTGTTCGTCTCCACCGAGCGGGTGCCGACCGGGGCGACCATCCGACTGGCGGCCACCCGCCCCGCCGACGGCGCGGCCAGCCGGTTCGACTACCCCTTCATGATCAAAAGTCAGGTGTACAGCGTGTTCGGCAACGTGCTGCGGACCACGAGGGGCTGCGTGTCGGTCACCGTCGACATCACCGCGGCCGACAACCGCAGCGTCCTGGCCAGCGCGCGTACGCCGTGCGTGCAGCTCGGTGCCCGGACATGACACTGCTGCCCGGACATGACACTGCCCCCCGCGCCGGTGCGGAGGGCAGTGGTCGGCCGGTCGGTCAGACGTGCTGGGTCTCGGTCGTCGACGGGTGCAGCTCGGCGGTGGTCTCCGTGACGAAGCGGCCGGTGCTCGCGCTGCGGTTGACCTCCTGCTCCCCGCCGTTGCCGACCTGCTCGGTGGTCGTGTGCCGGGGGTCCCGCTCGGTGGTGCCCTCCGTGACGAAGCGGCCGCTGCGCGCGCTGCGGTTGACCTCGTTCTCGTTGCCTGCCATGGGGTGACCTCCTCGGGCTACGTCAATGTCCTCATAGACTGCCCACTCCGCACGGCCCGAAACACCGACGGCGGGGACCCGGTCCACCCGGGTCCCCGCCGTCGGTACGCCGTTACTGGCCGGCCGGCTTGAGGCAGAGCACCCGGTCGACCCCGCCGCCCTGCAACACCACGTGCGGCTGGGTCGGGTCGGTGCACTTTTCCTTGGCGTCCACCTTGGAGACGACCGTGAAGGCACCCTGCTCGTCGCAGTTCGCCGCGCTCGCGCCGTTACCGGACTGCTTGACGCAGGAACCGACGGCCGGATTGAACGGGGCCGGCTTGTCGTCGTCCGAGCCGATCTTGCCGAGCAGCATCAGCAGACCCAACGGGACGGCCAGGATCAGCACCGCCGCGATCAGCACCAGGGCGAGCACCCGCCCGTTGCGTACCTTCGGCGTGGGCTGTTCGGCCTTCTGCTCCGGCTCGGCGTCCGGCTTGAACGCGTCGAAACGCCCCTGCTCCTGCTCCGGCTCACCCGGCCAACCCGTGGGGCCGGACGGCTGCCCACCCGGCCCGAACTGCTGCCCGGCGGGCGGGAACGGGGAGGCGTACCCACCGTGGGCCGGGTCGTGCGCCGGGTGGCCGTACCCCGGCACGGGTGCGGCACCGGCCGGTGCGCCGCTGGTCGGGCCGGCCCCGAACGGGTCGGCCGGCCGGTCCGCCGGGCCGTGCGGACGGGTGCCGTTCATGGGCCGGTTGCTGCCCGCCGGGTCGGCGAAGGCGGGGATGCCGCCACCGAACGCGGGCGGGGCGGCCGGTGGCGCGGACGACGGCGCCTCACCGCCGAAGCCGTGCTGCCGCTCCTGGTCGTCGAAGCGGGGACCGTCGAACCGGGTCCGGTCCTGGTCGTCGAAACGCGGCCGTTCCGGCTCATCGAAGCGGGGCTGCTCGGGGCCATCGAACCGGGTGCGGTCCTGGTCGGTGAACCGGGCGTCGTGCTGCTCGGGCCGGCGGGGGTCGTGCTCCTCCGCCTCCTCCGGCGGCTCCGGGCGGGCCGGCCGACCGTACACCCGGGGTTGTGGAACGACCGGGCCGGCCGGGTGCGCCGCCTGGTCGCTCGGGGGTGCGACCCGGCTGGCCGTCGGCACCGAGGCGCTGGCCGAGGCGCGGCCGACCGCACCGGGCTCCCCGGCGTCGGCCGTCGGCACCGCCGCGCGGCCGGCACCCTCGGACTCGGGCGAAAGCCGCTGCGCGGGCAGGGCCGGGCCGGCCGGCAACTGCGGCTGCTCCGGCGCGCCCCAACCGGCCGCGTCGCGGCCGTGCGGCTGCTGGCCGCCGGGACCCCCGAACGGGGCCGGCGGCACGTAGTCGGCCGGCGGCGCGGCGGCCAGGCTGGCCCCCGGCACGCGCTGCTCCTGAGGCGGGAGCGGCACCTTGTTGGCCGGGGAGATGCCGGGAGCGGGCCCCGGCTGGTAGATCGGCTGGTCATCGCCACGGCGGGGTTCCCAGCCGCCCTCCGCCGGCTGGCCCGCAGGCTCGGCGCGACCCCATGCCTGCTCGGGTGCCCACGGCTCGCCCTCCGGCACGACGGGGCGCTCGGCCCCCGGCCACGGCGGCTGCTGGTGGTCGTTGCCGGCCCAGGCGGGCGGACCGTCCGGCGCGGCGACCGAGGCGGACGCGCGTGCGGGCTGCTCCGGTGCCGCCCAGGCGGCACCGGACTCCGGGTGCTCCGGCGACGGTACGGAGGCCGCACCCCGCTGCGCGACCGGTGCCGGCCACTCCTGACCCGACGCCGGGTCGTCCTGACGCGACTGGTCGGCGCGGGCGGGAGCGCCGCCCGCCCAGCCGTCGGGGGTGGCCTGTTCGCGTTGACCCTCCCACCGGGCCGTGGCGGGCTCGTCCGGCGCACCCCACGGCGGCTGCCGGTCGTCCCGCGTGCCGTCCGGCCAGTCACCGGGGCGGCCGGCGTCGTCCGGGCCGGGCCGGTTCGCGGCCCAGCCACCCGAGCGGGACGGATCGTCCTCGGTGGACCGGCTGTCGACACCTGCGGCGTTGCCCGCCGCCTGCGCGCCGGCCTCCGGCTGCGGCCAGGCCGCCGTCTGGTTCGTGGGCTCCGCCGGGGCCGGCACGGGCACCGAGGCCCGGCCGGCGGGGCGGTGCGCCTCGTCGGGGCGGGCCGGCCCACGGGTGGCCCACCCGCCGGAGTTGCCGGGCCCGTCCTGCGGGCCCGCCGGCCAGCCGGCCCGCGCCGGGTCGGCCCCGGCCCGGTCGTCGGCCGGCCAGCCGTTGCCCTGACTGGCATGGCCCCGGTCGGCGTCGGCACGGCCGGCCCCGGCCCGGTCGTCGGCCGGCCAGCCGCCGGAGCGGGCCGGGTCGTCCTGCTGCGGTGCGGGGGCGGTGCCCCAGCCGTTGGTACCCGGGGTCGCTTCGCGCGCGGCGGCGTCCTGACCGGACCAGCCGGCGGGAGAGGTGGGGGCGGGGTCGGCCGGCGGGGACCAGCCACCGCCGGCCGGGTTGTCCGGCTGCGGCACCCGGGCGGCGCCCCGGGCACCGGCCTCGGGCTGCGCCCAGGCCGGTGCGGGCTGCTCGGCCTGCGCCCAGCCGGGTTCGTGCGACGGCGCCCAACCGGGCTGTGGGGAGGAGTCGGGCTTTCCGGCGGACGGCGCGGGCGCGGCGGCCCAGGCGGGCTGCTCGGGCTGCCCCGCCCAGGCGGGCTGTGGCGGGCCGGCCGGTGGGGTCCACGCCTCGGTGGGCGGTGCCCCGCCGGGCGGTGGGGTCCACGCCTCGGTCGGCTCGGACTGCTGCGGAACCTGCGCGCCGCCCCAGGCCGCCGGCTGGTCGGGTGCCGACCAGGACGGACCGGGCGGGTTGCCCCGGCCGGTGGGGGGTGGTGGGGCCCAGCCGAGGTCCGGGGTGGCGGGGACGCCGTACCCCGGGTCCTGCGGGGGCTGTCGGTCGCCGTACGGCGCCGGTCCACCGGAGCCCGGCGGCGCCTCGCCCGGCTCCTGGCCGGGACGGTGCTGGCCCTCGGACGTCATGGGTGCGCCTCCTCCATCACATGTCGGCCGCCGATGCCGTCCGTCCGGTCGGCCGTGCCGCCGGTGCCCGGCGGTTCGGCCGTGCGGTCTCCCCGCACGGTATCCGGTACGCGCGCGCGGCCCCCATGCAGCACCGGCCGTCACTCCGCGTCGCCGGACGGTGTCGATCGGCTTCCATCCGTAGCGATCGGTGTCCGGGTCGGCGGGTGGCGACCGGAACCACCGTACCGGGCGTCGTGGCGAGGTGGAATCCCGGTCTCAGCGGGTCCGGAACGCCGATGACCCGCCCGGGGCCCGGGCGGGTCATCGATCTGGAGGAGGGAGGGGAAAGTCGGTGCCGCGTCAGCTCATGTGACGCTGGGCGATCGCGAGGATCTCCTCGCGGACCGCCGGCGAGTTGGCGGAGCGCAGCGCGTGCTCGATGGCACGGGCCCGACGGTTGGCGTCACGACGGGTGCGGATTCGCTCGATCATGCTCATGGTGGTCTCTCCTCCGGCTATTCGGTTGTCAGCCCCTTGATGACTCCATTGAACACCCATCGGGCGGCGATCGCCATCGATTATTAGGTGAGCTGCAACACGGGCCTAAGGATCGTAGGTCAAAGAGCGATCTGGGCCACTGTTTCTTCCCCCAATGGCAACGGCCGGTGTGCCGGGCGTTCACCCTGTGCACACCGGCCGTGGCCGGAACGTCGCCGGTCAGGTCCAGGCGAGCAGCGCCGCCTCCGGGTCGGCGAGGAAGTCCCCGATGTCCCGCAGGAACTTCGACCCCAACTCGCCGTCGATGATCCGGTGGTCGAAGGAGAGCCCCAGGGTGGTCACCTGACGCGGCTTGACCTTCCCCTTGTGGACCCACGGCAGCTCACGGACCGCGCCGAAGGCCAGGATCGCCGACTCGCCCGGCGGCAGGATCGGGGTGCCGGTGTCCACCCCGAACACCCCGACGTTGGTGATCGTCAGGGTGCCGCCGGACATGTCCGCCGGGGAGGTCTTCCCCGCCTTGGCCGTCTGCACCAGACCCGTCAGCGCATCCGCCAGCTCACGCAGCGTGAGCCGGCCGGCGTCCTTGATGTTCGGCACGATCAGGCCGCGCTCGGTGGCCGCCGCGATGCCCAGGTTGACGTACTCCTTGACGACGATCTCGTCGCCGGCCCAGGTCGAGTTGACCATCGGGTGCCGCCGGACCGCCAGCAGCACCGCCTTGGCGACCAGCAGCAACGGCGAGACCCGCACGTCGCGCCAGTCCCGCCGTTCGCGCAGCCGGTCCAGCGCCTTCATCGTCCGGGTCACGTCCACGGTCAGGAACTCGGTGACGTGCGGGGCGGTGAACGCCGAGCGGGACATGTTCTCGGCGGTCAGCCGGCGTACCCCCTTGACCGGGATGCGCTGCTCACGGTCCGCGCCGAAGCTCGCGGCCGAGGTGGCAGGTGGCGTCGCCGCCGCCGGCTCGGCCACCGCCGTGCTCCCGGCCACCGCCCGCTGGACGTCCTCCCGCGTGATCGACCCCAGCGGCCCCGATCCCACCAGCGCACCCAGATCGACCCCGAGATCCTTGGCGAGCTTGCGCACCGGCGGCTTCGCCAGCACCGCACCACCCACGCTCCGTCGATCATGGACTGGTGGTGCCGGCTCTGCCACGACAGGGACGTTTTTGTCCCCCACCACAACTCCATGATCGACAGGAGCGGGGGTGGAGGTGGGGGTGGGGGAACGGCGGGGGCGGCGTTTGGCGGGGGCGTTGCGGGGGCCGTAGCCGACCAGGACGGCCGTTCGGCCACCCGGGGCTACGCCGCCGATCAGGCCGGGCTCGACCATGCCCTCGGCCGGGGCGACCTGGACCGCGGCCAGGGAGGCGGCCGAGGGGGTGGGCAGGTCGGACGTGGCGGCGGCGGTCGTCGACTCCGGCACCGGGCCGGCACCCGGGTCGGTGTCGATGGCGATGATCGGCGTGCCGACCTCGACCGTGCTCCCCTCCGGGTGGAAGATCGAGCGCACCTCCCCGGCCCACTTCGCCGGGATCTCCACGGCCGCCTTGGCCGTCTCCACCTCGACGATCGGCTGGTTCAGCTCGATGACGTCGCCCACCTTGACCAGCCAGGCGAGGATCTCGCCCTCGGTCAGGCCCTCGCCCAGGTCGGGCAGGTTGAACTCCTTGATCCGGGACATCGCGCTCACCAGCCGAAGGTGCGGTCGACGGCGTCGAGCACCCGGTCGAGGTCGGGCAGGTACTCCTCCTCCACCCGGCTGGCCGGGTAGGGGGTGTCGAAGCCGGTGACCCGCAGCACCGGGGACTCCAGGGAGTAGAAGCACTCCTCGGTGATCCGCGCCGCGATCTCCGAGCCCAGCCCCAGGTTGCCCGGTGCCTCGTGGACGACCACACACCGGCCGGTGCGCCGCACCGACTCGTAGGCGGCGGTCAGGTCCAGCGGGGAGAGCGTACGCAGGTCGACGACCTCCAGCTCCCGGCCGTCCTCGGCGGCGGCGGTCGCCGCGTCCAGCGCGGTGCGCACCATCGGGCCGTACGCCAGCACTGTCGCGTCGGTGCCCGGCCGCACCACCCGGGCGGCGTGCAGCGGGTACGCCCCGGACAGCGGGGTGTCCAGGTCGACGGGACCCTTCTCCCAGTAGCGGCGCTTGGGCTCCAGGAAGACGATCGGGTCGTCCGAGGCGATGGCCTGCTGGATCATCACGTACGCGTCCTGCGGGTTGGCGCAGGTCACCACCTTCAGCCCGGCGGTGTGCGCGAAGTACGCCTCCGGCGACTCGGAGTGGTGCTCGACCGCGCCGATGCCGCCGCCGTAGGGGATCCGGATCACCATCGGGATGGTGACCTTGCCCTGCGAGCGGTAGTGCATCTTGGCCACCTGCGACACGATCTGGTCGTACGCCGGGTAGACGAAGCCGTCGAACTGGATCTCGCAGATCGGCCGGAAGCCCCGGATGGCCAGGCCGACGGCGGTGCCGATGATGCCGGACTCGGCCAACGGGGTGTCGATCACCCGCTGGTCGCCGAAGTCCTTCTGCAGGCCGTCGGTGATCCGGAAGACGCCGCCGAGCTTGCCGACGTCCTCGCCCATGATGACGACCTTCGGGTCGTTCTCCAGGGCGCGGCGCAGGCCGGTGTTGAGGGCCTTGCCCATGGTGAGGGTCTCGGTGGCCATCAGTGCGCGCTCCCCTCGAACGACTCCAGGTACCTGCTGAACTGGGCCCGCTGGGCGTCCAACTCGGGCGAGCCGTGCGGGTAGACGTGGTCGAACATGCTGACCGGCTGCGGGTCGGGCAGGTCGAGCACCCGTTCGCGCAGGTGCACGGCCTCGGCGCGGGCCTGCTCGTCGACCTCGGCGAAGAAGTCGGCGTCGGCGAGCTGCTGCCGTTCGAGGAATGCCTTCATCCGGGCGATCGGGTCCTTGGCCTGCCAGGCCTCGACCTCGCTGGCGATCCGGTAGCGGGTCGGGTCGTCGGAGGTGGTGTGCGCACCCATCCGGTAGGTGTACGCCTCGATCAGGCTGGGGCCCTGGCCGAGCCGGGCGTTGTCCAGCGCGTGCCGGGTCACCGCGTACGAGGCGAGCACGTCGTTGCCGTCGACGCGGACGCCGGGGAAGCCGAAGCCGCCGGCCCGCCGGTAGAGCGGAACCCGGGTCTGGCGCTCCAGCGGCTCGGAGATGGCGTACTGGTTGTTCTGGCAGAAGAACACCAGCGGGGCGTTGAAGACGCTGGCCCAGACGAACGCCTCGTTGACGTCGCCCTGGCTGGTGGCGCCGTCGCCGAAGTAGGCGATCACCGCCTCGCCGTCCTCGGTGCCGGTCTTGCCGTCCATGTGGACGCCCATCGCGTACCCGGTCGCGTGCAGGGTCTGCGCCCCGATGACGATCGTGTACATGTTGAACTTGAACTCGTTCGGGTCCCAGCCGCCCTGGTCGACGCCGCGGAACAGGCCGAGCGGCATGATCGGGTCGATGCCCCGGCAGTAGAGCACACCGTGCTCCCGGTAGGTCGGGAAGGCCATGTCCTGGCTGCGCAGCGCCCGCCCGGAGCCGACCTGGGCCGCCTCCTGGCCGAGCAGCGAGGCCCACAGGCCCAGCTCGCCCTGCCGCTGCAACGCGGTCGCCTCGGCGTCGAGCTTGCGGACCAGCACGAGGTCGCGGTAGAGGCCGCGGTACTCCTCGTCGGTGAAGTCGACGCGGTACTCGGTGCCGTCCGGGCCGGTCGCGCTCTCGATCCGGTCGCCGGCCGGGGTGAGCAGCTGTACGAGTTCCGGCTCGCCGGTCGTGGCCCGCCGGGACCGGGGTGCGGCTCGCCGGCCGCGGCTGGAGACCGCAGGGTCGCCCTTTGCCATCCGTCTCTCCCTGTCGTGTCTGTGCCCGAGCCGGGGGGTCACCCGTCCGCGCACAACGTGCGCCGGCCCGGCTGTTGCCGGACTGGTTCCTGGCGGTCGTGCCTGGCCCCGGTAGGGGTTGCCGCACGACCTGAGCCGGATCCATGGGTCGAACCCGGTTCGGGAGCGTCGGCCACCAGCCACGCCTGCCACGGGGTACGCGGAGGGGCGGCTGCGTTGCCGTCGTGCCTGAATGATTGCAGAGGAGGTGAGCGGCCCCACAGTATGGCCCTCCCGCCGGTGACGACATGTCCGCTTGGTGACCCGTGGACTTTTTTGTCGTGTCGCCGGCCGTGCTGCCGTGACCGTGGCGGCCGGGTGACGGACTTTTTGTGTGTCGACACGCTGTGGTGCCTGGTGAACTGGGCGTCACTGGGTCAAGCTGACCGGTATTGGTGGGCGTTTAGCGAATAATGTCCGTTCTGTTCCGTGCTGCCCACCGACTAACACATCCAGGTCGACGAGGGAGTGTGCGGTGTCCGAGCCAGGTGACGGTCCTCCGATCCCCCTCCTCGGGCGACACCGGGCCGGCGGCGGCAGCTACCGGCGGATGATCGGCGTCCACCGGGCCCCGGGCCTGGGTGGCCCGCACCGGGGCTACCTGTTCACCGTCGCCCTGCTCGCCGGGGCCGCCTCCATGCCGGTCCTCGCCGCGATCAGCGCCGGCTCCGCCACCGTGGGCAGCACCGCGCTGCCGGACGGCGGCACCCCGTTCCTGCCCACCCCGTCGGTCGGGCCGGTCGTCGTCCCGGTGCCCGCCACCGGCCAACCGGCCCTGCCGCCGACCGGTCCCGTCGGCGCGCCCCCACCACCCACGCCGGCCCCCGTCCCGGGCACCGGCGGCACCGGCGTCACCCACCGTCCCGCGCCGCCCCCGGCCGCCCCCGCCGCGACCCCCCGTCCCGTCCCCCGGACGCACGCGCCGGCCGCCCCGGCCCACCCCACCCCCACCCCCACCTCGCCGAGCCCGAGCGCGGAACCGAGCCCGAGTACAGAACCGAGCCCGAGCGCGGAACCGAGCGCCGAGCCGACGACCACCTTCTCCGAACCGCCCCCGGACCCGTCGCCGACCTCGGCCCCCTCCGACACCCCCACGCCGGCACCTACGCCCGAGCCGACCCCCGGCCCGACGTCGACCCTGGAACCCGACCCGACGCCGGGGCCCACGGTCGGACCGGGCCCCACCGTCACGGTCACCGTGGTCCCCACCCCGCGCCCCCGGCCCACCGTGACGGCCGTCCCGACCCGGGCCCCCCGTCCCGTCCGGCTGCGGGACGAGGCCCGTCGCGTGCCGCGCGTCGGAGCGCCGCCCGTGGGTGCGTCGACCCCGGTCGACCGCCCGTCGGCCACCCCGGCCCCCACGCCGCAGACGCCCGCGATACCCGCGCCGACCAGCCACGACGGCACCGATCCGGACGGTACGGTGACGAACGACGCCGGCTGAACCGCCCACGGTGCGGACGCCGACGCCCGGCCACCCCGGCGACGGACCGGTCGGCACGACATGCGGGGGCGGAACGCTGAGTACGCGCGACGAGGGCGGTGACCGGCCCGCGGGCGACCCCGGAGCCTCCCCGGCCCGCGACGTCCCGTCCGCCCCCGGTCAGGTCCCTGTCGGGCCGGCGGGGGCGGCGACCCGGGTGGCCCGGTGGGTGACCGAGGCAACCGCGCCGGCCGTGCTGGTCACCGGGCTGACCGTGGTGATCGGTTGGCACGGCGCGGGTGGCGTACGGGGGTTGGCCTGGGGGCTGCTCGCCACGGTCTTCGCCGCCGGCATCCCGTTCGCGTACGTCCTCAACGGGGTGCGTCGGGGTCGGCTCACCGACCACCACATCGGTCGGCGTGAGCAACGCCGGGTGCCGCTGCTGTTCGGCCTGGTGTCGGCCGCCGCCGGGCTGGCCCTGCTCGCGGTGCTCGGTGCGCCGCGCCCGGTGCTGGCGCTGGTCGCCACCGGGGTGGTCGGTCTGGTGGTGGCGGTGTCGGCCAGTCACTGGTGGAAGATGTCGATCCACTCGGCGGTGGCCGCCGGCACGCTGGTGGTACTGGTGCTCACCTTCGGCCCCCGGCTGCTGCCTGCCGTTCCGCTGCTCGGCCTGGTCGGCTGGTCCCGGGTGCGGCTGCGTGACCACACCGTCGCGCAGGTCGTGACCGGCGGGCTGGTGGGTGCACTGGTGGCCGGGCTGGTCTTCGCGACGCTGTCCTGAGCCTGCCGCCGCCGGGCGGCCGGCACGCCGGGGTCGTCAGGGTTCGGGGCGGAGCATGGGCGGGTGGAGCCGGGTCGCCGGGCCCCGGCGGAACAGTTGGGCGGGTCGTCCCCGGTCGCCCTCGGTGGCGCGGCCGACGGGGCTGACGAAGCCGGGGGTGCCGGTGACCTTGCGGTGGAAGTTGCGCGGGTCCAGCCGGGTGCCCCAGACCGTCTCGTAGACCGCCCGTAGTTGGGCCACGGTGAACTCGGGCGGGCAGAAGGCGCCGGCCAGCGGGGTGTACTCCAGCTTCGCGCGGGCCCGTTCCAGGCCGTCGGCGACGATCAGGTCGTGGTCGAAGGCGAGCTGGCCGGGGGTGAGCCGGGTGACCGGCACCCACTCTGCCGAGGCGGCGTCCGAGCCGGCGACCGGGGCGGGCAGGTCGGGGAGCAGCGCCAGCCAGGCCACGGTGACCACCCGCCCGCGTGGGTCCCGGCCGGGCCGGCCGTACGTGCCGAGCTGCTCCAGGTGGCCGACCGGCTCCGGTAGCCCGGTTTCCTCGGTCAACTCCCGGGCGGCGGCGTCGGGCAGGTCCTCGTCGATGCCGACGAAGCCACCCGGCAGCGCCCACCGGCCCTGGTCCGGCGGGATGCCCCGGCGGACGAGCAGCAGGTGCAACGCGTCGGCGCGCACGGTGAGCACCACCAGGTCCACCGTCACGGCGAAGGGCGGGTAGTCGGTCATCGTTTTATCACCACCTTGACGATAACTTAGCAGAGTGGTTATCGTCGTAGCGACGAAAAAGGGGAGGGTGAAGCCATGGCCGACGTGACGCGACGACTCTTCCTGCGCCACCTGCGCGGGACACCTACCAACTGGGTACGGCTGCACGTCGCCGGGCGGGTCCGGCGGGAGGGGACCGGCCAGTCGTTCTGGTACCGGCCGCTGACCGCCGTGCTGAGCGAGGTGCCGGTGGACGACCGGGAGCTGCCGCTGCTCTTCCACGCCCGGACCGGCGACTTCGCCGACATCACCGTCCAGGCCACCGTGACCTACCGGGTGGCCGACCCGGCCCTGGCCGCCGCCCGGCTCGACTTCTCGGTCGACCCGCGCACCGGTCGGGCCCGCTCCCGCCCCCTCGACCAGGTGGCCACGCTACTGGCCGAGCTGGCCCAGCAACCCGCCCTCGACCTGCTCGCCCGGGTGCCGCTGGCCGAGGCGCTGACCACCATGGCACCCGTACGGGAGGCGGTCTCCGCCGCGCTCGGCACCGAACCCCGGCTCGCCGACATCGGCGTCGCCGTGGTCAGCGCCCGGGTCGTCGCCGTCCGGCCCGAACCGGAACTGGAACGCGCCCTGCAGACCCCCACCCGGGAGGCCGTGCAGGTGGAGGCCGACCGGGCCACGTACGCCCGCCGGGCCCAGGCCGTCGAGCAGGAACGCGGCATCGCCGAGAACGAACTCCAGAACAAGATCGAACTGGCCCGCCGGGAGCAGCAGCTCGTCGAGCAGCACGGGGCGAACGCCCGCCGCCGGGCCGAACTCGACGCCGCCGCCGAACTGGCCGGCGCCCACGGCAAGGCGGAACGGGAACAGGTCGCCAACACCGCCGCCGCCGAGCGGGCCCGGGTGCTCGCCACCGCCGAGGCGGAGAAGGAGCGCCTGCTCGCCGCCGGTGCCGCCGACAAGGAACGGACGCTCGCCCTGGCCAAGGCCGAGACGGTACGCGCCGTCGGCGCCGCCGAGGCCGAGGCGGAGGCGGCGAAGCTCGCCACGTACGCCGAACTGCCGCCGGCGGTGCTGCAGGCCCTCACCGTCCGGGAACTCGCCGGTCAGCTCCCCCCGATCGGCCAGCTCACGGTCACCCCGGACCTGCTCGCCGACCTGCTCGGCCGGCTCACCGGCCCGACCGGGACGCTCACCGGCCCGACCGGGGCGGTCGACCGGTGAGCGCCACCCTGGCCCCCCGGGTGGTGGTCGTGCGCCGCCCCAGCGAGCTGGACGAACTGCTCGCCCGGCACGGCACCCGGGCGGCGGCCCAGTGGTACCTGCGCGCCCGGGGGCGGGACCTGGCCGAGGTGGTGGACCGGCACGAGGCACTCCAGTCGGCGCTGACCGCCGTCGCGGCCGCCGTCCCTGCCGACTGGCGACGCGGCACGGTGAACCGGGACGACCTGCCCCGGTTCCTGTTCGGGCCGGAGGACGTCGTCGTCGCCGTCGGGCCGGACGGCCTGGTCGCCAACGTGGCGAAGTACCTCAGCGGGCAACCCGTCGTCGGCGTCGACCCGGAGCCGGGCCGCAACGCCGGGGTGCTGGTCCGGTGCACCGGCGACCAGGTGGCCGCGCTGCTGCCGGCGGTGGTGGCCGGGGCCGCGCCGCTGCGGCACCGGGCCATGGTCCGGGCCACCCTCGACGACGGCCAGGAACTGGTCGGCCTCAACGAGGTGTACGTCGGGCACCCCTCCCACCAGTCGGCCCGCTACCTGCTCGACGTCACCTCCGACGGCCGACCCCGCCGGGAGCGGCAGTCGTCCTCCGGGGTGGTCGTCGGTACCGGCACCGGGGCCACCGGCTGGTGCGCCTCGATCGCCCGGGGCCGACCGGCCGCCGTCGCGCTCCCCGCCCCGCAGGAGCCGGCGCTGTGCTGGTTCGTCCGGGAGGCGTGGCCCTCCCCGGTCACCGGGGCCGACCTGGTCGCCGGCCGCCTCGACGGCACCGACACGCTGGAGCTGACCGCCGAGTCGGACGGCCTGGTGGCCTTCGCCGACGGCCTGGAGACCGACCGGTTGACGCTGCGCTGGGGGCAGCGCATCCGCCTCGACGTCGCCCCCGGCCGGCTGGCCCTGGTCGAACCCTGACCGGCGGTCCGGCCGGTCAGGGGATGTCGTCGCCGAGGCGCTGCCGGTTGGCCTCGATCCAGGCGTCCAGCGCGACCGGGTCGTCCGGGTCGACGCCGTCGGCCATCAACTGGGCCACCGCCGCCGTCGCCGGGCTGCGCCGCTCACCTGTCGAATAGAGCCTGGCGAACTCCGGCACCAGCTCCTCGATCGCCTCGTCGGTCTGGGTGACGGCCCGCTCGGGCAGCCCGCGTCGCCGCGCCGCGAACGCCGTCCAGGCGCGCAGCACCCGGGGCAGCATCGCCGCGTCGTCCATGTCCAGCACGGCCCGCCGGTGCACCCAGTCGAGCAGGAACAGCCCGGCCACCGCCGGGCTCCAGCGCAGCGGATCGGCGTCCGGGAAGCTCGCCGCGTGGTCGAAGAGCAGGCCGAGGCAGAAGTGCAGCGAGGCCAGCTCGGCGTCGCCGTCGAGGGTGTTCAGCCCGTACCGGGCCGCCTCGGGGGCGGCCAGGAAGGCCCGGACCAGCGCGGTGCGTTCGTCACTGGAGAGCGGCTCGGTGGGCCAGCCGGTGGAGTCGGCGCCCGCCTGCGGCAACACCGCCAACCGCGCCCCGACCAGCGCCCGGTCGGTGGCGAGCGAACCCTCGGCGGGCAGGTCGCCGAGGTCGTCGGTGATCTCCAGGTGGCGGCCCACCTCGCCGTGCATCCGGGCCGGGTCCTCCTCCCGGAACCAGGTCAGGTCGTCGTCGGCGCACATCTGCCGGACCTGCGCGAGGATGCGTTCGGCCGGACCGCCGACGAAGACGTCCTTGGTGATGCCGATGTTGTGGTCGATCAGCGCGACCAGGGCGTGCTCCGGGCCACCCGACTCGTCGTCGTAGGCGAAGGTGGCCAGGTAGGAGGTCTGGTCGCCGTACACGTCGCCGTAGGACCAGGTGCCGGTGAGGTGGACCCGGCCGAGCTGGCCGGCCCAGGCCGGCGCCTGCGCGCCGGGGCGGACCTTCGCCGCGCCCTCGGCGGTCGGGACCAGCGCGGCGAAGACCTGCCGGATGGTGGTGGCGGCGGCCGTGCGGCGGCGGGAGGTGGCGGCGAGGAAACCGGAGACGAACTCCCGGACCGCCGTTTCCCGGTCGGTCTCGGCGATCGCGTAGACGCTGCCCAGCAGCGCCGTGCCGAGCATCTCGGCGTCGAGCGCGCAGTCCAGCCTGGTCACGTCGCGGGCGGCGGACAGCACCGCGTCGTAGGGGGTCTGTGGCGTGGCCATGGCACGACCCTACGCCGCCGCGCCGCCCCGGACACCCGTGCCGACGTCCGCGTTCGCCGGCCGGTGGTCGGCGTCCGTCGATGGCCGTCGGGCCGGTGGCGTTCCCCGCCGGTGCCCGTCAGCCGGCGGCGTCCTGCCAGGCGCGGCGGGCGAGGGCGTATCGGTCGACGAGGTCGCGTACGGGGGTGAGGACGTACTCCGCGCCGACCCGGGCGACCTCCTCGGTGAGCCGCCCCTCGGCCCGCTGCCGGGCCCGCCGGGCCGCCCACCGGATCACCGGCCCGGTCACCGCCGCCACCAGCAGGCCGGCGAGCAACCCACCGAGCAGCAGCACGGTGGGCAGCGGCGTCTCGCCCACCCGGGGGTACTCCAGCGCCGGCAACCCGAGGGCGCGCAGCGCGTACCCGAGCACCAGCCAACCCAGCCCGACCACGGCGGCGAGGGTGACCAGCCACTGGACGCCGCCCACCAGCCGCCACCACAGCGGCCGGCGCTCCATGCCCAGGTCGGTGCCGGCGACCGCCGCGTCCAGCGCGTCCGGCAGGTCGGCCAGGCGGGACCGGGCGGCGGCGGTCACCGCGGCCGGCCAGGGGGCGGGCAGATCCCCGCCGGAGCGGTCACCGACCGCGCGGATGGCCAGCCCGAGGGCGGACTGCTGGGCGGCCGTCGGGTCGGGCACCGAGGTCGCCGCGAGCGGGGCCTGCGCCGGCTGCTGCGGATCGGTCGTCGGGCCGGCCAGGTGCAGCCGGCGCAGCGGGTCGGGTCGCAGCCGCCGCCAGCCGCGGACCAGCGGCCAGCCGGTCGCGGCACCGGCCCGCTGCCGGTACGCCCCCTCGACCGCCCCCGTCACCGTGGGCACCCCGGCCGCGTCGGCCAGCGCCCGGTCCAGGGTGCGGATCGTCTCCGCGTCCGGGGTGTGCCCGGGTGCCTCGACGGCGACCAGTTCCCCCAGCGCGGCCGTCACCGTGTCGGCGTCGCCCCAGAGCCGGCGCAGCGCGGCCTGCCGGTCGGAAACCGCCCGTTCCAGCGCCTCCCGCAGCCCGGTCATCCCGTCCGGCTCGACCGCCGTGGTGGCCAGCAGCGGCACCCCGTCGAGCCCGTCGACGTCGAGCAGCCGGCGCAGGTCGGCCAGCACCCGGGGCAGCTCGGCCGGGGGCAGCCGGTCGGCCTGGTTGAGCACCACCACCGTCACGTCCCGGTGCCTGTGGAACTCGCGCAGGTAGCTCGTGTGGATCACCCGGTCGGCGTACTTCTGCGGGTCGACCACCCAGACCACCAGGTCGACCAGGCCGAGCAGGCGGTCCACCTCCAGTCGGTGGGACCGCTGCACCGAGTCGAAGTCGGGCAGGTCGAGCAGGATCAACCCGTGCAGGGCGGACTCGTCGTCGCCGTCCAGCGCGCTCTCCCGGACGAACCGGTGCCGGGGCAGCACGCCCACCCAGTCGAGCAGCCGGTTGCCGCCGTCCAGCGGCCCCCACACGCAGGCGTGCGCGACACCGGTGGTCGGCCGGCGCACCCCGACCGGGGAGAGTTCCAGTTGGGCCAGGGCGTTGAACAGGCTGGACTTGCCGCTGCCGGTGGCCCCGGCCAGCGCCACCACGGTGTGGTCCCGGGACAGCGACAGCCGGGTGCCGGCCCGCTCGACCAGGGTGTGCGCGCCGACCAGCCGGGTGTCGGGCACCTCGCCGTCGACCGCGTCGAGGAACCGGCGCACCGCGTCGAGCCGGGCCACCAGGGCATCGGCGTCGACACGCTGGTCACCCCGGAGCGCCTCGCGCATCCGGCCGACGATGTTGGTCACCGGATGCCGTCCTCGGGGGTCGGGGTCGGGGTCGGTAGCGCCGGACCGGCCTGGTCGGCGAGGCCGCTGCGGTGCCGGGCCACCTCGACCCGGGCGGCGGCCCGACGCAGGCCGGCGGCGGCCTCCGGACCGGGCCGGGCGGCGTCGGTGCGGGCCAGGTAGCGGGCCGCCTCCTCGTCGAGCAGCGCGCGGACCCGCTCCAGCAGGTCGCCCCGGGCCTTCGCGGCGAGGGTACGCACCGCCTGGTCGCCGAAGATCGCCTGGAGCACGGCCTGCGCGGCGACCGTGGTGCCCGCCCCGGTCGCCACCTCCAGACCGGTGGGGATGAACGCGGTGGAGGCGAAGACGGCGATCATCACGGCCAGCCCGGTGGCGTTGACCGCGTACGCGGCCGTACGGGCCACGAACCGCCGGTCGCCGCCCTCGTCCCGGACCAGCTCCAGCACGGCACGTTGCCAGTCCCGGACCAGCCGTTCGGCCCGTTCGGGCAGGTCGGCCGAGGCGTGCGCCAGTGACGGTTCGAGCAGTGCGGCCCCGGCGGGGTGCGCCTTCCAGGCGGTGTACGTGTGCTCCGCCGCCTCGGCGGCGACCCCGCGCAGCAGGGTCACCAGTTGCGACTCGATGGCGTTGCGCAGCTCGGTGGCGGGGGTGGCGGGCCGGCCGGTGACCGCGGCGACGAGCCGGTCGCGCAGCCTGCCGATCCGGGCCTCCAGCGTCCGGAAGAACTCACCGGTGCCGACGAACTCCTGCCAGCGGGCGAGCACCTCGCCACGCAGCAGCCGGCCGTCCTTCATCCCCTCGGCCACGGTGCGGTGCGCGCCCTGGTAGGCGGCCCGGACCCGGTCGTCCAGCGCGTCGGCGGCGGCCACCTGCTCGTCGGCGGCGTCGGCGAGCGCCTCGACCGTGGGGTGCAGGGAGGCGAGCGCGCCGTCCAGGGTCTGCCGGACCACGGCGGCGCGGGCCTCGGCGTCGGCGGCGAGCCGGGCGAACCAGCCACCCAGCGGCGCGGTCACCCGGTCGGGCAGCAGGCCCTGGCCGTCGACCCAGGTCTCGGGCAGGACGAACAGCGGCGCCGCGCCCAGCTCCTGGGCGGCGAGCATCTCGGACAGGTGGGCGGCGATCTCGTCGGCGGCCTCGGGGGGCACCCGGTCGAGCACCATGGCGATCGAGGCCCCCCGGGAGCGGGCGGCGCGCAGCAGCTCCCACGGGACGGCGTCGGCGTACCGGGCGGCGGTGGTGACGAAGAGCCAGAGATCGGCGGCGGCGAGCAGCTGGCCGGCGAGGGCGCGGTTGGCGTCGACCACCGAGTCGATGTCGGGGGCGTCGAGGAAGGCCAGCCCCGGTGCGAGCGCGGGGGCGGTGACTAGGTGCAGGGTGCCCGGGTCCTCGCTGGGCTCGTTGGTGCGGGTCAGGCCGGGCAGCAGCTCGCCCTGGCGGAACCAGGCGGCGTCGGCGGGGTTGCAGACCAGCACCGGGGATCGGGTGGTGGGGCGCAGCACCCCGGCGGCGCTCACCCGGGCCTGGACCAGGCTGTTGACCAGTGTGGACTTGCCCGCGCCGGTGGAGCCGCCGACGACCACGAGCAGCGGGGCGTCGAGCCGGGCCAGCCGGGGCAGCAGGTAGTCGTCGAGCTGGTCGGTCAGCGCCCGGCCGGTGTGCCGCGCCGGCTCGGCCGAGGGCAGCGCCAGCGGGAACCGGGCCGCGCCGATCGCGGCCCGCAGGCCGGTGAGGGCGGCGGGCAGGCCGTCTCCGGTGGGGCCGGGCGGCGTCTCGTCGGTCTCCGACGACCCGGTGCGGGCGGCGACGGTGGGCGCGCCGGACCGGGTGGCGGGATCGCCGTGCGTCGTCACCGCTAAAGCGTGCCCGACCGATGCAACAGAGACAACCGGAGGGTAGTAACGGTCAGGTTGCGTCGGGTCGGCTCAACTCGACTTGCGCTTTGGCGATCGCGTGGCACTATTGAGTCAAGTTCACTCAACTTGTGGTGCGGTCGCTCCGGGCGGCCCGCCGGGTAGGCCCTCTGACCTGCCCATCCGTTACGAAGCGAGGAAGCGAAGATGGCACGTGCGGTCGGTATCGACCTCGGCACGACGAACTCCTGCGTCAGCGTTCTCGAGGGCGGTGAGCCCACCGTCATCGCCAACGCTGAGGGCTCGCGGACGACCCCGTCGATCGTCGCGTTCGCCCGCAACGGCGAGGTGCTCGTCGGTGAGGTCGCCAAGCGCCAGGCGGTGACCAACCCGGACCGGACCATCCGCTCGGTCAAGCGGGAGATCGGCACCAACTGGACCGTCGACATCGACGGCAAGAAGTACACCCCGCAGGAGATCTCGGCGCGCACGCTGATGAAGCTCAAGCGGGACGCCGAGGCCTACCTGGGCGAGCAGATCACCGACGCGGTGATCACCGTGCCCGCCTACTTCAACGACGGCCAGCGCCAGGCCACCAAGGAAGCCGGCGAGATCGCCGGCTTCAACGTGCTGCGGATCGTCAACGAGCCGACCGCGGCGGCCCTGGCGTACGGGCTGGACAAGGGCTCCAAGGAGCAGACCGTCCTGGTCTTCGACCTCGGTGGCGGCACCTTCGACGTGTCCCTGCTGGAGCTGGCCGAGGGCGTCGTCGAGGTCAAGTCGACCAGCGGTGACAACCAGCTCGGCGGCGACGACTGGGACCAGCGGATCATCGACCACCTGGTGAAGACGTTCCGGGGCGAGCACGGCATCGACCTGGGTCAGGACAAGATGGCGCTGCAGCGGCTCCGCGAGGCGGCCGAGAAGGCCAAGATCGAGCTGTCGGCGGCGACCACCACCAACATCAACCTGCCGTACATCACCGCCGGGTCGGCCGGCCCGCTGCACCTGGACGTGACGCTCAGCCGCGCCGAGTTCCAGCGGATGACGCAGGACCTGCTGGACCGCTGCAAGGGCCCGTTCGAGCAGGCCGTGAAGGACGCCGGCATCAAGATCGCCGACGTCGACCACGTGATCCTGGTCGGCGGCTCCACCCGGATGCCGGCCGTGACCGACCTGGTCAAGCAGCTCACCGGCCGCGACCCCAACAAGGGCGTCAACCCGGACGAGGTCGTCGCCGTCGGCGCGGCCCTGCAGGCCGGTGTGCTCAAGGGCGAGGTCAAGGACGTCCTGCTGCTCGACGTGACCCCGCTGAGCCTGGGCATCGAGACCAAGGGCGGCATCTTCACCAAGCTCATCGAGCGCAACACCACCATCCCGACCAAGCGCTCCGAGGTCTTCACCACGGCCGACGACAACCAGCCGTCGGTGCTGATCCAGGTGTTCCAGGGCGAGCGCGAGATCGCGGCGTACAACAAGAAGCTCGGCACCTTCGAGCTGACCGGCCTCCCGCCGGCGCCGCGCGGCGTGCCGCAGATCGAGGTCACCTTCGACATCGACGCCAACGGCATCGTCAACGTGCACGCCAAGGACCTGGGCACCGGCAAGGAACAGAAGATGACGATCACCGGCGGCTCGTCGCTGCCGAAGGACGACATCGAGCGGATGCGCCGGGACGCCGAGGAGCACGCCGACGACGACAAGCGTCGCCGGGAGGAGGCCGAGACCCGCAACGTGGCCGAGGCGCTCCAGTGGCAGACCGAGAAGTTCCTCGCCGAGAGCGGCGACAAGCTGCCCACGGAGAACCGGGAGCAGCTCAACGAGGCCCTCGGTGAGCTGCGCGGCGCGCTCGGCGGCCAGGACATCGAGAAGATCAAGGCGGCCCACGAGCGGCTCGCCCAGGTCTCCCAGCAGGCCGGTTCGCTGCTCTACTCGCAGCAGGCCGAGCAGGGTGAGCAGCCGGGCGCGGCCGGCGCGGGCGCGGGTGCCGGAGCCGGCGCGGGTGCCACCGGTGCCGCCGGGGCCCCCAAGGCGGGCGGCCCGGACGACGTGGTCGACGCGGAGATCGTGGACGAGGACAAGAAGTGACGCTCCGCGCCACCGCACAGGGAACGAGGTAGTCGCATGACGGAGAAGCCACGAGCCGCCGACCCGGACACCTCCGGGTCGACGCCGGGTGGCTCCGCGCCCACCGACGACGGGCCGCGGGTCGTCATCCGGGACAACCGCAAGCTCGGCAAGACCGAGGAGACGCCTGCCGCCGCCGACGCCGGGGCCGACGTCCCGGCCGAGGGGCTGGTCGAGGAGTCCGAGGTGGTGGTCGACGAGATCGAGGCCGAGGCCACCGCCCTCGACGACCCGGCACCGACCGGTCCGCCGGTGGTGGACGCCCCCGCGCAGCCGGTCGACGGCAGCGCCACGGGCTCCCCGCTCGGTGCCGAGCTGGAAGCCCTCCGGGCCGAGCTGGACGAGCGGACCCGGGACCTGCAGCGGGTGTCGGCGGAGTACGCCAACTACCGCAAGCGGGTGGACCGGGACCGGGGCGTGGTCCAGGAACAGGCGACCGGCTCGGTGCTCGCCGCGCTGCTGCCCATCCTGGACGACCTGGACCGGGCCCGGGAGCACGGTGACCTGGTCGGGCCGTTCGGCACCGTGGCCGAGCAGCTCACCACGGCGCTGGGCAAGTTCGGCCTGACGCCCTTCGGCGAACAGGGCGACCCGTTCGACCCGACCCGGCACGAGGCGGTCGCGCACCAGACCTCACCGGACGTCGACGAGCCCACCTGCGTGCAGGTGATGCGTCGGGGTTACCTGCTCGGCGAGCGGCTGCTGCGGCCGGCCATGGTCGCGGTCGCCGACCCGGAATAGTGCACGGCCATCCGGTCGCCCCGCCCGCCTCCCGAGGCGGGCGGGGCGACCGGGCCACATCTCACGGAAGGGGGTGGACCGGTGAGTTCCAAGGACTGGATCGAGAAGGACTTCTACGCCACGTTGGGCGTGGAGAAGTCCGCCTCCTCGGACGAGATCAAGAAGTCGTACCGGAAACTGGCCCGGGAGTCGCACCCGGACCACAACCCCGGTGACCCGAAGGCCGAGGAGCGGTTCAAGGCCGTCTCCGAGGCGTACGCGGTGCTCGGCGACGACGCCAAACGCCGCGAGTACGACGAGATGCGCTCGCTGTTCGGTTCGGGCGCGTTCCGGCGGGGCGCCCGTGGCGCGGGTCAGCCCGGCGGGGTCCCGTTCGACGTCTCCGACCTGTTCGGCGGCGGTGGCGGCGGGGACAACCGGTTCGGTGGCGGCGGCTTCACCGACCTGTTCAGTTCGATCTTCTCCGGTGGCGGTGGCGGTGGCGGTGGCGGTGGCGGTGGCCCTGCCCGGGCGCGTGGACCGGCCCGGGGCCGGGACGTGGAGGCCGAGGTCGCGCTCGACTTCGGCGACGCCGTCCGGGGCGTCACCCTGCCGTTGACGTTGCGCGCCCCCGGGGTCTGCGACACCTGCCACGGCAACGGCGCGAAGCCGGGCACCCAGCCGATCGCCTGCCCGGTCTGCCACGGTGCCGGGGTGACCACCCGGGACCAGGGGTCGTTCAGCTTCTCCGAGCCGTGCCGCAACTGCCAGGGCGTCGGGACGGTCGTCGAGGAGAAGTGCCCCGAGTGCCAGGGCACCGGCGGGGTCACCAAGACCCGCACGCTCAACGTCCGGTTCCCCGCCGGAGTGGCCGACGGCCAGCGGATCAGGCTGGCCGGGCGGGGCGAGCCGGGGCAGCGCGGCGGGCCGGCGGGTGACCTGTTCGTGCAGGTCAAGGTTCGCCCCGACGACCTGTTCGGGCGTACCGGTGACGACCTGACGCTGGCCGTGCCGATCACCTTCGCCGAGGCGGTGCTCGGCACCGACCTGCGGGTGCCCACGCTGGACGGCGCGGTGACCCTGCGCGTGCCGCCGGGCACCCCGTCCGGGCGGGTGCTGCGGGCCCGGGGCAAGGGTGTCGTACGACGGGACGGGCGGGCCGGCGACCTGCTGGTCACGCTGGACGTGGTGGTGCCGGCGACGGTGTCGGACGAGGCGCGGGCGGCGCTGGAGTCGTTCGCCGGGGCGACGCCGCCGGCAGCCCGGGAACATCTCGACGCGCGGGTGCGTCGGATCGGTTGACCGGTGGACGGGTGCGGAGGTGAGTGGGATGTCGGACGGGTTCGTCGGTTCGGGTGACCCTGCCTACGAGGCCAAGGTGCTGATGATCTCGGTTGCGGCACGGATGGCGGGAATGCACCCGCAGACGCTGCGCCAGTACGACCGGCTCGGCCTGGTGCAGGCCGGTCGGGCGGCCGGTGGCGGACGACGGTACAGCGTGCGGGACGTCGTCCTGCTGCGCGAGGTGCAGCGGCTCAGCCAGGACGAGGGCGTCAACCTGGCCGGGGTGAAGCGGATCATCGGGCTGGAACGTCTGGTGGAGCAGGCCCAGCAGCGGGTGGCCCGGCTGGAGGCGGAGCTGGACGCCGCGTACCGGCGGATCGCCGAGCTGGAGACGCTGGCCAGCGGCTTCTCCCGGGGTGATTTGGTGCCGACCAGCCGCACCTCGACGGCCCTGGTGGTCTGGCGTCCCCGCCGCACCGGCCCGACATGATCGACACTTCCGGGCGGGTGGTCCGGTGCCCTCGCCGCATCCGACCGGCATGATCAACACTTCTGGGCGCGAATAGCGGCATCCCTTCGACGGGGTGCCGCTATTCGGCGTATCTGGAGTGAATCTCCCCGAGGCGGAACTCCGGCCCGGCGGGGTTCAGGCATTCCCCCGCCGGGAGCAGGGCTGTCCCGTTAACCTGTGAATCAGGCGCAAGCGGACCAATTCGGACTCCGACAGCGGGGGGAACCGTGGCGGAATCGGCGAAGAAGGTGGCCCGGCAGGCGGAGGAGCGGCTCAACCAGGTGGCCGAGAACGTCCGGGAGAAGTTCGACCGGGTCACCCGGGGCACGTTCTCCGACACGGTGAAGGACGGCAGGTTCGCCGACCGGAACGCCCGCAGGGCGAACCGGGGGCAGGTCGAGCCGAAACGCGGCAACCAGGGCGGACCGCGACGCTGACGATCCGCCGACGTGCGGGCCGGGACCCACGGGGGGTCCCGGCCCGTTCGCCGTCCGGGCGTGGTGGGGCTGGTCCGGCCCGACCGACGTGGTGGGGAGGCTCCGGCCTGATCCGATGTCAGCCGAGGCGGCGGTTGTCCCGGACCAGGCCACCCTCGCACCAGTCGTGGTAGGTGAAGAGTTCCTGCCGGGCCAGCAGCATCCGGCTGTTGTGCGCCCAGTTGCGTACCAACTCGTCGCCGTCGCGCTCGGCCTGCTCCACCAGCTTGCGGAACCGACGCCGGGGGTGGGCGCGGAACTGCGTCCGGATGCCGTCGGCGGCGTAGATGTAGAGGCAGTGCAGGGCGAAGCGGCGGGCCGGGCAGGCCGGGTCCAGCGCCAACTCGAAGAGGGTGACCACCAGGTGGTCACCCGCCACCAGCAGGTCCCAGTCCCGGGGCAGCGAGGTCAACGGCACCGAGTCGGGTTGGTACGCCCAGGCCCGCAACTCCGCCGGTGACGGGTCGACGGGGTTGGCGAAGCCGCGGAACGTCGGACCGTGCGCGCTCACCCGGCAACCTTCCCGCTCACGCCCGCGGGATGCCTCCGTCCGCCCGCGAGTCCCTGGCCTGCTGGGGCGCAACGCTAGCCGCCGTCACCCGGGCGGCGGAAGACCTGCCGGGAAGCAATTCGGCAACGGATGCCCTGGCCAGGCCGACCCGTGCGGGGTCGGCCCGGCCAGCCGAAACTCAATCGGTGGCGGGCACCGGTCGGGGGTGCTGGGCGGCGATCCGCCGACGGAGCCGCTGTTTGAACCAGCGCATGTCGGGCAGCCGGGCGAGCATCGGACCGGTGATCACGGTGATCAGCACGTACGCCGTGGCGAGCGCGGCCAGCTTGGGTTCGACGGTGCCGGCGGCGACCGCGAGACCTGCGATGACGATGGAGAACTCACCACGGGGCATCAGGGCGAAGCCGGCCCGCCACCGGCCGGGCTCGGCGATCCCGGCCCGCCGGGCCGCCAGGTAGCCGGTGGCCAGCTTCGTCCCCATGGTGACCACGGCCAGCACGATCGCGGGCAGCAGCACCGGCGGCATGTCCCGGGGGTCGGTGACCAGGCCGAAGAAGACGAAGAAGACGGCGGCGAAGAGGTCCCGCAGCGGGGAGAGCAGTTCGGTGGCGTGGTGTGCCACCGGTCCGGACAGGGCGATGCCGACCAGGAACGCCCCGACGGCGGCGGAGACCTGGAGCCGGGCGGCGATCCCGGCGACCAGCAGGGTCAGGCCGAGTACCCCGAGCAGCAGCGCCTCCGGGTCCTTCGCCGACAGGGCGGCGGAGATCAGGTGGCCGAAGCGGATGGCGACGACCAGCACGACCACCACGGTGAGCACCGCGATGCCCAGCGCCATGCCGCCCTTGACCAGGCCCACGCCGGCCAGCAGCGCGGTCACCAGCGGCAGGTAGAGCGCCATCGCCAGGTCCTCGATGACCAGCACGGACAGGATGACCGGGGTTTCCCGGTTACCGACCCGGCCGAGGTCGCCGAGCACCTTGGCGATCACGCCGGAGGACGAGATCCAGGTGATGCCGCCGAGCACCACGGCCGCCACCCAGCCCCAACCGAGCAGCAGCGCGAAGCCGAAACCGGGCAGGGCGTTGAGGACCGCGTCGATCAGGCCGGCCGGTGCCGCCGAGCGCAGGTTGCCGACCAGTTCGTTGGCGCTGTATTCCAGGCCGAGCATGACCAGCAACAGGATGACGCCGATCTCGGCGCCGACGGCGAAGAACTCCTCGCTGGCGGCCAGCGGTAGCAGCCCGCCGTGGCCGAACGCGAGGCCGGCGAGCAGGTAGAGCGGGATGGGGGAGACGCCGAACCGGCGGCTGAGCCGACCGAGCAGCCCGAGCAGCAGGAGGAGAGCGCCGACCTCGACCAGTAGGGTTGTGGTTTCGTGCATCCGCCTCAGCCGTCCGGGTCACTGTCGGCGAGGATGGCGGTCACCCCGTCGAGACCCTGCCGGGTACCGACCACGACCACCACGTCACCGGCCGCGAAGCGGAAGGTGGGATCGGGCGAGACGTTGACCTCGCCCTGCCGGAGTACCGCCACGATCGAGGCGCTGGTGCGGGTGCGTGCCTTGGTGTCACCGAGCCGCTTGTTGACGTACTTCGACCCGGCCGGGATGGCGATCTGCTCGGTGAGCAGCCCGGCCGCCTGCTCGCGCAGGCCGGAGAGCTGACCCAGCATCAGCGACGCGCCGAGGATGTCGGCAAGCGCCTCGGCCTCGTCGTCGGTCAGCGGGATGTCGTGCTGACAGGAGTCGGGATCGTCCGGGTCGTAGAGGACCAGGTCGCGGCGGCCATTGCGGTGGGAGACCACACCGAGCCGGCGGCCGGACTCCGTCATCAGGTCATGACGGACGCCGATTCCCGGTAGGGCGGTCTGTTCGACTCGTACTCGCACGGACGAGAGGCTATACCCTGCCCTCCACCTCGGCCCGACGGATGTCTGCCCTGCTCGCGAGCGTGCCACCCCCGCCACCGCCCGTGTCCACCCACCCCCCGACGGGTCACACCTCTCACCGCGCGGCCTGCCCCGCCCGGTCACCGCGCCCGCACCCACCGCACCGCTCCGCCCGGAACGACCGACCGCCCAGGAGGAACCGCGATGACAGATCCACTCGTCGGGGGCGATGCTGCGGGGTCCGACCCCGTTCGACACCGCTACCGGGCCGATGTTGTCCATGCCGCCCGCCGCGCCTGCCGGGGGCGGCGGGGATGACCGGGCGGTACCTCGTACACCTGTCGGTCGTTGCCCCCCGTCCCCGGAGATTGTGACCCACGCCACGTTGGCAGAGTTGAGCGGAATAGGCTCAACTCTGATGGTGTCTCTTACTAGTGGACACGCCGATCCCGGGGGAGCCCATGAACACGGAACGACTCACCACCAAGAGCCGCGAAACCATCACCGGTGCGGTCGCGCTGGCCAACCAGCGTGGTCACGCCACCGTGGAACCCTGGCACCTGCTGCTGGCCCTGCTCGACACCGACGGCTCCACCGCCGCCGGCCTGCTACGCGCCGTGGGTGCCGACCCCGCCGAGCTGCGCCGGGTCGCGCAGCGCTCGGTCGACGCGCTGCCCGCCGCCCGGGGTTCCAGCATCGCCGAGCCCACCCTGGCCCGCGAGTTCGTCAACGCCATCGGCGCCGCCGAGCAGATCGCCCGTCCGCTCGGCGACGAGTACACCTCCACCGAGCACCTGCTGGCCGGCCTGGCCCGGGTGGGTGGCGCGGTGTCCAACGCGCTGAAGACCGCCGGGGCCACCGAGGAGAACCTGGTCGCCGCGTTCCCGACCGTGCGGGGCGGGGACCGGCGGGTCACCACCGCCGACCCGGAGCAGACCTACCAGGCGCTGGCCAAGTACGGCGTCGACCTGACCGCCAGCGCCCGGGACGGCAAGATCGACCCGGTGATCGGCCGGGATTCGGAGATCCGCCGGGTGATCCAGGTGCTGTCCCGGCGTACCAAGAACAACCCGGTGCTGATCGGCGAGCCCGGCGTCGGCAAGACGGCGATCGTCGAGGGGCTGGCCCAGCGGATCGTGGCCGGTGACGTGCCCGAGTCGCTGCGGGACAAGAAGCTGGTCTCGCTCGACCTCGGGGCGATGGTCGCCGGCGCGCAGTACCGCGGCCAGTTCGAGGAGCGGCTCAAGTCCGTCCTGGAAGAGATCAAGAACTCGAACGGGCAGGTCATCACCTTCCTCGACGAGCTGCACACGGTGGTCGGCGCGGGCAAGGGCGAGGGCTCGATGGACGCCGGCAACATGCTCAAGCCGATGCTGGCCCGGGGTGAGCTGCGGATGGTCGGCGCGACCACCCTCGACGAGTACCGCGAGCACATCGAGAAGGACCCGGCGCTGGAGCGCCGGTTCCAGCCGGTGCTGGTCGGCGAGCCCACCATCGAGGACACCATCGGCATCCTGCGTGGCCTCAAGGAGCGCTACGAGGTGCACCACGGCGTCCGGATCACCGACGCCGCCCTGGTCGCCGCCGCCGCGCTCTCCGACCGGTACATCACCGACCGGTTCCTGCCGGACAAGGCGATCGACCTGGTCGACGAGTCCGCGTCCCGGCTCCGGATGGAGATCGACTCCCGGCCGGTCGAGGTGGACGAGATCGAACGGGCGGTCCGCCGGCTGGAAATCGAGGAGATGGCGCTGGCCAAGGAGCCCGACGCCGCCTCCGCCGAGCGGCTGGAACGGCTGCGCAAGGAGCTGGCCGACAAGCGTGAGCAGCTCACCGCGCTGTCCGAGCGCTGGCAGACCGAGAAGAGCCACATCACCAAGCTCTCCACCGCCAAGGAGGAGCTGGAACGCCTCGGCGGCGAGGCCGAGCGGGCCGAACGCGACGGCGAGCTGGAACGCGCCGCCGAGCTGCGCTACGGCCGGATCCCGGCGCTCAAGGCCGACCTGGCGACGGCCGAGGAGGAACTGGCCCGGCTCCAGGCTGACGGCGCGATGCTCAAGGAGGAGGTCGGCGCGGACGACATCGCCGCCGTCGTCGCCTCCTGGACGGGTATCCCGGCCGGTCGGCTGCTGGAGGGCGAGACCGCCAAGCTGCTGCGGATGGAGGAGTCGCTGGGCGGCCGGGTCGTCGGCCAGGCCGAGGCCGTCGGGGCCGTCTCCGACGCGGTACGCCGGGCACGGGCCGGTGTCGCGGACCCGGACCGCCCCACCGGCAGCTTCCTGTTCCTCGGCCCCACCGGTGTCGGCAAGACCGAACTGGCCAAGGCGCTCGCCGAGTTCCTCTTCGACGACGAGCGGGCCATGGTCCGCATCGACATGAGCGAGTACGGCGAGAAGCACTCCGTCGCCCGCCTGGTCGGTGCCCCGCCCGGCTACGTCGGCTACGAGGAGGGCGGGCAGCTCACCGAGGCGGTGCGCCGCCGGCCGTACTCGGTGATCCTGCTGGACGAGGTGGAGAAGGCCCACCCGGACGTCTTCGACATCCTGCTCCAGGTGCTCGACGACGGCCGGCTCACCGACGGTCAGGGTCGTACGGTCGACTTCCGCAACGCGATCCTGATCCTCACCTCCAACCTGGGGTCGTCGGTGATCAGCGACCTGACGCTCGCCGACGAGCAGCGCCGCGAGGGGGTGCTGGCGGTGGTCCGCTCGCATTTCAAGCCGGAGTTCCTCAACCGGCTCGACGACATCGTGGTCTTCGCCGCGTTGCGCGGGGACGACCTGCGGTCGATCGTCGACATCCAGCTCGACCGGCTGCGCCGCCGGCTCGCCGACCGCCGGTTGGCGCTGGACGTCAGCGAAGCCGCAGCGACCTGGCTCGCCGAGCACGGGTACGACCCGATCTACGGTGCCCGGCCGCTGCGCCGCCTGGTCCAGTCGGCCATCGGCGACCAGCTCGCCAAGGCCCTGCTGGGTGGCGTGGTCAGGGACGGCGACACGGTGCGGGTCGACCTGTCCGACGACAAGAGCGGCCTCACCGTCACCGCCGCCTGATCCCTGCACCACCGGGCCGGCCCCGCCACCCCGGCGGGGCCGCCCCGTCCACCACTGCCCCTCCCCTCCCCGTCCCCCCGCCGACCACCTCCCGCCCCGGCCCTCCCGCCCCGGCCCTCCCGCCTCGGCCCTCCCGCCTCGGCCCTCCCGCCCCGGTGATCAAGAGATTTGCGTCACGAGAACGCCTCCCCCTGACGCCAACCCCTTGATCACCTCCGCGCCGGCCCCCGTCCCGACGATCAAGAGGTCGGCGTCATCGGGAGCGCTCTCCGGTGACGCCAACCTCTTGATCACTGCGGTCGGGCGGAAGGCTGAGCGCGGGGCGCAGTGGGTCGGGCGGGGGTGGGGTGGGTGGTCAGGGGTGGGGCGGGGAAAGGAAAGAGGCATGTTCGGGATGCGGAAGAAGAGTGGCGATCCGGAGCTGGACGCCGCCGTGCGGGAACTCGCCGGGGCGGACACCGTCGCCTTCGGCGGGGTGGGATTCGCCGGCACGCTGCTGCCGGTGACCGAGGCGTACCGGCGGGTCGAGGAGGCGTTCGCGCAGCGTCCCCGGCAGGCCCGCGAACAGGTCGACTGGCTGCTGCGGCACGGTTCGCCGGCCGGGCGGGCGTACGCGGCGACGCTGCTGGAGCGGGTCGACCCGGCGGCGGCGCGGGCGGCCTGGACGGCGCTGGGCGACGACGACGCCGAGTTCACCACGTTCGCCGGCTGCACGATGGGGACCACCACCCTGCGTGGGTACGCGGCCGACCGGCTGGCCGGCCCAGCTACCGGCAGACACGTTGAGTAGCTGACCTCTCACTCAGAATTCGCTGAGTTTCCCCAGGTGCGCGGGGTGCGCGGGGTTGTTACCGTCTCCGCCGATGCACTTGGGGAGGTGGTCGGGGTGAACGGTTCAGTCGCGTACGTCGTGGCGGCGTTGGGATGTCTGATCGGGGTCGCCGGGATCGTGGTGGCAGCGGTGGCTTACAGCCGGAGCCGCAAACCGGCCTACCCGACACCGGCGAAGGACCCGTTCCGCGACACCGACTCCGACGCGCTGCGCGGTGACCCCCGCAAGCTCAAGCCCGGCGACATCGTCGAGATCCGTGGCGTGTCCTACGCGGTCCGGGGCTCGGTGCACCTGGTCGAGGGCGGCTGGAGCTGGGCCGAGCACCTGCTGGACACCGTCGAGGGCGACAAGCGCTGGCTCTCCGTCGAGGAGGACCCGGACCTGGAGCTGGTGCTCTGGACGGCCGAGCCGGCCGCGACGATCACCCCGGGCGCACCGACCCTCGACTTCGCCGGCCGCCGCTACTCCTGGGAGGAGTCCGGCCAGGCCCGCTACTCGGCCACCGGCAGCACCGGTCTCGACCCGTACGGCACCGTCCGCTACCAGGACTACCGGGGCCAGGGCGGCGAGCGGCTCTCCTTCGAGGCGTACGGGGAGGCCGGCTGGGAGGTGGGCCGGGGTGAGCGGCTGCACCGCGCCGACGTGATGGTGTACCCGCAGTCCGGCCCGGTGGGGTCCTGATCGTGCTGGTCAGCCTGGACACCCCGTACGTCGACACGTGCGCGGCCGACCTGAGCCTGGCACTCGGTGGCCCGGAACGCCCCGCCCTGCACGTCCGTGACCTGACCCTGCCCGGTGACGTCCGGCTGCGGCTGCGCCTGCTCGGTGCCTCCCACCAGGTCGTCCTCGCCGTCCCGGCGGCAGGTGCCCACGCGATCGCCCCCGACCGGCCCGGCGGGCTGGTCGAGACGGTCGCCTGCCTGCCCGGTCGGCCCCCGCACCTGCCCGGCGACCTGCACGACGAGGCGGGTGGTTACCGGTTCACCGCCACCGTGTTGCGCCCTGCCGAGGGGGAGCTGCACACCCGGATCGCCGCGCTCCGCGCCGACCTGGCCGACGACCCGTACGCCCTGGTCGGGGTCTTTCCCGGGGACCCGGACGCGGTGACCGCGCTGGCCGTACGCCCCGACGCGCCGGACGGGACGGTGGTCTGGCGCACCTGGCACGCGTACCCCCAGACCAACGAACTGGTCCTGACCGAGACGGCGGTGACGCTCCCGCACGCTCGGCGAGCCCCGCAGTCGCGAACGAGGGAGACGCCGTGAGCGCGAGGAGTGAGCCGGTTCTGCGAGCCCCGCAGTCGCGAACGAGGGAGACGCCGTGAGCGCGAGGAGTGAGCCGGTTCTGCGAGCCCCGCAGTCGCGAACGAAGGAGACACCGTGACGTACCGACGCTGGTTCGTGGTGGGAGTGGCCTTCGCGGTCGTCGGCGCGCTGGTCGCCGCCTTCGCGATCTTCTACGGCAACTTCTCGCCCCGGGGCTACATCGAGGACCGCTACACCCGGGCGGCGAGCCGGGACATCGGGCGGGACGCCATCGCATACACCTCGAACCGGACCCCGAGCCAGGTGGCCAAGGATGTCACCGACGCCTGGAAGCCGGCCGACCAGTACGTCGACGGCAGCGGCGTCTACCTGCGCTATGACGACGACTCGCTGGTGATCCTGCCGATCGCCGCCGGCTCGCTGATCCTGCTGGAGCGGATGCGCACCGCCTACCCCCGGTACCACTCGACGGTGGGCAGCCACTGGGGCTGGGGTCGGGGCAGCACGGTACGCGGTGGCGGCCCCGGCTCCGGCAAGTGACGCGTACCGACCCCGACCGAACGAACCCCTGGAGCACGCTGTGCAGAACCTGGTCACCGACCTGCTGGTCACCCTCGCCTACGGGGTGGTCGGTGTCGTCCTGATGGCCGTCGGCTACGTGCTGGTCGACGTGGCCACCCCGGGCAAGCTCCACGAGCTGATCTGGACCGAACGCAACCGTAACGCCGCGCTGCTGCTCACCTCGAACCTGGCCGGCGTCGGCATCATCGTGGTCGCCGCGATCGCCGCCAGCGAGGACGACTTCCTGCTCGGCCTGGTCGGTTCCGCCGCGTACGGGATCGTCGGGCTGGTCATCATGGCCCTGGCGTTCGTGCTGCTCGACGCGTTGACCCCGGGCAAGCTGGGCACGCTGCTGGTCGACCCGCAGCCGCACCCGGCGGTCTGGGTGTCGGCGGTGGTGCACCTCGCCACCGGCGCGATCATCGCCGCCGCCATCAGCTGATGACCACGGCGAAGCAGCCGGCGAAGCCGAAACAGAACACGGGCGCCTGGGTCGTCTGGCTCTTCATCGGCGTGATGGCCGTGGTCTGCGTGGGCAGCAGCATCCTCAACCGGGACTCCGGGGGCACCACCGTGCCCGGTCCGGCGGCCGACGAGCGCGCCGACACCGTGCCGCTGCTCGTGCAGGCGGCCGACAGCCAGGGCATCTGTTACGGATGGCGGTTGGAGAGGTCGTCCGGCGCGGAGGTCAGCGTCGGCTCCAACCTCGGCGACGGGGTGCCGGTGACCGGGGACGCCCGCTGCCCGCGTTGGGTGGAGGTCCGGGCCCGGATCATGTACACCTCGTCCAGCAGCGAGAGCAACGACTGGGCGACCGTCACCGTCTCCGGCTCCGACGACCTCGACCGGGCCGACCTGTGGGCGGTCGACAACGGGCTGAGCCGGTTCGGGCTGGACACCGACACGTTCATCGACGATCCGGGCTGGGCGATCTGCCGGGCCGCGGTGACCCTGCCGCTGCTGGTCGCCGAGGCCGGTGTCGCCCCGCCCGCCGCCACTCCGACCGCCGACCCGGCCGCGCCGGCCGGCGCGCTACCGGACGCCGGGAACGACTTCCTGCGGGACCGCTGGGGCTGGCTGCTCGCCACCGCCGGCCTGCTGCTGGTCGGCGCGCTGCTGATCACCGTCGGGTTCGTCCAGCGCGGCCGGCAGCGGGCGGCGACGCCGGCCGGGCGTATCCGGGGGGCGCGGTGACCACGGTCGACGACACCCCGGCCGTCCGGCCGCGCTGGCGGCTGGCCCGCGCGTCGGTGCTGCTCGCCGTCTTCGTCTGCGCCGCCTGCGGCCTGGTGTACGAGCTGGCCCTGGTCGCGCTCGGCAGCTACCTGATCGGCGACACGGTCGGACAGGCGTCGATCGTGCTCGGCGTGATGGTCTTCGCGATGGGGATCGGAGCGCTGGTCGCCAAGCCGTTGCAGCCCAGGGCTGCCGCCGCGTTCGCGGTGATCGAACTGACCCTGGCCCTGCTCGGCGGCCTGTCCGTGCTCGGCCTCTACGCCGCGTTCGCCTGGCTCGACCTGTACGGCCCGGCCCTGGTCGGCACCGCGTTCGTGCTGGGCCTGCTGATCGGCGCGGAGATCCCGCTGCTGATGGTGATGCTGCAACGCATCCGCGAGCAGGCCGCCGGCAGTGCGGTCGCCGACCTGTTCGCCGCCGACTACGTCGGCGCGCTGCTCGGCGGGCTCGCCTTCCCGTTCCTGCTGATCCCGGTCTTCGGCCAGCTCAAGGGCGCGTTGGTGGTCGGCGCGGTGAACGCGGTGGCCGGCCTGGCCCTGGTCTGCACGGTGTTCCGCGCCGAGCTGAGCCGCCGGGCCCGGCTCGTGCTGGGCGCCGGCTCCGTCGTGGTCGCCCTCTGCCTGGGGTACGCCTGGGTCACCGCCGCCGACTTCGAGGTGACCAGCCGCCAGCAGCTCTACCGGGACCCGGTCGTGCACGCCGAACGCTCCCGCTACCAGGAGATCGTGCTGACCCGGTCGGTACGCGAGATCGGCCATGCCGACACCGACCTGCGGCTGTTCCTCAACGGCGACCTCCAGTTCAGCTCGATCGACGAGTACCGCTACCACGAGGCGCTGGTGCACCCGGCGATGCGCGGCCCGCACGGCGAGGTGCTGGTCCTCGGTGCCGGCGACGGTCTCGCCGTCCGCGAGATCCTGCGCTATCCGGACGTGCGCCGGGTGACCGTGGTCGACCTCGACCCGGCGGTGGTGGCGCTGGCCCGTTCCGAGCCGCAGCTGCGCGCGCTCAACGGCGGCTCCCTCGACGACCCCCGGGTCCGGGTGCTCAACACCGACGCGTTCGGCTGGTTGCGTACCGCCGGTGAGCGCTTCGACGTGGTCGTCGCCGACCTGCCCGACCCGGACGAGACGGCCACCGCCAAGCTCTACACCGTCGAGTTCTACGCGTTGATCCGTTCGGTGCTCGCCGAGGGCGCCCGGCTGGTGGTGCAGTCCGGGTCGCCGTACTTCGCGCCCCGGTCGTACTGGTCGATCGAGGCGTCGATCCGGGAGGCCGGTTTCGCCACCGTGCCGTACCACGTCGACGTGCCGTCGTTCGGTGACTGGGGGTTCGTGCTCGCCGCCCCGGGCGGCACCCCGCCGCCGCTGGAACTGCCGGCCGACGCGCCCCGGCTGCGTTTCCTCGACCCGGCGGTGCTGCGGGCGGCGGCGGCCTTCCCCGCCGACCGGGGCCGCCTCGACGTGCCCGCCTCCACCCTGTTGCGCCCCAGGGTGCTCGACTACGCCCGCAGCGAGTGGCGCGGCTACTAGCCTCGGAAACGATGTCACCGTCGTTGCGCCGCCGGCTGCCACCGCGTGCGGTGGACGCTGCGGCGTACCTGCAGGCTTTCGTGCTGTCCGGGGTGGCGACGGTGCTGGTCACCCGGGCGTTCCTGCGGGCGACCGGCTACCCGCAGCTCGGCGGCGGCGGCCTGCACATCGCGCACGTGCTCTGGGGTGGCCTGCTGATGACCGTCGGCCTGGGCGTCGCGCTGGTCTTCCTCGGCGGGCCCGCCCGGATGGCCGGGGCGGTGCTCGCCGGGATCGGCTTCGGGCTGTTCATCGACGAGGTCGGCAAGTTCGTCACCGCCGGCACCGACTACTTCTACCGGCCGGCCGCCGGGATAATCTACGCCGTCTTCGCCCTGCTGGTGGTGATCACCCAGGCGCTGCGCGAACGGCTACGCCCGACCCCCGGCGAACGGGTGGCCAACGCGTTGGACGTGATCGTCGGCGGGGTCGGCCGGGGGCTCACCGACCGACAGCGAACGGCCACCCTGCGGCTGGTCCGGGGTGCCGGCCCGGAGGTCGAGTCGGGGGTGTCCGCACTGCTGGACGTGGTGCCGCACCGGGAACCACCGCCGCGGCGGTTCTGGCAGCCCTGGGTGGACCGGCTGCGGGACGCGCTGATCCGGCTGACCGCCCAGCGTTGGGTGGTCCTGCTGGTGGTGGCCTACCTGGTCGTCGAGCCGGTGGCGACGGTGGTGGCGGTCGCCACCGAGGGTGTCACCGGCGAGCTGGACCAGCTCGGCGAGTGGGGCGCGGTGCTCGGGGTGTCCGCCTCGGCGGTGGTCGCCGGGGTGCTGAGCATCCGCGCCGCGTTCCTGCTCCGCAACGACCGGCGGGCCGCGTTCCGGCTGTTCAAGCTGGCCCTCCTGGTCGACCTGCTGTTCGGGCAGATCTTCAACTTCACGGTCAACCAGTTCGGCGCGGTGACCGGGCTCGCGGTGGACCTGCTCCTGCTCGCCGTGGTGACCGCCGAACACCGCCGACTGGTCCGCCAGTCGTGACCTCAACGGCCCCGGCCGGTCTCCGTCCGTGCCCGACAGCCGTGATTCGGCGGCTCCACCAGCGGGTACGGCTCCGTCGTACCCGGTGCGACGGGACTGCGGACGTTACCGTGGTGCGGTGATCTAGGAAGGAGAATCATGGTCGATTCCCACAGCACGCCCGCCCGGACCCGTCCGGGTCTGGTGACGCTCTCCAGCTACCTGCTGATGTTCTTCGCGGCGCTCCAACTGATCGGGCTGATCCTGACCCTGGCGATCAGCGGGAAGCTGCGCCAGGCGTTCGAGGACGCCTTCGAGGGGACCGCGAGCGAGGTCGAGGGCCTCGGCACCGCCGTCGTGGTCTTCGCCGTCGGCGCGTCCGCCGTCCTGCTGCTGATCGCGCTCGCCCTCGTCGTCCTGGCGATCTTCAACAACCGGGGCAGGAACGGCAGCCGGATCGCCACCTGGGTGGTCGGCGGCATCATGGTCTGCTGCGTCGGCGGTGGGCTGGTCAACGGTGCCGCCGGTTTCAGCGGTTCCACCGGCTCCACCTCCGGGGACGCGCCGAGCGCCGAGGAGCTGGAACGCAGCATGAACGCCGTGCTGCCGTCCTGGTACAACCCGGTCAGCACGCTGCTCGGGGTGGTCAGCCTGCTCGCCCTGCTGGCGGCGCTGATCCTGCTCGCCCTGCCGCAGTCCAACGAGTTCTTCCGCAAGCCCAAGGCGGGCTGGGAGCCGCCGGTCCCGGGTGCCACCTACCCGGCCGCGCCCGGCTACCCGCCCACCCCCGGCTACCCGGCTACGCCGGACTACCCGCAGCCCGGTGCCCCAGGCCAGCCCGGTGCCCCCGGCCCGTCGCCGGCCCCGGGCCAGCCCGGCCCGTCGTCGGCCACCCCCGGCGTACCGGACCAGCCGCAGTCGTCCGACGGCCCGTCCTGGTCGCCGCCGTCGGGTGGGGAGCCCGACCGGCCCACCGGAGGCAGCGGCCCGGACGACCCGCAGCGCCCCGCCGGCAGTTGACGGGCGCGTAACAGCGACACCGACGATTCCCTCCGAGTAGGTTGCACACCGACGCCTACCGGAGGGAATCGTCGTGTCGTACCCGGATCAGGTGCCGGACCGTCGTCCGCCGGTGGTCACCGTGGCGGCGGCGCTGCTCGGGCTGATGGCGCTCGCCGCCGGGGTCTACGCCGTCACCAGCCTGCTCGCCCTGGGCGGCACGATCGACCGGTTCCGGGGCGCCGCCGCCGGTACCGACGCCGACCCGGGCGACGTCGACGGGCTGGTGCGGCTGCTGCGGCTCGGCACGGTCGGTGCGGCGGTGTTGACGGTGCTGGTGGCGCTGCTGCTGGTCGGCCTCGCCGGTGGGCTGCTCGCCCGGCGTCGGGCGGCCCGGGTCGGCGTCTGGGTGGTCTGCGGGCTGGGCCTGCTCGCCGGCGGGTGCGCCCTGGCCGTGCTGGTCGGCCAGCGGGCCAGGCCGGTGCGGCTGGGCAGCGGTGACCAGGGGGTGGCCGCCCTCTTCACCACCCTCGACGACGCCTATCCCTCGTGGTGGGTGCCGGTGAACGCGGGCGTCTCGGTGGCCCAGGCCCTCGGCTACCTCGTGGTGGCCGTGCTGCTGGCCCTGCGACCGGCGAACACCTGGTTCACCGGCGGGCGGCCGGCGCGGCCCGGATACGGGCCGTCCTCGTTCACCGCCGCGCCCTACCCGTCTCCCGGGGCCGCGCTGCCGCCGGTGTCGAGCTGGTCCGGGTCCGGGGCCGCCGCCCAGGATGCGGTACCGGCCGCGTCGCGACCCGGTCCCGGGTCGACCCGCACCGAGCCCGGTGCCGGGCCGGTGGCGTCCGGGCCCGAGCCCGGTGCCGGAGCAGCCGCGTCGGGGCCTGATGTGGTCCGCCGTCCCGTCGAGGAGCAGCCGTGACCGTCGACCGAACCGTGCCCGGCCGGTGCGCGTTGATCACGGGTGCCACCGCAGGGATCGGCGCGGCGTTCGCCGGGCAACTCGCCGCCGAGGGCTGGGACCTGGTCCTGGTGGCCCGGGACACCGCCCGGCTCGACGCCACCGCCGCCGAGCTCACCGGCCGGTACGGCAACCGGGTGGAGGTGATCTCCGCCGATCTGTCCACCGACGACGGATGCGCCCGGGTGGAACGGCGACTGGCCGCCGACGAGCCGGTGGACCTGCTGGTCAACAATGCCGGATTGAGCCTGAACCAGCCGTTTCTGCGGTCCACCGTCGCCGACGAGACGCGGCTGCTCCGGTTGAACGTGCACGCGGTATTGCGACTGACCCACGCCGCGCTCGGGCCCATGACCAGGCGCGGTAATGGGACAGTGATAAATGTCTCTTCGGTCGCCGGCTTCGGTCCGGTGATGCCGGGCTCCACCTATCCGGCCAGCAAGGCATGGGTCACCAGTTTCAGCGAATCGATCGGGCAGTCGGCCCGCGCGGCGGGGGTGCACGTGATGGCGCTCTGCCCGGGCTACACCCGCACCGGCTACCACGAACGCACCGGCATCGACATGTCCGGCATGCCGCGGTGGATCTGGCTCAAGGCCGACGACGTGGTCGCCGAAGCCCTACGTGACCTGCGGAAAGGCAAAACCGTAAGCGTTCCCGACTGGAAGTACAAGCTGGCCGTGGCGAGCCTGCGGCACGTGCCGCGCCGGCTGCTGCGCGGTGCCTTCCGGGACCGGCGCGGGCAGGTCGACCCGGCCGGGCGGTGAGCGGCAGGCGGTGCCGGTCGACGTGCCGGTACCTCCGGCCTGGCAGCGCAACTCTGCCGGTGCGGTCGCGCAGCGTAGCCGTCCATCGCCAGTCATCGAGCACCCGCGTGGTCGGTCCGGGTGGGCCGCACACACGACCCACAGACTTGAGCAGTACCCTCTATCGCCATGGGGGACCACGACGACCTGCGTAAATTCATCACTGACCTGGCTGTGGTCCATGGCCGGGTCGTGCTCTCCTCGGGGCGGGAGGCGGAGTGGTACGTCGATCTGCGTCGCGTGACTCTCCATCACCGGGCCGCTCCCCTGGTCGGTCGGGTGATGCGGGAGCTGACCGCCGACTGGAATTACGACGCGGTCGGTGGGTTGACCCTGGGTGCCGATCCGATCGGCATCTCGATGTTGCACGCCGCCGCAGAGACCGATCGACCCCTGGACGCCTTCGTCGTCCGCAAGGCCGGCAAGGCGCACGGTCTCCAACGGCGGATCGAGGGTCCTGAGGTGGCCGGCCGGCGGGTACTGGCGGTGGAGGACACCTCGACGACGGGCGGCAGCGTGTTGACGGCCGTCGAAGCTCTACGCGAGGCCGGGGCGGAGGTCGTGGGCGTGGCGGTGATCGTCGACCGTGGCGCCAGCGACGTCGTACGTGCCGCCGGACTGCCGTATCGGGCGGCCTATACGTTGGCTGACCTCGGCCTTGTGGCGTAAAAATTTGCCGATTCGGATCTGCTGATATGCAGGCGGATCGATGCTGCTGGTGGAAGGATGGAATACGTGGGAACTGCGTTGGCTGAAATGACCATGCCTCAGATCTCGCCGCTTGCCGGCGAGCCGATCGAACGTGCCGACGCCGAGCGGCTGGCGGGGGTCCTCAAGGCCCTCGCCGACCCCGCCCGGCTGCGGCTGCTCAGCCTGATCCAGTCGGCGCCCGAGGGCGAAGCGTGCGTGTGTGACCTCACCGCGCCGCTCGGCCTCTCGCAGCCGACGGTCAGCCACCACCTCCGCATCCTCACCGAGGCCGGCTTGCTGGAGCGGGAGAAGCGTGGTGTGTGGGCCTACTACCGGCTGGTGCCGTCGGCGATCGCCACGATCGCCGACCTCCTCACGCCGCCGCGCAAGCGGGCCACCAAGAAGGCCCGCTGACTGAACCCGTTCGTCCCGTCCAGGGGCGACGTCCGATGGCGGACCAGGGGTGGCGTCATCGGGTGGTGACGGCTGTCCGTCACCGGTCAGTTCGCTGATCCACCACCGTGCCCGCGGTGGCGTACGCGTACGCAACGGCCGGTCCTCTCCCCGAGGGCCGGCCGTTCGTCGTCCGCCGTTCAGTGGCCCTGCCCGTGGTCCGGGTACCGCCCGCCGTCCTGCGGCGGGCGCTGCCCGTACGTCTGCGGCGGGAACCGCTGGTCGTGGCCGGGCTGCTGGCCGTACGGCTGCGCGTGGCCGGCGGGCTGCCCGGGGTGCGGCTGCCGGGTCTGGTCGTGGTGGTGGTGCTCGACGGCGTCCCGGACGGCCTCGATCGTCCCGACCGCCGTCGCGGCGGTGATCACGGCCACGGCCTCACCGCGTCGACGCGCCCTGCGGTCGCGGAGGAACTCGAAGAAGATCGGCAGCACCGAGAGCAGGACGATCAGTGCCACGACCGGCAGGATGTACCTGTCGATCTTGTCGCCGATGGCGTTGTAGATCTGATCGGCGAGCAGGTAGCCGATCAGCAGGATGCCGTCCACCCAGAGGATCGCGCCGACGACGTTCCAGAGGAAGAACTGCTTCGCCGGCATGCCGAGCACCCCGGCCACCGGGTTGAGGAACGTCCGCACGATCGGAATGAACCGGGCCAGCACGACGGCCTTGGCCGGGCCGAACTTCTGGAAGTAGTACTCCGCCTTCTCCACGTACTCCTTCTTGAAGAGGCGGGAGTTGGGGCGGTCGAACATCCGCCGGCCGTAGCGGGCACCGAGCCAGTGCCCGAGCTGGGCCCCGACGATCGCGCAGATCGGCCCGCCGATGAGCAGCCCGACCAGCGAGAGCCGGGTGCCGTCGCCGAAGATCGCGTCGGCCACCGGTGAGGCGGCGACCCCGGCCAGGAAGAGCAGTGAGTCACCGGGGAAGAAGAACCCCACCAGCAGACCGGTCTCGGCGAAGAGGATCACCCACACGCCGATCAGCCCGAAGGTCTGGAGCAGATCCTTGGGGTCGAGCGGGTTCAGCGCGACCGTCTCGGCGACCACCCGCGTCTTCTCACCTGTGTCCACGGCCACACACCATACCGAGCCCGCGAACCGCCGGTCGCGGCACGCGCCCCTTCGACCGGCGACTCACCCCACTGGACCCGCCCGGCCGGGCCATGACAAGCGCCCGGCCGGGCGGGGCCGGTCAGGCCACGAAGCGCGCCCGGCGACGCCACGCCGCCAGGTAGCTGCCCGTCCCGGCCAGCAGCAGCAACCCGCCGACCCCGGCGACCAGGACGGTCGGGGAACCGGTGATCGGCAGCGTGCCGTCGTCCCCGCCCTGCCCACCCGAGCCGGCGTTGACCAGGATCTTCGCGGTGTCGTTGCGCGGGTCGAGGTCCGTCGTGGTCGTCGGGCCGTAGAGCAGCTCGGTCCGGCCGGTCAGGGCACCGGCCCGGTCGATCCGGAACGAGAACGGCAGGGCCACCTTCCCGCCCTTGCGGATGACGTCGTACTGGTAGCAGAGGTAGGCGCGGGCACCCGGCCGGCCGCCCTCCTCGTCCTGGATGTCGGCGTCGAGGCAGTTCCTGGGGGCCTTCACGGCGGTGACGCCCTTCGGCACGGTCATCTTGACGATCGTGTAGAAGTCACGGCCGCCGTTGGACGACGAGGCCGGTCCCCGGTTGGTGTAACCGATCGTGACCGGCACGGTCTCGCCCACCCCGGCGGTGATCCGCACCTCGTCGGCCGCCAGGTCGGCCCGCTGGTTGCCGGTGACGGTCAACTCGATGGCGGTGTCGTTGTCGGCCGGGTCGACGTCGGTCTGCGCTGCCCGGGACGCGCCGACGGGCAGTCGGGTACCGACCTGCTCCAGCCGCAGCACGTCACCGGTGCCCTGCTGGTCGAGCGTGTACCCGGGCTGCTGGTCCGCCCAGTCCTGCGGGGTGAACCAGGTGGCGGTGCCGGTCTGGGTGTTCGGTGCCGAGACGTCGCCGGGCACGGCGACACCGAAACCGCCGCCTACCCGGAACACCCGGCCCGGCGCGATCTCGTCGTCGAAGGTGCACACGAACAGGTTCGGCGTGAAGTTGGTCAGGCCGCCCCTGCTGCCGTAACGGCAGTTCCGGTAGCGCTGCGACGGGGTGAGACCGTACATCGCCGACACGAGCAGCACCGCGCCCCGGGCGGTCTCCTGCCCCTGGTTGCCGACCGACAGCCCCACCGGCAGCCGGGCACCGGGGCCACCGGTCAGCGTCACCGCGGGACCCGCCACCAGGTCGACCGCCTCGCCGACGAGGACCGTCGACGTGGTGCTGCTCGTACCCGACCTGCCGGTGGTGACGGTGAACCGGAGCAGGCCCTGTCGACCCACCGGGGCACCCGCGCGCGGGCGTACCGACAACGAGAGCAGGTCCGGTGCGTCCTCCTGGTAGGCCAGGCAGGTCAGCACGGTGCCGGTACGGGTGCAGGCCGGGGCGGCGGGACCGCTCACCTCGGCGAACGCGTCGACCGCGCCGTAGTCGACGGTGATGGTGTAGCTGTCCTGGAGTTTCTCGCCCGGCACCCGGAGCACCACCGTCCTACCGGGCCCACCCGGAGCCAGGGTGACGTTGTTGGCGGACGTGGTGAACCCGGCCGTCGCCACCTGGTCGGGGGAGGCCCCGGGGCTCGCGGGGGCGGCCGGGGCGGGAGCGGCGGAGGCGGCGACACATGCGCCCACCACCGCAAGTCCGGCCAGCCAACGACGCGTCGCGTGCTTGCGCATCAGCGGATCCTGTCCTGAGGAAGTGCTACGGCGGTCGCCGCAGCCTAAGGAGTTCGTCCCCGGCCGGGCGTCCCACGCCGACGGGTGGCGGCAGAATGGACCGAACGGCCGGCGGATCCACCCCGAAGGCCCACCCCGCCCGTCCCGCCGTGGGCGGGGCGGTCAGAGCCGGGGGTCGACCGGCTCCGACTCGCAGGCGAGGATCGCGAAGACCAGCCCGTGCCGACGCCACAGCGGGGCGTCGGCGACGTAGGCGTCCAGGGCGGCCAGGCCGAGCGCGTGCTCGCGCAGCGCCAGGCCCCGCTTGCGCCCCAGCGAACGGCGGCGCAGCGCGGTGAGCTGTGCCGGATCGGTGTAGCCCGGACCGTAGATGATCCGCAGGTACTCCCGGCCCCGGCACTTGATCCCCGGCTGGAGCAGCGAACCGCGTGCCGACCGGGCGGCCGGACCCGCGTACGGCTTGACCACCATCCCCTCACCACCGGCCGCGGTCAGCGTCGACCACCACCCGGTGGCCGCCGCCACCGCCGCCTCGTCGTCAAGCTCCACCACCTGCCGTCGGGTCGGCGTGAAGAACTCCGGGTCGGCCGCGCAGAGCCGGTCGGCCAACGCCAGGTGCCACCCGTGGTCCCGGTCGGTGAAGGTCACCGTCGCCCCGGCCAGCACCGCGAACGGCGCCAGGGTCACCCCGCGCAACCCGTCGGTGGGTGCCACGTACGCGCGGTAGGCCGCCGAGTAGCCGTCGACCTCCGCCTGCCGGGCCGCCATCCGGTCCCGCAGCGCGGCCACCGGCAGTCCCCGGGCCGCCGCCGAGTCCAGCGCGGCGAGAGCCGCCGGCAGCGCCGCCCGCCCGGCCGCCCCGACCCCGGCGTACTGCTCGCGGATCAGCCCGGCCGCCTTCGCCGACCAGGGCAGCAGCTCACAGTCCAGCAGTAGCCGGTCGGTGCCCAGCTCGTCCCACAGGCCGGCCGCGCCGACCGCCGCCCGGACCCGGTCCAGCAGCTCCCCGTCCAGCGGCGGGCCGAAGAACGGCCTACCGGTACGGGTGTGCACCACCCCACCGCCGAACCGGTCGGGTTCCCGCTCGACCAGCACCACCGCCCGGGAACCCATGTGCTTCTCCTCGCACACCACCCGCTGCACGCCGGCCGAGCGGTAATCCTCGAACGCCTGCGTCGGATGCTCCAGGAACCCCGGCACGGTCGACGTCGAGCAGGGCGCCATCGTCGGCGGCAACCAGACCAGCCGACCCGGGTCCACCGCGAACCGGCTCATCACCTCCAGCGCGGCGGCGGCGTTCTCCGCCGGCACGGTCAGCGTGCCGTAGGCGTGCTCCAGGTGCCGCCGCCCGGTCACGTCGGCCAGGTCGAGCACCGTGTCCGGGCGGGTCGGGGCGAACAGCGGCCGCGCCGGGGCGTACCACTCCCGCTGGGCGTCGACCGCGACCAGCTCCCGCTCGGGGTAGCGCAACGCGGTGAGCTTCCCGCCGAAGACGCAACCGGTGTCGACGCAGATCGTGTTGTTGACCCATTCCGGGGTCGGGGTCGGGGTGTGCCCGTACACGACCGTCGCCGCACCCCGGTAGTCGCGCGCCCACGGGTAGCGCACCGGCAGGCCGTACTCGTCGGTCTCGCCGGTGGTCTCGCCCCAGAGCGCGAACGAACGGACCCGGCCCGACGCGCGGCCGTGGTAGGCCTCCTTCAGGCCGGCGTGCGCCACCACCAGCCGGCCGCCGTCCAGCACGAAGTGGCTGACCAGACCGTCGATGAAGGTCGCCACCCCGGCCACGAACGCCGGGTCCTCGGCGTCGAGCTGCGCCATCGTCTCGGCCAGACCGTGGGTGAGCCTGACGTCCTGGCCACGCAACTTGCGCAGCAGCTTGTGCTCGTGGTTGCCCGGCACGCAGATCGCGTGCCCGGCCGCCACCATGCCCATCACCAGACGCAGCACGCCGGGCGAGTCCGGGCCGCGGTCCACCAGGTCACCCACGAAGACGGCGGTACGACCAGCCGGGTGCACCGCGTCCACCGGGCGACCCGCGTCGTCGCGGTGCAGCACGAAGCCCAGCCGCGTCAGCAGCGCCTCCAGCTCCGCCCGGCAGCCGTGCACGTCACCGACGATGTCGAACGGCCCGGTCAGCTCCCGCCGGTCGTTGTGCAGCTTCTCCAGCCGGACCTGCGCGGCGTCGATCTCCTCGACCCCGCGCAGCACGTGCACCCTGCGGAACCCCTCCCGCTCCAGTTGCCCGTACGACCGGCGCAGGTCACGCTGCATCCGGGCCAGCACCTGCCGGCCGTGTGTCCGGTCGGCGCGGGCCTGGGTCCGTTCCCAGGCCAACGCCTCCGGCACGTCCAGCATGATCGCCACCGGAAGCACGTCGTGGTCCCGGGCCACCCTGACCAGACCGGCGCGGGCGTGCGGCTGGAGGTTCGTCGCGTCGACCACGGTGAGCCGGCCCCGGCGCAGTCGGACCCCCGCCACGTGGTGCAGCGCCCCGAACGCGTCGGCGGAGGCGGACTGGTCGTTCTCGTCGTCGGCGACCATCGCCCGGAACGCGTCCGAGGCGAGCACCTGACTCGGCGCGAAGTGCCGCGCCGCGAAGGTGGACTTGCCCGAGCCGGAGACGCCGACCAGCGCCACCAGGGCGAGTTCGGGAATGTCGAGAATGGTCATCGGGTCGTCTCCTGGCTGGCCACGGCGGTGAGGACGGCGAGCTGGGTGGGGTGGCCCAGTTCGGGGTCGTGGTCACCGACCCCGCTGATCGTGGCCGTGTAGCCGTGCTCGGCGGCCACCCGGTCGACCCACGCCGCGAACTCGGCACGGGTCCACTCGAACCGGTGGTCGGGGTGCCGGAACCGGCCCGCCGGCAGCCCCTCGTACCGCACGTTGTACTCCGCGTTCGGGGTGGTCACCACGAGCGTGCCCGGCCGGGCGTGACCCAGCACGGCGTCCTCCAGCGCGGGCAGCCGGGCCGGGTCCAGGTGCTCGACGACCTCCATCAGCACCGCCGCGTCGTAGCCGCGCAACCGGTCGTCCCGGTAGGTCAACGCCGACTGCCACAGCCGGACCCGGTCCTGCTGCCGCTGGGGCAGCCGGTCCAGCCGCAGCCGGCGGGCGGCCACGGTCAGCGCCTGGGCGGAGACGTCCACCCCCACCACCTCGGTGTAACGCCGGTCGGCGAGTAGCCCGGTGAGCAGCGCACCGCCGCCACACCCCAGGTCCAGCACCCGGCTCGCGCCGCTGGCCGCCAGCGCGGCGAGCACCGCCTCGCGCCGCCGTGCCGCCAGGGACGCCCGCCTGGGGTCGGCGACCGCCGGGCCGGTGGCCTCGTCGACACTGTCGTCCGGCACGGGTACGTCGGCCAGCCGCAACTCGGCCAGCCGGGCCATCGCCCGCCCGGCCAACGCCCGCCGGTGCGCCAGGTAACGGCGGGTGATCAGCGCCCGCTCGGGGTGGTCGGCCAACCAGCCCGCCCCGGCCCGCAGCAGTTTGTCGATCTCGTCGGGGGCGACCCAGTAGTGCTTGGCGTCGTCCAGCACCGGCAGCAGGACGTACAGGTGGTTGAGGGCGTCGGCGAGCCGCACCGTGCCGGTCAGGTTGAGGTCGACGTACCGGCTGTCACCCCATTCGGGGTGCTGCTCGTCGAGCGGGAGCGGGGCTGCGGTCACCGCCCAGCCGAGCGGGGCGAACAGCCGTACCGCCAACTCCGCGCCGCCCCGGCAGCGCAGCACCGGCACCCGGATGCTCAGCGGGATCGCCGAGCCGGCCAGCTCCGGGCGGTCCCGGGACACCCCGCGCAGCGCGGAGCGGAACACCGTCGACAGCGCCGAGGAGAGCAGGCTCGACGCGGCGTAGGCGCGGTCGTTGACGTACTGCCCGAGGGTGAAACTCTCCGGGGTGGACGCCGCCCGTCGCCGCCCCACCCCGAGGCGCTGCGGATCGACCTCGACCAGCAGGGCGGCCGTGCACCGCTGCTCTGTCGCCTCCGGGTAGAAGACGTGCGCGGTGCCCGCCGGCAGGTCGAACTCCTGCACCCGGTCGGGGTGCTTGACCAGCAGGAAACCGAGATCCGTCGCCGGCTGGTGGGTGGTGGTCAGGGTGAGCAGCACGCGCCCATGATCCCAGCGGGGCCGATCCGGCGTCGTCCTCATTTCTCCCCCAGGGCCGCCGCTCCTCGGGGCCTCAGCGGTCCGGGTGAGCGGGCGGCGACGCGCAACGCCCGGTGGGCCGGCCCGGTCGGGTACGCGGGCGGTGCAACGCGACACCCCGCCGACCCGGGTGGGTCGGCGGGGTGTCGGAGGTGCGGTGGAGATCAGGCCACGAAGCGGGTCCGGCGGCGGCGGGCCACCAGGTAGCCGGCGGCACCGGCGACGAGCAGCAGTGCGCCGATCCCACCGACCAGGGCCGTCGAGCTGCCGGTGATCGGGAGCGGGCCACCGGCGCCCGCACCCCCGTCACCCCCGCCGGGGCCGTCCGTGCCCCCGTCGGGGCCGGTCGCGTTCACGAGCAGCTTCGTGACGTCGTTGGCCGCGTTGGTGTCCTCGGTGAACCCGTCGCACTCGCACTTGGCGTTGATCGTCACGGTGCCTGCGGCGTCCGGGACCACCTTGTCGATCCGCAGGTCGAACGAGAAGGTCTGCTTCTCGCCCACGGCGAGGTAGATGTCCGGGAGGCAGCGGTACGCCTTGGCGCCAGGCGTGCCGGCGTCCGACCAGTCCGCGTCGCCATCGTCGAAGGGCATGCAGGTGTCGGGCACCTCGACGGCGGTGGTGCCGGTCGGCACGACGACGTCCACCTTCGTGACGGGGGTGCCGCTACGGCTGAAGTCCAGCGACGCCGGTCCGTCGTTACGGACACCGACGGTGGCCTTGACCACCGCACCGGCCTTGCCCTTCACCGAGTCGCCGACGGCGGCCAGGTCCGTCCCGTTCTTACCGGTGGCCTTGACCACCACGCTGGACCAGTTGTTGTACGGGTCGGTGTCGGACTGGAGACCCCGGCGGTTGCCGCCCTTGCCCAGGCTCAGTTCACCGCCGTCGCCGGGCTTGCCGATCGAGATGCCCAGATGCGCCAGGTACGTCGTGAAGTCCTCGAACTCCGCCACCGTCATCCAGTTGTGGTAGCCGTAGCTGCGGCCCGGGGCGTAGGCGTCCTTGCCGAGCAGGTACGGCACGTCGGCGGTCCAGCTCTCACCGGGAGCCGCGACGAGGTCGGTGAAGCTGCACGTGCGCAGCTGGTCACCCTCGTAGGTGCAGTTGCGGTACTTCTTGCCGGGGTGGATGGCCCGGTCGTGGTCGAAGACCGCCACGGCACCCTTGACGGTGCTCTGCCCGACGTTCTGCACCGTCAGCGGGGCGGTGAAACTCCCACCGGGGGCCGTGGACCGCGTCACCTCGGTGCCGCCGGCGAGGTCGACACCCTCTCCGACCCGGACCTTGGCGGTGTGGCTCGCCGACTCGGCACCGTCCGCGCTGACCGTCACCTTCAGCTCGCCGCTGTCGCCGTCCTGCGCGTCGGCGGTCGGTGCGATGACGACGCTGAAGTAGCCGCCGATGCCCCATTCGCCGAGCTCGACCTCGAACGGGTCGGTACAGACCAGGACGCCCTGCTGCGGGGAGGTGCAGTCACCACTCGCCACGCTCTCCGGTTTGACCGTCACCTTCCCGCTCAGCCCGGTGTAGTCGTAACGCACGCTCAGGCCACGCAGGACGACCGGCTCGGAGCTGTGCAGCGTGGGCGAGTTCGTCTTGCCTTCGGAGCCGAGTGCGACGGTCGTGTCATCGAAGTAGATGCCAAGACCGACCTTTGCCTGTTCGGCCGACGCCGGGGTGGCTGAGGCGGCGACGAATGCTCCGGCCACGCTCAGCCCGGCGAGTAGACGCCGGGTCGAGTGCTTGAGCATATGGATTCCTCCCGTGGGTGACAGTGAAGCCTGCGAATCCTATGGATCTCGTGCTTCCTGTGTTGCCCGTGATGCCGCGCAGGTCGAGAGATGGGCCGAACGGGCCGGCTGAACAGGCACAACGGCCGGGTCGAGCCCGTGGACGGTTGCAGCGACCCGCCGCCCGGGCCGCCGACGGGACTCGGATGGTGGAGGAGGATCAGGCGACGAAGCGGGTCCTGTGCCGGCGGGCCACCAGGTAGCCGCCGAGGCCGGCAACGAGCAGCCCTCCACCCAGTGCGGCGAGAGATGCGGCGGCGCTGCCGGTGATCGGCAGTGAACCGTCCCCGTCCGGTTCCCCACCACCGGTGCCGTCGGCGGCCGGCAGGAACACGATCTCCGCCCGGTCGTTGCGGTGATCGGTGTCACCGTCGAGGGCGGTGGTCACCGCCCCGGCGGTCCGTCGGGTCAGCCGGTCGACGCGCAGCGTCAATTCGTACGAGAAGGTCTCCCCGGGGCTGGCGAGGTCTCCGGGACCACCGCACCCGTAGGACCGGGCACCGGGCTCGCCTATGTCGCCACCGTTCCACTTCCCATCGGTGACCGGGTAGCAGTTCCAGACGATGTCGACCACCGTCAGGCCGTCCGGGATGTCGACCTGCACCAGGGGTTGTTCCCGCCACGTCTCCACGGCCGTCGGCCCCAGGTTGCGGAAGCCGATCGTCATCTTCACCCGGTCACCGACCCGCACCCGGGCCTCGTCACCCACGGCGGCGGCGTCCGCCGTCCGGTCGCCGGTGATGGTCACCCGGACGTCGGTCCAGCTGTTCCGGACGGCCGGATCGGTCCGCGCCGCGGACGGTTGGGCGACCAGGCGCAGCTCGATGCCGTTGCCGGGAGTGTCGGGCGGTTTCGGTGCGGTCGGATCCTTCTCGACCAGCGCCCAGTCGTCGGTGGTCCACCACTGGAGCCGGTTGGTCAGCACCAGGCCGCTGCGGGCGATCCTGTTCACCCGCAACGGCAGCGGATCCGAGAGGCGGTAGGTGACCCCCGGTTCGAGTTCCGTGTCGAAGTGGCAGACGAGCGGGGTGCCCTCCCTCCACCGGCAGTTGCGGAAGTTGTCGCGGTACGTCAACAGCCAGTCCGGGTCCATGGTGAGCACGACACCGCGTTCGGGTCCGGGGCCGGCGTTGCGCACGGTGCCGGTGACGTCGAGCAGGTCGCCGGGCTCGACGCTCAGCTCCGCCTTCGGCGTGGTCTGGAGGTCGACTCCCTCGACGACGGTCACCGTGGTGGTCCGGGTGCCGCTGGCCGCGGACGACGTCACGTCGAAGCGAAGCTCGACCCGGGTGTCCAACGACGCGTCGGACCGGGCGTCGATCTGGAAGAACAGGGTGGGGAACTCGTTCGACATGGCCGCCTTGCCTCTTCTGGCGGTGCAGCTCAGGTGCCTGGCGGGTTGGGCGCAACTCCAGCCGTCGCCCGAGGTGGTGAGGCGGCCGACCCTGTCCAGCTCGGACAGGTCCATGTCGAGGTGGAATGGCTCGCCCTCGGCGATGTGAGGGATGTCGATGCGCACCTGGCCCGAGGTGCTGTGCCCGGGCGCGACCAGCAGGTCCCGCGATTCGATCTTCACCGCCCCGGCTGCGGCCGGCACGGCGGCGGTGGGGACGAACGCGCCAGCGGCCACGGCGGGTCCGGCGGCGGTGCCGAAGAACGCGCCGACGACGACGAATGAGGCGAACCAGCGCCGCAGGTGGTGCCGAAACATGAGGGCTGCCTTCCGGCGGGTGACGGAACGTGGTCAGCCTCTCACGGTGGCCGCGTTCCGCGTCGTCCCGCCGCGCCGGGGCGTCGTCGGCCGTCCCGCACCGTCAGCGGTAGTCGTCCTCGTCGGCGGTGACCACCCGGGCCTGCTCCATGGCGTCCCAGTCGGCGACCTCCAGGCCCCGGTGCGGCTCGGCGTCGGTCTCGTCCGGGCCGACCACGGCGGCCTGCTCGACCGCGTCGGCCGGCTCGGCCTCCAGGTCGCGTTCCTGCGGGTCGAGGTGGTCGCTCGGGGTGAAGTCCTCGTCGGGCTGACCCATCGTCCCTCCCTGGTTGCGGCGGCCTGTCCACCCCACCGTACGGGCTGGTGGCGGAGGTCGCCCGGTGGGCGCGGGAACGCGGGAACGTCCCACCGGCGACGCCGGGCGGTGTCAGGATGGACCGGTGGGTTTCCTGATCCGGTTGGTGATCACGGCGATCGCGCTGTGGGTCACCACGCTGATCGTGCCCGGGGTCGACGTCTCCGGGCGCAACGGCGCGAACACCGCGCTCACCCTGCTGCTGGTGGCGCTGATCTTCGGCGTGGTCAACGCGGTGCTCAAACCGGTGATCAAGGTGGTCGGTTGCGTGTTCTACCTGCTCACCCTCGGGCTGTTCGCGCTGGTGGTGAACGCCCTGCTGTTCCTGCTGACCGACCGGATCGCGCGCGCGGTCGACCTGTCGTTCCGGGTGGACGGTTTCTGGCCGGCCTTCTGGGGGGCCATCGTGATGGCCGTGGTGACCTGGCTGATCAGCGTCGCCGTGCCGGACGGCCGGGAGGCCCGGTGAGGCCGGGCGGTGGACGGTCACCGGGGCGGTTGTGTCCGCCGACGCCTCCTACGGGATACTGCCGACGGTGGACAGCGCGGTCCGGCGCACCGATGGAAGACAGCGGCCAGCGCGGCCGAGAGCGGTAAGTAAGGAGCGTTTCACATGCCCATCGCTTCCCCCGAGGCTTACGCGGAGATGCTGGACCGGGCCAAGGCCGGCCGGTACGCGTACCCCGCGATCAACGTGACCTCGTCGCAGACCCTGAACGCGGCGCTGAAGGGCTTCGCCGACGCGGAGAGCGACGGCATCATCCAGGTCTCCACCGGTGGCGCGGAGTACCTGTCCGGTCCGTCGGTCAAGGACATGGTGACCGGCGCGGTGGCGTTCGCCGCGTACGCGCACGAGGTGGCCAAGAAGTACCCGGTCAACATCGCGCTGCACACCGACCACTGCCCGAAGGACAAGCTGGACGGGTTCGTCCGGCCGCTGATGGCCATCTCCCAGGAGCGGGTGAAGGGCGGCCAGGAGCCGCTGTTCCAGTCGCACATGTGGGACGGCTCGGCAGTGCCGGTGGCGGAGAACCTGGAGATCGCCGCCCAGCTCCTCGACGAGGCCGCCAAGGGCAAGATCGTCCTGGAGATCGAGGTCGGCGTCGTCGGTGGCGAGGAGGACGGCGTCGAGAACGCCATCAACGACAAGCTCTACACCACCGTCGAGGACGGCCTGGCCATGGTCGAGGCGCTGGGCCTGGGCGAGAAGGGCCGCTACATGGCGGCGCTGACCTTCGGCAACGTGCACGGCGTCTACAAGCCGGGCAACGTCAAGCTCCGGCCGGAGATCCTCAACCAGATCCAGGAGGCGGTCGGCGCCAAGTACGGCAAGGACAAGCCGCTCAGCCTGGTCTTCCACGGCGGCTCCGGCTCGCTGCTGGAGGAGATCCGGGAGGCGCTCGACTACGGCGTGGTGAAGATGAACATCGACACCGACACCCAGTACGCCTTCACCCGGCCCGTCGCGGACCACATGTTCCGCAACTACGACGGCGTACTCAAGATCGACGGCGAGGTCGGCAACAAGAAGCAGTACGACCCGCGTACCTGGGGCAAGCTGGCCGAGGCCGGTCTCGCCGCCCGGGTCGTCGAGGCGTGCGAGCACCTGCGCTCCACCGGCACCCGGATGAAGTGACCCTGACGTACCCCGGCGACGGCCGGCTCCCCACCCGGGGTGCCGGCCGTCGCCGTCTCGGGTCCCGCCCGTCCCGCCCGGCCGGGCCGGGCCGTCAGGCGGTCGCGGTGAGCACCCGGACGGCCTCCCGTACGTCGTCGGTGAGGTGGATGCTGCCGGACAGGTCACCGAAGGGCGACCCGGCGAACAACGGCCGCAGCAACGACTCGATCGGCAGCTCCCGGGTCCAGTACGCCTGGTCGAGGAAGACGTACGCCCCGCTCGCCCCGTCCGTGCCGTAGTACGTCTTCGTGGCCGCCTGGAACACCTCCTGCACGGTGCCGGCCCGGCCGGGCGCGAAGACGATCCCGCCCCGGGCCAGCCGCAGGATGGTGTCCTCCCGGATGGCGTTGGAGAAGTACTTGGCGATCCGCCCGGCGAACAGGTTCGCCGGTTCGTGCCCGTACAGCCAGGTGGGGATGGCCAGCCCGCCGGAACGGGCCCAGTCCACCCCGGGACCGCGCTGCTGCGGCACGGTCGCCGCGTAGCGGTCCCGCACGGCCAGCGCGGCGGCCGTGTAGCGGTCGTGGTCGGTGAAGTCGGGGGCCACCGCCAGCAGGTCGATCGCCGTGCTCAGCTCCTGCGCCGGCCAGGCCGACAGGAACGCGCCCAGGTTGGCCGCCTCCATCACCCCGGGGCCGCCGCCGGTCACCACCAGCCGGTCGGCCCGCGCCAACTCCCAGCCCAGCACCGCCGCCATCCGGTACGGCACACTGCCGCGCTGGACCGCGTGCCCGCCCATCACCCCCACCACCGACTGCGGCCCGTGGGTGGCGAGCCAGGTCCGGGTCGCGTCGGCCAGGGCGTTGTCCACGCCGTGGTCGTGCAACCGCTGGCCGAGCGCCTCCTTCACGTCCGGCAGCGCGCCACCGTGGGCGCGGAAGTGGTCGTAGACCCGGGTGTCGTACATTCCGGCGAACCCGGCGGTGGCGAACCCCTCGGCCAGGTCGGTCGGGGTGTAGAGGTGGGCCGGCTGGGTCGGGTACGGCAGGCCGGAGAAGGGCGGTACCACGTTCGCGCCGCGCCGGACCAGGTCCGCGCCGACCTCCCGGCCGGCGAACCGGCAGCCGACGAAGAGGGTGCCGGTCACGTCGGCGGCGGTCAGGTCGGGGACCGGGTCGAGGTCGAGGCGGAGACCCTGCACGGTCAGCCCGGCGAGGCTGTCGGCGGCCAGGTGCCTGTCGAACTCGGCACGGGTCTCGATCTCGTCATGACTGGTGTCGTGCGGCGCGATGACGTCCGCCGGAGGTGGGGTGGGCACCCCGCCATCCTGCCCCCACCCCGCCACCGCGCACCGGGGCAGGGGTACCGACGACAGGAGCCCGGCGACCGAGGTCGCCGGGCTCCTGCGTAACCGGGTCCTGGGGAGGCTCCGGACCAATAGTTGTAGTGGAAAATATCTTCGGGTGGCATGGGCCGCAGGGCCGGTACGGTCGGCCGAGGGTTCACCCGACGGGGCCGAGGGTTCACCAGGTGGGGTCCCCGACGTGACGTAGACCTCCACCGTTCAGCCAGCGTACCCACCCGACCCCCTCGCGCCGCGCAGGGCGAAGCGGGTTGAATGGGGCGATGCAGAACCTGTTGCCTGAGCCTCCGGCCACCCTCCTGCCCGCGCACGACGAGGCGGACGCCGCGCTGGCCGCTGCCGCAGAGCAGGGCACCGACGAGGCGTACGCCGAGGTCGCGGCCCGCTTCCCGACGCACAGCGCGGCCTGGGCGGCGCTGGCCACCCGGGCCCTGGACGGCGGCCAGGTGGTCGCGGCGTACGCGTACGCCCGCACCGGCTACCACCGGGGCCTGGACCAGTTGCGGCGCAGCGGCTGGAAGGGGCACGGCCCGGTGCCCTGGTCGCACACCCCGAACCGGGGTTTCCTGCGCTGCCTCTACGTCCTGTCCCGGGCCGCCGGGGAGATCGGCGAGGCGGACGAGGCCGCCAGGTGTGCCCAGTTCCTCCGCGACTGCGACCCGGCCGCCGGGGACGCCCTCGCCAGCGCCTGACCGGCCCGTCCCCGGTCCGCCCCGACGGTCGTCGGGGCGGACCGGCCGACCGGGGTCAGAGGCCCTCGGCCACCGCCGCCGCGATCTTCAGCCAGGCGTCCCGGGTGGCCGAGGAGAGCCCGCCGTACCGGATCGGCTCGCCGGTGTCGATCAGCCGCTCGTACGGCGCGAGCAGCACCGCCCTCGTCCGGGCGGCGAAGTGCTCCTGGATGGCCGGCAGGTCGATCTCCTTGCGTGACGGGGGCATCGACACCACCGTCACCGCCTGCCGGACGAGCCGGTGCCGGCCGCTCTGTTCCAGGTGGTCGAGCATCCGGGCGGCCGTCTCCGCCGAGTCGTTACGGGCCGACATGGTGACCACCAACTGGTCGGTGGCGTCCATCGCGGCCTGCCAGTTCTGCGCCCGGACGTTGTTCCCGGTATCCACGAAGATCAACTTGTAGAACCGGCTCACCACCTCGCGGATCTCGGCGAACGCCGCCGCCGTCAGCATCTCGCCCCCGGTGGCCGACTCGTCCGAGGCGAGCACGTCGAACATCCCCTCGCCCTGCGAGCGGACGTACTGCGACAGGTCGCCGATCCGGCCGTGCGGCCCCTGGAACTGCCCGAGGTCCCGCAGCATGTCGCGCACCGTACGGGAGTGGAAGTCCTGCTGCGCCCGCATCCCCAGGGTGCCCTGGGTCTCGTTGTTGTCCCAGGCCAGCACGTAACCCCCGCGCTTCTGCCCGAAGGTCATCGCGAGCAGCAGGATGGCCACCGTCTTGCCGGCCCCGCCCTTGGGATTGACCACGGTCACCTGGCGCAGCCCGCCGAAGTTGCGGCGCACCATCTCGATGTCCCGCTTCACCTCCTGCTCGTGCTGCCCCGGAGGGAGCTTCACCAGGCCGATCCTGTTGACCATGGCCCGGACGCCCATCGTGGCGATCGGCTCGGCCGGCCGGATCTGCCGGCGGCGGGCGAAGTCCTCGGCGGTCGGCGCGATCCCGCTCTCCGGTGACCATCCCATCTCGGGGTAGCCGGCCGGGGCGAGCGGATCGGGATAGACCGGCGCGGGCGTCGGCGTCGGAGGCGTCCCGCCGGGGGCCGACGGCTCCGGCCAGGACGGCCGGTACCACCCGCCGGTCACCTGCTGTCCCGGCGCGGGTGGTACCGCTGCCGCTTGCGGCCCCGGAACCGGCTGACCCGTCGCCTGCTGCGGTCCGGTCTGCTGTCCTCCTGCCTGCTGCGGTGCGGTCTGTTGCCCCGTTGCCTGCGGCGGTCCGGGCACCGGCTGGCCGGGTCCGGGTTGCTGTCCCGGTGCCGGGTACCCGTGGACCGGCTGTTCGGGCAGCGCCAGGCCGGGTTCCCACGGCTCGGGCAGCGACAGGTCAGGCGCCGGCGGCTCGGGCCGGGACAGACCGGGTACCGACTGTTCAGGCAGTGGGAGGGCGACTGCCGGCGGCTCGGGTCGGGACAGGCCGGATGCCGGCTGGGTGGGCAGCCCGGGGCCGCCAGGGTCCGTCGACTCCGGTCGGAGCGGGCCGGGAACTGCCGACCTGGTTCCGGGCGGATCGAAACCAGGGCCGTCCGGTCCCGCTGCGGTCGGCTCCGGCCGGCCCGGTGCCGTCGGTTCCGGTCGGTCCGGACCGGTGTCCCCGGCTCGGAACTGTTCGGGGACGCCGGGGCCGGCGGTGGCCGGAGGGGGCGGCGGTGGTCCGACGGGTGCCGGGTGGGGCGTGCCGTCGGCTGCGGTCGGATCCTCCGGGGACGGCTGCGGCCCGACGGCGACGCGGCCCACGGGCTCGTGCTGTCCACCGCGCAGGTGCGTCGGCCCGGCTGACGCGTGGGTCGCCCCGCCGGGCAGGTGCGTCGGCCCACCTGGCACCTGCTCCCGCCCGCCGGATCCAGGTGTCGCTGCCGCTGGGTGGTCGGCCCCGCGTACCGGTGCGGTGGCCGGACCGGTGATCCGGTCGGGCTCGTCGGTCCCGGTGGAGAGCCGCTGGGGCGGCAACGCCCAGGGTGACTCGCCCCGCCCCGTGAACTGTGCCGGCACCGCCGCCACGACCGCCGGGTCGGCCTCCTGGATCTTGGAGGATTTCGGCCCCGCCGGGGGCCCGAACCTTCCAGGATTCAACTCGGTCGGGTCATCTCCGTGGGCCACGACGCTCCCGTTGCGCGGAGGGGTTGGTGGGGCGGGACGGGACGGACTGTTCGGCGGGGGCGTCGCAGCAGCCGACATCGACGGTCCTGGCCCGGCGGGCGGGGCGGCCGGAGTCAGCGGCCCGGGCCCGGCCGGCGCAGCAGCCGTGGAAGGTCCGGGCGGCGTAGCGGCGGGGGCCGGCGGTGCCGGGGGACCGGCGAGCGACGGGTCCAACGTGAAGGGCAGGTCGAGATCCACCCGCCCGGTCCGGCCCGGACCCGTCCCACCGGCCGGTGCGGTCGTCCGGCCCGCACCGCCACGATCCGCCGGGGCGGCGTACCCGGGAGGGTCGTAGCCGGGAGGGGGGTCGTAGCCGGGGGAATCGTCGTACCTCGGGGAGTCGTCGTACCGAGGGGGAGTTTGGGTCGACGGGGTCGGCTCGGGCAGGTCGGGCACCCAACCGTCCCCGGGCGGGGTCCAGCCGCCGTCGGTCGGCAGGGGCGCGACCTCCGCCGCCAGTGACGGGTACGCCGTCGGCGGGTAGACCGGCGTGGGCTCGGCGGCCCAGTGCGGCACCGGGGGGTCGGGCGGCCAGAGAGGTTCGATGTCCCGCTCCGGCCCCGGCTGCTGGCCGGGCTGTCCGGCCCGGTCGGCGTTGTCGTCCACCACGGATCCTCCCCACTCCTCCCGCCGAGGATAGGCCGTCCCGTTCCCGTTACGCCGGGTGACGGACGCGGGGAACGGTCAGCCGGTGAAGACCGCCCAGGCTCCGGGCTCGGTCCACCAGGACCGCTTGCGACTCAGCTCACCCTCGACCCCGTCGTCGAGGAAGGGCACCCGCTCGTCCCGGGGGATCACCGCCACCGCCCGGCCCCGGGCCCGCCGGACCTCGTACCGGATCTTCTTCTTCCTACCCAACGTCGGGCGGGTCGGCACGGGAACGGCCACCGCGACCTCCACCCGACCGTCGGCCGGGTCGCCGGCGGTGAGCAGCGGCAGCGAGTCGAGGGTGGCGTAACCGCCGGCGTTGCCGATCGCGCAGGCCAGGATCGGGTCCGCGCCGTCGGAGAGCACCGCGTCGTCCACCTCCACCCGACCCCGCCAGTGCAGCGGCCGGCCCGCCTCGTCGGCGGCACCGAGCAGCGCCCCGTCCAGGGTCACCGAACCGCCGTCGTTGCGCAGCAGGTCGAGCCGGCGTACCCCGCCGTCGAGCACGGCCGCCGCCACCGCCGCCGGGTCCCGGGGCAGGCCGAGCTGCGCGGCCAGGTCCCGGTGCGGGCCACCCCGGGCCGGATCGAGCGGGAGTACGCCGATCGGCGGCAGGTCGGGCACCGTACGGTCGCCGGCCAGCTCGGCGGGACGGCGGCTGGGCGGTGGGGCGTACCGGCGGACGAGCCGACGCACGACGGCGCGCAACTGGGCGTCGCTGGCGACGGCGACGACCAGCCTGGTCTTGCTGTCCGGGTCGGGCCAGGCGAGGCCGTCGGGGCGGGCCGGGGCGTCCAGCCGGGCCAGCACCTCGTCGACCTCGGCGTCGGAACGGGCGACGACGGTCTCCACCCGGGCACCCCGCGCGGTCAGCGCGTCCGCGCAGGCCAGCACCGGTACGCGCGGCGTCTCGCAGCGCTCCCTGTCCGGCGGCGCGGCCGGTTTCCCGGTGGCCTCGGGAGCACCGCCGCAGCAGGCGTCGCCGCTGCCGCAGCCCCCACCGGGAGCGTCCCGCTCGGAGCCGAGGGTGAGCAGCACCACGTCGTACACTCCGGGCCTCCTGCCTCGCGACGTGAACCCCTGCCGGCCACGCCGTTTGTACTTGTTAGCCTGACACCCCGGGCTCGCCAACCGGTCGCCACCTGGCACCCGAGCCTTCTGGAGGCGGACAAGATGCCAGCGATCGTGCTCATCGGCGCTCAGTGGGGCGACGAGGGCAAGGGCAAGGTTACCGACCTGCTGGGTGAGCGGGTCGACTACGTCGTGCGCTACTCCGGCGGCAACAACGCCGGCCACACGGTGATCACGCCGGACGGGCAGAAGTACGCGCTGCACCTGATGCCGTCAGGCGCGCTCTCCCCGAGCGCGATGATCGTCATCGGCAACGGGGTGGTGGTCGACCCGAAGGTGCTGCTCGCCGAGATCGACGGGCTCGCCGAGCGGGGGGTGGACGTGTCCCGGCTGCGGATCTCCGGCGACGCGCACCTGATCATGCCGCACCACCGCGCGCTGGACCGGGTGGTGGAGCGCTACCTCGGCTCGGCCCGGATCGGCACCACCGGGCGCGGCATCGGCCCGGCGTACGGCGACAAGGTCGCCCGGATGGGCATCCGGCTCCAGGACCTGCTCGACCCGGGCATCCTGCGCAAGAAGCTGGAACTCGCGCTGCGCGAGAAGAACCAGCTGCTGTTCAAGGTCTACAACCGCAAGGCGATCGACGTCGACGAGACCGTCGAGGAGTACCTGCGCTACGCCGAGCGGCTGCGGCCGTACATCGCCGAGACCCGGGTGATGCTCTGGGACGCCCTGGACCGGGGCGAGACGGTGCTGCTGGAGGGTGCCCAGGCCACGATGCTCGACATGGACCACGGCACCTACCCCTTCGTGACCTCGTCGAACCCGACGGCCGGTGGGGCGTGCGTGGGTGCCGGCATCCCGCCCACGGCGATCACCAGGGTGATCGCGGTGAGCAAGGCGTACACCACGCGGGTGGGGTCGGGCCCGTTCCCGACCGAGCTGTTCGACGACAACGGCCAGCACCTGCGCAAGGTCGGCCACGAGTACGGCACGACCACCGGCCGGGAACGTCGGTGCGGCTGGTTCGACGCCGTCGTGGCCCGGTACGCGTGCCGCCTCAACGGTGTCACCGACCTGGTCGTCACGAAGCTGGATGTGCTCACCGGCCTGCCCAAGGTCCCGCTCTGCGTCGGGTACGAGATCAACGGCGAGCGCTTCGACGACATGCCGATGACGCAGACCGACTTCCACCACGCCACCCCGATCTACGAAGAGCACGACGGTTGGTGGGAGGACATCAGCAAGGCGCGCACCGAGGACGAGCTGCCGGAGAATGCCCGCCGCTACATCGCCCGCATCGAGGAGATCACCGGCACCCGGGTCAGCGTGGTGGGCGTGGGCCCCGGCCGCGAGGAGAACGTCGTCCGCCACCCCCTCCTCCCCTGACCCCCGCCTCCCCTCCCCGCGCTGTGCGCGGCCCCGCTGTGCCCCCCGCTGTGCCCCGGTGATCAAGAGGTTTGCGTCACGGATTCGCCCTCCGATGACGCAAACCTCTTGATCACCTGTGGAAACCCGAGGGTTGTCCACAGGGTTATCCACAGGGGTGGAAGTGGGGGTGGGCGGGGCGTGAGGGTGGCGGGGTGATGCCGCTCGAAATTCTCCGTCGGATCGCCCTCGGGCAGGACGGCATGGTCACCATGTCGCAGGCCCTCGCGGCCGGGTTGACCCGGCACCATGTCCGGCAACTCTGCCGCTCCGGGCGGTGGAGGCGGCTGTCCCGTGGTTGCTACGCCCCCGTCGGGCCGCCACCGGACACGGACGCCCCGCGGGCCCGCATCCGGGCGGCGGTGACGAGCCTCGGCCCCGGAGCCTTCGCCGTCCTCGACAGCGCCCTCGCGCTGCACGACATCGCCGGGCCACGCCGACCCGCCGTCCACGTGTCGGTGCCGGTGGACCGGCCCCGGCCGCAACGGCACACCGACCCCATGCTGGTCGTCCACCAGTTCACCGTGGCCCCGGGCGACGTCGTCGACGTAGCCGGCGTTCCCACGACCTCGCCGTTGCGCACGGTGACGGATATGATTCTCCGGCTCGACCGGTACCCGGCGGTGTCCGTGCTCGACTCGGCCCTGAACCGGGGGCTCGTCACCCCGGAGGACCTGACCACCGCGCCGACGCTCGTCCGGGGCCGTCGGGGTGCCCCGGCGGCCCGCAGGCACCTCGCCGAGGTGGACGGTCGCGCCCAGTCACCGCTGGAAACGTGGTCGCGGCTGCGCTGCGTCGACGGCGGAGTCCCACCCGACGTGCTGCAACAGGAGGTCCGGGACGGAGACGGTCACCTGCTCGGTATCGGTGACCTCGGATGGCGGGCGGCGCGGTTGATCGCCGAGGCCGACGGGGCGGGCCCGCACGGCACCCCGGAGGCCCTGTTCGCCGACCGTCGCCGGCAGAACCGCCTGGTCAACGCCGGTTGGCGGGTGCTCCGGTTCACCTGGTCCGACGCGCTGCGCCCGGACTACATCCCGCACACCGTCCGCCAGGCCATGGCCCTCACCCGCTCCCGCCCCTAGCTCGTCGAGCATCGCGCCCGGCCTGCCCCAGGCTTCCCCTCTCCTCGCCCCCTCGCTCGGTGATCAAGAGCTTTGCGTCAGTTGACCAAGAGGTTCGCGTCAAAGTCGATCTTCAACGTGACGCAAACCTCTTGATCACCGGGGAAAGCCGGGGCGGGGGCGGGAGAGGCGGGGGCGGGGCGGGGGAGGCGGGTGTGGGGCAGGGGGGAGGGGAGGGTGGGGGTGGTGGGTAGGATTCGTCGCCGTGCGCGTACTTCTTCTGGGTGGTGGCGGGCGGGAGCATGCGCTCGCGCTCGGGTTGGTCGAGGACCCGGCGGTCGAGGCCCTGTTCGCGGCACCCGGTAACCCGGGGATCGCGGGTGTGGCGGAGCTGCGGCAGGTCGATCCGTCCGATCCCGCCGCGGTGGCCGGGTTGGCGGTGGAGGTCGGTGCCGACCTGGTGGTGATCGGGCCGGAGGCCCCGCTGGTCGCGGGGGTCGCCGACGCGGTACGCGCCAAGGGCGTCCCCGTGTTCGGCCCGTCGGCCGCGGCGGCCCGGCTGGAGGGCTCCAAGACCTTCGCCAAGGAGGTCATGACGGCGGCCGGGGTGCCGACCGCCCGCGCGTACACCTGCACGGACGCGGAGAGCGTCGGGCGGGCGCTCGACGAGTTCGGCACGCCGTACGTGGTGAAGAACGACGGGCTGGCCGCCGGCAAGGGCGTGGTGGTCACCGACGACCGGGACGTCGCGCTGCGGCACGCGCAGGAGTGCGGTCGGGTGGTGATCGAGGAGTATCTTTCCGGCCCCGAGGTCTCCCTGTTCGTGGTGACCGACGGTGAGGCGGCCCTGCCGCTGCTGCCGGCGCAGGACTTCAAGCGGGCCGGCGACGGCGACACCGGCCCGAACACCGGCGGCATGGGGGCCTACGCGCCACTGCCGTGGGCACCGCCGGGCCTGGTCGACGAGGTGCTGGCCGACGTGGTCCACCCGACGCTCGCCGAGATGCGCCGCCGGGGCACCCCGTTCGCCGGGCTGCTCTACGTCGGGCTGGCGCTCACCGCCGCCGGCCCCCGGGTGATCGAGTTCAACGCCCGCTTCGGCGACCCGGAGACCCAGGTCGTGCTGGCGCTGCTGGAGACCCCGCTCGGCGGCCTGCTGCACGCCGCGGCGACGGGCACGCTGGCCGCGCACCCGCCGCTGCGGTGGCGGGACGGTGCGGCCGTCACGGTGGTGGTGGCCGCCGAGGGTTACCCGGCGACCCCACGTACTGGTGACGTGATCACCGGCGCCGACCACCCGGGCGTCATCCACGCCGGCACCGTCCGCCGGGCCGCCGACGGCGCGTTGCTCTCCGCCGGCGGCCGGGTCCTCTGCGGTACGGCCACCGGCCCGGACCTGACCGCCGCCCGGGACGCCGCCTACGCCCTGGTACGCGGCATCGAGCTGGCCGGCTCGCACCACCGCACCGACATCGCCGCCACCGCGATCGACGGCCGGATCACCGTCCCCGACTGACCCCTGCCGGCCCGGCCGGGTGCCGCCCGTCGGGCCGCACGGTCAGAGCAGGGACAGGGCGGGGACAGGGCGGGTCAGAGCAGGGACAGGCGGCTCAGAGCTGGCGCAGGGCGGGTCAGAGCAGGGACAGGGCGGCGGCGATGACCCGTTGGGCGGTGGCGCTGAGATTCTCGCCCTTGGCGTCGGTGCCGGTGATCGAGTACTCCATCCGGAACCGGCCGTCCCTGGTGGAGGCGACCCCGGCGAGGTAGCCGTACCGGGAACCGGTCTTGATCCACAGGGTTTCGCCGTCGGGCAGCGGGAACGCGGTGAGCCCCGCGCTGTAGCGGGCCGGCCCGCCGCCGACGTCCGGCACGCCCGGCAGGGTGAACATCGTGTCGAGCTGGGCCGGTGGCACGATCCGACCGGCGAACAGCGCGGTGAGGAAGGTGTCCAGGTCGGTCAGGCTGGAGACGACGTTGCCGGCGGCCGGGGTGAAGGTCTGGCTCCAGGTGGTGACGTCGACCAGTTCGGTCCGACCGTCGCGGACGACGGCCTGGTAGCCGTGGGCGTGCGGACCCCGGAGGCGCGGGTCGTCACCCGGCGCGTACGTGTCCTTCAGGCCGAGCGGCCGGGCGATGCGCCTGTCCAGTTCCGTCGCGTACGGGTGGCCGGTGACCTTCTCGATGATCATCCCGGCGACGATGTACCCCATGTTGGTGTAGTGCTGCCTCGTGCCGGGGTCGAACTCGCGGGGGTTCTCCAGCCCGAGCCGGACCAGTTGCCGTGGGGTCCACCTGTCGTACCGGTGGGCGAGCTGCCACTCGATGTCGTCCGGCACGCGGGGGCTGGGCAGGCCGCTCGTGTGGTCGAGCAGTTGCCGGACGCTGACCGGCGGGTAGTCGGCGGGGAGCAGCCCGGGCAGGAGCCGTTGCACCGTCGCGTCGAGGTCGATCCGGCCCTCGGCCACGAGTTGCAGCACCATGGCGGCGGTGAACGCCTTGGTGACGCTGCCGACCCGGAACCGGGCCTGCGGCGGTACGCCGGTCGGGCCGCGCAGGTCCCGTACGCCGGTGGCGCCGGTCCAGCAGCCGTCGGGCGTGGTGATCCGGACCTGGGCGCTGGTGGCGTCGGCGTCGGGTAACCCGGCTATCGCCTGCGCGACGGGGGTCGGGTCGAGGGTGCCGGGCCGGCAGCCGGCAGCCCCGCGCCGGTCACCGGCGGAGGCGGGAGCGGCGGCGGAAGCGGGCACGGGGGCGGCGACGGCGAGCAGGGCACCGAGGGTCGTGGCGACGAGCACGGCCCGTCGATTCATGATCTTCATGGCGTCGAGCCTGCCGGTGACGGGGAGCGACGACATCGGGGAGAGTCCCCCGCCGCACCCCGATCGTCGACTCGGGGGACCACCGGGGGGAGGATCAGCCGTAGTAGCGGCGGAGTTCCCGGGTGAGCACCTTGCCGGTGGCGTTGCGGGGCAGGTACTTCACGAAGACCACGTCCCGGGGTACGGAGAACCGGGCCAGGTAGCGCCTGACGTACTCGCGTACCGCCTCCGGGTCCAGGGTCTCGCCGGGGTGCAGGGCGAGGAACGCGGCCAGCCGCTGCCCGTACTGCGGGTCCGGCACGCCGAGCACGGCCGCCTCGCGGACCTGCGGCAGCCGGGCGAGCAGGTCCTCCAGCTCGGACGGGAACACGTTCTCCCCGCCGGAGACGATCATGTCGTCGGCGCGGCCGTCGACGAAGAGCAGTCCGTCGGCGTTGACCCGGCCGAGGTCACCGGTGTCGAGCAGCCCGTCGTGGGTCTCCCGGCGGGCCCCCGAGGTGTAACCCTCGAACAGCATCTCGTTGCCGACGAGGATCCGGCCGACCCGCCCGGCCGGCACCGGCTTCCCGTCGTCGTCGACGATCTCCAGGCGGGTGCCGTGCGGGGGGCGACCGGCGGTGGTGGGGGCCTGGCGCAGCTCGGCGGGGCCGGCGATGGCGGCCCAGGAGACCTCCGTGGAGCCGTACAGGTTGTAGAGGACGTCGCCGTAGGTGTCCATGAACCGGGTGGTGAGGCCGCCGGGCAGCGCCGAGCCGCTGACCGCGACCACCGTCAGCGGCGGTCGCGGGTCCGGCGGCGGCACGTCGAGCAGACGCTGCACCATCACCGGTACGGCGAACAGCGCCTGGCAGCGGTGCGCCACGAGCGCGTCCAGCGTGGCGGCGGGGTCGAACCGGCGGTGCAGCACGATGGTGGCGCGCAGCGCGAAGGCGACCTGGAGTGCCGCGTACCCCCAGGTGTGGAAGATCGGGGCGGCGATCAGCACGGTGTCGTGGGTGTGCAGCGGGATGCGGTCGATGATGGACACCAGCGGGCCGAAGCCGTTCGGGACGGGCCGGCGGGCGCCCTTGGGGGTGCCGGTGGTGCCGGAGGTCAGCACGATGGTCCGGCCGTCGTGGGCGGGCGGGGAGAGCCGGTCGGCGGGGAGCGCGGCGGCGATCAGGGCGTCGAGGCCGGGTTCGTCGACCCGGTGCACCTCGGCGGGGACGCCGAGGAGCCGCTCGGCGAACTCGGTGTCGTGCACCAGCACCCGCAGCCGTTGCTCCTCGGCGACGGTGGCGAGCTGCGCGGCGGACAGTCCGGTGTTGACCAGCACCGCGTCGGCGCCGAGCAGGGTGGCGGCGACGATGCCCTCGATGAGCCCGTGGTGGTTGCGGCACAGCAGCCCGACCCGGTCCCCGGCCTGTACGCCGAGCACGCTGCGCATCGACCGGGCGAGCCGTTCGGCCCGGTCGAGCAGTTCCCGGTAGGTGAGTTCGTGGCCGTGCTCGTCGACGACGGCGACCCGGCCCGGGTCGCGGGCGGCTGCCTGCCGCAGTTCGCCGGCCATGCCCCAGCCCCACTGGCGCAGCGCGGCGAGTTGCGAGGCGACCCGGACGGGGTGCCCGGGGGTGAGCAGTCCCCGCCTGGTCAGTGTGGCCACGATGAACGGCAGGTCCATCCGGCGACCTCCTTCGGGGTACGACGTGGGGCCGGCCGGGGCCCCCACCAGGGATTCCTTTCCGATCATGCGTCGTCGCCGGCCGACCGCCCAGTCGGCGTCGCCCGTGGTGGACGGGCGGTGACCGGGCGGTCGACCGGTGGCGACGGTCAGCGGATCTGGACGCCGGAGATGGCGCGGGAGATGACCAGCCGTTGGATCTCGGAGGTGCCCTCGAAGATGGTGTAGATCTTGGAGTCCCGGTACCAGCGTTCGACCGGGTGGTCGCGCAGGAAGCCGGCCCCGCCGAGGAGCTGCACGGCCCGGTCGGTCACCGCGACGGCCACCTCGCCCGCCTTGAGCTTGGACATCGAGCCCTCGCCGGCGGTGAACGGCCGGTTGTTGCGGCCCATCCAGGCCGCCCGCCAGACCAGCAGCCGGGCGGCGTCGATCTCCATCTTCATGTCGGCCAGGGCGAACGCGACGGCCTGGTTGGCGATGATCGGCCGGCCGAACTGGACCCGGTCCCTGGCGTAGTCGAGGGCGTACTCGTAGGCGGCGCGGGCGACGCCGAGCGCCTGCGCGCCGACCGTCGGCCGGGACAGTTCGAAGGTGCGCATCGCGGCCTGGCCGCTGGCCCGTTGCCCGGACCGGGCGCGGGCCAACCGCTCGTCCAGCGCGTCCTTGCCGCCGAGCAGACAGCGTCCGGGCACCCGGACGTCGTCGAGGAAGACGTCGGCGGTGTGCGAGGCGCGCAGTCCCAGTTTCTTGAGCTTCCGGGTCGCGTGCAGCCCGGCCGTCCCCGGCGGTACGACGAACGCGGCCTGCCCGCGCGAACCCAGCTCGGGCGCGACGGAGGCGGTGACCACGTGCACCCCGGCGATCCCGCCGTTGGTAGCGTACGCCTTCTGCCCGCGTAGCACCCACTCGTCGGCGGCCTCGTCGTAGACGGCGCGGGTACGCATGGCCGAGACGTCGGAGCCGGCCTCCGGTTCGGTGGTGCAGAACGCGGCGACGGCGGGGGCGTCGACGGTGCCGAAGCACTGCGGCACCCATTCGACCATCTGGTCGGGGGTGCCGGTGCCGTAGATGGCGGCGACGGCGAGCGAGCTGCCGAAGATGCTCAGCCCGATGCCGGCGTCGCCCCAGAAGAGCTCCTCGCTGGCGATCGGCAGGGACAGCCCGGTGGGGTCGGCCCAGCAGGTGGCGAGGAACTCGAAGCCGTACAGGCCGATCTTCGCCGCCTCCTGGATGATCGGCCAGGGGGTCTCCTCCCGGGCGTCCCACTCGGCGGCGGCCGGGCGCACGACCTCGGCGGCGAAGCCGTGCACCCAGTCCCGCAGGTCCCGCTGTTCCTCGTTCAGGTCGAGCGAGAACTCGGCCATCGTCAGGCCTTGGGGATGTCGAACAGGTTGGCGATGTTGGCGGCCAGGCCCAGGTCACCCTTGGCCTTGAGCTTGCCGGTCATGAACATCATCACCGGGTTGGCCCCGCCGGAGACGATCCTCAGGAACTCGACCGGGCCCATGGTGAGGCTGAGCTTCGGGTCGCGGGTGGGGGTCTCGGAGACGGTGCAGGTGCCGTTCTCGATGACGATCTCGTAGGTGTCGGCGCCACCGTCGGGGCGGCCGGTGATGTTCCAGTGGATGACCGCGTTGGTGGTGCCGGCGCGGTCGGCGCGGAAGATCTGCGGCATCCGGCTGAAGACCTCGCTGAGTACCTTGCCGCGCAGGTCGCCGGACATCACCTCGGCGATCTTGTCGTCCGGGGTGGACTTGACCAACTGGGCGAACTCCTTCGGGCCGAAGTTGGCGAAGTTGGCCGGGTCGAAGTCAGTCATGGTAGGTGCACCTCTCGGGACGGACCGGTTCTGGTTACTCTCGCGTAACCTTACGCACGAGTAGGTATGCTCGCAAGGGTGTCCAGCACGCCGAGCTTCAAGCGCCTCCCCCGGGCCGTCCGCGAGCAGCAGATGCTCGACGCGGCGGTCAAGGTCTTCTCCCGGCGCGGCTTCCACGCCGCCAGCATGGACGAGATCGCCGAGGACGCGGGCATCTCCAAGCCGATGGTCTACGCCTACCTCGGCACCAAGGAGGAACTCTTCATCGCCTGCCTGCACCGGGAGACCGCCCGGATGATGCTGGCGATCGCCGGGGCCGCCGCCCCCGACCTCCCGCCCGACCAGCGGCTCTGGCGCGGCCTGCGGGCCTTCTTCGGCTTCGTCGGGGCGCACCGCGACGGCTGGGCCGTGCTCTACCGGCAGGCCCGGGGCTCCCAACCGTTCGCCGCCGAGCTGGCCGCGATGCGCGCCCGGCTGGTCGACGTGGTCGCCGGGATGCTCGACCACGCGCTGCGCGCCCGGGGCCGGGAGGTCGCCGCGACCGAACTGGAGGTCGTCGCGTACGCCCTGGTCGGCGCGAGCGAGTCGCTGGCCGACTGGCTCGCCGACCACCCCGAGGCCGAACCGGAGAAGACCGCCACCCGGATGATGAACGTCGCCTGGCTCGGCGCGGCCCAGCTCCTCGACGGCGTCACCTGGCGACCCCCGGCGGACTGACCGCCCCGCCCGCCGGCTCCCGGCCCCGGCCCACCGGACCCGGCGCAGAGAGGTCAGCGGTGGGCGGCGGCGCGACGACGGGCCCGCAGGCGCATCCAGCGGACCAGCTCCAACACCCCGGTGACGGCCAGCGAGAGCCCGACGCCGACGAGCAGCCCCCGGAGCGGATCGCGTTCGAATGCCAGCCCACCGAAGTAACCGAGCAGCCCGCAGTACAGGCTCCAGACGGTGGCGGCGACGGCGTCGAACACCAGGAAGCGCAGGAGCGGATACCGGACGGCACCCATGGTCAGGGTGACGGCGGTCCGGCCGCCGGGCACGAAGCGGGAGGTGGTGAGGATCGAGCCGCCCCGTCGGTCCACCGCCCGACGGGCCAGGTCCGAGCCGCTGCGGCGGCGGCTGCCGTCGGGTAGCCGGGCCAGCCGCTCCGCGCCGCCGCCCCGGCCGATGCCGTACGACACGTGGTCGCCGGCGAGCGCGCCGAGGGCCGCCACCGCGATCACGGCCACCAGGTTCGGGTGGCCGCTGGCCGCGAACACCCCCGCGGTGATCAGGACGGTTTCGCCGGGCACCGCCGGGAAGAACGCGTCGACCGCGGTCACCACGAAGATCACCAGGTACACCCAGGGCGAGGTGACGGTGTGGTGGAGCAGGTCGAGCACCGACTGCATGCCCTCATGCTCGACGCTGGGCCCCCGGCCGGGGGCCCAGTCGCCGGATCAGGCCACCCGCCGGGGAACCGGCAGCGGACCGGTGGCCGACCTGCCGTGCTCCCGCTTGTCGGCGGCGGTGGGGCCGTGCGAGGTGAGCACCACCGGGGCGGCCAGCGCCTCGGACACCGCCACCGGCCAGTCGGTCGGCGGGGCGTCGTACACCGGACGGGTGGTCAGCAGGCGGGCGGTGAGGGCCGCCTGCCGCTCCAGGTCGCCGGGCGGGCCGGGACGCAACCGGTCGACGCTCTCGTAGCGGCGGCACAGCTTCAGCGCCGGCCGGGTCGGGTCGGGGCGGGTCAGGTCGAGGTGGGTGAGGGCGAGGCCGTCCACCCCGCCGGCCACGTCCAGGGCGTACCGGTGGGCGACGGCGTCGAAGTGACCGAACCGGAACCGGCCCTGCCACGGGTTGGTCGGGTTGCGCGGGTCGGTCAACGGCAGCGTCCGGTCCTCGGTGACCAGCGGGCCGGGCCCGTGCCGGGTGGTCACCGTCCGCACCACCCCCAGCCGGTACGCCGACCCGGCCGCCCCCACCTCGGCGAGCAGCTCCTCGGCGTTGGCGAAGGTGGTGGTGCTCCACGTGGTGTACGGGTGGAAGCCGTGCCACTCGTCCAGCAGCACCCCCTGCGCCCCCTCGAACACCACCGTCCCCGCCCGCAACACCCCGGCCAGGTACGACCGGTCGACGATCGCCACCCGGTCGGCGAAGGCGGTGAACGCCGGCAGGCAGTCGGCCACCGGTGGGGCGTCGAGTGGGCCGAGTTCGGCGGTCAACCGCTCCCGCAGCACGGTGAGCCGGCGACGCAGCAGCTCCCGGTCCCGGCAGTCGGCCACCCGGGGCGCCTCGTCGGGGTGGGCGAGCCCGTACCGGACGGACTCGCCCACCCCCAACCCGCAGGAGCCGTGCCGGGCGGCCCCCCGGGCGATCTCCCGGAGCCGGTTGGCGGCCCGGTGGTACGGCGTGGCCAGCAGCGCCTCCCCGTCCACGGTGAGCCGGTCGAGGGCGTCGGGCACCCCGACCGAGGCCAGGTGGTCGGCCTCGGCGGCCAGCGCCAGCGGGTCCACCACCTGCTGCCGGGCCAGGTGGGTACGCACCCCCGGGCGGAACGTCCCCGCCCCGAACTGGGCGAACGTGTGGTGCCTGCCGTCGGGCAGCACCACGTTGTGGGCGGCCTGCGCACCCCCGTTGAACCGCACCACGGTGTGCACGTGGCGGGTCGCGCAGAGCCAGTCCACGACGGTGCCCTTGCCGGCGTCGCCGTAACCGAGGTCGACCACGATCACGTGCCGGCCGGGCTGTCCGGGGTCGGGGAGGGCGGTCACAGCCGGGTCACCCCACCGGCCCGGCGCGACGTGGCCGGCAGCGTGGAGACCTCGGCCCGCCGGCCGCCGCCCAGCGGGGCCAGCGCCTTGGACACGGTCCGGCCGGCGGTGGAGCCGGCCCGGTCCAGGTCGCGCAGGCCCTCGTCCAGGTCGATGGCCTGCTCGCCGAGGCCGACGGTGAGCGCGATGGTCTCGCAGACCGCGTCCAGGTCGTCGAGGACGACGGCACGCTGCCCGAGCAGGTCCCGCCAGAAGTCGAGCACCGTGGCGTTGCCGGCGTAGTGGCTGCCGGCGGGGAGCAGGTAGTAGGTGTCCCAGCGGCGGGTCACCTCGTCGACGATCTGCCGCAGCGGCACGTCCTCGCCGAGGTCGTCGCCGATCAGCCGACTCACCTCCCGCCGGTTCACCCGGGGGTACGCCAGCTCGTCGCCGATGATGAACAGGTAGCCGCGCCGGCCCCGCTTCTCCCAGCTGTCGGTGACCGTGTGCCGGGCCATGAAGTACATCGCCAGCTCGTACGACTCGGTCATCTGACCGCCGCCACCCCCCTCCAGCACGATCCGGCCGAGGTCGTCGTCCATCCGGTTGTCCGACTCGAACTGCCCCACCTGCAACGGCACCCGGTCGCAGGTGGCGTCGCCGATCGCGCCGAACAGCACCTGCGGGTCGCGGGCGTAGCCCTGGCGCAGCAGCAGCCCGAGCAGTTGCGGCAGCTTGGCCTGGAGGGTGCGGGGCACGTGCCCCATCGAGCCGGTCACGTCGAACAGCACCGCGATGGGTGTCGACTGCGGGTGCTCGGCCGAGTCCCGGCTCTCCCGGACCGCACCGCGCGGGTCGAGCGCCGGGTGCACGGTCCGGGCTCCGCTGTCGCTGTAGGAGAAGGCGCTCTTGCCCTTCTTCTTCCGGTAGCGGTCGGCGGCGTCGTACACGTCGGTGGACCAGATTCCGCTGCCCATGGCAGCCTCCCTAGGGGTTGAGGGTGAACGGTCGGAAGGTGCGCGGCCCGTAGAGCCGGTCGAGCACCTCGTCGAGTTCGCCGAGCAGTCGCCAGGCGTCGTCGGGTCGGGCGGCCAGTGCCGGGCGGCGGCAGCCGTCGGCGAAGGCGCGCAGTTCACGGGGGGCGCGGTCGCCCATCAGCCAGCTCATGCACGTCGCGGCCATCGCCACGTCGGTGCCGGGGCCGGCGGGTCGCCGCGCGGTGACCTCCGGCGGGTACCAGTCCTCGTGGCCGGGGACCAGCGCCGGGACGGTGCCGCCGTCGACGGCGGAGAAGCACCAGTCGACGAGCACCACGCCGTGCGCGTCCGGCTCGATCAGCACGTGCCGGGGGAGCACCGCGCCGTGCACCACGCCGGCCCGGTGGGCCAGGCCGAGGGCGACCAGCAGCCGCCGCCACATCCAGGCCGCGTCCCGGGCGTCCAACCCGTCGGGGTACGCCCGGCGTACCGCGTCGAGGTCGTGCAGCCCGGGTACGGCGGCGAGCACACTGCTCCGGCGTTCCGCCCCGCTGGCGGCGTCGCGGTGCCGGAAGCTGTCCACGAGCCGGGGCACGTACGGCAGGTGGCGCGGGTCGCCCCGGTCCTCGATCTGCCGCAGCGCGTACGCCTCGCGGGCCATCAGGTCGTTGTCGGCCGGGTCGCGGGGAAGCTTGAGCAGCCGGTCCGCGCCGACGTCGTAGAGGTCGGCGAGGTCACCGGCGTGGGCGAGCGCCCCGAGCCGGTACCCGCCGAGCACGACCGTCGCCGGGTCGGGTGTGCCGGTCGCCTGCCAGCGGGTGGTGACCTGGACGAAGGCGTCGGTGGCCGCGGCGCGTACCCGGGCGTCGAGCGCGCCCAGCCGGTCGGGGTGCAGGGCCGCGACCAGTTCGCGGTAGCGCCGGGCCGGGCTGTCGACGCCGAACAGGTCGGCGTCGGTGCGGGCCGCCGCGACCAGCCGGATCGCCTCGTCGGTCCTCACCTGACGGTCTCCTCCCGGGCGGGGCGCAGCAGCGCCGGGTGCAGCAGTCGGGCGTCGCCTGACCGGTAGAGCCGGGCCCGGGGACCGCCCCGGGCACCGCCGCGTTCGGTGTTGCCGCCGGTGCTCTCGACGAAGCCGGGGACGGAGAGCACCTTGCGGTGGAAGTTGCCGGCGTGCAGCGGGTGCCCCCAGACCGTCTCGTAGACGCCGCGCAGCTCGGCGATGGTGAACTCGGGGCCGAGGAAGCGGGTGGCCAGCGGGGTGTACTCCAGCTTGGAGCGGGCCCGTTCCAACCCGTCGTCGACGATCCGGGCGTGGTCGAAGGCGAGCTGCCGGCTGGGCAGGGCGGTGACGGGCAGCCACCCGGCCTCGTCGGCGTCGCTGTCGGCGACCGGGTCGGGCAGGTCGGGGGCGAAGGCGAGGTGGGCGACGGAGACGATCCGCATCCGGGGGTCCCGGTCCGGCGCGCCGTAGCTGGCGAGTTGTTCCAGGTGGACGCGGCGCAGCCGGTCGCCGCCGAGGCCGGTCTCCTCGGCGAGTTCGCGGCGGGCCCCGGTGGCGAGGTCCTCGTCGGGCTGGACGAACCCGCCGGGCAGTGCCCAGTGCCCCTGGTACGGGGGTTGGCCACGCCGGATCAGCAGCAGGTGCAGCGCGCCCTCGCGGATGGTCAGCGCCACCACGTCCACGGTGATCGCGGTCGCGGGGTAGGCGCTGGGGTCGTACCCGGCGAGGAAGTCCTGCTCGTTCACGGCGTCCCTCTCGGGTTGAGAATTACTCGATCTGAGAACAACCTAGCTCACGAAAAAGTGCTCCGCAACCGGTGGGACCGGCGCGGCGGCCGAACCGCGTTGTGCGTCCCGTCACGTGGCCGCCCGGCACGATGCCGTGCCGGGCGGCGTCCGGGCAGCGTTCCCACCGCGCCCGCCGGGCCTCAGCGGACGGTGCCCACCAGGTGCGGGCGGCCGGTCCGGGCGTCGTGCAGGGCGAAGTCCCACCCCGGCACGGCGCTGAACGCGACAGTCGAGGGCAACGGCACCGGCAGCTTGAACGCCACCTCCACCGTGTACGCCTCCGGCAGCCGGCTCTCCAGCGCGGCCAGGCAGCGGGCCTTGCTCCACATGCCGTGCGCGATCGGCCGGGGGAAGCCGAACAGCCGCGCCCCCAGCCGGGAGGTGTGGATCGGGTTGTGGTCCCCGGAGACCCGGGCGTAGTCCGTACCCACCCGGGGGGTGACCCGCCAGTGCGCGGTGGCGGCCGGCGGCGCGGGCCGCTCACCCGGGTCGCGCCCGGCACCCCCGCCGGCTGCGCGCTCCCGGCCCAGGTACGTCGACACCCCGCGCCACACCTCCTCACCGTCGACCGAGCCGACCAGGACGACGTCGACCTGCCGACCCCGGGCGTGCGGCCGCAGATTCTCGGCGTACGCGACGAAGTCCCACGGCACGTCGGCCGGAACCGCCCGGTGGACGGTGATCCGGTTGCCCACGTGCACCACCCCGGCCAGCGGGAACGGGAACTCCGGCAGGGTCATCAACCGCAGCGCCAGCGGGAACCCCAGCACGTGCGGGTAGGTCGCCGGCAGCGCGTCGGTCAACCGGAAACCGCACACCCGGTCGTACCCGCTGAGGTGGGCACGGTCCACGGTGACCCCGGCGACGGCCAGCTCGACCGGGGGCGCGGCGTCCGGCCGGCGGGACCGGCCGATCCCGGGCAGCGCGTCGCGCAGCGCCCGCCGGCGGAGCGCACCCGGTCGGGGGAGCCCCGGCAGCACCACCCGGGGCCGCGCCGCCGGCCCGCCGTCGTGGCCGTCCGACCGGTCCGTCAGGTCCTCGGTGCGGTCCGTGCCGGCTGTGGGGGTCAGGTCCCGGGTGGCGTACGCCGACAGGTCGTGGGTCTCGTCGACGCTGCGCTCCGGTCCGGGGCCGGCGGCGCGGGCGGCGGCCAGCGCGGCCGGTGAGATGACCTCGGTCGGCCCCTCGATCAGGTCGCCGACCGACAGCTCGCCGTCGCCCGACTCCTCGGGTCGGTTCCTGCGCCGTGCCATCACGCCCCCAGCAGACTCTGGCCGCAGACCCGGACCACGTTACCGCTGACCGCCGCCGAGGCCGGCCACGCCAACCAGCCGATCGTCTCGGCGACGTCCACCGGCAGGCCGCCCTGGGCCAGGCTGTTCATCCGGCGACCCGCCTCCCGGATCACCAGCGGGACGCGGGCGGTCAGCCGGGTCTCGATGAACCCGGGTGCGACCGCGTTGACGCTGATCCCCCGCCCGGCCAGCGCCGGGGCGAGCGCGTCGACCAGGCCGATCACCCCGGCCTTGCTGGTCGCGTAGTTGGTCTGCCCCCGGTTGCCGGCGATCCCGGCGATCGACGAGACGGCGACCAGCCGGCCCCCCTCGGGGATCAGGCCCCGCTCCAGCAGCACGTCGTTGATCCGCTCCTGGCTGGAGAGGTTGACGTCGAGCACCGCGTCCCACCGGTCGGCGTCCATCCGGCCCAGCGTCTTGTCCCGGGTGATGCCGGCGTTGTGCACCACCACGTCGACCCGGCCGTGCCGGTCGGCCAGGTGGTCGGCGAGCCGGGTGGGGGCGTCCGCGCCGGTCAGGTCGAGCTGTACGGCGGTGCCGCCGATCTCGTTGGCGACCGCCGCGAGGGCGTCGCCGGCCGCCGGGACGTCCAGCGCGACGACCTGCGCGCCGTCGCGGGCGAGCACCCGGGCCACCGCCGCGCCGATGCCCCGGGCCGCGCCGGTGACCAGCACCACCTGCCCGGCCAGCTGCCGGTCCCAGTCCGCCGGGACGGCGGCCGGCCCGGTGCCGACCCGGACCACCTGCCCCGAGACGTACGCCGACCGGCCGGAGAGCAGGAACCGCAGGGTCGCCTCCAGGCTGGTCGTGGTGCCGGCGTCCCCGTCCGGGGTGACGTACACCAGTTGGGCGGTGACACCGCGACCGAACTCCTTGCCGATGCTGCGGGTCAACCCCTCCAGGGCCCGCTGGGCGGTGGCCTCCCGGGGTGGGCCGCACTCGGCCGGCGGGGTGCCCAGCACGATCACCCGGCCGCTGGGCAGCACCGAGCGGGCCTGCGGGTGGAAGAAGTCGTAGAGCTGACGCAGGCCGGTGGAGCCGGTGATGCCGGTGGCGTCGTAGACCAGGGCACCGAACCGGGCGGACGTCCCGCCCCCGGCCGGTGCGCCGCCGTTGCCGGCCCGCTCGTCCCGACCGGCCGGATCGGCGGGTCCGTCGGCTGCGGCGGAGTCGTCGTGCCCGGCGGCGGGTGGGGTGGTGCCGGTTGCGGTGCGCACGTCGGCCCCGGCGGCGGTGAGCAGGGCGGCGACCTGGTCACCGAGCCGACCGCCGGTGGCTGCGCCGAGCAGGACCGGGCCGGGCAGCAGCGGGTCGCCGACGGCGTACCGGCGCAGTCGCGGTGGGTCGGGCAGCCCGAGGCGCTTGACCAGCGCGCGGCCGGCCCCCGATTGGACGAAGCTCGCGTACCTGTCGGTCATAGGCGTAGCCTACTGGCCAGTAGGTTGTGGGCAAGTCCTGAAACGGAGGCGGGATCGTGCAGAGCATCCGGCGGGTCGCGGTCATCGGCGGCAACCGCATCCCCTTCGCCCGGTCCAACTCCCGGTACGCCAGCGCCTCCAACGCCGACCTGCTCGGCGCGGCGCTGGACGGGCTGGTCGCCCGGTTCGGACTGGCCGGGCAGCGGGTCGGTGAGGTGGTGGCCGGGGCGGTGCTCAAGCACTCCAAGGACTTCAACCTGACCCGGGAGGTGGTGCTCGGCTCGAAGCTGGACCCGCACACCCCCGCGTACGACATCCAGCAGGCGTGCGGCACCGGCCTGGAGGCGGCGATCCTGGTCGCCAACAAGATCGCCCTCGGGCAGCTCGACGTGGGCATCGCCGGTGGGGTCGACACCACCTCCGACGCGCCGCTGGCGATCAACGAGGACATGCGCCGCACCCTGCTGAAGCTCAACAGCGCCCGGACCCTCGGCGAGCGGCTGAAGATCGCCGCGAAGCTCCGTCCGCACCAGCCGTTCCGGCCCGAGTTGCCGCGTAACGCCGAGCCCCGCACCGGGCTGTCGATGGGCGAGCACGCCGCCCGGACGGCGCTGCGCTGGCAGATCGACAGGCAGTCCCAGGACGAGTTGGCGCTGCGCTCGCACCAGCGCCTCGCCGCCGCGTACGAGCGGGGGTTCTTCGACGACCTGATGACGCCGTACCTGGGGCTGACCCGGGACCAGAACCTCCGGCCCGACACCAGCCTGGACAAGCTCGGCGCGCTCCGGCCGGTCTTCGGCACCCGGGGCCCGGACGCCGGGCAGGCCACCATGACCGCCGGTAACTCCTCCCCGCTGACCGACGGCGCGTCCACCGTGCTGCTCGCCTCCGAACAGTGGGCGCGCGAGCACCAGCTTCCCGTGCTGGCCTGGTTCTCCTGGTCGGAGACGGCGGCGGTGGACTTCGTGCACGGCGACGAGGGGCTGCTGATGGCCCCCGCCTACGCGGTGCCCCGGATGCTGGACCGGGCCGGGCTGACCCTCCAGGACTTCGACTTCTACGAGATCCACGAGGCGTTCGCGTCGCAGGTGCTGGCCACCCTGGCCGCCTGGGAGTCGCCGGAGTTCGGCAAGGACCGGTTGGGGCGGGACGCCCCGCTGGGCGCGATCGACCGGGACCGGCTCAACGTCACCGGCTCGTCACTGGCCGCCGGGCACCCGTTCGCCGCCACCGGTGGCCGGATCGTGGCGACGCTGGCGAAACTGCTCGCCGAGAAGGGCGGCGGTCGGGGGCTGATCTCGATCTGCGCGGCGGGCGGGCAGGGCGTGACCGCCATCCTGGAGCGCTGAGCCGCAGCTCAGGGCGGCGTTGCCGGGGCTCCCTACGGTGGTGTCAGCCCGCCCGGACGTCCTGGTGGCGGTGCCCCGTAGAGGAGTGTCATGCCTGGTCGTGCCCTGCTGCGTACCGCTGCCGTTGCCCTTGCCGGCGTGCTCGCGGCCAGCGGTTGCGCCGCCACCACGCCGCGCGTCGAGGGACCCCGGACCGCCGGGGCGAAGAGGGCGGACGGTGGCCCGGTGGGGCTGGGTGAGGCGACCGGCCGTGGAGACACCGGCACGGCTGTCGACGGCGGGACCTCGGCCGGTGGGGTCAGGGAACCCGAACCCACCGGCAGCCCCACGGCCGGCGGTGGCGGGGACGACGGCGGGGACAAGTCCGGTACGAAGGCGAACGGCCCCACCATCGGCTCCTTCCGGGTCACCCGCAAGCCGAGCTGCCCGGCCGGCACCACCGTCAACCCGATCCCCGGCAGCGGGGTGCGGATGGAGTGGCAGGTCGGCAACGCGACCTCGGTGGCCCTGTCGGTCGACGGCCCCGGCGTCTACCGCGACGACTACCCCTCGTCCGGCAGTGAGGAACTCACCTTCCCGTGCTCGGGTGGCGAGGGTGACGTCCAGCGGCACACGTACACGTTGACGGCGCGCAACGCACACGGCAAGCAGACGAAGACCATCGTGGTCACCGCCCCGGTGCACGACATCCCGAAGGTCTGACGCCGAACTCCGAGGCCGGCTGGCTCCCCGCCGGCCCGCGACGACCGCTGCCGCAGGCTCTGCCGCGCCGCCCCTGGTCGGCCCGCCCAGGTCGACGGCCGTCGGGTAGGCGAGAATGAGGTACGTGACGACGATCCCGAACGTGCTCGCCCACCGGTACGCCTCACCCGAACTGGTCGCCCTCTGGTCCCCGGAGGAGAAGGTGCGGATGGAGCGGCGGCTCTGGCTCGCCGTGCTCCGCGCCCAGCGGGACCTCGGCGTGGCGGTGCCCGACGGCGTGGTGGAGGCGTACGAGCGGGTGGTCGACCAGGTCGACCTGGCCTCGATCGCCGAGCGGGAGCGGGTCACCCGGCACGACGTGAAGGCCCGGATCGAGGAGTTCAGCGCGCTCGCCGGGCACGAGCACGTGCACAAGGGGATGACCTCCCGGGACCTCACCGAGAACGTCGAGCAGCTCCAGGTGCGCGCCTCGCTGGAGCTGATCCGGGACCGGGTGGTCGCCGCGCTGGCCCGGCTGGCCTGGCTCGCCCACGAGCACTCCGGCCTGGTGCTGACCGGCCGTTCGCACAACGTCGCCGCGCAGGCCACCACGCTGGGCAAGCGCTTCGCCTCGGCGGCCGAGGAACTGCTCATCGCGTACGAGCGGCTGGAAGACCTGATCGGCCGCTACCCGCTGCGCGGGATCAAGGGTCCGGTGGGCACCGCCGCCGACCAGCTCGACCTCGTCGACGGCGACGCGGAGAAGGTCGCCGAGCTGGAGCGTCGGGTGGCCGGTCACCTCGGGTTCGCCCGGGTGCTGGACAGCGTGGGGCAGGTCTACCCGCGTTCGCTGGACTTCGACGTGCTCTCCGCGCTCGCGCAGGTGGCTGCCGCGCCGTCGTCGCTGGCCACCACGATCCGGCTGATGGTCGGTCAGGAGCTGGCGACCGAGGGCTTCAAGCCGGGTCAGGTCGGCTCCAGCGCGATGCCGCACAAGATGAACACCCGGTCGTCGGAGCGGGTGAACGGCTTCGCGGTGATCATCCGGGGTTACCTGTCGATGGTCGGCGAGCTGGCCGGCGACCAGTGGAACGAGGGGGACGTCTCCTGCTCGGTGGTCCGCCGGGTGGCCCTGCCGGACGCCTTCTTCGCCGCCGACGGGTTGTTCCAGACCTTCCTCACCGTGCTCGACGAGTTCGGGGCGTACCCGGCGGTGATCAGCCGGGAGTTGGAGCGCTTCCTGCCCTTCCTGGCCACCACCAGGATCCTGGTCGCGGCGGTGCGCCGGGGCGTCGGCCGGGAGGTCGCCCACGAGGTGATCAAGGAGCACGCGGTCGCCGTGGCCCTCGCCATGCGGGAGAAGGGTGCCCCCGACAACGACCTGTTCGACCGGCTGGCCGCCGACTCCCGCCTCGGCCTCACCCGCAGCGAGATCGACACCCTGGTCGCCGACCCGGCCACCTTCACCGGCGCCGCCCAGGCCCAGGTGGAGGCGATCACCCGCCGCATCACCGCGGTCGTCACCGCCCACCCCGAAGCCGCCACCTACTCCCCACCCCCCATCCTCTGACCCCCCGGCCCCGCCCTTTCCCCGGCCCGCTCTCCCCGCCCGCCCTCCCCGCCCGCTCTCTCCCCCCCCCCCGTTACCTTTTTGATCGTCCCCAGCCGGGGACCCTCGGTCGCCCGGCCCGGTATGACTTTCTGCCCCTGTCGTTCGGATGATCCGGGGGGTGTTGTCGCCGGGTCGGGTGGCGTCGGCGGACCGCTGATAGGGACACGGCCACCCGGTGTTCGGGGTAGGTCTCTTCGTAACGTGGCTGCCGGCAGTCCGACGCCCTGACTGCGGCCGAGGCCACGATGCGATGCGTGGAGGCGGGTGTGGTGCACGACGGATACGGCGTCTACCTCGGCTTGGACGTCGGCAAAGGTGAGCATCACGCGGTCGGGCTGGCCCCGGACGGCAAGCGGCTGCACGACGCGGCGTTGCCGAACACCGAGGCCCGGCTGCGGGAGCTGTTCGACAAGTTGGCTCGTCATGGCCGGGTGCTGGTGGTGGTCGACCAGCCCGCCTCGATCGGCGCCCTGCCGGTGGCGGTCGCGCGGGCGGCCGGGCATCAGGTTGCTTACCTGCCCGGCCTGGCGATGCGCCGAATCGCTGACCTGCATCCCGGCTCGGCGAAGACCGACGCCCGCGACGCCTACGTCATCGCCGATGCCGCCCGCACGCTGCCGCACACACTGCGCCGGGTCGACGTCGGCGACGAGGCCCTAGCCGAACTGGAAGTCCTGGTCGGCTTCGACGACGACCTCGCCGGCGAGGCCACCCGCATCTCTAACCGGATCCGTGGGCTGCTCACCCAGATCCACCCCGCCCTGGAACGGGTCCTCGGCCCGAAAGCGCACCACAAGGCCGTGCTAGAGCTGCTGTCACGCTGCGGCGGCCCGGCCGGGCTCCGCAAAGCAGGCCGCCGCAAACTGACCGCGATCGCCGCCGTCCACGCCCCCCGGATGGGCGAACGCCTGGTCGAGCAGATCATGACTGCCCTCGACGAGCAGACCGTCACCGTCCCCGGCACCCAGGCGGCGGAGACGATCCTGCCCCGTCTCGCCGACAGCCTCCGCGACGTTCTGCGACAACGTGACCAGGTCGCGAAAGAGGTCGAGAGGATGCTTGATGCGCACCCTCTTGCCCCGGTCCTGACCTCGATGCCCGGCATCGGCGTCAGGACCGCCGCCCGGATCCTGCTCGAAGTCGGCGACGGCAGCAGCTTCACCACCCCCGGACACCTCGCCGCCTACGCCGGACTCGCCCCCGTCACCCGACGCTCCGGCAGCAGCATCCGCGGCGAACACCCACCCCGAGGCGGCAACAAACACCTCAAACGCGCGTTCTTCCTCGCCGCCTTCGCGTCCCTCGCCGACCCGGTCAGCCGGGCCTACTACGACCGCAAAAGAGCCGAAGGCAAACGCCACAACGCCGCCCTCATCTGCCTCGCCCGACGCCGCTGCGACGTCCTCCACGCCATGCTCCGCGACAAGATCCCCTACCAACCCCGCCCCACCAGCCCCGCCACCGCTTGACGAAACCCATAGGGACACCCCCCCCCCGTGATCAAGAGGTTTGCGTCACCAATGAAGATCGAGTTGGCGCAAACCTCTTGATCACCGAGGCCAAGGAGGCGGGCGGAAGGCCGGTGGGCGGGTCAGGAGTCCCGGGTGGGGGTTTCGGCGGCGGAGGAGAGGTTGGGGGCGCTCGCCGGTTCGGCGATGCCGCCGGGGGCCTCGGCGAACCCGGGGTCGTGGGCGGTCTCGGCGGCGACCAGGGGCTGGTCGTGCGGCATGACGTCGGGGACCTTGGGCACCACGATCACCGCCGTGCCGTAGGCGCATATCTCCATCCACATCTCGCCGCAGTCCCGGCTGTCGAAGCGCATCCCCACCACGGCGTTCGCGCCGATGCGCAGGGCCTCCTCGCCGAGCCGGGCCACCGAGTCGGTGCGCCAGCGGGTGAGGTTGTCCGGGGCCATCGGGTCGTACGCGCCGCCGCGCAGGTTCTTGACCCCCTCGCGGTACGGGTTCCGGGTCCGCGCCATCGACGACACCACTTCGCCGAGGATCTGGCGGATCTCGTAGCCGGGCAGTTGATCCGTCGTCACGACCAGCACGGTTCCGATGCTGTCAGTAGCGGTACGGCGTCGAAGCGTGCCGTAGGCACCTGGTCGGATGCTGCAAAACCAGGCGGCGCGGACGGCCGGCACGCGACCGGCCATCCGCACCGCCTGCGGTGGTAACCGTCAGACACCGGCCGTCGAGGTGATCCAGGCCCGGTTGTACGCGACGCTGCCGTAGTTCTGGATGCTCGATCCGTCGGCGGTGGAGGCGACCCCGACCTGCCGGCCGTTGTAGAACTGCGGGCCGCCCGAGTCGCCGCGCCACGCGTTGCCGTTGATCCGGGTGCTGCGGATCGCCTGGCCGCCGTACGCGTCGGTGGCGTTGGTGCTGGTCACCTGCACCGAGGCGGTCTTGAGCTGGCTGGAGGCCCCGCAGCCGCTGTAGCAGGTCATGCCCCAGCCGTAGATGGTGTTGGTGGAGCCGACCGGCGGGTTGCTGCTGGCCAGGCTGACCGCGGTGGTGCTGACCGTGCTGGACAGCCGCAGCAGGGCGAGGTCGTTGCGGGTGTAGGAGGCGCTCACGGTGCGGGTGGTGCCGCCCGAGGCGTAGTAGACGCTGCCGACCCGGACGGACATGGTGCCGCTGACGCAGTGCCTGGCGGTGAGCACCCACTGGGCGGAGATGACGCTGCCGGAGCAGGTGAACGACCCGTTGCTGAAGACCGCGGCGGCCCAGGGGGCGGAGGAGACGGTGCTGCCGCCGATGATCGGCTGCGGGCCGGCCGGGGCGGCGGTCGCCCCGGAGGCGGCGACGAGGACACCGGCGAGGGCGGTGGTGAGCACCGCGAGCGTGGAGCGGAGACGCATCGGGGGGACTCCTTCGGGTCGGGCCCGGGGTGGCCGGGCGGGGGTCGGACGTCGGGGTGGGGGTGGCCCCTCGGGGACGCCGACCATGCATCGACGTATCTCGATGAGGCTAGGGGGCGGTGAGCGGCTTCACAAGGGTGGCATCGAGATCAACCAATGTGACAGGAATGACCCGGGATGTGCTCGTCCCTGTTTGTCGGATACCGGTCGTAAATCTGGCGTTGAGCCGCGTATTGCCTGCTCAGGTAGGGTGTGTCGGAGCGACGCGACGGCAATCGGCAACAAATCCGTATCAGAGCGGCAACGAACGGATCTCGACCGCACGTCCCGGCGACCGGTAACGTCGATCACTGCCTGAACTGCGCCCGGCCGGTGCGTCCGGACCGGAATCTGCCAGGTACGCTGGCCTCGCTCGCCCGTAGTGGGCCGGCACCCAACTGCGTACACAGTCAGGAGTGCCCAGTGCCTCGCGTCGTCGTCGACGTCATGCTCAAGCCCGAGATCCTCGATCCTCAGGGCCAGGCCGTCGCAAACGCGCTGCCGCGGCTCGGCGTCGGTGACGTCGCCTCCGTCCGCATCGGCAGGCGGATCGAGATCGAGTTCACCGGCGAACCGGACCTGGACCGGGCCCGGGAGATCGCCGACAAGCTGCTCGCCAACCCCGTCATCGAGGACTTCACCGTCCGGGTCGAGGCCGACGAGACCGCGGACGCGAACTCGTGACCGCCCGCGTCGGAGTGGTGACCTTCCCCGGCTCGCTGGACGACGGGGACGCCGCCCGCGCCGTGCGGATCGCCGGCGCGGAGCCGGTCCGGCTCTGGCACGGTGACCCGGAGCTGCACAGGGTGGACGCCGTCGTTCTCCCCGGTGGCTTCTCCTACGGCGACTACCTGCGCTGCGGCGCCATCGCCCGGTTCGCACCGGTGATGGAGAGCCTGGTCGACGCCGCCCGGGGCGGCCTGCCGGTGCTCGGCATCTGCAACGGCTTCCAGATCCTCTGCGAGGCCCACCTGCTGCCCGGCGCGCTCACCCGCAACCAGCACCTGCACTTCCGCAACCGCGACCAGGTCCTGCGCATCGAGTCGGTCGGCACCGCCTGGACGAACACCTTCCAGCCCGGCCAGGAGATCCTCGTCCCGGTCAAGAACGGCGAGGGCTGCTACGTGGCCGACACCGCCACCCTCGACGCCCTGGAGGCCGAGGGTCGGGTCGTCGCCCGCTACGTCGGCGGCAACCCGAACGGCTCGCAGCGGGACATCGCCGCGATCACCAACGCCGCCGGCAACGTGGTCGGCATCATGCCCCACCCCGAGCACGCGGTCGAGGCGCTCACCGGCCCCTCCCTGGACGGCCTCGGCTTCTTCACCTCGGTGCTCAAGCACCTGGTGGGGACGCCGGCGTGACGGTGCGCGGCGGCAACATCGGTCGGCTCCACCGCCCCACCGGCGGGTACGAGCGCAGCGAGGAGAGGTCATGACCACCCACCAGGACCCGGCCGTTCGGGCAGCCGCGGGCGTCGCCCCGGCGGAACCGCACGCGGCCGTCGCGCCGGCCGACGCCGGTCGGCACAGCGGTCCGACGCCGGCCACCGACTGGGCCGACGGCGTGGACACCGTGCAGCGGGCCGCCGACACCGGCGACGAACTCCAGCCGTACGCCGAGCTGGGCCTGCGCGACGACGAGTACGACCGGATCCGGCACATCCTCGGCCGCCGCCCCACCCAGGCCGAGCTGGCCATGTACTCGATCATGTGGAGCGAGCACTGCTCGTACAAGTCGAGCAAGGTGCACCTGCGCCAGTTCGGCGAGAAGGCCCCGCCCAGCGACCGGCTGCTCGCCGGCATCGGGGAGAACGCAGGCGTCGTCCGGGTCTCCGACACCCTGGCCGTCACCTTCAAGGTCGAGTCGCACAACCACCCGAGCTTCGTCGAGCCCTACCAGGGCGCGGCGACCGGCGTCGGCGGCATCGTCCGGGACATCCTCGCGATGGGCGCCCGCCCGGTCGCGGTGATGGACCCGCTGCGGTTCGGCGCGGCCGACCACCCGGACACCGCCCGGGTGCTGCCCGGCGTGGTGGCCGGCGTCGGCGGCTACGGCAACTGCCTCGGCCTGCCCAACATCGGCGGTGAGCTGGTCTTCGACCCCTGCTACCAGGGCAACCCGCTGCTCAACGCGCTCTGCCTCGGTGTGCTGCCGGTCGACCGGTTGCAGAAGAAGGACGCCGCCGGCCCCGGCAACGTCGTGGTGCTGCTCGGCGCGAAGACCGGCCGGGACGGCATCGGCGGCGTGTCGGTGCTGGCCAGCGCCACCTTCGACGAGGGCAGCGAGCAGCGCCGCCCGTCGGTGCAGGTCGGTGACCCGTTCATCGAGAAGCTGCTGATCGAGGCGTGCCTGGAGCTGTACGACGCCGAGCTGGTCGTCGGCATCCAGGATCTCGGCGGTGCGGGCCTGACCTGCGCGCTCACCGAGACCGCCGCGTCCGCCGGCACCGGGATGCGGGTCTGGCTGGAGCGGGTCCCGCTGCGCGAGCCGTCGATGGAGCCGCACGAGATCCTGGCCAGCGAGTCCCAGGAGCGGATGCTGCTGGTCGTCACCCCGGACAAGCTGGAGGCGGTGCTCAAGACCGCCGAGAAGTGGGGCGTGCTCGCGACCGCGATCGGCGAGGTCACCCCGCCCGCGCCCGACGGCCGGCCGGGCCGGCTGCTGGTCACCTGGAACGACCACGTGGTGGTCGACGTACCGCCGGGTTCGCTGGTCGACGACGGCCCGGTCTACGCCCGCCCGATGCGCGAGCCGGCCGACCTGATCCTGCTCCAGGCCGACCGGGCCGAGACGCTGCCCCGGCCGAGCAACCCGGAGGCGCTGCGGGAGACCCTGCTGCGCATGATCGCCTCGCCGAACCTGGCCGACAAGACCTGGGTCACCGAGCAGTACGACAGGTACGTGCTGGGCAACACCGTGCTGGCCCAGCCGGAGGACTCCGGCGTGATCCGGATCGACGAGCAGACCGGCCTCGGGGTCGCCCTCTCCGTCGACGGCAACGGCCGGTACGCCCGCCTCGACCCCTACCAGGGGACGAAGCTGGCGCTCGCCGAGGCGTACCGGAACGTGGCGGTGACCGGCGCGAAGCCGATCGCCGTGACCAACTGCCTCAACTTCGGCTCGCCGGAGGACCCGGGCGTGATGTGGCAGTTCGCCGAGGCCGTCCGCGGCCTGGCGGACGGCTGCCTGGAACTGGGCATCCCGGTGACCGGCGGCAACGTCAGCTTCTACAACCAGACCGGTGCCGCCGCCATCCACCCGACCCCGGTGGTCGGCGTGCTGGGTGTGCTGGACAACGTGGCCGACCGGGTGCCGATGGGCTTCGTGCCCCGGGCCAACGGCGACCACGACCAGGTCTACCTGCTCGGCGACACCCACGTGGAGCTGTCCGGCTCGGAGTGGGCCTGGGTGACGCACGAGCACCTCGGCGGCATGCCGCCGCAGGTTGACCTGGGCCGGGAGCGCCAGCTCGCCGAGCTGATGGCCGAGGCGGCCCGGGTGGGTCACCTCAGCTCCGCGCACGACCTGTCCGACGGCGGCCTGGCCCAGAGCTTGGTCGAGTCGAGCCTGCGCCGGGGCGTCGGGGTCCGGATCGGCGTGCCGGAGCGGTTCGCCGACGGTTCGCTGCCGTTCGTCTTCCTGTTCAGCGAGTCGGCCGGTCGGGCGCTGGTGACCGTGCCCCGGGGGCACGAGAAGGCGTTCACCGCCCTCTGCGACGAGCGGGGCGTGCCGTGGGAGCAGATCGGCGTGACCGACCCGGCGAGCGGTGTCCTGGACGTGCACGGCCAGTTCCGGATCGGCCTGGACGAGTTGCGGGCCGCGCACACCGCGACCCTGCCCCGGCTCTTCGGCGGCCCGGAGGCGGCCCAGGTGCAGGTCGAGGCGGTCCGGACGGGTACCACCACGATCGCGCCGGCCACCGCCACGCAGCCGGTGGACGTGCCGGAGCGGCAGCAGCCGGCGGACGCGGACGACCCGGCCGCCGAGGCGGTGGCCGCCCCGACGACCGACGCCCCGGTTTCGGGCGGTCCGACGTCGACCGGCCCGGGGTCGGACGCCCCTGAGGCCCGCGCCACCGTGGCGGACGAAGCCGCTGGTTCCGCGCCGGCACCGGACGCCCCGGCGGCAACCGCGCCGCCGTCGGACGCCCCCGCCGGCCCGGCGACCGGGTTCACCCCGCAGGCCGACGCGGCGACCTCCGACGCCGGTGACGGGCAGCGCCCGACGCCCGATCAGCGCTGAGGCGGTGGCCTCGGCCGTCCACGTTCAACCCGGGTCGGGTGCCCGCTTCGACTGGGGGCTGACCGGGGCGGCGGAACTCGGCCGGGTCTGTGCCGTACTGGTGGTGGTGGACGTCCTGTCGTTCACCACCGCCGTCGAGGTCGCGGTCGCCCGGGGGGTACGGGTCCACCCGTTCCCCTGGGGCGAGCAGGCGGCCGACTATGCGCGACGGGTCGGCGCGGTGGCGGCGGTGGGCCGTCGGCAGACCACCAGCGAGCACCCGTGGTCGCTGTCCCCGGCGGCCCTGGCCGGCGCACCCGTGGTCGGCGATCTGGTGCTGCCGTCGCCGAACGGCTCCGCGATCAGCGCCGCCGCCAGCGCCACCGGCCGGCCGGTGGTCGCGGCCTGCCTGCGCAACGCCCGCGCCGTCGGGCGGTGGCTGCACCACCAGGGGTACGGCACGACGGACGCCCCGGTCGGGGTGATCGCCGCCGGTGAACGCTGGCCGGACGGCACCCTGCGCCCCTCGGTGGAGGACCTGCTGGGCGCGGCCAGTGTGCTGGATGCCGTCTCCGGGGTGCCCGGTGGGCTGTCCGTGGAGGCGGCGATGGCGCTCGCCGCCCTGGCCAGCACCCCGGACGTGCCGGCGGCGGTGCGTGGCTGCGTCTCCGGCCGGGAGCTGATCGAGAGCGGCTTCGCCGGGGACGTCGAGGCGGCCGTGCAGCGGGACGTCTCGACAGTGGTGCCGCTGCTCCGCCAGGGTGTCTTCTCGGCCGGCTGACCCGGCCCGCCGGAACCGTGCCGGCCTGCCTGGAGGAATCGACCCGACCCGCGACGACGGTGGGCCGCCCCGATACGCATCGGGGCGGCCCACCGTGGTTCGTTGTCGCCGGTCCGGGTCAGTCGTCCAGCCAGTCGAGGCGGCGTCCGCCGCGCTCCGGGGGCGGGCCGTCGGGGCGGGCCCGACCGGACGGGGGCTGCTGGTCGCGACCGGGCTGACCCTGCTCGCCGTAGTAACCACCCTGCTGCTGGTCGTAACCCTGCTGGTCGTAGCCGCCACCGCGCTGCTGCGGGGGCTCCTGGCCGTAGCCGCCCGGCTGCTGCTCGGCACCGTAGCCACCGGCCTGACCGTAGCCGCCCTGCGGGGCGCCGTAGCCGGGCTGCTGGTCATACCCGCCGCCGCGTTGGTCGTAGCCGCCCTGGTGGGCACCCGTCGGCTGTTCGTACCCGCTCTGGTGGGCGCCACCCCGCTGGTCGTACCCGCCGCCGCGTTGGTCGTAGCCGCCCTGGTGGGCACCCGTCGGCTGGTCGTAGCCGCCGTGCTGGCCGCCCTGGTGGGCACCGGGCTGCTGGTCGTAGCCGCCACGCTGGCCGCCGCCGTAGCCCTGGTCCGGGCCGGCGTCGTACCCGGCCTGCTGGCCGTACCCGCCACCGGCGTAACCACCGGTCGGCTCGGCACCCCGACCGTAGCCACCCTGCTCGGACTGACCGTAGCCGCCCGCGCCCGGCTGGCCGTACGCGTCCGGCTCCGGCTGGTAGGTGCTCGTCGGGTACGGGTCGGCAGCCGGCGCGTACGAGGTGCTGTCGCCGGTGTACCGGCCGGTGGGCTCGTCGTAGCGTTGCTCGCCGCCGAAGCCGCCGGTCTGCTCCTGCGCCGGGTAGCCGGCACCTGCCGTCGCGCCGTAGTCCCGGCCGCCGTAACCGCCACCGGAGGCGGGCGCGTTGCCGTAGCCACCGCCCGACGCGGGCGCGTTGCCGTAACCGCCACTGGAGGCGGGCGCGTTGTCGTAGCCACCGCCCGACGCGGGCGCGTTGCCGTAGCCACCCCCGGAGGACGGCGCGTTGCCGTAGCCGCCACCGGCCGGGTTCGCCGCGCCGTACGCGCCTGCGGCGGCACCTGCGGCTCCGGCCGCGCCGTAGCCGCCGCCGGAGGCGGGTGCGGCACCGTAGCCGCCCGGCTGTCCGCCGTAGCCGCCCGGGCCACCGGGCTCGTCGCCGTAGCCGCCGGCACCGGCCCAGTTGTCCTGCGGTGCGCCGTAGGGCTGCGGTGGCGCGGCGTACGGGTCCGGCGGGACGTCGTCGACGACCGGTCGCTGCAACATCGTCGGCGCGTCGCTCAGCGCGGAACTGCCGACCATCGTCGGGTCGGGGCCGGCACCGACCCGGTTGACCACCCGGGTCTGGTCGTCGGTGCCGCGTGGGCTCCGGGGGCCGGGGACGTCACCGGCCGCAGCGGCGCCGGCCGGTCCGTTCCCGTCGTCGTCGGCGTTCCTGCGGCGGATCCAGAGCAGCACGATGGTGCCGACTCCGGCCGCCACCAGCAGACCGCCGAGCAGGATGATCAGGAAGGAGCCGAACCCGCTGTCGTCGTCCTGCGAGGCGGCCTGCTGCTGCCCGCCGGTCGGTTCGGCGCTCTCCTCGGTGGTCTCTGCGGTCGTCTCCTCCGAGGGGGTCGGCTCGGCGGAGGTCGACGGGGTGGCGCTCGGGCTCACCTCGACCTTCAACGCCAGGCTGATCCGCTGGTTGCTCAGGCTCTGCCCGGCCCCCGCGCTGATCGGCTTGGTGGCGACGACGCCGTCCTTGCTGGCCCCGAGCACCATCGAGCCGGGCGCGATCGGGTTGGAACTCGACCCGGTGATCCGGAAGTTTCCGCTGCCGTCGCTGGTGGTGTTGAACTGCTTGCCGGTCGAGTCCTCCAGCCCCACCACCGCGTTGGGCACCGCGTCGCCGGTGGCCGCCACGACCACCTTGCCGGAGATCGACTTGACGGTCGGCTTGTCCTGCGGCGCGGTGGTCTGCGGCGCGGCCTTGGCCACCAGGGTCACGGTCGTGCTGGCCGAGTTCTCGGCGCCGTTGGCGTCGACGGCCTTCACGGTGATCGTGGCGGACCCGCTCGACGCGTCGTCGGCGAGGGCGAAGCTGGCGCTCGACCCACCGCTCTGGTCGACCTTGTTGCGACTGCAACCGTCGACGCAGCGGAGCTTGCCGTTGCTGGAGGAGACGGAGACGTCGACCGGAGAGCCGTCACCCACGGTGAGCGAGTAGTTGACCCGGGTAGTCTTCCCGGCCTCGACGGAACTCGGGGACGCCGACACGTTGTTGACGCTCGGAGCGGCGAAAGCGGGTGTGGCGGGGACGGTGAGCAGGGCGCCGGCCACCAGCGCTACGACCACACCGGCCCGCTGCGTCCAGGCACGTCGGTGTGTTGACACGTCCACCGCCTTCCGGTCTGACCTCCCCGGCGGGGGCCGGGGATCATCACGGTACGAATACGCCGTCGGCAACTATGCCTTGTCTGACCGGATCGGCGCGACCCAGGGGCCAGCGTGGCGCTCCGCGGCCAGGGGTCGTATCGTCCCGTCGTGTCCTCTCCGCACATTAAGTCCGCCGCGGTGTTGGCGGCGCTGACGGCGCTCGATGAGGGGCGTACCCCCGAACGACAGGTGTACCGCGAGGCGGTCCGTGCCCTTCTGACCGCCCTCGCGGAGCGTGCCCCCGGCCGATCGGTGGAGGTGCGTGTCCCACCTTACGGTGCAGTTCAATGCGTGCCCGGGCCCCGACACACCCGGGGTACCCCGCCGAACGTGGTGGAGATGGCACCGGACACCTGGTTGGCGCTTGCCACCGGACGGCTGTCGTGGGCGCGGGCGGTCACGGACGGTCGCGTACAGGTGAGTGGAAACCGGGCGGATCTCGCTGACCATCTGCCGCTCTAGCTGCACCGTTCCGCTCGACGGTGTGACGGTGTGGAGGCAGATCGTGACTTTCTGTATCGACTCGTGTTCGCGTACACTGTCAGGCGACGACAGTGGTCCAGGGCCGAAAGGTGCGGAGCAGCCCCCCGGCTCCGCCAGGCCAGTCCAGACCAGCATGAGGGAGCGGCAGTGCCCCGAGGCGATGGCCGGCTGAGCCACGACCTTGACCCCCAGCGACCCGGCCCCCAGGACGCCTGCGGCGTCTTCGGCGTCTGGGCGCCGGGCGAAGAGGTTGCCAATCTCACCTATTTCGGACTCTACGCACTCCAGCACCGGGGCCAGGAGGCCGCCGGCATCGCCGTCAGCGACGGCTCGGGAGTGGTGGTCTACAAGGACCTCGGCCTGGTGGCCCAGGTGTTCGACGAGCCGACCCTGAAGAGCCTGCGTGGCCACCTGGCGATCGGGCACGCGCGTTACTCCACCACCGGCGGCTCGACCTGGGAAAATGCCCAGCCGACCATCCGGTCGACCACCTCCGGCACCACGATCGCCCTGGCGCACAACGGCAACCTGGTGAACACCGCCGAGTTGCAGAAGGAGGTCGCGGAGCGCGGCCTGCTCGACGACGGGGCAACCAACGACACCTCCCTGGTGACCATGCTGCTGGCCAGCCGCCCCGACCTGTCGGTGGAGGCCGCCGCGCTGGAGGTGCTGCCGCAGCTGCGCGGCGCGTTCAGCTTCGTCTTCATGGACGAGTCGACCCTCTACGCCGCCCGCGACCCGCACGGCGTCCGCCCGCTGGTACTCGGCCGGCTGGAACGCGGCTGGGTGGTGGCCAGCGAGACCGCCGCGCTGGACATCGTCGGCGCGAGCGTGGTCCGGGAGGTCGAGCCGGGCGAACTGATCGCGATCGACGAGGAGGGCCTGCGGTCCAGCCGGTTCGCCGCGCCGGAGCCCAAGGGCTGCCTCTTCGAGTACGTCTACATCGCCCGCCCGGACGCCACCATCGCCGGCCGCAACGTGCACGCCGCCCGGGTGCAGATCGGCCGGCAACTCGCCAAGGAGCACCCGGTCGAGGCCGACCTGGTGATCCCGGTGCCCGAGTCGGGCACGCCGGCGGCCATCGGCTATGCCGAGGCGTCCGGCATCACCTACGGCGCCGGCCTGATGAAGAACCCGTACGTCGGGCGGACCTTCATCCAGCCGTCGCAGACCCTCCGCCAGCTCGGCGTGCGACTCAAGCTCAACCCGCTGCGGGAGAACGTGCGGGGCAAGCGGCTGGTCGTGGTCGACGACTCGATCGTGCGCGGCAACACCCAGCGGGCGATCGTCCGGATGCTCCGCGAGGCGGGCGCGCTGGAGGTCCACGTCCGGATCTCCTCCCCGCCGGTGAACTGGCCGTGCTTCTACGGCATCGACTTCGCCACCCGGGCCGAACTGCTGGCCAACGGGCTGGACAACGAGGGCATCCGGCGCTCGATCGGCGCCGACACCCTCGGTTACGTTTCGCTCCCCGGTCTCATCGCCGCGACCGAACAGCCCAGGAGCAGGCTCTGCCGGGCCTGTTTCGACGGGGAGTACCCGATCGACCTGCCGGCCGGGAACCTGATCGGCAAGCACGTGCTCGAAGGGGTGGGCCGGCGGGTCGCCGACGCCCCGGACACCTCTGCCGAGCACCACACACCGCTCGTCGCCACTCCGGGCGGCGCGACCGCCCACCGCCCGTAGCACACCGGGGTCGCCCGGCCACCGTCGGCGCGGCACCGAGAACCACAAAGGGGAGAACCGTGACCTACGTGTCCGAGCGCAGCGGCGCAGGAAGCAGCCCGAGCGGTGCCGGTGGCGACCGCCAGCCCTGGACGGCGGGGACCGGTCGCACCACCCGCAAACGCTCGGTCTCGTACGCCGACGCCGGGGTGTCGATCGAGGCGGGCGACCGGGCGGTCGAGCTGCTCAAGTCGAAGGTGAAGGAGACCCGGCGGCCGGAGGTCATGGGTGACCTGGGCGGCTTCGCCGGCCTGTTCCGGCTGGACACCAAGAAGTACAAGAACCCGATCTTGGCGTCCTCCACCGACGGGGTGGGCACCAAGCTGGTCATCGCCCAGCAGCTCGACATCCACGACACGATCGGCATCGACCTGGTCGCGATGGTCGTCGACGACCTGGTGGCGTGCGGGGCCGAGCCGCTGTTCCTCCTCGACTACATCGCCACCGGCGAGGTCGTGCCGGACCGGGTCGCCGAGATCGGCGCGGGTATCGCCGACGGCTGCCGGTACGCCGGCTGCGCGCTGCTCGGTGGCGAGACCGCCGAGCACCCGGGCGTGCTGCGTCCCGACGAGTACGACGTCTCCGCCACCGGGGTCGGCGTGGTCGAGGAGAGCGAGATCCTCAGCCCGGACCGGGTCGAGGTGGGCGACGTGGTGATCGCGATGCGCTCGTCCGGCCTGCACTCCAACGGCTACTCGCTGGTCCGGCACGTGCTGCTCGGTGCCGGCCGGATGCGGCTGGACGTGGTGATCGACGACTTCGGCCGGCAGCGCACCCTCGGCGAGGAGCTGCTCACCCCGACCAAGATCTACGCGCAGGACTGCCTGAAGCTGATCACCGAGGCGGAGGTGCGCTCGATCGCCCACGTCACCGGCGGCGGCATCCCCGGCAACCTGGTCCGGGTGCTGCCCGAGCACGTCGACGCGGTGGTCAACCGGGCCACCTGGAAGCCGCAGCCGATCTTCGACCTGATCCAGTCCAAGGGCCGGATCGAGGATTCGGAGATGGAGTCGACGTTCAACATGGGCGTCGGCATGTTCGCCATCGTCTCCGCCGAGGACGCCGACCGCGCGCTGGCCACCCTCGCCGGCCGGGGCGTGGACGCCTGGCAGGCCGGCGAGATCATCGAGGGTACCGGCAACGTGCAGATGGTCGGCCAGCACACCCGGGGCTGAGTGGCGTGGCCGCTCGGCCGGCTGCCTGGTCGGGGGTTCACCCGAGCAGCCGTCGCCGCCTAGCCTGAAGGACACTTCGGGCACGGGGGAGGAGGGTCGATGGCTGCTCGGTGCGGGTCCGTGGCGGGAATGCGGGGGATCGCGGCGGTCCCGTCGTACGTGGTGATGCAGCCGACGACGCTGTGCAACCTGGACTGCGCGTACTGCTACCTGCCGCACCGGGCGGCCGACCGGCGGATGCCGGTGACGGTCGCCGAGGCGGTCGCCGCCGCGGTGACCCCCTGGGCGGCGCGGGGCCGGTTCTCGGTGGTCTGGCACGGTGGTGAGCCGCTCGCCGCCGGCCGGGAGCACCTGGCGGCGCTGATGGCCGCGTTCCCCGCCGGGGTGGAACACCACGTGCAGACCAACGCCACCCTGATCGACGACGCCTGGTGCGCGTTCTTCGCCGCGCACGGGGTGCGGGTGAGCGTGAGCGTGGACGGCCCGCCCGCCCGTAACGGCGACCGGGTGACCCGGGCCGGCCGGCCGGCGTACGACCGGATCGCCCGGGGGGTCGCGGCGCTGCGCCGGCACGGCCTGCCGTTCTCGGCGCTGGCGGTGGTGAGCCGGCCGACGCCGGGGCTCGCCACCGAGCTGTACGACTACTTCCTCGACCTGGGCTGTGACGTGCTCGGGCTGAACATCGAGGAGACCGAGGGGGTCAACACCCGCAGCAACGCACACGACGCGGCGGCGGTGACCGCGTTCTGGGCGGAGCTGGTGACGGCCTGGCGGCGGGCGCCCCGGGTGCACCTGCGGGAGATCGAGTGGTCGCTGCGGTACGCGGCGGCGGTGCTGGACGGCGCGCAGGGCGACCTGCTGCCCCGGCAGCTCGACCCGATCCCGACGATCGGGTACGACGGCTCGGTGACCGTGCTCTCCCCCGAGCTGGCCGGCTTCTCCGACGCCCGCTACGGCGACTTCAGCAGTGGCAACGTGCTGGCCACCCCGCTGGCCGAGATCCTGGCCGGGGCGGCGGGCACGGACTGGGTGGGTGAGTTCCTCACCGGCATCGAGGCGTGCCGGTCGTCCTGCCCGTACTTCGGCTTCTGCGGCGGTGGTCACGCGGCCAACCGCTACTTCGAGCAGGGACGGTTCGACGGTACGGAGACCGAGCACTGCCGCAACAGCAAGATCCGCCTATTGGAGGGAGTGTTGGCGCATGCCCGAGACCACGAGTCACCGGCCCGCTGAGCGGGTCGGCACCGGCCCGGACCAGGTCACCGACCGGGTGCGGGAGGCCGCTGGAGGACTCTCCGCCCTGCTCCACGAGGCCGAGGCCGCCCGTCGTTCCCGCGCCGAGGTGTCGGGCGCGGAGGGTGCCGGCGCGGTCTGCGCCTGGAACCACTTCGAGAACATCCCGACGTTCTACAACTGGAACAACCGGCCGCGCTGAGCAGGGACGCCCGGCCTCGCCGTACGACGACGGGTCATGGCCACCGGTGATCAGGGACCGCGCCGACCGGCCGGAGTGTGCTCCGGGCTGGCGGGTTCCCTGATCACCGGTGGTGACGCTGCTCTGGTCGGGCACATGCGTGAGCACGCGGAGAGTTGCCGCGTGCTCAGTGTGACCGGAGGTCAGCGGGTCGGAGGAGCCCAGGGGTCCGGGTCGTCGTCCGCATGATCCTCATCGTCGTCGTCGACATACTCTTTGTAGTCGTCGTCGAAGTGCTGCTCAGACTTCCCACCAGCACCCGCCAGTTCGCGCTGCAAGGCGGTGAGGTCGGTGTTCGGGGAGTGGTACTTCAACTCCCGCGCCACCTTCGTCTGCTTGGCCTTAGCACGGCCGCGCCCCATGGCTCGACCCCCTCGCACAGAATGCGGGGCAGCCCGAAGGCGGGCCCCGATGACGTCAGGCATCTCTCGTGGCTCTTACGGTACATGGGGATGCCACCGTTCGGCACCTCGGGTTACCGTCTGCCGGCCCTGCGCGTCGCAGTCACCCGGCAGTCACCGAGTGTACCCGGTAAGGGGTAGGCGCTGGACCGCCCGTGACACTGGTCAAACTACTGAAAAAGCCGCGAAAAGCCATGCTACCGCGTGCTCCGCCCGCCGGTGGCCGGCAGCCGCACCGGGCCGGGCCGCTCCGTCCGGGCGTCCCGGGCGCGGACCGTCGCCACGCCCGGGACGCGCGCTCAGCCCAGGTGGATGGCGCGCAGCCGACCCACGTCGGCCATCCGGCGCTCGGCCAGCCGGTCGGCGGCCACCGCCGGGGGCACACCCTCATCGTCGGCCAGCCGGAGGATCTGCCGGGTGGTGTCGAAGATCCGGGTGGCCCGCAGCTTGGCCCGGTCGAAGTTGAAGCCCTCGATCTCGTCCGCGACCTGGATGACCCCGCCGGCGTTGACCACGTAGTCGGGGGCGTAGAGGATGCCCCGGTCGGCGAGGAGCTTCTCGATGCCGGGATGGGCGAGCTGGTTGTTGGCCGCGCCGGCGACCACCCGGGCCCGCAGGGCCGGCACGGAGTCGTCGTTCAGGGCGCCGCCCAGCGCGCACGGGGCGTACACGTCGATGTCGGCGGCGACCAGCGCGGCGGTGTCGGCGACCAGGGCGACCCCGGGGTGGTTGGTCCGCGCCCACTCCAGCGCCCGCGGGTCGACGTCGGTCGCCACCACCTCGGCCCCGTCGTCGACCAGGTGCCCGGTCAGGTGCCTGCCTACCTTGCCCAGCCCGGCCACCCCGACCCGGCGTCCGCGCAGGCTGGGGCTGCCCCAGACGTGCTCGGCGGCGGCCCGCATCCCCTGGAAGACGCCCCAGGCGGTGAGGACCGAGGAGTCCCCCGCCCCGCCGTGCTCCACGCTGCGACCGGTGACGTACCGGGTCTCCCGCGCGATCACGTCCATGTCGGCCACGTAGGTGCCCACGTCGCAGGCGGTGTAGTAGCGCCCGCCCAGGGACTGCACGAACCGTCCGTACGCGCGCAGCAGCGCCTCGCTCTTGACCTGGTCCGGATCTCCCCAGATGACCGCCTTGCCGCCGCCCAGGTCCAGCCCCGCCAGCGCGTTCTTGTACGCCATCCCGCGCGAGAGGTCCAGCACGTCGGCCAGCGCCGCCTCCTCGCTGGCGTACGGGTAGAACCGGGTGCCGCCCAGCGCGGGCCCCAGCGCGGTCGAGTAGATCCCGATGATCGCCTTGAGGCCGCTCTGCCTGTCCTGGCAGAAGACGACCTGCTCGTGACCGGCCGGTCCGGGGTCGTCGGTGCTCACGAATACGCCCATGGCTCACTCCTGGTGTCGGTGTGCGCCCTTGTGGGGCGCGGACCTTCTCGGCCGGCGGGGATGCTGCCGGCGCTGGTCAGCCTAATATCGGTCGGAAACGGTGCCGTCGTCCACGTCGCGCGCGGCCCGGTCGTCCGGGCGTCCTCCGTCGGCGGCGCGGTGGGCATCGCCCGCCGGTCCGCTCCGGGCGTCGCCCGCCGGTGGCGTTCCGGTCGCCTCCGACGGCGGCGGCACCGGTAAGAGGTTTCGTGGGAGGATCGCGCGGTGCCGTCGCTCTTCGCTTCTTACCTGCGCGTGTACGAGCCGCTGACCGCCTTCGACCGGGACCGTCAGTCGTACTGGCGGCGTTACGTGCGGGAGGGTCGGGCGGTGGCCCCGTTGGAGGGGCCGGGCCGGCAACGGAGCGCGGTCATCGCGGCGCTCGGCGCGGGCTGGACGCGACTGCCCGACCTGCCCGACGAGGCGTACGTGCTGGAGGTCGACGACGCGCTGCTGGTCTGCCCGTGGAACCTGCGGGTCCGGGTTGCCGAGGCCGCCCTGAGCGCCCGGGAAGGGGTGCCGTCGGTGATCGCCGACGCGTTCGTCCCGCCGGTGCTGGCCGGGCAGGCCAAGACCGTGGTGGAGGACTGGCGCAGCGGTGCCCGGGTGCTGGAGCACGGGGTGCCCCGGTTGCACGAGCAGATCGCCACCTGGGGGGTGCCGCTGCGGTGGTTCGTGCTGGTCGAGGCGGGCGAGCGGGAGCTGGTCACCCGACCGGACCGGCGGGCGCTGCGCTACCGCACGGAGATCTCCAAGGCCCGTCGGCGGGCCTCGCGGGCGCTGGCGGTGCTCAGGAAGTCGATAGGTGCCGCGCCGATCACCGAGGCGGTCGAGGAGGCCGCCCGGTGGCTGGAGGAGTTCCACCCCCGGTCGGTGGTCGAGTTGGACTACGGCGGCCTGGTGCAGTTGCTCTCCGACGAGACGTTGGCCGCGGACGACTCTCCGGAGCTGGTGGCGGGCGGCCTGGCCGGGCTCTCCCGGGGCGAGACGGACGAGGCGTCGGCGGCGTACGACCGGTTGGTGGCGCGGTGGCGCGCGATCCAGTTGCTGGAGCGGTGCAATTGACCGTATATCGCCCATTCGAGCTGTCAATTATGAGTCACACTCGTAGTTGACGCATCACGAACCGTGATCATGAGTCCGAATAAGGTACTTTCTGCCGTGTAAAAGTCAGATAAATCGGGCATGGTTCATCCGTCCGTCTAGGGACCTTCGGCCGTTCGGCCCATGTCGGACATCGGGGACTAGCCGGACCATGGGAGACGCGTCGGCCGGCGGGACCCCGGCCGATGTCTATCCATGTGGAGGAGTGACCGATGGCATCGCGAACGCACGAACCAGAGCCGCTACTCACGCCGGCCGAGGTGGCGTCGATGTTCCGTGTCGACCCGAAGACGGTGACCCGGTGGGCCAAGGCGGGGAAGCTCAGCGCGATCCGAACCCTGGGCGGACACCGTCGGTACCGTGAGTCGGAGGTGCGGGCGTTGCTACAGGGCCAGATCCCCCAGCAGCGCCAGGGGGACTGACCCGGTCAGAACGTTACGGACCTCAGGGGCGGGCGGACGTCGCAGCAGCGACGTACCACCGCCCCTGAGTCGTCTCCACCCCCGGCCGCTCCGGCGAGCCCGCCCGCCGGACCCGGTCACCCCGGCGGGCCGGTCAGGCTGATCCGGATGCCGACGGTGCCCGCCTCACCCCGGCGCAGCCGGCTGCCGAGCAGGGTCAACCGCCCCAGCAGCCGGTACTTGCGCTTGAGCAGGTCGCGGATCCGGCTGCTCTCCTGCGGACCGCAGAGCACCGCGTGACCCGGCACCGCCTCACCCAGCGGACGGCCGCGCACGTCGCACGGGGCCACCGTCACCGTGCCGTCCCGCCGGATCCGCTTGACCTTGCCCGAGTCGGCGACCGTCCAGACCGCCAGCGTGTCGTCGTCGCGGACCGCCCAGACCGGGGTGGACACCGCGCGGCCGTCCTTGCGGAACGTCGTCAACAGGATGTACTTCTCCGCCGCCAGGCGGTCCAGGTCGGTCACGCCGCCCAGGATACGGCGGACGGACCCGGATACCGTGCAGGTCGTGACCGGAGAACCTCGACTCGGCGACGTGTTCGGCGAACTGCTGCGTGACGCGTACGCGGTGCACACCGGGGTCGGCCCCCGGCCGCTGGTCGGCGGGCGGCTGCCCCGACCGGTCATCGAGATCATCGAACGGGACGACGGACTGGTCAACGGGGCGCCCGCCGCGCACTACCTGGACGGGCCGGAACACTGGCAGCCGTACGACCACCGGGCCGTGGAGCGGACCCGGGGCGCCACCCTGGACGTCGGCGTCGGGGGCGGGCGGATCGCGCTGGTGCTCCAGGAGCGCGGCATCCCCGTCACCGGGCTGGACACCTCGCCCGGGGCGCTGCGGGTCAGCCGGCACCGGGGCGTGCGGGACCTCGTCCTCGGCACCGTCGACGAGCACGTCGCCGACGGCCGGCGTTACGACACGTTCCTGCTGCTCGGCAACAACCTGGGGCTGTTCGAGGGGCGGGAGCGGGCACCGGCGTTCCTCGCCGCGCTGGCCGCCCTGGCCCGGCCCGGTGCGCAGATCATCGCGCACGGCACCGACCCGTACGGCACCACCGACCCGGTGCACACCGGCTACCACGAGCGCAACCGGCGGCGGGGGCGGCTGGGCGGGCAACTGCGGCTGCGGCTGCGCTACCGCGAACTCGGCACGCAGTGGTTCGACTACCTGGTCTGCTCCGCCGAGGAACTGGCCGAACTGGTCCGGGGCACCCCGTGGCGGCTGGCCGACGTGGACGACCGCGACGCCCCGTACTACCTGGCCACCCTGCGGTTGACCGGGCGGTGAGCGGGGGGCCCGGACGGGCCCCCCGCGCCCGCGTCAGACCTGGACGGTCGGGGGAAGCGGCTCCGGGGGGAGGCCGCCGTCGCCGTCGACCACCTCGTCCGGGGTGCCGTCCTCGTCGATGTCGACCATGGTGATGTCGACCTTGCCGTCACCGTCGGTGTCGAACTGGAACAGGTCCGCCCGGCCGTCGCCGTCGGTGTCCACCACCCACACGTCGGTCTTGCCGTCGTTGTTGGTGTCGGCGCGGAGCAGGTCGATGCGCTCGTCGCCGCGCGTCTCCACGACCGCCGTGCCGTCGGTGGTGCCGCTGTCCACGGTCTCCGGTGCCTGGCTCATGTCGACTGGTTCCTTCCCTTGGCGTTGGCCCGTCAGTACCCGGTGCGGCGGTCCCCCACGCATGCCGCCGGGAACGGTGCTGCATAGGGTCGCACCCATGAGCCAGCGGAGCGAGCGGCAGGGCGTGCCGGAGACCCCGTACGCCGCCGTGCGCAGTGAGGGAGCGTCCATGAGTCGTCTTGTCGTCGTCGGGGCCGGCACGATGGGGCTCGGCATCGCCTACGTGGCGGCCGGCGCGGGCTACACGGTCGAACTGGTCGAGGTGGACCGGGCGCGGGCCGGGGCCGCAGCCGACCGCCTCGACGAGCTGTGCGCGCGGGCGGTGCAGCGGGGGAAGCTCGACGCCGAGGCCGCCGCCGCGCAGCGGGACCGGATCACCCTGCGGGGGGCGCTCGCCGAGGTCGCCCCGGCACCGGAGGTGATCGTCGAGGCGGTGCCCGAGCGACCCGACCTGAAGCGGTCGGTGCTCGCCGAGGCCGAACGGCTGCACCCGGCCCTGCTGGGCAGCAACACCTCCAGCATCCCCATCGGCGAGCTGGCCGAGGGGCTGGCCCGGCCGGAGTCCTTCCTCGGGCTGCACTTCTTCAACCCGGTCTGGGCGATGACCCTGCTGGAGGTGGTGGTCGGCGCGGCCACCGCGCCGGAGACCACCGTGGCGGCCGTGGCGCTCGCCGACCGGTTGGGCAAGGACCCCGTCGTCGTACGCGACCTGCCCGGCTTCGCCACCTCCCGGCTCGGGGTGACCCTCGGCCTGGAGGCGATCCGGATGGTCGCCGACGGGGTGGCCGCACCGGCCGACGTGGACAAGGCGATGGTGCTCGGCTACCGGCACCCGGTCGGCCCGTTGGAGCTGACCGACCTCGTCGGGCTGGACGTGCGGCTGGACATCGCCCGTACCCTCCAGGCCGCCTACGGTGACCGGTTCGCCCCGCCGCCGCTGCTGGTCGAGATGGTCGCCGCCGGGAAGCTCGGCAAGAAGTCCGGCCAGGGCTTCTACGTGTGGAAGGACGGTCGCCGGCAGTGAGCGGGCTACGGGTGGAGGAGCTGCCCGACCGGGTGGTGGTGACGCTGGACCGGCCGGAGAAACGTAACGCCATCGACGCCGACCTGATCGGCGCGCTGCACGACGTCTGCGCCGCGCTGGAGGCCCGGCCCCGGCTGCTGCTGCTCACCGGCGGAACGGACGGGCTCTTCGCCGGCGGGGCCGACATCGGTCAGCTGCGTGAGCGGGGCCGGCTGGACGCGCTCGCCGCGATCAACTCGGCGGCCTTCGCCCGCCTGCGGGCGCTGCCGATGCCGAGCGTGGCGGCGGTGGACGGCCCCGCACTGGGCGGCGGTGCGGAGCTGGCGTACGCCTGCGACCTGCGGGTGTGCACGGCACGGGCGGTCTTCGGTCAACCGGAGGTGCGGTTGGGCATCCTGGCCGGCGCGGGGGCGACCCACCGGTTGCCGGCCCTGGTGGGCGAGGGCCGGGCCAAGGAACTGCTCTTCACCGGCCGCCGGGTCGACGCCGACGAGGCGCTGCGGATCGGCCTGGTCAACCGGGTGGTGGCGGAGCCGGCGGAGCTGCTGCCCACCGCGCACGGGCTGCTCGACGAGATGGCGAAGGGTTCCGCCCTGGCGTTGCGGCTGACCAAGCTCGCGGTGGACGCCCCGCCCGGTGCCCACCCGCAGCTCGATCTGGTCAGCCAGGCGGTGCTCTTCGAGGACGAGGAGAAGCACCGCCGGATGACCGACTTCCTGGAACGTCGCCGGCCCCGCTGAACGTCGGCGGGGGCGGCACCTCGACCGGTGCCGCCCCCGCCGACGTCGCGTCAGTGCCGGATCGGTACGCCCGCGTCGGCCAGTGCCTTGATCAGTCCGGCGGACTCACCGAAGCCGATGACCAGCACCGCCTCCGGCTGGTAGTTCTTGATCTCGCCGGCCAGGCTGCCGAAGTCGACGGGCGGGGCCTTGGCGTCGGCCGGCGGCTCGTAGGTGAGCAGCTTCACCCGGTCGGTGCCGAAGCCGGCCCGCTCCAGCTCGGCGCGGACGGTCTCCTGGAGGCCCTCGCCGTAGGAGTCCTTGCGGGCCACCACCACGATCTTGTGCGGGCCGTCCCGGAGGATCACGTCGGCCAGCGCCCGACCCTGGAGGCTGTCCGGCGGGGCGGTCCGGAAGTAGAGGCCCTTGTCGTCGGCCTGGCTCAACCCCGCGTCGGTGTTGGACGGCGAGAACAGGATCTTGCCGGCCGCCACCACGTCCGGCAGCACGGCGGCGGAGATCCCGGACGCGGCGGCCCCGATGATGACCTGGACCTTGTTCCTGACGTGCGAGGCCACGGTGGCCTTGGCGACGGCCGGGTTGGTGCCGTCGTCACCGTCGAACCAGGTCACCGGGTCGCCGAGCACCCCGCCCGCGGCGTTGATCTCCTTGATCGCCAGTGCCACGCCGGCGGCCAGCGGCGGATAGGCCAGGGCCAGGTCGCCGGTCTTGGGCAGCAGGCCACCGAGGATCAGCGGGGAGCCGTCGCTGCGGTCGTTGCGCCCGCCCCGCTGCTTCTTCGGCTTCGGCGCGGCCTTGGTGCTCACCCCGGACTCGTCCCCCGCGCCGACGAACTCGGTCTTCGCGTCGTTGATCTTCTGGTTGTCGAAGTGCAGGGTCGCGTAGCTGGCGGTGGCCGGCTCACCGAGATCGGTGAACCCGGCCCGGTTCAGCGACGGGCCGCGGTACTCGATGTCCTGACCGTCCCGGGCCAGCGCCAGGCAGCTCGCCGCGTCCGTGCAGCGCTGGCCGTTGGTGGTCACCCCGACGATCTGCTTGGCGATGTCGGCCGGATCGGTGCTGCCGGCGAGCTGGGCGGCCAGCGCGCTGATCATCACCGCGTCGTACGACTCCGCCGCGTAGAGGTAGTCGGTCAGCTTCGCGTCGACGGTGCGCAGCCGCTGCTTGAAGTCGTCGCTGAGCGGCGTGAGCGGGGTGGTGCCCTTCATGCCGTCGACGAGGTCGGCCCGGTCCTTCAGCTCGGCGGCGAAGGAGTTCTGCATGTTGCCGTCGGTGCCGTACAGACGCACCTGCGGGGTGGCCGCCTCCTCGGGCTTGTCGGTCGTCCCGCACGCGCTGACGGCGAGCAGCAACGACGCACAGGCCGCCAGGATGGCCGCGCGCGGGCCGCGGGTTACGAGCATGGTGGTCCTTCCTCCGGCGCAGGTCCGGTGCGCACCATAGCGTGCCGGCGGGGGCCGTGGGACCAGGGAGGCGGCCCTCGTCGTCGGCCCGACAGTGCAGCGCACGCTGCGTCACGTTGTCCCGGCAGGTGGTCACCGTTTCCGGTGCCCGAGCGCTTGACCTGGCGTCCTACTGTGCCGCTGGTGACCGACGTACCGGATCAGACGCTCGCTGACGCTACCGCCGTACTCCATTCGGCGCTGACCGGGGACGGCGCCGCCGTGGTCGGCACATTCGACGCGGTGGTGGACCGGTCGGGGCTCGCCGGGGCGTACACGGTCGCCTGGACCCTGGCCGCGACGATGGTCGGCGACCCGCCGCCGCCCGGCGCGTGCGCGTTGGACTTCCCCGGCATCGACGAGGCGGGGTACGACACCCGCTGGGTGGCCCGGTTCGTCAGCGCGTACGCCAACCACGACGCCGACACCGGCGAGGCGCTGTTCGGGGCGGCGGTCGCCGACGGGCAACTGCCGGACTGCCTGCTCACCCTCGCCGGTTCGGCGGTGGCGACGCTGCGCAGCCGGGCCGGCTGACCCGCCCGGCCCCACCGCCAGTCGGCGGCAGGGCCGGCGGCGCGGATCAGTACGCGTGGTACGCCACCAGCGGCTCGTACTCGTAGCGCAGGTTGGTGAAGCGGACCTTGAAGTTCGCGCCGTCGCGCACGTTGGTGGCGACGGTGATCCAGTCCGACTTCGCCGGCAGGTAGGTGAGGTAGTTGCACTTGTTGGTCTTGTCGATGAAGACCACGCACGCCTCGGTGCCGAACTCGCTGCTGTTCTTGACGTTGACGTCCTTGCACCTGGTGCTCGCCTTGTACGGCCCGGCGTCCCCGCCCCACCCGCCGACCTGGAAGTACGACCGGACCGCCCCGCCGTAGCAGGTGGCGGCCGACGCGGAGAGGTTCGTCTCCGGGGCGGCCTGGGCGGGTGTGCCGAACCAGAGCAGGGGCAGGGTGGCGGCGAGCGCGGTCAGCCGGGCGGTCCGGGATGCCATGGTGGTGCCTCCAGGGGAAGAGGGGCGGACCCTGAGTTGCGAACAGGGTGCGGTGAGTGGCGATGATATCTGTCGATCTCTGATCCCGCTGTGACAGAACCGTGAACCCGCTGTGGTACCAGTGACGCATGTCCGAGGCGATGCTCAGCAAGGTGCGCAAGCTCCTGGCCCAGGCCGAGGACCCGGCCTGCACCCCCGCCGAGTCGGCCGCGTTCACCGCCAAGGCCACCGAGCTGATCGCCCGGTACGGCGTCGACCGGGCCCTGCTGGCCGCCCGCGACCCCACCACCGACCCGGTCGGCGACCGGGTGGTCGACGTCGTCGCCCCGTACGCCCGGGACAAGGCCGGGCTGCTCGCGGCGGTGGCCGACCCGCTGCGCTGCCGCTGCGTACGCCGGCCGGACGGCAGCGGGTTCGCGCTGCACCTGTTCGGCTTCGCCAGCGACCTGGAACGGGTCGACCTGCTGTTCACCTCGCTGCTCGTGCAGGCCGCGCACGGGCTCGCCGGTACCGCCGTGCCGCCCGGTGAGCAGCCGGCCGCCTTCCGCCGCTCCTGGCTTGCCGGCTTCGCCCGGGTGGTCGCCGAACGGCTGCGGGCCGCCGAGGCGGGCGCGGCGGCGGAACGCGGCACCCCGTCGGTGGCGCTGGTGCTGGCCGACCGCTCGGACCGGGTGGCCCGCCGGGTCGCCGAGGTCTACCCCCGGCTGCGTACCGCGCCGACCCGCCGGCTCGCGGGCTCCGGTTTCGGCGCGGGCGCGGCGGCCGGCCACCGGGCCGACCTCGGCGGTCCCGATCCGGTCGGTCGCCCGACCGGCCGGACGCCGCTGGGCGGTCTGCCCCGCTGACCGGCCCGGTCCTCGTGGTGCGCCCGCCCCTCAGAGCGGGTCGGGGGCGGTCCGGCTGACGGTGCCCTGGTAGCGGCCGAGCAGTTCGTACCAGCCGGCGGTCAACGCCGCCCGGTAGCCCTCGGCGGCCTCACCATGCCTGTCGAAGTGGCGGTGCTCCAGCTCGACGCGGGTCCGTCCGGACTCGTCCGGCAGGAACAGCACCTCCACCTCGCTGGCCCGCGCCGGATCGGGCACCGGCACCCGGTCGGGGCCGAGCTGCCAGGTGAACACGAGCCGACGCGGCGGGTCCCAGGTGAGCACCCGCCCCCAGTCGCCCCGGAAGCCGTACGGGCCGATCTCGTAGAGCATGCCGCCGGCCCGGGGTTCCATCCCCAGCTCGGCGAGCGCCGCCGGCCCGGACCAGGTGTACTCACGGACCCACCAGTCGGCCAGCGAACCGGTGAAGACCGCGAACGCCTGCTCCGCCGGGGCGGGGACGAGGAGGGTGCAGCGCAGCGAGTACCGGTCGACGTCCTGATGGACGCCCTCCGGATCTGGCTTCTCCCGTCCCATAGGCCCGGACCATACCGGCTGGGGATGCGCTCCGCAGCGCCATGTACCGGCTCTTTCCGGTCAGTGGGCAGCGAGGCTCCTGGATGTCCCGGGGTGGGCGGTGCACGGCGGTGGTCGATGCCGGACAGGGCCCGGATACACGAAAACGGTGACCGCGTTTCCGCAGGTCACCGCTCTCTGTAGCCCGGCGAAAGGCTATGTGGCCAGGGGCGGGGTCGAACCGCCGACCTTCCGATTTTCAGTCGGACGCTCGTACCAACTGAGCTACCTGGCCTGGTACTTCGGGACATGGTACCCGGAGGGCGGGGTCTCCGCCGACAGGGTGCCGCGTCCCGATACGCAGAACGCCGCGCATTGGTGCACGCGGCGTCGGCGCTGGCGGTCCTGACGGGACTTGAACCCGCGACCTCCGCCTTGACAGGGCGGCGAGCACTCCAACTGCTCCACAGGACCTTGCTCTGTTGCCTCCGGCTGGGCCGGATCGTGCCCCCAACGGGATTCGAACCCGTGCTACCGCCTTGAAAGGGCGGCGTCCTGGGCCGCTAGACGATGAGGGCGGCCCCGCCATCATTGCACACTCGCAACTTCAAGCGGACTTGCTCCCATCCGGCCCCGCCGGAGGCATGAGAAGCATATGCCATGCCCCGGCGGTCGACCAAACCGGTATGCCCGCCGGGGTGCGGCCCGGCAAAGTAGCAGGTCAGCGAGGTGGAGCGATGCCGAAACGGCGCTTGAGGTCGCCGATGACCTGTGGAACGGCACCCAGGGTGCGGCTCCGGTCGCCTCCGCCGTCGTGCATCAGCACCACCGCACCGGGTCGGGAAGAACTTTTGATCCGTCCGGAGATCACCCCGGACGTGGGCTTCGCCCAGTCCTGGGGGTCGACGGTCCAGTGCAGCGACCGCATGCCGAGTTCCTTGGCGACCTGCACCACCTCCGGCGTCCACCGGCCACCGGGCTGCCGGTAGAACGGCACCTTCGCGCCCGGGACCGCCTTGGTGATGGCCTGGTTGGTGCGCACCAGGTCGGCCCGGATGTCGGCGACCGGCCGGCGGCCCAGGTCGACGTCGTGGTGCCAGCTGTGGTTGCAGAGCTGGTGCCCCTCGCGGACGATCCGGGCCACCAGCTCCGGGTGCTTGCGCACCTGGGTGCCGACCACGCAGAACGTCGCCTTGACCTTGTTCGCCCGGAGCTGGTTGAGCACCCGGGGCGTCCAGGTCGGGTCGGGGCCGTCGTCGAAGGTCAACGCCACCGCGCGTACCCCGGTCGCCTTGCGCAGCCCGGCGGGGAGCGTCTTGGGCTTCGGCCGGAGCTGGGGCTTCGACTTGGTGGTGGGCGCCGGCCTCGGCGACGGGGTGTGGGCCGGCTCCGGCGCGGTGGTGCTCGGGGCGGGTGCCGCTGCCGGCCGGACGTTCCGGTGCTGGTCGCCGCAGCCGGCGACCAGCAGGAGCAGGCCGAGGGCGACCGCCAGGACGGGGCGTGAACGCATCGTCACTCCGGGGGATGGGGTACGCGGACGGCCCCGACGGTAGTTCACGAAAGCGAAATGTGTCAGGTCCGGTCGGCCCCCGTCGACTGGTCCAGCGAGTCCCGTACGGCCAGCGCGAGCGAGACCGCCTCGGCCAGGTCGACCGGGCGGACCACCCCGGCGGGCAGCGTGTCGGCCCGCCAGCCCGGCCCGGCGGCGAGCACCAGCAGCGGCCGGCGGGGCACCGCGAGCAGTGCGGACAGCTGCGTCGGGTCGGCGGTCGGCCGGGTGTGCGACCAGACCACCACGGCCGCCGGCCCGGTCCGGTTGACCGCCTCGACGAGCGCCGCCGCCGGCACCCGGGCCCCGAGCATCCGGTAGCTCACCCCCGCCTCGGCGAGCGCCGCGGCCAGCGCCTCCAGCGGCAGGGTGTGCTGCTCCTCGTCGGCGCAGGAGAGCAGGATGCGGGCCGGCCCGGTGGGCCGGCCGGCCCGGGCGACCGCCGCGAACGCCTCGGAGACGCACCGGGACACCAGGTGTTCCACGTCGATCAGACCGGCGGTGGCGACGTGCCGTTCCCCGATGCCGGCCAGTACCGGCCGGAGCAGCCCCTCCCAGGTGGCGACGACCCCGTCGGTGGCCAGGGCGTGCGAGATCGTGTCGCTGATCACCGCCGAGTCCAGCCGCATGGCGGCGCGGGCCAGTCCCCGGGCCGCCGGACCGGCCCGGCCGACCGGGATGGTCTGCCCGCCGCCGTCACGGCCGGCGCCCGCCCGCAGCCCGGAGGCGACCCCGGCACCGGGGACGACCGGGCTCTGCTTCGCCCAGCGGGCCGCCTCCGCCGGGGTGACCCCCTCGGCGGTGAGCTTGCGCATGATCTCCAGGCGGGCCAGATCGGCAGCCGTGTAGCGCCGGTGGTGGCCCGGGACGTGCTGGCTGGGGCCGAGGCCGTAGCGCTGGTGCCAGGTGCGCAGCGTGGTGACCGCCACACCCAGCCGGCGTGCCACGGCCCCCGCGCTCAGCGGCTCATCGACCACCCGACCGCTCCGACGCGTGGTCCACCCGGTGGCCGGACGGGGTGGTGGAGGCGGCACGGGGATCGCCGGTGGGGGCGTCGGGACCGGTCGGGGTCGGGTGGAGCAGCCGGCTCACCACCCCGCCGAGCCAGGGGGAGTACGTGCGTGGGTCGGCGTCGATCTGGGCCATCAACCGGGCCGGATCGGCCCAGCGCAGCTCGGCCACCTCGTCCGGGTCGGGCCCGAGGGGGAGGTCGGCCGGCACGTCGGCCCGCAGCACGTGGTCGTACTCGAACTCGACCCGACCGGTGGCCGGGTCCTCGGCGTAGTAGAGGTAGACGCCGACCTCGGTCAACGACACCGGTCCGGTGCCCAGCTCCTCGGCGAGCCGGCGGTTGGCCGCCTCGGCCAGGGACTCGCCCGGCAGCGGGTGCCCGCAGCAGGAGTTGGCCCAGCGCAGCGGGAACCGGGTCTTGACCCGGGCCCGTTGCTGCAGGAGCACCCGGCCGTCCGGGTCGACGAGCAGCACCGAGAAGGCCCGGTGCAGCCGCCCGGGTGCCTGGTGGGCGGCGGCGACGGTGGCCTCGCCGAGCACCTGGCCGGTGTCGTCGACCAGCTCGACGAGGTGGCCCTCCCGGGATTTCACGCGGTCACCGACCCGCGCCGGTGATGCGGTTGGCGGCCAGCTTGCCGGAGATCAGCACCATCGGCACGCCCACGCCGGGCTGGGTGCCGGAACCGGTGAAGACGACGTTGGACAGGCTGCGGTGCAGGTTGGACGGGCGGAACGGCCCGGTCTGGAAGAGGCTGTGCGCGGCGGCGAACGGCGTACCGGCGGCCATTCCCTGCTCCTCCCACTCGGCGGGGGTGATCGTACGCAACACCTCGATGCCGGCGCCGAACCCGACGTACCCGCGTTCCTCCAGGGTGGTGACGAGCTGGTCGGCGTAGCGCCGGCTCAGGTCACCCCGCCAGTCGAACGGGGCCCGGTCGAGGTTGGGCACCGGGGCCAGCACGTAGTAGGTGTGCCGGCCGGCCGGGGCGACCGAGGGGTCGGTCCGGCTCGGGTTGGTGACCAGCAGCGACGGGTCGGTCATCAGCTCACCGCGCCCGATCACCTCGTCGAAGGTGCCCTTCCAGGACCGTCCGAAGTGGATGTTGTGATGAGCGATCTTCCCATACCCCTGCGTCGATCCGACGTGCAGGACGACGCAGGACGGCGAGTAGGTCAGCTTCCGCTGCCGACCCTCGGGCAGCAGGTCGCGGTAGGCGACCGGCAGGTCCGGGTTGAGTACCACCACGTCGGCCGGGATCAGCTCGCCGTCGGCGGTGACCACGCCGGTGGCCCGGCCGTTGGCGGTCTCCACCCGGGCGACCGTCGTGTCGTACCGGATCTGGACGCCGTGCTTCTCGGCCGCGCCGGCCATCCCCTTGGAGACCGCGTGGATGCCGCCGCGCGGGAAGTAGACCCCGGCCACCGAGTCGAGGTACGCGATGACGCTGTAGATGGCCAGCGCGTCGTGCGGCGCGAGCCCGGCGTACATCGCCTGGAAGGAGAAGATCCGCTGGGTGCGCGGGTCGGAGAAGAACTGGTTGATCTTGGTTTGGAGGCGGCGGAACGCCCCGTTCGCCAGCAGTTTCAGCAGGTTGCCGGTGAGCAGGTCGGTCGGGGCGTCCAGGTTGCGGTCGATGAAGTCGGCCCGCTCCCAGTTCCACAGGTTGCGGGCGTAGTCGACGAACCGCAGGTAGCCGTCGGCCTCGCGCGGGCCGCAGACCCGGGAGATCTCGGCCGCCATCCGGGTGGTGTCGGTGATCACGTCCAGCGTGGAGCCGTCCGGGTAGTAGGCCCGGTAGGCGGGGTCCAGCGGGGTCAGGTCGAGCCAGTCGTGCAACTCCTCGCCGACCGCACCCAGCGCCTCGGCGATCAGGTCGGGCATGGTGAGCACGGTGGGGCCGGTGTCGAACTCGTACCCGTCGACGCTGAGCCGGCCGGCCCGACCGCCCGGCACCGGTTCGCGTTCCAGCACGGTCACCTGCCGGCCGCTGCCGGCCAGGTGCAGCGCGCACGCCAGCCCGCCCAGGCCCGCGCCCACGACCACCACCCGGTCCGTACGTCCCGTCACGGTCCGCACGCGACCACCTCCTTCACGAAGTTGCCCATCAAGCCCGCCGCGTGGTGGCGGCGGTGGCGAGACCGGTCAGCGCGGTGCGCGCGGTCTCGTCGATCGACGCGGTCTCCAGCGCGGCCAGCGCGTCGGCGACCCGGTCGGAGATCATGTGTTCCACCCGGGCGACCGCCCCGGTGTCGGCGACGAGGTCGGCCAGCCGGGCCAGCTCCCGGACGCCGGTGGGGCTGCCGGCCCGCTCCAACGCCCGCCGCTGGCCGCCGGTGGCGAGCTGCCGGGCGAGCATCAGCAGCGTGGTCGGCTTGCCGGTACGCAGGTCGTCGCCGGCCGGCTTGCCGGTGGTGGCCGGGTCGCCGTAGACGCCGAGCAGGTCGTCGCGGAGCTGGAACGCCTCACCGACCGCCAGCCCGTACCGGGTGTACGCGGCGATCAGCGGCGCGTCGGCGTCGGTGCCGGCCAGGCAGGCACCGAAGAGCAGCGGACGCTGCACCGTGTAGCTGGCCGTCTTGTAGCGGGCCACCCGCAGCGCCCGGTCCACCGACCAGTTCGCCGCGTCGTTCTCGCCGAGCACGTCGAGGTACTGCCCGGCGATGGTCTCGACCCGCATCTGGTCGTAGCAGCGCCGCACCTCCATCAGCCGGGACGGCGGCAGGGCGGCGTGGGCGAGCAGCCGGTCGGCCCAGACCAGGCAGAGGTCGCCGATGAGGACGGCGACCGACTCGCCGAACCGGTGCGGGTCGCCGGTGTGTCCGGCGGTGACGTGCCGCTCGGCGGCGGCCCGGTGGGCGGTCGGCAGGCCGCGCCGGGTGTCGGAGGCGTCCATCACGTCGTCGTGCACCAGGGCGAAGGTGTGCAGGAGTTCCAGTGCGGCGAGCGCGGGCAGGACCGAGGGCAGCGGCTCGTCGCCGCCCACCACCCCCCGCCAGCCCCAGTAGGCGAAGGTCGGGCGCACCCGCTTGCCGCCGGCCAGCACGCAGTCGCGTGCCGTCGCGGCGAAACCGCCCATCGCTGCGTCGATCTCGGTCAGCGCGTCGACCTCGCGGGCGAGGAACGCCGACAACGTTTCGTCGACCCCGTTGACCAGGTCACGGGCGTAAGCGGCCAGTACGCCGCGGACCGGATCGTCCGTCGCTCCCGGCTGTTCCGGTGCGACGCGGAGCGCATTACCCGCAACTGCGTCGTTGGCCATGTGGGGGAGCGTACCCTAGGGTTACGAGTTGCGTCGATTGCTGCGTCGAATCCGAGGAGGCCCGGGTGGACACCGATCTCACCGCTGCCTATGCCCGCTCCCAGGAGCTGCACAAACACCACGGCCGCACCTACTATCTCGCCACCCGGCTGCTGCCCGCATGGAAACGGCGGCACGTGCACGCCCTGTACGGATTCACCCGCTACGCCGACGAGATCGTCGACCGCACCGAGGACCTGCCGCCCGCCGAACGCGCCGCCCGCCTGGACGCCTGGGGTGCCCGCTTCGTCGCCGGACTGCACGGCGAACCGGTCGACGACCCGCTGCTGCCGGCGGTGCTGCACACCATCGCCGTGTTCGACCTGGACCGCGCCGACTTCGCGTCGTTCCTGCGCAGCATGGCGATGGACCTGACCGTCATGGCCTACCCGACCTACGACGACCTGCTCGACTACATGGAAGGCTCGGCGGCGGTCATCGGCACCATGATGCTGCCCATCCTCGGCAGCACCGACCCGGTCGCCGCCCGGGAGCCGGCCCGGCAGCTCGGGTTCGCCTTCCAGCTCACCAACTTCATCCGGGACGTCGCCGAGGACCTCGACCGGGGCCGCACCTACCTGCCCGACGAGGACCTGGCCAAGTTCAACGTCACCCGCGAGGACCTGCTCGCCGCGCGGGCCGCCGGCCGCAGCACCGACCGCATCCGCGACCTCGTCGAGTACGAGGTGACCCGTGCCCAGGCCCACTACGCCGCCGCCGCGCCCGGCATCACCCTGCTCGCCCCCGCCTCCCAGGCGTGCATGCGTACCGCCTACGCCCTCTACGGCGGCATCCTCGACGAGGTCGCCGCCCAGGACTACGACGTGTTCGCCCGGCGGGCCGTGGTGCCCCAGCGGCGACGGCTCGCGGTGGCGGCGAAGGCGCTGCTAACCCGTACCGGCACCCCGGTCGTGGTGCCCGGCCCGGCGGTGTCGTGAGCGGCCGTACGGCGGTCGTGCTGTTCACCCGCGACCTACGGGTGCACGACCACCCGGCTCTGGCGACGGCCTGCGCCGCGTTCGACCGGGTGGTGCCGCTGTACGTCCTCGACCCGGCGCTGACCGGCCACTCGCCCAACCGCAACCGTTTCCTGCACCAGTGCCTCGCCGAACTGCGGGACACCCTGCGCACGCTCGGCGGTGACCTGGTGATCCGCCGGGGCGACCCGGTCGCCGAGACGATCCGGCTCGCCCGCGAGGTCGACGCCGAGGGGATCGGGCTGTCCGCCGACGTCAGCCGCTACGCCCACCGCCGGGAACGGCGACTGCGCGCCGAGTGCGACAGGCACCGGATGTTCCTGCGGCTCTTCCCCGGGGTGACCGTCGTCGAACCGGGGGAGCTGCGGCCCGGCGGCGGCGACCACTACCGGGTGTTCACCCCCTACCACCGGGTCTGGTCGGGGGCGCGGTGGCGGGAGGAGCTGGCCGCGCCCCGGCGGGTCACGCTGCCCACCGGGGTCGCCGTCGGTCGGCTGCCGGCGGCACCGCAGGGGGAGTCGCCGGACGCCGCGGTCGGCGGCGAGTCCGTCGGGCGACGCCGGCTCACGCGGTGGTTGCCCACCCTTTCCCGGTACGACGACATCCACGACGACCTGGCCGCCGACGAGACCTCCCGGCTCAGCCCGTACCTGCGGTTCGGCTGCCTGTCCCCGCTGACGGTGGCGAACCGGGCCGACGACCGGGGGCACCCGTTCGTCAGGCAGCTCTGCTGGCGGGACTTCTACCACCAGGTCACCGCCGCCTTCCCCGAGATCGCGGCGAAGGCGTACCGGCGCGGGGCCACCGAGGACTGGCGGTACGACGCGGCGGCACTGGACGCCTGGACCGACGGCCGCACCGGCATGCCGATCGTGGACGCCGGCATGCGCCAACTGCACGCCGAGGGCTGGATGCACAACCGGGCCCGGCTGATCACCGCCGGCTACCTGACCAAGGTGCTCGGCCTCGACTGGCGGCCCGGCCTCGCGGTCTTCTCCCGCTGGCTGCTCGACGGCGACGTGCCCGACAACTCCGGCAACTGGCAGTGGGTGGCCGGCACCGGCAACGACAGCCGCCCCTACCGGGGGCTCAACCCCGTCCGCCAGGCCGAACGCTACGACCCCGACGGCGGGTACGTGCGCCGCTGGGTGCCGGAGCTGGCGACGGTCGCCGGCAGGGCCGTGCACCAACCGTGGCGGCTGCCCACCGAGGTCCGCCGTACCCTCGACTACCCGCCACCGCTGGAGGTGCCCGGCGCCGACCCGGTCTGGCTCCGCTGACCCGGTCCGGCCGCGCTGACCCGGTCCGGCCGCGCAGGCCCGGTCCGTTTCGCTGGCCTGGGCCTGTCTGCTGTGCCGGCCCGGTCCGCCGGTGCCGGCCCGGGGGCGGCCGGCGCGCCGGGGCGGGAATTCCGGGGTGGAGCGGTGGCCGGGGCCCGGACCGTGCGCAATGCTGGCGGGATGGCAGAGCCGGAACTGGTGGACGTGGTCGTGGTCGGGCTCGGCGTGGGCGGCGAGGAGGTGGCCGGGCGACTCGCCGAGGCCGGCCTGAGCGTCGTCGGCGTCGAACGGGACCTGGTCGGCGGGGAGTGCCCGTACTGGGGCTGCATCCCCAGCAAGATGATGATCAGGGCGGCGAACGCCCTGGCCGAGGCGCGACGGGTCGACGGGCTGGCCGGGTCGGCGCAGGTCCGGGCCGACTGGGCCCCGGTGGCGAAACGCATCCGGGAGGAGGCCACCGACACCTGGAACGACCGGGCCGCCGTGGACCGGTTCACCGGCAAGGGCGGCCGTTTCCTGCGCGGCAGCGGCCGGCTGGACGGCCCCGGCCGGGTCCGGGTCGGCGACCAGGTGTTCCAGGCCCGGCACGGCATCGTCCTCGGCACCGGCACCCGCCCCTCGATCGCGCCGATCGACGGGCTGGCCGACACCCCGTACTGGACGAACCACCAGGCGATCGAGGTGGCGGAGCTGCCGGCGAGCCTGCTGGTCCTCGGCGGTGGGGCGATCGGGGTCGAGCTGGCGCAGGTCTTCGCCCGGTTCGGGGTCCGGGTGACCGTGCTGGAGGCGTCCGGCCGGATCCTCGCCCTGGAGGAACCGGAGTCGTCCGAGGTGGCCGCCGCCGCGCTGCGCGCCGACGGGGTGGAGATCGCCACCGACGTGAAGGCCGAGCGGATCGACCACGACGGCGACACGTTCACCGTGCACGCCGGTGACCGGTCGTTCGCCGCCGACCAGCTCCTGGTGGTCACCGGCCGCCGGGCCCACCTGGACGAGCTGGGGCTGGACACCGTCGGGATCGACGCCGGGCAGCGCTACCTGCCGGTGGACGACCGGATGCACGTCACCGACGGCATCTGGGCGGTCGGCGACGTGACCGGCGAGGGCGCGTTCACCCACATCGCCATGTACCAGGCGTCGATCGTGGTCGCCGACGTGCTCGACCGGGTCCGGCGGGCCGAGGGCGGCCCCGACGCCAGCGGCACCGCCAGCGTGGTCGGCGGCGCGATGGGCGCGGCCAGCGCCGTCGGAGGGTCGATGGGCGCGGCCGGCCCCAGTGGCGCCGCCGGCACCGTGCCCCGGGCCGACTACCGGGCACTGCCCCGGGTCACCTTCACCGACCCCGAGGTGGGCGCGGTCGGGCTCACCGAACGGCAGGCCCGCGAGCGGGGCATCAACGTGCAGGTCGGGTTCACCGAGCTGTCGTCGTCCACCCGGGGCTGGATCCACAAGAGCGAGCCGGGCGGCTTCATCAAGGTGATCGCCGACGCCGACCAGGGGGTGCTGATCGGGGCGACCTCGGTCGGCCCGGCCGGCGGCGAGGTGCTCTCGGCGCTGGTGGTGGCGGTGCACGCGGCCGTACCGGTCAGTCAGCTCCGACACATGATCTACGCGTACCCGACGTTCCACCGGGCCATCCAGAGTGCCCTGGACGATCTGGGCTGAGCCACCGCGCCGCCCGGCTCCGGCCGGGCGGCGCTCCCGGTCGGTGCGGGCCGGCTGGCGGGTGGTTCCGGTGCGGGTCGGGTCACTCGCCGTGGCGGCCGGCACCGGCGGCGAACCGGGCCGCGCCGGCAGGCGCGTCGGCCGCGAGCGAGTCCATCCCGTAGGCGAGTTCGGCGGCGAGCGCCTCCGGCTCGGGCAGGTGAGCCCCGGCCAGCACCGACGCCCGGTCGTTGCGTAGGCAGGTCTGCGGGTGCCTGGCGATCTCGGCGGCCAGCCGCTCGGCCGCCGCCCGTGCCTCACCCGGCGCGACCACCCGGTTGACCAACCCCATCGCGTACGCCTCGTCGGCGGGCACCGGACGGCCGGTGAGGATCAGATCCATCGCCCGGCTCTGGCCGATCAGCCGGGGCAGCCGTACGGTGCCCCCGTCGATCAGCGGCACCCCCCAGCGTCGGCAGAACACCCCGAGCACCGCGTCCGACTCGGCGACCCGCAGATCGCACCAGAGCGCCAGTTCCAGGCCGCCCGCCACCGCGTACCCGGAGATCGCCGCGACGACCGGCTTGGACAGTGCCATCCGGGTGGGACCCATCGGGCCGTCGCCGTCGGGCTCGACCCGGTTGCCGCTGGGCGTGCCGATGGCCTTGAGGTCGGCACCCGAGCAGAACGTGCCGCCCGCCCCCCAGAGCACCGCGACCCGGGCATCGGGGTCGGCCTCGAAGGCGCGGAACGCGTCGGCGAGCGCCCGCGCGGTCGGCCCGTCGACGGCGTTGCGGGACGCCGCCCGGTCGAGGATCACCGTGGTCACCGCCCCGTCCCGGACAACATGCACCGCCATCCCCCCAGCATCCCGCACGCGCGGGGCTGGCGGGGGATGGCGCTGGTGGGGCGATGGTGCGGTGTCCTGGGCCGCTGATGCCGCTGTCGGGACTCCGTTGAGTGGATCTTCGCGGCCGGACGACGTGCGCGCCGCTGGTGGCGGGGCGGGTCGGGAGCGCCAGGGGCAGGTCAGGGCGCGACGCCGGTGGTGGGATGTTGCGGGGTCGATGGTGCTGCGTGGGCGCTGTCGGGCTGATCGGGGCGGGAACCCGGATCGGTGCCGGTCGCCCGGTTTGCGACCCGGTCAGGCGGGAAGTCGGACAGGGTGCGAGCGTTGATGACGAAACTCGAACAGGCCACCGCCCTGGACCGCACGGGCGACCGGTTGCAACGTGCCGTCCAGGCGACCCTGCGCCCGCAGCGGGTACGCGACCTGCTGCACGGCGTCTTCCTGGGCCACCCGCTGCACCCGGCGATGGTGCAGGTGCCGGTGGGGTCCTGGATCTGCGCCGCGGTGGTCGACCTGCTCCCCGGCCAGCGTCGGGCGGCCACCACCCTGGTCGCGCTGGGCACCGTGAGCGCGGTTCCCGCCGCCGTGGCCGGGCTCAACGACTGGGCGGAACTCTCCCGGGACCAGCGCCGGGTGGGGCTGGTGCACGCCGCCGCCAACACCGTTGGCCTGACCCTCTACGCCGGCTCCCTCGCGGCCCGGTTGACCGGCCGGCACGGCGTCGGGCGGGCCCTGGCCTACCTGGGGCTGGGCGCGGCGAGCGCCGGGGCGTACCTCGGCGGGCACCTGGCGTACAAGCAGGGGGCACAGGTCAGCCAGAGCGTCTCCGAGCTGCACCGGATGGGCGACGGGTGGCGGCCGGTGGCCGACCTGGCCGGGCTGCCGCAACGCAAGCTGGTGACCCGCGAGGTGGACGACGTCTCGGTGATCCTCTACCGGCACGGCGACGAGGTCACCGTCATGCTGGAGCGCTGCCCGCACCAGAGCGGTCCGCTCGGCGAGGGCGAGGTGCAGGAGATCGACGGGCATGCTTGCGTGGTCTGCCCCTGGCACGGCTCGGCGTTCCGGCTCAACGGCGGCGAGGTCGTCCACGGCCCGTCCGCCACCGACCAGCAGATCCTCCCCACCCGCGTGGTCGACGGCACCCTACAGACCCGCCTCCCCTGACCCCCACCCCGCTCCCGCCTCCGCCCCGCCCCGCTCTCGCTTTCAGAGGTCGATCAAGAGGTTTGCGTCAAAGTCGATCTTCAACTTGACGCAAACCTCTTGATCACTTGACGCAAACTTCTTGATCACCGGGGCGACCCCGCTGGGGCGGGCTCGCTGGGGCGGCCCGGGGTTGGGCGAGTTGGGGGGTAACGGGCGAAGGGGAATCGGGTCAGTCGCGGCGGTGGCGGCCGGTCACCAGGTCCCGGGCGGCGGAGGCGCGGCTGCCCATCGAGCGGCCGGGGGTGCGACCGGTGGTGGACGTCCGGGCGGCGGCGATCCGGGCGGCCGAGGTGCGGCCGGCGGTCACCCGGACGGGGCGGCGACGCAGGCCGAGCACCGCACCGATCTGCGCGCCGACGATGCTCGCCACGGCCAGTACCGCCGACACGGCCAGCGGCCTGTTGATCGGGTCGTCCGGGGTGCCCCGGGACGCCCCGGCGGCCATCGCCGGTGGCACCCCGACCGGTCGTTCGGCGGGCGGTTGGGCGGTCTGCGGGGTGGCCGTCTGCGGCGTGGCCGGCCCGACCTTCCCGGGCTTCGGGGTGGCCGGACCGGTCGGCTTCGCGGCGGCGGGTCCGGTCGGCCTGCCCGGGGTGGAAGGCGCACCCTGATGCTGCGGGTCGGCCTGGCCGCCGGGGGTGGTGGCGGGCGGGCGCGGCGACGGCTTGCGGGGCGTACCCGGGACGAGGTGGCCGCTGGCGTGCCGCCGGGCACCGGTGTCGTCGGCCTCGGCGGGGAGCCTGATGAGCTGGCCCGGCCTGATCCGGTCGGCGTCGCGCAGGTCGTTGAGCCGGGCCACCTCGGGGTAGCGGTCGAAGTCGTCCAGGTACCGTTCGGCCACCTCGCCCAGGTAGTCGCCCCGGGCCACCCGGTAGACCGGCTTCCCGGCCGGCTTCTCGGCACCCGGGACGGGACCGAGACCGGTGCCGGGGGCGGCACCGAGGGCGGCACCACCGATGCCGGCGCTGGGGGCTGCCCCCAGGCCGGTACGCGAGGCGTCCAGCGTCGTCGCCACGCCGGTGCCGGCGGCGGCCGGCATCGGGTGGGTCAGGGTCACCGCCGCGCTCGCCGCCGGACTGGCCGCGATGATCAGCGCGACCGAACCCAGCAGGGCCGCCGCCGCCCGCTGCTGCCGGCGCATACCGGGCAGCCGGGGCGTCTGCCGGCGGGTCACCTGGGCGCCGATCTCCACCAGCACCGAGAAGGCGAACGTCGCCCAGCCGAACCAGCCCACCAGCGCGAGCGCCCGGATGAAGAGCTGACCGTCGTCCCGGCTGGTCAGCACGGTGCCGACCTCGCTGAGGGTGGGCAGGTGGTCGGGCAGCGGGTTGCCGGCGAAGGCGAGCAGCGCCACCGGTGCGCCGACCAGCAACGCCACCAGGACCACCAGCGACCCGAAGCCGGTGAGCAACTGGCCGGTTCGTCGGGCGGTGGAACCACGCGGTGTGGTCATGCTGCCCTCCTTCCTACGGTCTGCCGGTGCGGGGGCACCGGGTGCGTGGGCCGACGGGGCCGTCGGGCCAGCGGGTTCATGGTCGGTCGGTGAGGGTGCGGGCGGTCGCCTCGCCGGCCACGGTGACGGTGCGGTCCATGCCGATCAGGCCGAGCAGGTGCCGGCGGTAGACGACGGTGACGCGTACCCGGATCTGCTTCTCGCCGGCCACCACCGGGAAGCTGACCTGCTGCCCGGTCACGTCGGAGTTGCCCCGCAGGTACTGCGTGACGGCCGCGCGGGCGCCCGGCTCGTCGATCACCTTGGGGCGGCCCTCGATCGCGGCGGCCCGGTCGATCACCTGGCCGCCGCTGCGGGCCGCCTCGGCGGCCAGGTCGTCGGCCCGTTGCAGGGTACGCAGCTGACCCGCGCCGTCGTACGCGATGCCGATGACCGCCAGCACGCCGATCATGGCGACGGCCAGGAACAGGCTGATCCGGCCCTCGTCACCGGTGGGGCGGGCGGTCACTGCCGGCTCCGGTAACGGTCCAGCGGGGAGCCGAACGTGGCCTCGACCCGCTTGTCGCCCATCGGCAGGCCGGGGAAACGCATCCCGGCGAACGAGACCGTGCAGCTCACCCGGACCCAGACGCTCGCCGGCTCGCCGAGCTGGCTGCGGAACGCCGCGCCCAGCGACGTGTGGTCGGAGTTGCGGGTGGAACCCCAGACCGTGACCTGGGGTGCGCTGGCGCAGTTGAGGCCCCGCCAGTCGAGCTGCCGGCGGGCGGCCGACCGGGCGGCGCTCTCCGCCGTGCCGGCGTCGCGGGCGATCGAGGCGGCCCGCGCGGCGTCGTGGGCCGCCGCCTCCACCGCCTCGTCGGCGACCGCGACCCGGCCGGCCACCCCGGCCAGCATCAGCAGCGCCAGGAACGCCGGGGCCAGCACCGCTACCTCCACCGACACCGACCCCCGGGTACGCCCCGCAGCACGGTCGGCCGGCACGTCGCCCGGGATGCGGCCGGCGGCGTGCACGACCGTCTCGGCGGGGCAGCCGGACCGCGGGGCGTGGGCCACGGCCCGCTCCCCCCGGGCGGGCCGGGTCAGCAGGTCACGCCAGGTTCGCCTGGTGCGTGGGGGCGGGTGGCCGGTCACGGGTTCGTCCACCGTTCGACGGTGCCGTGGGCGGTCTGCCGGACGTCGAACCGGACGGCCGGGATGACGCTCAGGGACTTCCCGGTGACCGTGCAGGTCACCTCGGTCGCGGTGGTGGCGCAGGTGGTCTTCGCACCGACCAGCCAGTCCCCGGCGGCACCGAGGAAGTGCTTGGCGCGGGTCTCACCCGCCCCGGCCGGCGCGTCGAGGACCCGTTGCGCGTTCACCCCGCTCTGGGCGGCGTGCATCGCCGTGGACCGGGCCACGAACCATGCGGCGATCTGGATGGAGCCGAAGAGGAGCACCAGCACCGCCGGCATCACCACGGCCAGTTCCACGGGGTTGGCCCCCCGGTCCGTACCCCCGGCGGTGAGCCGGCGACGGGCGGCCCGGCCGGCGGCACGGAGCCAGGCCGGCACGGCACGCCCGGCGTCGGGTGCGCGCAGGGGTGCGCACCGGGACCGGGCGGTGGGGGCCGTCCGGTCCCGGCACGGGCGGGCCGGGGGTGCGCCTGTCACTTGGTCGGGATGCCGTTCATCCAAGCCGTGGCCTTTTCCTTCACCAGAATGGTGACGGCGATCCCGGCCGCCACCAGACCGGCGATGATCACGGCGGTCGGGACGGGGCTGTCGCCCCGCTCCGACTCCCGGCGTAGCTCGGCCAGGCGGGCCACGGTGGCGACGTAGAGGAAGGTGACGAGGTGCATGGCGGGACTCCTTGGGGAGGGGATTGCTCAGAGGCGGGCGACGAACGGATAGAGGATGAACGCCAGCAGCACGAAGACCAGCAGCGAGCCGGGAATGTCCAGCCGGCTGGTGACGCCCTCGGCGCGGGCCAGGTTGTCGGTGCGGATCTGGTCCCGGAGCGACTCGGCGCGGCTGCGCAGCGTCTCGTGCACCTGGGCGCCCTCGCTGCCGGAGGACCGCATGATCGCCCCGACGTCGCCCAGCTCCGGAATGCCGATCTTCTCGGCCAGCTCCTGCAACTCGTCCCAGGGCGAGTGCATCTGCATCTGGGCGATCCGCAGCGACTCCCGGATGCGGGCGAAGACCCAGCCGTCGCAGACCGCCGCCGCGCGTTCCAGCGACTGCACCGGGCCGTGCGCCGCCGACAACTGCAACGCCACCAGGTCCAGGTAGGTGCAGACCGCGGCGCGGAACTCCTCCCGGGCGGTGTCCGCCTTGGCCAGCACCGACCGGTGCGCGAGCAGCGCGCAGAACAGCGCCAACCCCAGGCTCCCCAGCACCGGTACGACCACCGGCATGCTCACCCCGGCCAGGAAGAGCAGCGCCCCCGCCACCGTCGGGGTGGCCAACCCGACCAGGGCGGAGAGCAGGATCGACATCGTGTACTGCTCGGGGGTCTGGTCGAGCAGGGCGAGCTGGCGGTGCGGCGGGCGCAGCCAGCGGGCGAAGCCCCCCAGCCAGTCCGGCCCGCGTCCGGCGGCGACGGCGGTGCCCGCGGGCTGGTGCAGCCGGCGCAGCGCCGGGCCGAGCGCCGGGGAGGCCGGCAACGCCTCCCGGACCAGCAGGAACAGGCCGAGCCCGATGGCCGCCCCGCCCAGCACCGCGATGGTGAGCTGCCAGTTGAGCGTCACGCGACCACCTCCGCCGGGTCGGGCCTCGGCAGGAACCGGGGCGGCGGCGGGGGTTGGCTCATCGCGCGTACCCAGGCCAGCAGGGCGATGAACGCCGTGGCGAGCACCGCCATCAGCACCTGGCCGAAGAACGTCCCGTACGGCCTGACGTACTCGGTGTTGACCAGCCCGTACGCCAGCACGGCCAGGGTCATCCCGGTGAGGAAGCGGACCGCGAACCGGGGCTGGGTGCGCTTGGCCTCCACCTCGCGTCGGGTGGCCACCTCGGCGGAGGCGGCCGACGCGATGGAGCCGAGCACGTCGCCGAGGCGTTCACCCCGGTCGGTCAGGTGCAGGATCAGCGCGGCGACCACCTGGTCGCAGACCGGGTCACCGATCTCGTCGGCGAACGCCAGCAGGGCGGACCGGGCCGTCCAGCCGGCCTGGAGGCGGGCGGCGAGCAGCCGTACCTCCTCCTGGATCTCCTCCGGGACGGTGGCGATGGTGGTGACGATCGCCTGCTGGAGGCCCTGCCCGGTGTTGGAGACGTCCTTGAGCCGACGGGTCCACTCGCCGACCGCCTCGATCCGGGTGATCGCCTGCTGCTCGGCCCGGCCCACCGCGAACAGCCAGGGCACCCCCGGCACCGCCACCGCCACGATCAGCCCCACCACCGGCAGCCCGGTCAGCAGGAACGCCAGCGCCCCCGCCACCGCCGCCGCGCCCAACGTCATCTGGTGCGCCCGCTGGTCCCGCCGGTTGGTGCCGGAGCCGAGCCAGAGCCGGCGCAGCCCGGTGGTCGAACTGCGCGCCGGACGGGTCGGTCTGGTGGTGCCGAACAGCGCCACCACGGCCAGCACGATCCCACCGACGCAGGCCGCGCCGGAGACCACCGCGAGCAGTTCGATGGTGCTCATCGGCGCACCGCCGGGGCGAGTCGGCTGTGTCGGGGACGACGCCACGCGCCCGCGCCGGCCTCGATGAAACGGGACAGCAGCCGGGCGTCGTAGCCGACCCGCAGCAGTTGCCCACGGACCCGTTCCGGCAGGTGGCGGGGGATGGCCCGACCGTCGGGACCGGGCCCGAAGACGGTGGTGGTGGTGATCCGGTTGGCGTCGCCGACCCCGACCACCTCCTCCACGTGGGAGACGAACCGGTGCTTGCGTCCGCCGATCGCGGTCTCGTCCTCGACGGTGACGTAGACGATCAGGTCGAGGGCGTTGCCGGCCATCCGGCGGGCCTGGTCGACGGTCATCTCCCGGCCGTGCGCCAGGGCCAGCTCGATGATCCGCTCGCTCACCCCGGCCGGGGTACGGGCGTGGATGGTGCACATCGACCCACGGCTGGTGGTCATCGCCTGGAGCATCGGCACGATCTCCCGGGACCGGACCTCACCGACGATGATCCGCAGCACGCCCATCCGCAGCGACACCGGGATCAGGTCGGCGATGCTCACCTCGCCGGCGGGGCGACCGTCCATGCCGCGTTCGCCGTGCCCCTCCCGGGACTCGAAGCTCATCACCGCCCGGTGCTTGTCCCCGCGCCGGGCCGGCAGCAACTCCCGGCTCTCCTCCAGCAGCACGTAGGGCTCGTCGGGCGGGATCTCGTCCATCAACGCCCGGATGACTGTGGTCTTGCCGGCCCCGGCCAGCCCGGCGACCATGATGTTCAACCCGGCCCGCATGGACGCCCGGAGGAAGTCGCGCAGCAGCGGGTCGATCATCTCGTCCAGGTCGGGGCGGCTGCCGGCCAGGTCGTCGAGGCTGACGTCGAGCGTGTTGTGCTTACGGATCACCGCGTAGGGGCGGTGGCTGACCAGGAACACCGCCGCCAAGCGGCTGCCGTCGGGCAGTTGCAGGTCCAGCGTCGGCTTCGAGGTGGACAGTGACCGCTCGGTCGCCCCGGCCCGCCGGGCCGCCGCCTGGAGGATCTCCACCAGCTCGTCGTCGCTGTCGGCGATCGGTTCACCCCAGTCGACGCCGCCACCGTGCCGGGTGATGCGCACCTGGTCGCAGCCGAGGATGTGCACCTCCTCGATGGTGTCGTCGACCAGCAGGGTCTGCAGCCGGCCCAGCCCGACCAGTTCGGCGGTCACCTGGTCGAGCAGGGTCCGTTCCTCGTCGGCGCTGAGCGGGGTGCCGGCCCGGCGTACCGCGTCGGCGTAGCCGGAGACCACGGCGACGGCGAGCCGGGCCCGCTCGACCTCCTCGGCGTCGGCGTCGAACTCCCGGCCGCGCTGCCACTGGGTCAGCCGTTCGCTCAGCTCCCGGCGCAGCTCGCGGACCACCGCGAAGTCCACCTTCGGCCGGGGTGGCGCGGCCGGCGGGGGCGTCTGCGGGGCGGCGGCCGGCGGCGTCGCCGCAGCGGTGGCGTGGTGCCGGCCGTTCACCGGGGCCAGCGGCGGCATCGTCGAGGTGACCCCCGGCGGCGGGGTGCGCGGGTCGTGCGAGACCGGTTCAAACCGCATCCGGCACCCCCTGCGCCGGGGCCGGCCAGGCCAACCGGGCCCGCCGTTGCTCCAGGATCTCCCGTACCGGGGCCTCCAACCCGGCCGCCGCGCGCATCAGCGGCCGTCCGGCGCGGACCGTGCCGCCGAAGCTGAGCGCCTGCGCGGTACGCGGGTCCTCCGGCAACCGGGCGATCACCGGCACCCCCAACGCCTTGCCGATCTCGGCCTTGCCGTGCCCGTCGCCGACCACCACCAGCCGCAGCGTGCCCGGGGGCACCCGGTGGTGGGTGAAGTCCCGTTCGATGGCGCGGATCATCGACCGGGTGCCGGAGAGCCCGGGTAGCTGCGCCCGGGTCACCAGCAGCACCACGTCGGCGGCGCGCAACAGCGGCCAGGGCGGCCCGAAGACCTGGAGCCGTCCACAGTCGACGATCACGTCGTAGCCGGGACGGCCCTTCTCCAGGGTGCGGAAGAAGTCGGCGAACCGTTGCCACAGCGGGGCGACGCTGCCGGCCTGCGCCGGGTCCACCACGCCGGGCAGCAGCAGCCGCTCCCGCCTCGGCGCGTCCAGGTCGACCAGTTGCGACCAGAACGTCGACTCCAGGCTGCCGTCGCGCAGCTCACCCACGGCCAGCTCGCCGATGCCGCGCGGCCCGTCGAGCTGGCCGCCCAGGTAACCGGCGAGCACCGAGCCGCCGGCCGGGTCGCACTCGGCGAGCACCAGCCGCCGGTGCCAGCTCAGGGTGCAGGCCAGCGCCGTGGTGGTGACGCCGGGCGACCCCTTCGCCGAGACCAGCGCGATGATGGCCATGGTCAGGCCGCCTCGGTCAGCACGAGGGCGATCCGCTCCTGTGCGGCCAGCACCACCACCGCCGGGACGTCCCGGACGGCGAGCGCCAGGTAGATCACCACGTCGTCGTTCTCGGGGGCGAGGGTGTCGATCACCGTGGCGGTGAACCGGGTGGACGACGGCGCGTTGTCGGAGTCCTCGTCCGGGGTGCTGACCAGCAACACCTTGTCACCGGGGTGCAGCTTGCGGGCCGGCACCTTGCTCGGCTCCAGGCCCAGCGCGATCTGCTGCTGCCCCTGACCGAGCAGCGGGGCGTCGGTGAGCTGCGCCATGGTGAGCAGCGACCCGGGGACCAGCGACACGGCGGCCCGCTTGCCGACCACCTCGTCGCGTTTCTTCGCCGGCACCGGGGACAGCCCGGCACCTCCGGAGACCTGCACGCTGACCAGGTCGTCGGCGATCAGGATGCGACCCACCTCGACCGGCCGGGCGATCGCCAGGTAGCTGCCGGTGGCCCGCACCGAGGTGACCGCGAAGGCCGCGCCGAGGCCACCCAACGCGATCAGCAGTACGGCGAGCCCGAGCAGGCCGGGCCGGGTACGGCGCTGCCGGACCACCTTGGGCGGGGCGATCGGCGCATCCACCGGAACTCCATCGCGGGTGGCCAGACTCACTGGTACATCTCCGTTCGCGACTGCGGGTCTCGCAAGATCAGCTCGGCACGGGCGCTCATCGGGTCACCACCTGGAGTTCCTTGATCTGGATGTCGACGACGCCACTGGTGCGGGTCTGCGCGATGTCGCCGCTGCGGCCACCGCCGACCCAGTGCACGTTCCAGAACGTGGTGGCGCTGACCCGGTAGTTGCCGACCCTGGGGTAGCCGTCGTAGCCGCAGGTCGGCGACTTCTTACCGGCGTTCGGACCGGTCGCCTTGTACGGCGTGCCGGGGCCGCGGCAGGTGATCTTCTTGCCGTTGCCCATGTCCCACACGATCCGCTGGACCTGTGCGGTGATCCGTACGGTCAGGCCCCGGTCGCTGGCCGAGGCGCGGAGCGGGCCGAAGTAGTTCCGGCCGCTGCTGGCCCACATCCAGACCGGCAGGCCGACCAGGCCGGGGCCGAGGCTGCGCCGGGGGGCGACCGACGCGCGGGGCGGCAGCAGGCTGATCGAGGCGAGCGCCCGACGGGCCAGCTCCTCCGGGTCGGGCGGGGTGCCGAACCCGGGCGGCGGCCCGTCGAGCAGCACCATCGACTGCGCGCCCAGGTCACCACCGTTGCAGGTCTGGACGTACCACACCTGACCCTCGGGGGCCTCCTCCTGTGGCTCGGCCACCTTGTAGTAGCAGCCGCTGGAGTTGTCGAACCAGCCGAGGTTCGGGTTGTAGCAGGGCAGCGGCTTGCCGTTCCACTGGCACTTCGGAGCCGCGCCGGGGCTGTTCGGGCTGCCCGGCCCGGTGCCACCGCCCGGGTCACCGGGGGTGCCCGGGTCGTCGTCCCAGATGCTGCAGTCGTTCTGGCCCGGCGGGCACTCCACCCCCGGGCCGGCGGCCCGCACCGGGGCGGGTGGCGCGGCCACGGCGACCAGCACGGCCAGCAGCAGGCCGGCGAGCACCCGGCGGGGCACGCCGCCGACGGGTCGGAGCAGACGGGGAGCGGCGGGCTCGGGGCCGGCCGGGGGCAGGGCGGCGCAATGGGTCGGCACGGGCGTTCCTTCCCGGGTCAACATGGCTGGTCCTCATGGGCGGCACCGGAATTGATCAGCCAGCGGCCGTCCGGGTAGCGGGTCGCGGTGGCGGTCGCCAGGTGCCGGGTGCCGGCCGAGCCGGGCACCACCCGGTTGTCCTTGCGGTAGACCAGCCGGTAACCCGTGGCGTCCAGGCAGTCCTGGATCTCCACGGTCGGCGGGTCGCTGTCGAGGCTGACCGAGGTGACGGAGGGCTGCGAGGTCAGGGTCCCGGTGCGGACCGCGCCGTGTCGGCGGGCGTCGTCGATCGCCACCCGGACCCGGGTGAGCAGCGGGTCGCCCAGGAACCGGGTCAGCTTCGGATGGCGGGGATCGCTGTTGCGGCTCGCCTCCCGGGAGGCTTCCAGATATCCGGCGTACGCGGCCAGCGCGGCCCGCTCGGCGGCCTGCTCCGCCTCGGTGGGCGGACGGTCGTCGCTGGCCGCCCGGGTGGCGGGGGCGGAGGTCGTCTCCGGCGGGTCGGCGCAGCCGGCGAGGGCGGCCACCACGACGACGACCAGGCAGCTGGTCCAGTGGCGGGATCGCCCTGTACGCATTGCCGTGTCCTCCTCGGTGGCGCCCGGTGGCGACGGTCGTGGCGGCCTCCGGGCATGCGGCGGTACTCCGGGATGATGTCGATCGGACAATTCCGGGTGCTGCGGCATTTACCTGTGTGGATCTTGTGTGAATGGGTGGTTGTGGCGTCCGACGCGGCTGCGCGGGGTTGCGTCGTACTCAAGGGGCGAGCATAGGCTGACGTGCGCCGATGCAACAGAGGCAATTCATCCGAGCACTCACCGTGATGGGCAGGAGTGACCGAAGGTGGGCGATGTCCAGGGAGTCCGACCGGTGTCACCGGTGCCCGCCGATCGCGGGTCGGTGCCCGCCGAAGGGGTCGGCCCGATCGGCGAACCGCCTGCGTCGCCGGAGGATGGGGGACGGGTCGAACGGGCCGGTCCGATCCGCTCCCCGAAGGCAGCCGTCGATGCCCCGGAAACGCCCGACGGGGCGGCGGGCGCTCAGGTCTGCACCGGGGACGCCGAGCTGATATCGGACCGTTACGTCGACCCCGTCCGGACGTCACGCTCCGTGTCTGTCGTCCGGCGGCTGGCCGGGATGCTGGCGGTCGTACCGGTGCTGCGGCTCACGGTCGCCCGGTACGCCGTACCCCCGGGGGTGGCCGACCGGGCCGGATGCGACGGCTGCGGCGCGCCGGTCGGGCTGGACCGGCCGCTGCCGGCGCTCGGGCCGACGGCCCGCTGCCCGGTCTGTGCGGGCCGGGTCGGCGCCGCGCCGTTCGCGGTCGAGGCACTGCTGGTGGTGGCCGTGGCGGTGCTGGCGCTGGTCGACGGCGCGGTGGCCGAACGGGCCGCGCTGGCCTGGTGGCTCGGCTGCGCGGTCCCGCTCGTGCTGGTGGACCTGGCGGTGCACCGGCTGCCGGACCGGCTCACCTGGCCCGCCGCCCTCGGCACCTGGACGTTGCTCGGGGTGGCGGCGGCGACCGGGGCGGGTGCCGGGACGTGGCTGCGGGCGGTGACCGCCGGGGTGGCGCTCGGCCTGGCCTTCGCCGCCACCACACTGCTGCTCGGCCGGCGGGGCTTCGGCCTCGGCGACGCCAAACTGGCGCTCGGGGTGGGGGCGTTGCTCGGCTGGCAGGGGTGGGGGACGGTGGTGACCGGGCTGGTGCTGACCTTCCTGCTGTCGGCGCTGGTCGGGGTGGTGCTGCTGGCCAGCCGTCGGGTCGGGTGGTCGAGCCACCTGCCGTTCGGTCCGTTCCTGGTCGCCGGCACCTGCGCGACGCTCCTGCTGACCGGCTGATCCCGCTCAGCCGACCCGCTGACCCTGGTCGACCTTCCGGGTGGCCGGGCCGGAGTGCCGGCGCAGCATCTCGGCGAGGAACCGGGCCGCCGGGAGGCCCACCAGCAGGGTCACCGCCAGGCCGAGCAGCAGGCCGGCGAGGACGTCGTGCGGGTAGTGCACGCCCACGAAGACCCGGGAGAACGCGGCGAGCAGCGCCAACGGGGCGGCCAGCAGACCCCACCGGGGGGACAGCAGCAGCACGGCGGTGGCCAGCGCCCCGGCGATCGTGGCGTGGTTGCTGGGGAAGGACCAGTCGCCTGTCGGCGGGCACGGTGCGGCCAGGATGGTGACCGCCCCCCGACAGGGCCGCTCCTCGTCGATCAGCGACTTGAGCAGTTCGCTGCAGCCGTACGCCAGGACGACGGTGGCCGGCGCGACCAGGGCGAGCGCCCGGCCCCACGGGTCGGGTCGGCGCAGCCGGGGCACGGCGACGGCCACCACCAGCAGGCCGAGCAGCAGGATCACTGCCTCGGTGAAGTGCACCGCGAACCACTGCACCGGGGCCGGGGCGGCATCGGCCACGTCGACGACGTCGCGGTACCACTCCTCGCTGATATCGGGAATGTCTGTGGTAATCGTTTGAATCACTGCTCACCTCACCAAACTGTCATACCTCTTTTAGTCCCATCGAGGTGCAGGAACCGGGTGTACCGGTCACATGGTGCGCGATGCCGGGGCGGATCCCCGCCCCCGTCACAGCGAGTTCACAGCGGTCCCCGCGATTGGCCGCCCACCACCACCGGGTACCTCCCCGCCGTGCAGATGGACGAGACCTGGCAGATCCGGCGGACCGCCACCGACCTGGACCGGCTCGGCGAGACCGAGTCGGTCTTCGCCCTGTCCAACGGGTGGGTGGGCTGGCGGGGCACCCTCGACGAGGGCCAGCCCTACGGCATGCCGGGCAGCTACCTCAACGGGTTCCACGAACGGCGGCGACAGAGCTACCCCGAGGACGGGTACGCCTTCCCGCAGGAGAGCGACACCGTGATCAGCGCGCCCAACGCCGCCCTGATCCGGCTCTGGGTGGCCGGCGAGCCCCTCGACCTGCGCACCGGCACCGTCCGCGCCCACGAGCGCACCCTCGACCTGCGCGCCGGCGTGGTACGCCGACACACCGAGTGGATCTCACCGGCCGGGCACGGGGTACGGGTCCGCAGCACCCGGCTGGTCTCCCTGCCCCGGCACGCCGTCGCCGCCGTCGACTACCAGGTCGAACCGCTCGACGACCGGCCGGTCGAGATCCGGGTCTGCTCGGACGTGCTCGCCAACGAGCGGGTGCCCGAACGCGCCGACGACCCCCGGGCCGCCTCGATCGTGCACGACCCGCTCGACGCCGAACTGCACCGCCCCGACGGCCACCGGGGCGTGCTGGTGCACCGCACCGACCGCAGCGCCCAGCGGGTCGCCGTCGCGGTGACCCACGAGACGGACGTGCCGGCGGGGTTCGCCGACGGCGACGACCACACCCCGGACCGGCTGCGCACGACCCTCGAAGGACGGCTCGCCCCCGGGCAGCGGCTCCGCCTGACCAAGTACGCCGCGTACGAGTGCGCCCCGGTCGACGGCGGCACCCCCGACGAGCTGGCCGACCTGGTCACCGCCGAGGCCGACGCCGCCCACCGGCACGGGTTCGACGCGCTCCTGGCCGACCAGCGGGCCGTGCTCGACGAGCGGTGGCGCACCGCCGACGTGGAGATCGACGGCGACCCGGAACTCCAGCAGGCCGTCCGGTTCTCGGTGTTCCACCTGCTCCAGGCGGGCCGGACCGACGGCGACCGGACCATCGCGGCGAAGGGACTCACCGGCAACGGCTACGACGGGCACGTGCTGTGGGACACCGAGAGCTACGTGCTGCCGGTGCTGACGTACCTGCTGCCCGGGGTGGCCCGGGGCGCGCTGCGCTGGCGGCACGCCCACCTGCCGCAGGCCCGGGAGCGGGCCGCCGAGCTGCGGCTCACCGGGGCCACCTTCCCCTGGCGGACCATCGGCGGCCGGGAGTGCTCCGGCTACTGGCCCGCCGGCACCGCCGCCCTGCACGTCAACGCCGACATCGCCGACGCGGTGCTGCGCTACGTCACGGTCACCGGGGACCAGGAGTTCCTCGCCGACACCGGGCTGGAACTGCTGGTCGAGACGGCCCGGCTGTGGGCCGGCTACGGCCACTGGTCCGACGACGGCGCGTTCCACGTCACCGGGATCACCGGCCCCGACGAGTACGCCGCACTGGTCGACGACAACGTCTTCACCAACCTGATGGTCCGGCGCAACCTGCGGGGCGCCGCCGACGCCGCCGGACGGCACCCGGAGCGGGCCGCCGCGCTCGGCGTCGACCCGGCGGAGATCGCCGGCTGGCGGGCCGCCGCCGACGCCGTGCACCTGCCCTACGACCGCAAGCGCGGGGTGCACCAGCAGGCGGCCGGTTTCACCGAGCAACCCGAGTGGGACTTCGCGGCGATGACCGACGACGACTACCCGCTGCTGCTGCACTACCCCTACCTGGAGCTGTACCGGCGGCAGGTGGTCAAACAGGCCGACCTGGTGCTCGCCATGCAGCGCTGCCCGGGGGAGTTCACCGCCGAGGCCAAGGCCCGCAACTTCGCCTACTACCAGGCCCGCACCGTCCGCGACTCGTCGCTGTCCGCCGGCTCCCAGGCGGTGCTCGCCGCCGAACTGGGCCACCTCGACCTGGCGTACGACCTGTTCGCCGAGGCGGCGCTGCACGACCTCGCCGACCTCGGCGACAAGACCGGCGACGGGCTGCACCTGGCCGCGCTGGCCGGGGCGTGGACGGCGGTGGTGGAGGGCTTCGGCGGGCTGCGCGACGACACCGGCGTGCTGTCGTTCGACCCCCGGCTGCCGGCCCGGATCGACCGGCTCGCCTTCCACCTGCGCTGGCACGGGCAGCGGCTGCGGGTCACGCTGACCCGCGACGGGGCCCGCTACGAGCTGCCCGACGCCGACCCGGAGACGACCGTCGACCTGCGGCACGCCGGGGAGCCGGTCACGGTCACCGGTGCGGCGGCGGTCACCCGGCCCCTGCCGCAGGTGCCCGACCCGGGGCCGGAACCGCCGTCACCGCACGGCCGGCGGCCCGCCCGCCGGGCCTGACCCGCCCCGCATCCGCTCCCGCACCACCGCCAGCTCCTCGAAGGCGTACGCCCAGTTGTGGCACTTGAAGCTGCGCAGGCCGGTGACCGGGGTGTGACAGTCGAGGCAGTGCACCCCGGCGATCGCGTCCGGGATCTCGGTGTTGACGTAGCGGCGTTCACCGAGGATCACGGTGGCGATCATCAGCGGGTCGTGCACCCCCTTGAGGGCCGAGGCGACGATGTCCAGCCAGGTGGCCCGGCGTCCGCACTTGGGGCAGTCCGGCTCGTCGCCGCTGACCCACAGGGGCGCGCCGATGCTCTGCGCCGGCATCCCGAGCAGCTTCTCCAGCCGGCGTACGTCGTGTTCCGGGGTGGTCCAGCGGTGCCGCCCCGGCAGCGAGGCGGGTGAGTCGTACACGGCCCGGAACAGGGCCGGGTCCACCTCCACGGTCTCCCGGGCAGTGTTCATCGGTTGCCTCCTCGCCGACAGTCGGTGTCACCGTCATACCGGCAGGTGACGGTCGGGTGCTGCCGGCTCGCCGACACGGGGGGTCAACATGTCGTCGCCCCGGGTGCTAGACATCAGGGCGCGGGGTGCCCGCCGCCCGGCGGTGGGTCGTCCCGCAGCGACGACGCGAGTGGAGGGAGAGGGCCGGTGACCGCGCCGACCGACGCCGAGCAGGGGCCGAACGTGGCCCGGATGTACGACTACTACCTCGGCGGGTGCCACAACTTCGCCGCCGACCGGGCCGCCGCCGAACAGATCCTGCGGATCTTCCCGGACACCGGGATCGCCGCCCAGGCCAACCGGCACTTCCTGCGCCGGGCCGTCCGGCACGCCGCCGAGCTGGGCGTACGCCAGTTCCTCGACATCGGTGCCGGGCTGCCCACCCAGGGCAACGTGCACGAGATCGTCCGTCAGGTCGCTCCCGACTCGACGGTGGTCTACGTCGACTACGACGAGGTCGCCGTCACGCACGCCCGACGGCTGCTGCCGGTCGACGGGCGGACCACCGTCGTCCACGGCGACCTGCGCCGGCCGGACGAACTGCTGGCCCACCCCGACGTGCGGGCGGCGATCGACTTCGACCGCCCGGTGGCCGTGCTGCTGGTGGCGGTGCTGCACTTCGTCACCGACGCCGAGCAGCCGTGGGACGCCGTCGCCCGGCTGCGCAACGCGACCGTCCCCGGTAGCCCGCTGGTGGTCTCCCACCTCACCACCGACGGGGCCCCGCCGCTACCCACCCGGCAGGGGCAGGCGGTCTACCAACGCAGCAGCGCTCCGCTGGTGCCCCGCCCGCACGCCGACGTGCTGCGCTTCTTCGACGGCTACGACCTGGTCGATCCGGGGCTGGTCCGGGTGGCCGAGTGGCGACCCGACGGGGAACCCCGGGAGCGGATCTCCCACGGCTACGCCGGGATGGGCCTGCGCCGCTGACCACCGTCCCGGGCCGGCCCCGCGAGACCCCACCGTCGCCGACCGGCCGACCCGATCCGCCCGCCCGGCGACGGTCAGGGTGGGGTGGGTAGCAGGAGGGTGCGTACCCCGTGCAGGCCGTCCTCGGCGCGGCGGTGCGCCTCGGCGGCGGCGGCCAGCGGGAGCGTCTCGACGGTGCGGGCCCGCAGCCGGCCGTCGGCCAGCAACGCGTTGATCGCCCGCGCCGCGTCGGCCAGCTCGGCGACGGTGGCGTGCGAGATCACGAAGCCCAGCACCGCGCCGTCACGCAGGTACAGCTCACCGGCGGGCAGCGTCGGGGTGGTGCCCAGGCCGGCCAGCACCAGCACCCGGCCCCGGGGGGCGAGCAGGCCGACGGTGCTGGTCAGGTCGTTGACCCCGGCGGCGTCGAGCACCACGTCCACCCCGGACGGGCAGGCCCGGCGGACCTGGGCGGCCCAGTCGGCGTCCCGGTAGTCGACCACCGGCTCCGCGCCGAGGCCGGCGCAGTGGTCGGCGTCGCGGGGGTGCGCGGTGGCCACCACCCGGGCTCCGGCGGCGCGGGCCAGGGTGACCGCGGCGCTGCCCACGTTGCCGCCCGCGCCGATCACCAGCACCGTCTCACCCGGCCGGACCCGGGCGTGGGTGACCAGGGCGAGGTAGGCGGTGGCCGCCGGGTGCGCCACCGCCACCGCGGCCAACGGGTCCACCCCGGCGGGCACCGGGTAGAGCCGGTCGGCGGGCACCGCCACCCGCCCGGCGGCGGCACCGGGTCGGCCGGCGTGACCCATGCTGTTGCACCACACCCGGTCCCCCGGCGCGAAACCGGTGACGGCCGCGCCGACCCGCAGCACCGTGCCGGCCAGGTCCCGGCCGATGACGAACGGGAAGGTCAGCGGGGTGCGGAACGCGCCGGACCGGACGAAGGTGTCCACCCGGTTCACCGGGCTCGCCTCGACCCTGACCAGCACCTCGGTCGGCATCGGTTCGGGCGCGGGCAGCGGGCCGACCCGGATCGTCCCGGCGGGCCCGGTGCGGTCCACGTACGCGGCGGTCGTGGTGTCCGTCGCGCCGGACCGGGGTGCCGGCGGGGCCGACCTGCCCGCACCCGGTGTCGGCCGGGCGGCGGGGACCCGGCCGGTCACGACGTCACCGCCGGGGTACGCCCGGTGATCCGCCGTCCGAGGTGGAGCACCAGCAGGGCCAGCACCGCCCCGGCCGCGCCGAGGGCGTACATGGTGGGCACGCCGGAGGTGAGGGTCGCCCCGCCGACGGTGGTGCCGAGGCCGATGCCGATGTAGATGGCCGACGAGTTCAGCGACACCACCAGCGGGGCCTGCTGCGGCGCGGCGGCGATCAGGCGGTGCTGCTGCGCCGGGGTCTGACACCAGCTCGCCGCACCCCACACGCCGACGAGCAGTCCGACCAGGAGGACCGGCGCGGAACCGGCGGTGCTGAGCGCGCCGAGCACGCCCAGTGCGACGACCATCGCGGCGTAGCCCACCACCAGCACCGGCAAGGCGCCCCACCGGTCGGTGGCGTAGCCGGAGGCGACGTTGCCGGCGACCGCACCCGCCCCGTAGACCAGCAGCATCAGGTTGACCTGGTAGGCACCGACGCCGAGCGCGCCGAGGGTGGGCACCGCGAAGGCGTACACCGTGTAGGCGGCGGCCATGCCGATCACGGTGAGCGGCAGCACGGCGAGCACGCCCGGCCGGCGCAGCGCGGTCAACCGGTCGCGTAGCGGCACCGCCGCCGCGCCGGGCAGCGCGGGCATCACCAGCCGGACGGCCACCGCCACGGCCAGCGCGAGCAGGGCCACCGCGACGAGCGCCGCCCGCCAGCCGAGCCACTGGCCGGTCAGCCCACCCAGCGGGACGCCCAGCGCGGTGGCGACGGTGAGCCCGCCGATCACCACCGCGAGCGCCCGCCCGCGTAGCGCCGGTGACACCAGGGAGGCACCCGCCGCACCCGCGTTCGGGGTGTACGCGGCGGCACCGGCGGCGGCGACGATCCGGCCGACGATCAGCACCGGCAGCGTGTCGGCGGCGGCCGAGACCAGGTTGCCGGCGGCGAGCACCAGCAGCGCGGTGACGAGCAGCGTACGGCGCGGTAGCCGGGCGGTCAGGGTGGACAGCACCGGGGCCAGGACCGCGTACGAGATGGAGAAGACCGTCACGGACTGCCCGGCGGCGGCGGTGGAGACGTGCAGCGCGGCGGCCATGTCGGGGAGCAGCCCGGCGACCACGAACGCGTCGGTGCCGACGGCGAAGGTGCCGGCCGCGAGGATCAGGGTGAAGCGCAGGCCCCGACCGGGCCCGGCGGTGGTGGCCGGCTCCGGGCCGGTGCGGGTGTGCAGGTGGGACATGGGGTCTCCGGATACGGGACGGCATGCGGCGGCGCGGCGGAGCGCGCCGGGCACGGGATTCGGGTGTGGACGACCACCGGGCCGACGGCGGGGGTCCGTCCGGCCCGGCGGCCGGTGCTGCGGTCGCGGATGGCCCCGGCCGGTCGCGGGTGGACCGGTGGTCGGCGGGTGCGCGGGCCGACGGTCGGTCGGCGGTCGCGGCGGTGACGGGCGGGGCGTCAGCCGCGCAGCAGCGCGTAGCGGCGACGGGTGCGTTCGGCCGCCTCCGGCGGTGCCGAGGCGAGCAGGTCGGCCAGGGTGTGGCCGGCCAGCTCGCGTCGCCAGGCCAGGTCGGCGCGGTGCATGACGGTGCTGATGGCGCACGGGGTGCGGAACTCCGGCGCGGAGGGGTCGACCCCCGCGCCGCGCTGGCGGATCTCGGTGCACCGGAACGGGTTGTCGGCCCCCTCGATCGCCACCGTCACGTCCATCACCGTCACGTCCGCCGGTTGGCGGGCGAGCCGGAACCCGCCGCGCGCACCGGGCACCGACTGGAGGATGCCGGCCCTGGTCAGGGCTTGGAGGCACTTGGTGAGGTAGGCCGGAGGCAGCTCGAACCACTCGGCGAGCCGGACGGCGGGCATCGGGTGTTCGCCGCCGATCCAGGCGAGGGTGAGGCAGCAGTGCAACCCCCACTCGACCTGCTCGCTCATCCGCATAACCTGGATAGTACACGTCCTGGTTAGCTTCGGGAGTCGACGCCGACGGCCGAGAGCATCCGCGCCGCGCCCGGCAGCGGCAGGACCCGCAGCAGTTCCCGCAGGATGCCCACCCCGTCCTCGGTCAGGATCGACTCCGGATGGAACTGCACCGACGCGAACCCGGCCGCCCGCAACGCGTACACGTCGCCGGTCGCCGGGTCCCGGCTCACCTGCACCGTCCCGGCGTGCCGCCCCGCCGGCAGCAGCGAGGTGGGACAGCGTCCGGTGAAGGTGTTGTAGAAGGCGACCCGGTGCCGCACGCCGAACAACCGGATCTCCTTCTGCACCCCCTGGTTGGGCACCGGCAGCCGGTGCAGCGGGATGCCCAGCAGGTCGCACAGCACCTGGTGGCTCAGGCACACGGCGAGGAACGGGCGGCGACCGGCCAGCAACGTGCCGATGGTCTCCCGCAGCAGCCGCACCCTCGCATCGGCACCGTCGCACGGGTCACCCGGACCGGGCCCCAGCACCACCAGGTCGTACCCGTCGACGGTGAACGGCTCGTCGTGCCGGCACACCGTCACGTCCAACCCCAGCGAGCGCAGTTGCTGGCCGAGCATGACGGCGAAGGTGTCCTCGGCGTCGACCACCAGCACCCGCCGGCCGTCGAACAGCGGATCGGCGTCGCCGGCCCGGTGCGGGCCCTCGGTGCCGGGCTGGTCGGAGGCCAACCAGAACCGGCCGACCCGCTCGTTGCGTCGCCGCAGCGCCCGCCGCACCCCCGGATGCCCGGCCAGCCGGCCGAGCGGTTGGGCGTGCAGGGCGGTCAGCAGGCCGGCGGCCTTCGCCCGGGTCTCCGCCGCCTCCGCCACCGGGTCCGAGTCGCGCACCAGCGTCGCACCGACCGACAGGCGCAGCCGGCCACCGGAGTCGATGTCGGCGGTACGGATCACGATCGTCGAGTCCAACGTCCGGCGGCCGTCCCGGTCGTGGCCGATCAGGGCCAGCGCGCCGCTGTAGTAGGCGCGGCCCGTCGGCTCGTACCGGCCGATCACCCGGGTCGCGTTCTGCAACGGGCTGCCGACCACCGTCGGGGCGAACATCGTCTCCCGCAGCACGTCCCGCACGTCCGCGTCGGTGTCCCCCTCGACCAGGTACTCGGTGTGCGCGAGCCGGGTCATCTCCCGCAGGTACGGCCCCCGGACCCGGGCGCCGTCCGGGCAGATCCGGGCCATCATCTTCAGTTCCTCGTCGACGACCATGAACAACTCGGCCGTCTCCTTGGAGGTGGCGAGGAAGTCGAGCACGCCGGGCAGGGTCGGCCCGGACTCCGGGTAGCGGTAGGTGCCGCTGATCGGGTTCATCACCGCCCGGCCGTCGGTCAGGCTGACGTGCCGTTCCGGGCTCGCCCCGACCAGCGTCCGGTCACCGGTGTGCACCAGGAACGTCCAGTACGCGCCGTTCTCCGCCGCGAGCAGCCGACGGAACAACCGCAGCGCGGCGGTCAACGGGTCCCCGCTCAGGTCGGCGATCCAGGTGCGCTTGAGGACGAAGTTGGCCCCCTGGCCGCTGCCGATCTCGGCGTCGAGCACCGCACGCACCAGCCCGGCGTACGCGGCGTCGGACAGGTCGTAGTCGCCGGGGCCGACCGGGATCTCGCCGTCGGGGATGCGGCGCAGCACCTCGGCCAGCGGCAGCACCTCCTGCTGCTCGACCCGCATCGCCAGCAGCGGGGTGCCGTCGTCGGGGGCGTCGAACCCCCGCTCGGCGAGCTGCCGGTAGGGGATCAGCACCAGCAGGTCCTCGCCGGCCGGGGAACCGGCGGGGTCGGGCAGGGGCAGGTCGGCCAGCCGGTCGACCGGGGCGACCGGCCCGGCGAGCACGTCGACCCAGCCGTACTCGTGCGCGTACGGCCGGTGCAGCAGGGCGAACGGTCCATGGCACCCGGCCCGGTCGGCGGGTGGCAGCGTGACCGGGTCGGACGACGGTGGTCGGTGCTGCGTGGACATCGGCCGCCTCCTCTCGTGGTGGTGGGTGCCCGACCGGCCGGTACAGGTTCCGGCCGGCCGGGCATGCGACGGTGGTTGCGACCCGGCCCGTGCTCAGGCGTGGGCGGCGGTGGTGACGGACAGCGCGGCGAGCAGGGTGTCGGTGTCGGCGACCACGGCGCACCGGTTCGCCGCGTAGGTCAGGGCCATCCGGTGGTCGTCGGCGGTGAAGTCGGCCACCGCGTCGGCGGCGACGAACGTCTCGATGTCGTGCGAGAACGCGTCGCAGGCGGTGGCCAGAACGCCGACGTGCGCGTACACGCCGCAGACGACGAGCTGGTCACGGCCGGCGGCGCGGATGCGGTCCAGCAGGTCGGTGCGGTGGAACGCGCTGTAGCGCCACTTGGTGAACACCCAGTCCCCGACGGCGGGGGCCAGCGCCGGGTCGACCCGGCGCTGCTGCGGCTCGGCGGTCATCCCCGGCCCCCAGAAGTCGGCGAGCAGGCCCCGCTGCAGCGGGGTCATCGAGCCCGGCTGCGCGGTGTACGCCACCGGCACCCCCAGCTCGGCGCAGCGGGCCCGCAGCCGGGCCGCGTTGTGCCGTAGGGCCCGGCCCGGCTGCGCGTCGGGCGGGAACGGACGCAGGAAGTAGCCCTGCATGTCGTGGACGAGCAGCACCGCGCGGGCCGGGTCGGGCACCCAGCCGACGGTGTTGCCGGGCAGGTCGGGCAGGTCGTACCGGATGGTGTCCGGGATGCCCACGGTTGCCTCCTCGGTCGGGTTCAGACGCCGAGCGTGGCGCCGCCGTCGACGGTCAGGTGCTGCATGGTGATGTGCCGGGCGTCGTCGGAGATGAGGAACAGCACGGCGGCGGCGATGTCGGCCGGGTCGGCGATCCGGCCGAGCGGAATGCCCACCCGGTACGCCTCCGGCACCCCGCCGATGGTGGAGCGCCGGGCGGCGTCGTCGGGCAGCAGCGCGGCCAGCATCGGGGTGTCGGTGGAGCCGGGGGCCACCACGTTGCACCGGATGCCGTACCTGGCGAGTTCCAGCCCGAGCGCCTTGGTGAACGCGGTGGCCGCCGCCTTGGACGCCCCGTACGCCGACATGCCGGCGCGGGCGGTGCCGGCGGCGTTGGAGGCGACGGTGACGATGGTGCCGCGCCGTCGGGGCACCATCCGGTCGGCCACCGCCCGGCAGGTGTGGAACACCCCTGTCGCGTTGACCGCGAAGGTGTGCTGCCAGTCCTCCTCGGTCAGCGTGCGGGCCTCGCCCGAGCGCAGCACCCCGGCGGCGTTGACCAGCGCGTCGATCGGTCCGAGCGTCCCTTCGACGGTGTCCACCAGGTCGCGTACCGCCGCACCCGAGCGGACGTCGGCCGGGTACGCGGTCAGCGGCAGCCCGGCGGAACGGGCCTCGTCCACGGTGGCCCGCAGCCGGTCGGCGTCGCTGTCGACGGCGGCGACCGGGGTGCCGCGCCGGGCCAGCGCCCGTGCCACCTCGGCGCCGATCCCGCCGGCCGCGCCGGTGACCAGGGCCGTGCCGACGGTGCTCACCGACCGACACCTTCGGCGACGAGCGCCCGGGCCAGCTCCAGCCGCTTGATCTTGGTGGTGGCGGTGTGCGGCAGGTCGGCCAGCCGGCGGTGCACCGGGTCGGCCATCGGCGGCAATCCCCGGGCCGCCGCCTGCCAGGCGTCGAGGTCGAGGGGTTTGTCGTCGCGCGTGCACACCACCGGCACCGGCCGGCCCTCGGTGCCCACGATGATCACCTCGGTGAGGTCGCTCATCCGGGCCAGCAGGTGGTCCTCGGCGACCAGGGTGCTGCCGAAGCCGGGCACCACGTCGACCTCGCGGTCGAGCAGGTGCAGGCAGCCCCACCGGGTGCGGTAGCCGACGTCGCCCATCTTCCACCAGCCACCGTCGACCTGGGCCGCGTAGCGTTCCGGCTCGCCGAGGAAGGTGACCGCCCGTCCGTCGCTGCGGGCCTCGATCCGACCCGGCGACTCCCGGGTCGGGGGCCGGCCGTCGATCGACACCACCCGGATGTCGGTCATGCCGGGGAACGGCACGCCGACGCAGCGCCCGTCGTGCTCCGGCTCCCACCGCCTGCTGTACGTCCGACCGACCACCGGGCCGGTCTCGCTCTGGCCGTAGAGCTGGGCGAACTTGGGGTTGCGGTGCTCGGAGGCGGCGAGCATCCGGCGGATGGTGCGCGGGTGGATGGCGTCGAACGTGCTGCTGAAGTAGCGGACGCTGGCCAGCGGCCGGCGCGGGTCGTCGGCCAGTTCCTCCCAGCGCAGGAACGAGTTGGGGTGCGCCTCGATCACGCCGGGCCGGAACCGGGTGAGCAGTTCGGCGGCGCGGGCCGGGTCGTCGTCGGCGAGCACGATCAGCGGTACGCCGCGCGACAGCGCCAGCGTCATCGCGCTGATCGCCCGGGAGTGCACGAACGACACGTGCAGCAGCAGCGGTTCCCGGCGGCGGACCAGCGCGGCGATGGTGGCCTGCGGCCGGTACCGGGCCTGGAGCGACCGGCCGGTGTGCACCGCCATCTTGGGGATGCCGGTGGTGCCGGAGGTGTGGGTGACCAGCGACGGGTGGTCGGCGGGCATGGTCACCGGCGCGACCCGGGGTGCGCCGGCCAGCTCGGCCAGCGCGGTGCCCGCCGGGTGGCTGCCGGCGGCGAGCAGCACCCCGTCGGCCAGCTCCCCGACGCCCTCGGGCAGGCTGCCGGTCAGCTTCGTCCCGTCGGTGAGCAGGTACGCCGGGGCGGCCCGGCGCAGCAGCTCGGCGACGGTCGCACCGTCCAGCTTGGGGGAGAGCAGCACCGGTACCGCGCCGATGCGGGCGATGGCGACGGCGAGCAGCGGGATGTCGAACCCGTCCGACTTGTAGACGACCACCCGGTCGCCGGGGCGGATGCGTGCCGCCCACAGCCGGGAGGCGAGGTCGTCGACGAGGTCCGCGAGTTCGGCCATCGCGATCCGGCGGCCGAGTTCCGGGGCGACGTCCAGGTCGTGGTCGAGGATGAGCAGGTTGGCGGGGTGCCGGGCGAGTGCCCGGTCGAACACCGTGCCGAGTCGGATTCCCTGGTTGGCGACGCGTTGCAGCAGCATGGCTACCGTCCTCCGGAGGGCTGTTCGAGGTAGGTCTTCAGCCGCGCGAGGGTCAGCTCGATGTCGCCGCGCAGCTTCTCGGTCCACTGGGTGAAGAACCGCTCGGTGGCCTCGGCGTCGAGGTCGGCGGTGATGCCCCGGATGCCCTCGGTCGCCTCGCCCATCCGGAACCGGTGGACGAGCAGGCTGCCGCCCGGGGTGGCGCCGATCTCGTACGACCAGACGCTCTCCTGTCGTTCACCGGCGCTGTTGCGCATCGCCCAGGCGAACACCCGACCGGGTTCGGCGCGTACCACCTCGGCGGTGGTCTGCCACTCGCCCCGGACCACCGGTGCCCAGGGCACCACGTCGTCGCTGCGCACGTTGTCGCCCCGGAACACCGCACCGACCGTGCCGGGAGTGCCGGAGATCCATTTCCCGCCCCGGCACTCCGGGCTCCACCGACCGCTGCCCGCCAGGTCGCTGACCACTTCGTAGATGTGCTGACCGGTGGCGTTCACCTCGATTTCGCCGTGTACCGCGAACAATTCGCGTTGGCCTTTCGCACTCGCCACGGAAACCTCCTTCCGAGGGCGTGCCGGGTCACCGCGCATTGGCGGCGACGGCACGGGGGACGGTCGACGACGACCGGATGTTCGTCGGCTACGCGCGGTGCGGGGAACCCCCGTGACGCGGCGGCGCCGGTGACTATGAGTGCCGCAATGATCACTGTCGATCAGGCGTGCGGGTAGACCATAGGTCGGTTGCGGGGGCCGTGCAATGCATCTCTTCGCCCCGGGTCGGCTCGTCACCGAGTGTCGAAGCCCATCGCGCCTTATCTATTCCCTGGCCACCGGCAGGGCCTCGTCCGTGACCCGCAGTCATCAATTGACCTGTTCAAGTGTCCCGCGATTCGGGAACGATGATCTGCGGAGGCGGTTTCCCGGTTCGTTCGGGTGTCTCCGGTCGAACCGAACACGTGTCGGATCGGCGATCCGGCCCACCCGGGTGAGCGGCGGGGGAGCGGTCGGTGGCGGGAATGATCTGGGTCACTCCGCAGCGGCGGTCGTCGGGTGCGACGGGGGTGTGCGGTCGACTACGTCTCAGGATGCGGAACGCGGGGACAGATTACCTCGGTCACCCTGCGCCACTTCGAGTGGCGGCCGGCCCGGCGGGCGGTGCTGGTGGGAAGCGGCCCGCAGGCGGTGCGGGTGGGCCGCACGCGGGGTGTCGGTGGTGATTTGGCTACCGTGCGTATCCACCGACGACGACCCGCCGGAAGTCAACCGGGACATTGCTTGTCAGGGTTCTGGTCGCGTCCTAGACTCGGCGACCGACAGATGTGTGAGACACCCACTTACGGGGAGTTGCGGTGTTCAATGCAATGGCGGGCCTGCGCTAGCCAGATCATCTTTCTCTGACCATGGAACGGCTTTTGCCGAGCTTCCGCCCGGAGGCTGCGGCGGACCAGTCGTGCCCATTTTCCGTGACGATTTTCCGCTAGCGAAGTGTCCTGGAGTTCGGCATGCGCCTCTCAACGGCCAACGCACCGGTCGCTGTCCTGTCCACCATTCCCTCCGACTCGCACACCTGGAACCTGGTCTACCTCCACCTGCTGCTGGAGGAGCACGGCTTCCGGGTGGTCAACCTCGGCGCCTGCACGCCGATCGACGAACTCGTCGCCGCCCACCTGCGGCACACGCCCGACCTGGTCGTGGTCAGCACCGTCAACGGGCACGGCGCGGTCGAGGGCGAGCAACTGGTCCGCCGGCTGCGCCGGCACGACCACACCACCCCCGTCGTGATCGGCGGCAACCTCGGCGTGGCCGGGTCCGCCGACGAACGGCACGTGCCCGCCCTGCTCGACGCCGGCTACACCGGCGTCTTCGTCGGCGACCGGGCCGTCGACGACTTCCGCGCCCACCTGCACACCCTGCACGCCCACCCGCACCTGGCCGCGAGCCCGGTGTGACCCGGGGACGGTTCGCGTCGTACGTGGCCGACAACCAGGCCGCCGGTCGGTTGGTGGTGCAGCCCCGGATGGGCTTCGCCACCACCGAACAGATGCGCGGCGGCCTGCTCGCCGTCCGCGCCGCCCGGGCCACCACCGCCGGCACCCTCACCCTGGACAGCTTCACCCGGGTCGGCGACCACGCCAGCGCCGCCCGTGCCCTGGTGCACGGCCACGACCTCAACGGCTATCCGCTGGTCGCGCACGGGGCGGTGATGACCCGGGCGATGCTGGAGGACATCGCCGCCGACGACTTCCCGGTCCAGGTACGACACGGTTCGGCACTGCCGCTGGGCATCTTCCACGCCCTGCTCGACGCCGGCCTCGACGCCACCGAGGGCGGGCCCGTCTCGTACTGCCTGCCCTACAGCCGGGTGCCGTTGCGGGCGGCGATCGACGAGTGGGCGGCCTGCTGCGAACTGCTCGCCACCGTGGGCGACGGGCGGGGCGCCCACCTGGAGAGCTTCGCCGGCTGCATGCTCGGCCAGCTCTGCCCGCCGTCCCTGCTCGTCGCGCTGGGCATCCTGGAGGGCCTGTTCTTCCGCCGGCACGGGGTGCGCAGCCTGTCGCTCAGCTTCGCCCAGCAGACCAACCCCGGGCAGGACCTGGACGCGCTGCTGGCCCTGCGGCACCTGGCCGCCGAGTTCCTGCCGGACTGCGACGTGCACCTGGTGGTCTACACGTTCATGGGGCTGTTCCCCCGCACGCCGGCCGGTGCCGCCGCGATCCTGGCGGAGAGCGTCCGGCTCGCCGTGGCCGGTGGGGCCGCCCGGCTGATCGTCAAGACCTCGGCCGAGGCGTTCCGCATCCCCACCGTGGCGGAGAACGTCGCCGCCCTGGAGTTCGCCGCCACCCAGGCGGCCCGCTGCGCCGCACCGACCCGGCAGTCCTTCGACCCGGCCGCCTCCCCCGCGTACGCGGAGGCGCGGCTGCTCGTCGAGGCCGTGCTCGACCTGCACCCCGAGCCCGGTGCCGCCCTCGCCGCGGCGTTCGGCACCGGCCTGCTCGACGTGCCGTTCTGCCTGCACCCGGAGAACGCGAACCAGGCCCGCAGCCGGGTCGAACCCGACGGGACGCTGCACTGGACCCGCACCGGGCGGATGCCGCTGCGGCCCGCCACCGGCCACGCCGCCGACCTCGGCTCGGCCGAACTGATCGACATGCTCGCCTTCAACCAGCGCCGCTTCGACACCCCGACCACCGAGCCGACCACGCCGGCCCTGAGCCCGGCCCGTTGACAGGGAGACCCGATGACCTCGGTCCTGACCAGCACGACCGCCCGCCTCGACCGGGTCCGCCGCCACGGCGCGGTGCGCGCCGGGGTGAGCACCGGCATCCGTGGCCTGTCCGCCCCCGACACCGACGGCCGGTGGCAGGGCCTGGACGTGGACACGGCCCGTGCGGTGGCCGCCGCCGTGCTCGGTGACGCCAACGCGGTCGAGTTCGTGCCGCTGACCCCGGACCAGCGGATGCCCGCCCTGGCCGGCGACGACATCGACCTGCTCACCTGCAACGCCACCTGGACGGTGAGCCGGGAGGCCGGCTTCGGGGCCACCTTCGTCGCCACCACCTGCTATGACGGCGGGGCGTTCCTGGTGCCCCGGGCGGCCGGTGTCACCGCCGCCGCGCAGCTCGCCGGACGCCGGATCGGGGTGCTCGGCGGCACCAGCAGCGCCGCCAGCCTCGCCCGCTACTACGCGCCGCTGAACGCCGAGGTCGAGGTGGTGCCGTACCCGGACGCGGCGGACGCGCTCGTCGGCTACCGCGACGGCGCGGTCGACGCGTACGTCTGCGACGGGGTGGTGCTGGCGGCCGAGAAGACCCGGCTGCCGGACCCCGACGCCCACGTCGTCCTGCCCGAGCTGATCTCCCGCGAGCCGATGGGCCCGGCGGTCGCCGACGGTGACTCGCACTGGCTCAAGACGGTCCGCTGGATCATCTTCGCGCTGATCGCCGCCGAGGAGGAGGGTCTGACCTCGGCCACCGTCGGCCAGGGCGCGGCGTCGGCGCTGCTGGACGCGCAGGCCCACCTCGGCGACACGCTCGGCCTGCCGCGGACCTGGATCGGCGACGCCGTCGGTCAGGTCGGCAACTACGGCGAGGTGTACGACCGCAGCTTCGGCGCGGCCAGCGGCCTCGACGTGCCCCGCGGCCTCAACGACCTGTGGACGCGCGGCGGCCTGATGTACGCCCCGCCGTTCGCCTGAGCACGGCCGCAGCCGAGGGGGCGGCGACCGCAACCGGAAGGGACACCATGGAGAACCACCGCAGCAGCAGGACACCGATGGTCCAGATCATCGTCGCGATGGCGGGCTGGGGCACGATCGGGGTGTTCGTCCTCGAATCCGGGCAGCCGGCGTTCAACGTGGTCTTCGCCAGGTGCGTCCTGGGCGCGGTCGCCCTCGCCGTGGCCTGCCTGGTCGGCGGCTACTTCCGCAACACCGGGCTGACCCGGCGCAACCTGCTGCTCGCCGCCGGTGGCGGGGTCTGCCTGGTGTTCAACTGGGTGTTCCTGTTCTCCTCGTTCGAGCAGACGTCGATCACCATCACCACCGTCGTCTACCACACCCAGCCGTTCTACGTGCTGTTCCTCGGCGCGCTGCTGTTCAAGGAACGGCTCACCCGGGCCAACGTCGGCTGGGTGGTGCTGGCCTTCGTCGGGCTGGTGCTGACCACCGAACTGTGGACGGCACTGCGCGGCGAAGGGCTGGACTCCCGGCAGCTCCTGGGCATCCTCAACGCGCTTGCCGCCGCCGTCCTCTACGCCCTGGCCACCATCGCCGCGAAGCAGCTCAAGGGGGTACGGCCACAGATCACCGCACTGATCCAGGTGTTGATCGGCATTCCGCTGCTGCTGCCGTTCGTCCGTTTCGCGGCGCTGCCGGCACCGGGCGCGAGCAGCTGGATCTGGCTGGCGGTGCTCGGGGTGTTCCACACCGGCGTGCTCTACCACCTGCTCTACTCCGCCGTCCCGCACCTGCCCAGCTCCACCATCGCGGTGGTGGCGTTCGTGAACCCGGCGGTGGCGATCGTCTGCGACGTCGTCGTCTACGCCCACCGGCCCACCCTCGCCGAGATCGTCGGCATCGTGCTGATCGTGCTGTCCAGCCTCGGGGTGACGTTGCGCTGGCAGCCGCTGGCCGCCCGCCGCCCGGACCCCGCGCCCGGCGGCACCCCGACCGGGCCCGCGGTGCCCGAGCCGGCCGAGGTGCCGGTGGCGACCGGGGCACCCACTCCTCTGGTGACCGTCGACGAGGCCGGGTCACCCCACTCCGTCCTTCGAAAGCAGGGCTGACGTGACATCCTCCACCGACACCCCCGCTCTCCCCGAGACCGCCCCGCGGGCCGCCACCGGCGCCGCGTTGCCGATCGCCGTCGTCGGGGCCACCGGCGCGGTGGGTCGTACCCTGATCGACCTGCTCGTCCAGCGGGGTTTCCCGGTCGGCGAGTGCGTGCCGGTGGCGTCGGCGCGCTCCGCCGGGCAGCGCATCGACGTGCCGGGCGGCACCGCCACCGTCCACGACCTCGACCGGTACGACTTCTCCGCCGTACGGCTGGCGTTCTTCTCCGCCGGCACCGGGGTCAGCGAACGGCACGCCCGTCGCGCCGCCGCCCAGGGCGCCCTGGTCATCGACAACACCAACGCGTTCCGGATGGCGGCGGACGTGCCGCTGGTGGTCCCGCAGGTCAACCCGGACGTGCTGCACCGGCGGCCGGACAGCGGCATCATCGCCAACCCGAACTGCTCCACCATTCCCCTGGTGCGCCTGCTCGCCCCGCTACGCCAGCGCTACGGCCTGCGCCGGGTCACCGTCAGCACCTACCAGGCGGCCTCCGGCCGGGGTAACCGGGGAATGGCGGAACTGCGCGCCCAGGCCGCTGCCGCGACCGACGACCCGACCCGCACGGGCCCGGTCGAGGCGTTCGGGGTGCCGCTGGCGTACAACGTGATTCCGCTGATCGACACCCTGCTCGCCGACGGCTTCACGCTGGAGGAGCAGAAGATGCGGCAGGAGAGCCGCAAGATCCTCCGCGACCCGACGCTGGACGTTACTGCCACCTGCGTCCGGGTGCCGGTGCTCAACGGGCACAGCGAGACCGTGGTGGTGGACTGCGACGCGCCGGTCGACGCCGGTGAGCTGGCCGCGCTGCTGGCCGGTGAGCCGGAGGTCCGGGTGTGGACGGACCGGCCGCCGACCCCGCGCACCCTCGACGACGCCGACCTGGTGCACGTCGGGCGGATCCGGGTCGACCCGGAGCACCCGAACCGGGTGGCGTTCTGGCTGGTGGCGGACAACCTGCGGATCGGTGCCGCGCTGAACGCGGTGCAGATCGCCGAGGTGCTGGTGGCGAGGGGGGTCCGGTGAGCCGGGTACGGGTGGTCAAGTTCGGCGGCTCCAGCTTCGCCGGTCCGGAGCACTTCCACACCGTCGCCGCCCACCTCGCCGGACGGGTCCGCGACGGCGAGAAACTGGTGGTCGTCACCAGCGGGATGCCCGGGGCCACCGAGGAACTGCGTCGCCTCGCCACCGAGTTGCATCCCGAGGTCAGCAGCCCGGCCCTGCTCGGCCTGCTGCCGTTGGCCGACACGGTCGGTGCGGCCCTGCTGCGGATCGCGCTGGAACGCGCCGGTCTGCGCGCCGAACTGCTGCCGCCGCACCACATCGGGCTGGCCAGCAGTCCGGCGGGTGGGCAGGCCGCCGCGCTCACCGGTGTCGACCCGGTCTACCTGCACGGGCACCTGGCCACCGCCGACGCGCTGGTGCTGCCCGGCGGTCAGGCGGCCGACGCCCACCAACGGCCCACCTGGCTGGGCAAGAACAGCTCCGACCTGTCCGCGGTCGCGGTCGCCGCCGCACTGCGGCTGCCGGGCTGCGACATCCACTCCGACGTGGAGGGCGTGTACGACGCCGACCCCCGGCAGGTCCCGGCGGCGCGACTGCTGCCGACCCTGGCGTACGCCGACGTGGTGACCATGGCGCGGGCCGGCGCGAAGGTGCTGCACTCCGGGGCCGTCGAGTTGGCCGCCCGGCACGGTGTGACGGTCACCTGCCGGCTGAACACCGGTGACTTCCACGTCGGTTCGGTGATCGGCCCGACCGGTGACCCGGCGTACGCGGTGGTGGCCGACGCCCGTTCCGTGGTGCTCACCGGCGACGACCCGGACGCCGTCGAGGCGGTGCTCGCCGCCGAGGGCCTGGCCACCCTCCGGGTGGCCGGCGCGGTGGTGGCGACCGGCTCGTTCGCGGACGTGCCGGCCCTGCTCGCGGCGCGGGGCAGGACCTGCACCGTGACCGGGCAGAAGCTGCTCACCGTGCTCCGCGCCGGGGTGCCCGAGTACGAGCTGGTGCCGGCCACCGAGCTGGCGGTGGTCGCCCGGTCGCGGCACGCGGCCCTCACCACGGTCGCGGCCGTGGCCTGACCCGCCCCCGGCGGTCGTCGTCCCCGGGCCCGCCTCGGGCCGTGGGGTGCCCGTATCCGCAGCGCATAATGGGTACGGCCTCCGCGTGGACCGGCGGGGGCGGGAAGCAGCGACGGCCGCCGGGCGGGGCCGGGGCGACGAGCGGAGACGGCGGTACGGTGACCCAGGCGATGCCGAACGTGACCCGGAACACGCGTCAGCGCGGCGAGGTGCTGGCGCTGCTGCGCGAGGTCGACGGTTTCCACACCGCGCAGCAGCTGCACCAGATGCTGGTGGCCCGCAAGGCCCGGGTCGGGTTGACCACGGTCTACCGCACCCTGCAGCTGCTCGTCGACGCCCAGGAGATCGACTCCACCCGGTTGCCCGGCGGGGAGCAGCTGTTCCGCCGGTGCAGCCAGAGCCGGCACCACCACCACCTGGTCTGCCGCCGGTGCGGCAGCACGGTCGAGGTGGCCGGGCCGGCGGTCGAGCGGTGGGCCGACCAGGTCGCCGCCCAGCACGGTTTCACCGAGGTCGGGCACACCTTCGAGATCTTCGGCACCTGCGCGGAGTGCGCCCGCTGACGACCCGCGCCACCGGGTGCGCCGGACCGGGACGGTTCTTTCCGGTCCGGCACACCCGGGCGGCGGGTCAGCAGTTGCGCAGCTCGGGTGACTGGTTCAGGAGCTGCCCCCGGGTGGAGACGAACCGGCGGTAGGGCTCCGAGTCGACCGCCGCCGGGCGGAACGCGGCGACCCGGTGGCAGTTCTGGAACGCCAGCTTCACCCCGAAGTGGCGTTCCAGGCTGGCCCGGATGGCGTCGCTGGCCATCGCGCGCAGCAACTGCCCCCGCTCCGCGTCACCGGGCGGCGGTACGACGTTGTCCGCCCGGCCGGCCCGAGCGTGACGCACGCCCACGATGGGCATCGGGCCGTGGCCCCCCACTCCGGCCCGAACGCTCTTCAGCGTCGCTCCACGGCGCGTGCGGTGGGCGGCGCGACGGGATGCGGCGCGTCGTGTCGGGCCGGAGGGCCAGCCGGTCACGCCGAGTGACAGTCACCCGGCTTCATATCGGACCTGGCGGGCGGACGCCCTGGGTGAGGCTGTTCTCGCCAGGGCGTCCTTCGCTCGGGAGGATGGAGGATCACGCCAAGTCGCGCTGGTCTCGTAGGAGCAGGGTACTGGTGGCTAGCCCCACCAGTTGGCGCTCGCCTTGTTGTTCATTCCGTAGTCGCCCAGGTTTCCGATCCGAATTCCTGGACCGAAGCTGACCTTGCTTCCGCGGTTGAACGAGTGCTCCCACAGCGTGGCCACCGCCCAGCTGTACTTGTTCTCGGCGGAGCTCGCGGCGTCGTTGATGGATCGCGACGTTCCCCACCAACGCTCGTTCGTGAAGTTCGAGACGCTGCCACTGTCGTCCCAGCGACCACCGCTCCACGACGTGTCTTCGTAAAGGCACACGTCACCTGAACCGCAGACCCCGTCGTTAGCTGTAGCCGCACTTGCCCCGGTCAACACCATGATCGCTGCCGTGGTGGCGACAACGACGGGCGCTGAAACGGTTCTTCCAAACCGCCAAATTTTCACGACGACTCCCTTGTCTTGATTTTATTGGCGGTTCCAGCCTATGGAAAGCAAGAGGGTGCGGCAAGGATCTGATTAATTCTTACGGTTCTCTGCAAGTGGATCGACTAGGGTGAAGAGGTCCCGGATCCGTTGGCCATGATGGTGATGTTTGTCGTCTCTCCCTCGCGGGGAAGGACGAGATTGGCCTCTTTCCGGCCACCTTCAATCAGCGGGGACACGGCAATCACCCGCGCCTCGCCCACGGCACCTCCTGTCGCCAGCACCAACTTTCCCGCGTCGTCGGATTTTCCGGAGGCGATGGTCTGCCCGTCGGCATCCACCAGCGAGATCTCGGCTTCAGAAAGCCCCAACGCAAGGCAGCTCGCCTTCTGCGTGTTGCAGGAGTTGAGGCGGATTTCCACATCGACCTCGGTGCGGGCGGGACCTCCGCAGGCGGCCAGGGCCAAGGCTGACAAAACGACGCAGGCTGCTGACCGTACTTGCGGGTGACCAATCTTCACAGCGCCCTCCTGATCGGTAGATGTCACTTCTTACGCTACCTCATCGCCGCATTGCGTCGGCTGGTTCGATACGCGCCGCACGACGTGCTGGGTAGAGCCCTGCCGATAGCCCGATTGCCAAGCCGAGGCAGGGTGCCAGGGCGACCGTCCAAGGTTCGATCACCGCGGTCCACCTCCGCGCGATGGCGATGGCCAAGACGAGGGAGACGCCGAGGGCGGTGCCGATGAGCCCGCCGGTCGCGCCGAGCACGGCGGATTCGGCTATGAACTGGACACCTATGTGCCACGGCCGCGCGCCCAGCGTCCGCCGCAGCCCAATCTCCTCGACCCGTTCCAGGACTGACACGAGCATCGTGTTGGCGATACCGACCGCGCCAATGACGAGACATACGACTGCCAACACGATGATCATATCGTCGAGATCGCCGGTGACCTTCGCGCGTAGCGACTGAGGGTCGCCGGCCGCTACCACCTTGAACATTTCCGGAGCTTCCGGCCGCAAAGCCAACGCTATCTGGGATGCGACGAGGGAAATTGCCCCGGCCCTCGTCTCCACCAGCATTCGGGCACGAGGTTCCTCGGGCGTGCCGAACGCGACCACGGCCGAGTTCGGGGGGATGATGACGCTGAGGAGCAGTTCGGGCAACCTCTCTACCGAGTCGACAACCGCCATCACTGAGAACGGCATGTCATTGATGAAGACCGTGGGCTGGTAGGCGAGGGTCGAGATCCCGAGCCTGTCGGCCGCCGCAGCACCCAGGATGGCCACCCGTTCCGCACGTTCTTCGTGAAAGGTGTCGAAGATCCGACCCGACCGGAGTTTGATCTCCGCTGCGGCCAGCGCGCCACTGTCCGCAGCCATCACGCCCACATTCGTGTCGTTGCGGACTCCGGGCGCTGCCGCAAGGTGATACCGCTCGTTCGGTACCGGCCACCACACTCCCGCAGCCGTCACGCCGTTCAGGCGGGCAATTTTCTCCGGTGCGTCCGGGAGAAAGGACGGCGGAGAGGAGATCTCCCCGGCTCTGCCGATATCCTCGACCGTGATGGTCGTCGCGGCGAGTTCGCTGAAGTGGTCATCAATCTGCGCCCCGGCCGTAGCGGCGAGGCCGAGGACCGAGACGAGCGAGGTGATGCCGAGCACCGCGCCGAGTGCCGTCAGGACCGATCGACCGGGCCTCTGCAGCAGGCCGGCCAAGGCCTCGGACATCAGGTCGAGAAAGCGGACACTGGTGCGGCGATTCACGTGACCACCCCGTCCATGACGGAGATGGAGCGCGGTGACCGATCCGCCACCGCCATGTCATGAGTGACGACGATCAGCGCCAGACCGTCACCGTGAAGTTCGTCGAAGAGATCGAGGACGTCAGCCGCGCTCCGGCTATCGAGGTTTCCGGTGGGTTCGTCGCAGAGCAGCACCTGCGGCCGTCCGACGATGGCCCGCGCCACAGCGACCCGCTGCCGCTCCCCTCCGGAGAGATTGTTGGCCATCGCCTGTGCTCGACGGGCCAGTCCGACACGCTTCAGCGCCTCCGTGGCCGCTGCCCGGCGCGTCTCACCCGCTACGCCCCGGTAGAGCAGGCCGAGTTCCACGTTCTCCAACGCCGAGCGCCGGGGCAGCAGATGGAACGCCTGGAGGACGAACCCGATCTCGAAAGCGCGCAGCGCGCATCGCTTCCCTTCCGACAGCGAGCCCACATCCCTGCCCCGGAACTCGTAGCGCCCGGCTGTAGGCCGGTCCAGCAGCCCGATGACGTTCAGCAGGGTCGACTTTCCGGAACCGGAGGCGCCTACCACGGAGACTCGTTCGCCGGCCGCGATGGATAGGTTCACGTCGTTGAGCGCTCGCACCGGCGGCGGACCGGGATAGGTGAGTCCGATCGCACTCAGGCGCATGAGGTCGTTCATGCGCCGGTACCCACCACGACGACGTCGCCCTCCCGCAGGCGTGCCTGGTGTAGTGGGGTGACCTCGACGAATCCACCCGCACTCGCCCCGGCGCGTACCTCGGTCCTGACGGGGACGCCGGCAGCCGGCTGGACGAGCACGGCGGATGTTCCGTCCGCACCGGCAAAGATCGCGGACGCCGGCACCACCAGGACCTTCCGCGCGCTTTTGGCGGAGGTCACCGTGACCCGCACGTCGAGATCGGCCCAACTTGACGGCAACCTGCGCAGCGACTGCAGGAGGACGACACAGTGTGGAGCCGCCCCACCCGTGCTGTCCACCACCGGCTCGCCAACCGCAGTGACCTTCGCGGCGGTCTCGTCACCGGTGATCTCCGACGCCACGATCGCCCCCATCCCGGGTTGCACCAGGGTGGCCTGGTCCGGGGGCAGCTTCGCCTCGATGCTGAGATTCCCGGCGCCGAGGGTGAGCAGGGGCTCCTCGATCTTGCGGCCGACTTCCGCTTTCGTGTCGATGACCCGGGCCGGGAACGCTGGGACGAAGACAGCCTCCGCCAACGGCAGCATCGGCCCCGTATGCGCAATCAGTTCCGTCTCTGCCGCCTTCGCGCGTTCGAGACGACGACGGGCGATGTCGACGGCGTCGTGACCTGCGGCGTCGCGAGCCGCGGTCCGTAGCTCGTGTTCCGCTGACTCGATGGCCGACCGAGCGGCGTCCAGGGCGGGACGATCGGCTGCTCCGCCGCGGCCTCCTGTGTCAGGAACGTCGTAACCTATCGAGCGGTACAGTCGTCGCACCGCTGACTTGGTCGATGCACCGAAGTACCCTGCCCGGTCGCCACCCCGGTAGTGGCCCAGTTCTTTCAGGGCATGCTGAAGCTGCGTGACGTCTTCACCACTGTCTCCCGGCTTGAGGTCACGGTAGCCGGGCGTGCGCCCCGGCAGCACCACCAAGGGCCGTCCCGAGACGGCGAGAAGGACCTGCCCCGCGCGCACGGTGGCACCGGTCCTCGCCCTGACCTGGGTCACCACCTGAGCGCCGACATCGGACACCACGGGCGTGACCTCTATTCGCCGCTCGGTGACCACGGTCCCCCGTACGACTACGGTGTCCGCCAGAACCTTGCGCTCGACGGGCGCGGTCAGCACGGTGGGAGTTGGCGGCGCGGCGGCCGCTCGCCGCTCCGCCGGCGACTTCACATAGGTCGAGCCCACCAGACCGGTCACGGACAGGACAGCTGCCCCGGCGGTCAGTGCCAACCACCGTCGTCTTGTCGCCAGGCCAGCCTTCGCGGACCCGCACCGGCAAACGCCGTTGTGTGTTTCACCGCTCATCGCGTTGTCCTCCCCCTGTGCCCGTCGAGTTCGGGCGCGGCGTGCTGGCATCGGGCCCGGAGGGCTCGCCAGCCTGCCACGGTCGACCGGTGGGTACCGCCACCGCAGCGGTTGTCGCGATCAACGCGGTGCGACGTGAGGGGACCATGTTGTCCCACTCGACATGACGACGGATGTGGCAGCGCGAAGCTCCGCATCCATCGTCTGCTTGACCTCGTCGAGGCGGGTCTCGTTCTCCTCGATGGAGCGCGTCTGGTAGGCCGCCTCCACTGCCATCCAGATGTTGATCAGATTCGTCTCGCGCTTGCACGTGACATCGGCGACCGCGACCTCCCTCTCGGTTGCCGTCGCGACGTTCGAACCCTGCCACCGCACATCGTCATTCGCCTTCCAGGGGTCCGGATAGTCATGGCCCCGCTTCGACATGCAGTCACGCCAGTCGTCGAAGGCGGCCAGGAGGCGACGGTCCTGCCTGGCCCGCGCCGTTGCTTCACCGGCGAGCGCGAAGGGCAGCGCGAAACTCTCCGCGGAGGCTGACCCCAGCGCCCGGCGTCCCTCCCCCAGACATCCGCCCTCCGGAACCTGGCCGGCTTCGCTCCTGGCGACCTCGCCATGCATGATCGCGTAGGCCCCCGGGGGTAACTCCGGCTCCCGCCTCGGGCCGGCCAGCCGGCTGGGAGGCGGGTGGTAGCCGTAGCGTCGTGCCTCCGCCTCGTCCGTGATGCCGAACCTGTCGGGATGACCGGGGCGTCCCTCGACCAGCGGTGGTGGGACGACCTGGTAGCCGAAGCGAGCCAGGCATTTCGCGGCGATCAGGGAAGTTGCGTAGGTGACTATCGCCTCGCTCCGCGCGTCGAGCATGTAGGCGTCGAGTGGGAGGGCAACCTTCTCGGCGAGCACCGGTCCCGTACGGACACTTATCTCCGGCTCACCCGCAACTTCGGCGGTCGGCCCTGCGCAGCCGGAAATAAAGGTCACCACAACGACGGGGAGTAAAGTTCTCAATCGTGGCATGGCCTACCTCTGCGATTGAGGCGCTGGTGGCCGGCAGGGCCACCAGCGCCTGACGCATCACAATTATTCCTCAATTCCGCCACTTGCGGAATGTTCAGTAGTCGTTGGAAGAAGCCTTGTTGTTGAACCCGTAGTCGGAGAAGTAGTAGACCTTCTCCCCCGGGAGGATGCGGAGCCAGGAGCCTCGGTAGTAGGAGTGTTCGTAAAGGTAGGCGTCCCAGAAGCTGTACTTGCTCTGTCCGGAACTGGCCTGGTCGTTGATGGAGATCGTCGTCCCCCACCACTTGTCGCCACTGGCGTAGTCGCTGTCGCTGCTGCCCAGGTCCCAGCGACCACCGCTCATGTTGTTGCCCTCGAAGAGGCACAAGTCGCCAGGTCCGCAGTTGCCGTCGTTGGCCAGGGCGGGTGAGGCGACGCCGAGGGTGGCCGTCAGCACTGCCGCCGCGACGAAAACGCCACCGGATGCCCTGGAGAAGGCGCCGGGACTCAGCACGGCCGCACGACGTTCGAGGGCTGGCTGCCCTTGTCCCAACCCTTGTCGGTCGGGTTCCACGAAACGCTGATCGAGTCGATCCCGACGCCGATGCCGGTGATCTGTGCGGTCGACCAGGTGTGGGTGTACTCCGAGAAGGCCTGGAGCTCGCCGCAGCCGGGAGTATTGATCGAGTACACGATCTGGCCGTTGTACATGTTGTAGTCCAGCGCGCCACAGCCGGATCCACCGCAGAGTCGATCCTGCGCCCTGGCCGCGACCCCGTCGGTCCCGCCGGAGACCATGGTCAGGCTGAAGGACGGGAACGTGCTGGACGCGCCCCATGCGGTCGAGGAGTATCCCGACACCGAGGAGACGTTACGGCTGAAGGAGATCGCGAACACGTCGTATCCACCGACATTGCACGTGGTCGTGCAGCCACCGTCACTCTTGAGTGAGGTGAGACTGCTGAACTTCCACGTTGCGATCGCGTAGTACTTACTGGTGCAGGTGTCCCTGTAGATGGAGGGCGCGGGCACGCTGACGATGCTTTCCGACGACATCGGAGTAGCGGTTCGGGGCGTCGGGGTCGAGACGAGCCTGAGTCCCTCCTCGGCGAACAGCGTCCGGTCGATCTCCGCCTGCGACTTGCCGGAACGACGCAGGGCGACGAGGGTGCGGTCCAACGCCTTTGCCCCGCCGTCGCCGGCTGTCGCCCTGTTGGCCGCGGAGTTGCTGAGACAGAGGGGCTCAGGTGCCGCCTGCGCTCCCGTGGCGCTGATGATTACCACACTCCCGGACACGAGGGCCGTGAGGGCGACAATGCGGCCGATAATCCCTTTGGCGAACAAGATGCATCCTCCCGATGGAACCGATAGTTGTCACGGGAACTCCCGTCGATGCAGACTGGCCGGACCCATGGGGCCACGACAAGCCTGCCGGGGAAGGGTTGCGGATACCCGCAGCAGTGCTGCGACCGTGTCCGGTATCGAGCTTTTGGCGGATTTGTCGGCATTGACAGTCGGGGATGGGTGCTGCACCCTAGGCTCTTGATTACCGATGCCGGGATTCTCAGCCGGAGGTTGTCATGTCCACGGGGGACAGAAGTGTTAGTGGCCAGGAACACGAATTACTGCGACTACTGTTGTTGGGGCAGACCGTCGCCGCTGCGGCAGCAGCACTCTACGTCAGCACGAGGACGGCAGAAGGAATGCTCGCCAGGCTCCGCCAGCGCGCAAACGCACCCACTCTCTACGCGCTGGGAGCGAAAGCGGAACAGCTTGGTTGGCACGAAGAGGGAGAGGTGGTGAGTATCCGCCGCAGCAACGCCGAACCCTTGGGCCCGATTGCCGGGGCCGCCTGAGACGCCGATGCACCCTGTAGCCGGGCAGGCAGGGCCGGTTACATCGACGGCTGGTCTCGGAAGTCAGGGTGGTCAGTCGTCGGTGGGGTGGGACCCGATCTCGAAGACGAAATGGAAGGCGTCCAGCGGTGCCCTCCAGCGCACGGCCCACCGGCGTCCCGGCCGACGCCGGTGGGATCGGGCCGCCAGCCTGCGGAGCACGTACAGACCTACGTTCAACGGGTGCCCGAAGAAGGACCGGCCGCGCGGCCCGGTGGGTGGCCGCAGGCGGGAGACGGGCAGTGCTCGCGGTCTGCGTGCAGACGAGGACCGGGGCTGCGTCGTGCCCCGGCTGCGTCCGGTGACCTTCGTCAGACGCTTTCGCGTCCAAGGCGGATCGTGGTGGGCCGCCAGGGACTCGAACCCTGAACCTAAGGATTAAAAGTCCTCAGCTCTGCCATTGAGCTAGCGGCCCGTTCGCCCACAGGTTACCCGACCACGCCCTCCCGGTCGGGTACGCCTGCGGGCGGCCCCGGAGGCCGGGCGGCGGTCGCCCACCTCACCCGGCGGCCGGTTCCCGGGTGTCGGCCGGTACGACCATGGGCGCTCCGGTGACCGGGTCGGGGACCACCTGGTTCGGCATCCCGAACACCTCGGCGACGAGCCCGGCACCGACGGTCGACGCCGGATGCCCCTCGGCCACGATCCGGCCGTCGCGCATCGCCACCAGGTGGGTGGCGTACCGGGCGGCGTGGTTGAGGTCGTGCAGCACGGCCACCACGGTGCGTCCCCGGGTGACCAGGCGGTGCAGCACGTTGAGTACGTCGATCTGGTGTGCCACGTCCAGATAGGTGGTGGGCTCGTCGAGCAGGACGAGGGGCGTCTCCTGGGCGAGCACCATGGCGATCCAGGCCCGTTGGCGTTGCCCGCCGGAGAGTTCGTCGACCCGCCGGTCGGCCAGGTCGGTGGTGCCGGTGGAGTCGAGCGCCGACTCGACGGCCTCCTCGTCGGCGTGGGAGAAGCGGCGCAGCACCCGCTGGTGGGCGTAGCGGCCCCGGCCGACCAGTTCGCGGACGGTGATCCCCTCGGGCGCGGTCATGGTCTGCGGCAGCAGCGCGATCCGCCGGGCGCGTTCCTTGGCCGGCAGGGTGACCAGGTCCGACCCGTCGAGCGTGACCCGGCCCCCGGCGGGGCGGAGCAGCCCGGCGAGGGCGCGCAGGAGCGTCGACTTGCCGCACGCGTTGGGCCCGATGAGCACGGTGAACGAGCCGTCGGGCACCGCGAACGACAGGTCGGCGCTGACGGTCCGCTGGTCGTACCGGAGGGTGACGTGCTCGGCCCGCAGCCGCGCGGTCAGCTGGTCGACCATCGGGTCCTCCTGATCTCGTGGACGAGCAGCCAGAGCAGGTACGCGCCGCCGAGGGTGACCGTGACCACCCCCACCGGCACGGTCAGCGGGATCACGTGCTGGGCGACCAGGTCGGCGCCGAGCAGCAGCAGCGCACCGACCCCGGCGGTGGCGGCGAGCGGCAGGCCCGGTGCCCGGACGAGCCGGCGGGCGATCTGCGGTGCGGCCAGGGCGACGAAGGAGATCGGGCCGGCGACGGTGGTGACCGCGCTGACCAGGGCGACCGCGATGACCACGAGGACGGCGCGGTTGCGCTCGACCGCGACTCCGCTGGCGGCGGCGACGTCGTCGCCCAGTTCGAGCTGGGCCAGGGCCGCCGCCCACAGCGGGGTGACCGCCAGCAGCACCAGGATGATCGCGGCGGCCGGCCAGACCACGTCGGCGGTGGCCGCGTTGAGCGAGCCGGCACCCCAGGCGGCGGCGAACAGCGCCGTCTCCAGGTCGGCGCGGAGCAGCAGCCAGGTGTTGGTGGCGGCGAGCATCGAGGAGACGCCCACCCCGACGACGATGAACCGGAACCCGGAGAGCCCGTCCCGGTAGGCGAGCAGGTAGATCGCCAGCGCGGCGAGCAGGCCGCCGGCGAGCGAACCGAGCATCAGCAGGTGCCAGCCGCCGCCGAGCAGCAGCAGGGCGATCAGCATGCCGGTGAACGAGCCGTTCGCCAGGCCGATGATGTCCGGGCTGGCCAGCGGGTTGCGGGTGATGGTCTGGAAGATCGCCCCGGCGACGCCGAGGGCCGCGCCGAAGGCGACGGCGGCGGCGATGCGGGGCAGCCGCCACTCCAGCACGACGGTGCGGGTCAGCCCGTCGATCCGGCCGCCGAGCACGCCGAGCACCTCGTCGAGGCGGAGCGGGAAGTCACCCAGCCAGAGGCCGACCACCGCCAGCGCCGCGACGACGAGCGCGGCGGCGGCGCAGACGGCGGCTTCGCGTACGCCGACGGTCACGTGCCGGTGGTCGGTGCCGAGCAGCAGCCGGCGACCCCCGGCGGTGCGGCGGACCGGCCGGTTCACAGCGCGGTCGCCCGTCGGCGTCGGGCCAGCGCGATCAGCATGGGCGCACCGACGAACGCGGTGACGATGCCGACGGGCATCTCGCTGGGCAGGACGGCGATCCGGCCGAGCACGTCGGCCAGCAGCACCAGCATCCCGCCGGCCAGCAGCGATCCGGCGAGGATGCGGCGCTGGTCGGTGCCGACGCCCCACCGCACCAGGTGCGGCACGACGAGACCGACGAACGAGATGGGGCCGGCGATGGCGCTGGCCCCACCGGCGAGCAGGGTCACCGCGCCGAGCACGAGCAGCCGGGTCCGGACCAGGCTGACGCCCTGGGCGGCGGCCAGGTCGGGGCCGAGCGCGAGCGCGTTGAGGCTGCGGGCCGCGACCAGCGCGGCGAGCAGACCGGCCACGATCAGCGGCAGCACCGGCAGCACCACGGCGGTGTCGCGTTCGAGCAGGCTGCCGGCGTTCCAGCCGCGCATCCGGTCGAAGGTGTCGGGGTGGGTGAGGGTGATCCCGGTGGTCAGGCCGGCGAGCACGGCACCTGTCGCCACCCCGGTCACCAGCAGCCGGGTCGGGGTGGCCCGCAGGTCGGCGGCACCGCCGACGGCGTACACGGCGACGGCGACCAGGAGCGCGCCGAGCAGGGCGAGCCACATGTAGCCGGCCGGCGAGGTGATCCCGAAGAAGGCGATGCCGGCGGCGACGAACGCGGCGGCACCGGCGTTGACGCCGAGGATGCCCGGTTCGGCGAGCGCGTTGCGGGTGAACGCCTGCATCAGCGCGCCCGCGACGCCGAGGCCGGCTCCGACGAGCAGCCCGGCGAGGGTGCGCGGCAGGCGCTGCCCCCAGACGACGTACTGCGCGGTGTCGCTGCCCGCGCCCCGCAGCGCCGCCCAGACGTCCGCCGGGGGCACCGGGTTCGCGCCCACGAAGACCGACAGCACCAGCGACCCCACGAGTACGGCGACCGCGCCGACCAGCCACCGCCGGGTGGTACGGCGACGCGCGGTACGGCCGGTGTCCGGCCGTACCGCGCGGGCGGGTGTGGTGGCGGTCAACTCGACGCGGTGAGGATGCGTTCGAGATCGTCGAGGACGACCTTCCCGCCGACCGTGCCGACCCCGGTGATCCAGAACGACTGGTCGACGAGGTGCAGGCGGGGGAAGGCGGCGGCGTTGGCGGTGATCGAGGCGGGGATGGTGCTGCGGTCGTTGACGTCGACGGTGGTGACGAAGACGTGGTCGGCCTTGGCCTCCAGCACCCGTTCCGGGGAGAAGTCGACCGAGATGGAGTTCTCCCAGTCGCGCTTCGGGGTGGTGAAGCCGACGCACTCCAGGGCGCTGCCGGCGAACGAGGTGGGGCCGTAGAGGGTGAGGACACCGTCGCGGGGGCGGATGAGCTGCGCGGTCTTCCCGGCGGTGCCGAACTTCTTGGCGATGTCCGCGCACCGCTGCTGGAAGCCGGCGAGGAGCTTGTCGGCGGAGTCCGCGCCGCCGAGCGTGGTCGCGGTGAACCTGACGTTGTCCTGCCACGGGTCGGCCTGGGAGGCCATGAACACGGTCGGGGCGACGTCGGTGAGCTGCTGGTACAGGGCGGAGTGCCGGGACTCGGTGCCGATGATCAGGTCGGGCTTGAGGGCCGCGATCTTCTGCACGTTGGGTTCCTGGACGGTGCCGACGGTGGTGATGCCGGCGGCCTTGTCGCCGAGGTACTTGGGCACGCCGGCGGCCTCGTTGAGCACGGCCGCGCCGACCGGGGTGAGCTCCAGGGCGATGGCGGTGTCGAGCTGGACCGGTTCGAGGACGACGACCCGGGTCGGCTTGTTCGGCACGGCGGTCTTGCCGCGTGCGTGTTCGACGGTTCTGGTGTCGCCGACGCTGCCCGCCGGGTCGGAGTCGTCGGAGCCGCAGGCGGCCACGGCGAGCACGGCCGCCGAGGCGACGGTGAGGGCGAGGAGTCGTCGGCGGATTGTTCGAGGGGTCGGCGTGCGCATGGTGCAGGTTCCCGTCTGGCTACTGACAGTGATTACTCACGGCGATGTTTAGGTTAGCATTACCTAATCATCGATCTCTTCGCGGGCCGGCCGGTCGTGCCAGTAGCCCTGGGTGTGCACCTGCCGTAAATCAACGTTCGCCTCGGTGAAGAGCCGACGCACCAGGGCAATCTTGCTACTCTCCGTAGCTGCCCAGGCGTAGAAGTCCGTCCCCGCGGTCGCCGCCGTCCGGCCGTGCCCGGCCAGCCAGTCGGCCACCAGCCCGGTCAGCGTCGTCCCGCCCCGGGCGTCGCCCCGCAGCCGGACCTCGACCCGGTGGCCGGCGGTCACGTCGTCGAGGGTGGCGGCATCCGCCGCGTCGCCCGCCTCCAGCAGGACCGTCGCCCGGACCCCCGGGCCGAGGCCGGACAGGATGCCGCGTACCGCCGGGTACGCCGTCTCGTCCGCCGCGATCAGCACCCGCGTCGCCGGCCCCGGTTCCCACTGCACGCCGTACCCGGGTTGGCCCGCCCCCACGTGCGGGCCCGACAGGAGCAGCCGGTCACCAGGCCGGGCCGCCGCCGCCCAGCCGCTCGCCGGACCGTGCGGCTGGTGCAGGTAGAAGTCGAGGTCCAGCTCGCCCGCCGCCGGCCGGGTCCGGTACGCGGTGTAGCTGCGCAGCCTCGGGCGCACGTCGCCGGGAATGGACCGCCACTCGCGTCGCCACGTCTGCTCGGGCAGCCCCGCCCGCAGCTCGGCCGGGTAGCCGCCGTCGACCGGGAGCATGATCTTGATGCGCTGGTCGAGCTGGTACGGGGCCATCTCCCGCAGCCGCTCGTCGCCGAGCGTCACCCGGACGAACCCGGGCGACAGCCGCCGGGTCGCCGTCACGGTCGTCGCGAACAGGACGTTGGGCGAGTTGCCGAATGCTGACATGCCGGCAGAGGCTAGCGTGCCCCGTCCGGGCAGCTCACCGCCCCGGACCCGGCAGTGACCCAGGCCCACCCGGCCGCCGCCCGCCGAACCGGGTCGCCCGGTGCCGGCGCGACAGGCCGGCACCGTCCCGGTCCCGGCGCGGCACACCGTCAGCGGGCCTGCCGGAGCGCGTCGGCGAGTTCCGTGGCCGTCGTCGCGGTGACCCGGGGCTGGTCGACGAGCATCGCGTCGATCACCCCGGCCAGCCGTGGCGGCACGGCCCCGACCCGCTGCCGCACGGGCACCGGCCGGGTACGCAGGACCACCGCGACCGGATCGGCCCCGGCGGGGAAGTCCCGGGGCGTCGCCCCGGTCAGCATCCAGTAGAGACAGGCGGTGACCGCCCAGAGGTCCACCTCGGGGCGGGCGTACCGGTAGTCGACCAGTTGGGCCCGGGGCTGGAAGGCGAGGCTGCCGCCGGTCGCGCCGGTCCCGGTGTGCCCGGACAGGCCCGCCTTCTCGAACGCCTTCGCCAACCCGAAGTCGGCGACCTTGGTGACGACCTCCCCTGCGGGCCCGGTGGTGAGCAGGAGGTTGTGCGGGGTGACGTCCCGGTGCACCAGCCCGTGGGCGGTCTCCGTCCGGCCGTCGGCCAGCACGACCGCGAGTTCCGCCCGATGGGCGTAGGCCAACGCGTCCAACGCGTCGAGCGTGATCGGCAGCGCCTCGTCGACCGTGAGCCGGCCGCCGCGCCGGGCCACGAACTCGGCGACGCTGCCACCCGGGCAGTACTCGCAGGTGAGGAAGAACGCGGCGTCGGCCACACCGCTGCTGTGCAGGGCGACGATGTTGGGGTGCCGCAGCCCCCGGGTGCAGGCGATCTCACGGCGGAAGGCGTCCCGCGCGGCAGGGTCCACCGCCCGGTCGGCGAGCAGCGTCTTGAGGGCGACGAGCCGGCCGGACGGCTCGTGGCGGGCCAGGTAGACGACACCGTGGCCGCCCCGCCCGAGCTCGCGCAGCACCAGGTGGTCGGCGAAGCCGTCGAGGCCGGGGGCCCCGAGCGCGGCGGCCGCCGCCAACGTCGGCAGGGCCCGGCCCCGGTCCGGTCCGGTCGCTGCGGCGGCCCGCGTCCCGTCGTCGGAAAGGGTGACGCGTACCGTCGCGCGCCCGATCCGCACCTCGTCACCGGCTGACAGGAGCCGCCCGCCGTCGACGGGCCGGCCGTCGAGCCAGGTGCCGTGCCGGCTGCCGAGGTCGTGTACCCGCACCTGCGGCGGATCGATGTCGAGCCGGCAGTGCCGGCGGGAGACCCGCAGGTGCCCGTCGTCGACCCGGATCCCGCAGTCGGCGGCCCGCCCCACCACGACCGAGGTGCGGCGGTCGAAGACGTACGTGTCGACGGTGGACCCGGCCAGGACGGTCACCGTGACGGGCGGGGGAGCCGGCACCGCCCCGGCGGGTCGCCCGGCCCCGGGGTCGTCGGTGTCCACGCCCGACCGCCCGGTCAGTCGACCAGCGCCACGTACAACGGGCTGCCCAGCAGCACGGTCATGCCGGGCCGCCCGTCGAGTTCCGGGTACGGGCTGGGCCCGTGGAGCAGCCGCTTGGCGAGGAACTCGACGTTCTGCGTGGGTCCACGCAGGCGGGTGCCGGCCTGGTGCACCGAGGCCAGCGCCGCCACCTCGGCCGGGTCCGGCTCGTCCACCCCGGGGGGTGGGGGGCCCGGTGCCGGCTCGGCCTCCTCGTCGACGAGCCCGGCGAGCAGCGCCGGCATCGTGGACGAACCCACGAGCCCGCGTACTGTCGACTCGGCCGCCGGGGTCGCGCCGATGAGGTGCGACGGTGACCCGCCGAGCCCGACGATGGTGTCGTCGGTGCGGCCACCGAAGTAGACGAGTGACAGCTCGCCCGTGGTCGGGACGATGCCCCACCGCATCGGCAGCAGCCCCCGGAAGAACTGCCCCGGCTCGTCCACGGAACCGACGTCGGCGTGCTCGTCCAGGTAGCGGGTGACCCGCTCCAGGCGGGCCAACCGGTCGGTGCCGGGGTTCTCGACGCTGCGTTTCACCCCGACGACGGTGAGGTTCACGCTGAACTCGGCGGCCCTCCTGCGCTGGTGACCCGGGTCGATCTGGGACAGCAGCATGTCCACCTTGGCGTCGCTGACGTAGAGGTAGTAACGAAAACTCACGGTCACTCCCTGACGACGCGGCCCGACCCCCGAGGTTACCGTCTGCGACCAACCGACGGTTGTCCCGTGTGCCGGGCGGTGCCAGGCTCGAACCATGCCGTGGCGTCCCGGGGACCGGATTCTGGACCTCTACGAAGTGCTCGACGACCCCCTCGCCGGTGGCATGGGCCTGGTCTACCGGGTACGGCACCCCGGCTGGGACACCGACCTCGCCGTCAAGGTGCCGCGCCCCGAGCAACTGTCCACCGAGGCGCGACGGGCCCGCTTCGAATCCGAGGCGGGCACCTGGGTCGGGCTGGGCCTGCACCCCCACGTGGTCAGCTGCGCGTACGTGCGCCGGGTCGACGGGCTGCCCTGCGTGTTCGCCGAGTGGGTCACCGGCGGGTCGCTGGACCACCTGGTCCGGGCCGGGCGGCTGCACGGGGGGCCGGACGGCCCCGACGGCGGGTTCCTCGCCCGGGCGCTGGACCTCGCGGTGCAGTCGGCGTGGGGCATCGACCACGCCCACCGGCAGGGCCTGGTCCACCAGGACGTCAAGCCCGCGAACATCATGGTCGGTCTCGACGGCGACTGGACCGCGAAGGTCACCGACTTCGGTCTGGCCGGTGCCCGCGCCGCCGTCGACGGGGCCGACGGCACCGGGCCGGACGCCAGCCTGGGCGCGAGTTTCGGCGGCATGACCCCCGCCTACTGCTCGCCCGAGCAGGCCGAGGCGGCGGCCGGCGCGCGGGTCACCCTCACCCGGGCCACCGACGTCTGGTCGTGGGCGCTGTGCGTGTGGGAGATGTTCGCCGGTCACCGCCCCTGCCGCTACGGTCAGGCGGCACGGGAGGCCTTCGCCGAATACCTGGCCGCGGGGGAGGCCCGCCCGGGGGCGCAGCCGATGCCACCGGGGATCGTCGACCTGCTCCGGCGGTGCTTCGACGTCGACCCGTCGACCCGCCCGCACAGCCTCGCCGACCTGGCCACCGAGGTCGCCGGGACGTACGCCGACCTGCTCGGCGTCCGCTATCCACGGGTGCCGCCGTCGGCGGCGGGCCTGCTCGCCGGCAGCCTCTCCAACCAGGCGCTCTCGCTGCTCGACCTCGACCGGCCGGCGGAGTCGGAACACCTGTGGCGCTCCGCCGTCGACATCGACCCGCACCATCCAGGCGCGGTCTACAACTGGGCGCTGTACCGGTGGCGGCAGGGCCGGATCACCGACGAACAGGTGCTGGCGGAGCTACTGGCGGCACGGGAGATCGCCGGGGAGAACTGGCGGGCCGACCACCTGCTGGGGTTCGTCCACGCGGAACGGGGTGACGACGCGGCGGCCCGGACGCTGCTGGCCACCGCGCCCGCCGGCCCCGAGGTCACCGAGGTGACCGCCGCCCTGGCCCGGCGCGGGACGCAGCCCGGGTCGCAGCGGCTGCCCGGCCACCGTCGCCGGGTGTCCGCCGTCGCCGTGGACGCAAGCGGCCGGGTGGCGGTCACCGGCGGCGCGGACGGCAGCCTCCGGACGTGGTCGCTGACCGGGCCGCCGGCGGGCACCGAACTCGGTGCGGACGCCACCGGTGCCGCGGTCACGGCCCTGACGGTCGACCGGGACGGCCGGGCCGCGCTCGTCGCCCGCAAGGACGGCCGGGTCGAGTGCTGGGACCTGGCGCGGGGCGGGTGCGTCCGGGTGCCGTCCGACCGGGGGGCGGCGGTGACCGCCCTGGCGCTCACCGCCTCGGGCACGGCCGCCATCGGGTACGACGACGGCCGGATCGAGCTACGGGACACGGCGGACGGGCGGCTGCGGCGCACCCTGGAGCATCCGCCTGGCACCTACCAGCGGCTGGACCCGGCGACGGGCCGGATCCTGCCGGAGATCCAGGAGAGGCCCGCCGAGGTCACCGTGCTGGGCCTGAGCGAGGACGGCACGGTCGCGGTGTCGGCGGCACCTGGCGACGGCAGCGTGGTGGTCTGGGAGGTCGACACCGGGCGCTGGCTGCACCGCCTGGTCAAGTCCGCCGACATGCGGATGACCGGGGTCGACCAGGTGGCGTTGGGCGGGTCCGGCAGGTACGCCCTGCTGATCGGGCACCAGACGCGGGTGGCGCACCTGTGGGAGACCCGACCCAACCGGGTGCGGGGTCCGGTGCCGAACACCCTGAACCGGTACTCGACGGTCGTGCTCAGCGGTGACGGCGAACGGGCGGCCTCGGTCGGGTACGGCAGTGCCGGCCAACCGCTACGGGTCTGGGAGACGGCCTCCGGCCGGTGCCTGCGTACCGTCGCCACGCGTACCGACGGGCTGCCACCGGAGCTGGTCGGTCTGCTGTCGCTCACCTGTGTGGCGATCAGCGCCGACGGCGCGCTGGTCGTGGTCGGGGACGAGTACGGGGGGCTGCACGTCCACCGGCTGCCCCGTCCCGACCTGCGTGCGCCGTGGAGCTACGAGCAGCCCCTGGCGGCGCGGGCGGTGCTGGCGGCCGAGGCGCAGGTCCGGCAACGGATCGTCCGGGCGGAGGCGCTCGCCCGGGAGGGCCGGACGGCCGACGCCGTCGGGGAACTGCGGGCCGCCCGCGACCTGGTCGGGTTCGAGCGTCACCCGGAGCTGCGGGACCTGTGGGAGCGGCTGGGGCGGGCGGCGGGCGAGCGGACCGCGCCGCTGGGCATCTGGCAGCGCTACGAGCTGCGCGGCGGCCAGTTCACCTTCGTACCCGGGCTGGAGCCGGCGCTCAGTGTCGACGGCGAGCTGGCGGTGACCGGCGGCGCCGACGGCCTGATCCGGGTGTGGGAGCTGCCGACCGGCCGGCAACGGCACACCTTCGCGGAGCGGGTGGGCAAGGCGCACACCCTCGTGCTCTCCACCGACGCCCGGCTCGCGGTCAGCGCGGACTGGGCCGGGACCGCCCACCTGTGGGACCTGACGGCCGGCCGGCGGCAGGCGGAACTGCACGGCGACCACGGCGCGGTACGGGCAATCGCCCTGGACGGTGCGGGCCGGTACGCGATCGTCGGTGACGCCGAGGGCAACCTGTGCCTGTGGAGCCTGCACCGGTTGCACCTGAGCCGCACGATGGTGGCGCACCAGGGGCCGGTGGGGTCGGTCCGACTCAGCGACGACGGTAGGTACGCCGCGTCGGCCGGTGCGGAGGACCGGACGTGCCGGCTGTGGCGTACGGGCACCGGAAGCCCGGTGCTCACGGTCCCCGTCGGGTTCGGGCGGACGACGCTGCGGTTCACCCCGGACGGACGACAGCTCCTGGTCAACTCGGCGAGGGAACTGACCGCGTGGGACGTGCACACCGGCCGCCAGCGGTACGCGCTACCGAGCCGGGGCGACGCCGTAGCGTTGAGCCGGGACGGACGGGTCGGGCTCGTCGCCGCGTACGACGGGTCGTACGGGCGGGTGGTGTCGGTGTGGGAGACGGCGACCGGGCGGGTGCTGTGCGAACTCGCCTCCGAGGCGGACGTGTTCGACGTGAGCCCCGACGGGCGGCACGCGGTGACCGCCGACGCGGACCGTACGCTGCGCATCTGGGACGTGCGGACGGGACGACGCGTGCACACGTGCGACGGTCATCCGGAGCCGGTGACGTCCGTGGCGTTCACGGCGGACGGCCGGAGCCTGGTGTCGATGGACAACCGGCCGGCGATCCGGCGGTGGGAGCTGGACTGGGACTACGACTTCACGGGTTGACCCGCAACCGGGCCGCGCCGAGCCGGGTGCTGAGCCGGGTGCTGAACCAACTGCCCGCCGCGGGTTCCATCGGCTGGTCGTCGTAGGCCGCCGCGCGCAGCGCTTCGTTGTGGGCGACCCGTTGCTTGCGGGAGAACCGGCTGCGGTCGACCGCGAGGTCGGCCACGACCGGCGGGACGAGATCCCGGAACTCCGCCGGCAGCCCTGCGGTGTTGCGTTCGTAGTGGGGATCGTCGGGGTAGCTCAGCGTCAGGGTGATCGGTGGCTCGCCGTGCAGCCGACCGCCCAGGGCGCGCAGGGAACCGGCCAGGAACTCCAGGGCGATGTTCACGTCACCCGACAACGTGGCGTTGTTGGACTCCGGCTGGTATCCGGGCGGCGCGTCCTCGGGCACCACGAACCGTACGGTGACCCGCTTGTCGGGCAACTCCAGCAGCAGTCGGGGCCAGGGTCCGCCGCCCTCGATGGTGACGTCGACCCGCTGCGGGTCGACGGACAGCTTCAGGCTGAGCCAGTCGATCATCGTCAGGGCCTCGGGGGGCAGGTTGTCCGGACTGTAGGGGCCCCGGCTGCGGGTCCGCAGCGCCTTGGCGTGCATGGTGGTCAGCACGCGTGCCCCGGTGCCGTCGATCTCCAGGGCGAGCGGGTGGACCGCCAGGTCCCTCATGACGCGCACGACCGCGCCGATCAGCACTGATGGTGCCGCAGCGGTGGCCATCGCCCGCCCCTCCGTTCGGTGTGTGACCGGTGTCGCACCGTGACGGACAGTGTCGCACATGGATGTGTTGGTGGTTGCCGGCCGACGCGGCGGCGGCGAGCGGGGTGGGACCCGGAAAACTGATGCCCCCGCGCGTTCATCAACTCGGTGTGACGTATCCTGTACGCGACTCTGGGTAATTGTCCGAGGTGATTTGCCGGTCTCGCTCCCGTTATGTCATTGCAAGTTGTGATCAATCTTGACCTTGTCGTGAAATGCTTCCTAAGGTCTCTTTTGGTCGGCAGCCTGATCGGGAGAGGGAATTGATGGACGAGGTGTCCCTTTCCGATCGTCTGGGCGACCAGCTGAGGCGATTGTGCGAGGTCGGCGGAATCGCTGCGGCAGAGCCGGTGGAACTGCTGGAAAGCCTGCTCGGAACAGCCGGTTCGCAGCCGTTGTCGGCCCCGCCACGCTGGCCGTCCGACATCGCCGACGACCACACCCCGGTGGAGTTCTCCATCGCCTTCAGCGCCACCGAACCGCCGACCGTGCGCATTCTCGGCGAGACCCTGGGTGCACCACCCGGCCGGTCGGCCAACATGGTCGCCACCCGACGGTTCCTCGACCGGCAGGCGCACCGTGCCGGACTGTCCACGTCCCGGCTGGAATCGGTACGCGACCTGTTCACCACCGACGACCCGCAGGGCGCCTTCGCGCTCTGGTGCTCACTGGTGTTCCGCAGCGGCCGGCGGCCCGAGTTCAAGGTCTACCTCAATCCGGAGCTGCGGGGGGCCGACCGGGCGCCGGGCCTGATCGCCGAGGCGCTGCACCGGCTCGGGCTCGGCAGGTCCTACCGGGCGATGCTCGACCACGGCGTCCGGCCGGGCGAGCTGGGCCGCCGGGACCGGCTGACGTTCTTCGCCCTCGACCTGCACGACGACGCCCAGGCCCGGGTCAAGCTCTACCTGACCCACCACGACGCCGAGGTGCGCGACGTCGTCCGGGCTGCCGGGATCGTCCACGACGTGGACGCGACCCGGCTCACCGAGTTCGTCGAGTTGGCCGGTGGCGGCCGGACCCGGTTCGCCGGTCTTCCCCTGGTGGGCAGCTACACCCTGGTCGAGGGGGTCGACCGGCCGGTCGGCTACAGCCTCTACGTGCCGATCCGCGGCTACGTCGACGACGACGACGAAGCGTACGACCGGGTGGTGGCGGTGCTGGACCGCTACGGCTTCGGCCACACGCTGCTGGACCGGGCGCTCGCCGCGGTGGCCCGACGGCCGCTGCGGGACGGCGTCGGGCTGATCCCGCACCTGTCGTTGCGGCTGGGCGCGCCCCGGCCGGGGGTGACCGTCTACCTGTCCGCCGAGGCGTACCGGGTGACCCCGCCGGTACGCCGCCCGCTGACCGTCGACCGCACGGCGCTGGCCACCCCGACCGGCCGGGCCGGCGCGGGACACCCCTGACCGTCCATCGAGGAGCGAACAGTGCCCGTCGACGCCTACGCGATGCTGCCCCCGTACCGGATCAAGGTGGTCGAACCGATCCCCTTCCTCGACCCGCAGCAGCGGCGGGAGGCCCTCGCGGACGCCGGATACAACCCGTTCGAGCTGCGCGCCGACCAGATCACCATCGACCTGCTGTCGGACTCCGGCACCGGGGCCACCTCGGCCGCGCAGGAGGCCGCCGCCGCGCTCGGCGACGAGTCCTACGCGGGGGCGCGCTCCTGGTTCCGGTTCCGCGACGAGGTACGCGACCTCACCGGCTATCCGCACCTGCTCCCCGTGCACCAGGGGCGGGCCGGCGAACGCGTGCTCTTCACCAGCCTGCTCGAACCCGGTCAGCTCTGCCTCAGCAACACCCACTTCGACACCACCCGGGCCAACGTCACGCTGGCCGGCGCGGAGGCCCGGGACCTGCCCTGCCCGGCCGCGTTCGACCTCGACAGCGCGGACCCGTTCAAGGGCGACATCGACCTCGACGCGTTGGCCGCCACGCTCACCGGGCCGGAACGCGACCGGGTCGGGCTGGTCCTCATCACGATCACCAACAACGGCCTCGGCGGGCAACCGGTGTCGATGGCCAACCTCACCGCCGTCCGTGACCTGTGCCGCGCGCACTGCGTGCCGTTCTTCCTGGACGCGGCGCGGTTCGCCGAGAACGCCTGGCTCGTCGGGCAGCGCGAGCCCGGCTACCGGGACTGGACGCCCCGGCAGATCGCCACCCACGCCTTCGGGCTCGCCGACGGCTGCGTGGTGAGCCTCAAGAAGGACGGTCTGTCGGCCATCGGCGGGCTCATCGGGTTGCGCGACGACGACCTGTTCGCCAGGTGCGAGGCCAACCTGATCGCCACCGAGGGGTTCTCCACCTACGGCGGGCTGGCCGGCCACGACCTCGAACGGCTCGCCCAGGGGCTGCGCGAGGTGGTCGACCCCGCGTACCTGCGGGCGCGGGCCGCCTCCACCGCCCGGCTGGCCCGGCTGGTCAACGAGGCCGGGGTGGACACCGTGCAACCCGCCGGCATCCACGCCCTCTACCTCAACGCCGGCCGGTTGCTGCCCCACCTGTCCCCGGCGGAGTTCCCCGGGCACGCCCTCGGCTGCCAGCTCTACCTCGACGGGGGCATCCGCTGCGCCGAGCTGGGCTCCCTCTACCTCGGCGGGATGGACGACCGGCACCGGCTGGTCACCCCGGCCCCCTTCGAACTGGTGCGCCTGGCCATCCCGCGTCGCGTCTACACCGACACCCACTTCGAGTACGTGGCCGCCGTGCTCGCCGACATCGCCAAGGAACCCGGCCGGGTCCCCGGCTACCGGGTCGTCTCGTCGCCGCCCCTGCTCCGCCACTTCAAGGTGCGGTTGGCGCAGCTCCCGACGGGAGGCGGCGGTACCGACTGAACCCGGTACGGCCGGCTCCGGCCGCGCCGGCCGGAGCCGGCCGACACCGCGGGACGGGGTCGCTCAGGCGGTGGCGGGCAGCCGGGACAGGGCGTGCCGCACCAGCTCGATCAGCGCCTGCTTGCTGGAGGCCCGGTCCCGGGCGTCGCACCACAGCAGCGGCACGGTCTCGTCCAGCTCCAGCGCGGCGCGGATCTCCTCCTCGGTGTAGGGGCACTCACCGAAGAAGCGGTTGACGGCGGCGACGAACGGGATGCCCCGACGCTCGAAGTAGTCGACGGCCGGGAAACTGGTGCCGAGCCGACGGGTGTCGACCAGCACGATCGCTCCCACCGCGCCCTGGGCCAGCTCGTCCCAGATGAACCAGAACCGGTCCTGCCCCGGGGTGCCGAACAGGTAGAGCACGACGTCGTCGCTGATGGTGATCCGCCCGAAGTCCAGGGCGACGGTCGTGCTGGACTTGTCCTCCACGCCGGTGAGGTCGTCCACCCCGATGCTGGCCTGGGTGAGGACCTCCTCGGTGACCAGTGGTGGGATCTCGCTGACCGAGCCGACCAGGGTGGTCTTGCCGGTGCCGAAGCCGCCCGCCACGACGACCTTCACCGATTTCCGATCCACGCGTATCAGTCCCTCTTCTATATCCGCTGCAGGCCGGCGAGAACCGTTTCCAGCAGCCACCGGTCGGCGATCTTCTCCTGTGCCGGTGAGCCGATGTCCAGGAACCCCTGTTCGTGGAGCACGTCGACCATCACCTTGGTGATGGCGAGCGGCCGGTGCAGGTAGGCGCCGATCTCGGCGATGGAGATCCACCCCGTGCACTGGTGCAGGATCTCCCGGTACTCCAGTTCCAGCCGGCTCTGGTCGGCCGGCAGGGCGATGACCTGGGTGGCCAGGTCGAGGCTGGTGTTGCGGGGGCTCGTCCGCCCGTTGACGAGGATGTACAACGGCACCAGCCGGCCGGCCTCCGCCTCGTCGTCGCCGTCCCACACGTCGTGACTCATGGTTTCGACCCGGGTCGGTCGGTGAGTAGGGGGCCGTCGAGGCGGGCCTCGGAGCCGAGGTAGTCACCGATGCGGGTCACCAGGCGGCTCATCTCGTACGCGACGGTGCCCATGTCGACGGACTGTTCACAGAGCACCGCCAGCCGCGCGTTCTGGCCGGCGGCGGCGACGAACAGCGTGCGTCCCTCGTACTCGATGATGACCTGTTGGACGGGGCCGCTGTCGAACCGGCGGCCCATCCCCGCGGCGATGCTGTGCAGGGACGACGCGCCGGCGGCCAACAGCTCCCCGGCATCCTGCGGGAGCGACGTGGACTTCTGCACGATCAGCCCGTCGGTGGACAGGACGACCGCATAGACCACGTCAGGGACCTCCACCAGATCGTCGAGGATCCAGGTCAGATCGTTCTGCGATGCGGAGTGGGTCATACGTTCCTGCCTCGGTCGTCTCTGCTGGCGGAGTCCCCGTTTTTCGCTGCCCGGCCGGCGGCCCAGGCCTTCTGGTATCTGCTGAACCGGTCCCGGGCCTCCTCGGGTGAACGGGCGGGAGCCGGCGCGGCGTCGGGCTTCGGCCCGGGCAGACCCTCGTCGCGCAACTCGGGGGCGAGGTGCTGCTGCGGCCGGCGGTGCGGCAGGGGCGGCCGGTCGGCGACCTGCGGGCCGGACGAGCCGCCGCGGGCCGGGCCACGCTGCACCGGAACTTCGGTCATGATGCCCCCGCTGCGGTCGGAGTGTCGCTCCCCGGTGGGATCTGCCGGCGTCCGCCCGGCCCCGCCCGGTGCGGTGGTCGCCACGGCGGTGGGTCGGGCCCCGGCGGCCGGATGCAGCTCCCGCCGGCCGCCGCCGACCGGCAGCACCGCGCCGACACCGGGGCGGGACATCGCCGTGGCGACGCCGCCGAGCGGCAGGACGCCCGGGTCGGTGCGGTCCAGTTCGGCGGCGTACGACTCGGTGACGATCACCCGGTCGGGCAGCAGCACGATCGCCAGCAGGCCGCCGTACGCCGACGCCCGCAGGCTCACCTGGACGCCGTCCCGCTTGGCCAGCTCCGCCACCACGTGCAGGCCGACCTGCGCGCCGTCCTTCAGCGCCGTCACGTCCGGCGTGGGTGCGGTGGCGAGCAGGTCGTTCGCCCGCTCCAACGCGTCCGCCCGCATGCCCACGCCGGCGTCCTCGATCTCCACCGCGATGCCGCGCTTGACCTCGATGCAGGTCACCCAGACCGTGGTCTCGGGCGGCGAGAACGCCAGCGCGTTGTCCAGCAACTCGGCGATCAGGTGGACGGTGCCGGCCACCGCCGGCCCGGCGACCGCCACGTCCGGCGCGCTGCGCAGGGTGATGCGCTGGTACTGCTGGGCCTCCGCGAAGGCCGCCAGCAGCACCCGGCGCACCGGCACCGGGTTCTGGAAGCGGCGGCCGATCTGACCGCCGGCCAGGATGACGAGGTTCTCCAGGAACCGGCGGGTCTGGGTGAGCTGGTGGTTGATGTCGAACAGTTCGGCCAGCAGCTTCTCGTCGCCGATCCGGTTCTGGAGGTCCTCGATGACCTTCAGGCCGCGTTGCAGGGGGCGCTGCGGACGGCGGGCCACACCCATCAGCATCGCGATACCCGCCGCCCGGGTCTTCGCCTCGTCGACCGCCGCACCGGCCGCCGCCTGCAACGACCGGTTGATCACCTCGGCCACCCGGCCGATCTCGTCGCTGCCGTAATCCGGTAGCGGCAGCTCGGAGGCGAGGTCGACCTTCTCCCGTCGGCGTAGCCGGTCCATCATCGCCGGCAGCTGCTTGTCGACCACCGCCTCGGCGTCCCGACCGAGCTGGGCGAGGCGTACCGACAACGCCCGGTCCACCAGGATCTGCGACTGCCGGATCGCCCAGATGATCGCGGCGATGACCACGAGCAGGGCGACCAGACTGCCCAGGGAGGCGGTGAAGAGCTGGGTGTTGCCGGTGCGCAGGGTCCGCGCCGAGACCGTGTCGGCCTGCACCACGGTCAGGTTGATCAGATCGTCGGACACCTGCCGGGTGAGGGCTTCCCACCGGGCCCGGTTGAACGTCAGGGCACGCGGTGCGCCGGAACGCCACGGCCCATTGCTGACCAGGGCGTTTTCTGCCGCGACTAGTTCTTTCCAGGAGTCGCTCCCGGTGATCGCGGCAAAGCGTTCCCGGGCTTCCGGTTCGAGGTGCGGAGCCACGTTGGTGAGGCCGGCGTGATAGGCCCCGACCAGGTTGGTGAAGTCGAGATGGTCCTGCGGGCTGAGGGTGCGGGCACCGAAAGCGCCGTCAATGGTGGAACCGGCCCGGGACATCAGGTCACTGGCGCGGAAAGTCTCGGTCGCCGCGATACCGCCCTGGGCTGCGGCGGGGTCGGGGACGATTCTCGCCTGGGTGTCGAAGAGGTCGGTCGCGGCGTCGAGCAGACGGTTGTAGAAATCGTAGACACCCGTCCCGTTGGCCGACCGGGAATCGATGGTGCTCCGCACGCTCGCCAATTCGTCGAGCAGGCCGGCGAGCGTCTCCCACCGGGTCACGATCGAGTCCGGGGCGTTGCCCAGCGCGGCGTTGGCGGCGGGACGCAGGGTGGCCACCCGCTGGTCGGTCTGCTGCCGCTGCTCGATGAGCCGGCTGAGATCCCGGGACGGCTGGGTGAGGTAGCTGACGCTCAGCCGCCGTTCCTGCTGGATCGAGGACAACGCGGAGACCGCCGGGATCGACACCTGCCGGACGCTGTTGGCGACCTGGCGGTTGTAGAAACCCTGGAAGATGAGATAGCCGGAGGCGACGAGCCAGACCACCAGGGCGACGACGCTGGGAATGAGCACCAGCCTGATCACGCGTCGTTTGATCGACTGCGGTCGACCGGCACGGCGACCCGGTGTCGTCGGTGCGGCCTGGTCGTCTGAGGCGCGGCGCGGTTCTTCGCGGTCGGCCTGTTTGTGCGCCAAAGTCGTCGTATCCAATCCTGGTCAAGCCACAGACAGCGGCGGTCCTACGCCACTGGTCGACGCCGATGTGTGCCAACCCTACCGTCTTATCGGACCCGTACCCGCCCACGATTCGACGACAGTGGACGGTCGTGCCGTTCGTACTGGTCAGCCATTTGGCAGGGGTCACCGTCGATGGAAAACACGGCATTGACGTGACCGGGGTCACTGTGGACGCCGCCGCCGGAACCGGTCCCGGCCGGCCGCCGGCCCCGGTACGCGGCGGCGCAGATAGATTCGGGTTCTCCCGGGTACGGGGAAACCGCCGGGGGGTCACCGGCGTCCAGTTCGATGCTGTGGCGCGTCCATCGTCCGGGTGGAGCGCAGTGGACACCCCGCGCCCGCGCGGGGTCGCCGGTGGAGGAGCAGGGGATGTCGAAGCTGAAGTGGGTCACCGGGGTCGCGGTACTGGCGTGCTCCGGGGCGTTGGTGGCCTGCGGGGACGGCGGCACGCCGGCCGCTGACGGGTCGGCCACGGCCACGCCGTCGGGGTCGGCGACGCCCTCCGACGCGGTGACGCCCACCGCCACGACGGCACCCGACCCGACCGCGCCCCCGGCGTCGACGTCGGCGAGCCCGTCGCGGCCCGCCGGGAAGCCGTCGGCCACGGCCGGTGCCGGCGGGGTGCTGTCCGGCAAGCGGGAGGTCACCATCGTCCGGGTGCAGGCGACCGAGTCCGGGGTGGCCCTCGACGGCGGTGCGCTCGTCGAGGTCGACGACGACAGCGGACGCCAACTGTTCGTCCCGACGCCGGCCGGCGGCGGCAAGTACCTGGTCAAGGCGTACGGCCGGCGCGACGGCCACCCCGCCAACGACGACCCGGCCTGCTGGCAGGTGGTCAACCCCGGCGACGGCACGCCGCTCACCGTCGAGGGGTCGGCCTGCGACAAGCGTAAGCCGACGCAGCTGTTCAGCATCGTCAGCAAGGGCAAGGGCGCGTACGCGATCAGCAACGACTCGGCGTTCCTCCAGTTCTCGCCCAGCCGGGGCCTGATCCTCGAAGAGTTGGGCGACGCGCCGCTGCGCAGCACGTTCAAGCTGGTCGACAACGGTCCGGCGCGTACCCCGGCCGGCGGCTGACCCACGATCCGCCCCCGGCGGGGTTGGCGGACGGTCCAGCGGGTACCGCACCCGGCATGCGGATCGTGATCGTGGGGGCCACCGGCAACGTGGGCACGGCGGTGCTGCGCCGGCTGGGTCGGGAACGGGGGCTCGACCTGGTCGGTGTCGCCCGCCGGCTGCCCGGCCCCGACGCCGGAGTGCCCTACGCCGGGGTGCGGTGGCACTCCTGCGACATCGGCGCGCCGGGCGCGGTCGACCAGCTCACCGCGATCTTCGCGGGGGCCGACGCGGTGGTGCACCTGGCCTGGCAGATCCAGCCCAGCCACGACCAGCGCACCCTGCACCGGACCAACGTCGGCGGCAGCCGCGCGGTGATCTCGGCGACCGTCCGGGCCGGAGTGCCCGCCCTGGTGTACGCCTCGTCGGTCGGCACCTACGCGCCCGGCCCGAAGGACCACCCGGTCAGCGAACGGTGGCCGGCGACCGGGGTGCCCGGCTCCTCGTACAGCCGGGACAAGGCCGAGGTGGAGGCCGTGCTGGACGCCGTCGAGGCCGCCCAGCCGCAGCTGCGGGTGGTGCGGCTGCGCCCCGGACTGATCTTCCAACGGGACGCCGGCACCGAGATCACCAGGTACTTCCTCGGGCCACTGGCCCCGGTACGGCTGCTGCGGTACGGCCGGATCCCGCTCGTACCGGCCAACCGGCGGCTGCGGATGCAGGCGGTGCACGCCGACGACGTCGCCGACGCGTACGCCCGGGCGGTCCTCGGTGCGGCGCGCGGCGCGTTCAACGTCGCCGCGGACCCGGTGCTGACCCCGGAACTGGTGGCCCGGCACTTCAAGGGCTGGACGGTGCCGGTGGCCGCCCCGGTGCTGCGCGCCGCCGCCGCGCTGACCTGGCGGTGCCGGCTGCAACCGGTGGACGCGGGCTGGGTCGAGCTGGGGCTCGCCGCGCCGCTGATGTCCAGCGAACGGGCCGAGACCGAACTCGGCTGGCAGCCCCGGGTCGACGCGGTGACCGCGCTGCGGGAACTGTTCGCCGGGATGGCCGACGGCGCGCACACCGCCGGCCCGCCGATGTCAGGCGTCGCCGACCTGCCCGGTCGGGCCGCCGGCCTGCTCCGGGGCCGCGTCCCCGGCCAGGGCGACCCCTACTGACCCCCGCCACCGGCCGCCGGTCCGTCAGGCGTGGGAGAGGGCGAACGCGGTCAGGAAGCCCAGCACGGTGATCAGGCCGACCAGCAGGTGGGCGTCCTCGAACGCCTCCGGGACCATGGTGTCGGTGATCATCGCGAGGATCGCCCCGGCGGCCAACGCGGTGATGGTGGCCAGCAGCTCCGGCGGCGCACCAACCAGCAGGGTGTTGCCGAGCAGCGCGGCGACCCCGCTGACCAGGGCGATCGCCGTCCAGAGCCCGAAGACGTACCGGCGGGAACGGCCGGCCCGGCGCATGCCGGCGGCGCTCGACAGCCCCTCCGGCACGTTGCTGAGGAAGACCGCGGCCACCGTGACCAGGCTGACCGGGCCACCGGCCAGCAGGCTCGCGCCGATCACCACCGACTCGGGTACGCCGTCGAGCAGCGCACCCACCGCGATCGCCGAACCCGAACCGGGCTGCTCCCGCTCGGAGGGTTGTTCCGCGCCGGAGCGTTTCCGGTGCCGGGCACCCCGTCGGGCGAGGAGCAGGTTGGCCCCCGTGTACGCCAACGCCCCGCCCGCCGCCCCGATCGCGGTCGGCAGCAGTCCACCCTGCTCGTGCGCCTCGGCGATCAACTCGAACGAGACCGCGGAGAGCAGGACCCCCGCACCGAACGCCATGATCGACGCGACGACCTTGCGGGGCACCGGCAGGAAGAACCCGACGGCAGCCCCGACCAGGAGCGCGGAACCGGCCAACAGGCCCCACGCCCCGGCTTGCAACCACTGCGGCATTCCGGGGACCGTACCCGCCCCCGCACCGCGTCAACCAGACCCGGCGGCCCTGCCGGGGCCGGCCGCTCAGAAGTCGGCGAACAGGTAGGGCAGTGCACGGGGGAAGAGCCGGCGCAACTCGTCCGCCGCCTCCGGGCCGACGTCACCCAGCCCCCGGATGTGCACCTCGGCCGGGTCGAGCACCCCGTACGCCAGCGCGGACAACCCGGCGGCGGTGAGCGTCGCCGTCGGCACCCGGCCACCGTCGGTCACCGCCGACCGGCCGCCGGGCGCCAACGCCATCCGCCCGTCGACGCCGTCGAGCAGGTGGGTGCCGGCGAGCCACCGGTCGTCGACCAGGTCCACCCGCACCCGGCCCGGCCCGGCGGGCAGCCCGGCGAGGGCGTCCACGCTCAGCAGGCGGGCCATCGGCGCCGGCGACCCGGGCCGGGACACCCGGGCCTCGACGTGCACGGCCAGGTCGGTCAGCCACAGCTCGGGCAGCTCGTCGGCGGGCACCCGGAGGCTGATCCGTTCCACCTGGTCGACGTGCCGGGCGAGGAACTGCAACAGCAGGGCGCGGGCGTACGGGTCGGCGGCGAGCAGGTCGTCGCCGACCAGTTCGCCACCGTGGTCGTCGATCCGGTAGGTGAGCGCGCCGACCACGCTGCCGTCGATCGTCGCGGTGATCAGCCACCTGTCGTCCCGGTCCCGCAGTCCCACGTCCCGGAAGTCGGGGAAGATCGCGAAACCGTGCCGCTCCCGCAGGCACCGCTCGGTGAACGAGCGGTAGTGCGGATAGCCGCCGCCGATCCGTTCCCAGCCCACCGTGCCGGGCAGCTCGGCGCGCAGCAGCGGGCCCAGGTCGGCCGGGGAGAACCGGACGGTACGGGCCCGGGGCAGCCCCACGTAGCCGAACCGCTCGTAGAAGCTGGCCCGGAACGGGTACAGCGCGGTCACCGGGTGCCCGCCGTCGCGCATCTCGTCGAGGAGTTGGCAGAGCAGGGCGCGGACGTACCCCTGACGGCGGGCCAGCGGGTGGGTGGCGATCCCGGCGACCCCGGCCATCGGCAGCACCGCCCCGCGCAGGTTCTGCCGCATCGGCACCGCGCTGGCGGTGGCCCGCGCCTCGCCACCCTCCTCCACCACCAGGGTCCGGTTGCCCTTGTTGTACGGCAGGTAGCGGTGGAACGCGTCGACCCGCTCCCGGCTCAGCGGGGTCGCCTCGAAGGCGTACGCCTGGAGCGGGAAGCTGGTGGTCAGTCGTTCCTCGGCGGCCAGGCGACGGATGAGCATCCGTCCATCCCAACCCGGCCGGCGGTCGGCCGCAACCCGGTTGGCCGGGTTCAGCCCTCGGTCACGTCGGATACCACCACGGTGACGTTGTCCGGCGCGCCGGCCTGGTGGGCCAGCTTCACCAGTTGCTCACCGCAGTGCCGGCGGTCCTGGTAGGTGACGAGCGCCCCGTGGATCGCCTCGTCGGCCACGTAGTCGGAGAGCCCGTCGCTGCACAGCAGCACCCGGTCCCCGGCGAAGACGGTCAGCACCCCGATCGCCGGGGGCGCGTCCGCTCCCTGCACCGCCCGGGTGACCAGGGAACGCTGCGGGTGGTGGCGGGCCTGGTCGGGGGAGAGCGCCCCCTGGTCGACAAGCGCCTGGACGAAGGTGTCGTCCCGGGTGAGCTGGGTCAGTTCCCCGTCGCGCAGCAGGTAGCACCGGGAGTCGCCGACCTGCGCGAGGACCAGGGTGTCCCCGGCGAGCAGGGCGGCGGTCAGCGTCGTACCCATGCCTTCGCGGGCCGGGTCGGCGGAGATCGCCGCCCGGATCCGCCGGTTGGCGGTGGAGACGACGGCCCGCAACGCCTCGGCGGCCTCGTCGGTGCCGGTGGGGGGGACCAGCTCGTCCAGGATGCGGATGACGATCTCGCTGGCCACCTCGCCGGCGGGGAGCCCACCCATGCCGTCCGCCACCGCGACCAGGCGTTCACCGGCGAGGGCGGAGTCCTCGTTGTTGGTGCGGACCAGGCCGACGTCGTTGAGGATGGCCGAGCGGAGGATCAGCGTCATGGGACAAGCTTGCCGGATACACCCTCGCTCCGTCTCTACGCACTAGTACGTAGGGTGGGAGAAATGATCCCGGTGTCCATGGTGGGTCGCGTCGGAGAGCTCGCCGAGCTCGACCGGGCGTGGTCCACCGTGGCCGGTACGGGCCGGTCGGCCCCCGCCGTCACGGTCATCACCGGGGCCGCCGGGGTGGGCAAGAGTCGGCTGGTCGCGGCGGCCGTCGAGGGTCTCTCCCCCCGACCGGCGGTGATCCTCGCCGGGACGGCACGGGTGCACGATCCGGCCCCGTACGACTGGCTGGCGGCGGTGCTCAGCGTCCGCGACGTCGGCGCGCTCGACCTGCCGTCCGACGCGCTCGCCTGGTTGGCCCAGCATCCGGCCGCGCCGCGCGAGCGGTACGCCCCCGGCACGCTGCTCCGGCTCGCCGTGCGTACCGTCCGGTCGCTGGTGGGTGCCGGCCCGGCCGTGCTCGTGGTGGAGGACCTGCACGATCTCGACCCGGCCAGCCTCAACCTGGTCGTCGAGCTGGCCACCGCGCCGCAGTTGCCGGCGCTGCTGGTGGTGGCGAGCCGGCCGCCGGCCGACGCGGTCGCACCCGACCTCACCCGCCGCGTCCTGGCCCGCCTCTGCGGGGTACGCGGCGCGGTGCGCCAGCACCTCGGCCCGCTCGGCGTCGCCGAGGTGGCCGAGATCCTCACCCAGGTGTACGGCGACAGCCCACCCCCGGCGCGGGTCTGTGCCGACGTCTGGCAACGCACCGGCGGCAACCCGTACGCGCTCACCGAGTTGCTGGCGGTGCACGCCGGCCGGGGGCTGGACGCGCTGGTCCGGGAGCCGTTGCCGGAGCACCTGCGGATGCCGTCGCCCCGGGCCGCCGCCCCGCCCGAGGCCGAGCTGACCGGCCGGGAGGTCGAGGTGCTGGGCTGCCTGGTCGCCGGGATGTCCAACAAGCAGGCCGCGCGGGCGCTGGGCATCTCGGTGCGGACGGTGACCGTGCACGTGTCGAACCTGCTGCGCAAGACCGGCTCGGCGTCGCGTACCGAGGCGGCGATCTGGGCGGTGCAGCACCGGGTGCCCGGTGCGGGTCAGGTGCGGGGGTAGCGCAGCAGCAGGCTGGCGGCGACCTCCTCGTCGCCGAGGGCGGCGTAGCCGTGCGGTACGTCGGAGGTCCAGCGTAGGTGGCCACCGGCGGCGGCGGTCAGCGGGGCGTCGACCGGGCCGGCGCGGAGCACCCCGGCGAAGACCGTGACGTGTTCGGTGACCCCCGACTGGTGGGCGGGGGAGACCTGCTCTCCGCCGGGGCGGACCCGCAGCCGGTACAGCTCGTAACTGGCGTCGGTGTCGGTGAACGACTCCAGCAGGGTGGCGACGACGCTGGTGCCCCGCACGGTCGGGGTGGCGGCGGGCCCGGCGAGCACGGCCGCCAGCGGTACGCCGAGCTGGGCGGTGATCGCGTAGAGCGTCTCCAGGGTGGGGTTGCGGGTGCCGTTCTCCAGCGCCGAGAGGGTGGCCTTCCCGACCCCGGCGGTACGGGCCAGCGTGGAGAGGGAGACCCCGCGTTCCATCCGCAGCGCGCGCAACCGGTGGCCGACCGCCCCGGCGTCGGTGTCGAGCGCGGGCCGGCGGGCTGGGCGGGGCGGGGTCATCCGGCTATGGTGCTACACGCCGCTGTTCCGTAAACGGAACGATGGGTGGCCGGCGCGAGGGGGAGTGTGGTGGGGGATCGGTTGCAACCGCTGCTGGCCGGCGTGGTGACCGCCGTGGTCGGCTTCGCCAGCTCGTTCACCGTCGTGCTCGCCGGGCTGCGGGCGGTCGGCGCCAGCGAGGCGCAGGCCGCCTCCGGGCTGCTCACGGTGAGCGTCGCCGCCGGGATCTGCGCGACCTGGCTCGGCCTGCGGCACCGGATGCCGATCGCGATCGCCTGGTCCACGCCGGGCGCGGCGCTGCTGGTCGCCACCGGGCCGGTCCCCGGCGGGTGGCCCGCCGCTGTGGGCGCGTTCGCGCTGTGTGGGCTGCTCATCGTCACCGCCGGCCTTTTCCCCGCCCTGGGGCGGGCGGTGGCCGCCATCCCCGCCCCGGTGGCGGCCGCGATGCTGGCCGGGGTGCTGCTGCCGCTGTGCACCGCCCCCGTACGCGCGCTGGTCGAGGTGCCGGCCCTGGCCGCCCCGGTGATCGTCACCTGGCTGGTGCTGCACCGGCTCGCCCCCCGGTGGGCGGTCCCGGCCGCGCTGGTGGCGGCGGCGGTGGTGATCGCCCTGACCACGTCCGGCGTGGGGGTCGCCCTCGGCGACCTGCGGCCGGTGGTGTCGCCGACCGTGCCGGCGTTCACCCTGCCCGCCGTGATCGGCCTGGCGCTACCCCTGTTCCTGGTCACCATGGCCGCGCAGAACGTGCCCGGCACGGCGGTGCTGCGCGGTTTCGGCTACCGGCCGCCGCTCGCCCCGGCGCTGCGCGCCACCGGGCTGGCCAGCGCGCTCGGTGCCGCCACCGGCGGGCACGCGGTCAACCTCGCCGCGATCACCGCCGCCCTCGCCGCCGGCCCCGACGCCCACCCCGATCCGGACCGGCGCTGGATCGCCTCGGTGACCGCCGGCGTCGGCCTGGCGCTGCTCGGGCTCGGCGCGGGCGCGGCGACCACGCTGGTGCTGCTCTCCCCGCCGGTGCTCATCGAGGCGGTCGCCGGGCTCGCGCTGCTCGGCGCGTTGGCCGGTGCCCTCTCCGCGGCCCTGTCCGCGCCCCCCGCTCCCGCTGCACCCCCCGCTCCCGCTGCACCCCCCGCTCCCGCTGCACCCCTCGTTCCCGCGACCCCTGGCCCGGCGTCCACCGCTCTGCCGGCGTCCGTGACCCCCGTCCTGCCGGCACCGGCGTCCACCGCTCTGCCGGCACCGGCGTCCACCGCTCTGCCGGGGTCCGCGTCCACCGCTCTGCCGGAACCGACGACCGCCACCGCGTCGGTGGTCGTTTCCGATCCCCGGAGCCGCGAGGCCGCCGTGGTCACCTTCGTAGTCACCGCCTCGGGGGTCAGCCTGCTCGGCGTGGGCGGGGCGTTCTGGGGACTGGTCGCCGGCTGGCTGATGCTGCTGCTCTTCCGTCGCCGCAGGCCCGTCCCTGCCGCCTGATGGGCCGACGGCGACCGGTCCGACCGCCCCACCGCCGCGCCCCCACCCGGGACGCGACGCGACGCCGCTCCGCCCGCCGTCCCGGTGCCTGCTCCCGCGTCAGGAGGGCGTGGCACCGCGCCTTCTCGGCCACCGTTCGGCCAGGGGGTAACTACCTCCGCGCGTCCTTTCGACCTGACGGCGTCAACGACTCATCCGCATCCTGCCGGGTGCCGGCTCGCCCGCTCACCCCTTGGCTGCCCGTTCGCCGGCTTGCCCATGGCGCCCGCCCGCCCGCCCGTTCGCCCCCAGGCACCCGCTCGCTCGCCCCCAGTCACCCGCTCGCCCATGGTGCCCGCTCATCCGTCGCTCGCTTGCCTCATGGTGCCCGCTCACCCGTCGCCCGCTCGCCCCCTGGCTGCCCGCTCACCCACTCACCCGGGCGAACGGTCCCGGCTTCGCTGTCGCGCCGTGCCTCGGGCAGGTGATTCGTTGACGCCGTCAGGTCGAAAGGGAGCGCGACAGGTACTGGTGCCCGGTGGCACCGCTGTCGAGGTGCGGCTTCGAGTACCCGCCCCGACCGGGCCCCCACCGACGCCGACACTGACGCCCCCACCGACACCGACGCCGACGCCCCCACCGACGCCGATGGGACCGCTGTCGAGGTGAGGGCTCGGCACGCCGGAGCGGACGCCGCCGGCGCGTCGGTGCCACGGTGGCCGCCCGGGTCGCCACCGACACCGCCCGGCGGTGCGGGGCGGGTGGATCACTCCTCCGGGGGCAGGTCACCCACGGGGACGTGCAGGCGTACCTGGTCGTCGGTGACCGTGGCGATCTGGTCGGCCAGCACGTACACCGCGCCGGTGCGGGCCAGTTCGGTGGAGACCTTGAGGTAGCCGGTGCGCAGCAGGCGGGCGGCGAGGTCGGCTGGGACGTCCGGCTCCTCGACGGCCACCGACTCGATCAGCTCGTCCAGGCTGCCGCCCGGATCGGCGGTCGACGCCTGCACGGTCACCGCGTTGGGATCGCCCCGCTGGACCAGGTCGACGGTGCCGATCTCGACCCCGACCGTGTCGACCACCCGCATGCCGGTGGTGATCCGCGAGATGACCGCCTGCTCTGCCATGCCCTGCTGCTCCATCCCCGGGCGGTTCCCTGCCCCACCCACCGCTAAACCGCCGGGCCCCAGGCGCCGGGCGGACGCGGGGACAGCTCCCGCCAGGCGTCCGTCCCCTCCAGCAGGGCCCGGACGGTCTCCTCGGCCTCGTCGGCGCTGCCGTACTCGTAGAACTGGGAGACGCCCTCCGCGCCACCGGCGCGCTGCTCGACGTGCCACCGGTCGGCGTCGACGCGGAGGAAGACGTCCCGCCGCGCCAGTCGTCCCCATTTGCCGTTCCACCAGTGCCTACGCTGCTCCATGGCCGGACTCTATCGAACATGTGTACGACAGAAGGCGGCCCCTGCGGGAATCCGCAGGGGCCGATGTGCGCCGGTCGGGTCAGCGCGGGGCGGGCGGCTCCGGACGCCGGCCGAGCACGTCGTCCAGCGCGCCGCGCTGCCCCGGGGTGGCGTGTCCGCCGGCGAGCAGCGCGTCGCGGATCTCGGTGAGCAGCTTGACCTCCTCGCTCGGCGCGGCGGGCGGCGGCTCCTCGCCCCGCTTGCGCCGCTCGGCGAGCCGGTTCATCGGGTAGACGACCAGGAAGTACAGCGCCGCCGCCGTCAGCGCGAAGGTGATCGCCGCGTTGACGAAGGCGATCCAGTCGAACGGGATGCCGCGGAACTCCGGCGTCGAGCCCTTGAGGCCGTCCTTCTGGCCGGTGATCAGCACGATGACGACCCGGACCAGTGGTTCGAGGAACGACTTGGTCAGCTGGGTGACCACGCCCGTGAACGCGGCGCCGATGACGACACCGACCGCCAGGTCGACGACGTTGCCGCGCATGATGAAGTCTTTGAAGCCCTTGAGCATCCCTACTCCTGTGCCGTCCGATTCTCCGTCGGGGACAACCTATGCCCCGGACAGGGGCTCCAGAAAAGCACCGGCCTCGAACGCCGCCCGTCCCGGATCGCCGTCCCGGATCGCGGCCACCAGCCGGCTGTGGTCGACGTACCGCTGCGGTTGCAGGGAGTCACCCGTCACGTAGGCGACGGTGCTGCGCAGTGCCGCGCCGACCGAGGCGTACAGCTCGGCCAGCATGCCGTTGTGCGCGGCGGCGACCACCGCCGTGTGCAGCGTGACGTCGGCCTCCACGAACTCGGCGACCCGGCCCGACCGCCAGGCGGCCTCCCGGGCGGCCAGCGCGCTGTCGAGCGCCACCAGGTCCTCCGGGGTACGCCGCAGCGCGGCCAGCCGGGCCGCCTCGACCTCGAACGCCCGGCGGACCTCGACCACCTCGGCCATCCGGTCGTCGGTGAGCCGGCGGGCTACCACCGGGGCCAGTTCGTCGGTCGACACCACGTACGTCCCGGAGCCCTGCCGGCACTCCAGCACCCCGGCGTGCACCAGCGCCCGGACGGCCTCCCGGACGGTGTTGCGCCCCACCCCGAGCGCCGTCACCAGCTGCGGCTCGGTGGGGATGCGCCCGCCCACCGGCCACTCGCCGCCGAGGATCCGTCCCCGGAGCTGCTCGATGGTCTGCTGCACCCGCTGACCGCGCGGGGGCACGGGTGGGGAATCGAGCGACGGTGTCACCGGTTACACCAGCTGCCGAAATTCATCCCATGATTGTAGGTTCGAGGTCATGACCCCGCCAACCGCTCCCGCCGTCGAGGCACCCGAACCGCTCGCCCACCGGCCGGCCCACCGCACCCCGTCGCCGGCCACCGGCGGCGCGCTGGTGCTGGTGGGGATGCTGCTCGTCGCGCTCAACCTGCGGGCCGCGGTGACCAGCCTCGGCGCGCTGCTCGACGAGGTACGCACCGGACTCGGGCTCTCCGGCGCGATGGCCGGGTTCGTCACCACCCTGCCCACCATCGCGTTCGCCGGCCTCGGCGCGCTCACCCCGTGGCTGATCCGGCGCTGGCCGGCCGCCCGGGTGCTGGTGGTGGCGATGCTCGCGCTCACCGTCGGTCAGCTGCTCCGGGTGGTTACCGACTCGGCGACGGTCTTCGTGCTCACCAGCGCGCTCGCCCTGGCCGGCATCGCGGTGGCGAACATCCTGCTGCCGATGCTGGTCAAGCAGCACTTTCCGCACCGGACCGGGCTGGTCACCGGGGCGTACACGATGGCGCTGACCACGGGTACGACGGTGGCCGCCGCCTCCGCCGTGCCGGTGGCGCACGCCTTCGGCTCCTGGCGGGCCGGGCTCGGCGTGTGGGCGGCGTTGGCGGCGGTGGCCGTACTCCCGTGGGTGCCGCTGGCGCTGCGCGCCCGCGCCGCCCGGCGGGCCGCCACCCCGACGGCGGTCCCGGCCGCCCGCACCCGGGTCCGGCCGGCCCGCACCCGGCTCGGTTGGGCGATGGCTGTCTACTTCGGCGCGCAGTCGCTCAGCGGGTACGCGGTGATGGGCTGGCTGGCCCAGCTCTTCCGGGACGCCGGCTTCCGGCCGGAGAGCGCCGGCCTGCTGCTCGCCGGGGTCACCGCGCTCGGGGTGCCGGTGGCCCTGCTGATGCCGACGCTGGCCGGCCGGCTCCGGACGCTGCGCCCGTTGGTGTTCGGGCTGACCGCCTTCTCCGCGGCGGCCTACCTGGGGCTGGCGTTCGCGCCACGGAGCGGGGCGCTGCTGTGGGTGCTGCTGCTCGCCTTCGGTCAGGGCGCGTTCCCGCTGATCCTGACCACCATCGGCCTGCGGGCCCGTACGGCCGACGGCACGGTGGCGCTGTCCGCCTTCGCGCAGAGCACCGGTTACGTGATCGCCGCGCTCGGCCCGCTGCTCGTCGGGGTGCTCTACGAGGCGACCGGCGGCTGGACCGCGCCGATGGGCTTCCTGCTCGCCGCGCTGGCGGTGCAGACGACGGCGGGCATGGTGATCGCCCGTCCCCGGTTCATCGAGGACGAGCGCTGAGGAGACCGGTCAGGACGACGCGGGGGTGGGGTCACCCGCGACGGCCTGCTCGACCGTCGGATAGGTGTGCAGCACCTCCACCAGGCCGCTGACCTCAAGGATGCGCAGCACCCCGCGCTGCGGGGCGGCCAGCCGGACCACACCGCCGGCCTCGTCGCAGCTGTTCTTGGCCCGGACGAAGACCGACAACCCGGTCGAGTCGCAGAACGACACCTCGGCCAGGTCGAACACCAGCCGGCTGCGACCCTTGTCGAGCAGGTCGGTGATCTGGTCCTGCAGCTGCGGTGCGGTCGCCATGTCGAGTTCGCCCGCGACCGACACGACGACCACGTCGCCGCGCTGTTCCGTGTGCACCGTCAGGGACATTCAGACCTCCTGTTATCGGTGGAACGGTATCCCACGAACGGGGGGACCCGCAGAACGGGAGCGGTTCCGGTGGGAGCGATCATTCCTTTGCCGCGCGGCAACTACCGGGTCTGCCTCCGGTGATAGAGTCCGGCCGGCCCAGCTCACAGGAGGTAACCATGGCGTTGACCGCAGACGGGGGCGACCGGCTCGTCGGGCTGCTGAGTGAGCATGCTGAGCGGGTCGTGCAGCGGTGGACCGAACTCGTCGCCGCCTCGCTGCGCGGTCGGCTGAGCCAGGCCGAGCTGCGCCTGCAGGTGCAGGAACTGCACGCTAGCATGATCAACGCTGGCGGCGCGGGCCTGGCCGACCTCCAGAAGCCCGAGGCGGGCGAGCTGCGCGCGGTGCTCGCCGACCTGTCCCGCAGCCGGGCCCGGCAGAGCTTCACCGCCACCGAGACCGCGATCAGCATCTACGCACTCAAGGACGTCCTGGTCGACCTGGCCGAGACCGACGGCGTCGAGCTGTCGCTGCGGGACGTCCTGGACTTCACCGGCCTGGTCGACCGGATGGGGCTGCTCACCTTCGAGACCTACGTGCAGGCCCGCGAGGGGCTGATCGCCGACCAGGCCGAGCAGCTGCTCGAACTCTCCACCCCGGTGGTGAAGATCTGGGACGGCGTGGTCGCCGTGCCGCTGGTCGGCACCCTCGACTCGGCGCGCGCCCAGGTGGTGATGGAACGGCTGCTCCAGACCCTGGTCGACACCGGCTCGCCGTACGCGATCATCGACATCACCGGCGTGCCGGCGGTCGACACCCAGGTCGCCCAGCACATCCTCAAGACGGTGGTGGCCGCCCGGCTGATGGGGGCCGACTGCATCATCTCCGGCATCCGCCCGCAGATCGCGCAGACCATCGTCGCCCTCGGCATCGAGTTCGGCGACATCGCCACCAAGGCGAGCCTGGCCGACGCCCTGCGGCACGTGCTGCGCCTCACCGGGGTCGAGACGTCCCGCCGGCACCCGCGCCGGGAGGCGTGATGGAACGGGTGCCGATCCTGAAGATCGGCGACATCCTGCTGGTCTCCATCCAGATCGACATGTCCGACCAGACGGCGGTCACCCTCCAGGAGGACCTGGCCGAGCGGATCGTGGCGACCGGCTGCCACGGCGTCATCATCGACATCACCGCCCTGGACATCGTCGACTCGTTCGTCGGCCGGATGCTCTCCACCATCGCCTCGATCTCCAAGGTGCTCGACGCCGAGACGGTGGTCGTCGGGATGCGTCCCGCGGTCGCCATCACCCTCGTCGAGCTGGGCCTGTCGCTCAACGGCATCCGTACCGCGCTGAACGTGGAACGGGGCATGGAGTTGATCGCGGCGGCCCGTGACGACGACCCCGGGTACGACGACGACCCCGAGGGCGTCGACTCCGGGACGGCGGCGACATCGCCATGACCGCGGGAGTCGACCTGGGCCCGAAGACCCAGGCGATCGGCAGCGACGAGGACGTCGTCCGGGTCCGCCAGTTGGTACGTACCGTGGCGGTGGCCACCAAGCTCTCCCTCGTCGACCAGACGAAACTGGTCACCGCCGCGAGTGAGCTGGCCCGCAACACCCTCATCTACGGTGGCGGCGGCACGGCCGAGGTGACGGTCGTCGAGGACGGCCGGCGACGCGGGGTGCGGATCGTCTTCGCCGACTCCGGGCCGGGCATCGTCGACCTGGACCTCGCCCTCACCGACGGTTACACCACCGGTGGCGGCCTCGGCCTCGGTCTGAGCGGCTCCCGCCGGCTGGTCGACGACTTCGACATCCAGACCGCCCCCGGCGAGGGCACCCGGATCACCGTCACCAAGTGGTCCCGATGACCCACGACGTGGTGCCGGACGCGGGTCACTGGTACCGGGTGGAGAGCGGCAGCGCCGCCAGCACCGTGCGTCGCGCGGCGGAACGCCTCGGCGGTCAGCTCGGCCTCGGCGAGAACCGGGTCGCCGAACTGGCCATCGTCGCCGCCGAGCTGACCAGCAACCTGGTCAAGCACGCCCAGGAGGGCGTCCTGCTGCTGCGGCCGGTGCGCACCGCCGACGCCGCCGGGGTCGAGCTGGTCGCCGTCGACTCCGGCCCCGGCATGGCCGACCTGACCGTGTCCTCCCGCGACGGCCACTCCACCACCGGCACGCTGGGCATCGGGCTGGGTGCCATCACCCGGCAGGCCAGCTGGTACGACGCCTGGTCCCGGCCGGGACGCGGCACCGTGTTCGCGGTGCAGGTGTGGGCGAAGGGGGTCGCGGTCACCCCGGCCTGGGCGGCGGGGTTGACCCGACCGATCACCGGCGAGCAGGTCAGCGGTGACAGCCACGCGGTGCGTACCGGGGACGGTCGGCACCAGGTACTCGTCTGCGACGGCCTGGGGCACGGGCCGCTGGCCAACGTCGCCGCCGAGGCGGCCGTGGCCGCCTTCCGGTCCGCACCGGACGGGCCGCCCGCCGTGGTGGTGACGCACCTGCACCGGGCGATGTCGCACACCCGGGGGGCCGCGGTGGCGGTGGCGGAGCTGGACCCGGCGGCGGGCCTGCTGCGCTACGCCGGCCTGGGCAACATCACCGGGACCGTGCTGGCCCCCGACGGCACCCGGCGGGGGCTGGTCTCGCTGCCCGGCATCGCCGGCCACCAGCGCCCGACGGTACGCGGGTACGACTACCCGTTCCCGTCCGGCGCGACGCTGGTGATGCAGAGCGACGGGGTGGTGGACCGGTGGCGCGCCGAGGACTATCCGGGTCTGTTCGGGCGGACGCCGGTCGTCGTCGCGGCGACCCTGCTGCGCGACGCCGGGATACGCCGGGACGACGCCTGCGTGCTGGCCGCGAGAACCCCGTCGTGACCGCCCGCGAAGCCCTGCTGCGGATGGCGTTGCGGGTGGAACAGGACATCTTCGGCGTACGCCAGCGGGGCCGGGAGGTCGCCGCCGCGATCGGGCTGGAGCACCAGGACCAGGTCCGGTTCGCCACCGCCCTCAGCGAGGTGGCCCGGGACCTGCTGCGCGCGGTGGACGGCGCGGACGTCACCTTCTCCTGCGTGACGGAGCCGGACGGTCGGCGGCTGCTCAGCGTCGACCTCGCCCCGCTGCGCCCGTTGCCGGACAACCGGTACGAGCCGCAGTCCGGCGCGGTGGCGCGGTTGGTGGACACCCTGGGGCTGGCGGACGTGCAGGGGGATACCGTCGTGAGGATGTCCCGACGTGTCCCGCACACCGCTGCGGCGCTGACTCCGCAGCGCCTGGCGGAGCTGCGCGCCGAACTGGGCGCCAGCGCGCCGGCCAGCGCCCTGGACGAGTTGGCCACCCAGAACGGGCAGCTCATCGCCGCCCTCGACGAGGTACGCCGCCAGCGTGACGAGCTGGCCGTGCTCAACGCCGAGCTGGAGGAGACCAACCGGGGTGTGATGGCGCTCTACACCCAGCTCTCCGAGGAGCTGGAGGAGACCAACCGGGGCGTGGTGGCGCTCTACGCCGAGCTGGACGAGAAGTCGGCCCAGCTCCGCGCGGCGAGCGAGTCGAAGAGCCGGTTCCTGGCCAACGTCAGCCACGAACTGCGGGCGCCGGTGACCGCGATCATCGGGCTGGGGCGGTTGCTGACCGACTCGGCGTCGGACCCGCTCACCGGCGAACAGGCCCAGCAGGTCGAGCTGATCCGGTCCTCGGCCGCCGATCTGCTCTCCCTGGTCAACGACCTGCTCGACCTGGCCAAGGCGGAGGCCGGCCGGATCGAGCCGGAGTGGGCGCAGGTCGACCTGCGGGCGGTGTTCGGGCAGCTGCGCGGGACGCTGCGTGCGCTCACCCTGCGTTCCGAGGTGGAGTTGGTGGTGGAGGAGCCGCCTCCGGGCACGGTGCTCCGCTCGGACGAGGTGCTGCTGGCCCAGGTGTTGCGCAACCTGCTGCACAACGCGGTGAAGTTCACCGACCGGGGTGAGGTGCGGATGCGCGCCGAACGTGTCGACGACCGGCTCCGCGTCTGCGTCTCGGACACCGGGCCGGGCATCCCCGCCGAGCTGCACGAACGGGTGTTCGAGGAGTTCTACCAGGTGCCCGGCACCAGCCGGCGCAGCGGCACCGGCCTCGGCCTGCCGTACGCGCGGCGGTTGGTGACGCTGCTCGGCGGCACCCTGACGCTGACCAGCGAACCGGGCCGGGGCAGCAGTTTCATGGTTGACCTGCCCGTGGCGGGAGGGTGAGGTGGCCGCCGCCCCGCCGACGATCCTGGTGGTCGACGACAGCCCCACCAAGCGCTACCTGCTGGTGAGTTGGCTGACCCGGGCGGGTTTCACCGTGCGGGAGGCGGAGAACGGCACCGAGGCGCTGGCCCGGGTCGGGGTGGACCCGATCGACCTGGTGGTCCTCGACGTCCGGCTGCCGGATCTCAGCGGTTTCGAGGTCTGCGAGCGGATCAAGGCGGACCATCCGGCCATTCCGGTGATCCACGTGTCCGCGCACGCGGTCGACGTGGTGGACCGGACCCAGGGCCTGACCCGGGGCGCGGACGCCTACCTGGCCGAACCGATCGAGCCGGAGGAGCTGGTCGCCACCGCGCACGCGGTGCTGCGCTACTACCAGGCGCGGCAGCGGGCGGAACTGCTCGCCGAGCGGCTCACCGGGCTGGCTGACACGACCGTGGCGGTGCACGCCGCGTCCACCTTCGCCCGCCTGCTGCTGGAGGCGGCGGCCGGTGCGGCCCAGATCTTCCGCAGTCCGGCGGCGGTGGTCGCGGAGACCTTCGACGGGGAGTGCCTGGCCGGGGTCGCCGCCGGGCCGGGCGCGGTGGCGGAGATCGTGCCGTGGGTGGTGGACGACACCGGCGTGCCGACCGGGGCGACCGTCCGGGTGGACGCCCCCGACGGCTGGGCGCTGGTGCGGTGGCCGGCCGACGACACGGTGACGGTGGCCGCCGCGAAGCTGAGGGAGGACCGCGCCCCGCTGTACGTGGTGGTGCCCACCGCCACCCAGACCGCCCGGACCCCGGTGCTGGTGCAGCTCGCGCAGGCGGTCGCCTCGGCGGTGGAGGCGCAGCGCTCCTACGACGAGGAGCACCGGATCGCGGTCACCCTCCAGCGGAGCCTGCTGCCCCGCCGGCTGCCCGACGTCGCCGGCCTCGACCTGGCGGTGCGCTACGAGCCGGCCAGTGCGCAGACCGAGGTGGGTGGGGACTTCTACGAGCTGGTGATGCTCGACGGGCACCTGCTGGTGGCGATCGGCGACGTCGCCGGCCACTCGCTGCACGCGGCGACGGTGATGGCCGAGCTGCGGCACGCGATGCGGGCGTACGCGGTGGAGGGGCACCAGCCGGGGATGATCGTGGACCGGCTCAACGTGCTGATGCGGACGCTGCTGCGCAACGAGCTGGCGACCCTGTGCATCCTGCTGCTGCACCCGTCGACGGGCCGGATCAGGCTGGCCAGCGCCGGGCACCTGCCGGCGTTGGTGACGGTGGACGGCCGGGTGGAGTTCGTCCAGCAGTCGGCCCCGCTGCTCGGGGTGCGCGCGGACCGCCCCGAGGACCTGGAGTTCACCCTGCCGGCCGGGGCGACGCTGGTGCTCTACACCGACGGGCTGATCGAGCGGCGGGACACCACCATCGACGACGGCCTGGCCGCGTTGGCGGCCTGCGCGACGGTGGTCGACGACGACCTGGACGGCTTCTGCCAGCGGCTGCTGGTGGAGCTGGCCCCGCCGGAGATCCACGACGACGTCGCGGTGGTGGCGGTCCGTCGCCGCTGAGGGGCCCTCGTGCGCCGGACCCGCCCCTGGCACCCCCAACCAGTATCGTGATTACTGATAGTGATCAGGCGGCCGTCCGCTCTGGATGTTGCTCACCGTAATCGCCGACTGATCCCCGAGAACTCCCTTCCTCCTCCTTTGCTCTGCTGCCCTGTTCGCGCCAGCACGCTGAACTGCCATGACGCAAGACTTTCGAAGGTGTTGTGCAGCCGTCCGCCACGCGGAGTAATTGTCGCCTTGATGTCAGCAGAGCAAAGGACGCGGGCGGGTCAGGGGTGAGTGGAATGATAACTACTTGTAGTTACTATCCCGGGCTGGGTTTGGCCGCTGCCGGACCGGCCCCCGTGTCAGGATCGGTCGGGGCGGCGGCACGATGCCTGCGAGCGGTGACGGTGCGGCGCGCACGCATCCGGATCGTGGAGAGTTCTTGCGGCCATGACGACAAGAAATCTCCACAGACGTGCCACTAGCCACCGAGGCGGTCGCCGGTTGGTCCGGCAGTGTGCGGTCGGGCCCGCCCTCGGACGGGTTGGGCCATCCAGCGGCGGAGCCAGCAGGATCGAAGCGCAGGCCGGCAGGGTCGGGGCGTGGGCAAGCAGGGTCGGCGGCGGTGCGGACCGCCGACTCTCCGTGCTCCTCGGGCGACGCCGCCGGCTGCGGCACGGGGGTCAACGCAGGGAGCGGGCGTAGCCGGTGGGGGTGTGACCGGTGACGGCCGCGAAGTCGCGGGCCAGGTGGGCCTGGTCGCTGTAGCCGAGGTCGGCGGCGAGGGCGGCCCAGTCGGGCAGCCCGATGATGACCTGTTCGATCGCCTCCAGCAGGCGGTAGCGACGGATCACCCACTTGGGACTGACGCCGACGTGGTCCAGGAAGAGCCGCTGCAACCGCCGTACGGACAGGCCGTGCCGGCGGGCGAGGTCGTCCACCCGTAGCACGCTCCGGTCGGTGCGGATCGTCTCGGCCAGGGCGATCGCCTCGGCCGTCGCCGGGTCGGGCTGTGGCGCCCAGGCGAGCAGGAAGGCGTCCAACGCCCGCTGGCGCTCGTCGTCCGTACCCTCGCAGCGGGGTGACGCGACGGCGGACCGGGCGGCGCGGGCGGCGGCCGGGTCGGTGTCGAGCGGGACGTGCCGGTCGGTGAGACCGGAGACCGGGCGACGCCAGAACGGGCGGAAACCCCCGGGGCGGAACTGGATGCCGCTGACCGTTCCGGTGCCGGTCAGGGTGACGGTGAACAGGGTGCGGCCGACCCCGGCCACCTCGGCGGTCTCCGGGCCGGCGGCGTCGCGGCGGAACACCACGTTGACAACCGGGTGCGGCACCACCTGCTGGGTGAACGGCGCGGTCAGTGCCCAGTCGACCAGCCAGTAGTGCTCCACCCACGGGCGCAGCGCGGGGTCCGGCAGGTACCGCCGGAACCGCAGCTCCCGGCGGAGCCGGGCCGGATCGAGGATGCCCCGGTGGTCCCCGCGTGGCTGTCGCATTCGTTCAAGACCACCTTCATACGCTGGCCGTATGCCAACGAAGACTAGTGAGCTGCTGGCCGCCGCCGCCCCGAGGACCGTGGAGTTGGTCCGGGCGGTCGGCGACGACCAGCTCGACCTGCCCACCCCGTGCGCGGAGTACACCGTCCGCGGGCTGATCAACCACGTGTACGACGTGGCGGTCAACTTCCAACGCCTGGCCGTCGGGCAGGAGACGGACTGGTCGGTCAAGACCGATCACGTGGCGGAGCCGGGCTGGCGGGACCGGTTCGCCGCCGAGGTGGAGCAGCTCGTCGTGGCCTGGGACGACCCGGCCAGCGAGGAGGGTGTCGCGCCGGCGATGGGGCTGCCCCGGTCGACGCTCGGCCTGATGGGAGTGGCAGACATGGTGGTGCACGGCTGGGACCTGGCGCGGGCGACCGGCCAGCCGTTCCAGCCGGCGCGGGAGAGCATCGCGGCGCTGCACGGCTTCATGGACGAGATGGGCCCGATGGGCCGGCAGATGGGCGCCTTCGGTGCGGAGGTGCCGGTCGAGGCGGACGGGAGCGAACTGGACCGGCTGCTCGGCCGCACCGGTCGCGACCCGGCCTGGACGAGCTGACCGCTCCCGTCCACCGGGTCGCCGCACCCGGTGGGCCGGGCCGCCCGCCGGACCGTCCACCGCCCGCCGGGCCACCCCCAGCCGGATCGACGGAGCTGCTTGACAGCGGCTATTCGCCGAATGAATAGTTAGCCCGGTGTCCACGTCGCACGTGCTGCTCGGGTTGCTGGCTGCCGGCAGCCGGCACGGCTACGAGCTGAAGCGGGCCCACGACACCCGGCTGCCCCGGGCCAAGCCGCTCGCCTTCGGGCAGGTCTACGCCACCCTGGGCCGCCTGCAACGCGACGGCCTGGTGGTCAGCGCCGGCCAGGAACGCGAGGCCGGCCCCGACCGGACCGCCTACACCCTCACCGACCAGGGCCGGGCCGCGCTCACCGGCTGGCTCGCCGCCGTCGAGCCACCCATGCCGTACGTGACGAGCGCGCTCTTCACCAAGGTGGCGGTGGCGTTGCTGGTCGCCGATCTCAACGCGGCCCGGTCCTACCTGATCGCCCAGGCGCGGGCGCACACCGAGCGGCTGCGCGAACTCACCGCCGTCAAGACGGCGCCCGCGTCCACCCTCGCCGACGTCGTCGCCGTCGACTACGTCATCGCCCACCTCGACGCCGACCTGCGGTGGCTGCGCACCACCCTGAACCGCGTCGTCGACTGGCACCGGGAGGTGCACCCGTGAGCGGACTCCAGGCACGCGGCGTGGTCCGGTCGTACGGTCCGACCCCGGCCCTGCGCGGCGTCAGCCTCGACGTCGCCGAGGGGGAGATCGTCGCGGTGACCGGGCCCAGCGGCTGCGGCAAGTCCACCCTGCTGCACTGCCTCGCCGGGATCCGTCGCCCCGACGAGGGTGAGGTGCACTGGCGGGGGGAGCGGATCGACACCTGGCCCGAGGCGGCGCGGTCCCGGCTGCGCCGTACCGAGTTCGGGGTGTTGTTCCAGTTCGGTCAGCTCGTCCCCGAGCTGACCGCGGCGGAGAACGTCGCCCTGCCCCTGCTCCTCGCCGGCACGGGGCGGCGAGGAGCAGGGCGGGTGGCGCGCGAATGGCTGGACCGGCTCGGCGTCGCCCACCTCGCCGACGTACGCCCCGGCGCGATGTCCGGCGGGCAGCAGCAGCGCTGCGCCACCGCCCGCGCCCTGGTCACCGGGCCCCGGGTGCTCTTCGCCGACGAGCCGACCGGCGCGCTCGACACGCTCGGCGGCGAGGAGGTCCTCACCCGGCTCGTCCAGCTCGCCCGGGAACAGGGCACCACCATCGTCCTGGTCACCCACGAACCCCGGATCGCCGCGTACGCCGACCGCGAGGTGATGCTCCGCGACGGCGTGGTCGACCCGAGCGGCCTCGGCCTGGACGAACCCCTCGCCCCGGTGGCCGGTCCCGGCGCGGTCGCCAGGTGACACCGGTCGTCGCGCTGCGGCTCGCCCTGGCCGGCAACCGCACCGACACCGCCCGGGTCGTCCTCACCGCGCTCAGCGCCGCCCTGGCCGCGCTCGCCGCGTTGGCCGCCCTCACCGTGCTGGCCATCCCCACCCCACCCGGCGGGCGGGGCGCGAACAACGCCGAGCAGTACACCAATGCGCTGCTGCGCGAGCCCGGCCTGCGCGGCGGGACGGCGGTCGCGTTGCTGCTGCTCGCCGTCCCGGTGCTCGCCCTGGCCGGGCAGTGCGTCCGGCTCGGCGCGCCGGCCCGGGACCGGCGACTGGCCGCGTTCCGGCTGGCCGGGGCCACCCCCGGGCAGGTGACCGTGCTGGTCGCGGTGGAGACGGGGCTGGCCAGCCTGCTCGGCACCCTGGTCGGGCTGGGGACGTACCTGGTGGGCCGGGTGCTGCTGCACCGGCCCGACGCCCGGGGGCTCCTGCCGCTGCCGACCGACGTGCTGCCGTCGCCGTCGACGATCGCGGCGGTGGTGCTCGGCCTGCCGGTGCTGGCCGGGCTGGTCGGTGTCGTCCTGCTGCGCCGGGTCACCGCGACCCCGCTCGGCGTGGTCCGGCGGACCCGCCGGGAACGTGCCCCGAGGCCGTGGGCCGGCCTGCTGATCCTGGCCGGGCCGACCGCGTTCGGCCTGCTCGCCCCGATCAACAGGTGGTACGCCGAGCGTGCTCAGGACCCGCCGGCACTGCTGGAGCCGGCGCTGATGTTCGGTGGTGGGCTGGCCGCGCTGGTCGGGGTGGTGGTCGGCACCGGCTGGCTGTCGTACACGGCCGGGCGGCTGCTGCACCGGTGGGGTCGCGGGGCGGCCGTGTTGCTGGCCGCCCGAAGGTTGACCGCCGACCCGTGGGCCGGCAGCCGGACCCTGGCCGCCCTGCTGGCGGCGGTGATCGTGGGGGCGGGCGCGGCCGGGCTCCGCGCCTCGATGATCGCCGACATGACGGCGAACGAGGCCACCGGCCAGGGCCTGGCCGGCAGCGACGACTTCTACCTGAACACGATGGACCTGGTCGACCGGGCCGCCCAGGTCGCCGTGGCGCTGGCCGCCGGTGGCCTGGTCGTCGCCCTGGTCGAGGGGATCGTCGCCCGCCGCCGCACGTACGCGGCACTGGTCGCCTCCGGGGTTCCCCGGGGCGTCATCGGCCGGTCGGTGGTCTGGCAGGCGCTGGCCCCGGCGGTGCCGGCCATCGTGCTGGCGCTCGCCGTCGGTCTGCTGCTCATCTGGGGCGTCGCGGGCCGCCCACGCAGCTACGGGGCGCACTCCGTCCAGGTGTGCACGGGTGACGCCGTCCGGTGCGCCGACCCGTCGGCCCTGCGTGAGGTGTGGGTGCCCGAGGTCGTGGTGACACCCGAGCTGCCGTGGGCGCAACTCGCCGGGGTCGGTGCGGGTGCCCTGGCCGCCGTGCTGGTCACGGTCGGTGTCGGCCTGCTCTTCCTGCGGACGAGCACCGCCGTCGAGGAACTCCGCACCGGCTGACCGCGATCAGCCGGTGCGCAGCGGCAACCGCCCGCCGAGCCCTGCCGGCCCGCCGGTCCCCCGCCGGCCCGGGGACCGGCCCCGGCCCGGCGGGGGACCGGGGGCGGCGCTCAGGCCCGGCCCAGCCGGTCGAGGATCCAGGCGTTGATGAACGCCTCCTCGCGCCAGGCGTCGTACCGGCCGCTGGGGCCGCCGTGACCGGCACCCATCTCGGTCTTGAGCAGGTAGTCGCCCTGCGGGGCCACCGCCCGTAGCCGGGCGATCCACTTGGCCGGCTCGTGGTAGAGCACCCGGGTGTCGTTGAGGCTGGTCACCGCCAGGATCGCCGGATAGTCGACGGGGGCGACGTTCTCATACGGGGTGTACGACTTCATGTACGCGTACACCTCCGGGTCGGCGAGCGGGTTGCCCCACTCCTCCCACTCGGTGACCGTCAACGGCAGCGACGGGTCGAGGATCGAGGTGAGCGCGTCGACGAAGGGCACCTGCGCGACGATCCCGGTGAACGCGTCCGGGGCGAGGTTGGCCACCGCGCCCATCAGCAGGCCCCCGGCCGAGGCGCCCCGGGCGACCAGCCGGTCGGCCGCCGTCCAGCCGGACTTGACCAGGTGCCGGGCACAGGCCACGAAGTCGGTGAAGGTGTTCTTCTTGGCCAGCAGCTTGCCCTCGTCGTACCACCGGCGGCCCAGTTCACCGCCGCCCCGGATGTGCGCGACGGCGAACACCACGCCCCGGTCGAGCAGGCTGAGCCGGGCGACGGAGAACCACGGGTCCATGCTGGCCTCGTACGAGCCGTACCCGTAGATCACGGCGGGGGCGGAGCCGTCGCGCTGGGTGTCCCGGCGGCAGACCAGCGAGATCGGCACCCGGGTGCCGTCGTCGGCGAGCGCCCATTCGCGGTGCTGCTCGTAGTCGTCCGGGTCGTACGCGCGGCCGTCCGGGCCGGGGAGCACCGGCTTGCGGCGGCGCAGCGTCAGCTCCCGGGTGACCAGGTCGTAGTCGTAGACCGAGTCGGGGGTGACCAGCGAGGTGTAGCGGAACCGGAGCTGCCGGGTGCGGTATTCCGGGTTGGCGTCCAGCCCGACGCTGTGGATCGGCTCGGGGAACTCGATGTCGTGGGCGTCGCCGCCGCCGACGGGGAGCACCCGCAGCCCGGTCAGGCCGTTGCTGCGCAGCGAGACGACCAGGTGGTCGGCGAACGCGTCGACCGACTCCAGCCGGGTGCCGGGGCTGTGCGGGATCAGCGGCACCCAGTCGCCGGGCGCGTCCGCCGAGGTGTACGCCAGCGCGAAGTCCTCCGCGCCGTCGTTGTGCAGGATCAGGAAGCGGTGCCCGTGGTGCTCGACGCTGTACTCGACACCCTGCCGGCGCGGGGCGATCACCGCCGGCTCACCTGTCGGGTTGTCGGCCGGGATGACCCGCACCTCGCTGGTGACCTTGCTGGTGCTGTCGATCAGCACGAACCGCTCGGAACGGGTCAGCTCGACACCTACCCAGAACCGCTCGTCCTCCTCCAGGTGCACCACCACGTCCTCGCCCGACGGGGTGCCGACGGTGTGCCGCCACACCCGGTTGGGCCGCCACGCCTCGTCGACGGTGATGTAGAACAGGACGCTGGCGTCGGCCGACCAGGCGGTGCCGTAGAAGGTGTCGGGCACCTCGTCGCCGAGCAGTTCACCGGTGCTCAGATCCTTGATCCGCAGGGTGAAGCGCTCGTCGCCGGAGAAGTCCGTCGAGTAGGCCAGCCAGCGCCCGTCGGGGCTGACGTCGAACGCGCCGAGGGAGAAGAAGTCGTGCCCTTCGGCGAGCTGGTTGCCGTCGAGCAGCACCTCCTCGCCGTCGAGCGGGGCGCCGTCCACGCTGACCGGCGGGTCGGTCTCGCCGTCGCGGACGGGGCGGCGGCAGTGCACGCCGTACTGCTGGCCCTCGACGGTGCGGGTGTAGTACCAGTGGCCGCCCTTGCGGGTGGGCACCGACAGGTCGGTCTCCTGGGTGCGCTGCTTCGTCTCGGCGAACAGCGTGCCGCGTAACGCTTCCAGGTGCGCGGTGCGCTGCTCCGTGTAGGTGTTCTCGGCGGTGAGGTGGGCGATGGTCGCCGGGTCGTCCTTGGCGGCCAGCCAGGCGTACTCGTCGACGACGGTGTCGCCGTGGTGGGTGCGCTCCGCGCGGACCTGTCGGGCGACGGGCGGGGTGGTCTCGGTGGTCACGGCGTCACGTTACCGGCCCGTCGCGCTCCGCCGCGCGGTCGAACCACCACGCGCCGCTTTAGAACATGTGTACGATGACTGCCATGTCGACGGGAGCGGGTTCGATCGGTGCAACGGAGATCACCCAGCGGTTGGCCGCGATCTGCGGTCCCTCCTTCGCCCGGTTCGCGGGCGCGGCCGACGAGGTCGCCGGCCGGCTCGCCCGGTGGGTGGCCGTCCCCGGTGGGCCACGGGCGGCGGCCGAGGTGCTGCGGCTCGCCGCCCGGCACGATCTGTCGGTGGTCCCCCGGGGCGCCGGCACGAAGATCGACTGGGGTGCGGCACCGGCCCGGGTCGACATCATGCTCGACACCGGCCGGCTCGCCGGGGTCGGCCACCGGCCGGCGGCCTCCCCGGTCGTCGAGGTGGGTGCCGGCACCCCGCTGCGGGCCGTGCAGGCCACCCTGGAGCGCACCGGCCGTCGGCTGGCCCTCGACCCGCCGTCGCCCGGGGCCACCCTCGGCGGGGTGCTCGCCGCCGACGAGTCCGGTCCGCTGCGGCACCGGCACGGCACCGCCTGCGAGCAGCTCGTCGGCCTGCGCTGGCTGGACGCCGACGGTGAGCTGGTCAGCGCCGGGCGCAGCGCGGCCGAGCTGGCCGGTGCGGCCCCACCGGTCGGCCTCGACCTGGGCCGGTTGCTCTGCGGTTCGCAGGGCGGGTTGGGCGTGCTCGTCTCGGCGACGCTGCGCGCACACACCCTGCCGCCGAGCCGGGTGTGGGTGACCCGGCCGGTGTGGAGCCCGTTGGAGGTGCACGACCTGATCCGGGCGGTGCTCGCCGCCGACCTCGACCCGGCGGCCGTCGAGCTGGACCTGCCGGCCGCCGGGTCGCCGCCTCGCCCGCCCGCCGCCCCGGCGGCGGGCGCGACGTCGGGGCCGGGCGGTCGCCCGATGTCGGCCGCCGAGGCGTCGGCCCGCGCCAACCATCCCGCGATGGCCGGCCGCCGGGCCGCCCCGCCGCCTCCCCGGGGCAGCGCCGGTGAGCTGGCCGTCCTGCTGGAGGGCGGCCGGTCCGAGGTGGCCGAGCGGGCCGAGCGCCTGCTCGCCCTGCTCGGCGGCACGGCAAGCCTCGCTCCGGACGCCCCGGCCTGGTGGCGGCGCTACCCGTTCGCCCCGGGTGACACCGCGCTGCGGGTCGAGGCACCGGCCGCCGACCTGCACGCCGCCGTCTACGCGCTGCGCGACGCCGCCGGCGCCCCGCTGTCGGTGCGTGGTTCCGCCGGGCTGGGCGTGGTGCACGCCGCGCTGCCCGGGTCGCTCCCGGTCGACCGGGTGGCCGGCATCCTCGCCGCCGTCCGTGGGGTGCTGTTGACCCGCCGGGGCCGGTGCGTGGTGGTCGCCGCGCCCCCGGCGGTGCGTCGTGAGATCGACGTGTGGGGTGAGGCAGCGGTGATCCCCCGGCTGCGCGAGGCGAAGGAACACCTCGACCCGCACCGCCGGCTCGCCCCCGGACGCCTTCCCGGCGGCCTCTGACCGGCTCCCCGCCCGGGAGCGGGATGGGTGATGGCTCGTTGTCAGCCCCGTTGCGGTATCCGGCGCGCTCGACACCGCTGGTGAGGCGAAGTGGAGTGAATCAAGAGGCCGGGCGAGGGAGAGCGGGGGGCGGGAAGGACCGGGGCGGGGGCGTGCTCAGAGGGCGTCGTTGCGCAGCACCAGGATGGCGATGTCGTCGCGGGGCGACTCGACCGAGAAGTTGATCGCGGTGGCTCGCAGCCGGGCCGCGACCACGTCGGCGGAGTAGCCGGCCAGCGGTGCGGCGGCCTCCCGGAGCCGTTCGGTGCCGAAGAGTTCCCGGCCGCGCCGCCGCTCGGTCACCCCGTCGGTATAGAAGATCAGCGCATCGCCCGGCGCGAGCACGATCTCCGCCGCCGGGGAGGTGATCGCGTCGAGCAGGCCGAGCGCCGTGCCGCCGATGCCGACGAAGTTGGCCCCACCGGCCCCGTGCAGCAGGACCGGCCGGTCGTGCCCGGCCAGGTGCAACGAGACGTCGAGCCGGTCGCCGTCGCCCGGCCCGACCGCCGCCAGGGCCAGCGTGCAGTACCGCCCCCCGCCCCGCTCGACAAGCGTGTCGTTGAGCCGGGCCAGCGCCTCGGGCAGCGGCTTGCCGTCCCCGACCAGCACCCGGATCACGTCCCGGACCAGCCCGGTCACCGCCGCCGCCTGCACGCCCTTGCCGGACACGTCGCCGACCACCACCAGCCAGCGTCCGTCCGGCAGCGGCACCACGTCGTAGAAGTCGCCGCCGACCTCGGCCTCGTCACTGGTCGGGACGTACTCGGCGGCGAAGCCGATGCGCTCGTCGACCGGGAGCACGGGCGGCAGCAGCGACTGCTGGAGGGTCTGCGCCACCCGACGCCGTTCGGCGTGGATGCGGGCGTTCTCGATGGCGAGCCCGGCCCGCCGGGCGACGTCCTCCAGCACCGCGACCTCGTCCGGGTCGTGCCGGTGCCGCTGGTGCCGTCCCACGGCCAGGGTGCCGAGGCGCTGGCTACGGGCGGTCAGCGGCACGGCGAAACCCTCCATCGGCCCGCCGAGCGGCACCTGGGAGCCGGTCCGCGACGCCTCCCGCAGCCGGGCCTGGACCGAGTCCGGCCCGGACTCCTCCAGCACCTTGTGCAGCTGGGGCAGGACCGACTCGTCGGCGTGACTGGCCGCGGCGAGCCTGAGCCGCCCCCACTCGTCGGTGGTGTGCACCGCGCACCACTGGCCGAGGCGGGGCACCACCAGCTGCGGGATCAGCGCCATGGTCAGATCGACGTCGAGTGACTGGGCGAGCAGTTCGCTGGCCTCGGCGAGGAAGGTCAGCCAGGCCGAGCGGCGGACGTCGGCCCGGCGCAGCCGGTCGTTCTCCAGGTGCAGCGCGAGCCGTTCGGCGGCGAGGACGGCCAACGGCCTGGCGTACGCCGACGGTGCGGCGTCCAGCTCCAGCTCCCCGACGTACGGCCGGTGCACGGCCAGCGGCACCCGGAGCAGCTCGTTGCCGGGGCGGGGTTGACGGCCGTAGCGGGCCAGCACCTGCGGGCCCTCGCCCTCGCCCCGGTCCAGCCGGATCACCCCGCCGGCCGCGCCCACCATCTCGGCGACCCGGGTGAGCAGGTCGGTGGCGAACTCGGTGAGCGGTTCGTCGGCGTACGGGTCGGGGCGGGTCTGGGTGAGTTCGCTCATCGCGGCGGCGCTCGGCGCGCTGGTCGACGGTTCGCTGTCGGTCCGCCCGGGTGGCGGGTACGGGGAGGGCGGCGCGTCGCCGTGGTCGCCGTGCCGGTCGAGCCGGAACCACACCCCCTTGCCGGTGGGCAGGTAGGTGGTGCCCCAGCGGCTGGCGAAGTGGTCGACCAGGAGCAGTCCCCGCCCCCGCGCGGAGACCTCGCCGATCTGGTCGGTGTCGTTGCGGATGCCGACGACCAGCTCGTCGACCGGCCCGGCGGCGAAGTCGGAGACCGTGACGGTCAGGCCGACCTGGTCGGCGACGACCTCGATGTCCAGTTCGGTGCGGGCGTGTTCGACGGCGTTGGTGGACAGTTCGGTGGTCAGCAGCAGCGCCTCGTTGAGCAGTTCGTCGAGGTCGGCTTCGGCGAGCACGGAGCGGACCACGGCGCGGGCGGCGGCCGGGGTGCGGTTGTCGGCGGGCAGCCGGACGCGCCGGACGTGCTCGTCCCGTCCCGCGTCTGTCCCGGCCCCCGGCTCCGTTGACACCCCCGTATCCTCTACCGCCACCGGCCGGGTGCCAAGCCGCACCACGTACCGTCACACCCGCCGCACGGGTCCGTCGGTGCCGATCACCCTCCGCCGGGCCCGTCTGCGGGCGGTGTGGTGGGAACACGCCGGTGTGCGGCGGGGCGGACGCCCCGCCGTCGCTGGGCACGTCCTATCCCGGGGGCACGCTATCCCGGGGGCACGTCGTATCCGGGGGTCCGGCGGCGACCCGGGCACAATGAGGGGAAGTCGGCGTGTCGGCACGTCGGGAGCCCTCCGAGTCGAGCGAGGAATGATGACCGCGAAACAGTCGGTGACGGCGGACGGGTCCGCTTCCGAGCATGACGCGCTCCTCGGTGAGTTGTCGGAGGCGCTGCGACGGGTCGGCCGGGGCGACTTCAAGGTGCGGCTGCCCCGGCGGGCGGGCGTGGCCGGTGAGGTGGCGGACGCCTTCAACGAGGTGGTGTCGCTCCAGGAGCGGCAGCACCTGGACCTGCGCCGGATCAGCCGGGTGGTGGGTCGGGACGGCCGGCTGACCGAACGCCTGGACGAGGAGGGCCTGGACGGCTCCTGGGCGGAGGGCCAGCGGGCGGTCAACTCGCTGATCGACGACCTGGGCCGGCCGACCACCGAGATCGCCCGGGTGATCATGGCGGTGGCCGACGGCGACCTCTCCCAGCACATGGAGCTGGAGATCGACGGCCGCCCGCTGCGCGGTGAGTACCTGCGGATCGGCCGGACGGTCAACACGATGGTCGGGCAGCTCTCGTCGTTCTCCAACGAGGTGACCCGGGTGGCCCGGGAGGTGGGCACCGAGGGCAAGTTGGGTGGTCAGGCGGACGTGCGGGGCGTCGCCGGCACCTGGAAGGACCTCACCGACTCGGTGAACACCATGGCGTCGAACCTGACCGGCCAGGTGCGGTCGATCTCCCAGGTGGCGACGGCGGTGGCCCGGGGCGACCTGTCGCAGAAGATCACGGTCGGGGCGCGGGGCGAGGTCGCCGAGCTGGCCGACACGATGAACTCGCTCACCGACACGCTGCGCCTGTTCGCCGAGCAGGTGACCCGGGTGGCGCGCGAGGTGGGCACCGAGGGCAAGCTCGGTGGGCAGGCCGACGTGCCGAACGTCGCGGGCACCTGGAAGGACCTCACCGACAGCGTCAACTCGATGGCGTCGAACCTGACCTCTCAGGTGCGCAACATCGCGCAGGTCTCCACGGCGGTGGCCCGGGGTGACCTGAGTCAGAAGATCACGGTGGCGGCGCAGGGCGAGATCCTGGAGCTGAAGGACACCGTGAACACGATGGTGGACCAGCTCTCGTCGTTCGCCGACGAGGTGACCCGGGTGGCCCGCGAGGTCGGCATCGAGGGCAAGCTCGGCGGGCAGGCCCAGGTACGCGGCGTCTCCGGCACCTGGCGGGACCTGACGGAGAACGTCAACCAGCTCGCCGGCAACCTGACCAGCCAGGTCCGCAACATCTCCCAGGTCTCCACGGCGGTGGCGAAGGGTGACCTGTCGCAGAAGATCACGGTCGACGCGCAGGGCGAGATCCTGGAGCTGAAGAACACGGTCAACACGATGGTGGACCAGCTCTCGTCGTTCGCCGACGAGGTGACCCGGGTGGCCCGTGAGGTGGGCACCGAGGGCAAGTTGGGCGGTCAGGCGCAGGTGAAGGGCGTCTCCGGCACCTGGCGGGATCTCACCGACAACGTGAACTCGATGGCGTCCAACCTGACGTCCCAGGTGCGCAACATCGCCTCGGTGACCACGGCGGTGGCCAAGGGCGATCTCAGCCAGAAGATCACCGTCGACGCCCGGGGCGAGATCCTGGAGCTGAAGTCGACTGTCAACACGATGGTGGACCAGTTGTCGTCGTTCGCCGACGAGGTGACCCGGGTGGCCCGCGAGGTGGGCACCGAGGGCAAGCTCGGCGGGCAGGCCCAGGTACGCGGGGTCGCCGGCACCTGGCGGGACCTGACGGACAACGTGAACTCGATGGCGTCGAACCTGACCAGTCAGGTGCGTAACATCGCGCAGGTCTCCACGGCGGTGGCGAAGGGTGACCTGTCGCAGAAGATCACCGTGGACGCGCAGGGCGAGATCCTGGAGCTGAAGAACACGGTCAACACGATGGTCGACCAGCTCTCGTCGTTCGCCGACGAGGTGACCCGGGTGGCCCGTGAGGTGGGCACCGAGGGCAAGCTCGGTGGTCAGGCGCAGGTGAAGGGCGTGAGCGGCACCTGGCGGGACCTGACCGACAACGTGAACTCGATGGCGTCGAACCTGACGTCCCAGGTGCGCAACATCGCCTCGGTCACCACGGCGGTGGCCAAGGGTGACCTCGGCCAGAAGATCACCGTCGACGCGCAGGGCGAGATCCTGGAGCTGAAGAACACCGTGAACACGATGGTGGACCAGCTCTCGTCGTTCGCGGACGAGGTGACCCGGGTGGGACGCGAGGTCGGCATCGAGGGCAAACTGGGCGGTCAGGCCCAGGTCAAGGGTGTGAGTGGCACCTGGCGGGACCTCACCGAGAACGTGAACCAGCTCGCCTCGACCCTGACCACCCAGCTCCGGGCGATCTCCCAGGTCTCCACGTCGGTGACCCGGGGCGACCTGACCCAGCGGATCGCGGTCAAGGCGCAGGGCGAGGTCGCCGAGCTGAAGGACAACATCAACCAGATGATCGTCACCCTGCGGGAGACGACCAAGAAGAACGCCGAGCAGGGCTGGCTCGACTCCAACCTGGCCCGCATCGGTGGCCTGCTCCAGGGCCAGCGGGACCTGGGCGAGGTCTGTCGCATGATCATGATGGAGGTGACCCCGCTGGTCGACGCGCAGCTCGGCGCGTTCTTCCTGGCGGACACCTCCGAGGGGGTGATGCGGCTGCGGCTGACCGCGTCGTACGGCTACGTGGCGCGGGGGCACGACGTGACCTTCGGGCCCGGTGAGGGGCTGGTCGGTCAGGCCGCGCTCTCCCGCCGGACGATCCGGCTCAACGCGCTGCCCGACGGCCGGATCACCCTGCGCTCCGGGCTGGCCGAGACGCTCCCGTCCGACCTGGTGGTGCTGCCGATCCTGTTCGAGGGCGAACTGCTCGGGGTGATCGAGTTCGCCAGCGTGGCCCGTTTCTCGGAGCTGCACCTGGGGTTCCTGGAGCGGCTGGTGCTCACCATCGGCATCGCGGTCAACACCATCCAGGCCAACCGGCGTACGGAGGAGCTGCTGGCCCAGTCGCAGCGGCTGGCGCTGGAGTTGCAGGACCAGTCGGCGGAGTTGCAGCGCACCAACGCCGAGCTGGAGGACAAGGCGAAGCTGCTCAGCGAGCAGAAGGGCAACATCGAGACCAAGAACCGGGAGATCGAGCTGGCCCGGCTGGGGCTGGAGGAGAAGGCCCAGCAGCTCACCCGGGCGTCGGCGTACAAGTCGGAGTTCCTGGCGAACATGAGCCACGAGCTGCGTACGCCGCTGAACTCGCTGCTGCTGCTGGCCCGGCTGCTGGTGGAGAACTCGGAGCGCAACCTCACCCCGAAGCAGATCGAGTTCGCGCGGACGATCCACGGCTCCGGCTCGGACCTGCTGCGCCTGATCGACGACATCCTGGACCTGTCCAAGATCGAAGCCGGTCGGATGGACGTCGAGCCGACGGAGATCCGGTTCGCCGAGATCCGCAGTTACGTGGAGCAGGCGTTCGCCCCGCAGGCGGAGGACAAGAACCTCGACTTCCAGGTGCGGGTGGCCAAGGAACTGCCGCCGGCCCTGGTGACCGACGCCCAGCGGTTGCAGCAGATCCTGCGCAACATGCTCTCCAACGCGGTGAAGTTCACCGACAACGGCGCGGTCACCCTGCGGATCGCCCCGGCGGCGGAGAACGCGGTCTTCGACGTGCCGGCGCTGACCAACGCCCGGCAGGTGATCGCCTTCACCGTGATCGACACCGGCATCGGCATCTCCGACGACAAGCTGAGCATCATCTTCGAGGCGTTCCAGCAGGCCGACGGCACCACCAGCCGGCGGTACGGCGGCACCGGGCTGGGCCTGTCGATCAGCCGGGACCTGGCGCGGTTGATCGGCGGAACGATCACGGTGACCTCCGCGCCGGGGCAGGGTTCGACGTTCACCCTGTTCGTACCGGACGTGCTGGCGCCGGACGCGGTGGTGGCCCCGCAGTCGCCGTCGCCGGAGCGGGCGGGCCTGCCGTCGTCGCTGCTGATGCCGCCGGTGGAGCTGCTGGCCACGCCGGAGGCCCCGGCCACCAGGCAGTTGGACGGCGCCACCGTACTCATCGTCGACGACGACGTACGCAACGTGTTCGCGTTGACCAGCGCGTTGGAACTGCACGGGATGACCGTGCTGTACTCGGACAACGGCGCGGACGGGGTCCGCGTGCTGGCCGAGCATCCGGAGGTGGACATCGTACTGATGGACGCCATGATGCCCGACCAGGACGGTTACGAGACGACCCGGCAGATCCGCCGCAACCACCGCTTCGCCGATCTGCCGATCGTCTTCCTCACCGCGAAGGCGATGCCCGGTGACCGGGAGTCGGCGCTGGCGGCCGGGGGTAGCGACTACATCACCAAGCCGGTGGACCTGGACGGGCTGATCGAGCGGATGGCGTCCTGGATCAGCGGCCGCCGAGACAGGGAGAATTCGTGACGCAGACGGCCAAGGCGCTGCTGGTCGACGACCGTCGGGAGAACCTGATGGCGCTGGAGGCGATCCTCCAGGGGCTCCCGGTCCAGTCGGTGGCCGTGGAGAGCGGTGAGGCGGCGCTGAAGCAACTGCTGGTGGACGACTTCGCGGTCATCCTGCTGGACGCCCAGATGCCCGACATGGATGGTTTCGAGACGGCCAGTCACATCAAGCGCCGGGAACGGACCCGGCACGTGCCGATCATCTTCCTCACCGCCGCCGACCGGGACGCCCAGTTGGCGTTGCGCGGCTACGCGGTCGGGGCGGTCGACTACCTCACCAAGCCGTTCGACCCGTGGGTGCTGCGGGCCAAGGTGTCGGTCTTCGTGGAACTGTGGGTGAAGACCCGGCAGTTGGCGGCGCAGTCCGACGTGGTGCGCGAGCGCGACGCCCAGTGGCGGGTGCTCACCGACGCGGTCGACGAGGCGAGCGCCCTGCTCCGGGACGAGGACGACCCGGAAGCCCGGCAGCGTGCCCTGGACGTCCTGGAGCAGGGCCGCTGGGGCAACACCCCCTGACGGTCAGGCGGCGGGTGGCTCGGCGTGGCCGGTGGCGGCCCGACGGGCCCGCCACCGTTCGCCGAGCGAGTCCAGTTCCTCCTGGACGAAGCAGAAGAAGTCCCGCATCTCGCTGACCCGCTCGCCCCCGGGGGTGGCCGCGCCGCCCAGCGCGTCGACGCCCGCGTCGGCGATGTCGATGAAGTTCTTGTAGAGGCCGGTCTTGGTGATGGTCCCCTCGTACCAGGGGTTGTCCGGCAGCCGGTAGTGGTCCCGGCGGGAGCGGGGGACCGGCTCGCGCACCAGCATGCCGAACTGGGTGAGGTGGCGTACCGCGCCGGAGACGGCCGCCGCGCTGACGCCGAGCCGCTCGCCGATCTGGGCGGCGGTCAGCGGGCCGTCGGCGCTCATCACGGTGAACAGGACCCGGCCGGCCATCCGGGGGAAGCCGACGTCGGCCCAGGCCATCGCCATCCGTTCGACGAAGAGGTGGACCTCGTCGTCGTGGCCGGGGCGACGGTCGTCAGGCATCGGCTCGGTGCTCCTCCGGGTCGGGGTGGTGCAGGCGATGGTGCCGTACCGGACACATGCTTCACAACTTTGTGAAACGAGTGTAGCTTCCGAACTATGGAAACCCCGATAGCGGTGACCGGCCTGGTGAAGACCTTCGGCCGCACCCGGGCCCTCGACGGGCTCGACCTGACCGTGCGGGCCGGCGAGGTGCACGGCTTCCTCGGCCCGAACGGCGCCGGCAAGTCGACAGCCATCCGGGTCCTGCTCGGGCTGCTGCGGGCCGACGCGGGGGCCGTCCGACTGCTCGGTGGTGACCCGTGGCGCGACGCCGTCACGCTGCACCGCCGCCTGGCGTACGTGCCGGGTGACGTCACCCTCTGGCCACAGCTCTCCGGCGGCGAGGTGATCGACCTGCTCGGGCGGATGCGCGGCGGGCTCGACCCGAAGCGCCGCGCCGAGCTGCTGGAGTCGTTCGAGCTGGACCCCCGCAAGAAGGGGCGCACCTACTCCAAGGGCAACCGGCAGAAGGTCGGCCTGGTCGCCGCGCTCGCCTCCGACGTCGAACTGCTCATCCTCGACGAGCCCACCTCCGGGCTGGACCCGCTGATGGAGGAGGTGTTCCAGCACTGGATCGACCGGGCCCGGCGCGACGGCCGCACGGTGCTGCTGTCCAGCCACATCCTCGCCGAGGTGGAGGCGCTCTGCGACCGGGTGACGATCATCCGCAACGGCCGGAACGTCGAGACCGGCACCCTGGCCGAGCTGCGCCACCTGCACCGCACCGCGATCGACGCCGAACTCGCCGGCCCGGTCGACGGCCTGGCCGACCTGCCCGGCGTGCACGACCTGCGGATCGACGGCGGGCGGGTCCGGTTCGCCGTCGACACCGTCGCGCTGGACACCGCGCTGCGCCGGCTCACCGAGATCGGCGTGCGCAGCCTGGTCAGCCAGCCGCCGACGTTGGAGGAGCTGTTCCTGCGCCACTACGAGACGCCGGCCGCCGACACCCCGGCCGCCGACCAGCCGACGGGGGTACGGCGATGAGCACCCTCACCGGCACCGGTCACCTGGCCCGGTTGATCCTGCGCCGGGACCGGATCGTCCTGCCGCTCTGGGTGCTGCTGCTGACCGTCCTGCCGGTGTCGTACGCGGGCAGCTTCCTCGCGCTGTTCCCGACCGCCGCCGAGCGGGCCGCGTACGCCGACGGCACCGCCCGCAGCCCGTCGGTGGTGGCCCTGCTCGGCCCGGTCTACGGCGACAGCATCGGCGCGTTGACCGCCCAGCGGGGCGGCTTCCTCCAGGTGGTCGTCGGACTGGCCGCCCTGCTCACCGTCATCCGGCACACCCGTACCGAGGAGGAGGCCGGCCGACGGGAACTGCTCGGCGCGACAGTGCTCGGCCGGCACGCCGGGCTCACCGCCGCCCTGCTGGTGACGTACGCGGCCAGCCTGGTGCTCGGCCTGCTCACCGCCGCCGGGCTGGCCGCCACCGGGCTGCCGGTGGCCGGCTCGCTGGCGTACGGGCTGTCGGTGGCGCTGGTGGGGGTGGTCTTCGCCTCGGTGGGCGGGTTGGCCGCCCAGCTCACCCAGACCGCCGCCGGGGCACGCGGGATCGCCGTCGGGGTGCTCGGGGTGGCGTTCGCGCTGCGCCTGGTCGGGGACACCTCCGACCAGGGGTGGCCGAGCTGGCTCTCCCCGCTGGGCTGGGCCCCGCGCATCCGCGCCTACGCGGGGGAGCGCTGGTGGGTGCTGGCGCTGCCGGTCGCGCTGACCGTGCTGCTGGCCGTGGTGACGTACCCGGTGTCGGCGCGGCGGGATCTCGGTGCCGGCGTGCTGCCGTCGCGGCCGGGCCCGGCGCGGGCCGGGCGGGTGCTGTCCGGGCCGTTCGGGCTGGCCTGGCGGCTGCACCGGGGGCAACTGCTGGGCTGGTCGGTGGGCTTCGGCCTGCTCGGGCTGGTCGTCGGCGGTGCCGCCGAGTCGGCCGGCCGGTCGGTTGCCGGCAACGCCGCGCTGGAGCAGGTGATGGCCCGGCTGGGGGGCGCGTCGGGGCTGGCCGAGACGTACCTGGCGGCGTCGCTGGGGGTGGCCGGGCTGGCCGCCGCCGGCTACGGCGTCCAGGCGGCGCTGCGGATGCGGTCGGAGGAGGTCGCCGGGCGGGTCGAGCCGGTGCTGGCCACCGGGGTGCACCGGTCGGCCTGGCTCGCCGCGCACCTGGTGTTCGCCCTGCTGGGGCCGGTGGTGGCGCTGGCGCTGACCGGTCTGGCGGCCGGCCTGACCTACGGGCTCGGTGTGGGTGACGTGCCGGGCGAGCTGCCCCGGATGCTCGGTGCCGCCCTGGCGCAGGTGCCGGCGGCCTGGGTGCTGGCCGGCCTGGCGGTGCTGCTGTACGGGCTGCTGCCCCGGTTCACCGCGACGGCCTGGGCGGTGCTCGCGCTGGCGGTGCTGCTCGGTCAGCTCGGCGCGGTGCTGGAGTTGAGCCAGTGGCTGCTGGACCTGTCGCCGTTCACGCACACCCCGCAGGTGTTGCGGGCGGGCTGGAGTGTCACTCCGCTGCTGGCGCTGACCGCGCTCGCCGGGGTGCTCTGCGCGGCCGGCGTCGTGTCCTTCCGCCGCCGCGACACTCCGGTGGGCTGACCGGTCAGCCGGAGGGGGTCTCGTTACGGATCATCAGGGCGGAACGGAGGCCGGTGATGTCGAGGACGCGGAGCAGGAAATCGCCCACGTTGCTGAGGATCAACAGGCACTGGGAGTGGCTGGCCTTGCGACTGAGCACCACCAGCGTGCCCAGCCCCTGCGAGTCGCAGAAGGTCACCCCGGCCAGGTCGAGCACGATACGCGGCGGAGGATCGGTGAGCACCTCGTTCACGACGGTCGACAGCTGGGCGGCGGTGAGCATGTCGATCTCACCGGCCAGGCGCAGCACCACTTCGTCGCCCGTCCGGTGTACCGTGATGGACAGTTCGGCACGATCCACCCGGTCAGCCTATCGCGATCCCGCCAACCTGGCCCGGTGAGACGATCCGCCGTGCCGATCACCGTGCGGGCGGCAGCTCCGCCCACCGTCGTCGGGTGAGGTGAGCCGGGTAACCCGGCCCCGGGGTGGCTGCGGATTCCCCGGCCGGCGCTGACACAATGGGCCGCATCGTGACCGATACCTTTTCCGCCGGCACCGGCCGTTACCCCGCCGACGCGCCGGCCTCCGAGGCCCTGTTCGACCGCGCCCGCGCCATCGTGCCGGGCGGGGTCAACTCCCCCGTGCGCGCGTTCCGTGCCGTCGGCGGCACCCCGCGCTTCATGGTCCGGGGGGAGGGTCCCTGGCTGTACGACGCCGACGGGCGACGCTACGTCGACCTGGTCTGTTCCTGGGGGCCGCTGATCCTGGGCCACGCCCACCCCGAGGTGGTCGAGGCGGTGCGGGAGGCCGCCACCCTCGGCACCAGCTTCGGCACCCCCACCCCCGGTGAGGTGGAGCTGGCCGCCGAGATCGTCGACCGCACCCCGGTCGAGCAGGTCCGGCTGGTCAACTCCGGCACCGAGGCGACCATGTCGGCGATCCGGCTGGCCCGCGGCTTCACCGGCCGGGCCAAGATCATCAAGTTCGCCGGCTGCTACCACGGCCACTCCGACGGGCTGCTCGCCGCCGCCGGCTCCGGCGTCGCCACCCTCGGGCTGCCCGACTCGCCCGGGGTCACCGGCGCGGCGGCCGGCGACACCATCGTGCTGCCCTACAACGACCTCACCGCCGTCGAGGCGGCGTTCGCCGCGCAGGGCCCGCACATCGCGGCGGTCATCACCGAGGCCGCCGCCGGCAACATGGGCGTGGTCGCCCCCCGCGACGGCTTCAACTCCCGGCTCGCCGCGATCGCCCACGCCCACGGCGCGCTGCTCATCGTCGACGAGGTGATGACCGGGTTCCGGGTCTCCCGCGCCGGCTGGCACGGCCTCGACCCGTCGGATGCCGACCTGTGGACGTACGGGAAGGTGATGGGGGGCGGGCTGCCCGCCGCGGCCTTCGGCGGACGCACGGAGATCATGTCCCGGCTCGCCCCGGCCGGCCCGGTCTACCAGGCCGGCACCCTCTCCGGTAACCCGCTGGCCTGCGCCGCCGGCCTGGCCACCCTGCGGCTCGCCGACGACGCCCTCTACCGCAGGCTCGACGACACGGCCGCCGTCGTGGGCAAGCTCGCCGCCGACGCGCTGGCCGCCGCCGGGGTCCCGCACCGCCTGTCGTACGCGGGCAGCATGTTCTCGATCTTCTTCACCGACGCCGACGTGGTCGACTACGACAGCGCCCGCACCCAGCAGGTGCCCGCGTTCAAGGCGTTCTTCCACGCGATGCTCGCCGCCGGCGTCTACCTGCCGCCGAGCGCGTTCGAGTCGTGGTTCGTGTCGGCGGCGCTCGACGACGCCGCCCTGGAGCACATCGCCGCCGCCCTGCCCGGTGCGGCGACAGCAGCGGCAGCGGCAGGCCACGGGGGGTAGAACGCCAGTGAGTAAGACCGTCGTCCACGTGCTGCGGCACGGCGAGGTGCACAACCCGGACCAGATCCTCTATGGCCGGCTGCCCGGCTTCCGGCTGTCGGAGCTGGGCGTGCAGATGGCCAAGGCCGCCGCCCAGGCGGTCGCCGAGCGGGAGATCGTGCACGTGGTGGCCAGCCCGCTGGAACGCGCCCAGCAGACCGCCGAGCCGATCGCCGGCCAGTTCGGGCTTCCGGTCGGGGTGGACGAGCGGCTGATCGAGAGCGCCAACTGGTTCGAGGGCAAGAAGGTCTCGCCCGGCGACGGCTCGTTCCGCGACCCGCGCAACTGGTGGGTGCTGCGCGACCCGGTGACCCCGAGCTGGGGCGAGGCGTACCGGGCCATCGCCGAGCGGATGTTCGCCGGGCTGCACGCCGCCCGGGTGGCCGCCGAGGGACGCGAGGCGGTCATCGTCTCCCACCAGCTCCCCATCTGGACGCTGCGCCGCTACGTCGAGCGCAAGCGGCTCTGGCACGACCCGCGTCGCCGGCAGTGCGGACTGGCCAGCCTCACCTCCTTCCACTTCGACGGGGCGAAGGTGGTCGGTATCGGGTACTCCGAACCGGCCGCCCACCTGATCGCCATGTCCGCGACAGCCCGGACGGCCAAGGGGGCCTGAGATGCGTTCCCGGAGGCCGCTGGCCGTCCTGCTCGCCGCCGTCACCGCCGGGGCGGCGCTGGTCGGCTGCTCCTCCGGCACCGAGGAGAGCCGCTGCGCCAACAACGGCGGCATCGTCGAGTGCGCCCCCGACCAACGCTCCGCCGCCCCGACGATCGCCGGTGACCTGCTCACCGGCGGCCGGTACGACACCTCCCAGGCCCGGGGCCAGGTGGTGGTGGTCAACTTCTGGGGTTCCTGGTGCGCGCCCTGCCGCGCCGAGGCCGACGACCTGGAGGCCACCTACCAGGCCACCAGGGCGTCCGGGGTGACCTTCCTCGGCATCAACGTGCAGGACAGCCGGGACAAGGCGATCGCCTTCGAGGAGGGCCGGGTCACCTACCCGAGCCTGTTCGACCCGGCCAGCCGGCTGGCGCTGGCCCTGGACATCCCCCCGAACACGATCCCGGCCACCGTCGTGCTGGACCGGCAGGGCCGGATCGCCACCGTGATCCGGGCCGCCGTCACCACCGACGGGCTGCGGCCGATCGTCGAGCGGATCGCCGCCGAAGAGCCGGCGTCGACCGGTTCCCGCTGATGGGCGAGACGTTCCGCGAACTCGCCCAGTCCGGCCCGCTGCTGCTGGCCATCGGCGCGGCGGCGCTCGCCGGGCTGGTCAGCTTCCTGTCCCCGTGCGTGCTGCCGCTGATGCCCGGCTACCTGTCGTACGTGACCGGACTGGCCGGCACCGACCTGGAGGGCCGCGCCCGACCGACCACCCCGGCCGGCGGCGGACCCGACCCGGACGACGGCGGCTCGGCACCGGCGGACGGCCCGGTGGCGACGGCGACCCGGACGGCGGCCCGGCCGGTGGCGGCGGTCAAGGGCCGGGTGCTGGCCGGGACGCTGCTGTTCATCGCCGGGTTCACCGTCGTCTTCACCGCCACCGCGATCCTCTTCGCCGGGTTCGGCCGGATCTTCTTCGACTACGAGCGCACCTTCCAGGTCGTCATCGGCGCGCTGATCGTCCTGCTCGGGCTGAGCTACCTGGGGGTGCTCCCCGGGATGCAGCGGGAACTGCGGATCCGGCGGCTGCCCGCCGCCGGGCTGCTCGGTGCGCCGGTGCTCGGCGCGGTGTTCGCGCTGAGCTGGATGCCGTGCACCGGCCCGACGCTGGGCGCGGTGCTGGGGATGGCCGCCACCGGTGGGCAGACCGACCGGGCCGTGGTGCTTGCGGTGGCGTACTGCCTGGGGTTGGGGTTGCCGTTCGTGGTCTTCGGGTTGGGTTTCCACCGGCTGCTCGGGGTGTTCCGCGCGGTCCGGCGCAACAGCCGCTGGGTCACCCGGATCGGCGGGGTGCTGCTGATCCTGATCGGCCTGGCGCTGGTCACCGGCGGCTGGCAGAACTTCGTGATCTGGTTGCAGACGACAGTGGGCCCCGGCGAGGTGAGCATCTGATGACGACCGTCGAGGACCGTCCGGCCAGCCCACCCGCCGAGGCCCCCCGCCGCCGGCCGAACCCGCTGCTGGCCCTGCTGCGCAACTCGTGGCGGCAGCTCACCAGCATGCGTACCGCGTTGATCCTGCTGTTCCTGCTCGCGGTCGCGGCGATCCCCGGCTCGGTGCTGCCGCAGCGCGGGGTCAACCCGGAGAACGTCGACAGGTACTTCGTCGAGCACCCCGAGCTGGCCCCGCGGCTCGACCGGATCGGCGCGTTCGAGGTGTTCGGCTCGGTCTGGTTCTCCGCCATCTACCTGCTGCTGTTCACCTCGCTGGTGGGCTGCATCCTGCCCCGGATGCGCGACCACGTGCGGGCGTTGCGGGCCCGGCCGCCGGCCGCGCCGAAGCGGTTGGACCGGCTGCCGCAGCACACCGTGCTGGAGTCGCCCGGGGCCGCCGACCCGCAGGCCATCGCCGCGGTGCTGCGTCGCCGCCGGTGGCGGGTGCAGGTGCGCGGCAACGAGGTCTCCGCCGAGAAGGGCTACCTCAAGGAGACCGGCAACCTGCTGTTCCATACCTCGCTGGTCGCCGTGCTGATCGGCGTCGCACTCGGCTCGTGGTACGGCTGGCACGGCAACCGCCTGCTCGTCGCCGACGAGGCCTTCTGCAACACCCGCCAGCAGTACGCCGAGGCGAAGCTCGGCCCGCGCGTCGACAGCGCCGACCTGCCGCCGTTCTGCCTCACCCTGGACAACTTCGACGCCCGGTTCCTGCCGTCCGGTCAGCCGGAGAGCTACCGCGCGACGGTGACCGTGGACCGGCCTGACGGCTCGGACCGGCGGACCGCCGACTTCTCGGTCAACTCGCCGCTGCGGCTCGGCTCGGCGAACGTCTACCTGCTGGGCCACGGCTACGCCCCGATCCTGAAATACACCGACCGGTACGGCCGCAGCCAGACCAGCACGGTGCCGTTCCTGACCAGCGGCGACGCCAACCTCACCAGCGAGGGGGTGGCCGCCTTCCCGGACGCCAACGTCGACCCGGCGACCGGCCGCCGGGACGCCGACCAGCAGGTCGCCTTCGAGGGGCTCTACCTGCCGACCGCCCCGGCCACCGCGCCGTTCGTCTCGTCGCGGTTCCCCGAGGAGCGCAACCCGGCCGTGGTGCTGGCCGCCTACCGGGGCAACCTGGGGTTGGACGCCGGCATCCCCGGCTCGGTCTACCAGCTCGACCAGCGCCAGGTGACCAACGGCAAGCTCAAGCAGGTCGGCGACAAGAAGCTCGCCCCGGGTGAGACGTGGACCCTGGACGACGGCAGCAAGCTGGAGTTCCTCGGCACCAAGCGGTACGTCACTCTCTCCGTCCGGCACGACCCGGGCGAGAAGCTGATGCTGGGTGCCTGCGTGGTGCTGCTGGTCGGGCTGATGGGTTCGCTGTTCGGCCGTCGGCGGCGGGTCTGGTTCCGGGTGACGCCCCCCGACAGTGGATCTCCGACGGGCGGTAGTAGTTTGGTGTCGGCCGGTGGGCTGCCGCGCACCGAGCATCCGGGGTTCGCCGAGGAGTTCGCGTCCCTCGTCGCCGCGGTACGCGACGACGGGCGGCCCGAGCGGCGGGCGCGAGAGGGAGTCGAGTGATGTCCGCAGTCTCCGACCAGTTGGTGACGTTCGCGATCCTGGTGTACCTGGTCGCGATGATCAGCCACGCCGTCGAGTACGCCCTGGGCAACGTCCGCGCGGTGTCGGCCCGGGTCGCCCCGGCGCGGGAACTGGTCGGCGCGGGCGTCGGCGGCGCGGGTGTCGACAAGGTCGACGGGCCTGTGCCGAGCGACACCGGCACCGGCACGCCGTCCTCGACCCGGCCGAGCCGGTCGGCGGGGCGGGCCAGGCTCGCCGGGCGGATCGCCGCCGGGCTGACCGTGCTCGCCGCCGCGCTGCACCTCGGCGCGCTGGTCACCCGGGGCATCGCGGCCGACCGGATGCCCTGGGGCAACATGTACGAGTTCGTGCTGACGGTCACCTGGATCGGAACCGCCGCCTGGCTCGTGGTGCTCTGGAAGCGGCCGTCACTGCGCCGGCTCGGGCTGTTCCTCACCCTGGTCATGGTGCTGCTGCTGGCCTTCGCCGAGCTGAAGCTCTACGTCCCGGTGGTGCCGCTGATGCCGGCGCTCCAGTCGTACTGGTTCATCATCCACGTGTCGACGATCGTCTTCTCCTCCGGCATCTTCCTGCTGGGCGTGGTGCCGGCGGTGTCGTTCCTGCTGCGCAACGGCTACGAGCAGGGGCGGCGCAGCTTCCCGTACACGCTGGCCCGGCGGCTGCCCGGGGCGGCCGACCTGGAGCGGCTGACCTTCGCACTGCACGCCTTCTCGTTCCCGATCTTCACGTTCGCGGTGATCGCGGGCGCGATCTGGGCCGAGGCGGCCTGGGGCCGGGCGTGGGGTTGGGACCCGAAGGAGACCTGGGCGTTCATCTCCTGGGTGGTCTACGCCGGCTACCTGCACGCCCGCGCCACGCCCAGCGTCCGGCGCAACGTGGCGACCTGGATCGCGGTGCTCGGCTTCCTGACCGTGCTGATGAACCTGTTCGGGGTGAACTTCTTCTTCACCGGCCTGCACTCGTACGCCGGGGTGGAGTGAGCCGGCCGGTGAGCACCCGGTCGACACCCAGGGTCACCTGGTAGGCGACCTCCGGCACGTCGGCCAGGTCGAGGCGCTCGGCCCGCAGGGCGAGCTGGGCGTGCAGCTCCCGGGCCACCGCGTCGCGGATCTCCCGCTGTAGCGGGGAGAGGCCGTCCGGATCGCCCACCGTGTACGCGTCGTCCATGCGCCCATCCTCCGCCGGAGAAGCGGGCTGTGTCGACGCCCCACGGCCTGCGGAACGTATAACTACAGTTCTTAGAAGTGTAGTTATACGAATTGCAGAGCCCGGAATCGGTGAGCGGGCGCCGCCGGACCTCCCCTGGATGCCGGGGATTCGGGAGCGGTGCCGGAGCGGGGCCGGGGAACACTGGCGGGACTGTGGAGCGGCGGGGTCTGACAGGGAGCTTCCTGATGACTACTCTGCGACACGGTGATCCCGTCCGCTGCCGGGTGGACGGTCGCCGTCCCGATAGGAGTGCCGGATGAGCGAGCAGGTGTCGACGGCGGAGCTGATCCGGGCCCAGTTGCGCCGGTCGCGGGCGACCGCCGGCCTGACCCAGGAGGAGTTCGGCCGCCGGGTGCACTACTCCCCGTCGACGGTGTCGGCAGTGGAGTTGGGGCAGGTCGTGCCGAACCACGCCTACCTGAAGCGCGCCGACGACGTGTTCGACAGCGGCGGCCTCTTCGTCGCCCTGCGCGAGCTGGGGCGGCGCGACGGTGAGCCGGTCTGGTTCCGCCCGTGGCTGGAGGCCGAGCGGACGGCCACCCAGCTGCGCTGCTTCGCGGTGTCGGTGGTGCCGGGCCTGTTGCAGACCGCCGACTACGCGCGGGCGGTGTTCCGGCTGGACCTCGGACACACCGCCGAGCGGGTCGAGGAGCTGGTGGCGGCCCGACTCGCCCGGCAGGAGATCCTCGACCGGGAGCATCCGCCGCAGCTCACCGCAGTGATCGACGAGACTGCGCTCCGCCGGTTCGCCGAGGGCTGCGCCGAGGTGATGGCCGGTCAGCTCCGGCACCTGATCGAGTGCGCCCGCCGGCCACACGTCAACGTGCACGTCCTGCCGGCTGCCGTCGGCCTGCATCCCGGTGTTGCCGGCCCGTTCATCCTGGGGCGCTCGGCCGACGGCGACTGGGTGGGCTTTCTCGACACGCAGACCGGTGGCACGGTGGTGGACGACATCGACGGGGTGGCGACCCTGCTGGGCAAATGGGAAACTCTGCGCAGTGAGGCGCTGCCCCGGCAGCAGTCGATCGACCTGCTTGAGGAGATCGTGAAGCCATGGATCTGACCGACGCCCGGTGGCGCAAGGCCACCCGCAGCGGCAACGACTCCGGCTCGTGCGTCGAGGTCGCCGACAACCTGCCCGGTCGGGTGCACGTCCGGGACTCCAAGGACCGCGACGGCGGGGTGCTGACCTTCGCCCCGGCCGCCTGGCGGGCCTTCGTCGCGCAGACCCGCCGCCGCTGACCGCCCGCCGACTGGCGGGCGCTCCCGTCGCACAGGCCGGCCCACCCGTGACTCCCGGGTCGGTCGTCGGGTGCGTTTCCGACTCCCGCTTCGGTCGTCGGGCAGGGTGTGCCCGGAGGGCGTTTCAGCTACCGAACCAGCCGGGGACGTCGAGTCGGAAGGAATCCGGCGGGGTGACCGCCCGCAGGTCGTCCTCCAGGGCGGCCACCCGCTCCGCGCCGAGCCGGCCCACCCACTGCTCCCGTAGCGCGTCGAAGATCGTCGCCGAGCGGCGCAGCCCGTCGACGCCTTTTTCGGTCATCCGGATCAGCTTCCGGCGGGCGTCGGCCGGGTCGTCGGCGCGTTCCAGGTAGCCGAGGGCCACCAGCCGGTCGACGGTCTTGCCGGCGGCCTGCTTCGACACGCCGAGGCGGTGGCCCAGGTCGGACGCCGTGGTGCCGGCGACGCCGACGGCCTGGAGCACGAAGCCGTGCGCCGGCCGCAGCTCGGGGTGCCCCTGTCGGGCCAGCTCGGCGTGCAGGTCGTCGACGAGGCTGCGGAATCCGGCGAGCAGCAGCAGCGGCAGCACGAAACCGGGGCGCTCGGGGTCACCCGTCGACATGTTCGACAACCTGGTTTACTGTTTCGACAACCACGTTGACTATCGTACGTGAGGGGTACCGTCATGTCCCGACCCGGCTTCACCACGCACACCCTCGACACCGCGCCCGACGCCGCCCGGCCGACCATGGCCGGCGTGCAGCGGAAACTCGGCCACCTGCCCGGCGCGGTCGGGCTGATGGCCGAATCGCCCGAGCTGCTCAGGGGGTTCCTGACCGCCTCCGCGACCTTCGAGGCCACCGACCTCGCACCAGTCGAACGGGAGGTGGTGGTGCTGACGGTCGCCACCCGCAACCGGTGCCACCTCTGCGTGGCGATGCACACCGCCACCCTGACCCGACTCGGTGCCGCCGCTGAACTGGTCACCGCGCTGCGCGACGGCACCGACCTGCCCGAACCCCGGCTGGCGGCGCTGCGCCGGTTCACCCTCGCCGTCCTCGACCACGCCGGCGACGTGCCGGACGACGAGTTGACCGCCTTCCTCGACGCCGGCTACCGGCCCCGGCACGCCCTGGACGTGGTGCTCGGGGTCGGGACGTACACCATCTCGACCCTCGCCAACCGGCTCTCCCGGGCCCCGCTCGACCCGCCCCTGGCCGCGTACGCCTGGGAGCCGGTGGCCTGACCGCAGTGATCCTGAGCGGTCGTATTACAACGTGTTACGCGTGAGAGGTATCGGATGGCGAGTATGTCTGGACCGACGAAGGTCTGGACAACGCCAGCCGCAACGGTTTCGGCGCCGACAGTGGTCGAGTGATCGCCGCACTGTGTGACCGCATCGGTGCGACGAGCACATACAAGATCATCGGGGCTCGGGCCCTGCGTGGCGCAGACCTCGACGAATGGAGGAGGCGAGTCCTTTGACCGAGCCGGACTTTGAGCGGATGACCAAAGACGAGGTCGTGGCATGGTTCCAGCACACCGACAGCCTGGCGCCGGTCATCAGGTCCATGACGGCGACGCCAGCCTCCGGCACCGCACCTGAGACACCGATGGCGCTGGTCAGCACCCGGCTGCCGGTGGCGCTGGTGAAGCAACTCGACCGCCTCGCCGAGCAGACCGCAGTCCGTCGCTCTGACATCATCCGCGACACTCTGACCAGGTACGTCACCACCCGCACCGAGCCGGTGAGCCACGCAGAAGCCGAACACGCCCTCGACGTGCTGCGCCGTATCGTCACCGCCCGCACCGCCGAAGGCCGGACGGAGACGGCATAACCCTTCGACGAACGCCTCCGCCCCATCGCCGACATCTCTGGGTCGACCTGATCTCGCCAGACCGAGGGCTGTCAGTCGTGCAGGAAGGGGAGCAGGAGGGCGGTCAGCTCGGCGGGGCGCTCCTCGAATAGCCAGTGGCCGCTGTCGTTGACCACCCGGCCGTCGACCGTGCGGGCGTAGCGGCGCACCTGGTCGGCGACCTGGCCGCCGAGGCTGGCCGCCGCGCCGACGGCCAGCACCGGCATCGGCAGCGGATTCTTCCGGTACGTGGTGTTGTCCTTGACGTCCTGCGCGAAGGCCCGGAAATAGTCGAAGCTGGCCCGCAGGTGCGCCGGGTCGGTCAGGTGCCGGGCGTACTCCTCGATGTCGTCCGCGCCGATGCTGCCCTTGTTCACCATGATCGAGTCGGTGAAGCGGTCCACCCAGCGTGCCTCCCGGCCGGCGACCAGCTCCTCCGGCAGGCCCTTGGTGAGGCTGAAGAAGCCGTAGTTCCACACCGCCGGCCCGGCCTGTGCAGCAGCACCAGGGTCGGCCCGCGACCGCCCCCGGACGTAGTTGACCGTCACGTCACCGACCTGCGCCCGCTGCTCGGTGAACCCCGCCGGAACCCGTCCGTCGCCCATCCCCGCCCCGTCCCGACGCCGACGGCTGGCACCCGCCCCACCGTCACCCGTGCAACGAGCAACTGTCGGCGGGAGAGACGCCGGTGGACGGTGGCCGCCATGAGGGCCGTCCCTCCGCGTGTCTCTGAGCGTGGCGGCCGTCCGCCGGCGCGGGGAGGCGTACCGGTCCGGGTGGGGAGGCGCACACCGCTGGGGCGTACCCGGCGTGGGCGCTGCCGGTCGGGGTGCGGGAGACTGGCCGTATGGCGGCTCGTGGCTTCCCGTACACCGATCTCAAGGACTTCCTCGCGGCGCTGGAGCGCGCGGGCGAGCTGCGGCGGGTGACCGTCCCGGTGGACCCCACGCTGGAGATCAGCGAGGTGGTCACCCGGACGGTCCGGGCCGGCGGGCCGGCGCTGCTGTTCGAGCGGCCCACCCGGGGCGAGATGCCGGTGGCGATCAACCTGTTCGGGACCGAGAAGCGGATGGCGATGGCGCTCGGCGTCGGATCGCTCGACGAGATCGGCGACCGGATCGGCGCGTTGATCAAGCCGGAGCTGCCGGTCGGCTGGTCCGGCATCCGCGAGGGGCTGGGCAAGGTCATGCAGCTCAAGTCGGTGCCGCCGCGCAAGGTCAAGACCGCCCCCTGCCAGGAGGTGGTCTACTCCGGCGACGACGTCGACCTCGACCGGTTGCCCGGCCTCCAGGTCTGGCCCGGCGACGGCGGGATCTTCCACAACTACGGGCTGACCCACACCAAGCATCCGGAAACGGGCAAGCGCAACCTGGGGCTCTACCGCCTCCAGCAGCACTCCCGCAGCACGCTCGGCATGCACTGGCAGATCCACAAGGACTCCACCGCCCACCACGCGGTCGCCGAACGGCTCGGCCAACGCCTGCCGGTCGCCATCGCCATCGGCTGCGACCCGGTGGTCAGCTACGCCGCGTCCGCGCCGCTCCCCGGTGACATCGACGAATACCTGTTCGCCGGGTTCCTGCGCGGCGAACGGGTCGAGATGGTCGACTGCCTGACCGTCCCGTTGCAGGTGCCGGCGCACGCGCAGATCGTGCTGGAGGGCTACCTGGAACCCGGTGAGCGGCTACCCGAGGGGCCGTTCGGCGACCACACCGGCTTCTACACGCCGGTCGAGCCGTTCCCGGTGCTGCACGTCGAGACGATGACCATGCAGCGCAACCCGGTCTACCACTCGATCGTCACGTCCAAGCCGCCCCAGGAGGACCACGGCCTCGGCAAGGCCACCGAGCGGATCTTCCAGCCGCTGCTCAAGCTGCTGATCCCGGACATCGTCGACTACGACCTGCCGGCCGCCGGGGTGTTCCACAACTGCGCGATCGTGTCGATCAACAAGCGCTACCCCAAGCACGCGCAGAAGGTCATGAACGCCATCTGGGGCGCGCACCTGATGTCGCTGACCAAGCTGATCGTGATCGTCGACGCCGACTGCGACGTGCACGACTACAACGAGGTCGCGTTCCGCGCCTTCGGCAACGTCGACTACGCCCGCGACCTGCTGCTCACCGAGGGCCCCGTGGACCACCTCGACCACGCCTCCTACCAGCAGTTCTGGGGCGGCAAGGTCGGCGTCGACGCCACCCGCAAGCTGCCCGCCGAGGGCTACACCCGGGGCTGGCCGGAGGAGATGACCATGTCGCCGGAGGTCACCTCGCTGGTCGACAAGCGCTGGAAGGAGTACGGGCTCTGATGGCCACCGCCGTCCACCCGGCCGCCCGCCCCGGCCGGGTCAAGTCCTTCCTCAAGCTCGTCGCGATCGAGCACTCCGTCTTCGCGCTGCCGTTCGCGTACCTGTCGGCGCTGACCGCGATGCAGGTCAACGGCGGTCGGGTGCGTTGGCTCGACCTGTTGCTGATCACCGTGGCGATGGTCGGCGCACGGACGTTCGCCATGGCCGCCAACCGCATCCTCGACCGGCGGATCGACGCGCGTAACCCGCGTACCGCCGGGCGGGAACTGGTCACCGGGGCGGTGAGCGTGCGGACGGCCTGGACCGGCGCGGCCGTCGCCCTGGTGGTCTTCCTCGCCGCCGCCGCCCTGCTCAACCCGCTCTGCCTGGTGCTCGCCCCGCTCGCCGTCATCCCGCTGGTCGTCTACCCCTACGGCAAGCGGTTCACCGACTGGCCACACGCCATCCTGGCGGTCGCCCAGGCGGTCGGCCCGGTCGGCGCCTGGCTCGCCGTCACCGGTACCTTCGCCGGCTCGGGGCCGGCCTGGCTGCTCGGCGCAGCCGTCGGCCTGTGGATCGGCGGCTTCGACCTGATCTACGCCTGTCAGGACGACGAGGTCGACCGTCAGATCGGCGTACGCAGCGTCCCCGCCCGCTACGGCCGGCGCTTCGCCCTGCACGCCTCCACCGTGGCGCACGTGGTGACGTTCGTGCTGTTCATCTGGTTCGGTGCGCTGGTCGGCTTCGGCTGGCCGTGGTGGATCGGGCTGACGCTCACCGCGGTCGCCTTCGGCTACCAGCACGTGGTGGTCACCCCGACCGACCTGAGCCGGGTCAACCGGGCCTTCTTCACCGCCAACGGTTTCGTCGGCATCGCCCTGTTCGTCTTCGCCCTGCTCGACCTGGTGATCCGCCTCGACCTCGCCGCCTGACCCCGCTCCTAGCTCACCCTGCGCCCGGCACTGCACCCCGCAATGTCCTGCACCCGCGCCCGGCACTGCACCCCGCAGTGTCCTGCACCCGCGCGGCGCTGCACCACGCGGTGTCCTGCACCCCGCCGCCGGCGTTGTCCTGCTCTGCGTCCCGCCCGCCCCTGCCCTGCGCCCCTTGCTCCGCCTCTGTCCTGCCTGCTGCCCTCGGTGATCAAGAGGTTTGCGTCAGGTGATCAAGAGGTTAGCGTCAATTTTGATCTTCAAGTTGACGCAAACCTCTTGATCACCGGGGCAGGCCGGGGCAGGGCAGGGGCGGGGGGCGTCGGGTGTCAGGGGTGGGGGTGGACGGGGTAGCGGGCGCTTTCCAGGGTCCAGTCGATGGTGCCCCGGACGGCGTTCGCGATGCCGTCGAGGTGGGCGGCGACGGAGCCGTCCAGCGCCGGGCCGAACGACGGGACGGCGGCGCACTGCGCCTGGAACCGGGTCATCGTGTCCCGCCAGCGGTCGGCGACCAGCTCGGCAGCCCGCTCCACCGGCACGTCCCGCTCGTCGGCGAGTGCCAGCACCAGATTGTGCCCGCCGGAGGTGGTCCGGTCCCGTTCCATCGAGGCGAGGTCGTTGTACCAGGAGAGCAGGTCGTTGCCGAGTTCACCGATCCCGCGCAGCAGCGGATGGTGGTAGACCGCGTCCGGCAGCGCCCGGCCGCCGACGAACTCGATCAGGGGATACGACACGTACGCCGCCGAGGTGGCCCGGCGCAACGCGACGTACTCGGCCACGCCGGGTGTCCGGCCGCTCTCCTTCGCCACCGCCTCCCGCCAGTTGCCGTCCAGGTGGTCACCGACCGCGTCGGCGAACCGCAGCCGCCAGCGGGCCGGCATCCGGCGCCGGGGCATCCGCCACGCCTCGACCAGCAGCCGGCGCAGCGGCCCCCCGAACCCCGGGTGCCGCCGGCGGGGACCGTCGTGCAGCAGGGTCAGCGTCCCGCGGCGCAGCGCCCGGATCTGCTCCGACGGCAGCCGGTCCGGCCCGTCGCAGGCGTCGTCGACCAGGAAGAACCAGGTGAACAGGGCCGACACGGTACGCAGATCCGGCTCGCTGGCGTCGGGGTAGAGGCGGCCCGCGTACCTGGCGAAGCCGGCCCGGTCGAGCCGGTGCAACGCCTCGGCACCCAACGGCAGACCCAGCCGGGGCAGCAGCTCCAGCAACCACTCCTGCACCCCGTCGGCGTACGGGGAGAGCCGGGGTGGGATCGGGCACGCCGACCGTAACGACCAGAGGATCTCGTCGACCATTACCGATGTCTCCCCCGTACCGTGTGGATCATTCGTCCGCAGCATCGCAGGTCCAGCGTCGACGTGCCGTCCGGGCCTGCGGTGGGAGGCCCGGACCACCGGTACGGCGACGGTGGGTCGACCGGCCGGTACCGCACCGTGCCGGCAGGGGCGATTGCGGGGGTGGGCGTCGGCGGTCGGCGTACACCAGGCAGGCTGGGCTTATGCGCGAACCATGGGTGGTGGGGGTTTCCGGGGCGTCCGGCACCCCCTACGCGGCGGCCGTCGTCCGGGGCCTGCTCGACGCCGGGCATCCGGTGGACCTGATCGTGTCCCGGGCCGCCCGGTTGACCGTCCTCGACGAGACCGGCCGGCCGTTCCGGGACGGTCACTGGGCCGAGGACCTCGCCGGCTGGCTGGGCCGGGACCTCACCGACGACGACGTGCGGCACTGGCCGGCCGGCGACATCGCCGCCGGCCCGAGTAGCGGCTCCTACCGGGTACGCGGCATGGCGGTCGTGCCGGCCAGCACGGCGGCCTGCGCCGGCATCGCCATCGGCCTGTCGAAGGACCTGCTGCAACGCGCCGCCGAGGTCAACCTCAAGGAACGACGCCCGGTGGTGCTGGTGCCCCGGGAGACCCCGGTGACCCGCAGCCACCTGGAGCACCTGATCGCGTTGCACGACGCCGGCGCGGTGGTGCTGCCGGCCAGCCCCGGCTTCTACGGCGCGGGCGCGTCCGCCACCGCGCAGCAACTGGTCGACTTCGTCGCCGGCAAGGTGCTGGACGCCCTGGGCGTGCCGCACACCCTGTTCCGCCGCTGGTCGGGCGAGTTGGCCGCCGACCGCTGACCACCACGGCCACCGCCGTTGTGTCCGGACGTGTGTGCCCGACCGCCGTCGCCAATCGGGGCGAGTGCCCGGCCGGGCCACAACGGGTCAGCCGGGCCACAACGGGTCAGCCGGGCCGCAACGGTCAGTCCCGGCGGGTCCGCCGCCCGTTCAGTCGGCGGCGGGCCGGACCTTTCGGCCGGCCCGCGCGTCCGTCTCGCACCATTCAGTACATCCCGGCATTGGCCGGACCCGGCCCGGTCGAGGCGGCCGGGCCCACGTTACGTGGCTTGCCCATGTCTTCCGCCTCGTCCAACATGCCCTCCCCTTCCAGCAGGGCCCGCACCTCGGATTCCCGAAACCGGCGATGCCCGCCTGGAGTCCGGATGCTGCCTATCCGGCCGGCCGCCGCCCACCGCGTCACAGTCTTCGGGTCCACCCGAAACAGTGCGGCGACCTCACCCGGTGTCAGCAGGCGATCTCCAGTGTCCACAGCCCCCTCCTCGCGTCGACGAAGCCCTCGGCTGAACACACTGCCCCCGGCCGGTGCGAGCCCAGAGCCGTCATGAGGGACGTATGGCAATTACAGCACCAGCGAACTGGCCTGTCCGCCAAACGCGAAAAACGCACGGAGTGGGAAGTTAGTAAATGGTACCGGCGCGGGACTCCCTTGACCGTCGGTCTGCGAACTGTCACCTGCTGTCAGATCCAACGGATGCCGGTCGCCGGACGTTACGCCCCAACGGATAGGCTCACCCTCCGTGGACGCGATCGACCGGAGCCTCGTCGAACTACTGCGCGGTAACGCCCGCCTGTCGTACGCCGAGCTGGCCCGGCAGGTCGGCCTCTCCGCGCCGGCCGTGCACGAACGGGTCGGCAAGCTGGAGTCCAGCGGCGTCATCCGGGCCTACCGGGCCGAGGTCGAGCCGGAGGCGATCGGCCTCGGCGTGACCGCGCTCATCGGCATCGTCGAGGACTCCGGCGGGGACACCGACGACGTGCTGGAGACGTTCCGGCAGATGCCCGAGATCGAGTCCTGCTACTTCATGGCCGGCGTCGAATCCTTCCTGCTCAAGGCTCGGGTGGGCACCATCGCCGAGCTGGAACAGCTGATCGTGCGGCTGAGCCGTACCCCCGGGGTGGCCTCCACCCGCACCGGCATCGCCCTGTCGACCAAGTGGGAGAACCGGCCCCAGCCGATCGAGCCGCCGGCCTCCTGACCGGCCGACCGACGCTGGTGCGGGCAGGGCTGGTGCGGGCGGGGCGACGGCGATACCTTGCGCCGATGACGCCCACCACCGCCGTGGTGACCGGGGCGGCGGGTGGGCTCGGCCGGGCCGTCGCCGCCGCATTGCACGCCGACGGCTGGACCGTACTCCTGACCGACCTGGACCCCGACGCGGTCGCGCGCGCCGCCGCGCCGCTCGGCGGATGGTCCCGGGCGCTGGACGTCCGCGACCCGGCCGCCTGCGCCGCCGTGGCCACCGAGGCGGCCGGTCGCGGCGGGCTCGGGCTGTGGGTGAACAACGCCGGCATCCTGGTCACCGGCCCGTCCTGGACGCAGGACCCGGCCACCCGACGGCAGGTGGTCGAGGTCAACGCGCTCGGCGCGATGAACGGCACCCTCGCCGCCCTCGACGTGATGCGCGCCCAGCGGCACGGGCACGTGCTCAACGTCGTCTCCCTGGCCGGGCTGGTCGCCGCCCCCGGCGAAACCGTCTACGCGGCCAGCAAGCACGCGCTGCTCGCGTTCAGCATCGGCACCCTCGCCGACCTGCGGACGGCCGGGCTGCGTGACGTACACGTCTCCTGCCTCTGCCCGGACGGCATCTGGACGCCGATGCTGCACGACCGGCTGGACGACGACGGCGCGGTGGCCTCCTTCACCGGCACCCTGCTGCGCCCGGAACGGGTCGCGGCCCGGGTCGCCCGGCTCGCCCGCCGCCCCCGGCCGGTGGTCAGCCTGCCCCGCTGGCGGGGTGCCCAGGTACGCCTGCTGGACGCCTTCCCCCGGCTGGCGCTGGCGCTGCTCCCGGTGATCCGGGTGGCGGGCCGGGCAGGGCAGCGCCGGCAACGACGCCGGGCCGGCCCGAACCCGAGCTGACCTCGCTTGTACCGTTGCCGACGTGACTCATCTCGACCGGTGCGACGAGGCCAGCCGGGTGTGGGTGACCGAGGCGATCGCCGCCGTGGAGGCCGACGCCAACCGGTCCGCCGACACCCACCTGCTGCCGTTCCCGCTGCCCCGGCAGTGGGGGATCGACCTCTATCTCAAGGACGAGTCGGTGCACCCCACCGGCTCGCTCAAGCACCGGCTGGCCCGCTCGCTGTTCCTCTACGGGCTCTGCAACGGCTGGATCGGGCCGGCGACCACGGTGATCGAGGCGTCGTCCGGCTCGACGGCGGTCTCCGAGGCGTACTTCGCCCGGATGCTCGGGCTGCCGTTCGTCGCCGTGATGCCCGCCTCCACCTCACCCGAGAAGATCGCCCAGATCGAGTTCCACGGCGGGCGCTGCCACCTGGTCGACGACCCGGCCAAGGTGGTGGTCGAGGCGCGGTGGCTCGCCGAGGACAGCGGCGGGCACTTCATGGACCAGTTCACCTACGCCGAACGGGCCACCGACTGGCGGGGCAACAACAACATCGCCGAGTCGATCTACGCCCAGCTCTCCCTGGAACGGCACCCCGTGCCCGCCTGGATCGTGGTCGGCGCCGGCACCGGCGGCACCAGCGCCACCATCGGCCGGTACGCCCGCTACCAGCGGCTGCCCACCAAACTCTGCGTGGTCGACCCGGAGAACTCGGCGTTCTACCCGGCGTGGCAGGCCGCCGACTGGTCGGTACGCACCGGCCGGGGCTCGCGAATCGAGGGGATCGGCCGGCCCACCGTCGAGGCGTCCTTCCTGCCCTCGGTGGTCGACCGGATGACCCAGGTGCCCGACGCCGCCTCGCTGGCCGCCATGCGGGCCGGCTCGGCGGTGCTCGGCCGGCGGGTCGGTGGCTCCACCGGCACCAACCTGTGGGGGGCGTTCGGGCTGATCGCCGAACTGCTCGCGCAGGGGCGGCCCGGCTCGGTGGTGACGCTGATCTGCGACGCCGGGGACCGGTACGCCGACACCTACTACGACGACGACTGGGTGGCCGCGCAGGGCCTCGACCTCGCCCCGCACCTGGCCACCATCGACCGGTTCCTCAGCACCGGGAGCTGGCCCGGCTGACCCCCGGAGCCGGGCCGGCTGACCCCGGCGCGGCCGTGCCCGCCCGGTTCCGCCGTCAGCCCAGGTCGGCCCGGTCGGCCAGCCCGGGGTAGTGCCGGACCAGCCCCTCGCCGTCCACCTCCAGCTCGGTGCGGAAGGTGTCGCTGGTGAACCCCACCCGCCCCGGACCGAGCGCGGTGTAGACCTGCTCGCCGGTTACCACCTCCAGGCTGGGCACCAGCACCCACGCCACGGTGATCCGGTGCTCGGTGCTGGACGTGGCCCCCGCCAGCCCCAGCCGACGGATCGGCAGGCTGTTGAACAGGGCCGAGCCGCCCAGGTCGACGTCGAGCGCCGCGTGCAGCCGGTCGGTGTCCTCGATGCCGGGCAACCCGGCCGGTGGCTGGCCGGCCGCCCGCAGCGCCGCGTCCAGGTCACCCTGCTCGCCGGTGCGCACCCGCCACCCGTCCGCGCCACGTTCCAGCCGTACGCTCCGCGACCAGCCGGCCCCCTCCACCTCCACGGCGAGCGAGGTGGTGGCCCCGTCCGAGCCGGTCTCCAACCGGTAGCGGCAGGTGTAGGGGACCGGGTCGACGGCCAGTTGGGTGCCGTGCGCGGCGAACCCGGCCCCGTCGTCGAGGACGGCGTGCTCGGCCCCGGCGGTGTCGGTCCGGCTCCAGAAAAGTGACCTCGGCATGGTCCGGACGTTACGCCAGCAGGGCGTCGACGGCAGCGCATGCGCGAACGCCGCCCCGGAACCGGTGCTCCGGGGCGGCGTCGGAAAACCTCGGGGGATCGTGGCCGGGACGGCCCGCTCCCCGATCCGATCAGTGGGTACGCGCCGGCGGGCGGCCGCCGAAACCCCGCCGGTCGTCGCGCGGCCGGTCGTCCCGGACCCGTCCCTCGGTGCGGAACCCGCCCCGACGGTCGGTGCCACGCGGGTCGCCGCCGCCGAACCGGTGCTCACCGGACCGCTGCTCGCCCCGGGCGTCCCGGTCGCCGAAGCGTGGCTCACTGCGCTCGCCGAAGCGCCGGTCGCCGTAACCCCGGTCGCCGCGGTCGCCGTAGCTCCGGTCGGTCCGGGGACGCTCCGCGTAGCCGCGCTCGCCGCTCGGCCGCTCGCGGTGACCGCCGCCGGTCCGCTCGCCGAAGCCCTGCCCACCGAAGCCCTGCCCACCGAAGCCCTGCCCGCCGCCGGTCCGCTCGCCGTAGCCGGGCCCGCCGGTGGGGCGGTCGCGGTAGCCCCGGTCGCCACCGGTCCGGTCACCGTGATCGCGGTAGCCGCCGGTGCGGTCGCGGTAGCCCCGGTCGCCGCTCCCGGTCCGGTCGCCGTAGCCCCGGTCGCCGGTGGGGCGGTCGTCCCGGGCGGCGCGGTCACCGTACGGCCGGTCGCCGTAGCGGCGGTCCCCGCTCGGCCGGTCGCCGCCGTAGCTCCGCTCCCGGGCCGGGCGTTCCCCGCCGTAGCTGCCGCTCGGCCGTTCCCCGCCGTAGCCGCCGCGGCCGTCCCGGCTGCCGCCGTGGCCCCGGTCGCCGCCGTAGCCCCGGGCGTCCCGGTCGCCGAAGCGGCGCGGGCGGTCGCCGTGCCGGCGCGGCTCGGGCTCCTCGCGGACCGGGACACCGCTGGGCTCGCGGGCACCGGTCAGCTCGGTGAGCACCGCGTCGCCGGCCCGCACCCGGGTCTCGGCCGGCTCCACGCCGGCCTTCTCCAGCATCGCCAGCGTGGTCCGCCGCTGCTTGGGCAGCACCAGCGTGGCCACCGCGCCGGACTCGCCGGCCCGCGCGGTGCGCCCCGCCCGGTGCAGGTAGTCCTTCGGGTCCTTCGGCGGGTCGATGTGCAGCACCAGGGACACCCCGTCGACGTGGATGCCCCGGGCCGCCACGTCGGTGGCGACCAGCACGTCCATCCGTCCCTCGCGGAACTCGGCGAGGGTCTTGGTACGCATCCGCTGGGTCTTGCCGCCGTGCAGCCCACCGGCCCGTACGCCCACCGCGCCGAGCTGTTCCACCAGCCGGTCGACACCGAGCTGGGTACGGGCGAAGAGCATCGTCCGGCCGGACCGGGCCGCGATCGACGCCGCCACGGCGAACTTGTCGTGCGGCGGGATCAGCAGCAGGTGGTGGTCCATCGTGGACACCGAGGCGGTCGACGGCGCGGTGGAGTGCGTCACCGGGTCGGTCATGAACCGCTTGACCAGGGCGTCGACGTCACCGTCCAACGTGGCCGAGAACAGCAGCCGCTGGGCGCCCGCCGGGGTCTTGGCGAGCAGCTCGGTGACCTCGGGAAGGAAGCCCATGTCGGCCATCTGGTCGGCCTCGTCGAGGACGGTCACCTCGACGTCGTCCAGGACGCAGACACCCCGGTTGATCAGGTCACCGAGCCGGCCCGGAGTGGCCACGACGATCTCGACGCCCCGCCGCAGCGCGTCGATCTGCCGGTCGTACGGCACGCCGCCGACGGCGGTCTTGAGGAAGATCCCGACGGCCTTGCCCAGCGGCAGCAGCGCGTCGTTGACCTGCATCGCCAGTTCGCGGGTGGGGACGAGGACCAGGGCGCGCGGGTGCAGCGGCCGGGCCCGGTTGAGCTCGGCCAGCCGGGCGACGATCGGCAGGCCGAAGGCGAGGGTCTTGCCGGAGCCGGTCTGGCCCCGGCCGAGGACGTCCCGGCCGGCGAGCGCGTCGGGCAGGGTGGCCCGCTGGATCTCGAACGGGGTGGTGATGCCCTGCCGGGCGAGAGCGTCGACGAGCTGCCGGGGCAGACCCAGGTCGGCGAAGCCGACGGGGGTGGCCGGGGTGACGTCGTCGGTCGGGAGGTCGTGGACGGACGGACTGGTGCCGGGGTCAACGGAGGTGGTCAAGAAATGCCTTTCGAGCGGGGCGCATCTTCGCGATGGCCCGCCGCAGCATGGATACGCCGCCGAATCGCCCGCAAGATCGCCCAGGGGCACGCCACGCGTGCCGGGTCAGTGATCCCGACAAGTGTACGGCGCTCCGGCGACGTCGCCAGTGTGCCCCGAGCCGGTAGTGGGCGGACTCACCCGTTCCGGGCATCCCCCACCTGCCCGGCCGTCCCCTGCACCGGCGTGGCCGACGGCCGGCCTCACTGGGACAGCATGCCGCCGACCAGCCCGTCCATCACGTCGTTGGCGAGCAGGACGACGAGCACACTGATCGCCACCAGCAGCCCCAGCGAGGCGGCCAGCACGATCACCACCCTGGTGGTCCTGGACCTCGGGGCCGGCGTGTCGGACCAGCCCTGGGCCAGGATGTGCCCGGTCAGCGAGCCGGAGTTCTCCACCGGGTTGCCGGCCGGGAAGGCGACCGTGGCGTGCGCAGGGCCGTCGGTGCCGCCGTAGCCGACGCTGGCCAGGTCCGGGCCGCCCTGGTAGGGCGTGCCGGAGGAGGGGCGGGGCGTGCCGCCGGCCGTGCGACGTGGTGCGGACCCGGACGTCGGCCAGGTGGGCAGTGCGGGAGCCGGCACCACCGGCAGCGCCGAGGTCGCGCCGTCGCCCACCGGGTCGGGCACGACCGGGGCCCGGAACGTCGGCATCGCCGAACCGGCTGCCGTGCTGCCTGCCCCCACGTTGCCGGCATCCGTTCGGCCGGTACCCACCGGGGCGGGGGGCGGGGTGGAGGCGGAGGGCGCCGGGGGCGCCGACGTCGGCGGGGCGAAGGCGGAAGGTGCCGGGGATGCAGCGGCCGGTGGGGTGAACGCGGAGGGCGTCTCGAAGGCCGGCGGGGTGAAGCTGGCGGGTGCCGGGGGCGCGGAGGCCGACGGGGTGGGGCTGGCCGGTGCGGAGGGCGTCGCGGCCGGGGGTGCGGAGGTGGGCGGCCGGAAGACGGGGGAGGGCGCGGAAGCCGGGGGTGCCGAGGCCGGGCTGCTGCCGGCCGGGGGTGCCGAGGCGGGTGGGGCGACGGTGCCGCCGGCCGCGGGCACGGTGACGGACGCGCTGGCCCGGAAGGTCGTCGGGGTGGCCGGCACGGCCGGGGGCGGGGGGAACGGGGGCGCCGGCATCGGGCCGGGCGGCGGTGGGGGTGGGGGCACCGCCGGGCCCGGGGGCGGCAGCGGCGGCCCCGGTACGGGCGGGACCGGGCCGGGCGGGACCGGAACGGGACCGGGCAGCGGCGGGACCGGCGAGGGGAACGGGCCGGGGGCGGGCGGCTCGGGAGTGACCGGGCCCGGGGCCGGCTCGGGGGTGGGGGCCGGCAGCGGTTCGGGGGCGGGCTCCGGCTCCGGCGTCGGCGGGGTGGGGGGCTGGACCGGCTCCGGGGGCCGCGCGGGCTCGGGTGGCTCCGGGTTGACAGGCGTCGACCGGTACACCCCGGGGGCGGCATCCCCGGGCCGGGTGCCCGCGTCGGCCGCCGCACCCTCCGCCTCGGCGGCGGAGACCCGGCTGAGCCCGGGGACGGAGACGCTGGCCCGTGCCGGGCGGCCGTCCGAGCTGTCGCGTTGTCCGGGAACGGTCGCCGGCCCGACCGGGGCCGGGCTGCCGTCGGCGGGGTCGTCCGGGTCGGATGCCCGGGAGGTCGGGGCGGTGATCGGGCCACCCGGGGTCGACTTGCCCGGGGTCGGGTCGCCCGGGGTGGAGCCGCCCGGGGTGGAGCCGCCCGGGGTCGGGTCGCCGCTGGCGGAGCCGTCCGGCTCGGGTGTTCGGGAGGCCGGAACGGCCGGCTCGGTGGCCGGGGTGCCGGCCCGGTAGGTGGTCGCGGTCGCCGGCCCCGCCGGCAGGTCGCCGCCCTCGAGCGGGGCGGTCACGGTACGTACGCTGGCCGTGGCGCGGGCCGTGCCGTCGGCGGGCGGGCCGGGCCGGGCCGGGATGCTGGTGACCCGGTCGGGGCCAGGCGGGGCGTCGACGGGTTCCGGGGTGGCCCGCCCGGCGTCGGTGCGGACGGCGGGTTCGGCCGGGTCGGGCACCGGTCCCTGGTCGACGTGCCCCACCGGAACCTCTTGCTCGCCCATGCTCGCCCTCCGCGCACCCTCGCACCCGCGTCCCGCGAACGGTGACCGGATGTGCCTCGTGTCACCGTGCCACATCTCGTCCCGTCGGCACAGCCGGAGTGCCGACGGGACGGTCGCGACGGTGCCGGCCGGTCAGCTCCCGGTGCTCGCCGAGGCACCCGCCGACGCCGGGGCGGACGCCGACCGGCTGCTCTCCACCGCGCCGCTGTCCTCCGGGCTCGGGGTGCCGGAACCGGTGAGGCTCGGTGTCGGGTCGGCGGTCCTGGTCGGCGTGGGGGTCGGCGGCGCGGAGGTGACCGGCGGCCTCGGAGTGGTCGGCGGCTTCGTCGGCCCGGTGGTCGACCCTCCGGTCGGCCGGGGCGTGGGTGTGGTCGGCTTCGGCGACGCCGTGGTGGGCTTCGGCGTGGGGGTGGTGGGCTTCGGCGACGCCGTGGTGGGCTTCGGGGTGGGCGGCGGGGTGACCGGGGCCCCGGGGCTGGTCACCGCGCCGACGACGCGGGTGGAGGCGTAGAGGCTGGACCACCGCACCTGGGAGATCTTGACCACGTCTCCGCTGCGGGGTGCCTGCACCATCCGCCCGTTGCCGATGTACATCGCGACGTGGTGGATGGTCGTCCAGCTGCTACCCGAGGCGAAGAAGAGCAGGTCGCCGGGGAGCAGGGCGCTCTGCGAGACCGTCCGGCCGCGGGTGGCGTAGTACTGGTCGCGGGCGACCCGGGGCAGGTCGTAGTAGCCGGCCGACCGGTAGGCCGCCCACATCAGACCGGAGCAGTCGAACCGGTCCGGGCCCTCGGCCGCCCACAGGTACGGGTCGCCGAGCTGCGCCAGCGCGTACCGCACGGCGGCGAGCGCCTGCGGGCTGGCGTTCAGGCCGCTGCTGCTCTGCCCCTCGACGTACGCCGACCCGAGCTTCTGCTCGGCGGCCTCCTGCTGCTTCTCCAGGGCGATGAGCTGGGCCTGGTTGTCGGCCCGCAGCTTGGCGATCTTGGCATCGTTGTCGCGCAGCGCCTTCTGCACCGCGGCGAACTGTTCCTCGGCGCGCCGGACCCGGTCGGTGGCCGCGGTGACCGCCTGGGCGGCGACCTGCTCGGCCGTACGGGCGCGGGAGAGTTCGCCGGACGCCGCCGTGGTCTCGCCGTCGGCCTGCTCACCCCGGGAGACCCGTTGCAGGACGCTCAGCCCGTGCAGGTCGCGGGCGAACTCGCCGGGCGGCAGGGCGGCGGCGGCCTTGAAGGCGTTCGCGGCGACGGCGTTGGCCTGCTGCTCGGCCACGGTCAGCGCGCCCCGGGCCCGGGTCAGCTCGCTCTGCACGCCGGTGAGCTGCACCCGGGCGTCGTCGCGTTGCTTCTCGAGCTGGAGGAGCTGGTCGGCGAGCTGGCCGTTCTGCGCGGTCAGCGTGTCGATCTGGGACAGCAGCGGGCTGGTCGGCAGGCCGCCGACGGGCAGCGTGGTCGGGTAGCCGGGCTGGCCGGCGGTCGGGTAGCCGGGGGCCGCCGCGCCGGGCAGTTGCAGCGAGCCGGTCGCCACCGGCCGGGAACCGGTGTCCGGGACGGTGTCGGGCAGGGCCGGGTCGGCGTAGACCGGGGTGGCCAGGGCCATCGCGGCGACCGCGCCGAGCAGGGCCGACCAGAGCGCCGGACGCAGCACCGGGGAGATCACCGGAACCCGTCGTCGCTGCCGTCGCCTGTGCCCGCTGTCGACCATTCCGCTCCCTGTGCCGCGTGATGGTGCCACCGCGTGAGGTGGGGCGCGGCGACCCGGAACGCCGCCGGTGTGCGCCGCGTCCCATCCTGTCTTACCGCACCGGGACAACGATGTCGATGCGGTAGCGGCTTGGAGAACCCTGGGAGTACGGGTGAGGTAGGTCGCTGGCGGTGCCCGTCCTGCCGACCTGTCGGTCGTCCGACGTAGGCTCGATCGGGACCGCAGGTGGAAGGGACGTGGCTTTTCGATGGACGCCGGACTCAAGCGTGAGCTCGAAGAGAAGGTGTACGCGGGGGAGCGACTGACCCGCTCGGACGGGATCGCCCTCTACGAGAGCGACGACCTGACCTGGCTGGGCCGGCTGGCCCACCACCGGCGTACCGAGTTGAACGGCGAACGGGTGATGTTCAACGTCAACCGGCACCTCAACCTGACGAACGTCTGTTCCGCCTCGTGTGCGTACTGCTCGTTCCAGCGCAAGCCGGGCGAGAAGGACGCGTACACGATGCGGATCGAGGAAGCGGTCCGCAAGGCCAAGGAGATGGAGGACGAGCAGCTCACCGAGTTGCACATCGTCAACGGCCTGCACCCCACCCTGCCCTGGCGCTACTACCCCAAGGTGCTGCGCGAGCTGAAGGCGGCGCTGCCCAACGTCAAGCTCAAGTGCTTCACCGCGACCGAGGTGCAGTGGTTCGAGAAGATCAGCGGCCTGTCGGCCGACGAGATCCTCGACGAGCTGATGGACGCCGGCCTGGAGTCGTTGACCGGTGGTGGCGCGGAGATCTTCGACTGGGAGGTCCGCCAGCACATCGTCGACCACAACTGCCACTGGGAGGACTGGTCGCGGATCCACGCGTTGGCCCACGCCAAGGGCATGAAGACGCCGGCGACGATGCTCTACGGCCACATCGAGGAGCCCCGGCACCGGGTCGACCACGTGCTGCGGCTGCGCGAGTTGCAGGACGAGACCGGCGGGTTCGCGGTCTTCATCCCGCTGCGCTACCAGCACGACTTCGTCGACTCGGCGGACGGCAAGATCCGTAACCGGATCCAGGCGCGCACCACGATGGCGTCGCCGGCCGAGTCGCTCAAGACGTTCGCGGTCTCCCGGCTGCTGTTCGACAACGTCCCGCACCTGAAGAACTTCTGGGTGATGCACGGCCTGTCGGTCGCCCAGCTCTCGCTCAACTTCGGCGTGGACGACCTGGACGGCTCGGTCGTCGAATACAAGATCACGCACGACGCCGACTCGTACGGCACCCCGAACACCATGCACCGCGACGACCTGCTCAACCTGATCTGGGACGCCGGTTTCCAGCCGGTGGAGCGGGACACCCGCTACAACGTGGTCCGCGAGTACGACCGGGCGCCGTCACTGGCGTCCCGGCGTGCCGAGCCGCAGCAGGTCTGGGCCTGACCCGGCCGTATGCTCGTCACACCATGACCGGACAGCAGCCGACCGCGCAGCAGCGCAGCGGGTTTCCCCGCCGGGACGCCGAGGGACGCATCCTGACCCTGGGTGACCTGCTCGGGGTGAGCCTGGCCGGTTGGGTGATCGGCGTGCTGGCACTGGTGCTCTTCGACTGGGCGTTCGCCGTGGCCGGCGCGGGTGACTTCGGCCGTACCAACGGCTGGCTGGCGGTGATCCTGCCGGCCTGGCTGTTCTGGGACGACTTCCGGGCCTGGGACTTCGGGGCGGCCCGGGTGATGGCGGCCCTGTCCGCCGCGGTGGTCGCGGTGCTCGCCGGGCTGCTGGTGGCGGGCCTGGCGTCCGGGCTCGCGCCGCTGCTCACCGGCGGGCTGGCCGCACTCGCGTTCACCGTCGGGTACGCGGTCCTCTGGTTCCAGGGCGTGCACTGGCTGGCCCGACGCACGGGCTGAGCCACCGGTGTCGGAGCCCCGACGCAGAAGCAGGAATGGGGAAAGGCATGAGCGCGAGGAGTGAGCGGGTTGTGCGAGCCCCGCAGTCGCGAGCTGGGGTGCTCTGGTGAGCGTGAGGAGTGAGCGGGTTGTGCGAGCCCCGCAGTCGCGAGTCGAGGTGGCCCGGTGAGCGCGAGGAGTGAGCGGGTTGTGCGAGCCCCGCAGTCGCGGATCGAGGCGGTCCGGTGAGCGCGGCGGTCAAGTACACATTGGCCCGGATCGGGCTGTTCCTGCTGGTCGTGGTGGCACTGTGGCCGGTCGGGATGAACCTGTTCCTCAAGCTTATGGTGGCGTTGATCTTCTCGGCCGCCGCGTCGTTCTTCCTGCTCCGGGGCTGGCGGGACCAGATGGCCGAGGAGGTGGCCGCCGCCGCCGAGCGACGTCGGGCGGAGAAGGAGCGGCTGCGCTCCGCCCTGGCGGGCGACGACCACCCCGTCGAGGGTGACCCCCGCCCCTGACCCCCGCCCCTGACCCCCGCCCCTGACCCCCGCCCCTGACCCCCGCCCCTGACCCCCGCCCCTGACCCCCGCCCCTGACCCCTGACCCCCGCCCGACCCGCGCACTCGTTCGCACCCTGCGCGTTCGCGCCCTGCCCGCCCGTATCGGTCGCGCGCCCCGCTGCCCGGCCGGACGAGCCTGAGATCTACTCCAGTGCGGCGAAGTAGCGGTATCACTCAGCAGTAATGCCGCTACTTCGGCTCACCTGAGTGGATCTCTCGGCCGACCAGGTGGAGGGGGGTCTGGGCCTGGTCGGGCGAGAGAACCACTCAGGGGCGGGCCGGTGGCGGTATCGCCGAGTGGCGATGCCGCTGTTTCGGCCCCCTGGGCGGATCGCCTCCAGGCTGACCTGGGTGGATCGGGGTTCTGGCGACCAAGATTCACCCTGTGGTGGCGAATCAGGGGTGTCGTCGGGCGGTTATGCCCCTACTTCGGCCCACGGGAGTCGATCATCCCGCCCGACCGGGCCCGCCCGGCCGTGTCCGCCCGGCCGTGTCCGCCCGGCCGTGTCCGCCCGGCCGTGTCCGCCCGGCCGTGTCCGCCCGGCCGTGTCCGCCCGGCCGTGTCCGCCCGGCCGTGTCCGCCCGGCCGTGTCCGCCCGGCCGTGCCCGCCGACCGTGTCCGCCCGACCGGGCCCGCCGGCCGTGTCCGCCCGGCCGTGTCCGCCGACCGTGTCCGCCCGGCCGTGGGGATCTCGGGCGGGCGGATGGGGGTCACCAGTTGGTCGAGCCGGGGACCACCGGCCAGGGGCGGTCGGTCGGCTTGATCAGGTAGGCGATGCCGCCCGAGCCGCCGGCCACCGTGCCGTCGGCCCGGTGCCGCTTGGTCCGTAGCCAGATCTGCTCGAACTGGTCGCGTCGGTAGACGTTGCGCACCTCGGCGTTGGACGCGGACGCCGGGTCGTTGACGATCACGTCGCCCTCGGCGGTGAAGCCGACGATCACGAACAGGTGCCCGGAGGTGCCGTAGTTCGACCCGTCCAGCTCGGTGTCGAGGAAGGACTGCGAGGTGACCACGGGGATGCCGGCGCGGATGAAGCGTTCCGCCTCGTCGAGGGAGTGCAGCCGGGTGACCCGGGCTTCGATGCCGGGGAAACTGGCGGCGTACGCGGTGTTGAACGGCCAGTTGCCCGCGCCCTCGTACTCGTTGTCCCAGGTCATCCGGGCGGCGTGGACGACCTGCGGGTCCGGGTGGTCGGGGTCGATCCAGGACAGGTCGGCCGCCGACGGGAGCTTGCCGTAGTACTCCAGCACCATCGTGGTGGACGTCGGGCTGCACCAGACCTGGCCACCGCCGCCCCACTCGGGGTAGCTGCCCCGGTGGATCATCTGGGAGCGGGCCGGCACCGGCAGTTCGGTGCCCCAGGCGATGCCGCCCCGGCTCGGCGGGACGGTGAACCGGTCGGGCACGTGTGAACTCATCGCGCCGAGCATCCGCACGCGGGGCGCGGCGGCCTGGCCGGGTGCGCGGTAGAGGGTCAACCGGAGCTGGTACGACCGCAGCAGCACCCCGGCGTCCGCGTCGTCGATGGCGAACGTGTCGGTCCACACGCTGGACCAGGGGTCGCCCTGACCGTCCAGGGTGGCCCGGGCGATGTCGCGGTCGCCGGAGGCCCAGCGGGCCATGACGTACCAGGGGGTGTGGTCGCCTGTGGAGTAGGTGCCCTGGAGTTCGACCTGGAGCCAGGTGCCGGCGGGGGTGTCGGCGTTCCAGGAGGCGACCAGTTCGGTGGCGTCGAAGCCGATCGGGGTGGGCGGCGAGGTCCAGGTGGCGTATTCCCAGGTGCGGGTGGTGCCGGTGTGTTCGTCGGTGAACTCGGTGGTGCCGGCGGGGCGGCCGATGGTGAGACCGGCGTGGCGGCCGGGTGCGGCGTGGGTGCCCCGGTGGGTGCCGGCCCGCCAGTCGGGGTACCGGGACCACTCCTGGAAGGTGATCTGCTCGTCGTGCCCACCGGCGGGCGGACGGTCCCCGGTGGGCGGACGGTCCCCGGCAGGTGGGTGCGTTCCGGTGGGTGACGGACCGCCGGCCCGGACGGGTGCGGTGCTGGCGAGCAGGGTGAGGGTGGCGACGCCGACGAGGGCGACCGTGCGCAGGACTCTGCTGGACATGGCAACTCCGCAGGGTGGGGAATCGTTGCCGTTCACTGTCCCGCCTGGCAGGAAGTTTCGCCAGGGGGTTGCATCAGGAAAACCATTGCCGACATGACGATCCGGTCGGGATGGTTGGAGATAGTCACAGATATTGATATGACCATGTGACTGCTGGTGGAGTGGGCGCACAACGGGATACCCCGTACCCCGAGGAGGATGTCCATGGCCTTCCGCACCTCCCCCTTCCGGCGTCGCCTGGCGCTCGCCGTCGTCGCCGGCCTCGGCCTCACCGCCGTCGCCACCGGGCCGGTCTCCGCCCGCCCGGCCCCGGAGCCCGAGCCCACCGCCGTCAGCTACCGCGTGCTGGGTCCGCGTACCCTCGCCGACCGCAACGCGGTCGCCCGCACCGGCGCGGCCATCGACTCCGCCGAGCACGGCGTGCTGTACGTCTCGGCCAACCGGTCCGAGGCCGCCGCCATCACCCGGCTCGGCTTCCGGCTGGAACGGGAGGTCGAGCCGTCCCCCGCCGAGGGTGCCCGCGCCAACGCCTTCCCGCCGGCCGACTCGAACTACCACGACTACGCCGAGCTGACCACCGTGGTCAACCAGGTGGTCGCCGACCACCCGGCGATCGCCCGCAAGATCAGCATCGGTCGGTCGTACGAGGGCCGCGACCTGATGGCGGTGAAGATCTCGGACAACGTCGGCACCGACGAGGCCGAACCGGAGATCCTGTTCAACTCCCAGCAGCACGCCCGCGAGCACCTGACCGTCGAGATGGCGATCTACCTGCTGAACCTGTTCACCGACAGCTACGGCAGTGACTCGCGGATCACCAGCATCGTCAACTCCCGGGAGATCTGGATCGTCCCCACGGTCAACCCGGACGGCAGCGAGTACGACATCGCCACCGGCTCCTACCGGTCCTGGCGCAAGAACCGGCAGCCCAACAGCGGTGCGGCGGCGGTCGGCACCGACCTGAACCGCAACTGGGGCTACAACTGGGGCTGTTGCGGCGGCTCGTCCGGCACGCCGTCGTCGAGCACCTACCGGGGGCCGTCCGCGTTCTCCGCCCCGGAGACCAAGGCGCTGCGGGACTTCGTCAACAGCCGGGTCGTCGGCGGGGTGCAGCAGATCAAGGCCAACATCGACTGGCACACCTACTCGCAGCTGGTGCTCTGGCCGTTCGGCTACACCACGGCGAACACCCCCAGCGGGATGACCGCCGACCAGTACAACACCTTCGCCACGCTCGGGCAGCGGATGGCGGCCACCAACGGCTACACCCCCGAGCAGTCCAGCGACCTCTACATCACCGACGGCGACAGCCTCGACTGGATGTGGGCGACCCACAAGATCTGGGCGTACACCTTCGAGATGTACCCCGGGTCGTCCGGGGCCGGCGGCGGCTTCTACCCGCCCGACGAGGTGATCCCCGCGCAGACCTCCCGCAACAAGGAGGCGGTGCTGCTCCTGTCCGAGTACGCCGACTGCCCCTACCGCGTGATCAACAAGCAGAGCACGTACTGCTGAGTTACCGGACGTGATTCCGGGTGGGGTCCCGTAAGCCCCCGGCGGGGCCCCACCCACCCCTCCCGTCCGGACGATCTTCGCTGGTGGTGCGCTACCGTGGCACCCGATCGACCGCAGCGAAGCCGGTGCGAAACCGGCGCTGTCCCGCAACTGTGATGACCCACCAGGCTCCCCGCCCCGCGCCGGAGCCGCCGCGACGCCCGGCCCGAGTGGCCGGCCTCGCCGTGTGTGGGGACGAGCCAGGTCGCCTGCGGTCGGTCGCGACACGCGCTCTCGAGGAAGGGCGCCTCGCGGACGGGCGCGCACCACGCTCCCTGTCGGCGAAGCACCACGCTCCTCGACCGACAGGAGGCCAGATGTCCCGACGTACCCCCCGGTTGTTCGCCGCGACCCTCGCGGTGGCCGCCCTCGCCCTCGGCGCGTGCGCCGAGAAGACCTCCGACGACACCCCCGCCGCCGGCGGCAGCTCCGGCGCGGCGGCCTTCCCGGCCACGGTGGGCAACCTCACCCTCGACAAGCGGCCCGAGAAGATCGTCTCGCTGTCGCCGACCGCGACCGAGATGCTCTTCGCCATCGGGGCAGGCTCGCAGGTCACCGCCGTCGACGACCAGTCGAACCACCCGGCCGACGCGCCCAAGAGCGAGCTGTCCGGCTTCCAGCCGAACGCCGAGGCGATCGCCGGCAAGAACCCCGACCTGGTGGTCCTCGCCAACGACACCAACAAGATCATCGCTCAGCTCACCGCGCTGAAGGTCCCGGTGCTGCTCACCCCGGCCGCCGCCACCCTCGACGACACCTACCGGCAGCTCACCGACCTGGGCACCCTCACCGGCCACCCGACCGAGGCGGCGGACGTCACCGCCCGGATGAAGGACGAGATCGGCAAGCTCACCAAGGACCTGCCGCAGCGGTCGACGAAGCTGACCTACTACCACGAGCTGGGGCCGGAGCTGTACAGCGCGACCAGCAAGACCTTCATCGGCTCGATCTACGCGCTGGCCGGCCTGGAGAACATCGCCGACGCCTCCGACGCCGACGGCAAGAACGGCGGATACCCGCAGCTCTCCCAGGAGGTCATCGTCAAGGCGAACCCCGACTTCGTCTTCCTCGCCGACGTCAAGTGCTGCCAGCAGAGCGCCGACACGGTCAAGGCCCGCAGCGGCTGGGCCGGCGTCACCGCCGTCAAGAACAACCAGGTCGTCGCGCTCGACGACGACATCGCCTCGCGCTGGGGCCCGCGCGTGGTCGACCTGCTCCGGTCGATCGTCGACGCCACCGCCAAGGTACCGGCGTGACGGTCCGGTGACCGTGCGGTCCACCACACCCGCACCGGCCGGGACGCGCGACGCGTCCCGGCCGGCCCGCGTCACCGGTACGCCCCGGCCGGCCGGCCTGCGCAAGCGCTGGCTCGCCGCCGGGGTGCTCGCCGTGCTGGTGGCCCTGGTCGCCGGGGTGTCCCTCGGCCCGGTCAGCCTGCCGCCCGGCAGCGTCGCCGCCGAGCTGCTCAACCTGCTGCCCGGGGTACGCCTGGACAGCGGGCTCACCGAACGCGAGATCGCGATCGTCACCGAGCTGCGGCTGCCCCGGGTGGTGCTCGGCCTGCTCGTCGGCGGTCTGCTCGCCCTGGCCGGCGGCTGCTACCAGGGGGTGTTCCGTAACCCGCTGGCCGACCCGTACCTGCTGGGGGTGGCGGCCGGCGCGGGGTTCGCGGTGACCGCGGTGATCACGCTGGGCGGCGTCGGGGCCGGCGGGGCGCTGACCGGGATGCCGGTCACCATTCCGCTCGCCGCGTTCGTCGGCTCGCTCGGCGCGGTCGCCCTGACCTACCTGCTCGGGGCGGCCGGTGGGCGGGACCGCTCCCCGGCCACCCTGATCCTGGCCGGGGTCGCGGTGTCCGCGTTCCTCGCCGCCGGGCAGACGTACCTGCTGCAACGGCACTCCGAAAGCATCCAGCAGGTCTACTCCTGGCTGCTCGGCCGGCTGGGCACCGCCGGTTGGGGTGACGTGCGGCTGATCCTGCCGTACTTCGTGCTGACCACCGTGGTGGTGCTGCTGCACCGGCGCGAACTCGACGTGCTCTCCGTCGGCGACGACGAGGCGAGCGGCCTCGGGCTGCACCCGCAACGCTCCCGCTACCTGCTGATCGCCGCCGCCTCGCTGGGCACCGCCGCCGCGGTTTCCGCCTCCGGGCTGATCGGCTTCGTCGGGATCATCGTGCCGCACACCGTACGGCTGCTGGCCGGGTCGAGCCACCGGGTGATCCTGCCGCTGTCGCTGCTCTTCGGGGCGGCGTTCCTGGCGCTGACCGACGTGGTCGCCCGGACCGCCGCCGCCCCCGCCGAGATCCCGATCGGCGTGGTCACCGCCCTGCTCGGCGGCCCGTTCTTCGTCCTGGTCCTGCGCACCGCCCGCCGGGTGTTCCCGTGAGCGCGAGGAGTGAGCCGGTGTTGCGAGCCCCGCAGTCGCGAACAGAGACAGCCCCGTGAGCGCGAGGAGTGAGCCGGTGTTGCGAGCCCCGCAGTCGCGAACAGAGACAGCCCCGTGAGCGCGAGGAGTGAGCCGGTGTTGCGAGCCCCGCAGTCGCGAACAGAGACAGCCCCGTGAGCGCGAGGAGTGAGCCGGTGTTGCGAGCCCCGCAGTCGCGAACAGAGACAGCCCCGTGAGCAGTCCCGTGAGTGTGCCGGCGGTGCAGGTGCGGGGGCTGCACGTGCGGCTCGGCGGGGAGGTGATCCTGGCCGGCGTCGACCTGACGGTCGCCGCGGGCGAGTGGGTCACCGTGATCGGGCCGAACGGCGCCGGCAAGTCGACCCTGCTGCGCGCCGTCGGCGGCCTGCTGCCCGCCCCGGACGCGGTCTCCCTCTTCGGTACGCCGTCCGGCGCGCTGCGTCGCCGGGAGCGGGCCCGGGTGGTGGCGACGGTGGCGCAGTCCCCGGTGGTGCCGGCGGGGATGTCGGTGTTCGACTACGTCCTGCTGGGGCGTACCCCGTACATCGCGCCGCTGGGCCGGGAGTCGGCGGCCGACCTGGCCGTCGTCCACGACGTCCTCGACCGGCTGGACCTGACCGGGTTCCACGGGCGGGAGTTGGCCACCCTCTCCGGCGGGGAACGGCAGCGGGTGTTCCTGGCCCGTGCCCTCGCCCAGGGGGCCACCCTGCTGCTGCTGGACGAGCCGACCAGCGCGCTGGACATCGGCCACCAGCAGGAGGTGCTGGAGTTGGTCGACCAGCTCCGCCGGACGCACGGCCTCACCGTGCTCGCCACCATGCACGACCTCTCCGTCGCCGGCGAGTACGCCGACCGGATGGTGCTGCTCGCCGACGGCCGGGTCGTCGCGGCGGGCCCGCCCGATGAGGTGCTCACCGAGGAGTTGCTGTCCCGCCACTACCGGGCCCGGGTCCGGGTCGTCCCCGGCGACCACGGTCCGCTGGTGGTGCCGAGCCGCCCCGGCCCGCCGCGCCCCTGAGCTGCGGCGTCCCCGTCGTCAGGTGGGGTCGGCGGCGGGGCGGAGCAGCGAGAACCGGGCACCTGTGGGGTCGCGTAGGGTGCTCCGGCGGCCGAGCAGGGTGTCCCGAGGCGGGGTGAGGATCGTGCCGCCGAGGGTGGTGGCGCGGGCGGCGGTCGCGTCCACGTCGGCCACCGCGAAGAACACCGACCAGTACGCCGGCCGCGCGGGGCCGGGGGTGGGCAGCATCCCGGCCACGATCCGGGCCCCGCACCGCCAGCCGGTGTAGCCGGGTCCTCCGGCGGGCTGCTCCTCCGGGTGCCAGCCGAAGACCAGCTCGTAGAAGACCTTCGCGCCCTCCGGGTCGGGGCTGACCAGCTCGTTCCAGCACATCGCCCCGGGGGCGTCGAGCAGTTCGGCGCCGGGGGTCCGCATCGGCTGCCAGACGCTGAACACCGCGCCGGCCGGGTCGGCGAAGACCGCCATCCGGCCGGCGTGCAGGACGTCGAACGGGGCGACCAGCACCTGCCCGCCGGCCGCCTCGACCCGGGTGGTGACCAGGTCGGCGTCGTCGGTCGCCACGTACGTCGACCAGACCGGCTCCCGGCCCGGGTCGGCCGGTGGGCCGGCACCCGCCACCGCCCGGCCGTCCCGGTGGAAGGTGGTGTAGCCGGCCCGCTCGGGTTCGGGTGCGATCCGGCCGGTCCAGCCGAACAGCTCCGGGTAGAACCGCCGGGCGGCGTCCAGGTCGGGGGTCGCCAGGTCGGTCCAGCAGGGCGTGCCCGCGGCGACGGTGCGCACGTCGACCCCTCTCGGCTGTGGGGCGGGCCGGTGGCCGCCCTGCCGGCATCGTGGCACCGGGCGGCGGCCACCGGGCCGAACCGGCGTACAGGTCAACTGAACCGGCGACCCTCGTCCCGGCGGTACGCCCAGCCGGAGACCGTGGCGAGCAGCACGATCCAGACCCCGAGCATGGCCAGGGCGAGCGGGTCGGGCCGCCAGTCGCCGACCGCCGCCCACATCAGCTCGACCGCGCCCCGGGTGGGCAGGAAGGGGGCGACCGCCTGGATGAAGCCGGGCGCGTCGCCCGGCGCGGAGAGCAGGCCGCCGCCGAAGGCCAGCGGGAAGAAGATGACCTGCGCGACGACGATCGCCGCCTTGCTCGGCAGCGAGTAGCCGATGGCGAGCCCCAGCAGGGTGAACGGCACCGACACCACGGCCACGGTGGCCGCGCCGAGCAGCAGCCCGACCGGGGTGACCCGGGCGGCGGTGGCGACCGCCGCGATGACCACGACGGGCAGCATCGACAGGTAGGTCAGCACCAGCCCGGCGAGGATCCGCCCGGCCAGCCGGGGTCCCGGCCCGGCCGGCAGGGTCCGGGTGTACGGGTTCCACGGCTGGTCGCGGTCCTCGGCGACGCCGACGCCGTACTGGAAGATGTTGGCGCTCATCACCGCGAAGGTGACCATCGCGGCGGTGGCGTAGGTCGCGCCGGTCGGGTCGTCGCCGGCGAACGGGACGACGAAGAAGAGCATCGCGGCGGCGGGGAAGAACGCGCTGCCGACCACGGCGACGGGGATGCGGATGGTCTCCAGGAGCTGGTAGCGGGCGTGGACCAGGGTGAGCGGCACGGCGTCGACTCCTCAGGCGGTGGGTCGGGCGCCGACGGCGGCGCTCGTGGTGGTGGCCGGGTCGGCGGTGGTCGGGTCGGCGGTGATGGCGAGGAACGCCTCCTCCAGCGAGGTGGGGCGGACCTCCAGCTCGCGGAACGTCACCCCGGCGGTGACCAGGTCGCGGACCAGTTGGTCGGCGTCGGTGGTGAGCAGGTGGGTTCGCCCCTCGGTGCGTTCGGTGGCGACCACGCCGGGCAGCGCGGGCAGGTCGTCGGCGACGAGGCTGACCCGGCGGACGCCGACGATGCCCCTGATCGCGTCGGTGGTGTCGTCGGCGAGCACCCGGCCCTGCCCGAGCACCACGACCCGCTGCGCCAACGCTTCGACCTCTTCGAGATAGTGGCTGCTCAGCAGCACCGTCCCGCCGTCGGCGTGGAACGAGCGGATGGCCTCCCACAGGGTGTGCCGGGCCTCGACGTCCAGCCCGGTGGTCGGCTCGTCGAGGACGACCAGCCGGGGCCGGCCGACGAACGCCAGCGCGACGGCGAGCCGACGCCGCTGCCCGCCGGAGAGCCCGCCGGTCTGTCGTCGTGCCTGGTCGGTGAGGCCGAACCGGTCGAGCAGTTCACCCCGGGGGACCGGGTCGGGGTAGTGCGCGGAGACGAAGTCGACCACCTCGCCGACCCGGAGGGTGCCGGGCAGGCCGGTCTCCTGCGGGGTGACCCCGAGTTGCTGTCGGGACGCCGGCCGGCGTGGGTCGCCGCCGAAGAGTTCGACCCGCCCGGCGCTGGGGCGGCGCAGCCCGACCAGCAGGTTGATCAGGGTGCTCTTGCCGGCGCCGTTCGGCCCGAGCAGGCCGACGAGTTCGCCGGTGGAGACGGTCAGGTCGGCCCGGTCGAGGGCGAGGACGTCGCCGTACCGGCGGGTGGCCTGGTCGGCATGGGCGAGGATCATCGGGGCTCCCGGGGGTCGGCGGGGTCGAGCAGGGCGCGGATGTTCTCGGTGTATTCCTCGAACGCCCGCCGTCCGCGCCGGCTGAGCCGGACCAGGGTGGTCGGGGTGCGTCCGCGGTGGGTCTTGTCGATCTCGACGTAGCCGGCGTCCTCCAGCTTGCGCAGGTGGACGGAGAGGTTGCCGGCGGTCATCGCGAGCAGTTCCTGCAGGCGGGGGAAGGTGATCCGGTCGCCGTCGGCGAGGGTGGCCAGGGTGACCACCACCCGCAGCCGGGCCTGGGCGTGGATGACCGGGTCGAGTTCGCTCATCCGTGCCGCCGCCGGGCGAGTGCGCCGGCCACCAGCAGTCCGCCGCCGCCGGCGACCGACACGACCAGGGCGTGCCAGCCGGGGCCGGCGACGACACCGACGATGTTGACGGCGGTGAGCCAGACGCCGAGGCGGTACAGGGTGCGGTCGAGCCAGATCGCGCCGCCGGCCATGTGCAGGGCACCGGTCAACCCCACCGACAGCGCCGACCAGAGCAGCCCGGCGAGGTCGGACGGCAGGCTGTCGGTGACCCGGCCGATCACCACGGACAGGCCGAAGAACCCGAGGCCCCAGGCCGTGCCGTACCACCTGCCGCGCAGGGCCGACTCGCCGGCGACGTGCCGGTAGGCGCGGGCGCTGCCCACCCCGAAGACCACTGCGGCGGCGACGAGCAGCACGAAGAGCACGCTCAGCGGCAGCCAGGCGGGCATCGGGACGATGGTGCGGCCGTCGGGGGAGAACCGCAGGAAGTAGACCCCGAAGCCGATCAGCCAGGCGAACCCCCACGGCCAGTAGTGCACCCGGGGGTCGGGTTCCAGCCGGCGGACGGTGCTGGCCCGTTGCTCGCGGATCAGCCGCATCGCGGCGGCGGCGTCGATGGGGGCGTCGTCTTCGGGGGTCATGCAAACTACTTTAAAACACAAAGTCGAGTCGTCGGCCGGCCGGGTCGGCCACCGGACAGCAGGGCCCGACCCGACGGCAGGGCCCGACCCGACGGCGTCCGGTGGGCCGTCCGGGGCAGATGCGGTCAGGCCGACGTGCAGGTGCGGTCAGGCCGGCGTCGGGCCGTCCGGGGGATCGGCCAGCGGGCCGGGCAGCGGTGCGGTGTGCAGCACCGACAACCGGGACACCGCCCGGGTCAACGCCACATAGAGGCGGTGCAGGCCACGCGGCTCGGCGGCCACGATCGCGGCCGGCTCGACCACCACCACCTGGTCGTACTCCAGGCCCTTGACCAGGGTCGCGGGGACGACGGTGACCCGGGCCGAGGCCGCCACGTCGTCGGCGGTCGCGGTCGGCACCCCGGCGTCGGCGAGCGCCGCCCGCAGCCCGTCCACCGCGTCGTCGGCGGCGATCACCCCGACCGAACCGTCGTGCCCGAGCGCCGCGCGCACCTCGGCCACCGTCGCCGCCACCAGGTCGGTCACGGTACGCACGTCGAGCGCACCGTCGCGGCGCAGCGACACCGCCGGTGGCACGTCGACCGCCAGCGCCGGCAGCAGCCGGTTGGCGAACGCGACCACCACGGCGGGCACCCGGAACCCGACGCTCAGCGGCACCACCACCGCGTCCGGCTTGCCCAGGTGGGCCAGGGACTCCCGCCAGTCGCTCGCCGCCCACGGCGCGGTGCCCTGGGCCAGGTCGCCGAGCAGGGTGATCGATCCGTGCTCGCTGCGCCTGGCGATGGCCCGGCACTGCATCGGCGAGAGATCCTGCGCCTCGTCCACGACGACGTGCCCGAAGCCGGCGGGCCGTTCGATCAGCCCGGCCGCCTCGTCGATCAGCACCGTGTCGGCGGCGGTCCACCGGGTCGCCTTCGGCGTCCGGCCGAGCTTCGTGCCCGCCGCGCCGGCCCCCGACCGGCTCCTGACCGGCCCGGCACCGGTCGGGTCGGTGCCGGTCGGATCGGTGGGAGTCGCCCCGCCGCGCAGCAGGGCCTGCTCGTCGGCGGTGAGCAGGCCGTCGGCGGCGGCGGCGAGGACGGCCGGGTCGCCGAGCACCGAGTGCACCAGGCCCTCCGGGGTGAGCGCCGGCCAGGCCGCGTCGAGGAAGGCGGTCACCGGGCGGGCCCTGCCCATCCGGCGCAGCCAGGCGTCGCCCGGCGACTCGGCCCGGCGGGCCTCGGCCTGACGCTGCAACAACCCGACCACCCGGGCCCGGACCCGCTCCCGCCCGGTGTCGTACGGCAGGCCCTCCCGCCGGGTCTCCTCGATCACCCGGTGCAGCGGCTCCAGACCGATCCGCCAGCGGAACGACCCGTCCGACACCATGATCGGCTCGGTCGGCGCGGTGATCCGCTGGTCCGCCGCCCGGCGCAGCACCCCGGCCATCCGGGGATCGTGCTTGAGGACGGCGACCGCCGGATCGTCGACCGCGCGGACGGGCACCCGGGCGACCAGGTCCTCCACGGTGGCCTGGGCCACCTCGACCTCGCCGAGGGCGGGCAGCACCGCCGCGATGTACGCAAGGAACGCCCGGTTGGGGCCGACGATCAGCACCCCGGCCCGGCGCAGCCGCTCCCGGTGCAGGTAGAGCAGGTACGCGGCGCGGTGCAGCCCGACCGCCGTCTTGCCGGTGCCCGGCGCACCCTGGACGCAGATCGAGTCGGCCAGGTCGGCCCGGACCAGTTCGTCCTGCTCGGGCTGGATGGTCGCGACGATGTCCCGCATCGGCCCGACCCGGGGGCGTTCGATCTCGGCGGTGAGGATGCGGCTGGCCGTGCCCAGCTCCTCACCCCGGTCCAGGTGCTCGTCCTCGAAGCTGGTCAGCGCCCCGGCGTTGAACCCGAACCGCCGTCGTACCGCGATGCCCTGCGGGTCCCGGGCGCTGGCCCGGTAGAACGAGCGGGAGACCGGGGCCCGCCAGTCCAGCACCAGTGGTTCGCCCCGGTCGTCGGTGACGTGCCGCCGGCCGACGTGGTAGCCGCGCCCGGCGTGCTCCGGGTCGGCGGGGCCGAAGTCCAGGCGGCCGAAGAAGAGCGCGGTGGTCGGGTCGTCGGCCAGCTCGGCGACCCGTCGGGCCAGGTGCCGGCCGAGCTGCTCGGCGGTGTACGCGTCCCCGGCGACCTTGTCACCGGTGGCGAAGAGCGACTCGGCGCGGTCGCGCATCCGTCGTAGCGCCTGCCGGGAGGTTGCCAGGTGGGCCCGCTCGGCGGCGAGCTCGTCGTCCAGGGACTGTTCGGGGGCGTGCAGGGTCATCCTCGTACTCCTCGACACGGGAAGAACACTGCCGCTCGCGTTTCCGACCCGGGGTCGGCGCGGGGACGTCCGCTGCGGTGCTACACACCTCGGCCGTCGGGCGGGACAAAGTAGCCTACTACCGCGGGCCGTCCCGGCAACCGAATTACGGCCTGGCAGCGGGCGGTCCTCGATCCGACCAGGTCGGCGCGGTGCCGGCGGTGCGGGGTTGGCCACTGTCCGGGCCTCCCGGTGAGCCGGTACGGGCCGGCGGGGATACGGTCGGGGCATGGTTGAGCGCGTGGCACGTCCCCGGGTCGGGCACATCCAGTTCCTGAACTGCCTGCCGATCTACTGGGGGCTGATGCGTTCCGGCGCGCTGCTCGACGTCGACCTGCACAAGGACTCGCCGGACCGGCTCAGTGCGGCGTTGGTCGCCGGTGACCTGGACATCGGCCCGATCTCCCAGGTGGAATACCTGCGGCACGCCGACGAGCTGCTGCTCCTGCCGGGCCTGGCGGTGGGCAGCGACGGGCCGGTGCTCTCGGTCAACGTGGTCTCCACCCGGCCGCTGGCCGAGCTGGACGGCCGGCGGGTCGCGCTCGGCTCGACCTCGCGGACCGGGGTGCTGCTGGCCCAGCTCCTGCTCGCCGACCGGTACGGCGTCCACCCGGAGTACTTCCGCTGCCCGCCCGACCTGACCCAGATGCTGCTGGAGGCCGACGCCGGGGTGCTGATCGGTGACGTGGCGCTGCGCGCCCTCTACGAGGCACCGGGTCGGGGGCTCGCGGTGACCGACCTCGGTCAGGCGTGGCGGGAGTGGACCGGGCTGCCGATGGTGTTCGCCGTCTGGGCGGTCCGCCGGGACTTCGCCGCCGCCCACCCGGGCCTGGTCAAGGAGGTGCACGAGGCGTTCCTGCGCTCCCGTGACCTGTGCCTGGCCGAGCTGGACCAGGTGGCCGAGGCGGCGGCCCGCTGGGAGCCGTTCGACGCGGCGACGCTGGCCACGTACTTCCGCGCCCTCGACTTCTCGTTGGGTGAGCGGCAGGTCGCCGGCCTGCGCGAGTTCGCCCGGCGGGCGGCGGCGACCGGCGAGGCCCCCGCCCTGCCCGAGGGCGGCCCGGAGTTCTTCGCCGGCTGACCCAACTGGTTGTGCGGCGATGTAGCGGTATCCCTGGCCGGGGATACCGCTACATCGGCGTTCCGGAGTCGATCAACCCGGAGTCGATCGAGCCGGTCAGGTGCTGGGGCCGAGCAGGGCCTTGGTGATCTTCTGGCAGTTCTTCATGCCGTACTCGTAGCCCAGGTTGATCGGGTAGCGGACCATCACGCCCATCGTCCAGGTGTCGCCGATGGCCAGGCAGTTGATGTGCATCTCCTGCTCGCGGGTCCGGTCGATCCAGCCGTTCTTGATGGCGATCTTCTTCTGCTGGGCCGCCGGGAACGCCTTGCGGATGCCGAAGTCACCCGATCCCCGGACCAGCCGCATCTCGTTGATCAGCCACTTGGTCCAGGTCGGGCCGGCGGCGCGACCGTCGGCGATGCAGTTGCCGAGCCGGGCGGCGTCGCGGGGGGAGAGGTTGGTCCGGCTCCAGCCACCGTCGTCGGCCACGCTGCTGTCGGTGAGCTTGCACAGCGAGAGCAGCCGCTTGATCGAGGCGGACCGGCCGACCCCGTTGTAGAACTGCTCGGCCCGGGTGTTGTCGCTGTCCCGGATGATCCGGGTGGCGTCGGCGAGCTTGGCGTCGCTCGGGGTCTGCCCCTTCTCGGCCGCCCGGCGCAGGTAGTCGGCGACGATCCACGACTTGATCAGCGAGGCGGTGGTGCTGGTCTCGGCCATGTTGTCCGAGCCGATGATCGTGCCGGTGCGGCGGTCCAGGACGCTCCAGGCGTACCAGCCCTCGATGTCGATGTCGAGGTCCCGGTCCGCGAAGGGCAGCGGGGTGAGCGAGGGGGTCGGCGACGGTGCCGGGGTCGGCCGGCTGCGGCGGTCGACGGCCGACCCGGTGGACCGGGACGCGGTGGACGCGTCACCCCAGCGCGAGGCGGCGGTGGACTCCATCGGCGAGCCGGGGAGCAGCCGCAGCGAGACGAGCACGAGGCCGGTGAGGACCGCGGCGACCGCGACGATCTTCAGCGGGCGGTGGTCCCGCCGGGCGGAGCGGCCGGGCCGCCGGCTGCCCGGCATCAGAGCTTCCCGAGCGGCTGCGGCACCTTGAGCGCGGCGCCGGGCTGCGGGGTGACGAGTTGGGTGGCGACGCTGGCGCACACCTTGGCGCCGTAACTCAGCGGCTGTCTGATCGAGTAGCGCATCATCACGGCGAGGCTCCACTTGTCGGTGACGGCGAGGCAGTTGACGTGCCAGTTGCTGTCGTAGCTGAGGGGGGTCCAGCCGTTCTTCATCGCGACCGGGCCCTGCTTGGTGATCTCGTCGGGCAGGCCGTCGATGATGCCCCAGCGGCCGCCGCCGGAGCGGGCCAGCTGCTTGCCCACGCTGCCCCGGACCTGGGCCATCTCGTTGAGCACCCACTTGGTCCAGTGGGGGCCGGCGGCCTTGCCGTCGGCGACGCAGTCACCGAGCCGGGCCGCGTCGCGGGGGGACATCCGGGTGAAGCTCCACCAGCCCTCGTAGCCGGGGACGTTGCCGGGCTTGGTGTCCTTGAGACCGCAGATGGTGATCGCCCGCTTGAGCACCGGGCCGGGCTGGCCGTTGTCCAGCGCCCGGTACGAGCCGCCCGCCTTCGCGTAGAGCTTGTTGGTGGCGTCGTCGTCGCTGTCCCGGATGGCCAGGCTCGCGAGCTTCAACATCGATGCAGCTGGCTTCTCGTCGCCGAGTTCGCGCAGGAAGTCGGAGACGATCCAGACCTTGAGCATCGACTCGGTGGAGCTGGTCGAGGTCATGTTCTTCGAGCCGGAGACCTGACCGGTCTTGCGGTCCTGCAGGGCCCAGGCGAAGAACTCCCCCTTGAAGGTCACCGAGACCGGGGCGGCGGCCAGGGTGGGCGCCGGGGGCGCGGTCGGCGCGGGCGCGGGCACCTTCTCCGCCGTGCCGCCGCCGGTACCGCCGGTCGGGTCGTCGCCGGCGAGCTTGGCGTACGCGGTCGGCACCAGCAGGCCGGTGCCGAGCAGCACCGCCATAACGGCGAGCACCATGATCACGCGAGATCGCATGCGTGGGTGAACTCCAGATGTCAGGCCGGGGGGACCGGCTGCTTCCGCGGGTGTCGGCTCGACCGCCGAGGCCGGGGGAGTGGCCTGTGTCTCGCTGGCGATCGTCGGTAGCCGATCGGTGGTGACCGGGGAAGTCTACGTCCGGACAGCCGACTCGCCAGAATCCGACGCACGGCAAACTGCCGGTAAGTCGAGATATAGGCACGGTTTGCGCCCCTTGTGGGTATTCATCTTTGATCAGTGACCCAAGTCATATCCGAGGAGGTGTCCTGGTATCGACCGAGCGCATCCACCTGGTAACGGAAGCCGCTACTCAAATCCTGTTACACCCTCTGGTGTCATCGGAGGCGAGCTGTAACACTTGACGAATGTATGGCAACGACTTCGCCCCGGAGCAGGACACGCCCGGTGGTGGCCTGCTCGGTCAGGTCGAGGCCGCCGAGGCGGCGTTGCGCGAGGCGGCGGCCCGCGCCCGGGAGGGCACCGCCACGCCCGGCGTGGACCCGGCGGCGTACTTCGCCGACGTGATCGACGCCGACCAGAAGATCGAACCCCGCGACTGGATGCCCGACGCCTACCGTCGGACGCTCGTCCGGCAGATCGCCCAGCACGCCCACTCCGAGATCATCGGCATGCAGCCCGAGGGGAACTGGATCAGCCGGGCCCCCTCGCTCAAGCGCAAGGCCATCCTGCTGGCCAAGGTGCAGGACGAGGCCGGCCACGGCCTCTACCTCTACGCCGCCGCCGAGACCCTCGGCGTCAGCCGCGACGAACTGGTCGAACTGCTGCTCGACGGTCGGCAGAAGTACAGCTCGATCTTCAACTACCCCACCCTCACCTGGGCCGACGTGGGCGCGATCGGTTGGCTGGTGGACGGCGCGGCGATCGTCAACCAGGTCCCGCTGTGCCGCTGCTCCTACGGGCCGTACGCGCGGGCGATGATCCGGGTCTGCAAGGAGGAGTCGTTCCACCAGCGGCAGGGCTACGAGATCCTGCACACCCTGGCGCACGGCACCCCGGCCCAGCGGGCGATGGCGCAGGACGCGCTCGACCGCTGGTGGTACCCGTCACTGGCGATGTTCGGCCCGCCGGACGGTGACTCCACCCACTCCGCGCAGTCGATGGCCTGGAAGATCAAACGGTTCTCCAACGACGAGCTGCGGCAGCGCTTCGTCGACATGTGCGTGCAGCAGGCGGAGGTCCTCGGCCTCCGCATCCCCGACCCCGACCTGCGCTGGAACGACGAGCGGCAGGCGTACGACTTCACCCAGCCCGACTACGACGAGCTGATGCGGGTGATCTCCGGTGAGGGCCCCTGCAACAGGCAACGGATGGAACACCGGCGACGGGCCCACGCCGACGGCGCCTGGGTACGCGACGCCGCCACGGCGTACGCCGCGAAGCGGGCCGCGCAGAGCCGGGCCACGGACCAGCGGGAGAAGGTGGCCGCGTGAGCGAGCAGAACGAACCGCCCCGGGCGGCGGTGACCTCGCCGCTGTGGGAGGTCTTCGTCCGGGCCCGACGGGGGCTGTCCCACACCCACGTCGGCAGCCTGCACGCCCCCGACGCCGAGCTGGCCCTGCGCAACGCCCGGGACCTCTACACCAGGCGACAGGAGGGCGTCTCCATCTGGGTGGTGCCGGCCGGTGCGATCACCGCGTCCAGCCCCGACGAGAAGGACGCCTTCTTCGACCCGGCCGCCGACAAGGTCTACCGCCACCCCACCTTCTACGAGGTGCCTGACGGCGTGGCCCACCTGTGAGCGCGAGGAGTGAGCCGGGTTTGCGAGCCCCGCAGTCGCGAACGGAGACCGGCCCTGTGAACGGCCCCTTCGACTTCACCCTCGCCCTCGGCGACGACGCGCTGGTGGCCGCCCAGCGGCTCGGCGAGTGGGCCACCCGCGCGCCCGAGATGGAGGAGGACATCGCCCTGGCCAACATCGCCCTCGACCAGCTCGGCGCGGCCCGCCTGCTGCTGTCGTACGCGGGGGAGCTGGAGGGCGCCGGCCGGGACGAGGACGCGCTGGCGTACCTGCGCGACGACCGGGAGTTCCGCAACTGCCTGCTGGTCGAGCTGCCCAACGGCGACTTCGCGGTGACCATGGTGAAACTGCTGCTGCTCGCGGCGTACCAGGTGCCGCTCTACACCGCGCTGGCCGGCTGCCCCGACGAGCGGCTCGCCGCGATCGGCGCGAAGGCGCGCAAGGAGTCCGCCTACCACCTGGACCACTCCGCGCTGTGGGTGAAGCGGCTCGGCGACGGCACCGACGAGTCGCACCGCCGCGCCCAGGCCGCGCTGGACCAGCTCTGGCCGTACCACCACGAGCTGTTCACGGCGGACCCGGCGGCCCCGGTCGACCCGGCCACCCTGCGGGCCGACTTCGAGGCCGTGGTGCACCCGGTGCTGGCCGAGGCCACCCTGACCCGGCCGGAGACCGGCTGGACGCCGGGCGGCGGCCGCGACGGTGTGCACACCGAGCACCTGTCCTTCCTGCTGGCCGAGATGCAGGTGCTGCACCGCGCCCACCCCGGGGCCCGGTGGTGAGCGGGTCCGGCCGGGGACGGCGGCGGTGACCGACCCCAGGACGGCCGTCGCGGCGGTGGTGGACCCGGAGATCCGGGTGATCACCATCGACGAGCTGGGCATCCTGCGGGCGGTCGACGAGGACCCGGCCACCGGGCGGGTGGTCGTCACGATCACCCCCACCTACACCGGCTGCCCCGCCATGGACGTGATCCGGGACGACATCCGGCGGGCGCTGACCGCCGCCGGGCATCCCGACGCCGAGGTCCGCACGGTCTTCAGCCCCGCCTGGAGCACCGACTGGATCTCCGCCGACGGCCGCGCCAAGCTCGCCGCCGCCGGCATCGCCCCGCCCGCCCCGCGCGGCGACGGCACGGCGGTGCCGGTGACCCTGGCGGTGCGCTGCCCGCGCTGCGGCTCGCCGGAGACCACCCAACTCAGCCGGTTCGGCTCCACCGCGTGCAAGGCGCTGTGGCGCTGCCGGTCCTGTTCCGAACCCTTCGACCACCTGAAGGCGCTGTGACTGTCACGATCTCCCGCCCGGTGCGCCGCAGGCCGGCCTTCCACCCGCTGCCCGTGGCCGCCGTGGACCGGCTCACCGACGACGCCGTGGCGATCACCTTCGCGGTGCCCGAGGAGCTGCGGGCGACCTTCGCGTTCTCCGCCGGCCAGCACCTGACCGTACGGCTGCCCGCGCCGCCGTCGGACGCGGCCGGCACCGGCGGCGGGCCCGGGGCCGGTGCGGACGTGCGGCGGTCGTACTCGATCTGCTCGACACCTGACGACCTGGCCCGGCACGGCCGGCTGCGGATCGGGGTGCGGGAGATCCCCGGCGGCGCGTTCTCCAGCTATGCCTGCGGCGCGCTGCGGCACGGTGACACCGTCGAGGTGCTGCCCCCGCTGGGGCACTTCACCACGGCGTTCGCGCCGGACCGGGTGCGGCACTACGGCGCGGTGGTCGCCGGTTCCGGGATCACCCCGGTGCTCGCGCTGGTCGCGACCGCGCTGGCCGTCGAGCCGGCCAGCACCTTCACCCTGGTGTACGGCAACCGCACGGCCAACACGGTGATGTTCGCCGAGGAGCTGGCGGACCTGAAGGACCGCTACCCGACCCGGCTGCACCTGGTGCACGTGCTGTCCCGGGAGCCGGGTGAGTCGCCGCTGCTGTCCGGCCGGATCGACGCCGAGCGGCTGGGCCGGCTGCTGGACACCATCGTGCCGGGCGACGCGATCGCCGAGTGGTTCCTCTGCGGCCCCTACCAGTTGGTGCTGGACGCGAAGGCGGTGCTGACCGGCCGGGGCCTGGCCGAGTCGGCGGTGCACACCGAGCTGTTCCACGTCGACACCCCACCGGAGCCGGTCCGCCGCAGCGGCGAGTCGACCGGCGGCGCGGAAGTGACCATCGTGCTGGACGGCCGGTCGTCCCAGTTCACGATGGGCCGCGACGAGCGGGTGCTGGACGCGGCGCTGAAGGTGCGCGGCGAGCTGCCGTACGCCTGTAAGGGTGGGGTCTGCTCGACCTGCCGGGCGAAGGTGGTCTCCGGCGCGGTGACGATGGCCCGCAACTACGCCCTGGAGCCGGACGAGGTGGCCGCCGGGTACGTGTTGACCTGCCAGTCCAGCCCGACCACCGACACCCTGACGGTCGACTACGACGGATAGCCGGGTCGGCGGCACTGCCGGCGGTGGTTTCGAGCCTCCGGGGGCCGGTGACCCTGTCCTCGCTCTCGGGCGGGGGTCCTGTGTCTGTTGCGGGCCCTGTCGAGCTGATGACGTCAGCGACTCGCCCGGGATCGATGGTTATGTGCCGGATTCGCGGCCCCGGCGCCCTGTCAGTCGGTGCGGAGGTGGGCGGTCCAGTAGGTGAGGTCGGAGTGGTGCTCGGTGAGGGAGACCCGCTCGCCGCAGGCTTCCTCGATCAGCTTGACCGCCTCGTCCAGGTGCGGCGGATTGCCGTCCCGGTCCTCGTCGCGGAACAGTTGCAGCCCGACCTCGCCCCGATCGTCGCCGAGCGCCTGCGCGGCGTCGGGTGACACCGGCACCACCGTGTAGCGGGCGGCCTCCCGCTCGGCCTCGCTCGGCGGCTCCGGCTCGTCCCGCCTGCGTCACCGGAACCGCTCGACCCCGGACGGGATCGGACCGGGCGAGTCAGCCGGATCGTACGGCCGCAGCCAGATGGGCTGCAGAATCCCCGCCGTTGCCGGGTTTTCCCGTAGTTTTGTCTTACCCTTGCTGGGAAGGGTTCGCTAAAACTGATGGGAAACTCCGATGACCGGCAAGGAGCCAGCAGAGGCGCTCGCCCGCATCCTCGCGGGGGAGACCGCCGACTCGCTTGAGTCGAGGACGCTGGACTTCAAGCGGCAGGGCCGGTCCCGGGAGGATGCGCTCCGGATGCTGGCGGCGGCAGCGGCCTGTTTCGCCAACGACATCGGCGGCGTGCTGGTGGTCGGAGTGCACGACCGGATCGCCGGTTCGGAGGCGTTCGAGGGCACCGACCTCGATCCGCTCCGGGTCGTTCAGCGGATCTACGAACTCACCGAGCCGTCGCTCATCGTCTCCAGCCACGAGATCGAGTACGCGGGGCGTCGGCTTCTCATGGTCTCCGTTCCCCGCAGCCCCGACATCCACCAGGTTGATCAGCGTACGACCCATCGGGTCGGCACCTCCTGCGTGCCGATGACCGCAGCGCAGATTGCTTCCGCACTGGCCGATCGACACAGCGTCGACTGGTCCGCTGGCGATGCGGAACTGGACAGGTCGGATGTGTCGCCGGTGGCGCTCGACATCGCGCGGGGGCTGCTCCGGCAGAGTCCCGACCCGGCGCGGCGGCGCTACGCCTCCGAAACCGACGGCGACCTGCTACGGATCCTGGGCCTGCTCGGTCCCGAGGGTCGTCTCAACCACGCTGGTGCGCTCCTGCTGGTGGATCCCGGCCCCCAGCAGGATGCCCGGGATCTCGCGGTCTACCAGTTCCGTAAGACCCCTGCGGGTGAGCCGACCGTCGTGCAGCGGATCGCCGGGCCGCTGCTGCGCACCCTGGTACGGGTGCTGGAGATCATCGACGCCCGGGTGGACAAGACACCGGTCAACCTGCCCGGTGGCCAGCAGGTGCAGTTGGCCGATCTGCCGGAGGCGGCGGTCCGGGAAGCGGTGGTCAATGCTCTCGTCCACCGTGACTACCGCCTTGGCGGACCGGTGCGTATCGAGCATGCCCCCACCCGACTGCTCGTGGCCTCACCCGGGCCATTGGTCTTCGGAGTGACTGTGGAGAACATCCTGACCACCACCTCCCGGCCACGGAACCCGGCGCTGGCCAGGGCTGTGCGGGTCTTGGGGCTCGCCGAGGAGGCGGGTGTCGGGGTGGATCGGATGTACCGGGAGATGGTCCGGGTGGGCCACCAACCGCCACGGTACGTCGAGGAACCCGACCAGGTGACCGTCACCCTGCTCGGCGGCGCACCCAACCGGCATGTCACCCGCTACGTCGCGGCGCTGCCCGAGGCTGAGCAGGACGACGCCGATACCCTGCTGATCCTCTACCACCTGTTGACCCATCGCGTCGTGTCCGCCGTCGACGCGGCCCCACTCCTGCAGAAGGACGTGGTCGAGTCGCAGGAGGTGCTGCTGCGACTGAGCACCGAGCCGGTGGCGATGCTGGAGCCCACGCGGGAGACCGCCCGACGGCGGGCCCCGAACTATCGGCTGCGTAGCCCGGTGCTGAGCGCTCTCGGCCCGGCGGTCCGCTATCGCCGAGGACAGGGCGACGACGCCGAGCGCAAGGTCGTCGAGCTGTTGCGGGCTGCTGGCCAGATCAACGCACGGATGGTGCGGATCGCTCTCGACGTCGACGCTCAGGCGACGTCACGACTGCTCAGCGACCTGGTCGAGCGGGGGACTCTGGTGCGGGTTTCCGAGTCACGCCGGGGGCCCTCGGTTACCTACGGCCCCGGCCCGGCGCTTCCGGCGGTCGGCCGGCGTCGATCGGGGCGGGGCCCGTCAGCCAGCGCGGAGGACAGCCCTCTGTTCTGAAGCGGGTGCCGGCCCGGACGCCCCACTCCATCGGCGTGGCTCGGCGACCTGGTAGCGAAGGGCCTCCCGCATCGTCTCCAACTCGGCCAGGATGCGCTCGTCAGCGTCGGAGTCAGGCGTGATGCCGGAATGATTCCAGCATTTGGTGTCGAGTGTTGCGGCGGACACCCACGCCTCTGCTCCCCGCCGCGCTTGGGCGAGTGCCCGAGGCTGGTGGTGCGGGACGCGTCACGGTCGACGCACCACCAGAGGGTGGGGCGGGAGGTCGGCGTACGCTCGGAGGCGTGACGGCGAACCGGGAGATCGACGACATCCTGCAGCGCGGCGCGGACGGCGGGCGGATCACGCCCGAGGAGGCGCTGCTGCTCTACACCGAGGCGCCCTTCCACGCGTTGGGCGAGGCGGCGGACGCGGTACGCCGGCGGCGCTACCCGGACAACATCGTCACCTACCTGATCGACCGCAACATCAACTACACCAACGTCTGCGTGACGGCGTGCAAGTTCTGCGCCTTCTACCGGGCGCCCAAGCACGCCGAGGGCTGGACCCACCCGACCGAGGAGATCCTGCGTCGCTGCGGCGAGGCGGTCGAGCTGGGCGCCACCCAGGTCATGCTCCAGGGCGGCCACCACCCGGACTACGGCGTGGAGTACTACGAGGAGTTGTTCTCCTCGGTCAAGGCGGCGTACCCGCAGCTCGCCATCCACTCGATCGGGCCGAGCGAGATCCTGCACATGGCGAAGGTCTCCCGCGTCAGCCTGGACGAGGCCATCGCCCGGATCAAGGCCGCCGGGCTGGACTCGATCGCCGGCGCCGGGGCCGAGATGCTGCCGGACCGGCCACGGAAGGCGATCGCCCCGCTCAAGGAGTCCGGTGCGCGCTGGCTGGAGGTCATGGAGTTGGCCCACCGGCAGGGCCTGGAGTCCACCGCCACGATGATGATGGGCACCGGCGAGACCAACGCCGAGCGGATCGAGCACCTGCGGATGATCCGCGACGTGCAGGACCGCACCCGGGGGTTCCGGGCATTCATCCCGTGGACGTACCAGCCGGAGAACAACCACCTCAAGGGCCGCACCCAGGCCACCACGCTGGAGTACCTGCGTCTGGTGGCGGTGGCCCGGTTGTTCTTCGAGACCGTGCCGCACCTGCAGGCGTCCTGGCTGACCACCGGCAAGGACGTCGGGCAGCTCGCCCTGCACATGGGCGTCGACGACCTCGGTTCGATCATGCTGGAGGAGAACGTCATCTCCTCGGCCGGCGCGCGGCACCGCTCCAACCTGCACGAGCTGATCGGCATGATCCGCTCGGCCGACCGGATCCCGGCCCAGCGGGACACCCTCTACCGTCGGCTGGCGGTGCACCACACCCCCGCCGACGACCCGACCGACGACCGGGTGGTGTCGCACTTCTCCTCGATCGCCATGCCCGGCGGTGGCGCCGGCCGTACGCTGCCGCTCGTCGAGGCCCGCTGAGCCACCCCGACCGTCACCCCGAGTAACTGATCGGGCTGTTCCGGTGACTGGCTGAACGGGTCCGGGTGTCGGCCCGGGGGATATTCGTGGTCGCCGTTCGGCCGAGGCGGCGCGGGACCAGCCCCCACAAGACGCGGCAATTGGGGCGGCGTGCGGCACGCTGGGCGGATGTCCCGCTTCCGGCGCCCCGGCGCGGGGGTTGGCGTCGCGCGGCGGTGCCCGCTAACGTGCGCCCGACGTACCTCCGCCCACCGCCTGCGGCGAGCGGATGACGAGTGTCGTACGTCCTCCATCGGCCCGGGAGGGCCGTTCATATAAAACGGGGGCGGGACGGGTGACCGTCCCGCCCCCGCTCCTCGTCCGTTCGGCCCCGTCTGGGGCAAAATCGCACGTCACGGCTGGCGTACCGACGTCGATCTCGGATAACGTCCGCTCGGTTCGCCACATCAGCCCCACCTTTCCCAGCAGTCCCTAGCCCCCCGGGGGATCGATGACTCTGTTCCACCGCTCGGCCCTGGCCCGCCTCGGTGCCGTGGCCCTGCTCGCCGTCGGTGGCCTGGCCACCGTCGCCGCCCCGGCCAGCGCCGCCGACCAGGCGACGCTCGACCTCGTCCCGCTCAGCTCCCAGCTGGCCCTGGGCGTCAAGGAGGCCAAGGCCAAGCCGTTCAAGTTCTCCGTCCAGAACGTCCGCGGCACGGTCGACGCCAAGGACGTGAAGGTCACCGTCGAGACCGCGGGCCTGAAGGCGAACAAGGTCGGGGTGCTCGTGCCGGACGGCTGCGCCGTCAGCGGCACCGCCTTCACCTGCTCCCTGTCCGACCTGGGCGGTACCACCGACGACATCGCCGCCGGCACCACCGAGGAGTTCGGCATCCCGCTGTTCGGCACCGACACGCGCGGCAAGGGTGGCGTGCTGAAGGTGACCGTGAGCGGGTCCAACACCACCTCGGACTCGGTCGACCACGACATCATGGTGGTCAAGCCCGGCTACGACCTGACCACCTGGGTGCAGGACGTCTACGCCGACGTGGTGGTCGACGGCGACGACGCCGGCGAAACCGGCCTGACCGGCGTCAAGCCCGGCGGCACCGCCCCGCTGGACTGGGCGGTCTACAACGGCGGCAGCCGCCGGGCCACCGGCGTCTTCTACGGGATCGCCCTGCCGGAGGGTGCCAGCTTCGTCGACCTGCCGGAGAGCTGCGTCACGCAGGACCTGGGCGGCGTGGTGGCGTACTGCGAGGACTCCGGCGCGGTGCTGCGGCCTGGCGAGTTCTACACCGCCGACGTGCGGGTGAAGGTCGGCACGGGCGTCACCGAGAAGGTGCTCACCCCGGGCGTCCTGTTCGCCGCCGGGCTGACCGAGGCCGAGGGCACCCCGGAGGAGAAGCCGCAGGTAGCCAGCAAGGCGCAGCGCAAGGTCTTCACCGAGACCGACGACGTCGACAACACGTCGCTGTTCGACGTGTTCGTCGACCTGAGCACCGGCCCGAGCCCGAGCCCCAGCCCGACCGGTGAGCCGAGCCCGAGCACCAGCGGTCAGCCGAGCCCGAGCACCAGCGTCAGCCCGACGACCGGTGGTGGCACCGGTGGTGGCGACGGCGGTCTGCCGGTGACCGGCGCGCAGGCCACCCTGATCGGTGGCATCGGCGCCGTCGTGCTGCTCGCGGGCGGCGCGCTGCTGATGCTCGCCCGTCGGCGTCGGCTCGTGCTGGTGACCCCGGGCGACGAGAAGCCGCGGAGCTGACCGGAGGCAGGTCTTCCGCACCACGGTAGGACGGCGGGCGGGGTGGTCATCCACCCCGCCCGCCGCGCGTCCGCCCCACCCCCGCGCCGGTACGTCGCCGGTCGACCCCGGGTCGGTCGGACCCAGCGGTGGGTGGGTGGGGTCGGGCTGGCAGAGTGGAGGGGTGAGTCGTACCCCGCAGGGCCAGCGCGCCGGCCTGGACAAGTCGCCACCCGAGGTCGCCGCGATGTTCGACGGGGTGGCCGCCCGTTACGACCTGACCAACACGGTCCTGGCCTTCGGGCAGGACCGGTCGTGGCGACGGGCCACCCGGGCGGCGCTCGGGCTGCTCCCCGGCGAGCGGGTGCTGGACGTGGGCGCCGGCACCGGGGTGTCGACGCAGGAACTGGCCCGCTCCGGGGCGTACGCGGTGGGTGTGGACCTGTCGCAGGGCATGCTGTACGCCGGCCGGCGGGTCCGGCCGGAGGTGCCGCTGCTGGCCGGGGACGCGCTGCGGCTGCCCTTCGCCGACGCCTCCTTCGACGCGGTGACGATCTCCTTCGCCCTGCGTAACGTCAACGACCCCGACGCGGCCCTGCGGGAGCTGGCCCGGGTGACCCGGCCGGGCGGGCGGCTGGTGGTCTGCGAGTTCAGCACGCCGGTGAACCCGGCCTTCCGGACGGTCTACCTGTCGTACCTGATGCGGTCGTTGCCGGTGGTGGCCCGGACGGTGTCCAGTAACCCCGACGCGTACGTCTACCTGGCCGAGTCGATCCGGGCCTGGCCGGACCAGGCGGCCCTGGCGGCCCGGGTCGGTGCGGCCGGTTGGGGTCGGGTGGCGTGGCGCAACCTGACCGGCGGGGTGGTGGCCCTGCACCGGGCCGTCCGGACCTGACGGAGGGTGAACGACATCTTTCGCTGATGTCCATATTTATCGCTTTTTGGCACGTAAGCTTCCCGGCATGACCGGAGTAGCGCCCACCGACCCGACGGCCCCCGCCGACGACGATGCCGCCGAGCTGGTCGCCCAGCTCAGGGAGCTGGCCGGCGCGGACCCGACCGAGGTCCGGCAGGTGGTGGCCGAGGTGCTGGGTGCGCTCGACCGGGCGGCCGGCGGAGCGCTGCGTGACCACCTGCCGGCGGCGATCCGGCCCGAGGGCGGGCTCGACGTCGCCCCGAACTGAGGGGCGGACCCACCCCGACCGGCATGTTTCCAGGAAGTTAGGTACCCCTCACCCGGCAGCGGAGTAACCACGGTCATAGACTCCAACCCGATCGGGCTTGTGAAGCATTTCACGAGCGTGCGGGAGGAGGCGCAGATGACATCGGTGGAGAACGACGCCGACGTGATCGTGGTGGGCGCCGGTCCCGGCGGATCGGCGACGGCGTACCACCTGGCGCGGCACGGCGTACGCGTGCTGCTGCTGGAGAAGACCGAGTTCCCCCGCGAGAAGGTGTGCGGGGACGGGCTCACCCCCCGGGCGACCCGGCAGCTCATCCGGATGGGCGTGGACACCTCGCCCGAGGCCGGCTGGCTGCACAACAAGGGCCTGCGGGTGATCGGCGGCGGGGTACGCCTCGAACTGGACTGGCCCGACCTGGCCAGCTTCCCCAACTACGGTCTGGTCCGCACCCGGCTGGACTTCGACGACCTGCTCGCCCGACGGGCGGTCTCCGCCGGTGCCGAGCTGCGCACCAACGTCAACGTCATCGGCCCGGTGCTCGACGGCGGCGACCGGGTGGTCGGGGTGACCGCCGAGGTCGGCCCCGACCGGGAGCCGGCCACCTTCCACGCCCCGCTGGTGGTCGCTGCGGACGGCGTCTCCGGCCGGTTCCCGCTCGCCCTCGGCCTGGCCAAGCGGGAGGACCGGCCGATCGGCGTGGCCGTGCGCCGCTACTACCGCTCGCCGGCCCGGCACGACGACGACTACCTGGAGTCCTGGCTGGAGCTGCGCAGCAAGGGCAGCGACGCGCTGCTGCCCGGCTACGGCTGGATCTTCGGCCTCGGCGACGGTCGGGTCAACGTCGGCCTCGGCGTGCTCAACTCCTCCTCCGCGTTCGGCAAGACGAACTACCGGCGGCTGCTCACCGACTGGCTGGCCAACACCCCGGACGACTGGGGGATGACCGACGAGGCGAACGCCGACGGCCCGATCCTCGGCGCGGCGCTGCCGATGGGCTTCAACCGGGTGCCGCACTACACCCGGGGGGTCCTGCTGGTCGGCGACTCCGGCGGCATGGTCAACCCGTTCAACGGCGAGGGCATCGCGTACGCGATGGAGTCCGGCGAGCTGGCCGCCGAGGTCATCGTGCAGGCGCTGGCCCGCCCGGCCGGCCCGGAACGGGAGCGGGCGCTGACCGCGTACCCGCAGGAGCTGAAGGCCCGGTTCGGTGGCTATTACCGGCTCGGCGGGATCTTCGTCAAGCTGATCGGCCGGCCCGAGGTGATGCGGATGGCGACCAAGCACGGCATGCCGCACCCGATGCTGATGCGCTTCGTGCTCAAGCTGCTGGCCAACCTGACCGACCCGCGCGGCGGGGACGCGATGGACCGGGTCATCAACGCGATGACGAAGGCGGCCCCGGCCGTGTGAGGCGTGACCGGGCCAGGGCCAACGGCGGCACCGGCACGGGCAGGGATCGACCCCCGCTGACGGCAGTCACGAGGGACGTGAATAGTGTGAATTTTGTCAAGCACCTGGGGCAGGGGAAGGACGAGCAGGAGAAAAGATGTCGCTCTCGCCTTACGCACCGATCATCGGGCTGTTCGCCCTCGCCGCGGCGTTCTCGCTGTTCTCCGTGGCCGCCGCCCGCTTCGCCGGTCCCCGGCGCTACAACAAGGCCAAGCTCGAGGCGTACGAGTGTGGGATCGAGCCCAGCCCGCAGCCGGTGGGCGGGGGACGGTTCCCGATCAAGTTCTACCTGACGGCGATGCTCTTCATCGTCTTCGACATCGAGATCATCTTCCTCTACCCCTGGGCGGTCTCCTTCGACGCCCTGCCGATCTTCGGCTTCGTGGAGATGGTCCTGTTCATCGTCGCGGTCTTCGTCGCGTACGCCTACGTGTGGCGGCGCGGCGGGCTGGACTGGGACTGAGGGAGGAACGTCAGATGGGCATCGAGGAGAAACTCCCCGCCGGCGTCCTGCTCACCTCCGTGGAGAAGCTGGTCAACTGGTCGCGGAAGTCGTCCGTCTGGGGCGCCACCTTCGGCCTGGCCTGCTGCGCCATCGAGATGATGGCGGCCGGTGGCCCGCACTACGACATGGGCCGCTGGGGCATGGAGGTCTTCCGCGCCTCGCCGCGTCAGGCCGACCTGATGATCGTGGCCGGCCGGGTGAGCCAGAAGATGGCCCCGGTCCTGCGCCAGATCTACGACCAGATGGCCGAGCCCCGCTGGGTGCTCTCCATGGGCGTCTGCGCCAGCAGCGGCGGCATGTTCAACAACTACGCGATCGTCCAGGGCGTCGACCACGTCGTCCCGGTCGACATGTACCTGCCGGGCTGCCCGCCCCGCCCCGAGATGCTCATCGACGCGATCCTCAAGCTGCGCGAGAAGATCATGTACGAGCCGCTGGGCCCGAACGGCCGCAAGATGCAGGCGGCCCGCCTGGAGCGCGGCGACGTGCCCGTGGTGCCGTACGGCTCGATGCCGTCGTCGTACCGCAACGACAAGGCCCGTCGTGCCGAGTGGACGAAGGCGGTCCGCGAGGGGCGCGAGGAGCAGTTGCGGATCGAGAACTGGATGAACGCCCAGAACCACCTCCAGTCGCAGAGGGGCCCCAAGTGACCGACGACCGCACCAACGACGGCGGGGTGCCGGTACCGGTCACCCCGGCCGGTGCGACCAGCGGTGCTCCCGCCGAGCTGCCGCCGTCCAGCCCCGCCGGGCGCGGCATGTTCGGCATGCAGGGCACCGGCGACGTGTCCGGCTACGGCGGCCTGGTCCGCCAGCGCACCCCGATCGAGGAGGCCCCCCGGCCGTACGGGGGCTACTTCGACGAGGTGCGGGACGCGCTGGAGGAGGCGTACCCGCAGTTCGGCGACGCGATCGAGAAGGTCGTCGTCGACCGGGGCGAGCTGACCCTGCACGTCCGCCCGGAGCGGATCGCCGAGGTGTGCCAGGTGATGCGGGACGACCTCGCGCTGCGCTTCGAGCTGTGCTCCTCGGTGTCCGGGGTGGACTACCTCGGTGCCGACGAGCGCCGGCTGCACGTGGTCTACCAGCTCACCTCGATGACCTACCGGCGTCGGGTCCGGCTGGAGGCGGCAGTCTCCGCCGAGCACCCGCACCTGCCCAGCGTCACCGCCGTCTACCCGACGGCCGACTGGCAGGAGCGCGAGGCGTACGACATGTTCGGGGTCATCTTCGACGGCCACCCCAACCTGACCCGGGTCCTGATGCCCGACGACTGGGAGGGCCACCCGCAGCGCAAGGACTACCCGCTCGGCGGCGTCCCCGTCGAGTACAAGGGCGCGGAGATCCCGCCGCCGGACCGCCGGAGGTCGTACCAGTGAGCGCGAGGAGTGCAGCGGAGCGGAGCCCCGCAGTCGCGAACGGAAGGCCGGTGCTGTGACCACGTCCAACTACGCGACCGAGCGGGAGACCACCGAGGGCCGGGTCTTCACCGTCACCGGTGGGGACTGGGACCAGGTCGTCTCCGGCACCGACCCGATCAACGACGAGCGGATCGTCGTGAACATGGGTCCGCAGCACCCGTCGACGCACGGCGTGCTCCGGCTGATCCTGGAGCTGGAGGGCGAGACGGTCCGTGAGGCCCGCTCGGTCGTCGGCTACCTGCACACCGGCATCGAGAAGAACCTCGAGTACCGCAACTGGGTGCAGGGTTCGACGTTCGTGACCCGGATGGACTACCTCTCCCCGATCTTCAACGAGACGGCGTACAGCCTCGCGGTGGAGAAGCTGCTCGGCATCACCGACGACATCACCGAGCGGGCCACCACGATCCGGGTCCTGATGATGGAGCTGAACCGGATCTCCTCGCACCTGGTCTGGCTGGCCACCACCGGCATGGAGCTGGGTGCCATCTCGATCATGCTGTACGGCTTCCGCGAGCGGGAGTACATCCTCGACATCTTCGAGACCATCACCGGCCTGCGGATGAACCACGCGTACGTCCGGCCGGGCGGGGTGGCGCAGGACGTCCCGGACGCCGCGATCGTCAAGATCCGCGAGTTCCTCACGATGATGCCGAAGAAGCTCAAGGAGTACGAGGACCTCCTCTCCGGGCAGCCGATCTGGACCGAGCGCACCCAGGGCGTCGCGGTGCTCGACGTGACCGCCTGTGTCGCGCTCGGTGTCACCGGCCCGGTGCTGCGCTCCGCCGGCCTGGCCTGGGACCTGCGCAAGACCATGCCGTACTGCGGCTACGAGACGTACGAGTTCGACGTGCCGACCCACCCGGACGGCGACGTCTGGGGCCGCTACCTGGTCCGGCTCGCCGAGATCCGGGAGTCGCTCAAGCTGGTCGAGCAGGCGTTGGACCGGCTGCGGCCGGGGCCGGTGATGGTGGCCGACCGCAAGATCGCCTGGCCGGCGCAGCTCGCCATCGGCGTGGACGGCATGGGCAACTCGCTGGAACACGTCGCCAAGATCATGGGTCAGTCGATGGAGTCGCTGATCCACCACTTCAAGCTGGTCACCGAGGGCTTCCGGGTCCCGCCGGGCCAGGTGTACGTCGGCATCGAGTCGCCCCGGGGCGAGCTGGGCGTGCACGCGGTCTCCGACGGCGGCACCCGGCCGTACCGGGTGCACTACCGGGAGCCGAGCTTCGTCAACCTCCAGGCCCTTCCGGCGATGGCCGAGGGCGGCCTGATCGCCGACGTGATCGCCGGTGGCGCCTCGCTGGACCCCGTGATGGGTGGATGTGACCGATGACCGTCTTCAACGAAACCACGCGCGAGCGGGCGCGGGAGATCATCGCCCGGTACCCGGCCGACCGGTCCCGCTCGGCGCTGCTGCCGCTGCTGCACCTGGTGCAGGCCGAGGAGGGCTACGTCTCCCCGGCCGGGGTGGCGTTCTGCGCCGAGGTGCTGGGGCTGAACAAGGCCCAGGTCGGCGCGGTGGCCACCTTCTACACCATGTACAAGCGCCGGCCCACCGGTGACTACCTGGTCAGCGTCTGCACCAACACGATGTGCAACGTGCTCGGCGGGCAGGAGGTCTACGACACGCTCGCCGAGCACCTCGGCGTCGGGCACGACGAGACCACCGCCGACGGGAAGATCACCCTGGAGCACGCCGAGTGTCTGGCGGCGTGCGACTACGGCCCGGTGATGACCGTCAACTACGACTTCTTCGACGGCGTCGACCCGCAGGGCGCCCTCGACGTGGTGGACGAGCTGCGCGCCGGTGGCCGGCCGATGCCGACCCGGGGTGCCCGGCTCTGCACGCTCAAGGAGATGGCGGTGCAGCTCGCCGGCTTCGCCGACGAGCGTGAGGGCGCGGTCGCCGACGGCGGACCGGGCGAGGCCACCCTGCGTGGCCTGCGCCTGGCCGAGCAGCACGGCATCACGGCACCGGGCTACGACCCGAAGACCCCGATCCGCAGCAAGGCCGAGGCCGACCGGGCCGCCGCCGAGGCCAAGGCGAAGGCCGAGGCCGCCAAGGCCCCCGCACCGGCCGCCAAGGCCCCCGCACCGGCCGCCAAGGCCCCCGCACCGGCCGCCAAGGCCCCCGCACCGGCCGCCAAGGCCCCCGCACCGGCCGCCAAGGCCCCCGCACCGGCCGCCCCGGCGGCGAAGCCGGAGCAGGTCACCGGCAGCACCGCGCCGGACGTCAAGGCCCCGGACGACAAGTCGCCGCAGGTGCGTACCGCCGAGACCCGGCAGCCCGACGCGGCCACCGCCGTGCCGGACGCCCCCGGCACCAAGGTCCCGACGGACGGCGCACCACCGGCCACCCGCGACGCGCAGGCGGCGCAGGCGGCCGGGGTGGCCGCGAACGCCCCCGCCGGTGACGGCAAGCCCGCCGGCGACGAGGCCGGCGCGCAGGAGCGCAACCTCAAGGAAGCCGAGGCGGAAACGGGCGCTGCGGGCGCGGGCTCCGCCGTCGCGAGCGAGACGGGGGCCCAGAAGTGACCACTCCCCGGCCGGAGACCCTGGCCAAGCTGACCCCGGTGCTGACCCGCCGCTGGCTCTCCCCGGACGCCTGGCGGATCGGTGCCTACGAGAAGCTCGACGGCTACGCCGCGCTGCGCAAGGCCCTCAAGGCCCACCCGGACGACCTGATCCAGCTGATCAAGGACTCCGGGCTGCGTGGGCGGGGTGGCGCGGGCTTCCCCACCGGCCTCAAGTGGGGCTTCATCCCGCAGGGCGACGGCAAGCCGCACTACCTGGTGGTCAACGCCGACGAGGGCGAGCCGGGCACCTGCAAGGACCTGCCGCTGATGACCCACGACCCGCACTCGCTGGTCGAGGGGGTCATCATCGCCTCGTACGCGATCCGGGCCAGCCGGGCCTACATCTACATCCGGGGCGAGGCGGTGCACGCCGCCCGCCGGCTGCGTAACGCGGTGGCCGAGGCGCAGGCCAAGGGCTACCTCGGGCGCAACATCCTGGGCACCGGGTTCGACCTGGAACTGGTGGTGCACTCCGGTGCCGGGGCGTACATCTGCGGCGAGGAGACGGCGCTGCTGGACTCGCTGGAGGGGTTCCGGGGGCAGCCCCGGCTCCGCCCGCCGTTCCCGGCCACCCACGGCCTGTACGCCAGCCCGACGGTGGTCAACAACGTCGGCACCATCGCCAGCGTGCCGTACATCGTGCTGGGCGGTGCGGACTGGTGGAAGTCGATGGGCACCGAGAAGTCGTCCGGCCCGATGATCTACTCGCTGTCCGGCCGGATCGCCAACCCGGGTCAGTTCGAGTGCGGCCTGGGCGTCACCCTGCGCGAGCTGATCGAGCTGGCCGGCGGGATGCAGCCCGGTCACCAGCTCCGGTTCTGGACGCCTGGTGGCTCGTCGACCCCGCTGCTCACCGCCGAGCACCTGGACGTGCCGCTGGACTTCGAGGGAGTGGCGGCGGCCGGCTCGATCCTGGGCACCACGGCCACCCAGATCTTCTCCGACCAGGACTGCCCGGTCTACGCGACCTACCGGTGGCTGGAGTTCTACCACCACGAGTCGTGCGGCAAGTGCACCCCGTGCCGGGAGGGCAACTACTGGATGGTCCGGGTCTACCGGCGCATCCTCGCCGGCCAGGGCACCCACGAGGACCTGGACACCCTGCTCGACACCTGCGACAACATCCTCGGCCGCTCGTTCTGCGGCCTGGGTGACGGCGCGACCAGCTCGGTGACCTCGTCGTTGCAGTACTTCAAGCAGGACTACCTCGACTACATCGAGGGGCGTACCGCGCCGAAGCTCTCCGACAAGTCTCTGGTTGGAGCCCACTGATGAGCGCGAGGAACGAGCTTGCGAGTCCCGCAGTCGCGAAGGGAAGGCGACTCTGATGACTGACGTAGCCAGGCAGACCGAGACCGTGACGCTCACCATCGACGGCGTCGAGGTCACCGCTCCCAAGGGGGCGCTGCTGATCCGGGTCGCCGAGCAGTTGGGCACCGAGATCCCCCGGTTCTGCGACCACCCGCTGCTGGCCCCGGCCGGCGCCTGCCGGCAGTGCCTGGTCGAGGTGGAGGGGCAGCGCAAGCCGGTCGCCTCCTGCACCCAGACCGTCGCCGAGGGCATGGTGGTCCGCACCCAGCTCACCTCCCCGGTCGCCAAGAAGGCGCAGGAGGGGGTGATGGAGCTGCTGCTGGTCAACCACCCGTTGGACTGCCCGATGTGTGACAAGGGTGGTGAGTGCCCGCTGCAGAACCAGGCGATGTCCACCGGCCGCACCGACTCCCGTTTCCACGAGCACAAGCGGGAGTACGAGAAGCCGATGGAGATCAGCACCCAGGTGCTGCTCGACCGGGAGCGCTGCGTGCTCTGCCAGCGCTGCACCCGGTTCTCCGAGGAGATCGCCGGCGACAAGTTCATCGACCTGATGGGCCGGTCGTCCGCCGAGGAGATCAACATCTACCGGGACGACGCGTACGGCGCGGAGGGCGACTCCGGCGACGTCCCGTTCAACTCGTACTTCTCCGGCAACACCGTGCAGATCTGCCCGGTCGGCGCGCTCACCGGGGCGCAGTACCGGTTCCGGGCCCGCCCGTTCGACCTGGTTTCCAGCCCGAGCGTCTGCGAGCACTGCTCGGCCGGCTGCGCGCAGCGCACCGACTGGCGGCGGGGCAAGGTGCTGCGTCGCCTCGCCGGGGACGACCCGCAGGTCAACGAGGAGTGGAACTGCGACAAGGGGCGGTGGGGCTTCCAGTACACCCGCGCCTTCGACCGGCTCACCACCCCGCTGGTCCGCGACGAGAAGTCCGGTGAGCTGCGGGAGGCGTCCTGGAGCGAGGCGCTGACCCGGGCCGCCGACGGGCTGCGGGCCGCCCGCGACGAGGGTCGCGGCACGGCGGTGCTGACCGGCGGCCGGCTGACCGTCGAGGACGCCTACGCGTACGCGAAGTTCGCCCGGGTCGCCCTGAACACCAACGACATCGACTTCCGGGCCCGGCCGGTCTCCCGCGAGGAGTCCGACTTCCTGGCCAGCACCGTCGCCGGGGTCACCGACGTGACCTACGCCGACGTGGAGAAGGCGTCCTCGGTGGTGCTGGTCGGGCTGGAGCCGGAGGAGGAGTGCCCGATCCTCTTCCTGCGGCTGCGCAAGGCGTACCTGAAGAAGAAGCTGACGGTCTACGCGATCGCCCCGTTCGCCACCCGTGGCCTGGAGAAGCTCGGGGCCAAGCTGGCCCGGGTGGTGCCGGGCGAGGAGGCGAGCGTGCTCGCCGAGCACGACACGGTGGCCGAGGCGCTGAGCGCCGAGGGCGCGATCCTGTTCGTCGGGGAGCGGCTGGCCGGTGTGCCCGGTGGCCTCTCCGCCGCCGCGGACGTCGCCCGGCGTACCGGTGCGAAGCTGGCCTGGGTGCCGCGGCGCGCGGGTGACCGGGGTGCGGTCGACGCGGGCTGCCTGCCCAACCTGCTGCCCGGCGGGCGTCCGGTGACCGAGCCGTCGGCCCGCGCCGAGCTGGGCGAGGCGTGGGACATCCCGGCCGGGGTGATCCCCAGCCAGGCCGGTCGGGACACCGACCAGATCCTGGCCGCCGCCGCGAACGGTCAGCTCGGCGCCCTGGTGGTGGCCGGCGTGGACCCGGCCGACCTGGCCGACCCGAGGCTGGCCGAGCAGGCGCTCGACGCGGTGCCCTTCCTGGTCAGCCTGGAGCTGCGCAACTCGGCGGTGGCCCGTCGGGCCGACGTGGTGCTGCCGGTGGCCCCGGTGGTCGAGAAGGCCGGCAGCTTCCTGGACTGGGAGGGCCGGCTGCGCACCTTCGAGGCGGTGCTGCACACCGCCGCGATGACCGACGCGCGGGTGCTGGACGCGATCGCCGCGCAGCTCGACGTCCGGCTCGGCACCGGCGACGTGTCGAGCATCCGCCGGGAGTTGGGCGCGCTGCCGCCGACCCGGGCGGACCGGCCGGTCAGCCCGTCGGTCGCCCCGGCGACCGTGCCCCAGCCGGGTGCGGGCGAGGCGGTGCTGGCGACCTGGCACCAGCTGATCGACCTGGGCAGCCTCACCGACGGCGACGAGCACCTCGCCGGTACCGCCCGTCCGCCGGTGGTCCGGCTGGGCAAGGGCACCGCCGAGACGCTCGGCGTGGCCGACGGTGACCCGGTCACGGTGGGCACCGACCGGGGTGCGGTCACCCTGCCGGCGGCCATCACCGAGATGCCCGACGGCGTCGTCTGGCTGCCGACCAACTCGCCCGGTTCGACCGTACGGCGCAGCCTCGGCGTCGCGTCCGGCACGGTGGTCCGGATCTCCGGAGGTGCACAGTGAACACCCTCCTGGCGCAGGACCCGACACTGGCGGACTTCGGCAGGGACCCGTGGTGGCTGGTCCTTATCAAGATCGTCTTTGCCTTCGTCTTCGGCCTGCTCGCCACCCTGCTCGGCGTCTGGTTCGAGCGGCGGGTCGTCGGCTACATGCAGGTCCGGCCCGGCCCCAACCAGGTCGGCCCGTTCGGCCTGCTGCAGACCCTCGCCGACGGTCTCAAGATGGCCTTCAAGGAGGACATCCTCCCGAAGGCCGCCGACAAGGTGGTCTACTTCTTCGCCCCGGTCATCTCGGTGGTCTGTGCGGTCACCGCGCTGTCGGTGATCCCGTTCGGCCCGATGGTGAGCATCTTCGGCCACCGGACCCCGTTGCAGGTCACCGACGTGCCGGTGGCGGTGCTGGTGCTGCTGGCCTGCTCGTCGCTTGCCGTCTACGGCATCGTGCTCGGCGGTTGGGCCTCCGGCTCGACCTACCCGCTGCTCGGTGGCCTGCGCTCCAGCGCCCAGATGATCTCGTACGAGGTCGCGATGGGGCTGAGCATCGTCGCGGTGTTCATGACCGCCGGCACCATGTCCACCAGCGGGATCGTCGCCGCCCAGGGGGACGCCACCCGGCTCACCATCGGCGGCGTCGAGATCCCCGCGCCGGGCTGGTACGCGATCCTGCTGCTGCCCAGCTTCATCATCTTCTTCATCGCCACCGTCGGTGAGACCAACCGGGCACCGTTCGACCTGCCCGAGGCGGAGTCGGAGCTGGTCGCCGGCTTCATGACCGAGTACAGCTCGCTGAAGTTCGCGCTGTTCATGCTCTCCGAGTACGTCGCCATGGTGACCATGTCCGCGGTCACCACGACGCTGTTCCTCGGCGGCTGGCGGGCCCCCTGGCCGATCACCCTGTGGGCCGACGCCAACACCGGCTGGTGGCCGATGCTCTGGTTCTTCGGCAAGGTGCTGATGCTGGTCTTCGTCTTCGTCTGGCTCCGGGGCACCCTGCCCCGGTTGCGCTACGACCAGTTCATGCGCTTCGGCTGGAAGGTGCTGCTGCCGATCAACCTGGTCTGGATCCTCGTCCTTTCCGGGCTGCGCTCCATCGAGGACTGGCAGTCGCGGGACCGGCTGCTCGCCACCGCCATCGGCGCGGGCGTGCTGCTGCTGGCGACGCTGCTGTGGCCGAGCCGCAAGCCGGCTCCGAAGCCGACCCCGCAGGAACAGGCCGACAACCGGCCGTACGGCAGCTTCCCGCTGCCCCCGCTGGATCTACAGGTACCACCGAGCCCGCGCACCAAGCGCGTGGTCGCCGAGCGGGAGCCGGCCAACATCGCCACCGGCTCGGACTCCAGGGAGGTGTGACGTGGGCGCGATCACCGGAACGTTCAAGGGCTTCGGGGTCACCTTCTCGCACATGTTCAGGAAGGTCGTCACCACCGACTACCCGTTCAAGCCGCCGGTTTCGGCGCCGCGCTACCACGGGCGGCACATCCTCAACCGGCACCCGGACGGCCTGGAGAAGTGCATCGGCTGCGAGCTGTGCGCCTGGGCCTGCCCGGCGGACGCGATCTACGTCGAGGGTGGCGACAACACCGACGAGCAGCGCTTCTCGCCGGGCGAGCGGTACGCCAGCGTCTACCAGATCAACTACGCCCGGTGCATCTTCTGCGGGCTCTGCATCGAGGCCTGCCCGACCCGTTCGCTGACCATGAGCAACGAGTACGAGCTGGCCCGGGACAACCGGCAGGACCTGATCTTCACCAAGGAGCAGTTGCTCGCTCCGCTGCTCGAAGGCATGGAGCAGCCGCCGCACCCGATGCGGCTCGGTGACAGCGAGAAGGACTACTACGTCGGCGCGCTGACCAACCCGGGCACCTCGGCCGGTGCCGAGCAGTCGCCGATGGGGCCCGGCCGCTACCAGGTCGAGGAGCACCCCGGGGTGACCTTCCCGGGTGCCGAGCAGGCGGCCCAGCGGGCGGCGGGCAAGGGAGCCGGAGCATGAACACGTCCACGGTGCTCGCCGCGGCGGGCCAGGTGTCCGGGGGTGAGGAGGTCACCTTCTGGATCCTCGCCCCGTTGGCGCTGATCGGCGCGATCGGCATGGTCTGGGCGCGCAACGCGGTGCACTCGGCGCTGTTCCTGGTGCTCACCATGCTCTGCCTGGGCGTGTTCTACGTGCTCCAGGCCGGGCCGTTCATCGGCATGGTGCAGATCATCGTCTACACCGGCGCGATCATGATGCTGTTCCTGTTCGTGCTGATGCTGGTCGGCCGGGACGCCTCCGACTCGTTGATCGAGACGCTGCGCGGCCAGCGGGTCGCCGCGGTGGTGCTCGGACTCGGCTTCGCCGGGCTGGTCGGCACCGGCCTGTACCGGGCGCTGAACGGGGTCACCGCCGTCGGCCTGGACCAGGCCAACGCGGAGGGCAACGTGCAGGGCATCGCCCGGCTGCTGTTCACCAAGTACGTCCTGGCCTTCGAGCTGACCTCCGCGCTGCTGATCACGGCGGCGATCGGGGCGATGGTGCTGGCGCACATCGAGCGGCGCAAGGAAGACAAGATGGACCAGGTCGCCACGATGAAGGCCCGGTTCCGCCCCGGCAACTACCCCGGCCCGAAGCCCGGTCCGGGCGTCTTCGCCACCTCCTCCTCGGTGGCCACCCCGGCCCGGCTGCCCGACGGCCGGCTGACCGACCGCAGCACCCCGGCGATCCTGCCGCAGCGGGAGCTGACCGCCGAGGAAACCACCCTGAAGGGGACGGAACGGTGAGCGCGAGGAGTGCAGCGAAGCGGAGCCCCGCAGTCGCGAACGAAAGGTCGGTCCGGTGACCCCCGACTACTACCTGATCCTGGCCGCGGTGCTGTTCACCGTCGGCGCGGTCGGCGTGCTGGTGCGGCGCAACGCGATCGTGCTGTTCATGTGCGTCGAGCTGATGCTCAACGCGGCCAACCTGACGCTGGTCACCTTCAGCCGGATCAACGGTGACCTCAACGGACAGATCATGGCGTTCTTCGTGATGGTGGTGGCGGCGGCCGAGGTCGTGGTCGGGCTCGCGATCATCATGTCGATCTTCCGGACCCGGCGCTCCGCGAGCGTCGACGACGCCAACCTGCTGAAGTACTAAAGGGGCCCTGCGGTGGATGAGATTCTGACGTACGCCCAGGCAGAGCCGGCCGGCGCCGTCACCTACGCGGCGGCGGACGGGCTGCTGAGCAGCGTCTGGCTGCTGGTGGCGATCCCGTTGGCGAGCGCGGCGATCCTGCTGCTGCTCGGCCGGCGGGCCGACCGCTGGGGGCACTGGCTGGGCGTGGCCGCGATCGGCGCCGCGTTCGTGCTGGGGCTCACCTCGTTCTTCCAGCTGCGCGGGCTGGAGAACAAGTCCGTCGAGCTGAGCCTCTGGGACTTCATTACGGTCGGTGACCTGCGGGTGGACTTCGGTCTGCTCTTCGACCCGCTGGCCGCGGTCTTCGTCCTGCTGATCACCGGGGTGGGTTTCCTGATCCACCTCTACGCGGTCGAGTACATGGCGCACGACGAGGGCCGGCGACGGTTCTTCGCGTACTTCAACCTCTTCGTCGCCGCGATGCTGCTGCTGGTGCTCGGCAACAACTACGTGATGCTCTACTTCGGCTGGGAGGGCGTCGGTCTGGCGTCGTACCTGCTGATCTCCTTCTGGTACGGGCGGCCGAGCGCGGCCACCGCCGGCAAGAAGGCGTTCCTGATGAACCGGGTCGGCGACGCCGGCCTGGCGATCGGCATCTTCATCCTGTTCGCCACCCTCGGCACCACCCAGTACGACGAGGTCTTCTCCTCCGTCGGTGGGCTGGCCAGCGGCACGGTGCTGGTGCTGGGTCTGCTGCTGCTGCTCGGCGCGGCCGGCAAGTCCGGTCAGTTCCCGCTCCAGGCGTGGCTGCCGGACGCGATGGAGGGCCCGACCCCGGTGTCGGCCCTCATCCACGCCGCCACCATGGTCACCGCGGGCGTCTACCTGATCGCCCGGTCCAACCCGATCTTCTCGGCCAACGAGACGCTCCAGCTCGTGGTGGTCAGCGTCGGCGCGCTCACCCTGCTGATGGGCTGCGTCATCGGCGCGGCCAAGGACGACATCAAGCGGGTGCTGGCCTGGTCGACGGTCAGCCAGATCGGCTACATGTTCCTCGGCGTCGGCCTCGGCGGCGCGGCGTACGCGCTGGCCATCGTGCACCTGCTGGCGCACGGCTTCTTCAAGGCCAACATGTTCCTCGGCGCCGGCTCGGTGATGCACGGCATGAACGACCAGGTGGACATCCGCCGCTTCGGCGGGCTGTCGAAGTACATGAAGATCACCTGGATCACCTTCATGATGGGCTGGCTCGCCATCATCGGCATGTTCCCGTTCTCCGGCTTCTTCTCCAAGGAGCCGATCATCGTGGCCGCGTTCGAGCGGGAGGGCTGGACGGCCTGGCTGTTCGGCGGGGCGGCGCTGCTCGGCGCGGGGCTGACCGCCTTCTACATGACCCGGTTGTTCGTGCTGACCTTCCACGGCCCGAAGCGGTGGACCGAGGACATCGAGCACCCGCACGAGTCGCCGAAGCTGATGACCATCCCGCTGATCCTGCTGGCGATCGGCTCGGTCGGTGCCGGTTTCCTGCTCGCCACCTCCGTCCCGGACTGGCTGACCGCCACCGCCGGGCTGGGCGGCGAGCACGCCGAGCACGCGGCGGTGCTGCCACACTGGCTGCTGACCGCGCTGTCGCTGGTGGTGACGGTGCTCGGTGCCGGGCTGGCCTGGGCGCTGTTCCGCAACGGCACGGCCACCGCGCCGCAGCCCGCCGGGGTGCTGGTCACCGCCGCCCGGCGCAACCTCTACACGGACGCCTTCAACGAGGTGGTCTTCGAGAAGCCGGGCATCTTCCTCACCCGGGCGCTGGTCTTCCTGGACAACCGGGGCGTCGACGGCCTGGTCAACGGCCTGGCCGCCGGGGTCGGCGGCGGGTCGGGTCGGCTCCGGCGGTGGCAGACCGGCTTCGTCCGGTCGTACGCGACCTCGATCCTGACCGGCGCGCTGCTCGTGGTGGCGGCGTTCCTGGCGGTGCAGGCGGGGTGGCTGGCGTGATCGACCTCAAGGCGACCGCCCCCGCCGGCGGACCCCGCATCCACGACGGAGATAAGGCCGCATAATGTCCAACTTCCCGTTCCTCTCGGTGCTGACCGTGGCACCGCTGGTCGGCGCCCTGGTCGTGGCCTTCCTGCCACGTCGCCGGCCCGACCTGGCCAAGCAGGTGGCGTTCGGCTGGTCGCTGCTGGTGCTGGCGCTGTCGGTGGTGATGTGGGTTTCCTTCCAGGCCGACGGTGACCGGCTCCAGTTCCGCGAGTCGTACCCGTGGATCCCCACCTGGGACGTCAACTTCACCTTCGCCGTCGACGGCATCGCGCTGGTCATGCTGATGCTGATCGCGGTGCTGGTGCCGCTGGTGATCCTGGCGTCCTGGCACGACGCCGACGCGTCGAAGCGCTCGGTGCCGGCCTACTTCGCCCTGCTGCTCGTCCTCGAATCCACGATGATCGGCGTCTTCGCCGCCGCCGACGTCTTCCTGTTCTACGTGTTCTTCGAGGTCATGCTGGTGCCGATGTACTTCCTGATCGGCAGCTACGGCGGCCACCAGCGGCAGTACGCGGCGGTGAAGTTCTTCCTGTACTCGCTGGTCGGTGGGCTGTTCATGCTGGCCGCGGTGATCGGCCTGTGGGTGGTCGGTGGGAAGACCTTCGACTGGCAGACGCTGACCCAGGTGGACATCTCCACCGGCACGGAGCGCTGGCTGTTCCTCGGGTTCTTCCTCGCCTTCGCGATCAAGGCGCCGTTCTTCCCGTTCCACACCTGGCTGCCGGACGCCGGTCGGGCCGCCCCGGCGGGTGCCGCCGCGCTGCTGGTCGGCGTGCTGGACAAGGTCGGCACGTTCGGCATCCTGCGGTACTGCCTGCCGCTGTTCCCGGAGGCGTCGAAGTGGTTCGCCCCCTGGGCGCTGGCACTGGGGCTGATCGGCATCCTGTACGCCGCGTTGCTGGCCGTCGGCCAGTCCGACCTGAAGCGGCTGGTGTCGTACACCTCGATCGCGCACTTCGGGTTCATCGGGGTCGGTATCTTCGCCTTCACCACCCAGGCGGGTACCGGCGCGGTGCTCTACATGCTCAACCACGGGCTCGCCACCGGCCTGCTGTTCCTGGTCGTCGGGATGCTCATCGCCCGCCGGGGATCGTCGCTGATCTCCGACTTCGGCGGGGCGGGCAAGCTGGTCCCGCTGCTGGCCGGGGTGCTCTTCTTCGCCGGTCTGGCCTCGCTGGCGCTGCCCGGCACCGCGCCGTTCGTCTCCGAGTTCCTGGTGCTGATCGGCACCTTCACGGTGAACAAGCCGGTCGCGGTGATCGCCACGCTGGGCATCATCCTGGCGGCGGCGTACGTGCTGTGGATGGTGCAGCGCACCACCCAGGGCACGCTCAACCCGGAGTTGACCGAGGTCAAGGCGATGCACCGCGACCTCACCCTGCGCGAGAAGGCAGTGGTCGCTCCGCTGATCGCCCTGATCGTGCTGCTCGGCTTCTACCCCAAGCCGGTCACCGATGTGATCAACCCCGCCGTCCAGGCGACCATGCAGGACGTCGGCAAGACCGATCCCGCCCCTGAGGTCGGCAGCGTCCAGGAGGCTGCGAAGTGAGCGCCGCAGTCGCGAACGAAAGGCGGCATCCGCAGTGACCGAACTCAAGTTGCCGTCGATCGACTACGCGGCGATCGCCCCGATCCTGATCATGTTGGGGGTCGCCCTGCTCGGTGTCCTGGTGGAGGCGTTCGTGCCGCGCCGCCGCCGGCACCTGGTGCAGCTCTCGCTGTCCCTGCTGGCGGTGCTCGCCGCGCTGGTGATGGTGGTGCTCAGCGCCGACGTCCGGCGGGTCACGGCGGGCGGCGCGCTGGCGGTGGACGGCCCCACCCTCTTCCTCCAGGGCACCATCCTGGTGCTCGCCGCGATGGCGCTGCTGCTGATCGGTGAGCGGTCGGTGGAGCGCGGCGGTGCGTTCGTCGCCCAGGCGGCGGTGACCGCCGAGTCGGCCGACGACCGGCAGCAGGCCGAGGGGCGCAACGGGGCGACCGAGGTCTACCCGCTGACCAGTTTCGCGATCGGCGGCATGCTGATCTTCGTGGCGGCGAACGACCTGCTGACCATGTTCATCGCGCTGGAGGTCTTCTCCCTGCCGCTCTACCTGCTCTGCGCGCTGGCCCGTCGCCGGCGGCTGCTGAGCCAGGAGGCGGCGATGAAGTACTTCCTGCTCGGCGCGTACGCCTCGGCGTTCTTCCTGTTCGGCGTGGCCCTGGTGTACGGCTTCACCGCCGGCATCCCGGGCCGTTCGGCAGGCGTCGACTTCGCCACCGTGCACGCCGCGGTGAACGAGTCCCCGGCCAGCGAGGTGCTGCTGTTCGCCGGGATGGCGCTGATCGCCATCGGCCTGCTGTTCAAGGCCGCCGCCGCCCCGTTCCACGTCTGGACCCCGGACGTCTACCAGGGCGCGCCCACCCCGGTAACCGGCTTCATGGCGGCCTGCACGAAGGTGGCCGCGTTCGGTGCCCTGCTGCGGGTCTTCCACGTGGCGTTCGACCAGGCGGCCTGGGACTTCACCCCGGTCCTCGGGGTGGTGGCGGTGCTCACCATGCTGATCGGCGCGGTGCTGGCGGTCACCCAGACGGACATCAAGCGGCTGCTGGCGTACTCGTCGATCGCCAACGCCGGCTACCTGCTCGTCGGGGTGCTCGCCCCGACCGGCGCGGGCGTCTCCGGCACGATGTTCTACCTGGCCGCGTACGGCTTCTCGGTGCTCGCCGCGTTCGCCGTGGTGACCCTGGTCCGGGACGCCGACGGGGAGGCCACCCACCTGTCCCGCTGGGCCGGGCTGGGCCGCCGCTCGCCGTTCTACGCCGGGGTCTTCACCTTCATCCTGCTGGCCTTCGCCGGTATCCCGTTGACCAGCGGCTTCATGAGCAAGTTCGCGGTCTTCGGTCCGGCGCTGGAGAGCGGACACGCCTGGCTGGTGGTGGCCGGTGTGCTGACCAGCATGGTGCTGGCCTTCCCGTACCTGCGGGTCGTGGTGATGATGTGGCTCTCCGAGCCGGGCGAGAGCACCCCGACCGTCGCGGTGCCGGGCGGGTTGACCGCCACCGCGCTGATGATCGGGGTGGCCGCCACCCTGATCCTCGGCGTGCTGCCGGCTCCCCTGCTCGACCTGGCGACGGACGCCGCAGCATTCGTCAGGTGATCCGTTCCGTTCGGCCGTGGGGCCGGTGCGCTCAGGCGTGCCGGCCCCACGGCCGTATCCCCCGGCCGGAGCAGGTCGAACGGGTGTGGCATGGTTGATGGCGTGGTGATTCCGACGGGGGAGCGTTCAGGTGCCGTCGGCTCCGGTGGTCGTCGGGGCCGGGCGGGCACGGGTCAGGTGGGTGCGCTCGGTGTGCACCTGGCCGATCCGCGGGTCGAGGCGTCCGTGCTGGGCCTGCTGGACGACGTCGAGGTGGAGCTGCGGGCCAGCGTCTCCAGCGCCGACCCGCTCGTCAGCGAGGCGGCCCGGCACCTCGTCGAGGCGGGCGGCAAGCGGTTCCGGCCGTTGCTGGTGGCGCTGGGCGCGCAGTTCGGCGACCCGGCGGGCCCGCAGGTGGTGCCGGCGGCCGTGGTGATGGAACTCACCCACCTCGCCACCCTCTACCACGACGACGTGATGGACGAGGCCGCCGTGCGGCGGGGAGCGCCCAGCGCGAACTCCCGCTGGACCAACTCGGTGGCCATCCTGGTCGGCGACTACCTCTTCGCGCGGGCCGCCGACATCGCCGCTGACCTCGGCCCGGAGGCGGTACGGCTCCAGGCGCGCACCTTCGCCCGGCTCGTGCACGGGCAGATCGCCGAGACCGTCGGCCCCCGCACGGAGGACCCGGTCGACCACTACCTGCGGGTGATCGCCGACAAGACGGGCTCCCTGATCGCCACCTCGGCCCGGTTCGGCGGCATGTTCGGTGGGGCGGCCGGGGAGCACACCGAGGCCCTCGCCGGCTACGGCGAGACCATCGGGGTGGCCTTCCAACTCTCCGACGACCTGCTCGACATCGCCTCCGAGTCGATGCAGTCGGGCAAGACACCCGGCACCGACCTGCGGGAGGGGGTGCCGACCCTGCCGGTGCTCTACGCACTGGCCGGCGACGACTCCGACGCGGCCTCGGTGCGGCTGCGGGAGATCCTGGCCACCGGCCCGCTGGTCGACGACGCGCTGCACACCGAGGCGCTCGGCCTGCTCCGGGAGTCCCCGGCGCTCAAGCGGGCCCGGGAGACCGTCCGCAGCTACGCCGAGGACGCCCGCGCCCGGTTGACGCCGCTGCCCCGGATTCCGGCCCGGCAGGCGCTGGAGTCGCTCTGCGACTACATCGCCGACCGCACCAGCTGAACCCCGCGCCACCCGGGTCCGGTCCGCTCAGGCCGTTGCGGAGCGGCGCAGCAACCTGCTGCCGGTGAGCATGAGGACGGCGGCGAGGAGCATGGCGACCCCGGCGGTCAGCCACATCACCGGGTAGCCGCCGGCCGTGGCGAGCGCACCGAGGCCGAGCGGGCCGAGGCAGCCGCCGGCGTACACCCCGGTCTGGGTGATCGAGGTGGCGGCGGCCGGGGCCTGCGGGTGCAGCCGGACCACCGCGAAGTTCAGCAGGCCGGGCCACGCCCAGCCCAACCCGAAGCCGAGCACCACGCCGACGGTCAGCGGCACCGCCCCGGTCACCGCCAGCAGCCCCAACCCGACGGCCCCGAGCACCAGCATCACGGCGATCAGCGCGACGTGACCGGTGTCCCGCCGGTCGGCCAGCCAGCCGACGCCGATCCGGGCGGCCACGCAGACCGCGCCGCCCAGGGTGAGCACGAGTCCGGCCGGGCCGGGGGCGAGGCCCCGGTGCACCGACGAGTCGACCACGAAGGTGCCCAGCGCGTTGGCTGCGCCCGCCGCGAGGGTGGCGGCCACGCCGACCACCACCAGCGCCGTGGTGGCCCCACCGCCGCGTTCCGCCGCGCGCTCGCGTACCGGTCCGGCCGGCTGCGGGGGTACGGCCGGTAGCGCGGCCAACGCGGCCCCGGCGGCGGCCACGAACGCCCAGCGCCAGCCGGCGGTGAGGGCGATCGCCGGTACCGCCGCCCCGGCCAGCAGGGTGGACGCGGGGATGGCGGCCTGTTTCACCCCGAACGACAGGCCCTGCCGCCGGGCGGGCACGTGCCGGGCCAGCGCGGCGTTGCTGGCGAGCTGACCGAGCGCGTTGGCGGCGGCGCTGAGCGCGAGCAGGCCGACCAGGACCGGGTACGAGCGGGCCAGTCCGGCGATGGCGAGCAGACAGCCGGCGGCGAGTCCGACGGCGGCGCGGGCCACCACGGCCGGGCCGACCCGCTCCACCAGCCGGCCCGACGGCACCGCGGCGAGCGCGCTGACGCCGAAGTAGACCGACACGGCCAGGCCCAGTCCGGCGGGGGAGAAGCCGAGGTCGTCGCCCATCTGCACGGCGAGCCCGCCGACCAGGAAGACCGGCAGGACGCTGGCGATGGTGGTGGCGACCGCCCCGCTGCCGGCCCGCAGGGGGCGTACGGCCGGCGTACGGCTGAGGGCGGTGTCGGTCATCGTGGGCCCAACCTACGCGAGTCGTGTTCCTGACAACGCTCGGCGTGTCGCCTGGGAACCCGCCGTATACCGCCTGATCTGGCATCCTCCACCCGAACGGGCGTTCCGTCTTGGCCGGGTTTTTCATATGGTGTAAGTCCCCGGCTGCGGAGGTGGTTGTGCGTGACCCCCTGGCGGAACCTTCGGATCTGATCCGAAGTGTGTCCCGCGCGCTACGCGTGCTCGAGTCGGTCGGTCGTGCCCCGAAGGGCCTGACCGTCAAGCAGATCGCCCGGCGCTGCGAGCTGACCGTCGCCACCACGTACCACCTGGTGCGCACCCTGGCCTACGAGGGTTACGTGATCCGGCGGGAGGACGGCACCTACATCGTCGGACTGGAGATCGCCGACCGGTACCGGGAACTGGTCACCGCGTTCCGGGGCCCGGCCGCCGTCGGCGAGTCGCTGCGGCGGGCCGCCGTCGACACCGGCTGGAGCCACTACCTGGGTCGGTTCGTCGGCGGCCAGGTGGCGGTCACCGCCGTCGCCGAGGGGGCCCGCTCGCCGTACCTGGAGGACATGGTCCCCGGCTTCGACGAGGGCGCGCACGCCACCGCCCTGGGCAAGGCGCTGCTGGCCACCCTCACCACCGAGCAGCGCCTGCGCTACCTGCGCGACTACGGCATGCGGCCGTTCACCACCGCCACCCTGACCAGCCCCGAGGCGTTCGAGGCGGATCTGGCCGCCGGCGACCGGCGGGGCATGCAGTTGGAGCTGGGGCAGTTCCGGCAGGGGGTGGCGTGCGCCGCCGTCCTGGTCACCCCGGACAAGGACATGGAACGGCGGGTGGTGCTGGCCTGCGCCCTGCCCGCCAGCGAGATGATGACCTCCGCCCGGGTGGTCCGCGCCAAGCTGCTCACCGCCGCCCGCGCGGTCGCCGACGGCATCGCCGCCGACCTCTGACAGCCCGGCGTACGGGCGAAGGCCCCCTCCCGGACCGAAGCGGGAGAGGGCCTTCGCGGCCGGCCCGGCGGGGGCCGACCCGGGACGGGCGCGTCAGCTGCCGATCGGGCCGCCGTCGAGCCGCCAGGTGACCACCACGCCCGGCTTGGCGTAGTCGCCGTCCGGCCAGGTCGACGCCGGCTTCTCCACCGACGCGCCGGTGATCTCACCGGGGTGCTGCACGGCGACGAACACCGACCGGTTGTCGCCGGTGATGAACGGCCCGCAGGTCTCCGCACCCAGCGGCACGGTGAGGAACTGCTTCAGGTGCCCCCGCTCCGGTCCCTCGACGGCGGTGGCGAACAGGCCGTCGTTGCTGCCCAACGCGTTGCCGTCGGTGGAGATCCAGAGGTTGCCGGTGGCGTCGAAGGCGACGTTGTCCGGGCAGGAGATCGGCGACACCTTCGTCTTGTCGTACCCGGCGAAGTAGGTCGACGGGTCGGCCGGGTCACCGGCGACGATCGGCAGCGACCAGGTGAAGGACTCGGCCGTGTTGTCGCCCCGGTCCTCGACCAGTTCCAGGATCTGCCCGTGCTTGTTGAGGTTGCGCGGGTTGATCTCGTCGGCCGCCGGCTTGCCGGCCTTGCCCCGGTCGGAGTTGTTGGTCAGCGCCACGTACACCTTGCCGGTGAGCAGGCTCGGCTCGACGTCCTCCGGCCGGTCCATCTTCGTCGCGCCGACCTTGTCCCCGGCGAGCCGGGTGAAGGTGAGCACGTCGGCGGCGGTCATCCCGTCGACGTACGAGCGGTTGCCGCTGACCAGCCTGATCCACCGGCCGGTGCCGTTGAACGCGCCGTCGGCGGGCAGCCTGCCCGAGCCGTCGATCTCGGCGGCGCTGGTCTGGGCGAACTGCGCCACGTAGAGGGTGCCCGACTCCAGCAGGGTCAGGTTGTTCTTGCGGGCCACCCAGGAGTCGCCAGGCATGAACTTCTTGTCGGAGACGAACTTGTAGAGGTAGTCGAAGCGCTCGTCGTCACCCATGTACGCGACCACCCGCTTGTCGCGGGCCACGATGACGTTGGCGCCCTCGTGCTTGAACCGGCCCAGCGCGGTGTGCTTGCGCGGGCGGCTCTCCGGGTCGAACGGGTCGATCTCGACGATCCACCCGAACCGGTGCGCCTCGTTGGGGTGCTTCGCCAGGTCGAACCGCTCGTCGGCCCGCTCCCACTTCCGGCTGCCGCTGGGGTGGCGGGCGGCGGTGGTGATGCCGTACCTGTCGAACTTCGGCTTCAGCTCGGCGGGCGCGGCGTCGGCGCCGACGAAGTACTGGTTGAAGTTCTCCTCGCCGGAGAGCACCGTCCCCCACGGGGTGACCCCACCGGCGCAGTTGTTCAGGGTGCCGACCACCGTGCGGCCCTTCGGGTCGGCGGCGGTACGCAGCCACGCCGAGCCGGCGGCCGGGCCGGTCAGCTCGAACTTCGTGGCCAGCGCGGTGACCCGTCGGTTGTACGGCCGCCGGCCCTGGCCCACCGCCCGCCACTGCCCGGTGCCGTCGACCCGCTCCAGCTCCACCACGGACATGCCGTGCGCGGCCATCGCGGTGCGCAGCTGCTCGACGGTGAGGTTGTCCAGGCCGGTGAAGCCGGGGAACATCAGGTCCTCGTTGGTGTACTCGTGGTTGACCACGAGCAGCGCCCGCCTGCCCCGCCGGTCCAGCGGCAGCACCCCGACGAAGTCGTTGTTGTAGCCGAACTGCTTGGCCTGGGCGGCGGCGGTCTGCCCGTGCAGGTCGAACCGGGGCGCACCGGGCAGCACGGGGTCACCCCAGCGGATGACCACGTGGTGGTCGTACCCGTTGGGGACGACCAGGGTGTCGAGCTGGTTCGGCGGGATCGGCTTGAAGGTCAGCGCGCCGTTGCCGACGCCGCGCTGCGGCGCGGTCGGGTCGGCCACCTCCGGCACCACCGGGGTGGCCGGCGCGGCGGCGGCGGGGACGGCCCCGGCCAGCGCACCGGCGGCGGCACCGCCGAAGCCGAGCACCAGCGCGCCCACCGCACCCGCCCGGACCACGCCCCGCCGGGTCACCTCCCCCTCGACCAGGTCGCCGAAGTAGGTGTTGTCGGAGGTGTTGGGTACCGGATGGTCGCAGGCGTTGCCGCAGCGGTACAGGCAGGTCATCGCATCGCGGCTGCCGTGCCGGGTGGTGCCGAGCAGCGGGAGCAGCCGGGGGCGGTCGCTCATGGAAGAAAGCCTCCTGGAAGCAGGTCGGTGGCACGCCGTTGTCACCTGCGCGACGTGCGTACCGGCCGGACGCTGCCAGGACGGGGTGAGCGGCCACCGGACTCGGTGTGAACCGGATGTGAACAGCAGTCACCGCTGAACCGTTCGGGGTCACGGCGCGTAATAACCGGCGGACACGTTCGCCGGACCCGTCGGGCGGGAAGCGAGGGGATCACCATCAGCGACCACGACGCCCAACTGCTGCGCGCCCTGCACGACGAGCACGCCGAGGCGCTCTACGCGCACGCGCTGCGGCTGGTCAACGGGGACCGCACCCGGGCCGAGGACCTGGTGCAGGAGACCCTGCTGCGGGCCTGGCGGCACCCCGAGTCGCTGGACCCGCGTCGCGGCTCGGTCCGTGCGTGGCTCTTCACGACCGCCCGCAACCTGGCGATCGACGCCTGGCGGCGACGGTCGACCCGAGTCGGCGAGGTGTTCACCGACGACCTTCCCGAGCCGCCCGAGACGGTGGACGAAGCGGAGCGCGCGGTGGAGGCCTGGACCATCGCCGAGGCGCTGAGCCGGCTCAGCCCCACCCACCGGGAGGTGCTGGTCGAGTGCTTCTACCAGGGCCGTTCGGTGGCCGAGGCGGCGGCCCGGCTGGGGGTGCCACCGGGGACGGTCAAGTCCCGCACCCACTACGCGTTGCGTTCACTACGGTTGGCCCTGGCCGAGATGGGGGTGACCGGATGACCCGCTGCGAGTTCGCACACGACGACGGCGCGTACGTGCTGGGTGCGCTCGCCCCCGCCGACCGGGCCGCCTACGAGCGGCACCTGGGCGGGTGCGCGGCGTGCCGGGACGCGGTGGCCGAGATCGCCGTGCTGCCGGGTCTGCTGGGCCGGCTCGACCCGACCACGCTGGAGGAGTTCCTTCCGCCACCGCCCGAGGTCAGCCGGGTGCCCGACCTGATCGCCACCGCCCGGGACCGTCGCCGTCGGGAGCGGACCCGCAGCCGCCGACGGTACGCGCTGACCGCCCTCGTCGCCGCCGGGTTCGCCCTGGTGCTGGGCGTCGCCGGGGCGTCCGCCCTGCGTCCGGCCCCGACGCCCACGCCGACCACCCAGGCGGTACGGATGGTGTCGATGGCGCCGGTCGCGGCCAAGACCCCGGCGGTGCACGCCGAGATCGGGCTGAGCGGCACCAAGTGGGGCACCGAGGTCACCATGCACTGCGGGTACGACGCGACGGCCGGCTACGGCAAGGCGTACACGTTCCGGCTGGTGGCCCGGGGGCCGGACGACGCGACGGAGCAGATCGCCTCCTGGCTGGCCGCCCCCGGCGACGACGTGAACCTGCGCGGGGCGACCCGGTTCACCGACGCCGAACTGGTCCGCCTCGAACTGCTGCGCGCCGACGGGACGCTGGTGCTCAGCTACGACGTCCGCTGATCCCCGTAGGCCGCGCGGCGGTCGGGTGGTTCAGTGCACGGTGGCGGGCAGCGGATCGGCGGCGCGGGCGGCGGCCCGGGTGCGTCGACCGTTGCGCAGCGCGTCCAGGCTGAAGATCACCAGGGCCAGCCAGACCAGGGTGAAGCCGGCCAGCCGGGCCGGCGGCATCGGCTCGTGGAAGATCAGCACGCCGCAGCCGAGCTGGAGGACGGGGGCCACGTACTGGAGCATGCCGAGCGCGGTCAGCGGCAGCCGGTTGGCCGCGCCCGCGAACAGCAGCAGCGGGACGGCCGTCACCGCCCCGGCCGCCACCAGCAGCGCGGTGTGCCCGGCCGAGACCTCGCCGAACGTCGACCCACCCCGGCTCACCAACCAGCCCAGGTAGCCCAGGGCGGGCAGCGCCAGCACGGCCGACTCGACGAACAGCCCCTCCGCCGCCGGCAGCCCGAGCCGCTTCTTGGTCAACCCGTAGCCGGCGAAGCTGGCCGCCAGGATCAACGCCAGGTAGGGCAGCCGGCCGTAGTCGACGGTGAGCACCGCGACCGCCGCCGCTCCCACCCCGAGCGCCACCCACTGTGCCGGGCGCAGCCGCTCCCGCAGCACCAGCACCCCGAGCAGCACCGACACCAGCGGGTTGATGAAGTAGCCGAGGGCGGTCTCCACCACCCGGGCGGAGTTCACCCCGTAGATGTAGGTGCCCCAGTTCACCGCGATCAGCGCCGCCGCGACGACGATCCCGGCCAGCGTCCGGGGGCGGCGGGCCAGCGACCGCAGGAAGCCGACGTTGCGCAGGGCGGCGAGCAGCAGCGCGACGAACACCACCGACCAGATGATCCGGTGGGCGAGGATCTCCAACGGCCCGGCCGGCCGGAGCAGCTTGAGGTAGATCGGGATGAAACCCCAGAGCAGGTACGCGCCGAAGCCGTACAGGTAGCCGAGCCGTAGCGGAGTCACGATCCCACCGTAAGGGGTACGGCCGGATCGGGCTCCTTTCCGGTGAGCGGGGTCACCGCTGGTGCACCCACTCCATCCACCGCGCCGGGGACGCCGGGGTGAAGCCCAGCTTCGCGTACACCCCGTGGGCGTCGGCGGTCGACAGCGCGATCCGGCGTACGCCGTACCCGGCGAGATGGTCGCGGATCGAGCCGGCCAGCCAGGTGCCCAGGCCGCGCCCCCGCGCCTGCGGGTCGACGTAGAGGTCGCAGAGCCAGCCGAAGGTGGCCCGGTCGGTGACCACCCGGGCGATCGCGACCTGCCCGCCGTCCTGCGGTCGGTAGACGCCGTACGGGGTCGAGCCGGCGAGGGCCCGCTCCGTCGTCTCCCGGCTGCGCCCCAGCGCCCAGTAGGCGTCGGTGGAGAGCCAGTGGTGCACCCGGTCCCGGTCGATGCGCTCCGGGTCGGTGTCGAGCTGCCAGCCGTCGGGATGGGTCAACGAGAACACCCCGCCACGCTAACCCCGTCCGGTGGCCGTCCCGCCAGCCAATTCCCGCCCGGTGGCCGTCCCGCCGACCAGTGCCCGTCCGGTGGCCGCCCCGGCGGGGCGACGCCGGCCGGCCACCGCCCCGCGGGAGCGGCGGCCGGCCACCGGTTCAGTCGCGGTCGAGGATCGCCCCGAGGACCCAGGTCACGATGCCCACCAGAAGCGCGCCCAGCACCGCCTCGGGCCAGAACCCGTCCACGTGGAACGGCAGGTCCGCCTGCCCGGCGATCCAGCTGGTGAGCAGGAACAGCAGCCCGTTGACGACCAGGGCGATCAGCCCGAGGGTGAGCAGGTAGAAGCCGCAGCCGACGGTCTTGATGACCGGCTGGAGCACGGCGTTGACCACGCCGAAGATCACCGAGACCAGCACCAGGGTGACGATCGCCTCGCCGGCCGAGCCGGTGTCGAGCGTGATGCCGGGGATGAGCAGCGTCGCCAGCCAGAACGCCACCACCGTGGAGCCCAGCCGGATCAGAAGACCCTTCAGAAAATCCATGGCCGGGATCGTGTCACGTGCCGTCCAGCCAGGGAAACCACGGTGACCCGTGCGGTCAGCGCCGGCCGGGCCGACCGACCAGTTGCGACTCGATCGGGGTGGGCGAGAGCAGCGCCCAGCGCAGCGCCCGCCGGTTGACCACCGCGACCATGTCGTCCCGGATGCGGGTCAACCACTCCGCCGCACCGCCCAGCCCCAGCGCGGTGCCCGCCAGGGCGGCCTCCGACGGGTCGAGGGGTTGCAGCACCGCCAGGTCGGCCCGGCCGAGGGTGTCGACGTCCGCCGGGGTCAACCCGTCCCGGACCACCAGGGTGGACACCCACCCCGCCCCGGGCGGCGGCTCGCCGGCAGCCGTACCCGCGTCGGCCACCACCAGCAGCGGGCGCAGCGGGGAGCCGGTGACGCCGACCGCCCGCCCGCTCGGCACCACCACCACCCCGCCCTGCTGCCCGCCGACCCCGCGTACGAACGGCTCCCAGGCGCGTGGCCGACCGGTCTGCACCAGCACCCCGGCCCCCAGCGCCAACGCCCGCAGCACCAGCAACTGGGCCGCCGCCAGCCCGCCTACCAGCACCAACCGGGTGCCCTCGGCGCGGAACAACCGGACCGTCACCGCGCCGCCCTGCCGGTTGGCCCCCACCATCAGCCCCGCCCCGCCGAGGGTCAGCTCCGGCGGCTCGACCCCCGGCGTGGCCACCCCGGGCGCCGCCAACGGCAACGTGGCGGCCAGGCCGGGCAACTGCGCCCCGTCGAGTCGACGCAGCTCACCACCGGCGTCGGCGACGAGCCGGGACAACCCCTCGGCGGCGTGTTCCAGCGCGACCGGGGTGGTGGCGGCCAGCCGTACCGTCAGGCACGTCGCCGGTGCGGCGTCGCCGACGCGCGGGCCGGCCCCGACCGCGACGGTGGTGGCGGTCGCCGGCAGGGCCAGCAGTCGGGACACCAGGCGGCGACCCGGATCGACCCGGGCGTCCGGCCAGCGGACCAACCGGAAGGTGGCCTGGTGCTGGTCGCCGGTGCACAACCTCGACCAGCTCTCGCGCACCGGCCGGTCGGGGTCGTGATGGGCGAGTTCGGCCAGCACCCGCAGCGCGGCGTGCCCGCCCAGCGGACGGGCCGGCAGTGGCCCCACCCGGCGGACGATCCGCCGCACCGTGCCGGCCAGCGCCCGACGCAGGTCCGCGTCGGACCAGCCGGGTGCCCGCAGCACCCGGACGGCGAGCAGGGCCCGCTCCTGACCCGGCACCCGCCCCTCGGTCAACTGCCGGTACGACGTGCCGGCCGCGCCACCGGCCGCCGCCGGGGCCGGCACGGCGTGCAGCAGCACCTGCACCCGCACCGGCGGCTGCTCCGGCCCGGCCGGCGGGAGCAGCGTGCCGGGCGCCGGCAACGGGTGGGACCGGTCACCGAGCAGATCGCCCGGGTCGCCCAGGTCGAGCAGGACGGCCAGCCCGGTGGCGTCGTCGACCACCCCCGCCGGCCCGTCGGCCAACTCCACGCCGGCCAGCGCGGCGTCGGGAAGCAGCAGGCCCAGGAGTGCCTCCGGGGCGGTGCCGGCGGGCAGGGCGTGCCGGCGGGTGAGGAACCCGACGGCGGTGCCCCACCAGTCGAACAGCCACCGCCCGTGCCAGCGCCCCCAGCCGAGACCGGCCAGGACCACCGCACCGACCGCGGCGAGCACCGTGGGCACCGGCCCGCGACCGTACGCGGCCACCGGTAACGCGAGCGCGACCTGCGTGGCGACGACCTGACCGGGGTGTACGGCGGTGCCGGGGCGGTGCCGGGGCGGGCCCTGGGTGGCCCGCCGGAGCGGTCGGTCGGTCGTGCTCGCCGTCACCGCGTCTCCTCCGTGTGCCCGCCCGTCACCGGCTGTCGGGTGCCCCGCCAGGATTCTCCGGCCGAGACCGGAACGCGACGGGAGCGTGACCCATCGTAGTGGTCGGCTGACCCGGTGGGGGTCCCGTCCGCCCGGCGTCGGATGGGTTGTCCACAGGGGAGGTGGGCGGGGTAGCACAACGGCGACGGTACGACTACCGTCAGCGACTGATTCGCCGACCAGGTCCGTCCGGTCCCATACCGACGGACGGCGCGTCCGTGGTGGACGGCCGGCGGTCGGCCCCGACCGGGGAGACGAGGTGACGTCCGGGTGTCCCAGACCCAGGCAGAAGCGGCGGTGATGCACCACACCGCCACCAGGTTCGAGCAGGTGGACCAGTCGTTGCAGGCCATGCTGACCGGCCTGATGGCCGAGCTGGAAGTGTTGCAGCAGGCCTGGCGGGGTGCCGGTGGGCGCTCCTTCGAGCAGGTCAAACAGCAGTGGGGGCGGGACCAGGCCGCGCTGCAACGGGCGCTGCGGGAGACCGCGACGGCCATCCGCACCGCCGGCCGCCAGTACGACGCCTCGGACACCGAGGCCGCCGGCCGGGTCGCCGGCACCAGTCGCGGCATCCAACTGCCGCTCTAACCAGAACCCCGGGGAGGAACGATCCGATGGACCACGGTGTGCTGGTCGTCAACTTCGCCGCGCTGCACCAGGCGGGCGCGGACATCCAGAAGGCACTGAACACCCTCGACGCGCAGCTCGGCCAGCTCGAACGGGACGCCGCCCCGCTGGTCGCCGGCTGGGACGGCGAGGCCCGCCGGGCGTACGAGCAGCGGCAGGCGCGGTGGCGCTCCGCATCGCAGGATCTCCAGGCGATGCTGCGGGACATCAAGCTCGCCGTGGACGACTCCGCCGCCGACTACCTCGACACGGAGAAGCGCAACACCGGCCTGTTCCAGTGAACGGGCCGTCCGGCGGATCTCCGGCGGCCCTGGCGGCTCCGGTGGCTCCGGTGGCCCTGGTGGCTCCGGCGGCCCTGGCGGCTCCGCGAGGGTGACGCTGCCGGCGGTTCCCCGGCGGTGACGCCCGGCCGGCCGACGGTCGGGCGTCACCGTCAGGCCGGGCCGGCCGGGTGCCAGCGACGGCGGACGCCCCGGGGAAGCACCACGGCCAGCAGCACCGCCACCACCACCGTCCCGCCGACAGCCGTGGCGACCAGCAACGCCCGCTGCCGGGCCGCCGCCCGCCGCTGCCCCCGCGCCAGCGACGCCGGGTCGGCCTGCGGCACCGGCAGGACCGTCGTCGGGCGGGCGACCGGCCGGGGAGCACCACCGGTCTCCACCACCGCCCGGTACGGGTTGAGCACGCCGGCACCGTAACCGCCCTCCCGGCCACCCGGTGCCGGATCGGTGGTGCCGACGATCCGGCGGGTCACCTCGGCGGCGCTCAGGTCCGGCCGGTACTGCCGCAGCAGGGCGGCGGTGCCCGCCACGAACGGGGCGGCGTAACTGGTGCCCTCGGCCCGCCGGTGACCCTGCCCCGGCGCGGCCATCAGCACGTCGCCGCCCGGCGCGACCAGATCGACGTACGGGCCGACCTGGGAGAACGAGGCGCGCACACCGTCCGGGGTGACCGCGCCGACGCCGAGCACCCCGTCGTACGCCGCCGGATAGGGCAGCGGGTCCCCGCCGTCGTGCAGGTTGCCGGCGGCGGCCACCACCACCACGTCCCGCCGCAGCGCGTAGTCGATCGCCTCGCGTACGGCGGGATTGTCGGCGTACAGGACGACGGAGAGGTTGAGCACGTCGGCGTCGTGGTCCACCGCCCACCGCACCGCCTGGGCGAAACCGGCGGCGCTGACCGTACGCCCCGACTCCCGCCCCTCGACGACCTGCTGCTCGCTCACCCGTACCGGCAGGATGCGGGCGTCGGGTGCGAGCCCCCGGAAGGCCACCCCGGAGCCCTCCCCGGCGGCGATGATGCTGGCCACCCCGGTACCGTGACCGGCGCAGTCCCGGGTGCCGTCACCGCCCGGGTCGAGGAAGTCCGCGCCGTCGAGGACCCGCCCCCGCAGTTGGGGGTGCCGTCTGTCGACGCCCGAGTCGACCACCGCCACGGTGACGCCGGAACCGGTGGCCAGCGGGGTGAGCCGCTGCGGGGCGTACCGTCGCTGGGGCCACGGGGCGGCGGCGACCGGACGGGCCGGCGCGGGCGACGTGGCGCAGCCGGGGGCGGCGCGGGCCGGGGTGACCGACGCCACGACGGCCGCCGGTGGTACGGCGAGCAGGGCTGCTGCCAGGGTGACGAACGGTCGTCGGCTGCCGGATCGGGACATCGACCGCCTCCGTATCGTGTCGACTCCGCAACGGGATGTTAGCGCCCGGTCCGCTACCAGGCCGCCCGGCCGGTGACCGACTTATCGTGATCTTGTTTTCACCTTGTAGGTTGTACGCGACGCCTGTGGCCTGATCCGGGAGGAGAGGTGGCCGTGACCGACTGGGAGCCGGCTACCGAGGCCGAGACGGCGATGCGGGACGCGCTGCACGCCGGTGACCAGGAGTTCTACTTCCGGATTCTGGCCGATTCGGAGCTTTTCCTCCCGGTCTCCGGTCAGGCCCTCGCCGGTGCGACGCCGATGGGCTGGGGCACCTGGACCACCGGTGGCCGCACCCACGTGCTGGCCTTCACCTCGGCCGCCGCGATGTACGCCTGTCTCGGGTCCTCCGCCGGCCCCTACCGGCGCAGCCGCTACGCCGACCTGGCCGCCGAGTGGCCCAACCACGAGTGGTGGCTGGCGGTGAACCCCGGGCTGCCGATCGAGGGCTACCTGCCCGCCTGGTTCGTCTCGCAGCTCTCCCGGGGTGACGTCCGGCTGCCCGGTCGCGCCCCGGGGGCGCGCCCCCGGGGGGAGGTCGACCAGACGCCGGTGCGGACCACGCCCGGTAGGCCGGCCGACGTCGAGCCGACCGCCGACCTCTCCGCCGGCCGGGCCCAACCCCGGCCGGCGTCGTCCGCCGCCGCGCCACCCGCCGGGGGTGGCATCCGCCCGGCGACGGGCGCGTCGCTGACCGACGAGCGGGGGCGTCCGGTCGCCCCACCCGGTGGTGGCCCGCCCGGTGGTGGCCCGCGCACCACCACCGCCGGTCCGCCCGAGCAGGGCCGACCCGCCTTCCCCGATCCCCCCGCCGTGCCGGGGACGACCAACGCCGGCTGGCCGGCGGTTCCCCGCCGCCGGTTGCTGGGCGAGGAGCCCGCCGGCCCGGCCAACGGGCGCACCTCGTTCTTCGAGCCGTCCAGCGCCCGTGGTGCCACCCGGTCACCCCGGGACAATCCGTTGCGCTCGGGTGAGCGGGCGGCCCCACCGACCCGGCCCGGGATGGGCGGTCAACCCTTTCCCCGACGTCGCCCCGCACCCACCCAACCGGGCGAGGACGAAGCCGCCCGCGCGTTCCGGGTGACCGATCCGCCGGCCCGGTCCGGTCCCGGCAACGGGGTGCCCCCGGCCGGCCGCTTCCCGGACCCGCTGGCCGAGGAGCCGACCCGGGCCTTCCGGGTGGACCCGCCCGGTGGCGAGCCCACCCGGGCCTTCCACGTCGGCCCGGCGGCGGAGGAGGAGGCGACCCGCGCCTTCCGTACGCCACCACCACCGGCGGCGGAGGCCAACCAGGCGTTGCCCCGCCGGCAGCCCACCCCGGACGGGCCCTCCTCCGGGGTGCGCCAGCCACACCCACCGGTCGACCCGTTCGCCGCCCCACCTGCCGGTCCGGCTGCTCCGACCGGCCCGGCTGCTCCGACCGGCCCGGCCGGGCCGACCGCTCCGGCCGGTCCCGCCCGGGGCGAGGCGGAGGAGCTGCCGCCCTCCGTCGCCGAGCCGGTCTCCGCGCCGCCGGTGTCCCGCCGGGGGTTCATGCCCATCGTGATAGAGGGTGTGATCCTGGAGTCCCGCGACCTCCCGGTCGCCCCCGCGCCGGCCCCGTCCGCCGCCCAGGGACCGCCGTTCGTCCCCCCGGCGGCCTCCGTGCCGCCGGTCGTCCCCCGGCCGGCCGCCGCGCCGTTCGTGCCCCCGGCCGCTCCCGCGCCGCCGCAGGTGCCGACGTCGGCACCCGCGCCCGCAGCGCCGCCGGCCGGGGGTCCGGGTGCCGAGGACACGGTCAACCTGAACGGAACGGCCGGGCCGTTCGGCGCTCCCGGCCGTCCGTCCGCACCCGGGCCGGTTCCCCCGCCGTCGCCCGCCGGCCCGCCACCGGTCGCCCGGTCCCGCCCTGCTCCGGGTGACCTGTGGACCCCGTCCGCCGAGCGGGCCGCCGCGAAGGCCCGAGCGGAGGTGGCGGCGGCCCCACCGGACGCGGCAGCCCCACCGGTGGCGGCGACCCCGCCGGTCAGCGCTCCGACCGTCCTTTCGTCCACGCCGGCACCGGCACCTTCCGCATCGGCGGCACCGCCCACCCCGGCACCGTCCGCATCCGCACCGGCGGCACCGGTCACCGGGCCGGCTGCGGGGCAGGCGTGGGCCGCTCCGACGGCCGACGACGTGGCGGCGGGCGGCGCGCCCGCCGGGAGCCCGGCGGCGGGGTCCGTCGCCCCCGCCCCGACGGGGGACGCCGCAGGTGGCGTCACCAACGGTGCGCCGGCCCGACCCGCCGCCGGAACCGCCCCGACGGCCGCCGCTCCGGACGCGGACGGCGCCGACCCGCGTTCCACCCCGGTCGACCTGTGGACCCCCGCCGCCGAACGGGCCGCGCCGACCTCCCCGGCGGCACCGACCACCGCCGCGCCGACCTCTCCGGCGGCACCGACCACCGCCGCGCCGACCTCCCCGGTCGTGCCGACCACCGCCGCGCCGACCTCCCCGGCGGCACCGGGTCCGGCCGCCGATCCGGCCGCGACCGGCAGCACGCCGCCCGGGGCCCCGTCGACGTCCGCCGGTGCGGACACCCCGACGACCGCCGACGAGCCGTTCCTGCCGGCCAACGAGGTCGAGGAGAACCTGTTGGACGCGGTCGGTGCGGGCAGCACCGACGGCTTCCTCTCCACCCTGCTGCTGGCCCGGGTGCTGCTTCCGGTCAACCCCGACTCGGTGGCCGGCAGCCGCCCCGGCGAGCCCGGTTTCCAGTGGCGTACCGGGACGACCGACGGTGAGACGTACGTGGTGGTCTACACCTCACCGGAGCGGCTGGCCGAGCACGACGTGCCACCGGTCGACACGATCGAGGTGCGCTTCGTGCAGCTGATCCGGCGGTGGCCGAACCCGAGCTGGGCGTTCGCCGTCAATCCGGGCACCCCGGTCGGGGCCAAGCTCCCCGGTGAGCAGATCGTGGCCCTGGCCAGCTGGGCGGCCGAGGTCGGGCTCGGCGACGAGGCGGACGTGGAGCCGGTGGCCGCCGCCGAGGCACCCGCCGAACGCACCCGGTACGCCCCGCCCGTCACCGACCCGTCCCGTCCGGTGGTGATGCAGAAGGCGGTCGCCCCGAGCCAACTCGCCTACTACCTGGAACGCGGCTACGACCGGGTCTCCGGGTTCGTGCACCGGGCCGGCGAACTGGCCCACCTGACCACCCCTGCGGAGCTGCACGACGCCCTGGGGCTGGGCTACCCCGATTCGCCCTTCGCCCGCGACGCCGAGGCCACCTACGTGCTGCGCTGGCCCGCGTACCGGCCGAGTCTCTACCGCATCCCGTACGGCGGGCAGAACGAGGCGGCGATGCGGGCCATGGAGGGCTGGGTGATCGAGCGCGCGCCGTTCCGGGGTAACGGGTTCGCCCCCGGGGAGAGCAGCGACGTGGTGGCCGAGTTCAAGGTGGACAGCGCCCGGTTGCCGCACGGCGCACAGCTCTGGCGGATCGGCACGGAGGGCACCGAACGGGTGATCGCCATCCTGGACACCGACGCGCTGGTCTGGCGACGGGTGGGCGAGCCGTGATGCGTGACGGTTACGTGGCCCGCTGGCAGGGACGGGAGTACCAGGTCAGTCCGGACGGCGAGCACGTGCGGATCTACCAGCCGGAACCCGCCGACGGTTTCGAGGAGGTACGCCCCGGCCGGTACGTGCGGGTGGTGCCGGCCGGCGAGGTCGAGGACCTGGCGTACGTGCGGACCACCTGCACCTGGCAGGGGCAGCCGTTCATCGTGCTCGGCGAGCACGACGGGTGGCTGCGGGTCGAGTACACGGGCGGTCGCTGGCCGGTGGCGCAGGCGATGGGGCTGGAGGTCTTCGACTTCGGCGTCTACCAGGGCTGGGCACCGGCCGGCGAGGTTGCCGACCTGCGCGAACAGCGCGTCTGACCGCCGCCCCGACCCTGGCCGGCAAGTCCGCCCCGGAGGCCCGGCCCCGGCCCGTCCGGGACCGTCGACAGGGGACCGTCGACCGGGCCGCTCGGGTCAGGACTTGGTCCAGCGCAGGATCTCGCCGAGCACCACGTCGCCGGCTTCCACGTGGGGAAAGTGGCCCACCCCGTCGAGCAGCCGCCACTCGTAGGGGGCGCTGACGTACCGGCCGGAGCCCTGAGCGGTGCGCGGCAGGGACGCGACGTCGACCGCCCCATGCAGCTGGAGGGTGGGGGTGACCAGGGGCTTCTGCATCAGCCGGACGAACCGGTAGCCGTGCAGCCGCAGCACCGAGCGGAAGGCCCACCGGTAGCCCTCCAGCGCGCAGAAGGCGGCCTGCGGGATCAGCATCGCCTCCCGGCAGCGAGACGCGTACCCAGCGAAGTCGGGGCCGTCCACCCAGCGGGGGCCGCCCCAGCGGCTCAGCATCTGCTGCACCTCGGCGGCGTCGTTGCGGGTGAGCACGTGCTCGTACCGGGGGAGCTGGAACTTCAGCGCCGGGGTGGAGGCGGCGAACTGCCCGCGCGGGTCGGCGAAGATGGCCGCGCGCAACCGCAGTGGATGGGGCGCGCCGAGCACCACCAGCCGGCGGACCAGGGTGGGATGGAACGAGGCGGCTGTCCAGCCGATCAGCCCGCCCGAGCCGGCGCCGACCACGGTGGCCGACCGTTCCCCGAGGGCGCGGATCAGGCCGGCGACGTCGGCGGCGAGGGTGTACCCGTCGTACCCCCGGGGTGGTTTGTCGCTGGCACCGTAACCGCGCAGGTCCACCGCGACGGCCCGGAAGCCGGCGTCGGCGATGGCGGGGAGCATCGCGTGCCAGGCCCACCAGTGTTCGGGGAAGCCGTGCAGGAAGAGCACCATCGGCCCGGTGCCCGCCTCGACGACGTGGAACCGGCTGCCGTTCGCGCCGACGAACCGGTGCGTCCACGGCCCCTCGGTGAGGACGCAGGACTCGTCGGTGGGCCCGCCACGCTGCTCGGTCATGGGCACAGCCTAGGACCTCGGCGCCTGTCGATCGCCCAGCCGACCCGGCCGGGCGGTCGTACCCGGGGTCGGACCGGAGTCCGGCGGGCTGAGCGGACTCAGCGGACGACGCTGATCCGGACGACGCCGACCGGGGTGCCGGGGCCGCAGGCGGCCGGTGGCGCGGCCGGGTCGACGGTGACCACGACGGTGCTGCCGGCGGTGACGGTGCCCAGGCCGGGACCGTGCAGCGCGTACTCGTGGCCGTCGTCGGTGACCAGGCCGTAGCAGGGGCCGTCGCCGCCCCGGGTGATCCGGCCGGCGAGCCGGTCCGGCCGGCGTCGGTCGGTGGGGTGCCGTGGGGGTGCGGCGGGCCGGCGCGGGGCGGGCGGCGGTGCGGCGGAGAGCGGTGCCGGTCGTCCGGCGGCCGGGGCCGCTGCGCCGGCGGGCATGGTTGGTGAGCCGCCGGGCGTGGTCGGTGCGCCGGGGGGCGGGGCCGGTGCATCGGCGGGCGGGGCCGGTGCGCGGGTGCCGGCCGGCGGATCGGTGGTCGGGGTCCGGTCGTCGGTCACGGTCGCCTCCGTTCCCGGCGCACCCGCCACGGGTACGCGCAGAGCCAGCCTGCCACGGCAGCGGTGCAGCGGCATCCGGCCAGCCCGGACGGGCCGATGCCCGGGCAGGAGTCCTGCCCGGGCATCGGGTTACAGCAGGTGGTGCGGCTGATCAGCGGATCAGGAGAAGCGGACCTTCAGCGAGGTGCCGTTCTGCTCCACAACCTTGATCTTGGTGCCGGTGGCCGGGAGCTTGACGCCGTGGTTCGGCAGCTCCGGGTACCAGTACTGCTTGGTGTCGTCGAACAGCGGCTGCGCGGCCTGGCCGCGGACGTACTGCGGCACGCTGTTGATGTGCAGCGTGAACGAGTCCGCCTTCTTCAGGCTGAACGGCGCGTCGTACACCTGGACGCGGGCCCGCCACGGGGCGCCGGTCAGGTTGTACAGCGGCTCCGGGTGCGCGTCGATGATCATGTTCCGACCCTCGCCCGGGTGGTCGAAGGTGTCGTTGTCGGCCCACCGGAGGTTCCAGTAGGAGATCAGCAGACCCTCCTGGTACGCGTAGTGGTCCACGTAGTCCGGGCGGCTGTTCGCGTAACCGAAGTAGTACGGGCCGGTCTTGAGGTACTGGTCGTACGACACGTACGACCGGTTGCCGGCGATGTAGTAGTTGTCGAACTTGCGGATGTAGGTCTCGGCAACCACGCTGAACCCGTTGAGGGTCCAACCGGCGGCACCGGCCTCCGCACCGTCGGTGAGCACGGTCTGCCCGTCGGCGGTGATGGTGATCGCGTCACCGTAGAAGCCGCCCTCGGAGACGCCACCGTCGGTCTGGTAGCGCAGCCGGAACTGCACCACCTTGCCGGCGGCCGCGTTCATCGGGATGTTGACGTCGACCCACTGGCCGTTGCTGGAGCCGTCCAGGGCGAAGCGCCCGGGGGAGATCTCCTTGAGGGCCTTGCCGTTGGCGGTACCCGGCAGGGTGGCCCAGGTCTGGCCGCCGTCGGTGCTGGCCTCGAAGAAGAGGTAGTCGTAGTCCGCCTCGATCGAGTAACGACCCTTCATGGTGAGCGCGGCGCTGGTCTTCCCGGTGAGGTCGATCGTCCGCGTCATCGTGGTGTTCAGGTCGTCGTCGTTGCCGGAGAAGAACTGCTTCGTCCCCTCGAACGGCTTGCCGTTCTGGAAGCTGTACTCCCGCTGCGGCAGCACGACCACGGCACCCTGCGCCTTGTCGGAGTTGTACTCCTGCGGGCCCAGGTTGAGGGTCTTCTGCTGGCCGGCCACCACGACCTCGTAGTCGAGCCAGCCGAGCTGGAGCTTGTTCCACGCGCCGAGGTCGCCGCCCCGGTCGCCGATGCCCTGGTCGTTCTTGGCACCGAGCCGGCTCTGGGCCATCAGGGTCCAGTGCTCGTTGTTGTTGTCACCGCTGTTGATGACGTTGTAGTCGTCCGGCAGACCGAGGTCGTGACCGTACTCGTGGTAGAAGACGCTCCGGCCACCGTTCTCCGGCTGGATCGTGTAGTCGCCGATCCAGACGCCGGTGTTGCCGATCTGGGTGCCGCCGGCCGGGAAGTTCGCCGGGCCGGTGTTGCCCTGGTCGCTGGCGAAGGCGTACCACCGGTGGCTCCAGATGGCGTCCTCACCCTGGATCGGGTCGCCGTCGGCCTGGTCGCCGCCGGAGTGGACGATCTGGAAGTGGTCGATGTAGCCGTCCGGCTCGTTGAAGTTGCCGTCGCCGTCGAAGTCGTACCGGTCCCACTCGTCCATCGACTTGACGTCGGCGGCGATCTGGGCGTCGGTGCGGCCGGCGGCCTTCTGGTCGGCGACCCACTGGTTGGCGGCGTCCCGGACCAGGGCCCAGGTGTTGTTGCAGACGTTCGAGGCGCAGGGGTAGCCGTTGGAACGGCCGTACCGGGCCTCGTTGTACTTCACCTTGACCCAGTCGGTGACCTCGCCCTCGACGCTGTAGCGACCCGAGGACTGGGCCTCGTAGTACTGCTTCAGCGACTCGTCACCCTGCCCGGTGCCGAAGTACAGCTTCCGGAAGTGGTCGGCGTTGTAGTCGGCCTGCCAGACGGTGGAGTTGTCCACCGCCCGGTTGGGGGCCGGGATCTCGTTGTGCAGCGGCCCGTCGAACCGGGTCGGGCCGGGGACGGCCGGGGCCGTGTCCTGGTCCGGGTAGCTCGGGTGCCGCTCGTTGCCGAACTCCGCGAGGATGACGAAGATCTTGTCGGTCCGCTCGCGGCCCAGCTCGACGTACTGGTCCTGCGTCTGGGCGACGCCCGAGGCCGTCGTCCGGGCGTTCTTGCCCGCAGCCTGGGTCTTGCCGACCTTGACGACCGTGCTGCCGTTGATCTTCTGCGCCTTGGCCTTGCCGGAGAGGACCTCGCTGAGGCCCTCCTGACGCAGCGCCCGCCGCTTGGTTTCGAGCGGGTTGGGCAGATCGTGGTCCGCGTTAGCGGGCTCCGCGACCGACGGGGCCGCCGTCGGGAGCTTCGGCGTCGGCGCGGCGCTGGCGGACGTACCCGTCACCAGACCTGTCGCCGTCAGCGAGAGCCCGAGCAGACCCACTGCGACTTTGCGCACGTGGTACCTCCGGTGTGAGGGAACCGGCCCAACGGGGGTACGGGCCGGCATGGACGTCCCACTAGTGGGACCCATGGTGAACATAGACACTGCTGGGACGGGTGGGAAGATGTCCGCGTCGATTTGTTGCAAGATTTTGATGGGAACGCTTTTCACCGTCACACACCGGGTGTTCACCAACGGTCATGAGCAGCGCGGACGGCCCGGTGGAGAATCGTAGTGATGTATTTCGATTCCGTTGCCGGGATGCGGGAAACAGTGGGCCGCCGGCTTGTCCGCCGACGGCCCACCGTTCACCGAATCAGTCAGTTACTGACCCTTACCACCGCATCGCCGGGCGTACCCGACGCGTGACTTCAGTACTTCGCCGGAGTGATCCGGACGACCGCGTACGAGTTGTCCGGCGCGGCCGACTCGATCTTGATGGAGACCCCGTTGCGGACCTTCGAGTCCGACGGGTTGCCGGTGCCGAGCACGATCGCCCCACCGCCCAGCGTCACGCCGTAGAACTCGGTGGCCGGCGTGCCGTCCGGGTTCACCACCCGGGTGGTGTACGGCTTGTTGCCCCGCGACGGGACGACCACCGAGGCGTCGTTGTCCCGGGCGTACGGCGAGCCGTCGCGGATCTCGATGCCCGGGTACCAGCCCTTGGCGTCGTTGAAGCCCGACACCGGGCGCTGCCGCGGGAACTTGGTGCAGTACGCGCTGTACGGCTCGTCCGCCGCCTCCAGGCACTCGGTGAACGGGTACGTCGGGTTCAGCGAGAACGCCGCGTTCGCCGACTGGGGCCGGCTCGGCAGGTTGTCCAGCACCGACGGGTCCTTCGCCGCCGCCTCACCGGTACGCCGCAGCGGGTCGTAGTGCGAGTCCACGATCAGCAGCCCGCCCTTGGCCCCGTAGCTGGGCAGCGCGGTCATCTGCCCGGTGACGTGGTTGACGTCGCCCAGCATCGTGTCCCGGTACCAGACCAGCATGCCCGGCGCGTTGTACGAGATCCGGTCCACCTTCCACGCCTCGTGCGAGTAGATGGTGTCGTAGGCGTACTTCAGGCCCATGTCGAAGCCGTCGAAGTTGCGCCACTCGGCCAGGTAGTACTGCGCCTTGACCTGGGTGCCCGGGTCGATGTGCCAGCCCGCGCCCGTGGTGTCGGTGAAGGTGCCGACGGTCTGCGTCCAGCCGTTCGTGCCGCTCTCCACGTTGTCGCTGAACGTGGTGGCCCCGCCGCCGGTGACCGAGATGTCGTCGGCGAACCAGCCCCGCTCCTGGAACGCCTCGTCGGTGGCGTACCGCAGCCGCACCTGCACGGTCGTTCCGGCGTACGCCGACAGGTCGATCCAGTCGTGCCGCCAGCCGTCGGTGCTGCCGGTCAGGCCGTACTTCTTGTTGCCGAAGTCGACCATGCGGCCGTTCGGGTCGGCGTAACCGTCGTTCGTGGAGACCAGCGCGCCGGCCTCGTCGTAGACCTTCTGCTCGGCCCAGGTGGCCCCGCCGTCGGTCGAGACCTCCACGAAGCCGAAGTCCCAGTCCTCCTCGATGACGTAGTTGTTCCACATCCAGAACTTCGCGTCACCGGCGGCCGGGACGGCCACCTGCCGGCTGAGCTTGACGTCCGCCCATGCCTGGTCGGCCCCGCTGTACCACATGCCGGTGCCGCTGTGCGGCTGGGCGAGGGTGACCACCTTGTCCGGCAGGTCGATCTTGATGCCGTCCTGGGTGCCGACCGGGGTCCGCGAGGTCTGCCCGAGCGATGCCGTCCGGGTCCGGGTGCCGGGGGCGATGGTCAGCGGATCGGCCCAGCCCAGCACCCACTTGTCCCAGATGCCCATGTGGGTGGGCAGGGCCTGGAAGATCTCACCGGTGTGCGAGCCGGACGCCATCAGGTCCCAGAAGTCGACGTCCGAGTCGGCGTTACCCGAGGTGTCGTAGAGGTCCGGCAGACCCAGGTCGTGGCCGAACTCGTGGGCGAAGACGCCGACCCCGGCGTCCTCCGGCTGCACGATGTAGTTGGACACCTTCAGGTTGGTGCCGGGGATGGTGTAGCCGCCGGCGACCGTCGAGGAGTGCGCCCAGACCGCGTACACGCCCTGGTCGCCGCCGCCCCGGGACTTGCCCTGACCGGCGTGCACCAGCACCAGGTGGTCGATCACGCCGTCCGGCTCGTTGACGTTGCCGTCGCCGTCCCGGTCGCCCTGGTCCTCGATGTCGTAGTCGGCCCACGGGAAGTTCGGGTCGGCCGCGGCCAGCGCGTCGATCGCGTCGGTGGCGAGCCGCCCCGCGCCCTGCGGGTTGTCCGGGTGGCCGTTCATCGCCTGCTGCCGGCCGGCGACCCAGGCACCGGTCTCGTCCTGGAAGCAGCGCGAGGCCGCGTACCAGCCCTCCGAGTGCGGCACGGTGATCCACGGGCTGGCCTGCCCGTCCACCGTGTACGCGCCCTTGGACATCTCCAGGTACATGTTGTGCATGGTGCGGCCGGACAGGTCGATGCCCTTCTTGCCGTCCGGTCCCTTGAGGTCCTTACGGACCCGCTCGGTGATGCCCTGCTTGGTGTAGAGCATCTTGTCGAAGTGGGCCGGCGAGAAGTCCGGCACCCACATCGAGTTGTTGTCCTCGTGCGGCAGGGTCGCCGGGTTGGGGATGTTGTTGTGCTTCGGTCCGTTCTGGACGGTGCCGGGCACGCAGGTGCGGTCCTCGAACACCGTCTTGGGGACCATCACCCCGGTGAAGTCGTCGTTGGCCTGGTCGTTGAACTCGACAAGCAGGGTGAGCAGCTTGGCCGTCTGGGTGCTCTTGGCCTTCTTGAACGCGCGCGGGCTCTGCCCGGTGCGGATCGCCCGCGCCTCGTTGCGGGCCAGTTCCCGGGCGGCCAGCGGGTTGCCGCCGGCGAACTTGCGGTCGTACGCGCGCGCCTCGTCCGCCGCCGGGGTGCGGATCCCGTCGGCGCCCCGGACCTCCTTACCCGCGGTGTCCGGCTGCACCTCCGGCTCGGCGTAGTTGAGGTAATGCTCGTCGGCCCCGATCCGGGTCGGTGTGGCCGGCCCGGCAGGTTGGGCCGCCGCACTGCCGGTCACGGTCAGTGACGAGGCGACGAGAGCGAGGGCGGGCAACGCGACGAGGAGCCGTCGACGTGCCCTGGTGGACGGGAGAATGTTCATGCCACTCCGTTTCTCGGGCATGGGAAAGGGATCGCCGGTGAGACCTCTGTCGAGCCCAGTCGATATCGCTGAACCTAAATGAGAAGGGTTCTCACCCGGAAGGGGGCGACGGTGCCTCTGCCCGTTCAGCCCGAGTCGGCTCGGCCTACCGACCGATTCGTACCCCTAAAAAGACGGTGGGTGCCGGCCCTCACGGACCGGCACCCACCGTCGGGTACGGCTGTCGTCAGTCCTCGTCGGACTTCCCACCGCTGAGCCCGGAGGAGATCAGCTCCATCACCGAGGAGTCCTGGAGCGTCGTCACGTCACCCAGCGACCGGTTCTCCGCCACGTCCCGCAGCAACCGGCGCATGATCTTGCCGGAGCGGGTCTTCGGCAGCTCCGGCACCAGCATGATCTGCCGGGGCTTGGCGATCGGGCCGAGCGTCTTCGCGACGTGGTTGCGCAGCTCGGCGATGAGCTGCTCACCCGCCTCGCCCGCGGTGTCGGCGGTGCCACGCGGGATGGCGAACGCGACGATCGCCTGCCCGGTGGTCGGGTCGGTCGCGCCGACCACCGCCGCCTCGGCCACCGCCGGGTGCGACACCAGCGCCGACTCCACCTCGGTGGTGGAGATGTTGTGCCCGGACACCAGCATCACGTCGTCGACCCGGCCGAGCAGCCAGATGTGCCCGTCGTCGTCCTTCTTGGCGCCGTCCCCGGCGAAGTACATGCCCTCGAACCGGGACCAGTACGTCTCGATGAACCGGTTGTCGTCGCCCCAGATGGTGCGCAGCATCGACGGCCACGGCTCACGCAGCACCAGGTAGCCGCCCCCGCCGTTGGGCACCGACTGGCCCTGGTCGTCCACCACGTCGGCGACGATGCCGGGCAGCGGGGTCATCGCCGAACCCGGCTTGGCCGCGGTCACCCCCGGCAGCGGGGAGATCATGATCGCGCCGGTCTCGGTCTGCCACCAGGTGTCCACGATCGGCAGCTCGTCCCGGCCGACGTGCTGGCGGTACCACATCCACGCCTCCGGGTTGATCGGCTCGCCGACGCTGCCCAGCAGGCGCAGCGACGACAGGTCGAAGCCCGCCGGGATGTCCTCGCCCCACTTCATCATGGTGCGGATCAGCGTCGGCGCGGTGTAGAGGATGCTGACCTTGTACTTGTCGACGATCTCCCAGAACCGGCCCTTGTGCGGGGTGTCCGGGGTGCCCTCGTACATCACCTGGGTGGCGCCGTTGGCCAGCGGCCCGTACACGATGTAGGAGTGCCCGGTGACCCAGCCGATGTCGGCGGTGCACCAGTAGACGTCGCTGTCGGGCTTCAGGTCGAACACCGCGTGCGTCGTCCACGCGGCCTGGGTGAGGTAGCCGCCGGTGGTGTGCAGGATGCCCTTCGGGCGGGCGGTGGTGCCGCTGGTGTAGAGGATGAACAGCGGGTGCTCGGCGTCGAACGGCTGCGCGACGTGCTCGGCCGACGCCGTCTCGACGGTCTCGTGCCACCAGTGGTCCTTCGCCGACCAGGCGACCTCCTCGCCGGTGCGCCGGACCACCAGGACGTGCTCGATCGACGGGCAGTTCGCCACCGCCTCGTCCACGGTCGGCTTCAGCGCCGACGGCTTGCCCCGCCGGTAGCCGCCGTCGGCGGTGATCACCACCTTGGCGCTCGCGTCCTGGATCCGGTTGCTCAACGCGTCGGCGGAGAAGCCGCCGAAGACCACGCTGTGGGTCGCGCCGATCCGGGCGCAGGCCAGCATCGCCACCGCCGCCTCGGGGACCATCGGCAGGTAGATCGCCACCCGGTCACCGGCGACCACCCCCAGGTCGGTCAGCGCGTTCGCCGCCTGGCAGGTCAGCCGGTGCAGGTCGGCGTAGGTGAGGGTGCGGGTGTCGCCCGGCTCGCCCTCCCAGTGGATCGCCACCTTGTCGCCCCGACCGGCCTCCACGTGCCGGTCCAGGCAGTTGTACGCCACGTTGAGCTGGCCACCGACGAACCACTTCGCGAACGGGGGGTTCGACCAGTCGAGCACCTCGTCCCACGGCCTGGCCCAGGCCAGCCGGCCGGCCTGCCGCTCCCAGAAGGCGAGCCGGTCCGCGCCGGCCTCGTCGTACGCGCCGGCGGTGACGTTGGCCTGGGCGGCGAGTGCGGCCGGCGGCGGGAACTGGCGCGTCTCGTTCAGCAGGTTGGCCAAGGCCTCGCTCATGCGGTGACTCCTTCGTCGGTGACCTGCGTCTCTACCCGGCCGAGGTTAGTCCGGGCCGCGCGGGACCGCGACACCCCCGGTGCCGTCCGGCGCGCTCAGCGGGCGTCCCGGCGCGCTCGGCGGCCCACCCCTGCCACCCTGATCAGGATCGGACCCGAGGTCCCGGTGGTGGGTGGCGTCCGCCCCGGAGTCACCCGGTCGTTAGCGTGGCGGGGTGACCACCGATCCGCTCGCCCCGCTGCTCGCGCTCGCCGACATCGCCCCCGCCGTCGAGCGGGCCCGCGAGCGGGTCGACCAGGCGATGCGGCACCGCGCGCTGCGCCGCCACGGCGGCCAGGTCGCGGCCGAGGTCGGCTTGCGCAGCGCGGTGGCCAGTGCCGCCCTGGAGGGGTACGACCACGAGCGCGAGGCGGTCCGCGCCGGCACCGTCACCGAACCGGTGCTCCAGGGGGCGCTGCGGGTGGCCGGGGCGCTGCCCGGGTTGACCGAGCTGTGGCCGAAGGCCCCCCGGCAGGCGCTGGCCCGGCTGCACGTGCTCGCCGCCCGGGACGTGGTCGCCGAGGACGAACTGGGGCGTCCGGTCGCCGACCCGGTGGTGGCCGCCCGGCTCGACGGGCTGGCCGGGCTGGTCGCCGGCGGGACGACGGTCTCCCCGCTGGTCCTCGCCGCCGTGGTGCACGGCGAGCTGCTCAACCTGCGGCCCTTCGCCGGCCCGTCCGGGGTGGTGGCCCGCGCCGCCGCCCGGCTGGTGCTGATGTCCCGGGGGTTCGACCCGCGCGGCCTGGTCGCCGTCGACGTGGGCCACCGGGAACGGCAACCCGAGTACGTCGGCGCGGCCGGGGCCTTCGCCACCGGCACCCCCGACGGCCTGCGCTCCTGGCTGCGGCACTACCTGACCGCCGTCGAGGTCGGCGCGGACCAGCTCACCGTCGTCGGCGACGAGATCATCGCCGCCGCCTGACCCGGTGGCCGTCCCCGCCGTCCCACCCGACCGGTGCTGGGTGCGCGGTCAGTCCCGGCGGGCGGCCCGGTTCACCCGCGAGCGCAGCGCCCGCCGGGCGACCGGTCCGAGGTCGTCGACGATCTCGATGAGCACGGCGAGCTGGTCGAGTGCCGACATCGCCTGCCGTACGCCCGCCCGGTCCACCCCGTCGTAGAGTTCCAGCCCGACGAACGCGGCGCAGACGGCCCGGGACAGGCCGGGCACGTCCGCGATCTCGGCGAAGGGTGACCCGGCGAGCAGCCGGCGCAGCACCGACTCGATCTCGTCCACCCAGAGTTGGAGCGCGGCGGCGGTGGGCGCGGCGAGCCGCTCGTCGGTCTGCGCCCCGGCCAGCAGCTGGGCCAGGAAGGAGACGTTGCCCAGCTCGCGTTCCTGTTCGTGCAGCTCCTGCCCGACGGCGAGCAGTTCCCGCAGCGAGCCCACTCCGGCCAGCCGGTCCGACCAGTGCGCGAGCCGGTCGGCGGTGCTGGCCCGGCAGGCGGCGGTGAGCAGGTCGTCGACCGTGCCGAAGTGGTAGAAGACCAGCGCCTGGTTCACCCCGGCGGCCGCGGCGATGGTGCGGGCGGACACACCGGCGATGCCGTGCGTGCGGATGGCGGTGATGGCGCCGTCCAGGAGTCGCTGCTTGGTGCCGGACATCGTCCTCCTCGTGGGCCCGCCGGATGCGGTGGTGCGATCATCGCATCGGTCACCAGCTGCGCCAGCCAACCGACCCCGGGCAGCCGCAGGACCCAGCCGACCACCGCCCATCCGAGGTGCAGGTGCCCGAGGGCGCGGGCGACGGCGGCCACCCCCCGTTCCGACCGGCCGCCGCCGTCGGTGTACGCCGCCCGCCACAGCACCCCGTCGGCCTCGGCGGCGGGACGTAGCAGCAGACCCACCGGGCGGCGACGGGCGACGAACCGCCAGGTCGCGGCGCACGGACCGCAGGTGTCGTCGAGGAACAGGACCGCTGCCGGCCCCACGTGGTACGGCCGCCGACGCGGCCACCAGTCCCTGACCTGCCGCCGGTACGCGCGCCATGCCCCGCCGTGCCGGTCGGCCAGGTCGTGTTCCTCGTGCGGGCGGGCCACCGCCACGCTGAAGGCGACCGCCACCACCGCCGCCAGCACCAGCGCGGAACTGCGGGTGAGCGCGGCGGTGAGCAGCACCAGGGCCACGGCGCAGGTCTGCATCGGGTTGGCCAGATAGGCGTACGGCCCGGTGGTGACCAGCCGTACGGGCGGGTCCCACGGGTACGGCGTGCCGCCACCGTGGGTGACGAACTCGCGGACCGCGGCGAGCGCCGGGGCGGCCAGCACCAGCGCCACCTGGGCGAGGAGCAGCAGGACGGGTCGGGGCAGTTCGGCCGCCGTCGCCCAGGACCCGTCGCCGACCTCGAAGGCCAGGCTGGGGACGAACCACAGCAGCAGGGCGGTGAAGAGCCCGACCTGGAGCAGCGTGCGGGCCGCCAAATATCGCCGGTCGGCACACCAGCGACCGAGCAGTTGCGCCGGCAGGGCCACCACGAGCAGCCCGACCAGTTCGCCGACCAGCCAGTCCGGGCCGAGCCGGACCAGCGGGTGCAGCGCGGGCATGGCTACCGCGTCGACCCAGAGCAGCAGGCCCAGCGCCACCGGCAACGGGAGGCTCCGGCGCAGCAGCACGGGCAGCGGGCCCCAGAGCACGGCCCAGCCGATCCACAGGTCGACCGGCATGCCCCGGTAGTTTCCCCGGACCGGGGTGAACGTGTACCAGCCGGCGTGCCGGGCCAGCTCGTCGAGGGCGGCGATGCCGATGCCGGCGGCGAGGAAGGCCAGCAGCGCCCCCGCCCGCCCGGCGCGGCTCCGGTCGACCCCGGCGCGGCTCCGGTCGACGCGGGCGGCGGCGAGCACGGCCAGCAACGGCACCGCCAGGCTGAGGTAGCGGGCGACGATCATCGCAGCGCCATCATGTCCAGCAGGTGTCCCGTTCCCGCGCCGAGCAGGACCTGCTGGATCGGCCCGAAGTACCAGGAGGGGTCGAGCCCCCGGGTGTAGTCCACCCGGATGCGCACCTCGGTGTGCCGCCCGTCGACGGCCCGCCAGCTCAGCGTGGCGTGCCGCCAACTGAACCAGCGCGCGGTGATCGAGCTGTCCTCGACGAACCGGAACCCGACCCGCTGCACCCCCACCGTCTCCACCTCGGCGAGGAGGTGACCGCCGGGGCCGTGCGCGCTGCCGTGGTAGCCGAACATCCACCTGTCGCCCGGGTCGAGCCCGTCCCCGCTGACCTGGCCGGGCGTGGGCACGCCGAGCAGCCGCAGCGGGACCGAGCGCACCGGTACGGGGCGAGGACCGGCGGTGAGCCGGGCGGCCACCTGGTCGACCGGCAGGGCCACCACCCGGGCCACCTCGACGGACTGGTCGGGTGCGATCCGGGGTGCCGGTCCACTGCCCTCCAGCCCCGGCAGGAGCAGCAACGGCACCGCGATGACGGCGTACGGGCGGGAGGCGTCGCGCAGCGCGCGGATCAGGGCGGTGGTCCCGTGGGACACCGCGTAGACAAGTGGGGCGGCGAGGATGACGCAGATCGCCCCCTCGTGCAGCGCGACCGCCGCCAGCAGCAGGGCGATCGTGGTGATCACGAAGACCCGGCCGTGCGCGGTGCGACCGGGCAGCAGGGCGAGGGTGGCGGCGAGGGCCGTCGGGAGCAGCACGAAGAGCAGGGCGCTGTCGGCCCGCCCGTCGAGCACGGTGGCGACGAACACCACCATGCCGAAGGCCGAGATCAGGCCGGCGAGCACCCAGTTCGCGGCGGTCCGTCGGGGCGGTCGATCCTGCTCGTTCATCGCTACCTCCCAGATTTGAGCACTCGCTCAAACCGAGCATAGGCTTGTTTGAGCGACCGCTCAAACGGAGGTGCGCAGGGAAAGCGCCGTGTGGTGTCGGGTGCCGGTCGTCACTCCGGGTGCCGCGCAGAGGTTCCGGCGGCCACCCGGCGGGCGGTGCGGTCGGCGACGGTGGGACCGGTCGGCGTACCCCGGAGGCGAGGGGCGGTCGGTCGGGCCGGGTACCGCGCGTCGGTCAGGTGGTCTGGGCGGCCGGGGTCGTCAGGTGGCCTGGACGGCCGGGGTCGTCAGGCGGCCTGGACGGCGCGGGTGCGGCGGTGCCGGCCGTACCAGGCGATGCCGATCGCCACCCCGACGCCGACGCCGAGCGCCGCTGCGGCCACCGGGACGGCCGGGCGCTCCCGCAGCCGCCGGCCCAGCGGGATCGGGTGCCGGAACTCCAGTACCGGCCAGGCGTTCTCCACGGCGAGCCGGCGCAGCGCCCGGTCCGGGTTGACCACGCTCGGGTGCCCCACGCACTCCAGCAACGGCCGGTCACTGTACGAGTCGGAATAGGCGTACGAGTCGGCCAGGTCGTAACCCCGGGCGGCGGCCAGCTCGTTGACCGCCTCGACCTTGCTCGGACCGGCCGCGTAGAACTCCACCTCGCCGCTGTAACGGCCGTCCTGCACGCTCATCCGGGTGGCGATCACGTCGGTCACCCCGAGCAGTGCGCCGATCGGGCGGACCATCTCCTCACCGGAGGCGGAGACCAGCACGACGTCCCGGCCGGCCGCCTGGTGCTCCTCGATCAGCGCGGCGGCCTCGGCGTAGACGTAGGGGTTGATCAGCTCGTGGAGCGTTTCCGCGACGATCTGGCGGACCTGTTCCACCCGCCAACCCTTGCAGAGTGCGGCGAGGTAATCCCTGGTCCTGGCCATGGTCTGCTCGTCGGTGCCGCCCAGCCGGAACATCAGCTGCGCGTACGCCGACTTCACGACGTCCCGTCGCGTGATCAGCCCGTCCCGGTAGAACGGCCGACCGAATGCCAAGGCGCTCGACTTGGCGATGACGGTCTTGTCCAGATCGAAGAAAGCGGCACTTCGGCCCACGGCGCGCAAGTCTAGTCCGATGCTCCAGGGTCGGCGGGTGCCGTGGGGCGAATACCCCCTCGACCTGCGGGAGCACTCCGGCGGCGAATGCTCAACGTGATCGCAGTCACACGCTCCGATCATAATTTCGCAATGAGTGGGGTCGACAGCACTCGACGTGAACAGTCCGCTCGGGCAGACTTGTCCCCACGACAACGATTCATGTGCCGGAAAGCTGAGAGACCCTCGGCGGTCGCACCCCCCGTGACCGCCGGGCCGGTTCGGCTCAACCCCCCCGGAGCCGAACCATTCGACGACCCCCGTCTCCCCCCGACGGGGGTCGTCCCTTTCCGCGAGGGCTCCGGGTGCTGGTCGACCGGCGAATACTTGTGCGGTAGCCGGTCGACCGGATGAAAACAGCCCCGTCCCTGTCGCGGGAACGGGGCACGGGGCTGCTTCGCTAGCGAATTGCCGCTCCGGTGGTGGTGGCGAATCCGGCGACGATGGGGGCGTGGTCGGGCTCCGGCGCGTACGCCGGGTCCACGCGGCCGTGGCCCTCGTCGTCCCCGCTGTTCGGCCCTTCAAAGTCCCGGCCCCGACGGGTTACAGTCAAGCCGACTCCTTCCGTTGCACGCGGTCGAGTCGAATGCGGCGTCCGGTTGCAGCCGGGCGCCGCTGTGCTGTGGCGGCGCTGTGCCGATCGACCGGTCAAGCATCCCGCGTGCGGCGGCATAGCACAAGGCCCACGATTTGTCTGTCGGGTGGCTGACACTCGGTCAACTGAAGAGTCCCTGCTCAGCGGCTGTCCATGGGAGGTGCGGGGCGGGCCTGGCTACCGCACGACCGCCCGCATCGTCGTCCGGGCAGGCAGGAAGCAGGCCAGGGCCCGGCCGTGCCGGTCGGTGACCACCCACGGGTGCCCCACGTACGTCTGCTGGCGGTAGGACCGGCCCGCGTCGAGCACCTTGTACTGCCGGCGCTGCCCCTGGTGGTCGAGCCAGTAGACGACGACCCGTGCACCACGGGCGTTGACGAACTCGACGTACGTCGAGGGGCCGTTCGAAGTGGACCGCAGCGAGTGTTCCTGCCAGCCCGGCAGCGGGGTCAACTCGGCCGGCCCGGGCGGGTTCGTCGGCGGCTTCGGCGTGGGGCGGGGCGCGGCGGTCGTCGGAGTCGGCCGGGGTGGCGTGGTGGTCGCGGCGGGGCGGGACGTCGTACCCGTGGCGGGTTGGTGTGGCCGACGGGGCGGCGCGGCCGGGGTCGCGGCGCGGGTGGCCATCGACGCCGGGGCGGGCGAGTAGTCGGCGACCGGGGTGGGGCTCTCCACGGCCGCGAGATCCGGGCGGTCGGCGACCCACGAGGGTGTCATCGGGAGGGCGGCGTCGTCCCGCTTCGGCCCGGACCACAACGGTGACAGCGCCAGGACGAGGCTGGTGACCAGGCCGAACGCCACTCCGGCCAACAGCAGGGTCCGTCCGATGCCGGCGGGCTCGACGGCGTGCACGGGGGACGGCAACGGGTTGCCCGGTGATCCGGACGTCGGGACGTCGATCAGATGCCGACCGGCCGGGGGGACGAGGTAGGGCGGCAGCGTCTGGCGGTACCGGGGTGCCGGCAGCCAACCACCGATGCGCAGGGTGGGGGGTGTGTCGTCGGATGAGTCGGCCATGGCCCCGTTTCCGAGAGCGGCGGATGCCACCGTCGCGGTGGCGGTCACGATTATCGGCGTACGAGGCGGTATGCCGTCAATCACTCCGGCGGGGTGAACAGGACATTTTTTCGCGTTCTTCGTCGGGACCGTACCGCTGCTGCCGGCGTCGTTCGGTCGTTCCGACGCTCCGCGCGGTGTGCTGGAGCTGCCTCCGGTGCAGGTCACCCCCTCCTGCCGGGTCGACGGAGGCGTCGAACGGCTGACCGGGACGCCCCGACGACGAGCATGGCCCGCGATCCCCACCACCGGGGCGGCATAACAGATCACCGACCGTGGCGGGGGTTGTCCACAGGCCGCCCCGTCGTCCACAGGTGAGCCGGCATCGGCGGCGCGGACCGGCGACGACGGCGCAGGGTCTGTCCCAGCAACCCCGAGCGCTGGAGGCCGTGATGCCACCCCGTACCTCCCTTCCGCCGTACCGGCGACTGCCGCTGCTGGTCACCTCCGACGGTGACCTCCTCGACGAGTTGCTGCGGCTCGCCGCGGCGGGCGGCACCGAGGTGGAGGTGGCCGCCGATCCGGCCGCCGCCCGGTCCCGTTGGCTCCCCGCACCCCTGGTCCTCATCGGCAGTGACCAGGCCCAGGCCTGCCTGCGGGCCCGCCTGGCCCGGCGGCCCCGGACGGTGCTGGTCGGACGATCGGGGGAACTCGACCCGGGCTGGGAGATCGCCGAGTTGATCGGGGCCGAGCACGTCGCCACCCTGCCCGCCGCCGAACCATGGCTGGTCGACCGGTTCACCGAGTGCGCGCCCGGCGGCGAACCGGCGGCCCCGGCCCGGACGGTCGCCGTGCTGGGCGGCCGGGGAGGGGCCGGGGCGAGTGTCCTCGCGGGCGGCCTGGCCGTCACCGCCGCCCGCGCCCAGCTGCGGACCCTGCTGGTCGACGCGGACCCGCTCGGCGGCGGGCTCGACCTGGTGCTCGGCTGGGAGGACCTGGACGGACTGCGCTGGCCGTCGCTCACCGACGCCGACGGGCGGGTCGACCCGCCCGCCCTGGTCCGCGCCCTGCCGCACCGGGGCGACCTGGTCGTCCTCTCCTGGGACCGGGGCGAGCCGCTGGCCCTGCCCGCCCCGGCGATGGCCGCCACCCTCGACGCCGCCCGCCGGGGTCGGGACTTCGTCGTCGTCGACCTGCCGCGCCAGCTCGACGACGCGGCCGTGCTCGCCCTCCAGGCCGCCGACCAGGCGTACGTGGTGGTGCCCGCCGAGCTGCGGGCGACCGCCGCGGCGGCCCGGGTGGTCGCGGCGACGGCCCCGCACTGCGCCGCACTGGCGGTGATCGTCCGGGGTCCCGCCCCCGGCCGGCTGCGGGCGGCCGAGGTGGCCCGCGCCCTCGGGCTGCCGCTGGCCGGCACGCTGCGCCCCGAACCGGCCCTGTGCCGGGGGCTGGAACGCGGCGAGGCACCGGCCGCCGCCGGTCGGGGACCGCTCGCCGCGCTCTGCCGTCAACTGGTCACCGACCTGACCGGGCTGCCCGTGCCGGGTGCGGCGTGACCGGGCGACCCGAGGAGTTCGCCGCCCGGGTCCGGCAGCGGATGGCCGACACGACCACACCTGTCACCCCGGCGGCGATCGTCTCCGCCGTACGCGCCGAACCGTCCGCCGCCGTCCTCGGTGACACCGCCGTGCTGCGGATCGCCGACCGGGTGCACGACGATCTGGTGGGTGCCGGGCCACTGGCCCCGCTGCTCGCCGATCCAGAGGTCACCGACGTGCTCGTGAACGGGCTCCGGGTCTGGGTCGACCGGGGTGCCGGGCTGCACCAGGTGGCGCTGCCGCTCGGCACGGTCGACGACGTACGCCGGCTGGCCCAACGGCTCACCGCCGCCGCCGGGCGTCGGCTCGACGACGGCTCGCCCTGCGCGGACGCCCGACTGCCCGACGGCACCCGGTTGCACGCCGTGCTGCCGCCGGTGGCGACCGACGGGCCCTACCTGTCGCTGCGCACCTTCCGGCACCGGCCGTTCACCCTCGACGAACTGGTCCGGCAGGGCACCGTGCCGCAGCAGGTCGCCCCGGTCCTCGCCGCGGTGGTGGCCGCCCGACTGGCCTACCTGGTCACCGGCGGCACCGGCTCGGGCAAGACCACCCTGCTCAACACGATGCTCGGCCTGGTGCCGACGACGGAACGCATCGTGCTGGTCGAGGACGCCGCCGAACTGCACCCGGTGCACCCGCACGTGGTCGGTCTCCAGGCCCGGACGGCCAACGTGGAGGGCGCGGGCGTGATCGGGTTGAGCGAGCTGGTCCGGCAGGCACTGCGGATGCGTCCCGACCGGCTGGTCGTCGGCGAGTGCCGGGGTGCCGAGGTGGTCGACCTGCTGGCCGCGCTCAACACCGGCCACGACGGAGGGGCGGGGACCCTGCACGCCAACACCCCGGCCGACGTGCCGGCCCGGCTGGAGGCGCTCGGGTTGCTCGGCGGACTGCCCCGGGCGGCACTGCACGCACAGGTCACTGCGGCTCTCCAGGTGCTGGTCCAGGTGCGCCGGGGCCCCGACGGCCGACTGCTGGAGTCGATCTGTCTGCTGCTGGCCGACGGCCCCGACCGGCTGGTGACGGTGGTGCCCGCCTGGGTACGCGGGCAGGGCGTCGGCCCGGCCGGACCCGGTCTGGCGATGCTGCTCCGCGACCGGGGAGTACCGGTGCCGCCCCTGCTGCGGGCACCCCGACCCGGTACGACGGGGCGGACATGATGCCGTTGTCGCTGGTTGCGGCTCTACTGACCGGCGCGGCCCTGGTGGTCGCCTGGCCGGTGCACAGCAGCCGACGCCGACGCCACAGCGTGCTCTCCGCACCGCGACACCCCGGGGCGGAGCCTGTCGACCCCCACCGGCCGGCATCCGGTCGACGGCTGCTGACCCGGCTGGTGTCCGGCCCGCCGAGGCGGGTCCTGCTGCTGGCCGGTCTCGTCGGTGCCGGTACGGGCGGCCTCGCCGCCGGGCCGGTCGCCGCGATCCTCCTGGCCGGCTACGGGATGCTCGGGGCGCGTGCCGTGCACCGGCGGCGGCTGGCCGGGCAGGTCGGCCGGGAACGTCGTCGCCACCTGGACCGGCTCGGGGCGCTCGCCGCCGACCTACGGGCCGGCCTGCCCGTTCCCGGTGACGCCGCGCCGAGCGTGGAACCCGGGGCGGCCGGTCCGGACGACGATCCGGCCGGGACGGACCGGCTCGCCCGGCTGACCCGGTCGGCGGTCCGGCTCGCCGACCGCACCGGAGCGCCCCTGGCCGAACTCCTGGAACGCGTCGAGGCCGACGCGCGGGCGTTCGACCGGGGACTGGCCGGTGCCGCCGCCCAGGCGGCAGGGGCCAACGCCACCGCGCTGCTGCTGGCCGCGCTTCCGCTCGGCGGCATCGCCCTCGGCTACGGCATCGGCGTCGATCCGCTGGCGGTGCTGCTGCACACCCCGGTCGGGGCCGGGTGTGCCGTTGTCGCGATGGGCCTGCAGGCCGGCGGGTTGCTCTGGGCCGAGCGGCTGGGCACCGTCCCCGGCGGAGGCGGGTGATGTCCCCGACGCACCTGTCGGCCGGGTGCCTGGTCCTGGCCGCGTTGCTGGTCGCGGTGCGCGGCAACCGGGCCGGCCGGCGGTGGAACGGCCTGACCGGCCGGCGTGCCGCCCGGAGTCGGCCGGGCTGGTGGCCGGACCGGATACGGCTCGGGGCCGCCCTGGCGGGTGTGGCGGTCCTTTTGCTGGTGGGCGGTTGGCCCGGTGCGTTGGGCGGCACGGTGACCGCCCCGGTGGCGGACCGGTTACTGCGACGGATCACCCCGCCCGCGGTGCGGGAGCGCCGGTTGCGGGAGGCCGCTGACCTGCCGCTCGCCGCTGACCTGCTGGCGGCGGCGATGCGGGCCGGTGCCCCGGTGGACCGGTCGGTGCTCGCGGTGGCCGACGCGTTGGACGGCCCACTGGCCGCCCGACTCGCTCGGATCGGGCGGACGCTGCTGCTCGGTGGCGAGCCGTCGGAGGCGTGGGCCCACCTGGCACCGGTGCCCGGGGCGGACCGGATGGTGGCCGCCGCACTGCGCTCGTCGCGCAGCGGGGCGGCGTTGGCCGGTGCCCTCGGCCGCGTCGCCGACGATCTGCGGGCCGACCGCTCCACGGCGGCGGAGGCGTCCGCCCGGCGGGCCGGCGTGCTGATCGTGTTGCCGCTGGGCCTGTGCTTCCTGCCGGCCTTCATTCTCGCCGGCCTGGTGCCGGTGATCGTCGCCGTCCTCGGTGACGTGCTGTGACCCAACATCGAGAAGGGAACGAACGATGCGCAAACTCCTCAGCCGGCTGCGCGGGGACGCGGGGATGAACACCGCCGAGTACGCCGTGGGCACCCTCGCCGCCGTCGCCTTCGCGGGCATCCTGCTCAAGGTGCTCACCTCGGGCAACGTGCAGGCGGCACTGACGGCCGTCATCGACCGGGCGTTGAAGTGAGACCGCGCCGGCCGGCCGGTCGGGACCGGGGCTCGTTCACCGCCGAACTGGCGACCGGCCTGCCGGCGCTGCTCCTGCTCCTGTTCGCCGGAATCACCGCTGTCGACGCGGTCACCACGAAGGCGGCCTGCCTGGATGCGGCCCGGGAGGCGGCGCTCGCTGCCTCCCGGGGCGAGGACGGCACCGGCGCGGGCACCCGGATCTCTCCCGAGGCGGCGGACGTGTCGATCGCGGTGCACGAGGGGCGGGTCACCGCGACGGTCCGCGCCCCGGTCCGTGCGCTCGGTGCCCGGCTGCCCCGACTCACCGTCGAGGCCGGCACGGTCGCCGCCGTCGAACCCGGCGTACCACGGCCAGGCGCACCGGAAGCGGGTGCACCGCAACCGGGCATGTGGGAACTGCCCGCACCGGAACCGGGCCCACCGCGACCGCAGGCACCCCAGCAAGGCCCGCCGGGACCTGGCGCACCCCAGCCCGGAATGCCGCAACCTGGCGTACGGGCACCGGCCGTACCAGTCCTGGAGGCAGGAATCCCCGATACGCCCGTCCCGGATGCATCCGCTCCGGGGGGACCTGGGGCAGGCGAGTGGGGAACCGGCTCGTGAGCCGCGCCTGCCGGCCCCAGCGTGTCGGGGTGCCCGGTTCCGGAGGGGAGAGGCCCGCTGGCGTCGCCGACCGGGGTGGGGCCACCGTGCTGGTGCTCGCCATCGGACTGGTCTTCGTGCTGGTCGGGCTGTTCGGGGCGGCGATCGGCGCGGCCCGGCTGGCGCGGCACCAGGCCCGGGTCGCTGCCGACTTCGGTGCCCTCGCGGGGGCCGGCGTTGCGCCGCAGGGTGCCGGGGTGGCCTGTGCGACCGCCGACGAGTTCGTCCGCGCCAATGCCGCCCGGCTGGTCACCTGCCGGGCGGACGGGCTCGACGTGGTGGTGACGGTCGAGGTGGCGGTCACCCCGCTGCCGGGGCTGCGGCGGTACGCGACCACCACCGCCCGCGCCGGCCCGGTCCGGGACTGACCGGTCAGCCCCGGACCGGTGTTGAGACCAGCCGGATCGGGCCGGCGCCCCGTGACACGGCGGGCCGGCCGACCCCGTGACACGACGGGCCCGCTGACCCCGTGACACGGCGCGCCGGCCGACCCCGGAGCAGGGCGCGCCGGACGACCCTGTGACACGGCGGGCCGGCCGACCCCGGAGCAGGGCGCGCCGGACGACTCCGGAACAAGGCGGGCCGCCTCGAAGCAGGTCGGGCCGGCCAACCTGGGAGCAGGATGGACCGGCCCGACCCGCAACCGGGCGGTGGGTGTCTCAGCGGCCCTGGAGCGCGTCCAGGCCGATGGCCATGGCGATCACCAGCCGCCTGTCGATCTGCGGGTGCGGCACCTCGACGACGTAACGGTCCCGCAGCCCCCACTTCTTGATCACCGAGAACACCGGCTGACCACCGGCGGTGAAGTCGAAGTGGTACGGCAGCCAGGACAGCGAGTCGACGAACCGGCGGAGCAGGGCCACCGGCATGCTGCGCTCCTGGCCGGTCATCGGCGGCAGACCGGCCTGCTCGACGTGCCAGGTCGAGCGGAGCAGCGACTGGGCGAAGTCCTTGCGAAACAGCCCGATCGGTGTGCCGGCGTGATCGGTCACGTCGTATGTGGCACCCAGGTCGAGCCGCTGACGGGCCTTGAAACCGAGCAGCGGGTGCTGCTTGGAGTCGTCGGAGTAGATCGTGACCTGCTCCTTGAAGGCGAGCCGCTTCTGCTGCGCGAACGCCAGCAACTCACCCTCGGTGCCGTCCGCCGCCACCGCCCGGACCTCGTACTGGTTGACCATCATCCGGATCCGCTGCCGGACGTGGAACTGGTGCTGGGCCTGCAAACTGTCCAACTGCATGAGAACTCCTCCGAAGGGTGCGCCGGAGTCTCGCACAACCCACCGACCAGCGCCCGCCGACGTCGATCGGCCGCACCCCGTCATCGCCGGCAGCCGGCCACCTCTGCGACTGCTGTCGCCGACCAGCCGTCCCCGGCGTCGCCGGGCGGCCCGACCCGCGATCAGCGACCGCCGTCAGCGTCCGTCGGCGGTCGCCTTGAGGGCCCAGGTGTTGAGCACCTGGTGGATGCCCCGCAGCCGCTCGTTGATCTGGTCCAGGCGTTCCGCCTGGGCCAGGCCGGCCAGGGCGGCACCCAGCGCGATCAACTGGTCGGGGGTGAGATTGTCCTGGTCGATCGTGTAGAGCAGGTCGACGGTCTCGGCGATGGTGTCGGCCACGGCTGTCTCCTCCGGGTCGGCATGGACGGCAGGGTCGGCGGTGAGAGGCACTTCCGATTATCGATGGAAGCGCTCCCATGCATCAATGCCCAGATGTCGTTCCGCCCAAGCACGATCCCAGGATTCAATGGCGGCCCGCCCCACGCAGTGAGACCGCCGGCCTGGTCTCCGCTACCGGTCGGCCGGGCCGGGCTGGGCGGGCGCGGTGGCGGACAGGTTGGCCAGGACCACGTCGAGGACCCGGACCGCGCCCGACTTGGACAGCGGGTTGTTGCCGTTGCCGCACTTCGGGGACTGGACGCAGGACGGGCAGCCCGACTCGCAGCCGCATTCGACGACGGCGTCCCGGGTGGCGCCCAGCCAGGCCGCCGCCGTCCGGTAGGCCCGCTCGGCGAAGCCGGCCCCGCCGGGGTGCCCGTCGTAGACGAACACGGTGGGTGCCTCGGTGTCCGGATGCAGGGCGGTGGACAGCCCGCCGATGTCCCACCGGTCGCAGGTGGCCATCAGCGGCAGCAGCCCGATCGCGGCGTGCTCGGCGGCGTGCAGCGCCCCCGGCACGTCCGCCGACTCCACCCCGGCCGCCGCCAGCGACTGCGGGGAGAGCGTGAACCAAACCGCGACGGTCCGCAGCTCCCGGGCCGGCAGGTCCAGCGGGCGGGTGTCGATCACCTCGCCGGAGGCGATCCGGCGACGCTGGTAGGAGACCACCTGACTGGTGACGTCCACCTCGCCGAGGAAGAGCCCGACCGGCCCGGCGTCCCGGTACGAGCGGACCGACACCACCGAGAGCGAGGTGACGTCCCGGGCGTGGGTGGACCAGTCCGGCTCCTCGGCGTGCACCAGCGCGCACCCGTCGTCGAGGTCCAACGCGTCGACCACGTACGAGACGCCCTGGTGCAGGTAGACCGCCCCCGGGTGGACGAGGAAGTGCGCCGAGCCGCCGTCGACGGTGCCGAGCAGCCGCCCGGTGGACGCCTCCACCACGCAGACCGGCGCCCCGCCCTGGCCGCGTAGGTCGATCTCGGGGCGTTCCCGGTGCCGCCAGTACCAGCCGGTGGGCCGCTGCCGCAGGTCACCGGCCTGCACCAGCTCGTCGACGGCCTCCTTCGCCCCGTCACCGAACAGTTCCAGGTCGGCCGGGGTGAGCGGGGACTCGGCGGCGGCGCAGGCGAGCTGCGGGGTGAGCACGTACGGGTTGGCCGGGTCGAGCACCGTCGCCTCGACCGGGCGACCGAACAGCGCCTCCGGGTGGTGCACCAGGTAGGTGTCGAGCGGGTCGTCCCGGGCCACCAGCACGGCGAGCGCCTCGTCGCCGGAGCGCCCGGCCCGCCCGGCCTGCTGCCACAGCGACGCCCGGGTGCCCGGCCAGCCGCAGATCAGCACCGCGTCCAGCCCGACCAGGTCGACGCCGAGCTCCAGCGCGTTGGTGGAGGCCAGCCCGAGCAGGTCGCCGTGGAGCAGGGCCCGTTCCAGTTTCCGGCGTTCCTCCTTCAGGTAACCGGCCCGGTAGGCGGCGACCCGCTCGCCGAGGCCGGGCACCGCCTCGTCCAGCGCCCGGCGGGCGTTCGCGGCGACCACCTCCGCGCCGCGCCGGGACCGGACGAAGGCGAGCGTGCGTACCCCCTCGGCAACGGTGTCGGCGAGCAGGTCGGCGGTCTCCCGCAGTGCCGACCGGCGGACCTGGGTCAGGTCGTCGACGGCGGCTCCGACGCCGGCGATGGCCCCGACGTCGGCGGGCGGCGGCAACAGCGGCGGTTCCCAGAGCGCGAAGGTGACCCCGCCGCGCGGCGAGGTGTCCTCGGTGACGGCGGTGACGGGCACGCCGGTGAGCCGTCCGGCGGTCGCCGCCGGATCGCCCGACGTCGCCGACGCGAGCAGGAACACGGGGGTACGGCCGAACTGGGCGCACCGGCGGCGCAGCCGACGCAGCACGTGCGCCACGTGCGAGCCGAAGACGCCCCGGTAGGTGTGGCACTCGTCGACGACCACGTACGTCAGCCGGCGCAGGAACCCCGACCAGTGGGTGTGCCCGGGTAGCAGGCCGTGGTGCAGCATGTCCGGGTTGGTCAGCACGAACCGGGAGTGCCGGCGGATCCACTCCCGTTCGGTGCGCGGGGTGTCCCCGTCGTAGGTGGCGGGGCGTACCCCGTCGAGGTCGAGACCGGCGACGGCGCGGAGCTGGTCGGCGGCGAGGGCCTTGGTGGGGGCCAGGTAGAGCACCGTGGCCCGGGGGTCGGCCAGCAGGGTAGCCAGCGTCGGGAGCTGGTACGCCAGGGACTTGCCGGACGCGGTGCCGGTGGCCACCACCACGTGCTGCCCGGCGTACGCCAGCTCGGCGGCCTCGGCCTGGTGCCGCCAGGGGGCGGTGACGCCGCGTCGGGCGAACGCCGCCCGTAGCTCCTCGGGGGCCCACTGCGGCCACGGCGCCTGCTGCCCGGCGCGCGCCGGCACCCGCTCGACGTGGGTGACCGGGTCGACCGGGTGGCGGGTGCGCAGCCGGTGCAGCAGCTCGGCCGGGCCTCGCCCGGTGCCGGGGCCTGCGGTGACGGTGGCTGCGGGGTTCACGTCCTGCACTCTCGCACTGGTGTTCGGTGCTGAACAACCGGGCCGGTGGGTATGGAGGAGTCGCCGCCGGTGACCTCGTCAGGCCGTCGGGCGGGGATGGTTAGATGCCCAGGAGAGTTTACGGCTCTCGGAGGAGGACTGATGGAGCTGTCGCTGGCGACCCGCACCGTGGGGGAACACACGGTGCTCGAGGTCGGCGGTGAGGTGGACGTCTACACCGCACCCCGACTGCGCGAACGGCTCCTGGAGTTGATCGACGGCGGTGCCCGGCGGGTGGTCGTCGACCTGGGGCGGGTGGACTTCCTCGACTCCACGGGTCTGGGTGTGCTGGTCGGTGCCCTGAAGCGGCTGCGGTCGGCCGGGGGGTCGTTCGCCCTGGTCTGCGACAAGGAGCCGCTGCTGAAGATCTTCCGGATCACCGCCCTGGACCAGGTCTTCCCCCTGCACCCGACGGTGGACGCGGCGATCGCCGCCGACCCCACCGTCCCCGGCGCGTGATGGCGACGGTCCGGCTCTCCTTCTCACCGGCGCCGGTGCACGTGCGCACCGCCCGCCTGGTCGGTGTGGCGGTGGCCCGTCGGGCCGGGGTCCGGGAGGATCTGCTCGACGAGGTGCGGCTGGCGATCGGTGAGGCGTGCACCCGGGCGGTCGCGCTGCACCACCAGTACGGTCTGGCCGACCCGGTGCTCGTGGAGATGTCCGACTCCGGAGCGTATTCGGTGCGGGTGGTGGACCGGGCGCCGATCGAGGCGGGGCTGGGCCTGGCCGCGTTGAACGCCGACGAGTTGGCCAACGAGGCGTTGACCGACGAGGCGCTGACCACAGGCGTGGGCTTCGCGCTGCTCGCCGGTTTCGTGGAGGACCTCCAGGTGCGGCCGGTGGCCGAGGGCATCGGAACCGAGGTCCGGATGGTGTGGCCGGTCGGTCGCTGATTTCACTGTACGTGTACGAGGCCGTGACCCTTGGTGGGTCGCGGCCTCGTAGTGTTGATGGCCTCCCATATCAGATTTTTCCTCATAACACAGTTACGGAGATCATCCGGACACGGTGTCCCCCAGGTGTGACCTCCAACACTGGCCAGGGCTACAGTCTGTGGGTTGTCAGTACGTGATCGTTCCCGCAGCCAGCGGATATGGATGTTGATCATCTTCCGTGGCGGCGGGTTCAGAGCACGTGCGCCACCGCATCCAGGCGTCGGTCATACGTCCACTGGCCGGCGCGACAGTGTTCGGTACAGGAGGACATAGATGTCCGGGACCTTGGCCGCCGAAGGCGGCGCGCTGTCCCTCACCGGAGAGAACGTGACGTACGTCGTCATCGCCGCGGTCATCGCGCTGGTGGCACTCGTCTTCGCCGCCGCCTTGACCAAGGCCGTGCTGGCAGCCGGTAAGGGCACCACCAACATGCAGGAGATCTCCGGCGCGGTGCAGGAGGGCGCCTCCGCCTATCTGCTCCGGCAGTTCAGGACATTGGCGATCTTCGTGGTCGTCGCCGTCGTGCTGCTCTTCCTGCTACCGGTGCACGACACCGACGGCAGCGAACTGGCGGTGAAGATCGGCCGGTCCGCGTTCTTCGTGGTCGGCGCCCTGTTCAGCGCGTTCATCGGCGGGGCCGGGATGTGGCTGGCCACCCGGGCCAACCTGCGGGTCGCCGCCGCGGCCCGGGAGGCGGCAGGCGGCCGGGAGGCCGCCATGAAGATCGCCTTCCGTACCGGTGGCGTGGTCGGCTTCCTCACCGTCGGCCTCGGCCTGTTCGGCGCGGCGCTCGTGGTCATGCTGTTCAAGGGCGACGCGCCGACCGTGCTGGAGGGCTTCGGCTTCGGTGCCGCCCTGCTCGCCATGTTCATGCGGGTCGGCGGCGGCATCTTCACCAAGGCCGCCGACGTCGGCGCCGACCTCGTCGGCAAGGTCGAGCAGGGCATCCCCGAGGACGACCCGCGCAACGCCGCCACCATCGCCGACAACGTGGGCGACAACGTCGGCGACTGCGCCGGCATGGCCGCCGACCTCTTCGAGTCGTACGCGGTCACGCTGGTCGCCGCGCTGATCCTCGGCCGGGCCGCGTTCGGCGAGGACGGCCTGGTCTTCCCGCTGATCATCTCCACCATCGGGGTGCTGATCGCCATCGTCGGGGTCTTCATCACCCGGCTGCGCACCTCCGACCGCAACGGCCTGACCGCCATCAACCGGGCGTTCTACCTCTCCGCGGTGCTCTCCGCGGTGCTGGTCGCGGTCGCCGCGTTCCTCTACCTCCCGGCCAGCTTCGGCGAGCTGGAGGGCGGGCTCACCGACGTCGACCAGAACCCCCGCGTGGTCGCCATCGGCGCGGTCGTCATCGGCATCGTGCTGGCCGCCGCCATCCAGGCGCTGACCGGCTACTTCACCGAGACCAACAGGCGTCCGGTGCAGGACATCGGCAAGAGCTCGCAGACCGGCCCGGCCACCGTCATCCTCGCCGGCATCAGCGTCGGCCTGGAGTCGGCGGTCTACTCGGCGCTGCTGATCGGCGCCGGGGTCTTCGGCGCGTTCCTGCTCGGCGGCAGCTCCATCACCCTGTCGCTGTTCGCGGTCGCGCTGGCCGGCACCGGCCTGCTCACCACCGTCGGCGTGATCGTCGCGATGGACACCTTCGGCCCGATCTCCGACAACGCGCAGGGCGTGGCCGAGATGTCCGGCGACATCGACGAGAACGGCGCGCGGATCCTCACCGAACTGGACGCGGTCGGCAACACCACCAAGGCGATCACCAAGGGCATCGCGATCGCCACCGCCGTGCTCGCGGCCACCGCGCTGTTCGGCTCGTACACCGACACGCTGCGTACCGCGTACTCCGACGCGGGCGTCGGGGACGTCGGCAGCGAGATCCTCAACGCGCTCAACGTCGCCAACCCGCGCAACCTGGTCGGTCTGATCATCGGTGCGGCGGTGGTCTTCCTCTTCTCCGGGCTGGCCATCAACGCGGTGTCCCGCTCGGCCGGCGCGGTGGTGATGGAGGTCCGCCGGCAGTTCCGTGAGCTGCCCGGCATCATGGACCGCACCCAGCGCCCCGAGTACGGCAAGGTCGTCGACATCTGCACCCGGGACGCGCAGCGCGAGCTGATGACCCCCGGCCTGCTGGCCATCCTCGCCCCGATCGCGGTCGGCTTCGGCCTCGGCCCCGGCGCGTTGGCCTCCTACCTGGCCGGGGCGATCGGGGCGGGCACCCTGATGGCGGTCTTCCTGTCCAACTCCGGTGGCGCGTGGGACAACGCCAAGAAGCTCGTCGAGGACGGCTCCTACGGCGGCAAGGGCTCCGAGGCGCACTCGGCGACGGTCATCGGCGACACCGTCGGCGACCCGTTCAAGGACACCGCCGGCCCGGCGATCAACCCGCTGATCAAGGTGATGAACCTGGTCTCGCTGCTGATCGCGCCGGCCGTGGTGGCCTGGAGCGTCGGCGACGACCGGAACACCCCGCTGCGCCTGACGATCGCGGTGGTCGCCACCCTGATCGTGGTCGCGGCGGTGGTGTTCAGCAAGCGCAAGGGCGTCGCCATGGACTCCAACCCGGACGGTGGCGGCACCGGCACGGGCAACGACCCGAAGCGGGTCGAAACCGCCAACGCCTGAGTCACGACGCAGCGGGTCCCCGTCCTGCGGGGGCCCGCCGCGTCGGGCGGTGCACCCCGAAACCTGACCGCTGGCGCAATCGCCCGGAGGCCGTACGCTGCAACGCATGCGTACGTGTCGGGCGGGTGACGCCGGAAAGCTCACGGCGGTCCTCGTCACGGTCGTACTCGTCGTGGCCGGGTGCGGTGGCGGGCCCAGCCCCCGGGCCTGGGCGGCGTCGGTCTGCGAGGCGCTCACCCCGTGGCGGGCCGAGATCAGCAAACTCACCAGCAGCACCCACCAGCAGATGACCGCGCAGACCACCCCGGCGCAGGCGAAGGAGAACCTGGTGCGGCTCTTCGGCGGCGCCGAACAGGCGAGCGAGACGGCCCGCCGCCGGATCGCCGACGCGGGCATCCCGGAGACCGACCGCGGCGACGAGGTGTCGAAGGGGTTCCGCACCTCCCTGGCGAAGATCAGGGACGCCTACGGTCGCGCCGGGGACACCATCGACGCCCTGGACACCACGCGGGCCGCCGCCTTCTACGACGGCGTCCAGGCCGCGGTGGACACGCTCAACCAGGAGTACGACGCGAGCGCGCTGGACACCGGGCGGCTCAACTCGACAGAACTCAAACAGGCCTTCGACGAGGTTCCGGAGTGTCGCTGAGGCGTGCCGACCCGCCCGGGGAACCGGGGCGTCAGCTGTCGCTGTTCGGCACCGAGGCGGCCGACCCGTCCGTCGCCGACCTGGCCGGTCTGCTCGCCGGCCCGGGGGAGGTGCACCGGATGGGCCGAACCGCCCGGTTGTCCGTCGGGGTGGACGCGGCCTGGCGGGTGCACGTGCTCGTCGACGAGCTGGCCCGGCGGGGGCTCGCGGCGGGCTGGGAGTCGACCGGGGAGCAGCGTTACGTCGTGCGGACCCCGTACCTGACCACGCTGGCGCCGTTGGCGACGGCCTGGCTGGCCGGTGGGGTGAAGCGGCCACCGCCCCGGTTCCACCTGCACGGCCGGCGGCTGCGGCTGTGGCTGGCCGCCGCCGGGGCGGCCGACGACGCCGGGCTGCTGCTGCGCCTGGACCGGCGGGACGAGCCGTGGTGGCCGGTGGTGCGGGCGGCGCTCGCGGTGGTGGGCCTGCCGGCGGCGCTGCTGGAGCCGGAGGCGGGCGGCCCGGCGTACCGGATCGGTGGGCGGCGGCTGGCCCGGCTGGCCGAACTGGTCGGCGACCGCCCGCCGGCCGCCCCCGCCGACCTCTGGCCGTGACCGCCCCGCCCGGGCCCGCCGGCCGCCCGGGGGACGGGTGGTGATCGGCTCTACGGGGGCTGTGTTGCGGTATCGGAGCGACCGGATGCCGCCACTTCGGCCCAGTGGAGTCATCAGCCGAGACCGGCCGGGCGTCCGATCATGGACGGTATCGCGGAGAGTATGCTAGTCGTCTCACTCTGTGAACACCTGGGTTCGCCCAGGTCGGAGGGGCGGCGTCGTCACCGTGGCCCACTTCGGGGCCTACCCACGGTGTACGGTGGCGCCGTCCGGTCACTGAGGCCGCGCGGCGCCGGCGGTGCCGCCGCGCGGACGCTGTTTGCCGCCCCCGGGGCCCGGAACCAGGGTGGCGCGTTACGTTGGACATCCGGACCGACGGTGGTCCGGCGGGCGCAACACGGCCCGAAACGGGCCTGGAGCAGGAGCGAGGTCGGGGAGAGACGTGCCGAGCAGAGCTGGAACCACCCGTCTGGTCATCGTCGAGTCTCCGGCGAAGGCCAAGACGATCTCGGGCTATCTCGGCCCGGGGTACGTCGTGGAGGCCAGCTTCGGCCACGTCCGGGACCTACCCCGCAACGCCGCTGACGTGCCGGCCAAGTACAAGGGTGAGTCGTGGGCCCGGCTGGGGGTGGACGTCGACAACGGCTTCCACGCCCTCTACGTGGTCTCGGCCGACCGTAAGCAGCAGATCAGCAAGCTGGTGAAGCTGGCCAAGGAGGTCGACGAGATCTTCCTGGCCACGGACGAGGACCGCGAGGGCGAGGCGATCGCCTGGCACCTGGTGGAGACCCTCAAGCCCAAGGTGCCGGTCAAGCGGATGGTCTTCCACGAGATCACCAAGCCGGCCATCCAGGCGGCGGTGGCGAACCCCCGCGAGATCGACCGGGACCTGGTCGACGCCCAGGAGGCCCGCCGCATCCTCGACCGGCTCTACGGCTACGAGGTCTCCCCGGTGCTGTGGAAGAAGGTCATGCCGAGGCTCTCGGCGGGCCGGGTGCAGTCCGTGGCGACCCGGATCGTGGTCGAGCGGGAGCGCCAGCGGATGGCCTTCCGCACCGCCGAGTACTGGGACATCCTCGCCACCCTCGCGGTGGCGAACCCGGGCGAGGGCCCGCGTACCTTCAACGCCACCCTGGTCGCGCTCAACGGTGACCGGGTCGCCACCGGCAAGGACTTCGAGCCGACCACCGGCCGGGTGCGGCCCGGAGCGGGCGTGGTGCACCTCGACGAGAGCGGGGCGCGGGGCCTGGCGGCCCGCCTCGACGGGCGGCCGTTCACCGTCACCCGGGTCGAGGAGAAGCCCTACCGCCGCCGCCCGTACGCGCCGTTCATCACCTCCACCCTCCAGCAGGAGGCGGCCCGCAAGCTGCGGTTCTCGTCGCAGCAGACGATGCGCACCGCGCAGCGGCTCTACGAGAACGGCTACATCACCTACATGCGTACCGACTCGGTGAACCTCTCCGAGACGGCCATCGCGGCGGCCCGCCGGCAGATCGTCGAGCTGTACGGCGAGCGCAGCGTGCCGCCGGAGCCACGTCGCTACACCGGCAAGGTGAAGAACGCCCAGGAGGCGCACGAGGCGATCCGCCCGGCGGGTGACAACTTCCGCACCCCCGGCGACGTGGCCAAGGAGCTGTCCGGCGAGGAGTTCAAGCTCTACGAGCTGATCTGGCGGCGCACCATCGCCTCGCAGATGACCGACGCGGTCGGCTCCAGCGTGTCGGTGCGCATCCGGGCGGTCTCCGTCGCGCAGGAGGAGGCCGACTTCGGCGCCACCGGCAAGACCATCACCGACCCGGGCTTCCTGCGGGCCTACGTCGAGTCCAGCGACGACGAGAACGCCGAGGCCGAGGACGCCGAGCGCCGGCTGCCCACCCTGGTCAAGGACCAGCCGCTGACCGCCGACGAGCTGGCCGCGCAGGGCCACCACACCCAGCCGCCGTCGCGCTACACCGAGGCGTCGCTGGTCAAGGCACTGGAGGAGCTGGGCATCGGCCGCCCGTCGACGTACGCGTCGATCATGCAGACGATCCAGGACCGGGGCTACGTCACCAAGCGCGGCCAGGCGATGATCCCGACGTTCCTGGCGTTCGCGGTGATCGGTCTGATGGAACGGCACTACCCGCGCCTGATCGACTACGACTTCACCGCCAGCATGGAGAACGAGCTGGACGAGATCGCCGGGGGCGACCACGCCGCCGTCGACTTCCTCACCGCGTTCTACTTCGGCAGCAGCAACGGCACCGGGGACCAGGCCATCGCCCACGCGGGCGGGTTGAAGAAGCTGGTCACCGAGAACCTCAGCGAGATCGACGCGCGTAGCGTCAACTCGATCCCGCTGCACACCGACGACGAGGGGCGCGAGGTCGTCGTCCGGGTCGGTCGGTTCGGGCCGTACCTGCAACGGGCCCTGCCCGGCGAGCAGCCGGCACCGAAGGCCGACGGCGAGGAGGGCGGCAGCCAGGGCGACCGGGCGCCGATCCCGGAGGGGTTGGCCCCCGACGAGTTGACCCCGGAGAAGGTGCACGAGCTGTTCCTCGGTGGGGGCGGCGAACGCAAGCTCGGCGACGACCCGGCCACCGGGGAGCCGATCGTGCTCAAGTCCGGCCGGTTCGGCCCGTACGTCGCCAGCGGCGAGCGCAAGTCGTCGCTGCTGCGCACGCAGACCCCGGACTCGCTCACCCTCGACGAGGCGTTGAAGCTGCTCAGCCTGCCCCGGGTGATCGGGGTCGCCCCGGACGGCGCGGAGGTCGTCGCCAACAACGGCCGCTACGGCCCGTACGTCAAGCGCGGTGACGAGTTCCGCTCGCTGGACTCGGAAGACAAGATGTTCACCGTCACCCTCGACGAGGCGCTGGCCCTGCTGGCCGCCCCGAAGACCCGCCAGCGTCGGGCCGCCGCGCCCCCGCTGCGCGAGATGGGCGTCGACCCGCTGACCGAGAAGCCGCTGGTGATCAAGGACGGCCGGTTCGGGCCGTACGTCACCGACGGGGAGTTCAACGCGTCGCTGCGGCGCGGGCAGACCCCGGAGGAGCTGACCATCGAGCAGGCGTCGGAGATGCTGGCCGAGAAGCGGGCGAAGGGCCCGGCCCCGAAGAAGGCGGCGGCGAAGAAGGCCCCCGCCAAGAAGACGGCGGCCAAGAAGGCCACGGCGACCAAGGCGACGACGGCGAAGAAGACCGCCGCCGCGAAGTCCACGGCCGCCAAGAAGACGACCACCGCCACGACCACGACGGCGAAGAAGACCCCGGCCAGGAAGGCCGCCCCCCGCAAGGCCACCACCGCGGCCGAGTGACCCACCCGTCCCCGGCCACCCACCCGGCGATCCTGGAGGCAGACGGCCCCCTGAGGCCGTTTCCTCCAGGATCCCGATGGGTCGTCGGTCAGGGGCCGAGGATGTGGTCGAGGTGGGGGTTGGTGAGGACCCGGCCGGGGTCGAGGCGGGCCCGCAGATCCTGGAAGTCGGCGAACTTCGGGTACACGGTCGCCAGGGAGGCTGCGTCCCGGTAGTGCATCTTGCCCCAGTGGGGTCGGCCGCCCAGCCCCGCAGCGACCTCCTCGAAGGCCCGGAAGTACGGCTCGTAGGGCATGCCGACGTACTGGTGGACGGCGAGGTAGGCGGAGTCGCGGCCGTAGCCGTGGGACAGCCAGATGTCGTCGGCTGCGGTGAACCGCACCTCGACGGGGAAGAGCACCTTGAACGGCAGCCGGTCGACGAGGCGGCGCAGTTCCGCCAGCGCCTGCGGCAGGGCGGCGCGCGGGATGCCGTACTCCATCTCCACGAAGCGGACCCGACGCGGGGTGCAGAAGACGGTGTCGGAGCGGCCGGTGTAGGTGCGTTCGGTGAGTGCGCGGGCGGAGACCGCGCTGATCGTGGGCACCAGCGTCGGGACGGCCCGACCCAGCCGGCAGGCCCCGGCGAAGACGGTGTTGGCGAGGAGTTCGTCGTCCAGCCAGCCCCGCCAGCGGGGCAGCGGCCGGTCGTCGGTGGGCACCCGGTCGTTGGTCTTGAGCTGCACCCGGTCGGTGTACGGGAACCAGTAGAACTCGACGTGGTCGTGCCGGCCGATGAGACCGGACAGGTCGCCAAGCACCTCGTCGAGCGGGGCGGGGCGTTCGTGTGCGCGCAGGGTGAACGCGTCGACGCAGCGTAGGGTGACCTCGACGAGCACGCCGAGCGCCCCCAGGCCGACCCGGGCGGCGGCGAAGATGTCCGGGTGTTCCTCGGCCGAGCAGTGCAGCACCTCGCCGGTGCCGGTGACCAGGGTGAGCGCCTCGACGAAGGTGGACAGGCAGCCGTACGCGGCGCCGGTGCCGTGGGTGCCGGTGGAGATCGCCCCGGCGATGGTCTGCGCGTCGATGTCGCCCAGGTTGGGCATGGCCAGGCCGTGCCCGGCGAGCAGCGCGTTGAGCGCCTGCAGGGTCATCCCGGCGGGCACGGTGACCAGTCGGGCGTCCCGGTCGACCCGGACGCCGGTGTCGAGGGCGGACAATTCCATCCGCCGGCCGTCGGACAGGGCGATGGGGGTGAACGAGTGACCGCTGCCGACCACCCTGATCCGCTCACCCGCGCCCGCCGCGTCGAGGACCGCCTCGGCTGTGTCCTCGACGGTGGTAGGGCGCAGGATGGCGGTGGCGACACTGCGTTGGTTGCCCGCCCAGTTGGACCAAGCGGTGGTGTTACCGGCCATCGGCGCTCCTCGACATGAACGTGAACTGACTTCATATCAGGAACGTTGTGCCTGGTAAATACCGCAATCGAGGTCCGCTCGTTGTACCGGTAGTCACGGCCTCGTGACATGTGGATATGTTCTTCCGTCGAAGGGGGGTGGCGTCGAGTGTCCACACCAGCCGCCACGACCGGGCCGCTGCGCCGCGTTCCGGTGCAGGGTCGAAGTGTCGCGCGCGTCCAACGGATGTTGGACGCCTGTGCCGAGCTCGTCGACGAGGTGGGGTACGAGGGGTTGACCACCACGTTGCTCGCCGAGCGGGCCGAGGTGGCGATCGGGTCGGTCTACCAGTTCTTCCCGGACAAGCGGGCGATAGTGCAGGCGTTGACGCTGCGCACCATGGAGTCCTACCTCCAGCGGCTCGACGAGCGCTTCGCCTCCGACGACCTGACCCACTGGTGGGACGGCGTCGACGCGGGCATCGACGAGTACATCTCGATGCACCGGACGGTCCCGGGCTTCCGGACCCTGCACTTCGGTGACGTCGTCGACCTGCACCTGCTCGACGAGCAGCGGGACAACAACGGGGTGATCGCCGACCAGTTGGCCCGGGTGCTCACCGAGCGGTTCGGCATGGTCGACGAGCCGCGCCTGCGGTTCTGCCTGGAGATCGCCGTCGAGGCCGCCGACGCCCTGATCAAGCTGGCGTTCCGCCGCAAGCAGGAGGGCGACGAACGGGTCCTCGCCGAGGCCAAGGCGCTCATCCGGGAGTACCTTCACCGGCACGTCGAGGCCCCGACCGAACCCGCCGCCCAGCCCTGACCGACCGGCCCTGACCGACCGCCCCGGCCGGCCCGCGAAGCCGCCCCTGGGCCGGCCGTAGCCGGTTCCGTGCCGTCGACGGCCGGCCCGGGACCGGCACCGCGAGGGGCGGATCAGAGGAAGGCGTGGCCCTCACCCCGGTAGGTGGGCACCGTGGCGACCACGCTGTCCCCGTCGACCAGGTGCAGGTCGTTGACCCGTTCGCAGAGTTCGCCGGCCTTGGCGTGCCGGAACCACACCCGGTCGCCGATCCGCAGGGCGGCTGCGGCGGCGCCGGTGAGCGGGGTCTGCACCTCGCCCGCGCCCTCGGTGCCGACGAGTTCCAGCCCGGCCGGCAGCCACGGCCGCGGTAGCCGGCTCGTCGCCGCCGGTCCGGAGGCGATCCAACCGCCGCCGAGCACGGTGGCGATCTCCGGCGTCGGGCGGCGGACCACCGAGCAGGCGAAGAACGCCGCCGGGGTCGGTCGCCAGGCGCGGTAGGCGTCGAACAGCGTCGGGCCGTACAGCCCCGAGCCGGCGGTGACCTCGGTGACCGAGGGGTCGGCGCTGGTGGCGGCCACGCTGCCGGTGCCACCGCCGTTGACGAATTCCAGGTCGGCGTGTTCGCGGACGGCGGCGACCGCCGCACCCCGTCGGGCCAGCAGCTCCCGGTACGACCCGCGCTGGGCGATCCGGATCGCTGCGCTGAGCGCGGCCTGTCCGGGCGGGGCGTCCCCGAGCCCGGCGATCTGTGCCTCGTACGACATCAGGCCGACCAGCCGGAAGCCGGCCCGACGGGCGACGGCGGCGGCGAGCGCGCCGGCTGCCCGGGCGCTGTGCACCGGCGAGCGGCGGACCCCGACGTGCACCCGGCCGCGTAGGGGTCGCCAGGAGGCGTCGAGGTCGAGGCAGACCCGGATCTCGGGTCGGCGGCCCGGGGCACACACGGTGTCGATCAGGTCGAGCTGCTCGGTGCTGTCGATCATGAGGGTGACCGCCGCGGCGAGCTGCGGATCACCGGCCAGGGCGGCGAGCGCCCCCCGGTCGGCGGTGGGGTACGCCACGAGCGCGTCGCCGGTCGCGCCGGAGCGGACCAGCCAGTTCGCCTCGGCCAGGGTGAACGCCATCACGCCGGCCCAGCCGGCCCGGCCGAGCGCCCGGTCGAGCAGGTCGCGGGACCGGATCGACTTGCTGGCGGCGCGGACCGGCTTACCGGCGCTGCGGGCGGCCAGTGCGGCGGCGTTGGCGTCGAAGGCGGTGAGGTCCACCACGGCGTAGGGCGGGTCGAGGTGGGCGGTCGCCTTGTCGAGGCGTTCGCGCAGGGTGTCGCTGTCGATGGCCACGAATGCACGCTAACTGTCCGGACGGCAATGCGAAATACCCTCACGTCCTACCGGGCTGCGGACGGTGGCGTCAGCGGCCTAGGCTCGGCGAGCAGGAGAATGTCGCCGGTGGGGAGGCCCCCACCGGGTCTAGAGTGTTGCACCGGGACTGCCCAGTGTTGGGCCGGCGCGTGGAGGTACGGCCATCGAAAGCCAGCAGAACGGCGAGTCGTCCGGCGCGTCGTCGTCCGGGCCCGCCGGAGCCGCCGCCCAGACCGACCGGTCCGGGGCTGCGGCGATCCGGTCCGTGCTGCGCATCCGGCCGTTCCGGCGGCTCTGGATCGTCCTCGGCGCAGCCTCCTTCGGTGACTGGCTCGGCCTGCTCGCCACCTCCGTCTTCGCCGCCGCGCAGGTCTCCGGCAGCACCGCCCAGGGGGCGGTGTTCGGTGGCGTGATCGCCATCCGGCTGCTCCCGGCGCTGGTGCTGGGGCCGGTGGCCGGTGTGCTCGCCGACCGGTTCGACAGGCGCTGGACGATGGTCATCTGCGACCTGCTGCGCTTCCTGCTGTTCGCCTCGATCCCGCTGGTCGCGCTGCTCGGCGTCCGGGGTGGCGTGGTGGTCACCTGGGCGGCGATCGCCACCTTCCTGATCGAGTCGATCACCCTGCTCTGGATCCCGGCCAAGGAGGCCGCGGTCCCCAACCTCATCCCGCGCGCCCGGCTGGAGACCGCCAACCAGCTCACCCTGATCACCACGTACGGCCTGACGCCGGTCGCCGCCGCGATCGCCCTGGCGGTGCTGGACCGCAGCGTGCGCGGGGTCACCGGCGGCGAGATGCCGAGCTGGGCCGAGCCCGCCCAGCTCGCCCTCTGGTTCAACGCCTTCTCCCGGCTGGCCACCGCGCTGGTGGTGGCCTTCGGCATCAAGGAGATCAGCCAGGCCCAGGCCCGGGAACGCGGTGAGCGCGCCGAGCAGGGCATGTTCAGCCAGTTCACCGAGGGCTGGAGGTTCATCGGCCAGACCCCGCTGGTCCGGGGCCTGGTGCTCGGCATCTTCGGCGCGTTCGCCGGTGGCGGCATCGTGATCGGCACCGCCAAGTTCTTCGCCGCCTCGCTCGGTGCCGGCGACGCCGCGTTCTACATGCTGTTCGGCGCGATCTTCATCGGGCTGGCGGTCGGCATCGGGCTCGGCCCGATGATCGTGCGGGACATGTCCCGCCGCCGCTGGTTCGGCATGAGCATCGTGCTGGCCAGCGCGTCCGTACTGGTGCTGGCCTTCGCCATCCACCTGTCGATGGCCATCCTCGGTGCGATCATGGTCGGCGCGGGCGCCGGCATGGCCTTCCTCGCCGGCACCACGCTGCTCGGCGGCGAGGTCGCCGACGAGGTACGCGGCCGGGTCTTCGCCGTGGTGCAGATCGGCACCCGGCTGGTGCTGATCCTGGCGATCGCGCTGAGCAGCCTGCTGGTCGGGGTCGGCGGCTCGCGTCAGCTCACCATCGCCGACCTGGGCATCTCGGTCTCCTCCACCCGGCTGCTGCTGCTCGCCGCCGGCCTGGCCGGCATCTTCGCCGGGATCAGCGCGTTCGGGCAGATGGACGACAAGAAGGGCGTGCCGGTCCTGGCCGACCTGTGGGGCTCGATGCGCGGTCGGCCGCTGATGCCGGCCGAGCCGTTCGTCTCCAACGGTCTCTTCGTGGTCTTCGAGGGTGGTGAGGGGGCCGGCAAGTCCACCCAGTTGGAGAAGCTCGCCGCCCGCCTGCGCGAGCAGGGCCGGGACGTCGTGGTGACCCGGGAACCGGGTGCCACGGCCGTGGGTGAGCGGATCCGGGCCCTGGTGCTTGAGGATTCCGGCGCGGACGCCCCCTCCCCGCGCGCCGAGGCGCTGCTGTACGCCGCCGACCGGGCCCACCACGTCGCCACCGTGGTCCGCCCCGCCCTGATCCGGGGCGCGGTGGTGATCAGCGACCGGTACGTCGACTCGTCCCTGGCCTACCAGGGCGCGGGTCGTACGCTGCCGGTCGACGAGGTCTCGTGGCTCTCCTCCTGGGCCACCGGCGGGCTCAAGCCCGACCTGGTGGTGCTGCTCGACGTCGACCCGCGCACCGGCCTGTCCCGGGCCGCCGCCCGCAACCAGGGGGCCGACCGGCTGGAGGCCGAGTCCGTGGCCTTCCACGAGCGGGTCCGCTACGCCTTCCTCGACCTCGCGGCCAACGACCCGAAGCGTTACCTGGTGCTCGACGCGGCCCGCCCGGTCGACGAGATCGCCGGCCAGGTCGGCCGGCGGGTGCAGGAGTTCCTGGTGGACCCGGCCGGCATCGTGCACCCGCGTCCCGCGCACGGGCCGGACACCTCGGTCCAGCCCGAGTTATCCGACACGGAGCTGGTGGGGATGGAGCACCGGACCTGATGCCGGACGTCTTCGCCGAGCTGGTCGGCCAGGACGACGCGGTCGACACCCTGCGCCGGGCCGCCGCGTCGGCCGCCGCCGTGCTGCGTGCCGCCCACCTCCCGGCACCCTCCGCCACCGTCGACCCGGACGACGACCTGGCCGCCCTGGCCGAGGCCGACGAGGGGGCCGAAGCCGGGGGGACCGGCACGGCCGTCGACCCGGGGGCCGGGATGACCCATGCCTGGATCTTCACCGGCCCGCCCGGTTCCGGCCGTTCGGTGGCCGCCCGCGCCTTCGCCGCCGCCCTCCAGTGCGTGCACGGCACCGGTTGCGGCACCTGCTCCGGCTGCCACACCACGCTCACCGGCACGCACGCCGACGTCCGCCTGGTGGCTCCCGAGGGGCTCTCCATCGGCGTCGGCGAGATGCGCGCCCTGGTGCTGCGGGCGGCGAGCACCCCGTCCGGCGGGCGCTGGCAGGTGGTGATCATCGAGGACGCCGACCGGCTCACCGAGGCGGCCGGCAATGCGCTGCTCAAGGCGGTCGAGGAGCCCCCACCGCGGACGGTCTTCCTGCTCTGCGCCCCGTCCACCCACCCGGAGGACGTGTCGGTGACGATCCGGTCGCGGTGTCGGGTCGTACCGCTGCGGCAGCCCTCGGCGGCGGCGGTCGCCGAGGTGCTTGTCCGGCGGGACGGCATCGCGCCCGACGTGGCGCAGTGGGCGGCCGCCGCCGCGCAGGGGCACGTGGGGCGGGCCCGACGGCTGGCCCGCGACCCCGAGGCGCGTCAGCGCCGGGACGCGGTGCTGGCGGTGCCGCGCCGGCTGACCGGGGTGGGCACCGCGCTGGACGCGGCGTCGGCGCTGATCGAGGCGGCCGAGGCCGAGGCGGCGGCCTCGGTGGCGGAGTCCGACGCGGCGGAGCGGGCCGCCTTGCAGACCGCGCTGGGCGCGGGCGGCACCGGCCGGGGTGCGGCGGGCGCGACACGCGGCTCCGCCGGCCAGCTCAAGGACCTGGAGAAGCGGCAAAAGTCGCGGGCCACCCGGGCCCAGCGGGACGCCCTGGACCGGGCCCTGGTGGACCTGGCCGGCTTCTACCGGGACGCGCTCACCTCGTCGTTGCGCGCGCCGGTCGCCCCGGTGCACACCGACACCGCCGCGCTGGCCGAGGCGGGCGGGCAGAAGTGGGCCCCGGAGGGGGCGCTGCGCCGGCTGGAGGCGGTCCTGGAGTGCCGGGCCGCGATCGAGGCGAACGTCAAACCCCGCATCGCCGTGGAGGCGATGATGCTCTCGCTCTGGCGCGGCTGACCCCCGGTTCCCGCCCATCGACACGTGTTGACGGGGTGCGGTACGGTCCCGGTGGGCCGCGGTGATCGTGGTGGCACGCAGGGTGAGGTCGACCTGGGGGGAGATCGGATGCCGCGCGGCGAGATCGACGAGGCGTGGATCGAGGAGGCGGTGCGGCGGTACCGCCGGATCGAGTCCCTCCAGGCCGAGTTCGACCGGGCGGTGGAGACCGTCGAGGTGACCGTCCGCTCGCCCGACGGGCTGGTCGAGGTGGTGGTGACCGCCGGTGGGCGGATCACCGACGTGCGCTTCCTCGGGCCGCTGCACAACCGCCACCCCCGGGACGTGGCCGGCTCGGTGCAGGCCGCCGTCACCGCCGCCGCCGACGCCGCCCAGTGGGCCCGGGAGAAGCTGCACAACGAGACGTTCACCGCCTACCGTCCGCTCGCGGGGGCGTGAGATGGATCCCCTGCGCGCCCTCGCCGACCGCCTCGACGAGGCGAGCGCCACCCTCGCCGCGCTGTCCCGGACGGTCACCGCCACCGACCCGCCGCACCCGGCGTTCGGCGCGCACGCCGCCGGCCGTCCCGGCGAGGTCGGCCGGGCCCTGCACCGGCAGTGGACGACCGCCACCGACGGCCGGGCCCGCGAGGCGGGTGCCGCCGCCGCCCGGCTGGCCGCCGCCGCGTCGGCCGTCCGCAGCGCCGCCGACCGCTACACGTCCAGCGACGAGGCCGCCCGCCGCCGGCTGGCCGGGGAGGCGTGATGGACCCGCTGGACCGGCTCGCCGAGCCCGGCCTGGACCTGCTCGCCCGGGTCGACACGCTGCTCGCCGCCGGTGCGCCCGAGGCGCACCCGGTCTGGCCGCTGCTGCGCCGGATGCAGCTGCTGCCGGGGGAGGCCCTGCGCGCCTTCCTCGACCTGCATCCCGCGCCGCTGGCGACCGCCGGCCACGCCGTGCGCCGTCTCGTGCGGGGGTACGACGACGCGTGCGCCGCCCTCACCGATCCGGGCATCTGGTCGGGCCCGGCCGGGGCGTCCTACGACGAGGCCCGTACCGCCCTGCTGCGCCACCTGGACGAGGGCCCGGAGAGCCTGGTGGGCCGGCTGGAGTCCACCGCCGGTTACGCCGACGCGCTCGCCGACTGGGTGGAGGGCAGCCGGTTGGCGGTGGCCCGGGTGCTGGCCGAGGTGCTCGGCTCCAGCGAGGCGGTCCGGGTGCGGGCGGCCGCCGGGGCGGGTGCCGGGCCCGCCGGGGCGGCCGCGGCGGCCGAGATCGCCACCCGGGTGCTCGCGGTGCTCGGGGTGGCCTACGACGGGGCGGAGACGTTGCTGCGCCAGTGGTCGCCCAGCCTCGCCGAGTTCACCTGGCGGCCGACCGGCGGGCCGTCGTACCACGGCGGCCCGGTGCGGATCGGGTGATGGGCCGACCGACCCGGCGGGGGGCCCGCCCGTCGCGCCCGGACCGGTTCCGTCGATCCGTCGTAGGCTGAACGCATGGGCATGCTCTGCGCGGTCAGCTTCAACCGGTACGGGCGGCTCTACTACCTCGACCCGGGGGAGTTCAGCCCGCAGGTCGGTGACCGGGTGCTCGTCCCCACCGACGACGGTCCCGAGGTGGCGGAGTGCGTCTGGGCGGCGCAGTGGGTCGCCGAGGAGACCGACGGCTTCCCGAAGCTCGCCGGGTTGGCCGGCGACGACGACCTGCGCCGCGACGAGCTGCTGCGGCGGCGCAAGGCCGAGGCGAAGGTGGCGGCGAAGCGGCTGATCCGGGAGCACGGCCTGCCGATGAAGGTGGTCGCGGTGGATCACGTCCTCGCCGCCGCCGAGGGCACCGGGGACCGGACGACCGTCTACTTCACCGCCCCGCACCGGGTGGACTTCCGCTCGCTGGTCCGGGACCTGGGCGCGACCCTGCACTGCCGGGTGGAGCTGCGGCAGCTCTCCGCCCGGGATTCGGCGCGGGTGCAGGGTGGCATCGGTTCCTGCGGCCGGGACCTGTGCTGCGCCACCTTCCTCAACGACTTCGAGCCGGTGACCATCCGGATGGCCAAGGACCAGGACCTCCCGCTGAACCCGCTGCGGATCTCGGGCGCCTGCGGCCGGCTGATGTGCTGCCTGAAGTACGAGCACCCGCTGTACACCACGTTCACCGAGTCCGCCCCGGCGATCGGCAGCCGGGTCAGCACGCCCGAGGGGGACGGCCGGGTGGTCGGCCACAGCGTCCCGAGGGACGCGGTGACCGTCCGCCTGGACGCTGACGGCTCGCGCTCCATGTGCTCCCGCGCGGACGTCTGTGGCTCCCGGAGCGCCTACGAGAGCCGCGACCCGGCCGGCCCCGGAGGGGCCGCGCGCTGACCGACGGTTCACGGGTGTCGGGCACGGCCCGTCAGGCGCGGTCGTGCAGGGTGACCTGGTAGCCGTCGGGGTCGGCGAGGGTGAATGTCCGGCCGAAGGGGCGCGACGGGTGACGCACACCTCTTGGTCGTCGACTTCGACGGGCGGCGGCGAGCGGCGGGTGGTCGGGCGGCGGTCGGTTGGTGGCGCGGGGTGGGCGGCGCGGTCCGTGCCGGGGTGCGGCCCGGGTGCGGCCGGGACGTCAGGTGAGGGTCACCGGGGGTTCGGCGAGGCGGGGGGTCAGTGGGGTGCGGGGGGTCAGCCAGGAGGCGGTCGGAGACTGGTCGGGGTTGAGCTGCCAGTCGTGGCAGACCCGGTCGACGGCGATCGGATAGACGGTCAGCGTGCCGTCCGGGTCGATCCGCATCCGCAGGAACGACTTCGAGTCCTCGATGCCCTGCCCGGCGAACAGTTCGTTGACGTTGACCCCGAAGGCCCCCGCCACCAGCAGATAAGCGGCCACCAGCTGGGTGGCGACCAGGCCGATCACCGGGCCGTAGACCACGGCGGCGGCGACCGCCGGCAGCGGCCACGGCCAGTGGTAGAACGGCAGGTGCAGCCACGCCCAGGTGCCGGCGACCCCGAGTGCCACGTGGGCCAGGCCGTGACCGATACCGAGCAGCCAGTGCCGGACGTGCCGTTTGCCGCCGGCGCTGGGCGGCTGGGCGAAGAAGGCCGCGCCGAGCAGCGTCACCCCCAACATGATCACCAACGGGACGCTGAACAGCCGCTGCTCGGTGCCGGTCCGGTTCGCCGCGACCCCGGCCATGGCGAGCATCAGCAGCGTGTGCAGGGTGCCGAGCAGGGTCCCGAAACCCGGGTTGCGCCGGGGCAGCCGGTGGAAGATCCCCCAGCCGTAGCGGCGGGAGCGGGCCGCGTCCGGAAACCGGGCCACCAGGTCGTACGCCCGGGTGCGGCTGGCGCGGCGGGACAGGGTGTCCTTCGGTGGCACCTCGATCCGCTCGGGCAGGGTGTGCGTCGGATACAGGTACGCGCCACCCCCACCGCAGGTGATCAACTGCCGTTCCGGGCCGGCGTACCGGGCGTAGTGGTGCAGGTCGCCGGAGAGCAGCAGCCGCACGTGCGCACCGGTGGGCGCGATGATCGTCCGGACGAAGTAGTCGATCGAGTCGTACGCGGTGGGATGGTCGACGGACTTCACCCAGGTCGGTGCCGGCACCGCCAGGATCACCCGGGACTCCGGGCCGAGCCGGCGGGCCACCTCGTCGAAGTACGACAACTGCGGGTCGTCCAGGTAGGACCCGGACTGGTCGTCCAGCCCCAGCAGCCACCACCCGGCCGGCAGTTCCACCGCGAAGTACGACCGGGACTGGCCCGTGCCCCAGCCGCCGAAGTTGCGGTCCCGGGAGCGGACGAACAGCCGCAGGAACGCGGTCAGCCCGTCGTACCAGTCGTGGTTGCCGGGCACGGCGAACAGCATCGGCCGCTGCGGCGGGGCCACCGGCAGCGCCGCCTGGTACGGCCCCTTGCACCGGTCCTCGTACGCCTCGTAGGCCGCCGACGGGTAGACCTGGTCGCCGCCCATCACCAGGGTCTGCGCCCGGGGCAGCCGGTGCCCGTCCACGGTCAGCTCCGGCTGGGCCAGCAGGTACGCGACCGAGTACGTGGCGTCGAAGCCGTCGCCCAGGTCGGCCACGTAATCCAGCCAGAGACCCCCGTCCGGGCCGACCTGCGTGCCGATCCTGGCGTCGAGCGCGTTCTGCAGCTCCCGCTTGTCCAGGTACGCCCCGAACAGCATCGCCAGCAGGGTACGGATGCCGGTGCTGATCAGCAGGAACGGCGCCAGCCAGGGGACCGGTTTGCGGGGCGTGAAACCCAGCTCCACCGGATCGGTGCCGCGTGGCCTGCGGACGGCCCGCTCACCAGGGGCGTGCTCGGCGTCCGGGTCCGTTCCGGGGCCGAGCGGATCGGCGGGACGTCCGGGGGCGGCGGGGCGCTCGGGGGTGGCGGGGTCGTCGCTCACCCGGGCAGCCTAGCCGTCCCGCCCGACACGGATGTCCCTTGATGTCCGGGTCCTCCGGCGGGGAACCCCCTCGGTCGCGCCGGGGGTCGTACCGTACACTTGACGATCGTTGCCGCCTTAGCTCAGTCGGCTAGAGCGACGCACTCGTAATGCGTAGGTCGACGGTTCGATTCCGTCAGGCGGCTCGGTAGCCGAAAGGCCCCGTGACCAGGCGAAATGCCACGGTCGCGGGGCCTTTTGCGGTGCCGCCGAGATCAGCTCACCCGGCCGCTGCGTGGCGACAGCCAGCTTCGCCCGGCCGCAGCGTGTCGGCGGCGATCGGGGGCCGGCGCAGGACGGCCAGGTTCGCGTGGTGCACCAGGACCGACTGCCCGGCCGGGTCCGGGCGGGGCCCGGGTGGCGTCAGCAGGGCGGTGAGTCGCGCCAACCCGGCCGACTGCGCACCGGTCTGACGGGCGAGGTCGGCGCGCAGCGAGTCCTGTCCGGCCAGGATCGCCCAGATCAGGAACTCCCTGACGTCGGTCGCGAGTTGGAGATACAGCGTGCGGTGCCGCCTGCGCCCCGCCGACCGCTGCCGGCCCCGCCGCCAGGATCACGCCGCCGAGCAGGCTGTCCAGAAGGGTCAGCGCCTTCGAGTCGTGCCGGCCGAGGAGACGCAGCGCGCCCTGGTAGGTGAGAGCGGGAACCATCCCCGAACTCCAGGCGGCTGCACTGATCGTGCCCGTCACCCCGGGCGGCCACGGTTGATCCAGGGGCGAACGGGGAGAGCCGTCTGCTACGTCTCTTTCATCGACGCCCGGTGCCCGGTGGCGGAAGGTGGCCGGGACGAGACCCGAGAAGAACCTGCCGCCGGAGCGGGTGCGGTGCCAGCGCTCCGGCCGCCCCGGCGAATCGCCGACGCGGCCGTTGCGGGAGGGGTGGGCTTCAGTTGCCGCGGGTCTTGGGGTTCTCGGTCTGTGCGGCGTACCTTTTCTCGGCCTTGCCGACCGCCTCGGCAGTGAGGTTGATGCCACCGGCGACCTTGATCATCTGTTCCTTGGTCAGGCCGGTACTGGCGTCGAACTGGACGGTGAGGTAGACCCTGGGCGACTGGACGACGTAGATCTGGGTGGCCTCGACGATGGTTCCCTCGCTCGGGGTCCCCTCGTCGGTGTGGACGACACGCAGCGCGGCTGCCCTGCCGCCGATCGTGAACTGTTCGTCGCCGGTGGGGTCGACCGTGTAGTCCTTGTTCTGCAGATAGACGCCGATCTTGTCGGTGTACACCGCGGGGTCCGACAGGTGCGGCTTGGTCGGGTCGAAGGTCTTCGCCCTCTCCGGGGCGAGGAGCAGGTGGTCTTCGTTCTGGCTCTGGACGAAGAAGCCCTGCGGCACGGTGTCGATGGTGAACAGGTGGGGCTGTTCGCCCGTGTAACTGACCAACTGGACACCTGCGGTCGTGGCCGTGGCGAGACCGGCGTCGTGCGCCGTGGCCGGTGCGGCGGGACCGTGGGCCGTCCCGCCGGACAGCGACAGGGCGGCCACGACCGCCGCGACGGCGAACATGGAGCCGGCGCCGCTCTGCGCGATCCGGCGACGCCGTACGGCCCGACGTCCGCGAGCCAGGTCGCCCTGAATGACGGTGGTCGGCGTCTCGTCGGCCGGGCCGGCGAGGCGCTGCAAACGGCTGTGAAGATCCATCATCTGGCAAACCTCTGTTCGGGAAGGATGGTGTACGGCACAGGTGGAACATCAGGCACCCCGGCTGGCTGCAGCGCTGTCCGCAGCTTGTCCAGGGCCCGGGCGGTCTGACTCTTGACCGTTCCGGTCGAGCAGCCCAGCGCCGCCGCTGTCTCGGCGACGTCCAGCTCGTGGAAGAACCGCAGGATGACCGTGGCCCGCATCCGCCGTGGCAACTCGCCCAACGCGCGCGACAGCTGCGGATCCAGGTCGGCTGGCGCATGCCCCACGGCGGCGTGTTCCGGCAGCCGCTCCGTCGGCCGCTCGAATCGCCACCACGAGCGGCGGCGTTCGTTCAGGAACGCGTTCACCAGCACCCGGCGCAGGTAGCCGTCCGGGTTGTCCGCCCGGCAGTACGCCGACCAGGACACGTACAGCTTGGTCAGTGCCGTCTGCACGATGTCCTCGGCCAGGTGCGGATCATTGGCCGTCAGCAGCCGCGCGGTCTGCAGCATCCACGGACGCCGGCCGGCCACGAACTCGGGGAACTTCTGGTCGCGCTCGGATGTGCCCGAGCTGCTGTCCTGTCTCACACCCACCTGACCCCTCCGTTCGGCTCAGGGTTGCACGGGGCCCGAACCTGTCGGTGGTGGTCGGCGCGGTCCCCACGTGCCGTCGGACTCCGGGCGGCCCGGGTCGCCGGTTCCGCGGCCCGCAGGGCCGCCGGTCACCATCGCAACGGGACCGGTCGATGCCCGTTGTCCGGTACGGCTAAGGTCAGCAGTCGGCTACCGTACGCATACGAGGATGGGACCCCTCGATGAGATGTGCCTTCTGTGGCCGGTGGTGGCCGCTGCCCTGGGCGTGCGGCCGGTGCCGGCGTGACCGTCGCCGGATGCGCCGCGACTACCTGCGCCGCGCCGCCCCGCAGGACGCGCTGCGCGACCTGACCCGCACCGACCCGGACCGCTGACCGGCCACCACGCCGCCCGGCGGCAGCCGGCGCGGGCGAAGGGGCAGGTCCCGCCGTGGCTATCCTGGGCGCGTGCTGCCCCTGCCGCCCGGCGACTTCCGGGCCTACCTGTTCGACTGCGACGGCACCATCGTCGACTCCATGCCGGTGCACCACCTGGCCTGGCGGGCGGCGCTCGACGAGTGGGGCTGCGACCTGCCGGAGGACCTGTTCTACGCCTGGGGTGGCCGGCCGGTGGCCGACATCGTCGTCGACCTCAACGCGCGGCACGGGCTGGCGATGCCTGTCGACGTGGTGGCCCGTCGCCGGGAGGACGCCTACCAGAGCTTCCTGCCGCAGCTCACCGCCGTGCCGGGCGTGCTGGCGCACATCGAACGGGCACACCGGCAGGTGCCGTTCGCCGTGGTGTCCGGCAGCACCCGGGAGTCGGTGACCGCCTCGCTGACCGCGCTCGGCCTGCTTGACCGGTTCGACGTGCTGGTCTGCGCGGAGGACTACGCGCGGGCCAAGCCGGACCCGGAGTGCTACCTGATGGCGGCGCGGCTGCTCGACGTACCGCCGGAGCAGTGCCTGGTGTTCGAGGACACCGACCTGGGGGTCGCGGCGGCGACGGCGGCGGGCATGGCCTCGGTCCGGGTCCCGCCACCCTGGCAACGCTGAATCCCCACCGGCCGTGGGCCGTCACCCCCGGTAGAGCTTCTCCGCGTACGTCGGGCCGTAGTAGTGCTCCAGGTCGGCCAGGCTCTCGGTCGGCGTCTCCACCTCCTTGACCAGCCGGGCCCGCGACGGCAGCGCGTCCGGCTGCCAGGTTTCCGGCTGCCACAGCGCGGAGCGGAGGAACGCCTTCGCGCAGTGGTAGAAGATCTGCTCGACGGCCACCTCGACGGCGAGCACCGGCCGGTGCCCCTGGACCAGCATGTCGTCGAAGTAGGGCGCGTCGCGCACCAGCTTCGCCCGACCGTTGATCCGCAGGGTGTCCGTCCGGCCCGGGATCAGGAAGATCAGCCCGACGTGCGGGTTGTCGAGGATGTTGCGGTAGCCGTCGGCCCGCCGGTTGCCCGGCCGCTCCGGGACGGCGATCGTCCGGTCGTCGAGCACCAGCGCGAAGCCGGCCGGGTCGCCCTTGGGCGAGACGTCGCAGCTGCCGTCCGCGCCGGCCGTGGCTACCAGGCAGAACGGCGACGCAGCCAGCCACTGCCGGTCCCGCTCGTGCAGCACGGTGCGTTCCTTGGCCGCCGCGCGGGGCATCGGTGCCCCCAGCAGCGCGCGTAACTCCTCGTGCGAGGTGATCTCTGCCGTCACGTCCGCCTCCCCCGTCCGTTGGTCCCGGTGGCGGACGGTGGCACACCGGCCGCCGTCCGTCAGCCTAGGCGGGCGTGGCGAGCGGGTCCGCCCCGGACGGCGGGTACCGGCTCCACCCGCCCGCGACGACGCAGGGGAAGGGCCGCCATGGAGAGCCGACTGAAGGTGCTCGGGCACCCGGTGCACCCGATGCTGGTGATGTTCCCGGTGGCGCTGCTGGTCACCGGCACCCTCTTCGACATCGTGGACACGGTCGGCGGGCCCGACTTCCTCGCCGAGGTGGCGTACTGGAACATCACCGTCGGCCTGGTCGGTGGCCTGCTGGCCGCGGGGGCCGGCACGTTCGACCTGCTGGCCATCCCGGCCGGCACCCGGGCCAAGCGGGTGGCGCTCACCCACGCGGCGGCGAACGTCGCGGTGATCCTGCTCTTCGCCGCCGTCTGGGCGGTCCGGTTGAACGCCGAATCCCGGGCGGCCGGCGGCGCGCTGATCGCCATCGAGGTGGTCGGCCTGGCCATCCTCGGCGTCAGCGCCTGGCTCGGCGGGGAACTGGTCGACCGGTTGGGGGTGGGTGTCGACTCCGACGCCGGCCTGGACGCCCCCAGCTCGCTGCGGCCCGCCGCGACCGGCCGACCGGTGGGGGAGGTGCGGTGAGCGAGCAGCCGGGCCGGGGCTGGCGCAGCCGCCAGCAGGGCTGGGACCCGATGGGCGAGCTCCAGGCGTTACGCGCCGAGCTGAGCCGGCTGGTCGGCGGCCGGGGTGCGTCGCCCGACGTCGAGCTGACCGAGGTCGCCGACGGTTGGCAGGTGGTCGTCCGGCTGCCCGGGGTGGCGCCGGAGGAGGTCGCCGTCGAACTCGACGACCGGGAACTCTGCGTCCGGGCCCGTTCCGAGGCCGAGGTCAACGCCGACCAGGGCATCCCCGGCGGGTTCGAGACCCGGGGCTTCGAATACCGGGTGGACCTGCCGTCCCGGGTCGACCCCGACGCCATCGACGCGGTGATGGACCACGGCCTGCTCCGGGTCCACCTGCCCCGGGCGGCCCGGCCCGCGCCGCGCACCATCACCGTCGGCCGCGCCGGCTACCCGCCCGGCCCCACCCGCACCGGTACGCCCACCGGCGTGGACCCGGCGGCGGACCGGGAGCTGCACCACCCGGGTGCCGCCGTCGACCCGCTCGACCGGCCGTAGGCCCCGGTGGCCAGCCCCGCCCTGGGGGGCCCGCTGGGGGAGCGGGTGCCCGACGTGGCCCGGATCGCCGTGCTGCGGGCCAACGCGCTCGGCGACCTCGTCTTCCTGCTGCCCGCCCTGGACTCGCTGCGGGCCGCGTACCCGGCGGCGGAGATCGTGCTGTTCGGCGCGCCGTGGCACGCGGCGTTCTGGCGGGACCGGCCCGGCCCGGTCGACCGGGTGCTGGTCGTGCCGCCGGCCCCCGGCATCCGCGAGCCCGGCCCCGACGAACCGCCCGGGTCGCTCGACGACTTCCTGGCCGACGCCGCCCGGGAGGGCTACGACCTGGCGTTGCAGGTGCACGGCGGCGGGGCCAACTCGAATCCGGTGATGAGCCGGTTGGGGGCCCGGGTCACCGCCGGGTTGCGCGCCGAGGACGCCCCACCGCTGGACCGCTGGCTGCGTTACGTCTACTACCAGCCCGAGGTGACCCGCTACCTGGAGGTGGTGGGTCTGGTCGGGGCGGAGGCGGTCACCGTCGTACCGACGCTTACGGTGACCGACGCGGACCGGGCGCAGGCGCTCGCGGTGCTGGGCGAGCCGGACCGGCCCCGGGTGGCGCTGCACCCGGGGGCGACCGACACCCGGCGGCGCTGGCCGGCGCGGCGGTTCGCCGAGGTGGCCCGGGTGCTGCACGACGACGGGTACGAGGTGCTGGTCACCGGCACCCCCGCCGAGCGGGCGGTGGTGGACGAGGTGGTCGCGGCGGCCGGGGTGCCGGTCCGTCCCCAGGTCGGCACGCTCAGCCTCGGCGGGTTGGCCGCCGCGTACGCCGGATGCGGGCTGGTGGTCTCCAACGACACCGGCCCGCTGCACCTGGCCGGCGCGGTGGGGGCCCCGACGGTGGGCGTCTACTGGGTCGGCAACATGATCAACGGGGCGACGCCGTTGCGCGCCCGGCACCGCCCGATCGCCGCCTGGACGACACGCTGCCCGGTCTGCGGGGTCGACTGCACGCCCGGGATCTATCCGCACCGGCCCGGCGACGGCAACTGCCCCCACCGGGACTCGTTCGTCGCCGACGTGCCGGTGGCCGAGGTGCTCGAAGCCGCCGCCGACCTGCTCCGCCCCGGACCGGGCAGCGCCGCCGGCTGACGGCCTCAGCCCGGTGGTCACGCCGGTCCACGGCCCCGGCCGGGGCGGGTCGGTCGACGGCCCCGGACCGGGGCGAGCCCGGCGGGTCGGCGGCCGGAACCGGCAGGGCTCAGGCCGGCTGCGGGGTGTCGGCGGCGACGACCTCCCACGCCTCGACGTCACGGTCGGTCACGGTGGTCGGTGACTCCAGGTGGTACGCGCCGCTGGGCAGCACACCCGCGCCGCCGTACCGGGCCAGCACCGCGAGCTGGGCGGCGACGTCCTCGCCCTGGTGGTTCGCCGGCACCCGCCGCCAGAACTCGAAGCCGCCCGCGTCGACCAGCGCCGCCCGGTCGTAGAGCACGCAACCGCCGATCCAGGAGACCTTGTACGCCCGCCACGCCCCCGCCGGCAGGCCCAGCTTCTGCTGGACGTGCAGCAGGTTCGCGGCCGGGTGGATGGCGGCCCGCTGCCACTGCGGGGTGTCGGGGCGGACCCGTTCCGGCACCACCGGCCCGTCCCACTCCTCGTAGTGCCGGTGCGTCTCGGGGCGGACGTCGTCGGCGTACGACAGGCCGTGCACCGCGTTGCCGACGAACCCGCAGCCCAGCTCCCCGATCGCGGTGACCAGCCGGTCCAGGGTGCCCGGTTCGAGCCAGACGTCGTCGTCGAGGCAGAGCACGTACCGGGCCACCGACCGGTCCAGCAGGTACGCCCGGTGTTCGGCCAGCCCGCGCCGGGGCAGCCGCCGGGTGAGCAGCACCGGGTGCCCCCGGTGGCGCAACGCCCGGACCATGGTGGCCGCCGCCGGGTGCGCGTACGCCGGGTCGTGGTCGGACTGGTCGCTGACCACCACCCCGAAGTCGGGGACCTCGACCTGGGCGGCCAGCCCGGCCAGGGTGACCGCCAGTTCGGCCGGCCGGTTGCGGGTGGGGATCAGCACGTCGAGCCGACGGGGTCGGCGGAACTCCCCGGTCGAGCCGAGGTCGAGCGGTCGGTTCACGTGGTCCTGCCCAGGTGTTCGGCGGTCGGGGTCGGGGTGGCCGGGGTCGACGCCGGGCCGGGTGTGGTCGGCGGATCGACGCCGGACGGCACCGTGCCGGGCCGGTCGGCGGCGGTGGCCCGGCCGGTGGTCGGGACGACGGCGGCCTGGGCGCGGATCCGGTCGATGATCGCCGAGGTGGACCGGTCCGGCACGTAGCCGAGGGTGCGCACCTGACCGCCGAGGCGGCGCACCAGCGGTGCTTCCGGGACCATCTCCGGCGGGTAGTCGCCGCCCTTGACGTACACGTCGGGGCGGACCGCCTCGATCAGGCCGGCCGGCGAGTCCTCCTCGAAGACCACCACGTGGTCCACGCAGGACAGCGCGGCGAGCAGGGCGATCCGGTCCTCCACCGGGTTGACCGGCCGGTCGGCCCCCTTGAGCCGGCGGACGCTGGAGTCGGAGTTGACCGCCACCACCAGCAGGTCGCCCAGCGCGCGGGCCTGTTCCAGGTAACGCACGTGCCCCGGGTGCAGCACGTCGAAGCAGCCGTTGGTGAACACCACGGACCGGCCGGCCCGCCGGTGGTCGGCGACGATCGCGTCCAGCTCCCCGGTGCCGACCAGCGTCGGATGGGTGCCGCCGCCGGACGTGCCGCCGAGCGCGTCGAGCAGGTCCTCCCGGCGGCACACGCAGGTGCCGGTGTCGGAGACGGTGATGGTGGCGGCGAGCTGGGCCAGTTGGGCGGCGGTCGGCAGCGGCGCCCCGGCGGCCAGCGCGAGGGTCATCGCCGCCAGGTACGCGTCGCCCGCGCCGACGGCGTGACTGGCCGGGACGGGGGTGCTGTGGCTGCGCCGGGGCGCACCGTCCGGGCCGCCGACGATGGCGCCCTCGGTGTCCAGGGTCACCGCGACCACGTCCGCGCCGGTGTGCGCCCGCAGCTCGGCCAGCCGCGCCTGCGCCAGCCCGGCCCGGTCGACCCCCTCGCCGACGGTGGCGTTGACGGTCACCCCGGCCCCGGTCACGCTCAGCCCGTCCCCGGTCATCGCGACCCGCCCCTCGCCCGGGGTCGGCTCCCCGGTCGGGCCGGTGGCCCGGCCGACGCCGCCCGGGGCGGTGCCCACGACCAGCTCCGACGGCCCGTCCGCCGGGTCGTTGGGCGGGTGGTCCAGGTGCAGGCCGGTGCCGCCGGTACGGGCCGGGGCGGGCGGCGCGCCGAAGCCGGCTGCGGCGCGGGCCAGCAGCCGGGTCGCCTCGGCGAAACTGGGGGTGACCACCGTCGGGTTCAGCCCCCGCCAGTCGGCGAGGTCGTGGGCGTCCAGTGCGACGGTGGCGTACCGGTGCCGGTGGGCGACCAGCCAGGCGCGGACCGGGGCGGGCAGCGCACCGAGGCCGTAGTCGCAGACCACCAGCGTGGGCGCGGCCCCGTCGGCCACCGCCCGCAGCTCCTCGGTGGCGCAGCTCAGGGCGGTGAGCAGCCGGCCGACCCCGTCGTCGTCGAGCGGGTCGTCCGGGTCGCCGGAGTCCTCGCGGAGCAGGATCTGGTTGCCGGCGAGCATCCGGCGTTTCACCGGCGTCGGCCGGTGCGGTTCGCTGACCGTACGGTCCCAGACGCCGGCCCGGTCCAGGCAGTCGTGCAGTTCGTCGCCGGCCACGTCCGCGCCGACCGGGGCGACGAGCAGGGCCCGCCCGCCGAGGGTGGCGATGTTGACCGCCGTGTTCGCGGCCCCACCGGCGGCGGTGATCCGTCGGCGCAGGGTGAGGATCGGCGCGGGGGCCTCCCGGCACAGCCGCTCCGACTCGGCGAAGCGCCACTCGTCGAGCATGGCGTCACCGACGACGAGGACGGCGCGTTCCCGCCAGCTCGCCACGACGGTGGCGAGCCGGCGCTGTTCCGCTGCTGCTCCTGCCATGCCCACCGGGGTCCCCCGCCCCGACCAGGCCAAACCCTCCGCCGCGACCGGCGACCGGGGTCACGTTTCGGGCCCTACGCCCCGGGAACCGACCAGAGGTATCCGGAGAGGGGAAAACCGACATGGCAGCCACGACATTGCAGGGCAAGCGGATCGCGTTCCTCGCCACCGACGGCGTGGAGGAGGTCGAGTACGTGCAGCCGCGTGAGGCGGTCGAGAAGGCGGGCGCGACCGCCGAGCTGGTGTCGCTCAAGCCCGGCACCATCCAGGCCTTCAACCACCTGGACCAGGGCGGGACGTACGACGTGGCGGTGACGGCGGCCGACGCGGACGCCGACGGCTACGACGCGCTGGTGCTGCCCGGTGGGGTGGCCAACCCGGACTTCCTGCGCACCGACCCGGACGCGGTCCGGTTCGTGCAGGCGTTCTTCACCGCCGGGAAGCCGGTCGGGGTGATCTGCCACGGCCCGTGGACCCTGGTCGAGGCGGGTGTGGTGGCGGGCCGCCGGATCACCAGCTGGCCGAGCCTGCGTACCGACCTGACCAACGCCGGCGCGACCTGGGTCGACGAGCAGGTGGTGACCGACGGCAACCTGGTCAGCAGCCGCAAGCCCGACGACCTGCCGGCGTTCTGCGCCACGATCGTCGACCGGTTCGCCGCCGGCGACTGAGTCGTACCACGACGGGCACGCGGGGTCCGCCCGCGTGCCCGCCGGTGGGTCCGGGGGCAGGTTTCCCCGGCCCGCAGGCATGTTCGCGGGGGAGCGGGAAAGAAGGCGGGATGACCGCCCAGACCCACGGCCAGCCGGTGCTCCAGGCCCGCCAGCTCCGCCTGTTGATGTTCGGTCTGATGACCGGCATGCTGCTGGCCGCGCTGGACCAGACCATCGTCGGTACGGCGTTGCCCACCATCGTCGGGGAGCTGGGCGGGATCGACCACTACTCGTGGGTGGTGACCGCCTACCTGCTCGCCTCGACCGCCTCCACCCCGCTCTACGGCAAGATGGCCGACCTGTACGGCCGCCGCCCGGTCTTCCTCTTCTCGATCGGCACGTTCCTGCTCGGCTCGCTGCTGGCCGGCCTGTCGCAGGACATGACCCAGCTGATCGTGACCCGGGGCGTACAGGGCATCGGCGCGGGTGGCCTGATGACGTTGGCGTTCACCATCATCTCGGACGTGGTGTCGCCCCGGGAGCGTGGCCGCTACCAGGGGCTGTTCGGGGCGGTCTTCGGCGTCTCCTCGGTGGCCGGGCCGCTGGTCGGCGGCTACTTCGCCGAGACGAGCTGGCGGTGGATCTTCTATCTGAACGTGCCGCTGGCGCTGCTGGCGATCGTGGTCTGCTACCACGTGCTGCGGTTGATCCCGTTCGAGCGGCGGGAGCACACCGTGGACTGGCTGGGCGCGGCGCTGCTGGTCGCCGGGGTGAGCGCGTTGCTGCTGGCGCTGAGCTGGGGCGGCAACTCGTACGCCTGGGGTTCGCCGACGATCGTCGGGCTGTTCGTGGCGGGCGCGGTGCTCGGGGTGGCGTTCGTGCTCCAGGAGGCCCGGGTCGGCGAGCCGATCCTGCCGCTCGGGCTGTTCCGTTCGGCGACGTTCGCGCTGGCCAACTCGGCCGGTTTCGTGCTCGGTCTGGTGATGTTCGGGTCGATCATCTTCATCCCGCTCTACCTGCAGATCGTCAAGGGCGCCTCGCCCACCCGTAGTGGCCTGCTGATGCTGCCGATGATGGCCGGCATCATCGTCACCTCGATCGTGAGCGGCCGGGCGATGAGCCGGATCGGCAGGTACAAGTGGTTCCCGGTGGCCGGCTCGGTGGTGCTGGTCGCCGGCATGCTGCTGTTCACCCGGCTCCAGGTGGACAGCTCGCTCTGGGCGGCGTTCGGCTACATGGTGGTCATCGGCGTCGGGCTGGGCCTGTGCATGCAGTCGCTCATCCTCGGCGTGCAGAACGCGGTGGACGTCCGGAACCTCGGCGCGGCGACCTCCTCGGCGACGTTCTTCCGGTCGCTGGGCGGCTCGTTCGGGGTGGCCATCCTGGGCGCGGTGCTCTCCTCCCGGCTCGCCGGTGGCCTGGCCGACCGGCTGCCCGGCGCGATCGCCCAGCTCCCGCCCGAGCAGCGGGCGGCGGTGGCGGGCAGCGGCACGAACATCTCGATCAACGACCCGGCGACGATCCTGGTCCTGCCCGGCCCGGTCCGGGCGGCCATCCAGGCATCCTTCGTCGACGCGCTGCACCTGGTGTTCCTGACCACCGGCCTGATCGCGCTGCTCGCCGTGCTGGTCACCCTGGCCCTGCCGAACGACCAGCTCCGGGGTGCCGGCCCGGAGGGCGCGACCGGTGGCACCGACCCGCTCGGTGGAACGGCCCCCGCCCCCGGCGGCAAGCCCCTGACCCGGGAGTCCAAGGAGGAAGCCGCCGCCGACCTCAACGCCAAATCCCAAACCATGCTCTGACCCGGTCCCGCCCGGCCCGGCTCGACCCCATTCCGCCCGCTCTCTCCCGCTCTGTCCCGCTCCGGCCCACCCCGGCTCGCTCCGGTGATCAAGAGGTTTGCGTCAGAAATCGCGCCGAGGCTGACGCAAACCTCTTGATCACCGGGGAGGCGGGGGAAGTGGGGGAAGGGGGAGGGGGTAGCGGGGGCTACTTCAGGATGAGGCGGTTGGTCTGGGTGAAGACGTCGAGGTCGGCGAGGGTTTCCGGGACCGAGAGGGAGAGCGGGGCCGGGAACTCGTGCGGGTGCAGGAAGGCCGCGTCGGTCGTCTCGTCGGTGACCCGGGCCAGCTCGCCGTCCCACTCGTCGACCCGGAACGCGGTGGTGAAGATCTGGTAGGTGTGGCCGTACATGTTGGTGTGGGTGCGGTCCGGGCCGGTGTAGAGGGCGAAGGCGCTGACCCGCAGGGCGCGCAGGCCGGTCTCCTCGCGCACCTCCCGCACCGCGCAGTCGGCGATCGACTCGCCGAGTTCCATCGCGCCCGCCGGCAGCGCCCACTGGCCGTTGTCGGAGCGCCGGATCAGCAGCACCCGGCCGTCGTCGTCGCGCACCACGGCCCGGGCGCCGACGAACATCAGCGTCCGGTCACCGGCCAGGGCGCGTAGTTGTCCCACGTACGAGTCGGCCCAGGAGATACTCACCCGGACAATCTACGCAGCATTCCGGGGACGGTTCGACGTTCCGGGGGTTCCCAACGTGTGACCGGCGACACTAGCTTGTCACCCATGCGTAGCACGATGATGGACGCCCCGCTGCAGGTCGCCCGGATCCTCGAACACGGTGTCACCGTGCACGGCACGGCCGAGGTGGTCACCTGGACGGGGGCCGAGCCGCGCCGGATGTCGTACGCCGAGGTGGGACGGACGGCGGCCCGGCTGGCCCACGCGCTGCGCGACGAGTGCGGGGTGACCGGCGACGAGCGGGTCGCCACCTTCATGTGGAACAACACCGAGCACCTGGTGGCGTACTTCGCCGTGCCGAGCATGGGCGCGGTGCTGCACACCCTGAACATCCGGCTCTTCCCCGACCAGGTCGCCTACATCGCCAACCACGCGCAGGACCGGGTGGTGCTCGTCGACTCGACGTTGATCCCGCTGCTGGCCCGGGTGCTCGGCGAACTGACCACGGTGCGGCACGTCGTGGTGGTCGGCGGGGGCGACCCCGGGCCGCTGCGGGCGGTCGCCGGTGACCGGGTCACCTTCCACCACTGGGACGAGCTGCTGGCCGGTCGGCCCGAGCACTACGACTGGCCCGAGGTCGACGAGCGGGACGCCGCCGCGCTCTGCTACACCTCCGGCACCACCGGCCACCCCAAGGGTGTCGCCTACTCGCACCGGTCGATCTACCTGCACTCGTTGCAGGTGTGCCTGCCGGAGGGGTTCGGGCTCGGGCCGGGCGACCGGGAGCTGGCCATCGTGCCGATGTTCCACGCGATGTCCTGGGGGCTGCCGTACGCGGCGTTCCTCTCCGGCGCGTCACTGATCATGCCGGACCGGTTCCTCCAGGCCGCGCCGATCGCCGAGATGATCGCCGCCGAGCGGCCCACCCTGGCCGGCGCGGTGCCGACCATCTGGAACGACCTGCTGGCCCACCTGGACGCCAACGACGTGGACACCTCGTCGCTCAAGGAGGTGATCGTCGGCGGCTCGGCGTGCCCGCCCGCGCTGATGCACGCGTTCGCCGAACGGCACGGCATCGAGGTGATCCACGCCTGGGGGATGACCGAGATGTCCCCGCTGGGGTCGGTGTCCCGGGCACCGGCCGGGGTGACCGGCGACGACGCCTGGCGGTACCGCTACACGCAGGGGCGGGTGCCGGCCGGGGTGGCGGCCCGGATCGTCGGCCCGCTGGGCGAGCCGCTGCCCGCCGACGGGACGTCCGTGGGGGAGCTGGAGGTTCGCGGGCCGTGGGTGACCGCCAGGTACGTCGGCGACGACGCCCCCGATCCGGAGAAGTTCCGCGACGGCTGGCTGCGTACGGGTGACGTCGGCACGCTCTCGCCGGACGGGTTCATCACCCTCACCGACCGGGCCAAGGACGTGATCAAGTCCGGTGGGGAGTGGATCTCCTCGGTGGAGCTGGAGAACGCGTTGATGGCCCATCCGGACGTGCAGGAGGCCTGCGTGGTGGGGGTGCCCGACCAGCGGTGGGGTGAGCGTCCACTGGCCACCGTGGTGGTCCGCGAGGGCGCGTCGACCAGTGTGGAGCAGCTCCGTGCGTTCCTCGCCGGTTCGGTGGCACACTGGCAGCTACCGGAGCGCTGGGCGGTCATCGACGTGGTGCCGAAGACCAGCGTCGGCAAGTTCGACAAGAAGGTGGTGCGTTCGCGGTACGCCGCCGGCGACCTGGAGGTACGGGAGCTGGCGGGGCCGTAACACTTTTCGGCGATCCGTCGCCGATGGGGTAGGGACGTCACTCCTGAAACATCCCTCCCCAGGGGCGGCCCCGGCGTTCGCACCGCGCCGGGGCCGCCCTTCCTTGCGGGGTGACCCGCCATGTCATTGTTGCGAGAATTACTCGCGTCTGTCCGGGCGATTGCGAAATGTCCTCAGATTCACCGGTCGGCGGTGTCCGGATCTACTGTCCGGCGGTGTCCAGCAGCACCTTGCCCACCACCGCGTCCTCCACCGCCCGGTGCGCGTCGGCGGCCTGCGCCAAGCCGAAACGGTGCAGCGGCAGGCCCGCCTCCGCGCCCACCCGTACCGCCCCCTGGGCGACCGCCGCCGCCACGTCGGTCACCGCCTGCGCCTTGGCCGCCTTCGGTGCCGTGTAGACCAGCACGAACTGCCAGCGGGCGTTCGGGGCCATCAACGGCCGGATCGGCAGGGTCACCTCGCCGCCACCGTCGTCGGCGTAGACGCAGACCGCCCCGCCGGCCCGCAGCACCTGCACGTCGGTGGCCGCGTTCCGGGCGGCGGAGACCTCGACGATGGTGTGCACCCCGTCGGGGGCTACCTTGCGGACCTCGTCGGCCACGTCCTGTTCCCGGTAGTCGATGACGAAGGACGCCCCGGCCGCCGCCGCCAACTGCGCCTTCTCCGGACTGCTGACCGTCGCGATGACGCAGGCGTCGGCCCAGCGGGCCAACTGGATCGCCGCGTTGCCCACCGCACCCGCCCCGCCCTGCACCAGCACCACGTGGTCGCTGAGCGCCCCGGCGTGCAGGGTGTCCGGCATGTACTCCCCGGCGGTCAGGCAGCGGTGCGCGGTGAGGAACGGGATGCCCAGGCACGCGCCGAGGTCGAAGGAGGCGTCCCCGAGCGGCACCACCTGCCGGACCGGCACCACCGTGTACTCGGCGGCCGTACCCCAGGGGCGCTGCCAGGCGGCCTCCCAGACCCACACCCGTTCCCCGGTCAGACCCTGGTCGACCCCCGCGCCGACCGACTCCACCACGCCCGCCCCGTCCTGCCCCGGGGTCTGCCAGCCGACCGGTAGCGGCTGCTGTCGCCGGCTCTTCCAGTCGGTCGGGTTCACCCCGGCCACCGCCAGCCGGACCAGCACCTCCCCCGGACCCGGCTCGGGCACCGGCCGGTCGACCAACTGGAGCACCGACGGGTCACCGGTGCGTTCGTACACGATCGTCTGCATGCCGTCTCCTCAGGCCGCCGGTTTGAGCACCACCTTCGAGTAGCCCTCCTCGCGGCGGTCGAAACGTCGGTACGCGTCCGGCGCGGCGTCCAACGGCAGCTCCTTGCTCACCACGAAGCTCGGGGTGGCCCGCCCCGCCATGATCAGATTCCGCAGGTACTCGTTGTAGGTCTTCACGTTGGCCTGCCCGGTGCCCATCCGCAGGCCCTTCTCGAAGAGCTTGCCCACCTTGAACAGCAGCTCACCCCTGCCGGAGTGCTCGTCCGGCGCACCCGGGTCGTTGGCCAGGTAGAGGCCGACCACGCCGATCGCGCCGGTCGCCCGGACCACCTCGACCAGGCTGTTCAGCACCGCCGCCGGCTGCTCCGCGCCACCCTCTCCGGTGGCCTGGTAGCCGACCGCGTCCACCCCGTGGTCGGTGCCCACCCCGTCGGTCCGGTCGAGGATCTGGGCGACCGGGTCCCCGGCCGAGAAGTCGATCGGGGTCGCCCCGATCGACTCGGCCAGCCGCAGCCGGTCCGGCACCCGGTCCACCAGGAACACCTCGGCGGCACCCATCAGGACCGCCGAGTACGCGGCCATCAGCCCGACCGGCCCGCCACCCATCACGGTGATCCGCTCGCCGGGCCGCAGCCCGGTCATCGCCACCCCGTGGTAGCCGGTGGGGAAGATGTCGGCGAGCATCGCGTAGTCGTTCTCGTGCTCGGTGCCGGGCGGCAGCTTCAGGCAGTTGAAGTCGGCGAACGGCACCCGCAGGTACTCCGCCTGCCCACCCCGGTACGGCCCCATCGCCACGTAGCCGTACGCGCCACCGGCGAAGCCGGGGTTGACGGTGAGACAGAAGCCGGTCTTCTGCTCCCGGCAGTTGCGGCAGAACCCGCACGCCACGTTGAACGGCATCGACACCCGGTCGCCGACCCTGATCCCGCGTACCCCGGTGCCGGCCTCGACCACCGTGCCCATGTTCTCGTGGCCGAAGACGATGCCCGGCTCGGCGAGCGTGCGTCCCTCGTACATGTGCAGGTCCGAGCCGCAGATCGCGGTCGTGGTGATCTGCACGACGACGTCGTCGGGGTGCTCGATGCGCGGGTCCTCGACCTGTTCGACCGTCACCTCGTGCGGCCCCTGGTAAACCACAGCTCTCATGGGTCCGACGCTAGGCGGCCCGGCCGGGTCGCGGAGGCGGTTCAGCCGAGCCGGTCCACCACCTCGGGGGTGAGGTCGTGCACCGAGGAGAGCACCGTCGCGGCCAGCTCCGCCGCGTCCGGGTCCAACGGGTACGACCCGTGCGGCACCGCGATGACCCGCATCCCGGCGGCGGCGGCCGAGCGGACCCCGTTGGAGGAGTCCTCCACGGCGGCACACCGGGCCGGGTCGACCCCGAGCCGCTCGGCGACGGCCAGGTACACGTCGGGCGCGGGCTTGCCCCGGGCGGTCCGCTCGGTCGACAGGGTCACCCGGAACTCGGCGGTGAGGTCCGCGGCGGTCAGCGCCGCCGCGATCAGCCGGGTCGGCGAGGAACTGGCCAGCCCCAGCGGCCAGCGCGCGGCCAGCCGGCGCACCACCAGGTCGGCGTCGTCGATCAGCGGTACGCGCACCGCGTACCGCCGGGCCATCTCCTCGACCACGTCCACGGCGACCTGCTCGGCGCTGCGGTCGACGCCCAGCTCACCGCTGAGGTACTCGGCCCACTCGCCGGTGCTCATCCCCATCAGCCGCCGCTGGGTGTCGGGCTGCCAGGTGCCGCCCCGCGCCGCCACGTACGCCCGGCGCACCTCCTCCCAGACCGGCTCCGAGTCCACGATCACGCCGTCCAGGTCGAACACCACCGCATCCACCGTCACCCCGCCATCCTCCCCGACGCCACCGCCCCGTTCCGACGCCACCCTCAGCGGTAGGCCGCGGCCTGGGTGCCGTAGAGGGTGGCGTACACGCCGTCGAGGCGGATCAGCTCGTCGTGGGTGCCCACCTCGCGTACCCCGCCGTCGCCGATCACGATGATCAGGTCGGCGGTGCGGACCGTCGAGAAGCGGTGCGACACGAAAACCGTCACCCCGCCGCTGTCGGCGGCGACCCGGGCCGCCCCGTCGGCGTACCTGGCGAACAACCGGTGCTCGGCCTCGGCGTCCAGCGCCGACGCCGGCTCGTCCAGCACCATCAGCAGCGGGGCGTCGCGCATCATCGCCCGGCCGAGCGCCAACTGCTGCCACTGCCCGCCGGAGGCGTCCACCCCGCCGTCGGCGTGACTGCGCCCCAGCCGGGTGTCCAGCCCGTACGGCAGCTTGTCGGCGACCTCGCTGTGCGCGCGGGCCAGGCCGGTGCGGACCGCGTCGTCGTCGGTGGCCCGGGGCAGGTCCCCGATGCCGACCGCCAGCCGGGCGGTCAGCTCCGGCCGTGCGTAGTCCTGGAACGCGGCGGTGGTCCGCGCCCGCCAGGCGGCCAGGTCGAGATGCCGCAGGTCGACCCCGTCGACCAGGATCGCGCCCCGGTCGGGTTCGTAGAACCGGTTGAGCAGCTTGACCAGCGTGGTCTTGCCCGCGCCGTTCTCGCCCACGACCGCCACGGTGCTGCCGGCGGGCAGCAGCAGGTCGACGTCGCGCAGCACCGGGGTGGCCGCGCCCGGGTAGGTGAAGCTCACCTGCCGCAGCCGGATGCCCTCCAGCAGGCGCGCGGGTGGGAGCAGGGGCGTGGCGGGCGCGTCGGGCGGGGTGACCGGCTGCGGCACCAGCTCGCGCACCTCGTCCAGGCGGCGCAGGGACCGGCCGCTGCGCGCCAACTGCTGGGTGATCGTCACGGCGGCGGCGACCTGGTGGTTGAGCTGCGAGGCGAGCATGATCGCCAACACCACGTCGCCGACGTCCGCCCGGCCGCGTACGGCGTCGCGGACCACCAGGACCAGGGCGGCGACGTAGCCGAGGGCGAACACGGCCTGCCCGGCGGCGCGCCACAGGCCGGCGGCCAGCTCGCCGCGCCACAGCCGGGCGGTGGCGCGCTGCCAGTGCGTGGCGTAGCGCTGCTGGAGGTGACCCACCAGGCCCAACAGGCGCAGCTCCTTGGCCGAGGCCGCCGTGGTGGTCAGCTCGAACAGGTGCCGGGCCTGCCGGGTGTCGACGACGCTGTCCGCACGGGCCCGGTCGGCGGCGGCCTCGGCCCGGCGACCGGCCAGCACCGGCAGCGCGGCCAGCAGCGGCAGCAGCACCAGCGCCGGATGGGTCAGGGTGAGCAGCACGGTGGTCAGCAGCAGGCCGACCGCCAGCGACCCCCCGGTCAGCAGCGCCTGGAGGCCCTCCCCGATGCGTTGCAGCTCGTCCTGGGCCAACGCCATCCGGTCGGCGTGCTCGGGCCGCTCGTGGTGGTCGAGGTACGGGGTGCCGTTGCTGATCTCGATGAGCTGCTCGTCGGTGCTGAGCACGTTGAGCTCGGACACCTCGAAGTACCCGATGTGGGCGAAGTGCGCGCAGGTCAGCGCCGCGATCGCGGCCACCGCGACGGCCAGCCCGGCCCAGGCCGCCGCCCCGGCCCGGCCGGCCGCCGCCGCGTTGGTGAGGTGTTTGAGCGCCACCGCGCTCGCCGGCACCGCCACCGCGTTGCCCAGCATCAACGCCAGCGCCACGGCCATCTTGCGCCGGTCCTGCCGCCACGACAGCCGCAGCAGCCCGGTGATCGCCCGCATCATCGCTCAGCCCACCCGCTGCGCCAGCGGACCGGCGCCCTCGTCGGTTTCCCGGTCGTCCCCGCCGGTGTCCCGCTCGGCCTCGTCGTCGGCGAACCGCTCCGCCTGGAGGGTGAACATCGCCGCGTACCGGCCGCCCGCCGCCATCAGCTCGTCGTGGCTGCCCTGCTCGACGACCCGCCCCCCGTCGAGCAGGACGATCCGGTCGGCCAGCCGCACGCTGGACAGCCGGTGCGAGATGAGCACCGTCGTGCGGCCCCGGGTCAGCTCGGCGAACCTGGCGAAGAACTCGGCCTCGGCCCGCACGTCCAGCGCCGCCGTGGGCTCGTCCAACACCAGCACCGTGCTCCCGTGGTAGAGCGCGAACAGGGCCCGGGCGATGGCGATGCGCTGCCACTGCCCGCCGGACAGGTCGACCCCGCCGTCGTACGCGCGCGACAGCAGCGTGTCCAGGCCGTCCGGCAGCGCGTCGAGGGTGTCGAGCAGCCCGGCCGCCTCCGCCGCGCGGCGGATCCCGGCCCGGTCGTCGAGATGTTCCACCGCGCCGAACCCGATGTTGGCCGCCACCGACAGCTCGTAGCGGACGAAGTCCTGGAACACCACGGCGATCCGCCGCTGCCAGTCCCGGGCCGGCAGGTCGGCGAGGTCGACGCCGTCGGCGCGCACCGCACCGGCATCCGGCGAGTAGAGCCGGGCCAGCAGTTTCACCAGGGTCGTCTTGCCCGCGCCGTTCACCCCGACCAGGGCGGTGCAGCGTCCGGCGGGGATGTGCAGGTCCAGGCCGTCGACCACAGGCGTGGCCCCACCCGGGTAGCCGAAGCGCACCCCGGTGAAGTCGATGGCCGGGGCGACGGTGGCGGGCGGCCCGGCACCGCCCCGGTCGGCGGGTTCCGGGTAGCGTGCCATGGCCTGCTCGAACGCGGTGATGGCGGTCTCGGCGTTCATGCCGTACTGGGTCTGGGTGTCGGAGTCCGGGTAGAACTCGCCCAGCCGGATCAGGGCCAGCACCGCCTGCAACACCAGTGCCAGCGCGGCCAGGTCGTACGCCCCGTCGGCGGCGCGGACCCCCGCCAGCGCCAGCACCGCCGCGACGCCGACCAACCCCACCGCCGTGTACGCCAGGTAGGGCCGCAGGTAGATCCGGCGGCGCTCGGCCCACACGGGGGCCAGGGCCCGGCGGTAGACCTGCCGGTAGCGCTCGGTCAGCCAGCCGGTGAGCCCGAAGACGCGCAGCTCCTTGGCGGCGGACGGACCCATCGCCAGCCCCCGCAGGTAGCGGCTCTCCCGGCGCAGGGCCGCCACGTCCCGGATGACCCGGGCGTAACGGCGCAACCCGCCGCGCTGGCCGTGCCGGAACAGCAGCACCACCGCCAGCATGACCAGCGCCGCCCACGGCCCCAGCACCACCGCCACCACCACCGTGAACCCGGCGACCTGGGTGTACGGCCCGACGAGGGCGATCAGCCCGGCGTACGCCGCACCCGGGGTGCGGAACGCGAACCGCAGCTCGTGCCCGGCCTCCCCCAGCTCGTCCAGCACCGCCGGGTCCTCCAGCGGGGTGATCTCCCGGGTCGACAGCGACGCCTGGATGAGCCGTCGGTACATGTGCCCGTCGACGCGGCGGCTGAGCTGCTCGGCGACGGCCTTCTGCGCCGCCTCCGCGAGTTGCGCCGCGATCAGCGCCGCCCCGGCGACGGCCAGCGGCCACCACACCCCGGACGGTCGGGCGGTGCCGTGCAGCACCGGGCCGATCCGGCCGACGGTGGTGCTGACGGCGATCGCGAAGACCACCGGCAGCACCCCCCGGGACACGCTGAGCGCCAGCGCGACGGCACTCCACCCGGCACCGGCGGCGGGCCACTGCCGGGCGATGCGCAGCCGGGCGGCGGCGGCCGCACGCCACTGCCCGACGCCGGAGGGAGAGGCGGTCATCGCGGTCAGCCGAAGATCTCGTCCCGCAGGGACGCGGGCAGGTCCAGCTCCTGCGCGCAGGACCGTACCGAGACCTCGTAGGACTCCACCACCTCGGGGCTGTCGGCCACGGCCAGCTCCGCGTCGGTCAGCACCGTCACCGACCGGGGCCGGAAGCGGTACTCGTCGGCGTTGCCGTGCAGACCGGGCACGACGTAGGGCTCCGGCTCCACCGGGTTGTGGATCTTCGACTGGTCGGAGTTGAGGTCGCCGGCCGCACCCCAACCGGTGAGCATCTCCGGCTGGTACAGGTGACCGATGCCGAGGCGGTCGAACAACCGGGACACCGTCTCCTGCGGGGCACGGCTGCACTCGTACGGGAAGTGCGTCACCGCCAGCCCCTCGGCCCCGGCCCAGGCGCGCATCCGCGCGTAGTTGAGCGTGCTGAGCACGAAGTTCTCCACCACCCGCTCGCGCCCGATCTTGCCCTCCCACTTGGCCATCCACGAGTCGAGCGAGGCACGCGGCTGCCGGTCCAGCACCAGCAGCCGCAGCCGGTCGACCGGCCAGCCGGCCTCGACGAGGCAGCGGGCCGGGTTGAACAGCGCCTCGAACGGCACGTACGGCCCGGCCATCTCCTTGGCGAACAACACCGGCTCGCCGTCGGGCAGCTTCCACGGCGAACCCTCGCCACCGGTCAGCGCGAACCGGCCGATGGTCTTCACCGGCTGGTAGTAGGCCGCCGCCCGCGCCATGCCGAACAGGTTGGTCACGGCGGTCGAGCCGACCCGGCAGCGCCCCCAGCCGAGCACCAGCAGCGGGTAGTCGGCCGGGCCACGGCCGGCGAAGCCGTCGCGCAGGGTGTCCACGATCTGGGCGGTCACCTCGTCGACGGTGGTGGTGACGACCTGGTAGCGACCGTCGGGCGGGAGCGGGACGCTGGTCAGGGCGTCGTCGCCGGCGGCGGCCAGCCGGTGCAGCAGCGGATAGGGGTCGGTCATCGGGACTCCTGGTGGTCGGAGGGGCGGGTGCGGCCGAGGTCGAGCAGCGCGGCGACGTCCCGCAGGGCCACCGGGCGCAGCGCGGCCTCGCACAGCAGCGTCTCGACGCCCCGCAGCACCCGCTCGCAGACGACGCCGGGCACCCGCCGGGTGTCGGCCAGCAACTGCAGCGCGCAGCCACCGGCCAGGTAGGGCATGGCCAGGAAGAAGGTCATGTCGTGCCGGGCCACGGCGGTGACCTGCCGCACGGTGGTCTGCGCCGCCAGGGCGGTCAGCGCGGCCCGGTCGGGCGGTTGCGCCGGCACGTCGAAGTCGCGACCCAGCCGGGCGTCGTTGAAGTACACCGACAGGTCGGCCTGCGCGCCCTCGGCCGCGATCAGCTCGTCCAGGGCGTCCGGTGGATAGGTGGCGTGGAAGTAGGACTCCGTCGAGTCGCGGTAGCAGCGCCGCACGGCGTCGTCGACGTCACCGTCGCCGATCTCGAAGACCAGCAGCGCGTTCTGGGCGATACCCGTGGCCAGTTGCCGCTGGCGGGGGGTGTTCCGGTTGCCCGCGATCAGCTTCACCACGGCCCGGTCGCGGCCGGTCAACGCCGCCTGGACCAGCAGCGCGGCGGTCAGCACCACGGTGGACGACGACGCCCCCGTCCGCTCGGCCAGCGCGCCGGCCGCCGCCGCCACGGCGGTGGACTCCATCCGCCAGGTGACGACCGGCAGCGGGCCGGCGTCCTGCTCCGGCCCGTCGAAGATCCGCTGCGGCACCAGGGGCAGCCGCTCCCGCCAGTACGCCAGGGACCGGTCGGCCCGGCGCTGCCCGGCCGGCGACGCCTCGTAGCCGGCCTGGTCCAGCGGCTGCCAACCCGGTGCGGGCAGGGTCCGTTCGCCCTCGATCAGGGTGCGCAGCTCCGCCAGCAGCAGCTCCAGCGACCAACCGTCCAGCGACACGTGCGAGGCGGCCACGGCCACGGCCTCGACCTGGCCGTCGACGCGCAGCAGCGCCCACCGGACCGGCCAGTCCCGGTCCAGCCGGAACGCGGTGCCGGCCAGTTCGGCGGCGGCGGCGTCCGCCGCCTCCGGCAGGTCGGCGGCGGTGGTGTCCCGCACCAGCGGCGCGTACGACCCGTCGGCGAGCAGGTGCTGGCGGGGCCCGTCGGCGTCCTCGGTCATCAGGGTGCGCAGCACCTGGTGCCGCAGCACCAGCGCCGACCAGGCCGTGGTGACCCGCTCGGTGGTGACCGGGGCGGCCAACCGCAGCACCCGCCGGATGTTGAAGTCCCGGCTGGCCTCGCCGAACCACTGCATCGGCCGGTACATGGCCGTCTGTCCCCAGGTCAACGGCGCGGAACCGGTGGACGCCCCGGAGAACCGGGCCTGCACCGCCGCGTCCCCGACCGCCGGCCGGCCGGTGTCCGCCCGCGGGGACCGGTCCGGCTGCCCACCGGCGGGCGTCGCCGGGACCACGGGGGCCGGTGGTCGGTGGTCGGACATCCCGGCGGCCAGGGCGCGTACCGTACGCCTGTCGAACAGGTCGGCGATGCCCACCGGCAGGCCCAGCTCCTCGTCCAACCTGGTGACGACCTCGACCACCTGCATGGAGTCGCCGCCGAGTTCGAAGAAGTCGTCGTCGACACCGAGCCGGTCCACCCGCAGCACCGCGCCGACCACCCCGGCCACCGCCGTCTCCAGGTCACCGCAGGGCGCGACGTACGCGGTGCTCAGCGCGGGCCGTACCACCGGCGTGGTGGGCAGCCGGCGGGTGTCGACCTTGCCGTTGGGGGTGAGCGGGTACTGCGCCACGTACAGGAACCGGCTCGGGACGGACGCCTCCGGCAGCAGACCGGCGGCGTGGGCGCGTAGCTGCGCCTCGGTCGGCCGGGGCTCGTCCTCGGACCGCAGGTAGGCGACCAGGTGCAGGTCGTGGCCGTCGGGTTCGGCGATCACCACCGCCTCGGCGACGCCGGGGCAGCGGCGCAGCGCGTCCTCGACGGCGGGCGGCTCGACGCGCTGGCCCCGGATCTTCACCTGCCGGTCGGCGCGGCCGAGCACGTCAAGCACTCCGTCCGGGCCCAGCCGGCCCAGGTCGCCGGTGCGCAGCAGCCGCCGCCCGTCGCCGCCGGGGTGCGGGATCCACCGCTGGGCGGTCAGCACCGGCTGGCCGTGGTAGCCCCGGCCGATCACCGCCCCGCCCAGGCAGATCTCGCCGGTCTGCCCCGGCGGTGCGGCCCGGCCCTGCTCGTCGAGAATGTGCACCTCGGCGTTGGGGATGGGGGCACCGACCGGCAGCCGCCGCCCGACCGTCCGGTCCGCGCCGATCCAGTACCAGGTCGCGCCGACGGTCTCGCTCATGCCGTAGTGGTTGCCGAAGCCCGACTTGGGGCTGCCGCTGATCCACGCGTCGAACTCGGGGGTCAGGTACAGCGGCTCGCTGCCGATCATCACCTGGCGGGCGACGTCGTCGACGCCACCGAGGGCGGTCATCGCCCGCACGTGCGACGGGGTGAGCTTCAGGAACCCGCACGGGGCGGCGGCGGTCAACGCGATCAGGTCGTCGAACGCGACAGGTTCGGGCGCGACCTCCAGCTCCCAGTCCGCGACCAGCGCCGTGAACAGCGTCATCACCGACCCGACGAAGTACAGCGGGGCGTGCAGCACCGCCCGCTCCCCGGGCTGGAACGCGAACTCCCCGGCGCACCAGTGCACGTAGTTGACCAGCTGCCGGTGGGTGCCGAGCACCCCCTTCGGAGCGCCGCTGGTGCCGGAGGTGTACATGATGAACGCCAGGTTCTCCACCCGGCAGCCGCCGTCACCGTCGTCACCGGCCGGCTCCGGCAGGTCGGTCACGTCGAGCACGGCCGACGGGTAGCCGGCGGCCACGAGGCCCCGGTGCTCCGGGCCGGTCAACAGCACCGGATCGCCCGCGTCGGCCAGGATCCGGGCCCGCCGGTCCGCCGGGTCGTGCACCGACAGCGGCAGGTACGCCGACCCGGCCGCCAGCACCGCGAGGATCGCCACCACCGCGTCCACCGAGCGGGGGAGCAGCACCGCGACCGGGGTCTCCGGCCCCGCGCCGTGGCCCCGCAGCACCCGGGCGGCGTGCCGGACCCGGTCCCGCAGCTCCCCGGCGGTGACCGCGACCCCGGCGCAGCGCACCGCGACGCGCCCCGGGTCGGCCGCCAGCGCCCGGTCGACGAGGACGTGCAGCGGGGTGTCCCCGAACGGGCGGCGGGGGCCGGTCGCGACCGACGACGCGGGGTCCACCGTGGCCGCTGCCGGCCGGATGGCAGCGCCGGTGCCGGCCTCCCCGGCGGTACGCAGCGAGGCGGGCCGCAGGTCGGTCCAGTGTGCCGCGACGTGCTCCAGGCACGCCTCGACGGGCCCGGTGAACACCGTCGTCCAGCCGCCCGGCAGCGGCCGGTCCGCCGGCCACAGGGAGTACTGGTCCTCGCCGTTGACGACGACCTGCTGCGGGTCGACGCTCACGCGAGCCCTCCGACCGCCTGCTGTGCCACGTCGAGCCGCTCGACGGCGTCCCGCCAGGACTCCTTGGTGTACCAGTCGCCGCTGAACGAGGTGATCGCCGGGGCCCAGCCGTCGTGCGCGTCGGCGTAGCCGGCGATCTCGCGCCAGAACACGTCCACCAGCGCCGAGTACCGGCAGGCGGTCCGCAGCTCGGCCAGGGTGAACGGCGGCCCGTCCATGCGGACCAGCCGGATGTCGAACGCGCCCCGGTACTGTCGGCCGCCGACCGTGAACGGCTGCTTCCACATCGCCGCCCCGGGGGCCCGCAGGGTGTAGCGGACGCGGGAGGTGCTGTGCCCACCGTGGCGCAGGTCGCCCCACTCGGCGATGTCGGGCACCAGCGGCGGGAAGAAGTAGTGCCGCTGGCGGGGCACCTCGACCCGGTCGAAGTTGCCGGGCACGAAGTGCCAGCGGTTGTACATCATCCGCTGCGCGACCTGCCACAGGATATCGGTGACGGCTGGGGCGGGCAGGTCGGCGGCCATCCGGGGGCTGGGCAGCACGCAGCAGAAGAAGTCGGGTTTCTTCAGCCCCGCCACCTCCTCGTCGTACCGACCGGCGGGACCGTCGAGGCGGGCCAGGTCGCGGATGCCGCTGGACATGCCGTAGTCGGCGCGACTGTCGACGACCGCGCCCAGCACGATGCCCTCCAGGATGCCTGTCAGCTCGCGCTCGTCGCCGCCCGCGTGCACGCTGCGCAGGGCAGCGGTGGTGGCGCGGCGCACCCAGGAGGCGGCGTCCTCGCCGTCGACCGGCTCGGGCCGCAGGCCGGTGGACGTCCGCAGGGTCGGCGGCAGCTCGACCTGACTGCGCTGCCCGCCCTCCCAGGGCAGCAGGTACTCGTCCTTGGCGTAGGTCAGCCCGTTGATCCGCCGGTAGCGGATGTGACCGCTGCCGTCGACGAGTTCGACCAGCTCACCGGCGAGCGTGGCCAACTCGGTCAGGGTCGCGGTGCTCAGCTCCCGGGTGGCCTGCCCGTCGAGCGCGCGCAGGTACGTCGCGCAGCGGCCGGTCAGCACCTTGCGGAGGCTGACCGCGTTGAGCTGGCGGCCGTTGAACTCCTCGAACCGGACCGCCCGGCCGGTGCGGAACAGCAACTGGATGGACGCGACGAAGAGCCGCTCCTCCGGGCTCCAGTCGGCCGGTGGACGGCCCCGCAACGCGGGCAGCACGCCGTCGCGGATGAGCGTGCTGGAGCCGGAGTCGGAGCGGGAGAACACCCGGCGCTCGACGAAGATCAGGACGGTCTCGACCCGTTCGACCCAGTCGATGACCTCTTCCAGCCGTTCCGGCAGGCCGCCGTCGGCGTGCCAGGTGTGCAGCATCTGGTCGAGTTCGCGGCGCTGGTGCTCCTCCTCGACCTGGGCCGGCAGCCACTCCTCGTCGATCATCTCGACCATCCACCCGGGCAGGGCGAGCTCGGCCACCACCTCCTCGGTCGGCAGGTCGCCGCGCGCCGGTTCGTGGATGGTCAGCTTGCCCAGCGCCGAGTGGGCCAGCACGAACTGGGCGGCGGTGGCGTCGGTGCCCGGCGCGGTCAGCCGGAGGTGCTGCCGGCCGAGCAGGTGCCGGACGATCGCCTGCTCGCGCAGGGTCAGGCCGTCGAAGGCGGACCGGAAGGGCACCTTGCCGGCCATGGTGAGCAGTCGCAGGACGGCCGTCTGGGCGCTGCCGTCGAACAGTTCGACAGGGTCGCGCACGTCGCGCAGTTCCTGGCTCCACTGGTCGAATTTCGTACGTCGCACGGTCCCGCCTTTCTCGACCAGGGCAGGCTGCGGCGTTCGCACGATGAGGCTCGTACGACGACGGCCACCGCCGTGCGGTGACGACAGGGCATGCGGCGGCCGGCAGCCGACCTGGAGGGTGGAAGGCTCCCGTGGCAGTGCCACGGCGAGAAGGAGACGACACTCCACCCCGGTGTGGGAGCGCTCCCGATCACGAAGTCTTGCCGACGATGAAACATGTGTCAACAACGTGTGTCGGCCACCGACGACCTGCTACGACGCGACCATCCGGTACGACACCGATGGTCCGAATCGGGCGACGGGCCGGGGTGGTCAGGAGGAGAGCGCGGGGAGCCCGATCGGGCTGTCGGCGGGGATGACCGTGTGGCAGGCGCGGGCGACCGGCACCAGCAGCTCGCGGAGCCGCTGCGTGCCGTCCGGGCCGAGGGCCAGCCAGGGGCGGGCGGCAGCCCGGTCGGTCGCGTCCTCCACGGCCCGCAGCCCGGCGCGCCCCACCTCGGTGGGGGCACCCTCGTCGGTCAGCCACCCCCGGTCGACCAGCCGGGCCCGCGCCTGCGCCCACTCGTCCCCGGTCCAGCCCCGGCCGAGCAGGTGCTCCTCCGGCCGGTCCTGGGCGACCCGGAACGCCAGCGTCTCGACCGGGTCGAGACCGGCGGCGACCAGGGCCGCCACGTGCCCGTCACCGCGGTGCTCGCGCAGCGTGGTGGCCGCCTGCCAGAGCCGGGCCAGCGGGTAGTCGCCGCGCGGCAGGGCGGCGTTGGCCGCACCGAGCACCCGGCCGGCGGTGTCCGCGCCGACCGCCGCGACCTCCAGCAGTTCGGCCGCCTCGGCCAGGTGCGCCTCGGGAAGTTCGTAGGTGAGTTCGGCGAGCGCCTGCACGGCCCCGGTGAGCCGGGCGCGCAACGCCTCCTCGGGGGCCGCGAGCTGCCACACCGCCGGCAGCGCCCGGCCCACCATCGGCGGGGCGAAGGTGAAGAAGACGGCGGTCACCGGGGCGGCGTCGACCGCCCCCAGCGGGGCGGCCCGGCCCGCGAAGTAACCCCGCCAGTAGCCGCGCAGCCCGATCGCCTCGGTGGCGGCGCGGGCCCGGGGATGGAAGTAGGTGATCGCGTGCAGGGGTTCGACGTGCGTCCACATCAACCGGGCGGTGCGCCCGGGATCGTCCAGCGGCGGCACGCGCACCTCCGGGTCGGTGGGGGTCACCGTGGCGCGGACCGGCCGCCCACGGTGACCCCGAACCTACTGCCGGTAGGTGCCGGCCGGAAGACCCGTGTGGTCTACTGCACCGCCAGCACGTCGACGATGAACCGCAGCGGGCCGGAGGGCGCGCCGGGACGCTGCGGCTTGTCGCCGTACGCCAGGTCGGCGGGGATGTCGAGCTGGACCCGGCTGCCCACGGTCTGACCCTGCATGCCCTGGTCCCAACCGGGGATGACGTTGCCCTGGCCGAGGCCGAACGTGAACGGCTCGGACCGCTTCCAGGAGGCGTCGAACTCCTCACCGGTCTTGTACGACACACCCACGTAGTTCACGGTGATCTGCTGGCCGGCCTGGGCGGCCGGGCCGGTGCCCCGGATCAGCGGGGTGGCCTTGAGCCCGGTCAGCTCGCCCTCGCCCTTGGTGGCCTGCGGCTTGGTGCACAGCGCCTGGTCGGCACCCTCGGGCAGCTTGGGGAAGTCACCCGCGCAGCCGGCCGGCGCCGCCGCCGGCTTCGGGTCGTCCTTCTCGCCGTTGCGGACCACCACGAACACCCCGACGATCACCGCGATGACGGCCACGCCGGCGACGGCGCCCAGCCACGCCTGGCGGCGCTTGCGCTTCTCGGCGGCCTTCTGGGCCGCCAACTGGGCGGCGAGTCGCCGCTGTGCCTTCGTCTCCGGGGCCTGACCCTGGCCCCCCGAACGGTTCTCCGTACGCTCGCTCACGTCCTCGACTCCCTGCTGATGTGGGTGGCCGGCCCGGCGACCGGTTCCGTGGCCAGCGCACACGGTACCCGGATCGATGCCGAGGGTGGGCCGTCGCCCGCCCGCCATGTCCGGTCATCGGGCCGGGCCTCCCCGTTCGTGCCCGTCTTCCCGGGTGGCGGGGGCCGTCCGGCGGTAGGTTCTCGACCATGGCGATCCTCACCGACGAAGACAAGGCCCTGCTCGCCGAGCCGCAGCTCGCCCACGTGGCGACCATCGAGGCGGACGGTACCCCGCACGTCACCCCGGTCTGGGTGGACGTCGACGGCGAGCACATCGTGTTCAACACCGCCAAGGGGCGGCAGAAGTACCACAACATCGCCCGCAACCCGGTGGTCGCGGTCTCCGTGGTCGACCGGGCCGACGACTTCCGCACCCTCTGGGTGAAGGGCACCGCCGAGTTCGTCACCGAGGGCGCCGACGCGCACATCGACCGGCTGGCGAAGAAGTACCTGGGGCAGGACACCTACCCGTTCCGGCGGCCCGACGAGGAGCGGGTGATCGTCCGGATCACCCCCACCGAGAAGCTCGGCCGGGGCTGACCGACGCACGACCCCGGCGGGACGGCCCACCGTCGCGCCGGGGGACGGGCGCGGGCCCGCCGCTCAGGCGCTGCGGCGCGGGGCGGCCTTCTTCTCGGCGGTCTTCTTGGCCGGGGCCTTGGTGGCCTTCTTCTCCGTGGTCTTCTTCGCGGCGGTCTTCTTCGCCGGCTCCGCCTTCGTCGCGGGGGTCCTCTTCGCGGTGGTCTTGCCGGCGGTGGTCTTCTTCGCCGGTCCGGCCTTCGCCCCCGGTGTCTTCGCCCCCGGTGCCTTCGCCGCCTGCTTGGCCGACCGGGCCGACGAGATCGGCGTCGGCTCGCCGGCCCCGCCGGAGGGTGCCTCGCCCCGGGCCACCCGGGCCCGCTCCACGGACGCCTTCAGCGCCGCCATCAGGTCCACCGCGGCGGCCGGCGCGGCCTCCTCCTCCGCCGGCTGGACCACCTCGCGGCCCTCCACCTTGGCGTCGATGACCTCCTGCAACGCCGCCCGGTAGTCGTCGGTGAAGGCGTCCGGCTGGAACTCCCCGGCCATCGAGTCGATCAGCGAGGCGGCCATCGCCAGCTCCGGCGGGCGGACCTTCAGGTCCTCGTCGAGGAAACCGAAGTCGGGGGTACGCACCTCGTCGGGCCAGAGCATCGTGTTGAGCAGCAGCACCCCGTCGCGGACCCGCAGGGTGGCCAGCTGTTCCCGCTGGCGCAGCGCCACCTTGACGATCGCCACCCGCTCCGAGTCGGCCAGCGCGTCGCGCAGCAGCACGTACGGCTTGGTGGCGGTCCCCTCCGGCTCCAGGAAGTACGCCTTGTTGTAGAGGATCGGGTCGACCTGCTCGGCGGGGACGAACTCCAGCACGTCGATCGCCCGGGAGCTGGTCAGCGGCAGGTCGGCGAAGTCGGCGTCGGTCAGGATGACCATCTCGCCGCCGCCCAGGTCGTAGCCCTTGGCGATGTCGTCGTAGCTGACCTCCTCGCCGCAGACCGAGCAGGTGCGCTTGTAGCGGATCCGGCCGCCGTCCTCACGGTGCACCTGGTGGAACCGGATGTCCTTCTCCTCGGTCGCCGAGTAGAGCTTCACCCCGATCGAGACCAGCCCGAACGACACGGCCCCCTTCCAGATCGCCCGCATCCCGATGCTCCTCTCCCGCCCTGACCAGGATCGCAAACGATCGAAGCCCCCGCACGTGCTTCGGTGCGCAACTACAGTCGGACAGGTGCCCGGCGCGCCGTTGAAGCCGATGCTCGCGACGACCGGGCCGCTCCCGGTGGGTGCCGGCTGGGCGTACGAGTTCAAGTGGGACGGGGTCCGCGCGCTCGCCGACCTGACCGGGGGTCACCCGCACCTGTTCGCCCGCTCCGGCGTGGAGATCACCGCCGCGTACCCGGAGCTGGTGACGCTCGCCGAGCAGGTCGACGACGCGCTGCTCGACGGTGAGGTGGTCCTCTTCGACCCGGCCGGACAGCCCTCGTTCACCGCCCTCGCCGAGCGGATGCACGTCCGGGACGGGGCGAAGGCGGCCCGGCTGGCGGCGACCCTCCCCGTCACGTACATGATCTTCGACCTGTTGCGGTGGCGCGGCGAGGACCTCACCGGGTGGCCGTACCACGAACGGCGGGCGGCGCTCGACGGCCTGGGGCTCGGCGCGGCCCGGTGGACGGTGCCCCCCTGCTTCACCGACGGCGCGGCGACCTACCAGGCGGCCGGGGAACACGGCCTGGAGGGGGTGCTGGCCAAGCGGGCCGACTCGGTCTACCGGCCCGGGGTGCGCTCACCCGACTGGGTGAAGGTCAAACTGGAGGTGACCGGGGACTTCGTCATCGGCGGCTGGCGGCCCGGGGCCCGGAAGATCGGCGGGCTGCTGGTCGGGGTGCCCGGCCCGGACGGGCGGCTCACCTACCGGGGGCGGGTCGGCGGTGGGATCGGCGCGGCCCTGGAACGGGAGCTGCTGCGCGAACTCGAACCGCTGCGCACCGACGGGTCGCCGTTCGCCGGGGACGTGCCGCGCGAGGATGCCCGGGGCGCGATCTGGGTGACCCCCCGGATCGTGGTGGAGGTGAAGTACGGCCAGCGCACCCCGGACGGGCGGCTACGGTTCCCCCGGGTGCTGCGGCTGCGCCCCGACAAGCCACCCGGGGAGGTGGAGGATGCCTGAGCGGGTGAGGGTGGAGGTCGACGGCCGGACGCTGGAGCTGTCCAACCTGGACAAGGTGCTCTATCCGGAGGCCGGCTTCACCAAGGGCGAGGTGATCGACTACTACACCCGGATCGCCCCGGTGCTGCTGCCGCACCTGGCCGACCGGGCGTTGACCCGGATCAGGTTCCCCAACGGCGTCACCGGCGGCTCGTTCTTCGAGAAGAACGCCCCCGCCGCCACCCCCGCCTGGGTACGCACCGAGACGCTGCCGGTGCCCGGGTCGAGCAGGGGACGGGAGACCATCGACTACGTGGTCGCCGACGACCTGCCCACCCTGGTCTGGCTGGCCAACCTCGCCGCCCTCGAACTGCACACCCCGCAGTGGCGGATCGGCACCCACCCGGACCTGATGGTCGTCGACCTCGATCCCGGCCCGCCGGCGACGTTGCGGCAGTGCTGCCGGGTGGCGCTCCTGCTGCGCGACCGGCTCGCCCGCGACGGGGTGACGGCGTACCCGAAGACCTCCGGCAAGAAGGGCATGCAGCTCTGCTGCCCGGTCAGCGCCACCCAGGACGCCGACGTCGTCTCCGACTACGCGAAACGGATCGCCCAGGAGTTGGAGCAGGCACACCCTGACCTGGTCGTGTCCCGGATGGCGAAGAACCTGCGGCCCGGGAAGGTCTTCATCGACTGGAGTCAGAACAACGCGGCGAAGACGACAGTTGCGCCGTACTCGCTGCGGGCGCAGGCGGTACCGGCGGTGTCGACCCCGCTGACCTGGGACGAGGTCGAGGCGGGGGCGGCGGGGAAGCGGCCGTCGGCGAAGCCGTACACCGCCGGGGAGGTGCTGCGGCGGGTGGAGAAGTCCGGCGACCTGCTCGCCGCGCTGCTCGACGGCGGCCCGGCGCTGCCGACGGCGTGAGTCGCGTCGCGCTCCGTGCCCCCGGGGCCCGGTCGACCGGTCAGCGATCGATGATGACGCCGTTCGGGTCGATGCCGTGGTCACGCCAGTAGACGTCCCACTCGTCGTCGACGTGCTGCGGGACCTTGCCCTGCGGGTACCTGACGTACGGCGCGGTCGGCTCCTGGCCGTCGGGGAAGCAGGCGCTGCCGCCCTGCCCACCCACCGCGATCGCCGGGTACTCGCCATCGCTGCAGATGCTCTCCCGATAGCCGCAGCCGCTGGTCAACAGCAGGCCGCCCAGGCCCACCCCGGCAAGAACGATCATGATCCGCGTACGCATGGGTCGAGTCTCGTGGCGGCGGGCGGCGCTGTCATGCGCACGCGTACTCAACTCTCCCCGGCTGGGTAGGGTGGGACTTCTCCGTCCGGACAGGAGGCCCGATGGTTGCCCACCTCGCCGTCACCACGTCGACCGACGCGCCTGAGCAGGCAGAACGGCCGCTGCTGACCTACTGCGACGACGCGACCGGGGAGCGGACGGAGCTGACCGCGAAGCAGCTCGGTGACTGGGCGGCGCGCACCGCCGGTCTGCTGCGCGACGGGTGCGGGCTCGGGCCGGGCAGCCGGGTCGCGGTGCTGTTGCCGCCACACTGGCGTACCGCCGCGGTGTTGCTCGGGGCCTGGTCGGTGGGGATGGCGGTGTCGTTCCGGCCGCGTGCCACCGCCGGGTTGCCGGTCCTCGAACCGGGCGGCGAGCGGCCGTACGACGCGGTCTTCGTCACCCCGGAACGCCTCGACGACTGGCTGGAGGACGTGCCCGACGGGGTGCACCGTTACCTCGTCGGCACCGCCCCCGGGTCGCTGGCCGACGTGCCGGTGGGGTGGCTGGACTGGTCCGCCGAGGTGCTGCGGCACACCGACACCCCGCCCGACTACGCCGCCGTGCACCCGGCTGCCCCGGCCACCCCCGACGGCACGAGCTACGGTGCCTGGGGGCGCCTGGCGAAGGAGGTCGCCGCCCAACTCGACCTGCGCCCCGGCGACCGGCTGCTGGTGGACGCCGCCGAACACGAACAACCGGTGAAGTGGCTGCTGGCCCCGCTGGCGGTCGGCGCGTCCGTGGTCATCTGCGCCAACCTCGACCCCGCCACCCTGCCCACCCGGATCGCCACCGAACGAACCACCCACACCCTCTGACCCACCCCGCCCCGCGCCCGCCTCGCCCCGTTGGGGGTGCGTGCGGTGATCAAGAGGTTTGCGTCAGTCTTGATCTTCAAGTTGACGCAAACCTCTTGATCACCGGGCTGGTGGTGGGGGTGGGGGTGTGTGTCGGCCAGGGGTCAGCAGGTGGTGTTGGTGGCGGGGACCCAGCCGTCCAGGGACGGGTCCTCCGCGCCGTGGCCGTAGATCCAGGTGTCGTTGTCCTCGGACCAGCCCTGACCGTGCCAGCGGAAGCCGCGACCCGCGGTCAGGGTGCGTAGCACCTGGCCGTGCGGTGCCGTGCGGAGCCAGGTGTTCTGCGTGAGGTTGCAGACGAAGCCGGGTGCGTCGCTGGCCGAGGCCGGCGTGGCGGCCACGACGGTGCCCGGGGCGACGACGAGCGCGATCGCCAGGGCGTGCAGAAGTCGGCGTTTCACTCGGAATCCCTTCGACGTGTCGATGTCACTATCCACTGTGGACACCGTACCTGCCGGGGGGCGTGGTTGCCGGGCAGGCGCGGCGTACGGCGGCGGGACCGTCCACTGAGTCGTCGACGTCATCAGCTCGAAAGGACGCGCACCGACCATCCACACCCGCGACCCGAAAACACCGGCTGGGCGGGGAGCAGCGGGGCCCGAGCCGGGTCAGTCGACCGTGGGTAGCTTCGGGCCGAGGACGTCGTCGGCGTCGACGATCGTGTACGCGTACCCCTGCTCGGCGAGGAAGCGCTGCCGGTGGGCCGCGTACTCGGTGTCGATGGTGTCCCGGGAGACCACCGTGTAGAAGTGCGCCTGCCGGCCGTCGGCCTTCGGGCGGAGCACCCGGCCCAGCCGCTGCGCCTCCTCCTGCCGGGAGCCGAACGTGCCGGACACCTGGATCGCCACCGCCGCCTCGGGCAGGTCGATGGAGAAGTTGCCGACCTTCGAGATGACCAGCGTGCGCAGCTCACCCGAGCGGAACGCGTCGAATAGCCGCTCGCGCTCCTTGTTGGTCGTGGAACCCTGGATGATCGGCGCGTCCAGGTACTCCCCGAGTTGGTGCAACTGGTCGATGTACGCCCCGATCACCAGCACCTGGTCGTCGGGGTGCCGGCCGACCAGCGCCTTCACCACAGGCAGCTTCGTCCGGGCGGTCGCCGCCATCCGGTAACGCTCCTCGGCCTCCGCCGTCGCGTACGACATCCGCTCCGCGTCGGTCAGGGTGACCCGGACCTCGGTGCACTCGGCCGGGGCGATCCAGCCCTGCGACTCGATGTCCTTCCACGGCGCGTCGTACCGCTTGGGGCCGATCAGGCTGAACACGTCACCCTCCCGCCCGTCCTCGCGGACCAGGGTGGCGGTCAGGCCCAGCCGGCGGCGGGCCTGGAGGTCCGCGGTGAACCGGAAGATCGGCGCGGGCAGCAGGTGCACCTCGTCGTAGACGACCAGACCCCAGTCGCGGGCGCCGAACAGGTCCAGGTGGGTGAACGCGCCGCCGCGCCGCGAGGTGAGCACCTGGTACGTGGCGATGGTGACCGGACGGATCTCCTTGCGCTCACCCGAGTACTCCCCGATCTCGTCCTCGGTGAGCGAGGTGCGGGCGATCAGCTCCCGCTTCCACTGCCGGCCGGCGACCGTGTTGGTGACCAGGATCAGCGTGGTCGCCTTCGCCTCGGCCATCGCCGCCGCGCCGACCATGGTCTTGCCCGCCCCGCAGGGCAGCACCACCACCCCGGACCCGCCGGCCCAGAACGCCTCCGCCGCCTCCCGCTGGTACGACCGCAGCGTCCACGGCTTGCCGCCGTCCTTGCCGGCCTCGGTCAGCTCGATCGGGTGCGCCTCACCGTCGACGTACCCGGCCAGGTCCTCCGCCGGCCAGCCCAGCTTGAGCAGTGCCTGCTTCAGTCGACCCCGCTCGGACGGGTGCACCCGGATCGTGTCGTCGTCGATCTTGTCACCGAGCATTCCGGCGAGCTTCTTGCTCTTGGCGACCTCGATCAGCACCATCCGGTCCAGCCCGCGCAGCACCAGGCCGTACGCCGGGTCGTTGGCGAGCTGGAGCCGGCCGTACCGGTCCATCGTGTCGGCCACGTCCACCAGCAGGGCGTGCGGCACCGGGTAGCGGGAGAACTTCAGCAGCGCGTCGACCACGGCCTCGGCGTCGTGCCCGGCGGCGCGGGCGTTCCACAGCCCCAGCGGGGTGAGCCGGTAGGTGTGCACGTGCTCCGGGGAACGCTCCAGCTCGGCGAAGGGCGCGATCGCCATCCGGCAGGACTGCGCGTCCGGGTGGTCGATCTCCAGCAGCAGCGTCTTGTCGGACTGCACGATCAGTGGTCCACCGCTCACGCCAGGTCCCCCTCCTCGGCCGGATTCCGCGACCGGCGGCGAATCCCGCCGCAGGTCGACCATCCAGTGTTGCACGGGGGTGGGAGACTGCCAGAAAATCTTCGCAATGGGTGCAACGTTTCCCGGGGGACACACGTCTACCAGTGGGACGACCGATCCGGGGAGGCACACTATGCAGGTCCGCCACAGAGCCCGGGTCGTCGCCCTGGCCATGGTCATGCTGGTCGGCGCCGGTGGGTGTGCGTCCGTGCCGCAGGCCGATCCGGGTGGCACTGGAGGAGGGCTCGCCCCGGTCGGCAGTGCGGAACAGGTAACGGGGGCGGGTGCCTCCTCCCTGCCCGACCAGCTGACCGGGTCCGACACGAAGCCCCGGCACCGGGAGAAGCCGCAGCCGAAGGTCCGCGCGACCAAGACCCCGAAGGCGTCGACCGGGCGTCGCCCGCGCGTCCCGCAGAAGTCCAACCAGACCCGCTGCCAGGTGGGCGAGCACCAGCGTGAGGTGGAGACGTACCTGGCCCGGCTGGGCGGGTTCGGCACGGTCACCGTGGACGGCCGGCAGACCGACGCCGACTGCGCCGCGATCAAGAAGTTCCAGCAGCGGTACGACATCCGCCCCGCCGAGGGCCGGGCCGGCCCGTTGACGCTCGACGTGGCGAAGCGACTGGCCACCACCGACGTCAAGCGCTGCTCCGCCGGCTCCGGCACCACCTTCTGCGTCGACCTGACCCGGCAGACCACCTGGGTGATGCGCGACGGCAAGGTGGTCGCCAAGCCCACCGTCACCCGGACCGGGATGGCCGGGTACGCCACCCCCGCCGGCACGTACAAGGTCAACCTGCGCAACCTGAAGGAGTGGTCCAACCCGTACGAGGTGTGGCTGCCCTACTGGCAGCGCTTCAACGGCGGGATCGGCTTCCACGAGACCACCACCTACCTGCACAACGCGGGCATCGGCTCGCACGGCTGCGTCAACCTGCTGCACGCCGACGCGGTGCGCTGGTGGGAGCTGGGCAAGGTCGGCTCCCGGGTGGTCCTGGTCGGTCGTCGCCCCGGCACCTGAGCCTTCCGTCCACCCTGCCCGTCTCGTCTCCGGCCCCTCGGTAGTTCTCCATAGGGGCCGGATCGGGGGTATTTCCCCCTGTCCGTCCTGGCGACCGGGTGCCACCCTGGAAGCCGGGGGCCGGACGGGGTGGGAGGGCTGGGATGAGCGTCGACCACGAGATGATCGCCGAGGACGCGGCGAACGGCGAGCAGGTGACACCGACCGACGAGGTGTCCACGGCCACCATGGTCGGGTACGCCGTCGCCGGGATCGCCGTCGTCGGCTGGTTCCTCTTCGGATGGCTGGTGCAGCGGCAGGGCTTCATCGACTCGGTAGGTGAGGCCGCCGGCACCGGCTTCGCCCTGCTGCTCATCGTCTCCGTCGTCGGCACCGTCCGCCGCAGCCGCCGCTGAGCCGCAGCGGAGGACGGCGCGGCCGGGCGGTCAGTGCTCCCGGACGGCCGCGGTGATCCGGTGCAGGGCGAAGGTGTGCAGCATCTCGGTCCGCTCGTCCTCGGCACGCAGGTAGCCGGCACCGATCGACACCGGCCGCAGCAGCCGGGACAGCGTCGCCCCGTGGGCGTCGACGTAGCCGACCCAGACCAGCGCCTTGTCCCGGACCGCCTGTTGGAGCACCGCCAGAGCCTCGGCGTGACCGTGCGCGGGCATCGGTCCGGCCGCCGCGCGGGCCGCACCGCCCCGGACCACCGCCGGTGCCCGCCGGGCCGCCCGCGCCGCCGCCTCGCCCCGCCGGATCTGCTCCACCACACCCAACAGCCGGGGCAGCGCCAACCGGGGCGTGGCCAGCGGGTCCACCGCCCGCCCGGTCAGCACCCGGGCCGGGGCCCGCCGCACCCGGGGTCGGGCCAGCACCGTCGTGCCGGTGGCGTCCTCCGGCACCGGGGAGTACCCGGCGTCCCGGAGCGCGGTCAGCATTCGCCCCACCTGGTACGGGGTGCACAGCACCGTCGGAGCCAGCCGGCGGAACGCCAACGCCGTCAGCCGCCGGTCGGCCAGCACTTCCGCGAGCAGCGCCTCGTCGTCGCTGCGCACGTACCCGCCGGCGGAGCCGACCCGCAGCCCACCGTGCTGCCGGGCCACGTCGTCCACCAGATAGGTCAACCCCTGCGGGACCGGGGTACGCGACCGCCGCCGGAACAGGTCGTGCAGGTCGTCGGCCGTGTAGCCGGAATCCAGGGCCCGTCGGACGCTGGCCGTGGTGACCCGGTGCACGCTGGCCCCACCCGCCGACTCCGGCTCGGTCACCGTCTCCAGCTCGGCGGCGAGCGTCGGGTCGGGTGGGCCGGGCACCACCACGCTCAGGTCGGCCTGCACCAGGAAGTGGTCGACCGGTGCGGGAAGCAGGGCGTCCAACGCCCGGACGGTGCCCGACGGATCACCGCTGTCGACGTCGGAGCGCAACCCCAGCGGGTCGTCCCCACCCCGCTCGTCGGTGTCCGTCACGTCGGCGAGCAGCAGCCGCCCGTACGAGGTGAGCGCGCCGAGGCCGGTCACCCCCAGCCGGGCCGCCTCGGTCAGCACCTCCCGGTGCGCGGCCTCCCGCCCCCGGCTGCGTCGGGGGGCCCGCCAGTCGAGCAGCGCCAGCACCTCCTCGGCGGTGGGTGCGGTGGCCGGCTCCAACTCGGCCAGCACCCCGAGCACCGCCCGCCGGGCGGCCGGCGCACCGGCCCGCTCCGCCTCGGCGGAGAGCACGCTGACCGGTCGGTCCCGGTCGTCGCGCTGCCCCACCAGACCGGCCTGCCGGCTCATCGTCAACCACGCGCGGGCCAACTGCTCCCAGCGGTGGGCCACCGACACCGCCCGCCACACCTCGTACGCACCGGTGGGCAGCACCTGCTGTTCGCCGCCGTACCGGCTGGCGGCGGCGGGGAGGTCCAGCTCGCCGAGGAGACCCGCCGCGTACGCCACCTCGACCAGCAGCGCGGTCGTCGACTCGTCCAGGGACACCGTGCGGGCCAGCCGGCGCAGGTCGCGTACCCCGATCCCGCCGGAACGCAGCACCGGTGCCGGCTCGGCGGTCAACGCCTCCAGCAGCGCCTCGGTGTGCCGTACCACCTCCATGGTCTGCCCGACCCCGGCGGAGTCGACGGCCTTGGGTTCCCGGGGCGGTGCCGCGACCGGCGGCGGGTCGATCCGCAGCGGTCCGAGCGGGCCGGTGTCCCGGCGCAGCAGCAGTCCCACCTCGCGGGGCAGCTCGACCGTCCCGGCGGAGACCGCCACCAGCAGCCGGGCCTCGACCAGCCAACGCACCGGCGACCCGGTCGGGGCGCCACCGTTGGTCGGGTCGGGCGGTACGTCGTCCTCCGCGCCGAGCGCCGGTGCCTGCAGCGATCCGGGCGGCACGCTGCCGACCGGTGGACCGGCGGCGAGCCGGTCCAGGACCGCCCGTGCCGACGGGGGCGCGGCGAGTAGCGTCCGGCGCAGTTTCGCGGCGTCCGCGCAGAGCGCCGCCGCCCGCAGGTCCAGCTCCTCCGCCGGCCGACCCAGCCCCGCCGGGTACGGGGCCAGCTCGTCCACGCTCCCGGTGACCCGCAGGGCCTGCTCCGGGCCGTACAGCAGAAACCGGGCGCGGAGCCGGTCGACGGCGCCACGGACCGTGGCCGGGGCGGGCGGGTGCGGCCCGGCGGTGGCCAGGGCGAGGACCGCCTCGGTGGAGGTGGTGCCCTCCGCCGGGTCCCGGGTGAGCCGGGCGGCGTCGAGGATCTGGAGGGTGAACTGGTCCAGCCCGTCGAGCGCGCGGGCGACCGACACCCGCGACTCGGCCCGCAGGGCGAGCGCGGAGACGTCGGCCGGCACCGGCACGACGAGGTCGGGCCGCAGTTGGAGCAGCGCGGCGAGCGCCTCGTCGGGCAGCGCGCGCAGCTGGTCGGCGAGTGAGGTGGTCATCGTCGTTCCACGCTAGCCCGCTGACGCCCGATCGCGCCGCCCGGACGTCCGGCTCGGGCGACCTGTCCGGGTACCTTCGCAGAATGTCCGTGCTGATGGTCGGGTTCGACCTCGACATGACCCTGATCGACTCCCGCCCCGGCATCGCCGCCGCCTACCGGGCGCTCACCGCCCGTACGGGTGTGCCGGTCGACGCCGAGCTGGCCGTCTCCCGGCTCGGCCCGCCGCTGCGCACCGAACTCGCACACTGGTTCCCGGCCGAGCAGGTCGAGGAGGCGGTGACGCTCTACCGGGAGCTGTACCCGGCGTACGCGATCACCCCGTCGGTGCCGATGCCCGGGGCCCGGGAGGCGGTGGACGCGGTGCACGCGCACGGCGGGCGGGTGATGGTCGTCACCTCCAAGATCGGCCGGCTCGCCCGGCTGCACCTGGACCACCTCGGGCTGGCGGTCGACGAGTTGGCCGGCGACCTCTTCGCCGAACAGAAGGCGACCTCGTTGCGGGAGCACGGTGCCGCGCTCTACGTCGGTGACCACGTGGCGGACATGGTGGCGGCCGGGGCGGCCGGCATCCCGGGCGTGGGCGTGGCCACCGGCCCCTGCCCGGCAGACGACCTGCGTGCGGCCGGGGCGCAGGTGGTGCTCGACGACCTCACCGGATTCCCGGCGGCGCTCGACCGGATCATCGGGCTAGCCTTGGAGCAGTAGTCGTATCGAGTGAAGCAGGGGTCTCCAAGGTGCCGACGGGGCGAGTGAAGTGGTATGACGCGGCCAAGGGATACGGGTTCGTCACCAGCGACGAGGGTGGCGACGTGTTCCTGCCGAAGGGCGCGCTGCCGGCGGGTGTCACCGACCTCAAGGGTGGGCAACGGGTCGACTTCAGCGTGGTGGACAGCCGGCGCGGCGCCCAGGCGATGGGGGTCAAGCTGCTGGACGCACCGCCGTCCATTGCCGAACTGCGCCGCCGGCCGGCCGAGGAACTGCACGGCCTGGTCGAGGACATGATCAAGGTGCTGGAGGCGAAGGTCCAGCCGGATCTGCGTCGGGGCCGGTTCCCCGACAAGAAGACCGCGCAGAAGATCGCTCAGCTGGTCCACGCGGTGGCCCGCGAGCTGGAGGTCTGAGGCACCAGCCCGGCGTCGGCGGCCCGGCCCAGCAACGCCTCCACGGCAGCGAACCCCGCGTCCCCCAGGTCGGCGGTGAACTCGTTGACGTAGAGGTCGATGTGCCGGTCCACCACGTCGGGCTCCATCTCCTGCGCGTGCGCGAGCACGTACTCCCGGCTGGCCGAGGGGTCGGCCCACGCCTGGCGTACCGACTCGCGGACCCAGCCGGCGGCGGCCACCGGGTCCACCACACCCTTGCGGGCCAGGATCGCCCCGAGCGGGATGGGTAGGCCGGTGTCGGCCTCCCACCACTCGCCCAGGTCCACCAGCGCGGTCAGCCCGTGCCGGTGGTAGGTGAAGCGGGCCTCGTGGATCACCAGCCCGGCGTCGTACCGGCCGGCCGCGACGCCGGGCATGATCTCGTGGAACGGCACGACCTCGATCCGGGCCGGCGGCCGTCCGGCCGACCAGAGCCGGAACAGCAGGTACGCCGTGGTCCGGTCACCGGGCACCGCCACCGTGGCTCCGTCCAGGTCGGCCCGGTCGGTCTCCCCACGGGTGAGCACCAGGGGGCCACAGCCCCGGCCGAGCGCGCCGCCGCACGGCAGCAGGTGGTAGTCGTCGAGCAGCCAGGGGAGCGCGGCGTAGCTGACCTTCACCAGATCGAAGGCTCCCCGTTCGGCGGCCGTGTTGGTGACGTCGACGTCGGCGAAGGTCACCGCGACCGGCGGCGCGCCCGGCACCCGGCCGTGCACCAGCGCGTCGAAGACGAAGGTGTCGTTGGGGCAGGGCGAGATCGCCAGGGATAGCGGCACGTCCCCACGGTAACGCCGCTCCCGAGCGTCCTCCCGCCGAGCCCGCCCCGATGTGACCCCGCCCCCTGCCGATGGCAACCGTCCCGTCGGCGGCCTGCTGTGGTCGGGGGCCGCTGTGGCCCGGCCCCACCCGGCCCCGGCCCCACCCGGCCCCGGCCCCACCCGGCCCCGGCCCCACCCGGCCTCGGCGGGGCTGCTGGCCGCATGCTCCGATCGTTCCGCAGGGTCGGTCGGAGGGCGGGTTCCGGGCGGACCCGGGCGGGGTGGGAAGTACTCCCACGCGTCCTTTCGATCTGACGGCGTCAGCGATTCAGGAATCGGCTCCCGCGTCTGGGCATCTGCCCCGCCGGGTGCTTGGCTGCCCTGTGGCCCTGTGGCCCTGTGGCCGTGTGATTCGGTGAGGTCATCAGCTCGAAAGGACGCGAACTCGGTACCTTGTCCCCAGCTCCAGCGGGTTTCCACAGGGTTATCCACAGGTTGGGCGGGGCTGTTGAAACAGCGCTGACGCAACGGGAGCATGGTGGGGTGACGACGGAGGATGCCCCGCTGGCCGACCTGGGCCGGACGGTCCGGGCGCTGCGCCGTGCGGCCGACCTGAGCCAGCGGGAGCTGGCCCGGCGTTCCGGGGTGCCCCAGGCGACCATTGCCCGGATCGAGTCCGGCAGGGCGACCGACCCTCGGTTTCACACGGTCGAGCGCCTGGTGCGGTCCGTCGGCGGAACCCTGACGGTCGCACTGCCGGTCGAGCCGGCGTCGTCGGTGGCCCCGACCACAGCCTCGGCTACAGCGCCGACCACAGCCCCGGCTACGGCCCCGACCACAGCCCCGGCTACAGCGCCGACCTCGGCCCCGACCACAGCCCCGCCTGCGGCGTCGGCTGCCGAGGTGACCTGTGCGCTGCCGCCGGTGCCACACGACGACCTGCGGGACACCGCCGGGCGGCGCTATCCGGCCCACCTCGACGTCTGGCCGGTGCGGGAGCCGAAGGACTGGCCGGGTGCCTGGTGGGCGGACTGGTACAACTTGCCGCCCCCGCTGTGGCCGCTGCGGTTGCCGCCGGCGGCGTACGTACGGAATCGGGGACACCGGGACCGGCGGCGGGCGGCGGAGCGGGTCCGTCGGGACGTCAGGGTCCGGTGGGTGGAGGGTGACGGTCGGCCGGCGACCGCCTGGCGGTTCGTGGCGGAGCTGCCCGACGGCACCCTCCTGGGGGAGCTGCGCGCCCACGAGCGTGACCTGCACCTGGTCCGTGGGGACGACGGGGACCGGCCGCGCGAACTCGTACTCGACGGGGTGCTGGTCGCGGTCGGGCACCGGCGGATCGGCATCGGTGACCGGTTGATGGCGGCCATGACACGGCGGATGGACGAGACGGGCATCGGCCTGGTCCGCACGGTGGTCGAGGAGCACGTCGCCATCCGCTTCCTGTCGGCCTGCGGGTTCCGGGTCGCGTCCGCTCGTCCCCTCGCCATGGCCCTGGCACGCCCGGCAGGGCCCGCGCCCCGGCCACCCCGACCGCCGGGAACACTCCGACCGCCGTAGCCGCCCGGCCGGATTGCCGCAACCGTCCGGCCCCCGGGCTGGCGGGTGGCGGGTGGCGGCTCAGGCCAGCGCGCGGGCCGCCTCGGTCAGGGCGGTGAACGCCTCCCGCATCCGCCAGCCGTCGCGGTCCCGGGGGCCGACCGGGTTCGAGACGGTACGCAGCTCGGCGAAGGGGAGGCCGGCCTGCGTGGCGGCGACCGCCACCGCGTACCCCTCCATGGCCTCGGCCACCGCGTCCGGGTGCCGGTCGGCCAGGGCGGTGGTGCTCGCGGCCGTGCCGGTGACCGTGCTGACCGTCAGCACCGCCCCGACGACCGCCTGCGGGAGTGCGGCGCGCAGCGCGCCCAGCAGCACCCGGTCGACGTCGATGGTGGGGCCGCCACCGAGCAGTTCCGGTGGCATGCCCAACTCGTCGACGGGGATGAAGCCCGTCGGGGACTCGGCCCCGAGGTCCGCGGCGACGCTGCGGGAGGCGAGCACCGTGGCGCCGACCGGGGCGCGGCCGGCGAAACCGCCGGCGATCCCGACGCTGACCACCGCGCGGTAGGGGCGACCGGCGGCCTCGGCGAGGGCCAGCATCCGGGCCGTGGTGGCACCGGCCACGGCTGGACCCACGCCGATCGCCCGGACGGTCACCGTCGGATCGGTCAGCCCGGCCCGGACGGCCTCCGCCTCGGCCGGTACGGCGGTCAGCACCAGCAGGCCCGTCACGACACCGACCCCGGCGACTGCCGTCGCTGGTCGTCGTCGACACCGCTGCCGCTGCCCGGGACGGCCGAGGACGGCCGGTAGATGTGGTAACCCGGCGGGGCCAGCCCGTCGGCGGAAGACCTGGAGTCGCCCGCCCCGCTCGGTGCCGGTGAGGTGGGCGCGGCGCGGGCCGCCGCCTCGGCCGCCGCGTCGTCGGCGCTCTCGGCCAGCTGACCGGTGGTCGGGCCGGCGCGGTCGCCGTCCGGTCGGTCGGCGGCGTCCCCACCGGTACGGGCCGCCGGGTCGTCGGTGGCGCCACGGCCACTGCGGGCGCGGCGTGCCGCGTCGTCGGCGGCGTCGGCCCGGTCCTGGGCGGCCAGTTCCTCGTCGGTGAGCGGCCGGCCGAGCAGCCGCTGGGCGCGGAGCCGGCCGGCCACGACGACCCCCCGGACGGCGGCGAGGACACCCACCCCGGCAGCGACCGCGATGCCGATCCGACCCTCGAACGGGACGAGGCCGAGCCCACCCCCGGCGACGAAGGCGAGCATCAGGACGGTCTCCGAGTGGGCGAAGGAACTGGCCCGCAGCCGTTCGGGAATCCGTTCCTGGATCGAGGCGTCCACGGCGAGCTTGGCGATCCCGCTGGACAGGGCGGCGACCAGGCAGAACAGTGCCACCATCGGCAGCGAGAACTTCAGCACGGTCAGGATGCCCACCCCGGCCACGATGATCATCGTGCTGGACTGGATCGCCGCCGGCCGGTGGATGCGCAGCCGGGTGCCGACCGCGGTGGCCAGGAAACCGCCCACCGCCAGCGCCCCGCCGATCAGGCCCAGCGCCGCCTGGTCGTTGAGTTCCCGGCCGAACAGGTCGTTGGTCAGGTCCCCCTTCTTCAGGGCGAACGCCAGGAAGAGCAGGAGGAAGCCGTAGAGCGCGCGCAGGCCCGCCGCCCCGATCAGGGTGGCGATCACCAGCCGGCCCGCCGGTCGCCCCCTACCCAGCGGACGGTCGCCCTTGCGGCGCAGCGCCCGCAGTGGTCGGGGCACCCGCTCGGGCGGCTCGGAGTCCGCCCGGGGTGGCAGCCGCAGCGCGATCACCATGCCGACCAGGAAGATGACCGAGGCGACCCGCAGCGGCCACTGCGGCCCGAACCAGAACGCCGCCAGCCCCAGCGGGGCCACCAGTGCCCCGGCCACCGTGCCGTAGACGCTGGCCCGCGCCCCCACCTGGGACAATCCGAGACCCTCCGGCAGCAACCGGGGTACGGCGGCGGACCGGGCCACCCCGTACGCCCGGGAGAGCGCCAGCACGCCGAACGCGGCCGGATAGAGTCCGAGGCTGCCGAGATAGTCGGAGATCAGCCAGGCGAGGAAGGCCCGGCCGAGCATGGTGGTGGCCAGCGCGTACCGGCGGCCGTGCCGGAAGTGGTCGAGCAGCGGACCGACCACGGGGGCCAGCATCGCGAACGGCACCATCGTGACCAGCAGGTAGAGCGCGACCTTGCTGCGGGCCTCGCCGAGCGGGACGTCGAAGAAGATGGTCCCGGCCAGGCCGATGGCGATCAACGTGTCCCCGGCGCAGGAGACGGCGTGCAGGTCGAACAGGCGGACCATGCCGGTCTCGCCGCCGGCCCCCCGCGCGCGGGCCGAGCCGGCGCGGCGGGTCACCCAGCGTCCGCCGTTGACCGAGCCACGCAGCAGCAGGCGGGTGGCGCGGATGCCGGTGCCGACGGTCCGTCCCAGGACGGACGACCCGGAGCGGGAGAACAGCGGCATGTGCACCATCCTTGCCCATCTGCTCCAGGTACGCCGCACCACGGGGGAAGACTCACTCGGGGAGTGCCTGTCAGCGCGCGGCGCGCATGGGGAACAATGGTCGGGTGACCAGGCCCGCTCCCGCCCGTGCCGCCCGCCTCGACCAGGTCTGCGCCGCCGCCGTCGAGGTGGCCCGCGACGCGATCACCGAGGTGGAGCCCTCCGACATCGGCGACCACCTGCGGGCCGTCGCCGAGGGCGACCGGGTCGTCACCCACTATTTCGAGTGTCTGCTCGGTGGCTACCGGGGTTGGCGCTGGGCCGTGACGGTCACCCGGGTGCCGCGCAGCCGGCAGGTCACCGTCTGTGAGACGGTGCTGCTGCCCGGCTCCGACGCGCTGCTCGCGCCAGGCTGGCTGCCCTGGCAGGAACGCCTCCAGCCGGGTGACCTCGGCCCCGGTGACCTGCTGCCCACCCCGTCGGACGACGACCGGCTCGCCCCCGGCTACCTGCTCTCCGACGACCCTGCGGTCGAGGAGACCTCCTGGGAGCTGGGCCTGGGCCGCCCCCGGGTGCTGTCCCGCGAGGGACGGGCCGAGACGGCCCAGCGCTGGTATGACGGCGACCACGGCCCGTCGGCGCCGATCTCCACCGCCGCACCCGCGTCGGCCCGCTGCGGCACCTGCGGCTTCTACCTGCCGCTGGCCGGTGCGCTCCGGCTGGCGTTCGGGGCCTGCGGCAACTTCTACGCCCCCGACGACGGTCGGGTGGTCAGCGCCGACCACGGGTGTGGCGCGCACTCGGAGACCCTGGTGGAGACTCCCGAGCCGGTGGTCGACGAGCTTCCGACGGTGTACGACGACAGCGCGGTCGAGTCGATGACGGTGGACGTCGCGCCGACGGCCGACGAGCCGGTGCCGGTGGAGTCGACCGACCCCGCCTGACCGTCGGACGGTCAGCCCCGGGGGGCGGTTTCCCGACGGCGACGCCGGTGGGCGTCGTGCCGCATCATCGTGACCAGACCGGGAAAGCCCCACAGGAACCCGGCCAGACAGGTCCAGAGCCAGTCCTGGTGGCCGTGTTCGGTGAGCCACCCACGGAAGAAGACCAGCAGGAGGAGCCCGGCCACCGCCCAGGCGACCAGCCCGGCGACGGCGAACGGGACCATCGGCGGGTCGAGTGGTTCGGGTCGGGGTGGTTGCTCCTGCGGCACGGGCAGAAGCGTACCGCGAAGTACTTTCCCGGCCCGCCGCTGATCTGGGACGATGCGCGCGACAACGGTAGATCATTTGCGAGGACCTGATGGCCATTGCGCCGCCGGACAACGGCATTCCCTCTGATCCCGCTCGACCCCGGAACGGTTTCGACCGGTTCTTCGAGATCTCCGCCCGTGGCTCGACGATGAGCCGCGAGGTACGGGGTGGCCTGGCGACCTTCTTCACGATGGCGTACATCGTGGTACTGAATCCGTTGATCCTGGGCGGGGCCGTCGACGGTGACGACCAGAAGCTCTCGATCCCCGCGTTGGCCGCCGCGACCGCGCTGGTGGCGGGCCTGATGACGATCCTGATGGGGGTCGTCGGGCGGTTCCCGATGGCGCTGGCCGCCGGTCTGGGGGTGAACGCGCTCGTCGCGTTCGAGATCGCCCCGCAGATGACCTGGGCGGACGCGATGGGGCTGGTGGTGATCGAGGGTGTGCTCATCGCGATCCTCGTGCTCACCGGCCTGCGTACGGCGGTGTTCCGTTCGGTCCCGACGCAGCTCAAGACCGCGATCGGGGTCGGCATCGGGTTGTTCCTGACCATCATCGGGCTGGTCGACGCCGGTTTCGTCAGGCGGGTGCCGGACGCGGCGAACAGCACCGTGCCGGTGGGCCTCGGCATCAACGGCAAGATCGTCAGTTGGCCGATGCTGGTCTTCGTGGTCGGCCTGCTGGTGACCCTGGTGCTGGTGGTACGCCGGGTACGCGGCGCGATCCTGATCGGCATCCTGGCCTCGACCGTGCTGGCGATCATCGTGGAGGCGGTCGCCAAGGTGGGCCCGTCCTTCGTCGACGGCAAGCCCAACCCCGAGGGCTGGTCGCTGAACGTGCCGAAGCTGCCCGAGCGGCTCGTCGACATCCCCGACCTGTCGCTGCTGGGCAACTTCAACGTGCTGGGCTCGTGGAGCCGGGCCGGTTGGCTGATCCCGCTGATGTTCGTCTTCACCCTGTTGATCACGGACTTCTTCGACACGATGGGCACGATGGTCGCGATCGGCCAGGAGGGGGACATGCTCGACGAGCAGGGCACCCCGCCCCGGGCGAAGGAGATCCTGCTGGTCGACTCGATCGCCGCTGCGGCGGGTGGCGCGGCGAGCGTCTCCAGCAACACGTCGTACATCGAGAGCGCCTCGGGGGTCGCGGAGGGTGCCCGGACCGGGGTGGCCAACCTGGTCACCGGTGCCCTGTTCCTGCTGGCGATGTTCCTGTCGCCGCTGTCCACGGTGGTGCCGTTCGAGGCGGCCTCGACGGCGCTGGTGGTGGTCGGGTTCCTGATGATGACCGCGGTGCGGACGATCGACTGGACCGACTACGAGATCGCCATCCCGGCGTTCCTCACCATCACCCTGATGCCGTTCACCTACTCGATCTCCAACGGTATCGGCGCGGGCATCATCAGCTACGTGGTGCTGAAGCTGGCCAAGGGGAAGGCGCGGGAGGTCCACCCGCTGCTCTACGCGGTGGCGGCGCTGTTCGTGCTCTACTTCCTGCGGGGGCCGATCGAGTCCGCGGTGATGTAGCCCCACCCGTCGGCCTCCGGGCCGGGCGACCCGTCGGGATGCCCGGCCCGGGGCGGCGGCATTCCCCCTCGTGAGCATGGTCATATGGCATGTCATTAGCCAGGCTCATTAGTTAGGCTAACGACTGTGACGGAGCGGACGGTGACGGCGAACCGCGTGCCACCGGCGCAGCTGGCACCCCAGCTGCGTGATGCGATCACCCGACTCAACCGGCGGGTCCGGCAGGCCCGCCCGGTCGGCGACCTGACGGTCACCCAGCTCTCCGCGCTCACCAGCCTCCGGCTGGCGGGTGCGCTGACGCCCCGGGAGCTGGCCGACGTCGAACGGGTCCAGCCACCGACGATGACCAAGATCGTCGCGAAGCTGGAGGAGCGCGGCCTGGTGCAGCGCACCCCCCACCCGACCGACGGCCGGCAGGTCATCCTGGCGGCCACCGAGTCAGGTCGGGCCGTGCTCGACCAGTTCGAGCGGGCCCGCGACGAGTGGCTGGCCAGCCGGCTGGCCGCGCTCACGGAGGACGAACGCGACACGCTACGGCGGGCCGCCGAGATACTCCAGCAGCTCGCCCGCGCCTGACGCCCCACCGGGTCCGCGCCGTCCGCCGTCGATGACGCGTACCCGGCCCGAGGAGGCGCACCAAGAGTGCAGGCGAAGCTGAGCACGATGTTCCAGTCCCTACGAGTCCGCAACTACCGACTCTTCGCCACCGGACAGCTGGTCAAACTGATCGGCGTCTGGATGATGTTCATCGCCCAGGACTGGCTCGTCCTTGAGCTTTCGGACAATTCCGCCACCGCGCTCGGCGTGGTCACCGCCCTCCAGTTCACCCCGGTGCTGCTGCTCACCCTGCTCTCCGGCCGGCTCGCCGACCGGTACGACAAGCGGATGCTGCTGTTCGTCGCCAACGCCTTCTGGACGGTGCTGGCGCTGGGGATGAGCCTGCTGGTGCTCACCGGCCTGGTCGAGCTGTGGCACGTCTTCGCGTTCGCCGCCCTGCTCGGCATCGCCAACGCGGTGGAGACCCCGGTCCGGCAGGCGTTCGTCAGCGAACTCGTCGGCACCACCCTGCTGCCCAACGCGCTCTCGCTCAACGCGGCGGTGTTCAACTCGGCCCGGATCATCGGCCCCGCCGTCGCCGGCCTGGCCATCGCCGCGTTCGACGTCGGCCCGGTCTTCCTGTTCACCGCCGTCAGCTCCGTCGCGCCGCTGGCCAACGTGGTCCGGATGCGGCCGGCCGAGCTGTACCGCAAGGAACTCCCACCGCTCGGCGAACGGGACTCGGCCAAGATCATTGACGGGCTGCGCTACGTCCGCAGCCGCCCCGACCTGCTGCTGCCGATGGTGGTCATGTCGGTGATCGGGATGTCGCTGTTCAACTTCCAGCTCACCCTCGCCGCACTGGCCAAGACGGTCTTCCACACCGGGGCCGCCTCGTTCGGCCTGTTCAGCACCGCGCTGGCGGTGGGCGCGCTGGTCGGGGCGCTCGCCGGCACCGGCCGGCGCAGCCGTCCCTCGGTCTGGCTGGTGCTCGGCGCGGCCGTCGGCTGCGCGGTCTTCGGCACCCTGGTCGGCCTCGCCCCGGCGTACTGGCTGGTGGTGACCCTGCTGTTGCCGACCGGCTTCTTCATGGTCTTCTTCGCCCAGGCGGCCAACCAGCGGGTGCAGCTCGGCACCGACGCCGCCTTCCGGGGCCGGGTGATGGCGCTGTGGGTGCTGGTGTTCCTGGGCACCAACCCGGTCGGCGCGCCGATCATCGGCTGGGTCGCCGAGACCTTCGGCGCCGGGGCGAGCATCTGGATGGGTGGGCTCATCTCCCTGGCCACCGCCCTGCTCGCGCTCACCTGGCAGCTCCGCCGCTCCGGGGCCCGGCTGCGTTTCCGGGTGCTGCCCATGCCCCGCTTCTACGTGGTGTCCCGCACCGGGCTGCTCACCCCCAGCGGGCGGTGAGCGGTGCCGTGCGTCCCGGCGACAGACACGCACAGCGTTCAGATAGCAACAAAGCGGTGGCGCGCGGACCCGGCGGGCCTTAGCGTCGAGGTGTGGCAGGCGAGAGCGCACTGACGCTGGTACTGGCTATCCTCGCCGTGGCCTGCCTGCCGGCGGCGTTCGCCCTGGTCTTCTGTTTTGACGAGATTCTCGACCGGGTGGCCTGCGGCTGGGCCGAGTGGCGGGAACGCCGCCGGGAACGCCGCACCATCGCCCGGCTCGACCGGGCCCTCGCCACCGACCCGGTCACCGGCGAGGTCGACCTGACCGAGCTGGACCGGTCCGACCGCCGCCCCCTCGAACTCCTCGCCGCCGACCTGCGCCGCCTCGGACGGCACCGGCTCGCCGCGGGCGGCCGCTCGGTGGTCTGGCACAGCTCGGTCATCGAGGCGTACGACGACCGGCTGCGCGCCGCCTGCCGGGCACTGGGGATCGCCGAGCACCTGGCCGAGCTGACCGGGGTCGACCGGGAGATCGAACGGGTCCGGGTCGAGGGGCTGCTCGCCGACGCGGGGCTGGGACTGCCGGCCACCCGCGCCGACCGCCGCCCCCGTGACCGGCGGGCGTGAGACTCTTCGTCGCGGTCTACCCGCCGCCGTCCGCCGTCGCCGACCTCACCGCCCGGACGGCCCGGCTGCGGGTGGGCGCGGCCACCGCCGCCGGCCTCGACGTTCGCCTGGCACAGCCGGCGCACCTGCACGTCACGCTGGGCTTCCTCGGCGAGGTGGCACCCGGTCGACTGGCCGAGGTCCAGGGTGCCCTCGCTGCGGCGGCCGGGACCGCCCGTGCCGGCTGGACGCACCCGCCCCGGCTGCGGCTGGGTGGCGGGGGCTGCTTCGGCAAGGGCCGCTCCACCGTGCTCTGGGTGGACGTGTCGGGGGAGGTGCCGGCGCTGCGTACCCTGGCCCGGCTGATCCGCGCAGAGCTGGACCGGGCCGGCCTGCCGTACGACGGGAAGCCGTTCCGCCCGCACCTGACGGTGGCCCGTCCCGGGGACCGGCTCACCCCGTCCGAGGTGGAGGCCGACCGGCTCGCCCTCGACGCCCACCTCGGCCCGTCGTGGCCGGCCACCGACCTGGTGCTGGTCCACAGCCGCCCCGGCCCGCACCACACCCCCCTGGCCACCTGGCCCCTGGCACCGCGCCCGCCTGCCCGCCCCGACGCGCTGCCCCGCCCCGACGCGCTGCCCCGCCCCGACGGGCTGCCCCGCCCCGACGGGCTGCCCCGCCCCGACGGGCTGCCCCGCCCCGACGGGCTGCCCCGCCCCGACGGGCTGCCCCGCCCCGACGCGCTGCCCCGGCGCAACGGGGGCGACACAGCGGTGTCCGAGCGTTCGGACACCGCCATCGCCCCCGTTGAGTTGATCACCCCGGCGGGTGGGTCACCAGGCCCAGGCCTCCGGACCGGGGCCGCCGTTGCCGACCGGCGGGAACAGTTCGTCGAGCCGCTGCTCCGTCGCCTCGTCGATCTCCACCGAGAGCGCCCCCAGGGTGTTGTCGAGCTGCGTCACGGTACGCGGGCCGATGATCGGGGCGGTCACCCCGGGCCGGGAGAGCAGCCAGGCCAGCGCCACGTCCGCCGGGTCCTGACCCCGCTCCGCGCAGAACTTCTCGTACGCCTCGATGGCCGGCCGGTGTGCGGCGAGCCCGTCGGCGGCGCGACCGGCGGTGCCCCGCGCGGCCCCGCCCTCGGCCATCTTGCGCAGCACCCCGGACAGCAGCCCGCCGTGCAGCGGCGACCACGGGATGACCCCCAGCCCGTAGTGCTGCGCGGCGGGGATCACCTCCAGCTCGACGTGCCGGGTGAGCAGGTTGTAGATGGACTGCTCGGCGACCAGACCGAGGAAGTTGCGCTTCCCGGCGGCGGTCTGTGCCTGGGCGATGTGCCAACCGGCGAAGTTGGACGACCCGACGTAGATCACCTTGCCCTGTGCGACCAGGGTCTCCATCGCCTGCCAGATCTCCTCCCACGGGGTGCTCCGGGAGACGTGGTGCATCTGGTAGAGGTCGATCACGTCGGTCTGGAGCCGGCGCAGCGAGTCCTCACAGGCCCGGACGATGTGCCTGGCGCTCAGGCCCTGGTCGTTGGGCCACTCGCCCATCTTGCCGTAGACCTTGGTGGCCAGGACGACCTTGTCCCGCCGGCTGCCGCCCTGGGCGAACCAGCGGCCGATGATCTGCTCGGTGATCCCCTCACCGGTCTGCCAGCCGTACACGTTGGCGGTGTCGAAGAAGTTGATGCCGTGTTCGAGCGCCCGGTCCATGATGGCGAAGCTGTCCGGCTCGGACGTCTGCGGCCCGAAGTTCATCGTGCCGAGGCAGAGCCGGCTCACCGACAGACCGGTGCGTCCCAGATTCGTGTACTCCATGACCCCACCCTGGCACGCGCGGCGGAACACCGCCGGGGTGGAGCCCCGGATCAGGAGGACTCGCGGGCCGCCGGGCCACTGCCGAACAGGACGTCGTCCCAGCTCGGCAGGCGCTTACGCGGCTTGCCCGAGGCGTCCGTCGACTCGCCGCCGGCGGCAGCCGCCGCGCCGGTGCGGCGCGGCCGGAGCACCGCCAGCGACGGCACGGCCGGGACCTCCTTCGGCGCGTCCGAGTCGTCGTCGAAGGCGGAACCCTGCCCACCGCCGAGCAGCGCGGCGGCGCCGCCGCCGACGGCCCGCTGACGGGGGGCGTCGGCCCCGGCCAGCGCGGCCGGGGAGCGTGGGTCGAGACCCCGCCCCGAGGTGCCGCCGAGCGGACGGTCCAGCGAGGCGAGCAGCGCGTCCCGGCCGGCCCGGATCGGGTCCCGGCCCGGTCGGGCCTGCTCGTTGGCGGCCGGCAGGCCGTGCCCGCCCCGGCTCGGCTCACCGCGCGACGGGCCGGGCAGCGCGTGGCCGCCCCGCTCCGGTGCCGGCTCCTGGCCGAGGATCGGGGTGGGACGCTCGGCGCAGAGGTACTGCGCCATGTCGTCGTGCGGGGTGACGTTCTGCCGGAGCTTGTCGAGATCCCAGACGGCCTGCGCGGTGGCCTTGCCCGACGGCCAGGTCGCGATGATCCGCCAGGTGCCGTCGTCGCGCCGGAAGGCGTCCCAGGAGATCTTCTCGGTGTCGATGCCGTGCTGGGCCAGCCGGCCGTTGACCACCTCGGCCAGCGGGGTGGCCTTCTCGGCGCCCTTGAGCCGGGTGCGCCGGGCGTGCTGGGCGAGCATGGCCCGCTCCTGGAGCACCGGACCGGCGTAGCGCAGCACCCGGTCGACGGGGACGCCGGCGATCCGGGCGACGTCCTCGGCGGACTCGCCGGAGCGGATGCGGGCCTGGATGTCCCGGGGGGACAACGACGGGGTCGGATCGACCCCGACCGGGACGACGGCGAGCGGCGGCGTGCCGGGCTCGGCGTGCAGCACGGTCGCGATGCGTTCGTCGATGGGGAGGGCGAGCAGGCGCCCGACCTCGTCGGCGAGCACCAGCGCCTGGCCGTCCTCGGAGAGGGCGACGAAGCGTACTGGGCGCATGGCGTAGCCTCCGTCCCGCTTCGCTGGCCGTCACGCCACGAGCCGGCCACCCGGGCGTCCTCGCACCACCGTACGCCCATCTGCCCACAGGTGGGGGAGGTGAATCCGCATGTCGCGACTGAGCTGCGGCAATGATCACAGTGGGTGGCCACAGCAGCCGCTGCGACCACCCACCGTGACGGATGTGATCAGAGCCGCTCGACCACGTAGTCGATGGCGGCGGTGAGGGCCTCCACGTCGGACGGTTCCACCGCCGGGAAGAGCGCGACCCGCAGCTGGTTGCGGCCGAGCTTGCGGTACGGCTCGGTGTCGACGATCCCGTTGGCCCGCAGCACCTTGGCGATCGCGGCGGCGTCCACCCCGTCGGCGAAGTCGACGGTGGCGACCACGTTGGAGCGCAGCGTCGGATCGGTGACGAACGGGGTGGCGAACGCGGACCGCTCGGCCCAGCCGTAGACGATCCCGGCGCTCTCGGCGGTGCGCTTGGCCGCCCAGCTCAGGCCGCCCTGCGAGTTCATCCAGTCGGTCTGCTCGGCGGCCAGGAAGATGGTCGCCAGCGCCGGGGTGTTGTACGTCTGCTCCAGCCGCGAGTTGTCGATCGCGGTGACCAGGTCGAGGAAGGCCGGGATGTAGCGGCCCGAGCCCTTGATCTCGGCGGCCCGCTCCAGGGCGGCCGGCGACATCAGGGCCAGCCAGAGACCGCCGTCGGAGCCGAAGCACTTCTGCGGGGCGAAGTAGTAGACGTCGGTCTCGCCGACGTTGACGTCCAGACCGCCGGCCCCGGAGGTGGCGTCGACCAGCAGCAGCGAGCCCGGGTCGGCGTCGGCGACCCGGCCGATCGGCACCGCGACACCGGTGGAGGTCTCGTTGTGCGGGGTGGCGTAGACGTCCACCCCGGCCTCGGCCACCAGGCTCGGGGCGCTGCCCGGCTCGGACTTGCGGACGGTCGGCTCACCGAGGAACGGCGCGTCGGAGACCGACTTGGCGAACTTCGCGCCGAACTCGCCGAAGCTGGCGAACTGGGCCCGGTCACGGACCAACCCGAAGGTGGCGACCTCCCAGAAGGCGGTGGTGCCGCCGTTGCCGAGGACCACCTCGTAGCCCTCGGGGAGGGAGAAGAACTCGGCCAGGCCCCGGCGGAGCCGGGCGACCTCGGCCCGGACGGTCTGCTGCCGGTGCGAGGTGCCCAGGAAGCTGGTCGCCACGTCGGCGAGCGCGGAGACCGCCGCCGGACGGACCTTGGACGGCCCGCAGCCGAACCGCCCGTCGGCGGGCTTGATGTCGTCGGGAATCCGGATGGTCGGTGCGTCAGCCACGGTTTTCTCGATCCTTCCGCATGGGCGAGGGCGGGCCCTTCAACGGGCGCGGAGCCGCCGCGGACGCGCGCTGGCGCACGTCGTGGCCGGGTCCGGGCCTGGTCCGGCGACACTGCCGGCCTTCATCCTCGCACCCGTGGCGGCCCGGATGCCGGCTGGTCCCAGGCCCGGGGCTGAGGCGTCGGACACACCGGGGGCGGGTGGCCGGCCACGCGCAGGGGGCGTCGACCGGCCGGTCGACGCCCCCTGCGGCAGGTGTGCTCAGACGCCGTGCGGGATGGCGTCCCAGCCCTCGACCTGCTGCGGCTTGCGGGTGCCGGGCCCGACGTAGCGGGCCGACGGGCGGACGAGCCGCTGGAGCTTCTTCTGCTCCAGGATGTGCGCCGACCAGCCGCCCATCCGGGCGCAGGTGAACATCGAGGTGAACATGTGCGCCGGCACCTCGGCGAAGTCGAGCACCACGGCCGACCAGAACTCGACGTTGGTGGCGAGGACCCGGTCCGGGCGACGGGCCTGGAGCTCGGCCAGGGCGGCCTTCTCCAGCGCCTCGGCGACCTCGAAGCGTGGTGCGCCCAGCTCCCGGGCGGTACGCCGGAGCACCCGGGCGCGCGGGTCCTCGGCCCGGTAGACGCGGTGGCCGAAGCCCATCAGCCGCTCGCCCCGGTCGAGGACGCCCTTGACGTACCCCTCGGCGTCGCCGCTGCGCTCGACGGCCTCCAGCATGGTGAGCACCCGCGACGGCGCGCCGCCGTGCAGCGGCCCGGAGAGCGCGCCGATGCCCGACGAGATGCAGGCCGCCGCGTCGGCCCCGGTGGAGGCGACGATCCGGGCGGTGAAGGTGGAGGCGTTCAGGCCGTGCTCGGCGGCCGAGATGAAGTACGCGTCGACGGCCTTGACGTGCCGGGGGTCGGGCTCGCCGCGCCAGCGCTTCATGAACCGCTCGACGATGGTCTCCGCCTTGTCGATCTCCTTCTGCGGCACCGCCGGCAGACCCAGCCCGCGGGCGGACTGGGCGACGAAGGACAGCGCGGTGACCGAGACCCGGGCCAGGTCGGCGCGGGCTTGGGCGTCGGAGATGTCGAGCAGTTGACTGAGCCCCCAGTACGGGGCGAGCATCGCGACCGCGGACTGCACGTCGACGCGGATGTCACCGGAGTGCACCGGCACCGGGAACGGCTCGGCGGGCGGCAGGCCGGGGCCGAAACGCCCGTCGACCAGCAGGGCCCAGACGTTGCCGAAGGAGACCTGGCCGATCAGATCCTCGATGTCCACGCCCCGGTAGCGCAGCGCGCCGCCCTCGCGGTCCGGTTCGGCGATCTCGGTCTCGAAGGCCACGACGCCTTCGAGGCCCGGTTTGAAGTCGGCCATGTCGTCTCCTGGCTTCTGGCTCGGTGCGCCCGCCACGGGCTCGGTCCGGCCCGGTACCTAAGGCGACCCTCAGTGATGTGTTCTCGCCATCTTGCCTGGTGAGTAACCAAGCGCGCGACCCGCTGCGACTGTGCTGCACGCGACATCCCCGCCGCTGGACGCCGGGGTGCGCTCCGTGAGACTGGTCGGTGGGCTGACCAGCGTCGTCGGGACGCGGACGGCCGGCGTGAGGAGGACGACGTGACGGGCGACACACCTGCCCTGGCGGCCATGCGGCACGAGTACGCCGCCGACCTGGGGCTTTCCGAGACCGACCTGGCCGCCGACTGGCCCACCCAGTTCGGCCGCTGGCTCGCCGACGCGGTCGCCGCCGGCCTGCCCGAGCCGAACGCGATGGTCCTCGGCACCGCCGACGCCACCGGTCGGCCCAGCGGCCGGACCGTGCTGCTCAAGGAGTACGACCCGCAGGGGTTCGTCTTCTTCACCAACCACGGCTCGCGCAAGGGCACCGAACTGGCCGACAACCCGTGGGCCAGCCTGGTCTTCCCCTGGTTCCCGATGCAGCGGCAGGTGGTGGTGACCGGCCGGGTGGCGCAGGTCGGGCGGGGTGAGACCGAGGCGTACTTCGCGTCCCGGCCACGCGGCTCCCAGCTCGGGGCCTGGGCGAGCACCCAGTCGGCGGTGGTGCCGGACCGGGCCGCGCTCGAGGAGGCGTACCGGGAGGTGGTCGAGCGGTTCCCGGCCGGAACGCCGGTCCCGGCGCCCCCGCACTGGGGCGGGTTCCGGGTCCACCCCGAGACGGTGGAGTTCTGGCAGGGCCGGGCCGGCCGGTTGCACGACCGGCTGCGGTTCCGCCGGGTCGAGGGGGACGGCTGGGCCGTCGAGCGGCTGGCCCCGTGACCGCCGTCACACCGATCCGGCCGGGGCAGGCCCGTCGGCTGGCCATCGACCTGCGCCCGCTGTGGGTCCCCGCGTACCGCCGGATGTGGCTCGGCAACACGGTGGCGATGTTCGGGTTCCAGTTCACCGCGGTCGCCGTACCGGTGGAGATGTACGCGCTGACCCGGGACTCCTTCTGGGTCGGGCTGCTCGGGGTGGCCGGGTTCCTGCCGCTGCTGGTCTTCGGGCTGTGGGGCGGGGCGGTGGCCGACGCCCGGGACCGGCGGCGGGTGCTGTTGGCCGGCTCGGCGCTGCTCTGGCTGTCGATGCTCGGCCTGCTCGGGCACGCGCTGTCCGGGCTCGGCAGCCCGGTGCTGCTGCTGGCGCTGGTGACGGTGCACTCGATCGCGTTCGCGATCAGCTCGCCGGCCCGGTCGGCGATCCTGCCCCGGCTGCTTCCGCCCGAGCTGGTCCCGGCGGGCAGCACCCTGAACTACACCACCTTCACCGCCGCGGCGGTGGCCGGCCCGCTCGCCGCCGGCCTGGTCTTCGCCGGGTTCGGCACCGACGCCGGGCTGCCGGTCGCCTACGCGGCCGACGCCCTGCTGTTCACCGGGCTGGTGGTGGCGACGGTACGGCTGCCCGCGATGCCCCCGGCCCCACCGGCCGAGGGTGAGGCGCGCCGGGGTGGCCTGGCGGGCATCCTCGACGGGTTCCGCTACCTGGCCACCACGCCGGTGCTGCTCTCGTCGTTCGCCATCGACCTGATCGCGATGATCCTGGCCATGCCCCGGGCGCTCTTCCCCGAGGTGGCGCAGGAGCGGTTCGGCGGCGGGGCGGCGGTCGGGTGGCTCTACAGCGCCATCGCGATCGGCGCGATGCTGGGCGGGCTGACCTCCGGCTGGATCGGCCGGCTGCGGCGGCAGGGGCTCGCTCTCGTGGTGGCGGTGGTCGGCTGGGGGCTGGCCATCGCGGCGGCCGGGCTGGCCCGGCAGCTCTGGCTGGTGGTGCTGCTGCTCGCCGTGGCCGGGGCGGCTGACCTGGTCAGCGCGGTGCTGCGGCAGTCGATGCTGCTGATCTACGCGCCGGACCGGATGCGCGGCCGGCTCCAGGGGGTGAACACGGTGGTGGTGGCCGGCGGGCCCCGGCTGGGCGACCTGCGGGCCGGGGCGATGGCCGCCGGGTTCGGTGGCTCGGTCGCCTGGGTGGCCGGCGGGCTGCTCTCGGCCGGGCTGGCGGTGCTGCTGGTGGTGGGTTTCCCGGCCCTGCTGCGCTACCGGGCGGGCACGACGGCACCGGGCCGTGGCTGAACTCCCGTGCCGGGTGGGACGGGTGCGCCGGGTCCGGCGGGAGGCCCGGGGCACGGACTAAGGTCACGGCATGGACAACGCTGCGCACCGCCCGCCCTCGGGGACACAGTGGACGATCGCCGCCGACGGCCACGAGGCCGTCATCGTCGAGGTCGGCGGTGGGATTCGGGCCTACCGGCGCAACGGGGTCGACTACCTCGACGGGTACGCGGAGGACGAGATCACCCCCGGCAGCGCCGGGCAGGTGCTGGCTCCCTGGCCGAACCGGATCAGGGACGGGCAGTACTCCTTCGGTGGCCGGTCGTTGCAGCTCGACCTGACCGAGCCGACCCGGGGGGTCGCCCTGCACGGTCTGGTCAACTGGGTGCGCTGGCAGCCGATCGAGGAGTCGGCCGACGCGGTGACCCTCGGCTACGACCTGCCGCCCACTCCCGGCTACCCGTGGTCGCTGCGGCTGCGGAGCCGGTGGAGCGTGGGCGCGGACGGGCTGCGCGGCGAGCACGAGGTGACCAACACCGGGGCCGAGGCCGCGCCGTTCGGCTTCTCCGTCCACCCGTACCTGCGGCTGGCCGGGGTGGCCGTGGACGACCTGACGATGCGCCTGCCTGCCCGCAGCCGGCTCCAGGTCGACGCCCGGTTGCTGCCGATCGGGGCGACCCCGGTGGCCGGCACCGAGTACGACTGGACCACCGCCCGGCCGATCGGCGACGCGCAGCTCGACCTCTGCTTCGGGGACGTGATCCGGGACGACGACGGTGGTTCGTCGGTGACCCTGACCGCCCCGGACGACGCGGACGGGGTGCGCCTGTGGGCCGACCACCAGTTCGGCTGGTGGCAGGTCTTCACCGGGGACGCGTTGACCGGCGAGCGGCACCGCCGGTCGGTGGCGGTGGAGCCGATGACCTGCCCGCCGGACGCGTTCCGCTCCGGTCGGGACGTGATCGCGCTGGCCCCGGGGGAGACCTGGCGGGGCACCTGGGGCATCCGGCCCGGGGTCTGAGCGTGGAGTTCGGCGAGGTGGTCCGGCGTCGCCGGATGGTGCGCAACTACGACCCGGACCGTCCGGTCCCACCGGAGGTGGTGCAGCGGCTGCTGGACCACGCGGTCCGGGCGCCGTCGGCCGGCTTCGCCCAGGGCTGGGGTTTCCTGGTGCTGGAGGAGCCGGCGGACCGGGACCGGTTCTGGGCGGCGGCCACGCCCGGCGGTGGTGGGCGGGAGCGGTGGCTGGCCGGGATGCGCCGGGCCCCGCTGATCGTGGTACCGCACGCCAACCGCTCGGCCTACCTGGAGCGGTACGCCGAGCCGGACAAGGGCTGGGTGGACCGCTCGGAGGACCGCTGGCCGGTGCCCTACTGGTACGTCGACACCGGCTTCGCCGCGCTGCTGATGCTGCTCACCGCCGTGGACGAGGGGTTGGGGGCGTGTTTCTTCGGCGTCCCGCCGGACCGGCTGGCGGCGTACCGGGAGGCGTTCGGGGTGCCGGGGGAGTACCACCCGATCGGTGCGATCACGGTAGGTTACCGTGCGGTCGATCACCGGTCACCGTCGTTGCGGCGGGGGCGTCGGCCGGTGGACGAGGTGGTCCGGCGCGGCCGGTGGAGTTGATGCCGGTTCGTACCCTGCGCGGTGGGTGTCGGGGCGAGGGAAACCGACAACAGGGAGCAGAACGTGGTGTGGCGGGGGCGGATAGGCTGGCACCGTGATCGGTGCCGCACGGTGCGGCAGCTCGGCGTGACCCGGCACCACGCCGAGGGTCGGCCCGACCACGGGGAGGGGAGCGTGCCGTGATCTTCAAGGCGGTCCGGGACGGGCGTCCCTATCCGGAGCACAACCTGACGCTGAAGCAGTGGTCGGAGATCCCGCCCCGCCCGTTGCGGCTGGATCAGCTCATCACCACCAAGCGCGAGCTGGCGCTGGACAAGCTCCTCGCCGAGGACTCCACGTTCTACGGCGACCTGTTCCCGCACGTGGTGCAGTGGAACGGTGGCCTCTATCTGGAGGACGGCCTGCACCGGGCGTTGCGCGCGGCCTTGCAGCAGCGCAACCAGATCCACGCCCGGGTGCTGGTCTACAACGGCCAGCCCGAGTGACGTCCGCCTGAGCAGTCGTTAAGGTGGCGGCCATGGGCACCCCGCTTGACCTGCTGGACGTGGACGCCTCGCTGAGCGAGGAGGAGCGTCAGATCCGGGCCGTCGTCCGCCGGCTCGTCGACGACCGGGTCCGCCCGCACGTCGCCGGTTGGTACGAGGACGGCGACGTCCCGGCCCGGGAGCTGGCCCGCGAGTTCGGCCGCCTCGGCCTGCTCGGCATGCACCTGACCGGGTACGGCTGCGCCGGCGCCTCGATGGTCGCGTACGGCCTGGCCTGCCTGGAGTTGGAGGCCGGCGACTCCGGCGTACGTTCCCTGGTGTCGGTGCAGGGTTCGCTGGCCATGTACGCCGTCCGGCGCTTCGGCGACGAGGAGCACAAGCAACGCTGGCTGCCCGCGATGGCCGCCGGTGAGGCGATCGGCTGTTTCGGGCTGACCGAGCCCGACCACGGCTCCGACCCGGCCTCGATGACCACCCGGGCCCGCCGCGACGGCGACGACTGGGTCCTCGACGGCGCGAAGATGTGGATCACCAATGCGCCGATCGCCGACGTCGGGGTGATCTGGGCACGGACCGACGAGGGGGTACGGGGTTTCCTCGTACCGATGGACACCCCCGGGGTGACGGCGCGCGAGATCCGTCGCAAGATGTCGCTGCGGGCCTCGGTGACCGGCGAGATCGCCCTCGACGGGGTGCGGCTGCCGGCGGACGCCCTGCTGCCCGGCGCGGTCGGGCTCAAGGCGCCGCTGAGCTGCCTGACCGAGGCCCGGCAGGGCATCGTCTGGGGCGCTCTCGGCGCGGCCCGGGACTGCCTGGAGACGGCGCTGTCCTACGCCGGCGCCCGGACCCAGTTCGGCCGGCCGCTGGCCGGCTTCCAGCTCACCCAGGCCAAGCTCGCCGACATGGCGGTGGAGTGGAACAAGGGCCTGCTGCTCGCCCTGCACCTGGGCCGACTGGCCGACGCGGGCACGCTACGCCCGGACCAGGTCAGCGTGGGCAAGCTGAACAACGTGCGGGAGGCGCTGGCGATCGCCAGGCAGTGCCGGACGATCCTCGGCGCGAACGGGGTCTCCGGCGAATACCCGGTGATGCGGCACGCCAACAACCTGGAGAGCGTGCTCACCTACGAGGGCACCTCCGAGATCCACCAACTGGTCGTCGGGCAGCGGCTCACCGGGTTGTCCGCCTTCGGCTGACCACCGCCCGTCACCCGTTCGGGTCGCTCGCCGCGCGCGCGTCGTACGGTGGCCGTACCGTCATCGACAGAGGCACGTGTCTGACGAGGACGGTGAGGGCGATGGCCCGCGACGGTGAAACCCCCCAGAGTGAGTTCCCCGGCTACCCGACCGCCGACACACTGCGTACCCGGTCGGGCGACCCGGTCGACCCCGACACCCCACCGACCGACCCGCCCCGCTCGGGCGGCGGTCCGGCCCGGGGGCTGCTCTGGGTGCTCGGCGCGGCGGCGTTGGTCGTGGTGGTGCTGCTCGGCACGCAGGTGACCGGGATCTTCCCGGACTTCCGCAACCCGTTCGCCAAGGAACAGACCGACCGCAGCCAGCCGCCGCTGCTCAAGTCGATCCAGGATCTGAGCCGTTACGTGGCGGCCGAGGGCAACTTCCAGGTCGTGGTCGACCTCCAGAACGACCGCAACAACGTGCCGGAGTTCCTGCTCAACCAGCGGACGCTGTTCGTCGGGGCGGGCAGCGTCGAGGCGTACGTCGACTTCGGCAAGATCGGCGAGGGGGCGGTGGTGCCGTCCGCCGACGGCAAGTCCGTCGAGATCAAGCTGCCCGCGCCGCAGCTCGGCGAGACCAACCTCGACATGGACAAGAGCTACGTCTTCGCCGAGGAGCGCGGCCTGTTCAACCGGATCGGTGACCTGGTCAAGGGCGACCCCAACCGGCAGCAGCAGGTCTACCGGATGGCCGAGGAGCGGATCACCACGGCGGCCCGGGACAGCGGCCTGGCCAAGCGCGCCGAGGAGAACACCCGCAAGATGCTGGAGGGCCTGCTCCGCTCGCTCGGCTACGAAAAGATCACCATCACCTACACGGCCCCCTGACCAGAAGCGCCACCGCCACGCGGCCCCGGTGCCGCGTGGCGGTGGGCGCTGCCGGGGGTCCGACGGCGGTCTTGGTGATCAAGAGGTTGGCGTCATTGTCGATCTTTAAGTTGACGCAAACCTCTTGATCACCGGGCGTAACCTGGGCGGGGCCCGGGCGGGTGGGGCCTGGGGCGGTCAGTAGGTGGTGGTGGCGTAGCGGTCCTCGTTGGGCATCAGGATCCACAGCACCAGGTAGACGATCACCTGCGTGCCCGGCAGCAGCAGCGACAGCAGGAACAGCAGCCGGACCAGGGTGGCCGAGGTGTTGAACCGGCGGGCCAGGCCGGCACAGACACCGGCGAGCATGCGCCCCTCGCGGGGTCGGACCAGTTTGCGACTCATCGTCGTACTCCCACTCTGCGGCGATCCGCCGCGCTGCATTCCACGGTAGGAAGGGGCGGCCACCGTGCCCTCCGTCCCGAGGGTGATCCGGTGACCCCGTACCCGTAGGTGGTTACCCGAGTCGACCCCGGCCGACGCCTACCCGCGGCGACGACGGGGTGCGGTGGGCCGGGCGGGTAGGCTCGCCGGTCGACACCGCCCCCATCCCGGGCGGGATCAGCAGGTCACCGGCGACCCCGGCGGCCACGGACCCGGCCCGACCCGGCACCACCCGGGCGACGGCGAGGAAGCGCAGCGATGATCAGTGTCTTCGACCTCTTCAGTGTCGGCATCGGCCCGTCCAGCTCCCACACGGTGGGCCCGATGCGGGCCGGGCGCACCTTCGTCACCGGGCTGAAGGCCGACGGGCTGCTGCACACCGTCACCCGGGTCCGGGCCGAGCTGTTCGGCTCGCTGGGCGCCACCGGCCACGGCCACGGCAGCGACCGGGCCGTGCTGCTCGGCCTGGCCGGCGAGAGCCCGGAGACGGTGGACACCGACAGCGTCGGCCCCCGGGTCGCCGAGATCCGCGCCCGGGGCCGGCTCGCCCTGCTCGGCACCCAGGAGATCGACTTCGAGCCGGACCGGGACCTGGTGCTGCACCGCCGCCGGTCGCTGCCGTACCACCCGAACGGGATGGTCTTCTCGGCCTGGGACGCGGCGGGGGCGCAGGTCCGCGAACGGACCTACTACTCGGTCGGTGGCGGGTTCGTGGTCGACGAGGCGGCGGCCGGGGCGGACCGGATCACGGTGGACACCACCGCCGTGCCGCACCCCTTCTCGACCGGTGCCGAACTGCTCGACGTCACCACCGGCACCGGCCTGTCGATCAGCGGGGTGATGCTCGCCAACGAGCTGTCCTGGCGCAGCGAGCCGGACGTGCGGGCCGGGCTGCTGGACATCTGGCGGGTGATGCGGGAGTGCGTGGCCCGGGGCGGCACCCGCGACGGCGTACTGCCGGGTGGGTTGCGGGTCCGGCGGCGCGCCGCCGAGCTGCGCCGCAGCCTGGAGGCCGACGCCGGCTCGACGGACCCGCTGCGCGCGATGGACTGGGTGACCCTGTTCGCGCTCGCGGTCAACGAGGAGAACGCCGCCGGAGGCCGGGTGGTGACCGCCCCGACGAACGGCGCGGCCGGGATCATCCCGGCGGTGCTGCACTACTACACCCGGTTCGTGCCGGACGCCTCCGACGAGGGGGTGGTGCGGTTCCTGCTGGCCGCCGGGGCGATCGGGGTGCTGTTCAAGGAGAACGCCTCGATCTCCGGGGCCGAGGTGGGCTGCCAGGGCGAGGTCGGGTCGGCGTGCTCGATGGCCGCCGCCGGGCTGGCCGAGGCCCTCGGCGGCACCCCCGAGCAGGTGGAGAACGCCGCCGAGATCGGCATGGAGCACAACCTCGGGTTGACCTGCGACCCGGTCGGGGGGCTGGTGCAGATCCCCTGCATCGAGCGCAACGCGGTGGCTAGCATCAAGGCGATCACGGCGGCCCGGCTCGCGCTGCGCGGCGACGGGGTGCACCACGTCTCGCTCGACAAGGTCATCAAGACCATGCGCGAGACCGGGGCGGACATGAAGGTCAAGTACAAGGAGACGGCACGCGGCGGCCTGGCCGTCAACGTGATCGAGTGCTGAGGGGCGTTCGTTCACCGACTGCTAACCTGTCGTCCGTTGTTGTCAGGCGGGAGGCGACGGTGACCGCAGGCGTCACGGCGTTGTGGTCGCACCGCAACTCACTGCGCATCCTGGTCAGACGCGATCTCGCGGTGAAGTACCAGCAGTCCGTGCTCGGTTACCTCTGGTCGCTGATCGAGCCGCTGGGGATGGGCGCGATCTACTTCTTCGTCTTCGGGGTGCTCTACTCCGGGCCGACCAACAGGCACCTCGGCGAGGCCGCCGGGTCGTACCCGCTGTTCCTGATCACCGGCATCTTCGCCTGGATGTGGACGAGTTCGGCGCTGAGCGAGGCGACCAACGCGCTGACCGGGCAGTCCCGCCTGATCACCACCATGAACGTGCCCCGGCAGGTCTTCCCGATCGGCCGGGTCACCGGCCGGTTCGCCGAGTACGTCGCCGGCCTGCCGATCCTGCTGGCCGTCGCCGCCGTCTACGCCGCCAACGGCCGGATCGGGCTGGGCTGGTCGCTGCTGAGCCTGCCGCTGGCCGTCGCCGTGCAGGGCACCCTGCTGATCGGGCTGGCCCTGCTGCTGTCCGCGGTGAACGTGCTGATGCGCGACGTGGAACGGTTCATGCGGCTGGTCATCCGGGTGCTGTTCTACGCCACCCCGATCATCTACCCGTTGAGCCTGGTCCGGGAGTCGGGCATGCCGGGCTGGATCAAGGTGGCGTACGAGCTGAACCCGCTGGTCGGCATCTTCCAGCTCCAGCACGCCATCTGGTACCCGGACGAGTTCCCCGACGCCCGGCTGCTGACCACCACGATCGCCGGGAGCCTGCTGGTGCTGGCGGCCGGCTGGTGGGCGTTCCGCCGGCTCGAACCGGCCGTGCTGAAGGAACTGTAGGTGCCGCCGATCATCGAGGCGCAGGGGCTCGGCATCCGGTTCGTCCGCAACCGGCGTCGGCAGCTCCGGCTGCGGGAACTGTTCATCCACCGGGGCGGGCGGGCCGCCACCGACCAGTTCTGGCCGCTGCGGGACGTCTCGTTCACCGTCGCGCCGGGCGACACGCTCGGCGTGATCGGGCGCAACGGCACCGGCAAGAGCACCCTGCTGCGGCTGATCGCCGGGGTGCTGATCCCCGACGAGGGGCGGATCACCGTCTCCGGTGACGTCGCGCCGCTGCTGGAACTCTCCGCCGGCTTCTCCAACGACCTGACCGGCCGGGAGAACCTCTACCTGGTCGGCGGGCTGCACGGGCTCTCCACGGGCTACCTGCGGCGGCACTTCGACGACATCGTCGGGTTCGCCGGTGAGCAGGTGGAACGGGCCATCGACACCTCGGTGCGGCACTACTCGTCGGGGATGAAGGTGCGGCTCGGGTTCGCGATCATCTCGCACCTGCCGCACCCGATCCTGCTGATGGACGAGGTGACCGCGGTGGGCGACGCGGAGTTCCGCCAGAAGTGTTACTCGACGATCGACCGACTGCTCGCGGAGGGGCGCACCTTGGTGCTGGTGTCACACAACGAGAAGGACCTGACCCGGTTCTGCCGTCGGGGGCTCTACCTCGACGGCGGGCGGCTGACCGTGGACGGGACGGTCGCCGAGGCGCTCGACGCGTACCACGCCGCGGTGCCGCGATGACCGTGGCGATCGTGCTCGCCGCCGGTGCGCCGGCCGCGGGCCTGCCCACCGGCACGGGCGAACCGCTGGCCGACCGGCTCGCCGGGCAGTTGCACCGGGCCGGGGCGGACCGGGTGCACACCGTCACCGACCTGCAGGCGCTCGCCGCCCTGGTGGACACCCTCACCGGCCCGGCCCTGGTCACCGGGGGCGACCTGGTCGCACACACCGCCGTACTGCGGCACCTGGCCACCAGCCCGGTCGGCCCGACGGTGGCCCTGGTGCTCACCGACCCGCCGGCCGCCGGCGCGACGCAGGTGCGCGAGGAGCGCGGGCAGGTGGTCGACGCCGGCCCGGAGCTGCCCGACGCCACCGGCGTCTTCGGCGGCGCGGTGCGGGTCGGCGCGGACGACCTGCCGGCGCTGGCCGCCGCCGCCCGCTCGGCGGCCGTCGCCCCGGCGTCAGGTGCCGCCGTGGACCGGCTGTTCGCCGCGCTGGCCGACCTCGGCACCCTGACCTTCGCCCACCGGGTACGCCTGCTCGTGGCGCACCGGGTCGCCGACCCGGCCGGGCTGGCCGCCGCCGAGACGGCCCTGGCCGGGGTGGACGAGGACCGGGCGCAGCTGCGGCTGTCGGTGAAGGAACGGGACGACTTCTTCACCACCTACTTCGTCAGCACCTGGTCGCCGTACGTGACGAAGGCGTGTGCCCGGCTGGGCCTGACGCCGACCGGGGTCACCATGATCTCGGTGCTGTTCGCGGTGGTCGCGGCGGTGCTCTTCGGTGCCGGCGGGCGGCCCGCCCTGGTGGCCGGCGCGGTCCTGCTCTACCTGGGCTTCGTGCTGGACTGCGTGGACGGGCAGTTGGCCCGCTACACCAGGCACTTCAGCGCCTGGGGCGGCTGGCTGGACACGATGGCCGACCGGGCCAAGGAGTACCTGGTCTACGCCGGGCTGGGCTACGGCGCGACGCACGCCGGGTTCCGCTACGGCTGGGCGCTGGCGATCGCCGCGATGACGTTGCAGACTGTCAGGCACATGACCGACGCCTGGTACGGGGTGCTGCACGACGAGGCGGCCCGGCGTCCGCGCCCGGCCGGTCCGGCCGCCGGGGGGATCGGCGGGAAGCTGAACGCCGCCTCGACCCGGGTGCAGGCGGACACCGGCTCGGTGTCGTACTGGCTGAAGCGGACGGTGGTCTTCCCGATCGGCGAGCGGTGGGCGCTGATCGCGGTCACCGCCGCGCTGTTCGGGCCGCTGGTCAGCCTGGTCTCGGTGCTGGTGTGGGGGGTGCTGGCCTTCGGCTACACGGGCGCGTTGCGGACCCTGCGGGCGCGCTGGATGTGGGTGCCGGTGCTGGATACGGTCGACGCGACGCTGCACCGCGACGACGGGCCGCTGGCGGCCCGGCTGCCGGTGGTCCGGCCGATGGGCCCGCTGACCCTGGCGGTGCTCGGGGCGCTCGGGCCGGCGGTGCTGCTGGCGGTGGGGTTGTTCCGGGCGGCCGGTGACGGCGATCCGGGCGGCCTGCGCTGGTGGCTGCCGGTCGCGCTGGTGGTGCTGCTGGTCGCCGGGCTGGGCGCGGGCGCGGCGCACAACGGGCCGCTGGACTGGCTGGTGCCGGCGGCGCTGCGGGCCGGCGAGTACCTGTTCGCCGCCGTGGTCGGGGTGGTCGGCGGGGTGCCGGCGTGGCTGGTCTTCGGGTACGTCTTCGTGCTGACCGTGCACCACTACGACCTGACCGCCCGGTTGGAGAAGCGGCAGGCGGCCCCGCCGTTGCACGCCTGGACGCTGGGCTGGGAGGGGCGTTCGGTGCTGCTGGCGGTGGCGGCGATCGCCGGATTTGCCGCCCCTGCCATGGCTACAATCGGTACGTACCTTCTAGTGGTTTTCGTGGCGAGTGTCGTGCTGGCCTGGGTCGTGCTGCCGGCGCGCGCGGGCCGGGCGGCTGCCGTACCGGTGCGGGGGGCTTCGCCGGGCTGACGACGGGGGCGGGGCGGATGACGCTGATCAGCTTCGTCGTACCGGCCTTCCGGGTGCAGGGCTACCTGCGCGAGTGCCTGGACTCGCTGCTCGGCCAGCCGTACCGGGACATCGAGGTGATCGGGGTCGACGACGGCTCCCCGGACGCCTGCGGCGACATCCTCGACGAGTACGCCGCCCGCGACCCCCGGGTCCACGCGCTACGCCTGCCGCGCAACGTCGGGCTCGGTCCGGCCCGCAACCTCGGGCTGGACCGGGCCACCGGTGAGTACGTCTGGTTCCTCGACGGCGACGACCGGCTCGCCCCCGACTGCCTGCCCGAGGTCGCCGACCGGCTCACCGCCACCCGCCCCGACGTGCTGCTGGTCGACCACGTCCGGGTGCACTGGGACGAGCGCGCCACCCGCAGTGCCCTGCCGGAGGTCTTCGGCGACCCGCCCGGCGCGGCGACGTTCCGGCTGGCGGAGCGGCCCGAGACGCTGCGCCTGCTGCACACCGCCTGGAACCGGCTGGTCCGCCGGGAGTTCCTGACCGGCCTCGGGCTGCGCTTCGCCCCCGGCTGGTACGAGGACGTCGCGTTCAGCTACCCGGTGCTGCTGGCCGCCGGGCGGATCGGCGTGCTCGACCGGGTCTGCGTGCACTACCGGCAGCGTCGGGCGGGCGCGATCACCCGGACCCTCGACGACCGGCACTTCGAGGTCTTCGACCAGTGGCACCGGGTGTTCGCCTTCCTCGACGGGCGACCCGACCTGGCGGGCCTGCGCCCGGTGGTGTTCGAGCGGATGATCTGGCACTACCTGACCGTGCTCGGCAACGGCGACCGGATCGCCCCGGCGCTGCGGCAGGCGTTCTTCCGGCGGATCACCGCCGACCACAGGCGCTTCCGCCCGCCCGGCGGCTACCCGGTGCCGGACGGCGGGGACGGGCTCAAGCACCGGCTGGTCGCTGCCGGCCGGTGGCACACCTTCAGCGCGTTGCGCGCCGTCAGCCAGGCCCGGGAGACCGCCCGGGTGACCGGGCGGCGGGCCCGGCCGGTGGCCCGGCGGACCGCCCGGCTGGCCCGCGACGCGCTGCTGCACGAGTACTACCGGGCCGAGCTGCACCGGCCGATCGACCCGACGCTGGCCGTCTACGCCGCCTACTGGTACCGGGGGTACGCCTGCAACCCGGCGGCGGTGCACGCCGCCGCCCGCCGGCTCGCCCCGCAGGTCCGGGGGGTGTGGATCGTCCGCCGGGACCGGGTCGACACCCTCCCGCCCGGCACCGAGTACGTCGTCGCCGGCACCCGCGACGCCCAGCGGGCGCTGGCGCGGGCCCGCTGGCTGGTCAACAACGTCAACTTCCCGGACTTCGTGCGCAAGCGCCCCGGCCAGGTGCACGTGCAGACCCACCACGGCACCCCGGTCAAGGTGATGGGCCTGGACCAGCAGCGGTACCCGCTCGGCGCGGTCGGGATGGACTTCGCCGGGCTGCTGCGCCGGGTGGACCGCTGGGACTACAGCATCACCTCCAACGCGTTCTCCACCCAGATGTGGGACCGCGCCTACCCGGCGGACTACGTCCGGCTGGAGGTGGGCTACCCGCGCAACGACCGGCTGGTCACCGCCACCGCCGAGGAGGTGCGTGCGGTCCGGGCCGGGCTCGGGATCGCCCCGGACGAGCGGGTGGTGCTGTACGCGCCTACCCACCGGGAGCACCTGCCCGGCTACCGGCCGCCGTTCGACCCGTACCGGCTGCTGGACGTGCTCGGGCCGGCCGGCCGGTTGCTGGTGCGCAGCCACTACTTCCACGACCGGGAGGGCCGGGTCCGGCAGCGGGCCGGGGGGCGGGTGGTCGACGTCAGTGACGTCGGCACCGTCGAGGACCTCTACCTGGCCGCCGACGTGCTGGTCACCGACTACTCGTCGGCGATGTTCGACTACGCCGTGCTGGACCGGCCGATCGTGATCTACGCGCCGGACCACGACGCCTACCGGTTGGCCCGGGGGGTCTACTTCGACGTGACCGCCGAGCCGCCGGGCGCGGTCGCGCTGACCTTCGACGAACTCCGGGAGGTCTTCCGCTCCGACGCGGTGACCGGCGCTTCGGCCGAGCGGGCCCGACGGGCGTTCCGGGAGCGGTTCTGCGGCTGGGACGACGGGCACGCGGCGGAACGGGTGGTCCGGCGGGTGTTTCTCGGCGAATCAGGGTGAGGATCCGGGCGGATCGCCGTACTGGCCCGTAATAGGGCTGTCATCAGCCGAACATGGCACGTTTACCCGATGTGCTAACCCGATGATGCTCGTCACAGTCAACCCCGGGGTTCGGCCAAGCTGGGGGAGGAGACGGTGACCACCGTCGCGCTGAAGGACGTCACAAAGGTATTCCCGGACGGGACAATTGCCGTCGACAACGTCAGTCTCGACGTCGTCGACGGGGAGTTCATGGTGCTGCTGGGCCCGTCCGGTTGCGGGAAGTCGACCGTGCTGCGGATGATCGCGGGCCTGGCCGAGCCGACCACCGGCGCGGTGATGCTCGACGGTGAGGTCGCCAACGACCTGCCGCCGCGCGACCGGAAGATCGCCATGGTCTTCCAGGACTTCGCGCTCTACCCGCACATGTCCGTCGGTGACAACATCGGCTTCCCGCTCAAGCTGTCCGGGGTCGAGCCGGTGCCCCGGGGTGAGCGGGTGCAGGATGTGGCCAGTGCGCTCGGCATCGGCGACGTGCTCGGCCGCAAACCGAGCCAGCTCTCCGGCGGCCAGCGGCAGCGGGTCGCGATGGGTCGGGCGATCGTCCGCCGGCCGGGGCTGTTCCTGATGGACGAGCCGCTGTCCAACCTGGACAGCGGGCTGCGGGCCGAGCTGCGCGCCGAGATCTCCGCGCTGACCCGTGAGCTGGGCGTCACCACCATCTACGTCACCCACGACCAGGCCGAGGCGCTGACCATGGCCGACCGGGTGGCCATCATGCGCAAGGGCGTGCTCCAGGACGTCGGCACCCCCACCCAGGTGTACGGCCGCCCGGCGACCCTCTACGTGGCGGCGTTCCTCGGCAGCCCCCGGATGAACCTGCTGGAGGCGTCGGTCTACGTCCACCTCGACCGGTACGTCACGCTGACCCTCGGCGAGCAGGCGCTCTACCTGCCGTGGGACGACATCCGCAGCCGGGCCGTGGCGCACTACCACGGCGAGCGGATCGTGGTCGGGATGCGGGCCGAGGCGCTCACCCCGGTCGCCCCGGACACCCCCGGTGACGTGCTCCAGGGCCGGGTGCGTTACCTGGAGCACCACGGGCACGAGTCGCTGGCCTTCCTCGACATCGGCGCCACCGCCATCATGGTCGACGAGATGAGCGCCCCCGCCGAGGACGCGGTCCCGGGTCAGCGCGGGCTGCGCCGGTTCGGCCAGGTCATGTCCCGGCTCACCGGGCGGGCCACCGACCCGGAGGAGGTCGACCGGACGCCCGGCGGCAACCGCACCAGCGTGCTGAACGACCCCGGCCGGCACCACCGCCGCCCGGCGGAACTGGCGGTCCGGCTGGCCCCGTACCCGGCGATCTCGGCGGGGCACCCGATGGCGGTCGCGGTCCGGATGGACGCCCTGCACTTCTTCGACGAACGCGGCGACCGGATCGACGTCGGCTGGCGCTGACCCGTCGAGCCCTGGCCCGGTGCGGATACCGCAATGTCGCTGCAATTGCGGTGTCCGCAGGTTCTGATGCCGCAATTCCAGTGACATTGCGGGAATTGTGCGAGGGCTTGGCGGGGTGTTTACCCGCGGGTAACGTCGGGGGTATGACCGTTGACTCCCGGGAGGTGGCGGCCGGGGTCCTGCGGGCCGTCCCGTTCGCCCGCACGCTCGGCTTCGAGATCGTCGAGGTCGCGCCGGAGGCCGAGGGCGGAGTCCGGGCGGTCGTCCGGCTGCCCGACACGCCGGCCACCCACAACCACGTCGGTGGCCCGCACGCCGGGGCCATGTTCACCCTCGGCGAGACCGCCTCCGGCGCCGTGGTGATGGCGGCGTTCGGGCAGGTGCTCGACCGGGCCGTGCCGCTCGCCGTGCGGGCCGACATCGCGTACCGGCGGGTGGCGATGGGCGAGGTGCTGGCCACCGCGCGGCTCGGCCGTCCCCCGGCCGAGGTGCTCGCCGAGCTGGACGCCGGGCAGCGCCCCGAGTTCCCGGTCGCGGTCGAGATCGGCACCCCCGACGGGACCGTCACCGCCACCATGACCGTCCTGTGGACGCTGCGCCCCGACCGCTGACCCGCGTGGCGGGGGTTTGCCCGGGTGGGGCGGTGGATAGATTCGTAGCGTGCTGGGCCTACCTGCTCATGTGACCGCCTGCCTCTTCGACCTCGACGGCGTGCTGACCGCGACCGCCAAGGTGCACAACGCCGCCTGGAAACAGACCTTCGACGACCTGCTGCGCCGGCACGCCGAGGCCGGCGGCGAACCGTTCCGGCCGTTCGATCCCGGCCCGGACTACCACCGCTACGTCGACGGGAAACCGCGCGCCGACGGGGTGCGTTCCTTCCTCGCCTCCCGGGGCGTCACCCTGCCCGAGGGGAGCCCCGACGACCCGCCCGACGCGGAGACCGTCAACGGGGTCGGCAACCGCAAGAACGTCGTGCTGCTGGACCGGATCCACCACGACGGCGTCGAGGCGTACCCCGGGTCGGTGGCCTACCTGAAGGCGGCCGAGCGGGCCGGGCTGCGCCGCGCGGTGGTCTCGGCCAGCGCCAACTGCCGCGACGTGGTCGCCGCCGCCGGCCTGGAACCCCTGCTGGAGGTACGCGTCGACGGGCTGGTCGCCCGCGCCGAGGGGTTGCGCGGCAAACCACACCCGGACACCTTCCTCGCCGCCGCCGAGCTGCTCGGGGTGGACCCCGCCGACGCGGCCGTGTTCGAGGACGCGCTGGCCGGGGTGGCCGCCGGCCGGGCCGGCGGCTTCGGGCACGTGATCGGGGTGGACCGGGCCGGACAGGCCGACGAGCTGCGCGCCCACGGCGCCGACGTGGTCGTCACCGACCTGGCCGAGCTGCTGCGCGGGCCAGCCGCATGATCCGGGAGCGCGCCTACCCGGTCGAGCCGTGGCACATCCGGGAGACCCGCCTCGACATGGACGTGCTGGCCCAGTCCGAGTCGGTCTTCGCACTCTCCAACGGTCACATCGGGCTGCGCGGCAACCTCGACGAGGGTGAGCCGCACGGCCTGCCCGGCACCTACCTCAACTCGTTCTACGAGCTGCGTCCGCTGCCGTACGCGGAGGCCGGGTTCGGGTTCCCCGAGTCGGGGCAGACCATCGTCAACGTCACCAACGGCAAGCTGATCCGGCTGCTCGTCGACGACGAACCCCTCGACCTGCGCTACGGCGAGCTGCTCAGCCACGAACGGGTCCTCGACCTGCGGGCCGGCACCCTCTACCGGGAGATGCACTGGCGCTCGCCCGCCGGCCGGGAGGTGAAGGTCCGCAGCACCCGGCTGGTCTCCTTCACCCAACGGTCGGTCGCCGCGATCCACTACGAGGTGGAGGCGGTCAGCGGCCCGCTGCGGCTGATCCTCCAGTCCGAGCTGGTCGCCAACGAGAACCTGCCGGCGCAGAGCCGCGACCCCCGGGTCGCCGCCGTGCTGGAGTCGCCGTTGCAGGCCGAGGAGGAGCTGACCACCGACGACGGCGGGCTGCTCATCCACCGCACCAAGGTCAGCGGGTTGCGGGTGGCCGCCGGGATGGGCCACGACGTGGACGCCCCGGGCCGGACCACCCTCGAGTCCGAGGGCTACGAGGACTGGGTCCGGACCACCATCGGCTGCGTGCTCCAGCCCGGCGAGACGGTGCGGGTGGTCAAGTACCTCGCGTACGGCTGGTCCAGCCGGCGCTCACTGCCCGCGCTGCGCGACCAGGTCGGCGCGGCGCTGGCCGCCGCCCGGCTGACCGGCTGGGACGGGCTGCACCGGGAGCAGCGCGAATACCTCGACGGGTTCTGGGACGCCGCCGACGTCCGGGTCGAGGGGGACCCGGAGGTGCAGCAGGCCGTCCGGTTCGGACTGTTCCACGTGCTCCAGGCCGGGGCGCGGGCCGAGCGCCGGCCGATCTCCGCCAAGGGGCTGACCGGTCCCGGCTACGACGGGCACGCGTTCTGGGACACCGAGATGTTCGTGCTGCCGGTGTTGACGTACACCCAGCCGGGCGCGGTACGCGACGCCCTGTACTGGCGGCACGCCACGCTGGAGCAGGCCCGGGAGCGGGCCCGGACGTTGAACCTGGCCGGCGCGGCGTTCCCGTGGCGCACCATCGAGGGGCCGGAGTCCTCGGCGTACTGGCCGGCCGGCACCGCCGCCTTCCACATCGCCGCCGACATCGCCGACGCGCTGCGCCGCTACGTCCTGGTCACCGGCGACGAGCAGCTCGAACGGGACATCGGCCTGGAACTGCTGGTGGAGACGGCGCGGCTGTGGCGTTCCCTGGGCCACCACGACCGGTACGGCCGGTTCCACATCGACGGGGTGACCGGCCCCGACGAGTACACCGCCGTCAAGGACGACAACATCTACACCAACCTGATGGCGCAGCGGAACCTGCTCACCGCCGCCGACTGCGCGATGCGCCTGCGCGACGAGGCCCTCGACCTGGGGGTGTCCGAGGAGGAGGCGGCCGAGTGGCGGGACGCCGCCACCGCCATGCACATCCCGTACGACGAGGACCTCGACGTGCACGAGCAGGTGGAGGGGTTCACCCGGCTCCAGGAGTGGGACTTCGCGCACACCCCGACCGAGAAGTACCCGCTGCTGCTGCACTACCCGTACTTCGACCTGTACCGCAAGCAGGTGGTCAAGCAGGCCGACCTGGTGCTGGCCATGCACTGGCGGGGGGACGCCTTCACCGACGCGCAGAAGCTGCGCAACTTCCTCTACTACGAGCGGCGTACCGTGCGGGACTCGTCCCTGTCGGCCTGCACCCAGGCGGTGCTCGCGGCCGAGGTGGGCCACGCCGAGCTGGCGCACAGCTACCTGCGGGAAGCCGCGCTGATGGACCTGCACGACCTCAACGAGAACACCCGCGACGGCGTGCACATGGCGTCGCTGGCGGGGGCCTGGATCGCGTTGGTGGCCGGGTTCGGCGGGCTGCGCGACCACGACGGCGAGCTGTCGTTCGCCCCCCGGCTGTCCAGCCGGTTGAGCCGGTTGGAGTTCTCGTTGCAGTGGCGGTCGATGCGGCTGCGGGTGGACGTCCGGCCGCACCAGACGACGTACTCGCTGCGTAACGGCGGCCCGGACACGGTGGTTGAGCTGCGGCACCACGGCGAGACCGTGCGGGTCACCTCCGCCGCGCCGGTGACCGTGCCGGTGCCGCAGCGCCACGGGAGCGGCCCGGCACCGGAGCAGCCGCCCGGCCGGGCCCCGCTGCTGCGCCTGCCCGAGTCCCCCGGCTGACCCCGCCGGTGGGTCGCCGTCGCGGGCGCGACGGCGACCCACCACCCGTGACTGATCAGCGGGTCAGAACTGGGGGCCGTTGGAGGGCCGGCCACCGGCGTCGCGCGGGGCGACCGCCCGAGGGTCCTCGGGGGTACGCGCCTGCGCCGCCTCGTCCGCCCAGTCGGGCTCGTGCCCGACGTCCGGTTCGGGGCGGTCCTGCTCGATGGTCCGGGTCTGCTGACGTGCCTTCCGCTTGGCCATGGCGAACCTCGTGATCCGTGCGCGGCGCGGCTGCGCCGGTGTCCCGCGCGTGTTCCCGCCGGAAACCCCCGCAAACCGCCGCCGGGCGCGGGTGGCGTCAGGTGTCGAGGTGGCGGGCGAAGGCGAGGCGCAGGTGGTTCTTCGGGCGGGCGCCGACGATCGAGCCGGCCACCTGCCCGCCGACGAACACCAGCATGGTGGGCAGCGACATCACCCCGTACGCCCGGGTGGTGTCCGGGTTCGCGTCGGTGTCCAGGGCGACCACCCGCAGCCGGTCGCCGAACTCCCCGGCCAACTCGGCGAGGTGCCGGGAGGTGCCGACGCAGGGCGGGCACCAGTCGGCCCAGAAGTCGACCACCACCGGCCGGTCGGCGGCCAGCACCGTGTCGGCGAAGGTGGCGTCGGTGACGGCGGTCAACCGGTGCGCTGCCGTGTCCTGAGGCATGTTTCCTCCCGTTGTGCGATGGCCTGGGCGAGCTGGTCGTGCAGCCGGCGGCGGACCGTGCCGAGCCGGTCGAGGTAGGCGTCCACCTCGGCCAGCTTGCGGCGAAGCACCGCCACCGAGTCGGGGCAGACGTCCCCGGAGGCGTGGCCGGCCCGCAGGCAGGCCACGAAGGGCCGGATGTCGTCGAGGCCGAAGCCGACCGCCAGCAGCGCCCGGATCTCGTGCACCACCCGCAGTTCGGCCTCGTCGTACACCCGGTAGCCGTTGGCCGAGCGGCGCGGCCGGACCAACCCGTGCGTCTCGTAGTACCGCAGCGTGCGGGTGCTCGTCCCGGCCCGCTGCGCCAGTTCGCCGATCAGCATCCCGACCTCCCCGGCGGCGTCTCCCGGCGTCACGCTAGACCTTGTCGCCGGTGTCAAGGCAACGGGTGAGAGCGGCCCCCGGGCGGGTAACCGCCACCGGCCGGCGAGCGGGAAGGGGCAACCACCATGGGGATACGCGCCGAGGCGACGGTGTCGCTGGGGGAGGTCAGGCTGCCGGCGGACGTCGACGGGCCGGACGACGCGACGGGGGTGGTGCTCTTCGCCCACGGCAGCGGCAGTTCCCGGCACAGCCCGCGCAACGTGGCGGTGGCCCGGGGGCTGCAGCGTCGCCGGCTGGTGACCGTGCTGGTGGATCTGCTCACCGCCGAGGAGGACGAGGTCGACGCCCGGACCGCACAGTGGCGCTTCGACATCGACCTGCTGGCCGACCGGCTCACCGGCACCTTCGACTGGCTCGCCGCCGAACCCACGCTGGGCCGGCTGCCGGTCGGCCTGTTCGGGGCGAGCACCGGGGCCGCCGCCGCCCTGGTGGCCGCCGCTGCCCGCCCGCAGCGGGTCGCCGCCGTGGTGTCCCGGGGCGGCCGGCCGGATCTGGCCGGCCCCGCCCTGTCCGGGGTACGCGCTCCGACGCTGCTGTTGGTGGGCGGCCTCGACGATCAGGTGATCACGGTGAACGAGCAGGCCGCCGAGGTGCTCGCCGCCCCGCACGAACTGCGCGTGGTGCCCGGCGCCGGTCACCTGTTCGAGGAGCCCGGCACGCTCGACCAGGTGACCGACGCCGCCGCCGGATGGTTCACCCACCATCTCCCCGTCCCCGCCTGACCGGGCCGGGCCGGGCCGGCGGGGACGGGAGGCTAGGGGGGCGATGTTGCGGTGTCCGAGGGCCCGGATGCCGCAACATCGCCTCCCCAGCGACGACCGGGAGCATGCGTCCGGGGCGCTGGGCGGGCCGGCGGCCTCAGGCTGGGGCGGCGGGGGGTTTCTCGCCGCGGTGGTGGGGGCGGTCGGCCGGCGGGGTCGGGGCGACCTGCTCCCGGTGCCGCTGGACGGTGTCGACCACCCGGTAGGCGACCGCCGCGATCGGTACCGAGACGAAGGCCCCGGCGATGCCGGCGATCAGCGTGCCCGCCGTGACCACCACCAGGATCACCGCCGGGTGCAACTGCACCTGCCGCTTCATGATCAACGGTTCCAGCAGGTTGCCCTCGACCTGCTGGACGGCGATCACCGCGGCCAGTACCAGCAGCGCCGTGGTCGGCCCGTTCGCGGCCAACGCCACCAGGACGGCCACCGCGCCGGCCACCGTCGCCCCGATGATCGGCACGAAACCGCCGAGGAAGGTGATCAGTGCCAGGGGCAGCGCCAACGGCACCCCGAGCAGCACCAGCGCCAGCCCGATCCCGATCGCGTCGATGGCCGCGATGACCATCGTGCCCCGGCTGTACGAGCCGAGGGTGCGCCAACCGACCCGGCCCGCCTCGGCGGCCACCGTACGGTTCGGCCCGGTCATCCGGCGCAGCACCCAGTGCCACATCGACCGGCCGTCCTTGAGCAGGAAGAACAGCAACACCAGGGCGAGCAGGGTGGAGCCGAGTGCCTCGGCCGCCGTACGGGCCCCGCCGACCGGGTCGGGGGCGCTGCCGCCCAGCCCGTCGCGGACCTGCCCGATCAGCTTGTCGAGTTGGGCGTCACTGACCGGCAGGGTCCCGGTGACGAAGTCGCGGGAACGTTGCAGCCCCTCGTCGAGCTGCTGGCTCAGCTCGCCGAACTGGGCGGCCGTCAGGTTCCACACCAGCACCCCCACCCCGACCAGCACCCCGAGCAGCAGCAGGACGCTCAGCAGCGCGGCGAGCGCGGCCGGAACCCGCAGCCGGCGCAGGGCCAGCAGCACCGGGTCGAGCAGCGCGGTGAGGAAGAGGGTGACCGCCACCGCGATCGCCAGTGGCGCGAGCAGCACCGCCACCCGGCCCAGCAGGTAGCAGCCGAACACCACGACCACCAGGCAGGCGCTCCACACCACCGCCGTGCGGACCAGCCAGGGCAGCGCCGCCCAGGCATGCCGTGGGCTGGGGCGGGCACCCGCAGCCGTCACCTCGGGCGTCCGCCCGGCACCGTCGTCGACCACGTCGGTTCCTCCTCGGTCTCGGCGGGGTCGATACCCGACCGGGTCGGCCGCGACACCCGGTGGCTCAACGCCGCGCCGGCGGCCCGGTTCCGTTCAGGACGGTCGTTTCCGGACGGTGCCGCCGGCAGGACGACACCCCGGTCCGCCCACCGCGGCCGCGCCACGGTGCGCTGCGGGGTTTGCGCCCGGGTGGTGGGGGAACGCAGCAGACAGCGAACGAGGAGGGGACATCATGAGTGACTTCCTGAACAAGGCCAAGGACTTCGCGGACAAGCACGACAAGCAGGTCGACCAGGGCCTGGACAAGGCCGGCGACTACGCCGACAAGCGGACCGGCGGCAGGTACGACGAGCAGATCGACAAGGGTGTCGACGCGGCCCAGGCGCACACCGGTGAGGGCGACCAGGGCCGCTGACCGGTTTCCCGCTGCCGGGCCACCCCGAACGGGGTGGCCCGGCAGTGTCGTGTCAAGGGCTGATCACCTCTGGTAACCATCGAGGACTCTCGCTACTATCCGCATTCGGGGCATGACTCACCGTGGAGTCGTGTGGAGTGGGTCGGCGCGCGAGCCCGCGGGCCGTCGACGAGAGGGAGCATCCCCGGTGACCGAGACAACGCACGCCACACAGGCCCGGCCGTATCCGTTCAGCGATCCGCACCGGCTCGACGTCGACCCCCGCTACGCCGGGCTGCGCCGCGACGAACCGCTGGTCCGGGTGCGACTCCCGTTCGGGGAGCCGGCCTGGCTGGCCACCCGGCACGCGGACGTGCGGACCGTGCTGGGTGATCCGCGGTTCAGCCGGGCCGCCGCCGTCGGACGGGACGAGCCGCGCAGCGTCCCCTACCAGCGGGAGTCCGGCATCCTCGGGATGGACCCGCCCGAGCACAGCCGGCTGCGGCGGCTGGCGGCCAAGGCGTTCACCGCCCGGCGGGTCGAGGAACTGCGCCCACGCACCCGGGAACTGGCCGACGAACTCGTCGCCGGCATGATCGCCGCCGGGTCACCGGCCGACCTGGTCGCCCACCTCGCCACCCCGCTGCCGATCCGGGTGATCTGCGACCTGCTCGGGGTGCCGGTCGCCGACCAGGACCGGTTCCACACCTGGTCCGAGGCGATCGTGTCGACCACCTCGCTGCGGCCGGAGGTGGCCGAGAGCTACCTCGACCAACTGCTGTCGTACATGGCGGGGCTGATCGCGAAGCGGCGGGTGACCCCCACCGACGACCTGATCGGGGCGATGGTCCGGGCCCGCGACGAGAACGCCGACCGGCTCACCGAGGACGAGATGGTACGTCTGGCGGCGGGCCTGCTGGCCGCCGGCCACGAGACCACCGTGACCCAGATCCCCAACCTGGTCTACGTCCTGCTCACCGAGCCCGACGTCTGGCAGCGGCTGCTCGACGAGCCGTCCCTGGTGCCCTCCGCCGTGGAGGAACTGCTGCGGTTCATCCCGCTCGGCGCGACCTCCGCGTTCGCCCGGTACGCCCTGACGGACGTCGAACTCGGTGGGGTGCTGGTCCGCGCCGGGGAACCGGTGCTGGTCTCCATCCCCTCGGCCAACCGGGACGAGACCGTCTTCCCCGACGCCGACCGGCTCGTCCTCGACCGGGAGACGAACCCGCACCTCGCCTTCGGTCACGGCCCGCACCACTGCATCGGGGCCCAACTGGCCCGGATGGAACTCCAGGTGGTCCTGGAGACGCTGTTGACCCGCACCCCGGGCCTGCGGCTGGCGGTGCCCCCGGCGGCACTGACCTGGAAGAGCGGCCTGCTCGTCCGGGGTCTGACGGCGTTGCCCGTGAACTGGTAGCGAAAGGAACGGTGGAGCAGATGGGGGACAGCGGCTGGCGGGTGCACGTGGACCCGACCCGGTGCATCGGGGCGGGGATCTGCGCGAGTTACGCCCCGGCCCACTTCGTCCTCGTGGACGGGGGGTTGTCCCGGCCGGTGGCCGAACGGATCGACCCGGCGGAGGCGGTGCTGGACGCCGCCGAGTCCTGCCCGATGGAGGCGATCGTGGTGTCCGACGCGGCGGACGGCAGCCGGGTGGCCCCGGAGCCGTGACCGGACGCGGTGGTCACCTCGGGCGGGGTGCCCGCAGGTGACCACCGGCGACGGTCAGTCCTGCCCGTCGTGCAGCTCGGCCCGGTTGGTCGGTCGCCCGCTCAGCGTGTCCCTGATTCGGTCGATCAGCCCGGTACCGGGGTTGAGCAGCCGGTTCGCCGGTGGGTGGTCCGGTGCGCCGGGATGCGGGCGGGTCGGCAGGTGCCCCTTCGCCGTCACCACCCGGTCGGCCAGCTCCACCAGCTCCTCGTGGGCGACCGCGGCCCGCAGTCGGGGGAACAGCTCCGACTCCTCCTCTCGTACGTGGTGCCTGATGGTCTTCGCCAGGTGGCTGATCAGCGGCTCGAAGCGGGCGTCGGACGGGTCCAACGGCTCCAGTTCCTTCAGCGTCCGCTCGGCGGCGGCGTGTTCGGCGATCTCGTGTTCGGCGAGCTGGTCGCCGTCGGGCAGGGCCCGGCGGGCGGTCGGGTAGACGTACATCTCCTCGGCGACCGCGTGCCGGACCAGTTCGGCGATCAGCACGTCGGCCAGCCGGCGGCGGTGCTCGGCGGTGCCCTGCGGGTTCTCCAGCTCCACGAAGATCGCCTCGATCTCGTGGTGGTCGGCGGTCAGGACGTCCACCACGTCCTGAGCCGTGGTGGCCTGTGGGTCGCTCATCTCGGTGCCCCTTACCGGTTGCGGACGGATCGGCTCCTGGCGGGGCCTGTACCCATCGCCGGCCCTCCGAACCCATCACCGTCGATGAGCCACCACCTGTCGGCCCCGCCCGCTGGCGACGGTCAGCGACCCGTCCGTCGCGCCGGTCGGTCCGTCGCGCCGGGTCGGTCCTGTTCGGACGTCAGCGGCGGGAGGGAGCCGAGCAGCCGGGTCACGCCGATCTCGATGACCACCCGCTCCGGGTTCGGGCGCGGCGGGCGGTAGCGCTCGGCGTACCGGCGTTCGGCCTCGGCCACCGCTGCGGCGTCGGTCCGCAGCACCGCCCGGCCCTCGACGGTCAGCCACCAGCGGCCGTCGAGGTGGCACGCCGCCACGGGGACCCCCGCCGCACCGGCGGCGGCGACGTACCGGGCCTTCGCCGAACCGGCGGACGTGATCACCCGGGCCAGCCCGGCCGCCGGATCGTAGGTCAGCCCGACCGGTACGACGTGCGGCGTGCCGTCGGGCCGCAGGGTGGTCAGCGTGGCCAGGTGCCGCTCACGGCAGAACGTGAGGACCCGCTCGTCGTACGGGTCCAACCGATGCCTGCCGGCCATGTCCGTCCCCCGTCCCAGGGCCGGCGTGGCCCCGGCTCGGCCCCGATCATGACACGATCTGGCGGGACTGGCCCGGGCCGGGCGGGACACCCGTGCGGCCGGGTTGACCGGGCAGGCTGCGGCCGGCGGCCCGGCGGCGGTGGGCCAGCCGGGTCAGGTAGATCAACGCCCCGGCCAGCACGCCCATGTCGTCCAGGTAGATCGGGTCGGGCAGCAGGTCGACCGGGCAGATCGTGTAGATCAGCGCACCGTAGAACGCCACCTTGCCGCTCACCCCGAGGGTGCCGAGCAGCCGTCGGGTGCGCACCACCCGCACCGCCAGCAGGACCGCGCCGACCAGTGTCGCCAGCGCCAGGATCGCGCCGACGACGACGAGCGCCCACATCTCCCGGGACATGCCCGCAACGCTAGTCCAGCGCCGCCCACCGCGCCGCTGTCCGGTAGGCGACGCGCCGCCGTCACCGGCTGTGCGCGTCCGGCGTCACCGGCTGTGCACCCCCGGCGTCGGCGGCGTCGCCGTCGTGAAGCGGGCCAGGTCGTGGAGGTGGGTCAGTAGGCGGGGACGGCGGCCCGGCCGCGCGCCACGACCGGGTTCTCCCGGGTGGTGTCCGCCGCCGAGCGGGGGGCCTCCGGCATCGGCAGCACCGACTCGGCCCGCTCCGGGCGGCGCTCCCGCGCGGCGAACGCCTCGTCGCGCAGGCTGCGGGCCGCCGCGCCGGCCAGGTCGGCGGCCCGCCAGGCCGCCTGCTCCCGGGCGACCGCTGCCCGGTGCCGGGCCGCCAGGTGGTCCCGGGTCGCGCGGCGCAGCACGAGTTCCTGCTCCACCGGGTGCCGGCGCGGGTCCCAGCCGGCCCGGTGGGCGAGGGCGTCGGCGAGCTGCGCGTCCGACAGCTCACCGCGCCGGTGCGCCGCCTCGGCGGCCCGGTGCAGCCAGCGTTCCCGGTCGGCGTACTCGGCGGGGGTCTGACCGGTGTGCGGCAGGGGCATGACCGCGGCGGCGGCGAGCCGGCGCAGGTGCGCCTCGGCCGCCTCCAGGGCGGTCCAGGCCGACTCGACCTCGTCCTGGGTGGCGAGCCACTCGGCCCGCAACCGGCTCGCCGTGGTGCCGGCCCGGTCGGCCGCCACGGCGACCTCCTCGGCGTACCGGGTGTGCTCCCGGTCCTGCTCGGCCCGTTCCGGGTCGTCGGGCAGGGCGGCGTCGCGGAACCGGCCGGCCACCGCCAGCCGGAGCCGGCCGGGCCGGACCACCAGGGCCGCGACGGCGACGGCGGCGAGGGCGAGCAGGATCAGCCAGATCGCGGCGGCGGCGGGGACATCGGGCAGGACGGCGGAGAAGACGGTCTGCATCACCAACACCTCACGGTGGACAACGATGTGGACGGACGGGGGCCCGGCAGCGGGCGGGGGAGCTGTGCGGCGCGTCCTGCGACGGGCGGACCGGTTCGGTCGACCGGATCTGCCGGACCGGACCTGTCCGGATCGCGGTCGGGCCGGCCGGACATCCCGGGGCTGCGGTCGGCAGGGGCCCGGTCGTGGCCGGGACGGGCGGCGCAGGTGCCGCGCGGCTCAGCTCCGGGGCGGGCCGCGTCGACCGGTGGCGTCCCGGACCGGGTCCGGCGTCGCCCCGGCGGCCGGCGCGACGGGCCGGGTGGCGGCCTCGGCGGCGGGCGTCGGCGACTGGGGGCGCAGCGACCCGTCGGCGGGCCGTTCGTCACCGGGCCGGGCGTCGGCCCGGTCGTCGGTCGGTCGGGCGTCGGCGGGCAGCGTCGCCACCCGCGAGGTCACCACGGACGGTCGGGCGGCGACGGCGGCCGGGCCGCCGGTGACGGCGAGGAACCCGCCGAGGCCGGCGGCGAGCACCAGCGCGGTGACCGCCAGCCGGGTCAGGTCGCGCAGCCTCGACACCCAGACCGGCGGGGTGGGGGCTACGCGGATCACCCGTCCAACCTATCCCCGACCGGCCGTCCGCGCAGCGGCGGTGACCCGACCGGAGGAGTGAGTCGGGCCACGGTGTGCCGTGTGGACGGACTGTTCCCACCAGGGATACGGCCGTTGGCCTGCGTCCGGATGCATTGACAGGAATGAGAATGCCTACAGTTTCCGGCCGGTGGGTCCGGGCAATTCCGCGGTCGGCGTGACGTCCGTCGCGCCGGACCGACAGACCGGAGGAGACACCATGGGAGTACGCCGTCAGGCCGTCGCGGCTGTCGCGGTCGCCGCCGCGGCGGTGCTGGCCACCGCCGCACCCGCGCAGGCCGCGCCGACCGCCGTCGACACCGGACCGCTCACCCCGGTGGCCGACGTCGACGTCGAGCGCTACGCGGGTGACTGGTACCAGATCGCCGCCATCCCGGCGATCTTCGAGATCCAGTGCTACAAGAACGTGACGGCGCGGTACGACGTCCAGCCCGACGGCACCATCGGGGTCCGCAACGCCTGCCGCACCATCGTGGGCACCACCAGCGCGGTCACCGGGCGGGCCCGCAGTGAGAACCCGCCGGCCGACTCGGCGTTGACCGTGTCCTTCCTCAAGCTCGGCGGTAGGTGGATCTACCTGGGTGGGCCGAACTACGTGGTGATCGGGCTCGATTCCGGCTACCGGTGGGCGGTCGTCGGCGACCCGGACCGCAGCACCGGCTTCGTCCTCTCCCGGGAGCCGGCGCTGACCGGGGCGCAGACGGCGGCGGCGAAGGCGGTGCTCACCGCCAACGGCTACGACCTGTGCGACTTCCGCACCACCCGGCAGGACGGTGGCGGCGGAGCGGGCAGCTTCTGCTGACCCTCCACCCGCGACGGCCCGTCCCCGCCGGGGCGGGCCGTCGGCGTCCGGGCCCGGCGGCTCAGGACCCGGCGTCGGCCGGGTCGGGGCTGAACAGGGCGAGCAGGGCGCCGACCTGGCGGTCGGCCTCGGCGGGGTGCCGGAAGTGGCCGCTCGGGTTGAGCGTGTACTCGTTGCGCCGGCCGACCCGGGTACGCCGCAGGTAGCCGCCGGCCTCCAGGTCGGCGACGATCGCCTGGGCGGCCCGTTCGGTCACCCCGACCTCGTCGGCGACGTCGCGGAGGCGGGCGGTGGGGTTCCGGGCGATGGCGAGCAGCACATGGCCGTGGTTGGTGAGGAACGTCCAGTTCCGGGTGCTCCCCGTGCCGCCTGTCGCCATGCCGGTCATGGTATGGCCCGTACCTGGGAGACCCGTCGTCGGCCGCCCCGACGGGCCGCGCCGGTCGGCCGGGTCGAGCCTGCGGGGTCGCCCGCCGGTCCGGTGCGCGCCCCGGCTCCGACACGCCGTCGACACCGCGCCGACCGACGCCTGAAACGTGTATCACGAAATCTTGACGTACCTTTAGCTGCGTGTGACCGTGGGGACACGGCCGTCGTCGCCGCCGGCCGGCGTGACCAGGTGCGATTCCGGACCGAGGTGAGGCAATGGCCCCGATCACTCCGACCCAGGCGTTGGCCGAGTTGCAGGCCGGCAACCGGCGGTTCGTCGCCGGTGTGCCCCGTCATCCCAACCAGGACGCCGGGCACCGCGCCGCCGTCGCCGACGGTCAGCATCCCTTCGCCGTCATCGTCGGCTGCTCCGACTCCCGGCTCGCCGCCGAGATCATCTTCGACCGGGGTCTCGGTGACCTCTTCGTGGTCCGGACCGCCGGGCACACCGCCGGGCCCGAGGTGCTCGGCAGCGTCGAGTACGCGGTCACGGTGCTCGGCACCCCGCTGGTGGTGGTCCTCGGGCACGACTCCTGCGGTGCGGTGCAGGCGGCCCGGGACACGGCCCGCACCGGCACCCAGCCCCCGGGGCACCTCTACTCGGTGGTCGCCGCCGTCGGGCCGAGCCTGCGTCGCGCGGCCCAGCAGGGGGTGCACGACATCGACGGGATCGTCGACATCCACATCGCGCAGACCGTCGAGGTGCTGCTCGGCAACTCGCCGGTGATCGCCGCCGAGGTGGTCGCCGGTCGGTGCGCGGTGGTCGGCATGTCCTACCGCCTCGCCGCCGGCGAGGTCCACCAGGTCGCCCCGGCCCCCGAGCCCGCCGCCGTGCTGTCCGAGCCCGCCGCCGCGGTGCCCGCACCGGCCGTGCCGGCCGGTGCCGCGTCGGCACCCGTCGCCTCCTGACCCGCACCGGTCACGACGAAGGCCGCCCGGCTCAGCCGGGCGGCCTTCGTCGTGCGTGGCCCGAACAACTCATCGGGGCCGGTGGCGCGGCGTCCAGGGACCCGGACACCGCACCATCGCCGCCGTGGTGTCGAACACGGTCGCTACAGCAGTGACACGTGGACGTGGTCGGTGTGGTCGGACGGTCCCGAGTACGAACTCCAGCCGTTGGCCGGGAACCAGATCTGCCGGTTCCAGATCACGTAGTAGATGCCCAGCCGGTCCGAGTTGCGGATCAGGAACGCGGCGAGGTTGTTGCCGTACATCCGGGTGTCGTTGTTGTGCCACGGGCTGAACCCGCTCTTCTGCAACGACCAGTCGCACGCCCTGCCCTTGGGGTGCTCCCACGGCCCACCGGGGCGGTAGCAGCCGACGAACCGGTTGAACCCGGCCCGCTTGACCTCCTTGTACATGTGCAGCGTGCGCGGGGTGATGCAGCCGGACGTGGTCGGGTCGTTCTCGCTGCACGACTCGCCACGCCAATCGCCGTCGGCGGTCTGGCCGGGGGCGACGCGGGCCACCGGGGACGTCGCGTCGACCAGGCCGCCGGTGAAGCCCCGGCCGCCGACCAGGGCCAGCGCCTTGTCGGCCTCGGTCTTCTTCTTGGCCATCAGGTTGGTCTGCTTCTGCTGCTCCCGGACCTCGGCGTCGACGGCGAGCTTGGCCTGCTCGGCCCGGGTCTTGACCTTGTTGACCTCGGCCAGCTTGCCGGCGTTGACCATGTTCAGCTCGTCCAGGGCGGCGGCCCGGCGGACGAAGGCGTCAGGCGCGTCGCTCTCCAGCAGCGCGGCGACCGCGCCGACCCGACCGGTCCGGTACGACTGGGCGGCGATCTCGGTGACCTGCGGGGCCAGCGCCGCCAGCTCCTGCTCCGCCTTCTCCACCTCGATGGCGTATTCGAGCTGGCGCTTCTTGGACTTCTCCAGCCGGGTCTTCGCCGCCGAATACTCCCGGTTGGTGGCCTCGATGACGTCGGTGAGGAGCTTCGGCTCGTCGTCCTCCTCGTGCCCCGAGGGGGTGGGCGCGTTGGGCGCGGCCGTCGCGGGGGCGGCGGCCGGTCCGGCGACGATCGCCAGGGCGGCGAGTACGGCCACTGCCGGCGTCAACCAGCGGCGTAGGGGTGCCGTCACAGTTTTCCCTTCCGTCGACCGCCGACCGGGTTAGCTGACGGGTTCGGGACGGAAGTGGCCCCTACCGCTGGCGCGGATTCACCCCAGGTGCTCGGTTCCCCGGCTCGCCGTACGGCGATTGGGCGGTGGCACCGCTGGCGCCGGTGGGCGCCTTCGGCGGTGACCGGCAGCGAGGTTACCCGAGAGTCGTACCGGGGATCTACGCCCGCAACCCGACCAAATGAGTATTTTCCCGATAGCGAGGGGTAATCAGTGACGCGACCGACAGCCGCGACCTCGCCTCCGGTCACGCAGCGCAGTGTCACCATGCGGTGTCCGTGCTCCTTTCCGGGTCCGGCCACCGTGCGGGGGCCGGGGTGGACGGTGCACCGTGCCGGGGCGCGCTCAACGCCTCCAACGCCTCGGCACGGTCGGGGGTGGGACGTGGGGTGGGTGGCGGCCCGGCCGTACCGGCGTCGGCCGGTCCCCGCCCGGCGGTCACGACCAGCGCGGCCAACCCGGTGGTCAGCGGCACCGCCGCCACCAGGCCGAGGGTCGCCACCGCGCTACGGACGATCTCCTGGGCCAGGAACTCGCTGGTGAGGATCTGGCTCACCGGGCGGCTGTCGGCGGTGAGCAGGAGCAGCAACGGCAGCGACGCGCCCGCGTACGCCAGCACGATCGTGTTGACCGTGGACGCGATGTGCGCCCGGCCGACCCGGGTCGCCGCCCGGTAGAGCTGCAACCTCGACAGCCCCGGGTTGGCGTGCGCCAGCTCGGTGACGGTGGCTGCCTGGGTGACCGTGACGTCGTCCAGGACACCGAGCGAACCGATGATGATCCCGGCCAGCAGCAGGCCGTGCAGGTCCACGTCACGCTGGTACATCGACAGCGTGGTGGCCTCCTCGCTGCCGTACCCGGTCAGGTGGGTGGCGGCGGTGGCCAGCGTGCCCAGCACGCCGGTCAGCACCAGGCTGCCCAACGTGCCCAGCACCGCCACCGAGGTCTGCGCGGTGATCCCGTGGGTCAGGTACAGCACCACGAACATGATCAACGCGGCGCCGGTGACCGCGATCGGCAGCGGCGCGCCCCCGGCGGAGATGCCCGGCACCACGAAGGTCAACAGGATGGCGAAGCTGGCCCCGAGACCGGCCAGGGCGGCCAGCCCGCGTAGCCGGCCGAATGCCACGATCGCCGCCGCGAACAGGGCGACCAGCCAGAGCAGCGGCATGCCCCGCTGGTGCTCGGCGATGTGGTAGCTGCTCGCCGACGGATCGCTCGGGTCGGCCAGCGCGACGAGCACCACCTCGTCGCCGACCGCCACCGTCGGCGCTCCCGGCCCCGACGGCACCGGCGTCTGCACCTCACGGCCCGCGTCCGGCCCCTGCTCGACGGCGACGGTCACCGTCCCGCACGGCCCGTCGGCCACCCCGGAGGGGCCGTCGGGGGTCTGCGGCGCGGGCGGGCACGGCTCGGTCACCACCCGGGTCACCGTGCCGTGGTGGCGGGGCACCTGCTCGCCCTGGTCGATCTTCGGGGTCGCGCCGGGCCAGAGCACCAGCGTGGCGATCACCGTGACCACGATGAGCGGCACCACCGTCATGACGAGGAGCCGCCGCACCCGCGGCGGGGTGGACGGAGCGGGACGGGTGTGGTCGGCGCCCATGCGTGCGAGTTCTCCCAACGATCCGGGACGGGATACGTGTCAGCCGGCCATCCGGTTCACCACGGGCGGCGGGTCGTCGTCGGACGATGGTAGCCACCACCCCGGCCCGCCCGCCCGGTTCGCCCTGCCCACGGTAGGTCGAGGGGTGGCGGCGACGCGGGTCGGGCCCGACGCGCGCCGACCCACCCGTACCGGCCCGCCGGGCGGCCCGGACGGCTAGCGTGGAGCCGTGCGGCGGGCGGGTACGGCGACGACGACCGGGCGGTGGCTGCGGCTGCTCCTGCTCGTCGGCACGCTGCTGGGGCTCGCCGCGATGCACACCCTCGGCCACGACACGCACCTCGCCGGGGGTCACCCCGCCAGCCAGGACACCGCGACGGGTGGCCCGCACCGGTCCACCGCCGGGCACGACGCCCCGGTCGACCGGTCGTCCCTCCGCGAGCCGGTGCCGGCCGTCGGGGGATGTGCCGACGGGTGCGTGGCGGCGTTGCCCGGCGGTTCGCCCGACGGCCCCTCGACGGCGTGGGGCGTCTGCCTGGCGGTGCTCGGCGCGCTCACCGTGACGGTGCTGGTGCTGCTCTTCGGCGTGCGGTCCAGGCCGGCCGGGGTGTCCCGTCCGCCGTCGCGGCCCCGGGAGCCGCGCGCCCCGCCACCCCGCCCGCTCGGGCTCCGCCTCGCCACGGTGTCGGTACTGCGCAGATAGGACGCCCCGACGTGGCTCCGCCGCGTCCCGCGTCCGTCTCCGTCGTACCGAAAGGTCTGCCCGTGTCCACTCGTCGTCGCGCGTGCCGTGCCACCCTGGCCGGCGTCGCGCTCAGCACCGTCGTCGCCCTGTCCGCCTGCGGCGGCGACCATTCCACCGACGGCGGCCACGGCCGCCCGGCCGCAGGTGCCGCCCCGGCCGCCTCCGCCCCCGCCGGGGTCGACCCGGCCGACGTGATGTTCGCCCAGATGATGATCCCGCACCACCAGCAGGCGGTACGGATGTCGGAGCTGGCCGGGAGCCGGGCCGCCGATCCGGAGGTCACCCGGTTGGCCGAACGGATCCGGGCGGCCCAGGCCCCGGAGATCGCCACCCTGACCGGCTGGCTCACCGCCTGGGGGCGACCCGTCCCGGCCGGCAGTCCGGCCGGCGGTCACCTGCCCGGGATGGATCACGGCATGCCGGGGATGATGTCCGACACCGACCTGGCCCGGCTGGAGGGGGCGACCGGTCGGGACTTCGACCGTCTCTTCCTCGGTCTGATGATCGCGCACCACGAGGGGGCGGTCACCATGGCCCGGCAGGAGCTGGCGGACGGTCGGCACACCGGGGCGCGGGCCATGGCGCAGCAGATCGTCGCCAGCCAGCAGGACGAGATCGACACCATGCGGAAGATCCTCGCCCGGCGCTGACCCGGGTACGGGCGGACCGGTCCCGACCGGTCCGCCCGTGTGCGTCCCCCTCGGCGGGTCAGCCGCGTTTCATCAGGCGGCCGACGGCGGCCATCATCTCGGCGGCCATCTCGTCGGCGCGGCCCTCGGCGGCCCCCTCGTGCATGCAGTGCCGGGCGTGGCCGTCGAGCAGCCCGAGGGCGACCTTGTCCAGGGCCGCCTGGACGGCGGAGATCTGGGTGAGCACGTCGATGCAGTACCGGTCGTCGTCGACCATCTTCTCGATGCCCCGGACCTGCCCCTCCACGCGGCGCAGCCGCGCGAGCAGCTGGTCCTTGCTGGCGGTGTAGCCCCGGACCGGGGTGCTCGGTGTGGTCATGACGACCACGATAGCGTACCCCCGGGGGGTGTGCTACGGTCGCAGTGCAAAGTACCCCTGGGGGGTATGTTGGACGAATGGAGGGGAGAGCCGCATGATCACGAACTACCAGGTGACGGGCATGACCTGCGGGCACTGCGTCAGCGCGGTGAGTGCCGAGGTGGGTGCCCTCGACGGCGTCACCGACGTCCAGGTCGACCTGGCCTCCGGCCGGGTCGCCGTCACCAGCGACCGCCCGCTGGACACCGCGTCCGTGCGGGCCGCCGTCGACGAGGCCGGCTACGACCTCGTCGAGGCGTGACGGTCCGGGGCGACCGATGAACACACCGACCAGGCTCGGCGGTTTCGCCCTGGCCCTCGCGGTGGTGTTCGGCGCGGCGTACGGGGTCGGCCAGCTGACCGGCCCCGTCGCCCCGCCCGCCGGGACCCGCCACGGCCCCACGCACACCCCGGACCCCGCTCCCAGCACCACCGTGCCCGAGCCCACCACCGACCCGACGCCGACCGTCACCGGCGGGGCCGGTCACACCCACGGTTGACCGGAGGCGCCGCGATGACCCCGAACACGCAGAACCTGCCCACCGCCCCCCACCTGATCGAGCTGGCCATCGGCGGGATGACCTGCGCCTCCTGCGCCGCCCGGATCGAGAAGAAGCTCAACCGGCTCGACGGCGTCGAGGCGAGCGTCAACTACGCCACCGAGAAGGCCACCGTGCGGTACGCCGACGGGGTCACCCCGGACGACCTGATCGCCACCGTCGAGAAGACCGGCTACACCGCCGTCGTCCCCCCGCCGCCCGCCCCCGCCGGGACCCGACCGGCCGGTGCGCCGGTCGACGAGTTGGACGCCCTGCGGACCCGGCTGCGGGTGTCGGCCGTGCTCACCCTGCCGGTGATCGTGCTGGCGATGGTGCCGGCCTGGCAGTTCACCAACTGGCAGTGGCTGTCGCTGACCCTGGCCGCCCCGGTGGTCGCGTACGGCGGGCTGCCGTTCCACCGGGCCGCCTGGACCAACCTGCGGCACGGCGCGGCGACCATGGACACCCTGGTGTCGCTCGGCACCCTGGCCGCGTTCGGCTGGTCGCTCTGGGCGCTCTTCCTCGGTGACGCCGGGATGCCCGGGATGACCCACCCGTTCCGGCTGGACATCGTCCGCACCGGCGGGGCCGGCAACATCTACCTGGAGACCGCCGCCGGGGTGACCGTGTTCCTGCTCGCCGGCCGCTACTTCGAGGCCCGGTCCAAGCGCACCGCCGGGGCGGCCCTGCGCGCCCTGCTCGAACTCGGCGCGCGCGACGTCGCCGTGCTGCGGGGCGGCACGGAGACCCGGGTTCCGGTCGACCAGCTCGTCGTGGGCGACCGGTTCGTGGTCCGGCCCGGCGAGAAGATCGCCACCGACGGGCGGGTCGAGGAGGGCACCTCGGCGGTCGACGCCAGCATGCTCACCGGTGAGTCCGTGCCGGTCGAGGTGGGGCCCGGCGACACGGTGGCCGGTGCCACCGTCAACGCGGGCGGCCGGCTGGTCGTCACCGCCACCCGGGTCGGCGCGGACACCCAGCTCGCCCAGATGGCCCGGCTGGTGGAGGCGGCGCAGACCGGCAAGGCCGCCGTGCAGCGGCTGGCCGACCGGATCTCCGGGATCTTCGTGCCGGTCGTCATCGCACTGGCCGTCGGCACCCTGGGCTGGTGGCTGGGCGCCGGAGCCGGCCCCACCGCCGCCTTCACCGCCGCGGTGGCCGTGCTGATCATCGCCTGCCCGTGCGCGCTCGGCCTGGCCACCCCGACCGCGCTGCTGGTCGGCACCGGGCGGGGCGCCCAGCTCGGCATCCTGATCAAGGGGCCGGAGGTGCTGGAGTCCACCCGGCAGGTCGACACGGTGGTGCTGGACAAGACCGGCACGGTCACCACCGGCCGGATGACCCTGGTCGACGTCCGCCCCGCCGAGGGGCAGGACCGCGGCGAACTGCTCCGGCTCGCCGGGGCGGTGGAGGCCGGCTCGGAGCACCCGATCGCCCGCGCCGTGGCCGCCGGTGCCGCCGGGGCCGGGGAACTGCCCCCGGTCAGCGGGTTCGCCGCCACCGAGGGGCTCGGCGTCACCGGCACCGTCGACGGCCACGACCTCGTCGTCGGGCGGCCGGGGCTGCTGCGCCAGCGGGGCCTGGACGTACCGGAGGAGGTGGTCCGGGCGGTGGCCGAGGCGGAGGCCGCCGGGCGTACGGCGGTGGTGGCGGGCTGGTCCGGGCGGGCGCGGGGGGTCCTCGCGGTCGCCGACGTGGTCCGACCCACCAGCCGGGAGGCGGTCGCCGGGCTGCGGGCCCTGGGCCTGACCCCGGTGCTGCTCACCGGGGACAACGCCACGGTCGCGCAGGCGGTGGCCGCCGAGGTCGGCATCGACCGGGTCACCGCCGAGGTGCTGCCAACCGACAAGGTCGACGTGGTGCGCCGGCTCCAGGAGCAGGGCCACACGGTCGCGATGGTCGGTGACGGGATCAACGACGCCGCCGCCCTGGCCCAGGCCGACCTGGGACTGGCCATGGGCACCGGCACCGACGTGGCGATCGAGGCGTCCGACCTGACCCTGGTCCGGGGCGACCTGAGGGCCGCGGTGGACGCGATCCGGCTCTCCCGGCGCACCCTCGCGGTGATCAAGGGGAACCTGTTCTGGGCGTTCGCCTACAACGTGGCCGCCCTCCCGTTGGCCGCCGCCGGGCTGCTCAACCCGATGATCGCGGGGGCGGCGATGGCATTCTCGTCGGTCTTCGTGGTGGCCAACAGCCTCCGCCTGCGCCGCTTCTCCACCGCCACCCCCCACTCCGGACAGCCGAGTTGATCAAGAGGTTTGCGTCACCGGCCGGCTCGCTGGTGACGCAAACCTCTTGGTCATCGGGCTGGGGCCGGTGGCGGGGGTGTTTTGGGGATGGGGGGTGGGGGTAGTTGATGGTCGTTGGAACGACATGCTCACATCGGGAGGCTCTCATGGGGTTCGACGACAAGATCGGCAACACGACCGAGAACACCGCCGGCAAGATCAAGGAAGGCGTTGGCCGGGCGACCGACAACGAGCGCCTTGAGGCCGAGGGCCGCAACGACCAGGCCAAGTCCAGCCTCAAGCAGGCAGCCGAGAAGGTCAAGGACGCCTTCAAGAGCTGAACCGCACCACCGTCACGCCGGACCGACCCCGTCGGGCCGGCGTGACGCGTGTCCGGGCCCGCCGGTGCCCGCCGATTCGATTTCCCGCCCGCCCGTGCGGCATCGTGTCGCGGTACGGCCGTCACACCGAACGGGGAAAGTCGATGCATCGCCGCTCCGCCACCGCACTCACCCTCGCCGTCCTCGCCGTCCTCGCCGCCGGCTGCTCGGACGGTGAAAGCGGCACCGACGCCGCACCAGGCCCGTCGGCCACCGCCACCACCGGCGAACCCACCCCGGAGGCGACGGCCACCACCGCCCCGGAGAGCACCGGTCCGACCGCCGGCACCGCCGCGAACACCGCCCAGGTCTGCCGCGCCGTCGACCAACTGATCATCGACGGCAGCCGGCAGATCGCCGCCGACTCGGCCGACGCCACCCGGGAGGAACTCACCCCGGAACAGCTCAACGGCAAGCTCAAGGGTCGGCTGAGCCGGCTCGCCGACGACGTCCGCGCGCAGGCCCGCAAGGCGCGCGACGACCGGATCAGGAAGCTGGTCGAGGAGACCGCCACGAAGATCGACGCCGGGGCGGCGGCCAAGAGCCCGGCGAGCTGGATGGGCGCCGACTTCGTCGACATCCCGCCCCGACTCACCCGCGACTGCCACGTCTGAGCCGGCGTCACGGCCGTCGGAACCCTGCCGCGACGGCTCGGCGTCGACCGGGCAGCTCAGCGTCGACCGGGCAGCGGGCGCGACGGCGACGTGCCGCCGGCCAGCGAGGCCCGGTCGGCGGCCGAGGTGCCGGACTGCCAGCCCTCGGCGTCCCGCACGGTCAGTCGGGCCCGGGTGACACCGGGGAAGAGGGCGTCCATCCGCTCCCGTACCGCCCCGGAGCGGGCCGCGAGTACCGGCAGTAGGCGGTCCGCCCCGGTGTCCCGCGCCGCCTGCCGGTCCGCCGCGTCGGTCGCGGCCCGCAGCCGCTCACCGATGCGGCTGGCGAAGGCGTGCAGGAAAGCCTCGTCGTACGCCCTGGTCCGCCGCCCGCCGCCGCGTCGTTCCCGCCGGCCGCGCAGCATCGCGGCGGTGGCCTGCACCAGCAGTGAGGTGTGCAGCAGTTCGACCGCCTCCAGGTCGGCGGGGAAGCCGAGCACGGTGGCGAAGCCGAGATCGTCGGACCAGACCGACTCGCACCGGTTCGCCGCCGCCACCTCCTGCACCAGCAGCGCCTTCGCGCCCGCGTACGGGGCGTCGGTGCTGATCCGGACCCCGCCGGGCTGGTCCGGGTGGGCGGCCGTCGACTCGACCAGCGCCTGTTCCAGGCTGTGCCGGGCGATCAACTCCTGCGCCTTCCCGGTGAACGCCTCCGCCTCGGCGGGGAAGGTGGTGGACTCCGCCTTGGCCAGCAGCGCGCGTACCCGGTCGAGGACGCGGGAGCCGGACGGCCCGGGTGGTCCGGTCACGGCCGTGGCACCGACGCCGCCTGGCGGTGGGCGCAGCACCGCGACCGGCGGCAGGCCGGCCAGCAGTGCCAGCACCTCGACCGCGTCACGCAGGGCGGCGATCCGGTCCGTGCCCTCGCGGGCCGCCCATCCGCCCAGCCAGCCCGCGTCGTCGTCCCAGCGGACCCGGGCATCCAGGTCGGTCAACTGGTCGTCCCACCACTGGGGCACCGGGCCGGGCTGGGCCGCCCGGTCGGCGGCGAGCGCGTCGACGACCAGCCGGCCGGGGCGGGTGCCGAGCCGGCGGGCCACGATCCGGGCCACGTCGACCGGCTGCCAGCCCCGGGACCAGAGCCGGTGCACGGCGGCGACGAGCCGGCGCAGCAGCGCGGCGTCCACCGCCGCCGGTCCGGCGGGGACGTCCCGGCCGCCGTCGTCGCCGGCCCGCGCCGGGGCGCTGCCGACCACCAGCCGGTCCAGCTTCCGCTCCGCGTCGCGTACGTCGGTGCCGCGCACCGCCGCGACGGCGGCGGTGATGAGGGCGTCGGCGTCCGGCACCTGTGGTCCTTCCTGGGGGACGACGGCCGGATGGTGTCCGGATCGTCGGGAGTGTCTGCCCGGCAACGGTACCCGGGCCCGGATTGCCCCTGCCCGTCACTCATCCGTTCGTCGCCCGCGCCCGTACTCCTGCCCGGAGTGGACCCGGGTGGACGCAGGAGGCGAACGGTGAGCACCCTGACGGTGAGCGAGTCCGTCGACCGCGGCCGGCACCGGGGACGACGGCGGGGTGTGACCCCGGCCGGCGTCCTGACGGCGGTGCTGGTGGTGGCCGCGCTGGCCGCCGGTGGTGCGGTGGTGGCCCAGCGGCAGGGCGTCGACCTGGGCGCCCTCGTCGGCGACGTACGGCGGGAGCCGCTCCGGCCGGCCAACGCGGCGGTGCCGCCGGTGCCGCCCGGGGAGCAGGCGACCGCCCCGCTCTCCTCCGCCGCGCCTCCCGCCGCCAGGCCCGCCCCGGCGGCGCTGCGCTACCCGCAGCGGGGGACCGGTACCTGGCGGACGGCGACCGCGCAGGGTGCGGTGGCCGGGAGCGGGGGGCAGCTCCTGCGCTACCGGGTGGCGGTGGAGGGCGGCATCGACGACGTCGACCCGGAGCGGTTCGGGCGGGAGGTGGCGGTGGTGCTCGCCAACCGCCGGGGCTGGACCGCCGACGGCCGGTGGCGGCTGCAACGGGTCGGCGGCGACACCCCGGCCGACTTCACCGTGCTGCTGACCACCCCGGTCACCCGGGGGGAGTTGTGCGGGGACACCTCCGATCGGTACACCTCCTGCCGCAGCGGCGACCGGGTGGTGATCAACGTGGCGCGCTGGGCCCGGGGCGTTCCCGACTTCCGGGGTGATCTCGGCACCTACCGGGCGTACGTACTCAACCACGAGGTGGGGCACCGGCTGGGCCGGGGGCACGAACGGTGTCCGGCGGCGGGCGGGCCGGCCCCGGTGATGCAGCAGCAGACCCTCGGCCTGCACGGCTGCCGGCCGAACGCCTGGCCGATGGTGGGCGGCACCCTGCTGACCGGCCCGGCCGGCGAGTACGACGACCCGATCCCCTCCGACGACTGAGCCCGGCCCTCGGGCGGGTGTTGATCGACCCCGGGTGGGCCGACGATGCGCTGTCCCGGGCGGGCGGAGGCGCATCATCGGCCCCGTTGAGTCGATCAAGCGCGCGTCGCCCCGGCGCGCCGTCCGGTCACCGGCGGGGGAAGGACGCCCAGATGTTCTTGGTGCGGTCGGTGGCGTACCAGCCGACCTTGAGCGAGACGGCCATGGCGATCTGGAGCCCCCGGCCTCCGGCACCCATCGGGCGGGTGTCGGCCAGTTCGGGGATGGTGCTGAGGTCGTGGTCGGCCACGTCGAGGATGAGCGAGTCGTCGACGGCAAGCAACCGGACGATGGTCGGCGGAATGCCGTGTTTGAGGGCGTTTGTGGCGAGTTCGGTGGCTACCAGGACGATCAACTCGGGGACCTCGTCCATCCGTTGACCGTCGAGGAGCCGCTCACCGGTGAGGGCCTCGTGCAGGGAGGCGCGCAGGGCACGCAGGTCGGCGGGGTCGGCCAGTTCCCACCGGCGCAACTCGGCGGCCTGCGGCGGGGGCGGCGAGGTGAGAAGCTGTGCCATGATCCCGGTTTACCCTGCGTAGCGGCCCGCTATGCCCGCTCCCGGTGTCGGGGATTCGTCGCCACGCCACGCCACGCCACGCCGGGCCAACCGTCAGCGACGCGCGGGGTGTGCTTCGGGCCACTGTCGAGGGTGGTCTGCCAGGCAGCGGCGGGTGGGGTTCCGGCGTCCCGTCGGGGATCGAAGAAATCATCCGATTCGGGGCCTGCATCCGCCCCAGCGGTCGCGTAAAGTCCGCAAACTGAACGGGCCATGTCGGCGACGGAACGCCCCGGGAGCGGGTGCCCGTCCGCACGGTTGGGCGCATCCCCGCGCCGGCTCACGGACCGCCTCAGGAAGAGCCATGACCGCCAGTACGAAGACCCCCAAGGTGACCGTCGTGGTCCCGGCGTACAACTCCGGGCCGCACATCGAGAAGCTCGTCACCTCGTTGCTGGGCCAGTCGTTGTCCGCCGACGAGTTCGAGGTCATGTTCGTCGACGACGGCTCGACCGACTCGACCGGCCCCCGCCTCGACGAGCTGGCCGCCGCCCACCCGCACTTCCGGGTGCTGCACATCGACAACTCCGGCTGGCCGTCGCGTCCGCGCAACCTCGGCGTCGAACACGCCCGGGGCGAGTACGTCTTCTTCGCCGACGACGACGACTGGTTCGGCGAGCAGGCGCTGGAACGCCTCCACGCCTGCGCCACCGAGCACGACGCCGACCTGGTGGTCGGCAAGATGGCCGGGCACCGCCGTTCGGTGCCGCGTGAGCTGTTCCGGCGCAACCGGTTCGACGCCACTCTGGAGAACGCGCCCCTGATCGACAGCCTCACCGCGCACAAGCTGTTCCGGCGCTCCTTCCTCGTCGAGCACGGCCTGCGGTTCCCCGAGGGCAAGCGTCGGCTGGAGGACCACGTCTTCGTCACCCGGGCATACTTCCTGTCCAAGCGCACCTGCGTGCTGGCCGACTACGTCTGCTACCACCACCAGCGGCGGGTCGACGCCGGCAACGTCACGGCCACCGCGCTGGAGCCGGCCGGCTACTTCGTCAACCTGCGCGAGGCGCTCGACATCGTCGACGCGCACACCGAGCCCGGCCCGCTGCGCGACCGGCTGCACCGGCGCTGGCTGCGCAACGAGATGGTGTCCCGGGTGCGCGGCCGGCGGCTGCTCGACGCCCCCACCGAGTGGGTGGACCAGCTGGTCGGCGAGGCGCAGCGGACGATCCGGGACCGGTTCGCCCCGGGCGTCGCGGCCGGCCTGCCGCCGCTGCAACGGATCATCACCCGGCTCATCGAGCAGGGCCGCACCCCGGACCTGCGCCGGCTCGCCGAGTGGGAGGCGGCCGTCCGGGCGGTGCCCACCGTGCAGCGGATCGAGCAGGACGGCGGCACCCTGAGCGTCACCCTCACCGCCGAGCTGTCCTTCGGCGACCGGCCGCTCACCCTCACCGCCGACGGCGAGCAGCGGCTGCTGGTGGTGCCGGTGGACGACGTCCCGGCCGACCTGCGGGACGCCACCGCCCGGATCAAGCAGTCCAAGCTCGACGTGATCGCCCGGCAGCGCGACACCCGGGAGGAGTTCTTCGTGCCGGTCACCGGCACGGTGGAGCTGGTCCCGACGGCCGACGGCGAGCTGCGGCTGGTCCAGCGGGGCACCGCCCGCCTCGACGTCGGTGCCCTCAACGGCGGCCGGAGCAGGGGCACCTGGGACCTCAAGGCCCGGGTCACCTGCTGCGGCTGGACCGAGGACGCCGTACTCCCGGTGGCGTTCCGCTGCGCGACCGACGGGGCCCGGCCGGTCGCCGTGCCGCACCTGGGCAGCCTGCGCTTCCGGCTGCGACGGGCGGTGGCCCGTCGGGTGCCCGAGTCGATCCGGCGGGCCATCCGCCGCTGACCCGGCCCGGCCCCGTGGCGGGGCGCGGACCGGCCCTACCGTGACCGCCGTCACCGCGACGGTGGCCGGCGTGAAGAACACGTCAAGAAACCGTGGCCCCCCGTCACGGTCGCGTTATGGACCCTGCCCCCGCGGGCGACGGCGCGTTGTGATTGCCCGGCGTGGCCGGGAAGCGGTCACGCGTACCCGTCCGGTTGGGGGAGTCCGCGTGTCTGACGTGGTGTTCGTGCTGGTGACGGTGGTGCTGTTCGCGGCGCTCACCCTCGTGGTGAGGGGCGTGGAGAAGCGGTGAACGCCGTCAACGCCGTCGGCCTGGTGCTGGCGATCGGTCTGGGTGTGTTCATGGTCGTCGCGCTGCTGTTCCCGGAGCGGTTCTGATGACCACGGGGACAGCCGGCGTCGTCTTCGTGTCGTCCCTGGTGGTGGCGCTCGTCGTCGCGTACCGCCCGTTCGGTGACCACCTGTACCGGTCGGTCACCGGCACCCGCCGGTCCCGGCTGGAGCGTGGGGTGTTCCGGCTGGTCGGGGTGAACCCGGCCGCCGAACAGTCGTGGGGCGTCTACGCCCGCAGCGTGCTCGCCTTCTCCGCCGTCTCGGTCCTGTTCCTCTACGCCCTCCAACGGTGGCAGAACCACCTGTGGTTGTCGCTGGGCTTCGACCCGGTGGTCCCGCACGGGGCCTGGAACACCGCGGTGTCCTTCGTGACCAACACGAACTGGCAGTGGTATTCGGGCGAGTCGACCATGGGGCACCTGGTGCAGATGGCCGGCCTGGCGGTGCAGAACTTCGTCTCCGCCGCGGTGGGCATCGCCGTGGCGGTGGCCCTGATCCGGGGCTTCGCCCGCAGCCGCACCGGCGAGGTGGGCAACTTCTGGGTCGACCTGGTGCGGATCGTGCTGCGGGTGCTGCTGCCGGTCGCGGTGCTCGGCGCGCTGGTGCTGATGCTCGGCGGAGTGGTGCAGAACCTCTCCGCCGGCACCGACGTGACCACCCTGACCGGCGGCGGCCAGAGCCTCCCCGGCGGCCCGGTGGCCAGCCAGGAGGTGATCAAGGAGTTGGGCACCAACGGCGGTGGCTTCTACAACGCCAACAGCGCCCACCCGTTCGAGAACCCCACCGCCTGGACGAACTGGATCGAGCTGTTCCTGATCCTGCTGATCCCGTTCAGCCTGCCCCGGGTCCTCGGCCGGATGGTCGGCCAGCAGCGGCAGGGCTACGCCGTCGTCGCGGTGATGGCCGTCCTGGCGCTCGGCAGCGTCGCCCTCACCATCGGGTTCGAGCTGGCCGGGCACGGCACCGTGCCACAGGCGGTCGGCGCGGCGCTGGAGGGCAAGGAGGTCCGCTTCGACGTGTCGGACTCGGCGACGTTCGGGGCGGTCACCACGCTGACCTCGACCGGTGCGGTCAACTCGTTCCACGACTCGTACACCGCGCTGGGCGGGATGATGACGCTGGGCAACATGATGCTCGGCGAGGTCGCCCCCGGCGGTGTCGGTGCCGGCCTGTACGGGCTGCTGGTGCTCGCGGTGATCACGGTGTTCGTCGCCGGGCTGATGGTCGGCCGGACCCCGGAGTACCTGGGTAAGAAGATCGGCACCCGGGAGATCACCTTCGCCTCGCTGTACTTCCTGGTCACTCCGGCCCTGGTGCTGACCGGCACCGCCTCCGCCTTCGCCACCGGCAACGACGCGACCGCGCTGAACACCGGCCCGCACGGCCTGACCGAGGTGCTCTACGCGTTCACCTCGGCGAGCAACAACAACGGCTCGGCGTTCGCCGGGATCACCGTGAACACCGCGTGGTGGAACACCGCGCTGGGCCTGTGCATGCTGCTCGGCCGGTTCCTGCCGATCATCTTCGTGCTCGCCCTGGCCGGCTCGCTCGCCCGCCAGGCGCCCGTCCCCGCCTCCGAGGGCACCCTGCCGACGCACCGACCGCTCTTCGTCGGGATGGTCGTCGGCGTCACGGTGATCCTGGTGGCGCTCACCTACCTACCCGCGCTCGCGCTCGGCCCGCTGGCCGAAGGGCTGTGACCCGGATGAGGAACGAGGACATGTCCGTCGCGTCCGTGACCACCGACGACGACCGGCCGGCCGTCGACACCCCGGCCGTCGACACCCCCGCCCGCCGGGCCGGTGGCGGCCTGCTCGACCCCCGGCAACTGGCCGGGTCCCTGCCCGGGGCGCTGCGCAAACTCGACCCGCGCACCCTGTGGCGCAGCCCGGTGCTGCTGATCGTGGCGATCGGCGCGGCCTTCACCACCGTCCTGGCGGTCGCCGACCCGTCGGTGTTCGGCTGGGCGATCACCGGCTGGCTCTGGCTCACCGTGATCTTCGCCAACCTCGCCGAGGCGGTCGCCGAGGGCCGGGGCAGGGCGCAGGCCGCCACGCTGCGCCGGGCCCGGCAGGACACCGTCGCCACCCGGCTGGTCGGCTGGGCACCGGGTGCCCGCGCCGACACCTACACCGACGAGGCGGTGCCGGCGCCGGAACTGCGGCAGGGGGACGTCGTCCTGGTGAGCGCCGGCGGGATCATCCCCGGCGACGGCGACGTCGTCGAGGGCATCGCCAGCGTCGACGAGTCCGCGATCACCGGCGAGTCCGCCCCGGTGATCCGGGAGTCCGGCGGCGACCGTTGCGCCGTCACCGGCGGCACCCGGGTGCTGTCGGACCGGATCGTCGTGCGGATCACCCAGCGGCCGGGGGAGAGCTTCATCGACCGGATGATCGCCCTGGTCGAGGGAGCCGCCCGGCAGAAGACCCCGAACGAGATCGCGCTGAACATCCTGCTCGCCGCGCTCACCCTGATCTTCCTGCTGGCCGTGGTGACCCTCCAACCGTTGGCGATCTCCGCCAGGGGCTGGCAGAGCGCCGCCCCGGACACCGGGGCGGTCACCGGCACCGGGGTGACCGGGGTGGTGCTGGTGTCCCTGCTGGTCTGCCTGATCCCCACCACCATCGGGGCGCTGCTGTCGGCGATCGGCATCGCCGGCATGGACCGCCTCGTGCAGCGCAACGTGCTCGCGATGAGCGGCCGGGCGGTGGAGGCGGCGGGGGACGTCAGCACCCTGCTGCTCGACAAGACCGGCACGATCACCCTGGGCAACCGGCAGGCCACCGCGTTCCTGCCGGTTGACGGGGTCACCACCGGCGAGGTGGCCGCCGCCGCGCGGGCGTCCAGCCTCGCCGACGAGACGCCCGAGGGACGGTCGGTGGTGTCGCTGGCCGGGCGGGAGTTCGACCCGGGTGCGCCGGAGCAGGACCCGCTGCCGTACGCCGACTTCGTGCCGTTCACCGCGCAGACCCGGATGAGCGGCGTCGACCTGACGCCACCCGACGCACCGGCCCGCAGGGTCCGCAAGGGCGCGGCGACGGCGGTGCTGGCCTGGGTACGCGAGCACGGCGGCCACCCGGACGGGCAGGTCGACCGGATCGTCGACGGGATCAGCGGACACGGCGGCACCCCGCTGGTGGTGGCCGAACACGTCGCCGGGGAACCCGCCCGCACGCTCGGCGTCATCCACCTCAGGGACGTGGTGAAGACCGGGATGCGGGAGCGGTTCGCCGAGCTGCGCCGGATGGGCATCCGGACCGTGATGATCACCGGCGACAACCCGCGTACCGCGCAGGCGATCGCCGACGAGGCCGGGGTGGACGACTTCCTCGCCGAGGCCACCCCGGAGGACAAGCTGGCCCTGATCCGCCGGGAGCAGGAGGGCGGCCGGCTGGTCGCGATGACCGGGGACGGCACCAACGACGCCCCGGCCCTGGCCCAGGCCGACGTCGGCGTCGCGATGAACACCGGCACGTCGGCGGCGAAGGAGGCCGGCAACATGGTCGACCTGGACTCCGACCCGACGAAACTGATCGAGATCGTCGAGATCGGCAAGCAGTTGCTGATCACCCGGGGCGCGCTGACCACGTTCAGCATCGCCAACGACGTGGCGAAGTACTTCGCGATCATCCCGGCCATGTTCGCCGGCCTCTACCCGGGCCTGGACCGGCTCAACGTGATGCGGCTGGGCAGTCCCGAGTCGGCGATCCTCGCCGCGGTGATCTTCAACGCCCTGGTCATCGTCGCGCTCATCCCGCTGGCGCTGCGCGGCGTGCGGTACCGGCCGGCCGCCGCGTCGACACTGCTCGGCCGCAACCTGCTGGTCTACGGCCTCGGCGGCCTCGTCGCGCCGTTCGTCGGCATCAAGCTCATCGACCTGCTCGTCCAGTACGTCCCGGGGATCTCGTGATGCGTCTACCCGCCTGGCTCGCCCGACACCTCGCCGCCCTGCGCGCCCTGCTCGTGTTCACCGCGCTGCTCGGCGTCGCCTACCCGCTCGCCCTGGTCGCCGCCGGCCGGCTCCCCGGCCTCGACGCGAGGGCCGACGGATCGCTGCTGACCGTGGACGGCCGGGCCGTCGGCAGCGCCCTGATCGGGCAGTCCTTCACCGACGCCGACGGCAACCCCGTCCCGCGCTACTTCCAGTCCCGCCCGTCGGCGGCCGGCGACGGCTACGACCCGACCGCCTCCGGGGCCTCGAACCTCGGCCCGGAGAGCGTGGTGGACACCCTCGCCGTCGACCCGCGACAGTCGACCCGGAGCCTGCTCAGCCAGGTCTGCGCGCGCAGCCGGGCGGTCGGCCTGCTCGACGGCGTCGACGGGCGGCGACCGTACTGCACGCCCGACGGGGTGGGCGCGGTGCTGGCCGTGTTCCGCGCCGACGGGCTGACCGGCCGGATCACCCGGGTGGTCAGCGTCAACCAGACCGCCCCGGCCACCCCGTTCGTCCCCTCCTGGCAGGGGGTGCCGGTGGAGCTGGCGCAGCCCGGGGAGGACTACCGGGCCGCCGGTGGACTGGTCACCCCGGTCCGGGGGGACGCGCCGGAGCACCCCGCCGTCCCCGCCGACGCGGTCACCGCCAGCGGCAGCGGCCTCGACCCGCACATCAGTCCCGCGTACGCCGCGATCCAGGTGGCCCGGGTGGCGCGGGAGCGGGGCGTGGACCCGGCGGTGGTGCGGCGGCTGGTCGCCGAACACACCACCGGACGCACGCTCGGCTTCATGGGCGCCCCCGCGGTGAACGTGCTGGAACTCAACCTGGCCCTGGACCGGAACCTACCCGCCCGCTGACCCCCGCCGCCGGCACCCCCGCCCGGGGTGCCGGCCCGGCGGTCGCGCCCCGGGGCGGTACGCACGGCGGGAGGATGGACGCGTGCCACGAGGTGAACTGCGCATCTACCTGGGTGCCGCCCCCGGGGTCGGCAAGACGTACGCGATGCTGGAGGAGGCCCGGCGGCGGGCGGAGCGCGGCACCGACGTGGTGGTCGGCCTGGTGGAGACGCACGGCCGGCCGCAGACCGCCGCGATGATCGGCGACCTGGAGGTGCTGCCCCGCCGCCCGCTGCGCTACCGGGGCACCGACTTCACCGAGCTGGACCTCGACGCCGTGCTGGCCCGCCGCCCGGAGCTGGTCGTCGTCGACGAACTGGCGCACACCAACGTGCCCGGCTCCCGGCACCAGAAACGCTGGCAGGACGTCCAGGAACTGCTCGACGCGGGCATCTCGGTGCTGTCGACGGTCAACGTGCAGCACCTGGAGTCGCTCAACGACGTGGTCGCCCGGATCACCGGCACCACCCAGCGGGAGACCGTCCCGGACGCCGTGGTCCGCGCCGCCGAGCAGGTCGAACTGGTCGACATGACCCCGGAGGCGCTGCGCCGGCGGATGGCGCACGGCAACATCTACCGACCCGACCGGATCGACGCCGCGCTGGGCAACTACTTCCGGGTCGGCAACCTCACCGCGCTGCGCGAGCTGGCCCTGCTCTGGCTGGCCGACAAGGTCGACGACCAGCTCGACCGGTACCGGGCCCAGCAGGGCATCTCCGCCACCTGGGAGGCCCGGGAACGGGTCGTCGTCGCCCTCACCGGCGGCCCGGAGGGGGAGACGCTGATCCGCCGGGCCGCCCGGATCGCCGCCCGGAGCAAGGGTGCCGACCTGCTCGCCGTGCACGTGGCCCGCAACGACGGGCTGGCCGGGGCGGACCCGGCCCAGCTCGCCCGGCAGCGGGTCCTGGTGGAGAGCCTCGGCGGCAGCTACCACCAGGTGCTCGGCGCAGACGTCCCGGCCGCCCTGCTCGACTTCGCCCGGGGCGTCAACGCCACCCAACTGGTGCTCGGCGCGAGCCGGCGCGGCCGGTTCGCCCACCTGTTCGCCCGGGGTGTCGGCGTCACCACCACGGCCCGCTCCGGGGCGATCGACGTGCACCTGGTGACCCACCCGCAGGCCGGGCGGGGCCGGCGCGGGGCGGCGGTCCCGGCGGCGCTGTCCCGGCGACGTCGACTGCTCGGGTTCGCGCTCGCCGGGCTGGGCCTGCCCCTGCTGACCCTGCTGCTGTCGGTGCTGCCGGACCTCACCCTGACCAACGACATCCTGATCTTCCTGGCCGGGGTGGTCGGGGTGGCGCTGGTCGGTGGGCTGTGGCCGGCGCTGGTCGCCGCGCTCGGCGGATCGCTGCTGCTGAACTGGTTCTTCACCCCGCCGTACCGCACGCTGACCATCGCCGAGGCGGACAACCTGCTCGCGCTGGGCGTCTTCGTCGCGGTCGCGGTCGCGGTGAGCGGGGTGGTGGACGTGGCCGCCCGGCGTACCCGGGAAGCGGCCCGCGCCGCCGCCGACGCGCAGACCCTGGCCACCGTCGCCGGCAGCGTGCTACGCGGCGAGCGACCGCTGCCGGCGCTGCTGGACCGGCTGCGGGAGACCTTCGCGCTGCGCGCGGTCAGCGTGCTCGAACTCGCCCCCGACGCCCAGGGGCGGCCCGGCCGGGCCCACGAGGAGGACGTGTGGCGTCGGGTCGCCAGCGTCGGGGTGGACCCCGCCGGCAGCCCCGGCGCGGGGGAGACCACGGTGCCGGTCGACGAGCGGCTGACCGTGGTGCTCAGCGGCCGTCGGCTGGAGGCCGCCGACCGGCGCATCGTCGAGGCGTTCGCCGCGCAGGCCGCCGTCGCGCTGCGCCAGGAACGGCTCGCCGAGGAGGCCGCCACCGCCCGGCCGCTCGCCGAGGCCGACCGGTTGCGCACCGCGCTGCTCGCCGCCGTCAGCCACGACCTGCGTACGCCGCTGGCGTCGGCGAAGGCGGCGGTGAGTAGCCTGCGCAGCCCCGACGTCGAGTTCGACCCGGAGGACCGGGCCGAACTGCTCGCCACCGCCGACGAGTCACTGGACCGGCTCGGCCGGCTGGTGGCGAACCTGCTCGACATGAGCCGGTTGCAGGCCGGCGCGCTGGGCGTCACCCGCACCGCGGTCGGCCTGGAGGACGCCGTACCGCTGGCCCTGGACGAGCTGGGGCCGGCCGCCGCCGAGGTGCGCACCGACATCCCGGCCGACCTGCCGGCGGTCGACGCCGACCCGGGTCTGCTGGAACGGGTGCTGGTCAACGTCGTCGCCAACGCGCTGCGGCACAGCCCGGCCGGCCGGCCCCCCACGATCACCGCCAGCGCCCACGCCGGGCAGGTGGAGCTGCGGATCATCGACACCGGGCCCGGTATCCCCGAGGACCGTTGGGAACACGTCTTCCTGCCGTTCCAGCGGCTCGGCGACCGGGACAACCAGACCGGGGTGGGGCTGGGGCTGGCCCTGTCCCGGGGGCTGGCCGAGGCGATGGGTGGCAGCATCACCCCGGAGACCACCCCCGGTGGGGGGCTGACCATGGTGCTGCGGCTACCCGCCGCCGACGAGAGGCCGGACCGGTGACCCGCATCCTGGTCGTCGACGACGAACCACAGATCCTCCGCGCGCTGCGGATCAACCTGCGCGCCCGGGGGTACGACGTCGAGGTCGCCGACACCGGTACGGCCGCGCTGAAGGCCGCCGCCGGCCACCCGCCGGACCTGGTGGTGCTCGACCTGGGCCTGCCCGACCTCGACGGCGTGGAGGTCATCCGGGGCCTGCGTGGCTGGACCACGATCCCGATCATCGTGCTCTCCGGGCGGGCCGGCAGCGCGGACAAGGTCGCCGCCCTCGACGCCGGTGCCGACGACTATGTGACCAAGCCGTTCGGGGTGGACGAACTCCTCGCCCGCATCCGTGCCGTCACCCGCCGCCTCGCCTCACCCGTCGACGCGACGGCCACCGCCCGGGTGGGACGGCACACCGTCGACCTCGCCACCCGTACCGTCACCCGGGACGACGGCACCGAGATCCGGCTCACCCCCACCCAGTGGGCGGTGCTGGAACGGCTGCTGCGCCACCCCGGGAAGCTGATCAGCCAACGCCAGCTCCTGCACGAGGTGTGGGGGCCGGAGTACCAGCAGGAGACCAACTACCTGCGGCAGTACCTGGCGCAGTTGCGGCGCAAGCTGGAGGACGACCCGGCCCGGCCCCGGCACCTGATCACCGAGCCGGGCATGGGCTACCGCTACCGCCCCTGACCGGCGCGGCCCGACCGGGTTTCCGCGCCGGGGCGTGGCCCACCGGTCTTAGCCGAGGCTGAGGCCGATCGCCAGGGCGACGACGGCGAGCAGCGGGGGGACGAGCTGCTTGAGTGCGGCGCTGGCCTTCGACGGTGCCGAGACCAGCAGCACCAGACCGGCGGCGACCATCGACCCCGCGCCGACGAAGACCAGGGTCGCGCCGACCGGGTGCGCGCCCACGGCGTACGCGACGATGCCGACGACCACCGCGACCGCCAGGAAGAGGTTGTAGAAGCCCTGGTTGAAGGCGAGCTGCCGGGTGACCTCCGCCTCCTCGCGGCTGGTGCCGAAGACCGCGCGGGCCCGTGCACTGGTCCAGACGACGGACTCCAGGTAGAAGATGTAGACGTGGATGAGGCCGGCGATGCCGGCCAGGACGAGCCCTGCGACGACCACGACCCTGCCTCCTCGGTTCGCGCGGAACGGAGATGTCCGCCACCGTCATTCTTCCTGTCCGCCGTGCCCCCGAATCAGGTGGTGGCGGGTTTCCCGTGCGCCTCCTACGGTGGGGGAGACGTGGGGGAGGTTCAGGTTGCTCGACGCGGGTGACGCGGTGCGTTGGCTCCAACTCGCCGCACCCCGCGGTGGGCCGGACGACCTGCCGATGCTGGTGAACCGGGTCGCGCCGGCCGTGGACGCCACCGAGATCGTGATCTACCTGGCGGACTACCAGCAGGCCAGCCTGGTGCCGCTGCTCGGCGCCGGGCCCGTCCGGGAGAGCCTGTCGATCGAGACGACCCTCGCGGGTAGGGCGTTCACCGGTCTCGACGTGCAGCGGGCGACCGACAACCCGGACCGGATCTGGGTTCCGCTGCTGGTCGGGTGCGAACGGATGGGCGTCCTGGAGATCGTCTCACCGGCCGCCGGTGACCGTGCGTTGGACGGGCCGGCGCGGGAACTGGCGACCTGCGTCGGGCAACTGGTGGTGAACCGCCGACCGTACGGTGACGTGGTCGAGCGGCTGCGACGGCGGCTGCCCATGCAGGTCGCCGCCGAGATCCTGTGGGGGCTGCTGCCGCCACTGACCTTCGCCACCGACGACATGGTGCTCACCACCATCCTCGAACCGTGCTACGACGTCGGCGGCGACGTCTTCGACTACGCGCTCAACGGCGACGTGCTCAGCGTGGGGCTGTTCGACACCTGCGGGCACGGCATCAAGGCCAGCACCCTGGCCTCACTCGTGGTCAGCGCCTACCGCAACGCCCGCCGGTGCGGCCTCGACCTGGTCGACACGGCCCTCAGCATCGACAAATGGGTACGTTCGGAGCACCCGCACCTGTTCGCCACGGCGCTCCTCATCGAGCTGGAGCCGAGCACCGGCCGGCTCCGGGTGATCAACGCCGGTCACCCGGGCGCCCTGCTGCTGCGCGACGGCAAGGCGATCCGGGAGCTGCCGGGCCCGACCGCGCTCCCGCTCGGCCTGGGCCACCTGGCGACCCGGCGTCCCGAGGTGTACGAGGAGGAGCTGCACCCCGGGGACCGCATCCTCGCCTACACCGACGGCATCACCGACGCGCGGGGCGGCGACGGGGAGCGGTTCGGGTTGAAGCGGCTCGTCGACTTCGTCGACCGGGCGCTCAACGACCAGTTGGCCACCCCGGAGACGATGCGCCGGCTGGTGCGCGCGGTGGTCGCCTACCAGGAGGGGCAGCTCGACGACGACGCGACGGCGCTGCTGCTGGAGTGGCGTCCGCCGCGTACCCCACTGCCCCACCTGCCCGGGGACCCGACGCGGGAGGGGTGAGCGGCCGTGGCGCGGGGCGGTGGCCGGCTGGCCCGGCACCGGACGACGGGGTCACCCGGCCGGGTCGGTGTCCCGGTCGCTCGGGCGGGGCACCGGCACCGGGTCGGTCCGCTGGGGCCGGTCGGGCTCGGTGAGCTGGAGCAGGCGGTACATGGTGCGCCGCAGCAGCACCGCGGCGTCGCCCGGGCGGGCGGTCAACGCGCCCAGCACCGCTGCCGGGTCGATCCCGCCGGTGAGAGCGAGCTGGGGCAGCAGCGGCCGGTGCGGGTCCAGCCGGGGCGCGTGGAGGGGCGAGCAGATGTTGCGGCGTACCGGGGGCGGGCGTCGGCCCCGGGGCGGGGAGCACCAGGGTCCGACGTCCGACGGCGGCGGCGTAGGCGGGGACGGAGCCGTGGTCACCGATGACGTGGTCGGCGGCGACCACCGGGGCCCGCCAGTCCTCGCTCGGTCCGGGCAGCAGTAGCCCGGCGTCGAGGCAGCTCCGGAGCCAGGCGCGGATCTGGCGGTGCCCGTGGGCGGCCCAGATCGCCGGGTGCAGCAGCGCGGCGACCCGGTAGCGCTCGGCCGGGAGCTGTGCCATCACCTGCGGTAGCAGGTCGGGCCAACGTCCGAAGCTGCCGTCCGGGCCCCAGGTGGAGGCGACCACCACGAGTTCCTGGTTTTCGTCCAGCCCCATGGCCCGCCGGTAGTCCGGGCGGCGGGGCAGGCTGGCGACGAGCCGGTCGACGCAGGGGTCACCGACGACCACCGCCGTCCCGAGCGCCTGCGGGCACTGCCGTCGCAGCACCTCCACCTCGTAATCGTGGGAGAGGGCGAGAGCCGCCGGGAGCACCCGTCCGTCGTGGGTGAGCCGTTGCGCGTCGAGACCGTAGACGGGGCGGTCGGCGGGTGCCGGTCCAGCGGTCGGGCCGGAACGCACCCGCTTGCTGCGCCCGGCTCCGTGGGCCAGCAGCAGCAGGGGCGCGTGGAGTTGGTGCAGTCCGCCGTGGGCGGCGGCGAGGCCGAGGTCGAAGCGTTCCCGGACGGCCTGCTGCCAGGGCAGGACGAGCGCGCCGAGCCCGTCGAGGAGCTGTTCCACCCGGTGGTTGAAGACGTCCGGGGCGATGGTGAAGACCACCTGCACCCGGGGGTCGCTCTCGACGTACCCGATGACGTCGAGTAACCGGTGGCAGCTCGCGAGGGTGTGGGTCACGACGAGCACCGTGTGGCAGCCCGACCGGGTCACCCAGCGGTCGGCATCGATCCCGATGGGAGCGGGTAGCCACGCCGACGTCATGGCTCGCCCCTTCGGTCGTCCTCTCCTACTGTCCGATCAGGACGGTACCGTCGACGCGGGGCTCCCGGCAGCTTCGGGCGGTCCACGCACACGGCGACGGCCGGCCGACCTGCGACGCGAAGCGGCCGGGACCGCCACGGCGGTCCCGGCCGTATCCCTGCCGGCGGCGGGATCACCCGTCCAGCGGCTTGACCCAGATGTTGCGGTACTGAACAGGGTTTCCGTGGTCCTGGAGCCGGATCGCGCCGGCCGCCGGGCCCTCGGGCCGGCTGCCGCCGGTCGGGCCGAGGATCTCCACGTCGTCGTGCACGGTGACGCCGTTCCACACCACGGTCACCCGGGGGTTCGCCACCTTGTTCCCGGCCGCGTCGTAGCGGGCCTGGCGGTACTCGATGTCGTACGTCTGCCAGGTCTGCGGCGGTCGGGCCGCGTTCACGTCGGGCGCCTTCTGGGTGTAGATGGCGGCGGCGTCGTTGTTCTGCGGCGGGTCGACGCCGAACGAGTCGAGCACCTGGATCTCGTAGCGGTCCTGGAGGTAGACCCCGCTGTTGGCGCGCTGCTGGCCGGTCACCTCCGGCGGGTAGAGCGGCAGGTTGAACTCGACGTGCAGCCGGAAGTCGCCGAAGGCCTGCACGGTACGCAGGTCGCCGCCGCGTACGGTCATGGTGTTGCCGTCGAGCGTCCACTCCGGTTCGCGCCCGTCGGTGTGCTGCCACTCGGTGAGGTCACCGCCGTCGAACAGGGTGATCCGTTCCCCGCGTGGCCGGACGGCGAGCACGTCGAGGTTGACGTGCCCGGAGTCCGCGCTCTCCTTGCGGTACTCGACGATGTTGCGGCCCCGGCGCAGGTGCGCCTTCGTGGTGACCGTGCCCCACTCCTCCCAGGTGACGGTGGACGGGAAGACGGTCTGTCCGATCCGCTTGCCGTTGACGTACAGGCTGAGCTGCTTCGGGCCGGAGAACGGGTTGGGGCCGTTGCTGTAGCGCATCGCCAGGTCGTGGTTGCCGGCCTCGGGGACGTCGACGGAGATCCGGGTCGACGAGCCGTCGTCGGCGAACCCGGCGGCGAAGCCGGCACCGGAGTAGGCGGCGTGGTCGGTGGCCATCCCGACGCCGACGGTGCGGCCCTCCTCGGCCTCGAAGAAGGTCTGCGGCTGGGACACCCGGCCGGGGATCTCGTTGAGGGTGTACCAGGCCTCGGTGTTCCACAGCTGCTCACCGTCGGCGGCGGAGAACGGGCGCGGCGAGCGGACGTGCACCACCCGGTTCTCCTTGAGACCGGGGATGCGCAGCCGGACGGTGCGACCGTTGGCCGCCAGCACCGCCCTGGTCACGGTGAGCTTCTCCAGGTCGAGCTTGGGGCCGCCGTACTGGCTGGTCGCCCCGTAGCGCCACTGCGTCACCTGGTACGCCTCGGCGAGCCGGGCGGCGGTCTCGGCCGAGACCGGCTCGGTGTACTCCAGGTCGAACCCGTTGGCGGTGGCCCGCATCTGCTTGACCTCGAAGGTCGAGGTGCCGTTGGGGGTGAGCTTCTGCAGCCCGTAGCTGAGTTTGCCCTCCTGGCCCCAGTTGCCGCCCGCTCCGACGCCACCGGTGTAGAGCGCGCCGTCGGGGCCGAGGGTGACCTCGTTGACGCCGGCCTCCAGGCCCTGCGTGTGCCGGAACACCGCCCCCTGGTACTGCCCCTCGACCTCGTCGAGGTACACCCGTTGCAGGCCGCCGTAGGTGACGTCGCCGACGACGACCTGTCCGGCGTACGGGCCCTGGGTCAACAGCACCGGGCTGGACGGGGAGTTGCCGATCTCGTTCTGCGGGAGCCAGACGATCGGCCGGGTCACCGCCTTGTCGTCGAACGGCCCGTCGGGGCTGGTGTAGTGGTTGAAGAACGCCCCCTGCTGGATCTGGACCAGCTTGGACGCGGGCAGCCAGCCGCCCTGGTTGTCGGTGACGAAAACCTCGCCGCGCGGCCCCCAGCCGATCCCGTTCGGGGTACGCAGCCCGCCGGCCACATACGTGATCTTGCCGGTCCGGGCGTTGACCCTGATCGAGGTGCCCCGGTTCGGCGCGGGTTGCGGCACGGTGGTGGCGCCGCCCTGGTTGATCGCGACCGACAGGTTGAGGTGGAAGAACCCGTCCCGGTAGAGCAGGCCGAACGCGAACTCGTGGAAGTTGCCGCCCCACGGCCAGGTGGCGACCGTACGCCGGTCGTCGGCGACGCCGTCGTCGTCGGTGTCGCGCAGCGCGGTCAGTTCGTGCTTCTGGCTGACGTAGACGGTGCCGTCGACCACGGCGACGCCCTGCGGCTCGCGCAGCCCGTCGGCGAACCGGCGGTAGGTGACCTGGTCGGGGCCGGTCGCGTCGGTCGCGCCCTCGGCCACCCAGATCTCGCCGGTGGCGTTGTCGGTGCCGCCCCAGGTGCTCAGCACGAGCGCGCCGTCGGGCCGGAACGCCATCCCGGTGACCTGCGGCCGGAACCCGTCGGGGCGCAGGTCGGTGAGGGTGTAGCCGGGGTGCACCCGGTCGAGCGGCAGGCCGTCGCCGGCCGAGTCGGTGGCCCCCTCGCAGTACTTCCAGCCGGGCGCGGTGACCCGGACGACCCCGGCGTCGGTGCTCAGCGCGGAGGTCGGCACGAGGGTGAAGTCGGCGCTGCCCGGTGGACGCCATTCCAGCCGGAGCACCTGGCCGCCGCCGTCGTCGAAGTGCTCGATGCGCAGCGGGTGCCGGCCGGCGGTGAGGGTGGTCGTCCCCTCCTTGGCCGTCTCGCCGTGCAGCCCGTCGTGGTCGACGACGACGGTGTCGCCGATGCTCAGCCGGGAGCCGTCGTCGCTGGTGAGGCGGAAGGCGTAGGCGCCGTCGACGGGTGCGGCGAGGTTGCCGGTGACGTGGCTGACGAACCGGTCGGCGAGCCCGAAGTCGTCGGTGCTGCTCCAGTTGACCTGCGGCATCAGCTTGTCGACGTTGGGCGTCTGGGCGGGCTTGAGGGTGCACAGCGCCGACAGCGGGGTGCCCATGTCGTACGTGCGCAGGGTGACGCCGGGTTCCTGGGGTGGTAGATCGGCGGCGGGGGCGGCGGTGGCCGGGGTGACGGACCCGGTGGCGAGGACGGTCGCCAGGGCGGTGCCGGCGGCCACGAGCGCGGATCTGCGCCGCCGGTGCGGGGTGGTCATGGTGCCTCCAGTGGTGGTGGGCCCGGCCGGGGGACCGCGCCACTTTCTCCCGATGGCAGTTCGGTATGGCACGCGTCACACCGAAGATTGATCGCAGACACTAACACTTTGAATCGATTCGGGGAAACTTTTCGATGTTTGAGCAAAAGTCGCGGTGTGCGGGTCGGATCCACCTGCTCGTGGGCTGGTCGCCGGGGTCGGGGGTGAGGCACTATGCCCATGGAATCCGCGCAGCTCAAGCCAGGACTGGTAGGTGAACCGTGCCGCTGCCCCGTCGCGTGGTCGTTTCCGGTGTGGTCGCCACGGCCGTCCTCGCCACGGCGGTGGGTGTCGCCGTCTGGGCCGGCCGGGACGACCCGGCGTACCAACCGCCGACGTCGTCGCGGGTGGTGCAGCCCGGCGCACCCGGGCAGCCGGGCCGGCAACTGTCCGGCACCGACCTGTCGCAGGTCTCACCGCCCGGGTTCACCGCCGCCGACAGCCGGTTCGTGCAGGGCATGATCCCGCACCACACCCAGGCCCTGGCGATGACCGCGCTGCTGGCCGGGCGCACCACCAGCCCCGACGTGACGCTGCTGGCCAAGCGGATCGAGGTGTCACAGGGCGACGAGATCGCCCGGATGCGTACCTGGCTCGCCGAGCGCAACGTGCCGGCCGCCGGCGGCCACGACGGGGCGGCGCACGACGCGCTCATGCCGGGGATGCTCACCGCCGCCCAGTTCGAGCAGCTCAAGCGGGCGCGCGGGACGGAGTTCGACAGGCTCTTCCTCACCGCGATGATCCGCCACCACCAGGGCGCACTGACCATGGTGGAGCAGTTGTACGCCGCCGGCGGTGGCCTGGAACCGGCGAGCGACCAGTTCGCCCGCGAGGTCAACGCCGACCAGGGCATCGAGATCCAGCGCATGCAGCAGATGCTGGCCAAGCTGGGCTGAGTCACCGCCCCGCCCGGCGCAGGCCCGGCTGCACCCCCGGCCTGGCCCGCGTAGGGCCGGGGTCGGCCTCCGTGGGCGGCTTCGGCTCGTCATAGGGAGCCGGGAGCGGCCGGGGCCTGCCCAGCGACGCTGGGCAGGCCCCGGTTCTGCACGACCCGCCGGTCCGTCGGACCGGTCGGGTTACCCGTCGAGCTGGTCGATCAGCGCGCGTGCGTCGCGGACCAGCAGGGTGCGCGCCCCGATGGCGTTGAGCGCGCCGGCCTGGTCGAGGAAGGCGGTCAGGTGCCCGACCGCCTCCGCCGGCTGGCCTGCGGAGGCCGCCGCGCCGGCCTTGCCGAGGCTGGTGGTCAGCTTGTCGGCGTTGCCCGCGCTGACGGTGCCGGCGGACCGGTAACCGTCGACGAGGGCCTGCAGGTCGGCGAAGGACGTGGTGGTGGTGAACGTGACGGACCGGTTGGTGGTGTTGCCGGCCTTGTCCTTCGCGGTCACCGTCAGGGTGTGGTTGCCCAGCGGGAGGCCGGACAGGGTGACCGTCGCCCCACGGGCGACCCGCTTGCCGTCCAGCAGTGCGCTGTCCGGGTTGATGCCGGGCCCGGAGCCGGTGTCGGTGACCGTCCAGTCCACCGTCACCGTGCCGGAGTCACCGTACGCCGTGCCGTCGGTCAGCCCGGACACCTGCACCTCGGGGGCGGTCCGGTCGATCTTGAGCCACTGGCTGCCCTGCCGGGAGGTGTTGCCGGCCGCGTCGACCGCCCGGTACCGCACCGGACCCCTGACCTCGGCGCTGATCGTCGCGACGCCGCTGGCCGGAACGTCCACCCAGGTTGCGCCGTCGTCGACGGAGTACTGGCCGGTCCACATGCCGGGGATCAGGCCGGTCAGGGTGAGCGTGACGGCACCGGTGTACCAGCCGTTGTTACCGGTCGGCTCGGCCGGGCCCACCGTGGCGGAGACCCGGGGGTTGAAGGTGTCCGCGAGGTCCACCACGGCCTGGCGGAGCGTCCCGTACGCTGCGGCGTCCAGCCGGTCGGCGAGCGTGCGCAGTTGCGCCTCGGCGGCGAACCGCTTGCCCTCGGCGGCGAACCCGCTGGCCCGGCCCAGGGTCGTGTCGACCTCCGCGCTCAACGCCGGGTCGATCGTGCCGGCCCGTACCCCCTGGTCGTGGTATGCGCGGACGAGCGCGAAGCTCGGCGTCCAACTGATCTTCGGTTGCCCCTGGGCGTTGAACCCGGCGAGCTTCACCTGGGCGGCGGCCTCGATCTCGGCCGCCGACAGGTGGGCGCTGGGCTTCAGCGCGAACACGTCGAAGCCGCGGGCGATCTCGTTGCCGTACAGGTTGCCGTTGTACCAGTACGCCGACCAGAAGCCGCCCAGCACGAGCGCGTTCGGGTTGACCGGGCCCCGGTCGAAGTATGCGATCTCGCGCGGGTTCTTCGAGTCGGTGAAGTCGAACACCGAGATGCCGCCCTGGTACCAGGCCTGCATCATGACGTCGCGGCCGGGCACCGGGATCAGCGAGCCGTTGTGCGCGACGCAGTTCTCCTGCAGCGACTGCGGCACCGGCAGCTTGTAGTAGCTGGCGAAGGTCATCTTCCTGTCGACGATGTCGAAGATGGCATTGGCACCCCACTGCGGCTGGTCGGTGTCGCGGCAGCGTGCGCCGCTGCCACCGCCCCACTCGTCGGTGAAGATCACCTTGGTGCCGTCGTTGTTGAACGTCGCCGAGTGCCAGTACGCGAAGTTCGGGTCGGCGACCTCGTCGATCCGCTTCGGGTTCGCCGGGTCGGAGATGTCGATCAGGATGCCGTTGCCCTGGCACGCGCCGGCCGCCAGCCCGATCTCCGGGTACGCGGTGATGTCGTGGCAGGCGTTGGTGTTCGGCGTCGGCGACCAGGTCGACCCGGACGGGTGCCGGGGCGTGACCGGGCCGTTCTGGAGGCCGTCGACCCGACCGGTGACCGGGTCCTGGAACAGCCTCGGCTGGTTCACCACGGCGGCGTTCTGCGGCGCGGCCACCGGCACCTTGATGACGTCGATCCGCCACCGCGACGGGTTCTCCCCGTCGGCGGCGTTGTTGTTGCAACCCTCCATCGTGGTCGCCGGGCGGACCGAGGTGGTGCCGGAGACGTAGACGTAGACGTTGTCGGCGTCGCGGGGGTCGGTCACCACGGAGTGCGTGTGCGAGCCACGGCAGAGTTGGACGGCGGCCACCTGCACCGGGCTGCGGACGTCGCTGATGTCGAAGACCCGCACCCCCTGGAACCGGGTGCCGACGTTGGGGTTGGTGCCGCAGTCGACCCGACCCCGGCTCTCCTCGACCGACATGAACAGCAGGTTGCCCTGCACCGAGAGGTCGCCCTGCCCGCCGGGGCACACGACGCTGGTGACCAGCGTCGGCTCGGCCGGGTCGGCGATGTCGACGATGGTGAACCCGTTGTAGTTGCCCTGGAAGGCGTACCGGCCACCGAAGGCGAGATCCGAGTTGTAGTACCCGCCGTTGCCTGGGTTCGTCGGGTCGACGAACCCGGCGGCCTTGTCGCGGTGCGCGACGTGTTCCAGGTTGCTGATCGCGGACTGCGCGTCGAGCCAGCCGCCGCCGAGGCCGACGCGCGGATCGGGGTCCGCCGCCGACGCGGTGCCGGGGAGCGCACCGGCCAGCAGCAGCCCTGCGGCTATCAGGCCGAGGGTCCGTCGACCCCGGCGTGCCCTGGTGGTTGGGGGAGTTGTCATGTGTCGCCTTCCGATCGAAGACCAGCCGCGACGTCCACATCGGGAGAAACGCGTCGCGTGAGTAAGGACCGTACCGACCGTGCGGTGCTGGTCAAGACATCCATGTGAGTTATGTACGCGTTTGCGCGGCAAGCCGTCCGCAATTGCTCCCGGGCGCTCACGCAGGTCACGACAGTCGTAGGAGCCGCCGCCCCGGTCCTTACGCCAACCGTCGAGTGGCCACCCGTACCCGGACACCCGGCGGACGTCTCCGAGCGCTCATGTTCGGTTTCTGGCACCGTGGGTACGAGGTACCGCGTCACCGGATGTCCGGTACGCCTCGACGAAGGGGGTTCGGGTGGAATTCACGCTGTCGACCCGCCGGGAGGGGGCCGGCACGGTGGTCGAAGTCGCCGGCGACCTCGACATGAGCACCACCCCCCAGCTGCGGGAACGGTTACGCGAGGTGATCGAGGGTGGCGCCCGGGTGGTGGTGGTCGACCTGGCCGGCGTCGGCTTCATGGACTCCAGCGGCCTCGGCGCGCTGGTGGTCGCCTATCGTGAGCTGCGGGAACGCGGCGGCTGGCTGGGGCTGGCCGGGGTGCGCCGGTCGGTCCGCACGGTGTTGTCGATCACCTCGGTCGACCAGGTCATCGCGGTCTTCGACACGGTACGCGACGCCGAGGCGGCGGCCCCGGTGGCGTGAGCGTCCTCAGCCGGACGGGGCGCTGGCGCGGTCGGTGTCCGCGCCGGCGGTGCTGCGGCGCGGCCCGTGGCCGCCGTACCAGTCGATGATCATCAGGGTGGCGTCGTCGGCCAGCTCGGGGCCGGCGGTGGCCAGCACCGCGTCCGACAGCGCCCGGACCGCCTCGCGGGGGTGCAACGACGCGATGTCGTGCAGGGCGGCGGGCAGGTCGAGATCGGCGGCGTTGCGTTCGCGCATCCCGTCGGTCACCACGACCAGCCGGTCACCGGGCCGCAGGACGACCTCCCCGCTGCGGAACCCCGCCTCGGGGAACATGCCCAACGGAAAGTTGCCGGGCAGCTCCAGCACCGTGCTCCGGCCGTCGCGGACCAGCATCGGCGGGACGTGCCCGGCGTTGAGCAGCTCGCAGCGCCCGGTGGACAACTCGATGCGGCCCAGCACCGCCGTCACGTACGCGCCACGGACGTTGGCGTGTGCGGCGATGGCGCGGTTGGCCTCCTCGGCCTGCCCGGTGAGGCCCAGCCCCCGGCGGCGGGTGTTGCGCAGGCTGCCCACCCCGAGGGTGGCGGTCAGCGCACTGGCGACCCCGTGGCCCATCGCGTCGGTGACGCTCAGGTGCAGCACGTCCCGGGCCACGCTGTAGTCGAAGGTGTCCCCGCCCACGCTGGCGGCCGGCTCCAACCAGCCGGACAGGGCGAACGCCCCGGCCTCGCAGGTGAACGAGGAGGGCAGCAGTCGTCGCTGGATCTCGGCCGAGAGGGTGAACGGGGTGCTGCGCTGCCCCCACTCGAACAGGTCGGTGTGCCGCCGGTTGGCGATCACCACGAACGCCAACGCGTGCGCCGTACGGGCGACCCGCTCGATCACCTCGGTGTCCGGCTCGTCGGGCAGGTCGATCTCCAGCAGCCCGATGGCCTCGCCGCGTTCGGTGACCGGGGCGAGCAGCGTCCACCGGTCGTCACCGGCCAGCACCTGGGGGACCTGGTGGCGGACCGCCTGCTCGTAGGGGCCGCCGTCGAAGGGCAGCACCTCGGCGAGTTCCTCGCCGTGGAGGCGGCCCGGCCCGGCGACGCCCGGCTGATGGGTCAGCCGGACCAGGGCCCGGCCGCTGAGATCGGCGATCAGCAGGGCGACGCCGAGCGCGTTCAGTGCCGAGGCGATGGCCCCGGTGACCGCCTCGACCGCCTCGACCGGCGCGGCGTCCTCGGCCGACTGCAGCATCTCGGCCAGCACGATCTGCTCGCTGTCCTCCACCCGTCGAGCATATGCACTCCCGGTGCCAGCCGCCTCACGGGCGAGCGGCCCGGCGACCGGGCGGTGGCCCGACCGACGCGGGCGGACCCGGTCCGGTCAGCGGCGGGCCAGCGCGGACTCCAGCCGACTGATGAGCGTCTTACGGCCCCTGCCCCGGCGTTCGGCCCGCAGGGCGGCCCGTAGTTGTGCGGTGTCGAGATCGCGGACGCGCTTCGTCGCCTCGGCCACGGTCAGCTCGGTCAGCGAACCACCCGAGGTCGCGTCGCGGCGTGCGCGTCGGGCCGGGCCGGTGTTGGCCACGTACTGCCGACCGGAGGTCGACGCCCGGCGCTTGCGCGCGTCGGTGGCCCGTTGCTGCTGCGGGGAGAGCTGCTTCCACGCCTTGTCGGGCAGGTACCTGTCGGTCTCACCGTCGTGCCGGGCCCGGGTGGTGCCCTGCCTGGTCCGCCACCTCTGGTCGCCCCAGCGGCGCAGGGACTGCTGCCGCTCGTCCCGCGGGCCCTGGTAGCCGCCGCCGCGCTGCTGGTACTCGCGGGTCAGCAGTTGCGACTTGCGCGCCGACCACTGCCCCGGTCGTCCGCCCCGGTCGCCGGCCCGGATCTCCTCCTTGAGCTGCTCGCGCAGCTCGGGTTTCGTGTAGCGCGCCATGGGCGCGGATTACCCGTGGTGGCCAGCCGTACTCACCCGGCGGCGAGCCGGCCGCGCAGGGTGGCCAGCGCCCGGCTGATCAGCCGGGAGACGTGCATCTGGGAGATGCCGACCCGGTCGGCGATCTCCGACTGGGTCAGGTTGCCGTGGAACCGCAGGGTCAGGATCAGCCGTTCGCGTTCCGGCAGGGCGGCGAGGGCGGGGGCGAGGGCGACGTGGATCTCGACGAGTTCGAGGTCGTGGTCGTCGGCGCCGAGGGTGTCGGCGAGTTCCATGCCGGTGTCGGTGCCGATGGGGGTGGACAGCGAGGTCGCCCGGTAGGCGCGGGCCCCCTCCAGGCCCTCCAGGACGGTCTCCTCGGACAGGTCGAGGTAGCCGGCGATGTCGGCGACGGTCGGCGAGCGCCCCAGCGTGTGGGCGAGGGTGCCGTTCGCCTCGCTGATCGCCAGGCGCAGCTCCTGGAGCCGGCGGGGGACCCGGACCGACCAGGTGCGGTCCCGGAAGTACCGCTTGATCTCGCCGATGACGGTGGGGATGGCGTACCCGGTGAAGGCGACGCCCCGGGCCGGGTCGAAGTGGTCGACCGCCTTGATCAGCCCGAGGGCCGCGGTCTGGATGAGGTCGTCGTCCTGGACGCCGCGCCCGGTGTAGCGGCGGGCCAGGTGCCGGGCGAGCGGCAGCCACGCCTCGATGGCCCGGGTCCGCAGCGCCGGGCGACGCGGATCGTCGGCCGGCAGGGCGGCCATCGTGGCCACCAGTTCGTCGGCGGTGCTGGTCGGGTCGAGAGCCGGTTCGGAGGTGCTGAGCATGCTGGACCTTCCGCAGGTGCCCGCTGATCGGAGGCGACACATCGGCTGACGCCGGAGCACGCGGACGGGCTGCGCGCTGTCGCAGGGTCACGATCACGGGAACGGTCACCGCGTCATGTAGTCCATTTGTTGGACGCGACGTTACCCGAACGGATTGCAGATCGCCAGCCGAAAGGTGGATGTCGTGCAGGTGGATCGCCCGACGCCCAGGTCACCGCCGGAACGCCTCCCGCCGGCACGCCGTCATCTTGGGCGACTGGAAGTCACCGTTCGGGCCGACCTCGGTGATGCCGAACTCGCCGTCCTCGTCGGGCGCGGTCAACCGGTAACCGGCCTGCTCGGCGCACTGGTACCACTCGCGCTGGTTGTCGCGGAACGCCGCGTTGTCCGTACGCTTCTGGCGCTCCTCGAAGAACTCCGGCTCCGTCGACCGGCAGGCCGCCCGGACCCGCTTCGCCTTCGGGTCGTTCTGGCTCTCCTTCCAGATCACGCTCCGGCCGTCCTCGTAGCCGGGTCCGCCCTCCTTCGCCACACACCGTCCCCAGGCCGCCCGCAGGGCCTCGATCTCGTCGTTGGTGGCGTCGAGGGGGATCACCGGACGCCGGTCCTCGACGTCGGCGGGACCGGTGGCGCGGGTGGTCGGGCTCTGCACCGAGGCCACCCGCGAGCCGTCGGCCCGGTCGTCGGTCGGTGCGGCGGAACAACCGGCGAGCAGACAACCGACCACCAGCGCCGGTACGGCGAAGCGGACCATGGTGAGGAACGTGTGCGACATGCTGCCCACGATCGGGGCGTGATGTCAGGAACCCGTGTGGATTCGGCGGACCTGACAGGTTTCTGAAGAACCGTCGCCATGCTCGCGGTGTGTCAACAGAACAGTCACCAGCGCAGAGCCCACCGCGCCGTACCGGTCGACGCGTCGTCGTCCCGGCCGTGCTGACCCTGGTGGTGGCGGTCGTCGCCAGCGGCGTCGTCTGGTCCGTCCACCGTGCTCCGGCCACGGCCGGCGGGAACCCGCCGGTCCCGGTGCAGACCACCACCGTCGTACGGACCGACCTCGCCACCACCGTGTCGCTGACCGGCACCCTCGGATACGGGCGGGCGGAACCGGTGAAGGGTGGCCGGAGCGGGACGGTCACCTGGCTGCCCCCGGCCGGCGCGACGGTGACCCGGGGCAGGCAGCTCTACCGGATCGACGACCAGCCGGTGCCGCTGTTCTACGGCGGCCTGCCGCTCTACCGCGACCTGGCCGAACCCGGCACGGTCGGCCGCGACGTGCGGGTCGTCGCCACCAACCTCAAGGCGCTGGGGTACGAGATCGGCTACCAGCCCGTGCCGGGGGAGAAGGTCTCCCGGCCGGTGAAGCCCGCCACCTCCACCCCGCCCACCGGGCAGCAGGCGGCACCGGAGCAGGACAGGGGCACCTCCGGGCAGGGCGCGGCGGCACCCACGCCGACGGCCGCCGCCCCGGCCCGGGTCGTCGTCCGCAAGGGCGAGGGGGTGCTGACCGGCTCGCTGATGCGGGCCATCAAGCGCTGGCAGCAGGACGCCGAACTGCCGGTGACCGGCCGGATCGCCGTCGGCGACGTGGCCGTGCTGCCCGGCGCGGTCCGGGTCGACGCCGTCACCGCGCTGCGCGGGGACCCCGCCGAGACGCCGCTGTTGACCGTCACCCCGACCGCGAAGGTGATCACCGTCCAGGCCGAGGTGGCCGAGGCCGGCACCATCCAGCGGGGCGACCGGGTGACGGTCACGCTGCCGGGCGACAAGACCGTCGACGGCACCGTCTCGGCGGTCGCCACCGCCGTCACCCAGGACGACTCCGGCCCGACCGGCACGCCGAAGCGGGCCGTCACGGTGACCGTGGACGACGACCTGACCGGGATCGACGCCGCCGACGTGCAGGTCGACCTGGCCGGCGAGACCCGGGAGGGCGTCCTCGCCGTACCGGTCGGCGCGCTGGTGGCGCTCAGTGAGGGCGGCTACGCGCTGCAACTGGCCGACGGTGGACGGTTCGTCGCCGTCACCACCGGCATGTTCGCCAAGGGCATGGTCGAGGTCTCCGGCGACGGGATCACCGAGGATCTCGCGGTGGTGACCGCCTCGTGACCGTGCTGGCCGTACGCGACGCCGCCATGCGCTACCCGGGTGGGGTCACCGCCCTCGCCGGCGTCTCGCTCGACATCACCGAGGGCGAGATGCTGGCCATCGTCGGCCCGTCCGGCTCCGGCAAGTCGACCCTGCTGCACATCATGGGCACGCTGGACCGGCCGACCTCCGGCACGGTGCATCTCGGCGGCCTCGACGTGGCCGGGCTCTCCGACCGGCAGTTGTCCGCGCTGCGCGGGCGCTGGCTGGGCTTCGTCTTCCAGCAGTTCCACCTCACCGCCGGGCTCACCGCAGCCGAGAACGTCGCCACCGGCCTGCTCTACGCCGGGGTGCCCCGCCGGGACCGCCGGCCGCTGGCCCTCGCGGCGCTGGACCGGGTCGGCCTGGCGCACCGCGTCACCCACCTGCCGCACCAGCTCTCCGGCGGGGAACGGCAGCGGGTGGCGATCGCCCGCGCCCTGGTCCACCAGCCCGCGCTGCTGCTCGCCGACGAACCCACCGGCGCGCTGGACACCCGTACCGGCCAGGCCGTCCTGGAACTGCTGTACCGGCTGCACGCCGAGGGGACCACCATCGCCGTGATCACCCACGACCGGGACATCGCCGCCCGCCTGCCCCGCCGGGTGGAGCTGCGCGACGGCCACCTGGTCGCCGACTCCGGCCGGGTGGTGACGCCCCGATGAGCACACCCACCACCGGGGGTACGCCGCACCGGGCGCATCCGGGTACGGCCCGCGAGGCCGCCCGGCCGGTCCGGCTGGCCGTGACCGACCTGCTCGGGCTGGGGCTGCTCGGCATCCGTACCCGGCGCACCCGGGCCGCGCTGTCGGCGCTCGGCATCGCCATCGGGATCGCCACCATGATCGTGGTGACCGGCATCCCGGCCTCCAGCCAGGCCCAGCTCATGCGGGAACTGTCCGCGCTCGGCACCAACATGCTGGAGGTGCGGGCGCTGCCCGACCAGGACCCGCCGGCGCTGCTGCCGAAGGAGTCGACCGCCATGGTCCGGCGGGTGGGCCCGGTGACCAGCATCAGCGCGGTCGCCAACACCCACCGGCTGGTCCGCCGCTCCGACCGTACCGACCCCGAGGACGGCTCCGGCCTGACGGTGCTGGCCAGCCAGCTCGACCTGCTCCCGATCATCAACGCCCGGGTCCAGCACGGAAGCTGGCTCACCCCGGCGACGGCGCGCTTCCCCACCGTGGTGCTCGGCGCGGTCGCGGCGGCCCGGCTGGGCGTGCGCGACGTGCCCGCCGGGGACGGGCCCGGCCAGCAGGTGATGATCGGCGACAGGTGGTTCACCGTGGTCGGCATCCTGGCCGCCGTCCCGCTGCTGCCGGACATCGACAGGTCGGTGCTGGTCGGCTGGCCGGCCGCGCAGTCCGAGCTGGGCTTCGACGGGCATCCCACGGTGCTCTACGTCCGGTCGCTGGAGCCGGCGGTGGAGCAGGTCCGGGCGGTGCTGCCCGAGACGGTCAACCCGCAGAGCCCGGCCGACGTGCTGGTCAGCCGCCCCTCCGACGCGCTGGCCGCGAAGCGCGCCACCGAGAACGCCTTCTCGGCGCTGTTTCTGGCCCTGGCGGCGGTGGCGCTGCTGGTGGGTGGGATCGGGGTGGCCAACACGATGGTCATCTCGGTGCTGGAACGACGGGCCGAGATCGGTCTGCGGCGTGCGCTCGGCGCCCACCGGGGGCAGATCCGTGGCCAGTTCCTCACCGAGTCGGTGGCCCTGGCGTCGCTGGGCGGGGTCGTCGGGACGCTGCTCGGGCTGGCCGTCACCGCCGGCTACGCCGCGTACCACCAGTGGCCGGTGGTGGTCCCGCTCGCCTCGACGTTGGCCGGGCTGGGCGGTGCGGCGGTGGTGGGCGTGGTGGCCGGCGTCTACCCGTCGATGCGGGCCGCCGCCCTGCCGCCGACCGAGGCGCTCGCCAGCATCTGAGCCGGGCCGGCGGCGGGGTCCGGCCACCGGTCCGGACCCCGCCGCCCGGTCGGGCGTCCTCCCGACCGGGCTGGTGTCGCAGCGGACAGCCGGGTGGCCCGCGCCCGGCTGTCCGTCGCCGTTAACGGTCACATCAGTCGACCGGCCGGCTCCAGAAAGTTACGAGCCGACACCTCCGATAGTTTCGACGTCGGCTGCCGGTCGCGGGGCCGGTCGGCCCGTCCCGGCGCAGGTCAGCCCCCGCCGCCGACGGATCGGTCGAGGATGCGCCCGCAGCTGACGCCGCCCGTCCGGTTGAGCATGTTATCGATAACCTGCTATCTTTCGGCCGGGAGCGAAGGGCACGTCTCCCGTCGTCGGAGTCCGTTGGCAGCGGCACACGAGGGCACCCCTCGCGCCGCCCTGCCGGTCGACGACCAGATCCGGGCCGCTCCACCGAGCCGTCGTGCCGTCCGCGCCGAACGGGCGCGTCCGCCCACCCGAGTCGCCCCACCCGGGCGAGGAGACGGGGTGCGAGTGTCCACCGCATCCTGCCGTCCCCGCCGGCCAGCGCCGGGTCGACTCCGCGTATCACCACCGGGACACCAGACCCATGGCAAGGAGCCAAGCAATGGTCAGACACAGACACCTACTCCCGACCATCGCCGCCGCGGCCGTCCTGCTCGCGGCGACCGTCGGCGGCGCGCTGAACGGCGGTCTCTCCGCGACGGCGGAGGCGGCGACGAACGGCACCCTCGCGGCGACGGCGGGCTGCGGCAAGGCCCCCACGTTGAGCAACGGGACGCGCACGATCACCAGCAGCGGGCAGAACCGCAGCTACATCCTGCGGCTGCCGGACGGCTACGACCGCAACCGCCAGTACCGGCTGGTGGTCGGCTTCCACTGGTTGAACGGCTCGGCGCAGAACGTCTCCTCGGCCGGCTACTACGGCCTGCTGCCGCTGTCCAACAACAGCACCATCTTCGTCGCCCCGCAGGGCATCGACGCGGGTTGGGCCAACACCAACGGCCGGGACCTGACCCTCTTCGACGACATCCTCCGGCAGGTCGAGAACGACCTGTGCGTGGACACCACCCAGCGGTTCGTGCTGGGCTGGAGCTACGGCGGCGCGATGAGCTACGCGGTGGCCTGTGCCCGGCCCACCGTCGTGCGTGCGGTCGCCGTGCTGTCCGGTGCCCAGCTCAGCGGCTGCAACGGCGGCACCCAGCCGGTGCCGTACTTCGGCATCCACGGCACCCACGACAGCGTGCTGAACATCTCGATGGGTCGGTCGCTGCGCGACACGTTCGTCCGGAACAACGGGTGCACCGCGCAGAGCCCGCGCGAGCCGGGTCTCAACACCTTCACCCACATCACCACCGTCTACTCGGGCTGCCGTTCCGGCTTCCCGGTGCAGTGGGCCGCGTTCGACGGTGACCACACCCCCAGCCCGGTCGACGGGTCGGGCACCCCCAACGACTCGCGGACCTGGACCTCGGGCGAGATCTGGCGCTTCTTCAGCCAGTTCCAGTCCACCACGCCGCCGACCACGCCCCCGCCGACGACCGCTCCGCCGACGACCCCGCCGCCCACCACCGCCCCGCCGACCACGCCTCCGCCGACCACCCCGCCGCCCACCAGCGGGCCCGGCGGCTGCACCGCCACCTACAAGGCGGTCAACAGCTGGCCCGGCGGTTTCCAGGGCGAGGTCACCGTGGCCAACACCAGCTCCGGCGCGATCACCGGCTGGGCCGTGGGCCTGAGCCTGGGCAGCGGCCAGGCGATCAGCAGCGTCTGGAACGGCGTCAATACCGGCACCACCGGCAACGTCACCGTCCGCAACGCCGCCTACAACGGCGCGCTCGCGCCCAACGGCTCGACCACCTTCGGGTTCACCGCCACCGGCAACGGCACCCCGCCGCCCGGCAACGTCACCTGCGCCATCTCCTGACCACGGACGCCTCAGGGCCCGGAGCCGCCTCGGCTCCGGGCCCGCCGTCCGTTCCGGGTCCGGTCGGTGTCGCGGGCCTGTCGAACGGGTGGGCGCGGCGGGTCTTATTGCCAAGAACTGGCAATTACGCGATAGTGGCAGCAGTGGCGGGTACCCGGGCCTGCGATGATCCCACCTGGCCCGAGTGCCCGCCGCTGCGTCGATCCACGACCCGAGGGAGCTGCCGGTGGGGCCCAAGCGCACGGACGGAATCTCCCCGGAGCACGTCACGTCCCGGTCCGTACGCCTGCCGGCGTTGCTCGGCATCGCCCTGGCCGTCGTCGCCGGCTGCGCGTCCCCGACGCCGTCGTCGACCGGCCGCACCGGCGACGGCCCGGTCGTGGTGGCCACCGCGGGTGAGCCCGACACCCTCAACCCGGTGCTCAACTACGGCCCCGACGGCGCGTCGCTGATCTTCGACGGGCTGGTCGCCCGGGACGCCCGCAACCAGCTCGTGCCGGCCCTGGCGCGGGAACTGCCGACGGTGTCGGCGGACGGCCGGACGGTCACGGCGACCCTGCGCGAGGGGGTGCTGTTCCACGACGGCAGCCCGCTCACCGCCCGGGACGTCGTCTTCACCTACCAGGCGGTGCTGGACCCGAAGGTCGACTCCACGCTCCGCTCCGACCTCGACATGCTCGCCTCCGTCGCCGCCCCCGACCCGGGCACCGTGGTGTTCACCCTGAAGCACCCGTACGCGCCGTTCGTGCAGCGGCTGGCGCTGGGCATCGTGCCGGCGAAGGCGTTCGAGGGGCAGGACGTCAACACGGCGGAGTTCAACCGCAGGCCGATCGGCACCGGGCCGTACCGGATGACGTCCTGGACGCCGGGGGACCGGCTGGTGCTGGCGGCGAACGAGCGGTACTGGGGTGGCAAACCGGCGAACCCGGGCGTGGTGGTGGCGTTCGTCGCCGACGACAACGTCCGCGCCCAGCGGATGCGGGCCGGCGAGTTCGACGCGGCCGAACTGCCGCCGAAGCTGGCGACCGCATTCGACGGCCAGGCCGGTCAGCAGGTACGCAAGGTCCCCACCGCCGACTACCGGGGCGTGATGCTGCCGATGGGCAACCCCGTCCTGGGCGACCTGGCGGTCCGCCGGGCGTTGCACGCGGCGGTGGACCGGCAGGCCATGGTGACCGGGGTGCTCGGCGGGGCGGGGGAGCCGGCGTTCGGCCCGGTGCCGCCCACCTCCGAGTTCGCCGAGCCGTCGGTCACCGGGCGGCCCACCGCCGACCGGGCCGCCGCCACCGCGATCCTCGACGCCGCCGGCTGGACCCCGGGCCCGGACGGCATCCGCGCCAAAGCCGGGCGGCAGGCCGCGTTCACGCTGATGTACCCGGCCACCGACAGCCTGCGCAAGGAACTGGCCCTGGCGTTCACCGCCGACGCCAGGAAGATCGGTGTCGCGGTCACCCCGCAGGGCCTCACCTGGGACGCGATCACCCCCCGGATGAAGACCGACGCGCTGGTCATGGGGTACGGCACCCCGTACGACCCGGACTTCGTCTCGTTCAAGCTGTTCGGTTCCGCCTTCGCCGGGCAGGGCTTCTTCAACCCCGGCTCCTACCGGTCCGCCACCGTCGACGCCGCCCTGCAGGCCGGCCGGGACACCACCGACCCGGCCGCCCGACGGGCCGCGTACGCCACCTTCCAGAAGCAGCTCGCCGCCGACGTGCCGTGGGTGTTCCTCACCTACCTGCAACACACCTACGTGGTGCGCGACACCGTGACCGGGGTGACGCCCCGGGTCGAGCCGCACGAACACGACGTCGCCAACAGCCTCTGGTGGAACGTGCACACCTGGGAGAAGACGTCGTGACGGCACCGGCACCGCCGCCGGTCCATCGTCGACGGCTGGCCGGGGCCGGGGTCATGATCCGCCGCCGGCTGCTGGTCGCCGTACCGGTGCTCGCCGCGACCAGCATGGGCATGTTCGCCCTCGGCGCTGCCTCCCCGATCGACCCGGCGCAGCAGTACGCGGGCGCGGCGGCCTTCACCACCAGCGAGGAGAACCTCGCGCAGCTCCGCGCGAACTGGGGCGTCGACGACCCGCTGCCGGTGCAGTACGCCCGCTGGGTGGGCAACCTGCTGCGCGGCGACCTCGGCTGGTCCACCAGCCGCCACGAGCCGGTCACCTCGGTGCTGGCCGCCCGCGCCGGCTGGACCCTGCTGCTCGTCGGCCTGGCCCTCGCCCTCGTCCTGGTGGCCAGCGTGCTGCTGGGCACCCTGGCGGCGTACCGGCGCGGTGGCGTCTTCGACCGCGCCCTGCGGTCCGTCGCGTACGCCGTGCAGTCGATGCCGGTGTTCTGGATCGGGCTGGCCGCGATCGCCGTGTTCGCCCTCACCCTGGGCTGGCTGCCCGCCGGTGGGCTCACCGACATCACCGCGACCGGCACCGACCCGGCCGACGTGGCCCGGCACCTGGTGCTGCCGGTGGCCGTGCTGGCGATCTCCCAGGCCCCGTGGTTCGTGCTGTTCGTCAGGGACGCCGTCGCCGAGAGCCTGCGCGACGACCACGTGCTGGCCGCCCGCGCCCGGGGGCTGCCCGGCCGTACCGTCCTGTTCGGCCACGCGCTGCGCACCGCGCTGCTGCCCTTCCTCACCCTGGTCGGCACCCACCTGCCTGAACTCGTCGGCGGCGCGGTGCTGGTGGAGACCGTGTTCTCGCTGCCCGGCCTCGGTGCGGTCACCGTCGAGGCGGCGTTGGGCGCCGACTTCCCGCTGCTGGCCGCCACCACCCTGGCCACCACCGTGGTGGTGCTGGCCGCGAACCTGGCCACCGACCTCGGCTACGCCGCCGCCGACCCCCGGGTACGTCTCGATGACTGACCTCGCCCGACCACCGGCCGCCCCGCCCGCCCGACGCCTGCCGCCGCGCCGGCCGGCCATCCTGCTGCGGGGTGGACGGGCCGGCGCGGGGGTGGCCGCCGCCGTGCTCGTCGTCGCGGTCGTCGCCTGCCTGCTCGCCCCCCTGCTGTGGCCGCTGGACCAGAGTGCCGTCGACCTCGCCCGGACCCGGCTCGCGCCCTCGCCCGGGCACCTGGCCGGCACCGACGACCTGGGCCGGGACGTGGCCCTGCGCAGCCTCTACGGGCTGCGCGTGTCGCTGCTCGTCGGGGTGGTCGCCGCGCTGGTCGCCACCGTCATCGGTGGTCTCGTCGGCGCGGTCGCCGGCAGCGTCGGCGGGCGCGTCGACCGGGTGCTGATGCGGGTCGTCGACACCGTCGCCGCCCTGCCGCACCTGCTGCTGGGCATCTTCATCGTGGCGATGCTGCGGCCGAGCCTCGGCGCGGTCGTCGCCTCGATCGCGTTGACGCACTGGCTCTCCACCGCCCGGATCGTCCGCTCCGAACTGCTCAGCCTGCGGTCCCGGCCGTTCGTCGACGCCGCGATCTCCGGCGGGGCGGGCCGGGCCCGGGTGCTCATCCGGCACCTGCTGCCGCACGTGCTGCCCCGGCTCGCGCTGGCGACCACGCTGATGGTGCCGCACGCCGTCTGGCACGAGACCGCGCTGTCCTTCCTCGGCCTGGGCCTGCCGCCGCACCTCGCCTCCATCGGCAACATGATCAACGACGGTCAGCGGTCCCTGCTCACCGGCGCGTGGTGGGCCAGCATCGTCCCCGGCCTCGCGCTGGTCGCCGTCACCCTCGCCCTGGCCGTGCTCACCGGCCGCTGGCGGGACCGCCTCGACCCCCGCGTACGGGCGGAGTTGCAGCTGTGACCGCGAGCGCCCCCAGCACCGCGCCCACCGCCGCCGGCCGCCGGCCGGCGTTGCTGACCGTCGACGGGCTGACCGTCCGGTTCCGGCTTCCCGACGCCGTCGTGCACGCCGTCACCGACCTGCGCCTCGACCTGCACGCCGGCGAGCTGCTGGCCGTGGTCGGCGAGTCGGGCTGCGGCAAGTCCGTCCTCGCGCACGCCCTGCTCGGCCTGCTGCCCCGCAACGCCACCGTCACCGGGCACGCCCACCTGCACCCGGCGGACGGCACCCCGGTCGACCTGGTCGCGGCTGGCGAACGGCACCTCGCCCGGCACGTCCGGGGCCGGGTCGTCGGCCTCGTCCCGCAGAGCCCGGCCACCGCCCTCACCCCGGTGCGCACCGGCCGGCGGCTGCTGGAGGAGACCCTGCGCGCCCACGGGCACCCCCGCCGCGGCGTCGCCGACGCCGCCGAGCGGGCCGCCGCCGACGTCGGCCTGCACCCCGCCGACCTCGACCGGTACCCGCACGAGCTGTCCGGGGGGATGGCCCAGCGGCTGGCCACCGCCCTGGCGCTGGCCCCCGACCCGTCGCTGCTGCTCGCCGACGAACCCACCAGCGGCCTCGACCGGCCGCTGGTGGAGCACACCCTGGACCTGCTGCGCCGCCGCTGCGACGCCGGGGCCGCCGTCCTGCTCATCACCCACGACCTCGCCGCCGCCCGCCGCGTCGCCGACACCGTCGCCGTCATGTACGCCAGCCGCGTCGTCGAACACCGGCCCACCCCGGAGCTGTTCGACAGGCCCGCCCACCCCTACACCGCCGGGCTGCTCGACGCCCTGCCCGACCGGGCGTTCACCCCGGTGCCCGGTCACCCGCCGATGCTCACCGACCTGCCCGCCGGCTGCGCGTTCGCCCCCCGCTGCCCCCGGGCCACCGACACCTGCCGTACCCCGCCCCGCCCGACGGCCGCCGGCACCGGGCAGGTCGCCTGCCACCACCCGCTGACCCCCGGAGCCCCGGCATGACGACCACTGCCGACGACCCGACCGGCACCCGACCGACCGCGCCCGCCGGGCTCGCCGCGCACCAGGTCACCGTCCACTACGGCCGGCAGCGCGTCCTCGACCGCGTCGACCTGCACGTCGCTCCCGGTGAGACGGTCGGTCTGCGTGGCCCCTCCGGCAGCGGCAAGTCCACCCTCGCCCGGGTGCTGGCCTTCCTGCACGCCCTGGACGGCGGCCGGATCACCCTCGACGGCGAACCCGTCACCGGGGTCCGGCACCGGCTGCCCGCCGCCGTCCGGACCCGGGTGGCGATCCTGTTCCAGAGCCCCCGCGCCGCCAGCGACCCCCGGTTGAGCCTGGCCGACCTGATCGCCGAACCGCTGCGCGCCACCGGGACGCCGGCCGGGCAGGTGACCGCCCGGACGGCCGAGCTGGCCGACCTCGTCGGGCTCACCCCCGACCTGCTCACCCGGCGTCCGCACGCGGTCAGCGACGGGCAGTTGCAACGTGCCTGCCTGGCCCGCGCCCTCGTGCACCGCCCCGACCACCTGCTCTGCGACGAGGCCACCGCCATGCTCGACGCCTCCACCCAGGCCCACGTCGCCGCCGTCGTCACCGACTACCAGCGTCGGCACCGCGCGGGCGTGCTGCTGATCACCCACGATCCGGCGCTGCTGGCCCGCTGGGCGACCCGGGTGGTGGACCTGCCGGTGCCCGACCCCGCCCCGGCTACCGGCCGGGGCCGGTCCGCAGGTAGGTGAGGACGGCGAGCACCCGGCGGTTGGTGTCGTCGCTGGGCGGCAGGTCGAGCTTGGCCAGGATGTTGCCGACGTGCTTGCCGATCGCCGCCTCGGTGACGTGCAGCCGGGCCGCGATCGCCGCGTTGGAGTGCCCCTCGGCCAGCAGCACCAGCACCTCCCGCTCCCGGGCGGACAGGGCGGCGAGCGGGTCGCGGGGGCGGTGCAGCAGGTGCCGTACCACGTCGGGGTCGATGGCCGTGCCGCCGTCGGTGACCCGACGCAGGGTCGCGGCGAACTCGGCGACGTCGGCGACCCGGTCCTTGAGCAGGTAGCCGACCCGACGGCGGTCCCCGCTGTCGAGCAGCGCCGCGGCGTACCCGGCCTGCACGTGCTGGCTGAGGACCACCACCGCGAGGTGCGGGCGCGCGGCGCGGGCGGTGACGGCGGCCCGTAGCCCGTCGTCGCGGTGCTGCGGCGGCATCCGGATGTCGGTCACCACCAGGTCCGGTTCGTGCGCGTCGACCGCGTCCAGCAGCTCCGGGGCGGAGCCGACGGCGGCGACCACCGCGAAGTCGAACCGGGTCAGCAGGCCGATCATGCCCTCCCGCAGGAGCACCTCGTCCTCGGCGAGCACGACCCGGGTCACCGGGGGCACGGCAGCTCCACCCGCACCAGGGTAGGCCCGCCGGGCGGGCTGTACAGCAGCAGCCGGCCGTCGACGGCGGCGACCCGGTCGGCGAGCCCGGTCAGTCCGCTGCCCCGGGCCGGGTCGGCGTCGCCGCACCCGTCGTCCTCGATCTCCACCACGAGACTGCCGGCGGACCGGGTCAGCCGCACCTCGGCCCGGCCCGCGTGGGCGTGCCGGGCCACGTTGCCCAGGGACTCGGACACCACGAAGTAGGCGGTGGTCTCGACCACCTCCGGCAGCGGCTGCCCGAGGTCGGCGTGGACGTCGACCGGGATGGTGGCCGCCCCGGCCAGTTCCCGGACGGCACCGGCCAGGCCGAGTTCGGTGAGGTGCTGCGGGCGGATGCCCTGCACGATCTGCCGGAGCGTGACCATCAGCCCCTTGGCCTGCTCGTGCGCGACGGCCAACGGCCGGGCGGCGGGGGAGTCGTCGGGCACGTCCAGCCGGGCCAGGCCGAGCTGGAGGGTGAGACTGGTCAGCCGGGGCTGCGCGCCGTCGTGCACGTCCCGCTCGATGCGGCGACGTTCGGCCTCGTACGCGTCGACCAGTCGGGCCCGGGAGCGGGTGACCTCCCGCAGCGCCGTGGTGTCGGCGGACCCGTCGAGCAGCCAACGGGTCGCCGTCGCCTGGCCGGCGGCGAGCAGGACGGCCAGGTACACCAGCGCCGGGACACACAGGACGCCCACGGCCGCGTACGGGATCGCCTGGTGGGGGGTGTCGATCGTGCTCCAGACCACGATGACCGGGTCGTTGCCGCTGGCCAGCCAGGGGCTGGCGATCAGCGTCGCGTCGAGCAGCACGAGCATGAACAACAGCCAGTACGCCAGCGGCACGAGCCCGCCCAGCAGGAAGGTGTGACCGACCTCCCGCCAGGCCGCGGCGCTGGTGTAGCGGGCCGCCAGACCTGTGAACCGGGGGCGGTGCAGCGGTCGCGGGTCGACCAGGCGCAGCCGCCACCGCTCGACCACGGCCACCGCGAGGCTGACGACCGGAGCCGACGCGAGCACCAGCAGGGCGACGACGGTGAGGAACACGACGATGGGCAGCTCGACCGGGCGGTCCTGCCGCACCGTGTTGAGGACGGCCATCAGGGGCGCGCCGACGACGAGCAGCCCGATCGACAGGGGAGCGGCGACCGGCAGGGTGGTGGCGAGGTAGGCCAGCGCCCGCCACGGCCACGGGGAGAGCAGGTGGTCGCGTCGGCGCAGCGCCGCCGCCAGGTGCAGGGGTACGTCCGGGGTCATGGTCGAACCCTGTCAGGGCGACGCCGTCCGACCCAGCCCACTGGTCGTAGCGTTGCGGGTATGCCTGGCCCTACCCGGCCGGGAGATCGTCGCACACGGTGATCCGGCAACTACTTGACCGGGCCGTGCAACTCCCCGGGCCGGTGGTCCCGTTCTACCTCCGGCACAAGGAGGCAGCCGACGTGAGAGCCGAAGACGAACAGGCGTTCCGCGAGTTCGTGACGTCCCAGATGGCGTCGTTGCGCAAGCTGGCGTACATGACCTGCGGTGACTGGCACGCGGCGGAGGACGCCGTGGCCAACGCCCTGGTCAAGCTCTATCCCCGCTGGCGGAAGCTGGAACGGCCCGATCTCTACGTCAAGACCATGGTCTACCGGGCGGCGGTCGACGAGACCCGGCGGCCGTGGCGGCGGGAGCGCTCGTCCGGTGACGCCATGCCGGACGTCGCGCTGCGGGACCCGGCCGACGCGACCGACGAGCGGATGCGCCTGCGGGCCGCGCTCGATGCCGTACCGGCCCGGCAGCGGGCCGCCGTCGTGCTCCGGCACTACCTGGGCCTGAGCCTGGAGGACACGGCCGGCGTCCTCGACTGCACGGTGGGCACCGCCAAGAGCCAGGTCTCCCGGGGCCTGGCGAAGTTGCGCGAGTCGCTCGCCGCCGAACGCATCAATCTCACCGGTAATTCGATCGAGGAGTGGACCAGTGCAGTTGCATGAATTCGTGGACGCGGTGACCGGTCAGGAGCCACCGATGACCCGTACCGCCGACGACATCGTCGCGGCGGGCCGGCGGGCGCAGCGGCGTCGCCGGGCCGGGTTCGCCTCGGCGGGCGCGGCCGGCCTGGTCGTGGTCGCGGTCGCCGGCGCGTTCGCGCTGCCGACCCTGGGCGCCGGGCGGGACACCACCGCCGCGCCCCCCTCGGCGGGTGCGGCGGCCGCCGGCCCCGCCGAGGCCCGCTGGTCCGACGCCCCGCCGTTCACCTTCACCTTCAAGGGGTACGACGCGGGCCCGCTGCACGTGCAGGACCCGATCGTCGCGTCGGTCGGCTACCAGATCGCCTCGGTCTACTCCGACGGCCACGTCTCGAACGACAAGCCGGTCACGGCCGACGAGATCGAGGCGGGCGGCGACCCCATCGAGCAGAAGAAGCGGGCCACCGGGGGCAAGCCCAGCCTGTGGGCGTACCTGACCGTCTACCGGCCGGGCGTCTTCGACCCGGCCGGGATCAGGAACGGCCGGAAGGTCACCGTGGCCGGGCACCGGGCCGTGCAGGCGACCCTGCCGGTCGGCCTCGACCCGAGCAAGCCGGTCGACGAGGGCAACAAGCTGCTCGCCTGGGAGTACGCCCCCGACGCGTGGGCGGCCGTGACTTCCATCTCCAGCTCCGTGGCCTCGCCCAGCTTCCAGGACCTGGGCGGTCTGGTCGGTGGCCTGAAGCCCAGCCGGCCGAAGCCGGCCACGGTGCCGTTCACCGTGGGCTACGTGCCGGGCGGCTACCGCCCGTTGCAGTCGGGCACGCACGCCATGCCCGGCCTCAGCGGCATCGCCGCGGCCCGCGCCGGTGACTACGGCGGCGCGACGTACACCCGGCCGGCCGCGCCCACCTCGGGCCTGACCGCGCCCTACGACCAGGCCGAGAACGGCATCAAGGACGGCTTCCACATCTTCGTCACGCCGGCCGGCAGCTCGAACCAGTCCCCGGAGCCGGGAGTGACGAAGTGCTACCCCGGCTCGGACCGGCGGGTCCCGGGTGACGACGCAGCAGGCGGCGGCTTCTGCAACATCTGGAACGCCGACGGCACGGTCGTCCTCCAGGTCAGCGGGATGGGCCTGGGCAACAAGCTGCCGCTGGCCGAGCTGGAGAAGGTCGCCAAGGGGATCAGGGTCGCCGACGTCAGGAACGAGTCGACCTGGACCCCGGCCGCGCAGGCCCTGCGGCCGTAACGGAGAACTGCCCCCTCGGGCGGGGCGGCACCCGGCAGGGATCGGGACCGGCCGCCGCCCCGGCGACAGCGGCACCGCGCACGACGGCGGTGCCGCTGTCGCCGTGTCGGGGTGACGTCGCCGGGTCGGGGTGACGTGGCCGTGTCGGGGTGGGCAGCGTCATGGACGCCTCCCGCACCTTCGCCCCGCCGTTGTGGCGGCGTGCGCTGCGGATCGCCCTGGCGGGCCTGCGCGGTGCCGACCTGTCCGACGACCCGCCGCAGGAGTCGGTCATCGACCGGCTCTACCACCACACCCCGAGATGAAGGCGCAGCCCATGACTGCTCTCCCCGACGACCTGGTCGCGGTCCTGCACGGCAGGGCGATCTGCTTCGTGACCACGCTCATGCCCGACGGGTCACCGCAGATCTCCCAGACCTGGGTGGGCACCGACGGCGAGCACGTGCTCGTCAACACCGTGGACACCCACCAGAAGACCCGCAACGTTCGACGCGATCCGCGGGTCGCCATCGGCGTCGCCGACCCCGCCGCCCCGGCCCGGTACTGGGCGTTGCGTGGCAGCGTGGTGGACATCTCCACCGCCGGTGCCCGCGAGCACATCGACGAACTGTCCCGCAAGTACCTCGGTCGCCCCTATCCCGGCTTCGGTGGTGGTGGGCAGCAGCGGGTCCTGCTCACCGTGAAGGTCGACCGGGTGCACACACCGTGACCCGCTGGGCGCGTCGCCGCCTCCTGTTCCGGTCGCCGCGCCCCCGCACCGGCGGTACGCTGCCGTCCGGCCCACCCATCCCTCGAAGTTGGTCGATGCCTAAAGGGTGGGCCGTACGTCTTGGCAGCGGCGCACGCCTCGGCTACCGTCGTGGGAACGCTCCCATGTAGAAACATCTATGTGATCAGGAGGCAACACGTCGTGGCTACCCTCTCCTCGCTCCGCCGCAGATCGGTGGCGGCCTTCAGTGTGGCGGCCGTCGCGGGCGTCACCGCCGCCGGCGTCTGCCTCGCCGGCGGCACCGCCTCCGCCGGGACGATATCCGGACCGCTCTACCGCGACCCGACCACTGCCGTCGTCCGCTGGGTCGCCGCCAACCCCGGCGACTCGCGCGTCGGCGTCATCCGCGACAAGATCGCCAGCCAGCCGCAGGCCCGGTGGTTCGCCAACTTCAACCCGTCGACCGCGCAGTCCGAGGCCGCGTCGTTCGTCGGCGCCGCCAACTCCGCGCGGCAGATCCCGGTGCTCTCCATCTACGAGATCACCAACCGGGACTGCGGCGGGGCCAGCGCCGGGGGCGCGCCCGACCTCAACCAGTACCAGACCTGGGTGTCGAACTTCGCCCGGGGGCTGGGCAACCAGACGGTCATCATCATCCTGGAGACCGACTCGCTCGCCCTGCTGACCTGCCTGAACAGCAACGAGATCAACGCCCGTAACCAGGCGATCTCGACGGCCACCCGGACCCTCAAGGCGGCCAACCCCAACGCCAAGGTCTACCTCGACGGCGGTCACTCCACCTGGAACAGCCCCAGCGAGACGGCCAACCGCCTGCGGGCGGCCGGCGTGCAGTACGCCGACGGCTTCTTCACCAACGTGTCGAACTTCAACCCCACCTCCAGCGAGGCGAGCTTCGGCCGGAACGTCATCAACGCCCTCAACGGCATGGGCATCTCGGGCAAGCGCCAGGTCATCGACACCAGCCGCAACGGCGGTGCCAGCGGTGACTGGTGCGGCGACGACAACACCGACCGTCGCATCGGGCAGTACCCGACGACCAACACCGGCGACAACAACATCGACGCGTACCTCTGGGTGAAGCCGCCGGGCGAGGCCGACGGTTGCCGCTACACCGCCGGCTCGTTCCAGCCGGACCTGGCCTTCAGCCTGGCCAACGGCGCACCCAACCCGCCCGTGACGACCCCGCCGACCACGCCGCCGCCCACCACGGCTCCGCCGACGACCCCGCCGCCCACCACGGCGCCCCCCACCACGCCGCCGCCGGCCGGCAACGGCTGCACCGCGTCGGTGGTGGTCAACCAGTGGAACGGTGGCTTCACGGCGAGCGTGACGGTCACCGCCGGTGCCACCGCCCTCAACGGCTGGAACGTCAGCATCAACCTGCCCGGCGGTGCCAGCGTCACCAGCACCTGGAGCGCACAGTCCAGCGGCACCAGCGGGACCGTCCGGTTCACCAACGTGAGCTACAACGGGCAGGTCGGTGCCGGGCAGTCGACCAACTTCGGCTTCCAGGGCAACGGCACCGGTCCCGGTGCGACCGCCACCTGCGCGGCCAGCTGATCCCCTCCGACGGCGACGGCCCGACGCGGAGAAACCCTTCCGCGTCGGGCCGTCGCCGTTCGGCGTCCCCCGGTCCGGCTCGTCCGCGGGCTAGACTGGAGAGTGGACCTCACACACCAGGAAATCTTCCAACGGTACGTCTACGCCGGGGCGGTCACCCGGGACCCGGATGCGATCGCCGCGCTGTTCACCGAGGACGGCGTGTACGAAGCACCGCTGGCTCCCGCCGGCCATCCGCTGCACGGTCGGCTGGTCGGCCGGGCGGCGATCCGGGCCGGGACCAGCGCCTACCATCAGCTTCCGACCCACCAGGGCACGGTGAACCAGGCGCGCTCCGCCCACCTCCTGCACGACACCCCGGACCCCGACGTGTTCATCGCCGAGATCGACGTCGCCTTCGACGGGCCGGACGGGCAGCAGACGACGATGTCGCTCGTGCAGATCTTCCGACTCCGCGCCGGGCGGATCGCCGTGCTCCGCGACTACTTCACCGAGCCGCCCGCCGACGCCTCCGCCGGTCGGTAGCTCACCCGGGTACCCCGGCCGCCACCACCGGGCGTCGACGCCGGCGATGGCGGCGTCGACTACCTGACCGACCCTGCCGGGAGCAGGTCAGGCCGCAGGCACGAGGACGACGGTCTTACCGGACAACTCACCCGCGCCGGCCTGGGCGTGCAGAGCGGGCAGGTCGGCCAGCGCCACCCGGCGGGTGACCTCGACCCGCAACTCGCCGGTGCCGACCCGCGCCGCCAGGTCGGCGAGCTGGTCGGCGTCACTGCGGACGAACAGGTCGATGCCGCGTACGCCACGCGCCTCGTCGGCGGGGGCCGGCATCCAGACGGTGGTGTTGACCAGGGCCCCGCCGTCACGGATCAGCGGGACCAGCGCGGCGAGCCGCTCCGGGGCGACCGGGGCGAGGTTGAGCACCAGGTCGACCGGCTCGGTCACCGCAGCCGCCACGTCGGTGCCGGTGTGGTCGATCACCTCGTCGGCCCCGGCGGCCCGGACCCGGTCGGCGCTGCGGGGGCTGGCGGTGGCGATCACCCGGGCACCGGCCTCCTTCGCCAGCTGCACCGCGTAGCCGCCGACCGCACCCCCGGCCCCGTTGACCAGCACCCGCTGGCCGGCGGTCAGCCTGCCGTGGTCGAACAGTGCCTGCCACGCCGTCAGGCCCACCAGCGGAAGCGCCGCCGCGTCGGCCAGCGGAATGTTCCTGGGCGCCCCCGTCAGGATCTCCGCCGGGGCGATCACGTACTCCGCCGCCGCTCCGGTGCCCGTCATCGGCAGGAAGCCGATGACCCGGTCGCCGACCGCGACGTCGGTCACACCGTCGCCGACCGCGTCGACCGTGCCGGCGACGTCGAGGCCGGGGGTGTGGGGCAGCTCGACCGGGATCGGGCCCTGCATGTAGCCCGCCCGGATGTTGCCGTCGACCCCGTTGAACGACGTCGCGGCGACGCGGACGCGGACCTGGCCGACGCCGGGGGTCGGCTGCTCCACGTCCTCGTAACGCAGCACCTCGGGGCCACCGAACTCGTGGAAACGCACTGCCTTCATTGCTGGACCTACCTTCGGGTGGACGCCGCCGACGGGTTGCGATCGTTCGGCGGAACACGGGTGCGGCATCGCTCGACGTCGCCAGGGCATCCGGTCCGCCGTCACCGGAGTCGCCCGGAGGCAGCCGCCGGATCCGCGGTCGCCGGATGCGTCACCCAATCTGGCAGGAACCGGCGCGGTCAGCCTGGGCCAGGTTGGCCCACCCTGACGATGCCCGGCCCACCGGCGTCGTCGACGATCTCGGCGAGGCGTGCCGCATCGACCGACCGCGGTGCCGCGGTGAGCATCAGGGCCGACAGATCGTCGCCCGGGATGGTGAGCAGGCTCCCGACGAGCGTGACGACGCCACCGTCCGGATGGACGAACGCGGCGCTGCTCTCGTAGGCGACCACCGGTCGCGGCGTACGCCACAGGGTGTCGAACAGGCCGCTGCGGCTACGCATCTCGTCCACCAACGCGGCGAGGGAGGCGTCGGCCGGGTAGCGCAACACGGCGCTGCGCAGGCGGGCGACGAGGACCGCCTCGTGATCGGTCGCCTCGGCCGCCGACTGCCGGAAACCCAGGAACGGGTCGCAGAACGTACGCCAGGCGACGTTCCACTCCCACGGGTCCCCGGTGAGGTCCCAGTGCCCCAGGGCCAGGAACGCGTTGTTCACGGCGACCAGGTTCATCGCCGCGTCGGAGACGAACATCGGGGTGTCGGTGAACCGTTCCAGCAGCCGCATCGCGCCCGGACCGATCTCGTTCGGCACCCGCCCGTCGGCGGCGGCGTACCCGGCCAGCGCGCAGAGCCGCTCGTACTCCGCCCGCCCGACGCGCAGGGCACGGGCGATGGCCTGCACCACCCCGGCCGACGGGTGGCTGCGCCCCTGCTCCAGCCGGCGAACGTAGTCCGCCGACATGCCCGCCAGGTCGCCGAGTTCCTCCCGCCGCAGCCCCTGCACCCGCCGCCGGCCGACCGGCAGCCCGACCGTCGCCGGCGTCGTGCTCTCCCGCAACTGGCGCACCGCGACGCCGAACTCGTGACGTTCCACGGCCCCAGTGTGCCCCGCCCGGTCGGACCGCAGGTCGCGGGTGGTCCCGGGGGTTATCCCCGGGACCGGTGCGGGTGGAAGCCGCCTTCTACCGGCCCCGTCGCGCTCCTAGCGTGGGAACGACCGAGGGCGGCCGCCAGGCGCAGCCCCGGTTTCCCGAGGAGCCCGCTCATGGCACGAGGAATCCGCACAGCCCTGTTCGCCGCGTTGGTCGCCGGCTGTCTGACCCTGACGAACGCGGCACCCACCTTCGCCTTCGGCACCGTCGCGCCGTCGACCCTGAAGGGAGGCGACGGGCCGGCCCGGCTGAGACTGCCGACGCCGACCGGGCCCTACCCGGTGGGCACGGTCGACCTGCACCTGGTCGACCGCTCCCGCACCGACCCGTGGGCGACCACCCCGGCCTCCCGCGAGCTGATGGTCAGCCTCTGGTACCCGGCCACCGACGTGGCCCGCTTCCCCCGGGCACCCCACATGCTGCCCGGCGCGGCGGCCCACTTCGGCAGCGCCGACGGGGTCGGGGTCAGCCTGTACGGCATACCGGCCGGCGCGGTGGACTTCGCCGCCACCGGGACCAGCGGTCACCGGGGTGCGCCGATGGCGCGGCACGGGCGACCGTTCCCGGTGGTGTTGTACTCCCCCGGGGCCGGCGATCCACGGACCTGGAACACCACCCTGGTGCAGGACCTGGCCAGCCGGGGGTACGTGGTGGTGACCATCGACCACACCTACGAGACGTCCGAGGTGGAGTTCCCCGACGGCCGGGTCCTCACCACCGTGTTGCCGCAGCTCTTCGAGCAGGCGCAGCAGCCCGACGACTTCCAGCGACTCGCGGCCCGCGTGTTCGACACCCGGGTCGCGGACATCCGCTTCGTACTCGACCAGCTGGCGGCCCTGCACCGGGGCGTGAACCCCGACGCGGAGGGCCGACCGTTGCCCCGGGGCGTGGCGGGCGGCCTGGACCTGCGCCGGACCGGCATGTTCGGCGTCTCGGCGGGCGGGATCACCGCTCTGCAGGTGATGAGCGAGGACCCCCGGATCAGGGCCGCGATCGACATGGACGGCAGCATCGAGTCACCCATCGTCCCGGACGCCCTCCGGTTGTGGCCGGTGACCCGTACCGGCCTGGACCGGCCGTTCATGTTCGTCGGTGACGCCGGCACCGACCACCGGCAGACGCCGTCCTGGCGGATGCTGTGGGACAACAGCACCGGCTGGCGGGTCGACCTGCGGCTCGACGGCGCGCCCAGCGAGGACGCCTACAAGGACGTCGTACCGTTGCTCCCGCAGATCGCCAGGCAACTCGGCCTGCCCGACAGCTTCGTCACCGGGACCATCGGCACCATCGACCCGGCCCGCGCCGTCCGGACCCAGGAGACCCTGGTCACCGCCTTCTTCGACAGGTGGCTGCGCGACCGGGACGGGCACCTGCTGGACGGTCCGTCGCCACGACTGCCCGGCGTCACCTTCATCCCCTGACCCGCGACCCACCCCGCCGGCCGGTGGCCCCTCGGCCGCCGGCCGGCAGCCCTGTCGGTTGCCGGCCGGCGTTCGTGTCGGTCGCCGGCCGACGGGCACGCACGCCGGCCGGCGTCGGACCGGGCAGGGTCAGCCGCCGAGGTGACGCAGGACGGCCAGCACCCGGCGGTTGTCGCCGTCCGAGGCCGGCAGCCCGAGCTTCGCGAAGATGTTCGCCACGTGCTTCTCCACCACCCCGGGGGTGATGGCGAGCGCCGCCGCGATACCGGCGTTGGACCGGCCCTCGGCCATCGCCGAGAGCACCGCACGCTCGCGGGGGGTCAGCGACGCCAGCCCCGCCACGTCCCGCCCGGCCCGCATCAGGTGACCGACCACCTCCGGATCGAGCGCGGTGCCGCCGGCCGCCACCCGGGTCAGCGCCGCCACGAAGTCGGCGACGTCGGCGACCCGGTCCTTGAGCAGGTAGCCGACCCCGCTGGGCCGGTCGGTGAGCAGGCGGGTCGCGTAGCGGGTCTCGACGTACTGGGAGAACACCAGTACCCCGACACCGGGATGGTCACGGCGGATGTCGATCGCGGCGCGCAGCCCCTCGTCGGTGTGCGTCGGCGGCATCCGGATGTCGACCACGGCGACGTCCGGCAGGGCGTCGGCGACGGCCGACCGTAACGAGTCCGCGTCGGCCACCGCCGCGCACACCTCGAAGCCACGGTCGGTGAGCAGCCGGACCAACCCCTCGCGCATCATCGCGGCGTCCTCCGCGATCACCACCCGCATGCCGTCGCCTCCGTTTCACACCTGTGTGGGTAGCTCGATCTCGACCCGGGTGGGCCCGCCGGCCGGGCTGTGCACCCGCATCCGGCCGTCCACGACGGTGATGCGGCGGGCCAGCCCGGTCAGGCCGGGGCCGTCCGGGTCCGCGCCGCCGGTGCCGTCGTCGGTGACCCCGAGCGTCAGACTCCGACCGGTGCCGACGACACCGAGCCGGACCCGGGTCGCGTGGCTGTGCTTCGCCGCGTTGGCGAGCAGTTCGGCCGCGCAGAAGTAGACGATCGTCTCGATCGCCGGCGCCGGCCGGTCAGGCAGCTCGACCGTCACCGTGACCGGGAGCGCGCTGCTGGAGGCGAGGGTCGCCAACGCGTCGCCGAGGCCGTTGTCGAGCGCCGGCGGGTGGATGCCGCGTACCAGGTCGCGCAGGTCGGCGAGGGCGTCCTTCGCGCCACGGTGGGCGAGGGCGACCAGCTCGCGGGCCTGCACGAGGTCGGGCGGCGGGCCGTCGACACCGAGCTTCTCGGTGGCCATGCCGAGGTTCATGGCCAGCGTCGCCAGCCGGATCTGCGCGCCGTCGTGCAGGTCCCGTTCCAGCCGGCGCATCATCGTGGCCGCGTCGTCGATGGCCTGGGCCCGGCTGACCTGGAGCTGCCGCACCCGTTCGGCGAGCCGACGCGGGCCGAGCAGCCACCGCATCGCGGCCAGGTCCGCGGTGGTACCGATCCGCAGCAGCGTCGGTGCCACCAGGAGCATGGCGAGACCGGCCGCCGCGATGAGGAACGTGCCGGCGATCGTCCGCGCCCCGATGGGGCCGAACGGGGTCAGCGCCCACACCGGCCCGAGGCGGGTGCCGGGCGGATGGTTGCGGAACAGCGGCCACCACAGCGGGTAGCTGAGGTTGACCGGCCCGAACACGTAACAGAACAGGCCGTAGCCCTGCGGAACGGCCAGCGGCACCTTGAGCAGGGCGTACCCGCAGGCCCGCCAGCCCGGTCCGTCGGTGACCAGCGCACCGGGCCGCCGCGACGGCCGGGGTGGCGGAGCCTGCACGGGTACGCCGAGCAGCCGGGACGCGAACCGGCGGTGCACCGCTCCCGTCGCGCGCCCGACCGGGGCGGCCAGCACGACCAGCAGCCCGACGGTGAGCGGGAACAGCACCAGGAACAGCGGCGCGACGGTGGGGGCGGGCTCACGGGACATGGCCCCGGTGGCCCACAGGACGAGGGCACCCACGGCGGGCACGAGCATCGGTACGGCCAGGACCGCGACCGCGCTGAGCACCCCGACCAGGCAGAACACGGCCTGACGCAGGACCGGTCCGCTGAACGGTGCGCGCAGCGCGGTCATCGGCCCATTCTGGCCGATGACCGCGCTGCGGCCTGCACCGTTGCGACCGGCCCGGTCGTGGCCGGCCCCGCCGTCGTCGGCCCGTGGGTCACGCATCCCGGGAGCGGAGCAGGACGCCACCACACCCGATCGCCACCGCCGCGTACCCGCACATCAGCAGCACGCTGACCCACCCGGTGAACAGCCCGGACCCGGGCGAGAGCACCGCCACCGAGTTGAGCAGCATCAGCAGCGGCACGAAGCGTCCGACGACGACGCCGTGCTCGCCGAACAGCCCGACCACGATCGTGGGGACGAACATCAGCGCGAACAACGTCCCGATCGCGGCCCCCGAGTGCCGTACCAACGCCCCGACACCCACCCCGATCAGCGCGGTGGCGGCCAGATAGCCGCCGGTCAGCAGGACCGCCCGCAGGACCGCCGGGTCCCCGAGGGAAGCGGTCGGGATGGCGGTGCCGCGGATCGCGAGCTGCCCGCCCAGGTAGCCGGCGGACGTCCCGGTCATGCCCACGGCGAGAGCCGCGCCACCACACACGGCGGCCTTCGCCGCCAGGACGGTCCGACGCCGCGGCACGGCGGCGAACGTCGACCGGATCTGCCCGGTGCCGTACTCGCCGGTCACCAGCAGGACGCCGAGCACACCCAGGAACAGTTGGGCCAGGATGGCACCGCTGAGACTGTTGTTCAGGATCTGGGCGGTGGTGGCGACCGGCGTGTGGGACCGGTAGCCGAGGCCCACCCCCACCCCGGTCGCCGCCATCGACAGCACCGTCGCGACCGTCAGCCACCACGTCGACCGGACGCTGCTCAGCTTGATCCACTCCATCCGGGCCACCTGCCGGAATCCGTAGCCGTTCATGACACCTCCGTGCCGCGGTAGTCGGTGGACTGCGAGGTGAGCCGGAAGAACGCGTCCTCCAGCGTGTCGTGGCGGCCGGCGAGTTCGGCGACGGTGGTCTCCGCCAGCAGTTCGCCCCGGCCGATGACCACCAGCCGGTCCGCGGTCAGCGCCATCTCGGCGATCAGGTGACTGGACACGAACACCGTCCGGCCCTCGGCGGCCAGGGCGCGCAGCAGGCTCCGGATCCAACGGATGCCCTCCGGGTCCAGCCCGTTGACCGGCTCGTCGAGCAGCAGGACCCCCGGGTCGCCCAGCAGCGCCACCGCCACGCCGAGCCGCTGGCGCATGCCGAGCGAGTAGGTGCCGGTGCGCCGCTTCGCCGCGTCCGACAGACCCACGAGGCGCAACACCTGGTCGACCCGCGAACGCCTGATGTCGTTGCTGGCGGCAAGCGCGGCCAGGTGTGCGTAGCCGCTGCGGCCGGGATGGAACGCCCCGGCGTCGAGGAGCGCGCCGACCGACCGCAACGGCCACGTCAGGTTCGCGTACGGCACCCCGCCGATCAGCGCCTCCCCACGGTCCGGAGCATCCAGCCCGAGGATCATCCGCATCGTCGTCGACTTGCCGGACCCGTTCGGGCCGAGGAACCCGGTCACCACGCCCGGCTGGACCCGGACGGTCAGCCCGTTCACGGCGACCCGGCCCCCGTAACTCTTGGTCAACTCCAGTAGTTCGATCACGAGATCGACGGTAGGTAACACGCTCGGCGGTCAGAAGCCGGCAACCACCCGGCCCGGCCTGGTGGTTTTCCCCCAGCAGCCCGGATCCCACGCCGGCAGCCGCTCGGACGTCGCTCCCGACGACACATCCGGATCCGCAGTCCGCCGCCGCGATGCAACACAGTCGGCGTGGACGGCCATAGTGTGCTGTGAGGCATCAGGTACGGCCGTCGGACGAGGAACTGTGGTCCTCGATCGCCGCCGGTGACGAGTGGGCATTCGGTCGGCTCTTCGACCGGTACTCCCGCCCGGTCTACAACCACGCGTTCCGGCTGACCGGTTCGTGGTCGACGGCCGAGGACGTCACCCAGGCGACGTTCCTCGTCGCGTGGCGCCGTCGGCGTGACGCCCGACTGGTCGACGGTTCGGCGTTGCCGTGGTTGCTGGTCGTCACCACCAACGCGGTGCGCTCGGAGTGGCGGTCGGCGCGCCGGTGGCTGGCGCTGCTGCGCCGGCTGCCGGGGGAGCGGCCCACCGATGGTGACCTCGCCGACGAGGTTTCCGCGCGGCTCGACGACGAGCGGCGGATGACCGAGGTCCTTGCGGTGGTCCGCCGGCTGCCACCGGCCGAGCGGGAGGCGGTGGCGTTGTGCCTGTGGTCGGGCGTGTCGTACCCGGACGCGGCAGCGGTGTTGGGCATCAGCGAGGTGGCGGTGCGGTCCCGGGTCAGTCGTGCCCGCAGCCGGCTGGCCCGTCTGCTGCCGAAGGAGATCCAGGAGGGGACACGGTGAACGACATTCTCGATCTGCCCGGGGAACGGGATCTGCCGCCGGGTGCGTCGCTCGCGATGCGGGCCCGGATCCTCGACTCCGTGAGCCCGCCTCCGGCGCGTACCCCGCGACTGCGGGCCGCCGTGGCGGTGGCGGCACTGCTGGTCGTGGCGTCCGGTGCCGTGGCGGTGGTGTCGGACCGGCCGGAGGGCTCGACGGTGCAGGTGCTCGCCATGGGAGCCGGGGAGTTGTCGCCGTCGCTGCGGAGGGCGGCCGAACGGTGCCTGCAGTGGAACTCCCCGCAACGACAGACCCAGCGGGACCCGCAGGAACCACCCGTCCCGGTGTCCCTGGCCGACCTGGCGGTGGGCACGGAGCGGGGCGGCCGCGCGCTGGTGTTGTTCATGAACGACGTCGGCTACGCCACCTGCGACGTGGAGTGGGCGGGTACGGCCCGGGAGTCCGGCGGGGGCACCGCCGAGCCGTGGCCGCACGGTGAGCTGCTGCCCGGGCCGGTGCAGCGGCTGCTGCTGACCTCCACCGAGGCCGACGGCGGGGACGTCAGCGTCAGCGGCCGGGTCGGCAGCCGCGTCCACCGCCTCGTCCTCGACCACGGCGACGGCCACACCACCACAGCACGACTCTCGCGAGGCGCGTTCGGCCTGATGACCAGCGACGCCCGACTCAGCGCCGGTGACGCCCCTGAACTGGTCAGCTACGACGCCACCGGAACGGAGATCGACAGGCGTCCGCTGTTCCAGGCCGAAGACGAGCTGGAGCACTGCTATGCGGGTCCGGACGGGAAGCGGATCTACGGCAGAACGGCCAGTGGTTGCCGACCGGCCGAGAAGTGGCGAGGGTAGTCCTCGGTGGAAGCTGAACACGGCCCGCAGGATCGGGTCGCTCGTCGACGACCAGTCGTCGCCCGACGGCCCCGTCAGCGCCAGGGCTCGACATACCCGGTCGAGTTGCGCTGAGCGGTGTGCGGTGTTCGGTACGTCATCGATGCCAGACCGCTCGGAGGGTGACGTGTACGAGTTCCACGGATGGTTCCACCTCGCGCAGAACACCGAGGAGTCGGACACCGGCCAACTCGGTGCCGTCATCGACGAGCTGAACGAGATGATGGCCGAGCTGAACGTCCCGACGAATGTCTCGGCGGAGGTGATGGTACTCAACGGGGATCACCACCTGATCCTGCACGGGGGAGCGAACCGACGTCGCGACGAGGCGGCCGGGATGCGCCAGGTGCTCGAGTTCGTGGCCCGACGACTGCCGGGGTCCTATGGCCTCCTTTACGAAAGGGATGAGGAACTGCGTGATACCCCCGGACCGAACGCGTTCCTGGTCCACGTCATGGCGCGGGGTGGCATAACCGAACGCCTCGACCCGTTCCTGTCGCCGCTTCATCCCGTCGTGGAGGACTGATTCCTCCCCTGGAGTTGCCCCGGCTGTTACACGCGATCCCGGAAGTGTGAGCACGGCGGCATCTGCTCGGAAACCCCAGCTTCCGTAGCTGCGGTCGCCATCACCCGTGGTGCGATCACCGCAGCCCGCACCGGCATGTGGAAAGGACTAAAGTTCCGGCCGACAAGGACGTGACAAGGCAGGCCGAAGAAGGTGGGGATCCTTCGTGCCCGCCGTTGACCGTCGGAGTTGAAGGCTGCCGGCACGTGGATGGCGCGGCGAGCTATCCATTGATCATGGCGCCAATCCCGCGTAGTTTCATTGTGTGACTTACGGGAATGCCGCAACAGCCCATACCCGACCCGCGCGTTGGCTGCCGCTGGTACTGAAGCTGGCCGGACTGGCGCTTGTGGTCGCGGTCACGGTGGCGGCGACTCTGCTGGCCGTCGACTCACGCCGCGAAGCGCACGCACGCGATGGAGTGCGATGGTGCCACCAAAAGGTCATCGGGAAGGCGCTGGAAGAACAGAAGGCCACCACACCAACTGCGGTCCGGTTCCTGGACGAACAGTTTGTCATCGGCCAGAACGGGGCTGGACGACCCGCTATCGAGGTCGATGGTGCCGTGGTGATCGCCGGGGTGGAATCACGCTACTCCTGCGGCCAGGAGTACGCGGACGGCACCGGCCACCTGACGGTTCACTGGGCCAATGAGAGGACCGGGCAGGGCTAGCTGACTTCGGAGCCACGGCTGTGGCCTGGTGCCCCCGGCAGGATTCGAACCTGCGACACACGGTTTAGGAAACCGATGCTCTATCCCCTGAGCTACGAGGGCGCGAGCGCCTAGTCTAGCGACCTGCGGGTCCACCTGGGGTGGCAGGGACTGTCCCACGCACCACCTACAGCACCCGGACCCCCGTTCGCCCAGCCCAGGACCACACCCCGAGCACACGAACCCCCGGTTGCGGCCGCGAACGGCTGTGGTCACCCGCGTTCGTACCGGTTGACCCGGGGTGGCATCCGCTGGCGAGCACACGCCGCGCACATCATCGAAGATCAACGACGTCCCGTCTGTGCACCCACCTTCGGCGTCGCCGCCGGAGGAGCGCGGAGCGTTTCCCCAGGGGGCGCGCACCCTGCCGTCATACCGACGACGACGGCCTCCGCCGCGCGTGATCATGCCGACATGCGCGAGTCGATCAGGTCGCTTGCCTGCACGACGTACCGCATCCGACTCGCACGTGGTAACCCGCAGTGGCGTAGCTGACCAGCCCGCGATAATGGCCGGCGTGGAGGAGGTCTCGGTCGTCGTCGCCCATCGCGAGCGCGCGACCCTGCGCGTCGGCGACGTGTTCCTGAAGGTCGACAGCGACCAGGCGCGCATCGATGTCGAAGTCGAGGCGATGCGGCTGGCGCCCGTCCCGACCCCGGAGGTCCTGTGGCGCAGGCCGCCCGTCCTCGCGATCGCCGCCGTCCCCGGCCAGGCACTCGGCTGTCTCGGCGAGCCGTCGTCCGCGTCACCGGCGGCGTGGGCTGCGGCGGGCGCTGCGATCCGGAGGCTGCACGACGCGCCACCGCCGCCGTGGGTCGGCAGGAAGCTCGTCGGGCTGGACGCGGAACTCGATCGCGAATGTGCCTGGCTCGTCGACAGCGGCGTCCTGCCGGCCGACCTGGTCGACCGCAACCGCGCGATAGCCGAGGCGGCGATCCGGCCGTGGACGCCGGTGTTCATGCACGGCGACCTGCAGATCACCCACATCTTCACCGACGGCGACGAGGTCACCGGGGTGATCGACTGGTCCGAGGCGGCGCCCGGCGACGCACTGTACGACCTGGCCGTGCTGACCCTCGGGCACGCGGAACGGCTCGACGATCTCCTCGCCGGTTACGGTGTCGACGTCGACCGGGACGTGATTCGCGCCTGGTGGTCGCTGCGTAGCCTGCTGGCGTCCCGCTGGCTGATCGAACACGGATTCGACCCGTCCTCGCCAGGCTGCGAGTTCGACGTACTGAGATCCCGGATGTGAGGCCGCATGAGCCCGACGGCCACGGGCGGTGGCGAAGGCTCGGCAACCGTGTCAGGAACCGTCGGCCGCTTCCGTGGCGCTTCCGCGGGTTTGAGCGGCGACCATGGTGACGAGGGTGTCGATCAGCTCTTCGGCGGTGGTCTGCCACTTGTCGCCGGCGAGCTGGCCGGTGAGTTCCATGCCGGCGATGCCGTCGGCACTGGCGAGCAGGAGGGCGGCGTACCGGCGGGCGTGGTGTTCGCCGGTCACGGCGGCGACTACCCGAAGGGATTCGTCCTGGGTGGGTTGGGCGGCCCGGGCGAACGCGGTGGGATCGCTGGCGGGGCTGCTGAACATCAGGCGGTAGAGATGGGGTTGGCGGCGGGCGAGGTTGATGAAAGCGGCGAGGAGGGCCCGCAGCTTTGCGGCAGGTGTGAGCTCGGGGTCTCGATGGATGGCGCCGATTCGTTGACCGAGTTCGTCCCAGGCATCGCTGCCGACCGCGATCATGAGGTGTTCCTTGTCCGGGAAGTGCCGGTAGGGGGCTCCGCGGGTGACCCCTGCCCGTGCCCCGACGGCACGGAGGGTCACGGCTTCGAGGCCGCCGTGGTCGAGCAGCTCGGCCGCCGCTTCGAGCAGGGCCTGGCGTGTCGCGGCGGCGGTTTCAGCCCGGATCATCCGCTCATCCTATGGCCGGGTCAGGACGCCTTTGCCGACCGTGGGCGAGGGGTCGTGGCTACCGGCTCCTGAGGTTGCTACGGCTGTTCGGCGAGCGACGCGAGGTGCTGGCCCAGGTTCCGTTCGAGGTCGTCGATCCCGATCCGGGCGACGAGTGCGCCGACGGCCCGCCGGCGAGCCTCGACACCAGGTCCCGTGGTGGATCGGGCGGACTCGGCGAACGACGCCAGCAGGTGCTCCTCCGGCGGCAGGGTGGCGCGGTTCACCTGGGTTTTGACCGCCGTGACGGCGCGCTTGTCGAAGCTGGCGATACGCCGGGCCACTGCGTCGACGACGTCGTCGAGGTCGGCGTCGGGAATCGCCCGGGTGACCCAGCCGTACTGTGCGGCGCGGTCCGCGTCGTAGTCCTGACCGGTCAGGAGCACCTCCAGGGCCCGGTCACGGCCGAGGAGGTGGGTCAGTCGTTCGGTGCCGCCGGCACCGGGGAGCAGACCGAAGCCGACCTCGGGCTGGCAGAAGATCGCCTGTTCCCGGCTGGCGTAGCGCAGGTCGAAGGCGGCGGTGTACTCCGCGCCGCCGCCACGGGTACGTCCTCGGATCGACGCGATGCTGACGAACGGCGCGGCGGCCAGGCGCATGCCGAGTTCGACGAACCCGGGCAGGCGTCCGCTGCCGGCCATGGCCGCGAGGGCCGGGATCTGGTCGCTGTCGACGTGGTTGAGGAGGAACCCCGGCGTCGCACTGTCGAAGATGACGACGCTGACCTGTTCCTCACCGCTCAGACGGTCGACGAGGTCGAGCAGTTCTGCCACGGTGTCCGCGCCGATCAGGTTGAACGGCGGACTGGCGAACGTGACTCGGCGCACCTTCGACGTCTGGTCGACCACGGTGAACTGACTCATGGGGATTTTTTCGCTGGTGGGCGGTGTAGGCGCGAGGTTCAGCGGCCCAGGGTGGGGGAGTGCGCCATCTGCCGGAGTCCTTCGTCCACGGTGATCACCGGCTGGTAGCCCAGCCGACGTCGTGCCCGGGTGATGTCGTAGACGCGGTCGCGGCCCATGAACGAGACGATCCACGGGGTGAGCGGTGGTGCGGTGGTGCGGCGACGCGCTTTCGCGGCGGTCTGCATGAGCGTGGCCAGCGGCGAGGCGACCGCCCGGGGAACGCTGTTGGCCGCGCTGACGTCGATGCCACGGGTGGCCAGCAGAGGGGTGAAGAAGTCACGGGCGGGGCGGGGGCTGCCGTCGGTGACGTAGCAGACCAGACCGTGATCCCCGCGGTCGAGTGCCAGCGTGATGATGTGGGCGAGGTTGTCGACGTGGCAGAAGTCGACCATGTGCCGCCCGCCGTCGATCCAGGAGAACCGGCCGGCTTCGACGGAGTCGACGAATCCCTGCAGGGTGTGGGTCATGCCGCGGCCCCACAGGAACGGCGGCCGGACGACGACCAGCGAGGTGTTCCCGTGCGGCAGGACGAGCAGTTCCTGCTCGGTGCGGAGCTTCACCCGGCTGTAGGCGATGTTCGCCGTGCCCGTGTCGGAGTTCTCGTCGACGGTGTGGTCGTGGTTGGTGCCGGTGGAGACACTGGCTGCGGACACCAGGACGAATCGCTTGACCTGTGCGTCCACGGCGGCCTGGTAGAGGGCCCGGGTCGGCAGCAGGTTGCGGTCGACGAAAACCTGGTCGGGTCCCCAGAAGGCCATGAAGGCCGCCGAGTGCACGACGGCGTCGACCTCGCCGAGGATCGGTGGCCATCCGGGCCCACTGCCGGACGTGACCAGGTCCGACAGGTCACCGCTGACCGGGAGCCCGCCGGCCGAGGTGATCGCGTCGGCGGCGGCCGTGGACCGGGCGAGCGCGTGCACCGTGTGCCCGTCCTCGACCAGCCGCCGGAGGATCGCTCCCCCGGCGAAGCCCGATCCACCAGTAAGAAAGATTTTCATTGATGCTCCTCGGTGATCGCGTGACGCCCCTGGCCTGGGTGCGGATGTCGATTCCGGCAGGCCGAGGGCCCCGGCGCCGCAAGATGACAGCGTCATCACAGTTAGCGTAGGCAATCGAGATGACACCGTCAACGATTTCGGATGACTTTGTCATCAGCAGGGTGGCTCGTGGACACGAAGGCGCGGCTTGACGGCGGGCGAGCTTTGTCGCTTTACTATTCTCCTAGTAAAACAGGAGGGTGTGATGTTCCACTTCCGGCTCGACACCGGCTCCGGCGTGCCGCCGTACCTGCAGCTGGTCCAGCAGGTGCAGCAGGCGGTCCTGCTGGGCTTCCTCCGCCCCGGTGACCGCCTGCCACTGATCCGGGAGGTCGTCGAGTCGCTGGCCATCAATCCGAACACGGTGGCGAAGGCATACCGCCAACTGGAGCAGGAGAACCTCGTCACCGGCCGGCCGGGACACGGCACGTTCGTCACCGACACGCTGCCGGCTGCGGTGCCCCCGGCCACCTACACCTCCCTGCGGGGGGGCCTGCAGACCTGGCTACGGAGGGCGTACGCCGCAGGGCTGGACGACCAGGCGATCGCCGCCCTGTTCGCCAGCGTCCACCACGGGACCAGGACGAATGCGGAGTCAGCATGACGACCCAACCCGCGCTGCGTACGCAGAACCTCGGCAAGCGGTACCGCAAAGGCTGGGCCCTGCGCGACTGCACCCTGGAGCTGCCCCCCGGCCGCGTCAGCGCCCTGGTCGGACCGAACGGCGCCGGCAAGACCACGCTGCTGCGCCTGGCGGTCGGACTGCTCACGCCCACCACCGGCTCGGTCGAGGTGCTCGGCGAGTCGCCCGCCACCAACAGCGTGCGGGCCCTGACCCGCATCGGCTTCCTCGCGCAGGACCACCCGCTCTACCGCCAGTTCACCGTGGCGGACCTGCTGCGCTTCGGTCGCTCCTGCAACGTGCGCTTCGACCACGAGCTGGCCGCGCGACGCCTGACCCGGCTGGGCATCCCGCTGCACGCCCGCGCCGGCGCGCTCTCCGGCGGGCAGCAGTCCCAGGTGGCGCTCACGCTGGCGCTGGCCAAGCGACCCGACCTGCTGGTCTTGGACGAGCCACTGTCCAGCCTGGATCCGCTGGCCCGGCAGGAGTTCCAGCGGACCCTGATGGGCGCGGTCGCCGACAGCCAACTGACCGTGCTGTTCTCCTCCCACGCCCTCCACGAACTGGAACGGGTCTGCGACCACCTCGTGGTGATCAACCACGGCCGGGTCGTGCTCGCCGGCGACATCGAGTCGCTGCTGGCCGAACACCGGCTGCTCGTCGGTCCGCGGGTCGGGACGGACCACCGCGACCCGTCGGTGATCGAGGTCAGGCACAGCGACCGGCACACCACCATGCTGGTACGCCAGGCGGCGACGCCTGTCATCCCCGGCTGGCAGGCGAACCCCGTCGGGCTGGACGAGCTCGTGCTGGCCTACCTGCGCCGACCCGCCGACCTCGACGCCGAAGACCGGGAGCGGGCCGCATGACCTGGATGATGTGGCGTCAGCACCGTACCGAGGTCCTGGCACTGACGGTCTTCGTCGGCGTCGTCGCCGTGGCGCTGATCGTCCTCGGCCGGCCGATGCACGCCCTGTTCCCGATGGGTCCGGCCCACTGCCTGGCGCCACCGCTGGACGAGGGCTGCCGGTCCGCACTGGCCCGGCTCCAACAGGACCACGGCTACAGCACCACCGTGCTGATCCTGCTCAACTTCGTCCCGTACGCGATCGGCGGTTTCCTCGGCGCGCCGCTGCTCGCCCGGGAACTGGAGGCGGGCACCTGGCAGCTGGCCTGGACCCAGGCGGTGCCCCGCCGGCGCTGGCTGACCGTCAAGATCCTGGTGCTCGGCACCGTCAGCGTCCTTCTCGCCGCCGGACTGTCCGCGGTGGTCGCCTGGTACCGGCAGCCCCTCGACCTGCTGGGCGGGTTCGACATCACCGGCTTCGACCTGACCGGGGTCGTGCCCATGGCGCACACCCTGTTCGCGTTCGCGCTGGGCGTCGCCGCCGGACCGGTGCTGCGCCGCAGCCTGCCGGCCGCCGCCGTGGCATTCGTGGCGTTCCTGGCCGTACGCGTCACCATCGCCGGCTGGATCCGCCCGCACTTCCGCACGCCGGTCACCAGCGTCCAGGCATTCGTACCGGGAGCGGGCGACCTCACCGACGGCACGACCAACGCCCGGGACATGATCCTCGACCAGGGGTTCGTCGACGCCGACGGCCGCCACATCACCGGTCTCGAAGCCGTGATCATGGAGGGGAGGGCGCGGGAGGGGGGCGGTGACCCCGCCATCTACCTCCACGACCACGGCGTCCGACGCTGGGCTGTCTACCAACCCATCGAACGCTACTGGGCCTTCCAGGCCATCGAGACCGTCACGTTCGTCGGGCTGGCCGTGCTGTTGCTGGCCCTGGTCTTCTGGCGGATCCGCCGCCCCACGTTCTGACCGGACGGGCCCACGGCGAACGCCAGCGCGGGGCACGCACCGCGCACATGACCGACGATCACCTCGCCGTCGGAGGTGTTCACACGGTGATGGTGGTCGGCGCGCCGATGGACAGCCAACGGATGCTGTGCCGGACGTCGTCGGGGGCCCTGCTGAAGGCGCGTTCGATGGCGTCGCGGCTGTCCTGGAAGTGTCCCCAGCCCTCGTAGTGCACCGGGATGACGGTGTGCGCTCCGACCAGGCGGCACAGGTCGGCGCCCTGCCGGGCGGTCATCGTGTAACGAAGGGGACCGGTGGCCGGGAACCGGACGCCGCCCAGGTGCAGCAGGGTGGTGCCGACGCTGAGGCGGTCGGCGACGTGGCGTACGCCGCGGTGCAGCACGGTGTCGCCGGTGACCCAGAGGACGCCGTGCTCCTGGCCGGCCCAGCGCAGCGCGAATCCGGTCACGTCGCCGACGACGGGACGGCTCAACGGCGGACCGTGTCGGGCCGGCGTGGCGGTGACCTCGATGGTCGGCCGGTCCGGAGCTTCGAGTCGGGTGGTCGCCCAGACGGCGAGACCACGGGCGGGACAGTCGAGGCGTCCCGCTGCGCTGCTGGTGGTGATCACGGTGCCGGCCGTCGGGAGCAACCTCCGGCCGGCGTCGTCGAGGTTGTCCCCGTGGTGGTCGTGGGTGAGCAGCACCGCGTCGATCGGGGGAAGGTCGCCCGGGGGGATCGCGGGGCCGGTCAGCTTCCGGGAGCTGGTGCCCCAGCCGAAGTCGTACCTGCCGCCGGCCGGGTCGAAGGTCGGATCGGTGAGCAGCCGCCACCCCTCGACCTCGATCAGGGTGGTCGGCCCGCCGATGTGGGTGATGCGTACGTCGGTCATGAGGGCCCCTCCGGGTGCCGGGGCGACGCCGCACCCCGGTCGGGATGCGGCGTCACACGGGTGTTCATCGTTGCGGCCGGTCGACGGCGTGATCGTGCGCCGGTGGCCCGGCGGACGGGCTGCCCCACCGGCGGACGCTCAGCGGACCCCGGTGGGGGTGGCGTGCTGGACCGCCCAGTTCAGCGCGTAGTCGGCGACCTCCTCCCAGCCCTGCTGGGCGGGGAGCAGGTGGGCCCGGTCGGGGAACTCGACGACCTCGGTGAGGGTGTCGGACTTGTAGTGCCTGGCGTTGGACCGCTGGATCGACGGCGGCATCAGGTGGTCCTTCTCGCCGGAGATGAAGAGCAGCGGGCCCCGCCTGTCGTTGTGGTAGTCGACCCAGACGTCCTGGTGACCGGGCTGGAAGTTCGCCAGCACGCTGCCCCACAGGATCGCCCCCGACGCCGGCACGTGGTACCGCTCGTACAGCGCCCGGGATGCCGCCTCGTCGAAGGTGTTGGTGAAGGCGTAGTGCCACTGGTCGTGGGTGAGCCCGATCGCCCGGTGCCGGTTGGCCGGATTGTTCAGCACCGGGAACGTCGACCGGATCTGCGACAACGGGACGATCGTGACGCCCTCGGTGGGGGCGGAGTTGATCGCCACGCCCGCCGCCCCGTACCCGTGGTCGAGCAGGACCTGGGTGAACGCGCCACCAGCGGAGTGACCGATCAGGATCGGTGGGGTGGCCAGCTGCGCGATGAGGTCTTCGAGGTGCGCGATGATCTGCGGCACGGTCACCCGTTCGACAGGCGACGGATCGGCGTTGAGCGCCTCGACCTCGACCTCGAAGCCGGGGTAGGCGGGCGTGAGGACCCGGTAGCCCTGGCTCTCGTAGCGGGCCTTCCAGTGTTCCCAGGAACGCGGGGTCACCCAGAAACCGTGGACCAGGACGATGGTGTCCGGCTTGCTGTTCATGGCGGTTTCCTTTCCGTCGGCTGACGCGGTCAGTCGACGTGCCGGTCGAGGAAGGCGAGCAGGTCGGCACCGAGCTGCTCGGGGTGGGTGTCGGTGATGCCGTGCGGAGCACCCGGGTAGACCGTGAGTTCGGCGTCCCTGATCCGGGCGGCCGAGGCTCTGCCACCGACCTCGAACGGCACGATCTGGTCGTCGTCGCCGTGGATGACCAGGGTCGGGATGTCGAAGGCGTCGAGGTCGGGGCGGAAGTCCGTGGCGGAGAACGCGGCGATGCACTCGTAGGCGTTGCGGTGGCCGGCCTGCATGCTCTGCAGCCAGAAGGCGTCCCGGATGCCCTGGGAGACGTCCGCCCCGGGCCGGTTGTGGCCGAAGAAGGGACCGTCGGCGAGATCCCGGTAGAGCTGCGAACGGTCGGCGAGCGACCCGGCGCGGATCGCGTCGAACACGTCGACCGGTACGCCGTCGGGGTTGTCGGCGGTGCGCAGCATGAACGGGGGGACGGCTGAGACCAGGACGGCCTGTGCGACGCGGGCGCTGCCGTGCCGGCCGAGGTAGCGGGCGACCTCACCGCCGCCGGTGGAGAACCCGACCAGGGTGGCCGCACGCAGGTCGAGGGTGTCGATCAGGGTGGCGAGGTCGTCGGCGTACGTGTTCATCTCGTTGCCGTGCCAGGTCTGGGTGGAGCGGCCGTGGCCACGCCGGTCGTGGGCGATGACCCGGTATCCCTGGCCGGCCAGGGTGAGCATCTGGGCCTCCCAGCTGTCGGAGTTCAGCGGCCAACCGTGGGAGAGGACAACCGGGCGACCCGCGCCCCAGTCCTTGAAGAAGATCTGCGCGCCGTCCGTAGCGGTGATGTAGCTCATGGTATCTGCTCCTGTCGGGACCGGTGGCGTTCCGCGGGCGGCCCGCCGGTGCGGAGTGGGCGATCGGTTAGTGGGGCGAGAGGGTGTCGCCGGCCGTCGCTCAAGTCAGCGGGTGGTGGCGCGGGCGGCGGCCCTGATGAGGTCCGCGCACACGCCGGGCTTGGAGATCATCGCGACGTGGGAGGCGTTGACCTCGACCCGGTGGCCGCCGGCGCGGTCGGCCATGAACCGCTGGGCGTCGGTGGGGATGAGGTTGTCGTTGCGGGCGATCAGGAACCAGGACGGGATGGTCTTCCACGCCGCCGGCCCGGCGGGCTGCTCCAGGGTGTGCACGTCGCTCGGTCGCTGGCTGGCGGCCATGGTCGCGGTGGTGGTGGCCGGCAGGTCCCCGGCGAAGACGTCCCGGAACACGGCCGCCTTGACGTACCCGTCGTAGCTCGTGCTCCCGTCGGGCAGCGGGTACGGCCGGATGTCCAGCGCGTCCTGGCCCAGCTTGCTGCCCGGGAATCTGGTCTGCAGCGTGAACACCGTGTCACCCTGGTCCGGGGCGAACGCGGCGACGTAGACGAGGGCCTTGACGTTCGGGTTGCCGGTCGCGGCGTTGGTGATCACGAAGCCGCCGTAGGAGTGGCCGACCAGCACGATCGGGCCGGGAACCGTCTGCAGGACGCTGGACAGGTAGGCGGAATCGGCTTCCACCCCGCGCAGCGGGTTGGCCGGAGCGAGCACCGGATAGCCGTCACGCTGCAGCTTGCGGGTCACCTCGGCCCACCCGGACGCGTCGGCGAACGCGCCGTGCACGAGGACGACAGTGGGTTTCGGGTGGGACGTCGCGGCGGAGGCGGCGGGGACGGTGGTCGCCGCGGTGGCGGCCACGATCGTGGCACCGATCAACAGGGACCGGCGGCTGACGGAGACGGGCATGGTGTTTCCCTTCGGTAGGCGCGGGTTGCGGTGCGTTCGCATACCTGCCGGGCGGCATCGCCGGCATCCGGTGGAGGTCTCCCGTGTCCCGGGGGATCAGCCGGTACGCCTATGCAACCAGCGGCGACGGGCGGGAACCATGCAGAACATTACGCAGAACCTGGTCCACGTCCGGGCAGCTCAGCGGTCGAGTGCCGCCAGTTCCGTCCGCGCCAGGGCGATCGCTGCGCGGATGGCCTTCCCCTCCTCCAGCAGCGTGACCGCCCGGGTCAGATGGTCCCGGGCCTCGTCGGTGGCACCGAGGGCGGCATGCGCCCGACCCAACGTCAGGTGCGCCTGCCCGATCGGGCTGAGCCCGCCGAACTCGACGGCCAGCGGCAGGGCGCGGGACGCCTCGTCCAGCGCCGCCTCCCAACGGCGCGCGTCGGCCAGGGTCCTGGCCATGTGGATCCGGGCCGACATCCGGGCCACCAGCGCTGGCGCCGGCCCGACCGGACGGCTGTCGATCTCCCGCAGCACCTCCCGGAACTCGTTGAGCGCCTCGTCGAACCTGCCGAGTTCGTTGAGCGCGCGTCCGAGCCCGATACCGATCTGGACGTACCTGTCGTGGCTGTCGACGGCGTCGGCCAGTTCCTGCGCGCGGCAGTAGGCCCACAGGGCGTCCACCGGGTTCCCGGCAAAGGACCACGCCTCGCCCGCGTACCAGAGCGCGTTGGACTGTTCCGCCAGGTCGCCGAGCTCCCCGGCGAGCCGGTAGGCGTCCATCGCCAGCGCCGCGCTCTCCTCGTGGCGCTTCTCGCAGGTGCTGGTCGCCCAGGCGGCGTAGTTGAGGTGGGTGATCTGCCGCCGACGGTCGGGCAGCCGGGCGGCGGCGGTCCGGGACAGGTCGTACACCTCGGACCAGTGCCCCCAGTCGATCGTCCGGTCCGAATACCAGACCATCGCCTCGGCCACGTCGACCACCCGCTGGTGCGCCCCCGCCGTAGCCGCCCTCCGCAGGGCCTCCAGCCAGTTGTCCCGCTCGACCTGCAACCAGACCTGCGCCTGCTCCGCGGTGTCGAGGGCGACAAGTCCGTGCCAGTCCTCCGGTGGCGCGCCGAACCCTGGTTCGAACCACCTGCCGGCGACGATCGCGGTCTCCAACAACCAGTCGACCATCCGACGGTGGGTCGCCGCCCGGCCCTCCGGCGGCTCCTCGGCTCGCAACCGCTCGCCGGCGAACAGCCGGATCAGGTCGTGGAAGCGGTATCGCACCTCCCCCGCGGACTGCAACAGGCCCAGCTCGACCAGCTCGTCCAGGTGGTCCTCGGCGGCGAAGACGTCGGCCCGGGTGGGTGCCGCCCCGGTTCCGATCAGCACCGCGGCCAGCGGGGCGGCGAAGTCCACTCCCGGTACGTGCGCCAACCGCCGGAACGTCGCCTTCGCGGACACCGACAGGTGGGCGTACGACAGCATGAACGCGGGCTCCACGCCCAGGTCGCCCGCCGCCAGGTTGGCCAGCCGCCGATCCGTGTCCGACAGCCGCTCCGCCAGATGCCCCATGGTCCACCCTGGCCGGCTGGCCAGCCGGGTCCCCGCGATCCGCAACGCCAGCGGCAGATTGCCGCACAACCGGGCAACCGACGCGACCTCCTCGTCGGCGGCCCTGTCCGAGGCGTCCCGCACGATCGCCCGTAGCAGGTCGGCTGCCTCCGCGGTCGCCAACGGCGTCAGCCCGATCCGCAGCACCCCCTCCAGACCGCCCAGAGCGCGGCGGCTGGTCACCAGCACCATGCCCGCCCCCGCGCCCGGTAACAGCGGACGCACCTGGGCCTCGTGCGCCGCGTTGTCGAGCACGAGCAGGCAGCACCGCGTCCGCAGGATCGCGCGCAACTGGCTGGCCCGCTCCACCTCGTCGTCGGCGATGTCGCGCGGGTCGACCGTCAGCGCCCGCAACAGCCGTCGCAACGCCTCGCCGACCGCCATCGGTGTCGCGTCGGTGCCCCGGAGGTCCACGAAGATCGTGCCGTCGGGGAACCTGTCCCCCAGTCGACCGGCTGCGCGGACCGCGAACGCGGTCTTGCCCAGCCCGGCCTGGCCGTGCACCACCACCACCGGTGTCGGGCGGTCGGACGCGGTTGCGGCGTGCCGGCGGAGCAACTCCAGCTCCGGCTCCCGACCGACGAAGTCGCTGACCTCGCGCGGCAGCTCACCGACCCGGGGACGTCCGGCCTTGCTCTCCGAGCGCCCCGAACGTGCCAGCTCGACCAGGGCGGCTCGGTCGGCGGCACCGAGGCTCAGCGCGTCGGCCAGCGCGGCCAGTGTCCGGGCCTGGGGTGCGCGGCTGCGCCCACGCTCCATGTCGCTGATGGCCCGCCCGCTCACCCCGGACGCCTCGGCCAGCTCCTCCATCGTCAGCCCGGCCGCCCGGCGCAGCTCCCGCAACCGTGGCCCGAATGACAAACTGGTCACCGTACCTCCCGGAGCCCGGAGTCAAGAGCGCGTCGACCTGCCGGTCGCGGGGTCACCACGTGCGCTACTGATCGCTTGCAGTCAATCTTCCCGGTTTCGTGACCGCTTCTCCAGCCCGACCGTTCCCCGGTCGTCGATGCCGGTGGGAAGGCCGAACCGTCCGCACGGCGAACGCCAGCGCAGGGCGGTCGCCCTATCCGGTTACGGCGGCAGCGTGGCGGTCGGCCCGCCGGACGACGTCCTGGAGCATGAGCAGCACCAGCGCCATCATGAGGAACACCGCGAGGTAGAAGCCCCAGGCGACGTTCACCTCCCTGCCGTAGAGCCGGTCACGCACGATGTCGCCGAGCCGGACCCCGCCCGTGACCTCGTCCGCCGCGACGAAGCCGTACCCGCCCGGCGCGTCCACCGACGGGATCGCCAGCCAGGAGACGGTTGCCACGAGCAGACCCGTCGTCGCGGTGAGCAGAAACAGCCAGCGCAGCCGCGTCCGCCACCTGGTGGTGGCGGTGCCGCAGGTGAGATGGCCGACCGCCGCGGTGACGCCGAGGAGCACGGCCAGCGACCAGGCCGATGAGCTGTGCCATGCCGTGGCCGTGTTGACGTGGTGGGTCTCCTGCCCGCTGCCGTACCGGCTGACCGTCCAGCTCAACCGGTACCAGGGGAGGAAGCTGTCGACGAGCAGCAGCAGGCCGAGCACGGCGACGGACCGTTCCCACCACGGTGCGCGGAGGAGCCGGCCGGGCAGGTGGTGCGGGACAGCGAATCGCATGGACGAATGTTGGCCTGTCACCACGTTCCCCGTCATCCGGGGTGGACACTCGGTCACGGGCTCCGGGCGGTGCTGCCCACGGCCGGGCGTACCGTCGTCGCGCTCGACCCCGACGACGACCGGCCACCGCGCCGGCCCCGGGTGGGCTTGCCCCCGGGGGCAGGGGGGACTGCCCCTAAGACGGCCGGTGCCCGCGTACCGCGGCGGCCGGGGTCGGGACAGGGTGGCCGGGTCGACTGTCGCCGATCCGAAAAGAGCGGTCATGACCTGGCAAGAGAACTACTGGGACGATGCCACGCAGAGCCCGGACTACTTCCAGCTTGTCGAGTTCGCCACCGTTCTCGACGGCGACTACGGCACCCGGATGTTCGGCAGGTGGATCGAGCAGATGCACCCGGACCGCCACGACCTGATCCGCAGCCTGGAGTACCTGCTGGTCACCTACCGGCACGGCGACGACGTGCGGGCGACGCTGGACACGTTCGAGCGCCAACTGCCCCGGCCGTGGGACGACTGGGCGATGGGCACCGCGCTGGCGGAGACTGCCCGACGGTTCCCGGACGTGCCTGTCGAACTCCGGGACGACGACGACTTCGCCACGCTGGCCGAGCTGCTGCGCGACGACGAGCAGCTGTTCGCGCTCTGGCGGGAGGAGGTGCAGCAGGCCGCGGTCATGGCGCTGTCCGTCCCCGAGGTGATGCCCGCCTTCGTGGCGTCCTGCCAGGCCCTCGCCGAGGAGGCGCTCCGGCACCAGGGCCGGGGCAAGGAGGAGGAGGAGAGCGACCGGGAGAGCGAGGAGGAGAGCTACGACTACTCCGGCTACGACCGGGCGTTCGGCCACATCGCGTCCGACGACGACCTGGTGGCACCCCCCGCCCCGGAGAAGTCGGTCCGGTTCGCGGAGCCGCTGGTGGAGGGGGAGGACGCGCCGGAGTGGCAGCACGGCGAGTTCAAGATCGGGGTGGCCTTCACGCTGAACCCGGAGGCCAACTCCAACCTGGCCGGCCACTACTCCTGGGCGCAGACCCAGGCCCTCGTCGGCCCGTGGGGGGTGGACGTGGACGAACTCGCCACCATGATCGGGAGGGCGATGAACCGGATGCCCCGCATGTACCGGGACGACCGGGTGACCATCCACGTCTTCCCGCAGTACGTCTTCATCACGGTGACGATCGACTCGGCCCTCAACGCGCACAACACCGGGATCATCGCGACCCTGACCGACGACGGGGCGTACGCGCACTACGTGCAGTTCAAGGACCTGGTGATGTTCTACACCGACGAGAGCGACATGGACACCCCGATCTACAACGTGCTCAAGACGTTCGGGGACCCGTGGGCCGGTGGCACGGCCGAGAGCTACGTGGTGCGCCACGGCCGGGGCCGCAAGGCGTACTTCACCGTCGACCCGGTGCGGACCAGCCACGAGCAGAGCGTGGCGGCGGTCGTCCGGCGTTGCTCCGGCGGGCTGGACGTGCGGGTGCTGTCGGCCCGCCCGCAGTAGGGTGACCGCCGGCGGGGGCGTCGGGGCGGTGCCCGAACGGGCAGGCGGGACTGCCCGCAGGACTTCCCACACGGTCGCGGTCGACCCGGACGGGCCGCGTTCACTGTCCACCATGGCAGCCTCAGCGTCCCGGTCCCTGCGCGCCGCGTCGGCGATCGCCGTGCTGGCACTCCTGGTGGCCGGTGCACCGCCGGCCGCGTACGCCGAGTTCCTCGCGGCACCGCGACCGGCCGGCGGCCCGGCGTTGCGGATCAGCGTGGGCGACGGCGTCGCCCCCCTGGTCGGCGAACCCGCCGGGACGACCCTCGGGCTGACCCCCGGTGGCTCGGCGGTGGTCACCCGCACGGTGACCACCGCGACCATCCCGCCCCGGCCCGACGTGGTGCTGCTCGCCGACACGACCGGCAGCATGCAGGCGGCGCTGAACGACGTCCGGGTCAACGCGAAGCGGATCGTCGACGACATCAGCGGCGTCCAACCCGACGCCCGGTTCGCGGTCGCCGAGTTCCGGGACGAGGGCGACGAGTTCGTCTTCCGGCTCGACCGGGACCTGACGGCCGTGCCGTCCGAGGTGCAGGACGCGGTGAACGTCTGGACCGCCGGCGGCGGGGGCGACGACCCGGAGGCCGGCCTGAACGCCCTGCATGCCGTCGCCGCCGGAGCGGTCAGCCTGCGCACCGAGAGCAGCCCGATCGTGGTGATCTTCGGGGACGCGCCGTCGCACGACCCGAGCGTCGGCCACGACCTCGCCGGTACCATCGGGGCGCTGACCACCCGGGGCGTACGGGTGGTGGCCGTGGACGTCGGCAACCCGGGCAGCTACTCCCTCGACCAGACCGGGCAGTACACCGAGATCACCAGGCAGACCGGGGGCGTGCTGCTCAACGCCGCCGGCCCGTCCGAGGTCTCCAACGCCATCCTGGCCGGCATCCGCGCCATCCAGAGCACCGTCGCCGCGCACGTCACCGACTGCGACCCGCAGCTCACGGCCTCCGTCACCCCGGCCGAGCAGACCGTCGACAGCGGCGGCACCGTCGACCTCACCGTCGCCGTCGCGGTCGACCCCGCAGCCCGCAACGGCGAGTACGCCTGCCGGCTCGACGTGTCAGTGGACGGCATCGTGCAGGGCGAGCCGGAACGGCTGACCGTGACCGTCAGCGGCGCGGCACCCGACGTACCGGTGCTGCACTCCGACGCCGCCACGGTCGACCTCGGGGAGGCCCCGCTCGGGGTGCCCTCGGCGGCCCGGACGGTGACCCTCACCAACATCGGCGACTACCCGCTGACCGTGGCCGCCGCCCTCGCCGAACAACCCCTCCCGGCGGTCTTCGCGGTCACCGGCTCCACCTGCGCCGGGGTGCTGGCCGTCGCCGGGTCCTGCACGATGGCGCTCACCGCCACCCCCCGGGCGATCGGTGCGGCCACGTCGACGCTCAGCCTGGCCAGCGCCACCGACACCGGCGGGGTCGCCGCCCAGTCGCTGGCGCTGAGCGTCTCGGGCCGCAGCCCGACGTTGCAGTTCAACCCGGGCGTCGGCCGTCCCGGCCAGGTGGTCACCGCGCTCGGCCAGGGCTTCCCGGCGGGTGCCGAGGTGCTGGTCGGCTGGGTCGACGGCACCGGCACGGTGACGGCGGTCGCCGACGCGTCCGGCCGGTTCGCGGTGCCGATGGTGGTCTTCGAGGAGGGGCTCGCCGGCCCCCGGGCCGCGCTCGCCTCGGTGCCGTCGGTGGGCCAGGTGACCAGCGGCAGTTTCCTGGTGCAGTCGGCGACCGGCCAGCCGGGGCCCTTCACCCGCCGCCGCTGACCGGCCCACCCGCCCGGGCGCACCGGAGCACCGATCCGGGCCACGGCCGGGGCGCACCGGACCGCGACCACCCCCGCCGGGGTCGCCCGGGGCACGCGGCCCGGTCAGCCGACCAGCACCTGACCGGTGGCGACGATGCTGCCGGCCGGCAGCGGAGCCGGGTCGTTGCAGGTGTTGACCTTGTCGCCGTGCCGGGCCGCCGGCTTGCCGTTGATCAGCACCAGTGGGCTGCCGGCGACGATCGTGCCCTGGTTGTTCGGCGGCGTCTGGAACGGCCCACCGGTCGGCACGTGCGGCGGGGCGTTCACCGCGACGCTGCCGACGACGGCGGCCGGCTTGCCCTCGATCAGCACGTCGGTGCTGCACCCGTTGGCGATCGTCCCGGCGAAGGGCATCGGGGTGGGTGTCGGCACCGGCCCGGTCGGTGAGGGAACCATGATGATGTGCGTGTCGGTGCCGACCACCTTGTCACCGAGCTTCGCCGCGGGTACGCCCACGATGACAACCTCCCCCTGAGCGACGGGACGGGATCAGATCAGCCCCTCGCGGATGGCGTGCGCGACCGCCTGGGTGCGGTTACGGACACCGAGCTGGGTGGTGATCTCGTGCACGATGTTCTTGATGCTGCGTTCCGAGTAGGACAGCTCCCGGGCGATCGTCGCGATGTCCGCCCCGGCGGCGATCATCCGGAGCACGGCGAGCTGGCGGGGGGACAGCGGCAGGATGGTCAACCCCCGGGGCGCCAACACCTGCCGTTGTGCCCGGCCGACCCGGGTCAGCAGCGAGCTGAGCAGGTCGGTGGGGAGCCTCGCCTCGCCCCGGGCGGCGGCCCGGACCACGTCGCGCAGCAGGGTGGCGGTGCTCTCCGAACGGCGTACCAGGCTCAGGCCGCCCGCCTCGATCGCCTGCAGGCCGGCGGTGTCGTCGAGCTGCCCCACCACCAGCACCGGTCGGGGGGACGGCCGCCCGGTCAACGCGTCGAGCTGGGCCAGCAGCCACCCGTCCACCGTGTCGGCGACGATCACCAGGATGTCCGGTTCGTCGTCGGGGCCGGCCACCACGACCGGCCGCGCCCCTGCGGGTTCGTCCGGTCCGACGGTGCCGAGCTGGGCCGTCACCCCGGCCTGGGAGATCGGGTCGCGGGAGCGGACCGCCGCGCGGACCGGTCCGGGGTGGACGGTGTCGGCCGGACGGGGGGTGTCAGCCGGGTCGGCGGTGTCGGTCGGGCCGGCGGTGTCGGTCGGGCCGGCGGGGCGCGGGCCGGGGGCCCGCCGGGCGGCGGCGTGCTGGTCGCTCATCGGCTGGGGGAGGGGCTCGGGGCGGGGGCGACCGGCACGAGCTGACCGGCGAAGTACGCGGCCGGGGTGCACGCCGTGGTGCCCGGGTTCGCGCACTTCACCGCGACCGTCACCGGCTGGCCGGCGGAGAACCGCAGCGGCTGGACGAAGTGGTAGTCCAGGTCCCGGAAGTTGTTCAGGCCGGTCTCCAGCAGCACCGTGTCGCCCCGCCGTACCTGGAGCAGGCCGGCGTCGCCGTGCGGGTTCTGCAGCACGATGTCGGTCACCCAGAGCACCTTCTTCTCGGCCGGCCGGTAGGTGGAGAGGGTGAACTCGTTGGCGGTGGTCGGCGACGCGCTGGTGGCCACCCGGAAGTCGGCGGCGGTCTCCGGGTCGGCGTTGTCGAGCGTCCCGCCCTGGGCACCCGGCCCGGTGCCGTTGCCCTTCCCGGTTTCGGTGGTCGGGCTCGGGGCCGCGCTCGGTTTCGGGCTGGCGCCGGCCGCGACGATGGCCACCTTCTCGGCCTTCTCGGCGGTCTCCGCCGCCTCGCTGGCCTGGGTCTTCACCTCGGCGACCTCCTGGGACAACTCCTTGGTCTCCACCTGGGCGGCCTCCTTCGCGGTGGACTGCACGGTGGGTTTGAGCACCGCGAACCAGAGCCCCACCAGGGCCACCGCCACCGCGGCGGCCACCAGCACCACCCGGGGCGACCAGGCCGGCAGGACGGACCGTTGCACCAGCAGGCCGTCGCTGGTGATCGGCTCGGCGTCGGGACGGGTCACCGCCACCTGGAACGGCAGGTTGCGGTCCGGGCCGAGCAGGAACCGCTTGCGGGGGCGTACCCGCAGCTTCACGAACGTGGCCGTGCCCGGCCGCAGCACCGGCGCGGCCGGCAGCACCCGGAACGTCAGCAGGCGGTCCGGGTCGGCGGGCAGCACCTCGACCGTGGTCTCGACGTTGCCGGTGTTGTCGATCACCAACTGGTGCCGGGCGGCGCGCCGCGCCTGGGAGGTCCGGGGCACCAGCTCCGTCGCCAGCTCCACGAAGGGCTGCACGGTGACGGTGCCCTCCTCCACCACCGAACCCTCGGGGTTCTCCCGCCCCCGCACCCGTACCCCGAAGTCGACGCCGCCGGCCGGCACGGTCGCCGCACGCGGCGGCGTGAACGTCACCCGCGCCTCCTGCTCGGTGCCGGGCAGCAGGTTCATCGTCGCCGGCTCGACCTCGGCCCACGGTGCGGCGTCGCCGACCACGTCCAGGGTGAACTGGTCGACGACGGCAGCGGTGTTACGCACCCGGACGGTGCAGCCGACCGTGCCGCCCGCGGCGACGGTGAGGTCGGTCTCGACAAGTCCCACAGCGACACTCATGCCGGCAGTCTCGCCGCGCGGGCGGGACCGGCAGAACCACGAACGAGGAACACCAAGGGGCAGCCGTGGCTACCTGAACGGGCAGCGGAACGCCTGATCGGGCAGCGGGCCGTCAGCGCGGCTCGCTGATCCCGCCCCTCGGCCGGCGGCCCGCCACCCCGCCGGGGCCGGCGGGTCGACCGCCGCCGCTGTTGACGCTGACCTCACGCGGCGGCGGGGCCAGGTCGGTCTGCGTCTCGGGCACGAACGGCACGAGCAGTTGCAGGTGCAACCCGGTCCGGGCGGTCCCGCCGTAGCCCACCCAGGCGGAACCGGCGTCCCCCTCCCGCCGGGGCGCGCTGCGCACCACCACCGGCTGGTTGGCGCGGGCCACCGCCCCGGTCAGGAACCCCGAGGGCAGGGCGGTGCAGCTCGCGCAGCCCACCAGCAGGTCACCCAGCAGCCGGTGCTCCCGCTCGGTGTCGGCCGCCCAGGCGGTCAACAGGTAGCTGAACCGGTACCGGCGGCCCGGCGGTCGACGCCCGACGAGCTGGCCGTCGGCGTCGCGCAGCTCGTCCCAGGTCGCCGAGACGCCCGCCGAGTCCTCCTCGACGTCCAGCAGGAACGCCGAGACCAGGTCACCGTCGGCACGCTGCGCGCACCGGTCCGGCGGGTCGAAGACGACAGGCACGTCCGCCGGCAGGTAGTGGCCCAACCAGGCCCGGACCGACAGGTCGACATCCCAGATCATCCGTCCACCCTGCCGGCTGCCCGAACGGGAGCGCGGGCGGCGGCCGGGCAGGCCGTCGGGGCGGATCGGTTGCCCTTGGGGGCAGTGGTGCCTACCCCGGCGGCGTCCCGGCGGGCAACCCTGACGGCCGGTCGGCCTTGGCAGGCTCGGCCCCATCACACCGTCGTACAGGAGGTTCGATGCCGACGTATCTGTCGCCGGGCGTCTACGTGGAGGAGGTTTCCTCCGGGTCGAGGCCGATCGAGGCGGTCGGGACGGCCGTCGCCGCGTTCGTCGGCTTCGCCGAGAAGGGGCCGGTCGACGAGCCCACGCTGATCACGAACTGGACGCAGTACACCCGCACCTTCGGTGGTTTCGTGGCGGGCAGCTTCCTGCCGCTGTCGGTCTACGGCTACTTCCTCAACGGGGGCGGCTCCGCGTACGTGGTCCGGGTGGGTGGTGCCGGCGCGGACTCCGCCGCCGACGAAGCCGCCGGTGAGTCGTACGCCGCCGCTGCCGTACCGGCGGCCGGCGACAACGGCCGGCTCTCCTTCACCGTCCGGGCGGCGCTGCCCGGCCCGGCCGGCCAGGACCTCTCGGTCGAGGTCGCCGACGCCTCCGAGGGCGGCGACGACGCGTTCAAGCTCGTCGTCAAGCAGGCCGGCAAACCGGTCGAGACGCTTGACAACCTGACCACCAAGCGCGGCGCGGGCAACGTGGTCACCGCCGTCCGCCAGCAGTCCAAGCTGATCCAGATCGAGGAGGCGAAGGGCGCGACCCTCGCCCCGCCCCGACGCGGCGCCGAGATCACCCTCGCCGCGCCCGCGCTGCCGGCCACCACGACCGGCACCGGCGACCTGCGGGTACGCGCCGAGGACTACGTCGGCGACGTCAGTGACCGGACCGGCTTCGCCGGGCTGGAGGCGATCGAGGACATCACCATGCTCTGCGTCCCCGACCTGGCCGCCGCCCACCAGCAGGGGGCCATCGACGACGAGGCGTTCAAGGCCGTCCAGCTGGCGATGATCGCGCACTGCGAGCTGATGGGTGACCGGGTGGCCATCCTCGACCCGCCGCCCGGCCTGCACCCGCAGCGCCTCAGGGAGTGGCGGATGGACGTCGCCGGCTACGACTCCAAGTACGCCACCCTCTACTGGCCCTGGGTCAAGGTGATGGACCCGGCGCAGGGCCGGGCGGTGTTCATGCCGCCCAGCGGGCACGTCGCCGGGGTGTGGGCCCGCAACGACGACACCCGGGGCGTCCACAAGGCACCCGCCAACGAGATCATCCGGGGTGCGCTCGCCCTGGAGAGCGGGCTGACCAAGGGCGAACACGACCAGCTCAACCCGATCGGGGTCAACTGCATCAGGGCCTTCCCCGGGCAGGGCATCCGGATCTGGGGCGCGCGGACCCTGTCCAGCGACGCCGAGTGGCGCTACCTCAACGTCCGGCGGCTGTTCAACTGGATCGAGAAGTCGATCCTGCTCGGCACCAACTGGGTGGTCTTCGAGCCCAACGACCCGCGCCTCTGGGACGCGGTGCGCCGGGTCATCACGATGTTCCTGCGCCGGGTCTGGCGCAGCGGCGCGCTGATGGGCGACACCTGGTCCGAGGCGTTCTTCGTCAAGTGCGACGCCGAGAACAACCCGCCGGAGAACCTCGACGCCGGCATCCTCACCGTCGACATCGGCATCGCCCCGGTCAAGCCGGCCGAGTTCGTGGTGTTCCGACTCTCCCAGCTCTCCCAGGGCTCCGGCGACTGACCGGCCCCGGCGGCGAGCAACCGACCTGAGCGACGACGAGACCAGGAGAAACGAGCATGGCCGGTCAGGGTACCCAGGACCCGAAGCAGAACACCCAGATCATCAGTGCCGCCGTCTTCCGGCTGGAGGTGCCGGGCATGTCGGCGATCAACTTCGCCGAGCTGGTCGGGATCAGCAGCGAGGTGGAGAACGCGGAGTACATGGCCGCCGGCACGACCGGGCCGATCTTCTCCCGGCACTTCGGTCGGACCAAGCCGCCGACGGTCACCCTCAAGCGGGGCCTCGACCTCAACGGCGACCTGTGGCTCTGGCACCAGAAGGTGCGCAACATGATGTACGACGCCTACCGGGACTGCGCCCTGAAGCTCTACGGCCCCGGTGACGACCTCAACGGCGACGCCCGGCTGACGTACATGATGACCAACGCCTGGCCGTCGCGGGTGGAGGTCAGCGGGGTCAAGGCCGGGGCCACCGACATCGTCTACCAGACGGTCACGCTGATGTGCGACGACCTGTTCGACTTCAATGCGCGGATCTAGCCTCGCCGAGCCCGCCACCGCACCGGCGGCGGGCCTGCGGACCGAGTACCCGTTCGTGCTGCCGCGCGGGCTGGTCGACGACCGGGGCGGGGTGCACCGCGAGGGCACCATGCGGCTGGCCACCGCCCGCGACGAGATCACCCCCCAGGGCGATCCCCGGGTACGCCAGAATCCGGCGTTCCTCAGCGTCCTGCTGCTCGCCCGGACGGTCACCCGCATCGGCGGGGTGCGGGCCGTCGACGTCGACGTGATCGAGCACCTCTTCGCCTCCGACCTGGCCTTCCTCCAGGACCTCTACCGGCGGATCAACCAGCAGGGGCACACCGGGGCCGAGGTGGCCTGCCCCCGCTGCGGGGGGCGCTTCGCGGTGGACCTGGCCGGCGGCTGACCGGACGGAGCCCGACCCAGCCCCGGCGGCCCGACGCCGCACACCCGTACCGGAATCTGAAGGAGGTGGGCATGGCCTGGTCGTTACGGCCCGGACAGCCGTTCTGGCCGCGTCGCCGCCGGACGGTCGGGGCACCCGCTCCGGTCGCGTCGTCTGGTCCGGTCGCGTCGCCGGTGCCCACCGGCCGGCACCCGGTCCTGCCGAGTCTGCCCCTGCTGACCGTGGCACCCGCCTCGGCGATGGTGACCATCCCGCAGCCGGGGACGGCCACGGACGACCCGTCGTGGCCGCCGACGGCCGCTCACCCGGCCCGCCCGTTCCCCGGCCCGACCCCGGTGCCCTCTGCGCCGTCCGTCGGACCGGCGGCGGTCACCGACCCGACCCCGATCCGGTACGACACCGCTGCGAACCACCGCCCGCCGACCGATCCGCCCGGGTGGACGTCACCCGCTCCGGTGTGGCCGGCAGCGGCCGGTCCGGGTGCCGGGTGGCCGGTCGGCCCGGTGGCGTACGAGGCACCGCTGACCGGGGACGACGCGTCGCGGGTTCCCTGGTCGGGCGGCCACCTGCCGGGAGTCCCGCAACCGGTTGCCGGCCCGGCGACCGGGATGCCGTCGCCACCCGATCCGACCCGGTGGGGCGGTTCGCCGCCGGAGCCGGGGTGGAACGTGGCAGGTGGTGAGGCCGTAGACCAGCGTTCGACAGTGCCGCGTGGCCCGAGCGGGGCGGCGAACAGGGAGGGTGCCTTGCCGGCACCGGGTTCGACGGGTGGGCCGGAGAATCCGCTGCGACCACCGTCCGCCGGGCGATCCGACGGGGCCGGGGAGGATGCCACAGCCGCCCGGACGGCAGCCCAGTTCGCCGCTGCCGGTCTGCCCACCGCGCAGGTCTGGCCGCCGCCGGGATTCGAGGTCGCCTACCTGGCGGCGGAGGCCACCCGGGCCGCCGAGGAGTCCCGGGCGTCGGCCGGCGGCGGGCGTGCCCGGCCGGCCCAGCCGGCCACCGGCCGGGGCACGGCCACCGAAGCCCCCGGTCACGACGGTCGGAGCGATCCGGAGGGGACCCCGCCGTCGGCCGGTGAGGTGCGCCCGGTCGAGGTCGCCTTCGCCGGACGGCGGGGCCGCACCGCCCGACCGGCGACCGCCCGACCGGCACCGGAGCCGGCCGCGCCGGTGGAACACGGGTCGGTCGATTCGGGTGGCACGACCGCCCCGCCCACCGCTGCCCCGGGGCGGCTCGCCGGACACGCCTCCCAGGAAGCCGGGTCCACCACCCGGGACCAGCCCGAACCGGCCAGCCGGATCGGTCCGGACGAGGCCACCGGCGGCGACCGGGACGCCCCCGTCGACCGTCGGCGGGACGGCTCGCCGGGCGGCGGGCAGGACCGGCCGCCGGGCGGCGGGCAGGACCGCCCGGAGCACCCGGCGCGTTCGACCGTGCCGGGGGGCCACCGGGGCGGGACCTTCGACGTGGCCGGATCGGAAGCCGCACCGCCGGCGCACCCGGCCGGAGGGACTCCGGACGGCGTGACCGCAGGTGCCACGGCACCGATCCGGCGCGCGGACCCGGCCGACTGGCCGGGGTCCGGGAACCGGTCGGTCGCTGACCCCGCCGGGCGGTCGGCGTCCGGACGCCGGCCACTCCCGGACCCTGACCAGTGGCCGGCGTCCGGGAGCCGGCCGGTCACGGACCCTGCCGAGCGGCCGGCGTCGGAGGGCCCGCCGGAACCGGGGCACGACATCGCGACCGAGCGGCCGGGTCCGGCGGCGGCGCACGACACCGGGGACGATCGGACCGTCCCGCCGGCGGGGCACGACACCTACCGCCCCGCGCCGGTGTCCCCGCCGTCGTCCTTCTTCCTCACCCGGCGTCCGGAGCAGTCCACGCCGGCCGGGACTCCGTCGGGAGTGGACCGGGAGCACGGCCGGGCCGGGCAGGAGCCGTCGGCCGGCCGGGGACCGGCGGAAACGGTGCCGCCCGGCGTTACGCACCCACCCGTACCGTCGGCGGGGTCGGCCGGGCGGGTCGACCGGCTGACGGCCGTGCCACCCGGCGACGTGCAGGTCCCGGCGTACCCCGTGGGGGTCGTCACGGCCGCGCCGGTGGTGGCGGACGGACGGCCGGGTCCGACGCCGACCACGGTGGACCGGACCGGGTCGCTGACGCACCGCGCGGCACCGCCGCCCGCTGCGGTGGGCGACCCCGAGCTGCCGGAACAGGTGCCGGCCGCCCTGGTGGACGGCTTCCGGCAGCGGTACGGCGTGGACGTCGCCGCCGTGCCGGTGTGGCGGGGCGCGGCGGCCACGGAGGCGGTGCAGCAGGCCGGAGCACGGGCGGCGACCCGGGGCGGCGAGGTGCTGCTGCCGGCGTCGGTCGGGCCGCTGGACGCGCCGCCCGCCCGCGCGCTGCTCGCCCACGAGCTGGCCCACGTGGTGCAGCAGCGGGCGTTCGGGGCGACACCGCCGGCCGAGTCGAGCGGCACCGGCCGGGACCTGGAGGCGCGGGCGCTCGCCGCCGAGCACGCCTTCGGCGACGGCGGCGGGCCGGGTGTCGGAGGCCCGCTGCCACCTGTCGCGCCGCCGGCCGACGGAGGTGTCGCGCCGACACCTGCGGGTGCCGCCGGCATCTGGGGGACCACCCCCGGCGGCGGGCTGACCTGGCAGGCGAAGCCCGGTGCGGGAGGCGTACCCCCGGCCGCGCCGACCGGCCCGCCGGCCGCCGCGCACCCGCTCCAGCGGGCGGCGATGGACACCCCGGCGGCCACCCTCGACGACCTGCGGGCGCTGGTGCGGGGCGAACTCGACCAGCAGCAGGACGCCGACCAGCCGGCGGCGGCCGGGCCGCCGCCGGACGCGCTGCGGGCCGAGGTGGCCGCCGCGACGGCGGCACCCGCGATCGACCGCAGCGCGGGCCGGATCGCCGAGGTACGCGACGCGGTCGACCGGCTCCGGGCCGAGCTGCGCACGGTGGCCGACGGGGGACGGGCCACGGCGGCCCGGCTCGACCGGGAGGCCGGCCGGGTGCCGGACCGGTCGTCGGGCCGGCCGGTCGACCTGGAGAACCCCGACGACCTGGAGGAACTGGCCGGCCGCCTGTACGGGCGGTTACGCGGACGGCTGCGGCAGGAGCTGCTGGTCGACCGGGAGCGCAGCGGGCGGCTGACCCAGTTCCGCTGAGCACGCCGGGCGGCACGACGCACGGCAGGTGGCACGAGGCACGGCAGGTGGCAGGACGCACGGCAGGTGGCACGAGGCACGGCAGGTGGCAGGACGCACGGCAGGTGGCACGACCGCACGGACGCGGGCCAGGACGAGACGACGAGGAGGGCGAAACGATGGCAGGCGGTCTTTCCACCGCGGCCCGCTTGATGGGCGGCTTCTTCGAGGTCACCGGCGTCAACCACAGGTACCTCGTGGTCATCGACGACGAGCGGTACAACCTCGGCTCCTGGTCCCGGGTCTCCGGGTTGGGGGTGACCTGGCAGGTCTGCGAGTACCGGGCCGGGGACAGCAACGACGTCTTCACGTACGTGGGCGAGCCGACCTACAGCCGGATCCGGCTCAGCCGGGCGGTCTGCTTCGACTCGCAGGTCGTCCAGGAGTGGCTCTGCCAGCAGGCCAACCGGTACCGCCCGCTCAGCGGCACGATCCAGCTCGTCGACAGCGTCGGCCTGAAGATCGTCGGCTGGGACCTGAAGCACTTCTTCCCGGTCGGCTGGTCGGTGTCGGAACTCGACCCGAGCCACAGCGGGGTGGCGGTCGAGACGCTGGAACTGGCGCACACCGGCTTCCTGCACGACGACGTGAAGTTCTCGCTCTGATGGCCGCCGTCTCCGCAGGCCAGCTCGGCGGGATGCTGGGCGACCCGAGCCAGACCGCGCAGGGGCTCGCCGCAGGCGGCCTGCTCCAGATGTTCCGCGACGGGCCGGGGGTCAAGCGGACCCTCAAGCTCGGCCTGGCGATGCGCTTCCAGGTGACCATCGGTGACGTCCCGATCGGGCTGTGGCGTTCCTGCCGGGGCCTGCGGGCGGACTTCCGGCCCGAGGTGGTCCGGGTGACCGGCGACTACGTCGGCCAGTACCACCTGCCCGGCGAGGTCAGCTACGCCCCGATCGTGCTGGAACGGGCGGTGCACCGGGAGAGTTCCGCGCAACTGCAACAGTGGCTGGTCGGGGTGCTGCGTTCGTGGCAGGACGGCACCGGCGACGACACCCGGACGACCGCCCGGATCACCCTGCTCGACGCCGACGGCGAACCGGCCACCAGTTGGCTGCTCTACGGCGTACGGCCGTCGTCGTGGACGGGCCCGGACCTCTCCTCGGACAGCAACCAGGTCGCGGTGGAACGGCTGGAGCTGGTGCACGAGGGGTTCTTCCCCGACCTGCAGGCCAAGGCGGAGACGGCCACCCTGTCGTCGCCGTCGCTGGGCCGGGTCACGTTCTCCTACAACCCGGCGAAGATGGGCATCACCCGTTCCTCCCGGGCCTCCCAGCTCGTCGGCCGGGGCCGGGGGGTGGAACTCACCTCCGACACCGCGCTGCGGGTGATGGCCGGCGAGGTGCTGCTGGTCGGTGCCGGGGTGGCCCAGGACGTGCAGAAGCTGATCGCCTTCTCCGGCCCGCCGAGCGTCGACGAACAGAGTCGCACCGCGTCCAGCATCGAACTGCCCCGGCTGACGTTCACCTGGGGAAAGCTGTCGATGGCGGTCAACCTGAGCACGCTGAACGTCAACCTGACCCGGTTCGACGGTGACGGGCAGCCGGTGCGGGCCCAGGCCACCCTGGACCTGATCGTCATCGAGGGGGAGATCTTCCCCAAGCGGGGTGGCCCGGTGCCCACCCGGTCGGTGCGGACCGACCCGGCGCAGTGGCGGCAGCGGGCGCTGGCCAGCGGGCTCGACGACCCGATGCGGGCGCAGGCCAGGGGCGCGTCCGTCGGGGCGCGGCGATGACCGCGATCGACCGGCACGGCCTGCTCTGGGGTACGGCGACCCTGCGCCCCCGGGTCACCGTCGGCACCGCCGGCCGGGCGCTGCCGACGGCCGCCGCCGACCAGCTGGTACGGGTGGTGGTGGACACCCAGGCCGCCCTGCCGGACATGTTCGAGCTGACCTTCGCCGACCTGGACGGCAGCGTGCTGCGCACGGCCGGACTGGAGCTGGGCACCGCCGTGCAGGTCTTCGGCCCGACCGGGGACGGCTCGGCCGAGCACCGGCTGATCAGCGGCGAGGTGACCGCCGTGGAGGGGCACTTCGTGGACCTCAGCGCCCACGTGGTGGTGCGCGGCTACACCCACGACCACCGGCTGCACCGGGTACGGCGGACGCGTACCTTCCTCAACCAGTCCGATGCCGACGTCGCCCGGCAGGTGGCGACCGCCGCGAAGCTGTCGGTCGGCACGATCGACGCCACCAGCGGCCGGCTGGCCCACCTCTCCCAGGTCGCCCAGACCGACTGGGAGTTCCTCAGCGCCCGCGCCCGGGAGATCGGCTACGAGATCGGCGCCGACGGGGACCGGTTCCACTTCCGCCGGGCGGCCACCGCCCGTCGGGCCGGCAGCCCGGTGCCGCTGACCTTCCGGGGCAACCTGCGCCGCTTCCTGCCCCGGGTCAGCGCCGGCAACCTCGCCCCCGAGGTCGAGGTGCGCGCCTGGGACCCGGTCGCCGCGACGACGGTGGCGAGCCGCACCGCGACCACCGCCGACGGGGTGAGCCTGGCCGGCCGGACGCCGACCGCCGCCGCCGACACGTTCGTCCCCCGGGGCGCGACGGCACCGCCCCGGGCCGGCAACAGCGCGGTCGGTGACGTCGGGCCGGCCCCCGGACCCCGCGCGCACGTCCTGGTCGGCCGGGGGCTGCCCGTGCCCGGCCGGGCCGACGGCGCGGTCACCCAGGTCGCGAAGGGGCTCGCCGCCAGCATCGGTGGCGGGTTCGCCGAGGCGGAGGGGGAGGCGCTGGGCGACGCCCGGCTGGTCGCCGGCACGGCGGTCAAGGTCGACGGGGTGCCCGCACCGTTCGCCGGCACCTGGACGCTCAGCGCCGCCCGGCACGTCTTCGACGAGGCCGGGGAGGGCTACCGCACCGAGTTCACCGTCGGCGGGACGCAGGACCGCTCGCTGCTCGGGTTGGCGAACGTCGGCGGCGGCGGTGACCCGGGCGGCCCGGCCCGGATCGACGGGGTGGTCTGCGGAGTGGTCAGCAACGTCAAGGACCCGCAGAACCTGGGCCGGGTCACCCTGGCGCTGCCCTGGCTGTCGCCGGACCACGAGACCGACTGGGCGCCGGTGGGGCAGCTCTTCGCCGGCCCGACCGGTGGCGCGTTCTTCGTGCCGGAGCCGGGCGACCAGGTGCTCGTCGCGTTCGAGTTCGGCGACGTACGCCGCCCGTACGTGCTCGGCAGCCTGCCCAGCCGGCACACCGGCTACGGCCTGGACGGCGGGCAGACGTCGTCGACGAAGCCGGGGGCGAGCGGGGTGAAGTCGGTGGGGCAGACCAGTTCGGTCATCCGGCGCGGCCTGCTGTCGCCGTCGGGCAGCCGGCTGGTCTTCCACGACGAGGTGCCACCCGGCGGCAAGGGGCAGCCGACCGCCGCCGACGTGGTGCTCGGCACCAGGGGCGACAAGCTGTCGCTGGCGATGGACCAGGTGGCCGGCACGGTGACCCTGCGCTGTGCGCCCGACAAACCCGGCAAGTTGCTGATCGAGTGCACCGGACAGACCGCCGTCGAGATCAAGGCCGGTCCGGGCGGCAGCCTCACCCTCGACGGCGGCACCAGCCTGAAGCTCAAGGGCAAGACGGTCGACATCAGCGGTACGCAGGTCAACATCAGCGGCACCGCGTCGACCGCCATCAAGGGCAAACCCATCCAGCTCAACTGAGGAGTGCCATGCAGGCCGACGTCATCGGCACCGGGTGTGCCTTTCCGCTGCGGGTGCAGCCCAACGGTCGACTCGCCACGATCAGCGGCACCGCCCTGCTGGAGCAGGCGATGTGCGTGATCCTGGCGACCTACCCGGGGGAGCGTCCGATGCGGCCGGAGTTCGGCTCCCGGCTGCGCGACTTCGTCTTCGAGCCGGTCACCGGGCAGACCCGTCGGGCGGTGGCGGTGGAGGTGCGGGCCGCCCTGGAACGCTGGGAGACCCGGGCCGAGATCGACGACGTCACCGTCACCGAGGACCCGGCCGGCGGCGACGGGCTGCTGCACATCGAGATCCGCTACCGGGTACGCGACACCGACGAGCCCGGCACCCTCGGGCTCAACCTGCGGACCCTGCCCGGCGACCGGGAACTGACCGGTACGGGGGTGCTCGGCTGATGGCGCTGCCCGCCCCCGACCTCGACGACCGGGGCTTCGACGACCTGGTCGGTGACGCCCGCCGGTTGATCGCCGACCGCTGCCCGGAGTGGACCGACCTGCACCCGGCCGACCCGGGGATCACCCTGATCGAGACGTTCGCGTCGCTGACCGACCAGCTCATCTACCGGCTCAACCGGGTGCCCGACCGGCTCTACGTGAAGTTCCTGGAGCTGATCGGCGTACGCCTGGTGCCGCCCACGGCCGCCCGGACCACGCTGACCTTCTGGCTGTCCACCCCGGCCCGCGCCACCCAGGTCGTGCCGGCGGGGACGCGGGCGGTGACCGTAGGCGACGGCGGGGACCCGCTGGTCTTCGCCACCCTCGCCGACCTCACCGTGCCGCCGTGCGCGTTGACCCGGCTGCGGGTCCGGACCGCCGACGGGGTCACCGACCAGACCGGCGCCCTGGAACTGGGCGGTCCGGTGGCCGCGTTCTCCCCGGTGCCGCAGCCCGGCGACGAACTGCTGATCGGGCTGGACCGGGCGGTCGGCGGCTGCGCGGTGCGGCTGGAGTTCGAGGGACGCGTCGACGGCGTCGGGGTCAACCCGCTGCACCCGCCGCTGCGCTGGGAGGCGCGCGGCGCCGACGGCTGGCTCGACTGCGAGGTCGGGCTGGACGAGACCGGGGCGTTGAACCGGCCCGGCGCGATCCTGCTGCACGTGCCCGCCGGACACCAGGCGACCCTGGTCGACGGGGAACTGGCCGGTTGGCTGCGGGCCCGGGTGGTCACCCCGCAGGAGGGGCAGCCCGGCTACAGCGCCTCCCCGGTGGTCCTCGGGCTGGCCGCGAACACCGTCGGCGGCACCACCGGCGCGGTGCACGCCGACCTGGTGGACGACGAGGAAATCGGTGACTCCGAGGGGGTGCCCGGTCAGCGGTTCACGCTGACCCGCCGGCCGGTGCTGGCCGGCTTCGGCGACCCGGTGCTGGAGGTCAGTTCCGACGACGGCTGGCAGCGGTGGTCGCCGGTCGAGCACTTCGCCGGCAGCGGCCCCGAGGACCGGCACTTCCTGCTCGACGGGGTGGCCGGTGAGGTGGTGTTCGGCCCGGCCGTCCGGCAACCCGACGGCACGTTGCGCCGCTACGGCGCGGTGCCGCCCCGGGGCGGTCGGCTGCGGCTGCGCCGCTACGCGGTCGGCGGCGGCAGCCGGGGCAACGTCGGCGTCGGCGCGGTCACCGCGCTGCGGACCTCGATCCCGTACGTCGCCGGGGTGGAGAACCGGCACCCGGCCAGCGGCGGCGTGGACGGCGAGACGCTGGACGAGGCCCGCCGCCGGGGCCCGCTGACCCTGCGCAGCCGCAGTCGCGCGGTGACCGCCGAGGACCACGAGGTGCTGGCCCGGGAGGCCGCCCCGGAACTGGCCCGGGTCCGCTGCGTGCCGAGCAACGGGGACGGCCCGCCGGTGGCCCGGCTGCTGGTGGTGCCGGCGGCACCCGCGCAGGACGGGCGGCTGCGGCTGGAGGACCTGATCCCGGCCGAGTCGAGCCTCGCCCGGGTGGCCGGGCGGCTGGACGCCACCCGGCTGATCGGCACCCGGGTGGTCGTCGAGCCGCCCCGCTACCGGGGCGTGACCGTGGTGGCCCGGGTCGTCGCCCGGCCCCGGGTCGTCGTCGAGCGGGTCCGCGAGGAGGGCCTGGCCGCCCTGTACGGCTTCCTCAGCCCGCTGGCCGGCGGTGGCCCGGACGGTCGGGGCTGGCCGTTCGGGCGTCCGGTGCAGGCCGGGGAACTCTTCGCCGTGTTGCAGCGGGTACGCGGGGTGGAGCTGGTGGAGGACCTGCGGCTGTTCACCGCGAACCCGGTGACCGGCGAGCGGGGCACCGAGGCCGGCCGGATCGACCTGGAGCCGGACAGCCTGGTCTTCTCCTTCGACCATCAGCTCCGGGTGGAGGAGCACTGATGCGCGGCCCGGTCGACGTGGCGATGCCGTACCCGATCGCCGGTTTCCTGCCCGCCCTGTTGCAGGAGGACGACCTGCTGGTGCGCTGGACCGAGGGGCTGGACGAGGTGCTCGCGCCGGTGGTGTCCACCCTCGACTGTCTCGACGCCTACCTGGACCCGGCGCTGACCCCGCCTGACTTCCTGCTCTGGCTCGGCCACTGGGTCGGTGCCCAGCTCGACGAGAACTGGCCGGTCGGGCGGCAGCGCGCGATGGTGGCCGGCGCGGCCGCCGCGCACCGGCTGCGCGGGACGGTCGCCGGGCTGCGGATGGCCCTGGAGCTGGCCACCGGCGGCGAGGTGGAGGTCCTCGACTCGACCGGGGTGTCCTGGTCGACCCGGCCGGAGCCGCTGCCGGACTCGCTGCCACCGGCCCGGGTGCACGTGCGGGTGCGGGTGGACGACCCGGCGGCCGTGGCCCGGCACGCCCTCGACGAGCTGTGCCGCGCGGTCGTACCGGCGCACGTGACGACGACCCTGGAGGTGCTCGACCGTGATCATCTGTCGTGAGTGCGGCAACCACAACGGTGACGCGGACACCTTCTGCGGGTCCTGCGGCAGCTTCCTGGAGTGGACCGGCGAGAAGACCGTGCCGAAGATCCCGGTCGAGACGGTCCGGGAGGCGGAGCAGGAGCTTCGGCAGAAGCCGACGCTGCTGCAACGTATCGCCGGGGTGATCGCGCCCGCGCCGGGCGGTTCACCTGTCAACGAGGGTGTGGTGCGGGTCGGCGAGGGGACGGGCCGGGGAGCGTCCGGCCTGCCCGGCGGCCCACCGGGTCTGCGTCCCGGTCCGCCCGGGGTGCGCCCGGGGCCACCGGGGATGGGTCCGCCGGGGGCACGGCCGGGTCCGCCCGGGGTGGGTCCGGCGGGGACGCGCCCGGGTCCGCCCGGGGCGGGTCTGCCGGGGGCACGGCCGGGTCCGCCCGGGGTGGGGCCGGCCGGTGCCGTGCCGCCCGGGGTGCGTCCCGGCCCGCCGGGGACGACGCCGCCGGGCGTCCGGTCCGGTCCGCCCGGGGCGCGGCCGGGTCCGCCGGGGTCCGGTCCGCCGGAGGTCCGGTCCGCGCCGCCGGGAACGTCGCCTGCCGGGTCCGCCGCCGCCGGCGGGCCGGCCGCGACGGTTGCACCCGACGGCGCTCCGGCACCGGTGTCGCCGCCGCCACGCCGGCTGCCACCGCCGCCGCCGGGGGTACCGGCGGCCCGGCTGCCGGACCGGGCGGCCCGCACCGTGCCGCCGGTTGCCCGTACCGGCCCGTCCGGAATGGACCCGGCGGCCGGCGGGACGTCGTCGCCGGCCGAGGACACGCCGGCCGGTCCGCCGGACACCGCCCCGACCGGCGCCGTCGGGTCGCCGCGCCGGCTACCGCCCCCGCCGCCCGGGGTGGCCGGGGCGAAGCTGCCGACCGCTCCGAGGAATCCGGCGTCCCCGCCCCGGCGCGACACGCGTGCCGCGCCGCACACCAGCGCCCTGGTCGCCGCCGACGGGTCGGTCGACTCCGTGCTGCCCGGCGCGCCGGCCACCGGCGGGCGGGTCGGCTCCCGGGCCACCGCCGCCGCGACAGTCGAGCCCGAGGAGGTCGCCCCGCAGGCGGTCCGGCCCCGGGTGGCCACCGTCGGCGCGAAGGCGTCCACCAGGCGACGGCAGCCCGGTGACCTGATCTGCGGCGAGTGCGGCGAGGGCAACGCGCCGACCCGCCGGTTCTGCAGCCGGTGCGGCGACTCGCTGCGGACCGCCCAGGTGGTGCGTCGACGCTGGTGGCAGCGCCTGCTGCCGCGCCGTGGCCCCCGGGTCACCGCGGCCGGGACCCGGCCCGGGACGCCCGGCGGCGGCCGACCCGGTGGGGTCGGTGGCGTGCTGCACGCGATCTACCAGCGGTCGAACGCGGTCGCCGCGGTGCTGCTCTTCGCGATCGGAGTGGCCTACCTGATCTATCCGCCGCTGCGGGAACGGATCAACGGGGCGGTCTCCGGGCCGGTGACCGGGGCGCGGGACTGGGCCGACCGGAAGATCAACCCCCGGTTCGTGGCGGTCCGGCCGGTGCAGGTGACCGGCGGCGCGTCGGTCCGCGACCACGGGCCGGAGTTGAGCGTCGACCAGTACCGCAACACGCACTGGCAGGTGCGCTGGGACAAGGAGAAACCGCCGACGGTCACCCTGCGCTTCGCGGCGGAGGTCGACCTGGAGCGGCTGATCGTGACCGCCGGCACGGCCGAGGACTACACCGCGACCCACCGGCCGATGACCCTGCACCTGGTCTACTCCACCAACCGGTCGGACACCCTCACCGTCGAGGACACCGGGGAGCCCCAGACGTTGACCCTCGACGGGGCCGACGGGGTCACCACCGTGCAGATCCAGGTCACCGACGTGCACCGGGCCGAGAAGGGCACCGACGTGACGGTCAGCGAGTTCGAGTTCTTCGCCCGGGAGTGAGCGGTCGCCGGGCAGCGGGTGACGTCGGGGCACCGGGCCCCGGCGGCGGCACCCGACAACCACCACCACCGTCGGCCGACCGGCCCGACGGTCCCACGTCGGAGGTGTATCCGTGACAGAAGTCGCCATCGCCCTGAACACCACCGCGAACATGATCGGGTTCGCGCAGGGGCAGGCCAAGGGCCTGACGGACGGGGTGTTCCAGGTCAACGGGTTCAGCAACGCCGGGTTCCGGACCGAGCTGCCGCTGAACCAGTTGATCTCACCGGTGCCGATCGCCCACGGCCAGCTCGTCATGGTCCAGGGCGGTCAGTCCCGGCAGCACGTCTACTGGCTGCGCTACCTGCGCCGGGGCATCGGGGTCACCGACAAGAAGCGGGTCTGCGTGGAGCTGCTGGTGCGCTTCACGACCTTCGACTACGTACCGAAGGACGGTGAGGGTGGCCCGACCGCGCAGGAGCGGGCGATCCTGCGCGACTACCCGCTCTGGGGGATCACCGACCTGAGCGTGTCGCTGCTGGCGACCGGCCGGGGGCGCAACCCGTTCAACAAGTTCAACGAGTCCGGCAGCCTGACCTTCGAGGTGGCGGCCGTCAACGGCGGCATGCCCCACCTGCGGATCAACTACCGGGTGCAGCACCAGGCGAAGAACCTGCTCGGCGCGCCACTCGGATTGAGCCACAACGACGTCGGCGCGTTCCTGGTGCACAGCAACGGCAGCTTCGAGATCAACCCGGGGGAGGGACGGACCGAGAAGCACTTCCGGATCACCCCGCTCAGCGGCAGCGTGCACGACCGCCCGACCCGGGCCGTGCCGGAGGGCGAGGACGGTCAGCCGGTCACGACCGGCATGCTCAAGGCCCAACGCATCGAGCTGGGTGGGATCGACCGCGGTGGCCGGATGCTCGACCCGCACGAGCACAAGGGCATGAAGGTGATCGGCTTCGAGCGGATGGACGGCCCGAACACCGTCACCGTCCTCAACGACGGTCAGCCGCCGGTGGTCGCCACGGCGGCGGACGACGAGGGGCACGAGGCGTCGCTGCGGCTGGAGTACGTCCGCGACGGTGCCGTGCTGGGCCGGAAGGTCCGCACCAAGATCCGAACATTGCTGCTGCTGCGGTTCACCATGGTCCCGTACGTCACCGCACCCGACGACGGCCACCGGCAGATCGTCTACGTGGGCGGGGTCCGCTACACCGCCTTCCGCAACGTCTCGCTGCGGGTGCTGGAGGTGGGGCACGGCGATCCGGTGGTGGTCGGCGAGGAGGGTCGGCGGTACGACGTCGACGCGGTCAAGAACCGGCACCACGAGGAGTCGACGCTGTTCTTCGGGCCGTACGTCGAGGAGGTGCCGGGGCAGGTCGGGGTGCAGCTCCGCATCGACTGGACGGCCGAGCACGCCGGCGCGGACGGGCGGAGCCGCCAGCACAGCAACAAGGGGCGGTTCCGCCTCGGGACCGATCCGTCCGGCAGCCCGGTGCTCCGCCTGCTCGACGCCGACAGCAACAAGTACTTCACCGTCACGGGCTGAGCGGGAGACGACCGATGAACTATCCGGAGACCTTCGACACCACCGGCCCGGCCGGCCTCGACGACGCGTACGCCTACCTGTGCTGGGCGGCGGTCAGCGCGCACGGCATCCTCGCCGAGCAGCCGGACGCCGGCTGGGAGCAGGTGCCGGACCTGCTCGGGCAGGGCTGGGGCGACCCCGGCTGGTACCAGCGCAACGGCTGGCTGGCCGACTTCTACGACACCGTCTACCACCACGCCGGCGCCTTCCCGCCGGTGCAGATCTTCGCCGTCGACGAGCTGGGTGAGCCGGCGACGGAGATGGCCCGGGTGATCGACTCGGTGACCCAGAACTGGATCGCCGCCGCGCACCAGGCCGCCGACCAGGACGGCTACCACCAGGACGGGCAGTCCCACGACGAGCACGGCTACGAGCAGCACGGCTACGACCAGTCCGGGCAGTCCTACGACCAGCAGGACCACGACCACCAGCACGGCTACGACCAGCACGGCTACCACCAGCACGGCTACGACCAGCACGGCTACCACCAGCAGGACCACGGGCCGGACGCGTCGGCGTACCCCGGCGGGCAACCGGAACCCGGCGACCAGGTCGGGCCGGCCGACCAGGTCGAGCCGGTCGGGCCGACGCCGGAACCACTGGCCGACCTCGACCCGGAGACCGCCCGGCAGGTGCTCGACCGGGTGGTCGACGACGAGGTGGACGACCTTTCGGTGGCCGACCAGCGGGTCCTGGCCACGGTGCTGACCGTCGAGAGGTTCCAGTACCTGGCCCGCGAGTACGACCTGGTGTGACCCGACCGGTGCCGGGCCGGGACCGCCCCACCGGCGGCTCCCGGCCCGCCACCGGCGGGCCCGATGGACCGACCGGCCATCGTCGTGCCCGGGGCCCGCCGACCGGTCGAGCAGGGACGTCACCACGTGACCAGCATCGAGTACGAGCCGGAGGAGCTGTCCGGCAACCGGTTCGCCGTGACCGGCTTCCGGGACGCCGGCCTGCCGGTCGGGGAGTTCCCCGCCGACGACCTGTGGCCCGACGAGTTCGACGGCGCGGTGTGGCTGGACCGGGGCACCCGGACCCGCCGGCACTGCTACTGGCTGCGCTACCGCCACCGGGGGCCGGGGGGCCGCAAGCTGGTCGCGGCGGAGTTCCTGATCCGGTTCGGCACCTTCCCCTACCAGCCCCGCCCCCGCACCGACCGGTACTCGCCCCGGTCGGCGGCACCACCGCCGGGCCTGTGGGGGATCGAGGATCTCAGCATCGCGCTGCGCGACACCGGCGTCGGCGGCCGGAACCCGTTCAACAAGTTCAACGACCCCGGCCACCTCGTCTTCGAGCCGACGATGGTGCTCGCCCCCGCTGCCGGCACCGGTGCCCCGGTGCCGGCGATCCGGATCGGGTACCGGGTCCGGCACGCGGAGAACCAGGTGCTCGGCCCGGCGGTCGCCCCGGGCCACGAGGAGACCGGGGCGCTGACCGTGCACAGCGACGGCGCGGTCACGCTGGAACCGGCGTCCGGGCCCTCGTCGTGGCGGCTGGTCCCGGTCAGCGGCGCGGTGCACGGGCGGCCGCTGGTCGGAGCCGACCCGCCGCCCACCCGCAGCCTCACCGTCTACCGGGCGACAGGCGTCACCTCCCCACCGCCGGTGACCGCCATGCGGGTGCTGACCGGCCGGGCCCGCCGGGGCGCGGTCGAGGTGCAGGGATTCGAGCGGATCGCCGGCCCGCCGCAGATCGACGTGTGGCACGAGGGGCATCCGCGCTGGTACCGCGCGTCGATGGGCGTCGACATCCGGGACGACGGCATGATCGTGGAGTACGCCCGGCCCGGCGACCCGGCCGAGGGCCCACGGGCCGGCCGGGTCCGGGCCCGCCTCGCGTTGCGCCTGCTCACCTGCTCGTACCTGGTCGAGTCGAACGAGTTCGCCGACGCCGTGGTCTTCCACCACGGCCGCCGGCACCCGGGGTTCGCCGACGTGTCACTGCGCCCGCTGCCCGACGACGCCGACCCCGGCCCGCCCGGGACGCTCGGCTCACGGCTGCGGTTCGTCCCCGAGTGGTACGACGGCCCGGATGGCGACGTGCCGGGCCTGCTCGTCCGCTGGTCGGAGGTGGCGGTGGCCCCGGCTGTGGGCCCCGGCACCCCGCTCGGCGGCGCGTTCCTGATCACCGTGGACGCCTCCGGCGGGCCGCTGGTCCGCTTCGGCGACGAGCAGACCTACCGGCACCTGACCGTGACGAACTGAGCGGAGGACACCGTGCCGAGTCGGATGCGGCTGGTCGGCTACCGGCCCGACCCACCGGTGGGCGACGCCTTCAGGGTGACCGGCTTCGCCGGCGCCGGCTTCCCCGAGCAGGCGACGCTGCGGGACCTGGTCACCCCGGCGCAGCCCTACCTCGCCGGCACCGCGATGGTCCGGGGCGAGCAGCGGCGGCGGCACTCGTACTGGCTGCGCTACCTGCGTCGGCGGGGCGGACCGACCGGCCCGAAGCGGGTCTGCGTGGACCTGCTGGTCCGGTTCACCACGTTCGACTACGTGCCCGCCGACGTCGGGGCCGGCCCGGCGTCGTCCCGGCGGGCCGCGTTGGCGTCCTTCCCCTGCTGGGGCGTCGCCGACCTGAGCGTGTCGCCGCACGCCGTCACGGCCGGCCGCAACCCGTTCAACAAGTTCAACGAGGTGGGTTCGCTGGTGTTCACCGCCCGGCTGGAGGCCGGCCACGGGACGATGCCGGCGGTCCGGGTCGGCTACCGGGTGCACCACGAGCGGACCATCGTCGACGGGGTGCCGCTGACCCCGGAACACGACGAGGTGGGGTCGTTCCTGGTGCACAGCGACGGGCTCTTCGAGGTGGCCGACCGGTCCCTGGAGACCCGGACCCACTTCCTCGTCACGCCTGTCGACGCCGGGGTGCACGACCGGCCGCCGGTGCCCCCGGCCGACGCCCGGCGACCCGGCGGGGCCCGCCCGGTGTGGCACGCGACCGGGCTCACCGCCGCCCCGGCCGAGCCGGCCGCGTCCCGGCTGACGCCGTACGCCGACGACACCGTCGTGGTGACCGGCTTCGACGGGCTGGACGGCCCGCGGACGCTGACGGTCCGCGACGCGGCAGGTGAGCAGCGGACGGCGATGCTGGACCCGGCAACCCCGGAACCCGGTGCGTTGCTGCTGGCCTACCGGGCCGACCGGGGGCCGGGGCGGGCCGGTGGCGTCGTCCGGCTGCTGCTGGGGTTCCGGTTCACCATGCACCGTTACCTGGTCGCCCCGGCCGGCATCGACCGAGGCACCGCCCACCGGCCGCCCGAGGGCGGCCTCGCCCACCAGCCGTCCGAGGGCGGCGACGCCCACCGGCTGCCCGAGGGCGGCGACGCGCACGTCGACGCCTACTACGGCGACGACCCGACGGCCAACCGGGAGGCGTGGCCGGTGCTGTGGCACCGGGGACGGCGGCACACCGGCCTGCTACAGGTCGCGCTCCTGGTGTCCGGGGCCGACGGCGGGCCCGGTCCGCAGGCGGTGCGCAACAGCACCGGAGCGTGGACCCGGCTGGTGCTCACCCCCGACTGGGAACCGGGCGGCGACGACCGCGCACCGCGACTCCGGATCGGCTGGCACGTCTCGCACCAGGACGAGACCGCCCCGGTCGAGGGTCGGCTGGCGTTCGACGTGGACTCCGCCGGCCGACCGACCCTGACCCCGCTGGACGACGAGAGCCGCCGCCGGTTCACCGTCACGGGCTGACCGGCAGGTCCTCGTCCCGGGCGGGCCGCAGCCGCCGGGACAACTCGGCGATCTCCCGCCGGTACGTCGCCTGCGCGGCCGCGTCGACGCCGCCGTCCGCGCCGAGCGCGACCAGCAGCCGCAGCGCGCGGACCTGGCCGAGCAGGTGACCGGTCTCCCGGTGGGTCGCCAACGCCTCCTCGGCGGTCCGGGCGGCGGTCACCGGGCCGGTGGCCCGCAGCGCCTCGGCCGCCACCATCAGCGCGTGCCCCTCCCACACCCGGTAGCCGGCGGCGCGGGCCACCGCGCGGGCCTGCCGGGCCAGCGCGACCGCCTCCGTCGGATCGGTGTCCCGGTGCACCTCGGCCAGCCCGATCAGCGCCTCGACCTCCTCACCCCGGGCCCCACCGGCGCGGGCGAGGTCGAGCGCCCGCCGGTGTTCGGTGGTCGCAGCCGGATTGCCGTTGCGCAGGTGGATCGCGCCCAGCACGTTACGGGCGGCGGCCTGCTGGGCGGGGTCGCCGATCAGATCGGCGAGGGCCAGCGCGGCGTTGGCCAGTTCGGTCGCCGGGCCCAGGTCACCGCCCTGCGCGCGCAGCGCCGCCAGCCGGCGCAGGCTCTCCGTCTCGGTCGGCCGGTAGCCGGTGCGCCGGCTCAGCTCCAGCGCCTCCCGCAGGTGGTCGAGGGCCTCGTCGTGCTGGCCGAGGGCGTGCTGCACCTCGCCCAGGTTGCTCAGGCTGATCCCGGTGCTCATCAACATCCCGGTGCTGCGGGTCAACGTCAACGCCTGCCGGAACACCTCGGCGGCCTCGCGGAGCCGTCCCATGTCCCGGTAGATCACCCCGAGGTTGCCGAGGCTGGTGCTGAGCCGTTCCGGGCCGCCGAGACGTTCGTGGATGCTGACCGCGAGCCGGGTCAGCTCGGCCCCCTCGGCCAGCCGACCGGCCCGCAGGTGCACCAGTCCGCAGGTGCCGTACGCCGCCGCCAGGCCCTCCGGCCAGGCCGCCCGGTGCGCCGCGTCGATCATCGCGGTCGCGTGGGACAGGCCCACCGCGTACTCGCCGCGACGCAGGTGCAGGCTGGCCAGCCCGAGCCGGCTCGCGGCCTCGCCGGCGTGGTCGCCGGCCTGCTGCGCGGCGCGCAGCGCGCTGGTCGCGGCGACCAGTCCGTCGCTGTGCGGGCGGAACTGGAAGTAGCCGCGCAGCGCGTCCGGGATCCGCCAGGCGGCCGGGTCGGCGTCGGGTTCGGCGGCGTGCGCGATCACCCGCATCAGGTTGGTGTGCTCCGCCTCCAGCCAGGCCATCGCCCCGGCGGAGGTGGGGAACGGCGACCCCCCGGCGGCCGGTGCGGTCCCGTCGGGCGGCAACCGCACCAGGTGCGGGTAGACGGCGACGGCGGCGGCCTCGGTGCGCTGCCGGTACCAGCCGTACAGCCGCCGGGTGGCGGCCCGCAGCTCCGGCCCGGGGTCCTCGGCGGTGGCCCGTTCCCGGGCGTAGAGCCGCAGCAGGTCGTGGAACGTGTACCGGCCGGGGGCCACCTGCCCGACGAGGTGCGCGGCGGCGAGCCGGTCCAGCTCGCGGGCGGCCACCGGCTCGTCGATCCCGGCCAGCGCGGCGGCGGCGGCCACCGTGACGTCCGTCCCGGGTGCCGTGCCCAGCAGCCGGAACAGCCGCCGTGCCGGGGTGGGCAGGGCGGCGTACGACAGGTCGAACGCCGCCCGGACGGCCGCCTGGTCGTCGCCCTCGATACGCAGGTCGGCGAGCTGGTTGCCGGCGGTCAGCCGGGCGGTGTGCGCGCTGATCGACTGGTCGGGCTGGTCGATCAGGTTGGCGGCGGCGATCCGCAGGGCCAGCGGCAGCCGGGCGCAGACCGTCGCCAGCTCGGCGATCTCGGTGGCGCGGGCGATCCGATCGGTGGGGATGATCCGGGTGAGCAGGGTGCCCGCCTCGGCGGCGGTGAGCACGTCGAGGTCGATGCGGCGCGCGCCGTCGACCGCGACGAGCCCGCTGAGCCGGTCCCGGCTGGTGATCAACGCCAGGCAGCCGGCGCTGCCCGGCAGCAGCGGGCGTACCTGGTCGGCGCTGGCGGCATTGTCCAGCACCACCAGCATCCGGCGACCGTCCAGCATGGTACGCAGCAGCGCGGCGGCCTGCCCGGCGTCGACCGGCACCTGCTCGGCCGGCACCCCGAGCGCGTGCAGGAACCCGGCCAGGGCCTCCTCCTGGCGTACCGGGCTGGCCGTCGCGTAGCCGCGCAGGTTGACGTAGAGCTGCCCGTCGGGGAAGTGCCGACGAGCCTGGTGCGCCCAGTGCACCGCCAGGGCGGTCTTGCCGACCCCGGCCATCCCGGTGATGGCGGAGATGACCACCGGCCCCCGGGTCGCCGTCTCCCCGGCCAGCAGCGCGTCGAGCGCGGCCAGCTGGGTGTCGCGTCCGGTGAAGTAGGCGACGTCGGGGGGCAGTTGTGCCGGCGGGCGGTGGCTGGGCGGGCGGGCCGGCGGCGACGCCTCGGGCCGGTGCGGTGCGGCCCCGGGGCGTACGGCCGGGGCGTCACCGGCGGCCGGGAGGGCGACCACCCGGGGCAGGTCCTGGCGCAGGATGCGTAGCTGTGCCTCGCGCAGTTCCGGGCCGGGTTCCACGCCGAGCTGCTCGGCGAGGCGGTCCCGCAGCTTGCGGTGCAGGGTCAGCGCGCGGGCCTGCTGGCCGCAGGCGGCGAGGGCGAGCATGAGCCGGGCGTGCACCTGTTCGTGCAGGGGTTCGTGGCGGGCCACCGCGTGCAGCTCCCGGACGGCCCGGTCGGGCAGTCCCAGGTCGACGGCGAGCGTCGCGTAGGTGACGGCGGTGGCGATGCGGCGTCGGTTCAGGGCGACGGCGGTGGGGTGCTGGGCCAGGCTCGCCGCCGCGTCGGCCAGGACCGGCCCGCGCCACAGCGCCAGTGCGCCGGCCAGCCGGTCCAGGCTGGCCAGGTCGCCCGCGACGCTGCCCTCGGCGCGTTCGATCACGGTGGCGAACTCGCTCAGGTCGAGCTGGGTGGGGTCGACCCGGAGCCGGTAGCCGCCACCGACGTGGGTGATGGTGGTGCCGGTGTTCCCGGGCCGGTCCAGCACCCGGCGCAGCCGGGCGACGTAGGTGTGGACGAGGTTGAGGCAGCTGTCCGGCGGGTCGTGGCCCCAGAGCACGTCGACGATCTCGTGGCGGGACACGATCGTGTCCGGGTGCAGGGCGAGCAGGCCGAGCAGCATCCGTTGCCGGTTGGCGCCGAGCGCGACCGGTTCGGCCCCGACCTGGATGCGCAGCGGGCCGAGCACGTCGATGCGGAGGGTGGGTGCCGGCGCGACGGTGGGTGGCGCGGGGCCGGGTGGCTGCGGGTGGGGCAACCCGACGGCGTCGGCGATGCGTCGGAGGGATTCGGCCCGGGGGTTGCGGACCCGGCCCTGTTCGATGTCGCGCACCGCCCGGACACTGATTCCTGCCCGTTCGGCCAGCTGCTCCTGGGTCAACCCGGCACCCAGTCGTCGTCGTCGGATCTCAGCACCGCCGTCGGCCATCGACCGGCCTCCCTGTCATGGCTGCGCGTCCTTCCCACCAGCGCGGCCAGCACATGATTCTGCCGGTTGACCGGTCGGATGACCATGATCTTCCACACTCATTCACCGGGTGAAACGCCGTCGAAACCTGCCGATCGGGCAGCAGTGGTCGCCCGCCGGGGCAACGGTTCTGCCGGTTCTGCCGGTGCTCCGGCGGCTCGCTTTTGGACGGTCGTGTATTTGAGCAGCTCAAAACGTTGTCGCCCGGCAAGGATGTCGATTCGACGGCGTCCAGTCGGCCTCCAGTGCCCGGCCGACCGCCGTCTCTACCGTGGACGACGGACACCGCCACCACCCGTCGGCCGGTGTCCACCTCGGCGAAGCGACTTGCCCCGGTCACGGAACCGCACGGCACCGGCCTCCGGACCACCGATCTGTCCCCCTGCTGAACGGCAGCCTGGCAGCTGACGCTCGACTCAGCCCGGAAGCTAAGGAACCGCCATGAACGGACGTGCCCAGACCTACATCCGTACCCCCGACCCGATCTCCACGGCCGGCATCACCGCGGCGCTGCGGGGCCGGGCCGAGATCGAGGTCGTGCCCGCGCAGATGATCACCGCCGAGACCGTCGGCGTGGTCGCCGCCGACACCCTCGACCACGGCACGCTCGACGTGCTCCGGGCCGTACGCCGGCTGGGCTGCCGGCGGTTCGTGCTGGTCGCGGCCGTCGAGTCGGACTCGGCGCTGATCCCCGCCGTGGAGCTGGGGGTACGCGCCCTCGCCTCGCGCACCGAGGCGACCGGCCACCGGCTGGCCCAGCTCGTGGTCAGCACCGCCTCCGGTGGCGCGGCGATGCCCCCGGAGGTGCTCGGGCTGCTGGTCAAGCAGGTGACCCGGCTCCAGCAGACGGTGCTCGCCCCGCGCGGCATCGACGTCAACGGGCTCTCGGTGCGGGAGAGCGAGATCCTGCGGCTGGTGGCCGACGGGATGGACACCCGGGAGGTGGCGACCCGGTTGAGCTACTCGGAGCGGACCGTCAAGAACGTGCTGCACGACATCACCAGCCGGTTCCAGCTCCGCAACCGCACGCACGCGGTAGCGTACGCGGTCCGGGAGGGGCTGATCTGACGCTCGGGAGGGCTGGACGTGCCGGACGGACGCGCCGACGGGCGGCGGGTGACCCACGACGACCTGGGCGCCTGGCTGATCAAGGGCAACGCCGACCTGGTCGACCTCGCCGGCCGGTTCGCCCGGGATCCCCGGGTGACGGGCTGGTGCGTCCGCCCCGGCTACCGGGCCCGGCTGATGCGGGCGGGCCAGCCCGTGGTGTTCTGGGCCAGCGGCAGCCGGGGACGGTTGCCCTACGGCGTCTGGGGGGTCGGCCGGCTCACCGGTGAGCCGGTGCCCGGCGGGGAGCCCGGGGCGCCCTGGACGGTGCCGCTGGACCTGACCGTGCTGCCCGTACCCCGTCGGCTGCACCGGGACCGGTTGCGCGCCGATCCCCGGCTGGCCGGCCTGGAGGTGTTCCGCCAGCCGCAGGCGGCCAACCCGTCGTACCTGACCCGGGCGCAGTTCACCGCGCTCACCGACCACCTCACCGCCGGGCCCTGCGCCTGACCGTCGACCCGCACCCGGTTCTTGACCTCACGTCCGGTGCAGGTTGTCGGATGGGGGCATGCGTGCGATTCGCCTTCACGAGTTCGGACCTGCCACCAACCTCGTCCTCGACGACCTGCCCGACCTGGCACCCGGCCCCGGGCAGGTGCGCATCGCGGTGGCGGCCAGCGGGGTCCATCTGCTCGACACCGCGCTGCGCCGGGGCGAGGCGGGTGGCCCGCTGTCGCTGCCGGCGCTGCCGACGGTGCCGGGCCGGGAGGTCGCCGGCACGGTCGACCTGGTCGGGGCCGGGGTCGACGGGGCGTGGCGGGGCCGGCGGGTCGTCGCCCACCTCGGCATGGTCCCCGGCGGGTACGCCGAGCAGGCGGTGACCGCGGTCGAGTCGCTGTTCGTCGTACCGGAGCAGATGACGTTCGCCGACGCGGTGGCGCTGGTCGGGACGGGCCGGACCGCCCTCGGTGTCGTCGAGACGGAGCCGCCGACGGCGGACGACGTGGTGCTGGTGCTGTCGGCGGCCGGGGGGATGGGCTGGCTGCTGGTGCAGGCGGCCCGGACGGCCGGCGCGACGGTGGTCGCCGCGGCCCGGGGTGCCCGCCGGACGGCCCGGCTCGGTGAGCTGGGTGCGGACGTGGTGGTGGTCGACTACGACCGGCCGGACTGGACGGACCTGCTCCGGGCACGGGTCGGCGGGCCGACCCTGGTGTACGACGGGGTCGGTGGGGCGGTGGGCCGGGCCGCCCTGGAGGCGACGGCGGCGGGCGGCCGGTTCGTGATGTTCGGCTGGTCGGCGGGGGAGCCGACCCGGGTCGACACGGCGGATCTGGTGGGGCGCAGCCTGACCGTCGGGTGGCTCGGGCAGCGGCTGCGTGACCGGCCGGGCGGGATCGCCGGGTTGGCGGCCCGGTCGGTGGAGTTGGGTGGTCGGGGCTGGTGGCGTCCGTTGGTGTCGACGTACCCGCTGGCGCAGGCGGCTGTCGCGCACGCCGACCTGGAGGGGCGGCGGGCCCTGGGCAAGGTGGTGTTGACCGTCGACGGGTGAACCTCTCTCGTGGTCACGGCCACGCCGGTGGTCCGGGCCGTCGCCGGCCCGCCTCCCGGTAGCGGTGGCCGGCGAGCCGCATCGATGCCACGATATTTGTGGGAAATGCGCCCTGCTGTATTGGCCCGCGCGGGAAGTCGCGTACCGCTGACGCTCTGCCGCATCGACGAGCGTCCGCCGCGGTGCGACCGGCGGGTGTCGGACCCGAGCGAGGGGGCGGGTCCGACGGCTGTGGACGCGGTGGGCTCACGGCCGTCCGCCCCGGCGGGCCACCGGCAGCGCGCGGGGTCCCGGCGGACCTCCGCCGGGACCCCGACCCGACGCACGGACGACGGCCGCCGGCCGTCGGCACGCGATACCCCCGACCGGCGACGGTCAGCCGGCAAGCTGGTCGACCCGGGTGAGCACCTCGTCGATCAGGCCGTACTCCCGGGCCTGCTCGGCGGTGAACCACCGGTCCCGGTCCCAGTCGGCCTGGATCTCGTCGAGGGTGCGCCCGCTGTGCCGGGCGATCAGCTCCTGCATCGTCCGCTTCACGTGCAGCATGTTCTCCGCCTGGATGGTGATGTCGGCGGCGGTGCCGCCCATCCCCCCGGAGGGCTGGTGCATCATGATCCGCGCGTGCGGCAGGGCGAACCGCTTCCCGGCGGCCCCCGCGCAGAGCAGGAACTGCCCCATCGACCCGGCCAGCCCCAAAGCCAGGGTGGCCACGTCGTTGCGGACGTACCGCATGGTGTCGTAGACGGCCATGCCGGCGCTGACCGAACCACCAGGCGAGTTGATGTAGAGGTAGATGTCCCGCTCGCTGTCCTCGGCGGCGAGCAGCAGGATCTGCGCGCAGATCTGGTTGGCCGAGGCGTCGGTGACCTCGGTGCCCAGGAAGATGATGCGTTCGCGCAGCAGCCGCTCGAAGACCTGGTCGCCGAAGGCCGGCTGACCGCCGTCCAGCATGCGCACGTCGTACCCGATCATGGTGACCACCCTCCGCGTCGCCGGCGGGCGGGCGACCTCACCCCGCCCCGGGAACCGGCGGGTCCAGCCTGCGCCGCCGGGCGGTCACCGCCCCAGCCTTTCTGCCGCCGGCAGATCCGCCGTCGGCAGAATCCGGCCGGCCTACCTGACCGGCAGCCGCCGCCGGCCCGTCCGGGCCCACCGCCGCGCCGGCACCCTGGGGGTACGCGCAGCGGGGCGGGCGGCCGACGCCACGGCGACCACCCGGACGGCCGTGGCGACCCCCGGCACCGGGAACCCGGCACCCCCGACCCCCGACGGCACGCCGCCGTCCGGGCGGCCGAACCCGACGGTGGGCCGACCGACCGACAGGTGGGCGGCGGTGCCGTCGCGGCGGGCGGTCGGCACCCGGTCCAGCCGGGCCAGGCTGCCGCCCGGCGGCACGGGCACCCGGCGCTCGACCCGGCGCAGCTCGTCGCGGGCCTCTTCGAGCAGGTCGGACAGGTTGATCCCGAGCGCCCGGCAGATCGCCGCCAGCACCTCGGAGGAGGCTTCCTTCCGCCCCCGCTCGACCTCGGAGAGGTAGGGCAGGGACACCCCGGCCGCGGCGGCCACCTCGCGCAGGGTGCGGCCCTGACGCAGGCGTACCCGGCGCAGCACGCCGCCGATCACCCGACGCAGCAGCGACATGCGGGCCTCCTCGTGGCCGGTGTCCCGGGACCCTCCCATCATGCCGGTTTCCCGGGCCCGGCACCGCCCGCCGAGAGGGTGAGAGGTCGTTCACCGCAGGTAGGGTCGGCGACCCGCCCGGTCGATCCGCCTGCCAACCGCTATGTTGTGCTCGTGCAGGCGACCCGGGGAGAGCAGGACCGACGGTGATCCATTTCCCGGCGCAGCGGCGGGGTCCGCTCAGCGCGTTGAGTCTCCGCCTGGCCGCCGCCCTCGGCCTGGTCCTGCTCACCGTCGCCGTGGTCTACCTGGACCGTGGCGGCTACCGCGACGTGGACGAGAACGGGCTGACCCTGCTCGACTGCTTCTACTACGCGGTGGTCACCCTCTCCACCACCGGGTACGGCGACATCACCCCGTACGACCAGTCCGCCCGGTTGGTGAACGTCCTGTTCATCACCCCGGCCCGGGTGATCTTCCTGATCATCCTGGTCGGCACCACCCTGGAAGTCCTGACCGAGCAGTACCGGACCGGCCGTCGGCTGGGGCGGTGGAGGAGAACCGTGAAGGACCACGTCATCATCTGCGGCTACGGCACCAAGGGTCGCAGCGCGGTCTCCGCCCTGCTGGAGAACGGGTTGGACAAGTCCCGGATCGTGGTGGTGGAGCGCAACGGGACGGCGTTGCGGCAGGCCACCTCGGCCGGACTGGTCGCCATCGAGGGCTCCGCCACCCGCTCGTCGGTGCTGGAGGAGGCGCACGTCCGCAACGCCAAGGCGGTCATCATCGCCACCGACAGCGACGACGCCTCGGTGCTGGTGGCGCTGACCACCCGGCAGCTCACCGCCGGTCAGGTACGCATCATCGCCGCCGTACGGGAGGCCGAGAACGCCCCGCTGCTGCGGCAGAGCGGCGCGCACCACGTGATCGTGTCCTCGGCGACCGCGGGTCGGCTGCTCGGTCTCTCGACCTCCGCGCCGCCCCTGATCGACGTGGTGGAGGATCTGCTCACCCCCGGGCAGGGCATGGCGTTGGCGATGCGTTCCGCCGAGCGGCACGAGGTAGGCAAGTCCCCCCGCGAGCTGGAGTCCCTGGTCATCGCCCTGGTGCGCCGGGGCAAGGTGGTCACCCTGGCGGACAAGGCCGGCGCGGTGATCGAGACCGGCGACATGCTGGTGCACGTCCGCGACGACCGCCCCACCGCCACCGCCACCCCCTCCTGACCGATCTCGGCCCGTACCGCCTTCCCGGGCCTGCACACCGCCCCCGGCGGTCCGCCGACGCCGACGTGGCCGTGCCCCGACCCCGGGGCACGGCCACGTCGCCCTGCTCGGTCGACTAGCTGATCGTCCAGGTGTCGCCTGTGTGCAGGAGGGTGGTGAGTTGTTGTTCGGGGGTGTCGGTGGTGGTGTTTCGGGCGGTGGTGATCTGGTGTTGGACGGTGGTGTCGTAGGTGGGGCGTTGGGTTTGGCGGAGGATGCCGATGGGGGTGTTGCGGAGGTCGGGTTGGGGGAGGCGGGACAGGGCGAAGGCGTAGGCGGGGTCGGTGATGGTGGCGTCGTGGATGACGATGTCTTCGGGTGGGGTGGTGGCGGTGTCGCGGATGTCGAGGCCGAAGCCGTGGGGTGGGTGTACGACGCAGTGTTGCTGGTCGCGGCCGAAGGTGATGGGTTGGCCGTGTTCGAGGCGGATCAGGTAGTCGTCGCGGGTGTCGGGTTGTTTGAGTTGGTCGAAGGCGCCGTCGTTGAAGATGTTGCAGTTTTGGTAGATCTCGACGAAGGCGGTGCCGTGGTGTTCGGCGGCGGCGCGTAGGACGGTTTGGAGGTGTTTGCGGTCGGAGTCGATGGTGCGGGCGACGAAGGTGGCTTCGGCGCCGAGGGCGAGGGACAGGGGGTTGAAGGGGGCGTCGGCGGATCCGGCGGGGGTGGATTTGGTGATTTTGCCGGTTTCGCTGGTGGGGGAGTACTGGCCTTTGGTGAGGCCGTAGATGCGGTTGTTGAACAGCAGGATCTTGAGGTTGACGTTGCGGCGTAGGGCGTGGATGAGGTGGTTACCGCCGATGGACAGGGCGTCGCCGTCGCCGGTGACGACCCAGACGGACAGGTCGGGGCGGGTGACGGACAGTCCGGTGGCGATGGCGGGGGCGCGGCCGTGGATGGAGTGCATCCCGTAGGTGTTCATGTAGTAGGGGAAGCGGGATGAGCAGCCGATGCCGGAGATGAACACGGTGTTGGCGCGGGGGATGTTCAACTCGGGCATGAACTGTTGGACGGCGGCGAGGATGGCGTAGTCGCCGCAGCCGGGGCACCAGCGGACTTCCTGGTCGGATTTGAAGTCTTTCCCGGTGAGTTTCAGGGCGACGGGTTCAGGCATTTTTGCAGACCTCTTCCAGCATCGTCTCCAGTTCGGCGGCGGTGAAGGGTAGGCCGCGGACCTGGTTGTAGGTGATCGCGTCGATCAGGTATCGGGCGCGGATGACCTGGGCGAGTTGGCCGAGGTTCATCTCGGGGATGACGACCCGGTCGTAGGCGGAAAGGACGTCGCCGAGGTTGCCGGGCAGGGGGTTGAGGTGGCGTAGGTGGGCCTGGGCGATGGGTTGGCCGCGGTGGCGCAGGGTGCGGCAGGCGGCGCCGATCGGGCCGTAGGTGGAGCCCCAGCCGAGCACGAGGGTCCGGGCGGTGCCGTCGGGGTCGTCGACGTCGAGGTCGGGCACGTCGATGGCCTGGATGCGGGCGGCGCGGGTGCGGACCATGTAGTCGTGGTTGGCCGGGTCGTAGGAGATGTCGCCGGTCTTGTCGGCTTTCTCCAGGCCACCGATGCGGTGTTCCAGACCGGGGGTGCCCGGCACGGCCCAGGGACGGGCCAGGGTGCCCGGGTCACGCAGGTAGGGCAGGAACGTGACGCCGTCGTCGCCGTTGGGGGCGGTGGCGAAGTCCACGCGCAGGTCGGGCAGGGCGTCGACGTCGGGTAGCAGCCACGGTTCGGAGCCGTTGGCGACGTAGTTGTCCGACAACAGGATCACCGGGGTGCGGTAGGTCAGGGCGATCCGGGCGGCTTCGAGCGCGGCGTGGAAACAGTCCGACGGTGACTTCGCCGCGATCACCGCGACCGGGGCCTCACCGTGACGGCCGTGCAACGCCATGTTCAGGTCGGCCTGTTCGGTCTTCGTGGGCAGACCCGTCGACGGACCGGCACGCTGCACGTCCACGATCACCAACGGCAACTCCAGGGCGACGGCCAGGGAGATCGTCTCGGACTTCAACGCCACACCCGGACCGCTGGTCGTGGTCACCCCCAACGCGCCGCCGTAGGAGGCGCCCAACGCCGCGCCGACCGCGGCGATCTCGTCCTCGGCCTGCATCGTGACCACACCGAGCCGCTTGTGTTTCGACAACTCGTGCAGGATGTCCGACGCCGGGGTGATCGGATACGCGCCGAGGAACACCGGCAGACCCGACCGCACCCCCGCCGCGACCAACCCCAACGACAAAGCGGCGTTACCGGTGATGTTGCGGTAGGTACCCGGCACCATCTTCGCCGGTTTCACCTCGTACCGCACCGAGAACGAATCGGTGGTCTCGCCGTAGTTCCAGCCCGCCTTGAACGCCGCGATGTTCGCCGCGACCAGATCCGGCCGCTTGACGAACTTCCGCTCCAGGAACCGCAACGTCGACTCGTACGGACGCGAGTACATCCACGACAACAACCCCAACGCGAACATGTTCTTCGCCCGCTCGGCGTCCTTCTTCGACACCGACAACTCCGCCAACGCCCCGACCGTCATCGACGTCAACGCCACCGGATGCACCACGAAACCGTCCAGCGTGCCGTCCTCCAACGGGCTGACGGCATAGCCGACCTTCACCAGGTTCCGGCGCGTGAACTCATCAGTGTTCACGATGATGTCCGCACCCCGACGCAGATCACCCAGATTCGCCTTCAACGCCGCCGGATTCATCGCGACCAACACATTCGGCGCGTCCCCCGGCGTCAGAATGTCATAATCCGCGAAATGCACCTGGAAACTCGACACCCCCGGCAGAGTTCCCGCAGGCGCCCGAATCTCCGCCGGGAAATTCGGCAACGTCGAAATGTCATTACCCAACTGCGCCGTCTCCGAGGTGAACCTGTCCCCCGTCAACTGCATCCCGTCACCCGAGTCACCAGCAAACCGGATCACCACCCGGTCCAACTGACGGATCTGCTTGGTCACGCCTGCACCTCGCTTCGCTCGGCCCCGCCGCGCGTGCGGCTGCACATGATGGTGACCTCGCCTTGCCCGGCCACGCGACCTCCCTGATGCGCCGCTGCGCCCGGTCCGCCCGTGGCGGGCCGGACCGCTGTCATCTCTCGCCTCCGAGCCTACGTCCAGGGCTTAGGGCATCCTTGGTGGAGGTCCGACACCTGGGAACCGGGTCGGCGAAATCTGTACGGCTATGCGGCGATTTGCGGTGCACGCCGTAATCGATATCACCGCGACCGCCCGGACGGCCCCCTCCACCTGCCCCGACCCCCGGCAGGTCGGGTCGACCGCCCCGTCGGCGGCAGGTCCCCCGCCACCTCGGCGGAGCGTCGGCGCAGCGCACCGGTCGCCAGCACGAGGGCCAGCACCACCAGCAGGACGGAGATCGTGATCAGCGCGAGCGCGGTCCGCTGGGCGGAGGACATCCCGCTCAGCGCAACCGTCCCGCCCTGCGCCGCGATCAACCCCTGCGAACCGGTCGGCGCGGGCGTGCCCACCGGCGGGGTGGTCAGCGCGGCGGCGGCGGTGATCCGGAAACTCATCTGGACCTGCCGGGCCGGCCCGCTCTCCGGGGTCAACCGGCCGGTCAGCGCCCCGGCCAGCGGGGCCTCGCGCTGGGCGTCCGGGGTGGCGGCGACCGTGAACCGCAGCGGCTGCGTCCGCCCCGCCGGCAGCACACCGAGGTCGCAGCGGGTACGCGTCGGAGCCAGCGGCGCACAGCCGGCCGGCGGGTCCAGCACGCTGACCCCCTCCGGCAGCGCCACCTCGACCCGCCCGGCGGCCGGCACCCGGCCGGTGTTGCCCAGGTGGGCCGTCAGCACGGTGGGTCCGCCGCTGATGTCGAAGGCCACCTCGTCGGCGTCGAGCACTATCCCGGGCACCGGCGGGCCGGGCGGGAAGAGCACCGCGAACCCCTCGTCGTCCTGCCCGGTGCCGCCGTCCGGACCGGTCGCGGTGACCCGTACCGCGCCGCTGAGGGGCATCTGCCGCCAGGCGGTGCCGCTGACCCGTACCCGGATCATGCTGTCGAACCGGTCGCCCGGCGCGGTGGCCCACTCGCCGCAGTGCCATCCGCCGTCCCCGCCGGCCGCGCAGCCCGGCGTACCGGCGTCGGTGAGCCCGGCCGGCAACGTGTAGGCCAGCCGCAGCCGGGCCGGCACGGCCCCGGTGTTGGTGACGGTGACCCGCAGCGCGGTGACCGTGCTGCCGGCCGCCCAGTAACCGTCGTCCAGGGTCACGTCGCCGGTGCCCACCCGGACCCCGACCCGGTCGCCGCCCGGCTGGCCGGGGCGGGTGGGTCGGGCGGATAGCGGCGGCCGGGCGGGCGGCGCGGTGGTGGCCGTCGGCGGGGGTGCGCTGGTCGCCGGTGGGGTGCCGGTCGGCTCCGGGGCGGCGGTGGTCGGCTCCGGGTCCGGCGGCAGCGTCGGCGGCGCGCTGGTCGGGCCGGCCCCGGTCGCCGTCGGCTCGACCGGGGGCGTGGTCGGGTCGGTCGGGTCGCCGCCCGGCGTCCCGGCGTCGGTCGGGTCGGTCACCGTCCGGGTCACCGTGGGTGGGGCCGCCAGCCCCGGTGTCACCCCGAGCGCGACCGCCAGCCCGGTCGCCAGGGTCGCCGCGACCAGAGCGGGGGTACGCCGGGCGAGGGACCGCCGGACGGTACGCGCGTCCACGCCGGGCATCTGACCTCCGTGACCCTGGGTGAGAGTTCATTATTCGGTAACAGTTGCGGCGGGGCACTAGTACCAGCGGAAAATGTTCGGTGACGGCCGGGCCGCCCTCGCCTCCTCCGGTGCGGCCCGCCGCCCGGTAGGCTGAGCCACCGTGACCGGTTACCTGGGCTCGTACGCGACGCTCGGGCTGCTGCTGCTCGCTGCCGTCCTCTTCTTCGTTACGGCGTTCTCGGCCAACCGGGTGTTACGTCCCCGCCGGCCGGCCGACCCGGTCGGCAAGCGCGCCGGCTACGAGTGCGGCCTCGACCCGGTCGGCGGCGACTGGGCGCAGATGCAGATCCGCTACTACGTGTACGCGTACCTCTACGTGCTCTTCGCCGTCGAGGCGGTCTTCCTCTTCCCCTGGGCGATGGTCTTCGACCGGCCCGGGTTCGGCGCGGTGACCGTCGCCGAGATGGGCGTCTTCGTGGCCGTGGTCGCGCTCGGCATCCTCTACGCCTGGCGCAAGCGCATCCTGCACTGGACCTGACCACCGTGCCGGCCGGGCCGGGGGCGACCACCGCACCGGCCTGACCACCGCACCGGGTCGGGTCACCCGGTGACCGGTCTCAGGCCAGGCCGCGGCGGGTGAGCGTCGGCGGCCGGTCGCCCCGGATCGAGGCCACCATGTCCAGCACCCGCCGGGTGGGCAGCACCTGGTGGGCGCGGAACACCCGCGCGCCGAGCCAGGCCGACACCGCCGTCGCGGCCAGGGTGCCCTCCAACCGCTCCGGCACCGGCAGGTCCAGCGTCTCGCCGATGAAGTCCTTGTTCGACAACGCCACCAGCAGCGGCCAGCCGGTGCCGGCCAGCTCGGCCAACCTGCGGGTGATCTCCAACGAGTGCCTGGTGTTCTTGCCGAAGTCGTGCGCCGGGTCGATCAGGATGCCGTCGGGGCGTACCCCCAGGGACACCGCGCGTTCGGCGAGCCCGGTCACCGTCGCGACCACGTCGGCGACCACGTCGGTGAAGGCGGCCCGGTGCGGCCGGGTCCGGGGCGTCAGCCCACCGGCGTGGGAGCAGACCAGCCCCACGCCGGTCTCGGCGGCCACCCGGGCGAGCGCCGGATCGGCCCCGGACCAGGTGTCGTTGAGCAGGTCCGCGCCGGCCGCCACCGCCTCCACCGCCACCTCGGCCCGCCAGGTGTCGATCGAGATGACCACCTCGGGGAACGCGGCCCGGACGGCGGCGATCGTGTCCACCGTCCGGCGGATCTCCTCGGCCACGTCGACCTCGTCGCCCGGCCCGGCCTTCACCCCGCCGATGTCGATGATCTCCGCGCCCTCGGTGACCGCCCGCTCCACCGCGCGCAGGGCGCTGTCCTGGGCGAAGGTCGCCCCCCGGTCGAAGAACGAATCCGGCGTCCGGTTGACGATCGCCATCACCACCGGCTCGCCCGGGGCGAAGCTCCGCCCCCCGAGTCGCAGCGCCCCGGCCAATTCCGCCTCCCGCAGGTCACCGGCCGGACGACCCGGCCGACGCCGACGCTATCCGGTCGCCCGACCCGCCCCCGGGGCGGTACGACCCCGACGACCCGGCCCGTCGCCGGGCCGTCCCGGCCGAAAGATCGGTGACGATGATGGTGGTTGGGGTCGCTCCGGAGGGTGTCCCCGTGCCACGATCTCTGCATGGGTCAGACTCTGCTCATTCTGGTCGTCGCGTTGACCGTGGCGGCGGTCGTGTTCGGCGTGACGGTGCTGATCTCGGGTCGGGACGGCCTCGCGCCCTCCGAGCCCGACGGCAGAGCCGTCCCGCTGCCGGGCGGTCGCCCGCTGCGGGAGTCCGACGTCGGCGCGCTGCGCTTCGACACCGCCCTGCGCGGCTACCGGATGGACCAGGTCGACCAGGCGATGCGCCGGGCCGGCTACGACATCGGGTACAAGACCGAGCTGATCGGGGTGTTGGAGGCCGAGATCCTCGCGCTGCGGGAGGGTCGTACCGCCGACGCCGACGCGCTGCGCCGCACCCGGGAGGAGGCCGCGAGCACCGCGTCCGACGCCTCCCCGACGCCCGCCGACGTGCCCGCCGACCCGGACGGGCCGACCACCGGGGCCGCGCCGACGGAGCCGGCGACCGCCGGTGTCCGCCCGGCCGCCGACGCCGATCCGTCCGCTGACGCCACCGGCGACGCCACCCCGACCGGCGACCGTCCCGGGGACGACCGGGCGGGGGAGCCGGCCGGGAAGACCGACGCCGAGCGTCCCGGTGGCGCGGCGGTCCGCTCGGAGCCGGTGTGACCGGACCGGACCCGGCGGGCGGCGGGTTGGCCGACGAGGCGGCCCAGCCCGGGGCCGGCGAGTTCACCGCCACGGTGATCGTCGACGCCCCCGCCGAGCGGGTCTTCGCCGCGCTGACCGACTGGGAGGGGCAGTCCGACTGGATCCCGCTGACCCGGGTCCGGGTGGTCGAGGGCGACGGCGGCGAGGGCAGCCTCATCGAGGCGGTCACCGCGCTCGGCCCGGCGGCCCTGCGCGACGAGATGCGGGTGGTCCGGGTCGACGCCCCCTACGAGGTGGGCGTGGTGCACTGCGGCCGGCTCCTGCGCGGTCCGGGGGTGCTGCGCTGCACCCCACTGGCCGACGACCGCACCCAGGTGGTCTGGCACGAGTGGTTCCACCTGCCCGGCGGTGCGGCCGGCCGGGTCGCCTGGCCGCTGCTCTGGCCGGGCTCCAAGGCCAGCCTGACCCTGGCCCTGAAACGCTTCGCCCGCCTGGTCGAGTCCGGCCGGCTGCCCCGCCCGTCCACCCGCTGACGCTGCGGAGCGGGATCGGTCGGGCCGCGCCACCCCGGCCCCGACGCCGCGTGTCAGGGCCCTGGCCTAGCGTGTGACGGGTGACTGACCTGGTGACCGGCCCCGACGGCCTGCCCCGCTGTGCCTGGGGGGCGAGCACTCCGGACTACGCGATCTACCACGACACCGAGTGGGGCCGCCCGCTGCGCGGCGACGATGCCCTCTACGAACGGCTCACCCTGGAGGCGTTCCAGTCCGGGCTGTCCTGGCTGACCATCCTGCGCAAACGCGAGGCGTTCCGGCTCGCCTTCGCCGGCTTCCGGATCGAGCGGGTCGCCGCCTTCGGCGACGCGGACGTGACCCGGCTGCTCGCCGACGCGGGCATCGTCCGTAACCGCGCCAAGATCGAGGCGGCGATCGCCAACGCCCGTGCCGCGCTGACCCTGCCCGACGGGCTCTCCGCGCTGCTCTGGTCGTACGCGCCGCCGCCCCGGCCGGCCCGGCTCGGGTCGTTCGCCGAGGTGCCGGCGTCGACCCCGGAGTCCGTCGCGCTGGCCAAGGTGCTCAAGAAGCAGGGCTTCCGCTTCGTCGGCCCCACCACGGCGTACGCGCTGATGCAGGCCACCGGCATGGTCGACGACCATCTCGCGGGCTGCCACGCCGGCACCGCCGTGGCCCGTGATCAGATGGGGGCATGACCGTGACCGACCACCGCAGCACCGGCCCGACGGACGTCGACGGCGGGCCGGACGGCGACGCCTGGGCGGTGCTGCTGCCGGCCGGGCGGCACGACGCCGAGCGCCTCGTCCACCACGAGACCCTGGAGCTGGCCGTCCCGGCCGGTGGGCCCGCCCCGCGTCCCGGTGACCGGGTGGCGGTGCTGGCCGACGGGCCGCCCCGGCTGGTGGCGCTGGGCCGGGTGGCCCGCCACGACGGGCGGGCGCTGCTGGTGACCTACACCCGGCGGTCGTTCGACGCGCCGGTGCCGGCCGGGCAGGTGGCCGTCGCCGGCCCGGTCACCCCGCTCGACCCGGGCACCTACCGGGAGCTGGTCGACCGGCTCGGCCCGCCGCCGTCGCGCCGGACCTGGCTGGTCAGCCTCGACCTGCCGATCGAGGCCGAGTCGCGGGCCGAGGCGGTCCGGCTCTTCTGGTCGTACGTGCAGGAGCTGGGCCCGGCCGAGCTGCCCGCGTTCGTCTCGCCCAGCGGCGACGAACTGGCCATGCAGGCGTTCGTGCTGGGCGTCGAGGCCAACCAGGACCCGGAGGAGGACGACTAGCCGCCCGCCCACCGGGTATGGCGCACCGGTGCCGACGCCCGGTCGGCCGGTCGAGGGAGGGCCGATGCGGTTCCAGGACAAGGTCGCATTCGTCACCGGTGGTGCCTCCGGGCTCGGCGAGGCCACCGCCAGGCGGTTCGCCGCCGAGGGGGCCCGGGTGGTGGTCGCCGACATCAACACCGAGGGTGCCGAGCGGCTCGCCGCCGACCTGCCCGACGCCCTCGCGGTCACCGTCGACACCGGTGACGCCGACGCGGTGGAGCAGGGTGTCGCCGAAACGGTGCGGCGCTACGGCCGGATCGACCTGATCTTCAACAACGCCGGTATCGACGGCCGGCAGCAGCCCCTGCACGAGATGGACGTGGAGAACTGGCAGAAGGTCCGGCGGATCAACGGCGACGGCGTGTTCCACGTGCTCAAGTACGGCATCGAGGCGATGCTGCGCGGTGGTGGGGGCGCGATCGTCAACACCTCGTCCACCACCGGCCTGGCGGCGCAGGAGAACATCTCCCCGTACACCTTCACCAAGGCCGGCATCGTCGGGCTGACCCGGTCGGCGGCGGTGGAGTACGCGGCCCGCAACATCCGGGTCAACGCGGTCGCCCCCACGGTGGTGATGACCCCGCTGGTGGAGCACTTCATCGACAGCGCGCCGGACCCGGCGGAGATGCGGGCCCGGATGGAGTCGTTCAACCCGAAACCCGGCATCCCCAGCCCGGACGACGTGGCCGGCGTGGTGCTCTTCCTCTGCTCCGACGACGCGGCCTGGATCACCGGTCACACGGTGCCCATCGACGGCGGGTACGTGGCCCGCTGACGGCCGGCATGTCCTCGCGCGTGCGGCCGGGCGGCCCACCCGGCTCAGCTGCCCTGGAAGACCGGCTTCTGCTTGTTGACGAAGGCGATGGTGGCGGCCCGGTGGTCGGCGGTGCCCCCGCAGATCGACTGGGCCTGCGCCTCGGCGGAGAGGGCGTCGGCGAGGGTGCCCGCGTCGGCGATGGAGAGCTGCCGCTTGATCGCCCCGTACGCGACGGTCGGGCCGGCGGCGAGCCGGGCGGCCAGCTCGTGCGCGGTGGGCAGCACCTGCTCGTCGTCGTCGACCAGCCGGGTGAGCAGGCCCAGCCGGCACGCCTCGTCGGCGGCGACCGGCTCGGCGAGCATCAGCAGCTCGACGGCCTTGGCGTGGCCGACCAGCCGGGGCAGCGTCCAGGACGCCCCGGTGTCGGCGGCCAGGCCCACCCCGGCGAAGGCCATCAGGAACTTCGTCTTCGGCCCGCCGATGCGGAAGTCGGCAAGGAACGCCAGCGAGGCGCCCGCCCCGGCGGCCATGCCCCGGACGGCGGCGACCACCGGCTTGGGCAGGTTGGCCAGCCGGGCGGCGATCGGGTTGTAGTGCGCCCGGACGGTGTCCAGCGGGTCGCGGCCCGGCGACTCCAGCACCTGCACGTGCTCGCGCAGGTCCTGGCCGGCGCTGAACGAGCCGCCCGACCCGGCCAGCACCACCGCCCGGCAGGACCTGTCGGTCTCCAGCGCGGCCAGCGCGTCCCGCAGCGCCTCCTTGAGCGCCACGTCGAGGGCGTTCATCGCGGTGGGGCGGTTCATGGTCAGGGTGACCACGCCATCGGTGCGGTCGACGAGCAGTGGCTCGGTCACGTCTCTAACGGCCCTTCTGTCGGGGGACCCGGTTGCCGGCGTCGAGGCACTGCTCGACGTACCGGTCGGCGGCCGGCCGGAGCCGGGCGGCGTGCCGGTCGAAGAAGCTGGCGGCGGCGGTGCCGGGCCAGCGTTCGGGGAGCAGTGCCGGAGGGAGTTGAGGGTCCTGGAACAGGAAGGTACGCCACGCGTGCACCAGCCGGAACCGGGCCGCGTACGCCTCCTCGTCGCCACTGCGCACGGTCACCCCGGCGAGTTGGGCGCGCTGCTCGGCGACGAACCGTTCGTAGGCGTGCCCGATCTCGCCGAGGTCCCAGGCGCGACGGACCACGCCCATCGCCCCGGGGGTGCCGGCGGCGTGCGCGGCGGTGAACCGCTCGTAGCGCACCCCGGCCTCCTCCAGCAGCAGGTCGACGTCCTCGCTGGCCCGGGTCGCCACCCAGGTGTGCTCGTCGAGGGTGCCGTAGCCGAGGAAGCTGAGGTTGGCGGCGAGCCGCTGGCGGTCGCGCCGGGCGGTCGGGGTGGACAGGACGAGCAGGTCGAAACGCCCGTCCCAGGTGATCCGGCCGGTGCGGTAGATCCGGGCGGCGGCCTCGTCGAGCCGACGGACCGCCTTCGGTGTGATCGAATATCCGGGGCCGGAGGCGAGCCGCAGGGGCTCCAGCCAGCCCTGGCGCACCATCCGGGACACGGCGGTCCGGACGGCCGGCGGGGCGACGCCGAGCGGGGCCAGCAACTTCACCAGGGCGGCGACCGGTGCGCGCCCACCCCGCGTGCGGAGATGGTCGCCGTACAGGTCGAAGAGTGCCGACCGTGCCTGCATGACCGCACATTGTGACAGGCCTTCTCAAGATAAGCTAGATGCTGTTACATCAATGCTGCTCCGGTTTGGGTCCGGCGGTGTTCATCAGGGAAAATCGTGGTCGACGCCCCCGCGTACCTTGCGGGTGGTCGACACGAAGTGGCTGTGGGGCAGTACACCGACCCTGATGTATAGGTCTGAGGGGAGACAACATGGCGGCGATGAAGCCGCGGACGGGCGACGGTCCGCTGGAAGTCACCAAGGAGGGTCGGGGCATCGTCATGCGGGTCCCGCTGGAGGGCGGTGGCCGGCTCGTCGTCGAGATGACTCCCGACGAGGCCAACGCACTCGGTGACGCGCTGAAGGCGGCTGCCGGCTGATCGGCCGACGCTCCGCGCGGTGCCGCGCGGAAGGTTTCTGGTCCCTGGGTCACCGGCACCGCCGGTGACTCAGGGACTTCGTCTGTCCCCAGCGGGTCGTCGAGGTCCCGCACCGCCAACTTCCCCGGAGGTACGGTCCAGCGTGCTCGCCATCAGTCTCGCCGCCACCCCCGACGGGCCGGACGTCCTCGTCCTGCCCGTCCGCGCCGCCACCGACCCGGACGACGCCGCGCCGGCGCTGGTCGCCACCGCGTCGCCACCCACCGACGAGGTGCTGGCGCAGGCGCGGGAGCTGCTGCCGGTGACCCGGCTGACCGGGCGGGCGGGCGAGACGCTGACCCAGCTCCGCCCCGGTGGTTCCCCGGCCCGGCTGCTGCTGCTCGGTGTGGGCGACGGCGGGGAACGGGCCTGGCGGACGGCCGGGGCCGCCCTGGCCCGCGCTGCCGTAGCTGAGACACATGTCACGTTGGCGGTGCCGATCGACGCGTCCGCCGGGGTCGTCCGGGCCGTCGTCGAGGGGCTGCTGCTCGCCTCGTACCGGTTCCGGCTGACCGAGGCGGGGACGACGCCCGCGCTGACCGGGGTGACCCTGCTGACCGCCACGCCGCAGGCGTACGCCAAGGCCGTCGAGACGGCCCGGACGACCGCCGCGATGACCCGCCTCGCCCGGGACCTGACCAACACCCCCTCGGCGGTGAAGACCCCGCAGTGGTTCGCCGCCCAGGTCGCCGACGCCGCCGCCGACCACCCCGACCTGCACCTGCGGGTACGCGGGCCGCAGGAGCTGGCGGACGAGGGCTTCGGCGGCATCCTCGCCGTCGGTGCCGGCTCGGCCAGCGGCCCCCGCCTGGTCGAGTTGGACTGGCGGCCCGCCGACGCCCGGCAGCACGTCGTCCTGGTCGGCAAGGGGATCACCTTCGACACCGGTGGCATCTCGATCAAGCCGGTGCCGGCGATGAAGCTGATGCGCAAGGACATGGCCGGCGCGGCGGCGGTGGTCGCGGCCACCCTGGGCGCTGCGGCGTTGCGGCTGCCCGTGCGGGTCACCGCCCTGACCCCGCTGGCCGAGAACATGGTCAGCGGGTCGGCGTTCCGCCCCGGCGACGTCATCAGGCACTACGACGGGACGACGAGCGAGAGCACCAACTCCGACGCCGAGGGGCGGCTGGTGCTCGCCGACGCGCTCGGTTACGCGGCCCGGGAACTCCGTCCCGACCTGCTGATCGACCTGGCCACCCTGACCGGCGCGAACGCGGTGGCGCTGGGCAAGCGGACCGGCGCGCTGTACAGCGACAACGACGTGCTGGCCGCCGCCGTGCTGGCCGCCGTCGCCGACGCGGGCGAGGCGGCCTGGCGGATGCCGCTGCCCGCCGACTACCTCGAACACCTCGGCAGCGACCTGGCCGACCGGCACAGTTCCCCGGACCGGGGGGCCGGCTCCGTGATGGCCGCGCTCTACCTGCGCGAGTTCACCGGCGAGCTGCGGGACCGCTGGCTGCACATCGACATGTCCGCGCCGTCCTGGGCCGACGGCGACGACGCCGAGCTGACCCGGGGCGCGACCGGCTGGGGCGTGCGGGGCCTGCTGCGCTGGCTGGCGACGCTGGACTGAGCGGCCGCCGGGCCGGGTGCCCGTCCCGCGTCCCGACGCGGTCGGCACCCGGCCGTGGCCGGCACCCGGCCGCCGGTCAGCGCCCGGCCGCCGGTCAGCGCCCGGTCGTGGTCAGCACTTGACCGCGGCCAGCAGGCCGTGACCGACCGGGAGCAGGGCCGGAATCCACTGCTCGGCCTCCCGGATCGCCTTGACCGTCTCCCGCATGGTCACCGTCTCGGCGTCCCGGGCGGCCGGGTCACCGATCCGGCCACCGGCGAAGCCGCCGTTGAGGGCGAGCACCCCACCGGGGCGCAGCAGCCGCAGGGCGGCGTCGACGTACGCGGCCGAGCCGGTCGTCTCGCCGTCGACGAAGATCAGGTCGTACGCGCCGTCGGCGAGCCGGGGCAGCACGTCCAGTGCCCGGCCGGTGATGATCCGGGTACGGCCGGACGGAAAGCCCGCCTCGACGAAGATCCGCCGGGCGATCCGCTGGTGCTCGACCTCGACGTCGATGGTGGTGAGCACCCCGTCGGCGCGCATGCCGCGCAGCAGCCACACCCCGCTGACCCCGGTGCCGGTGCCGATCTCCACCACCGCGCGGGCGTTGCCGGCGGCGGCGAGCAGGCGCAGCGCCGCCCCGGCGCCGGGGGTGACCGCGTCGAGGCCGACCTCCCGGGCGAGGCTGCGGGCGGTGGCCAGCACGATGTCCTCGCCGACGTACGACTCGGCGAACTGCAACGACTGCGCCGTCGGGCTGCCGGAACTGGCGACCGTGGCGATGGGACACCTCCGGGCGGTGGCGATGGTGTGCGGAGCGGGTGGGCGCTATGAGCCTAGAGGCGAGGCTCCTTCGGCCGCGAGTCCACCCGTGCCGGCCCGGGTGGCGCGGCGGCGTCGGCGTGGACGGGGCAGGCGTACCGGTCCGGGTGGCGCGGAGCCGGGCGGTGGACGGGTGCGGGCGGACAAGAGCTGACTCCGCCCGGCGCATCCGTGCAATCCTGGACGGGGTGCCCCCTGCGCCGTGACCGCCACCCCCGGTCGTGGTCCGGGGCACCGGGGGACGAGTGGGAGGCACCGACGTGACCGACGGCTGGGAGTGGCGAGCGCCCGGCGGGACTCCGGGTTCGGCGGGGCCGCCGCCCGGTCCGCCGCAGACGGCCCCGACGACGCCGTACGGCGGGTCGGCTGCGCCGTACGGCGGGTCGGCTTCGCCGTGGTGGTCGGACGCGCTCGCCGACCCCTGGCGGGACCCGTACGCCCCGGCGGCGGTCGTGTTGCCGGGCGCGCCGGCCACCGGTGCCGCGCCGGAGCCGGTCACCGACCCGGACGCGCCCGGCCGGCCGCGGCTGCGCCAGCTGCTGCTCGTCCCGCTGATCGTCGCGTTGCTCGCCGGCACCCTGGGCGGTGCCCTCGGGTACGCCTTCGCGGTGCGTGGCGGTGTCGGCGGCGGGGTCACCCTGGGGGCCGGCCCGGCCGAGGGGCCCGCGCTGGCCCAGCGTCGCCCGGACTCGCTGGCCGGGGTCGCCGGCCGGGTCCTGCCCAGCGTGGTGACGATCCGGGTGGCCGGTCCGGCCGGCACCAGCGAGGGGTCCGGGTTCATCGTCAGCGCCGACGGCTACGTGGTCACCAACGACCACGTGGTCGCCGACGGCACCGGCCGGGCGTCGGTGACCTTCAACGACGGCAGCAGCTCTGCGGCGACGGTGGTCGGGCAGGACCCGGAGTCGGACATCGCGGTGATCAAGGTGAGCCGTACGGGGTTGCGGCCGATCGAGTTCGGTGACTCCGATGCGCTCGCGGTGGGTGACCCGGTGCTGGCCATCGGTTCGCCGCTGTCCCTGGCGAACACGGTCACCGCCGGCATCATCAGCGCGCTGGACCGCACCATGCAGGCGGGGGAGCCGGGTGGGCCGGTCCGCTACTACGCGGCGATCCAGACCGACGCGGCGGTCAACCACGGCAACTCGGGTGGCCCGCTGGTCGACTCGGCCGGTCGGGTGATCGGGGTGAACTCGACGATCAAGTCGCTGGTGGCGGAGGGGCAGGAGGCGGGGAACATCGGGCTCGCCTTCGCCATTCCGATCAACCAGGCGAAAAGGATCACCCAGGACATCATCGGCACGGGCAAGGCCCGTCGTACCGTGATCGGGGCCCAGGTCGCCGGCACCGGCACGGCCACCCGGGCCGGCGTGGGGGTGCGCCTGGCGGCCGTGGAACCGGCCGGACCGGCCGCCGGGGCCGGGCTGAAGGCCGGGGACGTCGTGCTCCGGCTCAACGGCCGGCCGATGAACGAGCCGACCGACCTGATCGCCCTGGTCCGCAAGTTCGCCCCCGGGTCGGTGGTGACCGTGGAGTACCGGCGCGGGTCGACCCGGCAGAACGCCTCGGTGACGCTCGCCGCGGACGCCAAGTGAGGGCCGTTCACCCCCTCCCGGACCAGGCCCTGACGTGCGTACGCTGGGGTCGACGTGACGAGGAGGCCCTGCGGTGCTCGACAACCTGAACTGGTGGGAGATCGGCGTCCTGCTGCTCCTGGCACTGCTGATCTTCGGGGACCGGCTGCCCAACGTCATCAGCGACGGTCTGCGGCTGGTGCGCAACCTGCGCGCGATGGCCCGCAACGCCACCGGCGACCTGAGCCGTGAGCTGGGCACCGACATCCAGCTGGAGGACCTCCACCCGAAGGCGTTCATCCGCAAGCACCTGCTCAGCGAGGAGGACGAGCAGGCGATCCGCAAGCCCCTCCAGAGCGTCTACGACGACCTGCGGGCGGACGTCACCGGGGTGCACGAGGAACTCAAGGGTGTCGCCGACCGGATCGACCCGAGGGCCGCCGCCCGTAAGGGCACCGCGACGAGCACCGCCTCCGCGCCCGCCCCGGCCCCCCGCCCCAGCTACGACGACGCCACCTGACCCGCGTCCGGTCTGGGCCACCGCCGGACGGGCTGTCGCAATGGAACGCCAAATGCGGTATCCCCTGTCGGGGATACCGCATCATCGGCTCACGTGAGTGGATCAGGCCCGTGGCGCGGGCCCGGAGGACTGGATCAGGCCCGTGGCGCGGGCCGGCGGTCAGCGCCCGGCGGGCTTGAGGCCCAGCGACTTGCCGAGCAGCGACTCGCGGCGTACCGCCAGCCGGTCGGCCACCTGGTGCAGCGCCTTCGCGGCGGGCGCGTCCGGCGCGGACAGCACGATCGGGGTGCCGGCGTCGCCGCCCTCCCGGACCCGGCTGTCCATCGGGATCTGGCCCAGCAACGGCACCTGCGCGCCGATCGTCCGGCTCAGCGAATCGGCCACCTCCTGGCCGCCACCGGCACCGAAGACCTCCATCCGGGACCCGTCGGGCAGCTCCAGCCAGGACATGTTCTCGATGACGCCGACGATCCGCTGGTGGGTCTGCAACGAGATCGCGCCGGCCCGCTCGGCGACCTCGGCGGCCGCCGCCTGCGGAGTGGTGATCACCAGGATCTCGGCGTTGGGTAGCAGCTGGGCGACGGAGATGGCGATGTCGCCGGTGCCCGGGGGCAGGTCGAGCAGGAGGACGTCCAGCTCACCCCAGTAGACGTCGCCCAGGAACTGCTGCAACGCCCGGTGCAGCATCGGGCCGCGCCACACCACCGCCGCGTTGCCCGGGGTGAACATACCGATCGAGATGACCTTCACACCGTTCGCCTGCGGCGGCATGATCATGTCTTCCACCCGGGTCGGCTTGCCCTCCGCGCCGAGCATCCGGGGCACCGAGTGGCCGTAGATGTCGGCGTCGACCACGCCGACGGACAGGCCCCGGGCGGCCAGCGCGGCGGCCAGGTTGACCGTGACGCTGGACTTGCCGACGCCGCCCTTGCCGCTGGCCACCGCGTAGACCCGGGTACGGGAGCCCGGCTGGGCGAACGGGATGACCGGCTCGTCGGTGGCGGCTCCGCCACGCAGCTTGCCCTGCAGCTCCTGCCGCTGCTCCGGGCTCATCACCCCGAACTCGATCTCCACGCCGCTCACCCCGGGCACCGCGCCGACGGCGGCGGTGATGTCCCCGCGCAGCTTGTCCTTCAGCGGGCAGCCGGCCACGGTGAGCAGCAACCCGACCCGGACCACGCCGTCCTCGCCGATCTCGGCGGAACGGACCATGCCGAGGTCGGTGATGGGCCGACGGATCTCCGGGTCGTTGACGGTGGCCAGCGCGGCCTGGATCGCGTCGGAGAGGGTGCTGACGGGAGCTGACATGCGGGCAATGCTACGTCGGGCGGCCGGGGCGTCCGCCAACAGCGGGGCCGGGTGTGAGCGAATCGATCGACCGGCCGGGGCCGCCCCGCCCTACCGGACAAAACCGGACGATCACGTACGTCACCCCGGCCCGCTCAGTTCTCCGGGCGGCGGCCGTCGCGCACGTAGTCGCCGTCCAGATCGTCGCGCGGCTCGTCGAGCGGTGGTTCGCCCCCACCGGACCGCCCCTCACCCCGCCCGCCCGGTCGCTCCGGCTGCCGCAACTCCCGCTTCTGCCGCCGCTGCGCCGCCGCGTCCAGCTCCTCGGCCAGCCGGGCCAGCTCCGAGCGGAGGAAGTCCCGGGTCGCCACCTCGCCCAGGGCGATCCGCAGCGCGGCCACCTCCCGGGCCAGGTACTCGGTGTCCGCCTTCTGCATCGTCGCCCGGCGACGGTCCTCCTCCAGCGCCACCCGGTCCCGGTCGGTCTGCCGGTTCTGCGCGAGCAGGATCAGCGGGGCCGCGTACGACGCCTGCAACGACAGCACCAGGGTCAGGAACGTGAACGTGTACGGGTCGAAGCGCAGGTCCGCCGGGGCCAGGGTGTTCCAGCCGAACCACAGCGCGATCACCACCGTCATGTAGACGATGAAGTTCGCCGTGCCCATGCCCCGGGCGATCCCCTCCGACCAGCGGCCGAACGCCTCCGGGTCGAACCGGGGCAGCTTGACGCCCCGGGGCTCACGCGGCTGGTCCAACCGCTCGGTCCGCCGCTGCTCAGCCATCGGAGTCACCGCCTACCGGCGTGGTGTCCGGCTCCGCCTCGTCCGCGCCCGGGGCGGACACGGCGTCGCGGTCCCGCCAGTCCCGGGGCAGCGAGTGGTCGAGCACGTCGTCGACGGTGACCGCGCCGACCAGCCGGTTGTTCCGGTCGACCACCGGCATCGCCACCAGGTCGTAGGTGGCCATCCGGCGGGTTATCTCCGGCAGCGGGGTGGTCGGCCGCAGCGGGTCGATGTCGTTGATCACCACCCCGCCGAGCAGGTCGGCCGGGGGCTCGCGCAGCAGCCGCTGGAAGTGCACGATGCCCAGGTAGCGGCCGGTCGGTGTGGTCATCGGGGCACGGGTCACGAAGACCTGCGCGGCGATCGCCGGGGAGAGCTGCTCCTCCCTGATCCGGGCCAGCGCCTCGGCGACCGTGGCGTCCGGCGGCAGGATCACCGGCTCGGAGGTCATCACGCTGCCCGCCGTACCGGAGGTGTACTTGAGCAGCTGACGGACCGGGTCGGCCTCGTCCGGCTCCATCAGGTCCAGCAGCACGTCCTGCTCCGGCGGGGGCAGCTCGTTGAGCAGGTCGGCGGCGTCGTCCGGGTCCATCTCCTCCAGTACGTCGGCGGCTCGTTCCCGGTCCAGCGCGGCGAGGATCTCCACCTGGTCGCGTTCGGGCAGCTCGCCGAGCACGTCGGCGAGACGTTCGTCGTCGAGGGCCGCCGCGACCTCGTTGCGCCGGGCGTCGGGCAGATCCTGCAGCGCGTTGGCCAGGTCGGCGGGGCGCATGTCCTCCAGTACGGCCAACAGGTTGGCCGTACCCCGGTTGTCGGCGAGGCCGCTCAGCCCGCGTACCCGGTCCCAGTCCACCTGGTGCAGGTGGCCACGGCGGGTCAACCGGCTGGTCTGCTCGCGGACGGCGACCCGGGACAGCGACCACTCGCCACCCCGGCTGCACTCCATCGCCACGTCCACCACCGCGCCGGGCTGGCCGCCCGGGTCGAGCTGCACCCGCCGGTCCAGCAGTTCCTGGAGGACGAGCAGCTCGTTGGGGCGTTTGGAGAAGCGGCGCAGGTTGAGGGTGCCGCTGCCGAGGACGACCGCGTCGGCGTCGATGGAGGTGATCCGGTTGATGGACAGGAAGATCCGGCGGCGCATCGGCATCTCGGCCACCAGCCCCACCACCTCGGGTGGACGCTGGGTCGGCCGGATCCGGGCGACCGCGTCGCGGACCCGCCCCACCTGGTCGCCGTTCGGGTCGAAGACGGCGACTCCGGCGAGTCGAGCGATGTAGACCCGGTTCGGCGTGCTCACGGCCACCAGCCTAAGCGCCTAGTGTTTATCACCATGTCGACCCTGGGCTACGAGATCGTGGACGTCTTCACCGACCGCCCGTTCGCCGGCAACCCCCTGGCCGTGGTGTTCGGCGCCGAAGCGCTGGCCACCGAGCAGATGCAGGTGCTGGCGATGGAGTTCAACCTGTCGGAGACGGTGTTCGTGCTGCCGCCGACCCAGGTGGGTGCCACCTACCGGGCCCGGATCTTCACCCCGACCGGGGAACTGCCCTTCGCCGGTCACCCCAGCGTCGGCGCGGCGGTCACCGCCAGCCGCCGGGGCCTGTTCCCCGCCGGGTCGGTCAGCCAGGAGTGCCACGCCGGGGTGCTGCCGATCGAGGTGACCGCGACCGGTGCCACCCTGACCGGCGGCACCCCCACCCTCGGGCCGGAACTCGACCCGGAGCCGCTGCTGGAGATGGCCGGGCTCACCGCGGCCGACCATGCCGGACCGGCCCCCCGGGTGGCCGGTTGCGGACTGGAGTTCCCCTACCTGCCGGTGCACCCCGACGCGGTGGCCCGCGCCCGGGTCAACACGGCCGCCGCGCAGCGGTACGGGGTGGAGCACGTCAGCGTGTTCTCCTGGGACGCCGACACGCGCACCGCCCACGCCCGGGTCTTCGTGCCGGGGCTCGGGGTGCCCGAGGACCCGGCCACCGGCTCGGCCGCCCTGGGGCTGGGCGTGTGGCTGGTCGCCAGCGGCCTGCTCCCCGGCGTCGGCCGCAGCGGGTACGCCGTCCGGCAGGGCGTGGAGATCGGCCGCCCGTCCGCCCTGGCCTGCACGGTGACCGCCGAGGACGGGACGGTGGTCGGCACGACGGTGACCGGTCAGGTGATGCCGGTCGCCCGGGGCGAGATCATCGTCCCGCCGTTCGTCGGGTGACCGGGCCGGCACCGTCACCGTCCGGGCCGGCGGTGGCGGTCGGGTGCCGTCCGGGTGGTAGCTGCGAGAGGATGCGGGTGTGACGGACGAGGTGGACGCCTCCCGGTCGACGCCACTGGTCGACGAGGCGATCAAGAAGGCCGCCGTGGCCTGGGTGGGGGTCGGCGACGGGCCGGCGGTCGCGCTGTGGTGCGTACCCCTGGAGGGGTCGTTGTTCGTGGTCAGTGGGCCGGGGGAGCAGACCGCGCCGGGGCTGGCGGACGCCGGCACCGCCCGGGTGACCCTGCGCGGCGACCACGGCGGGCGCATCGTGACCTGGCCGGCGCGGGTGACCCGGCTGGCTCCGGGCAGCCCGGAGTGGGAGACCTCCGCGCCGCTGGTGGCGGCGAAGCGGCTCAACGCCTCCGGCCCGACCGCCGACCTGGTGGCCCGCTGGGCGGCCGACGGCTGCGCGCTGACCCGGCTCGCCCCGGACGGCGCGCCGGACGCCGGGGCTGCCCTGCCCGACACCTCGCTGGCCGCCGAACCCCGGGGCGCGGCCGTGGTCCGCGCCACCCGCAAGCCGTTCCGCCTGCACCGGGTGCGCCGCCGCTGACCCACCGGCCGTCGCCGCCGGGCACCGCTGACCAGCGCCCCACCGGCTCACTGCCCGCCCGCGCCGACCCGCGCCCCACCGGCTCACCGCCCGACCGCGCCGACCCGCGCCCGGTGTCCACCTGAGCGCCGCCGCCCGTGTGAGGATGACCCACCGTGTCCTCCGCCGCACCGCCGCCGCGTCCGCCCGTCGACCCGCTCACCGTCGGCGTCCTCGCGCTCGCCGTCGCGTCGGTCTCGTCGTCGGCCCCGCTGATCGCCTTCGCGGCGGCACCGGCGCTGGCCGTGGCGTGCTGGCGGAACCTGCTCGCGGTCACCGTGCTCGCCCCGTTCACGCTGGCCCGCCGCCGCGCCGAACTGCGTGCCCTGACCGTGGGGGCGGGCCGCCGCGAGGGCTGGTACTGCGTGCTGTCCGGGGTGGCGCTGGCCGCGCACTTCGCCACCTGGATGCCGAGCGCCCAGCTCACCTCGGTCGCGGCGGCCACCGCACTGGGCGCCACCCAACCGGTCTGGCAGGGGCTGATCGCCCGCTGGCAGGGCCGGCGCTTGTCGTACCCCGTCTGGGTCGGCATCGGGGTGGCGGTGACCGGCGCGGTGCTGGCGACCGGCGCGGACGTCGGGGTCTCCGGCCGGGCCCTCGCCGGTGACCTGCTCGCGGTCGTCGGCGGGATGTTCGCCGCCGTCTACACCGCGTTCGGTGAACGCGCCCGCGCCACCATCAGCACCGCCACGTACACCACCATCTGCTACGGCGTGTGCGCGGCGATCCTGCTGCTGGTCTGCCTGGTCACCGGGGTACGCCTGCACGGCTGGGGCACCAGCACCTGGGTGGCGATCGTCGGGCTGGTCGTCGGGGCCCAACTGCTCGGCCACTCGATGTTCAACCACGCGTTGCGCCGGGTGTCGGCGACCACGATCAGCGTGCTGATCCTGCTGGAGGCCCCCGGCGCGGCGCTGATCGCCTGGGCCTGGCTGGGGCAACTGCCCCGCCCGTCCGCGCTGCCCGGGTTGGCGCTGCTGCTCGCCGGGGTGGTCGTGGTGGTGCTCGGCGGTGCCCGTACGGGCCGGCGTGCCACCCCGGCGGCGCTGCCCGCCGACGCCGCCCCACCGGCACCCTGACCGCCCGCCCGGCCACCGCAGGTCCGTTCGTCGCTATTCCGTCCGAACGGCGGGCACGGGACCCGTCCGCACGTGAGAGTGCGGGGGGAGGTGGGGCGATGGCGGGGCGCAGCGCGGACGACGACCGCGGCGGCACCGTGGTCACCCCGTCGGCCGAGTTCCCGCCGCTCACGCCGGCGGAGGTGGACGCCCTGCGCCGGGTCGGCGCGCACTGGCGCGTCGGCGCGCCGCCCGCCCTGCCGGTCGACCCGACCCTGGACCGCTACCGGAACCGCCCCACCCCGGGCCGGTTCAGCCGGCTGGCCCCGATCGCGCTGTTCCGGCCGGCACCTGGGGCACCGGCCGGACGGGACGGGCTGGTCGCCGCCGAACGGGCCGACCAGCCGGACTCCCCCCTCGGCCGACGGCTGGGCCGGGTCCGCCGGGTGCTCCTCGGCCCACCACTGGCCAGCGCCGCCGTACTGCACGAGCGGATGCGCAAACTGGTGGCCCTGCCGGTGCTCTCCTCCGATCTGCTCAGCTCGGTCGCGTACGGGCCGGAGGCGTTGCTGACCGTGCTGGTGCTTGCCGGCAGCGGGGCGCTGGGCCTGGCGCTGCCCCTGTCGGCCGGGCTGGTGCTGCTGATGGTGGCCGTCGGGATCTCGTACCGGCAGACCATCCCGGCGTACCCGCACGGGGCCGGGTCGTACCTGGTGGCGGGGGACAACCTGGGGGTCGGGGCGGGGCTGACCGCCGCCGCCGGGCTGATGCTCGACTACGTGCTGACCGTGTCGGTGTCGATCGCGGCGGGCGTGCACGCGATCACCTCGGCGCTGCCGGGGCTGACGCCGTTCGCCGTGCCGCTCGGGGTGCTGGTGATCCTGCTGCTGCTCGCCGGCAACCTGCGCGGGGTACGCGCCGCCGGCAACCTCTTCGTCCTGCCCACGTACGCCTTCGTGGCCGCCGTGCTGGGGTTGCTCGTGGTCGGCTACCTGCGGGCGGCGGGCCGGGGTTTCGCGCCGGTGGCCCCGCCGGTGGTGCCGGCGACCCAGGGGCTGGGGCTGCTGCTGGTGCTGCGGGCGTTCGCCTCCGGGGCGGTGTCGATGACCGGCATCGAGGCGGTCTCCAACGCGGTCCCGGCGTTCCGGACGCCGGAGTGGCGCAACGCGCGCACCACGCTGACCTGGATGGTGGCGATGCTGGTGGTCCTGTTCGCCGGGCTGACCCTGCTGATCCACCTGGCCGGCCTGGTGCCCCGCCCCGGCGAGACGCTGCTGTCCCAGCTCGCCCGGGTCACCTTCCCCACCGGCCCGTGGTACGCCGTCGTCCAGGTGACCACCGCGCTGATCCTGCTGCTGGCCGCGAACACCGCGTTCAACGACTTTCCCCGGTTGCTGTTCTTCATGGCCCGCGCCGGTCACGCGCCCCGCCGCTTCCTGCACCTGGGCGACCGGTTGGCTTTCGGCAACGGCCTGGTCGCGCTGGCCGCGACGGCGATCGTGGTGTTCGTGGCGTTCGGGGGCCACACCGAGAAGCTGATCCCGTTGTACGCGGTGGGGGTGTTCCTCGCCTTCACCCTGTCGCAGAGCGGCATGGTGGTGCACTGGCGGCGGCACCGGGGTGACGGCTGGCAGCGGCGGGCGCTGGTCAACGGGGTGGGCGCGATCCTGTCCGGCCTGGTGCTGCTCACCGCGGCGGTGGCGAAGTTCACCGAGGGCGCCTGGGCGGTGGTGGTCGCCGTACCGCTGCTGGTGCTGCTCTTCGACCGGATCCACAGGCACTACCGCACCCTGCACGCCGCCCTGGCCCTGCGCCCCCCACCCCCGGACGCCGGGGCCGCCGGTCGTGGGCCCGCAGCCGGGCCGTCGGGCGCGCCGACGTCCCGGCCCGTCGAGGGCGAGGAGCTGCCGCAGGAGCTGCGCCACCTGGTGGTGGTCCCGGTGGTACGCCTCAACCGCGCCTCGATGCGCGCCCTGGCGTACGCGGTGTCGCTGGGCCGGCCGACGCTGGCGGTGCACCTCGCCCCGGAGGACGCCGAGGCGGACCGGTTCCGGGAGCAGTGGCGGGCCTGGGGGGACCACGTCCGGCTGGAGACGATCGTCTCGCCGTACCGGGCGGTGGTCGGGCCGCTGGCGCACTACCTGGAGGCGCTGCGGGCCGCCGCGCCGGAACTGGTGCTGACCGTGGTGGTGCCGGAGGTGGTGCTGCGCCGGCCGGGGCACCGCCTGCTGCACAGCCGTACCGGCCAACGGCTGCGCCGGGCCCTGCGCGCCCTGCCCGGCGTGGTGGTCACCACCGTCCCCGTCCACGTCGTCGAGTGAGGGTGACTCCGGCGGCGCAGGGCGGTCGCCGTCACGTCACGGTTCGCGGTCCGGTTGGGTGGCGGCGACTTCGATCACCGCCCATGCCCGATCATGCGCTCCTGCTCTCATACGTCAGGATGAGGTCGACAAGGAGGATCGGCGTCATCGCTGCCGCCCCGACGAATGCCGCCTGCCAGACCGGCAGATCCGCGATGAATCCGACGACGGCCAGGGTCAGCAGTGCCACCGGATACGCAACCCGCCCGTGACGCGCCATGACCCGACTGTAGCGACCGCCGGCACCTGCCGAGCAAGCCGCGAACAGGTCCCCGGCTGACCGTCGAGCAATGCGTCGCCGGGGCCGCCAAGGAGAACATCAGGATCGTGGAGATTTGTTGTCGCTCCAGCAGCAACAGATCTCCACAGAGCAGGGTGTCTCCGCAGGGCCTGCTCGTTCGTGCCGACTGGCCTCAACTACCGGCTGAGCACCGGGCTGCCCACCTCATCGATGCCGCCCGCGCCTACCTTCGGCCCGGCAACCTCGCTGCCGCCGGGCATACCCTCCTTGATGCTGACATCACCGCCCCTGCCGAGGTCCGTCACCGGCCGTACGCCCGTACCGTGATCGCCGAGATCGCCCGCAGCGGCCCGGCGGCGGCCGGCGTGACCCGGCTGGCCGCCATCGTCGGCCTGACGCGGTGACTCGATCGGGTGCGGGCGCAGGGGTGCCCGAGCATCCCGCGATGGCCACGTCGGTCCCGGGCCGGAACAGTCAGTGTGGGGCCTGGTCAGGTGTCGAGGCCGACGGCGGCGGCGCTGGCGGCCCAGAGGCGCGCGGCAAGCGCCGGGTCGGTGGCGCGCGGCCAGGGCCGGCGCAGCCGCCGGTCGGCGTAGTAGCCACCGTCGACCAGCCGGGACGCCGGCTGGTTGGCCAGCCAGACCAGCGTCTCCGCGCCCTTCTCCGGGCTGCGGAACGGCATCACCCGCATGCCGAGGGCGACCAGCCGGCTGTCCGCGCCGAACCGGGTCCGCACCACCCCCGGATGGAACGAGTACGCCGACACGTCGGGCCAGCGCCGGGCAGCCTCGGCGGCGAACAGGATGTTGGCCTGCTTGCTGGTGCCGTACGCGCGCATCGGCCGGTAGCGGCGCAGCGCGGCGTTGAGATCGTCCGGGTCGAGGGTCCCGCTGCGGTGCGCGCCGGAGGCGGTCACCACCAGCCGGCCGACCCGGTCGACCAGCAGGTTGCTCAGCAGGAACGGGGCCAGGTGGTTGGCCTGGATCGACAGTTCGAACCCGTCGACCGTGCTGAGCGGCTGCAACACGATCGCCCCGGCGTTGTTCGCCAGCACGTCGATCCGGTCGTACGCCGCCCGCAGCCGCTCGGCGAGCCCGCGTACGTCGTCGAGCACGGCGAAGTCGGCGCGGAACAGTTCGGGGCGTTCGCCGGACGCCTCGCGTACCCGGTCACCGGCGGCCTGAAGGCGGGCCGGGTCCCGGCCGACCAGCGCCACCCGGTCGCCGCGCCGGGCCAGCGCCACCGCGGCGGCCAGGCCGATGCCCGAACTGGCCCCGGTCACCACCACGGTCCGCCGCCCGGCGACGTCTTCCACAGGTCCATCCACCCCGGTCACGGCACGAGGTTACCGTGGAGTCACCACGTCCACGGGGGCCGTCGGCTTCTCGTCACGTGCGGGTGACCGGGTGGGCCGCCCAGGGTGCCCGGGGCGGCCCCACCGCTCAGTACGAGGTGCCGTAGCCGGTCGTCGACTCCTGGTTGGCCAGCCAGACGAAGAAGACCACCATGGCGATGGTGGCCAGCACCGCGATGACGGTGGAGATCCACCCGACGACGATGCCGGCGGTGGCGAAGCCCGCGCCGCCCTCCCCCCGTTCCCGGATCTGCCGCCGGGCCACGTGGCCGAGGATCGCGCCGATGAGGCCGATGTAGCCGCCGAGCCCGTAACCGCACAGCCCGATCGCGCCGATGATCGAGACGATCATCGAGGCGATGGCGAGGCCGTTCTGCGGCGGCGGGGGCTGGTAACCGCCGTAACCGGCGTATCCCATCGGCTGCGGGTAGCCGGGCTGCGGGTAGGCGGCAGCGGCGGCGTACGGGTCGACCGGGGCGGCCTGGGCGGGGATGCCCGGCGCGCCCGCGTACGGGTCGGCCGGGGCGTACGGGTCCTTGGCGACCGGTGGGGACGAGATCGGCGGGCCGTCGGCCTGCAGTGTCGGGTCGGGCTGCTGGGCCGACCAGGCCGGGTCCGACCAGCCGTCGGAGGGCGGGGGATAGGTCATCTGATCTTCTCCGTCGCATGTAGGTGCGCCGTCAGGGTAGCCAGGACCACACAGTGGCGAGGTCGGCCCCGTGGTGGCTCGTTGCCCGCACCCGGCCGAGCGGGCAGGATGCCGGCATGGCTATCGACGCGCGTGGGGCCGACCGATCCGGCAGCCGACCGAGGCGGGACGTGAGCCGCCCCGGCCTGGCCCGGCGTACCCGCGCCACCACCGGTGGCAGCCAACCCGGCCAGGACGAGCCGGTGCCGCTGCCGGACCCGGTGACCATGCGGCTGGACGGCCGGGTCGCCCTGGTCACCGGCGCGGGCAGCGCCGACGGCATCGGGTACGCCACCGCCCGTCGACTGGCCGACCTGGGCGCCCGGGTGGCGATCGTCTCCACCACCCGGCGCATCCACGAGCGGGCCGGTGAGCTGGGCGTGACCGGTTTCGTCGCCGACCTGACCGACGAGTCGGAGGTCGGCGCGCTCGCCGACGCGGTCGCCGAACAGCTCGGTGACGTCGAGGTGCTGGTCAACAACGCCGGCCTGGCCAGCCGGGCCAGCCCCGAGGTGCTCCGCCCGGTGGCCCAGCTCAGCTACGACGAGTGGCGCGGCGAGATCGACCGGAACCTGACCACGGCGTTCCTGTGCAGCCGGGCCTTCATCAGCGGGATGGCCGAGCGGGGCTGGGGGCGGATCGTCAACCTCTCGGCCACCGCCGGGCCGGTCAACGCCCTGCCCACCGAGGCGGCGTACGCGGCGGCCAAGGCGGGGGTGGTCGGGCTGACCCGGGCCCTGGCGATGGAGATGATCGCCGACGGGGTGACGGTGAACGCGGTGGCCCCCGGCACCATCTACACGGCGGCCTCCACGATGGCGGAGATCAAGCAGGGGCTCGGCACCCCGGTCGGCCGCCCCGGCACCCCCGACGAGGTGGCCGCCGCGATCAGCTTCCTCTGCTCGCCGGCGGCGTCGTACATCACCGGGCAGATGCTGGTGGTGGACGGCGGCAACAGCGTCCGGGAGGCGCAGTTCCGCTGATCAGTAACCGGTGCCGGTGCTGCTGCCGACGCCGGCCACCACGACGAGGGCGAGCCAGCCGCAGCAGACGAGCACCCCGATCGCGGTGAACGCGTAGCTGAGCACCAGCCCCCAGGTGGCGAGTTGGTCGCCCTCCTCGCCGGTCCGACGGATCTGCCGTTTCGCCAGGTGGCCGAGGACTATGCCGGCCGGTGCGAAGACGATGGCGAACACCAGGGACAGGATCGCCAGCACGTTGGTCCCGCCGCCACCCGGTGGTCCGTACGGCCCGGGTGGTGGGTGGCCCCACCGCTGTTCGCCCGGCTGCTTCCCCCACGGCTGCTGTTCCCAGGCCGGCCCGCCGTGGGGCGGCTGTTCCCAGGCCGGTGGCTGTTCCCACGCCGGTCCGCCCGGCGGCGTGGCGGCCGGCTGTTCGCCCGACGGTGGACCGGTCCAGCCGGGTGCCCCGGGCGGAGGGGCCGACCCGCCCGGCTGACCGATGCCCGGGGACCCACCGGCCGGACCCGCCTCCGCCGGCCGTTGCGGGGTTGACGGTTCGGACTGCTGCGCCCGGGGGGACGGCTCGGATGGTCGGGCCCACGCCGACGGCTCGGGCGCAGCCGGGCTCCACGGTCCCTCCGGTGGGACGGGTGCGGGCGGGGTGGCCGGCTCGCCGGGTGACTCGTACGGTGACGGCGGCTGCTCCGGCTCGCCCGGTGGCGTATTCACGGTGCCCGCCCTCCGCCGCAGGTCAGTGGCCTCTCTCCAGCGGACGCTACCGGCGCGCGGTGCGGCTTTTCACCCGGTTGACGCCGGGTCACCTCGTCGGGGCGGGTCGGGGACCGGTCAGGGAAGCCGGGACAGGCCGGCGGCGGCCCGCTCGACGATCAGGCAGCGGTCCTCGACGTAGTCCATGCCTGCCGCTTCGGCGATCCGCCGCGCCTCGGCGGAGACGATGCCGAGCTGGAGCCAGACCGCCGGCGCGCCGATCGCCGCCGCCTGTCGGACCACCTCGACGGCGTCGCGGGCCGGGCGGAAGACGTTCACCAGGTCCACCGGGTGCGCGATGTCGGCGAGCGACGGGTACGCCCGCTCGCCGAACAACTCGTCGACGGTCGGGTTGACCGGAATGATCCGCCAGCCGTACCGCTGCATCTGCGCCGGCACCCGGTGTGCGGCCTTGCCCGGGTCGCGGGACGCGCCCACGACGGCGATCACGGCGGAGTCGGCGAGGAGCTGCTGTGCGGTCCGCATCCGCCGAGCCTAGCCCGATTCCGGGCGGGTGGGCCCGGCTGCCGGGGCCCGGCTCTGCCCGTACGCCGCAGGTGCCCGACCGGCCCGCTCAGAGCAGGGCGAGCTGTTCGGGGGCGGGTGCGGGCGGTGGGGTCGGCATGCGGCGGGTGTCGCCGGGCTCGCTGCGGTGCAGGCCGTGCCGGCGGGCCGCGATCCGCACCCGGGCGGTCAGCTCCCGCTGGTACGCCTGCGGCGGGTAGGCCCCGGACCGGTACAGCTCGCGGTAGCGGGGGACCAGGTGCGGGAACTCCCGGCCGAGCCAGTGCGCGTACCACTGGCGGGCACCGGGGCGCAGGTGCAGGGCCAGCGGGGTGACGCTGGTGGCACCGGCGGCGGCGATGGCCGCGAGGGTGGCGTCGATCGACGCGTCGTCGTCGCAGAGGCCGGGCAGGATCGGCGCCATCAGCACCCCCACCTCGAAGCCGGCGTCGGTGAGCCGGCGGACCGCGTCGAGCCGGCGGCGCGGGCTCGGGGTGCCCGGCTCCACCGCCCGCCACAGGGCCTCGTCGACGAAGGCCACCGAGAACGACAGGCTGACCCGGGTGACCTCGGCGGCCTGACGCAGCAGCGGCAGGTCGCGCAGGATCAGCGTGCCCTTGGTGAGGATCGAGAACGGGTTGGCGAAGTCCCGCAGTGCCGTGAGGATCGGCGGCAGCAGCCGGTAGCGGCCCTCGGCGCGCTGGTAGCAGTCGACGTTGGTGCCCATCGCGATGGCCGCGCCGCGCCAGCGCGGTGCGGCCAGCTCACGGCGGACCAGCTCCCCGGCGTTGACCTTGACGATCACCTTGCGGTCGAAGTCCGCGCCCGCGTCGAGGTCGAGGTAGGTGTGCGAGTTGCGGGCGAAGCAGTAGACGCAGGCGTGGGTGCAGCCCCGGTACGGGTTGATCGTCCAACTGAACGGCACCTGCGACCCGCCCGGCACCCGGTTGATGATCGACTTGGCCTGCACCTCGTAGAAGGTCATGCCGGCGAAGTCGGGGGTGTCGAACGTGCGGGTGACCGCTCCGGGCAGCGCCAGCGGCAGGGGTGGCGTCGCTGGCGCTGCCCGGTCGGGACGCTCCTCCTCCGGGGGAGCGGAGAGGTGGTCCCAGCGCATGCCGTTCATTCGAACATGTGTGCGAGCGTGGCGCAAGTGAAGCGCCGGCGGTCGGGCCGTCGGGCCCGACCGCCGGCGGCGGTGGTCAGTGCTGGTGGTTGGCGAGCTGCTTGCGGACGTCGTCCATGTCCAGCGCCTGGACCTGCTCGATCAGGTTCTCCAGGGCCGACTCGGGCAGCGCGCCGGGCTGGGCGAAGACGATCACGCCGTCCCGGATCGCCATGATCGTGGGGATCGAGCGGATGTCGAACTTGGCGCCCAGCTCCTGCTGCGCCTCGGTGTCGACCTTGCCGAAGGTGATGTCGGGGTGCTTCTCCGACGAGCGCTCGTAGACCGGGGCGAACCGCTTGCACGGGCCACACCACTCGGCCCAGAAGTCGACCAGCACGATGCCGCTGCTCTCGGTCACCTCGTCGAAGTTGGCCGTGGTCAGCTCAACGGTTGCCATTGGACTCTCCGATCAGCGCGGATTGCTTTTTCCGTCCGGTAGAACCAGGTGGTACCCCGGCAAATTCCCGGGTGGGAGGCGCCGAAACCGGCCACCGGGAAGCGCCGATCACGCTCATCGAGCTGCATCTGTCGATGCGCGCGTGCGGATTGCACTTGCACGACGCATTTGCGTGACGGCCCGTGATGGGAGCGTTTCCAGGGAGATCGCCGCCCGGAGCAGCCAACATGCGTCAACTTGTCGCCTGACAAGGTACTACTTCACCTGCGGAGATCGCTCTCTCGTTGATCGTTAGTGACTCTGAGTATTGTTACGAAAAGATAAATGTGACCTCCGTCTCTGTCCGTTCATCGTCGCGGTGGGGCAGAATCTTCGACATCAGAGCGTGGGCGGCGGGTGCCGGGGAGGGCCCCGCCGCTCATTGCGTCTCCCCCCGGGTGGGCCCGGGAGTGACATTTCGCCGTCACCCGCCGCCCGGTGTCTCCTTAACCAGCGGTAAGGCAGGTCGGGTCGACCGCCGGTAAGGCATGCCGAGTCGTGCCCACCGCTACCAGACGGCGACACGCGGGTGCCCGTACCGCGACCCCGGTGGCGGGCGGGCGCGGATCGCGCCGGGACGAGCCCGCCACCCGTCCGGCGGGCTTATGCTGACGGCGGAGGTCCTGATGAGCCACTCCCTCGCCGGAGAGCCGCCCTCTGCCGGACGGCGTGCCGCACCGCTGACCACCGCCGTCTACTCCGCCACCGAGTGGGACCTGCTCACCACCCTGCCCGGTCGGGTGCTGGTGGCCGCCGCCTCACCCGGTCCCGGTCGCCCGCCCCGGGACGTCACCGCCGGCCTCGTCGGGCTGGACGCGCTCGCCGCCGGCCGAGCCTCCGACAGCGACCTCGTCCGCGCCGTGGTCGCCGCGATCTACGCCCGGCACGACGGCGCGACCGCTGCGGTCCGCGGGCCCTGCGGCCCGGCGGACCTGCCGCCGGCCTGCCGGGCCGCCGTCCGGGTGCTGCGCCGCCGGGCCGACCCCGCGGACTCCGCCGCGTACCGGCAGTGGGTGGAGTCGGTGGCGGTCCGGGTCTGCCGCACCGGTGTCCCCGACCCCATCGACCAGCGGTTCCTGGACCGCCTCGGCGACGCGTTGGGCCTGCGCGGGCGGTGAGGGCGCGACGGTCCGGCGGACCCGGGCGGGCGCCCCGGAGGACACCGGTCGGGGTGGCGCACGCGGCCCGCCGCGGCGGGCCGTACCCTCTTGGAACCGTGACCGAGGACCAGCTCGACGTGGGTGTCGGACCGTGGCCGGGCGACCCGCCGGACGACCCGCGCTACGACCCGGAGCTGCTCGCCGCCGGCGACCGGCGCAACGTGGTGGACCGCTACCGTTACTGGCGGCGGGAGGCCGTCGTGGCCGACCTGGACACCCGGCGGCACGAGTTCCACGTGGCCATCGAGAACTGGCAGCACGACTTCAACATCGGCACGGTGGTCCGCAACGCCAACGCCTTCCTCGCCGCCGAGGTGCACATCGTCGGGTTGCGCCGGTGGAACCGTCGGGGCGCCATGGTCACCGACCGGTACCAGCACGTCCGGCACCATCCGACGATCGAGGAGTTCGTCGGCTGGGCCGCCGGGCGGGAGCTGCCGGTGGTCGGCATCGACAACCTGCCCGGTAGCCGGCCGTTGGAGACCACCACCCTGCCCCGGCGCTGCGTGCTGCTCTTCGGCCAGGAGGGGCCGGGGCTGTCCGCCGCCGCCCGTACCGCCTGCGACCAGCTCTTCTCGATCGCCCAGTACGGCTCGACCCGGTCGATCAACGCCGGGGTGGCCAGCGGCATCGCCATGCACGCCTGGGTACGCGCCCACGCCGCCGCCCCGCCCGCCTGACCCCTACCCGCCCGACCCGCACCCCACCACCGACCGCAGGAATTCGCGGCACGGGCGCTGAGGTGGGGAAAAGGGCGGCACGTCCGTGGCGGCGGCTTGACGCCGACGCGTCGCCGGGCCACGGTGGGGATGTGAGTGTCGTGGTGAGTTGTCCGAGGTGTGCGGGTCAGGTACGCCCACCGGACCTGATGCACGGTGAGTCGCGGTGCGTCAGGTGCGGACCGGTCGCCCCGCTGCACGTGCCCGAGCACATCGACGCCGACATCGTGGCGAGCGTGGTGGACCGGGTGGCCGCCGAGAGTGACCCGCAGCGGCCCGCGCTGCCGCTGTGGTGCCCGTGGCCGCTGCCGTCCGGCTGGACGGTGACCGGGGTGGCCTGGGCCGGTGACGAGGCCGGTGGCGTCCGCGCCACGGCCGTCGCGTGCGCCGGGCCGGCGCCGCTCGGTGGTGGACCGGCCGAACTGGTCCTGGTGGCCGAGGAGCCGGGGGTGGGACTGGGCACCCGGTTCGCCGGGGTGGCCGGCCCGGACCCCGGTCCAGAGTTGACGGAGGTGCTGGCCGGGCCCGGTCCCGGCCCTGGTCACCCCGAGCATGTCGAGCCGGCGCGGATCAGGGTGGGCGGTCATCCGACTCCACTGTGGTTAATCAATTCGGCAACGGATCGAAGCGCGTACGCCGGTGAGGCTCGGGGAATGTGGCTCCATGCGATAGCCTGGCCGGCGAGCGCGGGTCACCTCCTCGCGGAAGATGTCGTCCTGCACGACCTCACCGAGTGGACTCCGCCCGAGCTCGTGTACGGCGCTCCATCCCCGTACCTGCACGGAGGGGCCTGACGGTCCTCCGGGTGAGTCGGAGATGGGACGCAGATATTCACGCTACGACATCATGCTGATACTCTGGGTGCCGCTGCGGTAAACGGACCCGGCGCCGCGCGAGAGGATGGCCCGCTATGGTCAAGAAGGTCCTCACCTGGGCCGGTATCGCATTCTTGATCTTCTTCGTTGCCTACCGGCCAAACTCGGCAGCGGACGTCTTCAAGTCGCTCGGCGGTGGCATCGTGGACATCGCCCAGGGCTTCGGCGACTTCTTCACGAGCCTCGTCGCCTAACCCCCGATGGGCAGCCCCTCCGGACCCCCGTTCGACCCGGACGATCCCGGCCGGGACCGCCGGGAGCGGGACACCGAGCCGATCCCGAGGTACCGACCCGACGACGGGCCGGCCTACGGGTCCGGTGCGGGACCCACCGGCGGACCGTCCTTCTCGGACGACGCCGGCTACGGCGACGCCCCGGGATTCGGCGGACAGGGGCGGACCTGGGTCCGTGACCCGGAGGCGGGCTACCAGCAGCCGGTCATCTCCGAAGAGGAACTGGCCGGCCTGCGGTCCGACGCCCAGGGCATGACACCCCGCCGGGTGCTCCCCCTGGAGGACGAGCCCAGCTCCCTGGTCGCCCGCTACCTCTTCCCCACCGAGCGCTACCGGGGTGAGTGGAAGCGGCACTGGATCCACCTCGGCACCCCGATCGTCATCGGGGTGGCGGCCACCTTCATCCTCGGCTACCTCTCCGGCTTCCTCGCCGGGCAGGACGTCGGCGCCCTCACCACCATCGCCGTGCTGCTCTGGTTCGCGGTGATGGGCTGGGTCGCGTGGAAGGTCGCCGACTGGTGGTACGACCGGTTCATCCTGACCAACAAGCGGGTCATGGTGGTCAACGGCATCGTCACCCGCAAGGTCGCCATGATGCCGCTGGCCCGGGTCACCGACATGAAGTACGAGCAGACCCCCACCGGTCGGGCCCTCAACTACGGCACCTTCGTGCTGGAGTCCGCCGGCCAGGAGCAGGCGCTACGGGAGATCAAGAATCTGCCCAACCCGAACGAGCTCTACCTGCGGGTCGTCGAGGAGATGTACGAGCCGCAGGCGGTCGAGGCCCGGTTGGGCAAGGAGGCCGACGAGGCGAAGGCCGACGACGGCGCCTGAAGGTTTTCGTCCGTACGTCGGGTGAACTGCCCACCTTCCGCCGTCGACCGGACCCTGTCCGGCGTGACAGCCTGCCAGACAGGACGGGGTGCGGAGGTGAGCGGTGGCCGACCGGGATCCGCTGGAGGACGAGTTCCGCGACTTCGTCGCGGCGCGCTCCGGCGCCCTGCTGCGTACCGCGTACCTGCTCGCCGGGGACTGGGCCACCGCCGAGGACCTGCTCCAGACCGCGCTGACCAAGACGTACCTGGCCTGGCGGCGGTTGGGCGGGATCGAGGCGGTCGAGCCGTACGCCCGACGGGTGATGGTCAACACGTCCACCAGTTGGTGGCGGCGTCGATGGCACGGTGAGCGCCCCACCGAGGTGCTGCCCGAGCGGGCCGGGGTGGACGAGATCGAGCAGCAGCTCGACCGGGACGCCCTCTGGCGACACCTGCGCATGCTGCCGGCCCGGCAGCGGGCGGTGCTGGTGCTGCGCTACTACGAGGACCTGTCCGAGGCCCAGACGGCGGCCCTGCTGGAGATCTCCCCCGGCACGGTGAAGAGCCAGACGTCGCGCGCCCTGAACACCCTGCGCCGCCGGCTCGCCGCCGAAGGGCTGGACGACCTCGCCGCCGACCCGACCGGCCGCCCCACCCCGGGCGTCCCGACGGCCCGCCCGACCACCACCGCCCGGCCCTCCCTCGCCGCCCGTACGCCGACGCCCGACCGGGCCACCGGCGCAACCCGGGCACCCGCGCCGGGCCGGACCCCGGTCGGTGGGGAGCGGCGCGCCACCCGCACCGGCCCGCCGGTGGAGGCGACCAGGTTGCCCGCTGCGGAGCATGCCGGGGTGCTGCCCGCCCCCGACCGCACCGGCCCGCCACCCGCCCTCGCCGCTGTGCCGCCCACCCGGGTCGGCGTCTCCCCACCGGGAGTGGCACCCGCCGGGACCGGCGACGACCCGCCGACGGCCCAGCCGGTCGGCGCGGGCACCCGACCGAACCCGACCACCGCGGTCGCTGCGGAGAGCCGATGAAACCCTCCTCACCCCGGTCGGACAACCAGACCGGTGCCCCCGGGCGTCCATTCGCCGTGACGCACGACGACCCGCTGGAGCAGGCGCTGCGGGAGACCCTCGTCCAGCGGGTCGCCGTACCGCACCGGCTGCCCGCCGACCCGGCCGGGGTGGCGCTCGGGCGGGCCCGGCGGGCGCGACGACGGCGTACGGTCACCGGGCTCGCCCTGGCCGGCGTGGTGACCGCCCTGGCCACCGGGGGGATGAGCCAGCTCGGCGGGCAGGCGGACCGCCCCACCACGCCGACCGTGGTGCTCGGCGACCCGCGCGGGGTGGCCAGCCTGTCCGCCGGGCCGGTCGCGCCCGCCCCGCCGCAGCAACCCGCCGACGGCGCGGTCGACCTGGTCGTCGCCGGCACCCTGGTCACCGCCGCCGGGCAACGGTACGAGCTGGGCGTCGGGCCGGTCGAACGCGCGCAACGGCTGCCCGACCACGGCGGCTGGCTGCTGACCGGGGCGGTCACCGCGGCCGGCCGTACCCTCTGGGTGGTGCCCGCCGGGGGTGAGCCCCGGGCGTTGCTCGCCGGGGCGGACGAGATCGCCCTGTCGCCCGACGGCCGGCAGGTGGCCTGGCGTGACGACGGCCGGCTCTTCGCCGCCGTGATCGTCGCCGGTCAACTCATCGCCCTCGTGACCGGACCACCCGCCGACGCGGTGCCGGTCCGGTTCGTCGGCGACCGGGTGCTGCTGCGCGCCGGTTCCGCAGGCGGCCACCGGTGGTGGCGGCCGACGCCCGGCGGGTCACCCGGGCCCGTCGCCCCGGACGTCCTCGACGTCTACGGGACCATGCCGGACGGCCGGTTGGTCGCCCGGGTGCCTGCCGGGGCCCGGAGCGGCCTGGCCGTGCTCGACCCCGACCTCACCCCGGCCACCACCCGGGGAGCACCGACGCCCGCCGACGACGGCCGGGGTGCGGTCTCTCCCGACGGGCGCTGGCTGCTGGTCAACGGCCGGGTCGCCGGGGTGGACGGCGCGGTCCTGGTCGACCTGACCGGCACCGCCGCGCCGTCGCGGACCGCCGGCCCGATGATCGACGGCGTGGTGACCTGGACGGACGCCCGGACGGCGGGGTACGTCGACCCGGACGGCGCGCTGGTCCGGCTGCGCCCCGCCGAGGCGCTGGCGGGCCAGCGGGCCACCTCGACCCCGGTCGCCGGGGTCGCCGACGGCGTCCGACCGGTGCTGGTGACCGGCACCGACCCGGGGTGACCTGCCCGGGTAGCGTCGGGATCATGCCCGCGCGCCCGCTGATCGACCTGCACGCCCACTCCACCGCCAGCGACGGCACGCTGGGCCCGGCCGAACTGGTCCGGGCCGCCGCCGACGCCGGGTTGGACGTCGTGGCGATCACCGACCACGACACCACCGCCGGGTGGGCGGCGGCGGTCGACGCGTTGCCGGCCGGGCTCAGCCTCGTCCGGGGCGCGGAACTGTCCTGCCGCTGGCAGGGCGCCCGACCGGCGCTCCCGCTGCACCTGCTGGCGTACCTGTTCGACCCGGAACACCCCGAGCTGGTCGCCGAGCTGGTCCGGGTACGCCAGGCCCGGGAGGCACGCGGGGAACGGATCGTCGAGCTGCTGCGCGCCGACGGGATCGACGTGAGCTGGCCGGAGATCCTGACCGCCGCCGACGGGGGCACGGTCGGTCGCCCGCACATCGCCGCCGCGCTGATCCGGGCCGGCCTGGTCGCCACCACCACCGAGGCGTTCGGCCCGCAGTGGCTGGGGCAGCGGTACCGGCTACCCAAGGAGGACATCGACGTGTTCCGGGCCGTGGAACTGGTCCGGGCGGCCGGCGGCGTGCCGGTGTTCGCCCACCCCCGGGCCAGCCGGCGGGGGCGGATCGTCCCCGACGCGCTGCTCGCCGAGCTGGCCGACGCGGGGCTCGCCGGCCTGGAGGCCGACCACGAGGACCACACCCCCGCCGAGGCGGCGCACGTCCGGGGGCTCGCCGCCGACCTGGGCCTGCTGGTCACCGGCTCGTCGGACTTCCACGGTAGCCACAAGAGCGTCCGGCTGGGCGCGCACACCACCGCCGTGGAGGCGTACGAGCGGATCGTCGCGGGGTCCTCCGGAGTGACCGGCGTCGCTTCCGGCTGATCCGCGTTTCGCCTGCCAGCGGCACCGCTACCCTCGTCCGGTGGATCTCAAGCTCTTCGGTGAGGTCTTCGTGACCCTGCTGGTCATCGTCGACCCGCCGGGCATGATGCCGATCTTCCTCGCCCTGACCGGCCCGCTGCCGGCCCGTGACCGTAACCGGGCCGCCTGGCAGGCGGTCGCGTTGGCGCTCGGCGTCATCGTGGTCTTCGCCGTCGCGGGCCAGACCCTCCTCGCCTACCTGCACGTCGACCTGCCGGCGTTGCAGGCGGCCGGCGGCCTGCTGCTGATCCTGGTGGCGCTGGAACTGCTCACCGGCAAGGCCGACGACCCCAGCCAGCAGGCCACCTCCAACATCGCCCTGGTGCCGCTGGGCACCCCGCTGCTGGCCGGGCCCGGCGCGATCGTGGCGACCATGCTGTTCGTGCAGCAGTCCGAGGGCGTCGGGCAGGTCTCGGCGATCGCCGCCGCGATCGTCGCGGTGATGCTGGCGGTCTGGGTGGTGCTGCGGTTCTCCGGCGGGATCGTCAAGATCCTCCGGCCGGGCGGCATCGAGGTGCTGACCCGGATCGCCGGCCTGCTGCTGGCCGCCATCGCCGTGCAGCTCATCGCCGACGCGGTGGCCGCCTTCGTCACCCAGTACGTGAACATGGGCTGACCCGTCGTCGTGCCGCCGTCGGGCTGTCGTACCGGGCTGGCAGGATCACGGGGGTGCGACGAGCCTCCTCCGCCGGCACCCCCCGGCCCCGCTCCGGCCAGCCCGAGCAACTCGGCTTCGCCGGCATGCCCGAACGGCTCTTCACCTGCACACCCAGCAAACTCGGCGCGTACGCCGACTGCCCCCGGCGCTACCGCTACGCTTACCTCGACCGACCGGCCCCGCCCAAGGGCCCGCCGTGGGCACACAACTCGCTCGGCGCGAGCGTGCACACCGCCCTGAAGAACTGGTATGCGCTGCCCGCCGACCGGCGGCGTCCCGAGGCGCTGCCCGCCCTGCTCAAGGGCACCTGGGTCCGCGAGGGCTACCGCGACGACGAGCAGGAACGCGCAGCCTACCAGCGGGCGCTGGGCTGGCTGGAGGGCTACGTCGCGACCCTCGACCCCGGCGACGACCCGCTGGGCGTGGAACGGGTGGTCGCCGTCAAGACGGCAGTGCTGGCCTTCAACGGGCGGGCCGACCGGATCGACTCCCGTCCCGGCCCGGACGGCCCCGAACTGGTCATCGTCGACTACAAGACCGGCCGTACCGGGCTGGACGCCGACGACGCACGCGGCTCGCAGGCGCTCGCCCTCTACGCGTACGCCGCCGAGCGGACGTTCCGCCGGCCCTGCCGCCGGGTGGAGCTGCACCACCTGCCGACCGGCACCGTCGCCGGGCACGACCACAGCGAGGAGTCGCTGGCCCGGCAGCTCAGCCGCGCCGAGGACACCGCGCGGGACATCATGGCCGCCGAGCGGGCGGTCACCGAGGGGGCCGACCCGGACGAGGCGTTCCCCACCGTGGCCGGGCCCCGCTGCGGCTGGTGCGACTACCGCCGTACCTGCCCGGTCGGCGCGCAGACCCCCGGCCGGGAGCCGTGGTCGGCGATCGACCGTCCCGCCGCTCCGCAGGCCGACTGACCGGCCTCCCGCGTCGGGGCGGCCCGTCCGGGGCGGTCAGGCGGCGACGGTGAGGCGGGCGGCACGGTCCTTCGCCGCCTGCTGGATCGGGCTCTCCCGCCAGTTGCGGGGCAGCGCCGTCAGGGCCAGCCGCAGCGTCCGGACGCTCAGGTCGGCCGACAGCGCGGTGGTGGGCAGCCCCAGGCCGCCGTAGAGCCGCAACGCCCACGGTGGCAGCAGCCCGAGCGCCGTGCCGGCCACCCCGAAGTACGCCCAGCGTGGCGGCCCCAGGCTCAGCCCGAGGCGGGCCGGTCGGTTGAGTTTCCACGGGATCGGCGGGGCGGTCAGGAACAGCGCGGTCTCCGCCGCCTCCTTCGTCATCCGCAACTCGGGCCGGACCGCCCGGTAGTACTCGGCCACCTCGGCGGCGCTACCGGGCACCCCGGCCGGGTCCAGCCCCACCAGCGCGGCGGCCCGCCGCTGCTCGGCGTAGTACCCGTCCACCTCGGCGTCGGTCAGCGACAGACCGGCCCGGCGGGCGGTGCCGACGAACGACTCGACCTCGGTGACGTGCACCCAGCGCAGCAGGTCCGGCTCGTCGATCCGGAACCGCTCCCCGGTGAACAGGTCGGTGGCGCGCAGCCGGCCGTGCAGGGCCCGCAACCGCCGGCCGGCCCGCTCGGCCTCGGCGGTGGTGCCGTAGACGACCGTGTCGACGTACGTGCCGGTGCGTACCAGCCGGCCCCAGGCGTCCGACCGGTAGTTGCTGTTCTGGGCCACCCCGGCCATCGCCCGGGGGTGCAGGGCCTGGAGGTAGAGGGAACGCAGGCCGGCGACGATCAGGATCGGCTCGTCGTGCACCTTCCAGGTGACCGAACCGGGACCGAAGAGGCCGAGATCGTCGGTGTCCACCCGTCAACAGTGCCACGCCCGGCCGGGAACCGCCGGCCGTCGGGGCGCTGCCCGGGGTACCGCCGGGCGGGATGAACCGGAGCGGCCTTCGCCGCGTGTACGCCTACGGGGCAGGTCGCGACGTACGCTGTCTGCCGCAACCCGCATTCCACGCTCGGAGGTGTCGGTGTTCAAGGAGATCAACGGTCTGCCCGGTCACGTCCTGGTGGTCCACGCCGTGGTGGTCTTCGTGCCGCTGCTCGCGCTGCTCGCCAGCGCGTACGGGTTGGTGCCCCGCTGGCGGCCCCGCCTCGACTGGGCGGTGGCGATCCTGGCCGTGGTCACCCCGGTCCTCGCCTGGGTGGCGACCGAGTCGGGGGAGGCCTTCGAGGCGGCGCTGCGGGCGAAGGGCTACTCGCCCGAGCTGCTCGCCAAGATCCACGAGCACTCCGAGTACGGCGAGACGCTGCAGTGGTTCACCATCGGCCTGGCCGTGGCGGCGTTGCTGCTGCTGGCGGTGACCAGCAACCGGGTGCGTACCCCGGACCTGCCCGCCTGGACGACCTGGGTGCTGACCGCGATCACCGTGGTGCTGGCCGTGTTCGCCCTGGTCTACGTCTATCTCACCGGGGACAGCGGTGCCGCCTCGGTGTGGAGCAACACGTTCTGACCGGTGACCCCCGTCGGGCGGCGGTCAGAACAGCGCCCGGGAGCAGAGCAGGCAGAGCAGCACCAGCAGGACGACCCCGACCACCGCGCCGACGCTCCAGGTGATCCGTTGCGCCTGCTGCTCCGCGGCGTCCATCGCCTCCATGTCCTGCGCCGGCAGGGTGCGGGCCGGGGTCGCCGCCAGGTGTACGGGGGGACGCCAGCCCGGTGGCGGGGGCGTGGTCGGCGGTGGCCCGGCGTAACCAGCCGTCCCCGCCTGTCCCGCGCCCGTCCCTCCCGGGCCTGATGCCGCCCTGCCCGTTCCCGGTGGCGGCCCGCCCGATTGCGGTACCGGCCCGCCCGATTGCGGTACCGGCCCGCCTGTCCTGGGTGAGGGCTCATCCGTTCCCGGTGCCCCCGGGCCTGCCGTCGGTCCGGACGGCCCCGGGCCGGGTCCCGCATCGGACGGCACGCCCGGAGCGGGCTGGCCGGGCGTCGGGCCGGGTTGGGCGGCTGCGCCTTCCGAGCCGGCTACGGACTCTGTCTCTGTCGTGCCGGCCTCACTCGACCGGTCCGCGACGGGCGGGTGCGGCTGGGCGGAGGAAGCGGATGGCGGGGCGGGGTCCGTCTGTTCCGCCGTACCCGCTTCGCCCGACGGGGGCGGCGGTCCGGTGGGGGAGGGGGTGGGCGGGCGTCGCCAGTACTCGTCCTCGGGGCTGGCACCGCTGGGCGTCGTCACGCCGTCCGACGCTACCAACGTGAGGAGCCCGTCGGCCGGTCCGACGCGGCGGTCGTCGACCGGTGTCCCCGGCGCTGGTGGCGGTGCGGTCGGCTGCCTCCCGCCCGCTGGTCTCCGGGTGGGTGCCGGAGAAGGGCCTTCGGCGGTGCGCCGGGGTGGGGCCGGCGCGGGGTAGTGTTGCCGATCGTGAGCCCCGAGGACCCGGCCGGGCATGGCGTGCCCGGCGACGACGACCGTACGGTCGACCTCAGCGACGACTTCGTGGTGCTGCCCGAGCAGACCACCGACGACACCGACTTCGGTTGGGGTGAGCGCCGGGGCGGCAACGACGACTGGCTGCTCGCCGAGCGTCCCCCGCACTGGAGTTGACCCCGGGGCCGCCCGACCGGCGCGATCGCCGGCAAGATCCACTCATTGGTGCCGATGTTGCGGTATCCGGGGTGGGCGATGCCGCAACATCGGCCCCGCTGCGCGCCCCGAACCGCGCCCGACGAGTGGATCATCCCCGGATGACGACGCTGAAGCGGCTACCCTCCGGCTGGCCGACCGAGCGCTGGGCCTGGTCGGGTCGGACCGCCAGGTAGAGCGCGGACGAGCCGTCGACCGCGTTCCCACCCACCACGTCGAGCACCAGCGCGTCGGCTGCCAACAGGACCGTCTCACCGGCGTTGCGTCCCGCCGGGAGCACGAGCAGGTCGACCCGCGCGCCGGGGCGCAGGACCGCGAGGGCGGCCGGCTCGGCCAGGCGGACGGGCACTCCGACGAAGCCGCTCGGCAGCGGCAGCGCGGCCGGAGTCTCCCCGTCGGCGGCTCGATCACGGGCCGGAGCGGACCGGCCGGCGTCCTGCCCGTGCGGGGTGGCGACCCCGTCGGCGGCCGACGCGCTGGTGCCCGGTGTGGTGGGGGCGGGTCGGCCGGCGTCCAGGACGATCACCGCCAGCCCCAGCAGGACGGCGACCAGTACCGTGCGCAGCAGGGTCGCCCCACCCGGCCGACGCGGCCGGCGGAACGGTCGTAGCGAGCCGTCGCCGCCCGTGCCCCTGGCCGCCATGACCCACCTCCGCCCGTCCACCGGGATGCCCCGATGACCTCCCGGCTCAGCAGGCTAGGCGGAAACCACACCCCTCACGAGCCGTCGTCCACAACCTGTGGACAACGGCTCCCCCTGTGGAAAACCCCACCCACCCACCCAACCACCCCCACTCCCCGCTCGACCCACCCCCGCCCCGGGGTGGTGATCAAGAGGTTTGCGTCATCCGCCGAGATCCACTTGACGCAAACCTCTTGATCAACCCGGGCTGGCGGGGGTGCGGGCTTGCGGGGGCGGGTGCGGGAGGCGGGGCGGGGGTCAGGAGGAGGTGCTGGTGGCGGGGGACTTGGTGGAGCTGGACGAGCCGGACGACGGGGACCCGCCCGAGCCGGATGCCGAACCCGAGCCGGACGACGAGGACCCGCCCGAGCCGGACGACGAACCCGAGTTGGACGACGAGCCGGAACCCGAGGAGTCTCCGCCGGACGAGGAACCCTCCGACTTCGCCGGCTTCGCCCCGCCGCTCTTGCCCTCGCTGCCGGAGGCCCGGGAGTCGGTGCGGTAGAAGCCGGAGCCCTTGAACACGACCCCGACCGAGTTGAAGACCTTGCGCAGCCGCCCCTCGCACGTGGGGCACTCGGTCAGCGGCTCGTCGGAGAACGACTGCACCGCCTCGAGCTGGTGGCCGCACGCGGTGCAGGCGTACTGGTACGTGGGCACGTTCTCCTCCGGATCTGGTACGGCCGGTTGGCACTCGACGTATTCGAGTGCCAATGGTGCGTCATCGGACCCGGGTTCGTCCAGCGGACGTGATCGTCCTCCGTCCACCGGGCGTCCCCGGCCCGCAGCGTCAACCCATCGAATGATCAACGGAGTCGGGCACCGGAAGCGCGAGGAGCCCGTCCGCCGGGGTGAGCGCGGCGCCCACCGCCCGGTCGTGCGGCTGGGCGGGCAGCGCCGGGAGCAGTTCGCCGTCGTGCAGCAGCGCCACGGTCAGGGTGGCCGCCGGCACCCGGGCCAGGGCCCGGTCGTAGGAGCCGCCGCCCCGCCCCAACCGCAGACCGTGCCGGTCCACCGCCACCGCGGGCACCACCACCAGGGTGGCTCCGACGATCGCCGTCCGGCCGAGCCGGGGGCCGTCCGGCTCGCGCATGCCCCGGCCGGCGGCGACCAGGGTGCCCGGCCCGGCGTACGCGGCCCAGTCCAGGTCGAGGTCGTCGCACAGCACCGGCAGCAGCAGTTCCGCCCCGGCCGGCAGGGCGGCCCGCAGCACGTCGGGCAGGTCGGGACCGCCCGGCTCGGAGCCGACCGGCACGTACCCGGTCATCCGGGCCGGCCGCAGCCGGCGTACCAGCGCGGTCAGCTCCGCCTGGACGCGCGCCGCGGCGGCGGCCCGCCGGGGGGCGGTGAGCGCCCGACGGCGGGCGAGCAGCGCGACCCGCGTCTCGCGTTTCGCCGCGTGGACGGCTTCCGCTTCATCAGAAAAATCGGGCACGCAACACTCCTGACGCAACGCTGTCAACGCGGTTGCTCTGTGTCAGCATCGCAGGAACGGGCCTGGAACTTCCGGGGGGACAGCGTTGACGCTACGCGGGCGGTTGACGGCGGCCTTCCTCACGGTGGTGCTCGGTCCGGTGCTGCTCGGCGCGGTCTTCGTCGGCACCACACTGTCGACGGTGGACCGCAGCCGGTCCACCGAGCGCCTCGGCCTGGCCGCGTCCGCCGTGCGTACCTCGATCGACGCGCTCTGCCAGCAGTTGCGGGCCGCCGCCGACGCGGTGGCCCTGCGCCCCGACCCGGCGACCCGGGCGGGCGCGGCCGGTCAGGTGGTCAGCCGGGGCCTGGCCGCCGCCGTGCTGGTCACCGACGTGGCCGGCGGCACCACGTACGCCACTCCGGGCGGACCGGCGACCCCCTGGCGGGACTGCACGGGAACGGCCCGCAGCGGCGGGCCGGTGCGGGCGCTGAGCGCCCGGGTGGACCTGCGCGACCCGGCCGGCACGCCGCTCGGCACGGTGGCCGCCGCCGAGGTGGTCGACCCGGCGTTCGTGGCCCGGCTGGCCGCCGCGACCGGTGTCGCGGTCACCCTGCTCGACGACGCCGACGGCCCCGACCGGATCACCCACACCACCGAGACCCGTCGGGTACGCGACGCGGTGCTCGCCGCCGCCGGCTCCCTCGACGGCGACCGGGTCACCGCGACCCCCGACGGCCGGTACGTCAGGCGGCTCGGACCGGCCCCCGGGCAGCCGCTGCCGCTGGTGCTCTCGGTCGCCGGTGAGCGGCCGTCGGGTCTGCCGGCGGCGCTGGTCGGGGCGGTGCTGCTGGCCGCCGTGCTGGCGGTGCTGACCGCGTGGCGGCTGGCCCGGGTCACCACCCGGCCGCTGGTGGAGCTGGCCGGGGCGGTGGACCGGGTGGCCCGGGGCGACCTGACCACCCGGGTGCCGGTGCGCAGCCGGGACGAGATCGGCCGGCTCGCCGCCGCGTTCAACCGGATGATCCGGGAGACCGCGGGGTACGTGACCGCGCTGACCAGCAGCCGGGACCAGTTGCGCGGGCATCTCGGGGTGCTCGGGGACACCCTGGCCAGCACCCACGACCTGCAACGCATCCTGCGGGTGATCCTGCACAGCGCCATCGCGGCGACCGGGGCGCGGGCCGGGGCGGTGCTGCTGCGCGACGACGGGGCGACGCTCGTCGGGCAGTGCGCCGAGGGGCTGGCCGGGCGCTGCCCGGCGGGCACCGAACCGGAGGAGCTGCGGGTGCCGGTCGGCGCGGGGGTGGCCGGTGCGGTCGCCGCCACCGGCGAACCGCAGCGGGGCCGGGTGTCGCCCGGGGCGACGCCGCCCGGCGAACCGTGGTGCGAGACGTACGTGGCGGTGCCGTTCACCGCACCCGGCGGGGACGCCACCGGTCGGGAGCCGGCGGTCGGCGTGCTGGTCCTCTACGACCGGCTGGGCGGCGACGAGTTCGACGACGACGACCTGGCCACCCTGCGGACCTTCGCCGGGCACGCGGCGGTGGCGGTGGAGAACGTCCGGGTGCACGAGGAGGCGCAGCGGCTGTCGCTGACCGACCCGTTGACCGGGCTGTGGAACTACCGCTACCTGCGTGAGTCGTTGCGTCGGGAGGTGGAGCGGGCCAGCCGGTTCGGTCGGATGCTCAGCATCCTCGTCCTCGACCTGGACCGCTTCAAGACCGTCAACGACAGTTACGGGCACGCCGCCGGGGACGCGGTGCTCGCCGAGTTCGCCCGCCGGGTGCGCGGCGAGATCCGCGAGGTGGATCTCGCCTTCCGGCAGGGCGGCGAGGAGTTCGTGGTGCTGCTGCCGGAGACCGACGCCCGGGGCGCGGCGACCGTGGCCGAGCGGTTGGGCGCGGCGGTGCGGGACACGCCGGTCGTGGTGCCGGGCCACGCGGGAGCGCCGACGACGATCGCGGTGTCGGTCTCCATCGGCATCGCCGTCTATCCCGACCACGCCAGCACCGGTGTGGAGGTGCTGGACGCCGCCGACGAGGCGTTGTACGCGGCCAAGGGTGCCGGTCGCGACGGCTACCGGGTGGCGACCGCCCGGCCCCGCCCGGCCCCGCCCGGGGACGGTCCGGCCGCCGGGATCGCCGTACCGGCGGGCGCGACCAGCCCGGACGACGGCCTGCCCCGCGCCGGGCCGCCCCCCGTCGACCGGCCGCCCGCCCACCGGCCGTCCCCCGACCGGGGTCCCGTCGACGACCTGCCGGCCGACGGGTCGACGGGTCGGCACGCCGTCGGCGCTCCCGGTGTGACGCAGCCGGGCGGCGCGTCTTCCGGTCCTCACCCGCCGCGGCAGAGCCGTGGCCGATAGTCTCGCGGCATGTCGGAGCACTCAGCGAACCCCTCAACGACCGCCGCGACCGGTCGCGCCCGCGCGGTCAAGGCCGTGATCCCGGCCGCCGGCCTGGCCACCCGGTTCCTGCCGGCCACGAAGGCGGTGCCCAAGGAGCTGCTGCCGGTGATCGACCGACCGGTGCTCCAGTACATCGTCGAGGAGGCCGCCCAGGCCGGCATCGGTGACGTGCTGCTGATCACCGGGCGGGGCAAGACGTCGATGGTGGACCACTTCGACCGTCGCCCCGACCTGGAGGCCCGGCTGGAGGCCAAGGGCGACGCGGACCGGCTCGCCGCGGTCAAGCGCCCCAGCGAGCTGGCCGAGATCTACACCTGCCGCCAGCCGGAGCAGCTCGGCCTCGGCCACGCCGTCGGGTACGCCGAGTCGCACGTCGGCGACCAGCCCTTCGCGGTGCTCCTCGGCGACGAGTTCGTCAAGCCGTCCGAGCCGCTGCTGCCGGCCATGTTGGAGCTCCAGGCCCGTACCGGCGGGGTGGTGCTGGCCTTCTTCGAGGTCGACCCGGCCGAGACCAAGCGGTACGGCATCGCCTCGGTCGAGCCGGCCGGGGCCGAGCTGACCGACATCGGCGAGGTCGTGAAGGTCACCGGCATGGTGGAGAAGCCCCAACCGGAGGACGCCCCGAGCAACCTGGCCGTCCTCGGCCGGTACGTGCTGCCGGGGCGGATCTTCGACGCGATCCGGCGTACCGAACCGGGCAGCGGCGGGGAGATCCAGTTGACCGACGCGATGGAACTGCTGCGTAGCGAGGGGGTGCCGGTGCACGCGATCGTCTACCGGGGCACCCGCTACGACACCGGCATGCCGCTGGGCTACCTCCAGACAGTCGTGCAGATCGCCGCCGAGCGGGAGGACCTCGGCACCGAGTTCCGCGCCTGGCTGACCGAGTTCGTCAACAACGGCGACGAGACGGTCACGGCGGCGGTCCTCAACGGGGTACGCGACGCGGCGGGCGGCTCCGGTACATGACCTCGACGGCCGACGCCGAGGCGGCCGCGAACGAGTTGACGCCGCTCGCCGACTACCTGGGCAGCGTGCTGCGCAGGTTGCGCGCGCTGCCTCCGCTCGACCTCGACCTCACCCAGGCGTACGGCAACGTCCTCGCGTCCGACGTCGTCGCCCCGCACTCGTTCCCCGCCTTCGACCAGGCGGCGGTGGACGGGTACGCCGCGCGCTGGGAGGACCTCGTCGGGTACGGCCCGGTCCCCACCCAGGGGCCGGGCCGTCCGGTACGCCTCAACGTGGTCGGTGACCTGGGGGCGGCGAGTTGGCGACCGGTCCGGCTCACCCCCGGCTCGTGCTTCTCGGTGGCCGCCGGTGCGCCCATGCCGATCGCCGCCGACGTGGTGGTGCCGGTGGAGTGGACCGACCAGGGCATGGCCGCGGTGGAGATCTTCCGTACCCCCAAGCGGGGGTACGGCGTCCGCCGCGCCGGTGAGGAACTGCCCGCCGGCACCGTCCTCGCCCGCGCCGGCACCTACGTCGCCCCGGCGCTGGTGGCCGTGTTCGCCGCCACCGGCATCGGGCACGTGGTGGTCCGGCCCAGCCCCCGGGTGGTCATCGTGGCCACCGGTGACGAGCTGGTCGACGTGGGCCGGGGCAGCCAGCCCGGTCAGGTGGTGGACGCCAACTCGCACGCGTTGACCGCCGCCGCCGCCGAGGTGGGCGCGCTGGCGTACCGGGTGGGGATCTGCGACGACGACCCGGAGGGGTTGCGCGGCCTGCTGGAGGACCAGACCCTGCGGGCCGATCTGATCATCACCACCGGCGGCACCGGCACCGGCCCCGGCGACATGGTCCGGCGGATCCTGTCCCGTCGGGAGGGTGGCCGGGCCGGGCCGGTGACCTTCACCGATGTGGCGCTGTACCCCGGCACTGCCCTCGGGTTCGGTACCGTCGGCGCCGAGGAGGTGCCGGTGGTGTGTCTTCCCGGTGAGCCCGGTGCGGCGTTGATCGGTTTCGAGGTGCTGGCCCGGCCGGCGATCCAGCTGCTGGCCGGCGCGGAGCCGGTGTTCCGGCCGAGCGTCCGGGCGCACCTGCTGGAGACCATCTCGTCGCCCGGCGGGCTGCGGGAGTTCCGCCCCGCGCACGTGGCCGAGCGGCGCGGCGGGGGCTACACGGTGCAGCCGCTCAGCGGTGGGCCGTACACCCTGTCCGGGCTGGCCGAGGCGAACGGCCTGATGGTGCTCGGCGAGCGGGTGACCACGGCGGCGGCCGGTTCCACCGTGGACGTGCTGCTGCTGGACCGGCGGCGGTGAGCCGGTCCGGGCGTGCCGACGCCCCGGTGGCGGACGGGAGGTCGGCGCGGTGAGCTGGTTCGGGCGGGCACCGGGATGGCCTGTGGTGCTGATGGACGGTCCGGTGGTGTTGCGGCCGTACCGCCGTTCCGACGCCGGCGCCTGGTCGTCGGTGCGCCGGGCGAACCAGGCCTGGTTGGCGCCCTGGGAGTCGCACCTGCCGGGCAGTTGGGACGAGACGAATTCGCCTGCCGCGTTCCGTTACGTGCATGCCGACCAGCGGCGCTCGGCGCGTACCGGCGAGGGGATGCCGTTCGCGGTCTGCCTGCGTGAGGACGGCCGGGAGCAGTTGGTGGGGCACCTGAACGTGGGCAACATCGTCCGGCGGGCGTTCTGCTCCGGGTACGTCGGCTACTGGGTGGACTCTCGGGTGGCCGGGCGCGGGGTGATCCCCACCGCGATGGCGCTCGCCGTCGACCACGCGTTCGGCCCGGGTGGACTGCACCGGGTCGAGGTGAACATCCGGCCGGAGAACAAGCCGTCCCGGCGGGTGGTGGAGAAGCTGGGCTTCCGCGAGGAGGCGTACCACGTCCGCTACATGCACATCGACGGGGCCTGGCGTGACCACATCGGATATGCGATGACCAGCGAGGAGGTGGCCGCCGAGGGCGGTCTGCTGGCCCGCTGGCACCGGATGCGTCACGACGCCGGGTGAACCGTCCCACGCGTGGGATGCGGCGCGGCGTGTCGGCATCCCGGTCGGTGGCCCGTAACCTCAAGTAACTGCAAGCTGCGGCAAGCGCTGCCCGGCCGCAGGATCTGCGCCCAGGGCGAGATTTCGGGGAAGATCCTGCTGTCGACCGGCGGTTGCCCCGAATTCGGTGACGGGAGGGGTGAGGGTGCCGACCTCGGTGCTCCTCGCCGTCCTCGCCGCCGCCGGTCTGCTCGCCCTCGCGCCGGCCCTGGTCCGCCGGTACGACGCCACCGAGCGGCTGGTGGCGGAGCGGGCGCAGTCGACGGCGCGGGTGCTCCAGCGCCGTCGGCGGCGTCGTACTGTCCCCGGCCGGCGGCCGGTCAACCAGCCCCGGGCGCTCGTGGTCACCCTGGCCGAGGACGCCGCCACCGGGAACCTCGGCGTTCCCGTCTCCGCGCCGCCGGCCCGCCGCGCCACCCCGCCCGCCACGCGTCGGTCGGGTCGCCTGCGGGCCGTGCCGCCCGCCGCCCGGCAGGCCCGCCGCCGTCCGCCCCGGCACCACACCCCGGCCGTCTACCGGCGGCGTCGGGTGCTCGCCGCGCTGCTGCTGCTCAACTTCGTCGAGCTGGTCGGCGTGGTCGTGGTCAGCCCCGGCTTCTGGATCAGCTTCTCGGTCACCGCCACGCTACTCGCGGTGTACGTCGTACACCTGCGGCGGCGGGCGCTGGCCGAGCGTCGGCGGCGACGGATCCGGGCCCGGGAGGCCGCCTGGTTGGCCGCCCGGCAGGCCGAGGTACGCCGGGAGCAGGCCCGTCGGGCGGCGGCCCGCCGGGAGGCGCAGCGCCGTCTCGCCGCGCAACGCGAGGCGGTACGCCGTACCGCGATGGGCCTGGACCGGCCGACCGATCTGCCGGCGGCGGCCAGCGGGGGCGGCTCGGTGTCCTACCGCCGCTCCGGCGGCCTGCGTGGCCGCCCCTACCAGTCCGGCCGCGACCCCCGCTGACCCCGCCCGGGTGCCCCGCCTGGCCGGGCGTCCCGGTGGTCGACCCGCCTGGGCCGAAACAGTGGCTTCCGGGCGGTCTGATGCCGCTACCTGGGCCCACGGGCGCGGGCGGATCGTCGGTGGGCGCGGCGGGAGGGGTGATTCGCCCGGGAGGCGGGTGGGCTGTTAGTCTTGGCGCCGGCCCGCCCGGTGAAAGCCGGGTGGGACCGAAGCCGGTCCACCGGCGGAGGGGCTGTGGCGCAGTCTGGTAGCGCACCTCGTTCGCATCGAGGGGGTCTGGGGTTCGAATCCCCACAGCTCCACCAGGAAGTTCATGATCAAGGGCGGGTCTCCGAGCGGGAGGCCCGCCCTTGATCATGTAACCCGGGTCGACGGGGCCGCTCAGGGGAGGGTGACGCCGTAGGCGGCCAGGATCTCGGCGACCGGCTGGTAGTAGGTGCTGCCCCCGCTGGTGCAGTTGCCGCTGCCGCCGGAGAGGATGCCGATGATCACCCCGGTCGCGGCGACGTAGAGCGGGCCGCCGCTGTCGCCCGGCTCGGCGCAGATGTTGGTGCGGATCAGCCCGGACACGCTGCCCTCGGCATAGTTGACCGTCTGGTTGAGGGCGGTGACGGTGCCGCACCGCACGCCGGTGGTGGAACCGCTGCGGCAGACGGCCTGCCCGACGTACGCGGTGCCGACGCCGTTGAGGGTGAGCAGCCCCGGATAGGTGTAGACGGCGCTCGGGTGGCTGACCCTGCCGGTGTAGCGGACCAGGCCGTAGTCGTTGACCGGGAAGCTGCTGCCGGTCCGGGTGCCCAGCGCGGTCGTCTGACCGCTGTCGGCGTACCAGGTGGTGGCGGTGGCGGTGCAGTGGCCGGCGGTGAGGAAGTAGTACGTGCTGCCGCTGTGCACGTTCGCGCCCAGTGAGCACTTGGCACCGCCACCGTAGATGCTCTGTCCACCGGCGATGAGCAGGCGCAGCCGGCCGGGTTCGCGGCGCACGTCCGCGCCCTCCCGGGCGGCGAGGGCGCGCAGCGCGTGTAGCTGCTCCGGTGCGACGGTGTCGTCGACGGTGAGCGTCGGCCGCCCGGTCGTCGGGTCCGGGCCCCACGCGGTGCCGACGGTGCGTACCTGTGCCAGCCCCGCCGCGGCCGGTGGGCCGCTGACGCCGGGGTCGGCGGCAGCCGGGTGGTCGACGCCGGCGTACGCGGCGGCCGGGGTCGCCGGCAGCAGGGTGACGGCCAGGGTCAGGGCGACGAGCGAGAGACGACGCATCCCCCACCTCCAAATCGATCGCTGTGGGTCGATGCGTCAAGCATCCGCCGGTGCCGGACCCGATTCAAGGCACGGCAGCGATCCCGGCCCTCACGACGCCGACGGGCCGACCCCCTGGCAGGGGGCCGGCCCGTCGGACGGATCGGTGCTCAGGGCTTCCAGGAACCGGCCGCCTTGAACTTGTGCTGGTACTCGACCACGCCGTTCTTGTCAGCCACGTCGAACACCACCGAGCCGGCACGCTTGCTGCCGGCCGGGATGCCGCTGCCCGAGTCGAGCAGGTCGCCGCCGCAGCCGGAGAACGCGCCGGCCAGGCCGTTGACCGTGGTCCCGTCGTCGGCCACCCACTGGAAGTAGAACGGGTTGATCGACGAGGTGCCCTTGGTCACCGTGGCGGTGACGTCGGCGATCAGGTACATGCCCTTGTTGGGCGGCGGCGCGAACGAGCGGCAGCCCTTGGTCGAGGTGCTGAAGCTCCGCAGGGTGATCTCGATGGTGCCGTCGTCGTCGCTGATCACCAGCGTCTGGCCGGCCCTGAGGTTGAACGCCTGGTCGGTGGACGACGGCGCCGCCGACGGTGGGTCACCGGGCAGCCCCGGCGCCGCCGTGACACCGGGGGTGGGCACCGAGGGCCGGTACTCCCGGCCCGCGTCGTCGGACTGCTTGCCCCCGACGACCATCAGGGCGATGATGCCGCCGCAGCAGAGCAGCACCACCAGGGCGACCACCAGGCCGACGACGATCCAGACGTTCCTGGCCGACGAGCCGGCCGGCTTCGCCGGACCCAACGGATAGCCGGGCCCGCCCGGCGGCGGCGGATAGCCCCCGCCGGGCGGCGGCGGGTAACCCCCGCCGGGCGGCGGCGGGTAACCCCCGCCCGACACCGGCGGATAGCCCGCGCCCGACACCGGCGGATAGCCCGCACCGGAGACCGGCGGCGTGCCCCCGGGCTCGTACGACGGCTGCGGCGCCCCCGACACCGGCGGCGGCGCGTACGGTGACGGCGGGGCGTACGGGTCGGAGTAGGGCGGGTCGGGGACCGGGGGTGGCGCAGCGGTCGGGTCGACCGGGTAGTACTGCCCGGGGGGCGGCTGGTGCGGGTCCTGGGGCCCGTAGGGGGGCTGGGGCTGGTTCACCGTACTCCTCGTTCGACGGTCGGCACTCGGGGAAGCTGGGGTGGCGGCAACGGGTCAGGGCAGGTGCAGCACGGCCGCCGTACGGACCAGGTCGTCCTCGACCGCGAACCGGCCGGTGACCACGGTGGGCGGGTCCGCCACGGTGGCCGCCGACACCCGGGCCGGGGAGATCCGGGCGGTGAAGACCCCCGAGTCCGGGTCCAGGTCGACGGTGGCGTCCAGGAAGTCCAACCAGGAGCCCACCACCGGATGCCAGACCTTGTAGACGGTCTCCTTGGCGCTGAACACCACGATCGGCCAGCTCACCCCGCCGGGGAGCCGGGCCAGCCGGTCCTTCTCCTCGGGGTGCAGGATCATCCGGTGTACCCCCGGGTCGAGGTCGCGCTGCCGTTCGGCGTCCATGCCGACCGCGCGCAGGTCGCTGCTGCGGGCGACCGCGGCGGCGCAGTAGTCCCGGGTGTGGGTGATGGTGCCGATCAACCCGGCCGGCCAGACCGGTGCCCGGCTCGGCGCGGTGGGGACGGGCGTGGCCGGCAGGCCGAGCGCGGTCATCGCCCGTCGGGCACAGACCCGACCGGCGGTGAAGTCCCGCCGTCGGCGCTCCACCGCCCGCTCGCCCAGCCCGGCCCGTTCCTCCGGGAGCAGCTCACCGACCCAGTCGGCGGTCCCGGCGACCGCCACCGAGACGGCCGCCGGCAGCAGGTCACGCATCAACCCACCCCTTTCCGGTACGACCACGCCCGGTCCGCCCGGTGCGCGGACCAACGGCCATGGCTGGTGAACGTACCGCAACCGGGCGACACGGCAGGGTCCCGTGGCGGCCCGGTCCCCTCCGGCGCGGCGACGGCCACGCCCGACGGGACCGGGCACCGGGTGGGTCAGGGGCGGCGGGGCCGGCGGGTCAGCGCGAAACCGACCACCCCGGCGACGGCGGCGAGCGCGCCACCGACGGTGCTCCACGCCCAGCGTGAGCCGAGCGCGGGCAGCCAGTCGCCGTCGAACCAGTCGTCGTCGGCCTCGGCGGGGGCCGCCGCCGGATCGCCGGTCAGCACCGCACCGGCCCGGGTGTTCGGCACCAGCGGCGCCTTCAGCTCGCCGTCGTCGCGGGAACCCCCGCCCTGCGCCGAGAGCAGCAGTTCGACGTCGACCGGCTGTCCCAGGTCGGCCTCGGGCAGGTCGGTCACCGACAGCCGGACGTAGTAGGTGCCCGGCAGCGGGTCGGCCGACCACGGTTCCGCCCACGAGCGCACCTGCCGCAGCGTGCAGCCCAGCGCCACGCTGCCCGCCGAGGCGGCCACCGTCGGGGTCTGCGCCCCGGCCGTGCACGCCTGCCGGCGGCGCAGCCCGTCGAACACCTCCACCGTCCAGGTGGACGCGCCGGTGCGGGCCTTGGGCAGCGACACCGTCGCGGCGATCTCATGCCGTTGCCCGGCCGAGGCGGGGAACGACCAGTACAGGAAGTCGCCGGTGGAGGCGTCGACCCGGACCGGTTGGCCGGCCGTGATGCCGGTGGCGGTCAGGAACGACGTCCCGGCCCGGGTGACCGGGGTGGCCCCGGGGGAGGGGGTGGGCGCGGCCGTGGCCGGGGCCGGGGCGGCGAGCAGGGTCAGGCCGGCGGCGGCCAGCGCCGCGCCGCCCCGGATGATCGGGGTACGCATCAGTTCGTCCTCCACGTCGCCACCCACCAGCGGGTGAGCAGTCCGACGACCAGGCCGGTGACCAGGCCGGCCAGGGTGAGCAGGAGCAGCAGCACCCAGCCGCGCCCCAGGTCCGGCGCGGCCGGTGCGGGTGACGAGGCGACCACGTCGATGGTCAGCTCGACCGGCATGCCGGGTTCGGCCCGGGTTCCCGGACGCGGCGCGAACGCGTTGCTGACCACCAGGCAGACGGTGGTGGCCGGCACCGGCGTGTCGGTCGCCGACGGGCTCGGCGACGCCCCGTCCTCCGTCTGCGACCAGCGCAGCCCCGCCGACACCACGTCGGTACGGCCACTGCCGGCGTCGACGCCCCGGACCAGTTCCCGCCCGTCGGTGGCGGTGGCCCGCAGCAGCACGGCGTGGTCGGGGTTCACCGGGCGGTCGAGCGCCACGCTGACCGACGCGCGCAACTCCTGGCCCGGCCGGACGGGCACCCGGTACCACCGGTGCTCGGAGAACGCCTCCCGGTCGGCGTAGACGCCGGGGGCGAGCAGTGGCGCGTCCGCGCACTCGCCCCGCCCGGTGACGACGGTCGGGGCGGCGGTGTAGGTGTCCTTCGCCCGTTCGACGAGCTGCTTGATCCGGCCGGTCAGCTCGTCGGCGCTCTGTGCCGCCGTGTAGGTGCCGCCGGTGGCGGTGGCGATGCAGAGCAGTTGCCGGCGGACCTTCTCGTCCGGGGCCAGGCCGAGCGTGTCGACCACCAGCTTGGTGCCCTGTGCGGCCAGTTCCCGGGCCACCTCGCACGGGTCGGGCGGGGCGCAGGTGTCCTCGCCGTCGGTGATCAGCACGATCCGGCGGGCGGTCGTACCGGTGCCGAGGTCCCTGGCGGCGGACCGCAGGGCCAGCCCGACCGGGGTGAAGCCGGTCGGTCGCAGCGTCGCCACGGCCGCCTTGGCCGCCGTCCGGTCGACCGGACCGACCGGCACGATCTGCTGGGTGTCCAGGCAGCCCTGTTTCTTGTCCTTGCCCCGGTAGGTCGCGCCGAGCACCCGGATGCCGAGCTGGGTCTCCTCGGGCAGCGCGTCGACCACCTCGTTGAACGCCTGCTGGGCGACGGAGATCCGGCTGCGTCCGTCGATGTCGTTGGCCCGCATCGAGCCGCTCACGTCGAGCACCAGCTCGACCTTGGGCGGCTCGGCGGGCTCCTCGCCTTCGGCGTGGGCGGGTGCGGGGCCGGTCAGCGTGGTCGCCGCCAACACTCCGATCAGGACGGCCGTCGATCGTCGTCTCGTGTTGATCACCGGGCGAAGTGTAGTGAGATCCACAGTGGAGCCCCACCGGGGTGTGGCGGCGGGAGTCTCGACCACGGGATTGCCCGGTCGGCACGCCGGGTGGTCGTTCGACCCTCCGGCCCGTCGCCCGGGAGGGGGCGATGACCGTCCGTTAGATGCTAGATGTAAACCATTTGCCGCGCGATGCATCGGTCGGAAATCTGACCCAAGTCGACCCGTTGTGCCGGTGGCACAACGTGGTTAAGCTCTCCTTGCGCGCCCCAATCGCCCGCTTCCCCCGTGGCAGGCGATCGGGGCGCGCCCTTTTGTCCCGGCACACGCATGGGACACCTCCCGGCGTCGTCGATCCCCACCGCCCACGCCTCCGCCCCGTCAGCGTGGCCCCCTACGCGCCCCTGCCGGCGTCGCTCCTGCTCCCTCCACCCGGCCCCGGGTCATGCCGGCAACCCGCGTCGCCTCCACTGGGGAGCATCGACGGGCGGGGTGCCCTCAACGACGTCCGCCCCACCGGCTCCCGCCGCCGGGGTTCGGGATCCGGGCGGCGGCAGGGCGGTGGGGCGGGCGGCGGGTGCGGGGGCGGTCAGATCCAGCGGCCGTCCAGCCACATCCGGGCGGACCAGTCGTCGTAGGGCAGGATGTTGCCCACGAAGATCGGGTAGAAGTAGGCGAAACAGAGCGCCACCAGCAGCACGTACGCGCCGACGATGACCCCGCCGACCAGTCGCCGGTCGGCGAGCTGTTCCGCCGCCGCCGCGTCAGCCTCCGCGACGACCACGGTGGCCTTCGGCTCGGCGGGCTCGCCGGTGTCCGGTGTGCCGCCGTCCGGTCCCGTGCCGTCGCGCGCCGCATCGTCCGGTGCGGTGCCGACCCGACCGGCCGGGGCGGCGCGCTCTCCGACGGCGGGGGTGGCGATCGCGCCGAGCACGTACACCACGCTCAGCACCAGGAACGGCAGCGCCGGGGCGGCGTAGAAGGAGAACATCGTCCGGCCGTCGAGGGCGTACCAGAACCAGGGCAGCAGGCCGGCGGCCACGGCCACCAGGAACGCCCCGGCCCGCCAGTCGCGGCGCGCGATGCCGAGCCAGAGCGTGGCGGCCAGGGCCGGCAGGAACGACCACCAGAGCAGCGGCGTGCCCAGCAGCAGGATCTCCGACGCGCAGGTGGGTGCGCCACACGCGCCGTCGCCGGACCAGTGGAACGCCACCGGCCGGCCGAGCAGCAGCCACTGCCAGGGCCACGACTGGTACTTGTGCGCGGTCTCCAGGCCGGTGTGGAACTCGAACGCCGCCTTGTGGTACTGGAACAGGTTGGTCAGCGCGCCGATGACGGGGGTGTCGCTGAGCCCCGGCACGTTCGGGTACCGGGACGCGATCCGGTAGTAACCCTCGTCGGAGAGCAGCCACCCCGACCAGGTGGCCAGGTAGGTGCCGATCACCAGCACCCCGGCGAGCACCAGCCAGGGCAGCTCGTCCAGGAGCGTGTCGCGCCACGGCCGGCGGACCCCGACCGACCGGCGCAGGCCGACCTCCCAGAGCAGGACCAGCAGCCCGAAGGCCGGCACGAACCAGATCGCGCTCCACTTCACCGCGCACGCGCACCCGAGCAGCGCCCCGGCGAGCAGCCGCCACCAGGGCCAGTTCCGCCAGCCGCCGGCGGGGCGACCGGCCCGGCCGGCTGCGGTCGGGTCGAGGCCGGCGTCGAGCGCGTGGGCCCAGCGCCGTCGGCGGGCGTCCCGGTCGAGCACCAGCGCGCCGAAGGCGGCCAGGATGAACAGCGGCAGGAAGATGTCGAGCAGCGCGGTGCGGGAGAGCACCAGGTGGAAGCCGTCCAGGGCGAGCAGCAGGCCGGCGGCGCAGCCGAGCGTGGTGGAACGGAACAACCGGCGGGCGATGCGGGTGATCATCAGCACCGTGAGGATGCCGGCCACCGCCGAGGCGATCCGCCAGCCGAACTCCGGGGCGGTGGTCATCAGGTGGCCCGGCACGGAGATGTTGGTCTCCGCGTCCTGGTAGCCGAAGGCCCACTCGCCGAGCCCGATCAGCCACTTGCCCAGCGGCGGGTGGACCACGTACGACGGGCCGTTGTCCTTGTAGTTCCACTCGACGCCCTTGTCGATCAGGCCGTAGCCGTCACGGGCGTAGTAGATCTCGTCGAAGATCTTGCCCTTGGGGCTGCTGAGCCCGAGCAGCCGCAGGACGGCGGCGATCGTCACCACGACGGCGGTGGCGATCCACGAGTTCACGTCGAGCCGGGACTCGACGGTGGCGAGTCGTCGCCTGACGATCGCCGGCACGCCGCCCCCTCCGGCCTCGGGAGGGGGTGCCTCCGGGTCGGTCCGGTCCGCGCTCGCACTCTGTGCTGTCGACGCACTCGTCACCCGGCGATCGTAGGCTGCGAAGGTGCCCGGTGGCGCCCGTCGTCCCCGAGATTGGTACGAGTATCGATGAAGGAGCGCGCCACGTGGGTGAAATGTCCGAGATTGGGCGCCTGATTCTGCTCGGCGCGCCGCTGGGCAACCCCGCCGACGCGTCCGCCCGGCTGCGCGACGTCCTCGCCACCGCCGACGTGGTCGCCGCCGAGGACACCCGCCGGCTCGCCCGGCTCGCCCGCGACCTCGACGTCACCGTCGAGGGGCGGATCGTCTCCTACTTCGAGGGCAACGAGGAGCGGCGTACCCCGGAACTGGTCGACGTGCTCCGGGAGGGTTACCTGGTCGCCCTGGTCACCGACGGCGGCATGCCCAGCGTCTCCGACCCCGGCTACCGGCTGGTCACCGCCGCCCTCGACGCCGGGGTGCCGGTCACCGCGGCCCCCGGCCCGAGCGCCGTCACCACCGCCCTGGCCCTGTCCGGGCTGCCCTGCGACCGGTTCTGCTTCGAGGGTTTCCTGCCCCGCTCACCCGGCGGCCGGCGGGCCCGGCTGCGCGCCCTCGCCACCGAACCCCGCACCCTCGTCCTCTTCGAGGCCCCGCACCGGATCGCCGCCGCGCTGACCGACCTGGCCGCCACGTTCGGCGCGGACCGGCCGGCCGCGCTGTGCCGGGAACTGACCAAGACCTACGAGGAGGTCGTCCGCCGGCCGCTCGGCGAGCTGGCCGACTGGGCCGCGCAGGAGGAACCGCGCGGCGAGATCACCCTCGTCGTCGCCGGAGCGCCGCAGACCCCCGCCGAACGCCCCGACGACGACACCCTGCGGGCCCAGGTGGCCGAGCGGGAGGCCACCGGGATGTCCCGCCGGGACGCGATCAGCGACGTCGCCACCGGGTACGGGCTGCGTCGCCGGGACGTCTACGCCGTCGTGCACCGGTAGGCCGGGCCGGCGCTCACCAGGCGGCGACCAGGAAACCCAGGGTGATCAGCACCGGTCCGGCGTAGCCGCCGCCGGTCGCCCAACGGCGCTGCCGGGGGTCGGCCAGCCGGGTCGCCCCGGTCCACCTGACGATCCCCGCCGCGCAGCCGGCCACCGCCAGCAGGCCGAGCAGCCAGCGCAGGTGCCGGCCCACCCCGGTGTCGGCGTACGCGGTGTCCGCGTCCGGTCCGGTCACCCGCGCCGGCAGGGTCGAGCCGGCGGCGGTGCGTTCGGCCGGCACCCCGCTGACCCGTACCCCGTGGGTGCGGAACCGGTCGGCGTCGGCGGTGAAGATGCCCCGGCAGCGCTGGGTCAGCCCACCGCCCGAGCAGTCGGTGACCACCGCCGTCCCCGCCGTGGAATGCCCGACGGCCAGCCAGAGCGGCCCCGCGCTCACCCAGGCGAAGAACGCCGCGACCAGGCTCAACGCCAGCAGCACGGCGAGCCCCCGGATCGGGTCCGGTGGGACGGGGGTGCGGGCGGGGCGACGTCGGCGCGGGGTCCGCAGCCGCTGCTTCGGTTCCTTGCGCAGCGGGGTGCCGTCCCAGTGCACCTGTTCGATCGGCGCCCAGAAGAACCCGTCGTCGTCAGGCTTCTCCCCGGCCCGCCGGAGGGCCCGTGGCTGGCGGACCGGCACCCGCCGGGGCACCGCGTCGACCGGCGCGCCCGTCGTCGGCTCGACCTCCACGGCCGCGTCGTCCGGGCCGGGACCGGGGCGTGGCTGCGGCGCGACGGCCGAGCCGCGTGCCGGCGGAGCGTCCCCGGGGCCGGGGCGTGGTCGCCGGGTGCCCGCCGTCGACTCGTCGTGCCCCGATCGTCTGCCCGTCACGTCAGCCATTGGACACCGGGTGGCGTTCGGTGTCCGTGAGCTGACTCCGCGTGTCGGTGGGCAATTCCCGGCAACGGCGATTCGACGTCGGCGTGGCGCGGTGACCCTATTGGTTCGCCGGCCGCCGACCCGGGTCACTAGGCTTGCTGGTCATGAGTCACGTTCTCGCCGCGGTCGCCTGGCCCTACGCCAACGGTCCGCGCCACATCGGCCACGTGTCCGGCTTCGGCGTACCCTCCGACGTCTTCGCCCGGTACATGCGGATGGCCGGTCACGACGTGCTCATGGTCTCGGGCACCGACGAGCACGGCACCCCGATCCAGGTGCAGGCCGACGCCGAGGGGGTCACCCCGCGCGAGCTGGCCGACCGGTACAACCGGGTGATCGCCGAGGACCTGCTGGCGCTGGGCCTGTCGTACGACCTGTTCACCCGCACCACCACCCGCAACCACTACGCGGTGGTGCAGGAGCTGTTCACCGGGCTGTACCGCAACGGCTACATCGTCCCGAAGGTCACCACCGGGGCGATCTCCCCGTCCACCGGGCGGACCCTGCCCGACCGCTACATCGAGGGCACCTGCCCGATCTGCGGCTACGACAGCGCCCGTGGCGACCAGTGCGACAACTGCGGCAACCAGCTCGACCCGATCGACCTGATCAACCCCAAGTCCAAGATCAACGGCGAGACGCCGGAGTTCGTCGAGACCGAGCACTTCTTCCTCGACCTGCCCGCCCTCGCCGACGCGCTGCGCCAGTGGCTGGACACCCGGGAGGGCTGGCGGCCCAACGTGCTGCGCTTCTCCCGCAACCTGCTCGACGACCTCCAGCCCCGGGCCATCACCCGGGACCTCGAATGGGGCGTGCCGATTCCGCTGGAGGGCTGGCAGGAGCGCGGCGACAAGCGGATCTACGTCTGGTTCGACGCGGTGATCGGCTACCTCTCCGCGTCCATCGAGTGGGCCCGGCGCACCGGCGACCCGGACGCGTGGCGGAAGTGGTGGTCGGCCGACGGGGAGGGCAAGGACTCCCCGGGCTACTACTTCATGGGCAAGGACAACATCGTCTTCCACTCGGTGATCTGGCCGGCGCTGCTCGGCGGCTACTCCGGGGCGGGCAGCCGCGACGGTCAGCCCGGCGACCTCGGCCGACTCAACCTGCCCACCGAGGTCGTCTCCAGCGAGTACCTGACCATGGAGGGACGCAAGTTCTCCTCCTCCCGCAAGGTGGTCATCTACGTCCGCGACTTCCTGGAACGCTACGACGCCGACGCGCTGCGCTACTTCATCGCCGTCGCCGGCCCGGAGAGCAACGACACCGACTTCACCTGGGCCGAGTTCCTCCGCCGCAACAACGACGAACTCGTCGCCGGCTGGGGCAACCTGGTCAACCGGTCGGTCTCCATGGCGGCGAAGAACTTCGGCGCGATCCCCCCGGTCGACCCGGCCGGGCTCACCGAAGCCGACGAGGCGCTGCTCGCGGTGGCCCGCGCCGGTTTCGCCACGGTGGGCGACCTGATCGCCCGGCACCGGCAGAAGCAGGCCATCGGCGAGGCCATGAAGGTCGTCGCCGAGGCCAACCGCTACCTGTCCGAGCAGGCCCCGTGGAAGCTCAAGACCGAGGCGGACAAGCCCCGGATGGGCACCATCCTGCACGTCGCCCTCCAGGTGGTCAGCGACGCCAACACGCTGCTCACGCCGTTCCTGCCGCACTCGGCGCAAAAGATCCACGAACTGCTCGGCGGCACCGGCGTGCACGCCCCGATGCCGGTGCTGCAGGAGGTCGACGACCTCGACGGTGGGCCCGGCTACCCGGTGCTCACCGGGGACTACACCGTCGGCGCGCGCTGGGAGTCCGTACCGTTGCCGGCCGGCCGGCCGCTCGCCGCGCCGAAGCCGGTCTTCCGCAAGCTCGACCCGTCGATCGTCGACGAGGAACTCGCCAGGCTGGAGAGCTGACCCGACGCGGGCGGCCCCGGGGGAACCCCCCGGGGCCGCAGTGCGCGGTACGTCAGGCGCGGGCCATCGCCGGCGCGCCGATGAACTCCATCAGCGCCCGGTTCACCTCGGTCGGGTGCGTCCACGGGATACCGTGCGGCGCCCCCTTCAGGGTGACCAGCGTGCCGTTGGGCAGCATCGACGCCAACCGCTGACCCGTCTTCGCAAACGGCAGCACGTTGTCCTTGTCGCCCTGGATGATCAGCACCGGGACGTCCATGTTCGGCACGTCGCCCCGGAAGTCGGTCTGCCAGGCCTCCACCGAGTCGTGGGTGCCCTTCGCCGACGCCTGCGCGCCGATCTGCCAGTGCGCCCGGTACGCCTCCTCGCTGACCCACCGGCCCCGGTTCTCGCTGTAGTTGAAGAACGCGTCGCAGAACTGGGTCAGGTAGGCGAACCGGTCCGCGAGGATCGCCTGCTGGAACCCGTCGAAGAGGCTCTTCTCGACGCCCTCCGGGTTGTCAGCCGTCTGCAACAGGTACGGCGCCAGCGGCGCCATCAGCACCGCCCGGTCCACCCGGCCGGACCCGTACGTGCCGAGGTAGCGGGTCACCTCGCCGGTGCCCATCGAGTGGCCCACCAGGATCGCGTTACGCAGGTCCAACTCGGTCATCAGCACGTCGAGGTCGGCTGAGAAGGTGTCGTAGTCGTAGCCCATGGCCGGCTGGGCCGAGCTGCCGAAGCCCCGCCGGTCGTAGGTGATCACCCGGTACCCGGCCGCGAGCAGCGGACCCGACATCTTCTCCCAGGTCGCCCCGTTGAACGGGAAGCCGTGGATCAGCACGATCGGCTGACCCTGCCCGTGATCCTCGTAGTACAGGTCGATCGGGGCGGAGTTCTCCGTACCCACGGTGATGAAGGGCATGCTCTTCTCCTGATCCGTCGGTGTCGGACCCGTCGCGCTTTCCCCGGCCGGCCACCGTCATGCCTTCACAGCGCGTACGGCAGATCCACCACCCGGTCGTCGGTCACCTCGGCGACCGGCGCCCACGTCTCGTACACGCCCCGTTCGTGGCACTGTGCCCCGGTGTCGTGTACCCCGTCCGGATCGGGCTGCCGCAGACGCAACCGCAGCCAGCCCGCCTCCTCCCGGAGCACCAGGCACGCCACGCCCCGCCACCGGGCGCGCCGCAGCCGCCGGCCGACCGACTCCACCGGATAGCGGGCCGCCCGGGTCATCGCCAGCACCCGGAACCCGCCCGGCAGGTCCGCCACCGCCTCGTACTCGCCGCCGGCCAACCCGCCGACCAGCTGCGTCGACCGCGGCACCTCACCGGTCGGCACGTACTCCTGGTCGGGGGAGAGCCCCGGCACCGCCGCCAGCAGGTGCCGCCACTGCGGGCCCACCATCCGCAACCAGCCCCGCTGCTCCGCCTGGTAGCTGTAGAGCACCACCTCGGCCCCGTCCGGGGTGTACGCCAGCAGGCTGGCGTTGGCGGGCATCGGCAGGTCGGCGAAGTCCCGGGTGACGAACTCCGGGATCAACTGCGCCGAACTCGGCACGAACCCCGTACCCAGCACCGGGGGGCCCAGCCGGTCCCGGGGCGGCAGCTCCAGCAGGCCCCGGTGCGCCCCGCCGACCGGCACGTCGTAGTCGCCCGGGTCGGCGGCCCGCCAGCGCAGCGCGTACCCGACCTCGGTGCCGTCGCCACCGGTGCCGTCGCCGCGCAGCACCGCCAGCGCGGCCGGCGTGCGCAGGTGCGCCACGTCGTGCTCGCGGTAGCAGAACCCGTGCGGCAGCCACCCCCGCACGTACCCGGCGAGCTGCCGGGCGGAGAGCACCTTGACCATCCGGGTGCCGCGCCGCAGCACCGCCGAGGCGCGCACCGCGGCCAGCGTCGGATCGCCGGCCGCCGTCGGCTGCTGGCTGAGCTGGTGCACGTACGACCAGCCCCGGTCGCGGTGCACCGGCATCAGCAGCGCCGCCTCCGGCTCCTCGACCGGCGGGCCGCCCCCGCTCACCTCGGTGACCTCGGTCACGTGCACGAACCGCCGCCAGGGCCAGCTGACACCCGGCCGGGGCGCCCACTCGAAACCGGGTGCCGCCTCGGCGCTGAACAGTTCGTAGGCCGCGCCCCGGGCCAGCTCCTCCGCCGGGTGGACCACCCCGCCGTACGTCACACGCAACGCGGTCCGCCCGGAGGCCGCGCCGCTGGCCCGATCGGTGACGCTCATCCGGGCGAGACTAGGCCGGCCAGGTTCCACCCCGGTGAACGTCCGGTGGCCGCCCGGGAACACCCCACCCCGCACGGGTCGGTGCCCCCGGTCGCCTCCGGTGTGTGATGCTGGCCGCGATGACCGAACGGACCGAATCCCGCAAGCAGCGTGCCGCCCGCCGGGCCGGCGAGTTCCCGCCCGCCCCGCCGCCGCTGCCCCGCCCCGTGCTGGACAGCCACACCCACCTCGACATCACCGTCAGCGAGGCCGGCGTGCCCGGCGGGGGCGACGCCGCCGACCCGGTGGCCGCCGCGATCGAGGTGGCCGCCGCCGTCGGCGTGGACCGGCTCGTGCAGGTCGGCGTGGACGTCGACTCGTCCCGCTGGGGCGCCGACGTCGCCGACCGGCACCCGGCGGTGCTCGCCACCGTGGCGCTGCACCCCAACGAGGCACCCCGGCTGGCCGACCTGGACGCCGCGCTGCGCGAGATCGAGAAGCTGGCCGCCCGCGACCGGGTCCGGGGCGTCGGCGAGACCGGGATGGACTTCTTCCGCACCGGCGACGACGGCCGGGCCGCCCAGGAGGAGAGCTTCCGGGCCCACATCGCCATCGCCAAGCGGTACGGCAAGGCCCTGGTCATCCACGACCGCGACGCCCACGCCGACGTGCTGCGCATCCTCGACGACGAGGGTGCCCCGGACACGGTGGTGCTGCACTGCTTCTCCGGCGACGCCGACTTCGCCCGCGAGTGCGTCCGCCGGGGCCACCTGCTCAGCTTCGCCGGCACGGTCACCTTCGGCAGCGCCACCGCTTTGCGCGAGGCCGCCGCGCTCACCCCGATCGACCAGATCCTCGTCGAGACCGACGCGCCCTACCTGACCCCGATGCCGCACCGGGGCCGGCCCAACGCGTCGTACCTGATCCCGCTGACGGTCCGGTCGTTGGCCGAGACCACCGGGGCCGACCTCGACGAGCTGTGCGCCGCCATCTCCGCCACCGGCGACCGGGTCTTCGGGCCGTGGTGACCGACCCGCGACCCGCGACTACGCTTCGGGGCGTGACCGGCCTGCTCGGCCCGGCGGAGATCCGGGAACTCGCCGCGCGCCTCGGCGTCAACCCGACCAAGAAGCTCGGCCAGAACTTCGTGCACGACTCGAACACCGTCCGCCGGATCGTCACCGCCGCCGGGCTCACCGGAGACGACGTGGCGTTGGAGGTCGGCCCCGGCCTCGGCTCGCTCACCCTGGCCCTGCTGCCGGCCGCCGCACACCTGCACGCGGTGGAGATCGACCCGGTGCTGGCCGGCGCGCTGCCGCAGACCGCCGCCACCCACGCCGGCCCGGACGCCGCCCGGCTCACCGTGCACCGGGCCGACGCGTTGCGGATCACCGCCGCCGCCCTGGCCGATCCGCCGCCCACCGCGCTGGTGGCGAACCTGCCCTACAACGTCGCCGTCCCGGTGGTGCTGCACCTGCTCGCTGAGCTGCCCACCCTGCGGCACGGCCTGGTGATGGTGCAGAAGGAGGTCGCCGACCGGCTGGTCGCCGGCCCCGGCTCCAAGGTGTACGGCATCCCGTCGGTCAAGCTCGCCTGGTACGCCCGATCCCGCGCCGCCGGTCGGGTGCCACCGAACGTGTTCTGGCCGGTGCCGAACGTCGACTCCGGACTGGTCGCGTTCACCCGCCGCGAACCACCCCGCGACGACGTGCCCCGGCAGGCGGTCTTCGCCGTGGTCGACGCCGCGTTCGCCCAGCGCCGCAAGACGTTGCGGGCCGCGTTGGCGGGTTGGGCGGGCAGCCCCGACCGGGCCGCCGCGGCGCTCACCGCCGCCGGGGTCGACCCGGGCGCACGCGGGGAGTCACTCACCGTGGAGCAGTTCGCCGCGATCGCCGCGTCGGCTCCGACCGTCGCCGCCACCGCACAGTAGGCTGACGCCGTGCCCGCCGAGGGACACGCCGCACCTGCGCGTACGACCTGGTTGCCGGCCGGTACGCCGCCGGCCGCCGACGCCGCCGAGGAGCTGATCGTGGAGATGCCGTTCGACATCCGCCCGTGCCGGTGGGACGTCACCCGGTGACCGAGGCATGGCGACCGGACGACGATGACGACCAGCGCCGGGGCAGCAGTGGCCCGGTGCGGGTCCGGGTGCCCGCGAAGGTCAACCTGCATCTGGGGGTGGGCCCGCTGCGTCGGGACGGCTACCACGAGCTGAACACCGTCTACCACGCGATCTCGATCTACGACGAGTTGACCGCCCGTCGGGGCGACACCCTCACCCTGACCATGGAGGGCGAGGGCGCCGGCGAACTGGCCCTGGACGACTCCAACCTGGCCATCCGTGCCGCCCACGCCCTCGCCGGCTACGCCGGGGTGCTGCCGCACGCCCGGCTGCACCTGCGCAAGCAGATCCCGCTCGCCGGTGGGCTGGCCGGGGGCAGCGCCGACGCCGCCGCCGCACTGGTCGCCTGTGACGCCCTGTGGGGCACCGGGTTGTCCCGCGACGAGCTGGCCGGGATCGCCGCCGACCTCGGCTCCGACGTGCCGTTCCTGATCCACGGCGGCACCGCGCTGGGCACCGGCCGGGGCGAGGCGGTCAGCCCGGTGCTGGCCCGCCCCACCTCCTGGCACTGGGTGGTGGCCGTCGCCGACGGCGGCCTGTCCACCCCCGCCGCCTACCGGGAACTCGACCGGCTGCGCGCCGCCGGCACCGCCGGCACCCCGCTGGGCAGCACCGACGGCCTGCTCGGCGCGCTGCGCCAACGCGACCCCCGGGTGCTCGCCGGCTGTCTCGGCAACGACCTGCAGGACGCCGCCCTGTCGATGCGCCCGGCCCTGGCCGACACGTTGAAGGCCGGGGAGGCCGCCGGCGCGCTCGCCGGGATCGTCTCCGGCTCCGGTCCGACCTGCGTCTTCCTCGCCCGCGACGCCGCCGACGCGCAGCGGATCGCCACCGAGGTGCAGGCCACCGGGGTGTGCCGGGAGACCCGGGTCGCCCACGGCCCGGTGCCCGGGGCCCGCGTCGGCTGAGCTCTCCCCGGGTGGAGATCGACTCCCGTGGGCGGGGGTTGCGGTATCCGGCGACCGGGAACCCGCACCATCGGCCCCGATGAGGTGATCAACGTGCCTCGACCTGCTGTCCGGGGCGGCCCGGCCCCGGTTGCGGCACGGGCGGGTGGGGCGGCGCGGATGTCCGCGTACCCTTGCCCCAGGCGTCCCGAGGTGCCCGCCGGCACCGGGACGCCTTGATCATGAAAGGTGGGACCGTGGCCAACATCGTCAACCTGGACCGGGTGTCCAAGGGGTACGGCGCCGCCGGGCCGCTGCTCACCGACGTCTCGCTCGGCCTCGACGACGCCGACCGGATCGGCGTGGTCGGCCTCAACGGCGCCGGCAAGTCCACCCTGCTGCGGATGCTCACCAAGCAGGAGGACCCCGACGACGGCCGGGTCACCCACCGCCGCGACCTGCGGGTGCTCTGGCTGCCGCAGGCCCTCACCCTGACCCCCGAGGCCACCGTCCGGGACGTGGTGCTCGGCACCGCCTGGCTCGCCGAGGGGATGGGCGCCGAACACGAGTGGGCCGGCGACGCCGGGGTACGCGCCATCCTCGACGGCCTCGGCATGCCCCACCTCGGCCTCGACCAGCCGGTCGGCCCGATGTCCGGCGGCGAGCGCCGCCGGGTGGCGCTGGCCGCCCTGCTGGTCCGCGAATCCGACCTGCTCATCCTCGACGAGCCCACCAACCACCTCGACGTCGGCGGCGTCGACTGGCTCGCCCGGCACCTCGTCGGCCGCCGGGGCGCGCTCGTCGTGGTCACCCACGACAGGTGGTTCCTCGACGCGGTCTGCACCACCACCTGGGAGGTCGCCGACCAGACCGTCCGGGCCTACGAGGGCGGCTTCGCCGCCTGGACGCTGGCCCGCGCCGAACGGGAACGGGTCGCCGCCGCCACCGAGGCCCGCCGGCAGAACCTGCTCCGCAAGGAGATCGCCTGGCTGCGGCGCGGCCCGCCCGCCCGCACCTCCAAGCCGAAGTTCCGCATCGACGCGGCCAACGCGCTCATCGACGACGTGCCGCCGCCGCGCGACACCATGTCGTTGCAGCGGATGGCGACCGCCCGGCTCGGCAAGCAGGTGTACGACCTGGAGCACGTCCGGCTGCACGCCGGTCCCAAGGAGATCCTGCACGACACCACCTGGCAGGTCGGCCCCGGCGACCGGATCGCCATCCTCGGGCGCAACGGGGCCGGCAAGACCACCCTGCTGCGGCTGCTCGCCGGCATCACCCGCGCCGACGGCGGCCGCTTCCACACCGGGTCCACCGTCAAGCCGGCGTTCCTCTCCCAGGAACTCGCCGAACTCCCCGGCCACCTGCGCGTCCTGGAAGCCGTCGAGGAGGTCGCCCGCCGGGTGCAGCTCGGCGACCGGGAGATCTCCGCCGCCCAGCTCGCCGAGGTGTTCGGCTTCGACGACCGGCGGCTCTGGACCCCGGTGGGCGACCTCTCCGGTGGGGAACGCCGTCGCCTGCAGATGCTCCGGCTGCTCGCCGGTGAACCCAACGTGCTGCTCTTCGACGAGCCCACCAACGACCTGGACACCGACACCCTCGCCGCCCTGGAGGACCTGCTCGACTCCTGGCCCGGCACGATCATCGTGGCCAGCCACGACCGGTACCTGATCGAACGGGTCACCGACGCCGCGTACGGGATGTTCGGCGACGGCCGGCTGGTGCACCTGCCCGGCGGCGTCGACGAGTACCTGGCCCGCGCCGCCGGCCCGGGTCCGGCCCGCACCACGACCGCCCCCGCCGAAAGCCCCGAGTCCCCGGCCACGGGAGGCATGTCCGCCGCCGAGGCCCGGCAGGCCCGCAAGGAGCTGACCCGGCTGGAACGGCAGATCGGCAAGCTCGACCAGAAGGAGGCCACCCTCCTCGACCAGCTCGCCACGCACGCCACCGACTACGCCCGGGTCGCCGACCTCGACGCGCAGCTCAAGGAGGTACGCGCCGAACGGGAACGGACCGAGGAGACCTGGCTGACCCTCGCCGACGAGATCCCGCCCCTGTAGACCAGGGACGACCCCGTGTGCGGCGTCACACCCCGCCGTACGGGACAATCGTCGGCGACCCTCACCCGAACGGCGTTGGAGACACAGTCATGGCCCACACCCCCGTCAACCACCCCGCGCGGCCGGTCTACCGGGCGATCGGCGGGCTCATCGGTCTCTACCTCGTGGTCTTCGGCGCGCTCGGCGTCATCGCCAGCGCCGGCAACGACTTCTTCGCCCAGGACGACACCAAGGTCCTCGGCCAGGGCACCAACCTCGGGTTCTCGCTGCTGTCCGTGCTGTTCGGGGTGGTCATCCTGGTCGGCACGGTGATCGGCCGCAACCTCGACGTGGCGATCAACCAGTGGCTGGCCTACACCCTGATGGTGATCAGCCTCGCCGGCCTGGCCTTCCTCCAGACCGACGCCAACGTGGTCAACTTCAGCATCCTCACGGTGATCGTGCTGATGACCCTCAGCCTCGTCCTGCTGATGGTCGGCATGTACGGCAAGGTCGGCACCGAGGACGAGAAGGAAGCCTGGCAGAAGGCCCGCCTGGTGCTCTGACCCGGCCCGCGGGGTGGGCCGGGTGCCCGGCGTTTCGCCCCCGCCGGACGACGCGACGGGAGACAATCGTCCCGACACGTCGTCCGCGCAGGAGGGGCCATGGCGCACTTTCCGGTCAACCACCCGGCCCGCCCGCTGTACCGGGTCTTCGCCGGCCTCGTCGGCCTCTACATCCTGGTCTTCGGCGCGTTCGGCGTCGTACAGACCTGGGGTGAACCGCTGTTCGCCCGGGGCAGCCACTGGGCCCTGGGCCTGCGTACCAACCTGGCGTTCTCGCTGGTCTCGGTCGTCTTCGGGGTCGTCCTGATCATCGGGGCGTCCCGGCGCGGCAACCTCGGGCACATCATGAACCTCACCGCCGGGGTGGTCTTCATGGTCACCGGCATCGCGATGATGAGCGTGCTCCAGACCCGCGCCAACATCCTCAACTTCTCGATGTCGACGGTGATCGTCTCGCTGCTGTTCGGCCTGCTGCTCCTCGCCACCGGCCTCTACGACAAGATCGGCACCGACGAGCACGCAGCCCGGGAACGCGCCGACCGGCTCCACCCGGCCCGCTGACCCGCCGCTCAGCCGCCCGGACGCACGGTGATCAGGCCCGGCGCCGCCTCCAGGTGCGACAACCCGTTCCAGGCCAGGTTCACCAGGTGCGCCGCCACCGTCTCCTTGCCCGGCTGGCGGACCTCCAACCACCAGCGCCCGGTCAACGCCACCATCCCCACCAGCGCCTGGGAGTACAGCTCGGCCAGCTTCGGGTCGTAACCCCGGCTGGAGAACTCGGCACCCAGGATGTGCTCCACCTGGTGCGCCACGTCGTTCATCACGCTGCTGAAGTTGCCGGCCGCCGACATCAACGGCGACTCCCGCACCAGCACCCGGAACCCGCTGGTCTCCTCCTCGATGTAGCCCAGCAGCGCCAGCGCCGCCTGCTCCAGCAACTCCCGCGGATGACCGGCGGTCAACGCCGCGGCGATCCGGTCCAGCAGGGCCCGCACCTCCCGGTCGACGACCACCGCGTACAGGCCCTCCTTGCCGCCGAAGTGCTCGTAGATCACCGGCTTGGAGACCCGCGCCCGTGCCGCCACCTCCTCGATCGAGGTCGCGTCGAAGCCCTTCTCGGCGAACACCTCCCGGCCGATCGCGATCAACTGCTCGCGCCGCTGCGCGGCCGACATCCGTACCCGTGCGGCCGGCTTCGCGCCCGCCGCCGGCACGGCCCGTCGTGTGCCGGTGTTCTCCCCAGCCGGGGGCTGCCCCATCTCGTCACCTCGCCGGCGCTCGGTGACGCCCTGTCGTGGAATGCTCCGGTCGTGCCCGTCTGTCTCGGTCACCCGGCCATCCTGCCAGGTGACGCCCCGGGGCACCGCCGGGTTCAACGCGGCAGCGGCTCCCGCACCCGCTTCGCCGCCACCCGTTCCGGCCTCGGCCACCGCACGTCGTGCACCGCGCCGGCCCGCTCCAGCAACCAGATCACCCGGGCCGACGGGTCCCACTGCCCACGCAGCACCCCGTGCCGGGCGCTCGTCGGCTCGGCGTGGTGCAGGTTGTGCCAGCTCTCCCCGAACGACAGCAGGGCCAGCGGCCAGAAGTTGGCCGCCCGGTCGCCCGGCCGCATCGCGAACGGACGCTCACCGTAGACGTGGCAGACCGAGTTGATCGCCCAGGTCACGTGGTGCAACAGGGCGATCCGGACCAGCCCGCCCCAGAAGAACGCGCTCAGCGCGCCGGACCACGACCAGGTCAGCAGCCCGCCCATCAGCGCCGGGCCGAGCAGCGAGACGGCCACCAGCAGCGGCGAGAGCCGGTCCACCCGGCGGGTGTCCGGGTCGGCGAGCAGATCCGGCGCGAACCGTTCCCGGTTGGACAGCTCCCGGCCGAACAACCACCCCAGGTGCGCGTGGAACAGCCCCTTGGCCAGGCCCCGCACGCTCTCGCCGTACCGCCAGGGGGAGTGCGGGTCCCCGTCGAGGTCGGCGAAGGCGTGGTGCCGCCGGTGGTCGGCCACCCACTGGATGATCTCGCCCTGCACCGCGAACGACCCGGCGACCGCCAGGGCCACCCGGACCGGGCGGCGGGCCTTGAACGCGCCGTGGGTGAAGTACCTGTGGTAACCCACGGTGATGCCGAGCCCGGACACCACGTACCAGAGGGCCGCGACGAGCACGTCGGTCGGGTGCAGCCAGCCACCCCAGGCCACCGGCACGGCGGCGAGCAGGGCCAGGAACGGCACCACCACGAACGCCCAGAGGGCGATCAGGATGCCCCGCGACTGGGGGCCCTGGGTGAGCGGCTTCGGGCCGGCGGCACCGGCGTCCCGCAGGGTGGTCGACATGGCACCTCGCAGCGGTCGGATACGCCTACGTCACCGTAACCTACGGTCCGGCCACAGTGGAGTGAATAGTGGCGCACGTGAATGAGTCAAGTGTCATACGGGTGTCTTAACCTGCCGGCCATGACCGATCCGACGGCCGCCGAGGTGCGCCGGCTGCGCGACGGTGCGCCCCCGGCCCGCACCCGACGACCCGCCGCGCGTGACGACCTGCGCGCGGCGGCGGTGGCACTGCGCGGCGAGGGCCGCTCGGTCGGCGACATCGCGGCCCGGTTGGGCGTCGCGAAGTCCACCGCCTACCTCTGGGTACGCCACCTCCCCCTCGACCCGGACGAGGAGGTCGCCGCGCGACGGCGGGCGCGGGCCAGGGCGATGAACGACGACCGGTGGGCGACGCACCGCGCGACACGTGACGCCGCGCAGGCCGAGGTGCACAGCCGGATGCGGGAGACGGTGGGGCGACTCGCCGACCGCGAGGTGCTGCTGCTCGGCGCGGCCCTCTACTGGTGCGAGGGCACCAAGTCCAAGCCCTGGCGTCGTCACGACCACGTGCAGTTCGTCAACACCGATGCCGGGCTGCTCCGGCTGTTCCTGCGCTTCCTCGCCGCCTGCGGGGTCGAACGGGACGTGCCCACCTACCGGGTGAGCATCCACGAGTCGGCCGATGCGGCGGCGGCGCAGCGCTGGTGGGCCGAAACCCTGGATCTGCCACCGGACCGGTTCCGGCGGCCCACCCTCAAGCGCCATCAGCCGACGACGCGGCACAACACCGGCGAGAGTTACCACGGCTGCCTCGTGGTCGACGTGCCGAAGAGCCGGGAGTTGTACTGGAAGATCGAGGGTGTCGTCGCGGCACTCACCGGAGCGATCACATAGGGGTGGGGGTCGCCCGGGGGAGGCGCTAAGCTGTCTTGCGTCACATTCGGCCGTGGTGTAATTGGCAACACCCGGGTCTTTGGTACCCGTGTTTCAGGTTCGAACCCTGGCGGCCGAGCCGTCCGTCACCTCCTCCCTGATCGGGGTAAGGGGCGAAGTGTCCCCGCAGTCTGGTTAGCATGGCGGCGAGACTGTCACCTTCCCCGACGGGAGCCCACCCGTGTCCCAGCCCCACCGCCGTACCGTCGTCGTGCTCGCCGCGGGGGAGGGCAAGCGGATGAAGTCGGCGCTGCCCAAGGTGCTGCACCCACTGCTCGGCCGGACGCTGCTCGGTCACGTGCTGGCCGCGGCCGGGCCGTTGCGCGCGGACCGGACGGTGGTGGTGGTCGGGCACGGGGCCGAGCAGGTCCGCGCCCACCTGGCCGAGGTCGCCCCGGACGCCACGGCGGTGCTCCAGGCCGAGCAGCTCGGCACCGGGCACGCCGTACGGATCGCGCTGGACGCGGTGCCGGAGGCCACCGGCACCGTCGTGGTGATCAACGGGGACGTGCCGCTGCTGCGCACCGAGACGGTGGACGCGCTGGTCGCGGCGCACGAGGGTGAGGGCGCGGCGGCCACGGTCCTCGCCGCCGAGGTGCCCGACCCGACCGGCCTGGGCCGGATCGTGCGGGACACCGCCGGCCGGCTGGAGCAGATCGTCGAGGAGCGTGACGCGAGCCCCGCCCAGCGGGCGCTACGGGAGATCAACGCCGGCATCTACGCCTTCGACCTGGCCCGGCTGCGGGCCGCGCTGGGCAAGCTCTCCACCGACAACGACCAGGGCGAGGAGTACCTCACCGACGTCTTCGGGCTGCTCGTCTCGGCCGGCGAGCCGGTGGGGGTGCACGTGGCCGCCGACCACGTCGAGACCCTGGGCTGCAACGACCGGGTGGAGTTGGCCGGGCTGCGCCGGCTGCTGCGCGACCGGGTCAACGAGGCGTGGATGCGGACCGGGGTGACGATCCTGGACCCGGCGACCACCTGGATCGACGTGACCGCCACCGTCGAACGGGACGCGGTGCTCGACCAGAACACCCAGTTGCGGGGGACCACGGTGGTGGGGGCCGAGGCGGTGGTCGGGCCGGACGTCACGTTGATCGACACGGTGGTGGGCCCGGCGGCGACCGTGCTGCGCAGCCACGCCACCGGCGCCGAGGTGGGCGCGGGGGCGAGCGTCGGCCCGTACGCCTACCTGCGGCCGGCGGCGCGGCTGGCCGAGAAGGCGAAGGTGGGCACGTTCGTCGAGGTGAAGAACTCCGAGGTCGGGCCGGGCGCGAAGGTGCCGCACCTGTCGTACGTGGGGGACGCGACGATCGGCGCGAAGGCGAACATCGGCGCGGCGACGATCTTCGTGAACTACGACGGGGTGAACAAGCACCGCACGGTGGTCGGTGACGGTGCGTTCGTCGGCTGTGACACCAACCTGATCGCGCCGGTCGAGGTGGGCGCGGGAGCGTACGTGGCGGCGGGTAGCGCGTTGAGTCAGAACGTGCCGCCGGGGGCGTTGGGGGTGACCCGGGCGCCGCAGCGCAACATCGAGGGGTGGGTGCTGCGTAACCGGCCGGGCACGGTCTCCGCGCGGGCTGCCGAGCAGGCCCGGACGGCCGGTGAGGATGCGTCGGGTGGGCCGGCGTCGGCAAGTGAAGGTGAGGCAATCCACGGGGGTGCCGAGACGGTGTGAGGGTCGCCGTGGTCGGGGCATACTGCAACCGAGCAGCCCCGGCCCACCGCCGCCGGGCACCACCGACCAACGGGAGCAGACGGGCCCATGGGCAGCATCGTCGCCGAAAACCGCAAGAGCCTGATGCTCTTTTCCGGACGTGGCTTTCCGGAGTTGGCCAAGGAGATCGGTGAGGTGCTCGGTGTAGCGCCGACCCCTTCCGACGCGTACGAGTTCGCCAACGGTGAGATCTTCGTACGGTTCCGGGACTCGGTGCGTGGTTCGGACGCCTTCGTGGTGCAGTCCGTCACGCACGGGGTCAACACCTGGGTCATGGAGACCCTGATCATGATCGATGCGCTGAAGCGGGGTTCGGCGAAGCGGATCACCGTGGTCCTGCCGTTCTACCCGTACTCCCGGCAGGACAAGAAGCACCGCGGTCGGGAGCCGATCTCGGCGCGGCTCGTGGCCGACCTGCTCAAGACGGCGGGGGCGAACCGCATCCTCACCGTCGACCTGCACACCGCGCAGATCCAGGGCTTCTTCGACGGCCCGGTGGACCACCTGTTCGCGATGGACATCCTCGCCGAGTACGTGGAGCACAAGTTCGCCGGTCGGCCGATGACGGTGGTGGCGCCGGACTCGGGCCGGGTGCGGGTGGCGGAGCGGTGGACGGACCGCCTCGGTGGTTGTCCGTTGGCGTTCATCCACAAGACCCGCGACCCGTTGAAGCCCAACCAGGTGGTGGCGAACCGGGTGGTCGGTGAGGTCGAGGGCCGGGTCTGCCTGATCGTCGACGACATGATCGACACCGGTGGGACGATCACCAAGGCGGCGGACATCCTCAAGGAGTCCGGTGCGGCGGAGATCGTGGTGGCCTCCACCCACGCCCTGCTGTCCGACCCGGCGACGGAGCGGTTGAAGAACAGCCCGATCACCGAGGTGGTGGTGACGAACACGCTGCCGCTGCCGGCGGAGAAGCAGTTGGACAAGCTCACCGTGCTGTCGATCGCGCCGTTGCTGGCGCGGGCGATCCGGGAGGTCTTCGACGACGGGTCGGTGACCACCCTCTTCGGTGGCCTGAGCTGACGCCCGTCCCGGGGCACGCGCGGGCCGGTCGGGGTGCGACCGGCCCGGCGTCGCCGGGTCCGACGCGCGGGGCGGTAGCGCATGGCGGGGACTGCCGGAAGGCGCGGAAAGACCTCGGGTAGACTGGTGCGGTTGCCACGGCGAGGGTGCCCGGCGGGCCGCTGATCGAGCGCCGCACGGAGGCACCGTCATCGACGCGGTGCTCCGGGCAGTCGTTCATGACGCATGAGCCCCAAGCGAGCCCCTCGCCCCAGCACCGCCAGACGACAAGCCGCCGTAGCGTTAGCATCAGGAGTTTTCCCGTGTCCGAGGTAAAGATCAGCGCCGAGCCCCGTACGGAGTTCGGCAAGGGTGGTGCCCGTCGTACCCGTCGGGCCGGCAAGGTGCCCGCCGTGCTGTACGGTCACGGCGAGAAGCCCAAGCACATCGCGCTCCCGGCGCGGGAGTTCGCCGCCGCGATCCGTAAGGGCGGCGCCAACCAGCTCTTCGCGATCGAGGTCAGTGACGGCACCCAGGTGCTGGCGCTGCCGAAGGCGATCCAGCGTGACCCGATCCGGGACAGCTTCGAGCACGTGGACCTGCTGCTGGTCCGTCGGGGCGAGAAGGTCACCGTCGAGGTCCCGGTCCAGCTGACCGGTGAGGCCGCACGGGACACCCTGATCGTGCACGACCACGACACCCTTTCGGTGACCGCCGACGCCACCAAGGTGCCGGACCACCTGGAGGCGTCGATCGAGGGCCTGGAGGCCGGCAGTCAGGTCACCGCCGCCGACGTCGAGCTGCCCTCGGGTGTCGAACTGGCCGCCGACGCGGAGCAGACGGTCGCCTCGGTGACCGCCGCTCCGACCGCGGAGCAGCTGGAGGCCACCCTGCCGGAGGTCGAGACCCCGGCTGCGGAGGCCGAGGAGGCCGAGGGTGCGGAGTCCGCCGAGGGTGCCGAGGCTCCGGCCGCCGAGGGCGAGGAGAGCACCGAGGCGAAGACCGAGGCCTGACCGGTCGCATCGTTCACGGCAGGCGCTCCCGTCGCGGGGGGCGCCTGCCGGCGTATCGGGGCACGGTCGGCGCGCGCAGACGGCGAGCGGAGGGTACGGGACGTGACGGACGAGACGGGGCCGTGGCTGGTGGTCGGCCTGGGTAATCCGGGTCGGGAGTACGCCGGGAACCGGCACAACGTCGGCTTCATGGTCGCCGAGTTGCTCGCGGTACGGCTGGGTGGGCGGTTCGGGCGCTACAAGCGGGTGGTGGCGGACGTCGCCGAGGGGCGGATCGGTTTCGGTGGGCCGAAGCTGGTGCTGCTCAAGCCGCAGACGTACATGAACCTGTCGGGTGGGCCGGTGGCCGCGCTGGCGCAGTTCCACAAGATCCCGGCCGAACGGGTGATCGCGGTGCACGACGAGCTGGACATCCCGTACGGGCAGTTGCGGGTGAAGCTGGGCGGCGGCGAGGGCGGGCACAACGGTCTGCGGTCGATGTCGAAGTCGCTGGGGACGAAGGACTACGTGCGGGTGCGGTTCGGCATCGGCCGGCCGCCGGGGCGGCAGGATCCGGCGGATTTCGTGCTGTCGGATTTCAGCACCGCGGAGCGCAAGGAGTTGGAGTTTCTGGTGGACCGGGCCGCTGACGTGGTGGAGTCGGTGGTCACCAAGGGGGTCGAGCCGACCCAGAACGCGTACCACGGGGTCTGAGGCGCGGGGGCGTACTCGTGGCGCGCCCGCGTTGGCGGTAGTCTGCGCGTTCTGGCGTGGCGCGACCGCGCGCGGGCCGTGGTAGGCGACGGGAGCGAGTTCGTGGGCAGTCCTCCGATGATCGACGGCGCGTTCGCCCGCTGGTTGGCGGACCGGGCCGGGCAGGCCCTGCTGGAGCTGCGCGCCGAGATGGGGTTCGCGGACGCGGCGGCGTTGAAGTCGGCCGGGGACAAGGTCTCGCACGACCTGATCCGCAGCGAGCTGGCGAAGTGGCGGCCCGGTGACGCGGTCCTCTCCGAGGAGGACGAGGGGTCGCGGCTGGTGGACACCGCGGGTGGGGTGTCCCGGCTGACCGCCGACCGGGTGTGGATCATCGACCCGTTGGACGGCACCCGGGAGTTCTCCGAGGAGGGGCGCGCCGACTGGGCGGTGCACGTGGCGCTCTGGGCGCGTAACGCGCCGACGCCGCACGGTCTGGTGGCGGGGGCGGTGGGGTTGCCGGCACAGCACCGGGTGCTGGGCACGGACTACCCGCCGGCGTACCCGCCGATGACGGTGGAGGCGGCCACGACGGGCGACCGTACGCTGCGGTTGGCGGCGAGCCGGAGCCGGCCGCCGGCGTTCCTGACCGCGCTGGCCGAGGACGTGGGCGCCCAGTTGGTGCCGATGGGTTCGGCGGGGGCGAAGATCGCGGCGGTGGTGACAGGTGACGTGGACGCCTACATCCACGCGGGTGGCCAGTACGAGTGGGACTCGGCGGCGCCGATCGCTGTGGCGACGGCCACCGGACTGCACGCTTCCCGAATCGACGGTTCTGCGCTGAGATACAACGAGGCGGATCCGCGCCTGCCTGACCTGCTGGTCTGCCGCAAGGATCTCGCCAGCCGGTTGCTTGCAGCGCTGCAGAGGCATTCCGGGTAACCTGAGCGCTGTTTTTGATTTGTCCGACCGGAAAGGTCTGGAATCCATGTACGGATCCGCGCCGATCGAGCCCGTGGCATGACCGCCCCCGGCCGCTTCTACCAGGTCTCCCACCTCGACGAGTTGGAGGCGGAGAGCATCTTCGTGATGCGTGAGGTGGTCGCCGAGATGGAGCGGCCGGTGCTGCTCTTCTCCGGCGGCAAGGACTCGATCGTGATGTTGCGGCTGGCGCAGAAGGCGTTCGCCCCGGCCAACATCCCGTTCCCGGTGATGCACGTGGACACCGGGCACAACTTCCCCGAGGTGCTCGACTACCGCGACCAGCGGGTCGCGGAGCTTGGTCTGCACCTCGTGGTGGCGAGCGTGCCCGACGCCCTGGCGGCCGGAACGGTCCGTGAGTCGGGTGACGGGATGCGGAACCGGATCCAGACGCCTGTGTTGTTGGACGCGGTGGAGAAGCACCGGTTCGACGCGTTGTTCGGTGGGGCGCGGCGGGACGAGGAGAAGGCGCGGGCGAAGGAGCGGGTGTTCTCGTTCCGGGACGAGTTCGGGCAGTGGGATCCGAAGAACCAGCGGCCGGAGTTGTGGTCGTTGTACAACGGTCGGCATCATCCGGGTGAGTCGATCCGGGTGTTCCCGTTGTCGAACTGGACCGAGTTGGACATCTGGCACTACATCGCGCGGGAGCGGGTGCCGTTGCCGTCGATCTACTACGCGCACGACCGTGAGGTGATCGAACGCGACGGCATGCTCTACGCCGTCAACGAGTTCTTCCGGCCCCGGGCCGGTGAGCAGCAGTTCAAGGCCCGGGTGCGGTACCGGACGGTGGGCGACGCGTCGTGCACGGCGGCGGTGCGTTCGGACGCCGACACGGTGGAGAAGGTGATCGACGAGGTGGCCGCGACGCGGATCACCGAGCGGGGTGCCACCCGGGGCGACGACCGGGTCAGCGAGGCCGCCATGGAGGACCGCAAGCGGGAGGGCTACTTCTGATGAGCACCGAAACGGTGTCGCCCGAGGTCGAGGCCCGGCCGATGGACCTGTTGCGGTTCGCCACGGCGGGCAGTGTGGACGACGGCAAGTCGACCCTGATCGGTCGGTTGCTGTACGACACGAAGTCGTTGTTCACCGACCAGTTGGCCGCGGTGGAGGCGGTCAGCGCGGCCCGGGGCGACGAGTACACCAACCTGGCGTTGCTCACCGACGGCCTGCGGGCCGAACGGGAACAGGGCATCACCATCGACGTGGCGTACCGGTACTTCGCCACGCCCCGGCGCAAGTTCATCATCGCCGACACCCCCGGGCACACCCAGTACACCCGCAACATGGTGACGGGGGCGTCCACCGCCGATCTGGCGTTGATCCTGGTGGACGCGCGTAAGGGGCTGGTGGAGCAGTCGCGGCGGCACGCGTTCCTGTGCTCGCTGCTGCGGGTGCCGCACCTGGTGCTGTGCGTCAACAAGATGGACCTGGTCGACTTCTCCCAGGAGGTCTTCGAACGCATCGCCGACGAGTTCACCGCCTTCGCGGCCAAGCTCGACGCGCCGGACCTGACGGTGGTGCCGATCTCGGCGCTGCGCGGCGACAACATCGTCACCCGGTCGGAGAACATGCCGTGGTATGACGGGCCGTCGCTGCTGCACCACCTGGAGCGGGTGCACATCGCCTCGGACCGCAACCTGGTCGACGTACGGTTCCCGGTGCAGTACGTGATCCGCCCGCAGTCGACCACGGTCACCGACTACCGGGGCTACGCCGGGCAGGTCGCCTCCGGCGTGCTCAAGCCCGGCGACGAGGTGATGGTCCTGCCCTCGGGGTTCACCAGCCGGATCGCCGCCATCGACACCGCCGACGGCCCCGTCGACGAGGCGTTCCCCCCGATGTCGGTCACCGTCCGCCTCGACGACGAGATCGACATCTCGCGCGGCGACATGATCTGCCGGCCGAACAACGCCCCGACCGTCTCGCAGGACATCGAGGCGATGGTCTGCTGGATGGACGAGACCCGCCCGCTTCAGGTCGGCGGCAAGTACACGATCAAGCACACCACGCGTTCGGCGCGGACGATCGTGCGCGGCCTCTACTACCGCCTCGACGTCAACACGCTGCACCGCGACGAGACGGCCAGCGAGCTGCGGCTCAACGAGATCGGCCGGGTGCGGCTGCGGACCACCGTCCCGCTGTTGGCCGACGAGTACCGGCGTAACCGCACCACGGGCGGCTTCATCATCATCGACGAGGCTACGAACCGCACCGTGGCCGCCGGCATGATCGTCGACACCGCCTGACCCACCTCCCTCCCTTTCTCCTCCCGCCGCCCGGCCTGCCTCGCCCCGTCGGCTCTCGGTGATCAAGAGATTTGCGTCAGGTTTCGCTGGCGGATTGACGCAAACCTCTTGATCACCGGCGCAGGAGCGGGACCCGGGCAGGCCGGACCGGGGCAGGCCGGACCGGGAGCGGACCAGGACCGGGGTGGCGGGTCAGGGGAGGCGGGTGGCGCCGGGGGCGGGGAGAACGGTGAGGGTGTCGGGGGCGGTGAAGCCGCGTTCGGCGTAGGCGGCCCGGACGGCTGCCGCCACCGGTTCCGCAGCCGCCGCCTCGACCAGGGCGAGGACGCAGCCGCCGAAGCCGCCGCCGGTCATCCGGGCGCCGAGCGCGCCGGCCGCGAGTGCCGCCTCGACGGCGGTGTCGACCTCGGGGACGGTGATCGCGAAGTCGTCCCGCATGGAGGCGTGCGACGCGGTCAGCAGTGACCCGATCTCGGCGACCCGGCCGGCGCGCAGCAGGGCGACGGTGTCGAGTACCCGCTGGTTCTCGGTGACCACGTGCCGGACCCGGCGTCGGGTCTCGTCGTCGGGTAGCCGCGCCAGTGCGGCGTCGAGGTCGGCGACCGGCACGTCGCGCAGGGCGGGCACGCCGAGCAGGTCGGCGGCCCGTTCGCAGGCGGCGCGGCGGGAGGCGTACTCGCCGTCGGCGTGCCGGTGCGGCGCACGACTGTCGATCACCAGGATGGCCAGGCCGGCGGCGTCCAGGTCGAACGGGACGTGGTCGACGGACTCGTCCCGGCAGTCGAGGAACAGGGCGTGGCCGGCGCGGCAGCGGATCACCGCCGACTGGTCCATGATGCCTGTCGGCGCACCGACGTAGCCGTTCTCGGCGCGTTGGGCCAGCCGGGGCCGGCGCTCGGCGGGCAGGTCCAGCCCGCCCAGGTCGGCCAGGGCGGCGAGCACCGCCGCCTCCAGGGCCGCCGACGAGGAGAGCCCGGAGCCGAGCGGCACGTCCGAGGCGATGGCCAGCCGGGCACCGGGGACGGCGTACCCGGCCTCGCGCAGGGCCCAGACCACCCCGGCGACGTAGCCGCCCCAGCCGGTGACCCGGCCGGGGGTGTCGGCCTCGGCGGCCCCGAAGTCGACGGGCCGGTCGGCGATCTCCGAGCGGACCGTCCAGTGTTCGCCGGGCTGCGGGTCGGCGGCGACCACGGTACGCAGCGGCAGGGCGAAGGGGAGCACGAATCCGTCGTTGTAGTCGGTGTGCTCGCCGATCAGGTTGACCCGTCCGGGTGCCGCCCAGCGTCCGGCGGGCGTCGCGTCGTACCCGGAGGTGAAGCCGGCGGTGGCGCGGTCGGCGACGTCCGGGCGGCCCGTCACGACTGCTCCAGCACGTGCGCGCGGTAGAACGCCCAGGCGTCGCCGACCATGTCGGTGAGGGTGGGTTTCTCGGGCACCCAGCCCAGTTCCTGGCGGGCCAGCGCCGAGGAGGCGACGAGTTCGGCCGGGTCGCCCTCGCGGCGGGGGGCGGTCTCGACCGGCACCGGGTGGCCGGTGACCTCGCGGACCACGTCGACGACCTGCCGGTTGGTGAAGCCGCTGCCGTTGCCGAGGTTGTAGATGCGGTGCCGGCCGGGCACGGCGGCGGTGAGCGCCAGCAGGTGGGCGCGGGCCAGGTCCGCCACGTGGATGTAGTCGCGCACGCAGGTGCCGTCGACGGTGGGGTAGTCGTCGCCGAAGAGTTGGAGTTTCTCCCGGCGGCCGGCGGCGACGTCGAGGGCGATGGGGATGAGGTGGGTCTCCGGGTCGTGCCGTTCGCCGATGGCGAGGCCGTCGCGCAGGTACGCCCCGGCGACGTTGAAGTAGCGCAGCGACACGGCGGCGAGGTCGTGTGCGGTCGCCTCGGAGGTGAGCACCAGGTCGACGGCGAGCTTGGTGGCGCCGTACGTGTTGGTGGGGGCCTTGACGGCGGTCTCCGGGATCGGCAGCTCGACCGGGTTGCCGTAGACGGCGGCGGTGGAGGAGAAGACCAGGCGCGGCACCCGGGCGGCCCGGACGGCGTCGACCAGGGCGATCGAGCTGACCGTGTTGGCGTGCCAGTAGCGCTCGGGGTGGACCATCGACTCGCCGGCGGCGATCAGCGCGGCGAAGTGCAGCACCCCGTCGAAGCCGGCGTCGGGGGTGAGCACCTGTGCGGCCTCGTGCACGGGCAGCTCGACGTGGGTGGCGTCGGGGGCCAGCGCCGCCCGGTGCCCGGTGCGCAGGTCGTCCAGGACGGTCACCCGGTGGCCGGCGTCGAGCAGCATCCGGGTCACCACGCTGCCGATGTACCCGGCACCGCCGGTGACGAGCAGTTTCACGTCGGTCCTCCTGCCTGGGCCGCGCCCGCTGCGGCCGTTCGTGATCACCCTACGGCCGGGTGCTGTCGCCGCGCTGTGCGTCGCGGGGTCACCCTTATTCCATCATGAACGTTCATGATTGAACAGATCCGCACATTGCCCACCGGTCGGGTCCGCCGGCCCTACCATCACTTCCATGCGGGAAGCGGGTGGTCCCGGGCCCCGGAGACGCGCGCCGGGGCGGAGCCGGCGCGTACCCGGGCCGGTGGCCCGTAGTGTCGCGCGGCTGGTCGTCCGGGCCGCCGACGGTGCGACCCGGCTCGTCACCGACCTGCTCGGGGCCAGCCCCGCCGCCGGCCGGGAACGGATCAGCGAGCACGAGCTGCGCGACCTGGTCGCCGCGAACACCGTCCTCGACCCGGACGAACGGCGGATCATCGACGAGGTGCTGGTCGCCGGGGCCAGCCTGGTGCGCGAGGTGATGATGCCCCGCACCGAGGTGGTCTTCCTCGCCGCCGGGCTGACCCTCGCCGAGGCCGAACGGCTGGTCCGGATCGACCCGCACACCAGGTACCCGGTGGTCGACGGCACCCACGACGACGTGGTCGGCTTCGTGCACCTGCGGGACGTGCTGCTCCGCCCCGATTTGGACCCGGCGACGACGGTGGGCCGGCTGAGCCGGGAGGTCAAGCGGCTGCCCGGCAGCAAGCGGGTGCTCGCCGCGCTGACCGAGATGCGCCGCGAGGGCCACCACCTCGCCGTGGTGGTCGACGAGTACGGCGGCACCGCCGGCATCGTGACCTGCGAGGATCTGATCGAGGAACTGGTCGGGGAGATCCACGACGAGTACGCCGGCCCACCCGAGCCGGCGTCGGCGGGCCTGCCCGCCGTGGTCGACGGTCGGCTCAACCTGGCCGACTTCGCCGAGCGGACCGGGGTGCCGCTGCCCGCCGGCCCCTACGAGACGGTCGGCGGGTACGTGATGGCGGCGCTCGGCCGGCTCCCGGTGGCCGGTGACGAGGTGCCGGTCACCCCGGGAGACGAGCCGTCCCCGGCCGACGGGTGGCTGTTGCGGGTGCTCGCCCTCGACGGGCGTCGGGTGTCCCGGGTCGCGGTGTCCGCCGCCCGCCTGCCGGAGCCGCGCCGGGAGGCCGCCGCTGCCGCGGTACCGGCCGACGTCGCGCAGGCGTCGGTACGCGAGGTCACCGCCCCGGCCCGACCGGCGGCGAGTCGACCCGCCGGCCCGTCATGACGGACGCCCGGGGTTGCTGACAGAATTGCCGGCATGTCCGACGCTCCCGCCCGCCCCCGCGTCTTCTCCGGCATCCAGCCGACGGCCGACTCGTTCCACCTCGGCAACTACCTGGGCGCGGTGCGGCACTGGGTGGCGTTGCAGGACACCCACGAGGCGTTCTACTGCGTGGTCGACCTGCACGCGATCACCGCCGGGCACGATCCGGCGGTGCTGCGCCAACGCACCCGGGTGGCCGCCGCGCAGCTCCTCGCGGTCGGCATCGACCCGGAGCGCAGCGCCCTGTTCGTCCAGTCGCAGGTGCCCGAGCACGCGCAGTTGGCGTGGGTGCTGGGCTGCATCACCGGGTTCGGTGAGGCGAGCCGGATGACCCAGTTCAAGGACAAGTCGCAGAAGCAGGGCAGTGACCGCTCCAGCGTCGGCCTGTTCACGTACCCGATCCTCCAGGCCGCCGACATCCTGCTCTACCAGGCCGACGCGGTGCCGGTCGGCGAGGACCAGCGGCAGCACCTGGAGCTCTCCCGGGATCTGGCCCAGCGGTTCAACTCGCTGTTCGGGCCGACCTTCACGGTGCCCGCTCCGCACATCGTGAAGGACACTGCCAAGATCACCGACCTCCAGGAGCCGACGGCGAAGATGTCGAAGTCGTCGTCCTCCCCGGCCGGCATCATCGACCTGCTGGAGGACCCGGCCCGCTCGGCCAAGAAGATCCGCTCGGCGGTCACCGACACCGGCCGGGAGATCGTCTTCGACACCGAGACCAAGCCCGGGGTGTCCAACCTGCTCACGATCCACTCCGCCCTGTCCGGCCGGAGCATCGACGACCTGGTGGCGGCGTACGCGGGCCGGGGCTACGGCGATCTCAAGAAGGAGCTGGGCGAGGTGGTCCGCGAGTTCGTCACCCCGATCCAGGAACGCACCCGGGCCTACCTCGACGACCCCGCGCAGCTCGACAAGCTGCTCGCCGTCGGGGTGGAGAAGGCCCGCGCGGTGACCGTGCCGACGCTGCGCACAGCGTACGAGCGGGTCGGGTTCCTGGCCTCGGCCCCCGTGGCGTAACGGTGGGCGGGTCGGCGGTACGGGTCGAGACGATGGCCGGAGGGGTGGCGCGGAGCGTGGATCGCAGCGACGGGATACCGGTGGCCGGCGACACCATCCAGATCGGGATCGCGGTGGACATCCCGGAGCCGTGGGGTGGGCTGCTGACCCGACGCCGGATGCAGACGGGTGACCCGCAGGTCGTCCCCGCGCACGTGACCCTGCTCGGCCCGACCGAGATCCCCCTGGCCGCGTTGGAGCCGGTCGAGGCGCACCTGGCGCAGGTGGCCGCCGCCCACCTGCCGTTCACCCTGCACCTGCGGGGCACCGGCACGTTCCGGCCGGTGACCCAGGTGGTCTTCGTCGCCGTCGCGGCCGGGATCAGCGAGTGCGAGCTGCTCGCCGCCGCTATCAGCGCCGCCCCGCACCTGCACCGGGAGCTGCGCTTCCCGTACCACCCGCACGTCACGGTGGCGCAGGACGTCGCCCCGGAGGCGTTGGACCGGGCGTACGAGGATCTCGCCGACTTCTCGGCGGTGTTCGAGGTGGAGGGCTTCACCCTCTTCTCGCACAGCGGCGCGACCCGGTGGCAGCCGCGCCGGGACTTCCGGCTCGGCGGCTGACCCGTCCCGTGGTCGGGCGAGGGGCCCCCGGTGCGGCACCTCACCCGCCGGTGGCACGCTGGTGGCCGGCACCCGCTCCCGCCGACCGCCGGTTGGCCGGCACCGGTGACGACAGATCGGCGAGGATGACGTGGTGGACGCGTGGGGCCGCTGGACGGCCGGCATCGACCGCCGGTTCACCGTGGCCCGGCACCGGTGGCCCCGGCTCGACCACCTCTGGCGGGCGGTCGACCTCTACGGCGAGGTGCTGGGCGGCCGGCTGGCCGCCGCCATCGCCTACTACGGGTTCTTCGCCGTGTTCGCCCTCGCCCTGGTCGCCTACTCGGTCTTCGGGGCGATCCTGGAGGACAACGACGAGGTCTCCGACGCGGTGGCGGAGTTCCTGCGGGACAACCTGCCCTTCCTCGACCCGCAGCAGATCGCCGAGAGCAGCAACGCGGTGGGCGTGGTGGGCCTGGTCATCCTGTTCTTCACCGGGATCGGCTGGGTGGAGGCGATCCGGTCGTCGCAGCGGCTGATGTACGGCTTCAACCAGCAGCCGGGCAACCTGGTGGTCCGCCGGCTGGTGGACCTGGGGGTGCTGCTGCTGGTCTTCGTCATGCTGGGCATCTCGGTGGCGGCGGTGGACGCGCTGGAGTCGGTGCTGCGGTTCCTGCTGCGGGCCACCGGCTCGGTGGGGCTGACCACCATCAGCGCGGTGCTCAGCGTGCTGGTCAACGCGGTGCTGGCGACGGCGCTGCTGGTGGCGGTGCCCCGGCTGCGGATGAGCCGCCGCCGGCTGCGCCCGGTGGTGCTGCTGGTCGCGGTCGGGATCACCCTGCTCAACACGGTCGGCCGGTTCTACATCGTGCGGACGGAGCGCAACCCGGCGTACGCCGTGGTGGCCGGTGCGGTGGCCGTGCTGCTCTACCTCTACCTGCTCAACCAGTTGGTGCTCTTCGGTGCGGCGCTGGCCGCCACCAGCCGGCACGGCCGGGTGGTGGACCTGTCGGAGGGGGCGGTGATGCGGCAGGTCAACGTCGAGGCCGACGTCGACACCGAGACCGATCCGGGTACGCCGGGAGGGGCGGGCTGATGTCTGTCGAGATCGATCCGGGCTCTCCGGTGCCCCCGTACGAGCAGGTGCGGGCGCAGCTCGCCGCGATGATCGGCGACGGCCGGCTGGCGGTGGGCACCCGGCTGGCCCCGGTCCGGCAGTTCGCCGCCGAGCTGGGGTTGGCGGTGAACACGGTGGCCCGCGCCTACCGGGAGCTGGAGTCGGCCGGGCTGGTGCAGACCCGGGGCCGGCACGGCAGCTTCGTCGCCCCGGGCCGGGACGACGCGGTCGACCGGTTGCAGCGGGCGGCGGCCCGCTACGCCGAGGAGGCGACCCGGCTGGGCGTGCCGCCGGACCGCGCGTTGGCCCTGGTCCGTGCCGCCCTGGACACACCCTGACAGAACCGGGCCGAGTACAGGGTAAACGCCCCCGGTGACGCGGTACTCGTCACCGGGGGCGCTTGCTGACATTGCGCATCGGCTGGTCGGTCCGATGCCGGCGCTGCTAGTAGGGATCCTTGCAATCGTGGCCGGTGCGGTTGGCAATGGGGACGAACGCCATGGCGTCCCAGGCGATGTCGACGTTGGTGCCGGGCCCTGAATTGTTCAGCAGCACATACGATCCACGGCCCAGATTGTAGGCACCCAGGTAAACCCACTTGTCGTGACCGTTGATCCCGGGCAGCCCGGTGCCCTGATCCAGTTCGCAGGTGTACTCGCTGCCGTCGTTGCCGCCGCGGATGACGTATTCTGCGTTCTCGTACTCGCCCCCATGGCTGGGCAGGTGCGCGACGATGTCGAAGCGCATCCGCTCTCCCGGTTGCAGGTCCAGGTTAGGTGTCCAGGCGCCGACCAGGTTGTGCTTGGGGTTGGCGCTTCCGTTGACCGTCGGATAGACGTGACTGAACCACATGTGCCCCTGGTAGCCGGCACCCAGTTGATGTAGGTCAATGTCCGCGTAGAGGGCGTTCGTGCTGCCCGTCGGCGAACCGGCACGGAGGGTGAACTTGCCGTCGTTCGGGTCGCTGGTGCAGCCCAGCGCGTACTGTGACGATTCGATCGTGGTGTACACGATGCTGCTCTTACGGGTGGCGTCCTTGTCCGGATCGGAGTTGCCGGTGAAGACCGAGCAGTCCCGGTCGTAGACCCGCTGTACCCCCGGCTCTGCGGACGTCGAGCCGTAGGTCAGCTTTTCCTTCGCACATGCCGCGGCGATGCAGTTGGCGAAGCTGGCACTGCCGTGCCACCAGCAGGCCTCACTGTCGGCCGGGCACGGACTCGCGGTGTTCGGGGTGCAGTTGTTGATGGTCGGCGAGCAGAACGTGTAGATGCCCGGCAGCGACAGCACCTTGGTGAAGCGGCCCGGGTAGGTCGGAGATTTGGCACCGTATGTCGGCTGGGCGTACGCCTCCGTGGCGATCGGGTAGCCCTTCAGCTGCGGGGTTTCCACCCAGCCCATGATGCGTTCCGGGTACGACCAGTGGCCCGGCGTCTCTGCATCGGCGTACGAGTTCCGCAGGAATCCCGCCCGGGCCGGGTCGTAGGTCGGATTGGCCGGGTTGTTCAGCCAACCGATACCCCATCGGCCGTTGTTGCTGCTGGCCTCGCTACTCGGGTGATAGCCGCTGTTGTACGCCCAGACGGCAAGGAACCAGTTCTCGATCCAGGTGGGATCGTTGTTGTTGAGGGTGCTCCGACCGAGCGGTTCGTTGTAGATCTGGTTCCACTTGTCGATCAGGATGTTGAGCCCGGCGGCGATGTTCGCCGCGTAGTCGACTGAGATCGCGATTTGCTGGTTGCGGCTGTAGACCGTGTCGCCGACGCTCATTCCCGTGGTCACCTGGCCGATGCCGTACCCGCAGTCGGCCTTCGGGTAGTTGATGACGTCGATACTGGCTCCGGCGTTGCCGTAGTAGTCGGCGATCAGCGGGTTGCCCAGGTCGCCGGGGACGGCGTGCCAGGAGGCCTGGGAGAGGTTCGTCTCCTGGGCCAGGATGCCCAGCATGAGCTGTGCCGGCACTTCACCGCCGCCGGCCACCGCACGCCTCGGGAACAGCCCTTGCGGGCTGTAGGAGGGCAACCCTGACTTCAGGTAGTTGGCCGGACGGGAGGTGGTGAGGGTCCCGTGTACCGCCCGGTCCACCGCCCATTCGACCATGCCGGCGCTTGCCTGCTGCGCCTGAACCTTCGGGTCGTTGCGCCGGACGGCGCACTTCGGGCTCGAGATCGTCGGGTCGACGGCCGGTGCGCTCGCGGTCGGCGCGGCCGCCGCGCGGGTCGGTATCGCATCGAGCCGAGGCGCTGTCCGGGAGGTGTCGAAGGTGACGGTGGAGCGGCGGCCGCTGGCGGTCGCCTGGACTGCCACCTGTACCCGGCCGGCGTCGGCCCGGTCTGCGGGCGACAAAGGTGCGCGTATCGCCTGCTGGCCCTGTGCGGTGGCGACGTCCTCGGCCAACAGGTGACCCCGTGCGGAGACGGCTCGGACTTGACGGTCCGATCTGATCACCGTCAGATCCGGCCAACTGCGGTCGGGGGCGGGTGCGGTGCCGACGAGCACGTTCCGTCCGCCTGCCTGGCCCATCAGCTGCAGGTGACCCTTGCCGCCGACGACGACGGTCCGGAGCCGGTCTGCCTGGTACCGCTGGGCCACGGCCCGCTCGCCCGAGATGGCGACCAGATCGACGCCGCTGCGCGCGGTGCCGCGAAGAGTGGAGACCGGACCGGCCGGGCGGGCCACCTCGGTGAGTGCCCCGGTCGGGTCGACCTTCACCAGATGTCCCCGGGCGATGCCGTAGTCGCCGTCGGCCGACGGCGCCGGTGTGGTGAGCTGGGCCGCGATCCGCCGGGTGCGGGTGACCCGGTGAGCGGCCGCATCCACGGTGAGCAGATCGGTCAGTTGCATGTCCTCCCCGACCGCACGGGTGAGCAGTACCCGGTCGTCCGGTCCGCAAGCGGGGTTGAAGTAGGCCAGCTGCAAACCTGTCGCCACGGTGGTCGACTTGCCGCTGGCGATGTCGACCACTGCGGCGATCCCTCCGGCCCGCACCAGATTGGGCTTGTTGGCCGCCATCTTCGGCGCGAACACCGCTACCGCGTAACGGCCGGAGCCGGTCACGCAGGTCTCACCCATCCACGGACCCATGTCCAGCGACGAGGCCGACAGGGTGGCCAACGTGGACCAGGCGAAGGCGTTGCGTTCCCGGGCGATATAGAGGTGGAAGCCGTTACTGTCGCCCACCCCGGTGACCAGGACGTCAGAGGAGGCGGACCAGTTCCTCCCGAGTGCTGTGTCGGGGTCGCGGACCGCTGACGGATCTGTGGCGGAGGCTCCGGCCGGCCGCCCCTGCGCCGCAGCTGGCGCCGCATTCGCGGTGCCGGCGAGGGCGACCAGTACGGCTATGGCCGCACATGTTTTCCTACTGGTTCTTTTCAACTTCCCCCGTTTCAAAAAAGCGTCTGTCGTTGGCAGGGTGTTGCCATGCCGGATAAGTGGTCATCGCCATGCGGTGCAGGTTTCATTGCCTTCCGGGTTGCCCGATGGCGACGACGCGCACAGTTGCAGCGAGTACTCCCAGCTGAACATCTTGGTGACGTAGTTGCCGCTACCGTTCACGCTCAGTGAGGCCGCTGTCTGCGTCAGGCCACCGTACGTGGGCTGCCAGTCCAGGCGAACGGTGGAACCGTCGGCAAAATAGGTGGCAGTGTAGTCGCCCCACATTGCGCCGCAGGCTGGTGAATAGTAGAGGTCGCCGTGCGCCACGGTGCCGTCCGGATCATTTCCGTCCACGCGGCTGAAGCTGGAGATGGCATAGGCGCCGGTGATGCACCCATTGGCGGACGCCATCTTGCCATTGCATCCGTTCCGGCTGCAGCTCGCGGCTGCCGCAGGTGCTGTCGGTGACAGGGTTGCGACAAGGCCCACGCAGGTCAGTGCGGCCAGCGTCGCTGTTCGCAGCTTTCTCAAGTAATCCTCCCCGTGGATATCTGCGGCGATTGCCGCGACTTTGATAGTTGCAGAGGTCGATCTGAATGCGCAATATTGACAAATGTTCATTGTGCGGCTATTCATCCATGATGGCTGGCAATGTGTGGTGGCATCATTGCCGATTAAATGTGACACGGGGGGCACAATAGTGAACGAGTTCGAACGGGAAGCCGGATCGGTCCCGGCGGATGGCGGGACGACGTCGAAGACCTCAAGAAGGTGGCTCTTGTTGACGGTGCCTGTCGTGGTGTTGGCCCTAATCCTGACCGCCGTGGTGTGGCGCGACAGGAGCGCGGCCCCCCAGCGTCCCCCCGGCACGCAGGGAGACAGGGGCGAACCCCTGCCGCCACCGACCCCCACCGCCACCCGTACCGGACCCGTTCCGGCGTTCGCCGGCATCACCCCGGCCAAGGTCACGGACGCCTGGGTCGAGCGTTGGTCCGGCCCGGTCACGGTCGACGGCGCGCTGCGCATCGTCAATGTGACCTTGCCGGGCACGCGGGACGAGCTGGCGGCTGCGGTCGGTCAGCCGGACAAGTACCGCCGGAACGAAGTGGCGCACATCTTCTGCAGGGTGAAGCTCCGTGGTTCCGTGCAGCGGCTTCTGTTGAAGAACCTGGTCGAGGGTTGCCTCGGTCCGGTCCTCACTGCCAAGGAGCGCACGGCGACGCTCGACTGGCTACTGAAGGCGGATTTCTCCGCTCCGAGTGATCATATTCGGCAGTCCACCCGGTTCGAACTGCTCGCGATCCACAATGCCGACGAGAATCTCATGCTCAGCCTGAACGCGCGCTGATCCGAGGCGGCACGACGTCAGGACCGGTCGGTCGCCTCCGCCGCTGCTGAGTCGGGTCACCACGGGTTGAGGCGAATGCTGCCCACGTTCGGGGTCGGGCCGACATGATGAGCCGGTGGGCGCACTCGTGACGCTGGACCTGCCGGACGACTCGCCGCTGATCACCCTGCCCTGGATCATCACGTTCGGCCCGCTCGCCGATCCGGCCGAGTGGGAACCGGTGGTCTGCGGCCCGTACGAGCGACCGCACGCGCTGGCCCTGGCCGAGGCGGTGGTGGCCGACGAACGGTTCATGGCGGTGGTCGAGCCGCTGGTGCCGGCGCTGTCGGCCGAGGAGATCCGGGGCGAGATCGCCGCGTCCCGGCGTGCCGCCGCCGACGAGGAGGCCCGGATCGAGGCGGCCGACCTCTACGGGGACTTCGACGACGTCCTCGACGAGCAGGACGTTCTTGACGAGCACGACGTCCTCGACGAGCAGGAGGACGAGGCGGTCACCGGGCCCGACCGGCCGCAGCCGCCGCCCGTACCGACCGAGGCGCAGGTGCGGGCGGCGTTCGGGCGGATCGCGGGGCTGCTGCGCGGGCGGTGACGGGTCGGGCGACGTCGGTACGCGGTGGTGCACCGGCACCCCGGGAAGCGGACCTCCCGGGACGCCGGTGCCACCTTCACCCCCCACCACAAGGGGTCGGCAGCCCAGCCGCCCGTCGGCGCGGGGCACAACGGACGACCAGGTCAAAGGCGGGTTACCCGGCTCAGCGCCGTTCGAACCACGCGGCTGCGTCCACCGGCAGGACGTGTCCGGCGTCCTGCTCGGTGAGGTCGGCGCTGGCCACCAGGGGGCGGCCGTACCCGTCGATCCGGACCGGGGCGCCGCTGAGGTTGACCACGCAGGTCAGGGAGGCGGCGTCGCCGTCGCGGCGGAACGCCAGCACCCCCGGCCCGGTCTGCTGCCAGAGCACCGGGCCGGCGGTGGCCGACAGCGCCGGGTGCGTGCGCCGGACCCGCAGCGCGGCCCGGTACAGCTCCAGCGTCGAGCCGGGCGTTCCGGTCTGGGCGGCCACCGAGAGGGCCCGCCAGGTGGCCGGGGCCGGCAGCCAGCTCAGCTCGCTGCCCTGCGGCCCGAAGCCGTACGGGGGCAGCTCGCCGCCCCACGGGACCGGCACCCGGCAGCCGTCGCGGCTCTCCCCGGTCCGCAGGAACGCCGGGTCCTGCCGGAGCGCGTCGGGCAGGTCCAGCACCTCCGGCAGGCCCAGTTCCTCACCCTGGTAGAGGTAGGTGGAGCCGGGCAGGGCCAGCATCAGCAGGGCGGCGGCCCGGGCCCGGCGCAGGCCGACCTCGCCGTCGCCGTAGCGGGTGACGTGCCGCTGCCGGTCGTGGTTGGACAGCACCCAGGTGGTCGGCGCACCGACGATCGTCGCCTCGGCCAGCGCGGTGTCGATCACCTTGCGGAACGAGTCGGCCGACCAGGTGGCGTCGAGGAAGTCGAAGCTGAACGCCTGGTGCAGCTCGTCCGGGCCGATGTAGCGGGCGAGCCGCTGCGGGGTCTCCGCCCACGCCTCGGCCACCGCCATCCGGCCGCCGGGGTAGCTGTCCAGGATGGGCCGCCAGGCGCGGTAGATGTCGTGCACCTCGTCCTGGTCGAAGTAGGGCAGCCGGCCCTTGCCGAGCAGCTCCGACTGGCGGCGGCCGGTGGTCATCGAGCTGAAGCCGACGTCCGGCAGCCCCTCGGCCTTGATCATCCCGTGGGCCACGTCGATCCGGAACCCGTCGACGCCCCGGTCGAGCCAGAAGCGGAGGACGTCTTCGAACTCGGCGCGTACCTGCGGGTGCCGCCAGTTCAGGTCAGGTTGGGCCGGGTCGAACAGGTGCAGGTACCACTGGCCGTCGGGCAGCCGGGTCCAGGCGGGGCCGCCGAAGATGCTCTCCCAGTCGTTGGGGGGCTGTTCGCCGTCGACGCCCCGGCCGTCGGCGAACAGGTAACGCTCCCGCTCGGGGGAGCCGGGGCCGGCGGCGAGGGCGGCGGTGAACCACGGGTGCGCGCTGGAGGTGTGGTTGGGCACCAGGTCCACGATGATCCGCAGGCCCAACGCGTGCGCATCGGTGATCATGGCGTCGAAGTCGGCGAGGTCGCCGAAGAGCGGGTCGACGTCGCGGTAGTCGGCCACGTCGTAGCCGGCGTCGATCTGCGGCGAGGTGTAGAACGGGGTGAGCCAGAGCGCGTCGACCCCGAGGTCGCGCAGGTAGGGCAGCCGCTGCCGGATGCCCCCGAGGTCGCCGACGCCGTCACCGTCGGAGTCGGCGAAGCTGCGGACGTACACCTGGTAGACGACCGCGGCGCGCCACCAGTCGTCGTCGGAGGCCAGCGGCGTGGGGTCGGTGGCGGTCATGGGCGGAGATCCCCGTTCTGTGGCGGGACGGCGGCGCCCGCGCGGCGGTGGGTGACGGACGCGGGTGTGGAGAGAATGCCGGCCGAATGCTGCAAGAGTCAAGCACGGCTTGCGCAAGAAATGACGTCCGTCACCGGTAGCCGGGGCAGGTTTTTCGTGGACGCGTGCGGTCCACGGGAGGCGGACCCGGTCGACGGGGAGCGCGGGCCGGCAGGCGGCAGCGGGTCAGGCGGGGACGGCGAGGGCGGGCGGCACCGGGCGCTGCCGGCCGGCGTCCGCCTGTCGGACGACCGCGGTCGATCCGCGGACCACCAGCTCCGGGCGGAACAGGTACTCCGAGTGTGGCGCGGCGTGCCCGTTGATCTCGTCGACCAGGGCGCGGACCGCGGCCACCGCCATCGCGGCCACCGGCTGCCGCATGGTGGTCAGCGGCGGGTCGGTGAAGGCCATCAGCGGCGAGTCGTCGTAGCCGACCACCGACAGGTCGCCCGGCACGGACATGCCGCGCTGCCGGGCGGCCCGGACCGCGCCGAGCGCCATCAGGTCGGAGCCGCAGACGATCCCGGTGACCCCGCGCTCGATCAGCCGGCCGGCGGCGGCCTCGCCGCCCTCGACGCCGAACAGCGACAGCTCGGCGAGCGCGTCCAGGTCGCCGCCGGTGGTGCCGAGCCGGGTCATCGCGGCCCGGAAGCCGGCCACCCGACGCTGCACCGGCACGAACCGGTCCGGCCCGGTGATCAGGCCGATCCGCCGGTGCCCGAGCGCGACCAGGTGCGCCACGGCCAGCTCGGTGGCCTCCCGGTCGTCGCAGGAGACGAAGGGCGCGGCGATGCCCGGGGCGTACCCGTTGATCATGACGACCGGCAGCGGCCGGGCGATCAGCGCGCGGTACCGGTCGTGGTTGGCGGCCGTGTCGGCGTGCAGGCCGGAGACGAAGACGATGCCGGAGACCTGCCGGTCGAGCAGCATCTCCACGTACTCGTCCTCGGTGACCCCGCCCGGGGTCTGGGTGCACAGCACGGGGGTGAACCCGCTCTGGGCCAGCGTCGACTCGATGACCTGGGCGAACGCCGGGAAGATGGGATTGTCCAGCTCCGGCACCACCAGCCCGACCAGGCCGGCGCTGCGCTTGCGCAGCCGGGCCGGACGCTCGTAGCCGAGCACGTCGAGGGCGGTCAGTACGGCCTGGCGGGTCTCGGGGGCCACACCGGGGCGGTCGTTGAGCACCCGCGACACCGTGGCCTCGCTGACTTCGGCCTGTTGGGCGATGTCGGACAGTCGAGCGCGCATGGCGGCACTCTAGCTCACGGGCAAGTTCTTGCGTACGCCTCTGCAAGCCCTTCCATTGCATGCAACCTCTTGCTAACGTCCCGGCAACACGTGACAGCAGCGACGCGGCCTGCCCGGCGTCGGTCAGCAAGAACTTTCAGTGTTTCCCCGGTGTGGTCGCCCGTCCCCCGGCGACCCGTCATGACGACAGGAGTACCGATGCGCATCCGTACCGCGGGTGTGGTCACCGTTCTCGGCCTGGCGCTCGCCGCCTCGGGTTGCGGCGGCGGCAACAGCAAGGACGAACCGGCGGCCAAGGCCACCTCCCCGGCCGCGAGCGGCAAGCTCGTCATCTGGGCGGACGACAAGCGGACCGCGGCGCTCAAGCCGTTCGCCGAGAAGTTCGGCCAGGAGAACGGCGTCACCGTCGAGGTGCAGGCCGTCTCCAAGGACCTCCAGACCAACTTCGTCACCGCCTCCCAGCAGGGCAGCGGCCCGGACGTGGTGGTCGGCGCGCACGACTGGATCGGCAACCTCGTGCAGAACGGGGCGATCGACCCGGTGCAGCTCGCCGCCGAGCAGAAGTCCGGCTTCAACGAGACCGCGATCAAGGCGGTCACCTTCAACGGGCAGCTCTACGGCGTCCCCTACGCCACCGAGAACGTCGCGTTGATCCGCAACACCGCGCTGGCCCCCGAGGCGCCCAAGACGATCGAGGACCTGGTCGCCACCGGCAAGAAGCTCAAGGCCGACAAGAAGGCCAGCGAGATCCTCTGCCTCCAGTCCGGACAGAACGGCGACGCGTACCACATCTACCCGCTGTACACCTCGGCCGGCGGCTACCTCTTCGGCACCGCCGCCAACGGCGACTACGACCCGAAGGACCTGGGCGTGGGCAAGCCGGAGTCGATCGAGGCGTTCACGAAGATCGGCAAGCTCGGCGAGAAGGGTGACGGCGCGCTCAAGCGCTCCATCACCGGCGAGAACTCGATCGCCACCTTCACCGGTAAGAAGTGCGCCTTCCTGGTCTCCGGCCCGTGGGCGATCGCCGACGCCAAGAAGGCAGGCATCTCCTACGACATCTCCCCGGTCCCCGGCTTCGCCGGTGGCAAGCCGGCCCAGCCGTTCGTCGGCGTCCAGGCGTTCTACGTCGCCGCCAAGGGCAAGAACAAGGCGCTGGCCCAGGAGTTCGTCACCAACTACGTCACCACCCCCGAACTGGCCGTGGCGCTCTACCAGGCCGAGCCCCGCCCGCCGGCGCTGACCGCCGCGTTCGACCAGGTCAAGGGCACCGACCCGGATCTGGCCAAGTTCTCCGAGGCGGGCAAGGACGGCCAGGTGCTGCCGGCGATCCCGGCCATGGCCGCGATCTGGGACCCGTTCGGCAAGGCCGAGGCCGCCGTCATCGGTGGCGCCGACCCGGCGAAGACCGTCACCGCCGCCGGCAAGACGATCTCGGGTCAGATCAAGTAATGAGCACGCTGTCCGGCCCGGGACCTGCCCCGCAGGCCCCGGGCCGGGGGCCTGCGCGTTCCGGGCCCCCGGAAACCTCCCGTACCGCGCGCCACGCGCCGATCACCGCGACCGGTCTCGCCGTCAAGGTGGTCCTGCTCGGCCTGGTGGCCGGGATCGCGATCTGGGCGGCCTTCCCGCTCGTCGCCGCCCGGCTCTGGGTCGGTCTCGCCGTCCTGGCGGTCACCACCGTCGGTCTGTGCTACCTCTACCTGACCCGCCGGCACATCCCGGCGAAATACCTGGTGCCGGGAACGATCTTCCTGATCGCCTTCCAGGTCTTCCCGGTGCTCTACACCGCGAGCACCGCGTTCACGAACTTCGGCGACGGCCACCGGGGCTCCAAGGACGACGCGATCGTCGCCATCGAGACCTCCTCGGTCAAGCAGGTCCCCGGCTCCGCCGAGTACGCCCTCGCCATCGCCACCACCGGCGACCCGGCCACCGGGCCGCTGGTCTTCCTGCTCACCGACCCGGGGACCGGCCGGGTCTCCGCCGGGGACGCCGACGGGCTGCGCCCGCTCGACGCCGCCGACGTGACCGTCGCCGGCAGCGGCCGGGTCACCGCCGCCAAGGGCTACACCGTGCTCAACGTCGGCCAGGCCAGCGTCCGCAGCGAGGAGATCACCGCCCTGGTGGTGCCGACCTCCGGGGGTGCGGTGCGCTCCAACGGCCTGTCCCGCGCCTACGAGGGCAAGGCCGTCCGGGCGTACGACCGGGGCTGCGACTGCGTCACCGACGGCGAGACCGGCAGGACCTGGACGGCCGACCCGGACACCGGTGCCTTCGTCGCCGCCGACGGCGAGCGGCTCGCCCAGGGCTGGCAGGTCGGGGTGGGCTTCAAGAACTTCGCCCGGGTGCTCACCGACCCGAACATCTCCGGCCCGTTCTTCGGCACCCTGCTGTGGAACTTCGCCTTCGCGATCGGCTCCACCGGGTTCACCTTCTTACTGGGCATGGCGATCGCGCTGGCCCTGCACTCGCCCCGGATGCGGGGCACCAACCTCTACCGGGTCTTCCTGATCCTGCCGTACGCGATGCCGTCGTTCGCCATGCTGCTGGTCTGGCGGGACATGTTCAACACCGACTTCGGCCTGGTCAACAACCTGTTCGGGCTCGGTGTCGACTGGTTCGGCGAGGCCTGGTCGGCCCGGCTGGCGGTGCTGCTGGTGCAGCTCTGGCTCGGGTACCCGTACATGTTCCTGGTGACCACGGGCGCGCTCCAGGCGATCCCCAAGGAGCTGACCGAGGCCACCTCGGTCGACGGCGCGTCGCCCTGGCAGTCGTTCCGGGCGGTCACCCTGCCGCTGCTGCTGGTCGCGCTCTCGCCACTGCTGATCGCGTCGTTCGCGTACAACTTCAACAACATCAACGCGATCTGGTTGACCACCGAGGGTGGCCCGTTCGCGCCGGACAACCCGACGAACGGGGCCACCGACCTGCTGATCACGTACACCTACCGGCTGGCCTTCGGCGCGCAGGGCGCCGAGTTCGGCCTGGCCGCCGCGGTGTCGATCTTCATCTTCGCGATCGTGGCCACGGTCTCGGCGGTCAGCTTCCGGCGCACCCGCCAGCAGGAGGAGGTCTACTCGTGACGACCCGTCCAAACGCCGCCGCGCCCGCCGTCCGGTCGGATGCCGCCGGGCCGCGCGCCGGTCGGCCGGGTGCCGCGGTACCCGGCGCTCGACGCCCGGGCCGGTGGTTCACCCAGGTCGGCTGGCGGCACGCGGTCGGCGTGCTGGCGGTGGCGTTCAGCCTCTTCCCGATCCTGTTCGTGCTCTCCGCCGCGCTCAACCCGCTCGGCACCCTCTCGTCGACCGAGCTGCTGCCCACCGGGGCGTCACTGGCGAACTTCGGTGACCTGTTCGAGCGGACGGAGTTCGGCCGCTGGTTCCTCAACTCGCTGCTCATCGCGGGTGGGGCGAGCTTCGCGTCGATCTTCCTGTCCTCGCTGGCGGCGTACGCGTTCTCCCGGATGCGCTTCGCCGGGCGGCGGATCGGGCTGCTGACCCTGCTGCTGATCCAGATGTTCCCGCAGTTCCTGGCGATCGTGGCGATCTTCCTGATCTTCACCCGGGTCACCGACCTGTGGCCGTCGATCGGCTTCAACACCCCGTGGGGCCTGTTCCTGCTCTACATGGGCGGCGCGCTGGGCATGAACACCTGGCTGATGAAGGGGTTCTTCGACACCCTGCCCCGCGAGCTGGACGAGTCGGCCACGATGGACGGCGCCAGCCACGCACAGGTCTTCTTCCGGATCATGCTGCCGTTGGTGGCGCCGATCCTGGCGGTGACCGCGCTGCTGTCGTTCATCGGCACGATCAACGAATTCATGATCGCCAACGTGTTCCTCACCGACACCGGGTCCAAGACCCTCGCGGTCGGCATGTTCGGCCTGGTGGCGGGGGAGCGGAACAACAACTTCGGCATCTTCGCGGCGGGCACCCTGCTCACCGCGATCCCCACCGTGCTGGTCTTCCAGCTCCTCCAGCGCTACATCGTCTCCGGCCTCACCGCCGGGGCCGTCAAGGGATGAATCGGAAGGCAGCCATGTCCCTGTCACCGCACCACGACGGCTCCGCGCTGTACGTGCCCGAGCAGGAACCCACCCTCGGTCAGACCGTGCCGGTCTTCGTCCGGGTGCCCGAGGGCACCGACGTCCGGCAGGTGCACGTCCGGACCACCGGCGACGGTGAGCCGCGTTTCGTCGAGGCCACCGTCGACCGCCGGGACGGCCACGACGTGTGGTGGCGGGCCGACGTCGAGGTCCGCAACCCGGTCAGCAACTACCGGTTCATGCTCACCGGGACGACCGGCTACCGCTGGCTCAACGCCGCCGGGCAGGTCGACCACGACGTGCCCGACCACGGCGACTTCAGGCTGGTCAGCCACGCCCCGCCGCCGGCCTGGGCCCGCGACGCGCTGGTCTACCAGATCTTCCCCGACCGGTTCGCCCGGTCCGCCGCCGCCGACGGGCGCACCCCGCCGGACTGGGCCGTCCCGTGCGACTGGGACACCCCGGTCATCGGGTACGGCCCGCAGACCCCCCGCCAGTTCTACGGCGGCGACCTCGACGGCATCACCGAACGCCTCGACCACCTGGACCGGCTCGGCGTCAACACCGTCTACCTGACGCCGATCTTCCCGGCCCGCTCCAACCACCGCTACGACGCCGCCGGCTTCGACACCGTCGACCCGCTGCTCGGCGGCGACGCGGCGCTGGTCCGGCTGGCCGACGCCGTCCGGGCCCGGGGCTGGCGGCTGATCGGCGACATCACCAGCAACCACACCGGTGACGCGCACGAGTGGTTCACCCGCGCCCGGGCCGACGCCGACGCCCCCGAACGGGAGCTGTACTACTTCGACGTGCCGACCGGTGGCGGGGAGCCGACGTACGAGTCGTGGAACGGGGTGCGGTCGCTGCCGAAGCTGAACTGGGGCAGCGCCGAGCTGCGCCGCCGCTTCGCCACCGACCCGGACTCGCTGCTGCGCCGCTGGCTGCGCCCGCCGTACGGGCTGGACGGGTGGCGGGTCGACGTGGCCAACATGACCGGCCGGCGGGGCGCGGACGCGTACACCCACGAGGTGGCGCGGCTGCTGCGCGAGGTGGTCGCGCAGACCCGGGCCGACGGGCTGCTGCTCGCCGAGCACGGTCACGACCACACCGGTGACCTGGACCGCGACGGCTGGCACGGCACGATGAACTACGTCGGCTTCACCGACCCGGTCTGGTCCTGGCTGCGCACCGGGCCCGGGGACGCCGGGGACCAGGTGCCGCTGCCGAACTTCCTCGGCACGCCGGGCGGGGTGCGGCGGCGGGACGCGCACGCGGTGCTCGCCACCATGGACAGCTTCCGGTCGCTGGTCTCCTGGCGGTCGTACGTCCACTCGTGGCAGCTGCTCGGCTCGCACGACTCGGCCCGCATCCGCACCGTGGTCGGCGACGCCGCCCGGCAGGAGGTGGCCGCCGGGCTGCTCGTCACCCTGCCCGGCACCCCGGTGGTCTTCGCCGGTGACGAGTGGGGCCTGACCGGCGGCAACGGCGAGTCCTCGCGTACCCCGATGCCGTGGCACCGGCCGCAGCAACGCGACGCCGGCACCTTCGCCGCCTACCGGGCGCTGCTGGCGCTGCGCCGGGACACCCCGGAGCTGCGGCACGGCGGCCTGCGCTGGGTGTACGTCGACGCCGACACGCTCGTCTTCCTGCGCGAGGCGACCACCGGCGCGGTGCTGGTGCTGGCCCGCCGGGCGGCCGGCCCGCCGGTGCGGCTGACCGGCCTGCCGGCCACCGGTTCCGGCCCGACGGGGGAGAACCTCCACGGGGGTGCCCCGGCCCTGCGGTCCGCCCCCGACGGCGGGATCACCCTGCCCGGTGACGGCCCGACCTTCCAGGTCTGGCGGCTCTGACGGGCGGCCCGTCGGCGGGGACGGCGAGATCACGGATTGAACTCAGCCGGCGGGCCACCTACTACAAACTGTCGTTGATGGGGGAGGATGGCCGGCGTGGAAGCTCTCCGACTGGTCCTTCTCTATGTCCATCTGATCGGGTTCGCGCTGCTGCTCGGCGGTGCCGTCGCCCAGTACGTCAGCGGCCGGCTGCGGATCAACGCGGCCATGCTCTGGGGCTCGGTGATCCAGTTGCTGACCGGCGTGGGCCTGTCCGCGCCGCTGCGCGACGGCGACGAGCCGGCCCCCGCGAAGCTTGTTACCAAGTTGGTGCTGGCCCTGCTCATCTTCGTCATGGTCTTCTTCTCCCGGAAGCGGGCGCAGGTGGCCCGTGGCCATTTCCTGGCGATCATCGGGTTGACCCTGGTCACGGCCGCTGTGGCGGTGTTCTGGCGGTAGCCGTCGGGGTCGCCGGGAACGGGACGTTCGCCGCACCTGGCCCGCCGGAACCGGCATGCTGAGTGATGTGCCCCACCCGAGGGTTACGCCGGGATAACGAGCGTTCAACAGTCGTGCACGATTGGCGGCCGGTGGGTGGACGTCGGGCTACGCTCCCGTCCGTAACGTGGGATGCCGGCGGCACAACGCTCGTCGGTTCAAGGGCTGCCACCGCACGAGGCGGTGAGCAATGGAAGGAGACGTCTTGCGCTCTGTGCGTGGGATGCGGATCGCCTCTGCCATCGCGGCGGGTGGGCTCGTGCTGGGTGCTGCCGCGTGTGGTGAGGCGCCGGACGACGACAACAACGCCGGTGGCAGCGGCGACAAGAAGTACAGCGCCTGCATGGTGACCGACGTCGGCGGCATCGACGACAAGTCGTTCAACACCTCCGCCTGGAAGGGCCTGGAGGAGGCCAAGAAGGCCAACGACAACATCGACATCAAGTACGTCGCGTCGAAGGCCGAGGCGGACTACGAGGTCAACCTGACCGGGTACGTCAACCAGAAGTGCGACTTCATCCTGGCCGTCGGTGGCCTGATGTCGGACGCCACCAAGAAGATCGCCGCCGCCAACCCGAACCAGCAGTTCGGCATCGTGGACGCGAACCCGGCCACGGCGAACGTCTACCCGATGCAGTTCGACACCGCCCAGGCCGCCTTCCAGGCCGGTTACCTGGCCGCCGGGATGAGCAAGAGCGGCAAGGTCGGCACCTACGGTGGCCTGCCGATCCCGCCCGTGACCATCTTCATGGACGGCTTCGCCGACGGCGTGGCGCACTACAACAAGACCAAGAGCAAGAACGTCCAGGTGCTCGGCTGGAACAAGGAGACCCAGAAGGGCTCCTTCACCAACGACTTCGCCAAGCAGGACGAGGGCAAGAAGGTCTCCGACGCGCTGGTCGCCCAGGGCGCGGACATCGTCATGCCGGTCGCCGGTGGCGCGGGCCTCGGCACCACCGCCGCGGCGAAGGCGTCGGGCGGCAAGTACTCGGTCGTGTGGGTCGACGTCGACGGCTGCGAGAGCACCCCGGACTGCGCGGCGCTGCTGACCACCGTGGTCAAGAACATCCCGGACGCCGTCAAGGACGCCGTGCTCAAGGCCGCCGGTGGCGAGAAGCTCGCCGCCACCCCGGGCTTCGTCGGCAACCTGGCCAACAACGGTGTCTCGATCGCCCCGTACCACGACTTCGACAGCAAGGTCCCGGCGGACCTCAAGGCCGAGGTCGAGAAGCTCAAGGCGGACATCGCCGCCGGCACCATCACGGTCACCTCGAAGGCCCAGCCGACCAAGTGACCGCCGCGTCGGCCGCCGCGATGGGATCATCGGCAGCGGCGGCCGGCGGGCACCAGGCATGACGACCGGCCGTCCCGGCGTACGTGGGCAACCCCACGGGCGTCGGGGCGGCCGGTCCGCGCACCGGTCGGCCGGCACCCCGGTGACCGGCCGACCCGGCAGCTAGGCTGCACCATCGCTCGCACCCCAGGAGGTTGCGCTGAGACTCGAACTGCGCGGCATCACCAAGCGGTTCGGTGATCTGGTCGCCAACGATCACATCGACCTGACGGTGGAGCCTGGAGAGATCCACGCCCTGCTCGGCGAGAACGGCGCCGGCAAGTCGACCCTGATGAACGTGCTCTACGGGCTCTACCAGCCCGACGGGGGCGAGATCCTGGTCGACGGAAAGCCGCTGAAGCTGAAGGGCCCCTCGGACGCGATCCGGGCCGGGATCGGCATGGTGCACCAGCACTTCATGCTGGTGCCGGTCTTCACCGTGGCCGAGAACATCATGCTCGGCGCGGAGCAGGTCCGGGGCGGCATCGTCGGCTTCCTCGACCGGCGGCGGGCCCGCCGCGAGGTGGCCGAGGTCTCCGCGCGGTACAACCTGCGGGTCGACCCGGACGCCGTGATCGAGGACCTGCCGGTCGGCATCCAGCAGCGGGTGGAGATCGTCAAGGCGCTCACCCGCGACGTCGACCTGTTGATCCTCGACGAGCCGACCGCCGTGCTCACCCCGCAGGAGACCGAGGAACTGCTCACGGTCATGCGGTCGCTCAAGGCGGCCGGCAAGTCGATCGTCTTCATCACCCACAAGCTCGGCGAGGTCAAGGCCATCGCCGACCGGATCACCGTGATCCGGCGCGGCCGGACCGTCGGCACCGCCTCCCCCGAGGCGAGCCGGGACGAGTTGGCCGCGCTGATGGTCGGCCGCAACGTCCGGCTCACCGTCGACAAGCAGCCCGCCACCCCGGGCCGGCCGATCCTGGAGGTCGCCGGCCTGGTCGTCGACGACGACCGGCAGGTCCGCGCGGTCGACGGCGTCGACCTGACCGTACGCGCCGGTGAGGTGCTCGGCGTGGCCGGTGTGCAGGGCAACGGGCAGACCGAGCTGATCGAGGCGATCATGGGGCTGCGCCCGACGCTCGCCGGCACGGTGACCCTCGACGGCGAGCCGATCCACGGCTGGTCCACCAAGAAGGTGCTCCGTGCCGGGGTCGGCTACGTCCCCGAGGACCGCAGCGTCGACGGCCTGGTCAAGGAATTCAGCGTCGCCGAGAACCTGGTCCTCGACATCTACGACCGGCCGCCGTTCGGTAGGGGCCTGGCGCTGCGGCCGGACGCGATCGCCGCCTCGGCGAAGGAGCGGATCGAGCAGTTCGACGTGCGTACCCCGTCGGCGGACGCGGCGGTCGGCACCCTGTCCGGCGGTAACCAGCAGAAGGTGATCGTGGCCCGGGAGCTGTCCCGGCCGCTGAAGCTCTTCATCGCCGCCCAGCCCACCCGGGGCGTGGACGTCGGCTCGATCGAGTTCATCCACAGCCGGGTCATCCGGGAGCGCGACGTCGGCACCGCCGTCATGGTGGTCTCCAGCGAGTTGGACGAGGTGATCGGCCTCGCCGACCGGATCGCGGTGATGTACCGGGGCCGGATCATCGGCATCGTCGGCCCGGACACCCCGCGCGAGGAGATCGGCCTGCTGATGGCCGGCATCACCCCCGACGCCCCCGCACCGGCCCCGACCGACGGCGCGGCCACCCCGGGCGAGGCGGCCGGCGGTGTGACGCCGGCCCCCGAGAGCCCTGGCAACGAGGACGAGGCATGAGCAACCCCAACCCGGCGTCCGGCTCCCCGGACAAGGAACCGGCGACCGAGGCGGAGCTGGCCGGAACCGGCAGAGCCGACCGGGGCGCCACGATGACCTCACCCAAGCAGCCCGCGCCGGGGCCCCGGCCCACGCTGGGCCGGCTCTTCCTGGACAATCTGTGGGCCGCCAACACGGTGACCGTGACGGTCCTCGCCCTGGTGCTGGCGATGCTGGTCGGCGCGGTCCTGATCATCGTGTCGGACCCGGACGTGCTGGCCACCTACGGCTACATCACGGCCCGCCCGACCGACGCCCTGAACGCGAGCTGGACGGTGGTCAGCGAGGCGTACGCCAACCTGTTCAAGGGGGCGGTCTTCGACCCGGAGGCGTCCGGCTTCACCGCCGCGATGAGCCCGATCTCGGAGACCCTCACCTACACCGCCCCGCTGGTGTTCACCGGGCTGTCGGTGGCGCTCGCCTTCCGGGGCGGCCTGTTCAACATCGGTGCCCAGGGCCAGGCGACGATGGGCGTGATCCTGGCCGCGGTGGCCGGCTTCGCGTTGCCGCTGCCCCCGGTGGTGCACCTGGTCGTCGCGTTGATCGCCGGTGCGGCCGGCGGCGCGGTCTGGGGTTTCGTCCCCGGCATCCTCAAGGCCCGGACCGGCGCGCACGAGGTGATCAACACGATCATGCTCAACTACGTCGCCGTCTACTTCCTGTCCTGGATCATCGTGCAGAACGGCGTGCAGAACCCGGACCGGTCGGACGCGATCAGCCGCCCGGTCGACTCCTCGGCCGCGCTGCCCCGGCTGCTCGGCGACAACCTGCGGGTGCACGCCGGCATCCTGCTCGCGGTGCTGGCCACCTGGGCCATCGCCTGGCTGCTCAACCGCTCGACGCTCGGCTTCGAGCTGCGGGCCGTCGGGGCCAACCCGGACGCGGCGCGGACCGCCGGCATCAGCGTCACCAAGACGTACGTGCTGGTGATGGTGATCGCCGGGATGCTCGCCGGTCTCGGCGGCAGCCAGATGGTGCTGGGTTCCACCGCGAACGCGCTCACCCCGCTGGTGATCGCGCAGATCGGCTTCGACGGCATCCTGGTGGCGCTGCTCGGCCGGGTGAAGCCGTGGGGTGTGCTGCTGGCCGCGCTGCTGTTCGGCGCGCTCCAGGCCGGTGGCAACCGGATGCAGTCGTACTCCGGGATCTCGCTGGAGCTGGTCACCGTGCTCCAGGCGCTGATCGTCATCTTCATCGCCGCGCCGGCCCTGGTGAAGGCGATCTTCCAGCTCCGGGCCGCCCGTGCCGCCCGGTTGCAGACGAGCCTCGCGAAGGGCTGGTGAGGCATGTCCACCACCGCTGTCCCCGACGTCGCCGTGGCCGCGGTCGACGAGGGTTTCTGGACCCGTCCCCGTAAGGTCGGCGCGGTCCTGCTGGCGCTGGGCGTGCTCGCCACCGTGCTGTTCGGGGCGCTGGCCACCGGCCAGCAGGCCCGGTTCACCCTCAGCGAGACCGAGGGCGGCGCGGCACTGGAGATCCAGGGGACCCTCGGCGCGATCCTGTTCGGGGTCGTCGCGGCCGGGGCCGGCGGCGCGCTGCTGGCCGGGGTCCCGAAGCGCTGGTTCACCCTGATCCTCGGGGTCGGGCTGGTCGCCTTCGTACTGAGCTTCCTGTGCTGGCAGGTCTCCGCCGCCCCCGAGGGCCGCAACTTCATGCCGATGGTCAACATCGTCCGGGGCACCTTCGTCCTGGCCCTGCCGCTGATCTTCGGTGCGCTGGCCGGGGTGCTCTGCGAGCGGTCCGGCGTGGTCAACGTCGCGATCGAGGGGCAGTTGCTGATGGGCGCGTTCAGCGGCGCGCTCTTCGGCAGCCTCAGCGGCAACGTCTGGGTGGGCCTGGTGGCGGCGGCGGTCGGTGGCGCGCTCATCTCGCTGCTGCTCGCCGTCTTCGCCATCCGCTACCTGGTCGACCAGGTCGTGATGGGTGTGGTGCTCAACCTGCTGGCGGTCGGCGTCACCGGCTTCCTCTACGAGCGGCTGATGCAGACCGACGCGGACACGTACAACAGCGCGCCGCGCTTCGGCAACTGGGAGATCCCGCTGCTGAAGGACATCCCGCTGCTCGGCCCGGCGCTGTTCCGGGGCAACATCTTCCTCTACCTCGGCCTGCTGCTGGTGCTGGTCATCCACCTCGCGCTGTTCCGCACCCGGTGGGGCCTGCGGACCCGGTCGGTGGGCGAGCACCCGACCGCCGCCGACACCCTCGGGGTCAAGGTGCTGAGCCTGCGGTACCGCAACGTGCTGCTGGCCGGCGTGGTGGCCGGCATCGGCGGCGCGTCGTACACCCTGGCGCTCTACAGCTTCACCAAGAACATGATCGGCGGAAAGGGCTTCATCGCCCTGGCCGCGCTGATCTTCGGCCGGTGGAGCCCGACCGGGGCGCTGCTCGCCGCGCTCTTCTTCGGCTTCGCCGACCAGCTCGCCACCTACCTCGGGGCGATCGGCAGCAGCATCCCCAACCAGTTCCTGGCGATGCTGCCCTACCTCGCGACCATCCTGGCCGTGGCCGGGCTGGTCGGTCGGGTCCGGGCACCCGCGGCCGACGGCAAGCCGTACGTGAAGGGCTGAGAGACCGGCCCGTGCGGGCCCGGCGGGGACCTCCCTGCCGGGCCCGCGTCGTCCCCGGCGGACGCCGTCCGGGGTACGGCCCCGGGCCGGCCGCCGGGAAGCGACGGGCGGCCGACCGGCACCCTTCCCGCACCCGGGTGGGGTGACCTGGGCAGAATGAGGGGATGAGCGAGATCGACTGGGAGCGCCTGCGGGCCGCCGCGACCGAGGTGATGCGGCACGCCTACGTGCCGTACTCGCAGTTCCCGGTCGGCGCGGCGGCCCTCGTCGACGACGGCCGGGTGGTGGTCGGCTGCAACGTGGAGAACGCCGGCTACGGGGTGACCCTGTGCGCCGAGTGCGGGGTGGTCTCGGCGCTGCACGCCACCGGCGGCGGCCGGCTGGTCGCGATGTCCTGCGTCGACGCGAACGGTGAGCCGTTGATGCCGTGTGGCAGGTGCCGGCAACTGCTCTGGGAGAACGGCGGCCCGGAGTGCCTGGTCGAGTCGAGGACCGGCCCGCTGCGGATGGCGGAGCTGCTGCCGCACGCCTTCGACGTGGCCGACATCGAGGCGGTCGTCGGCGAGAACCCGGTGCCGGTGGTGCCGGACCGGCTGGCCGCCTGGCGGGGGCGGGGCACCGTCTTCGTGCATCCGGACCTCTCCGCCGGGCAACAGGTCTGGACGGCGTACTGGGAACGGTCGGCGGGCGACAGCGACGAGGCCGGGCCCGGGGTGCTGGAGGAGGGCCCGAGCTGGGGCGACCCGGCGGAGGCGATCACCTGGGGGCTGGCCCGGACGCCCAGGGTCGTGGTGGTGGACGCGGAGGGCACCATCTTCTGGGCCGGCGAGGGCGAGCCGCCGGTGGAGATCCCGGCCCGCTGGGCCGCTTCCTGACCCGTCCGGCTCTCGCGCCGGTCACTGCAACGACTTCAGAGGGAACTCAACGGTGAGTGCTTTTACCGCGGTCGACGTCATCCGGGCCAAGCGGGACGGGGGTGTGCTCAGCGACGGCCAGATCGACTGGGTGGTCGACGCGTACACCCGGGGGCTGGTGGCCGACGAGCAGATGTCGGCGCTGGCCATGGCGATCCTGCTGCGCGGCATGTCGGTGCCGGAGATCGCCAGGTGGACCGCCGCGATGATCGCCAGCGGCGAGCGGCTGGACCTGTCGGCGGTGGACCGGCCGACGGTCGACAAGCACTCCACCGGCGGCGTCGGTGACAAGATCACCCTGCCGCTCACGCCGCTGGTCGCGGCGTGCGGCGGCGCGGTCCCGCAGCTCTCCGGCCGGGGGCTCGGGCACACCGGCGGCACCCTCGACAAGCTGGAGTCGATCCCCGGCTGGCGGGCCTCGTTGAGCAACGACGAGTTCATCGCCCAGCTCCGCGACGTCGGCGCGGTGATCTGCGCGGCCGGCGCCGCGCTCGCCCCGGCCGACCGCAAGCTGTACGCGCTGCGCGACGTCACCGGCACCGTCGAGGCGATTCCGCTGATCGCCAGCTCGATCATGAGCAAGAAGATCGCCGAGGGCACCGGGGCACTGGTCCTCGACGTCAAGGTCGGCTCCGGGGCGTTCATGAAGAACGTGGCCGACGCCCGCGAGCTGGCCCGGACGATGGTGGCGCTCGGCGACGCCCACGGGGTGCGCACGGTCGCCCTGCTCACCGACATGTCCACCCCGCTCGGGCTGACCGTGGGCAACGCCGTCGAGGTGGCCGAGTCGGTGCAGGTGCTCGCCGGCGGCGGCCCGGCCGACGTGGTGGAGCTGACCCTGGCCCTGGCCCGGGAGATGCTCGACGCGGCCGGTCTGCCCGACGCCGACCCGGCCGCCGCGCTACGCGACGGGCGGGCGATGGACGCCTGGCGCACGATGATCCGCGCCCAGGGCGGCGACCCGGACGCCAAGCTGCCCACCGCCAACGAGGTCGAAGTGGTCCGCGCCGACACCGACGGCTTCGTCGAGTCCGTCGACGCGTACGCGATCGGGGTGGCCGCGTGGCGGCTCGGCGCGGGGCGGGCCCGCAAGGAGGACCCGGTCAGTGCCGCCGCCGGGGTGGTGCTGCACAAGCGGCCCGGCGACCCGGTCCGGGTCGGCGAACCGCTGTACGAGCTGCGCGCCGACGACACGGTGCGGCTGCCGGCCGCACGCGCCGAGGCCGCCCTGGCGGTCCGGGTGTCGGCCACCGCGCCGTCGGCGTCGCCGCTGGTCATCGAGCGGATCGGCTGACCGTCGGCGGCACCTGACACCGGTCGGCCCGACAGGGGCCGACCGACGTGGTGCCGGTCGCGACGGAACGCTATCCTCCCTGGTCAGGGGGACCGAACGGCGGTGACGCCGCGTGAGCAGACAGGGAATCCGATCGTGCTGGTAGCCGCGCCCGATCCCCGCGAGGTCCGCGAGGCGAGCCTCGACGAGTTGTCCCGGTTACGCCTGCCCCTGCCGCCGGCCCAGTTTCCCCTGGTCTGGGAGCCGGGCGACGAGATCGAACTGCGGCCCACCGTGGAGATCGAGGCGCGCATCGCGGTGCTGCACCTGATCCTGGCCCGCTGCTTCGGGATGCCGGCGCAGACGGCGATGAGCTGGCTGCTCGAATCCCACCTGGTCGACATGGTCACTCCGCCCGAGTGGCAGTTCGTGGTGGGCGGCAAGGGCGACCACCGCTCGTTCGTCCTGCACCACGACGCGCTCTTCTCGCTGTCCTGGGTGCTGGGCCTGAGCAAGCAGCTCGATCCGACCATCCCGGTGGACGAGCGGCTGGTGGAGCGGATGCCGTACCTGGCCGGCGGGGAGACCTTCGGTCAGTGGCGGGCCCGCATCCTGGCCGCCCCGCAGCACCCGGCGGACGCCGCCGCCCTGCTCGACCTGCACTACTGCCTGGACTGGGCGTACCTGGAGGTGGAGAAGTCGGGGCACCGGCTGCCCGGCCTGGTGGACGCGAACGCGATCGGCCAGCGCCGGTGGGCGTTGGAGTGGGCGGTGATGCTGCGGGGCCCCTACCACGACGAGCCGCCCGGCTGGGAAGAGGTCGACCTCTCCACCTGAGCGTTCCCGCGTCCGGCGGCGTCGCCCTCCCGGGTCCGTCGCGCCGTGGTCAGCGGGGTCGCCAGGCGGTGAGACGTACCGAGGCGGTCACCGCGACCGGGGTGGGCAGTGCGTCGATCGCGGCGGCGAGCCGCGCCGGGTCGGTGTGCCAGGCGCTCGGCCCCATCCCGACCAGGGTGCCGACCTCGGCCCGGTCGAGGGTGAGCCGGGCGGTGTGCACGGTGGTGTGCTCCGGCGTGAACCGCCCGGCGAGGCTGTCCGCGACCCGGTCGGCCTTGGCCGGGTCGACCCGCAGCAGCCCGAGCACGTCGACCAGCTCGCCGAGGTGGGCGTCGGTGGGGGTGACCACCAGCAGCATCCCGGCCGGGTGCAGCACCCGGTGGAACTCGTCGCCGTTGCGCGGGGCGAAGACGTCGAGCAGCACGGCCACCGACCGGTCGGCCAGCGGCAACCGCTGCCAGGTGTCGGCGAGCGCGGCGGCGGCGCGCGGGTGGGCACGGGCGGCGCGGCGCAGCGCCGGCTTGGCGACGTCCAGGGCCAGGCCGACGGCGTCCGGCCACGCCGAAAGCACCGCCGCGAGGTGCCGGCCGGTGCCCGCCCCGGCCTCCACCACCAGCGGGTACGTCCCGAAGCCCATCCCCTCCGACCCGCCCGCCTCGGCCCGTTTTCGCGCTTCGGCGGGCGTTGCCAGTGCGGATGCCGCCGCCCCGGCCAGTGCGGACGAGATCATGTCGTAGTGCCCGGCGGCCAGGAAGTCGGCGCGGGCGGCGACCATCTCGGCGGTGTCCCCGACGTGCGGGGCCCGGCCGGCGAGCAGGGTGACGTACCCCTGGCGGGCCAGGTCGAAGCTGTGCCGGCGGGGGCAGCGCAGGGCGCGGGTGTCGGTGGCGGCGGCCAGCGGCTCGGCGCAGACCGGGCAGCGCAGCCGGGCGACGATCTGCGGGTGCGTCGCGTCGACGGGCTGCTCGAACGGGTGCGGCGCGGTCACCCGCAGCAGCCTACGGCGCGCAACCGGCCGGCCCGTCGGCATGCCCGCCCGACGCCTGTGTGCCCCCGGCTCGGGTGGTCCCGCCCGGACTCGGGGTCCCGCCGGACTCGGACGGTCCCGCCCGACGCAGGTGGGGCGGTGTTGCGGTGTCCGCTCGCGCTGATGCCGCTGTACCGGCGACATTGTCCCCGGGGCGCGTCCGGGGCGCGTGCGGGGCGCGTGCGGGCCGCGTCCGGGGCGGGTCCGGCGCGCGGGTCGGCCCGCGCGAGCCTGATCGCGGGCGGGCGGGGGGCGTGACTAGGGTCGGGGGATGGTCGCAATCCGATACGAGGACATCGTCAAGGTCCCGAAGGCGCTGCTGCACGATCACCTCGACGGCGGCCTGCGGCCGGCGACGGTCGTCGAGCTGGCCGCCGAGGTGGGCCACGAGCTGCCGAGCACCGATCCCGACGCGCTCGGCCGATGGTTCGCGGAGGCGGCGCACTCCGGTTCCCTGGAGCGCTACCTGGAGACGTTCGCGCACACCGTCGCGGTCATGCAGACCGCCCCGGCGCTGCGTCGGGTGGCCCGGGAGTGCGCGCTCGACCTGGCCGCCGACGGCGTGGTGTACGCCGAGGTCCGGTTCGCCCCCGAGCAGCACCTGGAGCAGAACCTCACCCTGGACGAGGTCGTCGAGGCGGTCGTCGCCGGCTTCGTCGAGGGCAGCGCGGAGGCCGCTGCGGCGGGCACCCCGATCCGGGTCGGCACCCTGCTCACCGCGATGCGGCACGCCGCCCGGTCGCAGGAGATCGCCGAGCTGGCCGTCCGGCACCGTGACGCCGGGGTGGTGGGCTTCGACATCGCCGGTGCCGAGGCCGGGTTCCCGCCCACCCGCCACCTGGACGCCTTCGAGTATCTCCAGCGGGAGAACTTCCACTTCACCATCCACGCCGGTGAGGCGTTCGGGCTGCCGTCGATCTGGCAGGCGATCCAGTGGTGCGGGGCGGACCGGCTCGGCCACGGGGTGCGGATCGTCGACGACATCACCCCGGGGCCGGTGCCGACGCTCGGCCGGCTGGCGGCGTACGTGCGGGACAAGCGCATCCCGCTGGAGCTGTGCCCGTCGTCGAACGTGCAGACCGGTGCGGTGGCGTCGATCGCCGAGCACCCGATCGGGCTGCTGCGGGAGCTGCGGTTCCGGGTGACGGTGAACACCGACAACCGGCTGATGAGCGGCACCTCGATGTCGCGCGAGATGGCGTTGCTGGTGGAGAACTTCGGCTACGGCTGGAAGGAACTCCAGTGGTTCACGGTCAACGCGATGAAGAGCGCCTTCATCCCGTTCGACGAGCGGTTGGCGCTCATCGACGAGGTGATCAAGCCGGCGTACGCGAAGCTGATCGGCTGACTCAGCGGTGCGGGTGGCCGGCGACCAGGTCGGCCACCCGGCGCAGGAACTCCCGCGCGTGCGCGGCCTCGGCACCGAGGCCGGTCTGCCGACGCAGCACCGCCGGTTCGGCGCGCAGCAGCGCCAGCCCGCGCCGGATCAGCACCCTCGGCGCCTTGCGCTGTTCGGACAGGTCCCGGGCCAGCCGCCGGACGAAGGTGGCCCCGCGCGGCCGGCGCAGCGCGTACGCCCCGGCGAGCAGCCCCCGGCGGCGGCATTCCGCGACGATCTCGGCGGCGAAAATCCCTTCGGCGATGAAGAGTGGCGATCCGGTCACCTCGAATGGCCGGGTGGCCACCCGTCGATCCGCACCGATCGCATAGACCGGCACATCGGCCCGGCCCTGCTGGGCCAGTCGGGCAATTGTCTCCACCGCTGTTCCCGCGTCCCACGACTCGGGCGCGTCCCAGTCGACCAGTCCGTTCTGTCGCGGCAACGTAGGGTCATCACCGTTCTTGTAGAAGTCGTCCAGGCAGAGCACGGGAAGGCCGGTTCGTTGCGCTATGTACGACTTTCCGGACCCGGAGGGCCCGGCGAGGAGCACGACGCGGTGGCGATATTCCATTACTTTGGGTAACTCCGGAAAGACGGATTGCGATCAAATTGCATCAACATCTCATCACACCTCCGGCGACCGACAACCTGGGCTTTCTCTTTCAGGGGAGGCGTGATGGAATCTCGGAGGTCCGACCCGCCGGGTCGGCCGCTGGGCGTTGCCCGTGGCAACGCGGAGACGCTGTAATCGCGAGGGCGGTGACGTGAGCAAACGGCCAACGACGGCGAACTCCTTCCTGTCGCGTCTGCGTCGGCCGGCCGGCCGGCTCCGCGACATGCCGATCTGGTCCAAGCTCGGGCTGATCATGATCGTGCCGACCATCGCCACGGTCGTCGTGGGCACCAGCGGACTGGTGGACCACCTGCAGACGCTCAACAACGCCAACCGGGCCGGTGACCTGGCCAACCTGGTGGGTTACTCAGGCGACCTCGTCAACACCCTCCAGGACGAGCGCACCAACGCCGTCCTCCTGCTCGGCTCGCCCAAGGGGCAGGCCCGCGCCCAATACCAGGAGGCGTACAACCGGGTCAACCAGCGGGTCGACCAGTCCAAGGCGCCGTACTCGCAGCAGCGGGCCGAGATCGAGGGACTGCCGGCCTCCCTGGAGACGCAGCTCGACCGGATCGACAGCGACCTGACCGAGATGCCCGGCATCCGCAGCCAGGTCTACAACGGCAAGCTCCGGCTCAGCGAGGCGGTCAGCCGGTACACCGGCCTGATCAACAACCTGATCACCATCCGTGACTCGGCCACCCAGCTCGCCGGCGACAACGACCTCAGCGACCAGATGCGCGCCGCCGCCGCGATGGCCCGCGCCAAGGAGTACGCCTCCGTCCGCCGGATCGCGGTGCACCAGGTGCTGCTCCAGAAGGCGTACACCCCGGCCCTGCGTGAGCTGTACATCTCCAGCAACACCGGTGAGCAGCAGGCCCTGCAGAGCTTCCAGGCCGTGGCGAGCCGCGCCGAACGCGAGTTCCAGGACCAGACCGTCTCCGGCTCCGACCGGCGGCAGGCCGACATCTACGCCGGTCAGGTCAGCGCGCTCAACGGCGACAAGCTCGACGGCCTCACCTTCAGCACCGACCAGTGGGACGCGGCCATGGTCGCGTACGCCCAGCTCAACCGGGCCGTCGAGGTGCGCCTCGACAGCGACGTGGTGGCCAAGGCCGACGAGCTGCGCTCCGACGTGCAGCGTCAGGTCTTCCTGGAGACCGGCCTGCTGTTGAGCATGCTGCTGCTGGCGATCCTCTTCGCCTACCTGGTCGCCCGGTCGATGGCCCGCTCCCTGCGGGAACTGCGCCAGGGCGCCCTGTCCATCGCCCAGTTCGGCCTGCCACAGGCCGTGGCCCGGCTGCGCGACCCGCAGTTCACCGGCCAGCAGTCCCCGGACCAGCTGGCCAACCAGATCGCCGAGCCGCTGCCGGTCCGCAGCCGCGACGAGTTCGGCCAGGTGACCGAGGCGTTCAACGCCGTCCACCTGGAGGCCGTCCGGACGGCCGCCGAGCAGGCCGCGCTCCGCTCCTCGGTCGCGACGATGTTCGTCAACCTCGCCCGCCGTTCGCAGATCCTGGTCGACCGGCTGATCGGCCACCTCGACCGGCTGGAACGCGGCGAGGAGGACCCCGACCGCCTGGCCGAGCTGTTCCAGCTCGACCACCTGGCCACCCGGATGCGCCGCAACGACGAGAACCTGCTGGTCCTCGCCGGTGCCGACTCGACCCGCGTGCAGCGTGAACCGGCCGCCCTGATCGACGTGCTGCGCGCCGCCCAGTCCGAGGTCGAGCACTACACCCGGATCGAGTTCGGGGTCATCGACCGGGACATCGAGGTCTCCGCGCACGCGGTCAACGACCTGGTGCACCTGGTCGCCGAGCTGTTCGACAACGCGACCGCGTTCTCCCCGCCGGACTCCCAGGTGATGGTCGAGGCCCGTCGGGTCGGCGACCGCGCGTCGCTCTACGTGGAGGACCGGGGCATCGGCATCAGTGCCGAGCAGCTGACCGACCTCAACGAGCGGCTCGCCACGCCACCCCAGGTCGACGTGGCCGTCTCCCGGATGATGGGCCTGGTCGTGGTGGCCCGGCTGGCGTCCCGGCACGGCGTCAAGGTCGAGCTGCGTCCCGGCACCGACCGGGGCACCGTGGCCGAGGTCGTCCTGCCCACGTCGGTACTGGTGCCCCGTGCGCTCACCGGCCGGGCCCCCGGCACGCCGGGCCTGCCGGCCGCAGGGCCGCAGTTCGGCGGCGGGTCCGCCCCGGCGTTCGGTGGCGCCGCGTCGGCCTTCGGTGGCTCCGGTGCCACACCGGCCTTCGGCGGTGCCGGTGCCGCGCCGGCCTTCGGTGCGCTTCCCGCCCTCGGCAACGGCCAACCGCCGGCCCCCCGGCCGGGCGACTCCGGCAACCAGGTCACCCTCGGCGGTCGGCCCTTCGACCCGGCACCGCGCAACGGCTCGGCCGCCCCCGCCAACGGCGGGCGCGGAATGCCCGCCTGGTCCGACCTCACCGGTGCCAGCGGGATCAACGGCGGCGACGGCTTCACCAACCCACGGGCCACCAACGGGCACGCGATCGACCCGCTGCCGCAGCGGCGGAGCACCGACGACCCGGACAGCACCGGCCAGCAGCCGGTCATTCCGCGCCAGCTGCCGAGCAGCCCCGAGGCCCGGCCGTACAGCTCCCCGCCGGTGCCGTCGGTGCCGCCGGTGTCGGCCCCGCCGCTGCCGCCCGCGTACCCGGTCGCCCCGGTGTCCGGCCAGCCCGTCTCGGGCCAGCCGGTCTCCGGCTACCCGGTGTCCGGTCAACCGGTCTCGGGTCAGCCCGTCTCGGGTCAGCCGACGTCCGGTTACCCGGTGTCGGGCCAGCCTGCCCCGGGCTACCCGGTGTCGGCGTCCCCGTACGCCGGTCAGCCGGGCCCGGTCGCGCCGGTCTCCGGGTCGCCCACCGGTCCGCTGCCGTCCCGGCCCACCTCGGGCGGGGCCGCGCCGGGTGCCGCCGCCCCGCCGGCCTGGCCGCCGGTCGCGAACCCGGAGAGGGACACGGCCACCCCGCCGGTTCCCGAGCGGCTCGCCGCCGCGCTGGACATGACCACCGAGCTGCCCCGGGTGCCCCGCTCCGAGCCGGCGGCGCCGGTCACGCGGCAGCCCGCCCCGCCGGTGCGGGCCGCCCAGACGACGCCGGCCAACCGGCCCTCGGCACCGCAGCAGGTTCCCCAGCAGCGGTACGCGGACGAGACGATGGAGCTGCCGATCTTCCGGGAGCTGGAGTCGGCCTGGTTCCGTACCCGTAAGCCCGGCCCCGAGGACGCGGCCGGCGTCAAGCAGGCGGCCAACGGCACGACGGCCACCCACGCAGCCGTCGACACCGCCGGTCACCCGGCCCAGTACACCGCACCAGGGACGACAGGTAGCGCACCGATGGCAGACACTGCGCCGGCCGGTGGCGTGCCGCGTGACAACGGGTCGACAGTGAACGGTGGCGGGTTCCCCGGTCGGGGCGAGAGCCCGGCGAACCGACGTTCCGCCGCGCAGCCCGCCGGCTGGCAGACCGCCGCCGACGAGGGCTGGCGGGCCGCGGTGGCCGCGACCGAGGCGCCGGTGGCCGGCACCACCCAGACCGGTCTGCCGAAGCGGACGCCGATGGCGCAGCTCGTACCGGGGGCTATCGAGAAGCCGACCACGTCGGTGCAGCGGCGGACGCCGGAGGCGGTCAGGGGGCTGCTCTCGGCCTACCATCGAGGTGTGCAACGCGGCCGGACCACCTCGGACAACCCCACCAACCCGGACGCGACTCCGGGCGGGCAGCAATCCTCGTCGTCTGGCTCCGGCCTGGCGGGCGGGAGCGGGCAGAAGGAGCATGAAGGATGACAACTACGCAGGATCTGGGTTGGCTGCTGGCCAACTTCGCCGACCGGGTGCCGGGTGTCGCGCACGCGGTCGCGGTCTCCGCCGACGGCCTGCTCCTCGCTTCGTCGCGTGACCTGCCCCGGGACCGGGCCGACCAGCTGGCCGCGATCGCGTCCGGCCTGGTCAGCCTGACCCAGGGCGCGGCCCGCTGCTTCGAGGGCGGCGCGGTGTTGCAGACCGTCGTCGAGATGGACAACGGTTTCCTGTTCCTGATGTCCATCTCGGACGGGTCGTCGTTCGCCGTCCTGGCCGCGCGCAGCTGCGACGTCGGTCAGGTCGGGTACGAGATGGCGCTGTTGGTCGACCGGGTCGGTGACGCGCTCACGCCGCAGGCCCGTACGGCTGTCGGGATGATGGGCTGACCGGGCTGACCGCCTGGTCGGCACGGGACGACAAGAACGACGGGTTCCACCGGGTGAGAGCCGGTGCCGGGGACGAAGGAGGTGAGCGGCGACATGGTCGATCGTGACGAACCGACAGGGGCGTTGGTCCGACCGTACGCCGTGACCCGTGGTCGTACCCGTCCCCGGCTCGACATCGCCCTGGAGGCGCTCGTCGAGACGACGGTGCGCGGTCGCGCTGCTGCCGGTGGCAACGGCGGTCAGGGCCGGGAGCACCAGTACATCGCCGCGCTGTGTGACGGACGTGTGCAGTCGCTCGCCGAGATCGCGGCGCGGATGCAGCTCCCGCTCGGCGTGGCCCGGGTGCTCATCGCCGACATGGCGACGGACGGCCTGGTCGCGGTCCACGAGCCGACCATCTTGGACGACTCGGACGACGCGGTGGGCACTGAACTGCTGGAGAGGGTGCTGAGTGGACTTCGCAGGCTCTGACATGTCGCAGCGGCCGCCTGCCCCGAACGGGCGCGTGACGTCGGCGAAGATCGTTATCGCCGGTGGGTTCGGCGTCGGCAAGACGACGCTGGTCGGCTCGGTCTCGGAGATCACGCCGCTGACCACCGAGGCCATCATGACCTCCGCCGGTGTGGGCGTCGACGACACCCGGCAGGTGCCGGGCAAGACGACGACCACGGTGGCGATGGACTTCGGCCGTATCTCGATCGACCGGGATCTGATCCTGTACCTGTTCGGTACGCCCGGTCAGACGCGGTTCTGGTTCATGTGGGACGAACTGGTCCGGGGTGCCATCGGTGCCGTGGTGCTGGTCGACACCCGTCGGTTGGCCGACTGCTTCGCGGCGATCGACTTCTTCGAGCATCGGCGGCTGCCGTACCTGGTGGCGATCAACTGCTTCGACGGGATGCAGTACCACGACCCGCAGGACGTCCGGGACGCGCTGGCGATCTCGACCGACGTGCCGGTGGTCGCCTGCGACGCCCGGAACCGGGAGTCGACCAAGCACGTGCTCATCTCGTTGGTCGAGTACGTGCTGACCATGCGCCGTTCGCGCGCGGTCGCGCCGGCCTGACCGACTCCGTACGCGCCCGGTGGCGGCTTCGGCCGCGACCGGGCGCGTCCGTGTTCCCGGTCCGGTATGCCGGCAGGCGGCTCTCCGCCCTCGTGCTCTCCGTGCCCCGCGCGGCCGGTGACCCGCGCGCCACGAGAGGCAGGTCCCCGGCGGTCGTGTCCGCATGGCGTGGTGGGGATTCCTGGGGCCGGGCGCAGAGGTGTGGTGCCCCAGCCGGTGCGCCGGCTCTGCGGGCCGGCTCTGCGGGCCGCTGCGCGGGTCGACGGCCTGGGAGGACCCCCGGGGGTGGGGCGGGTGCGTTGAGGGCCGCACAACGGCGCTGGCCCGACCGGATGAACCGGTCGGGCCAGCGGTGAGTCGTCAGAGGGTCAGGACCGGTAGCCGGCGGAGCGGAACTCGTACTCCCGGTCGTCGTCCCGCTCGGTCGGGTCGCGGCTGAAGTCCCAGCCGCCAGCCGCCTCCCGGCCGGGTCGGCCGCCGACGGCGAAACCGCCGATCTCCTGGCCACGACGCCAACCACGGAAGTAGCCGGTGGTGTTCTCGGCGAGGCTCGCCGCGTCCCGGACGATCCGCAGCGGACGCTCCTCGCGCAGCGGCGACCCGGGCACCAGGTTGGCCTGCGGCACCCGCTTGGGCAGCCCGGCGGAGGTCTCCGCGCCGACGGCCGGCTGCGCCACCTTCTCGGCGGCCTGCCAACCGGTGTCGGCGGTCGACGACCACTCCAGGTCGCTCTCGTCGCTGTGCCCGACGAACCAGGCCGACTTGGCCTGGGCGAAGATCAGCAGGTCGCCGTCTCCCTCGTCGGAGACGGGTGGCGGGCGGTGCTCCATCGGGGCGGGACGGCGTTCGGCCGGTTCCGGTCGCCGCTCCAGGCCCGGCCGGTCACCGCGGGCCGGCCGCTCGACCCGGTCGAGAAGCTCCGGCCGTTCCGCACGGTCGAGCCGTTCGGGGCGGTCGGCGGGCCGGTCCAGCCGACCGGGCCGCTCGGCCCGGGTGGGGCGGTCCAGCTGCTCCGCCCGGTGGGGTCGTCCGGCCCGGCCGGCCTCGTCCCGGTCCACCAGCCGCAGCGGCGGGGTGTCCAGGTGCGGGTCGGCGGGGGGGTCCAGCCCGTCCCGCAGGGCCCGGTCGGCCAGCGGTGGCGGCTCCACCAGCCGCAACATCGGCGGCTCCTGCGGCAGGTCGTCGGCGAGCCACGGCGGGGTGATGCGCCGGCCGGCACCGGCGTCGGTGGGCGCGTCGGCCGGCCGGCCGCCCCGCTCGCCGTATGCCGGCACCACCGGGTTGTTGGCGGAGCTGTCGGCCGGATCCTCCGGGTTGTTGACCAGCGGCCAGTTCGCCCGCGAGCCGGGCGGGGCGGTGGGCTGCTCCGGCTCGGGCCGGCTGACCGGCACCGGGACGTTCAGGTCGGTGGCGCTGAATCCGCCGGTGGGGGCGGAGAGCGCACCGGCGGTCTTCGGCCGGGGCGGGATCACGGTGCGCTGCCGCTCGGCGCGGGCGTTGTTGATCGCGGCGGTGGTCAGCGTCGGCCGGAACGGCTCACCGGCCTCGGCGGGCGGCACGGTGCCGCGCTGTGCCGGAGCGATCGGGGTGATCCCCGGGGGAGGCGGCGGCGGGGCCGAGACCGGCCGGTTCGTCGGGGCGTCCATCCCGCGACGGATCGGCGGGATCATGGTGGTCGGAGCGTCCGATCCGCGATGGACCGCCGGCATGCCCGGGTCGGTACGCGCGGGCGGCACCGAGGTCGGCAGGCCGGCCGCAGCGGCCGGGGTGACCGGTGCCGGGGCCACCGGCGGCGGCGTGATCGGGGCGGGTGCCACCGGCGGCGGGCCGAGCGGTCGGGGCGCGGCCGGCATGCCGCTGCCGGGGACCGGCTCGGGACGACTACGACGGCCGGTCGGCACCGGCGGCGCCGGCTCGGCGGGCCGGACCGGACGCAGCCCGGGGCCGGTGCCGCTGATCCCGGTCAGCTCGGCGACCTGCTCGCCCCGACGGGCGGCGGCGCGGCGACCGGGCAACGGGCTCGGGGCGCTGACCCGGGTGGCGAGCGCGCCCACCAGGGCCTCGCAGCCGGCGTCACAGGCGCGCACCGCAGCGACCGACTGCCTGACGGTCTCGGCGACGGCGGAGGTGAGCGCCCGGTTGACGGTGGCCCGGCGTGGGGTCTCGGAGACGGCCACCCGCAGCGCGGTGACCGCCGCCTCGATCTCGCCGGCCTCGGCGACCCCGTCGGCGGTGAGCCGTGCGGTGACCGCCTCGGCGGCCACCGACATGTCCCGCCCCCGGGCCGACGTGCCGGTGAGCATGTTCGGCTCGGGCAACGCGTCGAGGACGGCCAGCGCCACCGGCTCGGCCGGGTCCGGGTAGGCGCGCAGGGCCGCCGGGTAGAGCTCGCGCAGCACCTCGCGCAGGGCCACGGCGGCGGAGTGCCGGCCGCTGGACAGGGCGGCGTGGGCGGAGAGGACCTGCTTGAAACCGGCCAGGTCCCGGGGTGCCGGCAGGGTGACCGCGGAGAGCGCGCCGGCCTGGAGGGCGCGGGCCAGGCCCACCGCCCGCCGCTCGGCCGGCGCGGACTGCATCTCCTCCAGGGAGTCGTCGTCGGCGAACCGCTCGGCGAAGTCGTCGACCGAGTCGTCGTCGGCGATCGCGAGTGGACGGCCGGCCGCGCTCAGCAGTGAGGTGACCGCGTGGTCGTCGCTGTCGGCCGCGATCGCCACGCCGCTCGGCCCGCCCGACCGCTCCACGAACAGCGTGACGAGCCGGGCGTAGCCGGCCGCGTCGTCGCTGATCTCGTGGACATGCAGCAGACGGCCTGCGTCGTCGACCACGGCGGACGTCAGCGTCGATCCGGCCGAGGCCGGTCGGTCGGCCGGATCTGCCGAGGCCAGACCGCAGTACACGCGCACGAGCGCCAAGGCGTCGTCCTCCTCCCGGGACACCGGTCTATTCACTGCCAGCCACTGATGCTCCCCGCTCGGGGTCAGTCGCGCCAGTCCACGACGGCAGAGATCTTGCCGACAATGGTGCGCCATCCCAAGCTTGCGGTCTGGGCCCCGATTTTTTTCAGCCGCCTACGGCCGAGAAAACCACCGACTCCGCCGTTGACAGAAGCGCGCAGCGCCTCGTCGAGGTCGTCGAGGCTGGAACCGGCCGAGAGCATGTCCAGCACGGCGGGTAGCCGCAGCGCGTACGACAGGTCGCGGGCGACCTCGCCGGCCTCGATGAGCAGGGTCGGGTCCCACGTGTCGTGCCCGCCGCGCAGGTTCTCCACGACCAGGTCGAGTTCGTAGGTGTCCTCGTCGCGCGGGGCGATGTCGGCGGGCTCCACCCGTTCGGACAGTTCATTCCAACCGTCCAGTTGAGACAGGTCGTTGGGCGCGCCGGAACGGATGAAGCTGACCAAGGACTCGGGCGTCTTGAACAGCAGCAGCCGGCCCTTGTGGCTCAGGAAGACCGGCACCTCCTCGTCGCCCTCGGCGTCGGCGTCCTCGTCGCTGTCGTCGTCGGTGTCCGGGTCGTCGTCGGTGGCGTCGGCGTCCGGGTCGACGGCGTCGGTGTCCGCGTCGGCGGTGTCGCGCTTGCGGTCGGCCCGCTTGCCCTTGCCGTCGCCCTCGGCCTTGGTGTCCGCCTCGTCGTCCTCGGCCGTGAGTGCGGCGAACTCCTCGTCGAGGATGATCACCTCGTCGTCGTCCTCGGCCTCGACGACCTGACGCCGGGCCAGGAAGGGATCGTCCTCGTCGCGCTCGACGACGTCCGTCGGGGTCAGCTCGCGTGCCGGCCGGTACGCCCGGAGGGTGAAGCCGGTGCCGGCGGGCAGGGCGATCTCGACCGGATCGATGTTCAGCTCTTCCCAGAGCGAGCGGTCGACCGGGCCGGACTCCACGTCGGGCCCGGTCGGCCCATCGGTGTCGCCGAGCTCGGGTTCGTCGGCGTCGGGCCGTTGGGGCGACTGGCGGGCCACGCTGACCTCCGTGTGCGTCGGGTTTACCCACCCGGCGACCGCGCGGTCGCCGAGTGACTCTGGGCACATACCCTAATGGGCGTCCCTGCGTCGGCGGACCCCGCACCCCGGCGGTGGCGCGAACCCGCACCTCGGCGGCGTCCGGTGGCGGTGTCCCGCTGGCGGTCCGGCGGGTCGACAAGTAGCGTAACTACACATGAAGGCTCAGGCGTTGCACGGTCACCTCGACGCCCTGCTCCTGGCCGTGCTGGAGCAGGGGGAGCTGCACGGATACGCCGTCATCGAGGCACTGCGCGCGCGCAGCGACGGGCAGCTCGACCTGCCGACCGGCACCATCTATCCCGCGCTGCGTCGGCTGGAGCGGGCCGGCCACGTGGCCAGCTCCTGGAGCACCGTCAACGGTCGGGAGCGGCGCACCTACCGGCTCACCGACTCCGGCCGGGCGTCGCTGGCCGGGGAACGGGCCGGCTGGCGCGAGTTCAGCGCGACCGTCGGCCGCTTCCTCGACCCCGCCGCCCCACCCCCCGGCCCCGCCTGAGCCCCGGCCCCGCCTGAGCCCCGGCCGCGACTAACCCCCGGCCGGCCGGGTGGGCCGCCGCCGGGACGCGACGTCAGCGGGCGGCCACCAGCCACAGCCGGGTGGCCCGGAAAAGGGTGAAATAGGCAGCACCGGCCAGCACCGAACCGATGATCATCGGCGGCCAGGTCAGGGCCGCGTCCCACAGCCCGGCCGACCAGGCGAACAGCGCCACCCCGGCGAGCGCGCCGACGACCAGCGTGCCGGCCAGCCCGAGCCCGAGCAGCCGCTCGGCCGGCGGGCCGCCGCGGCCCCGCCGGGCCGCCCAGCGCCCGCCCAGCAGGGCCGCCAGCGCCAACCCGGCCACGACCAGCCAGATCCCGTCCACCGAAGCGGCGAGCACCTGGTAGCCCGGCGGCGGGGGCGGCCCACCGCTCCAGCTCGACCCCTGCCAGGTCAGGTCACCGCCGAGGGTCAGCACCAGGGCGATCAGCAGCGCCCGCCGGGACAGCCCGCGTAACGCCCCGGCGGCCAGTTCCGCCTGGTACGTCGGGGCCAGGTCGGCCGGCGTACCGAAATCGGCCACCGCCCGCCGCTCGGCCTCCGGTGCCGGCAGACCCCGCTCCCGGTACGCCTCGGTGGCGTCGTCCAGCGCGTCGCGTGCCTCGCGGAGCAGTTCGGTCCGCAGCCGCGCCGGACCCCGCAGCCGGGACCCCAGATCCCGCAGCCGCTCGTCGATCCCCGTCCCGTCGCAGGCACGCATAGCACCACCCTGTCATGCGCCGGTGCGCCCGCGCGTCGGGGAGATCCCCGGACCCGCGCCCCTGGGCCGCCCCGGGACGCCGCCCCGGTCAGGGCGTCAGGGCCAGGTAGCCGCGTTCGGCGGCCGCCTGGAGCAGCCACTGGTCCCGGTACCAGCCGGGGGCGGCAACCAGGTCGGTGTGCCGTCCCCGTTGGACGACCCGCCCGGCGTCGAGCACCACGATCTCGTCCAGCCCGGCCAGACCGCTGAGCCGGTGGGTGATCACCAGCACCGAGCGTCCGGCGGGGGTGGCCGCCAGCGTCCCGGCGAGCACCGCGTCGGCGGCGACCGGGTCGAGCCCCTCGGTCGGCTCGTCCAGCACCAGGACGCCGGGCGCGGCGAGCAGTGCCCGGGCCAGCGCGAGCCGCTGCCGCTGCCCGCCGGAGAGCTGACCGCCCTCCTCGCCGACCACGGTGTCCCAGCCGTCCGGCTGTTCGCGTACCCAGTCCAGCAAGCCGGCGGCACGGGTCGCCTCGACCAGTTCCGCCTCGCCCGCGTCCGGCCGGCCGAGCAGCAGGTTCTCCCGGACCGAGGCGTGGAAGACGTACGCCTCGGCGAGCAGGCCACCGACCGCCCGGGGCAACTCCTCGGGCGGGTACGCCGAGACGTCCCGGCCGGCGAGGGTGACCCGGCCGGCGTCGGGTCGTACCGCCCCGGTCAGCACGGCGGCCAGGGTGCTCTTGCCCGCCCCGCTCGGCCCGACCACCGCGATCCGGCGTCCGGCGGGCAGGTCGAGGTCGAACCCGGCCAGCGCCGGCGCGGCCCCCTCCCGGTACCGGACGACGACCCCCTCGAACCGCACGTCGAGCCCCGTCGTGGTCGCGTCCACCGGGACACCGTCGGCTGCGTCGGTGCCGGGTTCCGGTGCCGGTCGCCGCCGACCGGGCCCGGTCCCGGGGTCACCGTCGGGGGCGTCGTCGAGCAGGGCGGCCACCCGGGCCAGGCCGGCGCGGAGCTGGGTGTGCTGACGCGCCGCGCCGACCAGCGCCAACGCGATCTCCACCGCGGCGAGGGTGCCGACGGCGAGCACCCCCACCAGCACCCCGGCCACGTCGGCGCGGAGTGCGGCGAGCACCACCCCGGCGGCGGTCAGCCCGGCCACCAGGACCCCGGCCGCGTCCACCGCGAACCCGGTCGCGGCGAGCCGACGCTCCAGCCGGGCCAACCGGTCGGCGCGCCGGGTCGCGGCCCGCAGCGCCTGCCCGGTGGCCCCGAAGGCGGCCAGGTCGGCGGCACCGTGGGTGAGGTCGACGGCGTCGGTGGCGAGCGCGCCGCGCAGCGGTGCGACCTCGTCGGCGGCCCGGCGGGTCGACGCGGTGGCGAGCACCGGCAGCACCACCCCGGCGACCAGCAACCCGACCGCGAGCACCCCGGCGGCGGGCAGCGAGACCAGCGCGGCCCCGCCGACGGCCAGCACCCCGACCAGGGCGGCCGCCGCCCCGGGCACGAGCACCCGCAGCAGCAGGTCCTGGACGGCCTCGACGTCGGAGACCAGCCGGCTCAGGGCGTCCCCGCTGCGCTGGCCGGCCGGCCCCGGACGGGCGGCGAGGCTGGCGAAGACCCGGGCCCGGACGTCGGTGATCATGCGGAGCACGGCGTCGTGACCGGCGAGCCGTTCGGTGTAGCGCAGCACCCCCCGGCTGACGGCCAGTGCCCGGACGGCGACGATGGCGACGGTGAGCCGGTCCAGCGGTGGCTGGCCGGCGGCGCTCATCAGCAGCCAGGTGGCGGTGGCCATCAGGGCCAGCCCGGCGAGTTCGGTGGCCGACGCGAGCAGCCCGGCCCCGACCAGCCGGCCCAGGTACGGCCGGGCCAGCCGCAGCACCACCCGCTCGGGTCCGGTGCGCGGCGGCGGGCCTCCCGCGCCGGGGGCAGGGGCGGTGCTCACCGGCCGGCCTCCGCGGTCGGGGTCAGCTCGGTGACCCGGCCGGCGTCGACGTGCAGCACCCGGTCGGCGTCGGCCAGCAGGGCCGGCCGGTGCGCCACCAGCAGGGCGGTACGTCCGGCGACCAGCCGCCGGGTGGCGTCCAGGACGGTCGTCTCACTCGCCGTGTCCAGCCGGGCGGTCGGCTCGTCGAGCAGCACCAGCGGGGCGTCCCGCAGGAAGGCACGGGCCAGGGCGACCCGCTGCCGCTGGCCGCTGGACAGCCCGTGGCCGCGCTCGCCGAGCAGGGTGCCCAGCCCGTCGGGCAGGGCCGTCACCACCTCGTCCAGCGCGGCGTCGGTGACCGCGCGGGCCAGGTCGGCGTCGGGGGTGTCGGGTGCGCCGAGCCGGATGTTGTCGGCGAGCGTGGCGGCGAACAGGTGGGCGCGCTGCGGCACCCAGGCGATCTGCCGACGCCAGTCGTCGTGGTCGACGTCGGCCAGGTCGACCCCGGCCACGGTGATCCGGCCGGCGGTCGGGGCGACGAAGCCGAGCAGCAGGCCGAGCAGGGTGCTCTTGCCGGCGCCGCTCGGCCCGACGACGGCGATCCGTTCGCCAGGCCGGATGGTGAGCGTGACGTCCCGTAGGGCGGTGGTCCGCTCGTAGGCGACGGTGACACCGGAGAAGACGATCTCGCCGTCGCCGGACGGCGTCCGGGCGTGTCCGGTGTCCACCGGGGCACCGCCTGTCGACCCGGCCGGTACGGCGGAGACGGTCAGTGCCTCGTCCAGCGCCGTCAGCCCCTCCATGCTGGCGTGGAACCGGCTGCCGGCGGCCCGCAACGGCAGGTACGCCTCCGGGGTGAGCAGCAGCACCAGCAGCGCGGTGGCCAGGGTGATCCCGCCGTCGAGCAGCCGGATGCCGACCGGTACCGCGACCAGCGCCACCGACAGGGTGGCGACCAGCTCCAGCACCAGCGCGGAGAGGAAGGCGATCCGCAGCGTCCCCATGGTGGCCACGCGGTGCCCGTCGGCCATCCGGCGGACCACCCCGGTCTGTGCCCGCGCCCGGCCGAACGCGCGCAGGGTGGGCAGCCCGGCGACCATGTCGAGGAAGTGCCCGCCGAGCATCGACAGCCGCCGCCACTGCCGTTCGGTGGCGGCCTGGGCCTGCCAGCCGAGCAGCGCGCCGAAGACCGGGATCAGCGGGAGGGTCAGCACGATGATCAGCGCCGAACTCCAGTCGGCGAAGACCAGCCGGGCGAGCACGGCGGCGGGCACGGTGACGCTGAGCACGAGTTGGGGGAGGTAGCCGGTGAAGTAGGCGTCCAGCGCGTCGAGGCCGCGCCCGGTGAGGGTGGCGAGCTGCCCGGCCCGCTGGCCGGCGACCCAGCCGGGCCCGTGCCGGCCGACGGCGGCGAGCAGGTCGGCGCGGAGCGTCGCCTTCACGGTGGCGGCGGCCCGCGCGGCGACGGTGCCCTGCCCCCAGGTGACCAGGGCCCGGCCGCCGACGGCGGCGACGAAGCCGGCCAGCGCGCCGGTGTCCAGCCGGCCGCCGATGCCGGCGGCGAGCACCGTGGCCAGGGCGGTGGCCTGCCCGACGACCAGCAGCGCGGTGAGCCCGCCGAGGGCCGCGAGCACGGCGAGGTCGCGCCGGGCCGCGGGGACCCGGCGCAGCAGACGCGGGTCGAAGGGACGGCGGTTCACCAGTACACCGGTGCCCTGCCGTCGGTCCGTCCCCGGAACACCCACCAGCACATCGCCTGGAAGCCTAGTAGGGCCGGCAGGAGCGGCAGCAGCAGCCAGCCCAGCAGCTGCGACGTCGGCCCGCTGGCCGCCGCCCCGGTGACGGTCACGGTGGCCGCCGGGTCGACCGTGGAGACCAGCACCGCCGGCCAGCGGGCCGCGCCGACGAGGGCCACCGGTAGCGCGAGGGTCGCGCCGGTGGCGACCAGGGCCACCCCGGGCCGACCCCGGCGCAGCGCCGCGCGGGCCGCCAGCAGCGCCCCGACCAGTGCCACCACCAGCAGTACGGCGGGCAGCGGCTGGCGGGTCGCCGCGCGTACCCGGTCGGAGAGCAGGCCCAGCGTGGTGGCCGTGGCGACCGCGGCGAGCGCCCCGACGAGCAGCCGACGGGCCAGCCGGGCGGTCGCCTGGGCGTCGGCGGCCGGCAGGCGGAGGGTGAGGAACGTCGCACCGTGCGCGGCGGCCAGGGCGAGCAGGGCGAGCCCGGTGGCGGCGACGAACGGGGTGGCCAGGTGGGTCTGCCCGGCGACGTGGCCGGCGGCGTCGATCGGCAGGCCCTGGAGCAGCCCGGCGAGCAGGGCGCCCCAGCCGAAGGTGGCCAGCGCGCTGCCGGCCACGATCACCCGGTCCCAGCCCCGGCGGGCGGTCGGGCTGGTCGGCCGGCTGCGGAGCTGCATCCCGGTGGTGACCAGGATCACCCCGGCCAGCGCTCCGGCCGCTGCGGGGTAGTGCCCGGAGAGGAGTTCGCCCTCCAGGCGGGGGAACGCGCCGAAGAGGATGCCGACGGCGGCCACCAGCCACACCTCATTGCCGAGGAGGAACGGGCCGAGGGCGGTGAGCCGGGCGCGGTGGGCGGCCGGGGTGTCGCGCCGGGCGAGCAGCAGCCCCACCCCGTAGTCGTAGCCGGCGAGGACGAGGTAGCCGGCGAAGAAGAGGCCGAGCAGGGCGTACCAGAGCAGGGGCACCGGGGGGTCCTCTCAGGCGAATGCGGGGGTGGGTCGACGCTCGTCGTCGGGCGTGCCGGGCGGGCGGCCGAGCGCCGGGTCGACCGCGCCCCGGGCGGCGTGCCGGGCGAGCAGCGTCCAGTTGGTGACGGCGAGCGCGCCGAGCAGCAGGCTGAAGCCGATCAGGGAGGCGAGCACCAGGCCCGGGTCGACGCGGGAGACGGCCTCGTCGGTGGGGAGCAGCCCGTACGCGGCCCAGGGCTGCCGGCCGACCTCCCGGGCGAGCCAGCCGAGGATCACCGCGACGAACGGCAGCGGCAGGGCGAGCAGGACGAGCCAGAGCGGGAACCGCAGCCGGATCACCAGGTCCCGCCAGAGCAGCGGCAGCAGCAGCCAGACGCAGCCCAGGGTGAACCCGATCAGGATCATGAAGCCGAGACCGACGTTGGACAGCACCGGCGGGGTGTAGTCGCCGGGGCCGAACCGGGTGGTCCACTCGGCGATCCGGGCGTCGGCGGTCGGGCCGGCGTCGAACTTGGTGGGTTGCAGCTCGCCGACCGGGCCGAACTGGGCGAAGCCGAACCCCTGCACCAGGCTGACCGACAGGGCGGCGGTGACCAGCCCGATCCGCAGCGAGGTGCGGTGCAGGGCGAAGTCGGCGGTCCGTCGGATCAGGTGCCAGGCGCTGACCGAGGCCATCAGCATGCCGCCGGTGAGCAGGCTGGCGGCGATCACGTGGCCCAGCGCCATGCCGAGGGTGGGGTTGGTGAGCAGCGCTCCGAAGTCGGTCAGGTGGGCGACCCCGTCCCGCACCCGGTAGCCGACCGGGTGCTGGAGCCAGGCGTTCGCCACCATGATCCAGAAGGCCGAGGCGTACGCGGTGAGTGCGACCCCCCAGAGCAGCGCCAGGTGTACGCCGCGCCGCAGCCGGTGCCAGCCGAAGATCCACATGCCGAGGAACGTCGACTCCAGGAAGAACGCGACAAGCGTCTCGATCGCCAGCGGAGCCCCGAAGACGTTGCCGACGTAGCGCGACAGCCCGCTCCAGTTCAGCCCGAACTGGAATTCCAGCACGAGGCCGCTGGCGATGCCGAGCACGTAGTTGATCACGTAGAGCTGGCCCCAGAAGCGGGTCATCCGCTCCCACTTCGGGTCTCCGGTGAGTGCCCAGGTGGTCTGGAGGCCGACCAGGAGGGTGGCCAGGCCGAGGGTGACCGCCACGAAGAGGAAGTGGATCGAGGTGGTGGTGGCGAACTGGAGGCGCGCGAGGAGCAGGGTGTCCATGAACCTCTCCACAGGTAGTCCCGCTTGTCGTAGCAATGCTACACGTAGCTTGGCTACCTATTCGTGCGCGTGGAGCCGCCGCCCGGTACCCGGGGCGTCAGCTCAGGAACAGCGAGATCGGCAGGGCGGCCAGGGTGGTCGTCACCGCCAGCGCGGCGGCCCCGAGCAGCCGGGGCGGCCGGTCCGCGACCAGCAGCCGCTGCACCCGGACGTCGATGTCCCGGTCACCGAGACCGAGCGTGCCGGCCGGGGTGATCCGGTGCCCGGCGGCGGCGAACCGGCGCAGCGCCCCCGCCAGCGGCGCCTCGGCGTGCAGCGCACGGGCCTTGTCGTCGGCCCGCATCTCGACCAGCAGGGCGACCCGCTCGTGGGCGGCGCCGACCCAGCGGAACCACGGCAGCGCGCGGCGCAGCGCGGTGAACGGCAACAGCACCAGGTCGTGCCGCTCCTGCGCGTGCGCCCGCTCGTGGGCGAGCACCGCCGCCAACTCGGCCCGGTCCAGCAGGCTGAGGGTGCCCGCGCTGACCACCACCCGGGGCCGCACCCCGGGCAGGCAGTACGCGGCGGCACCGGGATGGTCGAGCACCAGCGCGCCGGGGATCGCCGGGTCCCGGCGGGCGACCAGGGTGAGCAGGTCCCGGTGCCGGCGCTGGGCCCGCACCGTGGAGTGCACGCTGCGGACGGTCGTGCCGAGCAGCACCGCGCCGATGCCGAAACCCACCCCCACCAGGCCCAGGTGGACGGCGGTCACCCCGGCCGGCAGGGTGCCGTGGGCCAGGTCGTCGGCGAGGGCCAGCAGCGCCCCGCCGGTCGGCCGGTCGTACGCGGTCAACCCCAACGCCATCGGCAGGCCCATCGCGGACAGCCCGAGCGCCAGCCCGACCGCCTGCCAACAGACGATCGCGACCCGGGGGGCCCGCCACGTCCAGGTGGCGCGGGCCAGTACCTGGGCGGTCAGCCAGCAGGCCAGGACCGTCCCGGCGAAGTGCACGGCGTACGCCACGGCGGTCGCCCTACCGGTCCGTGGCCTCGTCGACTGCCCGGGCCCGGCCGGCGCGCGGGTCCCCGACCCGGTCGGTCAGCCCGGCCCCGGTCGACCCGCCGTCGGGACCGGCCGGTGCGGGTCCGGTCAGCCCGGCCTCCGCGCCGAGCGCCGCCCGCAGCACCTCGGCCTCGGTGCCGGTCACCGAGCGGGCGAAACGCACCAGTGCGGCGTCCCGGCTGCCACCGAGGTCGAGGGCGTCGAGCATGAGCTGGGCGATGTGCGCCTCACGGCTGGCGGCGGCCCGGTATCGCCAGGCCCGCCCCTCGCGTTCGCGCTGCACCATGCCCTTGCCGGCGAGCCGGTCCAGCACGGTCATCACGGTCGTGTACGCCAACTCGCGCCCGTCCAGCGCCTCGGCGACCTCGCGCACGGTCACCCCGTCCGACGTGCCCGGGACCACGTCCCAGAGCACGTCCATCACCGCCCGCTCAAGATCGCCCAACCGAGTCACCAGGTAATCCTACCCCCGGTAGTAGAACCCCTCCCACGGCAGGACACCCGCGATCACACCCCCTTGGGGTGCCAGACCGTCTTCGTCTCCAGCAGCGCGGTCATCCGGCCCAGGCCCGGGTCGCCCGTCCAGTCGTGGTCGGCCGGGACCGGCCGGAGCACCCGCTTGAGGTTCTCCGCCGCCCTGACCTCCAGGTCGGTCGCCAGCTCGGCATCGGTCACCCCGGCCAGGTCGATCGCGTTGACGTCCAGGTGCGCGGCCAGCGTCGGCGCGGTCTCGGTGATCCGGCCGGTGAGCAGGTTGACCACCCCGCCGGGCAGGTCCGAGGTGGCCAGCACCTCGGCCAGGGTCACCGCCGGAAGCGGAGCCGACGGGGAGGCCGCCACCACCACCGTGTTGCCGGTGACGATGGCCGGGGCGATCACGCTGACCAGGCCGAGCAGCGCCGGGGACCCGGGGGCCACCATGGCCACCACCCCGGTCGGCTCGGGCGCGGACAGGTTGAAGTAGGGCCCGGCGACCGGGTTCGCGCCGCCGTACACCTGGGGGAGCTTGTCGGCCCAGCCGGCGTACCAGACCCAGCGGTCGACCGCCGCGTCCACCTCGTCGGCCGGCACGCCGAGCGCGACGAACTGTTCGCGGCGGCCCTCCAGCATCTCGGCCACCCGGTAGAGGATCTGACCCCGGTTGTACGCGGTCGCCCCGGACCACCCCTTGACGGCGGCGCGGGCGGCGACCACGGCGTCCCGCGCGTCCTTGCGGGAGGCCAGTGACACGTTCGAGTCCTGCACGAGATACGACCGTCCCGACTCGCTGCGCGGGAACTTCCCGCCGATGAAGAGCTTGTACGTCTTGCGTACCGCGACCCGCTCAGACATTGAGGTACGCCTCCAGCCCGTGCCGGCCACCCTCGCGGCCGTAGCCCGACTCCTTGTAGCCGCCGAACGGCGAGGTCGGGTCGAACTTGTTGAACGTGTTGGCCCAGACCACCCCGGCGCGCAGCCGGTCGGCGGTCCACAGGATGCGCGAGCCCTTGTCGGTCCAGATCCCGGCCGACAGCCCGTACGGCGTGTTGTTGGCCTTCTCGACGGCCTCGGCCGGGGTGCGGAAGGTCAGCACGGACAGCACCGGGCCGAAGATCTCCTCGCGGGCGACCCGGTGGGCCTGGGTGACCCCGGTGAAGATGGTCGGCGCGAACCAGAACCCCCGCTCGGGCAGCTCGCACGGCGGCGACCAGCGCTGCGCGCCCTCGGCGGCCCCGGCGTCGGACAGCTCCCGGATGCGGGCGAGCTGGGCGGCCGAGTTGATCGCCCCGACGTCGGTGTTCTTGTCCAGCGGGTCGCCGACCCGCAGCAGCGCCATCCGCCGCTTGAGCGCGTCGAGCACCTGCTCGGCGACGTTCTCCTGGACCAGCAGCCGGGAACCGGCGCAGCAGACGTGGCCCTGGTTGAAGAAGATGCCGTTGACGATCCCCTCGACAGCCTGGTCGACGGGCGCGTCGTCGTAGACGATGTTGGCGGCCTTGCCGCCCAGCTCCAGGGTGACCTTCTTACCGGTGCCGGCCACCGACCGGGCGATGGCCTTGCCGACCTCGGTGGAGCCGGTGAAGGCGACCTTGTCCACGCCCGGGTGTTCCACCAGCGCCCGGCCGGTGTCGCCCGCGCCGGTGACGATGTTGACCACGCCGGCCGGCAGGTCGGCCTGCTGGCAGATCTCGGCGAACAGCAGCGCTGTCAGCGGGGTGGTCTCGGCCGGCTTGAGCACCACCGTGTTGCCGGCGGCCAGCGCCGGGGCGACCTTCCAGGCCAGCATGAGCAGCGGGAAGTTCCACGGGATGACCTGCGCGGCCACCCCGAGCGGTCGGGGGTCCGCGCCGAATCCGGCGTACGGCAGCTTGTCGGCCCAGCCCGCGTAGTAGAAGAAGTGCGCGGCGACCAGCGGCAGGTCGACGTCCCGGGACTCCCGGATCGGCTTGCCGTTGTCCAGCGACTCCAGCACCGCCAGCTCGCGGGAGCGTTCCTGGACGATCCGGGCGATCCGGAACAGGTACTTGGCCCGGTCCCGGCCCGGCATCGGACCCCACACCTTCTCGTACGCCTTGCGGGCGGCGCGGACCGCGCGGTCGACGTCCTGGGTGCCGGCCCAGGTGACCTCGGCGAGCACCTCCTCGGTGGCCGGGTTGACCGTCTTGTCGAGGGTCTCGCCGTCGACGAACTCGCCGTCGATGAACAGCCCGTAGGACGACCTGATGTCGACGATCGCGCGCGACTCGGGCGCAGGGGCGTATTCGAACATCATGCTCAGTCCAGGGTGAAGTAGTCGGGACCGGAGTAGGTGCCGGTCGTCAGCTTGGTGCGCTGCATGAGCAGGTCGTTGAGCAGGCTGGACGCGCCGAACCGGAACCAGTCGGGGCTCAGCCAGTCGGCGCCGACGGTCTCGTTGACCATCACCAGGTACTTGATCGCGTCCTTGGTGTTCTTGATCCCGCCGGCCGGCTTGACGCCTACCTGCCGCCCGGTGGCGGCCCGGAAGTCGCGGACCGCCTCCAGCATCACCAGGGTCACCGGCAGGGTCGCGGCCACCGGGACCTTGCCGGTGGAGGTCTTGATGAAGTCGCCGCCGGCCAGCATCGCCAGCCAGGAGGCCCGCCGGACGTTGTCGTAGGTGGCCAGCTCGCCGGTCTCCAGGATCACCTTGAGGTGGGCAGCCGGTCGCCCCTGGCGACCGCCATCAGCAGAGCCGCAGGCCTCCTTGACCGCCTTGATCTCGTCGTAGACCTCGGCGTAGCGGCCGGCCAGGAACGCTCCCCGGTTGATCACCATGTCGATCTCGTCCGCCCCGGCGGCGACGGCCGCCCGGGTGTCGGCGAGCTTGACGTCCAGCGGGGCCTGCCCGGACGGGAACGCGGTCGCCACGCTGGCCAGGTGCACGGCGCTGCCGCGCAGCACCTCGGCCACGTGCGGCACCATCGCCGGATAGACGCAGACCGCGCCGACGTGCGGGCAGGTCGGATCGGCCGGGTCCGGCCGCAGCGCCTTCGCGGCCAGGGCGCGGACCTTGCCCGGGGTGTCGGCCCCCTCCAGGGTGGTCAGGTCCACCATCCGGATGGCCAGGTCGATGGCCTGCGCCTTGGCGGTGGTCTTGATCGAGCGGGTGCCGAGCTGTGCCGCCCGCTGCTCCGCGCCGACCTGGTCCACCCCGGGCAGGCCGTGCAGGAAGGTCCGCAAAGCGGTCTCGGATCGCCCCAGCTCGGACAGGTCCGACCGGGCCGACGTCGTTGTCGCCGTCATGCCCCGAATACTACGCAGCCGCGAGTCGGGTGATCCTGGTCACAGCGGCTCGGGGCGGCCGGTTCGACCCGCCGGGCCGGGGGTGAGCGACGTCGCCGCCCGCCGCGGACCCGTACTGCCCGCCGACCGGGACCGGTAGGTTGAGCGATCGTGGACGTACACGTCATTGACCACCCGCTCGCCCAGTCCCGGCTGACCGCCATGCGGGACGCCCGGACCGACTCGTCGTCGTTCCGGGCCGCGCTGCACGAACTCACCACCATGCTGGTGTACGAGGCCGCGCGCACCTTCCCCGTCGAGAAGTACCCGGTGCAGACCCCGGTCACCGGTGCCGAGGGGACCCGGCTGGCGAACCCGCCGCTGCTGGTGCCGGTGCTGCGGGCCGGCCTCGGGATGGCCGACGCGGCGCTCGGGCTGCTGCCGGAGTCGTCGATGGGCTTCGTCGGCCTGGCCCGCGACGAGGAGACGTACGAGCCACGCGCGTACATGGAGTCGCTGCCCCGGGAGCTGGCCGGCCTGCCGGTGCTGGTGCTCGACCCGATGCTGGCCACCGGCGGCTCGCTGGAGCACTGCTGCCGGCTGCTCGCCGACCGGGGCTGCACCGACATCACCGTGCTCTGCGTGCTCGCCGCGCCGGTCGGCATCGCCCGGCTGGAGCGGTCCGGGCTGCCGCTGCGGCTGGTCACCGCGTCGATCGACGAGGGGCTGAACGACAACATGTTCATCGTCCCCGGGCTGGGTGACGCCGGTGACCGCCAGTTCGGCGGGATGCCCCGCTTCTGACCTGCCCGGCTTGCGGCCGGCGTGCCCCCGTTCAGTTTGCGGCCGGCAGGCCCCGTTTCCGGCCCGCCCGGCCCCGGTGTTTCCGGGCTGGGCGGGTGGGTGGCCGGCAGGTCGTGGGGGAGCGGTCGGACCGGCCGTGGGCGTTGCCCTCCCACCCAGAGCGAGTCGGTGAGCGCGGGGTGCGTTCAGGCGCTACCGTCTCGGGCCATGACTGGTGTTGCGCTGGCGGAGGAGTTGTTGCTCCTCGCGTATGACGATGAGACCGGCAAGGCGACCATGCCCCGGATCAGCCTCGACCTGGGGATGGCGGCTGCCGTCCTGGTCGAGTTGGCCCTTGCCGGCCGGATCGCGTACGTCGATGGGAACCTGGCGGTGACCGACCCGACGCCGGTCGGCGAACCGATCCTGGACGGGGTGCTGGGCCGGATGGCCGCCGACACCCCGCACAGCCCGTCCTCCTGGGTGCAGCGGCTGCGGCACGGCCTGCGTGACCGCATCCTCGGCGACCTCGTCGAGCGGGGCGTGGTGCGTGACGTCGAGGAGACCGAGCTGGACTTCATCGTGGTGCACCGCTACCCGACCACCGACCCGTCCGTGGAACAGGACAGCCGGCGGCGGCTGGCCGAGGCGCTGGCCGGCGAGCAGCTTCCCGACGAGCGGACGGCGGCGCTGGCCACCCTGGTGGCGGTGCTGCGGATGGAACCGGCGCTCGGCCTGACCGGCAGCGCCGCGCAGGACGCCAGGCGTCGGCTGGAGGAGATCGCGGGCGGGGCCGGGTTCTCCGGCACGATCAGCCTGGAGGAGTCGGTGGTCCGTCCGTCGGTGGCCCTGGTGGTCACCGCCCTCGGCCAAGCCGTCGACCAGGCGCTCGGCAAGCGCTCCGTGAGCTGACCGCCACGCGGACCGGTTCCGCAGGCGCACCGTGGGCTGTCCGGACCGCCGTCAGTGGGTGAGTCGGTGGGCCTTGACGTGGGTGACGAAGGTGGACCAGGCGGTGGGTGGGACGGTGAGGGCGGGGCCCGTCGGGTCCTTGCTGTCCCGGATGCCGATGATGCCGGGGAGGTTGTCGGCCACCTCGACGCAGTCGCCGCCGTTGGTGCCGCTGCGGGTGCTGGTGCGCCAGCGGGCACCGGTCAGGTCACTCATGGCACTCTCCTCGGATCGCGTCGATCAGCTCGGTCGATTGTCCCGCGTCGAGGGCGAGGGAATCCAGCCCCTTCCATACCCGCTCGTAGGCGGCGATCTCCGCCGGCTGGTCGAGGTAGAGCGCGCCGGTGAGCCCCTCGACGTAGACGGTCGGCGGCTCGCTCGGGCTGCCCAGCGCCGAGGGCGGGAAGTCGAGCAGCACGAAGGTGCCGGCCTCGGCTGCCAGTGGCGGCCCGGCGGTCAGCGGCAGCACCCGGATCGTGATGTTGTGCCGCTCGCCGACGGCCAGCAGATGCCGGAGCTGGTCGGCCATCACCGACCGGCCGGGCACCGGGCGGCGCAGCACCGCCTCGCTGAGGATCACCGTCAGCGCGGGGGCCGGTGGGAGCCGCCGGGCCAGCAGCCCCTGCCGCTGGATGCGGAAGGTCACCGCCCTCTTCTGCTCCTCCTCGCCCAGCTCGGGCCGGTTGTGCTGGAAGAGCGCGGTGGCGTAGCCGGGGGTCTGCAACAGCCCCGGCACCAGTTCGGCGTTGTAATGACGAATACTGCTGGCGACGTTCTCCAGGCCGACGTAGAGCGAGAACCAGGCCGGCACGGCGCTCCCGTGCGCGTGCCACCACCCCTCGGCCCGGCTTACCTCGGCCAGCCCCAGCAGCACGCTCGTCTGGTCGGGGGTGGCCCGGTACAGCTCGCAGAGCACCCGGACGTCAGGCGTCTTGGCCGACGTCAGGCCCCGCTCGATGCGCCAGAGCTTCTGCCGTGAGCAGTCCAGCTCCCCGGCCGCTGCTTCGATGCTCAGCCGGGCGTCCTTCCCGCAGTTGGGTGAGCAGCCTGCCGAGCTGCCGTCGTGGCACGGTCGAACTATTTGTTTCACGCACCGTGCAACACCTTTCCGTCTGGAATGAAACAACGGGTCTCCGCCGATGCAACATCAGAGAGAACGCATACCGGTGAGGTCAGGAAAATGGCGAGATCGATGCACCGATGCTAATCACGTAAGCGGGTGGTGTGCAAGTGGTGACACCTGGTGATACCGCTGTTGGTGCCAGGTCGCGAGCCCTGACCGTGTCCTGCCCCGCCGCCCTCGGCAGGCTGCCCAACCAGCCCGGGGTGGGATCGTGCGAATTCGGGGAAGAGTTGCGCCATGCCACCGATATAGCGGTATCCCCGGGCGCGGATACCGCTATTTGGGCCACATGGAGTTGACCGCACGGCCGGGCGCACCACGCCCCGGCCGAGACCGCCCTATCGCGGCCGACCGATGCGGTGGATAAGGCCGCACGATGTCGCCGATATAGCGGTATCCACCCCGTCCGGATACCGCTATATCGGCCCCATTGAGTTGATCATGCGCTCGCCGCGCGGCGAACGGCGCGGCAGGACACGCGGCGGGCCGGGGTCAGATCCCGAGGGCGGTGGCGACCTCGGCGCGCAGCGTGGTGAGCGCCGCCGCCGCGCGGGTCCGGGCCGCCGGCACGTCGCCAGCCGCGACCGGCTCCACCACCTCCAGGTACGCCTTGAGCTTCGGTTCGGTGCCCGAGGGACGGATCACCACCCGGGCGGCGGCGGTCCGCAGGATCACCACGTCGGCGTCGGGCAACAGATCCTGCGCCCCGGTGACCGGCGCACCAAGCAGCGTGGTCGGCGTGGCCGCCCGCACCCGGGCCATCGCGTCGGCGATGATCCGCAGGTCGTCCACCCGGACCGACAACTGGTCGGTGTGGTGCACGCCGAACTCGGCGGCCAGCTCGTCCAGCCGGTCGGTCAGGGTGCGCCCCTGCGCCTTCAGCCCGGCGGCCAGCTCGGCGACGGTCAGCGCGGCGGTGATGCCATCCTTGTCGCGTACGTGGTCGGGGGCCACGCAGTAGCCGAGGGCCTCCTCGTAGCCGTACGCCAGCGGCGGCGTCCCGCCCCCCGCCCGGACGATCCACTTGAACCCGGTCAACGTCTCGTCGTACGCCCGGCCCCGGGCCGTGCACATCGCCCGGAGCAGGGACGACGACACGATCGTGGTCGCGTACAGGCCATCGACGCCACGGCGCATCAGGTGGTCGGCGAGTAGCACCCCCACCTCGTCCCCGCGCAGCATCCGCCACCCCGGCCCGGCACCCGAGGACACCGGCTCGGCACCCGACGGGCCGGCCACGGCACCCGACGGCTCGCGGACCACCACCGCGCAGCGGTCGGCGTCCGGGTCGTTGGCGATCGCCAGGTCGGCGTCGGTGGCGTCGGCGAGGGCCACCAACCGGTCGACCGCGCCGGGCTCCTCCGGGTTGGGGAAACTGACGGTGGGGAAGGCCGGGTCCGGTTCCGCCTGGTCGGGCACCACCCCCGGGGTCGGGAAACCCGCCCGCGCGAAGGCCGCGGTCAGCACCGCCGCCCCCACTCCGTGCAACGGGGTGTACGCCACCCGCAGGTCACGCGGCCCACCCGGGGTGATCACCGCGACGGCCCGCTCCACGTACGCGGCGACCAGGTCGTCGCCGAGCACCTGGCCGGGCGGCCCCAACGGCACCTGCGCCAGCGGGCCGACCGCCCGGATGGCCGCCTCGATACCGGCGTCGGCGGGCGGCACGATCTGCGCCCCCGCGCCGAGTGCTCCACCGAGCTGGGCACCCAGGTAGACCTTGTAGCCGTTGTCCTGCGGCGGGTTGTGGCTGGCCGTCACCATCACCCCGGCCACCCCGCCGAGCTTGCGCACCGCGTACGCCAGCACGGGGGTGGGCAGCGGCCGGGGTAGCAGCAGCGCCGGCCGGCCCGCACCGGTGGCGACCTGGGCGGTGCGCTCGGCGAACTCCCGGGAACCGTGCCGGGCGTCGTACCCGATGACCAGCGGACCCTCGCCGCCCTCGGCGGCGAGCCAGCCGACCAGCCCGGCCGCCGCCCGGGTGACCACCGCGAGGTTCATGCCGTTCGGCCCGGCGCGCAGCGGGCCGCGCAACCCGGCCGTGCCGAAGGTCAGCGGGCCGGCGAACCGGTCGGCCAGCTCCGGCGCACTGGCCGGCAGCCGGTCGAGCACGGCCCGCAGCTCGTCCCGGCTGGCCGGGTCGGGGTCGTCGTCGAGCCAGCGTCGAGCCTGGTCGCGAATCCGGTCGAGGTCAGTGGTTTCCGCCGCCATGGCCTCTTGATAGCACGGCGGCGGTGCGCCGGGTCCGGTCGACCCGGATCACCTTGTCGGGCGGCCCGGCCCGGTCCACCCGGCGACCCGGCTCAGCTGGACCCGGTGAGCTGGAACGACTTGACCATCTCGTCGAAGATCGGCTTGCTCTCGGCGAACCTGGCGTCGTTGGCGGTGAGGTAGAACGAGTAGATCCGGCCCTCGTGCACCAGACCCCGCCACACGCCGTGCCGCTTGGTGTCGCCCTTGCCGCAGGTGTATTCCAGCTCGGCGGCCGGCTTACCGGCCAGCGTGTTCTCGGTGATCCCCACCTGCTGGTAGGGCTCCACGCAGGACCGGGACCGGGTACGCAGGTTGTCGCCGGCCACCTCGGCCCAGCGGACCGAGGAACTGCCGCCCCGCTCGACCAGGATGCGGACCTTGCGGGTGTCGTCCTGCGGGTCGATGTAGTCGACCCAGTCACCGGCGCTCTTGCGCGCCCACCCCTTCGGCACGTTCACCCGGATGCCCTTGGCGTCGTGCGCCTGCGTCTCGAACCCACCACCACCGGCGGGTGCGCTCGGGCCGGCCTGCGGGGGTGGGGTCGACTCCGGGTCGCCGCCGCCGAACAGCGCCACCGCACCGATCAGCACCACCACGGCCAGGCCGCCGGCCGCCGCGAGCTGGAGCTTGCGGGGCCAGCCCTTGACCGTGCCGACCAGGCGACCGCCGGCACCCTTCGCCCGGCCGAGCGCGCCACCGCCGTCCCCGCCCGGCGGCGGAGGCGGCGACGTCCACGACTGACCGGTGCCGGGGATGGACCACTGCCCGCCGTACACCGCCTGGGTCGGCTCGGCGTTCCCGCCGCCGCCGTAGATGGCCTGGGTCGGCTCCGCCGCCCCGTAGGCGGGCCGGCCGGCCGGGGTGCCCGTGCCGATCCGCTGGGTGGCGTCGGCGGTGCCGCCACCGATGCGCTGGGTGGCCTCCGGCGTGGTGCCCGGGGCGATCCGCTGGGTGGCGTCCGGGGTGATCCGCTGGGTGGCCTCGGGCCTGCCGTACGTGCCGGCGGTCGGGCCGGTCGGCAGCGCACCGGCGGTGGGCCCGGTCGGCGGCGGCATCGCGCCGGTCGGGGTGTGCAGCGGGCCGGCGAACGCGTCGGCGCTGGTGTCGTCGAGGGCGGCGGCGGAGGAGGTCGCCACCGGCTCGGGGCGTTCACCCCGGCGCAGCTTCGCCAGCCGGTCGGTCAGCGACTCGCCGGCGGCCAGCATCGCCCGGCCACCGATCTGCCCGCTCGGCTTCGAGTCGGCCGGCGGCGCGGCGATGGCCGGCGGCCCCGACGGGCGCTGCACCGGCACCACCGAGTACGGGTCGGTGATCGAGTTGACCGCCGTCGCCGTGCTGGTCAGCGGCCCGGCGAGGAGTTCGCGCAGCATCGCCCGCGCGGTGTGCACGTCGAGCCGGCGGGCCGGGTCCTTCTCCAGCAGGCCCATCAGCACCCGGGTCAGCGGGCCGCTGCGCTGCGGGGTGGCCGGCGGGTCCTCGACCACCGCGTGCATCGTCTCGATCGGGTCGCCCTTGTCGAACGGGGGCCGCCCCTCGACCGCCGTGTAGAGGGTCACGCCGAGCGAGAACAGGTCGCTGGGCGGGCCGAAATCCTGCCCCATGGCGCGTTCGGGGGAGATGAAGTGCGGCGAGCCCAGCACCATCCCGGGGGTGGTGAGCTGGACGTCGGTGGGCATCCGGGCCACCCCGAAGTCGGTCAGCACGCAGCGGCCGTCGGTGCAGATCAGCACGTTCGCCGGCTTGACGTCGCGGTGCAGCACCCCGTTGGCGTGCGCCACCTCCAGCGCGCCGAGCAGCGCGATGCCGATCTTGGCGACCGCGCGCCCGGCCACCGGGCCGTCCTCGATCACCATGTCGGCGAGGCTGCGGGCGTCCAGCAGCTCCATCACGATCCACGGCCGGCCACCCTCGGTGACCACGTCGTACACCTGGACCACTGCCGGGTGCTGGATCGCGGCGGCGGCGCGCGCCTCGCGCAGGGTGCGTTCGTACATCGCGTCCCGGTCGCTGGGGGCCAGCCCCGGCGGCAGGACGACCTCCTTGACCGCCACGTCTCGTCGCAGCAGGGTGTCTGTCGCGCGCCAGACCGTGCCCATGCCGCCGTTGCCCACCGAGGAGCGCAACTCGTACCGGCCGCCGATGGTGGTGCCGGGTGCTGCGCGTCCGTTGGGGGGACTCACTGGTCCGCCGCTCCACGTCGGGATCTGAGTCACAGGAAAAGCCACCGGGAAAGTCGAGGGGGCTGGGACACAACCTCTCTATCTTGCTGGTTCCGACGCCCGATGCGAAACCCGACGCGGCGGACCTTTGTGCTATCCGACCGTACCCACCGTCGGCTCGAACGGTGTGTACCTGGCCGTTCACCTCCCGTCGACCGATGCCGAACCGAGATGTGCGCCATCCCTCACCCCACCGATGCCGCCGCGCGTCCTACCATCCGTGGATGAGTGAAGCGCGGGCGAGCGAGTCGGGGTTCCCCATCAAGGGTGTGTACACGGCCGCGGACCTCCCCCCGGAGCTGGACTCCCGCCTGGGCGAGCCGGGTCGTTACCCGTACGCCCGGGGGGTCTACCCCACGATGTACACCTCCCGGCCGTGGACGATGCGGCAGTACGCCGGCTTCGGCACCGCCACCGAGTCCAACGCGCGTTACCACCAGCTGCTGAAGGCCGGGACGATGGGCCTGTCGGTCGCCTTCGACCTGCCCACCCAGATGGGCTACGACTCCGACGACGCCATCGCCAGCGGCGAGGTGGGCAAGGTCGGGGTGGCGATCGACTCCATCGAGGACATGCGGCTGCTCTTCGACGGCATCCCGCTGGACAAGGTCTCCACCTCGATGACCATCAACGCGCCGGGCTCGGTGCTGCTGCTGCTCTACCAGCTCGTCGCCGAGGAGAACGGCCTGTCCGGCTCGGCGCTCAACGGCACCATCCAGAACGACATCCTCAAGGAGTACATCGCCCGGGGGACGTACATCTTCCCGCCGAAGCCGTCGCTGCGGCTGGTCGCCGACACCTTCGCGTACTGCCGTAAGGAGGTGCCGAAGTGGAACACCATCTCCATCTCCGGCTACCACATGGCGGAGGCCGGTGCGACGCCCGCGCAGGAGATCGCGTTCACCCTCGCCAACGGTGTGGAGTACGTCCGGGCCGCGCTGGCCGCCGGGCTGGCGGTGGACGACTTCGCCCCCCGGCTGTCGTTCTTCTTCGTGGCCCGCACCACCCTGCTGGAGGAGATCGCGAAGTTCCGGGCCGCCCGGCGGATCTGGGCCCGGCTGCTGCGTGACGACTTCGGCGCGAAGGACCCGAAGTCGATGATGCTGCGGTTCCACACCCAGACGGCGGGGGTGCAGCTCACCGCCCAGCAGCCCGAGGTGAACCTGGTCCGGGTGGCGATCCAGGGGCTCGCCGCGGTGCTCGGCGGCACCCAGTCGCTGCACACCAACAGCTTCGACGAGGCGATCGCGCTGCCCACCGAGAAGGCCGCCCGGCTGGCGCTGCGCACCCAGCAGGTGCTGGCGTACGAGACGGACCTGACCGCCACCGTCGACCCGTTCGCCGGGTCGTACGTGGTGGAGGCGATGACCGCCGAGATCGAGGCGGCGGTCAACGACCTGATGGACCGGGTCTTCGACCACGGTTCGGCGGTGGACGCGATCGAGGCCGGGTTCCAGAAGCGGGAGATCGAGCAGTCGGCCTACCGGTTCGCCCAGCAGATCGACGCGGGGGAGCGGGTGGTGGTCGGGCTGAACCGCTTCCAGATCGACACCGAGGAGCCGTACGAGCCGCTGCGGGTGGACCCGACGATCGAGGCGACCCAGGCGGAGCGGCTGGCCCGGCTGCGGGCCGAGCGGGACGGCGCGGCGGTCGACCGGGCCCTGGCCGAGCTGCGGGCCGCCGCCGAGGGCGACGAGAACGTGCTCTACCCGATGAAGGAGGCGCTGCGGGCCCGCGCCACGGTGGGCGAGGTCTGCGGCACGCTGCGCCAGGTCTGGGGGACGTACCGCCCGAGCGACCGCTTCTGATCCCGTCCGGACCGCGCGGTCCGGACGGTGCGCCGCCCGCGACCCGGCGGGCGCGCCGCCCCCCGACGTCGATCCACACGCCGACCCCCGATGCTGATCCACACGGCGACCTCCGCCGGCAGCCCGCTGCCGGCAGGGGTCGCCGTCGTCGTCCGGTCGGGGCCGCTAGGGGTCGCCAGGCGGGAGGGGCGGGGCTACCGTCGGTGACGACCTGGCGGTGGTGTGACGGTCGGTTCGCCCGGCTGGTGGGTGGTCCGCGCGGCCGGGGCGTGCGGCGCGGGGTTCGTGGGTAAACCGGTGCGGATGAACGGGACGGACAGCATGTCCGGGCGGGCCCGGAGACGCCGTGTCACGGTCGGGAACCGGTTGACCACCCGGCGGCGTCGGCTAATTGTCGGACCGGCGGTCAACCGGGGCGACCAATGCGACAATTCGGATACGACGGCCCCGGATCGACGCCGATTTCGCGACCGCCCAATCGGTTACGCGTTGTAGGAGGTGGGGGGCAGATGACGGCGTCCGACCGCGATCTACCTGCTGTCCCGCAGATATTCGAGCCCTCCCACCAGGGCTTACGTGACGCTGTGCGCTCTGATCGCTACCGTAACGAGGTTGCGCAGCGTCACCATCGGAGGTCTAGGCTGTCTGCTGTCCTCCCTGAAGATCCATCCATTTCTAGTGATCGAGAATTCGACGTGACGAGTGCGTTGACGCTGCCGAACGGCAGCCAGCTGGCGTCGTCCTGGCCGGAGGCGCCGTCCGGGTCCCAGCCCCTGCCCCACGATCTGGATCACCTGCTCGCGCTGCGGGTGCCCGGTCTGATCGCCACCCGCCGCCACCTCCACTCCCACCCGGAACTGTCCGGGGAGGAGTTCGAGACGGCGGCGCTGATCGCCCGGGAACTCACCCTCGCCGGGTTGCACCCCCGACTGCTGCCCAAGGGCAACGGGGTGATCTGCGACATCGACGGGCGGCCGGACGGTCCGGTCGTCGCGCTCCGCGCCGACATCGACGCGTTGCCGCTGACCGACCCCAAGGAGGTCCCCTACCGGTCCACCGTGGAGGGGGTCTGCCACGCCTGCGGTCACGACGTGCACACCGCGGTGCTGCTCGGCGTCGGCATGCTGCTGGCCCAGCTCGCCGACGCGGGCCAGCTCGACGGCCGGGTCCGGCTGATCTTCCAGCCGGCCGAGGAGATCCTGCCCTGCGGCTCGCTGGAGGTCATCGAGGCCGGTGGCCTGGAGGACGTCGTCCAGATCTTCGCGCTGCACTGCGACCCCAACCAGCCAGTGGGGAAGGTGGGGCTGCGGGTCGGTCCGATCACCGCGGCGGCCGACAACGTCACCGTGAGACTCAGCGGGCCCGGCGGGCACACCGCCCGTCCGCACCTGACCGTCGACCTGGTCGACGCGCTCGGCCGCCTGGTCACCGAGGTTCCGGCCCTGGTCACCCGCCGGGTGCCGGCCAACAGCGGGCTGCTGCTGGTGTTCGGCCACGCCTCGGCCGGCACCCGGTACAACGTCATCCCGTCCGAGGCGTGCGCGGCCGGCACCCTGCGGGTGATGGACCGCGACACCTGGGAGCGGGCCCCCCAGATCGTCGCTCAGGTCGTCCGGGACGTCATCGCGCCCACCGGCGCCACCGTCGACCTGGAATACCTGCGGGGTCGGCCACCGGTCAGCAACGACGCCCGCGCCATCGGCATCCTCACCGCCGCCACCGCCGCCGCGCTCGGCCCGGAGGGGATCGCGGAGACGCCGCAGAGCATGGGCGGCGAGGACTTCTCCTGGTACCTCGAACACGTCCCCGGCGCGTTGGCCCGGCTCGGCGTCGGCCGGGTCGGCGGCCCCACCGTCGACCTGCACCGCGCGTCGTTCGACGTCGACGAGCGGGCCATCCCGGTCGGGGTGCGGCTCATGGTGCAGACCGCGTTGCGGGCACTGGCGGCGGTCCGCTAGGCACCGGCGGGTGGCCCCCGCCGCCCGGTCCACCAGGCATCGGCGGGTGTCCCCCGCCGCCCGGTCCCACCGGCGGCGCGGGCCGCCGCTGGCGGCGTCGCCGACGCAGCAGCACCACGGCCGCCGTCACGGGCACCCCGATGAGCAGCAGCCAGGGCAGCAACGCCCCCAGCACGGTGAGCAGCACGCCCATCGAGGCGAGGAAGACGGTCCAGCCGCCGCGCAGACCCACCATGAAACCCGTCCGGTCCTCCTCCTGCCCGTCGTCGGCCGTCGAGGCGTCCCGGCCGACGAAGGTCACCGTGACCGTGGAGAGCGCCGTCAGGTCGGCCAGCCGACGCTTCTTCGCCTCCAGCGAGGCCAGATCCGCCTCCCGGCGGCTCACCTCGTTCTCCAGCGAGACCAGCTCGGACACCGTGTTGGCGCGGGCCAACAGCCGCCGGGCACTGTCCACCCGGGCCCGCTGCGTGGTGATCCGGGCGTCCAGGTCGACGGTCTCCTCGGTGACGTCCTGGGTACGGATCTCGCGGCGCTGCTGCCGTCCGTAGGTGGCCAGCTCGTCGACGAGCGCGGTGAACTTCGCCGCCGGCACCCGCAGCTCCAGTTCCGCCTGCGCGGACGCCGACACGCTGCGCCGCTGGTCCCCGCCGACGAACCCGCCGCTGGCGGTGACCGCCGCCACCGCCCGCCGGGCCGCCGCCTCCACGTCGTCCACCTGCACCCGCATGGTTCCGGTGTAGATGATCGCCCGCTGGTCGACGCGCAGGTCGGCAGCGCCCGTACCGGCCTGTCCCGCCGCCGCGTCCCGGTCCGGTGCAGCGCCCCCCGGCGCCCCCTGCGCCGGCGCCTTCTCCTGCGGCGCGGAACCGGCCGAACTGCCGTCGCGGTCGGCCGCCCCGCACCCGGCCAGCAGCAGCGCCGCCAACCCCATCGCCGCCAGGGCCCGCGCCCCGGTTCCCGCCGTCCTCAGTGTCATCCCCGCTCCCGTCGTCGTCCGTCCCCCGGTTCCGGGGCGATAGCTCGGACGCGGCGCACGGCCGCTCCGGTTCCGGCAGACTGCGCTGAGGACATCACGATTCGATATTCGAGGAGTCACGATGCGGCTCACCAAGTACACGCACTCCTGCCTCCGCATCGAACGCGACGGGGCGGTGCTGGTCGTCGACCCCGGCGTGTTCAGCGAGGCGGCGGCGCTGGACGGGGCGGACGCGGTGCTGGTCACCCACGAACATCCCGACCACCTCGACGTCGCCGCGCTCACCCGGCGGCTGGACCGGGCACCACTGCCGGTGTACGGGCCGGCCGCGCTCGGGGCGGTGCTCGGCGACGCGGCGCAGGCGCTCACCCCGGTCGCCCCGGGCGACACCTTCACCGCCGCCGGCATCCCGGTCCGCGCCGTCGGCGGCCGGCACGCCGTCATCCACCCCGACATCCCGGTGGTGGAGAACGTCGGCTACCTGTTCGACGACACGGTCTACCACCCCGGCGACGCGCTGCACGTCCCCACCGACGTCGAGGTGCAGACCCTCTTCGCCCCGATCCACGCACCCTGGTCGAAATTCTCCGAGGTGGTCGACTTCATCCGGGCGGTCGCCCCGCGCCGGGCGTACGCCCTGCACGACGCGCTGCTCAACGACAACGGCTACGGCGTGCTCGACCGGCAGTACACGGCGCTGTCCCGCACCGACTACCAGCGGCTGGAGCCGGGCAGCCGGATCGACGCCTGAACCGTGGCCGTCGACGAGTCCGAGCTGGCCCGGCAGCTCTACCGCACCCCGCCCGACCGGTTCGTCGCCGCCCGGGACGCCGCCGTCGTCGAGGCCCGCCGGGCCGGTGACCCGGGCACCGCCCGGCGGATCGCCGGCTGGAAACGACCCACGGTGGCGGCCTGGCTGGTGAACCTGCTCGCCCTGGACCGTCCCGACCTGGTCGCCGACCTCGGGCCGCTGGCCGAGGCGCTGCGCACCGCCCAGCGTGACCTCAAGGGTCCCCGGCTGCGGGAACTGTCCGCCCAGCGGCGGGAACTGGTCGCCGCCCTGGTCACCGAGGTACGCCGGATCGCCGCCGATCTTCCCGACGCGCCGCCCGCCGCCCGGCTCCCGCTGGCCGAGGTCGAGGCCACCCTGCACGCGGCGCTCGCCGACACCGCGGTCGCCGAACAGGTCCGCGCCGGACGGCTGCTGAAGGCGGTGCACCACTCCGGCTTCGGCGAGGTCCCCCGCCCGCAGCTCCGACTGGTCACCGGTGGCGCAGCGGCGGCTGCCGGTGGCGGGGCGGAGCGTGCCGGTGGCGGGGAGGCGGACGTCGTACCGCAGCGGGAGGCCCACCGGGGCGGGGCGCGACGGGCCCGGGAGGCGCGGGCCGCGCGGGCCGAACGGGCGAAGCGCCGCCGTGCCCTGGACCGGGAGCTGACGGCCGCGCGGGCCGCCCAGCGGCAGGCCGAACGGGACCTGGACGGCACGACGACGGCCGAGCGGGACAGCGTCGCGGCGCTCGACCGGATCGAGGGGGAACTGGCCGAACTGGAGCGTCGTCGGGCCGTCGCCGAACAGGAGCTGAGCCGGGCGAAACTGGCCCGTCGGGCGGCCGAGCGGACGCTGACCGCGGCCCGCCGCCGCACCGGTGAGGTCGAGGGCGCGATCGAGGCGGTGGACGCCGAGGAGGCGGACCCCACGGCGGGCGGTGAGGAGGCAGACTGAACGCGATGAATGCGTGTTGCGGGCGTGCGGGATGACGCCGGAGCAGGTGGCCGCCGGGAGCAAACCCGCCGTGCTGGAACTGGGGGAGTTGTTCACCCGCTGCCCGGGGACCCTGCGCCGGGCCAGGACGATGGGCATCCCGGGCTGGGCGTTCTACGTCACCGGGCGGGCCGGCGCACTGGGCGACATCCGGGCCGAGACGGTGGCGGCGGCACTCGGCTTCCTCGCCCCGGAGGCGGTCGCCGACGGATGGGACACCGCCGTGCGGGTGGTCCGGCCGTTGGAGGTGGCCACCGCCCACCTGACCGAGTGCTGCCGGTGGGGTGCCCAGCATCTCGACGACCTGCCCGGCACACCCCGGCTGACCGCCCTGCTGGAACGGGTGGTGGCCGCCGCCGACGCGACGGGCATGCCGCTGTTCGCCGCCTGGCGGGCGATGCCGCTGCCCGCGCACGCCGAGGGTGCCCGCGCCGCCGTGGCGCTGCTGCTGCTGCGGGAACACTTCACCGGGGCCTACCTGCTCGCCGTGCGGGCCGCCGGGATGACCCCGCTGGAGGCGGTGCTGGCCGGACCGGAGGGGGCGGCCGGGGCAGCGGCCTGCGGATGGTCCCCGCCGTATCCGCCGGTCGGGCCGCTGGTGCGGCGTCGGCTCTGGGCCGAGGCGGTGACCGACCGGCTGGCCGCGGCCGGGTTCCGGGCGCTGCGCCCGGCGGAGGGCCGGGAGTTGATCGAGCTGCTCACCGACGTACGGGCCCGGCTGCGCGCCGACGCGGACGGCTGACCCGCCGCCCGGCCCGGTCCGACGCGGCCCGGTCCGACGCTGGCCGGGTCCGACACGCCCGGTCCGGTGCCGCCCCGACCGCCCGGTCAGCCGGTGGTCGGTCCCGGACCGGCGTGACCGGCCGGTGGCCCGGAAAATCGGCGGCGGGGTGGCGGGCGGGGCTGCCAGGATCTGCGGCGTGACACTTCCCGCCGGTTGGACCGCCCGCCGCCCCACCCTGGACGACGTGCCCGCGCTGCTCGCCGTGGTGCACGCCGCCGACACGTTCGCCATCGGCCACCCCGACTTCGACGCCGACGACGTCCGGGCCGCGCTGAGCGCGCCGTTCTTCGACCCGCAGCACGACTCGTGGGTGCTGACCGATCCTGATCAGCGGGTGGTCGGTTGGAGCGTGGTCGACAACCCGACCGGGGTGGGCCGCGAGTACGTCGACGTCTTCGTCGACCCGGAGCGGGCGACGGCGCTGCGGGCCGTGCTGCTCGACCGGATGCTGCACCGGGTCGCCGAACGCGCCACCGAGCGGGGCCGGCCCGCGCTGACCGTCCGGGCCGCCGTCTGCGCGCCGGAGACCCGCTGGGCCGGCGAGCTGACCGCCGCCGGGTTCACCCGGGCCAAACGGTACGTGCGGATGAGCCGGTCGCTGGCCGACCTGCCCGCCGAGCCGTCGCCCCCGCCCGGAGTGACCGTCCGGCCGGTGCGGGCCGGTGACGAGGCCGACCTGCGGCTGTTCCACCACATCCACGACACCGCCTTCCGGGACACCCCGGACTACGAGCCGGCCGGGTTCGAGGGCTGGCGGGACCGGCTCACCGACGGTGGGCGGGTCTGGGACGAGTGGTTCATCGCCGAGGTCGACGGCGCGCCGGCCGGCGCGCTCAACTCGTCGGACCAGGCGCTGGAGCAGGACATGGGCTGGGTACGCACGCTGTCGGTGCTGCCCGCGTACCGGCGGCGCGGGGTGGGTGCGGCGCTGCTGCGGCGGGCGTTCGCGGTCTACGCGGCCAAGGGCCGGGGACACGCCGGGCTCGGCTTCGACCTGGCCAACCCGACCACCCCGGTCACCCTCTACCGGTCGGTCGGGCTGCACGAGACCCGTTGGATCGACCTGTACGAGCGCAGCGTGCCCGCCGCCTGAGCGGTCCAGCCCGGGTGCGTGCCGACTGTGGTGCGGGCCGGCTGCCGTGGACCCGGCCGGTGTGGGCCGGGTGACGCCCGGCGGGGTCGCCGTCGGGTCGCCCCGCCGCCGGGAGCACACTGGACGGGTGCGATACGCGTTACGCCGAGGCGGTGCCGGTGGGGCGGGACCGCAGCTCGGAGACGTAGTCGTCGGGCGCGCCCGCCTTCTCGGCGGCGTTGGCGATCTCCGACAGGTACCAGGCGGTCGGCAGACCGCCCTCGTAGCCGTCGAAGACGTACACCCAGGCGGTGACGTCCCCGTCCAGCGTCGAGACCCGCACGGTGAGCTTGCGGTACGTGCCGGCGGTGACGCCCTCCAGCTCGTCGAGCTGGGCGGCGTCGTACGGGTCGATGTCGTACAGCGCCACGAAGACCCGGTCACCCGGGGACTCGACCACGGTGCTGACGGAACCCTCCCAGCCGATCACGTCCTCACCGGCGAAGGTCAGCCGCCACCCCTCCAGCCAGCCGACGCCCACCATGGGCGAATGCGGGCAGTAGGCCCGCATCCGGGCGGGGTCCAGGTTTGAGCCGTAGGCCGCGTAGTGACGCACGGCGATGACGATAGCCCGGCGAACGGGTGGGGGAGAATACGACAGTGCGTGTCGGACGGGTTCGGGAGAAGAAAGTCACTGTGAGCACCGAGGAAGGGCGAGGGCTGTGAGCCACATCGTGATCATCGGCGGGGGGCCGGCCGGCTACGAGGCGGCCCTGGTCGCCGCCCAGCTGGACGCCGACGTCACCGTGGTGGAGGCCGAGGGCGCGGGAGGGGCGTGCGTGCTCTCCGACTGCGTCCCGTCGAAGACCTTCATCGCCAGCTCGGAGGTGGTGACCGGCTACCGGGACACCGACGAGTTCGGCATCCACTCCGACGGCCTGGAGGCGGTCACGGTCGACGCGCCGGCCGTGCACGCGCGGGTGAAGCGGCTCGCCCTGGCCCAGTCCGGCGACATCCACGCCAAGCTGATCAAGGCGGGTGTGACCTTCGTCGCGGGCACCGCCCGGATGGGTGAGGACACTCTCGGTCACACCCACCGGGTCGTCGTCACCCCCGCCGACGGCGGTGCGGAGTACGCGATCGACGCCTCCACCGTGCTGGTCGCCACCGGCGCCACCCCGCGTCAGCTTCCCACCGCGCTGCCCGACGGGGAGCGCATCCTCACATGGCGGCAGGTGTACGACCTGCCCGAGCTGCCCGCCCACCTGATCGTGGTGGGCTCCGGCGTCACCGGCGCCGAGTTCGCCAGCGCCTACCTGGCGATGGGGGTCGAGGTGACCCTGGTCTCCAGCCGGGACCGGGTGATGCCGCACGAGGACGCCGACGCGGCGATGGCCATCGAGCACGTCTTCCGCAGCCGGGGCATGACCATCCTCAACAACTCCCGGGCGGACGCGGTCCGACGCGTCGGCGACGGCGTCGAGGTGGTCCTCTCCGACGGCCGGGTGGTGACCGGTTCGCACGCCCTGATCGCCGTCGGCTCGATCCCGAACACCGCCGACCTCGGCCTCGCCGAGTACGGCGTCGAGCTGGCCAAGGGCGGTTACGTCACCGTCGACCGGGTGTCGCGTACCAACGTCCCCGGCATCTACGCCGCCGGCGACTGCACCGGGGTCCTGCCGCTGGCCAGCGTCGCCGCCATGCAGGGCCGGATCGCGATGTGGCACGCCCTCGGCGAGGCGGTCCGGCCGTTGCGGCTGCGTACCGTCGCCGCGAACGTCTTCACCGACCCGGAACTGGCCACCGTCGGCGTCTCCCAGGACGAGGCGGACGCCGGCCGTACCCTGGCCCGTCAGGTGATGCTGCCGCTGACCGGTAACGCCCGCGCGAAGATGGACGACCTGGCGGACGGCTTCGTCAAGCTGTTCTGCCGCCCGTCCACCGGCCAGGTGGTCGGTGGCGTGGTGGTGGCTCCCAAGGCCAGTGAGCTGATCCTGCCGATCACCATGGCGATCGAGAACAACCTCACCGTCAACGAGCTGGCCCAGACCATCACGATCTACCCGAGCCTGTCCGGTTCGATCACCGAGGCCGCCCGTCAGCTCATGCTCCACGAACTCGAATGACCCCTGACCCGGGTCGGGCGTCGGTCGTGCTCCGGCCGATATCCGACCCGGGCCGGGACGGCGTGCGGTCAGGCCACGTTGAGCCGGATGTTTCCGATGCGGGCGACCACGTCCACCTGGCCGCCGAGGCCGGTGACATAGGCGCGGAGCGATTCCAGGCTGGTGTGCTCGCCGTTCTCGATCTGGCTGATTCGGGCCTGGGACAGGCCGGCGGCCTCGGCGAGCTGTTGTTGGGTCATGCCGAGCTGTCGGCGGATGTCGGCCAGTTGCGCGCCGCTGACGGAGGCGAGCATCCTTTCCCGGAACCGACCACGACGGGTGACCCGCTCGGGGTCGTCCCAGGATGGGTCGATCTCACGCGCCTTGGCCCTGACCTCACGCCAATCGGAACCGTTGCTCATCGTTGCGCTTCCTTAAGTGCGATCAGGTGTTCCTCGAACCTTGCGTCGGCGAGCGGCACGGCCTTCCGGTACCAGCTCTGCCACTGACCCGACTTGTCGCCGGCGACCAGGAAGACCGCCTCACGTAGCGGATCGAAGGCGAAGATCATCCTGATCTCCGTGGTGCCACTCGACCCTGGTCGCAGCTCTTTCATGTGATGGAACGAGCTGCCCTTGAGCCGGTCCACCAGTGGACGTCCCAGCGCCGGGCCGTGCTCGGCGAGCAGGTCGATGGCCTCACCCACCAGATCCGCGCTGGCCGGATCGACGCGGCACAGGTCGAGGAACCACGCCTCCACCTCGGGATGCAGCCTGACGTCCCACACCTGCCAAATATAAGCGATCCTTATGAGCTTGCCGAGGTTTCCCGCACCGGAGACCGGGCCAGTCGCGCTGGCCACGGCCACCGTCGGTGACCGCGTGGCTGCGCACACCAGGGTGGTGTGCCGCCCGCCGCACGGCGGCTGCCGCCCGGCGCGGCCGTCGGGAGGGGGACGGCGAAGCGGAGGGCGTCGGCGTACCGTTGAGTACGCGGCCCCCACACCGTCGGGTCCCCCGTTCCTGACGAGCGGGCCGCCGAGGGTCGCCGGCAGGTCCCGTGCCGGCGACCCTCCCCCTTTCCCGCACCGCCCACCACGACGGGTACGCACGTCACGGTCCAGCGTGCTCCCGCGTCGGGAAGCGCTGAAAAATGCGGTCGCCGGGTCGTCGCGGAGGTCGTACGGTGACGGCATGCGCAGTGCTGTGGTGACCACGACGCCGGGAGATCCCGGCGTGCCGCACTGACGTCTTCCGTCGACGAGGCCCCGGGCGATCCGCCCGGGGCCTCGTGGCGTTGCGGGCACGGTCGCCTCCGGGTCGTACCCGATCAAGGAGCGCGACATGATCGACCACCGTAGGCTCGGCCGCGAACTGGACCTGTTCGTCTCCGACCCGCTGGCGGGCGCCGGGCTGCCGATCTGGCTGCCGGCCGGCGCGGCGGCCCGGCACGCCGTCGAGGAGTACGTCCGCGAGCTGGAGCGCCGGGCCGGCTACCAGCACGTGTACTCGCCACCGCTGGGCAGGCGCGAGCTGTTCGCACTCTCCGGGCACCTCGGCCACTTCGCCGACGAGATGTTCCCACCGATGCGGATGGGCGACGACGAGTTGCTGCTCCGGCCGGCGCTCTGCCCGCACCACGCCCTGGTCTACCGGGCCCGGGGCCGCTCCTACCGGGAGCTGCCGCTGCGGGTCGGCGAGTTGGGCGGGATGTACCGGGCGGAGCGGTCCGGGGTGCTCGGCGGGCTGGCCCGGGTGCGGGCGATCTCGCTCAACGACGCGCACAACTTCTGCACCCTGGAGCAGGTCGGCGACGAGGTCCGGGAGATCCTGCGGCTGATCCGCCAGGCGCACGCGGCGCTCGGCGTCCGGCCGGCCGGGTTCCGGTTGTCGCTGCGCGGGCCGGGTGCGAAGTACGTCGGCGACGACGCGTCCTGGGCACGCGCCGAGGAGCTGCTCCGGGCCGCCCTCGACGGGGTGGACCACGTGGAGGCGCCCGGCGAGGCCGCCTTCTACGGCCCGAAGATCGACATCCAGGTGGTCGACGCGGCCGGTCGGGAGTCGACCATCTCCACCGTGCAGATCGACTTCGACAAACCGGAGAAGTTCGACCTGTCGTACACCGATGCGGCGGGTGCCCGGCAACGGCCGGTGCTGGTGCACCGCAGCCTGGTCGGGAGCATGGAACGGCTGTTCGCCTACCTGATCGAGGCGCACGAGGGCGCGTTCCCGCCCTGGTACGCCCCGGTGCAGCTGCTGCTCCTGCCGGTCGACGCCGGGCAGGCCGGTGCGGTGGACCGGCTGGCCCGGCGGGCGGTCGACGCCGGCCTGCGGGTGGCGGTGGACGCAGGCGGCTCGCTGGGTGCCCGGGTCCGCGACGCGGCCCACCGCCGGGTGCCGTACGTCGGGGTGGTCGGTGCCCGGGAGGCCGCCGCCGACGCCGTCGCCCTGCGGCTGCGCGACGGCCGCAGCCTCGACCCGATGCCGGCGGCGGACGCGGTGCGGCTGATCGGCGCGGTGGTGGCGGCCCGCTCGGCGGAGCTGCTCCCCGCCGGCTGACGGTGCGGGGGCCGGGGGCGTCGTCCCCCCCGGCCCCCGCACCGGTCTGTCACTCAGCCCCGGGCCGGAGCCGGTGCCGCCGCTGCCGGCGTGGCCTCGTCCTCGACCACCGCCGCGGCGAACTGCGCCTGGTACAGCCGGTGGTACGCGCCCCGCGCGGCGAGCAGCTGCTGGTGGGTGCCCTGCTCGACGATCCGCCCGTTCTCCATCATCAGGATCAGGTGGGCGTCGCGGATGGTGGACAGCCGGTGGGCGATGACGAAGCTGGTCCGGTCGGACCGCAGCGCCGCCATCGCCCGCTGCAGCAGCACCTCGGTACGGGTGTCCACCGAGCTGGTCGCCTCGTCCAGGATCAGCAGCGACGGTTCGGCCAGGAACGCCCGCGCGATGGTGATGAGCTGCTTCTCACCGGCGCTGACGTTGCTGCCCTCCTCGTCGATGACGGTGTCGTACCCGTCGGGGAGACTACGGACGAACCGGTCCACGAAGGTGGCCCGCGCGGCGGCGAGGATCTCCTCCTCGGTGGCGTCCGGCCGGCCGTAGGCGATGTTGTCCCGGATGGTGCCGCCGAACAGCCAGGTGTCCTGGAGCACCATGCCGATCCGGCCGCGCAGGTCGTCGCGGCGCAGCGTGGTGATGTCCACCCCGTCGAGGGTGATCCGCCCGGAGTCCAGCTCGTAGAAGCGCATCACCAGGTTGACCAGGGTGGTCTTGCCGGCGCCGGTCGGGCCGACGATGGCCACGGTGTGACCCGGCTCGGCGACCAGGGACAGATCGTCGATCAGCGGGGTCTGCGGGTCGTACCGGAAGGAGATGTTCTCGAACTCGACCCGGCCGTGCGGTACGTCGACCCGGGCCGGGGTGGCCGGGTCGGGGCTCTGCTCGTCGGCGTCGAGCACGGCGAAGACCCGCTCGGCGGAGGCCACCCCGGACTGGAGCAGGTTCGCCATCGAGGCGACCTGGGTCAGTGGCTGGGTGAACTGCCGCGAGTACTGGATGAACGCCTGCACGTCGCCGAGGCTCATCGACCCCGACGCCACCCGCAGCCCACCGACCACGGCGATCGCCACGTAACTGAGGTTCCCGACGAACATCATCGCCGGCATGATGATCCCGGAGATGAACTGGGCGCCGAAGCTGGCCCGGAACAGCTCCTCGTTCTTGGCGTGGAAGGTGGCCTCCACCTCCGGCGAGCGACCGAAGACCTTGACCAGCTCGTGACCGGTGAACGCTTCCTCGATCTGGCCGTTCAGCTCGCCGGTGTGGGTCCACTGGGCGATGAACTTCTGCTGCGACCGCTTGGCGATCTGCTGCGTCACGATCACCGACAGCGGCACCGCGACCAGCGCGACCAGCGCCAGCAGCGGCGAGATCCAGAACATCATCGCCAGCACGCCGACCACGGTCAGCAGCGAGGTGAGCAGTTGGCTCAGCGTCTGCGACAGGGTCTGCGAGATGTTGTCGATGTCGTTGGTGACCCGGCTGAGCAGCTCGCCGCGCGGCTGCCTGTCGAAGTAGGGCAGCGGCAGCCGGTTGAGTTTCTCCTCCACCTCGGCGCGCAGCCGCAGGACGGTGGCCTGGACCACCCCGTTGAGCAGCCAGCCCTGCCACCACATCAGCAGGCTGGCGGCCACGTAGAGGCCGAGGGCGAACAGCAGCGTCCGGCCGAGGGCGTCGAAGTCGATGCCCGCCCCGGGGACCACGTCCATCCGGGCGACCATGTCGGCGAGGTTGTCGTTGCCGGCGGCCCGCATCCCGGACACCGCCTGGTCGACGGTGGTGCCGGGGGGAAGCTGCCGGCCGATCACCCCGGCGAAGATGATGTCGGTGGCGTGGCCGAGGATCTTCGGCCCGATCACGCTGAACCCGACGCTGGTCACCGCCAGGGCGATGATGCCGGTCAGCGTCACCCGGTGCGGTCGCAGCCGGCCGAGCAGCCGGCGGGCCGACGGCCCGAAGTTCATCGACTTCTCCGCCGGCATGCCGGCGCTCATCCACGGCGGCCCACCGCCGCGCCGGCCGGCCGCCGGCAGCCGCTTCGGCGTGGTCTCCTCCGGGGCCTTCTTCTGCTCGGGTACGGCGGTCATGCCGGCACCCCCGCCGTCTGCTGTGACGCCACGATCTCGGCGTACGTCGGGCAGGTGTCGAGCAGCTCGTCGTGTCGGCCCATCCCGACCACGCCTCCGTCCTCCAACACGATGATCTGGTCGGCGTCGATGATCGTGGAGACCCGTTGGGCCACGATCACCACTGCCGCGTCGGCGGTGACCGGGCGCAGCGCGGCCCGCAACCGGGCGTCGGTGCCCAGGTCGAGCGCCGAGAACGAGTCGTCGAACAGGTAGATCTCCGGCTTACGGACGAGTGCCCGCGCGATGGCGAGGCGTTGCCGCTGCCCGCCGGAGACGTTCGTGCCGCCCTGCGCGATCGCCGCGTCGAGGCCACCTGGCATCTGGGCCACGAAGTCGCGGGCCTGGGCGATCTCCAACGCCGTCCACAGTTCCTCGTCGGTGGCGTCGGGGTTGCCGTAGCGCAGGTTGCTCGCCACCGTGCCGGTGAACAGGTACGGCTTCTGCGGCACCAGGCCGATCCGCCGCCACAGCTCCTCCGGGGCCAGCTCGCGGACGTCGACCCCGTCGACCAGCACGGTGCCGGCGGTCGGGTCGACCAGCCGGGGGATCAGGGTCAGCAGGGTGGTCTTGCCGGCGCCGGTCGACCCGATCACGGCGGTGGTCCGCCCCGGGGTGGCCCGGAACGAGATGTCGTGCAGCACCGGCGCGCTGGCCCCCGGGTACTGGAACGCGACGCCGCGCAGCTCCAGCTCACCGTGCCCGTCGACCCGGGTCACCGGGTCGGCCGGTGGCACCACAGTGGACTCGGTGTCCAGCACCTCGGTGACGCGTTCGGCGCAGACCGCCGCGCGCGGCACCATCATCAGCATGAAGGTGGCCATCATGACGGCCATCAGGATCTGCATCAGGTACGCCAGGAAGGCGGTCAACGCGCCGATCTGGATCTGCCCCGAGTCGACCCGCTGGGCGCCGAACCACAGCACGGCGACGCTGGAGACGTTGAGCACCAGCATCACCACCGGGAAGATCAGCGCCATCAGCCGACCGACCCGCAGGGCGGTGGCGGTCAGGTCGGCGTTGGCCACCCCGAACCGCTGCGTCTCGTACGGTTCGCGGACGAACGCCCGGACCACCCGGATGCCGGTGATCTGCTCGCGGAGCACCCGGTTGACCGTGTCGATGCGGGTCTGCATGAGCCGGAACCCGGGCACCATCTGGCGGATGACCAGGCCGAGCGCGACGGCGAGCACCGGCACGCTGACCAGCATCAGCCAGGACAGGCCGATGTCCTCCCGCAGCGCCATCACCACCCCGCCGACGCTCATGATCGGCGCGGCGACCAGCATGGTGCAGCTCATCAGCACGAGCATCTGCACCTGCTGCACGTCGTTGGTGTTGCGGGTGATCAGCGAGGGCGCGCCGAAGCGGGCCACCTCGCGGGCGGAGAACCGGTTGACCTGCCCGAAGATCGCCGCCCGGACGTCCCGGCCGAAGGCCATCGCGGTCCGCGCGCCGAAGTAGACAGCCGTCACCGCGCAGGCGATCTGGACCAGGCTGACCAGCAGCATCCAACCGCCGGTACGGATGATGTAGTCGGTGTCGCCCCGGGCCACCCCCAGGTCGATGATGTCGGCGTTGAGGCTCGGCAGGTAGAGCGAGGCCATCGTGCCGACGAACTGGAGCAGCACCACCGCGCCCAGCGGCCGGTGGTAGGGCCGCAGATAGCGGCGCAGCAGGCTGATCAGCACGGATGGCTCCCGGGCTTCGGGTGGTCGGTCGTGTCCTGGTGCTGTGTTGTCAACCTCTTGTCCTCCCCGTCGGACATGGTCGTGATGACCTCGATCAGGAAATCCCGGATCACCTCGCGTCGGGCCGGGTCGGCGTCGACGGAGGTGAGCGGGGTGGTGGTGCGCATCCGGTCGACCAGGGACCGGGTGTGTTCCCGCCCCTTGTCGGTCAGCGCCAGTCGTACGCTGCGCCGGTCGGCCTCGTCGCGGCGACGCTCGACGAAGCCGTCCCGTTCGAGGGTGTCGACGATCCCGGTGAGGGTGGCCGGCCGGACGAAGCAGCGGTCGGCGACGTCCCGGTGGGTGGCGTCGTCGAGGTGGTTCAGGGTGAACAGCACCCGCATCCCGGCCGGGGTGAGACCGTGGTGTTCGGCCAGGTAACGACCCCAGTGCTGGTCGACGAGGTGGCCGGCGACCGACAGCAGTCGCCCGAGCGGCACGTCGTGGAGCACGGCGGGAAAGACGATGAGTGGTTCCCTCTGCACGCTGAGTATGTTAGCCCCCAGACCGTCAGGGGCCAAACAGAATGGTCAGAGCGGTGCCGACGTACAGGATCTGCATCGCCGTACGTGTGCCCAGCGGGGTGACCGGGCGGCCCGCCAGCGTCAGGCGTCGCCGGGCCGCCGAGACGTTGGCCGGGAACATCGCCAGAAGCAGCAGTGCCAGCCCGGCGGCGGCCGGACGGGCGGTGGCCGGGATCAGCAACCCGACCGCTCCGGCCAGTTCGAGCACCCCGGTGACGGTGACCAGCATGGCGGGTCGGGGCAGTCGGGGCGGGACCATGGCGATCAGATCCTCCCGACGGGGTGACATGAAATGGGCGAAACCGGTCATAACGAACAGTAGTGCCAGCCCGACGCGGAGTGCGGGGTGCCAGCCGTCGAGCGCGTCCACGCCGGCCAGTCCGGCCAGGCGTGCGACGGCGGCTCCGACGAGCAGGGCGATAAACGGAACCACGGATGCCTCCTCGGTGCAAATCTTTATGATGACAAGATTGGATCGTCGATGGTCTTCTTGTCAATGCAAAGTTATCCTGGTGTCATGACCGTCACCCGGCCCTACCACCACGGCGACCTGCGCCGCGTCCTGCTCCAGGCGGCGGTGACGGCGATCGAGGAGGCCGGGCCGGCGGCCCTGAGCCTGCGCGACCTCGCCCGTCGCACCGGCGTCTCCCACGCCGCCCCGACCCATCACTTCGGCGACAAGGCGGGACTGCTCACCGCACTCGCCGTCGAGGGGTTCGACCTGCTCGCCGCCGCCCTGACCGCAGCCGGCGACGACCTGCTCGACGTGGGCGTGGCGTACGTGGACTTCGCCGTCCGTCACCGGGCGCACTTCGAGGTGATGTTCCGACCCGACCTCTACCGGGCCGACGCCGCCGAGGTCCGGGCCGCCCAGGAACGGGCCGGCGCGGCGCTGCACACCGGCGTGGCGACCCTGCCGCCGGACCGGGCCGAGCCGGGCGAGGCGCGCACGGACGCGCTGGCCGCCTGGTCGATCGTGCACGGCTTCGCCACCCTGTGGCTCTCCGGCGCACTACCCGCCGACGTCGAGGCCGACCCCCGCACCGCCGCCCGCACCGTCATCCGCCGCCTCTTCCCCCCACCCTGACCCCCCACCGGCACCCAGCGCCTCCCCTCACGCCCCGCCCCTCTCGCCCCCGTGATCAAGAGATTCGCGTCAAATCACCGCTCCGAGTTGACGCAAACCTCTTGATCGCCGACCACCGGGGTGGTGATCAAGAGAAAAGAGTCGACCGGCGGGGTGCAGATGACGCAAACCTCTTGATCACCGGGGTCAGGCCGGGGCGAGGCAGAGACCGGGGCGGGGGCCGGGCAGGGCAGGAGGGGACCGGGGGAGTTACCAGCTGGTGGGGAGAGGCATGCCCTCGGTGTAGCCGGCGTGACTCTGGACGCCGACGAGGGCGCGCTCGTGGAACTCGTCCAGGGTGCGGGCACCGGCGTAGGTGCAGGCGCTGCGTACCCCGGAGACGATCTCGTCGATCAGGTCCTCGACGCCGGGGCGGGCCGGGTCCAGGTACATCCGGGCGGTGGAGATGCCCTCTTCGAAGATCGCCTTCCGGGCCCGGTCGAAGGCGCTGTCCTCGGCGGTCCGGGCGCTGACCGCACGGGACGAGGCCATCCCGAAGCTCTCCTTGTAGCGTCGCCCGTCCGGTTCGGTGTACAGGTCACCCGGCGACTCGTAGGTGCCGGCGAACCAGGAGCCCACCATCACGTTGGAGGCCCCGGCGGCCAGCGCCAGCGCCACGTCCCGCGGGTGACGCACCCCGCCGTCGGCCCAGACGTGCCGGCCGAGGGCGCGGGCCGCCGCCGCGCAGTCCAGCACGGCGGAGAACTGCGGCCGGCCGACCCCGGTCATCATCCGGGTGGTGCACATCGCGCCCGGGCCCACCCCGACCTTGACGATGTCCGCGCCCGCCTCGACCAGGTCGCGTACCCCCTCGGCGGTGACCACGTTGCCGGCCGCCACCGGGACCGGGGGGTCGAGCTTGCGGACCGCCCGCAACGCGGACATCATCCGTTCCTGGTGCCCGTGCGCGGTGTCCACCACCAGGGTGTCGACCCCCGCCGCGAGCAGCGCCTCGGCCTTGCCGGTGACGTCACCGTTGATGCCGACCGCCGCCGCGATGCGCAGCCGGCCCCGGTCGTCGACGGCCGGCTTGTAGAGGGTGGCCCGCAGCGCACCCTGCCGGGTGAGCACCCCGACCAGGCGGCCGTCGTCGTCGACCACCGGGGCCAGTCGCCGCCGTCCCGCGTTGAGCCGCTCGAATCCGGTACGCGGGTCCGCGTCGGCCGGCACGGTGTGCAGCTCGGTCGACATCACATGCTGGAGTTGGGCGAACCGGTCCACCTCGTGGGTGTCCGCCTCGGTGACCACCCCCACCGGCCGGCCGGCCTCGTCGACCACCACCACCGCGCCGTGCGACTTCTTGGGCAGCAGGTGGATGGCGTCGCCGACGGTGTCGGTCGGGCCGAGCGTGATCGGGGTGTCGTGCACCAGGTGCCGCTGCTTGACCCACTCGACCACCGTGGCGACCACCTCGATCGGGATGTCCTGCGGGATGACCGCGATCGCGCCGCGCCGGGCCACCGTCTCGGCCATCCGGCGACCGGCCACCGCCGTCATGTTCGCCACCACCAGCGGGATGGTGGTGCCGGTGCCGTCACCGGTGGACAGGTCGACGTCGAGCCGCGAACCGACCTCGGACCGGGCCGGAGCCATGAAGACGTCGTTGTAGGTCAGGTCGTGCGCGGGCACCGCGCCATGAAGGAACCTCACCCCGCCATCATTCCCGCTTCCGGCCCGTCCCGCCGCCGTCGGTGGCTCACACCACCCTGCCCCTGCGGCGGGCGTACGGCTCAGGAGATGGTGCAGATCGCCGCGCCGGCGGTGAGCACCGCACCGACCTCGGCGGCGAGCCCGGCGACGGTGCCCGCCTTGTGGGCGTGCAACGGCTGTTCCATCTTCATCGCCTCCAGGACGACGACCAGGTCCCCCTCGGCGACGGTGTCCCCGTCCGCGACGGCGATCTTGACGATGGTGCCCTGCATGGGGGAGGTGAGGGCGTCGCCGCTGACCGCCGTACCCGTGCCGGTGCCGCCACCCCGGCGGGCCGGCCTGCGGGCGGCGGGGGCGGCGGTGGTCGTACCCCCGGTGAGGCCGGCGGGGAGGGTGACCTCCAGCCGCTTGCCGCCCACCTCGACCACGACGGTCTCGCGCGCCGCCGCCGCCTCGGCGGGGCCGGCGGTCGGGGTGAACGCCGGGACGGTGTTGTCGAACTCGGTCTCGATCCACCGGGTGTGCACGGTGAACGGCTCGCTGGTGAACGCCGGGTCGCGGACGACGAGGCGGTGGAACGGCAGCGCGGTGGCCATCCCCTCGACGACCATCTCGTCGAGCACCCGGCGGGCCCGTTCGATCGCCTCGGCGCGGGTCTCGCCGGTGACGATCACCTTGGCCAGCAGCGAGTCGAAGTTGCCGCCGATCACGTCGCCCGCGCCCACCCCGGTGTCGACCCGGACGCCGGGGCCGGTGGGCAGGCGCAGCGCGGTGATGGTGCCGGGGGCGGGCAGGAAGTTGCGGCCCGGGTCCTCGCCGTTGATCCGGAACTCGATGGCGTGCCCGCGCGGGGTCGGGTCCGCGGTGAGCCGCAGCTTCTCGCCGTCGGCGATCCGGAACTGTTCGCGGACCAGGTCGACGCCGGCGGTCTCCTCGGTGACCGGGTGTTCCACCTGCAGCCGGGTGTTGACCTCCAGGAAGGAGATGGTGCCGTCCGCGCCGACCAGGTATTCCACCGTGCCCGCGCCGTGGTAGCCGGCCTCCCGGCAGATCGCCTTGGCGCTGTCGTGGATCTGGCGGCGCTGCGCGTCGGTGAGGAACGGCGCGGGGGCCTCCTCGACCAGCTTCTGGTGCCGTCGCTGCAGGGAGCAGTCCCGGGTGCCGACGACGACCACGTTGCCGTGCCGGTCGGCCAGGACCTGTGCCTCGACGTGTCGGGGCTGGTCGAGGTAGCGCTCGACGAAGCACTCGCCGCGACCGAACGCGGCGACCGCCTCCCGGGTGGCCGACTCGAACAGGTGCGGGATCTCCTCCAGGGTGCGGGCCACCTTGAGCCCCCGCCCGCCCCCGCCGAAGGCGGCCTTGATGGCGACCGGCAGGCCGTGCTCGACGGCGAAGGCGGTCACCTCATCGGCGTCGGCGACCGGGTCGGCGGTGCCGGGGACCAGGGGCGCGCCGGCCCGCTGGGCGATGTGCCGGGCGGTGACCTTGTCACCGAGGTCGCGGATCGCCTGCGGGGTCGGGCCGATCCAGGTCAGGCCCGCGTCCAGCACGGCCTGGGCGAAGTCGGCGTTCTCGGAGAGGAAGCCGTAACCCGGGTGTACGGCGTCCGCGCCGGCCCGCCGGGCCACCTCGATCAGCTTGTCGATGCGCAGGTAGCTGTCGGCGGCGGTGTCGCCACCGAGGGCGTACGCCTCGTCGGCGAGGGTGGCGTGCAGGGCGTCCCGGTCGGAGTCGGCGTAGACGGCGACGCTGCCCAGACCGGCGTCGCGACAGGCCCGGATGACACGGACGGCGATCTCGCCACGGTTCGCGATGAGTACCTTGCGCACCTGGTGCTCCTCCCGGGGTCGTTGCCTCGGGAGTGTATCGGCAGCCCGGAGGCCCCCTAACGATCACTCAGTGTGGGATGTCGCACTGTGGGCCCGGTCGACTAGTCAAACTTGGTTATTACGCTTGTGTGGTGTCTGCGACTCGGTTGATGATCCTGGGGCTGGTCCGGTGGATGCAGCCCGTGCACGGCTACGACGTACGCCGCGAGCTGTTGAGCTGGGGTGCCGACAAGTGGGCGAACGTGCAGCCCGGCTCGATCTACCACGCGTTGCGCAAGCTGACCGAGGAGGGTCTGTTGCGGACGGTCGCCACCGAGCAGGTCGGTGCCCGTCCGGCGCGCACCACGTACGAGGTGACGCCCAAGGGGGACGAGGAGTTCGAGACGTTGCTGCGGGCGCAGTGGTGGCAGCTGCACGAGGTGCCGGACCCGTTCGCGTCGGCCTTCTCGTTCCTGCCGGCGATGCCCCGCGAGGAGGCGGCGGCGGCGCTGCGCAACCGGGCGAATCTGCTGCGTGCCGGTGTCGAGTCGATGCGTGCCTCGTTGGACTCCGACTGGGTGCGCAACAGCAAACCGGTGCACGTGACCTGGATGTTCGAGCTGTGGTTGGCCCGTGCCGAGGCGGAGATGGCGTGGTGCGGGCGGATCGCCGAGCGGATCGACTCCGGGGTGTCGTACCTGCCTGCTGGGCTGACGGGGGCGGACGTCTGGCCCGGCTGGACCGACGGCGCTCCGCAGGGCGACACGATCGACGGCGCTCGGCCGCCAGGCGAGAAAAGCAATAATCAAAGTTGACTAGAAAAGCTATATCGCGTTAGCCTGCTTCCGGCCCGTTGGCGGAAGCGCGCCACATGGCGTCACGGGGGCAGACGACGGCCGGCACCACCCGGCCCGGACGACCAGGAGCAGAGATGATCGAGACCAGAGGGCTGCGGAAGTCGTTCCGCTCCCGGCAGGGTCGGGAGACGAAAACGGTCGACGCCGTCCGGGGGGTGAATCTCCAGGTCCCGGCGGGAGAGATCTTCGGCTTCCTCGGCCCCAACGGCGCCGGCAAGACCACCACCCTGCGGATGCTCGCCACATTGATCGAGCCGGACGGCGGCGAGGCCACCATCGCCGGTGCCGACCTGCGCAAGGACCCGGCCGAGGTACGCCGCCGGATCGGCTACGTCGCCCAGGGCGGCAGCACCTGGGACGAGAGCACCGCCCGCGAGGAACTCGTCCTGCACGCCCGGATGTACGGCATCGGCAAGGCCGACGCGCACCGCCGCGCGGTCCGCGCCCTGGAAGCCTTCCAGCTCACCGAGTACGCGGACCGCAAGTGCAAGACCTACTCGGGCGGCCAGCGGCGACGGGTGGAGATCGCCCTCGGCATCATCCACGAGCCGAAGATCGTCTTTCTCGACGAGCCGACCACCGGCCTCGACCCGCAGAGCCGTGCGCACATGTGGGACGAGATCCGGCGGCTGCGTACCGAGGGGATGACCGTCTTCATCACCACGCACTATCTCGACGAGGCCGACGCGCTCTGCGACCGGATCGCGATCATGGACCACGGTGAGGTGGTCGCCGAGGGCACCCCGGCCGAGCTGAAGCGGGAGATCTCCGGCGACGTGGTGCTCGTCGGCCTGGACGTGGCGAGCACCCCGCAGGCCGCCCAACTCCTCGACAGCGAGGAATACCTCAACAAGCTGGAGACCGTCGAGGAGGGCGGGCTGCGCCTCTACGTCGACGAGGGCGCCACCGCCATCCCGCAGGTGCTGCGCCGGCTCGACCACGCCGGGCTGGTCATGAGCTCCATCGAGCTGCACCGCCCCAGCCTCGACGACGTCTTCCTCACCAAGACCGGCCGCTCGCTGCGCGAGTCCTGAGACACCGGAGACCACGGATGAAATTCGCCCGCGACACCTGGCTGATCTTCCAACGCCAACTTCAACTGCTGCTGCGCAACCCGGTCTGGGTCTTCGTCGGCGTCTTCCAGCCGGTGATGTACCTGCTGCTCTTCGCCCCGCTGCTCAAGCCGGCACTGAACGCACCCACCCAGGCCGCCGCGTACAAGATCTTCGTACCCGGCCTGCTGGTGCTGCTCGCCATCTTCGGTGGGCTGTTCCAGGGCTTCGGCCTGATCGCCGAGCTGCGCGCCGGGGTCATCGAGCGGTCCCGGGTCACCCCGATCAGCCGGCTCGCCCTGCTGCTCGGCCGCTCCCTGCGCGACGTCGTCTCGCTGATCGTGCAGGCGGTCATCATCACCCTGCTGGCGCTCCTGTTCGACCTGCGGGTCTTCATCGGGGACCTGCTGCTGGCGTACCTGATGCTGGCCCTGATCGCGCTGATGACCTCGGCCGTCTCGTACGGCGTCGCGCTCAAGGTCAAGAGCGAGGACGCGCTCGCCCCGTTGATGAACACCGTGGCCCAGCCGGTGCTGCTGCTCTCCGGCATCCTGCTGCCGCTCACCTTCGCCCCCGGCTGGCTGCAGGGGGTCGCCGAGTGGAACCCGTTCTCCTGGGCGGTCGACGGCACCCGGGCGCTGTTCGCCGGTGACCTCGCCAACGACAAGGTGTGGCAGGGGCTGGCCATCATCGCGGTGCTCGCCGCCGCCGGCGTCTTCTGGGCGGCCCGCCAGTTCGCCCGCAGCGTCCGCTGACGTGTCCCGCCCCGGGCGGGGCCCGGTCACGCGCCCGTCGCGTCGGACCGGTGCCCCGTTCCGGGGAGGTGATCGACTTCATGTCGCCGATGTAGCGGTATCGGTGCGAGGTAAACACCGCAACATCGGCCCAGGGGAGTCGATCGTGCCGGGCTCCCCCGACCGGCCGGTCAACGCACCCGGGCGAGGGTGACGCCGTCGGCGAGGGGCAGCAGCACCGCGTCGACGCGTACGTCGGCAAGCACCTCGTCGTTGAAGGCGGCGATCGCCCGGTCGGCCTCGTCGCGCGGGGCGAGCACCCGGCCGGCGCGCAGCGTGTTGTCGACCGCGATCACCCCGCCGGCCCGCATCCGGGGCACCAGCTCCGCCCAGTAGACCGGATAGCCGACCTTGTCGGCGTCGATGAAGGCGAAGTCCAGGTGACGCTCGTGCGGCAACTCCCGCAGCGTCTCGGCGGCCGGGCCGATCCGCAGCTCGATCTTGTCGGCCACCCCCGCCCGCTGCCAGTACGACCGCGCGATGCCGGTGAACTCCTCCGAGATGTCGAAGCAGGTCAACCGGCCGTCCTCGGGCAGCCCCCGGGCGATCGCCAACGACGACAGCCCGGTGAACGTGCCCACCTCGACTGCCTGCCGGACGCCCAGCAACCGGGTCAGGAAGGTGAGGAACGCCGCCTGCTCCGGCGCCACCTGCATCTCGGCGTGCGCCGGCAGCACCGCCCGGGTTTCCTCCGCCAGATCACGGATGATCTCGTCCGGCGGGGAACCGTGGGCGACGATGTAGGCCTGTAGTTCCGGCGTCAGCGGCAACGGCTTCGTGGTCATGACCGGACGTTAGCCGAGCGGCTCGACCTTCTGGGCACCCGGCGCGACCTTCGTCCACAGGTCCGTGATGCTCAGCCCCAGATCGTGCAGGAGCCGACGGAGCAGCGGCAACGACAATCCGACCACCGTGCCCGCATCACCCTCGATCCCGGTCAGGAACGCCCCACCCAACCCGTCGATGGTGAACGCCCCGGCCACCGCCAACGGCTCGCCCGTGGCCACGTACGCCGCGATCTCCGCATCGGTGACGTCGGCGAAGTGCACGACCGTCGAGGCCACCGCCCCGACCTGCGATTCGTTCCCCACGTCGACAAGATGGTGGCCGGTGTGCAGCACCCCGCTGCGTCCACGCATCCGCTCCCACCGGCGGGTCGCGTCAGCCGCGTCCGCCGGCTTGCCGAGGATCTCGCCGTCGAACGCGAGCACCGAGTCACAACCCAACACGAGCGTCCGCGCATCCGGAGTGGAACGCAGCCGGTCGGCGACGGCCTGCGCCTTGCGCCGGGCCAACTCCAGGCACAGATCCTCGGCCCGTTCCGCGACCACCAGGGATTCGTCGACGCCGCTGACCAGCACGTCGGGTTCGATCCCGGCAGCCTGGAGCAACTTGCGGCGGGCGGGGCTCTGCGAGGCGAGCACGAGACGGAGCGGCAGGAAGTTCGACACGCGGCCGACGCTACCGGCTGATTCTCGGCGGCGGGTCGCCGGCACGTCGACGTCGACGCCACACCAGGAATCCACCACCGGCCGCCACGATCACCCCCAACGTGACCCACCCCCGCACGGTGGCACCACCGTCGCCGCCGGCAGGCTGGGCAGCGGCACTCGTCGCGCCGCTCGGCGGGGTCACCGTCGTACCCTCGAAACCCAGCGGAGGTACGTCGGCGGTGAGCGCTGCCACCAGGTCGATGACGCCGTAGCCGTACTCGTCGTCCCGGCCGGGCGGACCCTTGTCGACAGCGGTCGCGGTGAGCCGGTGGACGACCTCGGCGGCGGGAAGGTAGGGGTACTTCGACCGGACCAACGCCGCCGCCCCGGCCACAATGGCGGTGGCATCGGACGTACCGGTGCCCTTGCGGTACCTGCCGTTGATGCTGGTGCTGTATATGTCCACCGCCGGAGCAACGACATCAATCTCCGGCCCACTCACAGAAATCGGTGCATGCCTTCCAGTTTGGTCAACCCCGCCCACTGCAATGACATCCCCGACCGAGGCGGGGTACCCCACCTTGGTGTCGTCAGGCAGATTGCCAGCTGATGCCACAACGACAATATCCGAGGCTAAAGCGAGGGTGATCGCTTGCTCTAATTCTCTGCTCTTTGTGCCGACGCTTGATATGTTGATTATGTTCGCGCCGTTTGCGATTGCAAACCTGATGCCCTCTGCGAGGGCGTCTGGACTCCCGTCTCCTTTTGGTGAGGTGGAAAAGATCGGCAGAATTTTTGCTTCCGGAGCTATTCCTAGCGCGCCGGAGTTGTTTCGCTGGCCATGTGCTGCGATTAGTCCTGCCATTCCAGTGCCGTGGCTATCGCGATCGCTGCGGCCGTCTCCGGATCCGCCAGGGATCGTGTCGACCCCTGGTAGTAGGTTTTGGCGGAGGTCCGGGTGGCGTGAAACCCCGGTGTCCAGGACGGCGACCACCGAATCCTTTCCCTTGGTGATTCGATGAGCCTCTGTAGTGTCAAGGAATTTTAGATGCCACTGATCCCTGCGGATGTGCTGCTGATCTTTCGATGCGGCTGCCCCTGGCGTCGTTGCTGCTAGCAGAATTAGTTGAGTTAACGCGACTATGCCCAGATAGCTGGCCGCTTTGTCGATGTTCACCGGTTAATGCCGATAGTAGGTCCGGGGTCGATGGGTCCTTCCTCCTCGGGTGGATGGACTACTGGCGGCACGCCCTCGTCGGTTGCCCAAGGATGGTCGGGGTCCCAAGGGCGGGCTTGGCTGCTGTTCGAGATGTCTCGCCTTGTTGGGGACGTAGGGAAGTTGCCCGTGCGGACACCCTCGCCTATGGCGGGAAAGCCTCCGAGCCCATGAATCTGCCCTCCTCGCCCACCGCGAGGTCTGGATCCGGCGCCTCCAGTGGGGGCGAGTCCGGCACCGCCCCCACCGATGACTCCTCCGACTGGGTTAATGCGTCGTGAAGTACCGCTGCTGGCTGGCTGGCTTGGTCCTAATTCCGGATTACCGCCGATAATATGGTTGGGAGGCTTGGCCCTCGGGATGCTTTCGGCATAAGGGTTATTCCTGTTGACTGAAGAGTTGGTCGTTTCGGTTCTTCCAGACACGGTATAAGCGGGCGGAACTCCGAAGCTATTCTGGGGGTTTACTGACCCGCCGTGCGTTCCCGTACTTGCACTCGATGTGGTTGGCGAGGGGGGTGCGCCTATGATTCCCCCCAGTGTCGGCCCGGAATTTGACGATTGAGTGGCAAGTGGTGGCCTGGCGGTTTTCGAATCCCTTGTTCCTGATGTCCTTGTGTTTCTCGGTGGCGATAGCGGGATTGCCGCTATAGGAGGAATTATTGGCAGTTGTGCTGAATTGCCGTAGGTGTCCGTACTGCTGAGGTCGCGAGGGGCCCGCGTCGGTGGTGGTTTTTGGAGCATGGCTTGGGCTTGTTGGAGTTCGCCGCTGAGCCCGAACATCAACCCCCGTGCCTGCACGTTGAGCCGTTCCAGGTCCGCGTCGGTCACCGGCGGGTCCACCACCCGGCTGCCCGCCGCTGCCCTGGGGTCGGCCAACGTCGCCTCGTACCCGCGCTTGCGGGCGAGCTTCTCGGCGTAGTCGTCACGTATCCGCTTGAGTTCGGGCCTGGTGCTGTCGATGGCGCGCGCGACGGCGGCCAGGGCGTCGTGGTTGGCGGCCGCCGTGTCGTGGGTGCGCTGCACCTTGTTGATCAGCCCGTCGAGTTCTCCGAGGTAGGTCCTGGCGGCGGCATTCGTGGCCGGTGGCCAGGCCTCGGCGAGGCCGGCGCGGTACTGCCGGAGTTGCCGCAGGTGGTTCTGGGCGAGTTCACAGACCTTGCGCCAGCCGGCGACGTGCTTCCAGTGCCCCGGCGTCTCCTGGTCCTGGAGGCACGCCCACATGCTGAGCACGTCCATCAGTTGCCAGTCGGTGAGGCCGGATGTCCGGCCGCTGCCCCGTTCGATCACGGCAGCACCACCGGGCCCGGATTCTCGGGGCTGTTGGGTTCGGGGGCCGTCCACGAGGAACGGTCGGTGAGCTGGGTGGACGCGCCGATCCGCGGGTTGTGCAGGGCGCGTTCGACGTCGGCCACCCGGGCGTCGGCGAACGCGTCGGAGCCCTGGTAGTCGGTGGCGATCCGGTGCGCTGCGGCGGCCAGCCGGCCGGTGTTGCCGGCGAGCCCGTGCACCAGGTCGGAGGTGGCCTGCTGGGTCTCCCAGTGCGCCTGGAGGAAGTGCACCAGCTCGATGAAGGCGTCGCACGGGTTGGGCACGGCGGCGGTCATGTCGTCGGCGATGTACCGCAGGTGCGGCGTGTAGTTCCGGTCGACCTCGTTCTGGAGCCGGTCGGCGAACTCCCGCATCTGCCGGATGTCGGCCTCGATGCCGCCGTAGTCACCCGCCCCGGAAGCTGGGCGGCCCTCCTCTGGGATCACTGGCCCTCCCGACCGTCACGATGCCATCTCCCAGAGTGAGGTTAGTGGCAAGGTGTCGATCTCGGCAGCCCCGCGCGGGCCGGCGCTCGGCTGCGTACACCCGAGCCACCCGGCGGTCGCGGCTGCGCGTACCCGGGCCGCGCAGCGGGGGGCAGCGTCAGCGGGGCAGGCCGGAGGCGCGCCAGGCGCCGCGACCGGGCACGGGGGCCGCGCCGGCCGGGCGGGCGCTGCGCGCCCACGCGGACCTCGCCACCGGCGGGGGCGGACCGGCCGGCCGGGAACGGAGCGCGATCGCGCCCACCAGCGCGGCCAGTTCCTCGGCGGTCGGGACTCCCCGGACGACCCGGAACAGCGGCTCTTCGGCAGACATGACGCCAGGGTACGCGTCGACAAGTTGACCCACGTCGCACAGTGGCGTGCCGGCGGTGTACGCGTTGGTGGGGCCGGGTACCGTCTCACCGATGTCTGACGTGCCTTCCCAACTCGTCGCTGACCGGTACCGGCTGCTCTCGCCGCTCGGTCAGGGCGGCATGGGCCGGGTCTGGAAGGCCCGCGACGAGGTGCTGCACCGGGACGTCGCCATCAAGGAACTCGTCCCGCCGCCGAGCCTGACCGACGACGAGCGCCGCGAGATGCGGGAGCGGTCGTTGCGTGAGGCGCGGGCGATCGCCCGGCTCAACCACGTCAACGTGGTCCGCATCTTCGACGTGCTACGCACCGACGGCGATCCGTGGATCGTCATGGAGTACGTGGCGTCGAAGTCGTTGCAGGACACCCTCGCCGAGGACGGTCCGGTGCCGCCGGCCCGCGCGGTGGAGATCGGGCTGGGCGTGCTGGGCGCGTTGAAGGCCGCCCACAAGGCCGGCGTCATGCACCGGGACGTCAAGCCGGGCAACGTGCTGCTCGGCACCGACGGCCGGGTGGTGCTGACCGATTTCGGACTGGCCACCATCCCCGGCGACCCGAACGTCACCCGTACCGGCATGGTGCTCGGTTCGCCGGCGTACATCGCGCCGGAGCGGGCCCGGGACGGCACCGCCGGGCCGGAGGCGGACCTCTGGTCGTTGGGGGCGACGCTCTACGCGGCCGTGGAGGGCAAGTCGCCGTACGCCCGGCCGTCGGCGATCGGCACCCTGGCCGCGCTGGCCACCGAGCCGCTGCCGCCGGCCAAGAACGCCGGCCCGTTGAAGCCGGTGCTGACCGGCCTGCTCCGCAAGGACCCGACCGAACGGATCACCGCCGAGGTCGCCGAGCGCATGCTGCGCCGCGCCGCCGGCAAGCGGGCCCGGGGCATCTCCCTGCTCGACGGGGTACGCCGGCCGGGGCCGAACGGCCCGCGTGAGCCGCGTACCCCGGTGGTGCCGGCGCCCCGCCCGGCGCAGGGCGGGACCGGCGCGAAGACCTCGTCGTCGCTGGCCGCCGCCGCGGGAGCCGCCACCGGCACCGCAGCCGCGAAGGCGGCAGCCGCCAGGACGGCGGCGGACAGCGCCACCGCGACGGGTGGCGCGGCGGAGCCGACGGTCGTCACCGGGGCGTCGACCGGGGGTGCGGACGCCACCGCGACGGTGCCGGCCGGGGTGGACGCCGGTCCCACCACGAAGGTCACCCCGCCGACCGGGGCCGACGTCGCGTCGACCGGCCCGGGGGATTCGTCCGACGCCCCTGCGACCGGCAAGGACGCCGGCTCGACCGGCAAGGACATCGGCCCGACCGGCAAGGACGCCGGGTCGACCGGCAAGGCTGTCGCACCGGCCGACGCGGACGCCGCGCCGACCAGCAAGATCGACCCGCCGGTCCGCGCCGGCCGGGCCGACCCACCCCCGCCGGCCAACCCCACCGCCGTGCTGGACGCGCCGGTCAGCCCACCCACCGGGTCCGCCGGGGTCGCCTCCGTCCCGGTGTACGACGGGACGCCGCCGGACCACAAGCGCCGTAACCTGCTGATCGGCGCGCTGGTCGCGGTGCTGTTGGTGGGCTTGGCACTGGCTGTGCCGCTGCTCACCCGCTCCGACGACCCGGAGAACGGCACCCCGCAGGCCACCGACCCGACGAGCGCCGCCGCGTCCTCCGCCGCCCCCACGTCGGCTCCGGCACCCCCGCCCCCGACCAGCGCCGCGCCCAGCCCGACGCCGTCGGCCACCCCCTCCACCGACCCGAACGCGCTGCCTGAGGGCTGGGAGATGTATCAGGGGCCGACGTTCACAGTCCCGGTGCCGAAGGGTTGGCGGCGCAGTGTCCGTTCCGACTCGGTCGTCATCACCGAGCCGAACGGTGTGCGGGAACTGCTCATCCAGTGGACGTCCAGCCCGCTCAAGGACGCGGTCGCCGACTGGAAGAACAAGGAACCGGACCGGAAGAACATCGTCAACAACTACCAGTACCTCGACATCAAGGCGTGCGGCGGCTACCGCACCTGCGCCGACTGGGACTGGTTGGAGAGCCGGGACAACACCCGCATCCACGTCCGCAACCGGGGGTTCGTCACCGCCACCAACCGGGGCTACGCGATCCGGTGGGAGGTGGCGGCGAAGGACTGGAACGCCAACCTGGCCAACTTCGCCCTGATCACCAGCCGGTTCGTGCCGGACCGGAAGAACTGACCCGGGGGATTCCCGCCGGGGGTGAAATCGTTTCGCATGACTTTCCGTCATCCGGGGTATCTGACCCGGGACGACGGAAGGAGGTAGCGAGATGAGTTACCGACGCAGGGATGCCCGGCCGAGACTGGCACTGTGGATGCTCGTCGCCCTCGGCGATGTCGTCCTGCTGCTGCTCAGCGCCGGCGTGGCCGCGCTGGTCGTGTCGATCGCCGTCGTGACGGTCGCCGCCGCCGGGGTCGCCGCCTGGCGGCTGAGCCGCCGGACCGCGATGCCCACCGCCACGGATGCCGTGACCATGCCGTTGACCAGCCGGAAGAGCGCCTGACCCGACGGGGTCGTCGACCGCGACGGCGGCAGCCGGACCAGCCATCGACCGTACGGTGATGACCGGTCCCGCTGCCGCCGAGCCGTGTCCGGGGGCGATCAGGTGTTGTTCGCCAGCGCGATCAGCCGGGAGCGGTCGCCGTTCCAGTAGTTGCGGTCGACGCCGCCACTGATCCCGGGGACGCTGCCGGTGCTGGTGTACTGCCAGAAGCTCCAGACCGGGGCGCCGGCCGGCAGGGTGCCCGGCGAGCTCGACCAGCGGGCCAGCCAGAGCGGGTGGTTGCCCCACGGGCCCGTCCAGCTGCCGGTGCACTGGTTCCACCAGCTCGTGGTGGTGTAGATGACCGCGTACCGGCCGGTGCGGGAGCGGTAGGTGTTGAGGAAGTCCTGGATCCAGTTGCGCATCCCGGTGGTGGACAGCCCGTAGCAGGTGCCGCCGCTGTACGGGTTGGCCTCGACGTCGAGCGCGGCCGGCAGGGTGCGGCTGTCCGCCGACCAGGCCCCGCCGTTGCTGGCGAGGTAGTTGGCCTGGGTGGCGCCGGAGGAGATGTTCGGCCGGGCGAAGTGGTACGCGCCCCGGATCACCCCGGCGTTGTAGGCGTTGACGTAGTTGGCGTTGAAGTTCGGGTCCTTGTAGCTCGTACCCTCGGTGGCCTTGATGAAGGCGAACTCGATACCGGCGTTGCGGACACTGGTCCAGTTGATGGAGCCCTGGTAGTGGGAGACGTCGACGCCGGCGGTGGTGGCGGCGGCCGCGGGTCCGGCCGTGACGACGAGGGCCGCGGCCGCGGTGGCGGCCACGGTGAGACCGGCGGCGAACAGCCGGCGCAACGACATTCTGGTACGGGTCATGGATTCCTCCAGGGACGCCAATCGATTGACGCCAATCTTTGGAGATTCCTGCCCTTGATCGCAAGGGGCCCTAAGGAAACTTTCATCGACAACGGTCGAATTGATGTGCGATGATCCGAACCGGTCAGGGCAGGTCGGGGGTGGTATCAGGCAGCGGGCCGGCTCAGCGCAGCGTGGCCGGGTCGAGCTGCCACCGGAACGGTTCGGCCAGGGTCAGCGTCTCGCCGGCCTTCGCGACCTGGTCCTCCACGTAGTGCCTGCCGTCGAGCCGGTGGAGCCGCAACGAGTGGGCGTCACCGTCCTGCTCGACCAGCAGGTACCACGGGATACCGGCGAGCGCGTAGAGCTGCATCTTGACCAGGCGGTCGGCGGCGGCGTTGCCGGGCGAGACGATCTCGCAGACCAACGCGACCTCACCGGCCTCGACCACCGTGCCCTCGTCGTCGGTGTCGGCGACCACCACGTCGGGAACGACGATCCGGTCCACCCCGAGCCGCACGTTCACCGCCTCGAACACCAGCAGACCGAGGGGCCGGGCGGCTGGCCGAAGACTGTCGACAAGGCTCCACGACACCAACTGGTGCCGCTTGCTCGGAGCAGGGCTCACGATCAGGCTTCCGTCGAGCAGTTCGATCCGGTTCGGGGTGTCGGCCATGGCGAGGTAGTCGGCCTCGGTCCAGAGGCCGACGTGGTGTTCCAGGGGAGTCGCGCTCACCGGCCCTCACCTCCCGTTCCGCTCGCCGCCCGGTCAGTCTCACACGATACGAGGCGACGACCGGTCGAGCGACACGATCCGGCCGGGTAGGCTCCCCGGCCATGGTGTCGATCGACGGGCTGGGCGACCTCTGGGACCGGCTGTTCAGCGCCCAACCCGACCCGCCGCCCCTGCTGGTGGTGCTCACCGCCCTGGCCGCGCTGGCGGTCGTCGCGGTCCGGTCGACCTGGCGGGTCGCCCGCAACGCGGTGACCATCGCCCACGAGGGGGGCCACGCCCTGGCGGCGCTGCTCACCGGACGGCGGCTGCACGGCATCCGGCTGCACTCGGACACCTCCGGCCTCACCCTCAGCGCCGGCCGCCCCACCGGCCCCGGCATGATCCTCACCCTGCTCGCCGGGTACGTCGCGCCGTCCCTGGTCGGCCTGGGCGGCGCCTGGCTGCTCGGCGGCAACCGGATCACCCTGCTGCTCTGGGTCGCGGTCGCGCTGCTGCTCGCCATGCTGCTGCTCGTCCGCAACGTCTTCGGTGTGCTCTCCCTGCTGGTCACCGGCGGGGTGGTGCTGGTGGTCTCCTGGTACGCCACCCCGCAGGTGCAGGCCGTGTTCGCCTGGACCTCGGTCTGGTTCCTGCTGTTCGGCGGCGTCCGGCCGGTCTTCGAACTGCAACGGCTGCGCAGCCGGGGCCGGATGCCCGAGTCCGACGCGGACCAGTTGGCCCACCTGACGCCCTTCCCGGCGCTGCTCTGGGTGTTCCTCTTCGGGCTGGTCAACCTGTTCGCCCTCGCCGTCGGCGCGGTCCTGCTCGCCGGCCCGTTGCTCGCCGGGGCCGGCATCCCGCTCTGACCCCGGGGCCGGCGTCCCGCTTCGACCGGACGGCCACTCCGCGCCGACCGGGAGCGGGCCCGGGTGACCGGTGGCACCCCGACCTCGGGTCGCCGACCTGGGCGGATGCGGGCAGAATCGGTCGGATGCGATACCTGATCATCGGAGCGGGCGCGGTCGGTGGCACCATCGGCGTACTGCTGGGGGAGGCCGGCCGGGCCGTGACGCTGGTGGCGCGCGGGCCGCACCTGGCGGCGATCCGGCGCGACGGGCTCACCCTGCGTACCCCCGAGCGGTCGGTGACCTGGCGGGGGCCGGCCACCGACGGGCCGGGGAGCGAGCCGCTGCCCGCCGACACCGTGCTGGTGCTGACGGTCAAGTCGCAGCACACCTGGGCGGCCCTGGACACCTGGGCGGACGCCCCGGTCGCCGGCGGCGGTACGGCGGGACAGCGGCTGCCCCTGTTCACCGCGCAGAACGGGGTGGCCAACGAGCCCACCGCGCTGCGGCTGTTCGCCCACGTGCATCCGGTCTGCGTGTGGCTGCCGGCGACCCACCTCGACCCGGGCGTGGTGATCGCCAGCGGCCACCCGTACCCGGGAATGTTGCACGTGGGTCGTTACCCGGGCGGTGCCGACGAGGTCGACGCGGCGGTGGCGGCGGACCTGACCGCCGCCGGTTTCCTCGCCCCCGTCCGCGAGGACGTGATGCGGTGGAAGTACGGCAAGCTGCTCAACAACCTCGGCAACGGGGTGCAGGCCCTGTTCGGCACCGGCCTGCCGGACTGGCTGCTCGACCGGGTCCGGGCCGAGGGGATCGCCGTGCTCGCCGCCGCGGGCATCGCCCACCCCTCCGACGAGGAGGAACGCGCCGAACGCGGGGACCGGGTCGGCACCCGGCCGGTCGACGGACAACCGCGCAGCGGCAGCTCCACCTGGCAGAGTCTGACCCGGGCGGCCGGCACCACCGAGGTCGACCACCTCAACGGCGAGATCGTACTGCTCGGCCGACGGCTCGGGGTGCCCACGCCGGCCAACGCCGCCGTGCAGACGGCGGTCCGGCGACTGGCCCGGGAACGCCTCCCCGCCGGCACCTTCCCGCTCGCCGAGCTGACCGACCTGCTCGACCGGGCAGAATGACCGGCTGAGCACGCAACCCACCGGGGCGCGGCACGCGTGTCACCTCTGACCGCCACGGGGGAGGTAACCAGGGTGCCGGACGTCGACGGCTTCGACGAGTTCTACCGGGGCAGCCGGCAACGGCTGCTCGGGTTCGTCTACGCGCTCACCGGCAACCTGGCCGAGGCGCAGGACGCCGTGCAGGAGGCGTACATCCGGGCCTGGCAACGCTGGTCGACGGTGAGCGGCTACGACGACCCGGAAGCCTGGGTACGCGTGGTGGCCTCCCGGATCGCGGTGAGCCGGTGGCGCAGCCTGCGCAGCCGGGCCCGCGCCTACCTGCGGCACGGGGTGACGACCGAGAGCGTGCCGGGCCCCGGCACCGAAACCCTGGAGGTGGTCGCCGCCCTGCGGCAACTACCCGAGGAACAGCGCACCGCGCTCGCCCTCTACTACCTGCTCGGCATGCCCGTGGCCGAGGTGGCCCGGGAGACCGCCGCCCCGGTGGGCACGGTCAAGGCCCGGCTCTCCCGGGGGCGTACCGCGCTCGCCGGGCTGCTCGCCGGTGGCGACCTGGAGGAGGTCCGATGAGTGAGGAGCCGACCTTCGTCGACCGGCTGCACCGGGACCTGCGCGAGGTCCGCTGGCCCGAGCCGGCGGAGCTGCGGGCCCGCGCCCGCCGCCGCAGCCGTCGTACGGCGGTGCTGTCGGCGGCGACCGTGCTCGTCGTGCTGGCCGGGGCCGCCGTGGCGGTACGCCAGCTGCCCACCGGGCCGGCGACGCCCACCGCCCCGGTTGCGGCCCCCGGGTCCGCCCCCGCGTCGGCCCCGGTCCGGACGGAGATCCCCCTCGACGCCCTGCTGACCCCCGCCGACCTGCCCACGAAGACCGGCGAGCGGCTCGGCGACACCGGCCTGGGGGAGGCCGTCCGGATCGACCCGCTGCTCGAATCGTGTGGGCGGGAACGCGACGTCAGCGCCCAACTGTCGGTGTCCCGCGCCTCCCGGTCGCAGACCCTGCTCCGCCCGACCACCCGGGCCGGCCGGCCGGCCATGCCCGTGCTCAGCCAGGACGTCTACCGCATCGAGCTGTCCCGGGGGCGGTGGCTGTTCGGCGAGATCGACCGGCTGCTCAACGCCTGCGCCGAGTGGACCCTCGACGCGTCCACGCTCGCCGCCGACCAGCAGCCGGTGGCCACCGAACAGGAGCACCGCTGGGAGCCGGCGGCGCGGGACTTCGCCGGTGACCAGTCGGTGCTGCTGCGGCACGTCGCTTCGCAACCCCTGGCGCAGACCGGCGGGAAACCGGTCGGCGCGGCGGCGACCGTGGAGACCACCCTGGTGGTCCGGGTCGGTGACCTGGTCACCGTGGTGGTGCCCGCCCCGGACACGGTCGCCGACCGGGTCGACGGCACCGGGCCGGGGATGAGCCAGGCCGACCTGATCGCGCTGGCCGACCGGGCCGCGGAACGCCTCTGCCCGGCCGCCGACGTCCCCTGCTGACGACCCGTGCCGACCCCGCGCGGCGGGGCGGCTACAGCGGGATGTTGCCGTGCTTCTTCGGCGGCAACGTCTCCCGCTTGGTCCGCAGCACCCGCAGCGCCCGGACGATCTGGGTCCGGGTCTCGTGCGGCGGGATCACCGCGTCGACGTAGCCGCGTTCGGCGGCGACGTACGGGTTGGCGAGGGTGTCCTCGTACTCGGCGATCCGCTCGGCGCGGACGGCGGCCGGGTCCTCGGCGGCGGCCAGCTCCTGCCGGTACAGGATGTTCACCGCGCCCTGCGCGCCCATCACCGCGATCTGCGCCGTCGGCCAGGCGAAGTTCAGGTCCGCCCCGAGGTGTTTGGAGCCCATCACGTCGTACGCCCCGCCGTACGCCTTGCGGGTGATGACGGTGACCTTCGGGACGGTCGCCTCGGCGTACGCGTAGAGGAGCTTCGCGCCCCGGCGGATGATGCCGTCCCACTCCTGGCCGGTGCCGGGCAGGAACCCGGGAACGTCCACGAAGGTCAGCACCGGGATGTTGAACGCGTCGCAGGTGCGCACGAACCGGGCGGCCTTCTCGGAGGCGGCGATGTCCAGCGTGCCGGCGAAGTGCATCGGCTGGTTGGCGACCACCCCGACGGGACGGCCCTCCACCCGGCCGTAGCCGACCACGATGTTCTGCGCGTAGAGCGGCTGCACCTCCAGGAACTCGCCGTCGTCGAGGACGTGCTCGACGACCCGGTGCATGTCGTACGGCTGGTTGGCCGAGTCGGGGATCAGCGTGTCGAGTTCCCGGTCGGCGTCGGTGACGTCGAGGTCGGCCGGCGCGTCGAGGACGACCGGCTCGTCCAGGTTGTTCGACGGCAGGTAGGACAGCAGCGCCTTGACGTAGTCGACCGCGTCGTCCTCGTCGGTGGCGAGGTAGTGCGCGTTGCCGCTGCGCGTGTTGTGGGTACGCGCGCCGCCCAAATCCTCCATCGCCACGTCCTCGCCGGTGACCGTCTTGATGACGTCCGGGCCGGTGATGAACATGTGCGAGGTCCGGTCGACCATCACGGTGAAGTCGGTGACCGCCGGGGAGTAGACCGCGCCGCCCGCGCACGGACCCATGATCAGGGAGATCTGCGGGATGACCCCGCTGGCCCGGACGTTGCGGAAGAAGATCTCGCCGTAGAGGCCGAGCGAGACGACGCCCTCCTGGATGCGTGCCCCGCCGGAGTCGTTGATCCCGACCACCGGGCAGCCGATCTTCATGGCCAGGTCCATCACCTTGACGATCTTTTCGCCGAAGACCTCGCCGAGGGAGCCGCCGAAGACCGTGAAGTCCTGCGCGAAGACGCACACCTGCCGGCCGTCGACGGTGCCGTAGCCGGTGACCACCCCGTCGCCGTACGGGCGGGTGCGGTCCAGCCCGAAGTTGGTGGACCGGTGCCTGGCGAACTCGTCCAGCTCGACGAAGGAGCCCTCGTCCAGGAGCATGTCGATCCGCTCCCGGGCGGTCTTCTTGCCCCGCGCGTGCTGCTTCTCGACGCCGCGTGCGCCCGCGTGCACCGCCTCGTCGACCCGGCGCTCCAGGTCCGCCAGCTTGCCCGCGGTGCTGTGGATGTTGGTCCCGGTCTCGGTAGTCACCCTGGGAATATAACGATGGTTCAGGCCGACGCCGCTGTGCAGTACGCCTCAGTAGCCCCCTCCGGAGGCTGGTCGGGGGCGCGTGTCGACCGGGCCCGTAGGCTGGCGGGATGCCGGGTTCGCCGTACACCGATCTGGACCGACCGCCGCTGTCGGCGGCGCGGCTGTCCCGGGCGCTGACCGCGCCGTCGGGCCCCTGGCGTCGGCTGGAGCTGCGGCCGGAGACCGGCTCGACCAACGCCGACGCGGCCGACGCCGCGCGGGCCGGCGAACCGGAGGGCCTGGTCGTGGTCGCCGAACGGCAGACCGCGGGCCGGGGCCGACGCGGCCGGGCCTGGCAGTCACCACCGCGGGCGGGTCTCGCGACGAGCGTGCTGCTGCGGCCCGGCGAGGCCGTCGCCGACCGCGACTGGCCGCCGGCGCCCCCCACCGGGTACGGCTGGCTGCCGCTGCTCGCCGGGGTCGCGCTGGTCGAGGCGGTATCCCGGCTGGCCGAACTGGACGCCGTTCTGAAGTGGCCCAACGATCTGCTGATCGGGGAGGCCAAGTGCGCCGGCATCCTGGCCGAGGCGGTGCCGGCTGCCGGTGCGGCGGAGCCCCCGGCGATCGTGCTCGGTGTCGGGTTGAACGTGACGCTGCGCGCCGACGAGCTGCCGGAGAACCCGACCGGGCTGCCGGCGACCTCGCTGCAACTGGCCGGGGCCACCGCCACCGACCGGGACCCGCTGCTGCGGGCCCTGCTGCGCGCCCTCGCCGACTGGTACGACCGGTGGCGGCTGGCCGGCGGGGACGCCGACGCGTGCGGCCTGCGCGCGGCGTACCTGGCCTCCTGCGGCACGGTGGGCCGCCGGGTGCGGGTGCTGCTGCCCGACGGCACCGACCTGACCGGGCTCGCCACCGGAGTGGACGCCGACGGGCACCTGCTCGTCGACACCGCCGCCGGACAGCGCCGGCTGGCCGCCGGGGACGTGCTGCACCTGCGGTGACCGGCGGCCCACGGTCGGTTCGTGCGCGGGGTGCACGGCGGGCCGCCCGGCTGATCCGGTGGGTCGCCCCGACCGGTTACGGTCAGCGCGTCCGATTGTCGCCGAGGAGGTTCCCGTGGCGTTCCCCGAAGACGTGCTCACCGAGGACGAGCACGTCGTCCTGCACCTGCACCCGCATCCGAAGGCGCTGTTGCGGCCGGTCCTGGTGCTGGTCCTCGGTGTCGCGGCGGTGGTGGCGGGCTGGCTCCTGCTGCCCGACGGCGACGGTGGCGCGCTCGTGCTCGCCGTGCTCGCCGGTCTGTTCCTGATCGCGGTGCTCTGGCTGGGGTTGTGGCCGTTCCTGGTCTGGCGCAGCACGCACTACCTGTTCACCAACGAGCGGGTGCTGCTCCAGGAGGGTGTCTTCTCCCGGCACCGGCGGGACCTGCCGCTGGCCCGGATCAACGACCATTCGATGACCCAGCGGTTCACCGAACGGCTGCTGGGTTGCGGCACGCTCACCATCGAGTCGGCCGGCGAGCGGGGGCAGTCGGTGCTCGTCGACGTGCCCCGGGTCGACCGGGTGCAGACCACCCTCTACGAGCTGGTGGAGGCGCAGCACGACAAGCACACGCTGGGCGACGGGGAGATGCGCGACATCCTGGCCGACATGCGGGAGGGCAAGCCGTTGCGGGACACCAGCGGCTGATCCGTGGCCCGGCCCCGGGTGTCACCCGGGGCCGGTCAGGGGCGCGGCGTGCGGGGGGTGGTGCCGGCGTGCAGCTCGGCGGCCAGTTCCGCCCCCAGGTCGCCGCCGCCGGCGGCGGCGGGGCCGAGGGTGCCGCCCCGGCCCTGCTTGAACACCGGTTCGACGGTCGGGGCCGGCGTCCCGGTCGCCGGGGTGGTGTGGTCCTCGGCCTGGCTCTGGGCCTCTTCCAGCTCGCTGACCGATTCGGCCAGCTCGGCGACCGGGTCCAGCTCGGCCATCGTGTCCCACTCGTCGCGCTTGATGGAGTGCCAGCTCTCCTCGGCGTGCTTGGGGACCGGCTGGAAGACGAAGGTCCGGTAGGACCAGAACCGGAACAGGGTGGCGAGCAGCACGCCGCCGGTCTTGGCCACGTTGAGCGCGAGCAGGCTGGTGAACCCGAGGCCGTACTTGGCGGCGGCGAGGACGCCGAGTTCGATGATCAGACCGGCACCGTTGAACAGGAAAAACAGGGCGTATTCGCGCTGGAGCGCCGCTTTCGGTCGATCCCGGTACGTCCAGTGACGATTCATCAGATACGACGTGATCGTCGCCACGATGGTGGCGATGACCGTCGCCTTCAGTTGACCGTCGACAAAAACGGTGAGTGCCAGAGCATTGAACACCGCGTAATTGATGACGGTGTTGACGCCCCCGACGATGCCGAATTTGAGCGCCTCGCGGATGAACTTCTGCCAGCGCTCGGGCAGCAGACGGACAAGACGCATGCGCAACACCTTAGGGCTGAGGACGGTGCCGGGAACTCCGGCTGGACGGGGTGGGCGACCGGTCACGACCCGGACGACGGGTCGCTGGTCGCCTCCGTGACGGCGGGAGTTCCCGCTTCGACGAAGACGAACCGTCGGTACGACCAGAACCGGAACAGCGTGCCGAGGGCGGTGCCCACCACGTAGCTGGCGATGTTGTCGGCCAGCGGGGTGCGGAACACTCCTGGCCAGATGCTGCCCAGCCCGTACCGGCTGCCCGCCAGGCAGGCCACCGCGATGCCCAGGCCGACCGCGTTGAAGAAGAAGAACAGCGCGTACTCGCGGGCCGGGTTGGAGCGGACCCGGTGCCGCCAGGTCCAGAACCGGTTGCCCACGAACGCGACGGTCGCCGCGATCACCGTGGAGACGACCCGCGCGGTCACCGGCTCGACGCCGCGCCCCAGCGTGAGGTAGTTGAACAGCGCGAAGTCGACCAGGAAGGCCACCCCGCCCACGGTGGCGAACTTGCTCAACTCACGCAGCAGGTGGCCGAACCTGTCCAGCAGCGCACGAACCAGACCCGGGCGGGTCTGCGGGGCACCCGGCTGGTCCCCGGTCATCGTCGCGGCCACCTCGCGAGCGTACCGGTAACCGGCGTCGTGGACGGGGTGCCACCGGCGTGCCGCCGCCGCGCCGTGGGTCGACCCGGGTCCCCCGCCGTCCGTGGGGCGGTCCCGGGCCCGCCGACAGTTCGTCGAAGGATTTGCGTGAAAGTGCGCGTGAAAGCGGGTATCAGCTCGTGTTACCGCAGCCGGGCCGTACCTTGTGCAGTTCTTCACAACCAGTCCCACTGACTCGCGGGTCCGCCCGGTTTACGCTGAGGCCAATCCCAGGTTTCCACGAAGGCGACGCGGCCCGCGTCCGCCGAGACTCGTGCATCCCATAAATCGGTCAGCGTCGACCACAAGGAGATGAGTCATGGTTGCTCCGGCTACTGTGCGGGGGATCGATCAGGCCCCCACGACCCACCCCAAGCTGCTCGCCTGGGTCCGGGAGATCGCGGAACTCACCACCCCCGACCGGGTGGTCTGGGTGGACGGGTCCGACGAGGAGTGGCGGCGTCTCACCGACGAACTCGTCGACAACGGCACCCTCGTCAGGTTGAACCCGGAGAAGAAGCCGAACTCCTTCTACGCCCGCACCGACCCCACGGACGTCGCCCGGGTCGAGGAGCGCACCTTCATCTGTTCCGTGGACGAGGCGGACGCCGGCCCCACCAACAACTGGATGGCGCCGGCCGAGATGAAGCGGACGATGACCGAGCTCTACCGGGGTGCGATGCGCGGCCGGACCATGTACGTCATCCCCTTCTGCATGGGCCCGGTCGAGGCCGAGAACCCGATGTTCGGCGTCGAGATCACCGACAGCCCGTACGTGGTCGCCTCGATGCGGATCATGACCCGGATGGGCGCCAGTGTGCTCGACGCGATGGGCGACGACGCCGAGTTCGTGCACGCCCTGCACTCCATCGGCGCCCCGCTCGCCCCCGGTCAGTCCGACGTCGCCTGGCCGTGCAACGAGACGAAGTACATCTCGCACTTCCCGGAGACCCGGGAGATCTGGTCCTTCGGCTCCGGGTACGGCGGCAACTCGCTGCTCGGCAAGAAGTGCTACTCGCTGCGGATCGCCAGCGTGATGGGGCGCGACGAGGGCTGGCTCGCCGAGCACATGCTGATCCTCAAGATCACCTCTCCGGAGGGGAAGGTCTACCACGTGGCGGGCGCGTTCCCGTCCGCCTGCGGCAAGACCAACCTGGCCATGCTGGAGCCGACCATCCCCGGCTGGAAGGTCGAGACCATCGGCGACGACATCGCCTGGATGCGGTTCGGCCCCGACGGCCGCCTCTACGCGGTCAACCCGGAGTACGGGCTGTTCGGCGTCGCCCCGGGCACCGACTGGAAGACCAACGCCAACGCGATGCGGACGCTGGACCGGGGCAACTCGATCTTCACCAACGTCGCCCTCACCGACGACGGCGACATCTGGTGGGAGGGCATGGGCGAGCCGCCGGCCCACCTGATCGACTGGAAGGGCAACGACTGGACGCCGGAGAGCGAGAACCTCTCCTCCCACGCGAACAGCCGGTTCTGCACCCCGATCACCCAGTGCCCGATCCTGGCCGACGACTACTTCGACCCGAACGGCGTACCGATCGACGCGATCCTGTTCGGTGGCCGTCGTCGGGACACCATCCCGCTGGTCACCGAGGCCCGCGACTGGGTGCACGGGGTGTACCTGGGGGCGACGCTGTCCTCGGAGACCACCGCCGCCGCGTCCGGCGCGGTCGGCGTGGTGCGCCGCGACCCGATGGCGATGCTGCCGTTCATCGGCTACCACGCCGGTGACTACTTCAACCACTGGATCGAGATGGGCAAGGGCGTCGACGGCGACGCCGCCAAGCTGCCCAAGATCTACTACGTGAACTGGTTCCGCAAGGACGCCGAGGGCAACTTCCTCTGGCCCGGCTTCGGCGAGAACTCGCGGGTGCTCAAGTGGGTCGTCGAGCGGATCGAGGGCAGCGCCGACGCGGTCGAGACCCCGATCGGCATGGTCCCGACCGCCGACGCGCTGGACGTCGACGGGCTCGACATGACCCCGGAGGACGTCCGGATCGCCCTGAAGGTCGACCCGCAGGAGTGGCGCAACGAGCTGCCGCTGGTCACCGAGTGGTTCGAGAAGTTCGGTGACAAGCTGCCGGCCGTCCTCTGGTCGGAGCTGGACGCGCTGCGTGCCCGGCTCGACGCGGAGCAGCCCCGGTAGCAGGTGTGCCGGTCGCCCGCAGCGGGCAAGACCGGAAGCCATGAGGACGGCCGCCGTGACCCCACCGGTCCGGCGGCCGTCCGCCGTCCGGGTACTGACCACCCTGCTCGCGTCGACCGCCGCCGCCACCGTCGCGGTCGAGCTGCTCAACTGGTGGTACGCCCCGGAGCAGGAGTTCGGTCTGGCCGTCCGTACCGGCTGGGCGATGCTGCGGTCGCTGGGCTTCCTGGTGCTGATCGGGCAGGTGAACCGGGGGCGGGCCGGGGCGAAGCCGTTCGGGCTGATCCTCGCCGTGACCACCGTGTTCGCGGTCGGCCGGCTGGTGGTGCCCCGGCAGGGCGTCCCGCCGCTGCCCGGCCTGGTCGGCTTCGCCGTGCTCACCGCACTCTGCGTCGCCGTGGTCGTGCTGCTCTACCGCTCCGACGCGGTCGCCGGGCACCTGGTGCGCCACCGCAAGGGCCTGGTGGTCGAGGGTGGCACGATCAGCTGGCGGGAGGTGGCCCCGAAACGCCCGCAGGTGACCGCCTGGCTGCTGACCAGCCGGGTGGCCGCGTTCACGTACAGCCCGTTGATGCTGGTGCCGGCGCTGGTGGCCGGCGGTGCGGTACTGGACGGCCGGCTCGCCGTCGTCCCGGTGGTGCTGGCCTGGTTCGCCGCCGGCATCGTGGTCAGCTACCTGGTGCTGTTCTGTACGGCGTTCCTGCTGCGCGGCAGGCGGTGGGCCCGCCGCCTGCTGGTGACGATCACCCTGGGCGTACTCGCGGTGAACCTGCCGCTGTGCTGGTGGCTGCTCGGCCTGGACGGCCTGGTCCGCGACGGCGCACCCCTGCTGGCCGCGGCCACCCTGGCCCTCTACGCCCTGCACCGCGCCCCCGACACGCCCACCCCCACCCCCGCCGCCCCGCCCCGGTGACCGCCCGCCCCGCCCCCGCCCTCCCGCGTCCGCTCCGGTGATCATGAGATACGGCCCGCTGACGACGTATTTCCCTTGATCACGCACGGAGTGCGCCACCGAGGCACTGATGTTCGCCGTGGGTCGCTACCCTGCAAGGTGATGACTCTGCGGAAACTCCTCTACTCCGTCTACGAGCGCCGGCTGACGGCCAGGCTCGCGGGTCGACCGGTGCCCCGGCACGTCGGCGTGATGTGCGACGGCAACCGCCGGTGGGCGCGGGAGATGGGGCTCGTCGACCCGAACGACGGGCACCGGATGGGTGCCGAGCGGATCAAGGAGCTGCTGCGCTGGTGCGACGCGGCCGGTGTCGGCCACGTCACGCTCTGGCTGCTCTCCACCGACAACCTGTCCCGGCCGGCGGAGGAGCTGGACCCGCTGCTCCAGATCATCGAGGATCTCAGCACCGAGTTGGCCGAGGAGGGCAACCCCTGGCGGCTGCGGATGGTCGGCGCGCTCGACGTGCTGCCCACCCAGCACGCCCAGGCGCTCAAGGCCGCCGAGGAACGCACCCGGGAACGCACCGGCGGCGCGCAGGTCAACATCGCCGTCGGCTACGGCGGCCGGCGCGAGATCACCGACGCGGTACGGTCCCTGCTGGTGGAGCACGCGGCCAAGGGCGGCACCATCGAGGAACTGGCCGGCACGCTGGACGTCGAGCACATCTCCGAGCACCTCTACACCCGGGGCCTGCCCGACCCGGATCTGATCATCCGGACCAGCGGCGAGCAGCGCATGTCCGGTTTCATGCTCTGGCAGTCGGCGCACTCGGAGTTCTACTTCTGCGAGCTGAACTGGCCCGACTTCCGGCGGGTCGACTTCCTGCGCGCCCTGCGTTCCTACGGCACCCGGCAACGCCGCTACGGCACCTGACCCGCCGCCGCGCCCCGCCCACGACAGCCCGGTCGACGCCCGCGCGGGCGCGGTCAGGTCAGGTGGTCCACGGCCCGGGTGAGGAAGTCGCCCAGCGCGGCGGGGGAGTCGATGGTGAGGTCGGCGGCCTCGGCCACCTCCCGGCCGGTCTCCGGGTTGGCCACCGCCACGCAGATGCCGAGGAACCCCGGGTCGGCGGCGGACCGGGCGCGCAGTGCCGCGAACGCCTTGATGTCGGAGACGTCGTCGCCGAAATACCACGCGCCACCGGCGTCCCGGACCACCTCGCCGATGACCAGGCCCTTGTCGCGGTCGACCGGGGGCTTGAGTTCCAGCACCATCCGGCCGGCCTGCACCCGCAGCCCGAGGCGTTCGGCCTGCGCCCGCCCCCACTGCTCGACCGCCGGGCCGAGCTGCTGCGCGGTACGCCAGTGCAGCGCCACGCTCAGCCGCTTGAACTCCACCAGCGCCCCGGCGGGCAGTTCGGCACGGGCCCGGTCGGCCAGCTCGGCCATGGTCGGCACCCAGGGCAGCGCGGCGGGCTCGGTGACGGTCTCGCCCCCGGAGTGGCTGTGCTCCAGTCCGTACAGTCCATACAGGTCGATCCCGGTGAGGCCGCCGAGGTGGTCACGGAGGAAGTCGACGGGACGGGCGGAGACGATCGCCACCCGCTGCACCACCGGGGCCAGGGCCTCCAGGGCGGCGAGCACCTTGGGCGCGGGGCGTACCGCGGTGGGGTCGTCGTCGACCGGCGCGAGGGTGCCGTCGAAGTCGAAGAAGAGGACGGTGTCGGCGGCCCGCTCGGCGGTGGTACGCCAGGCGTGCTCAGCATCCAGCGGGGTCTGCGGCTGCTGGTTACCCAGATTCAACGGCGGCACGCGCGACAGCGTACCCCGGGGGCGGCGGCTGATTCGTGGCTTCGGAGTGGCTTCTTGACACCGCCGGGGTGTGTGGTCTCTGAATGCCGCTCAGCGTTCGGCGGCTCCCCGTCCCCGCCGTCCCAACGGCACCACGGTGGCCTCCCGGCCCTGGTTGAGCAGGTAACCCTCGACGAAACCGGTGTTCCGGTCCCCGGTGCGGGTCTCGATCTCGTTGAGCCGCGCCACCAGGAACTCGGTGAGCGCGCTGACCCGGTCGTCGAGCCGGTCGTGCAGCTCGGCGACGACCGCCAGGACGACGGCGGTGCCGGCGACGGTCAGGGCGAAGAGGTTGAACACCAGCGGGATCTGCCCGCTCCCGCCCACGCCGACCACCAGGTTCGCGGTCACGCACGCGGTCAGGGAGACTGCCGCGACCACGACTGCCCACCACTTCAGGGTCATGGACAGACCCCTCCTTCTGTCCCGCAGGGCTGAGTTCGGCCTTGTCCCGTCCCCCCGCCGACGACGAGCCCAAGCAGTACGAATAGGGACGCTAGCGTGCCCGTTGCCGGCCCGGAGCGAAACGATCGGGTCTGCTCAGGCGTTCTTTCGCCATCTGAGGAACTACCCGGCCTGCTCTCCGCCCTTTCGGACATTGACCGGGAGAGTGGGGCGGTATGCGAGGTAACGAATGGTTTCCCGGATGTGGAACTTCTCCGCGTCCGACACGGCGGGGTCGACCAGCCGGCGCAGCAGTGCCTCGACGTCCGGGTCCATCGGGGGAGCGCCGGGGGCACCCCGGGGGGTGGCGGTGCGGTCCCAGCCGAGGGCGGCGAAGGCGGCGGCCGGGTTGAGGCCCAGCCCCTCGCAGAACGCCACCACCCGTTCCGCCTCCGGGTCGCTGGCCCAGTCGCCGCGGACCCACCTGTTGATCGTCTGGCGGGAGACGCCGGTGCGGCGGGAGACCTCGGTGCCGGTCCAGGCGCGCATCGCCCGGGCATCGTCGAGCGCCCGACGAACGAAGGTGGCGAATGCGATCTTCCGGGCGGGGGCGGTCTCGGTCACCCCGAAACCGTACGACCGTAGTGCCCGTCCGGGCTGCCCGGGGCGGATCTTTGTCACGCATATGAGACGTCCTCACCGGGCCGACCGGGTCCGCCCAGTGGTCGGCGCAAAGGGGTCTCACCTGGGCATAATACCGTCAGGCGAGGCGGTCGGGAACCGGACGAAAAGCTGATACTGTCACGCTCATGGGACAACCTACGGTGTGTCACGTGCTTGAGACGATCAGTGCTCACATGCGTCACGCTCCCGGTGCGAGGGGGATCCGGTGACCGAACTCGCGACCCGTGCCCAGGCCTTCGGCCTGATCGCGGAGGGGGTCGCCGCCGGGCTGAGCGCACCCTGGCGGCTCTACCTCGCCCGGGGCTGCCGCTACCTGTCACTGAGCGTCGGCGACCGCGACGAGTGGAACGCCTGGCGGACCCATCTCGGCTGCCCGGAGATGAGCGTCCGGGTCTACGACGCCGGCGGCGAGATCCGCCGCTCCTCGATGGCCGAGGTCGTGCTGGACGGCTGCCGGATCAGCGTCGAACTGGTCGAGGAGGTCAGCACCGAGGACCTGGAACGGCTGCTGGTCGTCGACCCGAGCCCGGCCGAGCCGGAGGACCGGTGACCCGGCCGCCGCGGCCCACCGGAGCCGCCCGATGAGCCCCCTGCTCGCCCTGTTCCTCGTCCTCGTCCTCGGGGCGGCCAGCTACGCCGCCGGCCGGTTGCACGGCCAGCTCAGCTACCGGATCGGGTACCGCTTCGGCTACCGGCAGGGCTACTTCGACGGGGACCGGGGCGCCTGGAACCGGCGGCGGCGCGACGCCCAGGCCGTGCTCGCCTCGGCGCTCACCGCCCCGGCCGTGCCGGCCAACGCCGCGTGGCGTCCCTCCCCCGCGGTCCGCCAGGGCACCACGTACACCGGCTCCTCGTTCGCCAGCCCGCCGGGCCCGGTCGCCGGTCGGCACCCGACCGGCACCCTGGTCCGCCGGTCCGGCTGAACCCACGGGAGCCGACAGTCGTCGGTACGGCGTACCGACACCGACCGGTCGCCCGGTGACGCGGTGCCACCGGCCGGGATGCGCGCAGGGGGCAGGCATCCCGGCCGGTCCGCGGCGCCCACCGCGCGGGGCGCGCCCGCTGCGCGGGAGATCCTCGTCCGCCCTCTAGCCGAGGCGGCCCGGCGCCGCTAGCGTCTAGGCATGACCCGGGGTTTTCCCGGGTCAGCCGGCCGCCCGGATCTGCGACCTCGCGCACGGGGTTCCGCATCCGACCCCGTGTCCCCGGGCACCGGAGGAGGCGGAACGCGGATGGCGGATGCCCGTCCGTCGGAGCAGGCCTGTGACGACTCGCCGTACGCCCGCCGGTGTCGACCAGATCCCGGCCGCGACTGCCACGACCCGCCGAGCCACCCGGAGCCGCCGTCCGGCGGCCGCCGCCCCGCCCGGCCCCGAGGAGCCCGGCCCAGCCGGCCAGGTGTTCGTACTGGACACGTCGGTGCTCCTGTCCGACCCGGCGGCCTTCCACCGCTTCGCCGAGCACGAGGTGGTCCTGCCGCTCGTGGTGATCTCGGAGTTGGAGGGCAAACGACACCACCCGGAGCTGGGCTGGTTCGCCCGCCAGTCCCTGCGCATGCTCGACGAGTTGCGGGTCCGGCACGGTCGACTGGACCGTCCGGTGCCGGCCAACGAGTCCGGCGGCACGCTCACCGTGGAGCTGAACCACTCGGACGACGGCGTCCTGCCCCCCGGGTTCCGCAACGAGTCCAACGACGCGCGCATCCTGTCGGTGGCGCTGAACCTGGCCGCCGAGGGGCGGGAGGTGACGCTGGTCAGCAAGGACATGCCGTTGCGGGTCAAGGCCGCCTCGGTCGGGCTGCGGGCCGACGAGTACCGGCACGGCCAGGCCAGCGATCCGACCTGGACCGGGATGGCCGAGCTGGAGCTGGGTGAGGACGAGATCGGCCGGCTCTACGCCGGGGACTGCCTCGACCTGGACGCCGCCGCCGGCCTGTCCTGCCACACCGGCCTGGTGCTGCACTCCACCCGGGGCTCGGCCCTGGGTCGGGTGTTGCCCGACAAGACCGTCCGGCTGGTGCGCGGCGACCGCGAGGCGTTCGGTGTGCACGGCCGCTCGGCCGAGCAGCGCATCGCGCTGGACCTGCTGCTCGACGAGTCGATCGGGATCGTGTCGCTGGGTGGCCGGGCCGGCACCGGCAAGTCGGCCCTGGCACTGTGCGCCGGGCTGGAGGCGGTGATGGAGCGCCGCCGGCACAAGAAGGTGGTCGTCTTCCGGCCGCTCTACGCCGTCGGCGGGCAGGAGCTGGGCTACCTGCCCGGGTCCGAGTCGGAGAAGATGTCGCCCTGGGCGCAGGCCGTGTTCGACACCCTCGGGGCGGTGGTGCACGAGAACGTGCTGGAGGAGGTCACCTCGCGGGGCATCCTGGAGGTCCTTCCGCTGACCCACATCCGGGGCCGGAGCCTGCACGACGCCTTCGTCATCGTCGACGAGGCCCAGTCGCTGGAGCGGGGCGTACTGCTCACCGTGCTGTCCCGGATCGGGCAGGGCTCGCGGGTGGTGCTCACCCACGACGTCGCCCAGCGGGACAACCTGCGGGTCGGGCGGCACGACGGGGTGACGGCGGTGATCGAGGCGCTGAAGGGCCACCCGCTCTTCGCGCACGTCACGTTGAACAGGTCCGAGCGGTCCCCGATCGCGGCGATGGTGACGGATCTGTTGGAGGACATCCCGGGCTGACCCTCGCGGGGGCGGGGTCCGCCCCTCATCGTCCGCATTCACTTTGTGGCACAGGTCACAAAATGGCCGGTGGGTTTCCCATCAGCCTCACTGTGCGCAATCGTGTCCCACGAGCGTCCACGTCCCGGTGGGGGTGTTGGTGACCGTTCGTCCCCTCCCGGGGGCGCACAACCGACCCCCTGCCGGTGCGTCGGTGGCGACCGGCTCAGGTCGGGGCGCTCGTGGCACGACCGCGTCCGTCGAGGGCCGGTCCGCGCCGCGTCCTTGCCCCCGACGAAGGGACACTTCGTGAGTCGGCTGTGGAGCCGGTTCGGTGCCCGTACGGCCGCCGTCGCACTGCTCTCCGTGGGCGTTGCCGGCGGTTTCTATCTGGGCGAAGACCGGGAAACCCAGCAACAGGGCCTGACCGCACAGGTCGGCCTCCAGGTCGACCAGGCCGAGTACGACTACCAGCGCGACCGGCAGGCCGACCACCGGCGGGAGTCCGCCAAGCAGCGGGCCGCCGAGTACCAGGCGAAGCTGCGGGCCGCCGCGGCGGCCAAGGAAGCCGCCCAGCGGGCCAAGGCCGCCGAGGCCGCCGCCGCGTCGCGGAAGAAGGAGCGCGAGGCCGAGGCCAAGGCCAAGGCGGAGGACGGGAAGATCAAGGCCTACGCCGGCCCGGTCCCCGCCTCGTGCAGCTCGTACAGCGGGCACCGTAAGACCGGTTGCGCGATGCTCCTCCAGGCGGGCTTCAAGATCGACCAGATGCCCTGCCTGGACAAGCTCTGGAACAAGGAGAGCGGCTGGAACCCCAAGGCCAGCAACTCCTCGTCCGGCGCGTACGGCATCCCGCAGGCGGTGCCGGGCAGCAAGATGAGCTCGGTCGCCAGCGACTGGCGGACCAACCCGGTAACCCAGATCAAGTGGGGCCTGGGCTACATCGAGGGCCGGTACGACAACCCGTGCGGCGCCTGGGCCAAGAGCCAGAGTTCCGGCTGGTACTGAGCGACGACGCGGACGGCGGGGCGGGTGGGCGACCACCCGCCCCGCCGTCCGCGTACCCCGGGTGGCGCGGGACCCGGGTGGCGGTCGGCGAAGAATGCTGATAGCCATGGTGGGGTGACCCTGCACCCGACGGGCGGCGACCCCGACCGGTTCGGCACCGAGGCGTTCTACGCGTCCCTCGGCCGGGCCTTCGTCGCCATGTGCGCGGTGGTGCCGTTCCTCTTCCTCATCGAGGCCCTCGACCAGGGGCTCGGCTTCGGGCTCGACGTGGCCGCCGGCATCATCCCGCAGCGTGTCCAGGGGCTCGACGGGGTGTTCTTCTCGCCGTTCCTGCACCACGGCTTCGACCACCTCTACAGCAACAGCATCCCGCTGATCCTGCTCGGCACCTTCGTGCTGGCCGCCGGTACCCGCCGGTTCCTCTGGTCCACCCTGGTCATCATTTTGGTCAGCGGGCTCGGCGTCTGGTTCACCGGCTCGCCCAACTCGGTGGTCGTCGGCGCGAGCGGGGTCATCTTCGGCTACCTGGGCCTGCTGTTCACCCGGGGCGTCGTCGAGCGGAGCTGGTGGAACTTCGGGGTGGTGCTGCTGGTCGGCCTGCTCTACGGCTGGCAACTGCTCGGCATCCTGCCCACCGACGAGCGGATCTCCTGGCAGGGACACCTGTTCGGGCTGCTCGGTGGGGTGGTCGCGGCGATCCTGTTCCGGCGTCGTCGCCCCTACGACCCGTACCGGGAATACCGGGTGGAGTCCACCCTGACCCCCTGAGCGGACGACCCGCGTGGCGGGAGCGGTCATGCTTGCCCGGACCGCACGCCGGGCCTACCGTCGGCAGCAGCACGCGTCGCCCCGCCACCGGCGCGGCGCACGTTGATCGCCAGCGGAAAGCGACGGTACGCCCATGCGCGAGGTCGATGTCGCCGTGATCGGAGCCGGCCCGACGGGGCTGTTCGCCGCGTACTACGCGGGTTTCCGGGGGTTGTCGGTGGCGGTCGTCGACGCGCTGCCCGAGCCGGGCGGGCAGATCACCGCCATGTACCCGGAGAAGCTGATCCTCGACGTCGCCGGCTTTCCCGCCGTCAAGGGCCGGGACCTGGTCGCCAACCTGCTCGCCCAGGCCGCGCCCTACCACCCGGAGTACCTGCTCGGCACCCGGGCCGAGAAGCTCGCCCACACCGACGGCCGACCGGTGCTGGGCCTGGCCGGCGGCGAGCAGTTGCGCTGCGGCGCGGTGTTGGTCACCGGCGGGCTGGGCAGCTTCACCCCGCGCCCGCTGCCGGTCGCGGACAGCTTCGTCGGCGGCGGGATCGTCTACTTCGTACCGGAACCGACCGCGCTGGCCGACCGGGACGTGCTGATCGTGGGTGGCGGTGACTCGGCGTTCGACTGGGCCGCCACCCTGCAACCGCTGGCCCGCTCGGTGACCCTGGTGCACCGCCGGGAACGGTTCCGGGCGCACGCCGCGACCGTGGCCCGGGTGCTGTCGCTGCCGGTGCGGGTCGTGGTCAACGCGGAGGTGACCCGGCTGTACGGCGACGACACGGTCACCGCCGCCGAGATCACCGTCCGGGGCGGGGCGGCCGAGACCCTGCCTGTCGACGCGGTGGTCGCGGCGCTCGGCTTCACCGCCGACCTGGGGCCGTTGGCCGAGTGGGGGTTACGGCTGGACCGCCGGCACATCGTGGTGGACAGCGCGATGGCGACCAACCTGCCCCGGGTCTTCGCCGCCGGTGACATCACCGAGTACCCCGGCAAGGTGCGGCTGATCGCCACCGGCTTCGGCGAGGCCGCCACCGCCGTCAACAACGCCGCCGTCGCCATCGACCCGGCGGCCCACCTCTTCCCCGGCCACTCCTCCGACGCCGGCTGACCGGGTCGGGCCGGCTGGGCCCGGGTACGGGCCGGTCAGGGGCGGTGACGCCCGGCGGGCGGGGTCAGGGCAGGCCGACGAGGTCGGCCATCAGGGCGGTCTGGTGGTCGAAGTAGGCGTCCCGGTGCGGGACGACCGGATCGAGGCGGCCGAAGAGGTCGAAGCTGATCAGCCCGAAGAGCTGGGTCCAGCCGGCCATGCCCCGGGCGAGCAGGGCCTCGGGCAGGCCGGGGAAGAGCCCGGCGGCGATCTCGGCCAGGTCGGCCCGGACCGGCTCGGGCAGGTCGTCGTCAGGCGGGGTGATCCGGCCGGCGGCCACCCCGTCGCGGAGGATGCCGAGCAGGGTCAGCGGCGGGCGTTGTGCGGGGAGCACGGTGTCGACGGGGGCGGCGTACCCGGGCACCGGGCTGCCGTATAGCAGGGCGTACTCGGCGGGGTGGGCCAGCGCCCAGGTGCGGGCGGCCCGGCAGGCGGCGTGCCACCGGCCGCGCAGGTCGGCCCGGTCGACGGCGGCGTCGGCGGCCTCCACCGCGTCGCCGAGCGCCTGGTACGCCTCGATGATCAGTGCGGTGAGCAGGTCGTCCCGGCTGGGGAAGTAGCGGTAGATCGCCGACGAGACCATCCCCATGTCCCGGGCGACCGCCCGCAGTGACAGGTCGGCCCCGTCGCTGGCGAGGTGGCGGCGGGCCACCGCCTTGATCTCGTCGATCATCTCGGCGCGGACCCGGGCGCGGATCGAGGAAGCCGGCATGCGGCCACTCTGCCACGGAACAGAGCGCCAATCAAAATGGAGAGCACTGCTCTTGACTTCGCGGGTGAAGGCCGGGCATGCTGGGCGCAGCTCAACGAGAGCAGTGCTCTCGATTCGGTCTACTGCTTCGAAAGGCTCTCCCATGTCGCTGCACGTGATCGTCGGCGCCGGCCCGCTCGGCACCGCCACCGCACACCACCTCGCCGAGCGGGGCGAACAGGTCCGGCTCGTCACCCGGCGGGGCACCGGCCCCGTCGACCCGGCGATCGAGCGGATCGCCGCCGACGCCGCCGACACCGACCGGCTGACCACCCTCACCGACGGGGCGGTCGCGCTCTACAACTGCGCCAACCCGGCCTACCACCGGTGGGCCACCGACTGGCCGCCACTGGCCGACGCGCTGCTCACCACCGCCGAGCGCACCGGCGCGGTGCTCGCCACCGTCGGCTGCCTCTACGGCTACGGCCCGGTCGACGCGCCGATGACCGAGGACACCCCGCTCGCCGCCACCGGCACCAAGGGACGCGTCCGCAACCGGATGTGGACCGAGGCGCTCGCCGCCCACCGCGCCGGCCGGGTCCGGACCACCGAGGTACGCGGCTCGGACTACCTCGGTGCCGAGGGCAACTCCCTGCTGCCGCTGGTGCTGCCGAAGGTGCTCGCCGGCCAGCGGGTCCTCCTGCCGGTGAACTGGGATGCCCCGCACACCTGGACGTACGTCGGGGACGTCGTGCGTACCCTGGTCGCCGCCGCGGCCGACGAGCGGGCCTGGGGACACGCCTGGCACGTGCCCAGCGCCGCGCCGACCAGCGTCCGTGAGCTGGCCGTCCGGGCGGCCGAGCTGGCCGACGCGCCGCCGCCGAAGCTGACCCGGCTGCCCTACCCGCTGCTCTGGCTCGGCGGCCTGACCGACCCCTTCGCCCGTGAGCTGCGGGAGACCGCGCACCAGTTCGCCAGGCCGTTCGTGATGGACTCGACCCGGGCCACCGCCGTCCTCGGCATCACCCCGACCCCGCTTCACGAGGCGCTGGCCGCCACCGTCCGCACCCTCACCGCCGCCCTCGGGACGCCCACCCCGGCGGTCGCGGCCCACTGACCGCCCCGCCGGGCCGGGCCGGGTCGCCGACGGTCCGCCCGCGCGGAGTGTCGGCTCGGACGCTCGGGTCAGCGGCGCGGGGCCGGGCCCAGCGCCGCCACCAGCACCGCGACCAGGGTCAGCAGCGCGCCGGCCAGGGTGGCCGGGCCCGGGTGCGACGCCGACGTCGGCAGCACCACGTCCAGCACGACGGCCCCGACGACCTGACCGGCGATGGTGGCCAGCCCCAGCAACAGGACCCCGGTGAACCGGACGATCGCCGCCGCGACCGCGATGAAGACGATGCCGATCGGGCCGCCCAGATACAGCCACGGCTCGGTCGGCAGCGCGCCACCAGGAGCACCCCGGACCGCCAGGTCCACGCCGAAGGCGACCAGCAGGGCCACCGTACCGACGGCGAAGTTGACCCCGGTGGCGACGAGCGCACTGCCCGACGCCGCCCGGACCAGCCCGTTGACCGCCTGCTGCCAGGCCAGGCCCAACCCGGCCAGCAACGGCAGCAGGGCCAGCACCAGGGTGCCCGGGTCGCCGAGCCGGTCACCGACCGCCAACAGCACGGCCAGCACGGTCAGCACCGCACCGGCCAGCCGGGCACCCGTCACCGGCTGCCGCCCGCCCGGTCCGATGCCCGCCCGGTCCACCGCCAGGCTGCTGGCCGACTGCCCGGCCACCACCGCCACGGTGAACACCGCCACGCCGAGCGCGCCGATGGTGAGCCCCTGGGTGGCGACCAGGAACGCCCCGCACACCCCACCCAGCATCTGCCAGGGACGCAGCGCCCCGGACCGCAGCGCCCCGCGCAGGTCGGCCAGCCCGCGCCGCCCCCCGGGCAGGGCCGGGACCAGCACCAGCAGCACCAGCAACCCCAGGCCGAAGGAGACCACCGCGGCGGCGATGCCGTCGGCCAGGCGTACCCCCAGCTCGCCGTTGATCCGGGACTGCACGGCCACGCCGACGCCGGCGGCGGTGGCCAACCCGATGCCGGCGATCCGACGGGCGGCGGACAGGACGGGAGGGGCGGCGGTGCCGGAAACTGTCACTCCTGCTCTGCCAGGGGCCTGCCGTCGAAGTCCACCGCCGAGTAGAGGGCCAGCTTCTCCAACCGGTGGTACGAGTCGATCACCCGGATCGTGCCGCTCTTGGAGCGCATCACGATCGACTGGGTGTACGCCCCACCCGCCTGGTACCGCACCCCGCGCAGCAGGTCACCGGAGGTCACCCCGGTCGCCACGAAGAAGCAGTTGTCCCCGGTGACCAGGTCGTCGGTGCCGAGCACCCGGTCCAGGTCGTGCCCGGCGGCGAGCGCCTTCTCCCGCTCCTGCGCGTCCTGCGGCCAGAGCTTGGCCTGCATCGCCCCGCCCATGCACTTGAGCGCGCACGCCGAGATGATCCCCTCCGGGGTGCCGCCGATGCCCATCAGCACGTCGACGCCCGACTCACCCCGGGCGGCGGCGATCGACCCGGCGATGTCGCCGTCGGAGATGAACCGGATGCCGGCCCCGGTCCGCCGGATCTGCCCGACCAGGTCGTCGTGCCGGGACCGGTCCAGCACGCAGACCGTGACCTCGGCCACCTCGGTGCCCTTGACCTTGGCGATCCGCCTGATGTTCTCCGCCGGGCCGGCCTCGATGTCCACCACGTCGGCGTACTCCGGGCCGACGGCCAGCTTCTCCATGTAGAAGACGGCGCTCGGGTCGAACATCGCCCCCCGCTCCGAGACGGCCAGCACGGCGAGCGCGTTGGGCATGCCCTTGCTCATCAGCGTGGTGCCGTCGACCGGGTCCACCGCGACGTCCACCTCGGGGCCGGTGCCGTCACCCACCTGCTCGCCGTTGAACAGCATCGGCGCGTTGTCCTTCTCGCCCTCGCCGATCACCACGACGCCGCGCATCTGGATCGAGTTGATCAGCTTGCGCATGGCGTCGACGGCTGCCCCGTCGCCGCCCTCCTTGTCGCCCCGGCCGACCCACCGGCCGGCGGCCATCGCCGCGGCCTCGGTGACCCGGACCAGGTCGAGGGCGAGGTTACGGTCGAGGTCCTGCGGGACCCGCGTCCTGGTGTTCGTCATGGCGGCTTCCTCCTCGCGACGGTGCGGGGTGGGCAGGCGGGGACGCAGGTCGCCCCCTGCCGGCTGTGTCGCTGATCCTCACACGATGCCAGGTCCGGGGGCGGGGCGGGGCGATGGTGGGCGGGATCGCCCCACCGGGCGGCTGCGAGAATGGGCCGGTGGAAGCCGCACAGCCTGCCGACCGCGTACCCGCCGACCCGACCCCGCCGGACGGACGGCCGCCGGTACCCCCGGCCACCGCCGACACGCCCACCGGGTCCGCGCCCGGCGGCGGCGGGGGTACGCCGGCCGGCGGCGGGCCCGAGCCGGCCCCCGTCGCGGGCGGTGAGCCCGAGCCGGCCCTCGTCGGCGGCGACCCGGAGCCGGTGCCCGTCGCCGGGGAGTCCGAGCCGGCGCTGGTCGCCGGGGCCGGGTCGCCGGACCGGGCGGCGACGGCGCGTCCCGGGCGTCCGGAGCGACCCCGTTCCGAGCGCTCGCCCAAGGACATGGCCCTGTCGCTGCTGGTGCTGCTGGTGCCGATCGCCCTGCTGCTCGCCTTCTACCGGGGCTTCCTCGGCGGCGAGCAGCCCACCACGGTCGACGCCGCCCCCGCCTACGAGCAGGCCCGCGCCGCGAACGTCTTCCCCGTCGCCGAGCCGTCCGGGCTGGGCGACGGCTGGCGTACGGTGAGCGCCAGTTTCCGTACCGTCGACGACGGCGCGACCCTGCGGGTGGGGTATCTCACCCCGGAGGGGCGGGGCGCCCAGTTGGTGCAGAGCACCGTGCCGCCGCAGCGGCTGATCCCCGCCGAGCTGACCGCGCAGGGGCAGCCGCAGGGGCCGGCCGACCTGGGCGGGGCGAACTGGCAGCGGTACACCGGGCGGGGCAACGAGCAGGCGCTGGTGCTCCTCGAACCGAACCGTACGGTGATCGTGGTGGGCGACGCCCGCGACAACGAGCTGCGTGAGCTGGCCGGCGCACTGCGCTGACCGGCGGCGGCACGGGTGGACCGGGCCGGGGGGATTGCGGAAGGCGACGTCCGGGAACAGAAGGGACACGACCCCGGGCCGGCCCGACCGGGCGGGGACCGTGCGCCGCGCGGGAAGTGTCACGCCCGTGCCGGCACGCCCCCGGTGCCCGCCGGGGGTCGGACGACCCGACTGGAGAACCCGACGTGACCATTCGACGTTTCAGTACGGCGGTCTTCGCCGCAGCGCTGCTCACCCCCGGCCTGGCCGCCTGCAACAACTCCGGCACCGGTGAGGCGGGGTCCTCCGCGTCCCCGTCGGTCTCCGGCAGCGTCGCCCCGGGCAGCGACTCGCCCGGCACCTCCGAGGCCAAGCAGGCTCTGCTGAACTCCACCAACGAGATCCGCAACGGCAACTTCCGGTTCACGATGAGCGGGGTGGGGTCGACCGCCGAGGGGCAGGTGCACCAGCCCAGCCAGAGCGCCCAGATGAAGCTGAGCATCGGGGACGCGTCGTCGGACCTGATGATGAACCTGGACCTGATCCACGCCAAGCCGGACAGCTGGGTCAAGCTCGACCTGGGCGGCAAGTCCGCCGGCAGCATCCCCGGCGCGCAGAAGCTCAACCTCGGCAAGTACCAGCACCTCGACCAGACCCGGATCAAGGGCAACAAGTCGCTCGGGTTCGACTTCGAGAAGGTCGACCCGGCCGGCAGCGCCGTGCTGACCCAGGGCATCACCGAGGTCCGGCAGACCGGCGAGGGCAGCTACGCCGGCACCCTGGACGTGTCGAAGGCCGCCGAGGCGGGTTCCGTCGACCAGACGGTGATCAGCGCGCTGGGCGCGCAGGCGCAGTCGGTGCCGTTCACCGCGAAGCTGGACCCGCAGGGCCGGCTCAGTGAGCTGGTGGTCCAGATCCCGGCCGCCGGCCAGAGCGCCGCGCAGGACATCAAGATCACCTACTCGGACTACGGCAACGCCACCGCCGCCCAGAAGCCCGCCGCCGACCAGGTGGTCGAGGCGCCGCAGGAGTTCTACAACCTGTTCAGCTGAGCGGGTGCACCGACGGCGGGGTGGCAACGTGGCCACCCCGCCGTCGTGTCCGCGCAGCAGCCGGCGCTGCGGTCAGCCCCGGCTCAGAGCAGTTCCAGGTAGTCGTTGACCCGGTCGTAGGCCACCGTCAGCAGCGTCAGCGGCTCGTCCGAGGCGGCCAGCAGCCGGCGGCACGCGGCGATGTTCGCGCCGGTCGACGGCCCCGCGCCGATGCCCTCGCACTCCATCAGCCGGCGCATCCCGTCGATCGCGTCCGCCTCGCTCACCGTGACCATCTCGTCGATGATCTCCGTGTTGAGCACCGGCGGGATCATGCCGATGGACAGCCCCTGGATGCGGTGCGGGACGAACACGTCGGCGAACATGTCGCAGCCCTCCGGCTGCACCCCGAGGATGCGCAGCCCGCCCTGGTGCTGCCGGAGCACCTCGCCGATGCCGGTCAGGTGACCGCCGGTGCCGATGCCCGCCACGTAGGCGTCCACCCGGGTGCCGTCCAGGTCGGCGATGATCTCGCGGACGGTGGTCAGCCGGTGGATCTCCGGGTTGGCCGGGTTGGCCGCCTGGTTGAGCATCACGTACTCGGGATGCTCGAACTGGATCTCGGTGGCCAGCTCGCCGTGCGAGTTGTTGCCCCGGGTGCTGTCCGAGAGCCGGACCTCCACCCCGAAGCTGGCCAGCAGGCGACGCTTCGACTCGCTGTAGTTGTCCGGGATGACCAGCACCACCCGGTAGCCGAGCACCGCGGCGGCGATCGCGATCCCCATCCCGGTGTTGCCGCCGGTCGGCTCCAGGATGGTCTGCCCGGAGCCCGGCTTGAGCAGACCCTCCCGTTCCGCCGCCCGGATCATGTTCAGCGCGATGCGCATCTTGTGGCTGCCGCCCGGGTTGTTCAGCTCCAGCTTGAGCAGGATCTCCCCGGGCAGGTCGGCGGTGAGCCGGCTGAGCCGCACCAGCGGGGTGCCCCCCACGGTGTCCAGGATCGAGTCACGGATGCCCATCTCAACCCACCTCCGCCGTACGCCGGTCCGGGCCGGGCAGGAAGCGCAGCTCGGTGTACTCGCCGTCGACGCACCGGAACAACCGGGCCTCCCGGACGCCGGTGTCGTCGATGCCGACCACCAGCTGCTCCAGCGTCGGATAGAGCGGCACCCCGTCGACCAGGGCGTTGCGCCGGTCCTCGTCGCTGAAGTAGGCCCGCCCGTTGGGGTGCGAGTGGTAGAGCACCACCACCGGGTCGTCCACGTCGAGGTTGTCCTCGAGGTACATCAGGTCGGTCGGGGCCAGCACGTAGCCGGTCGCGGCGGTACGCGGGAACCGGACCGGGTCCTTGCGGTGCATCTCGTCGGCCATGTTGCGGGCCTCGTGCACCCGCCCGCTGGCGTGCACGAAACCGCACGCCTCGCCCGGGTAGGCGACCCGGGCGTGCTCGAAGACCGTGTCGAGGGTGGACCGGTCGAGCGTCGCCCCGTCGTCGGGGACCACCGGCGCGGGCGTGGCCGCCGAACCGCCCCCGGTGGCCTTCTTGGTCAGCCCGAACGCGGCGAGCATGACCACCGCGAGGCCCACCGCCAGGGCCGGCAGCGCCGAGTTCTCCAGCAGCGCCGACCCGAACAGCGCCACCACCGGGAAGAGCACGAAGACGTACGACACCAGGACCGCGTCGACGTGCTGGAGCAGGTAGAAGTAGGCGGCGAAACCGATCACCGAGCCGACCAGGCCGAGGTAGAGCACCCCGGTCAGCGAGCGGCCGGAGATCGCGCCCAGGTCGGGCCGCTCGACGAACGCCCCGAGCACCACCAGCCCCACCGCCCCGAGCCCGATCGGCAGGGTCTCCTGGGTGAGCACGTGCACGGTGCCGCCGTAGCGGGCCATCACCGCGTACGTCAGGGCGTGCATGACCGCGGCGAGCAGCACGGCCGCCGGTGCCAGCACGCCCCGGGCGCTGATCCCGGCGGTGAGCTGGACGATGCCGACCAGGCAGCCGAGCCCGACCACCACGCCGGCCCACTGCGTCCAGCTCACCGAGATCCGCGAGATCAGCACCGAGAAGAGCAGCAGGAAGACCACGACCGACGAGAAGATCAACGCCGCCAGGCCGGAGCTGATGTGCTGCTCGCCATAGTTGATCAGCGCGTACGGGACGGCGATGTAGACCACCGCGATGAACGGCACCACCCAGCGGCGGCCCGGCGGCGGCAGCAGCGACACCCCCGGCGCGGCGAGGCAGACGGCGAGCAGGAACGGGAAGGCCACCAGGAAGCGCAACCCGGCCGCGGTGATCGGCGGCAGGGTCTCCACGCTCATCTTCATGCCGTACCAGGTGGTACCCCAGATCAGGCACACCAGCAGGTAGAGCAGCCCGAGCTGCCAGCGGCCGGCGCGGGCGCCGGTGTGGTTCGTCATCTCATCTCCTGGTCACGCGAAGCCGAACTCGTCGAGCGCCCGCCAGAGTTGCTGGAGGTTGTAGAGGACCGTCTCGTTCCCGCAGGTGTCGATGATCCGGAGCCGCTCGTCGGTGCCGGGACGGTTCACCGCGCACCGGACCCGCCGGTCGTCGCGCTCGAGGACCACCACCGGCCGGTGCTGGCCGGTGCTGGTCACCAGGTCGACCTCGATCGCGGCGAGACCGGTGCCGTGCACCTCGACCACGCCCTCGCAGACCGGGACGACGCCGAAGACCCGGACGTTGCACTCGCCGGAGGTGCCCTGGTACTGGTTGAGCAGCCGGACCCGGCGGTGGCTCGGCACGTCGGTGGTGACGATGATCCCGGGCCCGATCAGCACGTCGTCGCCGACCGTCACCGCGCCGAGGATGCGGGCGAACGCGCCCACCTCGACCCGGTCGCCGAGCCGGGGGTGCCGCCGGCCGCTGGGGTTGTCGGCGATGCCCCGGGCACCGAGCACGACCCCCTGGAGGATGTACGCGTCGTCGCCGATCTCGGTGGTCTCGCCGATCACCGTGCCGAGCCCGTGGTCGATGATCAGTCGCCGCCCGATGGTGGCGGCCGGGTGGATCTCCACGCCGGTGCGGACCTTGGCGGCCTCGGAGACCCGGCGGGCCACGGCGAGCCGGACGTCCGGGGTCAGCGGGGTGTCCCCGGCCCGGTGGACGGCGTGCGCCACCCGGTAGGCGAGGGTCGCCCGGTAGGCGACGTAGCTGTCCCAGACGTACTGCCACGATCCACCGGCGGCCGGGTCCCGGCGGGCGAGCGCGAGCAGGTCCTCCGAGGCGACCTCACAGATGGCGCGCAGCCGCTGCGGGGTCAGCAGCGACTGGGTCACCGCCGGGGACGCCTCGGCCTCGACGAGGCGGACGATCTCCGTACGCAGCAGCGGCGTCAGGGCCTCGGTCGACGCCGGATCGACCGGCGGACTGCCCGGGGGAGTGGCCGGTCCGGACGCGGCGCGGGGGGCCGGTACGCGCTGCCCCGTGCCGTTCGAGCCCGCGGCTGCGTGCAACGACGACTCCATGCGGCTCCCGCTCCCCGTTCTGCTTGGAACCGTCTCCCTCGGCGGCTCGAGTGAGATGACACTCGGTGCGACGTCACGCGTCGGAAGCGGACCTGGCCGCAGAGCGGGCAGGTCGGTGCCAGATCGTAGTCACAGCCCCCCGCTAACGTGACGATGGAATATTGCTCAAGTCAGTGGCTGAGGGAAATAGCCAATCCTCAGTCCATTGGGGGGAGAGCATGAACGCGGAAGAGTTGGCCGCTCAGATCGGTGCGTGGAAGGACGACCAGACCCGGCTCTACCGCGGCCTGGCCGAGCAGCTGCGACTGCTGATCCGGCTCGGATCGCTGCCCCCGGGCAGTGAACTGCCCCCGGAACGGCGGCTCGCCGTGGCGCTGGCCGTCAGCCGGACGACCATCGCCCAGGCGTACAGCCTGCTCAAGGACGAGGGCTGGCTGGTCAGCCTCCAGGGCAGCGGGACCCGGGTGGCGCACGCCCAACCCGCCGTCGCGCCCCCCGCCGACTACGGCGCGGCGGCGAGCGGCTTCATCGCCGACGTGGTCCGCGACCGGTCACGGACCGTCGACCTGACGGTCCCGTCGCCGCCGCCCGGCCCGTGGCTGATGGCGGCGATGTCCCGGCTGCCCGCCCTGGCCGCCGCCGCGTTGCCCGGCCGGGTGTACGAACCGGCCGGTTACCCCGCGCTGCGGGAGCGGATCGCCGGCAAGCTGACCGCCGACGGCCGGGTCACCGCCGCCGAGGAGGTGATCGTCACCAACGGCGCGACCCAGGCGCTGTCCCTGCTGGCGGGGGTGCTGACCCGGCGGGGCGACACCGTCCTGGTCGAGGAGCTGACCTGCCCCACGGTGCTGGCGTCGCTGCGTACCGCCGGGTTGCGGCTGGTCGTCGTGCCGATCGAGCGGGAGGGTGTCGATCCGCAGGCGGTAGAGGCGGCCGTCCGTCGGTACGAACCCTCCTTCATCTACGTCATCCCGACATACCACAACCCGACCGGGTGGACGATTACCGAGCGCCGGCGGGCGGCGCTGGCCTCCATCGCCCGCCGGTACGGGGTGCCGCTGGTGGAGGACCTCACCCTCGCCGACACCCGGATCGACGGCCCGCTCCCGCCACCCCCGATCGGCGCGTACGCCCCCGGCGCGCAGATCTACACGGTCGGCAGCCTCAGCAAGGTCTGCTGGCCGGGCCTGCGGATCGGCTGGCTGATCGGCCCCCGCCGCGAGCTGCAACGGATCGTGCACCTGCGGGCCATGTACGACCTGGGCTGCCCGCTGCCCACCCAACTGCTCGCCGTCGAACTCCTCGACGACCTGCCGCAGATCCGCCTCGAACGGCAGCGGGAACTGCTCGGCCGCCGCGACGCCCTGCTCGCCGCCCTCGCCGAACACCTGCCGCAGTGGCGGCACGAGTCACCCCACGGCGGGCTCAGCGTCTGGTGCGCCACCCCCCGGCCGCTGCAACAGCTCAACCACGTCGCCCAGCACCACGGCATGCAGTTGATGCTCGGCTCGCACTTCGCCGTGGGGGCACGCTCCTACCTGGACCACGTCCGTCTCCCCTTCACCCTCGACGAGGCGGAGCTGGTCGAGGTGGTCAGGCGACTGGCCGGCTACTGGGTCGAGGCCGGGCGTGGCTAGTCTCACGGTGCGCGACGATCGGTAGTACGCTGCGCCCCCATGGGCATCTCCCACCACGGACGCACCGAGCGTCTCGACCTCGCCGACCCGTCCCTGCGCGAGTGGACCTGCCGAGTCGTGCACGTCGATCCCGAACGCGGCATCGTGCTGGACCGCTCCGCCTTCTACCCCGGTGGCGGCGGCCAGCCGCCGGACCACGGCGTGCTGCTGTGGCAGGGGGTGCAGACCCGGATCGTCGGCACCCACAAGGGTGACGACCTCTACCTGATCCCCGCCGAGGGCGACCCGGTGCCGCCGGTCGGCACCGAGGTCCGGGGCGCGATCGAGGACGAGCGCCGGTTCACCCTGATGCGCACCCACTCCGGCCTGCACGTGCTCTGCGGCGTGGTGTTCCGTGACTTCGGTGCGCTGGTGACCGGCGGCAACATGGAGCCGGGCGAGGCCCGGATGGACTTCAACCTGCCGCAGCCCCCCGAGGGCTTCAAGGGCCTGCTCGAAGAGGCGGTCAACAAGGAACTGGCCACCGACCGGCGGGTCTCCGTCCGGGTGCTGCCCCGCGACGAGGCGCTGGCCATCCCCGACATCGTCCGTACCCAGACCAACCTCATCCCGCCGGACGAGCAGGAGGTCCGGATCGTCGACATCGAGGGTCTCGACGTGCAGGCCGACGGTGGCACCCACGTCGCGTCCATCGGGCAGGTCGGGCGGATCCAGGTGGTCAAGGTGGAGAGCAAGGGCAAGCAGAACCGCCGGGTCCGCATCCGCCTGGTCAGCTGACCCCCGGGTCAGGCGTCGGTGGTCGACCGGGCGGCGTCGATCCGGGCGCGGGCGCCGTCGAGGGAGCGTTGGCAGGCGGCGGCGAGCCGCTCGCCGCGCTCCCACAGCGCCAGCGACTCCTCCAGCGACGTGCCGCCGGCCTCCAACCGCTCCACCACCTGGGCCAGCTCGGAGCGGGCCTGCTCGTAGCTGAGCTGATCCTCGGGCTTCCGGTCGCTCATCTCGTCCTCCTCATGCGTCCACGGTCACGGTCAGCTCGCCCTCGGCGAGGCGGACCCGCAGCGGGTCGCCCCCGGCCACCTCGCCGGCCGCCCGGACCACGTGCCCGTCGGCCCGCTGCACGATGGCGTAGCCCCGGTCGAGGGTGGCGGCGGGGGAGAGCGCCCGCAGCCGGGCCAGGGTGTGCCGCAGGTCGCCGGTGGCCGCGTCGAGCCGGTGGTGCAGGTTGCGCCCCGCCCGGTCCCGCAACGCGGACACCTCGGCCGCCCGCTGCTCGACCATCACCTGCGGGCGGGCCAGCACCGGCCGGGACCGCAGCAGGGTCAGCCGGTGCGACTCCCGGTCGACCAGGTTGCGGACCGCCCGCTCCAGCCGGGAACGGGCCTGGCCGATCAGCCGTACCTCGTCGGCCAGGTCGGGCACGACCCGCTTGGCGGCGTCCGTCGGGGTGGAGGCGCGGACGTCGGCGACGTAGTCGACAAGCGGCGCGTCCGTCTCGTGGCCGATCGCGCTCACCACCGGGGTACGACAGGCGAAGACCGCCCGGCACAGCGCCTCGTCGGAGAAGGGCAGCAGATCCTCGATGCCGCCGCCGCCCCGGGCCAGGATGATCACGTCGACGCTCTCGTCGGCGTCGAGGACCCGCAGCGCGTCGACGATCTGCGACACCGCCCCCGGCCCCTGCACCGCTACGTTGACCGTGCGGAACTCCACCGCCGGCCAGCGCCGCCGGGCATTGGTCAACACGTCCCGCTCGGCGGCGGACGCCCGGCCGGTGACCAGGCCGATCCGCTGCGGCAGGAACGGCGGCCGGCGCTTGCGGGCCCGGTCGAACAACCCTTCGGCGGCGAGCAGCTTCTTGAGTTTCTCCAGCCGGGCCAGCAGCTCACCGAGCCCCACCTGGCGGATCTCGTCGGCGCGCAGGCTCAGCGTGCCCCGCGCCGCGTAGAACTCCGGCTTGGCGTGCAGCACCACCCGGGCGCCCTCGCGCAGCTCCGGTGCGCCCGAGTCGAGGACGTCCCGGTTGGTGGTGACGGTGAGGCTGAGGTCGGCCGACGGGTCGCGCAGGGTCAGGAAGACCGTGCCCGCCCCCGGGCGACGGCTGATCTGTGCCACCTGCCCGTCGACCCAGACCCAGCCGAGCTTGGCGATCCACGCGCCGACCTTCTGGCTGACCACCCGGACCGGCCAGGGTTCCTCGGGGGTGCTGCGGGGGGCGTCGGTCACCCGCCCACCCTACGGTCCGCCCCCGACGACCCGGCGCTGCCGGGCCGCCCGCCGCGACCCGTACCCCCGCTGTGGTACGGGTCGCAGCTCCTGCCGGGGGAGATGTCGACACGTACGATGGGCGGGTGACCGAGCCTGAGGCGACCCCAAAGACCGGCAAGCGCGTGCTCCTGGCCAAGCCCCGCGGCTACTGCGCCGGGGTGGACCGGGCGGTACAGACCGTCGAGGAGGCGCTGAAGCTCTACGGCGCGCCGATCTACGTCCGCAAGCAGATCGTGCACAACAAGCACGTGGTGCAGACCCTGGAGGCGCGGGGCGCGATCTTCGTGGAGGAGAACGAGGAGGTGCCCGAGGGCGCCACCGTCATCTTCTCCGCGCACGGCGTCGCCCCCGAGGTCTACGAGCAGGCCAAAGCCCGGTCGCTGCGGGCGATCGACGCGACCTGCCCGCTGGTGACCAAGGTGCACCAGGAGGCCAAGCGGTTCGCCGCCGAGGACTACGACATCCTGCTGATCGGTCACGAGGGGCACGAGGAGGTCATCGGCACCGCCGGGGAGGCCCCCGCCCACATCCAGCTCGTCGACGGCCCCGACGACGTGGACCGGATCACCGTGCGCGACCCGAACAAGGTCGTCTGGCTCTCCCAGACCACGCTGTCGGTGGACGAGACGCTGGAGACGGTGGCCCGGCTCAAGACCCGGCTGCCGCTGCTCCAGTCGCCGCCCAGCGACGACATCTGCTACGCCACCTCCAACCGGCAGCACGTGGTCAAGGAGATCGCCCCCGACTGCGACGTGGTGATCGTGGTCGGCTCGCGCAACTCGTCCAACTCGGTGCGCCTGGTCGAGGTGGCCCTGGACGCCGGGGCCCGCGCCGGGCACCTGGTCGACTTCGCCCACGAGATCGACGACGCCTGGCTGGTCGACGCCCGGACGGTGGGGCTCACCTCCGGCGCGAGCGTGCCCGACGAACTGGTCCACGAGGTGCTTGCCCATCTGGCCGCGCGGGGCTTCACCGACGTCGACGAGGTGGTCACCGCCAACGAGCGGCTGACCTTCTCACTGCCGCAGGAACTCAAGCGCGACATGAAGGCCGCCTCCCGCGGCTGACCCCGGGCGGGCCCGCCGGCTGGGGACCGGCTCCGCCCGCCGGCTGGGGACCGGCTCCGCCCGCCGGCTGGGGACCGGCTCCGCCCGCCGGCTGGGGACCGGCTCCGCCCGCCGGCTGGGGACCGGCTCCGCCCGCCGGCTGGGGACCGGCTCCGGCGGGGTTGACCCGGCACGGAAGCCCCGCGCCGACCCGGCACCGGGGTGACGCGCCCGCCGCGGGTCGGTGTCGGCGTGGTCGTCGGTGGCCTGCCGGCACCGGTGTCCCTCGTCGGTGGGTTCCCGGCGGACGGAACGGATCACGGGTGCGGCGCGTCCCAGTGGTATGAGAACTCCTCGGATGGCGGTCGTCGTGCTGCTGGCCGCCGGTGTGGCGCTCGCCGGCTGTGGCGACGGTGCCGACGTCACCGGTCCGCCGGCCACGCCGACCAGTTCCCCGGCCCCCACGGTCACCCCGACGGACACGGTCACCCCGACGGGCACCGTGCCGCCGTCCACGTCGCCGGCATCGGTGGCCCCGTCCGCACCGCCGGCCGGTTCGGTGCCGCCCGGCGGGTTGAAGCCGCCGCCCGGCGGCCCACGGCTGCCGCCCGGTCCGGGCGCGACGGAGCTGACCGGCACCGTCGAGGCGGGTGTCGAGCCGGGGTGTGTGCTGCTCGACGGTCACCAACTGGTCGGCGGCCCGAAGGACGTCCTCGTGGCCGGAGCCCGGGTGACCGTCACCGGCCGGGCCCAACCCGACCTGATGAGCACCTGCCAGCAGGGTGTCCCGTTCCTGGTGGAATCCGCCCGCCGCTCCTGACCACCCACCCGCACGCCCGGCTGATCGCCCGTCGGCCCGTGCCCGCCCGTCGGCCCGTGCCCGCCCGTCGGCCCGTGCCCGCCCGTCGGCCCGTGCCCGCCCGTCGGCCCGTGCCCGCCCGTCGGCCCGTGCCCGCCCGTCGGCCCGTGCCCGCCCGTCGGCCCGTGCCCGCCCGTCGGTCCGTGCCCGCCTGCCCGCCCGTCGGTCCGCGCCCTTCCCGGGCCCGCGGGTCGACGCACTTTCGCCGATTTGGCGGTGTCCGGCCGTTCCGATACGGCTATTGAGCCGACATCGCGCACTCAGCCGCCGGCGCCTGCGGCGCGGCGGCGGGGCCGGGCCGGGGTGGGTCAGGGGCGGTCGTCGGTGGGGAGGAGTTCGGGGGCCTGGGGTTGGCGGGGGGCCAGCTCGACCTGGGCCGGGACGGTCAGCTCCTGGTCGGAGACGCCCAGCTCGGCCAGTTTGCGCGCGCTGACCAGGACCCGGGCCTCCAGCGAGCCCACCGCCCGGTTGTACGCCGTCACCGCGCCACCGAGCGAGCTGCCGAGCTTGCCGACGTGATCGCCCAGGGTGGACAGCCGGCCGTACAGCTCCCGGGCGAGCGTGTGCACCGCCACCGCGTTGCGGGCCAACGCCTCCTGCCGCCACGAGTACGCCACGGTACGCAGCAGCGCGACCAGGGTGGCCGGCGTGGCGAGCACCACGTTGCGGGCGAACGCGTGCTCCAGCAGCGTCGGGTCGCGCTGCAACGCCACGTCCAGGAACGGGTCGGCCGGCACGAACAGCACCACGAACTCCGGGCTGTCGTCGAACGCGGCCCAGTAGGTCTTCGCGGCCAGCGCGTCGACGTGCCCGCGCAGGTGCTTCGCGTGCCGGTCGAGGTGGGTGTCCCGGTTGCGCTCGTCGCGGGCCTCCATCGCCGTCAGGTAGGCGTCGAAGGGCGCCTTGGCGTCCACCACCACCGTCCGCCCGCCGTGCAGCCGGACCACCAGGTCGGGGCGGACCCCCTGGTGGTCGGTGGCGGCGGTGACCTGCTCGCTGAAGTCGCAGTGCTCCAGCATGCCGGCCGCCTCGACGATCCGGCGGAGCTGGTGCTCGCCCCAGCGTCCGCGTACCTGCGGGGCGCGCAGCGCGGCGACGAGCTGCTTGGTCTCGGTGCGCAGCTCACCGGAGACGGCCCCCATCGAGCGGACCTGTTCGCGTAGCTCGGCGTAGGCGTCGACGCGGTCGCGTTCCAGCTCGCCGACCCGTTGCTCGTAGCGGCGCAGGGTGTCGTGCAGCGGGGCCACCGCGCGGGCCACCGCCTCCTGGGACTGGGCGGTCGCCTCGTAGCTCAGCGCCCGCATCGACTGCTCCAGCCGGCCCTCGCCCTCCCGGTTGGCGGCGAGGGTGGCCTCCAGCCGGGCGATCTCGGTGGCCGACCGGGCGCGGGCGGCGTACCAGCCGACCGCCCCGCCGGCGGCGAGGCAGACCACCACCACGGCCAGCGTCGAGAAGTCCATCACCAGAGCTTGCCAAACGGGTACGACTCGACGCCCCCGGGTACGTTCGGAGAATGGAATTTCTGCTCGTGCTCGTCCTGGTCGCCATGCTGGCCGGTGGTTTCGTCTGGTGGCGGCGGGAGAAAGCGGCCCGGGAGGCGCGCAGCCTCGCCGACGTCCGCGCCGACGCCCAGCGGTGGTACGAACGCCTCGGCGGCCAGGTGATGAACCTGCACGGCGACGACCCGGCGGTACGCCAGGCGCTGGTCGACGCGGGTGAGCGGTACAACGCGGCGGGCAGCCAGCTGGAACAGGCCCGTACGGTGCACCAGTTCCGGCTGGCCCGGGAGACCGCGTTGGAGGGGCTCGCCTACGCGCGGGCGGCCCGGGTGGCGCTCGGCCTGGACCCGGGCCCGGAGCTGCCCCCGCTGGCCGCCGCGCAGGGGGCCGGGGAGATCACCCGGGAGCGTCAGGTGGACGTGCAGGGGCAGACGTTCAGGGCCGGTCCGCAGCCCGGCCGGGACACCCCGTACTACTACCCGGGCGGGCGTTACCAGGGCCGGCCGGTGCCGGCCGGCTGGTACTCGACGCCGTGGTGGAAGACCGCGCTGGGGGCGGGCGTCGGGGTGGTCGGCGGGATGCTGATCGCCGACGCGCTCTTCTCGCCGGCCTTCGCCGACCCGGGGTACGACGCCGGCTACCAGGAGGGCTTCGGCGACGGCGCGGACTTCGGCGGCGACTTCGGCACGGCCGGGGACCCGGGCGGCGACTTCGGCACCGCCGGTGACTTCGGCGGGGGCGACTTCGGCGGCGGTGGGTTCGGGGGCGGCGACTTCGGCGGTGGGGACTTCGGGGGCGGCGACTTCTGAGCCGGTGCCGCCGGCCGGCGGCACGCGCCGGTGCGGGCCCGGCCGGTCCCTGCCACCGCCTCCGGGGCGGTGGCAGGGACGACGTCGTCAGCCGGTGTTGCGCATCCCGGCGGCGATGCCGTTGACCGTGGTCAGCAGGGCCCGCTCCAGGGCCGTACCGTCGCTGGGGGCGCGTCGGCCGCCAGGTGCGGTGATGACCGCCCGGCCGGCGGCGCCGGAGTCCCGGTACTGCCGCAGCAGCGCCACCTGGAGGTGGTGCAGCGGCTCCAGGTAGGTGTCGCGCACCGCCAGGGTGCGTTGGAGGACCGGCGAGTTCTCCAGCAGGGCCGGCGACGAGGTGACCGCCAGCACCTCCTGCTTGGTCAGCTCGTACTCCTGCTGGATCTTGTCGAAGATCGGGTGCAGCTCCTCGGGGACCAGCGTCTCGACGTACCGGCGGGCGATGCTGAGGTCGGTCTTGGTCAGCATCATCTCCACGTTCGACAGGAACGTGCGGAAGAAGTGCCAGTTGCGGTGCATCTCGGCCAGCACGTCCTCCAGGCCGGCGGCGCGGGCGGCGGCGAGGCCGGAGCCGACCCCGAACCAGCCGGGCACGATCTGCCGGGTCTGCGTCCAGCCGAACACCCACGGGATGGCCCGCAGGCCGCCGAGGCCGGCCCCGGTGTTCGGCCGCTTCGCCGGCCGGGAGCCGATGTTCAACGCGCCGAGCAGCTCCGTCGGCGTCGACGCCCAGAAGTACGCCGGCAGGTCCGGGTCCTCCACCAGGCCCCGGTACGACCGGAAGGCCGACTCGGAGACCACGTCCATCGCCGCGTCCCAGCGTTCCAACTGCTCGGCGGGCTGCCGGGGGGCGGTGTGCAGCAGCGTCGCCTGGAGCACCGCGGCCACGGTCAGCTCCAGGTTCTCCCGGGCCAGCGCCGGCAGGGTGTACTTGTCGGAGATGACCTCACCCTGCTCGGTCACCTTGATCGCGCCGTCCAGGGTGCCGTACGGCTGGGCCAGGATCGCCTCGTGGGTGGGGCCGCCGCCGCGTCCGACGGTGCCGCCCCGGCCGTGGAACAACCGCAGGTGCACGCCGTGCTGGGCGGCCACGTCCCGCAGCGCCCGCTGGGCCCGGTGGATCGACCACTGGCTGGTGGTGATGCCGGCCTCCTTGTTGGAGTCGGAGTAGCCGAGCATCACCTCCTGCACGTCGCCCCGGGCCGCGACCAGCGCCCGGTAGGCCGGCAGAGAGAGGAGTTCGTTGAGCATCTCGCCGCCGGCGTTCAGCTCCGCCGGGGTCTCCAGCAGCGGGACGAAACCGATCCGGGCCCGCCCGGTGTGCACGTCGACCAGGCCGGCCTCCCGGGCCAGCACCACCGCCGCGAGCACGTCGTCCACGCCGAGGGTCATCGAGATGATGTACGACTCGATGACCTCGCCGCCGAACCGGTCCTGCGCCTCGCGGATCGTCCCGAACACGTCGAACGTCTTGCGCGCCGCCTCGGTCAACGGGGTGTCCAGGGCGGACAGCGGCCGGCGGCCGGTCAGCTCGTCGGCGAGCAGCTTGGTGCGCTCCAGCCGGGTCAGCGACGGGTAGTCCGACACCTCGCCGACCGCCGTGTAGAGCTGGGCGAGCACCTCGTGGTGCTTCTCGGCGTGCTCCCGGACGTCCATGGTGGCCAGGTGCAGGCCGAACGCGGAGACGGTACGGATGGTCGAGGCGAGCCGACCGACGGCGGTGAGCTGCCCGGAGTTGCGGGCCAGCGAGGCGCGCAGCAGTTCCAGGTCGGCGATCAGTTCGCCGGAGCCCTGGTAGTCCCGGCCCGGCACGTGCGGGGTGCCGGCGCGCAGCCGCTCCCGGGTGTTGGCCAGCTTCGCCTTCACGCAGCGGGCCTTGAGCCGGTAGGGCTCCTCGGCGTTGACCCGGCGGAACCGGGGGGCCACCTCGGGCAGCGCGTCCAGGTCGGCGGCGAGGCTGGCCGACAGGTCCAGCGACACGGCGCGCAGCCGGCGGGAGACGGAGACCTCGTTGACCAGGTGCTCCATCGCCGCCTCGGTGGCGGTGATGCCGTGCTCGTGCTGGATGCGCAGCACCTCGCGGGTGACCACGGGGGTGACGAACGGGTTGCCGTCCCGGTCGCCGCCGATCCAGGTGCCGAAGGTCAGCGGGCGCGACGTCGGCGAGGTCTCCACGCCGAGGGTGCGCAACGTGTCGGCCAGGTCGTCGAGCACCTGCGGGGCGGCCTCGGCGTACAGGTCGCGCAGGTAGTAGATGGCGTTGCGGGCCTCGTCGGTCGGGTCGGGCCGGTCGAGGCGCAGCTCGTCGGTCTGCCACATCAGGTCGAGCAGTTCGGCGAGGCGGCGGTTGGCCGGGGCCTCGTCGCTGGCGCCGTAGAGGATGGCGTTGGCGGTCTCGGCGTCCAGCTCGTCGGCGATGGCGCGCAGCTTGGACAGGATCGACCGGCGGGCCGCCTCGGTGGGGTGGGCGGTGAAGACGGGGCGTACCGCGAGGCGGCGGGCGGCGGCGGCGATCTCCTCGGCCGGCACCCCGCGCTCGGCGATCATCTTGGCCGCCTGGTCCAGCCAGCCGCCCTGGATCGCCCGGCGACGGCGCAGGTCGCGGGCCCGGTGCACCTGCTCGGTGATGTTGGCCAGGTGGAAGTAGGTGGAGAAGGCGCGGGCCAGCTTGGTGCCGGTGGTCACGTCCAGCCCGCCGAGGCGCTGCGCGGCGGCCGGGGCGTCGGAGCGGACCTGGGCGCGGATCTCCTCGACCAGGTCGAGCAGCGGCCGACCCTCCTGCCGGGCCAGGGTCTGGCCGAGCAGGGTGCCGAGTCGACGGATGTCGGCCCGCAGTGCGGCGTCGGGCCCGTCGTGATCATGCTGGTCGGTCACCGTGCGCTCCTTACGTGAGTACGAAGGACAGCGCTGTCCGACTCCCTGGATGGTATCTGCGCGGCCCGGTCCGGGAGGAAGGGGTTCGGTGTGTCACCTTCCCCACGGTCACCGCGCGTCGCCCCCGACGCCTGCCCGACCGGCCCGGCGTGCCCGGAACCGGGCGGCGGTGAGCAGGCCGGACAGCCCGAGGACGGTCCAGGCCAGCAGCCCGGCCAGCGGCCAGCGGGCCGACCGCCAGTCGAAGTAGACGGCCGATTTGAGTAGGTCGGTGGCGAGGCCGGGGACGTTCCAGCGGTGCATGCCGCGCAGCGCGGCGGGCAGGAACTCGGGGGCGTAGATGCCGCCCGAGCCGGGGTTGCCGAGCACCACCAGCAGCAGGATCACCAGCCCGGTGCCGAGCAGCCCCAGCCAGCCCTGCACGGCGGCGGCGACCATCGCGGCGGTGAAGACGGTGAGCATGCCGACCGCCGCCACCGCGAGCAGGTCGTGGTCCCAGACGTCGAGGACCGGGCCGACCAGCACCGCGCCGATGGTCCCGAGCAGCACCGCGTGCACGGCCAGCGAGCCGATCCGCAGCCCGGCCCGGCGCAGCCCGCGCGGGGCGGTGCCGAGCGAGACGCCGAGCGCGGTCGAGGCCAGGTAGCCGCCGAGCACCAGCCCGACGGCCAGGTAGAAGGGCACCAGGCCACGCGGGTCGTCGGGGGAGACGGGCACCTGGTCGGTGACGGTGAGCGGCAGCCCGGCCTGCCGGGCGGCCGGGGTGAGGACCCCGGTGACCAGTTCGGTGGCGGCCGGCGCGGAGGCGCTGGCGGTGGCCAGGGTGAGTGTGCCGTCGGGGGCGGAGGTGAGCACGGCGTACACCTGGCGGGCGGTGAGGGCGTCGTCGGCCGCGCCGGGGTCGGCGTACCCGACGGGCTTGATCGTGTCGGTGCGTTCCCGCACGGTGGTCAGAAGCGCCCCGGCGCGCTGGTCGCCGGTCACCACCCCGACCGGCACGTCCCGGGGGTGCGGCTGGTGCAGCGCGCCGACGTAGGCCGCGATGAACGCGGTGGCCAGCACCAGCGTGCCGACCAGCAGCGCCGCCGTGCGGGGCAGCCAGTCCCGGGTCTGCGGCTCCTCGTCCACCGGCCCAGCCTATGGCCGCCATGCCCGACCTGCGGGGTTTTGTCGGGCCAAAACCGGTGGTGGTGGGCGGTAGGTTCCGCTCGTGACCCTTCCCGAATACCCCGCCAAGCCGAAGCCGGGCGACCGGGTCGCGGTGGTCTCCCCCTCCGCCGGCCTGGCGGGTCTCTTCCCCCACGTGTACGAGTTGGGCCTGCGCCGGCTGCGCGAGGAGTTCGGCCTGGAGCCGGTGGAGTACCCGACCACCCGGCAGACCCGGGCCGACCCCCGGGACCGGGCGCGCGACCTGACCGCCGCCTTCGCCGACCCGACGGTCACCGCCGTGCTCGCCACCGTCGGCGGCGACGACCTGATCACGGTCACCCCGCACCTGGACGACGCGGTGCTGCGGGCCAACCCGAAGCCCTACTTCGGCTACTCGGACAACACCAACGTCCTCAACCACCTCTACCGGCTGGGCATGGTGGCCTACCACGGTGGCTCGGTGCTGGTGCACCTCGGCCGACCCGGTGCGCCGCACCCGCTGACCCTCGACTCGCTGCACGCCGCCCTGTTCACCTCCGGCTGGTACGAGCTGACCCCCGCGCCGCAGTGGGGTGACGAACCGGGCGACTGGCGGGACCCCGCCACGCTCGCGGTCGAACCGCCGATGCTGCCCGGCGAGGGCTGGCGCTGGCGGGGCCCGTCGACGGTGGTCGAGGGCCGCACCTGGGGCGGCTGCCTGGAGATCCTGCACTGGTTGATGGCCGCCGACCGGGTCCCGTCGGCCGCCGACCTGGCCGGCTCGGTGCTCGTCGTCGAGACCTCCAACGAACTGCCCGACGCGCAGGAGGTGTTCCGGATCGTCCGGAACATGGGTGAGCGGGGACTGCTCGCCGCCTTCCCGGCGGTCGTCGTCGGCCGCCCCAAGGCGTGGGACTTCGCACGACCGCTGCCGGTGGCGCAACGGCTGGCGTGGGGTGCCGCCCAGCGGGGTGCCATCGTCCGGGCGCTGACCGCGTACCGCCCGGACGCGGTGGTGGTCTTCGACGTCGACCTGGGCCACACCGACCCGCAGTTGATCATTCCGTACGGCGGGGAGATCCGGGTCGACGCGGTCGAACGACGCATCGCCGTGCGCTACTGAACGGAACGCGGCCGGGCGTGGAGGTGCCGCACCGGGGTACGGCACCTCCACCGGGTGCCGGACGGCATCCCCGGTCAGCCCGACTGGGGGGTACGCGGGCCTCCCCGAACAGGTCCGCGTCTCCCTCGGCCGGCGCAACGTCGACCGACCGGGCTGGCTGTTCCATCCTCGGTCGGCACGCGGGTCGAAATCTTGAAGATTCGTGCGCGGTTCGGTTCGACCGGCGGCCCCGCCACGACGAGCGCCCCGCGACCCGGGGGCCGGCCGCCGGGGGCGTCAGTCGGTGGGTGCGAGCAGTCGACGCAGGCGGGCGGGCGGGTGGCCGACCCGCTCCCGGACCACCCGGCTCAGGTGCGCCTGGTCGGCGAAGCCGTACTCGGCGGCGATCGTGCCCAGCCGGGGTGGATCGGAGCGGCCCAGCAGGTCCAGCACCGCCCGGACCCGTAGTTCGTTGCGGTAGGCGGTGATGCTGCGCCCGGTGACCCGCTGGAACACCCGGCTCAGGTGGTGCGGTGAGCAGCCGACCAGCCGGGCGACCTCGGTGAGCCCCAGCGTGAAACCCGACGCGGCGAGCACCTGGCGGGCCTGGTCGGCGAGGCGTCGGTGGGCGGCCAGGGTGGCCGGTCGCCGCCCCACCGCACGGTCCAGGTCCGCGCCCGGGGCGCCCCGGCCCAGGGGGCTGCCGCTGAGCAGGGTGGCCAGGAACTGGTGGGTGTGCTCGGTCAGCTCGAAGCCGTCCAGACCGCGCCGGCTGCGGGCCACCAGCATCCGGTGCTCCAGGTCCAGCGCGGCGTCGAGCTGACCGTCCCAGCTGCGCCGGGTGAACCAGTCGCGGGCGTCCGGGCGTTCCTCGAGCACCTCGGGGCGGATCTCCAGGCACGAGTAGACGTCGCCGCAGCCGAGCGGGTGAGCCACGCTCATCTCGTCGCCGGGTCGGGTGAGCAGCACCGACGTCGCGTCGGCGAACGCGACCCCACCGTTGACCCGGCGCAGGTAGCCGCCGGAGCGCCCCAGGTAGACCCGGTAGCCGAGGTTGGGTACCGGGCCGACCCAGCCCGGCTCGTCGATCAGGCAGCGCACCTCGTAGAAGGTCATCCCGTCGGGCAGGCCCAGCCCCCGCCATCGTCCCTGGGCGGTCTGTTGGCGTGGGTCCGCGCCCCACTGCTGTGGCATTGGTCCTCCCCCGTTCCGGCACCGCCGCTGCGGGCTCGATTGTCTCCCTCGCGAGATAGGCTGGCGGCCATGCACCCCCCGGCCCGGCCGGGCGTGGGGGCATCTTCGTGCGCCCCGGGCCGACCGGCGGCTTTCCTGGAAGTGATCACTGATGCTCACCGGACTCTTCTCCGCCGCCCTGGCCGACCCGGGGCTGGCCCGGGCGCGTGACCTGGCGCGCTCCGGTGCCGCCCAGGTCGACGGGCTGGACCTGACCGCCCCGACCGCGCTGCGCCCGTTCGCCGTGGCCGCCGTCGCCGCCGACCCGGCGGCCGGTGGGGCCGGCCGGCCGGTGCTCGCCGTGACCGCCACCAGCCGGGAGGCCGACGACCTGGCCGCCGCGCTGGGCAGCCTGCTCCCGGCCGGGCAGGTCGCGGTCTTCCCGTCCTGGGAGACGCTGCCGCACGAGCGGCTCTCGCCCCGTTCCGACACCGTCGGCCGGCGGCTGGCCGTGCTGCGTCGCCTCGCCCACCCGGACGCCCCGGGCCCGCACACCGTCCGCGCCGACGCCGACGCCGGCCCGTTGCGGGTGGTGGTGGCACCGGTGCGCTCGCTGCTGCAACCGCAGCTCAAGGGCCTCGGCGACCTGGAGCCGGTGCAGCTTTCCGCCGGTGAGGAGGCCGACCTGGAGGAGGTCGCCCGCCGGCTCACCGACCTGGCGTACGCCCGGGTCGACCTGGTCACCAAGCGCGGCGAGTTCGCGGTACGCGGCGGCATCCTGGACGTCTTCCCGCCCACCGACGAGCACCCGTCCCGGGTCGAGTTCTGGGGCGACGAGGTGGAGGAGATCCGCACCTTCGCCGTCGCCGACCAGCGCACCATCGAGGGCGTACCGCAGCTGTGGGCCCCGCCGTGCCGGGAGCTGCTGCTGACCCCGGCGGTGCGTCGGCGGGCCGCCGCGCTCGCCGGGGAGCACCCGGAGCTGGCCGAGATCCTCGACAAGCTGGCCGAGGGCATCCCGGTCGAGGGGATGGAGTCGCTGGCCCCGGCGCTGATCGGCAGCGAGAGCCTGGAACTGCTGGTCGACACCATGCCGGCCGGCACCCACGTGCTGCTCTGCGACCCGGAGCGGATCCGCACCCGGGCGCACGACCTGGTGCGTACCTCGGAGGAGTTCCTCCAGGCGAGCTGGGCCGCGGCCGCCGTCGGTGGCCAGGCCCCGGTCGACCTGGGCGCCGCCGCCTTCAGGTCCCTGGCCGAGGTACGCGCCGCCGCCCGCGCCCTGCGCCAGCCCTGGTGGACCCTCGCCCCGTTCGGACTGGTCGAGGCGGACGCCGCGGCACCGGCCCGGCAGCCCTGGGAGGACGCGCCGACCGGGGCGGACGTGACCCCCGACGACGCGATCGCGGTGAGCCTGGCCGCCCAGCCGGCCCCGCTCTACCACGGTGAGACCGACCGGGTGGTCGACGACCTCAGGCGCTGGACCGGTGAGGGCTGGTCGGTGGCGCTGGTCTTCGAGGGGCACGGTCCCGCCCAGCGGGCCGTCGAGGTGCTCCGCGACGCCGGGCTGGGCGCCCGGCTCACCGAACAGGTGCCGGCCGCGCCCGCCCCCGGCGAGGTGCTGGTCTCCTGCGGCCGCCTGACCGCCGGCTTCGTCGACGAGGCGTCGAGGTTCGTGCTGCTCACCGGCAACGACGTCACCGGCGGCCGGGGCACCACCACCCGGGACATGCGCAGGATGCCGAGCCGGCGACGCAACACCATCGACCCGCTGGAGCTGAAGGCCGGCGACTTCGTCGTGCACGAGCAGCACGGCATCGGCCGGTACGTCGAGCTGGTGCAGCGCACCGTCAACGGCGCGTCCCGGGAATACCTGGTCATCGAGTACGCGGCCAGCAAGCGCGGCCAGCCCGGCGACCGGCTGTTCGTCCCCACCGACCAGCTCGACCAGCTCTCCCGCTACGTCGGCGGCGAGCAGCCCACCCTGCACAAGATGGGCGGCTCGGACTGGCAGAAGTCCAAGGCCCGCGCCCGCAAGGCGGTCCGGGAGATCGCCGCCCAGCTCATCCAGCTCTACGCCGCCCGCAAGGCGTCCAAGGGGCACGCGTTCGCCCCGGACTCCCCGTGGCAGCGGGAGCTGGAGGACGCCTTCCCGTGGCAGGAGACGCCCGACCAGTTGGCCGCCATCGAGGAGGTCAAGCGGGACATGGAGCAGACCGTGCCGATGGACCGGCTGATCTGCGGCGACGTCGGGTACGGCAAGACCGAGATCGCCGTCCGGGCGGCCTTCAAGGCGGTGCAGGACGGCAAGCAGGTGGCGGTGCTGGTGCCGACGACGCTGCTGGTGCAGCAGCACTACAACACGTTCGCCGAGCGGATGAACCAGTTCCCGGTGACCATCCGGCAGCTCTCCCGCTTCCAGACCGCCAAGGAGAGCGAGCGGACGCTGGAGATGGTCGCCGACGGCACCGTCGACATCGTCATCGGCACCCACCGGCTGCTCCAGACGGCCACCCGGTTCAAGTCCCTCGGCATGGTGATCATCGACGAGGAGCAGCGGTTCGGCGTCGAGCACAAGGAGCACCTCAAGACGCTGCGCGCCTCGGTCGACGTGCTGAGCATGTCGGCCACCCCGATCCCGAGGACGCTGGAGATGGCGATCACCGGCATCCGCGAGATGTCGACCATCGCCACCCCGCCGGAGGAGCGGCACCCGGTGCTGACCTTCGTCGGGGCGTACGACGACCGGCAGGTGGCCGCGTCGATCCACCGGGAGCTGCTCCGCGACGGGCAGGTGTTCTACCTGCACAACCGGGTGGAGTCGATCGACCGGACGGCGCGGAAGCTGCGCGAGCTGGTGCCCGAGGCACGGGTCGCGGTGGCCCACGGACAGATGGGCGAGGAGGCCCTGGAGAAGGTGATGGTCGGCTTCTGGGAGAAGGAGTTCGACGTCCTGGTCTGCACCACGATCGTCGAGTCCGGCATCGACATCCCGAACGCCAACACCCTGATCGTGGAGCGGGCCGACCTGCTCGGCCTGGCCCAGCTGCACCAGATCCGGGGCCGGGTGGGCCGGGGCCGGGAGCGGGCGTACGCGTACTTCCTCTATCCGCCGGAGAAGCCGCTCACCGAGCACGCGCACGAGCGGCTGGCCACCATCGCCCAGCACACCGAGCTGGGCGCGGGCATGTACGTGGCGATGAAGGACCTGGAGATCCGGGGTGCCGGAAACCTGCTCGGCGGCGAGCAGTCCGGGCACATCGAGGGCGTCGGGTTCGACCTGTACGTCCGGATGGTCGGCGAGGCGGTGTCGGCGTTCAAGGGGGAGAGCACCGAGGAGGAGACGGACGTCAAGATCGATCTCCCGATCGACGCGCACCTGCCGCACGACTACGTCGGGGTGGAGCGGCTGCGGCTGGAGATGTACCGCAAGCTCGCCGAGGCGCGTGACGACGCGCGGCTGCACGAGGTGGTGGCCGAGATGACCGACCGGTACGGCGAGCCGCCCGCCCCGGTGCAGAACCTGGTCGCGGTGGCCCGGTTCCGGCTGCTGGCCCGCCGGTACGGCCTGACCGACGTGAGCATGCAGGGCAGGCACCTGCGGTTCGGGCCGCTGCCGCTGCCCGACTCGAAGCAGTTGCGGCTCAAGCGCTACCACCCGGACTCGGTCTACAAGTCCGCCACCGACCAGGTCAGCGTGCCCCGGCCGAGCACCCGCCGGGTCGGCGGCGAGCCGCTGCGCGACCAGGCGCTGCTTCAGTGGTGCGCCCAGCTCCTCTCCGACGTCCTCGGCGAACCGGCCGCGTTGGCGGGGGCGCGGGGATGAGGGGCCGTCGCCCGCCCGGCGCGGGGCGTCGGGCGGGCGACGGCGCACGGTGGGCGGCGTCACCGTACACAGGCAGGCATGAGAGAGTGACCGTCATGCGTGCACGCCGTCTCATCGCCGCCGCCAGCGTCGCGGCCCTGGGTGTCCTCTCCCTCACCGCCTGCGGCAAGGCGTCTCCTGATGTGGCCGCATACATCGGCGACAGTCGCTACTCGGTGGCCCGGGTGGACGCGATCTACAACGACGCGCAGACGAGGTACGCCGAGGCGGTGCGGCAGAGCGCGGCCCAGTCCGGCCAGACCCCCGGCCCGGAGCAGTTGCGGGCCGGGCTGACCCGGCAGGACGTGGTGAACCTGCTGGTCAGCATCGACCTGGGCAAGCGGGTCGCGGCCGAGAAGAACCTCCAGGTCCCCGACCAGATCACCCCGGACCAGCTGGCCCAGCAGCTCCAGATGCCGCCGCAGGCGGAGTTCGCGAAGCTGTGGGGCGAGTGGGCCGACCTGTTCGTCGTGCTCAGCCAGCAGTTGCCGCCGGCCGACCTGAGCGACGAGTCGGTGATGGCGGTCTACCACGCGATCGAGAAGACCGGCGGCATCGACAAGGGGCTGTCGGTGGCGCAGGTGCGGCAGCTCTTCGGCGACGGCGGTTTCGTGCGCACCTCCTCGGCGTTGAGCGCCGCGCTGGGCGAGCAGGCCGACAAGGTCGACGTCGAGGTCAACCCCCGGTACCGGCCGCTCGGCGTCCCCGCCTGGGTCAACAAGGGCCAGGAGCTGGTCTTCTACGCGCTGCCGTACATCGACGCGAGCGGCCCGGTGACCGACGTGTCGACGCCCGAGCCGGTCGCCAGCCCGACCCCGGAGCAGGGGCCGGCGGCCTCCTGAGCATGTCCGACCGGATCGTCCTGCTGGTCACGTCGCCCCGGTTGCCGGCCGGTCTGCTGACCGCCGCCGCCTGGGACACGCTGCGCTCCGCACCGGTGCTGACCGGCGCGGAGGGTGCCCAGGTCACGGCGGTACGCGCGGCCGGCGTCGAGGTCACCGTCGTCTCCGGCGGGGCCGGCGACGCGCTGCTCGACGCGGCGGCGGCGCACGGCACGGCGGTCTGGCTGGCCGGCCCGACCGGCGACGAGACCCTGGCCCGGGAGGTGGGCCTGCGGCTGGCCCGCGAGCCGGGGCTGGCCGAGCTGGAGCTGATGTACGGCTCGTGGGACCCGCCGGGGGCCCGGCTGCTCGACGCGGTCGAGGTGATGGACCGGCTCGCCTCGCCGGGCGGCGACCCGTGGAAGCGGGCCCAGACCCACCGCAGCCTCGCCGGCTTCCTGATCGAGGAGTGCTACGAGGCGTACGACGCGATCAGCGACGGCGACACCGACGCGCTGCGCGAGGAACTGGGCGACGTGCTGCTCCAGGTGCTGCTGCACGCCCGCCTCGCGGAGAACCTGCCCGAGGACGAGCGGTGGAGCGTCGACGACGTGGCCGGCACCCTGGTCGACAAGATGGTCCGCCGCAACCCGCACGTCTTCTCCGGTGCGCAGGCGGGTTCGCTGGCCGAGATCGAGGCGAACTGGGAGCGGATCAAACAGGCCGAGAAGGCCCGGGCGTCGGTGCTCGACGGCATCGCGCTGAGCCAGCCCGCCCTGGCCCTGGCGGCCAAGGTGCTGGACCGCGCCGGTCGGGCCGGGCTGACCGTGCCGCTGCCGTCCCCCGACGCCCAGCCCGACCCGGAGTCCCGCCTCGGTGCCACCCTGCTGGCCCTGGTCGCCGAGGCCCGCCACACCGGCCTGGACCCCGAGGCGGCCCTGCGCCGCGCCACCCTGGCCCACACCGCCACCCTCCGCACCACCGAACCCCCCACTTCGTCGGGTTGACCAGGAGGTTCGCGTCAACCCCGTGCGCTCCCGTGACGCGAACCCGTGACCACGAGGCCGGGCGGGTGCCCGGTGGCGCGAACCTCGTGATCGGCGGGGCCGGGGCGGGGCGGTGGGGAGTGGGTAGGGTCGGGGGATGGGTGAATTCGTGCCGCTGGCGGAGCGGATCGTCGAGGCCGTGCTGGAGAGCCGACCCGGGTTCGCCACGTCGGCCGGGGACCACCGCTACGACGACCGGCTGCCCGACCTGTCCGCCCCGGCGGTCGCCGCCGACCAGGCGATGCTGCGGGAGGCCGCCGACGCGCTCGCCGAGGTCGACGCGGACTCCCTCGACGTCGAGGAGCAGGTCGACCACGCGCTGCTCGCCGCCCTGGTCGACCGGGAACTGTTCGAGCGCAGCGAGATCCGGGCCTTCGAGTGGGACCCGCTGGTGCACAACCCCGGCCCGCTGCTGCACGCGCTGCTCGCCCGCCCGTACGCGCCGGTGGAGCAGCGGCTGGCGCACCTGGTGGGGCGGCTGAGCGCCGTACCCGACGCGTTGGCGACCGCGCGGGCGACGCTGCGGGACATGCCCCGGGTGCACGCCGAGACGGCGGTCGGGCAGTTCGCCGGCAGCGCCGCGCTGATCCGCGACGAGGTGCCGCTGCTGCTCGCCCGGGCCCCGGCGCTGGCCGGCACGGTGGAGCCGGCGGCGACGGCGGCGATCGCCGCGCTCGACGAGTTCGTCGGCTGGCTGCGCGCCGGGCTGGCCGCCGACACCGGGCCGGGCCGCGACCCCCGGCTGGGCCGCCGCCGCTGGGAGGCCCGGCTCTGGCACACCCTCGACACCGAGTTGGGCGCGGCCGAGGTGCAGCGCCGCGCCTGGGCCAACCTGAACCGGGTCACCGCCGAGATCCGCGCCGCCGCCGTCGAGCTGGTCGGTGGCCCGGCCGACGACGAGACGGTACGCCGGGCGCTGGACCTGCTCGCCGCCGAGCACCCCGACGACCACTCCATCGTGGACCTCGCCTCGGTCACCCTCGACGAGGCCGTCGACTTCGTCCGGGCGCACGACCTGGTCAGCCTGGTCGACGACCCGTGCGTGATCCAGGAGATGCCGGAGTTCGCCCGGGGTGTCGCGGTGGCCTACTGCGACTCGCCCGGCCCGCTGGAGCCGGCCGACCTGCCCACCTTCTACTGCATCGCGCCCACCCCGGCGGACTGGCCCGCACACCGGGTCGACTCGTTCTACCGCGAGTACAACGACCACATGATCCGCAACCTGACCGTGCACGAGGCGATGCCGGGGCACTTCCTCCAGCTCGCCCACGCCCGCCGGTACGCCGGCCCCACCCGGGTCCGGGCGCTGACCGAGTCGGGGGTGTTCATCGAGGGCTGGGCGGTCTACACCGAGGAGCTGATGGCCGGCCTCGGCTTCGGCGGCCTGCCGGTCCGCCTCCAGCAGCTCAAGATGCAGCTCCGGATGACCATCAACGCCCTGCTCGACCAGCTCGTCCACTGTGACCAGATGACCGAGGCGGACGCGTTGGCGCTGATGACCGAACGCGGCTTCCAGGAGGAGGGCGAGGCGGCCGGCAAGTGGCGGCGGGCGCTGCTCACCTCGACCCAGCTCTCCACGTACTTCGTCGGCTACAGCGAGATGGCCGACATCGCCGCTGCCCGCCCGGCCGGGGTGCCGCTGCGCCGGTGGCACGACGCGATGCTTGCCCACGACTGTCCGCCGCCACGCCACCTGCGCACCCTGCTCGGCGTCTGAGCCGGCCGGGGCCGGCTCAACCGCGGGCGGCGACCGCGTCGACCAGCCAGCGGGAGATCGAGTACGCCGGGGGCAGCTCGGCCGGCAGCGCGTCCACCGGGAACCAGCGGGCCCGCACCAGCTCCCGCCCGTCCACCTCCGGCTCGGCGGTGGGGTCGGCGGCGGTGGCGGTGAAGCCGGCGAGCAGCACCCCCGGCCCGGAGATCGCCCAGGGCTGGCTGCCGAAGTAGTCGACGCTGCCGAGGGCCAGCCCGACCTCCTCGGTGACCTCGCGGCGGACCGCCGTCTCCAACGACTCGCCGGCCTCGACGAAGCCGGCGACCAGCGCCCACAGCCCGGTCGGGCCGGACGCGTGCCGCACCAGCAGCAGCTCGGTGGGGCCGCCGGCCGGGCCGGGGCGGGTGATCGCCGCCAGCACCGCCGGGGAGAGCCGCAGCGGCACGTACAGGTCGCAGGCGGGGCAGCGGCGGGCCGTCTCGCCTGGCACGTCGGCCAGTTCCGCCCGGCAGGCCCCGCACCAGCGGTGGGTACGCCGGAAGGTGACCACGGCCACCGCCCTCCCGGCGAGCGTGGCGAGCGGTTCGGGCAGCTCGGCGGCGAGCGCCCGCCAGCTGCGCCAGCGCCCGGCCGGTCGGGTCGCCCCGTCCGGTGCCGCCGCCCAGGCCGGCACCCCGTCGAGCGTGCCCACCGGCACCCAGCCGGTCCCGGCCGGCAGTTCGCCGACCCGGGGCAGGCCCCCGTCGGGGGTGGTGAGGAGCCGGTGGCCGGCCACCAGCAGGCCCAGGTCGTCGGGCGCGGGCGCCGGGTCGACGGCGGGGGTGGGGTCTGCGGGCGGGGGGGCCGTCACGACGTCGCCGGTCGGCGGTCGGTCACCCCGGCGCCGGCGGGCAGGTCGAACGCTGTCGGTGTCACCGAGTCGGTGTAGCGGTCCAGGGTCAACTCGACGGGCTGGCCGTCGAGCACCCCGGTGAAGCTGCCGAGCACACCCTCGCTGGTGACGCAGGTGTCGAAGTTCCCGGCGGCCCGGCGGACCTCGACGCAGGTGGCGTGGTGCCCGGTGATCGTGGTGTCGGTCTGCTTGACCTGGGCCGCCGGGTCGAGGGCGGCCTCGGTGAGCAGGCCGATCACCGCCGGCGGGGTGACCAGGCCGGCCTTGCGGGCCTCGGTGAACAGCGGCACGGCGGCCTTGCCGGACATCAGCACCGGCGGCTCGACCGTGCAGGTGGTCCGCCCGGCGGTGGTCCCGCACCTGGTGATGGCCTGCTCGGAGACGGTGATCTTGCCGGCGGTCCAGGTGTACGCGGAGCGGGCCGGCTCCTTCGTCTGGGCGATCGTGAAGTTCCGGCCACCGGCGAGCCGGTACTCGGCCGTCCAGGTCCGCACCAGCGACTCGTCGAGCCGGGTGGCGAGATCGTTGATCAGATCGGCGCGGCCGAGGGTGCGTCCGGCGTCGTCGAGGGTCTGACAGCCGGTGACGGTGAGCGACGCGATGACCGACACGGCGAGCACGCGGAGGGTGGTCGAGACGGCGGGCATGGCGACCAGCGTGGTCGATCGGGTCCACCCGGCGCAAACCGGTTGCCGGTTCAGGGGCGAGAATCCGGGAATGTCCGTCCCGGCGTACCGATTAGGGGTGGGCTACGTGTCCCCGGACGCCGTGGCGTCGGGTGTCGCCCGATACGCTGCGTTCAACACACCTGCCTCAGCCGCACCGTCGCGGCCCGAACCGGATTCGCACACACGAACGAGGAGCGACTCAGTGGCAACCATCGAGGGAATCGTCGCCCGGGAGATTCTCGACTCGCGGGGCAACCCCACGGTCGAGGTCGAGGTAGGGCTGGACGACGGCACGATCGCCCGCGCCGCCGTACCCTCCGGCGCCTCCACCGGCGCCTTCGAAGCGGTCGAACTGCGCGACGGTGACAAGGGCCGCTACCTGGGCAAGGGCGTCGAGAACGCGGTCGCCAACATCGAGGACAAGATCGTCGACCAGCTCATCGGCTACGAGGCCAGCGAGCAGCGGCTGATCGACCAGAAGATGCTCGACCTCGACGGCTCCGACAACAAGGGCGAGCTGGGCGCGAACGCGATCCTCGGGGTCTCGCTGGCGGTGGCCAAGGCCGCGGCCGGCAGCGCCGAGCTGAGCCTGTTCCGCTACCTCGGCGGCCCGAACGCCCACCTGCTGCCGGTGCCGATGATGAACATCCTCAACGGTGGGGCGCACGCCGACTCGAACGTCGACGTGCAGGAGTTCATGATCGCGCCGATCGGGGCGTCCAGCTTCCGCGAGGCGCTGCGCTCCGGGGCCGAGGTCTACCACGCGCTGAAGTCGGTGCTCAAGAAGAAGGACCTCTCCACCGGCCTGGGCGACGAGGGCGGCTTCGCCCCCAACCTGCCCAGCAACGCCGCCGCGCTGGACCTGATCGCCGAGGCGGTCGAGAAGGCCGGCTACCGGCTGGGCACCGACATCGTCTTCGCCCTCGACGTGGCCGCCACCGAGTTCTTCGACAACGGCACCTACACGTTCGAGAGCGCGGCCAAGAGCGCCGAGGAGATGAGCAACTACTACACCAAGCTCATCGGCGACTACCCGATCGTCTCCATCGAGGACCCGCTGGCCGAGGACGACTGGAGCGGCTGGGCCACCCTGACCGCCGCCGTCGGCGACCGGATCCAGATCGTCGGCGACGACCTGTTCGTCACCAACCCGCAGCGCATCGCCCGGGGCATCACCGAGAAGGCCGCCAACGCGGTGCTCGTCAAGGTCAACCAGATCGGCTCGCTGACCGAGACGCTGGACGCCGTGGACCTGGCCCACCGGGCCGGCTTCAAGTGCATGATGAGCCACCGCTCCGGCGAGACCGAGGACACCACCATCGCCGACCTGGCCGTCGCCACCGGCTGCGGCCAGATCAAGACCGGTGCCCCGGCCCGCTCCGACCGGGTCGCCAAGTACAACCAGCTCCTGCGGATCGAGGAGGAGCTGGGCGACGCGGCGCGGTACGCCGGCGTCGGCGCGTTCCCGCGTTACCGTTCGGCCTGACCCGGGCGAACCTCGGGGGGAGGGGTGTGACGATGCAGCAGCGCCGCACACCGGGTGGCCAACGCCCGGCCCGCCGGCCGACCGGTCGGCCGGGCGGGGCCCGGGGCGCCCGCACGCCGCTGCGCGACGGCGGGGTCCGCGCCGAGGCGCGGACCACCGCGGCCCGCTCGCGCGGCGTCGACGGTGTCCGGTCGGCCAACCGCCCGGCGGCGGCGCGCCGGACGGCGGCCGGCGGCACCATCCGCCGGCTCGCCGCACCCCACCCCCGACGGTTCACCGGCCGGGCCACCGTCCTGTTCGCGGTGCTGCTCGCGCTCGCCCTGGCCTACACCTATCCGGTCCGGGTCTACCTCGACCAGCAGGTCGACATCGAGCGGATGGAGGCCAGCCAGGCCGCCCAGCGCGAGGAGATCGCCGAGCTGTCCGCCCAGGCGGCGAAGTGGCAGGACCCCGAATACATCAAGATCAAGGCGCGGGAACGGTTCTACATGGTGGCCCCGGGCGAGACCCCGGTGATCGTGCTCAACGACGCCGACGGCGCGGCCCGCGACGCCAACGGCGGTCGGCCGCCGGCCGCGCCGAAGGCCCCCGCCCCCTGGTACGACACCCTGTGGTCGAGCGTCCGGGCGGCGAACGGCGAAGCCGCCGACCAGTGAGCAGCACCCGCGTACCGAACGAGAGATGGGCACCGTGACTGTCGTACCACCGCAGGAGCCGGCGGCGGACTCCGTACCCCCGCCGGAGCACCAGCCGGCCACCGAGGCCGACCTGGCCGCGGTGGCCGCGCAGCTCGGACGCCCGCCCCGCGGCACCCGGGCGGTGGCCCACCGCTGCCCGTGCGGCCTGCCCGACGTGGTGGAGACCACCCCCCGGCTCGCCGACGGCACCCCGTTCCCGACGCTGTTCTACCTGACCTGCCCCAAGGCGACGGCGGCGTGCAGCCGGCTGGAGTCGGCCGGGCTGATGAAGGAGATGGCCGAGCGGCTCGCCGAGGACCCGGAGCTGGCCGACCGGTACCGGGCCGCGCACGAGGACTACCTGGCCCGCCGGGCCGCGATCGGCGAGGTGCCGGAGATCGCCGGCATCTCCGCCGGGGGGATGCCCGGCCGGGTGAAGTGCCTGCACGTGCACCTGGGCCACGCGCTCGGTGCCGGCCCCGGGGTCAACCCGTTCGGCGACGAGACACTCGCCCTGGTGGAGAAGTGGTGGGCGGCCGGGCCCTGCGTGGACGTGCCGGCGGCCGGGTGAGATGACCGACGAGATCGTGGTACGCCGGGCCCGCACCGGCGACGTACGCGGCATCCGCCGGCTGGTCGACACCTACACCGACGACCGGCGGCTGCTCAGCAAGGCCACCGTCACCCTCTACGAGGACGTGCAGGAGTTCCGGGTCGCGGTCACCGGCGACGGGCGGGTGGTCGGCTGCGGGGCGCTGCACGTGATGTGGGAGGACCTCGCCGAGATCCGTACCGTGGCCGTCGACCCGGCCTGTCGGGGGCGGCGGCTCGGCCACCGGATCGTCACCGAGCTGATCGACGCCGCCCGGGAGTTGGGCATCGCCCGGATCTTCGTGCTCACCTTCGAGACGGCGTTCTTCGGCGCGTTCGGGTTCACCGAGATCGACGGCGCCCCGGTGCCGCAGCCCGTCTACGAGCAGCTGCTGCGCTCCTACGACGAGGGCGTCGCCGAGTTCCTCGACCTGGAACGGGTCAAGCCGAACACCCTGGGCAACACCCGGATGCTGCTGCGCCTCTAGCCCCGGCTGTCTTGACCCGGCCCGGCACCCTGGGCCGGTGACGATCCTGCGCCGGTTGGTTGCCCTGCCCGCCGCCCTGGTGACCCTGTTCGCGCTGGTCGGGGTGGCCCGGCTGATCGCCCCGGCGACCGGTGGCGTCGACCGCCAGCCGCCCGGGGTGGACCGGCAACTGGACTACCTGCGGGCCGAACTGGACGACGGTGCCGGCGAGGACGCCCAGGCGATGTTCCCGGAGGGCTGGTTCTTCGCCCACGCGCTGTACGGGCTGGCCCGGGTGGAGACCGGCCTGCGGCAACCACCGCAGGGACGCGACGAGGCGCTACGGGAGGCCCGGTGGGCGCTGGCCCGGCTGGAGTCCCCGGCCGGCACGGCCCCGTTCAGCGCCGACCTCACCCCGGCGTACGGCGTCTTCCACGCCGGCTGGACCAACTGGCTGCGCGGCGGGGTGCTCGCCCTGCAACCGGCGTCGGAGCGGGACCCGGCCGAGGTGCGCCGGTTCACCGAGGCGTCGACCACGCTGGCCGCCGCGTTCGACGCCTCGGCCACGCCGTACCTCGCCGCCTATCCGGGGCAGGCGTGGCCGGTCGACTCGACGGTGGCGGTGGCCTCGCTGCGGCTGCACGACCATCTGCTGCCGCCCCGGTTCGACCGGACCACGGCACGCTGGCTGGACGGGGTACGCCAGCGGCTCGACCCGCGTACCGGTCTGCTGCCGCACCGGGTCGACCCGGGCACCGGCGCGCCGGCCGAGGTGGCCCGGGGCACCTCGCAGAGCGTCATCCAGCGGTTCCTGCCGGAGATCGACCCGACCTTCGCCCGCGAGCAGTATCTGCGCTTCCGCACCGGGTTCGTGGTGTCGCCGCTCGGGCTCGGCCCGGCCGTGCGGGAGTATCCGCGCGGTCTGGACGGCCCGGGGGACGTCGACTCGGGGCCGCTGCCGCTCGGGGTGAGCTTCTCCGCCACCGTGGTGACCCTCGGCGCGGCCCAGGTGCAGGGCGACGACGCGCTGGCCGGGGCGCTGGCCAACTACGGCGAACTGGTCGGTTTTCCGCTGGACACCCCGCACACCCGCCGGTACGCCTTCGGTCTGCTCCCGATCGGCGACGCCTTCCTGGCCTGGTCGAAGACCGCCCGCCCGTGGGTCTCCGCGCCCGCCGACCCACCACCGGCGACGGTGGACCCGTGGTGGCGGGCGCCGCTGCTGGCGCTGCTGGTGCTGCTCGCCGTGCTGGCCTGGGTGCCGTGGCTGCTGCTGCGACGACTGTCCCGGCGTCGGTGACCGCCGCCGGTCGGTGTCGGCCGTGGGCGGTCGGCGGCTGCGCGTGCCCGGTCGGTGCCACCGTGCCCGGTCGGTGCCACAGCGCCCGGTCGGGGGTGCGCGTGCGCGGTCGGTGCCGGGGTGGGCGGTCGGCGGCTGCCGTAGGGTTGCTGCCGTGACGACGCGTGTGGCCGCCATCGACTGCGGGACCAACTCCATCCGCCTGCTGGTCGCCGACCTGCCCGACCCGTCGGCCGGGCCGCAGGCCCCACTGGTCGACCTGGCCCGCCGGATGGAGATCGTCCGGCTCGGTCAGGGCGTCGACCGGACCGGCCGGCTGGCCCCGGAGGCGATCGAGCGGACCCGGGTGGCACTGGCCGGGTACGCCGCCGAGATCGACAAGTTGGGCGTCGACCGGGTCCGGATGTGCGCCACCTCGGCGTCCCGGGACGCCAGCAACGCGGCCGACTTCCGGGCCATGGTGGAGCAGACCCTCGGGGTCGCGCCCGAGGTGGTCAGCGGCGACGAGGAGGCACGGCTGTCGTTCACCGGCGCGGTGCGGGGGCTGCCCGCCGACGCGGAGCCGCCGTACCTGGTGGTCGACATCGGGGGCGGCTCGACCGAGTTCGTGGTGGGCACCCGCGACTCCGGGGTGCAGGCGGCGATCTCGGTCGACATCGGCTGTGTCCGGATGACCGAACGGCACCTGCACGGCGACCCGCCGACCGCCGACGAGGTCGCCGCCGCGCAGGCCGACATCGCCGCCGCCGTCGACCGGGCGCTCGCCGCCGTCCCCGGCCGGGAGGCCGCCACGCTGGTCGGGCTCGCCGGTTCGGTCACCACCGTCGTCGCCATCGCCCAGGACCTCCAGGAGTACGACCCGCAGCGCATCCACCACGCCCGGGTGCCGTACGAGCGGGTGGCCGGGGTGACCGCCGACCTGCTGGGCCGGACCGCAGCGCAGCGGTTGGCGATCCCGGTGATGCACCCGGGCCGGGCGGACGTGATCGGAGCGGGCGCGCTGGTGCTCAAGGTGATCATGGAGCGGGCCGGGATGTCCTCGGTGGTCGCCTCCGAACACGACATCCTCGACGGCATCGCCTGGAGCCAGCAACCCGTCTGACGGCTGACCAACACCCTCCCTCCGCCCTCTCTCCGTCCTCGCCCGCTCGACATCGAGCCCCGTGATCAAGAGGTTTGCGTCAAGAACCCCGTCGGGGATGACGCCAACCTCTTGGTCACGGGGCCATGGCGTGGTGATCAAGAGGTTGGCGTCGAGAATCCGGGCGGGGATGACTCGAATCTCTTGATCACCGGGCCGGGGCCGGGGCCAGGGGGCGAGGCGGGCCTGGGCCGCCGGGCCGGGGCAGGGGGGCGAGGCGTGCCGGGGCCGGGGGGCGAGGCGTGGCCGGGGGCCGGGGGCGGCATTGAGGGGCGGGGGTTCGAGCCTGGTATCGCGTTGTTGACGGTAGTGCGCAGTGCGCAGTAGTGTGTGATGCGTGGACACCACACAACTACTCAAGGGTGTGCTCGACCTGGCCGTATTGGCCGTGTTGCGGGATTCCGACGGCTACGGCTACGACATCCTGCGCCGGCTGCGCGAGGCCGGGCTGGAAGAGGTCGGCGACGCCTCGGTCTACGGCACCCTGCGCCGGCTCTTCGCCGCCGGCCTGCTCACCACCTACGTCGTGCCGAGCGAGGCCGGCCCGCACCGTAAGTACTACGCGCTCAACGCCGCCGGCCGTGACCAGCTCACCCGCTCCGGCAAGACCTGGCGCGCGTTCGCCACGACGATGGACCAGCTGCTCGACGATCGGGGGATGGCGGCATGACCGTCACTGGGCAGGAAATCACGGACTACGTCGAGCGGGTGCGGGCGGCGCTCGCCGACCTGCCACCGCAGGCCCGCGAGGAGTTGACCGAGGACCTCCCGGAACACCTCGTCGAGGTCGCCGCGGAGGCCGACGGTTCCCTGGTCGACCGGCTCGGCACCCCCGAGGCGTACGCGGCGGAGCTGCGCGCAGCCGCCGGGGCGGGTGACCCGGCGGCCGGCCGTCGGGCGCTGGAGCGGCGGATCGCCGCCGCGCTGGGGCGGGCCCGGGCCCGGGTCGACCGGCTCGACAGTCGGTTCGGCCCCGTGTTCGGGCACGCCACGGCGGGGGAGTTCCTGCGACTGTTGCGTCCGGCGTGGTGGGTGGCCCGCGCCTACCTGGCCGCGATGCTGCTCACCGCGCTCAGCACCGACGGGCCGCTCGGCCTGCTGCCCCGGCTCGACGGTAACGAGTTCGTCGGCCTGCTGATGTTCGCCGGCCTGCTCTACGGCTCCGTCTGTTTGGGTCGACGCACCCCCGAGCTGCGGTCCTGGCGGCGCTGGGCGTTGCACGCCAGCTCGGTGGTGCTGGCGCTGTTCGCGATCGGCGCGGTGGCGGACGTGGACGACCATGCCCGCTCCGGTTACGACTACGGCTACGAGTCGACCTCGGTGGACAACCCGTACAACGAGGTGCAGGACGTCTACGTCTACGACAGCGAGGGGCGGCTGGTGGAGAACGCCCGGCTCTTCGACCAGAACGGCACCCCGATCCGGCTGGGCTGGCCGGCCTGCGACGATCCCGCCCTGCCCGACGTCAACCCGGTGCAGCGCGGCTACCCGTACTGCCCGCAGCAGGCGCCGTTCCGGCCGCGACCGCCGGCCGTCGCCCCGCTCCCGCCCGGGTCCGGCGTGGGCCCCGGCGGGTCGCCGTCGCCGACCGCGCCGGGCAACCCGGTGCCGACGGCCACCGCGCCGGGCACCCCGGTACCGACGGCCACCGCGCCGGGCACCCCGGTGCCCACCGGATCCGTGCCGGTCGCGTCGCCCTCGGTGTCCGGGCCGGCGGGGGTGCCCCTGCCCACCGCCACCAGCTGACCTGTCGTTCCTGGGAAATAGCTGAACGGACGATGGGGACGGGGCAGCACGCGCTGATCTTCGTCGCTACGTTGTCGTCTGCTCATTCACCCCTCGGAAGGAAATTCAGTGTCAGAGCAGGTCGCATCGTCCCCCGCGCCGCAGGCAGAGCAGGTGGGCCAGCCCGAACCGGTGACCCCGGCCTCCGCCGCGCAGCCGGAGGAGCGCAAGGGTGGCGGCGCGAAGAAGGCGCTCGGCATCATCGGCGCGATCGTCGCCTTCCTGGTGATCGCGGCGCTGAAGTTCGGCGTCGCCAATGCCATCGGCAACTTCCTCAACCCCGACGAGACGGCCGAGGCGAAGGCCGGCGACTGCATCGCCGAGCTGCCGGAGGTGACCGGCACGCAGGAGAAGTCGGTGAGCGACGCCAAGGTGGTGACGTGCACCTCGACCGAGGCCGTCTACAACGTGGTCGGCCGGGTGGAGGAGCAGACCGAGGCGCAGGCCAAGACCGGCAAGGCGTGCGAGCAGTACATCAAGGAGGGTGAGGACGGCTACGTCTTCTACAACATCGCCCCGGGCGGCAAGGGCTACCTGCTCTGCCTCACCAAGAAGGCGTGACCGGCAGGGCCTGACCGGGCCGGCCGGCAGGGCCTGACCGGGCCGGCCGGCAGGGCCTGACCGGGCCGGTACGACGATCCGCCGACGGCGGCGCGGGAATCCCGCGCCGCCGTCGGCGTGTTGCACGCCACCCTTCGGTGAACGGGAGGTATATGCCACTGTTCCGGCATCTTCCCGGCACGCGTACGGCGTGGCAGGCTACCGACACGTAGGAACGCCCTGCGACCAGCCAACGATGACTGACCGACAGGAGGACGGGCCGATGGGCGAGATGGTGCGTTACCGCCGCGACGCGGGGACCGGCGAGGGGTATCTCGCGATACCGTCCAGCGGCACGGCCAGCCCGGCGGTCATCGTCATCCAGGACTGGTGGGGCCTCGTCCCGCACATCCGTTCGGTGGTGGACCGGTTCGCCGACGCCGGCTTCGTCGCGCTGGCCCCCGACTTCCGGCACGGTCAGCCCGCCAGCAAGCCGAGCGAGCCCCGGCAGATGCTCAACAGCGTCCAGATGGACGAGGCGGCGGCCGACATCGCCGTGGCGGCGGAATACCTCGCCGGCCGGGCCGAGGTGACCGGCAAGGTGGGGTGCGCCGGCTTCTGCGCCGGGGCCAGCCTGGCGTTGTGGGCGGCCACCCGGGCCGAGCGGATCGTCGCCACCGCCGCCTTCTACCCCCGGCTGCCGTGGGACGGGATGCCCGCCGAGTGGACCGACTACGCGGGCAAGGCGGCCGTCGTGCACTGCTCCGAGGCCGACGGCCTGTCCGCCGCCGACGGCGTACAGACCGTGCGCCGGGCCGTCGAGAACGCCGGGGGCACCTGCCAGACGTACGACTACCCGGGCACCGCGCACGCGTTCTTCAACGAGGACCGGCCGGAGAACTTCGACCAGCGGGCCGCCGCCACCGCCTGGGCCCGTACCCTCGAACTCTTCCGGGCCAAGCTTGGCTGAGTCCCGTACCCCCGCCGAGGTGGTCGCCCGCGCCGCGCGGGCGACCGGCCTGGCCGACCTCGACGCGGCGGTCAGCGACTGTTTCGCCTGCCCGCGCCTGGTCGACTGGCGGGAGGAGGTCGCCCGGACCAAGCGGGCCGCGTTCCGCGACCAGGACTACTGGGGCCGCCCGGTGCCCGGCTTCGGCGCCCCGGACAACCGCACCGGGCGCGGCGGCGCGGGCCCGCCGGCCACCCCGCCCGGTCCGGTGTCCGAACCCCGGATCGGCATCCTCGGCCTGGCCCCGGCCGCGCACGGCGGCAACCGGACCGGCCGGGTCTTCACCGGCGACCGCTCCGGCGACGTGCTCTTCGCCGCCCTGCACCGGGCCGGGCTGGCCAACCAGCCGACAAGCGTCGCCGCCGACGACGGCCTCGCCCTCACCGGGGTCCGGATCTTCGCCGCCGTGCGCTGCGCCCCGCCGGACAACAAGCCCACCCCGGCCGAGCGGGACACCTGCGCCCCGTGGGTGCACCGGGAGGTGGCGCTGATCCGACCCACCCTGCGGGTGGTCGTCGCGCTCGGCGCGTTCGCCTGGGCGGCGTGGTGGCCGGTGCTACGCCAGGTGTACGGCGTCCGGCCGCCCAGCCCGCGACCGGTCTTCGGCCATGGGGCACACTGGTCCGGGTCGGCCGTTCCCGATCTGCTCGGTTGCTACCACGTCAGCCAGCAGAACACCTTCACCGGGCGGTTGACCACACAGATGCTGGACGATGTGTTCGCCCGGGCGAAGCAGCTCGCGGGGGTGGACTGAGCAGCGTGGGACGGTGGCGATGGACCTCGGCGTACTGCGCAGGTGGTGGCCCGTCGCCCTGGTGACGCTGCTGCTGCTGGCCGCCGCGCTTGCCGCCGGGCACTCGTCGATCGGGGCCAGCCGCATCCCGCCGGCCGCCGACAACATCCCCTACGTACCGGACTACCCCTCCGCCGAGCCGGCCCGGTCGATCCCGGTCGAGCCGCGTACCGAGGCCGCGCAGACCCGACCGAGCGTCCCGCAGTGGATCGCCACGGCGGCGATCGGGCTGCTCGCCACGGCGATCCTGGCCGCCCTGGGCTACCTGGCCTTCACCCTGCTGCGCGGCGCGCTGCGGCGGACCACCCGGGCGGTCCCGGTGGCGCGGGCCCGACGGACCGCCGAGGGCACCGCGCGGGAGGTGGTGGCCGCGCTCGACGCCGGTCTGGAGGAGTTGGACGACGCCGACACCGACCCGCGTACCGCCGTCATCGCCTGCTGGGTACGGCTGGAGGAGGCCGCCACCGAGGCCGGCGTGCCGAGGCTCACCGGGGACACCCCGACCGACCTGGTGACCCGGCTGCTGCGCGGCGACCCGGCGGCCGGCGTGCCCGCCATCGCCAGCGCCGACGTGCTGGACGGCTTCGCCCACGTCTACCGCGAGGCCCGCTACGCCACCCGGGCCGTCGACGCCCGGATGCGGGACCAGGCCCGGGGGGCGCTGCGCCGGCTGCGCGGTGAACTCACCGCCCTGGCCGACCCGCAGGTGCCGGCGTGACCGCCCGCCACGGCGCACCCGGTGGGGTGGCACGGTGAGCGAGTCGACCGGCCTCGACGACCTGTTCTCCTTCGAGGAGGAGCCGCCGGCCCGTGCGGGCCGGGTCCGGGGTGGACGCGCCCGGCAGGCGTTCCGGCTGCTGCTGACCGCCGCCGGGGTGACCGCCGTGGTCGTGGTCGGGCTGCGCGCGGTCGGCCTGCAACTGTCGCTCGGGATCGTGGTGGCCGGGGTGCTGGCGGTGCTCGCGGTCCGCCGGGTCACCGCCGCGCTGGCCCCGCCGCCCCCGCCCCGGGGCGGTGCCCGCGCCCCCGCCGGTGAGGAGCCGGGCACCTACAACTGGGCGGCCCGGGACGCGCTGCGGGCCGCCATCAACGGCTGGGAACGCCCGCTGGACTGGTCCTCGGACAACGCGGAACGGTTCACCGAACGTATTCTGCCCCGCCTCGGCGAGCTGGCCGACGAGCGGCTGCGCCAACGCCACGGCCTGACCCGGGAGTCCGACCCGCCCCGGGCCCGGGCCCTGCTCGGGGAGCCGCTGTGGAGTTTCCTCGACACCCCCTCCCGCCGTCCCCCGTCGCCGCGCGACCTCGCGGCGATCGTCGCCGAACTGGAGAAGATCTGATGAACGACGTGGACCGCAGCATTCCCGCCACGGAGGTCGGCCACCTGGCCCGGGCGGTGCTGGACGCGGTCGGCACGGTCGTGGTCGGCAAGCGGGAGGCCCTGGAACTGGTGCTCGCCGGCATCCTGGCCGGCGGGCACGTGCTGCTGGAGGACCTGCCGGGGTTGGGCAAGACGCTGACCGCGCGCTCCTTCGCCCAGGCCCTCGGGCTGGACTTCCGCCGGCTCCAGTTCACCCCCGACCTGTTGCCCGCCGACGTCACCGGCTCGTTCCTCTACGACCAGCGCAGCGGCGACTTCTCCTTCCGCGCCGGCCCGCTCTTCACCAACCTGCTGCTCGCCGACGAGATCAACCGGACCCCGCCGAAGACCCAGTCGGCGCTGCTGGAGGCGATGCAGGAGAAGCAGGTCTCCGTCGAGGGTGTCACCTACCGGCTCGACGAGCCGTTCCACGTCCTGGCCACCGCCAACCCGATCGAGTACGAGGGGACGTACCCGCTGCCCGAGGCGCAGCTCGACCGGTTCCTGCTGCGGGTGTCGTTCGGCTACCCGCAGCGTGACGAGGAGTGGGAGGTGCTGCGCCGCCGGATGGACCGCCGCCGCGAGGAGGCGCAGATCGAGCCGGTGGTCGACGCCGGCACCCTGCGGGCCATGCAGGCCGCGCTGGAGGACGTCGTGGTGGAGGACTCCGTCGGCAAGTACATCGTGGACCTCACCGCGGCCACCCGGGAACACCCGTCGGTGCTGGTCGGGGCGTCCCCCCGGGGTTCGCTGGCGCTGCTGCTGCTGGCCCGGGTCCGGGCCGTCTTCGCCGGCCGCGACTACGTGGTGCCGGAGGACGTCAAGGAGGTGGCGGCCCCCGCGCTGGCGCACCGGATCACGCTGCGCCCGGAGATGTGGCTGCGCCGGGTCGACCCGTCGTTCGTGGTCGGTGAGGTGCTGGAGCAGACCCCGGCGCCGGCCAGCGGCGCGCTGCCCAGCTACGCGGCCGGCCGGGCCGGGCGCTGATCGTCGTGCCTGACCGTCAGGAGCCGGCCGCCGGCTGGTCGCCCACCTGGGCGCTCGGCCGTGCGGTGCTGCTCACCGGCCTGCTGCTGATCGCCGCGGTGCTGCTCGGCCGGGTCGACCTGGTCGTGCTGGCCACCCCGTTCGCGCTCGGCACCGCGTACGCGCTGCGCCGCCGGCCCACCGCCGCCCCGCAGTTGGAGATCACCGCCGGGGACGCCCAGCTGGTCGAGGGGGGCGATCTGGCCGGCGCGGTGGTGGTGGGCAACCCGGACACGGTGCCGTACGACGTGGTGGTGGTCCGGACCCGGATCTCGCCGTGGCTGTCGGTTCGCCGGGCCGGCTTCGGCGGGATCGGGTTGGACGTCAGCCGCGCCGGTGGGGCCGACCGGCCGTTCGTCACCGCGCTGTCCAGCGGCACCGCCGTCGACCTGGAGTTGACCGGCACCGCGCTGCGCTGGGGGCGGCACCCGATCGGGCCGGCGGGCGCCCGTGCCGCCGCCGCCGACGGGCTGCTGGTCTCCCGGGCGGTGCTCACCGAGCCGGTGCGGATGCGGGTGTACCCGAAGACCGAACCGTTCGAGGCGGTGGAGGCGATGCCCCGGGCCGCCGGGCTGGTCGGCGCGCACCACTCGCGGCGGCCGGGGGAGGGCGGCGAACTGGCCGGGGTACGTGTCTTCGGGCCGGGGGACCGGCTGCGCCGCATCGACTGGCGGGTGTCGCTGCGGACCCGGCAACTGCACGTGGCGTCGACCCTGTCCGACCGGGACGCCGAGGTGGTCGTCCTGCTCGACGTGCTGGCCGAGGCGGGGCGTTCCGGCGGGGTGGCCGGGGCGGCGTCCGTGTTGGACACCACCGTCCGGGCCGCCGCCGCGATCGCCGAGCACTACCTGCACCGGGGTGACCGGGTGGCCCTGCTGGAGTACGGTCCGGCGGCCCGTCGGCTGCGCCCCGCCACCGGCCGGCGGCAGTACCTGACCGTCCTGGAGTGGCTGCTCGACGTGCACGCCGAGTCCTCCCCGCACGAGCCGTACGACCAGGTCTTCGGCCCGCAGGTGCTCTCCGCCGACGCGCTGGTGGTGGTGCTCACCCCGCTGCTCGACGAGCGGTCCGCGCAGATGCTGGCCCGGCTGGCCCGGGGCGGCCGGTTCGTGGTGGCGGTGGACACCCTGCCGACCGACCTCGCCCCGCCCGGTGAGCAGGGCTGGGCGCCGGTGGCGTACCGGCTGTGGCGGCTGGACCGGGACACGATGATCACGCAACTGCGGGAGCACGGCGTGCCGGTGGTGGGCTGGGCGGGGGCGGGCAGCCTGGACCAGGTGCTGCGGGACGTCGCCCGGCTGGCGACCGCACCCCGGGTGGGTGGCCGGTGAGCCCGGTGGACGCGGTCCGGGAACGGGTCCGGGCGGCGCGCACGGCGGTACGCCGGGTAGCCCTGCTGCCGTTGCTGGTGCGCGGGCTCACCTTCCTGGTGGTGCTGGCCGGGCTGCTGCTGGCGTACCCGGTGGAGCTGTTCCAGGCCCGGTCGCTGCTCGCGCTGACGGTGGTGGCGGTGCTGCCGGCGGTGGCCCCGCGCCGGATCTGGCCGACCTTCGCCGCGCTGGTCACGGTCGGCGGTTGGGTGTTCGCCTCGGCCGGTTACGACCGGCCGATCACGTTGTGGCGGTTGTTGGCGGTGGCGACCCTGCTCTACCTCGGGCACACGCTCTGCGCCCTGCTGGCCGTGCTGCCCTACGACGGGGCGATCGACCCGGACGTCGTGCTGCGCTGGCTCACCCGGGCCGGCGCGGTGGTGCTGGCGTCGGCGGTGATCGGGGTGCTGCTGACCCGCTCGGGGCAACTCGGCCCGGATGACGGTTTCCAGACCGCCACAGTGGTGGGACTGCTGGTGGCGGTGGGTCTGACCGGGTTGCTGGGCTGGCTGCTGCGCCGCAGATAGCGCGACGTTGCGCAGCTCACAGGTGTTGTGCTCCGTCACAGATGGGGGTCTCGAGGGGTATTACCGCAGCCGCCCGGGGAAAGATGGATACGTGAATCCGAAGCGGATCCTTGTCGTGGGTGCCGGGCACGTGGGCCTGTACGCCGCTCTGCGCCTGTCCAAGAAGCTGAGCTCCCGTGAGGCCGAGGTCGTCGTGGTCGACCCGCAGCCGCACATGACGTACCAGCCGTTCCTGCCCGAGGCGGCGGCCGGCAACATCTCGCCCCGGCACTCCGTGGTGCCGCTGCGGCGGGAGTTGCGCAAGTGCAAGGTCGTCGCGGGCGCGGTGACCCGGATCGACCACAGTCGCAAGACCGCCGTGGTGCAGCCGATCTCCGGCCCGACCCGGGAGATCCCCTACGACCACGTGGTCGTCGCCCCCGGATCGGTGTCCCGCACCCTGCCGATCCCCGGCCTGCACGAGCACGGGATCGGGTTCAAGACCATCGGCGAGGCCATCTACCTGCGCAACCATGTGCTGGACCGGCTCGACGTGGCCGCCGCCACGCCGGACCCCGAGGTCCGTCGCTCCGCGTTGACCTTCACCTTCGTCGGCGGCGGCTACGCCGGCATCGAGGCGTTGGCCGAGATGGAGGACATGGCCCGGGACGCGCTGCGCTACTACCCCGAGCTGGAGCCCGACGACATGCGCTGGGTGCTGGTCGAGGCGACCCAGCGGGTGCTGCCCGAGGTCGACCGGGACATGGGCGCGTACACGGTGCAGCAGTTGCTCAAGCGGAACATGGACATCCGGCTGGACACCCGGCTGGAGTCCTGCGTCGACGGTGTGGTGAAGCTCTCCGACGGCGACAGCTTCCGCTCCGACACCATCGTCTGGACGGCCGGGGTGAAGCCGTCGCCGATGCTGGACCGCACCGACTTCCCCCGCGACGAGCGGCGTCGGGTCACCTGCCTGCCCACCCTCCAGGTCGTCGACGGCGACCGGGTGGTGGAGGGGGCGTGGAGCGCCGGTGACTGCGCGGCCGTCCCGGACCTCACCAAGGAACCGGGCAACTACTGCTCGCCGAGCGCCCAGCACGCGGTGCGGCAGGCCGCCCGGATGGCCGACAACATCGCGCTGGTGGTGCGGGGCCGGGAGCCGGTCGACTACAAGCACAAGCACGCCGGCAGCGTGGCCAGCCTCGGCCTGCACAAGGGCGTCGCCCAGGTGTACGGCATCAAGATGACGGGCTGGCCGGCCTGGTTCATGCACCGGACGTACCACATGAGCCGGATCCCGTCGTTCAACCGCAAGGTCCGGGTCGTGGTGGACTGGTCGCTGGCGTTCTTCCTCAAGCGTGAGGTGGTCGCGCTCGGTCAGCTGCACGACCCGCGCGAGGAGTTCGCCGAGGCGTCGCAGCCGATCCCGATCACCAGCAGGGCGGCCTGACCGCCGCACCGACCCGCCGGTCGCCCCCACCCGCTCCCGGGTGGGGGCGACCGGCGTTCGCCGTCCGGCACGCGTGGACGGGGTACGCCGGGGCGACGCGGAACGGCTACCGTGAGACTGCACCGTCGCGCATCGACGTGACGCGCCCCGCCCGGGTGGTGGAACGGCAGACACGGCCGCCTTAAAAGCGGCTGCCGCAAGGCGTGCGGGTTCGAGACCCGCCCCGGGCACCACACTCTCAGCTTTCCCACAGCCTCCCGACCGGCGGCGGTCGTGCCCCGGCGTTTACCCTGGAAGGGCACGTTTGCGTGCGACTGACCCCCTGAGGGAGGCCTGACAGTGAAGACCTCGAACCCGGTGCTCGCCCGGCTCGGCCAGGCGGCCGAGCGGGAGCGTTCCGCCGGGTACGCCCAGCCCGGGCCGTACGGTTACGGACAGCCCGGCATTCCGCAGCAGTACCCGGGCCAGCCGGGCTCCCCGGTCGCCCCGACGGTGTCCGGCACGATGACCGTCGACGACGTCGTCGTCAAGACCGTCGCGCTCCTGGCCATCCTCGGCGTCTCCGCCGCCGCCGCCTGGATCGTGGTGCCGGATTCGGTGCTCGGCGTCGCCTGGATCGGCGCCGCGATGGTCGGCCTGGTCCTCGGCCTGATCATCTCGTTCTCCCGGGTCGCCAACCCGGCCCTGGTCGTCGCGTACGCGATCGTCGAGGGCGCGTTCGTCGGCCTGGTCAGCAAGGTCTACGAGACGGCCTACGACGGCATCGTGCTCCAGGCCGTGGTCGCCACCTTCGGCGTCTTCTTCGTGATGACCATGCTCTACAAGGCGCGTGTCATCCGGGCCACCCCCAAGTTCGTCAAGGGCATGATCGCCGTGATGGCCGGCCTGTTCGCCGTCATGCTGATCAACCTGGTGCTCGCGCTGTTCGGCGTGAACACCGGCCTGCGCGACGGCAGCCCGCTGGCCATCGGGTTCAGCCTGGTCTGCATCGTGGTCGCCTCGCTGAGCTTCGTGCTCAGCTTCAAGGAGGTCGAGGACGGCGTCCGGATGGGGCTGCCGGCCCGCTACTCCTGGACCGCCGCGTTCGGCATCGTGGTCAGCCTGGTCTGGCTCTACCTGGAGATGCTGCGCCTGATCAGCTACTTCCAGGGCGACGACTGACGGTTTTCGCACCCGACGCCCGCCACCGCGACCCTGCGGTGGCGGGCGTCGTCGTCTGCGCGGCCGGCCCGGGGCCGGCAGGTGGTGCGTAGACTCGCCGACGATGAGCGCAGCGGAGTTGGACCGGGCGGTGACGTCGCTGGTCCGTCAGGTGGGGCACTGGCAGCAGCCACGCTGGGCGGCGGTCGCCGCGGGCGGCAACGTGTCCCGGGCCGACCTGGTGCACAAGCTGGTGCAGGAGATCGCCGACCTGGCTGCCGACGCGGAGGGCGGGCCGCGGCGGGACGTACCCCGGCTGGCGCATCCGATGGCGCTGCCCGACCAGCTCCGGCTGGTCGCGGCGGACCTGGTCGCGGCCGGTCCGCCGGAGGCGGTGCTGGCCGGGGCCGCCGCCCTGGTGGCGGCGACCCGCAGCGCGCTGTAGGGCTCAGCTCAGCCGTTCGAGCACCATCGCCATGCCCTGACCGCCACCGACGCACATGGTCTCCAGGCCGATCGTCGCGTCGTGCCACTGCAGGGCGTTGAGCAGGGTGCCGGTGATCCGGGCGCCGGTCATCCCGAACGGGTGGCCGACGGCGATCGCCCCGCCCATCACGTTGACCTTGTCCTGCGGGATGCCGAGCTGCCGGTACGACGGGATCACCTGGGCGGCGAACGCCTCGTTGATCTCGACCAGGTCGACGTCGTCGACGGTCATCCCGGCCCGGCGCAGCGCCTGCCGGGACGCCTCGACCGGGCCGAGGCCCATGATCTCCGGCGACAGGGCGGTGACGCCTGTGGAGACGATCCGGGCCAGCGGGGTCAGCCCCAGCTCGTCGGCCCGCTGGGCGCTCATCACCACCACGGCGGCGGCACCGTCGTTGAGCGGGCAGCAGTTGCCGGCGGTGATCCGGCCGTCCGGGCGGAAGACCGGTTTCAGCCCGGCCACCGCCTCCGGGGTGACCCCGGCGCGCGGCCCGTCGTCGGTGTCGACCACGCTGCCGTCCGGCGTGGTGACCGGGGTGATCTCCCGGGCCCAGAAGCCGTCGGCGATGGCCTTCTCGGCGAGGTTCTGGCTGCGGACGCCGAACGCGTCCATCTCCTCCCGGGTGACGTCGTACACCTGGGCCAGGTTCTCCGCCGTCTGCCCCATGGCGAGGTAGATGTCGGGGAGCTGCCCGGCCTCACGCGGGTCGGTCCACACCTCGGCGTCGCCCTGCGCGCGGGCCGCCGACCGCTGCCGCGCCTCGGCGAAGCGCGGGTTCTCCCAACCGCCGCCGACCAGCTCCTGCGCCTCGGGCGGCAGGGTGTCGGAGTTGCCCCGGGCGTACCGGGACACCATCTCGACCCCGGCGGAGACGAAGACGTCGCCCTCGCCGGCCCGGATCGCGTGCATCGCCATCCGGGTGGTCTGCAACGACGACGCGCAGTAGCGGGTCAGCGTGGCCCCGGGCAGCCCGTCCAGGCCCATCAGGGTGGCGACCACCCGGGCCATGTTGAAGCCCTGCTCGCCGCCGGGCAGCCCGCACCCGAGGTAGAGGTCGTCGATGGTGGTCGGGTCGAGCCCGGGAACCTTGTCCAGCGCGGCCTTCACGATGGTGGCGGCGAGGTCGTCCGGGCGGACCTCGCGCAGCGAACCCTTGAACGCACGGCCGATGGGGGACCGGGCGGTGGCGACGATGACGGCGTCGCGGGACGACTCAATCGGCATGAACCAACGTTAACTTGACGGTAACTTGGCGCGGAAGGACGCCGACCAGCGGGAAATGTCACCCGTGCCGGCCCGGTCGGACCCGCCCGCCGGCCGCGACCCGTCGCAGCCGGCGGGATGGGATCGATGCCGGTCAGTGCCGGGAGGCGACGTTCGCGGCGGCGACGACCGCCGGCAACAGGGCGTGCGCCCAGACCCGGTACCCGTCGGCGGACGGGTGGAAGCCGTCGTGGCAGAGCGTCCCCGCGTCGGCCCGGAACACCGGCCCGGTCTCCGTACCCAGGTCGACGACCGTGCCGCCGGCCTCCAGCACGGCGGCGGTCTGCGCCCGCGCGACCCGCCGGCCCGACCAGCCGATCACCTGCCGCAGCGGCGGGGCCACCGCGCGCACCGCGCCCAGGTCCGGGCAGGTGCCGACGACGACCTCGACCCGCGCCTCCCGCAGCCGGCGTACCGCCGAGGCGAGGTACGCCGCCGCCTCCGCCGGCCGGCTCATCGCCGTGGCGTCGTTCGCCCCGATCAGCACCACCGCGACGTCCGGCCGGTCACCCAGCAGCGCCCGGGCCACCTGGGTGGACAGGTCGGTGGAGCGGGACCCGGAGACCCCCACGCTGGACAGGTGCACCCGACGGCCGGTCGGCCCCTCGGTCAACAGGTGGGCGAGCTGACCGCCGACCGTTTCGTCGAAGCGGGCCACCCCGACGCCGAGCGCCGAGGAGTCACCCAGCAGCACCAGCCGCAGCAGCGGGGCACCGACCCGGCCGACCGTGGCCCGCAGCGCCAGCCCCAGCTCCGGCTGGGCGTAGTCGCGGTTACGGGCCGCCACCGCCTGACCGGCGAGCACCGCCGCACCACCGATCGTCCCGGCGACCAGGGAGACCGCAGCGGCCTTGCCGAGGCGTACGGCCAGCTCGCCGCCGAGCGAGCGGCCCGTCACGGTGTCACCGCCCGGACGCCCACGGCGGCGGTGACCGGCCCGGCGGGGCACCCCCGGCACCCGGTGGTTCGCTCGCTGCGCTCGCTCATGCCAGTCCCTCCAGTTGGGGTGAGTCGGCGGCGGTGCCGGGTTGCGGCACCGGGCCGACGCCGAAGAAGGCCCGCCGCCGTAGCTGCGCCCAGCGGCCGGCCGGGCCGTGGTCCCGGCCACGGACCTGCGTGCCGCTGACCTCCGTGCCGGCGGTGCGGGCCGCCTCGTGGGCCGCCTGGGGCAGCGACCGTACGCCCTCGCCCGGGGCCAGCATCGGCCGGCGCTCCCCGCTACCGAGCGCCGACAGCACGGTCGGCAGGAGCGCGGCGGCGGCCATCGCGTAACCCTCGGCGGAGGGATGGAACCGGTCCCAGGCGAACATCCGGGTCGGTTCGGCGGCGAACCGGGGGCCGAGCAGGTCACCGAGGGAGACCGTCCACCCGCCCGCCTCGACCACCGCGACCGTCTGGGCGGTGGCGAGCTGCCGGCTCCACCGGCGGGCCAGCCAGCGCAACGGGGGCTGGATCGGCCGGATCGCGCCCAGGTCGGGGCAGGTGCCGACGACCACCTCGCAACCGGCGGCGCGCAGCGTGCGGACCGCGTCGACCAGGTGGCGGACCGCGACGGAGTAGGGCGTGCGGTTGGTGATGTCGTTGCCGCCGACCAGGATCACCGCGACGTCCGGCGTGCACTCCAGGGCCGCCTCGACCTGTGGGCGCAGACCTGCGGAGAGCGCGCCGACCACGGCGAAGCGGTGCACCCGTACGGCCCGGTGCAGCCGCCGGGACAGCCCGGTGGCCAGCAGCGAGCCCAGGGTCTCGCGGCGTCGCGCCACCCCGTAGCTGGCGGCGGAGGAGTCGCCGAGGATCACCATGGTCAGCGGTGGGCCGGGGATCTTGGCACCGTAGACGCCGTCGCAGCGCGGGGGCGGGGCCTGCGCCATCGGGATGGTGCGCCGGGCCTGCCGGGCCTGCCCGAGCAGCACGCCGCCGGTCGCGGCGACGGCCGCCGCGGTGGCACCCGTGCCGATCGCCGCCAGCCGGGCCACCTGCCGGGCGCGGTGCCAGCGCGGACCGGGCGGTACGACGGAACCTGCCACCCCCATACAGCGACATTATCGCGCCGCAGCGTCACCCCGCCTCCGTCGGGACGGCCGGTTTTCGGGGCTGGGCGGCGACGGTTCTGGGTACCTGATCCGGGGGCGGGGCCCACCCGTGGTCGCCCGCCGCAGGTGGCGACGGCTTGCGCGGGCCAGTCACGCTGGTCGGTGGAGAGGGGCTGGATGAGATGGGTAGGACATTGAAGCGCACCGCGGCCTTCACGGCGCTGGCCCGGTCGCTGGCGGCCGGCGCCCGGGGTGGTCCGTCGCTGGGCACCCGGCTGGCGGCGCTGCCCCGGATGATCCGGGCCACCGCCCGGGGCGAGTACGACGGCGGCCTCCGGCTGGCGATGATGACGGCGGCGACGGTCTACGTCGTGTCGCCCGTCGACCTGGTGCCGGAGCTGTTCCTGACCGTGCTCGGTCTGGTGGACGACGCCGTCATGGTCACCTGGCTGGCCGGCAGCGTGCTGTCGGAGACCGAGCGCTTCCTGGAGTGGGAGGCCCGCCGGGCCTCCGTCATCCCCGGTCATGTGACCCTCTGAGGGCACGTACGCTGAGCGACGAAGGACCGTCTGCCAGGCCGCCGTCCCCGGCGCCGCAACGAAGGGCACAACGAGGTGCAGTACTACGACAACGTCGTCGACCTGATCGGTAACACCCCGCTGGTGCGGCTGCGCAACGTCACCGCGGGCATCCGGGCGACCGTGCTGGCCAAGGTGGAGTACCTCAACCCGGGCGGCTCGGTGAAGGACCGGATCGCCCTGCGGATGGTCGAGGACGCCGAGGCCGCCGGGATCCTCCGGCCCGGGGGCACGATCGTCGAGCCGACCAGCGGCAACACCGGGGTCGGGCTGGCGCTGGTCGCCCAGCTCAAGGGCTACCACTGCGTCTTCGTCTGCCCCGACAAGGTCAGCCAGGACAAGCAGGACGTGCTGCGGGCGTACGGGGCCGAGGTGGTGGTCTGCCCGACCGCCGTCGCCCCGGAGGACCCCCGGTCGTACTACAACGTCTCCGACCGGCTGGCCCGGGAGATCCCCGGCGCGTGGAAGCCCGACCAGTACAGCAACCCGGCCAACCCGCGCTCGCACTACGAGACGACCGGGCCGGAGCTGTGGAAGCAGACCGGGGGCGGGCTCACCCACTTCGTGGCCGGGGTCGGCACCGGCGGCACCATCTCCGGCATCGGGCGCTACCTCAAGGAGGCGTCCGAGGGGCGGGTGAGGGTGATCGGGGCGGACCCGGAAGGGTCGGTCTACTCCGGCGGCACCGGCCGGCCGTACCTGGTCGAGGGGGTCGGCGAGGACTTCTGGCCCGAGACGTACGACCGGGGGATCGCCGACGAGATCGTCGAGGTCTCCGACAAGGCGTCCTTCGAGATGACCCGACGGCTGGCCCGCGAGGAGGGCCTGCTGGTCGGCGGCTCCTGCGGGATGGCCGTGGTGGCGGCGCTGGAGGTGGCCCGCGCCGCCGGCCCGGACGACGTGGTCGTGGTGCTGCTGCCGGACAGCGGCAAGGGCTACCTGTCCAAGATCTTCAACGACCGGTGGATGGCCCGGTACGGCTTCCTCGACCACTCCGGCACCGAGCCGACCGTCGCCGACGCGCTGGCGAGCAAGCCGGGTGGCCTGCCCGAGCTGGTGCACGTGCACCCGACCGAAACGGTCCGCGACGCCATCGACTACATGCGCGAGTACGGCGTCTCCCAGCTCCCGGTGCTCAAGGCCGAGCCGCCGGTGGTGACCGGGGAGGTGGCCGGCTCGATCGCCGAACGGGATCTGCTGGACGCCCTGTTCACCGGTCAGGCGCACCTGCACGACACCATCGAACGGCACATGGCCGACCCGCTGCCGATGATCGGTGGCGGTCAGCCGGTGAGCGAGGCGGTGAGCATGCTGGAGAAGTCCGACGCGGCGCTGGTGCTGGTCGACGGCAAGCCCAAGGGCGTACTGACCCGGCAGGACCTGCTCGCCCACCTCGGCGCGCACTGACCCGACACACCTGCGGGGCCCCTTCCGGTGGGAGGGGCCCCGCAGGTGTGCCCGGGGCGACAGTTCACAGCCGTGGCACAGGAGCGGCACAGAGCGCGTCCGTGCAGCCTGCCTACCGTCGGGACCAGCCGAGAGGCACCGACCCACGGGAGGAACGACATGCGCCACGACCTCGACCACCACGAGGGGCAACGGGTCAGCCGTCGCCGGTTGATCGCCGGAGTCGGCTCGATCGGCCTGGCCGGTCTGCTCGCCGCCTGCGGCCGGGACGGCGGCACGGTCACCACGTCGACCGGGGAAACCGTGTCCCCGCAGGCGACCGCCAGCACGTCGGCCGACCTGGCCGCGCTGTTCGGCGCGGCGAACACCTGCACGTTGACCGCGAGCACCACGCAGGGCCCGTACTACTTCGACGCCGACAAGATCCGCAGTGACATCCGGGAGGACCGGGCGGGTACCCGGCTGCGGGTGGCGATCCGGGTGCAGGACAGTGAGCAGTGCGGGCCGCTGGCCGACGCGGTCGTGGAGATCTGGCACTGTGACGCGGCGGGCCTCTACTCGGGGGCCGAGGCCCAGTCGTCCGGCGCGTCCGGCGGCGTCCCGCCCGGTGGCGCGTCGGGGGGCAACCCGCCCACCGGCAACCCACCGGGTGGTGACGCGGCCCCGGGCGGTGGCGCGCAGGGGTCGGCGGCGGACCTGACGCCGACCGACGACAAGCGCTACCTGCGCGGTGCCCAGGTCACCAACGCCGACGGGATCGTCGAGTTCACCACCGTCTGGCCGGGCTGGTACCGGGGCCGCACCACGCACATCCACGCGATGGTGCACGTGGGCGACGACCGGGTGCTCACCACCCAGATGATGTTCGACGAGGCCCTCAACAGCCGGGTGTACGCCGCCGCGCCGTACGCCGCGCACACCGGGCGGGACACCTTCAACGACAACGACACCATCTTCGCCGAGACCATGCTGATGAAGGTGGTCGAGGACGGCGACGGGTATCTCTCAGTGATCAACTTCTCGGTCGACGCGGACCGGGACGGCACCTGACGGTCAGCAGCCCGGTAGCTGCCGGGCGTAGCGCAGCTGCGGGGTGCGGGCGGGGCCGATCCGTTCCTCCCGACGATCGCCGGTGGCCCGCCAGCCGCCGCGCTCGTAGAAGTGCCGGGCCGGGGCGTTGCTCTCCAGCACCCACAGCACCGCCCGCCGCCAGCCCCGGGCCCGCATGGTGTCCAGCGCGTCGACCATCAGTGCCCGGCCGGTGCCCCGGCCCCGTTCGGCCGGGTCGAGGTGGATGGCGTTGAGCAGCCCGGTCGCCGGGTCGCCCTCGTCGTCCGGGCCGAGGTAGCTGAACCCGACCAGCCGGCCGTCCCGCTCGGCCACGGTCATCAGGTGCTCGTCGCGCTCCCACGTCCACCGCTGCACCCAGTACGCCCCCATCGCCTCGGGCGTCGGGTCGGCCAGCGCCTCCGGCGGCAGGAACGACGAGTACGCCGCGATCCGGGACCGCTGGTGCAGGGCGCCCACCGGCACCAGGTCGTCGGCGACGGCGGGACGGAGCGTGACGGTCACCCGGCCGAGGCTACCCGTCGGGGCGGGACGGGCACGGTGGTCAGGTCCTCGGCGATCACCAGCTCCCCGGCGAAGTGCCCACGGGCCTCGTCGTGGAAGCGGTGCGGGTCGGCGTACCGCTGGGAGAAGTGGGTGAGCACCAGCGTGCGTACCCCCGACTCGGTGGCGACCCGGGCGGCCTGGCCGGCGGTCAGGTGGCCGACCTCGGCGGCGAGCGCGGCCTCCGACTCCAGGAACGTCGACTCGATGACCAGCAGGTCGGCGTGCTCGGCGAGGGCGTACACCCCGTCGCAGAGGCCGGTGTCCATCACGAAGGCGAACCGCTGCCCCGGCCGGACGACGCTCACCTCGTCCCGGGTGACGCGGCGTCCGCCGACGTCCAGGTGCCCGACGCGCAGCAGTTCCCCGACGGCCGGCCCACCGATGCCGTACGCGGACAGCCGCTCCGGCAGCATCCGGCAGCCGTCCGGCTCGACCAGCCGGTAGCCGTACGTCTCGATCGGGTGCCGCAGCCGGCGGGCCTCCAGCGTGCCGACGCCCAGGGTGATCCGCTGCCCGTCGGCGGCGATCGGCTCGACGGCCAGCTCGGCGGTCTCGTGGAAGCTGCTGGCGTGCCGCAGCCGGGCGAAGTATTCCGCGCCACCGGCGGGGAAGTGCACCGCCACCGGGTGCGGCACCCGGTCCAGGGAGAGCCGCTGGATGGTGCCGGGCAGGCCGAGGCAGTGGTCGCCGTGGAAATGGGTGACGCAGATCCGGGTGAGGTCGGTGGCGGTGATCCCGGTGTGCAGGAGTTGGCGCTGGCTGCCCTCGCCGGGGTCGAAGAGGATCACCTCGTCGTCCCAGCGCAGCACGTAACCGTTGTGGTTGCGCAGCCGGGTGGGGGTCTGGCTGGCCGTGCCGAGCACCGTCAGCTCCCGCATGGACACGGCCGGACCTCCCCCGGGAACGAAGCGACCCCCGGGGCTTCCGTGCTCGCGCACGGGCCGACTGGACTGGGTCGGCACCCCGGGGGTCGGGTGGCTGTCGTGGATTCGCCGCACCGCTGCCACACGGTCTCGACGATCATGCTTGGTCGTTCACTGTCGAGGACAGCGGCTAGCGGACAGCCACCTCACGAGTCCGATTGCTATACAAGTCTGGACCACCTCCTTTCCCGTGTACCGCCACGCTACCCACTGCACCCCGGGTGCCGGTAGTGATTTTTCGCGCGATCCTGCGGCCGGGGACCCGCCCGCCGACCCGATGGACTTTTGTCGGGTCGCGCGAAAGTTCGTGCTCATCTGGCCTATCTTTCACCTGAAGCGAGCATTACTGTCTGCCCCACAGTGGCCACCTCCCGCCGCTGTCCGCCCGAGCCGTCCCCTCGGTCGCTCCCCCGTGAGGTGAACCGTGCCCGTTTCGTCCACCACCCGCAGGAACACCCGACGATCCCTGACCCTCGGCCTGGTCGGCGCGCTGGCCGTCGCCGCCGGCCCGGTCCCCCCGGCGGGTGCCGCCCCGCCGGCCACCACCCGGCCGTCCACCGCCACCGGCGCGACCGTGGCGAACCCGGTGGTCGCCGGGCCGATCGCCCGGACCACCCCGGTCGGCGACCCCGGCCACGGCTACCCGTTCCTCGCCACCGACGTCAACCTGGCCGCCGCCGGCTACGTCGAGGAGGAGTTCTTCCTCTTCGGCACCGCCACCCGGTACGCCGTGCAGGGCACCCAGAACGCGACGACCATCGCCACCGACCAGCCGTACGGCACCCGGCTGGTGGTGAGGCGGCCCGCCAACACCAAGAAGTTCAACGGCGTGGTGATCGCCGAGTGGAACAACGTCAGCAACCAGTGGGACCAGGAGGTCGACTGGTTCCAGTCGCACGAGCACCTGATCCGCTCGGGCTACGCCTGGGTCGGGGTCTCCGCCCAGCGGGCCGGGCTGCACTCGGCCACCGGGCTCAAGGCGTGGAGCCCCGCCCGGTACGGCCCGCTGGACGTCACCGTGGGCGGCACCGTCACCGACGACAGCCTCTCGTACGACATCTTCAGCCAGGCGGTGAAGGCGGTCCGCAACCCGACAGGCGTCGACCCGCTGGGCAAGCTGCCCGCCCCGCAGTACGTGATCGCCACCGGCCACTCGCAGTCCGCCGGTCGCCTCGCCAACTACTACAACGGCGTCCAGCAGTCGGCGAACGTGCTCGACGCGGTCGTCCTGCACGGCGGTGGTGGGGTGCTGCGCACCGACCTGGCGACGCCGGTGTTCCGGATCAACTCCGAGGGGGACGTGGCCAGCGGCATCCTGCCGGCGGCGGCCCGCGCCCAGGCCGACTCGGCCGTCCTGCGGTCCTGGGAGGTCGCCGGCGCGTCGCACGGCGACTGGAAGCTGATCACCGACTACGGGCCGCTGCGCAAGCGGGACATCGGCAGCTACCCGGGTGGCTACCCGGGCGAACCGCAGACCTGCACGCTGCCCTCGCTGTCGCGGGTCCCGCAGCACATGGTGCAGAACGCCGTCTACGACCACACCGTCGCCTGGGTCGCCCAGCAGGTGGCCCCGCCGAGCGCCCCGCCGATCCGGACGACCACGACGACCCCGCCGGCCGTCGCCCGCGACGACCTGGGGCTCGCCCTCGACGGCATCCGGCTCGCCCAGCACCACGTGCCGCTGCGGGTCAACAGCGGCAGCAACACCGGGCCCGGCTTCTGCTTCCTCGACGGCAGTTCCGTGCCGTTGACCGACGCGCAGCTCGCCGCCCGCTACCCGACCGTCGGGGCGTACGTGGACGCGAGCGTCGCGGCCACCCTCGCCGCCGCCGACGCCGGCTACCTGCCCGCGTCGTTCACCCGCGACCCCGCCTGGTACTCCGACCTGCGTGACCTGATCACCGAGTACGTCGCCGCCGGCCGGATCACCGAGTACGTGGCGGCCCGGCTGACCGACCGGCTCCAGCGGGCCGAGCAGGCCGGCACCGCCGGCAACGCGGCCCGCGCCGGTGAACTGCTGGGACAGTTGGCCGACCGGGCGGAACAGCGGATCACCGGCGACCCGGCCGCCCGGGACGCGGTGCTGCGGGTGACCGAGGCGCTGATCGCCCTGCTCGACGCGGCGGAACGCCGCAACCGGTGACCCGACCGTAAGGACCGACGCCACGGTGAGGGGCCGGGGCGGCCGGTGGGCGGCGGGCACGACGCGTGATGTCGTGCCCGCCGTTGCGCGGTGCCCGGCAGTGCGGCCAGCAGCCGGTCAGTCGATGCCGATCGGGCCCTCGCGGGGGCCGTCCTCGCTGGCCGGCTGCACCGCCAGCGACGGGAAGTCGGCCAGGTCGCCCTCCGGCTCGGCGTCCCACTCGGGGAAGACCAGGTCGCTCTGGAGATAGAGGCAGAGCAACTGGGTCAGGTGACGCAGCCCGTCGAGGTGGGTGCGCTCGTGGCCGTGGGTGGCGTCCACCCCGAAACCGAGCAGCGCCACCCGGGCGTGCGCGCCCGCCTCGACCGCCGCCGCCACGTCCGAGCGGTAGTAGTCGAAGACGTCGCGGACCAGGTCCACCCCGTGTTCCCGGGCGATGGTGGCCAGGTTACGGGTCAGGTGGTAGTCGAACGGGCCGACCCCGTCGCCCATCGCCAGGGTCGCCGCGTTCTCCCGGGACTGCTGGCCCGGCGCGACCACCGCCGCGTCCACCGAGACGATCTCGGCGACGTCCGGGTCCAGGCCGTGGCTGGCCCCGTGGCCGATCTCCTCGGTCACCGTGACCAGCAGGTGGGCGGTGACGGTGGGGGTGATGCCGGCGTCCACCACCGCCTTGAACGCGGTCAGCACCGCCGCCACCCCGGCCTTGTCGTCCAGGTGCCGGGACTTCACGTACCCGGACGGGGTGACCATCGGGTTGGGCAGGAACGCCACGAAGTCGCCCGCGTCGATGCCCAGCGCCCGCAGGCCCGCGATGTCCTCGACCGGCTCGTCGACCCGGACCTCGACGTGTTCCCAACCGACGCCCTGCAGGTCGACGTCGTCGTTGTAGCGGTGCCCACTGGCCTTCAACGGCAGCACCTGCCCGGTGACCACCCGGTCCAGGTCGTCGGTGAAGATCCGCACGTGTGCGCCCTCGGCGAACCGGGCCGAGTGGGTGCCGATGGTCTTCAGCTCCAGCCGGCCGTTCTCCTTGAGCCGCTTGACCATCCCGCCGATGGTGTCGGTGTGCACCACGATCGCCCGGTCGGCACCCGTCTGCCGGGGGCCGGGCAGGCAGGCGCTGAGCGCCCCCCGCCGGGTCAGCGTGGACGGGATGCCCAGCGCGGACAGGCGTTCCCCCACGTACTGCTGCACGTGGTCGGTACGCCCCGACGGGCTGGGGATGTCCAGCAACTCCACCAGCACCTGACGGAGGTAGTCCAGATCGATGTCGAGGGGCTTGAGGCTCACGCGACCCCTCCGGGCCCGGCCGGGCTCCAGAGGCGCTGCGGGGCCCGGGTGCCCGGGAAGAGCAGGTCCACGAAGCGCTCGGCGGTCGGCTGGGGCTCGTGGTTGGCCAGCCCCGGCCGCTCGTTCGCCTCGATGAACACGTGCTCGGGCTGGTCGGGGGCGGGGACCAGCAGGTCCAGCCCGGTCACCGGAATGTCCAGGGCCCGGCTCGCCGCCACGCAGGCAGTGGCGATCGCCGGGTGCAGTTCGGCCGTCACGTCGTGGATTGTGCCACCGGTGTGGAGGTTCGCCGTCCGGCGCACCGCCAACACCTGACCCTCGGGCAGCACGTCGTGCATCCGGTGCCCGGCCTCGGCCACCACCTCGCGGGTCATCTCGTCGATCGGGATGCGGGACTCGCCGCCGGTGGCGGCGGCCCGTCGCCGGCTCTGCCGCTCGATCAGCTCGGTGACGTCGTGCACCCCGTCGCCGGTGATCTGCGCCGGTCGGCGCACGGCGGCGGCCACCACCTCGTGGTCGATCACGATCACCCGCAGGTCCTCGCCCGCGCGCAGCTCCTCGATCAGCACGTCCGGGCAGAACCGGCGGGCCAGCTCGACGGCGGCGGCCAGCGCCTCGGCGGTGCGTACCCCGACGGTGATGCCGTTGCCCTGCTCGCCCCGGGCCGGCTTGACCACCACCGGGCCGACGTCGGTGAGGAAGGCCAGGTCGTCGGGGTCGCCGGTGGCGGTCCGGCCGCGCGGCACCGACAGGCCCGCCTCGGTGAGGATGCGCCTGGTGACCCGCTTGTCGTCGCAGCGGCTCATCGCCACCGCCGAGGTCAGCTCGGACAGCGACTCCCGGGTGACGATCGTCCGGCCGCCGTTGGTCAGCCGCAGCTCACCCCAGTGCGCGTCGGTGACCTCCACCCGGATGCCGCGCCGCATCGCCTCGTCGGCGACGATCTTCGCGTACGGGTTCAGCTCGTCGTAGCCCACCGGGGCGGACGGCAGGAACAGCCGTTCGTTGATCGGGTTCTTCCGCTTGACGCAGAGCGTCCCGGTGCGGTGGAAGCCCAGCCGCTCGTAGAGCCGGATCGCGCCGGAGTTCTCGGCCAGCACCGACAGGTCGACGAACGCGCGCCCCCGCTCGTCGAGCCGGTCGGCCAGCTCGGTGAGCAGGGCCTGACCGGTGCCGGGCGGGGCGGTGTTGAAGTCGACGGTCAGGCACCACAGGCTCGCGCCGTTCTCCCGGTCGCCGAAGACCGCCACGTGGTCGACGCCGGTGATGGTGCCGACGATCTCCCCGGTGCTCGCCTCGGCCACCAGGTGCAGGAACCGGTCGGTGCCGGCGTTGTCGACGAGCACCTCCACCGGCGCGGTGACCATGCCGTTGCGGGCGTAGATCCGGTTCACCGCGTCGGCGTCGGCGTCGTCGGCGTCGCGCAGCGGCCGGACGACCAACCCCGGGATCTCCATCCGCCCGGTGGCCGCCGGGCGGCGCTCGCCCAGCGGCAGCCGGTAGGTCAGCGACGGGTCGATGAACAGCTCGTCGGGCAGCCGGGACACCAGCACGTGCGGGTCGCGCAGGTAGATGCAGATGTCCCGGGCACCGGCCGCCTCGGACCGCAGCACGTGGGCCACCGCGACCTGCTCGTGGAAGGTCTGGCCGAAGACCAGCCGCCCCCAGCCGCAGTCCAGGACCACGTCGGACGGCCCGGCCGGTTCCCGGCGCGGCTCCGGGGCGGTGGCCGGCGCGACCGGGTCACCGCCGGGGCCGATCCGTTCCCGGCGGCGGCCGAGCACCCGCTCCCGGTCGGTACGGGCCGTGCCGGTCGCGAGGGTCTCGTTCACGGTCAGTCGATTCCGTGGCTCTGGAGCCACATTTCCAGGAGTCCCAGTTGCCACAGTTTGTTTCCGTTCAACGGGGTCAGTTCGGCGTTCGGGTCGGCGAGCAGCGCATTGACGTAGTCGGCACGGAACAGGTCGCGGCGGCGGGCCTGCGGCGCGGTGAGCGCGTCGCGGACCCGGTCGAGGAGCTTGCCCTCCAGGTGGGTCAGGCCGGGCACCGGGAAGTAGCCCTTGGGGCGGTCGATCACCTCGTGCGGCAGGACCCGGCGGCCGATCTCCTTGAGCACGCCCTTGCCACCCTGGGCCAGCTTCAGCTCGGGCGGGCAGCTCGCCGCCAGCTCCACGAACTCGTGGTCGAGGAACGGCACCCGGGCCTCCAGGCCGTGCGCCATGGTCATGTTGTCGACCCGCTTCACCGGGTCGTCGGTGAGCATGATCTGGGTGTCGATCCGCAGGCCGGCGTCGACGGCGGTCTGCGCCCCGGCCCGGCCCAGGTGAGCGGCGACGAACTCGCGCGCCGGGTCGCCGTCGGCCAGCCAGTCCGGGTTGAGCACCCGGGCCAGCCCGGCCGCGTCCCGGTCGAAGAACGCCTTCGCGTACGAGTCGAGGGCCTGCTCCCGGTCGATGCCGGCCAGCGGCGGGTACCAGTGGTAGCCGCCGAGGATCTCGTCCGCGCCCTGGCCGGACTGGACCACCTTGACGTGTCGGGACACCTCCTGGCTGAGCAGGTAGAACGCGACGCAGTCGTGGCTGACCATCGGCTCGCTCATCGCGGCCACCGCCGCCTCCAGCGGCGGCACCAGGTCACCGGCGGCCACCTTGAGCTGGTGGTGGTCGGTGCCGAACGTCTGCGCCACCAGGTCGGAGTAGACGAATTCGTCGCCCTCCCGGCCGCCGACGGCGTCGAAACCGATGGAGAAGGTGGACAGCCCGGAGCGGGTCTGTCCCTCGCCGGCCAGCAGCGCCACCACCAGGCTGGAGTCCAGGCCGCCGGAGAGCAGCACCCCCACCGGCACGTCGGCGACCATCCGGCGGCGTACGGCGGTGGTCAGCGACTCGAGCAGGGCGTCCTCCCAGTCGCGGGCCGACCAGTCGGCGCGCGACGCGTCCCGGGTGAAGGACGGGTCCCAGTAGACCCGCTCGTGGGTGCGGCCGTCCGGCTCGTAGACCCGGACGGTGGCCGGGGGGAGCTTGGTGACACCGCGCAGGATGGTGCGCGGCGGCGGCACGATGCTGTGGAAGCTGAGGTAGTGCGACAGCGCCACCGGGTCGATGGCGGTGTCGACCCCGCCGCCGGCCAGCAGGGCGGGCAGGGTGCTGGCGAAGCGCACCACGCCCGGCGTCTCGGCCAGGTAGAGCGGCTTGATGCCGAGCCGGTCCCGGGCCAGCACGAGGCGGCCGGTGTCCCGCTCGGTGATCGCGACGGCGAACATGCCGATCAGGTGGTCGACGAAGTCGAGCCCCCACTGCGCGTACGCCTTGACCACCACCTCGCTGTCCCCGGAGGAGAAGAAGCGGTGCCCCAGGGCCTGCAACTCCTGGCGCAGCTCGCGGTAGTTGTAGATGCAACCGTTGAACACTCCGGTGAGCCCGGCGGCCGGGTCGACGATCGGTTGCCCGCTGGCGGCGGAGAGGTCGATGATCTTCAAGCGGCGGTGCCCGAGGGCGGTGGCCCCCTGTGACCACACTCCGCTGTCGTCGGGCCCCCGGTCACTCATCGTGGCCGCCATGCGTTCCACCGCCGACACGTCGGCCCGGGAACCGTCACGGCGGAACTCTCCCGCAAGTCCGCACATGCCAGCCAATGCTGCCAGAGGTTGTTGCACTTCGCCTGTTGAGCCGATGTCGGCCGTGTTACGGGACTGCTAGTATGTGCGCCACTCACCGTGACGGTGCCGCCCGGGCCGACGTTCCTGCCCGAAGCCCGGGGGATGCCCGATTCGCCCCGGGCCCGCGATGTGACAAACGCCGCAGGCCCGGAAATCGGCCGCCGGGCGGGTCGCCCGACGGCCGGTCGGTGTCCGGGTCGGTCAGCCGGCGGTACGGGCCACGCCGACCGGGCAGCTCAGCCCGTTCGGAACGAGGCTGGAGACAGGTGACCCTTCAGTTCGGCGCACCAGCCTCGCCCACTGTCTACCTGCGATGGCTCTCCTGCGTGGCTCCTTGTCTACCGGCTCCACCGTTAGGCCAGCGCGGGCAGTCGGCGCTTCGACGCAGGCTGAGGGTAAGGCCGGCCAGTGCTCAAGCGCTTCGCGTACAATGACAGCGCGATTGGCTAGGTTCTATGATTCGGGCGTGTGCCGTGCTGATCTAGTGATAGTCGATTCCTCTGGGGAGGATATGAGTAATGCTGGCAACTGGGATCAACGTCTGGCTCAGTTGGAGGACCGAGCCTACAGGACATACAAAGCTCGACTTGAGGCGTGTAAACGCCTTGAGTCGAGATCGCGAGCGATAAATGGCCTTGTCGTGGCGCTATCGCTTTCAAGTCTTATCGCAGCTAGCGGCATGATTGCGGATAGAGACATTTACGGGCCCCATGGTGATGTCCTTTGGCTATTCATCGCAATTTTGACTTTCGCTGGTTCGCTTATGTCATCATCTATGGGCTATGCCGCTAGAAGTCGTAATATGTTCCAGAACTATCGTAAGATTCAACGCCTATCCGTCCGGGTGGAAAGCGCTAAAGGTGACCCTGCTCAGTTCACGAAGGACGCCTTCGAGAAGCTGAGTTCTGAGTACGACGATTTGCTCGATGAGAGTGAGAATCACACCACCGCTGACTTTTTGCGCGCTCGATCGCAATTTGCGACAGCGCCTAAACCGAAGTGGTCTGAGCGCTTGCATGTTCTTGCATCTGGCACTCTAACTTGGATACCTTGGCTCGCAGTTCTCGCCCCCGTGGTACTTGTGGTGCCGGCCATCAGAACTTTTTGGCCGTAAACCTGTACAACCCCTGGATCTTACGGCTCTGCTCCGCTAAAATACTCTCCATCGCTCAAGAGAGCGTAGGCTTTGACCCGGAGCTGGACGGCGCAACCGTCCTTTTGATCATTGGTGAACGCCACCAGTGATCTGCATGCGAATGCAACTCTTTCAGGGTTCGACCAGCCGCACAGGACCCGCCTTGGGCGGGTCCTGTTGTTTAAGGGGGTAACCGTGGAAGATTTCGCCACCACTATGACTCGTATAGCTCAGGCACGTATTCGTCGCTTCGAGCGTGCCGCAAAGCGGCACTACGATGAGATGGAGCGCGAAGCTCGCCGAGCGAACTCGGGCATTTCGAGAACGTCATACTCTAAACCTAAATCGTGGTCGTTCAGGAAAGACTTTAATCCTTTTATCGTGAGAGCCCGCGCAGACGTTTATGCTCATGGGATCGGGCAATCTTTAAAGAACAAGACGTATTCGGTGGGTGCCCCCTACGTTTTTAACGTCGAGAAACCGCAAGGCGGTTCGAGAACGATTACGTCATTTGGTATACCTGACGAAGCTCTTTCGAGGCGCATCTACAGGTCGCTGATGGGTAAGAATTTGGGCGCATTGAGTGGTAGGTCCTACGCCTATAGAGCGGACATCAATGTTTTTGATGCTATTGCATATATTTCAAGTGAGTGGCGGGATCATCCCCGCCTGTTTGTGGCGGAATATGACTTACAAGACTATTTTGGGTCGGTAGACCATCGATACCTATTCCGGCAGATGGAGATGCTGAATCTGCGTATGACCCCGCGTGAGCGGCTAGTAATGGAGGCGTTTCTGGGGGTGCCTAACACTGGTCGCTCAAGTGGTTTCCCGCAAGGGACCTCTATTAGCCTATTTTTGTCAGGAATTGCGCTGTCGCCGCTAGATCGCGCTCTTGAGCGACTTAACGTGGGATTTGCAAGGTTTTCTGACGACATCTTGCTCTGGGGTGCTGACTACGCGGCAGTTAGAGCAGGGGTGGACATGCTCTTCGAGTGGTCAAATGAATCTAAAGTTGGCATCAGTAAGTCGAAGAGTCGAGGGCTGCAAATTCTATCTCCAGCAGGTGTAATCGGCGGGTCGGAAATTCGAGATGTGGACTCAGTCGAGTTCTTGAGTCATAAGATATCACTGCGAAGTGTAGGGCTCGCAAGGCGGCCAGAGCGCGACATTCGGCAACGAATTTCGAGGCTCATCTATGCAAATCTTCTAAGGCAGCCGCTCGCTAAGACGCAGAATTTGGCACGACTGGCTAACGGAGTGGACCGCGACTATCTGACACTGCTTTCACAGTTGCGGCGTCTTTTGTATGGTGGCCTGAGTGAACATCAGGTTCTCAGGTTCTCCCGTTCAGGTTATGTGCCGCTTACCCATTTGACGGGATTCGTTGCTCGTCATCCGGTCGTAACTGAGGAGGGCAACTGGCGCGATTTTGATAGATGGCTTCGGCGGCAAATTTGGTTAGCATTGAGGCGTCGAGCCCGTCTTCTCCGGAAGACTGGCTTCGCGGGATCATGTATCCCTTGGGGCGTTCCTGTTCATATGCTTAGTAGTCAATCTTATCGCTCCAAGCGCACATCTTTTCTTTTGAACATGAAGGTTCCAAGCGCTACGCGGATGGCGTGCGTGGTTCGTAAAGCGACCGAATTGCATGGAACGCGGGTCACTGAACGGCCGCGTGGAATTTATTAGTAGCACCGAGTCTATATAGCCGCATATTCGCGTCAGGTGTCCAGCCTAACAGGGGCCAGTTGGCAGAGTGCGGCTGACGAAGTGGGTGTATGTCTGCGGCTCATCGGGCATGTATTTCCTGTGGGACCAGGTTGCGGTAATCGTTCGGGCTCTTCGATCCTGGGACGGGCGTATTGCTCGCTAGCTCACTCGGTGAACTTCGGGTCCGCATAGCCCATCTGGCGCATCCTCGCGGTAGTGAATACGACCACGAAATCGTCACCGGGAATTAGCACCTTCCGGACTCGGGAACTGCGGCACGCCGGCCCTGAACCATACCGGACCGCCGCCGCAGTCTAGTCGTAGTGCCGCAGGGACATCGACGTCATCGCGTGAGCCGATGGCCTGACCGTCCGGCCGCATGCTTGGCCTGATCGTGAGCCGCTCCCACGAAAACCGAGCATTGCGCACCGGCTGCCCCAGCATCGTCGTCCAGCGCGGATCGGCATTCGGCCCGAACAGCGACTTACTGCCCCATGCGGCGTCGAAGTGCTCTTGGAGGCGATGGCCGTCACCGGTCATGCGTCGGTGGTCAACTGCACAACCATCACGGCATTGTGCCAGTCACCAAAGTCCCACTCGAAATCCGGCCCCATGCTGCTCAGGTTCCAATATCCGACGGGGGAGCACGCGAGGGGCCAGCAATGAGCCGACCCGACGGTCAGAATCGGCGCGCATCTCGGCGTTTCGGGTGGTCACGGGCCGTAGGATCTCCCGTTGGCACCGAGGCGACAACACCTTTTTGGCAGGCAGCCGGCCGCACGGCGTCGACGATACGAAGGCGCCGGTCGGGAGACCGGCGCCTTGCAATGGGTGGGATGGAAAGGATCAGGCGGTCTTGGCCACGCCAACTGGACAAGTCATGCCGTTCGGGCCGTGGTTGCAGTAGCCGTTCGGGTTCTTCGTCGGGGCGAGATACTGCTGGTGGTAGTCCTCGGCGAAGAAGTAGTCGCCCAGCGGGGCGATCTCGGTGGTGATCTCACCCTTGCCGGCCCGCGCCACGATCGGCGCGAACGCGTCCCGGGACGCCTGCGCGGTGGCCAGCTGCTCGTCGCTGGTGGTGTAGATCGTCGAGCGGTACTGGCTGCCGACGTCGTTGCCCTGGCGCATGCCCTGGGTCGGGTCGTGGTTCTCCCAGAACACCTTGAGCAGGTCCTCGTAGCTGATCACGGCGGGGTCGTAGACCACCTGGACCACCTCGGCGTGCCCGGTCATCCCCGAACACACCTCCTCGTACGTCGGGTTGGCGGTGTAGCCGCCCGCGTAACCGGCCGAGGTGGTCAGCACCCCCGGCAGGGTCCAGAACAGCCGCTCGGCACCCCAGAAGCACCCCATGCCGAACACGGCGACCCGGGCGTCCTGCGGGAACGGGCCCTTCAGCGACGACGCCAGCACCTCGTGCCGGTCCCCGATCGGCATCGCGATCGGGCGGCCGGGCAGGGCCTGGTCGGGGCTGATCATCTCGGCCTTCATGCGGCGAAGGAACACGGTGGAACTCCTCTCGTACCTCTCCCCGCATGCAACACCGGCGGGCCCGCCTTCCTTACCCGCTGCGCTGCGCGTCTCGCCCGCCCGGCCCGGCGAATGTCGGCGGGGCTCAGCGCAGGGCGGCGGCGACCCGCCCGGCGTAGGAGTCGGCCTCGGCGTCGTCGGCGTAGCGGGTGCGCGGCCAGAAGAAACCGCGCAGGCCGTCGCCCTTGGTCCTCGGCACCACGTGGGTGTGCAGGTGCGGCACCGACTGGGACACCCGGTTGTTCATCGCCACGAACGTGCCGCCGGCCCCCAGACCGGATTCCACGGCCGCCGCCAGGCGTTGCACCAGGCCGAAGTAGCCGGGCAGGTCGGCCGCCGGCAGGTCGGTCAGGGTGACCAGGTGGGCGCGGGGCACCACCAGGACGTGCCCCTTGAACACGGGCCGGGTGTCCAGGAACGCCACCCCGTCCGGCTCGTCGGCCACCCGGAACGCCGGCACCTCCCCGGCCACGATCTGACAGAACACACACCCGCTCACCCGCGCAGCCTAAAGCCCCACGCGCCCACCCACCACGCGTCGGGGCGCAGGCGCGGGTGAGCCGGGACGGGTTCCGGCCGACCGGTGGGGGCGGCGGACTAACGTCTGCGGGATGAGTCACGGCTTCGAGACGCTCGCCATCCACGCCGGCCAGGACCCGGAGGCCCGCACCGGCGCGGTGATCCCCCCGATCTACCAGACCAGCACGTACGCCCAGGACGCCGTCGGCGCGCCCCGGCAGGGCTACGAGTACAGCCGCTCCGGCAACCCCACCCGCGACGCCCTCCAGGAGTGCCTGGCCGCGCTGGAGGGGGGCCGGGTCGGGCTCGCCTTCGCCAGCGGCCTGGCCGCCGAGGACACCCTGCTGCGGACGGTCTGCTCGCCCGGCGACCACGTGGTGATCCCCGACGACGCGTACGGCGGCACGTACCGGCTGTTCGCCCGGGTCGCCGAGCGGTGGGGGCTGACGTACACCCCGGCGAAGGTCTCCGACGTCGACGCGGTCCGGGCCGCGATCCGCCCCGAGACGAAGATCGTCTGGGTGGAGACGCCGACGAACCCGCTGCTCGGCATCGCCGACATCGCCACCCTGGCCGGGATCGCGCACGAGGCCGGGGCGCTGCTGGCGGTCGACAACACGTTCGCCTCGCCGTACCTGCAGCAGCCGCTCGCGCACGGCGCGGACGTGGTGGTGCACTCCACCACCAAGTACGTCGGCGGGCACTCCGACGTGGTCGGTGGCGCGTTGATCGTCGCCGATCCGACCCTCGGCGACGAGTTGCGCTACCACCAGAACGCGATGGGCGCGATCAACGGCCCGTTCGACGCCTGGCTCACCCTGCGCGGCATCAAGACCCTCGGGGTACGGATGGACCGGCACTGCGACAACGCCGAACGGATCGCCGCCTTCCTCGACGGGCACACCAAGGTCGCCCAGGTCATCTACCCGGGCCTGCCGGCGCACCCCGGGCACGAGGTGGCCGCCAAGCAGATGCGCCGGTTCGGCGGGATGATCTCCTTCCGGGCCGCCGGGGGCGAGGAACACGCCGTGCAGGTCTGCAACCGGGCCCGGCTGTTCGTCCTCGCCGAGTCGCTCGGCGGGGTGGAGTCGCTGATCGAGCACCCGGGCCGGATGACACACGCAAGTGCTGCCGGCTCGCCGCTTGAAGTTCCCGGCGATCTCGTGCGACTGTCTGTCGGCATCGAGACGGTCGACGACCTGCTCGCCGATCTGGAGCAGGCGCTGGGCTGACCGCGGGCTGGGAAGAGGTGGCCGTGCAGGACATCATGCCGACCTGGGTGGGGGCGACCGCCAAGCAGATCGCCCGGGGGGTACGCCGGGGCGACGTCTCCGCCACCCAGGTCGTCGCCGACCACCTGGACCACGTCGGCCGGGTCGACGGCGCACTGTCCGCGTTCCGGGTGGTCCGGGGCGGTGAGGCGATCACCGAGGCGGAGAAGGTCGACGAGCAGGAGGAGTTGGCCAACCTCCCGCTCGCCGGGGTGCCGGTGGCGGTCAAGGAGAACACCCCGGTCGCCGGCCTGCCCACCTGGAACGGGTCGGTCGCCGCGCGTACCGCGGTGGCGGAGGCCGACCACGAGGTGGTGCGCCGGCTGCGTGGCGCGGGCGCGGTGATCCTCGGGGTGACCCGGATGCCGGAGCTGGGACTCTGGGCGATCACCGACGACGCGACCGCCGTCACCCGTAACCCGTGGGACCTGCGGTACACCCCCGGGGGGTCCTCCGGCGGGGCCGCCGCGGCGGTCGCGGCCGGGCTGGTGCCGATCGCGCACGGCAACGACGGGCTCGGCTCGATCCGCATCCCGGCTGCCTGCTGCGGCCTGGTCGGGCTCAAGCCCGGCCGGGGCGTGGTCCCGTGCCAGCTCGGCGCGGAGGACTGGTTCGGGCTGACCGAGCACGGCATGCTCACCACCACCGTCGCCGACGCCGCCGTCGGTTTCCAGGTGCTCGCCGGGCGTCGCCCCGACAAACTCGTCCCGCCGCCCCGGCTGCGGGTCGGCGTGTCGCTGCGCTCCCCGGTGCGCGGCGTCGCGCCGGACGCCCCCAACCGGGACGCGGTGGCCGCCGCCGGCCGGCTGCTCGCCGCCGCCGGCCACGACACCGTGCCCGCCGACCCGGTCTACCCGACCGCGCTCGGCCTGCAGGGCATCGCCACCTGGCTCGCCGCCGCCGCGTCCGACGTCCGGGCCGCCGGCATCGACCGGCGTGGCCTGCAACGACGCAGCCGCCGGCACGTCGCGCTGGGGGAGTGGGCGCAGCGCCGGGGGTACGTGCGGGAGGCCGACCGGGCCGCCTGGCGGGACCGCTCCGTCGGCTTCTTCACCGACCACGGGATCGACCTGCTGCTCACCCCGGCGCTGGCCGGGCCGCCGCCGGAGGCCACCTCCTGGTCCGGCCGTTCCTGGCTGGCGAACATGCGGACCAACATCCGGTACGCCCCGTTCGCCGCCCCGTGGAACGTCGCCGGCCTGCCGTCGATCGTGGTGCCGGTGGGCCGCCGCCCGGACGGCCTGCCGGTCGCCGCGCAACTGGTCGGCCCGCCCGGCTCGGAGCTGCTGCTGCTCGGGGTGGCCGGGCAGTTCGAGATGCAGGCCCCGTGGGCCCGGCACGCCCCCGGCTATCCCCGGGTCGACACGCCCTCCCCGGCCGTCGGGCCGAGGGCTGGTGGCACGATCGGGGCATGACGGAACTGGTCGACCTCGCCGACGTACGGGCCGCCCGGGAGCTGCTCGCCGGGGTCACCCGGACCACCCCGCTGGAGCCGTCCCGGCCGTTGAGCGCGGCACTGTCCGGGCCGGTGTGGCTCAAGTGCGAGAACCTGCAACGCGCCGGCTCGTACAAGGTGCGCGGCGCGTACGTGCGGATCTCCCGGTTGTCGGCGGCCGAGCGGGACCGGGGCGTGGTCGCGGCCAGCGCCGGCAACCACGCCCAGGGGGTGGCGCTCGCCGCCGGCCTGCTCGGCACCCACGCCACCGTGTTCATGCCGGTGAACGCGCCGCTGCCGAAGGTGGCCGCCACCAAGGGGTACGGCGCGCGGATCGAGCTGATCGGCAACACCGTCGACGAGTCGCTGGTGGCCGCGCAGACCTTCGCGGAGCGGACCGGCGCGGTGTTCATCCACCCGTTCGACCATCCGGACGTGATCGCCGGGCAGGGCACCGTCGCGCTGGAGATCCTCGAACAGTGTCCCGAGGTCGAGACGATCATCACGGGGGTCGGCGGTGGCGGCCTGATCTCCGGGATGGCGGTGGCCGCGAAGGCGCTGCGGCCCGACGTGCGGATCATCGGCGTCCAGGCGGAGAGCGCCGCCGCCTTCCCGCCCTCCCTGGCCGCCGGGGAACCCGTCCGGCTACCGGCGTTCGCCACGATCGCGGACGGCATCGCGGTCGGCCGGCCCGGGGAGATCACCTTCAACCATGTCCGCAAGCTCGTCGACGAGATGGTCACCGTCGCCGAGGAGGACATCTCCCGGGCGCTGCTGATGCTGCTGGAACGGGGCAAGCAGGTGGTCGAGCCGGCCGGGGCGGTCGGGGTGGCCGCGCTGCTCGCCGGGGCGGTGCAGGTACGGACCCCGACGGTGGCGGTGCTCTCCGGCGGCAACATCGACCCGCTGCTGATGATGCGGGTGATCGAGCACGGTCTCGCCGCCGCCGGCCGCTACCTGCGGGTCACCGTCCGCTGCTCGGACCGGCCCGGTCAGCTCGCCTCGCTGCTCACCGAGATCGCCGAGCACCGGGCGAACGTGGTCGACGTGGAGCACCAGCGGGCCAACCCGCACCTGCGGCTCGGCGAGGTGGAGGTGGCCCTGTCGGTGGAGACCCGGGGCGTCGAGCACTCCGACACGCTGATCAGCGCCCTACGGGCGAGCGGCTACCAGGTGGTCCTCACGGCCGAGGCGTGAGGCGGAGGCGGCGTACCGGGGGACGACGCCGCCGGGTCCGGTGGACCCGGCGGCGGTGCGGCTCAGCCGGAGAACGGCTCGAAGCTGACGATGGTCACCTTGATGTCCGCCCCGCTGGGCGCGGTGTAGGTGCACGCCTGACCGGGGCGACCGCCCAGGATGGCCTTGCCGAGCGCCGACTCGGGGCTGTAGACCGTCAGCTCGGTGGTGGCGGCGATCTCCCGCGACCCGAGCAGGAACGTCTCGGTGTCGCCCTCGTCGTCGTCGAAGTAGATCGTCACGACCATGCCGGGCGACACCACGTCGGCCGTCGGCGCCTCGCCGACCTGGGCGGTGCGCAGCAGCTCCTTGAGGTAGAGGATGCGGCCCTCGGCCTTGCCCTGCTCCTCGCGGGCGGCGTGGTAGCCGCCGTTCTCCCGCAGGTCGCCCTCTTCCCGCCGGGCGTTGATCTCGGCGGCGATGACCGGCCGGTTGGCGATCAGCTCGTCGAGCTCGGCCTGGAGGCGGTCGTGCGCGTCCTGGGACAGCCAGGTGGCGGGCGCCTTGTGGTCATTGGTGGACACAGGCGTACTCCTCGGATGTGCGTGCTGGCTGACAGGTGACTTACCAACCTACCAGTGGCCCGCACTCCCGGGCGTCGTCGATCACCCGGTCGGGCGACGCCGACGGCGGCCCGCCGCGACGCGGGACCCGGTCCCGTCGCCGCTCAGCCGGCCGGACGGCAGCGGACGACCTCGCCGATGAACGGGCGTTCGGTGGTGGTGACCCGGTGCCGGGTGGTGACGTGCCGCTGGCCGGGGGCCGCGGTCACGGTGACCTCCTCGTGGCCCACCTCGGCCCCGGCGTGCGAGCGGGCCCGGACCAGGCACACCGCCGCGCCACCCGCGGGCACCGTCACCCGGAAGTCGACCCGGACGCCGGTGTCGTCGACGTCGGCGTAGGTGATCACCTCGGGCTTGTACTCCGGGTCGCCGTAGCGCTGGTAGAGCTGCGTCGAGGCCAGCACCAACCCGGCGATCAGGACCGCCGCCAGCACCCAGCGCAGCAGGGGACGACGGCGCTCGGGCTCCCGTCGGCGTCCGTACCGGCCGGGCGGGAACACCGGCGCGGCCGAGGGAACTGTGGCGTGCGTCTCGGTCACCGGCGGGTATCTCCTGGCGTTGTTGTCGGCGGCATCGGCAAGAATGACAGGGTCCATCTTCCCAGCCCGGGGCCGAGCACGGCCCGGCAGGTCGGCAACCGCGCCGGCAGGTCACCACGGCAGGTCGGGCGAGCGACCCGGAGCGGGCCGCCGACGGGCACAGACGAGGAGCGCCCACGTTGGCAGAGAAGCTGCGTCTCATGGCCGTGCACGCACACCCGGACGACGAGTCCAGCAAGGGCGCCGCCACCATGGCGAAGTACGTCGCCGAGGGGGTGGACGTGCTGGTCGTGACCTGCACCGGCGGTGAGCGGGGCAGTGTGCTCAACCCCAAGCTGGACCGCCCCGAGGTGTGGGCCGACATCGGCGAGATCCGGCGGGCCGAGATGGACGCCGCGCGGGCCATCCTCGGCGTCGAGCAGGCCTGGCTGGGCTTCGTCGACTCGGGCCTGCCCGAGGGCGACCCGTTGCCGCCGCTGCCCGAGGGGTGCTTCGCCCTCCAGGACGTCGAGGTGGCGGCCGGGCCGCTGGTGAAGCTGATGCGGGAGTTCCGTCCGCACGTCGTCACCACCTACGACGAGGACGGCGGCTACCCGCACCCCGACCACATCATGTGCCACAAGGTCAGCGTGGCGGCGTTCGACGCGGCCGGCGACCCCGACCGCTACCCCGAGCTGGGCACGCCCTGGCAGCCGTTGAAGCTCTACTACGACATCGGCTTCTCCAAGGGCAAGATCACCGCCCTGCACGAGGGCATGCTGGCCGCCGGCCTCACCTCGCCGTACGACGAGTGGCTCAAGCGGTGGGACGAGCGGCCGGACAAGGGCACCCGGATCACCACCCGGGTCGAGTGCGCCGAGTACTTCCCGGTCCGTGACGACGCCCTGCGCGCCCACGCCACCCAGGTCGACCCGGACGGCTTCTGGTTCCACGTGCCGATGGAGCTGCAGCAGCGCGCCTGGCCGACCGAGGATTTCCAGCTCGTCCGCTCGACGGTCGACTCCCCGCTGCCGGAATCCGACCTGTTCGCCGGGGTACGCGAAGCCGTCCATGCCGGCTGACCGGGGTGCGGGGCTACGCTGACACTCCACCGCACATCGGAGAAGACACCATGCTGAACGCTGTCCAGGTGCTCGCGGAGAACAACTTCGGGGACACCCGCACGGGCGGCCTGGCCGGGCCGATGGGCCTCTTCCTCATCGTGCTCCTCGGCACCGCCACCGTCCTGCTCATCCGCAACATGAACGCCCGGCTGCGCCGGCTGCCCGAACGGTTCCCCCACCAGGGTGGTCCGGTCGGGACCGATTCGTCGGCCACCGGCCCGTCGGACGGGACGACGGGGCAGGAATCACGTACGAACCCGTCCAGCGGCCACCAGCAGCCCTGAGTGGGGTGACCGAAGCGTGAATCACGCCGATCCGGGTCGTCGCCCCCTGTTGCGGCCACCCGGATTGGCTTAGCCTTCCGCCGGGGGACGTAAGTCCCTGAGCCGTGCGCGGGAGGGGGTGCCATGACCGTCGTAGCCGCGTTCGTCCGTCGCGCCGTCGACGGCCCCGCGGACGGAGCCGGGCGGTGACCTCCGGCAGGGCCGGCGCGTCCGACGACGGGTCGACGCCGCCGGAGACTCCGCTGCGGGTGCGCGTCCTCACCCTCGCCGTGGCGGTGACCGCCCTGGTGGCGGTGCTGGTCGGCCTGCGCCTGCCCACCGCCCTGCCGGCCGACGACCCGCTCCCGGCCGTCGCCCGGTTCGGCATCGTCGTCGCCGTGTTCGCCCTGGCCCAGCTCGCCCGGCTACGGTTCCGCACCGCCACCGGCATGGTGAGCATCACCTGGGGCGAGGCCGCCCTGATCGTCTGCCTCTACCTGGCGCCGGCCGGCTGGCTGCCGGCCGCCGCGCTGCTCGGCACCGGCGCGGCCTGGACGGCGATGTCGCTGGCCGCCGACCGTCGCCCCCCGGTGGAGCTGGTCCGGATCGCCGCCGCGCTGACCGCGGCCACCGCGCTCGCCGTGGTCGTCGCCACCGCGCTGGGTGAGCCGTTCCTGGCCGGTCCCACCCCGACGCTCGTACCCGCCCTCGTCGCCGGTGCGGTCACCTACCTGCTCACCACCGCCGGGCTGGGCGGGGCCACCCTGGCCCTGCGGCACGGGGTGGCGGTCGGCCCGGCACTGCTCGTCGCGCTGCGCGGCAAGGTGCTGATGTTCGTCGGCAACGTGCTGGTCGGGCTGGTCGTGGTCGCGTTGCTGGAGATCGACCCGCGCTGGCTGCTGCTGCTCCCGCCGCTGCTCTGGCTGCTCCAGCAGACCTACCGGCACCGGCTGCGCGCCGACCAGGAGCAGCGCACCTGGCGTGCGTTCGCGGAGGCCACCGCCGCCCTCAACCAGCTCGACGAGCGGGGGGTGGCCACCGCCGCGGTGACCGGGGCGCTGGCCCTGTTCGGCGCGGACCTGGTCGACGTCGACGTGGTCCGGGGGGACGGCCGGTGGCGGCGCTACCGGGGTGACTCGTCGGGCCGCGTCCGCGACCGGCAGGCCGGGCCACCCACGGGGGCGGCCCCGGACGCCCACGAACTCGTCAGGCCGCTGGCCGTCGGGGACGTCCAGGTCGGGCAGATCCGGGTCCGGTTCCCCGTCTCCGGGCCGCCCGACGACCGGGAACGGGACGCGCTGGCGGCGTACTCCGACGCCCTGGCCGCCGCCCTGCACGACGCGGCCACCCACCGGGAGCTGCGGCTGGTCAGCGCCCGCTCGTCGTACGACGCGGTGCACGACGCGTTGACCGGGCTGGCCAACCGCACGGCCATGCTGAGCAAGGGTGACCAGGCGTTGCGGCAGCTCGCCCACGACCACCCGGTGGCCCTGCTGCTGCTCGACATCGACCAGTTCAAAGAGGTCAACGACACCCTCGGGCACGCCGCCGGTGACCAGTTGCTGCGGCTCACCGGCAACCGGCTGGGCACCCTGGCCCGTCCCGGTGACCTGCTCGCCCGCCTCGGTGGCGACGAGTTCGCGCTGCTGCTGACGTCGGTGCCGGTGATCGGCGACCGGGCCGCCCCGATGGCGTACGCGCTGCGGCAGGCCCGGGAGATCGCCGAGCGGCTGGCCGCGCCGACCGAGGTGGCCGGGGTGCGGATGTCGGTGGAGGTCTCGGTGGGGGTGGTGGTGGCCGGGGCGGGCACCGCCGACCTGACCGAGCTGCTGCGCCGGGCCGACATCGCCATGTACCAGGCGAAGGAGGGCGGCGGCAGCGTCGCCGCGTACGACAGCACCCGGGACGCCGCCAGCACCGACCAGTTGGCCCTGCTGGCCGAGCTGCGGGAGGCGTTGCAGGCCGACGACCAGCTGGTGCTGGCCCTGCAACCGGCGGTCGACCTGGCCACCGGCGCACCGACCGGGGTGGAGGCGCTGATCCGCTGGCAGCATCCCCGGCGGGGCTGGCTCGGCCCGGCCGACTTCATCCGCCCGGTGGAGAACAGCGAACAGCTCGGCACCTTCACCCGGTACGTGCTGGACAAGGCGCTGTCGGTGGCCGCCGGGTGGGCCCGGGACGGGTTGGACGTGCCGATCTCGGTGAACCTCTCGGCGCGCAGTCTGCTCGACCCCCGGCTGCCGGCGGAGATCGCCGACGCGCTGCGCCGGCACCAGGTGCCGCCGCACAAGCTGGTTCTGGAGATCACCGAGACGGTGGTGATGAGCGAGCTGGAGGTGATCGACGAGGTGCTGGCGAACCTGCGCAGGATGGGCGTCCAGTTGGCCGTCGACGACTTCGGCACCGGCTTCTCGTCGCTGTCGTTCGTGACCCGGATCGCCGTGGACGAGCTGAAGGTGGACCGCTCCTTCGTGATCCGGATGGCCGACTCGCCGGAGGCGGCGGCGATCGTCCGGGCCACCGTCGGGCTCGCCCACGAGCTGGGGTTGCGGGTGGTCGCCGAGGGGGTGGAGACGGCCGAGCAGCGGGCCGCGCTGGTCGCGTTGGGCTGCACCGCCGCCCAGGGTTACCACTTCTTCAAGCCGATGCCCGCCGACAAGATCGGCGCGGTGCTCGGCTCGCTGCGCGACTCCGCCGAGTCGAACGTCTTCCCGCTGCGCGCCGACGGCGTCTCCTGACCGCGCCGCACCCCGCAGGCCGGCGCGGCCCCGCCCGCCGGCACGGTCGGTCGGTCGGTCGTGATCGACTCAAGGGCGCCGATGTAGCGGTATCCCGGCACCGGGATACCGCTACATCGGCGACATGGTGAGCAACGCCGGCCGATCCGGGGCGGGCGTGGCGGTCGGTCAGCCCCGGGAGACCACCTCGCCGACGACGGTGGGCATCGCCGCCCAGTCGGCCGACGCGACGCTGGCGTGGGCGGCGGCGAGCTGGGCGAGACGGGCGCGGGCGGCCGTGACGTCGGTGTTGCCGACCGCCGGGGGGACGTTCTGCGCGTCGGTCATCACCAGCAGGTAGTGGTTGGTGTCGTACCAGGAGGTGTCGATGCCCCCGGTGACGTACGCGCTGGCGTCACCGTCGAACAGGACGAACCACGGGCGCAGGCTGGTGTCGGCGTACCTGGTGCGCGGGTCGCCGGACTGGGCCCGGTGCACCGCCGGGAACGCCTGCGCCTGACCGAGGGTGCCGGCCGCCGACAGGCCGGCCAGGTGCTGGGCGTACTCGATGTCGGTCCAGAGGGTGTCGGTCGGGTTGCCCTCCTCGACGGTGCCGGGGATCAGCTCCACGATCACCTTCCCGGCGAGCTGCCCCCGGGTCGGCCAGGCGTTCGCGCGGGCGGCGGCGTCCAGGGTGGCGTACCCGCCGCGCAGGTCGGCGGGGCGGAACACCCGGCTGCCCAGCCGGGCGGCGAGCACCGCGTCGAGCTGCACCGGCCCCTGCCCGGTACGGCTGCTGAAGCCGGTCTTCAGCTCCAGTTTGAGCTGGAGCGGCCCGGCGTCGGGGTGGGCGTCGAACCAGAGCCGGATGTCGTCCAGGCAGTTTTCCAGATTCTTGTTGCGGGTGCCGGTGTAGAGCTGCGCGGGGGTGGTGGCGGCGACGCAGTTGTTGTCGTTGCCCAGCGGGTTGGAGTGGCTGACCCGCCACTGCTTGGTGATGATGTCCGGCCAGACGTCCAGCTCGATCATTCCGGGGCGGGCGTCGAGCGCCTGCGCCAGATAGGTGTACGTCCCGCGTTCGTACGCGTTGTGCGTGCCGACCACGGTGGTCGCCGAGACCCGGGTGCCGGGGTCCACGGCGGCCGAGGCGGGAGCGGCGGTGCTGAACACCGCCGCGACCACCGCGACCGACGTGAGTGCCGACAGGAGACGGGAACCGCGCATGGGTACCTCCTCGCAGGGCGGTGCCGATCACCGCACCCGCACAGATCAAAGACGATGAATGTGAACGAGGGAAGGCCCGGTTCCGGCGGGACGGTTGCCCCGGCGGGTGCGCCCGGCGGTGGATAGGGTCGTCGGGTGAACCGACTCGCCCAGGCCACCTCGCCGTATCTGCTCCAGCACGCCGACAACCCGGTCGACTGGTGGCCGTGGTGCGACGAGGCGTTCGCCGAGGCGAAACGACGCGACGTCCCGGTGCTCATCTCGGTCGGCTACGCCGCCTGCCACTGGTGCCACGTGATGGCCCACGAGTCGTTCGAGGACGAGACGGTCGGCGCGCTGGTCAACGCCGGCTTCGTGGCGGTCAAGGTGGACCGGGAGGAACGGCCCGACGTCGACGCCGTCTACATGACCGCCACCCAGGCGATGACCGGCCAGGGCGGGTGGCCGATGACGGTCTTCGCCACCCCCGACGGCACGCCGTTCTTCTGCGGCACCTACTTCCCGAAGCCCAACTTCGTCAGGCTGCTGGAGTCGGTCGGCACCGCGTGGCGGGAGCAGCGGGAGGCCGTACTGCGGCAGGGGGCCGCGGTGGTCGAGGCGATCGGCGGGGCCCAGGCCGTCGGCGGTCCCACCGCCCCGCTCACCGCCGGACTCCTCGACGCCGCCGCCGACCAGCTCGCCGCCGAGTACGACGAGACCAACGCCGGCTTCGGGGGCGCACCGAAGTTCCCGCCGCACATGAACCTGCTGTTCCTGCTCCGGCACCACCGACGGACCGGCTCGGCGCGCAGCCTGGAGATCGTCAGGCACACCGCCGAGGCGATGGCCCGGGGCGGCCTGCACGACCAGCTCGCCGGTGGGTTCGCCCGCTACTCGGTGGACGCCCACTGGACGGTGCCGCACTTCGAGAAGATGCTCTACGACAACGCCCTGCTGCTGCGGGTCTACACCCAGCTGTGGCGGCTCACCGGCGACCCGCTGGCCCGCCGGGTGGCCCGGGACACCGCCCGCTTCCTCGCCGACGAACTGCACCGCCCCGGCGGGGGTTTCGCCTCCGCGCTCGACGCCGACACCGACGGGGTGGAGGGCCTCACCTACGTCTGGACCCCGGCGCAGCTCGTCGCGGTGCTCGGCGAGGACGACGGCCGCTTCGCCGCCGACCTGTTCGACGTCACCGAGGTCGGCACCTTCGAACCCCGCCCGGCCGCCGGGTCGGACGGTGGCGCGGACGCGACCGGGCACGGCACCGCCGGCACCAGCGTGCTGCGGCTGGCCCGGGACGTCGACGACGCCGACCCGGAGATCAGGGACCGCTGGCGCAGCGTGGTGGGCCGGCTGCTGGCCGCCCGGGACACCCGCCCCCAACCGGCCCGCGACGACAAGGTGGTGGCCGCCTGGAACGGCCTGGCGATCACCGCGCTCGTCGAGTTCCTCCAGGTCGTCGCGGTCCGGGTGACCTCCGACGACGAGGACGCCAACCTGATGGACGGGATCGCCATCGTCGCCGACGGGGCGCTGCGCGACGCCGCCACCCACCTGGCCGACGTGCACCTGGTCGACGGTCGGCTGCGGCGGGCCTCCCGCGACGGCGTCGTCGGCGAACCGGCCGGCGTGCTGGAGGACTACGGCTGCGTCGCCGAGGCGTTCTGCGCGCTGCACCAGCTCACCGGCGAGGGACGCTGGCTGGAACTGGCCGGTGGCCTGCTCGACGTCGCGCTGGCCCGGTTCGCGGCCGGAGACGGCGGGTTCTACGACACCGCCGACGACGCCGAACGGCTGGTCGCCCGGCCGGCCGACCCGACCGACAACGCCACCCCGTCGGGCCGGTCGGCGATCGCGGCGGCGCTGACCGCGTACGCGGCGTTGAGCGGGGAGACCCGCTACCGGGAGGCGGCCGAGGTGGCCCTGTCGACGGTCGCGCCGATCGTCGGCCGGCACGCCCGGTTCACCGGGTACGCGGCCACCACCGGGGAGGCGCTGCTGTCCGGGCCGTACGAGATCGCGGTGGTCACCGACGACCCGGCCGGGGACCCGCTGGTCGCCGCCGCGCACCGGCACGCCCCACCCGGCGCGGTGGTGGTCGCCGGCCGGCCCGACCAGCCAGGCGTGCCGCTGCTCGCCGACCGGCCGCTGCTCGACGGGCGGCCCACCGCGTACGTCTGCCGGGGGTTCGTCTGCCAGCGGCCGGTGACCTCGGTCGACGACCTGGTCGCCCAGCTCACCTGACTGGTCGGCCCTACTCCGGCGGGCCGCCGGCCGCCGGAGTGGCCTGCGTCGTCCGGCGGCCGTTCCCCGCTGAGGATCCACCTGACCCCGGTCCCTCCGGCGGTCCGCCCGGGCTCCGGGCCGTCGGGTGCACGGCCGCCCGGCCAGGGACGGGTGGCCCTCGGGTCGGCCGGCGGGCCGGCCCGGTTAGGCTGGCGGCGCTATGGACTCCCGTACCGGTCTGCCCGTCGTCGGCATGGTGGGTGGCGGCCAACTGGCCCGGATGACCCACCAGGCCGCCATCGCCCTCGGCCAGTCACTGCGTGTGCTGGCGCTCGCCCCCGACGACGGTGCCGCGCTCGTCGCCGCCGACGTGCAGTACGGCGACCACACCGACGTCGCCGCGCTGCGCACCTTCGCCAAGGGCTGCGACGTGGTCACCTTCGACCACGAGCACGTCCCGACCGAGCACATCCGCACCCTCGCCGCCGAGGGGGTGAAGCTGTTCCCGCCCGCCGACGCGTTGCTGCACGCCCAGGACAAGCGGGTGATGCGGGAACGGCTCGGCGCGCTCGGTGCCCCCAACCCGGCGTGGCGGCCGGTGGACGACCCGGCGGACCTGCTCGCCTTCGGCGCGGAGCACGGCTGGCCGGTGGTGCTCAAGGCGGCCCGGGGCGGCTACGACGGGCGCGGCGTGTGGCTGGTCGACGACGCCGGGCAGGCCGCCGAACTGGCCGCGACCCTGCTCGCCGGGGGCACCTCGCTGCTCGTCGAGGAGCGGGTGCCGCTGCGCCGGGAGCTGGCGGTGCAGGTGGCCCGCTCGCCGTTCGGGCAGGTCGCCGTCTATCCGGTGGTGGAGACCGTGCAGCGGGACGGGATCTGCGTCGAGGTGCTCGCCCCCGCGCCCGACCTGGCGGAGGAGTCCGCCGTCGCCGCCCAGCAGCTCGCCATCGACCTGGCCACCGCGCTCGGCGTGGTCGGCCTGCTGGCGGTGGAGCTGTTCCAGACCGACACCGGGCTGGTCGTCAACGAGCTGGCGATGCGCCCGCACAACTCCGGGCACTGGACCATCGAGGGGGCCCGGACCTCCCAGTTCGAGCAGCACCTGCGGGCGGTGCTCGACTACCCGATGGGGGACACCTCGCTCGCCGCCCCGGTGGTGGTGATGGCGAACGTGCTCGGCGGTGAGCCGGGCGGGATCTCCCTCGACGAGCGGCTGCACCACCTCTTCGCCGCCGAGCCGGGCGCCCGGGTCCACCTGTACGGCAAGCAGGTCCGGCCCGGCCGCAAGATCGGGCACGTCACGGTGCTCGGCGACGACCTGGACGACGTACGGGCGCGGGCGGCGCGGGCCGCCCGCTGGCTGCGGGAGGGGCGCGGGTGAGCACCGTCGGGCTGATCATGGGCAGCGACTCGGACTGGCCGGTGATGAAGGCTGCCGCCGCCACCCTGGACGAGTTCGACGTCCCGTACGAGGTGGCGGTGATCTCCGCGCACCGCACCCCGGTCAAGATGATCGAGTACGGCCGCGACGCCGCCGACCGGGGACTCAAGGTGATCATCGCCGGGGCGGGCGGGGCCGCCGCGCTGCCCGGCATGGTCGCCTCGGTGACCCCACTGCCGGTGATCGGGGTGCCGGTGCCGCTCAAGCACCTGGACGGGATGGACTCGCTGCTGTCCATCGTGCAGATGCCGGCGGGGATCCCGGTGGCCACCGTGTCGATCGGCAACGCCCGTAACGCCGGCCTGCTCGCGGTCCGTATCCTGGCCGCGACCGACCCGGCCCTGCGCGCCCGGATGACCGCCTTCCAGGCCGACCTGGAGGACCTGGTCGCCGAGAAGGACGCCGCCCTCCGCGCCTCCCTGACCTGACCCTGAGGCGGGACCGCCCGCGAGGCGGGGCCGCCCCCGCGCGGGGCCGCCCCCGGGCGGGCCGCCCTTCGGGCCAGGCAGCCCGCGCAATGGGGCCGATGTTGCGGTATTCGGCCCCGTCGATACCGCAACGTCGTCCCAAGCGAGTCGATCACCATGCTCGGCCCCGGGCTGTTCCGGCCGGGGCGTGATCGCCCGGTCCACCCCTGGCCGCGATGCGCCCGCCCACGACCGCCCGGCCCACCGAGCCCGACCACGTCCGACCCCGCCGTGACCCTCCGATCTCACCGCATGGAACGCAGGGCGGTCTGGAGCCGGTCCTGGGCGCGGCGGCGGCGTTCGTTGCTCGCCCCGAGCACCAGCAGGACCAGGCCGACCGGAATGAGCACCAGCCACGGGCCGAGGCTGAACAGGGCGTGCACCGCCGCGATCGCGGTCACCGCCGCGCCGACGATGACCGGGGCCTGCTGCCGGCTGGTCGAGCCGTACACCAGCACCGCGACCGCGCCGAGCAGCAGCAGCACCTGACGCAGCATGCTGGAGTCGGTGGCCAGCACGATCGCCAGCGTCGGCACGAACGCCGCGACCAGCGCCGGGCCGTACGCCACCCAGCTCGACAGGTCGGGGCGGTCGCGCAGTTCGAGGATGCCGACCAGCAGGGCGAGCGCCGCGAACGGCAACGTGTACGCCTCGGGCAGCGCCACGTCGGCGACCCGCATCATGATCCACCAGGCGATGATCTCGCAGGCGACCACCGCCCAGAACAGGATGCGGCGTTCCACCGGTCGCCGCCCCGGCCGGACGGCGGCCACCCCCAGCACGGCACCCCAGGCGGCGAGCAGAGCGGCGATGTGCCGGGGCGAGTCGAACGCCAGCGCCAGGGCGATGAGCGCTGCGGCGTACCCGCTCCACTCGACGGTGGCGGCCTCCCGGTGCGCCTCGGGCCGCCGCAGCCGGGGCAGCGTCGCGGCGAACACCTGCAACGCCGCGCCCACCGCGAGCACCCCGAACGCCGACCAGACGGCGGGGAAGCCGGCCACCAGACCGGCGGTGAGCACGAAGAGCTGCGCCATCAGTGAGGCGAACAGCCAGCCGAGGATGCGGGCCCGCCCGGTGGTGCCGAAGAGCGCGGCGACCACCCCGACGCCGACCGCGCCACCGAGAGTGAACAGGGTCAGCCCCTCGCTGGCGAGACTGCCGGCCAGCCCCGCGCCGCCGCCGGCCAACCCGATGACGAAGACCAGCACCCGGGCCAGCCGCAGCGACCGGGCCCGCTCGGCAAGCGGGGGCGGCGGGGTCAACGCGAGCCCCAGCATCGAGATGGTGAAGACGGCGAGGGCGGCCAGGGCGTTCTGCGGCCAGGCCATCCCCAACGCGATCGGGGTGATCAGCAGCGTCACCGCGAGACCGGGCAGCACCACCGGCACCGCCCGGGACCGGCGGCCACCGGCCAGCCCGGTGGCGGCCAGCGCGGCGGTGCCGGTGAGCAGCAGCGCGGTCAGCACGTGCGTCGGGTCCACCAGTTCCGGTGGCGGGGTCCGCAACTGCGGCGGTGGCCCCTGCCAGACGTGGGCGAGCATCCGGTGCGGCTCCACCAGCGCCACGAACAGCAGCGGCGCGAGGGAGATCAGGGCCAGCACGGTGGGCACGGCCGCCGCCGCCAGCGCCCCGGCGGCCGGGTCGATCCGCCAGCGTCGTTGCGTGCCGTCGTCGGGCAGCCGGCGCAGCGCGCCGTCCAGCAGGACCGCCCAGCGGCGTACCGGCCGGGCGGACCCGACCGGTGGCACGGTCGCCGCCCGGACCAGTTCGGCGAGGACCCCGAGCAGCGCCGCCGCGGCGGCGAACACCCCGGACGGGAGGTCGACGAAGATGGCGGCCACGGCGCTGACGGTCGCCCCGCCGGCGACCGCCGCGCTCGCGTACGGCAGATACTGCGGGACCTGCCGGCGGACGGCGGCCACCGCGGCGAGCCCGAAGCTGGACGCGGCCAGCGCGGCGGTCAGCACCACCTGCGCGCCGTGGCCGAACTCGGCGGCGAGCGCGGCGACCGCGCCGGGGAGCGCGAGCAGTGCGGCGGCGGTCGCCAGGCCACCGATCTGCACCAGGTGCGGCGGCATCCCCTCGGTCTCGACGTCCTCGACCAGGGAGGGGGCCAGGGACCGGGCCATCGCCGCCACGGTCAGGCCGATCAGTGCGATGCCGCCCAGGGCGAGCGCCGTCGTCCACGGGCGCACCAGCCCGGCCCCGGCGGCGTGCAGCGCGACCACCCCGGCCACGGTGGCCCGGGACAGCCCGGCGCGCGGGTCGGCGGAGGCCACCGCGGCGGTGCCGAAGACGGTGGCGACGGTCAGCCCCACCAGGACTGGCGACCACCACGGCAGGTCGAAGGCGGCCGGGACGCCGACGGTGGCCAGCACCACGCCGACCCCGGCCACGTCGTACTTCCAGGGGGTGGGGAGCAGGATCGCGGCGGCCAGCGCGAGCAGCGCCAGCGCGACGGGGGCCTGCCAGGTCGAGCCGCCGGTCGGCGCGGCCGGCCAACCGGTGAGGTCACCGGCCCAGATCGGACCCGGGGTGGCCAGCACACCCACCCCGCCGCGCAGCGCCGACCAGCCGGCCAGAACCCCGATCAGGGCGGCGCCGACGGCGATGCCGAGCACCGGCCCGCGCCGCCACTCCTCGGGCATCGCCCGCGCGGCGACGGCGACCACCAGCACCAGTACGGCGGCGACCGCGAGTTGCCCGCCGGGTGAGATGACCGCCGTGATCCGGGCGAGGGTGGCGATCAGCGCCGTGGTGACGGCGGCGGCGGCCAGGTCGGCGCCGTCCAGCGCCAGATCCGAGCGGCGACGTGCGTCGATCCGGCCGGCGAAGAGCAGCAGTACGGTGGCGATCAGCACCAGCCCGCCGAGCCAGGCGTCGGCGGCCGTGCGGCCCGGGGCGAAGAAGGCGGCCCCGATCACCGCCAGCGCGCCCAGCCCGGTGCCGACGGCGTGCGGCAGGCTCAGGTGCCGCTGCGACACCTGCATCATCGCCGCATAGCCGAGGGTGACGCAGACGGCGAGGAACCCCGCCGCGAGGATCGGCACCGTCAGCTCCCGCAGCACCGCGGGGGTGAGCACCGGCCCGGACGGCTCGGTGGCCGCGACGAACGCGGTGACCGCGCCGGGCAGCGCGAGCGCCGCGCCGCCGGCGGCCCAGCCGGAGAGGACGTCGGCGGCGGCCGGGGCGATCCGGACCCGGGGCGCGAGCGCCACCAGCACGCCGGCCAGCATCAGCACGGCCAGGGCGGCGGCGGTCAGCGCCGGTCGGCTCAGCGCGGCACCGGCCCCGAGGAACCCGACCACGGTGGCGGACCCCGCGTGCACCACCGCCGCCCGGGTGGTGCCGGCCCAGAGCCCGGCCACGCCGATCGCGACCGCCGCCAGCACCATCGGCCAGGGTGCCGTCGCCCAGCCCAGACCCAGCGAGGCGGGCACCGCCAGCGCGGTCAGCCCCGCGCCGACCACCGCGAACTCGCGGCGGATCTCCGGCGGCAGGGCGAGCACCGCCGCGATGGTGAGCAGCAGGGCGCTGGCGGCGAGCTGCCCGGCGGACGGACCGGCCGCCGCCACCACCTCGCCGGGGAACGCGGTCAGGTCGGCCCGCCAGGCGGGCAGCGCCGCCTGGACCGGCGCCAGCCCGGCCCGCAGCGCACCGCCGGCCACCACCAGGCCGCTGACGGTCAGCGCCGCCGCGGAGGCGAGCTGCGGCCCCCGCCGGGCGGCTTCCGGTACGGCCCGCACGGCCAGCCCGGTCACCGTGATGACCGCGGCGATCAGCAGCAGCGCCCGCCCCGGGAAGGCCACCGAGGCGACCCGTCCCAGCGCGCCGATCACGGCCAGGGTGAGGATGCCGGCGCCCACGTCGGGCAACGGTGGGCGGCGCAGCAGCAGGGTGCCGGCCAGGCCCACCGCCGCAGCCAGCAGCAGCGCCGCGCCGGCGGCGGTGGCCGCCGGTACGGTCTGCGCCCGCAGCAGCGCGGTGACCGCGTACGCCAGGGCGAGGGCCACCGCCACCCCGTGCAGCAGCCAGGTCGTCTGGGCCAGCCACGGCACCGGCCGGGGGGCGCCGCCCGGGGTGGCTGCCGTGCCGTCGAGCACCTCGCCCGACTCCTCGGGTGCCCCCTCCGGCCGGCCGTCCGGGGCGACCCGCTGCCGGGGCGGCCCGGCCGGCCGGTCGGGGGTGGATTCCGGCGCGGCCGGCCGTTCCCGCATGATGCCGGAGCGGACCAGCGCGAGGTCGAGCACGGCCACCACGGTGAGCACCACCGCCCAGCCGGTCGGGCCGCTGATCCATTCGTAGACGAGCAGCGGCACCACGGGTTGGGCGGCCAGCACCGCCGCGAACCGGGGTGCCCGCAGGCCGGTGCCCAGCGCGTAGGCGAGGGCGACGCCGGTGGTCAGCGCGAAGATCACCCCGGAGAAGACCGCCCCGGACGCCCCGATCCGGTCGACCGCCCACAGCGCGTACCCGGCCAGCGGCACCAGCAGCAGGCCGACCGTGGAGATCGTCTCGGCGGTGGAGGTCAGCCCCCGGCGGGCCAGCACCGGCGGGGCGAGCAGCAGCAGGACGGTGGCGACCAGCAGGATGCCGAGCCGGGCGAGGGCGTCCATCGAGCTGGTCGCGACGGCGGCGAAGACCACCGCGGCCACGGCCAGCACCAGCGCGCCCAGCCCGAGCGGGATGTTCTGCACCTCCCGGGAGGAGGCCTCGGCCGGGTGTTCCGGGTTGTCCACGCCCAGCCAGGTCGCGGTCCGGTACGGCGGTGGGAGCGGCGGTTCGTCGGGGCCGGCCGGCCCGGTGGGGGCACCCTGCCGGGGCACCCGGGGCGGTGCCCCGGTGGTGGCGGTGGGCGGTCGCCGGTCCGCCTTGCGGCGTAACACCCGGCGCGGCCGGGTGGCCTGCTTGATGCGTTCCTCACCGGCGTGGGCGAGGATGTCCCGCTGGAAGAGGGCGGCCTGCATCTTGGCGGCGATCTGCCGCTGCTCCCGGGCGATCTCGGCGTCGCGGGCCTTCATCTCGGCGATGGAGCGTTCGATCTCGGCCAGGTGTTCGCGCCACTGCGGTTGCTCGGCCCCGCAGTTGGGGCAGCGGGCCGCCGGCTTGATCTGCCGCCCGCACGAGGAGCACTGGAAGCTCTCCACGACATCCCTCCACCCGGCCGGACGCACTGTGGACGCCGCCCCCACGCAGCATGCCCTGAGCGGGCGTGGATTTCGACACCTGCCGCTCCGTTAGGGGTACAAAAAACGCGCCGGCGGGGAGGATCACCTCCCCGCCGGCGCGTCGCGGTGTCGTCAGGGGCGACCCATGCCCCGGTACTCCCAGCCGGCCTGCGTCCACAGTGCCGCGTCGAGGCAGTTGCGGCCGTCGACGACCCGACGGCCGGCGGCCAGCTCGCCGAGGGCGATCGGGTCGGCGTTGCGGAAGTCGGCCCACTCGGTGAGCACGCAGACCAGGTCGGCCCCGGAGACGGCGTCGTTCACGCTGGACTCGTAGACCAGTTCGGGGGCGACCCGGCGGGCGTTCTCGGTGCCCTGGGGGTCGTACACGTGCACGTCGGCGCCGGCCTTGGCGAGCAGCGCGGCGACGGCGAGGGCCGGGGCGTCGCGGACGTCGTCGGTGTTGGGTTTGAAGGTCGCGCCGAGCACCGCGATCCGGGTGCCGGAGAAGTCCGGGCCGGCCGGGCCGGAGCGGCGGCCGAGCAGGTCGGCGGCGAGCTGGAGGACCCGGGTGCGGCGACGCAGGTTGATCAGGTCGACCTCGTGCAGGAAGCGCAGCGCCTCACCGGCGCCCAGCTCCTGGGCGCGGGCCTGGAAGGCGCGGATGTCCTTGGGCAGGCACGCGCCGCCGAAGCCGAGTCCGGCCTGGAGGAACCGGTTGCCGATCCGGGGGTCGTAGCCGATGGCGCGGGCGAGCTGGGTGACGTCGCCGCCGCTGGCCTCGCAGACCTCGGCCATCGCGTTGATGAAGGAGATCTTGGTGGCGAGGAAGGCGTTCGCGGCGACCTTGACCAGTTCGGCGGTGGCGAAGTCGGTGACCACCAGCGGAACCTCCCGGTCCTCGGTGGCGGCCAGGTCGAAGACGCCCTTGTGGGCGGCGTAGAGCATGGCGTTGGCCCACTCGGTCTTGACGCCGACCACGATCCGGTTGGGACGCAGCACGTCGTCGACGGCGAAGCCCTCCTGGAGGAACTCGGGGCTCCAGGCCACCTCGACGCCCAGGTCGTCCGGGGTGTGCTTGCCGACGAGCTGCTCCACCCACTCGGCGGTGCCGACCGGCACGGTGGACTTGCCGACGATCAGCGCCTTGCGGGTGAGCTGCTGGGCCAGGGCGGTCACCGAGGCCTCGACGTACGACAGGTCGGCGCCCATGCCGTCGGCCCGCTGCGGGGTGCCGACGCAGATGAAGTGCACGTCGCCGAACTCGGCGGTCTCGGCGATGTCGGTGGAGAACCGCAGCCGGCCGGCGGCCAGGTTGCGCCGCAGCAGCTCGTCGAGGCCCGGCTCGTGGATCGGCACCTCGCCCGCGTTCAGCTTGGCGATCTTGTCGGCGTCGACGTCGAAGCCGAGCACCTCGTAGCCCAGTTCGGCGTAGCAGATGGCGTACGTCGCGCCGAGGTAGCCGGTGCCCAGGAACGTCACCCGGGGACGCGGCGCACCCGAGGGGGGCGCCACCGGGGAGATGGTCGGCGCCGGCTGGATGTTCGGGTACGGGATCGTCACGCCTGTCTTCTCCGCTCGCACTGGCGGCGCTTCACTGCGTCGCAATCGGCTGCGGCGCCTGGCCGGGCACCGATGGAAAACCTGTCGTTCGGTCAGCGTAGTTGTGCGCTGTCGACGCCTGCCCGGCACGATCCTACCGGCCGGTAACGTGGTGGGGAACCACGATGGCTATCCTTCAGTCTGCGGCAGTCGGCGGCCTGGAGACGGCACACAGACTGCGCATGATAGCGGTGAAAGGGGAGGGCCGACATGGCCGCAGAACAGACGTTCGACGTCTACCGGTTGCCCGAGGAGCACGACGCGGTCCGCGAGGCGGTCCGCGAGGTCTGTGCCGCCAAGGTGGCCCCGCACGCGGCCGAGGCCGACGAGACGGGGGAGTTCCCCAAGTCCTCGTACGACGCCTTGCGGGCCGCCGACTTCCACGCCCCGCACATCCCCGTCGAGTACGGCGGGGCCGGCGCGGACGCCCTGGCCACCGCGATCGTCATCGAGGAGGTGGCGCGGGCGTGCGCCTCGTCGTCGCTGATCCCGGCGGTGAACAAGCTGGGCACGATGCCGCTGATCCTGGCCGGCTCCGAGGAGTTGAAGCAGCGGTACCTGACCCGGGTCGCCTCGGGTGAGGGGATGTTCTCGTACTGCCTGTCGGAGCCGGAGGCGGGCAGTGACGCGGCGTCGATGACGACGCGGGCGGTGCGTAACGGTGATCACTGGGTGCTCAACGGGGTGAAGCGGTGGATCACCAACGCCGGCGTCTCCGAGTTCTACACGGTGTTCGCGGTGACCGACCCGGCGGCGCGGTCGCGGGGGATCTCCGCGTTCGTGGTGGAGAAGTCCGACCCGGGGGTGAGTTTCGGCGCTCCGGAGAAGAAGCTCGGCATCAAGGGCTCCCCGACGCGGGAGGTCTACCTCGACAACGTGCGGATCCCGGCGGACCGGATGATCGGCGCGGAGGGCACCGGGTTCGGTACGGCGATGCGGACCCTGGACCACACCCGGGTCACCATCGCCGCCCAGGCCGTCGGGATCGCCCAGGGGGCTCTGGACTACGCCAAGGGCTACGTGCAGGAGCGCAAGCAGTTCGGTAAGCCGGTCGCCGAGTTCCAGGGCATCCAGTTCATGCTCGCCGACATGGGCATGAAGTTGGAGGCCGCCCGCCAGTTGACCTATGCGGCGGCCGGGAAGTCCGAACGTGGTGACGCGGACCTGACCTACTTCGGCGCGGCGGCGAAGTGTTTCGCCTCGGACGCGGCGATGGAGATCACCACCGACGCCGTACAACTGCTCGGCGGATACGGCTACACCCGCGACTACCCGGTCGAGCGGATGATGCGCGACGCCAAGATCACCCAGATCTACGAGGGCACCAACCAGGTGCAGCGGATCGTCATGGCCCGCCAGCTCCTCAAGGACTGACCGCCCTGACGGTCAGCGGGTGAGGCCGACGGTGGTGGCGAGGCGGGCCACGTCGGCGGCCGGCGGGCCGCTGCGGGCGATCTCGGCGACGAGGGTACGCGCGGCGGGGCGGTAGCGGACCTCGGCGGGCGCGATGTGTCGGCGTCGATCAGCGTACGACCGGCGGCGGCGAGGTCACCGGCGTCGAGGTAGGCGCGGGCGGCGTCGACGAGGTGTGCCGCCCGATACTCGACGGGAAGCCGCCGCCAGTCCTCGCGGCCGAGCGCCTTCTCGTGGTGGTAGACGGCCTCGGCCGTGTCACCGAGGCGTTGAGCGGTCAGGAAACGGGCCAGCAGCACGGCGACGGGACCGAACGCGGTGTGGTGCGGGTCGTCGTCGCCCGTACACCTGTCGGCGAGGACGCGGGCGTGGCCGATCAGGTCGTCGGCGCGGCGGCCGTCACCGCAGCCGGCGGCGGCCAGCGCGGCCTGGAGGAAGAGCGTCCCCCGTACCGCGTCGTCGGCAGCGGTGCCGATGGCGGCGACGGCGGCGGTGAGGGCGAGCCGGTCGCGGCCGAGCGCGCGCAGCGCCTGGGCGACCGCGATGGTGGCGGTGCCGGCACGGACCGGGTCGCCCACGGCGGCGGCGACGGCCCGGTCGGCGGCGAGCCAACCGAGGTCGGCCTCGCCGAGCTTGACCAGCACCGAGGCGGTGATCCGGTACGCGGACACCAGTGGCCCCGGCGTGGCACGGGCGGCATCCAACAGGGTGGGCAGGGCGCGGAGCAGTTGCGTGTAGTGGGCGTGCTGGTAGGTGAGCCAGGCGTGGGCGACGTGTCGTTGCACCTCGTCGGGCGGCACCGTCCGGACAGGCGGCTGGTGGTAGCGGGCCAGGGCGGCGCGGACCGCGTCCACCCCGTCGAGGCCGACGGCCACCGTCGGTAGCGGCCGGCGGGGGTCGAGCAGGACGGCCGGGTCGAGGCGCAGCACCTCGGCGATCTCCTGGACGGTCGAGTACCGGTCCAGGCTTCGTACGCCGCGTTCGACCTTGTCCACCCAGCTCTTCGACTTGCCGAGCCGGTCGGCGAGCATCTGTTGGGTCATCCGGCGGCGTACCCGCCAGCGGGCCACCCGCCGGCCGATCGGCAGCTCGTCGACGTCGGGCCGGGTCGGCCGGGTCACCGGTCCCGCTCCACCGGCGGGGGTGCGGCCACGGTGGTGGACTCCCCGCAGCGCGGACACCACCTCGACTTGACCCGGAACGCCAGCAGCCCGACCAGGAAACCCGGCACCAGGCCCCCGAACACGATCGATACCACTTCAGATTTCATGATCACTCTTACCTTGGGGCAAGCGGGGCTGCGAGCTGCGCAGATAGCCCTGAGTGAGCGTTTCCGCACTGACCCAAAGTTAGCGCACTAACTTTGGGTCAGTAAAGGATCTAATTGTTCTAACTTTCGGATCATGAACCTTCGACATTGTTTGCTGCGCCTGCGGAGACGTGGTCGACTTGACCGTGAGCAGGTGCGTCCACGTAGAGGGGTCATCCATGACCGGCAGGGAGCCGCCCAACTATCAGCGCGTCGTTGATGACCTGCGACAGCGGATCCTTGGCGGTGAACTGTCCTCTGGGGACAAGCTGCCCACCGAGAGGGAACTCCAGCAGCGCTGGGGCTTCTCCAGCACCGTCATCAAGCACGCCCTCACCATGCTCCGCAGCGAAGGGCTCATCGAAGGCCGACGGGGATCGGGCAACTACGTCCGCAACCGCACACCGCTCGTGCGTCGCGCCCACTCCCGGGACCTGCGCAACCGTATCGGCAGCACGTCACCGTTCGCCCGGGACAGCGAAGCCGCAGGCAAGCAACCGAGCTGGGATTCCGAGAGCAGGAAGATTCCCGCGACGCCCCGCATCGCCGAACGGCTCGGCATTCAGCCCGGCGACACCGTCATGCACACCAGGTACCGCTACCTGGCCGACGGAGTCCCGATACAACTTGCCGACTCGTACGAGCCGCTGGCCCTCACCGGCGGTACGCCGATCGAGTACCCCGAGCGAGGTCCGATCATCGGCGTGGTCGCCCGGATGGATTCCATCGGCGTGACGATCGACCGGTTCGTGGAAGAGGTGACGACCAGGCAGGCGATGCCCGAGGAAGCTGCCGCCCTCGAACTCGACCGGCGCGGCGGCAGGTGGGTGATCGAAGTCGAGCGCACCTACTTCGCCGGGCAGGCCGCAGTGGAAACCGCCGACATCGTGTTTCCTGGTGACCGCTACCGACTCGTCTACGAGTTGCCCGTCGATCCCTGGTCGCCGTCCGACTGAGCCAGAACCGGCCTGACCGTGGCCCGGTTGTGGAAGGGCCGGGTGCGGGTGGGCCGGCTCCAGTCCGGCCCACCCGGCGACGTCAACGGTTGTCGGTGCTGTTCTCCGGCTTCGCGCCGTAGCGCGGCGGCGCGGACCACGGCGACTCGCTGCTGGTCCGCCGGGGCAGCGGCTCGGTGGGGGTGTCCAGATCGGGGTAGCCCAGGGTGAGCGGGGCCGTGTCCGGCTCATTGCGGGCCGGCGGGGGCGGCGGCCAGTCGCTCGTGGCGAAACTGGGCGGCGGCGGGGTGTCGTCGTCGGCCGGGGCCGGTTCCGCGCCGGTCGCCGGCTGCGGCCAGCGCCGCCACCGCTGGGCGCTGAACACGGCCATCAGCAGCAGCAGGCCGATCAGGAACAGGGTGCCGTCCTGCACCGGCTGGTGCAGCGGCAGCGGGTCGCCGAGCACCTTCCAGTCGCCCGGGATCCGGTCGAGCACGGTGAACGGTGCGATGAACATCCCGACGTACGGGGTGACCAGCAGCAGCCCGGCGACGAGCGGGCCGACCGGCGAGGTGCGCAGCGTGCCGACCAGGCCGAGCAGGATGCCGGCGACGCCGAGGTAGACGGCCGGCTCGATCAGGTTGGCCGTGCTGTACGTGCCGATCTCCACCCAGCGGTCCACGGTGCGGCCCGACCCGTCCTGCCCGAGAGTGATCAACACCCACGTGACGGGCGCCACCACCAACCCGGCGAGGAAGCTCCAGAGATGTCGCATTGGCGCACCGTACCGTTTCTGCCATGACCGAGCACCCCACCACCCCTGCCGGCAAGCCGACGTCGTACTCCCGGGTCACGCTGAGTCGCATCATGACCGCTGTCGATGTCAATCTGTACGGGACCGTGCACGGTGGGGTGTTGATGAAGTTCGTCGACGACGTGGCCGGAGCGGCGGCGGCCCGGCACAGCGGCGGTACGGCGGTGACCGCCTCGATCGACGAGATCGTCTTCTCCGAACCCGTCCGGGTGGGCGATCTGGTGCACGCCCACGCCCAGGTCAACTGGACCGGCAACACCTCGATGGAGGTGGGCGTGAAGGTGGTCGCCGAGCGGTGGGACTCGGCCGAGGAGGAACCGGTCCGGGTGGCCACCGCGTACCTGGTCTTCGTCGGGGTGGACGTGGGCGGCGCACCCCGGGCGGTCCGGCCGGTGCTCACGGAGACCGCCGAGGACGAACGCCGCTACAAGGAGGCCGAGATCCGCCGCGCCCACCGCCTCGCCAAACGCCGCGCCATCCAGGCCCACCGCGCCTCCTGACCCCCACTTCCCGGCCCTACCCTCCGCCCTCCCCGCCCCTGCCCCGCCCGCTTTCGTCCCGGTGATCAAGGGGTTCGCGTCAGTGTGCGGCGCGAGACTGACGCAAACCTCTTGATCACCGGGGAGTGGGTCGGTGATCAAGAGGTTTGCGTCAACTTCAGGCTGAAAGCTGACTCGAATCTCTTGATCACCGAGCCCGGCCGAGCCTGAGCCCGGCTGTGGCCTCGGGCCCGGCTCAGCCCTAGCCCCAGGCTGCGCCCTGGCCTCCAGCCCCAGCCCAGCCCCAGCCCAGCCCCGGCCTGGCCTGGCCTGGCCTGGCCTACGCCCAGTCCAGCCCGGCCCAGCCCGGCCTCCAGCCCGAGGCCGGCCCCTGTGGTGGAGGGTCATGTGTGCAGGTGGGGACGGATTGTGTGCGCGGGGCACGTTTCCGTGTCGGGCCCCGGTGTGGATGATGGCGCTGCGAGGTAGGCAAGATGGCGGCATGGCCGGGCACAGTGCCGTGTGGGGCCTCAGGGAGGGTGGAGCGGTGGGTGACGTGCTGTGGACGCCGCCGGCGGACGTACGCGAACGGTCCCGGATCGGGGGCTACCTGCGGTGGCTGCGGGAGCACCGGGGGTTGGACTTCGCCGACTACGACGCGCTGTGGCAGTGGTCGGTCACCGACCTGGACGCCTTCTGGCGTTCGATCTGGGATCACTTCGCGGTCGTCGCGCACACTCCGCCGACGGCGACCCTGGGCGATGCGGCGATGCCCGGTGCCCGGTGGTTCCCCGGCGCGACGCTCAACTACGCCGAGAACGTGCTGCGGATGCCCGGCCGGGCCGACGACGACCCGGTGGTGGTCGCGCACTCCCAGACCCGCGCGCCGGTCACCCTGACCGTAGCCGAGCTGCGTGAGCAGGTCCGCCGGGTGGCGGCCGGGCTGCGCCGGCTCGGCGTCACCGCCGGGGACCGGGTGGCCGCGTACGCACCGAACATCCCCGAGACGTACGTGCTGTTGCTGGCGACCAGCAGCCTCGGGGCGATCTTCTCGTCCTGCGCCCCGGAGTTCGGCACCCGTAGTGTCGTCGACCGCTGGCAGCAGATCGCCCCGAAGGTCCTGGTGGCCGTGGACGGCTACCGGTACGGCGACAAGCCGGTCGACAGGCGGGCCGAGGTGGCCGCCATCCGGGCCGCCCTGCCGTCGCTGACCCACACCGTCCACGTCCCCTACCTGCACCCGAGCGGCACCGCCGACGTACCGCAGGCTGCGCTGAGCTGGGCCGAGCTGGCGGCGGCGACCGACGAGCCGTTGACCTTCACCCCGGTACCGTTCGACCATCCGCTCTACGTGCTCTACTCCTCGGGCACCACCGGGCTGCCGAAGCCGATCGTGCACGGGCACGGCGGCATCCTGCTCGAACACCTCAAGATGCTGGCCCTGCACCACGATCTCGGCCCGGCCGACCGGTTCTTCTGGTTCACCACCACCGGCTGGATGATGTGGAACTTCCTGGTCTCCGGGCCGGCCGTCGGGGCGACGATCGTGTTGTTCGACGGTAACCCCGGCCACCCCGACCTGGGTGCGCTGTGGCGGCTGGCCGAGGAGACCGGCACCACCTACTTCGGGACGTCCGCGCCGTTCCTGCTGGCCTGCCGCAAGTCCGGCCTGGTGCCCAAGCAGATCGCCGACCTGTCCGCGCTGCGCGGGGTCGGCTCCACCGGCGCGCCGCTGCCCGCCGAGGGCTTCACCTGGGTGTACGACACGGTCGGCACCGACCTCCAGCTCCAGTCCCTGTCCGGTGGGACGGACGTCTGCACCGGTTTCGTCGGCGGGGTGCCGCTGCTGCCGGTGCACGCCGGGGAGATCACCTGCCGGGCGCTCGGGGCGAAGGTGGAGGCCCGCTCGGCCGACGGCACCCCGGTCCTCGGCGAACTGGGCGAGTTGGTGATCACCGCGCCGATGCCGAGCATGCCGGTGGGGTTCTGGAACGACACGGACGGCAGCCGCTACACCGAGGCGTACTTCGACGTCTATCCCGGGGTGTGGCGGCACGGCGACTGGATCACCATCAACGAGCGGGGCGGCTGCGTGATCACCGGCCGTTCCGACGCCACCCTCAACCGGGGAGGCGTACGGCTCGGCACGGCCGAGTTCTACTCGGTGGTGGAGGGCCTCGACGAGGTGGTCGACTCGGTCGTGGTGCACCTGGAGGACGACGAGGGCGGCGCGGGGGAGCTGCTGCTGTTCGTGGTGCTCGCCGAGGGCCTGGAACTCGACGACGCGCTGCGGAAGAAGATCGCCCGCGAGCTGCGCACCGCGCTGTCGCCCCGGCACATCCCCGACGAGATCCACCAGGTCAGGGCGGTGCCGCGCACCCTGTCGTCCAAGAAGCTGGAGGTGCCGGTCAAGAAGATCCTCACCGGCACCCCGGTGGAGTCGGCAGCCGCGAAGGGCGCCCTGGCCAACCCGGAGTCCCTGACCGCCTTCGCCGCCTTCGCCCAGACCCGCCCCACCCCCTAACCCGCCCCGCCCCGCCCCGCCGCGCCGCGCCGCGCCGCGCCGCGCCGATCATGGAGTTGTGGTGCCCTGCAAAAGGGGCGAAAGGCTAGTTTTCTCCCACCATTACTCCATGATCGACGCAGTGTTCGGAGGGGCGGAGGGGCGGAGGGGGGAGGGGAGGGAGGGGGCGGGGTCAGGTCAGGGTGTGGGTGGTGCGTTCGGTGTCGGCGCGGGAGGGGAAGCGGGACCGGTCGGCGTTGCCGGTGAGCACGATCGTCGCCCGGCGGAGCAGGGGGGCGAGCAGCCAGTCGCGCGGGTCGGGGTGGACCGCCGCGTCGACGAGCAGCCGGTCGCCGGGGGAGATGCCGAGGGCCGTCGCGCGGGCGTCCGCCTCGGCCAGCAGGTCCGCGTCGGCCGGACCACCCTGGGTGGACGGCGTGAAGTGGTCACCCTGGGTGCGTACCTCGACCACGTAGTCGGCGTACCCGGCGGGGACCTCGCGCAGCGGGGCGGCGAACGGGGCGAGCGCCAGGGCGTAGCGGTCGCCGGCCGGCCAGGCGTCCCCCTCGGCAACCCGGTCGGCGGCGGCGAAGAGCACGTCCACGGCACCCGGCTCGTCACGCACCGTCAAGCCGGCGGACCAGCAGCCGAGCAGCACCGCGGCGGTCTGCCAGTGCGGCGGCAGCAGCACCCCGGCCGGGTCGCCGGGGCTGCGGGCCAACTCGTCGACGAGCAGGTTGGCGGTCTTGGCCACCCAGTTCGCCAGGGTCGCGCCGGAGAGTTCGGTGCGTTCGCCGGTGGCGTCGTCGTACCAGGTCAGCAGGGGGCGGGCGGGGTCGGCCGCGATCGCGGCGGCGAACACTCGGGCAATGTTGTCGGCCATCGGCGCGAACGATACGCCCCTGCCGTCCGTATCCGATGGCGATGACAAGTCGGCGTACGGTCGGGTCGGAGTCAGCGTCCGTGCCGCGCTCCGGCGTAGGCTTGCCCGGAGTGTTGTTCCCCACAGACCCGCCACTGCAAGGAGTCGCCCCGTGACCGCCGGTCGCCCGCCCCGCGTGCTCATCGACGCCACGAGTGTCCCCGCCGACCGAGGCGGCGTCGGTAGATACGTCGATGGCCTGCTCGGCGCCCTGGGCACAGTGTGCGGTCAGACGGTCGACCTGGTCGTGGTGAGCCTCCGCACCGACCTGGAGCGCTACACCCGGATGCTGCCCAAGGCCGAGGTGATCCCCGCCCCGGCCGCCGTCGCCCACCGCCCGGCCCGGCTGGCCTGGGAGCAGACCGGCCTGCCGCTGCTCGCCCAGCAGGTCGGTGCCGAGGTGCTGCACTCGCCGTTCTACACCTGCCCGCTGCGGGCCGGCTGCCCGGTCACGGTGACCGTGCACGACGCGACGTTCTTCACCGAGCCGGAGCACTACGACAAGTCCCGCCGGACGTTCTTCCGCAGCGCGATCAAGACGTCGCTGCGCCGGGCCAGCCGGGTGATCGTGCCGAGCAAGGCCACCCGCGACGAGCTGATCCGGCTGCTCGACGCCGACCCGACCCGGATCGACGTGGCCTACCACGGGGTCGACCAGCAGGCCTTCCACGCCCCGGGTGAGGAGGAGAAGGCGCGGGTACGGGCCCGGCTCGGGCTCGGCGGCAGCAGCTACGTCGCCTTCCTCGGGGCGAAGGAGCCGCGCAAGAACGTACCCAACCTGATCCGGGGTTGGGCGCGGGCGGTGGCCGACCGGGAGGACCCGCCGGCCCTGGTGGTCGCCGGCGGTCAGGGGCACGACGACGACATCGACCGCGCGGTGGCCGAGGTCCCGTCGCACCTGCGGCTGTTGCGCCCCGGCTACCTGCGCTACGCCGACCTGCCCGGCTTCCTCGGCGGCGCGCTGGTCGCCGCCTACCCGTCGTACGGTGAGGGGTTCGGCCTGCCGATCCTGGAGGCGATGGCCTGCGCCGCGCCGGTGCTCACCACCCCCCGGCTCTCGCTGCCCGAGGTGGGCGGCGACGCGGTCGCCTACACCAGCGAGGACCCGGACCAGATCGCCACCGACCTGGCCGCCCTGCTCGACGACGAGCAGCGCCGGTCGTCGCTGGCCAAGGCCGGTTTCGACCGGGCCAAGGAGTTCACCTGGGCGTCCAGCGCCGAGGTGCACATCGCCGCCTGGAGCCGGGCCCGTTCCTGAGTGGTCGCTGACGGTACGGCCGAGCCGCCATCCGACCTGAGGTGGTTCGGGCATGATGTGCTGATGCTCTACGCCGTCATCCCGGCGGGTGGCAGCGGCACGAGGTTGTGGCCGCTGTCCCGCGCGGGGCACCCCAAGTTCCTCCACCCGCTCACCGGCACCGATGCGTCGCTGCTCCAGGCGACCGTCGACCGGCTGACGCCGCTGACCACACCGGAGCGTGTCCTGGTGGTCACCGGCGTCGCCCACGCGGCGGCGGTGGCCCGGCAACTGCGCGGGGTGCCCGAGGAGAACATCCTGGTGGAGCCGTCCCCCCGGGACTCCTGCGCGGCGATCGCGCTGGCGGCGGCGGTGATCGCGCGGCGTGACGGGTCGGCGGTGATGGGTTCGTTCGCCGCCGACCACCTGATCCGGGACCCGGCCGCCTGGGTGCAAACTGTCCGGGCGGCGGTGCAGGGGGCCGAGCAGGGTCTGCTGATGACGGTGGGGATCACCCCGACCCGGGCCGAGACCGGCTACGGCTACCTGGAGACCGGGGAGCCGACCGGTGACGGCCCGCTGCGCCCGGTGACCGAGTTCAAGGAGAAGCCGGCCGCGCCGGTCGCCGAGGCGTACCTGCGTTCGGGTCGGCACCTCTGGAACGCCAGCATGTTCGTCTGGCGGGTGGACGTCTTCCTCGCCGAGCTGGCCCGCCAGCAGCCGGACCTGCACGCCGGGGTGACCGCGATCGCGGCGGCCTGGGGCGGCCCCGAGCAGGACGACGTCCTCGGCACGGTCTGGCCGACGCTGCCGAAGATCTCCGTCGACTACGCGGTGATGGAGGACGCGGCCACCGCCGGCCGGGTCGCCACCGTGCCTGGCGACTTCGGCTGGAACGACGTCGGCGACTTCCACACCCTCGGCGAGGTGCTGCCGGCCGACCCGGACGGCAACGTGGTGCTGGGGGCCGACGCCAAGCCGGGGGTGCTGTTGCACGACGCCCACGACCTGGTGGTGGTGCCGCAGTCGGGTCGGCTGGTGGCCGCCGTCGGGGTCCGTGACCTGATCGTGGTGGACACCCCCGATGCGGTGCTGGTGTGCCCGCGCGACCGGGCGCAGGACGTCAAGGCGCTGGTCGACGAGCTGAAGGCCCGGGGCGAGGACGGCCTGGTCTGAGCCACCGCGTGGCCTGACCCCGCCCGGCGTCGGCACCCGCCGACCGCCGGGCGGGTCGGTACCCGGGCGGGGCCGGAGCACGGTGCGCGCGGCCCCTGAACGCTGCCGCAGGGCCGGTGGACGCAGTCAGCGGAGCCGGGTGGCGCGGTCAGCGGGGCCGGCGGGCGTGCACGGCCAGGGCCGGCGCGACGAGTTTGGCGGTCCCCCCGGCGAGCGGCTCCGGCAGCCGGTCGGTCGGGAACCAGCCGAGTGCCTCCGACTCGTCGCTGACCTGCTCGATTGCGCCCGGCGGGGCGAAGACCGCGAACCGGACGTCGTGGTGCAGCGAGCCGCCCTGGCAGCGCACCGGGTGGATGTCCACGTCGATCGGTACGGGGTCGATGACCAGCCCGGGAATGCCGGACTCCTCGGTGGCCTCGCGTAGCGCCGCCCCGGCCAGCGTCGCGTCACCAGGTTCGCAGTGCCCGCCCAACTGCACCCAGCGGTGCAGCTTCCCGTGCAGGCAGAGCAGCACCCGTTCCCCGGCGGCGTCGAGGATCAGCGCGCTCGCGGTGAGGTGACCCGGCAGGTGGTGGCGGGTCAGCGCGACCGGGCCGTCGGCGAGCAGGTCGATGGTGCGGTCCCGGGCCCCGGCGGCGGCCGGCCCGGTCGGCGTCCAGCCGGTCAGTAAGGCCACCGCGTCCGCGTGCAGCGTCGCGTTCCCGCCGGCACCGTCGGGCCCGGCGGGCTGGGGTGGGGTGGTCGCGGCGGCCGGGGGAGGGGCGGGGAAGGCGTCGGGCATTCCGACACTCTACGAGCGCGCGCTCCGTACCCTGGCGCGGTGAACCTGAGACTTCTGGAGTTCGTGGTCGCCGGCAACGAGGCCAGTGACCTGTTGCCGGTCCGCTCCCGGTCCCTGCTGCGGGCGCACGACGCCGTACGTGGTTTCTGGACGGTGCTCGACGAGGGGCCCGTGGAACACTGCCTGGCCCTGCTGCTGGAACGTACCGACGGCGAGTGGGTCGCCCACCACGTGCCGGCCGACGCCGGGGTCGAGAACGGCCGCACCGAGGACGGCGAGGCGCTCGCCGCACACGACGGCTGGGTGTACGTCTTCGGGTCGCACTTTGGGTCCAAGGCCGGCCCGCTGCGCCCCCGCCGGGCGTTCGTGGCCCGCTTCCGGGAGGACGACGCGGCCACCGGGACGTTGCCGGTGCAGGTGGTCCGCAACCGGTTCCGGGTGCACCGGGCGGTCAACGACGCGCTGGTGAAGGCGGCGTTCACCCCGTTGCCGCCGGGTGAGCGGGTGCGCCAGCGGTTCATCGGCGAGACGGTGTCCCGGGGCACCGCGCGGGCCAAGTCCTGGGTACGCCGGCTCGCCGACGACGACCTGCCGCTGAACGTGGAGGCGGCGGCGTTCACCCCGGAGGGGACGGTGCTGCTGGGGCTGCGCTTCCCGGTGACCGTGGACGGGGAACCGGTCCTGGTCGAGCTGGCCGGGGTGCCGGAGATGTTCACCCCGGGCGGCGGCTGGCCGCGTGCCGGCCGGGCGTACGTGCTGACCGGGGTGACCCCGCCCGGTGCGCTGGTCGGCTTCCGCGCGGTCACCCCGACCGCCGACGGCGGGTACGCGGCGGTGGTCGGCTCGATCGACGCGCTGGGCAAGGGATCGGTGCTGCTGGACGACCACCCCACGGGCGGCGAGGTCACCTCGCGGCACGTCAGGTTCCGCTGGGATCCCGCCGACGACGGTCGGATCGCCGGCGAGGTGGTGGCGGAACTGGCACCGTTCCGGCACGTGGAGGGGGTGGCCGAGGTGGACGGACGCAGCTTCTACGTCACCGACGAGGACCACCGGGTGGCGCTCTGGATCGGTTGACCCCACCCGCGACAGGGGCGGTGGGGCCCGGGTGACACCTCTGCGGAACCAGGGCCGCAGACCCTCGTAGTGCCTCCCGGGCGCCACCTTCGGTGGACCCCGACGCGCCCGACCGGCAGCGGGAAGAACCCCGCGTGTCGTACCGGGCAGTAGGAGCATGCCAACCGGCGGGACGGGCGTCGAGGTCTTTCAGCCCACGCTTAAAAGTGGAGATAAGTGCCGCCCGGTACAGTTCAGTGGGTCGGCGGGCCTCCCCCTGCCCCGCCCCAGGAGCGCTCCATGCTGACGATCCACTTCTCCCGGGAGGACATCCTCCGGACCCGGGTCGCCCCCGCCGCCGACCCGGTGTGGGAGCTGGTCCTCAGCCTGCACCTGCTCCAGGGGCGGACCCGCGACCCACTGATGGCGCGCTGGCGTCAGGGGGTCGCCGCCGGGCTGCGCCGGGACACCGCCGCCGACCAGTTCCGGCTGCTGTTCGCGCTGAACCCGCCCCGGGGCTACTTCCCCGACTTCCTCACCCCCTACCAGAGCCTCGACGGTTTCGAGGCGGGCCTGGACGCCGTCCGGTCCACTCCGACCGAGCTGCTGCGCCGGGACCTGACCCTGCTGGCCGGGGCGAACCCGCTGCCGTCGTCGGCCGCCGCGCTGGCCCGGGGCGAGCCGGAGGTGCTGCGCCACCTGACCGAGTCGATGACGCAGTACCGCTCGGTGGCGATCGACCCGTACTGGGGGCGGATCAGGGCCGCCGTGGAGGCCGACCGCGCGGTACGGGCCCGGGCGCTGCTCGACGGCGGCGCGGAGGGGCTGCTGGCGAGCCTGCGACCGGGCATGCGTTGGGACTCCGGCGTGCTCCAGGTCGTGGACTATCCGAACCGGCGGGAGTTGCACCTGGACGGTCGGGGGCTGCTGCTGGTGCCGTCGTTCTTCTGCGCGCGTACCCCGGTCGCGCTGCTCGACCCGGCGCTCCCGCCGGTGCTGGTCTACCCGGCCGACCGGCTCGGCGGGTTGGACCCGTCACCGGGAGAGGGCGGCCGGGAGGCGCTCGCGGCGCTGCTCGGCCGCACCCGGGCGGCGGTGCTCGAAGTCAGCGACGACGGCGCGACCACCGGGGAGGTGGCCCGCCGGCTGCACATCTCGGCCGCCGCGGCCAGCCAGCACACCGCCGTGCTGCGCAACGCCGGTCTGCTGGTCAGCCGCCGCGACCGCAACACGGTCCTGCACACCCTGACCCCCCTCGGCCGGGCCATGCTCGACGCCTGAGCCCGCCGCCCCGCCGGCGGGCGGCGCAATGGGGCGGAGGTTGCGGTATCCCGTGGAGCGGACACCGCAACTTCGGCGATCGCGTGTCGATCACCGTCGGGCACGACCGCGGGCCGCATCACGGCCGGCCGCATCACCGCGGGCCGGATCACGGCCGGCCGGATCACGGCGGGCCCGAGCCTGGCCGGCCCGGCCGTCGAGACGGCCGGCGCGACGGGCGGGGCCGGTCAGAGTGCCAGGCAGGCGCTGGCGATGCTGCCCGTCGGCGGCGGCAGCAGGGTGGACGGGACACCCTCGGCGGCCAGCGCGATCCGCAGCCGGTACAGGTCGGCACCGAAGCGCACCAGGTCGGGCTGGTCGACCGGGGTGGGTGCCGCGCCGAGCACCAGTCCGGTGGCCCCGGCCGGCCAGCCGTCGACGGTCGCGGCGAGGCCGGTGCGTACCTCGTCGTCGGTGACGTGGGTGAAGGTGGTGCCGGGCGCGACCACCGTCGCCACGGCGGTGATGGCCCGGTCGACGGCGGCGGGGTCGGCGGGCGTCGCGCCCGGTCCGTCGGCGAGGGTCGCGGCGGCCCGCAGGCCGGCCGCCGTCGCCTCGGCGGTGCCGAGGGAGAACAGGTCCAGGTCGCTCTCCCGGACCAGGGCCGCCGCGCCGACGCCGTCCTCGGCCGGGCGGGTCGCCGCCGGCCCGGCAGCCTCGGCGGGCGGGGACGGTGCGGGCAGGTAGCCACGGACCACCGCCACCGGCACCTGGTCGCACTTGCCCTTGATCAGTTCGCCCGCGCCGGCCAGTTCGTCGACCACTGCCATCTGGGTCAGTTGCAGCTCGTTGCCGTACGGGTCGACCTCGCCCCGGTGGTCGCGGATCGCGGGCATCCCGGCCACCCCGAGCGCCACGTCGGTCAGCCCGTTGCGCCAGGGCCGGCCCATCGTGTCACTGATGATCACCGCGACGTCGATCCGGTAGCGGTCCCGCAGGGCGGCGCGCAGCGCCCGCGCGGACGCGTCCGGGTCGACCGGAAGCAGCACCAGCCGGGTCTTGTCGACGTTCGAGGCGTCGATCCCGGCGGAGGCCATCACGAAGCCGTGGTGGGTCTGCACGATCCGGGTCGCCCCCCGGGTCGCCACCACCCGGGCGGTCTCGGCGGCGAGCACCTCGTCCCGGGCGGCGAGCCGTTCCGGCCCGTCGGCCGGCACGTCCACCAGCCGGCCCTCCGCCTTCGACACGATCTTGCTGGTGACCACCAGCACGTCGCCGTCGCGCAGCCACGGCGCGGCGGTGCCGATCAGCACCGCCAGGTCGTCGCCCTCGGTCACGTCGCCGATGCCGGGCACCGGCAGGATCTCCAGTCTCACACCAGCTCCATCGCGGCCCGGACCATCGCCGTGGTCGCCGCCTCGTCGGTCATCCGCAGCGGGACCGCGCGGACGGTCACCCCGGGCACCGCCACCCCGTCGTCCTCCGGCGCGACCAGCCAGCCGTCGAGCAGGCCGCCCTCGCTGCGCCCACCGTAGAGCCGGCCCACCCCGGCCGCGCTGCACTCGACGTCGAGGACCTCCAGGCAGCGGTCGGCCATCCCGCGCACCGGTGCGCCGCCGATGATCGGGGACACCCCGACGACGGGGGCGGGGCCGGTGGCGACCGCGTCACGCAGGCCGGGCACCGCCAACACCGGGGCGATGCTCACCACCGGGTTGCTCGGCGCGACCAGCACCACGTCGGCGGCGGCCAGCGCCTCGGCCACCCCGGGGGCCGGCTTGGCCGTGTCCGCACCGACGAAGACGAACCGGTCGGTGGGCACGCCCGCCCGGTACCGGACCCACCACTCCTGGAAGTGGATGGCCCGCCGCTCGCCGTCCAGGTCGACCACCGCGTGCGTCTCCAGCCGGTCGTCGGTGGCCGGCAGCAGCCGTACGCCGGGCTGCCAGCGGGCGGCCAGCGCCTCGGTGACCTGCGACAGCGGATAGCCGGCGTTGATCATGGTGGTGCGCACCAGGTGGGTGGCGACGTCCTTGTCACCGAGGTTAAACCAACTCGGCTCGGCCCCGTACGCCGCCAGTTCCTGCCTGATCGTCCAGCTCTCGCCGACCCGCCCCCACCCGCGTTCCGGGTCGGCGCCCCCGCCGAGGGTGTAGAGGACGCTGTCCAGGTCGGGGCAGACCTTGAGGCCGTGCAGGTAGAGGTCGTCGCCGACGTTGACCACGGCGGTCACCTCGGCACCCACCTCGCGGGCGTACGCCCGGACGCCGAGCAGGAATCGGGCACCCCCGATTCCGCCGGTCAGAACCACGATGCGCATGCCGTCCATCCTCCCGTACGGGACGTGTCCCGCCGCCGGGCGGCCCGGGAGACTAGGCTCACGTCGGCCTCTGTCCGTTTCGCCCCGAGGGAGAGTTCGTGACCAGCCCCGCCGAGCCCGCGTCGCACGACGCGTCGCAGGCCCGCCAGATCACCGCACCCCTGCGCGAACTCGCCGCGCTCGTCCTGCTCGGCGCGAACGCCGTGCTGCTCTTCGTCGGGTTCGTCCGGCTGCTCGTGCCGACATCGGACTACAGCACCTTCTCGGGGCGGGCGGGAAGCGAGTTCTTCGCCTTCGTCGGCGTCGAGTCGACGGTGCTGCCGCTGCTGGCCGTGCTGCTGGTCACCCACCTCGCGCCGGTGTCCGGCCGGGCCCGGCAGTTCACCCAGATCGCCGTCGGCGAGTACGCCTTCGCCGCCCTGTTCGGCGTGTTGACCTTCCTGATCTGGCTGGTCGGCCGGCTGGCCGAGGCGGAGGTGCTGGACGCCCTGCTCGGCATGCTGACCCGGGCCGCCTGGTTCGCGCTCTTCGGGGTGGCCGCCTTCGTGGTCTACCGGATCTGGCGCACCCTCTACCACGTGCCGAAGCCGAAGCCGCAGCCCGGCGTCTACGGTCAGCCGCAGCCCGGCTGGCCGCAGCAGGGCGGCTACCCGGGCGCCGGCTACCCGGGGCAGCCCGGCACCGGGCAGTACGGCCAGCCCGGCTTCGCTCCGCCGCCGCAGTCGGCTCCGCCGTTCGGCGCTCCCCAGTCGGCTCCGCCGTTCGGTGCCCCACAGTCGGCTCCGCCGGCCGGTGCCGCTCCGCAGTCGGCCCCGCCGTTCGGTGCGCCGCAGTCGGCTCCGCCGTTCGGCGCCCCGCCGGCCGGGCCGCCGTTCGGGCAGCCCCCGTCGGCCGACCCGACCCAGGCGATCCCCCGGCAGCCCGGTGAGCCGACCACCGGCACGAGCGACACCGACGGTGACCGTACCCAGACCTTCCGCCGCGACGACCCGAACACCCCGCACTGAGCCACCCGCCCGGGTCGGCGCGCTGCGGCGCGCGTGCCGACCCGGCCGGTGCGGCGCCGGGGAGATGTCACACCCGGCCCGCGTGCCTGCCGGATCGCCGCCGCAAGCGCCTAGGCTGGGCGGATGGTTGACCGCACCGATTCCGGCCCGACCCCGGCGGCGGTACGCCGGGCGCTGCGCCGGGCCGCCACCGGGCGGGCGCTCGACGTCGACGAGGCCACCGCGCTGCTGACCGCCCGGGGCCCCGAACTGGACGAACTGCTCCGGATCGCCGGGGAGGTCCGGGACGCCGGGCTGCGCGACGCCGGCCGGCCCGGCGTGGTGACGTACTCGAAGAAGGTCTTCATTCCGTTGACCCGGCTGTGCCGGGACCGGTGCCACTACTGCACCTTCGCCACGGTGCCGCACCGGCTTCCGGCGGCCTTCCTGGAGACCGACGAGGTGCTGGCGATCGCCCGGCAGGGTGCGGCGCTGGGCTGCAAGGAGGCCCTGTTCACCCTCGGTGACCGGCCGGAGGAACGCTGGCCGGCGGCCCGCGCCTGGCTGGACGAGCGGGGCTACGACTCCACAGTGGACTACCTGCGGGCCTGCGCGGTGGCGGTGCTGGAGGAGACCGGCCTGCTGCCGCACCTCAACCCGGGGGTGCTCTCCTGGTCGGAGCTGCAACGGCTCAAGCCGGTCGCGCCGAGCATGGGGATGATGCTGGAGACCACCGCCACCCGGCTCTGGTCGGAGCCGGGCGGCCCGCACTTCGGCTCGCCCGACAAGGAGCCGGCGGTCCGGCTACGGGTGCTCGACGATGCGGGCCGGGTGGGGGTGCCGTTCACCACCGGCATCCTGATCGGCATCGGCGAGACCCCCGCCGAGCGGGTCGACGCGCTGTTCGCGATCCGCCGCGCGCACCGGGAGTACGGCCACCTCCAGGAGGTGATCGTGCAGAACTTCCGGGCCAAGCCGGACACGGCGATGGGCGGCCTGCCCGACGCGGAGCTGCACGACCTGGCGGCCACCGTGGCGGTGGCCCGGCTGCTGCTCGGCCCGAGGGCCCGGCTCCAGGCCCCGCCCAACCTGATCGAGGACGAGTACGACCTGCTGCTGCGGGCCGGCATCGACGACTGGGGCGGGGTCTCCCCGCTCACCCCGGACCACGTCAACCCGGAACGGCCGTGGCCGCAGCTCGACGAGCTGGCCCGGCAGACCGAGAAGTCCGGCTTCACCCTGCGCGAGCGGCTGACCATCTACCCCGAGTACGTTCGGGCCGGCGACCCGTGGCTGGACCCCCGGCTGTCGCCGCACGTCGCCGCGCTGGCCGATCCGGCGACCGGGCTGGCCGTCGAGGCGGCGCGGCCGGTGGGCCGCCCGTGGCAGGAGCCGGAGGAGGTCTTCGGTGGCGGCCGGGTGGACCTGCACGCCACCATCGACTCCACCGGTCGGACCGACGACCGGCGGGGCGACTTCGACAGCGTCTACGGCGACTGGTCGCAGGTCGCCGGCAAGGTGAGCCCGGCCGCGTCGGCCGGGCCGGCGGCGGGTGCCGACGGTGACCTGCGGGCGGGGCTGCGGCTGGCGGCCGACGATCCGGCGGCGCTGTTGGCGCCCCGGCACGCCGCCGCGGCGCTGGCGCTGTTCGGCGCGGACGGCCCGGCCCTGGACGACCTGTGCCGGCTCGCCGACGACGTGCGCCGGGACACCGTCGGCGACGACGTCACCTACGTGGTCAACCGCAACATCAACTTCAGCAACGTCTGCTACGTGGGTTGCCGGTTCTGCGCGTTCGCCCAGCGGGAGCGGGACGCCGACGCGTTCCGGCTGTCGGTGGAGCAGGTGGCCGACCGGGCCGAGGAGGCGTGGGCGGCCGGTGCCGGCGAGGTCTGCCTCCAGGGTGGCATCGACCCGAAGCTGCCGGTGACCGGGTACGCCGACATCGTCCGGGCGATCAAGGCCCGGGTGCCCGGCATGCACGTGCACGCGTTCTCCCCGATGGAGATCGCCACCGCCGCCGCCAAGGCCGGCGTGCCGGTGCGGGACTGGCTGTCGATGCTGCGCGAGGCCGGCCTGGACACCATCCCGGGCACCGCCGCCGAGATCCTCGACGACGACGTGCGCTGGGTGCTCACCAAGGGCAAACTGCCGGCCGCCGCCTGGGTCGAGGTGGTCTCCACCGCGCACGAGCTGGGCATCCGCTCCAGCTCCACGATGATGTACGGCCACGTCGACCACCCCGGCCAGTGGCTGGCGCACTTCCGGGTGCTGGCCGGCGTGCAGGACCGCACCGGCGGGTTCACCGAGTTCGTGGCGCTGCCGTTCGTGCACACCAACGCCCCGATCTACCTGGCCGGCATCGCCCGGCCCGGCCCCACCTGGCGGGAGAACCGGGTCGTGCACGCGATGTCCCGGCTGCTGCTGCACGGGCGGATCGACAACATCCAGTGCTCCTGGGTGAAGCTCGGCGACGAGGGCACCGTGGCGATGTTGCAGGGTGGCTGCAACGACCTGGGCGGCACCCTGATGGAGGAGACCATCTCCCGGATGGCGGGTTCGGGCAACGGTTCGGCGCGTACCGAGGAGCAGTTGCGGGCGATCGCCGCCGCCGCCGGACGGCCGGCGCGCAGACGGACGACCGCTTACGGTCATCCGTCGCGATGACATCGAACCTTTCGCGCGTGCGGGCCGTACCAGTGTTCGTCGGCGGCGGTTGAGGCGAGGGCCGCCGCCGGCAACCTCGCGCTCCACACCGCGCGCGCTCACGCGCCGCCGGAGGAAAGGTTCCCCATGACGAGCGAAGTGCGGAAGCGTTCCTGGCCGCGACTGACCCGCCGGCAGACACTGACCGCCGCGGCGAGCGCCACGCTGGGTGCGGCGGCCCTGACGGTCACCGGTGTGTCGGTGGCGCAGAACTCCCCGGCGGCGGCCGGCGCGGACGGCCCGATCGTGGTCCACCTGCGGGACGCCAGGTCGGGGACGATGGACGTCTTCGTCGGTTCGTCCCGGATCGAGGTACGCGACCGGGGGCTGGCCGACCGGCTGCGCCGTGCCGCCGGGCGCGGCTGACCTGTCCGTCGTCCGGACGGGCCGCCCCGACCGCTGTCAGCGGGCGGCCTGACCCGTCCGCTTCCGCCGCGCGGCGTCGACCGGCCGCGTTCCTTCCCCTTCACCGCCAGGCGCAGGTGCCGCGCCCGGTCCGTCATGCCCTGATTCCTCATGATCCCGCAAAGGTTGGTCCGCCATGTCGTCCCACCGCGAAGCACCGGAAATAAGCAAGGACCCGGTCGCCGACAGTTCCGACCTGTACGCCTTCGTCAGCCCCGACCGGCCCGACTCGGTGACGTTGATCGCCAACTACGTGCCGTTGCAGCTCCCCTCGGGCGGCCCGAACTTCTTCGAGTTCGGCGACGACGTGCGGTACGAGATCCATATCGACAACGACGGTGACGGCCATCCCGACGTGACCTACCGGTTCGAATTCCGTACCGAGATCACGAACCAGAACAGTTTTCTCTACAACACCGGCCCGATCGACTCGCTGGACAGCAAGAACTGGAACCGGCGGCAGTTCTACAAGCTGACCCGGGTCACCGACGGCAAGGAGCACGTGCTCGCGCACAAGCTGCCCTGCCCGCCGTGCAACGTCGGGCCGCTCTCCATCCCCAGGTACAACGACCTGGTCCGGCAGGCGACGTTCAAGCTGTCGACGGGGGAGAAGGTGTTCGCCGGGCAGCGCGCGGACGGCTTCTTCGTCGACCTGGGCGCGATCTTCGACCTGGGCACGTTGCGCCCGTTCCAGCAGTTGCACGTGGCCGGCAAGAAGCTGTTCAAGGCCGAGGGCGAGCCGGTCAACGCGGTGGACCGGATGAACGTGCACAGCATCGCGGTGCAGGTGCCGCTGAGCAAGGTGCGCCGCCGGGCCAACCGGTACGGCGTGGGTGACCGGGCCTCGACGATCGGGGTGTGGACGACCGCCTCCCGGCAGCAGGTGCGGGTGCTCGGCGACAAGGTCGCGGCGGACGCGGCGGTCGGCCCGTGGACCCAGGTGTCCCGGCTGGGCAACCCGCTGTTCAACGAGGTCATCGTGCCGATGTCCAAGAAGGACCTGTGGAACACGCTGCCCCCGACCGAGGACAAGCGGTTCGCCCGGTTCGTCGAGCAGCCGGAGTTGGCGGCGCTGCTGCCGGTGCTCTACCCGGGGGTGTTCCCCAACCTGGACGCGCTGAACAAGTCCAAGAAGCCCCGGGCCGACCTGCTCGCCATCCTGCTGACCGGCATCCCGTCCGGGCTGATCGACGGCTTCACCAACCTCACCGGTGACGTGCAGGCCGACATGCTGCGGTTGAACACCGCGATCAAACCGAGCAGCAAGCCGAACCAGTTCGGTCTGCTCGGTGGGGACCTGGCCGGGTTCCCCAACGGCCGCCGGGTCGTCGACGACGTGGTGAGCATCGCACTGCGGGCGGTGGCCGGGGTGACCGTGCCGCTGGTGGACAAGAAGTTCAAGCCGGACGCGGCGGCCGGCGCGGTGACCCCCGGGTTGAGTGCCGCCGACGTGACCGCGCCGTTCCTGCGGGACTTCCCCTTCCTCGGTACGCCGTACGACGGGTTCAACAACCCGCCCGCGGCGGACTCCTGAGCGGACGGAGTGCGGCGTGAACGGACACCACCACCATCACCACCAGTACGGGCCGACGGAGAGCGGCACGGTGATGCTCGACGTCGGCGGGGAGATGGGTGCCCTGATCATCTACACCGGACGTGACCTGCACGGTCGGGAGATCGAGATCAGCCGGGTCGACCGGGACGGCGCGGTGCGGACGCACTCCGCCGTCCGGGAGCGGATCGTCCGGGACGGGGTGTTCCACAGTGCCGTCTACCCGGATCTGACGGCGGGTCTCTATACCGTCTGGTGGGACGAGGAGACGCCCGCCGGAACGATCTCCGTCAACGGTGGGGCGATCGCCGAATTCGTCTGGCCGAGCAGCCCACCCCGGTCGACCTGAGCGTCGCCACAGGCGTCCCGACCCGAGCGCCCCGTCCACATTGTGGACGGGGCGCTGTCGGCATTTCCGGCTGGACGGGCGGTCCGGGGCCAACCGCGTTAACCTGTCCCCCACCATGCTCATGATCTTGGCGAGACGGTCGGACGGAGTGTCCGACGGCGTTCCCGGGTGTCGTCCGGGGCGGCGACGCCACGGCAGAAATCTGGGGCAACTCGCCGGAGAGGGCGTTACTCGCCCGGGGTCTGAATCGATAGGGCAGGTTGCGAGGGCCGGGTGGTCCGGTGACCGTCCGGTGGCGTGTCGGGAGGGCGACTCCATTATCAAGTTCGGCTTGACGGCGCACGCATTACACGCGTGTAATTTCGATGGGGTTGTTCGCGCGGAACGCAACAAATAGGGACCGGACGGACAAGCACGCCTTTCGCGTGGGGGGTTGCAGCGGCGGTGACGTCGGTGCGCGACAAGGAGGCATCTGATGGACGGCCAGCTTGAGGTGGCCGACCTGCTCGGAAACGCGCCGGAGTGGCAGGAGCGGGCACTGTGCTCGCAGACCGACCCGGAAGCGTTCTTCCCCGAGAAGGGCGGCTCGACCCGCGAGGCGAAGCGGATCTGTTCGCGGTGCGAGGTCAAGACGGAATGCCTGGAATACGCGCTCGGGCACGACGAGCGGTTCGGGATCTGGGGTGGACTCTCCGAGCGGGAGCGGCGCAAGCTCAAGCGGCGGGCCGCCTGAGTCGACGGGTCGAGCCGGGGCGGTGGGGGCCGCCCGGCTCACGCCCGACGGGGTCGCGGGGGTGACCGACGTCGGGCCGGTGGCCGGCCAACGGGGAGGCCGGCCGCATCCGGGGCGACCGGCCCCGTGTCCACGGGGGAGCCAGCGGCCGGCGGGGTGGGGTCGGGGCGGTCCCGGGAGCCTGCCCGGCCCGGCCAACGACGCGTTGGCGACGGTGCGCGACAGCGGCTCGGTCAGGCCAGTTCGTCCGGATCGACCCCGAGCAGGTTCGCCACCTGCTCGATGATCACGTCATGGACCAGGTCGGCCAGGTCCTCGCGGTCCATCGCGCGGAACTCCAGCGGCCGGCGGTAGAGCACGATCCGGGGCGGCACCTCCTGCCGACCGGGCCGGCCGGGCAGCAGCCGGGCCAGCGGCACCTCGCCGTCCTCCAGCACGTCGGAGTCGTAGACGTTGAGGTCCGGGGGGACGTCCTCGACGGCGAACTCGACGCCGGCCAGCTCCGTGGCGAACCGGCGCTCCAGCGTCTCCACCGTGTCGAGCACCAGGTCGTCGAAGATCTCGGCCTTGGTCCGGGCCAACGGCACGGTCGCCGGCACCAGCCGCCCGCGCAGGCCACGTCCGTGGCGGTCGCGGTGGTTGCGCCGGCCGGAGCCGGGGCGGCGGTGTTCCGGGCTCGTCATGAGCCACAGGGTAGCCCTCGGCCCGCCCCGGCCGGTGGCGGCGCGCGTCGACGGGCGCGGCGGGAGCACCAGGTGCGAATTGTGATCACGGTGACGGGCGTGTCGCAAAGCGAACCGGTGCGCCGGACCCGGTAATGGGGATACCCTGCCGCACGTGAGGTCACCACGGCGCTGCTCCCGTAACGGCTGCCCCCGGCAAGCGGTCGCCACATTGACCTATGTCTACAACGAGTCGACGGCGGTGGTGGGCCCGCTGGCGGCATTCGCCGAGCCGCACACGTACGACCTGTGCGAGCAGCACGCGCGGAGCCTGACCGCCCCCCGGGGCTGGGACGTCGTCCGGCACGAGGGCGAGTTCGAACCGCCACCGCCCACCACCGACGACCTGGTCGCCCTGGCCGAAGCCGTCCGCGAGGCGGCCCGCCCGGTCGCCCCCCGCCCGCCCCAGGACGACCACGACCCCCACCACCCCACCCCCCAGACCCCGCCCACCGGCCGCCGGGGCCACCTGCGCGTAATCCCCCCCAACCACTAACCCCGGCTCCCTCCCTCTCTGCCCGCCTGGGTCGCCCCGGTGATCAAGAGGTTTGCGTCATGGTTGATCTTCAGACTGACGCAAACCTCTTGATCACCGAGGCGTCGGCGGCGGGTGAGCGGGCGGGTGGGGTCAGTGGCCCAGGAGGGGGGAGAGGGCGGTGGCGCGGCGGGCCGGGCGGCCGGTGCGGCGTTCGACCTCGTCGGCCGAGGACATCACCCGGAGGCCGGCGTTGATCGCCAGCCAGCGCAGCGGCTCCGGCTCCCAGCGGGGGGAACGGTGGCCCACCCACGGCAACGCCGTCAGCTCCGACGCAACGCCGCGGACCAGGTCGGCGAGGGTACGGCCGGCCAGGTTGCTCGTCCCCACCCCGTCGCCGACGTAGCCGCCGGCCCAGGCCAGCCCGGTCGACCGGTCCAGCCCGACCGAGGCGGACCAGTCCCGGGCCACCCCGAGCGGGCCGCCCCAGGCCCGCTCGACCGGCACGTCCGGCCCGAGCACCGGGAAGAGTTCCCCCAGCGTCCGACGCAGCGCGGCGAAGACCCGGGGCTCCCGGTCGTAGCCGGGGGAGACCCGGGAGCCGAAATGGTACGGGGCACCCCGCCCGCCGAAGGCGAGCCGCCCGTCGGCCGTGCGCTGGCCGTACACGATGAGGTGCCGGTAGTCGGAGAAGGTCTCCCGGTCGGCCAGCCCGATCCGCTCCCACGTGCGCCCGGGCAGCGGCGCGGTCACCACCATCAGCGAGTACACCGGGGCGACGGTGCGGCGGTGGCCGGGCAGCGCCGGGGTGTACGCCTCGGTGGCCCGCACGACCACCTCCGCCCGTACCGTGCCGTGCGGGGTGACCACCGCGCCGGGCCGGATCGCGGTCACCGGGGAACGCTCGTGCAGCCGTACCCCGAGCCGGCACACCGCGCGGGCCAGCCCCCGGACCAGCTTCGCCGGGTGCACGGCAGCACAGTGCGGGGTGTACGTTCCGCCGCGTACCCCCTCGGCGGCGCACCGGGCGGCGGCCCCGGCGGCGTCGAGCAGCACCAGGTCGTCCGGCCCGAGCCCGTGCTCCCGGGCCTCGGCCACGGCGGCCCGGGCCCGGCCGAGCTGCACGTCGGTGCGGGCCAGCAGGACCGTCCCGCCGTGCCGCCAGTCGCAGTCGATCCCCTCGGCGGCGACCACCCGGCCGACCTCGGCGACGGTGTCGTGCATGGCCCGCTGCATCGCCAGCGCCGACGCCGGGCCGTGCCGACGGACCAGGGCCGGCAGCGCGGTCGGGAACAGCGCCGAGCACCAGCCGCCGTTGCGCCCGGACGCGCCGTAGCCGGCGATCTCGGCCTCCAGCACGACGATCCGCAGCGTCGGATCGGCGCGGGCGAGGTAGTACGCCGTCCACAGTCCGGTGTAGCCGGCACCGACGACCACCACGTCGGCGTCGGTGTCCCCGGGCAACGCCGGCCGCGGGGTCAACGGGTCGTCCACCGTGGACAGCCAGTGGGACAGTTCCTGGTAGCGCATGTGCGGCTCCGGGGGAGAACGCCGGTGGTCTACAGGCGGGACCACGCCTCGGTGAGGACGGCGCGCAGGATCTGCTCCATCTCGTCGAACTGCTCCTGCCCGGCGATCAGCGGCGGGGCGAGCTGGACCACCGGGTCACCCCGGTCGTCGGCCCGGCAGTAGAGCCCGGCCGCGAACAGCGCCGAGGACAGGAAGCCGCGCAGCAGCCGCTCCGACTCGGCCTCGTCGAAGGTGGCCTTCGTCGCCTTGTCCTTGACCAGCTCGATGCCGTAGAAGTAGCCGTCGCCCCGGACGTCGCCGACGATCGGCAGGTCGGTGAGCTTCTCCAGGGTGGCCCGGAAGGCGCCCTCGTTGGCCCGGACGTGGCCGACCAGGTCCTCCCGGGCGAACACCTCCAGGTTGGCCAGGGCCACCGCGCAGGACACCGGGTGCCCGCCGAAGGTCACCCCGTGGGCGAACATGCCGGTCTCGGTGAGGAAGGGCTCCATCAGCCGGTCGCTGGCGATCATCGCGCCCAGCGGGGCGTAGCCGGAGGTGATGCCCTTGGCGGTGGTGACGATGTCGGGCTGGTAGCCGTACCGGGCGGCACCGAAGTACTCGCCGAGCCGCCCCCAGGCGCAGATCACCTCGTCGCTGACGAGCAGCACGTCGTACGCGTCGCAGATCTCGCGTACCCGCTGGAAGTAGCCGGGCGGGGGCGGGAAGCAGCCGCCGGAGTTCTGCAGCGGCTCCAGGAACACCGCCGCCACGGTGTCCGGCCCCTCCCGTTCGATGGCCCGGCGGATCTCGTCGGCGGCCCAGGCGCCGAACGCCTCGGGCGAGTCGCCGTGCTCGGGGGCCCGGTAGAAGTTGGTGTTCGGCACCTTGATCCCGCCGGGCACCAGCGGCTCGAAGTCGGTCTTGATGCCGGGCAGGCCGGTGATCGACAGCGCGCCCATCGAGGTGCCGTGGTAGGCGAGGTAGCGGCTGACCACCTTGTGCTTGGTCGGCCTGCCGGTGCGCTTGAAGTAGGCGCGGGCCAGCTTCCACGCCGCCTCGACGGCCTCCGAGCCGCCGGTGGTGAAGAAGACCCGGTTGAGGTCGCCGGGCGTCAGCGAGGCGACCTTCTCGGCCAGCTCGACGGCCTTCGGGTGGGCGTACGACCACAGCGGGAAGTACGCCAGCTCGCCGGCCTGCTTCGCGGCGGCCTCGGCCAGCTCGGTGCGCCCGTGTCCGGCGTTGACGACGAACAGCCCGGCGAGCCCGTCCAGGTAGCGGCGGCCCTGCGCGTCCCAGACGTACGCGCCCTCGCCGCGCACGATGGTCGGCACCTCCCCGGCGGCGTAGCTGGCCATCCGGGTGAAGTGCATCCAGAGGTGGTCGGTGGCGTCGGCCATGTCAGCCCCATCGGGTCTCGGGCCGGGCAGGGGTGGCACCGGCCGCTCTACCAACGGTTATCCCACAGCATCGCCGCGAAATGCAAGCCTAGTTCGCGTTGGGAACGACGGATTCAGCGTGAGTGATGGAGAAAGGCAACGGAATCCGTACGCTCTGGGGGTGGTGGCGGTCCGGCGGGATGCCTGCCCTGTCGGCCCCGCGCCGGCCGGCCTCGGCGGGGTGAGTCGCATGATCGACTCGATTGGGGCCAGCCAGCGGTATCCGGGCACGGGGAGGCCGCTATATCGGCTCCCGAGAGTGGATCAAGGATGTCGACGGGCAGCGCGCCGGGCCTCCGGGAGGCGGGACACCCCTGTTTCGGCCCGGGGGTGGGGATCCCTGGGGGAGTCGACCGGAGTGGCCCGGGGCCGGGTGTTTCCAGGTGCACTTCCGGGGCACTTCGCGGACCTTCCGGGGAGCTTGCGGACCCTTGGAGAGGTCTCTCGCCGACACGCCGTTGACCGGCGGACATCGACACGCACTGTCGTTATGGTGCGCCGGAGCGTATCGGTCGGGCGGAAGGGGCTGCCGGTGAACGAGGTGCTTCGGGTGGCGATGGCAGAGCGTGGGGAGACGGTCGAGTCGCTGGCGCATCAGGTCGGGGTGGATCCGAAGACGGCCGGGCGGTGGCTCAGCTCGGGGCGGGTGCCCCCTCCGCGTACCCGGGTGGCGGTGGCCGGGGTCCTCGGCCGGGAGTCGGCCGAACTCTGGCCCGAGCCCTACCGTCGCCGCGACCTGCCCTGGTTCCGTCCGTGGGCGGAACTGGAACAGGACGCCACCTCGATCCGTTCGTATCAGTCACTGCTCGTGCCGGGCCTGCTCCAGACCGAGGAGTACGCCCGAGCGGTGCTGGGGACCGGCGGCCTGCTCCCGCCCGACGAGGTTGCGCAACTGGTGAGCGGACGGTTGGAACGACAGGTTCTGCTCGATCGTGACCCGCCGGCCCAGTTGGTTTTCGTGATCGACGAGGCGGTGCTCCACCGACTGGTTGGCGATCGCGTGACCATGGCCGGACAGGTGGCCCACCTGGTGGCCGTCGCCGGGCGGGAGCACGTGCAGCTACGGGTGATTCCGCTCGGTGGACCCTGGCACACCGGTCTGGCCGGGCCGTTCATGCTGGCCCGGCTGCCCGACGGCAGCGAGGTGGCCTATCTGGACAATCAGCTCCGTGGCGAGATGGTGACCGAGAGCGCCGACATTGCTAGCCTGGGCAGGAGGTGGGAGAGCGTGGCCGGCGAGGCGCTGCCCGCTCGCCGATCGATCGAGCTGATCCGGGAAGCGGTGCAGAGGTGGACGTGATCGGGCCCCGCTGGCGGACCGCCAGCCGCAGCAGCAACAACGGTGGTGACTGTGTCGAAGTGGCGGACAATCTGCCGGGGCGGGTGCTGGTGCGGGACAGCAAGGACCGGGCCGGCGGCACGCTGAGCTTCGCCCCTGACGCCTGGCGCGCCTTCGTCGCCGCCACCTCCCGCTGAACGCCCGTCACCCCGGCCGGCTCCGTACGCCGCCCTCCGTCCGGTGAGCGGGCCGCATGATCGACTCAATGTCGGCCAGATAGCGGTGTCCGGGCGCGCGGATACCGCTACCTGGGCCCACGGGAGTGGATCAACCGGGCTCAGGCCGTACCCCAGCTGTAGGTCTGCTTGCGGAGCTTGAGGTAGACGAACGCCTCGGTGGCAAGCACCCCGGGCACCGACCGCAGCCGTTGCAGGATCTCCAGCAGGTGGGCGTCGTTGCGGCAGACCACCTCGGCGAGCAGGTCGAACGATCCGGCGGTGATCACCACGTAGTCGATCTCGTCGAACCCGGCCAGCCGGTCGGCGACGGCCTCCAGGTCGCCGTCGGTACGCAGGCCGATCATGGCCTGGCGGGGGAAGCCGAGCTGGAGCGGGTCGGTCACCGCGACGATCTGCATCACCCCGGCGTCGAGCAGCCGCTGCACCCGTTGGCGGACCGCCGCCTCGGAGAGCCCGACCGCCTTGCCGATCGTCGCGTACGGTCGGCGGCCGTCCTCCTGCAACTGTTCGATGATCTGCTTCGCCACGTCGTCCAACAGCGCGTGGCTGGCGCCCTCACGCACCGCGACGCGTCGCCCGCCGGGGCTGTGCTCCTGCTGCCGGATCGTCATCGTTCGCTCCCCATGTCCGTTTCCCCCGGGTCGAGCTTAGTGCCACCCGCGCATGCTGGCGTAATTCGTCGTCACAGCCTATTCCAGCAACGGAATCCCTTGTGGGGCCGGTGACCTCATGCCAGGATCAGTCGTCTCAGGCACCCGACCCTCCCGCCGGCGCCGCACCCCCGTCCCCGCCGCCGTCGGACGACCCCTAGGAGTCGTCACATGCGTACTCCCCTCCGGCCCCTCACCCGGCGTGGACTGCTCACCGGCACCCTCGGATCGGCCGCCCTGCTCGCCACGGGCGGCAGCCTCACCGGTTGCGGCACCAAGGCGGCGACCCAGACCGAAGCCGGCTGCACGAGCGACGACCTGTCCGCCACGGAGAAGACCCTCGCCTTCTCCAACTGGCCGCAGTACATGGACGTGGACGACAAGGACGCCGCCAAACGCCCCAGCCTCGACGCGTTCACCGCCGCCAGCGGCATCACGGTGACCTACACCGAGGACATCAACGACAACAACGAGTTCTTCGGCAAGGTGCAGAACCAGCTGGCCGGCTGTCAGAGCACCGGGCGGGACATCATCGTCCTGACCGACTGGATGGCCGCCCGGATGATCCGGCTCGGCTGGATCCAGAAACTCGACCCGGCCAAGCTGCCGAACGTGACGGCCAACCTGCTGCCGTCGTTGCGCGGGCGCTCCTTCGACCAGGAGAACCGGGTCGCCATCCCGTGGCAGTCCGGCCTCGCCGGGCTGGCCTACAACGGCAGCGTCACCGGGGAGATCCGCACCGTCGACGAGCTGCTCACCCGCGCCGACCTCAAGGGCAAGGTGACCGCCCTGTCGGAGATGCGGGACACCATGGGCCTGCTGCTCTCCTCCAACGGGCACGACCCGTCGAACTTCACCGCCGCCCAGTTCGACGACGCCCTCGCCAAGCTGCGTAAGGCCGTCGAGTCGAAGCACATCCGCCGGTTCACCGGCAACGACTACGCCCCCGACCTGGCCAAGGGCGACATCGCCGCGTGTATCGGCTGGTCCGGCGACGTGATCCAGCTGGCGGGCGACGATCCGAAGATCAAGTTCGTCGCGCCGGACTCGGGGGTGATGCTGTTCAGCGACAACATGCTGGTGCCCAACAAGGCCACCCACAAGGGCAACGCCGAAGAGCTGATCAACTACTACTACCAGCCGGCGGTGGCGGCGAAGCTCGCCGCGTACGTCAACTACATCTGCCCGGTCAAGGGTGCCCAGGCCGAGATGGAGAAGATCGACCCGGAGCTGGCCGCCAACCCGCTGATCTTCCCGGACGACGCCCTGCTGGCGAAGTCCAAGGTCTTCATGGCCCTGGACGAGAAACAGGAAAAGGAATACGAGTCCAAGTTCCAGCAGGTCATCGGGGCGTGAGCGGGATGGCGAACGAAGCACCCGCCGGTGACCTGCGGCTGATCGACCTGACCAAACGGTTCGGCATCTTCACCGCCGTCGACGAGCTCACCCTGACCGTCCCGCAGGGGTCCTTCTTCGCCCTGCTCGGGGCGTCCGGCTGCGGCAAGACGACCACCCTGCGGATGATCGCCGGGCTGGAGGAGCCGACCAGCGGGCAGGTGCTCCTCGGCGACCGGGACATCAGCCGGCTGCGGCCGTACAAGCGGCCGGTCAACACGGTCTTCCAGAGCTACGCGCTCTTCCCGCACCTGGACATCGCCGAGAACGTGGCCTTCGGGCTGCGGCGGCGGGGCATCCGCAAGGTCGACGACCAGGTCCGGCGGATGCTGTCGCTGGTCCAGCTCGACGGGTTCGGCAGGCGTCGCCCCGCGCAGCTCTCCGGCGGCCAGCAGCAGCGGGTCGCGCTGGCCCGAGCCCTGATCAACCACCCGCAGGTGCTGCTGCTCGACGAGCCGCTCGGCGCGCTCGACCTGAAGCTGCGCCGGCAGATGCAGATCGAGCTGAAACGCATCCAGACCGAGGTCGGCATCACCTTCGTGCACGTCACCCACGACCAGGAGGAGGCCATGACGATGGCCGACACGGTCGCGGTGATGAACGCCGGGCGGATCGAGCAGCTCGGCGCCCCGGCCGAACTCTACGAGTATCCGGCGACCGCGTTCGTGGCGAACTTCCTCGGCCAGTCCAACCTGCTCGCCGCCGAGGCCGCCGGCCCGGCCGGGCCCGAGGTGCCGGTCACCGCGCACGGCACGCGCTTCTCGGTGCCCGTCGACCGCGCCCGCACCGACCGGGGCCCGGTCTACCTGGGGGTACGTCCCGAGAAGCTGCACCTGGCCGGGGCCGCCGACGAGGTGCCCGCCGGCCACCAGCACGTGCCGGGGGTGATCACCGACGCGTCGTACGTGGGGGTGAGCACGCAGTACCTGGTGCGCACCGGGTGGGGCAGTGAACTGTCCGCGTTCGCGGCGAACAGCGGCGTCGGCCGGCAACACCCGGTCGGCGCGTCAGTGGTGGCGCACTGGGACCCCCGGCACGCCTTCCTGCTGCCCCGCGAGCCGGGCCAGGACGACCGCACCACGCCGCTGCTCGACGAGCCGGTCAAGGTCCCGTCGTGACCGCCCTGGCGCAGCTCGGCGGCGGGGTGCCCGCGTCGGGGGCGGCCCCACCGGCCCGGCCGGGCCGGCACCGGTTGCTGCCGTACCTGCTGCTGTTGCCGGGGGCGGCCTGGCTGGTGCTGTTCTTCGTCGTCCCGCTGGTGCAGCTCGCCGCCGCCAGCCTCTACGACCCGACCGGTTCGCTGTCCACCGGGTACGTGCTGACCTGGGCGTTCGGCAACTATCCGGCGGCGTTGCAGGCGTACGCGCCGCAGTTCGCCAGGTCGTTCGGCTACGCCGGGGCGGCACTGGTGCTGGCCCTGCTGCTGGGCTACCCGCTGGCCTACGCGATCGCGCAGAAGGCCGGCCGGTGGAAGAACCTGCTGCTGGTCTGCGTGGTCGCCCCGATGTTCACCAGCTTCCTGGTGCGCACCCTGGCCTGGAAGACCATCCTGTCGGACAACGGTGTGCTGGTCGGGCTGCTGCGCGACGTCCACCTGCTCGGCCCGGACGGGCGGCTGCTCGCCACCCCCGTCGCGGTGGTGCTCGGGTTGACGTACAACTTCCTGCCGTTCCTGGTGCTGCCGTTGTACGCGAGCCTGGAGCGGCTCGACCGCCGGCTGCTGGAGGCGGCCGGCGACCTGTACGCGGGCCCACTGCACGCCTTCCGCACGGTCACCCTGCCGCTGTCGATGCCCGGCCTGACCGCCGGCACGCTGCTGTTCTTCATCCCGGCCACCGGCGACTACATCAACGCCGAACTCCTCGGCACCCCCAACGAGTACATGATCGGCAACGTCATCGACTCGGCGTTCCTGGTCCGGCTGGACTACCCGCAGGGGGCCGCCCTGTCCTTCCTGCTGATGGCGGCGATCCTCGCGGTGGTCTTCGTCTACCTGCGCAGGGCCGGCACGGAGGATGTTCTATGAGGGTGTCGCGGTGGTTGGCCGACCGGTGGGTGATGATCGTCGCGCTGCTGGTGCTCGGTTACCTGTTCCTGCCGATCGCCGTGGTCGCCGGCCTCTCCCTCAACCGGCCGTCCAGCCGGCTGTCGTACGACTTCAACGAGTTCACCCTGGACAACTGGCGGCAGCCCTGCGCCACCCCTGAGATGTGCGACGCGGTGGTCCGCAGCGTGCAGATCGGTTTCCTCGCCACCGTCGGGTCCACGGTGATCGGCACGCTGATGGCGTTCGCCCTCGTCCGGCACCGGTTCCGGGGGCGCGGCGGGATCAACCTGCTGATCTTCCTGCCGATGGCGACGCCGGAGCTGGTGCTCGGCACCTCGCTGCTCGCCCTGTTCGTCTCCGCCGGGGTGCCGCAGGGCTTCTGGACCGTCGTCATCGCGCACGTGATGTTCTGCGTGTCGTTCGTGGTGGTGACGGTCAAGGCCCGGCTCGCCGGGATGGACCGGCGGCTGGAGGAGGCCGCGATGGACCTCTACGCCAGCGAGTGGCAGACGTTCCGGCGGATCACCCTGCCGTTGGTGCTGCCCGGCATCGTCGCCGCCGCCCTGCTCGCCTTCTCGCTCAGCTTCGACGACTTCATCGTGACGAACTTCAACGCCGGCACCACCGTCACCTTCCCGATGTACGTCTGGGGTGCCGCCCAGCGGGGCATCCCCCCACAGGTCAACGTGATCGGCACGGCGATGTTCGGCATCGCGCTGCTGCTCGTCGGGCTGAGCATGCTGCGCGGTCGACGGGCCCGACGGGCCGCGCTACCGGTCGCCGACGTGACCGGCCGACGGGCGACAGGACCGTCATGATCCTCCCGCATACCGGCCGGGCGCTCGTCGAGGCGACGCCCGGCCGGTATGCGCACCACCGCCCCGATCCTCCCCGTCCGGCCGCCGACATCCACCTCACCCGCTGGTCGCCGGCCCGCGCCGACGCGTACGCGCACGACGACCGGCATCAGCACTGGCTCCGTACGCTCGATCGTCTTGGTTTGGGGTTCGATTCCTGATGCGTATCCTGCTCGTCGGCGCCGGCGGGGTCGGCTCCGCCGCCGTCGCCATCGCCGCCCGCCGTTCCTTCTTCGACACCGTCGTCGTCGCCGACTACGACGCGATCCGGGCCGAGCGGGCCGTCGCCGGGCACGGCGACCGGTTCGTCGCCGCCCGGGTCGACGCCGCCTCGGCGGACGCGGTCGCCGCGCTCTGCCGGGAACACCGGATCACCCACGTGCTCAACGCCGTCGACCCGCGTTTCGTCATGCCGATCTTCGACGGGGCGTTCGCCGCCGGGGCGGACTACCTGGACATGGCGATGTCGCTGTCCCACCCGCACCCGGCCCGACCGTACGCCGAGACCGGGGTGAAGCTCGGTGACGCGCAGTTCGCCGCCGCCGCGACCTGGGCGGACGCCGGTCGGCTGGCGCTGTGCGGGATCGGCATCGAACCGGGCCTGTCCGACGTGTTCGCCAGGTACGCCGCCGACGAACTGTTCACCGACATCGACGAGATCGGCATCCGGGACGGCGCGAACCTCACCGTCGACGGCTACGACTTCGCCCCGTCGTTCTCCATCTGGACCACCATCGAGGAATGCCTCAACCCGCCGGTGATCTGGGAACGGGACCGGGGCTGGTTCACCACCGAACCGTTCAGCGAACCGGAGGTCTTCGACTTCCCGGCCGGCATCGGTCCCGTCGAGTGCGTCAACGTCGAACACGAGGAGGTGCTGCTGATCCCGCGCTGGGTCAGGGCGCGGCGGGTCACCTTCAAGTACGGCCTCGGCAACGAGTTCATCGAGGTGCTCCGGGCCCTGCACAAGGTCGGCCTCGACTCGACCACCCCGGTGTCGGTGCGCGGTGTGCAGGTCTCGCCCCGCGACGTGGTCGCCGCCAGCCTGCCCGACCCGGCCACCCTCGGTGACCGGATGCGCGGCAAGACCTGCGCCGGCACGTACGTCACCGGCACCGGCGTCGACGGCCGACCCCGGAAGGTCTACCTCTACCACGTGGTCGACAACGAGTGGTCCATGCGGGAGTACGGCCACCAGGCGGTGGTCTGGCAGACCGCGGTCAACCCGGTGGTGGCACTGGAACTGCTCGCCACCGGCGGCTGGTCCGGGGTCGGGGTGCTCGGCCCGGAGGCGCTGCCACCCCGCCCCTTCCTCGACCTGCTCACCGCCTACGGCTCCCCGTGGGCAATAGAAGAACGCTGACCCCCGACTGGCCCGGGGTTTGCGCCCCCACCCCGCCCGGGCTTCGCGCCCCTCGCCCTGCCCATCGATCATGGAGTTGTGGTGGGCGATTAGTGGGGTTGCATCACTTTCATGCAGCACCACAACTCCATGATCGACAGGGTTGGGGGGTGGTGCGGGATGGGTCGGGCGAGTGGGTGGGGTGGGGGGTTGTGGATAAGGGGGTGGTGGGGGTGTGGGTGGGGTGGGGGGTTGTCCACAGGGGGTGGTGGGGAGGTGGGGTGGTGGGCAGGGTTGGTGGGTGTGGCGGGGCGGCTGATTCGGTACTCGGAGTTGTTGTCGGCTGGATGGAGTCGGGAGGGGGTTCGGCGGGCGGTCGGGGCGGGGGAGTTGCGCCGATGGTCGCGGGGTGTCTACGGGCCGGGGGAGACCGGTGGGCCGAGCCAGGTCGGCGGGGTGGGGGTGGGTTGGCCGAGCCGGGTCGGCGGGGTGGGGGTGGGTTGGCCGAGCCGGGTCGGTGGGTGGGGGAGATCGGCGGGCCAGGCCAGGTCGGTGGGGTGGGAGAGGGCGGTGGGTGGGGGAGGGGTCGGGAGACAGGGCGGGGGTGGCCTCCGAGGGGTGTGGGTGGGGTGGTGGGTGAGCGGGGCGTGCGGTGGCAGGCGCTCCTGAGTCGACTTCCGGAGGGGGCGGTCGTCGGCTTCCATTCGGCTGCTCACCTGCACGGGTTCGGGACCGTACCCAGCGACGATCTCCATGTGATCGTGCCCGCCGGTGGGCGGGTGCCGCGGATCCGGGGCGTCGTGGTGCATCAGGCGGTGCTTGCCGTACCCGAGCCGGTCCTGGTGGCCGGCCTGCCGTGCGCGCCTGCGGACCGGTGCGCGGTGGACCTGGCCCGGACGGTCGCCCGGTTGGACGCGCTGCCCCTTCTCGACCTGTGCCTGCGGGTGGGAGCCTGCCGCCCCGCGGGGTTGACTGCCGAGCTTGCCCGACACGCGCGGTTGCGGGGCGTCGACCAGGCGCGGCAACTGGTGCGGCTCGCCGACCCCCGGTCGGAGTGCCGGCAGGAGAGCCAGCTCCGGCTCGTCCTGATCGACGGTGGGCTGCCGGCACCGGAGCCGCAGATCTGGGTGTCGGATGACGAGGGCTTCCGGCGCTACCGACTGGACCTCGGCTACCGACGGTCCCGGGTCGGCATCGAGTACGACGGCCTGTCCCATCTCGACCGCGACCGTCTCCACCACGACCGCGCCCGGATGAACTGGCTGGCGGCCCACGGCTGGCGCATGCGCCACTTCACCGCCCGGGACCTCTACCGCCGCCCCTCCCTGATCACCACCCAGATAGCCCACCTCCTCCACCCCTGACCCGCACCGCCCAGCCGATCATGGAGTTGTGGCGGGCGGAAATCGGTATCAAAGGGTGGGAAAGGCCACCACAACTCCTTGATCGACAGCGGAAGTGCGGGATGGCGGCGGGTTGGGTTGAACGGGGGGCGGGTTCGGGACGTACCAGGCGGTGCAGGCAACGGTGACGACGGGAGGCGTGGTGAAGGTGCAGCGCAAGCACGTACTGGCGGCGGGGGTGGCGGTGGTCGCCACGGCGGTGGTCGCGGTGGGGACCGGATTCGGGTTCGCCGACACCACGTCCGCCCGGCCGAGCATCTGCTCTGGCCCGGTCACCTTCTCCGCCGAGGCCGGTGCGCCTGCCGCGACGAGTGACAGGTTTCCGGTGGGGACACGGTTGCGGGTGACGAACCTGGACAACGGGAAGGTGGCGACGGTGTCGGTGAGTGGGCCGTCGGGTAGTTGCGTGCTGCTCAACGCCGCCGCGATGGAGCTGCTGCGGGAGCCGGGCAAGAACGTGATCCGGCGCAACGTGGTCGAGCGGGTCGGTGCCGACGTGCCGGCCGCCCCGGCTCCCGGTGAGACCCGGCCCGGCGCCGCCCAGCCTCCGGTGACCCAGCGCCCGACGCCACCGGCGACCGGCGTGGCGGCCCGGCCGAGCATCTGCTCCGGCCCGGTCACCTTCTCCGCCGAGGCCGGTGCGCCTGCCGCGACGAGTGACAGGTTTCCGGTGGGGACACGGTTGCGGGTGACGAACCTGGACAACGGGAAGGTGGCGACGGTGTCGGTGAGTGGGCCGTCGGGTAGTTGCGTGCTGCTCAACGCCGCCGCGATGGAGTTGCTGCGGGAGCCGGGCAAGAACGTGATCCGCCGCAACTTCGTCGAGCTGGTGCGCTGAGCGCGCCACCTGTCACCCGGCGGCGGCCGGAAGCCTGGACGTCAGCGGCCCGCACGTCAGAGGCATTGACGTCAGCCGAAGGCGGCGTCCAGGATGTCCAGCCCACGGGCCAGCTCGTCGTCGGAGATCACCAGCGGCGGCAGGAACCGCAGCACGTTGCCGTAGGTGCCGCAGGTGAGGGTGAGCAGGCCGGCGGCGTGGCAGGCCGCCGAGACGGCGCTGGCGGCGGCCGGGTCGGGAACCAGGCCGCCCGGCCGGACCAGCTCCACGGCCAGCATCGCGCCCCGGCCGCGTACCTCGGCTATCCGGGGGTCACGGGCGGCGACGGCCCGCAGCCGTTCGGCCAGCACCGACCCGATCCGCCGTGCGGCGGCGGCCAGGTCCAGCTCCCGCATCGTGGCGATGCTGGCCAGGGCCGCCGCGCAGGCGATCGGGTTGCCACCATAGGTGCCGCCGAGGCCGCCGACGTGCACCGCGTCCATCAGCTCCGCCCGGCCGGTCACCGCCGCCAGCGGCAACCCACCGGCGATGCCCTTGGCCAGGGTGACCAGATCCGGCACCACGCCCTCGTGGTCGCAGGCGAACCAGTCGCCGGTGCGGCAGAAGCCGGTCTGGATCTCGTCGGCGACGAGGACCGCCCCGGCCGCCGTCGCCCACTCCCGCAACGCCGGCAGGAAACCCGTCGCCGGTACGACGAAACCGCCCTCGCCCTGGATCGGCTCGATCAGCAGCGCGGCCACGTTCTCCGCCCCGACCTGCTTGTCCACCAGATCCAGCGCCCGCGCCGCCGCCTGCGTCCCGGACAGCCCGCCGTCGCGCAACGGGTACGACATCGGCACCCGGTGGATCTCCCCGGCGAACGGCCCGAACCGGTGCTTGTACGGCATGTTCTTCGCGGTCAACGCCATGGTCAGGTTGGTCCGGCCGTGGTAGGCGTGCTCGAAGACCACCACCGCCTGCCGTCCGGTGGCGTGCCGGGCGATCTTCACGGCGTTCTCCACCGCCTCGGCACCCGAGTTGAACAGCGCCGAGCGCTTCGCGAAGGTACCCGGGGTCAGCGCGTTGAGCTGCTCGCAGACCGCCACGTACGACTCGTACGGCGCGACCATGAAGCAGGTGTGGGTGAACCGTTCGACCTGGGCCCGTACCGCCTCCACCACGCGCGGGGCGGCATTGCCGACGCTGGTGACCGCGATGCCGGCGGCGAAGTCGATCCACTCCCGCCCCTCGACGTCGACGATCGTGCCGCCGCTGGCGGTGTCCACGTACGAGTCGATCACGCTGCCGACGCCCCGGGCCACGGCGGCACCCCGCCGCCGGTGCAGCTCCACACTGGAAACCGCTCGGCTGTCTTCTGTTCGCGACTGCGGGGCTCGTAAACCCGGCTCACTCCTCGCGCTCACGGGGCTGTCTTCTGTTCGCGACTGCGGGGCTCGCAAACCCGGCTCACTCCTCGCGCTCACGGGGCTGTCTTCTGTTCGCGACTGCGGGGCTCGCAAACCCGGCTCACTCCTCGCGCTCACGGGATCAGCCCTCGATGTGGTGCATGACGTGCTTGATCCGGGTGTAGTCCTCCAGGCTGTAGACCGACAGGTCCTTGCCGTGCCCGGAGTGCTTGAAGCCGCCGTGCGGCATCTCCGAGACGAACGGGATGTGGGTGTTCACCCAGACGCAGCCGAAGTCGAGCCGGCGGGTCATCCGCATCGCCCGGCCGTGGTCGCGGGTCCAGACCGAGGCGGACAGGCCGTAGTCGACGCCGTTGGCCCAGCGCACCGCCTCGTCCTCGTCGGTGAACCGCTGCACGGTGATGACCGGACCGAACACCTCCTGCTGGATGATCTCGTCTGCCTGGCGTACCCCGGAGACCACGGTGGGAGAGTAGAAGTAGCCGCGCCCGCCCACCCGCGTGCCACCGGTGTGCAGGTCGGCATGATCGGGGAGCCGGTCGACGAAGCCGCTGACCCGGGCGAGCTGGTTGGCGTTGTTCAGCGGGCCGTAGAGCACGTCGGCGTCGTCCGGGGCCCCGGTGCGCGTGTTGCGGGCCTGCTCGGTGAGGGCCGCCACGAAGTCGTCGTGCACACCGGGCCCGGCCAGCACCCGGGTCGCGGCGGTGCAGTCCTGGCCGGCGTTGAAGTAGCCGCCCGTCGCGATCGCCTCGGCCGCCGCCGCCACGTCCGCATCGTCGAAGACCACCACCGGGGCCTTGCCGCCCAGCTCCAGGTGGGTCCGCTTGAGGTCCGGCGCGGCGGCGGACGCGACCTCCATGCCCGCCCGGGTCGAGCCGGTGATCGACACGAGCTGCGGGGTCGGGTGCGCCACCAGGGTACGGCCGGTGTCCCGGTCGCCGCAGACCACGTTGAACACCCCCGGCGGGAAGAACTCGGCGGCGATCTCGGCCAGCAGCAACGTCGACACCGGCGTGGTGTCCGACGGCTTCAACACCACCGTGTTGCCGGCCGCCAACGCCGGGGCGATCTTCCACACCGCCATCATCAGTGGGTAGTTCCACGGGGTGACCTGCGCGCAGACGCCGATCGGCTCCCGCCGCACGTACGAGGTGTGCCCCGCCAGGTACTCCCCGGCCGAGCGGCCCTCCAGCAGCCGGGCCGCCCCGGCGAAGAACCGGAACTGGTCCACCGCCGGTGGTAGCTCCTCCTCGGCGGTGAGCTGACGCGGCTTGCCGGTGTTGCGCACCTCCGCGTCGACCAGTTCGGCCGCCCGGGACTCCACCGCGTCGGCGAGTTTCAACAGCGCCCGCTGCCGCTCGGCCGGGGTGGTGTCCCGCCAGGTTTCGAAGGCGGTCGCGGCGGCCCGCATCGCCGCGTCCACGTCGGCCGCGCCGGAGACGGGGGCTTGGGCGAAGACGTCACCGGTGCAGGGGTCGATCAGGTCAGCGTGACCGCCGTCCACCGGGTCGACGTACGTGCCGTCGACGAAGTTGCGTAGCTGCTGCTGGTCGCTCATGGTGAGGTCTCTCCAGGGGTGGCTGGGAGTGGAATCAGCGGACGTAATCGCAGTCTGACTGCCATCTTGGCTACTGAATTCGCGGCAGACAAGGGCTTGGGCGACTGTTTCCGTGCGACTGCCTGTCGTCTACGCTGCCGACGTGGAACCGAGAGCGTTCTGGGTCGCCGGTCGGGCCGTCCACGGCGACAACGAGGTGACCGTCACCCACCCGTACGACGGTCGGGTGGTGGGGCGTACCAGTTGGGCCACGCCCGACCAGGTCGAGGCCGCCGTCGCCGCGGCGGCCCGGGTGGCGGCGGAGGCCGCGGCGCTGCCCGCGCACGTCCGGGCGGCGGCCCTGGACCACGTGTCCCGGGAACTCGCCGCCCGGGCGGCCGAGGTGGCCGACCTGATCACCGCCGAGAACGGCAAGCCGGTCACCTGGGCGCGGGCCGAGGTGGGCCGGGCGGTGTCCACGTTCCGCTGGGCGGCCGAGGAGGCCCGACGGTTCTCCGGCGAGTTGCAGCGGCTCGACACCGACCCCGCCGCGACCGGCCGGATCGCCCTGGTCCGGCGGGTGCCCCGGGGGCCGGTGCTCGGCATCACCCCGTTCAACTTCCCGCTCAACCTGGTGGCCCACAAGGTCGCCCCGGCCCTCGCGGTCGGTGCGCCGATCATCGTGAAGCCGGCCCCGGCGACACCGCTGTCCGCGCTGCTGCTCGGCGGGATCCTCGCCGGCACGGACCTGCCGGCCGGCATGGTGTCGGTACTGCCGCTGCCCAACGACCGCACCGCCGCCCTGGTCGACGACCCCCGGCTGCCGGTGGTGTCGTTCACCGGCTCCGGGCCGGTCGGGGCGCAGATCCGCCGTCAGGTGCCGGCCAAGCACGTCACCCTGGAACTCGGCGGCAACGCGGCGGCGGTGATCTGCGCCGACTGGTCGTCCGACGCCGACCTGGATTTCGCCGCCCGACGGATCGCCACCTTCGGCAACTACCAGGCCGGGCAGTCCTGCATCGCCGTGCAGCGGGTCCTCGTGCACGAGCGACGCTACGCCGCCTTCCTGCCCCGGCTGGTCGCCGCCGTGCGGGCACTGCGCACCGGCGACCCGACCGCCGGGTCGACCGACGTCGGGCCGCTGGTCTCCGTCGAGGCCGCCCGCCGGGTCGAGACGTGGGTCGACGAGGCCGTCGCCGCCGGGGCCACCGTCGAGGTCGGGGGCCGCCGCGACGGCGCCAGCTATCCACCCACCGTGCTGACCGGGGTGCCGCCGTCGGCGAAGGTCCGCGCGGAGGAGGTCTTCGGGCCGGTGCTGGTGGTGGCGTCGGTGGAGACCGACGACGCCGCGTTCGCCGCCGTCAACGACTCGGCGTACGGGTTGCAGGCCGGCGTGTTCACCCACCGGCTCGACGTGGCGTTCACCGCCGCGCGGGTGCTGGAGGTGGGCGGGGTGATCGTCGGCGACGTGCCGTCGTACCGGGCCGACCAGATGCCGTACGGGGGCGTCAAGGGCAGCGGCGTTGGCCGGGAGGGCGTGCGGTCGGCGATGGACGACTACACCGAGCCGAGGGTGCTGGTGCTGACCGGGATGCCGCTGTAGCCCCGGCGCCTCCCTCGTCACCAGGTGCCGTCGTCCCGGACCCGGGGCGGGGCGAGGCCGAGCAGCAGGGTGGTCAGCGCGACGTCGATGTCGTCGCCGAGGAACCACTCGCCCGCCTGGTCCAGCGCGAAGACCCGGCCGCGGTCGTCCACGGCCAGGATCGCGTCCGGATGCCCCGCGCCGATCGGGAAGAGCCGCACGCCGAGCACGGCACCGAAGTCCGCCAAGGTGTCGGCGGTGTACGCGGCGTGCACCGGGTCGACGGAGAACCGGGAGATCCACACCTCCCGACCGGGCCCGCGCCGGCTGCTCTCCAGCGAGGGGAAGCGGGTCAACGTGTCCAACGCCGCACGGATCTCAGGGTGCCCTCTTCGCAGCTCGTGGGCTTCCAGAATGGCCATTCGCGCCAGACCCTCGTCACCGAACGTGGGTTGCCAACCCCCTTCGACAAGCGCGTGAGCAACCTCTGCGACGAACCGGTCAGGTTCGGGGGCTGGTGCGGGCTCTGGTCGCCACTGCCTGGTGAACGCCAGTTCCGACCAGCCGACGACCGCGAAGTGCACCAGGAAGTTCAGGCAGGAGTCGCAGGGACGTTCCGCCGGGCCGGCGTCCGGATCGCCTGGTTCGCGGACCAGAAACACGTCGATTCCGGTCGCCGTCAGCAGCGACTCCGCCTCGCGCATGGTCAGCGGGGGTAGACCGGCGGCGGCGCGTCGATGGTCGTACTCGTGCAGGACGTCCGAGACGACTACCAGCTCGGCATGCCGGTCGCCGCCACGGACCAGGTGCCCAGCGGGCAGTTCGTCCAGGTAGGCCCGAACGAGGGGGTGGTGCCGCAGCGGCACGTCCCCCTTGACGCCGTGCCCGACGTAGGTGCGACCCTCGACGGTCAGGTGGGCCACGGCGGCGGGCGTCGGCAGCCGTCGGATCTCGCGCAGCAGCAGGCTGGCCGGGTCGACGGTGCGGGGTGCCGGGGTGCCGGTGGGGCGGCTGCGCCGGTACATCTGCTGCACCACCGCCGCCGGCACCCGGGGCCAGGTGGTGACCTCGCCGGTCTGCTTGTCGACGACGGTGGTCGGTAGGTCACCGGGGTTCGTGTCGACGGCGCGGTCGACGGTCGACCGGATCACGTAGCCCAGGTCGAACTCGTCGAGCGTGGGCCGGCACTCGTAGCCGAGGCGCTGCGAGTCCCGGCGGGCCCACACGTCGGCGAGCTGCTCGGCCTGTCGTCGATCGATCACGGCCCGAAACTACCGGACACCACGGGATCGTGGCGCCCGGTATGGTTCGCCTGACTGACGGTGACGGGGGAGGATGGCGTTGGCCGAAAGGGTGGACCGGGACGCGAACCAGGCGCTCCGGGCGCGGTTCGACGAGGTGTACGGCCAGTACCAGCGGATGCGGTCCGGTGTGGACGACCTGCGTGCCGAACTGGCGGAGTTGCGGGTCACGGAACGCTCGGACGACGGCCAGGTCACCGCCACGGTGGGGGCGCGCGGCGAGCTGATCTCGGTGGAGTTGGACGCCGCCGTCTACCGGGACCGCGATCACCACGCGTTGAGCCGGAAGATCACCACGACGGTGCAGCGGGCCTGCGCCCGTGCCACCACGGCCACCCAGGAACTGGTCGCCGCGCACCTGCCGGCCGGTTCGGGATCGGTGGAGTTCCTGCGTACCGGCGATTTCGGCGCACTGCTCGGGCGTGCCGACGCGGTGCTCCGACGGGAGGCGGAACGGCATGGGTGAGGGGCACCTCTGGCTCGATCCCGACCGGGCCCGACGGGCCGGGGCAGACCTGCACCTGGCCGGTGCGTCGATGTCGGCGCGTCGGGCAGCGCTCGGTGGGCAGATCGCCGGGGCCAGCGCCAGCCGTCCGTGGGGTCGGGACGACATCGGCGCGGCCTTCGACAGGAGTTACCGGGCCTACGAGGAGACTCTGCTGCGCGCCTGGGCCGGGCTCGGCCGGTCCCTCGAGCGGCTCGGCGCGGACGTGGTCACCTCGGTCGACGCCAACGTCCGGACGGACACGACGAGCGGACGGCGACTCGACGGGGTGGCCGATCCGCGCGGCCGTCAGCGCTGACCTGCGGGGAAAGCCGTGAGTGTGCTGCCGAGCCCGATTCCGCACCCGCTCGACTACAGCCCCTGGGAGTTGCCGGGTTGGGCCTACGAGGCGCTCGACTGGGTGGTCGGGGTCGAGTGGCCGGAGGGAAACGAACGCGCCGTCTGGGACCTCGCCGACCAGTGGTACGCCGTGGCGGGTGCCCTGACCGGCCCCCGGGCCGACGCGATCGCCGCCGCCACCGAGGTACGCAGCGGCTACGGCGGCACCGGGGCCGTGCCGGAGGCGTTCGAGGCGGCGTGGCGGCGGCTGGCCGAGGGTGACGAGGCCCCGTTGCCGGTGCTGCTGGCGGTCAGCGCCGACCTGGGGCGGCTGGTCGAGGAGTGCGGCAGCGACATCGAGGCCGCCAAGCTCGAGGTGTGGATCGAACTCGGCATCCTGGTCGCGGAACTGCTCGCGCTCGCCGTCGCCGCCGCGCTCACCGCCGGGGCCGCCTCACCCGCAGCAGGCGCGGCGGTCACCGCCAGCCGGTTGGTGATCCAGCAGATCTTCCGCCGGTTACTGGCCCAACTGGCCAAGAAGGCGCTCCGGCAGGGCCTCAAGGAGGCCGGCGAGCGGGCTGCGAAGGAAGTCGCGCGGGAGGGGATGCGCGGGCTCGGCAGGCGGGCGGTCAAGGGGGGCCTGTTCGAGGCCGGGCAGGAGGCCGGGGTCAGCCTGGCGACGCAGGCGTACCAGAACTCCACCGGTCGTCGACACGGCCTTGACCTCGGCGATCTCGGTGCGTCGGCGCTCGGCGGACTGGCCGGCGGAGCGGTCGCGCCGCTGGCGGGCCTGGGACGGCACGCCACCGGGCGTGCAGCCCGGGTCGGTGAACACGTCGGCCGCGAGATGACCGGTGAGGTGTTGGCGGAGGGTGCGGCCGGTCTGGCCACCGGTCAGGGGATGCCGTCGCTGGAGGACGCCAGCCGGGCCGCCGTGTCCGGGGTCGCCGGCTCGGCGACCGGGCAGGCGGACGCCGCGCTGCGCGCCCGGCTCGACGCGCGGCTGACCGCGCTCGCCGGTTCCGCCTCCCCGCCGTCCGATGCCTTTCCCGTTCCGCCGGTCGGTGACCAGGTGACGCCGTCCGCCGACGTCCTCGCACGGTCGCCCGCTGACACCCTCGCACCGAGGCCGGCGATGCCGGCCGATCCGGTCGTCGTGACCGGTGGTGCGGTAACGGAGCCGCTGCCACCCCGTGACCCACCGGGGCCGGCCGGCCCCGACCGGGCCGCTGCCGCAGGCCAGGTCGATTCGCCGGCCGAGCCGACCCCGCCGGCACCTCCGGCCCGACCCGAACCCGTCGCCCCGCACGCGGTCGACGCTGCGACACCGTCGGTCTCCGCCGGCCCGGTGCCCGACAGCCCCACACTGTCGTCGATCGCGGTGGATCAGGCTGCCTCCCCCGCCACGGCAGGCCGACCCGGTGAGGCGGTCGACACGGCGGTGCCCCATGCTGCCGCCCCCGCCCAGGGCAATCCGGCCGGGGGCGTGACGACGGCGGGCGGACCACCGACAGGAGCCGCTGCGGCACCGGCACCCGTGATGGGTATGACGCCGACCGCTGGTGCGCCGGTGGGACCGGCTCCGACGACGGTCCCACCGCCCAGCAGCGTGCCGGTCATCGGGCCGCACGGCCCGTCGACCGCCCCGGAGCGACCGGGCACCGCCGACGGTGACATCGGGCGGCAGCGGGTCGGGCGGTTTCCGCTCCTGGCGGCGCTGGCACCCGGACCCGTGGCCTCCCCGACCACCGGACGACCCGACGACCCGGGACCATCGGCGAACGACGAACCACCCCGCCCCCGAACCCCACGGTGGTACGCGGCCAGGTGGGCGGCCGAGCGGGAGGCGCTGGAGCGCCGTCGCTACCAGGGCTACTTCGAAGCACAGCGGCACTGGTTCGAGGACCGGCGACGCACGGACGCGGCAGCCCGCCGGCAGAAGACGGCCCGAAGGCGCGAGGGGGTCGCCAGACGTGCCGCCCGTCAGGCGTTCGAACTCCAGCGTGAGGGTCGGCCGGACCTGGCCGAGAGGTTCCACGGAATAGCCCGCCGGGCCGAGCGTGACGCCTACCATTACCAGGATCTCGCGGAAGAGATCCTGGCCGGCCGGATCGCTCCGGAGGCGGTGTTCGTAGCCGACTCTGCCGACTTCTCCCGCATCAACGACGATGTGGCCGAGTTGGCCGGTGGTGCGGTCGAGACGGGGGACAGGTCGGCGCTGACCGGCGACGACGATCCACCGCCCATCGACCGTTCCCGCCGGTACGGGGAGTTCGGCGGGCTACGTCCTCCCCTCGCGCTGCACCAGACCGACCTCGAACGGCAGATGCCCCGCACTGCGGACGGCGGCGTCGTGCGTACCGCCGATCCCCGGCAGGGCGGCTGGTTCGCGCTGACCAACGACGGAGGGCCGCAGGCCGATCCGACCCGGGGCATCAACTGCCTGGACTGCACCCTGTCCCTCTACGAGACGTGGTTGCACGGCCGGCCCAGGGTGGCCGCACCCCGTACGTTCGACGGCTACCTGCAGGGCGACGTTCGGCGTCCGGTCAACGGTGAGACCGGTGGACCCGGCCGGGTGGAGGAGGTCACCGGCGGGCGGTTCCAGAAGCTGTTCGCTGTTGTCGACGAGGGTGTCCGGCCGGGCCCGGCAGCCCTGCGTACGTCGGTCGAGCGCGGCTACCGCAACCTGCGTGACCAACTCGTCCTCGGCGGCCACGGCAGCTACGCCTTCCTGATCACCGAGTGGGAGAACGGCGGTTCGCACGCCTGGGTGGCGCTCAACCAGAACGGCACGGTGCTCTATCTCGACCCCCAGGCGGGCACGGTGCACGACCGCCCGCTCTACGGACACGCGGGCCGGCGACGACCTGACAACGTCGTCGGCATCGACGCGCTGATCCTCGGCGGGGACGGCCGGCCGATGCCGTTGGGCGGGCTGGCGCGGGGACGCTTCAGCGTCCGTCCCGACCTGCCCGACCACCCTGCGGTGCCGGACGACGAGCAGGGCTACGGCGACCCCTATCTCAACCGCGTCCACCTCCTCGACGGGCCGGGATCTGCCGACCAGGCGGGCCAGGCGTCGGAAGACCTCGGTCGACCGCCGGGACCCGCCGGCTCCCGCCGGAACGACGAACCGCAGCGGCCCACGCCTGAACGCCCCGCTGGGATTTCGACACTGTTGTCCGGTGGTGCCGATCTCGGCGGGCTCCTCGATGCCGGTCTGTCCCCTGCCGAAATCTGTGTGCACGTCGACGCCCCGATGCTCCGACGGCTCGTCCCACAGTTGAACGCGGCGGACGCGGCGGACGCGGCGAGGTTGCTCGGCGATCCGCGGGTCGTACGGATGCTGGACGAGACCTGGCGTGACTCTTCCGACGGTCAGCGGCGGGCGCTCGCCGGCACCCTCTTACGGCAGTTGGCGTGTCAGCCGGACCTTGCCCGCATGATCCTGGCCATGCCCGAACTGGCCACCTCGCTGACCGCCCGTCCCTTGACGCTGCACCACCTGGCCTCGCATCCGGCGGCGATCGACGCTCTCGGATCGGTGCTCGACGAGATGACTACACAGGGCGTGGAGAGGATCCCCACCGAGCAGCCGCCGGTGCCGCTGCCGACACCGCTGTCTGCGGAGCAGTTGCGGGTCAGTGAACGTGCTGCTACGCCCGGTGAGAACGTGCGGCAACCGGGGTTCGACAGTCGACGGGTTGCGGACCCTGACTACCGCTCCGCATACCTCGACTCGCTGTATGCCGCCGCCGTCGTGGCGCAGGAAGAGTTGAACGGGCTCGCCATCGACCTTGCGCATGAGGGCGATACGGTCGTCGGCTCGGCCGGTTGGAGGCGACATCCCAAGGACCGCCAACGGGCCGAGGACAAGGTCCGAAAGTACCGGGGTGACGTCTCCCTCCTACGGGACCTTGCCGGCGCGAAGATCGAGTTCCGGTCCCTCAGTGATCTCTATCGGGCACTCGATCGCCTGTGCGACCGCCCAGGAATCCGGATCGTGCGTTGCGAGGACAGGTTCGTCCTCCCGCAGGAGAGCGGCTACCGGGATGTGCAGCTCGTTCTGGAAATGTCGAACGGCCATCTCGCCGAGTTCCGGCTGCACCTGGCTGCCCTCGATGAGGTGGCGGTCTGGGAGCATGCCCTGTACGAGGTTCGTCGCGACCTGGACAGCCTTGCTCGGCAGGACAGCAGGACGATGACCGGGGTGGAGTGGGCGCTCGTGACTGGCATCCTGCGTGAGCAGCAACGGCTGTTCTGGCAAGCGTTGGTGTCGACGATCGGGGAGACGTGATGTCGGGCGCGGGTGTGGGCATCGAACTGCCCGCCTACTACTCCTATTACGACTCTCCTGTGAAGGTCGTCGCTGCGGAGGGCGGGGTGCCCCAGGTGTGGCGCGTCGTGATGGAGACGGGCGGCTGGAGTCGGGAGGATGAACTCCTCGGCGAACTGCTCTTCGCCGCTTCAGGTGAGGTTGCGAAGCGTTCGGCTGAGGAGTTCGTGCAGGACGTGGAGAGATACCGGTCGAATTACCTGTCCGGCGACGGTCCCGTGTTCGCCCTCTACGAGACTGCGGCGGCGATTCTCGATTCAGCTCGGCGCGAGCGGCGCAACCCCACCCCAGGGGAACAGGCGATGGTGCGCGGTATCAGACGGAAGAGCTTCGTCATGTTCGAGGAGGCGCTGCATTCCGCCGGAGATCCCGCCGCTGATCCGGATGTCGGTGCCTGATGGCACCCGGTGCCGGTGACTGGTGGAGCGCGTGACCGGTGGTGCCCGATTAGGGTGGGGCGATGACGGACCCTGCTGCCAAGAAGCGTCAGACGACCGCCTGGGTGTCGGGCATGGCCATCGGCATCGTCATCGGGCTGATCATGTTCCGGGACGCCGTCGGTGTGGCGTTCGGGATCTCCATCGGTATCGCCTTCGCCATCGCCTTCGGTGCCTTCGACAAGAAGAAGGAGGGTGGACGCGACGGTGAGCCCGGCTGAGACGGAGGGACGGCCGGAGCACGGGGACGCCGGGTCGCCCGGGTTGACGGTCGCCGAGGCGGTGGCCGTACAGGACCGGTTGCGACCCCGGGTGGACCTGGTCGGGCCGGGTCCGCGCCGGCCCGCGACGGTGGCCGGCCTCGACGTGGCGTACGCGCCGGACGGCGACCTGCTCGCCGCGGCGGTGACCGTGCTCGACACCGCGACCCTGACGGTGGTGGACCATGCGGTCAGCGTCGGTCGGCCCGCGTTCGGGTACGTGCCGGGGCTGTTCGCCTTCCGTGAGCTGCCCGCCCTGCTGGCCGCCCTGGACCGGCTGACCACCCGTCCCGAGCTGCTGGTCTGCGACGGGCACGGGTTGGCCCATCCACGCCGTTTCGGGTTGGCCTGCCACCTGGGCGTGGTGACCGGGCTCCCCGCGATCGGGGTGGGCAAGACCCCGCTGGTCGGCGGGTGGACCGGGCCGGGTCCGCGCCGGGGGGACGCCGCCGAGCTGGTCGACGCCGGTGAGGTGGTCGGCCGGGTGCTGCGTACCCGGGACGGGGTGAAGCCGGTGTTCGTCAGCGTCGGGCACCGGATGGGGCTGGACAACGCCGTCGCGCAGGTGCTCGCGTTGACCCCGCGGTTCCGGCTGCCGGAGACCACCCGTACCGCCGACCGGCTCTGCCGCGAGACCCTCGCCGCCGCCACCGGCCCGGCCCGCGTCGCCGGCTGAGGGGTGCGCGGGGCGGCCGACCCGGGCGGCCGGGTCGAGGGTAACGCGGCCCACAGGCGGGACGCTCTGTCACCGGGTGCCCTGTCGCGCTGGTAGTAACCTGGCCGGCGGCCCCCGCCGGGGCGGAGGGTGAGGTGGGAGATGTCCGTGCGTCGGCAGGCGGCGCGGGTGGTGACCGTCGGTGCGCTGCTCGCCGGGCTGGTGACCCTCGGTGCGCCCCCCGCCCACGCGGACGAGGACGGGGTACGGGTGCGGGCCTCGGGCGGCTTCTCCGCCGGTGGTTCCCCGGGCGGGATCGTGATCGAGGTGCGCAAACGCACCGACGGGTGTGTGCTGCTGCGGACCGCGTTGGGGCTGAGCCTGACCGGGGTTGGCGCGGACCAGGTTCGGGTAGAGGTGAGTGTCGGGGGGCGATGGTCCACTGTGCCCGTCACCGGTGGCGGCGGCGTGCTCCAGGTCTCCCGTACCTCGTCGGCGGGTCCACCGTTGTGCAAGGGAAAGAGCAGCACCGTCCGCTACCGGGTGGCGTTCCTCGCCGGGGCGCCGGCGGGCCGGCTGGACGTGGTCGGTGAGGCGACGACCGCGGTCGGCCGGCTGATCGGCCGGGGCGCCGACACGTCCCGGGTCGGCGGACGGGCCGCCGGCTCCCCGACGCCGAGCCCCACCCCGACCAGGAAGCCCACTCCCACTCCCGACGCGACCACGTCCGCGCCCGCCCCGACGGCGGCGACCACCGGGGCCGCGCTGGCCGCCCCGGCGGCCGGCCCGGCCGGTACCGCCGCCGCAGAGACCTCCGGAGGATCCATGACCATGTTTGCCGGCATCGCCCTGGTGATCCTGGGTGCCGGGCTCATCGCCCTGCTGATCTTCCGGTCCCGCGCCGACCGGGCCGCGGTCGACCCGGGCCGGACCGCCGACCCGGTCGACCTTCCGGTCCTGCCGCAACCCCGCAACCCCGGCCCGACCACCTACCGCTCCGGCGGCGCGGTGGCGGCTCCGGCCCCGGCCCCCTCCGGCCAGGTGTACGGGCAGCCGCAGCCGCAGCCGTCCGTGCCCGCCCGCCCGGGTGGCCTGTACGGGGCACCGGCCGCCTATCCGACGGTGACGCCCACCCCGCGCCCGGCCGGTGGGGTGTACGGCAGCCGCCCGGCGTCAGTCCCACCCGCCCAGGGCGGCCCGGTCTCCGCGCCACCCGCCGCGCCGACCCCGCCGTCCGCCGCCCCGACCCCGCCACCCGCCGCGCCGACCCCGCCGTCCGCCGCGCTGGCCCCGTCACCCGCGGTGCCGCCCCCGCCGGCCGTCGTCCCGTCCGGTCCGTCCGCCGGCCCGCCCGTGCCGGGCCGGCCGGCGTCACCGGCCCCCACCGGGGGCGAAGCGACGACGATCATGCCCGAGCTCCCCGGCTAGGAGGGGACGGACGCCACCGCTCCGATACGCTCAGGGTCGTTGACGACCCCTGTCGAGGAGCTGAAACCGGTGTCTGACCTGTCCCAGATCGTGAAGGCGTACGACGTCCGTGGGACGGTGCCCGACCAGTGGGACGAGCGGGTGGCCGAAGCCCTCGGTGCCGCCCTCACCCGGGTGCTCGACGAGGCCGGCGAGCCGGACGGGGCCGTGCTGATCGCGCACGACATGCGGGCCACCGGCCCGGGGCTGGCCGCCGCCTTCGCCGACGGCGTGCGGGCCGAGGGGCGGGCCGTGATCGAGTTGGGGCTCGCCTCCACCGACATGCTCTACTACGCCTCCGGCGCGCTCGGCCTGCCCGGGGCGATGTTCACCGCCAGTCACAACCCGGCGCAGTACAACGGCATCAAGATGTGCCGCTCCGGGGCCCGCCCGATCGGTCAGGACAGCGGCCTGGCCGACATCCGGGCCCGCGCCCAGGCGCTGCTGGACGCCGGCACCCGGCCGGCCGCCGCGTCGCCGGCCCCCGCCGACCGGCGTGACCTGCTCCCCGACTACGCGGCCCACCTGCGCAAACTGGTCGACCTGTCGGCCATCCGTCCGCTCAAGGTGGTGGTGGACGCCGGCAACGGGATGGGCGGCTACACGGTGCCGAGCGTGCTCGGCGACGCGGCGTTGCCGGCCCTGCCGTTGGAGATCGTGCCGCTCTACTTCGAGCTGGACGGCACCTTCCCCAACCACGAGGCCAACCCGCTCGACCCGAGGAACCTGGTCGACCTCCAGCGGGCCGTGGTGACCCACTCCGCCGACCTCGGCCTGGCCTTCGACGGCGACGCCGACCGGTGCTTCGTGATCGACGAGCGGGGCGAGCCGGTCTCCCCGTCGGCGATCACCGCCCTGGTCGCCGCCCGCGAGCTGGCCAAGCACCCGGGGTCCACGGTGATCCACAACCCGATCACCTCCCGGGCCGTACCGGAGATCATCCGCGAGCACGGGGGCGTGCCGGTGGTGGCCCGGGTGGGGCACTCCTTCATCAAGGCCGAGATGGCCCGGACCAACGCGATCTTCGGCGGGGAGCACTCGGCGCACTACTACTTCCGGGACTTCTGGTTCGCCGACACCGGCATGCTCGCCGCCATGCACACCCTGGCCGCCCTCGGTGAGCAGTCCCAGCCGCTGTCCCTGCTGGCCAGCGGGTACGAGCGGTACGTCGCCTCCGGCGAGATCAACTCCACGGTCACCGACCAGGCCGCCCGGGTCGCGGCGGTGCGGGCGGCGTACCCGCAGGCGGAGGTCGACGAGTTGGACGGGCTCACCCTGCGGTTCCCCGACGGCGCGTGGTTCAACCTGCGCGCGTCCAACACCGAACCGCTGCTGCGGCTCAATGTCGAGGGCCCGACCGCGGAGCGGATGACCTCGCTGCGCGACGAGGTGCTGGAGCGGGTTCGCCGATAAGATCCCCTCCGCCGGTCGGCACCGCCGACCGGCACAGACCACACACGTGGAAGGAGCCGCGCCGTGGCCCTGGACCCGCAGTTGCTCGAAATCCTCGCCTGCCCGGACACACACCACGCACCGCTGGACTACGACGCTCAGGCCCAGACCCTCACCTGCACGCAGTGCGGCCGCATCTTCGAGGTGCGCGACGACGTGCCGGTGCTGCTGCTGGACGAGGCTCGTGGCGGGCCGGAGGCGCAGCGGTGATGGACGGAACGGCCGGCGTCAGCGGCCGGCGGGTGGCCGACGAGTCGATCCTGGACGACCCGGAGGCGGTCGCCGCCCACGACCCGGGCGGCATGCTGCGCTTCACCGCCTCGGCAGGGGCACAGGTGCGGGAGTCCGCCGCGCTGGCCGCCGAGGCCAACCTGGCGCTGCTGGAGGACGAGGGCCGCCCGCGTGCGGTCGTCATCGCCGGCATCGGCACCGCCGGGCGTACCGGGGACGTGCTGGCCACGGTCGCCGGGCCGCGCTGCCCGGTGCCGGTGATCCCGCACCGCAGCGCCGGGGTGCCCGGCTGGGTCGGCGCGGCCGACGTGGTGATCGCGGTCAGCGCGTCCGGCCGAAGCCCGGAGGCGTTGGGCGCCGCCGAGGCCGCGCACCGCCGGGGTGCCCGGCTGGTCGCGGTGGGCGCGCCCGACTCGCAGTTGCAGTCGGTGGCCGAACGGGCCCGGGCGCCGTTCATCCCGGTGCCCCGTCGTGCCCCGGCCCGGGCCAGCCTCTGGGCGCTCACCGTGCCGGTTCTGCTCGCCGCCCGTACGCTCGGCCTGGTGAAGGTCAACGAGGCGGATCTGGCCGAGACGGCGGCCCGGCTGGACGCCGACGCCGACCGGTGCCGGTCGACCGCCGAGTCCTTCGTCAACCCGGCGAAGTCACTGGCCCTCGGGCTGGCCGGGTCGATCCCGATCGTCTGGGGTTCGTCCCCGCTGGCCACCGTGGCGGCCCGCCGTTTCGGTGACACGCTGTCGGCCAACGCCCGCTACCCGGTGGTCGCCGGGGCGCTGGGTGAGGCCGGTCGGGGCCGGGTCGGCCTGCTCGACGGCGTCTTCGGCGGTCTGGTGGAGTCGACGCGGGACATCTTCGCCGACCCCGACGAGGTCGAGCCCGACCCGACCCGGCTGCGGCTGGTGCTGCTGCGTGACGGTGGCCTCAACGCCGACGACGACACCGACGAGCCGCTGGCCGTCGAGGAGCGTCGTGCCGACGCGGTGCAGACCCTCGCCGAGCGGCGCGGGGTGCGTTGCGACGTGGTCACCGCCGAGGGCGGCTCCGCGCTGGAACGGCTCGCCTCCCTCGTCGCGGTGCCCGACTTCGCGTCGGTCTATCTTGCCCTGGCCCACGGGCTGGACCCGATGGCCGTTCCGGCCGTCACCGAGATGAAGGAGCTGTCGAACCAGTGAGCGCGAACGGCGGTACCAAGGCGATCATCGCCGCCCTGCTGGCGAACATCGGTATCGCCATCACCAAGTTCATCGCGTTCCTGCTGACCAGTTCGTCGTCGATGCTGGCGGAGTCGATCCACTCGGTGGCCGACTCGGGCAACCAGGCGCTGCTGCTGCTCGGTGGCAAGCGGGCCAAGCGGGCGGCCACCCCGGAGCACCCCTTCGGGTACGGCCGGGAGCGTTACATCTACGCGTTCATCGTGTCGATCGTGCTGTTCAGCCTCGGTGGCCTGTTCGCGCTCTACGAGGCGTGGCACAAGGCGGCCGACCCGCACCCGATCACCGCGTGGCAGTGGGTGCCGGTGACGGTGCTGCTGGCCGCGATCGTGATGGAGGGCTTCTCCTTCCGTACGGCGATCAAGGAGTCGAACCACACCCGGGGCAGCCAGTCCTGGGTGAACTTCATCCGTCGGGCCAAGGCGCCGGAGCTTCCGGTGGTGCTGCTGGAGGACTTCGGCGCGCTGGTCGGTCTGGTGCTCGCGCTGTTCGGCGTGGGGCTGACGCTGATCACCGGCAACGGCATGTGGGACGCCGCGGGCACCGCGATGATCGGTGTGCTGCTGGTGATCATCGCGATCGTGCTGGCGATCGAGACGAAGAGCCTGCTGCTCGGCGAGGGTGCCGACCCGGCCGACCTGGCGACGATCGAGCGGGCCGTCACCGACGGCCCCGAGGTCGAGCGGATCATCCACATGAAGACGCTCTACCTCGGTCCGGAGGAGCTGATGGTGGCCGCGAAGATCGGCGTGCCGGCCTGGGAGAGCGCCGAGGAACTCGCCCGGGGCATCAACGCGGTCGAGGCGCGCATCCGCGCGGCCGTGCCGATCGCCCGGGTGATCTATCTGGAGCCGGACATCTACAGCGTCGCCGCCGAGCGGGCGGGCACCGGCAAGGCCGCGCCGACCGCCGCGGCACCGGCGGGTGGGGCGAGTGAGGTGGCCGGGCGGGCCGGAGGCTGACCGTGGAACTGCTGCACGGGTCGATCCGCGACTACGCCTGGGGGTCCCGCTCGGCGCTCGCCGAGTTGCAGGGGCGACCGGCGCCGACCGACGGCCCGGAGGCGGAGCTGTGGCTGGGCGCCCACCCGGGTGGCCCGGCCATGGTCGACCGGGACGGTGCGCGGGTGAGCCTGACCGACCTGCTGGTCGCCGAGCCGGACCACTGGCTCGGCACGGAGGTGGTCGGCCGGTTCGGTACCCGGCTGCCGTTCCTGTTGAAGGTGCTCGCCGCGGACGCCCCGTTGAGCCTGCAGGCCCACCCCGACGCCGAGCAGGCCCGCGCCGGCTACGCCGCCGAGCAGGCTGACGTCGAGCGGGCAGGCGACGGGCCGGCCGGGGCAGGGCAGGCCGGTGACGGGTGGGTCGACGGGGTGGCGGAGCGGGCGCGGGGGCCACGCAACTACGTCGACCCGTACCACAAGCCGGAGTTGCTCGTCGCGTTGACGCCGTTCGACGCGCTCTGCGGGTTCCGGGACCCGCAGCTGTCGGCGACGGCGTTGGCCGGGTTCGGCGTACCGGAGTTGTCCTCGGTGGTGGCCGCGCTGCGGGCCGGGCCGACGGGGCTGCGGGAGGCCGTACGCGCGCTGCTGAGCTGGCCGGACGGCGACCGTGCCGGGCTGGTCGAGGCGGTGCGCACGGCGGATGCCGCCGGGCCGGACGCGGAACTGGCCCGGGACCTGGCGACCCGCTACCCGGCCGATCCGGGGGTGCTGGTGGCGCTGCTGCTGCACCACGTTCGGCTGACGCCGGGAGAGGCGATCTGGATGCCGGCCGGCAACCTGCACGCCTATCTGAGCGGCACCGGTGTGGAGATCATGGCGGCCAGTGACAACGTGCTGCGCGGTGGGCTGACCCCGAAGCACGTGGACGTCGACGAGTTGCTGCGGGTGCTGCGGTTCGAGGTGCTGGACGAGCCGGTCCTCGTCGCCCGCCCGGTGACGCCCGGGGTGGTCTGCTGGCCGGTGCCGGTGGACGACTTCGCGCTGCACCGGGTGACGGTGGACGAGGCCGGGCCGGAGGTCCGGCTGCCGTTGCCCGGCCCCCGGGTGGTGTTCTGCCACCGGGGCAAGGTCGGGGTGGACGACGGCCAGGGGGCGGTGATGCTCGGCCCGGGGCAGGCCGCCGTGGGCAGGGCCGCGGGTGCGGCGCTGGTGCTGTCCGGTACGGGCACGGCGTTCGTCGCCACGTGCGGCGGCTGACGGCACCGCGCAGCGACCTGCGCCACGCCGCAAGTCCGACTTTCCCGAATTGCTTGACTGATCCGTGCCTCACGGTAATCTCATGAGTACGCAGCGTTGTCGCGACGAAGGTCCGGCGGCGCGCGGGGGTAACCAAACCGGGGGGATGCACGGGGCGGCCGGCAGGTGGACGGAGGTTTCGTCCCACGCCGACCGCCCCGTGCGCTGTCTCGAGGCGGCCCACAGTGCGCCGCGAGGAGGCGGGCGTAAGGTTGATGGTCGCGCAGCCATCGTTCGACAGGAGCCTTCATGACCAGCACCCTCCCGGCGTCGCACAGCGGCGCCCGGCCGAGCACCCTCGCCGAGGGCGACTACAAGGTGGCGGATCTGTCGCTCGCCGAGTTCGGGCGCAAGGAGATCCGCCTCGCCGAGCACGAGATGCCCGGCCTGATGGCGATCCGCCGCGAATTCGCCGACGCCCAGCCCCTCGCCGGCGCCCGGATCACCGGTTCGCTGCACATGACCATCCAGACCGCCGTCCTGATCGAGACGCTGGTCGCCCTCGGCGCGCAGGTCCGCTGGGCGTCCTGCAACATCTTCTCCACCCAGGACCACGCCGCCGCGGCGATCGTGGTCGGCCCCGAGGGCACCCCGGAGGCGCCGTCCGGCGTCCCGGTGTACGCCTGGAAGGGCGAGAGCCTCGAGGAGTACTGGTGGTGCACCGAGCAGGTGCTCGCCTGGCCGGACGGGCAGGGCCCGAACATGATCCTCGACGACGGCGGTGACGCCACCCTGCTGGTGCACAAGGGCGTCGAGTTCGAGAAGGCCGGGGCGGTCCCGGCGGTCGAGTCCGCCGACTCCGAGGAGTACGCGGTCATCCTCCAGGTGCTGCACCGCAGCCTCGCCGAGGACAACCAGCGCTGGACCCGGATCGCCGCCGGCATCAAGGGCGTCACCGAGGAGACCACCACCGGCGTGCACCGGCTCTACGAGATGCACCGGGCCGGCACCCTGCTCTTCCCGGCCATCAACGTCAACGACTCGGTGACCAAGAGCAAGTTCGACAACAAGTACGGCTGCCGGCACTCGCTGATCGACGGCATCAACCGGGCCACCGACGTGCTGATCGGCGGCAAGATGGCAGTCGTGCTCGGTTACGGCGACGTGGGCAAGGGCTGCGCCGAGTCGCTGCGCGGCCAGGGCGCCCGGGTCGTGGTGACCGAGGTCGACCCGATCTGCGCGCTCCAGGCGGCGATGGACGGCTACCAGGTCGCCACCCTGGAGGACGTGGTCGAGCAGGCCGACATCTTCATCACCGCCACCGGCTGCTTCGACGTCATCACCAACGAGCACATGGCCCGGATGAAGCACCAGGCCATCGTCGGCAACATCGGCCACTTCGACAACGAGATCGACATGGCCGGCCTGGCGAAGCGCTCGGACGTCACCCGGGAGAACATCAAGCCGCAGGTCGACGTGTGGCGCTTCGACGACGGCCACGCGATCATCGTGCTCTCCGAGGGTCGCCTGCTGAACCTGGGCAACGCCACCGGCCACCCGAGCTTCGTGATGTCGAACTCGTTCGCCAACCAGACGATCGCCCAGATCGAGCTGTACACCAAGACCGACGAGTACCCGGTCGGCGTCTACGTGCTGCCCAAGCACCTGGACGAGAAGGTGGCGCGGCTGCACCTGGACGCGCTCGGCGCCCGGCTGACCGAGCTGACCAAGGAGCAGGCCGCCTACCTCGGCGTCTCGCCCGAGGGCCCGTTCAAGCCGGAGCACTACCGCTACTGAGCAACCCGTACGCAGGAGGGGGTCGGCCACGTCGTGGCCGGCCCCTCGCCCGTCTGCGGGTCGGGCCGGAGCCGGCGGGATCAGGACGGGCCGGGGCCGCGGCGGGTCGGGCGTACCCAGGTCCACACGCACCAGGCGAGCCAGGCCAGCGAGACGGCCACGGCCAGCGGGCGCAGCCGCAGGGCGTTGAGGACGATCACCAGCGCGAGGACGGCCAGCCACGGGCCGAAGCCCCTCACCGGTGCCCGCCCGGCCGACGGTGGCGTAGCGCACACGGGCCGGAAGTCCCTGGTGCGGGGGTGTCCGCGGGGCGGAGGGTGGGGCTGCGGGGCGCGTCGTCCACGGGGCGTCCTGTCCTGGGGGTATGCCGCATCCTGCCACGTCGGGCGGCGGGTCGGCACCCCCTGGCGACGGGTCCGGGCCGACCCTTCCGACCAGGGTGAAGCTGTCAGGAACGACTTGACGGAAGCACCGATCAGGAGGAAGGTATGGCTGCCCTAAGTTGCCTGAGGCAAGCCTTACCACGACACGGAGCACCGATGTTCGCCACGTACCTGATCGGCCTGCGGGAGGGCCTGGAGGCGACGCTCGTCGTCAGCATCCTGGTGGCCTTCCTGGTCAAGTCGCAGCGCCGGGACCGGCTGCCGCAGGTGTGGGCCGGCGTCGGGCTCGCCGTGGCGCTCTCGGTCCTGTTCGGCTGGCTGATCGAGTACACCTCGACCTCGCTGCTGGCCCGCTCCGAGGACCGGGAGCTGTTCGAGGCCGTCACCTCCGTCGCCGCCGTGGTCTTCGTGACCTGGATGATCTTCTGGATGCGTCGGGCCGCCCGGACCATCGCCGGTGAGCTGCGCGGCAAGCTGAGCGAGGCACTCGCGGTCGGGTCGCTCGCGGTGGCCGGGATGGCCTTCCTCGCGGTGGTCCGGGAGGGTCTGGAGACCGCGCTGATCTTCTACTCGGCGGCGCAGAGCGCGACCGGCGGCACCGGCTCCGGGCCGCTGCTGGCCCTGATCGGCGGCATCGCCACCGCCGTCGGGATCGGCTTCCTGCTCTACCGCAGCGCCGTGCGGATCAACCTGTCCACGTTCTTCACCTGGACGGGCGCGCTGCTGATCCTGGTCGCCGCCGGCATCCTCAAGTACGGCGTGCACGACTTCCAGGAGGCCGGGGTGCTGCCCGGCCTGAACGACCTGGCCTTCGACATCACCGGCGTGCTCGACCCCAGCACCTGGTACGCCGCCCTGCTGGCCGGGATGTTCAACGTCACCGCCGCGCCGAGCGTGCTGGAGATGGTCGCCTGGGTCGCGTACGCCGTACCGGTGCTGGTGCTGTTCCTGCGCCGACCGGCCGCCCCGGCGAAGCCCACCCCGGCCCCCGCCGCCGCCGACGCCACGACCACGGCCGCCGACGGACCTACGACCACCGCCGCCGATGGCGACGCCACCGCCGCGCAGGACGGCCCCGCCACCGTGCAGCCGGCCGGGTCGCGGCGCGCCTGATCCACCGCCCTCTGCAAGGAGACAAGCAACGATGCGTACCACCCGTTTCCTGGTGCTCGCCGCCGTCGGCGCACTCGCCGTCACCGGTGTCACCGCCTGCGGTGGCAAGGACGACCAGCCCGACGCCGGCGCCGGCAACACGGTCACGGTGAAGGCCACCGACAGCGTGTGCGAGGTCGACGTCACCGAGCTGGACGCCGGCCAGGCCACCTTCACCGTGACCAACTCCGGCAGCAAGGTCAACGAGTTCTACGTCTACGCCGCCGGTGACCGGGTGATGGGCGAGGTGGAGAACATCGCCCCGGGGCTGAGCCGGGAACTGCGGGTGGAGCTGCCGGCGGGGACGTACGAGACGGCCTGCAAGCCCGGCATGAGCGGCCGGGGCATCCGGGGCGCGCTGAAGGTCAGCGGCACCGCCGCGACGGTGGCCCCGGACGCCGCGCTGACCGAGGCCACCGCCAGCTACCAGCGGTACGTGACCAGCCAGACCGCCGCCCTGCTGACCAAGACCGAGGAGTTCGTCACCGCCGTCAAGGCCGGCGACGTGCCCAAGGCCAAGGCGCTGTACCCGGTGGCCCGCACCTACTGGGAGCGGATCGAGCCGGTCGCGGAGAGCTTCGGCGACCTCGACCCGAAGATCGACGGTCGGGAGGAGGTCATCGAGGAGGGCATGGAGTTCACCGGCTTCCACCGGATCGAGAAGGACCTCTGGACCACCGGCGACATCAGCAAGGACGGTCCGATCGCCGACCGGCTGCTGGTCGACGTCAAGGAGATCGTGAGCCGGGCCAACGCCGAGAAGCTCACCCCGCTCCAGCTCGCCAACGGGGCCAAGGCCCTGCTCGACGAGGTGGCCAGCGGCAAGATCACCGGCGAGGAGGAGCGGTACTCGCACACCGACCTCTGGGACTTCAACGCCAACCTGGAGGGCTCCAAGGCCGCCGTCGCCGCGCTCCGGCCGGCGCTGGAGCAGCGCGCCCCGGAGTTGGTCGCCCAGCTCGACAAGGAGTTCGCCAACGTGGAGGCGGCGCTCGGCAAGCACCGCGACGGCGACGGCTGGAAGCTGCACACCCAGCTGAGCAAGACCGACCTCAAGGAGCTGTCGGACAGCATCAACGCCCTCGCCGAGCCGGTCAGCAAGGTCGCCGCCGCCGTCGCCCGGTGACGACGGGTCAGCACGGCCGTCGTACGGCGGCCGGTCCCTCCCAGGAGAGTCGATGAGCGAGCAGAGCAGCACCGCCGGCCGGGGACGCCGCCGGCTGTCCCGGCGGCGGGCGATCACCCTCGCCGGGGTCGGGGTCGCCGGGGTGGCCGGGGTGGCCGCCGGAGCGGGCGCGCTGACCCGCGACGGCGACCGGGCCGCCGCGTACGACGGGGCCGCCGGTGCGGTGCCGTTCCACGGTGAACACCAGGCCGGGATCACCACCCCGGCGCAGGACCGGCTGCACTTCGTCGCCTTCGACGTGATCACCAAGGACCGGGACCGGCTGGTGGCGATGCTCCAGGAGTGGACGGCCGCCGCCGCCCGGATGACCGGTGGGAAGGACGCCGGGGTGATCGGTGCCGTCGGCGGCATGCCGGAGGCCCCGCCTGACGACACCGGCGAGGCGCTGGGCCTGCCCCCGTCGCAGCTCACCCTGACCGTCGGTTTCGGCGCGACGCTGTTCCGCGACGCGCAGGGCCGGGACCGGTTCGGCATCGCCGGCCGCCGCCCCGCCGCGCTGGCCGACCTGCCGCACTTCGCCGGGGACGCGCTGCGCCCGGAGATCTCCGGCGGCGACCTGTGCGTGCAGGCGTGCGCCAACGACCCGCAGGTGGCCGTGCACGCCATCCGCAACCTGGCCCGGATCGGGATGGGCGTGGTCAGCGTCCGCTGGTCGCAGCTCGGCTTCGGGCGTACCTCGTCGACGTCGCGGGACCAGGCGACCCCGCGTAACCTCTTCGGCTTCAAGGACGGCACCGCCAACCTCAAGGCCGAGGACGCCGGGTTGCTGCGCGAGCAGCTCTGGGCCCAGCCGGAGGACGGCGCGGACTGGATGACCGGCGGGTCCTACCTGGTCACCCGCAAGATCCGGATGCAGATCGAGACCTGGGACCGCAGCTCGCTGGTCGAGCAGGAGCAGATCGTCGGCCGGACCAAGGGCAGTGGTGCGCCGCTGGGCCGCCGCGACGAGTTCGACGAGCCGGACTTCGCCGCGAAGGGCGACGACGGCCAGCCGGTGATCGCCGTGGACTCGCACGTGCGCCTCGCCCACCCCACGCAGAACGACGGTGCCCGGCTGCTGCGCCGGGGCTACAACTACGTCGACGGGTCGGACGGGTTGGGCCGGCTCGACGCCGGGCTGTTCTTCATGGCCTACCAGCGGGACCCGCGCCGGCAGTTCGTGCCGATCCAGACCCGGCTGGCCCGCAACGACGCGATGAACGAGTACCTGCGGCACGTCTCCAGCGGCCTGTTCGCCTGCCCGCCCGGGGTCCGCGACGCCGCCGACTGGTGGGGCCGCACCCTGTTCGGCTGAGCGGCGTGGTTCGGCTGGGAGGCGTACCGGTCAGGCCGGGTGGTCCGGCGACGCCGACCGGAGCACCGGCGCGGCCGGTCGTACCCCGGCCGGGGCCGGCGGGTCGACGGCGGCCGGCGCGACGGCGGGAGTCGCCGGGTCGGGCCAGAGGGAGGCGGTGAGCGCCCGCTGGTGGCGCAGGCGCAGCGAGCCGCGCCTGTTGCGTTCGGCCAGCACCGCCGCCAACAGCAACGGCTCCGGTACGCCGGGCGGCGGCGTCGGTGCGGTCACCGCCGCCACCTCACGCCACAGCTCCCGGGCCAGCCGGCTGCGGTACGGCTCGACGATCTGCTGTCCCCGGGTCAGGTACTGCCGCACCGCCAGGGCCAGCGCGTCGTCCAGCCGGGTCAGGTCCAGGGTGGTGGCCCAGCCGACCAGCGGCGCGACGATCCCCGGGGCCGGCCGCCAGGGGTGCGTGGTGCGGGTGTGCACCACCATCGTGCCGGCCACCAGGTCACCCAGCCGTCGGCCACGCGGGTCGGTCAGCATCACCGTCGCCCCGGCCACCCAGCTCAGCAGCGGCAGCACCAGCCCCGGCCACTCCACGGCCGCGCCGACCAGCGCCCGGGTCAGCGACTGACGCAGCTGCACCGGACCGCCGTCGGCGCTGACCACCCGCAGCCCCACGGCGAGCTTGCCGGGCGTCCGGCCGTGGTTGAGGCGTTCCCAGAGCACCGGGTAGCCGACCACCACCAGCACCAGGCCGAGGGTCTCCAACGCGCCGGTGAGGGCTCGGTCCACCACCTGGTCGGGGAGCACGATCAGCACCAGCGGGGTCAGCGTGAGGGCCAGCAGCGCCGCGCAGAACAGCTGACCGACGATGTCGATCAGCAGCGCCAACACCCGGGAACCGAGCCGTGCCGCCCGGACGTCCAGCGCGACCGCCTCGCCGCTGACCAGCCCCGCGTCCGCCCAGCGCCCCGCCGGGTCGACGCCGGGCGGGACGGTGCCGGCCGGCACCGGTGGTTGCGCGCTCACCCGGACAGTGAACACTATGGTCGCGGGACGGGGGAGGACCAGTGGATCTCGACGCGTACGTCGCCGAGCACGGCCACGAGTGGCGACGGCTGGAGCTGCTCTGCGACCGTCGCCGGCTCGACGTCGACGAGATCGACGAGATGATCGTCCTCTACCAGCGCACCGCCACCCACCTGTCGGCGCTGCGCAGCCAGGCACCCGACCCGGCCCTGGTCAGCCGGCTCTCCCAGCTCGTGCTGCGGGCGCGGGCCCGGATCACCGGCCGGCAGCGGGCCTCCTGGTCGGCCCTCGGGCTGTTCCTCACCGTCGGGTTCCCCGCCGCGGTCTACCGGGCCTGGCCGTGGTGGTGCGCGGTGGCGACCGGGTTCAGCCTGCTCAGCGGCTTCCTCATCTGGTACGTCGCCGGCAACCCGGGCACCGCCGCCGCGTTCATCGGCCCGGACGCCGCCGCCGACCTGGTCGACTCCGGATTCGCCGGCTACTACACCGAGTTCTCCGCCCCGACCTTCGCCTTCCACCTGTGGACCCACAACGCCTGGATCGCCGCCCAGTGCCTCGCCGCGGGGGTGCTCGTCGTGCCGGTGCTCTACCTGCTGTGGCAGAACGCGCTGAACATCGGGGTGGTGGGCGGCGTGATGGTCTCCTACGGCCGCTCCGACGTCTTCTTCGGACTGATCACCCCGCACGGGCTGCTGGAGCTGACCGGGGTCTTCGTGGCCGCCGGGGTCGGGCTGCGTACCGCCTGGGCGTGGATCTCGCCGCCGGAGCACCTGGGCCGGGGCCGGTCGGTCGCCGAGGCGGGCCGGTCGGCGATCCTGGTGGCGGTGGGCCTGGTCGGGCTGTTCGCGGTCTCCGCGCTGCTGGAGGCGTTCGTCACCCCGGCAGCGGTGCCGGTGGCGCTGCGGGTCGGCGTCGGCGCGGCGGTCTGGCTGGGCTTCTTCGCCTACGTGGTGCTGCTCGGCCGGCGGGCGGTCGCCGCCGAACGGGCCCCTGCCGAACGGGTCGACCCGTGGCTGGCCGAACTCTGGCCCAGCACCGACCCGGCCCGGGCCTGGCACCCCACCTCCCGGCCACCCCGCTGACCCGCCCGGGTCAGAGCTGACCGAGGGCCTTGAGCCGGAGGTAGGTGTCGGCCAGGGCCGGGGCGAGCCGGTCCGCCGGGGCGTCCACCACGGTCACGCCGTACCGGCCGAGGGCGGCGCGGACCCGGTCCCGCTCGGCGAGCGCCCGCCAGCCGGCCGCGGCGGCGTAGGCGTCCCCGGGGCGTACCGGCGGGCCGGTGGTCAACGCGGTGAGCACCGGGTCGTGCACGGCCGCCACCACCACCCGGTGCCGGGCGGCCAGCCGGGGCAGCACCGGCAGCAGCCCTTCGGCGAGCGCGCCCGGCTCCAGCGCGGTCAGCAGCACCACCAGGCTGCGCCGCCGGTGCCGGCGCAGGATCTCCGCGACGATCAGGTCGAAGTCGGTCTCCACCAGCGCCGGGTGCACCGGCGCGAGCGCGTCGACCAGCCGGTGCAGCAGGTCCCGTCGTCCGGTGCCGGTGACGGTCGCCCGGATCGTGGCGTCGGCGGCCAGCAGGTCGACCCGGTCCCCGGCGCGGGCGGCCAGCGCGGTCAGCAGCAACGCCGCGTCGATGGCGGCGTCCAGCCGGGGTACGTCGCCGACGCGCACCGCCGAGGTGCGGCCGGTGTCCAGCACGCACACCAACCGCCTGTCGCGCTCCGGCCGCCAGGTGCGGACCAGCACGTCGGAGCGGCGGGCGCTGGCCCGCCAGTCGATGGAGCGCACGTCGTCGCCGACGACGTACTCGCGCAGGGTGTCGAACTCGGTGCCCTGGCCCCGGCCCCGGGTGACCTGGGTGCCGTCGATGACCCGCAGCCGGGACAGCTTCTCCGGCAGGTGCCGCCGGGAGTCGAACCGGGGCAGCACGCGCAGCGTCCAGCCGGGGGTGGCGGGCCGCCCGGCCCGCTGCCGGAACGCCAACCCGAGCGGCCCGAACGAACGCACCGTCACCGTCACCGCCGGCCGGTCGCCGCGCCGGGTGGGGGTGAGCCGGTTGGGCAGCACCAGCACGCCGCCCGGTCCGACCCGGGACACCCGGTCCGGGGGTACGTCCGGGCGGGCCCCCGCCGACGGCACCCACCCGTCGCGCACCTGGGCGTGCAGCGTACGGCCGGAGGTGTTGGCCAGGCGCAGCGTGACGGTAGCGCGGTGGCCGAGCCGGACGGTCCGGTCGCCCTCCCGGTCGACGGTGAGCCCGTGCAGCGGGGCGGCGAGCGCCCAGTCCACGGCGGTGAGCAGCAGCACGACGGCGGTCATCACGGCGACGGCGGGCACCGGGTCCGGCCAGAACGGCAGGGTGGGTACGCCCGCCAGCAGCAGGACGGCCGCCCGCCAGGTCATCGCGGGGTCGGCACGGTGGCCAGCACCGTGTCCAGCACCGCGTCGACGCCGACCCCCTCCAGTTCCACCTCGGGGCGCAGCCGCAGCCGGTGCCGCAGCGTCGGCCGGGCGGTGGCCTTCACGTCGTCGGGGGTGACGTGGTCGCGGCCGGCCAGCCAGGCCCACGCCTTCGCCGTGCTGAGCAGCCCGGTGGACCCACGGGGTGAGGCGCCCAGCTCCAGCGCCGGGGTGACCCGGGTGGCCCGGCACAGGTCCACGATGTAGGCGAGTACCGGCTCGGCCACGTGCACCCGACCGACGGCCTCCCGGGCGGCGGCGAGGTCGGCGGCGTCGGCCACCGGGCGTACGCCGGCCGCGCCGAGGTCACGCGGGTCGAACCCGGCGTGGTGGGCGCGCAGCACCCCCAGTTCCTCGTCCCGGTTGGGCAGCGGCACGGTCAGTTTGAGCAGGAACCGGTCGAGCTGCGCCTCGGGCAACGGGTAGGTGCCCTCGTACTCGACGGGGTTCTGGGTGGCGGCCACGATGAACGGGTCCGGCAGCGGCCGGCGGGCACCCTCGACCGACACCTGGCGCTCCTCCATCACCTCCAGCAGCGCCGACTGGGTCTTCGGTGGCGTCCGGTTGATCTCGTCGGCGAGCAGCAGGTTGGTGAAGACCGGCCCCTCCCGGAAGGTGAACGCGGCGGTACGCGGGTCGAAGATCAACGAACCGGTGACGTCACCGGGCATCAGGTCGGGGGTGAACTGGACCCGCTTGGAGTCCAGGTCCAGTGCGGTGGCGACGGTACGGATCAGCAGCGTCTTCGCCACCCCGGGCACCCCCTCCAGCAGGACGTGGCCCCGGCACAGCAGCGCGATCACCAGGCCGGTGACCACCGAGTCCTGACCGACGACCGCCTTGGCCACCTCGGTGCGCAGCCGGTGCAGGGCGGCCCGGGCGTCGTCCGGGCCGGCCGTGGGCTCGGCGGTGGTGGCGGGTCGGGTCACCGGGGGTCTCCTTCGGTCGGGCGGCCGGGCGCTGCCGCCACGGTACGGGTCAGCCGCTCCAGCGACCGGGCCAGCTCCAGCAGTTCGGTGTCGTTCTGCGGGGCCGCGCCGAAGAGCAGCTCGTGGATCTGCTCCGGGGTGCCGCCGGCCGGTCCGGCCACCCGGGCCGCCACCTCCGCCGGCCCGAGCGTCGCGGGCAGGTCGAGCCGGCCGCGCAGCCGCCCCAACGCGGCGGTACGCAGGGTCGCGGCGGCCGGGCCCCGGGCGCGGGCCCGCTGGTAGAGCCGGGCCCGACCGAGCACGGTCTCGGCGGAGCGGACCTCGACCGGCAGCGGCTCGGTCACCGGCGGGCCGAGCCGGCGGGCCCGCCACAGCACGATCAGCAGGGCGACCAGGGCGAGCTGGAGCAGTAGCGCCCAGAACCAGGGCGGGAAGGCGTCCAACAGCGGATGGTCGTCAGGTGGTGGGGGACCGGCCGAGTCGGGGGCGTCCCCCGAACCGTCGCCGTCACCGGGGGCGGTGCCGGGGCCCCCCGGACCGGCCTCGCCGCTGCCGTCGCCGTCGTACCCGGTGGACCCGCCGGGGGTGGGCGACCAGGCGGGCTCGCCGGTGCCGCCGGGCCGGCCGAACGTCGGCGCCGGTGCCGGGCCGTCCAGGTCCAGCCAGACCACCCGCCCGTGGACGCCGAGCAGGCCGGTGGCGAGCGCCTCGTTGCCGTGCTCGGCGATCCGGTCGTTGCGGAACGGGTCGCTGGCACCGATCACCACCACCTCGGCCCGGCCGGGCAGCCGGACCAGGCCGTCGGCGTAGCAACGGTCGAGGGCGGTCGCGGTGCCGGGCACGGCGGCGTACCGCTGGAGCCCGGCGGCGGCGACCCCGGCCCGGGTCGCCTCGGGCACCGCGCAGGGCCGGCCGCCGGCCTCCGGGCCGACCGCCCGGGTGGCCCAGCGGCGGTCGGTCGGCACCAGCGGCAGGCCGGCGGATTCGAGCACCCGGCGGGACGGGTCGACGAGGACCAGCCGTCGGCCGGCGGGCAGCTCGCCCAGCGCGCCGAGGGTGTCCGGGTGCAGCAGCTCCGCCGCCGGGACGAAGAGGGTGGCCGGGCCACGGTCGAGGCCGAGCAGGGCCGGCAGCAGGTCGGTCTCCCGCGCGACGGTGACCCCCCGGGCGCGCAGCGCGTCGGCGAGGCGGCTGCCCCCGTCGTCGTCGGTGGCGACGGGGGAGAGGAAGCCGGGGTCGCCCGGGTCGGGCTGGTCCACCTCGTGGGCGGCGATCGTGCCGGCGAGCAGGGCGGCGGCCAGCGCCAACGGCACGAGCACCCGGTGCCGGCGGCGTCGCCGCCGCACGGACGCGGCCGGTGGCGGGCCGCCCGCGGCCGGCGGGGCCGGCGGCGGGCCGCCGACCGTGGCGGTGGCGGGGCCGGTCACCTGGTGTCCCCGTCCGGTGGTGGGGCGGCCAGCGCCCGGTCCAGGTCGTCGGCGAGTTCCCGCATCCGCCGGTCGTGGTCGGCGGCGGCCGGGCGCTGGGCGTACCACAGCTCGGCGAAGAGGGCCCCGGCGGCGCGCAGCGGCGGATCGACCGGGGGCCGGGCGCGGGCCGCCGCGTCGGTCAGTTCGGTGACGGTCATCCCGGCCCGGGGGGCCACCGCGCCGACCGCGACCAGCCGGCGGACCATGGCGCGCAGCCGCTCGCGGACGGCTTCGGCGTACCGGCCCTCGGCCGCCAGCCGGTCGGCCAGGGAACGCGCGGCGTCGGCCGGGAGGTCGTCGTCGGCGGTACGGGGGCGGGGCAGCGCCACCGCGACCTCGACCGGCCCGTCGGCCGTCCGGCGTCGCCGCCGGGGCAGCCGCCACCGGGGCCACCGGAGGCGGGGCAGTCGCAGCCGGGGCAGCCGGCGGGGCACCCAGGCCGGGAAGTGGTACCAGGCGAGCGCCACCACCCCGGCCAGCAGCACCACCAGCAGCGCCGCGAGCGGCAGCGGCAGCACGTCGCCGAGCGCGGCGACGGCCTCCGTCCACCACCGGCTCACCGGTCGACCGCCGGCAGGCCGGCCGCGACGAGCCCCACGGGGGTACGGGCGAGCTGGATGTCCAGCCCCTCGGTGCGCATCCGGCCGTCCAGGTGGATCACCGCGTCCAGGCAGGCCAGGGCGGGGTAGGCGACGCTGTTCACCGCACCCCAGGCGAGCATGGCGGCGGCGGCCCGTACGCCCGGGTCGGCCAGGTCGACCAGGTGCAGCGACTCGACGCCGAAGAAGAGGCCGAGGGCCAGGCCGACCCGCAGCACCCACCAGCCGAGGTAGCCCAGCAGCCGGACGGCGGCGGCCCGGCCCCGTGCCGCGACGCGGGCCGCCCGGGGCACCGCCGCCACCCCGGGCACCCGGTCCAGCACCACCGCGGCAGCGACCGAGCCGAGCAGCCCGTAGCCGACCAACCAGGCCGGGCCGAGCAGCGCCGCGATCAGCATCAGCAGGCCCACCGCCGGGGCGAGCAGCAGGGTGACGCCCCAGCGGGCACCGGCCGGGTGGAGCAGTTCCGTCACCGTGGCCCGGCGGCCGAGCAGCGCCGTGCCGGCCGCCCGCGCGGCCGGGTTGCCGAGCAGCAGGACGATCACCGCCTCGGCGGCGGCGCCCACCGCGAGCAGTTGCCACCACAGCGGGAACACCCCGCTGTCGCTCCACCAGACCGGGGGCAGCGCGTCGGCGAGCCGGCGCAGTGGATACAGCAGCAGTTGTTCACCGGCGGCGAGCAGGACGCCCAGCGGGACCAGCACCCGGCCCTGGTCGCGCAGCAGCAGGACGGCGGAGTCGAGCAGTTCGCCGACGGTGAGCGGACGCCGGGGAAGCACGGCGGTCGGGCCGACGTCGGGCACGCGTACTCCTGCGGATGGTGGCTGGCGGGCGGCGACCTGCCCGGGGATCATGGTGACACGGGACGACCGGTGGGGCGGACCCACCGTGCGGCTCACGCGATGCGGTCATCGGGGGAGATATCGCGCGTGGGACGTGCGGAGGTACCTCGTCCGGCAGTACCGTGCCATCCAGACGCCGATCCCACCAACTGAACGGGGATGGAAACATAAACCCCATGAGAGCCCGGGTACTGGTGGTCGACGACGACCCCGCGCTCGCCGAGATGCTCGGCATCGTCCTGCGCAGCGAGGGTTTCCTGCCCTCCTTCGTCGCCGACGGGGAACGGGCGTTGGCCGCGTTCCGGGACAGCCGCCCCGATATCGTGCTGCTCGACCTGATGCTGCCCGGAATGAGCGGCATCGACGTGGCACGGGCGATCCGCGGCGAATCAGGCGTGCCGATCGTCATGCTGACCGCCAAGAGCGACACCGTCGACGTGGTGCTCGGCCTGGAGTCCGGTGCCGACGACTACGTGGTCAAGCCGTTCAAGCCCAAGGAACTGGTGGCCCGGATGCGGGCCCGGCTGCGCCGGGGCGAGGACGTAGCACCGGAGATGCTGACCATCGGCCCGCCCGGCAACCAGATCACCATCGACGTGCCGGCGCACACCGTCAGCCGCGACGGCGAGGAGGTGAAGCTGACGCCGCTGGAGTTCGACCTGCTGGTCGCGCTCGCCCGCAAGCCGCGTCAGGTCTTCACCCGGGAGGTCCTGCTGGAGCAGGTCTGGGGCTACCGGCACGCGGCGGACACCCGGCTGGTCAACGTGCACGTGCAGCGGCTGCGCGCCAAGATCGAGCCGGATCCGGAGCGGCCGGAAATCATCCTGACCGTGCGGGGCGTGGGCTACAAGGCGGGTACCGGATAGCCTGGGTCGCACCGTGACCAGTGCACCCGACCCGACCCCCGAGCACACCGCCGGCTGGCGTCCCGCCGCGCGGGCGCTGCGGCGCGTGCTGGTGGGCCGTGCGCTGCGGGTGACCGCCGGCCTGCGCCAGACCTGGCGACGGTCGTTGCAGGTCCGGGTGGTGACCATCACGCTGGTGGTGTCCAGCCTGCTGGTCGGCGGCTTCGCCTACCTCATCGCCGACAAGATCACCGCCATCCTGCTCGACAACGCCGAGACCGACGTGCTGCTGCGGCTGCGCAACGGCAGCGACTACTCGGCCAAGCAGTTCTTCCTCTACAGCCAGCCGCAGGAGGCGCAGCTCCAGGACACCATCGAGGGCACGGTCAACTACCTGGCCGGGGGTGACCCGCAGCAGACCAGCGGGGTGGTGGTCGCGATCACCGCCGACAACTACGCCGGCATCATCGAGACCCGCACCTCACCGGCGATGGACGTGCGCCCGCTGGTCAGCCGGGAGTTGCGGGCCGCCGTCGCCGACGGCAAGGTGGCCCACCAGATCCGCACCGGACGCCTCGCCGGCGAACGGACGAAGTACCTGGTCTACGGCTCCCCGGTGCCGACCCGCTTCGGCCAGCTGGAGCTGTATTACCTCGTCCCGCTCAACCGGCAGGACGCCACCGCCGCCGACGCGCGGGCCACCGTGCTGGCCACCGGGGTGGCCCTGGTGCTGCTGCTGGGCCTGCTCGCCGCCCTGGTCACCCGGTTGGTGGTGACTCCGGTGCGGGTCGCCGCGCGTACCGCCCAACGGCTCTCCGCCGGCCTGCTCGACCAGCGGATGGTGGTCGACGGCGAGGACGACCTCGCCCTGCTCGCCGCCTCGTTCAACCAGATGGCGACCAACCTGCAACGGCAGATCCTCCGCCTGGAGGAGATGTCCCGCCTGCAACGCCGGTTCACCTCCGACGTGTCGCACGAACTGCGGACCCCGCTGACCACCGTCCGGATGGCCGCCGACCTGATCTTCGCCGAGCGCGACGAGTTCGACCCGGCGGTGGCGCGCAGCGCCGAGCTGCTCCAGGCGGAGCTGGACCGGTTCGAGGAGCTGCTCACCGACCTGCTGGAGATCAGCCGCTTCGACGCCGGTTTCGCCATGCTCGACTCCGAGCCGACCGACCTGGTGCCGGTGGTGCACCGGGTCGCCGACCGCCTCGCCGGGCTGGCCGAACGGGTCGGCGTCACCATCGAGCTGGCCGTGCCGACCACCCCGGTCATCGCCGAGGTGGACCCGCGCCGGGTCGAGCGGGTGCTGCGCAACCTGGTCGGCAACGCGGTGGAGCACGGCGAGGCGAAGCCGGTGGTGATCACCCTCGGCGTCGACCAGACCGCCGTCGCGGTCACCGTCCGCGACCACGGCGTCGGGCTCAAGCCGGGCGAGGAGAAGCTGGTCTTCAACCGGTTCTGGCGGGCCGACCCGTCCCGGGCCCGGCAGACCGGCGGTACGGGGCTGGGCCTGTCGATCAGCCTGGAGGACGCCCGGCTGCACGGCGGCTGGCTGGAGGCGTGGGGTGCTCCCGGGCAGGGCGCCCAGTTCCGGCTCACCCTGCCGGTCCGCTCCGGGGACCGGCTCACCACCTCACCGCTGCGGCTGGTGCCCGCCGACGCCACCCTGCCGTTCGGTGGCCCCCGCGACGGCGACCTGCTGGCCATCGGACCGGCCGGCGGGGGTGTGCTGGCCATCGGCCCCGGGTCCGCCACCGGTGCCGACGAGCGGGCGGAGGTCCGGTCGTGAGCCGGCTGCGCGGCCTGGCCGGGCTGCTCTGCGCCGGGCTGCTGGCCGCCGTGGCCGGCTGCGGCATCCCCGACCACACCGACGTGCAGGTGGACGGCTCCGGGCCGGCCGCGTCGGCGGGCTCGTCCAGCTTCGGTCGCGGCGAGCCGCCCACCCGGACGGCCAGCGGCGCCGACCGGGAGACGTTCGTCCGCAACTTCCTGGCCGCCGCGGCCGGCGAGCCCGAGCGGGCGTACGCCCGGGTCAAGCAGTTCATCGCCCGGGAGGACCGCAGCCGGCTCGCCGAGAAGCAGGGCAGCGAGGTCGCGATCAACGTGGTCCGGCTGATCGAGAATCCGGTGATCACCGAGAACGCCAGTGGCCTGCTCACCGTCCGGGTGCCGGTGCAGCAGGTGGGGGTGCTGCGGGCCAACGGGGTGCTCGGCCCGCCGGTGGTGACCGACACCGAGTACCAGTTCTCGCTGCGCGGCTCCGCCGAGCCGGGCCAGGAGGGCACCGAGGCCGGCGGCTACTACGTCACCGATCCGCCCTCCGTGCTGCTGCTCGACACGCTGTCCCTGCGGGACTACTACCAGACCCGGACGGTCTACTTCTGGAACTCCGACGCCACCCGGCTGGTCGCCGACCAGCGCTACCTGCCGCTGGCCGTGCCGGCCGAGCGGCTGGTCAGCGAGGCGGTCAAGTGGCTGATCGCCGGGCCGTCGGAGTGGCTGCGGCAGGGGGTGAGCGGCCTGCCGGACCGCACCGCCCTGATCAACAACGCCGTCAAGACCGACGGCCGGTGGGAGGTCAACCTCGACCTGCCCGGCGACGACCGGCGCAAGCTGGAGAAGCTCGGCATCCAGTTGGCCTGGTCGCTGTCCGACCTGGACGGGCCGCTCCAGCTCACCACCCGCAACCAGTCCCGGGTGACCATCGACGACCTCGCCGCGCACCGCCTGGCCAACCCGGTCTACCCGCTCACGCAGGGGCCGCAGCGGTTCACCGTCTACGCCGGGGCGATCCACCCGCTCGCCTTCGAGGCCGAGGCGATCGGCACCGTGCCGATCCGCACCGAGGACAACCACGACGTCGTCTCGGCCGCCGTGCGGCGGACCGCCGAGAAGACCCTCGCCGCCCTGGTCACCGCCGCCCCAGGCGGCCGGCAGCGGCTGGTCACCGGGTCTGGGGTGGCACCGGTGCAGGTGATGACCCCGGCGACGCAGACCTTCGCGGCGATCGGCCGGCCGGTCTGGCTGCGTCCGCTCGGTGCGGCCCAGCCGTACGGGCTGGTGGTGGCCGACGGGCGGCTCTACCGGTTCGACGACCGGGCCCGGATGGTGCCGGTGCCGGTGGGCATGGCGGGTCCGGTCAGCGCGGTGGCCGCCTCGCTGGACGGACACCGGATCGCGCTGATCGTCGGTGGGCGGCTCTGTCTCAGCACGGCCAGCCTCGACGGCGGGGTGGTCTCGCTCGGCCCGGTACGCCATGTCGCCACCACGCTGACCGACCTGTCGGCGGTGGACTGGGCGCAGGAGAACGCGCTGGCCGTGGCCGGTTCCACCAACCGTTCCGCCGTGTACGAGGTGGGCGTGGACGGAGTGCAGCAGACTCCCCTCGTCACCGACGTGGGCGCGCGGGTGACCCACCTGGCGGTGTACCCGGGCAACCCGACGTACGTGCTGCCGACGGTGATGATGATGTACGAGGCCAACGGGGTCTCCTACCGCTTCCGCTCGTCGTCGGCGGAGACGATCCGGGGCGAGCAGGTGCTCGACGTGCCGCCTCCGCCCGCCGGTGGCCGGGCGGGCAGCCCGACCGCGCCGTTCTTCCTGTTCTGAGCACGCCGTGCCGGACGTGGGCGGGCTCTGGGCCGACCTGAGCGATCTGGTCTTCCCGACCGGGTGCGCGGGGTGCGGCCGGCGGGACGCGCGCCTGCGGCAGGGCTGCTGCCCGCAGTGCGTACGCGGGCTCACCGCGCTGCGCCCGGTACCGGCGCGCCCCACCCCGGCCCCGCCCGACCTGCCCCCGTGCCACGCCCTCGGCCCGTACGCGGGGCCGCTGCGGGAGGCGCTGCTGGCGTACAAGGAACGGGGTCGGCACGGGCTGGCCCGGCCGTTGGGCGGGTTGCTGGCGGAGGTGGTGGCGGCCTCGGTGGGCGAGGCCCGCCCGGTGCTGCTGGTGCCGGTGCCGGACCGGGCGGCGGCGGCCCGGGAGCGCTACGGCGACCACCTGACCCGGTTGGCCCGGCACGCGGCGATCCGGTTGCGGCGGTCCGGCTGGGACGTACGGACGGCGGTGCCGGTGCGGGCGTTGCCCCGGCCGGATTCGGTGGAGCTGGACCGGGCGGGGCGGGCCGCGGCGGCCCGGTCGGCGTTCCGGCTGCGGCCCGGTTGGGCCGGGCGGGATGCCGGCGGCCGGGCGGTGGTGGTGCTGGACGACATCCTGACCACCGGGGCGACCCTGGCGGCGGTGAGTCGGACTTTGCGTGCGGCGGGAATGACGCCATACGGCGCGGCCGTGCTGGGTGCAACGCAAAAACGGCGGTGATGGTGACGCTTCGTGTTTCCGTTTCACCCCATGGTGTTGCTTGCTGTTAATTCTCTGAGGGTTTCCCGCAACCGGGGGTGACTGTCGCCCGTACAGGAGTTAGCGTTTTCGTGTCGGGGGTAGGAAGGTTTCCCACCAGCCCCCGACGGTGGAAGGAGGCGTAGCCGCACCTGACCGGTCGACGCTCCCAGGGGCCCTCCCGAGGTCGCGCGGCCGGATTCGAAAGATCAGCCGGCCATCCGGAAAAGGGAGGTCACGTGGACATCGTGGTCAAGGGTCGAAACGTCGAAGTGCCGGACCATTACCGGGTACACGTAGCGGAGAAACTCGCAAAAATCGAGCGCTACGATCACAAGCTCATCCGGGTCGATGTGGAGCTGTTCCACGAACGCAATCCCCGGCAGTCCGACACCTGCCAGCGAGTGGAGATCACCTGCGTCTCCCGGGGCCCGGTGATCCGGGCCGAGGCCTGCACGAACGACTTCTACAGCGCACTGGACGCCGCGATCGCCAAGCTGGACACCCGACTGCGCCGGGCGGCCGACCGCCGCCGCGTACACCGGGGCCGGCACGCGCCGATCTCGGTCGCCGCCGCCACCGCCGGTCTGCCGGTGGCCGGCCTGGACGACACGAACGTGTCCGCCGGTGGCACGGCCACCGCCGTCGAGGAGCGCCCGGAGGAGCACGACGACCAGCCCTGGCACATCGCGCGGGCGAAGGTGCATCCGGCCGACCCGATGACCGTCGACGACGCCCTGTTCCAGATGGAACTCGTCGGCCACGACTTCTACCTGTTCCACGACAAGGAGTCCGGCCGCCCCAGCGTCGTCTACCGTCGCCACGCCTACGACTACGGCATCATCTCCCTCGACACCTGACCCACCCGCCCCGCTCTCTCCGCCCACCCGGCGGTGTCGATCAAGAGGTTCGCGTCACCTTCGGAGATCCAGCTGACGCGAACCTCTTGATCACCGCAGCGGGAGGGGCCGGGGATCGGTGGACAGGAAGGACCAGAGGACGGTGTCGGGGCGGGGGGTGTCCGGCGTCGGGGCGGGGAGGCGGGCGCGCATCACGCCCTCCCGGTGGAAGCCCGCCCGGCGCAGCACCCGCTGGGAGGCGGTGTTCCAGGTGGCCGTACCGGCCCAGAGGCGGGCCAGGCCCGCCGGGCCGCACGCCCAGCCGGCCAACAGCCGGACCGCCCGGGTGGCCAGCCCCCGCCCGCGCGCCTCGGGCAGCAGGCTGTAGCCGATCATCGCCTGGCCGGTGGCCGGCTCGTCGTGGATCAGGGCGCAACCGCCGACCATCGTGCCGGTCACCGCGTCGCACAGCGCGAAGTCGGCCGCCCGGCCGGTCAGCCACTCGCTCTCGGCGACGGCGCAGCGCCGGTCGATGTCCGCCCTGCTCGGTGGAACCGGACGGACCCGGGTCGCCACCACCTCGGCGCGGGTGTGCAGCCGGTGCAGCACCTCGGCGTCGGCAGGCGCGAGCCGGCGCAGGGTCACCACCGTGTCGGTGAGCCGCCCGTCGGGCAGGTCCGGCAGCAGGCGTGGGACCGGGCCGGGCGGATCGTCGACGAGGCGTACCCAGGCGAGCAGGTCGTACCGGCTGCCGTCGCGGTCCAGGCCGGCTGCCCGGCGTACCCCCTCCAGGTGGAAGCCGGCGGCCAGCGCGACCCGCTGGCTGGCCGGGTTCTCGGCCCTGATCAGCAGCTCCAGCCGGGCCAGGCCGGCCTGGAACGCGGCCGCCGCCAGGGCCCGGGTGGTGGCGGTGGCGATCCCGCGCCGCCGGGCCCGCGGTGCCACCCAGTAGCCCAGCTCCGCCTGCCCCCGGCCCGGCACCACCTGGCTGAGCCCGGCCCCGCCGACCAGCCGGTCGGTCCCGGCATCGACGATCGCGTACGCCGCGCCGCCGCTGCGCCACGCCGCCGGGGCGCCCTCGGAGATCCACCAGTGCGCGTCGGCGACCGTGTACGGCTGTGGCATCACCGGGTTGAAGCGCAGGTTCACCGGGTCGTCGCAGCCGGCGGCGAGGTCCCCGGCGTCGTCGCGCCGCAACGGCCGCAGCCGCACCGGTCCGGCCTCGATGACCGCCGGGGTCACGTCAGGTCCTCGCCAGGATCGATGGTCCGTGGGTTCACGTCAGGTCCTCGGCGAGCAGCGCGCCGACCCAGGCGTCGACCCGCTCACCCCGGTGCGACACCCCGCCCCGCAGGGTGCCCTCGACGGTGAAGCCGGCCTTCTCGGCGGCCCGGCGCGAGGCGGTGTTGCCGACGTGGGCCTTCCACTCGACCCGGACCAGGCCGAGACCGGTGACGCCCCAGGCGGCGAGCGCGCCGAGCGCGGCCGGCATCCAGCCCCGGCCGCGGGCGTGCGGCGCCGTCATGAAGCCCACCTCGGCCCGCAGCGGGTCGACGGGGTTCAACCGCAGGTCGACGGTGCCGGCGAAGGCGTCGTCCGGGTCGGCCAGCACGAAACACGCGCTGGTGCCCCGCGCCCAGGCCAGCCCGCCGTAGGTCAGGTAGCCCTCGGCGTCGGTGCGCCGGTAGGGGTGCGGCACGCTGGTCCACCGGACGGTGTCCGGGTCCTGGCAGGTGGCGACCACCCCGTCCAGGTCGCGTTCCTCCATCGGCCGCAGCCGCAGCTCGGTGTTCCCGGCGCTGGCGAACAGGACGGGCTGCGGCCGACCGAACACGGCGGCCCGCCGGGCGTCCAGGGTGCCCGGCCCGGCCGGACCGTCCGCGCCGGCCGCCGGCACCTCGCCGGGCAGCAGCGAGCCGACCCAGCCCTCGACCCGGCCGTCGCCGGCGGGCCGGGCGAGCCGCAGCTCACCGGAGATCTGGAAGCCGGCCCGCAGGGCGACCAGCCGGGAGGCGTGGTTGCCCACCTCTGCCTGCCAGATCAGCCGACGCAGCAGCAGGGCGTCGAAGGCCCAGCGGGCGACCGCCCGGGTGGCCCGCACGGTGACCCCCCGGCCCCGGGCCCAGGGGGCGGTCCAGTAGCCGATCTCGCCGGTCTCGACCGCCTGGTCGATCGCGACCAGGCCGCAGGAGCCGAGCAGTTCGCCGGTGGCGGCGTCGCAGACCGCGAACGGGGCACCGCTGCCCTCGGCCCAGGCACGGGCGCTCATTCCGGTGACGAACCCGTGGGCGTGTTCAGGCCGGTACGGACGCGGTACGGTGGTCCAGCGCTGGATGTCCGGGTCCTGGCAAGCCCGGTGCACGTCGTCCGCGTCCGAGGCGAGCCACGGACGCAGCAGCAGGCCGTCCTCGATGATCTCCACAGGCTCCATCCGAGTCATCGTGCCGGATCGTTCGCGGTGGGCGTAACCGGATAACCGCCGGGCGGCGGGTTGAGCCGAGCGTTATGTCGGTTTGGTCGGGTCGGACCGCCGCCACCAGTGACCATCGCGCCGACTGAGCGCCTACGATGGTTCGAGACTGTCTAGGGGAGCGTTGATCCGTGTCGATTCTGGAAAAGGTCCTCCGCGCGGGCGAGGGCCGCATGGTGCGTCGGCTGAAGGCCATCGCCGCCGCCGTCAACTCGATCGAGGACGACTACGTCAATCTCACCGACGACGAGCTGCGGTCACTGACCGACCAGTACCGGGAACGGCTCGCCGACGGTGAGACCCTCGACGACCTGCTGCCCGAGGCGTTCGCCACGGTGCGCGAGGCGGCCGCCCGGGTGCTCGGCCAGCGGCCGTACGACGTCCAGGTGATGGGTGGCGCGGCGCTGCACTTCGGCAACATCGCCGAGATGAAGACCGGTGAGGGCAAGACGCTGACCTCGGTCATGGCCGTCTACCTCAACGCGCTCTCCGGCAAGGGCGTGCACGTGGTCACCGTCAACGACTACCTGGCCCAGCGCGACGCCGCCTGGATGGGGCAGGTGCACGAGTTCCTCGGCCTGACCGTCGGCGTGGTGCTGCCCAACCGGCCGGCCGCCGAGCACCGCGCCGCGTACGAGTGCGACATCACCTACGGCACCAACAACGAGTTCGGCTTCGACTACCTGCGCGACAACATGGCCTGGTCCCGCGACGAGCTGGTCCAGCGCGGGCACAACTTCGCCGTGGTCGACGAGGTCGACTCGATCCTGATCGACGAGGCCCGGACCCCGCTGATCATCTCCGGCCCCGCCGAGCACTCCGCCCGCTGGTACGGCGAGTTCGCGGCCGTGGTGGGCCGGCTCCAGGCCGGCAAGGACGGCGAGGGCGACTACGAGGTCGACTACGCCAAGCGCACCATCGCGGTCACCGAGCGCGGCGTGGCCAAGGTGGAGGACCGGCTCGGCATCGACAACCTCTACGAGTCGGTGAACACCCCGCTGGTCGGCTACCTCAACAACGCGATCAAGGCCAAGGAGCTCTACAAGCGCGACAAGGACTACATCGTCAGCGACGGCGAGGTCCTGATCGTCGACGAGTTCACCGGTCGCATCCTGCACGGCCGCCGCTACAACGAGGGCATGCACCAGGCGATCGAGGCCAAGGAGGGGGTGGAGATCAAGCAGGAGAACCAGACCCTGGCCACCATCACCCTCCAGAACTACTTCCGTCTCTACGAGAAGCTGTCCGGTATGACCGGTACGGCCCAGACCGAGGCGGGCGAGTTCAACAAGGTCTACAAGGTCGGCGTGGTGACCATCCCGACGCACCGGCCGATGGTCCGCGAGGACCGCGCCGACGTCATCTACAAGACCGAGAAGGCCAAGTTCAACGCGGTCATCGAGGACATCGCCGAGCGGCACCAGGCCGGCCAGCCGGTGCTGGTCGGCACGGTCTCGGTGGAGAACTCCGAGATCCTGTCCACGCTGCTGCGCCGCCGGGGCATCCCGCACTCCGTGCTGAACGCGAAGTTCCACGCCCGCGAGGCCGAGATCGTCGCCCAGGCCGGCCGCAAGGGCGCGGTCACCGTCGCCACCAACATGGCCGGCCGGGGCACCGACATCCTGCTCGGTGGCAACGCCGAGTTCCTCGCCGCCAGCGAGCTGCGCCAGCGCGGTCTCGACCCGGCCGAGCAGGAGGAGGAGTACGCCAAGGCGATGGAGGAGGTCCTGCCCACCTGGAAGCAGGCGTGCGAGGCGGAGGCCGAGGAGGTCGCCGCCGCCGGTGGGCTCTACGTGCTCGGCACCGAGCGGCACGAGTCCCGCCGGATCGACAACCAGCTGCGTGGTCGGGCCGGCCGACAGGGTGACCCGGGTGAGTCCCGGTTCTACCTGTCGCTCCAGGACGAGCTGATGAAGCGGTTCCGGGCCGGTGCGGTCGAGGCGGTGATGGAGCGGTTCAACATCCCCGAGGACGTGCCCATCGAGTCGAAGATGGTCACCCGGCAGATCAAGAACGCCCAGGCCCAGATCGAGGGCCAGAACGCCGAGATCCGCAAGAACGTCCTCAAGTACGACGAGGTGCTCAACAAGCAGCGCCAGGTGATCTACGCCGAGCGGCTGCGGGTGCTCAACGGCGAGGACCTCTCCGACCAGGTCCGCAACATGATCGACGACACCGTCGGCGCGTACGTGGTGGGCGCCACCAGCGACGGTTACGCCGAGGACTGGGATCTCGAACAGCTCTGGGCCAGCCTCAAGCAGCTCTACCCGGTGGGCGTCACCATCGAGGAGCTGGAGGAGGAGGTCGGCTCCCGGGCGGGCCTCGACCAGGACTTCCTGCTCGCCCGCCTCCGGGAGGACGCGAACGCCGCGTACGACCGGCGGGAGGAGAGCCTCGGCGAGGAGGCCACCCGTCAGTTGGAGCGGATGGTGCTGCTCCAGGTCATCGACCGCAAGTGGCGCGAGCACCTCTACGAGATGGACTACCTCCAGGAGGGCATCAGCCTGCGGGCGTACGCCCAGCGCGACCCGGTCATCGAGTACCAGCGCGAGGGCTTCGACATGTTCGCCACGATGATGGAGGGCATCAAGGAGGAGACGGTCGGCTTCCTCTACAACCTGGAGGTGCAGGTCCAGGAGCCGGAGCCGGAGGCCGAGGAGGTCCAGCTGCTGGAGAAGCCGGTCGAGATCCGGGCCAAGGGTCTGAACCGTGCGCCGCAGCAGCAGGGGCTGCAATACTCCGCCCCGACGATCGACGGTGAGGCGGGCGCGGGTGCGGTGGCCGTGGAGCGGCCCGAGCCCGAGCCGTCCGCCCCGGCGCTCGGCATCGGGGGCGGGCAGCCGCAGGCTCCGTCGCAGGCCCGTCCGGCCGCCGGTGGGTCGCGTCGCCCGGCTGCCGCCGGGGCGAGCGGTCAGGCCGCCGCAGCCAGCACCGCCCGGCGGAACACCGGCCCGGTCGACCGGGCCGCCGAGGGTGGCCCGTCCCGCAACGCCCCCTGCCCGTGCGGCTCCGGTCGCAAGTACAAGCGCTGCCACGGCGCCCCCAACGGCGGCGCCTGACCCACCGCCCCAGCCTGATCCGGGGACGCCCTCCCGCTCTGTCGAGCGGGAGGGCGTCCCCGTTCCCGTTCCCTCCCGCCTTCGCCTTCGCACCCCTGCCTTTGCGCCCCCGCCTCTGTGCCCCGGCCTTTGTGCGGTGATCAAGAGGTTTGCGTCAGCTTCGAAGATCAAATTGACGCAAACCTCTTGATCAACCCGGCCAGGCGGATCGGGCCGGGCGGTCCAACCCGGCCAGGCGGTCCCACCCGGTCAGGCGGTCCCACCGGGTCCGGGTGACTCCACCCGGGCCGGGCGGGTCGGGGTGGGTCAGATGACCTGGAGGGCGGTGCAGAGCCAGTTGCCCCGGCGGTGTTCGAGGCGCAGGGCCATCGCCCAGCTCCGGCTGCCGCCGGTGACCACGGCGGCCACCTCGACCGCCGCCGGGCGCGGCTGGCACACCCGCAGTCGGCGCAGGTGCACGGCGGGCCGGGTGGAGCGGCGGCGTACCGGCGGGGTGCGGGCAGCGGCGCGGGCGAGCTGCTCGGCCACCTCGACGGTGCGCCCCGGCTCGACCAGGGCCCGGATCTGGCCGGGTGGCCGGTAGCCGTTGAGGATCTCCAGGCAGGTGCCGACGAACCGGTGGGCGGCCCGGGTCGCCTCGGGCGTGGTGGTGGCGGGCGGCGGCAGGGGCGGGGCGGCCGGGTGCCCGGGCCGGGATGGGGGATCGGGCCGCCGGCCGGTGGGTCGGCCGGCGGCGGGCCGACCCGTGCCGAACAGGTCGAGGGCGAGTTGGCCGGGTGGCCGGGGCCAGAGATCCGGCACCTCGTCGACGTAGGGCGGGTCGGTGACGGGGGCCGGGCGTAACCGGATCGGCGGTCGGGTCGGCCCCGGACGGCGGGAGTCGGCCATCGTTGCCCCCTCGTTCTCTGCGTTTGCCTTCGTTTGCTTTCGACAGCGTCGATTGTCGGGCACGGCAACGCCCAGGGTCAATGGCTCAGCGGGATGGTCCGGTCACTCCGGGTCGCGGTCGGTGAGCGGGTTACCGCGTACCCACTCGGCGGTCTCGGCGTACTTGAGCTGGATGTACTCCTCCAGCCGGGCCCGCTCGACCCGCCACTGTCCCCGTCCGCCGATCTTGATGGCGGGCAGCTCGCCGCTGCGTACCATGTGGTAGACCTGCGAGTCCGACACGTTCAGCTCGGCGGCCACGTCGGAGAGCAGGAGAAACCTCGGCTCCACGGAAACCCCTCGGCTTGGCGTCGTTCGGCCCAGTTTGCCACCGACAGCCTTCCCCGCCCAGCACCGCCCGTCGACGGGTGCGGCGGCTTCCCCCGGGGCGGTGCGCGGTGTATGACGGTCTGGACGTACGGCATGATCGGCGTTCGGGGCGGCCGTCCGCCGCCCCGGTGAGTGGAGACGACCAGGGGAGACGACCGTGGGCGACGAGCTGGTCCGGGTGTACGTGCCGGCGACCGTGCCGATGCTGGCCCTGCTGCGGGAGCGGGGGCTGCCGGCCAGCGGCGGCCACGCGGTCACCCCCGCCCTGCGCGAGTGGTACGCCGAGGGCGACGAGGAGGAGTTGGAGTACGTCGCCTTCACCCGGGCCGCCCAGGACGCCCTGCAACTGCTGCGGGAGGACCCCGACGCGCCCCGTCGCCGGGTCGTGGTGTCGGTGGACCTGCCCGCCGGGGCCGTCGGCCGGGGTGACGGTGAGCTGGGTTCCAGCGTGGTGGACCTCGACGGGCCGCTGCCGGCGTCGGCGGTGGCCGCACTGCACGTGGACGGGGCCGAGGCGGTCGGGGACGTGGCCGCCGCCGTGGACGTGGTGGTCGAGGCGCTCGCCGGTGACCCGGACGCCCAGTTCACGGTCGACGGGGCCGAGGACCACGAGCTGGAGTGGTACGACCCGTCCGAGTGGGAGCTGCTGCTGCGTACCGCCTCCTGAGCGGGGCGGGCCGGATCAGTCCTCGGCGGCGTCCGCCGGGTCGTCGTCGCGCGGGGTCGGGCCGAGGGTGCGGCCGAAGAGGACGACGGTGGTCAACGCGCCCACGAAGAGCACCCAGATGCCGTTGTCGATCCGCGAGGTGCCCATGCTGGTCTGGGCCACCGCGTCCGCTTCGCTCAACGCGCCCGCCAGGTCCAGCAGGGTCCGCCCGCCGATCCGGATGATCACCTCGGTGAGCAGTAGGAGCAGGCCGGGCCCGGCCCCGGCCAGCAGGTAGGCCGGCCAGCGCGGGGCCGTGGCCTCCGGGGCGTGCCGGACGGCCCGGCGGCGGGCCCAGGTCAGGTAGCCGAAGGCGAGCAGCCCGGCCACCAGCCCGCCGAGCAGCGACTCGGTGCGGGAGACCCACTTCGCGGCGCCGACCAGCGACGCCTGGGAGTCGCCGGCCCCGAACAGGTCGAACAGCGGGTCCCGGGCCTGGCTGAACAGCACCACGAACAGCAGTGTGCCGAGGGCGGCGGTGACCACCGCGCCGACCGGGGCCGGGGTACGCGCCCCGGCCAGCGCCCCACCGATGATGGCCGCCGCCGCGCTGGTGCCGGCGATGGTGTTGGTGGTGGCGTTGTCGGCGTACGTCAGGTTGATCGCCAGTGCGGCGCCCAGCCCGACCAGCATGCCGGCTCCGATCGCCGCCGCGAAGCGCAGCGCTGCCCGGTCGCCGAGCCGGCGGGCGGCCAGCTCGCTCGCGGCCAGCGCGACGGCCGCCCCGGCGACCAGGGCGGCGGAGATCACCCCGGGCAGGGCGAAGGCGGACAGCGTGATCGCGGTGAGGCCGACCGCCGCCGAGTGGATCGCCTCCCGGGTGGACCAGAGCATCGCCGCCAGCCAGCCGAGGGCCAGCGCCGCCAGCACGGGCGTGCCCGGTGCGTACCCGGTGCGCCCGGCCGGCCGCTCCGGCGACCGGTCGATGGACTCGGCCGTCGAGCTGCCGGGCTGGTTGCTCATCGTCTCCCCTTCGACACCGCGCCACCCCGGCACCGGGACGGGCCTCACCCTCCGAACCAGCGTACGCGGACGGGCCGGACCGCCCCGGGCTGGGCGTGGCGGCGCCCGGCCTGCCCGGGGGCCGGGCGCGGGCGGGCCGCCCGGGACGCCGGGCCGACGTGCCTGGGTGTGCCGGCGGGCCGGCCCGGCCGTGGGAACCGGTCCGCCCTGTCTTTCTTCGTTCGGATAGCGCTTCCGCTGCGGAATCTTCACCGAACAGCAGGTGTCCGCCTCGTGATCCACGGTGTGGGGCGGGCAGGGCGTGAGCCTGCCGAGCCGGGCGTGGGAGAATCGCCGGAGGTCCCGCCGCCGCGATCAGCTACCCCGCGCGGTGTCCGGCGTCCGGCCGTCCGGTCGGTGCCTGCGGGTCCGATTTCGCCGCCGCTGTCGAGATCGCCCAGGAGCCTGTGATGGACGCCGTGTTCTCCGTACCCGAGCCGCGCAACGAGCCGGTACGCACCTACGAGCCGGGCAGCGCCGACCGGGAGCGGCTGGAGCGGCGGCTGACCGAGCTGGCCGCCGACCGGATCGACCTGCCGATGACCATCGCCGGTGAGCAGCGGATGGCCGGCGGTGACCCGATCGACGTGGTCCAGCCGCACCGGCACGCGCACGTGCTCGGGGTCACCGGTCACGCCACCCACGACGACGCCCGCGCCGCCGTGCGGGCCGCCAAGGACGCCGCGCCGATGTGGCGGGCGCTGCCGTTCGAGGAGCGGGCCGCGGTCTTCCTGCGCGCCGCCGAACTGCTGGCCGGCCCGTGGCGGGACACCCTCAACGCGGCCACCATGCTCGGCCAGTCCAAGACCGCCGTCCAGGCCGAGATCGACGCGGCCTGCGAGTTCATCGATTTCCTCCGGTTCAACGTGCACTTCGCCCGGGAGCTGCTGGCCGCCCAGCCGAACTCGTCGCCGGGGGTGTGGAACCGGTTCGACCACCGCCCGCTGGAGGGGTTCGTCTACGCGGTGACCCCGTTCAACTTCACCGCGATCGCCGGCAACCTGCCGTCCGCGCCGGCCCTGCTCGGCAACACCGTGGTCTGGAAGCCGGGCCCGACCCAGCAGTTCGCGGCGCACTTCACCATGCGGCTGTTCGAGGCGGCCGGCCTGCCCCCCGGCGTGATCAACATGGTCACCGGGCGGGGCGAGGAGGTCTCCGACGTGGTGCTCGCCGACCCGGACCTGGCCGGCATCCACTTCACCGGCTCGACCAAGGTCTTCCAGCAGCTGTGGCGCACGGTCGGTGAGAACATCGCCTCCTACCGTGGCTACCCCCGGCTGGTCGGGGAGACCGGCGGCAAGGACTTCGTCGTCGCGCACACCAGCGCCGACGTCGACGCCCTGCACACCGCGCTGATCCGGGGCGCCTACGAGTACCAGGGCCAGAAGTGCTCGGCCGCCTCGCGGGCGTACGTGCCCCGGTCGCTGTGGTCCGGCGGGCTGCGGGACCGGCTGGCCGCCACCGCCGACGCGTTGACCTACGGCGACGTGACCGATTTCGGCAACTTCGGCGGTGCGGTGATCGACGCCCGCGCGTTCGACAGGCACACCGCCGCGCTGGAGCTGATCGGCGGGGACCCCAGCTGTCGGGTGCTGGCCGGTGGCACCGCCGACGACACGGTCGGGTGGTTCGTCCGGCCGACCCTGTTCGAGTGCACCGACCCGGCCCACGAGACGTTCACCACCGAGTACTTCGGCCCGATCCTCGGTGTGCACGTCTTCGACGACGCCCGGTTCGACGACGTGGTCGCCCAGGCCGAGTCGATCGCCCCGTACGCGCTGACCGGGTCGGTCTTCGCCACCGACCGCCGGGTGATCGACGCGGTGGCCGAGAAGATGCGGTACGCGGCCGGCAACTTCTACGTCAACGACAAGCCGACCGGCGCTGTGGTCGGGCAGCAGCCGTTCGGGGGCGCGCGGGCCAGCGGCACCAACGACAAGGCCGGCTCCTGGCACAACCTGGTCCGCTGGATGTCCCCCCGGACCATCAAGGAGACGTTCGTGCCGCCGACCGACCACACGTACCCGCACATGGGCTGAGCCCGCGACGGCCGGCGGTGGCGTGCGACGACGTCCCCGCCGGCCGGGCCCGCCCGACCCGGCGACGGGCCGGCACGCCCTGCGCGGTCGGGTCCGGGGCGGCGGTCGGGGGTGGTCCTGGGAGCACTGTCGTCGGCCGACAGTGCACATTGGAAATCCTCCCGGGTGGCAAATCCGGAAATCCTGGACGCCGGGACGGCAAAGTGGCAGCTTAGAGGGCATGGCGGATTCCGGAGTCAACCCCACCGCGGCGGCCCTGCTGGGTCTGTTGCACGAGGGGCCGATGACAGGTGGCCAACTGATGGCCGCCGCTGAGCGCCGACTGGCGCCGTACTGGTCGATGACACGCAGCCAGGTCTACCGTGAGTTGCCGGTGCTGGCTGAGCGTGGTTTCGTGCGGCTGGGCAAGCCCGGGCCGCGGATGAGTCAACCCTACGCGATAACCGCGGCCGGCAAGCGGACCTTCTCCCGCTGGCTGGCGGAGAATCCCGGTCGGGACACCATCCGCAACCCGATCGCCCTGCGGATCGCGTTCGGCAACCTGCACTCGGCCAGCCAGCTCAAGAACCTCTACGCCTCGGCGAACGAATACCACACCGAGGCCCTCGCCTACGTCCGCGAACAGGTCAAGACCGCCAAGAAGGAGGGCGACGAGTACGACGCCAGCGCGCTGGAGTTCGCCGTCGCCTACCACAAGGCCGCGCTGTCCTGGCTCAAGACCGCCCCGGTCGGCTGATCATCCGCCCTGGTAGGTGGTGTGACGTGAGCGGACCGCCGCACGCACAGTACGCTTGTCTGTCGTGACCGCTGCCGATTACGCCGAACAGCTCAAGGAACTCGACGCGACCCTGCGCAACATCGAGTCGGTGCTCGACCTCGACCGTCTGCGGGAGGAGAAGGCCCGGCTGGAGGAGCAGGCGTCCGCGCCGGATCTCTGGGACGACCAGGCCAAGGCACAGCAGGTGACCTCGCAGTTGTCGTACGTCAACGGCGAGATCAGCAAGCTGGGCAGCCTGCGGTCCGGGCTCGACGACGCCCGGGTGCTGCTGGAGCTGGCCGAGGACGAGGCCGACTCCGGGGCGCTGGGCGAGGTCGAGTCCGAGATCGCCACGCTGACCAAGGCCATCCAGGAGATGGAGGTCCGCACCCTGCTCTCCGGCGAGTACGACTCCCGGGAGGCGCTGGTCGCCATCCGGGCGGGCGCCGGTGGGGTGGACGCGGCCGACTTCGCCGAGATGCTGCTGCGGATGTACCTGCGCTGGGCGGAGCGGCACGGCTACCCGACGGAGGTCTACGAGACCTCGTACGCCGAGGAGGCGGGCCTCAAGTCCGCCACCTTCACCGTCAAGGTGCCGTACGCCTACGGCACGCTCAGCGTCGAGTCGGGCACGCACCGGCTGGTCCGGATCAGCCCGTTCGACAACCAGGGCCGCCGGCAGACCAGCTTCGCCGGGGTGGAGGTGCTGCCGGTCACCGAGCAGACCGACCACATCGACATCCCGGAGAACGAGGTCCGGGTGGACGTCTACCGCTCCTCGGGGCCGGGTGGGCAGAGCGTCAACACCACCGACTCGGCGGTGCGGCTCACCCACATCCCCACCGGCATCGTGGTGACCTGCCAGAACGAGAAGTCCCAGCTCCAGAACAAGGCCTCCGCGATGCGGGTGCTCCAGTCCCGGCTGCTGGAGCGCAAGCGGCAGGAGGAGGAGGCGAAGCTGGCCGGCCTGAAGACCGGCGGCACCAGCTCCTGGGGCGACCAGATGCGCTCGTACGTCCTGCACCCCTATCAGATGGTGAAGGATCTGCGAACCGAGCAGGAGACCGGCAATCCGTCCTCGGTCTTCGACGGCGAGCTGGACAGCTTCATCGAAGCCGGTATCCGCTGGCGCAAGCAGCAGCAGCTCGCCAACGACGCTGCGTGATCGAGTGTGAACGGGGCGCGTCGTCGATCCCGGGTTGACCGGGCGAATCGATGACGCGTCCCGCATCGGCGGGGCGTGCCACTTGGCTCTGCGGTTACACCGCGTAGACTCACCACCCGTGATTCAGCTTGAGCAAGTGACGAAGACGTACCCGAAGGCGTCCCGGCCTTCGCTCGACAACGTGTCCGTCTCGATCGAGAAGGGCGAGTTCGTCTTCTTCATCGGACCATCCGGCTCCGGCAAGTCCACGATCATCAAGATGCTGCTGCACGAGGTCGCCCCCAACAAGGGCCGGGTCATCGTCAACGGCAAGGACGTCACGTCGATGCGCTCCTGGAAGCGACCCCACTTCCGGCGCTCCATCGGCTGCGTCTTCCAGGACTTCCGGCTGCTGCCGAACCGCACCGCCTACGAGAACGTGGCGTTCGCCCTGGAGGTGATCGGCAAGACCAAGGCGGTGGCCCGCCGGGTCGTGCCCGAGGTGTTGGAGCTGGTCGGTCTCGGTGGCAAGGAGCACCGGTACCCGCACGAGCTGTCCGGTGGAGAGCAGCAGCGGGTCGCGGTGGCGCGGGCGTTCGTGAACCGTCCGCTGATCCTGCTGGCGGACGAGCCGACCGGAAACCTGGACCCGGACACCTCGATCGAGATCATGCGCCTGCTGGACCGGATCAACCGCACCGGCACGACCGTCGTGATGGTCACACACGACTCCAACATCGTGAACCAGATGCGCCGTCGCGTCGTCGAGATCGAAAGCGGCCGCATCGTGCGCGACCAGGCCCGCGGCGTCTACGGGTGAGCCGGCGCTCCACCCCTGCCGTACGACCTGACGACGAACACCTCACGCCGGAGAGCCGGAGGAACACCCGATGCGGATGAAGTACGTCCTGTCCGAGGTACTGGTCGGACTGTGGCGCAACGTCACCATGACCGTCGCGATGATCATTACGATGGCGGTCTCGCTGACCATGCTCGGCGCCAGTGGCCTGATGTACAAGCAGGTCGGCGACATGAAGGACCTCTACTACAAGAACGTCGAAGTCTCGATCTTCCTGAAGACCGACGTCACCGAGCAGCAGCGCACCGACCTCGATGCCAAGCTGAAGAGCGACCCCCTGGTCAAGGAGGTCCTCTACGTCAACAAGGACGAGGCGTACAAGACCTTCAAGGAGATGTACCAGGACGCACCCGACCTGGTGAACGCCGTGAAGCCGGACCTGCTGCCCGAGTCGTTCCGGCTGAAGCTGGTCAACCCGGAGCAGTACAAGAACATCTACGACCAGTACCAGGGCACCGAGGGCGTCGACGTGATCGTCGACCAGAGCCGGCTGCTGGACAAGATCTTCAACGTGCTCACCGCGATCCAGAACATCGCGCTGGCCGCCGCCGTGGTGATGGCGATCGCCGCGCTGCTGCTGGTCGCGAACACCATCCAGGTGGCCGCGTACAGCAAGCGGCGTGAGGTCGCGGTCATGAAGCTGGTCGGCGCGTCGAACTGGTTCATCCAGGCGCCGTTCGTGCTGGAGGCGGTGGTCGCCGGCCTGATCGGCTCGCTGCTGGGCCTGGTCGCGCTGATCGGGGCGAAACAACTGCTGTTCAGCGGCTCGTTGAAGGCGCTGGAGGGGCTGCTCTCGCCCGTCCAGTGGTCGGACATCTTCCTGATGTTCCCGCTGATGGCCGGCGTCGGTGGCCTGATCAGCGCCGCCACCGCCTGGGTCACGCTCCGCTTCTACCTGCGGGTCTAGTCACCGCAGGCTCTCCGTGGGGACCCTCCCGCGCCGGAATAAACGGCGCGGGAGGGTCCTTGTCGTTCGGGTAGCATGATCCCCGCTCACCGGCCGGGTGGTCGGTGCGCGTAGTGGAAGGGAGGTGGCGCCGGATGCCACGGGAAAAGGGCCGCAAGGTGGTCGCCTCCAACCGGAAGGCCCGCCACGACTACGCCATCCTCGACACCTACGAGGCGGGCATGGCGTTGACCGGCACCGAGGTCAAGTCGCTGCGTGCCGGGCGGGCCTCGCTGGTCGACGCCTTCGCCCAGGAACGCGACGGCGAGTTGTTCCTGCACGGCATGCACATCCCGGAGTACACCCAGGGCACCTGGACCAACCATGAGCCCCGGCGTACCCGCAAGCTGCTGCTGAAGCGGATGGAGATCGACAAGTTGATCGGCAAGACCCGCGAGGGGGGCCTGACCATGGTCCCGTTGCAGGTCTACTTCTCCGACGGCTGGGCCAAGGTGGAGATCGCCCTGGCCAAGGGCAAGAAGTCGTACGACAAGCGGCAGGACCTCGCCAAGCGGGACGCCGACCGGGAGATCGCCCGGGTGTCCGGTCGCCGGGGCAAGGGGATGGACGACTGATTCGTCCCGTCTGTCCGGGTCGGCGTGCCGGGCCGGGGCTCGGGATGAAACCCGTTGCGGCAGGCGTTAGTCTGGACAGTGCCGCCACACCCGGCGGCCCGTCGAGGGGGTGACTGGTTTCGACTTCGTACGCAGCGACAGGGGAAGCGAGCCGAGGAAGCCGACGTCGTCTCGAGAATCGGTCGTCGGAAACCAATAAGCGCCAAGCAAAATCGCGCTGACTTCGCTCTCGCCGCCTGAGGCGAGTAGTGAGTCTGTCGGCCTGGGAACGCCTTCGTCCCAGTTAGCCGGCATCAGCTAGAAGGCTGGCCAATCGGACCCGGTCGCGGGGTCCGTGCGGCGAGATCAATCAGCGACTGGGCCCGTCACACCAACTTGCTCGCGTGAGCGGTGGGGCCGAGTAGAGGCATAGCGAGCTGCGCTCGGAGAAGCCCTGACAAACCGGCGAAGGACCCGGGTTCGATTCCCGGCACCTCCACCACCTCGATGATGCGCCCCGGTCCCCACGGACCGGGGCGCATCACTGTTTCCCCGCCCGTCCCTGCCCGCCTCGCGCTGGTTGATCAAGAGGTTTGCGTCAAGTTGATCTCCAAGCTTGACGCAAACCTCTTGATCAACGGGATGGTGGCGGTGGGGCGGGGTGAGGCGTTGAGGGGGAGGGGAACCGGGAGGGGCGGGTGGGCGTCTCAGGGGGATGCGGCGACTCGTAGGGCTGGCGTGGGGATTGGGGCTCCTGGTGGCGGCGGGTGGGTGTGCGGCAGCCGGCTCGGTGCCCGGTGGTGCGGTGCCCGGTGGGGCGGTGGACGGCGGGGCGGTCGGGAATGATCCGGGTCGGCAGCGGGCGGCGTTCGACGAGCGGGCCGCCGAGGTCGCCGGGGCGTGGCGGCCCGGCCCCGAGTGGTCCAGCGGCTATCTGCCCCTGCAGGACGCCACGGTGCTCACCGGCCAGCCGGGCTTCGACGCCGGCACCGAGGCGGCCTTCCGCGCCGGCTGGTACCGGGACCAGATCGCGCTGCCGACCGCCGTACCCGCCGACGGGGCGATCCGGTTCCCCGACGGTGCCCTGACCGTCCCGCTGATCAGTGCCGCCGAGGCGTACCGGCAGCTGGACCAGGGCGACCCGCCACCGTGCGAGGGACGGCCCCGGGGACCACGGCCCGCCGAACCCACTGCCGGCACCCGGCCGGACGATCCGGTCTCCACCCAGGCCGCCTGCATCCCGCTGACGGTCACCGGGGTCATCCTGGGCACCGCCGAGGTGCGTACCAGCCGGGGGATCGCCGCCGTACCCGCCTGGATCTTCACCGTGGCGGAGCTGACCAGCCCGGTGGCCCGTCTGGCGGTGTCGCCCCGGGCGGTCACCGCCGCCCCGGAGCCCGCTATCCCGGACCGGTCCCTGCCGGCCGGGGTGGCCGGTGCCGACCGGCTCCGCCGGATCGACGGCGCCCGGCTGACGTACACGGTCGGCATGGGCGCCTGCGACAGCGGACCCACCGCCCTGGTGTGGGAGCGCGACGACGTGGTGGTGGTCGGCGGCGGGGTGGTCCGGGGCACCGGGGAGTGCATCGACCTGGCGGTGCTCAAGCCGGTCACCGTGACGTTGGCGGCCCCGCTCGGGAAACGCCCGGTGCTCGACGTCGCCACCGGCCGGGTGCTCACCCTCACCGCCCACTGACACACCCGGCCTCCCGCCGTATCCGGGCTCCCCGCCGGAGCGTCGCCCGCTGGCCGGTGATCAAGAGGTTTGCGTCACCTTCCCAGGCAAAGATGACGCAAACTTCTTGATCACCGCGGACGCGGACGGGGGCGGACGGGGACGGGGGCGGGGGCGGGGCGGGGTCAGAGGAGGGTGGGGATGGTGGTGCTGATCGGGGTGGGGAGCACGGTGGGGACGTCGGCGCGTAGCGCCTCGGTGAGCGCGTCGGCCAGGTCGGGCAGCGCGTCGACGACGCGGGTGGCGCAGCCGTAGCCCCGGGCGATGGCGGTGAGGTCGAGGCCCGGCAGGTCCAGTCCGGGCACCCCCGGGGTGGACTTCAGCTCGGCGAACGCCTTGAGGATGGCGTACTGCTGGTTCACCGGGACCAGCACGACCACCGGCAGCCGCAGCCGCGCGGCCGTCCACAACGCCTGCACGGAGTAGTGGAAGGAACCGTCCCCGATCACCGCGACCACCGGCCGGCCCCGCCCGGTGTCCCGCTCGGCGAGGGCGATACCCACGGCGGCCGGCAGCCCGTAGCCGAGTCCGCCGCTGGCCATGGTGAAGTACGACGCCGGGCGAGTCACCGGAAGCCGACGACGCAGCGCGGCGAGGTTCGACGGTGACTCCTGCACCAGCACCCCGTCGGCGGGCCAGCAGGCGGCCAGCGCGGCGAAGAGCGCGTCCGCGTCGGGCGGGTCGCCGGTTCCTGGCGGCTCCGGCGTCGGGCGGGGTGGCGGCGTCGGCCGGTCGGCCGCCGGCAGCAGGTCCAGCAGCGCGGCCAGGGTCAACCCTGCGTCACCGAGCAGGCTGTCCCCCACCGGGGCCCGCGCGGCCTCGTCCGCGTCGTCGGTGACGTGCAGCAGCCGGGCCCCGGGCGGCAGGTGGTCGCCGGGCACGTGCGGGTAGTAGCGGAACACCGGCGCGCCGACCACCAGCACCACGTCGTGCCCGGTGAGCTTCTCGGCCAGCGGGGCGATCGCGTACGGCAGCACCCCCCGGTAGTGCGGGTGGTGCTCCGGGAACGCGGCCCGCTCCGGCGCCGGCGCGGACCAGACCGGCGCGGCGAGCCGCTCGGCCACCGCCGCCGCCACCGGCCAGGCGGCGGCCCGGTCCACCGCCGCGCCGAGCACCAGCACCGGGTTGCGGGCGGCGGCGAGCAGCGCGGCGAACTCCCGCAGCCGACGCGGGTCGGGGGCGAACCGGGTGGCCACCGTCCGTACCTGCGGCGGCGGGTCCGCCGGCTGGTGCCAGTCGTCCAGCGGCAGGGAGAGGTAGACCGGGCCGCTCGGTGGTTGCGCCGCCGTGGCGTACGCCCGCATGAACGCCGCCGGGACGTCCTGCGCCCGCACCGGCTCGTGGCTCCACTTCACGTACGGCTGGGGCAGCTCGGTGGGGTGCCGGTTGGCCAGCCGGGGCTCCATCAGCAGCATCTCCCGGCTCTGCTGCCCGGCGGAGACGATCAGCGGCGTCCGGTTGTGCCACGCGGTGACCAGGTTGCCCATGCCGTTGCCGGTGCCCGGGGCGGTGTGCAGGTTGACGTGCGCCGGCCGGCCGGTGGCCTGGGCGTACCCGTCGGCCATGGCGACCGCCGACGCCTCGTGCAGGGCGTGCACGTAGTGGAAGTCGGCCGGGAAGTCCTGGAGGAACGGCTCCTCGGTCGAGCCGGGGTTGCCGAAGACCGTGGTCAGGCCGAGGGCGCGGAGCAGGTCGTAGGTGGTCTCCCGGACGGTCGCCATCGCCCTCCGCCTCCGTGTCCCCGACCCGTCCGGTGTCCGCCGGGACCGGACCCCTGACCTGCCGAATCTAGCGGGCGGCAGCCGGCGTTCCGCGCGCTTTACCGGCTATTGCCCTGTCCGGGGCGGGGACGCGTCCGGGGCGTGCGGCGACAGGTCAGGGGAGGGGGAACGGCGTCCGGATGCCGTCCAGCGCGTGCCCGCAGGGGCAGTCGCGGTCGGTCGGCAGGGCGGCCACCGCGTCCAGCAGTACGCCGCGCAGCCGGTCGGTGTTCTCGCCGAAGACCCGGAACACCTCCTCCTGGGTGACCGAGTCGCCCGCCTCCACCCCGGCGTCCAGGTCGGTGACCAGGGCGATGGAGGTGTAGCAGAGGGCCAGTTCGCGGGCGAGCACCGCCTCCGGGTGGCCGGTCATGTTGACCACCGTGCCGCCCATCGCGGCGTACCAGCGGGATTCCGCGCGGGTGGAGAAGCGTGGCCCCTCGACCACCACCACCGTGCCGCCGTCGACCGCCGGCACGTCGCGCCCGGCCGCCGCGTCGAGTAGGGTACGCCGCCCGACCGGGCAGTACGGGTCGCCGAACGCCACGTGCACCGCGCCCTGGTCGTAGTAGGTCTGCACCCGGCCGCTGGTGCGGTCGACGAGCTGGTCGGGCACCACGAACGTGCCGGGGCCCAACTCGGGGCGCAGCCCGCCGACGGCGCAGGGGGCGAGCACCTGGCGTACCCCGAGCGACCGCAGCGCCCACAGGTTCGCCCGGTACGGGATCAGGTGCGGAGGGTGGCGGTGATCACGCCCGTGCCGGGGCAGGAACGCCACCGACCGGCCGCCCACGGTGGCGATGGTGAGGACGTCCGAGGGGGCGCCGTAGGGGGTCTCGACCTGGTGTTCCGTGGCGTCGTCGAGGAGCGCGTACAGCCCCGAACCGCCGATCACCGCGATGTCCGCCGTCGGACCCATCGATCCTCCCTCGACCGCCCTCGATCACCTGTCGGTCAGACCTTAGCCACCGCACCGGGTGCAGGCTATGGTGCCAGGCATGGCGGTGAGAGCACAGATGGTCGGTGGTGCCCGGTTGTCGGACCCGGTGCGCGGCTGACGATGTCCGAGACGCAGGGGGAGGGACCGGCGATCAGCGGTCGTGCCGTGGAGTCGATGACCGGGCGGCTGCTGGTCGCGACGCCGGCCCTCAAGGACCCGAACTTCGATCGTACGGTGGTGCTGCTGGTCGCCCACGAGGCCAACGGGGCGCTCGGGGTGGTGCTCAACCGGGCCACCGAGGTGGCCGTCGCGGACGTCCTCGGCGAGTGGAGCGATCTCGCCCGGCATCCGGCGGTGCTCTTCGAGGGCGGCCCGGTGCAGCCGGAGTCGGCGATCTGCCTGGCCCGGATGCGTCATCCGATGCGCCGGCTGAAGGGATTCCAGCCGATCTCCGGCGCGGTCGGCACCGTCGACCTGTCCTCCGATCCGGAGCGGATGCGCGACAGCATCGGCGGCATCCGGGTGTTCGCCGGCTACTCCGGCTGGGGGTCCGGGCAACTGGAGCAGGAGATCGAGGACGGCTCCTGGTTCGTGCTCGACGCGCTGCCCGGGGACGCCTTCGTCGACCGCCCGGACGACCTCTGGCCGATGGTGCTGCGCCGACAGGGCGGCATGATGGCGGCCGTCGCACACTTCCCACCGGACGTGGCGTTGAACTGATCCGCCGGGGACCCCCGCGAGATGACCATGCTCGGCCGCGTGTGTATAGTTCTCTCCGTGCCCGGGCGACCGGGGACGACCGCAAGGGGCCGTGGCGCAGCTGGTAGCGCACCACACTGGCAGTGTGGGGGTCAGGGGTTCGAGTCCCCTCGGCTCCACCCTTGAGTCAACAGGTCAGCGGCCTGGTCGAGCATCGACCGGGCCGCTTTTCCGTGTCCGGCCCCGGTTGGCCACACCATCCGGGCCGGGGCAGCGTGCGTCGACGGGCTGACGATGCCGGACACCCCGGCACCGGCTGGGGTCGGTGGCGCGGGGTGGCCGGTCGTCCTGACTCCGCCCGTACCGGGCCGGCCGCCCGCGCGCTGGGGTGTGGGGACCGGCCCGCCTGCCCGGCTGGGGTTGCGGGGGTGGGCGGTCTCCTGCGCCGGGGCCGGCCGCGACGACGGAGGGGCCGTCACGGGTACGGGCGACGGACTGCCGCAGCTTCCGGGGCGCTGGGGTCACCGACGACGGGCTGCTCCGCCACGGGGTGGACAGGAGCGGCCGACGCGGACGGTGTGGCCGGATCCGGGCAGGGTGCGCCGAGGCGCGGAGCTGCCGATCAGAACGGAACGAGGGCCTTGCCCGCGCCGGTGCCGGGGCGGATGGCGGGGAACTCCGGTCCCTTCCAGTGGCCGATCGGCGCGCGGGTGATGGCGGGAACGGCCGCGACGGGCTCTTCCACGCTCATGTCCACTCCCGGGGGCCGGCGGCATCTGGTGGAGAAGCTAGTCGCCGGCACCGGCCCGGTCAACCAGGGGAGACGTATCGTTATCTGCCCGCCGACCTGCGTGTTCGCCGGGCCGGCCAGCGTGCCGACGGCCGGCCGGTGACGCAATGCGAGATAACATTCCGCATCTTGACAGGGGTTTTCGGGCCCCGTACCTTCGCTGCAAGTCGGCGAGGCGTCAGGGTGCTGCTGGGGTGCAGCCCGACCGCCCGAACCGACCGTGACCAGCGTTGCCCGGCCATGCCGTGACGCCGTCTGCGGTTCTCGCGGCCCTGATTGATCCCCTCGAACCGGCAATTCAGGCATTCAGCACCATCACCAAGTCGATGCAGCTCGCGTCGGACCCGCACCGCAGCAGCCAGGCGGTCGTATCCGTCGCGGCAGAGCCGTCCCTTCGTATCCACCGAACGCCCTCATTCCCGCCACCGGCACCGGCGACGGGAGACGTCGGGGCCACGCGCGAAGCACATAGGAGCATCACGATGAACACACGACGTACCGGTGCGATGGTCGCCCTCGCCGCGCTGCTCTTCACGAGCGCCTGCGGCGGAGCCGAAGGCGCTGCGGACAACGCGGACGGCACCACGAAGGTCTCCGTCACGACGTTCGGCTGCGAAATCTGGAACACCTGGGCGATCGGGAAGGGCGTCTACGGCAAGCACCGCCTCGACGTCGAACTGGTCCGCTCCGGGGGTGGCTCGGCGGCGGTCGCCGCAGTGCTCTCCGGGGCGGCCGACTTCGGCTACGTCAACGGCTACACCGCGATCAACGCCTACAACACCGGCTTCCCGATCCAGATGGTCTCCGGGGTGAACGTCAACGCGCTGCCGCCGGCCAAGCCCGCGCAGGGCGTCTTCGTCGGCAAGGACTCCCCGATCAAGGCGGCCGCCGACCTCGCCGGCAAGAAGATCGCGGTCAACGAGATCAACGGCATCAACCAGATCGTGACCGCGAGCTGGCTGAAGGCCAACGGGGTCGAGCCGGACAGCGTCAGCTTCGTGGCGTTGCCCTTCACCGAGCAGATCCCCGCCGTGCTCAGTGGACGGGTCGACGCCGCGCAGCTGGGCTACTCGCTGCTGGGCAACAACAACGACAACGTACGCAGCCTGGCCGACCCCTTCGCCAGCAGCGACAAGATCTACATCGCGACCTACGTCGCCGCCAAGAGCTTCGTCGGCAAGGGCGACGCCGCCAAACGCTTCCACGAGGCGATCGCCGAGACCGCGCAGCAGCTCAGCGACCCGGCCAATAAGGACGAGGCGTTCCGGCTGCTCTCCGAGTGCCAGAAGGTGCCTGCGGAGACCCTCGCCGCACAGCCGCAGAACGCCCTCGAAGCGGCCGTCGACGTCGCCGCGCTGGACCGGATGGCCCAGCAGATGGTCGACCTGAAGATGCTCCAGAAGAAGCCCGACCTGGGGCCCTTCGTCACCGACTTCGCGCGGTCCTGACCTGTCCTGTCGTCGCGGTAGGCGGGCCACCATGAGGGGAGAGGACGTGACATGGCGTCGGACGTCCACGTGATTGACCAGGTCGAGGCGGACGCCCGACCCACCGGCGGGCCCGTCGTGGCCCGCCGGTGGGGCCCCACACCCGACTGGGTGCTGGGAGTGGCGGGCGTGGTGACCATGTTCGTGCTGTGGGACCTGGTGGTCCGGTCCGGGGCGGTCTCGGTGGACTCCCTGCCGTACCCGGTGGACACCCTGCGACGCGCCGGCGAACTGCTCGTCGACGCGACGTTCCTGACCGAGGTGGCGCAGACCCTGTGGGCGTGGCTGCTCGCCATGCTCGTCGCCAGCGCCGTCGGCATTCCGCTGGGGCTGACCCTGGGCTACTTCTCCGCCCTCTACCGGCCGTCGTCCTCGGTGGTGCACGCCGGCCGGTCGATCCCCTCCTCGGCGTTCCTGCCGATCGCCATCCTGATGTTCGGCCTGGGCACCCAGATGAAGGTGTCCCTGGCGATCTACGCGATCTTCTGGCCGATCCTGCTCAACGCGATGTACGGCGTCCGCGACACCGAACCGCTGATGCTGGCCACGGGGCGGAGCATGGGCTGGACGCGTACCCGGCTGCTGACCCGGGTGGTGCTGCCGTCGGCGGCCCCGTCCATCGCCACCGGACTGCGGGTGGCCAGCTCGACGGCGCTCATCGTGGTGCTCTCCGCCGAACTGCTCGGTGCCACCAACGGGGTGGGAACAGTGATCACCACGTACCAGCAGGCGCAGCGACCCGACTTCGTCTATGCGGGGATTCTGCTCGTCGGCCTGCTCGGCATGGGCCTCTACTACGGCTTCAACCTGGTCGAGCGCCTGGTGGTGCCGTGGGGCCAGGCGCAGCGGGAGGGTGGACGATGAGCGGGCAGGGGTTGAGCCGGCCGGTGGTCACGTCGGCGCTGGCGGTGGGACGCGGGGTGCGGTCGCTGTGGCTGCTCGCCCTGCTGCTGGTGGTGTGGGAGGTCGCCGCCCGGATGGTGGGCTCCCTGTTCGTACCGCCGGTGTCGCAGATCTTCGGAGCGTTCGTCGACACCTGGCTGTCCGCGTCGCCGTCGTCGCTGTTCCTCAGTTCCCAGTTCCGGGCCGACGTCCTGCCGAGCCTCGTCCGGCTCGGCCTGGGCTACGGCGCGGCGACGGTGCTCGGCGTCGGACTCGGCATCCTGATCGGGGTGTGGCGGCCGGCCGGCGCGTTCTTCAACCCGCTGATCCGGCTGGGCATGTCGGTGCCGGTCACCGCCCTGCTGCCCATCGCCATCGTGCTGTTCGGCATCACCAGCGGGATGAACGTCTTCCTCATCGCGCTGGGCTGCCTCTGGCCGATCCTGATCAACACGTACGACGGTGTCCGGGGCATCGACCGGACGGTGGTCACCGCCGCCCGGAGCCTGCGACTGACCCGGCGGCGCTACTTCCTGCGGGTGCTGCTGCCCGGCGCCAGCCCCGCCATCTTCGCGGGGATGCGGATCAGCATCGGCATCGCGCTGGTCCTGATGGTGATCTCCGAGCTGTACGCCGCCACGGCCGGCCTCGGGTTCTACATCGTGAGCCAGCAGCGGCTGTTCCAGTTCCCGCAGCTCTGGTCGGCGATCGTCCTGCTGGCGCTGCTGGGCATCCTCTTCAACGCCGTCTTCGCCCTGGTCGAGCGGGTGCTGCTGCGGTGGCACCGCAACGTGCGCCCCGACAGCGCGGAAAGCCACTGACCCGACACCACGTAGGAGCCCCGGATGAACCCCGTGACGACCCGACCGCACCAGCCCGGTGCCGCCCTCGACACCCCCGTGCTCGACGTGCAGGAGTTGAGCAAGTCCTACCGGTCCCGCAAGGGCGACGTGCCCGCCGTACGCAGCATCGAGTTCGCCGTCCACGCCGGCCAGTTCGTGTCGGTGGTGGGGCCCTCCGGCTGCGGCAAGACCACCCTGATGATGTGCATCGCCGGGCTGCTGCCCATCTCCGGCGGCGCGGTCATGTTCCGGGGAGAACGCATGTCCGGCCCCCGCGACGGCGTGGCGGTCGTCTTCCAGGACTACAGCCGCTCGCTGTTCCCCTGGTTGACCGTCGAGAAGAACGTCGCCCTCCCGCTGCGCGACCGGGGCCTGCCCCGCACCGAGATCCGGCAGCGGGTGCAGGAGTCGCTGGAGATGGTCGGCCTGGCCCACGCCGCCGGGTTGCACCCGTGGCAGCTCTCCGGCGGCATGCAGCAGCGGGTCGCCATCGCCCGGGGGCTCGCCGTCCGGCCGGAAATGCTGATCATGGACGAGCCGTTCGCCTCGGTGGACGCCCAGACCCGGGCCAGCCTGGAGGACCTGCTGCTCAAGGTCTGGGCGGAGACCGGCACGACCGTGCTGTTCGTGACCCACGACATCGACGAGGCGGTGTACCTGTCCGACCGGGTGGTCGTACTGTCCCAGGGCCCGTCGGTCGTCGTGGCGGACCTGCCGGTCACCCTCGACCGGCCCCGCGACCAGATCGCGACCAAGCAGACCCCGCTCTTCGGGGAACTCCGCGAGCACGTCTACTCCCTGGTCATGGCCTCGCAGCGGCGGACCTCCCTGGCCGGGGAGCCGAGCTGACCGGGTGAACCGGGCCGCGCTGACGCGGCTACGGGCGGGACGGGCCCCTCAGGACCCGTCCCGCCCTTCTGTAGCGCTCTACTGCTCAGGATGCGCTAGGACTCGCCATGCGAGAACGACCGGTTCAGGGCCTGGGTGCTGGAGCTGAGCTGCGGACAAACTTCCCGTCTGACGCTTCCCCGACTCGCTGAGGCGACAGCTGACGACTGTAGATCTGGATCACATCGTCGGTGTCCCGGAAGATGATGATGTAGGACGTTCCATCGATTCCGGTCACTGCGGTCATGGTCGGGTCGGTCGCTGCATTTTCGGCTTTGTCGGGGTTCGGGTTCAATGGCTGCCACTGACCCCAGTTCGACGATCCCGGTGCCGTTTCGAAGATGTGTTGCAGCGTATTGTCATCTCGACGAACGACGATGGCGGTACGGCCGGACGGTGGGTCCAGAATAGTGTCGGGTGATCCGATGGCAGTGAGGCTTCCCACCTGTTGCCAGGTTGTGGGCCAGGTGCCGTCCAGGTTCTGGAACTTGGTCGAGATGTGACCGCTGGCGTCACGGATCACGATGCGCAGGCGATGCGCGGTCGAGAGCAACGCCGCCGGTGTTCCCTCTGCGGTACCACCCAGATCAGTCCAGCTCGATAGCGCGCCATCGGCGAAATACAGGGCTGTCTTTACCGTGCCGGTGGCGCTGACCGCCACCAGTCGGGCATCCTCGCCGTCCTTGACTACGGAAACTGTGCCGGTTAGGTCAGCGTCACCGAGGCTCTTCCAGAGAGGTGCTGCTCCTGCTTGGCGGTAGTTCCACAGCCGTCCGTCGATGTCGACGGCGAAGATCACATTGGTTCCGTCTCCCAGCGTCAGTGCGCTCGGAGGGCCCGCCATCGAACCACCGAGGGTCCGCGCGCTCTCCCAGGAAGGCAGGCTGGAGCCAGCCTGGGTGCTCTTCCAGGTGCTGCCGTCGATGCTCTGCACCGCTGCCTGAATTCGCTTGTCGGAGAGTTCGCTCAGCGTGGGTCGGCCCGTGAAAGCCTCGCTGCTCTCCGGGGTTTCCCACGCGATGTCATTGGGATTATCGGGGTCTGCCTTACCGCGGCGCATGCGCCCCAGGTTGTCGGTGTACCCGTAGAACAACAGGCCCAGAGTGGTGCCGTTGGGTGACTGCTGAATAGCCGATGTACGAGTAAATGGTGTCACCGGCTGGGGTAGGATCGGGTCGGCGAACCAGCCCTGCAGGTCGACCAGAATATGCAGCGTCCCTGCGCTGTTGTTCTTGACTCGGATCTTACCCTCGGTGCCAAGCTTGCTGACGGCAAAGCTTGACCGGGCGAGCTGGCCGGTAGTGAAGTTCGTCGTCGATGCCGCACTCGCAGTGCCATCGACCGGCCATACCGTCAAGAAACCGCTGCTAGCCGGGCTCACTGCAGTCAGGTTCAGTGCTGCTGCGGCGATGTCCCTGGTTGGCAGGCCGAACGCGCCACCAACGGCCACATCAACCGTACCGTTTGCTGGCACCGGCTGTCCGCTGCCGGCCGTCCTGGTATCCAACAAACGGCTTGCTGCCACCGTACGCAACCCTGCGCCCGTCGTCGGTGTGGCAGTGAAGTATGCCTGTACGGTCACGACCGCGTGTACCGCGCCACTACCCTTGTTCGTCAACACAACCTTGCCATTGGCGGGCAACTTCACGATCATTCCCATGGACGTGGTGCCCGCCGGATAGTCGATTGCGTTGGCCGCTGTGGCGTCGTTCTCGGGTGCCACAGAAAGCCAGCCAAGTGCTGTGGCGCCAGTCACGATCACATCGATGACTGCCGCCGAAGCGCCGGCAGGAACGACGCTTCCAGTCAAGGTCACAGTCCGGCTGCTGTTGCCCGCGATCGTGCCAGTGGTCGTCCCGAGGCCGCTGCGGGTATCGATCAACTTGGTGTGCGGCAGGGACACCAGGCCTCCACCCGTGGTGCCCGTACTACTGGTGAAGTAGCCTTGGACGTCCAGCTTGATATGGGTATTCCCTGAATGGTTGTAGACCACGATCTTGCCGTTGGCGCCGACGGTGACCACGATCGCGGAATTCGACAGCACCTGACCCGCGGAAGCATTGATCGTGGAAGCGTCGGGCCTATCGGATCCATCCGGGTAAACCGTCAGGAAAGTGTTCGCCGTTGGATTGATGGCCGTGACGTCTACCAGCAGTGCGCGGACGCCGTTGGCAGGAATGCCCCCGACCCCGAGTGCGGTCACCTTCGTCTCGGAACCAGCTGCTCGCGTGCCGGCCGTGCCGCCCACGCCCGTGCGGGTATCCAATAAAACACCGTTTGTCGCCAGGAAATCACCACCCTTGCCTGCTGCGTCCGCCAGCGCCGGGGATGACCCCTGAGTAATGGCAGTAGCAATGATCAAGATTGGTGCTAATAGGTAGGCTAAAAGCAATCGAGCCTTGATGTCCAGCTTTCCCGAATCGGTCATTCCATCCTCGCATGTGGGCGCAGTGGTTACTGTGTGGCAGGGTGGCCATTGCCAGTAGGTGCGGGTGCAGAAGTTTGACGACTGTTGAGGGGTTTCCATTGGACGTCGATCTGCTGGACACTGACGCACTTGCTCCTGCGGCTGTCAGCCACCGAGTTCGACGGTGGGAAACAGATCGGCTCCATAGATCGAAGAGGTGCGACCGGTTCAGTCGTGTTGCCTGCTCGCGTCGGGTCTTGCACACCAACGAGCGGAAGACTTCAGACAGCAATTCACAACGGCCCCCGTGCTAGCTCCGAAAGACCACGGGGAACTTACAGATCCCGGGGCGTGAATGGGAAGTGTCGTTACAAGTTGATGCCACAAAACGGGGCATAGGTGTTCCGAACGTAGTCGCGTGATCACTTTGAGTGATGCAAATCGCTGTGTCGACATCGAGTCGTCGAGTTGATCCGCGATCGCCCGTCGTGGTTGACCTGGCGGGGGTGGTGGGTGAGTGACGTCCTTGGCTCGGATGAAGTTGATCATCTTCTCGTGCCGTCCGATGGGTTCGTCGGGGCCTGCTGTGTCGTCTCGGCTTCCGCGCACTGCTTTCAGCTATGAATCCGTTGCTCACAGTTACCTGCCGTGGCATTTCGTCCGGCTCTGACCTGTTTCGTGGCATCAACTTGTAACGATGCTTCCTAGCCGCACCCTGGGGCTTGTAAGTTCCCCGTGATCTCTCAGATCGATCACGGGGGCTGTTGTGGATTGCTGGCTGAGGTCTCGGGTCCGTTGGCGCGCCGAATTGGCCGGCAGCGGAATCCCGCCTGTCCAGGTTCATTCTGGGAACGCCGCAGGCGCTGTCCGCGCGGAAACGCGGCAGGCTTGCCGGTGAACTCTCGCATCCAACATTCATTCGCCGCTCTTCGTCCGCCTAAATGATTGGCGATGTTCATGCTTTTTGGACCGATGGCCCATTCAAGGAGACGCGGGTCGTTTATGCGGTCGACCGCAGTTCGGTCAACAATCTCGATGTCTTTGGCCTGCCTCCTGGTTGTGAATCTGGGGGGCAGCGGCGCGAGTGGGTTGTCTACCGCAGCCTCCGAACGAGGGAAAGCAGCGAGCGGCCGGGCGGCCACGGCTGCCCCCTCACAGCGGTGGGGGTCGGCGTCGGACACGTCTTCGCTGCTGGCTCGTGGGCGGGGTAACCGGGAACTGCCGAAGTCCCTGCGGGGGCAGTATCCGCTGCACAGGTTGAAGCAGGAGCCGGCTCCGGGCCGGAACAGGGCGTCGGTAATCGCGGCACCAGTGGTGGATGTCGAGGGGTACGACAGAGCGACGAGCCGTGAGCGCCTCAGTGAGCGGTCGGAGACGAAGCGGGTCTACGACAACGCCGACGGTACGCAGACCACCGAGCTGTCGACAGACGCGTTGAACTACCGTAAGTCGGACGGCAGTTGGGCATCCATCGACACTCGGCTCACGCCCGACGAGGATGGAAGCGGATGGCGCAACGTTGCCGACGCGGTCGCCCTCAAGCTGGCGGGACGGGCTGACGACAGCGAGCTGGTGAAGCTGACCTTCTCGGCAGAGGAGGAGTTCTCCTACGGCCTGGCTGACGGGGCACGTAGCGTCGGGCGAGCGGATGCGGACTCTGTCACCTACTCCCAGGTGCAGCCAGGCGTCGATGTTCGCCTCGCACCGAGGGCAGGGGGCGTCAAGGAGACCATCGTTCTGCATTCGGCCGAGGGGCCGACATCGTTCGTCTTCCCCCTGAGGCTCCGCGGGTTGACGGCGAAGCTCGTTGATGGACAGGTGGAGCTCAACGACCGGGTTGGTGGTCGGCGCGCGGTTATCCCCCCTGGCTACATGCTGGATGCGGGCAGTGAGTCGCGTGGGCCGGCGACGTCGGCAGGTGTTGCCTACGAACTGGTCACGTCGAATGGGCGATCCGCGTTGAAGGTCACGCTCGACAGCGACTGGTTGCGGAGCCCGGACCGGAGATTCCCGGTTGAGGTGGATCCGACGGTGGGTCCGCCGGTCAGCGGCGTGGGTGCCGACAGCAGCATGTACGTGCACGGGGGATCGTCGACCGTCGGTGGGCAGGACCTGCTGGTGGGCCGCTCGGGTGGGTCCAATGCCGCTGCTTATCTCAAGTTCGGCGGCCTGGTTGGCCAACTACAGAACCACACGATCCACGGCGTGGCCCTGTCTGCGGTCAACTTTGACGCTGCATCGTGCCGATCGCGTCAGGTGACCGTGCATCCGGTGACGGAGTCGTGGTCGGCCAGTACGGGTTACTCGTATCCGGGCCCGTCAGTAGGTGGCGCATTGGCTAGCCGGTCGTTCGCCCACGGGTACATCGGGCTGGGGCAGTCGCAGTCAGCATGTCCGGCCGCTGGTGAGATGTTCGACCTGGGGAAGGCTGGCAGAGACCTGGTGCAGCGGTGGGTGAATGGCCAGCAGACCAACTACGGGCTCTCGCTTCGCGCTTCGACGACGGATGCCTCGGCCTGGAAGAAGTTTGCTGGAACCAGCACCGCTAACGCGCCGAAGCTCTACGTGACGCACTCGCCCTACAATGCGGCATACGCGATCCCGAAGCCGACTCCCGAGCCACCGGTGCTGCGGAACCAGGACGGCAACGTCAAGATCACCGCCACCAACCTCAGCGCCGAACCGTGGTCGCCCGGCAACTACTATCTGGCCTACCGTGCGTACAACGCGGAGACCGGCGCCGCGGTGGTCCAGCAGCGCGCTGCGAACCTGTCGACCACCATCGCCCGCGGGGCGAAAGTGACGCTGGATGCGACCATCAAAGCCCTGCCGCCCGGAACGTATTTCCTGGATTTCACGATGGTGCGTACCGGCGGTGCGGTCTTCACCGACCACCAGGTGCCACCGGGTCGGATCGTGCTTCAGGTGTTCGACGTTCCACCGGTGGTGCAGGAACTCTATCCAGGCAACGGCTATCAAGCGCCGACGCTGACTCCACTGCTCTGGGCACGGGCCGTCGATTCCGACGCCGCCCCCGGAGCAACGCTGTCGTTCAAGTTCGAGATCTGCGACCGTACCGATGCGGGAGAGGCGGCGAACTGCACCAACTCGGGCTACGGCGCGAATCCCTCGTGGGTGGTGCCGGCCGGCCGGCTGTCATGGACCAAGAGCTACCTGTGGCGCACGTTCGTCAAGGATGGCGCTAACGAGGTCATGTCGGCGGACTCCGTGCTTCTGACCTCGGTGCCGCAGCCTGACCTGATCTCCCGCATCGCGGGGTCTCCCGATGCGGAGCAGGGCCGCGAATTCGACGCGCAGTACGGCAACTTCACTACCTCGGCGGTCGACGCCACGGTGGTGACGGTGGGCCCCGAACTGAACCTGCTGCGCACCTACAACAGCTTGGACCCGCGGCCCTCGGCCGTCTTCGGTGCGGGATGGTCCAGCCGGTACGACATGAAACTGGCGTCTGACGACGACGGATCAGGCAATGTGGTGGTCCGCTACCCCGATGGGCAGGAGGTGCGCTTCGGAAGGAACCCGGACGGCACCTTTGCCGCACCATCCGGCCGGGTCGCGCAGCTCACCGTCGACAGCACCAGTTGGACGCTTCGGGACCGCTCAGGCACCACCTACCGATTCTCCCTGGGCGGAAGACTAGCGAAGATCACCGACATCTCGGCCCGGTCGGTCGTGCTCAGCTATGACCTGGCCGGCAAGCTGACCAAGGCGCAGGTGTCGAACAGCGCGAGCAACACCGCAGGACGAGCGCTGTACTTCACCTGGACCGGTGCGCACATCACCACGGTCAAGACCGATGTGGTGAACGGTGCCGCGCTCGTCTGGTCCTACGAGTACACAGGTGACCTCCTCACCAAGGTCTGCTCTCCGACCTTGGCGTGCACGAGCTACGACTACGCCGCAGGGTCGCACTACCGCTCCGCAGTACTCGATGCCCGTCCCGACTCGTACTACCGTCTCGGCGAGGAGCAGGGGACCGGCGCGGGTAGCGACATCGCGATCAACCTCGGTAAGGACGCCGGGACCTACAAGAACGCGACTCTGGCGCAGCCCGGGGTCATCGAGGGAACCAGCAATACCGCGGCGGCGTTCAACGGTGTGTCCTCGTACGTCGAGCTTCCGAAGGGATCGCTCAAGAAGAGCCGGGACGCCGCGGTGGAGCTCTGGTTCAAGATCGGTCTTACCCAGACCGGCGGTCCGCTTCTGGGATATCAGGACGCAGCGGTCGGTGCGACCGCGACCAGCGGCGTGCCGGTGCTCTACACGGGTACTGACGGACGACTACGCGGACAGTTCGCCGGCGGCGGTATCGCTCCTGTCACGTCGGTTTACCCCGTCAACGACAACAAGTGGCACCATGTCGTGCTGTCGGCGATGGGGACCACGCAGACGATGTACCTCGACGGTGTCAAGGTCGCGGATCGTGCCGGGCAGACCATCGAGCACTCGTCACTGACGTTCAACCAGATCGGTGCTGCGACGGCGACGTCTCCGACCTCTTGGCCTAGCTGGGGTGGCACCGCCCAGCGGTACTTCGCCGGGGTGATCGACGAGGTGGCGATCTACTCCCGACCGCTCGGCTCGGAAACCGTGTCGGCGCACTTCCGCTATGCCAAGCCGGCTTCCCAGCAGTTGACGAAGGTGACACTGCCCAGCGGCCGGATCACCAGTCAGGTCGAGTACGACACCGCCACCGACCGGGTCAAGGAGTACACCGACGACAACGGCGGCACCTGGAAGGTCGGGCAACCGGCCATCTACGGCGGCGACACCGATCTGCGGCGCAGCATCCAGGTTCTCGACCCGGCAAATCGACCGTACCTGTACGAGTACGACGCCCTCGCCGGGCGTCTGTTGCGCTCCGGCACGCCCCTGGGCCGGGACACCCGTGCGGAGGACCTGCCAGGGGAGCCCACCACCCCGCCTACCTCGCCTCCCACCCAGGTCTGTACGCAGCCGGACCCGAACGACCCGGCATTCTGCACGATCATCCCGGATTCCTCGGGCGGTCCCATCTTCGTCCACCATTCCACCGAGGGGATGGCGGTCCGGGCCTACTCCTACGACGAGGACGGATATCAGAGCAAGGTCACCAACGAGGACGGTGACTCGGTGGAGATGACCTACGACGACAAGGGGCACCTCGCATCGAGGAAAAGCTGCCGCACCCTCGACCAGTGCCAGACGAGCTACTACACGTACCCGACCAGCATCACCAACCCGTTCGACCCACGGGCTGACCTCGCGATCGAGTCTCGGGACGGGCGGTCGAGCGGCCCCACCGACAACACGTACCGTACGTCGTTCACCTACCACCCCAACGGCCAGTTGATGGCGCAGACCAACCCTGACGGCAGCGTCGTCAGGCACACGTACACCGACGGCCTGGAATTCGGGTACGGCGGCGGATTCCAGCCTGCCGGGCTTCTGAAAGCCAGCACCGACGGCCGTGGCAAGATCACCATGAACGCGTACTACAGCAATGGCGACCTTGCTCAGGTGACCGAGCCCTCCGGTCTGGTCACGACCTACACCTATGACGCCCTCGGACGGCGGCTCACCGAGAAGATCGTCTCGGACAGCTACCCCGCGGGTGTCATCACCAGCTACACCTACGACAGCCAGTCGCGAGTAGCGACCATCACCGCGCCTGCGACCACGGACGTCATTTCCGGAGTCCGTCACCAGGCCCGCGTCACCAACGACTACGACCCGGACGGCAACGTCGTCAAGGTCACCACCTCGGACGTGTTGGGCGGCGACCCGGACCGGGTCAGCACGACCGAGTACGACGAGTACAACCGACCCGTCCTGGTCGTCGATGCGGAGGGCAAGGAGACCAGCTACGGCTACGACCGTTTCGGCAACCGGACGTCGATGGTCGATGCCAACGGCAACCGGTACGACTGGGCGTACACCGCACAGAACAAGGTTGCCGAGGTACGGCTGAGGGACTGGCGTAGTGACCCGGAAGGGGCGCCGGGCACCGGCACCGGCGACTACCTGGTCCTGCACCGCTACATCTACGACTTCGCCGGCAGGCTCGCCAGTGACACCGACGCCATGGGTCGTCGGCTGGAGTACCAGTACTACCGGGACGACCTGTTGCAGAAGGTCACCCTGAAGGACTTCCACAACCCCGACGGCAGCAAGCGCGACTACGTCGTCGAGGAGAACACCTACGACGGGGCCGGCCATCTGACGCGGAAGGCGGAGGCGAACGGTACCCAGGTCACCCAACACGCCTACGACCGCGCCGGAAAGCTCACCAGCACCGTCGTGGATCCCGGAGGGCTCGCCCGGACGAACACCTTCGCCTACGACGGCAATGGCAACACCACCCGGACCACCCGCACCGGAAAGACGTCCAACCTTCCCTGGTTCGTTTTGCTCGGTGTCACGGAGACTGTCGACTACACCTACGACGACGCGGGAAATCTGCTCACCGAGAAGATCATCGGCGACGGATCGCGAACCCGGCTCACCAGCTACACCTATGACCAACGTGGCCTGCGTACCTCCGCCACCGATCCGCGTGGAAACGTGACCGGTGCGGACAAGGCGGCGTTCACCACCACCTACCGGTACGACGAAGTCGGCCAGCAGGTGGGGGCGACCGGTCCGGCCGTCGCCACCGAGAGCAACGGCCAGACGCCCGTCACGGCCAGAGCCGACACCGCGATCGGCTACAACGCCTTCGGCGAAGCGACCGCCACGAGAGATCCGCGTGGTCAGATCTCCCGCACCGAGTACGACAACCTGGGACGCCCGGTCAAAGCAATCGCGCCCACCTATCTGCCCCCGGGTGTCACGGAAACCCTCATCCCGAGCACCCAAACGACGTACGACGGCCTGGGCAACGTCATCGAGCGCATCGACCCCAGCGGCACCACCCGCTTCAGCTACGACCAGCTCAACCGGCTGATCACCCAGGACGAGCCCAACAGCACCAACGACGACCGAGCGGTGACCCGCTACACCTACACCCGCACCGGCGAGACACTGACCGTCACCGGCCCCACCGGGGCGCAGGTTCAGTCCACCTACGACGACCTGGACCGCCAGACGACCCAGACCCGCGTCGAGCGGTATCCGGTCAACCGGAACCTCGTCACCAAGCTGGGCTACGACGACGCCGCGAACCTGACCTCCATCACGTCACCGACCGGCGCGGTCACGAGCAACACTTACAACTCCGTGGGCGACCTCATTCGCACCACTGCCCCGAACGGCGCGGTCACCCACTTTGGATACGACTACTTCGGGCGGAAGGTCCGGGTTTCCGACGGGCTGGGGCGAACCACCCGCGCCAGCTACGACCTGTTCGGCAACCTGACGAGCGACGCCAATCTCAACGCCGACGGGGACGTGCTGCGTACCCAGAGGTACGGGTACGACGAGGCCGGCAACATGGTCTCCTCGAAGGATCCCTACAACGTCGTCACCACCTACGAGTACGACACCGCGAACCGCCTGGTCAGGCAGATCGAACCAGTAACCGACACCGAGTCGGTCACCACCAGTTTCGGGTATGACGCTGCCGGTAACCGCACCCGCTACACCGACGGACGCGGCAACGCCACCATCTACACCTTCAACACTCTCGGCCTGCCAGAGTCAGCCATCGAGCCAGCCACGAGCAGCCACCCCACCACCCCCGACCGCACCTGGACCGTGGGCTACGACGCCGAAGGCCGCGCCACCCGCATCAGCGCCCCCGGTGAGACCAGCCGCCAGCGCACCTACGACGCCGCCGGACGACTCACCGCCGAAACCGGCTCCGGCGGGGAGTCCACCACCGCCGCCCGCAGCCTCGGCTACGACAAGGCCGGCAGACTCACCAGCGTCAGCGCGCCCACCGGCACGAACACCTACACCTACAACGACCGCGGTGCGGTGCTGTCGACCTCCGGCCCCTCGGGTGCTGCGACCTTCGGCTACGACGACGACGGGCAGATGACCACCAGGACCGACGTCACCGGCACCGCCACCTTCGGCTACGTCAAGGGCCGCCTCACCTCCCTCACCGACTCGATCACCGAACAACGTCAGAACCTGACGTACGACGCCGCAGGCGAGGTGAAGACGATCGACTACGGTGCCGGGCGCATCCGTACCTTCGGCTACGACGACTTGGGTCGGGTCAACAGCGACACCCTGAAGAACGCCGCCAACGCCGTCGTCGCCTCCGTCGCCTACGGCTTCGACCTGAACGGTCATCTGACCAGCAAGGACACCACCGGCACCGCTGGTGCCGGCAACAACACCTACACCTACGACAAAGCCGGCAGGCTCACCGGCTGGACCAGCCCGGCGGGCACCATCACCTACGCCTGGGATGCCAGCGGCAACCGGATTCGCGCCGGCAGCAAGACCGCCACCTACGACGCACGCAACAGGCTGCTCACCGACGGCGACTACACCTACACCTATTCACCGCGCGGCACGCTCCGGTCGCGCACCAGTTCCGGCCTCAGCGAGCAGTACGCCTTCGACGCCTTCGACCGTCTCACCACCGCCATCACCCAGACGTACCAGTACGACGGCCTGGACCGGGTGGTGTCCCGTACCGGCACCACCTTCACCTATGCCGGCCTGGGTGACGAGGTCGTCGCCGACGGCGTCGAGTACTTCGCCCGCGGTCCCGCAGACGAACTGCTGGCCACCGGGCAGGGCTCGGACGAGCAACTCTCACTCACCGACGCCCACGGCGACGTCGTCGCCGCGTTCGATCCCGCCAACACCAGCCTGACCACGCTGAACGACTCCACCTCGTACGACCCGTTCGGCAAGAAGATCACCAGCATCGGAGACACCGGCAACCTCGGCTTCCAGGGTGACTGGACCGACCCACAAACCGGTCAGGTCGACATGGGCGCCCGGTGGTACGACCCGGGAACCGGCGCCTTCACCTCCCGCGACAGTGTCGACTACGCCAGCGGTGACTCCATCCTCGCGAACCGGTACGCCTATGCCGCCGGCGCGCCCCTGGACTTCGACGACCCTGACGGTCACTGGCCCAAGTGGCTCAAGCGGGCCGCCCGCTCGGTCAGCAACGGTTACCACGCCGCCACGAACTTCGTCAGCAGCACCGCCTCCTGGGCATGGAACTACGGCACCCGGCTCTGGAACCAGGGAATCTCCGCCCTCAGGTCATTCGGGCAGATGCTCTACAACGGCGCTACCAGGCTCTACAACAAGGCCAAGACCGCCGTCGAGAACACCTACCGTCACATCAAACAAGGCGTCACCAACCTGCGTACCAATGCCACCAACTGGGCCAAAGAACAAGCCCGTGCTGCGGCGCAACGAATATACGAAGCCAAGAAGGCGGTAACCAACGCCGCGAAGGCCGCTGTCCGGCAGGCGATCAAGTTCACCAAGCTGCCGGTCGTGGCCGCGCTCACCAAGCCGCTGCTGGCGGGAGTCAAGCTGGTGTCCGGCGGCATCAAGGTCATGGCGAGCGTCGTCGCCGTCACGCAACAGGCCATCCGTGACCCCGACAAGTTCCGGCAGAAGCTGTTCCTCGAAGCAGCTCAGCGCCTTGCCCCACTCGTCGAGGGTGCCAACGAGATGTGGGACAAGGCGACCCAGTTCGTCGAGGACCACGCCGCTGAGATCGCCGGCATCGCCGTCGGTGCGGTCGTCGGCATCGGCTGCGGGGCCGCCATCGGCTGGACCGGTGTCGGTGCCGTCGCCTGCGGTGCCCTTGCCGGAGCTGTCGGCTCCGCTGTCACCGGATACATGAACGGCAAGCGCGGATGGGATCTCGCCGGCGAAACCGCGCTCGGTGGGCTGTTCGGCGCCGCTGGCGGGGCCGCCGGGGCTGTCGGAGGCGCGGCCCTCGGTGCCGGGCTCCGCGCTCTGGGCGGGGGAATGAGAGCAGCCGGCGGCAAGGCGGTGAGCGCGGGACTCGGCGAAGCACGCACCATCGGACGCGGGCTCATGGGCCGGAGCGGCGGCTGCCTCGGCAACAGCTTCACCGGCGACACGAAGGTCCTGATGGCCGATGGCAGCCACAAGCCGATCCGTGACGTGCAGCTCGGCGACAAGGTCCTAGCCACCGATCCCACCACGGGGCGGACCGCGCCGCGAGTAGTCACCGCTCTGATCGTCGGCAGCGGCACCAAGCAACTCGTCGACATCACCGTCACCGTGGATGGCCCCCAAGGCAGCCGTGCCGAGACGATCACCGCTACCGCCGGGCACCCCTTCTGGATCGCCGACCAGCAGCAATGGCGCGAAGCCAAGGACCTCAAGCCCGGCTACACCTTCGAAACCGCCGACCACCGACCAGCAGCCGTAGCCGCCACCCACCACCGCACCCAACCCGAGGTGGTACACAACCTCACCGTCGACACCCTCCACACGTACTATGTGCTCGCTGGCACCACACCGGTGCTCGTGCACAACTGCAGTGAGACCTTTTATCGAGCGATGAGCGAGAAGGAGTTCAAGCAACTCGGAGGTAATGGCGAGATAACCGTCAGGGGAACAGAAAACTTCGTTACCCAGTCGCGTTCATATCTGGGAGGCCTGCGGGATCGCTTCTCGCGGCGCGGTGGTCGTAACGCCGAAAAGTATGCCGCATTGGTTCAGTATGACATGCGGCCGGGCACGCGCGATGCGCTTATCGCGGCGGGAAAGCTTCCAGGAGATATTGGTCAAGATATTCGATCTGTGCATTTAAAGATGGAGCGAGGATTCGAAACTTTTGGACTGAGACCAGAGTCTGTCGATGTGTTTAACTCTAGGATATTGGATTTTAGGAGAATGGATGATTGGTGATGCTTCCAGGGAATGATGCCGCGCTTGCTGAGGCGGTAGACTCTCACCTCGCTCGGGGGCCTGTTACTGATGAGGTTGCCTACGCGGTCCAGCGGCGATTCCCTGGAGCCGTCGACTCTGTGGAGCGCTGGATTCGCGTCGCGGCAGCGGCATGCGACTGGGGTAAGGTCGGGCGTTTCGCGAACTTGGGCGCGAAATTGCATGCTCCCGGTCTCGGACGGGTGATAATGGACCTGCTTGAGGCGAACTATGCTGGCCTCAATGAGGAGGATCTTGTTGATATCCTCGGCGAGGTAAGGGTGGTCGATGCGGCAGGTGTGATATTCCGAGTCGTCAAGCGTTCCCTTGAATCTGATGCTCCCGCCTACTGGTTATGTCAGAAGGCGATACTTGCCCTGAGTGAGCTTGAATCCGATGAGGCGAATCGGTATCTGTCGGAGATGACGACTGATTCGTGGCCAAGCCCGATTCGTTGGCATGCCGCAGTGGCGCTGTGTATCGAAGATCAACTCGGTTTCGACGAAGACTCGATGATGGCGTAAGTGATCCGATGTTCTGAGTGGAAGTTGTGTTGCGCCTGACAGCTAAGGTTGGCGAACGCTGCCTTGATGGTTGCCGCCATCGACCAAACTGAGTCGATATATTCCGATGCCGAATCTCCGAGAGTGCTTGGGATGTGTTGCCCAAATGGGAGGGCGAATTCTTCCGAGCGCAGGCGGGCGGCGCGTAGCGATCTATGGTCCGAATCTCAAGGGTGGCGTCGTGAAGGGGATTGAAAACCTGGGCGTTCCGGTCTTCAGAAGTATGGATGATCTGATTTCCTGGGTTGGGCCAAAGTCATGACGGAGACCGTGGTGCTGGTCGTCGACGACCAAACAGTTGGCCTGGGTGAACTAGCAGAGTTCATGCAGCCGGTCGGCGACGTCTCAATCAAGGGTGCAGTCCTGACGCTTCAACGCGGCAACGAACTTTGCTATGTAGTTGAGGTGTCCAATCCAGAAGTTGACGGTATCTTTGAAGATTGGCCAGATCCTCAAGTCCCGAAATCGCCGACCGCCATTTTCAGTGTCGATTACCGTGCGCCCGATCTCGCTGTTGCGCTGGTGCAGTCAATCGCACAAAGGCGTTCGTTGACCGTCGACACTAATTATGGCCAAATTGTGTCGGGCGGAGCCCTGGTTCCCGACATGTTGCGGCCTGCCTAAAGATCTCCGAGGTGATCCCTGCCTTTATTGTGGCCCGCCCGCTTCGGTCACGAACCGTAGTGGGCGGCTCTACAGGGACGTCCCCTGTTCCTGCCGGTTGCCGTCGGGGTTGCCGTCAAGCGCCGAGTATTAATCTAGATCTACTGATGTAAACCCGTTGACGTTGCCGCGCCGGCAGGTGTGTTCGATGGCGTGCCGCGCAGCGGTGTGGCGTCGATCCCCGGAAGTACGCGTCGTGGATGGGTGGTGAAGGGATCGTCACGGCCCTTCTCTGGGTAGTGAGGATGGGTTGAACAAGGGGGTGCAGGCCAGTTCTGCGCCGGCGCGGACGGTCGAGGGTTGTCATCCTGGCGTCGGGCACTCGACTTCATCGATGGCTCATTCGTCCGACACTGCGGCCCCCACATGGAGTCGCTGGAGATGGTGGGCCTGGCCCACGCCGCCGGGTTGCACCCGTGGCAGCTCTCCGGCGGCATGCAGCAGCGGGTCGCCATCGCCCGGGGGCTCGCCGTCCGGCCGGAAATGCTGATCATGGACGAGCCGTTCGCCTCGGTCGACGCCCAGACCCGGGCCAGCCTGGAGGACCTGCTGCTCAAGGTCTGGGCGGAGACCGGTACGACGGTGCTGTTCGTGACCCACGACATCGACGAGGCCGTGTACCTGTCCGACCGGGTGGTCGTGCTGTCCCAGGGGCCGTCGGTCGTCGTGGCGGACCTGCCGGTCACCCTCGACCGGCCCCGCGACCAGATCGCGACCAAGCAGACCCCGCTCTTCGGGGAACTCCGCGAGCACGTCTACTCCCTGGTCATGGCCTCGCAGCGGCGGACCTCCCTGTCAGGGGAGCCGGGCTGACCGGGTGACCGGGTCGCGTTGATGCGGCCCAGGGGCGGGAACCGATGACGTGGCGGTGGTGCCGGGCGTCGCGTTCCGGCGGCACCGGAGGGACCCGGGAGGGGTCCCTCCGGTGCCGGACCGTCAGGTCCTGGTCAGGGTCACCTGCACTGTCTCACCCGGGCTCTGGCCGGCCGCGTTGGCGAACCCGACAGTGAACGTCACGTCGAGTCGACCCGTCTTGACCAGCGTCTGCCGGTACGCGGGGGCGACGGTCACGGTCACCGTGACGGTGTTCGCCTTGGCCACCTGGCGGGTGACCGCGTTGACCTTCTCCCCGCTGAGGGTCAGGGTGCCGGCCGTGTTGACCGTCGCGGTGAGCGTCGCCGTACCCGAGGCGGGGTCGGCCTCCACCTTGTCGATCCGTACGGTCGGTGCCGGCGTCGCCGGGTCGACAGTGCCGACGACCGGCTTGGACAGCGTCGACTGCCCGGACGAGTCGACCACCATCGCCTGGAATTTGACCTGCCTGCCGGCGTCCTTCGCCGCCGGTGTCCAGTCGAACAGGTAGGGGGCGGTGGTGCTGGTGCCGACCAGGGTGCCGTTGACGAACAGGCTCGCCGAGGCGATGGCGTGGTCGTCGGTGCCGCGCACCAGCGGGTGCACCGTCGACCCGACCCGGAGCACCGCGCCGCGTCCCGGGTCGGCCAGCTCGGCCGAGGGCGCGGCGTCGACGACCCGGCCCACAGTGGTCGGCACCGCCGGTGGTGGCGTCGGCCGGCGCTTGGTGACGGTGACCGTGGCGCTGCCCGTGCCGTCCACGCCGGAGATCGCCTCGACACCGGTGGCCGGGACCGCCGGGCCGCCCGGCACCGGTGGCCCGCTACCGAGGTAGCTGCCGGTCAGCGCGAACGGTGCGCCCTCGCGTACCGCCGTGTTGTCGGCGTTGGCGTTGTAGACGGCGAACCCGTTGCCGGTGAGGACGTTGCGGGTGCCGGTGAGCGCCCCGGCCGTCTCGGTGCCGGCATCGGTCAGCAGGATGCCGTACGACCGCTGGGGTGCGGGCGGATAGTAGTTCCCGGTGATCCGGCTGGTGTTCACGAAGCCGTCCGTCCCGCTGGTGTACGCGATGCCGGTCTGCGGGAACCGGCTGTTCGGCTCGCCGGTGACCACGGTGTCGGTCACGTACCCGTGCTGGCGGATGCCGGAGCGGACGGTGGTCTCGGGGGTGCCGTCGCGGCCCCGCGCGCCGTCGAAGAGGATGCCCCCGGACTGGTAGCCGCTGACCACGCTGCCGGTGACGGTCACCTCGCTCTCGACGGTGCCGGTGCCCGCCCCCCGGATGATGCCGGTCTTGACGATGCCCCAGCCGTGCGGGTGCGCGGCCAGTTCCGCCTCGGTGGTCGCCACCCGCAGCGGGCCGACGACGCTGTCGGCGACCCGGCCGGCCGCGCCGAAGAACGCGACACCCGCCTCGGCCCAGACGTCACCCGAGGTGACGGTCACGCCGGAGAGGTCGAGGAACATCTCGTTGGTGTCGGTCGAGCCGAGCGACTGCCGGGACACGGTGATCACGTTGCCGCCGCCGTCGCGCAGGTACGGCTGGTCGCCTGCCAGGTTTCCCAGCGACGGGTCGGGCATGATGGTCACCCTGTCCGCGCCGGCCCCCTTGATCTTCAGCGGCTTGGTGATGGTCAGGCCGTTGCGCGCGCCGCTCTGCACCGGGTTGGACGCGTGGTTCACCGGCGTCGACGACTCCCGGTAGACGCCCGCGCACACCACGATGGTGTCCCACGGCGAGGCGAAGTCGACGGCGGTCTGGATCGACGTGAACGAGGCGTTCGGGCACTGCTTCCGGTCGTCGTCGACCGTCCACGTGGTGTTGCCCTGCGGGTTCGCCACCGGGTCGACGAGCGTGACGTTGCCCGGGGTGTTGTCGTAGCCGGCGAGATAGGTCGCCGGGTCGGGGCCGCCGAGGGCGGACGGGCCGTGACCCGCGCCGTCGGCCCGGTCGCCGTCCGACAGGAGCTGCGCCCCCGCGTCGGATTCCTGAAAGCGTACGTCGGCCAGCTCGACCGAGCCGGACTTCGGCAGGTCGCCCACCCCGAACCGGAGTTCCAGCTTCGCCAGCGCGCCGACGTCGACGCCCTGCGCCGCGAACTCGGCGAGCGGGACCCGGATCTGGTCGAGGACGATGTGGGTGTTCGGGGTGTTCGTGCCGGTCGACATGTGCAGGGCGTTGCCCCAGCGGGGGTCACCGGCGTCGACGGTCCCCTCGCGGCCGGCGGCGTCGCGCAACGCGATCACGAACCGCTGGGTGGTCGAGGCCGGGTCGTACGACGTGGGTTTCTCGTTCGGCCAGACCGGGTTGGTCGGGGTGCCGTTGACGGTGGTGTCCCGGGTGTTGTCGCCCCGGTTGTCGGCACCCGGGTTGCGGGTGTCGAAGAAGTTCACGGCGGCGCTCAGCGCCAGCGCCTTCAGGTGCCGTACGTCACCGGACGCGGCCGGGATCGCGGCGGTCAGCGACGCGGCCGAGCCCGGCTCCCAGGCGAGGGTGAGCTGGCGACCGTAGGAGTGGTTGATGGGGCTGTTCTCCCGGGTGCCGTTCTGCCCGCCGAGCGCGCCCGCCGCCGGCAGTGGGCAGGGCTTGGCGGCGGCCGGCAGCCCGGTCTTCCCGAGCTGCGCCGGGGCGAAGTCCTGCGGCTCCGGGTTGCACCAGTCGTACCCGCCGGGGGTGGTCGCCGGTTTCGGGGTGACCCCGGCGGCCTGCGCGTACGGGTCGGCGAAGCCGCTGCCGGTCAGGGTTCCACCGAGGGCGTTACGGGTCAACGGGTTGGCCACCTCAGGCCGGATCACGTCCACCCGCTCCTGCGGGGCGGCGAAGTAGCTGGTGTTGACCCGCTCGTTGCATCCGATCGCGGTGCCGGACGGACTGGTCGGGCAGGCCGACGCCGGTACTTGGAGGCCACCCGGGGTGTTCGCCAGCTCACCTGTCAGGTAGGGCTGGAACGCGCCCTCGCCGCCGACGTAGCGGCGGAAGAACGCCGCCATCGTCGCCAGCCCCAGCTTCTCCTGGTCGCCCATCCGCGCCGGGTCACCGGAGAACTTGGTGTTCACGGCCGGGTTCAGCGGGTCGGAGTTGTCGATGGCGTAGTTCAGGGCCGGGTCGGTGTAGCTGGCCGCGCCGCTGAGCCGCAGGTTGTGCGGGTGGATGTTGTTGGTGGCGAACGGCGCGGAGTTGCCGCAGGCCGCGTCGTTGTTGGCCTGGCCGTCCGCGCCGCCGTCGGCGTACCAGACGGTGTTGTACCAGTTGTGGATCGCGCCGAGGTGCTCCACCTGGATGCGGGGGAAGGGGTCGCCCGGGTTGACGTACTGGCTGCGCTCGAACAGCCGCGCGCCCTGGAGGTTGGAGACGTCGCCGTCGCACATCGGCAGGATCGACAGGTACGGCATCCCGTACGGGGCCTTGCGCTCGTAGTCCACGGGCGCGAGCGAGATGACCCCACGCAGCGGGTACCGCGGGCCGTCGGTGCGGATGCGGTTGTAGTCGATGAAGCTGGACACCGCGTCACCGCCGCGCGAGTGGCCCATCAGGCCGATGCGGGTCAGGTCGAGGCGACCGGCGAGCGTGGTGCCGACGGTGGTGTGCCCGTCGACCGGCAGCCCGCCGGGGCGGTTCGCCGCGCTGAGCGCGTCCAGGGTCGCGGCGATGAGCATCCGGCGGCTGTGCATGCCCTTGCCCTTGCTGCTGTCCTGCCGCATCATCAGCTGGTCCTGGGACACCGAGAAGGTGGTGTAGCCCCAGGTGGCGAGGTTCTCCGCCAGGTAGGCGTAGCCGTTCTCGTTGTGCTTGAACTGGGCGCAGGTGAGCTGGGCGGTGTCCTGACCGGAGTCGCACGAGCCGTGGTTGCCGTGCACCAGCACGAGCACCGGCGACGGCGTGGTGCGTCGGGTGAAGTCCGGTGTGTGGAGCTGGCCCCGGATCTCGATCCGTTCCGGGGCCTGTGCGGTCCCGGCCGTCGGGTCGGCGCCTGAGGAGTTCGGTTCCTGGATGCTGGCGAGGCCGAGTTTGGCCTCCTGGACGGCCTGGTGTCCGAAGGGGCCACGGGCCGTCGGGTCGGGCAGGTCGGTCGTGGACGCCGGAGGCGGCGCGACCGCGGTGGGTGACGCCGCGGTGGCCGGCCCCGCCAGGGCCACCGGGGCCGTCACCGCGACGATCACCGAGAGGAGCACGCGCGTGCTCCTCGATGTTCGTACCTTCAAAGGTTTCTCCTCGGAGCGAGATTGAGCGTTCAACGGTCGCGAACGCTAACCAGCCCTCGTTTCTCCGAGGTTTCCGTCGACAGCCGTTTTCCGGTTGATCGAATACTTCCCTACCAGGGGATATGCGCCCACGGCGGCACTCTCGCGGCAACTCTGACACGCAGGGCACGGCCTTCTCCGCGGTGCGTTTCCGGGCCCGCGAGGACGGGGGCGTGGGCGTGATGCGGGTCGTGGGCACCGGTGGGAAACGGGTGGAACGGGCCCCGGAGAGGTGGTGCCGTCGCTGCCGGTGAGCGGAGGCGTCGGGCTACCCAGGGTGACGTGTCCATGGTTTGCGGATGGGTTGCTAACCGTCCAACGCGGTGATCACGGGCAATTAGTGCGCCGCCGTGTGGACGCGGCCAAGGGGCGCAATACGGACAGGTGTCCGATATGCCGGAGCGATCCGCGCGAATTTTTCCTGCTGAGTGACCAGACAGTGATGCAATCGAAACATGACTATTGGTGGCGAGGTCCGGAGCCGGTAGCATCCATATTCGTGACAGCCGTTGGCCGGCATTGTGCCGGCGGCGTCACGAGTGGCTGTCGACCATTTGGTCGAATGCTGCCCAGGATCTGCCGGCCCCGGTACCGGGCAACTGTGGCCGAGCGGTCCGTCCCGCTTTCGGCTCGCTGCGGAGTCGTGTGAACGGTGGCCGGTGCCCCGATTCGACCGGGCCCCGATCTGGAAACAAACATTCATGGCGGCTGCGCCAGAACGAGGGAGAAATGGTTGCCATCCGGCAGGTCTCGGCGGACCAGAACAGCGAGTTGGCCGCCTGCGTCAAAGCCTGGCGGCACCGGCTTCCGCCGGATGACCACCAGGTCGCCCGGAGGCGTCGGGGACGCCGGTCCAACGTCACCCAGGAGGAGGTCGCGGAACTGGTCGGGGTGAGCGTCGTCTGGTACAGCAACCTCGAACGCGGCGTACGCGCCAACTACTCCGACGCCTTCCTCGACGCCGTCGCCGGGACGCTGCGACTCGACCGGCACGAGCGGGAACTGCTGTACCTCCTGGCGATCGGCCGGATGCCCTCACCCGCGCCGGCCGGCACCTCCCCGACCGTCCTCGGCACCGCCCTGCGCCAGTTCGTCGAGGGGCAACGCTGGGCGACCTACGTGCTCGACCGGTACGCGCGGGTGGTGCTGCACAACGAGGTGTGCGAGTCCTACTATCCCTGGCTGCGCACCGATCCCAGCTATCCACGCTGGCTGTTCACCGACGCGGACGCCCGGCGGCGGCTGGTCAACTGGGACACCGACTGGGCGGCGCCGCTGCTCACCCAGATGCGCATCGCCCAGGCGCTGCACCCGCAGGACACCGGGATCGCCGCGCTCGTCGACGCCTGCCTTCAGACCAGTCCCGAGGCCCGTTGCCTGTGGGCCGCCCACCCCCCGTCCGGGCGTACCATGCGGTCGCGGCGCGGCATCCGGCTGGCCAGCGACCACCGTACGACCCTGGTCGACGTGGTCACCCTCACCGACCCGAGCACGAGCGACCTGCAGATCGTGTCGCTGATTCCGGTGGCCGAAGCCGCGTAGCCGCCGTTCCCGCATCCCGCCGCCGTAGGGGAATTGCACCCCGGCCGGTCCGGTCCTGTGTCCGCGCTGACGGGCCCCAACTGTCAGTTTAGGAAAGTGGCAATTTCTGGCCGCCACCCGCACCGCCGGGCAGGATTCTCCACGCCGCTTCCGGAGGCTTTGTGGACTCCTGCGGCCATCGATGCGGACCGGAGGCGGACATGAATCCTTTCGACGATGCGGACGGCACGTTTCTGGTGCTGGTGAATGCGGAGGCGCAGCACTCGCTGTGGCCGGAATTCGCCGAGGTGCCGGCGGGCTGGACCGTGGCATGGGGACCGGGCGACCGGGACGGCGCGCTTCGGTACGTGGAGGAGAACTGGCAGGACATGCGGCCGAGAAGCCTCGCTCTCGCGATGGCTCGGGCCGATGACGCCACCCTTCGTAGCGAGTAACAGCACCCATTCGCCGTGGCGCAGCAGGTGCACCTTCTGTCAGGAGAGTTTCGTATGGCTGAGGACAATCGGCGCTGGCCGTTGAGCAGCGAGCAGCAGCGGCTGTGGTTCCTCGACCGGCTGACGCCGGCGAGTGCCGTGTACCACGTCCCGGTCTCGTGGCGGTTGCGGGTCGACGTGCCGCTGCCGGCGGTCGTCGCCACCGTCGGCCGCCTGCTGGCCCGGCACGACGCGTTGTTCCTGGCCTTCGACGAGGTCGACGGTGAGCCCGTGCAGCGGCTGGTGTCCACCCGCGAGGTTCCCCTGACGGTCCACGACCTCACCGACCACCCCGCCGCCGAGCGCGACGCGCGCAGCGCCGAGGTGGTCCGGGAGGTGTCCCGCGCCCCGTTCGACCTGCGCGTTGGGCCCCTGGTCCGGGCGGCCGTCTTCACGGTCGACGGCCAGGTGCGGCTGCTCCACCTGACCTTCCACCACATCGCCGTCGACGGCCTCTCCCTGGAGATCGTCGAACGCGAACTCGCCGCCGGCCTGTGCGCCGCCGCCGACGCTGCCGGCCCCGCCGACGCTGCCGGCCCCGCCGGCCCCGCCGACGCTGCCGGACAGAGCGACGCCGCCGGACAGAGCGACGCCGTCGGCTCGGGCGACGCCGTCGGGGCCGGTGCCACCGGTGGGTCGGGGGACGCCGCCGGGTCGGCCGTGCCGGCCTACGTCGAGCACTGCCTCCGGCAGCAACGGTGGTTGGCCGGGCCGCAGGCGCAGCGGGAACTCGACAGCCGCGTGGCGCAGTTGCGGGGCGCGCCGGAGCTGCTCGAACTCGGGCGCGACCGGAACCGGCCCCGGGACTTCAGCTACCGCGGCGAGACCCTGCGGTTCACGGTGCCGCCGCAGCTCCGCGACCGGGTGCGGGACCTGGCCGGCCGGCACGGGGTGACGCCGTACGTGGTGCTGCTGGCGGCCTTCACGGTCTTCCTGCACCGGCAGACCGGCCAGACCGACGTGGTCGTCGGTTCGCCGGTCGCCGGCCGGGGGGACAGCCGGTTCCTGGACGTGGTCGGATTGTTCGCCGGCACGATGGTGTCCCGTACCGACCTGAGCGGCGAACCGACGTTCGGAACCGTCGTGGCGCGTACCCAGGAGTCGGTGCTGGCCGCCCTGGAACACCTGGACGTGCCGTTCGACCACCTGGTCAACCAGCTGGTGCCGCAGCGGGTGCCGAGCCACGGCCCGCTCGTGCAGGTGCTGTTCGCGTTCCACGAGAACGGGCCGGGTGCGGTCGGCGGGTCGTTCCTGAGCCGCGAGTTCGTGTCGACGGACACCGCGAAGCTGGACCTCACGTTCACCGTCTACGACGTCGCCGGCCGGTACGACGTCGAGATCGAGTACTGCACGGACCTGTTCCTGCGCGCCACGGTCGAGTACTTCTTCCGGCACTGGTCGAGTCTGCTGGGCAGCGCCCTCGACCGGCCCGACCTGGCGATCGGGCAGCTCGCGGCGGTGGACGACACCGAGCGGGCGCTGGTGCGGTCCTGGACCACACCGTCCCCGGTGGACCTTCCCGACGGTGAGTTGGTGCATGAGTTGGTGGGGCGGTGGGTGGGTGTGTCGCCGGGTGCGGTGGCGGTGGTGTGTGGGGAGGTGGTGTTGACGTATGGGGAGTTGGGGGTGTTGTCGGATCGGGTGGCGGGGTTGTTGCGGGGGTTGGGTGTGGGTGGTGGTGGGTTGGTGGGGGTGTGTGTGGGGCGGTCGGTGGATGCGGTGGTGTGGTGTTTGGGGGTGTTGAAGGTTGGTGCGGCGTATGTGCCGTTGGATGTTGATTATCCGGTGGAGCGGTTGTCGTTGATGTTGGTGGATTCGGGTGTGTCGGTGGTGTTGGGGGGTTCGGGTGTGGCGGGGCGGTTGCCGTCGGGCCCGTGGCGGGTGGTGGAGATCGATCCGGACGGCCCGGAGCCGGACGCCGCGCAGGCGGCCGGATCGCCGGTGGCCGGGGAGGTGCCGGACCCCGTGGTGACGGGGGACAGTGCGGCGTACGTGATCTACACGTCGGGCTCGACCGGCCGACCCAAGGGCGTCACGGTGACCCACCGCAACGCCGCCCGGCTGTTCGCCTCGGCGGCCCGGGACTTCCGGTTCGGCCCGGACGACGTCTGGTCGATGTTCCACAGCATGTCGTTCGACGTCAGCGTCTGGGAGATCTGGGGCGCGTTGAGCACCGGCGGCCGGCTGGTCGTGGTGCCCTACTGGGTCTCCCGCAGCCCCGACGACCTGTACGCGCTGGTCCGGGACGCGCAGGTGACCGTGTTCAGCCAGACGCCGTCGGCGTTCGTCCAGTTCGAGGCCGTCGACGCCCGCCTGCGCGACCCGCTGCGGCTGCGCTACGTCATCTTCGCCGGTGAGGCGCTGGAACGCGGCTCGGTACGCCGGTGGACACAGCGGCACGCCGCGGGCCGCCCCCGGCTGGTCAACATGTACGGGATCACCGAGACCACCGTGCACGACACCTTCCGCGAGATCGTGCCGGACGACCTGGACCGGGCCCTCACCCAGATCGGCCGCCCCCTGGCCGACATGGCGATCCACGTCCTGGACCGGTACCTGCGCCCCTGCCCGGTCGGCGTCACCGGGGAGATGTACGTCGGCGGTCCGGGGGTGGCCCGGGGCTACCTCGGCCAACCCGGCCTGACCGCGGGACGTTTCGTGGCGGACCCGGTGGGAGCCGAGCCGGGTGCCCGCCTCTACCGCAGCGGCGACCTGGCCCGGTGGCGTCCGGACGGGACCCTGGAGTACGCGGGCCGCGCCGACAGCCAGGTCAAGATCCGCGGCTTCCGGGTGGAGCTGACCGAGATCGAGGCGACCGCCCACCAGTTCCCCGGCGTCACCGCCGTGGCGGTCACCATCCGCCCCGACGACGCCGGGGCACCGCAGCTCATCGCGTACGTGTCGGGGGAGGCCGGGTCGGCGGTGCCGGTCGCCGACCTGCGGCGGTGGCTGGCGGACCGGCTGCCTGACTACATGGTGCCGGGGCGGTTCGTGGAGTTGGCGGCGATCCCGCTGACGCCGAGCGGCAAGACCGACCACCGGCGGCTGCCCGACCCGGACGAGGCACGCCCCGCCGGCAGCGGTGACTACGTGGCGCCGCAGGGACCGGTGGAGCGGCGGCTCGCCGAGATCTGGGTCGAGGCGCTCGGCCCGGTCCAGGTGGGCCGGCACGACAACTTCTTCCACCTGGGCGGGGACTCGATCCGCAGCATCCGGGTGCTCGGCGCGGCCCGCGCCAGCGGCATCTCCTTCGCGTTGCAGGAGCTGTTCCACCGGCCGACGGTCGCCGAACTCGCCACCGTCTGCACGGTCGTCGACCTGCCCGACGCCCCGGTACGTCGCCCGTTCGAGCTGGTCGCCGCCGCCGACCGGGCGCACCTGCCGGACGGTCTCGTCGACGCGTACCCGATGACCGCGTTACAGGTGGGCATGGTCTACGAGATGACCCGCGACCTGGAGCGGCTGCCGTACCACAACGTCGACAGCATGAAGGTGCGGGCACCGTTCGAGGCGGACGCCTTCACCCGGGCGGTCGCCCACGTGGTACGCCGGCATCCGATCCTGCGCACGGCGCTGTCGTTGACCGACCACAGCGAGCCACTGCAACTGGTGCACGCCGAGGCGGTCCTGCCGGTCGGCGTCGACGACCTGCGTGACCTGGACGAGGCGGCGCAGGACGAGATCGTCAGGTCCTACCTGGAACACCAGCGGGTCACCCCGTTCGACCACGACCGCCCACCGTTGCTGCGGATGCACGTGCACCGCCGCTCGGACGAGGTGTTCCAGTGGACGCTGACCGAGCACCACGCCGTGTTCGACGGCTGGAGCCTGCACTCCACCCTCAGCGAGATCATGCGGGTCTACCAGGGCCTACGTGCCGGCGTGGAGCCGACCGACCCGCCGTTGAGCGCGCAGTACCGCGACTTCGTCGAGCTGGAACGCGCCGCGCTGACGTCGGCGGAGACCGAGCAGTTCTGGCGCGAGCGGCTGGCCGACCCGCCGGACACCCGGCTGCTGCGCTGGCCCGACGGGCCGGTGCCGGAGCTGCCCGCCGAGACCCGCTTCACGGGCGAGTGGTGGTACGCCACCGACGCCCGCCAACGGTACGGCTCGGTCGAGACGGTGCTCAGCCCGGAACTCTGCACGGCGCTGCGGGAGCTGGCCACCCGGTGCGGCGCGTCGCTGAAGACCCTCTTCGTGGCCGCCTGCCTGCGTACCGTCGGCTACGCCACCGGCGCGACGGACGTCCTGGTCGGGGTGACCGCCAACGGCCGCCCCGAGGAGCGCGGCGGCGACGACGTCCGCGGGCTGTTCCTCAACACGCTGCCGTTCCGGCTGGTGCTGCCGGACGGCCGGTGGACCGACCTGATCGCCGAGGTGTTCGCGGCCGAACGGGACATGCTGCCGCACCGCCGCTTCCCGATGGCCGAGATGCAACGCCGGCTCGGCATGGACCAGCCGGTCAACGTCAACTTCGTCTACAACCACTTCCACGTGATGGCCGAGATGCTGTCCGACCGGGGCACCGAGATCCTCGACGGCAAGATCGGCAGCTTCTCCACCGTACGCGCCGAGCCGACGAACTTCCCGCTCAACATCGGGGTCGTCCGGGACCCGGTCTCCGACCGGGTGCTGCTGGCGATGGACTTCCACACCGACGCGGTCCGGGCCGAGCAGGTGCGGCTGCTGCGCGACTGGTTCGTGGCCGCCCTCTGGGACATGGTGACCGCTCCGGACCGCCACTACCTGCGCGAACCGCTGACGGTCGCACCGGCCCTGACGACCGCGCCCGCCCTGACGACCGCGCCGGCCCCGACGACCGCGCCGGATGCGACGACCACGCCGGACCCGAGCGCCGCGCCGGAGGCGTCGGCGGCGGACCTGGCGGCCACGAGCCCGTCCCCGGTGGACCCTGCGGCGTGGACCGACCCGGCGGCTGCGGGTGCCGGTGAGTTGGTGCATGAGTTGGTGGGGCGGTGGGTGGGTGTGTCGCCGGGTGCGGTGGCGGTGGTGTGTGGGGAGGTGGTGTTGACGTATGGGGAGTTGGGGGTGTTGTCGGATCGGGTGGCGGGGTTGTTGCGGGGGTTGGGTGTGGGTGGTGGTGGGTTGGTGGGGGTGTGTGTGGGGCGGTCGGTGGATGCGGTGGTGTGGTGTTTGGGGGTGTTGAAGGTTGGTGCGGCGTATGTGCCGTTGGATGTTGATTATCCGGTGGAGCGGTTGTCGTTGATGTTGGTGGATTCGGGTGTGTCGGTGGTGTTGGGGGGTTCGGGTGTGGCGGGGCGGTTGCCGTCGGGTCCGTGGCGGGTGGTGGAGGTGGATGCCGAGGGTTCGGCGGTGGGGGAGCAGGCCGTGCCGGTGGAGGTGCCGGCGTCGTCGGTGGTGACGGGGGACAGTGCGGCGTACGTGATCTACACGTCGGGCTCGACCGGCCGACCCAAGGGCGTCACCGTCCCGCACTCCGCGGTCACCCGGCTGCTGCACTGGGGGCGGGACTTCCTGCACGCCGGCCCCGACGACGTCTGGTCGATGTTCCACAGCATGTCGTTCGACTTCTCCGTCTGGGAGATCTGGGGTGCGTTGAGCACCGGCGGCCGGCTGGTCGTGGTGCCCTACTGGGTCTCCCGCAACCCGGAGGATTTCCACCGGCTGGTGACCGGGGCCGGGGTGACCGTGCTCAACCAGACCCCCTCGTCCTTCGCCCAGTTCGAGGAGGTCGACTCCCGGTCGGACCAGCCGCACGCGCTGCGCTGGGTGGTCTTCGGCGGCGAGGCGTTGGAACACGCGTCGGTGCGCCGCTGGGCCGCGCGGCACGGCTGGGACCGGCCCCGGCTGGTCAACATGTACGGGATCACCGAGACCACCGTGCACGTCACCGCCCGTACCCTCGGGCCGGACGACGTCGGGGACGGTCTGAGCCGGATCGGCCGCGAGGTGGCCGGGCTGACCGCCCACGTCCTCGACCCGATGCTGGTCCCCGTCCCGATCGGCGCGGTCGGCGAACTGTACGTCGGCGGGGCGCGGCTGGCCCGGGGGTACGCCGGCCGGCCGGCGCTGACCGCCGAGCGGTTCGTCGCCGACCCGTACGGCAGCCGGCCCGGTGGGCGGCTGTACCGCACCGGTGACCGGGTGCGGCTGCGCCCCGACGGCGACCTGGAGTACGCCGGCCGGGTCGACAACATGGTCAACATCCGGGGCTTCCGGGTCGAGCCCGGCGAGATCGAGGGCACCCTCGCCCGGCACCCGGCGGTCGGCGCGGCCGTGGTGACCGCCCGTACCGACGGGCCCGGACGGGTCACCCTGGTCGGCTACGTCACGCCGGCCGGCACCGCCACCCTCACCGCCACCGAGGTACGCGAGTGGCTGCGGCACCAGCTTCCCGAGTACCTGCTGCCGGCCCGGCTCATGGTGCTCGACGCGCTGCCGCTGACGCCCACCGGGAAGGTCGACCGGGCGGCGCTGCCCGAACCCGACCTCGACGGCGCGGTCACCGGCCCGGCCGCCCGGACCCCGGCCGAACGCCTCCTCTGTGACCTCTTCGCCGAACTGCTCGGGGTGCCCGAGGTGGGCATCGACGGCAGCTTCTTCGGCCTCGGCGGCGACAGCATCATGTCCATCCAGCTGGTCAGCCGGGCCCGCCGCGCCGGCCTGCACCTCAAACCGAAGGACGTCTACCAGCAGCGCACCGTGCGCGCCCTGGCCGCCGTGGCGACCACCGTGGACGACCGGACCGTCGAACGCCCGGACGACGCGACCGGCGCGGTGCCGGTGACGCCGATCCTGGCCTGGGCCCGGGAGGAGCTGGGCGGCCCACTTGACGCGTTCAGCCAGTCGATGCTGGTCCGGGTGCCCGCCGCGACGACCGTCAACCAGGTGCGGGAGGCGTTGCAGGCGCTGCTCGACCACCATCCCGCGCTGCGGATGCGGGCCCGCACCGGGGACGGGCCGTGGGAGCTGGAGATCCCGCCCGCCGGGGCGGTACGCGCCGAGGACTGCCTGCACACCGTCGACCTGACCGACGCCACCCCGGCCGGGCGCGCGACGGCCCTCGCCGACCAGGCACAGGCCGCCCGGGACCGGTTGCGTCCCGCCGACGGGGTGCTCGTGCAGGCCGTCTGGTTCCCGGCCGGCCCGCAGACCGGCAACCGGCTGCTGCTGGTCGTCCACCACTTCGCCGTCGACGGGGTGTCGTGGCGCATCCTGCTCGGCGACCTCCGGGCCGCCTGCGCCGCGCTCGGCGACGGGAGACCGCCGACGTTGGAGCCGGTGGGCACGTCCCTGCGCGGCTGGGCGCGGCAGGTCGCGGCGCTCACCGACGGACCGGTCCGTGAGGACGAACTGGCCGGCTGGACGCGGCTGCTGGACCGGCCGGCGACGCCGCTCGGCGAGCGCCCCCTCGACCCCCGGGTCGACGTCTTCGCCCGGCTGCGCAGCCTGTCCCGCAGCGCCTCGACGGACTGCACCGCGGCCGTGCTCACCACCGCCCCGGCCGCGTACCGCACCGGGGTGGACGAGATCCTGCTGACCGCGCTGGCCCTGGCGCTGCCGCCGTGGCTGGCCCGGCGGGGCCGGGGCGGCACCGACGGGGTGCTGGTCAACCTGGAGGGGCACGGCCGCGACGGCCTGGTGCCGGACGCCGACCTGTCCCGCACCGTCGGCTGGTTCACCCGTATCCACCCCGTCCGGCTCGACCCCGGTCCGGTGGACGCCGCGCAGGTCCGCTCCGGTGGTCAGGCGGTCAGCGCCGCGGTGAAACGGATCAAGGAGCAGCTCCGCGCCCTGCCACCCGCCGGCGGGTACGGCGTGCTGCGCTATCTCGACCCGCGGACCGGCCCGGTGCTGGCCGGGATGCCGGCCCCCCAGGTGGCCTTCAACTACCTGGGCCGGTTCCCCGCCGCCGCACCTGACGACTGGGGGCCGGCCGAGGAGGGCGCGGTGCTGCGGGGCGGGGCCGATCCCCGGCACCCCGTGCCGCACGTGCTGGAGGTCGCCGCCGTCACCGTCGACGGCCCGACCGGCCCACACCTGCGGACCACCTGGTCGTGGCCGGCGGAACTGCTGGCCGAGGCCGACGTGGCCGACCTCGCGGACGACTGGCACGCCGCCCTGGCGGCGGTGGTGGCCGGCGCGACGGCACCGACCGCCGGCGGTCCCACACCGTCGGACCTGACGCTGGTCACGCTGAGTCAGGACGAGATCGACGACCTTGAGCAGGAACTGGCGGCGGAACAGGGAGCGGTGTCATGACCACGTCGAGCATCGAGGACATTCTGCCGCTGGCACCCCTGCAGGCCGGGATGATGTTCCATTCCTGGCACCAGAGCAGCGGGCCGGAGGTGCAGACCGCGCAGCTGATCCTGGACCTGCACGGTCCGCTGGACGTCGCCGCGTTGCGGGCGGCGGCGGAGGCGCTGCTGCGCCGCTACCCCAACCTGCGGGCGAGTTTCCGGGAACGCCGCTCCGGCCCACCCGTGCAGGTGGTCGTCCGCCGGCCGGAGCTGTCCTGGACGGAGGTCACCGTCGCACCGGAGGAGGACCCGGACGTCGCCCTCGCCCGGCACACCGAGGCCGACCAGGGACGGCGGTTCGACCTGCGGCGGGCCCCGCTGATCGGGTTCCGGCTGATCCGGGTCGACGGCCACCGGCACCGGCTGGTCGTCACCTACCACCACATCCTGCTCGACGGCTGGTCCACCGCCCTGCTCATCCGGGACCTGTGCTCCCTCTACGCGCAGGGCGACGTGCTGCCACCGGCCCCGTCGTACCGGGACTTCCTGGGCTGGCTGGCCGGGCGGGACCGGCCGGGCGCGGAGGCGGCCTGGCGGACGGCGCTGGCGGACCTGTCCGGGCCCACCCTCGTCGCCCCGGCCGACCCGACCCGCGTCCCGGTCTGGCCCGGCGACCTGCCTGCCGAACTCGACCCGGCGGCCACGGCGGACCTGGTGGCGTTCGCCAGGCGGCACGACCTCACCGTCAACACCCTCGTGCAGGGCGCGTGGGCGCTGCTGATCGGTCAGCTCACCGGGCGCGACGACGTGACGTTCGGCGCGGCGGTCTCCGGCCGGCCACCCGAGCTGCCCGGGTCCGAGAACATGGTCGGGCTGCTGATGAACGTGGTGCCGGTACGGGTCCGGCTGCGCCGCGACGAACCCCTGTCGGCGCTGCTGACCCGCCTCCAGCACGAGCAGGCGCAGCTCATCGAGCACCACCACCTGGGCCTGGCCGACATCCAGAAGGTGGCCGGGACCGGCGAGCTGTTCGACACCTGCGTCGCGTTCGAGAACTTCCCCGAGTCCGGTGAGCTGCGCTGCGGGCCGCTGCGGGTGGAGGCGGGCGCCGCCGACGCCGCCCACTACCCGCTGAGCCTGAACGCGGCGGCCGGCACCCGGCTGCGGATGCGGCTGTCGTACCGGCCCGACCTGTTCCCGGTGGGGTTCGCCCGGGGGCTGCTGCGCCGGTTCACCCGGCTGCTGACCGACCTGCCCACCCTGCTCGGGATGCGTACCGGTCGGCTCGACCTGCTCGACGTGCCCGAGCGGCTCCGGCTGTCGACCCAGGGCCGCAACCCCGACCCGGTGCCGGTGGCGACCCTGCCGGCCCTGGTCGAGGCGTGGGCGGCCCGCACGCCCGACGCGGTCGCCGTGCGCTGCGGGGCGGACCGGCTGACGTACGGGGGGTTGAACGCGCGGGCGAACCGGCTCGCCCACGCCCTGATCGCCCGGGGGATCGGCCCGGAGCAGCTCGTCGCGCTGGTGCTGCCGCGCGGGGTGGACCTGGTCACCGCGATCCTCGCGGTGACCAAGGCGGGCGCCGGGTACCTGCCGGTCGACCCGGACTACCCGGGTCCGCGCGTCGCGCAGATGCTCGCCGACGCCGCGCCGGCCGGCGTGGTGTTCGCCGGGGCGGACGCCGCGCCGACGGCCCGCGCCGCCGCCGAGGCCGCCGACCTGCCCCGGATCGACCTCGACGACCCCGCGCTGCTCGCCGAGCTGTCCGGCCACCCGGACCGCGACCCCACCGACCGGGACCGCCGCACCCCGCTGCTGCCGACCCACCCGGCGTACGTGATCTTCACCTCCGGGTCCACCGGACGGCCGAAGGGCGTCGTCGTCACCCACCAGGGCGTCAGCAGCCTCGCCGCCACCCAGGCCGACCGGCTCGGCGTGGACGGTCGGGCCCGCGTCCTCCAGTTCGCCTCACCCAGCTTCGACGCCTCCTTCTGGGAACTGTGCATGGCGTTGACCTCGGGTGCGGCCCTCGTCGTGCCTACCGAACGGCTGCTCGTCGGCGACCTGCTCGCCGACTTCGTCCGGGCCCACGGGATCACCCACGCGACGCTGCCCCCGGCGGTGCTCACCCCGCTGGCCGCGCAGCCCCTGCCCACCCTGCGTTCCCTGGTGCTGGCCGGCGAGGCGTGCCCGGCCGAACTGGTGACCCGCTGGGCGGAGGGCCGTCGCATGGTCAACGCGTACGGCCCGACGGAGACGACGGTCTGCGCCACCATGAGCGCCGACCTGCGCGCCGACCGGGCCGGGTCCGGGGCCGCCGTGCCCATCGGCCGCCCGGTCCGCAACTGCCAGGTGTACGTCCTCGACGACGCCCTGCGGCTGGTCCCCGCCGGGGTGGCCGGTGAACTGTACGTCTCCGGCCGGGCCCTGGCCCGGGGCTACCTGCGTCGGCCGGGGCTGACCGCGACCCGGTTCCTGGCCGACCCGTACGCGGGGCCGGGGGAGCGGATGTACCGCACCGGTGACCTGGTGCGCTGGCGTCCCGACGGCGAGCTGGAGTTCGTCGGCCGGGTGGACGACCAGGTGAAGGTGCGCGGGCACCGGATCGAACCGGGCGAGGTGGAGGCGGTGCTGACCCGGCACGACACGGTCGCCCAGGCGGCGGTGGTCGTCCGGGAGGTGGGCGCGGGGGGCCGGCAGCTCGTCGGCTACCTGGTGGGCCCGCCGGACGGCCCCGCCCCCGACCCGGCCACCGTCCGCGCCTTCGTCGCCGGCCAGCTGCCCGAGTACATGGTGCCGAACGTCCTGGTGCCTCTGGCGGCCCTGCCGCTGAACCGCAACGGCAAGGTCGACCGGGCGGCCCTGCCCGCACCCGACCAGGAGCCGACGACCGTCGCCGACCAGCCGGGCACCGCCACCGAGAAGCTGCTGTGCGACCTGTTCGCCGAGGTGCTGGGGGTGCCGACGGTCGGCGTCACGGACAGCTTCTTCGGCCTCGGCGGCGACAGCATCTCGTCGATCCAGCTGGTCAGCCGGGCGCAGAGCGAGGGGCTGGCCATCCGGCCCCGGGACGTCGTCGCGCACCCGACCGTCGCCCGGCTCGCCGCCGTCGCCGACCTGGCCGCCGACCACGGCCGGGACGCCGCCGTCAGCCGCGCCGACGACGGGGTGGGCGAGTTCGAGCCGACGCCGATCATGGAGTGGCTGCGGGCGGCCGGCGGACCGGTCGACGGCTACTACCAGTCCATGGTGGTCCCGGTCCCCGCCGACCTCACCGAACCGGATCTCCGGGCCGCCCTGCAGGCGGTGCTCGACCGGCACGACACGCTGCGGATGCGGCTGGACCGGCCGTCCTGCCCCGACGGCCCGTGGCGGCTGGACGTGACGCCGGCAGGCAGCGTACCGGCCGCGTCGGTGCTGACCCGGGTGCCCGTCGATCCGGACACGCCGGAGCCGGACCGCCGCCGGATCGTCGCCGACCACGCGGCGGCGGCCCAGGCCCGGCTCGCGCCGGGTGCGCGGATGATGCTCCAGGCCGTCTGGTTCGACGCCGGCCCCGGGCACCGGGGCCGGCTGCTGCTGGCCGCCCACCACCTCGCCGTCGACGCGACGTCCTGGCGGATCCTGCTGCCCGACCTGGCCGCCGCGTGGGCGGCCGTGTCCGCCGGTGGACGGCCCGAGCTGGCCCCGGTCACCACCTCGTACCGGCGGTGGTCGACGCTGCTGGGCGAGGAGGCGACCCGACCGGCGCGCAGCGCCGAACTGGACCTGTGGCGCGGGATGCTCGCCGAGCCCCCGCCGCCGGTCGGCACCCGTGCCCTGGACCCGGCCCGGGACACCGCCTGGACCGCCCGTTCGCTGGCGCAGACCGTCCCGGTGGAGCTGTCGGCGGCGCTGCTGCGCCGGGTGCCGGACGCGCTGCACGCCGGGGTGGACGAGGTGCTGCTGGCCGCGCTGACCGTCGCGGTCGCGTCGGGCCGGCCGGGCGGGCTGCTGGTCGACGTCGAGAGCCACGGCCGCGAACCGCTGGCCGACCACGTCGACGTCGCCCGTACCGTCGGCTGGTTCACCAGCCTGTACCCGGTGCGGCTGGACCCGGGGGCGGTGGACTGGGCGCAGGTGTGGGCCGCCGGGCCCGCCGTCGGCACCGTCGTGCGGCGGGTCAAGGAGCAGCTCCGCGCGGTGCCCGACCACGGCATCGGGTACGGGTTGCTGCGCTACCTGAACCTGGCCACCGGCCCCGAACTCGCCGGACTGGGCCGCCCGCAGCTCGGCTTCAACTACCTGGGCCGGCTCGGTGGCGGCACGTCCGAGGCGGACTGGACCCCCGTACCGCAGGACGCCCTCGGCGGTGACGTCGACGCGGACATGCCGCTGCCGCACGCGGTGTCGCTGAACGCCGTCACCGTGGACCTCGCCGACGGTCCGCAGCTGCGGGCCACCTGGACCTGGGCCGGTGACGCCGTGCCCGAGGCCCGGGTCCGCGAGCTGGCCGACGGGTGGCTGCGCGCGCTGCAGGTGCTGGCGGACAGCACCGCGACCCCGGCGGTGGGCCGGATCCCCTCCGACTTTCCGCTGGTCACGATCGGTCAGGGGGAGCTGGACACGATCTCGGCCGAGCATCCCCGGCTGACCGACCTGCTGCCGCTGGCCCCGTTGCAGGAGGGCATCCTCTACCACGCCACGTACGCCGGGACCGGCGCGGACGTCTACACCGCCCAGCTGACCCTGGAGCTGACCGGCCGGCTGGACCCGGCGGCCCTGCACCGGGCCGCCCGGGACCTGCTGACCCGGCACCCGCACCTGGGTGCGGCGTTCCGGCAGCGGCTCACCGGCCCCCCGGTGCAGGTGATCGGCGACGGCGTCGAGCTGCCCTGGCAGGAGGTCGACCTGTCGGCGCTGCCCGCTCCGCAGGCGCAGGCCGAGGCCGCCCGCATCGCCGTCACCGAACGGCGTCGACGCTTCGACCCGGCCCGGCCGCCGCTGCTGCGGTTCAGCCTGGTCCGCCTGGGTGCCGAGCGGTACCGCCTCGACTTCACCCACCACCACATCCTGCTCGACGGCTGGTCGCTGTCGCTCGTCGTCCGCGACCTGATCGCGCTCTACGAGCACCACCGGGGGGCCGCCGCCCCGCCGCCGCCGGTGCCGTTCCGCAGCTATCTGGACTGGGTGGCCCGGCAGGACCGGCCGGCCGCCGAGGCGGCGTGGCGCACGGCGCTGGCCGGGCTGGCCGAACCGACCCTGCTGGCCGGGCCGGGTGCCGCCCACCCGACGGCGCTGCCCCGCGACCTCGACGTCGAGCTGGACGAGGGGCTGACGGCGGCACTGACCGCCCTGGCCCGGGAGCGGGGCGTCACGGTGAACACCGTGCTCCAGGCCGCCTGGGGGGTGCTGCTCGGTTACCTGACCGGGCGCACCGACGTGGTGTTCGGGATGCCGGTGGCGGGCCGCCCGCCGGAGCTGCCCGGCGTCGCGACGATGGTGGGGCTGTTCCTCAACACGCTGCCGGTACGGGTACGGACCGGCCCCGGGGAGGCGTTCGGCGACCTGCTGACCCGGCTGCACGGTGAGCAGTCCGCGCTGGTGCCGCACCAGTACCTGGGGCTGGGCGCGGTGCAGCGGCTCGCCGGCACCCCCGGCACCCTCTTCGACACCCTGTACGTCTTCGAGAACTACCCGGTCGCGCTGGACGGCACCCCGGCCCTGGGCGAGGCCCGGATCACCGACGTGCAGGGCCGCGACGCCACCCACTACCCGCTCGCCGTGGTGGTGCTCCCCGGGGCCCGGATGCGGATCCGCCTCAGCCACCAGCCGGACCTGGTCTCCCCGGCGACCGCCGACGCGGTGCTGGAACGGTTGCGGGCGCTGCTGGCGGCGGTCGTCGCCGACCCGGGCGTCCCGGTGGCCCGGCTGTCCCCGCTCACCGGGGCGGACCGGCGGCTGCTCGCCGAGGCCAACGACACGACCGTCCCGCCGGCCCGGACCGACCCGGACACCCTGGTCGGCCGGTTCGAGGCGCAGGTACGACGCACCCCGGACGCGGTCGCCGTCCACGACGGCGACGGGGAGCTGAGCTACGCCGACCTGGACGCCGCCGCCAACCGGCTGGCCCACCTGCTGATCGGCCGCGGCGTCGGCCCGGAACGGGTGGTGGCCGTCGCGCTGCCCCGCTCCACGGCCAGCCTGGTGGCGATCCTCGCCACGGTCAAGACGGGTGCCGCGTACCTGCCGGTGGACCCGGATTACCCGGCGGCGCGGCGGGCCCTGATGGTCAGCGACAGCGGGGCCGACTGCGTGCTGACGACCGGGGGGACCGTCGGGCAGCTGGTCGCCGCGGGCTGCCCCGCCGACCGCTGCCTCGACGTCGACGCCCCGGCCGTGGGGGAACTGCTCGCCCGGCAGCCGGCGACCGCCCCCACCGACCGGGACCGGTCCACGCCGCTGCGCGTCGGCCATCCCGCCTACGTCATCTACACCTCCGGCTCGACCGGCCGGCCCAAGGGCGTCGTCGTGCCGCACGCCGGCATCGTCAACCGGCTGGCCTGGATGCAGGACCGGTACCGGCTGACCGCCGCCGACCGGGTCCTGCACAAGACGAGCCTCAGCTTCGACGTGTCGGTGTGGGAGATGTTCTGGCCGCTGTCCACCGGCGCGGCGGTCGTCGTCGCCGACGCGGACGACCAGCGGGACCCGACCCGGCTGGCCCGGCTGATCGACAGGCAGCGGGTCACCACCGCCCACTTCGTACCGTCGGTGCTGGCCGCCTTCCTGACCGAGCCGGTCGCCGCGCACTGTGTCGGCCTGCGCCTGGTGATCTGCAGCGGCGAGGCACTGGACCCGGAACTCGCCCACCGGTTCCACGCCACCTGCGGCGCGGACCTGCACAACCTGTACGGGCCCACCGAGGCGTCCGTGGACGTCACCCACTGGCCGGTGCCGGCGGGCGGGCGGGCGGCGTACGTGCCGATCGGGCGGCCCATCTGGAACACCCGGGTGCACGTGCTGGACGGCTTCCTGCGCCAGGTGCCCCCGGGGGTGGTGGGCGACCTCTACCTGACCGGTGTCGGTCTGGCCCGGGGCTACCTGGACCGCCCCGGGCTGACCGCCGAGCGGTTCCTGGCCGACCCGTTCGGCGGGCCGGGGGAGCGGATGTACCGCACCGGGGACCGGGCGGCCTGGGACCCGGCCGGCCAGGTGGTCTTCCACGGGCGCGACGACCAGCAGGTCAAGGTGCGGGGCTTCCGCGTCGAACTGGGTGAGATCGACGCGGCGCTGGCCCGCTGCGCCGGGGTGCTGGCGGCGGCGACGGCGGTCCGCGAGGACGTGCCGGGCATCCGCCGGATCGTCGGGTACGTGGTGCCGACCCCGACCACCCCGTTCGATCCGGTCCGGTTGCGCGACGAGCTGGCCGCGAACCTGCCGGCGCACCAGGTGCCGGCGGCGTTCGTCGCGCTCGACGCGTTGCCGCTCGGGCCGACCGGCAAGCTCGACCGGGCGGCCCTGCCCGCGCCGCCGGTGCCCACGGCCGACCCGGTCGCCGCCGCGCCGCTCGACGGGCTGCCGGCCCGGCTGTGCGAGCTGTTCAGCGAGGTGCTGGGGGTGCCGGCGGGGGTCGACGACGACTTCTTCGACTTGGGCGGGGACTCGTTGACCGCGATGCGGCTGGTGCACGGCGTCGAGGCGGCGCTCGGCGTCGACCTGGAGGTCGTGGAGCTGATGGCGCACCCCACCCCCGCCCGGCTGGCCGCGCGCCTGCCCGAACCGGTGCCGGCCGCCGACTGACCCGGCCGCCCTCCCACCGACCAGCGGCCGTCCGTCGGCCGACCCCCACCCCTGCGAACGAAGGTTGACGACAATGCTGACGCTGGGATTCAGCGGCCTCGACCGCGGCACGGCGCTCAAGCGCGCGATACTCGGCGACGGGTGGCGGCGGGAACAACGGATCGTCCAGGGCCTGGACTCCGCGGCGGCGCTGGTCGACGAGACCGGGGTGATCGCCGCCGCCGCCCAGGAACGCTACGACGGCGACAAGGGCACCGGCCGCTTTCCCCGGGACGCGATCGACGCCTGCCTGCGGGCGGCCGGGGCGACGATGCGCGACGTCGCGGTCGTCGCGCACGGCTTCCGCTACGAGCCGTCCCCGGTCTGGCAGCTCGACCACCTCTCCACCCGCTGGTACGAGGAGGTGTACGCGCAGCGCGTGCAGCGGGAGGTCTTCGCCGCCCACTACCCGCCGACCGTCGGCGAACCCCGGTTCGTGCACGTCGGGCACCACGTGGCCCACGCCGCCAGCAGCTACTACCTCAGCGGGTTCGACGAGGCGCTGGTGGTGGTGGCCGACGGCATGGGCGAGCAGGAGTCGCTGACGGTGTTCGCGGGGCGGGGCGCGGTGCTCGACCCGCAGGGCAGCTATCCGATCATGAGTTCGCTGGGCATCCTCTACAGCGTCTTCACCCACTATCTCGGCTTCCAGCCCGGGATGGACGAGTACAAGGTGATGGGCCTGGCCCCGTACGGCGACCGGCAGCGCTACCGGGCCACCCTCGACGAGTTCGTCCGGCTCGACCCCGACGGCGGGTACGCCGTACCGCTGCTGTCGGCCAACAAGTCCCCGCTGGAACGCGAGACGCACCAGGGGGTGCTGCGCCGGCTGGAGGAGAAGCTCGGCCCGGCCCGCGAGCCCGACGCGGAACTGGGGCAGCACCACATGGACGTGGCCGCCGCCCTGCAGGACGCGCTGGAACGCACCCTGCTGCACGTGCTGACCGAGTACCGCCGCCGCACCGGGCTGCGCCGGCTCTGCCTGGCCGGCGGGGTCGCGCTGAACTGCTCGGCGAACGGGGTGATCCTGCGCAGCGGGCTCTTCGACGAGGTGTTCGTCCAGCCGGCCTCCGGGGACGACGGCACCGCGCTCGGGGCGGCCCTGGCCGCGCTGCGCGAGGCGCGGCCGGCGACGCCGACCGGGATGCGGATGCCGTACTGGGGGGACGGGTGCACCGCCGACGACGTCGCGGCGGCGCTGCGGGACCTCGGTCCGGGTTTCGCGATCCACCGGTACGCCGAGGCGGACCTGGTCCGCGAGACGGTCACGTTGATCGAGGGCGGGGCCACCGTGGCGGTGTGCCAGGGCCGGATGGAGTTCGGCCCGCGTGCCCTGGGCAACCGCAGCATCCTCGCCGACCCGCGCTCACCCACCATGCGCGAACACCTCAACACGGTGGTCAAGCAGCGTGAGGAGTTCCGCCCGTTCGCCCCGGCGGTGCCCGTGGAGGACGCCGCCAGGTACTTCGACATCCCGCCGGGAACGGAGGCGGCGTTCCGGCACATGCTGATGGTCACCGGCGTCCGGGAGCCCTACCGGGACCGGTTGCCGGCCGTCACGCACGTCGACGGGTCGGCCCGGGTGCAGGTGGTGCACCGCGAGGACGCGCCGCTGTTCTGGGGGCTGCTGCGCGAGATGGGCCGGCGGACCGGGCTGCCGGTGCTGGTCAACACGTCGTTCAACCTGCGGGGTCAGCCCATCGTCCGGACCCCGGCCGAGGCGGTCGCCACCTTCGCCCGGTCCACCCTGGACGCCCTCGTCCTCGACGACCACCTGGTCCGCCGCACCGCCGGGGGGCCCGCGTGAGCGTCGACCACGAGCCGGCGGCGGTCGACACCCCGCCGTACGAGGAGATCGTCCGGGCCGCCTTCGGTCAGGTGCTCCGGCGGGCGGAGATCGCCCCGGACGCCGACTTCTTCGACCTCGGCGGGCAGTCCCTGCAGGCCGTGGAGGTGGCGCTCGAACTGCGCCGGCGGATCGGCGTACCGGTCGAGATGGACCTGCTGTTCCGCTACCGACGGCCGGTCGACCTGGTGGCGCACCTGGCCCGGCTCGCGCCGCCGGCCCACCGGGTGCCGATCTCGCCGACCGAGGAGCGGCTGCTGTTCCTGGACCGGCTGCACCCGGACTCGCCGCTGTACTGCGTCCCGGTGCGGTACGAGTTCGCCGGTGCGGTCGACGCCGAGGCGCTGCGTGCCGCGCTGCAGGAACTGGTGGACCGGCACGACGCGTTGCGGACCTGCTTCCCGGCGGACGGGCGGAAACTGGTCCGGACGGCCGCCACGCTGCCGTGGACGGTCGTCGACCTGTCCGGGGAGGAACCGGAACGGGCCGCCGCCGAGTCCCGGCGGCACCTCGACGCGCAGGCCCGCCGCCCGGTTCCCACCGACGTGCCGCCGCTGGCCCGCGCCTGCCTGGTCACCGAGCCCGGCGACCGCGCGGTGCTGCTGTTCACCCTGCACCACCTGATCGCCGACCAGCACTCGCTGGACCTGCTCGACAGCCAGCTCCAGCAGGCGTACGGCGCCCGGGTCGGCCTCGCCCGGGAGCTGCCACCGGTACGCCGCCGGGGGCTGGCCAACCGGCCCGACGCGGCGGAGTCACTGGCCCACTGGCGGGATCAGCTCGGCGGGCTGGGCGGTCGGCTGGCGCTGCCGGCGGACCGGCCCCGACCCGAGGTGGTGGGCCCGGCGGGTGCGGTGGTGACCGCGCCGCTCGACCCGGCGCTCGTCACCCGGCTGACCGGGCTGGCGCGGGACTGCGCGGCGTCGGAGTTCATGGTGCTGCTCGCCGCCTACACGGCGTTCCTCAGCCGGGTCGCCGCGCCCGGGGGCACGACCCACGCGTCCGACGTGGTGGTCGGCGCGCCGTTCGGCGGGCGGACGGTGGACGACGAGGACACCGTCGGCATGTTCGTCAACGTCCTGCCGGTCCGGGTCCGGATCGACGCCGACACCACCTTCCGGGACCTCGTCACCCAGGTCCGGGGACGGGTCAGTGCGGCGGTTGCGTACCAGTGGACGCCGTTGCAGGAGCTGGTGGCGGAGCTGACCGACGCCGCCGGGTCGGACGGGAACCCGCTGACCCAGGTCGGCATCTCGCACGTCGACGACCGCGACTGGCGTTGGGCGCCGGCCGGCGCACCGGCCGTACGGGAGGTGCTGTCCACCGGCACCGCCAAGTTCGAGCTGCTGTGGACCGTCACCACCGGGACGACGTCGGCGACGTCCGCCCTGGAGGTCGCCGCCGACCTGTTCACCCCGGAGCGGGCGCGGGAACTGCACGCCACCCTGCTGGCCGACCTCGCCCGGCTCAGCGCCGCCCCGGACACCCCGGTGGTGTCGGGACCGTCGGCGGCCGTCACCCACGGGTACGTCCGTCAGCCCGCCGAGCTGCCGGTGCACGAGGTGGTGGCGCTGCGGGCGCGGGCCCGCCCGGAGGCGGTCGCGGTGCGGCACGGCGACCGGGAGCTCAGCTACGGCGCGCTGGACACCGCCGCCGCCGGGCTCGCGGGACGGCTCGTCGCGGCGGGCGTACGACCGGGGGACCGGGTGGCCGTCGCCGCCGCACGGGGCGCGGACGCGGTGACCGCGTTCCTGGCCGTGCTGCGCGCCGGGGCGGCGTACGTGCCCGTCGACGTGGCCCAGCCACCGGCCCGCAGCCGGGCGATCGGGCGGGACAGCGGGGTGCGGCTGGCGCTGTGCGAGCGGGGCCGCGAGGAGCACGTGCCGCCCGGGGTGCCGACGATCGAGCTGCCCGGGACTCCCGGGGCACCGGGCGGGGCCGTCGGGGTCAGCGGACCGGTCGGGTCGTCGCACGTCGCGGTGACGGTCCGGCACCCGGCGTACGTCATGTACACCTCCGGGTCCACCGGGGCGCCGAAGGGGGTGGTGGTGCCGCACGAGGCGATCCTGCGGCTGGTTCCGCACTCCAACTTCCTGCGGCTGGGGCCGGACGACGTCGTCGCGCACCTGTCGAACACCGCCTTCGATGCGGCCACCCTGGAGATCTGGGGCGCGCTGTGCGCGGGCGCGACGCTGGTGGTGGTGCCCCGCGAGGTCACCCTGTCGCCGTACCGGCTGGGGCGGTTCCTCGCCGGGACGGGGGTGAGCGTCATGTTCACCACGAACGCCCTGCTCAACGCGATCGTCACGCACGTGCCCGACGCCTTCGCCCGGCTCCGGGTGCTGCTGATCGGCGGCGACCAGTACGCGCTGGCGCAGATCCGCCGGATGCTGGCCGCCGGTGCGCCGCAGCACCTGGTCAACGCGTACGGGCCGACGGAGAACACCACCTTCTCGGCCGCGCACGAGGTCGTCCCCGCCGACCTGGACGGGGGCGTCATCCCGATCGGCGGCCCGATCGACGGCGGCTACCTGCGGGTGCTCGACGACCGGCTGACCCCGGTCGCCCCGGGCGGCACCGGTGAGCTGTACGTCGGTGGGCAGGGGCTGGCCGACGGTTACGTGGGTGATCCCGGGCGCACCTGCGCGGCGTTCGTCGCGGACCCGTTCGCCGACGTGCCCGGCCAGCGGCTCTACCGCACCGGCGACCTGGTGCGGCTGCGGCCCGACGGGGACGTGGTGTTCCTGGGCCGCCGCGACGACCAGGTCAAGATCAGTGGCTTCCGGGTGGAGCTGGGCGAGGTGGAACGGGTCCTCGGCGACTGCCCGCAGGTGGGTGACCACGCGGTGGTGGCGGTCACCGACGCGGAACCGGTCGAACTGGTCGCCGTGTCGACGGGCCCGGCCGAGCCGTCCGAGGTGCGGGAGTTCCTGCGGGCCAACCTGCCCGCCTACATGGTGCCGGCGCGGTGCCACCGGCTGCCCGCCCTGCCGGTGACCCCCAACGGCAAGGTGGACCGGGCGGCGCTGCTGGCGGCGCTCGGCCGCGACCCGGACCCGGACCCGCCCGTCCCCGCCGACCCGCCCGTCCCGGCCGACCCGCCCGTCCCCGCCGACCCGCCTGTCCCCGCTGACCCGCCCGTCCCCGACGCCGCCTCCCCGTCGGGCGACCAGGTCGCCACCGGGCTCGCCGACATCTGGCGGGACCTGCTGGGGGTGACGGAATTCGGCGCGGACAGCCAGTTCTTCGCGCTCGGCGGCACCTCGATCAAGGCCCTGCACCTGGTCGGCGCGGTGCACCGACGGTTCGGTGTCGACCTGCGGATCGTCACCGTGTTCCGCCGGCCGTCCTTCGCCGACCTGGCCCGGGAGATCGCCGACCTGGTGCGGACCGAGCAGAGGGGGAACGGCGATGGACCTGGGCGACCCTGACCTGTACCTCGACCCCGGCCGGTTCGCCAGGTGGCGTCGGTACGCCGCCGACGACGCCGTGCTGTGGAGCGACGCCGGCACCTCACCGGGCGGCTTCTGGTCGGTCTTCTCGCTGGCCGGGTGCCGCGCGGTGCTGGCGCCGAAGGCCGCGTTCACCTCCGAGTACGGCATGATGATCGGCTTCGACCGCGACCACCCCGACAAGGCGGGCGGCGGGATGCTGGTGGTCGCCGACGGCCCCCGGCACACCCGGCTGCGCAGCGTCATCATGCCGTTCCTGTCCAGGGCGATGGCCGAGTCGCTGGAGGACACCGTCCGGCAGGAGGTCCGCCAGCTCGTCGCGGACGCCGTGTCGGCGGGCGGCCTCGACGTCGCCGCCTCCCTCGGGCCGGTGATCCCGGCGAGCGTCGTCTGCCGCCTGCTCGGCGTGCCGGCGACCGACCGGGACATGCTGATCGAGCTGACCAGCCACGCCTTCGGCGGCGCGGACAGTTCCTTCGACCGGATGCCCCCGGACGCGGCGCACTCGGAGATGATCCTCTACCTTGCCGACCTGGTGGCCGAGCGGCGGCGCAGCCCGGGTGACGACCTGATCAGCGCGCTGGCCGGTGACCCCCGGTTCGACCTGCGTGAGGTCCTGCTCAACTGCGACAACGTCCTGGTCGGCGGCAACGAGACGACCCGGCACGCGATCGCCGGCTGCTTCCACGCGCTGGCCACCGCCGCCGGCACCCTGGACCGGCTGCGCACCGACCCGGACCTCGTCGGGCCGCTCGTCGAGGAGGTCATCAGGTGGACCTCACCCGCGATGCACGTGCTGCGGGTCGCCACCGAGGACGTCGAGCTGCCCGGTCAGCGGGTGGCCAGCGGCGAGGCGGTGGTGGCCTGGCTGCCGGCGGCCAACCGCGACCCCCGGCACTTCGCGGCGGCCGACGAGTTCCGTCCCGGCCGACCGGCCAACCACCTCGGGTTCGGCTACGGCCCGCACCACTGCCTGGGGGCGGCGCTGGCCCGGCTGGAACTGCGGGCGCTGCTGCTCGCGCTGGCCGAGTTCGTCGACTCGGTGTCCGTGGTCGGCGAGCCGGTGCCGCTGCGCTCCAACCTGGTCCACGGCTACCGCCACCTGCAGGTACGGCTGGAACCCGTCGGCCGTTCCACCAACCACCGAGAGGCGCTGAGTTGAGTGACCGCGTTCAGGGACGCCCGGTTCCGTCGGCTGTACGTCGGCGACGCCCTGTCGGGCTTCGGGGACACCGCGCTGCTGCTGGCCCTCGGCATCTGGGTCAAGGACCTCACCGGGAGCAACTCGGCCGCCGGTGCCGTGTTCCTGGCGATGGGCCTGCCGGTGCTGTTCGCCCCGCTGGCCGGACGGCAGATCGACCGGGTATGCCGCAAGCCGCTGCTGATGGCGACCAACGCGGTCGCCGGGCTGGCGGTGCTGGCGCTGCTGCTGGTACGGACCGCCGAACACACCTGGATCATCTACGGCGTCGCCATCGTGCACGGCTGCGTCGCCACGGTGCTCATGGCGGGGCGCAACGCCCTGCTCAAGGACCTGCTGCCCGACAGTGACCTGGGCTCGGCCAACGCGGCGTTCGGCACCCTGTTCGGGTTCACCCGGATTCTCGCGCCGCTCGTCGGTTCCGGCATCTACGCCGCGTTCGGCGGTCACCTGCTGGCGCTGATCGACGCGTTGACCTTCCTCGCCGCCATCATCGCCTTGGCCACGGTGCGGGTCGTCGAGTCGCCACCGGAACGCAGCGGGGAACGGTTCGGCACCGAACTGCTCGCCGGCCTGCGTCACATCCGGTCGGTTCCGCTGTTGTCCCAGGTAACCGTGGTCAGCGCCGTCGCGTTCGGGGCGGTGGGCTTCCTGGAGCCGATCATCTTCGTGGTGGTCGAGGACGGGCTGCACCGGCCGGCGGCGTTCTTCGGGGTGATCGTCAGCGTCCAGGGGATCGGTTCCATCGTCGCCGGCTTCACCGGCGCGTGGCTGCTGCGCCGCGTCGGCGAGGCGAGGGCCATCGGCGGCGCCCTGATCGGCCTCGGGGTGGGCTGCGCCGCCCTGGCCGTCGGCGCGACAGCGGTGGTGCTGGGCGGGGCGGTGGGCATCGGGCTCGCGGTCACCTGGTTCTCGATCGGCTGGAACACCCTGTTGCAGCGGCACACCCCGTCGCGGCTGCTGGGGCGGGCCTTCACCACGGCGGGGATGCTGGTGACGATCCCGCAGACCGCGGCCATCGGTGTCGCCGCCGCCCTCATCGTCGTCGTCGACCACCGGCTCCTGCTCGCCGTCCTGTCGCTGGTGATCCTGCTGGCCGGGCTGCGCCTGCTGACCCACCCGAAGCCGGCCCCGGAACCCGTCGCCACCGACGCCGACCCGGCACCCGACCGGGACCCGGCACCGGCCGGCGGACCGGCAGCCGACCGGGACGCGGTGCCCGGCGGCGTGGTGCCCGGTCGCCGGGAGTGACAGGTCCCGTGTCCGCCCGACCCGTCCCGACCCGGGGGTAGCCAGATGACCACAGCCGAGACGTCGACCGCCGTACGGACGGTGCGGGTGCCCTTCGCCGGGCTCCGCTCGGGCCGGTGGCCGATGCCCCACGGTCAGAGCAACGTGTTCGACTGGTTGCCGCACGAGGGCAGCGGCGCGGTGTTCGTCGGGTACGCGGACCTGCCCGCCGGGCGTACCGTCGACGACGTCCGCGCGGCGGTAGGCGTGCTGGTCTCCCGCCACGAGGGACTCCGCACGGTGTACGAGGTGGGCCCCGGCGTGGAACGGGCCCAGGTGGTGACCCGCGACGGGCACGTCGACCTGCTGCTGCTCGAACTCGGGTCCGGGGCGTACGACCGGACCTGGATCAGCGACCCGCCCCGCCCGTTCGACCACGGCGCCGAGTTCCCCGTCCGGATGGCGGTCACCACGGATTCGGGGGTGCCCGTCCGGGCCGTCTTCGAGTTCTCCCACGCCGTCGCCGACCTGGTGACCGCCAACCTCGTGCTTGACGAACTCGTCGCGCTCGTCGCGTCCCCCGTCGACCGCACGGTGGGCCCCCCGGTCTGGCAGCCCGCCGACCAGGCCGAGTACGAGCGGACCCCGCAGGCGCGGCGTCGGATGGCGAGGACCCTCGCCTACTGGCGGCAGCAACTGCACACCATCCCACCCTGCCTGCTCTCGGTGCCGGCCCGTCGGGAGGGGCCGCCGGAGTTCCGCCTCGCGACCCTGCGGTCCGGGCCGGTCGCCGAGGCGATCGACGCGGTCGCCAGGCGGACCAGGGTCACCCCGGCCAGCGTCCTCGTCACCACCACGGCGACTCTGCTGTCCTGGTGGACGGGCACCGAACTGGCCGCGCTGGAGGCCCTCTACAGCAACCGCGCGCTGCCCCGGATGCAGAACTTCGTCGGCAGCATCGCGCAGAGTGCGCTGGTCCCGTTCAGCCCCGCCCCGTCGTTCCACGAGACCCTGCGCCGGACCCACCTGGCCATCTTCAACGCCTACCAGTACGCCTACTTCGACGCGACCGCCGTGGAGGAGTCGGTCCAGTCGATCGGCTCCCAGCGGGGCTGCCAGCGGCACCGGGACCTGGTGATCAACGACATGAGCAGCACCCGGGGCGGCGTCTTCGACGGGCGGGCGGGGGTGCCGGTGCACGGAACCGAGGTGGAGAGCGGCCTGGACGCGACCACCACCGACCCGGTCCGGCTCACCATCCTGCACACCCGGCCCACCGTCGTGGTCGGTCTCACCCACGACGTCCGGCACGTGACCACCGACGAGGCCGCGGCACTGCTGTGGTCGATGGAGCGCATCCTGCTGACCGCCGCCGACCGGGACGTCGACCTCGCCCGGCTGGGCGATCTCGTCGACCTCGACCCGGTGGTACGCGGCCCGGAGTGGGTGGAGATCGACGCCGCCTGGATCGACGTCACCGCCAGCGAACAGGTGCTCCGGACCGCGGCCGGCGACCCGACCGCCCGGATCGTCCTGCGGGGCGGGCCCGGCGGCACCCGGTCACTCGTCGGCTACGCCGCCCCGGCGGACCCGCGCGTCGGCCCCCGGGAACTGCACGCGGCGGTGATGGCCACGCTCGGCGGCCGGCACGGCGCGATGGCCCCCGAGTCGTACGTCCTGTGTGCCCGCCCGCCGCACCCGCCCCGGGACGAGGCCGGGTGGCGGGCCCAGCCGATCCGCGCGGCGGGCACCGGCCGCTGACCGTACCGCCCCGTCGTCACCGCGACCGGGCCCGTCGCCCGCGCGGCCCGGGTCGGCGGCCCCCGTCGCCGCTGCCCGGCCCGCCCGCGCCCCGCGCCCGGCCCGCCGCCCGGGGAACCGCGCTCAGCGCAGGTGGAACCGGCTGTCGGTGGCGAGGACCGCGAGTCGTTCCGGCGTGAACGGCAGGGCGGCAAGCTCCGGCTGCCCGTCGCCGAGCCGTCGGGACTGCGCCACGAAGACCACCGTGCCGTCCGGATGCCGGTACGCCGCCCACTGGTCGAACCGGTCGTCGGCGGCGGCGCGGACCACCACACCGATCTGCGTCGTGCCGACGGTCACCACCTCGCACGCGCCCGCCGTGACCCAGAACTGTCGGGCCAGCGGGCACGGCTCGGCCGGCAGCCGGTTGCCGGCGCTGTGCACCTCGACGAGCACCCGGCCCGTCCGCTGTCCCTGGCGGATGGTGGCTGAGGCCGTGTAGCTCCACACCTCGACGCCGTCCACCCTGTCGTCGAACTGTGCCTGGTGGTCGCGCGACGGCGGTTGACCGGCGGGCGGGTTCGCCGGGTCCGACGGCACGGTGTAGCCGGCCGGCACCACCGCGACGAGGTCGTCGAGCAGCCGGGTCGCCTGGTCGTACCGGGTGCCGGCCCGCGCCGTCCGGTCCTCCTGGGGTCGGCCGTCCGGGCCGGTCGGCCACGCCGGCTTGGTGTCGTGCACCGACGGTGGCGGGACGGTGCCGACGCCCGGCGCCGCCGGGGTGAACCCCCCGGAGCCGGCCGCGCCGACCGCCCCGACCCCGGTCACCGCGAGCAGCGCCGCCGTCACGCCGGCCCCGGCCCAGACGGCACGACGGCGTACCCGGGCCCGTCGGCCGCTCCGCAGCGCGGTGTCCACGCTCAACGACGGTGGCCGGGCGGTGGCGGCCATCTCGGTCCGTAGTGCCTCACGCAGTTCTTCGCCGTTCATGGTTGCCCCTTCCGGGTGCCGCTGAGGGTGGGGGACAGGAGGCCACGCAACGTCTCCAGGCCGCGCGCCGACTGGCTCTTCACCGTCCCGGCGGAGCAGCCGAGCACCGCCGCGACCTCGTCGACGGACTGGTCCTCCCAGTACCGGAGCACCAGCACGGCCCGCTGGCGCGGCGGCACGGCGGCCAGCGCCTGGAGCAGCACCAGCCGGTTCTCCGGCGAGTCAGGCGGTGACGGCCGTTCGGTCTGCTCGCCACCCACCCGCTCCCGCCGCCACCAGCCGCGCCGTCGCTCGTCGAGGAAGGTCCGCACCAGGATCTGGCGTACGTAGGCGTCGAGCACCTCGTGCCGGGACACCCGGTTCCAGACCAGGTAGAGCTTCGTGAACGCGGTCTGCACCAGGTCCTCCGCCCGGTGCCAGTCGCCGCAGAGCAGGTACGCGGTGCCGCGCATCGCCTCCGAGCGTGCCGCGAAGTACGCCGCGAACGCCGTGTCGCGATCACCCATCCGGGCCTCCGATCCCCTTGTCGAGATAGTCACGCGGGGTCCGGCACCGGGGGTTGCCCGCCGGGGTCGAATCGCCGTCCGGACGCCGCTGCCCGGCCCGGTCAGGCGACCGGGCCGGGCAGCGAGATCGGTCCGGCCCCCGGCCGGAGACCGGGGGCCGGGCGGCGCAGGGAGGTCAGCGCGGGGTGCGCCGGGTTTTCGGCAGGTCGAACTGGTCGGCGGCCTTGCAGTCCTTCTGCCCGCCGACCGCGCGCGGGCCCAGCCGCTCCAACTCCGCGCGGGCCCGGCTGCGGCCCAGGTTCCAGGCGTACCACGGGTCGGGCTCGGCGAGGTCGTCGTCGATCCAGCTCAGCGTGCAGCGGCGGATCCGGTCCGGCAGGTCGGCCAGGGCGGGGGTGGCGTCGGCGGAGAGCGCCCGCAGGTACCAGGCGTCGATCTTGCCGGACTGCTCGTACCGGGCGATGTTGCGGCGGGCCGCGTAGTCCTCCGGGTTGAGCACGGCCAGGCTGAGCAGCATCACCACGGCCAGCCCCACGGTGGCGCCGGGGATCCAGCGGCCCCGCCACCGTACGCCCGCCGCCAGGACCATCAGGAAGACCGCGCCGAGCAGCAGCTCGAACGCCATCACGAAGATCCGTTCCCCGGTGAAGCTGTAGACCTTCTGGTAGGTGTACATCCGGGACAGCGCCGACACCACGATCACCACGCTGAGCGCGCTGAGCAGCCCGAGCAGGACCCGCAGCAGCACCCGTTCGGCCCGGCTCTCCCGTCGCGCCCAGCGGCTGACCCCGCCCAGCACGGCCACGGTCAGCAGGGTCACCACGGTGAGCTGCCAGAACCCGCTGCGCGCGTACTCGGCGTAGCTCAGGCCGGCGGTACGCAGGACGTGCCGCTGACCGCCGAAGAGCACGGTGAACTGCACCGCGACGAAACCGACGAAGAGCAGCGTCAGGGCGGCGATGGCCGGGGCCCACTCCAGGATGCCCAGTCGCCGCCGACCCTCCCGGTCGACGGTCGACAGGTCCGGCGGCGCGGCCAGGGTGTACGTGGCGGCGACCGCGATCGACCCACCGACGGCGGCCAGGAAGAGCCAGCGGAACACGGTGTCCACGTTGACCTCGGGCACCACCGCGCCGAGCACCTGGTCGAACGCGGCGTCGGCGGAGGACAGCAGCAGACCGAAGACGAGCAGCACCACGACGGTGGCGGCGACCGAGCCGACGACCCGGGGCACCAGTTGGCCGCCGCCGGTGGCGGTCACGTGCCGCCGTACCCAGGGCAGCCCGCGCAGCGCCGCGAACGGGGCCGCGACCAGGCTGAACAGGATGGACCGGACCTGTCTTCCGCCCACGATCGCCAACGTCGCGCAGCCCAGCGCCCCGAGGACGCAGAAGGTCACCAGCCACCAGGCGTTACGGAACGCCAGCACGGCCAGCAGCGCCAGCGCGGCCGCCGCCCAGCCGCCCCGGATCAGCCGGTCGGTGCGGGTGAGCGCGTCGGCGTTGCGCCGGACGGCCGCGACCACCCCGACGGTGAGGACCAGCCAGCCGAGGAACCAGCCGATGCCGGTGCGGGTGAGCGGGACGAAGCACGCCACGCCCAACGCCCCGGCCAGCACCGCCGCCGGCACCGCCCAGCCGGTGGCGGGTCCGGGACCGGGCCACCGGGTGCTCAGGAACGACGGCGGGGGCGGGACCGGGGCCCAGGCCCCGGGTGACCCACCCCACTGCGCCGGCCGCCCGTCGGTACCGAACCCGCCGGCCCCCGGCCGACCGGGGGCGGGCACGCCGGCCCCGGGGGGCGGTTGCTGACCGGGGGGTACGGGCCGACCCGGACCGGACTGTGGGCCGGGCGTCGTCGGGGCGGTGGCCGGGACCGGGGCGGGTCGGCCGGCCGGGGTCGGCGCGTCGTCCGCCGAGCCCGCCGCGGTGCGCGGTGCCGGCACGCTCACCGACCGGCCGGCCCCGCCGGCCGCCGCCACGTCGACCGCCGCCTGGCCGTCCGGTGCCACCTCGGCCGCCGCCTGGCCGTCCGGTGCCACCTCGACCGCCGCCTGGCCGTCCGGTGCCACCTCGGTCGTCGTCGGGGCGGCCTTCGTCGAGCCGGGCTTCGCGACGTCGGCCGCTGCGGTGCCGCCCTGCGCGGCACCGGCTGGCGTGGCGTTGCCCCCCGTGGCACCGGCTGTCGTGCCGGCCGCTGCCACGGTGCCGGTCGCCGTCCCCGGCGGGGTCGCCGGGCCTGCCGCTGCCGTGGTCGACGGTGATCCGTCGGCGGCTGCTGCCGGCCCGGTCGAGGTCACCGGTGGTGCGGTGCCGGCCGGGCCGTCGCCAGCGGGGAGGGGCGCTACGACCGGTCCGGCGGTGCCGGGCGGGGTGTCGGTGGTCGCCGGCACCAGGGGCAGGAAGACCGCGTACCCGAGGGTGCCGTCCGGGACCTGGACCGGAATGGCCCAGCCGGGCTCATCCGCCCGACCGGGCCACCTGATCGCCGGCGGCATCCCGTCCCGGGCGGACATGGCCAACAGGTACGGCGTCCCGGGGGCGGGCGGAGCCTCGGGCGGGGGGCTGCCCCCGGGGGAGTCTGACGTCGGTTCCGGCTCGGACACGTGCGCTCCTTGATGCGGGAAGTGCGGTCACTGTAGAGGCAACCGGCCCTGCGCCGCCGGCCCGCACGCCGTACCGTCGAACCTTTGCCCGCCCGCGTCCGTACCAAGGGCGGGAGGTCGACCAGATGACCGTACGCGCAACGTTCGCCGCCCTCGCGGTCGTGGCGGTGACCGTGCTGCTCGACGCGGCCCCTGCCGCCGCGCACGGCGCACCGACCAGCCCGTTGAGCCGCTCGGCGGCCTGCGGCCCGGAGGGGCCGCACGTCTCGACGCCCGCCTGCCTGGCGGCGGTGTCGGCCGGCGCGGCGGTGCGCGAGTGGGACAACATCCGGGTGTACGGCGTCAACGGCCGCGACCGGCAGCGCATCCCGGACGGCGAGCTGTGCAGCGGCGGGCTGTCGGCCTACCGGGGGCTGGACCTGGCCCGGACTGACTGGCCGGCGACCGAGCTGACCGCCGGTGCGAGGTACACGTTCCGCTACCGGGGCACCATCCCGCACAAGGGGACCTTCCGGCTCTACACCACCCGCTCCGGGTACGACCCGCGAACCCCGCTGCGCTGGTCCGATCTCGACACGATCCCGTTCCTGTCGGTGACCGACCCGCCGCTGCGGGACGGGTCGTACCAGATCCCGGGGCGGCTGCCCGCCGGGCTGACCGGGCGGCACCTGATCTACACGGTGTGGCAGAACTCCGATACCCCGGACACCTACTATTCCTGCTCCGACGTGCTGTTCCGCCCGGCGGACGGCGTGCTGGCGGCCACCCCGGTCGACCCCGCCCCGGCCGCCGCCGACCCGACCGACGGCACGACCGCCGACCCCGGCCCGGACCCGGCCGTCCCCGCCGGAGCGACTGCGGTCGGTGACGGGTCCGCCGGCCCGGCCGAGGAGGCGGGCGTACCGGTGGCGTCGGTGACCCAGGTCGGCGGCGGCAACCTCCGACTGGTGGTGGGCGCGGCGGTGGTGGTGACCGTGCTGCTGGTGGCGCTGGTGGCGACCCGGCTGCGCCGCCCGGCCCCCGTTCCCCCGGGCCGCCCCTGCGGCGTCCGCAACCACCGGGCCGGCCGCCGCCGCGTCTGGTGACGCCCGCCGGGCCGACCCGCCCAGCAAGATCAACCTTGTCGCACGGCCAACGCAGTGTCGGCCCAACGGCGGCACCACCCGGCCCGGACAGCGCAACTCCGACCCAACAGCCCTGACGCGCCGGCCGGGCCGGCCGCCCGGCCAGGCCGACGGGTCAGGGCAGTCAGGGCAGGAGGCGGTCGATCTCGGTCAGGTCGTCGGGGGTGAGGTCGAGGCGGTCCAGGGCGGCGACGTTGCCCTCCAACTGGGCCACGCTGCTCGCCCCGATGATCAGGCTGGTCATCCGGGGGTCGCGCAGCGCCCAGGCCAGGGCGAGCTGGGCCAGCGTCCGTCCCCGCCGCGCGGCGATCCCGGCGAGGCCCCGGACGGTGGCGAGCTTCTCCTCGGTCACGTCGCTCTCGTCGAGGAAGACGCTGGTGCGGACCCGGGAGTCGGCGGGGATGCCGTCGAGGTAACGGTCGGTGAGCAGCCCCTGGGCCAGCGGGCTGTACGCGATGCAGCCCGCCCCGACCTCGGCCAGCGTGTCGAGCAGCCCGTCGGCTTCGGTCCACCGGTTGACCATCGAGTAAGACGGCTGGTTGATCAGCAGCGGGGTGCCCAGGTCACGCAGGATCGCGGCGGCCCGCCGGGTCTGCTCCGAGTCGTAGTTGGAGACGCCGACGTAGAGCGCCCGGCCGGACCGGACGATGGCGTCCAGCGCCCCCATCGTCTCCTCCAGCGGGGTGTCCGGGTCGAAGCGGTGGGAGTAGAAGATGTCGACGTGGTCCAGCCCCATCCGGCGCAGCGACTGGTCCAGCGAGGAGATCAGGTACTTACGGGAACCCCACTCGCCGTACGGGCCGGGCCACATCAGGTAGCCGGCCTTGCTGGACACCACCAGCTCGTCCCGGTACGGCTTGAGGTCGGTGGCGAGCAGCCGGCCGAACGCCTCCTCCGCCGCGCCGGGCGGCGGGCCGTAGTTGTTCGCCAGGTCGAAGTGGGTGATGCCGAGGTCGAACGCGCGGCGGACGATGTCCCGCTGCCTGTCGAACGGCCGGTCGGGCCCGAAGTTGTGCCACAACCCGAGCGAGAGGGCGGGCAGTCGCAGGCCGCTGCGCCCACTGCGGCGGTAGGTCATCCGGTCGTAGCGGTCGGCCGCGGCGAGGTAGGTCACGCCCCCGACCCTAACCCGGCCCCGACCTGCGGCGGCGGGCCGCCGTCGACGGGCCGGGCGGGACCGGCCCGGCGGGCCTGCCACCGGGGTAGCTTCGAGCCATGCGCTACGTCCCGCTCGACACCCCCCGTCCCATTTCCAAGATCGGCCTGGGCACCTGGCAGTTCGGGTCCACCGAGTGGGGCTACGGGCCCGACTACGCCCAGCGGGCGGCGCAGATCGTCAGGCGGGCCCTCGACCTCGGGGTGACCCTCTTCGACACCGCCGAGCTGTACGGCTTCGGCCGCAGCGAACGCATCCTCGGCGCGGCGCTCGACGGCGACCGGGACCGGGCCGTGGTGGCCAGCAAGATCTTCCCGCTGCTGCCGGTCGCCCCGGTGGTGCAGCAGCGGGCGGTCGCCTCGGCGGCCCGGCTCGGCGTCGGCTGCATCGACCTCTACCAGGTGCACCAGGCCAACCCGGTGGTGGCCGACACGCACACCATGCGCGGCATGCGCGCCCTGCAGGACGTCGGCCTGGTCGGCGAGGTCGGGGTCAGCAACTATCCGCTGCGCCGGTGGCGGTTCGCCGAGGCCGCGCTGGGCCGGCGGGTGCTGAGCAACCAGGTCCGCTACAGCATGGTCGACCGTGGGCCCGAGGAGGACCTGATCCCGTACGCGGAGCAGGCCGGGCGGATCGTCATCGCGTACAGCCCGCTCGCCCAGGGCTTCCTCTCCGGCCGGTACGACGCGTCGCACCCGCCGACCGGGGCGGTGCGCCGGGCCAATCCGTACTTCCTGCCGGAGAACCTGACCCGGGGCGGTGCGCTGATCGACACCCTGCGGGAGGTGGCCGACGCGCACGACGCCACGCCCAGCCAGATCGCCCTGGCGTACCTGCTGCGTCACCCGAACGTGGTGGCCATCCCGGGGGCGTCGAGCGTCGAGCAGGTGGAACGCAACGCCGCCGCCGCCGAGATCGACCTGCCCGCCGACGAGTACGCCGCGCTGGCCGCCGCCGCCCGGCGGTTCCGGCCGGTCACCGGCCTGGCCGCGCTGCCGAAGCTGGTCCGGGCCCGCCTCGGGAGGTGAGCTGTCAGGCCGGGGGCCGGTCGGGGTCGATCCCGGTGCCGGGGGCGGCGCGGCCGGGACCGCGCTAGCGTGGGTCGGGTGACTGCGCCCAACCAGGCTCTCCCGGTCCCGCCCGCCGACCTGCCGGGCACCCTCGGCGCACTGCGCGCCGCCGGACACCGGTACCAGACCGTCAAGCAGGAACTCCGCCACAACCTCCTGGCCCGGATGCGCTCCGGCGAGGACCGTTTCCCCGGCATCGTCGGCTACGACGACAGCGTGCTGCCTGAGGTCGAGCGGGCGTTGCTCGCCGGCCACGACATGGTGCTGCTCGGCGAACGCGGCCAGGGCAAGACCCGACTCATCCGCTCGCTGGTGGCGCTGCTCGACGAGTGGACCCCGGTGCTGCCCGGCTCGGTGCTCAACGAGCACCCCCTGCACCCGCTCACCCCGGCCTCCCGCGCGCTGGTCGCCGAGGCCGGCGACGACCTGCCGGTCGGCTGGCTGCACCGCTCGATGCGCTACGGCGAGAAGCTGGCCACCCCGGACACCAGCGTCGGTGACCTGATCGGTGACGTCGACCCGATCCGGCTGGCCCAGGGGCGCACCCTCGGCGACCCGGAGACCATCCACTTCGGGCTGGTGCCGCGCACCAACCGGGGGATCTTCGCCGTCAACGAGCTGCCCGACCTGGCCGAACGCATCCAGGTGGCGCTGCTCAACGTGCTGGAGGAGCGGGACATCCAGGTCCGCGGCTACCAGCTCCGCCTGCCGCTGGACCTGTTCCTGGTGGCCAGCGCCAACCCGGAGGACTACACCAACCGGGGTCGGATCATCACCCCGCTGAAGGACCGGTTCGGCGCGGAGGTGCGCACCCACTACCCGGTCGACCTGGAGCTGGAGCTGGCGCTGATCCGGCAGGAGGCCGACCTGGTCGCCGAGGTGCCGGAGCACGTGCTGGAGGTGCTGGCCCGGTTCGCCCGGGCGGTGCGCGAGTCGTCGTCGGTGGACCCGCGCTCCGGTGTCTCCGCCCGGTTCGCCATCGCCGCCGCCGAGACCGTCGCCGCCGCCGCGTTGCGCCGCGCCGGCCTGCTCGCCGGGCCCGCCGGCTCCCGGACCGGGCCGTCCGGCGGCACCGCGCCGGGCGACGCCACGGCACGGCCCGAGGCGCCGGTCGCCCGGGTCGGCGACGCGGTGTCGGTGACCTCGACGTTGCGGGGCAAGGTGGAGTTCGAGAGCGGTGAGGAGGGGCGGGAGACCGAGATCCTGGCCCACCTGCTGCGCACCGCCACGGCCGAGACGTTCCGGGCCCGGCTGGCCGGACTGGACCTCTCCGGGTTCACCGCGCTGGTCGCCGAGGGTGCGGTGATCGAGACCGGTGAGCTGGTCGCCTCGGCGGAACTGCTGCGCCAGGTCGGCACCGTGCCGGGGCTGGCCAAGGCGCTGGACCGGTTGGGGCTGGGCGACGCGCCCACCCCGGAGCAGGCCGCCGCCGGGGTCGAGTTCGTGCTGGAGGGGCTGCACCTGACCCGCCGGCTCGGCAAGGACGTCACCGAGTCGGGTCGTACCGTCTACGGCGGTCGGAGCTGAGCATGGCCGGCAACCGGTTCCGGTACGGCCAGTGGCAGGGCGGCCCCGACCCGCTCGCCCCGCCGTACGACGTGCGTGCCGCCGTGGACTCCGTCGGCGCTGAGGTGCTGGCCGGCGGCAGCCTGCGGGAGGCGCTGCGTGACCTGCTGCGCCGGGGCCCGAACAACCGGGGCGGCCTGGACGACCTGGCCGCCCGCGCCCGCCGGCTGCGGCGGGAGGCGCTGCGCCGGGGCGACCTGGACGGCGCGGTGACCCGGTCCCGGGCGCTGCTCGACCAGGCCCTCGCGGCGGAACGGGACGCGCTGCGCGGGCGCACCGACGACGACGCCCGGTTCGCCGAGACGGTGCTGGACAACCTGCCCCGCTCCACCGCCCGCGCGGTGCAGGAGCTTTCCGGATACCGGTGGACCAGCGACGAGGCCCGGCAGGCGTACCAGCGGATTCTCGACGGGCTGCGCGGCGAGGTGCTGGAGCAGCGGTTCGCCGGGCTGCGCGACGCGGCGCGGGCCGCCGGTGACCCGGCCGTGCAGGCGCAGCTCGCCGAGATGATGCGGGACCTCAACGACCTGCTGGCCCGGCACGCCCGCGCGGAGGACACCACCGACGCGTTCGCCGAGTTCATGCGCCGGCACGGCGACTTCTTCCCGGAGCAGCCGCGCACCGTCGACGAGCTGGTCGACGTGCTGGCCCGGCGGGCGGCGGCGGGGGAGCGGCTGATGCGGTCGCTGTCCGACCGGCAGCGCGAGGAGCTGGCCGGGCTGATGCGGCAGTCGCTCGGTGACCGGCTCGCCGGTGAGCTGTCCGCGCTCGACGGCCACCTGCGTGCGCTGCGCCCCGACCTGAACTGGCAGCGCGGCGAGCGGGTCCGGGGTGACCAGCCGCTCGGCTACGGCGAGGCCACCGGGGCGCTGGACGAGATCGCCGAGCTGGACGAGCTGCTCGACTCCCTCGACCAGGAGCACCCGGGGGCCACCCTGGACGACGTGGACGTCGACGCGGTCGCCCGGACGCTGGGCCGCGACGCCGCCGACGACGTACGCCGGTTGCGGGAGCTGGAGCGGGAGCTGCGCCGGCAGGGCTGGGTGAGCCGGGACGCCGAGGGGTTGACGCTCAGCCCGAAGGCGTTGCGCCGACTCGCCGGCACCGCGCTGCGTCGGGTCTTCGCCGACCTCACCGCCGGCCCGCGCGGCCAGCACGACCTGCGTACGGCCGGGGCGGCCGGCGAGGTCAGCGGGGCGTCCCGGCAGTGGGAGTACGGCGACGAGCAGCCCCTGGACGTGGTGCGCACGCTCACCCGGGCGGTGCGTCGGGCCGGCCCCACCGTGCCGCTGCAACTCGCCGTCGAGGACTTCGAGGTGGTGGAGACCGAACGGCGGGCGTCGGCGGCGGTGGCGCTGTGCGTGGACCTGTCGTACTCGATGGTGTCGCAGGGGCGGTGGGGGCCGATGAAGCAGACGGCGCTGGCGCTGTCGCACCTGATGGCGACCCGGTTCCCGCAGGACGCGTTGCAGATCGTGGGGTTCGGCCTGGAGGCGGTGCCGTTGACCCAGCAGGAGCTGGCGGCGGTCGAGCCGGACCTGCGGCAGGGCACCAACCTCCAGCACGCGCTGCGGCTGGCCGGCCGGCACCTGCGCCGGCATCCGGGGGCCGAGCCGGTGGTGCTGGTGGTCACCGACGGCGAGCCGACCGCCCACCTCGACCCGGACGACGGTGAGGCGTACTTCCACTGGCCGTCGCTGCCGGAGACGGTCGAGGCGACCATCCACGAGGTGGACCGGCTGGCCCGCGCCGGGGTCACGCTCAACCTGTTCCTGCTCGGTGAGGACCCGGGCCTGCGCCGGTTCATGGACGCGGTGGCCCGCCGTTCCCGGGGCCGCCTGTTCACCCCCGACCTGGGTGACCTGGGCGAGTACGTGGTCTCCGACTACCTCCGTTCCCGCCGCAGCTCCGGGCGCTGACCGTGTCGGGGCCATGGGGGTGGGGCCGCCCGTCCGGGTGACCCGGGCGGCACAACCGTCCACCCGACCCGGCGGTACGGGGTTGACTGGGGGCGTGGAGCTGCGTGCGGTCTACCGGAGCCTGCTCGCCGAGGTCGGGGCGGGCGGGTTCCGGCCGGCCCCGCCGGACGGGTGGGACGCGGAGCGGATCGTGGCGCACCTGGTCGCCAATGACGAGTTGATGAGCGAGGCGACCGAGGCGGTGCTGGCCGGGGCGCCGTTCGCCTACTACGACCTGACCGGGGTGCACCGGCCCGAGTTGGACGCCCTGGTCGCGCAGTGTGGCGGGCTGCCCGGCCTGGCCACCCTGCTGCGCGCCACCAGCGGCCGGCTCTGCGGCCTGGTGGACCGGCTCGGCCCGGCCGCCGACACCCCGGTCGAGACGCATCTGCGGGAGGGTTTCGACCTGGTCGTCGACGAGCCGTTGCCGTGGTCGCGCACCCTCGACCTGCACGCCCGGGTGCACCTGCCCCGGCACCTGGCGCAGCTACGGATGCTCCGCGACCAGCCGCAGCCCGCCTGACGCCGCCCCGGCGGCGGGGGTACGGCGGAAGGTGCGCCGGTAGGCCGAGGGGGAGACGCCGATCCGGGTGTTCAGGTGTTGGCGCAGGGCGGCGGTGGTGCCGAAGCCCGCCCGCCGGGCCACCTGGTCGATGGCCAGGTCGGTGGTCTCCAGGAGCAGCCGGGCGTGGTCGGTGCGCTGCTGGAGCAGCCACTGCGCCGGGCTCAGGCCGGTCTCGGAGCGGAAGTGCCTGGTGAAGGTGCGTACGCTCATCCGGGCGTGGGCGGCCAGGTCCCGCAGGGCGACCGGTTCGTGCAGCCGCTGCCGGGCCCACTCCCGGGTGGCCGCGGTGCCGCTGGCCGGGGTGCGCGGCACGGGTCGTTCGATGTACTGGGCCTGCCCGCCGTCGCGCCAGGGTGGCACCACGCACCGGCGGGCCGCCCGGTTGGCCACCTCGCTGCCGTGGTCGCCGCGTACGACGTGCAGGCACAGGTCGATGCCGGCAGCCACCCCGGCCGAGGTGAGCACCCGGCCGGAATCGATGAACAGCACGTCCGGGTCGAGGTCGACGTGCGGGTACAGCCGGCGGAACCGGTCGGCGTGCGCCCAGTGGGTGGTGGCACGGTGACCGTCGAGCAGACCGGCGGCGGCCAGCGCGAACGCGCCCGTGCAGATCGACATGATCCGTACGCCCCGGCGGTGGGCGTCGTGCAGCGCGCCGGAGACCGCCGGGTCGATCGTGCCGTCGGTCATCGGTGGGCCGGCGTGCAGGCCGGGCACGACCACCGTGTCCACGGTGGCCAGCAGGTCGAGCCCGTGGTCGGGGAGGACCCGGAAACCGGCGGAGCTGCGGACCGGGCGACCGCCCGGGGTGCAGGTGTCGACGGTGTAGAGCGGAAGCCGGTCGGCGGTGCGGGCGGCCCCGAAGACCTGGGCCGGGGTGCCCAGGTCGAGGCCGACCACGCCGTCGAGGGCGAGCACGCCGATCCGGTGCGGCCTGATGGTCATGGCCCGATTATTGCGCACCATGGCTTTCCGGCCACTCGTCGCCCGCCGGAGCGTGTCCCAGACTCGGAGCGTGACCCGAGCCCGTCGTCTCCACCCGGCCTGGACCGTGGCCGCCGTCGCCTTCGTCGCGCTGGTCGGCGCGGCCGGCTTCCGCGCCACCCCGTCGGTGCTGCTGCACCCGCTGCACGCCGAGTTCCGCTGGCCGCTGGCCACCATCTCCGCCGCCGTCTCGGTCAACCTGCTGCTCTACGGCCTGACCGCACCGTTCGCCGCCGCCCTGATGGACCGCTTCGGCATCCGTCGGGTGGTGGCCGGCGCGCTGGCGCTGGTGGCGCTGGGCAGCGGCCTGACCGTCTTCATGACGGCGAGCTGGCAACTCATCCTCTGCTGGGGCGTCCTGGTCGGGCTGGGCACCGGGTCGATGGCGCTGGCGTTCGTCGCCACCGTCACCGGGCGCTGGTTCGTCCACCGCCGGGGGCTGGTCACCGGGGTGCTCACCGCCGGTGGGGCCGCCGGCCAGCTGGTCTTCCTGCCGCTGCTCGCGGTGCTGGTCCGCGACCACGGCTGGCGCGCGGCGGCACTGGTGGTGGCCGGGGCGGCGCTCGCGGTCGTCCCGCTGGTGGTCCGGTGGCTGCGGGAACACCCGGCGGATCTCGGCCTGCCCGCCTACGGCGCGACCGGGGTGACGCCCCGCCCGCCGGCGGCCGGTGGGGCCGCCGCGCGGGCCGTGGCCGCGTTCACCGCCGCCGCCCGGACCCGCCCGTTCTGGCTGCTCGCGGGCGGCTTCGCGATCTGCGGGGCGACCACCAACGGTCTGGTCGGCACCCACTTCGTGCCGGCCGCCCACGACCACGGCATGCCGCAGACCACGGCGGCGGGCCTGCTCGCCCTGGTCGGCCTCTTCGACATCGTCGGCGTCATCGCCTCGGGCTGGCTCACCGACCGGATGGACAGCCGGCTGCTGCTGGCCGGCTACTACGGGCTGCGTGGGCTGTCACTGTTGCTGCTGCCCGCCCTGTTCACCGGGGGCACCGGGCCGAGCATGCTGGTCTTCGTCGTCTTCTACGGCCTGGACTGGGTGGCGACCGTGCCGCCGACGGTGGCGCTGTGCCGGGAGTACTTCGGCGACGCGGCGGCGGTGGTCTTCGGTTGGGTGTTCGCCGCGCACCAGTTCGGGGCGGCGTTCGCGGCGACCGCCGCCGGCCTGGTCCGTGACCGGCTCGGTGACTACGCCCCGGCCTGGTACGCGGCCGGGGCACTGTCCATCGGCGCCGGGCTGCTGTCGCTGCTGCTGCGCCGCCGCACGGCACCGGTGCCGGTCCTGACGCCGGCCCGGCCCGCCGGGGCCTGGAGCTACCGGGGCTGAGCCTCCCCGCCTGCCGGACGTGCTCAGCCGAGGGTCCACTGCTGGCCGGCGGCGGCGGTGCAGGTGGCCTGCACCAGGTCGTCGCCGGCTGCCGTGCCGTCGTCGCGGACCTGCGCGCACTTGCCCGACCCGACGCCGACCAGCAGGACCGCACCGGTGCCGACCGGGGTCACCCGCCACTGCTGGTTGGCCTGCCCGTGGCAGCCGAACTGCTGGAGCCGCGCGCCGTCGTCGCCGCTGCCGCTGTCGACGTCGAGGCACTGGCCGTGCCCGGCGTTGGTGAGCGTCACCACGTCGGGCCCGACCGGGTTGGCGACCCACTGCTGCTCCGCGCCGCCGGTGCAGACGGCCAGTTCGGCGGTGGCCGTCTCGCCCGCGCCGTCGGTGCCGACGCAGAGGCCGGAGGTGACCGCCCGCAACGCGAGCGGCCCGGTGACCGTGGCCGGGGTGGTGGGCGGCGGGGTCGGGCTGGGTGGCGGCGTGGTCGCGGCCGGCGGGCTGGTCGTCGGGGCCGCCGAGGTCGGGGCAGCCGGGGTCGGCGCGGCGGCGGCCGGCACCACCGGCGGCGGGGAGCCGCCACCGCCGAGCACGCCGGTGGCGAAGAAGACCCCCAGCAGTACGCCCGCCAGGCCGGCGGCCAGCGCGAACCGCATCAGCGGATCACCGGGCAGCCCGGGGCGGGCCGCCCGACGGGCCCCGTAGACGGTGCCGGACGGATCGTGGTGGGGATCGGGGACGGCCATGCCAGCATGGTGACCCACCGGGCGGGCCGACGGCCAGTCGGCCCGCGGGCCGGCGGGATCAGTCGACGACCCGGACGTCCTTCCAGAACGCCACCCGGTCGCGGACCTGCTCCGCCTCGGGCTTCGGGTCCGGGTAGTACCAGACCGCGTCGGGACTGGTCCGGTCGCCGTCGGTGAGGGAGTAGTAGGAGGCGGTGCCCTTCCAGGGGCAGACCGTGTGCGTCGCCGACTCGGTGATCAGGTCGTCGCGCAGGGTGCTTCGGGGGAAGTAGTGGTTGCCCTCCACCAGGACGGTGTCGTCGCTCTCGGCCACGACCTGGTCGTTCCACACGGCTTTCGGCATGCCACCACGCTACGCCCCCGGTGGGCCCCGGTCGCGGGCCCCTCGTGGACCGTCCCTTCCGCCGGTGCCGGGCGGGGTGGCCGACCCCGCCGACCAGGCCGGTGAGGACACCGCGTCGGAGGTTGCCGGCTGATCCGAAACGGTCAGCGGTGCGGTCCCCCGGAACGGCGCATCGAGCGTAAGGTGATCTCATGCGCGCGCTGCGTGATCATGAGCTGGCGGTGGACGCGTTGCGACGGTCGTACGCCGCCGTGCCCCCCGGGCACCCCGTACGCCTGGCCAAACGCACCTCCAACCTGTTCCGGCCCCGCTCGGCCACCGGCACCCCCGGGCTCGACGTCAGCGGCCTGGACGGCGTCCTGTCGGTCGACCCGGTGGCCCGCACCGCCGACGTGCAGGGCATGTGCACCTATGAGGACCTGGTCGACGCGACCCTCCCGCACGGGCTGATGCCGTTGGTCGTGCCGCAGCTGCGCACGATCACCCTCGGCGGCGCGGTCACCGGGCTGGGCATCGAGTCGACGTCGTTCCGCAACGGGCTCCCGCACGAGTCGGTCATCGAGCTGGACGTCCTCACCGGCGCGGGGGAGATCGTCACCGCCCGCCCCGACGGCCCGGACGCCGAGCTGTTCGCCGCCTTCCCCAACTCGCTGGGCAGCCTCGGGTACGCCACCCGGCTGCGCATCGAACTCCAACCGGTCGGGCGGGCGGTGGCCCTGCGCAACGTCCGGTTCACCCGGCTGGAGGAGCTGACCGCCGCCGTCGCCGACGTGGTCGCCAAGGGCGAGTGGGAGGGCCGGCCGGTCGACGCGATGGACGGCGTCATGTTCAGCCCCGGCGAGTCCTACCTGGTGCTCGGCTCGTTCACCGACGAGCCCGAGCGGCCCAGCGACTACACCGGCCAGGACATCTACTACCGCTCGCTGCGCCGCCGGGTGCGCGACACCCTCAGCGGCCACGACTACCTGTGGCGGTGGGACACCGACTGGTTCTGGTGCTCGGCCGCGTTCGGGGTGCAGCACCCGGTGGTACGCCGGCTCTGGCCGGCCCGCTGGCGGCGCAGCGACGTCTACCACCGGCTGGTCCGGCTGGAGCACCGCCACCAGGTGGCCGCCCGGGTGGACCGGTGGCGCGGCCGGCCGGCCCGGGAACGCGTCGTGCAGGACGTCGAGATCCCACTGGACGGCACGGCCGACTTCCTGCGCTGGTTCGACCGGAACGTGGGGATGACCCCGGTGTGGCTGTGCCCGTTGCGGCTGCGCGAGCCCGACGGCCCCGGCTCCGCCCGCGCCTGGCCGTTGTACCCGCTGCGCCCCGGCCAGACGTACGTCAACATCGGCTTCTGGGGCAGTGTGCCGATCGCGGAGGGTGCCGCGGACGGCGAGGTGAACCGCTCCATCGAGCGGATGGTGTCGGAGTTCGGCGGACACAAGTCGCTCTACTCCGACGCGTACTACGACCGGGCGGCCTTCGACGGGCTCTACGGCGGGGAGACCTGGCGTGCCGTGAAGGACCGCTACGACCCGGACCATCGGCTCACCGGACTTTACGAGAAGGCGGTTGCACGAGAATGAGCCTGACCGACCGAGAACAGGGGGCGGCGAGCGCCCCGGCCAGCCCGCCGGCGGGGGGTCGGCGGGCACCGACCGTCGCCGACGTCGTCCGCGCGGTCACCACGCGGGACCTGCCGGTCCGTATCACCGGCTACGACGGTAGCGCGATCGGCCCGGCCGACGCCGGGATCACCCTCGACATCCGTTCCGAGCGGGGGCTGTCCTACCTGCTCACCGCCCCGGGCGACCTGGGCATGGCCCGGGCGTACGTCAGCGGCGACCTCGGGCTCGGCGGGGTGCACCCCGGCGACCCGTACGAGGCCCTGCGGGTGCTCCAGGACCTGCGGCTGCGCGTCCCCTCGCTGGCCGAGGGGCTGGCCCTGGTGCGCGGGCTCGGCTGGGAGCGGCTGCGGCCCCCGCCGGCCCCGCCGCAGGAGGCGCTGCCCCGCTGGCGGCGGGTGATGGGCGGGCTGCGGCACTCCCGCAGCCGGGACAGCACCGCCATCTCGCACCACTACGACGTGTCCAACGCCTTCTACGAGAAGGTGCTCGGCGACTCGATGACGTACACCTGCGCGGTCTACCACAGCCCGACCGACACCCTGGAGCAGGCCCAGTCGGCCAAGTACGACCTGGTCGCCGGCAAGCTGGCGCTCAAGCCGGGGATGCGCCTGCTCGACGTGGGCTGCGGCTGGGGCGGCATGGTCCGGCACGCGGCCCGCGAGTACGGCGTCACGGCGCTCGGCGTGACCCTGTCCCGGGCGCAGGCGCAGTGGGCGCAGGAGGCCATCGCCCGGGAGGGGCTGACCGGGCTGGCCGAGGTGCGTCACCTCGACTACCGCGACGCGCCCCGCGAGCAGTTCGACGCGATCTCCTCGATCGGGCTGACCGAGCACATCGGGGTACGCAACTATCCGGCCTACTTCCGGGCGCTGCGGGAGCGGCTGCGTCCCGGCGGCCGGCTGCTCAACCACTGCATCACCCGGGCCGACAACCGGGCCCCGCACCGCTCCGGCGCGTTCATCGACAGGTACGTCTTCCCCGACGGCGAGCTGGCCGGGCCGGGCCGCCTGATCAGCGAGGTGCACGACGCCGGGTTCGAGGTGCACCACGAGGAGAACCTGCGGCAGCACTACGCGTCGACGCTTGCCGCCTGGTGCCGCAACCTCGTGGCGAACTGGGACTTCTGCGTCGACGAGGTGGGCCGGGGCACCGCCCGGGTCTGGGGCCTCTACATGGCCGGGTCGCGGTTGGCCTTCGAACGCAACGGCATCCAACTGCACCAGGTGCTGGCCACCCGCAACGGCCCGGACGGCGTGAACGGCTACCCGCTGCGCCCGAACTGGACGCCCTGACCGCACCGCCGCACCGCACCGACGAAAGCCGCGCCGCCCCGGCGCGGCTTTCGTCGTCCGCCGACGTGTCGACGTCGTCGGCGCCGCCCCGGCGGGGCGGCGGCGCCCCCACACGGCGGACGCACAGGCACGCCACAAGGGGACCTCAGCCCGGCGCGGCACGGTGAGTGCATCGCACTACCGAGGAGGTCCCGTGCCGCATCCCGACAACCACCGCCGCCCGTCCGACAGCCACCGGCCCGCCCGTTTCCGGCCCGGGCGGGCCGCCCGGACCGAGGGGCGGTGACCTGATGTCCGACACCATGCTGCGCCCGGCGGCCACCACCGCGGCCGTCCCGACCGCCGAGCCGCCGCTGTCGCCATCCCCGTCGGCCCCGCCGCTGTCGCCGCCCACGTCGGCCCCGCCGCTGTCGCCGCCACCTCCGTCTGCTCCGCCCCCGCCCCCGTCGCGCTGGCGTCGACGGGTGGCGGCCGCCGGTACGGCCGTGGTGCTCATGGTCGCGGGCGGCGGCACCGGCGCGCTGGTCGTGGACCGGTTCGCCGCCGCGGGTCCGGCCGTCACCGGGACGACGGGCGTCGCGGCGGTTTCCGCCGCCACCATCGACTCCCTCGCCACGGTGGTCGCCGCCGTGTCGCCCAGCATCGTCACCGTCGAGGTGACCGGGGCCCGGGAAACCAGCCTCGGGTCCGGCGTCGTCCTCGACGCCGACGGCCTCGTCCTCACCAACCAGCACGTGGTGGACTCCGGCGGCCAGGTCACGGTGACCCTCTCCGACGGTCGTACCGCACCGGCGACCGTGGTCGCCCAGGACGCCACCGCGGACATCGCGCTGCTGCGGGCGACCGGGTTGGCCGGGCTCACCCCGGCAACGCTGGGCAGCGACGCCACGCTGACCGTCGGGGACACCGTCCTGGCGTTCGGCAGTCCGCTCGGGCTGGCCGGGACGGTCACCTCCGGGATCGTCTCGGCCCTGCACCGGTCGGTGGACGACCTGACCGGGCTGGTGCAGACCGACGCGGCGATCAACCACGGCAACTCCGGCGGCGCGCTGGTCGACACCGCCGGGCGGGTGGTGGGCATCAACGTCGCCATCGCCACCACCGGGGAGGACGAGGGCAGCGTGGGCCTCGGGTTCGCCATTCCGGTGGACACCGTCCGCGAGGTCGTGGCCCGGCTGACCGCGAGCTGACCCGGCACGGTGCGGCGGGCAGAATTCCCCGCCCGGGGTTCCCGGGGCCTCGGGCTGGGTACTGCCGGGCGATGTTCCTCATCTTCGGACTCCGCACCAGGGTCACCCGGTCGGGGGTGGTGACCGCCGTCTGCCGGCACTGCGGCAACCGGGCCGCGCAGGTGATCAGCCGCCGGTCGACGAAGTTCACCGTGTTCTTCGTGCCGCTGATCCCGATCCGGACGAAGTACGTGCAGCAGTGCTCGTTCTGTGGCGTCGAGTACGCCGTCGACGCCGACGAGGCCCGTCGCCTCCCGGTCGGCTGACCGTGGCCCGCTTCCTCTGCTGGCTGATCGGCCGCCCACCGGGTCCGCCGACCGCGCCGGTGCACACCGCCTCCCGCCCGCCCTGCACCCCCGGTCGTCGCCCGTCACGCCGCCGCCGGCGACCGGCCGCCGGTGCCCGTTCCCCGCGTTCACCCTGGAACCGGTCCGCCGGCCGCTGACCCGGCCGCTCCGAGGCACCCCGCAGCGGGCGTCGGCTGCCGGCCGGGGTCGGCCGGGGCGGCTATCGTGGCCTGTCGTGACGAGCACCGCACAACGCCTGGCCGCGATCCGGGGCGACGTGCCCCCGAAACGGCACAACGCCCGGACCATCGCCGCGCTCACCGGAAACCCCGGCTGCGCCCGCCGGGCCGTGCTGGACGGGGCCGGGGTGGACAAGTCGGCGCTCGCGCAGCGGGTCGGCTTCCCCGCCCGGTTCGGCCAGTCCCGGTTCGCGATCACCCGGGGCAACGCATTCGAGGCGCAGGTCAAGGCCGACGGTGGGGCGGAGCTGCTGCGGCTGGTCGCGCAGCGGTTGGGCGTACCGGTGCCGCAACGGGCGAGCTGGACGGACCTGGGCGGCGCGGACGACCTGCCCGACCGGCGGGAACGCTCGCGGGCCGCGCTGACGGCCACCGGGCCGGACGCGGCGCTGTTCGACCATCCGCTGCTCGGCCTGGACGTGGCCGGTCAGCGGGTGCACCTGGAACCGGACCTGGTCGCCGCCCGGCTCGGCGGCCGGTTCCACGTCGTGGAGATCAAGTCGTTCCCCGTGATCGACGGGCAGGCCGACCCGGCGAAGGTGTCCGCCGCCGCCGTCCAGTCCGCCGTCTACGTGCTGGCGCTGCGCGACCTGCTCGCCGCCGAGGGACGGGACCCGGAGTCGGTGTCGCACGACGTGGTGCTGGTCTGCCCGCGTGACTTCGCCAACCAGCCGATGGCCAGCCTGATCGACGTCCGCAAGCAACTGCTGGTGCTGCGCCGTCAACTGGACCGGATGGCCCGGCTGGACGACCTGCTCACCGCCGTGCCGGCCGGGTTCACCGTCGACCCGGCCGTCGACCCGGTGACGCTGACCGCCGCGCTGCACACCGTGCCGGCCCGGTACGCGCCGGACTGCCTGGCCGGCTGCGAGCTGGCGTACTTCTGCCGGGACGAGGCGCGCGGGCAGACCGGGGCGCTGGGCCGGCCGGTGCGGGAGGCCCTGGGCGGCATCGCCGAGGTGGCCGAGGTGCTGGCCCTGGCGGCCGGCGGGCCGGCCGTCGACCCGGAGCGGGAGGAGGCAGCCGCGCTGCTGCGCTCCGCCGCCCGGCTGCGCGCCGACGCCCTCGCCGGCCACCGGTCATGAGTACGCTGCGCGCGCTGGCGAAGGCGCAGGCGCTCGCCGCGGGGGTGGCCCAGCCGGTCGCCACCGTCCGGCACCTGCACCTGGCGCAGCGCCCGCTGGTGCTGGTGCCGCTGGCGATGGCCGGTGAGGCGCACGCGCCGCTCGCCGCGCTGGTCGGCACCGACCCGGCCGACGCCCGGCTGCTGGTCGTGCCGCAGCCCCGCAACCGGGACCAGCGGTTCCGGTTCGTCACCGAGCTGGCCGCGACCGTGCTGCCCTGGCTCGACGGCTTCCGGGGTGTCTCGGAGGCGGTGGCCGTGGACCGGGGCCGCGACGTCCGCTACCGGTACGCCGACGCCCCGCAGCTGTGGGTGCCGAACCCGGCCGGGATCACCTTCCTGCGGCTGCTGGGCCGCTCCACCCGGTTCCGCCGCCCCGACGGGGAGTATCCGGTGCACCCGGCCGTTCCGCTGCTCGGCCGCTGGCTGACCTTCTTCGCCGAGCGGGCCGAGCAGCCCGGCTCGTCGGCGCTGCTGGCGATGACCGACGCGCTCACCCTGCACTGGGCGACCGGGCAGAGCGCGGTGGAGGACCAGCACCTGCCGGCACTGCTCGGCTGGATCGACCCGCCGGCCGGCTCGACAGGTGTCGAGGCCGCCGCGCGGGCCGAGGACCCGGCGGTGTGCCCGCCGGCCGGCCCGGCCACCGACCCGGAGTTCGACAACGAGGCGCTCGCCCCGGCGATGGCGGCCTGGGCGGCGGCCGACGACGACCCGGCCGCCCGCGACGAGGCGTACGCGGAGCTGGTGCGGTTGCTGCGCGGGCAGCTCGCGCCCACCTGGGAGCTGATGTGGCGCGGCCTGGGACTGCTCGACGGGCTGCCGCCCGGTGCCCGGGTGGCGGGCCGCTGGGCCGGCGACCGGGACGCCTTCACCGGTTACGCCGAGCACCTCGACGCCGACGGCGGGCCGCAGCCCCGGCACGACGGCGCGGTCGCGGCGGCTGTCCGGCTGCACCGGCTGGAACGCGCCGCGACCAGCTACGCCGTGCAGCGCGCCTACGACGACCCGCTGGTGATGGCCGAGCACCGGCTGGCCGGGGAGGCGTTCGTAGCCGACGTGACCCTGGCCGACCCGGGGCGGGTGGACGACAGCGGCAAGCGGCCGGTGCTGCGGCCGAGGATCCAGGTGGTGACCACCGAACCGGTGCGGATGCCGGTCGGGGCGACCCTGTGGTCGACGGCGCGACCCGCCCAGAAGGCGAAGGTGGTCTTCGTGACCCCGGCGGCGGACGGCCGGACCGAGGTGGTGCTGGAGCTGTCGGGCGGGATGGGACGGGGGCTGACCGCGCCGCCGGGCAGCGTGCCGCAGGTGGGGGAGCGGCTCTGCCTGACCACCCTGTCGGAGGCGTACCTGCCCGCCGGGACGTTCCCCACGGCCGAGGAGACACCGTGGACGCACGGGGGACCGCCGACCTACGAACAGTCCGAGGCCCTGTCCTCAGTGGTCGGATAGCCGACCCGGTGAGTGTGGCGGTGACCCGCCCGGCTGGCTAGGCTGCGATGGTTCGCCGTCCGTGATCCGTCCGCACGGTCGAGGTGCGCGTTGGAGAGAGAGCCGGAGCGATCACCGTGCTACCCCAGGACGCCGTCTCCGGCGCGCCGACCCGACCGCTGACCCTCCCCCGGGTGGGTGCGGTCGTCGCCGCGGTGGCCGTCGTGCTGGAGTTGGTCTGGCTGCTCGCCGCGCTGCCCAGGGCGGCCCTGGTCAGTGACGTCATCGCCACCGCCGTGGCGAGCTGGGCCAGCTACGCCTGCGTCCGCACGATGCGTCGGCACCCCGCCCCGCTGCGCCGGTTCTGGGCGCTGCTCGCGCTCACCATGGGGCTGGCCGCCGCCGGCCGGCTGCTGTGGACGGTGGACCGGCTGCGCGCCGACGAGCTGCCGCACACCCCGCTGATCGGGGCGGTCTTCACCGCCGGCATCGTCACCGGCACGGCCGCGCTGCTGGCCTCGCTGACCGCGCCACGCAGCGCGGTGGGCCGGGCCCGCACCGTGCTGGACGGGGTGATCGTCGGGCTGGCCCTGATCCCGATCGGCTGGGTGGTGGTGTTCCGCGACGTCGCCGCCGCCGACCTCGACGATCCGCTGCGCACCCTCGGCCTGCTCTACCCGATGATCGACCTGATGCAGCTGACCATCCTGGTGGCGGTGGCCGGCCCGGCCCGCTCGGTGTGGCCGCCGCTGACCCTGATCGGGGCGAGTCTGGTCACCCGGGCCGGCGCGGACGCGGTCTACGTCTCGCTGGTCGCGCACGGCAGCTACACCCCCGGGCACCCGGTCGACGTCTGCTGGCCGCTGAGCTACCTGCTGATCGGCATCGCCACCACCCGCCCACCGCCGCCCACCTGCGACGGGGCCGAGGAGATCGGCGAGTCCCCGCTCCCGTCCTGGTGGCGGGTGGCGCTGCCGTACCTGCCGGTCGGCGGGGCGATCATCGCGGTGGTGCTGGCCCGCCGTCCCACCGGGCAGACCCCGCCGTTGGTCTTCGGCGGGATGATGGCGCTGCTCGGGGTGCTCGCCCTGCGGCAGGGGCTGGCCGCCAACGAGAACCTGCGGCTGGTGGCCAGGCTGCGCCGGCTCGCCTACACCGACCAGCTCACCGGCCTGCCGAACCGGCTGATGTTCAACCGGCAGCTCCGCCGGGCGCTGCGCGAGGGGCCGCCGGTGGCCGTGCTGCTCCTCGACCTGGACGGCTTCAAGCAGGTGAACGACCGGTTCGGGCACGCCACCGGCGACACCCTGCTGACCAGCATCGCGCTGCGGATGCGTGCCGCCGTCGGCGGCGACGGCACCGTCGCCCGGCTCGGCGGGGACGAGTTCGCCGTGCTGGTCGCCGGGGACCGGACGGTCGTGCCGGAACGGCTCGCCGAACGGCTGCTCGCCGCCCTGCAACCGTCGGCGGGCGAGGAGGACGTCGGCGTCCACCCGTCGGCCAGCATCGGCATCGCCGAGTTCGGCCCGCAGCACGCCTCCCACACCGACGTGCTGCGCGACGCCGACATCGCCATGTACGCGGCGAAGGCCGCGGGGAAGTCCGCGTACCGCACGTGCACCCCGGCGCTGCGGGAGTCGGCGGTGACCCGGGCCGAGCTGATCGCCGACCTGCGGCGGGCCGTCGACGAGCGGCAACTGCACCTGGAGTACCAACCGATCGTCGACCTCGCCACCGGTGTGGTCCGCAGCGCGGAGGCGCTGGTGCGCTGGCGGCACCCCCGGCTCGGACTGCTCGCCCCGGCGGCGTTCCTGCCGCTGGCCGAGGAGACCGGGCTGATCGTGCCGATCGACAGGTGGGTGATCCACGAGGCGTGCCGGGCCGCCGCGACCTGGCGGGCCCGGGTGCCCGAGGCGACCGTGGCGGTCAACATCGCCGCCGCGCACCTGCGCCGCCCCGACCTGATCGCCACCGTCACGGCGGCCACCGCCTCGGCCGGCCTGGCCCCCCGCGCGCTCACCCTGGAACTGACCGAGTCGGCACTCATCGACGGCAGCGAGGCGGTGCTGGAACGGCTCGCCCAGCTTCGTGAGCTGGGCATCCGCATCGCCATCGACGACTTCGGCACCGGCTACTCGTCGTTGAGCTACCTGCACCGCATCCCCGCCACCGAACTCAAGATCGACCGGTCGTTCGTGGCCCGGCTGGACACCGACGCGCGGGCGTACGCGACGGTGGAGATGGTCACCCGGCTGGCCGGGGCGTTCGACCTGGCGGTGGTGGCCGAGGGGGTGGAGACCGAGGGGCAGCACGCGGCGGTCACCGCGATCGGCTGCGTCCACGGCCAGGGCTACCGGTACGGCCGTCCCGGCGGTCTGTCCGCCCTGCACGCCCTCGGCACCCCGCGCTGACCCCCGCTCCCGCCGCCCACCCGGGCGGGCCCGGCCGTCGTGCCGCCCCTGACGGGGGACCCGGCGCAGAATCGACTTGACCCTCACGTCGCGGCAGGCCGGAGCCTAGGTGCCGGAAGGGAGGAAACCATGGCGTACACGGTGGGTCAGGTGGCGAAGGCGGCCCGGGTGACGGTCCGGACGCTGCACCACTACGACGGGATCGGGCTGCTCTCGCCGAGCGGCCGGACGCCGGCCGGCTACCGCCGCTACGACGACGCGGACCTGGAGCGGTTGCAGCACATCCGCTTCTACCGGGAGCTGGGGTTTCCGCTGGAGGAGATCGCGGTGATCCTCGACGACCCGGATGCCGACCCGGCGGCGCACCTGCGCCGGCAGCACGAGCTGCTGAGCGGGCGGATCGGGAAGCTCCAGGAGATGGTCGCCGCGATCGAGATCGCGATGGAGGCGAGACGGATGGAGATCAACCTGACCCCGGAGGAACGGTTCGAGGTGTTCGGTGACGTCGATCCGGAGGAGCACGCCGAGGAGGCGCGGCAGCGCTGGGGCGACACCGAGGCGTACCGGGTGTCGACCCAGCGGGCGGCGAACTACTCGAAGGAGGACTGGCTGCGCATCAAGGCTGAGCAGGAGGACTGGGGCCGGCGGATCGTGGCGGCGCTGACCGCCGGGACGCCCGCCGACTCGGCGGAGGTGATGGCGCTGGCCGAGGAGCACCGGCAGCTCATCGTCCGCTGGTTCTACGACTGCTCGTACGAGGTGCACACCGGGTTGGCCGACATGTACCTGGCCGATCCCCGGTTCACCGCCTTCTACGAGAAGGTCGCGCCGGGGCTGGCGGAGTACCTGGCCGAGGCGATCCACGCCAACGCGATCAGCCGGGCCTGAGCGGTGCCTCCTGCGGTGGGTGAGGATGGGGGTTCGTCCCGCCCACCCACCGGAGGTCGTCCGTGTTCATCGTCGCCGGAAGTCTCTACGTCGACCCCGCCGAGCGGGACACCTACCTGGCCTCCTGCGTGGAGGTGGTCCGGCAGGCCCGCTCGGCGCCCGGCTGCGTCGACTTCGCCATCGGTGCCGACCTGGTCGAGCCGGGCCGGATCAACGTCTACGAACGCTGGGAGTCCGACGACGAGCTGCTGGCGTTCCGGGGGTCCGGCCCGGAGCAGGAGCAGGTCGCGGCGATCCGTGGCGCGGAGGTGCACCGCTACCGCATCTCGGCAGTCGAGGCCCCCTGACCGGCCCCTGATCGGGGGTGGCCGGCCCGGTCGGTGCGGTCGGGGGTGCCCGGTCGGCGGCCGGGTGCCGGGCTAGGCTGGCGCGACCGCTCTGTCACCAGCGTCGATCGGCTCGGCCGGCGGGCGCGCCACCCGGGGAGACCGCCGTGAAGCACCCGAAGCTGGCCGCCGCCACGGCCGCCCTCGTCGCCCTCGTGACGGCGGCCGGCTGCACCGCGGACGACAGCGGTGCGGGATCGACACCGACCGCCGGGTCCACGACCGCAGCGGCCCCGACCGAGCCGGCCGCCGTACTGGCCACCGCCGCGCAGCGGGTCGACCAGCAGTCCTACCGGCTGACCCTGGGCGACGGCGCGGGCGGCGGGGACACCACCACCCTGGTCTGGGACCCGAGGGGCCGGCGCGGGCGGGAGACGACGACGCTGGCCGTGGCCAACGGCAAGGTGGTCATCGAGCGGCTCGTCACCGGCACCGACGTCTACGTGAAGGTGACCGCCCCGGACCGGCGGGTGCCGGTCTGGGACGGGCGTACCTGGTGGCACCTGGGCACCGTCGAGGCGGCCGCCGCGAAGCGGACCGGGCTGGACAACACCCGGCTGGCCAGCACGCTCGGCGCGGCCACCGAGGTGCGCGCCACCGGCGAACGGGCCTACGCCGGGACCCTGGACCTGCGGCGCAGCACCGAGGTGCTCGGCGAGGGGGTGGGTGGGGTGCTCGGCGAGCGGGCCGCCACGGTGCCGTTCACCGCGACCGTGGACGCGCAGGGGCGGCTGGTCCGCTACCGGATCGAGCTGTCCGGCGAGCAGGGCAAGACCTCGGCGCTCGACCTGACGTACGCGGACTTCGGCCTGCCCGTGTCGGCGGACCAGCCGGAGGCCGGCCTGATCGGCGAGGACCCGCCCCGCAACATCCCCGGCGCCTGACCCCTACCCCGCCCAGGCGGCCCTGCCCTGCCCGCCTGCCCGGCGGGGCTGGCTCGCAATGTCGCCACAACTGCGGTATCTGCGCGCTCCGATACCGCTCTTGTGGCGACATTAAGTTGATCAACGCCGACCCGACCGACGGGCGCGGCGGGCCGGCGCGGGCGCGGGGACCTCACAGGAGCAGGTCGAGGAGGAGCACGCCGGCGAAGCCGACCACCGAGATGATCGTCTCCAGTACCGACCAGCTCTTGATCGTCTGCCCCACGGTCAGCCCGAAATACTCCTTGACCAGCCAGAAGCCGGCGTCGTTGACGTGCGAGAAGAACAGCGAACCGCAGCCGACGGCCAAGGCCAGCAGCGCCACCTCGGGACGGTCCAGGGTGGCCGCCAACGGGGCGACGATGCCGGCGGCGGTGATCGTGGCGACCGTCGCCGAGCCGGTGGCGACCCGGATGCCCACGGCGACCAGCCAGCCCAGCAGCAGCGGGGAGAGGTTGGCGTCCTTGGCCGCGTCGGCGACCAGGTCGCCCACCCCGGCGTCCACCAGCACCTGCTTGAAGCCGCCGCCGGCGGCGACGATGAGCAGGATGCCGGCGATCGGCGGCAGCGAGCCGCCGAGCACCGAGGAGACCTGGCTGCGGCTGAACCCGGCCTGGTAGCCGAGGGTGAACATGGCGACGATCACCCCGGCCAGCAGCGCCACGATCGGCGCGCCGGCGATGTCGAGGGCCTGCCGGGCGACGGTGCCGTCGGCCAGGGTCAGTTCGCCGACCGCGCGCAGCAGCATCAGCACCACCGGCAGCAGCACGGTGAGCACCGCCGGCCAGAACCTGGGGGTACGCCGGGCCGTCTCGGTGCCGCTGTCGTCGACCGGGGCGCCCGGCCGGCCGGAGCCCGGGTTGACCAGGTCGTCGTCGGTGAGCAGGTCGTCGTCGCCGGCCGGTCCCCGCCCGGCGTCCCGGCCGTCCGACTCCCGGTCGCGGCCGGCGGCGGGGCTGCCCGGCCCACGCCGGCCACCGCCGGTGGTGGCCGGTTGCCGGGTGGGCAGCAGCGCGGCCGGCGCGGTGGCCGGCACGTAACGGGCGATGAAGTTGCCGAACACCGGGCCGGCGACGATCACGGTGGGGATGGCGATGATCAGGCCCAGCCCGAGGGTGAGCCCCAGGTCGGCGTCGAGGGAGGAGATCGCCACCAGCGGGCCGGGGTGCGGCGGGACGAGGCCGTGCAGCACCGACAGGCCGGCCAGCGCCGGGATGCCGATCTTCATCAGCGGTACGTCGGTGCGCAGCGAGACCAGCAGCACGATCGGCACCAGCAGCACCACGCCGACCTCGAAGAACAGCGGTAGGCCGATCAGTGCGGCGACCCCGGCCATGGCCCAGGGTAGGGCGGTGCCGGAGACCCGTCCGACGACCCGGTTGACGATGCCGTCCGCCCCGCCCGACTCGGCGAGCAGCCCGCCGATCATCGCGCCGAGGGCGATCAGCAGACCCACCCCGCCGACCGTGGAGCCGACCCCGGCGCTGAACGACTCGATCATCGTCTCGGGGGCCATGGCGGCGACCACGCCGAGCACCGCCGCGCCGAGGATCAACGCCAGGAAGGGGTGCACCTTGCCCCAGGCGATGAGCACTACGACCGCGGCGATGCCCAGCAGGGCGGCCACGACCAGTTGGGCGTCACCGGCGCTGGTGGCCGGTTCCGCGGGTGCGGCGAGGAGGGTGAGCACGGCGATCACGACCTTCGGACGGGGTCCGGCCCGACGTGGGGCGGGCGGTCACATGGGTGCGGGGGTGGGTGGTGGCTCCGCCGGCAGGCTGGGGGCCAGCCGGCGCAGCGACGCGAAGGTGGGCACCAGCGCGTCGTACAGCTCGGAGTGCAGGGGCAGCAGGGCGGCGTAGGTGGCGGCGGAGGCCGGTTCGGGGCGTACCGTCTCGTCGATGCGGACCAGGTCGGCGGCGACGTCGATGGAGTCGATCAGGCCGAGGGCCTGCATGCCGAGCAACGCCGCGCCGAAGCTGGAGCCCTCGTGGCCGGCGGGGAACCGCACCGGCATGTCGAGCGCGTCGGCGAGCATCTGCCGCCACAGGGGGCTGCGGGCGAAGCCGCCGCTGGCGCGTACCTCACGGACCTCGTTGCCGGCGGCCCGGACCGACGCCAGGACCAGGGCGAGCTGCTGGCAGACCCCCTCCAGCGCGGCCCGGACGAGATGTTCGCGGCGGTGCCCGTGGGTCAGCCCGACGTACGCCCCGCGCGGTAGCGCGCTCCAGTGCGGCGCGCGCTCGCTGAGCAGGTACGGCAGCATGATCAGCCCGCCGGAGCCGACCGGGGCGGTGGCGGCCAGCGCGAGCAGTTCCTCCTCGCCGTGCTCGCCGAACTCGGGGGCGAGGGTGTCGCCGGCCCACTGGAGCACGATCCCGCCGTTGTTGATCGCCCCGCCGACGACCCACCGGTCCTCGGTGAGCGCATAGCAGAACACCCCGCCGAGCGGGTCGACGGCGGGACGTTCGACGGCCACCCGCATCGCGCCGGAGGTGCCGATGGAGCAGGCGACGACGCCGGGGCGTACGGCGCCGAGGCCGAGGTTGGCCAGCGGACCGTCGCCCGCGCCGACCACGACGGGGGTGTCGGCGGGCAGGCCGGTGGCGATGGCGGCGCGGGCGGTCAGCCCCGGCAGCACGGTGGTGGTGGGCACGAGCCGGGGGAGCTGTTCCTCGGTGATGGCGGCGACGCGCAACGCCTGGGCGTCCCAGGTGAGCTGGTGGATGTCCATGAGGCCGGTGGCCGAGGCGACCGAGTGGTCGGTGACCAGTGTGTCGGTCAGCCGCAGCAGCACGTAGTCCTTGATGCCGACCCAGCGGGCGACCCGCGCGTGCAGCGTCGGCTCCTGCTCGGCGTACCAGAGGATCTTCGGCAGTGGGGCCATCGGGTGCACGGGGGTGCCGGTGCGCCGGTGTAGGGCCAGTCCCCACGGGGCGGCGCGCAGCCGTTCGGCTTGGCTGCTGGCCCGGGAGTCGGCCCAGGTCACCGACGGGGTGAGTGGTGCGCCGTCCGGGTCGAGGCCGATCAGGCTGTGCATGGCGGTGCTGAACGACAGGCCGGCGATGCCGTCGCCCAGTTCGGTGACGACGGTGCGGATGGTCTCCACCACCGCGTCGAAGATGAGCTGCGGGTCCTGCTCGGCGTAGCCGGGGTGCGGCTCGTCGAGGGGGTAGCCGACGGAGTGGCTGGCGAGCTGGTGGCCGTCGGTGTCGTACGCCACGGTCTTGGTGCTGGTGGTGCCGATGTCGACGCCGAGCACCACGCGGCGGCGCTGGTCCGGACCGGTCACGGGCCCCCCTCGCATCGGCGGTGCGGGCGTCGCGGCCCGGCTGCGGCTGACGTTACCCACGTCGGCAGCGCCCCGCACGGCGGAGAACCGGAAGGTGAGCGGGTGCGCGGTTCGCCGTGGTCGGGAGATTTCCCTCCCCCGATCGGGTGGTAAATCCGTAATGCCGGGTCCGTCGGTCTTGTTCCTGCCGTTGAGCCGGGTGAACACCCCGGTTGGTGGCTCGCACGGCGGAGGGGTCGGCGTGGCGATGACTGATTCGACGGGTTCCACCTGGCGCTACACCTGGGCACGTCAGCAGAACGAACGACGACGGCGGGCCTACCGCACCGTCGAGCGGGCCTGGCGACGCCGCGACGACGAACTGCGACGGCTCCGGGCCCTCGCCGTCGGTCTGCAGGGCACCGCGGCGGCCGGGGTCGGCCTGCCGTTGGCGTTGGGCCCCGGCGAGGTGGTCCTCTGGGCGGTGCCCGGCGCGCAGCTGGTCGAGGTCCGCCACACCACCGTGCTGCCCGCCCCCGACCTGGTCGTCGAGGCGGAGCCGGGGCCGCTGCGCCACCGGCTGCCCGACGGGGTCCGGGCCACCGACGCCGGGATCGCGGTGGTCACCAACCGTCGGTTGGTCCTGCTCGGCGGGCGTGGCCGGCGTGACTGGGCGTACGGGAGGATGACCGGGCTGCTGCACGACCCGGCGGCCCCGGTCACCCTGATCCAGGTCCTGGACCGGCGGCAGACCTCAGGCGTGCTGCTGCCGCCGGGCGCGGCGGCCGAGTTCCGGTTCGTGCTGACCCTGGCCTTCGCCGACGCCATCGAGCAGCGGCCCGCCCTCCTCGCCCAGCTCGACGAGCTGATCGCCCTGCATGCCGAGAGCGCGCCGTTCCGACCGGCGATCGCCACCCCCGCGCAGGCGCGGATCAGCGCCCGGGTCCCGGGTGGTCGGCGGACCGTCGCGGTGGCCGCGGCGCTGACCCTGGCGGTGCCGGCGGTGCTGGTCGAGTCCGATCCGCCGGTCACCCCCGAGGTGGCGGCGGCGGCCACCGCCGCGCCCGGTCCGCGCGTCACCCGGCTGCCACAGCCGTCCCCGTCACCGTCCGTGGTGCGGGAGCGGCGCTGCGGGGCGCCGGCCAACCCGATGGGGTACGACTACTGCGGCGGCGACCGGGTCCGCGAGCCCGACCACCGGATCTGCGACTGGTTCGACTGCGTGCCACAGTTCTGGGCCGGGCGGGGCTACCTGGTGCTGTGCCGCGACGGCGCGGTCAGCCTGACCGGTGGGCAGCCGAAGCCCTGCGCCGGCCACGACGGGGTGCGCCGCACCGTCCACCGCTGACCCCCGGGGTGTTTCTCGCGGTTGGGCGAAGTAGTGGTGTCAGGCCCGGTCCGGTACCGCTACCTCGGCCCCCGCCCTGAGAAGCGGGGCTGGCGGGGCCGTCGCATCATGTACGGCGTGATCCATTTCAAGCGTAAGCAGCACAAGAAGAAGCGTGACTGGTGCGACGCCGACTGCGACGGCTGCGACGGTCTGCCCTGCTGTGACTTCGGCCTGTTCTCCCTGCTGCTCACCCTCGGCGCGGGCACCGCCCGGGTGAGCCGGTCGCCGGTGGTGGACCGGGCGGGCCGGGCGGCGATCCTCGGCTACCGGCGGTGGTTGTCGCACCGCTGGCCGGGCCAGTGCCGCTACACCCCGACGTGCAGCGCGTACGGGCTGGCCGCCGTCGAGCGGCACGGCCTGGCCGTCGGCGGCCGGATGGCGGCGGACCGGCTGCGCCGTTGCCGGCCGGGCGTTCCGCGGGGCACCCACGACCCGGTCCGCTGACCGTCAGGGGGTCTACGCGACGGCGTCCCGGGATTCGCGGTGGACCCTCCCGGCCCGGTGCAGTTCCACCACCGGGGACGCGGACGGCGCACAGTTGATTTAACAGCGTTAAATCAACTGTGCGCGGTACTAGGCTGCTGCGGGTGGACGCGACCGAATTCAGTGGCCGACCGGACGGCCGGCCCGCCCCCATCTGGCTGCGGACGGAGCCGGCCCGCAACCGCCGGACCACCCCGCTGACCCGGGAACGGATCGTGACGGCGGCAGTCGACCTGCTCGACCGCACCGGCGTCGACGGGCTGACCATGCGCCGGCTGGCCGAACGCCTCGCGGTCACCCCCACCGCCCTCTACTGGCACGTCGCCACCCGGGACGACGTCCTCGACTTGGCGGTCGACCACATCTTCGGCGAGGTGCCGCTGCCGGCCGCCGGCCCCGACTGGCGCGACGACGTCCGCACACTGACCTGCGGATGGCGGGCGGCCATGCTCCGCCACCCCTGGGCGCCGAGCCTGATCGGCCGCCCCATGCTCGGCCCGCACGTCCTCGCCCGCACGGAGTTCCTGCAGTCGGCGCTGGTCCGCGCCGGGTTCACCGGCCGGGACCTGGCCGTGGTGACCCGGCTGGTGGCCAACTACGTGATCGGCGCGGCGCTCACCGAAGCCACCTGGCGGCAGACCGACGACCCCGGGGCCCGCGCCGAAGCCCGCCGGCACCTCGTGGCCAACGCCGCCGCCTACCCCACCCTCACCGCCTCCGGCCACCTCGACGACGACCTGTGGAACGACGACGACCTCTTCGCCCGCGGCCTCGACGCGATCCTCGCCACCGCACCGGGAAGCTGACCGCCGCCGGTATTCGGCTCGCGCGCCGGCCGGGCGGCTCGCTACCGTCCGGCCATGGTCCGCACCGTCCGCCTCGTCCTGGTCGACGCCACCGGCCGGACGCTCGGCGCGCTACCCGACTTCGACGTGCCGGTGCCCTGGTGGCAGGACGCGGCGGCGGTCGTCGCCGGGGCCCGCGCCGAGTACGGCGTCGAGGTGACCGTGCTGCGGCTGCTCGCCGGGCGGCAAGGGCGGCCACCCGGGGGCCATGTCAGTTACCTGGCCGAGGTGGCCGGCCCGGTGCGCGTACCGCTGCTGCCGGCCGAGGCGGTGCAGCCGGCGGCGCATCCGCTGCGCGCGCCCTACGCGCAGCCGGGCGGACCGGCGGCGAGCCTGGCCTGGGCCGCCGCGCAGCTCGACCGGCTGGGCCGGCCGGCGAACGTGTCGGCCCAGGAGCGGACCTGGAACCTGTCGGCGGTCTGGCGGCTCGACGGGCCGCACGGCACCGCCTGGCTCAAACAGGTGCCGGTGTTCTTCCGGCACGAGGCGGCGGTGCTGCGGCTGCTGGCCGACGACCCGGCCACCCCCACCCTGCTCGCCGCCGACGACGAGGGGCGGATGCTGCTCGACCACGTGCCGGGGGAGGACCGCTACGGCGCCGACGCCGCCGAACGCGCCACCATCGCCGCCCGGCACCACGCCCTCCAGATCCGCACGCTGCCCGCCGCCGACCGGCTCGTCGCCGCCGGGGTGCCGGACCTGCGCGGCCCCGCCCTGACCCGGTGGCTGCGCGCGACGCTCGCCCCGCACCAGGCGCACCGGCAGCTCGCCGACGTCGAGACGCGCCTCGACGAGGTGACCCGGTGCGGGCTGCCCGACACCCTCGTGCACGGCGACCTGCACCCCGGCAACGTCCGCGCCGACGGGCGGCGACACACCATCATCGACTGGGGCGACGCGTTCGTCGGCCACCCGGCCTTCGACATCCTCCGGCTGACCGAGCAGCTACCCGCCGGGCCGGCCGCCGCCCTCGTCGCCGACTGGTGCGCCCGCTGGCGGGCCGACGTGCCGGGCTGCCGGCCGGAACGGGCGGTGGCGCTGCTGCGGCCGGTGGCGTGGCTGCGGATGGCGGCGGTGTACGCGATGTTCCTCGCCGGCATCGAGCCGAGCGAGCGGGTCTATCACGACCGGGACGTGCCGGAGAACCTGGCGCGGGCGAGCGCCGAAACCGGCTGACCGCCGCCGGAGGTGAAGAATGCCGACCGGAGGTCCCGTCCGGGAGGAATTCGCCGGTAGGGTGCCGGGGACCGCCACAGCCAGCAAAGGTGCCGCATGCTCTCCCGCGCCACGTCCGACATCGAATCGCCCGCGCTGATCCTGGAGCGCACCACCGCGCTGGTCGACTATCTGATGGCCGTCCGTGCCCAGCTGGAGAAGCCGGCCCGGACGGTGCCCACAGCGGACGTGTTCTGGCAGCACGACCTGCCCGACCACCCCGACTGCCAGGTGGGCGTCTCGGCCGACGGGGTGAGCTGGCTCCAGGTCGGCCTGCCGGCGGCACCCCGGCGACTGAAGACCCCCGTCGAGTTCGTCGCGCACCTCGCCGACACCCCGCCCTACCCGGCCGAGCCGAGGCTGACCGGCGACGAGGAGACGGTCGCGCGGCTGCGACCCCGCTTCGAGCAGTGGCGGGAGCAGGACTGGCGGCCCTGGGCCGAGCAGGCCGCCCGCACCGACCGGGTACGCCAGCTGCACCGCGCCCTGTTCGACCTGATGCACCGGGTCGACATGACCGCCGCCAGCCACGAACTCGTCTGGGGTCACGGCGTCATCCGCGTCGACGTCGCCGGTAACCGGGTGCGGTATCCGCTGGTGGTGACCCCGGTCGCCGTCGAGTACGACCCGGACCGGTCGGTCGTGCGGGTGGTGCCGCAGGGGCCGGCCCGGTTGCAGACCGACCCGCTGACCGGCCTCGACGAACGGTACCTGCGGCAACTGCTGGCCCTGGCCGGGTCCGGCGGGCAGCTCGACCTCGACGTCTGGGCGGAGTTCGACAGGCGGGAGTTCTTCGAGCGCGCGCTGCGCCGCCTCGGCCACGACCCGGTGCTGCGCGACGCCGACGCCCCCGCCCCCACCGGCCCGTACGTGCACGACACCGGGGTGCTGTTCGTCCGGCCCCGGCAGCGGATGCTGCGCCGGTTCCTGGAGGAGCTGCGGGCCCGGCTGCTGGCCGGCGACACCACCGGCATCGGCGCGCTCGCCGCCGTCCTCGCCCACGAGCCGAGCCGGCTGGAGATGCCGCAGGACCAGCCGCAGCGGTGGCAGCCGCTGGGGGAGCGGCTGCTCATGCCGCTGCCCACCAACGAGGCGCAGGAGTCCATCGCCCGCCGGCTCGCCCAGCACCGCAACGTCGCCGTGCAGGGGCCACCCGGCACGGGCAAGACGCACACCATCCGCAACCTGATCTGCCACCTGATGGCGCACGGCAAGCGGGTGCTCGTCGTCGCGCAGAAGGAGGACCCGCTGCGGGTGCTGCGCGACGGCCTGCCGGCGGAGATCCAACCGCTCTGCCTGGCGGTGCTCGGCCGCTCCGCCGACCAGCTCGTGCAGCTTCAGCTCGCCGCCCGGGAACTCTCCGACCGGGGCGCCACCCTGGACCGTCGCGCCGAACAGCAGCGGGTCGACCGGCTGCGCCGGCAACTGGAGGAGGCCGAGCGGGACCTCGGGCTCGCCCTGGCCGGCCTGCGCGCGCTCGCCGAACACGAGTCCGCCCGGTACGAGATCGACGGCGTCCGGCTGTCCCCCGGCGACGTCGGCGTGTGGCTGCGCGAACGGGCCGACCGCTACGGCGACATCCCCGACCCGCTCGGCCCCGACCTGGACGCCCCGCTGACCGGGGAGGAGTTCAGCGACCTGCTCGACATCGCCCGGCGTACCAGGCGGACCGACCGGGCGCAGGCGTTGCGGGGGCTGCCGACGGCGGCCGACCTGCCGACCGCCGAGGCGATCCGGGACGACCGCCGGGAGCTGGCCGCGACCCGGCACGAACTGGACCGGCTCGCCGACGCCGGGATGCTGGTCGCCGAGGTACGCGCCGTCGGACAGCCCGCACTGGAGGAGCTCGGCGGGCAGCTCAGGGAGGCGCTGACCCTGCTCACCGAGCGGGAGGGCGCGTGGACCGACCGGCTCGGCGCGTTGTTGCAGGCCGACGCGAACTGGCGGATCCGGTGGGAGGACCACGTGGCCGCCAGCCAGCAGGCGCTCGCCGACCTGGCCGCCGCCGCCCGGGTCGTCGCCGGTCACGAGGTCGCCGTCGCCGAGCTCCACCTGACCGAACCGCGCCGGCTGCTGGCGCTGCTCGACGAGCTGCGGCAACGCTTCGCCGCCGGTAAGGGCGTCAACAAGCTCTTCCAGGGCACCCTGGCCCGGATCGCCACCGACTGCCGGATCGACGGCGAGGTGCTGCGCAGTGCCGACGACGTCGACATCGTCGTCGCGTACGTCACCCGGCGTCGGCTGCGGCAGGCGCTGGCCACCAGGTGGGCGCAGTGGCGCGCACCGCTCGGCCTGCCCGCCGAGGTCGGCGACGAGCCGGAATACTGGACGGGCCAGCTGCTCACCGCCGCCGCCACCGCGCTGGACTGGGACCGGCGGCGCTGGCCGACGCTGCTGCGCACCGTCCGCCGGGTGCTGCCGCGCGCCGAACACACCGTCGACGTACGCCGGCTGACCGCGCTGATCGCGCTGCTCGGCCGGGCCACGGCGGTGTTCGTCCACGACGAGCTGGTGGCCGAGGAACACCGGCTCGACGCGCTGCTCCAACGCGGCATGTCCGGCGTGGAGGCCAGCGACCTGTGGCGGCTGCTGGACCACGCCTACCAGGGTGACCTCGACGGCTGGGACGCCCTGCTCGACGAGGTGCGCCGACTCGCCGCCCTGCGCCCCGAGGCGCACCGCTTCGCCCAGCTCACCGGGCGGCTGCGGCCCGTCGCCCCGGACTGGACCGCCCAGCTTGAGGACGGCACCGCCGCCGCCCTGCACGGCACCGGCGCGGACTGCCTCGACCGGTGGCGGTGGCGGCGCGCGCAGACCTGGTTCGACCAGGTCGTCGGCAGCGTCGACCCGGTCGCCCTGGGCCGGCGCGTCGACCGCACCCGGGAACGCATCCGCCAGCTCACCCGGGAACTCGTGGTCGCGTCCGCCTGGCTGGAGGTGTCGCTGGCGATGGACGACCGGCGGCGGGCCGCCCTCGCCGACTGGACCACCGCCCTGCGCAAGATCGGCAAGGGGACCGGGAAGAACGCCGCCCAGTGGCAGGCCCACGCCCAGAAGGCGATGACCGCCGCCGTGGACGCCGTGCCGGTGTGGGTGATGTCGGTCGACCGGGCCATCGAACAGTTCGCCGGCGGGGCGCGGTTCGACGTGGTCATCGTCGACGAGGCGTCGCAGGCCGACCTGTTCGCCCTGCCCGTGCTCACCCTGGCGCAACGGGCCGTCGTGGTCGGCGACGACCAGCAGATCGGCCCGCAGCTCTCCTTCGTCGGCAGCGTCACCGGCCTGATCAACTCACACCTGGTCGACGTGCCGTCGGCCGAGCACTTCGACCCGGAGAGCAGCCTCTACGACCACGCCGTCCGCCGCTCGCCCGAACGCATCCTGCTCACCGAGCACTTCCGGTCCGTACCGGCGATCATCGGGTTCTCCAGTGAGACCTACTACGGCGGCGAGATCGAACCGCTGCGCACCGACCGGCCCGCCGGCATCGGCGACCCCGTCGTCGCCGTGCACGTGCCCGAGGGCGTCCGCCAAGACCTGCCCGCGTACGGCAACGTCAACGTCGCCGAGGCCGAAGCTCTCGTCACCCGGGTCGCCGCGATCGTCGCCGACCCGGCGTACGCGGGTCGCAGCGTCGGCGTGGTCAGCCTGCTCAGCACCAGCGGGCAGGCCCTCTACCTGCTGGCCCGGCTGCGCGAGGAGATCGGTGAGGAGGAGATGGAACGCCGCCGGCTGCGCGTGGGCGACCCGTACACCTTCCAGGGCGACGAGCGCGACGTGGTGCTGGTGTCGACTGTCGTGTCCCCGCACCAGGGGCCGGTCGCCGCGTTCACCAAGCGCGACCATCACCGCCGGGTCAACGTCGCCGCCTCCCGGGCCCGCGACCAGCTCTGGGTGTTCCACTCCGTGCAACCCGACGACCTGCGCCCCGACGACGCCCGGGGCCTGCTGCTGCGCTACTGCCAGAACGTCACCACCGCCGAGGAGGCGTACGACGACCTGGAACGGCGCTGCGACAGCGACTTCGAACGCGAGGTGCTGCGCCGCATGCTGCGCCGGGGGTTCCGGCCGTTGCCGCAGTTCCGGGTCGGCTCGTACCGGATCGACTTCGTGCTGCCCGCGCCGGACGGGCGGCGGCTGGCCATCGAGTGCGACGGGGACGCCTACCACGGGCCGGAGCAGTGGGAGAGCGACATGCGCCGGCAGGCGGTGCTGGAACGGGTCGGCAACTGCGTGTTCGTCCGGATCCGGGGCAGCGTGTTCAGCCGGGACCCGGAGGCGGCGCTGGCACCGCTGTGGCAGCGCGTCGAGGAGCTGGGCATCGACAGCCATCGGAAGGTCGAGGAGCACCCGTCCTGAACGGTCGCTGCCGCACTCTGTCTGTCCTGGAGCGGCTGGCCGGCGCCCTCGACATGCGGCTCGATGTCAGGTTCACGCCGAACGCCGACGCGGCCTGAGAGCCGACCCTCCTCGCACCGGAGCACGTTGAGTCGAGACCGATCCGGGGAAGGCGCACCAACGATTTCCTGACATTCCGGTCCTACGTTCCCCGTCATGACATCGAAGCCAACCCCCGCTCTGCGTCGTCGCGTCGGCGTCGCGGGAGCGGTCACCGCGCTCGTGACGACGACTCTGACCGGGATCGCCCAGCAGCCCGCCACCGCCACGCCCGGCCCGGTCGCCACCCACGCCGTGGCCGTCACCGCCGCCGAGCGGCAGGCGGTGCTGGCGTACTGGACGCCGCAGCGGATCGCGGCTCTGCAGACCCCGTCGGCGCAGGTGCCGCCCGTGGCGAAACCCGACGGCGCACCCTGGACCCGGACGGACGCCGTGTCGCGTACCGTCGGCAGGCTCTTCTTCACCGACCACGGCGAGGACACCAGCTGCACGGCGACCGTGCTGGACAGCGCCAACCGCAGCACCGTGGTGACCGCCGCGCACTGCGTGAACAACACCGACCTCCTCGGCGAGGACAACCAGTGGTCGCGCAACGTGCTGTTCGTCCCCGGCTACACCGACGGCCGGGCCCCGTACGGCAGGTTCGTCGGCCGGCTGTCGGTGGTCGCCCCGACGTGGCTGCTCAACGACCAGATCGAGAGCCTGTACGACTCGTACGACCAGGCGTTCGTGGTGCTCCACCCGGACGGTGACGGACGCCGGGTACAGGACGCCGTCGGCGCGGCCCAGCGGATCGGCTACGACGTGCCGGGCGCCCGGGTGGTGCACCAGTTCGGTTACCCCCGGGCCAGTTCCGACGAGGCCCGCGAGGGGCTGCCCGAGTACACCGGTGAACGCCTCGCCTACTGCACCGGCCGGGCGGTGGAGCAGCAGTCCACCGAGGACTGGCCGGAGCCGCCCGGCCAGTGGGGCACCGCGTGCGTGATGGGCGGCGGCTCCAGCGGCGGCCCACGCTTCGCGCACTTCGACCGGCACACCGGGCTCGGCACCGTCGTCGGCGACAACTCCCACGGCTACATCCCGGGGAAGCGCTACCTTGTGGGGCCGCAGTTCAGCACGACGATCACCCGCCCGCTCTTCCAGCGGGCACAACACAGCTGATCGGGGCCGGGCGCCGGGCAACTCACCTCGCCACGGGTGGGGCGTCCGGTGCCCGGTGCTGGCTGGCCTTAAGGTCAACGCCCTGCACGGGCGGAATTCTGAAAGGCTGCGTCCACGATCGCGACGGATTCCTCGAGGGGCACATGCTCCCAGATGCGGAGCACTTGCCAGCCAGCGGAGTTGAGCGCATGGGTGACGGCGATGTCTCGCTCTACATTGCGCTGGAACTTTGCAGCCCAGTAGCCCGTCGGGTCGCTGGGCGCCCGCCCGTGCTGGGGACAGCGATGCCAAAAGCAGCCATCGACGAAGACGGCGATCTTTCGCCTGGTGTAAACGATGTCTGGCCTAACCCGTCGGCTTCCCACAGTGACCGTCATGCCCACGCGGTAACGGTGCCCTCGGGCGTGAAGCGCCCTACGAAGCCGGATTTCAGGCCCCGTGTCCCGGGAACGGTTGGAACGCATGGATGCGGAGGCGGCGGACGGCGGCGGTGCCGGCGGGAGCGATGGTGTAGATGAAACGGAACGTTGGGCGCGCTTCTCGCGGATACGCTTCTTGGTCACACGGCTCTTGGCATTGTGCGCCTCACGGCATTCCTCGCAACGGCAGCCTACGTCGTAACGGTAGGAGGTGCCGTGGCCCGATGCCGTCGTGTCGGATAGCGACTTGGACTTGCGCACCTCGTGCATGTATCGCACATGCTTCCGCCGATGGGCCTCCCTGCACAGATCACAGCGGCAGCCCAGATTGCCATAGCCGTTCGTGGTCCCGTGGCGGGGGTCGTCAGGCGCGAGCTCCACGCGGCGTCGTGGCACGGTTCGATAATACGCCAGGCGGGAGGCTGCCTCACTCATCACCGATCTTGGCGTCCTCGGCGTCCGGCAACTCGACGCCTACCTCGTGGATGCGCTGCTCAGCGAGCCAGGTGAGGCGACGCGCTTGGAGAAGGAGGGTTCGTCGCATGCCTCCCGAGACCTCGCGCTCAGAGATCATCTGCGACAGGCGCGAGATCGTGGCGGCACGGCGAGCGATGCGCACGTCAGAGTGCTTCCGATCTTCCCAAATCACCTCTGGGATGATGCGCTGGTGGACCACCTTGGGCAGCTCCACACGCTCCGTCGGGCGGATGACCCCCTCGTTCAAAACGGCGTGGAATTTCGACTTTTGCTCAAGCGTCTTGTACACCGTGTATTCGTAGGGGTCGAGCAGCGCCTTCTTTTCTGCGGAAGAGGCAGGCTGGCCCGGCCTTCTCAAGCTCTTTGCCCCGGCGACATGCGGAACGCTCCACATGGAGACGAAGGCGACCTCGAAGGGGTCCAGGATGAACTTGGCCACGGCGTCGGAGCGCTGCCCGGTCAGGTGGCGGGAGACCCGGTCCCGGAAGGACGACGAGGTCTGGCCTACGTAGATGGGCTCTCCGTCGTAGTCGTAGTAGGCGTAGACACCGACCGCACGGCCGATCCGGGAGCCTGGAGCGTTTGGGTCCTCAAGGTCCATCACGCTTCCCAGCTCGGTCCGGATCAGCCTCACCGCATGCGGCGGCTGCTCGTGCTTCGGGATTGCCACGGCGCTCCAAACGCTCTCGGACGGTGCCGGGCATCTTACGCAGGCTGGAGAACCGGCCGCCAGCGCAACGCGGGAAGAAGATAGTGCGTCCCGATCCAACGAACGACGTCGACGACCACGGCGTCACCGAAGCCGAACAGCGCCTGGTTAGGCGTTCCCCCCGTGAGCTTGTAGGAGCCGGCGCCCATCATCCGCGCGTACTCCAGAGGCGTCATCCAGCGAATCCGTAGCTCGCCGCCGCCAAGCTCGACCAGCGCCTGTTTGCTTGAGCCGCCTCCTGTGGTGCGGAGGCAGCCGCCGATGGCATCTCGGCGGAATTCCCACACCGCCACGCCGTTCCTCGTCCGGCGGTAGGCGGTGCGCCATGACGGTTCCGCCGCGTCGCGGAGCGCCGTCATCCTCGTGGTCTGTATCGCGCTGAGGGAGTTGACGAAGGCGCTGACTCGGTCGTCAGGCCACCACCGAGAGTCCTCCTTGTCCATCCGCTCGACGACGCTGGACAGATCCTCCGGCCCGTCAGGGAGCGGAGGAAGCGGCATGTGATGCATGCCGAGGTCTTGGTGGCGGTCGTGGACCCGTTGCACCCAAGCGGGCCGGACATCGGAGATCGGGGGAACGCCTGTCGACGCCCCAGGAGGCAGGGCGCCACGGATCCCGATGATGAACATGCGGGGCCGTGACTGCGGCACGAAGTGGCGGGCGTCGACGGCGAGCACGTCGCACGAGTAGCCCAGCTTGGACAGCTGCGCCAGGGCGTCCGCGAGGTCTTGCCCACCATGGCTGGTGGCGAAGCCGTGCACGTTTTCCAAGAAGACGACGCGCGGCCGTCGCTCACCCATCTCCCCGAGGACCCGCGCGAACTCCCAGAACATCCCCGACTGCGCGCCGACGAGGCCGAGGCGGTTGCCGGCGAGGGAGAGGTCCACGCACGGGAAGCTGCTGGTCGCCAGCTCCACGTCAGGCGGAAGATGCTCCGCGGTGACGTCGCGGACGTCGGCCAGATGGAAATCCCCCGCGTCGTGGTTGGCGGCGTACGCGTCCCGCTTCGCCTTCTCGATGTCGTTAGCCCATACCACCTGCACGCCCAGGGGCTCCAACGCCTCCCTGACCAGCCCGATGCCGGCGAAGAACTCGGCCGCCCGCACTGCGGGATGTGCTGCACCTGCGGACTCGTCAACCACGCGGCCCACCCTACAGGGCGCCATAACCTCACCCGCAACCCGCCACGCTTGTGTGGTCTTAGCCGTGGGCCGGCTCCCCTGCGACGTGTTGCTCCCATGGGGGTGTCCGGTCCTTGACACTTTAGGCCCGACTTGTCGCGGGGCGACACCTGACGAGGCGGCGGTCGCCCCCACCGGCTGGCACCTGGCCCGCCTCCTGTTGAGCAGCCTAAATTGCTCCAGGTCGATCCTGTAGGCCGTGTTCGCCGGGATGGTCGGGCTGGCCTCTGGGCAGGGCCTGCCGCCTGAGCCGAGGGCCCGCTTGACGCGGCCTTGGCGGTAATCTCGCGGGACGCGCTCAGCTTCCCAGGCTGGCAGTTGACGTCTGCCCCACCCGCCGTCGATCCCGCGCGAAGGCCGCCGCCTGGGGGTGGGTCTTGTGAACCGGTCTCCCCGAAGGGCTCGATTGTGGCAAGTAACGAGGTGGTGCTGCTCAACGCCGCACTCAAAGAGCGTCGCGACCAGCAAGACTTGGACTTGCCTGAATACGTGACGTTCGAGTTGTTCGTTGCTGAAAAGATCCTTCGTCACTCGGACTTAAGTGAGGAGGAGCTTGAGGCGGGCAGGGTTGGGGGCGGAAACGATGCTGCGTTGGACGGGGTGTACGCCTTCCTTGGCGACGCCCTGTTGGAGGAAGATAATGATCTACTGAGCGATGAAACGAAGCCCTCGGAGTACGCGAAGGGTCAAACACTGACCCTATGGCTTATTCAGGCCAAGATGGCAAATTCCTTTACCGAGAATGCTATCGACTTGCTGGCCTCGTCGTTGTCACGACTTCTTGCGCTGGCGCCCGACGAAGAAGCCCTCCAGGCTCTCTACTCCTCAGATATCCTTGGCAGAATAGATATCTTCAGGAGGGCGTGGACCAAGCTTGCCACTAGGCAGGTGAAAATCTCCGTTCACATCGCATATGCCACAAAGGGTGACGCGGGCGAGGTCAACCACAAAGTAAGGCTGAAGAGCGATCAGCTTGTTGCGACCGTCAAGGATCTCATCGTTGGCGGTGATGTCGCGTTCGAGTTCTGGGGCGCGAGGGAATTGTGGGATGCGCATAATGATGCCCCAAGCTACACTCTGCGTCTCGCCTTTCAGGAACAAGCAAATACGGGGATCAGTCTGGTCGCGCTGGTGCATCTGGCTGATTATGTAAAGTTCTTGACCGATGAAGACGGATCGCTTCGTCGCCACATATTTGACTGGAACGTCCGCGATTATCAAGGCGGCTCGGTCGGCGTAAACAGGGAAATTGCCAAATCCCTAGTCGCTGACGATTCACCGGAGTTCTGGTGGTTGAACAATGGTGTTACCATACTCTGCTCTTCCGATATCAGCATCGTAAACAAGACCTATATCCTGGAAGATGTCCAGATCGTTAACGGTCTTCAGACATCTCACACGGTCTTCAAGGCGATGCAAGACCCATTGGTCGCCGAGAAGTCGGGTCGAAAGTCGATCCTGGTTCGGATCCTGGCAACCAACGACGCTGCTGTGCGCGATCAAGTTATCCGGGCTACTAACCGTCAGACGAATGTTCCGGAAGCGTCTCTGCGGGCTACTGAGGAGCTGCAACGGAACATCGAGAGCTACTTCTTGTCTAACGACTGGTATTACGATCGAAGGAAGAACTTCTATCGTAATGCGGGAAGGCGGCCTGAGCGGATTGTGAGTATCCCATACCTGGCGCAAGCGGTCATGGCCATGGGGCTTTCGCAGCCGAATGACTCCCGTGCTCGGCCCACCTCTTTGCTGAAGAAAAATGAAGAATATGAGCGGATATTTTCAAGCAAGGTAAATCTTGAGACATTTCTGTGGTTGGTGAAGAATCAAAAGGTTGTCGACTCTTTTCTTCTGGGCGACGGAGGGGTGAGCTCCTCTGAGAGATCGAATCTTCGGTACCACCTGTCGATGGTGGCGGTCGCGCGTATTCATGGGGACAGGGTTCGCCATACTTCTCAGCTGAATAAGCTGGCGCAGAAGGGTGACTTGCTCGAGCGTGGTGTGGTCGCAGCGGAAATGAAGAACCTGCGGCAATGGGCGACGGATTTCGGGCAGCAGCGCAGCTTCAGCCTCGATCGAACCGCAAAGAATGCCGATTTTGTTAAATTTGTTCTAGACAACGCTTTTCCGCCGGCGGGGCCGGCTTCCGGCTCGGTGGAGGTTCCGATCTAGAGGGTGGCCGGCATGTTTTGACCCTGGCCTCAATCTTCGACTTGGTTTCGAAGCGCGTCGAGCGGGGCAGACTATGACGCAGAGCCCTCGGCATAGAGGTGGCGTGGCCATAGATGAAATGGGTGGAGGCTCTGGGTGACCGGTTCGGCGGGCGTACCTCCCGCTAGGAGGGGGTGTCGTCAGCCTTCGAACGGGGCTGCGCGGACCAATGCCAACACCTGCTCGGCAAGACCGGGAGTGATGCCGAGGGTGACAGACGAGCCGGGATCGTGGGGGCTGCCGTCGTGGTCGATGACGACGGCGCCCGCCTCCCGCGCGATGGCCGTTCCGCCCGTCATGTCCCACGGGTGGTTGCACAGAGTGAGTGCCGCATCGATCCGGCCCTCTGCCAGCCAGGCCAGGTCCAGCGCGGCGGAGCCGATCATCCGGACCCGCTGCACCACGTCGGCCAGCCGGGCGGTCAAGGCGAGTCGGGGCTGATTCTTGTCGGCGGCGTCCTCCCCGACGGCATAATCGCCGATTGCCACGATCGCGGCGCTCAATTGGTTGGAGTCGCTGACCCGGATGGGCTTCCCGTCGACTGTCGCACCGTTGCCGCGGGCAGCGACGTACCGGTTGCCCAGGAAGGGCGCTTCGATGACGCCGAGAACCGCATCATTGCCGTGCAACAGCCCCAGCGACACCGCGCACAGTGGGATGCCGCGGACGAAGTTGGCCGTCCCATCGATCGGGTCGAGTACCCACTGCATCTCGCCCGTGGCCTGGACGCCGTCTTCCTCCCCGAGGAAGCCGATCTCGGGGGTGGCGGCTTGTAGGAAGGCGCGAACCTCCCTCTCGATCTCGTAGTCGAGTTGCGACGCGAAGTCCCGCTCACCCTTGGCGGTGAGGGGGCCGGGGGAGCGGTGCCGCATCATCTCGGCTGCCCGTGCCACTGCCTCCTCGGCCACCGGAAGCAGGTGTCGGTAGTCGCTCACAACTGCCGCCCTCGCTGCCACTGTGCCTCGAAGAACTGCTCGAAGACCGGATACAGGCAGGACCGGTCTTTCTGCCGTCTGACCACGAACGTCGGGGAATCGACTCCTCGACTCACCGGCAGGTACGGCTGCGCCACACAGAGGTCATCCGCCAGCACCACGTTGAAGCGGATCGTGTCGTCGTAGACGGCCAGTTCCAGGTGATCACGTCGTCCAACCGCCAGCCGCTCCCGGACCCGCATCAACGTCTCGATGTTCAGTTTCGTCAGACCGGAGAGCTGACCTGGCGAGAATCCTTCCTCTGCCTCGCGTGCCTGGACGGCCGACCCTGCGGGATCAAGGAACAGGCAGCGGGCTCGTCCACCTGCGTCGAGGAGGTCACGCCACTGACTGTCGGCGAAGCCCTGAGCAAGCAGGTTGAGCGAGAGTCCGACAGCACGAACCGTCTTCGCGCCGCCCAGAAGATGGTCGGGCGAGACCTGGGTGGAGAACTCTGAACGGCTCGAAAAGACGGCGACGAGGTCACCGAGTTGCGTCGCGTCGCTGACCGGCATATCAGGCGCAGCGGCGGGAAATGGTGCTGCGGCCCGCAGCGCGGCCGTGAAGCGGTCCCGTGCCTCCACCGGAGCCTTGCCGAGCGTGGTGTCGAGGGCCGACTGCATCTCAGGGCGCGGAGTGACACCAGCGCCGCCGGCTTCCCACTTGGATACCGTCCGTTCGGCCACGCCGAGATGCGACGCGAAGTCGCGGATGCTCATCCGGAGTGCGTTGCGGAGGGTCCTGCTCTCCTGCCCGCTCCATCGCTGCACGGTCGTCATGGTGCCGCCTCAGCTCATGTCGAGGTAGGTCAACGTGCACTGTATCGGCAGTTGGTGCAGCATGGTGACCGTGCAGGTGCAGTCCGTGGTCATGTTGTCAGCGGAGCCGTCTGACCAGGGTTGATGCATGGCCCGGGGCGGGTGCCGGGCTCCGGGGCGTGTCGACCCGAACGACGCGACCTCGTCCCCGCCCGCCCCGGCGCCCGTCACCCTCCCGCCGACGTACAGGGGCCGCAGACACCATGAACACCGCCGCAACAGACCTCTCCGCCCCCGTCACCGACGAACAGGGGAGAGAACACACTCCGCACCCGCGTGCGCAGGTCACAACCGGGGGCGTGACCCCGGAGGAGATCGTCCACCGCTGGTTGCGGCTGGTGGCGGCGGACGCGGAACTGTCGCCGTACCTCATCGGGGTGGATCTGGCTCGGCTGGCCGCGCACCTGACGGCGAGCGTGACCGCCGCGCTCGCCGGGGAGTCGGCGGACGCCTGGGGTGGGCTCGGCCTGTCCGAGGAGCAGCATCGGCGCATCGGTGACTATCTGATCGGGGTGTGCTGGGCGGCGGACCTGCCTGAGGGGCGGATCGCCCAGGTGCGTCGGGCGGTGGCCCGATGAGCGCGGCCGGTGATGGCGTGCCGGCCACGGTGACCGGTCACGACCGGCCGTGTCCCGGCGTCGCCATCCTGACCGTCCGCCCCCGGGTGCGGCTGCCGCACCGCCCCGGCCAGGCCGTTCCCGTCGAGACCCCACGGCACCCCGGCCGCTGGCGGTGGTACTGCCCGGCCAACGCACCCCGCACCGACGGCACCGTCGAGCTGCACGTCCGCGCCGTGGCCGCCGGCACCGTCTCAGGCAGTCTCGTTCACGAGGTACGCCCCGGCGAGATGCTGCGCCTCGGCCCGCCCCGCGACCTCGGCCTGCACCTGCGCGACGGCGACCTGCTGCTGGTGGCCGGTGGCACCGGGCTGGCCCCGCTGCGTGCCCTGGTCGAGCAGGTTGCCGCCGCTCCCGACGGCCGCCGGGTCACGCTGGTCGTCGGCGCACGCACCTTCGTCGAGCTGTACGACGCCATCGCCCTCGACAAGCTCCAGTGCGCCCACGGCTGGCTGACCATCGTGCCCGCGTTCTCCCACGACCCGCACGCGGACCCGGCCGAGCGGGGTGACGCACTCACGGTCGCCCTCGACCACCTGCGCCCCGACCAGCAGGTCTACGTCTGCGGGCCGCCTCCGATGCTGGCGGGCTCGCGGCTGCGGCTGCTCGCCGCGGGCGTGCCCGCCGACCGTATCCACCTTCCGCACGGGTTCCGGCGTCAGACCATGGAGCGGGAGGGGAAGTCTCCGCAAACGGCTTCCTGACATTCCGGTCCTACGTTCCCCGTCATGACATCGAAGCCAACCCCCGCTCTGCGTCGTCGCGTCGGCGTCGCGGGAGCGGTCACCGCGCTCGTGACGACGACTCTGACCGGGATCGCCCAGCAGCCCGCCACCGCCACGCCCGGCCCGGTCGCCATCCACGCCGTGGCCGTCACCGCCGCCGAGCGGCAGGCGGTGCTGGCGTACTGGACGCCGCAGCGGATCGCGGCTCTGCAGACCCCGTCGGCGCAGGTGCCGCCCGTGGCGAAACCCGACGGCGCACCCTGGACCCGGGCGGACGCCGTGTCGCGTACCGTCGGCAGGCTCTTCTTCACCGACCACGGCGAGGACACCAGCTGCACGGCGACCGTGCTGGACAGCGCCAACCGCAGCACCGTGGTGACCGCCGCGCACTGCGTGAACAACACCGACCTCCTCGGCGAGGACAACCAGTGGTCGGCCAACGTGCTGTTCGTCCCCGGCTACACCGACGGCCGGGCCCCGTACGGCAGGTTCGTCGGCCGGCTGTCGGTGGTCGCCCCGACGTGGCTGCTCAACGACCAGATCGAGAGCCTGTACGACTCGTACGACCAGGCGTTCGTGGTGCTCCACCCGGACGGTGACGGACGCCGGGTACAGGACGCCGTCGGCGCGGCCCAGCGGATCGGCTACGACGTGCCGGGCGCCCGGGTGGTGCACCAGTTCGGTTACCCCCGGGCCAGTTCCGACGAGGCCCGCGAGGGGCTGCCCGAGTACACCGGTGAACGCCTCGCCTACTGCACCGGCCGGGCGGTGGAGCAGCAGTCCACCGAGGACTGGCCGGAGCCGCCCGGCCAGTGGGGCACCGCGTGCGTGATGGGCGGCGGCTCCAGCGGCGGCCCACGTTTCGTGAGCTTCGACCGGCACACCGGGTTCGGCACCGTCGTCGGCGACAACTCCCACGGCTACATCCCGGGGAAGCGCTACCTTGTGGGGCCGCAGTTCAGCACGACGATCACCCGCCCACTCTTCGAGCGGGCACAACACAGCTGATCCGGGCGGAGCGTGGGCTCCCTGCCGTAGTTTCGCCACCGATCAGGCCCTGTTGCTGGCTGCGGCGACCAGTGCCAGCATCTGTCCGGCAAGACCGAGGGTGACGGACGAGCCGGGGTGTGGGCGCTGTCGTCGTGGTCGAGGACGACGGCGCCCGCCTCCCGCGCGATAGCGGTGCCGCCTGTCATGTCCCACGGACGGTTGGACAGGTGAGCGCCGCGTCGATCCGGCCTTCGGCCAGCCAGGCCAGGTCCAGCGCGGCCGTGCCGACCATCCGGACCCGCTGCACCGTCTCGGCCAGGCGTGCCGTCAGGGCGAGGCGGAGCTCGTTCTTGGCGATGGCGTCCAATCCGACGGCGAGTCGCCTATAGCCACGACTGCATCGCTCAACCGGGTCGTGTCGCTGACCCGGATGGGTTTTCCGTCGACCGTCGCGCCGATGCCCTGCCCTGGACCCCGTCTTCCTCGCCGAGGAAGCCGATCTCGGGAGTGGCGTTGTAGAAAGGCGCAGACCTTCGTAGTCGAGTTGCGACGCGAAATCCGGCTCACCCTTGGCGGTGAGGGGGCCGGGGGAGCGGTGTCGCACCATCTCGGCTGCCCGTGCCACTGCCTCCTCCGCCACCGGAAGATGGTCGGGCGAGATCTGCGAACGCGACGACCAGCCGGACCTGAAGCCGGTCAGGCCGACGACGCGGCCAGGTGGGGTAGCAGGCTGGCGGACTGTAAACGCTCGTATGCGGTGGTGACGTGCGCCGGGGTGAACAGGCGTGCCTTCCGCCCGCTCCATGCCTGGACACGTTCGATCAATTCGTCGAGGTCGCTGGTCGGAGGCTCCACCTCGCCGGCGAAGTGCACCGTGGCGAGCAGTTCGAGGCTGTACGGAGACTCGAACCCGTCCACCAGCGCAGCGATGCGGTCGAGTGCTTCCGGCATCCGGTGGCCGGCAGCGAACCATGCGGAAACGGCCTCGCTGGTTCCGTCGGTTAGGTGGATGGGACGCAACTCCTCGACGCGGGAGGATCTGTCGCCGAAGCCGACCAGGTAGTGGCCTTCGAGTCGATCAAGAACGTGGTTGAGGTTCTCCGCGTACGGCCCGTATCGGCCCCGGGTGAAGGACAGGCGCAGCGGCTCGCCGAAGACCTGGAGGAAGTAGGCGAGTTTCTGGATTTCCAGGTTGGTGATGCCGTCCCGGGGCTCCAGCGCACGGGCGCGGTCGAGATAGCGTTCGATGGCCCGCAGCAGGGTGGCGCGTCCTGCGGTCAGCGCCGGCTTGGAGGTGGCGACCGGCATGTCCGCCGGCTCGGGAGCGCCCTCCGGAGGGAACACCAGCACCAGGACGTCGGGCAGTGCGGCGAACGCCTGCTCGATCATCGGTCGGACCACGTCCCAGTCGAGCCCACCGTTGCCGCAGCCGAGCGCCGGTAGCGCCACCGAGCCGATCCGCTGTTCCCGGACGACCCGGACGAGATCAGTGAGGCCGGATTGGATGTCGGACAGCCTGGATCTGGCCTTCCAGTGCCCCTTCGTGGGGAAGTTGATCACATAGCGGCGGGTGCCGAGTAGGCCGGAATCGAACACGAACATTCTGCCCAACTGGACATCTTTCGCCGCACAGGCGGCCCGGTAGGCCGTGTAGTTGGCAGGGAAGGCGCGTTTGAACTGGAGGGCGATCCCCTTGCCCATGACGCCCACCGTGTTGACGGTGTTTACCAGGGCCTCGGCGTCGGCGGTGAGCAGGTTGCCATGGCTGACGACGATCATTCGCATACCTCCCTCCGGGTGTAGCCGTAGTACCAGCCTGGTCTGACAACGACGTACGGGTTGATGATGCCAGCAGAACTGAGGAGCCGCCTCAGCTGTGTCTCCCGAGCCTTCGTCCGTACGGCATAGCCGACGAGCAACTCCAGCGGGAACTCCCGGTGTACCAGCAACTCGGCCATCCGCCGTCGCATCCGGTCCTGGTCCTCCGGAATGTTGTTCCAGGAGATCTCCCGCATCAGCGGCCAGTCGACCATGGAGACAAGATCGTCAAGGCTCCCGGAGAAGCGGGTGAGCACGGAGGCGCAGTTGCCGTCGCTGACCACCCACGGCAGCCCTGCCCGGTGTACGCGGTCGACCGAGCTCACCAGGTATACCAGTGGGTCGTCACCGTCCGGATACAGTCCGGTCTTGCCGGCCTGGTGATCCTTCGCGATCCGGTACATCATCGGCGAACGGGGTGCGAAGTAGAACGGCACGTAGTCGGCGACGAACCCGCCGGGTGCGCACGTGACCAGCCTGGATCGTCGGCTGGCCTTGATGTCCACCGACCCCACTTCGGTCACCAGATGTCCGCCCACGGCGCTGTCCGCGATGAGTCTCCCCACTTCCAGGATCACCGGCAGGTTGTCAAGGTGGGTGAAATGCATGATCAAGGCTTGTCCGGGCGGACGCTGCATGTCCATGCTCAGTCCAGATCGCTGGGGTCGATCCGGGCCGTCACCCCCGCATGTTCGCCGAGCAGATAGAGCAGGTTGGAGCCGTCGATCAATTCCAGCGGCTTACCCGAGGCGAACTCGTACGAGGCCGGTCCGTAGCCGCTGGTGGTGACAAGAATGCCCTTCGACGCGCCCTCGTTCTGCAGGGTGCCGAAGAGGTCCCGTACGGCGGACACGTCGACCGTGTTGCGGTAGCGCTTGGCCTGGATGACGACCTTGCCCCCGAAGATGGGGCGCGGGTCGAAGGCGACGCAGTCCACGCCACCGTCCCGTGACGGTCGGGTCTGCTTGGTGTCCAGGCCCATCTTGGCGAAGAGGTTCTGGATCAGACTCTCGAACTCGCTCGGGGTCAGCCTGAGCAGATTGGGCCGCTGGTCCAGGTCGGCCAACACGTCGACCTCGTCGATGAACCGCTTGTCGACCATGTCGAACTCCAGCACCGGCCGGACCGGTGCCAGCTCGGCGGGCCGTTTCGACACCGAGGCGTTGAGATGCGTCAGGCAGGCGAGCGGTTCGACCAGGCGTAGGTTGAGCGCGGTGAAGGTCTCGCGGGTGGTCCGCAGCGTCACCAGGCACGGCTGGACGGACGCGCCTGTCCGAGGATCGGTCGTGTCGACGATGCCGTTGAACACCACCGTGTCGACGAGCTTGGACCGGTCGGCCTCGAACAACTCGTGCACCGTCCGCAAGGTGACCCGTGCGACGAGGACGGCGTACCGCTCCTTGATCTCCTTGCTGGGCCGCGCGGCGGTGGTGATCTCGTCACGGGCCTTGACGTACCGATACTCGCGTACGGCAGGGATCACATCGAGCGTTGGCAGGTGGTACTCCACCACCAACTGGCGGGATTCCGGAACGTAGGCCAGCCGATAGTGCTGCGGAAAGTCGTCCGGGTACACGGAGTTACCCAGCACCATGCCGAAGTAGTCGACCACCGCAGCCGGCTCGGCTGCGGCGACGGCCGCCGCGAAGCGGTCGATCTCCGCGTTGTGCGCGTTCACCTCCGCGTCGACCTTGGCGCACTTCTGGAGATAGCGCTGGTGGGCGGCAGCCAGCTTCCGCTGACGTTCGGCCTCGGCGGCGCCGTGTTCCGCCTGTGCCTGCCCGAATGCCTGTTGAGCTGCGGCGAACTGCTGCTGGTACTTGGCCTGGCCGCCGAACATCTTGCCCAGGAAGCCGGGCGGGGCCGGTACGAACCGCTGCCAGTCGGGTGGTGTCAGCGGTACCCCGAGGTTGCCCGGCTTGAACGGGGCGTGCTCAGCCGACTTACGCAGCCGGCGGAAGTCGATGTGGTCGTCGACGTCGAGGGTTGCGGCCAGGAGATTGTCCAGTTCGTCGAGGTGCGCCTGGAGCCCGGAGTTGTCGGCGGCCACCTCGGCCACCCGTGCCTCGACGTACAGCCGCTTGCGCTCGCGCTCGTTGGCGACGGCGGTGCGCTGCGCGGCTTTCAGCGCGCGTTCGGCGTCTCGGCGAAGTTGCTGGTGGTGCCGGTGTGCGGCAGCTTGCGCCTGCTTCTGGGCGCGCACCTGTCGTGCGTGCGCCCGCTGCATCTCCTGAAGGATGCCCACGTGAGTCCTATGTGTTGCGAGGGATGACGGAGCCGACACCATAGCCAGCAAGCGACTGATCGGACACCCTGCGCATCCGCGGCCAGGCGCGCGGGAGCGTCAGATGACTGTTTGCTCCCGGCTTGGCGGCCAGTACGGTCCGATGACCGACAGGAGTCACCGGCGTGCGGTGACCGTGGTGGATGCCCTTCCACCGCACAACCGCCCAGGCCGTGACCCGCTCCGATCCGCAGGGGCCGGTGGGGTGAACCCACCGGCCCTCAACGGAACCGCCGTCAGTGCCGGACCGTGGCCGGGCCCCCATCGGTCGGGTCCGGCCACTGGTCGACGGTCGCGGCGTCGAGTTGCGCGTTGAGCTGCTCGGTCAGCGCCGTCTGCTCCGCGCTGAGCACCTCGGGCCGGTGCCGGTCGAGCAGGTCCTGCATCACCCGCAGCGTCTCCAGCCGCAGCGACGGGCCGGTCAGCCCCACGAACAGGGCGCGGGCCGACGCGTCGGTGTCCGTGGAGGTGACGAAACCGGGGGCGACCATGCCGGTGAGCCCGTGCCGGGCCCGCCCCTCGGCGATCTCGGTCCACGCGTCGGTGACGTGCCGCCAGACGCCGGTCACCGCGTCCTCCACCGCCAGGTGCAGTTCCTGCCAGGCCTTCTCGTGCCCGGCGAGCTGCTTCTCCGACCTGGCCTTGAGCCGGTCGTAGCGTCGCGTGACCTTCCGCTGGCGTCGGCCCGCCCGCATCGCCCGGTCGGCGGCGGGGTTGTGTGCGGCGGCCTTGAACGCGATGGCCGACGCGCTGAGCAGCACCAGCAGGCCGACCAGCGGCCACTGGAGGTCAGTGTTGAGCAGGTGGCTCCCGCGCAGCCAGGCCCAGACCGCCAGCACCCCGACCACCAGCGTGGCGAAGCTCACCGGCAGTACCCAGCTCGGCCAGGGCAGCTCGTCCGGCTGCCGCTCCTCGTCCTCCGGACGCCACATCACGAAGATCCGGCGGAGCAGGATCCGCCACCCCAACTGCCGCCGCCAGCGTCGCCGTTCGGCCCTGGCCCGGTGTCGGAACAGCGGCACGCCGAGCCAGTAGCCGGCCAGGGTCAACGCCATGAAGATTCCCACGCCCGGCAGGAACGACACCCAGTACTCCACGGACCGGACGTCGTCGGGGGCGTCGATGGCGTCGCGGAACGACCCGGCGAAGAAGACCGTGTCGTAGAGCGCGCTGATCAGGACCACCGCCCAGACGAACGCCTGATGCTGCCAGTACGGACGGTGCCGGCGGTCCTCGACGCCGTCGGTGGCGTGTTCCCGCTGGACCTGCCGGTCCTGGCGGGCCGCCGCACCGAGTTCCCGCTTGGCGAGCAGCCCCTCCAGCTCGTGCAGCCCCACCTTCGCCCGGTGCCAGGCGTCGACCATCCGGTCACCCGCCGTCTTCAACCGGCTGTGGTACGCGGTCAGCGACTCCTCGGCGTCGGCCTTGGCCTGGACCAGGCGGGCCGACTCGGTGTGCGACAACTGGTCCGGCCGGTACGGCTCCGGCGTGGCGACCGGCTCGGCGAGGCGGGTCGCGCCGAGGGTCAACAGTGGGGGGCACTGGACTGACTGGTAGCGGCGGCCGTTGCCACCGTCCTCGTGGCGTACGTGATTGTCGGTCATCGCTCATCCGCTCTCTGTGCTGATCACGATCTCGACCCTTCGGTTGCGCTGAAGGCAGTCCTCGTCCCAGGCGCCGCCGGGCCGCTGCTCGGTCAGGCAGATCCGGCCGGTCTCCCCGGCGCCCCTGGTGACCGGCGTGGGTAGCCCCAGGCCGTTCAGGACCACCCCGACCGCCGCGGCCCGGCGTTCGGACAGGTCCTGGTTGTGGCGGTCGCCGCCGCGCGAGTCGGTGTAGCCGATGACCTCGACCCGGGTGACCCGCGCCGTGCCGATCTCCTTCCTGATCTGCCCGAGCCGGGCGATACCGGCCTGCCCCACCTCGTCGGAGTCGGTGGCGAACAGCGCGGCCGACGGCACCGGCCAGACGGTGCCCTCGGGCTCCGGCAGCGGCGGTCCCCCCTCGGGACGGAAACTGACAGGTGGGTCGGTGGGCGGCTGGCCGGCCCCGCCCCCGCCTCCGCCGGACCGCACGGCCACCGGGGCGGTGGAGACCTCGCAGGACGCCGCCTGGGCCGCCGCGCAGAGCCGCCGCCAGTACTGCCGGAGCCAGGCCAACTGCCCGGTCTCCGGAATCGGCTGGCCCTCGGCGGGGTGCCCCACCCCGAGCATCACCAGGTGGTTACCGGCCAGCTCGGCAGGCCATCCGGTACGGGCCGGGCAGTCCCGGACGGCGGCCTCGATCAGCGCCGCCCCGCCGGCCGGGGCCCGGCTGAGGTCGGTGCAGCCGACGGTGCCCAACCCGTCCGTGGCGATCACCACCGTCCGGCGCGCCTCGCCGGCGGGGGCGGTCTGCCCACCGGCGACACCCAGCGCGCCCAGGATGTCCGTGCCGGTGGTGCGGGCCGGCGTCCGCGCCGCCTCGCTCGCCGACCTGCGCAGGCAGAACTTGGTCTTCTCGCGTTCCAGCCGCTGGTTGTTGGTCCGTTTGCTGGTGGGTGCGGTCGCCCTGTCGCGTACCGCCCAGGCGACGGTGGAGGCCGAGCCGTCGAAGGTGCCGATGGAGACCACCTCCTCACGGTCGACGGCGGCGGCCACCTGGGCCTCCACCTCCGCCGCCCAGTCCGGTGCCGACCCGGTTCCCCGGGTGGACGCCGAGACGTCCAGCAGCACGGCCGTGCGACCGACCCCGGTCGGTGCCGGACCTGCGACAGCGGCGCACGTGTCCTGCGGACCGTCACCCTTGCCGCATCCGGCGGCGGTACCGAACGCCGCCACGGTGACCGCCGCCAGGGCGATCCGGCCGAACCGGTCGGGCTTCATGATCCGGCCCCGGAGTCGACCGCCGCGATCGGGAACCCGCCCTCGTCGAGGTGCATCTGCCGGCGCAGCGTCTGTAGGGCCGCGTCGTAGGCGCTGGCGAACTCGTAGAGGCCGATGTTCTCGTGGTCCTTGCTGGCCTGACGCAGCACGTCGACCAGTTGCACCGCACCGGCGCGCCGGTGGTTGACCAGGTTGGTGACGATGGCCGAGACGGTCGGATCGGCGAGCTGCGCGGCGTACGCCACCATCGCGTCGTGGCCGAGGGTGTCGAACAGCTGCTGCCAGCGTCGCGCCACCTGCTCGAACCGGTCGGCGCGCAGCAGGGCCAGCGTGGTGTTCGCCTCGACGTCGAGTTTGCGCTGCTCGAACGGCAACAGATGGTCACGGACCCGGGGGTCGGGCAGCACCCACACCTTGGCCCTGCACCGCACCATGCCGGCGGCACCCCGGTAGCACCACTGCGGGGTGAGCGCTTCCTGGATCGCCTGCTCCGCCTCCACCGACTGGTACGGCGAGAAGCGCCGCGCGACCTCCCAGATCCGCTCCCGGACGGTGTCCCGGGCGCTGGCGGTGAACTCGTCGGCCTCGGCGACGAGGTCGTGGTAGGGCAGGAAGGCCGACCACACCAGGGTGGTGTGCACCTGGAACTCGTAGACGTCACCCTGGCAGAGCGCGGTCAGCAGGGTGCTGTCGTCGGTCGGCTGGTAGGTGATCTCCTCGTCCCTGGTGACCTGCCCGCGTGGGGTGCCACGGAACCAGTCGACCAGCCGACGCCACAGACTGCGCCGGACGACCGTACGGCCGGATGTCGGGATGCTCACGGGTTACCTCCTACGGTGGGCGGTGCCGGATCGGTGGTGCCGCCGGCGGCGATGACGGGCGGGGTGAGCAGGCGGCGGGCGGTGGCCGACTGCCGGGACCAGTCGCGCAGGTAGAAGCGGCTGCGTCCGACCAGCCGGCCGACGAACACCGCGGAGAACAGGGCGACCAGCCGGTCGGCCAGCCGGTCGGCCGGCACCGGGTCCTCGTCCACCGGCTCCTCGTCGCCCAGTAGCAGCCAGGCGTGCAGCAGCTTCCAGGCGCGGGGAGCGGTGGTGGGGTCGCTGAGCGCGCCCCGCCACAGCCCGGCCAGTTCCGTCGGGTCGGGGGTGAAGCCCTCGACGGCGGTCAGCAGCAGCGGCCAACCCTCGTGCGGGGCCTGACCGGCGAGCTGTCCCCCCAGCAGGGTCATGCCCCGGGCGGCGTGGACCCGCAGCCGGTGCAGGTCCGCGCCGTTCCAGTCGACCAGCGCACGCCAGGTTTCCTCGGGGGCGACGGGGTAGAGATTCGTCAGCGCCCGCGCGACCGAGGCGCTGCCGTTGAGGTCGTCCCGGCTGGCCAGGGTACGCAGCTCCCGCAGCGTGTCGGCGGGGGCGAGGCGGCCGATGCGGGTGCCGTAGACGCGGGCGGCGGTGTCGTGCAGCCTCGGGTTGGCGCTGCGTACCCAGCCGAGCACCCGCCCCTGGATGCGGGCGACGAGCCGGTCGTCGTGCGCCGCGATCTCCAGCGCCAAGGCGGCGGCCTGCCGGCCGGTGCCCCGTTCGTCGGCCGCCCACTGCCGGAGCATGCCGTTGCAGACCTCGTCGAAGTCGTACGTGGCGAGCCAACCGGTGATCCGGGCCGCCCGCCACCGGACCTCGTCGCGGCGGGTGAAGACCAGCTCCTCCAGCCAGACCAGCAGGGGCAACCGGACGCCGTCGAAGTCGTGCCACACCACGTCGAGGACGTCGAAGAGCAGGCGGAAGTCGGTGAGCCGGGCCCGGCGGGGCTGTTCGCCGGTCTCGGCCGCGGCCAGCGGGGACTCACCGCCCCAGGCGTGCAGCATCTGGTCGACGCCGCCGTCGAACACCACCCGGGGCAGCCGGTCGGTGCCGGTCTCCACCGCCTGGAGGATTCCCAGCAGCAGCTCGCTGGCGTCGAAGACGTCGGCCAACGGAAGACTGTGCAGGGCCACGTAGGCGATCTGGAACGCCTGCCGACGCGGGGCCGCCTGCGGGTCCTCGGTCGCCTTCTCCGCGCTGTCCTGCTTGAGCAGCCGGGCGACCACGTCGCGGCGACGGCGACGCAGCCCGCCCAGAGCGACGCCCAGCTCCTCGTCGGCCCCGCTCCAGCCGGCCAGCGCCTGGGCGAGTTCCACGATCTGCCGGGGGCGGGGGTGCGCGGCCAGTTCGGCGGCGATCCCGTCGTGCGCCACGCACCGGTCGACGAACTCCTTCCAGCAGTCGCCGATGCACTCGGCGCAGGTGTCGGCGCAGCCCCGCTGCCGCAGCAGCAGGCGTCCCAGGTGCCGGCGGAGCACGTTCTCCGGCGGAGGCGACGTGTAGTCGACGGTGTGCTGGACGAGGGTCGGGTCGGCGGTGTCGCCGTGCCCGTCGAGGATCACCACGTAGGCCGAGGCGGTGCGGGCGAGCAACGCGAAGGCGCGCAGGGTGCCGCTCGTCACCGCCTCGCTGGCCGGCAGTTCCAGCACCGTGCCGTGCTCGGGGAGCAGCAGCCCCTCCTGCCCCGCGAGCTGGGGGAGGGTCACCTCGGGGTCCTCGATGCCGACCACCCGGTCGAGGCCGACGACGTGCCGCAGCATCATCTCGGCGGTGGTGCGCCGGCCGGTGCCGACCCGGCCGCGCAGGACGACGACCCGCTTGTCCCGCAGGAGTTCGAGGGCGTCGCCGAAGCCGTCGACGGCCACCCAGGTGTGCTCCAACTCCAGCAGCTCGGCCTCGGTGCGCTGGGAACGCAGGATGGTGACCTGACGCCCGTCGGGGAGCTGGATGTTGATGAGCACGGCGTGGTCGCCGTAGACGGTCTGCCCGACGTTGGAGAACGCCGGGTCGGGCCCGGCGGCCCCTCGTGGCGGGTCGTCGGCGTGACGCCAGCTCTTGTCCTTGCCCCCGGAGTCACCCGGGTCCGGCTTCGCGCCGGGTGCGCGAAGCTCGTCGATCCGGTCGAGGCGGTTGCCCCGCCCGGGGGTGAGCGGCTCCGCAGCGGTGGGGCGGTCCGCGCCGGGCTGCTCCGCCGGGGCCTCCGGGGAGGCGCCACCGGTGTCGGGTGGCGAACTCCCCTCCGCGACGGGGGCGTCCTGGGCGCCGTTGCTGGCCGACGCGGTGTTCTCCTCGTCGCCGGTGGACGGCGTGTCGGTGGTCATGCCGATCCCCCTCCCTTGCTGATCGGGCCGTAGTTGGTCACGGTCGCGTGGTCGCCGTAGACGGTCTGGCCCAGGTTGTCGCCCTGTTGGCGGGCGTCGTGGGTGCGGTGGGTGTCGGCGGCCTGCCGGGCGCGGCGGGCCACGTCCCGGGGGTCGCCGGCCGGCGCGGGCGCGGGCCGGTCCCGGGTCGGCGACGCCTGGGGCTCGTCGACCGCCGCGCTGACCGCCGGCGGCGGCTGGGACGGCAGGTGGAGCCAGGCGTGGGCCCGGAACGTCTTGTCGGGCACCACCGCGCGGACGGACCTGAACATCCACGGCTCCATGCCGAGGGCGTTGGCCGGTACGACCCGGCGGTAGACCGCGTCGGAGACGACGGCCACCACCGGCGCGCCCGGCACGGCGACCGACGCTTCCCGGCTGGCACCGCAGTCGCGCAGCCGGGCCGCGTCGACGATCGCGTCGCCGCCGCGGGGCACGCCGGCGGTGTCGACGCTCACGTCTCCGCTGTCGATGCCGACGCGCAGCCGGAGCAGGTGGTCGGGGTGCTTGTTGCGGTTGTGGCCGAGGATCTCCTGCCGCAGTTGGGGCAGGAAACCGGCGAGCACCCAGGCGATCGGCACGCCGGCGGGGATGAGGATGAGCTCCCCGTCGCCGCGTTCCCGTCGGATCCAGCTCCCCGGGTAGGGGCACCGGTGCTCGATCCGGTCGATTATCTGCTCCACGGCGGTCGCCAGATCGGACTGACGCGGGTATCCACCCTCGCTGGAATTGACGATGTCCGACGAGACGACGGTCCAGTGTCGTGGAAGTTCCATGGCTATTGCCGTCCTTTTCCGCTGAAGGGGTGGGTCGTTTTCGACTCTGCGGCGGGAATTGCGAAACCGGCTAGTTGATCTACATCAGGTGATGGGGTCAGCCGCCGAATCGGCGAACCGTCCCAACCCGACCTCGTCGACGATCACGATCGAGCCGTGCCGGGTCACCAGCAGGCCCAGGTGCGCCAACCGGCGCAACGCCCGGTGCACCGAGATCTGCGACGCGCCGACCAGTTGGGCCAGCTCCCGTTGGGTGGTGGTGGCGACCAGTTCGTCGTCCACGAGCACCGTCAGGTCGGCCAGCACGGCGGCGACCCGGGTGGTCGTGTCGTACGACTCGGCGACGGTCCGCTTGTCGGCGGCCCGGAGCCGATCGGCCAGCAACCTGGCGAAGGACCGGTGCGCCGTCGGATGCCGCCGCAGGTAGTCGTCGAACGCCTCGGCCGGGATGCGGCGGACCACCACCGGCCCGACGGCGACCACCGAGGCCGACCGGGGACCGTCGTCGAGGTAGGACAGCTCACCGACCAGGTCACCGGCGAAGCGCTGCGCGATCCCCCGTGGCCCCCGTCGGCTGCCCTCGACCATGATCCGGGCCTGTCCGGTGGTCAGCAGCAACAGGTGCCGCCCCCGGTCACCCTGCCGCAACAGGGTGTGCGCGGACGGGAACTCCTGCCGCCCGCCGATCCGCAGCAGGGCGGCCCGGTCGGCATCGGACAACCGGCCGGCGAAACTCGTCCGCGACCACCAGGTGGGCGTCTTGTTCGGGTCCTCGGTGTGGGAAGCCACCGGTCTCTCCTCTCCTCGGTCGGTCAGGTGTCGACGGGTCGGTCAGAGCAGCGCCAGCGCGACCAGGGCGGCGGCGAGCGTGACGAGCACCGTGCCGGCCCGGACCCAGCGGTACTTGGTCATCACCAGCCGGCTGAGCCAGCAGAGCTGCGAGATCAGGCCGGGCATGGTGTCCTGCGCGGCCCGCTCGACGTACCGGCGGACCAGTGCCGGGTCGCGCAGCCGGTGCACGTGCCCGAAGTAGGCGACCTGCCGTACCTCGGCGGCGCCCGCCGTCCTCGGAAGCAACGCCATGGCCAGGGCGAACAGGGCCGCCGCGGCGCAGGCGCAACCCGACCACCAGGCCCAGGCCGCCGCACCGGTCAGCTGCCCCGGCGACCAGCGGGTGCCGGTCAGCACGGTCAGCATCGCCAGCACGACGCCACCGGACATGGTCAGCCACTGTGACGCCTTCGCGTCCGCCCGCCGCAGCTCGTCGCGGGCCTCGGCGATCAACCGTTCCGTCAGCCGCAGCGCCGCCTGCTGGTCCCCCGCCCGGCCGTAACGGTCGATGCCCCCGCCCGGGGCGGTGCGGACCCGTCGGTGCGCGACGTGGTGGTTGGGGACACGGGCTGCTCGGTACATGGGACTCCTCGGAACCGCAGGGTTGCCGTCCCGATCAGGGTCCCGGGGTCGGGTCCTCCGCTCGATGTCGTGCCCTACGGCTCCAATGTCGACATCGACACAGAACCGGCCAGGGACCGGAGCAGTTCCGGCTGCACCACCACGATGCGTCGCCGTCGGGTGAGCAGCACCTGTCGGTGCCGCAGCACCCGCAGCGTCCGGGCCACCACCTCCCGGGACACCCCGACGGAGGCGGCGAGGTCCTGCTGGGTCAGCGGCAGGTCGAGGGCGGTCCCTTCCGGGGTGGCGACACCGTGCCGGTCCAGGAGTTCCACCAGCAGGACGATCAGCCGGTGGTCGCCGTTGCTGGACCCGTACTCGACCCGTCGGCCGTCGGCCTCGCGCAGGCTGGAGGCCAGGTGGCGCAGCAGCGACAGGGCGACCTCGGGGTTGTCGGCCAGACAGCGGTGCAGCCGTTCGGCGGTCAGCACCACGGCCCGGATCGGCGAGAGCCCGGTGACGGTCGCCAGTCGGGGACGTCCGTCCACGGCGGACAGCTCACCGAGGATGTCGCCGGGCCCCCGGATGGCCAGCAGGGCCTCCCAGCCCTGGCGCGAGATGGAGGTGACCTTGACCCAGCCCTCCTCGATCAGCACCACGTGCCGGGACGGGTCGCCCTGGTGGAAGAGCGTGGCGCCGGCGGGGTACTCGTGCCGGGTGCCGGCCTGGGCCAGGGCGTGGCGCGCCTGTGGCGAGAGGTCGCCGATGAAACTGCCGACCGGTGGGGAATGGACGGGAACTGCGGCCGGGTCGCCGCTGGCAGAGTCGCTCCGGGAACGGGATGTCATGGGGAACGCACTCCTCTACGTGAATCGCGTGCTCCGCCTCGCCCGTCGACGTTGAATCGGGCAGTCCCGTGCACAGGACGCGGTGCGTGGTTCAGATCCCTGGGCGGAAGAACGGGAAGGCGTCCTTTCTATCGTTGCCGTCAATGGCCTGTGATCCGCCGAATGGGTAAGCGGAGGTGCGAAAGGGCGACCGCCGGTGGCAACTGTTCGGGGCGGATCGCACCGTTCGTGCCGTCGTCGCCGACGTCGTCGCCCACCCCGGTGTCGCCCGGTGGGCGGAACCGGAACCACCCCGACAACACCGATAAATCTGTCGACGTCGTTGGAATCGTGGCGAACGCGCCGGTCAGCGGGCCGGACCGGCCTGGCGGCGTCCCGGTCGGCGGCGCGGGCCGGGCCCGTCGCGCCGGCCGCCGCCGGGATTCGCCACGTCGCCCCGCCGGCCTTTCCGACGCCGTGTCGGACACCGGACAAAACCGCCGTGTCCGAAAGGACCGTCCATCGCTGGCGGTCCGGCTGCCGGGCGCCCTGCCGGTAGGGTCCAGACTCACCGGGCAGGAGGGGAACCGATGATCGGGCTTGAGGTGCCGCCCGCCGTCGAGGCGGAACGGGTCGTCGCGGCCGTCCTGGCCGACCTGCGCTCGGGCGACCACCGGGGCGTGGTGGTCGACTCCCCGCCCGGGGCCGGCAAGTCGACCCTCGTGGTGCGGGCCGCCGTCGAGCTGGCCGCCGCCGGCGAACCGCTGATGATCGTGGCGCAGACCAACGAGCAGGTCGACGACCTCATCGACCGGCTGGCCACCAAGGCCCCCGAGCTGCGCATCGGCCGGTTGTCGGCGACCGAGTACCGGCCGTCGGAGCGGGTCCGGGGGCACGACACGGTCCGGGTCGCGTCGAAGGTCGCCGACCTGGGCGACCCTGCCGTCACCATCGGTACGGCCGCGAAGTGGGCCACGGTCACCACGGGCCGGTGGCCGTGGGCGATCGTCGACGAGGCTTACCAGATGCGCTCGGATGCCCTGCTGCGGGTGGCCGGGCGGTTCGAGCGGGCGCTGTTCGTGGGCGATCCCGGGCAGCTCGACCCGTTCTCCACCGTCGAGACGCTGCGCTGGACGGGCCTGAGCTGGGACCCGATGCAGGCGGCGGTGGCGGTGCTGCTGCGGCACAACCCGGGGCTGCCGGTGCACCGGCTGCCGGTGTCCTGGCGGCTGCCCGCGTCGGCGGCCCCGGTGGTCGCGGCGGCGTTCTACCCGTTCACCGGCTTCCGCGCCGGCACCGGCCCGGCCGACCGGGTGTTGACGCTGACCCGGCCGGGGCCGGGCGACGCGCTCGACGCGGCGGTGGAGCTGGCCGCCGGCACCGGCTGGGCGTTGCACGAGCTGCCGGACCGGCACACCCTGCGTACCGATGCCGAGGCCGCCGCGGCGTGCGCCGCGCTCGCCCTGCGGGTGCTGCACCGGGGCGCGGTCGCGGTCTCCGAGCACGCGCCGGCCGGCGCGCCGGTGACCGCCGACCGGATCGCCGTCGGCGCGGCGCACCGCGACCAGGTCGCCGCGATCCGCGCCCACCTCGGCCCGGCCGGGGCGGACGTCACGGTGGACACCGCCAACCGGCTCCAGGGCCGCGAGTACGACGTGACGATCGTGCTGCACCCGCTGTCCGGCCGGCGGGACGCGACGAACTTCCACCTGGAGTCGGGACGGCTGTGCGTGCTGACCTCCCGGCACCGGCACTCCTGCATCGTGGTGGCCCGCGCCGGCATCGGTGAGCTGCTCGACGCCCACCCGTCGACGGAGTCGGTGCACCTGGACGTGCCGGTGAAGTTTCCCGACGGCTGGGCCGCCAACCAGACCACCATGACGTTCCTGGCGGGGTACCGGCCGTAGCCGGGACGGTGAACTGTGGGTACGCGACGATCCGTACTGAGTGGTGTGCGGACGACGGAACTGGTCACCTGTCCCCGGAGCGTGTTCGACTGGCTCGGGCCGGCCGGGGTGCGCGCGGTGGTGATCCGCTGGCTGCGCCTGGTCGCGGCGGACGCCGAGCTGGCCCCGTACCTGATCGGGCTGGACCGGCCCCGGCTGGCCGGCCGCCTGACCGCCCAGCTGGCCTCGGCCCTGGGCGGCCCGGGTGGCGGGCGGGCCGTGGGTGGGGCGTGGCGGCGGCTCGGGCTGACCGACGAGCAGCACTGGCGGGTGCTGGACTACCTGGCCGCCGTGCTCTGCGGCCTGGGCCTGCCGGTCGACACGATCGTCGCGGCCCAGCGCGCCGTCGCCGGGGAAGCCCGCGCCTGACGGCGGTCAGCCCCAGTTGTCGCCGTACTCGCGGACCCCGTCGACGTCGAGGGTGATCCGGCTGTTGGGGGCCCACGCGCCGGTGGCTGCCTGCCAGCTCGGGTCGTCGCGTTCGTCGATCGTGGTCCAGTTGGGCCGGTGCAGCCGGAGCTGGATCGGGCCGGAGGACGCGCCGGGGGCCAGCACGCCGGTGTCGAAGGTCAGCTCCACCCAGCCGGGGAAGGGCGTCCCGGGCACCGGGTAGACGGTCGGGGTCGGCGTGGGGCCGGGGCCGGGCGGCGGCGCGGGCGGCGGAAAGTACTGGAGGGTACGCCGGACGTGGTCGCAGCCGAGCGTCGCCCAGTCGCACTCGGTGGTCAGGGCGGCGTTGCCGTTCTCGAAGCGCAGGTGGTAGCGGACCCGCACGGTGGTCAGGTCCAGCGGCCGGCCGCCGGTGTTGGTGATGTTCAGGCGGAACTGGGCCTGGTTGTCGGTGGGTGCCCAGTCGAGGTTGAGGTAGTCGACCTTCGCCCGCCCGTACGCGGTGCGCACGGTGGTGACCGCCGAGGTGTCGGAGTAGCCGCCGAGGGCGTACGCCTGCAACGCGATCCGGTAGTCGGTGCCCGGGGCGAGGTCGGTCAGGGTGACGGCGTTGGTCTGCGTGCTGCCCAGGCCCCGGTAGGCGTTCGGCCCGATCGGCGAGCGCACGTCGTAGGTGATCGGGCCGCCGGGCTCGCCCTTCCACGCCGACGGGGTCCAGGTCAGGCTGAGCCGGTGCGGGTCGTTGGCGACCACCACGGGTGCGCCGGGGGTGGTCAGCGCCGGGGTGTCGTCGGCGCGGGCCGCGCTGACCGCGACCAGGCTGACGAGCGCGGCGGCAGCGGCGGTGGCGGTGACACGACGGGCACGCATACCCCGGATGGTACGGATATCGACGCGCGTACATCAATGACGGGGATGGTGCCGCTGATTCGCCGACGTCGTCAGCTCGACAGCGTCCGACCACCCCCTGCCGTCCCGGCGGGGAGCGCCACCCCGTTGCCGGGCGCGACGGAGCGGGACCCTGGTTCGGGTCCCGCCCCGTGGTCGCGCCGCGTCCGGGTGGCGGAGGTGTTCGCTCAGGCCGGGATGTAGTCGAACTCGTCCGGGTTCGGGCCGGTCCGGCCGGCCTCGCCCCGGTCCAGTCCGCTGATCCGCTCCATCGCCGTGTCGTCGAGGGTGAAGTCGAAGATCTGGAAGTTCTCCGCGATCCGCTTCGGGGTGGTCGACTTCGGGAAGACGATGTCGCCGCGCTGCACGTGCCAGCGCAGCACCACCTGGGCGGGGGTGCGGCCCACCTGCTCGGCGACATCGACGATCGTCGGGTCGTCGAGCACCCGGCCCTGGGCGATCGGGGACCACGCCTCGGTGAGGATGTTGTGCTCGCCGCCGTAGGCGCGCACCTGCTCGTTGGTGAGGTACGGGTGCACCTCGATCTGGTTGACCGCCGGCACCACGTCGGCCTCGGCGGCCAGCCGCTCCAGGTGCGGCACCTGGAAGTTCGACACCCCGATCGAGCGGGCCCGGCCGTCGCGCTGGAACTCCTCCAGGGTCTTCCAGGTGGAGACGAAGTCGCCGTCGTAGCGGGTGGGCAGCGGCCAGTGGATGAGGAACAGGTCGACGTAGTCCATCTTCAGCGCGGACAGCGTCGACTCGAACGCCCGGCGGGCGTCCTGCGGGCGGTGGAAGCCGTTGTTCAGCTTGCTGGTCACGAAGACCTCGCCCCGGTCCAGCCCGCAGGCGCGGACCGCCTCGCCGACCTCCGCCTCGTTGCCGTACATCTCGGCGGTGTCGATGTGCCGGTAGCCGATCTCCAGCGCCCGGCCGACGGCCTCGGCGGTGTCCTTCGGCTCGATCTGGTAGACCCCGAAGCCGAGCTGCGGGATGGTGTTGCCGTCGTTGAGGCTGATGTCGGGAACGGTGTTGGCCATGTCGGGTGGGTTACCCGGTCGGGCGGATTCCTCACCGCCCGACCGGGGTGATCTGAGACAACCGGCCCGTTCAGCCCCAGATCGCGGTGGCCCACTCCGGATGGTCGACGAACGGGTTGCGGTTGCCCTGCCAGCGCTCGTAGATGCGCTGGTTGCGGCGCTGCTCGAAGGCGTCGGGCGGGTCCTGCCGGTGCCACTGCAGCAGCACCGGCAGCCGGCCCAGGTAGGGCGCGGAGCCGTTGGTGACCGAGTTGTTCATCTCCAGGTTCGGCCAGCCGTCGTCACCCTCGTACCGGATCGCCATATACATGATCATGCGGGCGACGTCGCCCTTGACCGCGTTGCGGGGCTCGAACGAGTCGGCGTCGCTGTAGCTGCCCGGGGCCTCGGCGACCGCGCTGCCACCGGTGTCGAAGTCCTTGTTGCCGCGGGTGGAGTTGACCGTCACGTCCTCGGGACGCAGGTGGTGCACGTCGGTGCCCGGCCCGGTGGCGGTGCCGAAGTCACCGTGCGACTTGGCCCAGACGTGCTCCCGGTTCCAGTCGTTGGCCCCGCCGCCGTTGCTGCTCTTGCTCTGCGACCGCCCGCTGTAGAGCAGGACCACGTTGTTGGCGTTCGCCGGGTCCTGGTCGGTGTCCTTCAACGCCTCCCACACCTGGTCGTAGCTGAGCTTCGTCTGGGTCTTGATGATGGTGTGCAGGGAGGTGCGCAGCGCGCTGCCGGTCTTGCCCATCGCGTTCGCGTAGTACGTCGAGTCGTACGGCCCGGTGGAGCCGGTCGGCCCGGGGGAGGCGGTGGGGGCGGGCGTCGGGGTGCTGCTGCCACCGCCGAGGCTCATCGCGGTCGGGCTCTTCAACCCGCCGTGGCTGAAGTACGCGGTCAGCGTCCCGGTCGCGGTGACCTGCCGGCCGCGCAGCGACGGGTTGGTCAACAGCCCGAACGTGCTGCGGTAGTCGGCGGTGATCTGGACGTAGAGCATCCGGCTGGTGCCGGTCTCGGTGGCCGTGTCGGCCAGGGCGATGGCGGTGTCGGCGGTGTAGCCGGAGGTGAGCACCGTGCTGGTGGCGGTCGGCTGGCCGATGACGTACCCGGTGACCGTGGCGGTCCGGCCGTCCTGGCTGGCGAGCGCCTGCGCCACGGTCGACGTGGCCGCAGCGGACGCCGACGTCGCGACCACCGCCACCGCCACCGGGACCGCCAGGGTGACGGCGGCGGTGAGCACGGTGACCAGCCGCCCGGTTCGCGGGCGGATGCTGCTCTTTATATCCATGCCCGGCGATGTTATCGGCCGGAACCCGCCCGGCGGGAGGTCGCCCGGGTGAATTCCCGTCGACCGTCTCGCCGGTGCTCCGCCGGGCACCGGCCGGTGCCCGGCGGACCGGGCGACGCCGGGCCGCGCGGGCCCCGGCCCGGTGCCTCACTTGACCAGCGGCTGGCCCTGCTTGTCGCGGAACGCGCCGACCAGGATCATGATCAGATCGATGAACGCCCAGATGCCGAACCCGCCGATGGTGATCAGCTGGAGCACGCCGGTACCGACCTTGCCGGTGTAGAACCGGTGCGCGCCGAGCACGCCGACGAAGAAGCAGAGCAGCAGGGCGACGACCCAGGACTTCTGAGTGGTGACAGGAGCGGTCACTGCGGTCCTTTCTCAGGTGGAGACAGCCGCGGGAGCGTATCCACCGTCCCGGCCCCGCACAAGATCGAGACGGCCGGCTCCGCCCGGACGGACGAGCAGGTCCGGGCCGGTCCGGCTCAGCGGGCGCGTACGGCGGCGGAGGCGGCCCGGAACCCGATCGTCCGGTCGACCAGCCGCTCCACCAGTTCCGCCTTGCGCAGGCCGGCCACCCCACGCAGGCCGAGCCGGGCGGCCAACGCCCGCAGGTCCCGCACCGCCCAGGGCGTCAGGTACTCCGTGCCGTCCCGGCGGTGCGCGAACGCGTCCAGGGTGGCCGACGCGGCGGCCAGGTCGACGCCCGACGGGGCGGACGGCGTCGGCGCAGCCGGCCGGTCCGCACCCTCCCGGGGCGGCGTCACCGGGGCGACGACCAGCCGGGCCCGCCCCTGGGCCAGCGCGGCGGCGTCGGCGGCCGACAGCCCGGCCAGCAGTTCGCCCACCCGGGCCAGGACGCCGACCGCGACGTCCCCCGTCGACTCCGGACCGCTCACACCGTCACCTCGCGGGGTTGCAGGTGGGCGATGAACTCGGTGGTGATCTGCCGCAGCTCCTCCTGTACCACCGGCGAGGTGACCCGGTTCCGCAGCACCACCGGGACGCCGCGCGGGGTGTTCCCGGCGAACAGGGTGACGTTCTCCCGCAGCGCGGTGGGGAAGACCGGCAGCCCGAGCGCCCGTACCTGGTCCAGGTAGCCCTGGTGGGCGGCGATCGGCCGCTGCGCGGTCAACTGGATCATGGTGAAGACCACCCCGGCGACGTCCGGGGCGACCTTGTGGTGCCGGCGGCTGGTGGCGAACCGGCGGGCGTCGGCGTTGTACCGGTCCACCAGTTCCCGGACGCTGCCGCAGAGGTGGTCGATGCCGAGGGTGGACAGGTAGTCGGCCTTCGCCGGGATGAGCAGGTGGTCGCTGGCGATGACGGCGGACTGGGTGACCACGTTGAAGTTCGGCGGGCAGTCGATCAGCACCAGGTCATAGCCGTCGAGGGCCGCGTCGTGCAACCCCTCGGCCAGCGCGCCGCGGACCCGGAACAGCTCCCGGTCGTAGTCCTCGCCGTCGGCCACGCCCCGGGCCAGCGCCAGGTCGATGTCGGCCAGGCCGAGGTGCGAGGCGATCAGGTCCAGCCGGCCGGCCCCGGTCAGGTGGGCGTTGGCCGGGCCGGGGGAGACCACCAGCTCACCCAGCGTCACCGCCGGCGTGTCCCCGCGCAGGCCGTCGTACCAGCGTTTCACGGTGCGGCCGTCGCGCAGCCGTTCCCGCCAGTCGTCCGGGTCGTAGAAGCTGAACGTCAGGCTGGTCTGCGGATCGAGGTCGATCAGCAGCACCTTCATCCCCCGGTTCGCCAGTTCGGCCCCGAGGTTCGCGGTCACGGTGGTCTTGCCCACCCCGCCCTTGTAGTTGATCACGGACACGACGTACACCGACGGCACCTCCCCAGAGGGGGAACCGTAGCCGCCCGGATGGCGTCTGACCATCCATGATGCCCATTCCGACCGGTCACGCTCCGCGATCGGGCCGCCGGCTCGCCGCCGCCGGCATCGGGCTCGCGGCCCTGGCCGTGCCGCTCTGGGCGATCGGCATGACCCGGTGGCAACCGCTCACCGAACCGGTCGGCCCGTGGTCGGAGCGGCTCCCCGAGGCGTCCACCTACTGGGCCCGCGACCTGCGTTTCCTGGCCCTGACGGCGGTCGCGTGCGGGTTGGTGCTGGCCGGCGCGGGCCGGCGCTCGTGGCTGACGTCGGCCGTGCTGCTCGGCGGCGGCGCGCTGGCCGCCGACGTCGCCGTCGACCGGGCCGACCTCACCGGCCCCGGCGCGACCGGGTCACTCGTCGCCGCCGGCTGGCTGGCCGCCGGCAGCGCCGCGCTGCTCGCCGTACGCCGGGACGGCGCGACCGGTGTGGACGGTCCGCACCGCCGGACGGCCGGGGCCGGCGTGGTGGGAGCGGCCGGGCCGGACCGTACCGTCGCGTGGGTGGGCCCGCACCGGACGGGTGGTCGGGACCGGGCCGTCCTGGCCGGGGTGGCCGCCGTCGCGGCGGTGCTGGCGCTGACCGCCGTGCTGACCCGGTCGCCTACCGGCCGGGAACCCGCGCTCGACCCGGCGGCCCTGGTCACCGCCCTGCTCCTGCTGGCGGTGACCGTGGTCGGCGCAACGGCCGCCGCCCCCGCCCGAGGTCGACGGCGGCTCGCGGCGACGGTGGGCCTGGCCGTGACCGGCGGGATCGGCCTGCTGCTGGTCCGGCTCGTCGGACCAGCCGGTCGGCTCGTGCCGGTCGCGCTGCTCGGCGCGGTCCTGCTGCTGGGGGTGACGCTGCTGACCCGCCCCGCCCTGCCGGCCAACCGGTACGCGGTGCTCGTCCCGGTGGTCCTGCTCGCCCCGCTCGCGCTGTGGCACGTCGCGTTGCTGGTCAGCGCGGTCCTCTCACCCGGTGCGCCGTTGACCGCGCTGGCCGGCAACAGTCCGGTCGGCGGTGGCGACCCGGACGTGCTCCCCGCGCTGGCCGGCCTGCTCGCCGGCCTCGGCACCGCGCTGGTGCTGGCCCGGACGGCAGGCGTTCCGGGGCGGCCCGGTCACCGCCCGGCACCGTCGGCCGGTGGGTCGGCCCGGTCGGCCAGCGCGGAGCGCCGGTACCCGTAGCACGCGTAGATCAGCCCGCCGAGCAGGAACCAGGCGGCGAACCGCAGCCAGGTGACGTGGTCGAGGAAGCTGATCAGCCAGACCGAGAAGACCACCCCGAGCGCCGGCACCACAGGCATCCCGGGCAACCGGAACGTGCGCGGGGCGTCCGGGCTGCGGTAGCGCAGCACGATCACCGCCACGCAGACCACCACGAAGGCGAGCAGGATGCCGATGTTGGTCAGCTCGGCGGCCTGCCGGATCGGCAGGAAGCCGGCGATCACCGCCGAGGCCGCCCCGACGATCCAGGTGACCCGGGTGGGCACCCGGCGCACCGGGTGCACCTTGGCGAACCAGGCCGGCAGCAGGCCGTCGCGGCTCATCGAGAACCACACCCGGGTCACCCCGAGCATGAAGGTGAACATCACCGTCAGGATGCCGATGATCGCCCCGACGGCGATGACGCTGGCCAGGCCCGAGAGCCCCACCGAGGCGAACGCGGAGGAGAAGCCGCTCTCCGGGTCGATGTCCCGGTAGTTCTGCATCCCGGTGAGCACCAGCGTGGCCAGCACGTACAGCACCATCGAGATGACCAGCGACCAGACGATCGCCTTCGGCATGTGGCGGCGGGCGTCGCGGGACTCCTCGGCGGCGGTGCTCATCGCGTCGTACCCGAAGACGGCGAAGAAGACCGTGGCCGCGCCGGTGAACGCCCCGCCGAGCCCGAACGGGAAGAACGGCGAGTAGTTGGCGGTGCGGACGTGGAAGAAACCGACCACGATCACCAGCAGCACCACGGCCACCTTCACCCCGACCACGACCGTCTCGAACCGGGCGGCGGTGCGGATGCCCAACGTCAGCAGGAAGGCGATCAGCAGGCAGAGCAGCACGGCGAACAGGTCCACCACGTGCCCGTCGCCGGTGCCCGGGGCGCCCAGCATCCAGGCCGGCAGGTCGACGCCGAGCTGCCCGACGAGGAAGCCGAAGTAGCCGGAGATGCCGATCGCCACCACCGCCACGATGGCGGTGTACTCCAGCAGCAGGTCCCAGCCGATGAACCAGCCGACCGCCTCGCCGAGCACCGCGTAGCCGTAGGTGTAGGCCGAGCCAGCCTTGGGGATCATGCCGGCGAACTCGGCGTACGACAGCGCCGCCGCCGCACTGGCCAGCCCGGCGATCAGGAACGACACCAGCACGGCGGGACCGGCGGTCTCGTTGGCGACCGCCCCGGCCAGGGCGAAGATGCCGGCGCCGATGATGCCGCCGACGCCGATCGCGGTGAGTTGCCACAACCCCAGCGAACGGGACAACCCCTGGTCGGTCTCGTCGGCGATCTCCTCGACCGGCTTGCGGCGGAAGATCCCGCCGCGGTCGACTGTGGAGGCCATCGTCGTCCCCTTCCGCCGGGAATGCATCCACCTAGGTTGATACTCCCTGGGCGGCGGATGCACAATCGGCGACGATCCGGTCACGCTCGAACGAGGTGCCGGGTGGCCGGACCGGGGACACCTGGCTACGGCTGCGGCGGGGCCTGCCCACCCGGGCGCGGAGCCGCCCGCCAGTACTGCCGGCCACCCTCGTCCCGGACGACCACCCCGATCCGGGCCAGTTCCCCACCCAGCTCCCGGGCGTCGCGCGCCCGGTGGGCATCGACGGCCCGCTGGCGGGCGCGCAGCAGCGGGTCCGCTCCCGGCGGCAGGTCGGGCAACCCCTCCACCCACCGCCGGTACGCGTCCCGGTGCGGGTCGGCGTCCCGCCACGGCCACCCGTGCCCCTCGAAGGCGTCCCGCAGCCGCTGCCGGCTCAGGTCGGAGCGTTCCCGGGCCAGCTCCGTACCGGCCGGACCGAGCAGCACCAGCTCCCTGCCGTCGACGAAGACGGCGGTGACGGCGCGGCGGGCCAGTTCGCGGTCGACGCCGTCGCGGCGTAGCCGGACACCGCCCCGGTCCACCGTGACGATCAACCGTTCCCGGGTGCCGACGTAGGCGAGGAGCAACCCGGCCAGCATCCCGAGCAACAGGCCCCCGGCCAGTGCCCGCCGGTACGGCAACCCGGCGACCAGCTCGAACCAGCCCTGCACCGGAGCCCAGGGCAGCCCCGCCACCCAGTCGGCGACCGTGGGCAGCCGCCCGCCCAGGGCACCGCCCAGCAGCGGGAAGCCGACCCACATCACCAGCAGCTCCCCGACGTCGCCGCCGACCCTGGTCGCGCCGCCCGGCTCCTGCGCCCGCATCGTCAGTGCACCTCGCGCCGCAGTGTGCGCACCATTCCGACGGCGAGCGGTGCGACCACCCAGACCAGCAGGGACACCCCGAGCCGACCCCACTGCCCGGCGGTCATGTCCGGGCCGAGCAGCGGCTCCATGGTGATCGAGGTGTCCAGCCAACGGGCCGGGCCGTGCAGCGCCGCGATCATCGCGGACAGGATGCCCCACACGGTCGGCAGCAGCAGCGAGGTGACGATCGCCAGCGGGGTGTTGAGCAGCAGCAACCCGAACCCCGCGCCGATCAGCACGTTGATCGACTGGAACACGGCGGCGTGCCCGGCCACCGTCGGGTCGAAGTCCCAGCTCCCCGCCCCGCCGGTGATCCCCGCGAGCAGGGTGCCGACGGCGGCGACGGCCAGACTCACCAGCACCGACGCCAACGCGGCGAGCAGTACGGCGGCGAGCTTGGCGACGATCACCCGTTCCCGGCGCGGCACCAGGGCGAACGTGGTCAGTGCGGTGCGCTGGGACCACTCGGCGGTGATCGACAGGATGCCCAGCACCGGCAGCAGCAGCGCCACCGGCGCGAGCGACGCCGTGAAGAAGTTGGTGAAGGTCTGCGCGGCGTCGTCGACGAAGCGCAGTTGCAGCGCGACGATCGCGGCGGCGATCAGCCCGATCGAGGCCAGCAGCCAACGGCCGGCCCGGGTGTCACCGAGCTTGCGCAGCTCCACCCCGACCAGCCGGGCCAGGGACGGCCCGGGGACCGCCCTGCGGACGGTGGCGGGGGGAGTGGTCGTCATGGTGGTCACTGCACGGCCTCCTTGGTGCTCGCGCCGGCGGTCAGGGTGAGGAAGAGCTGTTCCAGGCCACCGCCGCCGGCCGGCCGCAGCTCGGTCAGGACCAGTCCGGCGTCGGCGGCGGCCTGCCCGACGGCGTCGGGTTCGGCGCGGACCACGCACCCGCCGTCGGCGCCGGCGGTGGCGTCCAGCCCGGCCCGGTCGAGGGTGAGCCGCAGGGCGTGCGGGTCGCGGGCCCGGACCAGGGTGCCGGCCCCGGCCAGCAGTTCGTCCTTGCCGCCCTGGGCGACGACCCGACCGCCGCCGATCACCACCAGCCGGTCGGCGACCGCCTCCACCTCCCGCAGCAGATGGGAGGAGAGCAGCACGGTGCCGCCCCGGTCGGCGAAGTCGCGCAGCAGGCCGCGCATCCAGAAGATCCCCTCCGGGTCCAGGCCGTTGGCCGGTTCGTCGAGGACCAGCACCCGGGGCTCGCCCAGCAGCGCCAGCGCCAGGCCGAGCCGCTGCCGCATCCCCAGCGAGTACGCCCCGACCCGCCGCTTCGCCGCCACCGGGTTCAGGCCCACCCGGTCGAGCACGGCGGGCACCCGGTCGGCGTCCACGCCCATGGTCCGGGCGGCCAGGTACAACGTCTCCCGCCCGCTGCGCCCGACGTGCTGCGCGGAGGCGTCCAGCAGCACACCCACCTCGCGGCCCGGGTTGGGCAGCTCGCGGTAGGGTTGACCGTTGACGGTGGCGGTGCCGGAGGTCGGGCGGGTCAGCCCGCACAGCATCCGCATGGTGGTGGACTTGCCCGCCCCGTTCGGGCCGAGGAAACCGGTCACCGTGCCCGCTTCGCAGCGGAACGAGACGTCGTCGACGGCCGGGTGCGGGCCGTACCGTTTGGTGAGGTGGTCGACTGCGATCATGCCGTCGAGCCTGTCTGAGCCACCCGGCCGGGCGCTGCGGCCGACCGTCGAGAGCCGCCCCTACCTCGGTCTACCCGCAGACCTCGACTTTGGTTGGTGTCCGGGGCGCCGTTCGGCTTTCTAGCATGGGTGGGTGAGTGCTGCCGTCGTACCCGATCACCCCTGGCTGCTGCCGGGGGCGCTGACGCCCGAGGCCAGGACGCCCCGACGGACGCCCCGGGACTGGCTGGTCGACACGGTGGCCTTCCTGCTCGCCGTCGGCTGGGCGCTGCTGGCGTTCGCCGACGCGATGTCGAGCAAGCCGCAGTTCTCCCACAACGCCGGCCCGTCCTGGCTGATCGGGGTGGACCTCGCGGCGGGCCTGGCCTACTGCTCGGCGCTGTGGCTGCGCCGGCGCTGGCCGGTCGGGCTGGCCGTGGCCGGGCTGCCGCTGGCGCTGTTCTCGGTGACCGCCGGGGTGGCGATGCTGGTCGTGGTCTTCACCGTGCTGGTCCACCGGCCGCTGCCGATCGGCGCGGCGCTGGTCGGCTTCCACCTGGCGGTCATCCCGCTCTACACCGTCGTGCGCCCCGACCCGTCCCTGCCCTACTGGGCGACGGTGGCCTGGACGATGATGTTCGTCGGGATCGTGGTGGCCTGGGCGTTGTTCGTCCGGGCCCGCCGGCAGCTGGTGCTGTCGCTGCGGGACCGCGCCCACCGGGCCGAGTCCGAGCAGCAGCTCCGCGTCGAACAGGCCCGCCAGTTGGAACGCACCCGGATCGCCCGGGAGATGCACGACGTGCTGGCGCACCGGATCTCGCTGCTCAGCCTGCATGCCGGGGCGTTGGAGTTCCGCCCGGACGCGCCGCCGCAGGAGGTGGCGCGGGCGGCCGGGGTGATCCGGGGCAGCGCGCACGCCGCCCTGCAGGACCTGCGCGAGGTGATCGGGGTGCTCCGGGCCGACACCGCCGACGGCGACGCCGCACCGGAACGCCCCCAGCCCACCCTCGCCGACGTGCCGGCGCTGGTCGCCGAGTCCCGGGCCGCCGGGGTCCGGGTCACCCTGGTCGACGAGGTCGCCGACCCGACGCGGGTGCCGACGGCGGTGGGACGCAGCGCGTACCGGATCGTGCAGGAGGGGCTGACCAACGCGCGCAAGCACGCGCCCGACACGACGGTCGGCGTCCGGCTGGCCGGCGGCCCGGGACGGGAGCTGGCGGTGGAGATCCGCAACCCCTGGCCGGTGGGCACCTCCGTGCCGGCCCTGCCGGGCGCCGGCACCGGGCTGGTCGGCATCGCCGAGCGGGTCACCCTGGCCGGTGGCCGGCTGACCCACGGCCGGGACGGGGCGACCGGCGACTTCCGGCTGGCGGCCCGGCTGCCGTGGCCGGCATGAGCAGTCCGGCTGGTGCGAGCCGCCCGGCCGGCATGAGTAGCCGGCCCGTCCGGCGGCGAGGCGGTGCGCGGTGACGACGGACGGCGACACCGCCCCGGTGCGGGTGTTGATCGTCGACGACGACCCGCTGGTCCGCGCCGGGCTGTCGATGATCCTCGGGGGTGTGCCGCAGGTGCGGGTGGTGGGCGAGGCCGCCGACGGCGACGAGGTGCCCGCCGCCGTCGCCCGGTGCACGCCCGACGTGGTGCTCATGGACATCCGGATGCCCCGGGTCGACGGGTTGGCCGCCACCGAGGCGCTACGGGCGCTGCCGGACCCGCCGGAGGTGCTGGTGCTGACCACCTTCGACGCCGACGAGCAGGTGCTGCGGGCGTTGCGGGCCGGGGCAGGCGGGTTCCTGCTCAAGGACACCCCGCCCGCCGAGATCGTCCGGGCGGTGCTGCGGGTGGCCGCCGGTGAGGCCACCCTGTCGCCGACGGTGACCAGGCAGTTGATCAGCCACCTGACCGTGGGGCCCACGCCGGGTCCGGACCAGCGTCGGGACCGGGCGCTGCGACTGCTGGCCGGGCTCACCGAGCGGGAGCACGAGGTCGCGGTGGCCCTCGGTCACGGCCGGACCAACGCGGAGATCTCGGCGGAGCTGTTCATGAGCGTGGCGACGGTGAAGGCGTACGTGTCCCGGCTGTTGACCAAGCTGGCGTTGAACAACCGGGTCCAGGTGGCGCTGCTGGTCCACGACGCGGGCCTGGTCTGACGATCTGCAGCATTCGGCTTCGACGCCGGAGGATCTGCTCACCGCGTGGGGGGATTGAACCGCCGCCGGTCACCGCCCGTACCACTGCGCGAGGATGCGTTGTGGCGATTCAGCCGCAGTCGCTGCCGAGTTGCGGGAGGCCTGCCGTGCGAGTTGGTGAGCAGTCGACGGACCCCATCGATCAGGTTCTGGGCGAGGTGCCGGTGCCCGCCTCGTTGACACCCGAGGACGTCCGGCTCGCGGTGCGAGCGGTCGTGGTGCACGCCGCCGAGGAGTGGCCCAACGGCCCGCTGTGCCGCAACGACGGGGCGTCGTACCCGTGCCGGCTGCACCGTTGGGGGCGGCGGGTGCTGGAGAACCACGGGTTGAACGAGCGTCAGATCGACGCGCTGATCCGGCACGGCAACCCGTTCGTGCACGTGCCCTTCCCGTTCACCTACACCACACCCCGGCCGGGCGCGGCCCCGGCGCGGACCGCCCCGGCGGCCGGCTACCCGGCCCGTGGCCAGGTCGGTCGGCCCGGTGTGCCTGCGGCGCGGCCCGCTGCGGCGGGGATGCGGCCGGGCGTGCGCTCCGGCGTCCCCGGCCGGCCGGGGACGCCCCCGGCTGCCGCGCCGCGCTGGCCCCGGGCGAGCTGAGCGCCCGGCCCCGGTGCCCCGACGCCGGCCCGGCCCTGGTGATCCCGTGGGGCCGGGCCGGCGTCGGCCGTGGCGTCGGTCAGCGGCTGACGCCGCAGTCCGGGGCCGCCCAGCTGGTGCGGTTCGTCAGGTTGTCCCGGTTGTTCTCCCGTCGGGAGTCCACGTGGACGTGGTCGTCGTGCCCCGGGTAGCCGGGGCCGTAGATGCCGCTGAACCCGTGGTCGCGGGAGGCGCGGGAGATCTCGCAGAGCGACCTGCTCTGCGAGGTCACGTCGGCGGCGTTGCCGTAGAGGTGTTGGCTGTTCGACGCCCCACCGACCTGCTTGTTGCAGCTTTCGTCGCGGAAGCCGCTGGTGACGTAGAGCGGCTTGTCACCCAGGCCACGCCGCAGCGCCTCCAGTTTCCACATGGTGTGTACCGCGTTGGCCTTGGTCTCGGTGGCGGAGAGCGGACCGCCGCTCCAGCCGCCCTTGCCGCAGCCGCCGTCCAGCTCCCGGTAGCTGAAGTGCGCCGGCGTGCAGTCGTTGTCCTGCAACTGGTAGAGCTTGCTGAAGGTCTGCTTGCCGGCGATGCCGTCGCTGCGCAGCCCGTACGCGGTCTGGAAGCGCTTGACCGCGGCGGCGGTCTCGGGACCGAAGTCGCCGTCGATCCGGACGATTGCCCCTCGGGCCGCCCAGCCGGCGACCCGGATCTGCAACTGGCGGACGTCGTCTCCGGAGCGCCCCTGGTAGAGGTCGCGTTTCCAGGTGTAGCAGCCGTCGGCGTGGGCCGCTGGCGCGGCGGCCACCGTGGCGATCGCGGCTCCCGGCAGAGCCAGGGCGAACGCGACGAGTGCCCGCTTCAGAGTTTTCTGGCGCACAGAAGTCCTCCCGATTGGAAGTGAATGGGGTGGTGAACAGGCCATCGCGCGGGACGTCCTGCAACTTCCACCCTGACAGCTACCTGGCCGATTCGCGGCAATAAAGGGGAATCGTCCTCGTAGTCGGTGATAGCTGGGTATTGCCTGTGAATGGGGGTGAATGGCAATTCGGGCACAGGGTGTCAGCGGGTGACGGGAGGGACGGGAATTCCGACACCGGTGAAGTGCCCCGAAACGGATCAGTGGGGCACCGAGGGTGACGTCGGTCCGTCACCCGGACCCGGTAACGTGGCCCGGCGGGGACGGGGAGGTGACGCGGTGGCGCGGGGCGGGGTCTTCTGTGTCGAGGGGCAGTGGCACCGCGACCTCAACGAGCGCGGGTCCGTGCTGCCCACCCTCGACCTGCTCGAACGGCTCGGCCGCATCCGCTACATCCACAAGGACGCCGCCACCCGTGACGAGCTGTTCTACTTCCTCGACCGGTGGCTGCTCAAGCAGTACGCCGACCACCGGGTCGGCTTCTTCGCCATGCACGGTGAGCCCAGCCGGCTCTGCCTCACCGACTGGGACTCCGTCGAGCTGTCCGACGTCGCCGAGCGGATGGCCGGCCGGGGCGAGGGCCGGCGGCTCTACTTCGGCAGCTGCTCCGTCCTGCGCGCCTCCGACGCCACCCTGCGCGACTTCCTCGACGTCACCGGCGCGGCCCTGATCTGCGGCTTCACCCGTGAGGTCGACTGGGTCGAGTCGGCCGCCTTCGAGACGGTGCTGCTCGACGTGCTCGCCAACGGCCAGCGGCACAACGCCGCCGAGCTGCGGATGGGTTCGGCGCACTGGGCGCCGCTCGCGGCGTACCTCGGCTTCCGGGTGATCTACGCCAACGGCCGCGCCTGGCGGCCCACCGCCCGGCCCCGGGTCCCCGCCCAGCCGGGCCGGGTCGGCGGCCGGTCCGGCTGACGCCCGCCGGGCCTGGTAGAACCGGGGGATGGCACGCAGCGTCGCAACCAACACCCGGGTCGACCGGGACGCCCTGCTCGACTTCGTCCGGCCCCGGCACCGGGTCCTGCTGATGACCACCCGCGCCGACGGCCGGCCGCAGTCCTCCCCGGTCGCCTGCGGCGTGGACGCCGCCGGACGCCTGGTGATCTCCACCTACCCGCAACGGGCCAAGGTCGCCAACATCCGCCGTGACCCCCGGGTCTCCGCCTGCGTGCTCTCCGACGACTGGGACGGCCCGTGGGTGCAGGTCGACGGCGTGGCCGAGGTGCTCGACCTGCCCGAGGCGCTGGACCCGCTGGTGGAGTACTTCCGCAGCATCGCCGGCGAGCATCCGGACTGGGACGAGTACCGGGCGGCCATGGTGGCGCAGGGCAAGTCGCTGATCCGGATCACCGTCGAGGGCTGGGGCCCGATCGCCACCGGCGGCTTCCCGGCCCGCCTCGCCGACTGACGCTCTCCGGTACGACGCAGGCCGCCGCGCCGGCCGTCGTCGTACGGGTCAGTACGCCGCCGTGAAGCGCATGTTCTCGAAGCGGGGCTCCTCGATCTCGTCCACGATCGCCACCGCCAGGTCCTCGTAGCTGAGCACCGAGCGGCCCTGCCCGTCGGTGACCGGGTGCTCGGTGCCGGTGCGGTACCGGCCGGTCCGCTCGCCCGGGTGGAACTCCACCGGCGGCGGCGAAACGTACGTCCAGGTCACCCCGTCGGCCGAGGAACGGTACAGGGCCAGGGCGTCGGCCTGCCCGAGCGCCGCGTCCCGGTATCCGTCGGGGAAGTCCGGCTCGTCGAGGAACGGGGTGTCCCGCGCCGTCAGCAGGGTCGCCCCGCCGCCGACATGGATCACCCGGGGCGGGACGGGCAGGTCCCGCAGGACGGTGACCAGGTTCTCCGCCGCGGTACGCCACAGCGCCCGCTCACCGCCGCCGACCGCCACCACGACCACGTCGGCCTCCGGGGCCAACTCGGCGACGCTGCGCGCCGAGGTCACGTCCCCGGTCACCACGCGTACCCCGGCCGGCAGCCAGGTGACCGCCTCCGGACGGCGGACCGCCGCGGTGACCCGGTGTCCCCGGCCGGCCGCCTCCGCGACGATCCGTGAGCCTGCGGTGCCCCCGGCGCCGTACACCACCACGTTGCCCATGCCGTCCAGGCTAGGCAGCGGGGCACCGCGCGTCCCGGGAACGGCCCTGCCCCGGATGCGGCTCAGCCGACGAGGGCGGCGTAGACGAGCTGGCGGAGCTGAGAGCGCAGCGGGTAGGTGCTCGACGGCATCAGCTGGGTGAACAGCAGGGCGGTGATCTCCTCGGCCGGGTCGACCCAGAACGCGGTGCTGGCCAGCCCGCCCCAGTAGTACTCGCCGACGCTGCTCGGCACCTTGGCCGGCACCGGGTCCTGCACCACGGCGAAGCCCAGGCCGAAGCCGATGCCGTCCAGCACCGTCTCGGCGAACCCCTGTGGCTGCAGCGACGCCAGGTCGCCGCCGCCGGGCAGGTGGTTACGGGTCATGTAGCGCACCGTACGGGGCCCGAGCAGTCGTACGCCGTCCAGTTCGCCGCCGCGCAGCAGCAGTTGGGTGAACCGGTGGTAGTCGGCGGCGGTGGAGACCAGCCCGCCCCCGCCGGAGAAGCACCGCGGGCGGGTCAGCGCGGCGGCACCGAGCTGGTCGGCGCGGACGGCCCGGCCGGTGCCCGGGTGCGGGGTGTAGAGGGCGGCGAGCCGTTTGGCGTCGGCCGGGTCGACCCAGAACCGGGTGTCGGTCATGCCCAGTGGGCTGAGGATCCGTTCGGTGAGGAAGTCGTCCAGGCTCTGCCCGGAGACCACCTCGATCAGCCGGCCCAGCACGTCGGTGGAGACCCCGTAGTTCCAGCCGGTGCCGGGCTGGAACAGCAGCGGCAGCTTCGCCATCCCGGCGCTGGCCCCGGCCAGGTCGAGCCCCGGCGGGACGCCGAGATCGTAGCCGGCCGCCCGGTAGAGCGCGTCGACCACCGAGGTCTGCGCGAACCCGTAGGTCAGCCCGGCGGTGTGGGTGAGCAGGTGCCACACCCGGATCGGCTCGACCGCCGGCACCGTGTACGGCTTGAGCGCCGACCCCTTGTCGAAGACCCGGACGTCGGCGAACTCGGGCAGCCAGCGGCTGATCGGGTCGGTCAGCTCGAAGCGGCCCTGCTCCCACAGCATCATCGCCGCGACCGAGGTGATCGGCTTCGTCATCGAGTAGATCCGCCAGATGGTGTCCGGCTCGACCGGGGTGCCGGCCTCCACGTCGCGCAGCCCGTACACCGAGGAGTGCGCGATCTCGCCGTGGCGGGTGACCACGACCTGCCAGCCGGCCAGCCGGCCGTCGTCGACGTACCGGCCGAAGTGTTCGTCGATGCGGGCCAGTCGGGCCGGGTCGAAGCCGGTACGGGCCGGGTCGCTGCTGGGTGCCACGCTCACCCGCCGAACCTACTAGCCGGTACGCGCCGGACGGAAGGTGCGGCGGCGGTGTCGGTGCTCGCACCTAGGGTGGGGCGGTGCCGCAGACCATCGAGGACGAGACGTTCCGCCACACCGACTGGTACGCCGAGGAGCTGACCGACAGGCACTTCGTGCGTTGCGTCTTCACCGACGTCGACCTGACCGAGGCGGTCAGCCGGGGCGCCTCGTTCACCGGGTGCGACTTCGGCGGGGTGTCGTTCAACGCCTCCCGGCACACCGACTCGGCCTTCGTCCGCTGCGGGTTCCGCCGGTGCAACCTGTTCGAGGCCGAGTTCACCGGTTGCAAGCTGGTCGGCAGCACGTTCGAGGAATGCGCGCTGCGTCCGCTGCGGGTCTCGGGCGGGGACTGGTCGTTCGTCGGGTTGCCCGGCGCCGACCTGCGCGGCGCGCGGTTCAGCGACGTACGGATGCGGGAGGCCGACCTGTCCGGGGCGGACCTGACCGGCGCGACCCTGGCCCGGGTGGACCTTTCGGCCGCCCAGCTGCGCGGGGCGCGGTTCACCCGGGCCGACCTGCGGGGCAGTGACCTGACCGCGCTCGATCCGACGGCGGTCGAGCGGGTCGGGGCGGTGATCGACCCGCAGCAGGCGATGGTGCTGGCGCAGGCGTTGGGTTTCGAGATCCGCTGACCGGAGCGCCATCTGTCGATCTCTTCGTCATTTCGGCCCTGAGCTGCGGTTTTCCAATGAGTAGGAAACTTTCCATCGGGATCACTTGGTAACAAACTGGAAACGCCCTCCCGCTGGCATATGGCGCATCACGGCCTTGAAATGAAAACGTGAGAACGCTCACGCCGCGACCGAACCCCCTCCCCGACCGGTCGCGGGCGTCGGGCTGGGGAGTGGGACACGCGTGAACGACCAAGAGACCTGGCGGATCGGGCCGGGCCCGACGACGCGCAGCGCGCAGCGGCGGGAGGCCCGTCGTCGGCAACGCCGCCGCTGGGCGATCGGTTCGGTGGCCGGCCTGGCCTGCCTGGCGGTGCTGGTGACCTATCTGGGTCCGGACCCGGACCCGTCGGAGCCCGACCTGGTGCTGCCGGCCGGTGCCCCCACCCCGGCCGGTTATCCGACCGGGGCGACGGGGGTGGGCGTGTCGGCCGAGGCCGGCGTCGTCGCACCCGGCCTGCAGCCCCGGGAACGCACCCCGCCGCCACCGAGCGCACCGCCGACACCGACGGTCACCCCGGTGGCGTCCTCGTCGCCGGCCGCACCGACGCTGAGCGTCTCCCGGGCCGACGTGCCGGCCGAGGTGGACCTGACCGCGCTGGGCACCCGGGACTGGGTGCACTGGGGGCTCAACCGGCCGGAGACCGTGGTCCGCAAGGGCGGCGGCACCGGCGAGATCCGGGACGAGGGCGGCCGGGGTGCCCGCGACCGGTACGACACGAACCCCGAGCTGTTCGGGTGGCGTGACGGGGCCCCGGTGCCGGCCGTCCCCGCCACCGCCACCGGGGTGTTCGTCTGCGGCGCGGGCAACGGGTTCGCGCTGTCCGTGGCCGGCGACGGCGAACCGCGTACGGTGCACCTGTTCGCCGGCATCTGGATGGCCCAGGGGCGGCTGGACGTGCGGCTGTCCACCGGCGGGTCGACCCGCACGCTGCGGCTGGAGGACCCGCACACCACGCACACCGCCCAGTTCGTGATCAAGTTCCGGGTGCCCCGCGGCGAGAAGCTGCTGATCCGCTGGACCGTCGAGGGCACCTTCCGCAACAGCTGCGGCAACGTGAACCTCCAGGCGGCGGCGGTGCGCTGAGTCGTTCACCCGGTCCCGGGCGTCGTGTCGGGTTAGCGTGTCCGGGTCGATGCCCACGAGCCACCGGAGATGCCGATGCCGACCGACGAACAGGTGCTGGACAGCCCCGAGGGCTGGGTCGCCGACCACATCCGCCGGTATGTCGCCACCGGCGGCGCGGAGGGGCACGAGTGGCAGCCGGGCGTGTTCACCCTGCTGCTGACCACCCGGGGACGACGCAGCGGCAAACTGCGCCGCACCGCCCTGATCTACGGCCGGGACGGCGACGACTACCTGGTCGTCGCCTCCCAGGGCGGTGCGCCCCAACACCCCTCCTGGTACCTCAACCTGCTCGCCGACCCCGAGGCCCGGGTGCAGGTTGGCCCGGAGACGTTCGGGGTGCGGGCGCGCACCGCCGAGCCGGCCGAGCGGGCCCGGATGTGGCCGACGATGACCGCCATCTGGCCCGCCTACGAGGAGTACCAGAGCAAGACCGAGCGGGAGATCCCGGTGGTGGTGCTGCAGCGGCGCTGAGTCGGGCCGGCCGCTCAGCAGACGATCGGCTTGACCCAGGAACACTCCCGCCCCTCGGGCACCCGGGGTGCCTCCGGGGCCGCCGGCGGGGTGGCCCGCGCCGACCCGCCGTCGCTCTCGCGGTAGCTGGCCAGGGCGATGGCGATCTGGTCCTCCAACCCCTTGACCGACGAGGTCAGGTGGTTGTTGAACACCACCGAGAAGGCGAGCAGTCGCCCGTCGGCGTCGGTGGCGTAGCCGGAGAGGCCGGACACCCCGGTCAGGCTGCCGGTCTTGGCGTGCACGTTGTCCGCCGCCGGGGTGTCGCGCATCCGGCTGCGCAGGGTGCCACCGACGAGGCGGTCCGGGTTGCCGGCGATCGGCAGGGCCGCGTACCAGGTGTCGAACCAGGGTTCCCGGCGGACGGCGGCGAGCAGCGCGACGAACTCGCCGGCCGGGATCAGGTTGCGTCGGGACAGCCCCGAGCCGTCGAGTTGCCGCAGGACCCCGGTGTCCACCCCGGTGTCGGCGACGTACTCGCTGATCGCGGCCAGCCCGACCGGCCAGCTTCCCGACCCGGAGACGACCCGGCCGATCTCCTTGGTCAGCACCTCGGCGTGCCCGTTGTTGGACAGCTTCAGGAAGGGCACCAGCAGCTCGGCCAGGGTCATCGAGTCGTGCCGGGCCACCGGGGTGGCGTCGGCCGGGGTGGCCCGGCCGGGCACCGTGCGCCCGAGCACCCGTACCCCGTGGCGGCGCAGCGCGTCCCGGAAGACGTCGGCGGCGTAGCCGGTGGGCTCCCCGACGGTCATCCAGTCGCTGACCGCCGCCGCGCCGGCCGCGATCCGACCGGTGACCACGATGGTGTTGCCGCCGTGCGTCCGCTCGAACGACAGCGTCGTCTCGCCGTCGGCCACCGTCTCGGCCCGGTTGTCGATCCGCAGGTAGCCGTTGGGTGGGGTCATGGTGACCACCGGCGGCGCCCCGGCCCTCCCCGCCGGGGCGGCCCGCACGATCACCGTGCCCGCGTCGTAGTCGGTGTCCGGGGCGAGGGTCAGCGCGGAGACCTGCGCCGCGTAGTAGTACGACTCGTCGTCCCAGGCCCACTCCGGGCCGAGCCGGGTGGCGTCGTAGCGGGTGTCGTCGGCGACCAGGTTGCCGGTCACCATCCGTACCCCGCTTCCGGCGACCTGGGCGGCCAGCGCGTCGTAGTCGGCGGCCAGCATCGTCGGGTCGCCGCCGCCGCGCAGGTAGAGGTTGCCGGAGACCAGGCCGGCCCGGCGGCGGCCGTCGGTGAGCACGTCGGTGCCGAACCGGTGCCCGGGGCCGAGCAGCGCCAGGGCCGCCGTCGAGGTCAACAGCTTGGTGTTGGAGGCGGGCACCAGGCGGCGGTCGCCGTTGCGGTCGTAGAGGGTCCGGCCGGTGGCGGTGTCCACCACGACCACCCCGGCCTGCGCCCCGGCGAGCCGGGGGTCGGCGAGGACGGCGTCGATGGTGGCGTGCAGCCGGGTGGCCGCCGGGGTGGGTGACTCGGCGGTCGCCGGCAGCGCACCGGCGGCGGCCACGGTGGCGACCAGCGCCACCAGCGCCAGCGTCCTGGGGAAGAGACGACGATGCATGCGACGACGCTGTCACGAAGATTTCCGTCGGGCAAGCCTCGGTGCCGTAGATTTTCTTCCACAGCGGGTGGCCCCCGGCCGGCGGAGGTCAGGTCGGGTCCGGCGCGGCCGGGTCGGGCGCGTCGGGTTCGGCGCGGAAGTGCCGGCTCGGCTTCACCAGCAGCGGTGCGGCCAGCGCGGCCAGCGCCCCGCCGAGCAGCGGGAAGACGATGAACACCCACAGTTGGCGCAGCGCCGCGCCCCCCTCGAACACGGCCGGGCCGAACGACCGGGCCGGGTTGATCGAGGTGCCGTCCAGGGTGATCCCCACCAGGAGCACCGCCACCAACGCCAGGCCGATCGCCAGGCCGGCGAAGCCGGCGTGCTCGACCCGGCTCGTCACCACCAGCACCACCAGCACGAACAGGAACGTCAGGACGACCTCCAGCACCGCCGTACCGCCCTGGTTGATGTGCACCCCGTAACCGTTGGTGCCCAACACCCCGGTCTGGTCCGCCACGCCGCCCCAGCGGACCAGCCCCCAGATGGCGAAGCCGGCCACGGTGGCCCCTACGAACTGCGCCAGCCAGTACGCCACCGCGCCGACCACGGAGATCTTGCCGGAGAGCAGCACCCCCAACGTCACCGCGGGATTGAGGTGTGCGCCGGAGAGCGGGCCGATCGCGTACACCAGTCCCACCAGGACGAACCCGAAGGCCAGCGCCACGCTCACCACCCCGCCCTGGAGTTGGGCGAAGACGGCGGTGCCCACCCCGACGAAGACCAGCAGCAGGGTGCCGATCAACTCGGCGGCGTACCGTCGGGCAGCGTCCATGCGCTCAGGGTAGAAAGCCGCGGGGCCGCACGGAGCGGAAACGGGGATCTCCGACAGACCCCGCTCTATTTGACGAACCCCTGGTCAGGGGGCACGGTGGGGGAGAGGGCCGCGCGGCGGCGCTCCCGGAACCGCCAGGCGGGCACCGGCCCGCCGCAGGGGGCGCGCATCTGTCGTCGCGCCACGTTCCGCCCGACAACTCCCGAGGAGTCCCATCATGCTCACCATGACCGACAACGCCGTGCTCGTGATCCGTGACCTCGCGGCCCAGCAGGACGTCGCCCAGGACGGTGGGCTGCGGATCGCCGCCGACACCGAGGCCGGCGCGCTCACCATCGAGCTGGTGCCGGTGCCGGCGCAGGGCGACCAGGTGGTCGACACGCAGGGGGCGCGCATCTTCCTCGACGCCGAGGCCGCCGAACTGCTCAACGACAGCTCGGTGGACGCCTCCGTCGACGACGAGGGCGTGGTGCAGTTCGGGTTCACCGAGCAGGAGTGATCCGGTCACCGGCCCCGCCGGTGCTCTGCGCCCCGGTGCGGGCGGGTGAACCCGGTACGGTCCTCGACGGGCGTCGGCGGGCCGCGACGCCCGTCGGTCGGGCCGGTCAGCGCCGCCAGCACGTGCGCCAGGTGGTGCGACGTGCTCCACGCCGTCCAGTTCGCCGGTGAGCCCGCGCCGGTGACCCGGCGGGCCCGGCGCAGCAGCTCGTGGTCGCCCCAGGAGAAGCCCGCCCCGCCGGCCGGCCAGTGCGGGGCGGTGACCAGCGTGCGGCACAGGTCGGCGAACCGTTCGTCGCCCCGGCCACCCCGCCGCGACCAGCGGTAGATCCACCAGCCGTCCTCGGTGGTGTACCGCACGGTGGGCAGCCGGTCGCCCGGTTCCACGCCGCCCGGCTCCACACCGCCCGGCGGCGCGGGCGACACCCCGTAGTCGCCGTATCCGACGCCCAGGTCGGCCAGCCGACGCCAGAACAGCCAGTCCCAGCGGTCCACCCGGACCGGTTCGTCGGTGGGCAGCCGGGACAGCGACGGCGGCATCCCGCCGGCCGCCACGGTCACCGTGCGCCAGGCGTGCCGTCGGGCCCAGTCCACCACCCGGCGCACCCGGGGCTCGGCGACGCGCAGGTCGGCCGGGCAGCAGACGTCAGCGGTGTCGACCAGCAGGTCGCACTGCTCCGGGACCAGCCCGGTGCGCCGCCACACCCGCTCCACCGCCGCCGTCGTGGCGTCCGGGCCGGTGCGGTCCCGGCCGGGCCGCAGCCGGACCACCGCCCCCCGGGCGTACGCCCGGCACGCCGCGCCGTGTGCGGCCAGCCGCCCGTCGCCACACGTCAACCCGATCACCGGTTGCACGGGTACGCCCCAGCGGGCCAGCTCGCCGCCCGGCCCGTCGGGCAGTGCGCACACGTCGACGGCCGGCACCAGCCCGACGGGCAGCCGGCGCAGCACCTGGGGCAGGCCGGTGTCGGCCGGGGACACGTCGAGGACCGGGACGACCAGGGGAGCGTGGGCGCTGTCCAGATGACCCAGCGCATCCAGCTCACCGCGTCTGCTGGTGAGGATGGGGCGGTAGACCGGCTCCGCCACCCGACCCCCGGGGGCGGGCACCATACCTCAATCTACCGGGCCGGACGCCCCGGCCACAGGGGTTACGGCGGTCGCGTCACCGACCACCCCGTTCCCGTCGACGGCCACGGGCCGGGCCACGGACCGGGCCACGGCCACGGCCACGGACCGGGCCACGTCCATCGTGGACGTTGACAGTGGTCGGTGCCGGTGGTGGCATGGGTGGGCGGTACGCCGGGCGTGGAAGGGCATCCGAAGACCTATGTCCCCGCTTCCTGCTGCCCGGAAGGCGTACCCCCTCATGACTTCCTCGCGTCACCGTGCCGGCCTGCTCGCGGCGCTGACCGCCGCCGCCGTACTGCTGCTGGTCGTCCCGCTGCCCGCCGGGGCGCTCGCGGTACCCGAGCCGACCACCCCCGTCACCGGCAACGCCACCCACTTCGACGCCCTCGGCGCACCGTACGGCGGCTGCGGCCTGCCCCAGGCGGAGCTGGACGCGCCGGACTTCGTCGCGCTCAACGCCTACCACCTGCCCGGCGACTACTCGTCGTACCCGATGCGGCCGATCCCGGCCAGCCAGGCGGCGACGATCGGGCTGTGGAACAACGGCCTCAACTGTGGCCGGTTCGTCCGGGTCACCGTCGGCGACTACTGCACCGGCGTCAACGACGGCGCACCCGGCCAGCCGTTCTGCCGCAACGGCTCGTGGACCGCCGACGCGTACAGCGGGGCGACCCTGACCATGGTGGTGGCGGACAGTTGCGGCGACGGCAACGCCTGGTGCCGGGACGACCCCTACCACCTGGACCTCTCCACCGCCTCGCTCAACCGCTTCGTGCGCAACGGCACGCCGGTGGGGGACATGAACCCCACCCACTGGAACAACCGGCACGTCTCCTGGTCGTTCGTGCCCGCCCCGGACTACACGGGCGACATCCGGATCGGCTTCATGAAGGGCGCCCAGCGGTACTGGCCGGCGATCGCCGTCTCGCACCTGGCCAACGGCATCCACGGGGTGGAGTACCTGGCCGGTGGGGTGTGGACGGCCGCCACGATGAACAGCGACATGGGACAGTCGTACGTGATCGGGGCGACCGCCGCCGGGGGCACCGACTTCCAGATCCGGGTCCGTGACGCGGCCGGCGCGTTGATCAACAACGGTCGGGTCTACCGGTTCGCCCTGCCCGCCTCCTGTGGCGGGACGTGCTCGGCGGCGTACACCCGGGTCGACTACACCACCTCCGACGGGCCGACCCCGACCCCGACCGGCACCCCCACGGCGACCCCCACCGTGACGCCGCCGGTCACCCCCACCGTGACGCCGCCGGTTACCCCCACCGCGACCCCCACGCCGGCCCCGATGGCCGGTTGCTCGGCCACCTACCGGGTGACCGGCTCGTGGTCGGGCGGCTTCCAGGCGGAGGTGGCCGTGCGCAACAACGGCGTCAGCGCCATCACCGGCTGGACCACCGCGCTGACCTTCGCCGGAACCCAGCAGGTCGCCTCGTCGTGGAGCGCCACGGTCAGCCAGTCCGGCCGGCAGGTCACCGCGACCAACGCCCCCTACAACGGGAACCTGAGCCCCGGCGCGACCACCGGTTGGGGCATGGTGGTCACCGGCGACGACCGGCCCCCGACGGTGGCCACCTGCGCCGTGCGGTGAACCACCGGTGACCGGTCCGCCCGTGGCGGCGGGCCGGTCGACCGGCCCCGGGGCACCACGACCCGGGCGCTGCGTCCGGGCGCGGCCACCCGCGCGCTACGCCCCGGGCGCGGTGAGCCGTACCCCGACCCCGCGTACGGTGTGCAGGTAGCGCGGTTGCTGGGCGCTCTCCCCGAGCTTGCGGCGCAGCCAGGACAGGTGCACGTCGACGGTCTTGTCCGCGCCGCCGTAGGGGATCTGCCAGACCTCGGTGAGCAGTTCCCGTTTGGTCACCACCGCGCCGGGGCGGGCGGCGAGGTGGTGCAACAGGTCGAACTCGCGCGGGGTCAGCTCCACCGGCGTGCCGTCCAGGGTGACCTGGCGGGCGCGCGGATCGATGCGCAGCCCGCCGACCACCAGCACCGGATCGCCGTCGGGCCGCTCGGCCCCGCCCCGGCGCAGCACCGCCCGGACCCGGGCGTCGAGCTGGGCGGCGGTGAACGGCTTGACCAGGTAGTCGTCCGCCCCGGCGTCGAGCAGCCGGACGATCTCCCGTTCGTCGTCCCGGGCGGTGGCCACGATCACCGGCACGGCGCTGACCGCGCGCAGCATCCGCAGCAGCTCGCCGCCGTCGAGGTCGGGCAGGCCGAGGTCGAGCACGACGAGGTCGGGCCGGTCGTCGAGGGTGTGCCGTAGCCCCTCCATCGCGGTCGACGCGGCGGCCACCGCGTGCCCCCGGTCGCGCAGCGCCCGGACCAGCGGGGTGCGGATGGTCAGGTCGTCCTCGACGAGCAGCAGGCGGGCCACCCCAGCAGGCTAGCCCCGGGGCGTCGGCCCCCGGCCGTCGTCCGGGCGGGGGCGGTGGGACGGGGTAGCGGGTCCGGGGCCGGCCGGGCTGTCCTGTGCCGCCGCCGTCGGTGGGCGACGACCCGCGTCGGGCGCGTTTTCGCAGCTCACAGTGGTTGGGTGTCAGGTAGTAGACAGTTGGACGAGTGGTCGCAAAAGGTGTAACCGACATATTTTCGAAGTACGGATCCGCTCGGTCGGTGCGGATCACCATCCCCCATCGCTCCCGGCCCAGCAGGTGGCCGGCAGGCAGGAGCACCACGATGTCCAGCACCGGTTCCCGGCGTCGCCCGGTCAGCCAGCCCGTTCCCTGCCGCACCGACCTGGCCCTGGCCGATTCCCAACTGGCCGGCGACCGGCGGGTGGGGCTGCCCGCCTCGGCCCGGATGCTCTACGCCGTGGTGCACGCCAACGGCACCCTGGCCCGGGGGCTCGGCGCGGCGTCGGCCACCCGGCTCGCCCCCGGCATGTACCAGGTCGTCTTCGACCAGGACGTCAGCACCGCCGGCTACGTGGGCACGATCGGGTTGGCGGGCAGCGCCGGGCTCGCGCCACCCGGTGGGATCAGCGTGGTCGGTCGGACGGGAATCCCGAACGGGGTGTTCGTCAAGACGTTCGCCACCGACGGCAGTGTCTCGGACCGTCCGTTCCACCTGGCGGTCCTGGCCTGAGGCCGGCGGATACGGGCGCACGGCGCCGTACGGCACACCGGCCGTCCGTCGCCGCGCTCCGACCGTCTCCCACCACCGCAGCCATTCCGGCGGTACGCCAGCGGGGACCTGGTGCGACCGGTGCGGTCCCCCGCTCCGGTCTGGGGTGCTCGTTGCCCGATCTGACGGCGGTCAAACCTGCCCGGGGCCGGGAATTGCCTCATCTGCACGACCCGGCGTGATCCGTCGCCGTTGCGGGTATGAGCGGAACATGGAGCATTTCACGATCGCGACGGTCGCCGAGAAGAGCCCGGACTTCCGCCGGGTGCTGTGGACCGGCGAGAAGACCCAGTTGGTGATCATGACCATTCCGCCGGGCGGGGAGATCGGTGCGGAGGTCCACGACGGGATCGACCAGATCCTGACCTTCGTCAGCGGCACCGGGGAGGCCCGGGTCGGCGGCGAGACCCGGGAGGTCGCCCAGGGCGACCTGGTGGTGGTGCCGGCCGGGACGAAGCACAACTTCGTCAACACCGGGCCGAACCCGCTGGTGCTCTACACGGTCTACGGCCCGCCGGAGCACGCCGACCAGGTGGTGCACCACACCAAGGAGGAGGCCGACGCGGCGGAGGCCGCCGGCGAGGACGAACCGCCGACGTCCTGACCCCGCCCTCTGACCCGCATCCGCCGCCGGCCGGCCTCCCGCGCACCGGGACGCCGGCCGGCGGCGGTCAGCCCACGGGTACGGCGGAGACGTCCACCGTCTCCGGATACTTCAGCCCCGACCCCGTGTTCAGCACCACCACCCGCTCGTCGGGGCGGATCCAGCCCCCGGCCCGCAGGTGCCGGGCGGCGGTCAGGCAGGCCGCCCCCTCCGGGCAGAGCAGCAGCCCCTCCCGGGCGGCGAACTCCCGCAGGTCGGTGAGGATCTCCGCGTCGTCGACGGCGACCGCCGTCCCGCCGCTCTCCCGTAGCGCGGTCAGGATCAGCTCGTCGCCGAGCGGTGCCGGCACGGTGATCCCGAACGCCACGGTGTGCGCGTCGGCCCAGGGGCGGGCCCGCTCCTCACCGGCGGCGAAGGCCCTGACGATCGGCGCGCAGCCCGTCGACTGCACCGCCACCAGCCGGGGCAGCCGGTCGCTCACCCAGCCGAGTTCCCGCAGCTCGTGCAGGGCCTTGTGGATGCCGATCAGGCCCACCCCGCCACCGGTCGGATAGATGATCACGTCGGGCACCTGCCAGCCGAGCTGCTCGACGATCTCGTACCCCATCGTCTTCTTGCCCTCCAGCCGGTAGGGCTCGCGCAGCGTCCCGGCGTCGAAGACCGCCCCGTCCGCGCCGGTCACCAGCTCGGCCACCCGTCTTCCGGCGTCGCTGATCAACCCGTCCACCAGGATCAGGTCGGCACCGGCGGCCACGCACTCGCGCCGGCAGATGGTCGGGGCGTCCAGCGGCATCACGATGGTCGCCGCCATCTGGGCCCGCGCCGCGTACGTCGCCCAGGCCGCTCCGGCGTTGCCGTTGGTGGGCAGGGCGAACCGTCGTACGCCCAGCTCGCGGGCCCGGCTCACGCCGACGGCGGCACCCCGGGCCTTGAACGACCCGGTCGGGGTGAGCCCCTCGTCCTTGACGATCAGGTCGGCCACGCCGATCTCGTGGCCGTACGCAGGCGCGCGCCACAGCGGCGTCCAGCCCTCACCCAACGTGGTGACGTGCCGCTCGTCGGCCACCGGCAGCAGCTCCCGGTAACGCCACAGGTCGGCCGGGCGCAGCCCGAACCGCTCGGGCGTCACGGCGGCGGCCACCGCCGCCAGGTCGTAGCGGGCCAGCAGCGGTGACCCGCAGTCGCACAGGTTGGTGAGCCGGTGGGCGTCGTGCTCCCGGCCGCAGCGGGGACACTCCAGATGGGTCAGGTACACGGTGCTCCTCGCCGTCGGCCCGGTCGGTGCTCGGCACACCGGCATTCTCCGGCAATCGGCCCGGGTTCGCCGCTCGCCCGGCATGCCCGCGCCGATCACGGGTAGAACCGTCGGCATGGATCTCGACCAACCCACCGCCCTGCTCCCCGGTGACGTCCGGATGCCGCTGCTCGGGTTCGGCACCTGGCAGGCGACCGGCCGGGCCGGCTACGACGCCGTGCTGGCCGCGTTGGACGCCGGCTACCGGCACATCGACACCGCCACGATGTACGGCAACGAGGAGGAGGTGGGCCGGGCGGTGCGGGAGAGCGGGCTGCGCCGCGAGGACGTCTTCATCACCACCAAGCTGCCGCCGGACCGGGTCGGCCGGGAACGGGAGACGATCGAGGCGAGCCTGCGGGCGCTGGGCACCGACCACGTCGACCTCTGGTTGATCCACTGGCCGCCGTCGTCACCGGCGGACAGCATCCCGGTCTGGCGGGAGCTGCTGGCCGCCCGGGACGCGGGCCTCACCCGGGCGGTGGGGGTGAGCAACTACGCCACCGCCCAGCTCGACGAGCTGATCCAGGCGACCGAGGAGAACCCGGCGGTCAACCAGATCCGGTGGAGCCCGTCGCTGTACGACCGGCAGCGGCACGCCGAGCACCGGGACCGGGGGATCGTGCTGGAGGGCTACAGCCCGTTCAAGGCCAGCGACCTGGCCGATCCGGTGCTGACCCGGATCGCCGCCGCGCACGACGTCTCCCCGGCGCAGGTGGTGCTGCGCTGGCACGTCGACCACGAGATCGTGGTGATCCCCAAGTCGGTCACCCCGGAACGCATCCGCGCCAACGTCGACATCTGGAACTTCTCGCTGACCGCCGAGGAGATGCGCGACATCGACGCCCTGGGCGGCTGAGCCCGGACGGGGTGCGGGGGCGTGACCTGCCGGTCACGCCCCCGTGTGGTGGTGGGTGGTGTGGGGTCAGGCGCGGGAGCAGGCGACGCCGTTGAGCGAGAAGCTGGTCGGCGCCGAGTACGTCCCGTTCAGCGAGCCCTGGTAGCCGAAGCTGGCGGTGCCACCGGGGGAGATGCTGCCGTTGTGCGCGGCGTTGCGTGCGGTCACCGTCGACCCGCTCTGGCTGACGGTGGCGTTCCAGGAGCTGGTGACCTGCTGCCCGCTGGGCAGGTTGTAGGTCAGCGTCCAGCCGTTGATGGCGCTTGCGCCCCGGTTGGTGATGGTCACGTCGGCGGTGAAGCCGTTGTTCCACGAGTTGGAGGTGTACTTCACCGCGCAGCCGCCACCGGTGGGCGGGGGCGTGGTCGGCGGGGCGGTGGTGGGCGGCGGGTTGCCGCCGGTGTTGACGGTCTGGGAGAAGTTGGTGACGGCCAGCCCGGCGCCGCCCTGCCAGGGCTCGAAACCGGCCTGGATGCTGGTCAGGTACCAGTCGTTGGTGATCGCCCCCCGGTTGCGGGTGTCGGCGATGAAGTCCAGCACGTTGAAGCTCATGCTCTGGATCGCCGACGGGGCGACGTACGAGATGACGTTGTTGCCGCCGTTGTTGCCGCGCCACACCTCCCAGCTGCGGCCCGCGATGTTCGTGTTGCCCACCGGCGAGCCGATCGGCTGGATGCTGCCCTGCCGGTTGAACCAGATCATGATCTCCATGGCGTTGACCCCGTCCCGCTTGGGCGACGGGTCGAGCCAGATGTCGTAGGCGGCGTCGTAGATCGCCCCGCCGACGTAGTTGAAGGAGATGCTGCCCGGCGCGCTGCTGATCGACTTCACCTGGGCCGGCAGGTTGGTGCCCGGCGAGCAGTTGGTGTAGTGGCAGCCGACGAAGATCGACGGGTACGACACCGGGGCCCCGTTGGTCGGGGCGGAACCCTGCTGGCTGGTGATGCTGAAGCCGCTGCCGGTGACGTTGATGCACTGCTGGGCGGTGGTGCCCCAGCGGTTGTTCTGGACCACGTACCGGCCGCCGATGACGGTGGAGCCGTACTGCTCACAGATCTGGGTGTCGGCGGAGGCGGTGCCGCCGACGGCGACGGCCACGATCGTGCCGACGGCCAGGAGGCCGGCGGCGGCGAGGGCCCGCAATGGACGCTTCATGATGCTCCTTGGCTGCGGCGCGGGGGCGCCGGAGGTGTGTCGGACATGACCGGGAGCGCTCCCACGGTCTCGAACACATTTACATACTTGAAACTGCTGTGCAACTGAACCGGTTAAGTGGACAGCCGATCTCGTCCCCGTACGTGAACCGTGTTCTACAGGTTGGGCGCGAGCAGCGTGCGTGCCGTCCGAACCTGCGCCACCGCCTCCCGCAGCACCGCCGCCAACCGCGTCCGTACCTCCGGCCCCAGCCGGTCCACCGGCGCGGCCACCGAGATCGCGTCCACCGCCGGTTCCCGCAGCGGTACGGCCACCGCCACCGCCGCCAGCCCCGGACCGTACTCCTCCCACTCCTCGGCCCAGCCCCGCCGCCGCACCGCGGCCAACTCGGCGCGCAGCGCCTCCGGCGTGGTGACCGTCCGCCCGGTCACCGCCGGCAGCGGCCACTGCAACAGCCGGTCCACCTCCTCGTCGGACCGCGCGGCGAGCAGCGCCTTGCCGGCCGCGGTGGCGTGCGCGGGCAGCCGTCGGCCCACCGCGCAGACCGGCCGGACGACGTGCGCCGAGTCCCGCCGGGCCAGCAGCACCACCGCGCCCCGGTCGAGCCGGTAGAGCTGCACCGTCTCGCCGGAGAACTCGGCCAGCCGGTCCAGGGTCACCTCGTGCAGGGCGGCGACGTCCGCGCCGGCCAGGAACGTCGCGCCGACCTCCAGCGCCCGCAACCCCACCGAGAATCGGGTGCCGGTCGGATCGGCGGCCACCCACTCGCGGTCGAGCAGGGTCCGCAGGATGGCGTGCAGGCTGCTCTTGGGAATGCCCAGCGCCCGGCTCAGCTCCACCGGTGAGCGGGGGCCGTCCGGGGTGGCGAGCGCCTCCAGCACGTCCAGTGCCCGACCCGCCGACTTGACCGAGCGGTATGACTCGTCCGTTGTCACGCCGTCACTGTAGTGAGACGAACGGCATCCGGCCGATGGGTATTCTTCGATCGAACCCCGTTCAGTGGGCTGGACAACTTTCTGTCCGGTTCGGAGGGTGCCGGACGGGGGGATCATCGGCTCTGGTGTGCGTCGATCGCGCGGAGTAGTGTCTTGCCTTCACCGCGTACCGATCCCCTCCGGAGGCGTTCACCACCATGCGTGGCTCCCCCCTGCGCATCCTCGTCGTCGGCGCGGGCATCGCCGGTCTGGCCGTCGCCCGGGCCCTGCGGTTGGCCGGCTTCCGGCCGGACGTCACCGAGAAACTCCCCCCGAACGAACTGGCCGACACCGGCCTCTACCTGCCCGGCAACGCCGCCCGCGCGCTGCGCCGCCTCGACCTCGACGGCCCGGTCCGCCCGCTCGGGCAGGTGATCCACCGCCAACGCTTCCTCGACGCCGCCGGCGACCCGCTCTGCGAGGTGGACCTCGACACGCTCTGGGCCGAGGTGGGGGAGTGCCGGGCGCTGCCCCGCCGTGACCTCTACCAGGTGCTGCTCAGCGGTGCCGGGGGCGCCGTGCGGCACGGCGCCGAGGTGAGCACCGTCGAACTGCTGCCCGCCGGGGTCGCGGTCACCTTCACCGACGGCACCGGCGGCGAGTACGACCTGGTGATCGGTGCCGACGGGCCCCGCTCGGCGGTCCGCTCCCTGGCCGCGCTCGGCGGTCCGCCCCGCCCCGCCGGTCAGGTGGTCTACCGGGGCGTGGTGCGCGACGGCCCGGACGTGCCCGACTGGACGGCGCTGCTCGGCCGGCGGGCCGGCTTCCTCGTGGTGCCGCTCGGCGCCGGCCGGCTCTACTGCTACGCCGACGAGGCCGGCACCGTCGCCCCGGCCGATCCGGTGGCCCGGCTGCACGAACTCTTCGGCGGCTACGGCGGGCCGGTCCCGGCGGTGCTGGCCGCCTGGCGCGACGTGCAGGTCGGGCTCACCGACGAGGTCGAGCTGGGCCGCTGGCACCGGGGCCGGGTGCTGCTGGTCGGCGACGCGGCGCACGCCACCGCGCCCACCCTGTCCCAGGGGATCGCGATGGCGCTGGAGGACGCGGTGGTCCTCGCCGAGTCGCTGCGCGCCGCCGGCAGCGTCGAGGCGGCCCTGGTCGCGTACGAGAGCCGGCGTCGTCCGCGTACCCGATGGGTGCGGGACCGGACCCGCGACCGCAACCGCACCCGGGACGTGCCGCCGGCGCTGCGCGACCCGTTGCTGCGCGGGCGGGGCGGGCGGATCTTCGGCGAGCACTACCGGCTCCTGGTCGACCCGCTGTAGGCGCGCCGGGTGACCGGACATGGTGCCAGAGCACCCCGAGCGGTGCTGCCACCTGCCGGGGACTAACATCCTTTCGGATGACGGCCCGCAGTTGACGAGGCGTGCCGAGCGGGACAACCGAGAACCGGAGGCCATTCGTGACCACCGTCGCACCCAAGCCGGTCGTGACCCGGCCCTGGCCGGTCCGAGAGCCGGTCAAGGGGTCGGCCATCGCGCGGCTGCTGCGCACCACGGACGCGAAGCAGATCGGGATCATGTACATGGTCACCGCGTTCGTGTTCTTCATGATCGGTGGCCTGATGGCCCTGATCATGCGAGCCGAGCTGGCGCGGCCGGGCATGCAGTTCCTGTCGCCGGAGCAGTACAACCAGCTGTTCACCATGCACGGCACGATCATGCTGCTGTTCTTCGCGACGCCTATCGTGTTCGCGTTCGCCAACTACGTCGTGCCGTTGCAGATCGGCGCCCCCGACGTCTCGTTCCCCCGGCTGAACGCCTTCGCCTACTGGCTGTACCTGTTCGGCGGCACGATGGCGACCGCCGGCTTCCTCAGCCCGGGTGGCGCCGCCGACTTCGGCTGGACCGCCTACACCCCGCTGAGCAGCATCGAGCACTCGCCCGGCGTCGGCGCGAACATGTGGGTCGTCGGCCTGGCCATCTCCGGTCTGGGCACCATCCTCGGCGCGGTCAACCTGATCACCACGATCCTGACCCTGCGCGCCCCCGGCATGACCATGTTCCGGATGCCGATCTTCACGTGGAACATGCTGGTCACCAGCCTGCTGGCGATCCTGGTCTTCCCGCTGCTGGCCGCCGCGCTCTTCGCGCTGGCCGCGGACCGGCTGCTCGGCGCGCACGTCTACGACCCGGCCACCGGCGGCCCGATGCTGTGGCAGCACCTCTTCTGGTTCTTCGGCCACCCCGAGGTGTACATCATCGCGCTGCCGTTCTTCGGCATCATCACCGAGATCATCCCGGTCTTCTCCCGCAAGCCGATCTTCGGCTACAAGGGCCTCGTCGCTGCCACCATCGCCATCGCCGCCCTGTCGATGAGCGTCTGGGCGCACCACATGTTCGCCACCGGCCAGGTGCTGCTGCCGTTCTTCAGCTTCCTCAGCTACCTGATCGCCGTGCCGACCGGCATGAAGTTCTTCAACTGGATCGGCACCATGTGGCGGGGCCAGATCACCTTCGAGACACCGATGCTGTTCGCCATCGGCTTCCTGGTGACCTTCCTCTTCGGTGGTCTGACCGGGGTGCTGCTGGCCAGCCCGCCGCTCGACTTCCACCTGCACGACAACTACTTCGTCGTGGCGCACTTCCACTACGTGCTCTTCGGCACCATCGTGTTCGCCGTCTTCGGCGGCATCTACTTCTGGTTCCCGAAGATGTTCGGCCGGATGCTCGACGAGCGCCTGGGCAAGATCCACTTCTGGCTCACGATGATCGGCTTCCACACCACCTTCCTGGTGCAGCACTGGCTCGGCGCCGAGGGCATGCCCCGCCGGTATGCCGACTACCTGCCCGGCGACGGCTTCACCACGCTCAACATGATCTCCACGATCGGCGCGTTCATCACCGGTATCTCGACCCTGCCGTTCATCTGGAACTGCTGGAAGTCGTACAAGACCGGGCCGGTCGTCGAGGTGGACGACCCGTGGGGCCACGGCAACTCGCTGGAGTGGGCGACCAGCTCCCCGCCGCCGCTGCGGAACTTCGACCGGATGCCCCGGATCCGTTCCGAGCGCCCGGCGTTCGACGCGAAGTTCCCCGAGCTGGCCGCCGGGCAGAGCCTCGCCGGCCCGCCGGAGGGTGGTGCCAAGCCGCTGACCAGCGAGGTCAACGGCGGCGCCAGCTACCAGGAGGACACCGCCGGGAACCTCGACCAGCGCTGACCGCCCGGCACGAACCACCGAAGGGCACCGCACCCCACCGGGGCGCGGTGCCCTTCGCTTTTCGCGGTGCCCTTCGCTTGCGTGGTGCCCTTCGGCTCTTCCTCGGGATGACCGGGGTTGAGGGCCGGCGGGGATCACGGCCCGGTCGTGCCTCCCCTGGTGCGGACCTGCGGGGGACCACTCTCCACGGGGCGCTATGCCTGAGAGGCATACTTATGACGCTGAGGCATACCGGTCACGCGCAGGTCATGTTTCCGGGCGGCGGGCGGCGCGGTTGACGGCGACTCCGGATCACGGGGAACGGGTGGTGTCGGACGCGACCCGCAGCGCGCCGCCAAAGCCGGCTACCCGTTGCACCGCCGGCTGTGACGCGGCCATGGGTGCGGGCGGTGGCTCAGGCGGCCGGTGCCGGTTCTGGCGTCGGCGTGGACCGGGCGGATGCCGGGGCGACGGGCGGGCGGCGGTGACGCAGCTCCGTCGGCAGGACCACCAGGGTCACCAGCAACCCCACCGCTCCGGTGACCACGAAGCCCCAGAGCGGCACCGAGGCGTCGATCACCGCGCCGGCCAGCGGAGCGCCGAGCGCGATGCCGACCGTGGTGGCGGAGCCGTGCAGGCCCATCGCCTCACCGCGTACCCCGGCGGGGGCGAGCCGGCTGACCGCGTCGGCGGTGGCGGCGATGGTGGGGGCGCAGAGCGCGCCGGCCGGCAGCAGGGTCAGGCAGAGCAGCCACCAGTGGCCGCCGCCCAACCCGACCGGGATGGTGCAGAGGCTGAGCAGGGCGGCCAGGGCCAGCGGGGAGAAGGAGCGGCGGACGGCACCGTACGCGAAGCCGCCGACCAGCGAGGCGATCGCCCAGGCGGTGAGCACCGCGCCCGTCCAGCCGACCTCGCCGCCGGCCCGCAGCACCGCCACCACCGCCACGTCGGTGCCGCCGAGCACCAGGGTCGCGGCGGTGCTCACCGCGAACACCGCCAGCAGGCGGCTGGTCAGCCACTGCCGCCGGGGCACCCGGGGCTGCGGACCGACCGGTTCGTCCGCGCTGCGGATGGGCGGATCGAGCAGCCAGAGGACGATCCCCGCGCCGACGATGCCCGCGCCCACCGCCCAGAGCGTGACCCGGGGCGAGACGGCGGTGGCCAGCGCCACGGCCAGCGCCGGCCCGATCATGAAGGACAGCTCCATCGACATCGAGTCCAGCGCGTACGCGGGGCGGCGGCGCTGGGCCGGCACCAGCGCGGCGATCGACTGCCGGACCACCGAGAAGACCGGCAGCGCGAACAGCCCGGCCACGAACGCGGCGGGCAGCAGCAGTGGCAGGCTCAACGTCGGGGCGCTCGCCCAGAAGGCCGCCTCGACGACGGTGGTCACCGCGACCACCGGACGCAGACCACGCCTGTCGACCAACCGGCCCAGCAGGGGCGAGCCGATGGCGGTGCCGGCGACCGACGCGGCACCGACCAGGCCGGCGGCACCGTAACCCCGGCCCAGCTCCAGCACCACGTAGAAGGTGAGCGTCACCCCCGTCGCGGTGAGCGGGATGCGGGCCAGCACCGCGACCAGCAGCAGGGCCCGCAGGCCGGGCTGGGCCAGGGCCTGCCGGTAAGGCGTCAACGTCATGATGCTCCGTACCTCCGGCGGTCATCCTGGACCGGGGGTACGACATCGGCAAGCGATTACCGGCTCATGCGGCGCTGATCACCGGCTCCCCGCGCAGGGTCACCCCGGCGCCGTCCATCGCGCGCAGCGCCACGTCCAGCGTCGCCGGCGCGACCGCCGCCGTCAGGTCGAGCAGCACGGTGGTGGCGAAGCCCTCCCGGGCGGCGTCCAGGGCGGTGGCCCGCACGCAGTGGTCGGTGGCGATGCCGACCACGTCGACCCGGTCCACGTCGTGCCGGCGCAGCCAGTCGGCCAGGCACTCGCCGTCGTCGGCGTGCCCCTCGAACCCGGAGTACGCGGCGGCGTGCTCGCCCTTGTGAAAGATCGCCTCGACCCGGTCGGTCACCAGGTCGGGGTGGAACTCGCTGCCCGGGGTGCCGACCACACAGTGCCGGGGCCACGACTCGACATAGTCCGGCGGGTCGCCGAAGTGCGCCCCCGGGTCGACGTGGTAGTCCTTGGTGGCGACCACGTGGTCCCACCGTCGCGGCTCCCCGGCCAGCAGGCCCGAGATGCCGGCGGCGACGCCCGCGCCCCCGGTGACGGCGAGGGAACCGCCCTCACAGAAGTCGTTCTGCACGTCCACGATGATCAGAGCGTTGGCCATCGGTGCCCTTCCTCTCCGTTCGCCGCCGGTGATCCACCTGCGGCACGACCCAGTCTGCCCCGGCGGCTCAACCGGCCGGCACGACCGTGACCGGGATCGCCGGATCACCGGCGGAGAGCTTCAACCCCTCCCACGGGATGGAGATCAGGCACTGGCGCAGGTGCTCGCGGGACTGCTCGATGCCCGGCAGGTCGACCGGTTCGCCGTCGACCACGTACGAGTGCTGCAGCAGCCGGTCGTTGGCCTGCCGGTCCGGTACGCCCTGCGAGACGACGACCTCCTCGGTGGCGGTGCCGGTGGGCTTGTGCCGGCGAACCGCGACCTTCCGGCCCCCGATCGTGCCCTTGTTCTCGGAACGCTTGACCACCGGCCGGCCGTCCACCTCGACCAGCTTGTAGACCAGGCTGGCGGTGGGCGCGCCGGAGCCGGTGACCACGGCGGTGCCCGCGCCGTACATGTCGACCGGTTCGGCGGCGAGCGCGGCGATGGCGTACTCGTCGAGATCCCCCGAAACGATGATCTTCGTCTCGGTGGCGCCGAGCGAGTCGAGCAGCTCCCGGGACTGCTGGGCGATGACCGCGAGGTCGCCGGAGTCGATCCGGACGGCCCGTAGCTGTGGCCCGGCCACCTCGATGGCGGTCCGGATGCCCTGGCTGATGTCGTACGTGTCGACCAGCAGCGTGGTGTCCCGGCCCAACGTGGCGACCTGCGAGGCGAACGCCGTCCGCTCGTCGTCGTGCAGCAGCGTGAACGCGTGCGCGGCCGTCCCGGCGGTGGGGATGCCGTACCGCTGGCCGGCGGCGAGGTTGGAGGTGAACCGGAACCCGGCCAGGTACGCCGCCCGCGCGGCGGCCACCGCCGCCTCCTCGTGGGCCCGCCGGGAACCCATCTCGATCAGGGCCCGGCCCCGGGCCGCGGTGACCATCCGGGCCGCCGCCGCGGCCACCGCGCAGTCGTGGTTGAGCACCGACAGCACCAGCGTCTCCAGCACCACGCACTCGGCGAAGCCGCCGGAGATGGTGAGGATCGGTGAGCCGGGGAAGAACAGCTCGCCCTCGGCGTACCCGTCGATGTCGCCGGTGAACCGGTAGTCGGTCAGCCAGCGGGCGGCCGGCTCGTCGACCACCCCGGTGCGGAGCAGGAACTCGACCTCCTCGGGGGCGAACCGGAACTCCCTCACCATGTCGATCAGGCGGCCGGTCCCCGCGACCACCCCGTACCGGCGTCCGGTGGGCAGGCGTCGGCTGAACACCTCGAAGGTGCACCGGCGGTCGGCGGTGCCGTCGCGCAGGGCGGCACTGACCATGGTCAGCTCGTAGTGGTCGGTCAGCAGCGCGGGGCGAAGGTGGCTCACCAGCCCAGCCTAGAGTTCAGCCGGTCGGGGCGTCGCCGTGGCCCGGGATCGCCCGCAGCGCCGCACCCAACTCGGCCCGGCCGGTGATGCCGAGCTTGCTGTAGACCCGCTGGAGATGGTTCTCCACCGTCCGGGGCGACAGGAACAGCCGGCCCGCGATGGCCCGGCTGGTCACCCCGGCGGCGGCGAGTGCGGCTACCTCCAGCTCCCGGCCGCTGAGCGTGGGCCGTAACGCGGTAAGCGCCGGGGTACGGATCTGGTCGCAGCGGGTGAGCAGGGCGGCGAGCCGTTCGTGCGCGGCGGCGGCCGACGTCGAGCGCTCCCGTCGCCAGCCGTGCAGCGCCGTCGCCGTGGCGTCGACCGCCCAGACCGTCAGGTCCAGCTTCGTGAGGCCGTCCGCCACCTCCAGCAGGGCCTCGCCGTCCCGGGCGGCGGCGGCCCGCGCGTACCGGGCGAGCAACGGGGTCAGCGCCCCGTCGACGGTCTCGGAGAGTTCGGTCAACCGCTGTGCCACCGTACGCCGGCTGCCGTCGGTGCAGGTCGGCCCGACCGGGGCGGTGGCCCGGCCGAGCCGGACCAGGTCGTGCAGCACCAGCACCTCGTGGCCGGCGAACCCGTCGGCGCGCAACCGGTCGACCAGCGTGCCGAGGTGCCGCACCGCCCCGGCCAGGTCACCCCCGGCGGCCAGCACCGCGGCCCGCGCCTGCTCCAGCCACGGCTGGAGCACCGCCATGCCCGGGGCCTGGGTCCGGTCGGCCTCCGCCATCGCCTCCACGGCGGTGGCCGGGTCACCGCGCAGCACCGCCGCCTGCGCCCGCTCGGCGTGCGCCAGTCCCGCGAAGACCCGGCTGGTGGCGAGCACCGCGCACGCGCCGAGGCTGGCCTTGAGCGCGTCGTCGCCACGACCGCGCAGCCGCGCCGCGTACGCCTGGAGGATGGACAGGTAGCCGGTGCCGAGCCGGAAGTCCCCGGCGCCGGCCTGGTCGGCGAACTCGTCGGCCACGATGGCGTCGATGCCGGCCACGTCACCGGAGAGCGCCAGCCGGGTGCCCCGGGCCAGTTCCATGGCCAGTTGCAGGTACGGCATGTCGGCCCGCCAGTTCGCCGCCTCCGCCTGCACCCGGTCGACAGCCGTGGCGCTGGCCCGGAACCGGCCGCGCACCGCGTCGGCGTGGGCGATGGTGCACCGGGCCAGCTCGCGGGCGGCGACGCTGGAAGCCGGCCGGTCCAGCACCGACCGGCCGAGCCGCAGTGCGGTGTCGACCTCCAGGCCGTGCAGCCGCATGATCGCCTCGAAGGCGCGCACCCGGGCCTGGTGCCCGGGGTCGGTCAGGGCGTGCCCGGCCGCCGCGATGGTGTCCACGGTGGACCGGTCGCTGAGCCCCCAGTAGCTGACCATCCCACGCACGGTGAGCCAGCGACTGCGTCGGTGTTCGCAGACGATGTCGTCGGCCACCGCGTCGAGCACCGCGATCGCCTCGTCCGGCCGGTCGCCGAACATCAGGATGGTGGCGAGCAGTTCGGCGGCGTCGTAGCCGCCGTCGGCGACGAGCGCGCCCCGGGCCAGCCGGGTGGCCAACGGCACGTCGTACCGGGTGAACGCCTGGACGGCCGCGTGCAGCAGCAGGGCCGGGTCCTGGGCGGTGCCGGAGTCGAGCCGCCACACCGCCACCCGGAGCAGGTCGCCCCGGCGGCGGGCACCGGCCGACTCCACCCGCTCGGCGAGCTGGGCCTTCAGGCGGCGGGTCCGGCTGACCGGGCAGCGACGGCGGATCACCTCGCCGTACAGCGGGTGGGCGAGCCGGACGTCGATCCGCCGGTCGTCGGGTACGACGGTGATCAGCCCGCGTTCCTCGGCGACCTCCACGGCCGCCGGGTCGGCGGCCCGGTCGAGCAGGCGCAGGCCGAGCGGCTCGCCGAAGGCGACCAGCTCCACCACCGCCCGGACCTCCGGGTCCAACCGGCCGATCCGGGTGTCGATCAGGTCGGTGAGGCTGGGGGCCAGCTCCAGCCGGCCGGTCCACCGCCACACCCCGTAGGGGCGGACCAGTTCACCTCCGGTGGTGGCGGCCAGCACCAGCTCCCGTAGCAGCAGCGGGTTGCCGGCGGAGAGCCGGAACAGCCGCTCGGCGGTGCTGGCGTCGACCGGGCCGTCCAGGAGGGCGGCGAGCAGGCCGGTGGTCTCGCCCGGGCCGAGCGGGGCCAGCTCGGCGTGCGCGACCATGTCGTCGGTCCACAGTGCCCGGATCGGCAGCGGGATCTGCTCGCCGCTGCGCAGCGTGCCCAGCACGGTGGAGTTCTCGGCGCGGGCGAGCAGGTGGACCAGCGCCGCCGAGGGCGGGTCGAGCAGATGGGCGTCGTCGATGGCGAGCACGATGCGCCGCCCCGCCGCCTGCTCCTGGAGCACGTCGACGCCCCAGCGCAGTACCCCGGCGGGGGAGAGCCCGGGTGGCTGCTCGGCCGGCAGCACCGGGGCGAGCCCGCCGAACGGCAGCGCCGCGGTGGCCGTGCTGGCCGCGACGAACGACAGCGCGTACCGCTCGGGAGGCAGTGCGGCCACCGCCTCGCGGAGCAACCGGCTCTTGCCGACGCCCGCGCTGCCGCTGAAGAAGAGCCCGTGCCCCTGGCCCTCACGCACCGCTGCCAACAGACGGTTGAGTTCATCCGTTCGGCCGACGAAACTCCACCGACTCATCCGAGCAGCATATCGATGTAAATCGGTCCGGAGATACCCGGTGACGCTGTGAAGTTGAGTAATGTCGCAGTTACTGCTGAGTACCCGAGATGTTCCGGCGAAGCCGGGTGCTGCCCGTAACCTTCCCGCAGCCCATCGTCACCTATCGGACGTCCTACCGCGGGCGCAGCCAGTCGCCCGCGTCGAGCGGAGGCCGAATGCAGCCCGGTCCACTCCCCGGGATCGACATGACCGACGACCCGTCCGACCATCCCGACGCCGTCGGGCTGCCGGCCCGGGGCCCGATCCCGGCCGAGCCGCCGGCCGCCGAGGCGGATCCCGACGAGCCGCTCGCCGTGGTGGCCGCCGGCCCCGCCGGGGCGGCCCGCCGGGAGGTGCTCGCCGCGCTGCTCGGGGTCCCCGCCGGGATGCTCGTCACCCCGGCGGGCAGCCACCTGCTGGTCCGGCACGCCCGGGTGGCCACCCGGGCGGCGTACGTGCCCGGCTACCGGCAGCCGCACTCCTACAGCGCGGACCAGGCCGCCGCCGGCCCGGCGCTGGCCCGCGCGCCACGCCGGGTCGAGTTGAGCCTGCCGGAACAGCTGCTGCGACACTTCGCCGTGCTCGACACCCCGGACACCGACACCCTCGGCGTGGCCGGCGGCCGGGTCCTGCTCGACGCGGTCGTCAGGTCCGGCGCGCTGCTGTTCGTGATCGGCGCCGACCAGGCCTTCACCGCCGCCGACCTGCACCTGCTCACCGAGGTCGCGCGTACCCGGGTACGGGTCTTCTTCGTGGTGACCCCCGGCGCGGGCGGTTGGGCGGCGGCGGAGCCGGCCGCGACCGACGACACCGGGGTGGCGCTCCCGACGTCGCCCGGCGGGCCCCCGGCCGGCGGCCCGGTCGACCCGGTGGCGGTGACCGTCGCGGCGCACCGGGCCACGCTGCTGGCCGCCGTGCCGGGGCTGGCCGAGGCCAACTGGTATCCCGTGCACCGGGCCGAGCACCCGGCCCTGCGCCGGGCGCTGGTCGGCTGGTCGGCCATCGAGGGGCTGCGCCGGGCGAGTTCCCGGCCACCCGTGCCGCCCGGGGCGCACGGGCGGGTGCCGGTGGCCCCCGATGCGCCCGGCGACGACTGGGCCGACGGGTTGGAGCGGCAGAGCCGGCTCTGCGCCCGCCGCATCCGCCAGCAGCTCGCGCTCGAACTGGCCAACATCCATCTGCGGACCGTCCAGGAGATCGTCTTCGGGGTGGGCTGCGCGGGTCTGCCGCAACTGCTCGACCGGGAGTTGGAGGCGCTCTCCCTGCTCGCGACCGAGCAGCAGGACCGCGCCGTGCGGGACATCCTCGACGGGGCCACCGTCCGGATCTTCGGCGCACCGCTGGCCGAGGGGGTACGCCAGCGCATCGGCGCGGCCGTCCGGTGGGGGCTGGCCGACCATCCGTCCGGTCAGGAACTGGACCGGGTGCTCCTGGTCACCGGCACCGCCGGGGTGGCGGTGCTGCCCGGGGCCGGCGCCCTGGACGCCCTGCTCGGTCATCCCGGCGCGCCCCGCACCGAGGTGCTGCCCCGGATCGGGGTCGCCCTGTCCGGCGGGTGCTGGCAGCACTGGCGCAGCCCCGGCAACGACGATCCGAACGCGGCCCGCTCCTGGGCGCAACGGGCGCTGCGTGAGGTCGAGTTGGAGCTGTCCCGCGAGGTGTCCCGGCGGTTCGAGGCGTTCCGGCTCGCGCTCGACGCGGTGCTCACCGACGCCGTCGACCACGGCATCCTGCTCGCCTGAACCGAGCGTCCCGGTGCCTGTCCCCGCCGTGTCCGCAGCCCTCCCGATTTGCGCAGCTCGGGAGGGTGATCGGGGCCGCCCCGGCGTTCCGGTTCATCGGATCGCCACTTCCGGTGGCACGATGGGGGGCATGGCCGCTCCACAGGTTGCCCCGGTCGAGACGCCGGACACCGACGAGGTGCCGGTCGAGGACCGGCAGTGGGTGACGATCGTCTGGGACGACCCGGTCAACCTCATGACGTACGTGACCTGGGTCTTCCAGAAGTTGTTCGGGTACAGCCGGGAGAAGGCCGAGAAGCTGATGCTGGACGTGCACCACAAGGGCCGGGCGGTGGTCTCCAGCGGCGCCCGGGAGCGGATGGAGCACGACGCGTCGCAGTTGCACGCCTACGGCCTCTGGGCGACGGTGGACCGTTCGTGAGCGCGAGGAGTGAGCCGGGTTTGCGAGCCCCGCAGTCGCGAACCGGGGTGGTCGTGAGCGCGAGGAGTGAGCCGGGTTTGCGAGCCCCGCAGTCGCGAACCGGGGTGGTCGTGAGCGCGAGGAGTGAGCCGGGTTTGCGAGCCCCGCAGTCGCGAACCGGGGTGGTCGTGAGCGCGAGGAGTGAGCCAGGTCCGCGGTTCCGGCGGTGGCGATGGAGGTTGACGGGGTGAGCATGTTCCGCCGCCAGGGCGGCTGTTACGTGGCGACCTTCGCCGTCGACGAGGTCCGGGTGCTGCGCAAGGTCGCCACCGAGGTGGTCGGCCTGCTCACCGACGGGTTCGACCACACCGACCCGGTCGTCGGGCGGCTCTTCCCCGACGCCTACCCGGACGATCCGGCCGGCACGGCGGAGTTCCGCCGGTACACCGAGGGCGACCTGAAGACCGCCAAGATCGACCAGGCGGGCGCGGTGCTGGCCGCGCTGCCCGAGTCGGCCGATGGCGAGGTGCGGCTGGACGCCGAGGCGGCCGAGGCGTGGCTGCGGGCGCTCAACGACGCCCGGCTGGCGATGGGCGTCCGGCTGGAGATCAAGGACGGCACCGACCTGGGCGAGGAGCTCGACGACGCGGTCGCCGACGACCCCACGTCGTCAAGGGTGTTCCAACTGTCGGTCTACGCCTATCTGGGTTATCTGCAGGAATCCCTGCTCAACGCCATGATCGACTGAACTGTGACGGTCACCGCCTCGCCGGGCGCGGCGGGTGGGCGCTAGGCTGGTCGACGTGCTGAGCATCGACCGGTCGATCGTCGACGCGATCGTCGCCCACGCGCGCCGGGACCACCCGGACGAGGCGTGTGGGGTGGTCGCCGGACCCGTCGGCGGCGACACCCCGACCCGGCACATCCCGATGGACAACGCGGCCCGCTCGATGACCTTCTACGAGTTCGACTCGATGGAGCACCTGCGGGTGTGGCGGGAGATGGACGACCGCGACGAGGAACCCGTCGTCATCTACCACTCGCACACCGCCACCGAGGCGTACCCGTCCCGCACGGACGTCGCCTTCGCCGGTGAGCCGGGCGCGCACTACCTGCTGGTCTCGACCCGCGATCCGGACACCGAGGAGATCCGCTCCTTCCGGATTGTCGACGGCGTGGTGACCGAGGAGCCGGTGCGGATCGTGGACGCCGGGGTGGATCCGCACGCGGTCCAGTCCTACATGTTCGGGCAGAGCCCGGCGACGGTCGACTACGAGTGTTCCGGCAGCTGACCCCAGCTCCGCTCACCCTGTTCCGTCCGGCACCGAGGCACACCCGACCAAGGAGTACGTCATGGCCATCGAGGTTCGCATCCCCACCATCCTGCGCAGCTACACCGGCGGCGAGAAGGTCGTCGAGGGCGCCGGGGACACCCTGGGCGACCTGCTCACCGACCTGGACACCCGGCACGCCGGTCTGAAGGCCCGGCTGGTCACCGACGCCGGCGCGCTGCACCGCTTCGTCAACGTCTACGTCAACGACGAGGACGTCCGTTTCCTGGGCGCGCTGGACGCCAAGCTCAACGACGGCGACAGCGTCACCGTCCTGCCGGCCGTCGCCGGTGGGGCGTTCGGCTTCGCCGCCGCGGCGGCGATCAGCCAGCACCGTGCGGCCACCGCGGCGGTGGCGGCACGGCGCGCGGCCGTCGCCCTCCGCTGAGGGCGGGCGTCATGGCGCGGTACGACAGCCTGCTCGACGCCTGCGGCGGCACCCCCCTGGTGGGGTTGCCCCGGCTCTCGCCGACGGTGCCCGACGGGGCACCGCCGGTGCGGCTGTGGGCCAAGCTGGAGGACCGGAACCCGACAGGCAGCATCAAGGACCGCGCGGCCCTGTTCATGGTCCGCGCGGCGGAGCAGTCCGGCCGGCTCCGGCCCGGGGACACCATCCTGGAGCCGACCAGCGGCAACACCGGCATTTCGCTGGCCATGGTGGCCAAGCTGCGCGGCTACCGGCTGGTCTGCGTGATGCCGGAGAACGTCTCCACCGAGCGGGTCCAACTGCTCCGGATGTACGGCGCGGAGATCATCTTCTCGCCGGCGGCGGGCGGCTCGAACCAGGCGGTCGCCACCGCCAAGCAGATCGCGGTCGACCACCCGGACTGGGTGATGCTCTACCAGTACGGCAACGAGGCCAACGCCCGCGCCCACTACGAGACCACCGGCCCGGAGCTGCTGCACGACCTGCCCACCATCACGCACTTCGTGGCGGGCCTGGGCACCACCGGCACCCTGATGGGCACCGGGCGGTTCCTGCGGGAGAAGGTCGAGGGCATCCAGGTGGTGGCCGCCGAGCCACGCTACGGCGAACTCGTCTACGGCCTGCGCAACATCGACGAGGGTTACGTCCCCGAGTTGTACGACGCGTCGGTGCTCACCAGGCGCTTCTCCGTCGGCACCCGGGACGCGGTGCTGCGTACCCGGCAGCTGGTGGAGGTGGAGGGGATCTTCGCCGGTTTCTCCACCGGGGCGATCCTGCACGCCGCCCTGTCGGTGGCGCACGAGGCGGTCCGGGACGGCCGGCGGGCCGACGTCGCCTTCGTGGTCTGTGACGGTGGCTGGAAGTACCTCTCCACAGGCGCGTACGGCGGCACCCTCGCCGACGCGGAGAGCGCCCTGGAGGGGCAGCTCTGGGCCTGACCCGTCGTGGGGTCGGTCGGCGGAGGCGTCGGCCGGCCCCCGCGGGTGTCACGTTGATGACAACTTCCAGAAGATGATTCTTGCCCTGCGGTCGCTGCGCGTAGGCTGCGCAGCGTGGCGTACGCGTCGGTAGAGATCATAATCGGTGCTGACTCCGGCGTGTCGACTACGTACCGTAATTGTGGGGCGACCGGATGCGGCTGACCGTCCTGGGCTGTGCGGGAAGCTTCCCCGGCCCCGAATCCCCCTGTTCCGCCTACCTCGTCGAGGCGCACGGTTTCCGGCTGCTCGTCGACTTCGGGCCGGGCTCGCTGTCCACCCTCCAGCGGTACGCCGGCCTGCACGCCCCGGACGCCATCCTCCTGACCCACCTGCACTGCGACCACATCCTCGACGCCGCGTCGTACGTCGTGGTCCGCCGGTACGCCCCGGACGGCCCCTACCCGCCGCTGCCGGTCTACGCGCCGCCGGGCGCCCCGGACCGGCTCGCCACCGCCTACGGCCAGGACGACAGCACCGTCGAGGACGTCTACCAGTTCTACGGCCTCCAGCCGGGCACCTTCCCGATCGGCCCGTTCACCGTCACCGTCGACCGGGTCAACCATCCCATCGAGACGTACGGGGTGCGGCTGGAGCACGAGGGCCGGGTGCTCTGCTACTCCTCGGACACCGCACCCTGTGACGCGCTGCTGCGGCTCGCCCAGGACGCCGACGTCTTCCTCTGCGAGGCCAGCTACCTCGACGGGGTGGACAACCCCCCGGATCTGCACCTCACCGGCCGGGAGGCGGGCGAGACGGCCACCAAGGCGGGGGTGGGCCGGCTGCTGCTGACCCACCTGGTCGCGGCCTGGGGCAGCGAGTCGCACACCATCGCCTCGGCGGCCGGGGCGTTCACCGGGCCGCTGGAAGTGGTGCGGGCCGGCGCCAGCTACGACGTCTGAGCCCACCCGGGCATGCGCCGATCATGCGACCGCATAGGGTGCAGGGATGGCACGACCTGACGGGCGGCGGCCCGACCAACTCCGACCGGTGACGTTGACCAGGGGCTGGAGCACCCACCCGGAGGGCTCGGTGCTCGTCGAGTTCGGCGGCACCCGGGTGCTCTGCACGGCGAGCGTCACCGAGGGCGTGCCCCGCTGGCGCAAGGGCTCCGGGCTCGGCTGGGTGACCGCCGAGTACGCGATGCTGCCCCGGGCCACCAACACCCGCTCCGACCGGGAGAGCGTGCGCGGCAAGATCGGTGGGCGGACCCACGAGATCTCCCGGCTGATCGGCCGCAGCCTGCGCGCCTGCGTCGACCTCAAGGCGCTCGGCGAGAACTCGATCGTGCTCGACTGCGACGTGCTCCAAGCCGACGGCGGCACCCGTACCGCCTCCATCACCGGCGCGTACGTGGCCCTCTACGACGCGGTGAGCTGGCTCGCCGGCCGCAAGTCGTTGGCCGGTAAGCCGGAGAAGGTGATGCACCGGTCGGTGGCCGCGGTCAGCGTCGGGATCGTCGCGGGCGAGCCGCTGCTCGACCTCTGCTACGTCGAGGACGTGGCCGCCGAGGTGGACATGAACGTCGTCTGCACCGGCGAGGGCGACTTCGTCGAGGTGCAGGGCACGGGTGAGGACGGCGTCTTCTCCCGGGCGCAGCTCGACGCGTTGCTGGACGTCGCGTCGTTGGGTTGTCTGGAACTGGCCGAGGCGCAGCGGAAGGCTCTCGCATCATGAACAAGGTCCTGCTCGCCACCCGCAACCGTAAGAAGCTGGTGGAGTTGCAGCGCATCCTCGACGGCGCGCTCGGCGCGCACCGGATCGCCCTGCTCGGCCTCGACGACGTCGAGGAGTACCCGGAGTTGCCCGAGACCGGCCTCACCTTCGGCGAGAACGCCCTGATCAAGGCGCGGGAGGGCTGCCGGCGCACCGGCCTGCCCACCATCGCCGACGACTCCGGCATCGCCGTCGACGCGCTCAACGGCATGCCCGGGGTGTTCAGCGCCCGTTGGGCGGGTCGGCACGGCGACGACCGGGCCAACCTGCAACTGGTGCTGGACCAGATCGCCGACCTGCCCGACGAGCACCGGGGGGCGTCGTTCGTCTGCACCGTGGCGCTGGTGCTGCCCGGCGGCAAGGAGCACCTGGTCGACGGCCGCCAGCCCGGCCGGCTGCTGCGCGCCCCGCGCGGCGAGGGCGGCTTCGGGTACGACCCGATCTTCGTGGGCGACGGCCAGGAGCGGACCAACGCGGAGCTGACCCCGCAGGAGAAGGACGCGATCAGCCACCGGGGCAAGGCGTTGCGCGAGTTGGCGAAGCTCGCCGCCAAAGTGCTTCCCGCCACCTGACCGTCGACACCGCTCGACGCCGCCGCCCGGCGACCGGCCGCCCGTTCCCCGGCGGGGAACGGGCGGTGGTGTCCGCTGTGGACTGCCCGCGGGCGCTGCGGCCCGACGATGCGGAACGCCGCCACCTGTCCCGGCGGTCAGCGCAGCGGGCCGACCTGGCGTTCGATGGCGGCCCGCAGGTCCGGTCCGGCGAGCACCGACCGGGCCGCCGCCAGCACCGGGGCGAGGAAGACGTCCGGGCCGGGCGCGCCGGCCGCCGGGCCGAGCGCGTCCAGCGCGGCCCGCCCGGCCGGCGACGGCTCCAGCGGCGCGCGTAGCTGCAGCCCCCGGACGGCTGCCAGCAGCTCCACGGCGAGCAGGCTGGTCAGGTTGTCCAGCACGGTGCGCAGCTTCTTGGCCCCCGCCCAGCCCATCGAGACGTGGTCCTCCTGCATGCCGCTGGTGGGCAGCGAGTCGACCGAGGCGGGCGCGGCCAGCCGACGGTTCTCCGCGACGATCCCGGCGGCCGTGTACTGGGCGATCATCAGCCCGGAGTTCACCCCGGCGTCCGGGGACAGGAACGCCGGCAGCTCCCGGTTGCGGGTCACGTCGAGCAGCCGGTCCACCCGCCGTTCGGCGATCGCCCCCACCTCGGCGGCGGCGATCGCCAGGTAGTCGGCGGCGAAGCCGAGCGGAGCGCCGTGGAAGTTGCCCGTCGACTCGACCCGGCCGTCCGGCAGCACCACCGGGTTGTCCACCACCGAGACCAGCTCCCGGTCGGCCACCGTCGCGACGAAGTCGAGGGTGTCCCGGGCCGCCCCGGCCACCTGCGGCGCGCACCGCATCGAGTACGCGTCCTGCACGGCGTGCGCCAGGTCGTCGCGGTGCGAGTCCATCACCCGGGAGTCCTGCAGCAGCCGGTGGATGTTCGCCGCCGACGCGGCCTGCCCCGGGTGCGGCCGGATGGCGTGCAGCTCCGGCAGGAACGGCCGTTCCGAGCCGAGCATCGCCTCGATGGCCAGCGCGGCGGTCACGTCGGCCATGGCGAACAGGTGCCGGGCGTCCGCGACGGCCAGCAGCAGCATGCCGAGCATGCCGTCGGTGCCGTTGATCAGCGCCAGCCCCTCCTTGGCGGCCAACGCGATCGGAGTCAACCCGGCCGCCCGCAGCGCCTCGGCGGCGTCGACCCGTTCGCCGGCCGGGCCGAGCACCCACCCCTCGCCGAGCAGCACCAGCGCGCAGTGCGCCAGCGGGGCCAGGTCACCGGATGCGCCGAGCGACCCGTGCTCAGGCACCCACGGGGTGACGTCGGCGTTGAGCAGGTCGACGAGCGCCTGGGCGACCAGCGGCCGTACCCCGGAGCGGCCCAGCGCCAGCGAACGGACCCGCAGCAGCATCATCGCCCGGACCACCTCGCGGGGCATCGGCGCGCCGATCCCGGCGGCGTGCGAGCGGATCAGCGCGTGCTGCAACTCGGCCCGCCGCTGCGGGGCGACGAACGTGTTCGCCAGCGCCCCGAAGCCGGTGGAGACGCCGTACACCGGGCGTCCGGCGGCCTCGATGCCGTCCACGATGCGGCGGCTGGCGGCCATCGCGTCGACGGCCGCCGGGGCGAGGACGACCCGGGCGTCGCCGCGCGCCACGGCGAGCACGTCGGCGGGGGTGATTCCGGTGGGCTGGACGGTCACAGTCGACATTGCGGCACTCCGTTGTGCAGAACCTGGCGGATCAGGGGAACACCCGGCCGGTAGGCCAGGTGCAGGTGGGACGGGGCGTCGAGGATCATCAGGTCGGCCCGCGTCCCGGGGCGCAGCACCCCGACGTCGGTGCGGCGCAGCGCCCGCGCGCCGCCCGCCGTCGCGGCCCACACCGCCTCCGCCGGGGTCATCCGCATCTCGCGGACGGCCAGCGCGACGCAGAACGGCATCGACGAGGTGTACGACGACCCGGGGTTGCAGTCCGTGGCCAGCGCCACGGTCACCCCCGCGTCGAGCAGCCGCCGGGCGTCCGGATACGGCGACCGGGTGGAGAACTCCGCCCCCGGTAGCAGGGTCGCCACGGTCGGATCGTCGGTGGTGGCCGAACCGGCCAGCGCGTCGACGTCGGCGTCGGACAGGTGGGTGCAGTGGTCGACGCTGGCCGCGCCCAGCTCCACCCCCAGCCGCACCCCCGGCCCCGGGCCGAGCTGGTTGGCGTGCAACCGCAACCCCAGACCGGCGGCCTGCCCGACGGTGAGGATCGCCCGCGCGTGGTCGGCGTCGAACGCGCCCCGCTCGCAGAACACGTCCACCCAGCGGGCGTACGGCGTGGCGGCGGTGAGCATCGGTCCGCAGACCAGCCCCACGTAGTCGTCGGGCCGGCCCGCGTACTCGGCGGGGACGACGTGCGCGCCGAGGAAGGTGGTCTCGGCGGTCACCTCGGCGGCGATCCGCAGCGAGCGGGCCTCGTCGGCGACGGTCAGGCCGTACCCGCTCTTGATCTCCATGGTGGTGGTGCCCTGCCGCATCGCCTCGTCGCGCAGCCGGCGCACGGTGTCCCGCAGGTCGTCGTCGGAGGCCGCGCGGGTCGCGCCGACCGTGGTCCGGATGCCACCCCCGGTGTACGGCTCACCTGCCATCCGGGCCGCGAACTCGGCCGCCCGGTCCCCGGCGAACACCAGGTGCGCGTGGCTGTCCACGAACCCGGGCAGCACCGCACCGCCCCCGGCGTCGATCCGCCGGTCGGCGGCCGGGGCGTAGCGGGCCGGCCCGATCCAGACGACCCGGCCCGCCTCCACCAGCAGGGCGACGTCGCGCCGCAGACCCAGCGGCCCGCCGCCGGGGGTCGGCACGTTGGTGACCAGCTCGCCGATGCCGTCGACCAGCAGACTGCTCACGACGCACCGCCCGCCGTCGACCGCCGCGTCCCGACCGCCGGTCCGGTGCGGCTAGCCACCGGTCACCGCCGCGACCGCCGCGCGCAGCTCCGCCGGCACGTCCACGGTCAGGTGCCGGCCGTCGCGTACCACCTGCCGCCCGTCGACCACCACCTGGTCGACGTCGGCGGCGGTGGCCGCGAAGAACACCCCCACCGGCGGCACCCCGGCGGTACGTGGGCTGTCCAGCCGTACGGTCACCAGGTCGGCCCGTTCCCCGACGGCGATCCGGCCGGCGTCGGCCCAGCCCAGCGCGGCGTGCCCGGTGACGGTGGCCGCGTCGCGCAGCGCGGCGGCGGTGAAGTGCCCGCGCCGCCGGGTGCGCAGCCGCTCGTCCAGCTCCACCGCGCGGGCCTCCTCGAACAGGTCGACCACGGCGTGACTGTCGCTGCCCAGGCTCAGCGGGATGCCGGCGTCGGCCATCAGCCGGGCCGGCCCGATCCCGTCGGCCAGGTCCCGTTCGGTGGTGGGGCACAGGCACACCCCGGTCCGGTGCTCGGCCAGCAGGGCCAGGTCGGCGCTGGTCGGGTGGGTGGCGTGCACGGCGGTGACGTCCGGGCCGAGCACGCCGCGTTCGGCGAGCAGCCCGGTCGGGGTACGCCCGTGCACCGCCCGGCAGGCGTCGTTCTCGGCCGGCTGCTCGGACAGGTGCACGTGCAGCGGGGCACCCTGCCGGTAGGCCCAGCCGGCGACGGTGGCGAGCTGCTCCGCCGGCACCGCGCGTACCGAGTGGATCGCCGCCCCGCGCAGCGCGTGCGGCCCGGCCGGGTGGAAGCCGTCGACCCGGTCCGCCCAGCGGCGCGCGTCCCCGTCGCCGAAGCGCCGCTGCACCCCGGCCAACGGCTCCCCGGCCACCGAGGCGGTCAGGTAGCAGGCGTCCAGCAGGGTGATCCGGATGCCGGCCTGCGCCGCCGCCTCGACCAGCGCCGCGCCCATCGCGTTCGGGTCGTCGTACGGTCGGCCGTCGGGGCCGTGGTGCAGGTAGTGGAACTCGCCCACGCAGGTCACCCCGGCCAGCGCCATCTCCGCGTACGCGGCGCGGGCCAGTGCCAGGTACGCGTCGGGGTCGAGCCGGCCGGCGACGTCGTACATCTCCTCCCGCCAGCTCCAGAAGTCACCCCGCCCGCCGTGGGTACGCCCGCGCAGCGCCCGGTGGAAGGCGTGCGAGTGGGCGTTGGCCAGGCCGGGCAGGGTGAGGCCGGGCAGCCGTACCGCCTCGGCGAGCACCTCCACCCCGGTGTGCGGCGCGTCGCCGGAGGCCAGCGGGGTGACGGCGGTGAACCGGCCGTCCTCGGCCTCGATCAACACGTCCGGCGTCGGCGCGGCGTGGTCGGGCAGCCACGCCTGCTCGGCCAGCCAACGGGTCAGTGGCATGCCAGCTCCTCCAGCACCCGGGCCAGCGCGACCACCCCGGCCGCACAGTCGGCGTCGGTGGCCGACTCGGCGGGGGAGTGCGACACCCCGGTCGGGTTGCGCACGAACAGCATCGCGGTGGGCAGGTGCGCGGCGAGCACCCCGGCGTCGTGACCGGCCCCGGTGGGCAGCACCGGCGCGGCCAGCAGCCCCGCCAGCCGGTCGGCCAGCCCGCCGTCGAAGGTGACCAGCGGGGTGGCCGACTCCCGGGTCACGGTCAGCTCGGTGCCGTCGCGGCGGGCCCGCTCGGCGGCCTTGGCCCGGACCGCCTCGACCAGGCCGTCCAGGGTCTCCGGCGCGGCGGCGCGGGCGTCCAGCCAGCCGGTCACCCGCGACGGGACCGCGTTCGTGGCGTTGGGTTCCACCGCCACCCGGCCGACGGTGGCGTGCGCGTCGCGCAGCCGGGCCTCCTTGTTCGCGGCGAGCACGGTGAACGCGAAGGTGAGCATCGGGTCGCGGCGGTCGGCCATCCGGGTCGTACCGGCGTGGTTGCCCTCGCCGCGCAGCTCGAAGCGCCACCGGCCGTGCGGCCAGATGGCGCTGCCCACCGCGACCGGCGCGTCGGCGTCGACCAGCGCCCGTCCCTGCTCGACGTGCAGCTCCACGAACGCGGCGAACCGGCCGAGCAGCGCCGGGTCGGCCCCCGCCGGCCGGTGGCCCAGCGCCTCGGCGAAGCTCACCCCGGCCGCGTCGCGCAGCCCGGCCGCGCGGTCGGCGTCGATCTCGCCGGTGAGCAGCCTCGACCCCAGGCACGGTACGCCGAACCGGGCCCCCTCCTCCTCGACGAACGCGGCCACCACCACCGGCCGGACCGGGGTGACGCCCGCGGCCCGCAGTTCGTCCACCGCGAGGAACGCGCTGACGATGCCGAGCGGCCCGTCGTACGCCCCGCCGTGCGGCACCGAGTCGAAGTGGCTGCCGGTCAGCACCGCCCCGGGGCCGGCCCGATCGCCGGTGGTCTGGGCGTCGGTGTTCGGCCCTGCGGTGGCCGGCCCGCCGGTGGACGGTCCGCCCGCGTCCGGGTCACCCCACCAGGCGAACAGGTTGCCGTTGCCGTCCTCGCTGACCGGCATGCCCCGCAGGTCGGCCTGCGTCCGGAACCACTCCCGCAACCGCAGCTCCGGCGCGGTCAGCGCGTACCGCAGATAGCCGCCACTGCCGGCGTCCCGGCCGATCGGCGCGATCCCGTCCCACAACTCCCGGAACCGCCCGGTCACGGCGTGCCCCCGTTGTTCGTGACCGTGGTGCTCCGCTGCGCTCCTCGCACTCACGCGGTCCCCTCCGCCATGGGGATGCGGACGTCGGTGCGCTCGGCGACGTCGCGGGCGGTGTCGTAGCCGGCGTCGACGTGCCGGATGACACCCATCGCCGGATCGTTGGTGAGCACCCGTTCGATCTTCTGCCCGGCCAGCGCGGTGCCGTCGGCCACGCAGACCTGACCGGCGTGCAGCGACCGGCCGATGCCCACCCCACCGCCGTGGTGGATCGACACCCAGGACGCCCCGCTCGCCGTGTTGACCAGCGCGTTGAGCAGCGGCCAGTCGGCGATCGCGTCGGAGCCGTCGGCCATCGCCTCGGTTTCCCGGTAGGGGCTTGCGACGCTGCCGCAGTCCAGGTGGTCCCGGCCGATCACGACCGGCGCGGACAGCTCACCGGCGGCGACCATGTCGTTGAACCGCACCCCGGCGACGTCCCGCTCGCCGTAGCCCAGCCAGCAGATCCGGGCCGGCAGCCCCTGGAAGGCGACCCGTTCGCCGGCCAGCCGCATCCACCGGGCCAACGACTCGTTCTCGGGGAACAGGTCGAGGATGGCCCGGTCGGTGGCGGCGATGTCGGCCGGGTCGCCGGAGAGCGCCGCCCAGCGGAACGGCCCCTTGCCCTCGCAGAACAGCGGCCTGATGTACGCCGGCACGAAACCGGGGAAGTCGAACGCCCGCGCGTACCCGCCGAGCTGCGCCTCGCCCCGGATCGAGTTGCCGTAGTCGAACACCTCCGCGCCGGCGTCGAGGAAGCCGACCATCGCCTCGACGTGCTTCGCCATCGACGCCCGCGCCCGGTCGGTGAACTCGGCCGGCTTGGCCGCCGCGTAGTCCCGGGCGTCGGCCAGCTCCACCCCCTCCGGCAGGTACGACAGCGGGTCGTGCGCGCTGGTCTGGTCGGTGACCACGTCGACGGCGACGCCACGGCGTCTCAACTCGGGGAAGACGGTGGCGGCGTTGCCGACCACGCCGACGCTCAGCGCCCGCCGGTCCCGCTTCGCGGCCAGCACCCGGGCGACGGCGTCGTCGAGCGAGTCGGCGACCTCGTCGAGGTAGCGGTCGTGCACCCGCCGGTCGAGCCGGGTCCGGTCGACGTCCACGATCAGGCAGACGCCGTCGTTCATGGTGACCGCGAGGGGCTGCGCCCCGCCCATCCCGCCGCAGCCGGCGGTGAGGGTCAGCGTCCCGGCGAGGCTGCCGCCGAAGCACTTCGCGGCGACGGCGGCGAACGTCTCGTAGGTGCCCTGCAGGATGCCCTGGGTGCCGATGTAGATCCACGAGCCGGCGGTCATCTGCCCGTACATGGTCAGGCCGAGGGATTCCAGGCGACGGAACTCGGGCCAGGTGGCCCAGTCCCCGACCAGGTTGGAGTTGGCCAGCAGCACCCGGGGGGCCCACTCGTGGGTCCGCATGACCCCGACCGGTCGGCCCGACTGCACCAGCATCGTCTCGTCGTCGCGCAGCCCGGTGAGGGTGCGCACCAACGCGTGGTACGACGGCCAGTCCCGGGCCGCCTTCCCGGTGCCGCCGTAGACCACCAGGTCGTCGGGGCGTTCGGCCACCTCCGGGTCGAGGTTGTTCATCAGCATCCGCAGGGCGGCCTCCTGCGGCCACCCCTGCGCGGTACGGGTGGTGCCACGGGCGGCACGGACGGGCTGGTGCATGGCGTACTCCTCTCAGCCGAGGAACAACTGACGACGGGCGGCGGACGACTCGAACGCCTCCAGGCGGCGCTGGGTCTGGATCGGGGCGGCGTCACAGATCGCCTGGAGCACCACCATGGCCAGGGTCATCGGGGCGGTGTGCAGGTCGAAGACGAGGTCGGTGCCGACGGCGGCGGGGAGCACCAGTTCGGCGTACTCGGTGGCGGGGCTGACGGGGGAGTCGGTGATCGCGACGACGGTGAGGCCGGCGTCGCGGGCCGCGCGCAGCGCGTCGAGGGTCTCCCGGGGGTAGCGGGGCAGCACGAAGGCGAGCAGCGCGTCCGCCCCGGCCGAGGCGGCCTGTTCGAGCCGGTCGGTGAGCAGGCTGCCGCCGTCGTCGAGGACCCGGACGTCGGGCAGCACCTTGGCGGCGAAGTAGGCGAAGTAGGCGGCCAGCGGCGCGGCGGCCCGTAGCCCGAGCACCGGCAGCGGACGGCTCGCCGCGAGCAGCCGGCCGGCGGTGGCGATCCGGTCGCGGTCGGCCAGTTCGCCGGCCAGCCGGTCCAGGTTCGCCATCTCGGCGCGTACCGCGAGTTGCAGTTCGTTGCCGTCGTCGGCGCGGCCGTCGAGGCCGGTGGTCAGCTCGCGCAGCCGGCGGCGCAACGCCGGGTAGCCGTCGTGACCGAGCGCCACGGCGAACCGGGTCACCGACGGCTGGCTGACCCCGGCCAGCTCCGCCACCTCGGCCGCCGACAGGTAGGCCACGGTGGCGGCGTGCTGCACCAGGCAGTGTGCGATGCGCCGCTGGGTGGGGGTGAGCCGGACCCCGTGGAACAGGTCGAGTAGCCGGTCCGGCGGCGCGGCGACGGCTCCTTCATTCATGCCGCGACTCTATGCATGAAAAATTTCAGAGGCAAGCACGGCCTCCCCGTCCGGGGGCAAGCACGGCTTCCCGCCCGGCGACGACGCCGGGTTCAGCGGGCGGCGCGGACGATCTCGGCGGTGGCGTCCCGGCGGACCGCGTCGTAGAACGCCTCGGATTTCCGCTCGTCGGCGAAGACCACGCTCTCGGTGCCGACCCGGCCGGTGCCCCGCGACGGGCTGGTGACGAAGGTGAGGTTGCCGCCGCGCAGGCCGCGCAGCTCGGTCGCCAGATCCAGCAGCGACATCTCCCGGTCGACGGAGACCGACGACGAGGCGGCCCGGACGAAGTCGTTGAGCTTCCCCGGGCTGGTGAGGATGCCACCGGTGGCGGCCTTGTCGAGGATCGCCCGGATCACCTGCTGCTGGTGCCGGATCCGGGCGAAGTCGCCGTCCGGGAACTGCTTGCGCTGGCGGGAGTAGTCGAGCGCCGTCGCGCCGTCCATCGTCTGCCGGCCGGCGGGGAAGGTGCGCAGCGGCGGGTGGATCGAGGTGAACCGGTGGTCGACGGTGATGTCCACCCCGCCCAGGGCGTCGATGATCTCCTGGAAACCGGCGAAGTCGACCACCGCCACGTGGTCGACGTGGACCCGGGTGAACTGCTCGACGGTCTGCACCATCAGCGGAATCCCACCCCAGGCGTACGCCGCGTTGATCTTCGCGGTCCGGCCGCCGTGCCGGCCGTCCGCCGACCGGGGTACACGGACCCAGGTGTCCCGGGGGATCGAAACGAGCTGGGCGCTCTTCCGGTCCTTCGGCAGGTGGGCCAGGATGATGGTGTCGGTGCGGGACCCCTCGGTCCGCTCCGGGTCCCGCGAGTCGCTGCCCAGGATCATGATGTTCATGGCGTCCCGGGCCACCACCGGCGGCCGGTCCTGCGGCGGCACGCCGGTGAAGGCGTCCACCCGCTCGACGTCCTTGTCGACCGAGCGCAGATAGAGCGCGCCCGCGCCGACGCCACCCGCTCCCAGCAGGGCCAGCGCCAGCAGCGCGATCAGCGCGATCCGCCAGCCCCGCCGACGCCTCGGTGCCGGCCCCGAGGTGTCGACGGACGGGGTCGGAGCGGATTCCGAGACCTTCTCACTTGCTGGCACGGCCGCATGTTACTGAGCCGTCACCCAGTACGGCAGCCCGCGTTCGCCCGACGGCCCGGGACCCGAAAAGCCGCCGTACGCTGGACGTTCAGCCGCCCGTCACCTGCGGCTGGTAGAACCGCGCAGTGGACGCGACGAGACTGCGCCGGGCCATCGCCCGCACCCCGCTGGCACCGGTGGCCGCCTTCCCCGGGCGGCTCGCCCGGGTCGCCCGGTACGACGCGAAGGTGCTGCGCACCTCGGCCCGGTGGCTGGCCACCTCCCGGGAACACCACAACTACACCTACGAACTGACCCGGCTCAGCCGGGAACACCTCACCTGGTTCGTCAGCGTGGTCTGCGACGTCCCGGTGGCCCGGGTCCGGGGTCACCTCGCCGAGATCACCGGCGACGCGGCGCTGCGCCGGCACATCGAACAGGCCACCGCCCGGTCCGCCCGACGCGGCCTGGCCGACCGCCGGGTCCGCTACGCGCGCCGGGTCGGCTGGTACGCGATCGTCCGGGCCACCCGACCCGCCCACGTCGTCGAAACCGGCACCGACAAGGGGCTGGGTAGCTGCGTCCTCGCCGCCGCCCTGCTGCGCAACGCCGCCGAGGGGCACCCCGGCCGACTCACCTCGCTGGACGTCAACCCCGAGGCCGGCTACCTGGCCCGCAGCGCGCCCTGGGCCGACGTGACCGACCTGGTGGTCGGCGACTCGGTGGCGGCGATCGCCGCGCTGGACCGGCCGGTCGACCTGTTCCTGCACGACAGCGACCACAGCCACGACCACGAACGCCGCGAGTTCGACGCCGTCGAGCCGAAGCTGGCCCCCGGCGCGATCCTGCTGACCGACAACGTCACCACCACCGGGGTGCTCGCCGAACACGCCGAACGCACCGGTCGGCGGTTCCTCGCCTACCGGGAAACCCCGCTCGACCACTGGTACCCCGGCGACGGCATCGGCGTCGCCTGGTGAGGCCCGACCGGTGGTGACCCGGTCCCGGCCGGAACCCGCCACGGCAGCGGCGCCGGCCGGTCGAGCCGTACTCCGCCGGCCGGGTGTTGCCTGCGGGCCCGTCGCGGATCGATGATTGCCGAACCACCACCCTCGACGGAGGAGCCGGCATGCAGGTACTCCACCACCCCCGCGTGGCCTGGGACATGGCCCGCCTCATCGTCTCGGCCGTCCCCGACGACCGACTCTTCGACTGGCTGTGCACCGAAGTCGGCGCGCTGCTCGGCCCCGAGCACGAGCGGTACCTCCAGGACACCCGACGGCGGCTGCGCCCCTGGGCCCGCACGACGCCCGAGGCCGCCGCCGTCGAAGCCGGCCGCTGGCGGGTCCGGCTGGAGGACCTGCTGCGCACCCGGCCGGAGATCGCCGAGCCACTACGGTCGCTCACCGTGATCGCGTCGGGGCTCCACCGCGACCGGATCGGCTGACCGGCTTAGCTTTCGCTTAGCCCGCTTGTCCCCGGGTCGTCCACTGCGGCAGCATCGGTCGGCGTGACCGACGGCAGCCTGTCCCAGGAACCCGACCACGGGCCGGACGGCCGCGCCCCCGCCGGGCGTCCCGGGCCGGGGCGTCGCCGCGCCCGGGGTGGCGGACGTCGCCGCTGGCTGGCCGCCGGTGGCGTCGCCGCGCTCGCCACCGTGCTCGGGCTGAGCCTCGCGCTGCGCTCCGGAGCCGCCCCCGCCTGCGCCGCCCCGCCGGCCGGGCTGGCCGGTGCCGGGCCGGTCGCCGCCGGGCGGCTGCCGCTGGCGGCCCCACCCACCGGGAGTACGGTCCACAAGGGAAAAGCCACCTTCTACGACTCCAAGGGGGCCGGCGGGAACTGCTCCTACCCGTCCGCCCCGGCCGACCGGATGTACGTGGCGCTCGGCCCCACCGAGTACAGCGCCGGTGCGGCCTGCGGCGGCCACCTCGACGTCACCGGCCCCCGGGGCACCGTCCGGGTCCTGATCATGGACCAGTGCCCGGAGTGCGCCCCCGGGCACGTCGACCTCTCCCGCGAGGCGTTCGCCCGGATCGCCGACCCCGTGCAGGGCATCGTCGACGTCAGGTACCGTGCGGCGGTCGACCCGCCACTGTCCGGCCCACTCACCTTCCGGATCAAGGAGGGCGCGTCGCAGTACTGGTTCGCCGTCCTGGTCGCCGGGCACGGCAACCCGCTGCGCGCCGTCGAGGTACGGCAGGGCGCAGGCGCCTGGCGTACCGCCGCCCGGCAGGACTACAACTACTGGCAGATCGACTCCGGAGCCGGTCCCGGCCCGTACGCCGTCCGGGTCACCGACGTGTACGGCCACCGCGTCACCGCCAGCGGCGTCACCATGACCCCCGGCCGGGTCCAGCGCAGCACCGTGAAGATGTACGGCGGCAGCGCCCCCGCCGCGCGGAAGAACCCGACCAGCCGGCTGTCCTCCCCGAGTCCCAGCGCCAGCGCCAGCCCGAGCCGGGCCGCCGCCAGCCCGTCGGCGGTCACCTCCGCCAGTTCGCCCGGTGCACCGCAGGTCAGCGACCCACCCGCGCTCGCCGCGTCGAAGGCGGAGCCGGGCGCCGGCCGGCCGGTCGACTGCACCTCGCGGGGCTGACCTCACCGGTCTTCCACAGGCGCTGCCTGCCTCGACCCGGCCCGCGCGGGAGGGTCCGCCGCAGGTGCCGCCTGACCGTCGGCTCGGCGGGTGCGATGACCGGCCGGACGCCGCAGGGTCGACCGGGTGTCGGTCGAGCGCGGTCCGTCGGTTGGTCAGTCCGGGGTGTCGAGGGCCCGCCACATGAGGATCTCGTCGCGGTCGTCGTCGGCTGCCACCCGCAGCGCGCCCGGCAGCCGGCCCACCTCGCGGTAACCGAGCCGGTCGTAGAACCTCTCCAGGCCCAGCCCACCGCGCACCGTCACGTGCAGCGCCCGCCAACCCAACTCGGGCGCGCGCCGGGCGGCCTCCCGCATCAGGGCCTGCCCGTGGCCGCGCCCCTGGGTGGCCGGGTGCACCATCACCCGCTTGAGGATGCCCCAGTGCGCCTTCAACGCGAACCGGTTGTCGGTGAGGAACAGCACCGCGACCGGTCGGTCAGCCTCGTAGCCGACCAGCATCCGGTCCGGACCGTCGGTGACGGCGGCGAAGGTCGCCTCGGCGACGGGACGTACGTCGGCGGTGCTGACCGGGGCGACGAAGCCGACCGCGCCACCGGCGTTGGTGACCTCGACCCAGAGGTCGACGATCTGCTCGCGCAGTGCGGGGGTGAGGTCGGGGTCGAGGACGAAACGCAGGCTCACCCTGCCGATCCTGCTGCGCCGACGCCGCGTGCGCCCGCGATCGTGACCCTCCCTACAGGGCCGTGTGGTGCGGGAGGGGGGACTTGAACCCCCACGTCCTTTCGGACAATAGGACCTAAACCTACCGCGTCTGCCATTCCGCCACTCCCGCTCGCGTCAGAGTTTAGAGCGTCGCGCGGACACGGTGGAGAGCCCGGCCCGACGCAGGATGTTCGATACCGTCCCGTGACTGACGACGCAGGCGTCGCCGGTCGCCTCGCGGATGAACGCGGCGAGTTTCCGTGGCCCCAGATCGGGACGGGCCAGTGCGCACCGGAGGACGGTTTCCTGGTGCGGTGAGCCGCTGCGCGGTCGGGGCGGGACGGCTGCGGTGCCGGTGGTGGCGAGCCGTCGGCGGAGCCGGGCGACGTGGTTGCGGTGGCAGCCGATCCGCCGGGCCGCCTCGCCCGGCCCGATGACACCCGCCTCGACCTCGCGGATCACCTCCGCGACCCGCTCCGCGTCGACAGGTGCCGGGGTCGGCGGACGGGACGCGGCCGGCGGCGGGACGGCGACGCCGGACACCGCGCCGGACGGGCGGGCCCCGACACCGGACCGGTGACGGCCGGCGTAGGTCGGGGCCTGGCTGTGGCAGTTCGGGCAGAGCAGCCGCAGGTTCGGCGGCCGGTTGTCGAGGAAGTCGCCGCTGAGGTGGTCGACGTGCAGGGTCAGCGGTCGCCCCTGCCAGAACGGGCCGGTGCCGCACCCCTCGCACCCGTCGGGGACGCCGATGTCACGCAGCGCGGCCTTCAGGCGGGCTCCCGGCACCCGTCGGGAACCCGCCGGCAGCGGACGCAGAACCTGGACCGACGGGGTGCGCCGCCCGGACGGTCTGCCGCCCCCGCCCGGCCGGCGGGTGAAGTGTGACGTGTCGATGCCCAACCGCTTGAGCTGACGACTGATGTGCGCGTGTGAACCACCGCTGAACCGGACCCCGAGAATGCGCAGGACGTCGGCGATGCTGCGGGACTCCGCTGCCGCCTGGGCGAGCATCTCCGGCGTGTACTTGTATCGGGCCATGCGCGCAGAGTAGTGGCAGGGTGTGACGCGTTCAGTCGAGGCCGAGGTCGCGGCGCAGCTTGGCGACATGGCCGGTGGCCTTGACGTTGTAGAACGCGTGCTCGATCTTCCCGTCCGGGTCGATGACGAAGGTGGACCGGATCACCCCGGTCACCGTACGGCCGTAGGACTGCTTCTCGCCGAAGGCGCCGTACGCGGTGAGCACCGCCTTGTCGACGTCGGCGACCAGCGGGAAGGTGATGGCGTCGCGCTCGCGGAACTTCGCCAGCTTGGCGGGCTGGTCGGGGGAGATGCCGACCACCTCGTAACCGGCGGCCTGCAGCGAGGCGAGCGAGTCGCGGAAGTCGCAGGCCTGCTTGGTGCAGCCGGGGGTCATCGCGGCCGGGTAGGCGTACAGGATGACCCGGCGGCCGCGCAGCGCGGCGAGGGAGAACGTCTCCCCGGTGTCGGTGGGGAGGGTGAAGTCGGGTGCGGGGTCGCCGGGGGTGAGCCGGTCGGGCGCGGTCATGGCGACGACCCTACCGCCGGGCTGCGCCGTCCCGGCCGATCCCCGCCGGGACACCCGGGACGTTCCCCGCCGCACCGTCCTGCCCGTGCGGTGCGCGCCCGTCCCGGCGTTCCCGCAGCGTGCGGTACGGCAGCCGGTGGGGGGAGTGGCGGTGGCGCGGCGGTGAACAACGCCATGCCTTGTTGCCGTGTCTTGGCAACAACCCGCGCCGGGAAATAGTCTGGTCCCGCCGGCCGACTGGAGGTCCCGTGGAAACCCTGGCGATGCACATCTCGAACGGCATCATCAACGGTCCGGTCGCGGGGATCTTCGCCGCCGTCGCGCTGGCCGCCCTGACCTTCTGCGTGCTGCGCGGCCGACGTGACCTGGACGACCGGCTCGCGCCGATGGCCGGCCTGGTCGCCGCGTTCATCTTCGCCGTGCAGATGCTCAACTTCCCGATCTTCACGGCCGGGGTCTCCGGTCACCTGCTCGGCGGCGCGCTCGCCGCCCTGCTGGTCGGCCCCTGGGTCGGCGCGCTCTGCGTCTCGGTGGTGCTGATCGTGCAGGCCCTGGTCTTCGGCGACGGCGGCGTCGCGATGCTCGGCCTGAACATCACCAACATGGCGCTGCTCGGCACCGCCGCGGCGTACCTGCTGATCGCCGGCCTGCTGCGGGTGCTGCCGCGCACCCCCACCGGCCTGGCCGTGACCGCCTTCGTCTCGGCGCTGGTCAGCGTGGTCGTCGCGTCCCAGGGCTTCGTCGTGCAGTACTGGCTGGGCGGCACCACCGACCTGGGCGGCAACCTGACCGGCCTGGCCGGCACGATGGCCGGCGTCCACCTGCTGATCGGCATCGGCGAGGGGCTGATCACCGCGACCACGGTCGCCACCGTGGCCAAGGTCCGACCCGACCTGGTGTACGCGTTGCGCGCGCTCAAGCCGGCGACCGCGCCGGCCCCCGTCCCGGCTGTCGGAGGTGCCCGGTGAGGAAGCGGTCCTGGGGTTTCGTGGCGGTCGGCCTGCTGGTCGCCCTGGTGCTGGCCGGGGTGGTCAGCAACTACGCCTCGTCGCACCCCGACGGTCTGGACTCGTCGCTGCTCAGGGGCTGCACGGTGAACGCCGACGACGAGATCACCGGCGGCTCCTGCCCGGCCCAGCAGGCGAAGGACCACGAGCTGGCCGACAGCCCGTTGGCCGACTACGGCATCCGGGGCGTGGACAACGGCTTCCTCTCCACCGGCCTGTCCGGGGTGGCCGGCGTGCTGCTCACCTTCGCTGTCGGCGGTGGCGTGTTCTGGCTGCTGCGCCGTCGTGGCCCGGCCGACGCCCCCGGCGGCGGGCAGCCCCCGGCCGACGCCCCAGGTGCCGGGCAGCCCCCGGCCGACGGGCGGCACACCGGCGACCGGCAGTCCGCCGGCACCGCCGGCTGACCGGGCGGTACGACGTGGGTGCCGGACACGCGCACGTGCTCTACCGGGACACCCCCTCCCGGGTGCACCGGCTGGCGCCCGAGGTGAAGATCGCCGCGATGGTGCTGTTCACCGTGGCGGTGGTGGCCACCCCGCGCGAGGCGTTCTGGGCCTTCGGCGGGTACGCCCTGCTGGTCGCCGTCGTCGCCGCGCTGGCCCGGGTCGGCCCGCGCTGGCTGCTGCTGCGCGCCACGATCGAGGTGCCGTTCGTGCTGTTCGCGGTCGCCCTGCCGTTCCTCGGGGCGGGTCCGCGCACCGAGTTCGTCGGGTTGAGCCTGTCGGTGGACGGCCTGCACGGGGCGTGGAACATCGTCGCCAAGGGCACCCTGGGGGTGCTCGCGTCGCTGCTGCTGGCCGCGACGACCACCACCCGGGACCTGATCGTCGGCCTGGACCGGCTGCGCTGCCCGCAGATCATCACCCAGATCGCCACGTTCATGCTGCGCTACCTCGACGTGCTGGTCGGCGAGGCCCGCCGGATGCGGGTGGCCCGGATCTCCCGGGGTGACGACCCGCGGTTCCTGTGGCAGTTGCGGGGCTTCGCCGCCGGGGTGGGCGCGTTGTTCCTGCGGGCCTTCGAACGCGGTGAGCGGGTCTACCTCGCGATGCTCTCCCGGGGGTACACCGGGCGGATGCCGGCGGTCTGGCAGGGGGCCGGGTCGGCGACCGCCGGGCAGTGGGTGGCGGCGGCGACCGTGCCGCTGGCGGCGGTGGCGATCGCCGCCACCGCCGTCGTCCTGACATGATCGGGGACGTGCCCAACGCTGTCTCCCTGGACGTCCGTGACCTCCGGTACGCGTACCCGGACGGTCACGTCGCCCTGGCCGGGGTGGACCTGGCCGTGCCGCGTGGCGGGCGGGTTGCCCTGCTCGGCCCGAACGGCGCGGGCAAGACCACGCTGGTGCTGCACCTCAACGGCATCCTCACCCCGACCGGGGGGTCGGTGAGCGTGGGCGGGCTGACGGTGTCCCGGGACCGGGACACCCTGGCCGAGATCCGCCGCCGGGTGGGTGTCGTCTTCCAGGACCCCGACGACCAGCTCTTCCTGCCCACGGTCGCCGAGGACGTGGCGTTCGGCCCGGCCAACCTGGGGTTGCGGGGTGCCGAGCTGGCCGCCCGGGTGGACGAGGCGCTGACCGCGGTGGGGATGGTCGAGCACCGGGACCGTGCCCCGCACCACCTGTCGTTCGGGCAGCGGCGTCGGGTGGCGGTGGCCACCGTGCTGGCGATGCGCCCGGAGATCCTGGTGCTCGACGAGCCGTCGTCCAACCTGGACCCGGCGGCCCGCCGGGAGCTGGCCGGGATCCTACGCGCCCTGCCGGTGACCCTGCTGATGGTCACCCACGACCTGCCCTACGCGGCGGAGCTGTGCGAGCGGGCGGTCATCCTGGACGCCGGCCGGATCGTCGCCGACGCCCCCACCGTCGACCTGCTCGCCGACGCCGAGCTGCTCTCCCGTCACCGCCTCGAACTGCCCTACGGCTTCCACCCCCGGCCGATCGGCTGACCAGGCCGGGGACTCCGGATCGCGTCCGGCAGGGGATCAGGTCCGGGCCGGCTCGGCGGCGGGCCGGGGCGCGGCGGCGCGGGCGGCGGCGTGCAGCCGGAGCAGGCCGGCGGCGACCGCCCCCACCCCGGCGACCAGCACCCCGGTCAGCAGCACCCGTGCGACGCCGCCCGACCAGGGCACCGGGGCGACGGCGCGGGACAGCACGGTCAGGTTGGCGACGCCGACGAAGAGGGCCAGGCACGCCCCGGCCAGCGCGAGCACGAAGTCGGCGGCGGGCCGGCGGGCCAGCGCCCACCCCCCGGCGGCCACCGCACCCAGCGCGGTCAGCAGCGGCCAGAGCTGCCCGGCGGCCAGCCCGAGCAGCACCCCGCCGACGCCCTGCGCCCCGGCGTCCAGCTCGCGGCCGAGCACGAGGGTGACGGCGGCGGCCCCGCCGAGGGCGAGCACTGCGCCGACGCCGCGCAGCGCCCGGGTCCCCGCGCCGGTGCCGGCCGGCAGCAGCCCCGCCGCGCCGACCAGCAGCGCGCCGAGGGTGACGGCCACCCACCAGGGGTACGGGTCCGGCGGCGGCACCCAGTCGAGGGTGCCGCGCAGCTCCGCAGGCTCGTCGCCGACGCGCAGCGCGACGGTCCACTCCCGGACCCGGTGTTCGCGGCCCGGGTCGGCGGCCACCGGGGCGGGCACCCCGGATTCCCGCCACAGGGCCCGCTGGTCGTGCCAGCGGACCCGCCTGTCGTCGCCGATCCGACGCCACTGCGGGGCGGCGGCCGGGTCGGCGGTGGCGGGCAGCGCGGTGTCCCCGGCGAGGGTGCGGTTGAGGTACGTGGCGGGGGAGCGGACGTTCTCGTACACCCCGCCCGGCCCGACCCGCAGGTACGGCTCCCCGGAGTAGCCGATCACCTCGACGTCCCGGTCGGAGTGGTTGACCAGTTCCAGCCGGGCGCCCGCCTCGACGGCCCGCGCGGTCAACCCCGGCCGGGTCGGGGTGATCCCGGTCACCGTGGTGCGGTAGTCGGTGCCGTCGGGGGCGTCCGCCCCGTGCGCGTACGCCGGTGCGGTGGTGCCGAGGAGGCCGAACAGTACGGCGGTGACCAGCAGGACGGCCCGCCGCAGGGGTGCCGGGGTCACTTGCCGGCCGCCTCCACGGCCGCGGTGATGCCGGCCGGGCTGCGGTCGGACACGGCGGTGCCGTTCACCGTGATGGTCGGGGTGCCGGTGACCCCGGCCTTGCTGGCGTCGTCGGTGACGTGTTCGGTCCACGCCGTGTACGCCCCGTCCCTGACGCAGGAGCCGAAGTCGTCCTTGTTCAGCCCGACGCCCGCGCCGATGTCGATCAACTGGTCGTTGCTCAGCCCGGCGCTGCCCTCCGGCGGCTGCTGGGCGAACAGCGCGTCGGTGAACTCCTTGAACTTGCCGCCCTTCGCGGCGCAGCCGGACGCGGCCGAGGACCGGGTGGAGTATTCGGTGGTGGAGAACCGGTTGAGGTAGGCGACCGGGTGGAAGACCACCTTGGCCTTGCCGGAGCTGACCAGCTGGTTGATGGTCTCCCCGCTGGTCTGCTGGAACTGCTTGCAGGCCGGGCAGAGGTAGTCCTCGTAGAGGTCGATGGTGACCGGCCCGGTGCCGAGCACGACACCGGTGCCGGCGTCGTTCGTACCGGGCGGGGCGGTGAAGGTGTCCGACTTCTGGCTGGAGTAGACGCTCCACCCGATCAGGCCGGCGATCACCAGCACCACCACCGCCCCGACGGAGGTCCAGAGGGTCCGCTTGCGGCGCTTCTCCCGGGCGAGCTGTTCGCGGACCACCCGCGCGGCCTCGTTGCGTCCCTTACGACTGCTCATCGTCGTCCTCCACGGATGGGTCGCCCGCGAGCCAGCCGTCCACCGAGAACGGGGTGCGGGGCCAGATCAGCAGGAATCCGGCCAGGGCCAGGAATCCCAGGTCCCGGAGGATCTCCGGGAGGTAGCTCGGGGACTGGCCGGCGGCGAGCTGCCCGCCGCTGCCGAAGCACCCGCAGTCGATGGCCAGGCCACGGGCCCAGGCCGAGGCGATGCCGGCGATGAAGACCACCAGCAGCGCGGCGGAGATCCCGGCGCTCAGCCGGGTCGCCAGCCCGGCGAGCAGGAGCAGGCCCAACGCCAGTTCCACGAACGGCAGCGCGGCCCCGATCGCCGTCGCCACCTCGTAGGGCATCACCTGGTACGCGTTGACGGCCCGGCCGGAGGCGGCGAGGTCACCGACCTTCGTCCCGCCGGCGTACAGCCAGACGGCGGCCAGGCCGAGCCGGGCGGCGACGCCGAGCCAGGGGCGGACGAGCGGCCAGCGGCCGGCCGGGGTACGCGCGGTGGTCACGCTCATTGGTCGTCCCGCCGGGCCCGTGGGTTCCCCGGGGTGACCGGTCGCCGGGTCGCCGGTCGGGGCACCGGGGGCCGCTCGGGGCCGGGCGGCGGGCCGCTACGGCCGGTGGCGGAGGGGTCGCGGTGAGCGGGGATCACGACAAGCCAGGCTACGCGGCGTGGCGGGGGCGGGCAGGGTCGTTCGGCCCTTTCCATGGTCCCGCTCACGCCGGGAACTTTTCCCCGCCGCCGTACGACTACCTGCTCATGACGTCCCACCACCTGCGGCAGGCGCTCCGGCCGCCGTGGCTACCCCCTGCCGGCGCGGGGTGGCCGGGTGGGCGTACCGGCCTGCGGTCAGCGAGCATGGCGGGATGAACGCAGTCGATCGTCGCCGGCTGGCCCGGCTGGGGGCCGCCGCCGGCCTGCTGGTCACCCTCGTCGCCCTGCTGCTCGCCCCGGCCGGGCCGGCGAGCGCCCACGCCGTGCTCTCCAGCAGCAGCCCGGTGGCCTCGTCCGTGGTGCCGAGCGCCCCGTCAGAGGTGGTGCTGACGTTCAGCGAGTCGGTCCGCAAGGTGCCCGACAAGGTACGCGTCATCGCCCCGGACGGCTCCCGCGCCGACCGGGGCGAGCCCCGGTTCGAGGGATCGGTGGTGACGATCGGGGTGGACCCGGCCGGGCCGCAGGGCACCTACCTGGTCAGCTACCGGGTGATCTCCGCCGACAGCCACCCGGTGTCCGGGGCGTTCACCTACTCGGTGGGGGCGCCGTCGACGCCACCGACCGACTCCGGCTCGGACAGCCGCGCCGACCCGGTGGTCGGCGCGGGCGTGAAGGTGACCAAGTACCTGGGGTACGCGGGTCTGCTGCTGGTGGTGGGCCCGGCGCTGGTGCTGGCCGCGCTCTGGCCGCTGCGGCTGTCCCGGCGGGGCCCGGCCCGGCTGCTCTGGTCCGGCGTGGGGCTGCTGGCCGTCGCGACGGTGGCCGAGGTGTGGTTGCAGGTGCCGTACACCGCCGGCGGGGGGTTGTTCGACGTCACCGGGGAGGGCCTGTCCGAGGTGCTGGGCAGCGGGTACGGCACCGCCCACCTGATCCGGCTGGGCCTGCTCGTGGCGGCGGTGTTCCTGCTCCGGCCGCTGACCCGGGGACCGGTGGGGCGTACCGACGGGATCATCCTCACCGGGCTCGGGGTGGCCGGGCTGTTCACCTGGCCGCTGGCCGGGCACCCGGCGGCCTCCCCGGCGCCGGCGGTGTCGGTGCTCGTCGACGCGGTGCACCTGGGCAGCATGGCGGTCTGGCTGGGCGGCCTGGTGATGCTGGCCGGGTTCCTGCTGCGCCGGGCCGACGAGCGGGAGCTGGGGGCGATCCTGCCGATCTGGTCCCGCTGGGCGGCGCTGGCGGTGGCGGCGCTGCTGCTGGCCGGCGTCGTGCAGGGGCTGATCGAGGTGGGCACCCTCCAGGCCCTCACCGGCACCACGTACGGCCGGCTGCTGCTCGCCAAGATCGGGCTGTTCGCGCTGGTGGTGGCCGTGGCCGCGTACTCGCGGCAGTTGGTGCGGCGGCGGACCGCGGCGGTCCGGCCGGTGCCGGTGCGGCGCGCGGTCTGGGTGGAGCTGGCGATCACCGCGGTGATCCTGGGGGTGACGGCGACCCTGGTGCAGACCCCGCCGGCCCGGACCGCCGTCGACGGCGGGTCGGGCGCGGACGCCGGCTACTACTCGACCACGCTGACCAGCCCGATCTACTCGCTGCAGGTGGAGCTGGACCCGGCCGAGCGGGGCAACAACTCGATGCACCTGTACGCCTACACGCCTGACAACCGGCCGCAGCCGGTGGTGGAGTGGAAGGCCACCGCCGCGCTGCCCTCGGCCGGGGTCGAGGCGATCGACATCCCACTGCTCAAGCTCACCGACAACCACGCGACCGGGGAGTTCAGCTTCCCGTCGGCGGGTGAGTGGCAACTGCGTTTCACGGTCCGTACGTCCGACATCGACCAGGCCACGGTGACCGCCACCGTGCCGATCAAGTAAGGAAGGGCCCGTCCCCGATGATCCGTCTCCGGCGCTCCGCATCCGCCGCCGCGCTCACCCTCGCCGCCGTCACCGCCACGGTGCTCGGCTTCGCCGGGCCGGCCGCGGCGCACGTCACGGTCAACCCGAAGGAGGCGACCCAGGGCAGCTACGGCCGCTTCGCCGTCCGGGTGCCCAACGAGAGCGACACCGCCTCCACCGTCAAGATCGAGGTGAACCTGCCGGAGAACGCCCCGGTCGGCTCGGTCTCCACGATGCCGGTGCCGGGGTGGACGGTCGCGGTGGAGAAGCGCAAGGTGGACCCGCCGATCGAGGTGCACGGCAGCCAGCTCACCGAGGCGGTGTCGAAGCTCACCTGGACGGCCGCCGCCGGTGGGGGTGTCAAGCCTGGCGAGTTCCAGGAGTTCCCGATCTCGCTCGGTCCGCTGCCGCAGGTGGACAAGATGGTCTTCAAGACGCTCCAGACCTACTCCGACGGCAACGTGTCGCGCTGGATCGAGGAGCCCACGCCGGGTGCGGAGGAGCCGGAGAACCCGGCGCCGGTGCTGACCCTGACGGCGGCTGCCGCGTCCCCCTCGGCGGCCCCGGCAGCGGCGGGTGCGCCGGCCGCGAAGGACGACGACGATGACGACGACGCCGGGTCGACGGCGGTCGTGCTGGGCGTCGCCGGTCTGCTGGCCGGGCTCGGCGGGCTGGCCCTCGGCGGGCTGGCCTTCGCCCGGACCCGGCGGGAGCCGACGCCGAAGTCCTGACCCGTACCACCCGCACCGGCCCGTCGGACCCGTCCGGCGGGCCGGTCGCGTCGCCGCCCCCGACGCGGTGCCGGACGGGCCCGGACGCGGTGCCCGACGGGCCCGGACGCGGTGACGGCCCTCCGCGCTGCCGACGCGGAGGGCCGTCTCACCGGGGGATCGGTGGGCTGTGGGTCGTGACCGACTGACCCCAGATTAGCGCCAAAGGTCGAATAAGGGAATATCTGTCCTATTGGTGCTGCCGGTCGGCGGTCGGCACGGGCTCCCGTTCCCGCCTGCGCTCCCGGCGGACCGGCAGCAGCACGAGCAGCAGCAGCGCCAGCAGCACGTACTCGTTGCGCAGCAGGAACTCCCACGGGTTGTCCGTACGGGCCGGGGCCACCCCCCAGTCGTAGAACGACACCACCCCGTAGACGATCACCAGGCCGGTGCCGGTGGCGAGGGTGAGCAGCCGCCGCCGACGGCGCGCCCCCGCCGGGGTCTGCGGGTCGGCGTCGAGCGCGGCGTCCACCAGCACCACCACCGCCGGGATGAACCAGTAGATGTGGTGGGTCCAGGTGATCGGGCTGACCAGACCGCCGACCAGCCCGGTGAGGGTGAGGCCGGTCAGCCAGTCACCGGCCCCGGCGGCGCGGGCCGCCCGCCACAACCCGTACCCCAGGATCGCCACGACCAGCACCAGCCAGAGCAGCCGGTTCGGCTCCTGCGGCGCGTCGATCCGGCTGAGCAGCCCGAACAGCGACTGGTTGCCGGTGTAGTCGGTGCGCCCCACCCGGTCGGTGGCCCACAGCTCGTGGGTCCAGAACCGCCACGAGTCGCGGGGGGCCACCGCGGCGGCCAGCAGCGTCGCCGCCGCAGCCGTGACACTCGCCACCACCGCCGCCCGCCACCGCCGGGTCACCAGCAGGTAGACGATGAAGATGCCCGGGAAGAGCTTGAGGGCCGTGGCCAGCCCGACACCCACCCCGGCCCAGCGCCGTGCCTGCGGTACGGCGAAGAGCAGGTCGGCCAGGATCAGCACCACCAGCAGCATGTTGATCTGACCGAAGGTGATCGTCTCCCGGGTGCTCTCCACCGCGAAGACCAGCAGCACCGCCACGGTGAGCGCGTACGTCCGGTGCAGACCGTGCCGCTCGATCACCGGCAGCACCAGCCACCGGGTGGTGACCACGACGGCGACGCAGGTCAGCGCCGTGAAGATGACGATGGTCAGGCCCAGCGGCAGCACCCCGAACGGCCGCAGCAGCAGGGCGCTGAACGGCGGGTAGGTGAAATACAACTCACCCTGAACCCGGTCGGGCTGCACGTAGTCGTAGAGCGGGTGCCCGGACGCCCACCAGTCCATCGCCCGCATGTAGATCTTCAGGTCGAAGAAGTCGTGCACCAGGCCCGGCAGGTAGAGCGCCGGCAGCACGGCCGCCAGCGCCAGCACCGTGACGACCCGGCGGGCCGTACGACTTCGCTGGTCCTCCGGGGTGGTGACGGGGGACGCGACGGATTCGGCGGGCACGGGGAAACCCTAGCGGTCCCACCCCGCGACAGTGCCGAGGCGCGGGTACCTGGGCTGCGCGTAGTCTGTTGCGGTGGCTGACCTTCTCGTCTGGATCGACTGTGAGATGACCGGGCTCGACCTCGGCAGCGACAAGCTGATCGAGGTGGCGGCACTGGTCACCGACCCCGACCTCAACGTGCTGGGGGAGGGCGTGGACGTGGTCATCCACGCCGACGAGGCGGCCCTGGAGGCGATGCCGGAGATCGTCCGCACCATGCACGCCAAATCCGGGCTCACCGAGGAGGTGCGCCGTTCCACGGTCACCCTCGCCGAGGCCGAGGACATGGTCCTGGAGTACGTCACCAGCCACGTGAAGGACCCGCGCACCGCGCCGCTGTGCGGCAACTCGATCGCCACCGACCGGGGCTTCATCGCCCGGGACATGACCCGGCTCGACGCCCACCTGCACTACCGCATGATCGACGTGTCGTCGATCAAGGAGCTGTGCCGGCGCTGGTACCCCCGGGTGTACTTCGGCCAGCCCCGCAAGGGGCTGGCGCACCGGGCCCTGGCCGACATCCGGGAGAGCATCCGCGAACTGGAGTACTACCGGCGCACCCTGTTCGTGCCGCTGCCCGGCCCGGACGTCGAGACGGCGAAGGCGATCGCGGCGCAGCTCTAGGCCGGTGCCCGCCGAAGGGCGGAACCCGCTGGACGGGCCCCGCCCGGGTGTGGCTATTATTAATCCGCACCCGCCCGGGAAACCGGCGCGGACGGCATGGTGGCTGTAGCTCAGTTGGCAGAGCACCGGGTTGTGGTCCCGGTTGTCGTGGGTTCAATTCCCATCAGTCACCCGGTTAGTGGATGTTCTCCACCGCAGGCCCCCTCACACGAGGGGGCCTGAGTCGTTTCCGGGCCCGAGTTGTTTCCGGGCCTGAGCCGCCCGGGGGTCGGGGTGCCGTCGAAGACGGGTCGGCCCCCACCTTCAGGCGGGGGCCGACCCGTACGGTGTGCCGCAGGGATCAGGGCGTCGGCTCGGCGCTCGGCGTCGGCGTGTTCCCGGCGTCCGGCTGCCCGGCGTCCGGCTCGTACGGCAGGGCGCTGCCCTTGACGTACTGGTCCCAGCTCATGTTCCAGTCGGTCCAGCCGTTGCCGTTCTGGAGCTTGCGCTCGGTGCCCTTGACGGTGATCGGGTCACCGATCTTGGTGTTGGCGAACAGCCAGGCACCGTCCTTCATCGACACGTTGACGCAGCCGTGCGAGACGTTCGTGGTGCCCTGCTGCCCCTCCGACCAGGGGGCGGCGTGGATGAACTCGCCACCCCAGGTGAGCCGCTGGGCATAGTCGATCTTGGTGCGGTAGCCCTCCTCGGGGCCCAGCTCCTCCATGGTGTCGAAGACCGTCTTGCGCAGCTTCTCGATCACCACCATCGTGCCGCTGGACGAGGGGGTGCTCTTCTTGCCCAGGCTGACCGGGATGGTCTTGACGACCTTGCCGTCCTTGGTGACGGTCATCCGCTTGGTCTTGTTGTCGACCTGCATCACCACCGACGGGCCGACCTTGACGTCCACGGTCAGGTCGGAGCGGCCGTACCAGCCGCCGCCCATCGGCAGCCCACCGGCCCGCACCCGGTACGAGATCGTGGTGCCCGACTGCCAGAACTCCTTGGGCCGGTAGCGGACCTCGGTGGGGCTGACCCAGTGCCAGACGCCCTCCTGGGCCGGAGTGCTGGTGACCGTCATCCGGCGCTGCACGTCGTCGCGGTAGTCCTCCGGGACGGCCCGACCGAACTTCACGATCAGCGGCATGCCCACGCCGACCACCTGGTTGTCGCCGAGGAAGCTGGTCACCCGCACCTGCTTGTCCGGCTTGGCCATCACCGTGAAGGCGCTGGTGGCCGTGGCGGGCTTGCCGTCCTCACCGGTCGCCGTGACGGTGGCGGTGTACTTCTCCCCGTACTCCAGCGTGCCGTCGGGCACCCAGCTCGCGCCGTCCGCGGCGAGCTTGCCCTCGACGGCCTTGCCGGCGGCGTCGGTGAGCGTGACGGTGGTGTCCTTCGCGTCCTTGGCGGTGAAGACGATGCCGGTGGAGGCCGGGACGTCGGTGGCGTCGGCCTTCGGCTCGGTGATCGTCGCGCTGGCCTTCGGCGCGGCCTCCTCGCCGCCGCCCTGCCAGCTCGACGGCTTGTCGCCGCCCGAGCCGGTGCAGGCGGAGGTGAGGGCCAGCGCCGCGGCGAGGACCCCCGCCGCGAGCACCCGGCGGCGACCGGTACGCCCGGTCAGGTGGTCCTGGACAACTCGCATGATTCCCTCACAGTCGTGGTCCCCGATGTCCCATCGTCCCTCACAGACGCGGCGGCACGCCCGTCGGTTGCGAAGGGTGAACTGAAACACGCCGCCGAGCAGAGCGCGACCACGCTGGGTCATCGGCCCGTGCCGGTCCGGGTCGGCGCGGCACGCCGACCCGGACCGGAGGTCAGACCAGTGGGCCCGAACCACCCTGCGGCACCGGCACCGCGCTGCCCTTGACGAAATCCGCCCAGGTCAGGCTCCAGGCCGTCCACCCGTTGCCCTGTTCGAGCTTGCGCGGGGTGCCCTTGACCGTGATCGGGTCACCCACCTTCGTCTGGGAGAAGAGCCACTTGCCCATCGCCATCGACACGTTGACGCAGCCGTGCGACACGTTCCGCCGGCCCTGCACCCCCTCGGACCACGGTGCCGCGTGGATGTACTCGCCGCCCCAGGTCAGCCGCTGAGCGAAATCGATCTCGGTGCGGTACTGGTTGGCCGGGTCCGGCTCGTCCATGGTGTCGAAGACGGTCTTCTCCTTCTTCTCCATCACCACCATGGTGCCGCTGGACGACGGGGTGCTCTTCTTGCCCAGGCTGACCGGCAGCGTCTTGATCAGCTGGCCACCCTGGAAGACCTCCATCTGCTTGGTGGCGTTGTCCACCTTCATCTCGAAGGCCCGCCCGATCTTGGCGGTGGCCGACCGGTCCACGTTGCCGTACCGGCCGTTGCTCAGCGGAATACCGGCCAGCGCGATCCGGACGCTCAACGTCGTACCCGGCTGCCAGTACTCAGGCGCCCGGTAGTACGCCTGCGTGCCGTTGGCGACCCAGTGCCAGGCCCCCGGCTGCGGTGGATCGGTCCTGACGAACATCCGCTTCTGGACGGCCGCCCGGTCCTTCTTCGGGATGCCCGGGCTGAACTCGGCCACCACCGGCATGGCCACGCCGTACGTCCGGTCGTCGAAGAGGTACAGGCCGGAGCCGATCATCGAGTTCGGCTTGGCCATCGTGGTGAACGTGCTCACCCCCTGCAGGGGTTGGCCGTCGGCGCCGGTGCCGGTCACCGTGGCCTTGTATTTGGTGTTGTACTTCAGGGCCGACGACGGCACCCAGGAGCTGCCGTCCAGACGCATCTTCCCGCCGACCTGCTTGCCGTCACCTGTGGTGAGGGTGACCGAGGAGACCTTTCCGCCGGCCGGGAGGTCGGCGCTGATCTCGGTGCTGACCGGTCTGCCCTTCGCCCCGTTCGCCGGACTGACCGTCAGGTCGGCCGCCGTCGGCGCGGACGGCGACGCGCCCCCGGACTGCGTCGGAGTCGCCCCCCCGGCGCTCGGCGTAGCCACGGTGCCGCCGACGAACTCGGCTTCCTTCTTCTGGTCGCCGCCGCAACCGGCCAGAGCCAGCGACGCCGCCAGGACAAGGGCACCCGCCATCGCCCCGCCCCGCGTGAACCTGCCCATCCCCACCTCTGTTCTCGCGTGCCTGGCGGACATCGTGCCCCATGCCGGCCACCAGCTCGATGCCGGACGTGTGTTGTCGGGGTGATGTGTTCACTTTTGCCCGATAAGCTCGCCCGAAGGGTGGAGCCGGGTATCGGATTGGAACCCCGCTCATGGCCCGTGCTAGTGTTCTCTCCGTTGCCAACGAGCGCCGCTAGCTCAACTGGCAGAGCAGCGGACTCTTAATCCGCGGGTTCGGGGTTCGAGTCCCTGGCGGCGCACCACAAAAAGGCCCTGACCAGCATGTAGCTGGGCAGGGCCTTGATGTTTGTCTATGTAGTTTTGAACCGCCCCCCGTAAACCCCTCAGTAACGCCGTGGGGCGATCGCATTCGACGGGGCGGGTGGTGCTGCCGCCGCTACCCGTCTATGCGGTCGGCTGCGGGCCAGGGCCGGGGTTCTCCGGATCGCCTGACGTTGGCCTTCCGCCGAGCTGTTCGAGGATGGCGGAGCTGTCCGGGGCGAGGGCGGCCTTGACGATGTAGTGCTTCTTGGTGATCTCGTTGCTTCCGTGCCCGAGCTGGGCGGCGGCGCTGTCGGTGTTGGCCTCCCTGTCGATCAGGGTGGCGACGGTCTTGCGGAAGGTGTGCGGGGTGACCCATTCGAGGCCGGTGTCGGCGCGGGCTGCACGCCACTGCCGGCGGACGTTCGGCGGGGAGAGCCAGGTGCCGCGTCGGGAGGCGAAAATCGCGTCGTGGGGGTTGTCGGCGGCGTCGAGCTTGCGTGCCATCAGCATTCCGACCGCGAAGCGGGGCAGGACCACTGACCGGAAGCCCGCGTCGGTCTTCGTCCACTCCTGGCGGAAGAAGCCCTGGCCTTTGACGTAGATGATGGTGCCGCAGATCGTCAGGACGGGGTGTTCGACGGCGAGATCCAGGTCTTCCCACCGCAGCGCCAGGATCTCGCCGATGCGGGCGCCGGTGGCGAGCATGAGGTCAACGATGTCGGCCAGGTCGCTGGTCGGGCGAGGGCCTGACTTACCGGGGGTCGGCTGTTGCCATCTCCGGATCGCCGCGCGGACGTCGTCGAGTTGTTCCCGTTCGAGGGCGACGACGGTCTTGCGTGGCTTGCGTAGGCGGCTGGTGTCGCGGATGGGGTTGGTGGTGAGCGCGCCGCGACGTACGGCCAGGGCCAACATCTGGCCGAGGACCACCTTCGCACTCTTGGCGGCCGAGGGGCGATCCTCGGCGATCTTGCGCAGGAACTTGTCGATGCGGCCCGCGCTTGCCTCCCGGATCCGTAGGTCACCCAGGGCGGGCACGATGGAGACCCGCACGCTGATCTCGTACCTGCTGATGCTCTGCGGCGAGACGCGCTCCTCTGCGGTGATCTCTTCCAGCCACCGAGCAGCGAGCGTGCTGACGTGCGTCTCCCGGGTGATCTCGTCGTCGTTGGGGGCCACCCGGTCGCGGAGCTTGATCTTCAGCGCGCGAATGGCGGCCGGGCCGGTGGTGTCGGTGGCCTCGACGTCGCGGGTCTTGCCGTCGTGATCGCGGTAGCGGGTTCGGGCGCAGTACCGGTTGGGGCCGAGCTTCTCGGTGCGGATGTTGCCCCAGGTGCCGATGGGTAGTGGAGGTCGGGCCATGGCTCAGCGCTCCGGGTCGGTGTGGGCGTCGAGCCAGCGTTCGACCTCGCTGCGTCGGTAGCGCAGGGTGTTGCCGACGCGGATGGCGCGTGGTCCTTTGCCTCGGCTGTGCCAGGCGTAGAGGGTGTTTTTCGGCTTGCCCAGCCAGGTCGCGACGTCGTCGATGGTCAGGAGGGGGTCGGGTCGCCACTCGGCGGCCGGGGTGTTCACTGTGGGTCCGTCGTGGTGGGTGGGCCGGGCTGGGGGTGTGGCCTGGGGGGATCGTCGGACCACTGGTGGTCGGTGGGGGCGCGTCGTACGTCCCCTGGCGTGGGGTGCAGATGGGGCGGGCACGGATCGGGTGTCCTTTCATCGTCCCGGCCGGGGTGGGGCCGGGGGTCGATGGCGCTGCCGCCGGGATTGGCGTTTCCGGGGGGCATCGCCTGTGCACGTCGATCCACGCGGTGTGGGACGGAGGCATCAAGCTGATCAGCGTGCGCCGTGGTGCCGACTGGCCAGCTCTCGGCGTCGTGCGCGCTGGAGTTCGTCGGGCGGCGGAAAACGGCGACGTCCTCGTGTTGCAGGAGCCATTGCGGGTCGCCGGTGGCGATGGCGTCGCGGATGTTCTTCTGCTGGAAGAACGAGGCGCGGGGGATGATCCGGCCGTCGCGGACGCCGCAGATGAGGGCGATGCACTCCTCAACGAGTTCGAGGCCGGCGTTGATGCCGGCGGCGGCGACCATGCCGGGGATGTCGATGAGTTCACCGTGACGGCGGTAGGGCCGGGCGGTGACGATGACGTGCCCGCCGGGACGCAGGAGTTGGCGGCAACCGGTGAGGATCGCGGTGAACCCGTCGGCGAGTTGGCCGGGGGTGCGGTAGGCGAGGTTGTCGCTGCTGCCGTACCTATGGTTGATCTTGCGGACCTGTCCGCGTCTCGGGCCTGGTGTGCGGACGTGGCCGTGGGTGGACGGCCCGTAGGGCGGTGAGGTGATCACCAGGGACACCTGTCCGTGCAGGCTGGCCGGCAGCAGGGCCGGTAGGGCGGTGGAGTCGCCGTGGTACATCTCGCCCCGACCCGGTGCGCCGGCTCGGAGGGCGTGGCGGATGTTGTCGGCTGCTTTGGCGACCCATTCGGCTTCGTACTCGACGCCGACGCCGTGGCGGCCGAGGTGCATGGCTTCGATGACGGTGGTCCCGATGCCGGCCATGGGGTCGAGGACCATGTCGCCGGGGTTGGTGTAGGTGCGGATGGCGTACCGGGCGATGGTGGGCAGCATCTTTCCGGGGTGGGCCAACGACTCCGGGGTGTATCGGCCGCGTCGTAGGTCGCGGGACGGGTGCTGACCGGTGAGCCAGACCGTGCCGAGGTAGCCCTCGGCGAGCAGGGCCGCCAGATCGGGCCCGTCAGGGTACGGCGGTGTGGAGTTGTGCAGGCCGGTGGCCCGTTGCGACGGACGAGGCTCAGGCATGGGCGTTCTCCTCACCGGTGGCGGTGGTCCCGAACACGACCAGGTCCCGGAACGTCGGAAGGTGCCGACCGGCGAGCAGCCGCCGTCGGTCGTCGCCTTCGTCGGGGCGTTCCGGGTCGCTGCGCGGTTCGTGCTCGGGGAGCGGGACGAGGACGGCGGGGATGTGTTGGTGGTAGAAGAGGCCGGCGGCGCGGGCGGCGGCGATGACCGTCGCGCGGTAGCTGAACCCGCCGGGTGGGGGTGGCGCGGTGGTGAGTCCGGCGATCAGGAACCCGCCGGGGCGCAGCAGTGGCTGCCAGGTGCTCATTGCGGTGTTCACGTCGTCGTGAAGTTGCTCGATCGTCTGTGGTAGTGCCGCCAGGATCAGGTCGACACCCTGATCGGGCCGATGAGGCACGCCGGAGTTCGGCCGTGCGGAAGGTGGGAGCCACAGGCGCAGACCGTGGGGGTCGGTGTGCAGCTGAGCTGGTATCCGGTGCAGGTAGGTGGTCGCGGCGAGGACGGCAGGGTGCGCGTCGAGGTCGAGAACCACATCCCCGGCGTTGGTGTATCGGCGGATGAGATAGGCGAGGTGGTTCGGGGATAGTCCGTGCCAGTCCGGCACTTCCGGGCGGTGCGTGCGCGGTGTGCGGGCGTGGGGGAGGAGCAACCCGACCGGTACCGGCTGAGGCCGGTCGTCGGGAGCGGTGGACCTGGGCTTCGGCATGGCGTGTGGGCCACGTCCGCCGACGAGCGCTGACACCAATGGATTACAAATCTGGACCTCGGATTGGAAACCAGACCCCTGCCGGCGTACGGGTCCAAGATGTGCCTAAGCAGGTACGGCCGGAGCGCTTAGTACTCCAGCCTCACCTGATGAAGTTGGAGTCTTCGCTGGTAGTGGGCTGTTCTGGCGCGGTACTGGTGTCGGCGTCGCCATCGTGACCATCGATGTATGTGGTCGAAGGTTCGGGTGGTGGTGATCAGGTGTGCCAGGAGACGGCGGACCTCGCCGAGGGTGAGGGGGATGAGGCCGTCATCGGATTCGGCGCCCCCCTTTTAGCGTGGGCGGCGGTGACGGCGAGGTAGGCGTGGGCGCACAGAACGAGAGTTATGTGCCGGTACCAGGCGTCGTACCGGCGGGCCTGGTAGTGATCTAATCCGACCTCACGCGCCCTTCGAGGTGCTGCAGTTGCTAGTCAATGCCAGTGAGGTCGGCTAGCTGCCGCCCTGAGCGACATTCGCAGGGGGCGGCTGGATGGGGAGATCGAGATGTGGCGGCCCGACGTGGGGGGAGCGGTAGTGCGGTGGCGGTGCCGCGACCAGCCGCGATTCAGCCAGCCGATGGGGCCTGCTGGGCCACGAACTTCCCCTTCGTGCCACGTGCTGGCTCCGCGCTGGTCGCCACGATGACGTCGGGGCAGCAGACGGCGCACCGTTTGCGTCGCGGTGCCTCCGGCCCGAGGACCTCCGGCACACGGACGTAATGCTCCTGCCGGTGGGTGCATCCTGCGGTCAACGCGTCGGAGGCGTCGTTGACGTTCCTCTTGAGGGAAGGGCAGCCCACGGCGTGGGTGCGGCCGTCGGTCTCGACGAAGGCATCCTTGGAGCCGACTGCCGCCAGGTAACGATCGAGTAGCGGCCGTGTCTCGGCAGCCCACCGACTGTACTGAGCGCAGGCTCCGCACATGGCCTGCCCGCTGTAGGGGTGGTTGCAGCCGCACTCGCTACAGCAGACGCATGGAGTGCAGGGATGCGCTACTCGCTCGGCGTTCAGGAACATCGGTTGCGGGTCGCCGGCCACAGAACCAACCCGTCGAATGCCGACACCGACGCCACCGTTCTGGAAAAGGATCTCGTACGAGCCGGGCTCGCCAATGTCGACGATCCCGATCACATGCCAACCTTGGCTGACGCCCACGACCACCTCGCGAAGATCCGTCTCTACACCGGTGCTCCCGGCGGTCGGCAGCATAGTGGCCACGTCGGGCGACGGGTCGTCCGGTGCCGGGCGGCCACCGTCCGGTCCGGGCAGTGGCGGATGTTGCCACAAGGGGACAGATTGCGGGAGTACTTAGTACTCCAGCCGCACCTGCCTGATCTGAAGTTCCCGCAGTTCATCGCCGTGGTTGATGCCTTCCCGGCGTCGGCCGGGTAGCTGCGGATGTCGATGCTAGTCGCGGGGTGAGCGGGTGAGCGCACTTCCTGTCTGTTGTGGTCAGTCGTAGGGCGGGCAGGCTTCCATGCTATCGCCCGCCTCCACTTACATCATCCGTGACACCCGCACCGTTGCCAGGCAACGCCATCATCGAGTTACGAGACATCCTGGACGGACCCGCCCAAATCCTACTTACCTCGTCTTCAGTCCAGAACTTCCACTTGATCTAAGAATAGTCGCCGGCGAGTAACGGAGAATGCTTCATTATCTTCCGGTCGCATCGCTTCTACCAAGCTTCGGGTTCGGTTCATCGTCCGATAATTGCCTTCCTGGCGGAGCATAGCTAATTCCTGCACCACCCCCACGGTACGTGGATGTTGGGGTCCGAGAGTGCTTTCAAGGGCCTTAACGAGGCGTTCAAGCAGGTTCTGTGCCTGATTCACATCACCCGTGCGTCGTGCAATCGACGCAAGATTATGCAGAGCTTCCATCGTAGAAGGATGGTGGGTGCCCACGGCGTCAGATCTGCGAGCGTATGCACGTTCTGCAAAGACGAAAGATGCTCCGGGGTCTCGGATGTCATCGCTCAATGCTGCTAGCAAATCGAGGGCGCTGAGGGTAATTGCGTGGTATTCGCCCAGCGAGCGCTCAGCATTTTTGAATGCGCTCTCAGCTAGCGCCATGGCTCCTGCAAAGTCGCCTCTTTTGCGCAATATCTGAGTCAAACCTAGAAGAGTCACTAGCGTCTCTGGGTGCGTCGATCCGTACTCGACATGCTTGCAACTCAACACTTCTCGGTAGACGGACTCGGCCTCCGCAAATCTGCCCAATTCGTCAAGAACGGTGGCCCAATTATGCCGTGCGGCGACGAGCGCTGAAGAAACCTCCGGATCTAGGCTCGAGGCTATCTTAAGACCATCGTGCAGGCGCCGGAACATGTCATCCGCATCGTCCAATCGGCCTGAATCGGCTAACGCGGCGGCGACATTGCTGGCGAAGGTCACGAGAGAGGCATCGATCGTAGTTGCGGATACTGCGCCAATTCTACGCTGGATAATCTGGATGCCTACCTCGACTGCCTGCGCCCAGTCTCCTTCCTCGGCACAGAGAACAGCAAGGTCGTTCAAGATTACATCGCTGGCATCTGCGGGTGACGTCGCGGATCTAAGCATTGCGGCAGCAGCGCGTTGTAAGTATAGGATTGCGGAGCGGCTATCACCTCGCGAGTAAAAGTACTTGCCTAAGCGATGCAGGACGAGCTGAGCGGAAGATTTTTCATCGCTATCCTTGTCCTCAAGGAGTGAGGCAGCGTGTGGTGCCAGGCTTCCGCATACCCTCCAATGTCTTCTGTCGTCCGAGCGTTCTGGCAGGTTATTCACAATCCAACGCAGAAGATGTTTCTTGATCTCGTCTTCTTTTTGCTCAGATAAATGCTCCCGGATGACCTGCTGAACTAGGGGATGAACAATAGTGCTTTCGTTGGCGGCGAACTCAATAAGCGCATAGCGAGAGAGAAGCCGCAATGGCCGCAGCGAGATCTTCAGGGAAGGCTCGAGATCTCGCACGAGATCAAGTTCGAGTGGTGTCGTATCGAGGAAGGAAAAACTCTCTAGGAGACCCTTTGTTCTCGGGTCAGCTTCTGCTGCCGCATCAATCGCGAGCTTGCATGAAGCAGCCAACCCTGCAGTAATGCGTTGTTCGGTCGAGAGCTTTCGAAGGCGGCTTTGTCGAAGGAGTTGACGAAGGGAGCGGCGGCGATACAATGTGAATTGGCGAAGGTAATCGCCGAACCCAATGCCAGTGGCCGCGATGTACGCAGATGCCTGTTCAAGTGCTAAAGCAAGGTAGCCAAGCTGGCGCGCGACCTTCTTTGCGCCGCTATCGTCGGTAGCGCCCGTTCTAGATAGCAGGAACTCGACTGCAGCATCTACCGGCAAGACGTCCACGAAGACCGGACGAGCATTGAACGGAACATCCGATGAGTTGCGTGTGGTTATAAGAACGTGCCCGTGCCCCTTTGAGGGAAGCGCTCGCTGCACGATGTCAGGTTCGACGACGTCATCAAAGACAAGCAGCCATCGGCTTTTTGTGGTTTCTAGCCACTCACGTACCTTTATGCCGGCGTCCTGCCACCTGTTACGGTTGGGTGCCCATACTCCAAGCTCTTCGCCTAGGCGCGCCAAGTCCTCGTTCATCGTTGACTGGGCTGATGAGCGCACCCACCAAACTAGATCATAGTCTTGACGATGGCGATGAGCATACTCTGCGGCCAAGCGGCTTTTGCCGACGCCTCCACGCCCAGTCAGACCGTGAGTTAGTATCGCGGACCTGCTGGTCATCGCTTCGCGGTAAAGGATATTGAGCAAATCGCTTCGGCCAGTAAAGTACGTTCTAGAATCAATTGGAACGTGCCATATGGGCGAGCGTAGACCGCTGCTGCTCGTTGCGTCGTCGCTTTGCGTCGCGGACAACAGGGACCTTTTGGCGAGGATGCCGACTATTCGATTTGTGCTTCGGTTGGGCGGTGGCGATAGCTGGCGGATCGTTCTGATGATATCGTCAGAGGTTAGCGAATCCGCATGTAAAAGCTCGAATGGCCCTAGGTAATACTGCGCGTCAACATCATCCAATACCATGGGAACGACCGGTGTGCGCCGACCCAAGGTGCAGGTAATCCAGTCGTTTCGACTGAAACCTGCAGTTGCGGCGTATAGGTGGCTAATCAGGACAACCACCGCATCCGACGTGGCCGTTGCATGGTCGAAGATCGACAAGAAGTCTCTACCGGGTCGCACATCCAACGCTTCTAGTCGAACGTCGCAGCCAGCCTTGCTCAGCACTGTTGCAACCTCGGCTGCCCGTGCAGCGTTTCCCTGCGCGTAGCTCAGGTAGACTCTGGTGAGCGCGCTGTCCTCGATGCGAGTCATGCACCACCCTCGATCCGTCGACTGTCGGCCAGAGTAACCCGCGGCAGGCGGGAGCGCGATAGCGCAGTCGGCTTCTTGCTTATCAACCGATCGGCGGGGAAGCTTGGCGCCGAAGGCTTCAGGTGCCTTCTTGCGGCTAAGCCCTCAAGCAGGGCTTCTTTGATCTCATCTTCAGAAGAGTGCCCACGTAGATCGACGGGCTCAATATGGTAGATAAAGTCCGGTATTCTGGATGTATCTATGCGTACCGGAATAACGTCGCCAGGGATTTCGCCGGAGCTTATCAATTCGAGCTCGGTCTTGTGGGAAGGAGAGTCGCATTTAAAAGTTGAGGTGGATAAAAGTACTATCATGTCGCTGTACTTCTCGTGTGCTTCGCGAAGTAGCGGAATGTAGTTCATTCCTGGGCGGACGTATTCTCCTCTTACGCGAACTCCGAGACCTTCCTGGCGTAGGACGTCTCCAATCCAGCGAGCAATCTCCAAGTCGGCGTTGCTGTGGCTAATGCAGTACCCATGCTCGGGCTCTTTGGCGACAATTACCAGTTCGCCGATAGATTGCAGATAGCCGGATTCTTTAAGTATCGCTGAAATGGGCGTAGCGTAGACTGTGCCGCCTATTGCTAAGTCAGGCGCTTCTGGCTGCTGCGGATTCCACCGTATTAAGCCAGTGGCAGCTAGCTCGTTTCCTCCAACAAGCACGGGTGCCCCGCTATAGCCATGCAGGGACAACGTTTGCGCTTGTACGCAATAGAGTTGGAGGGCGGGTGCATCGTCGAATATCTTGCAAGCGGCGTTCACGATCTCGCCGGAAATCGCCAAATAGTGCGATGAGAAAGGGCGACTAGCTGGCCAGCCGATGGTTGTGAACTTTGACGGGACAGGCGTGGCTGAGGCTACCGAGACAGGCGTCAAGGTGTCTGGCAAGTCCTCTTCGATTTCAAGCACGGCCACGTCTATTCCTGGTAGGCGGTCCACGACGTTGGCATAGAGGAATCGGTCGTGGAACCAAATGCCTACGCGCTGATTTTTGACGGTCCCGGAGTCTCTATCTCCGATGCAATGAAATGCCGTGAGGGCAATCGAATCTGATATAGCGAAAGTGCTGCCGACGAGCTTGTCTACATCGGGGTTATCCGCATCGAGGCAAATTCCACCTATTGCCGGAAGCGCATCCGCCATCAGCTTACTCGCGGCTCCAGCTCAATGACACTTCAAAGCTTGCGCCTGCGGACGTTCGTGAAATAATCACTCCAGCCTCGGCCTCTAAGTCAAGGGAGAATGTTATTTGCGCCTCCGAGAGGTGCCATGCAGCTCCCGGTTCTTTCTTCTCTGCCTTTGCCAGTTGCCCCTGCAGTTGCGCCGAGACTTCAAGGATTGAATCCCCCAATTCCCCAATGCGGTCCTTGAGGTTCTCGATCAACTTGCTGCCGGACAGGTCACCTCTTGTCCCGTTCTTTGGCACGACCTGAACATGAATCTCGCTCATGTCCGCTCCACCCTCAAGCTCGACGTTGGGGGAGGGAGCTTATCAGCCAGCATTAGATTGGCAAAAAGCCCGACGGAGAGCCATGTGGCCAGAGCTTTGTCGCCGCTGGATGGCAGAACGTGGCTGAATCCGGGGTCGTCGTCGCCTTTCTGCAGGTCATGTAATAGGCAATCGCAATAAGGGCGTAGCGTCTAAAGCGTGCATAGCTCACACACCTGGTCTTATTGACCAAGCGCTAGGGGTAGCGATGGAAAGCTAAACCCTCGGTCGTCTACCCGACAGTCCCTCTCTCTGCGCTCACTCTGCTCTCGGCGAAGGGAGCCTCAGTCAAGTTAGTGGCGGAGGGCGGCGGTTTCCCTCTCTGACCTAACTTGTTCGTCGGGCAGGCGACTGGCCTGCCCGAGAAGGATCATGCGGTGGCAGACAAGTGCTGCTCAGCCTCCGCAACCGTCGGCGGCGGAGCGAGAGTTGTTTCGGCTGGCGCAACTCCTCGCCGTCTTGGCGATTCGCCGCAGGTGGGCCTTGCGGGCGCTGCTGCACATCGCAAAGGTTGGCCGCCACGCTGCTTGGAGTTGCCGCCGTCACCGCCGGCGCCAGGGCGCCACCCATGCTGCCCTGGTCGCTGCGGACTCGCCGCTCGATGCCCTCCCGCCCATCGCCGGCGGCCACAATCGCTCTCGGCGAGGGGGCGATGTCGGTAGCCCTACGGATTTGCGGCAATTGGCGCTGGCAGAGGGTAAGCCTTCGGATGTAGACCAAACTCGGCGAAGGTGTCACGCGACGCCGTCCGCCCTGAACAAGATCCTCAGTGATTGAACAAGATTATTTCTGCGTGCGCCGTCGGAACCTCTCTGACCGCCTCAGCCTTGAGCAGCATCGCCATGGGGCGCGGTGGGAAGTCCTGCCCGCCTTCCTCCGCGATGCCAGGGGCTCGGTCATGGTCGGCGTGTGTTCAAGGGGCGCAGCCTCTGCGTGGGTGCGCTGGCACTGTGGTCTGTGAACGGCCTGGCCACGGATTGCACGCCGTGGAGCGCAACGTCCTCCGGTTCATGCCGCGGTGCGTTGACGAGTGACGGCGAGGTCCAGGGTTGAACACGCGTCGAGACGCCTAGAGCGAGATCAGCAGTGTTCATGATCTGTGCAACGACCCTGTTGGCGTGGTGGCACTCCGCCGATCGGCACTCCCGCCGACCGGCACATGGTCACCACGAGGGAGCACCACCATGGACCGTCGTATCTCCGCCCCCGGCTCGGCTGCCGGGCGACGTGGCGAGACGCTGCTCAACGACATCGAGTACCGGTTCCGGCTGATGGGGCAGGGGCCGAACCCGCTGTCGGTCGATGGCCGCAGCCTCGGCCTGGGCCTGCCCCGCCGGACCATCGCCCTGCCGGAGCTGTCGGCGATCCTGATGCACCCGTCCTGCGGCTACGCCGCCCGGGACGCCGTGTGGCGGCTGCTGGTGCAGCACTCCCGTACCGGAGACCTGGCGTGGCGTGCCGGTGCGGTGGGCGTCGCGTTGCCGGGCCTGCGGTTCAAGGCGTACCTACTGGCGAAGCTGTTCACCGGTGATGTTCAGGCCGCCATCGTCGAGCACTTCCTCCGCGCGCTCGGCACGGTCGACCTGGACAGGTCGGGCGTGGTCGGAAACCTGTTGTCTGCGGCGTTCTCCAAGGCCCGCACCGAGCTACGTGGTCTGGAACCGGCCTCGTCCGGGACGCCGAGCCGCGCCCCGGGGGCGGTGTCGTCGCCGGCCGCGCACGGGCATCCGGATGTCGTTCTGGTTCGTGCGGTTGCCGCCGAGGTGATCAGCGCCGACGATGCCGAGCTGATCGGTGCGACGTACCTGGAGGACGTCAGCCTCACCGCCTACGCCGAGCGCACCGGTGAGTCCCGATGGAACCTCTACAAGCGGCGGTCTGCTGCCGTCGCCCGGCTCAGGGCCGCGATCGAGTCCGGGGCGTTGTCTGATGCATACGCCGAGGTGATCACCGAGGCCACGTCGATGGTGGCTCTCGACGCGTCGACGGCCCGTAAGCGCCCGTAAGTACCCGCCTTGAGCTGCGGGTTTCCAATCCGAGGCTGGGATGTGTAATCCCCTAGTGCGGGACTCTTCCGCGTAGGTGACCTTGTTTTCGACCGGACCGCTGACGGCGCTGACACCCGTACGGTCCCTGGCCCACCCGTCGCTTCTGGTGAGGAGGATGGCCGCGCCGGTCGGCACCACGGGTCACCGATGAGCGCACCGCCCGGTCCCGCGTCTTCGCCAAGCCCATTCGCGCCTACGCCCCGATGCGGGCTGCCCAGGCGTGCGCTCCGGAGGTGCATAACCATGGAGAATGTCCGTTTCCCGTGCCCCGAGGCGGCGACCCGTCGCCTCGGGGCCGGCACACACGGCCGATCGATCGTCTGCCGCCTCCGTCCCCGTCCTCTGACGGTGGGTGCGCTGATGCTGTGCGTGGCCGCTGCGGTGACGGTGGCTCTGACCTTCACTCCTCACGCGGCGTATGCGGCGCAGCCTGGTCCGGTGCTGGCCGTCGAGTCGATTCAGCAGGTTGCCAACAACATCCGTGTCTGGCTCGTCGGGATTCTGGTTTCCGTCGCCACCCTGTTCCTCACCGTCGGTGGTCTGCGTTACCTGGCCGCGAACGGTGAACCCGGCGAGATCGAGAAGGCGAAGCTGGCGATGCGGTCCGCCGCGATCGGTTACGGCCTCGCGTTGTTGGCACCGCTGTTCGTGACCATCGTCGGTAGGTGGGTGGCCTGATGGCAACCGTCACCGACCTCTTGCGCCGCATGAGGTATCCGGCGGTCGTGCTGCTGCTCGGCGTTGTGATCGTCGCCGGCTTGGCCGTCGCCGGGGCCGGGCCGGCACACGCCGAGCCGACCCACCCTCCGGCCGTGCCTACCGCACCGCCGACGACGGACGTGCCTGATCCCGGCGTCCGCCCGCCGGGAGCGGCACCGGCTCCGTCCGCGACGCCGGCACCCACGCCCGGCCCGGCCCTCGGGCGGCCGTCGTACGACGACGATCCGGCGTGGTACGACATCGGAGGTCAGGTCCGTACCGCTGTGGTGGACCTGGTGGTGTGGGCGGCGGAGCAGGCCCTCCAGCCGGTGCTGGAGGCGCTGGGCAACTCGTGGCTGTCCACCCCGGATCTCACCGGCAACGAGCACGTCAAGGCGTTCTGGACGACCAGTCTCATCGCCGCCAACGGTGTCTTCGTCCTGTTCATCGTGGCCAACGGGTTCCTGGTTACGACCCGGGAGACCCTGCAGACCCGGCATGGCCTCAAGCAGGTCCTACCCCGCATCGCCGTCGGCGCGGTGCTGGCCAACAGCAGCCTGATCATCGGCCAGAAGGCCATCGAGGCGACCAACGCGCTGACCGTGGCCCTCGCGGGCAACAGCGTCGACGGTCCGGCCGCCGCGACCGCGATTCGGCAGATCACCGATGACGCGCTACGGGGCCAGGGGTTCCTGATGGTATTGCTGGTCATCGCGGTGGTCGTGATGTGCCTCCTGCTGGAGTTCACCTTCGTGCTCAGGCTGGCCGCGCTGGTCGTCCTGCTCGGTATCGCCCCGGCCGCACTGATCTGCCACGCCAGCCCGCTGACCGAGGGCCTGGCCCAGCTGTGGTGGCGCGCGTTCCTGGCCTGCCTGGGCCTGCAGCTCGGCCAGGCCGTCGTCGTGATGGCCACCGTCAAGGTGTTCCTCACCCCCACCGGCCCGACCGTGCTGGGCGTCCCCTCCACCGGCAACGGGCTCCTCGGTGTCGTGGTCTGCCTAACCATGTTGTGGCTGCTGATCAAGCTGCCGGGCTGGATGCGGCAGTTCGTTCTCGGTCCGCTCGGACAGAGCAACGGCCGAGGGCTGCTCGGACAGCTTGTCCGCGCCTTCGTGATGACCAAGACGTTGGGTGCGGCGGCCGGCATCCTGGGACGGACGGCAGCATCGTCCCCGGCCGCCGGGCGGACGCCGCCCCGTCCGCCCGGAAGCCGTCCACCACCTGGTGGCCCTCGTCCGTCCCGTCCGCCGCGCCCGTCCCGTCCGGGGTCGACTCCCCGTCCGCCGTCCCCGGCAGGGCCGGTCGCCTTCAGCCATGCCCCGGTCACGCACACGCCGCTGCCCGCACCGGCCGGGACGAACGCCGCCCCCACCTTCAGCCACCCGGCGGACCCGTCCACCCCGACAGCCGCGCCGTCCGGTGCTGCCCCGCCGGTGCGGTTCTCCCACCCGGCATCGCCCCAGTCGAGTCCGCCGTCCCCGGCCCTCCCACCGGCCCGAGTCGCGTTCAGCGACGCCACGACCACCACCGCGCGGCCAGCAACCAACAGCCCGGCACCGGTAGTGACGTTCTCGTCAGCACCCACGCCGCAGACTGCGCCGCGCCGGCCACCTGGCCCCGTCACACCGGTGTTCTCCACCGCCCCGGCGGTCAGCGGCCCACGAGCCTCGACCCCTCGGACACGGCCCACGGCGGCGCAGCGCGCCACCCCAGACGGCCCGGCCGCCGCCACCCCGGCCGCCCCGTCCACCGCCCGGCGAGCCCCGTCCGCCGGCCCGCGCCGACCCCGGCCACCAGCCTCGTCCGCAACACCGTCCCCGGACGGGCGTGGCGCGGCGGTCCCCACCCCGTCACGACCGTCCCCGGCGACAGGCACGACAGCGGCGGGTACGGGTGCCGTCCGCAGCGAGTCGTCCCCGCCGCCGGCCCGTCCGTCCGCCCCGGCGCGACGCCGGTCATCGCGCCCGAGGAGTGATCAGTGATGAGTCGTCGCGACGACGAGGCGCCGATGCGGGCTCGGGTGCCCGCAGACATCGACCGGCCGGACCGGATCGCGTTCGGCCTGTCCGGACGGCAGTTGGTGATCCTGGCGGTCACGGGCCTGCTGCTCTACGCGGTGTGGACGGCGGTGGCCACGGTGGTGCATCCGCTGGTGTTCCTCGCCGGGGCGGTGCCTGTCGCCGCTGCGGCGTTCCTCCTCGCGGTCGGCCGCCGTGACGGTGTCAGTCTCGACGCCTGGGTCCTCGCCGCGTTGCGGCACCGTTACGGCCCACGTCGCCTCGTGCCGGCCGACAGGCCGATCATTCCCGCACCGGCGTGGGTGAGCACGACCGGTGGCCCGGGTGACCGGATTCCGCTGCCCGCGCCGCTGTGCCTGCCCGCGAGGGGCGTCACCGGCGACGGGTTGATCGATCTCGGGGCGGACGGCACCACTGGCTTGGTGGCCGCGTCGACGGTGGCGTTCGGGCTGCGTACCCCCGCCGAGCAGAACGGCCTGGTGACCGGGTTCGCCCGGTGGCTGCACAGCCTCGACAGCCCGGTGCAGATCGGTGTCCGGGCGCAGCGGGTCGACCTGACCTACCTCGCCGAGCGGTTCCTCACCGCTGCCCCGGGGCTGCCGCATCCCGCGCTGGAGGAGGCCGCCCGCGCGCACGTGGCGTTCCTCGCCGACCTGGCCGGGCAGCGGGAGCTGCTGCACCGGCAGATCACCGTTGCGGTGCGCAGCCGGAGAGGCGCGCACTACGCCGTCCACCAGGCGGCCGAAACGGTCCGCGCGTTGGGCGGCTGCGAGGTTCCCGCCCGGCTGCTCGACGGGCGGGACGCCGTGGCCCGGCTCGCGACCAGCCTCGACCCCACCGCCCCGACCCGCATCCCCTACGCCCCACCTGACGGAGGTGACGACCGGTGAACCTGTTCTCCGCGCTGCGGCGTTCCATGCCCGCGTCGGCCACGGTCCTGCCCGGCTCGCCGGACGCTGTCGATGTCGACGGACGCCATGTGCGGGTGGGGGACGGCTACCTGGCGACCCTCGCCGTTGTCGGCTACCCGGCCGAGGTCGGCCCTGGCTGGGCTGAGCCGCTGCTGTCCTATCCGGGCCTGGTCGACGTCACCTTCCATGTCGAGCCCGTGCCGCCGGTGGTGGCCTCCGAGCGGCTGCGTAAGCAGCGTGGCAGGTTCGAGTCCTCCCGCCGCCAGGATGCCGCCAAGGGGCGACTCGACGATCCCGAACTCGATGCCGCCGCGGCTGACGCCGCCGAGTTGGCTACCCGGGTCGCCCGAGGTGAGGCCCGCCTGTTCCGGCTCGGCCTGTACCTGACGGTCCACGGCAGCAGCCCGGACGATCTCGCCGACCGGGTGGCGGAGGTGCGGTCCCTGGCCGCGTCGCTGCTGCTGCACACCGCACCGGTCACGTGGCGGCAGTTGCAGGGCTGGATCAGCGGCCTGCCCCTCGCGTACGACGCGCTCGGGATGAAGCGGGTCTTCGACACCGATGCCCTTGCCGCAGCGTTTCCGTTCACCAGCCCCGACCTGCCCGACACCGCAGGGGACACCGGGATGGGGGTGCTGTTCGGGTTGAACCTGCACTCGGCCGGGGTGGTCGTGTGGGACCGGTGGGCGCAGTCCAACTACAACGCCGTCATCCTGGCCCGCTCCGGGGAGGGCAAGTCGTACCTGGCCAAGCTCGACCTGCTGCGCAACCTGTGCCTCGGGGTGGAGGCGTTCGTCATCGACCCCGAGGACGAGTACCTGCGGCTGGCCGATGCGGTCGGCGGGACGGTCGTCCGCCTCGGCGCGGCCGGTGTGACCATCAACCCTCTGGACCTGCTGCCTGGTGACGACGACGCCCTTCACGATCGGGCACGTTTCCTGCAGACCCTTGTCGCGGTCATGGCCAGCGGTGACACCGCTGTCGATGCGCCGTTGCCCGGCGACGAGGCCCGTTCCCTCGACGTGGCGGTGCTGGCCGCCTATCGGGCCAAGGGCATTACCACCGATCCGCAGACCTGGAGACGTCCCGCGCCGCTGCTGCGGGAGGTGATGGCAGCCCTTGACGACACCGATGAGGCGGGCCGGCGGGTCGCCACCCGCCTGCACCCGTACGTGGTGGGCAGCATGAAGGGCCTGTTCGACGGACCGACCACCACCACCCCCGAGGGGCACCTTGTGGTGTTCGCCCTCAAGGACCTGCCCGAGCAGCTCCATCCGGTCGGCACGCTGCTGACCCTGGACACGATCTGGCGCACCGTACGGGGGGCCACCTCTCGTGGCGGTCGCCCGGACGTGCTGCGGATGGTGCTGGTAGACGAGGCGTGGAAGCTGTTGTCCGGCGGCCGTGGCGGCCGTTTCCTGCAGACCCTGGCCAAGTCCGCCCGCAAGTACGGCACCGGCTTGACCGTCGTCACCCAGGACGCCGCCGACGTGCTCGCCACCACCACCGGCCGCGCTGTCGTCTCCAACGCCGCCACGCAGATCCTGCTGCGGCAGGCACCGCAGGCCATCGACGCCGTCACCGAGGCGTTCGGCCTCACCGACGGCGAGCGGGCGTTCCTGCTGTCCTGCCAACGGGGCGACGCGCTCCTGTCGGCCGGGTCGGCGCGGGTGGCGTTCCACAGCCACGCCTCGACCACCGAACACGAGCTGATCCTCACCGGTCCGGTTGCCGGACCCCGCCCGTCATCGACCGGCAGGTGAACCCCTTCTCCAACGGAGGTGTCCATGGTTTCCGCCATTGCTTGGCATTGTCGGTGCCGGCTCCTCCCGCCGTGTGTGTGCCCGGCCGTGAGGGGGTGCCCGGGTCGTTCGTCGGTGAGCTGTGGTGTGGCACCTGGGGCACCGACGCCGCCGACGCCGGATGGCACCTGGTGCGGGATCGGTGGCCGCTGCTGCTCGCCGCCCTGACCGCGCTCGCCGCCGTGCGGGTGGGGTGGGCGGTGTGCCGGCGGCAGGTCTGGCGTCGGCATGCCGCGCGGGCGCGCTGGTTGGAGATCACCCCGCCGGTGACCGCGACTCCGGCTGCGACGGTCGGCTTGTGGCGGCTGCTCGCCACGGTGTTACCCGCCCCGCGCCGGTGGGCGTGGCGGCCAGCCCGGATCGTGTGGGAGGTCGCCGCCGACCCGGATGGGCTGCGCTGCGGGCTGTGGCTCCCGCCGGGGGTCAACCCGACCGCGGTGGTGCGGCTGCTGCACCGAGGCTGGCCCGGCGTCCGCGCCGCCCAGTGCGCGCCTCCGGCGGTGCCGACGGTGGGCGCGGTGGTCGCACTCGCTGTGCGCCCCACCCGACCGGAGTGGCTGCCGCTGATCGACGACACCACCCCGGCGTCGCGGCGGGGGATGGACGTCGCTGCCCCGGAGGACGACCGGCTGCGCGCCGTCTACGGCGGGTTGGTCTCCGCCGGGCGCACCGGCGGCGCGCTGCTGCAGGTCCACCTCGGTCGGGCACCGGCCCACCGGCTGCGGCAGCTCCGCCGGGCGATGACCCACCCGCACCGCGCCCGCCACCCCCGAGGGATCGCCCGCTACGTCCTTCAGGCGACGCTCGACCTGATCACCCCTGGTCCCGGCATCCGTCGGAACCCCACCGGCCGGCTGGACCCGTACGCGGCGGAGTTGGCGCGGCAGGCGCGGGTGAAGTTCACCGACGCGCCGCATCTGCTGGTGGCCGTGCAGACGGTCGCGGTCGGCCCGACCCGGGCTGCCGCGTCGGCTGCCGCCGCCGATGTCAGCTCCGGCTTCGGGCTGCTGTCGCCCCACTTCACCCGCCGTCGGCTCCGGCGCGGCACCCGTGCCGTGGCCGACCGGTGGATGCCGGCGTCCCGGATGAGCCTGGCCGGCATCGGCGACGCCGCCGCGCTCGCCGGACTACCCGCCGAACCCACCGCCTACAGCCTGCCCGGCGCGGCATCCCGCCGCCGGGCCGCCACCCGCGAGGTCTTCCGCACCACCGGCCGCACCACGGACGGCCCCGACACCACACCGGTCGAGGCGACCATTGTCGACGCACCCACCGTCTGGAGCAGCCCATGACCATTTACCCGGGGGTGACCTCGTCCGATCCCGGCCCGGCTGGCCGCCGGCTGCACCTGGTGCCGCGTGAGCAGCGGCACGGCCTGGGTGGCAAGGTCATCGGTGTCGCCAACGCCGGGCCGGCGATGCGGGTCGGGATCTCCCTGACCGACTGCCGCTACCACGTGCACGCCCTCGGCCCGACCGGCACCGGCAAGACGACCCTGCTGATGCGGATGATCCTCGACGATGTCGACGCCGGGCGCGGCGTGGCCGCGTTCGACCCGGCCAAGGGTGACCTGATCCGTGACCTGCTCGCCCGGCTACCCGCGTCGTGTGGTGACCGCCTGGTGCTCATCGACCCCGACGAGCGGGCTGCGCCACCGGCGATCAACCTGCTCGACCCGAGCGTGCACGGCGGCAGTGCCCATGACGTGGCCGCGAACCTGACGGCGGTGATGGCGAAGGTGTGGTCGCGGTGGTGGGGGCACCGCACCGCCGACATCTGCTACCACGGCCTGCTCACCCTCGCCCACTTCGACGACGCCACCCTCGCCCACCTACCCAGGCTGCTGTCGGACGCCTCGTGGCGGACCGACCGGGTGAACGCGGTGGTCAGCAGGTTGAACGCGTGGGAGGGCAACACCCTCGGCGAGTTCTGGGAGGGGTTCAACGACCTGCCCGCCGCGCAACGCTCCGGTCTCGTCGCTCCGCTGCTGTCCCGGCTGCGGCTGGTGATGGCGCACCCCATGGCGAACAGCCTGTTCGGCGTGCCGGCCACCACGTTCTCCTTCGCCGACATCCTCGACGGTGGTGTCCTGCTGGCCCGGCTACCCAAGGGCATCCTCGGTGAGGACGGCACCCGCCTGGTCGGCTCCCTGCTCCTGGCCGGGCTGTGGCAGGCCACCACCGCCCGCGCCCGTATCCCCGAAGACGACCGCCCCGACGCGATGATCGTTCTCGACGAGTGCCACAACTTTCTGCACCTGCCCATCGGCATCGATGACGCCCTCGCCGAGGCCCGCGGCCTGCACACCTCGTTCGTCCTGGCCCACCAGTACCTCGGGCAGTTATCGGCGGACATGGTGGCCGCGATCGACGCCAACGCCCGCAACAAGGTGTACTTCGCCCTGGCCCCCCGCGACGCCATCGACCAGGCCCGTCACCTGCGTCCGTACCTCGACGACGGGGACCTGATCCGCCTCGGTGGCTACGAGGTCGTCCTGCGGCCGGTCGCCGGCGGTCGGGTCCTGCCACCGGTCACCGCTGACACCGAGCCGCCACCACCGGCGCAACCCGGCCGCGCGCACGCGTTATGCCGTGCCGCCCGCGACCACACCGGCCTCGCCGTCGCCGAGCGGCGGCGACTGCTCGGCGAAGCCGCCACCTCCTCTGCCCACGTCGAGCCACCGGTGCCCGCCGACCCTGCCGTCACCGAGTTGGTCGGCCACAACACGTTCGTCGACCCCGGGTGGTCTAACGAGAGCTCCAACGAGCGATCCAACGAGTACTCCAACGACCGTGACCAGCCGGGTGAACACACCCCCATGAACACGTCGTACGGGCACGTCGACGGCGGTGAGGAGGACTGGTGGACCGGAACCGACTGATAAGAGATATCCCTCCCACCCGCACGTCAGCCACCGGTAGGTCCCGCCTCACGGCGTCCGTCGTGGCCGCCGAACTCGGCCGGCTCACTCCCCGAGACCGGCTCCTGCTCGACCTGCTCGACCAGCACCGGACCTTCACCACCGACCAACTCGTCGACCTCGCGTTCGGCTCGGTCGGCCGAGCCCGCAACCGCCTCAACACCCTCCACGATCGAGACATCCTCGACCGGTTCCGCCACTACCAGCGGCCCGGCTCGCAAGCGTGGAGGTGGACCCTCGGCCCGGTCGGCGCGGCCCTGCTCGCCGCCGGACGAGGCGCGCCGTTGCCCCGTCCCGCCGCCGTGCGCGACGCTACCGCCCGACTCGCTATGTCCCCGACGCTGGCGCACCTGCTCACGGTGAACGGGTTCTTCGTCGCGCTCACCGCCCATGCCCGCGCGCACCCCGGCGCGCGGTTGGCGCGGTGGTGGAACGAGGCGCGCTGCCGTGAGGCGTGCGGCACCCTGGTCCGCCCGGACGGACACGGCGTGTGGACGGACCAGGGTGCGGTGTTGCCGTTCTGGGTCGAGGTCGACCTCGGCACCGAAGCCCTGAGCCGGGTTGTGGGCAAGCTGGGCGGCTACGCCGCACTGCCGCCCCGCCGCGCGTATCCGGTGCTGTTCTGGCTGCCCACCGCCGCCCGTGAGACAAACGTGCACGCCCACCTACGCCGGGTCGGGCTACCCGACGGGGTGACCGTCGCCACCGCCACCGCCGACCTCCGGGGTCCGGCGGGGCCGGTCTGGCGGGTGGTGGGTCACCGGGACCGGGTGAGCCTGGCCGAGCTGCCCGCGCCGATCACCGACGGTGTGCCGTGGGACGGGTAGCCGTGGCGATCGCGGTGGGACTCGCCGGGGCATTGCTGCTGGTCGCCGCCGCCACCGCTGGAGTCGTCTCGTCAGTGATCGGCGGCGGGGGTGCGGGTAGTTGCGTCGGGGCGGTGCACCCGGACGCGTACGCCACACACGAGACGCGGGCGACAACAGCCGGTGCGACGTCGCCTGTCTGCGCGGGGGTGTCGGTCGGCGGGTGGACCCGTCCGGTGGTGGGGGAGGCGGGCTCCGGCTTCCGCACCGGCGACCGGCCCGGCCACGACGGGGTCGACATCATGGCGGCGAGAGGGACGGTTGTCCGGGCGGCGGCGGGCGGTGTCGTCGTGCGGTTGCGCTGCAACGTCGGCGGTGACTCGTGGGAACCCACCGGCGGGCCGATGCCGTGCGACAGCGACGGATACCCCGGCCTCGGCGGGTGCGGCTGGTATGCGGAGATCCGCCATCCGGGCGACGTGGTGACGCGTTACTGCCACCTGATCCGACAGCCGACCGTGACGGTAGGTGAGCCGGTGACGGCGGGACAGCCGATCGGCCACGTCGGCAGCTCCGGAAACTCCTCCGGCCCGCACCTGCATTACGAGGCCCACTAAGGTTATCCCGCCACCGAGGACAACGCCGTTGACCCCATTCCGCTTATGCGACGCAAAGGGGTGCCCCTGTAAAGCGGTGAAACGATTTTCCGCACCATACGAAAGTGTCCACGACGGCCGCCGTCCGCCGCGCATTCCGGCCACAGGTACGGGGAGTGTCGCCGACAGTGGGGAGGATGCCGCCCCGCCCTGCCGGCGTGTCGCCGCCGTCCCTGTGCAGCGGTAGGGGGGGTGTCCCTATGGGTTTCGTCAAGCGGTGGCGGGGCTGGTGGGGCGGGGTTGGTAGGGGATCTTGTCGCGGAGCATGGCGTGGAGGACGTCGCAGCGGCGTCGGGCGAGGCAGATGAGGGCGGCGTTGTGGCGTTTGCCTTCGGCTCTTTTGCGGTCGTAGTAGGCCCGGCTGACCGGGTCGGCGAGGGACGCGAAGGCGGCGAGGAAGAACGCGCGTTTGAGGTGTTTGTTGCCGCCTCGGGGTGGGTGTTCGCCGCGGATGCTGCTGCCGGAGCGTCGGGTGACGGGGGCGAGTCCGGCGTAGGCGGCGAGGTGTCCGGGGGTGGTGAAGCTGCTGCCGTCGCCGACTTCGAGCAGGATCCGGGCGGCGGTCCTGACGCCGATGCCGGGCATCGAGGTCAGGACCGGGGCAAGAGGGTGCGCATCAAGCATCCTCTCGACCTCTTTCGCGACCTGGTCACGTTGTCGCAGAACGTCGCGGAGGCTGTCGGCGAGACGGGGCAGGATCGTCTCCGCCGCCTGGGTGCCGGGGACGGTGACGGTCTGCTCGTCGAGGGCAGTCATGATCTGCTCGACCAGGCGTTCGCCCATCCGGGGGGCGTGGACGGCGGCGATCGCGGTCAGTTTGCGGCGGCCTGCTTTGCGGAGCCCGGCCGGGCCGCCGCAGCGTGACAGCAGCTCTAGCACGGCCTTGTGGTGCGCTTTCGGGCCGAGGACCCGTTCCAGGGCGGGGTGGATCTGGGTGAGCAGCCCACGGATCCGGTTAGAGATGCGGGTGGCCTCGCCGGCGAGGTCGTCGTCGAAGCCGACCAGGACTTCCAGTTCGGCTAGGGCCTCGTCGCCGACGTCGACCCGGCGCAGTGTGTGCGGCAGCGTGCGGGCGGCATCGGCGATGACGTAGGCGTCGCGGGCGTCGGTCTTCGCCGAGCCGGGATGCAGGTCAGCGATTCGGCGCATCGCCAGGCCGGGCAGGTAAGCAACCTGATGCCCGGCCGCCCGCGCGACCGCCACCGGCAGGGCGCCGATCGAGGCGGGCTGGTCGACCACCACCAGCACCCGGCCATGACGAGCCAACTTGTCGAACAGCTCCCGCAGCCGGGCCTCGGTGTTCGGCAACGCCGCGTCGTGCAGCCGCTTGCCGTCCGGGGCCAGCCCGACCGCGTGATGCTCACCTTTGCCGACGTCCAAGCCGAGGTAGACGCCGTATCCGTCGTGCACCACACCCGCCTCCACGCATCGCATCGTGGCCTCGGCCGCAGTCAGGGCGTCGGACTGCCGGCAGCCACGTTACGAAGAGACCTACCCCGAACACCGGGTGGCCGTGTCCCTATCAGCGGTCCGCCGACGCCACCCGACCCGGCGACAACACCCCCCGGATCATCCGAACGACAGGGGCAGAAAGTCATACCGGGCCGGGCGACCGAGGGTCCCCGGCTGGGGACGATCAAAAAGGTAACGGGGCGGCAGGGGCGTGGCGGCGATGTGAGGGTCGTCAAATGGCATCGCGGCACGCGGTCGCGGATTTCCGAATGGAGCGCGACGCGAACCATTTAAAGAGTCTTGGTGGGTGGGGTTGACAACTATCGGGCGTCGAGCGTCCATGGACGTGGGCAACAAAAAACGCCCCAGCGAAACCGCAGAAAAGGATGCGCGCCGCGCATGCGGAATCGCTATTGTCGACCCCTTTTTGTGGAGGTGTTCTGCCATGACCGCAAACATCAGTCTCACCCCCGGCACCCACGAGGCCCGGTCCGCCGTCGTCGAGGAACTGCGTCGCCACCCGGGCGTCACCGCCCGCAAGTTGGCCGGACAGGGGAACCTGCCGCTGTCGGTGGTGACCGAGGCGCTCGCGGCCATGGAGGCCGCTGGTACCGCCGCCCGCACCTCCGACCCGGCCAAGGGCAACCGTAAGAGCGCTGACGTCTGGCACCTCACCCCCGACGCCCCGGCGGCCGATGACGCGTCGCCGGACACCGCACCCGAGCAGGAGGCCCCGGACACGACGCCGGATGCCGCCATCGAGCCCGCCGCCCTCACCGACGACGCTGCGGCGGCCGATGACGCGACGTCCGACCCGACCGACGCGCCGTCGCCCACCGGTGACGTCCCGGCGGCTGACGCGGTGACCACGCCCGACGCGGCTGTCACCGACGATGCCCCGACCGGCGGCGATGCGCCGACGCCCATGAGCGACGCCCCGACGGCTGAGACGACGATGCCGGAGGCTCCGGTGTCCGGGGTGCCCGCCCCGGTGTCCGGCGTGCCCGTGTCCGGGGCACCGGTCGGGGCGCAGCCCGACCTCAAAGTGCTGATCATGGCAGGGGTGCTCGGTGGGCACCCAGACGGCATCACGGCCGACTCGGCGATCAACGAGAGCGGCCTGTCGGTGGCGATGGGTGACACGATCCTCGCCGCGATGGAGGTTGCCGGGGCCGCCCGTCGCCTGCCGGTCACCGAGGACGGTGACGAGCTGTGGGTGATCGGCGACGGCGACCTCGCCACGGTGGACCCGGCCAACGCCCCGACGCACTCCACGTGCCCGACGTGCGGGCACACCCGCAAGATTCGCCGCCCGTCGGCGCGGCGGGTGGCCGGCACCGGTCGTGGAACGGGTGAGGTCAACAGCGACGGGTCGGCCAAGCTGGGCAAGAACGAGTTGCGTAACCGGGTCGAGGCGTTCATGCGTGACCTCGGCCCCGGCCACGAAGTCACCCCCGGCACCGTCGCCCGGGAGATCGGCGGACGTAGCCCCGGGGCGGTCCGCAACGGCATGGACAAGCTGACCGGGTTCGGGGTGCTGATCCTGACGCGGGAGGCCCCGGAAACCTACGCCCTCGCGGACAACCCGCCCGCCCCGACTGTCGAGGTTTGCGCGTTCATGGCCGCGCCCCAGACCGACACCACCTCGCCCGCCGGTGACGAGACCAGCGCCGACGAGGCCGGCACCGATGAGGCCGCCGCCGTGCCGGTGGCGGCCTGACCTACCGCCTCGCCGGGGCCGGGCACCACGCCCGGCCCCGGCACCCGCACGCCCACCCACCAGCGCCACGGAAGGAACAGACCATGGCCACCCCCGACGACCACCCCCACGGCCCGGTGCACGCGCCGGGGTCGCTGCGCTGCCCCGAATGCGGGGAACCGGCCCGGACCGTGCCGCCGCGTGACTGGACCCTCGACGGGTTCGCCTCACGCCCGGTCGCGTCGCACCACGACGGCACCCCGCTATGCCCGGTGCCCGGCCCGAACGGTTCGCAACCGGCGGACCCGATCGGCGTCCCGGCACGGCTGACCATGTGGCAGGCCGTACGGCAATCGTGGCTCATCCACCCTGACTGGACCGTCGCCGATCACCTCGCGTGGCTCGATGACGAGGACTACGACACCGCCACCCTGGCCGGCGACCCGGCGGAGGTGGTCGGGCGGTGGCTGGCCGAGCACCGCCGTGCCGCCCCGGTGGCCTCACTCGCCGATGACCCTCGCGTCTATGTGGTTGCCGGGGGCGACATGGTGGCCGTGTTCGACTCGGCGGACGAGGCCGACGTCATGGCCGTGACGATGACTGCCGCGCACCTCGAACCGGTGAGCCGGTGTCTGACCGAGGCGCAATGGGAACAGGCGCACGCCGTACTGCGGGCGCAGCTACCGCACGTCACCGTGACCGATGCCCGGCCCACCCGCGCCGACGGTGCCTCGTGACCGGCCCATCGGCTCCCGGCCCGGCCGCCGACCGGCCCGGCATCCCGCCCTCGCTGGCCGCGCGTCCTCACGACGCGCGGCGCGGCCTGCCCATCCCGCCGGTCAACATCCACCCCGACTCGACGGGCGGCGGGTCACATGTGGACTTCACCACGATCAACACCACCGTCTCGACCCGCCTTGCGGTCGAACGGAGGTGCTCGCTGTGCGGTGAGCCGATGGGCTATTGGGTGGCGTTCCTCGGCGGCCCCCGGGCCGCTGAGCTGATGCGCTACGCGGACCCGCCGGGGCACCCCGAGTGCATGACCGCCGCCCTGTCACTCTGCCCGCACATCGCGCTTGGTCGGCACCGCCGCGCCCGAGCCGACCGGCCCGGGGCGGGCATCGTCCCGCCGGGGTCGCACGGCGACAAACCCGACCGGTACCTGTTGGGCATCACCCGCGCGTATCGGACCCGGTTCATCCCCGAACACGGGTTCACCGTGTATCTACCGGCCCCGTTCAAAACCGTGCACACCTACGTGTACGGGCCGGACGGGCGGCTACGCCCGGCCACCGACACCCGGTAGGCCGCGCCCGGCGGTGGGCGTCAGATTCGCCGCAGAAACCTCCATCGACTCGAACCGATCGCCTTGATCGACACGTGGAGGTAGGAAACATTGATATTGACGGCGCGGCCGGGGGCGCCACCCCGGCCCGCCGCCCACCCGAACACCACACGACAGGGAAGGGGTGCCACCGTGGCACACGAACTGGAAACCCTCGCCAACGGCCAGACGGCCTTCGCCTCCGCACGGCTGACCGCCTGGCACCAACTCGGCACCGTCACCGACTCGTGCATGACCGCGCAGGAGGTCATGAGCAAGGCGTGGCTCGGCGGCTGGGAGGTTCGCAAGATCGCCCTTCAGGGCATCGAGGTCACCGAGCGTGGGGTGACGAAGGTCGACTGCCCCGACAAGTACATGACGGTGCGCACCAACCCGGCCACCGGGCAGACCGAGTACCTCGGGGTGGTCGGCGAGGACTACTCGGTGGTGCAGAACGAGCAGGTCGCCGAGACCCTCAACCTCCTGGTCGACGCCTCCGGCGCGCACTTCGAGACCGCCGGCTCGATGCGCAAGGGCCGGTCGGTGTTCGTGACCATGAAGCTGCCGACGGCGATGCGGATTGCCGGGGTGGACGACATGGACCTGTACCTCGCGGCCACCACCTCCCACGACGGCACCGCCTCGTTGCGCCTCGATGCGACCCCGGTGCGGATCGTGTGCGCGAACACCCAGGCCCTCGCCTACCAGCGGTCGCGCAGCTCGTACACGTTCCGGCACACCTCGAACGTGACCAGCAAGATCGCCGAGGCGCGGCAGGCTCTCGGGCTGATGTGGACGGCGTTCGACGCGTTCGAGACCGAAGCCGAGAAGATGATCAACGAGTCGTTGACCATGGGCGAGTTCGAGAAGATCGTCGCTCAGGTGTGGCCCCTCGCCGACGACGCCTCCGACACGGCGCGTAACAACGCGAAGCAGCGCACCGCGACGCTGCGCTACCTGATCCGGGACGCGGACACGCAGAAGGCGATCAAGGGCACCCGGTGGGCCGGCTACCAGGCCATCACCGAGTACGTTGACCACTTCGCCCCCGCCAAGTCCAACCTCGCCCGCGCCTCGCGGGCGCTGACCGGTGCCGGAGCGGACCTCAAGGCCCGCGCGTTCGAGCTGTTGGCGGTCTGAGGTGGGCCGGCATTGGGGCCGGCGCGGGAACACCCCGCCCGGCTCCGGTACCGGCGCGCACCCCGCCGCCGACACCACCCCCACCCCGCCCGCCTCGACGCCCCCGCCTCCACCGGAGCCTGCCGTGACGACGCTGCCGACGCCGGAACACACCGCCGGGACCATGATCGCGCTGGCCAACCGAGTGTGCGCGAACTTCGCGGCGGCCGAGGTCGCCCGCGCACTCGCCGAACACTCCACCAGCCATGCCGAACACGCCACCCTCACCGCCCGCGCCGAGCACTGGGAAAGCCTCGTCAACGAGCAGTGGAACGCGCTGTGCGGGGCGATCTGGGCGACGGCACCCGGCGGCGCGCAGGTCGAGCGGTTCCTCCCGGTCCGGCCGCTGACCACCGGTCACGTCGAGCTGCGGGTCCACGACACCCACGCCCGCCGCCTCGTCGTCCTGCTCACCGGCGCGCAGGCCCTCGCCGTGGGCGCGCACCTGACCGCGTACGGAGCGGTCAGCCTCGACCGCAGCGGCCAGAAACTCGACCCCGGCCTGCCCCACGTGAAGGCCGCACCACCGTTCCCCACCGAGGGGACCACCTGGCCACCGACCACCCCCGGCGGTGCCGACGGCCCACCGGCCGCCCAACCCTGACCGCCGCGACGGGAGCCGCGCGACCCGGTCCCACCCCGGGCCGCGCGGCACCCCCTGAGAACGGCTATCCCACCAGCACGCACCCCTGAACGGAGTCCTGATGTACCGGTCTCTGGAGTACGGCGACACCGCCCGGGTGATCAACCCGGCCGACCCGGTCGAGTACCGCCTCGGCACCGTCACCGATGTCCGCTATTCCACCCCGCACACCACCTACGCCCGCAGCTACACCCTGCGCTTTCCCATCGGTGACGAGCGCACCTACCCGGCGGAGAACGTCAGGCGGGCCACCCGCGACGACGACCGCGCCGCCCTGGAGGCCGCCCTCACCTCCGCGTGCGTCGCGGTGCGCGAGGCCTGCCGCATCGCCCACGACTACGACGCCGACCTCAGCACCGGCACGGCGAGCCTGCTGCGACGCCTGGTCGACCTCGCAACCCTGCGCCTCGGCCTGACCCTCGGCCCCGCCCACCCCACCCCGCCGCAGCCCACCCGCAACCAGGACGGAGGCGACCAGTAATGCCACCCCACTCCCCGCAACCGGCACGACCCGCCCGCCCTGCCGAGGTCGCAGGACTCGACGCGAGCGTGGCGCCGGTCCCGGAGCCGTTCTACTGCCGCCGCTGCCGTCGCGCGCTCAACGTCCGCCTCAACAACCGGGGCGCGATCGTCGAGTACCTACACGCGGCCGAGCAGCGCGGCCAACCCAGCGACCACCGCCCCGAGCCCGCACCCCTCACCGAGATCCCCAATCCGATCATCGACTGCGACTTCTGCTCCGCACCCGAGGCCGCCTGGATCTACCGGTGCGCCAACCAGATCACCGACGCCCGCCGAGTCACCGCACAGGTCATCGCCGTAGGCGACTACCAGACTCGACACCACGCGGCACGGGTACGCCGCACCGACACCGAGCACGCCTTCACCCAGGCATGGGGCGAAGGCTGGTCGGCCTGCGACGGGTGCGCTCACCTCATCGAGGCCCGGGACCTGTACGGCCTGATCGGGCGGGTGGTCGAGGCCCTGCCCGCGAAGCTCACCCGAGGCAAACACCTCACGCGCACCCGGGGCCAACTCCACGAACGGTATTCCGACGTGTTCGCAACCCTCGTCCCCGGCCGAGGCCGGATCGCGCCTGGCCACCCGCTCGGCATCTGGACCCACCCGACGGGGAAGACACCATGACCACCGACACGGGGACGCCCGGGTGGCCCGTCCTCACCCAAGCGAAGGCCCGCCGCCGGGTCGGGCCGGTGTGCGGGGCGGAGCGCGTGCCGGTGGGCCGGATCACCGAGGACCCGCACCTGGTCACCTGCCCCGACTGCGAAGGGCTGGCCGACCTCGACGCGCTCCCCGACGACGCGACCGCAGGTGACCCCCGTGTCATCGAGTTGCTGCGCGAGGCGAAGGGCGGCGCGTGCCGCAAGATCGACGGGGTTCTGGTGGACGCGACCACCGCCGCCGCGATCCTGACCGTGTACGACGCGCTCAAGCCCGCCACCCGCGCGAAACTGGCCGCGCTGCGCATCGACCACATGGCGCACGTGGCATGGAAGGTGCTACGCCCACCCACGTGACCGGGTGGGAACGGTGACCGGCGGGCGGACCCGCAAGTGCGGCACCGCCCGGCCGGTCACTTCGCCCGCTGCGGGGCCGCTGAGTACCCGGCCGCCCACCGAGCCAGGAAGTACCCGACCCTCCGGCCCGAGCACCGCCACCTCGACCACGCGAGCGGCAGCCGCTGGCCGGAGAGGAAGATGAACGGCGTGGCACGACAGGTCATCGACGGACGGACCGCCCTCGACCGGGCCGGAGTCGCCGCGCACACCGGCGCGGCCTACTCCACCGTCATCCACTGGCGCAGCCACCGCGCCCGCTTCGGCTTTCCCGAAGGCTTCGCCCACGACGGGCGGGAGTGGTTCTGGCTCGACGACATCGAGGCGTTCCACACCGCCCACCTGAGAGCGAAACGCGCCGAGCTGACGAAGGTCGACCGCCGCGGGGACCCCGAGGATCTCCTCGGCTCGGGCGCAGCAGCGAAGGTGCTCGGATACGGCTCCTACCGCAACCTGCCCGACACCCTGCTCCACCATCCCGACCGGGTCGAGACGCTGCCCGACGGACGGGTCCGCCGCCTGTGGTTCCGCCGCACCATATGGGCCGTCGCCGACGCCCGCACCGGCCGGCAGTCCACCGGCCGACCCCTCGGCGCGACCGGTGCCCGCCAGCCGCACCCGTATGCCGACGACCCGCGCCTCCAAGCCGCCGTCACGCTCCTCGCCGAGGCCGACGCCGCCGGGCAGGACCGGCGTGGGCTCGGCGTGATCCTTGCTCAACAACTCGGCATCACCCCGCGCACCGCGCAACGACTCCTCGCCGCTGCGGCCGACGCGACCGGCGCTGCACCCGCGTAGGGGCCACGAGGACCCGCAGAACACGTCGCCCGGTCCGCCATCGCGAGCCGGGCGACGTGTCCCGTATGCCGACTCAGTCCTCGTCGTTGTCCGCGACGGTCCGAGGCGTCGGCGCCTCGATCAGGTAGCGCAGCGCGCCGTTGACGTCGGTGTCTCGACTTGCGGCAGTACGCGCCAACACGTCGTACACGTCAGCGTCGACCTCAACGGTGCGGCGCGTGGGTAGATGGTCGGTCATCTCTGGTGCCTCCTGACGGTGTTCGGCATGGTGCCCGACCGGGCAGCCGTGCCCATCCACGTCGACCTCCACGCCCCGATCAAGACCGCCGGTCAGCGCGAACCGGGGCCGGGGCCACCGGCCTCTGCGCGGGCGAAGCCACGAGGTGAGGCTCACCGGCTGCGGACAGCGGACGGAGACCGACGGCCGCAGAGGTCTTCGGCCGGATGGTGGCGAGGAGTTCCGATACCCCGCTGTTGCGGAGAGAATGGCCGTTCCGGCGTAACCGGCGCGCGAGGGCATCACGGCTGACCGTGTGGCCTTCGCGAATCAGCTCGTCGCGGGCAGCGCGGGCGGCGGGCAACAGCGGCACGAGATCCGCAGACAGGCCCACGTCATCGTCCGCTTCGATCTCCCCGGCGGAGGCCGCATTCGCAGGCGGCTCACTGTCCCGATCACTCTGGAGCCGGGGGCCCTGCGAGCTGTGGATGGCCGGGCGCTGTTCGGTGACGGGTAGGACCTCTGGGCGCGACTGGTCGACGTCGTCGTCATGGCGTTCGAGTGCGGGATTCGGGTGGGGTGGTGCGGTGTCATCGGCAACCGGCGACTGCGCTGTCGCTGTGGGCGCGGCGGGTGGGGGCGTCGCTGTGGCGAATGTCGGTCGGGGGTTCTCGGATTCGCGGCGGCGGGCGGAGAGTTCCACCAGGGAGACCGAGGCCACGATGATGAGCCCGTCGACGGAGAGCGGCAGGAGGTAGGGCACGGTGCCGGTCTCGCCGTAGCGGGCGACGACTCCGACCATGTGGTGGTAGCTGATCCAGGCAGCGATGGCGGCGATGGTCGAGGCAGCGACGACCCGGATCGCACCGAGCGCCCGCTGGTGCACGGGGATGCGGGTGACCAGCTCGACGGTGATCAACAGAGCGAGGGGCGGCCATGCCGCGATGGCCTGGGCAATCGGGTTCGCCTGCGCGTGCAGGATGTTCGCGGTGACCGAGGCTGCCACCCCGAGGGCCAGGGTGGCGCGTACCGCCCACTGCATCCGACGGAGCCGGGTCTCGGTCATGACGTCCTCCCCGCCCTGGAGGCGGCGGGTGCGAACTGGCGTTCGGCGACGCGGCGGGTGGCCTGCGACGGCTCGGCGTCGACGAGATCGGCGAGGCGTTCCTCCAGACGGCGCAGGGTGCGCCGGACGGCGTCGGGGCGTTGCTGCCGGCCGTGGATCCGCATGATCCGCTGGTACAGCTCCTCATTGACCGGGTCCAGGTCGGTGGCACGTTCGAGGGCGGCCACCGCACGGTCGGGATGGTCGGGTTCGAGGATCTCGGCGATACGGGCATAGGCGGTCAAGATCTGATGGCGGTAGCTGGTGGCGTAGTCGACGGCCCAAGGGTGGTCGTGGCCTTCGGCGAAATCACCCGCGTACAGGTCGGTCGCGCGACGTAGGGCGGCGAGCGTCTCCTCGTCGTTGTCGCTGGTGGTGGCCTGGTTGAAGGCGGTGATCATGTGCCAGAGGTCCACGGCGACGGTCTGCGGGTCGAGGTGATACCGGCCAGAGGCGGGGTCGAAGACGATGAACATGTGCTCCTCGTGATCGGTCGCGGTACGCAGGACACGGCGGGCGGTGGTGATGTCGGTCCGGACGCGCTTGACGGCGGAGGCAGGGTCTACGTCGGGGTGCAGGTCGGCGGCGAGCTGGTAGAGAGTGCGGCCGGCGGGGCGAGCGGCGAGGACGGCGAGAACCGTGTAGGAGCCGCTGCGCATCCCGGTGGTCACCGGGCCGGCGGCGGTGGTGACAGTGATCGGGCCGAGGACCCGAAGGTGCACCAGAGCTGCCGGATTCTCCGGCGGGACCGGACAGGGCTCGACGGTCGGCACGCTCGGTGTGCCGGCGGCAGCCGGATCGTCGAACTCGACGCCGGACTCCGGACGGGCCTGGGCGTCGGTAAGCATGGCCAGGACGGCGGCGAGGTCCCCGGCGCTCAGGGTGGACACCCGGTGCAGGGAGTGCGGGCGGTCGCTGCGGGTGGTGCCATCGCGAGTGATCTCGACCGTGGGAAAGCCGTCGTGAGGGCCAAGGACGATCGGGTGGAGATCCAGGGCGCTGCGGTGGGCGGCGATGGCCTGCACCCGGCCCACGTGCCGAGTGGCCGGTTCGATGAGCAGGACGTACGGCGGCGGGGACTCGGCGTGGTCGCTGCGGGCGTGCAGATCGGCGACGGTGGTGGTGTCGAAGGTGTCCAGCAGTCGTCGTCGGCTGGTCATCTCCTCCTCCGCGTGGGCGATGGCGGCGTCGGTGTCGGCGAGGACGATCAGGCGCTCGCCGTCGTAGGCGGTGCCGTCGGGGTCCAACCCCACCACCGAGGCGTCTGCGGGTAGGAGTTGCGCCAGGAGGTTGGCGGTCGTGACGACGACGGGGCGGACGGAGGCGCTGTCGGCTGCGCAGGTGGTGAGCACTGCGGCGAGGATTGCTCGGGCCGCCGGTACGGCCCCTTCACCGTGTAGGGCGAGGCCGTGCCCGGGGAGGCGGAACAGGCTCACCTCGGTGCCGTTGCCGTCGACTCCGATGGGAGCCGGCATGGTGGGGTGAGCGGGCAGGTTGTTGTCGAGGCCGAGGTGGCGGCGGCCGATCGCATCAGCGTGCGCCAGGGACGGTGGCACCGGGTTAGGGTGCGGCGTTGTGCTCGCGGCCGTGGTGAAGGTCAGCCGGGCGTGGCGACGTCGTTGAAGGCGTAGCAGCGTGGCCACGGCGGCGATGGCGGCGGCCAGTCCGATGCTGATCCAGCCTCGCGCCGGCAGCACGATCCCTGTTTCGTCGTGCGGCTCGGTGTGGGATCGCTCGGGGTGCGTGGCCGATGTCGTGGCGCCGGTCGCTTCTGCTGGTGTGTTCGGCGCAGGGGTGTGCGGCATCGAGGGTTGCGGGGCAGGCGACGTGGGAGGGGTGGGTGGTGCAGAGGGCGTCGTCGCTGCTTCGGGTGCGGCGGGGTCGGAGTTATCGGTGGTAGGGGGCTCTGGCCGGGGTGGAGCGGGTGCTGGTGTGGCCCGGTGGGCGGGGATGGTGAGTTTCCATCCGACGTGGATCGTGTCGGGGTTGGTAAGCGCATAGCCGTTGGCTTGGCGGTGTCCGCGGTTGAGGGTGTAGATCTCCCGCCAACGGGTTGCGTCACCGAGATGCTCGGCAGCCAGGTCCCACAGGGTGTCTCCGGCAACGACCCGGACCTTCTCGCCCGAGACGTGAGGTGGGGGATGGGCGCTGGTGCGGTTGAGGACCGGCAGGGAAGCGTGACGTGCGGACTCCGTCGTCGGCGGTGGGGCGGCGGATGCTGTTGTCGAGGCGGTAGTGGGCCCCTGGCGGGGAAGCGAAGGGTCGGCTGGCGGCGGTTGGGCCGGGGCATCGCGGGTCGGGGTTGCCCGGTCGGCCGGTGGTGGGTCGGCATCGGCTGCGGTGTGGTCGTGCGCGGCGGCGGGAAGGGCGGCAGCGGTCGTGACGGCGGTAGTACCCAGCAGCGCCGCCGCGAGCGCCTGTAGAGGGCCGGGCAGGTGCAGGGTGAAGTGCCATCGCAGGCGAGCGGTGAGGTGCCGGTGTGCGTGGTCGATGACGGCGGCCACGAGCAGTACCCACAGCGCCCAGGCTCCGGCGTACCCCAGCATGGCGATGAAGCTGGCGGTCAGCGGTTGGTGTACCCACGCCCGGAGCCGGTCCGCGGACAGCTCGGGGACGGTGACCCAGCCGACCTGGTAGAGCAGCGCTGGCGGTGCCAACGCGAAGACTGAGGTAACGGTGCGTACGGCTGCTGCCGAGGTCCGTCTTGCCATGGCGTGTCTCCCTCCGGCGTTGCCTGACTTGGTGAGACAGACCGTAAGAACGCGATGGGCGACGACAACGGGTTGAGGACCTTACAGCACCTCACACTTCCTCACACGACCTCACAACCGCAGGTCACAGCGCTACCGGACTAGTTGCTCAAGTGGCGCGGCGTGGAAAAGCGGTGACGTCGGACCATTGGCTACAAACCTGGTCGATCTTGCCGATCCAGGTGCCGGGCTTGACGGTTGCCGAGACATGCCAGCATGTCTCAAGTGAAGCGTAGGGTGGCTCTGTTCTTTTTCGTGTCGGTCGTGGTGGTGGGCGCAGCCGTCATGATCTGGCTGCGACACTCAAGGCCGAAGCTTGTGACGGAAGAGGATATCGGCATCGCTGCGGCTGCCGTCGCACTGATTACCGCATTCCTCACGTATCAGGCAGCATCAGAATCCCGGACGGCCGCAACTGAGTCGCGCCGAGCACTGCAATTGCATTTCCGGCCCAGCGACGCCAGGCTCAGCTTCAGTGTTCGAGATCCGAGTGACCCGCAATCTCAGCTCCTGTCGACACCTGTGTCTGATCCAGCCCTGCTATGGGCGAGCATGATCTTCCAGGGCGATCTGCAAGACGACTACGAGGTGGTCTGGATCGACGACAGCGGAGTCGCTCGCAGTCCGCGTCATGTGCGGCCTGAGTTCGTGGGCCATGAGATCCATGTCAAGCTTGAGGGGATTCAAGCGTCGGAGGCGACAGAAATGATTCGTCAGCCGGTAGCTGCTATTCATAGCCTCAAAATTTACTGTAAGGACACCCATTCAGGAGCGCGGTGGTGCGCATCTTTCTCGTCGCCGCGTCAAACGCTGGGTTCCTATCGTTTGCGCTTCGAACTGGTCGACGAATAGTCGACCCATTGCCTTGATCCTTGAATTTTCAAGCGAGGCTGCGCTGTCTTTCCGTCCGTGGTCGGGCTGTCCAGCCGCACCTGAACCACCCGGTCGACCAGGCCATGCGCAAAGCGGCCGAGCTACCAGCATCTCCGCTTATCGGGAGGCGTCGAACGTCGAAATTTCAAAGGGCTGACAGTGAGAGCCCGACTTGCTCTGAACCCATTCTTTACCACTTTTCGTCTGGTGAACGAAACGCGTTAAGGGTGAATCCATTGCCAGCCGGTAGAGCTAGAAGAGTTTTTCGCTCGCTCCAGCCCTTCAAGTATCCTGCGTGAGGCTTCGGCGTCGGGATGCATATAGCCAAGCGCTTTACTCTGGTCGCGAACGAGGCTCTCAAGGTCTCGAAGAAATGGCCTTCCGGATTTCCACCACGGAAGCCAGGTGCGGGAATCTCGGATGGCCATCAAGAGTTCAAAGCGAGCCCTGAGCGTTTCGATATTGTTTTCCCCTAGTGCGCGATGGGCATCCAGCGAAGCTTCCTCGAGAATGGATATTGCACGGTTGCCGATTTCACGAGAAAGGGCTCGCCCTTTCTGGATCTTAGCTTTTCCTGAGAGTATCCTGCCTAGCCCCCGCCTTGCTGTTAGCGCCTCCGGATCGGACGGAAGGCCAAGATGTTCCCAGCCGGCGACCGCCCTAACTGCCTCTACTTCCGCTTCACTGATGAGGCCCTTTGCGTTCAGCAGGTATGACAACATAGTGCTCTGCCAGAGAGTCTGACGTGAGATGCTTCCGGAATCCTGGAGCGACTGCCTTCGTGTACGGATGTCCTCGATCATTTCGTCTAATCGTGTTCTTTGGTCCTCGCTGAGGAAGTACGCCGATATGGATTCATCGTAAGTTAACTGCTTCGGATCTACATCTCTACTTTGCGATACTGGGATCATCTGTGGCGTGCGGAATGAACCCGCAGGGGAGGAATGGGTCGAGTGTGCAGCATTCTTTACAAAGCAGATTTGGTTTCCATCGTTCCTTGCTCTTTGTTGCGGAAGGGGGCGTGACTTGCTCATGAGTGACCGCTTGACATTTTCGTAGATGATCGACGTGCTAAGCAAGTCCGGCCCGTCTGAGATTCCGTCTTCAAAGAGTCGAAGCAGTTCACCCGTGAATGCAGTGTGTGTTTCATTGGGGGGTGCTAAAGACATCCGTGTTTCGGCTGAAGATGTTATTACGTAGCACCCTTCTATGCTGGCTTCGTCTGCCACACTTCTCGTGCTGCTCATTCCCCCGACGAGGGCGCGGGCGCTGAAGCAGCAATCCAGGATGACTACCTTGCGGCTCGCCTTGCTGGCAAGAACGATTTGTCTTACCCAGTCGTATGGCAGAGTGCTATGAATGGCATTTGAGCGGGACCCGGGCAGTCCAAGGCATAACTCCATTGTCCGCGACGCAGTCAGCCCGTGACCGGCGTAGTATATGAGCAGCGTATCATTTGCACTATTTGCGGCCTTTTCCAGTTCGTTCGTCACTGAATCGGCCGTCTCTGGGTCGCGCAGGACCTTGCAGTGGCTCTTCGGTAAACCCCAGATCGCATCGTCGCACAAGAGTTGACTGAGGCCTGATAAATTATGCCTCACTGCAGGAAGGGGATCAAGGTAATCGTATGTATACGTGCCTACAAGAACGGCCTGCGACTTCTTTGGATCAGATAACACGCTTAGCTCTCCGCGTTTTGCTCTCTGTCGGGTTGGCAAGCCTTGCTCATCTGGTCGGCCTTGCTTAGTAGGTCTTCCGTTGCCTCAATTGTTCCGTCTAAGATTGCGATGACCCGGTGGTCCAGCGTGATCTGGACCTGAGGCGCGCTCGTTTGAGTTGAGCGCCACGCTAGGTAGCTCATGATTAATGAGCCGAGGTTGAATGTGCTCGAAACTACTAGGCTGATGATGTCAAATGCGCCATCCATTTGTCCCTGTGGGCGACGAATCGATGTTGTCGAGATTTGAGCCTTGCGGACGTCCGGATCTTCGTGTAACCATTCATAAAGTGATTGTGTTGCGTCGTGTTGTCCTTCATGCGGGGAGTTCACAATTTCTAGATTGATTATCAACCGTGCTCCTTGGCTTGAGATTGGACTAGGTCTTGCCGCCGACATGGTTCTAGGCGTGTCCGATGCTTATCTTAACTTCGCGTGGCTGCAGCGAGGAGGATGCTGTGGTGCTATTTGTCCACTTTTGCATATTTTCGAGTTTTTTGCACAATGTTTCGGATGCGGCCACGACACTCTTCTTGCGACGTAGGGATGTTTGCGAATTGGTTATAATTCGGCGAATTCTTTTCGTCATGAGGTTGGCTGGTCCGGTCGCGTAATTTAAGAGCACGCTTTAAACATGTGCTGGTCGGGTGTGTCGGGACAGTGGGTATATCGATGGGTTGGGTTCGGTTGGCGGATGGGCATGGATCGAGTGCGGCAGTAACCGTCTGACCTGATCGATGGAGAGTGGGCGCTCGTCGAGTCGATGCTGCGTCGCCGTAGTGGATGGGTGGACCGGAGGAGAATCCTCGTCGGACGATCGTCGACGGCATTCTGTACGTGGTGCGGATTGGGTGTGCGTGGCGGTACCTGCCGGTGGACCTCCCGCCCTGGCAGACGGTGTACTCCTAATTTCCAGCGGTGGAATCGGGCGGGTATGACCGATCGGATCCCTCACCGAGCTGCGGGAGGAGGTCCGCTTGGTCCACGACCGCGCGGCCGGGCCGACGGCGGGGATCATCGATTTCCAGCGGGTCAGGGCTGCGGACACCGTGCACTGCGCCACTCGTGGCGGCCGAGGGCGGTGAGGGCATCAGTGGCCAGCCTGTGTAGGTCGGCGTTGTACGGGTCGATGTGGATGCCGTCCTGTAGCAACTGCAGGACGCGGTGTGGGTCGTGCTCCTTGCCGGCTAGGGTGGCGCACAGGTCGACGATTCGACGGCGGGTTGCTTCGCGGTGGGGGTCGAGCCAGGGCCAGGTGCGAGTGTTGGCAAGGTCGGCGTGGTAAGCGCTAAGGACGGCTTGCCAGGCTGCAGTGGTGTGGGCGAATGTGGCGGCGGCCTGGTGGATGGCAGCCTGGAGTTCCCATATGTCGACGTCGATGTTTTCGGGGTTGAGGTGGTAGCGGTCGTCGGTGTGCTCGATGACGGGTAGGTCGCTTGTGGTTCGGATGGTACGTCGGAGGTCGCTGAGGATGGTGTAGAGACGGCCGGTGAGAGAGTGGCGGGGTAGCCCTGGCCATATGGCGTCGGTGAGTTGTGCGGTGTCGGCCCCGTCGGGGTGGACAGCGAGGTAGACGAGGACTTGGAGCCCGGCGCTGCGGCGGATGGTCAGGGGCTTGCCGTCGATGAGCAGTTGCGGGTCACCTAGGACGCGCAGGTGAAGCCGTTGCCGGGGGGTGGTGGACAGGCGCGTAGGTTCGTGCCGGGCAACCTGTCGTGGCAGTGGCAGCTCTGGCGGTCCCGCGTAGGTGAGTGGTGGGCGTCCGCTGGCGGGATGGGGTGGTGCCGGGTTAGGGCTGGCGATGATGGTGAGCAGGTCGGTGGTCGCTGTCTGGTTCAGGACGCACAGTCGTGGGCCCGGCATGTCGGGGTGGTGTGGGTCGCGCAGATGGCCGGTGGAGTCGGCGTGCCAGTTTGGCCCGCCCGGCCGTTCTCCCAGAACGACGACGAGAGCAGCGGCGGCGGCCGTCTCGGCGAGTTGATTCAACTGCTGCTCGCTGCCGTCGTGGTCGTTCAGCAGCACGATTTTTCGAGGGTCATTTCCACTCGACGTCTCACCCTGACGCCGACCAGGAATGGCTTCACCAGCGACGGGGTCGGCGGGGTGGAGTAGCTGCGCTGCTTCGTCAACCGTGTCGAAGATCGTCAGCGGCAGGCGTCGCCCGAGCGTCTCCGCAGCCGGTCCGAGAAGGAGGGCCAGCGTTGCCTTCGTGACGATCAACGACGTAGGGCTGCGGCGTTGCCCGGCCAGAATGGCGGTGACCAGCAGTCCTCGTCCGACGGGCAGCGTGCCCGGTCCGGTGAGGCCCACGCCTCCGGCCGGTAGGGCTTCGAGGGGGGCTGCGCTTTCGTCTGACGGCGGCGTGGAGGGGGTGTCGGCGAGGGCGGCTTGGACGGCGGTGACGGTGGGCGGTAGTGGGGTGAGGTCGGTGTCGTCGGGTTGGGTGGGGTGGGGTTGGTAGTCGCGGCGGCGGCGTAGCCAGACCAGTGCTGCGGCGGCGGTGACCTGTTCGGCGACGTCCCGGGGCAGCCAGCCACCGGCAACCGTGACCCCGTCCTCGCGTACGGCCTGGTCGCGATGGTCGTCCGGGGCGGTCTCGTCATGGAGTGTGGCGATGCCTGTTGCTGCGGGCTGTGGCGGTTCTGGTGGGGTGGTGATGACGGTGTTGGTGGTGACGCCGAAGACGGCTGCGCCGGCCATACCGCTGGCCGTCGCCTGCAGAGGCGTGGGGAGAGGCATCCGCCGTAGCCATGCCGTGGTGGCGCGGAGGCGGATGATGATCCGGACGGCGACGGTGTAGGCGACGAGCAGCCAGATCAGCCACGCGCCGATGGCGAGTCCAGCGGTGAGCGTTTCCTCGGTCAACGGCTGCTGCAACCAGGCCCGCAACTGCTCCGAGGTGGGCCAGCCGCGAAGGGGCGGACCGATCACTGTCAGGAGCACCGCCGGTGGGCCGACCAGGAACGCCAGGACGAACAGCAGCGACATCAGTTGCCGTGGCCAGCGCATGTCACCCGCCTCGACCCAGTGGGCTGAGGGCGGTGGGGCCGGTGGTGGGGTGGATGAGGCGGGTCCAGACGCGTGCTGCCCACCAGACGGTGATGGCTATGGCGTAGCTGACGCCGAGGATGCCGGTGGATTGTCCGGTGACGATCGCGGCGCTGATCACCGCTATCGGAGCGGCGAGCACGATGCGGAACATCAGGGGTGTCACGAGGGCCATGACGGTGCCGATGCCGAGGAGGAGTCCGCCGATGCGGGCGGTGAGGTCGAGCCACACGACCAGGTGGGGCCATCGGTCGGCGGTGCGTGCGTACTGGATGAGTCCCATGCCCACAGCGGCGGTGACGACCGAGCCGGTGGGTGTGGCCAGGAGCGCGGACCAGCCGCCGGAGGGTGTACGCCATTGTCGGGCGGCGATCGTCGCCATGACCACGGCGAGGACGGCGGTGGGGGCGATCGGCCAGAGCGCCCAGGTGAGGAACCCGCGTAGGGGTAGGCCGAAGTATTGGCTGATGACGACGGCGTAGAGGGCGGCGATGGCGACGCCGAGGGAGACCCCGGCGAGGATGCCGATGCTGACCTTCCCGCCTTCGGTGCGTAGTTCGGGGGTGGGGCTGCGGGCGGCGATCAACGAGCCGAGGATGGTGCCCGCTGCGATGCAGGCCACCAGGGCGAACACCGCTGCCATCGTCAATTCGCCGAGGTTGAACAGGACGTAGTAGTACGCGCTGAGGGTGTTGTTGCGTTCGGCGGTCAGCAGGGCCTGCCACAGCAGTGCCAGGGAGGCGAGGCCGGGCACCGCGATGGCGACGGCCCGCCGGATCGGCGGCACCGGCACCTCCACCGCATTCACCCCCGCTGCGGGAGCGCCCGCCTCGGCGGCGCCCCGCGCCGCGACGAGTTGAGGCTCCGCCACCAGCACCGGAGTGATCCCCGTGTGCTCGGCGATGGCGGTGTCCAGGCGTGGGAGGTGGGCGCTACCGCCGACGCAGTAGATTCCCGCGAGGTCGCCGGGGGTCAGTTCGGCGGCGGCGATGCACTGCTGGGTCAACTCCGCGACCCGCCGTACGACCGGGTGGGCGGCAGCGTCGAGCATGGCACGGTCCGCGATCACCGGGTGGTGGCCGGCGACCGGCACCGTGACCGCCGGATGCGAACCTAGGGTTTCCTTCGCGACCCGGACGCTTTCCGCCATCACCCACTGGCCCATACCGCCGGCAGGCACCTCCCGGCCGTCGAGCACAGCAGCAGTCAACGCCAGGTCGACGGCAGCACCACCTGCCGCAGGGCCGGCGAGCGTGGCGAGGACCTCGAACCCTGCCGGGCCTCGGCGCAGCACCGTCACCTCGACACCCGCGCCGACATCACACACGACAACGAAGGATCCGACCGTCAGCCGTACACCTGTGGCCACCAGGTGCTCCGCGACGGCCACCGGAGCCTCCACCAGGCGCGGCTGCCCGAGACCCGCCCGGTGCGCGACCTGCCGCATCCAGGTACGGCGACGCGGCCCCCACCCGGCCGGCACCACCAACCGCACGTCCCGCACCGGCGCACCGACAACACCCTCGGCCTCCGCAGCAGCCCGCCGCAACGGCGCCGCCGCCAACTCCACCGCCTCCGCCTCAGCGCCGTCGACGACCAACTCGCCATCACCGGCACGGCGGGAATTCGGTACGAACCGGTGCGGCTGCGCCTCGGCGGCCTGCCACGCCTGTCGGCCCGTCCACACCTGCCCACCCTCGGCCAGGAACAGGCCACTGGGCAGGTAGGGCAGGCCGTCGAACGGCAACACCGAAGCCCCACCGTCAGCCCATGCCAACACGGCCACGGTGCTGGCGCTACCGCAGTCGATCGACAGCCGTGCTCCCCCCGCCCCCACGCAGGTAGTCAAACATGAATGCCCATTCAAGTCACCTCCTGATCACGCACGAGAATCAAGGCTGGTCCGGCTTGTGTAACCCCTCCGCCTGAGTCGGAAGGGGAGAGCGGGCGGTGCCGGCAGGCGCGGGTGGAGGTGACGACGGTGGCCCAGTTCGCTCATTGGGTCTGAAGGCGGAGGGACTGCGTTGCGGTCGCTGACGGGTTCTGAGTTGGCGAACACCAGGCTGTGTAACCGGCCTGGGAATATTCGCAGCCGATCCCGTCGCCGTCCCGGTCCAGTTTTCGCGAGTACCCGGGGACGCCGCGTCGGATCGGGGCTGCACCTGCCGCGCGTACCGCCGTGCAGTTGGCGTAGTACACGTTGCCGTTGGTGTCGTTGTAGCCGCCCAGGTCGCCGTTGCCGCCGCCCGGTTCGCAGGCTTCCCCATCGCCGTCCCGGTCGAGCTCGGGTCGGTAGCCGGGCTCGCCCTCGAACAACGGAGCGTCGTCGGCCGCTCTGACCGCGTCGCAGTTCTTGTAGTAGGGGGCAGGCTTCGGCTTGCTGGTCTTCTTCGGGCTGGGGCTGGGGCTGGGGCTCGGGGTTGGCGTGTCGTCGGGGGTGGGGCTGCCGGTGGCGAGCACCCAGCCGAGCTTCCGCGCCTCCACCGTCGCGGACACGGTCGGCGCTGACACCGGCTTCGTCTGGACCCCTTCCAACCGACAAGCTCCATCAAAGCAGGGGAGGTCAGTGTGACCGGTTGTTCGGTCGGAGTTTGATGGCGCGTGGGCGAGTGGTCACGGCGCACGTCGACTGTCCATGATGGCGGGGTGACTGGGGTTTTCGGTCGGCGATCACAGCGTTCCCTGCGGGTCCTCCTGCTTGGTGCCGCCACGGGGGGTGTGGTCTGGGGGTTTTCGTCGGAATGGGGCCCGCTGGAGCTGGGGTGGGGCGGTGCTGAGCAAGCGAGTTGGATCGCCGGGATCGTCGGAACCGTGGCGACAGTGGTCGGCATGGCGATGGCGATGCGGTCATCAGGTGCGGGACTGCGGCGGCCCTCGGTTGCCGGCCGGGTGCAGGTGGGCCGGATTCCACCGGCAGCAGCGTCATGGCAGAACCGCCGGGAAAGGCTTGCCCTGTTCCAGTCCGCGAAGGCGGGCCGGAAGGCGGTACTCACGCAGGTGCTGTCCGGCATGGGTGGGGTTGGTAAGACACAGCTAGCAGGGTGGTTCGCTCGCAAGATTCGCGACGAGTTGCAAGTGCTCGTGTGGGTCACTGCGGCAGGCCGGGACCCGATCGTTGCCAGCTACGCCGAGGCCGCCACGGCACTCGGTCTGGTCGACCGGGACCACGATCCGCAGCGGGCGGCGGATCAGTTCCTGACCTGGCTAGAGGACACCGACCAGCGGTGGTTGGTTGTGCTTGACAACCTTGACAACCTCGCCGACGCCAAGAACCTGTGGCCGCCGGCCAATCGCGCCGGCCGCACCGTGGTCACCACTCGCCGCCGCGACGCCAGTCTGAACACCGGTAGTCGTACGCTGATCGAGGTGGGCCTTTTCACGCAAGCCGAGGCGATCGACTACCTCACTCGTGCCATCGGCGACGAGCAGCGGATGGCCGAGGTCACCGAGCTGGTCGAGGACCTCGGGCGACTGCCCCTGGCCCTGGCACAGGCCGCTGCCTTCATTCGGGAACGAGAGCTGGACTGTGCCGCATACCGTCGCCGGCTGGCCGACCAGCGCAAGTATCTACCTGATCTACTTCCGGATGAAGGTGAGTTGCCCGACGAGCACCGGACCACCGTGGCAGCCACATGGTCGCTGTCCATCACAGCTGCCGACACCGTCAGACCGCAAGGGCTGGCCAGGCTGGTACTGGAACTGGCCGCGCTATTAGACCCCAACGGCATCCCCACCATCCTGTTTGCCACCGAGGCCGTGCGCAACCACCTGACTAGCCGCCGCGGCACCAACCAGCCGGTAGAAGAGGACGACGTCCGAGAGGCACTACGGAATCTTCACCGGTTCCACCTCGCCACCCTCGACGGTGACACCCTCCGCGTGCACGCCCTAGTGCAACGCGCAGTACGCGAAACTACGCCCGAGAAGGACAGCGCCATGTCGGCGCTCACGGCCGGCGACGCGCTATTGGCCATCTGGCCCGCCATCGAATCTGATCAGCAGACGGCACAGACACTACGGGCCAACACCGCCAGCCTGCACACCGCCAGTCAACACCATTTGTGGGACAACGGGGGACACGCCGTGCTGATCCGGGCTGGGAACAGCCTGGGCGAGACGGGGCAAGTCAACGCCGCCGTCGCCTACTTCCACCAACTCCACACCACCGCTCTCACCCATCTCGGTTTCGACCACCCCTACACCCTCACTACCCGTCACAGCATCGCCTACTGGCGTGGCGAAGCCGGCGACCCGGCCGGCGCCGCCACCACCTTCGCGAGACTCCTCACCGACCGGCTGAGGATCCTTGGCCCCGACCATCCCCATACCCTCGGCACTCGTCACAACATCGCCCACTGGCGCGGCCGGGCCGGCGACCCAACCAGCGCCGCCACCGCCTACGAGGAACTCCTCGCCGATTATCTGCGGATCCTCGGCCCTGACCACCCTGACACCCTGTCCACTCGGAGCAACCTCGCCCGCTGGCGAGGGATGGCCGGGGATCCGGTCGGCGCTGTTGCTGCTTTGGCTGACCTACTTGCCGACCAGCTGCGAGTCGTCGGGCCCGACCATCCCGATACCCTTACTACCCGTTACAGGCTCGCGTCCTGGCGGGGGGAGTCCGGGGATCCGGCTGCCGCTGTTGCTGCTTTGGCTGACCTACTTGCCGACCAGCTGCGAGTTCTCGGACCCGACCATCCCCATACCCTCACCACCCGCCACTACCTAGCCCGCTGGCAAGGGAAGGCCGGCGACCCAGCTGGTGCCGCCGCCGCCTTCGAGCAACTGTTAACTGGCTGTCTGCAGATCCTCGGCCCAGACCATCCCCACACCCTCACCACCCGCAACAACCTCGCCTGCTGGCGGGGGGAGTCCGGGGATCCGGCTGCCGCTGTTGCTGCTTTGGCTGACCTACTTGCCGACCAGCTGCGAGTTCTCGGACCCGACCATCCCCATACCCTCACCACCCGCCACGACCTTGCCCACTGGCAAGGGATGGCCGGGGATCCGGCTGCCGCTGTTGCTGCTTTGGCTGACCTACTTGCCGACCGACTGCGAGTTCTTGGACCCGACCATTCCCATACCCTTACTACCCGTTACAGGCTCGGCCACTGGCAAGGGATGGCCGGGGATCCGGCTGCCGCTGTTGCTGCTTTGGCTGACCTACTTGCCGACCAGCTGCGAGTTCTTGAACCCGGCCATCCCCATACTCTCGCCACCCGCCACGACCTCGCTTACTGGCGGAGGCGCATTACGACGTAGAGCTGCTGGTGCCTGGACTAACACCGCCAACTTTCTAGGTGAAGGCATGACCACGTGGGCGTCCTGTCACGGATTATTCACGAACACGCACCCAACCAAGAACTCACCCGGCAGGTCGCCGAGCTGCGAGAGCAGCTTGCCGCTGTGCATGGCGCGCTGCGAGACACCTCCCGTCAGTCGGCTGCCGTGCAGCGACCTCGCTGAGATTTCGATCACGCTCAGTCGTCCGGCTTGCTCGGTCATGGCGTCCCGCGCGGTAACTCGATTGCGCGGCGCTGCTTCGCCGGGCGGCATGGCCGGTCGACCTGACGAGAGGCGACCATGACGGCGGACGTTCCTGCAGTCGGATGAGTTACACGACTTGGTGGCGGAGCAGTTCGGCTCCAACTGCCGGCTTACTGGGCTGGATCGGCTGACCGGCGTCAGCAAAAAGGGCGTCTACAGGCTTGGCCTCGACGACCAGACAACCGTCATTCTGTATGTGTGGGCAGCGGGCGAGAATTACTGGCCACCGTCGCCGACGGTCCCGGATGACCCGTTCACCGACGCGTCGGGCGCGGAACTGTTCGCCGCCAGCCACGCGGCACTCGCCGCTGCCGGGGTGCACATACCGCGTCTGATCATGCTCGACCGCGACGGCCGCTACCTCGACGCCGACATCGCGCTGCTTGAAGACGCCGGCGCGCTACGGATGGAGGCGCTGATGGAACGCGATCCCGCCGCAGCCGCCGCGCCGCTAGCTAGCTACGCTCGGCGACGCTTTGCGCCGCATGCACACCCTCGGGCCGCACTATGGCAAGCTCGCGGCTATCACCCGGGGCGAGGCCTCCCAGACTCGACGCACCGAGGACATCATCGTGGACCGGGTGCTCGGCCACCTTGACGTCTCAGCGGCCCGCGATGCGCGGCTGGCTGATGCGCATCACCGGATCGCTGCCCATGTGCATCACCTCCATGGCAGGGTGGCGCCACGACAGACATACGCACTGGTGCACGGTGAGCTTGGACCGGATCACGTACTTGTCACGCCGGCCGGCGAACCAGCCATGATCGACTTCGAGGGTTTGGCCTACTTCGACTTTGAATGGGAGCACGCCTGGCTGCAGATGCGCTTCGGCGAGGCGTATCCGGCGTTGCGTCCGGTCGATCTCGATCCCCACCGGCTGGAGCTTTACCGGTACGCGCAAGTGCTGTCGCTGATCGAGGGTCCGCTGCGCATCGCGGACACCGACTTCCCCGATCGGCGATGGATGCTCGACCTGGCTGAGTGGAACATCACCAAGGCACTCGCCGCAATCTGACGCCTTCGCGACCTGGAGGCTTTAGGCCCTGTATCGAAGTCGGTGTCAGGGCTTGAGCTGCTGGCTTGAGGATCTTGGTGTGTCGGTGGTCGAGATGTGACGAGGTCTCCGGTAGATGGTTCAGCGACCAAGCAGAACCTGAATACCGGAGACCTCGTGGACACCCTAGCGGTGACGAGGCGGCACGACCTGACCGACGCGCAGTGGGCGGTACTGCAGCCGTTGCTGCCGGTGCCGAAGCGGCCGGGTCGTCCGTCGTTGTGGAGTAGGCGGCAGTTGATTGACGGGATCCGGTGGCGGGTCCGGGTGGGTGCTCCGTGGCGGGATGTGCCGCCGCGCTACGGCTCCTGGTCGGCGGTGTACGCCCTGTTTCGGCGTTGGCAACGCGACGGGACCTGGCAGCGGATCCTCACCGCGTTGCAGGCCCTCGCCGACGCGGCCGGGCAGATCACCTGGGATGTGTCCGTGGACTCCACGAGTGCCCGCGCCCATCAGCACGCTGCCGGGGCGCGGAAAAGGGGGATCTGCAGGCCGAAGCGCCCGGCGGTGTCAGCGTCGAGCCTGCCGATCATGCCCTCGGTCGTTCTCGTGGCGGATTGACCACGAAGCTGCACCTGGCGTGCGAGCAGGGGCAGAAGCCCCTAGCCATGGTGCTGACCGCCGGACAGCGCGGTGACAGTCCGCAGTTCATCCCGGTCCTGGCCGCGATCCGGGTTCCCTGCCTGGCCACCGGCCGGCCGAGGACCCGACCCGACCGGGTCCTGGCCGATAAGGCGTACACGTCGAGAGCCAACCGTCGTTACCTGCGTCGACGCGGGATTGCCGCGACGATCCCGTCGAAGGCCGACCAGGATGCCAACCGGCGTCGGAAGGGGTCGAAGGGCGGCCGGCCGCCGGCCTTCGACCCCGAGCGGTACAAGCAACGCCACGCCGTGGAGTGCGGTATCAACCGACTCAAACGCAACCGCGCCGTAGCGACCCGCTTCGACAAGCTCGCCGTGCGATACGAAGCCACGATCCACAACGCCGCGATCGGCGAGTGGCTGTGATCGACTTCGACACACGGCCTAGCGGAGTCGGGTGACCACGCTGCCCCAAGGCGCGTCTGAAAGTCCTTCGCCCATTATGTTCGCCCAGTTCTAGACATATCTACGACGCAGCGTCCCAGGTCATGGCCATGCGATCGCCTCCAGCTACAGTCAAAGCCGTCAAACCCGGGGCTCGACAGGGTCTGCGTCCTGGATTTGGAGGTTCGCTGCTGCCAGCCCGCCCCGGCGAGGGTGTTGCCGGGGCGGGCCGGGCCGTAGGCGTTTACGCCGCGCTGGTCCAGCGCAGCGATCGGGCGGTTGCCGAGGGGGTGTTGTCGGCGGGGGTGGTGCGCGGCGGGACCTTGCCGGTGGCGATCACTCGGTGGATCCAGCCCGCGTAGTAGGGCAGGGAGGTATAGACGGTTGCGCCCGTTCCGCAGATGGGTTCGGTCTCGCGGCTTGCGCCGCCGACGACGGCCCACGTGCGTGGGGTGAGCCGTTGGAGGGCGGGGCTGCCGCTGTCGCCGTAGCAGGCACCGTCGGTGCCGTTCACGTTCGCGATGCAGATCTCACCGGCGGTGATGCCCGCTGCCGCGCACGCCGCCTTGCCCGTGACGGTGGTGTCCAGCTCTTGAAGGGTGACCGGGAGCGGTCCCTCGCCCGATGCCTTGGTCGATCCCCAGCCGAGGATGCGGGTGACCGCCCCTCGCCCGGTGACGCGAGCGGCGATGGTGAAGGGCTTGAGGTTGACCCGGTTGTCCAGGCGGAGCACGGCCACATCTGCGACCCGGTCATTGCCGGTGCCCCAGTCCCACTCGGCGTGTGGGAGGACCCGCTCGATGCCAACGACCACGCCGCCGCTGGTCCGATCAGCTGAGCCGATCCGGACCTGCAACAGCGTTGGGTCGACGGCTCCGGAGTCGGGTTCGGTCACACAGTGCGCGTTGGTGACGACGTGACGGCGGTCGACGAGGGTCGCACCGCACAGATGCCCGAACACTCCGTTGCGGTTGTACTGCAACGTCGCCATGCCCGGGTAGTCCTCGGTGGCGTCGTGTCCACCGACGACGGACGGCGTGACCTCCGAGGGCTCGGGCTGCTGATCGAGCGGTGCTGCCGAGGCCGGCACGGCGCTGGCCAGCAGACCGAGCATGGCCGCGCCGGTGGCGATCGGCCGGTACAGGGTGATCTTCATGGGGTCCTTTCTCGTCCCCTCCGGCACCGTGCCGGAGGGATCGCCGCGACGAACGCGGCGAGACTGAGGGGTACCGGGGCGCGCATCACCGCGAGGTGGTGTCGACGGCTTCCCGGTGCCGGCTTCAACGCTGTGTCGTGGGTGACCCGTCGGCCGGTGCGATGCGGCTGCGTTCGAGGTAGAGCCGGTAGTCGAACAGGCCGGGCCGGGGGCATAGCTTGCCTCGGGCCGGGCAGGCGTTGAAGGTTTCCTGGAAGGCGAGGAGTTCCCCGCTCGTCGGGTGGATGATCAGGCGCTTGGTCGACCCGTCGCGGTTGAGGCTCACGGCGATCCCGGTGCGACCGGCGATGTCGGCGGCGGTGGTGTCGATCGTGATGCCGGGCAGGTCGGCCAGGATGAGCAGGATGGCTTGGCGCTGTCGGTGGCCGAGGTAGTGCTCGTTGTTCAGACTCACCACGCTGGTGATGACCGAGCCGGGGCCGTTCTCGGGCGGGGATATGGTGTCGAGTTGCTGTTGGAGGCCGGCACGGTCGCCGGGAATCGGCTCGGAGCCGGGACGCGCGAGGCCGCCGCGTGCGTATGTCTCGTCGGACACCACGGGTGCCGCCGCGAGGGCGTCCCGGTCGCTGCCGTCCGGTAGCCGGGTGAGATTTCCCCGGTCGGGCAACCGGCGCTCGATGATCCGACCGGACCCGTCCGGCTGGCTCCAGCGACGGATGTCCCACCGGCTGACGACCGTCGTCGCGCGGGACCACGACTGGACGTGCAGGTAGGTGTGCGGGCCGGGCTCGGTGTCGGCCTCGACCGGTGTGATCGCGTCGGCCAGGAGGCGCAGCCGATCCTGCGCCGTCCGCGGCTCGTTCGTCGGTGTCGAAGAGGCAGACGGCTGCACGGCCACGTCGGCGGATGGCGTGGAAGTGCGGACGGGGGCGCAGGCGGTGGGCACGGTGACGGCGAGAACGAGAGCGAAGACCAGGGCGCGGGTGGGCCGCTGCCACCCGGCGACGGTTCGGACCTTGGTCATGGTTAGCGCCTCCTGTCGCGGAGGTCCTCGGGAACGTTCAGTTCAGGTGATGCGGACCCGCCGCTCTCCGTGGTGGCGGCCGGGTTGCCGCTGCGGGTGAGCGGCCAGAGCCGGGGCCCGCTGGGCAGGTGTAGCGGTAGGCCGGCGCGGTAGCCGTGGCCGCGCAGGAAGTCCCGGGCCGCCTCCGTCGTCACCACGGTGTCGTAGGGGTCGCCGAGCTGGTCGACCCGGTGGTGGTGCCGGTCGAGCAGACGCCGGCCGATGCCTTGTCCTCGTCGGGTGGGGGTGACGTGGAGCCAGGACAGCCAGTGGTGTGGCGCGTCGGATCGGTAGCTGCCGACGAGTGCGTGGAGTTGCCGGAAGCGGGGCAGCGCGCGGCCGGCGAAGACGCTCAGGTGGTGGTCGGTGAGCACGGCGGTGTCGGGGAGGGGGTGGCGGTGCCATACCGCGACTGCGGTCAGGTCGAGGGGGATGTCGACGTGGCCCCACTCGACGGCGTGGTCGATTTCCATGGCCAGTAGGCCGTGGAAGACCGTCTGCCGTTCGGCGGGGTCGGGCACCAGCCATTCGGCGACGGGGTCGGCGGTGATGGCCTCGACGAGCAGGGCGGTGATCGTGGGTACGTCGCCGGGTTGCGCGGGTCGGATCTCGGTCATCGGGTTCACCGGGTGGGCCGTCGGGGCTGCGGGTCGGGTGGGAAGGGTGAGCGGCCGGTGGGGGTTTGTCGGCCGCGCCACATGCGCCAGATGGGTAGGCCGTCGGTGGGCAGGATGAGTGGTGGGCCGGCGGTGTAGCCGAGTCGGCGGTAGAGCTGCCGGTTGCGGGTGTTGGTGGCCTCCAGGTACGCCGGCAGGCCCAGCTTGTCGAGGTGCCGGTGGTGCTCGTGGAGCAGGGCTGCGCCGATGCCCCGGTTCTGTTGCTCCGGGTCTACCGCGAGGTACGCGAGGTAGTGGTGTGGCTCGTCGGGGTGGAAGGCGTCGAACATGGCCTCCATCAGGGTGAACTTCGGCGCGTAGGGGCCGGCGGCGTGTTCCAGCGCTTCCTGGCGTTCGCGGGTGTGGCCCTGGGGTGGGTCGGGCCGGGGGTACCAGATCGCCACGGCGGACAGGTCGGCGGTGGTGTCGACGTGGCCGTGCGTCAGGCCGTGGTGGAACGCGTCTCTGAAGTAGCGGTAGAAGACCACGCGGCGGTCGGTGGGGTCGGGGATCAGCCAGTCGGCGACGGGTCCGTCGTGGAAGGCCTCGGCGAGGACGGCGATCAGCGGCCCCGCGTTCTCGGGTGTCGCTCGACGTACGGCGACGGTGTGGGTGTCGGGCATGGTGTCTCCCTCTTGGGGTCAGGCGGGTTGGCGGATCGGGTCGTTGCGCAGGGGCAGGGTGTGGCTGTCCGCGCCGAGGCCGATGGCGGCGTAGACGGGCGGGTTCGTGGTGCGCAGGGTCAGCGCCCAGACCGCGCCGAGCAGCGCGGCGGCGGCGTAGGCCGCGGGGAAGAGCCAGCGCAGCGGGGAGTGCGGGTCGACGCCGAGGAGGGTGTCGAACTCGCGGATGGTGACGGTGAGGATCGCGGTGAGCGCCAGCGTGGCGGTCAGCGGCGCGACCGTGCCCCGCCAGCAGCCCTCGTGGTGGGTGGTTCGGGCGAAGTAGCCGACGACGGCGGCGGAGGTGACGGTCATCAGGATCAGGACGCCGAGCCCGCCGGTGACGGTGACCCAGAAGAACAGGTGCACGATCGGGTCGGCGTCGGCTGCCGCGTAGCCGACGAGGACGGCGAGCGCGAGGCCGCTCTGGGTCATCGAGCCGACCTTCGGCGCGCCGGTGCGCCGGCTGGTGCGGCCGAAGGCGGCGGGGACGACTCGTTCCCGGCCGAGGGCGAACAGGTACCGGGCCACGGTGTGGTGGAAGCTGAGCAGCGCGGCGAACAGGCTGGTGATGAAGAGGACCCGGCCGATGGTGACGACGCTCGCGCCGAGGTGCGGGGAGACCAGGTGGAAGATGAGGTCGGTGCCGTCGGTGCGGGCGGCGTCGACGATCCGGTCCGGGCCGGTGGCGACCGACATCGCCCACGCGGACAGGCCGTAGAGCAGGCCGGTGACCGTCACGGCGAGGTAGGTGGCACGGGCGACGGTGCGGCGCGGGTCCTTCGTCTCCTCGGAGAACACGACGGTGCCCTCGAAGCCGACGAACCCGGTGATCGCGGTGACCAGCGCCGCGCCGATCCCGGCGGCGAGGACGTGCGTCGGGGCGAGGGTGTCGACGGTGACGGTCCCGGCGGCGGGGTGGGTGACCATGACGGCGTCGAAGACGACCACCACCGCGCACTCGGCGATCAGCATGACGGCCAGGACCGCGCCGTTGAGGTCGATGCGCAGCACCCCGAGGACCGCCACCGCCGCCCAGGCGGCCAGGGCACACAGCCACCAGGTGACGGCCCACCCGTACCGGTCGTGGAGGAACTGGGCGAGGACCGCGCCGAAGCCGCCGTACAGGCCGATCTGCATGGCGTTGTACGCCAGCAGCGCGACGGCTGCGGCGGCGACGCCGGCCGGGCGGCCGAGTCCCCGGGTGACGTAGGTGTAGAGCGCTCCGGCGTTGACGATGTGTCGGGACATCGCCACGTAGCCGACCGCGAAGAGCGCGAGCACGGCGGCGACCACGAGGTACGCCACCGGGATGCCGGTGACGCCGGTGACGGCGTACCCGGTGGTCGCGCCTCCGGCGACGACGGTCAGCGGCGCGGCGGCGGCGATCACGAAGAACACGACGGAGGGGATGCCGAGCCGACCGCGTGCCAGGGTCGCGGAGATGGTGTCGGGTGAGGTGGGGGACATGGGCCCTCTTCCATACGGGTGGGTTGGGGGATGGGCGGGGGAGGTCGGGGCAGGCTCGGCGGTGAGGTGGGGCGGGAACACGGCGGCGGGTGCGACGGCGGCCAGGACGCGAGTCACGGAGGCGTAGGCGAACCCGGCGCGGGTGGACGGAGAGCGGGAGCGGACATGGCGGGACTCCCCGGGGGCGATGAGGAACAGGCGACGGGATGGCGGGTAGGGGGTTCGGCCGGTGGGCTAGGGTCCGCCGCCGGTGAGGACCGTCGCGTCGATGAACAGTCCGAGCAGCGGCCGGAGCAGGCGAACCAGCGTGGCCGTGGAGTCCGCCACGAACGGCCTGGTGAGGAGGGCGATGCAGGCGGCGAGGTCCGCGGCGACGGCGGCTGCTACGAGCACACCGACGATGACGCCCACCTGTCCCGGGGGCCGGCGGTCTCGACCGGTGGAGGCCCGAGGTGGGCGTGGTTCTCCGTTGGTCATGGAACGTCTCTTGAGATCGATGAGGTGCTGCCGGCTATCGGCGGCAGGCGATGGTTCGCGCACGCTCAGGAGGTGCGGTGGCTGAGCACGGCTGCGCCGACGGCGGCGCCGAGTTCGCCGAGCAGTTCCGGCCAGGGTGGCCAGAGTTGCCTGACCAGGCGGGCCAGGTAGTCACGGGCGAGCCAGGAGGCTCCGTCGAGTAGCGCCGTGTCCAGTTGGGTGCGCAGGACCAGGCCGGCGAGGAGGACGTCGTGTTCGAAGAGGTCGCGGCGGTTGCGGAGCTGTTGGGACAGTCGGGCCCAGGGCCAGGCGGCGGTATTGATGTCCGTCGGTACGTAGACCGTGCGCCGCCGCCACCTCGGGCCCGTCGTCTGCTCCCGGAGCAGACCGGCCTGGGTCATACGCTGGGCGACCTGTTCCTCGGCGGTGGTAGCGAGGAACGACAGCCACTGCCGGACGGGGGTGTTCTGCTGCTCGGAGAGCATCCGGTCGAGAATCTTGTGTTGCAGCCAGTCGGCCGGGGTGGGTCCGTCGCGCCAGACGTGGACCGCGCCCTGGGAGAAGCTGATTCGGCCGGCGTAGTGCAACTCCATGAGCAGTCCGGCTGCCAGCCCGAGGGAGATCGCGGCGGGGAACAGGCGGGGCTGCCCGGTCTGATCGTGATGGGCGAGGAAGTAGAAGTCGTTGGCGATCAGTGGCGGCTGACGGTGTGCGGTGGCGACCGCGCGGGCCGGCCGGTGGGCGGGTGCGTGGTGGGCGGGCCGAGTGTGCTCGTCGCCGTCGGCGGGGGAGATGGTCACCGCTGCTGGCCTTCCTGGGTCGGATCGTCGGAGGGGGCGAGGAGGCCGTGACGTTGGAGGAGGCCACGGCCGATCGGGTGGTCGCGCAGCTCCGCGACGGCCCAGCGGTGCTGCGCGCACCCGTCGTCGCGGCACTCGAAGCAGGTGCGGCCGAGGTGGCCCAGGACCGTCCTGCGGGCCGAGTCGTACCGGGCGCCGGGGTGGTCGCTCTCGTGGGAGCCGGTCATCGTGTGGGGCCGTAACGACGCAGCGCGGTGATGCGGACCCGTAGTTCCAGGCAGGGCGGGTGCTGCTCCACGTGCGGGTATTCGCACTGTGGACGGTGGCCGAGGACCCACATCCACTCGTCACTGAGATGGGCGAGGTCGGTGCGTAGCCGTACCAAGACGACATCGACGTGGACTCCGGGTGTGAGGCCGCGACCGAAGGACCAGTCGTCGCCGTCGAGTTGCAGCAGGGTGCCGGGGTCGACCCGGGGCGGGGGATGGTTGCTGCCGGTCATGCGCGTGGCCACCAACGCCAGCAGCGTCGCCTCGGCCGGGCCGGGGCCTGCGCCGGGATGCTGAGGCCGGCCCAGAAGCGGCGGTTGACGCGCGCCACCTCATGGGCCGTCGCCTCGTCCGTCCGGCTCCAACCGCCACGGTGACCGTAGAGCGTCGCCGCGCCCTCCCGATCGATACCGAACGGCCGGTAGGCCTGCCCGTCCCGATGAACGAACCACTTTGTACGGGTCAACGCCATCACCTCCCTAGGTGTGAACGCATGGCTGGGGCTTGCCGGCAGCCGACCTCCCGTGCTCCCGATTGGCGGGTGCGGGGACCGCCCCGTACGAAGGTTCGGCGCATGCCCTGCACACGGCTTGCAGTCGGGTCGAGAGAGCTGCTGGGGCCTCCGCATGATGCGCCGGCTGTGACATACAGCCTGTTCAGCGGCTACCAGGCCCTTTGCCCCTTCATTACACTTTGGGCATGCCCAAAAAACAACCATCCAATACGGAGGAAGTTAAACGGGCTGTCACTAGCGCGAAGCACAGTGTTTGGGCAGGTCGTGATGGGTGCGCCCATCCAGGCCGCGCTTCGGATGAGTGTTTTAATTGGGCGTAACGCACGCCCAAAGTGAGGAGAGGGTGGGCTGGTGTCGGAGACAGTGGGCTCGGCGTTGCTGCGCCGCCACATCGGGCGTCGTCTGGAGGCACTGCGGAAGCACGCGGGGCTGACGCAAGAACAAGCGGCAGACAGACTTCAGAAGGGCCGCACGACCATCGCCCGGTGGGAGGAGGGCCACGAGAACGTCCGATTCCGTGACGTGGACGTCAAGGCGTTGCTCGACATCTACGGGGCAGGAGAGCGTGACACCAAGGTCTTGCTCGCCCTGACTGCCGAGACCCGCAACGGTCGGCGTAAGAGCTGGTGGCACGACTACACGGAGACCGCGCTGCCGACCTGGTTCGGCCTGTACGTAACGTTGGAGGACAGCGCCGAGACGATCTTCCAGTACGAGTCGGAGCTGATCCCCGGCCTGCTTCAGACCCCCACCTACGCCGAGCAGGTCGCTCGCGTGCCCCCGGGCTACCTCGAAGAGGACGAGATCAGCCGTCGCGTCCAGGTCCGCATCGAGCGACAGTCGCTGCTCACCCGCCCCCGTGCGCCGCGCCTCCAGGTCGTCCTCAACCAGGCGGTGCTCCACCGGCCGGTCGGCGGCAACACGGCGATGGCCGAGCAGATGGCCCACCTGCTGGAGATGGGGGTCAAGGCGAACGTGACGGTCCGCATCGTTCCGTTCTCGGCTGGCGTGCACAGCGGCATGGCCGCCTGCGGTCCGTTCACCATCCTGGACTTCCCGACCAACGACTTCGGAGATCCCCTCGAACCTCCGCTCGCCTACGCCGAGACACTGACCGGCGCGATGTACCTGAACAAGCCCGACGAGGTCAACGCCTACCGGCTGGCGTGGGCTGACCTGGAGAAGCGCGCCCTGAACCAGACGGCGTCGACAAGATTGATCAAGGAAGCACAGAAGGGATACACGAATGGCTGACTCGGCTGGCGCCAGGTGGCGCAAGAGCACCCGCAGCGGCAACGGAGGAAACTGCGTCGAGGTGGCGACGAACCTGCTCGCCCGCCAGGATGCGGTCTTCGTCCGGGACAGCAAGGACCCTCAGGGTGGCCAGATCGCGGTGACGGCGCGGAGTTGGACGGCCTTCACTGATGCCCTGCGGGAGGGCGCGCTGACCCCGTAACCGGGGCGCGCCTTTCTACCGGAAGCAGCCGTTCGACACCGGCTGCTTCCGGTAGAGGCGTGGCCGCGAGGGCCCTGGCGGTGCCGCAACCTAGCGGCAGACACAAGACCGAGGGAGCCTGAGCAGCCGGTCACGCCTACGGCGCGATCAGCTCGGCGGGCTCCACGACGTGCGCCTGCCCACCCCGTAGCCTGCTGCCATGCCCCATCACACTCCCATTCCGGTGGATCGCTGACCGACCGGCATCGACCGCCACGGTGGTGCAGGTCTACGGCTGGTTGTTCGATGACCACGGGCGGGTGCTCGTGCAGGACACGCCGGACGGCCACAACCTCCCCGGTGGAAGCCCCGAGTTGGTCGATGCCGACCCGGCCGCCACCCTGCATCGGGAAGCTGCCGAGGAGTCCCAGGTACGCCGACCGACTCGGTGTTCCTCGGCTACGAGCTGGCCGGATCGAGTAGGGCCTGCGACGTCCGTTCGGCCACCGGTATCTCTGCGCGAGTTTGCATGCCGTCGCTAATCCTGCGACCCGTAGTCAAGTCCGGCCGCTGCCGGCAGTTGGTCGAGGATCGGCACCGCGCGGAACGCCTCCGCGTGTGCGGAGTTGATCCGGCGGCCGTGCAGCCTTCCGAGGGCCTCGGCCTCGGGCGGGAGTGTGTCGAAATCCTACGCAGTCCCCGCAGTCCCCGCAGTCCCCGCAGTCCGCCGTCGATGTCGACGGCGGGACGATCATCGACGCGGGCAGTTACAGGATCCGTAGTTCCTGCCGGATCGTCTCCTGCAAAGTCCGGACCGCCGCGTCGAACCGCTCGTTGTCGAAACTCCTCGAGTCCGGTCCGAGCATCTGCGCGACGAGCCCCGACGCGGCTCGCATCGCTTGCTGCACCGCGGCACTGCCGAAGATCTGAACTGCGGCCTCGGCATCGAGCAGGGGCCGCAACACGTGTTCGAGCAGGCGGTCCCGGCGGCACTCGATCGCGTCCAGGGTGTGCTGGATAAGATCGCGCGACTCGTTCCCGCTCGCGCCCCGGTGCAGGCGTTCCCGCAGCGCATCGGTCTGCGCTGCGAACATGCTCTCAATGAGCATGTGCTGGCGGACGAGTTGCAAGGTGCTGGTCGCCTTGACGTAGGCAGCCTGCCTCGCGTCGAGCAGACGCTTGCGCCGCTCGTTCCAGATGGTCACCGAGCCGGCCAGGACGGCGGCGAGGAGAGTGGCGCTCGGGGCGATGACCGGAACCCACATCGCGGCGGTCATCCCAGCATGTCCCAGCGGGACAACAGGTCACCACGAGTGATCATGCCGTGCACCACGAGCCTGCCGTCCGGGTCGTAGTAGCCCTCGTGTGGGTGCCGGATGAAACTGATGATGTCCCGGCGGGAACGGATGGCAACCCCGCCGAGCGTGAATCCTGCCGCTTGTCCGGCCAGGTGGGCACGGTTGCCGGGACGAGCAGGGTCTGCCCCGATCTGCCAACCGACAGGGGGGAGGTTCATGGGGCGCCGGCGGATGGCTTCCCGAACGATGAGCATCTCGATGACCTTGAGCGCGCTCTGTCCCAATGCCTCGGCTAGCCTTCCCGCGAGTTTTTCCCGGCCGGCGTGGTAAGTCAACGGCAGGGGAGGCTGGTGACCGGGCAGGTCGATCCGGAGTTTCTCGACCAGGGAATCGTCGAAGGTCAACGAATCCACGGTGAACGGCTCACCCCACCCCCGGAGAAGGCGGTACGCGACTCCACCGCCGTCACGGGGCACGACGATCAACCTGACGCGAAACGGCCCACGCTCGTACCTGCTCACGGAAGGCCCCCTCAGAAGAACACGTCGAACGGATCACCGTCGAACGGCCACCAGTCGACCGACCCGCGACCGGTGCTTCCTGTGCCGATCAGCCAACTCTCCCCTTTCGGAGTCGTCGGCAGGTCGGCCAACACCTTGTCGAAGAACTCGTGCGCGAGGACTCCCAGGACGAGACCGGTCCCACCTGCTGCTGCCACCAGCCTGACTTCCCGCCACCAGGGAATCGAGTACCAACCGCCCGGAATGAGCCGGCCGGCGACGGTTCCTCCGGGGAAGTAATACTTCGCGTCGTCGGCGAAGGTGGGGGACGCCACGAGGCGCCGACCGTCGTCGGTGGTCGCCTCGGCCCGTTCCTCCACCCTGCCGGCCACGTGGTGGTAGTCCAGGTCCACCAGCGTGAACTTGACCGGGATGCCAGCCACGGTGAGAATCGCCGCCAGTTGCCTCCGCGCCACGATCAGCTTGTCGGCGGCGAGGCCGGCGGCTGCCTCACCCCCACCCTTGCCGACGCTCTCGGTGAGCTTCGCCGCCTCCCGCAGGCCCTCACGCACCTCGGTGAGGGGATCGGCGGTGCGGTCGTCCGCCGCCTCCGCCCGGGGGGCCGTCTCGTCGAGGAGTCGCACCGCCTCCTCGACCTGCCGTCGAAGAGCCTCCTCGATGGCCTGATACTTCTCGGAATCTGTCACTCGACCACCCACGGCTCAGCGGTGCGGACCCAATCCAGGCGCTACTCCCGTCCAGGGGATCGACGGACGGAAGACAATTGTGCCCGCAGCAAGCGACACCGTCCACTATGATCTGCCGCCCGGCTAGCCTCGTGACTATGTCGAAAGATGTCGGTGTTCCGACACTCCGGATCGTCGACCTGGCGGGTCACGGAACAGGCGGGGTCGGGGCAAAGGGGCCAGTCTCAGCTTGCCCCGATTCTCTCCCTTCAGTGCGCCGAACTGGGCAGCTCTTTCGCCTCGGGAATATGACGAGTGGTGGTTCTTCTGAGGCGGCTTGAGAAGGCCTGGCGCTGGTTGGCAGTATCAGAGAGATTTCGGTCGGGCGGCCGTGACACTCCCGATTTTCGGCCGAGAAGTCTGGTCGGCTGGGTTGATGTGAAGCGGTAGACGCGTGTCCTAACGTCACCGCTCGTGCGTTTCCTTCACACTTCGGATTGGCATCTGGGACGTCATCTACACGGCCTCAGCCTGCACGGTGCGCATCAGGCCTTCATCGATCACCTCGTTGAGGTAGCTCGCGTCGAACGGGTCGATGCGGTGCTCATCGCCGGTGACCTCTACGACCGGGCGGTGCCGCCGCCGGATGCGGTCGGTCTGTGGGACCAGGCGCAAACCCGACTCGTGCTGGAGGCGGAGACCCAGGTCGTCGTCATCGCCGGGAACCATGATTCGCCGGCCCGGTTGGGGGTTTCCTCCCGATTGCTGGAACGGGCCGGGGTCCATGTCCGGGTGGGTACAGGCGCGGTGGGCACACCGGTGCTCTTCAATGACGGGACGTCCAAGGTGGCCTGCTATCCGATCCCGTTCCTGGAACCGGCAGCGGCGATGGCTGACTGGGGGATCGAGGACCGGAGCCACGCAGCAGCGTTGCAAGCTGCGATGGGTCGAGTCCGACCGGACTTGGCTGCCCGCTCCGGTTATCGGTCTGTTGTCATGGCCCATGCTTTCGTCTCGGGTGGGCAGGGTTGTGACACCGAGCGGGACATCAGCGTGGGTGGGGTGCAGCATGTGCCCGGCGGGGTGTTCGGGGGCGTCGACTATGTGGCGCTCGGGCACCTGCACGGGCGTCAGCGCCTGGCCGACGGGTTGCGGTACAGCGGTTCGCCTCTGGCGTTCAGCTTCTCCGAGGCCACGCACGTCAAGTCGTCCTACCTCGTCGACCTCGGTCCGGACGGACTGGGCCACGTGAAGGAGATCCCCGCCCCGGTACCGAGGCGGATGGCCCGGATCAGCGGAACCGTCGAGGAGCTGTTGAACAGTCCCGCGTTCAGCGAGTACGAGCAGTGCTGGGTCGAGGCGACTCTCACGGACGCAGCACGGCCGGTATCGCCACATGAGCGGCTCAAGCACCGGTTCCCGTATCTGTTGAAGCTCGTCATTCCGAGTTTGACCGCTGAGGTGGGCTACCGGGATCTCGCCGTGCTCGACCAGATGTCTCCGGTGGAGGTGGCACTGGACTTTGTCACCGAGGTACGGGGTAGGCCCGCTGACGTCGACGAGATCGCGCTCCTGAATCGCGCCTTCGACGAGCTGCGCCGCGTGGAGGCGACCCGCTGATGCGACTTCATCGACTGAGCATGACCGCGTTCGGACCGTTTCCCACCACGGTCAGCGTCGACTTCGAAACCCTGACGGCCGACGGCCTGTTCCTGATCCACGGCGACACCGGCGCGGGTAAGACAACCATCCTGGACGGGATCTGCTTCGCCCTCTACGGAGCCGTACCCGGTTTCCGGGACGACGCCAAGGCCCTGCACTCCCACCACGCCACCGCTGGTCTCGGCCCCCGCGTCGAACTGGACGTCACCCTCACCAACCGGCGCCTGCTGATCACCCGCACTCCGGAGTGGGTCCGTCCGCGGAAGCGAGGCACCGGAACGACCCGGGAGACTGCACACGTCGAGATCATCGAACAGCTACCGGACCAGACCCGGTCCTTCGTCACCCGGGACCACAGGGAAGCCTCCGACCTGATCAGAGCAGAGACCAGCCTCGACGTCCAGCAGTTCTGTCAGGTGATCCTGCTGCCGCAGGGCGGTTTCGCCCGGTTCCTGCAGGCATCTCCCGACGACCGGCAGGGACTCCTGCGGCGCCTCTTCGACATCGAGATATTCACCGATGCCGAGCGGTGGCTAGCCGAGCACCGTACCCATCTTGGCCAGCAGGACCGCGCGTCCCTCGCAACGATCCGCGACCTGACCCAACGCATCGCCGAGGTGGTCAAGGTGGAGGCGCCCGCCGATCTCGACACGCCCGGCACCTTCAGCGAGCTTGAGCGGTGGACCACCTCGCATCGGGACCGGATCGGCGCCTTGGTCGATGCTCTGACCGCGAGCGTGGCCGAGGGCACCGCTGAGGAGCAACGACTCGACGAGGTCCGGCAGGCAGCCGCTACCCTAGCGGGTCAGCAGCGGGACTACCGGGCAGCGGTCCAGCAGCGCGACGTGCTCACCCTGCGCAAGCCGGAGCGGGACGAATGGAAGCGTCGGCTCGACCGGGCTCGCGAGTCGGCGACGCTGATACCGCACCTCGACCAAGCCGACCGCAGGCAAAGCGACCTCGATCGGGTCCGTCGCACGACGATCGAGCAGCTCACCCGGCTGCCCACCGACGTGATGGTGCTGCCAGAGCACATATCGCCCCTGTCGGAGGACGACGTTTACGCTGTCGACCTGGCCGAGCTCCGCCCCGACGCGTTGGATCGCGCGGAGCAGACCCGCAACGAGCACCTACATGCAGCCCAGGGCGCAATCGACAGCGAGGCCCGACGAACCACACTGCTGCGTCAGCGGACGATGGTCGGCAAGAAGCTCGAAGACCTGGCCCGCAGGGCCGAGAAGGCTACGACCCTACTCGCCGAACTACCCCTCGAACGGGTCGAGGTCGCCGCCCGGCACGAGCAGGCTCTCACGGAGGCTGCCGGCCAGGCTGCCGCCGAACTACTACTGACCGAGGCACAGCAGCGGGTTAAAACCTGCAAACGGCGCGACGATCTCACCGCCCAGCTATCGACCGCCGAGGAGGAACGGCGTACCGCCACTGACGATCACCAGGCCGCGGAGGCCCGACACCTCGACGTGCGGCAACGCCGGCTGGCCGGAATGGCAGCGGAACTCGCCGGTGAACTCCGGCCCGGACAGCCCTGCGGGGTCTGCGGTTCCCCCGACCATCCCGAACCCGCACAAGCCACCGCCGACGCCGTCACCGCCGCCGACGAAGAGCACGCCAAGGCGGAAGCGGACAGGCGGCTCGACGAACGGCGCACTGCCGAGGTCGCCGTCGAACGTATCAACGCCCAGCTCCAGGAAGTTGCCGAAGCCGTCGGCGACCTGACTACAGTCCAGGCGAAGTCGGCGGTCACCGAGGCACGGAAGGCAGTCCGGACCGCGACCGAGGCCGGGAAAGTGGCCGAGTCCCTCGGGACCCAACTGGAAACCCTCGACGTGCTCCTCCGTGAGCAGCACGAAGAGGCCGCCAAGATCGGGCGCGACGAGGCGGCGGCGAGCACCCAGCTGACCGCCCTGACCTCCCAGATCACCGAACTCGACGAGAGCATTGACGCCACTCGCGGTGCGGACAAGAGCCTGCGGTCACGGGTCGCCCGACTGACCCGGGAGATCGCTGAGGTCAAGACCGCAGCGGCCAACCTGGGGCAGTGGCGTCAGGCAGCGACGGAACTCGCCGACGCCCGCCGGATGGCGGAGCATCACCTGCACCTGTCGGATTTCACCGACGCAGTCGCGGCACGGGCCGCAGCTCTATCCCAGCCCGAAACCCTGAAGCTCGAGGAGCAGCTCGCCGCCTTCGACGCCGAATACCACAAGATCACAGGACGAGTTCAGGACCCTGCCCTGTTCGCCGCTGCACACCAAGCACCACCCGATGTCGACGGCAGCGAACAGGCATACCAGGCCGCCCGTAGACGGGTCACCGAGCTACAAGCTCAACACGGACTTGCCGCCGGACAGCACCTTCGACTCAACGAGCTGACCCCCGACCTGACCCACGCCCTCGACCGCTGGAGACCCATCCACGCCGAGTACGAGATCGCCAACCGCCTCGCCCAACTCGTCGAGGGTAAGGGCACCGACAGCAACACCCGGATGACCCTGTCCACCTACGTGCTGACTCACCGGTTCCGACACGTCGTGACGGCCGCGAACACCCGACTCGGCCAGGTCACCCACAACCGCTACCAGCTACGCCACGTCACCGAGTCGGACACCGGCCGCCGCGCTGGCCGCAACGGCCTCGGCCTATCCGTCATCGATGCTTGGACCGGTCAGGAACGCCGCCCCGCCACCCTCTCCGGTGGAGAGACCTTCCTGGTCTCCCTCTGCCTCGCCCTCGGCCTCAGCGACGTCGTCCTAACCGAGGCAGGAGGAACCCAACTCGGCAGCCTCTTCGTCGACGAGGGCTTCGGCACCCTCGACCAAGAAGCACTCGACCAGGTACTCGACGCCCTCGACGGCCTACGCGCCGGCGGTCGCACCGTGGGCATCGTCAGCCACGTCGCCGAGCTACGAAGACGCATACCCTCACGCCTACACGTACGCAAGGCAGCCACGGGATCCACCCTGATCATCGAGACCCAGGCCGCAGACTGATGACGGCGTCGTGGCGCGTCCGCTGACATCACCAACGGCTGAACTGCCCGCGCTGACCAACTTGTTGCCGCCCTGCCCGCTCGGGCGTGATGCCGGCCCTCGGCCGGTGCCGGCGCGCACCACGCACACGGCTGAGTGCGGTATGCCGCAGGCTCAGATTGTCGGGCATGTACCGGCTGGTGTGGAGCCGGCCGCCTGCCCGCTTTCAGAGTTATCTCGGTTGCGCCCGTCGGCCAAGTGTGCCCTACTTGCAAAAATTATGATGATTAGCCCCAGTTTCTTGACAACTACCCTTTGCTGCTGGCGCTGTAGGTTGTCTGATCCAATGGACCGTCGGCATCGGTGCGGTCGGAAGGCGAGTTTTGGACGCGTTCGAAGTTCATCGTCGATTGATCGAGGATTACCGCACCTTCAGCGAGGGTTTCGTGGATGTCCACGACGAGCGGATCAGGGCTCGTGTGGAGCAGGAGGGCGCTCGGGGGGCGCAGTGGCCAGCGCCGTGGTCATCATTGAACCCATCCTTCGCGTCCGGGGGGCGTGTCGACGATCTGGTTCGTGAGGGTTTGCTGCACCAGGAGTGCTCACGCATCTTCCGGGTGAAGAAAGCGCCGGAGGATCGCGGCTCGGTACCGATTACGCTGCATCGGCATCAGAGTGACGCCGTGCGGGTGGCCCGCACCGGTGCCTCATACGTGCTGACCACTGGCACGGGGTCGGGTAAGTCGCTGGCGTACATGGTGCCGATCGTGGACCGAGTGCTGCGGGAGGGGTCCGGGCAGGGCGTCCGGGCGATCGTGGTGTATCCGATGAACGCCCTGGCGAACAGCCAGCGGGAGGAGATGCGCAAGTTCCTGGAGTTCGGGTACGACGGCCGGCCTCCGGTCACGTTCGCCAGGTACACCGGCCAGGAGACCGAGGACGAGCGCAGGGCGATCCTGCGGAACCCGCCGGACATCCTGCTCACGAACTACGTGATGCTGGAACTGGTGCTTACCCGGCCGGATGAGCGGCGCCCGCTGGTCGAGGCAGCGCACGGCCTGCGGTTTCTAGTGCTGGACGAGCTACACACCTATCGAGGCCGGCAGGGCGCGGACGTGGCAATGCTGGTCCGCCGTGTACGTGATGCGTGCGGTGCGGGGCAGTCATTGCAGTGTGTGGGGACGTCGGCGACGATGGCCAACGCGGACACGGTGGCCCGACAGCAGGTCGAGGTGGCCGATGTGGCGTCCCGGATCTTCGGGACACCCGTCATCCCGGATCATGTGATCACCGAGACGTTGGTGCGGGCGACCACCACCCGCGACGCGTCGGCGGCGGCGCTGGCGGCGGCGGTCGCCGCTCGCGGCGATGCGGAGTCGGACGATCCGGTGTTGCGCGCCGGGTATGAGCGGCTCGGCTCGGATCCGCTGGCTTCGTGGATCGAGGACAACTTCGGGGTACGGCCTGAGCCGGAGAGCGGTCGTCTGGTGCGGCAGACGCCGATGAAGGTGGATGATGCAGCGACGGCGTTGTCCGGGATCACCGGCCGTCCGGATTCCGAATGTGCCACCGCTATCCGGGCGACGCTGCTGGCGGGGTCGCGTGCGCGGGACGAGGACACCGGCCGGCCGTTGTTCGCTTTCCGGTTACATCAGTTCCTGTCCAAGGGCGGCACGGTGTATTCCACCCTGGAGCCTGTCGCGGCCAGGGAGATCGAGACGACGTTCCAGGTCGTGTTGCCCGGCAGTCCGGAGCGGCGGTTGTATCCGCTGGCGTTCTGCCGTGAGTGCGGCCAGGAGTACCTGATTGTCCGGCGGCAGAGTCAACTGAAGACGGCGGTGTTCAGGGCCCGTCATGGGTTGCGGATCACCGATCGCGATGACGGCTATCTGTTCGTGTCAGCGGATCGGGAGTGGCCGGCCGATCCGGTGGCGGCGGGGCGTCTGCCGGCGTCGTGGCTGGGGACCGGCGGTGCCGGGCACGAGATCGTGCCGGCCCGGCGGCGTGACGTCCCGGTCCGGTATCGGGCGGCCGCCGACGGAACCGCTGAGCTGGCGGATGCCGCCGGCGAGGCCGGCGGGGTGATCGCGGCGTGGATGCCGGGTGCGTTCCGATTCTGTCTGCGCTGTGGGGTTTCGTACGAACAGGTCCGCAGCAACGAGTTCGGCAAGCTCGTCACCCTGGACCGAGAGGGCCGCAGCAGCGCGATGACGGTGGTGGCCGCCAGCGTCGTGCGGGCGCTGCGGGGGCAGCCGGAAGCCGCGCTGGGCATGGACGCCCGAAAGCTGCTGACGTTCGTCGACAACCGCCAGGATGCCAGCTTGCAGGCAGGGCATTTCAACGATTTCACGCTGGTGGTGCAGTTGCGTGCGGCGCTGTATCGGGCTGCGGCGGCCAGCGATGACGGTCTGGACCCGCTCGACATCGGTGTCGAGGTGACCCGGCGGCTGGGGTTGCAGCCGGCTGACTTCGCGTTGGCGCCGAAGTCGCTGGATCTGCGCACGGCGCAACGTGCCCTGCGCGCGGTGGTCGAGTTCCGTGTGCTGCGCGACATCCAGCGGGGCTGGCGGGTTACGTTGCCTAACCTGGAGCAGTCGGGGCTACTCGTGATCGATTACCCGTTGCTGGTGCCGCTGTCCGAGCGTAACGACGAGTGGGACGGCACGCACAAGCTGCTGGTCGAGGCGGAGCCGGGCCAGCGGTACGAGGTCATGCGGGTCCTGCTGGACGAGATGCGGCGCGTGCTGGCCGTCGATGCGGAGGCGCTGACGCCGGAGTTCGTGGACCGGCTGCGCCGGTTGAGCCGTGAGCACCTGACCGGGCTGTGGACCGTGCCTGAAACCGAACCGGATCCGGTGATCGGGCTGGCCATCCCGGGCAGGGGCGGGCAGTACCGGCCCCGGCATTCGCTGTTCCTGTCGGGTCTGGGCAGCTTCGGCCGGTGGCTGCGGCACAAGGACAGGTTCGGGCAGTCGTTGTCGCCGGCAGTTGCCGATGACGTCATCGCGGCCCTGATGAAGCTGCTGGAGAAGCACGGGGTGCTAGCGAAGATCGTCGAACGGGGTGAGACGGCGTACCGGATGAAGTCGTCGGCGATGCTGTTGCGGGCCGGTGACGGCACAGCGGGTGCGCCCGACCCTGTTCGGCGCCGGTTCGAGGCCGATCAGCGCCCGAGGGTGGTGCCGTTCTTCCGCGACCTCTACCTCGATGTGGGTTCCCAGCTCGCCGGGCTGCGGGCGGCCGAGCACACCGCGCAGGTGCGTCAGGAGGTTCGGGAGGAACGTGAGCAGCAGTTCCGGGAAGGGACCGCGCTGCCGCTGCTGTTCTGCTCACCGACGATGGAGCTCGGTGTCGACATCTCGTCGCTGAACGCGGTCGGGATGCGCAACGTGCCGCCCACGCCCGCCAATTATGCGCAGCGCAGCGGCCGGGCGGGGCGGTCGGGGCAGCCGGCGTTGGTCGTCACTTACTGTGCCAGCGGCAACAGCCATGACTCGTACTATTTCGAGCGTTCCCACCTGATGGTGTCCGGGCAAGTTCAGGCGCCGCGGCTGGATCTGGCAAACGAAGACTTGATCCGCTCCCACGTACATGCGGTGTGGATGGCCGAGACCGGCGTGCGGTTGGACCGGTCGATGGCCGAGGTGTTGGCGCTGGATCTACCGCGGCAGCCGGTACGCTCAGAACTGGCGGCGAAGCTGCAGCGGCCCGAGGTCGCGACGGCGGCTCGGCATTCCGCGCAGGAGTTGCTGCGTCCGCTCCACCCGGCGCTCGAGGAGTCTGCCTGGTGGTCGCAGGACTGGGTCGGTGAGGTGATCGACGCTGCGTTCGACACCTTCGACGCGGCGTGCGGCCGGTGGCGGGATCTTTACACCACAGCCGATGACGAACGGCAGGCGGCAACGGAGTTGGCCGCCGATGCGACGGTCTCCCGGCAGGTCCGTGAAGACGCCGACCAGCGCTATCGGGAGGCACGTCAGCGTATCGAGCTGCTGCTGAATCAATCCGACGACGCCGGGCAGAGTGACTTCTACACCTACCGGTACCTCGCGTCGGAGGGGTTCCTGCCCGGGTACTCGTTCCCGCGGCTGCCGCTTGCGGCGTACGTGCCCGGCAACCGAGGCAGAGGAAACACCTGGTTGCAGCGGCCACGGTTCCTCGCAGTCTCCGAGTTCGGGCCGGGGGCGCTGATCTATCACGAGGGCGCTCGCTATCAGGTGACCAGGATCAGCCTGCCACGCGGTGGCGACGATCAAGGCAGCGGCGAGGTCGTCCGCACGTCGGCTCGGGTGTGTGACGCGTGCGGCTATCACCATCCCCGCCAGGTCGGTGTCGACGTGTGCGAGAGCTGCGGGCAGCGGCTCAACACCACGTGGCGGGACCTGTTGCAGATGCAGACGGTGATCACCCGGCGGCGCGAGCGGATCAGCGCGGACGAGGAAGAACGCAACCGGATCGGGTTCGAGTTGCGAACCACCTACCGCTTCGTGCCGCGCGGTGGGCGGCCAGGACGACTCGTGGCCGAGGTGCTCACCGCCGACATGATGCCGGTGGCGACGATGGCGTATGGCGACGCCGCCGAGATCCGGGTGACCAACCTCGGCCGCCGCGCCCGCAAGAACAAGGACACCCACGGTTTCTGGCTCGATCTGGTCAAAGGGCGCTGGCTGTCGGAGAAGGAAGGCACCGCCGAGGCCGACCCGTCCGACGAGGAGATGGAAGCCGGCTTCGAGGACGTCAACCGCAAAGCACTGATCACGCCGTACGTGGAGGATCGCCGCAACATCATGGTGCTGCGGTGGGCCGAGTCGGTCAGCGACGAGGAAGCGGTCACCTTGCAGTACGCCGTCGAGCGGGGCATCGAGGCGGTGTTCCAACTGGAGGACGCCGAGCTGTCCAGCGAACTGCTGCCGGACGCCGACGACCGTGGCCGGGTCCTGCTGGTCGAGGCGGCCGAGGGCGGCGCCGGGGTGCTGCGCAGGTTGCAGTCGGAACCGGACGCCCTGCGGCGTATCGCCGTCGAGGCCTTGCAGATCATCCACGTCGACCCCGCCACCGGGGCCGAGAAAGACGATGCCTGTGTGCGTGGTTGCTACCGATGCCTGCTGTCGTACGGCAACCAGCTCGTACACGAGCAAATCGACCGTCGGCTCATCGTCTCGGCCCTACAGCGCCTCGGTGAGGCGAGCACCTACCCGGTCGACGCTCGCCCGCCCGCCGGACGAGCCGCAGACGACCCCGAGACAGGTGTGGACGAGTCCGGAACGCTCGGCAGACTGTTGCGGCTGCTACGCGAACACGGTTACGTGATGCCCAGTCAGACCGACGTGGAGATCGAAGGCATTAAGGCCGATTGGGTCTACCCGAACGCTGCCGTGCCCACGATTGTCCTCGTCGACTTCGAGGGGCACGGCAACCGGGACACCGAACCCCTGATCTTCGGAGGCTGGAACGTGATCCACATCGACGCGAACGATGACGTGCTCGGCGTCGTGCGCGCAAACCCGGGCGTCTTCGGCGAGGCCACCCGATGACCGCCACCTCACTGCCGGCGCAGCGCGGCTTCCCGATCGGCTCGCTGGTCAGCGCCCGCGGCCGGGAGTGGGTGGTGCTGCCCGGCAGCGACACCGACTTTCTGATCCTGAGGCCGCTCGCCGGGGGCGACGCCGACATCGCGGGAGTGTTCGTCGAAGAGGGCGTCATGCACGCCACCTTCTCCGCACCGGACGCTACCGATCTCGGCGACGACCGCAGTGCCCGCCTGCTTCGCGATGCGCTGCGGATCGGATTCCGGGCCAGCGGCGGCCCGTTTCGCAGCATCGCCTCGCTCGCCGTCGACCCACGCCCGTACCAGCTCGTGCCGTTGCTGCTCGCGTTGCGGCAGGAGACCACCCGGCTGCTGATCGCTGACGACGTTGGCATCGGCAAAACCGTCGAGGCCGCCTTGGTCGCCGCCGAACTCGTCGCGCAGGGCAGCGCCCGCCGGATGACCGTGCTGTGCCCACCCAGCCTCGTCGAGCAGTGGCAGTCGGAGTTGCAGGCGAAGTTCGGGATCGCGGCCGAGCCAGTGCTGCCCGGAACCGTCCGCCGCCTGGAACGCGGCCTGGAATACGGGCAATCGATCTTCGAGCGATACCCCTACACGATCGTTTCCACCGATTACATCAAGTCGGACATGCGCCGCGACGACTTCCTGCGAGCCGCACCGGAACTGGTCATCGTGGACGAGGCACACGCCTGCGTCAGCGACGAGACCGGAACCGGAGGCCGGGGCCGCACCCAGCGGTACCGGCTGCTGAAAGATCTCGCCGCCGACGCTCACCGGCACCTGATTCTGGTAACGGCGACCCCGCACAGCGGCAAGGAAGAAACGTTCCGCAACCTGATCGGGCTACTCGACCCAGCCCTGCGCGACATCGATCTGGCCGGCGAGACCGGCCGGCGCGCCTTGGCGTCCCGCATGGTGCAGCGCCGCCGCGCTGACATCCGCGAATACCTCGGTGCCGATACGAAATTCCCCTCGGACCGGGCCACGGACGAACGCACCTACGAACTGTCGCCGCAATACCGCACCCTGCTCGACAACGTCCTCGGCTATGTCCAGGGGCAGATCACCGACCACAGCGGCAGCCGCGTGCAGCAACGCATTCGATGGTGGTCCGCCCTGTCGCTGCTGCGCGCGCTGGCCTCCTCACCCGCCGCGGCTGCGGCCACCCTCACCACCCGGGCCGCGTCCGCCGGCACTAGCACGGAACAGGCGGCTGACGCCACCGGAGCAGCCCTGGTGCTCGACCTGATGAACGACGACGCGCTCGATGTCGCCGACGCTGTCCCCGGAGCAGTCGTCGACGATAGCCCCAGCAGCACGGGCAGTACCACGGACCGGCTGAACGACCTGCGCAGCCAGGCCCTGGCCATCGCGCAGGAGTCTGACGCCGAACGGCGTAAAAGCCTGGACACCAAACTGGCGCTGGTCACCGCCACCGTGAAACGGCTACTGAAGGACGGTTTCCACCCGATCGTGTTCTGCCGGTTCATCCCGACCGCCCACTACCTTGCCGACCACCTCACGGAGGAGTTCCCGAAGGCCGTCGTCGAGGTAATCACGGGCGAGTTGCCCCCGGAGGACCGCGCCGCCCGAGTCCGGGACCTCGCCGACCGGGCTGGCACCACCAACAAGGTTCTCGTCGCTACCGACTGTCTCTCCGAGGGCGTTAACCTGCAACACGACTTCCAGGCCGTGGTCCACTACGACCTGGCCTGGAACCCGACCCGCCACGAACAACGGGAAGGCCGCGTCGACCGGTTCGGCCAGCCTCGCGACATCGTCCGCGCGGTCACCCTCTACGGCGCCGACAACGTCATCGACCGGCTCGTCATGGACGTCCTGATCCGCAAGCACGAGGCGATCCGCCGCGACCTCGGCATCAGCGTCCCCGTCCCGGCCACCAGCGACCAAGTCCTCACCGCCCTGCTGGACGGGGTCATGAAACGCGGCACCGCCTACGTCCAGGAGACCCTCGAATTCGACCTGCCCGAAAGCCGGCAACTCGAATTCGACTGGCAGAGCAGCGCCGAGGCAGAACGCCGCAGCCGCAGCCGCTACGCCCACCACACCATCCGCCCCGACGAAGTACGCCGCGAGGTCGAGGCCATGCGGGCCGCCCTCGGCAGCACCGACCACGTAGCCGGATTCGTCGCCACCGCCCTACAGGAGTGCGGCGGCATCCTCACCCGCGAGCCGTACGGATTCACCGTCGAACCCACCGGCCTGCCCGTCGGTCTACGCGACGCCCTCGGCCAATCCGCCAAAGCCATGCCGTTCTACCGGGACCTTCCCGCCCCGCGCGGCGCTGCCGTCCTGGCTCGCACCGACAGCACTTCGGCCGGCATCGCCCGCTACGTCCTCGACGCCGCTCTCGACCCCGCTCTGCCGGCCGACGCGCGGCCCGCCCGGCGGTGCGGGGTGATCGTCACCGACGCCGTCACCATCCCGACTGTGCTGTTGCTGACCCGCGTACGCGCCAACCTCACGCTTCCCGGCCGCTACGGTCCACATACCCAGGTCGCCGAGGAAGCCCGCCCACTCGCCTTCACCAGCACGCCATCGAACCCCCAGTGGCTCACTCCCGAGGCCGTCGAAACCCTGCTCGCCGCCCGGCCCGATCACAACCTCAGCCCCGACATCGCCCGCAACATCATGACCGGGATCCTCGCCGCCCTGCCCGCCATCACGGGCCACCTCGACCAGATCGCCCGCGACCTCGCCGATTCTCTACGAGACGCACACGTCCGGGTCCGCACCGCCGCCCGAGGCGACCGCGCCGGAGCGCTCGGCATCCGGGGCCTCACCGTCGACCCTCAACTCCCCGTCGACATCCTCGGCGTCTACCTCTACCGACCGGCACCCATGATGACGGGAGCAACCGCGTGAGCAGTCCCGGACTTCAGGCCATCCACGCCGTTGGCGGTGTCGTCCCACCGGGCCTCCTTGCCCGCATCCAAGCCGGAGAACTCAAGAATCCGGCTGGCCTCACCCCGGCCTCGTACCACCTCATCGGACGTGAAACCGTCCGTGACGCCGCCAGCCGCGCCTGGTCCTACCTGCGTAGCGCCTGGACCGCCTGGCGCGAACACACCGCCAACCAGGCACCCGGAGCGCACGGCACCACTGCCGCCCAGCAACGCTGGCTGCTCGTTCTGCTCCGTGAACTCGGCTACGGCCAGGTCCCTGCTCTTCCCAGCGGCTACACCATCGACGAACGCAACTACCCGGTCAGTCACGCCTGGCAACACGTGCCCATCCATCTGCTCGGCCCCACCGCCGACCTCAACCACCGCAACCTCGACCTGCCCGGCGCAGCCCGCGCCCCTCAGGCCATGCTGCAAGAACTACTCAACCGCAGCGACGACCACCTGTGGGGCATCCTGTCCAACGGGCTACGCCTGCGACTGCTGCGCGACTCCACCGCCCTCGCCGGATCCGCGTACCTCGAATTCGACCTCGAAACCATTTTCGACGGCGAGCTATACCCAGAGTTCCTGCTGCTCTGGCAACTCTGCCATGTCTCTCGCCTCGAACAGCGCCCCGACGACACCGGCACCACTACACCAGCAGGCTGCTGGCTCGAAATCTGGCGCGGCGAAGCCGCCGAAGCCGGAACTCGGCTGCTCGACCGGCTCCGCGACGGCGTTGCCAACGCCATCGCCGCACTCGGCACAGGATTCATCCGCCACCCCGCCAACCAGCCGCTGACCACCGCCCTGCGCAACGGAAACCTCAGCACCGCCCAATACCACCGCGCGCTGCTGCGCCTCGTTTACCGGCTGCTGTTCTGCTTCGTCGCCGAAGACCGTAACGCTCTCCTGCACCCCGACGCCGCCACCCAAGCCCGCGAGCGGTACCAGCACTACTTCTCCACCGCCCGCCTGCGCCGGCTGTCCCGCAGCCGCGCTGGCAGCCCTCATCCCGACCTCTGGCACGCCCAGCGCCTCGTGCTGCGGGCTCTCGGCGGCAACGGACATCCGGGCCTCGGCCTACCCGCCCTGGCCGGGCTGTTCGACCCCGACCCGCGCCTGCCCGCCCTAGACGGCCTGCCCGTCGACCCGCTGCTCGGTTGCGAACTCACCAACGAAGATCTGCTCAGCGCCATCCGCAAACTCGCCTGGGTCGCGTTGCCCGGACAACGGATCCAACCCGTCGACTACCGCAACCTCGGTGCCGAGGAACTCGGCAGCGTCTACGAATCGCTGCTCGAACTCGTCCCTCGCCTCGACCTCACCGACCGCGTGTTCCGACTTGTCACCATCTCCGGCAACGACCGCAAAACCACCGGCTCCTACTACACCCCGCCCAGCCTCGTCTCCGCGCTGCTCGACACCGCCCTCGACCCGCTGCTCGACGAGGCCGTTACCGGTGCGGCCAATCCTGCCGACGCGGAAACCCGGCTGCTCGCACTGACCGTCTGCGACCCCGCCTGCGGCTCCGGCCACTTCCTTGTCGCCGCAGCCCGCCGCATCGCCCGCCGGCTTGCCCAAGTCCGCTCCGGCGACGATGAACCCAGCCCCGCCCAGGTCCAGCACGCGCTTCGCGAGGTGGCCGGCAACTGCATCTACGGCGTCGACCTCAACGACCTCGCCGCCGAACTCGCCAAAGTCTCGCTCTGGATGGAAGCCCTCGAACCGGGCAAACCCCTCGGCTTCCTCGACGCCCGCATCCGCATCGGCAACTCCTTGCTCGGCGCCACTCCGGCCCTCCTGCACGGAGATGTTCCCGACGGCGCTTTCAAAGAGCTCGAAGGCGACGACAAAGCGACCGCCGCCGCCGTCCGCAAGAACAACAAGGCACAAGCCACCGTCACAGTCTCCATCCAGCCCGGCACAGAACGGGGCTACGCCCAGGACGCCTTCGTCTTTAGCAGCGGGCCGGACGTCTCGAACGCCGACCTCGCCGCGCAACGAGCCGCCCTGCTCAACCTGCCCGACGACGTCAACGCAATCCGCGCCCAAGCCGCCCGTTGGGAAAAGCACGAACAGTCAGACGCCTACCAGGCCAAACACCGCCACGCCGACACCTGGTGTGCCGCGTTCGTCTGGCCGATGCCCGCCCGCGTCCCTGGCACCGACTACCCGGTGCCCGAACCACCCACCAACGCCATCATGCGCGCCATCGCCGCCAGCCCACTCGACACGACCAACGACCAATTCACCGGGTACGCCCAGCACCTCGCCACGCAATACCGGTTCTTCCACTGGCACCTCGAATTCCCCGAGATCTTCCAGGTCGACGAGACCACCATCGAGACCACTGCGCAAGGTTGGGACGGCGGGTTCTCGTGCATCCTCGGTAACCCACCTTGGGAAAAGATCGAGGTGAACAAACAGGAGTTCTTCGCGTCGCGTGATCCTGAAATCGCCGAGGCGCCCAACGATGCAGCCCGCGAGTTGCTCATCGATGCACTTGCCGAGGAAGACCCCGTTCTCTTTTCGGAGTATCGGCAGGAACGCCGCCGAATTGAAGGCGTGACCGCGTTTGTCAGATACTCTGGCCGTTATCTGCTCACGTCGTCCGGCCGCCTGAACACCTACGCGGTGTTCGCCGAAACAGATCGATCGCTAATGAGCCCGATTGGGCGGCTCGGCATCATCGTCCCCACTGGAATCGCGACGGATGCGACGACGCAGCATTACTTCCGCGACTTGGTAGGACGCCGAAACCTGGTTGCCATTTTCGATTTCGAGAACGAGGAAAAGGTTTTCCCCAGCGTGCACAACCAGTACCGGTTCGCGCTTCTCGTACTTTCCGGCCGACCAGCCGGGCACGCGATATTGGCATTCCGGGCGCGACAGGCTCGGCAGATCGCCGAGCGCTCCTATACGATCACGCCCGACGAGATCCTTCGCCTGAATCCGAACACTGGAACCTGCCCCGTCTTCGTCGCGCGTCGCGATGCCGAGATCACCATCGGAATCTACAACCGGATTCCTGTGCTCTGGCGAGACCAGGATCCCCTGGGTAACCCATGGAGCATTTCTTTCGCTCAAGGTCTGTTCAACATGGCCACCGGATCTCGGCACTTCATCAACGCTGATGAAGCGATGGAATCTGGTTGGCTTCTAGAAGGAAACCGTTTCACAAAAGATGGCGAGAATCTTCTGCCACTTTACGAGGCCAAGTTGGCTCATCACTATGATCACCGGTTCTCTACATACGAAGGTGCCACACAGGAACAGCTAAACAAAGGCACGTTGCCGCGACTCGACGACGCCGCACACAACGATCCCTCCCTCGGCGTACAGCCCCGTTACTGGGTACCCGAATCCCTGGTCGAAGAGAAACTCGCTGGCGACCCCGAGCGAGAAAAACCCGGCTGGCCGCACGACTGGCTCCTCGGCTGGCGCGACATCGCCCGCAGCGTCGACGAACGTACCCTCATCACAACCGTGGTCCCTCGCACCGCAGTGGGTCACAAGTACCTGCTCGCGCTGTCACACGTCGACCCTGCCGCCGGGCTCCAAGCCAACATGAGTTCGTTCGTTCTCGACTTCGTGGCCCGGCAGAAGCTCTCCGGCGCTGGAATGGGCTACTTCATCGTCAAGCAGTTGCCGGTCCTGCCCCCGGAAAGATACGAACGGGACACCCCTTGGTCAATCCCGGTCAGCCTTACCTGCTGGATCACGCCTCGGGTGTTGGAGCTGAGCTACACCGCGTACGACCTGGAAGGTTATGCCGTCGAGTTGGGGGACGATGGGCCGCCGTTCGTGTGGGATCGTTCCCGGCGGGCCACGCTGCGGGCGGAACTCGACGCCGCCTACTTTCACCTCTATGGCGTCGGCCGTGACGACGTCGACTACATCATGGACACCTTCATGGTCGTGCGCGAGCGCGACGAGAAGGCGTACGGCGAATACCGCACCAAACGTATGATCCTGGAGATCTTCGACGCCATGCAGGAGGCCACTGTGACCGGCGTTCCGTACGTCACGGCGCTTGCTCCGCCACCCGGTGCCGGCATCCGCCACCAGGCCCGGAAGGAAACCCTCGGATGAGCATGGCTGGGCTGATCACCCCGGCGCGGCCGGACGACCTCGTCCGCAAGGTCGGGCGGGAACTGCTGGAGTTGGGCCTGCTCCAGGGCCGGTCGTTGTTCACCCCTGATCGCCGGGTCTGGACCGCCGAGACCACAGCCGAATTGCACCGCCACTACAACGAGCGACCCGACGCGAGCAAAGATCCCTTCATGGTCAAGCTCCGCCGTCAGCTCGACGGCGCGCCCGACGATGCCATCCAGCTCTCGGCGGAACTACTCACTCTGCAAGGGTTACCGCTGCTCAACCTGACCGCCGCGACACTGCACGGACGGATCACCGAGGTGCTGAGCTGGATGCGTGAGCCGGTCAGCATCCCCGAGCACGTGCGGGCTGCGTTCGCCCAGGGCACCTGGAACGGCGGCACCGGCGCACACACCATGCTGTGGAAGTGGCTGGTCGACGCGGTCAACTTCCTCGGCAACTGGTGGCAGACCCCCCAGCCGCAACAGGCCGACGCGCTTGCCGACCCGTGGACCTGGCAAGACGCCGTCTACCAGCACCGTTTCATGCCATCACTACGCGAGGAACTGCTGTATCTCGCGTTTCCGACACACTTCCTGCCGATCCTGAGCATCGCCGACAAGAAGGCGATACGAGACACCTTCCTCGGCCAGGGCGATCGGTCCTCCGGTGACCTCAACCGGGACCTGTTCACCATCACGACCCGGATCGAGCAGGAGACGGGGCAGCCGGTCGACTACTATCGGCCGCCGTTCGCCGCGCAATGGCGTAAGCAGGCCGAACGGCCACCTGGGGAACGCCGGGCCTGGTTGGTACGGCCTCGGCAAGGCGGCTCCGACCTGGTGGGCAGATGGCGAACGGAGTCGTTCGTTTCGCTGGCCGCGACCCACCTGGGCGAGATGACACCCGGCGCGTCCCGCGCCGAGGTCCGCGCCGCGGTGGAAGCCGGCTACCAGCACCTGGACTACGCCCAGCGGATGAGCCTGGCCACCGAGTACCACGCGTTCCTGTCGCAGATGGCCGCCGATGACATCGTGGTCACCCTGCTCGATGATCACCTGTACGGCGCGATCCTAGACGGCGACGCGGAGTACAGCCCGGACGACAGCGGCGCCCGCCTGCGCAGATCCGCGGCATGGCTGACCCACGACCCGATCGGTGTGGAGACACTGCCTACACCGCTGCCCGCCGAGCTGGACCAGCAAGGCACCGTGGTCGACCTGACCGGTGCTCTGGACGTCCTCACCACTCTAATCGGCGTCGACACCGACAGCGAGACCACGCCCGAACCGGCTACGGCCGAGCGTCCGCAGCCGGCACCGCTTACCGTGCCGAAACTGACCGCGGCGACCGACACGCTCGCCGCCCGGCTGCACATCGATCGGTCCTGGCTACAGGACCTGATCGAGGTGTGGCAGGACCGATCCCAAATCATCCTCTACGGCCCTCCAGGAACCGGCAAGACCTACCTCGCGCGAGCACTCGCGGCCCACGTCGCCGACCGCGACGCCGTGCGCCTGGTGCAATTCCACCCCTCGTACGCGTACGAGGACTTCTTCGAAGGTTTCCGCCCGGTCGAAGGCACCGACTCCGGCACGGTCAGCTTCGCGAAGACACCCGGACCGCTACGCGAGATCGCCGCCGAAGCCCGCAACAACCCCGACCAGTCGTACGTCCTGATCGTCGACGAGATCAACCGGGCGAACCTGGCCAAAGTCTTCGGTGAGCTGTACTTCCTGCTGGAGTACCGCCACGCCACGGTACGGCTGCAATACTCCCCGTCCGAGGCATTCAACCTTCCGCCTAACGTGTTCATCATCGGCACCATGAACACCGCAGACCGTTCAATCTCCCTGGTCGACGCCGCGATCCGGCGCCGGTTCGCCTTCATCGAGCTTCACCCCGACGAACCCCCGGTGAGTAACGTCCTCAGCAACTGGCTGACCGCCAACAATCGGCACGACGACGAACGCGCCGCGCTGCTCGCCGCCCTCAACGACAGTATCGACGACGAACAGGACCACGACTTCAAAATCGGCCCCTCCTACCTGATGCGCCCGAACCTCGACACCGACGCCGCCCTCGAACGCGTCTGGCGATACGACCTGATGCCGCTGCTGGAGGAGCACTACTACGGCCGGCTCAACCGAGCCCAGATCCGCAACCGGTTCGGGCTGGCCGCCATCCGGGCCCGCATCACACCACCACCATCGGCCGACCAGCGGGAACCCGCGCCATGAGCGAGCCGCCCATCGTCCTCGACGAACTCGACAGCAAGGGGATACGGCGGCGTCTCGACGACGGCATCGCCGCGGCGCTCAGCAGCACCGGGCTCGTCGAGGTCCGCCCCGACGGCGACGACTGGTGGTACCTGCTGCCCACCGGCAAGGTCGGCGCCGTCCGCATCGGTGGCCTCGACGTCCAGGTAAGACCCAAGACCGGCATCACCCGGCTGCTGTTCCTGCTCGGCTACGCCCTCGACCCGGGATTCCGCCCTGAGGACGTCACCGCCACCGCAGAACCGGACCTGTGGCCGGCCCTGGCCGAATCGCTGATCCGGCAGGCAGAACGTGCCCTGGCTCCCGGTGTCCTACAAGGCTACGTCTCTGTCGACGAGGCGTTACCCCTGGTCCGGGGCCGCATCCGGTTCGCCGATCAGTTCACTCGCCGTCCCGGCATGCTCCTGCCCATCGAGGTCCGCTACGACGAGTACGCCACGGATATCGCCGAGAACCGGATCCTCCGAACCGCCCTGCGCCGGATGGCAACCGTGCCTCGGCTGCCCTCCGGCGCGCTCTCACGAATTACTCACCTCGACGGTCGGCTCCGTGGCGTCCACATCCTTCCCGCCGGGACGCCGCTGCCGTCATGGCTACCAAGCCGGCTCAACGAGCGCTACACCGCCGCGCTGCGCCTCGCCCAGATCATCCTGCGATACCAGTCCGCCGAACCAGGCCCCGGCGACCTCACGATCGCGGCTTTCGTCGTCAACATGGCCAAAGTGTTTGAAGACTTCGTCACTACCGCGCTACGCGAAGCCCTCGCCCCGTACCCCGGTCACACCGCCGGCCAGTACCAGGATCACCTCGACATCGACCGCAGTATCCCGATCAGACCCGACGTCGTCCACCTCGTCAACCAGCGATCGGTCGCGGTCTTCGACGCTAAATACAAACTCGAAGGACCCAGCTCTCGATACCCCAACGCCGACGCCTATCAGATGCTCGCCTACTGCACCGCGCTCGATCTCCCCGCCGGCTGGCTCGTCTACGCCCAAGGCGCAGCACCATCCCGCCGGCGGGTCCGCCACACCGGCATCGACATCATCCATCACCCACTGGACCTGACCGCCGCACCCCGCCAGATCCTCACCAACCTCGACAACCTCGCCCAAGACGCCGTCCGGCACAGCACCGGGTGGTCACTTTCGCGGGCCTCCACGACAGGCTGGTAAGGGAAGCGGCTGCGCCATGCACTCCCTCTGCGGGTGTGATTTCGACAACGGGCGTGCCTATACCCCGATTGAATCGGGCAGGATGCCTGCGCAGTCCGCATCAACAGTCTCTACCGACTCGGTGATCCTGGGCGCGGCATCACTGGGACGTGTCCGAGTTCGCTGTATAGGCGGCGGTTGTTGTACCAGTCGATGTACTCGACGGTGGCATCTCTAGGTCGTCGAGCCCGCGCCAGGGACCTCGGTTGCGAACGAGTTCGGCCTTGTACAGGGAGTTGAACGCTTCGGCCATCGCGTTGTCGTACGAGTCGCCCGTGGAGCCGACCGATGCGACGGCGCCGGCCTCGGCGAGTCTCTGGGGGTAGCGAATCGCTCGGCCTGCTTCACCCACGCACGCAACGCCTCAGGGTGGACCCCGAGCTGACCGGCGATCCGACGGATCGCTCCCACCGCACTGGCCGGCTCCCGGCGGGCCTCGACCGCCAACCGGGTCGCACGCTCACGCAGCTCATCGTTGTACTTCCTCGGTGCGGGCATCGCTGGTGTTCCTCCCAGGTTTCGATGTCTCCATCAAACCCGGTGCGGAACAGCCCCGGAACACGCCAGCAGTCTGCGACAGCGATAATGAAACTGTCCATAGTGCACAACCGAAGCCCCGGAGAACTCGTATGGTTTGGTACCCGATCTACAACCTTGAGCTAGCTGGCTGGCGTCGGCAGAGCGTCTGGGGCTGGGACCCTGCGTTTGAAAGCTACTACGCGCAGCTCACCAGCGACGCAGCAACCTTTGACGCGAACGAGGTGGGGCCCGAGATTTGGATTAGCATGCCCACCTATCCGCGTATCGACCATCCCTCCCGGCTTGCCGAGGTCATCGCCGATGCGACGGGTGTGGGGGTCGATGTTGCACGGACCGCGATGCGTGAGTCGCTGGACGAGCAGGACGAGCTTCGACATCGGATCTGAGCGCCAATCTACGAGCCTGGTAACGGCTGTTCAGCAAGATTCTCTTCTTCGCAGGTGTGGTGATGCTGGCGGCATCACCACACCTGGGGTTGGTAGCAGGGCGCCGGCAAAGTCGTGACGGTGTCTGACTTGTGGGGTTTGGAGTAGAAGCGCCCCTCTTGGGGGTAAGACGGGCACGACCGACTCGAAAGATCATCAAGGTTCCTACACCTGTTTGGCGGCGATGGCTGTGTAGGTGTTGTCGTCCCAGCGGTATTCCTCATCCACGTGACGAATCTACATCTGTAAACACCCTGGTTACTGCAAGGCGGGATTTTCATCATCCGGCACGACCGGTTCAGGGGCAGGCCACGACCTCCGCCAGTGCCCGTCAAGGTCATCCGGGACATCGCAGGGGCATTCACCGTCAAACCAGACAACGATGCTGTCGTAGGGTGCCTCCGTCAGCAGGTGCTCGGACACGACTTCCCCCGGCTGGATGATGCCGCGTCCGGCTGGCGTCTGCACACCGCCGGAATACTCGACCGCAATCTTGTACCGGTACACGCGGTGCCCGTTGTTCTTGAACGCTCCGAACAGCTCCCGCCGACCGAGCCTCGCATGCGGTCGGGACTCCACCCGCAGCAGCTCAACATCCTTGATCGCTCCATTCAGGTGGTCGCGGCGGGCTTCCATCCGGGATATGTCCCGTGAGGTTCCCCCGGTTTGCCGGAGGGTTAGTTACCTGGCGCCGGTGGGCTCAGGCTGAACGATAGCCGTCTGGTCGTGTCGGGCCTGGTGGGTGTGCCAGGCGGTTTCGTACTCGTCTGGGGATCGCCAGCCGAGGTCTTTCTGGATGCGGCGGGTGTTGTACCAGCCGTCGATGTAGGTGAAGATCGCGTTCTCGGCCTCGTCGCGGGTGCGCCACGAGTTGCGGTAGACCAGTTCGATCTTCAACGTCGACCAGAAGTTCTCCATCAGGGCGTTGTCGTAGCTGTCGCCGACCGACCCCATGGAGGGCAGGATGCCGTTGTCGGCCAGGCGTTGGGCGAAGCGGAACGACGTGTAGTTCGACCCGCGGTCTGAGTGGTGGATCAGTTGGCCGTCGCGGACGTCGCGGGACCAGATGCCGTATTCGAGGGCGCCGAGGATCAGGTCGGTGTCGCAGCGGTCAGAGCAGCGCCAGCCCACGATGCGGTTGGAGAACACGTCCCGCACTGCGGCCAGCCAGAACACGCCCTCACCGCAGGGGATGCGGGTGGCGTCGGCGACCCACAACCGGTTCGGCGCCGCAGCCGTGAACTGCCGGTTCACCAGATCGGGAGCCGGTGTCGCCTTCGGGTTCGACCGGGTCGACGGGATGCGCCACTTCTTGCGCAGGAACGCCCCTTGCAGGCCGGCGGTCCGCATCAACCGCTCCACCCGCTTGCGACCCACCTGGCGGCCCTGCCGGCGCAGCATGGCGTGCACCCTTGGACTGCCGTAGGTGCCACCCGATACGTCGTGGATCTCCGCGATCTCCACCGCCAGTTCCGCATCCTCCCGCCGCCGAACACACGGGTTGGCGGCCTGGGCGAGCCAGCCGTAGTAGGTCGACGGGGCGACGTTGAGGACCCGGAGGACGGGCTCGACCCCGAAGCGATCGCGTAGCTCGTTGACGAGCGTCACGACCGTCGCCGGGTCGGGTCGAGTTCCGAGGCGAAAAAAGCCGACGCGGCTTTCAGGATCTCGTTGGCCCGCTTCAGCTCGGCATTCTCCCGCCGTAGCCGGCGCAGCTCCTCAACCTCCGAGGTCGTCGGCCGGTCGTCACGCTGACCGCGGTCGGCCTCGTCCTGGCGGATCCAGTTGCGCAACGCTTCGTGATGCACACCAAGCTGGCGTGCCAGCTGCCGGATCACGGGCTTCGGGTCCGACTCCCGATACAAGCGCACCGCACGTTCACGCAGCTCATCGGGGTACTTCTTCGGTGCTGCCACGGATGACTCCCTTCAGCTCCATCAGAGCATGATCGAAAGCCTCCGAGCTGCCGGGGGAACCTCAATCATCGTCGCGCGGCCATCGCAGTGTTGCTGTCAGCCGCGATGATCGAGATCCGGGCGCTGGCATCGAACCCGGACCGGTCGAGACACCCAGATGGGCACCTTGCCGAGATCCGGCTTATCGCCGACGTCTGCCACAACCTGCCCTGGGCCGACCAGCCCCAGCCAGTCGGCGAGTACGACGCGCTTGTCTACACCTGGCAGACCGCGAACGACTTCCAACGCTCCTGGCTCCGCAAGCACTTCGCCCGAGCCGACATCGACACCACGTTCCTGGAGCAGGCACCGCGCCTCCCACGTCCGGCCACCGCACCCGACACCCGGCCCACGTGGAAGCAGTGGCAACTCCCCCGGGACCTCACGTTCTTCGCGGTCGACTCCAGCACCCTCGCCGACCTCGTGCGCCGGGCCCGGGCGATCGACTACTACGACCCCACACACGGGCCAGCACGCACCGACTTCATCGAATGGTTCCTCGCTCATATCCACCCGGATGGCCGGCACATCCTCCGCCCCAGCCGCCACGACGAAACCCTGTTCCAGCCGAATGGCCCGAACGACCTACGTCAGTACCGGGCCCTGGTGACCATGAGCGACGGGACACTCATCGTCCACCACCCGCGCCTACACGCCACTGACGTCGCAGCGCTGCCCACCAACCTTCACCTACTGCGTCGCCTACAGCTTGCCGCCGTTCCGCCTCGCCGACAAGAGATCGACGCCGGCTTCTGGGCACGCCAACACCGCGCCACACACCCCACCTGCCGCGACTGCGCCGTACTCAACACATCAAACGATGTTGACGCGATGAATCAGCCTCCGAGCGAGCCGCCGGTAACCTCTTGAGGACCTCGTTCGGGCTCTCCTGTCCCATCGTGCTCAGCTCCGAAGGACGGTTACAGGTAAGAGGGTTCCTCGGTCACCCGATGCCGCCTGCCTGCACAAGATTCTCAGCGGATTGGGCAGGGGCCGAATCCGCTGTCGGTCGATGGCCGCCGTCTCGGCCTGGGCTTGCCCCGCCGGATCATCACCCTGCCGGAGCTGTCGGCGCTCCTGATGCATCCGTCCTGCGGCTACGCCGCCCGGGACACCGTGTGGCGGCTGCTGGTGCAGCACGCCTGTACCGGAGACCCGTCGTGGTGTGCCGGTGCGGTGGGCGTCGCGTTGCCGGGCCTGCGGTTTAAGGCGTACCTGCTGGCGAAGCTGTTCACCGGTGATGTGCAGGCTGCTGCCATGAGCAGCGGAAACAACCACACCGACCGGGCATGGATGTGTACCGCGCGGCCGGCTGCCGCCGTCGTGTTCACCGGAGCGAAGATCCATCTCCGATCCGAAGTTACCTATGGTAACTTACTAGAGGTAACTTATGGCGATCATGGTATGGAAGGGGTTCGGGTGAGTGAGCTGCCGGCGGCCGGCCCGCGCCGCAGGATGTCCAAGCAGCAGCGGCACACCCAACTACTGCAGGTCGCCCGCGAGCTCATCCGCGACGCAGGCACCGGCGAGTTCACCCTCGCCCGGCTCGCCGACCGCGCCGGAGTGACCAAACCCCTGGTCTACGACCACTTCGGCGACCGAGGCGGCCTCCTTGCCGAGCTGTACCGCGAGTTCGAGGCCCGCCAGCGCGAGACGCTGCGTGCCGCGCTCGAGGAAGCCGAGCCCGACCTGCCGAGAGTGGCGTACCTGGTTGCGGGGGCCTACATCGACTGCTGCCTTGCCGAAGGCCGAGAGCTGGCCGACGTCGTCGCCGCGCTGACTGGCTCAGCCACCCTCAACCGGCTACGCCAGGAGGCCGAAGAGGCCTACCTCGACATGTGCCGCGAGGCACTCGTGCCCCTGGCCGGCCCCATCGACACGGCAGGATTGCAGGCCATCGTCGGCGCCGGCGACGCCCTCGCCCGCAGCACCCTCGACAACCGGATCAGCCCCGAGCGCGCCCGCGACGCGCTTGCCCGCGTCGTCACGGCGGTCGCCACCGAGAACCGACACCCCACGAGCGAGGAGACCCGATGACGATCACCCACACCCCCGAGGCAGGCAACGCCCTCTGGGTGTACGCGCATCCCCGCCGGGAATCCTTCAACGCTCACCTCCTCCGGGTGGGCACCGAGGCTCTGGCCGCTCGCTACCGGGTGCAGACGTCCGATTTGTACGCGCAGGGCTTCGACCCCGTTCTCAGCGACCGCGACCTCGGTGAGCTGGCCGCGAATCCCGGCAACATCGCCGAACTGGCCGGCGAGGCGTACGCCCGGGGCGAACTGCCCGCCGACGTGCGCGACGAGCAGGCGAAACTGGCCGCGGCCGAGCTGTTGGTCATCCAGTTCCCGTTGTGGTGGTACGGGCCGCCCGCGATCCTCAAAGGTTGGTTCGACCGAGTACTCACCAGTGGATTCGCGTACGGTGACCTCGATGGCGATGGGCTGCCGCGCCGCTACGGCGACGGCGGCCTCGCCGGACGCCGGGCGTTGATCGTGGTGACCGCCGGCGAAGACGCCGCATCGATCGGCCCGCGCGGCATCAGCGGCGACATCGATTCCCTGCTGTTCCCCGTCACCCACGGTGTGCTCTGGTACGTCGGCATCGACGTGGTCGACCTGCACGTCGTCCACGACGCCGACAGTCTGGACACCGCCGCTGTCGAACGCGAGACCACGCGACTACGAGAGCGGCTGCGCACCGTCGACACCGAGCCCACGCTGCCGTTCCGACGCCTGCGCGATGGCGACTACCACGGGACCCGGGCCCTCCGCGAGGATCTACTGCCAGGGCGTACCGATCTCGGCATTCACTCCGCCAACGGCGCCTGAGAGAAGCTCACGGGCAGCGCCGGCGTTGCCCACCACGTCAGCCTGAGCGCTGAATCGGGAGTAGCAGGTGTCGTTCAGCGGTCGTCCTGGATCCACGCGCACACCGCAGCCCGCTCCGCCTCCGACAACTCCATCCGGGCGTTGACCGTCAGCCGCAGCACGTTACCGGCGAACTCCGAGGCGAGGTTCGCCGCGTCGTGCCGGGCGTCCCGCCAGTCGACCCCGCTGTACTTCAGGCCGATGAGCACGAAGTGAATCGCGCTTCTCGTGACCGTGTGTCCCCGCCGGCCGCACGCCTCACGGATCACCTCCTCCGCCTGCGCCTGTGGTAGGGCGGGGTTGGCGCGGCCCTCGTCGGCGATCGACCGGAACAGGGCCCGATAGGCGTCCGTGCCGATCAGCGGTGCTCCGACGACTCGGCTCACTCGTTCGGCGATCTCCGGCGCGCTCGAGGGCTTGAGCAGTTCGTGCCTGGCCGGGTCGAGCAGCCAGCCGGGGTGGCGCGGCTCCAACACCAGGCTGTCGCTCTGGATCGTCGTGACGAACTGCTTGAACCCGCCCGCCCCGGCCCAGTTTGTCGTCGCCTCCCGTCCCAGGGCCTTGCGGACGTAGTGTGCTGCGGAGGCAAGGTCGACCGGTGTCGTCGACTGTGCCACCAGCTGCCGCACCGTCGCCTCGATGCGGTTTCGCACGCTGTCGCTGTCGCGGTTGGCCAGCACGGCGGTGGTCGCGCGTGGTTGCGGCACGGGGGTGCGGGCCTGCTCCACTCCGGCTTGCGAGGGGCTCAGGCCCAAGGCTTCCTCGATGAACATGATGTCCGGAATCGCGAAGTCGCACACCGACTGCAGCGCGGCGGCGGTCGGCCCGCTCACCAGCATTGCCGAAGTCCGGTCGTGCTCCCGCAGCCGCATGAACACCGGGGTGAAATCGGCATCGGTCGAGAGGACGACGAAGTCGTCGAACCGGGTTGGGTGGGTGAGGGTGTCGAGGATGTCGAGCACCATGTGAATGTCGGCACTGTTCTTGCCCATACTCGTCAGCGACGGGCAGTCCACGACCCGGAACCCGGCCCGGGTGAAGTATGAACGGAACTTGCCGGAATGGCTCGGCTCCAGGTAGCAGATCCGGCGTAGCAGCATCCGCGGGACCTCGTCGTCGTCGACCCGGAACGGGCCGAGATCCTGCTCCATCCACCGCACCCAGCGGCCCGGGTCAGTGGCGAACGCCGCAGCCGCGTCGGGGCTCGAGTTGCGCAGACCGATGTACACGTTCTCGAAGTCGACGAACAGCGCCGCACGGCGATACGAATCGAGCTGGCCTTCGGCCATGCGCCACCTCCGGGGATGTGAGCTGTTCGACCATAGACGGCCGAGGACGTGCCCGACGTCGACCCCTCGACCCCTGAACCCGGCGCACAGGGGCCGTCGGACCGTCCGGCTTCCGGTGTCCCTGTCCGGACCGACGATGGCCGTCCCCGGTTCGTCGCCGCGTCGACCCGCGTCCGGTCCCGGGCTCGTCGTCTGCGCGCGGCACGTCTGTGACCAGGGCCGCAGGCGGGTCCGCCCTGATCAACTACCCTGGCGGGACGTATCCACCGAACCGGAGGACGAACCATGGCCCGTCCCTACCAGCCCGGACCGAAACAGTTTGTCTTCACCACCGGCGACGGCGACGACCAGCAGGTCTCGGTGGGTGACCCCCAGGAGGCGTACATGGCCTTCTCCGCGTTCTTCCGGGGGCGGGAGGCCGAGACCTACACCATCAGGGACGAAGAGGCGGGGCAGAGTTTGGTGCTCATGCCCCGTCAGGGGGTGATCTCCCGGATCAGGGGAGCGGACCAGCCCCGGGCGGAACATTTCCGGGCCGGCCGGGCCAACCGCTACCTGCCGAGCGCCATGCTGTTCTTCGAGAACGGCTACGCCGGCCTCGACCGCTTCGGTCAGTGGTTCTCCGACCTCTCCGACCTCGACGCGTCGCCGGAGACCCGGGGTGCCGCCTTCGCCGCGACGATCACGACGGAAGAGGCGGCCCTCCAGGAGGTCGCCCGGATCTGGGCGGACTCCGGCTGTGTCGACCCGAGCGACCGGTACTACGTCTTCTTCCACACGCATGACGTCGACGAGGACCGGGCCGAACGGGCCACGGTGCTGAAACTGATCGAGTTTCTCGGTCTGGAACGGGTCGACGCACCGGCCGGGGCCACCGGGGGTGAGGTGTGGGTGCGCACCGATCCGCGCCTCGAGGTCGAGTGTGCGCGGTGGTCGTGAGCGACGTCGTCTTCGCGCGTGGCGGCTGGCTTCCGCGGGTGATCCGCGAGGACGGCGGGCTGAGGCTGATGCTCGCCGCCGGGGCCGACGCCAACCACGAGCCCCGGACCTTCACGTTTCCGGTCGCCGCGGCCCATCTTGCGGTGATCCGGGAGGACCTGGCCCGACACCTGCTGCTGTGGAGCGCCGTTCTGCCGCTGTGTGACGCGGCCGGAACCCGGGGCCGGCTCGACGAGAACGCCGCCGTCGCGCTCCTGGATCCGGTTCTGCTCGCCCCGCCCGGGGAGGTCGACGCGCTCTTCCGACGGATCGGGTGGGACCGGGGCCGGCTCGTCGCCCATGGGGCCGACCTCGATCTGCTCGACCGGGGTCAGCTCTGTGCGGCGCTGCGCTCGGCGACGGAGCGGGCGGACGAGAAGCGGGTTCAGGAGTACCACGCGGAGCGTCGTCGCGCCGAGCGGGGCGTCGTCCTCGGGCCGCTCGACGCGCAGGTTCTGCGGTACACGGGCCAGTATCTGCACGGGGCGACCCTGCCGAGACGGCTGCCCGACGCCGTCGACCCCGCACTGTTGCCGGAGGTCCTGCGGGTGATCGCCACCGCCGAGCAGGCGGCTGCCGGGATGCGGATCGGTCTCGACCCGCGCCGGGGGAACCGGGCGACCGACAAGCGGGACTGGGACCGGCTGGCGTCGACGGTGGAGGCGGCCCTGCGTCGCGCCTACCCGGGGCTCGCCGACGACGCGGTGCGTACGGTGAGCTTCCTGATGTGCTCGGAGGCCGCGGACCGCGCCCGGAGCACGCCTGTCGACGATGACGACGGGACTCTCGGCGACCACGCCGACGCCGGCGGGGGTACGCGCAGGACGACCCTGTCGTTCACCGACGACAAGGGCGGCGCGAAGACGTGGGTACGGGACGGTTCGCGGTCCGCCTCCGCCGAGTTCTGGCAGTTCGTCGCCGATCGCTCTGCTGCGGACAACGAGGTGTTCACCATCGAGGACGAGGAGCGCGGTGAGGGGGTCCAGTTGCACTTCTACGCGGACTCCCTCGCCCGGATCACGACGGTGCGCCAGGGTGACGGCGGGGCGGACCCGCAGTACCGGGTCGAGTACAGCCTGGTCGACGGGATCGGCGGGTACCGGACGCTGGTGAGCACCTTCATCCGTGGTGGCTGCGCCGCACTCGACCGGTACGGTCCCTGGATGGCGGATGTCGCCGAGTTCGAACGGGCGCGACGTCAGCGCGACGACGCCCGGTAGCCCGACGGGAAGGCGGGGGAGGGTGGCGCAGTCACGGGTTCGCGTGCAGGGGGACCTCTACCACCCGGTGGTGCCGGCCGGTGCCGTCTACGTCGGGCGGCAGGGGTTCGGGTTGCGGCGTTCTCCGTGGGCCAATCCGTTCAGCCTTCGTGAGCACGGCCGGGCCGAGGCGTTGCGGCTGTACCGGCAGTGGCTGACCGGGCAGCCGGAGCTGGTGCAGCGGGCGCGGCGGGATCTGGCCGGGAAGCAGTTGGCGTGTTGGTGCCGGGCGGAGGACCCCTGTCATGCCGACGTGTTGACCGAGGTCATCGGTTGACGCGTAGCCGGTACCGGGTGGCGGACCGGCGCGGCGCGTAGACGCCGCCGATGCTGAACGACTGCGGCCTCGCCGCCTGGTTGCCTACGTAGAAGGCCACGTCCCGGTCGGCGGCGCAGAGCTGGGTGAGGAACCTGTGTCGGAGCCGGTCTGCGGCCTCGGCGTCGGTGAGCTGCGTCAGGCGATGTTGCAGGGCGACGAACTCCCAGTCCCAGAGGGTCTGCCGGTGTCCTCGGCATCGGCGGTCCGCGCACCGGTAGCGGTAGGTGCCGGTGAATCGCGGTGCCTCCGGCGGGCTGCGCCTGGACGGCTCCAGCAGGTCGAGCTGGTTGAGGTAGCTGGCGATCTTTCTGCGGTCCTCCGGCGACCAGCCGTCCCGTCGTTCGACCTTCAGGCTGGCGACGTCGGCGACGCGGACCAGGGCGATCGATCGTGCGCCGTGGTCGTCACGGGCCCGTTCGTTGAGTCGGCACATGGAGTCCTCGACGAGCGGGTCGAGAAGGGTGCGACGGGACCGCCCGCCGGCGAGGTGCTGCTCGGTGGTGATGGTGTCCACGATCGGCCGCCAGCTCTCGCGGCGTGGGTCCCGACGGGCCGGCAGCGCGTCGAGGTGGACGATGTCGTACGGGCGGAACCTGCTGTCGGCGGCGAGTTCGCGGAAGTGGATCGGGTAGAGCCGGATCCACCCCGTCCAGGGCGGGGCCAGGCTGAGCGCGCCGACGCAGACCGTCTCGCCGTAGCTGGTGGAGGGGTGGGGTGCCGTCTTCACGGTGATCAGGAGGCGGAGCGTCACCGGCCGGGTGAGGACCGGCCTCGGGGGTGGCGGCACGTCGGTGCTCGGCCCCCACAGCGGAAGTTGTTCCAACGGAACCACCACCATCGCCCAATGTGTCCGGATGGACACGTGCAGCTACAGGGACAGCTTCGCATCGATATCGATGAGGTGCCACCCCGCTCGTCCGGTCAATTGAGATCGTCGCTCGTCGATTCCTGGAATCGATTGACTTGATAGGGGTGACCCGTAATGTGGAGGGGGTTCGGCCTGGTGGCCGATCGGTGACAGGAGGCTCCGATGGGTGTGCGACGACGGCGTCAGCCACGACCGGCAACGGCGATCGGGGTGGCCGGATCTCTCGTGGTGGGGCTGCTGGCGACCCAGGCCGGTGTCGGCCCGGCCGCGGCTGCCGCCGACGGGCCCACCCTGACCGTGGACGCCTCCGCCGCCCGGCACCGGATCAGCCCCGACATCTACGGCATGAACGGCGGGGACCCGGCGCTCGTCGCCGAACTCGGCACCCCGGTGGCCCGCTGGGGCGGCAACGCGAGCAGCCGTTACAACTTCCGGAACCACACCTACAACACCGGCAGCGACTGGTATTTCGAGAACATCGTGGCCGGGCCGGACAACACGGTCGAGGCGTTCGTGCGGCGCAACCGGGAGCACGGCACGAAACAGGTGGTCGCCGTGCCGTTGATCGGCTGGGTGGCGAAGGACTCGCCCTCGTCGCACCCGTTCGCCTGCGGCTTCCCCGCCACCCGCTTCCCGGAGCAGGACTCGTTCGACCAGTGGGACCCCAACTGCGGCAACGGCCGGCACGCCGACGCGAACCTGACCGGCGCGGTGCCCACGGACACCTCGATCCCGGCCGGTCCGTCCTTCGCGGGGGAGATGGTGTCGCACCTCGTGAACCAGTTCGGCCCGGCGGCCCGGGGCGGCGTGTCGATCTACGAACTCGACAACGAGCCGGTCCTGTGGAGCTCCACCCACCGCGACGTGCACCCCGAGCCGGTGAGCTACGACGAACTGGGCGGCAAGGGCACGGCGACCGCCGCGGCCATCAAGGCCGCCGACCCGCGTGCGGCGGTGCTCGGCCCGTCCGGCTGGGGCTACTGCGAGTGGGTGGCGTCCGGGCTGGACGGGTGCGCGCCCGGCGCGGACGCGGCGGCGCACGGCGGGCTCAACCTCTCCCAGTGGTACCTGAAGAACATGAAGGACTTCAGCGACGCCCACGGCGGCAGGCGCTTCCTCGACTACTTCGACCAGCACTACTACCCGCAGATCAGCGGTGGCAAGGACCCGGATTCCAACGCGCTGCGGCTGCGGTCCACCCGGTCGCTGTGGGACCCGACGTACGTCGACGAGTCGTGGATCGGCCCCGGCGGGGTGAACGCGCCGCCGTTGCAGTTCATCCGCCAGATGAAGGCGTGGGTCGCCCGGTACTACCCCGGCACGAAGGTCGCCATCACCGAATACAACTGGGGTGCGCTGGACGACATCAACGGCGCGCTCGCCCAGGCCGACGTGCTCGGCATCTTCGGGCGCGAGGGGCTGGACCTGGCCACCATCTGGGGCGAGCCGAAACCGACCGACCCCGGGGCGTACGCCTTCCGGATGTACCGCAACTACGACGGCGCCGGCGGCAGGTTCGGCGACGTGAGCGTGTCGGCGGCCAGCAGCGACCAGGGGCAGCTCGCGGTCTACGCCGCGCAACGCTCGTCCGACCGGGCGCTCACCGTCATGGTGGTCAACAAGACCGACCGGGACCTGACCTCCCGGACCGCGCTCGCCGGCCTCCGCGGCGGGGACCGGGTGCAGCGGTTCAGCTACGGCCCTGCCGACCTCACCTCGATCGTCCGGGGCGAGGACCTCCGGGTGCACCGGGGCGGCGTCAGCGCGACGTACCCGGCGAACTCGGTGACGCTGCTCGTTGTGCCGCACCGTCGGCGCTGAGGCCGCGCGGAGACCCGGACAGCACCGACGGTGGGTGCCGTCGATCACGATTACGCATAGGCGGTTGACAATTGGTGGTTGCCTCCGCCGATTCCGACGCCTACGCTTCAGGCAGCATTCCGTGACCACGGGCAGGAGCGTGTGCGCGGGCGACGGGAGTTCCCGGTGGCAGGGAATGACCCCGAGTCTCGCACGTGGACCCTGCCGCCGTCGGTCACGGCATCTTCCCCAGGAACCCGCCAACGGTCGAACCGCCGGGAGCGCGCACGCCTCCCGCCGGGTCGGTCCATGTTCGTACGGCGGGTTCACTGTCGCACCCCCGGGACGGTTGTCCAGCGGACATGGCTGTGGGCGGCATGCGAAAGGACAGGTACGTGAACCCAGCCCTCTCCCTCGTGCGAAGGTCGCTGCTGACAGGTGCGCTGCTCGTCGCGGCCGCCGTGCCGGCCGTGATCGCGCACCCGCTGTCGGCCTCGGCCGCCGTCCAGGCGACGTACTACGTCGCGCCGGACGGCAGCGACAGCAACCCGGGCACCCTCGAGTCCCCGTTGCGGACGATGCAACGCGCGCGGGACGTGGTGCGTACTGTTAACGCGAACATGACCGGCGACATCCAGGTCTACCTGCGGGGCGGCCGGTATCCGGTGAGCAGCACCATCGAGTTCGGCGCGGCCGACTCCGGCAGCAACGGCTACCGGGTCAGCTACTCCGCCTACCCCGGTGAGACCCCGGTGCTCGACGGCGGCGTGCCGGTCACCGGCTGGACCCAGCACAGCGGGAACATCTGGAAGGCGCCGCTGGACCGGGCCAACAAGCTGCGCGCGCTCTACGTCAACGACAAGCGGGCCGTCATGGCGACGAAGACGGTCGGTTCGGCGGGCTGCTACGGGACGTACAACGTCACGGCCGGGCAGGCCGCGTGGGCCTGGGAGTCGGGCTCGCAGTGCGACGGCGCGAAGTACAACCTGAACGACTTCCCGGCCGTCGCCCGCAACGCCGAGGACATCGAGATCGAGACGGCGACCACCTGGACCACCGCCATCGTCGGGGTACGCCAGGTGACCTCCGACGGCGCGAACCGGGTGGCGCTGTTCCAGCAGCCGGGTGCCGCCATCGCCCAGGGCGCGTTCAACGGCAACGCCCAGAGCGGCGGCAGCCACAAGCTGATGAACGCCTACGAGTTCCTGGACGCGCCCGGGGAGTTCTTCTTCGACAAGGGCAGCAGGACGCTCTACTACTACAAGAGCAGCGCCGAGAACATGACGACCGCGTCGGTGTTCGCGCCGAACAACGTGACCACCCTGCTGCGGGTCGCCGGCACCTCGACGGGCAACCACGCCCGCAACATCACGTTCGCCGGGCTCACCGTGCAGCACTCCGACTGGAACCTGTTCACCGTCGCCGGTTCGTCGTTCAAGCAGGCGCAGCAGGGCAACCTCGGGGCGCAGGCGTACGCGAAGCGGAACTTCCACGACTACTACTACCGCAACGTCGACGTCACCCCGGGCATGATCCAGGTGGAGAACGCCGACGGCATCCTGTTCAGCCGCAACCGCGTCCAGCACAGCGGCGCCGACGGCGTCAACATGGTCAACGACGTGCAGAACAGCCAGTTGACCGGGAACGTCACCAACGACATCGCGGGTTCCGCGATCACCGTCGGCCACCCCCAGCACGTCTACATCGGCGACGGCACGTCGACCAACCGGGAGAAGTGGCTGCCGCAGGTCGAGGGGCTGCCGAAGAACATCGAGATCAAGAACAACTACCTGTACGACAGCGCGGTGCTGTTCAACGGGCACAGCCCCATCTCGGCGTACTTCGTGGACACCCTGACGATCCAGCGCAACCGGATCGAGAAGTCGCCGTGGTCGGGCATCACGCTCGGCTGGGGCTGGTGGAACTTCGACGGGTCATCGGGCTCGATCGCGCCGAACCGGCCCACCACGACGGCCCGGAACAACACCATCAGCTACAACCACATCATCGACACGGTGCAGCGGCTCAGCGACACCGCGCCGATCTACACCCTCGGTGCCCAGCCGGGGACGACGATCACCAACAACTACCTGCAGGGTGTGCCGTCCGGGCACAAGTACGGCCTGCACCCGGACGAGGGGTCGGCGTACATCACGTTCCGGGACAACGTGCTGAGCGTGGACAAGAACATCACCTGGATGATCAACTCCGACGACTTCGGGCGCAAGCACGACCTGAGCATCACCCAGATCTACGGCCCGATCAACAAGGTGTCGAACAAGAACCTGCCGAACAGCACGGTCAACGACATCCTGGTGTCGTCCGACTACGTCTGGCCGGCTACGGCGTACGGCATCGCGGCCAACTCCGGGCTGGAGGACGCGTACCGGGACATCATCCCGGCGGCGAACCTCTCCCTGCCGAACTACGTGCTGCCCGCCAGCACCTTCGTCACCAGCGCCTCGGCGACCATCCCGATCCGCAGCACCGGCGACGCGGGAAGGACGGTCTGGCTGGCCCCGGCCGGCACGACCACCTTCACCGACGGCCCGACGATGACCCGGGCGGCGGGCACCGCCACCTCCATCGCGGTGCCGACGAACCAGGGTGAGTACCGGCTGTTCGTGGTGGACGCCCAGGGCAACCGGTCGGCCGAGTCCAGCTCGCTGGTCCGCCAGCAGGGCACCGGCAGCGGCCAGCAGGGTGGCCGGCTGGTGGGCGGGCAGTCCGGCCGCTGCGTCGACGTGCCCAACGCCAGCACCACCAACGGCACCCAGGTGCAGTTGTGGGACTGCACGGGCGGCACCGGGCAGCAGTGGACGTACACCAGCGGCAAGCAGTTGACCGCGTACGGCAACAAGTGCCTGGACGCGAACGGTGCGGGTACGACCAACGGCACCACGGTCATCATCTGGGACTGCCACGGCGGCACCAACCAGCAGTGGAACCTCAACGCCAACGGCACCCTGACCAACGCCCAGTCGGGGCTCTGCCTGGACGCGAACGGCGCGGCGACCGCCAACGGCACGAAGATCATCCTCTGGTCCTGCAACGGCGGGACCAACCAGCAGTGGAGCCTGCGCAACTGACCGGCGTCCCCGGGGCCGGGTCGGCCCGGCCCCGGGGGAACCGCTGCGTGACCTGCGGTTCGCCGCCGTCGGGCGGCCGACCCCGAGTCGCAACCGACCCGACACAGCATTGACATATTTCACTGTTCGACCTAGGGTCTTGCCGAATCGATTCGACGTCCGGTGCCACTGCTCCGGGCCTCGGCCGGTGGCGTCCGGGCGCGACATGGACCACCGATCGGTTCGACGACCAGTCGGTCCTGCCGGGCAGCGGGACCATCGGCTGGCAGCTGCGGCGACGAGCCGGCCGGCGTCGTGTGCGCATCGTGCGTCTCCTGGTGTTCCGTCCTTGGCGGGTGCGGTCAGCGGGAGCACGTCGGGCGCGACACGTCGGGATCGGCGTGGACCCCGTACCCCCGAACCAGTCCATGACGAGTGGCAGGAGCCCCCTCATGACAAGGCGCAGACCCATCCTCGGTTCCCTCGCGGCGGCGGCCCTCGTCGTGACCGTGGGCGTGACGACCCTCGCCGGCGACCCCGGCACCACCGCCGCGGCGGCCGGTGTCTCGGCAGCCGCCGCGACCGCCGGGTGCGGCAAGGCACCCACGTTGACCAGCGGCCAGCGGAGCATCCAGAGCAGCGGCCAGAACCGCAGCTTCATCCTCCGGATCCCCGACAACTACGACCGCAACCACCAGTACCGGCTGATCTTCGGCTTCCACTGGAACGGCGGCACCGCCAACGACGTCGACGGGGGCGGGTCGGACGGGGCCGCCTGGTCCTACTACGGGCTGCGCCAGCAGGCGAACAACAGCACGATCTTCGTGGCCCCGCAGGGCAACGGCAACGGCTGGGCCAACCCCGGCGGCCAGGACGTCACCTTCGTCGACGACATGGTCCGGCTGATCGAGAACGACCTGTGCGTCGACACGACGCAGCTGTTCGCGCTGGGCTTCAGCTACGGCGGCGGGATGAGCTACTCGCTGGCCTGCTCCCGGGCGAACGTCTTCCGGGCCGTCGCGGTCTACTCCGGCGGGCAGCTCAGCGGGTGCAGCGGCGGCAGCCAGCCGATCGCCTACATGGGCATCCACGGCATCGGGGACCCGGTGCTCAACGTCTCGGCCGGCCGGTCCCTGCGGGACACCTTCGTGCGCAACAACGGGTGTACGGCGCAGAGCCCGCCCGAGCCGCGCGCCGGCAGCCTGACCCACATCACCACCACCTACTCCGGCTGCCGCTCCGGCTACCCGGTCGTGTGGGCCGCGTTCGACGGCGGGCACACCCCGGGCCCGGTCGACGGTGGCGGGGACAGTGGCGTGCGGACCTGGACCAAGGGTGAGGTGTGGCGGTTCTTCACCCAGTTCGGCGGCACCACTCCGACGCCGACCCCGACGGTGACGCCGACCGGCAACCCGACCACCCCGCCCCCGACCACCCCGCCGCCGTCCGGTACGGGCGCGCTGCGCAACTCGTCCTCGGGGCGCTGCCTGGACGTCAACGGCGGCGCGCAGACCAACGGCTCGGCGGCGATCATCTGGGACTGCCACGGGCAGGCCAACCAGAGCTGGACCTCGACGGCCGCCCAGGAGCTGCGGGTCTTCGGCGGCAAGTGCCTGGACGTCAACGGCGCGGCCACCGCCAACGGCAGCTCGGTGATCATCTGGGACTGCAACGGCCAGGCCAACCAGCGGTGGCGGTTCAACGCCGACGGCACGATCACCGCCGTCGGCTCGGGCCGCTGCCTGGACGTGGTGGGCAGTGGTACGGCCAACGGCACGCGTACCCAGATCTGGGACTGCAACGGCAGCGCCGGCCAGCGGTGGAGCCGAACCTGAGCCGTTCGGACGTCAGCGGAGGCCATCGGTGGTACCACGTCGCCCCGGCGGGACCTCGCATTGATGCGATTCTATGCATAGGGTCACTGCTGTACGAGGTGGGTCGAGGTGACCCGCCGGGGCGACGCTGCCTCCGCCGTGCAGAAATCGACGTTCGTCTGGGGAGAGAACAGAACATGATCGGACAACAGGACAGTCGGCTGTGGGCCCGCTGGCGACGGGCGGCCCGCACCGCCGGCACCGCGGCAGCGGTCTCGCTCGGGGTCGCCGCGCTCGCGGTGGGCTTCTCGGCCGGTGCGGCGGTCGCGGGTACGGCCGTCGCGGAGCGGGGCGCGTCCAACGCGGCCCTCGCCGCCGCCACGGTCTCCCAGGTCGCCACCGGTGACCTGCACTCCTGCGCGATCCGCACCGACGGGACGCTCTGGTGCTGGGGGGACAACTTCGGCGGCAAGCTCGGTGACGGCACCACCACCAACCGCACCACCCCGGTGCAGGTCGGCACCGCCACCACCTGGTCGAAGGTCGACGCCGGCACCAGCAACACCTGCGCGATCCGCACCGACGGCACGCTGTGGTGCTGGGGCGGCAACTACAACGGGCAGCTCGGTGACGGCACCACCACCAGCCGGAGCACCCCGGTGCAGGTCGGCACCGCCACCACCTGGGCCAGCGTCAGCGCGGGCGCCAACCACACCTGTGGCGTCCAGACCACGGGCACCCTGTGGTGCTGGGGCCTGAACCGCAACGCGCAGCTCGGCGTCGGCACGTCCCCCTCCCGGGCGACCAGCCCGGTGCAGGTGGGCACGGAGACCACCTGGACGAGCGTCACCACCGGGTACGCGCACAGCTGCGGCGTGCGCTCCGGCGGCACCCTGTGGTGCTGGGGCGACAGCACCGACGGGCAGCTCGGCGTCGGCATCCTCGGCTACCGGGCCACCCCGGCGCAGGTCGGCACCGCGACCTCGTGGGCGGGCGTGACGGCCGGGCACGCGCACACCTGCGCGAACCGTACCGACGGGACGCTGTGGTGCTGGGGCGAGAACGGGTACGGCCAGGTCGGCGCCGGCACCGGCGTGCAGACCAGCCCGATCCAGGTCGGCACCGCGACCACCTGGACGAAGGTAGACGCCAGTGTGGACTCGTCGTGCGCGGTGCGTACCGACGGGAGTCTGTGGTGCTGGGGCAACAACGGGTTCGGGCAGTTGGGTGACGGCACCACCACCCACCGGTCCGCACCGCTGCGCGTCGGCACCCTGACCACGTGGACGCAGAACCTGTCCGTCAGCTACCACAGCTGCGGCGTGCGTACCGACGGGAGCCTGTGGTGCTGGGGCAACAACATGTCCGGGCAGTTGGGTGACGGCACCACCACCCACCGCTCGACCCCGGCGCAGTTGGTCCTGCCGGGCTGATCCGTACGCGCCACGCCGCCGACCCGCGCCGCCGCCCATCCGGCGACGGCCGGGTCGGCGGTGTGCCCGCCTCCTGCCGGCGCGGGGCTCCGCCGGAACATTCGTCTGATCATTACAAAAGTCCCCGCGCGTGGTGGTTGTCGAAAGACGGCTTGATCGGCGGTTTTGCTCCACTGGCGACGTTGACCGGCGCGCGTTACGGTGCCTAACATGTGACGTCTGATCATCGATGATCAACGATGTCAGGGCCGCGCGGGTTGACGGGCAGCGTCCCGTCCCGCGCCGGAGAGCTTCGGGGCCGGAGACCGGCTGGGGAGGCGAGTCAGATGTTCAGTTCAACAAGTCGTCGACGGGGTGTGGGTGGCGGCGGGGCACCGCGTGGACCATGGCACAGCGGATGGCGTCCCCGGCGGTGGGCCGTATCGTTGCTCGGGGCGACGGTCGCGGCGGCGGCCGTGCTCACCGGGATCGCCTCGCCCGCTCAGGCGGCGACCGCGATCACGATCAACGGCGGGTCCGGCGGCCGGGCGCTGGACGGCATCGGCGCGGTCAGCGGCGGCGGCGGCAACAGCCGGCTGCTCGTCGACTACCCCGAGCCGCAGCGCAGCGACATCCTGGACTACCTGTTCAAGCCGGGCTACGGCGCGGCGATGCAGCTGATGAAGGTGGAGGTCGGCGGTGACACCAACTCCACCTCCGGCGCCGAGCCCAGCCACGAGCACACCCGGGGCAGCATCAACTGCAACCGGGGCTACGAGTGGTGGATGATGGAGCAGGCCCGGGCCCGTAACCCCAACATCGCCCTGGTCGGCCTGGCCTGGGGTGCGCCCGGTTGGATCGGCAACGGCAACTTCTGGTCCACCGACTCGATCGACTACCTGGTGGCCTGGCTGGACTGCGCGGGCACCCACGGGTTGACCATCAACTACCTGGGCGGGTGGAACGAGAAGGGGTACAACGCCAGCTGGTACAAGAACCTGCGCTCCACCCTCAACGCCCGCGGCTACAGCAACGTCAAGATCGTCGCCTCGGACGACTTCGGCTGGGGCGCGGCCGACGAGTCGCTGCGCGACCCGGCCTTCGGCAACGCCGTGCAGGTCTTCGGCAGCCACTACGTCTGCGGCTACCGCAGCGCCCAGACCAGCTGCCCCAGCTCCAACAACGCGGTGTCCACCGGCAAGTCGCTGTGGGCCAGCGAGAACGGCTCCGACGACTACAACGCGGGCGCACAGGCGCTCGCCCGGGGCATCAACCGGGGCTACCTCGACGGCAAGATGACCGCGTACATCAACTGGCCGGTCATCGCCGCCATCACCCCGAACATCCCCTGGGCGACCACGGGCGTGGCGGTGGCCCAGCAGCCGTGGTCCGGCGCCTACTCGATCGGCAAGAACGCCTGGGTGATGGCGCAGACGACCCAGTTCACCGCACCGGGCTGGCGCTACCTCGACGCGTCGAGCGGGTACATCGGCGGCAACCGCAACAACGGCAGCTACGTCTCGCTGAAGTCCACCAACAACAGCGACTACAGCACCATCATCGAGACGATGGACGCCGGTGGCGCGCAGACCCTCGACTTCACCGTCACCGGCGGCCTGTCCACCGGCACGGTACGGGTCTGGTCGACGAACGTACGCTCCAACAACACCGCCGACCACTTCGTCCGCGGCAGCGACATCACCCCGAGCGGCGGGCGCTTCTCGCTCACCGTCCAGCCCGGCTACGTCTACAGCATCACCACCACCAACGGGCAGGGCAAGGGCACGGCGGTCAGCCCGGCGCAGGGCAACCTGAAGCTGCCGTACACCGACACCTTCGACTCGTACGCCACCGGCCGCGAGGCGCGGTACCTGATGGACCAGCAGGGCTCGTTCGAGATCGCCGGGTGCGCCGCCGGTCGCAGCGGGCAGTGCGTACGGCAGATGTCCGAGCAGGCACCGATCTACTGGACCTCCGGCCAGGCCGAGCCGTACACCCTGCTGGGCGACCTGACCTGGCGCAACTACACGGTCTCCTCCGACGTGCTGCTGGAGAAGTCCGGCTACGCGCAGCTCATCGGGCGCGGCAACACCTACAACCACCAGGGCCCGCAGAACATGAACGGGTACTACTTCCGGGTCACCGACGGCGGGGCCTGGTCGATCCGCAGCAACAACACCAGCGGCAACTGGCGCACCCTGGCCAGCGGCAACACCTCGGCGCTGGGCACCGGACGGTGGCACAACCTGTCGTTCACGCTCAACGGCAGCACCCTGACCGCCGCCATCGACGGCACCACCGTCGGCACGGCCACCGACTCCACCTGGGTCGCCGGCCAGATCGGGTACGGCACCGGCCAGGGCGTCACCGCCCAGTTCGACAACCTCTCGGTGACCGCCGTCGGCTCCCCGGGCACCCCGACCGGTGAGATCCGGGGCGCGGGCTCGAACCGGTGCCTGGACGTCAACGGGGCCAGCCAGACCGACGGCGCGGTGGTGCAGATCTGGGACTGCAACGGCGGCGCCAACCAGCGCTGGTCGCTCACCTCGACCAACCAGCTCACCGTCTACGGCAACAAGTGCCTGGACGTGGCGAGCGCCGCGTCGGGGACCCGGGCCCGGATCTGGAGCTGCACCGGCGGCACCAACCAGCAGTGGCGGCTCAACGCCGACGGCACGATCGTCGGGGTCGCCTCGGGGCTGTGCCTGGACATCAACGGCGGGGCCACCGCCAACGGGTCCGCCGTCCAGCTCTGGACCTGCAACGGCGGCAGCAACCAGCAGTGGATACGCGGCTGAGCAGCCACACCTGACGCAGCAAGCGGGCGGTCCCGGTGCCACCGGGACCGCCCGCCGTCGCGTGCGCTCAGGAACTGGTCGGGGTCAGGCCGTTCGACAGCTGACCGTGGGCCAGGTCCAGTTTCCGTTCGCCATGATGGTGATGCCGAAGTTGTTGCCGTTGCCGTTCGGCCTGGCGGTGACGGTGCCGCTCGTGCCGCTGACCGAGGCGTTCCAGCTGTTCTGGATGCTCTGGCCGCCGTTCAGCCCGAGACTGACCACCCAGTTGCTGGTGCCGCTGACCGCGACGTTCAGGTTGAACCGGTCACCCCACTGCTCGGCGGCCGAGAGCACCGCGGTGCAGTTGCCGCCGGCGGGCGGGGTGGTCGGGTTGCCGGTCGGACCGCTGGTCGGGTTGCCGCTGCCGCCCTCGCGGACGGTGATGTCGGAGCTGCCCTGGCTCTGGTAGCCCTCGGTCGCCATGATCTGGTAGCTGTGGTTGGTGCCGAGGTTCAGGCCGGCGCGGGCCCAGGCGTCGAAGTGGTTGGCGGTGGTGATGGTGCCGCTGCTGCGCTTCTGCTGCCGGACGCTCCAGTACTGGTAGAACGTCTGGTTGCCGTCGATCGACGGGGCGTTGACCCGCAGGCTGCGCAGGATGTCGTAGGTGCCGCCGTCGGTGGTCACCGTGCCCATCCGGGTGGCGCCGCTGCTCGGGTTGTAGTTGCCGAAGTTCTCCACCACGTAGTACTCGATGAGCGGGTTGCGGGTCCAGCCGTACAGGGCGAGGTAGGTGTTGTTGTTGCCCGGGTTGTAGCTGCCCGAGTAGCTGACCGTCCGCCGGGTGCCGGTGGCCCAGCCCTTGCCGCCGACCCAGTTGTTGGTGCTCCGGTCCCAGCTGCTGCTGTAGCGGCCGTCGGCGCGCAGCGTCATGCTGGCGTTGCCGCTGTCCTTCCAGAACGAGAAGAAGTAGCCGTTGTGCGTGCCGGTGAGGTTGGAGGTGAGGGTCCGGTCGTTCTCCGCGTACGCGTTGGGCGAGGCGATGAACGTGCCGGTGACGGCGAGCGCCGCGGCGCACGCGGCGCTGAGCAGCAGCCGCAGGCGACCGCTCCTTCGCGGTCGGGTTGAGGTGTCGCTCATGTACGTGTTCCTCCTCGTGACAGCTGGCGGACGCCAGCGACGCGGTACGACCCGGTGGACTGTCCGTGGCCAGGTGCGGCAGCCGGTCATTGCGTGGGTGCCACCATGTGGTGGTGGGCCGGTCGTCCAGCAGAACCGGGGGGACGGGTCGCGGTGGGTGGTGTCGACAGCATCGAGTGCCGTCGATGGCGACGGTAGGGTGTCGATGCTCCGCCTGTCAACAAGTTTCGGAAATCTTCCCGAAACATCGTCCTGAGCAGCGGTCCGACGCGGAACCGATTTCGACGGGTTGACGTCGGCTGTCACCGAGATGGGGCCGCGAAGGGCATGTGTTAATTCGGCCGCGAGGGGGCCACCTACCCTGTATACCCGAAACTTTCGGGAACCACCAGCCGGGGTCGAACGCGGGACCGCCCGCCCACCGGCCCGGGGGTGCGGGCGGGTGGACGGGCGGTCCGTGACGCGGCGGCGCCGAACGGTCAGATCACCATCGACGGCAGGGGCCAGCGGCGCAGCCGGTGCGGCAGCCACACCAGCAGCTCGCCGATCTTCGTGACCAGGCCCTCCGCGCCGAAGTCCCGGGCGATGGCGAGGTCGACCCCGGTGACGGCGGCACCGTCCAGCAACTGGTCGAGCACCGCCAGGTAGGCCGGATCGTCGATGGTCAGCAGGTTCAACCGACCGGAACGGCGGTCCCGCACCTGGACGAACCCCGGGCCCCGACGGAAGGTGCACTTGTCGAAGTAGAAACCCCTGACCCAGGCGTCGAGCTGCGCGACCGGGTCACCCTCGCCGCCCGGCGCGGGGAGCAGCTCGACCGGCGCCCGCAGGTGGCTGTACGGGAGCCACTCGTCGGCCTCGACGCCGGGCAGCCGCAGCCGCCAGTCCACGGCGATGCCGTGGCTGGTCAGCTCCCGGACCAGCACCAGCCGGCGGACCGTGTCGACGGCCGTCGCGTCGTCCCCGGTGACCGTCAGGTCCACCGCGTCGGGAAGGTCGACCCGGCGGACCCCCTCGGCACGCCAGCGGGCGACCGCGTCCGCGGCCGGCTCACGCAGCTCGGCCGGACCGATGGTCATGCCGGGAATGGACAGGACTGCCGGGTCGTGGTCCCGGGCGAGACCGACCAGGATGGGCCGCAGACCGGTGTCGGTGGTGGACACGTTCCCTCCCCTCAGACCGCGGTGAGCACGGCCGGCTCACCCGTCTCGGCGGCGGCTCCGGCCTCCGCGGCTGCCCGTTCCAGGTGCAGGTGGTCGATGCGCAGCAGATCCTGGTTCATCGCCTGCGGGGCGATCTGGATGAACTGCCCCGCGTCCTCGTAGACCAGGCCGAGATCGCGCCAGCGCCGCAGCAACGCCGTAAGGACCGGCTCGTCGACCGACAGCCGCCGGCTCAACGCGGCGATGCCGTGCGGCTGGTCGAGCTGCCGGAAGACGGCCACCTCGACCGGGTCGGTCAGCCGCAGCACGTGCCAGTCGAAGTGCTTGCGCCGGCTGACCAGCACGATCTCGTCGCCGAGGTCGTGGTGGGTGAGCCGGCTGCGGGCGTACTCGTGCTGCCACTGCGTGACCGCCCGGTCCAGCCGGTCGGCCGTCTCGCCGTCGATGCCCTGCGGCGGGACGTCGAACAGGTACGCCAGGTCCATCAGCTCCGACTCGGGCAGGTCGTAGATCAGCCGGTACTGCGCCGCCGGCCGCAGGTCGGTGAACCCGAGTTCGGGGCGGACGAAGAACGGGCTGAACCGTTCGATGGCGATCCGGGTGCTGCCGTCGGCCGGGCACAGGTGGTGCAGGGCCGGCATCTGCTCGATGACCGGCAGGTAGTCGGCGTCGGTCTCGCCCGGGAACCCGTACAGGTAGTTCCAGGCGATGGTGATCCCGCTGGTCTCGGCGTCGCGCAGCATCCGGATGTTGAGGCAACCGCTGACCCCCTTGTCCATCAGCTTGAGCACCCGGCTGCTCAGGCTCTCGATGCCGGGCTGCACGCTGACCAGGCCGGCGTCGGCCAGCGCCTGCACCTGCGGGCCCTTCATGTTCGACTTGATCTCGTACTGCAGGCGCAGGTCGTAGCCGGACTCGGTGAGCCGGGGCAGCAGCGAGGTCACGTAGCTCATGTCGAGGATGTTGTCGACGACGAACATGTCCAGCACCTGGTGCCGCTCGACCAGCTCGATGATCTCGTCGTAGAACCTGCCCGGGTGCTTGCTGCGGAACTGCATGAACGAACCGTTGAGGCCGCAGAACGTGCAGTGGTGCTTCTCGCCCCACCAGCAGCCCCGCGCGCCCTCGACGACCAGCCGGGGCTCGACCCAGTTGCGGGCCCGGGAGGCGGCCAGCCGTTCGAAGTAGCCCCCGTAGTCCGGGGCGACGATCTCGGCCGGCGGCAGCGGGTTGCTGCTCATCGGGTTCGCCACCGAACGGCCGTCGGCGTCGGCCCAGCACAGGCCCTCGATGCCGGTCAGCGCGTCCGCCGGCACCGCGCCGGCCGCCGGCAGGGTCGCGTCGGCGGTCGGCAGGGTCGCGTCCGCCGCCGGCAGGGTCGCGCCGATCGCGGCTAGCAGCCGGGGGAACACCGCCTCGCCCTCGCCACGGACCACGAAATCGACGAACGCGAAGTTGCGGTGGATCGCGGCACCCTGCTCGCCGTCGCAGTTCGCGCCGCCCATCACCGTACGGATGCCGGGGGCCCGCTTCTTGACCGCCCGCGCCGTGGCGAGCGCGGCGGCGTTCTGTTGGAACGTGGAGGTGAAGCCGACCACGTCGGGTTCCCGGGCGACGATCCGGTCGGCCAGCTCGGCGACGAACTCCGGCGCCAACCGGTGCAGCTCCAGGTTGAGCGCGAGTTCCCGCTCCGTCATCTGGGTCCGGACGCGGTCGGTGAACTCTTTCACCCGCCATTGCGGATCGTCGTACAGCGCGGAGGAGAAGACCCAGTCGCCGCAACCGGCGAAATAGGTGAACAACGAGTAGTAGTAATAGTCGCTCAGCCCGAACTCCGTCCGGTCGACCACCCAGTCGACGAAGTCGAGATTCGCGTGGACCGCCTCCACCTCGGCATCCGGCAATTTCTGGCGGACACTGTTGGTGAGGATTCCAATCGCCAACGAGGGGACGTCGATGGAAGTCCAGGGCGTATTGACCAGCAGAACCCGCACGTGAACTCTCCTTTCTCGTGATGTCCGGGCCGGATGAGGGGGATACGGGGCGCGGGCCACCTGCCTGGGCGGATGGCCCACACCCCGTACGGCCACTAGAAGCTGACCTTGACCGTGACCGTGACCGAGACGTTCGAGGCCCGAAGCTGGTCGCGGTTGCCGTTGATCGGGTCGTTCTCGACAACGTTCTTGCGCATGTCGTTCACCTCCTTTCCGTTATCGAGGGGACCGGGTCACGTGCCGGGGTCAGCCCACCGGTCGCGCCATCGCGAGCGCGACCGGGGTGCCTTCGTCCTGCACGCCGTCGAAGTGCCGCTGCATGAACAGCAGCACGGTCTGCATCAGAGCCAGATGGCTCTGTGCGTCGAAGTCCTCGTGTCCGGCCCGCCGCCGGACCACCTGGTGCGGGATGCGGCGCTCGGCCAGCAGCCGCGCGTAGTGCTCCACCGGTGCCGGGGGGCAGCGCACGTCACCTGTGGAGACGGCCAGCAGCACCGGCGCCCGGACCCGGTCGACGTAGGTGACCGGCGAGGACCGGGCGTAGCGCTGCGGCACCTCGTCCGGGGTGCCGCCGAACAGCAGCACGTCCAGCGCCCGCAACGCCGGGGTGGCCGCCTCGAACGCGGCGACGTAGTCGGCCACCGGGCTGATCGCGATCCCGAGCCGCCACAGCTCCGGCTGCCGGCCGAGCGCGAGCAGGGTCAGGTAGCCGCCCCACGAGGTGCCCCACAGGGCGGTGCGCCGGTCCTCGACGACCCCCTCGGCGACCAGGTGGGCACGCACCGCGGCGAGGTCCTCCAACTGGGTGAGGCCGACCCCGGCGGAGAAGTCGTTGCGCCAGGCCGCGCCGTACCCGCTGGAGCCCCGGTAGTTGACCCGGACCACCGCGCAGCCGGTGCTGACCAGGATCTCGACCAGCGGGTCGTAGGCGTCGCGGGCGTGCTGGAACGGCCCGCCGTGGACCAGGAAGACGGCCGGCCGGGGGCCTTCCCGGTCGGCCGGGAGGGCCACCAGGGCGGGGACCGGGCCGCCCGGCCCGGGCACCCGGATCTCCTCGCGGCGGTAGTCCGCAGGTGCCGCGACCGCGTCCGGTCCGCCCGGGTCGGGCCGGCCACCGGGGGGTTCGGGCAGCTCCACCCCCCGCACGGAGCGCAGTTGCGGCGGGGTCACCGAGTCGGTCCACACGTAGGCGACGTCGCCGTCGGGCCAGACCGCGGCGTCCAGGACGCTGCCCGCCGGGGTGTCGACCACCGTCCGGGTGCGGGCGGCGAGGTCCACCTCGTGCAGCAGGGTGCGGGCGTGCCTGTCCTGCCGGACGAGCAGCCGCTGCCCGTCGGGGAACCAGCCGGCGGTGATCTCGGTGTCGAAGCGGCACCACCCGTGCCGGACCACCCCCTCGGCGGCGGTCCAGGTGGCCGGGAGGTAACCCCCCTCGTCCTCCACCACCAGCAGCAGCCGGGCCGGGTCGACGCCCGGCGCGAAGCCGAGCGCCCACACCCGACGGTCCGGTCCGCCGGGGATGCCGGCCACCCGGGTGCCGTCGGCGGTGAAGACTGTGACCGCCGGGTCGGTGGCGGCGTCGCCGCCGACCACCAGCAGCCGCCCGGCCGGGTCGAGGTCGACCAGGTAGGCGTAGCCGCCGACGTGGACGCGTTCGTCGACCCGACCGTCGCCGGTACGCAGGAAGACGGTCATCCCGCCGTCGTCGGAGAGGCCGACGGCGGTGGTGCCGTCGGCCGCCATCGCGATACCGGCGTGCCGGGCGGGCAGCACCGACGGCAGCGCCTCGACCGACCGGTCGGGCCGGTCGAAGTCGCAGGTCCGCCAGGTGCCCACGCCGCCGAGGTCGTCGTCGAACCACCAGATGGTGGCCCCCGCCGGGTCGAGCGCCGCCCGGACCGTGCCGGCCGGGCGGTCGGTCACCTGCCGGGCGGTGCCGGCGGCGCGGTCCCAGGCCAGGATCTCGCAGCGGCCGTCGGCGTCGCCGACGTAGACGGCCCGGTGCGGCGCGTGTTCGGCGACGACCGGCAGCGCCGGGTAGAACAGCCGGTGGCCGCGACTCATCGGTGGGCCTCCTCGGGGTCGGAGCTGGCCCCGGCGTCGCCGTCGGCGGTCTGCTCGCCGTCGGGGTCGGCGGCGGCGCTGTCGTCGGTGCCGACCGTCGCGCCGGAGCCGGTGCGGAGCCGGCGCGCGACGAGCGTGGTGTACGTGGCCAGCAGCGCCAGCGCGGTGGCGAACACCAGGGCGACCGTGGCGGGGCTGTACCAGGCGACCAGCACCCCGGCCAGCAGCGGTGCGGGCGTCTGGAGCACCTCGCCGACGGTGCCCATCACGGTGGCCACCCGACCCTGGAGTCCGTCGGGAGTCAACGCGATCACCCGGGACTGGAAGATCACCCCGAGCAGCGGGCTGAGCAGGAAGACCAGCCCGAACAGCAGGCCGTAGCTCCAGGTCTGCCGGGCCTGGGACATCGCGACGACCAGCCCGACCATGGCCCATGAGGCGAACACGATGACGGTGACCGGCCGGACCCGGCTGAAGACCATCGGGGCGGCCAGCGCGCCGACGAGGCCGCCGACGCTGGCGATGGTGAGGATCAGGCCGATCGACGCGGCCGGTGCGCCCTGCCGGCCGGCGGTCAGGATGGCGTAGTAGACCAGCGCGCCGAAGGTGACGTTGATGCCGGCCGCCCAGATCGTCACGAACCGCAGGAACGGCTGCCGCCAGACGAACCGCAGCCCCTCCCGCAGGTCGGTGCGGAACGAGGTGCGCTCCCTGCGCTCGGGGGTGAGGTCGGTGCGGATGGTGGCCACCAGAGCCGCCGCGACCAGGTAGGACACCACGTCCGCCAGGAACGGCAGCCAGCGGGCGAGCTGGTAGAGCGCGCCGCCGAGCAGTGGGCCGACGATCCGGGCGGCGTTGTTGCGGGCCTCCAGCCGGGCCAGCGCCTTCTGGTCGTCGGCGGGCAGCAGCCGCCGGATCGCGCCGGCACCGGCGGCCTCGTAACCGCTCTGCGCGACCCCCTCGACGAACGCGGCGGCGGCCAGCAGCCCGAGGGTCGGCACGCCGGCCGCGACGGAGACGAGGATCGCGGTCATCGCGCCGGCGGCGACCAGCAGCGAGACGACCATCATGCGTTGGCGCGGCAGCCGGTCGGCCAGCACCCCCGCCACCGGCGCGGCGACGAGGCGACCGGTGAGGGCCAGCGCGCCCACCAGCCCGGCCGCCGCCGGTGACCCGGTCACGGCGAGGGTGAGCAGCGGGAGCACTATGCCGGTGGCCTGCGATCCGATCTGGTCGATCGCTCCGGCGATCCAGTAGCGGTGGAAATCGCCGCCCCGGTGGGAACTCCCGCCCGGCTGCACCGCTGCGGTGGGGGTGGCTGTCATGACATCGGCCGCACAGTTTCCATGATTTTCCCAAATCCGTGTGCGAGGTCTTTCGGTACGAGTTCGCGTGATCCGGGTGACAATTACGGCCCGCAATGGGAGCGGGGTGCGTACGAGGCTAACAATGTCGTGTGCGGAAAGCAAGGATTCAAATACGGCCAGTTATGGCAGTTATTCGGTTGTGGGGATGATGGGCAGCTTGTGCACCTCTGTCAAAGTATCTGCACTACCCGTGTCGGCTGCCGGCCGCCGGGTGGCGTCGATTGTTTTCACCTCCGCCGGTATTTGTCGTGAATTAGTGACGTACGACGATGTCACAAGATGATGCCGCCATACCGGTTGACGATTCCGTGAATCCCACTTCGACCTGTCGACGGGGACCACGAACGGCCGGGCCGGTACGCGGGGTACGCGTACCGGCCCGGCCGTCGGGTGGACCGGCGCACGGGGTCGCGCCGGTCCACCCTCCTCCGCCGCCCCCCGTCGAGCGGGGGTCGGTCCGTCAGCCGAGGATCACGCCCGAGGCGCCGACGCCGGCCATCCCGGAGATGATGTCCTCGTAGTACATCCGCCACGCGCAGACCCGGCCGGTGGGCCGGTAGCCGGTGCAGGCGGTCGCCGCGCCGCCGTCGTCGATGGCGGTGTTGGTGCCGGTGGCCCAGACCTGGAGGGTGTTCGCCGGGTTGACGATCTCCACCGGGCCGCCGCTGTCGCCCTGGCCGACCGCGTTGGTGCGGGTGGTGCTCTCCGCCTGGACCTGGCCGCAGACCGTGCCGAAGTCACGCACGTTGATGCACAGGTTCCGGGCCTTGACCTGGATCGAGCACCGGGTCCCCGAGTACGCCCCCGAGGTGCAGACGAAGTTGCCGACCTGGCTGGCCTGCGCGCCGATCACCTGGTTGCTGAACTCGCTGACCACCGCGCCGTTGGCGTCGGTGCTGTTGTTGAAGACCCGGCCGCCCGAGCTGCCCGACAGCAGCAGGGTGTCGGTGCCGGCGTTGCGGGTGCCGACGATGCCGATCGACTGCCCGGTCGGGTCGGTCGCGGCGTTGTTGATGTTGCCGCAGTGCGCGGCGGAGAGCATCCGCGCCGACCCGCCCTGGAAGACCCCGAAGCCGGTCGAGCAGCCACCACCGGTGGTGGCGTTGCGCCACGCGCCGCCGCCCCACCACGGCGCGGTGTCGTCCCACCGGGTGGCGGGGGAGGCAGAGACCCCGGTCTGCACGGTCACCGGGACGCCGGCCATGCTGGCCGCGCCGAGCAGGCCGTTCTGGGTGCCGACGAGGAGGCCCGCGCCGTCGGCGCGCGGCCCGACCGTGGTGATCTTGTCACCGGCCGAGCGGCGCAGCTTGGCCGCCGCGACGTCCAGCTCCCGGCGGGTGTACGCGGCGGGCAGCACCTCGGTCGGCACGGTGGCCCGGCTGGTCGCCACCAGGCTGGCCGGCGCCTCGCCCTTCCAGAAGACCTGCAGCTTCCGGGCGGTGGGATCGGCGATCACACCGGCGAAACCGGACTTCGCGTCGCGCTGCGCGATCTTGGTGATCCGGGCGGCGGCGTTGTTCATCCGCTGCTGGAGTTCGAGCAGCTCCTTCCAGGAGGCGAAGCCGCCCGGCACCGGCGTGCTGTCGATGAACGAGCCGGCGGCGGTCGCCTTGCCCCCGGCGGCGGGAGCGGGCGCGGCGGTGGCCGGTGCGGTGGCCACCCCGGCGACGAGCATGGTGACGCCGAACGCCGCGGCGGCGGCCCGGCGCAGCAGCCCGGTCGACCGCAGCACGGTCGGTTGTGGACGAGACATACGTACCCCTTCCCCAGGGTTTCTTGGTGCGGGCCTCGACCCGCCCTGGGGACATTGGCAGGTGCCGGGGGTGTCCGGCCGGGCATCCTGGACACCACCGGACACCCCCGGACAGCGCCGGACGGACGGGGGACGGACGCCGGGCGGCCACGGCGGGCGAAACCGGACCGACATGGAACTGTCATACATCGGCGGTCGCCTACCCGACGCTGCGCCGCCGGTCATACCCTCCCCCTGTCGGCAATCCGGGGCGACGGATGGCCGGGGGGTGGAGGCCGTATGACCGACCAACGGGTCCCTTCGGGCGCTCGGCAGCCGATGGCCGGGACAGTCCGTTCGGCGTCGACGATGTCCCCACTGGACACCGGGATACACACCGTTGCGGAACTGGCCGCCCTGCTGCGTCAGCTCCGCCGCCGGGAGGCCCGGCAACAGGGCGAGACCCCGCTTACCTACCGCCAGCTCGCGGCGAAGACCGGCTGGTCGCGGGGGGTGATCGGGGAGTACTTCGCCGGGAACATCCTGCCCCCGCCGGAGCGTTTCGACACCCTGATCCGGCTGCTCGGGGCGAGCCCCGCCGAGCAGGGGGCGCTGGCCACCGCGCGGGACCGGGTCGAGGAGCGTCGCCGGCTCGCCAGCCCGGAACACCCGTCCACCGGTCGGGCCGGTCGCGCGGTCGTCCGGCCCCGGTCCGCCGGTGGCCGGGCCGGTGGCACGCCGGCCCGGCTGCCGGTGCCCCGCCAACTGCCCCCGGCGCTGCCCGGGTTCGTCGGCCGCGCCGCGCAGCTCGCCCAGCTCGACGCCGGCTGCGCCGGCCACGGCATGCCCGCCGGCTGCGCCGGCCACGGCACGCCCGGCGATGGCGAGTCGGCCACCACGATGACGTTGTCGGGTACGGCCGGCGTCGGCAAGACGACCCTGGCGGTGTACTGGGCCCACCGGGTCGCCGACCGCTTCCCCGACGGGCAGCTCTACGTCGACCTGCGCGGATTCGACGCTACCGGCGCGGTGGTCACACCCGCCGAGGCGGTACGCGGCTTCCTGGAGGCCCTGGAGGTGCCGCCCGAGCGGATCCCCACCCACCTGCCCGCCCAGGTGGGGCTCTACCGCAGCCTGCTCGCCGGCCGGCGGATGCTGGTGCTGCTGGACAACGCCCGCGACGTCGAGCAGGTACGGCCGCTGCTGGCCGGCAGTCCCGGCTGCCTGTTCCTGGTCACCAGCCGCAACCGGCTGGCCGGGCTGATCACCGCCGAGGGGGCCCGGCAGATCGCCGTGGACCTGCTCAGCACCGCCGAGGCGTGGCAACTACTCGCCCGGCGGCTCGGCCCGGACCGGTTGACCGTCGAACCGCAGGCGGTCGACGAGATGATCGAACGCTGCGTACGGTTGCCGCTGGCGCTGGCCGTGCTCGCCGCGCGCGGGGCGGCGCACCCCACGTTCCCGCTGGCCACCATCGTCGACGAGCTACGTGAGTCGCCGCGCCTGCTGGACTCCTTCGACGGTGGGGACACCGGGACGGACGTGCAGTCGGTCTTCTCCTGGTCGTACCGGAACCTGACCCCGGCGGCGGCGCGACTGTTCCGGCTGTTCGGCTCGCACCCGGGGCCGGACATCGGGATCGCCGCGGCGGCCAGCCTGGCCGGCCTGCCCCGCAGCCAGGTGGCCCGGCTGCTGGCCGAACTGGCCCACGCCCACCTGGTCACCGAACACGCCCCCGGCCGGTTCACCGCGCACGACCTGCTGCGGGCGTACGCGGGCGAGTTGGCCGAGAGCCTCGACCCCGCCGAGGAGCGGCAGGCGGCGGTCCGGCGTGGACTGGACCACTACCTGCACACCGCACACACGGCGGCGCTGCTGTTGCAACCAGGTCGGGACCCGGTGACGCTGGCCGCCGCCCCGCCCGGGGTGACGCCCGAGGAGCTCACCGCCCACGGTCCGGCCCTGGCCTGGTTCACCACCGAGTACCCGGTGCTGTTGGCGGCGGTCTCGCACGCGAGGCGTACCGGGTTCGACGGGCACGCCTGGCAACTGGCCTGGACTCTGGTGGATTTCCTCCAGCGCCGGGGGAACTGGCTGGACCTGGCCGCCGCCCAGCAGGCCGCCCTGGCCGGGGCGCAGCAGGCGGGGGACCGGGTCGGGCAGGCGAACGCCCACCGTGACCTGGCCCGGGTGCTCTGCCGGTTGGGTCGGCTGGACGAGGCGGTCGCGCACTACCGGGAGGCGCTGATCCTGTTCGGCGCGTTGGGCGACCACACCGGGCAGGCACGCACCCACCGGGCGTTCGGTGCGATGTTCGACGGGCTCGGCCGGTACGCCGAGGCGCTGGAGCACGGGCAGCGGGCGCTGGCGCTCTACCGGGCCGCCGGTCACCTGGCCGGGGAGGCCAGCGCCCGCAACGGGGTCGGCTGGGCGCACGCCCAACTCGGCCAGTACGGGCCGGCGCTGGAGCACTGCTCCCAGGCGCTGATGCTGCTGCGCCCGACCGGCGACCGGCACGGCGAGGCGAACACCTGGGACAGCCTGGGCTTCATCCACGACCGGCTGGGCCAGCACCGGCGGGCGATCCGCTGCTACGGTCGGGCGCTGGCGCTGTACCGACGCATCGGTGACCGGTACGACGAGGCCGACACCCTGACCCGGCTCGGTGAGACCCGGCAGGCGGCGGGGGACGTCCACGGTGCCCTGCGGACCTGGCGGCGGGCGCTGGACATCTTCGACGACCTCGGTCACCCGGACGCCGCCCGGGTCCGGGAGCGGCTGGCCCGGGCGATGACCGGGAGCGCGGCCGGGGACTGACGACCCGACGCCACCCGGCACCGGCGGCGGGGACCGGCCGGTGCCAGGTGGTCCGGGGTCAACCCGTCGTGCAGCTCGGCACCGGGACGCCGGGGCCGCCGGTGGACGAGCCGAGGAACCCGAACGAGGTGCTGGCGCCGGCGGCGAGTGTGCCGTTGTAGGCGACGTTACGGGCGGTCACCGTCGCGCCCTGGCTGGTCACTGTCGCGTTCCATGCCTGGGTGACCCGCTCGCCGTTGGTGTACGTCCAGGTCACGGCCCAGTTGCTGATCGCCGAGGTGCCGGCGTTGACCCGTACCTCGCCCTGGAACCCGCCGGTCCACTGGCTGGTCACGGTGTACGTCGCGGTGCAGCGGGCGGTGCCCGGGGGTGGGGTCGTGGTGGGCGGCGGCGGGGTCGTCGTCGGCGGTGGGGTGGTGGTGGGCGGCGGGGTGGTCGGGGCGGGTGACGTGGGCGACGGGGGCGGGGTGGTGACCGGGCCGCCCCAACCGGCGGTGGAGTCCAACCAGGCCGCCCGGCGCAGCATCCAGTCCCGCATGGCCTGGACCTGGCCCTGCCAGGTGGACGCGGTCGGGGTGTAGAAGGGGCCGACCATCGGCGCGGTCAGGTTCGGCCAGCGCTGGAAGTTGCGCTGCGCGGCGTTGGTCAACGGTGCGGCCAGCGCGGTGATCCGGCTCTGCAGGGCGGTGTCGGCGAGCAGGCCCCGGCGCAGCGTCTGCCAGCGGGACCGGAGCTGGTTGACGAAGGCCGGATCGCGTACGAGTTGCGGGAACCAGTCGTTGGCCAGCGGTTGCCGGGTCTGCTGGTACTGCCAGCCGGCGATCTGGTCGTTGCCGAAGTAGCCGCCGACGCCGAAGGTGAGGTCGTAGTCCCACAGCGGGCCGGCGAAGATCTTGGTGTCCCGGTCCTTGTAGAAGTACGCGCTGCGGATGTAGGAGTCCATCTCCCGGCTGAGTTCGTTGAGGACCATCTGGTCCACGAACGAGTCGACGTCGATGTACTTCCGGTAGCCGGTGACCGGGTCGGCGGAGTTCGGTGCCCGCAGCACGTCGTGGAACTCCTGCACGTAGCCCCGCAGCCAGTCCCGCTGGGGCGCCTGCAACGGTGACGGGTCCCGCACCTCCAGGTAGTTCCAGCAGGTCGCCGCCGGACCGGTGCAGGTCAGCGTCGGTTCCTCGGCGGCCAGCCACTCGAAGCTCCAGATGTACCCGCCCTGGATCTTGGGCAGGGTCAGGTCGTCCTCGTCGAGCTGCTTGAGGTCGAGCCGGTTCTTGGCGTTCTTGATCGTCTCGACCAGCATGTAGACGCCCATGTAGTCACCGGCGGCCACTGGGGCGGCGTCGGTGTTGAGATAGAACTCCACGAACCGGTACCGCGGCGCCGGCATGCCCATCTCGCGCCCGAGGTCGTAGACGAGCGCCTCCCGGATCAACGCCTTGTCGCTGAACGGCCCGCGCAGCACCCAGTCGGAGTCGGCCGGCATGCCCAGCACCGGGTAGTCGGCGTCGTCGTTGTCGTTGCCCCGCAGTTCGACGCGGTACGGCGTCTTCTCGAACGACGCCGACGACTGGCCGCGCAGGTGGAATCCGGCGCGGGTGGCGACCGTCGGGGTCGCGGCCAGCGAGGTGGTGCCACCGCCGCCCGGCTCGAAGACCATGGCGGTGGCGTCGAGGTACTCGCGGCCGGGCTTGCCGGCACCGTACGAGTCGAGCAGGACCACCGGCAGGTCGTGGGCGGTGGCGACGTTCTGGGCGACGTACATGGCGGTCCCCGGCGCACCGGAGGCGGTCTGGCCGACGAAGGCCTGCACGCGTAGCTGGGTGGTGCGGGTGAACCGCAGCGGCGTGCCCGCGTACAGCGACGACTGGGCGGTGGGCAGCCGGCCGTCGGTGGTGTACCGCAACTGCGCGCCGCCGATCGCGGTGCTCAGCGAGACCGTCACCTCCCCCTGGAAGGTGCCGCTCGGCCGGGAGAAGACGATGTCGCCGACCAGCTCGTCCGCCGCCCCGACGGCGGCGACGGCGTCGGCGGCGGAGGTGTCCAGGCCGGTGGTGACCCCGGCGCGGGCGGCGGGCGGGCCGGGGGTCGCGGCGGATGGTCCGGCCTGTGCCGTGTGCGGCACGAGGAGTCCGGTGAGGAGCACGGCCACGGCCGCGATCCCGACGGCACGCCGGGTGGGCGGGCGAACGGTCAGACGCACGATGTCTCCTGGGTGACTCGGGGGGTGGTGGGGGCCGGTGCCGGTGCCGCCGACCCGGTGGCGTCGCGGAAGTGGCGGCGCAGCGTCCGCCGCCACGGCACGTCCGGCAGGTCCGGTCGCAGGGCGGCCAGGCCGGTGGCGTACTTCGAGATCCGGGCGGGTCGGGTGCCGCGCTGCCACAGCAGCCGGTCGACCGGGCCGGCCGCCGACCGGGTCTTGGTCTCGACCACGGCGACCCCGGGCAGGCCCAGGGTCCGGTGGTCGTCCTGCCAGTGCAGGTCGGTGTCGATGGTGACCCGGCTCGCGGTCGCCGGCAGCAGCAGCGTGGTGCGCCGGTAGCCGGTCACCAGCACCGGTTCGAGATGACCACCGGCGGGGGCGGACCGGATGGACTCGCGGTCGAGTGCCTCGTCGACGAAGTCCCGTCCCGACCGGACGGTACGACGGTCTTCCGTCCGGTAGGGCAGCCGGTGTTTGGTGACAAGCCCCCGGGCTCCGCTGATCTTGACTTCCAGCCAGCACTCCGCCGAGTCGAGATAGGTGCGGGTGCGCACCTTGAAGCGCCGCCGCCGCCGGTACGCCGCGCCGTGGTAGCTGGCCAGGCACGGGGTGTCGAAGTACACCGACTCGTAGCGGAAGGTGCGGGTGCCGCCGATGTCCAGCACCCGGGCGTACGGGGCGATCCGGTCGAGCAGGCCCGGCAACTCGTCCAGCGGAACGACGTACTTGCGGTCCACCCGGCTCTGCAGCGCGGCCCGGTCGATCAGCTCGGCGAGTTCGACGCAGGGCAGGCCGGCCAGCACCGACGTGAACGGCGGCGCGGTCATCGACGTGCTCCCGCCACCGCCGGTGAACCGGGGGCGGACGCCGGGGTACGACGGGCCACCGAGTAGCGCACGTCGACCACGGTGGTCTCGTTGACCAGGTCGACCCGCTGGGCGGTGGCGACGTGCACCCGGGCGTTGAGCAGCTGTTCCAGGTGGGCGACGAGGGCGACGTGGTCGGTGAGGGCCGAGTCGAGCACCAGGACCTGGTGCCGGTAGTGCCGGAACACGCGGCGGTGGTCGCCGAGGAACATCACCGCGACGATGAGCGCCATCAGCCCGCCGTTGAGCCAGACCGAGCGGGTGCCCAGCGCGCCGAGCAGGCCCAGGGCGAGCGCCGAGAAGTAGTACGCGACCTCGTGCTGGTCGAGTTCGGTCGAGCGGAGCCGGATGATGGACAGGACGCCGAACAGGGCCATCCCCAGCCCGACCCCGGCACCGACGTTGCTGGCGCTCAGGGCGCTGGCCACCGCGAGGACGCCGACGTTGACCCCCAGGTAGGCGACGACGAGGTCGCGGCGTCGGTGTCGGGGGAAGTAGAGCCCGAACACGAGCAGCGCCACCGCGCAGATGTCGATCGCGAACAGGACGACCTGCGTCATGTCTCCGGTTCCTCCTGGCTCGTCGGCGTGCCGGTCCGGCACCGCCTGCGTCAGCTCGGGGAGAAGCCACGGCGGTCAGCCGGAGCCGATCATCTTTTCGGTAAACTTTCGGTTACTCTTTCGGAACTGTAGGCATAACATTGAGAAACGTCAATCACATGTCCTGTGCGGGTGACGTGGTGAGACGCAGGTGGGACGCCGCATTGGGGTGTTCGGCGGGAAGTGCACTCGACGGGATATCCGGATCGAATACTCGAAACTTTCGGTATCGATCGGCGCGCGTTGTCCCGGGCCCCGCCGGCGGGGGTGCGGGGCGGTCAGAACAGGGTGAGCGGCCCGGTCGGGATCGGCTCGGGCAGCGGGGCCAGGGCGGGGACCCGGGCCCGTACCTCGTCGTGGAACCGGCGGGCGAGCAGGGGTGCGTCGGCGTTGTCCGGGGTGTGCACGAACACGGTGGGCGAACGGCCCTCCCGCAACCAGTCGACGGTGATCTCGACCCAGCGCTGCCAGCCCTCGACCGTCTCGGACTCGGCGTCCCGGCCGAGATAGCGGACGATCGGCCGGTCGGTCAGCGCCGCCGTCCGCAACGGCAGGCGGGGCTTCTTCGTCCACGCCTCCCGCTCCGCGTCGCTGGTCGGCGGGGTGCGGAAGAACGCGGTGGTGTCGAAGGGGACCCACTCGGCGGACACCTCGGCGAGCACCCCCTCCAGCAGGCGCGTCGCGCGGGGCTCCAGGAAGAACGCGGGGTGCCGGACCTCCACGGCGTACCGGTGGGTGGCGGGCAGCCGGCGCAGCAGGTCGGCGAGCGCGGGGACGTCCGTCGGGGTGAACGACCCCGGCAGTTGGATCCACAGGGCGTGCGCCCGGCCGCCGAGCGGGGCGATCGCGTCGAAGTAGTCGCGTAGTGGCGCGTCGGCGTCGACGAGCCGCCGTTCGTGGGTCACCACCTTCGGCAGCTTGAGGACGAAGCGGAAGTCGGGCCCGGTCTGCCGCGCCCAGGACTCCACGGTCTCCCGGGTCGGAGTGGCGTAGAACGTGGTGTTTCCCTCGACCGCGTCGCACCAGCCGGCGTAGTGCCGCAGTCGCTCGTGTGCCGGCAGCGGGTGGGCGATCAGCCGCCCCTGCCAGGACCGGTGGGTCCACATCGCGCAGCCGACGTGCAACCGCATGATCCCGATCCTCCCGCAACGTCACCCGACCCGACCCGACCCGGTCCGTCGCCGCACGCTATCGGAGCACGGGCGGCCCGCCCGGATCGGGTGCGGCGGGGGATCGACGGATGGCGGAGGTGCCGGTGTTCACCCGACAGTCCCGATCGTCAACTTCCGGTTGACGATCGCGGTGCGTCAACCTATGGTTGACGCATGACGGAACCCGCTCAGCTCCCACACCCTGTCCGCCTCGACGAGCTGATCCAGGCCATCAAGAAGGCCCGGCCGGACGCGCTCGACCAACTCAGCGACGCGGTGCTCGTCGCCGACCACCTCGGCGACCTCGCCGACCACCTGATCGGCCACTTCGTCGACCAGGCCCGCCGCTCCGGGGCCTCGTGGACCGAGATCGGCAAGAGCATGGGGGTGAGCAAGCAGGCCGCCCAGAAGCGCTCCGCCGCGAAGGCCGACGCCGCCGCGACGCTCGACCCCAACGCCGGTTTCAGCCGGTTCACCCCACGCGCCCGCAACGTGGTGATCGCCTCGCAGGAGGAGGCCCGCGGCGCCGGCAACGCGGAGATCCGCCCGGAACACCTGGTGCTCGGCCTGCTCGCCGAACCCGACGGCCTCGCCGCCAAGGCCATGGTCGCCGAGGGGCTGGGCCCGGACGCCGTGCGGGAGGCGGTCACCGCGACGCTGCCCGCCGCGTCCGACCAGGTCCCCGACCTGATCCCGTACGACGCACAGGGCAAGAAGGCCCTCGAACTCACCTTCCGGGAGGCGCTGCGGCTCGGGCACAACTACGTCGGCACCGAGCACATCCTGCTGGCCCTGCTCGAGCTGGAGGACGGCACGGGCGTGCTGTCCGGCCTCGGCCTGACCAAGGAGCGGGCCGAGGCCCAGCTGGCCGCCGCCCTCGCCGGATTCGCCGGCAAGTAACGGCCCGACGTGACCGGCCCGTCCGGCACGACAGGGCGGGGTGCGGCAGGCCAGGGTGCGACGGGCCGGGGCCGGGCACGGCACCGGGGGCGCGCCCGGCCGGCCGGTCAGTCGCCGGTGGGGAAGCCGTACCGCAGCGCGTGCTCCGGGTCGGTCGGGTCGATCTGCCGGATGCCGGCGTCGGCGAGGCGCTTGTTGACCTCGTCGAGCTGCTCGCGCACCAGCCGGGCCTCCTCCTCGGTGACCCGCCCCCGGTGCGGCTTCCCGGCGTGGTCGAGGGTGCCGTAGTCGATCTTCTCGGCGCTCTTGCGGGCCTTCGGCGGACGCACCCGCTCGGCGGTACGCAGCAACTGCGCCATCGGGGTGTCGGTCGCCATCGCGTCGAACTCGCTGGCGGTCAGCACCACCCGACGCGGTTCCCCGCCGGCGTGCCGGTCGTGGATCTCGACCACCGCCACGTCGAGCGCGGCGTCGTCGATGCCCTCCACCTCGGTCACGGTGGCGTCCAACTGCACGGGCCCGGCCACCAGGTCGGGATGCTCCAGCACGACGACCCGGACCACCTCGTCGTCGGGACGCAGCACCGTGCCGCTGAAGTCGGAGACGTGGATCGTCTTCTTGCCCATGCGCTGCGGTTCTCCTGTCGCTGGCCGGAATCGACCACAAGACGCTACCCGACAGGTGTGCGAACGCCCCGGCCGGACACCCCGGTGGGACGGCCGGCGCGTGGCGCAGCCGCCGGGGGTCGCGTGGTGGCACCGACGGGTCGGTGCGGTGGTGCGTCGCCGCTGCGGGGCGCGTCCGCCGGGGCCACGGGGGACGGACCGGGGCCGTCGTCGCGGGCGCGCCGTGCCGGGTCAGCGGGCGGTGAGGCCGCGCCGGGAGGAGATGCCGGCGGGGAGGGTGTTCAGCTCGCCCCAGGACAGTCGGGCGTTGACGCCGCGACCGCACCGGGCCTCCCGGTAGCGCGGCTGGGCCGGAAACCGGCCGGCACCCCCCGCCGTGTTCCACACTCGTGCGCTGTCCTGCTGGTACCGCTCGTTCGGCTGCATAGGCATGGCCATTACCGTCCCAAAGAAAGGTGTCCATGTATGGAAATAGATATGACGCACGGTCGATGGACCGGGTTCCGGTGAGGCAGCTCACGGTCCGGTTCCCTCTACCCGTGACGCGCTCCCGGCAACCGGGCGTCGGCCGTGGCGGCCCGGCGTACCGTGGATCATGAAGCGACCCACGGGCTGAGAGGGGCGGGCGGTGCTGGACCGGCGGCTGTACCTGCACCTGGCGACCTGGCTCGGGCAGTGGCCGGCACCGCCCGGCCTGCACGTGGTCGGCTCGTGGCGGCGGACACGTCCGGCCTGGGACGGCCGGGTCCGCCCGGCGGTCGCGGTCCGGGCCGCCGGCAGCACCGTGCTCTCCGTGCCGTCCGGGCTGGTCGCGGCCGTCCGGGAGTTGGCCGCCGGGCCCCGGCCCGCCCTGTACGGGGCGCTGCCGGCGTTGGTCGGGCAACCCGCCTGGGTGGTCAACGACGACGTGTTCCGGTGGTGCCTCGCGCCGGCCCCGCTGCCCGACGTCGGCACCTGGACCGCCCCCACCGACCCCGCCCTGCCACCCTGGCTGCACCTGTTCGACCGCGAGGTGCTCGTCGTGCGGGACGCCGACGGCGGCTACCTCGCCGGCGTCGGCATCAAACGGCACGACGCGTACGGGCACGAGCTGGCCGTCGGCACGGTGCCCGCGGCGCGCGGCCGGGGGCTGGCCCGACGGCTCGTCGCGCAGGCCGCCCGTCGGGTGCTCGACGAGGGCGCCGTCCCCACCTACCGGCACGATCCGGCGAACACCGGTTCCGCCCGGGTCGCCGAGGCCGCCGGGTTCGCCGACCGGGGCTGGTCGACCTACGGCGTCTACCCGACGTGAGAGCGCGGCCCGGCCGGCGGCGCGGACCGTGGATCCCGGGCCGGATCCACGGTCCGCTGCCTGCCCCAGGCCCCGCCGTGACCGGTGTCCACCGGTCGACCTCGGTGTTGGTCACGCTACGTACTCGGATGCTGGCTCGGCAAGGGGTGGTCGGCGGGTTCTCTCTGTCCAGTAATGGACTTGAGCTGGGGTTAAGGGAAAGTTCGCCGTCGAGGCCCGGTGACGCAACGTGCTCGTCGTTCGCTCCGGTGGCTGCCCGGCAGGGTGGTGTCAGGAGCCCCCGGTAGGGTCGGGCGTCGCGGCGAGAACCGGCGCGCGGTCGGGGACGGCCGGATGGCCAGGAGTGGACTGACATGCAGCTGCCGACGCCGGGCGAGGGGCACGGGCGGGTGGTCCTGGCACCGGTGGGTGACCTGGACGTCGCCACCGTCCCCGGGCTGCAACGCGACCTCGACGAGGCGCTGTGCCACCCCGGTCTGTCGGAGATCGTCGTCGACCTGACGGCCGTCACCTTCCTCGACTCGACGGGGGTGGCCGCGTTGCTGCACGCGGCGGCCGAGGCGGTCGGCCGGGGGGCCACCCTGCGGCTGGTCGACCCGCAACCGGTAGTGTCCCGGGTCCTGCGGATCACCGCGGTGGGCCGGCTGCTCGGCCTTCCCGACGACCACGGCGACCCGGCACCCTGGCGTCGCTGACCGGGCCGTCCCGCCCCGCGCAGGTGCCCCGCCCGTCGGGGGACGGCCCGTCAGCCGGTCAGGCCGAGCACCTCCGCCGCCGCGCGACCGTTGGCGTGGCTCGCGCCGAAGGTGGTGACGAAGGCCCGTACCCCGGCCGGCCGCCACCGCCCCGGCCAGCCCATCTCCACCACCGTCACCCGATGCGTCGCGGCCAGCGCCTCGACCAGCGCGGGACCGCCGGGCAGCCGGTGCAGGTGCCGCCCGACCAGCACGACCGGCCGGTCCCCGGCGAGCCGGCGTACCGTGGCCGGGTCGACCTCGGCGGCGACCACCCGGAGCTGTTCGACGTCGGCCAGGTGCGGGCCCAGCCCCCACGGCACCCGGCCCTCGGCGACGGTGGCGGCGGCGTACACCTGCACCACGAGCGGGCGTGCCGGCCCGGTCGGGTCGCCCTCCACCCGCACCGCCCGGCGGGCGGCCCGGTACCCGAGGCCGACCTCGACGGGGCCGGTGGGACCGGGTGGGCGGGCCGCGCCGGTCCAGGCGGCGAGCGCGGCGGCGCGACCGGCGGCCTGCTCCACCCGGGCCCGGTCCAGCCGGCCGTCCCCGAGCGCCCCGACGATCTCGGCCACCACCCGCTCGACCAGCGTGGCGTCGACCTTCGCGCCCAGGCAGAGCAGGTCCGCCCCGGCGGCCAGGGCCCGTACGGCGGCCGGCCCGACCCCACCGGCGGCGACGGTCGCGCCCTTCATCTCCAACGCGTCGGTGACCACCGCGCCGGTGAAGCCGTACTCGCCGCGCAGCAGGTCGACCAGGACGGCCCGGCTGAAGGTGGCCGGGCCGTCCCCGGTCAGCGCCGGCACCCGGATGTGCGCCGTCATGACCGCCTGCACGCCCGCGTCGACCGCCGCCGCGAAGGGCGGCAGGTCGCGGGCCCGCAGCAGCGCCGCGTCGGCGTCCACGGTGGGCAGTTCGTGGTGCGAGTCGGCGACGGTCGCGCCGTGGCCGGGGAAGTGCTTGGCGCAGGCCGCCACCCCCGCCGACTGGAGACCCGCCACGGCGGCGGCCGTGTGGGCGGCCACCCGGCCCGGGTCGGCCCCGAACGCGCGGGTGCCGATCACCGGGTTCTCGTCGGCGGTGTTCACGTCGACCGTGGGGGCCAGGTCGACGGTGACGCCGACGGCGGCCAGTTCACCGCCGATCGCCGCGTAGACCTCCCGGGTGAGCGCGGTGTCGTCGACCGCGCCGAGCGCCGCGTTACCCGGGTACGGGCTGCCGGTGGCGTGCGCCAGCCGGGTCACGTCGCCACCCTCCTCGTCGATGGCGAGCAGCACGTCGGGCCGGGCGGCGCGCAACGCGGCGGTGCCCGCCGCGAGCTGGCCCGGGTCGTGCACGTTGCCGCCGAACAGGGTGTGCCCGGCCAGCCCCTCGGCGACCAGCGCGACCGCCCAGTCCGGCGGCACCGGCCCCGGGTACGCGGCCAGCAGCGTGCCCAGCGCCAGCCGGCGCAGTCCTGGATCGATCCCCACCTGAACCCCCTCTCCCGCCCCCGGAACCCGCGCCGACGGCGCACCGGCCGGCTGTCGACGCGTGCCGGTGGACGGCACGTGTGTCGGTACGGGCGGCCGGGTCGTCCGAGTTCCCCGCCACGGGGCGGCCGATACGCTACGGACATCCCTGATCAACGCGATTCGGTAAGCAGAGTTTACGAAAACCAGAGGACGTGGCATGAGTGCGACCCGGCTGCCCGGAACCCCCCGACTGTTGCGGGCGCTCAACGACCGTGCGGCGCTGGAGCTCCTGCTCGAACGCGGCCCGCTCACCCGCGCCCGGCTCGGCGAGCTGACCGGCCTGTCCAAGGTCACCGCCTCGCAGCTGGTCGAGCGGCTGGAGGAACGGGGGCTGGTCGCCCGGGTCGGTGAGCAGGCCGGTGGGCGGGGGCCGAACGCGCAGCTCTACGCCGTGCGGCCGGGCAGCGCGTACGTGGTCGGGGTGGACGTGGGTGCGGAACGGGTGGTGGCCGCCTGCGCGGACATCACCGGTGCGGTCGTCAGTCAGGTCGAGCAGTCCACCCGGGACACCGACGACCCGGTCGGCGTGGTGCACACGGCGGTGGTGCAGGCGGCCAGCCGGGCCGGCGCGGAGCTGGACAGCGTACGGCGGGTGGTGCTCGGCACTCCGGGTCTGGTCGACCCGGCCACCGGCGACATCACCTTCGCGTTCAACCTGCCCCGCTGGCACCGGGGCCTGCTCGCCGCGCTGCGCGAGGACCTGCACACGCCGGTCGTCTTCGAGAACGACGTCAACCTGGCCGCCGTCGCCGAGGCGCAGTCCGGGGCCGCGCAGGGGCTGGCGGACTTCGTCCTGGTCTGGGTGGGTGCCGGGGTCGGTCTGGCGATCATGCTGGGTGGCCGGCTGCACCACGGCAGCAGCGGCGCGGCCGGCGAGATCGGCTACCTGCCGGTGCCGGGGGTGCCGATCCCCCGGGACGTCTCGCGCCGGGCCAAGCCGGCGTTCCAGCAGCTCGCCGGCGCGGACGCGGTCCAGGCGGTGGCCCGGGAACACGGCATCGACGCACCCGACGCGGCCGGCGCGGTGCGGGCCGCCATCGCCGCCGGCACCGCCGGTGGCCCGCTGCTCGACGAGCTGGCCCGACGGCTCGCCCTCGGGGTGGCCAGCACCTGCGTGGTGCTGGACCCGCCGCTGGTGGTGCTCGCCGGTGAGGTGGGCCAGGCCGGCGGGGCGGCGCTGGCCGAACGGGTGCAGCACGAGGTGGCCGCGATCACCCTGGTGCGGCCCCGGGTGGTGCCCACCGGGCTGACCGAGGAGCCGATCCTGCGGGGCGCGCTGCGGACCGCGCTGGACGCCGTGCGCGACGAGGTGTTCGGGTCGACCGTCGGCTGACCGACCACCCCACCCGTCCGTCCTCATGAAGGAATACTTCACCACCGCGCCGGTCGTGGCAATATGTTGCCGTGACCGGCGGCGGTGGGCCGGGCCGCCCTAGACCAGGTCGCGGCGGCGGAACGCGACGAACGCGGACCCGGTGACCGCGCCGGTCAACGCCAGCAGCACCAGCAGCGCCGGCCCCCAGGTGATCGCGTAGACGCCGCCGTCGCAGACGCCGCTGCCCGGCGGGCAACCCCGGTCGTCCCAGAACTCCAACCGGCCGGACAGCCAGGCACCCAGGTAGTTGGAGAGCATCAGCAGGTCCGCCCGGGCCACGTCGAGGATCTGCAACACCAGCCGCGCACCCATCTCCCAGACCACCGCGTACGCGGCGACCGCGCCGAGCGCCGCCGAGGTGTGCCGGCCCAGCGTGGCGATCGCGAAGCCGAGCACGGTCGACAGCAGCACCAGCACCAGACCCCGCCCGTAGATCGCCCCCAGCCCGCCCCAGAACTGCCCGTCCAGCGGGCCCGGCACACCCGCCGTCTGCCCGATCGTCCAGAACGTGCCCAGGTAGAGCGCCGACGCCAGCACCGCGAGCGCGGCCACCAGCCCGACCAGGGTGCCCAGCTTCGTACCGAGCACGGTCACCCGGCCCGGCCGCCACAACAGCAGGTTGACCACCCCGCCGGAGTTCAGGTCCGCACCGATGTACGACGCGCCCACCAGGAAGCCGAACAGCACCAGGAACGCGATCAGGAAGTAGAGCAGCCCGCGCGCCTCGTGGGAGAAGACGAAGACCGACGACAGGTAGTCGGTGGCCAGCGGCAGCCGCTCCATCCGCGCCGGGTCCACCTCGGCGCAGTCGGCCGGTACGTACCCGGCGTCCTCGGTGATCGGGATCTCGCCGGCCCGGACCCGCAGGCAGCGGGTGTGCTCCGCCTCCAGCACCGCCACCGCCTGCGCGGCCTGCTCCTGGGCTGCGGACATCTCCTGCGCCGTCGGCCGGTGCGACCCGATCAGGGTGGTCGTGGTGGTCACCGCGAACGCCACCGCGAGCAGCAGCACCATCAGCTGGACGAAGCGGCGGGCGGTCAACCGCTCCACCTCGGCACGGACCAGGTTCACGCGTCCACCCTCCGACCCTCGGTCCGGTCCAGTTCGATCAGCGGTTCGTCGGCGTCACCCGCGTCGACGCCGTCCGGCTGCCCCGGCGGGGTCGCCCCGGCGGTGAGGTCGAGGAAGACGCTCTCCAGATCCGGCCGGACCGGGGTCAGCTCGCGGACCCACAGGCCCTGCCCACCGAGGGTGCTGCTGATCAGCTCCGGCTCCGGTGCGCCCCCGACCACCAGCACGTCGTCGGGGTCGACGACGACCGTCAGCCCGGCCTCCCGCAGCAGCCGCGCGCCCCGCTCCGACTCGGCCACCCGGACCCGCCACTCGTGCGGGTCGTGCCCGGCCAGCACGTCGTCCACCCGGCCCGCCGCCACCCGGCGGCCCCGCGCGATGATCGTGACGTGGTCGCAGATCAACTGGATCTCGGCCAGGATGTGGCTCGACACCAGCACGGTCACCCCGGACCCGGCGAGCGTGCGCATCAGGTCCCGCATCTCCCGGATGCCGGCCGGGTCCAACCCGTTCGCCGGCTCGTCCAGGATCAGCAGCTCCGGGCTCTTCAACAGCGCCGACGCGACGGCGAGACGTTGCTTCATGCCCAGCGAGTAGCTCCTCACCCGGTCCTCGCCCCGCTCCCGCAGGCCGACCTGGTCGAGGACCTCGTCCACCCGGGACGTCGGCACGCCACCGGCCACCGCCAGCAACCGCAGCGTGCGGTGCCCGGTGAAGTTGCCGAAGAACTGCGGACTCTCCACGATCGCGCCCACCCGGCCGGTGACCCGACCCAACTGCTCCGGGGTCGGCGCACCCAGCACCCGCAACTCCCCGGCGTCGGCGTTGACCAGCCCCAGCAGGGCGCGCAGCGTGGTGGTCTTGCCGGAGCCGTTGGGGCCGAGGAAGCCGTGCACCTGGCCCGCCTCGACGACCATGTCGAAGCCGTCCACCGCCACCCGCCTGCCCCGCCGCATGGTGCGGAACGTCTTGCGCAGACCGGCGATCTCGATGACCGCGCTCATCCGCACCGCCCCTCGTCTCGTACGGGCATGGGTCGTCCTCCCGGGATGGTGGCCAACGACACGGTGCCCCACCCTATGGCCGGGCCACCCGCCCGTGGGGGGCGGTCTCGGGCTGCGTGGTTGGATGGAGCGGTGACTGGTGACCCGTTCCCCGCCGCAGCCGCCCCCTCGACCGTGGACGCGGATCTGGTGGTCAGCCTGGACGGCGTCGCCGTCCGGCGATCCGGCACCGCCCTGCTGCACGACGTCGACTGGCGGGTCGAGCTGGACGAACGCTGGGTGGTGCTCGGCCCCAACGGCGCCGGCAAGACCACCCTGCTCAACCTCGCCTGCGGTCAACTGCACCCGAGCACGGGCGTCGCGCACGTGCTCGGCGAGCGGATCGGTCGCACCGACCTCACCGAGCTGCGGACCCGGATCGGCCTCACCACCGCCGCCGTGGCCGAGCGCATCCCCGCCGAGGAACGGGTCGGTGACGTCGTGCTCACCGCCGCCTGGTCGGTCGTCGGCCGCTGGCGGGAGAGCTACGACCGGGCCGACGAGGCCCGCGCCCACGCCCTGCTCGGGCAGCTCGGCGTCGGCCACCTGACCGATCGCACGTACGGCACCCTCTCCGAGGGCGAGCGCAAGCGGGTGCAGGTCGCCCGCGCCCTGATGACCGACCCGGAACTGCTGCTGCTCGACGAGCCGGCCGCCGGGCTCGACCTGGGTGGGCGCGAGGACCTCGTCGGCCGGCTCGCCGAGCTGGCCCACGACCCGGACGCCCCGGCCCTGGTGCTGGTCACCCACCACGTCGAGGAGATCCCGCCCGGATTCACCCACGCGCTGCTGCTGCGCGACGGCGCGGTGGTCGCCCAGGGCCTGCTCGCCGACACCCTGACCGCCGACAACCTCAGCAAGACCTTCGGCCTACCCCTGCTGGTCGAACACCACGCCGACCGCTGGACCGCCCGCGCCGCCTAACCCCACCCCCACCCCCACCCCACCCCCACCCCGGCGTCGATCATGGAGTTGTGGTGGGGGAAAGAACCTCCCGTGTCCCTTTTGCGGCCACCACAAGTCCATGATCGACGGGATGGGCGGTGGGGCTGGTGGGGTGGGGTGGGTGGGGTGGGGATTTAGACTCGTCGTGGTGACTGGTGGGGGCGGTGGGGAGGTTGGGGTGTCGGTGGGAGGTGGAGTGCGGCAGAGCCGGATCGTCGTGGTGGGCAGCGCCAACATGGACGTGGTCGGAGCCGGCCCGACGCTGCCCCGGCCGGGGGAGACCGTGCTCGGCAGCCACTTCGTGATGGTGCCCGGCGGCAAGGGCGCCAACCAGGCCATCGCCGCCGCCCGCGCCGGTGCCGCCTGCACCTTCCTCGGCGCGCTCGGCTCCGACTCGTTCGGTGTCACCCTGCGGGCCAGGATCACCGCCGCCCAGGTGGACGCCACCCACCTGCGGGTGGTCTACGGGGCCTCCGGGGTCGCCCTGGTGATGGTCAACGCCGCCGGGGAGAATGCCATCCTGGTCACCCCCGGCGCGAACGCCGCCTTCACCGCCCTCACCGACGCCGAGCTGTCCGCCGTACGCGGGGCGGACGTGCTGGTCGCCCAGCTGGAGATCCCGGTCGAGACGGTGACCGAGGCGGCGGTGGCCGCCCGTGCCGCCGGCACCCGGGTGATCCTCAACGCCGCGCCGGCCCGGCAGGTACCCGCCGAGCTGCTGGCGGCGGTGGACCTGCTGGTGGTCAACGAGACCGAGGCGCACCTGCTCACCGGCCGGGGGCGGGACGACCCGGGGGCGCTGCTGGCGCTGGTGCCCCGGGCGGTGCTCACCCTCGGCGGCGGGGGCGCCTGGTACGTCGAGCGGGACGTCCCCGCCGTGCACGTGCCCGCCGTCGCGGTGGACGTGGTCGACACGACCGCCGCCGGGGACGCGTTCACCGGTGCCCTGGCCGTGGGCTGGGGCGAGGGCCGGCCGGTGGTCGACGCGGTGCGCTGGGCGGCGGCGGCCGGTGCGGCGTGCGTCAGGCGGCTCGGCGCGTCGGTGGCGCTGCCCGAGCGTGCCGAGATCGACGCCCTCTACACCCCGACCGCCGACGACTGACCGGCGGCTCAGCCGGCCGGGTCGTCGCTGAGCCGTTCACCCCGGCGGCGCAGCATGCCCAGGCCGGGAATGCCGGCGACGGCGAGCTTGAGGTCACGGGTCACGTCGAGCAGGTCGTGCAGGTCCGGGCCGACCCGGTCGAGGGTGGCCAGGATCGGCAGCACGTCCGAGGTCAGATGCTCCTTGAGCTTCGGCAGCTCGTCGACGAGCCGGATCGCCGCGGCCAGCTCCTCGTGGCTCAGCTCGGCCACGAACCGGTTCGCCATCGGCGCGCCCCGCCGCAACGCCGGCTCGTACGCGGTCATCAGCTCGGCTGCGACGGTGGCCGCGCCCTCGGCGGTCGCCACCGTGCCGGCGGCCCGGTCGGCCACCGCCCCGGCCTCGGCCACCACCTCGCCGGCCGACCGGGCCACCTGCCCGGCCCCGGCCACCACCCCGGCCGCCGCGTCGGCGACCTCGGTGGCCCTGGTGACGGTCGTGGTCGCCGCCGCACTGATCACCGCCACCTCGCGCACCGCCTCCTCGGCGTCGGTGAGCACCCGGTCCGTGCGGTCCAGGGTGCCCTCGATCCGGTCCACCACCCCGTTGATCCGGGTCAGCAGCGCCTCCACCCCGTCGAGCACGGCGAAGGCACGGGCCGGCACGGCGGCGAACGAGGCGGCCGAACCGAACGCCTGGTCGAGGGCGGAGCGGGTGAGACCGACGACGTCGGCCGGTCGGGGCAGGGGGATGGCCATGTCACCCAGTGTGCGTCGGGTCGGCCAGCGCCGCCCGCCGGGACGGTCCCGGGCGCGGGCCGGAGCAGGTCGGCCGCCGTGGTCGCGGGCCGGGCCGGCACGAAGAACGGACCCGGCCGTACGCCCGGGAAGAGCGCGGGGACGGTACCCCGGGGAATACGGGAATCGGGGCGGACGGGGGTGGTCGGACGGACGGTAGGGTGCCCGCATGTCGCTCCGTCCCCCCGGCGTGACGCCGGCCGGTCGGGGCCGCGCGGCGCTGACGGTCCTCGCCGTGCTCGCCCTGCTCCTCGGTGGCTACGGGCTGCTGCGGGCGGACGCCGGCCTGACCACCCGGCAGGTCACCGCCGACGGGGTGCCGCTGACCGAGGTACGGGCCGCCGACGACGGGACGGGCGCGGTGCGCCGGCCGGGGGTGGTGATCGCGCACGGCTTCGCCGGCTCGGCCCGGTTGATGCGCCCGCTCGCCGACACGGTCGCCCGGCGGGGCGCGGTGGCGCTGCTGCTCGACTTCGCCGGGCACGGCGGCAACCCGGCCGGGCTGCCCGGGGCGGGCCGCGACGACACCGCGTCCCGCGCCAGCCTGGAACACGACCTGGCGGTCGCCGTCGCCCACCTGCGGGGCCGGCCCGACGTCGACCCGACGCGGATCGTCCTGGTCGGACACTCGATGGGCGCGGGGGCGGTGACCCGGTACGCCGCCGGCCACCCCGACATCGCCGGCACCGTCGCGATCTCGCTGCCCGACGGCGGTGACCTGCCCGACGCCCGGCCGCAGCGGCTGCTGCTGATCGTCGGCGGCCTGGAGTTCCCCGCCTTCCGGGCCACCGCCGAGGCGACCGCCCGACGGGGCGACGGCCGACGGATGGTGGTCGTCCCCGGGGTCGAGCACATCTCGGTGCTCTTCGCCGGCCGTACCCACCGTGAGGTCGCCGCCTGGGTCGGCGGTGCCGGTGGTGCGGCACCGCGCCCGGCCGCCCGCCTGGTCCCGGCGGGGTTGCTGCTGCTCGGCCTCGGTCTCGGCTTCGTGCCGCTGGCGACCCTGCTGACCGGCCGTCGCGGCCGACCCGTCGCGCCCGTACCCGTCGCGCCGGCACCCGCCGTGCTGGCGGTGGCGACGGCCGTCACCGGAGTCGGGGTGCTGCTCGCCCCGGTGCTGCCGACCACCCGGTTGCCGCTCGCGGTCGGCGGCTACCTCACCGGCTTCCTGCTGGTCACCGGCTTCCTGCTGGCCGCCGCCCGGTACTGGCCGCTGCGCCTGTTCGCCGCCGGTCCCACCCCCGTCGCAGCGGCTGCGCCAGGTGGGCCCGTTCCGACCACCGGCGGGCATACGCCGCTGCGGCCGGTGGTCGCGGCCCTGTTGCTGACCGGGTACGCCGTGGCCGCCGTCGCCGTGCCGATCCACCTCGGCCTCACCTGGGCGCTGCCGGTGGGCGTCCGGTGGTGGCTGCTGCCGGTGGTGACGGTCGGCTGCCTGGTGTTCCTGGCCGGCGCGGAGCTGCTCACGCAGGGACGGAGCTGGCGGTACGCGGCGGTCGGCGCGCTCGCCGTACCGGCGCTGGGCGGGGCGGCCGTGGTGGGGTTGGCCCCCGGTTTCGTGCTGCTGGTGGTGCCGCTGTTCGTGGTGCTGCTCGGGTGGCAGGCCGCCTGGGCGGCGGTGCTGCGCCGGGCCGGTGCGCCCCGCTGGGCACCGGCGGTGGTGGGCGCGATCCTGGTGGCCTGGCCGGTCGCCACCGCGCTGCCGCTGAGTTGACCCGCAGCCGCGGAGGCAGGGGCGACCACCCCGGCGGGGCGGACGGATGTCACCGGGGTTCGCCCTGCTGCTCGACGGCGCGCTGGACGGCGCGGTAGATCTGCCCGAACCGCAACGCGTCGGGGGTACGCAGCAGCATCACCTCCTGCCCCAGGTGCTGCACCCACAGCTCGTTGACCTTGTTGCCGCGTTCGTAGGACCGGTCCAGCCAGCCGAGCGGCAGCTCCAGGAAGGGCAGCAGGACGAGCACCCCGACGCCGCAGACGGCCAGCACGATCAGGGCCGGTTTCCACTCGCCCCGGTCCTGCGCCGACCAGAGCAGCGAGACCACACAGATCAGCGCGACCAGCGGGGGCAGCGAGAGCAGCAGCACCAGCACCCCGCGCCCGAGGATGCGGGACCGGACGGCCATGGTGGTGGCCCCGCGTGCGTGCCAGACGTACGCGACGTCGGCGATCCGTACGACCTGCCCACCGGCCCGGATCGACTCGGAGGTCACCTGCACCGTGTCGTCCCGGTAATAGAGGGTCATCACTAACCCTAACCGTTCGCAGGCGACCGGTGCCGCTGTGTGGCCGACGGATCGCACGCCCGGCGGGCGGCGCGACGGTCCCGTCCTCTGTGCCTCGGCTCAGTCTGCGGACCCGCCCGGACCGGTCACCGCCTGCTGCCCGTCCTCGGCCCCTGCGGGCCGGGCGCGGTCGGCCCCGTGGCCCGCGCCGGTGACCCGTCGGGCCGGCGCGGCGGGGCGGCGTTCTCCATCGCCCGCTGCACCGCCCGGTAGATCCGCCCGAAGCGCAGCGCGTCGCCGGTGCGCAGCAGCAGCACCGGCCGCCCCTGCCAGCGGACCCACAGCTCACGCTGCCGGCTGCCCCGGTCGTAGGAGCGGTCCAGGCGGTCGAAGAGGAAGTCGGCGACCGGCCCGACGGCCAGCCCGACCAGCACCGACGCTCCCACGATGGCGAGCGTGACGGTGGGGGAGCGGTGCAGCCAGACCGCCACCGCGATGCCGACCGCCGCAGCCACCAGCGGGCCCGCCAGGGCGGCCCCGATCGCACCCCGCCCGGCCAGCACCCGCCAGGAGCGGTCGCCCCGGCGGTGCCAGACCAGGCCGATCTCGGCCAGCGGGAAGGCCCGGCCGTCGACCCGGATGGCGGTGGAGGTGACCTGCACCGACCGGTCGTCGTAGTACGTGATCATCGCTGGACTCCCGAGCGCGGGTGGCGAACACCAGACTACGTACCCCAACGACCCGGGTCGTAAGGTTGGCACGCGACTTCGACGAGGAAGTGAGGGCAGCGTGAGCGAGTTCGTGCGGCTGGAGACCAGGGACGGCATCGGCACCATCCGGCTGGAGCGGCCACCGATGAACGCGCTCAACAAGCAGGTCCAGGAGGAACTGCGGGCCGCCGCCACGGCCGCCGCCGCCGACCCGGGCGTCCGCGCCGTCATCGTGTACGGCGGGGAGAAGGTCTTCGCCGCCGGGGCGGACATCAAGGAGATGGCCGACATGTCCTACGTGGACATGGCGGAGCGGGCCGCCGACCTGTCCAGCGCCGTCGGCGCGCTCGCCCGGATCCCCAAGCCGGTGGTCGCCGCGATCACCGGGTACGCCCTCGGCGGCGGCTGCGAGCTGGCGCTGGCCTGCGACTGGCGGGTGGTGGCCGAGGACGCCAAGCTCGGCCAGCCGGAGATCAAGCTCGGTGTCATCCCCGGTGCGGGTGGCACCCAGCGGCTGGCCCGGCTGGTCGGTCCGGCCCGCGCGAAGGATCTGATCATGTCCGGCCGGATGGTGGACGCGGCGGAGGCGCTGCGGATCGGGCTGGCCGACCGGGTCGCCCCGGCCGCCGAGGTCTACGACACCGCCGTGGCGCTGGTACGCCCGTACCTGACCGGGCCGGTGCAGGCGTTGCGGGCGGCGAAGCTGGCGGTCGACGCCGGGCTGGACATGGACCTCGGCTCCGGGTTGGCCTGGGAGAGCCAGCTCTTCGCCGGGCTCTTCGCCACCGACGACCGGCGCGAGGGGATGGCCGCCTTCGTCGAGAAGCGCAAGCCCGACTTCACGGGTCGCTGACCCGCCCCGCCCCGGGGTCGCGATCCGTCGGCCCCGGGGCGACCCGCGTCGCGGCGACGGTGGTCCCGCCGCCGGCACCGTGCCGAGAACTGTTCACATCCCGGATACCGGCCAGTAGCGTGTGACTCCGGTCATGGACGAGGGGAGCGGCGATGACGGAACGGGTCGAGGGCCACGGCGGAGCGCTGGCGCTGGCGGCACTGCGGGCGTACGGCGTACGGGAGATGTTCACCCTCTCCGGCGGGCACGTCTTCCCGCTCTACGACGCCGCCCACACCACCGGCTTCCCGCTCTACGACGTCCGGCACGAACAGTCCGCCGTCTTCGCCGCCGAGGCGGTGGCCAAGCTCCAGCGACGCCCCGGCCTCGCCGTGCTCACCGCCGGCCCCGGCGTCACCAACGGCATCTCCGGCCTGACCAGCGCCTTCTTCAACGCCTCGCCGGTGCTGGTGCTGGGCGGCCGGGCCCCGCAGTTCCGCTGGGGTTCCGGCAGCCTCCAGGAGATGGACCACCTGCCGCTGGTCGCCCCGGTCACCAAGCACGCCGAGACGGTGTTCACCGCCGACGACATCCCCCGCGCGGTATCCGCCGCGCTGACCACCGCGCTCACCCCGCACCGGGGCCCGGTCTTCCTCGACTTCCCGCTGGAGGCGATCTTCTCCGTCGGCGACGCGGAGCTGCCCGCCCCGACGCCCGTCGCGCCGCTCGAACCCGACCCGGACGAGGTGACGAAGGCCGCCCGGTTGATCGCCGCCGCCGCCCGCCCGGTGATCATCGCCGGTTCCGACGTGTACGCCGGGGACGCCGTCGCCGCGCTGCGCGAGGCCGCCGAGGCGTTGCAGGTGCCGGTCTTCACCAACGGCATGGGCCGCGGCGCGCTCCCGCCGGAGCACCCGCTCGCCTTCGCCAAGGCCCGCCGGGTCGCCCTCGGCGACGCGGACGTGGTGGTCGTCGTCGGCACCCCGCTGGACTTCCGGCTGAGCTTCGGCGACTTCGGCGACGCGGCGGTGGTGCACGTCGTCGACGCCCCCACCCAGCGGGCCGGGCACGTCCAGCCCGCCGCCAGTCCGGCCGGTGACCTGCGGCTGATCCTGTCCGCGTTCGCCGACCACACCGGCGACCGGGCCGACCACGCCGACTGGATCGAGCGGCTGCGCACCGCCGAGGACGCGGCACGGGCACGCGACGCCGCCGAGATGGCCGCCGACACCGACCCGATCCGCCCCGCCCGGGTCTACGGCGAGCTGCGCCGGGCCCTCGCCCCGGACGCGATCACCATCGGCGACGGCGGCGACTTCGTCTCGTACGCCGGGCGCTACCTGGAGCCGTCGCAGCCCGGCACCTGGCTCGACCCCGGCCCGTACGGCTGCCTGGGCACCGGGACGGGCTACGCGATGGGTGCCCGGGTCAGCCACCCCGACCGGCAGGTCTGCGTGCTGATGGGCGACGGCGCGGCCGGGTTCTCGCTGATGGACGTGGAGTCGCTGGTGCGGCAGCGGCTGCCGGTGGTGATCGTGGTCGGCAACAACGGCATCTGGGGGCTGGAGAAGCACCCGATGCGGGCCATGTACGGCTACGACGTCGCCGCCGACCTGCAGCCCGAACTGCGCTACGACAAGGTGGTCGAGGCGCTCGGCGGTGCCGGGGAGACGGTGGCGAAGGCCGCCGACCTCGGCCCGGCCCTGGGGCGGGCGTTCGACGCCGGGGTGCCGTACCTGGTCAACGTGCTCACCGACCCGGCCGACGCGTACCCGCGCTCGTCCAACCTGGCCTGACCACCCGGTCCGCGACCGCCGCCGGACCCGGCGGCGGTCGGGTTCTGCCGCGCGGATAAATCGGCGGAATGTCAGCGGCGACGCACGTAACGTCAGACCCCTCGCCCATCGTTGGACGATCCAGCGATAACGACGGGAGTTCTGATGACATACGCCATCCGCGCCGAGGGGCTGGTGCGCCGGTTCGGCGACACCACCGCCCTGGCCGGGGTCGACCTGGCGGTCCCGGCCGGCACGGTCTTCGGTCTGCTCGGCCCCAACGGCGCCGGCAAGACCACCGCGGTACGGGTGCTCGCCACCCTGCTCACCGCCGACGAGGGGCACGCCACCGTCGGCGGGTACGACGTCCGCCGCGACGCCCACCGGGTCCGCCAGCTGATCGGCCTCACCGGCCAGTACGCCTCGGTCGACGAGAACCTGACCGGCACCGAGAACCTGCTGCTCATCGGCCGGTTGCTGGGCCTGTCCCGGCGCGGTGCCCGGGACCGGGCGGCCGAGCTGCTGGCCGGGTTCCAGCTCACCGACGCCGCCGGGCGGGCCGCCAAGACCTACTCGGGGGGCATGCGCCGCCGGCTCGACCTGGCGGCCAGCCTCGTCGGTCGGCCGCAGGTGCTCTTCCTCGACGAGCCGACCACCGGCCTCGACCCGCGCAGCCGCAACGACCTGTGGGACATCGTCCGAAGTCTGGTGGCCGAGGGGGTGACCGTGCTGCTGACCACGCAGTACCTGGAGGAGGCCGACCAGTTGGCCGACGAGATCGCCGTGGTCGACCACGGGCGGGTCATCGCCCAGGGCACCCCGGAGGAGCTGAAGGCCAAGACCGGCGGTCAGGTGCTGACCGTCCGGCCGGTGGAGGCCGCCGACCTGCCCACCGTGCTCGCCGTCGTCGGCGAGGTGACCGGGGTCGACCCGGAGGTCGCCCAGACGACGGTCAGCGCGCCGGTCACCGGTCCGGACGCGCTGCCCGCCGTGGTCCGCCGGCTCGACGACGCCGGGGTGCACGTCGGCGAGCTGGCCCTGCGCGGGTCCAGCCTCGACGAGGTGTTCCTCTCCCTCACCGGCCACCGGGCCGAGGACGAGACCACCCCGACCCTGGAAGGGAGCCCGGCGTGACCGCCGCGACCGTCGCCGCTCCGGCGGCCCCCGCCACGCCGGCCCGCCGGCTCGGCCCGACCGCCGGGCTGCGGCACACCGGCACGTTGGCCTGGCGCAGCCTGGTGCAGATCAAGCACAACCCGATGGAGCTGCTCGACCTGAGCATCCAACCGGTGATGTTCGTGCTGCTCTTCACGTACGTCTTCGGTGGGGCGATCTCCGGCAGCCCGGGGGAGTACCTGACCTTCGCGTTGCCGGGCATCATCGTGCAGAACGCCTTCTTCGCCACGATGACCACCGGTTTCGGCCTCAACCAGGATCTGACCAAGGGCGTGTTCGACAGGCTCCGGTCGCTGCCGGTGGCCCGCTGGTCCCCGCTCGCCGGCCGGATCGTCGCCGACACGGTCAAGCAGGCGTGGTCGTTGACCCTGCTGCTCGGCGTCGGGATGATCCTCGGCTTCCGGCTCGGCAACGGGGTGTTCGGCCTGCTCGGCGCGTTCGCCCTGCTGCTGGTCTTCTCGCTCGCCGCCGCCTGGATGTCGGTGCTGGTCGGGGTGCTGGTCAGCGAACCGGACAAGGTGCAGATCTTCGGCTTCACGGTGATCTTCCCGCTGAGCTTCACCAGCAACGCCTTCGTGCCGACCGAGACCATGCCGTCCTGGCTGCAGCACTGGGTCGAGGTGAACCCGGTGACCATCCTGGCGAACGCGCTGCGGGGGCTGCTGGTCGGTGGGCCGGTGGCCGCGCCGGTGCTCCAGTCGCTGCTCTGGGCGGTGGCCATCGCCGCCGTCTTCGCCCCGCTCGCGGTGCGGGGCCTGCGCCGGCGGGTCTGACCCCGGCCGCCGTCAGAGTTCGGGTCGCTCGCCGTCGCGGGGCCGCTCACCGTCGCGGGGGGCGGCGTCCTCCCGCGGCGGCGAGCGGTCGGCCGACGCGGGGCCGCCCCCGGGTGCGGGGCCGTCGGGGGACGCCGGGCCGCCCCGGCGGCGCAGGTCCTCCTCCCGGCCCCGCAGGTCCTCCTCCCACCGCTGGAAGAGGGCGTTGTCGTCGCGGCGGACGCGTTCGTCGATCGACTTGAGGAACTCGGGGTCGTCGTCGGGCGCGACGGGCCGTCGGTCGGCCGCCGGCCAGCCCCGGCGGCGGTCACCCTCGGCGACCGGGCGGCCGGCGAGGAACCAGGCGATCGAGCCGACCAGCGGGAAGAACAGGATGACCGCCACCCAGGCGAACCGGGGCAGCCCGCGGACCGTCCCGTCCTCGGCGGAGAGGCAACTGATCAACGCGCAGGCGGCGAGCACCACCTGGAGCAGGAACAACACCACATAGAGCCGGGCCATGCACCTATCATGGCTCAGCCGTGCGCGTCACCACACCCCGCGCAGCACGAGCGACACGCACAGCAGCGCCAGGCCGGCCGTGCCGAGGGCCACCAGCGGGACGGCCCGTGCGTCGAGGCGGGACTGCCGGCGGCCGGTGGCCCGTCCCCAGCCCACCACCAGCGTGGCCCACCAGGCCAGCACGATGGCCCCGGCGAGTAGCGCCCCGGCGACGTCGCCGGTGAGCGCCAGCCGGACCGCCAGCACCGCCACCACCGTGTACGCCAGCCCGAGGCGACGCCAGGCCAGCCGGGTGCGCTCGGGTTGCAGGCCGGGGTCGCGGGTCCCGTCCGACGGCACCCCGGTCACCTGCCGTTCACCCCGCGGGCCAGGACGGCGACCACCAGCAGCAGCGCGCCGACCGCCACGATCAGGGCGAGCACGGCCGGGAACCGGGACGCCGGCAGGCGTTGCCCGAGCCGGATGGCCTGCTCGGTGCGGGACCAGTGGTCCACCGCCCGGACGGCGACGGTGCCGCCGAGCAGCAGCAGCGTCACCGCGATCGCCTCCCGCAGGTGCCGCAGCGGCAACGGCGGCAGGAACTGGGCGGCGGCCAGCCCACCGGCGATCAGCGCCAGCCCGGTGCGCAGCCAGGCCAGGAAGGTCCGTTCGTTGGCCAGGGAGAAGCGGTAGTCGGGGGTGGTGCCCACGGAGTCGAGGTCCGACGGGTCGAACCACCGTCTGATCGCCTGCCACACGACGCCGATTATCCGCTTTACCGCCGACATAGCCTGGACCGATGACCGATCTTGATGCCTCCACCCTGCGCGACAGCTACGACCGGCAGCTCCGGCCGGAGATCCCCGACCCGGTCCCGGCCGGTGTGACCGTCGAACACGATGGCCCGCTGGTGCGCATCCTGGGTCTGGACCACGGCGGTTTCCTCACCTACCGCACCCTGGACGGGCTGGTCGGGTCGGAGCTGGACGCGCTGATCGCCCGCCAGGTCGAGCTGTTCCGGCAGCGCGGCGAGTCGGTGGAGTGGAAGCACAACACCCACGACGAGCCCGCCGATCTGCCGGACCGGCTGCGCGCCGCCGGCTTCGTCCCGCAGGACCGGGAGACCGTCCTGATCGGGCCGGTCGCGCCCCTGGCCGCCGCCGTGCCGGTGCCCCCCGACGGGGTACGCCTGCGCGAGGTCACCGGCCGTGACGACCTGGAGCGGATCGCCGCGATGGAGGCGGAGGTCTGGGGTGAAGACCGTTCCCACCTGGTCACCGGCCTACTGCGGGAGATCGAGGCGGACCCGCAGTCGATCACCGTGGTGGTGGCCGAGGCGGGGGAGACGGTGGTCAGCGCCGGTTGGGTGCGCTACCTCAACGGCACGGGCTTCGCCAGTCTGTGGGGCGGTTCGACGCTGGCGCAGTGGCGACGCCGGGGTGTCTACCGGGCGTTGGTGGTCTACCGGGCCCGGCTGGCCGACCAGCGCGGCAAGACGTTGTTGCAGGTGGACGCCTCGGAGGACAGCCGACCCATCCTGGAGCGACTCGGCTTCGTCCCGGTCACCACGACCACCCCGTACGTCTACACTCCGTGATCATGGAGCAGCGGCTGACGGACGACGAACAGCAGGTTCTCAAGACGGGCGCGTTCGGCGCGGTGTTCCTGGTGTCGAACGCCGACCCGGGGGTGTTCGCGATGATCCGGGAGAGCTTCGCCGCGTCCGGGGCGTTCGCCGGGGCCAGCGGGCTGGTGAAGGAGGCGCTCGGCACCGGTGGACTGCCCCGGCTGCCCCGGGACTCGGCCCTGGACGTCGAGTCGGTGGTGCTGCCGGCGCTGGCGCGGGCGGTGGACATCCTGCGGGAGAAGTCCCCGGCCGACGTGTCGGCGTACCGCGAGCTGGTGCTGACCGCCGCGGCGGAGGTGGCCCGCGCGCACCGGGGGGTGACGCCGGCCGAACAGGACGCGATCACCCGGATCAGGACCGCGCTGGCCGACCCCGCCGGTCCGGTCTGACAGCCGGTGCGGGGCCGGCCTGATGTCGGTCCGGGCCCGACCGCAGCGCGGTGAGGTGTGTCACCGTGGGTGGCCGGGAGGGGTAACCTACTGGCAGGTAACATTGCGTTCGTGGGCAACTGCACAACAGCCTGCGGTTGACCGGGTGTCAACGACGCGCAAAGCTCCGCCCTTAACCGGGCGAGCAGATCGCACACCACCAACAGGAGGGTTGTCGAATCGCGATGAACATCGTCGTACTCGTCAAGCAGGTGCCTGATTCGGGCGCGGACCGCAACCTGCGTGCTGACGACAACACCGTCGACCGCGGTTCGGCGAACAACGTGATCAACGAGATGGACGAGTACGCCATCGAGGAGGCGCTGAAGATCAAGGAGGCGCACGGCGGCGAGGTCACCGTCCTGACCATGGGACCGGACCGGGCCACCGAGTCGATCCGCAAGGCGCTGTCGATGGGCCCCGACGCCGCCGTGCACGTCCTCGACGACGCCCTGCACGGGTCCTGCGCCGTGGCCACCTCGAAGGTGCTCGCCGCCGCCCTCGGGCAGCTCAACGCCGACCTGGTGCTCTGCGGCGCGGAGTCGACCGACGGCCGGGTCCAGGTCATGCCGCACATGCTCGCCGAGCGGCTCGGGGTCGCCGCGCTGACCGGTGCCCGCAAGCTCACCGTCGACGGCGGCACGCTGACCGTCGAGCGGCAGACCGAGGAGGGCTACGAGGTGGTCACCGCCTCGACCCCGGCCGTGGTCTCCGTCTGGGACACCATCAACGAGCCGCGCTACCCCTCCTTCAAGGGCATCATGGCCGCCAAGAAGAAGCCGGTGAAGACGCTGTCCCTGGCGGACCTGGGCGTCGCGCCGACAGAGGTGGGCTTCGAGGGCGCGACCAGCGCCGTCGTCGAGCACACCAGGCGTCCACCGCGCTCCGGCGGCGCCAAGATCACCGATGAGGGCTCCGGCGGCGTCAAGCTGGTCGAGTTCCTCGCCACCGAGAAGTTCGTGTGAGGGGTCAGAACATGGCTGAGGTACTCGTCGTCGTCGAAGCCACCAGGGAATTCGGCGTCAAGAAGGTCACCCTGGAAATGCTCACCCTCGCCCGTGGGCTGGGCACCCCGAGCGCCGTGGTGCTCGGTGGCCCCGGTGCCGCCGAGGCGCTCGGCGCCAAGCTCGGCGAGTACGGCGCGGAGAAGATCTACGCCGCCGAGAGCGAGGAGATCGACGGTTACCTGGTGGCCCCCAAGGCGACCGTCATCGCCGAACTGGTCAACCGGGTGCAGCCGGCCGCCGTCCTGCTGGCCTCGGCCCAGGAGGGCAAGGAGATCGCCGCCCGACTGGCCGTCAAGCTGGACAACGGCATCCTGACCGACGTGGTCGGCCTCGACGCCGACGGCACCGCCACCCAGGTCGCCTTCGCCGGCTCCACCATCGTCAAGTCCAAGGTCACCAAGGGGCTGCCGCTGGTCACCGTGCGGCCGAACTCGGTCACCCCGGCCCCGGCGGCGGCCACCCCGACCGTCGAGCAGCTCACCGTGTCGGTCACCGACACCGACAGGCTGGCGAAGGTCGTCGAGCGGGTCGCCGAGCAGAAGGGCTCCCGCCCGGAGCTGACCGAGGCCGGCATCGTCGTCTCCGGCGGTCGCGGGGTCGGCAACGCCGACAACTTCAAGCTGGTCGAAGAGTTGGCCGACCTGCTCGGCGGCGCCGTCGGGGCATCCCGGGCGGCGGTCGACTCCGGCTACTACCCGCACCAGTTCCAGGTCGGGCAGACCGGGAAGACCGTCTCCCCGCAGCTCTACGTCGCGCTGGGCATCTCCGGCGCGATCCAGCACCGGGCCGGCATGCAGACCTCGAAGACGATCGTCGCCGTGAACAAGGACGGCGAGGCCCCGATCTTCGAGCTGGCCGACTACGGGGTGGTGGGCGACCTGTTCAAGGTCGTACCGCAGGCCGCCGAGGAGATCCGCAAGCGCAAGTGACCCGTCGCGGGTCGCACCGAGCCGCCGTCCGGTCCGCCGGGCGGCGGCTCCGTCGTCCCCGCCGCCTTGTCGGTCGTCCCCGGCCCGGCCGGGTCCGCGCGGACGCGGCCGATGGGAGCTGATCGGCGGGCCGGGGAGCTGAGCCGGCCCGCCGATCAGCCCGTCAGGGTGCCCCTCAGCAGGCTGTCGCCGGAGTGGGCGGGCTTGTTGTCGTACTGCTCGGCGGAGACGTCGACCACCGAGTATGCCTCAAGATCAACGTTCGGGGGCAGGGGCAGCAGGGCGTCGCCGGAGCTACCCCGCAGCACACCCACCGAGAACATCTCCATGGTCGTCGGATTGATCAGCCAGACCTCGTAGTACCCCGTAACGTCCGGGAGATTCGCGACGTGCAGGTGCAGTCGTCCGTCGGCGAAGACCCGGGCGTCGCCCCGGGCGTCGGCCGGCGTGCTCCCGTACGCGGCCAGCGGCGCGCTGGCCAGCACGTCCTGTTGCGGCGTCGCCCCCCGGTCGCCGAGCACGAAGACGGTGCCGAGCACCGCGATCGCGGCGGCGGCGGTCGCCGAGACGACAGTGGTCGCCCAGCGTGGCCAACGCCGTGACCGGCCCGCCGGTCGGACGGCACGCCCGCCGCCCGGGGACGACGACGGCCGCCGGGACTCCGGCCGGTCGCCGGCCCTCACCGCCGGTCGCCGGTCACCGGTCGCCACCGACGGGTGCGGGTCGCCGGTCACCACCGAGGGTTGCCGGTAGGTCGGGTCGACGCCGTTCCTGGCCGCCGGAAGGGCCTGCGCCGGGTCCGGCCCGAGATCCTGCCGGTGTGCCTCGGCCGGCGACGGCACCTGCGCGACGGCGTCGAGTTCGGCCAGGATGCCCGCCCAGAGGTGGGCCGGCGGGTCGGGCAGGTCGTGCAGGCCCTGGGTGCCCGCGCCCAGCCCGGCGACGTGCCGCAGGGACTCCAGCTCGCGCCGGCAGGTCACGCAGCCGCCGAGGTGGTCGGTCTCGCCGTGGTCCGCCTCGCTCTCACCGAGCGCCAGAAAGACCAGCCGGTCGTGGTCCAGGTGCTGCACCGTCCACCTCCCATCTGCGTTTCAAGCTCGCCATGCCCCGCCTGATGTGACTCTTGACCGTGCCCAGCGGCACCCCGGTCACCGTCGCGATCTGTTGGTGTGTCAGGTCGTCGTAGAAGGCCAGCTCCAACATCCGTCGTTGGTCGTCGGGGAGCCGGGCCAGCTCGTCGGCGACCACCAGCCGGTCGACCACCGTGTCCGGGTCCCCGCCGGTGCCGACCGGTTCGGGTAGCTGCCGCACGGTCTCCACCACCCGGGCCTCCCGGGCCGAGGCGCGCAGCCGGTCGATCACCTTGCGCCGGCCGATGCCGAGCAGCCACCCGATCAACGAGCCCTTGGTCGGGTCGAAGGTCTCCCGCCCCAGCCAGGCGGCGACGAACGTCGCCTGGGTCACGTCCTCCGCGTCGCTGCGGTTGGCCAACGTGCTGGTGGCCAGGTGGAGCACGGCCCGGCCGAACCGGTCGTACGCCTCCCGCAGCGCGCTCTCGTCGCCCGCCCGGAAGCGGGCGGCCAACTCGTCGGGGGGTGGTTCGGGTTCGTGTCCTGCTGTTCCCACCGCTGTCACCGGGCGGGTCGCCTTCCCTGGGGCATGCCCGACTGTAACGCCCACAGCCTCCGCCCCACTCTCCTGGTCCGGTTCGCCTCCACTCGTCTCACCAGCTATTCGTCGCCGCGGACGGCCCCGGATGCACCCCGGGCGAAGGAAAAGAAAGTGGTGTCGGGCTGCATCCGGCGGTGCGACGGGTGGCGTAACCCGTTCTGCAAGCCAGACCTGACGAACCAGCACCAATCACCAGGAGGCAGACATGCAGCTCGCTATCTTCCGTCGGGTCGCCGCAGGCGGCGCGGTGGCCGCTCTGGCCTTCGCCGGCGTCGGCGCCGCGACCACGAGCCCGGCGTACGCCGCCTCGTCCAAGGTCTCCGTCGTGCACGGCATCCCGGACACCCCGGTGGACGTCTACGTCAACGGCAAGAAGACCCTCGACAACTTCAAGCCCGGTGACGTCGCCGGCCCGCTGACCCTGCCCGAGGGCGAGTACGACATCGCGCTGACCAAGCCGGGCGAGCCGGTCGGCAGCGCGATTCTCAAGGTCGACGACGCCGAGGTGCCCGGCGGCGCCAACATCAGCCTCGCCGCGCACCTCGGCGCGGACGGCAAGCCGCAGATCACCCCGTTCGTCAACGACACCGCCAAGCTGGCCGCCGGCAAGGCCCGGCTGATCGTCCGGCACACCGCCGCCGCACCGGCGGTCGACGTCCGGGCCGGCGGCAAGCCGGTCTTCGAAGGGCTGACCAACCCGAAGGAGGCCAAGGCCGACGTCGACGCGGGCACGGTCAAGGCCGACGTGGTGCTGGCGGGCACCGAGACCGTGGCGATCGGCCCGGCGGACCTCAACCTCAAGGAGGGCACCGCCACCATCGTCTACGCGATCGGCTCGGCCGAGGCCAAGAACCTCGACCTGGTCGCCCAGACCATCACCGGTCTGCACTCCGCCCCGGGCGGCGTGCCCAGCGGCACCGGCGGGCAGGCCGGCACCGGCGTGGACACCTGGTGGTACGTGCTGGCCGGTGCCGGCGTCCTGCTGCTGGTCGGCGGTGGGGCGCGGGTGGCCGTCACCCGGACCGGTCGCCGGTGACGGTGCGACACCGCGGGGCGCTGGCGGCGATGGCCGCCGGCGTCGCCGCGCTCACCATCGCCACCGTCGTGGCCTGCGGCTCGCAGCCGGCCGAGGACGTCGGCGCGGACGAGGCGGCGGCGCTGGCCAGCAGCAGTCCGCCGAGCCCGACGGCCGGGACCGGTGGCGGACCGTCGGTGCCGGTGACCGCCGGTGACCTGCCCACGGCCGAACGGACCGTGCCGCCGGTGAAGCTGCGCATCCCGGCGATCGACGTCACCGCCACGGTCAACCCGGTGGGCATCGACACCCGCACCGACGAGTTCGACGTCCCGCCGAGCGTGGACCAGATCGGCTGGTACCGGTTCGGCCCCGGGCTGGAGACCGACGCCGGCTCGGTGGTGATCGCCGGTCACGTCGACAGCTCGGAGCAGGGCAAGGGGGCGTTCTTCCGGCTCCGCGAACTCGACCGGGGGGACACCGTCACCGCCACCGGCGCGGACGGGAAGCAGCGCGCCTACCGGGTCGTCGCCCGCGAGGAGTACGCCAAGACGAAGATCCCGCTGGACCGGTACTTCGCCCGGGACGGCAAGCCGCGGCTGACCCTGATCACCTGCGGCGGGCCGTTCGACCCGAAGACCCGGCACTACCGGGACAACATCGTTGTCACCGCCGTACCGGCCTGAGGACCGGGTCGGGGCCGATCCGGTCCCGGCCCGGTCCCATCCACGCTTCGGTACGGGTGGTCCGGCATCCAACGCGCCGTGCGCTGGCCGTTACGCTGAACGGTGATGGCATACCTGGATCACGCGGCGACCACCCCGATGCTCGACGAGGCGTTGGCGGCGTACGTCGCCACCGCCCGCGAGGTCGGCAACGCGTCGTCGCTGCACGCGACGGGCCGGCGTGCCCGGCGTCGGGTGGAGGAGTCCCGCGAGCGGGTGGCCGCCGTGCTGGGCGCCCGCCCCTCCGAGGTCATCTTCACCGGCGGCGGCACCGAGAGCGACAACCTCGCCGTCAAGGGCGTCTTCTGGGCCCGGCGGGCCGTCCGGCCCGACCGGGTCCGGGTGGTCTCCAGCGCGGTCGAGCACCATGCCGTCCTCGACGCGGTCGACTGGCTGGCCGAGCACGAGGGCGCCGAGGTCGCCTGGCTGCCCACGGACGCCGCCGGCAAGCTCGACCCGGCGCTGCTGCGTGCCGAGCTGTCCGCGCACGCCGACCGGGTCGCCGTGGTGACCGCGATGTGGGCCAACAACGAGGTCGGCACCGTGCAGCCGGTGGCCGAGCTGGCCGCCGTCGCGGCCGAACACGGCGTGCCGTTCCACACCGACGCGGTGCAGGCGGTCGGCCAGGTGCCCGTCGATTTCGCGGCCAGCGGGGTCTCCGCGCTCACCGTGACCGGGCACAAGCTCGGCGGCCCGACCGGGGTGGGCGCGCTGCTGCTGGCCCGGGACGTCGCCGCTACCCCGCTGCTGCACGGCGGTGGGCAGGAACGCGACGTCCGCTCCGGCACCCTCGACACCGCCGGCATCGTCGCCTTCGCGGTCGCCGTCGAGACGGCGGTCAAGGGCCAGCAGGAGTACGCCGCCCGGGTGGCGGCGCTCCGCGACGACCTGGTGCGGCGGGTCCGGGAGGCGGTGCCCGAGGTGGTGTTCAACGGCGACCCCGACGACCGGCTGCCCGGCAACGCGCACTTCTCCTTCCCCGGCTGTGAGGGGGACGCCCTGCTGCTCCTGCTCGACGCCCAGGGCATCGCCTGCTCCACCGGCTCGGCCTGCTCGGCGGGGGTGGCCCAGCCCAGCCACGTGCTGCTGGCGATGGGGGCCGACCACGACCGGGCCCGCTCCTCGCTGCGCTTCACCCTCGGCCACACCAGCACCCCCGCCGACGTCGACGCCCTGATCGCGGCCCTCCCCGCCGCCGTCGACCGCGCCCGCCGCGCCGCCGCCCTCCGCACCCCCCGCTGACCGCCCCCGCCCGCCCCGCCTGCCCTCTTCGCCCCGGCTCCACCCCCGCCCCGCCCCGGCTCTATCCAGGCTCCGCACCCGCTCCGCCCCTGCCCCGCCCCCGGTGATCAAGAAGTTTGCGTCACCCGCCCGTCGGATTCTGACGCGAATCTCTTGATCACCCGCCCCTACCGGCCTGCACCCCTCCCACCCGACCGCGCACGCCTTCCAGCCCACCTGCAGGCTGCTGAGCGGTGGTGGTGCTCGGTGATCAAGAGGTTGGCGTCAGGAACGGGCGCTGGGATGACGCAAACCTCTTGATCACCGGAGGCAGCGCCGGAGCAGAGCCGGGGGCAGCGCCAGGGCAGGGCCGGGGCGGAGTGGGGGCGGGCCGGGGAGGGAGGGGAGGCGGGCGGGGTGGGTAGGCTCGACGGGGGAAGGGAGCGTGGGCCGGTGAAGGTTCTGGCGGCGATGTCGGGCGGGGTGGACTCCGCCGTCGCGGCGGCGCGGGCGGTGGACGCCGGGCACGACGTGACCGGGGTGCACCTGGCGCTGTCCCGCAACCCGCAGACCTTCCGCACCGGGGCCCGGGGGTGCTGCACCCTGGAGGATTCCCGGGACGCGCGCCGGGCCGCCGACGTCATCGGCATCCCCTTCTACGTGTGGGACATGGCCGAGCGCTTCCACGCCGACGTGGTGGACGACTTCGTCGCCGAGTACGCGGCCGGGCGTACCCCGAATCCGTGCCTGCGCTGCAACGAGAAGATCAAATTCGCGGCGGTGCTGGACCGGGCCGTGGCCCTCGGCTTCGACGCCGTGGTCACCGGCCACCACGCCCGGCTCGGCCCCGACGGGCTGCTGCGTCGTAGCGTCGACCTCGCCAAGGACCAGTCGTACGTGCTGGCGGTGCTCACCCGCGCGCAGCTCGACCGGGCGATGTTCCCGCTCGGCGACGCCACCAAGTCCGAGGTCCGGGCCGAGGCGGCCCGGCGTGACCTGGCGGTGGCCGAGAAGCCCGACTCGCACGACATCTGCTTCATCGCCGACGGCGACACCCGGGGGTTCCTCGCCGGGCGGCTCGGCGAGACGCCCGGCGCGGTGGTCGACGCACTGACCGGCGCGGTCGTCGGCAGCCACACCGGCGCGTACGCCTACACGGTGGGCCAGCGACGCGGCCTGCACCTGGACCGGCCGGCCCCGGACGGGCGACCCCGGTACGTGCTGTCCATCACCCCGAAGACCAACACGGTCACCGTCGGCCCCGCCGAGGCGCTGGAGGTCTCGCTGGTCCGCGCCACCCGCCCGGTCTGGACCGGGGGCGACCTGCCGGACGCGCCGATCGCCTGCGAGGTGCAGTTGCGGGCGCACGGCGACGTCGTACCGGCCACCGTGACCGTGGACGGCGACAGCCTCACCGCCGAGCTGCGCCGTCCCGTACGCGGGGTGGCCGCCGGCCAGGCCGTGGTGGCGTACCGGCCGGACCCGGCGGGGGACGTGGTGCTCGGCTCCGCCACCATCTCCGGCTGACCCACCGGCCGGGTGTGTCGACCGTCGCCGGCTACCCTTCGGCCGTGACCCAACAGCAGCTCTGGCCCTGGCCGGCGGGCGCGGCGACCGGCATCGGTTCGCTGCCCGGCACCGACGTCGCCGAGGCGCAACGGATCGTCCTGGGTGAACTGCCCGCCCTGCCCCACCTGCCGGAGCTGCCCGACCGGGGACCGGGTGCCGACCTGATCGGGCGTACCGGCGGGCTGCTCGTGGAGCTGCCGGTCGAGCTGTACGCCGCGCGTTGGCGGATCGCCCCCCGTCCCGGTCGGGACCTGCGCCGCGCCCGGGACCTGATGGAACGTGACCTCGACCAGCTCGCCGAGCAGGCCGAGTCGTACGCCGGGCCGGTGAAGGTGCAGGCGGCCGGGCCGTTCACCATGGCCACGGCGGTGGAGTTGCCGATCGGCGGGCGGCTGCTGCGTGACCCGGGCGCGGTGCGGGAGCTGACCGCGTCCCTGGCCGAGGGGTTGCGGCTGCACGTCGAGGCGGTGACCCGGCGGCTGCCCCGGGCGTCGGTGCTGCTCCAACTCGACGAGCCGTCGCTGCCGGCGGCGCTCGCCGGTCGGGTCCGCACCGAGAGCGGCCTGGGCACGTACCGGCCGGTCGACACCGCCGTCGCGCGTACCCTGCTCGGCGAGGTGATCACGGCGGTCGGGGTGCCGACGGTGGTGCACTGCTGCGCCCCGGACGTGCCGCTGGAGCTGATCCGTACCGCCGGGGCGGTCGGGGCGGCGCTGGATCTCGCCCTGCTCACCGACCTGGACCCGCTGGGCGAGGCGATCGACGCCGGGCTCGGCCTGCTGGCCGGGGTGGCACCGACCCTGCCGCCGTCGGCCGGCGTCGCGCCGACCTCGGCGCAGCTCGCCGACCGGGTACGCGGACTCTGGGACCGACTCGGCTTTCCGCGCCGCCAACTCGCCGGGCAGGTGGTGGTCACCCCCGCCTGCGGTCTGGCCGGCGCCACCCCCGGGTACGCCCGCGCGGTGCTCACCGCCTGTCGGGACGCGGGGCGGCGGCTGCACGAGGGGTGAGGTTTCCCGTCGTACCCGGTGGGCAGGATGACGGCCATGATTGGACAACTGCGTACCGTGGCCATCGACTGCCCCGACCCCCGGGCGCTGGCCGGCTTCTACGCGGAGCTGCTCGGTCTGCCCCTGGTCGAGGAGGACTCCGACGGTAACGAGTGGGTGGTGCTCGGCGGCCCGGTCGGGCAGCAGCCCCGGCTCGCCTTCCAGCAGGCACCCGACCTGGTCCCCCCGGCCTGGCCCGATCCGGCGCGTCCGCAGCAGCTCCACCTCGACGTCACGGTCGACGACATCGGGGTGGCCGAGAAGGCGGCGATCGCCCTGGGTGCCCGGCGGCTGCCCGGCGAGGGGGACGGCTTCCGGGTGTACGCCGACCCGGTGGGCCACCCGTTCTGCCTCTGCTGGGACTGACCACCGGTCTTACTCCCCGCGACGGGCGGCCGGGAGACGTGCCGCCCGTCGCGGGGCCGACCTCCCACCCCGGCCCGCCCGGCGTGCCGGGGTGGTGCCGGCGGGGCATGATCGGGTCCGTGACCGACTCCTCGCTGCGCCGTGCCTCCGGTTCGCTGTTCGGGCTCGCCTACGGTGACGCGCTCGGCAAGCCGACCGAGTTCCTCTCCGTCACCGAGATCCACCGCCGCTACGGCCCGGCCGGTCCCCGGGAGCTGGTCGGTGATCCGGTGCTGGTCACCGACGACACCCAGATGGCGCTCGCGGTCGCCTGGGCGCTGCACGACGCGCCGGAGCACACCGCCGGGGCGGTCGAGCCGCTGCTGCGGCGGCGCTTCCTGGAATGGGCGGCCAGCCCGGACAACAACCGGGCACCGGGGATGACCTGCCTGCGGGCCTGCGGCGAGCTGGGCCGGGGGCTGCCCTGGCAGCAGGCGACGGTGGTCGACTCGAAGGGGTGCGGGGCGAACATGCGGGTCACCCCGGTCGGGCTGCTCGACGTCGACCCGGACACCCTCGCCGGGTTGTCCCAGCTCCAGGCCGGCCTCACCCACGGGCACCCGACCGGGCTGGCCGCCAGCGAACTGACCGCGTACGCGGTGCGGCTGCTGCGTGACGGCGCGGCACCGGCACGACTGCCCGGCCTGCTGGCCGACCGGGCCCGCAGCCAGCGGGGCACCTACCGGGACGACTGGCTGGGCGACCTGTGGCGGCGTGCCGGTGCGGGCTCCCCGGCGCAGTTCAGCGCCGTCGGCTGGGACGAGTGCCTGTCGGCGCTGGACCGGTTGGCCGCCGCGCTGCGCCGGCCCGACGACGGTGACGACCCCTGCCGGCACACCGGTGAGGGCTGGATCGCCGAGGAGGCGCTGGCGACCGCGTTGCTGTGCGTGCTGCGGCACCCGGACGACCCGGTGGCCGCGATCGGCCGGGGCGCGAGCACCGCCGGCGACTCCGACTCGATCGCCGCGCTGGCCGGCGCGTTCCTCGGTGCGGCCCACGGGATGTCCGGCTGGCCTGCGGACTGGTCCTCCCGTATCGAGTACGCCGACCAGCTCGCCACCCTCGGCGCGACCTGGGACTGACCCGCCCGGCCGGACGCCGCGCCGTCGCGGTGCCGGCCGGCACGAACGGGGATGCCGCCCCGGCACGAACGGAGATGCCGGGGCGGCCGGGCCGGTGCGCTGCTCAGGCCGGGCTGCGTCGCCCGTGCAGGCGCTTCACCCGCCGCCACAGGGCCGGGTCGCAGCTACCTGCCCGGCGGGAGAAGGCGTCGGCCGGGATACGCAGCGGTTCGGCGAGATCCAGCCAGCTGTCGTGTTCGGCGTCCGGGTCCCAGTCCCGGGTGGGGATCGGCACGTGGTCGTCCCGGTCGCTCTTGTCCTGGCTGGTGATCTTCAGCACCTCCGCGCCCCGGTCGTCGGCGCGTACCACCAGGCAGGGCCGGACCTTCGAGCCGGTGCCGTCGTGGAACGGCACGTCCGCCCACCAGATGTCGCCGGGTCGGGGGGTGCCGGTGGGGGTGCGGGGGCGGGGCGGCGCGGTCGGTCGGGCCCGGTCCCGGGGCGGGGTGCCCCGCTCCGGCCGGGTGCGCCCGCCACCGCTCGACGGGCGGCCGCCCCGGCGTCGCCACTCGTTCCACATCCACCCGGCGGCCACCGCCAGGACGATCAGCAGCCCCCACAGCAACCACTGCGGCATCGGTACCCCCGCCTCCCTCCCGGGCGGCCACCGCCGCCGACGTGCGGCGATCGTCGCACGCCGCGGGGCCGGCCGCCCGTCGGGCGGGTGGGGGGAGGCAGGGGAATGTCCTACCGGCCGGTTACCGTGCTCCCGTAGCGTGATCACGGGGGAGGTTCGCACGGTGTCCGGAGGCGACAGGGTGTCGGAAGAAGAGATTCCCCAGCAGGTCAGCGCGGCCCAGGAGGCGGCGGCCGGTGGTGAGCCCACCCCCGAGGCCCGGGAGCGGCACGCCACGTTGAGTCAGGAGCTGACCGAACACCAGTACCGCTACTACGTCCTCGACGCGCCGACCATCACCGACGCCGAGTTCGACAGGCAGTTGCGGGAGCTGGAGGCGCTGGAGGCGGAGTTCCCGGCGCTACGCACCCCCGACTCGCCGACACAGCGGGTCGGCGGCACCTTCTCCACCGACTTCACCCCGGTCACCCACGCCGAGCGGATGCTCTCGCTGGACAACGCGTTCGCCGACGAGGAGCTGGCCGCCTGGGCCGAGCGCGTCGAGCGCGACGCCGGTGGCCCGGTGCCCTACCTGTGCGAGCTGAAGGTCGACGGCCTGGCCATCAACCTGACCTACGAGCAGGGCCGGCTGGTCCGCGCCGCGACCCGGGGCGACGGGCGCACCGGCGAGGACGTCACCGCCAACGTCCGCAGCATCCGCAGCGTGCCGGCCCGGCTCACCCCCTCCGACGAGTTCCCCGACATCCCGGAGCTGCTGGAGGTGCGGGGCGAGATCTACTTCCCGGTCGCCGGGTTCGCCGACCTCAACGCCAGCCTGGTCGAGCAGGGCAAGGCGCCGTTCGCCAACCCGCGCAACGCCGCCGCCGGCAGCCTGCGCCAGAAGGACCCCCGGATCACCGCGTCCCGGCCGCTGCGGCTGGTGGTGCACGGCACCGGCGCCCGCGCCGGCTTCCGGCCGGCCACCCAGTCCGAGTCGTACGCGGCGCTGAGGGCGTGGGGGCTGCCGACCAGTGACCGCTGGCGGGTGGTGCCCGACCTGGCCGGCGTGGCGGAGTACATCGCCCACTACGCCGAGCACCGGCACGACGTCGAGCACGAGATCGACGGGGTGGTGGTCAAGGTCGACCCGGTGCCCATCCAGGGTCGGCTCGGCTCGACCAGCCGGGCGCCCCGGTGGGCGATCGCCTTCAAGTATCCGCCGGAGGAGGTCAACACCCGGCTGCTCAACATCGAGGTCGGCGTCGGGCGGACGGGCCGGATCACCCCGTACGCGGTGCTGGAGCCGGTGCACGTGGCCGGTTCGACGGTCGCCCAGGCCACCCTGCACAACGCCCGCGAGGTCGAGCGCAAGGGGGTGCTGATCGGCGACACGGTGGTGCTGCGCAAGGCCGGCGACGTGATCCCCGAGGTGCTCGGCCCGGTGGTCGAGCTGCGACCCGCCGACGCCCGCCCGTTCGTCATGCCCACCCACTGCCCGTCCTGTGGCACGGCGCTCGCCCCGGCCAAGGAGAGCGACGTCGACATCCGCTGCCCCAACACCCGCAGCTGCCCGGCGCAGTTGCGGGAACGGGTCTTCCACCTCGCCGGGCGGGGCGCGTTCGACATCGAGGTGCTCGGCTACAAGGGTGCCGCCGCGTTGCTGGACGCCGCGATCATCAGCGACGAGGGGGACCTGTTCGCCCTCGACGCCGCGCAGCTCGCCCGTTCGCCGTTCTTCGTCAACAAGGACGGCAGCCTCGGCACCAACGCCACCAAGCTGCTCGACAACCTCGCCGTGGCCCGGGAACGCGACCTGTGGCGGGTGCTGGTGGCGCTCTCCATCCGGCACGTCGGGCCGACCGCCGCGCAGGCCCTGGCCCGGCACTTCCGCTCCGTCGAGGCGATCGAGGCGGCCGCCGAGGAGGAACTGTCCTCGGTCGACGGGGTCGGCCCGACCATCGCCGCCAGCATCACTGAGTGGTTCGCCGTCGACTGGCACCGCGACGTGGTGCGCAAGTGGGCCGAGGCGGGCGTCCGGATGGCCGAGGAGGCGGTCGACGAGGGGCCCCGCCCGCTGGAGGGCGTCACCGTCGTGGTGACCGGCACGCTCGCCGGTTTCAGCCGGGACCAGGCGGCCGAGGCGATCCAGACCCGGGGCGGCAAGGTCACCGGCTCGGTCTCCAAGAAGACCGGCTTCGTGGTGGTGGGCGACAACCCCGGTTCCAAGGCCGACAAGGCGGCCGGGCTCAAGGTGCCGGTGCTCGACGAGGACGGTTTCCGGGTGCTGCTCGACGCCGGCCCGGAGGCGGCCCGCGAGGTGGCCCGGGTCGACGAGAGCTGACCGCCGGCCACCCGGCCCCGCACCGCCTGTCCCGCTGCACCCATAGGTGACGCTTGGTCCGTATACCAACTTAGTCACGACTACGCCCGATTCGCGGCTGTCGTGCGGGTCCACCGGCGCCCAGGGCGTTTCATGGTGGCAGGTGTACGGCCGGCGTACACCCTGATGGGCGTGCCCGGGAGGTGCGATGGAGACCGCCGACCCCCGCAACTCGTTCCCGGGTGGGCGGGAGGGGCCGTTCCTGGGTCTCGTCGCCGGGGTGATCGGCCTGGCCGCGCTGGTCTCCGTCGCGTCACTTGTCGACCTCGTCGACCGGCCGGGGCTGCCGGCGGCGTTCTGGACGATGGCGGTGCTCGCGGTGGGCTGCGACGCCCGCCCCTTCGTGCCGTCCGGCCGTCGGCAGACCTCCGCGGTCTTCCCGTCCACCTGCTTCACCTTCGCCATCCTGCTCGGCTGGGGCCTCGGCCCGGCGGTGCTCGTGCAGGCCGTCGCGGTCGCCGTGTCCGGCGTCCGGCTGGGAAACGCCCCCTGGCGGACCACCTTCAACGCCGCCCAGTACGCCTGCGCGCTCGCCGCCGCCCACCTCGTGCTCCGGCTCGGTCCGGGCGGCCTGTTCGACGGCGACCGGTTGGGCTGGACCGACGTGCTCGCCGTCGGCGGCGCGACGGTCACCTGGTTCGTCGTCAACTACGGCCTGGTCAGCACCGCGCTGCGGCTGCGCTTCGGCGGCCGGTGGTGGCCGGCCGTCCGGCAGGGGCTGCCGTTCGAGCTGCTCTCCACCGGATCGCTGCTGCTGCTCGCCCCCGTCCTGGTCACCGCCGCGCGGGCCAGCGCCGCGCTGATCCCGCTGGTGCTGGTGCCGCTGTTCGCGGTCTACCGGATGGCCCACCTCTCCGACGAACAGGTCCAGCTCGCCGCCCTCGACCCGCTGACCGGCCTGCCCAACCGCAAGGCGCTGCTCGCCGAGGTGGCCGAGCAGGTGCACCGGCACGCCGAGCGGGTCGCCCGGGGCGAGCCGGGGGCGCGGGTGGCGCTCCTGCTGATCGACCTGGACCGGTTCAAGAACGTCAACGACGCGCTCGGCCACGCCGTCGGCGACCGGCTGCTGGTCGAGGTGGGCGCCCGGCTCGCCGGGGTGGTCGGCGACCGGGACCTGCTGGCCCGGCTCGGCGGGGACGAGTTCGCCATCGTCGCCGGCGGGCTCGACGGTGTCGACGAGGCGCGCGAGCTGGCCGGCCGGGTGGTCGCCGCGCTGACCGAGCCGGTGTCGCTGGACGGCCTGCCGCTGGACGTCGGCGGCTCGATCGGCATCGCGCTCTTCCCCGACCACGGCGAGGACTACGCCACCCTGATGCGCCACGCCGACGTCGCCATGTACGACGCGAAGCACCGCAACGACACCGTCGCCGTGTACACGGCCGAGTCCGACCACAACTCCGCCGAGCGGTTGGGGCTCCTGGCCGACCTGCGGCGCGTACTGGAGAGCCGGCCGGTGGCCGGGCAGAGCGTGCGGGGCGGTGACGGCGCGGCGCTGCCACCCCGGCTGGCCCCCGACGACGGACCCGACCGTGCCCCGCGCCCCGACGCCGGACCGGGCCCCGGGCCCGGCAGCGGCATGCGCACCGGCACGGGCGTCGGCGGCACCGGCCGATGGTGGCTGCCCCGGCGACGCTCCCGGCCGGCCCCGGCGCACCCCGACGAGCTGCTGAACCGCATCCTCACCGGGGCCGACCCGGTCCGCCGCCACGGCACCGCCCCGGAGCGCCTGCCACCCACGCCGACCCCGGACACCGGGCCGGCGACGACGCCCCCCGCCCCGCCGACGCCCCCCGCCCCGCCGACGCCCCCCGCCCCGGCGGCCGAGGTCGGCGAGATCACCATGTACTACCAACCGCAGATCGCCATCGCCACCGGCGAGGTGGTCGGGGTGGAGGCGCTGCTGCGCTGGCGGCACCCGCGCCGGGGGATGGTCGACCCGGAGGAGCTGATCCGGGTCGCCGAGCAGAGCGCCGTGATGCGCCTGCTCACCTACCGGGTGATCGACGACGTGGTGGCGCAGTTGGCGAAGTGGTCCGCCGCCGGCACCACGCTGCGGGCAGCGCTCAACGTCAGCGTCCGCGACCTGCACACCGGGGAGATCGTCGACCGGATCGCCGACCGGCTCGCCAGCTACGGGGTACGCCCGGACCGGCTGCAACTGGAGATCACCGAGGGGGCGCTGATGGCCGACCCCCGGCGGGTGCTGGCCACCATCACCCGGCTGCACCAGCTCGGGGTGGCCATCTCGCTCGACGACTTCGGCACCGGCTACTCGTCGTTGCAGCACCTGCGCCGGTTGCCGCTGTCCGAGGTGAAGGTGGACCGGTCGTTCGTGCTGGGGATGGCCGGGGACGCCGACGACGCGGCGATCGTCAGGTCGACCATCGAGCTGGCCGGCGCGCTCGGCCTGCGGGTGGTGGCCGAGGGGGTGGAGGACGAGCGGACCTGGCGACTGCTGTACGCGGCCGGCTGCGACGCCGCGCAGGGCTGGTTCTACGCCCGCCCGATGCCCGCCGAGGAGTTGACCGCCTGGCTGGCCCGGTACCGGCCGCTGAGCCCCGTCCCCAGCCCGGACGCCGAGATCCCCCGCCGGCACGCCCGCTGACCGTCGCCGGCACGCCCGGAGAGGGTGGATGGGCGGCCCCGGACCGGCCGGCGGCCCGGACGCGGGGGGAGTCGGAGGCGTCGGGTCCGGCGCAGGACAATAGACTCGCTCCGGTCACCGCGCGTCATCCCGTCGACGTCGCGGCCGGCCCACCCGCCCGCAGCAGCACAGCCACGAAGGGGGCACCGATGGCCGCCATCTCCCGCGAGGAGGTCGCGCACCTCGCGCGACTGTCGCGGCTCGCCGTCACCGAGGAGGAGCTGGACACCTTCGCCGGTCAACTGGACGTGATCCTCCAGTCGGTCGCGCAGGTCGGCGAGGTCACGGCGGCGGACATCCCGCCGACCTCCCACTCGGTGCCGCTGACCAACGTGCTCCGCGACGACGTGGTGGTGCCCGGACTGACCCCGCAGGAGGCGCTGTCGGGTGCCCCCGACGTCGCCGAGCAGCGGTTCCGCGTCCCGCGCATCCTGGACGAGGACGTGGCGTCGTGAGCGGACGTGTGGTTGACACCGGGCGTGACAGGCGAACCATCGAGCCCAGTGCGCCGGCTGCCCGGGGCACCGGTGAGCGGAGCGAGGCGACGGCATGACCGACCTGACCAGAATGACCGCGACCGACCTGGCCGGGCTGGTGGCCTCGGGGGAGACCTCCGCCGTCGAGGTGACCCGGGCCCACCTGGACCGGATCGCCGCCGTCGACGACCGGGTGCACGCGTTCCTGCACGTCGACACCGAGGGGGCGCTGGCCGCCGCCCGTGCCGTCGACGAGCGCCGGGCCGCCGGTGAGCAGCTCGGGCCGCTGGCCGGGGTGCCGGTGGCGGTGAAGGACGTGCTCACCACCAAGGGCGTGCCGACCACCGTCGGCTCGAAGATCCTCGAAGGCTGGCGTCCGCCGTACGACGCGACGATCGTGCAGCGGCTGCGCGCGGCCGGCACGGTGATGCTCGGCAAGACCAACATGGACGAGTTCGCGATGGGTTCCTCCACCGAGTACTCGGCGTACGGCCCGACGCACAACCCGTGGGACACCGACCGGATCCCGGGCGGCTCGGGCGGGGGCAGCGCCGCCGCGCTGGCCGCGTACGAGGCCCCGCTGGCCATCGGCTCCGACACCGGCGGCTCGATCCGCCAGCCCGGCGCGGTCACCGGCACCGTCGGCGCGAAGCCCACCTACGGCGGCACCTCCCGGTACGGCCTGGTCGCGTTCTCCTCCTCGCTGGACACCCCCGGCCCGTGCGCCCGCACCGTGCTCGACGCGGCGCTGCTGCACCAGGTCATCGGCGGGCACGACCCGCGCGACTCCACCTCCATCCCGCAGCCGGTGCCGGACGTGGTGGCCGCCGCGAAGCTCGGTGCGACGGGCGACCTGACCGGGGTGCGGCTCGGCATCGTCAGGGAGTTCACCGGTGAGGGCGCGGAGCCGGGCGTGATGGCCGCGTTCCGCGAGTCGGTGGACACCCTGGCCAAGCTGGGCGCGGAGATCGTCGAGGTGTCCTGCCCGCACTTCCGGTACGCGCTGCCGGCGTACTACCTGATCGCGCCCAGCGAGTGCTCCTCCAACCTGGCCCGGTTCGACGGGGTCCGGTTCGGGCTGCGGGTCGGCGACGACGGCAACCGGTCGCTGGAGGAGGTCATGTCGCTGACCCGGGAGGCCGGGTTCGGCGCCGAGGTCAAGCGCCGGATCATGGTCGGCACCTACGCGCTCTCCTCGGGCTACTACGACGCCTACTACGGGCAGGCGCAGAAGGTCCGTACCCTGATCACCCGCGACTTCACCTCGGCATTCGAGCAGGTCGACGCGCTGATCTCGCCCACCACGCCGTTCGTGGCGTTCCCGATCGGGGCGCGCACCGCCGACCCGTACCAGATGTACCTGGCGGACCTGTTCACCATCCCGACGAACCTGTACGGCGGGCCGGGCATCTCGGTGCCGTGCGGCCTGTCCGAGGGGCTGCCCGTCGGGCTGCAGGTGATGGCCCCGACGATGGCCGACGACCGGATGTACCGGGTCGCCGCCGCGCTGGAGTCCGTGGTCGGCACGTTCACCCCACCGGCACTGTGAGGCTGGAGTTCAGATGACGACGACACTGCCCGCGTACGACGAGGTCGTTGCGCGTTACGAGCCGGTGATCGGCCTGGAGACCCACGTCGAGCTGGGCACGAACACCAAGATGTTCTGCGGTTGCCCGACCGACTTCGGCGGCGAGCCCAACACCCGGGTCTGCCCGGTCTGCCTGGGCCTGCCCGGCTCGCTGCCGGTGGCGAACAAGGCGGCGATCGAGGCGACGATCCGGATCGGCCTGGCGCTGAACTGCTCCATCGCGCAGTGGTGCCGGTTCGCCCGGAAGAACTACTTCTACCCGGACATGCCGAAGGACTTCCAGATCAGCCAGTACGACGAGCCGCTGTGCTCCGACGGCTACCTGGACGTCGAGGTCGACGGCGAGCTGGTGCGCATCGGCATCGAGCGGGTGCACCTAGAGGAGGACACCGGCAAGACGCTGCACGTCGGCGGGGCCACCGGCCGCATCCATGGCGCGACCGAGTCGCTCGTCGACTACAACCGGGCCGGCATCCCGCTCGTGGAGATCGTCACCAAGCCGGTCCCCGGCACCGGTGCGCTCGCCCCCGAGGTCGCCAAGGCGTACGTGACCGAGCTTCGGGACGTGCTGCGCTCGTTGGGTGTGTCCGACGTCCGGATGGAAGAGGGGTCGCTGCGCTGCGACGTCAACACCTCCCTCAACCTGCCGGGGCAGGAGTGGGGCACCCGCACCGAGACCAAGAACGTCAACTCGTTGCGGTCGGTGGAGCGGGCGGTCCGCTCGGAGATCCTGCGCCAGGCGTCGGTGCTCGACGCGGGGGGCCGGATCACCCAGGAGACCCGGCACTTCCACGAGGACACCGGGGACACCACGCCGGGCCGGTCCAAGGAGACCGCCACCGACTACCGCTACTTCCCGGAGCCGGATCTGGTGCCGCTCGCCCCGGACACCGCCTGGGTGGCCGAGCTGAAGGCTGCCCTGCCGGAGCTGCCCCGGCTGCACCGTCGCCGGCTCCAGGAGCAGTGGGGCCTGTCCGACCTCGACATGCAGTCGGTGCTCAACGCCGGTGCGGTCGAGCTGATCGAGGCGACCGTGGCGGCGGGCACCACCCCGGCGGCGGCCCGCAAGTGGTGGCTGGGTGAGCTGTCCCGCCGGGCCAACGAGACCGGCACGGAGCTGGCCGACATCGGGGCCACCCCGGCGCAGGTCGCCGAGCTGCAGGGGCTGGTCGACGCGGGCAAGCTCAACGACAAGCTGGCCCGTACCGTGCTGGAGGGCGTGGTCGCCGGCGAGGGTTCGCCCACCGAGATCATGACCAACCGGGGTCTGGAGGTGGTCTCCGACACCGGCGCGCTCACCGCCGCCGTGGACGAGGCGATCGCCGCCAACCCGGGCATCGCCGACAAGATCCGCAGCGGCAAGGTCGCCGCAGCCGGTGCGCTGGTCGGCGCGGTGATGAAGGCCACCCGTGGCCAGGCCGACGCCAAGACCGTCCGTGACCTGGTCCTGGAGCGCCTCGGCGTCCAGGGCTGACCGAACGGGACGGAAGCCGGGGCTTCCCGCCCGCAACGGCGAGGGCCGCCGTCGTGACCCGACGGTGGCCCTCACCCCTTCCCCGGGGTAGGCGCGCGACCCGCGCCGCCCCTCCCAGCGAGGGCGTCAACGGCGACGCCCGGATGGAGTTCCCGTGAACGAGCACGACCTCGACGTCCTCGACGAGATCCAGCGACGGGTGCTGTGGCTCGCCACCCGGATCGTGGACGCGGCCAACCACGACCGGGACACCGGCGACGGGGTGAAGGTCGGTGGACACCAGGCGTCGAGCGCCTCCCTGGTCACCGCGATGACCGCGCTGTGGTTCGCCCACCTGGACGCCGAGGACCGGGTGGCGGTCAAGCCGCACGCCTCCCCGGTGTTCCACGCGATCCAGTACCTGCTGGGCAACCTGGACCGGTCGTACCTGACGCGGCTGCGGGCGCGGGGCGGGTTGCAGTCGTACCCGTCGCGGACCAAGGACCCGGACGCGGTGGACTTCTCCACCGGCTCCGTCGGGTTGGGCGCGGCGGCCCCGCTGTTCGCCGCGGTGACCCGCCGCTACGTCGACGCCCACTTCGGGGCCCGCCCGCACTCCCGGTTCGTCGCATTGATCGGTGACGCCGAGTTGGACGAGGGCAACATCTGGGAGGCGGTCGCCGACCCGGCCACCACCGGTCTGGGCAACGTGATGTGGCTCGTCGACTTCAACCGGCAGTCGCTGGACCGGGTGGTGCCCGGCATCCGGATCGACCAGTGGCGCGGGCAGTTCGAGGCCGCCGGCTGGCACGTCGTGGAGGTCAAGTACGGCCGCAAGCTGGCGCAGGCGTACGCCCGGCCGGGTGGGGCGGCGCTGCGTGACTGGATCGACCGGATGCCCAACGAGCAGTACCAGTCGCTGTTCGGGCTGACCGGGCCCGCGCTGCGGCAACAGTTCCTGGACGGCGCACCCGACGGCATCGCCGGGTTCATCGCCGACCTGACCGACGAGGAGCTGGCCCCGCTCGTCACCGACCTGGGCGGGCACGACCTGGCGGCGATGCTCGACGCGTACGCCCAGTGCGACGCGGTTACCGACCGGCCCAGCGTCGTCTTCGCGTACACCGTCAAGGGGTGGGGGTTGCCGATCGCCGGCAACCCGCGTAACCATTCGGCACTGCTGACCACCGATCAGGTCGACGCGCTGCGGGCGGCGCACGGGTTGACCGCCGGGACCGAGTGGGACCGGCTCGACCCGGCGAGCCCGGCAGGCATCCGGGCCGGCGCGCGCCGGGAGGCGCTGGCCCGCGCGCCCCGGCACCGGTCGCTGGGGGTCACCGTCCCGGAGACCACCGGGGTACGCACCCACAAGCCGGTCTCCACCCAGGAGGTCTTCGGCCGGGTGCTGGTGGATCTGGCCCGGGACCCGCAGGTGGCGCCCTACCTGGTCACCACCGCGCCGGACGTGGCGACCTCCACCAACCTGGCCGGGTTCATCAACCGGACCGGGGTGTTCGCCCCGACGGAGCGTCGGTCCTGGTCGCAGGACCGGATGCTGCGCTGGACGGAGAGCCCCGCCGGGCAGCACATCGAGCTGGGCATCTCCGAGATGAACCTGTTCCTGCTGCTGGGCCAGCTCGGCCTGGCGTGGGACCTCTCCGGGCAGCCGCTGCTGCCGGTCGGCACCGTCTACGACCCGTTCGTGCTGCGCGGGCTGGACGCGTTCCTCTACGGCACCTACTCGGGTTCCCGGTTCGTGGTGGCCGGCACCCCGTCGGGGGTCACCCTGGCCCCCGAGGGCGGCGCCCACCAGTCCACCATCACCGCCTCCGTCGGCCTGGAACTGCCCGGCGTCACCCTCTGCGAACCGGCCTACGCCACCAGCCTCGACTGGCTGCTCTGCGACGCGCTCGGTCAGATCGCGCAGGGTTCGGCACCGGCCGCCACCGCGGCACCGGCCGAGGACGGGGCGTACTACTTCCGGCTGAGCACCCGGCCGCTGGACCAGACGCCGTTCGAGGCGGCCCGGGCCCGCCTCGGCGACGCGGTGCTGCGCCGGCAGGTCGTCGCCGGGGCGTACCGGCTGGTCGACGCGCACCAGGCGCACCCGCAGCTGGCCGACGCGCCGGTGGTGACCCTGGCCGCCTCCGGGGCGGTGCTGCCGGAGACGCTGGCCGCCGCCGCCGAGCTGGCCGAGGAGGGCATCGCCGCGCACGTGGTCGACGTGACCAGCCTGGACCGGCTCTACCGGGCCTGGCAGCGCACCCTGCGCCAGGGCGTGCGTACGGCGACCGTGCCGAGCGTGCCGGGGGCGTTGCGGGCGGCCTTCGGGGACCGTACCCCGCTGGTGACCGTGCACGACGCCGCCTCGCACGCGATGGCCTGGCTCGGCTCGGCCCTCGGGGTGCCGGCGGTGCCGCTGGGGGTGGACGAGTTCGGCCAGTCCGGCAGCGTCCGCGAGCTGTACGAGCTGCACGACCTGCTTCCCGGCAGCATCGTCAACGCCGCCCTGGCCGCCCTGTCGCTGCGCTGACCGCAGGCGGATCAGCTGGTCGGGCTGGGGGTCGGCGAGGTGGGGGTCGGGCCGGTCCCGGAGGGGGACGGGGACTCCGAGCCGCCCCGGGTCGGGGTGGGGGTGACCGGGACGTCGGCGCCCTTGGCCGGGTCGCGGATCACGTGCCGTTCCAGGTTCACCTGGGCCTGCCCGGTGCCGCCGACGGTGATGTCGTCGTAGGCCTGGAGCAGCTTCTGCTGGTCGAAGTAGAGCACCGTCATCGACAGCGGGGTCGGCTTCTCACCCTCCAGGCCGCGCAGCCCGGCGCCACCGGTCGAGCCCTCCACCATCAGCTGGGTGGGCTGCTGGCCGTCCACCTGCGGCAGCTTCGAGATCTGCCGGGCGTGGGTGTGCCCGGCCAGCACCAGCGGGCAGGTGCCCGAGAGCGGACCGGCCGAGGCCGGGTCGTGCACCAGCGCGATGTTCACCGGTCGCGGCGACTGGCGGATCGTGGTGGCGAGCGTCTCGCCGGCCCCGATCACCTGGTTGGCGACCTGCGCGGTGAGCCCGCTGCCGGCCGGGGAGGTCTCCTTGTCCGGGGTGAACCGGGGGTCGCCGATGCCGGCGATGGTCAGCCCGGCGACGGTGGTGGTCGAGTTGTTCAGCACGACCGCGTTCGGCTGCCGGGCCACCGCCGCCGCCGTCCGGGGTGAGTCGTGGTTGCCCCGGATGTAGACGTACGGCTTCTTGAGCAGCCCGATCGAGCCGACGTACGACGCCTCGGGTTCGCTGCCCCAGTCGGTCAGGTCGCCGGTGTCGATCACCACGTCGATGCCGAACTGTTCGACCACGGTGCGGATCAGCTGCCAGCCCGTCGGGTTGAGGTGCATGTCGGACACGTGCAGCACCCGGGTGGTGCCCGGCGCCGGTTCGTACACCGGCAGCGCCGAGACGGTGGTGTAGAGCTGGCTGACGTTGCCGACCAGCCGCTGCAACTGCTCGGCGTAGCGGCTGTAGTCGTTGGCGATCCGCCGCGCGTCACCGACGATCGCCGGGGCGTTGACCAGCAGGCCCTCGTAGCGGGGCTCCTCGATGGCCTGCGGGCGGACGGTGCCGGCCGCCAGGCCGAGGCTGCCGGCGGTGACCACCAGGGCCACCCCGCCGGCCCAGGCGGTCCGCCGGGTGTCCCGGAAGACCAGCGCGGCCAGCAGCAGGGTGACCAGCACGGCCGCCCCGAGGGTACGCAGACCGAGCCGTAGCACCCCGTTGCGGACGTCGGTCACCGCCGACTGGCTGGCCCGGCTGATGCTGGCCGGGTCGTCGATCAACGCCTCGGTCTTGCGTTGGTCCAACGCGCCGAGCCCGACCGTCAGGTGGGTGGGACCCTGGTGGCTGTCGAGCTGGAGCGCGCCCAGCGGGGGGATGTCGACGGTGGTGCCGCCCCGCACCGCCGGGGCGAGGGTCAGGTCGGCGCGGAACGGGCCGATGTCGGTACTGACCCGGCCACCGGCGAACACCCCGACGACCGTTCCGGTCAGGGCGACCAGCAGCACCGCCAGCACCACGCCGGCCCGTCGGGCCCGGGTCGACCGCAGGGCCGACCACCAGGTCCGCCAGCGTCGCTCACGCCGGGCGGGGAGATCCGTCTCCCCGGCTCCGCGTTGCTCGTTCTCCTGACCGCCCATGATGAGATTCTGACCTGCCCCGTGAAAGATCTTGGCAAACCCGACAGAAGGGCGGCCGATCCGCCCGGTACCTGCCCGGCCGTCCGGCCCGTCGGCGTGTCGTCAGCTCCGGCCGGCCCCGCCGTCGGCGAAGACCAGTCGCAGCAGCCGGTCGTCCTCCGGGGTCGGCTGACCCCGCCCGTCGTGGTTGGAGGTGGAGACCCAGAGCGAACCGTCCGGGGCGGCGGCTACCGCCCGCAACCGACCGTACTTCTCGGCGAGCAGTTCCCGGGGCGCGCCGAGCACCGTGCCGGCGTCGGTCAGTTCCACCAGCCAGAGCCGCTCGCCGCGCAGGCACGCGGCGGCCAGCAGCCGACCCGTGGCCGCCAGCCCCGAGCAGGACGCCTCGTCGGTGCCCCACTGCACGACCGGATCGACGAACCTGCCGTCGCCGGCCTGCCCCTCCACCGTCGGCCAGCCGTAGTTCGCGCCCTTGTCGATCTTGTTGATCTCGTCCCAGGTGTTCTGCCCGAACTCGGTGGCGTACATCCGTTTCCCGGCATCCCAGGCCAGGCCCTGCACGTTACGGTGCCCCAGCGACCAGACCGGCGAGCCGGGGAACGGATTGCCCGCCGCCGGCTTGCCGTCCGGGGTGATCCGCAGGATCTTGCCGGCCAGGCTGGCCCTGTCCTGGGCGGCGTCCCGTTCACCGGCGTCGCCGGTGCTGACGTAGAGCTGCCCGTCCGGGCCGAACGCCAACCCGCCGCCGTTGTGGTTGCCGGCCTTCGGGATGCCCGTCAGGACCGGCGTGGGGGTGCCGCCCAGCGTCAACCGGGCCACCCGGTTGTCCTGCTCGGTGGTGTAGTAGACGAAGACCGTCCGGTCCTGCGCGTACGCCGGGGAGACGGCGATGCCGAGCAGGCCCGCCTCGCCGGACGCGGCCACCCCCGGCACGGTCTGCGCCGGGGTGACGGTCAACCCCTGTGGCCCCGACCCGGGCCCGACCTTGAGGATCCTGCCGCTGTCCCGCTCGGTGACCAGCGCCGCCCCGTCGGGCAGGAAGGCGATGCCCCACGGCACCCGCAGGCCCTTCGCCAGCACCGTGGCCACCACCTGCTGCTCGGGGGTGTTCGCCGACGCCGACGGGGTCGGCAGGTTGGGGGGTTCACCGGCCGGATCGGGCTCCGGCGGGCCGAAACTGCACCCGCTCAGCAGCAGCGCGGCACCGGAGGCCGCCAGGGCCGCGCGGACCCGGACGGTGCGGGGGTACGGGAGACGGGCGCTCACCCGCCCCAGCCTAGCCCGCGAATCCCGGTCGGCCGGGCCACCGGGGACGGCGCACCGGCCGGTGACCGCCTCAGCGGGCCCGCAGGGCCAGCAGCGCCACGTCGTCCTCGCGCCGGTGACCGGTGCCGAGCAGCAGGTCACACAGGTCGGCGGCGGGACGGACGCCGGCGGCGGCGACCCGGGCGCACAACTGGGCCATCCCCTCGTCGATCGACTGGTCCCGCCGCTCCACCAGCCCGTCGGTGTAGAGCAGCAGGGTGTCCCCGGGGGCGAGCAGCACCCGTGCCCCGGTGCGCGGGGTCGGCCGGGTCAGCCCCAGCAGCGGCTCCCGCCGGCCGTCGAGCAGCCGTACCGTGCCGTCGGCGGTGACCAGCAGCGGCGGGGGATGACCGGCATTGCACCAGGTGACCGCCACCCCGCCCGCGACCTGCCGCAGTCGGGCCAGCACCGCCGTGGCGGCGGTCGGGATGCGCAGTCCCGAGATGGTGGCGTCCAACCGCCGCATCAGCTCCTCGACCGGGTCGTCCCGGCCGAACGCGTTGCCCCGCACCAGGTTGCGCAGCTGCCCCATGGTCGCGGCGGCCTCGATGTCGTGGCCGGCGACGTCGCCGATCGCCGCCACCAGGTCGCCGTCGGGCTGGACGAAGGCGTCGTACCAGTCGCCGCCCACCTCCACCCGGTCGGCGGCCGGCTGGTAGCGGGCGGCCAGCTCCACCCACTGGCTCTGCGGCAACTGCGGCAGCATGCTGTGCTGCAGGACCTCGGCGACGTGCCGCTGCTCGCCGTGGATCCAGCCGTTACCGACCGCCTGTCCGGCGCGGCGGCCGATCTCCAGCACGGTGCCCAGGTCGTCGTCGTCGAAGGCCCGCCGGCCGGGCCCGTTGACCAGGGTCACCGCACCCATCACCGTGCCCCGGCCCGGGGCCGGCACGGGCACGGTCAGGTGTGAGGCGAAACCCAGCCGTTCGGCGAGGTCCACCAGTTCCGGGGCGTCGCTGGCCCGCCGGACCTCGTCCAGGTCGGCCACGCCGCGCAGCACCGGCTGGCCCGTCCGCAGCACCGTCCGGGTGACCGAGGCGGGGCCGAGCCGGCGCAGCGCCACCTCGCCGAACCGGGTGATGTCGGCGGCGCGGGCCGGGTCGCGGTGCACGGCGGTCACCCAGCGGGGCGTGCCGCCCTGGTCGATCAGGGTCACCATCGCCCAGTCGGCCAGTCGGGGCACCACCGCGTCGGCCAGCCGCCCCACCGCCGTCTCCACGTCGAGCGTTCCGGTCAGCTCCTCGCTGAGCGAGGCGAGCAGGTTGAGCCGTTCGTGTGCCTGCTCGACCAGCCGGCGGGCCGCCTCGGCGGCATCGAGGGCAATCCGCAGCCGCAGCTCCGAGGAGCAGGCCGCCGCCAGGTCGGCAAGCGTCCGTAGCTGCGCCTTCGTCCAGGCCCGGGGTTTGCTGTCGATCGCGCACAGCGAGCCGAGCACCCGGCCGTCCAGGTCGGTCAGCGGCATCCCGGCGTACGCGACGACGCCCAGCTCCGGCACGGCCAGATTGTCCCGCACCCGGGGGTAGAGCCGGGCGTCCGGCAGTACCAGCGGGATCTCGGTGTCGATCACGTGCTGGCAGAACGAGTGGCTCAGCGGGGTCTGCCGGCGGGCGGCCCACGGCTCGGGCAGCCCGACCGCGCCGGGGAAGAACTGCCGGGTCTCGGTGACCAGCGAGACCAGCGCCACCGGCACGTCGAGCAGGTCGCTGACCAGCCGGGCGAACCGGTCGAACGCCTCGTCCGGTGTGGCGTCCAGGCCGGTCTCGGTCAGCGACCGCAGTCGGGCCGGATCGGCCAGCGCGGCGATGCCCGCGTCCGGCCGTACGGTGCGTTCGGTCATCGACCACCTGTCTGCCGTGATGGGGAGGACACCGTTCGGCGTTCCGACCCCCGGTTATACCCGTGCCGCCCGACCGTCACCCGTGGCCGTGGCGACATGGCCCGGTACGGCGTCGTCCCCCGGCCCGTCGGCACCGCCCACCTGCCGGAGGGCTATCGTCGGCACGCGTGAAGGTATGGATTCCGCACCCCGAAGGGGTCGAGCTGCTCGGTGCCGTCCCGGCCGGTGTCACGGTACAGCCGTGGACCGACCCCGCGAATCCGCCAGGCGACCCGGCCGACGTCCGGTTCTGGGTGCCGCCGTTCCTGGCCGGGGTGGACACCACGGCGATGCTGGACCGGCTGCCCGACGTGGCGGTGGTGCAGCTGCTCTCCGCCGGGGCGGACGCCTGGACGGGCCGGGTGCCCGCCGGGGTGACCCTCTGCGACGCCCGGGGGGTGCACGACGCCGGTACCGCCGAATGGGTGGTCACCGCGATCCTCGCCCAGCTGCGCGGCTTCCCGGAGCTGGCCCGCGCGCAGGCCCGCCGGGAGTGGGCGTACGACCGGGTCGCGCCGACCGACGAGCTGACCGGCAAGCGGGTGCTGATCGTGGGGGCCGGGTCGATCGGCGCGGCGGTCCGGGCCCGGCTGGCTCCGTTCGACGTCACCTTCACCCTGGTCGCCCGGACCGCCCGGCCGGACGAGGGGGTGCACGCGGTGACCGAGCTGCCGCGCCTGCTGCCGGAGGCCGACGTGGTGGTGCTGCTGGTGCCGCTGACCGATGCCACCCGGGGGCTGGTCGACGCCGCGTTCCTGGCCGCCATGCCGGACGGGGCGCTGCTGGTCAACGCCGCCCGGGGCCCGGTGGCGGACACGGTGGCGCTGGTCGCGGAGCTGACGTCGGGGCGGCTGCGGGCGGCGTTGGACGTGACCGACCCGGAGCCGCTGCCGGCCGACCATCCGCTCTGGGAGCTGCCGAACGTGCTGCTCACCCCGCACGTGGCCGGTTCGGTACGCGGGCTGCTGCCCCGGGCGTACCGGCTGGTGGGGGAGCAGGTGCGCCGGTTCGTGGCCGGGTCACCGCTGGTCAACACGGTGGTCGACGGCTACTGACCCGGGCGGGGCCGACCTGTCGGTGGGGTGCCCCGGCTCAGCGCGCGTCCGGCAGGGTCTGCCCGGTGACCGCGACCAGCCGGGGCAGGTCGACGCCCCGGACGGCGGGCAGTGGCAGTTGGTGTCCGTCGGTGAGCCGGACGACGGCCCGGCCGCGCGGGTCGGCGGCCAGCTCGACGACCTGCTCCCAGGGGATGCGCCGGCCTCCGGCGAGCGCCCGCAGCCGCAGCCCGCGCGGGTCGGCGTCGGTGCCGGAGCGCCAGGCCCAGACCGCGACGGTCAGCGGGACCAGCAGCACCGGCAGCAGGTACCACCGGGCGGCGGCCAGGGGCAGCGCGCCGATGGTGGCGATGACGGCCGCGACCAGGATGGCCTGGTTGTGCCGGAAGCGGATGGTGTCGGCGCGACTCACCCCCCGATGATTCCACCCGGGGCCGTGGCGGCACCGGGCGGGCGGCGGACCGGCCGCGACCGGCGCTACCCGGTGATGTAGGTCACGACCGGAGGGCATAACCGGGAGGGTGGTGCCTCGTTGAACCGCTAACCCTCCGCCGCACCGCGCCGTGTCCCCCTCACGAAGGTGACCGCCGTGACCGTCGCCCGCCCCCTCCGCCGCCCACCGTCCGCACCCGTGGTGCTCACCCTGCTGGTCGCGTTCCTCCTCGTCGTCGCCGCCCTGGTCGGCGCCGTCGCGCCGCTGGCCGCCACCACGATGGCCGGCGCGGGCGGCTGTGCCGTGGCCGCCGCCCGGCTGCTCCGCCTCACCGCCGGCGACGGGCCGGACCATCGCGTCCGGCACCGCCGGGCCGCCGTCCTGCTCACCGTCGCGGCGGCCGTGGTCGGGACGACCGTGGCGGTGCTACCGCTGGCCCCGGCGTCCCACCGGGCCGGGGTCGCGGCGGTCGGGCTCGGCGCGGCCACGCTCGTCTACGCGCTCGGCCTGCTCCTGCTGCCCGGCCACTCCCGGCTGACGCCCCGGGCCCGGTGGCGGCGCGGCGTCGACATCCTCGGTCTCGGCACCGCCCTGCTCTTCGCCGGCTGGGTGCTGGTCCCGCCCGGCCCGGTGCCCCCGGTGGTCCGGGTGGTCACCGTCGCGGGTGCGGGTGTCCTGGCCGGGCTGCTGGTGGGCGCGCTGGCCGGGCACCGTCGCCATCCCGGTGCGGCCCGGTGCCGGCTCGGCGTGGCGGCGGTCCTGCTCGGCCTGGCCGACCTGGTGGTGCTGCTGGCCTACCGGGCCCCCACGGTGACGCTGCCGACCGCGGTGCCGCTGCTGCTCGGCGGGGCCCTGCTGACGGCCGTCGGGATGGCCCGGGTCGCGGCGGGCGACCCGGCGGTCCCGACGGGTCCGTCGCCGGCCTGGCCCCGGGTGACCGCGCCGGCGGCGGTGGCGACCGTGGCGGCGGCCGGCCATCTGGCGTTCGTCGGCGGCTTCACCCCGACCGCCGTCCTGCTGGGGTTGGCGGTGATCCCGCCGCTGGTGGCCCGGGAGTTCATCTCCGTCACCGACCAGCGGCGGTGGGCCGGGCGGTTGGCCGCCCGCGAGGCGTACTTCCGCACCTTGGTCGCCGGCGGTCGTGACCTGGTCCTCGTCCTCGACGACGGGTTGCGGGTGCGCTGGCTCTCGGCGGCCGGTGAACGCTGGTTCGGGCTGCGTCAGGAGGCGGTGTGCGGACGGCCGCTGGCCGACCTGTTGCATCCGGACGACGCGCCGGGCGTCCTGACCCGGCTGGCCGGGCGGTCCGGCAGCGCCGTCGCGCCGCTGCCGGGCGATGCCGTCGCGCCGCTGCCGGACGACCCGGCCACGCCGCTCCTGGTGGCCCGGATGCGGACCGGTGACGGCGGTTGGCGGGAGACCGAGTCGACGGTGAGCGACCAGCGGACCGTGCCGGAGGTGGGCGCGGTGGTGCTGCACGTCCGCGACGTCGGCGACCGCCGCCGGCCGGGGCGTGGGCGGCCCCGGGGCGGAGCCACCGACCCGCTCACCGGCCTGTCCACCCGGCGCGAGCTGCTGCGGGTGCTCGACGAACGGGGCGGCACCCCCGGCGCGCTGCTCCTGCTCGACGTGCACGGGCTCGGCCCGGCGCGGGACGCCGCCGGCCCGGACCCGCTCCTGGCCGCCACCGCCCGCCGGCTGCGCGACGTGGTCGGCCCCCGGGACCTGGTCGCCCGGTTGTCCGGGGAGGAGTTCGCGGTGGTCACCGACGCCGGCCCGGTCCCGGCGTACGCGTTGGGCGAACGGCTGCTGGCCGCGTTGACCGAGCCGTGCCCGGTGCCGACCGGGATGGCCCGGCTCCGGGTCGGCGTGGGCCTGACCGAGCTGGCCGCGACGTCGCCGCAGGACGCGGTGCGCCAGGCCGACCTGGCGCGCCGCCGGGCCGTCCAGCTCGGCCGCAACCGGGTCGAGTGGTACGACGCCTGCCTGGAGGAGGAGCTGGTCCGCCGGCTGGACCTGGAACGGGAGCTGCCCGGGGCGGCGGCCCGGGGCGAGCTGGACCTGGTCTACCAGCCGGTGCTGGCGCTGGCCGACCGCCGACCGGCCGGCATCGAGGCGTTGCTGCGCTGGCGCAGCCCGGTGCTGGGCACCGTGCTGCCGGCCGAGTTCCTGCCGGTCGCCGAGGATCTGGGTCTGCTGGGGGAGCTGGGCCGGTGGGTGCTCGACCGGGCCTGCCGGCAGCTCGCCGACTGGTCGGCCGGTGGTCGGGAGCTGTGGCTGGCGGTCAACGTCACCCTCGCCGAGCTGTTGGCGCCGGATCTGGTGCCCCGGGTGGCGGCGGTGCTGGCCGGGCACGGCGTCCCGGCGGAGCGGCTGGTGCTGGAGATCGCCGAGTCGCGCCTCGGGGCCGACCTGCCCACGGTGGTGGCCCGGCTGGCCGGCCTGCGGTCGCTGGGGGTACGCACCGCGTTGGACAGCTTCCGGGCCGAGCACGCCTCCCTCGCCCAGCTACGTCGGCTGCCGATCGACCTGTTGAAGGTGCAGCCCCGGCCGGTCGACCCGGACGAGGATTCCCGCCCGTTGATCGACGTGGTGGTGGGGTTGGGGGAACGGCTGGGGGTGACCGTGGTGATGGCCGAGCTGGAGTCGGAGCCGGACGTGGCGCGGGCCACCCGGGCCGGGTGCCGGTACGGGCAGGGGTTCGCGTTGGCGCGTCCGGCCACCGCCGAGCGGGTCGAGGCGTACTTCGCGGAGTTTCCGACGACGTCCCGCTGACGGTCAGGTCGGGTCGGGATGAACCGGTTCACCTCACCCGGGGCGGCGCGGTGCTGCCCCGGGGGGTCAGGTGCGCCGTCTCGTCCTGGAGCCCGCGCACCGGTTCACCGGCGATGACGGCGAGCAGTTGCCGGGCGGCGTGCGCGCCGTAGGCGGGGATGTCCCGGCCGAGCGCGGTCAGCGGCGGGTGCACCAGTTGGCACAGCGGGGAGTCGTCCCAGGCCACGATGGACAGGTCGGTGGGGACGCCGAGGCCCATCTCCTGGGCCACGGCGAGCCCGGCGATCGCCATCACGTCGTTGTCGTAGATCACCGCGGTGGGGCGTCTGGCGGAGCTGAGCAGCCGCCGGGTGGCGCGCGCCCCCTCCTCGCCGGTGTAGTCCGACCACACGGTCGCCGCGTCGGTGAGCCCGAGCCGGCCGCACACCTCGGCGAAGGCGTCGGTACGGATCTCGGTGTGCAGCAGCGACGGCAGCCCGCCGATCCGGGCGATCTTGCGGTGGCCGAGGGCGACCAGGTACTCCACCGCCTCGGCGAGCGCCGCCGCGTCGTCCGACCAGACGTGGGCCAGCGTGCCGGTGTGCCTCGGCCCGCCGATCACCACGGCGGGCAGTTGCAGCTCCTCCAGGGCGGGCACCCGGATGTCGTCGGTCCGCAGGTCGCAGACGAGGACCCCGTCGACCCGCCGTTCGGCCCACCACCGGCGGTAGACCGCGATCTCCGCCTCCTGGTCGGCCACCACCTGCAGGGTCAGCGCGTACGACCGGGCGGAGAGTTCGGCCTCGACGCCGCTGATCAGCTCCATGAAGAACGGTTCGATGCCGAGTATCCGGGCCGGTCGGCACAGGGCCAGGCCGACGGCGTTGGCGGTGGCGCCGGAGAGCGCGCGGGCGGCGCTGCTCGGGCTGAAACCGATCTCGGTGGCGATCGCCAGGATGCGTTGCCGGGTGGCTTCCGAGACGCCCGGCTGCCCGTTGAGCGCGTACGACACCGCGCCCTTGGACACTCCGGCGCGTCGGGCGACGTCGGCGATGGTCGGCCGCTTCACCGGCGGTTTCCTCCACTTCTCGCGGCCTGGGCAGGCCGTTCTCGGGCCGGGGTCGCCGGCGGTCCTCACGCTACCGGTGCCCGGTCGGGCGGTCGTCCCCGGCCGTGCGCGGTCCCGATCGACGTGGGCGGCCGGTTCGCTTGCTCGGTTAAGTGTGCCGTTCGCGCCGGGCGGGATGCGTCCCTTCCACCTGCTGGAAGGGCTCGCTGAGCGTGTCGGCAGGGCGTTCGGGGCGGATCCGGTTACCGGCCGGGGGCGCTGTTAACCGGCCGTTGACAGTGCCCAGGGCGGGTCGTACGGTGGCCTGACTTATCCGGTTCAGTCGACGTTCCTCGATGTGTGGAGCGTTCCACAAGCGTGCGCGGAGGATGAGATGACACGGTCCTGGACCCGCTGGGCCCGCGCGGCGGCGGTCGGTGCCGTCAGCCTGACGCTGGTCGCGGCGTGCAGCGGTAGGAGCACCACCGGCTCGGACGGCGGCGGCCAGGTCACCCTGAAGATCAATTTCTGGGGCGACTTCGGTCTCCAGGACCTCAAGACCCGCTACGAGACCGACCACCCCAACATCAAGATCCAACTCAACTCGGGCGAGTACAACGCCCAGCACGAGGATCTCCAGAAGAAACTCGTCGCCGGCTCCGGAGCAGCCGACATCGCCGCCGTCGACGAAGGCTTCATGGTCCAGTTCCGCAGCCAGTCCGACAAGTTCGTCAACCTGCTCGACAAGGGCGCCGGCTCGTACGAGAGCAAGTACCTGCCGTGGAAGTGGAAGCAGTCGCTGTCGGCCGACGGCAAGACCCAGATCGGCCTCGGCACCGACGTCGGCGGCCTCGCCATGTGCTACCGCACCGACCTGTTCGCCGCCGCCGGGCTGCCCACCGACCGCGACCAGGTCTCCGCCCTCTGGCCCACCTGGGACAGGTTCATCCAGGTCGGCCAGGACTACACCGGCCGGACGAAGAAGAAGTTCCTCGACTCCGGCACCAACCTGTTCAACCCGATCCTGGGCCAGCAGCCCGTCGGCTTCTACGACGAACAGGAACAGCTCCGGATGGAGCAGGGCCCCAAGGTCGCCTTCGACTACACGATCAGGGCGGTCCAGGCCGGTCTCTCGGCCAACCTGGCCAGCTTCCAGGCCGACTGGGACAAGGGCTTCACCGCCGGCTCGTTCGCCGTCCTCGCCTGCCCGGCGTGGATGCTCGGCCACATCAAGGACACCGCGCCCGGCACCCAGGGCAAGTGGGACATCGCCGCGGTGCCCGGTGGCGGCGGCAACTGGGGCGGCTCGTTCCTCACCATCCCCAAGCAGGGCAGGCACGTCGACGAGGCGTACGAGCTGCTGGAGTGGCTGGTCCAGCCGGAGCAGCAGATCGAGATCTTCAAGAAGGTCGGCAACCTGCCCTCGCAACCCGCGCTCTACGCCGACCCGGCGATCGCCGAGTTCACGAACCCGTTCTTCCACGACGCGCCGGTCGGGCAGATCTTCCCGAAGATGGCGCAGGGGCTCACCCCGCAGTACCTGGGCAGGAGGAACGGTCCGACCCGGGTGGCCGTGGAGAACGTCATCAACCGGGTGCAGAACGGCACCCTGAAGCCGGACGCCGCCTGGGCCGAGGCGGTCAAGGAGGCGGAGAAGGCCCGCACCTCCTGACCGTGCGCCGCCCCGCCCCCGTACCGTCCCCGGCCCTGGAGGGTGCCCCGTGTCCACCACCCGTGCCGTGCCGCCGTCGAATCGCCGCACCGGTCCGGAGCGTGCCGCCTCCGGAGCCGGCGACCGGTCGCCCGGCTGGCGTGACCGGCTGTACCGGTTCGACCTGCGCTACCTTCCCTACCTGATGGTCGCGCCGTTCTTCCTGCTGTTCGGCGTCTTCGGGCTCTTCCCGCTGCTGTTCAACGGGATCGTCGCGCTGCGCAACTACCGGCTCGACGATCCCACCCTGCCCTACTGGGCCGGCCTCGCGAACTTCACCCGGCTCGGCGGTGACGAGGACTTCTGGAACGCGCTCTACAACACGTTCGGCATCTTCCTGCTCTCCTCGGTGCCGCAACTGCTGCTGGCGCTGGTGGTCGCCTCGCTGCTCAACCGCAAGCTGCGGGCGCAGACCTGGTGGCGGGTCGGGGTGCTGCTGCCGTACGTCACCCCGATCGTGGCCTCGACGATGGTGTTCAGCGTCTTCTTCTCCCGCAGTTTCGGGATGGCGAACTGGCTGCTCGCCGAGGTGGGCATCGGCGGGACGGGGGACGCCGCGATCGACTGGCGGGCCGACAAGCCGCACGCCTGGATCGCCATCGCCACGATGGTCAACTGGAAGTGGATCGGCTACAACGCCCTGCTCTACCTGGCCGCCATGCAGTCCATCCCGCGCGACGTCTACGAGGCGTCGGCGATCGACGGGGCCGGCCCGTGGCGGCAGCTCTGGCGGATCACCGTACCGATGATCCAGCCGGTGATCGTGTTCACGGTGGTGCTGTCCACCATCGGCGGGCTGCAACTGTTCACCGAGCCGATGCTGTTCGACCTCAACGCGCAGGCCGCCACCGGCGGGCCGAACGGCGAGTGGCAGACCATCGCCCAGCTCATCTACAAGGTCGGCTGGAAGGACCTCAACCTCGGCTACGCCGCCGCCATGTCCTGGGCGCTGTTCCTGATCATCCTGCTGGTGACCGGGCTCAACACCCTGCTCACCAACCGCCTGTCAGGAGGTCGCCGGTGAGCGCGAGGAACGCAGCGCAGCGGAGTCCCGCAGTCGGGAACGAAAGGGGACACCAGTGAGCGCGAGGAACGCAGCGCAGCGGAGTCCCGCAGTCGCGAGCGAAAGGGAACGCCGGTGAGCGCGAGGAACGCAGCGCGCCGGCCCGCCCTGCTGGGTCGCGCGCCGCAGGACACCCCCGCCGGCCTCGGCACGTACCTGCTGCTGTCGTTGACCTTCCTGTTCGCCGCGTTCCCGCTGTACTGGATGTTCGTCATCGCCACCAGCGACGACGAGGCGCTGGCGAAGCTGCCCCCGGCGGTCGTGCCCGGCGACCGGTTCCTGGCCAACCTGGAGGAGGTCTTCTCCCTCCAGGACGTCTACTTCGCCGCCTCCCTGGTCAACAGCGTCATCGTGTCGACCGTGGTGACCGCCTCGGTGCTGTTCTTCTGCTCGCTGGCCGGGTTCGCCTTCGCCAAGCTGCGGTTCCGGGGCAGCAACGCGCTGATGCTGCTCGTCGTGCTCACCCTCACCGTGCCCAACCAGCTCGGCATCGTCGCGCTCTACGTCGTGATGGGCCGGCTCGGCTGGAACGGCACCCTGCTGGCGGTCATCGCGCCCGGCCTGGTCACCGCGTTCGGGGTGTTCTACATGCGGCAGTTCATCGTCAACAGCGTCCCCGACGAGCTGGTCGAGTCGGCCCGGGTCGACGGGGCGACCACCATGCGGATCTACCGCAGCATCGCGCTGCCGGCGATCCGCCCGGCCCTGGCGGTGCTGGGCCTGCTCACCTTCGTGGCCACCTGGAACGACTTCCAGTGGCCGCTGATCACGCTCAGCGGCACCGACTATCCGACCTCGATGGTGGCCATCTCCGATCTGGCGAGCGGCAACTACGTCATCTACCGTCGGGTGCTCGCGGGGGCGTTCATCGCCACGGTCCCGCTGCTGGTGATGCTCTTCATCGGCGGCCGGCAGATCGTCCGGGGAATCATGGAAGGCGCGGTGAAGTCGTGAACCGTCAGGCGTTGCATGAGGGATGGCAGTTGCGCGCGGTGTCCGGGCCGCAGGTGCCCGACGCCGTCGCCGGCCGGTCGGTACCGGCCACCGTGCCGGGTTGCGTGCACACCGACCTGCTCGCCGCCGGCCTGATCGACGACCCCTACCTCGACGCCAACGAGACGACGCTCGCCTGGATCGGCCACACCGACTGGGAGTACGCGACCACGTTCGTGCACCGGCCCGGCGACGACGACCGGGTCGAGCTGGTCTGCGCCGGGCTGGACACGGTCGCCACGATCACGCTCAACGGCGTCGAGGTCGGCCGCACCGCGAACATGCACCGGTCGTACCGGTTCGACGCGGCCCCGGCGCTGCGGCCGGGGGAGAACACCCTCGCCGTCCGGTTCGCCTCGGCGTACCGGTACGCCGAGGCGCAGCGGGACCGGCTCGGTGACCGGCCCAACGCCTACCCGGAGCCGTTTCCGTTCATCCGCAAGATGGCCTGCAACTTCGGCTGGGACTGGGGGCCGACGCTGGTCACCGCCGGGATCTGGCAGGAGATCGGGCTGCACGCCTGGTCCACCGCCCGGCTCGGCACCGTCCGTCCACTGGTGACGGTGGTCGACGGGCGGGGCCGGGTGGAGCTGCACGTCGCGGTGGAGCGGGCGACGGACACGCCGCTGACCGTCCGTGCCGAGGTCGCCGGGGTGACCGGCGAGGCGACCGTCCCCGCCGGGCAGCGCACGGCCGCGCTGACCCTCACCGTCGCCGACCCCGAACTGTGGTGGCCCCGGGGGTACGGCGCACAGCCCCTGCACCCGCTGACGGTGACCCTGGCGACGCCCGACGGTCGCCCGCTGGACACCTGGTCGCAGCGGATCGGCTTCCGTTCGGTACGCCTGGACACCACCCCCGACGCCCACGGCACCCCGTTCACCCTGCACGTCAACGACGTGCCGGTGCTGGTGCGGGGGGCCAACTGGATCCCCGACGACGCGTTCCCCACCCGGATCACCCGCGACCGGCTGGCCCACCGGTTCACCCAGGCCGCCGACGCCAACGTCAACCTGCTGCGGGTCTGGGGCGGTGGCCGCTACGAGTCGACCGACTTCTACTCCCTCGCCGACGAGCACGGCCTGCTGGTGCAGCAGGACTTCCTGTTCGCCTGTGCGGCCTACCCGGAGGAGGAGCCGTTCGGCACGGAGGTCGAGGCGGAGGCGCGGGAGCAGGTGACCCGGCTGGCCGGGCACCCGTCGCTGGTGCTGTGGACCGGCAACAACGAGAACATCTGGGGCTGGCACGACTGGGACTGGCAGGAGCCGCTGGCCGGCCGCACCTGGGGGCGGGGCTTCTATCTCGACCTGCTGCCCCGGGTGGTGGGCGAGCTGGACCCGACCCGCCCGTACTGGCCGGGCAGCCCGTGGTCGGGCGACGAGACGGTCCACCCCAACGATCCGGCGCACGGCACCACGCACATCTGGGACGTCTGGAACACCGACGACTACACGAGGTACCGCGCGTACGTCCCCCGGTTCGTCGCCGAGTTCGGCTACCAGGCGCCCCCGGCGTACGCGACGCTGCGCCGGGCGTTGTCCGACGATCCGCTCGCGCCCGACTCGCCGGGGATGGCCCACCACCAGAAGGCCGCCGACGGGGACGCCAAGCTGCGACGCGGGCTCGACGCGCACCTGCCCGCCCCGGTCGACTTCGACGACTGGCACTACCTGACCCAGCTCAACCAGGCGCGGGCCATCCAGCTGGGGGTGGAACACTTCCGGTCGCACCGGGACGTCTGCTCCGGCACCATCGTCTGGCAGCTCAACGACTGCTGGCCGGTCACCTCCTGGTCGGCCGTCGACGGCGACGGCCGCCGCAAACCCCTGTGGTACGCGCTGCGCCGGGCGTACGCCGACCGGCTGCTCACCGTCCAGCCCCGCGACGGTGGGCTGGTGCTGGTCGCGGTGAACGAGACCGGCACCCCGTGGCGGACCCCGCTGACGGTGACCCGGTCGACGTTGACCGGCGAGCCGAGGGCGAAGACGTCGTACCCGCTCGACGTGCCCGCGTACGCGGCGGTGACGGTGCCACTGCCGGCGGACCTGGCGGTGGCGGAGGAGGAACGCCGGGAGCTGCTGGTCGCCGAGGCCGGGGACACCGCCGAACGGGCCCTGTGGTTCTTCGCCGAGGACCGGGACGCGCACTGGCCGGCGGCCCGCTTCGACGCGACGGTGGAGGCGGTCGACGGCGGTCAGCGGGTCCGGGTCACCGCGCGGACCGTGCTGCGCGACCTGACGCTCTTCCCGGACCGGCTCGATCCGGCCGCCGAGGTGGACACCGCGCTGGTCACCCTGCTGCCGGGGGAGTCGGTCACGTTCACGGTGCGTTCCGGTACACCGCTGGACCCGGCGGCGTTGACCACCCGGCCGGTGCTGCGCTGCGTCAACGACCTGGTCGACGACGCGACCGGGGCCCCGGCGGGCTGACCGACGGGTCGCCCCTGCGCGCCGGCCGGCGACCTCCCGGCCGGCGCGGGGCGGGTCACCCCTTGACAGTCCTGATGCGATCAGCGAGGGTCGATGCGTTCCGGGTGCGGCGGCGCGCTCCTTCCCCTCGCTCGAAGGGCAGCCGTGATGTCGTCCGCGTTCACCCGCCGGCACCTGTTCCGCATCGGCGGGGCCACCCTCGTCGTCGCCGCCGGCACCGGTCTCGGCCTGCCCGCCCTGGCCGCCGGCACCGTCACCGTCGACCTGGTGGTCTACGGCGCGACCTCGGCCGGCATCATGGCCGCCGTGCAGATGCGCCGGCTCGGCGGCACCGCCGTGATCGTCGAACCGGGCCGCCACGTCGGTGGGCTCACCACCGGCGGGCTCGGCTACACCGACAGCGGCACCAGCGCCGCCATCGGCGGCCTCGCCGGGGAGTTCTACCGCCGGGTGTACGCCCGCTACCAGGGCACCCCGGTCACCCCCGACTCGCCGATGCGGCTGGTCTTCGAGCCGCACGTGGCCGCCGGGGTCTTCGACGACCTGCTCACCGAGCACGCGGTCCCGGTCTACCTGGACGCCCCGCTGGCCACCGTCGCGCGGGCCGGCGACCGGATCACCGGGCTGGTCACCGCGCACGGGCAGCTCTTCACCGGCCCGATGTTCGTCGACGCGACGTACGAGGGTGACCTGATGGCCGCCGCCGGGGTGTCGTACACGGTCGGGCGGGAGGCCAACACCGCGTACGGCGAGACCATCAACGGGGTGCAGTTGCGCGGGGCACACCAGTTCACCCTGCCGGTCGACCCGTACGTGGTGCCGGGCGACCCGGCCAGTGGCCTGCTCCCCGGCATCTCCGCCGCCCCGGTCGCGCGCAACGGCACCGGCGACGAGCGGATCCAGGCGTACAACTTCCGGATGTGCCTGACCCGGGACGCCGGCCGGGTCCCGTTCCCGCAGCCGGCCGGCTACGACCCGGCCGACTACGAACTGCTGCTGCGGTACGTGCAGGCCGGCTACACCGGGCCGTTCTTCACCACCCAGAGCGTCGGCGGCGGCAAGACCGACTCGAACAACACCGGGGCGTTCTCCACCGACTTCATCGCCGCGAACCACACCTACCCGACGGCGACCCGGGCGCAGCGGGACAGCCTGACCGCCGACCACCTGACGTACCAGCAGGGGCTGATGTGGTTCCTGGCCAACGACCCCCGGCTGCCGGCGTCGGTCCGGGCGGGCACCGCTGCCTGGGGCCTGGCCGCCGACGAGTTCACCGCCACCGGCAACTGGCCCCCGCAGCTCTACGTCCGCGAGGCCCGCCGGATGGTCTCGGCGTACGTGATGACCGAGCGGGACTGCCGGGGCAGCGTGCGGGTCGCCGACTCGGTCGGGTTGGCCAGCTACACCATGGACTCGCACAACTGCCAGCGGGTGGTGGTCGACGGCCTGGTGAAGAACGAGGGCGACGTGCAGGTCGGGGTGCCCGGCCCGTACCCGGTCAGCTACCGGTCGATCGTGCCCGCCGCCGGGCAGTGCGCCAACCTGTTCGCGCCGGTCTGCCTGTCGGCCACCCACATCGCGTACGGGTCGATCCGGATGGAACCGGTCTTCATGATCCTCGCCCAGTCGGCGGCCACGGCGGCGAAGCTGGCGCTCGACGCGGGCGTGCCGGTGCAGCAGGTGGACGTCGCGGCTCTCCAGGCCCGGCTGCGTCGGGACGGGCAGATCCTCGCCTGGCCGCCCACCGTCGACGGCGAGATCGTGGTGGACAACCGGTCGGCCGGGGTCACCCGGGCCGGCGTCTGGGTGGGCAGCACCGCGATCGGCGGCTACTGGGGGTCGGACTACGAGCACGACGGCAACACCGGCAAGGGCGTCAACCGGCTGCGGTTCACCCCGTCCCTGCCGACGGCCGGGAGTTGGGCGGTCCACCTGCGCTGGACCGCCGACCCGAACCGGGCCGGCAACGTCCCGGTCGACGTGGTGCACAGCGGCGGGGTGACCACCCGGATGGTCGACCAGCGCACCTCGGGCGGGCAGTGGGTGCCGCTGGGGACGTACCAGTTCCCGGCGGGTACGGCCGGCAGCGTGCTGATCCGCACCGAGGGCACCGACGGGTACGTGGTCGCCGACGCGGCCCGCTTCCTGCCGGCCTGACGGTGCTCACTTCTCGAAGACGGCGAGGACGTTGAGCCCGGGGCCGGACTTCAGGGTGCCCACGATCCGCAGCCCGTGCTGGTTGCCACGGCGGATCATCGAGTACGCGTAGATTCCCGTCTCGAAGTTGCGCCGACCCCGCAGAGAGAGCTGGAGCGACCTGTCGTTGAGGTGAACCCGGTAATCCACCCACTGGGCCGGACCGCCGTCGCCGATACCCCGTTCGAGCACGTTCATCGCGGCGATGGCGCTGTAGTTGTCCGAGAACCAGCGCCAGTACTCGCGCTTCGTCGCAGGCTCCTCGGTCTCCGGGTAGTGCGGCGGCAGCGTACGGACGGTGCGGGAGATCTCGGCCACCAGGTCGTCGAAGATCGCAACCACTCTTCCGGTCGCCAGTTCCGCGGCCAGCGGAATGATCGCCCGCCCGGCGGGAAGGTCGACGAAGACGAGTGCCCGGGGGCTGTCCCTGATGAAGTTCCGGTCGAGGTCGTCCAGCCAGCTCTCGTCCTGGGCGAATGTCACCCTGTCGGGCAGGTGGGCCGCATAGTGCAGGGCGAGTTGGAGGAGTTGCCGGTGCGGATTCCTGATCGGGTGAAGCTCGATCGAGTCCCCCTGCTCGGCCTGCGTCGACTTCTCGCGACCGTGCGTCCCCTCCAGGGCGACGTGGGCATCGAGGAACGGAAAGAGGGAGGCCAGCAGGTCCCTGGTTCCGATGCGGGCCCCCAGCTTTCCGCTGGTGCTGCTCCGCGAAACCCGGATGTCCCTGGTCGACAGAGTGATCTTGCCGGTCTCGTGTTCGGGCATGACCACCGCGTCGTAGAACGCCGACACCTGATCCCGGTCGATGAACAGCGGGGCGTCGGCAAGCCAGGAGAACGGGAGTTCCGGTTCTGCGTCCGGGCGCGGATGAGCGCTCATCTCTCCCCAACGGTGCTCGGTGATCCGTACCGCTTCCGGTCCTCGCGGCCCTGCGGCACCGTCCACCGTAGAACACGGCGTCAGCCCTGGACGGGTCCCGACAGGCGATCAGCGCGATAGCGGTGTTGCGACCGCGCCGCCGCGTTGGGTACGTTCTGCGGCACGCCGTCGAGCCGGAAGGAGGTCAGAACGATGTCCGATGTTCTGCGCCCCCTCCGCGTCCCGGCGTCCACGCGGATCTGACCGGGGCGTTCGCCTTCCGGAGGATTCCCCATGACCGACCTGGTCATCCGCCCGCTCGTCGCGGGCGAGGAAGATCTGTTCGAGTCTATGCCCGACCCGCTGCCCCACCTGCGCAAGGTCGGTTACGCCGACGGTGTCGCCGGGGGTGGCTATCGGCCCGAGCGCACCTGGATCGCCCTGCGGGGCGGCCGGGTGGTCGGTCGGGCCGCGTGGCTCCTGCCGCCCGGGGCCGCCGGTGCGCCCTGGCTGGACCGCTTCGACCTGACCGCCGAACCTGAGGCGGGTGCTGCGCTGCTGCGGGCGGCCCACGAGGCGCTCGGTGGCCCGTACCCGTACCACGCCGGGCTGCCCGCGCACTGGCGGCGGCGGCCGGAGGTGCTCGCCGTGGTCCGGGCCCCGCTGGCGGCGGCCCGGCTCGCCGGGCTGGTCGAGCGCGGTGAGCGACTCCGCTGCTCGTGGGCGGGCACCCCGCTGCCGGCGGCCGCCGGCAGCTACGCGTTCCGCCCGGCCACCGACGGCGGCGAGGTCGACGCCCTGGTCGCCCGGATCGCCGAGCCGGACGTGCTGACCGGCCGGGAGATCGCCCTTGCGGTGGCCGGCGTGGACCTGGCCACCGCTCCACGGGCCTGGCTGACCGCTGCGACCTGGCGGATCGCCCTGGCCGACGGGGAGCCGGTCGGCCTCGCCGGGACGACCGGGGACGCCTGTTTCCCGCAGCTCGGCTACCTCGGCCTGCTGGACGGGGCGGCGCGGGGCGAGTTGCTTGCCGACTCGGTCGCGGCGTTGGTGGCCGAGGGGGCACGGGAGGTGGTGGCCGACGCGGACGCGCACCGGGTGGCGGTGGTCGCCGAGCTGGAACGCACCGGGTTCCGGCAGTTGCGTACCCGGCTGTTCTTCGAGCCCGCCACGGTTTCCGTCGACTGATCCGTACGGCGTGCCCCCGGCCGGTCCGCCGGGGGCACGCCGCCTGACCCGACCACGAACCGGGAGTCACGAACCACGCGACAGTCGACTTGAAGAATTTCGCAAGTGCTAAAGTGTTCACGACGTCGACGGAAGAAGGTCCCGGGTGTCGGTCCCGCTGTACCAGGCCAAGGCGGAGCTGTTCCGCACCCTCGGGCACCCGGTGCGCATCCGGGTGCTCGAACTGCTCCAGGACGGCCCGAAGCCGGTCCGCGACCTGCTCGCCGTCATCGAGGTCGAGCCGTCCAACCTCTCCCAGCAGCTCGCCGTGCTGCGCCGGGCCGGCATGGTCACCTCCTACCGGGACGGCCCGCTGGTGATGTACTCGCTGAGCACCCCCGACGTGGCCGACCTGTTGGCCGCCGGCCGACGCATCCTCGGCACCGTCCTCACCGACCGCGACGCCCTCCTCGACGAACTCCGCGCCGATCCCGCCCCGACCGCCGGCAGCGCCGCACCCGCCTCCGTCGCGGCCGGCGACGGGCCCCGAACCCCCACGAACGGCTCGCCGACCCGGCCGGGCCGGTGAGCGCCACCGCCGTCGCCGACCGGGTCCTCGGCCTGCTGCCCGACCGCGCCGACTGGCAGGCGGTACGCCGCTCACCCCGGCGGGACCTGGTCGCCGGGCTGACCGTGGCCGTGGTGGCCCTGCCGCTCGCCCTCGCCTTCGGCGTCACCTCCGGGCTGGGCGCGCAGGCCGGGCTGGTCACCGCCGTCGTCGCCGGGGCGGTGGCGGCCGTGTTCGGCGGCTCCCACCTCCAGGTCTCCGGCCCCACCGGGGCGATGACCGTGGTGCTGGTGCCGGTGGTGCAGCAGTTCGGTCCGACCGGGGTGCTGATGGTCGGCGTGCTGGCCGGGCTGCTGCTGATCGCCCTCGCCCTGGCCCGCCTCGGCCGCTACGTCCGCTACCTGCCGACCCCCGTCATCGAGGGCTTCACCGCCGGTATCGCCGTGGTCATCGCCCTGCAACAGGTGCCCGCCGCGCTCGGCGTCACCGACGCGCACGGCGACCGGGTGTGGGCCGTCGCCGCCGACGCCGTCGCCCGGTTCGCCGTACACCCCCGGCCGGTGGCGCTGGCGGTCGCGCTCGGGGTGGCGGCGCTGATGCTGCTCGGCGCACGCTTCCGGCCAGGCGTACCGTTCTCGCTGCTCGGGGTGGCCGCCGCCACCGTCCTCGCCGAGACCCTCCCGCTCGACCTGGCCCGGATCGGCGCCCTGCCGCAAGGGCTGCCCGCGCCGTCGCTGGGCTTCCTCGACCCCGGCGCGGTCGGCGTGCTGCTGCCGTCGGCGCTGGCGGTGGCCGCGCTCGCCGCGCTGGAGAGCCTGCTGTCGGCCACCGTCGCCGACGGGATGACCGTCGGGCAACGGCACGACCCGGACCGGGAACTGTTCGGTCAGGGCCTGGCCAACCTCGCCGCACCCGTGTTCGGCGGCATCCCGGCCACCGCCGCCATCGCCCGCACGGCCGTCAACGTCCGCGCCGGCGCGGCCTCGAAGCTGGCCGCGCTCACCCACGCGGTGGCGCTCGCCGCGATCGTGCTGGCCGCCGCCCCGCTGGTCGGCCGGATCCCACTCGCCGCGCTCGCCGGGGTGCTGCTCGCCACCACGGTACGCATGATCGAGGCCGGATCGCTGTGGGCGCTGGCCCGCGCCACCCGGGGCGACGCCCTGGTGCTGGTGCTCACCTTCGTCGTCACGGTCGCCTGGGACCTGGTCACCGCTGTCGCCGTCGGGGTCGCCGTGGCGGTGGTGATCGCGCTGCGCGCGGTGGCCCGCAGCGCCCGGCTGGAACAGGTCCCGCTCGACCGGGGCGAGCACAGCGCCGAGGAACACGCCCTGCTGGCCGAGCACATCGTGGCGTACCGGCTGGACGGGCCGCTGTTCTTCGCCGCCGCGCACACCTTCCTGCTGGAACTGTCCGAGGTGGCCGACGTCCGGGTGGTCATCCTGCGGATGTCCCGGGTGTCGGCGCTGGACGCCACCGGCGCGCACGTGCTCGGCGACGCCATCGGGCGACTGCGCGGCCGGGGGATCACCGTGCTGCTCTCCGGCATCACAACCGACCACGACCAGGTGCTTTCGACCCTCGGCGTGGCCGACGAGTTGCGCCGCGACGGGTTGGTCTTCCCCGACACCCCGGCCGCCATCGCCCACGCCCGCGACCTGCTCCGCGGCCCCGTCCCCACCTGACCCCAGCCGGCGTTCGCGCGGCTGGCCGGTTGATCGACTCTTCGGGGCCGATGTAGCGGTGTCCCCGCGTAGGGATACCGCCACATCGCCGACGCGGGCGACGCCGGTCCGGGCTACTCGGGGACGCGGCGGTACGCGCCGTCGCTGGCCGAGGTGGCCATCGAGGCGTACGCGCGCAGGGCGGCGGAAACCGGGCGCTGCCGGTCCAGCGGGGTGTACGGCCGGTCCCGCTTCTCCTGGGCCACCCGGCGGGCCTCCAGCACGTCGTCGGGCACGTTCAGCTCGATCGACCGGGCCGGGATGTCGATGACGATCTCGTCGCCGGGCTCGACCAGGGCGATCAGCCCACCGGAGGCCGCCTCGGGGGAGGCGTGCCCGATGGACAGCCCGGAGGTGCCGCCGGAGAACCGGCCGTCGGTGAGCAGCGCGCAGGACCGGCCCAGCCCGCGCCCCTTGAGGAACGAGGTGGGGTAGAGCATCTCCTGCATGCCGGGGCCGCCCTTGGGACCCTCGTAGCGGATCACCACGACGTCCCCGGCGACGACCTCCTTGGCGAGGATCGCGGCGACCGCGTCGTCCTGCGACTCGTAGACCTTGGCCGGGCCCCGGAAGGTCAGGCACTCCTCGGGCACCCCGGCGGTCTTCACCACGCAGCCCTCCGGCGCAAGGTTGCCGTGCAGGATGGCCAGCCCGCCGTCGGCGGTGTAGGCGTGCTCCCGGTCACGCACGCACCCCTGCGCGGCGTCGGTGTCCAGGGTGGACCAGCGGTTGGTGGTGGAGAACGGCTCGATGGTGCGCACCCCGCCGGGCGCGGCGTGGAACAGCTCGACCGCCTCGGGGAGGGGCGAGCCGCCCCGCACGTCCCAGTCGGTGAGCCACTGGGCCAGCGAGGGGGAGTGCACGGCGTGCACGTCGCGGTGCAGCAGGCCGGCGCGGTCGAGTTCACCGAGGATGGCCGGGATGCCACCGGCGCGGTGCACGTCCTCCATGTGGTAGTTCGGCGAGTTCGGGGCGACCTTGGCCAGGCAGGGCACCCGCCGGGAAACGGCGTCGATGTCGGCGACGGTGAAGTCGAGTTCGGCCTCGCGGGCGGCGGCGAGCAGGTGCAGGATCGTGTTGGTCGACCCGCCCATCGCCACGTCGAGGGCGACCGCGTTGTCGAACGCCTTGCGGTTGGCGACGTTGCGGGGCAGCACGGAGGCGTCGTCCTGGTCGTACCAGCGCTTGGCGATCGCGACGGCGGTCCGGCCGGCCTCCACGAACAGTGACCGGCGCGCGGCGTGGGTGGCCAGCGTCGAGCCGTTGCCGGGCAGCGCCAGGCCGATCGCCTCGGTGAGGCAGTTCATCGAGTTGGCGGTGAACATGCCGGAGCAGGAGCCGCAGGTGGGGCAGGCGGAGCGTTCGATCTCGCCGAGCTGGTCGTCGGTGACCGCCTCGTTGGAGGAGGCGACCATCGCGTCGATCAGGTCGAGCTTGGAGTGCACGACGCCCTCGATCGCCACCGTCTTGCCGGCCTCCATCGGGCCGCCGGAGACGAAGACCGTCGGGATGTTGAGCCGCAGCGCGGCCAGCAGCATCCCGGGGGTGATCTTGTCGCAGTTCGAGATGCAGACCAGCGCGTCCGCGCAGTGCGCGTTGACCATGTATTCGACCGCGTCGGCGATCAGCTCCCGGCTGGGCAGCGAGTAGAGCATCCCGCCGTGGCCCATGGCGATGCCGTCGTCCACGGCGATGGTGTTGAACTCGCGCCCCACCCCGCCGGCCTCGGCCACCGCGTCCGCGACCAGGCCACCCATGTCCTTCAGGTGGACGTGGCCGGGGACGAACTGGGTGAAACTGTTCGCGATGGCGACGATCGGCTTGCCGAAGTCGTCGTCGGTCATCCCGGTGGCCCGCCAGAGGGCCCGGGCGCCGGCCATCGTCCGACCGTGGGTGGAGGTCCTCGACCGCAGCTCAGGCATGGGTACCAGTCTTACACCGCCCGGCGGGCGGCTCCCACCGCTCGCGCCGTGTCCCAACAGTTGCACACCCGGTACCCCGTGCCGGGCGCCGATCCGGCACAGTTGAGGTCGTGCGTTTACCCCCGGGCATGGTCGCCGTGGCGGTGTTGAGCGGCCTGCTCGCCGTCGCCGCCACCGCACTGCTGGCCGACTCGGCCCGGCGGCGTGGCGGGCCGCACCGCCAGGCGCACCTGCTGTTCGCCGTGGCCGCCGCGATCGCCCTGACCACCCTGGCCGCCGGCACCGTCGCCGTGCTCGGCGCGGCCGACCACGGGGCGCACCCGCGCGGGCAGGGGATGGGGTGGGCGTCGCTGATCGCGGTCGGCACCGCGCTGAGCGGGCTCGGCTACTGCGCGGGTCTGCTCCGCCTGCCCGGCGCGATGGTGGCCCGGGCCGCCGCCGCGCGGCTGCTGCTCGACGGGCTGACCGTGGCCGCCGCGATCTGGTTCGTCGGCTGGGTGCTCTTCTCGGAGCCGACCCGGCTGCTGGGGCCGGCGACGCCGAGCGCCTGTCCGGCCATCCTGCTCGCGTCGGTGACCGTGGCGCTCACCGCCGGGCTCACCGCGATGGTGGTGGCCCGCGCCGACGGCCCACGGACCCGGCTGGCCGTGCTCGGCGTCGGCATCACCGCGACCGCCACCGGTGGTCTCGGCCTGGCCGCCGGGGTCTGCCAGGGCGGCTCGGCGATGGCGCTGACCGGTGCCGCGCTGCTCGCCGTGGGCATGCTCGCCGGGGCGCTCGCCGTGCACCGGGTGGACGCCCCGGGCCAGGTCGACATCGACCTGATCCGCCGCGACGGCGAGTACGCCTTCATCCCGATGGTGGCGATGGCCGGTTCGGCGATGTACCACCTCGTCCAGGGCGGCCGGTTCGACGCGCTGGGCATCATCGCCGGCAGCCTGGAGGGCTTCGCCCTGGTCACCCGGCAGTACCTCACCCTCAACGACGTCCGCAGCTACGCCCACCGGCTGGCCGACCGGGAGGCGCACTTCCGGGAACTGGCCCACACCGACCCGCTGACCACCCTCGCCAACCGGCGTGGCCTGCTGCGGGAGATGCAGCGCTGCGCCACCGAGGGGGGCGGCTGCGTGCTGCTCGGCCTCGACCTGGACGGCTTCAAGAACGTCAACGACATGCGCGGCCACGACGTCGGTGACATGGTGCTCGCCGAGGTGGGGCGGCGGCTGCGGAGCAACCTGCGCCCCGGCGACCTGGCCGCCCGGCTCGGTGGCGACGAGTTCGCGGTGCTGATGCGGGGCCGGCCGACCGACGCGGACGTGGTGGCCGAGCGGCTGCTGGGGGTGCTCGGCCGGCCGTACGAGCAGGAGGGCGGGGCGGTCTTCCTCTCGGTCAGCATCGGGGTGGCCGGGCAGGGCGGCGACGACCCGGACGTGGTCGGCCTGCTGCGCCACGCCGACCTGGCCCTGCGCTACGCCAAGCAGCGCGGCAAGAACCGGATCGAGCGGTACGACGGCAGCTACGACCGGCTGCTGACCCGGCGTACCCGGCTGGAGCACGAGATGCGCGGCGCGATCGAGCGCGACGAGCTGCGGCTGGCCTTCCAGCCGGTGGCGTCGCTGCCCTCGGTGCGGCCGGTGGGTGCCGAGGCGCTGCTGCGCTGGCACCACCCCGAGCTGGGCAACGTCCGGCCGGACGAGTTCATCCCGCTGGCCGAGGAGTGCGGGATGATCGCCAAGCTGGGGGCCTGGGTGCTGCACCAGGCGTGCTGGCAGCTGTCCCGCTGGCTCGCCGACGGCCACGACGTCTGGGTGTCGGTCAACGTCTCCCCGCGCGAGCTGCACGCCCCGGAGTACGTGGTGCAGGTGGCCGAGGCGCTGCGCGCCCACCACGTGCCGCCGCAGCGGCTGGTGCTGGAGGTCACCGAGCACGCCGTCGCCACCGACCTGGACGAGCTGATCCGCCGGCTGACCGCGCTGCGGCGCACCGGGGTACGGATCGCGCTCGACGACTTCGGTGCGGGGTACTCGTCGTTGGGGCAGTTGCGCCGGCTGCCGATCGACATCCTCAAGATCGACCACAGTCTGGTCGCCGAGCACGAGCCGGTCCGCCCGGTGGGCCGGGACGGGCCGGCGTTCGCCCCGATGGTCGACATCGTCATGCGGCTGGGTCACCAGCTCGGCCTGGAGGTGATCGCCGAGGGGGTCACCAACCCGGCCGAGCTGGCCGCGGTGGTCGCCGCCGGCTGCCGGTTCGGCCAGGGCGCGCTCTTCGGCTGGGGGGTGCCGGCCGAGCACCTGGAGGCGATGCTGGAGGCGGCCACCTCGCCGGGCGCCCGCCCCGCGTCGGCACCGCCGGCCCCGCCGCCCCCGCCGCGACGACCCACCCCGTCGCCGCTGCTGCCCCGGCTGCGATCCCACCCACCGGCATCCCCGGCGACGCCCGCCCCACGCCCCGCGTACGACGAGTCCGCGCAGGCCGGGCCGGTTGACGAGACCCCCAACGGGGACGGTATCCCCCGTTCGTGAACCAACATGTGGGATCAGTTGACTCATCGCGTGAGATGCGTCAGGCTTGGCCCATGTCGTCGAACCGGTCGCTGCGAGTACTTACCTGAGCGCACTCTCCCGCTGTCGAGAGTGCGCTGGCCCCGTGCATCTGCACGAGGGCCGTTTTTATTGCCGTCGGAACCACCGGGGCGGGCCACCGCCCCCGTCGCACCTGTCGTAGCAGCTCCACCCAACTCCAGCCGAAGGCCTGAACCGCCATGACGAGACCCACGCCAGAGACCCTCGCCCACTCCGCCCGGCGGGCCCGTACGGTCACCGAGCCGGCCGGCGACGCCGACCACACCACCCCGCCGCGCGCCGCCGCGCCGGCCACCCCGGCCGTACGGCCGTCCGGGCCGGTCCCGGTCTCCGGTGCCGGCTCCCTGGTGCGGTCGTTGGAGGCGCTCGGCGTCGACGTCGTCTTCGGCATCCCCGGCGGGGCGATCCTGCCCGCCTACGACCCGCTCTACGACTCCTCGGTGCGGCACATCCTGGTCCGGCACGAGCAGGGCGCGGGACACGCCGCCACCGGGTATGCACAGGCCACCGGCCGGGTGGGTGTCTGCATCGCCACCTCCGGGCCGGGCGCGACGAACCTGGTCACCCCGATCGCCGACGCGTACATGGACTCGGTGCCGATCGTCGCGATCACCGGTCAGGTGGCCCGGCCGATGATCGGCACGGACGCCTTCCAGGAGGCGGACATCCAGGGCATCACCCTGCCGATCACCAAGCACAACTTCCTGGTGCAGAACGCCGAGGAGATCCCGCAGGTCCTCGCCGAGGCGTTCCACCTGGCGGCGACCGGGCGTCCCGGCCCGGTCCTGGTGGACATCCCCAAGGACGTCCTGCAGGCGGCGACCACCTTCTCCTGGCCGCCCACCCTGGACCTGCCCGGCTACCGGCCGACCCTGCACCCGCACGGCAAGCAGATCCGGGAGGCGGCGCGGCTGATGAGCGGCGCCCGCCGGCCGGTGCTCTACGTCGGTGGCGGGGTGCTCAAGGCCGGTGCGACCGAGTCGCTGCGTCAGCTCGCCGAGCTGACCGGCATCCCGGTGGTTACCACGCTGATGGCGCTGGGCGCGTTCCCCGACTCGCACCGTCAGCACCTGGGCATGCCCGGCATGCACGGCACCGTCGCCGCCGTCTACGGCCTGCAGAAGGCCGACCTGATCGTGGCGTTGGGGGCCCGGTTCGACGACCGGGTGACCGGCAAGCTCGACTCGTTCGCCCCGGACGCCACGGTGGTGCACGCCGACATCGACCCGGCCGAGATCGGCAAGAACCGGCACGCCGACGTCCCGATCGTCGGTGACGCCAAGCACGTCATCGACGAGCTGATCGCGGCGGTGACCACCGAGCAGAAGGCCGGCCGCCGCACCGACCTGCACGACTGGTGGCACCAGCTCGACGACCTGCGCGAGCGGTACCCGCTGGGTTACGACGAGCCGGCCGACGGCACCCTCTCCCCGCAGTACGTGATCAAGCGGCTGGGCGAGATCGTCGGCCCGGACGCGATCTACGTGGCCGGGGTCGGCCAGCACCAGATGTGGGCCAGCCAGTTCATCTCGTACGAGAAGCCGGGCACCTGGCTCAACTCCGGCGGCCTCGGCACCATGGGGTACGCCGTCCCGGCGGCGATGGGCGCGAAGGCCGGCCGGCCGGACACGGTGGTGTGGGCGGTCGACGGCGACGGCTGCTTCCAGATGACCAACCAGGAGCTGGCCACCTGCGCACTGGAGGGCATCCCGGTCAAGATCGCGGTGATCAACAACGGCAACCTGGGCATGGTGCGGCAGTGGCAGACCCTGTTCTACGAGGGGCGCTACTCCAACACCGAGTTGGGCACCCACAAGCACCGCATCCCGGACTTCGTCAAGCTGGCCGAGGCGCTCGGCTGTGTCGGCCTACGCTGCGAGAACGCCGCCGACGTCGACAAGACGATCGAGGCGGCGATGGCGATCACCGACGCACCTGTCGTGATCGACTTCACGGTCGGCAAGGACGCGATGGTCTGGCCGATGGTGGCCGCCGGCACCAGCAACGACGAGATCATGTTCGCCCGGGGCGTCCGCCCGGCGTTCGACGAGGACGACATCTGAGATGAGTGACCGATTCCCCGGGACCGTGCGCGGGCACGGCCCGACCGAGCGAAGCGAGACGGTGGCATGACCCTGCACACCCTGTCCGTGCTGGTGGAGAACAAGCCGGGTGTCCTGGCCCGGGTCTCCGGCCTGTTCTCCCGGCGCGGCTTCAACATCGACAGCCTGGCCGTCGGCGAGACCGAGAACCCCGACGTCTCCCGGATCACCATCGTGGTCAACGCCGACTCGTCGCCGTTGGAGCAGGTCACCAAGCAGCTCAACAAACTGGTCAACGTACTGAAGATCGTTGAACTGGATCCGCAGGTCTCGGTGGCGCGGGAGCTGCTGCTGGTCAAGGTCCGCGCCGACCGTGCCGCCCGGGCGCAGGTGCTGGAGACGGTCGCCCTGTTCCGGGCCCGGGTGGTCGACGTCGCGCCGGACACCCTCACCGTCGAGGCGACCGGCACCCCCGACAAGCTCGACGCGCTGCTGCGTGACCTGGAGCCGTTCGGGATCAAGGAGATGGTCCAGTCCGGCACGGTGGCGATCGGGCGCGGTTCGCGGTCGATCACCGCCGGCCCGGCGCTGCGCGCCGCCTGACCGCGCCGCCACCTGCCACCGCACACAGTCCACGACGGTCGACGAGACCGCCGTACGAAAGGGAAGTCAATGAGCGTTGAGGTGTACTACGACGACGACGCCGACCTGGGCCTGATCCAGGGCCGCAAGGTCGCCGTGATCGGGTACGGCAGCCAGGGCCACGCCCACGCGCTGTCGCTGCGCGACTCCGGTGTCGACGTGGTGATCGGCCTGCCGGCGGGCTCCAAGAGCCGGCCGAAGGCCGAGGAGCAGGGCCTGCGGGTGCTCACCCCGGCCGAGGCGGCGGCCGAGGCCGACGTGATCATGATCCTGGCGCCGGACACCGCCCAGCGGACCATCTACGCCGAGTCGATCGCCCCCAACCTCGCCCCCGGCAAGGCGCTCTTCTTCGGGCACGGCTTCAACATCCGGTACGGCCTGATCACCCCGCCGGCCGACGTGGACGTGGCGATGGTGGCCCCGAAGGGCCCCGGCCACCTGGTCCGCCGCCAGTACGTCGACGGCAAGGGCGTGCCCTGCCTGGTCGCCGTCGAGCAGGACGCCAGCGGCAACGCCTTCCCGCTGGCCCTGGCGTACGCCAAGGGCATCGGCGGCACCCGGGCCGGCGCGATCCGGACCACCTTCACCGAGGAGACCGAGACCGACCTCTTCGGCGAGCAGGCGGTGCTCTGCGGCGGCGCGGCGGCCCTGGTGCAGACCGGGTTCGAGGTGCTCACCGAGGCCGGCTACGCCCCCGAGGTGGCCTACTTCGAGTGCCTGCACGAGCTGAAGCTCATCGTCGACCTGATGTACGAGGGCGGCATCGCCCGGATGCGGTACAGCATCTCCGACACCGCCGAGTACGGCGACCTGTCCCGGGGCCCGCGCGTGGTCGACTCGCGGGTCAAGGAGGAGATGCGCAAGATCCTCGGCGAGATCCAGTCCGGCGAGTTCGCCCGCGAGTGGGTGGCCGAGGACGAGGCCGGCCGGCCGAACTTCGCCAAGTGGCGGGCCGAGGGCGCGGCGCACCCGATCGAGGAGACCGGGCAGAAGCTGCGCTCGATGATGAGCTGGGTGGACCGCCCGCTCACCGAGACCGCCTGAGCGGTCCGTCGCGTTGAGCGCCGTCCGGCGGGCCGCCCGGGTCGTCGGTCCTGACCGGGCCGCCGGCTCCCTCGGGCGGGTCGCGGGCCGGTCGACCTGGTGACGTGAAGCGGTATGACTGGCAGGCATATTTATGCCTGCCAGTCATACCGCTTTCTGCGCGGGCACGTTCCTCAGCGGTCGGGGCCGGGCCGCTGCCGCCGCTGGACCCTGTCGCCGCCGGACCCCGTCGCGCCGTGACCCGTTCCGCCGGTCGCCGTCGCGGTCCGCGCTGGCCGGTTCACCAGGCGGGATGGGGTGATCGATGCCTCATCGGTCCCGATCGGCCCCCGCACCGCGCTCCCGGGCCGGATGAACGGGGGATGACAGGCGTGCGACAACCCTGTGTGAGGGCCCTCACCCCGAAGACCGGGACATGCCGGCCGGAGCGCCCCCTACCATCCTTGGTGAGGTGCGTGACCGGCACCTGACGGCCACGGCACGGATCGGCGTAGGGCGCATCGCGGCGCCCGGTCGCCCCGGCCAACCTAATACGACGTCTACGAGGACCGATGAATCCTGTCGTACTGATCGCCGAAGAACTCGCCCCCGCTGCCATCGAGGTGCTCGCGCACGACTTCGACGTACGCCACGTCGACGGCACCGACCGTCCGGCCCTGCTCTCCGCGCTGGCGGAGGCCGACGCGGTCATCGTGCGCAGTGCCACGCAGATCGACGCCGAGGCGATCTCCGCCGCGCCGCGCCTGAAGGTGGTCGCCCGGGCCGGCGTCGGGCTGGACAACGTCGAGGTTCCGGCCGCCACCGCGCGGGGCGTCATGGTCGTCAACGCCCCCACCTCCAACATCGTCTCCGCCGCCGAGCAGGCCGTCGCGCTGCTGCTCGCCGTCGCGCGCAACACCGCCAGCGCCAGCGCCGCGCTCAAGGCCGGCGAGTGGAAGCGGTCCAAGTACACGGGCGTCGAGTTGCAGGGCAAGACCGTCGGCGTGGTCGGCCTCGGCCGCATCGGCGTGCTGTTCGCCCAGCGCATCGCCGCCTTCGGCACCCGGCTGATCGCGTACGACCCCTACATCCAGCCGGCCCGCGCCGCCCAGCTCGGCGTCCGCCTGGTGGGGCTGGAGGAGCTGCTGCGGGAGGCCGACTTCATCTCGATCCACCTGCCGAAGACCCCGGAGACGGTCGGCCTGATCGGCGAGAAGGAGCTGGCGATCGTCAAGCCGGGCGTCCGGATCGTCAACGCCGCCCGGGGTGGCCTGGTCGACGAGCAGGCCCTGGCCGACGCGATCGCCGAGGGCCGGGTCGCCGGTGCCGGCGTCGACGTGTACGCCAAGGAGCCGTGCACCTCCTCGCCGCTGTTCGCCTTCGACAACGTGGTGGCCACCCCGCACCTGGGCGCGTCCACCCACGAGGCGCAGGACAAGGCCGGCCTGGCCGTGGCCAAGAGCGTCAAGCTGGCGTTGCAGGGCGAGTTCGTGCCGGACGCGGTGAACGTGCAGGCCGGCGGCGTCGTCGCCGAGGACGTCCGGCCGCTGCTGCCGCTGGCCGAGAAGCTGGGCCGGGCGTTCACCGCCGTGGCCGGCGGGGTGGCCGCCAGCGTCACCGTCGAGGTGCGCGGCGAGATCGTCAACCACGACGTGTCGGTGCTCAAGCTCGCCGCCACCAAGGGGCTGTTCAGCTCGGTGGTCGAGGAGCAGGTCACCTACGTCAACGCGCCGCACCTGGCCGCCGAGCGGGGTGTCGAGGTGACCCTCGCCACCCAGGCCGAGACGGTCGACCACCCGAACCTGGTCACCGTGCGGGGCGCGCTGCCCGACGGTCGTACGGTCAGCGTCTCCGGCACGGTCGCCCACACCGGCACCCGCGACGTCATCAAGCTGACCGAGGTGGACGGCTTCGACGTGGAGATCGGCGCGGAGGGCATCCTGCTCTTCCTGCGGTACGCCGACCGGCCGGGCGTGGTCGGCACCGTCGGCACGCTGCTCGGCGAGGCCGGCATCAACATCGCCGCGATGCAGGTGGCCCGTCGGGAGGCCGGCGGCGAGACCCTGATGACGCTCACCGTCGACCAGGCGCTCGGGGCGGACCTGCTCACCTCGGCCGCCGACTCGATCGGGGCGACCGCCGCGAGCGCGGCCGACCTGCGCGACGAGTAGTCGCACCCGCACGTTGCACCACGGAGGGCCCGGCCGCACGGCCGGGCCCTCCGTCGTCCACACCCGAGCGTCGCGGGCGGTGGCCTCAGCGGGCGAGGCGCGACGGCGGCGGGTAGACCGAACCGTCCTGCGGGTCGAAGAGCATCAGGTCGTACTCGCCGGCCAGCCGCTCGATGTCGAGCAGCACCTGGTCGTCACAGGTCGGTACGAGGTTCAGCGCCACGTGGTCGGCCGCCGCGTGCAGCGGCGACACCTCCCACGGGGTGCCCTGGTGGGCGGGCCGGTCGGGGTACGAGGCGGTGATGGCGCGGTAGAAGGCGACCACCCGCGGGTCCGGATACCGCTCGCCGTGCCGCCCCTCGTGGCACTGCCGCACCGCCGCCCGGACGTCCTCGGGCGTGGCTCCGTCGTGCAGGGCCCACACGCTCAGATCGAAACTCACGGCGGACAGCGTGCCATCACCCGGACCCCCGGGCGACACTGACCCGCCGTGATCGCCGCGAGTGGTCGAGAGTGTACGGAGGAACACGGTCCGCTGTGGAGACTCTTGCGTAGAGTTGCGTCGATTCGCTAGCGTACCGGAGCGGTCATCGGGAAAGTCGGAAGTCGACCCGTCTTCGGGTGACGGGGCCGAGCGTCCGGCCGGCCGGTCCGCACCCCTCGAATGCGCGAGCCACGCGCACTCGTCGCTGACCGGCCCCCACGGTCGTTGCCGAGACCGTGGGGGCCGATCGCCGGCCCGTCGACCGCGCCACCCCGTGGACCCCCTCCACAGGTCGGCCGACGCGCCGCGACACCGCTCAGCGGCGTCGGTGGGCGAAGAGAGCCTGATAGGCCGAGTCGGCGCGGAACCACGACAGTCCCACCGGCCCGGCCGCGTACAACGCGGTCGCGTAGGCGTCGGCCACCGCCAGGTCCGGGCCGACGACGGTCGCGGCGACCAGCTGTCCGGCCGGTTCGCCGGTGTGCGGGTCGACCACGTGTCCCTGCCGGCCGCTGACCCCGGAGGTGCCCACCGCGCCGGCCGTCATCTCCAGCACCAGCGGGGCCCGCCGGCTGTCGGTCGGGTGGTGCACCGCCACCCGCCACGGTCCGCCGTGCGCGGCGTGTCCGCGTACCGTCAGGTCGGCGCCGGAGAGCACCGCGTAGTCGTGGATGCCGGCGGCGCGCAACCGGGCCGCGGCCCGCTCCACCGCCCAGCCGTTGAGCAGGCCGCCGGGGTCGAAGCCGCCGGGGACGGCCCAGGCGTCGAACCAGCCGTCGGTGGCGGCCCGCATGGCGGCGCAGCGGTCCACCAGGTCGGTCAGCGGCGGGTACGACTCGGGGCTGATCTCGCCGCGCCGCAGCCGGGAGACCAGGCTCTGCGGCCGGTTCGGCCCGTAGGTGAGGTCGATGGCCCGCAGTTCGGCGACGGCGTCGCGCAGCGCGTCGCCGACCGCCCGGCGGCCCAGTTCCTCGGGGGCGTTGAGCAGGAGCGAGTATCCGGCGGTGCCGGTCCGGACGGAGTGCTGCACGGCGATCCGGCCGCCGGACGGGTCAGCGGCGGGGTCGAGGCGGTGGCTGCGGGTGCCCAGGCGCAGGTCGGGGCGGCGGCGGGAGAACGCCGTCTGGTCCACCCAACGGGTGCGCGGTTGCTCGTCCAGTCGGCCTGGCCCCCGCTGCTGCTCGGTCCGCATCATCCTGCTCCTTCACCGACGGTGCCGCGGCGTCGCGGCCGGTCCGTCCCGGGCCCCCACGACCCGTCCTGCACCGACCCTAGGCAGTGGAGATGACCGCACCATGAATGCTGCCTGGGAGCCTGCTGAGCATTTCTGCCTCCCAGATGGTGGAAGGCGCGTACCGGGAGGCGGGACGGGGACGTACCGTTGCGCACAGCGGACGAGGTGAGGAGCAGTAGGTGGCACGGATCGCGGTGGTGGCCGGGGACGGGATCGGACCCGAGGTGGTCGCGCAGGCCCTCAAGGTCCTCGACGCCGTGCTTCCCGGCGTCGAGGCCACGCAGTACGACCTCGGCGCGGCGCGGTACCACCGCACCGGCGAGGTGCTGCCCGACTCGGTGCTGACCGAGCTGGCGGGCCACGACGCCATCCTGCTCGGTGCGGTGGGCGACCCCACCGTGCCGCCCGGCGTGCTGGAGCGCGGCCTGCTGCTGAAGCTGCGCTTCGCCTTCGACCAGTACGTCAACCTGCGCCCGTCCCGGCTCTGGCCGGGGGTGCCCGGCCCGCTGGCCAACGTCAAGCCGGGCGAGGTCGACCTGGTGGTCGTCCGGGAGGGCACCGAGGGGCTCTACGCCGGGGCCGGCGGCAGCCTGCACCGGGACACCCCGGCCGAGGTGGCCACCGAGGAGAGCCTGAACACCCGACACGGGGTGGAACGGGTCATCCGGGACGCCTTCGTCCGCGCCGGTCGCCGTGAGCGGCGCAAGGTCACCCTGGTGCACAAGACCAACGTGCTGACCCACGCCGGCTCGCTGTGGGCCCGTGCCTTCGCGGCCGTCGCCGCCGAGCACCCCGACGTCGCCACCGAGTACCAGCACGTCGACGCCGCCGCCATGTTCCTGGTCACCCAGCCCCAGCGGTACGACGTGGTGGTCACCGACAACCTGTTCGGCGACATCCTCACCGACATCGCCGCCGCGGTCACCGGGGGGATCGGGCTGGCCGCCAGCGGCTGCATCAACCCCACCGGGGCGTACCCGTCGATGTTCGAGCCGGTGCACGGCTCCGCGCCGGACATCGCCGGAAAGGGGGTCGCCGACCCGGTGGCCGCGGTGCTCTCCGCCGCGCTCCTGCTCGACCAGCTCGGCCACGCCGACGCCGCCGCCCGGGTGACCGGCGCGGTCGCCGCCGAGCTGGCCGCCCGCACGTCGGGTGTGTCGTTGCGCACCGACGAGGTGGGGGACCGGCTCGCCGCGCAGGCGGTGGCCTGACCCCTCGGGACGTGGAGCTATCCACTGAACGAGCGTTCGGGGTAGGTTTCTGGGACGTCAGCCCGGTGCGTGGTTCCCGCGTGCCGGCAAACCCGCAGGGAGGTCAGCGCGATGAGCGGTGGTGACATGCTCGATTTCGAGATCCGTCCGAATCCCGCGCCGGTATCCGCCGTCGAGCGGGCCGCCCTGCTGGTCGACCCCGGCTTCGGCCGGGTCTTCACCGACCACATGGTGACCATCCGGTACGCCGACGGCAAGGGCTGGTACGACCCCCGGGTCGAAGCCCGCGCGCCGATCCCGATGGACCCGGCCAGCGCCGTCCTGCACTACGCGCAGGAGATCTTCGAGGGGCTGAAGGCGTACCGCAGGGCCGACGGCTCGATCACCATGTTCCGGCCGGAGGCCAACGCGGCCCGGTTCATCGCCTCCGCCCGGCGGCTGGCCATGCCGGAGCTGCCGGCGGAGCTGTTCGTCGAGTCGCTGCGCAAGCTGGTCGAGGTCGACCGGGACTGGATCCCCGACGCCGCCGACGCCAGCCTCTACCTGCGGCCGTTCATGTTCGCCAGCGAGGTCTTCCTCGGCGTCCGACCGTCCCGCGAGTACCTCTACTGCGTCATCGCCTCACCGGCCGGTTCCTACTTCGCCGGCGGGGTGAAGCCGGTCACCGTCTGGGTGTCCCCGGACTACACCCGGGCCGCACCCGGCGGCACCGGCGCGGCCAAGTGCGGCGGCAACTACGCGGCGTCGCTGTCGGCCCAGGCCGAGGCGATCGAGGCCGGCTGTGACCAGGTGGTCTTCCTCGACGCGGTCGAGCGCCGCTACGTCGAGGAGTTGGGCGGCATGAACGTGTTCTTCGTCTACGACGACGACACCCTGGTCACCCCGCCGCTGACCGGCACCATCCTGCCCGGCATCACCCGGGACGCGCTGCTCGCCCTGGCCGCCGCCTCCGGGCACCGGGTCGTCGAGCGTCCGGTCAGCTTCGCCGAGTGGCAGGCCGACGCCGAGAGCGGCCGGCTGCGCGAGGTCTTCGCCTGCGGCACCGCCGCGGTGATCACCCCGATCGCCCGGGTGCGGCACCCCGGCGGCGAGTTCGTGATCGGCGGCGGTGAGCCGGGCCGGTCCACCTCGGCGCTGCGGGAGCAGTTGGTGGCGGTCCAGCGGGGTGAGGCACCCGACCCGCACGGCTGGGTCACGCACATCCGCTGACCATTCGCACCTGTCGACCCGCCCTGCCAGCGCCGACGCTCCGGGTCGGCAGGGCGCGTCGGCGGCGCGGTCACCGCGGTGCGGGCGGCTCCAGCAGGTGGTCGCGCAGGGCGGCGAGCTGGGCGTCGGTGACGCCCGCGTGCCGCAGGTAGTCCTCGATCGATCCGTGCCGCTCGCGTAGCTCGGCGAGGAAGAGCGCCATCGCCTCGGCGGGGGAGCCCAGAAAGGGCGCGGGCGGTGCCTCGGCCTCCGGCATGGCCTCCGCCAGCCAGGCGCTGAACCGCTGGGACGCCTCGGTGCTCAGCGCGTAGTCCTCGGCGATGCGGTCCTCGTCGACGCCGAGCACGGACAGGGTCAGCGCGCAGACGATGCCGGTGCGGTCCTTGCCGGCGACGCAGTGCACCAGGACGGGCGCGTTGGCGCTGTCGGCGATCAGCCCGACCGCCTCGGCCAGCCCGGCGGTGCCGGTCTCGGCGAGGTCGGCGTACCGGTCGGCGAGGTAGCGGGCCAGGCTGGCCTCCGGCTCGTGGCGGCTCAGCGCCCAGTCGGCGTGCTCGGGGTGGATGTGCCGGTAGGCGAGGCCGTCGAGGTCGGGCACCCGACCGTCCCGGTCCACCTCGGTCGGGCGGCGCAGGTCGATCACCGTACGGATGCCGAGCGCGGCGAACGCCTCCCGGTCGGTGCCGTCGATGCGGTGCGGGGAGTCCGACCGGTAGAGCCGGCCCCAGCGGACGGTGCGGGCGTCGTGGCCGGGGTAGCCGCCGACGTCACGGAAGTTGAACATCGCGGAGAACGGGATACGGCGGCTGTTCTCGGTGGGGTTCACCCGGACACGGTAACGGCCGGCGGGGCGGCGGTCCGCCCCGCCGAGTCGACCGCCGACGCGGGCCGGCCCGCTACCGGGCGGTGCCGGGCGGCAGGTTGCCGTAGGTGTCGTCGTAGTAGCCGCCCAGCTCGTCGCGGAAGGCCGCGTCGCTGTGGCTGTTCTCGTCGTACCCGGGAGCGGCCTTGATCTGGTCCCTGGTGCGGTCGACGTGGACCCTGCGGTCGTCGTGGTCGACCTGGTTGACGGTGCCGGCCGGCAGCATCACCTTCTTGCCGAAGATCCACGGCCCGGTGTCCACGACCAGGTAGCTGCCGCCGACCTCGTGACTCGCCTCGTCGATCCTGCCGATCCCGCCGTCGGTCGCCTCGACCTTGTAGCCGACCAGGTCGGCGTCGGCCACCCCGGCCTCGTCCCGGTAGGTCCACGGGTCGAACGCCCCGCCGGGAGCGCCGCCGGGGATCGCGCCCTGACCGTCGTCGACCATCGGGTCGGTGACGCCGTGCGTGCTGTGCGGGTCGAGCCTGTCCATCGGAACCCCTGCCTCGAAGAGTCGTGTCCGTCAACCGGGCTACCCCCGGGGAGACCTCGCACACACCCCGTCCCGGGATGTGGATTCTGTCTCCCAGAACCCGGATTCAGTGGCAGAGTGGCGACCGTGACCAGCTCCGCCCGCATTATTGGCAGCTAGCGCGCCGGCCTCCCCTCTGCCGAGCGCGCAGACCTCCCGCATCCGCGGGGGGTCTTTTTGTTGCTCCCCCAAGATCCGATGAAGGGACTCTCGATGATGTTCCAGGTCTACGACACCACGCTGCGCGACGGCGCCCAGCGCGAGGGGCTCAGCTACTCGGTGATCGACAAGCTGGCGGTGGCCCGCCTGCTCGACGAGTTCGGCGTCGGTTTCATCGAGGGCGGATGGCCGGGCGCGGTGCCGAAGGACACCGAGTTCTTCCGCCGGGCCCGCACCGAGCTGGACCTGCGGCACGCCCTGCTGGTCGCGTTCGGGGCCACCCGCAAGGCCGGGGTCGCCGTCGCCGACGACCCGCAGGTGCGCGCGTTGCTCGACGCGCAGACCCCGGCCGTCGCGCTGGTCGCCAAGGCCGACATCCGGCACGTCGAACGCGCGCTGCGCACCACCGGCGCGGAGAACCTGGCGATGGTCCGGGACACGGTCGCCCACCTGGTCGCGCAGGGGCGACGGGTCTTCGTCGACGGCGAGCACTTCTTCGACGGGTTCCGGCACGACCCGGCGTACACCGCCTCGGTTGTCGAGACCGCGCTCGCCGCCGGGGCCGAACGGTTCGTGCTCTGCGACACCAACGGGGGGATGCTGCCGTCCCGGGTGACCGCCGCGATCGCCGACCTGACCGCCCGGACCGGGATCGCCCCGGAACTGTTCGGCATGCACGCCCAGAACGACACCGCCTGCGCGGTGGCCAACACGATCGCCGCCGTCGAGGCCGGGGTGCGGCACGTGCAGGGCACCGCCAACGGGTACGGCGAGCGCCCCGGCAACGCCGACCTCTTCGCCGTCGTGGCGAACCTCCAGCTCAAGCTCGGGCTGCCCGTCCTACCTGACGGCTGCCTGGAACAGATGGTGCGGGTCTCGCACGCCATCGCCGAGATCGCCAACATCGCCCCCGACACCCACCAGGCGTACGCCGGGGCCGCCGCCTTCGCCCACAAGGCGGGGCTGCACGCGAGCGCGATCAAGGTCGACCCGTTGCTCTACAACCACGTGGACCCGTCGGTGGTGGGCAACGACATGCGGATCCTGGTGACCGAGATGGCCGGCCGGGCCAGCATCGAGCTGAAGAGCCGCGAGCTGGGTCTTGACCTGGCCGGCCATCCGGACGCCGTGTCGAAGGTGACCGCCCGGGTCAAGGAGCTGGAGGCGGGCGGCTGGTCGTTCGAGGCCGCCGACGCCTCGTTCGAGCTGCTGGTCCGCTCCGAGCTGCCGGACGCCGCCCCGGTGCGGCCGTTCGCGCTGGAGTCGTACCGGGTGCTGGTGGAGCACCGGGAGGACGGCGAGGTGATCTCCGAGGCGACCGTGAAGATCCGGGTACGCGGCGAGCGGGTGATCGCCACCGCCGAGGGCAACGGCCCGGTCAACGCCCTGGACGAGGCGCTGCGGGTCGGCCTGTCCCGGCACTACCCGGAGCTGCGCGACTTCGAGCTGGCCGACTACAAGGTGCGCATCCTGGAGGGCACCCACGGCACCGGCGCGGTGACCCGGGTGCTGGTGGAGACCGCCGACGGCACCGGCCGGGACTGGACCACCGTGGGTGTGCACCCGAACGTGGTCGAGGCGTCCTGGCACGCCCTCGTGGACGCCCTCACCTACGGCCTCGACCGCGCGGCGGTGTGAGCTGACCCCCGGCGTCAGGGGGCGGGCAGGCGCAGGGTGGCGAGCACGGCGCGGTGGTCGGTGGCGGGCACCCCGTGGACGGTGACCGCACGGACGGCGATCCGGCGGTCGACCAGGACGTGGTCGATGGTGACCGGCGGGATCGGGTCGCCGTCGTACGGACCCCACGTGCCCACCAGCCCGGCCCCGACGGCGTCGGCGGCGTCGACGTAGCCGCTGGACAGGAGGGCACGCAGCGGGGAGTGGTCGAGGGTGGCGTTGAAGTCCCCGGCGAGGATGCCGAGCTGACCGTCGGGGGTGGCGCGCGGCTGGCCCGCCAGGTCGGTGCGCCACTCGCCGACCACCCCGACCGACCAGGGTGCCGCCGGGTGGGCCGACTCCACCCGTAACGGTGGTGCGCCGGGCACCGCCACCGTCGCGTACGCCTGGGTGAACGCGAACCCGGCGTTGCGCCGGAAACCGCCGTCGGTGAGGGGGAACCGGGCGTAGAGCCCGGAGCCGGTGGTGCCCACCTCGGGGTTGAGCTGGCGGTGGGGGAGCAGGTCGGCGAGGCCGGCCCGGTCGAGGGCGTCCCGCGCCGCCGGGGTGAACTCCTGCACGGTGAGCACGTCCACCTCGTGCCGGCGGACCAGTTCGACCAGGGTGGCCGCGTCGGCGTTGCCCGCGAGCAGGTTGGCGGTGAGCACCCGCAGTTGCGGCCCCCGGGTCGCCGGCTGCCGGTCGGGTAGCGCGCGGGGTGCCACCGCGCCGAGGAGGGCCAGCGTCGCCACCGCCGCGGCCACCGCCGGCCACCGGCACCGCAGGGCGAGGACCAGCATCAGGGCCAGCAGGCTCCACGCCGCCACGTACGGGGTGAAGGCGAGCGCCTGCACGAGTGGGCCCCGGTCGAACCCGGCGAGGCGGACCACGGCCCAGGCGAGGCCGGGTGCCACCGCCAGCCAGCAGATCAGCGGAGCGGCACGACGGCGGGTGGTGGTCGGCACCGGGGTCGTCAGCACGGCGGCCAGCCTAGCGGCCGATGCCGCCTCCGCCGGGCGCGGAGCCGTTCCGTGAATGGTCGAGACTTCACGTTTCGCAATTTCCAACATCGTTTTCGGGATGGCGAAACGGGTTGGTGCGCTATTGACGCTCCGCTTTTGGCGGTGCTACGTTCCTCCTCGTTGAGGTGCCGCAACAGAGCGTAGTTTTCCCAGCTCAGGCCGGTTGGAAGTGTTTCTTCTTCACTATTTCCGGCGTGGGTGGAAGGCTTTCTGCCCACGTTAATTCCGGCTCGATCGCACCATCTGTATCCGGCTCGCCGTACGGTGGGTCGGCCGTATTGCCACGGTCACAAAAGGGAGACCTGTCATGGCCACATTCTTCAGGCGTAAGGCGGCGGCGGTGACGCTCGGCGTCCTGGCGCTCACCCTGGCCGGCGGCGGGATCGCCGTCGCGCAACCGGCGACCAAGGCTCCGGCCGAGGTGGCCCAGCCCGGGGCGCGGCTGTCCGGTGCCACCGGTCAGCCCCCGGTGACGGCGGCCGAAGCCAAGCAGGCCCGTGCGGCGCTCAAGGCCTCGCTCGCCCCGCCGGCCTCGGGTTCGGTCGCCTGGGCGGTCGTCGCCAGCGACGGCACCCTGCTCCAGCACTCGGCGAACGTCGTCTCGTCGACCCGGTACGGCACCGGCCAGTACCAGGTGCTGCTCGACTACAGCGTGGTCGGGAAGGCGTTCCAGGCCACCATCGGCACCAACGACCAGTTCAACGTGCCGCCGGCCGGCGAGATCGCCGTCGCCCCGCGCAACCAGACACCGAACGGCGTCTTCATCCAGACGTACAGCTCCAGCGGATCGGTGTCGAACAAGCCGTTCCACCTGTTCGTCGCCAACTGAGGCGCGGACCCGTCGGCGGTGCCGGCCCTCACCAGGGGGTCGGCACCGTCTGCTGTGGACCCCGGTGCCCGTGGCCCGGCCCGCGTGGGCGGGGCACGGATCACCCGGTGACGCACGCATTGGGTCGTCGCACGGTGTTGCCGCCCCGCCGGGCCGGTCGTCCCGGTCCGGGGCGAATCGGCCCGTCGGGGCGGGAAATTCCGACGTTTGCCGGCGGGTGACCCCGGGAAGCAAGCACCGTGACGGACATCTCGGACACCCTGGCCAGCCTGCCCCGCCCGGTCGATGCCGACGCGGCGGGCGCCGAGTTGGAACAGACCCTCTTCGAGGTCAAACGCGTGATCGTCGGGCAGGACCGGCTCGTCGAACGGCTGCTCACCGCGCTGATCGCCGACGGCCACTGCCTCCTGGAGGGGGTGCCCGGCGTCGCCAAGACGCTTGCCGCGCAGACCCTCGCCACCGTCGTCGGCGGCACCTTCACCCGCATCCAGTTCACCCCCGACCTGGTCCCCTCCGACATCGTCGGCACCCGGATCTACCGGGCCTCGACCGAGAACTTCGACGTCGAGCTGGGCCCGATCATGGCCAACCTGGTGCTGGCCGACGAGATCAACCGGGCCCCCGCCAAGGTGCAGTCCGCGCTGCTGGAGGCGATGGCCGAACGGCAGGTCACCATCGGCGGGCGGAGCTGGCCGGTGCCGGAGCCGTTCCTCGTGCTGGCCACCCAGAACCCGATCGAGTCCGAGGGGGTCTACCAGCTCCCCGAGGCGCAGCGCGACCGGTTCCTCATGAAGATCGTCGTCGACTACCCGGGCGACGCCGACGAACTGGCCATCCTCTACCGGATGAGCAGCGACCGGCCCCGCCCCCGCCAGGTGCTCGACCCGGTCCGGCTGCGCGACTACCAGCGCCGGGCCGCCCAGGTCTTCGTGCACCACGCGCTCGCCGAGTACGTAGTCCGGCTGATCCTCGCCACCCGCGACCCGGGCCGCTTCGGGCTGCCGGAGATCGCCCCGCTGCTGGCGTACGGGGCGAGCCCCCGGGCCACCCTCGGCCTGGTCGCCGCCGCCCGTGCCCAGGCGCTGCTGCGCGGCCGCGAGTACGTGCTCCCCGACGACGTCCGCGAACTCGCGGTCGACGTGCTCGCCCACCGGCTGGTGCTCTCGTTCGACGCGGTCGCCGACGGGGTCAGCGCCGAGGCGGTGGTGCACCGGCTGGTGCAGGCGGTGCCGCCCCCGGTGCTCGCCACCGGCCACCCCGAGTACACGCCCGACCTGGCGGCGGCGTGAGCGCCCCGGCCGCCCTGACCGGCCCGACCCTTGCCGACCTCGCCCCCGAACGGCGGCTGCGCCGCCTCGAACTGACCGTCACCCGCCGCCTCGACGGGCTGCTCCACGGTCAACTGCGTGGCCTGCTGCCCGGCCCCGGCAGCGAGATCGCCGGCAGCCGCGAGTACCGCCCCGGCGAGGACGAGGTACGCCGGATGGACTGGGCGGTCACCGCCCGTACCACCGTCCCGCACGTCCGCGAGGTCGACGCCGACCGGGAGCTGACCACCTGGCTGCTGGTCGACGCCAGCCCCAGCATGGAGTACGGCACCGCCGCGCTGGACAAGCGGGAATTGTCAGTGGCCGCCGTCGCCGCGGTCGGCTTCCTCACCGCCGGCACCGGCAACCGGCTCGGCGCGCAGGTGCTCGGCAGCGACGGGCTGCGCCGGTTCCCGGCCCGCTGCGGGCGTACCCACCTGCTGAGCGTGCTCCGCGCGCTGCTGGACGCCCCCCGGGTGGACGACCCGGCACCGGACACCCCGCCGACCGGCCCCGACCTGGCCGCCGCGCTCGCCGCGGTGCAGCGGGTCGCCGTCCGGCGGGGACTGGTGGTGGTGGTCTCCGACTTCCTCGACGGGCTGCCCGACGGGCACGACGCCACCACCGGGTGGGAGCCGGCGCTGCGCCGCCTCGCCGCCCGCCACCAGGTGCTCGCGGTCGAGGTGACCGACCCGCGTGAGCTGGAGCTGCCCGACGTCGGCCTGATCACCCTGGTCGACCCGGAGACCGGCCGGCGGCGCGAGGTGTGGACCGGTGACCCGGAGCTGCGCCGCCGGTACGCCAGCGCCGCCGCCGCGCAACGCGCCCAGGTGGCCCGCGCGCTGCGCCGCAGCGGGGCCGACCACCTCGCGTTGCGGACCGACCGGGACTGGACCGCCGACATCGTGCGGCACGTGCACGCCCAGCGCCGGCTGGCGGCGTCCGCCGCACCCCGGGGAGGTGTCGCGTGAACTGGCAGTCACCCGCCCGGCTCCTGCTGCTGCTCGGGGTGGTCGCGCTGGCCGTCGGCTACCTGCTGGCGCAGCGCCGGCGAAGCCGGTACGCGGTCCGCTTCACCAACCTGCGGCTGCTCGACCGGGTCGCCCCGCAGCGGCCGGCCTGGCGACGGCACGTGCCCGCCGGCCTGTTCCTGGCCATGCTGGCGCTGCTGGTGGTCGGCTTCGCCCGGCCCACCGCCGAGGTGCGGGTGCCCCGCGAGCGGGCCACCGTGATGGTCGCCGTGGACGTCTCCACGTCGATGCTCGCCACCGACGTGGAACCGGACCGGTTGACCGCCGCCAAGGAGGCCGCCCGGACCTTCGTCGACGGCCTGCCCGACGAGTTCAACGTGGGACTGGTCGCGTTCGCCGGCAGCGCGGCGGTGCTGGTGCCGCCGAGCACCGACCGGGGCGCCCTGCACGACGGGATCGACCGGCTCGCCGAGGGGATCACCGGGGTGCAGGGCACCGCCATCGGCGAGGCGATCAGCGCCTGCCTCGGCGCGGTGAAGAGCCTCGACGGGAAGGCGGCCAAGCAACCGCCGCCGGCCCGGGTCGTCCTGCTCTCCGACGGGGCGAACACCTCCGGGGCCGACCCGATGGAAGCCGCCGCGGCGGCCGTCGCGGCGAAGGTGCCCGTGCACACCATCTCGTTCGGCACCCCGGGCGGGTTCGTCGACCGGGGTGGCCGGCCGATCCAGGTGCCGGTCGACGGGCAGACCCTGCAGGCGGTCGCCGACCAGACCGGGGGCGGGTTCCACGAGGCGGGCAGCAGCGCCGAACTGCGCGACGTCTACGAGGACATCGGCTCCTCCGTCGGCTACCGCAAGGAACGTCAGGACATCTCCGCCCGGTTCATCGGGCTCGGGCTGGTCTTCGCCATGGGTGCGGCGGCCGGGTCGATGCGCTGGTTCTCCCGCCTGCCCTGAGCGGGGACCGTACCGGCCCACCTGCCCCTGATCCGTCGCAGCACACAGTGAGGAGCGGACGTATGGCAGTACCGACCGGCCTGGGGGAGCCCCGGGGCCCCTGGTTCCTCTCACCCGACCTGGGGCCGGACGGCCGACCCCGGTGGGACGTACCGTCGCCGGGGGAGGACCCGTCGCGGCGGCGCTGGCGCGGGCGGTTGTGGACCGCCGTGGCGGTGGTCGCCCTGTCCACCGTCTCCGGTGCGGCGGCCGGCGGCTGGGTGGCCGGCCAGGACGGCGCGGGCCCGACGGCGGCCTCCGCCGCCCCGGTCCCGGCGGAACTGGTCACCGCCGCCCAGAAGACCGTCCCGGGCGTGGTGTCCGTGCTGGTCGGCGGGGGTGCCGCCGGGCAGTCGGCGACCGGTTCCGGTTTCGCCATCGACAACGAGCAGCACGTCGTCACCAATGACCACATCCTGGCCAAGGGGGGCGGTGGCGCAGTGACCGTGGAGATGCCCGACGGCCGCCGGTACGCCGCCGAGGTGGTCGGCCGGGAGCCGGGCAGCGACCTGGCCGTGCTGAAGGTGCCGTCGGCCGCCGGGTTGGCCCCGTTGCCGCTGGCCAAGCCCCGGTCCACCCGGGTCGGCGAACCGGTGCTCGCGGTCGGCTCGCCGCTGGGCCTGGCCGGCACGGTGACCGCCGGGATCGTCAGCGCCCTCAACCGGCAGGTGCGCCTGGGCACCAACCGCCGCAGCGCGGTGCAGACCGACGCGTCGATCAACCCGGGCAACTCCGGCGGCCCGCTGGTCAACGCCCGGGGCGAGGTGGTCGGGGTGAACACGGCGATCGCCACCATCGACGGCAGCGGGTCGATCGGCATCGGCTTCGCCATCCCCATCGACCAGGTGCAGCAGACGGCCGACACCATCATCGGCAAGGGCGGCTGACCCGGGAGGGCTCGGGCCGGGTCGCCGGCGTCCACCGGTGCGGCGGCCGGTGTACGCGGCGCTGACCAGGGAAAACTTGCAGATGCCGAGGTCAGGCCATCAGCCCATAGAAATATGGCGCTAAGTATGGATACTGGCGTGGGTGGAGCTACCTCTCGTCGCATTGCTGCTGGTGGTGGGCCTCGTCGTCGGCTGGGGGGTCGGCGCGCGGTACGCCCGCGCCCGCCGTGGCTGGAACGACTACCGGGCCGCCAGGCGGGCCGTCCCCGGGGCCCGCCGGGCCGCCCTCGCACTGGTCCGGGCGGTCTTCACCCGGGTCGGGGTGATCGCGCTGCTGCTGTTCGGCGCGGTCGCCTACGCCACCGTCGGGCCCGACCACGACCGGGCCGAGCCGGCACCCGGACCCGCACCCTCGGCGACCGTGACGCCCGCCGGCGGCCGGGGGCGCTAACCTCGCCGGATGGACGACGGACTGCGGGTGACCGACCGGTGGACCGTGCCCGCCGCCGAGCTGCGGGAACGGTTCTCGCGGTCGTCCGGGCCGGGCGGGCAGGGCGTGAACACCACCGACTCCCGGGTCGAGCTGAGCTTCGACGTGGCCGGCACCACCAGCCTGCCCCCGGCGTTGCGCGAGCGGGTGCGGGAACGCCTCGCCGGCCGGCTCGTCGACGGGGTGCTCACCATCGCCGCCAGCGAGCACCGCGCGCAACTGGCCAACCGGGAGGCGGCCCGGGAACGGCTGGTCGCCCTGTTGTGCGAGGCCGTCGCCCCGCCCCCGCCGCCCCGGCGTCCCACCCGCCCCTCGCGGGGCGCCAAGGAACGCCGGCTGGCCGACAAGAAGCGCCAGTCCCAGCGCAAGCGGGACCGTCGCGCCGACGGCGACTGACCGCCGCCAGTGCCGGTCGGGTCCCGGCGGCGGCACCGTCGACGCGGTGCGGTGCGCCGGTGGCGGAAAACCCGGGCCGGGACGGGCCGGCGCTGCCTAGGCTGGCGGGCATGTCCACCGACACCCTGGTCACCCTCGCCGGCGTCACCGCGCTCGCCGGTGCCCCCGACGGGCCGAGGATCTGCGGCGGTGACGACGCCACCGACGTGATCGGCGCGGCGCTGGGCCACGGGGTCGACCTGGTGGTGCTGCCGGTACGCCGGCTCGCCGTCGAGTTCTTCACGCTGCGTACCGGGGTGGCGGGCGCGGTGGTGCAGAAGTTCGTCAACTACCGGCTGCGGCTGGCCGTGGTCGGCGACATCTCGGGGCACGTCGAGCGGAGCACCGCCCTGCGCGACTTCGTCGTCGAGGCCAACCGGGGCGACCAGCTCTGGTTCGTCGACACCACGGCCGAGCTGGAGGAGCGGCTGCGCACGCGGGCCGGCGGCGCAAACCCGGTGGAGCCCGGCCCCGGCCACCGTCGATGATGGGCCCATGCCCAGCGCCGTCGACTTCGCCACCAAACCGACGATCACCGGCGAGCGGGTGACGTTGCGTCCGTTCGTCGACGCCGACCTCGCCTGTTTCCGGGCGGCGATGGCAGACCCGGAGGTGGCCCGCCTGACCGGCAGCCCACCCGGCGGCCCCGACGAGCAGCAACTGCGTTCCTGGTACGGCAGCCGCAACGCGCAGACCGACCGGCTCGACCTGGCGGTGGTGGACAACGCCACCGGCGACTGCGTCGGCGAGGTCGTCCTCAACGACTGGGACCGGCACAACGCCTCCTGCAACTTCCGCACCCTGTTCGTGGCGGCCGGCCGCGACCGGGGCCTCGGCACCGAGGCGACCCGGCTGGTCGTCGGGTACGCCTTCGACACCCTCGGCCTGCACCGCGTCTCGCTGGAGGTGTTCGCGTTCAACCCGCGCGCCCGCCGGGCGTACGAGAAGGTGGGTTTCGTCGCCGAGGGCGTGCTGCGGCAGGTGTTGCGGGACACCGACGGCTGGGTCGACGCGACGGTGATGTCGATCCTGGCCCCGGAGTGGGCCGTGCACCGGGGCCACCCGACGCGCTGACCTGGGGTGTCGAAGCGCTTCGCCAGGATGCGGGAGGGCGTTGAGCCGGGGCGGCCGGTCTGGTGGGATATCAGTGGGAGCAACCGGGCCGTCACCGACCGCACGTCGTCACGTGACAGGAGTCCCCTCACCATGCTCCGAAGGCCGTTCCTCTCCGCCCTGCTCGCCGCGTTCGCGGCCGTCCCCCTCACCCTGCTCGTCGGGCTGGTCGCCACCCCGGCGGCCCACCCCGCCGCCGCCACCCCGGTCCGCGTGATGCCGCTCGGGGACTCGATCACCGGCTCGCCCGGCTGCTGGCGTTCCCTGCTGTGGAACCGCCTGCAGTCCACCGGCCACACCGACGTCGACTTCGTCGGCACCCTCGGCCCGCAGGGCTGCGGGCAGCCGTACGACGGGGACAACGAGGGTCACGGCGGCTACCTGGTGACGAACGTCGCCAACCAGAACCTGTTGCCCGGCTGGCTCGCCGCGACCCACCCCGACGTCGTGCTCATGCACTTCGGCACCAACGACGTGTGGAGCAACATTCCCCCGGCCACGATCCTGACCGCGTACTCGAAGCTGGTGGACCAGATGCGGGCCAGCAACCCGACGATGCGGATCATCGTCGCCAAGATCATCCCGATGGCGCCGTCGAGCTGCGCCGAGTGCGGGCAGCGGGCGGTGGCCCTCAACGCCGTGATCGACGGCTGGGCGGCGGGAAAGACCACCGCCGCGTCGCCGATCGTCGTGGTCGACCAGTGGACCGGGTTCAGCACCACCACCGACACCTACGACGGGGTGCACCCCAACGCGGCCGGTGACCAGAAGATGTCCGACCGGTGGTACCCGGCGCTGGTGGCCGCCCTCGGCGGGGTCACCCCGACGTCCACCCCGACCGGCTCGCCCACCCCCACCGGCCCGCCCACCCCCACCGGCCCGCCGAGCCCGACGGTCAGCCCCACGGTCCCGCCCACCGGGTCACCCACCGTCGACCCGCCGACCACGTCGCCGCCGGCCGGGGTGGCGTGCACCGCCAGCTACCGGATCACCAACCATTGGCAGGGCGGGCACCAGGGCGAGGTGACCGTCCGCAGCACCGGCACCGCGCGGACCGCCGGCTGGCGGGTCACCTTCACCCTGCCCGCCGGACAGCAGATCACCCAGACCTGGAACGCCGACCTGACCCAGACCGGCAGCGCGGTCACCGCCCGCAACGTGAACTGGAACGGGGCGCTCGCCCCGGCGGCCGAGGCCACCTTCGGGTTCCTCGGCACCCACACCGGCACCGCCACCGCCCCCACGGCGACCTGCACCGCCAGTTGACCCGCCCGAGGGTCCGGGTCCCGGTCCGGACCCTTGCCCGGGTCAGCCGGCGTCCGCAGTGGCGCGGTCCAGTGCGGCCAGCAGGCGAGCGCGCAGCACGGCGGCCCGCTCGGCGAAGCCGCGCTGCGCCGCCGCGTACTCGGCCCGGCCCTCGGCGGTCTCCACCCGCACCGGCGGGTAACCGAGGGCGGCCAGGTCGTAGGGGCTGGCCCGCATGTCCAGCGTCCGGATCTGCCGGGCCAGCGCGAAACAGTCCGCCACCAGCTCCGAGGCGACCAGCGGGGAGAGCTTGTACGCCCACTTGTAGAGGTCCATGTTGGCGTGCAGGCAACCCGGCTGTTCCAGCTCGTGCTGGGTCTCCCGGCTCGGCTGGAGCAGGTTCAGCGGCCGGGCCGGCGCGGTGAAGAACCGGAACGCGTCGAAGTGGCTGCACCGCACGCCCCGCTCGCGAACCACGGCGGCGGTGTCGTCCGGGCTGAGCCGCAGCGGCCAGGCGTTGTGCCGGACCTCCTCCTGGGTCTGCCGGTAGACCATCGCCCACTCGTGCATGCCGAAGCAGCCCAGGTGCGCCGGTCGGCCGGCGGTCGCGGCCAGCAACGCTCTGATCCAGCCGATCGAGTCGGCACGGCGTCCGCGTACCCGGTCGGTGTCGAGGGTGACCCCGGCGGGGTCGGCGCGGTAGTCGCGGCCGAACGCGGCCGGGTCCGCGTCACGCAGCAGCACCCCCGCGCCCGGATGCCAACGACGCAACTGCGCCGGGCGGTATGAGTAGTAGGTGAAGAGGAAATCCTCCACCGGATGCCGGCCGCCGGTGCGGCGGCGGGCCAGGTGCGGGTCCAGCCAGGTGGCCACCCGCGCCGCGTGGGCCGCCCGCCGGGCCTGCCAGTCGACCGCGTCGAGGGCGGCGGGGGCGAGGGCGGCGGTCACACCCCTCAGGGTACGACCGCCGCCCGCCCCCGGTCAGGGCACGTCCACCCGGACCCCGGCGGAGAACACCCCGCTGCGCAGCTCCAACTGCTCCGGCTTCTGCGCGCCGTGCACGGTGAAGACCAGCGGCAGCACCACCCGGCTGCCCGCCGAGACGGGCTGGGCGAAGACGTCGCGCCCCAGGTTCGCCAGCCGGGTGGCGTCCTCGTCGGTGCTCACCCAGCTCCCACCCGGCAGGTACGCGCGCTGGAGCTGACCGTGCCAGCTCTGCTGCTCCGGGGTGACGTTGCGCACCCCGACCGTGGCCTGGCACTGCTGGCTGGCGACCCTCGCCGTGGCGCAGGCCACCCGGTAGACGGTGAACTCGAACGCCTTCTCCCGCAGCGGGGTGCCGACCGGGCCGGTCATGGTGGTGCCCGTCCACGCCCCGGCGGTCGGCTGCTTGGTGGTGTCGATGGCGGCGACCTCGCGGGTGGCCGTCCAGGCGGCGGCGAAGACCACCCCGGCCAGCACCGTCGCGGCCACCCCCACCACCAGCCACACCGACGGGCTGCGGCGTCGCCGGACCTCTCCGGGTACGGCGGGGCGCGGGTACACCGTCCCCCCGCTGGGGGCCGCCGGGCCGCCCGCGTACGGCGGGGAGCCGGCCGCCACCGGCGCGGTGCCGGTCGGCTCGATCCCGCCCACCCGTCGCCGGGCCCGCCGCCACCACCAGAGCGCGCCGGCCAGCAGGGCCAGCACCACCAGTGCCGCGCCGAGCAGGATCGGCGGCTGCCGCCAGGCCGGCGTCGCGGGCACGAACGCCTCCGGGGCCGCCCCGCTGCGCCAGGTGGCCGTCGCGCAGTCGTACGGCTGGTCGCCGTCACCGGCGTACGCGCAGGCCGGCGCGGTCAGCGCCCGGCCCGGCGCGGCGGCGGCCAGGGCGGTGTCCAGGGTCCGGGTCGCCCCGGCCGGCAGGACGAGCCGCCAGGTGACCTCCCCGCCCGCGCCCGCCCCGCCCGCTTGGGTGACCAGGCCACCCGCGCTGACCGCGGTGGTCGAGGTGCCGGCCGGCAGCTCCTGCCGGACCATCGTCTGCACCGTCGAGCCGCCCGTGTTGCGCACCATGATCCGGTAACCCGGCACCCCCGTCGCGGCGGGTGCCACGGCCACGGTGACCTGCGGTGCCGGCCGGGGCGCGCCCGGGTTGCCGGCGGTGGTCATGCCGGGGGCCGGCGCGGTCGGGGTGACCGGCACGACCGCGCCGCTGGCCGCCACCCCGGGCGCGGCCCGCGCCGGCCGGGCAGGTGCCGTCTCCCGGGCCGGGACCACCGGCGTCGCCCAGGCGGCGAGGTGGGCCGGTACGGCGGGGCGGGCGGTGGCTTCCGGTCGGGCCCGGGTGCCCGGCCCCGTCGGTGCCCGGCCCGGTTCCGCCGGGCCGGGGTGGCCCGCCGTCCCCAGTGCCCGACCCGGTCCGGCCGTGCTGGCGGACCCTGCCGTCGCGGCGGTCACCGCCGGGGTGGCGTGGGGTGCGGGGCCGGTACCGGGCAGCGCCGGTACGGCGGCGAGGATGCCCAGGCAGTTCACGAAAACCGCGAGGGCCCTGTGGTGTCGTCTCGATGCAGGCATACCAACGAACCTCCGGAGCCGACGTTAGGAGCGCGCACCCTCCGGGCGGGTACGAAGCGGCGAACCCCGCCCACCGCGCCGGCCGATGGCCTACGCTGCGCCGACGTCCCGGTGGTCGACTGGTGACGCCGGGCGTGGGGATAGATTGGCCGGGTGCGTATCGCTCGTTTCGCTCATGCCAAGGGAATGTCGTTCGGGGTCGTCGAGGGCGAACCGGAGGCCGGGCCGCAGGGTCTGACCGTCGCCGAGATCGAGGGCCACCCGTTCGGGCAGATCCAGTTCTCCGGTGCCCGGTGGGCGCTCTCCGACGTGCGGCTACTGTCGCCGATCCTGCCCAGCAAGGTGGTCTGTGTGGGGCGTAACTACGCCGAGCACGCCGCCGAGCACGGCAACGAGGTGCCGAAGGAGCCGTTGCTCTTCCTCAAGCCGTCCACCTCGGTGATCGGCCCCCGGGACGCGATCCGGCTGCCGATCTTCTCCCGGCAGGTGGAGCACGAGGCCGAGTTGGCCGTGGTGATCGGCGCGCCGGGTGCCCGCCGGGCCGACCGGGCCGCCGCCGCGAAGGCCGTCTTCGGCTACACCTGCGCCAACGACGTCACCGCGCGGGACCTGCAGCGTTCCGACTCGCAGTGGACCCGGGCCAAGGGTTTCGACTCGTTCTGCCCCATCGGCCCCTGGATCACCACCGGTCTGGACGTCTCCGACCTGGAGGTGCGCTGCGAGGTGGGGCGCAACCCGGACGAGATGGAGGTACGTCAGCTCGGCCGGACCAAGGACATGGTCTTCGACGTGCCGGCGCTGGTGTCGTACATCTCGCACGTGATGACGCTGCTGCCCGGGGACGTGGTGCTGACCGGCACCCCGGCCGGGGTTAGTCCGCTCACGGACGGGGATACGGTCACCGTACGGATCGAAGGGATCGGCGAGCTCACCAACACGGTGGTACCGGTCGCCTGACCCGTACGACACCCCTGTTTCCGCAGCTCACACGCGGTTTGGGGGATTGGATTTGGCCTGTTGGCGCGGGGAGGGTAAAGTTCCTTCCCGGCGCCACAAGGGGCCAATGGGGTATGGGGTAATTGGCAGCCCAACTGATTCTGGTTCAGTTAGTCTAGGTTCGAGTCCTGGTACCCCAGCGCAACCGCGGGTTCACCCGAATCCGTGGACGCTGGATTCTGGCGGAGATCGGCTCCGTCCCGTCATCGGGGCAAAGTTGATCTCTGATAGAGTGCAGCTTCCCCGCCCCGGCTAGGGCAGGGAAGCACAAGCTATGTTCTGGCCCCGTCGTCTAGTGGCCCAGGACGCCGCCCTCTCAAGGCGGTAGCGCCGGTTCGAATCCGGTCGGGGCTACAACGCTGACAGCCCGTCCCACGTTCGTTGGGACGGGCTTCTTCGCGTCTCGGGGAGAGTTCGTTCCCCCTCCCGCGCGCCAGCCGGCCCGCTCGGGCTGGCCCGGCTCATGTGGCTGGGCCCCCCTCGGCTGGCTGGGCCCGCTCGTGTGGTCGGCCCTGCTCTGTGGCTGATCCCGTTCGTGTGGTCGGCCCTGCTCGTGTTGGCTGGGCCGGCTCGTGTTGGCTGGGCCGGCTCGTGTGGTGATGGTGCGCTGTCTCGGCCGCTCGGACACCGCTGTTTCGCCACCCGGGTACCGACCCCGCCAGGATGCCGACCCCCGTCTCGGGGGTCGGGTGCCGGTGCCGTTAGACTAATGCCGCACCGCCCCACGGGGTGGTGAAGCAGGAAAATGTGCCTGGCCCCGTCGTCTAGTGGCCCAGGACGCCGCCCTCTCAAGGCGGTAGCGCCGGTTCGAATCCGGTCGGGGCTACCACACGATCGGCCCGTCTCGCCCCGCGAGGCGGGCCGATCGCCGTTCCCCTCGCTTCCCGCCCTCTCCCGCGCCTCCATCCCGCCGGTCACACCCGCCCCTGGCCCTTGGTCCTTGGCCCCTGGCCGCGCCGACCCGCCTCTGGCCGCGCCGACCCGCCCCCGCCGCCCTCACCCTCCCCGGTCTCACCCGCCCCCGCGGTCCCACCTCGGTGATCAAGAGGTTTGCGTCACGTGATCAAGAGGTTTGCGTCACTTTGATCTCTGAACATGACGCAAACTTCTTGATCACCGAGGCGAGCCGAGGCGGCGGGGGCGGGGCGGGGCGGGACGGGGTGGGGTGGGGTGAGGCGGGTGGGGGAGGAGTGGGTTAGAGGCCGGAGAGGCGTTGGCCGGCGCGGACGACGGCCATGGCGTGCCGTTCGCCGGGGCGGCGGCCGAGGCGTTCGATCGGGCCGGAGATGCTGATCGAGGCGATCACCCGGCCGGTGCGGTCCCGGATCGGGGCGGAGACGCTCGCCACACCGGCCTCCCGTTCGGCGACGCTCTGCGCCCAGCCCCGGCGGCGTACCTCGGCGAGGGTGCGGCCGGTGAACTTGGACCGGGGCAGCAGCGGCATGACCGCCTCGGGCGGCTCCCAGGCGAGCAGGATCTGCGCCGCGGAGCCCGCCGTCATGGGTAGCACCGAGCCGACCGGCACGGTGTCCCGCAGGCCGCTGGCCCGCTCGGCGGCGGCCACACAGACCCGTTCGTCGGCCCGGCGCAGGTAGAGTTGGGCGCTCTCCCCGGTGGCGTCGCGCAGCGCGGCGAGCAGCGGCTCGGCGGCGGTCAGCAGGACGTCCGGGGCGGCGTTGGCCAGCTCGCCGAGCCGGGGCCCGGGACGCCATCGCCCCTGGGTGTCCCGGACCAGCATCCGGTGGATCTCCAAGGCCTGGGCCAGCCGGTGTGCGGTGGCTCGGGGCAGCTTGGTGCGTTCAACGAGTTCGGCCAGGCTGGCGCCGTCGACACAGGCGGCCAGGATGACCACCGCCTTGTCGAGGACGCCGACACCGCTCATACTGTGTCCCACAAGCCGAAATTTACCTCCCAGAATTTAGGATGTCCAGATGGTGGGAGTCACTCAACCGAGGACCCTGGCCGAGAAGGTCTGGGACGCGCACGTCGTACGGACCGCCGAGGGTGAGCCGGACCTGCTCTACATCGACCTGCACCTGCTGCACGAGGTGACCAGCCCGCAGGCGTTCGACGGGCTGCGCCAGGCCGGCCGGCGGGTCCGCCGCCCCGATCTCACGCTCGCGACCGAGGATCACAACACCCCGACCGGGTACGACGATCCCGCGTTCCGGCTGCGCCGGGGCGACCTGCTGACGATCGCGGACCCGACCTCGCGTACCCAGATCGAGACGTTGCGCCGCAACTGCGCCGAGTTCGGCCTGCGGCTGCACCCCCTGGGCGACGAGAACCAGGGCATCGTGCACGTGATCGGCCCCCAGTTGGGCGTCACCCAGCCCGGCATGACGATCGTCTGTGGCGATTCGCACACCGCCACCCACGGCGCGTTCGGCGCGCTGGCCTTCGGCATCGGCACCAGTGAGGTCGAACACGTCCTGGCCACCCAGACCCTGCCGCAGGCCCGCCCGAAGACCATGGCGGTCAACGTCACCGGTCAGCTCGGCCCCGGCGTCACCGCCAAGGACCTGGTCCTCGCGCTGATCGCGCAGGTGGGCACCGGCGGTGGACGCGGCCACATCGTGGAGTACCGGGGCGAGGCCATCCGGGCGCTGTCGATGGAGGGCCGGATGACGGTGGCGAACATGTCCATCGAGTGGGGCGCCAAGGCGGGCCTGATCGCGCCGGACGAGACCACCTTCGCGTACCTGAAGGGCCGGCCGCACGCGCCGGCCGGGGCCGACCGGGACGCGGCGCTGGCGTACTGGCGGACGCTGCCCACCGACGACGGCGCGACCTTCGACGCCGAGGTGACCCTGGACGCCTCCCGGATCACCCCCTTCGTCACCTGGGGCACCAACCCCGGCCAGGGCGCCCCGCTCGGCGCGGCCGTGCCGGACCCGGAGGAGTTCACCACCGACGCCGAGCGGACCGCCGCGCGTCGGGCCCTGGAGTACATGGACCTCACGCCGGGCACCCCGCTGCGCGACCTCGCCGTCGACGTGGTGTTCGTCGGTTCCTGCACCAACGGCCGGCTGGAGGACCTGCGGGCCGCCGCCGACGTGCTGCGCGGCCACCGGGTCGCCGACGGGGTGCGGATGCTGGTGGTGCCCGGTTCCGCCGCGGTACGGGAGGCCGCCGAGGCGGAGGGCCTGGACAAGGTCTTCGCCGACGCCGGAGCGGAGTGGCGGTTCGCCGGCTGCTCGATGTGCCTGGGCATGAACCCGGACACGCTGAAGCCGGGCGAGCGTTCGGCCTCGACCTCCAACCGCAACTTCGAGGGCCGGCAGGGCCGGGGCGGGCGTACCCACCTGGTGTCGCCGCCGGTCGCCGCCGCCACCGCCGTGACCGGCCGGCTCGCCGCCCCGGCCGATCTGTAGAAGGGCAGCCGAGAGATGGACAAGTTCACCACCCACACCGGGACCGCGGCACCGCTGCGCCGTTCCAATGTGGATACCGATCAGATCATCCCGGCCGTGTACCTCAAGCGGGTGACCCGTACCGGCTTCGCCGACGGACTCTTCCGGGCCTGGCGCGACGATCCCGCATTCGTGCTCAACAACCCGGCGTATTCCGGGGCCACCATCCTCGTGGCGGGGCCGGAGTTCGGCACCGGGTCATCCCGGGAGCACGCTGTGTGGGCGCTGCGCGACGGGGGTTTCCAGGCGGTCATCTCGCCCCGGTTCGGCGACATCTTCCGGGGCAACGCGCTCAAGGAAGGGCTCCTCCCGGTCGAATTGGAACTGACCGCGGTCGAGCAGATCTGGGACCTGGTGGAGGCCGATCCGACCACCGCGGTGACGGTCGACCTGACCACCCGAGAGGTCCGGGTCGGGGATTCCACCTGGTCGTTCCCGCTCGACGACCACAGCCGCTGGCGGCTGATGGAGGGCCTCGACGACATTGGACTCACCCTGCGGCACGTCGCCGACATTGAGGCGTACGAGGCCGGCCGACCGTCGTTCACCCCCGCCGTGGTCTAGCCGTACGCCGGGCCACGGCACCGTTTTCGCCCCCACCGGTTCATCCGGTGGGGGCGAATCCGTTACGACACAAGGGCTTTTTTCCACCGAATGTTTGTGTCCAGGCAGCACAGGGCATACGGTGCGCGCAGAATGGCTCGCGTCGAGTCAGTTGCACAATCGGGAGGAAGTCGTGAACAAGGCCGAGCTCATCGAGGCGCTCGCCGCTCGCCTGGGGGACCGGAAGTCGGCGACGGCGGCGCTCGACGCGGTCCTCGCCGAGGTCCAGGCGGCGGTCACCAAGGGCGACAAAGTGGCGATCACCGGATTCGGATCGTTCGAAAAGCGTGTCCGGGCGGCGCGAACAGCGCGCAACCCGCGTACCGGTGAGGCGGTGAAGGTCAAGAAGACATCCGTCCCGGCCTTCAAGCCGGGCGCCGGTTTCAAGGAGATGGTGGCCACCGGCAAGGTGCCGAAGACCGCCGCTCCGGCGAAGAAGACCACCAGCACTGCGGCCGCCAAGGCCACCGGCGCCAAGGCGACAGGGGCGAAGGCCACCACCGCGAAGGCGACCGGGACCAAGGCCACGGGCGCGAAGGCGACCGGCGCCAAGGCGACCGCAGCCAAGGCCACCGGGACGAAGGCGACCGGCACCAAGGCCACCGGGGCGAAGGCGACCGCCGCCAAGAAGACGACGGCGACCGCGGCCCGCAAGACCACCACGGCGAGCGCCACCAAGGCCACCGCCGCGACCAAGGCGGCCACCAAGAAGGCCACGCCGGCCAAGAAGACCGCCACGGCGACCAAGTCGACCACCGCCCGCACCCCGGCGGCCAAGAAGGCCACCGCGGCCAAGAGCACGGCCGCCAAGGCGACCGCCGCGAAGAAGGCACCGGCCAAGAAGGCGCCGGCCCGCAAGGCCGCAGCCAAGCGCTGACACCGGGTACGACCCGACGGGCGTCCACCAGCACGGTGGACGCCCGTCCGCGTGTTCAGAACCGGTCGGCGGCGAGCAGCCCGTCGGCGGTGAACGCGAGCAGCCAGCCGCGGCCCTTGGCGGTGCCGAAGTCGTCGTCGCGTCCCGCCAGTCGGGCCAACGCGCCCGGGATCACCTTGCCCTGGCTGCACACCCCGACCGGCTGCCCGGTGGCGGCCAGCTCGACCAGCCGGCCGGCGGCGGCCAACGCGCACTCGTCGACCTGCTGGCCCGGCTGCGGCTCGTCGAAGTCGCCGCACACCTCGATCGGCAGGTCCAGCGCGGCGGCCGCCGGCCCGAGGGTCTGTACGCACCGGCGGGGCGAGGCCGACAACAGGCGTACCGGCCGGACCAGGGCGACCAGCGGGGCCAACGCGTGCGCCTGGGTGACCCCCTCGGCGTCCAACGGGCGGCCGGTGTCCGGCCCCGACCAGGTGGCCCGCCTGCCGGCGTGCGCGTGCCGCACCAGCGCCACCGTGCCGGTGACCCGGGGCAGGGCGGCGAACGCGGCCAGCACCTGCGCGTCGTGCGGGTAGCTCACCCGGGCGACCGCCGCGTCGACGTCGAGCCAGCACACGTCGTCGACCTCGGTGCCCGGCTGGAACCCGCCGGTGCCCACGGCCCGCATCGACCAGTAGTCGACAAGCTTGGGACGGCCCTCGCTGCGGTACCGCACGCTGGGCAGCCGGACCTGCGGCACCGCTTGTACGTCGGACTCCTCGGCCACCTCCCGGACGGCGGCCAGCAGCGGATGCTCGCCCCGTTCCAGCTTGCCCTTGGGCAGCGACCAGTCGCCGTAGCGGGGCCGGTGCACGAGACAGACCTCGACCCCGCCGTCGTCGGTCGGCCGCCACGCCACCCCACCGGCCGCCCGGATGCCGACCGGCTCCTCGTCCACCATCCGATCACCCTACGTCCGGGCGATCCCCCGTACCGGCCGGCCGCCCGGCTCAGCCGTCGGAACCGCCCACCCGGCGCAGCAGCAGCTCCTGCAGGTCGTGCAGCGGCTCCTCGGGGGTGCCGGTCCGCCGGCTCCAGCTGCCGTCGGCGGCCAGCTCGAACGCGTCCACGTCCGGGCTCATCGCGGTGGTCATCACCTGGTCCAGCTCGGCGCGGGCGACCGGGTCGCTGACCTGCACCAGCGCCTCCACCCGGCGGTCGAGGTTGCGGTGCATCAGGTCGGCCGACCCCATCCAGAACTCGGCGTCGCCGTTGTTGCCGAACCGGAAGATCCGCGAGTGTTCCAGGAACCGGCCGAGGATCGAGCGGACCCGGATGTTCTCCGACAGCCCCGGCACCCCCGGCCGCAGCGTGCACATGCCCCGGATCAGCAGGTCCACGTGCACCCCGGCCTGCGACGCCCGGTAGAGCGCGTCGGTGATCTCCTCGTCGACCAGCGAGTTCACCTTGAACTGCACCAGCCCCGGCATGCCCAGCCGGACGTGTGCGATCTCCCGCTCGATCCGCTCCACCAGGCCGCTGCGGATGCCCTGCGGGGCCACCAGCAGCCGCCGGTACGCGGTCTGCCGGCTGTAGCCGGTGAGCACGTTGAACAGGTCGGTCAGGTCCGCGCCGATCTCCGGGTCGGCGGTGAGCACGCCGAAGTCCTCGTACAGCCGGGCGGTCTTGGGGTGGTAGTTGCCGGTGCCGATGTGGCAGTACCGGCGGATCTGGTTGCCCTCCTGGCGTACCACCAGGGCGGTCTTGCAGTGCGTCTTGAGCCCGACCAGGCCGTACACGACGTGGCAGCCGGCCCGTTCCAGGGTGCGCGCCCAGCCGATGTTCGCCACCTCGTCGAAGCGCGCCTTCAGCTCCACCAGCACCACCACCTGCTTGCCGGCGGCGGCGGCGTCGACCAGCGCGTCGACGATCGGGGAGTCCCCGCTGGTGCGGTAGAGGGTCTGCTTGATGGCCAGCACGTCCGGGTCGGCGGCGGCCTGCTCGACGAAGCGCTGCACGCTGGTGGCGAACGAGTGGTACGGGTGGTGCACCAGCACGTCGCCGTCGCGCAGGGTGGCGAAGACACTGCGCGGCACCTCGCCCTCGGCCAGCCGGGGGTGGGTGGCCGGCACGAACGGCTTGTCCTTCAGGTCGGGGCGGTCCGCCTCGCCGTAGAGCTGCCACAGTGCCGACAGGTCCAGCAGACCGGGCACCCGCAGTACGTCGTGGTCGTCCATGTCCAGCTCGCGGACGAGCAGCTCCAGCATGTGGTCGGAGATGGAGGCGGCGACCTCCAGCCGGACCGGCGGGCCGAACCGCCGCCGGGCCAGCTCCCGTTCGAGGGCCTGGAGCAGGTCCTCGTCGCGGTCCTCGTCGACCTCCACCTCGGCGTTGCGGGTGACCCGGAACAGGTGGCACTCGACCACCTGCATGCCGGAGAAGAGCTGCCCCAGGTGCACCGAGATGAGGTCCTCCACGGGCAGCATCCGCAGCCCCGGCTGGTCCCGGCCCACCCGGACGAAGCGGGGCACGTTGTTGGGCACCTTGACCCGGGCGAACAGCTCCGACCCGCCGTCGGGGTCCCGGACCGCCACGGCCAGGTTCAGCGACCGCCCGGAGATGTACGGGAACGGGTGCGCCGGGTCCACCGCGAGCGGGGTGAGCACCGGGAAGATGTGTTCCCGGAAGTAGGTGCGCAGCCGCTCCCGCTCCGGGTCGTCCAGCTCCGCCCAGCGGATGATCCGGATGTCCTCCCGGGCGAGCTGCGGCAGCAGGTCGTCGACGAAGCAGGCGGCCTGCCGGGCGACCAGCCCGGCGGCGCACTCGGTGATCCGCTCCAGCTGGGTGCGCAGCGGCAGCCGGTCCCCGCCGCGTACCGGCAGGCCGGCGGAGAGCCGGCGCTTGAGCCCGGCCACCCGCACCATGTAGAACTCGTCGAGGTTGCTGGCGAAGATGGCCAGGAACTTGGCCCGTTCCAGCAGCGGCGTGCGCGGGTCCTCGGCCAGGGCCAGCACCCGGCCGTTGAAGTCGAGCCAGGACAGCTCCCGGTTGAGGAACCGGTCCGCCGGCAGCGGCGCGACGGCGGGCTGCCCGTCGCCCGTCGACCCCTCGCCGGCGGCCGGGACGTCGGCGGCGGGGCGGTCGTCGGTGTCGAGCACCTCGTCCAGGCCGGCGGAGGCCCCGGCGGCACTGGCGCCGGGGGAGTCGGGGGCCGTGGCGGAGACCTCCTCCGGGGCGCGGCGGGTGCGGGAACCGCTGCGACGGCGGGTGCCGTTGCGGGTCGGGTCGGTGGCGGCGGACGGGCTGGTGGGGTGCTCGCGAGGGGTGCTCACCCGCTCATAATCACCCGATTACGGTTAACGCAAAATGAACTTGGGCCGCGTTGTTCAGACCATCGTCGGCAACGTCACCCGGACGACCCCGCCGTCCGGATCGGTGTGCACCGTCAACCGCTGGCCGAGGCGGAGCAGCCGCAGCCCGGAGGCGTCGAAGGCGCGGGCCGGGAAGGGCAGCTCGGTGCCGTCGTCGAGCAGCAGCACGCCGGTGCGGCTCTGCGCGTCGAAGGTCGCCACGGTGCCCTGCATGCCAGCACCGTACACCGGCCGGTCGGCGCGGGGCCGCCGGCCGGGGGCCGCCGGGCCGACACCGGTGAGCGCGCCGGTCGCCGGGCCGAGACCGAGCCGGGCCGCGTCGGCCAGGTCGGCGGCGGTGTCCACGTCGCGGCGCAGGCTCGGCCAGACACCGGGCAGCGGCACCGCCCCGGAGGCCAGGTGCGCCGCCGCCGAGCCGACCCCGAACCGGGGCGCGAGCGGCACCCCGGGAGGCGTGGTGAGCAGCACGGTCCCGGTACCGGGGGCGTCGGCCACGAACCGGCGTACCCCCGTCGGGCCGGTGCCGACCGCGTGCAGTGCGGCGGCCAGTTCGGCCGGGCGCAGCGCCGGCAGGTCGGCGGTGAGGGCGGCCAGCCAGCTCCGGCCGTCGTCGGCCGCCGCCTGCACGCCGTGGCGCAGGGCGGCGTTCAACCCGGCGTCCGGGTGGTCCGGCACCACCCGCGCGCCGGCCGCGCCGACCGTCGCGGCCACCCGCGGGTCGGCGGTGACCACCAGCACCTCGGCCACCGCCGGGCAGGCCAGCACCGCGCCGACCGTGTCGGCCGCCAGCGCCAGCGCCAGCTCCTCGTGCGGTACGGCCGGCAGCGCCCCCCGCAACCGGCTCTTCGCCGCGTGGAGCCGCTTCACCGGCACCACCGCCACCCACCTCGCCTGGCCCACGTCGACAATCCTGCCAGCGACGGCGGCGGTACCCGCACTGGCCGTACCCGGGACGAGCAGGCATGATTTCCGCTGCGGGCACGCAACGGTGGGGGTGCGGCACGCGGGTGGGGTGACGAGGAGGCACGGTGGCACGGCGCAGGCTGGGTTTCTGGCGACGGTTCGCCGTGGCGCTGGTCAAGCCCGTGATGCTGGCCTGGACCCGGCGCACCTGGCACGGGATCGAACAGCTGCGCCGCCCCGGGGGCGTCATCATCGTGCCCAACCACATCTCGCACGCCGACCCGCTGGTCTGCGCCCACTTCATCTACGAGGCCGGGCGGTGGCCGCAGTTCCTCGGCAAGGCCAGCGTGTTCCGGGTGCCGGTGGTCGGCTACATCCTGCACCGCTGCCGGCAGATCCCGGTGGAACGGGAGACCGCCACCGCGGTCAAGTCGCTCGACCGGCTGGTCGCCGCGCTGGACGCCGGAGGCGCGGTGGTGATCTATCCGGAGGGCACCATCACCCGGGAGCCGGACCTGTGGCCGATGAGGGGCAAGACCGGGGCGGCCCGGCTGGCCCTGGCCACCGGCGCGCCGGTGGTCCCGGTGGTGATGTGGGGGCCGGAACGGCTCTTCGACCCGCGGACCAGCCGGGTGGGCCTGCGGCCCCGGACCCCGGTGACGGTGCTGGCCGGCCCGCCGGTCGACCTCGGTCGCTGGGCGGGGGCCACCCCCAGCCGGGTGGTGCTGGAGGAGATGACCGACCAGATCATGCTGACCCTGCGGGACCTGCTCGCCGGGGTCCGGGGTGACACACCGCCGCCGCTGTGGGAACGTCCCGTCCGTCCGCGTACTCCCGAGGGGACCGAATGAGCGAGTGGATCGACCGGCGCGACGCAGGGGCAGGGGTGGCGTGAGCGGGCACGTGGCGGTGCTGGGGGCCGGTTCCTGGGGGACGGCGTTCGCCAAGATCCTCGCCGACGCCGGTCGGGAGGTGACCATCCTCGCCCGGCGGGAGCAGGTCGTCGAGGCGATCCGCAGCCACCGGCGTAACCCCGACTACCTGCCGGAGCTGCGGCTGCCCGACCGGGTCACCGCGACCGCCGACGCGGCCAAGGCGATCTCCGGCGCGGAGCTGGTGGTGCTGTCGGTGCCGTCGCAGACGCTGCGCGGCAACCTCGCCGAGTGGGCCGGCCACCTCGCCCCGGACGCCACCCTCGTCTCCCTGATGAAGGGGATCGAGCTGGGTACCACCCGGCGGATGAGCGAGGTGATCGTGGAGACCGCCCGGGTCACCCCGGACCGGGTGGTGGTGGTCTCCGGCCCCAACCTGGCCCCCGAGATCGCCGTCGAGCAGCCGGCCGCGACGGTGGTCGCCGGCACCGACGCCCGCCGCACCGAGCTGGTGCAGCAGTCGATCCGCACCCCGTACTTCCGGCCGTACACCAACGACGACGTGATCGGCTGCGAGCTGGGCGGGGCGGTCAAGAACGTGATCGCCCTGTCGTACGGGATCGCCACCGCGATGGGGTTCGGCGACAACACCCGGGCCATGCTGATGACCCGGGGGCTGGCCGAGACCGCCCGGCTCGGGGTGGCGCTCGGGGCCGACCCGATCACCTTCGCCGGTCTGGCCGGGATGGGTGACCTGGTGGCCTCCTGCTCGTCGCCGCTGGCCCGCAACCGCACCTTCGGCGAGCACCTGGGTCGGGGGGAGACGCTGGAGCAGGCGCAGGCGGCCACCCGGCAGACCGCCGAGGGGGTCAAGAGCTGCCTGGCCATCCGGGACCTGGCCCGCGCGCACGGGGTGGAGATGCCGATCACCGAGCAGATCGAGCGGATCTGCCACGAGGGGATGGACCCGAGGCTCGCGGTGGACACCCTGATGAGCCGGACCGCCAAGCCGGAGTCGTACGAGTGAGCGGCCCGCCGACCGGCCCCGTCGACCCGGCGACGCACTGGCACGACGGCACCCGGTGCGTGCACGCCGGGCTGCCCGAGCCGGAGCCGGGGCAGCCGTTCCTGCCCGGTCCGGTCTTCGCCGCGCCGTACCACCTCGATCCGTGGCAGGGGCCGGCCGCGACACCGAACGGCTACGGCCGCCCGGACAATCCGACCCGGCGGCTGCTGGAGGCGGCCATCGGTGAGCTGGAGGGCGGCGACTGCCGGGTCTTCGCCTCCGGGCAGGCCGCCATCACCGGGCTGCTGCTGGCCGTGCTGCGCCCCGGCGACACCGTGCTGCTGCCCGCCGACGGCTACTTCCCGGTCCGGGCGTTCGCCACCGCCACCCTCGCCGGGATGGGGGTACGGGTCGGCTTCGTGCCCACCGCCGGGCCGTACCCGTCGTTCGACGACGTACGGCTGGTGCTGCTGGAGACCCCGGCGAACCCGGGCCTGGACGTGGCCGACATCGCCGCCGTGGCCGACGCGGCGCACGCGGCCGGCGCGCTGGTGGCGGTGGACAACACCACCGCCACCCCGCTGGGGCAGCGTCCGCTGGACCTCGGTGCGGACCTGGTGGTCGCCTCCGGCACCAAGGCGTTGACCGGCCACTCCGATCTGCTGCTCGGCTACGTAGCGGCCCGGTCGGCGGAGCTGCTGGAGACGGTGACCGGGTGGCGCACCACCACCGGCGCGGTGCCCGGGGCGTTCGACGCCTGGCTGGCCCACCGCTCGCTGGCCACCCTGGACCTGCGGCTGGCCCGGCAGTCCGCCAACGCGGCGGCGCTGGTCGAGCTGCTCGCCGGCCGGCCCGACGTGACCGGGCTGCGGTGGCCGGGGCGTCCGGAGGACCCGGCGTACCCGGTGGCGTCGCGGCAGCTGCGCCGGATGCCGGGAGTGCTCTCGTTCGACCTCGGCGACGCCGACCGGGTGGCCCGGTTCGTCGCCGCGTCCCGGCTGGTCGCCGCCGCGACCTCGTTCGGCGGCCTGCACACCAGCGCCGACCGGCGAGCGCAGTGGGGCGACGACACCGCCCCCGGGTTCGTCCGGCTCTCCTGCGGGGTGGAGGACACCGCCGACCTGGTCGCCGACGTGACCGCCGCACTGGACGGCGCGGGGGCGGCCGGTCCGCTATCGTGATGCCGGCCCACCCGGGCCCCGACCGGAGGAGGTGAGTCCGATCCACCAGACGTCAGGACCGGCGCTCCCCGTCGAGTCCCGTCGCTGCGGCAACGGAGTCCCGTCGCCGCGGTAGCGACGGTGGGAGCGCCGACGTGCGCTCCCGGAAGGCATCACCATGGCATCCGATCCGTTTCCCCACGACCCCGCCGCTCTCGTCGCCCGGCTGCGCGCCGCCGGCTGCGTCTACGCCGAGGACGAGGCCGCGCTGCTCACCGCCGCCGCCGACTCGCCGCAGGCGCTCGCCGCCCTCACCGACCGGCGGATCGCCGGCGAACCGTTGGAACACCTGCTCGGCTGGGCCGAGTTCTGCGGCCGTCGGGTCGCCGTCGACCCGGGGGTGTTCGTTCCCCGGGCCCGGACCGCGCTGCTGGTGGAGGCCGCCGCGTCGGTGGCCGGGCCGGCCCCGGCGCTGGTCGACCTGTGCTGCGGGTCGGGGGCGATCAGCGTCGCGCTCGTCGACCGGCTCGCCCCGCGCTGGCTCGCCGCCGTCGACGTCGACCCGGCCGCCGTGGCCTGCGCCCGCCGCAACCTGGCCGGTCGGGACGTCACCGTCGTGCAGGGCGACCTGTACGACCCGCTGCCGGCGCGCTGGCGGGGCCGGCTGGACGTGGTGGTCGCCAACGCCCCGTACGTGCCCACCCCGGCGGTGGCGCTGATGCCGGCGGAGGCCCGGCTGCACGAGGCGGCGGTGGCGTTGGACGGCGGCGTCGACGGGTTGGCCGTGCTGCGCCGGGTCGCCGCCGGTGCGGTCGGCTGGCTGCGGCCCGGCGGGCACCTGGTGGTGGAGGTCAGCGCCGGGCAGGCCGGGGCGCTCTGTGCGGCGATGACCGGCCTGGGGCTGCTGCCGAGGGTCCTGCACGCCGACCGGTGGGACGCGACAGGCGTCCTGGCCCGCCGGCCGGAGTGAGCCGCCGGCCGGCCCGGTGCCTGGCGGGATTGCCGCACGTGGGGCGTGACGGGCGGTGGGAACGGGAACTAACCTCGCAGCAGGCCCGGTCGGAGGTGGCGGATGGTCAGCGTGGACGTGCCGGTGGTGGTCGGCCTCGACAACGGTGGCACCAGCAACAACGCCACGGTGCTGTGCCTGGACGGCCGGTTCCTGGTCGACGGGCTGGTGGAGACCCCCAGCGAGGTGACCGCCGGCCCGCAGGCGGCCATCGAGGCGCTGGCCGGCGCGTTCGACGGGGTGCTGGCCCACACCGGGGTGCCCCGGGGGCTGGTCCGGGCGGTCGGGTTGGACACCCCGGGCCCGGCCAGCGCGACAGGCGTCATCTCGTCGCGGGGCTCGACGAACTTCGCCCAGCCGGCCTGGCACGGCTTCGACGTACGCGGCGCGTTGGAGCGGCGGCTCGGGCTGCCGGTGATCTACCACAATGACGGCAACGCCGCCGCGCTCTACGCCCACCACGTCCACTTCGGAGCCGACGCGGCGACCCGGTCGTCGGTGGCGGCGATCGTCGGCACCGGTCTCGGCGGGGCGGTGGTGGTCGACGGCCGGGTGGTCACCGGGGCGGCCGGGATGGCCGGCGAGTTCGGTCACGTGCACATCCCGCTGGCCGGGCTGCTCGCCCCCGACCAGCCCGAACCGAGCTGCGCCTGCGGTTTCACCGGGGACGCGGAGAGCGTCGCCTCGCTGACGGCGATCCGGCGCAACCTGTTGCCGTACTGGCTGTCCCGGTATCCGGGGCACCCGCTGGCGCAGGAGCCGCCCGAGCGGGCCGCCACCCTGCTGCGCGGGTACGCCGAGCGGGGCGACGCGCTGGCCCGGGAGGTCTTCGCCCAGCAGGCGGCGGCGCTCGGCCGGTTGTTCACCATCGCGGCCAACTTCACCGATCCGCACGCGTACTTCGTCGGCGGTGGGGTGGTGGAGGCGGCACCGGAGTTCCGGGACTGGTTCCTCGACGCCGTCCGCGCGCACACCGTGCTGCGGGAGGAGCAGGCCGCCCTGGCGACGTTCGCGCTGGTGCCGGACCGGGACATGGCCGGCGCGCGGGGGGTGGCCATCGCCGCCGCCGAGGCGGTCCGGCCCGCCGCGACCCCACCCGCCGACGCCCGGGTCGACTGACCCGCCGACGCGCCCGGCCCCGCCCCGCACCCCGTCGTAACGGGTGCGGGGCGGGGCCGGGGTGGTCAGCGGCGCGGCGGGGCGGTGGCGAAGGCGGACCAGGCGGCGGGCGGGAAGAGCAGCACCGGTCCGCCCGGGTCCTTGGAGTCGCGGATCGCGACCCGGCCCGGCAGCGACGCCAGCTCGACGCAGGCACCCTCGTCCCCGCTGTGGCTGCTCTTGCGCCAGGCGGCCCCGGACAGGGCCCCGCCGATCGTCGGTGTCATCGGTCTCCTACCGTCCCTTCATCAGTTGCACGAGCTGGTCGCGGCTGTCGGCCGGGCTGAGCGCGACGGTCCGCAGGTGTTCCATGATCTTGGTGCAGGTACGCAGGTCGCCCGGCCGGTCCAGGACCATCTGACCGGCTACCGTCTCCACCGAGGCGATCAGCGGGTCCTCCGGGTCGGCGAACTCCAGGATGTGCAGCGAGCCCCGGGTGCCCCGGTGGTATCCGGCGGCGAGCGGGATCACCTGGACGGTGACGTTCGGCAGCTCCGAGGTCTTGAGCAGGTGGCTGAGCTGCGCATGCATCACCGTCCGGTCGCCCACCGGGCGCAGCAGCGCACCCTCGTCGATGATCGCGTCGAAGATCGGCGGTTCGGCGGCGGTGATCCGCTGTTGCCGGTCCAGCCGGAGCTTGACCCGCTGCTCGACCTGCTCGTCGGTGAGGGTGTGCGGCCCGCCCCGCATCACCCCCCGGATGTAGTCGGCGGTCTGGAGCAGACCCGGGACGATGGACGGTTCGAAGTTGGCGATCGCGGTGGCCTCGGCCTCCAGCGCGATGAAGTCGATGGTGCGCTTGTCGAGCAGGTGTGAGTAGGGCACCCACCAGCCGGGCTTGCGGGTGTCCTTGGCCAGTTGGACCGCCGCGGCGATCTCGTCCGGCCTGACCCCGTAGAGGCTGAGCAGCGCGCGGACGGTGGCCGGGCTGACCAGCGTCTGCGCGTTCTCGTAGCGGCTGAGCGTGCTGCGGGTGCTGTTGATCTCGTCGGCGGCGGCCTCCAGGGTGAGGCCGGCCGCCTCCCGGTGGGCGCGCAGGGCGATGCCGAGGCGGCGAGCACGGGCGGTCTTCGGTGCCATGCATCGATGGTGACACAGGTCTATGGGAAGACGTGCATGAGAGAAGAGGCGATGAGAGTTGCATTCACGCCTGTGCACCTGTCAATCTGTAACGGAGTCCTCACCAACGGTTGTCGTGGCGACGGCGATGGTGAGTGACCGGAGGGGATGAGGCGCGTGGCGATCGGGTTTACTCCCCCGTTCCCGATCGCCACGTGCCGCCGCCGCATGCGTCAAGAAAGGACTTCCAGCAGTGAGGGGTCTGGTGACGGCGATGACGCGGTTCCTGGTGGTGCTCAGTGACGTCCGGCCGGTGGAGACGTCCACCCGCGACGAGCGGGCCCGGCCCGAGCGTCGGCGGCAGGTGGTCGGCGCCAGCAGCCGGGAGGCCGCCGACCGGATAGCCGGGGCGTTCATGGCCCTGGGCATGGTCCGGGCCGGGCGGCAGCGGGTGAAGGTGATCGCGGTCGGGCGGGGGCGCGGCAACCACCCCCACCGACCCTGATCGTCACGTACCGTATCGGGTCGGATGACCGTTTGCGAGGGTCACTCGCTTCCTGCCGGGTATCACCATCGGTCCGCCGCAACCCACAGTAAGGTCAGTCGGGTGAGCGCAACTGACGGCTCCGCAGTCGCGTACCGAGAGGTGACCCGAGTGACCACCCCAGGCAAGACCCGCGTGGCGATCGTGTTCGGCGGGCGCAGCCCCGAGCACGGCATCTCCTGCGTCAGCGCGGGCAGCGTGCTCGGCGCGCTCGACCCCGACGAGTACGACGTGGTGCCGGTCGGCATCACCCGGCAGGGCCAGTGGGTGCTGACCAGCGGGGACCCGGGCGAGTTGGCGATCCGGGCGCGCAGGCTCCCGGAGGTCACCGTCGGGGCCGGGGCCGAGGTGGTGCTGCGGACCGACCCCACCGCCGGTGGCCTGCTGGTGCTCGACCCGACCGAAGGTCCCCGCGCGCTCGCCGACGTGGACGTGGTCTTCCCGGTGCTGCACGGCGCGTACGGCGAGGACGGCACCATCCAGGGCATGCTGGAGATGGCCGACGTCCCGTACGTCGGCGCGAACGTCTTCGCCTCCGCCGCCGCGATGGACAAGGAGTTCACCAAGAAGCTCTGCGCCGCCGAGGGCATCCCGGTCGGCCCGTACGCGGTGCTGCGCAACGGGATGACCCTCAGCGAGGCCGACAAGCAGCGGCTGGGCCTGCCGGTCTTCGTCAAGCCGTCCCGGGCCGGCTCGTCGTTCGGCATCACCCGGGTCGACGACTGGGCGCGGCTCGACGACGCGGTCGCCGTCGCCCGGGAGATCGACACCAAGGTGCTCGTCGAGGCCGCGGTCGTCGGCCGGGAGATCGAGTGTGGCGTGCTGGAGGGTGAGGCCGGCGGAGCGCCCGAGGCGTCCGTGCTGGCCGAGGTCCGGATGGTCGGCGACCGCGAGTGGTACGACTTCGAGGCCAAGTACCTCTACGCCGACGAGGTCTGCGAGTACGACGTCCCCGCCGTCCTGCCCGACCGGGTCACCCACCAGGTCCAGGAGTACGCCACCCGCGCCTTCACCGCACTGGACTGTTCCGGCCTGGCCCGGGTCGACTTCTTCGTCACCCCCGACCTGGACGTCTACCTCAACGAGATCAACACGATGCCCGGGTTCACCCCGACGTCGATGTTCCCCCGGATGTGGGCGGCCAGCGGCCTGGAGTACCCCAAGCTGGTCAACCGGCTGATCCGCACGGCGCTGCACCGGCACTGACCGCCGCACCGGCTGCCGGTCCGCCCTCTCGTCGACGCCCCCGCCCGGGGGGCGTCGACAGGCGTGTCCCGGGTCGTCCGGGAACTGCCCCCGCCGGGAGCCGACGCGGTGCGTCGCATATCCCAGGGCTGAAAAAAATCGACGTCGGTTATGGCGTCCGTGGTGGTGCGGCACGGATTCCTGACAATTATCGGCCGTCATTGTGATCAATAGTCGTGTCTCAATATGCTGCCGGAGTTCGGATAGGTGCAAGGGGCAGAGGAGGTCCTCTTGAAATCCGCTCTGCGTTGGTCGGTGAGTGCCGGTGCGGCATTCACCCTCATCCTGGCCGGTGCGCCGGCAGCCGAGGCGAATTCGACCACGGCCGACGGGAAAGGAAACATCACGGCGATCGCCCGTACCCTCGACGGGCGGGCGATCACCAATGAGAAGATCGCGAAGGAGGTCGCCGACTTCTGGACCCCGGAACGTATGGCGTCCGCCGTGGACCTGGACTTCCCGAAGTCGGCGCGGGCCGCCACGTCGTCGAGCCGCGCGCCGCGGCCCACCGGACCGGCCGGCACGGTCGCTCCGGTGGCCCCGAGCATCGCCGGTGGCCCCCGGACGATGCTGAACGAGGCGGTGACCGTGGGCAAGGTCTACTTCACCGTCCCCGGCGGCGGCACCGCCTCCTGCTCGGCCAGCACCGTCGCCAGCGCCAAGCGGCGGCTCGTGGTGACCGCCGGGCACTGCGTACACCAGGGTGCCGGCGGTGGGTGGTACTCCAACTGGCAGTTCGTCCCCCGGTATCGCAACGGTGTGCGGCCGTTCGGCACCTTCGTGGCCTACAGCCTCTCCACCCGGGGCGCGTGGGCCAGCTCGTCGAGCTACGCCGAGGACATGGGCATCGCGGTGATGTCCAACGGCGGCACCTACAACGCCAAGGTCGTCGACACCGTCGGGGGCAACGGGCTGCGCTGGAACTGGGGCTACTCCGTGGCGGTCACCGCCCTGGGCTACCCGTCCAACCTCGGCGGCGGGGAGAGCCAGCAGTACTGCCAGAGCACGACCTGGGACGCCGGTGGCCAGCAGATCCGGATGTACTGCAACATGACCTACGGTTCCAGCGGTGGGCCGTGGTTGCAGGAATACAACGACTCGATCGGCGCCGGCTATATCAACAGCACCGTTAGCCACGGCGACAATCCGGGTAACGGGCAATTCGACGGCCCCTACTACGACGACGACATCAAGAGCCTGTACGACTACGCCGAAGCCGGCTCTCCCGCGTAAATCCACCCTCCCCGCACCGGAGCCCCGGCCGTCGGCCGGGGCTCCGGTCTGTTTCCGGGCGCCGGGAAATGCGCCTGTCGGGTCGATGCAGCGGTATTCCGTGGCCCGGACACCGCTGTTTCGGCCCAACGGGGGGCGTCGGTCAGGGGGTGGCCAGCACCTCGCGGAGCTTCGCGGCGAACTCCCGGGGCCTGCCGGCGTAGCCGGCGTGACCGCCGAGGAAGCCGCCGTGGTGGCTGGGGAACACGGTGGCCTCCTGGCCGAGCAGGTGGGCGGTGCCGACGGCGGTCCGGGCGGTGTACGTCCCGGTCGACTCCTCGCCGACCGCGATGACGATCCGGGTCGGTGCGGCGGTGAGTGCCGCCGCGTCGGGGCGGTAGTCGGTGACCGGCCACGAGTTCTTGGACAGCAGCGGGTCGTCACGGCCGCCGTCGTCGCCGGTCGGCAGGCCGAACGTCGCCGGATCGGGCTCGGGCTGGGCGAAGTAGGCGTCGGTGAACTCGCCCTGCCACGACGTCATCACGATGAACGCGGCCATTCCCGCGCCGACGCCCCTCGCCTGGTACGCCTCGTGGAAGGCGGCCCGCGCGCGCTCGGCGGCGGCGGCGTCGGGCAGCACGGCGTTGATGGGCGGCTCGTGCGCCACCAGCGTGACGACGTCGTTGGGGTGGGCCGCGACCAGGGCGAGCGCGGTCACCGCCCCGCCGCTGCTGGCGAACATGTCGACCGGGCCGGCGTCGAGCGCCCCGATCAGGTGGTGCAGGTCGTCGGCCTGCTGCTGGGGCGTGTGGTCGGACTGGCCGTCGGTGCGGACGCTGCGACCCAGGCCGCGCGGGTCGTAGGTGACGACCGTGCGGTCGGCGAACTGGGCGGCGAGCGCGTCGAAGCCCTCGGCCGTCATCGGCTGGCCGATCATGACCAGGGCGGGACGCCCGTCGGCCGGGGGGAGCGGGCCGCGGACGTCGTAGACCAGTTCCACTCCCGGCAGGGTGAGCGTGTGCGTCCTCGTCATGGCGCTGAGCCTACGACCGGCCCCCGACACCGTCCGGCGGTCAGGGACGGCGTGACCCCCGGATGAACTGGTCGACCGCCGTCCGGGTGATCCCGTCGAGCAGACCGGGTGCGACCAGGTTGCCGTTGACCAGCGTGGCGATGCCCTGCAACGTGGCGAACAGCACGATGCCGGCGTGCTCCGGCGGGCCGGGTTCCAGCACCCCCTGGGCCTGTCCCTCGGTGATCAGGTCGTGCAGGAGCCCGAACGGGCCGGCGGCGGCCGCGACGAGGTGCTCGGCCCCCTCGCGGTGCTTGCCGGTGAACATCAGCTCCAGCAGGGCGGCGTCCTCGGTGGCGAACCGCAGGTAGGCGGCGGCCACGGCGTGCAGGCGCGGCCCGAAGTCCGCACCCGCGTCGGCGAGCGCGGCGCGCAGCTCGGCGTGCAGCCGGGCGAACCCGGCCTCGGCGAGGGCGTCCAGCAGCGCCTGCCGGTCGGCGAAGTGCCGGCGCGGCGCGGCGTGGCTGACGCCCGCCTCCCGGGCCAGTTCGCGCAGGGAGAGCTGGCCCGCGCCGTGCTGGCGCAGGCTGCGCTCGGCGGCGGCGAGCAGCGTCGACCGCAGGTTTCCGTGGTGGTACGCGGGCACGGGGTCATGGTAGCCCGAAAAATGTCGCCGTTGCCGACATTGTTGTCGCCGTATACATTGTTTCCCATGACAACATTCACGACCGCCCAGATCCCCGCCCTGACCGGCCGTACCGTCATCGTGACCGGCGCGAACAGCGGCATCGGCCGGGTCGCCGCGACGGCGCTCGCCGCCCGGGGCGCCCGGGTCGTGCTCGCCGTCCGCGACCCCGCCAGGGGCGCCGCCGCGGCCTCGGGCATGACCGGCGACGTCGAGGTGCGCCGGCTCGACCTGGCCGACCTCGCCTCCGTCCGCGCGTTCGCCGAGGGCTGGACCGGGCCGATCGACCTGCTGGTCAACAACGCCGGCGTGATGATCCCGCCGCCGACCCGTACCGCCGACGGGTTCGAGCTCCAGTTCGGCACCAACCACCTCGGGCACTTCGCGCTCACCAACCTGCTGCTGCCGCAGATCCGGGGGCGGGTGGTCACCGTCGCCTCCTCCGCGCACCGGGCCGGAAAGATCGACTTCGCCGACCTGAACTGGGAGCGCCGCCCCTACCGGGCGTTCCCCGCGTACGCCCAGTCGAAGCTGGCGAACCTGCTGTTCACCGCCGAACTGCACCGCCGGCTCACCGAGGTCGGCTCGCCGGTGCTGGCGACCGCCGCCCATCCCGGCCTGGCCGCCACCAACCTGCTCGGGCACCTCGACGGCGACCGCTCCTGGTGGAACCGGCTCCAGACGGCTTTGGTCAACCGGTTCGCACAGAGCGACGTCGACGGCGCGTCGCCCACCCTCTACGCGGCGGTCGCCGACATCCCGGGCGGCAGCTACGCCGGGCCGGACGGCCTTTTCGAAGGGCGTGGCGCGCCGAAGCTCGTCGGTCGCTCCAGCAACGCCCGCGACGGTGCCGTCGCCCGTCGGTTGTGGACGGTGTCCGAGGAGCTGACCGGCGTCACCTTCCCCCTGGCCGCCCAGCCCGTGAGTCAGGTGACCGCCGACGGCACGGGCCGGACCCCGGTGGGTCGCTGACGGGACGTTCACCCGGCGGGGCAACGGGCGTCGGCGGCGGGCAGGGTCAGGTCGACGAGGTACCTGTCGACCACGGCGACGGTGCACGCGTTGCGCAGGTAGGTGCCGTGGCCCGAGCCCTCGTAGGTGACCAGGCGTCCGTGCCGGCCCAGCTGTCGGGCGACGTGGGTGGCCCAGGCGTGGCCGGTGCGGGGATCGTGCCGGGCGTTGAGCAGCAGCAGCGGCGTGCGGGTGCGCACCCGTAGCTCGTGCGGTGGATTCCGGACCGGGGACGGCCAGCCCAGACAGGTGTGCACGGCCAGCAGGCCGGCACCGTAGCGGACGTCCGGTGCGACGGCCCTGGCCGCCCGGACCAGGGCCGCGTACCCGTGGTGGTCGCGGACGGTGGCCGGCCAGTCCGCGCAGAAGACCGCCACGGCCACCGGGAGTCTCACCTCGGGCGGCGGCATGCCGGCGGCCATGTCCCGGACGGCCTCGGCCAGCTGTGGGAAGCGGGGGCCGGCGAGCATCCCGAGGGCCACGGCGGTGACGTCGAAGGCGGTGCGCGGGGCGTACCCGTCGTTGTCGGCGCGGGCCAGCACCGCAGCCCAGACCGCCCGGACGTCCCGGCCGTGCAGCACGCACCCGGGCGAGCTGTCGCACCAGGTCACGAATTCGTCGAAGGCGTCCTGGAGCGCCGCCGCCTGGGTACGGACGAAGGACCGCACGTCCAGGCTGTGGTCGAACACGCCCTCCAGCACCACGGCCCGTACCCGGTCGGGATACCGTTCGGCGTACTGCTGGCCCAGCAGCGTGCCGTACGAGCTGCCGTGGAAGGTCAACCGCCGCTCACCCAGCGCACGCCGCAGCGCCTCCAGGTCGTGCACCGTGCTGAGCGTGTCGGCGTGGGTGAACACCGGGCTGGTCGGGCGACACCGGTGCCACAGCGCCCGGTTGTAGGCCACCGTGGCGTCGAAGTCGGCCTGGCCGGTCAGCACGACGGGCGGCCTGCGCAGCTCCGGGTCGGGAGTGCAGACCGGGGCGGCGCTGCGGGCCACCGTACGCGGATCGAAGCTGACCAGGTCGAACCGGTCCAGCAGCTCGTCGCTGAACCGGTCCCCCCGGCGGATGCGTTCCACCCCCGAGTCCCCGGGGCCGCCCGGACCGAACACCAGCGTGCCCACCCGCTGCTCCGCCACCCGGGCCGCCCGACGGGCCACGACGAGCGTGAACGTGCGCCCGTCCGGGCTGGCCCAGTCCACCGGCAGGCGCAGCGGGGCGCACCGCACGCGCGGGTCGGGTGGCACGTCGGGCAGATCGTCGGGACACTCACCCCAGGCGAGGCCCGGCGGTGGCCCGGGACGCGCCTGGGCCACCGCCGGGAGACCGGCGAGGACGGTGGACACGGCGACGACGACGGTCACGGTACGACGGAACACGGCGGACCTCCCAGGTTGTGGCTACCCGTCCACCCTGGACCCCGGCCCACCCGAGCCGTATGCGGAGGAACCCGGATCTCGTCCCTGAGGTTGCGTTCCGACCACCGCGACGGGGTAGCGGGCTCGTCGGTGATCCAGCGGTGGACTCCTCTCCGAGGCGTCGACCGCACGGTAGGCGGCCCGGGCGGTCCCCCGTTGGTCGTTTGTGGACGGTGCGAGCGGGGAACAGGGTTGGTATGGCGAACGGACAGATGAAGACCGTCGGTGGTCTGCTGCTGCGGGTTCTCGGTGTGCTGCTGGTCGTGGTGGGCGTGCTGGGTGCGCTGGCCTCGCTGACCCAGGGCAACGTCGTCGGGATGGTCCTGGGTGTCGTCCTCGTCGCCGGGGGCGCGGTGCTGCTCAAGCGCTCCGGACGGGCCGGCCGGTCGGGAGCGGTGCCGTCGACCCGGTGACCGCGCGGCGACGTCAGCGCTGCGACCGGCCGCCGTCGGTCGCGCCCCGGGACGTCGGACGCCGCGCGGTCAGGGTGGGGCTGTGGTGTTCTGGCAGCTGACGATCGACGCAAACGACCCGGCCCTGTCTGCGTGAGCTGACGTCGGTCCGGCCCGGACGTGGCCGGGCCACCTCCGGGGGGCCGGTGCTGGACGGACGCCCGGGCTGGCTGAGCCGGATGCGCAGGAACCGGAGGCCTCGTCCCGGCTAGACCGACGGGGTGATGAGTTCGTCGGTGATCCAGCGGGCGACGCCGACGGGATAGGGCGGCGTCAACCCCAGGATCACGTGCCCGAACCCGGCGGCGGTCGCCGCGCGGATCGCGGCCCGGGTCTCCGCCGGCCGGTCGTAGGAGACCGGCAGGTGGATCGAGCGGGTGATCGAGGCGGGATCGCGGCCGATCTCGGCGCAGTAGCGGTCCAGCAGCGCGCTGCGGGCGGCCACGTCCCCGATGTCCCCACCGCCGGGGACGTTCCACACGTCGGCGTGCTCGGCGACGACCCGCAGCAGGGCCGACGAGCGTCCGCCGATGACGATCGGCGGGTACGGCCGCTGCACCGGCTTCGGATTACCGTAGGCCCCGGTCAACCGCACGTGCTCGCCGTGGAAGTCGAACGGCGCGTCCTCGGTCCACAGCCGCCTGATGACCGTGCACGCCTCGGCGAGGCTCTGCACCGAGTGGCTGAAGTCGTGGTAGGGCAGGCCGTGGGCGGTGTACTCGCGGCGGGCCGCCGGGTGACCGGGGCGGGAGCCGGCGCCGATGCCGAAGTCGAGCCGTCCGCCGGAGACGATGTCGACGGTCGTGGCGATCTTGGCGAGCATCGCCGGGGGGCGGAACCGGTTGCTGGTGACGAGCAGGCCGAGGCGCAGCCGGCGGGTCTGGGCGGCGAGGGCGGAGAGCAGCGTCCAGCCCTCGTACGCCGGCCCGTCGGGGTCGCCGCCGATCGGCATCAGGTGGTCGAAGAGCCAGGCGTGCGCGATCTCGGGGATGTCGTCCGCCTCGCGCCAGACCCGCAGCACGTCGTGGTAGTGGACCTGCATCGGTGCGGTCATGATCCCGATGCGGAGGGAGGTGGGGTGCGGCATGTGCCGTCCTTCCTGATCCGGCGCTCAGCGGCGGCGTAGCGCCGGGTCGAGCAGGGCCGGCGGGGTGTCGTGCTTCTCGCCGGGGGCGAGGTCGACGCCGGGGGCGACGATGGCGTCGATGGCGTCGAGCACGTCGGCGGTGAGCACGGTGTCGGCGGCGGCGAGTTGGCTGCGCAGGTGCTCCGGCGTGCGGGGCCCGATGATCGCGCTGGTCACGGCGGGGTGCGCGGTGACGAAGCCGAGCGCGAGCTGGATCAGGGTGAGCCCGGCCTCCTCGGCGACCTTGGCGAGCTGCTCGACCGCGTCGAGCCGGGCCCGGTTGGCGGCGACGGCGAGGTCGAAGCGCTCGGGCAGGACGTCGGCGCGGTGGGTGGTGATCTCCCGACCCGCCCGGACCGCGCCCGACAGCCACCCCGAGGCCAGCGGGCTCCAGGCGAGCACCCCCAGGCCGTACTGCGCGGTGACGGGCAGGACGTGGGTCTCGATGCCGCGTTGCAGGATCGAGTAGCTGGGCTGCTCGGTGACGTACCGGCCCAGGTGGTGTTCCCGGGCGGCCCACTCGGCCTGCACGAGGCGGTACGCGGGGAACGTCGAACAGCCGAAGTAGCGGATCTTGCCGGCCCGCTGGAGGTCGGTGAGCGCGGAGAGCGTCTCCTCGTCGCTGGTCGTCGGGTCCCAGCGGTGGATCTGGTAGAGGTCGATGTGGTCGACGCCGAGCCGGCGCAGGCTGCCGTCGAGCGCGGTGTGCAGCCAGCGGCGGGAGGTGCCCCGGTGGTTGCGTTCGTCGCCCATCGGCATGGCCGCCTTGGTGGCCAGCACGATGTCGTCGCGGCGGCCGGCGATGGCCCGGCCGACCAGTTCCTCCGACTCGCCCTGGCTGTACCGGTCGGCGGTGTCGATCAGGTTGATCCCGCCCTCCAGGGCGGTGTCGATGATCGCGGTGGCCTCGGCCTGGCCGGTGCGGCCGATGGCACCGAAGTTCATCGCGCCCAGTACGAGGGTGCTGACCTGGACGCCGGTGCGGCCGAGGGTGCGGTACTGCATGAGGGTTTCCTCCACGGGTGACGGGGTGGCGGCCGGTCGGTGCCGCCGGGAACCGCGGCGCGTGCGGACGCGCCGTGGGCTGGTGGGGGAGGGACGAGGGCGCGGCTGGTCACCGGCCGTCGGGCTCTGGCATCATGGTCCAAGTGGAACCATGTTCCGCTCTGAACTATACGGAACGCTGTTCCGTTTGCCAAGGGTGCCCGGAGGTGACGACGCATGGCCGACGGTGGACCGGGGTCGCCCACCCCACCCGAACGCGCCGACGCGCCCCGGAAGCGGGCTGACGCCCGACGCAACGAGGCGACCCTGCTGGAGGCGGCCGCCGCGGCCTTCCTCGCCGCCGGTGTCGACGTGCCGGTACGCGACATCGCCGGGCGGGCCGGCGTCGGTGTCGGCACCATCTACCGCCACTTCCCGACCCGGGCCGACCTGATCGTCGCCGTCTACCGGCACCAGGTGCAGGCGTGTGCCGAGGCCGCGCCGGCCCTGCTCGCCGACGGCCGACCGCCGTACGCCGCGCTGACCGCCTGGATCGACCAGTTCGTCGACTTCCTGGCCACCAAGCACGGCCTCGCCGGGGCGATGAACTCCGACACCGCCGCCTACGAGACGCTGCACGGGTACTTCCTCGACCACCTCGTGCCCGCCTGCGCCCGCCTGCTCGACGCCGCCGTCGCGGCCGGCGAGATCCGCCCCGGCACCGATCCCCGGGAACTGCTGTTCGCGGTCGGCAACCTCTGCGCCGGCCGCGCCCCCTACTACGACGCCCGCCGGATGGTCGGCCTCCTCGTCGCGGGGCTGCGGCTGCGCTGAGGGGCGACCCCGTCCGCCCGGCCGGATCAGCGCGCGTAGTGCGCGGCGACCGCGGCGAACGCGGCCTTCGGTTCCCAGGGCAGGCCGGGGTACGTGGCACCGGTGCGCCCGTCGAGCACCTTGACGATCCCGGGGCTGGCCAGGTCGAGGTCGTCGCGCGGGTCGCCGTCCGGTCGGTGCGGGAGGCTGGGCAGCGCGAACAGGTGGACGAAGACGCTGTCGACGCCCTCGCTGTCGAAGATGTCGAGCAGTTCGCCCAGGTAGGCGGCCTGGCCCTGCTCGTCGCGCTCGTACACCCCGTCCAGCCGGTGGGGCCTGCCGTCCGGGCCGTACTCGATGATCTCCATGCTGCGCGGCGCGACGTCGCCCGCGCCGCGCCAGGTCGCGGTGCCGAAGCCGGTGACGGCGACCGGCTTGGGCTGGTCGACGAGCCGGCGTACGCCGTCGCGGAACTGGTCGGCGACCTCGGCGGAGCGGATCAGCTCGACGGTCACCACGTCGAACAGGTCCCAGTCGACGCCCTCGAACGGGATCGCGGCGTAGGTGACCCTGCCGTGGAAGCGTTCGCGGACGGCGGCCACGGTGGCGCGCAGGAACGCGTCGAGGCGGGTGCGGACCCCGGCGATGCGCCCGGCCCGGCCGTCCGGGTCGGTGAACAGGTGGGCGAGGCGGTCCGCGAGGCGGTCCCCCTCGACGAATCCGCGGTTCATGATGCTCAGCTCGGCGCCGGTGACGAAGACGATCTCGGCCCCGGCCGCACGGAGCCGCTCGGCCCGCTCGGCGCAGTCGAGGAACAGGGCGCGGATCAGGTCCGGTTCCAGCTCCAGGGGGTACGGCGAGAACCACACCTCCAGTCCGAGTTCGGCGGCGATCCGGGCGGCGGACTCCAGTCGCCCGGGATCGCCGCCGACCAGGTGGACGGCGGTGCAGTGCAGGTCGTCCCGGATGATGGCCAGCTCCCGCCGGACCACCTCGGGGTCCCAGTGCGGCACCGAGGTGACGCCGTCGGTGACGAAGCCGGTGTCGTAGGCCATGCCCTTGGCGCGCATGTCGGTCCTTTCGGTCGTGGTGCTGCCGGAGTTCGGAGGGACCGTAGCATAATTTTGCGTGCACGCAATTTTGCGCGCACGCATCGTGTGTGCGACAGTGGCACCGTGACCGACCCATCGACGCTGCGGGAACGCAAGAAGCGGGCCACCCGGGAGGCGCTGCAGGCGGCGGCGCTGCGCCTCGCGCTGGAACGCGGGCCGGACAACGTCCGCGTCGAGGAGATCGCCCAGGCGGCAGGCGTGTCGACCCGGACCTACAACAACTACTTCCCGAGCCGGGAGCAGGCCATCGTCGCCGGGGTCGCCGCCGACCGCGCGGCCGGCGTCGCGGCGGCGGTGCTCGCCCGGCCGCCGGGGGTCGGCCTCGCCGACGCGGTCGTCGACGCCGTCGTGGGCCTGTACGCCGACCCCGGCGACCAGCCGCCCGCCGCGCTGCTGATGATCGCCGCCAGCCCCACGCTGCGCGCCTGCTACGTCGAGGCCGTCACCACGTTCGAGGAGCCCCTGGCCGGGGCGGTCACCACCCGCTGTCCCCACGTCGGAACGCTGGCCGCCCAGGTGCTCGCCGCCGCGGTCGGCGCGGCGGCCCGGCTGGCACTGCGGCAGTGGCTGCACGGCACCGGCGAGGTGCCGTCGATGGCCGGTTTCGTGGTGCCGTCCGCGCCGCTACCGGACCTCGTCCGGGCGGCGCTGCTGCCGCTGGCCCCGGCGCTCGACGCCGCCTGACCCACCCGACCGGCTCCGGTGTAACCCCGCCCCCGCCGGGTGGATGCCGGACGCGCGTGGTGCCGACGCGCGGTCCGGTCCCGGCCCGGCGGGGGCGGGGATACCGGCCGGGGCGGGACCGCAGCGGTCCCGCCCCGGTGAGGCGGTCAGGTACGCGACAGGGCGCGGTCGCTGACCGAGGACTGGAGCCCGAACTGCCGGGCCCGGCGCTCGGCGAAATCGGTCAGGCCCTGACTGTCGGCGTAGTCGAGGCTGTACAGGTCCAGCTCCAGCTGGAGCAGCTGCTCGGCGATCTGGGCGTGGAACTCCAGCACGTCGGGCGGCCACGGCGCGTAGCCCTGGTCGGTCCACCGGGCCGAGAACGACTCGAAGACGATCCCGTCGACGATCTCGGCCAGCCGGGGCAGCATGCCGAAGCCCCGGTTCGCCAGCAGGTACGCCGGCTCCGCCTCCTCCCGGATCGCGGCGACCAGGGTCAGCAGGTGCGGCACGTCCTCCGGGAAGGTCAGCTCGACGTTGAGCGTGTCCAGGAACAGCCCGGCGAAGCCCTGCGCGATCGCCTGCTTCGCCTGCCCCACCACGTGCGACACCCACCCGGGATGGTCGACGTGGACGAACGCGCCACCCCAGTCCGGGTTGCGTTCCTGCCGCTGCCAGGGCGCGGGCGGCCCCTGGTCCTCCGACAGCGACAGGTAGCCGAGGGTCTGCACGTCCTGCGCCGCGAGGTAGCGCAGCTCGGCCGGACGGTAGAAGTCCGGTTGCAGCACCACCCGTACGTAGCGGGTCAGCTCGGGCAGGCGGCCGTCGCCGTAGTAGAAGCAGATGGGGCGGCGGTTCATCACGTCCACCCGTGTTCCCGGTACCAGGCGAACGTGCTGCGGACCCCCTCCTCCAGGCTGACGCCCGGCTCGTAGCCGGTCAGCTCACGCAGCCGGGACAGGTCCGGGCAGCGGCGGGCGACCGATCCCGGTGGCGCGTTGCCGGGGGCGATGGCGGGGCTGACCCCGGCCACCCGCAGGACCAGCTTGGCGAGGTCGCCGATGTTGGTCTCCTCGCGGTCGTTGCCGATGTGCACGATCTGCCCGGCGGCGGCCGGTGCCGCCATCAGCCGCACCATCGCCTCGACCGCGTCGTCGACGTGGCAGAACGCCCGGAACTGGTCGGCCCCGGGAACGGGGAACGGGTCGGCCCCACGCAGGGCGCGCAGCGACATCTCCGGGATGACGTGGTCGGCGCCCATCCGGGGGCCGTACACGTTGTGGAACCGGCCCACCACGGTCTCGAACCCCCGGGCCCGCGCCGTGTGCAGGAAGGCGGCCTCGCCGAGCAGCTTGCTGGCCGCGTACGCGAACCGGGGCGCGGCGATGTCGGAGATCATCGGCGGCACGGTCTCGTCCGTCGGCACCGGCACCACCCCGGCGGTCACGCCCCCGGCGTAGACCTCGCTGGTGGAGGCGAAGAAGACCCGCTCGTCCGGGGCCACCCAGTCGAGCAGGTGCAGCGCCGACAGGGTGTTGACCCGGATCACCCGGGCCGGGTCCTGCTCCACGTTGCGCACGCCGACGACGGCGGCGAGCAGGTAGATCTGGTCCCAACCGGTCGGCAGCGCCGCCCAGGTGGCCGGGTCGGTCAGATCGCCGGAGACCACCTGCACGGCCGGGTCGGCGCGCAGCCGGTCGAGGTCGGCGTCGTCGCGGCCCCGGGAGAAGTCGTCCACGATCGTCACCCGGTGCCCGTCGGCGACGAGCCGGCGGGCCAGGTGCAGGCCGATGAAGCCGGCCCCGCCGAGCAGCAGCGCCCTCATGCCGACACCGCCGTGGTGTTCGACGCGCCCGCACCGGCGGCGACGGTCGCGGCGTCCGCGCGGGCCGCCTCGGCGGGGGCCGGTGGCAGGTAGCCGAGCCCGGCGTAGCGGACCCCGGCGGCCAGCACCGCGTCTGCGTCGAGCACCCGCCACGAGTCGTAGACGAACGCCGGTGGCGTCGCGCCGAGCACCTCGGGCACCCGCAACGCCCGGTAGTCCGGGTGGTCGTTGATGATCAGGACGGCGTCCGCCTCGGTGAACGCCTTGTCCAGGCTGACCGGTTCGCCGCCGTACTGGCGGATCACGTCGTCGGTGACCATCGGGTCGTGACCGAGGACGGTGACCCCGGCGGCGGAGAACACCCGCATCATCGGCTCGATTGGCGTACCGCGCATGTCGTCGGTCGCCGGCCAGCCCTTGTACGCCCACCCGAGCACCGCCAGCCGGGCGCCGAGGCTGCGCCCGCGCGCCTCGACGAGCATCCGCACCACCGTCTCGCCGACGTGGATCGGCAGGTATTCGTTGAGCTGGCGGGCCTTGCCGACGAGGAACGGCCGGCGGTCACCCGCACTGTCGATCATGATGTACGGGTCCTTGGAGAGGCAGCCGCCGCCCACGTACCCGGGCTTGGCGAGATCGGGGCGCGGGTAGTCGACGTTGGCCGCCCGGATCACCTCCAGCGGGTCGAGGCCGTGCCGCTCGGCGACCAGCGCGATCTCGTTGCCGAACGCGTAGATCAGGTCGGTGTGGCAGTTGTTGGACAGCTTCACCAGCTCGGCGGCCTCCAGGCTGGAGACCGGGACGATGGTGCGGACCAGCCCGTTGAAGAACTCGGTCGCGGCGACCAGGCTGTCGTCGTCCAGACCGCCGATCACCTGCGGCAGCTCCACCAGCTCCCGCAGCGCCTGCCCCTGGATGGTGCGTTCCGGGGCCATCACCAGCTTCACCCGCTCACCCCAGGCGGCCTGGAGTTCCGGCAGCACCACCCGACGGCTGGTGCCCACCGGCACCGTGCTGCGGACCACCACCAGGGTGTCCGGTCGGCAGCTCGCCGCCACCACCCGGGCGGCGGCGGCCAGGTTCGCCAGGTTGGGCCGGTGGGTCATGTTGTCCACCGGCGTCGACACGCTGATCACCGCCACGTCGACGGTGTCCTTCGGCAGGTCGGCGGCGACGTGGATGCGGGTGCCGAGGTGGGCGGCGAAGACGTCCTCGATGCCCGGCTCGAAGATGTGCGGCCGGCCGTGCGACAGCGCGTCCAGCACCGCCGGTGACACGTCGGCGCCGTACACCGTGAAGCCCTTGTCGGCGAGGGCGGCGGTGAGGGTGAGCCCCACGTAGCCCAGGCCCACGACCCCGATCTTCATGCTCATCTGCTGTCCTCTCGTGTGCGGGTGTGTCGTGAAGGGGGAGCGGTCCGTCGGCTCACCGCGCGTCGCCGGCGGCCCAGATGTCCTTGATCGAGGTGGCCAGGTCACGCACCGGTGACCAGCCCAGCCCGGCGGCCCGGCCGATGTCGGCCTGGATCCAGTCGACCGCCTGCGAGCGCTGCGGCCCGGCACCTGCCTCGCGGACCCGGCCCCGGTAACCCGCCGCGTCGGCCAGCAGGGCGACCGCCTCCCGGGCGGTGACGGCCCGGCCGCTGCCGGCGTTGACGACCCGGTGCCGCAGCGTCGGCGCGAGGACCGCGGCGACGACCAGCGCGGCCAGGTCCCGCACGTCGACGAAGTCCCGGTACGCCGACAGCGGCCCCAGGGTGATCTCGGTGGCCCTGTCGTCCAGGGCGGCCCGCAGCCGGGCCGCCGCCCGACCGAGCAGGTTCTCCTGCGACATGCCGGGGCCGATCGGGTTGAACACCCGCAGCGAGACCGCGTCGACCTCGCCGGCCTCCCCGGCGAGCTGGAACAGCCGGGTGCCGGCCAGGTGGCTGACGCCGTACGCGCTGACCGGGCGGGCGGGGGAGTCCTCGGTGACCGGGACCCGGTCCGGCACCGGCCCGTACTCGCCTGCCGAACCGAGCCGGACCAGCCGGGCCCGTGGTGCCGCGGCGGCGGTCGCCTCCAGCAGTTTCGCCGCGACCAGGGTGTTCGCCGTGACCAGTTGCCCGGCGGAGCCGGTGAGCGCGCCCACGCAGTTGACCACCGCGTCCGGGGCGACCTCCCGCAGCAGCCCGGCCAGCGCGTCCGGCGTGCCGTCGAGCAGGTCGTGGGTCGTCCGCCCCGGGCAGACCACCTCGGTCACCCGGGGGTCCGCCGTCAGCGCGGCGCGGGCGTGCCCCCCGATGAACCCGGACGCCCCGAACAGCAGCACCCGGGTCACGTCAGCTCCCCGGCGCCCACCACGCCCGTCAGGTCGGCGGCCAGCGGTTCGCCGACGGCCCCCACCGGCTCGCCGACGGTCGCCTCCACCGGGGTGGCCCCGGCCGGCAACAGGATCGGCTTGAGCTGGTGGAACGACCGGTTCGCCTCGTCGTAGTCCTCCGGCCGCCCGATGTCCAGCCAGAACCCGTCGAACGGGTACGTCATCGGCGGGTCACCGCTGGCGAGCAGGTCCAGCACGAGCTGGTCGAAGCCGAGGGCCAACCCGGCCGGGTAGGGCTCCAGGGTCCGCCGCGACATCCCGTACACGCCCATGCTGACCGGGTAGCGCAGCGCCGGCTTCTCCCGGAACCCGACGACCCGCCCGGCGTCCACGTCGAGCACGCCGAAGTCGATCCGGTGCACCCGTTCGGAGGTCGCCAGGGTCAGGCCCGCCCCGGAGCGCTGGTGGCTGCGCAGCAGGTCGCCGTAGTCCAGGTCGGTGAGGACGTCCCCGTTCATCACCAGGAACTCCTCGGGCAGCCGGTCCTTGAGGCCGAACAGCGGGCCGACCGTGGACAGCGGCCGGTCCTCCTCGATGTAGTCGATGGCCAGCCCCCACCGGTTGCCGTCGCCCACGAACGCCCGGATCAGCGGGCCGAGATGGTTGATCGCCAGGGTCACCGAGGTGAACCCGCGCGAGGCGAGCTGGTCGAGCACGATCTGCAGGATCGAGTGGCTGTCCCCGATCGGCATCAGGGGCTTCGGCAGCGTCGTCGTGTACGGCCGTAGCCGTACCCCTTTGCCACCGGCAAGGATCACCGCGTGCAACCGGACCTCCCCATAGGTCTCAAGTGGACTATCGGTAGTGCCGAACCTGCCCGATCACCGGAACCAGACCGAGCGCGAACAGCGCCTGGAGCAGCAGCACGCTGACCAGGTGCAGCGAGGTGTCGGTGAGCGGGTCGCCGCCCTGCCCGAGCAGCGGGGCGACGCCGAGCAGCGCACCCCCGCCGACGTGCAGCACGATCGCGACCGTCATCGACAGGCACAGCCAGCCGTACCGGCCCTGACCGGCCAGCAGGAACGCCAGGTAGTACGCCCCGGCGAGCGCCACGTGGGCGGCCGTCATCACCACCCCGGCGGTGGACAGCACGCCGGCCCGGTCGAGCGCGACGAGCAGCAGCGCCCCGAACACCGCCGGCACCGCGAGGCACACCGCGAACTCCCGGCCGATGGTGCGCCAGATCCCGGCGACGAAGCTGCGCGGGAACCGGGCCCGCCGGGACAGGGCGACCCCGCTCGCCCAGAACCGGCTGGTCCGCCACTCGACGAACCCCATGGACAGGATCAGCGGCACCGCCGACGCCGCGACGTCCCACTGACCCAGCAGGTAGGGCGCCTGTGCGTGGAAGAGCAGCGCCGCCGAGCAGAGCCCGTACCCGGCGACGCCGAGCAGGGCGGGCCACGCCGGCCAGAGCGGGTCGCGGGGGGCCGGCTCGGTCGACCGGGCGGCGGACCGGGTGGCCCAGAGCCCGGCGGCGAACGCGGCCAGCACGCCGAGGGCCGCCGCGCCCACCGCCCAGCGGCGTGCCGTCCCCCCACCGGCGACCAGGAACACCCCGCTGGCCAGGACGGCCGGGACCAGCGCGACGGCCAGCCAGCCCTCCCGCCGGTAGAAGACCAGCAGGGTGCTGGCCAGCTGGTAGGCCAGTTGGCAGACCATCATCGCGGCCAGCGGCAGCCCGCCGTAGGGCAGCATCAGGGCACCGGCGGCCAGGCCGAGCAGCACAGCGGTCAGCGCGGCGATCCGCAGTACCCGGCTGGCCGAACGGGCCCGGCCCAGGCCGAGCAGGCGGAACGCCGCGTAGGCGACCACGCCCGACCAGATCCAGCCGACCGTGCCGGCGAGGATCATCCCGGCCACCAGCCCCGACCGTCCCACCACCGACAGCACGGCGGGGAACGCGGCGCTCGGCAGCACGTACAGCAGGCCGTGGGAGATCGTCCGCAGGTCGCCCCGCCGGTCCCGGCCGGCCCCCGGCGCGGCGGCCGGCTGTTCCTCGACGGCCGGGGCCGGGCCCAACCGCCGGAACACCTCGGCGGCGAGGACGAAGACGTCGCGGTAGCCGTACTCGACCTGGGCGGCCCGGTCGGTGTGCCCGTCCGCCTCCAGGGCGGCGGCGACCTGCAACGCGTCCACCGCGCGGGCCAACCGGGGCCGGACCCGCTCGACCAGGTCGTCCACCGGGTCGGTGGAGATCCGGGGCAGCAGGATGGTGCGTTCGGGGCTCTCGGCCGGCCCCGGCTCGGTGGTCATCGTGGCGACGGGGCGGAACAACGGATCGGTGCCGTCCGGGTCGGTGGCCCCGGTCATCAGCGACCACCGGTGGTACGCATGATGACGGTCGTCGTCTCGTCGTCGTCCGGGCCCGGGCCGGCCGGCTGCGGCAGCTCCGGCGCGGCCGAGTTCGGGTCGTGGCGGGTCCGGTACGCCGCCGCCGAGTACTGCTCGGGACCCCGCTGGCGGGGCACCCGCCCGGCCAGCGGCGACACCTCGGGCCGGGCGGTGACCGGGGTCGGCTCGGGCCGGGCGACGACGGGCGTCGCGGCGACGGGGGCCACCTCGGGCCGGACCGTGGGCACGGCGGCGGGGCGGGCGGCGACCGACGCCACCCCGGGTCGGGTCGGCCGGTTCGGCACCCGGACGAAACCCTGGGCCTGACCGCGCAGGTGCTTCGGCGCGGGCGACGCCCCACGCGGCGTGGCCAGCCGCTCGTAGATGTCGCGGTACGCCTGCAACGACCGTTGCAGGGTGAACCGCTCCAGCACCCGTTGCCGGGCCGTCGCCCCCAGCCGCAGCCGCAGGTCCCGGTCGTTGAGCATCGTGACGCAGGCGGCGGCGATCGCGGCGACGTCGCGCGGCGCGACCACGAAACCGGTGTCACCGACCGCCTCGGCGACCCCGCCGACGTTGGTGCACACGGTCGGCCGGCCGCACGCCATCGCCTCCACCACCGTGTAGGGGAAGCCCTCGGAGATGCTGGTCAGCGCCACCAGACTGCCCGCGTGGTACGCCTCGACGGCGCTGCCGACCCGGCCCTCCAGGACGGCGTGGCCGGTCAGCCCGAGTTCGTCGATCAGCGCCTCGCAGCTCTCGTGGTAGACCTTGTTGGCGGCCGGCGTGCCGCCGAAGATGCGCAGCCGGGCCTCGGGGATCTCGGCCCGTACCAGCGCGAACGCCCGGATCAGGGTGTGCAGGTCCTTCAGCGGGTCGATCCGGCCCATGAACGAGATGGTCGGCACGTCCGGCTCGCCGGCCGCGGGTGGGAACTCGTCCGGGTCGACGCCGTTGTACATCGTCCACATCCGCTCGGGGTCGGCGCCGTTGTGTAGCTGCCAGCGCCGGTTGTACTGCGAGTGCGGGGCGAGTGCGCCGGTGATCAGGTAGGCCGCACCGGCGAGCGAGCGGAAGAAGCTCAGCACCAGCACCCGGACCGGGTGCGGCGCGTCGTCGTGCAGGTAGGAGATGTAGCGTTCGCGCAGGTAGATGCCGTGCTCCGAGAGCACCAGCGGGGTGCCGTACGTCCAGGTGGCGGCCATCCCGACGAGGGTGGCCAGACCGTTCATCGACGAGTGCACGATGTCGGCGCGTACCGGTGGCGCGCTCAACGGCCGCAGCATGTGCGAGATGAGCCAGGCCGCCTCCAACGCGTCGGCGACGGTGGGGGCCGGTCCGGTCTCCTCGACCCGCAGGGTGTGCCAGGCCTCCAGCATCATCCGCAGCGCCTCGTTGGACAGCAGGGCCGCGCCCAGGTCACCGCCGGCGGAGGCGTACTCGAACATGCCGCGCAGGGCCAGCAGGAAGGTGCTCCGGTTGACCGCACCGGCCTGGGAACGGGTCGACTCCAGGGGGGTGACCAGGGCCCGCAGGAACACCTCGTAGGACTGCATGAACTCGGTGCCGGGCCGTCCGGCGGGGACCAGCACCCCCCGCCGGGGGCGGCGGCCTGTCGGCCGGCCGCCCCACAGCGGGATCGAGTGCACACGGTCGAGGTTGGCCGGCCGGTCGAACACCGGCTCCTCGGTGCCGTCCACGGTGAGCGCCACGACCTCCCACCGGTAGTCCGGCATTCCCCGGATGAGCTGTTCGCACCAGATGCTCACCCCACCCATCGCGTACGGGTAGGTGCCCTCCGAGACCAGTGCGATCCTCACCAATTGCTCCCGTTTACCTTTGCTGTTCTGATGTCGCCGTCTCGCCCTACAGGCGAGGCGCGGCGGTGAACGTGACCGGGGTGTTCGCCGCCAGCGTCACCGGGACGGTGACGTCGGTGCCGTAGGTGCCGGCACCCGTGGTGGTCGCGGCCACGCCCCCGAGCTGGAGCGAGCCGGCGGCCGGCGAGGTCACCGTGATCTCACCGGTGGTCCGGTCGTAGATCGCCGACGCCCCGGCGCCGAGCGTGGCGAAGTGGGCCGTACGCGCCCTGGTGTAGGTGGCGATGTCGGTCCACGCCGAGTTCAGCAGCGGCACCGAGTAGTAGGAGCTGTACTTGGTCAGCACCGCGCCCACCCAGTCGGTGACCAGGCTGTTGCCCGAGCCGTAGTCACGCACGTTGGCGACGTGGAACGTGTGCGCGTAGATCGAGCCGGACGTCACGTGCTGCAGCCCCACCGAGGCCTCGTAGTCCAGGAGCTGGGCGTAGGTGCGGTCGGTGGGCCAGTAGGGGAAGTGGCCGTTCGGGCCGTAGAACGCGTTGTAGAAGTGCGTCTCCTCGGCCTGGTTGGTGGTGTGGTAGGCGATGTTGGTCGGCCAGCACGGCACCACGGCGATGCTCGGGTCCAGCGGGTGCGCGGTGGACGCGTTGAAGTGCGCCGGCACGTGACTGGCGAACGACATGTTGCCGGCCAGCGTGGTGATGCCGAGGTCGGCGGCCGCGTCGATCAGGTCCGGGTTGGACGCGGAGAGGCCGTGGTCGGTGAGCACGCCGCTGGAGTTGTTGTAGACCCCGAGGCCGGAGTACTCGGGGGTCTTCAGCACGCTGGCCGGCGGGTTCAGCCCGATCGAGGTGCCCGCGGTCTGGTTCGTGCTGATCTCGTCGTGGGTGGTGGTGTAGTCGGTGGTGTTCAACGCGGGGTGGGTCAGGGTGTGGTTGATCCACCGGAAGTTGTTCTTCAGGCACTTCGTGGTGGCGGTCAGCGTGGTGGCGTCGCCGTTCGGGCTGCACGTGTTGCCGGCGAACGGGTCGATCTCGGCGCCGTTGTAGGGAATGTTGAAGGTGAACCCGGACGCCAGCGGGTGCGCGGCGCGCAGCGCGGTCTGCTTGGCGTCGAGGTTGACCGCGTCGTGCCCGGTGGTCTGGAAGCCGGGGCTGTACTCGACGGTGCCGTCTTCCTTGTAGTGGTCCGAGAAGCTGAACCAGTCGTCGATGTCGACGTTGAGGTGGTGCTTCTGCTCACCGAAGTGCAGGCCCTTGGTCGCCCACCGGATCAGGCCGTAGACCAGCAGGTCCGAGTGGAGCAGGTACTGGTTCGAGGTGAACGTCAGGGCGAGGCGCTCCCGACCGTCGGTCGACGTCGTGCGTACGGCCAGCACGTTGGACCCGTTGGTCAGCAGGGCGTCGGCGTTGCAACCGCTCTTGATCGACGTCTTGTAGACGTAGGACTGCGTCACCGGGATCTCGGCGGTGCTCTTGAGGTAGTCGAAGACCCCGGCGCCGGCGGTGGTCAGGGAGACCGGCAGGGGGGTGTCGCCGACCGCGGTCTCACCCGCGGAGTTGAGGCAGTAGTCCTCCGGCCAGGTGCCGTAGCTGGTGTAGAGGGCCACCTGCCGGACCTGGAAGTTGCGCTCGTAGGCCCAGAGGGTGGTCCACTCCGTGCTGCTGAGGCCCTCCAGGTAGTTGCCGCCCGACTCGTAGATCAACATGCTGTTGGTGAGCAGGATCGCGTTGTACTTGCCGACTCCGTTGGAGTCGACGAGCGTGCTCGCCGAGAGGGTCTGGTTGGCGGTGTAGATGATGTCGTAGCTCGCGCCGACCCGGTCGAGGGTGGTGGTGAGCGTGGCTACGCCGAAGTCCGCCGTGTTGGTGGCCACGATCAGCGACCGGAGGGCGACCTTGTCGTTGATCGCCTGGGTGCCCACGCCGCCGCTGCGGGCACCCGACGACGGGGCGACCTTGACGGTGCCGGCCCGGGTGGGCAACGGGCCGGGGCGGGCCTCCTTCTTGCTGGCGACCTGGCCGAGGCCGGGTGCGCTCGGCGGCTGGGCCAGCGTGCGCGGCGCGGTCGGCGGCTGGGCGAGGCCCGGGGTCTGGGTGCCGAGCAGGACCGTGAGCGCGGTCAGCCCGGCGAGGGCGAATCGGTTCGCGCGACGGCGCGTAGGTCCGGTGTGGACCATGTGGTGACCTCCGATGAGGAGATGTGAACAATACCGCCGATCCTGTATGGACCGGCGGGGTCGCCATCGAAGGCTAGCAATTATTGGTTCGGATTCCGCGCATGATCCTGTCGCATGTGGAGCATTGACGCAAGCGGGGTCGGGTGTTAGCGCCGTGCGTACGAAGTTGTCTTCCGGCAACGTGCTTTGCGCTGATCTTGGTGATGTTGCCGGTCGGTGTCAGGTGCGCTGACGTGCTCTTTTCCGAAGTGATCGAAACACCTCATTCACGTTCACTTCACACAGCTGTAGCGGACCGTGGCCAGAATGTGGTCGGCGGTCGGGTGCGGAACGTCGTGCACATCGGCCATTCGCTCGGGTCGCACCTGTCGCGGTGGGGCAAGAGTGGCCGATCAGTCCATGCTGGCCCGCCGATCAGCCGATTTTCCGGCCGTCCCTTCGGTTGGTGCCTGTCGCTGCGCCGACGGCGGATCGCGCCGGAGCGGGTCACATCCGACGTTCTCGCAGCTAGAGGCACGGTCAACCCGGTGTCACCCGGTTGCCGCTTGCGCCTTTTGTCGGGCAATCGCTTGATCGACGGCGCATCGCGGAGAATGTTGACTTTCTGCGGCACGGGCGGCGGGTGAACCCGTCCGGAAATGGCTAATACCACAGCGCTGACCGTCGAATCAGCCAGTTTCGGCAGAAGCGGTTCCCAGCGTCAGGAGTTGCCCATTCCCAGCCAATGGAAGCCCTTCGCTGTCTCGGCTATCAACGCGTCCGGAGCCAAATCGTTTTGCTGACCCGATCGGTTTCGTGGAAGTTCCACGGTGCGCAAATGCAGAAGTGGACGTGCGTCGGCGGAGTCGGTCGGCGCGACCTGATGAAACGGGCAGGCTGAGTCCGCACTCGACGCATCGGGCGGCCGGTCCGGCGGCACCGGTCGCGCAGTTTTCCCCGCACCGCCGGCCGGGTGACGTCAGGGCTGCCGCAGGTCGGGTGTGGTGGCCAGCAGGAGCGTCGAACCGGCCGCGAAGACGGCCGCGCCGACGAAGACCAGGGCCCGGTGCCGTGTTCGCCAGCGACCAGGCAAACACCGCGCCGGCCGCGACCGGCACCACCGTCTCGGCAGCGGCCCCGATCGAGCTGAGCGCCCCCTGCACCGTGCCCTGCTCGTCGGGGCGGACCAGCCGGGAGAGCCACGACTGAGCGGCGGCTCCCCCCACCGCGGCGAGGACGCCGACCGCCTGGAGCAGGTGGAGCAACCAGGGCACCGTCACGAACGCCGTACCCGCCAGCGCGACGACGCCGAGCAGACCGCCGACCACCGCGGCCCGCTTGTCCCCGAGCCGACGCACCACCGGCCCGACCGCCCTGGCCTGGAAGGGCGCCCCGGCGAGCGCCCCCGCCGCGAGCACGGTGCCGCTCCGCGCGGTGCCCCAGGCGAACTGGTGGGTGAGAAAGAACGTCCAGGTCGACTGGTGGACAGCGGCGGCGGCATCCTCGGTGACGGCGGTCGGCAGGGCGGGCAGGGTCGGCACGATCAGCCCGAGCATGTCCAGGACGACGGTGCCGAGGAGGAACGAGAGGGCGGGCGGGCTGCCGGCCCCGGCTCAGCCCCGGCAGCCGGCCGGGCTGTCGCCGCCCGACGGCACGGAGGCGACCACCGCGTCGGAGATCGGGGTGAGCCACTGCAACGCCCCCTCGTACGCCCGGGGCACCGTCACCGTGACGGCGGTCTCCCGGTCGAGCGTGGTGAGCACCGTGGCGTCCGACCGCTCGTCGGCGTACCAGCAGACCCGGTTGACGGTCCACACGTCGGCGGTGGCGTCCACGGTCGGCTCGGCACCCCCGCAGGCCACGGTCAACGCCGGGTCACCGTAGGCGGCGTTCTGCTCGGCGCCGGCGGTCACCGGCCGCTGGGCGAGGTCCCGCACGGTGGCCGGCAGTTGCGACACCAGCGCCCGGCACACCACACCGGGCCGTTCGGCCAGCGCCGGGGCGGGCATCTCGACCGGGGCGCTGGACCTCGGCCCGGCACTGCTCGGCGACGCCTCCGGCGCGGCGACCGGTGTGTCCGGGGAGAGCTTGGCGAAGGTGAAACCCGCCACGGCCACCGTCACCGGCACGGCGACCAGGGTGGCCCAGAGCGCGGCCCGCCGGGTCGACCGGTCCGTCGCCGGCCGGTCGGCGGTGGGTGCGACGTCGGTCGGGGTCTCGGGGGAGGAGGTATTCTCGTCCACTTACAGGCGCACCACCGAACACGTGAGGGTGCGGGTGATGCCGGGCACCATCTGCACGTTGCTGACGATCAGTTTGCCGAGTTCGTCGACGGTGTTCGCCTCGGTGAGGACGACCACGTCGTACGGCCCGGTGACGGCGTCGACGCGTACCACGCCGGCAAGATCCGCGATCAGGCCGGCCACGTCGCGCGCCCGGCCCACCTCGGTCTGGATGAGGATGTACGCCTGTACCACGACTCGACCTCCGTCCGTCGCCGCCAGGGGCGGCCCGAAGGGTGAAAATACCCTACGGAGCAGGCGTGATCCCTGGCGGTGGTCGCGGTTGGGCAGCTAGCGAGCGTGTCGGAAGGAAGACATGGGTGTCACGGACGTGGGCGAGTTCGGCCTCATCGACCGGGTGACCGCCCGGCTGACGTACGGATCGGCCTGCCTGCTCGGGCCGGGCGACGACGCCGCCGTGGTGGCCGCCGGCGACCGGCGGGTGGTCGCCTCCACCGACGTGCTGGTCGAGGGACGGCACTTCCGGCGGGACTGGTCGGGCGCGCGGGACGTCGGGCACCGGGCGGCGGCGGCCAACCTCGCCGACATCGCCGCCATGGGCGCCACCCCCACCGCCCTGCTGGTGGCCCTGTGCATCCCCGCCGACCTGGACACCGCCTGGGTGGAGGAACTGGCCGACGGGTTGGCCGCCGAGGCGGCGCTGGTCGACGCGGGGGTGGTCGGTGGGGACATGTCCGCCAGCCCCACCCTCACCATCGCGGTGACCGCTCTCGGCGACCTGGCGGGCCGGGCACCGGTGGTCCGCTCCGGCGCCCGCCCGGGTGACGTGGTGGCGCTCGCCGGCCGCACCGGCTGGGCCGCCGCCGGGCTGACCGTGCTCTCCCGGGGATTCCGCACCCCGCGGGTGCTGGTCGAGGCGTACCGGCGGCCGGAGGTGCCCTACCGGGCCGGACCGGAGGCCGCCCGGCTCGGCGGCACCGCCATGATCGACGTGTCGGACGGGTTGCTGGCCGACCTGGGCCACCTGGCGAAGGCCAGCGGTGTCGGCGTCGACCTGCGCCGGGACGCCTTCGCGGTGCCGCCGCAGATGCGCGACGCCGCCCAGGCGCTCGGCGTCGACCCGTACACCTGGATCCTGGCCGGCGGCGACGATCACGCCCTGGTCGCCACCTTCCCGGCGACGGTGGCGCTGCCGGACCGGTGGCGGCCGGTGGGCCGGGTGGTCGAGGGCGGCGGGGTGACCGTCGACGGTGACGTGTACGACGGACCGGCAGGCTGGGACCACTTCCGGTAAGGGGCGGTCGTACCCTTCCCCCGTGAGTGAGATCGAGATCCGACCGCTGGGCTTCGACTCGCCGGCGGCCCAGACGCTCATCCGGGCGACCATGGCCGACCTGGGCGTCCGGTACGGCGGCAGCGGCGACGAGACCCCCATCGACCACACCGAGTTCGTCCCGCCGCACGGCGACTTCCTCGTGGCCCACCTCGACGGCGAGCCGGTCGGCTGCGCGGGGTGGCGCAGCCACGGCGCGGACGCCGCCGAGCTGAAACGGATGTACACCACCCCGGCCGTGCGGGGGCGCGGGGTGGCCCGCGCCCTGCTCGCCGCCATCGAGGAGTCGGCCCGCCGGCACGGGCGCACGCGGATCATCCTGGAGTGCGGTGACCGGCAACCCGAGGCGGTCGCCCTCTACACCTCGGCGGGGTACGAGCGGATCGCCAACTTCGGCTACTACGCCGACGCCCCCGGCTGCCTGTCGTTCGGCCGGACGCTCTGACCGGTCGTACGACGCGCCGGTCCCGCCCGCGGCGGCCGGGGCCGGGGCGGCGGCCCGGCGGCGTCAGGCGACGGTGAACCGGAGCCGGTCGGCCCCGGCACGGGCGGCGGCCGCCGCCTCGGCCGGGTCGGCGCCCCAGGCCAGCACGTGCCCGCCCCGGCGTACCGACGAGGTGACCTCGCCGACCCGGTCCCCGACGGCCACGTCGAGCTGCACGGCGAGGACGCCGGGGACCCGGCGGGCGTCACGCAGCCCGTCGACCGCGGTCAGCGTCCCCGGCGGCGGCAGCAGGAACTCCACCGCCGACGCCCCGGACGGCCGGGCCGGCAGCCGGGGCCGCTCGCCGCGCAGCGTCCGCAGGTAGGCGTCGATGAACCCGCACTCGTACGCCAGCGAGATCAGCGCGGCGATCATGTCGCCGGGCAGCCGGGCGGCGCACTCCACCAGCGTCGGCACGCCGTCGGCGACGATCCACTCGCTGTGCAGCACACCGGTGCGGAAACCGGCCGCCGCCGCCAGCCGGGTGGCCGCCGCGACGAGTTCCGCGCGGCCGTCCGCCGGCAGCGCCGACGGCACCGTGTGCCCGGTCTCCACCGGGCGGCGGCCGGGCAGCACCCGCTTGTCGGTGACGTTGCCGAAGCACACCTCGCCGTCGGCGACCAGCAGTTCGACGCTGTACTCCGGCCCGACCAGGGTCTGCTCGACGAGCACCTCGGTGGGCAGGTCGGTGGCCGCCTCCACCGGCGCCTCCGGGGCGGCGGTCGCCGACCAGGCCGCGGACAGGTCGTCACCGGCGTCGACGAGTTGCACGCCGAGGCTGCCGGAGCGACGGGTCGGCTTCAAGACGCACCGGCCACCGAACCGGGCCGCGAACGCCGCCGCCCGCTGCGGGGAGTCGACCAGCTCGTACGCCGGATTGGCCAGCCCGGCCCGGTCGGCCAGCACGCGCATCCGGTGCTTGTCGGAGAACACGTCGGCGGCCTGTGGGCCGGCCCCGGGCAGGCCCAGCCGTTCGGCGAGCCGGGCGGTGGCCCCGACCGCGTACTCCAGACCGGGCATCACCAGCCGGGCGGTGGCCAGTCCCGGCTCCCGGGCGAGCAGTTCCTCGACGTCCAGGCCGGTCTGGTAGCGGGCGGACACCACCCGGGACACCACCGGCAGCCGGGCCGTCGTCGCGGTGACGTCCCGCCGGGCGATGATCTCCGGCTCCTCGACGAGCACCACGCTGCCCGGCGGCAACTCCTCGGCGAACCAGTGCAGCATGCCGAGCGAGGCGCCCACGACGATCATCTCGTCGCGGCCCAGGTCGAGGTCCAAAGGTCGTCCTCCGTACGGGTCGGTCACCGGATGGCGGGGACACGACAGTACCGGCGGGCCGGACGGCCCACCGGTACTGATCGGAGCTGAGGCGGTGGAGGTGTTACCAGGTCAGGCGCGGGTGACCTTGCCGGCCTTGATGCACGAGGTGCAGACCTGGAGCTTCTTGGTGGTGCCCCCACCGGCCGGGGTACGCACCGACTGGATGTTCGGGTTCCAGCGGCGGTTGGTCTTCTTCTTGGACCAGGGCACGTTGTGGCCGAAGCCCGGCCCCTTGCCACAGACGTCGCACACGCTAGCCACGGGATACTCCTGAGATTGATACGTTCATGAGGTCGCCGGCAGGCGCTGCCCGGACAACCTGGCCAGGGTACCCGATGCACTCCGGGCAGGACCAACCGCCCGTCCCGGCCCCCGCCGCCCGGCCCGGCCCGGCCCCCGCCGCCCGGCCCGGCCCGGCCCCCGCCGCCCGGCCCGGCCCGGCCCCCGCCGCCCTGCCCGGCCGGCCGCCGCGGACCGGGACGGCACTCCCGGACCGAACCGGGACACGCCAGCCGACCCCGGCGGGTGTCGGTCGCCGCCAGTAGGCTTCTGGCCGTGCTGGACACCCTCGACGCCGCCGCGGTGGGCCGCTGGTGCGCGGGCGGTCTGGCCGCGCTGCGCCGGCACCAGGGCGAGATCGACGAGCTGAACGTCTACCCCGTGCCCGACGGGGACACCGGCACCAACCTCGTGCTCACCCTCACCTCGGCCCAGCAGGCGCTGGCGATGGAACTCGCCACCCTGCCCGGGGACGGCACGACCGCACACGGGCGGGCGCTACGGCTGATGGCCCGGGGTGCGCTGCTCGGCGCGCGGGGCAACTCCGGGGTGATCCTCTCGCAGATCCTGCGCGGCCTCGCCGACACGCTCGGCGACGTGCCCGCCGTCGCCGGCCGGGCGTTGGCCGCCGCGCTGCGCGACGCCACCACCGCCGCCTACGCCGCGGTGGCCCGACCGGTCGAGGGCACCGTGCTGAGTGTGGTCGCCGCCGCCGCGACCGCCGCCGAGCAGGCCGACAGCGACGACCTGTGCACCGTGGCGCGGGCCGCCGCCGGGGAGGCCGCCCGCGCGCTGGCGCGTACCCCCGGGCAGCTGCCCGCGCTGGCCCGGGCCGGCGTGGTCGACGCCGGCGGCCGGGGGCTCTGCCTGCTGCTCGACGCGCTGGTCGAGGTGGTCACGGGGGAGGCTCCGGCCGGGCCGCCGCCGGTGGCCCGCCCGGTGCGCCCGCCGCTGACCGTCGTCCGGGAGACCGGCTCCCCCGAGTACGCCTACGAGGTGCAGTTCCTCCTCGACGCCCCGCACGGGGCGGTGACCCGGATGCGCGCCGAACTGGCCACGCTGGGCGACTCGCTGGTGGTGGTCGGCGACGCCGGCTCACCCGCCGAGTCCACCACCTGGAACGTCCACGTCCACGTCAACGACGTCGGGGCGGCCGTCGAGGCGGGGGTGGCCGCCGGCCGGCCGTACCGGATCTCGGTGACCCGGTTCGCCGACCAGACCCCGCCGGCCGACCACGTCGCCACCGACGGTCGGGCGGCCGTGGTGGTCGCGACCGGTGTCGGCATCGCCGAACTCCTCGGTGGCGAGGGAGCGACGGTGGTGCCGGGCAACCCGTCCACCGGTGAGCTGCTGGACGCGATCCGGGCCACCGCCGCCGCCCGGGTGGTGGTCCTGCCCAACGACCCGAACACCCAAGCGGTGGCGAGCGCCGCCGCCCGGGAGGCGCACCGGTTCGGGGTGAAGGTCAGCGTGGTGCCGACCCGCTCGCCGGTGCAGGCGCTGGCCGCGCTCGCCGTGCGGGACCCGCAGCGCCGGTTCGCCGACGACGTCATCGCGATGGCCGAGGCGGCCGGGGCCTGCCGGTACGCCGAGGTGTGCCACGCCAGCCGGGAGGCGCTGACCGTCGCCGGCCCGTGCCGGCCCGGCGACGTGCTGGCCCTGGTCGAGGGGGAGGTGCACCTGATCGGCAGCGACCTGGTCGACACCTGCGCCGCCGTGGTCGACCGGATGCTCGGCGGCGGCGGTGAGCTGGTCACCCTGCTCACCGGCGCGGACGCCCCGGCCGGGCTCGCCGAGGCGGTCCGGGAGCACGTGACCCGGCGCTGGCCCTTCGTCGAGGTGCAGGCGTACCCGGGCGGGCAACCGCACTATCCGCTCCTGGTGGGGGTCGAATGACGACGGCCGAACCGGCCACGGTGGACACCGCGCTGACGAAGCTGGTCGGGGAGCGCACGGCCAGGGCGCTCGCCGGTCATCTCGACCTGCACACCGCCGGTGACCTGATGTACCACTTCCCGCGCCGCTACGACGAGCGCGGCGAGCACACCGACATCCGCTCGCTGGACGTCGGTGAGCAGGTCACCGTGCTGGCCCAGGTGCAGCGCACGGCGGTGCGTCCGATGCGGCAGCGCCGGGGCAACCTGCTGGAGGTGACCGTCGGCGACAACTCGGGCGGGACGCTGACGTTGACCTTCTTCGGCAACCAGGCGTGGCGGGAACGCGAGCTGCGCCCCGGCCGGTGGGGGTTGTTCGCCGGCAAGGTCACCGAGTTCCGGGGCAAACGGCAGCTCAACGGCCCCGAGTACGTGCTGCTCGGCGAGGGTGGCGAGGGTGAGGCGGCGGCCTCCGAGGAGGTCGAGGAGTTCGCCGGGGCGCTGATCCCGGTCTATCCGGCTGCCGCCGCCGTGCCGACCTGGGTGATCGCCAGGTGCGTCCGGGTGGTGCTGGACACGGTCGCCCCGCCTGACGATCCGCTGCCGGCGTCGCTGCGGGCCGACCGCAAGCTGGTCGGCATCGGCACCGCGCTGCGCGAGATCCACCGGCCGTCGAGCAAGGAGGAGCTGTACCGGGCCCGTCGCCGGCTCAAGTGGGACGAGGCGTTCGCCGTGCAGTTGACCCTGGTGCAGCGCAAGCTGCGGGCGGCGTCCTGGCCGGCGACGCCGCGCCCGGCGAAGGCGGGTGGCCTGCTCGACGCGTTCGACGCCCGGCTGCCCTACGAGCTGACCCCCGGGCAGCGCGACGTCGGCGTCGAGATCGCCGCCGACCTGGCCACCCCGCATCCGATGCACCGGCTGTTGCAGGGCGAGGTCGGTTCCGGCAAGACGGTGGTGGCGTTGCGGGCGATGCTCCAGGTGGTCGACGCGGGCGGCCAGGCGGCGCTGCTGGCCCCGACCGAGGTGCTCGCCGCCCAGCACCACCGGGGCATGCTCGACCTGCTCGGCCCGCTGGCCCAGGCCGGCGAACTGGGCGCGGCCGACGACGCGACGCGGGTGGAGCTGGTCACCGGCTCGCTGGGCGCGGCGGCCCGGCGGCGGGCCCTGGCCGAGGTCGCGCAGGGGCGGGCGGGCATCGTGCTCGGTACCCACGCCCTGCTCTACGAGGGCGTCGACTTCGCCGACCTGGGTCTGGTGGTGGTCGACGAGCAGCACCGGTTCGGCGTGGAGCAGCGCGACGCGCTGCGTTCCAAGGCCGACCAGCCGCCGCACGTGCTGGTGATGACGGCCACCCCGATCCCGCGCACGGTGGCGATGACCGTCTACGGCGACCTGGAGACCTCCACCCTGTCCCAGTTGCCGCAGGGCCGGTCCCCGATCGCCTCGCACGTGGTGCCGGCCGCCGAGAAGCCGGCCTTCCTGGACCGGGCGTGGCGGCGGGTGCGCGAGGAGGTCACCGCCGGCCACCAGGCGTACGTGGTGTGCCCGCGCATCGGTGAGGGGCCGGCGGCCGAGGAGGAGCCGCCCCGCGAGGACGACAACGGGCGACGCCCCCCGCTGGCGGTGACCGAGGTGGCGCCGCTGCTCGCCGACGGTCCGCTGCACGGGCTGCGGATCGGCGTCCTGCACGGCCGGCTGCCCGCCGACGAGAAGGACGCGGTGATGCGGTCCTTCGCCGACGGTGACCTCGACGTGCTGGTCGCCACCACGGTGGTCGAGGTCGGGGTGAACGTGCCCAACGCCACCGTGATGATCGTGCTGGACGCCGACCGGTTCGGGGTCTCACAGCTGCACCAGCTCCGGGGCCGGGTCGGCCGGGGTTCGGCTCCCGGGCTCTGCCTGCTGGTCAGCGAGGCGGACGAGGGTTCGTCGGCGCGGGAGCGGCTGGACGCGGTCGCCTCCACCACCGACGGGTTCAAGCTGGCCGAGCTGGATCTGGAGCAGCGCCGGGAGGGTGACGTGCTGGGGGCCACCCAGTCCGGCCGCCGCTCGCACCTGCGGCTGCTCTCCCTGAGACGCGACGCCGACCTGATCCGTGACGCGCGGGCCGAGGCGGTCGCCCTGGTCGACCAGGACCCGGAGCTGGCCCGGCACCCGGCCCTGGCCGCCTCGGTCGCCGCCCTGGTCGACGAGGAACGCGCGGAGTACCTGGAGAAGGGCTGACCGCCGCCCCGACGCGCGGACGTCGGGGCGGCGGTCAGCCGGCCGGGTGCGCCACGACCCGGCGGGACGGCTCAGGGACGGCGTTTCTCGATGACGGTCCAGCCGGTCCACCCCCGGTCGGCGACCAGCCTGCGCAGCCGCCTGACGACGGGATGGGCCGCGTCGGCGAACGAGTCCATCAACCTGACGAACGCGGGGTCGGGGGTGACCTCCTTCTGCATCGCCAGCTCCCCGGCGGCCTCCGCCTGCGCGAACATCTCGGCCATCAGGTCCGCCGTCTCGTGCAGCAGCTCCTCGTCCTGCCAGTTCTCGGCGATCCGTCCGATCAGTCGGTAGAACTGGACGACCTGGGGGTTGTCGAGCTGGGCCACCTTGTCGGCCATCAGCGTCGGGATCGCGTCCGGCCACCGCGCCGCCATCAGGATCCATCCGTCGCGTTCGCCCTCGACGGCGACCAGTGGCACCCCGGCGGCGCGGAGCCGGTCCAGATAGTCGACCACCTCGGCGGGGACGGCGAGGGTGTCACCGTCACGGAGCCTGGCGATCCGCCGTCGGTGCTCCTGAAGCGCCCGGATCTGGGTACGCAACTGGTGGTCGATCTCGGTGGTGGCGGCGGCGAACGTCGCCGGGTCGGCGTCGAGCAGTTCGCGGACCCGGCTCAGCGGGACGCCGGCCTCGGCGAGGGTGCGGATCCGGATCAGGCGTACCACCGCCGCCGCGTCGTACGTGCGGTAGCCGGAGGCGTCGCGCTCCGGTTCCGGCAGCAGCCCGATCTGGTGGTAGTGCCGTACGGCGCGGATGGTCACCCCGGCGTACGACGCCAGCCGTCCGATCGTCAACATGGCCTCAGCCTGCCCGATCCGGCCGCACCGTCAACCGACCCGACGGCGGTGCACGACCATCGCGCCAGCGTACGCGACGACGAGGAGGCCGGCGCACCAGACGAGTGCGGTCCACACCTCACCGCCGTCCGGCTGCCCGGCGAGCAGGCCGCGCAGGGCGTTCACGATGGAGGTCACCGGCTGGTGCTCGGCGAAGGCCCGCACCGGGCCGGGCATGGTGTCGGTGGGCACGAAGGCCGAGCTGACGAACGGTAGCAGGATGAGCGGGTAGGAGAACGCGCTCGCGCCGTCCACGGAGGTGGCGGTCAGGCCCGGGATGACCGCGAGCCAGGTCAGCGCCAGGGTGAACAGCAGCAGGATGCCGGTGACCGCCAGCCAGGCCAGCGGGCCGGCCCCGGAGCGGAAGCCCATGGCGAGGGCGACCAGCACCACCACCACGAGCGAGATCAGGTTGGCGACCAGCGAGGTCAGCACGTGTGCCCAGAGCACGGCCGAGCGGGCGATCGGCATGGACCGGAACCGCTCGAAGATGCCGCCCTTGAGGTCCAGGAAGAGCCGGTACGCGGTGTAGGAGATGCCGGAGACGACGGTGATCAGCAGGATGCCGGGCAGCAGGTAGTTCACGTACCGGTCGGACCCGGTCCGGATCGCGCCGCCGAACACGTAGACGAACAGCAGCAGGAACGCGATCGGCATGATCGTGGTGGTGATGACGGTGTCCGGGCTGCGGCTGATGTGCCGCAGCGAGCGCCCGAGCAGGGCGGCGGTGTCCGGCAGGAAGTGTCTGGTCATCGGGGTCCTCAGTGGCTCGTGCCGGCGGGGCGGGCGGGGTCCGGGGTGCGGTCGGTGTCGGCGGTGGCCCCGTCGTCGCCGACGATGGCGAGGAACACGTCCTCCAGGGTGGGCTGCTTCTCGACGTACTCGACGGTGGCGGGCGGGAGGAGCTGCTTGAGCTGGGCCAGCGTGCCGTCGGCGATGATCCGCCCGTGGTGCAGCACGGCGATCCGGTCGGCGAGCTGTTCGGCCTCGTCGAGGTACTGGGTGGTGAGCAGCACGGTGGTGCCCCGGCGGGCGAGTTCCCGGACGGCCTGCCACACCTCGATCCGTGCCTGCGGGTCGAGCCCGGTGGTGGGTTCGTCGAGGAAGATCACCGGTGGGTCGCCGATGAGGCTCATCGCGATGTCGAGGCGGCGGCGCATCCCGCCGGAGTAGGTGCCCACCCGCCGACGGCCCGCGTCGGTGAGCGCGAAGCGGCCGAGCAGGTCGTCCGCGATCCGGCCGGGGTCGGGCAGGTGGCGCAGCCGGGCGACCAGCACCAGGTTCTCCCGGCCGGTGAGGATCTCGTCGACGGCGGCGAACTGGCCGGTGAGGCTGACGGACTCGCGTACCCGCGCGCCCTGGGTGGTGACGTCGAAGCCGTGCACGTGGGCCGTTCCGCCGTCCGGCCGGAGCAGGGTGGCGAGGATGCGTACCAGGGTGGTCTTCCCCGCTCCGTTGGCGCCGAGCAGGGCGAGGATGCTGCCCGGGGCCACGTCGAGGTCCACTCCGCGCAGCACGGGCAGTTCGCGGTAGGACCTGGTCAGGCCCCGGATCTGGATGGCGGGCCCGGGGGCTCGCGTCGACTCTGTCGTGGACATGGCGTCAGCATGCGAGGTTGACGCTGCGGCAGGGTCAAGCGTGAAACCGCGCAGGGCGCGTCGACCGGTCGGTCGACGCGCCCTGCGGGCGTGCTGTGCGGGGCAGCGCCCTGCGGTGCTGTGCGGGGGCAGCGCCCTGCGGGTGTGCTGTGCGGGTCAGACGGTGAAGCGGATGCGCCGACGACGGGCGACGAGGAAGAGCACCCCGCCGGCCACCAGCAGGGTGGCCGCACCGGCCGCGATGGCACCGGCCGCCGCGCCGGTCACCGGGAGGCCGCCGTCCTGGTCGCCGCCGCCACCGCCGCCACCGGTGGACGGGCAGTCCTTCGGCTGCTCCCACTTCAGTGGGCCGCCAGAGTCGAGGTCACCGGTGACGGTGACGGTGAGCCCCTTGCTGGCCGGGAAGCTGACCGTCCCGGTCCGGCCGGGCTCGACGGTGATCTTTTTCGGCTCGCCCTTGTTGGGGGTGAACACGGAGGTCAGCGGGGTGCCGTCCTCCGGGTTGCTGATCCGGAAGATCATCTTGTCGCAGCTCGACTCGTAGCTGGCGTCGGGGGTGCCGACCTCGGGCTGCTGGCAGTCGGCGGGCTTCTGCCAGCCGCCGGTGAAGTCCTTCATGCCGGGGGCGGTGACGGTGATCTCCTGCGCCTGCCCGGCGCTGAGCCTGCGGGTCTCGATCTTGCGCAGCGGGACGGTCACCTGCTCGGTGAACCCACCGCTGCCGACGATCGCGAAGGTCGCCCCGGCGTTGCCGCCGCGGTTGACCAGGGTCAGCTCGACGTTGCCGTCGCAGTCGGACTCGGCGATCACCTCCGGCGCGGCCGAGCAGGTGCCCGAGCCGCCGTTGTACCAGGCGCGCGGGCCGGTGGAGCGGGCGCCGATGCCGGCCGGGCTGCCGACCTTGCGGTCGCCGTACCGGTCGCTGGTGTCGGTCAGCGGGTCGATCAGCTTGCTGCCGAAGACGAAGTCGACCTGGGTGTAGCAGTTCGGCACCTCGACGGCGAAGTCGAGGGTGGCCACCCCCAGCTCGCCCGGGGCCACCCCGGTGAACTTCTTGACCGACTTGTCGAGCACGTACTGCGGGACGGCGAACTTCGCCGACGGCGTCACGTACGACACCAGGGCCAGATCCTGCTCCTCGCCCCGGCACAGCGGGCCGTTGGTCAGCGTGATCGACGCCTTGCCCGCCGGCCCGTCGAAGGTGTGCGTGTAGCGGGCGTCGGCGGCGGCGACGCAGGACGGCGCGGGGTCGCCGCCCGACGGGGTGGTGGCCGTCGCGCTCGGCGTGGCGGTCGCCGTCGGCGTGGCCGTGGCCGTGGGAGACGGTGAGGCTGCGGTGGCGCCCGCCGGGGCGGTCAGGGCGAGGGCCGTGGCCAGGCCGGCCAGGGCGGCGGCGGTCGCGGCGAGCGGTCGCCGTGGCGACAGCTGGGGACGGATCACGCGTACTCCCGGGGTGAGGGTGCGTCAGGGCGCGGCGGGGGTGGCGTCTGTCGGGTCACGGCAGGGATGGGGAGCGCCGTGACGACGCCGGTCCGGCGCCCTGGCCGGCGGAGCGGCACCGGCACCGGGCCGACCCTAGTGGGCCCGTCGATACGGACATAGCGCACAGCCGGCACAGGGAGTGTTGTTATACATATGAGATCATTGATCTACCTGAAGTGATCATGTGGTCACCCGGCCCGGGTGCACCGCGCCGCCGGCCCGCGCCGCCCGTCGCGTAGCGTCACAGGCATGCACAGGGGCAGACCGTGACCCGGATCGTGGCCGGCACGCTCGGCGGACGACGGATCGCCGCACCCGCCGGCGGCGGTACCCGACCCACCTCCGACCGGGTCCGGGAGGCGCTGTTCAGTGCCGTCGCCGCCGAGGTGGACCTGGACGGGGCCCGCTTCGCCGACCTCTACGCCGGCTCCGGCGCGGTCGGGCTGGAGGCGCTGTCCCGGGGCGCGGCGCACGTGCTGCTCGTCGAGTCCGACCCCCGGGCCGCCCGGGTGATCCGGGAGAACGTCGCCGCGCTGCGGGCCGCCCCCGCCGCCCGACTGGTCACCGGCAGGGTGGCCGGGGTGGTCGCGGCCGGGCCCGGCGGCGATCCGTACGACGTGGTCTTCGCCGACCCGCCCTACGCGGTGCCGGACGACGAGATCACCGCCCTGCTGACCGGGCTGGTCGCGCACGACTGGCTCGCCCCCGACGCGCTGGTCGTGGTCGAGCGGTCCACCCGGGGCGGCCCGGTCGACTGGGTGCAGGGCATCACCGCCGGGCGCAGCCGGCGTTACGGCGAGACCACTCTTTGGTACGGTCGCCGATCATGAGACGTGCGGTGTGTCCCGGCTCGTTCGACCCGGTCACCAACGGACACCTCGACATCATCGGACGGGCCAGCCGGCTCTTCGACGAGGTGATCGTCGGCGTGCTGGTGAACCAGTCGAAGAGCGGCCTGTTCACCGTCGAGGAGCGGATCGACATGCTCCGCGAGGTGACCTCCTCGTACGGCAACGTGCGGGTCGCGTCGTTCCGGGGGCTGCTCGTCGACTTCTGCCGGGCGCAGGAGGCGAGTGTGCTGATCAAGGGCCTGCGGGCGGTCAGCGACTTCGACTACGAGTTGCAGATGGCCCAGATGAACATCGGCCTGGCCGGCGTGGAGACGCTGTTCATGCCGACCAACCCGCTCTACTCGTTCCTCTCCTCCAGCCTGGTCAAGGACGTGGCGAAGTGGGGTGGCGACATCTCCTCGCACGTGCCCGACACCGTCCGCCGGGCGCTGCAGGCCCGGCTGACCGTCCCGCGTCCCTGAACCGTCGCGCGGTCACGCCGCATCCGGGCGGCGCGTCGGGCCGGGGTGGTGGCGGCGGTGGTGGCCGGGGCACGACATCATGTGGTGCAGCGCCGAAGCCGGGCGCAGGCCGCATCATGTAGGTCGGCCGACGAACGACAGGAGTGAGGTACCGGTGGACCCGCTCGACCGCATCGACGAACTGATCGCCATGGTGGAGCAGGCGCGCTCCGTCCCGATGTCGCGCAACAACTGCATGGTCGACCGGGGCGAGATGATCGCCGCCCTCGACGAGATGCGCGCCGAACTCCCCGCCGACCTGCGCCGCGCCGCCGCCCTGCTGGAGGAGCGGGACAAGATCATGGAAGCCGGCAAGCGGGAGGCCGACCGGATCATCAGCGAGGGTGAGGCGGAACACGCCCGGCTGGTCTCGGTGAACGAGATCACCGTCTCCGCCGAGCACGAGGGGGCCCGGATCATCGCCGAGGCCCGCGCCGAGGCGCAGCGGCTGCGCGAGGAGGTCGACGACTACGTCGACACCGCGCTGGCGAACTTCGAGCAGTTCCTCACCCGGGCGCTGGCCTCGATCGAGCGCGGGCGGGACAAGATGCACGCGCTGCGCGAGATCGGCACCTTCGGTGGGGACGAGGCGGAACGCCCGTTACCCTTCTGAGCGGCACCTCATCCCACCGACGGACGGGTCGGGCGTCGCCCCCGGTTCGACGACCAGGCGGTCGCCCAGGTAACCTTTTTTGTCGGCCTCTCACCGGCCGGAGTCTGACTATGCCCAAACACTCGCCTTCATCACTCAACCCCAGGGCGCCGCTGGTCCTCGACACGAGGGACCTGCCGCGTCGCCCTGGCGCGTTGCGTACGCATCGGCGGGTCGTGCCGGCACCGGCGGACCTCGGCGGAGAGTTGATCGGCGTGCCGGAGGGCGCGGACCTCGACCTCGACCTGAGGTTGGAGTCGGTGTCCGAGGGCGTGCTCGTCTCCGGGACCGTGACCGGTCCCGTCCAGGGCGAGTGCGGTCGTTGCCTGCGCGCGATCGACTACTCGTTGACCGTGAACGTCCAGGAGCTGTACGCGTACGAGAACAGCACCACGGACATCACGACCGACGAGGACGAGGTGGGCCGGATGCAGGACGATCTGATCGACCTGGAGCCGGCGCTGCGGGACGCGGTGGTGCTCACGCTGCCGACCAACCCGCTCTGCCGGGAGGACTGCCCGGGACTGTGCCCCGAATGCGGGGTGCACCGGGACGATCTGCCGGCCGATCACAGCCACCAGCAGATCGACCCGCGTTGGGCGAGCCTGTCGCAACTGAACCGTACAGAGGAGTAGGAACCGTGGCCGTCCCCAAGCGCAAGATGTCGCGCAGCAACACCCGGTCCCGCCGGGCGAACTGGAAGGCGGCTGTGGTCGCGACCGTGGCCTGCCCGCAGTGCAAGTCCCCCAAGCTGCCGCACGCGGCGTGCTCCGTCTGCGGCACGTACAACGGCCGCCAGGTCCTCGAGGTCTGACCTGGACGCCGAGTGACACCCCCGACCACGGGTCGGGTGGCGCGCGCACCCCGGCGATCGCCCGGTGCCCCGGCTCCCTCCGACACCGGCCGGCCTGATCCGGCCGGCCCGGCGAGGGAGTCGGGCACCGCGCGGATCGCCGTTGACCTCCTCGGCGGGGACGATGCTCCCGCCGTCGTGGTTGACGGCGCTCTGCGGGCGGTGCGGGCCGACCCGGACCTGCACCTGCTGCTCGTCGGCCCGACCGAGGTCGCGGCCGGGGTGGTCGACGCCCTGACCCCGGCGCAACGGACCCGGATCACCATCCGGGCCACCCGGACCGCCGCCGGGCCGACCGAGCACGCCCCCCGCGCCGACAGCACCGTCCGGGCGGCCGTCTCCGCCGTCCGCGACGGCGCCGCCGACGCGCTCGTCTCCGCCGGGTCCACCGGCGCCACCGTCTCCGCCGCCGCCCTCGGCTTCGGCCGCTGGCCCGGCGTGCGCCGGCCCGCGCTGGTGGCGACGATCCCGGCCGTCTCCGGCCCGGTGGTCCTGCTCGACGTCGGCGGCTCCCTGGAACCCCGACCGGCCACCCTGGCCCGGCACGCCGTGCTCGGCGCGGCCTACGCCGCCGTCGCCCACGCCGTCGCCGCCCCCCGCGTCGGCCTGCTCTCGGTCGGCACCGAGGCCGGCAAGGGGGACCGCCCGCGCCGCACCGCCGACCTGATGCTCGCCGCCACCGCGCTGCCCGGTGACGCCCGCTACGTCGGCCTGGTCGAGGGGTACGACGTGACGTCCGGCGTCCGCGCCGACGTGGTCGTCACCGACGGCTTCACCGGCAACATCCTGCTCAAGACCATCGAGGGGGCGTACGCGATGGCCGGGGGCCCACCGACCAGTGGCGGAGCGCCCCGGGCGGCGGCCCTGCTCGGGGTCGGCGGGACGGTGGTGGTCTGCCACGGCGCGGCGACCCCGGACGACGTCGCCTCCGGTATCGCCCTGGCCGCCCACCTCTGGCGTCGCCGGGCCACCGAGCAGGTCCGGGAGCAGGTCGCGCTCCTTCCCGCGAGCGACGGCACCGACCCGGAGCGGGAGGACACCCCCACCCGTTCCGCCGCCGACCGGGCCGACGAGGTGACCGGGAACACCGGACCCACGCCGGCCGGCCCGACGGTCCAGAACGCACCCGCCGCCCGGCACCCGGGTCATCCGCCCGCGTACCCCGGCGGGACCGAAGCAGAGGTAGGAACATGAGCAACGACAAGCGGCGGCGTGCGCCCGTCAGCCACCTGGAGGCGGCGTTCGGGGTGACACTCGACGCCGAGCTGCTGGAGCGGGCGCTGACCCACCGCTCGTACGCGTACGAGAACGGCGGGCTGCCCACCAACGAGCGGTTGGAGTTCCTCGGCGACTCGGTGCTCGGCGTGGTGATCACCACGGCGCTGTTCCGGAATCACCCCGACCTGCCCGAGGGGCAGTTGGCCAAGCTGCGGGCCAGCGTGGTCAACATGCGCGCCCTGGCCGACGTGGCCCGGGGCCTCGGCCCGGACGGGCTCGGCGCCTACCTGCTGCTCGGCAAGGGCGAGGAGACCACCGGCGGGCGGGACAAGGCGAGCATCCTCGCCGACACCCTGGAGGCGCTGCTCGGCGCGATCTACCTCCAGCACGGGCTGGACACCGCGGCGGTCGTCATCCACCGGCTGTTCGACCCGCTGATGGCCGAGTCGGCGGGCCGGGGCGCGGCGCTGGACTGGAAGACCAGCCTCCAGGAGCTGACCGCCGCGCTCGGCCTGGGGGTGCCCGAGTACCGGATCGAGGGCACCGGCCCGGACCACCTCAAGACCTTCACCGCCTGGGTGGTGGTGGCCGGCAACCGCTACGGCGGGTCGGAGGGCCGCAGCAAGAAGGAGGCCGAGCAGCGGGCCGCCGAGGCGGCCTGGCGGGAACTCACCGCGCAGGCCGAGCGGGACCGGGCCGACAGCGGGCCGGACGAGCAGGACCGGGTCGGCCCCGGCCCGGTCGACGCCGACGCGACGCCCGGGTCCACCCCGGACGGCCCGGCCGGGTCCACCGGCAACGGTACGGTCGGGTCCACCGCCGACGGGCCGGCTGCCGACGCGGTGCTCCCGACGGCGGACGAGACCGCCGAGGCGGGACTGGGCCGTGCCTGAGCTGCCCGAGGTCGAGACCGTACGGCAGGGACTGGCCCAGTGGGTCACCGGCCGGCGGATCTCGACGGTGGAGGTGCGCCACCCCCGGGCCGTGCGACGCCACCCGCCCGGCCCGGCGCACTTCGCCGACGTGCTGGCCGGCCGGACGGTGACCGACGTGCGGCGGCGCGGCAAGTACCTCTGGCTGCCGCTGGACAGCGGGGACGCCCTCGTCGGCCACCTGGGCATGTCGGGGCAACTGCTGCTCCAGCCGGCCGAGGCGGCCGACGAGCTGCACCTGCGGGTCCGGTTCCGGTTCGCCGACGACGGCCCGCAACTGCGCTTCGTCGACCAGCGGACGTTCGGCGGGCTCGCGGTCAGCGAGGGCGGCGCCGAACTGCCCGCCGAGATCGCCCACATCGCCCGCGACCCGATGGACCCGGAGTTCTCCGACGCGGGGTTCGTCGCCGCGCTGCGCCGCAGGCGTACCGAGGTCAAGCGGGCCCTGCTGGACCAGACGCTGCTGTCCGGAGTGGGCAACATCTACGCCGACGAGGCGCTGTGGCGGGCCCGGCTGCACGGCGCCCGCCCGACCGACGCGCTGACCGCCCCCGCCGCGGGTCGGCTGCTCGGGCACGTGCGGGACGTCCTCGGCGAGGCGATCACGCAGGGCGGCACCAGCTTCGACGACCTGTACGTCAACGTCAACGGGGAGAGCGGCTACTTCGACAGGTCGCTGAACGTCTACGGCCGGGAGGGTGAGCCCTGCCGGCGGTGCGGTGCGCCGATCCGCCGGGAGGCGTTCATGAACCGGTCGTCGTACAGCTGCCCCCGCTGTCAGCCCCGCCCCCGGGGTGCCCTCAGGGGCTGACCCCGAGCCGGTTCGGGGTTGCGCCGGTGTGCCGCGCCGCCGGCACCCCGGGCCGCCGCCGGATTTTCCCCGATCCACCCGGTCGGTCGTCCCGGGCGACCCGACCCGACCGCCCCCGCGTCCTCGGGGGCGGGCCGGGGCCGTTCCCCGATGTGCCCCGGCGTCGCCGTCCCTAGCGTCAGCACGGTCGGCAGGGCGCCGGCGGGAAGGGGGCCCGACTCAGATGGGCGGCAGACCGGTGACGGTGCGGTTGGCACGGTGGAGCGCGGAGCATCCGTGGCGCGCGATCGCGCTCTGGGTGGTCTTCGTGGCGGTGTGCTTCGTCGGCGGCAACGCCGCCGGCCTGAACGAGGCCACCCAGGCCGACCAGGCGATCGGCGAATCCGGTCACGCCGACGTGATCGTCACCTCGGGCGACTTCACCGATCCGGCGGTGGAGAACATCCTGATCACCCCGCGTACCGGCACCCTGGACCGGGCCGCCGCGCAGGCCGCCGCGACCGACGCGGCCGACCGGCTGCGACAGGTCACCGGGGTGGCGTCGGTCGGCGAGCCGGTCCCGTCGCGCGACGGTGCCGCGCTGCTGGTGCCGGTCACCATGGCCGGTGACCCGCAGACCGCCGCCGACCGGGTGCAGCCGCTGCGCGACGCCACCGCCGACGCCCAGGCCGCCCACCCGCAGCTGCGGATCGAGCAGGTCGGCGGTCCGTCGATCAACCAGGCGCTGGACGACACCCTGGGCCGGGACTTCAAGCGGGCCGAGCTGCTCAGCCTGCCGGTCACCCTGGCCATCCTGATCGTCGCGTTCGGCGCGCTGATCGCCGCCGGGGTGCCGGTGCTGCTGGCGCTCTCCTCGGTGGCCGCCGCGATGGGTCTGTCCACCCTCGCCTCCCACCTGGTGCCCGCCACGGACACCACCTCCAGCGTGATCCTGCTGATCGGGATGGCCGTCGGGGTGGACTACTCGCTGTTCTACGTCCGACGGGAACGCGAGGAACGGGCCAAGGGCCGGTCCGGGTTGGACGCGGTGGAGATCGCCGCCGAGACGTCCGGGCACGCCGTGGTCGTCTCCGGCTTCGCGGTGATCATCTCGATGGCCGGCCTGATGCTCGCCGACGACGTGGTCTTCTCCTCCCTCGCCGTCGGCTCGATCCTGGTGGTCGCCGTCGCGGTGACCGGCTCGCTGACCGTGCTGCCGGCACTGCTGGCCAAGCTGGGCCGCTGGGTGGACCGCCCCCGGGTGCCGCTGCTGTGGCGGCTCACCGCCCCCCGCGCCGGCCGGCACGGGCAGCCGGCCCGGCCCCGGTTCTGGCCGGCGGTGCTGCGACCCGCGCTTCGTGCTCCCCGGGCCACCCTGATCGTCTCGGTGGGGCTGCTGCTCGCCCTGGCCGCCCCGGCGCTCGGCATGAAGCTGAAGTTCCCCGGCATGGAGGACCTGCCCCGGACGACCCCGGCGATGCAGGCGTACGACCGGCTGACCGCCGCCTTCCCGAGCACCGGGACCAGCCACACGGTCGCCGTACGGGCCCCCGCCGACCAGGCCGACCGGGTGCGCGCCGCCCTGACCGGGCTGGCCCGCACCGCCGCCGCCGACCCGCTGTTCGCCCCGGCCGAGGCGGACGGCCCGACGATCGAGGTGTCGGCCGACCGCCGGGTGTCGGTGCTGGAGGTGGCCACCCCGTACGCCAGCCGGGACGACCGGTCGGTGCGCTCCCTGCACGAACTCCGCGACGACCTGCTGCCCGCCGCACTGCGCGGCATCCCCGGCGTCGAGTACGCCGTCGGTGGCGGGGTGGCCGCCAGCGAGGACTACGCCCGGCACATCCGGGAGAAGCTGCCGCTGGTGATGGCGTTCGTGCTGGCGCTGACCTTCCTGGTGATGACCTGGACGTTCCGGTCGGTGGTGGTCGCCCTCACCTCGATCCTGCTCAACCTGCTCTCCGCCGGGGCCGCGTACGGCCTGCTGGTGCTGGTCTTCCAGGGCGAGTGGGCGCAGGACCTGCTCGGCTTCACCTCGATGGGCGCGATCGTCTCCTGGCTGCCGCTGTTCCTGTTCGTGGTGCTCTTCGGGCTCTCCATGGACTACCACGTCTTCGTGGTCAGCCGGATCAGGGAGGGCATCCGGGGCGGCCGGTCCAACGCCGACGCGGTCGCCTACGGCATCACCTCCTCGGCCGGGGTGGTGACCAGCGCGGCGATCGTGATGGTCGGGGTGTTCGCGATCTTCGCCTCGCTCAGCACGATCGACATGAAGCAGCTCGGCATCGGGCTGGCCGCGGCGATCCTGCTGGACGCCACGATCATCCGGGCCGTGGTGCTGCCGTCGGTGATGACCCTGCTCGGCGAGGCCAACTGGTGGGCCCCCCGGTTCCTGCGCCGCCGCGACCGGCCCGCCGTCACCCCACCGGCCGAACCGACGCCGGAGCTGGTCGGGGCGCACTGACCGAGCGTCGGACCCGCCGCCGGTGACCGCCCGCCCGGGTGGTGCAGCGCCGTGGCCGGCGGCACGGGTGACCCGGACCGCACCGCGCGGTCCGGGTCACCGCGGTGTGCCGGGGACCGGCCCGGCAACGGTGGGGCAGGGCACCCGCCAGGCGTCCAGGGTGCGGTTCTTACGGATCGAGGCGAAGCCGTAGCCGACGGTCGTCACGCAGAACCGCGCCGGGTCACCGGCGTACTCGACCTGGAAGACCGGCTTGCCCGCGTCGGCGAAGGGGAGCAGCCGGGCGCAGCGGCGCAACCTGACGCACTCCTCGTCGACCGCGAAGTCGAAGTCCGGCGCGAGGGCGGCCACCTGGTCGACGTCGCCGACCAGGCCGGGGGAGAGGTCCAGGGAACGGGCCAGCCCGGCCGTGCGCCGGTTGAACAGCAGTTGGTCGTCGAAGCCGAGCGGGAAGCCCGACCGGTGGGCGTACCCGTCGGCGTCGACGAGGGCCACCGCGCCGAACCCCTTGCCCCGGCAGAGCCGGAACCGGTCGGCCAGGACGGGCCGCAGCAGGTCCCACCGCCGCACGTCCACCCACCGGGTGCCGGGCCGCCCGGCGGCAGCACCCCGCACCGCCGCCGGGTAGCGGGCGGCGTCCGGGTCCGTCCCCGCGTACGTCCCGACGGGCACGTGACAGATCAGCCGCCGGTCGCGCCGACGCAGCGCCCCGGTCTCGGCGGTGCTCACCCGTACCGGGTCGAGCAGGACGACGTCGGCGTCGACGGTGGTGTCGACCGGGCCGGTGAGCTGCCACTGCCACCGCCACTGCCGGGCCGCTGCGGGGGGCCAGGGGGTCGGTGCGCCGGGTGGGCCGAGGTCGGGACGGCAGGCGTACACCGGGGTCAGCAGGGCGAGTGCCAGCGTGGCCGGCAGCACCCGGCGGGCCGGGTGGCGGCGCGGTGGCCGGGTGGGCAGCGACGACCCGCCGCGCGTCGCGGACGCTGACGGCCGGATGCGCATCGGCTGCTCCCGGGTCCCGTGCGGTACGCCGCACGCCTCACCCGGTCAAACGAGAAGCCCCCGGCGACGACGCGGTCACGTCGTCGCCGGGGGCCCGGGATGATGTGGCCCGGTCGGCCGTCCCCGGTCAGCGCGGGGCGGCGAAGTCCTGCGTCCAGTACGGCCCGTTGCCGTTGGCCACCCCGACGCCGATCTCGGTGAACGCGCAGTTGAGGATGTTGGCCCGGTGACCGGGACTGTTCATCCAGGCGTCCATCACCGCGGCCGGGGTCGGCTGGTTCCAGGCGACGTTCTCACCGTAGGTGCGCCAGGCGTAGCCGGCCCGGTCCAGCCGCTGCCCGGCGTTGCTGCCGTCGCTGCCGGTGTGCGTCATGGTCTTGTGATCGGCCTGGTCCTGGCTGTGCTGCTGGGCGGCGAGGGTCAGCTTGGCATCGACGGTGACGGCGGCGCAGCCGGCCTTGGCCCGCTCGGCGTTGACCAGATCGACGACCTGCTGGGTCTGGCTGCCCCCGCCGCCGCTGACCGCCGCCCGGGTGGTGGGGGGCGCGGCCGGGGCCACGCTGCCGGAGCCGCCCCGGGCGGTCTGCCGCGACGCCGCCCGGGTCCGGCTCGGGGTGGGCGTCGGCGTGGCGGTCCGGCTCGGTGACGGGCTCGCCGACGTCGGTGACGGGCTCGGCGACGCGCTGGGGGAGGCCGGGGCGCTGCTACTCGGGGCGGTGCCGGTGATGACGGGCGCGGTGGCCACCGGCTCGTCGAGGGCGGCCCGGTCGGTGTTCCCGTCGTCGTCGGGCAGCAGCACCGCGCCGATGCCGAGGCTCACCACCAGGGTCGCCGCCGCGGCGGCACCGCCGATGAGCACCGGACGTCGCGACCGCCGCCGGGTACGACCGGTCGCGGCCACCGCGTCGACCGGTCCGACCGTCGGGGTGGCCGCGGTGGCGTCCCGCAGGTCGGCACGCACCGGCCCCACGGCGGCCGGGTACGGCTGCCGGCCGTCGGGTCCGGCGGGCGCGTCGGCCCGGGGGGCGTCGGGCCCGACAGCCCGGTCCACCCCGTCGTGCCACGGCCCGGCCTGCGGCTGGGCCCACCGGTCGGCCCCGTCACCGGACCACGACCCGTCCGGCCGGTCCGGCCACGGCTCCTGCCGGTCCGGCCCGGCGGCCGGCTGGCCCTGCCATGCGCCGGTCCGGTCGTCCGGCCCACCCTGCCACGGCTGGTCCGGCTCGCCGTGCCACGGCTGGTCCGGCTCGCCGTGTCCGGCCGGCCAGGTGCCGGGCTGCCCGTCCCGCCAGGAGGCGGCCTGCTCGTCCGGCCACCGGCCGGGCCGGTCGTCCCGCGCGCTCTGCCAGGCTCCGGTCCGGTCGTGCTCGTCCCGCCAGGCCCCGGACTGGTCGCCCTGCTCGTCCTGCCAGGCTCCGGTCCGGTCGTGCTCGTCCCGCCAGGCCCCGGACTGGTCGCCCTGCTCGTCCTGCCAGGCTCCGGTCCGGTCGTCCCGCCATGCGCCGGCCGGGTCGCCCTGCCACTCGCCGGCCCGGTCGTCCTGCCAGGCACCGGCCCGGTCCTCCTGCCGTGTTCCGGCAGGTTCGTCCCGACCGTCCGACCACCGCCCGTCCCGCCACGCGTCTTCCTGGTGGGCGGCGTTCCGGTCGTCCGGCCGGGCGGTGGTCTGCTCGACGGCGTCCCACTGCCCGGCGGGCCCGGCGTTCCAACGGCCGGTGGGTGCGTCCTGCCAGCCGGTCTGCCCGCCCTGCCACGGCTGACCGTCCGGTGCGTCGGTCCACCGGTCGGCGGCGGGCGGGGTGCCCCCGGCGGGTCCGGTCGCGGCGTCGGCCCCGGCGGGGCCCGGCTGCGCCGGTGCGTCCACGGCCGGGTCGTCACCGAAGAGGTACGCCGAGCGGGGGGCGGGACGGTCGGTCAGCCAGGCCGGGTCGTCCGTCGACGGCTGCGGCCGTCGGTACGCGGCGTCCGGGTCGTTCGGGTCGGTCCAGCCGTACACGCCTGTCGCCTCCACGGGTCGCTTGCGGGCCGGGGTGACGCTACGGCGGCCACGGAACAGCGGCAATGTGGCTAAGGAAGAGTTAAGGAGGGACGACCGTCCAGGGTCACCGTACCTGTCCGGGAAGGCGTAGAGTCAAGGAGTCCGGACAGAGAGTGTCCGAGCCTTGCGGCCCCCTCGGCAAGTGCACAGGGCAGACGTGGAGATGATCTACGGCCTGCGAGAACTTGACGAACGAGGGGTTATCGCTCAATATGTAGGTGTCGCCAGTCGCGCCCAGCCACGCCCGGATTCCGATGGCCTGGTAGTAGTCGCGAACACGAAATGGGCGCGCGTTGGCCGGCTTTTCCGGCAGCGCATATCAAGGAGTCAGCATGGCGAAGGCCCTCTACGGCCACGTAGGTGCAGCGCCCGACCGGCGTCTGCTCGACGAGGTCACCCGACTGCGTTCCAGGGTCCAGGCCCTGGAGTTCGAGATCACGCGCCTGCGTGCCGACAACGATCGGCTCGCGGCGGCTGCGGCGGAGGTGGACGACCTCCTCCGGCTGGCCGAGCCGGCGCTCACCTGATCGTCGGGTACGCAGAAAACTGAACAGCACCACCGCGAAAAAGCGCGCCGACACTTTCGTGCCGGCGCGCAGTGCTGTCCGCCACACATTTCTCCGCTCACCAATTCACGATCTTGCGAACCGATGTGGCGTGGGCCACCCCGATCAATTCCACCCACCGCACGGCGGTCGGCCGGCGGTGCCGGGGCGGGTCGCGTGCCGGTCGTCGCGTACCCACGGGTTAGTCTGCGGGTTCACCAGGTCCGCGCAGCCCGCGACGCCTGCGGTGGCCACCGGACGAGGATCGGACAGGTGCATCTCAAGAGTCTGACGGTGAAGGGGTTCAAGTCCTTCGCCTCCGCCACGACGTTGAAGCTGGAGCCCGGGATCACCTGCGTGGTCGGCCCGAACGGCTCCGGCAAGTCCAACGTCGTCGACGCGATCGCCTGGGTGCTGGGCGAGCAGGGCGCCAAGGCGCTGCGCGGCGGCAAGATGGAGGACGTCATCTTCGCCGGCACCGCCGGCCGGGCACCGCTGGGCCGGGCCGAGGTCACCCTCACCATCGACAACACCGACGGCGCGCTGCCGATCGAGTACACCGAGGTGTCCATCACCCGCCGGATGTTCCGCTCCGGCGAGAGCGAGTACGAGATCAACGGCGACTCCTGCCGGCTGCTCGACATCCAGGAGCTGCTCAGCGACTCCGGCATCGGCCGGGAGATGCACATCATCGTCGGCCAGGGCCGGCTCGACGGCATGCTGCACGCCAAGCCGGAGGACCGCCGCTCGTTCATCGAGGAGGCGGCCGGGGTCCTCAAGCACCGCAAGCGCAAGGAGAAGGCGCTGCGGAAGCTCGACGCGATGCAGACGAACCTCAACCGGCTGACCGACCTCACCGCCGAGCTGCGCCGTCAGCTCAAGCCGCTGGGCCGCCAGGCCGAGGTGGCCCGGCGGGCCGCCGCCATCCAGGCCAACCTGCGCGACGCCCGGCTCCGGCTGCTCGCCGACGACCTGCACACCCTGCGGGCCACCCTCGACAAGGAGATCGCCGACGAGACGGCGCTGCGCCAGCGGCGCGAACAGATCGAGGGCGAACACGCCGAGGTCCAGGGCCGCCTCGGCGAGCTGGAGGCCGCGCTCGCCGAGGACGCGCCGCTGCTCGCCGCCGCCCAGGACACCTGGTACAAGCTCTCCGCGCTCTCCGAACGGTTCCGCTCGGTGGAACAGGTGGCCCGGGAACGGCTGCGTCACCTCAGCGCCACCGGCGACGACGAGCGCCCCGGCCGCGACCCCGACCAGTTGGAGGCCGAGTCGCAGCGGGTCCGCGAGCAGGAGGAGGAGCTGCGCGGGGCGCTCACCGACGACCAGATCCGGCTCGCCGAGGCCGTCGAGCACCGGCAGGAGCTGGAACGCCAGCTCGCCGCCGCCGAACGGGAACTGGTCACCGCCGCCAAGGCGATCGCCGACCGGCGGGAGGGGCTGGCCCGGCTGACCGGGCAGGTCAACTCGGCGCAGGCGCGGACCACCAGCGCCGGTGAGGAGATCGAGCGGCTCGCCGCCGCCCACGCCGACGCACTGGCCCGCGCCGACCAGGCCCAGGCGGAGCTGGACGCGGTCGCCGAACAGTCCACCGAGGCCGACCGGGACAACGCCGAACTCGACGACCGGCACGCCGAGGCGGTGGCCGCCCACGAGCGGGCGCAGGCCACCGTCCGGGCGCTGGCCGACACCGAGCGGGCCGCCGAGAAGGACGCCGCGACGTGGAAGGCCCGCGAGGAGGCGCTCGCCCTGGGGCTGCGCCGCAAGGACGGTGCCGGGGCGCTGCTCGCCCGCGCCGACGAGGTGCCCGGCCTGCTGGGCAGCCTGGCCGGGTTGCTCACCGTCGCCGCCGGCCACGAGGCGGCGCTCGCCGCGGCGCTCGGCGGGCTGGCCGACGCGGTCGCGGTCACCGGTGTCGACGAGGCCGTCGAGGCGATGCGGCTGCTGAAGATCTCCGACGCCGGCCGGGCCGGCCTGCTGGTCGGCAGCCCCGCCGGCCCCGGCATGACCGGCTCCGCCGACGCGCTGCGCCCCCGGCTCCCGGAGACCGCCCGGTGGGCGCCGGACCTGGTGGAGTGCGCCCCCGAGCTGCGTCCCGCCGTACACCGGGCGCTGCGCGACGTGGCGGTGGTCGACGACCTCGCCGCCGCCGCCGAGCTGGTCGCCGGCAACCCGGAGCTGCGCGCGGTCACCCCGGACGGTGACGTGGTCGGGGCGTACGCGGCGGCCGGCGGGTCGGCCAAGGCGGCCAGCTTCATCGAGGTGCAGGCCGCCGTGGAGGAGGCCCGCACCAACCGGCACACCGCCGAGCGGACGGCCGCCGAGCTGCGCGACCAGCTCGTCGACGCCCGGGCCGAGGTGGCCGCCGCGAAGGAGGCGGTGCAGCACGCCGCCGCCGCCAAACGGGAGGCGGAGAGCCATCGCAACGCCGCCGCCCGTCGGCTGGCCGAGCTGGGTGCGGCGGCCCGGTCGGCGAAGGCGGAGACCGACCGGCTCGGCGAGAGCCGTTCCCGCGCCGAGGCGGCCCGGGAACGCGACCTGGCCGCCCTCGCCGAGCTGGCGGAACGGCTGCGGCTCGCCGAGGACACCCCGATCGACGCGGAACCCTCCACCGAGGAACGGGACCAGCTCGCCGCGATGGTGCCCCGGGCCCGGCAGAACGAGATGGAGGTCCGCCTCGCGGTGCGTACCGCCGAGGAGCGGGTCGCCTCGATCGCCGGCCGGGCCGACTCGCTGGCCCGGCAGGCGACCGCCGAGCGGGCGGCCCGGGAGCGGGCGGCGGCGCGGCGGGCGGCCCGGACCCGGGGCGCGGCGATCGCCCGCGCCGTGGTCGGTGGGGCCCGCGAGGCGCTGACCCGGCTCGGCACCTCCATCGCGCGGGCCGAGGAGCACCGCGACGCGGTCGCCCGGGAGCGCGCCGCCCGGGAGGCCGAGCTCCAGGAGGTACGCGGCGCGGCGAAGCGGCTCGGCGCGGAGCTTGCGCGGTTGACCAGCCAGGTGCACCGGGACGAGGTGGCCCGCGCCGAGCAGCGGCTGCGCATCGAGCAGTTGGAGGCCAAGGCCGCCGAGGACTTCGGCCTGGACGTGGAGACCCTGGTCGCCGAGTACGGCCCGACCCAGCCCGTCCCGCCGACCCCGGTGGACGTGGCGGCGGCCGAACGCGACGGCCTGCCGGTGCCCGAGCCGGTCCGCTACGAGCGCCCGGTGCAGGAGAAGCGGGCCGCCAAGGCGGAACGGGAACTGGCCCTGCTCGGCAAGGTCAACCCGCTCGCGCTGGAGGAGTTCGCCGCCCTGGAGGAGCGCTTCAAGTTCCTCTCCGAGCAACTGGAGGACCTCAAGGCCACCCGACGTGACCTGCTCACCGTGGTCAAGGACGTCGACGAGCGCATCCTGGAGGTCTTCGCCAGCGCGTTCGCCGACACGGCCCGCGAGTTCGAGCAGGTCTTCACGGTCCTGTTCCCCGGTGGTGAGGGCCGGTTGATCCTCACCGAGCCGGACGACCTGCTCACCACGGGCGTGGAGGTGGAGGCCCGGCCGCCCGGCAAGAAGATCAAACGGCTGTCGCTGCTCTCCGGCGGCGAGCGGTCGCTGACCGCCGTGGCGATGCTGGTGGCGATCTTCCGGGCCCGACCCAGCCCGTTCTACATCATGGACGAGGTGGAGGCGGCCCTCGACGACGTGAACCTGGGCCGCCTGATCACCCTGCTGGCCCAGTTGCGGGAGAAGAGCCAGTTGATCGTCATCACCCACCAGAAGCGGACCATGGAGATCGCCGACGCGCTCTACGGCGTGACCATGCGCAGCGGGGTCACCCAGGTGATCAGCCAACGGCTCAACCGGACCGACGCCGAGCGGTCCGACGGACACGAGGAGAATCACTAGTGGCACGGCAACGGCCGACGGCGCTCCTGCTCGACTTCGACGGCGTGCTGCGGCACTGGGACCCGGCGGTGGCCGCCGACGTCGAACGGGAGTACGGCCTCGCCGCCGGGGTGCTCGGCGAGATCGCCATGCACTGGGGGCGGCTGCAACCGGTGCTGACCGGTCAGGTCAGCCACGCCGACTGGATGTCCAGTGTGGCCGACGCGCTGAGCGACTCGGTCGGGCCGCAGCGGGCCCGCGCGGCCGTGGAGCAGTGGCAGCGCTACCGGGGCGAGGTCGACGCCGACGTGCTGGCCTTCGTCCGCGAGGCGCGGGCGGGCGGCATCCGGGTCGGGCTGGGCACCAACGCCACCGACCTGCTCGACACCGACCTCGCCGAGCTGGGCCTGGTCGGCGAGCTGGACGTGGTGGTCAACTCCTCGGTCGTCGGGGTGCACAAGCCGGCGAAGGAGTACTTCCAGGCCGCCTGTGCCGCCCTGGAGACCCCGCCCGCCCGGGTGCTCTTCGTCGACGACGAGGACTGGGCGATCCGGGGGGCGCGGGCGGCGGGGCTGTCGGCGTACCGGTGGAGCGGGCCGGAGGGGCTGCGTTACCTGCGGGCGGCGCTGGCCCACTGAACCCCGGCCTGGCCGAGCGGCGGGGTCACTCGCCGGTGACGCCGTCGAGGCGTTCCCGGATCAGGTCGGCGTGGCCGTTGTGCCGGGCGTACTCCTCGATCAGGTGCAGGTAGACCCAGCGCAGGCTGAAGGTCCGATGCTGGGGGCCGACCTCGGTGAACGTCTCGTCGAGCGAGCGGCCGGCGGTGGCGGCCCGGGCCAGGGCGACCTGCTCGTGGTAGGTGGCGAAGTCGGCCTCGGCGTCGGCGTGACTGACGTCGAGGTCGGCGCGTGGGTCGTCCACGGACCCGTACGGGTAGTCGACCTGTTGCCCGGCGAAGTTCTCCCGGAACCACCAGGACTCCACCTCGCCCAGATGCCGGACCAGGCCGAGCAGGGTCAGCCCGGACGGTTCCACGCTCGGAGTGCGCAACTGCCCGGCCGTCAACCCGGCGCACTTGAGCAGCAGGGTCTGCCGGTGGTAGTCGAGCCAGCTCTCCAGCATGGGCCGCTCGTCGCCGACGGGAAGTTCCGGGTTCCGGGTGATCTCCGGTGCTCGCCAGGTCATGGCCGGCATCCTCGCCGACCGGTCCGACATTCCCCGGGCCCCGCCCCGGTCAGGGGACGACGAGGACCGGCCAGCGGCCGGTGCGGACCAGGCGGGTGGCGACGGAACCGACGAGCCGGTGCCCGGCCTGCTCGGAGGAGCCGACCACCACCAGGTCCGCCCGGGACTCGTCGGCCGCCGCCCGCAGCTCGGTGTACGCGTCCCCGCGCCGGCACAGGAACGTCACCGGCAGCCCCAGTTCCTCCGCGCCCCGGCGGCACTCCTGCCGCAGTTCGTCGGCGAGTTCGTCGTGGGTCTGCTGGACCGCCCCGGCCACCACCCCCGGCATGAGGGACACGTAGCCGGCCGGGGCACTGACGAAGACCACCACCAGCGCGGCGCCCTGCCTGCGGGCCAGCCCCGCCGCGTACGACGCGGCACGCAGCGAGGTCCGGGTGCCGTCGACGCCGACCAGCACCACCCGGGGCCCGTCGGTGCCCCGCTCGAACTCCAGCGGGCGGGCCTGCGGGCCGTACTGCTCACGCTCGACGGGGGTGCTCACCGGTCAGTCCCGGGTCCCGGTGCGGACCACCGCCGCCCCGCCGCCCGCCGCGACGGCGGACTCCTGCGCGACGGTCTCGGTGACGGCGTCCCCGGTGTGCTGGCGCAGCGGGATCTCCTTGATGAAGATCACCGCGATCAGGGCGATCAGCCCGAACGGGGCGGCGGCCAGGAAGATGTCGCCGGCGCCGTGGCCGTAGGCGCTCTCCACCACGATCCGGATCGGGCCCGGCAGGGTGTGCACGTCGGGCAGGACGCCGCCGCTGCCCGAGCCGGAGGCCGGGATGCCCAGCGCGGTGAGGCCGTCGGCGATGTAGTCCTTGACCCGGTGGCCGAGGACCGCGCCGAGCACGGACACGCCGACCGCGCCGCCGAGGCTGCGGAAGAACGCCACCACCGAGCTGGCCGCGCCGAGTTCGTGGGTGCTGACGGTGTTCTGCACGGCGAGGACGAGGTTCTGCATGGTCATGCCGAGCCCGAGGCCGATCAGCGCCATGTAGACGGCGAGGTGCCAGTACGGGGTGTCGTAGCGGATCGTGCCCATCAGTGCGAATCCGGCGGTGAGCAGCGCGGAACCGGCGACCAGGTAGCGCTTCCAACGGCCGGTCCGGGTGATGATCCGGCCGACGACGACGGAGGAGACCAGCAGGCCGAGGATCATCGGCATGGTCATCAGGCCGGACATGGTCGGACTCTCGCCCCGGCTGATCTGGAAGTACTGACCCAGGAAGACCGATGCGCCGAACATGCCCACGCCGACGGCGATGCTGGCGACGACGGCGAGGGTGATGGTGCGGTTGCGGAACAGCCTCGGCGGGATCATCGGCTCGCTGGCCCGGTTCTCCACCCGGATGGCGAGCGTGCCGAGCACGACCGCGCCGGTCACCATGACGGCGCTCTGCCAGGAGATCCAGTCGTACCTGTCGCCGGCCAGGGTGACCCAGATCAGCAGCAGCGACACGGCGGCGGTGATCAGCGTCGCGCCCCACCAGTCGATCTTCACCTGACGCCTGACGACCGGCAGGTGCAGGGTCTTCTGGAGCACCACCAGGGCGGCGATGGCGAACGGCACGCCGACGTAGAAGCACCAGCGCCAGCCGAGCCAGGAGGTGTCGACGATGACGCCGCCGATCAGCGGGCCGCCGATGGTGCCGACGGCCATCACCGCGCCGAGGTAACCGCTGTACCGGCCGCGCTCGCGGGGCGCGATCATCGTCGCCATGATCACCTGGGCCAGGGCGGTGAGGCCGCCGGCCCCGACGCCCTGGAGCACCCGGCAGGCGATGAGCTGTTCGGTGGACTGGGACAGCCCGGCCAGCACGGAGCCCAGCACGAAGATGGCCAGGGAGAGCTGGACCAGGATCTTCTTGCTGGTCAGGTCGGCGAGCTTGCCCCAGATCGGGGTGGTCGCGGTGGTCGCCAGCAGGGTCGAGGTGACCACCCAGGTGTAGGCGGACTGACCACCCTTGAGCTCGGTGATGATCCGCGGCAGCGCGTTGGAGACGACCGTGGAGGAGAGGATCGCGACGAACATGCCCAGCAGCAGTCCGGAGAGGGCCTCCAGGATCTGCCGGTGGGTCATCTCGACGCCGGTCGCCCGGGTGGGCGCTGTCGCCTGGGTCATCGTCGCTGCCTCCGCTGGTGGTGAAGAGGGTGCCTCGGGCAACCGTAAGTGTTCGTTGCCTCAAGCAACAACCGGACGTGACGTGGCTCTATTCCCCCGGACCCGGGGCACGACGCCGCCCGACCCGGGGCGCGGCCGGGTTCAGAAGGTCTCGTTGAACCGGTGCATCAGGCGGGCGAACTCCTCGACGTCCCGCTTCGGCCAGGTCTCCATCGACCTGTTGATCTGGTCCATCCGGGCCGACCGGGCCGCGTCGAAGCGCCGGGTGCCCTCCTCGGTCAGCCGCAGCTGCGCCGCCCGCCGGTCGACCGGGTCCGGGTCGCGGCGCACCAGGCCCAACGCCTCCAGCCCCTGGATCTGCCGGCTCAGGGTGCCCTTACCGATACCCAGCTGGGCGGCCAGGTCGGTCAGCCGGGTCGACCCGGACCGGCGCAGCCACAGCAGCAGGCCGTACGCGTTGGGCTCCAGGTTGGGATGCACCTCCCGGGCGATCTCCCAGGACAGCGCCCGGCCCCGGCGCAGCAGCGCGGTCAGTTCGTGCTCCAGCACGCGCAGCGTCTCCGGCAGATGATCGTCCACGGCACGAGGGTACGTGGCGCGCGTCACTTCGCCGAGGAGAGTCGTTGCCGGGCCACCTCACGCAGGTGCCCGTCGCTGGTGGTGCCCTCGATCAGCACCACCGCCTCCCGCCCGGTGTGCCGCAACGTGCTCACCGCGTTGCCGAAGTACGGGCCGGCGAGCTTCTTCCAGCGCACCGTCGGGCGGCGTACCCCGGCGGAGCGGGCCAGTGCCCGGGTGGCCGCCGCCGGCCCCGCGCTCCAGCCCAGCTTCATCAGCGGGCGCATCGCCGCCGGCACCTGGTTGTGGATCGGGGAACAGGTGAGCTGGTGCACCGGGGTGCGGACCGCCGGGTCGTCGAACCGGGCGCGGGCCACGTACGAGTGGTGCACGTCGCCGGAGAGCACGCTGATCGACGCCGGCGCCGGGTACGCGGGCCCCGCGCCGACCCGGTCCCCGGTGCTGCCCGGGTCGCCGCTGCCCAGCCGCACGAACAGCGCCCCGAGGGCGTCGAACGAGCGGCGGAACGCGGCCCAGTGCTCCAGGTCCAGCGCCCGGCGCAGCTTCTCGGCCAGCCCGGCGACCCACGGCCTGCCCGAGTCGGCCAGCTTCTCGTTCCACGCCTCCACGTGGTGGATGCCCGGCGGCAGCAGCCAGGGCAGCGACGCGCCGACCACCAGGTGGTCGTAGACCCCGTGGGCCCGGTCCAGGAACCAGGACCACTCGCCGGCCGGCAGCATCGACCGGGCACCCGGTTCGAGCACCCGGCTGCACCTGTTGTCCAGCATGACCAGCCGGGTCCGGCCCAGGTCCAGCGCGTAGCTCCACTGGTACTGCACGGCCCGCCAGCGCTCGGTGTCGTGTGCCTCGTCGGCCTCCCTGTCGACCCGTTCGCCGAACTCGCGCAGCACGGTGGTGGCGTCCTCGGCGGCGACCACCTTGGCGTAGAGCGGGTCGGCGGCGATCTCGTCCGGGGCGAGGTTGCCCAGGTGCTGGTAGACCCAGTAGGAGGCCAGGCCGCTGCGGATCCGCTCGGCCCACCAGGCCTGCCGGCGCATGTCGGCCCGCCACGACTTCGAGGTGTTCCAGTCGTCGATCACCTCGTGGTCGTCGAAGATCATCACGCTGGGCACGGTGGAGAGCAGCCAGCGGATCTCCGGGTCGCGCCAGGACTCCAGGTAGAGCTTGGTGTACTCGTCGAAGCTGACCACCTGGTCGGCCGGGGCGTCCTTCGGACGCCGCCGACGCCGCTTGAGCAGCCGCCTGACCGTGGGCGAGGTGACGTCGGCGTAGACCTGGTCACCGAGCAGCACCAGCAGGTCGGGCAGGTCGTCCGGGTCGGGCGCGGCCATCAGCCGCCGGGCGTACGCGTCCAGCGCGTCCGGGGGCAGCTTGCGGGTGGTGTTGTGCTGGGTGGTCTCCCGGCACGACCCGAAGATCAGGCTGACCGGCTGGTCCCGGTCGTCGGCCGCCCTGGTCCGGATCACGCTGGGCGGGAACCCGTCGCGGGCCACCGGCCAGACCAGCTCGTCGTCGACCAGCACCTCGTAGGTGGTGGCGTGGTCCGGGGTGAGCCCCTCCACCACCACCAGCGCGTAGTGGTGGTCGTACGCGGAGAAGGTCGGCGCGGAGCCGGTGGCACCGTGCGCCGTGCGGACGGTGACCACCGCGGGCCCGCCGGTCTCCACCCACACCGTCGCCCGGGTGCCGACCACCCGGCGCAGCAACGGGCCGATGAGCAGGCGTGGCTCGGGCATGGGTGGCACCTCCGAGGAGAAGACGGTTCAGCTCTGCTACCCCGCGGGCGGGTGGGTCACCCCCGGCAGCGGCGAGCGTACCCGCAGCTCGCCCGGGTCTGGAGGCGGTGAGTGGGACGCGGTCGTCGGCATCTGACAGGATTTCGGCATGACGGACTACCTCCTCGTCGCACTGGCCCTGCTCGGCGTGCTGATCCTCGGCGGCCTCGGCCTGGTCGTGCCCCGGCTGCGTCGGCGTGCCGCACCCCCGCTGCCGCAGACCGAGGTCGACACCCGGGCCGAGGAGGACCTGGCCGGGCCACCCGTCGAGGCGGCCGAGTCCGACCTCTCCACCGGCGTGCTGGTCGAGCCGCCGGTGGCGACGGCCCCGCCGCTGGAGGTCCCCGAGCCGACCGCCGGCCGGCTGGTCCGGCTGCGATCCCGGCTGGCCCGCTCGCAGAACGCCTTCGGCAAGGGCCTGCTCGGCCTGCTCGCCCGCGACCACCTCGACGAGGACGCCTGGGAGGAGATCGAGGACAGCCTGATCACCGCCGACGTCGGCATCGACGCCACCCGGGACATCGTCGACCGGCTCCGCGAGCGGACCCGGGTGCTCGGCACCCGCTCCGCCGGTGAGCTGCGCGACCTGCTCGCCGCCGAGCTGGTCAACGCGCTCGACCCGGGCCTGGACCGGTCACTGCGCACCACCGGCCGCGACGGCGTGCCGGCGGTGCTGCTGGTGGTCGGGGTCAACGGTGCCGGCAAGACCACCACCTGCGGCAAGATCGCCCGGGTGCTGGTCGCCGACGGGCGCTCGGTCACCCTCGGCGCGGCCGACACCTTCCGGGCCGCCGCCGCCGACCAGCTGGAGACCTGGGGCGGCCGGGTGGGCGCCGAGACGGTCCGGGGCGCGGAGGGCGCCGACCCGGCCAGCGTGGCCTTCGACGCGGTCCGCCGGGGCATCGACGCCGGCACGGACACCGTGCTCATCGACACCGCCGGCCGGTTGCAGAACAAGATCGGCCTGATGGACGAGCTGGGCAAGGTCAAGCGGGTGGTGGAGAAGCACGGCCCGATCGACGAGACGCTGCTGATCCTGGACGCCACCACCGGGCAGAACGGGCTGGAACAGGCCCGGGTGTTCACCGAGGTGGTGAACGTGACAGGGGTGGTGCTGACCAAGCTCGACGGGACGGCCAAGGGCGGCATCGTGATCGCCGTCCAGCGCAAGCTCGGCATCCCGGTCAAGCTGGTCGGTCTCGGCGAGGGCGCGGACGATCTGGCCCCGTTCGACCCGGCGCAGTTCGTCGACGCGCTGCTCGGCACCGAGCCGCTCGCCCGGGACGCGTAACCTCGCGGTGAGCAACGACGATCGCGCGTACGCCGGGTGGCGTGACCCCCGCCATGCGGCGCCGGGCCTGGGGAGACCGTACGTGACCTCGCAGGAGATCCCGCTGCACGGCGGGAACGTGAGCACCGTCGTCCGGGTCGGCGACACCGTCCGGCGCAACGCCGGCCCGTGGACGCCCTCGGTGCACGCCCTCCTGCGCCACCTGGAGTACGTCGGGTTCACCGGCGCTCCCCGGGCGCTGGGCATGGACGAGCGCAACCGGGAGGTGCTGTCCTACCTCGAAGGGGAGTGCGGGGAGTACCCGCTGGCCCCGCACTGGGTCACCGACGAGGCGCTGGTGACGGTGGCCACCATGCTGCGGATGTTCCACGACGCCCAGTACGGCTTCGCCCCGCCGCCCGGCGCGGTGTGGCGCTCGTTCGGGCCGCCGCCGCCGGACACCGAGGTGATCTGCCACCACGACGCCGCCCCGCACAACGTGATCTGGCGGCCGGACGGCACCCTCGGCCTGATCGACTTCGACCTCGCCTCGCCCGGGGCCCGGATCTACGACGTGGCGTACGCGGCGTGGACCTGGGTGCCGATCTTCGCCGACCGGGACTCGATCACGCTCGGCTGGAAGCACCCGGACCGGCCCCGCCGGCTGCGGTTGTTCGCCGACGCGTACGGGCTGATCCCCCGGGACCGGCACCGGCTGATCCGGACCATCCGTAAGCGGATCGTCGACCATGTGGAGGGCATCCGGCGGATGGCGGCGGCGGGGGAGCCGGCGTTCGTCCGGATCGTGCACAAGGGTCACCTCCGTCGCCCGATGCGCGACCTGCGCCTGCTCGACTACGAACGGCACACCCTGGAGTACGCCCTGCGCTGAGCGTGGGCTCCTCCTGCGTGCGGGGTCCCGGAACATCCCAGCGGTCGACCGCATCGGGGAAAGAGTGGCCGTTCGTTGCCGGAACGGCCACTCTTTCGTATCCGGGATTTCATGATCGAGGTTCTTCACACGCCGGAAACAACCCGTCACGTGTCGGAAATCGAGGGGTGTCGGTCCAGGAAACAGCAGCCGGCCAAGCTTCCGCGCAACCGGCGTACGGGCGACGCTGCCCCGGAAGCCGCGAAGGAGGGAACTTCACCTTTAGGAGGCCAGCGTGCCTGAAGCACCGACGATCGACGGCGGCAACACCGTTTGGCTGCTGGTTTCGACCGCTCTCGTGCTGCTCATGACCCCCGGACTGGCGCTGTTCTACGGCGGCCTCAACCGGGCCAAGGGCGTGCTCAACATGATGATGATGAGCTTCTCCGCCATCGGGCTCATCTCTGTTCTGTGGTGGTTCTACGGTTTCAGCATTGCTTTCGGGACCGACGTCAACGGTTTCTGGGGCGACCCCGGTGCGTACCTGGGCACCAAGACCTTCCTCGCCGAGACCGACCTGTGGGGCGCCACGGCGGAGAACCCCAGCGGCATCGGCGTCCCGCTGTACGTGTTCATGGCGTTCCAGATGGTCTTCGCGGTGATCACCGTCGCGCTGATCAGCGGCGCGATCTCCGACCGGGCCAAGTTCGGCGGCTGGCTGCTGTTCGCCTTCGGCTGGGCCACCCTGGTCTACTTCCCCGTCGCCCACTGGGTGTGGGGCGGCGGCATCATCGGCGCCAAGATCCACGCGCTCGACTTCGCCGGTGGTACCGCGGTGCACATCAACGCCGGTGCGGCGGCCCTCGCCGTCGCCCTGGTGCTCGGCAAGCGGCTCGGCTGGCCGCGTGAGGGCATGAAGCCGCACAACATCCCGCTGGTCGCGCTCGGCGCCGGCCTGCTGTGGTTCGGTTGGTTCGGCTTCAACGCCGGGTCGGAGCTGACCGTCGACTCGGTCGCCGGGCTGGCCTTCATCAACACCCAGCTCGCCACCGCCGCGGCGGTGCTCGGCTGGATCGCGGTGGAGTGGATCAAGGACAAGAAGCCGACCATGGTCGGTGCCTCGTCCGGTGCCGTCGCCGGTCTGGTCGCCATCACCCCGGCCTGCGGGTTCATCGCCCCCTGGGCGGCCGTCCTGCTCGGCATCGTCGCCGGTGTGGTCTGCGCCCTGGCCATCAGCCTGAAGTACAAGCTCGGCTACGACGACTCGCTCGACGTGGTTGGCGTGCACTTCGTCGGCGGCTGGATCGGCTCGCTGTGGCTCGGCCTGTTCGCCACCAACTCGGTCAACGCCGCGATCAGCGACGTGGTCGGCGCCTCCGACGGCCTGTTCTACGGCGGCGGTGTGACCCAGTTCGGCCGCCAGGCCCTCGCCGGCCTGATCGTGACCGCCTGGTCGTTCGGTGTCGCCTGGGTGCTCGCCTTCGTCATCGACAAGACCCTCGGCTTCCGGGTCAAGGCCGAGGACGAGGTCGAGGGCATCGACATCAGCGAGCACGCGGAGAGCGGTTACGACCTCTCCCCGAGCACCGGCGGTGCCGGTGGCGGGGCGTTCGCGATGGCCGGGATCACCCCGGGCGGCGCGAAGGCCTCCGAGCCGGCCGCCGCGCCGGTGGACGAGAAGGTCGCCGGTTAACGTTCGGAGAATGGAGGGCATGGACATGAAGCTGGTGACCGCGGTCATCAAGCCGTACCAACTGGACGCGGTGAAGGAGGCCCTGCACGCTCTCGGCGTTGCCGGCCTGACCGTCAGCGAGGTCCAGGGGTACGGGCGTCAGAAGGGGCACACCGAGGTCTACCGGGGTGCCGAGTACACGGTCGAGTTCCTGCCCAAGATCCGGGTCGAGGTGCTCACCGACGAGATGGACGTCGACAAGGTCGTCGACGCGATCGTGGCCGCCGCCCGTACCGGCAAGATCGGTGACGGCAAGGTCTGGGTGACCGGCGTGGAAGAGGTCGTCCGGGTCCGTACCGGCGAGCGCGGCCTCGACGCCCTGTAGGAGGACCTGTAGATGACCCCGTCGACCAGGAGGAACGCGTCGGACGACAGCACCGACGCAGGGACGGACCTCCTGGTCGACGGGGTCGTCGGGGTTCCCCCGGGCATCGGCGAACCGGCCCGGCTCGCCCGGGCCGGGGCGTTCGACGCCTGGCTGCACGGCCTGCTGCCGGCCCGGGAGGGCATCGCCCTGATCGCCGTCGGCGGCCTCGGCCGTCGGCAGTGCGCCCCCTACGGGGACCTCGACCTCGTGCTGCTGCACGCCGGGGTGCCCGGGGTGGACGAGTTGGCCGCCGCACTGTGGTACCCGATCTGGGACGCCGGGGTCCGGCTCGACCACTCCGTGCGGACCCTCGCCGAGGCGCTGTCGGTGGCCCAGGACGACGTCAAGGTCGCCCTGGCCCTGCTCGACGCCCGGTTCGTCGCCGGTGACCGGGCGCTGGCCGACACCCTCACCCGGACCGCCACCGACCACTGGCGGCGGACCGCCGTCCGCCAGCTGCCCGCCCTGCGGGAGATCACCGAGGTGCGCTGGCGTACCCACGGCGAACTGGCCTTCCTGCTCGAAGGCGACCTGAAGGAGGCCGCCGGCGGGCTGCGCGACGTGGGCATCCTGCGGGCCATCGCCACCGCCGGGATCACCGACGCGCTGCGTCCCGCCGTCCGCGCCGCCCACCTGCGGTTGCTGGACACCCGCGACGCCCTGCACCAGCAGGTGGGCCGCCGGGTCGACCGGCTGGTCGCCCAGGAACGCGCCGGGGTCGCCGCGCTGCTCGGCCTGCGCCAGTCGGCGGCCGAGGCCGCCGGGGCCGGGGCGCGGGCGGACTCCGGCGACGGTGACGCCCTGCTGCGTCGGGTGGCCGGCGACGCGCGCACCGTCAGCCACGCCCTCGACGACGCCTGGCGGGCCGCCGACCGGCTCCGCTCCGGCCGTCGCCGGGGCACCGACGGCCGACCGCTGCGCCGCCCGGTCGCCCGGGACGTGGTCGAGCACGACGGGGAGCTGGTGCTGGCCCGGACCGCCATCGGGGCCCGCCCCGACCCGAGCCTGTCGCTGCGGATCGCCGCCGCCGCGGCCACCCACCGGCTGCCGATCGCGCGGGCCACCTGCGAGTGGCTGGCCGCGTACTGCCCGCCGCTGCCCGCGCCCTGGCCGCCGGCCGCCCGGGCCGCGTTCGTCACGCTGCTCGGCGCCGGCCCCGGCCTGGTGCCCGCCTGGGAGACCTGCGACCGGTACGGCCTGATCGACGGCTGGCTGCCCGAGTGGACCCGGCTGCGCAGCCTGCCCCAGCACAACCCGGTGCACCGGTTCACCCTCGATCGGCACCTGGTGCAGGCCGCGTACGAGGCGAGCCGGCACACCCGCGACGTCGAGCGCCCCGACCTGCTGCTGATCGGCGCGTTCCTGCACGACATCGGCAAGGGGCTGGACGGCGACCACTCCACCGTCGGCGCGCCGCTGGCCGAGGCGGTGGCCACCCGGATCGGCCTGCCCGCCGAGGAGGCCGCGCTGATCGGCACGCTGGTCCGGCTGCACCTGCTCCTGCCCGACGTGGCGACCCGCCGCGACCTGTCCGACCCGAAGACGATCGCCGGGGTGGCCGAGCGGGTCGGCGACACCACCACGCTGGAACTGCTGCACGCCCTGGTGCTGGCCGACGCCGCCGCCACCGGCCCGGCCGCCTGGTCCGGCTGGAAGGGGCGGCTGATCGCCGAGTTGGTCGCCCGGGTGCGGACCACCCTGGACACCGGCGTGGTGCCCGCCCCGCCGGCCCCCGACCCGGCGCTGGTCTCCGGGCCACTGCCGGTCGTACACCTGACCGAGGACCGGGTGGCGGTGGCCGCGGCCGACCGGCGGGGGCTGCTCGCCACGGTCGCCGGTTGCCTGGCCCTGCACCGGCTGGAGGTGATCTCGGCGGACGCCGCCACGGTCGACGGCCGGGCCCTGGTCGAGTGCCTGGTGCAGCCGCGCTACGGGCTGGCCCCGGACCCGATCGCACTCAGCGCCGACCTGCGGCGCGCGGTCACCGGTGACGTCTCGGTGACCCAACGGCTGCGTGGCCGGGCGCTGGCCGCCCGCAGTGGGGGAGCGGCCCCCCGGGTCGTCTGGCACCGGGAGGCGGCCACCGACGCGGTCCTGCTGGAGCTGCGCGCCGCCGACGCCGCGGGCCTGCTCTACCGGGTCACCTGCGCGCTGGACGAGGCCGGGGCGCAGGTGCGCGCCGCCCGGATCTCCACCCTCGGCGGTGACGTGGTCGACGCGTTCTACCTGGTCGGTGGCTGGCCGTCGGACGAGCAGCGGGACCACATCAAGGCCGCCGTCCTCGCCGCCGTGTAGGACCGCGCCGGCCGGAGGCGACGCCGCCCGCACGTGGTGCCGGCGGACCTGCGGTGTGTCCGACGTCCACCGTCCGGGCCAGCGGGTGCGTCGTGGGCGTCGCCGCCGGCCGGCCCCGGGCACGGGCGCGTGGCGCGGCGCGCGGGGCCGGAGCGGGCGTGCGGCCGGCGGGCTACCCTAACGGTGGGCTGGACAGCCGGCCCGGCCGCACCTGTGCCCGCCGCTGACGACATACGGGATGTTCGCGTGTTTGACACCTTGAGTGACCGCCTGTCCGGAATCTTCACCAAGCTCCGCGGCAAGGGCCGGCTCACCGACGCCGACATCGACGCCACCGCCCGCGAGATCCGCCTGGCGTTGCTGGAGGCGGACGTCGCGCTCCCGGTGGTGAAAGGCTTCATCGCGAACGTCAAGGAGCGGGCCCGCAGCGCGGAGGTCTCCCAGGCGCTCAACCCGGCCCAGCAGATCGTCAAGATCGTCAACGAAGAGCTGATCAACGTGCTCGGCGGCGAGGGCCGGCGGCTCCAGTTCGCCAAGCAGCCGCCGACCGTGATCATGCTGGCCGGCCTCCAGGGCTCCGGTAAGACCACCCTCGCCGGCAAGCTGGCCCGCTGGCTCAAGGCCCAGGGGCACCAGCCGCTGCTGGTCGCCGCCGACCTCCAGCGTCCCAACGCCGTCGGGCAGCTCCAGGTGCTCGGTGGCCGCGCCGGCGTCGAGGTGTACGCCCCGGAGCCCGGCAACGGCACCGGCGACCCGGTGCAGGTCGCCCGCGCCTCGATCGAGCACGCGAAGCGGGCCGCCCGGGACATCGTCATCGTCGACACCGCCGGCCGGCTCGGCATCGACGCCGAGATGATGCAGCAGGCCGCCGACATCCGCGACGCGGTCGACCCCGACGAGGTCATCTTCGTCATCGACGCGATGGTCGGCCAGGACGCGGTCCGCACCGCCGAGGCGTTCCGCGACGGCGTGGGCATCACCGGTGTGGTCCTGTCCAAGCTCGACGGCGACGCCCGGGGTGGTGCCGCGCTGTCGGTGCGGGAGGTCACCGGCCAGCCGATCCTGTTCGCCTCCACCGGTGAGAAGCTGGAGGACTTCGACGTCTTCCACCCCGACCGGATGGCCAGCCGGATCCTCGGCATGGGCGACGTCCTCACTCTGATCGAGCAGGCCGAGCAGGCCTTCGACACCGATCAGAAGGAGAAGATGACCGCCAAGCTGATGGGCGGCGAGCAGTTCACCCTGGAGGACTTCCTCGACCAGCTCATCGCGGTGCGGCGGATGGGCCCGATCGCCAACGTGCTGGCCATGATGCCCGGCATGGGGCAGATGAAGGACCAGCTCGCCGAGCTGGACGACAAGCACTTCGACCGGGTCACCGCGATCATCAGGTCGATGACCCCGGCCGAGCGGACCAACCCGAAGATCATCAACGGCTCCCGGCGGGCCCGTATCGCCGGTGGCTCCGGGGTCACCGTGATGGACGTCAACCAGCTGCTCAACCGCTTCGCCGACGCGCAGAAGATGATGAAGCAGATGGGCGGCATGATGGGCCTGCCCGGTGGGGGCCGGCGCAAGGCCACCAAGTCCCCGAAGAACAAGCGCAAGGGCACCAAGGGCGGCAACCGGCCGCGCAGCGGCGCGGGCGCCGGGCTGCCGGGCGGCTTCCCCGGTGGCATGCCGCAGCTCCCGCCGGGGATGGACCCGAACGACCTGGCGGGCGGCCAGGGGCTGCCGCCGGGCTTCAAGCTTCCGAAGATCGACTTCAACAAGCTCGGCAGGGGCGACAACCGGCCCCGCTGACGCGTGTCGATTACGGTGGGCGACGGGGTGGGCGCTTAGGGTGGTTCCGCCCCCTGGAAGGAGATGTCATGACCGCGGCCCCGATCCTGCCCGAACGGCACGAGTGGACGGTCGACGACCTCGGCGACCTGCCGAAGGACCTTCCGTACGAACTGATCAACGGAAGGTTGATCGTGCCGTCCCCCACTGCCCTGCATCAGGACCTGTGCGTCCGTCTGTTGCTCGCCGTCGAAGTCAACTGCCCGTCGGATCACCTCGTGAGTTTCGACCTGTCGATGCGGGTCGACCGCCGCAACGAGCCCCGGCCCGACGTGGTGGCGATCCACCGCCGGCACGCCGGGCGGTCGCCCGTCCCCGTCGAGGACGCCCTGCTGGCCGTGGAGGTGGTGTCACCCACCTCCACCTTCCGCGACATGTACGACAAGGCGAAGGTGTACGCGCACGCCGGGGTCCGCTCGTACTGGGTGGTCGACCCGCTCCAGGACCGGATCACGCTGACCGAGTACGCACTCGGTCCCGGCGGTCGCGACTACGAGCAGCTCACCCACACCGAGGACCTGTTCGTCACCGAACAGCCGTGGAAGGTCTCGGTCGACCTGCCGGCGCTGACCGCCCGGAAGAACGACCTGCTCGCCCCCGACGGGCCGTGATCGGGTAGGACTGTGCGCATGGCTCTGCATGTGCGCGGTGTGCTCCTGCCCGACGACGAGGTCCGGGACGTCTGGCTCGACGGCGACCGGGTCACCTTCGACCCGGTGCCCGACGCCGAGACGGTCGCCGACTCCGGGTTCGTGCTTCCCGGGCTGGTCGACGCCCACTGCCACCTCGGCATCGCCCGGGGCGCCACCCCGGTCACCTCCCTCGACCAGGCCCGCACGTTGGCCCGTACCGACCGGGACGCCGGGGTGCTCGCGCTGCGCGACGCCGGCTCGCCGTACCCGTACCCCGAACTCGACGACGAACCGGACCTGCCGCGACTGGCCCGCGCCGGGCGGCACGTCGCCCCGCCGAAGCGCTACCTGCGCGACATCGGCCTGGAGGTCGACGCGGCGGAGGTGACCGCGGCGGTCACCGCGCAGGCCGCCGCCGGCAACGGCTGGGTCAAGCTGGTCGGCGACTGGATCGACCGGGGCGTCGGCGACCTCGCGCCGGCCTGGGACGCCGACACGATGGCCGCCGCGGTGGCCGCCGCGCACGCCGCCGGGGTACGCGCGGCGGTGCACACGTTCAGCGAGTCGGCCGTGGAGATCATGGTGAAGGCCGGGGTGGACTCGGTGGAGCACGGCACCGGGCTGAGCCTCGACCTGATCGACCTGATGGCCCGGCAGGGCACGGCGCTGGTCCCCACGATGATCAACATTCGGACGTTCGGGGGCATCGCCGCCGCGGCCCGCCCCAAGTTCCCCGGCTACGCCGACCACATGATCGCCCTGCGCGACCGCTTCCCCGAGGTGGTGCGGGCCGCCCACGAGGCCGGGGTGCCGATCTACGTGGGCACCGACGCGGGCGGCGGCATCGACCACGGGCTGGCCGCCGAGGAGATGCTGCTGCTGCACGAGCAGGCCGGCATGCCCGCCGTGGACGTCCTCGCCGCCGCCTCCTGGCGGGCCCGGCAGTGGCTCGGCTTCCCCGGCCTGGTCGAGGGCGGCCTGGCGGACCTGGTCGTCTACCCCGAGGACCCGCGCCGCGACCTGCGGGTGGTCCGGACGCCCAGCCGGATCGTCCTGCGCGGCCGGGTGGTCCGCTGACCCCGGTCGGGCGGCGCGGGGCGCGGCAGCGCGCCCGATGACGCCGACGTCGGGCGGGGCGCATAGGATGTGCGGTCATGGCTCGCGTGCTCACTCCCCGTGCGGAGGACTTTCCCCGCTGGTACCAGGACCTGATCGCCAAGGCGAAGCTGGCCGACAACGGCCCGGTCCGGGGGACCATGGTCATCCGACCGGCCGGCTACGCCATCTGGGAGCGGATGCAGGCCGAGATGGACGCCCGGATCAAGGCGGCCGGCGCGGAGAACGCGTACTTCCCGTTGTTCATCCCGGAGAGCTACCTCAAGCGCGAGGCCGAGCACGTCGAGGGCTTCTCGCCGGAGCTGGCGGTGGTCACCCACGGTGGCGGCAAGCAGCTCGCCGAGCCGGTGGTGGTGCGCCCCACCAGCGAGACGGTGATCGGCGAGTTCATGGCCAAGTGGATCGACTCGTACCGGGACCTGCCGCTGCTGCTCAACCAGTGGGCGAACGTGGTCCGCTGGGAGCTGCGCCCCCGGGTCTTCCTGCGTACCAGCGAGTTCCTCTGGCAGGAGGGGCACACCGCGCACGCCACCCGTGAAGACGCCCGCGCCTACGCCCGCAAGATCCTGCACGAGGCGTACGAGGACCTGATGGTCAACGTGCTGGGCATCCCGGTGGTGGTCGGGCTGAAGACCGCCCGGGAGCGGTTCGCCGGGGCGACCGCCACCTACACCTGCGAAGGCATGATGGGCGACGGCAAGGCGCTGCAGCTCGGCACCAGCCACGAGCTGGGGCAGAACTTCGCCAAGGCGTTCGACATCAGCTACTCCTCGGCCGAGGGTGGCCGGGAGCACGCCTGGACGACCTCCTGGGGCACCTCCACCCGGATGCTCGGCGGGCTGATCATGGCGCACGGTGACGACAACGGGCTGCGGGTGCCGCCGAGGCTGGCCCCGATCCAGGCGTACGTCATGATCGTCAAGGCGGGCGACGGCGTCGGCGAGGCGGCGGCCAAGCTGCGTGACGCGCTGCGTGACGCCGGCGTCCGGGTCGCGCTCGACGACCGCACCGACACCGCGTTCGGCCGCCGGGCCGTCGACGCCGAGCTGCGCGGCTATCCGGTACGCGTCGAGGTCGGCCCCCGCGACCTGGCCGCCGGCAACGCGGTCGTGGTCCGGCGGACGGACGGCTCGAAGGCCCCCACCCCGGTCGCCGACGTGGTCGGCGCGGTCGTGGCCGCCCTGGAGGCCGACCAGCAGGCCCTGCACGACGAGGCGCTCGCCCACCGGCGGTCCCGCACCGTCGAGGTGTCCACCCTCGCCGAGGCGATCGAGGCGGCGGCCACCGGCTGGGCCATGGTGCCGTGGTCGGCCGTCGGCGTCGCGGGCGAGGCCGAGGCCAACGGTCAGGGAGTCACCGTCCGGTGCCTGCTGCGGGCCGACGGGTCCGTCCCGGACAACGAGGACGAGCCGGACCTGACCGCCATCCTGGCCCGCGCCTACTGAGCCGCCCCACGGTGGACCCCGGTCCGCCGACCCGGGTCGGCGGACCGTCCCTGCCGGCGGTGCCTCCCGTGCGCCGCCGGCTCGCCGGACCCGGCCCGGCGGCCCGGCCCGAGCCCCGGGACCGGCGCGCAAGTCCGTGCCCGGCCCGGCCGGAGCTCCGGGACCGGCCCGGCCCGAGCCCCGGGACCGGCGCGCAGGTCCGTGCAGAACTGTGGAGGTGTGGTGCGTTTCGAACCGGGTCAGCTGATCGTGCACCGCAACGTGCGGCACGGTCGGATCGGGTGGGTCCGACCGGCCCGGGTGGTGCTCGACGACGACCGGGGCCTGCTGCTCTGGGTGGCCCGGGACACGCCGGTGGCGCACGAGGTGTCCGAGGCGGGGCTGGGCATGCGGGCGATGCCGTTCACCGAGTGGATCACCTCGTCGTACCGGCTGGCCCGGGGCCGGTGGAACGGCCCGCCGCTGCTGAAGTTCCTACCCACCGGCGCGGCCCACTCGGTCTGGTTCTTCCGCGACGACCAGGACCGGTTCGCCGCCTGGTACGTCAACCTGGAGGAGCCGGGCGTCCGGTGGGCCGACGGGTCGCTCGCCGGGGTGGACATGGTCGACCAGGACCTGGACGTGGTGGTCCGGCCCGACCACAGCTGGCAGTGGAAGGACGAGGACGAGTTCACCGAGCGGCTCGCCTTCCCCGACCACTACTGGGTGACCGACGAGCGGGCCGTACGCGCGGAGGGGGAGCGGGTGATCGCCCTCGCCGAGGCGGGGACGTTCCCGTTCGACGGCACCTGGTGCGACTTCGTCCCGCCGGCCGACTGGACGCCCCCGACGGAGCTGCCGCCCGGCTGGGACCGCCCCCCCGTACGATGATTGTGACATGGCCCACTCCCGGCCGGGCTGCCCGCCGGGCCGGTGGGGTGGGCCGATGTGAGTGTTCGCCGGGTGATCTGGCAGAATGGTTCGCTGGTATCCGGCGCGCGTTCGGCGCCCTCTAACCCGGGCGCGTCGCCAGTCCATCGAGCAGTCTCCGGCCCAACCCCACTGTGCCGGTCGACGCTCACCCGTGCACCGCCCGTAGCCGGGTCGGTGAAATCGCAACAGGAGCGAAACAACTGTGGCCGTAAAGATCCGGCTCCTGCGGATGGGCAAGATCCGCAACCCGCAGTACCGCATCGTCATCGCGGACTCGCGCACCAAGCGTGACGGTCGCGCGATCGAGTTCGTGGGCGTCTACCAGCCGAAGGAAGACCCCTCGATCATCGAGGTCAAGTCGGAGCGGGTCCAGTACTGGCTCTCGGTCGGCGCGCAGCCGAGCGAGGCCGTCCAGCGTCTGCTGGAGCTGACCGGCGACTGGCAGAAGTTCAAGGGCCTGCCGGCCCCGCCGCCGCTCAAGGTCGCCGCCGAGCGCGCCGACCGCAAGGCGGCGTACGAGGCCGAGGCGAAGGCCGCCGCCGGCCTGGCCCCGGAGACCCCGGCCAAGCCGGCCCGCAAGGCCGCCAAGGCGGAGGCTCCGGCCGAGACCGAGGCGCCGAAGACCGAGGCTCCGGCCGAGGCCCCGGCTGCTGCTGCCGACGCCGGTGAGCAGGCCTGACATGCCGTTGCGTCCCGCCCTGGAGCACCTGGTCAAGGGAATCGTCGACCACCCGGACGACGTGCGCGTCCGCATGGTCGACTCCCGTCGGGGCAAGCGGCTGGAAGTCCGCGTGCACCCGGAGGATCTCGGCACGGTGATCGGGCGGTCCGGGCGGACCGCCAAGGCGCTGCGTCAGGTGATCGGCTCCATCGGTGGACGCGGGGTACGCGTCGACATCGTCGACTCGTACTGATGCTGCTCATCGTCGGCAGGATCGGCAAACCGCACGGCATCCGCGGTGAGGTCACCGTGGAGGTGCGGACCGACGAGCCCGAGGCGCGGTTCGCCCCCGGCGCGGTGCTGTGCACCGAGCCGGGGGCGACGCCCCGGGTGGCGGCACCGCGCCGGGGCGGAACCGAGCCGGCCGGGGCCGTCGTTCCCGGCGTGGCCTACGAGGTCCCCGCCGAGCTGACCATCGAGTCGGCCCGCTGGCACCAGGGGCGGATGCTGGTGGCCTTCGAGGGGGTGCTCGACCGGGAGACCGCCGAGGCGCTGCGCGGCACCCTGCTCGGGGTGGACAGCGCCTCCATCGCGCCGCCGGAGGACCCGGAGGAGTTCCACGACCACCAGCTGGTCGGCCTGGCCGTGGTCACCCCGGCCGGTGAGCACCTCGGCGAGGTGGCGAAGATCGACCACGCGCCCGCCTCCGACCTGCTCGTCCTGCGCCGCCCCCAGGGGGGCAGTGCGCTGATTCCGTTCGTCAAGGCGATCGTCCCGGAGGTCGATCTCGCCGGCGGACGCGTCGTCGTCGACCCGCCGGCCGGTCTGCTCGACCTCTAGCCGGAAGCCACCCACATGCGCGTCGACATCGTGTCGATCTTCCCGGAGTACTTCGCCCCGCTCGACCTGTCCCTGATCGGGCGGGCCCGGGAGCAGGGCCTGCTCCGGCTGGCCGTCCACGACCTGCGGGACTGGACCCACGACGTGCACCGTACGGTCGACGACACGCCGTACGGCGGCGGGCCCGGCATGGTGATGCGGCCCGAGCCGTGGGGTGAGGCGCTGGACGCGCTGGCCCCCGACGAGCTGGCCCCGGACGGCCTGACCCTGCCCCGGCTGCTGGTGCCCTCCCCGGCCGGTGCGCCGTTCACCCAGGCGATGGCGCACGAGCTGGCGGCCGAGTCGCACCTGCTCTTCGCCTGCGGCCGGTACGAGGGCATCGACCAGCGGGTGCTCGACCACGCGGCGACCCGGCTGAAGGTCACCGAGGTCTCGCTCGGCGACTACGTGCTCTTCGGCGGCGAGGTCGCGGTGCTGGTGATCCTGGAGGCGGTCACCCGGCTGCTGCCCGGGGTGCTCGGCAACGCCGGTTCGCTTGACGACGAGTCGCACGCGCACGGCCTGCTGGAAGCCCCGATGTACACCAAGCCGGCGAGCTGGCGGGGGTACGAGGTGCCCGACGTGCTCCGCTCGGGCGACCACGGGCGGATCGCCCGCTGGCGGCGCGACGAGGCGCTGACCCGGACGGCCCGCCGACGGCCCGACATGATCGCCGCGCTGTCCCCGGAGATCCTGGACAAAAGGGACGTGGCCGCGCTGGAGCGGGGTGGCTTCCCCCTGCCCCCGGGGGATATGGCAGAGTAGAGGGGTTGCCGCATCCGTCCACGCCGTGGGCGGCTGCGAGGATTCCCGACCGGGGTCGGCCCGCCGGCAACCACCCGGGGATCAGAATCACCCATCCGCGCACCGAGTGACGGTGCGCCGTGAGCATTACGAGGACGCAGCGATGAACATCCTGGACGCCCTTGACGCCCAGTCGAAGCGTACCGACATCCCCGACTTCCGGGCCGGTGACACCGTCAAGGTGCACGCGCGGGTCGTCGAGGGCAACCGGTCCCGGGTCCAGATCTTCCAGGGCGTCGTCATCCGCCGCCAGGGTGACGGCCTGCGCGAGACCTTCACGGTCCGCAAGGTCAGCTTCGGTGTGGGTGTGGAGCGGACGTACCCGCTCAACGGCCCGGGTATCGACCGGATCGAGGTCGTGACCCGTGGTGACGTGCGCCGGGCCAAGCTCTACTACCTGCGCGAGCTGCGCGGCAAGAAGGCCAAGATCAAGGAGAAGCGCGAGAAGCAGCCCAGCTGATCTCCGTTCGCCACGCCGCCTGACCTGCGCGGATGTCGTATCGACCAGAGCGCATTACGCTGATCGGTACGGGCGCAGACCGGCGGGTGACGTCGCGACGACAGATCGCGGCGCTCCGATCGTCCCTGCCGCCCGTGGGGCCTCGACGAGGCTCCCGGGCGGTAGTGTCGTTTCTGCGGACCGGGGAGTGGCGTGGTGCAGGTGCTTGACTCGAACGGCACAGCGGACCCGTGGCGTCGGCGGGCCCGCCCCGCCCGTCGGCAGATGCCCCTCTGGCAGGAGCTGCCACTGCTGTTGATCGTGGCCTTCTGCCTCGCGGTGCTGATCCGCACCTTCCTGCTCCAGGCCTTCTTCATCCCGTCCAGCTCGATGGAGGACACCCTCCTCATCGGCGACCGGGTCCTGGTCAACAAGGTCGTCTACGACATGCGGGACCCGCTGCGCGGTGAGGTCGTGGTGTTCCGGGGCACCGACAAGTGGGTCGCCCAGGAGAATCCCGTGCCGCCGACCGGTGCCGCCGGCAAGATCGGTCGCACCCTCGGCGACCTGGTCGGGGTGAGCCGCCCCGGCGAGAAGGACTTCATCAAACGGGTGATCGGGCTGCCCGGCGACCGGGTCAAGTGCTGCGACGACCAGGGCCGGGTCATGGTCAACGGCATCCCGCTCGACGAACCGTACGTGGTGCGGGACTCCCCGCTGGACGTCCCGCCGAACCCGAAGGAGTGCCGGTCCCGCCGGTTCGACGAGGTGGTCGTACCCCCGGGGCAGATCTTCGTGATGGGTGACCACCGGCTGGTCTCCCAGGACGCCCGCTGCCAGGGCCCGGTGCCGATCGACAACGTGGTCGGCCGGGCGTTCATGGTGGTGTGGCCGTCGTCGCGGTGGGCGTCGCTGCCGGTGCCGGCCACCTTCGCCAAGCTGTCCGACTCCGCCGCCGCGAACACCGCCCCGGCCCCGGTGCGGCCGACCCCGACCGGCGACGTGGTCCTGCTCCTTCCGGTCGCCGCCCTGCTCGCCGCCGTCACCCGGTCCGGGCGACGGGCATGGTCCCGCGACCCCGCCCGGCCCGGCGGTCGGGGCCGGTTCCGACCACGGGAACGGTGGCGACAGGCCGGGTGGCGGGAACACCTCCGGCGTTCCGGGCGGCCCGTTCGGCTCCGGCGACGTAGGCTCCACCCGTGATTGACGAGCAGACCGAAAAGCCGCGCAGCTCCTTCTGGAAGGAGCTGCCCATTCTCCTGGGCGTCGCGATCCTGGTGGCGGTGCTGGTCCGCGCATTCGTGCTGCAGACCTTCTTCATCCCGTCGCCGTCCATGGAGAACACCCTCAAGATCGACGATCGGGTGCTGGTCAACAAGCTGGTCTACGACTTCCGCTCACCGCACCGGGGTGAGGTGGTGGTGTTCAAGGCGCCGACCGAGTGGAGCGGCAACCCCGACGGTGAGGACTTCATCAAGCGGGTGATCGGGGTCGGCGGCGACCACGTGGTCTGCTGCGACGCGCAGGACCGGCTGACCATCAACGGCAAGTCCCTCGACGAGCCGTACATCTACTCCGCCAACGGCCAGCAGGACAAGCCCGCCGACCAGGAGTTCGACATCACCGTCCCGGCGGGGCGGCTCTGGGTGATGGGTGACCACCGCTCGGCCTCCGGGGACTCCCTGGAGCACTGGCAGCAGTCCGGCCGCAACATCGACAGCGCGACCATCCCCGAGGGGGAGGTCGTGGGTCGGGCCTTCACCGTGTTCTGGCCGTTCGACCGGGCCACCTGGCTCACCGTGCCGAAGTCGTTCGACGACATTCCCAACCCCTGACCGGCCGCGCCCGCCCCGGGCGTGGCCGACCGCCGGCACCGTCTGGCAGTCTGATGCGGTGACCGTCTTCCACCCCCGACGTGCGGCCCGCGTGCTGCTCGTCGACGCGCCCGGCCGGGTGCTCCTCTTCGAGGGCACCGACCCGGCCCGCCCGGGTCACCGGTACTGGTTCACCCCCGGCGGTGGGCTCACCCCGGGGGAGTCCCCGGCGGTCGGGGCCGCCCGGGAGTTGGCCGAGGAGACCGGGCTGCGGCTGACGCCGGCCGAGCTGGGCCGGTCAGTCCGCACCGAGACGATCGAGTTTCCCTTCGACGGCGTGTGGTACCGCCAGGAACAGGAGTTCTTCGTGGCCCGGGTACCCACCTGGGAGGTGGACACGGCCGGCTTCGACGCGATCGAGCGGGCCAGCGTCACCGGGCACCGCTGGTGGTCGGCGGCCGAACTGGCCGACACCGCCGAGCGGTGCTATCCCGCCGACCTGGCGGACCTGCTCATCCAGGTGCTGGCGGCGGCCCCCGCGTCGGAGGCGTCGTGCTGACCCCGCCGCGCACGGTGGTGCGCCGCGACGGTGGGCTCTACGCGCTGGAACGGGCCTTGCAACGGCGCGGATTCCGGCACGTCGCGGGCGCGGACGAGGCTGGCCGGGGGGCCTGCGCCGGCCCGCTGGTGGCCGCCGCCGCGGTGCTGCCCGAGGGGCGACGCGGCGAGATCGAGGGACTTGCCGACTCCAAGCTGCTCACCCCGGCCAGCCGGGAGCGGGTGTACGCCGAGGTCGTCGCCCGAGCCCTGGCGTACGCGGTGGTGGTCGTCCCGGCCGAGGAGGTCGACGCCCGGGGGCTGCACGTGTGCAACCTCGCCGCGATGCGCCGGGCCCTGGCCTCGCTGACCACCCGCCCCGAGTACGTGCTCACCGACGGTTTCGGGGTGGACGGGCTGGACGTGCCGGGGCTGGCGGTCTGGAAGGGCGACCGGGTGGCGGCCTGCGTGGCGGCGGCCAGCGTACTGGCCAAGGTCACCCGGGACCGGATCATGGTGGAGCTGGACGGACGTCACCCGGGCTACGGCTTCGCCGAGCACAAGGGGTACGTCACGGCCGAGCACACCGAGGCGCTGCGCGAGCGGGGTCCCTGCGTGGAGCACCGGTTCTCGTACGTCAACGTGGCCGCCGTCGCGGGCCGGGAGGGGACCCCGCCCCGGGCCCGCCGGCCACTCGGCGCAGCCGCTCCCGAGCCGATGGAGCGCTCGGGCCGGACAGGGGGTACCGTCGGCGTGGCGTTGGGCGAGCAGCCGCGGCCTCCGGCACCGGTGGGGGAAGATGTGGTCATGGAAGGCGGAGTGCGATGAGCGCGGAAGATCTCGAAAAGTACGAGACCGAGATGGAGCTGCAGCTCTACCGGGAGTACCGCGACATTGTCCGTCAGTTCTCCTACGTGGTGGAGACGGAACGCCGCTTCTACCTGGCCAACCAGGTGGACCTGCACGTGCGCAACTCCGACGGCGAGGTCTACTTCGAGGTCGAGATGCACGACGCCTGGGTGTGGGACATGTACCGTCCCGCCCGCTTCGTCAAGAACGTCCGGGTGATGACGTTCAAGGACGTCAACGTCGAGGAGCTGGAGAAGCCCGACATCTCGCTGCCGGCCGACTCGGGCTTCGGTAGCTGACCCCCGCCCCCGCGTCGGCCGCCCACCGGCGACGTCGGGCCGGGACCGGGCCACCTCACTCCGCGACGACGAGCACGTCCACCCGCTGGACGAGGTTGTTGGCGAACCCACCCCGGTTCCACGGCTGCTCCACCGGCTGGGTACGCCCCGACGCGTCGGTCGCCCGGGCCCCCAGCGCGTAGCGGCCGGGCTGCGGCGTCCACTCGTACCGCCAGCGTCGCCACGACCACCCGCCGCCGGCCGGCGGGTCCAGGGTGGCCGGTGACCAGCTCGCCCCGCCGTCGGTGGTCACCTCCACCGCCACCACCGGCCCGTACCCCGACCAGGCGCGTCCGTCCACCGTGCACGGCCCCGGCCGCAGCACCCGGGACCGGGACATGAAGTCCGGGAAACCCGGCGGCCGGACCAGCGCCCGGGGCTCGATCCGGGTCACCGGCACCCCCGGATCGTCGGCGTCGCGCCGCAGCCGGTAGGCCACCGCGTTCTGGTAACCGTCGAACTCCCGGGTCAGCACGCTGATCGTGCGCAGCCACTTGACGTGCGCCATGCCGTACCAGCCGGGGACGATCAGCCGCAGCGGCGCGCCGTGCTGGGGCAGCAGGGGAGCGCCGTTCATCTCGTACGCCAGCAGCACCTCGTCGCGCAGCGCGTCGTCGACCGGCAGGGCCCGCTGGTAGTCCTGCTCCACCCCGCGCTCCACGCCGTGGTCGGCGCCGGTGAACACCACGTCCACCGCGTCGGGCGCGATCCCGGCCTCGCGGAGCAGCGGCGCCAGCGGGGTGCCGGTCCACTCGGCGTTGCCCACCGCCTCCACCAGCCACGGCTGGCTGACCGGGCGGGGGTGCAGCAACGCCCGGCCGTTGCCGGCGCACTCCAGCGTCACCCGGTGGGTCACCCGGGGGCGTTCCCGGAGCTCGGCCAGCCCGAGCCGGAGCGGCCGGTCCACCGCCCCGTCCACGGTCAGCGCGTGGGCCGCCGGGTCGAGGTCGGGAATGTCGTAGTGGATGAGCAGGTAGTGCAGGCCGGCCGGGGTGACGTCGTACCGCAACGCTTCCAGCGGTATGCCGTGGTTGCGGGCGGCCAACCGGAGTTCCTCCGCGCTGATCCCCTCGTCCGCCCCGGCGACCCGCGAGGGCCGGCTCACGTCGTCCATGGTGGTCATCGGTGGCCTCCCGGTCCGCGCCGCACTGCGATCCCGTCAGCCTAGACCGGTCGGCCGGCCGGCACCGTCGTCGTTCCGCCCGGCGGCGGCCGGCATAACAGATCCACCGGCCCGACGGGCGTTTTCCACAGCCCGTCCCCTCATCCACAGCGGACACCAGGTGCGCGGCACCACGCGGGCGACCCCGGCATGCTGCGGTGATGCGCACAGGACTACGGCAGGTGACGGCCCTCGGGGTCGCCGTGCTCGTGTTCGGCCCGCACTGGTTCCCCGGCCGGCCGACCCCGCCACGATCCGCCCCGGTCCGGGCCGCGCCCGCAGCGGCGTTCCGGTGGCCGCTCGACGGCCCGCCCCGACCGGTACGCCGGTTCGACCCGCCGCCGCTGCCGTGGCTCGCCGGCCACCGGGGCGTGGACCTCGCCGCCGTGCCCGGTGCCACCGTCCGGGCCGCCGGCGCCGGCACGGTGCTCTTCGCCGGCATGGTCGCCGGCCGACCGGTGGTCACCGTCGGCCACCCGCAGGGGCTGCGGACCACCTACGAGCCGGTACGTCCCCGGGTGCACACCGGTGACGTGGTGGCGGCCGGCACCCCGCTGGGCGTGCTGCTGGCCGGGCACCCGGGCTGCCCCGCGACGGCCGCACCGGCCGGCGACTGCCTGCACTGGGGGGCCCGACGCGGTCCGGAATACCTCGACCCGCTGGCCCTGCTCGGGCTCGGCCGGGTCCGCCTGCTGCCGGTGACGGCCGACCTCAGCCTCGGCCCCGGTGCCACCGTCGCCGCCGGCTTCCGCCCGGCCCCTGACGCCGCTGCGGACCGCCGTCCGGCCACCGGCGGTGCTCCCGACGACGCCGGCCGGCCCACAGGCATCGGCGACCGCCGGCGGTGGGGTGCCGGGCCGGACGGGGCCGCCCGGCGGGACGACGCGGCACCCTGCCGGTGCGGTCGGCGCTCCGCCGGCCTCGGCTCAGCCCCGCCCGGCCAGCAACGTCGGCAGCCGGGCCGCCAGCCGCTCGTACTCGTCGGGGGTGTTGTAGACCTGCCCGCACAGCCGCAGCCAACCCCGCCCGTGCCAGGCCATCACCGCCACCTCGGTGGCGAGACGATCGGCGATCCGGCCGCGCAGGGTGGCGGCCTCCTCCAGGGTGCCGGCTACGCCCGGCGGCAACGGCACGATCCGCATCGCCACCCCCGGCCCGCCCGGGTCGGGCAGGTCGGCCGGGGGCACCCCGAGCGCCTCCCCGACCACCCGCTGCCCGTACGCCGCCAGTGCGGCGTTGTGCGCCCGGACCCGCTCGACGCCGAGGCTGCGCAACGCGTAGAGACCGGCCGGGGCGCTCAACCAACTCGTGTAGTCGAGGGTGGCCTGCCACTCGACGTTGCCCGGAAAACCCTCGGCCTGCTGCCAGGACACCACCAACGGCTCGATCCGCGTCCGCCACGACGGGGCGACGACCAGCACGGCGGTGCCGCGCGGGGCGAACCCCCACTTGTGCAGGTTGCCCACCCAGAAGTCGGCCCCGATCGCGTCGACCTGCACCGGCAGCATCCCGGGCACGTGGGCCGCGTCCACCAGCACCGGGATGCCGTGTTCCCGGGCCACCGCCACCAGCGCGGCGACCGGCAGCACCCGGGCGGTGGCCGAGGTGAGCTGGTCGACCAGCAGCAACCGGGTACGCCCCGGACGCAGGCCGGCCCGGACGATCTCCACGATCTGCGCGTCGGTGGCCGACCGGGGCAGGTGCAAGGCACGGGTGGTCGCGCCCGTCCGGCGGCACTCCCTGGCCACGGAGTAGTTCACCGCGCCGTACCCGTGATCGGTGCCGAGCACCTCGTCGTCGGGGCGCAGGCCGAGCGACTGGAGGACCACGGCCACCCCCGTCGTGGTGTTGCCGACCAGGGCGGTGCCCTCCGGATCGGCACCGAGGAAGGTGGCCAGGTGCCGCCGGGTGTGGGCGAGCCGGTCGATCAGCGCCATCCCGAAGAAGCGCTGCGGGTTGGCTTCCATCTCGTCGCGCAGCCGCTGCTGGGTGCGCTGCACGCTGAGCGGCACCGCTCCGAACGCACCGTGGTTGAGGTAACTGACCGAGGGATCGAGGGTGAAGAGCAGTCGGGCCCCGGGAATCGACTCGGGCGGCGTCGGGACGCTCATCGGGCGATCGTAGCCCGCATGCCGCCGGGCGGCCGGACCGATCGTCACCGGTCACCGCACCTCACCGACGGCGTGGCCGCACGACTCCCCGGGCGGGCCGGCGCCGGCCCCGGAGGGCGGTCAGGCCCGGGGATGGGCCTGCCGGTAGGCGGCGCGGAGTCGTTCCACCGACACGTGGGTGTAGATCTGGGTGCTCCCCAGGGACGAGTGCCCCAGCAGCTCCTGCACCGCCCGCAGGTCGGCCCCGCCGTCCAACAGGTGGGTGGCCGCCGAGTGCCGCAGCCCGTGCGGGCTGGTCGGCGGTAGCCCGGCGGCCCGCGCGTACCCCGCCACGATCCGCCGCGCCGTCGTCGGGTGCAGCCGCCCGCCCCGGGCACCGAGGAACAGGGCCCGCCCGGAGTCCGGGCCGGCCAGTTCGGGCCGACCGGCCGCCAACCACCTGTCGACCGCCCGCTGCGCCGGCAGCCCGTACGGGACCGTCCGTTCCCGGTTGCCCTTGCCGAGGACCCGGATCACCCGACGTTCCCGGTCGATGTCCGTGGTGTCCAGACCGCACACCTCACTGATCCGCGCGCCGGTCGCGTAGAGCAGTTCGAGCAGCGCCCGGTCACGTACCAGGACCGCCTCCTCCGCCGGGTCCAGCTCCGGGGTGGCCCCGCCGGTGGTCGGGTCGGACGGTGTCCCGGCGGGGGGAGCGTCGGGTAGCGCGGCGGGAGGCACGTCGCGTCCCGGGGTGGTGGGCCGGTCGTGTCCCGGGGTGGTGGGCCGGTCCCGGCCCTGGGTGGTGGGCCGGTTGCGGCCCGGGCTCTCCACGAGGGTGGCGACCTGGTCGGCGCGGAGCACCACCGGTAGCTCCCGACGCGTCTTCGGGGTGGCCAGCGGGGCGGCCACGTCCGTCGCCAGGAGACCGGACCGGTGGGCCCAGCCGCTGAAGGTACGTGCCGCGGCGGCCCGTCGCGCCGACGAGCTGGACGCCGCGCCGGTGGTCCGCTGCTTAGCCAGCCAACTCCGCAACACGCCCAGATCCAGGTCGGCGGGGGCTGTGCAACCCATCCGGACCGCGTGGTCGAGCAGCGAGACCAGGTCGGCGACGTACGCCCGGACGGTGTGTGCGGAGCGGTTGCGTACCTGCGCCAGGTGCACGGCGAATCCGTCGACCGCGTCCCGCATGGCCGGCGGTAGTGCCTGGTGGGTGGCCCGGGTCCCCGGCCCGCGACTACTCATCGCACTGCCATCGCCGAGGTCGCCCGGCGGCAACTGCCGGGGTCGACGGTTGACGACCTGCGACCGACCACTCGTCCGGGTTCACCGGCCCAGCCTACGGACGCCGACAGGAAACACCGCCGACCGGACGACCCGCCGGCCCCGGCTGGCTGCCCAACGGTGGACGGCCTGCCGGAGGAGTCGGGTGGACGGCCGGTGGGCGTGGGGGTACTCGGGCCGTGGTCCGGCCGGCGGCGGGAGCGGGTCAGGCGAACGCGTTGGCCACGGCGACGCGGGCCGGGTCCGGGTCGGCCCAGCTCCAGTTCGGGTGGGCGCGGTTGGTCAGCAGCACCAGCACCCGACGACGGTCCGGTTGGACCAGGAACGACGTGCCGGTGAACCCGGTGTGTCCGAAGGTGGTGGGCCGGGCGAGCCTGCCCATGAACCAGGGCTGGTTGAGCACCACCCCGAGGCCGTGGTCGGAGGTGCGGTTCGGCCGGTCCGGGTCGACGGCGGGCAACCCGGTGTTGGCGTTGCGCAGCATCCGGGCGACGGTGCTCTCGGCGAGGATCCGCTTCCCGCCGTAGCTGCCGCCGTCGAGCAGGAGCTGCCCGATGACCGCGACCTCCTCGGCGGTGGCGAAGATGCCGGCATGGCCGGCGATGCCGCCGAGGTGGTTGGCGACGTCGTCGTGCACCACGCCCCGCAGCAGTCCCCGTGAGGACCGGGCGTCGGTGGCGACCAGGCGGTTGGCCCGGTCGGCCGAACCGAGCCAGGTGTTGGGGTTGAAGCCGGTCCACCGTAGCCCGAGTGGTTCGGTCAGGTTGGTCTTCAGGGCCCGGTCGAGACTGAGCCCGGTGACCTTCTCGACGATCTTGCCGGCCACCATCAGCCCGACGCTGGAGTAGCGGAAGACCGTGCCCGGGGTGGCTCCGGTGACCAGCGGCGTGGCCAGCACCGCCTGCCAGCGCTGCGCCATCGTCGAGTAGCCGGTCACCTTCGCGCCGACCGGCAGGCCGCTGGTGTGGGCGAGCAGCATCGCCACGGTGACGGCGGACTTGCCGGTGCCGGTGAACCCGGGCAGGTAGCGCACCACCGGCGCGTCCAGGTCGATCCGCCCACTGTCGACCTGTTGCAGGGTGAGGATCGCGGTGTAGACCTTGGTGAGTGAGGCCAGGTCGAAGATCGAGTCGGGCCGCATGGCGACCCGCTTCGCGGCCGGCAGCAGCACCGGCCCGGCGTCGTAGCGCAGCGCCTCACCGACCGCCAGGTGGTCGGTCGGCTCAGCGTCGGTCGTCGCCAGCACCACCGCTCCGGCGTACGTCGGGTGCTTCGGGTTCTCGGTGGTGGGCTGCAGGTAGCGCTGGAGCGCCACGGTGAGGGTGCGCGGCTTTCTGGTCGCGGTCGGGGCGGCCCCCCGGGCGGCGGCCCCCGGCCGGCCGGCAGCCGCCGCACCCTGGCCGCCCTGCGAGCCGTCACCGGGGGCGGGGGTGGCCCAGGAGCCGGCCGGCCCGGTGGACGGGTGCCGCGCGCAGCCGGTCAGCCCGAGGGCGGCGGCGAACCCGAGACCGAGGACGGAACGACGGGGAATCGACACGGCAGCGATCATCGCATCCGAACCCGTCCACCGGGGTGGCACCTTCAGGTGGCATCCGTCGCCTCCGCCTCAGCGCGACGGTGGCCTGGTGAGGGCGTAGCCGTCGTCGCGGCGGGCCACCAGGCCCAACTCCTCCAGCAGAGCGAGTTTGCGTAGCGCCGTCCGGACCGGAACGCCGGCCCGGGCGGCCAGCACGTCCGCGCCGACCGTGCCACGTCGGGGCATCGACTCGCGCAGCATGGTCGCCTCGTCGTCGAGGACGTCGGTCGGGCGGGCCGCACCCCGGGCGGGTGGTGCCAGGTCGACCCCGATCCGCCCCACCTCCTCCAGCACGTGGGCGAGCCCGGTGACGAGCCGGGTGTCCCCGTACTCGCGCAGCAGTTCGTGCGCGCCGACGGACAGCGCCGAGGTGACCGGGCCGGGCACCACCATCGAGGGGCGTCGGAGGGCGATCGCCCGGTGCATGGTCTGGGCCGCGCCGCTGCGGGCCGCCGCCTCGACCAGCACGCTGCCCCGGGTCCCGGCGGCGATCACCCGGTTGCGGATCAGGAAACGGGGACGCAACGGCTCCGCGCCCGGCAGCCATTCGCTGACCAGCAGGCCGGTCTCGGCGATCCGGTCGAAGAGCGCCGAGTTGCCCATCGGGTAGGGCCGGTCCACCCCGCAGGCCAGCACCGCCACCGTCACCCCACCGGCGTTCAACGCGCCCCGGTGGGCGGCGGCGTCGATGCCGAACGCGCCGCCGGAGACCACCGTCCACCCCCGGTCGGCCAGGCCGTATCCGAGCTCGGTGGCGACGTGTGAGCCGTACCCGGTGGCGGCCCGTGCGCCGACCACCGCGACCGAGCGGTCCAGCACCTCGGCCAGCGGCCACCCGCCGCGTATCCACAGGCACAGCGGTGGGGCGGTCTCCCGGTCGACCTTACGGCTCGCCCCGGGCAGTTCGAGCCCTTCCAGGTCACCCAGTGGAGCGGGCCACTCGTCGTCGGCAGGACAGACGATCCGCGCGCCGAGCCGGTCGGCGAGCGCCACCGCCCCGGCCGCCACCGTCCTGGGATCGCCGGCGTCCAGCCGGGCCGCCACCGTCGCCCGCAAACCGTCGTCGGGCGCACCGCCGTCGAGCAGCAACTCCAGGGTGGCCACCGCACCCAGCCGGTCCACCAGGCGGTACACCGACCGGGTGCCCGGCTCGGCGAGCCAGGTGAGCGCCACCCGGGCGTGCAGGTCCTCGATGCTGGTCACGCTTCCTCCCCCGTTCTGAGGCCGATGGCCTCCCGGACGTCCTCCTGATCGGGCCGGGTCCGACCGTCGAGGTCGGCGATCGTCCAGGCGAGCCGGATGATCCGGTCGAAGCCCCGGGCCGAGAGCGAACCCCGGTCGAGTCGACCGCGTAACTCGGCGGTGGCCCGGGCGGCGAGCCGCCACGGTGGGCGGCGCAGCAGCGGGCCGGGCACCTCCGCATTGAGCCGGTGGCCGACCGTGGCCCACCGTTCGGCGGCGGCCCCGCGCGCCGCCGCCACCCGGGCGGCGACCGCCGCCGACGGCTCACCGTCGGGGTCGGTGCCCATCAGTTCCGCCGCCCGCACCGGCAGCACCCGGACCTGTACGTCGATCCGGTCGAGCAGGGGACCGGAGAGCCGGCCGAGATACCGCCGGCGGGCCAGTGGGCTGCACTCGCAGAGCGTGTCGCCGCCGGGCCGGGCGCAGGGGCAGGGATTGGCGGCCAGCACCAACTGCACCCGGGCCGGGTAGCGGGTGCCGCCCCGGGCCCGGGTCAGGTGCACCTGCCCGCTCTCCAGCGGTTGGCGCAACGCCTCCAGGGCGGCCTTGCTGAACTCGGCGGCCTCGTCGAGGAAGAGCACGCCCCGGTGCGCCAGCGACACCGCACCCGGCCGGGCCAGTCCCGAGCCACCGCCGACGAGGGACGCCACGGTGGCCGAGTGGTGTGGTGCCTGGAACGGTGGACGACGCAGCAGCCGCCCGTCCGGCGGCAGGGTGCCGGCGATCGAGTGCAGCGCGGTCACCTCCAGCGCGGCGGCGTCGTCGAGTTCCGGCAGGATCGACGGCAACCGCTCGGCGAGCATCGTCTTGCCGGCACCGGGTGGCCCCAGCAGGGAGAGGTGGTGTCCGCCGGCCGCCGCCACCTCCACCGCGCGTCGGCCCAGGCCCTGCCCGGCGACGTCGGCGAGATCCGGCCCGGCCGCCGCCTCGGCGGGGGCGGGGGCCGGTGGTTCGAGCAGCGGCGTCCCGTCCCGGATGAAGGCCACCAGCCGGTGCAGCGTGTCGACGGCGCGGACCCGTACCCCGGGGATCACCGCCGCCTCCGCCGCGTTCCCCACCGGTACGACCACCCGGTCCAGCCCGGCGCGCACGGCGGCGGTGACCATCGGCAGTACGCCACGAACCGGCCGGACCGTCCCGTCGAGCCCCAACTCACCGAGCACCACCACCCCCTCCACCGGCAGCAGCGGCAGCTCACCGGCGGCACCGAGCAGGGCGACCGCGATGGCCAGGTCGAAGGCCGAGCCGTACTTGGGCAGCGTGGCGGGCAGCAGGTTGAGGGTGATCCGGCGGTTGGGCCAGCGCTGCCCCGAGTTGACCACGGCCGCGCGGACCCGGTCCCGTGCCTCGTGCAGGGCGGTGTCCGGCAGCCCGGAGATGACGACCGCGGGCAGCCCGGGGGAGAGGTCCGCCTCGACCTCGACCAGGTGGCCGGTGACACCGACCAGGCCCACCCCGAGCACCTTGGCGTAGCTCACCCCGCCACCCCCGCCCGGACTCGCCGGCCCTCGTCCTGGTGCCCGCCGGCCATCAGAAGGCCCCCTTGAGATGCTCGACCCGGGCCGGACCGGCGGTTGGCAGCCGGACCGACAGGACGTCGAAGCGGACCTCGTCGGCGGTGGTCCCGGTCTCGGCCAACCAGCGCACGGCGAGCCCGCGCAACCGCCGGGCCTTGGCCGGGACGATCGCCTCGGCGGGACTGCCGTAGGTGTCCCCCCGGCGGGTCTTCACCTCGCAGAAGGCGAGGACCGGGCCGTCCCAGGCGATGACGTCGATCTCGCCCGCGCGGCAGCGCCAGTTGCGGACCACCGGGCGCAGCCCGGCCCCGATCAGATGGCGTACGGCGCACCGCTCGCCGTACGCGCCGATCGCCTGGTTCCGGTTGGTCATGGCGGTCAGCGTCCGGGTGGGGACGGGCGGGACGCGACCCCCGTCGCCCCGGCTGTGGACAACCCGGCGGCCTGTGGACGACCGGACGATCAAGGCCCCGACGTGCTACGGACACCCGGATACGCCCTGCTCGGGGTCGGTTCGACCGCCGGGGATGATCGACCCGATCGGTCCTGTCGAGCGGTCCGACCTGCGAATGGCGTCGGACGGGTCGGTCGCATACCGTGCCGGACGTGGACGCACGACGGAGCTACCCCGAAGATCAGGAGTCGCGCTGGTACCCGGCCGGCCGGGACCGGGCGTACGACGACCCGGACTGGCGGACGGCGAGTGGGGTGCGCCGGTACGACGAGCTGCGGACACCCGACCAGCGGGCTGCCGAGGAGGGGCGGTACGCGGACGCGAACCGCCTCGACCCGGGACGCTTCGACGCGGCCGACCCGTTGGGTGACGGCGCGGGCGACTCCGCCGGGTACCGGCCGACCCGGCTCCGTCGGGACGAACCGGAGGTATCCGGCGAACTCCCCACCGACCGGGTGGGTCGACGGGCCGCCCGGGAGTCCGGTGTCGGCGACTCCGGGCCGCTCGGGGACACCGGCACGGGAGCGCTCGGCGGCTCGCCCCGGGGCATCGGCGACACCGGCACCGGCCGGCTGGCCGACAGCGGCCTGGGACGGAGTGTGGCGGACACCGGCACCGGCCGCCTGACGGACGCCGGCCTGGGGCGGAGTGTGGCGGACACCGGCACGGGCCGGTTGGGCGACACCGGCCTGGGGCGGAGCGTGGGTGACACCGGGAGCGGTCCGCTCGGCGCACCCCGGTCGAGCGGCGACACCGGCGTCGGGGCGCTCGGTGGCCTCCCGGTGCGGGGTGCCGGTGGCACCGGGGCCGGCCTGCTGACCGGCACCGGGGTGGACCGGGGCGTCGGCGACCCGGGCCGGTCGGGCGGTGCCGGTCGGCTCGGCGCGGCTGACGGCGGCACCGGTCGGTTCGCCGCCGACTCCGGTGTGCTGGGGGTCAGCGGGGTCGGCCCGCTGGCCGGCTCCGAGGCGGGTCGACCGGCGGCACTGGGCAACTATCCGATCGTCGAGCCGAACCGGCCGGCCGAGCCCTCCCCGCTGGAGGTGCCGACCGGCCCGATGGCGCCGGTCGTGCCCCGCCCGGACGGCGTGGCCGGCCCCGACGGGGCGTACCGGACGGGCGCGCCGGCCTCCGACGGCGTCTACCGGACCCGGCGGCCGGCGCTGGCGGCGCTGCTGGGCCTGTCGGTGCTGGTCTTCGAGATCCCGGCGCTGCGGGTGCTGCTGCACGGACTGACCGGCGATCCGGTCCCGGTGGCGCACGTCGTCGTGGGCGTCTTCCTGGTGCTCGGTTTGCCGATCTTCGCCGGCGGCCTGTACGGGCTGCGGGCCGGCGGGCTGGCGATGGCCGACGGCGACCGGGGCTGGCTGCGCCCACCGACCGCCTACCTCACCATCGGGTTGGTCCTCTTCGTCGCCGCCGCCCTCGCTGCCCGCTGACCCGCCCACCGGCAGCTCCCGTCGCCGCTGACCCGCCTACCGGGGCTTTCGCCGTCCGCTGACCCGTGCGCCAGCCTGCTGGGCCGTGGGTGGCCGCATCGTGGCCGCCCCCCCGTCCCGGGACCGTCCGTGCGCCGGAGGGGAGCCCGGGGCCGGGTGGCGGGGTGGGGGCGTACACTGGGCTCTTGGCGACCGCCTTGCGCGGTCGACCTCGCGTGCCCTCTCCACGTCTCGTCGTGGGGCGACGGCCTCCCTGGTCCCGATCCCGTCGGGCCCACCATGGCCGGCGACCAGGCGCCAGGACGCCCGGCCACCGGTCGGGCGGAACAACCAGGGATCTTGAGGAGTACCCCACCATGGCCGTCGTGACCATGCGTCAGCTGCTGGAGAGCGGTGTCCACTTCGGGCACCAGACCCGGCGCTGGAACCCGAAGATGAAGCGCTTCATCATGACCGAGCGCAACGGCATCTACATCATCGACCTGCGCCAGACCCTCGACTACATCGAGAAGGCGTACGACTTCGTGCGCAACACGGTGGCCGAGGGCGGCAGCATCCTGTTCGTCGGCACCAAGAAGCAGGCTCAGGAGGCCATCTCCGAGCAGGCGACCCGGGTCGGTCAGCCGTACGTCAACCACCGCTGGCTCGGTGGCATGCTGACCAACTTCCAGACGGTGTACAAGCGGCTCCAGCGGATGAAGGAGCTGGAGGCGCTGGGTGACCTGACCGGCACCGCCGCCGGGTACACCAAGAAGGAGACCCTCCAGCTGTTCCGCGAGAAGACCAAGCTCACCAAGACCCTCGGTGGTCTGCGGGACATGCAGAAGCTCCCGGCCGCGGTCTGGATCGTCGACACCAAGAAGGAGCACATCGCCGTCGACGAGGCCCGCAAGCTGGGCATCCCGGTGATCGCGGTGCTGGACACCAACTGTGACCCGGACGAGGTCGACTTCCCGATCCCGGGTAACGACGACGCGATCCGCTCCGCCGAGCTGCTGACCAAGGTCGTGGCCGCCGCCGTCGCCGACGGCCTGATCGCCCGTTCCGGCCGGCGTCGCGGTGGCGACGAGAAGCCGGAGGCGGGTCAGGTCGGCAGCGACGAGCCGCTGGCCGAGTGGGAGCGCGAGCTGCTGGAGCCGAAGAAGGCCGACGAGCAGCCGGCGGCCGAGGCTCAGCAGCCGGCTGCCGACGCGCAGCCGCCGGCCGAGCAGCCGGCCACCGCCGCCGCCGAGTGACCGCACCGTCGCGTCCCGCCGCCCGGACGACCGGGCGGCGGGGTGCGACGGTTTCTGCCGGGCACGTCCGGCGCTGTTCCGGGTAGACCGGCATCTCAGACCACCCACCGCAGTCTCAACACCGAAGAGAGAGTCATGTCCAACTTCACCGCCGCGGATGTCAAGAAGCTCCGCGACCTCACCGGCGCCGGCATGATGGACTGCAAGAAGGCGCTCACCGAGGCGGAGGGCGACTTCGACAAGGCCGTCGAGATCCTGCGCGTCAAGGGCGCGAAGGACGTCGGCAAGCGGGCCGGGCGGACCGCCGCCAACGGCCTCATCGCGCACTCGGGCAAGGCGCTGCTGGAGCTCAACTGCGAGACCGACTTCGTGGCCAAGACCGACGCCTTCGTCGCCCTGGCCCAGCAGCTGGTCGAGCACGGTGAGCGCAGCGGCGTCGGCACCGCCGAGGAGCTGCTCGCCACCGAGCTGGACGGCAAGACCGTCGCCGACCTGGTCCAGGAGCAGTCCGCCAAGATCGGCGAGAAGCTGGTGCTGAACCGCTTCGCCAAGCTCGACGGCACCGTCGCGGTCTACCTGCACCGCAAGAGCCAGGACCTGCCGCCGGCCGTCGGCGTGCTGGTGGAGTACACCGGCAAGACCGACGAGGCCGCCGACGCCGACGCCCGGGGCACCGCGATGCAGATCGCCGCGATGCGCCCGAAGTACGTCACCCGCGACGAGGTGCCGGCCGACGTCGTCGAGTCCGAGCGGCGCATCGCCGAGCAGACCGCCCGCGAGGAGAACAAGCCCGAGGCGGCCCTGCCGAAGATCGTCGAGGGTCGGGTGAACGCCTTCTTCAAGGACTACGTCCTGATCGAGCAGGCGTCGGTCGCCGACAACAAGAAGACCGTCAAGCAGGTGCTGGCCGAGGCCGGCATCGAGGTGACCCGCTTCCTCCGGTTCGAGGTCGGCCAGGCCTGAGCCGCCCACGGACCGGGCGCGGACACCGCGCCCGGGCGGGCACGCAACGTCGACGAGGAGGCCGCCGGTGTACGTGACAGGCACCGCGGCCTCCTCGTCACATAGGGTCGGCAACGGGCAGGTACGCGGTGACGCGGCGCGGTCGACGTGCGCGCGGGAAGGGCGGGGCGGATGACACAGGTTGTGAACGACCGGAGCCTGGAGGCGGACGACCCGACGGCGCCGCCGCCCGGCCGCGCCCGCCGAGTGGTGCTGAAGCTCTCCGGCGAGGTGTTCGGCGGTGGGGCGATCGGTGTCGACCCGGACGTCGTGCAGGCCATCGCCCGGCAGATCGCCACCGTCGTACGACGTGGTGTGCAGGTCTCCGTGGTGGTCGGCGGCGGCAACTTCTTCCGGGGCGCCGAGTTGCAGAAGCGCGGCATGGACCGGGCCCGCGCCGACTACATGGGCATGCTGGGCACCGTGATGAACTGCCTGGCGTTGCAGGACTTCCTGGAGAAGGAGGGCATCGAGACGCGCGTACAGAGCGCGATCACGATGGCCCAGGTCGCCGAGCCGTACATTCCGCTGCGGGCGATCCGGCACCTGGAGAAGGGTCGGGTGGTCATCTTCGGCGCGGGCGCCGGGATGCCGTACTTCTCCACCGACACGGTGGCCGCCCAGCGGGCCCTGGAGATCCGCGCCGACGTGGTGCTGATGAGCAAGAACGGCGTGGACGGCGTCTACAGCGCCGACCCGCGGATCGACCCGGACGCCAGCAAGTTCGACTCGATCACCTTCTCCGAGGTGCTGCGCCGTAACCTGCGGGTGGCCGACGCGGCGGCGTTCAGCCTCTGCATGGAGAACGGGCTGCCGATGCTGGTCTTCGGCGCCCAGGGCGAGGACACGATCATCCGGGCCGTCGGCGGCGACAAGATCGGTACGCTGATCACCGCCTGACCGATCCCGCCGGCCACCGCAGCGGTCCTCCGCACCAGAGCAGCAGATCAGCCCACGACGAGCAACAGAAGGAGGCGAGGAGACCGGTGATCGACGACACCCTCCTCGAGGCCGAGGAGAAGATGGAGCGTGCGGTCGAGCACGCCAAGGAGGAGTTCGGCGCCATCCGTACCGGCCGCGCCAACGCCGCCATGTTCTCCAAGGTCATCATCGACTACTACGGCACGCCGACCCCGCTGCCCCAGATGGCGTCCATCGGGGTGCCGGAGCCGCGCATGGTCATCATCAAGCCGTACGACAACTCGCAGATCAACGCCATGGAGAAGGCGATCCGCGACTCGGACCTCGGGTTGAACCCGAACAACGAGGGCAACCAGCTGCGCATCCTGCTCCCGCAGATGACCGAGGAACGCCGCCGCGAAATGATCAAGGTGGCCCGGCACAAGGGCGAGGAAGCCAAGGTGGCGGTCCGCAACGTCCGCCGCAAGGGCAAGGAAGAGCTGGACCGGCTGGTCAAGGACGGCGAGGTCGGCGAGGACGACGGCCGCCGCGCCGAGAAGGAACTCGACGACCTGACCCAGCGGTACGTGGCCACCGTCGACGAGCTGGTCAAGCACAAGGAGTCGGAGCTGCTCGAGGTCTGACCTCCCGGCCGCCACGGCACCGGCGCGGCACCGCCTGACGGCGGCGTCGCTCCGGTGCCGCTGTCGTTGAGGTCGCCGCCGTCGTTGAAGTCTCTGTCGTGAGGTCTCTGTCGTTGAGGTCTCTGTCGTGAGGTCACCGCCGTCGGGGAGGTGGCCGTGTCGTGGAGGTGTCGGCGGCGGGGACCGTCTCCCCGATCGCCCGGGGCTCGGGCCGGCGGGGACACCACGCGGAACCCACCGTCTCCGCGCGGTGACGGGCCGCCGCGACGGGGCCGACGGGCGGGCGGCACGGACGCCACCGCTGGCCAACCGGGCCCGGCGTCCACCGTGCCCGGCCGGCCCGTGCAGTAGGCTCGGCACGATTCCCGGCCACCTGGCGGTGAACGGCGGGGATCGATCGGTCGTCGGGCCGGTCAACCGAAGTAGTCACGCGGGTAGGGGATGGTTGTGGTCTTGCGTCATGTGGTGGCACTCGTACCGTCGTCCGGTACGTGATGTCCCCCCTCGACCCCTACAGCGGCACCGAGCCCCGTGGCTGGGAGCGGTCCGACCGTCCCCCGGCGCTGCCCTGGCCGGACCGGGAGGTCGAACCGTGGTCTCCCCGGCAGTCGGGCACCGACCTGTCCGCGGTGCCGCAGGCTCCGCCCCGACCGCCCGTGCGCCGGCACGACGAGTCGCCTGACGGTCCGTACGACCCGCCGCCGGCCGGGCGGCCGTTCGCCGACGACGACGCCCCGACCTCGCAGCTACCCCCGGTCCGCGACGACGACGCCCCGACCGCCCAGCTGCCTCCGGTCCGCGACGACGCCGTCCCCACCGCGCCGCCGTTCACCCCCGTCCGGGACGACGACGCTGTCCGGCCGGAGGCCGACGCCGACCCGCAGGAGCCACCGCCCGGCCGGCGGTCCCGGGGCCGGCGGCGGGCCAGCGCCGAGCGGCCCGCCACCGGGCAGCCGTCGACCGGCCGGGCCGGGCGCAACCTGCCGGCCGCGATCGGGGTCGGGCTCGGGCTCGGTGCGCTGGTCCTGGTTCCGCTCTTCTTCTTCCTCCCCGGTTTCCTGGCCGTGCTGGCCGGCGCGATCGGGGTCGGCATCTGGGAGATGGCCCGCGCGGTACGGCGCAGCGGCGCCCATCCGCCGCTGGTGCCGCTGCTCGCCGGTGGTGTGCTCACCATCGGGCTGGCCTGGTTCGCCGGCCCCGACGCGCTGAGCCTGGGCCTGCTGGTCACCGTGCTGGGCACGATGATCTGGCGGTTGGGTGACGGTCCGGCCGGTTTCCAACGGGACATCACCGCGGCCACCCTGATCGCGGTCTACGTGCCGTTCCTGGGCGGCTTCGCGGCGATGCTCGCGGCGGCCCCCGGCGACGGCCCGTTGCGGGTGCTGGTCACCGTGGCCGGCGTGGTGCTCTCCGACACCGGCGGGTACGCCGCCGGGGCGAACTTCGGCAAGCACCCGATGGCACCCCGGATCAGCCCGAAGAAGTCCTGGGAGGGGTTCGCCGGTTCGATCGTCGCGGCGGCCGTCGGCAGCGCCCTGCTGATCTGGTTGCTCTTCGACGTGGCCCCCTGGTGGGGCGCGCTGTTCGGGGTGGCGGTCTCGGTGGCGGCGGTGCTGGGTGACCTCGCCGAGTCGATGATCAAACGGGATCTGGGCGTGAAGGACATGAGCAGCCTGTTACCGGGGCACGGGGGGCTGATGGACCGGCTGGATTCGATCCTGTTCGCCGTACCCACCGCTTATCTGCTGCTGGCGGTCCTCGTACCGGCGGTGGGCTGAGGGATGAATCACGCGGTGCCACCCGGACGGTCCCGGCGGTGGGGGTCGATTCGGCGCCTCCGGACGGGCGGCTGCGGCACACGGCGTGACAGACTGGACCAGCCATGACGAGCCTGCCTGTGATCCCCGTTGACCCCGACGCCCCCGGCCGCCGCCCGGCGATGCCTCCCCGGCACCTGGCCGATCTCGATCTGCCGGGCCGGAAGGCGCTCGTCACCGAGCTGGGCGAGCCGGCCTTCCGGGCCCGGCAGATCTCCCACCACTACTTCGGTCGACTGGTCCGCGACCCGGCGGAGATGACCGACCTGCCGGCGGCCAGCCGGGACCGGCTGGCGGGGGCGCTGCTGCCCCGGCTGCTCACCCCGGTCCGCGAGCTGGCCTGCGACGACGGCGCCACCCGCAAGGCGCTGTGGCGGCTGCACGACGGTTCGTTGGTGGAGAGCGTGCTGATGGGCTACCCGGACCGGGTCACCGTCTGCATCTCCAGCCAGGCGGGGTGCGGCATGGCCTGCCCGTTTTGCGCCACCGGCCAGGCCGGGCTGACCCGCAACCTCTCCGCCGCCGAGATCGTCGACCAGGCGGTCTACCTGGCCGGCGTCGCCGCCTCGGGCGCGGTGGCCGGTTCGCCGCCCCGGCTGTCCCACGTCGTGTTCATGGGCATGGGTGAGCCGTTGGCCAACTACTCCCGGGTCGTCACGGCGATCCGGCGGCTGGTCGCGCCGGCCCCGGAGGGGCTGGGTCTGTCGCAGCGTCACATCACCGTCTCCACGGTCGGTCTGGTGCCGGCCATCCGCCGACTGGCCAGCGAAGACCTCTCGGTGACCCTTGCGTTGTCGCTGCATGCGCCCGATGATGAGCTGCGCGACGAACTCGTGCCGGTCAACCAGCGCTGGAAGGTAGCCGAGGTGCTGGACGCAGCGTGGGACTACGCGGCGACGACGGGCCGCCGGGTGTCGATCGAGTACGCGATGATCAAGGACGTGAACGATCAACCGTGGCGGGCCGACCTGCTCGGACGCCTGTTGGCCGGACGGTCGGCGCACGTCAACCTCATCCCGCTCAATCCGACGCCGGGCAGCCGGTGGGACGCCAGCGCCAAGCCGGTGGAACGGGAGTTCGTCCGACGGTTGCGCGGGTCCGGCGTGTCCACCACGGTGCGTGACACCCGGGGGCGTGAGATCGACGGTGCGTGCGGGCAGTTGGCTGCCGCGGGGGACAGTGACAGCGAAGCGCCGCGTGGGCGCGACCGGGCGTAGCGGTACGAGACCAGGAGACATAGTGGCGAGTCAGGGTCAGCGTTTCCGGCGTAAGGCGCTCCGCCGGGGCTACAAGGTCGACGAGGTCGACGCCTTCCTGGATCGGGTGGAGGCGACCCTCGCCGGTCAGCCGGTCGGTGCTCCGGTGGCTTCCCAGGAGGTCCACGACGTCGTCTTCCGGGTCCGCTTCAACGGTTACGACGAGTGGCAGGTCGACCTGCACCTGGACCGGGTGGAGCGGCAGCTGGCCGAGCTGGAGGAACGGTCCGCCCCGGCCGGTCGCGGTGCCGACCCGCGCGGCGTGGACCGGCTCGCCCCGCCGATGCGTGACGACCACCGGGGCCTCCCGCAGACCCCGCCGCCGATGCCGCCGCGCGCCATGCCGGCGCAGCCCGGCCCACCCGACCGCTACGGCAGCCGCTACGACGAGCCGACCGGCGCCTTCGCCGGCGGCTACGACGCCCCGCGTGGCGGGTACGACGCTCCACGCGGCCAGTTGGGGCCGGGCCCCGGCGGCCCGATGGGCCCCGGTCCGGGTGCGCCGATGGGTCACGGTGGCCCGCCGCCGCGTGGTCTGCCGGCCGGTCCGGGCAGTGGCTACGGCCCACCCCCCGACGAGCAGCGTTTCGACGGGTTCGAGGCCGGTCGGCACGGCCGTGCCGACATGACCGCCGAGATCCGGATGCCGGACCGGGACCGCATGCCGGACCGGATGCCCGACCGGGACCGCATGCCGGAGCGGGACCGCATGCTGGACCGCGACCGGATGCCCGAGTACGACCGCATGCCGGACCGGGACCGCATGCCCGACCGGGACCGGATGCCGGAGCGGGACCCCATGCTGGACCGCGACCCCCGGGACATGCGTGGCCGGGGCCCGGCCGGCCCGCCGCCGATGCCGCCGCAGTCGTTGGGTGGCCCGCCGCTGGGTGGCCCGCCCGCGCCGATGGGTCCGCCGGTCGGCGGCCCGCCGATGGTGGGTCCGCCGATGGCCGGCCCGCCGGGCAGCGAGCTGTACCGGGTCGACCAGATCCGGCGCAGCTTCCAGGTGCGCCGGTTCGGCAGCGGGTACGACCCGGACCAGGTGGACCGGTTCTTCGAGAGCCTGCTCGGTGGGATGCAGGGCCGCAACCAGATGCCGGTCAACCCGAAGGACCTGGACACGTTGCGCTTCGGGCTGGTACCGGGCGGCTACTTCGAGGCCGAGGTCGACGCCGCGCTCAAGGACGTGCAGGACATCCTCTTCGGCCGGTGATCCACCACACGTGACGAGGGCCCACCCCCGACCGGGGATGGGCCCTCGTGGCGTTGCGGGGGGCGGTGCGTCAGGAGCGCAGCCCGCTGCGACGCAGCACGGCGTCGCCGACGACGATCGCCAGCAACAGCACGGCCAGGCCGACCAGCCAGATGTCCTCGACCTTGCCCTCGTGGTTGCCGCACAGCATCGCCAGCAGCGCCAACGCGGAGAGCACCGCGCCGATCCGCCCGGCCTTGCGGTGCCCGGGCCTGTGCTGATCTGGCGCGGTTACCGGCTCGCTTCCTGCCACTGTCGGTCCTTCCCTCGCGATCGGATCTCCGGTTAGTCTGGCACGCCCCGCCCCGGGCCCGGTGCGGGGTCCGCCCTGCTGGGGGCGCGGTGCGGCGCAGGACCACGCCACCGGGTGGGATGGCCGGCCGGGGTGGTACCCGGGCCCAAGGTCCCCTTCCGGTGGGGCGGGTCGGCTCTACCGGCGTCGCGGGCCGTCGACCACACTGCCTCCGGTAGCGTTCTGACGTACACCTTGATTGTCTGTTTGAGGGGGACTGCGGTGCGAGTGACCGGTACGGGACACGCCAGCATGCGGATCGACACGGCTGCGGGCAGCATCCTGTGCGACCCGTGGGTCAATCCGGCCTACTTCGCCTCGTGGTTCCCGTTCCCCGACAACTCCCTGCTCGACTGGGAGACCCTGGGCCGGGTCGACTACCTGTACGTGTCGCACCTGCACCGGGACCACTTCGACGCCAAGCACCTGCGCGAGTTCGTCTCGAAGGACGCCACCGTCCTGTTGCCCGAGTTCCCCACCTCGGAGATGGAGGACGAGCTGCGGGCGCTGGGCTTCACGAAGTTCCTGCGGGCCCCCAACGAGCAGGTGGTGGAGCTGGACGGTGGCCTGAAGATCATGATCCAGGCGTTGACCAGCCCGACCGACGGCCCGATCGGCGACTCGTCGCTCTGGGTGGAGTACGACGGGGTCCGGCTGCTCAACCAGAACGACGCCCGCCCCACCGACCTGACCGTCTTCGCCGAGCTGGGCCACGTGCACGCGCACCTGCTCCAGTTCTCCGGCGCGATCTGGTACCCGATGGTCTACGAGCTGCCGCAGGCGGCGAAGACCGCGTTCGGCAAGCAGAAGCGGGAGCGGCAGTTCGACCGGACCTGGCGCTACATCGACGACCTGAAGGCCGACCACGTCTTCCCGATCGCCGGCCCGCCGTGCTTCCTCGACGACGCGTTGTGGCAGTTCAACGACATCCACGGCGACGAGGGCAACATCTTCCCGGACCAGTCGGTGTTCCTGTCCGAGTACGCGAAGGTCGGCGGCACCAACGGCATCGTGCTGCTGCCGGGCAGCGTCGCCGAGGTGACCACCTCCGGCGCGACCACCACCCACCCGCAGCCGGTCGAGGAGTTCTTCGCGAACAAGACCGCGCACCTGGAGGAGATGCGGGAGCGTAAGCGCGGCGTCATCGAGGCCGAGAAGGCGTCCTGGCGGCACCCCGAGATCGACGTGCTGGCCGGGATGAAGCGCCGGATCGAGCCGCTGCTCGACGAGTCGATCTACCTGGCCAAGGGGGTCGGCGGCCCGGTCCGCTTCGACCTGGTCGGCTACGACGGCGACAGCGTCGAGTCGATCGTGGTGGACTTCCCCGGCAAGCAGGTCCGGCCGTACGCCGACGAGAAGGTCCGGTACCGGTTCCGTACCGAGCGGGCGCTGATCGAGCACCTGCTCTACATCGACGAGGTCGACTGGGTCAACTCGCTCTTCCTGTCCTGCCGTTTCTCGGCGGCCCGGATCGGGCAGTACAACGAGTTCGTCTACGCCTTCTTCAAGTGCCTGTCCACCGAGCGCCTCCAGTACGCCGAGGGCTGGTACGACGAGCACGAGCGGGCCGTCGACGCCGAGGACGTCACCCTGGGCGACTGGGTGGTGCAGCGCCGCTGCCCGCACCTGAAGGCGGACCTGACCCGGTTCGGCATCGTCGAGGGCGACCAGCTCACCTGCCAGCTGCACGGCTGGAAGTTCGACCTCCCCTCCGGCCGCTGCCTCACCAGCGTCGGCCACAAGATCCGCGCCGCCCGCACCCAAACCCCCTAACCCCCCACCCCCGTCCCACCCCACCCCACCCCCGTTTCCGGCGATCATGGAGTTGTGCTGGGCCGCAAAGGCCCTGAACCGGTACACCCCGGGCACCACAACTCCATGATCGACACAGGCATGGAGGGCGGAGGGTGAGGGTGGGCGTAGGGGGTGGGGTGGGGGAGGATGAGGAGGGGGCGTACGAGTTCGGGCAGCGGCGGGAGAAGGAGCGGGACGCGTCGCGGGTGGAGGCGTTCAGCGACGCGGTGATCGCGATCGTGCTCACCCTGATGGCGGTGGAGCTGCTCCAACTCAGCCCGCAGCGGCCCGAGGGCCAGGACCTGCCCGGGGCGCTGTTCCACGAGTGGCCCGCCTACCTGGCGTACGTGATCACGTTCGTGATCGTCGGGCAGGTCTGGTTGACCCACCACAACATGTGGCGGTACGTCGTCAAGGTCGACCAGATGCTGCTCGTCCTCAATCTGCTGTTGCTGCTGTTCGTCGCGGCCATCCCGTTCGCGGCCAGCCTGCTCGCCGACAACCTGCGGGGCACCGTCGCCGACCAGCGGCTGACCGCCGCGCTCTACGTGGGCACGGTGCTCGGCGAGGCGCTGTTCTTCAACCTGAGCTGGTGGTGGGCCCGGCGTCGTCGGTTGCTCGACCCCGGGCTGGACCCCCGGCTGGCCCGCGCCGTGGCCCGCCGGTTCCTGCTCGGCCCGGTGCTGTACGTCGTCGCGTTCGGCATCTCGTTCGTCGACCCGGTGCTCAGCCTCGCGGCGTACTTCCTGCTCACCGGGCTCTACCTGGTCCGGGGCCCCGGCGACCTGCCCTCCTCCCGGCCGACCCCCGCCTGAGCGGAGGCCGGACCGGTCGGGGTCAACGGCCGGTCGGGCGTCAGCGGCCCAGGTCGGCGAGGATGCGCTGGGCGGCGTTGTGGCCGGCCGCGCCGATCACGCTGCCCGCCGGATGGCAGCCGGCGCTGCCGGCGTACACCCCGTCGATGCCGGTGGCGTACGGCATCCGGTCGGTGAACGAGACGGTGTTGTCGACGTGGTGGATGTGCCCGCCGGTGATGCCGAAGTGCGCCTCGATGCCGGGCGGGGGCAGCGGCACCGCGTCGGCGATCAGGTCACCGGTGCCCGGGGCGTACCGTTCACAGATCTCCACCAGCCGGGTGACGTAGCCGGGCAGCGCGGTGTCCCAGTCGGTGCCGGCCAGCGTGTAGGGCACCGACTGGACGAACAGCGCCGACGAGTGGTGCCCGGCCGGGTCGGACAGCGACGGGTCGACGGTGGTGTGCAGGTACCACTCGATGGTCGGCTCGTCGGGCAGCCGCCCGGCCCGCACGTCGGCCCACATCGCCCGCAGCGCCGCCATCGGTGACTCGCCGCCGCCCCCGACCAGCGACGCCGACCCGGGGAGCAGGTGGATGGTGGACCCGAACGGGCTGGGCGCGTCGGCCGGCAGGCAGGAGAACCTGGGCAGCCCGGTCAGCGCCAGGTTGAGCTTGAGGGTGGTGCCGGGCCGGCGGACCGCCGCCATCCGCGCGCCCAGCTCCGCCGGCAGCGCGCCGTCGGGCACCAGCTCCATCAGCCGGTACGGGTCACACGCGCCGAGTACCACCTCGGCGGCGACCTCCCGCCCGTCGGCGAGCCGGACACCCGACGCCGCGCCCCCGGACAGGGTGACGGCGTCGACCCGGGCACCGGTCAGGATGGTCGCTCCGGCGGCGCGGGCGGCCTCGGCGAAGGTGCGGGAGACGGTGCCCATCCCACCCTCGGCGATCATCCAGGTGCCGTCCGCGCCGGGCAGCCGGCACATGTTGTGCACCAGGAAGTTGTGGCCGGTGCCGGGGTCGTCCGGTCCGGCGTTGAGCCCGGACAACCCGTCGGTGACCGCGTACATGCTGACCAGCAGCTCGGAGCGGAAGTCGAAACGGGCCAGGTAGTCGGCGACGGAACCACGGACCAGGTCGACGAAGACCTGCCGCAGCTCGGGGCGGACGTAGCGCTCGGCGGTCTGCTCCACCGGCAGCGGCTCGGCCAGCCAGGCCGGGGCCAGGTCGGCGCGCAGCTGCGCCAGCTCGGTCTGGAGCGCGTCGTCGGCGGCCACGTCGGCGGAGGAGAAGAACTCGGTGAGCTGCCGCCGGGTCGCCGCGGTGTCGCTGCCGAACAGCAGGTACGGCGCGCCGGGCCCGCCCGGGGTGGGCAGGAAGTAGTGCGGGTCCCGGCGCAGCACCGGGATGCGGACGTCGAGGGTGGCGAGCAGCTCCGGCGGCATCAACCCCAGCAGGTACGACCCGGTGGAGTGGCGCAGCGCGGGCACCTTCGGGAACGGGTTCTCGGTGCGGGTGGCCCCGCCGATCACCTCCGCCGCCTCCAGCACCAGCACGTCCAGCCCGGCGCGGGCCAGCAGGACGGCGGAGACCAGCCCGTTGTGCCCCGATCCGACGATCACGACGTCGGCGCGGGACGGCAGCTCACTCGCATCGCTCATGCCTGCGCAGCCTAGTGCGGTACGCGGCGTGAGGTCTGCCGGCTCGACCGGCTGTTGCGGGCCGCCCGGCTGATCCGGGTCGGCCTGCTGACCCGGGCCGGGGTCCTGGCTGACCCGGGGCGAGCGGGTGTCGGCGGCATCAGGCGCGGAACACGGTATGCCTGTGCGGCATGAATATGACCCACAGGCATACCGGTCACCACGGGAAGCGGTGCCCCGCCCGCTCCGGTGACCCGGGGGCGACCGGCCCGGCCCGTCGAACGTGAACGGTTGTTGCGATAGTGGACGGCGATCGCTGCGGGGCCGACGCCGGCCGGACGGCCCGGACGCGGGCAACGACGGGTCGGCGGGTCGACGAGGGGAGAGGCCGATGTTCGCCTGGTGGGGGCGGGTCGTGGTACGCGCCCGGTGGGCGGTGCTGGCCGTCGCCGGGGTGCTGATCGCCGTCGGGGCGGGCTGGGGCACCGGCGTCTTCGGCGAGCTGAGCGGGGGTGGCTTCGACGACCCGTCGAGCGAGTCCAGCCGGACCGTGCAGCGGGTCACCGCCGAACTCGGCAGGCAGGGCGCGGACGTGATCGTCCTGTGGTCCAGCGACACCGTCACCGTCGAGGACCCGCAGTTCCGCGACCCGGTGACCGCCACGGTGGCCGGTCTGCGTCAGCGCGCCGAGGTGGCCGAGGTGACCACCTGGTACGACGCGCCCGCGCCCGCGCTGGTCGCCACCGACCACCGGGCCACCTACGCGCTGGTCAAGCTCACCGGCGGCGACGAGGACGCCCGCTCGGCACAGTTCGCGGCGCTGCGCCCCGCGCTGGACGCGCCAGGCCTGCGCACCGAGGTCGGCGGGCTGGTGGCGTTCCAGGAGGCGGCCACCACCCAGAGCACCGAGGACGTCACCCGTGCCGAGCTGCTGTCCATGCCGGTGCTGCTGGTGCTGCTCGTGCTGATCTTCGGTGGGCTGGTCGCCGCCGGCACCCCGCTGCTCGTCGGCGGGTTGGCCATCCTCGGCGCGTTCCTCGCGGTCCGCCTGGTCAACCTGGTCACCGACGTGTCGATCTTCGCGATCAACGTGATCACCCTGATCGGGCTCGGGATGGCTGTCGACTACGCGTTGTTCATCGTCAGCCGGTTCCGGGAGGAGTTGGCCGCCGGCCGGTCCGTCGCCGAGGCGATCCGCCGCACCATGCTCACCGCCGGCCGGACCGTCTTCGTCTCCGGGCTGACCGTCGCGCTCGCCATGGCCAGCCTGCTGATCTTCCCGCAGCCGTTCCTGCGGTCGATGGGCTTCGGCGGGATGGCCGCCGTGCTGATCGCCATGCTGGCCGCGCTCACCGTGCTGCCGGCCCTGCTGGTGGTGCTCGGCCACCGGGTGGACGCGGTGCGCGTACCGCTGCCGTGGCGGCGGGGGACGCGGGGTGGGCGGCCGGCGGCGGGTGCGGCCGGCGGCGCGTGGGCCCGGATCGCGCGCAGCGTGATGCGCCGACCGGCGCTGTACCTGGTGGGGGTCGCGCTGCTGCTCGGCGTGCTGGCCACCCCGTTCGCGCGGATCACCTTCGGCGGGGTCGACGAGCGGGTGCTGCCGGCGGACGCCGCGCCCCGGGTGGTCTCCGAGCGGATCGCCGCCGAGTTCCCCGGCGGCACGATCGCCCCGGTCGAGGTGCTGGTCTCCGGCGCGCCCGCCGACGCGGTACGCCCGTTCGCCGACCGGATCGCGGCGCTGCCGGGGGTGACCGGGGTCCAGGTCACGGCGACGAAGGGGGAGTCCACCCTGCTGTCGGTGAGCTACCCGGGGGAGCCGACCGGCGACGCCGCCCGGGACCTGGTGCGGGCGCTGCGCGACCTGCCCGGCCCGGACGGGGCGCAGGTGCTGGTCGGCGGGCGGCCCGCCGCCGACGTCGACCTGCTGGACAGCCTCGGCGACCGGCTGCCGTGGATGGCCCTGCTGATGGCCGGCGCGACCCTGCTGCTGCTCTTCCTCGCGTTCGGCTCGGTGGTGTTGCCGGTCAAGGCGGTGCTGATGAATTTGCTGTCGATCGGCGCGTCGTTCGGCGTGGTGGTCTGGATCTTCCAGGACGGGCACCTGTCCGGCCCGCTCGGCTTCACCTCCACCGGGTTCATCGAGCCGAGCAACCTCATCCTCATGCTCGCGGTGCTGTTCGGGCTGGCCACCGACTACGAGGTGTTCCTGCTCAGTCGGGTCCGCGAGGAGTGGGACCGCACCGGCGACAACACCGCCTCGGTCGCCACCGGCCTGCAACGTACCGGCCGGATCATCACCGCCGCCGCGCTGCTGCTGATCATCGTGGTGGCCGGCTTCACCACCGGCGGGATGGCCTACATCAAGCTGATCGGCGTCGGCATGATCGTGGCGATCGTGGTGGACGCGACCCTGGTCCGGGCGCTGCTCGTGCCGGCCACCATGCGGCTGCTGGGCCGGTGGAACTGGTGGGCCCCGGCACCCCTGGCCCGGTTCTGGGCCCGCTACGGCCTGCGCGAGACCGACGACCCGGCGGCGTCGCCCACCCCCGACGCCTCGGAGCCGACGATTCCGGTCGTCGCCCCGGAGGCGGCGGCGCGGCGGGCCCGCCAGCGGGACAACGCGAGGGTGGCCGAGTAGCCGGCCAGCACGATCACGTGGAACAGGTAGAGCCAGAGCAGCACCGCGACGCCGGCCCCGACCGGGTCGAAGCCGCCGAACGGCACCCCGAGATCCAGCGGGAGCGAACAGAACAGCACGAAGCCGTGCAGGAAGCCGGAGAGGTTGGCGGCGGTGAACGAGCCGACCGCCAACGTCGACAGCCAGTCGGGTGAGGCCGGCCCGACCACCCGGAACACCCACATCAGCACCGGGGTGAGCACCAGCCACACGGCCAGGAACGACAGCACGATGCCCAGCGCGGCGACCCAGCCGCCCTGCCGGATCAACCGGGTGGTGGTGGGCAGCGCGATGAGGATCGACAGCAGCAGGGCGGGGGCGGGGGCGAGCAGCGGCAGCAGCAGCAACCGGCCCCGCCAGCCGACCAGCGACTCGTCCGGGTTGGGGGCGACGGCGACCGAGACGAACGCCCGGCGCAGCCCCTCACCGTAGAGCGAGGCGGGCAGCAGGGAGGCCAGCGCCAGCAGCGGGGTCAACTGCACCCCGGCGTTGACCAGCGCGTCCACCGCTTCGGGCGCACCGATCGCGTCCGGCAGCGTCTCCACGGCGTACGCGGTGAGCCGGCGTACCCGGTCCGCGCCGGCCACCAGCGAGGTCAGCCAGATCGCCAGCAGGGCCACCGGCACCACGGCGATCGCCCCGTAGAAGGTGATGGCGGCGGCGTGCAGGGAGAGGTCCCGCCCCCGTACCGGCCGGAACGCGGCGCTGGTGATCCGCTTCGTACGCTGCCATGCGTCGCCCATCGCGATGTTCTTCCCCCTGTCGCCCGCTGCCACGCATCACGATCCCGCGTCACGACCGTCCACCGGCCATGATCGGCTCAACTGGGCCGATGGTGCGGTGTCGGAACGCCGGGATGGCGCAACATCAGCCCCGGCGAGTGGATCAATAGTGGCCTGGCCGGCGGGTAGGCGATCATTAGCCGCAATCCGGACGACGTCTTGCGGTGTCCATAGACGTCGCCCTATCCTCGCTTGTGGAAAGCGCTTTCCAGATGCTCAGTGCGGGTGCCGCGGCGAGTTCCACCACCGCCGCAGGCGCCAGTTCGCCGTGCGCGGCAGCACGGTGAGCGGGTCGACCCGGTACATCGGCGCAGACATCCCTGGCCGGCCGCCGACTCCGCCTGACGGCCGCGAAGGCCCGGCCCGTCCCCGGCGCGCAGAGGTCCACCAGGACCACCGTCATCACCGCCGCCCGACCGGGCACCACACCACCCGGCAGCGGCACCACCACCAGGTAATGAGAAAGGTGACGCGAGGATGAGACGACCAGTTGCACGACGAGTCCAGGCGGGGCTGGCCACGGCCGCCGTCGGTGCCGCGATCTGCGTGGCCCTGCCGGTGCACCAGGCGTCGGCGGCGGCCGGCAGCGCCAGCGGCTACGCCACCCAGAACGGCGGCACCACCGGCGGCGCGGGCGGGCAGACCGTACGGGCCAGCACCGGAACCGCGATCCACGCGGCGCTGTGCAACCGGGCCAGCAGCAGCACCCCGATCGTGATCGAGGTGCAGGGCACGATCAACCACGGCAACACCACGAAGGTGTCGGGCAACAGCTGCAACACCGCCGCCGACAGGATCGAGCTGAAGGAGATCAGCAACGTCACCATCGTCGGGGTCGGCAGCGGGGCGGTCTTCGACCAGCTCGGCATCCACCTCCGCGACTCCCGCAACATCATCATCCAGAACGTGACGGTGCGGAACGTCAAGAAGTCGGGCTCGCCCCTCTCCAACGGCGGTGACGCCATCGGCATGGAGAGCAGCGTGCGCAACGTCTGGGTCGACCACGTCACGCTGGAGGCGTCGGGTGGCGAGTCGGAGGGCTACGACGGGCTGTTCGACATGAAGGACGACGTCCAGTACGTGACGCTGTCGTACAGCATCCTGCGCAACTCCGGCCGGGGCGGCCTGATCGGCTCCAGCGAGAGCGACCGGGGCAACGGCTTCGTCACCTTCCACCACAACCTCTACCAGAACATCGACTCCCGTACCCCGTTGCTGCGGGGCGGGATCGCGCACATCTACAACAACTCGTACGTGCAGCTCAACGAGTCGGGGATCAACTCCCGGGCCGGCGCGCGGGCCAAGGTGGAGAACAACTACTTCAGGAACTCCCGGGACGTGCTGGGCACCTTCTACACCAGCGAGGCCGGCTACTGGCAGGCCAGCGGCAACATCCTGGACAACGTGACCTGGTCCAGCCCCGGCAGCGAGACCAACCCCGCCGGCCCGGGCATGCCGTCCAACACCAGCGTCAGCATCCCGTACTCGTACCGCCTCGACGGGGCGAGTTGCGTGCCGGACATCGTCCGCCAGACGGCCGGCGCGAACACCGGCCTCAAGGAGTCCAACGGGAGCTGCACGCCGACCACCCCGGCCCCGACCACCCCGAACCCGACCACGCCCGCGCCGACCACGCCGGCTCCGACCACCCCCGCGCCGACCACCCCGCCGCCCACCAGCGCCCCCGGCGGGACCAACCTCAGCATCGGTGCCGGCTCCGACGGCTCCAGCAAGGCCAGCGGTACGAGCTACGGCGACGTCCGCGACGGCAACCTGGGCACCTTCTGGTCGCCGGCCGGGTCGACCGGGGACATCTCGATCAAGTGGGGCTCCGCGACCAGCATCTCCTCGATCAACATCCGGGAGGCGTCGGGTTCGGCCGGCAGCGTCACCTCCTGGCAGGTGCTCAACGGCGACACCGGCGCGGTGCTGGCCTCCGGCAGTCGGGCCGGGGTGATCACCTTCGCCCGTACCTCGCTGAAGAAGGTCACCTTCCGGATCAACAGCTCTGCCGCCACCCCGAAGGTCGCCGAGTTCGAAACCTACGCCTGACCCGTCGCCCCCGGGCCGGTCCCGGGGCGATGATCAACTAATGGGGCCGATGTAGGGGTGTCCGGTCGACGGGAACACCCCACATCGGCCCCCTTGTGTCGATCAACGGGTGGGCGATGACCGGGGCGGCGGCCGGCCGTGGCGGGTCCAGGCGATGAACCGGGTGAAGTAGGCGGCCGGGTCGACCGGGCCGGTGCCGACCCGCAGCGCATCGGTGATCGCGTCGTGCATCAGCAGGCAGAGGTAGATGGACAGCGCCGGCCGATCCCGGGCGTACTCCCGGCGGAGGCTCAGCTTGGCCGGCTGGCACGGCCACGGGGCGGCACAGGCCCGGCACCGCCAGGCGGGCCGCGCGGCGACGTGCCGACCCGGGCCGGCCGCCGGGACCGCCGCCGACCGCCCCCGCCGTGCCCCGTCCACCGGCGGGGTCACCGCCGACAGCGGCCGTTCCCGTCGTGCGTCGTCCGGCGGCGTCACGGCCGACGTCGGTCGTCCGCGCCGTGCGCCGCCCGTCGGCGGGGTCACCGGTGTCGGCCGTTCGCCCGGCGGGCCTGCCCCCGGGTGACCAGTCCCGCCGTGCCCACCCAGTAGGCGGCGGTGGGGCCGTTCCACAGGTGAGGGCGGGGCGCGGGCGGCGTGGGTGGTGGCGGTTCCCGCAGCGGTACGCCGGCCAGCCGGTCCGGGCACGGCCAGCGCAGCCCACAGGTGCAGTGCCGACCCCACCGGGACCAGTCCCGCCGATGCCGTGGCGTCACCGGTACCGGCCTGTCGCGCTTCCTCATCCGCCGCTCCTTCCGTATGCCTGTTCACACTCTGGTGTGGACGCGACTACTGTCGGAAGGCGGCGCGGGACCTCAGCGTGGACTGTGCCGGCCGGGTCCGGTCCCGTGGCCATCGCTGGCGGTGGGTGGCAGACGTGTGGTGGAGGTGTGATGACCGGTGGACCGATGTCGACCCTGGAATTCCTCGGGGCGGAGCTGCGCCGGGCGCGCAGGGAGCGCGGGCTGAGTCAGGAAGATCTGGCCCAACGGATCAGCTACTCGTCGTCGCTGGTGGGCATGGTCGAGATCGGCCACCGTACGCCGTCGCAGGACTTCATCACCCGCGCGGACGCCGCCCTGGAGGCCGGCGGCCTCTTCGAACGGTTGCTCGCCCTGGTCCGCGCCGACTCCGCACCCCCGTGGTTTCGGGAATGGATCAGCGTGGAGCGGGAGGCGACCTTGATCCGCTGGTTCGAGCCGTCCCTCATCCCGGGTCTGTTGCAGACCGAGGCGTACGCCCGTGCCGTGCTGCACGGTGGCGGAATGCTGCGGGAGGGAGAAACCGAGCAGCGACTCGCAGCGCGTCTGGAGCGACAGTCCGTGCTGAAGCGGGAGCCTCCACCGGAATTCGTGGCCGTGGTTGACGAGGCGGTCCTTCGTCGGGCGGTCGGTGAGCCGGCGGTCATGATCGGGCAGTTCGAGCATTTGCTGCGGCTGACTGAACACGCACACATCAGCGTGCATGTGGTGCCAGCGGATGCCGGTATGCACGCCGGCCTGGCCGGACCGTTCATCCTGGCTCGCACGCCCGAGGGCGGCGAGGTCGCGCACCTGGACACCCCACTGCGAGCGCAGGTCACCGATCGTCCAGATGACGTTGATAGCCTTCAACGCAGGTGGGAGAACCTGCGGGGCGAGGCGCTGCCCCGGCGGGCCTCCCGGGATCTGATACGGGAGTTGGCGAAGTCATGGAGCTGACCGGCGCGATCTGGCGCAAGTCGACCCGCAGCGACAATGGCGGTGCCACCTGTGTGGAGGTGGCGACGAATCTGCCGCTGGTGGTCGGGGTGCGGGACAGCAAGGACCGTGGTGGCCCCGCGTTGACCTTCCCGCCCGCCTCCTGGGCCGGCTTCGTGGCCGCGACCAGGGCGGGCACCCTCGGCGTCCGCCAGTGACCGGCTCGTCACGGCCCGATGGCGTCGATGGCGGAGTTGGCGAAGTCATGGACTTGACCGGTGCAGTCTGGCGCAAGTCGACCCGCAGCGACAACGGTGGCTCCACCTGTGTGGAGGTGGCGACGAATCTGCCGCTGGTGGTCGGGGTGCGGGACAGCAAGGACCGTGGTGGCCCCGCGTTGACCTTCCCGCCCGCCTCCTGGGCTGGCTTCGTGGCCGCGACCCGGTCGGGTGACCTCAACCCCGCCCGACATGTCTGCCGTCCGGCAGGATGATCGACTCAACGGGGCCGATATTGGGGTAAGGATCGCCGCCGACACCCCTGTATCGGCCCCGATGTGTTGATCAGGCGCTGGATCTGGCCGACGGGCGGGGAGGTCGTGGGCTGACCGGGACGCACTGGCGGTGCGACGGGCGGCTCCGGGGGCCGCGGCGATTAGGCTGGGACCAGCAGGATGTTCCGCTGAGGGGGTGAGCCCGGATGGCCCAGGCCGCATTCGCGCCCGAGCCGGCACCGCAGTCGCCCGACCCGACGTCGCCGTCGCCGGGGTCGATCGACCGGCCGCCCGGGCCGTCGTTCGACGCGCTGCGCTGGCACGACGAGCCGTGGACCGCCCAGCTCGCCCTCGACCTGTTGCCGGAGACCAACGGTCCCAAGGTTGAAGTCCTGAGCGGAAGCGTGATCGTGACCCCACATGCCGGATACGACCATCAGAACGCCGAGTTGGATCTGGCCTACCTGCTCAAGCAGGCGGCCCGCCGGGAAAAACTGTGGCTGTACGCCGAAGCCAACATCGTTTCCGGTGCCGACCTCTTCATTCCGGACATCGTGATCCTCGACGCTCCCGGTGGCGGGCGGACGACGATGGACATCGGCCACGCCGTGCTGCTCGGCGAGGTCGTCTCCCCGGGTAACAGGCGTAAGGACGTGATCGACCGGCCCCGTGAGTACGCCGCCGCCGGTGTCCCGTTCTTCCTCCGCGTCGACCTGCGTAACCGGGTGCCCACCATCGCGCTCTTCGAGTTGACCGACGGGGAGTACCGGCCGGTCGCGGCGGCTGCCGCCGGGACGACGTTCGTCATGCGGCAGCCCTTCGCGTTCAGTATCGATCCGGCCGACCTGCTGGGTGAGGAGGCACCGGTCGAGGAGGCGGAACCGCTGGGTCGGGGGGCGGGCGGGGAGGGTGACGTCGAGCGGTGAGGCTCCCAGCCGGCGCACAGCGCGTACGGGGCAGAATGACCGGGTGACAACTCCCCGGGACCTCGTTCTGCTCGGCTCCACAGGTTCGATCGGCACCCAGGCGATCGACATCGTCAGGCGCAACCCCGACCGGTTCCGGGTGGTGGCGCTCGGTGCCGGCGGCGGCAACGTCGAGCTGCTCGCCACCCAGGCGCTCGAACTGGGCGTGGACGCCGTCGGGGTGGCCAAGGCGTCCGCCGCGCAGGATCTCCAACTCGCCTTCTATGCCGAGGCGAGCCGGCGCGGCTGGGCCACCGGGGACTTCAAGCTGCCGAAGATCATCGCCGGCCCGGACGCCATGACCGAGCTGGCGCAGTGGCCCTGCGACGTGGTCCTCAACGGGGTGGTCGGGTCGCTCGGGCTCGCGCCGACGCTGGCCGCGCTGCGCTGTGGTCGTACCCTCGCGTTGGCCAACAAGGAGTCGCTGGTGGCCGGCGGCCCGCTGGTGAAGGCCGCCGTGACGCGGCCGGGGCAGATCGTGCCTGTCGACTCGGAGCATTCGGCGCTGGCCCAGTGCCTGCGCGGCGGCACCCGGGGCGAGGTGCGGCGGCTGGTCGTCACGGCCAGCGGCGGACCGTTCCGGGGGCGGCGGCGCGACGAGCTGACCGCTGTCACCCCGGAGCAGGCGCTCGCCCACCCGACGTGGAACATGGGACCGGTCGTCACGATCAACTCGGCCACCATGGTCAACAAGGCGCTGGAGGTGATCGAGGCGCACGAGCTGTTCGACGTGCCCTACGCCGACATCACCGTGATGGTGCACCCGCAGTCGGTGATCCACTCGATGGTCGAGTTCGTCGACGGCTCCACCCTGGCCCAGGCGAGCCCGCCGGACATGCGGCTGCCCATCGCGCTCGGCATCGGCTGGCCCGACCGGGTGCCCGACGCCGCCACCGCCGTCGACTGGACCACCGCCCACACCTGGGAGTTCGCCCCGCTCGACGACGAGGCGTTCCCGGCGGTGGCGCTGGCCAAGGCGGCCGGCGTGGCGGGCCGCTGCCGCCCGGCGGTCTACAACGCGGCCAACGAGGAGTGTGTGGCGGCGTTCGTCGCCGGACGGCTGCCGTTCCTCGGCATCGTCGACACCCTCGGACGGGTCTTGGAGGACGCCCCCGATTTCGGTGAACCAGGTACCGTCGAGGACGTGCTCGCCGCCGAATCGTGGGCGCGCGCGCACGCGCAGGAGATCATCTCGGGGTCGGGGAAGGAAGCCTGATGCTCTATCTGCTCGGGGTGGTGGTGATCGCCCTGGCGATCCTCATCTCGGTGAGCCTGCACGAGGCCGGTCACATGTTGACCGCCAAGGCGTTCGGCATGAAGGTCACCCGTTACTTCGTCGGCTTCGGGCCGACCATCTGGTCGTTCCGCCGGGGTGAGACGGAGTACGGCCTCAAGGCCATCCCGCTCGGCGGATTCTGCAAGATCGTCGGCATGACGCCGCAGGACGACGACGTCGAACCGGGCGACGAGAAGCGGGCGATGTGGCGTTACCCGGTCTGGAAACGGACGATCGTGATGTCCGCCGGCTCGGTCACCCACTTCGCGCTGGCCGTCGTCGCGATCTGGCTCGCCGCCATGTTCATGGGCCTGCCCAACAAGGACCTGCCCAACCCGCTCCCGGCGCACGTCAAGATCGTCGAGTGCGTCATCCCCACCGACGCGGTCCGCGAGTGCGCCCCCGGTGACCCGGTCAGCCCCGCCAAGCAGGCCGGGCTGCGCGACGACGACAAGATCGTCGCGGTTAACGGCATCGCCGTCCCCGACTACGCCGCGCTGGTCAAGACCGTCCGTGACCTGCCCCCGGGCCAGCCGGCGACGATCAGCTACGAACGCGACGGGGTCGCCGGGCAGGTCCGGGCCGACCTCGCCGCGGTGCAGCGCAAGCCGCTGGACGACCCGAACGGCGCCCCGGTCACCGTCTCCGCCCTCGGCGTCGCCGGCCCGATGCTCCCGCCCGGCGTCCCGGCGAACGTCACCTACGGCCCGGTCGAGGCCATCCCCGCCACCGCCGGCTACACCAAGGACCTGGCCGTCGGCACCTACGAGGCACTCAAGCGCATCCCCGACAAGGTGCCCGCCCTGTGGACCGCCGTCACCGGCGGCGAGCGGGACAAGGACACCCCGATCAGCGTCGTCGGCGCGAGCCGGCTCGGCGGCGAAGCCCTGGAGAACGGCGTCTGGCAGCTGCTGGTCCTGCTGTTCATCTCGCTGAACTTCTTCGTCGGCGTGTTCAACCTGCTGCCGCTGCTGCCCCTGGACGGCGGCCACATCGCCATCGCCTGGTTCGAACGGGCCCGCTCCTGGCTCTACGCCCGGATCGGCCGGCGCGACCCCGGTCGGGTCGACTACCTCAAGCTGATGCCCATCACGTACGCGGTGATCCTCATCGGTGGCGCGTTCACCCTGCTCACCGCCACCGCGGACATCGTCAACCCCATCACCCTCTTCACAAGGTGAGTGCCTGAAGTGACCGCTGTCAGTCTCGGTATGCCCGCCGTGCCGCCCCCGCCACTCGCCCCGCGCCGGGCCAGCCGCCAGATCATGGTCGGTTCGGTGCCCGTCGGTGGCGGTGCCCCCGTCTCGGTGCAGTCGATGACCACCACCCTCACCTCCGACGTCAACGCCACCCTCCAGCAGATCGCCGAGCTGACCGCGTCCGGCTGCCAGATCGTCCGGGTCGCCGTGCCCAGCCAGGACGACGTGGAGGCACTGCCGGCGATCGCGAAGAAGTCGCAGATCCCGGTGATCGCCGACATCCACTTCCAGCCGAAGTACGTCTTCGCCGCGATCGACGCCGGGTGCGCGGCCGTCCGGGTCAACCCGGGCAACATCCGCCAGTTCGACGACAAGGTCAGGGAGATCGCGGCAGCGGCCTCCGCCGCCGGTACGCCGATCCGGATCGGCGTCAACGCCGGCTCGCTGGACAAGCGGCTGCTCACCAAGTACGGCAAGGCCACCGCCGAGGCGCTCGTCGAGTCGGCGCTGTGGGAGTGCTCGCTGTTCGAGGAGCACGGCTTCCGGGACATCAAGATCTCGGTCAAGCACAACGACCCGGTGGTGATGATCCGGGCGTACCGTCAGCTCGCCGAGCAGTGCGACTATCCGCTGCACCTGGGGGTGACCGAGGCCGGCCCGGCGTTCCAGGGCACCATCAAGTCGGCCGTCGCCTTCGGGGCGCTGCTGGCCGAGGGCATCGGCGACACCATCCGGGTGTCGCTGTCGGCCCCGCCGGTCGAGGAGATCAAGGTCGGCAACCAGATCCTGGAGTCGCTGGGGCTGCGCGAGCGCGGGCTGGAGATCGTCTCCTGCCCGTCGTGCGGCCGGGCCCAGGTGGACGTCTACAAGCTCGCCGAGGAGGTCACCGCCGGCCTGGAGGGGCTGCCCGTCCCGCTGCGGGTCGCCGTGATGGGCTGCGTGGTGAACGGGCCGGGCGAGGCCCGCGAGGCCGACCTCGGCGTCGCCTCCGGCAACGGCAAGGGGCAGATCTTCGTCAAGGGGCAGGTCGTCAAGACCGTCCCCGAGGGGCAGATCGTCGAGACCCTGATCGAAGAGGCGCTGCGCATCGCCGACGAGATGGGCGCGGAGATCCCCGAGGAGCTGCGCGACCTGATCCCCGGCCCCACCGTCACCGTGCACTGATCCACCGTCGGAAAGGGCGGCCCTCCCGGTGGGGGGCCGCCCTTTCCGCGTACGCGGCGATTGTCGCCGGGATGCCTGGCGACCCGGGCCGGGGTCGTGGTGGCCCGGCTCGGGTCATGTGGTGGTCCGGGCCGGCACGGCGGGTTCGCCGTGCCGGGCCCGGACGTCGACGGTGGCCGGGGTGCCGGGTCGTGCCCGGCGGTCACTCGGATTCGGCGAGGATCGCGTACAGCTTGCGGCGGGTCTCGTCGAGCACCTGGGCGGCGCGTTCCCGCTGGTCGTCGGTGCCCGTCATCATCACCTGGCGCAGCGCGTGCATGGCCTGCGCGCCCGCGTCGCGGATGTCGTGCCAGCTGTTGACGGTGTCCTCGGCGAACTCGGCCCAGGGCGGGGTCTGCGCGGCCGTGGTGGCCTCCTCCCGGCCGGCGTCGGTCAGGTCGAACCGCTTGCGCCCGCCGCCGGCCGGATCGGTGCTGGCGGCGATGACGCCCTCGTCCTCCAGCAGTTGCAGCGTCGGGTAGATCGACCCCGGGCTGGGCCGCCAGGCCCCGCCGGTGCGGGAGTCGATCTCCTGGATCATCTCGTAGCCGTGCATCGGCCGCTCGGTGAGCAGGGCTAGCACGGCGGCCCGGACGTTGGGTCGGCGTCCCCGGCCCCGCCCCCGCCCGCCCCGGCCGCCGCCCCAGCCTCCGTGCCCGTGCGGGCCGGGGGGCATGGGCGGAAAGCCGAAGCCGCGCTGCCGGGCCTCCTGCAGTGCGTGGATCCGACGGTGGAATCCCATCGTGTCGTCCTTTCGTTGTGCTGTCGCTGATGCATCAACGATATATCGGCAATGTGTTGGCGACAAGTCCCTTGGCGGCTGTGCCGGTCGCCCGGCGAACCACCGCCCGGATCTGGCAGGCTGGTAACCGTGCTGACGGTGCCGGTACGCCAACTGGGAGAGTCGGAGCGGCGCGCCGTCGAGCGGCTGCTCGACCTCGACCCGTACGCGGGCGCGCAGGTCGCCGAGCGGGTCTCCGCACGCGGCCTGGCCTGGTGGCGGGCCGAGGGCCGGATCCTCGGCTACGGCACCCGCCGCAACCTGGAGTCGATCTGCTGGCTCGGCGGCAACCTCACCCCGATCCTCGCCACCGACTCCGCCGTCGCCGCCTTCGCCGAGCAGCTCTCCGGCGAGGAGCGGCTCTGCTCCTCCATCGTCGGACGGGCCGACGCGGTGCTCGGCCTCTGGGACCGGCTCGCCGACCACTGGGGGCCGGCCCGCGACGTCCGCCCCAACCAGCCGCTGCTGGCCACCGACACCCCGCCCGCCATCGCGGTCGACCCCGAGGTGCGCCGGGTCCGCCCCGACGAGGTGCACCTGCTCTTCCCCGCCGCGGTCGCCATGTACGCCGAGGAGGTCGGCGTCTCACCGCTGGCCGAGGACGGCGGCCGGGCCTACCGCCGACGGGTCGAGGACCTGGTCCGCGCCGGCCGGGCGTACGCCCGCATGGTCGACGGTGAGGTCGTGTTCAAGGCCGAGCTGGCGGTGGTGACCCGCCGTACCGCCCAGGTCCAGGGCGTCTGGGTGGCCCCCGCGTGGCGTGGACGCGGGATCGCGAGCGCCGCGATGGCCGCCGTGGTCCGCGACGCGCTGCTCCGGGTCGCCCCCACGGTCAGCCTCTACGTCAACGACTTCAACCGCCCCGCCCGCCGGGTCTACGAACGCTGCGGCTTCCACCGCGTGGGCACCCTCGCGACCATCCTCTTCTGACGATCCCGGCACTCCTGCTCCCCGGGCGCCCGCCCGCGTTCACCCGCCCGACTTCTCCGCCTCGTCCCGGTGATCAAGAGGTTTGCGTCAGTTGATCAAGAGGTTTGAGTCAACTTGAAGATCAATCTTGACGCAAACCTCTTGATCACCGGGGCAGGGCGGGGCGGGGGCAGGGCGGGGCGGGAGGCGGGTGGGGCCGGGTGCTGGGGTGGGGGAGTTGGGTGGGTCGGTGGTAAATGCGTTGAGGGGAGGGGGGCGGGGGGTCAGGCTGGGGGGTACCGCCACCCCGAGTCCCGGAGGGAATCTCCATGCGCCTGCTCCGTGATCTCTGGGCGTCCGCGCCACGCCGCGTGACGGTCGTGATCGTCCTCGTCGTCCTCGGTGCCGCCGGTCAGGCCGCCGCCTCGGCGGTCGCCGGCCCCGTGCTGGTGCACCGCTCGGCCGGTTGGTTCGCCGCCCTGGTCGTCGCGCTGGTCGTCGCGGTCTTCGGCGAGTTGGTGATCGCGCTGCTGATGGCGGGCATCACCGCCGACTGGTCCGCCGACGTGCGTCGCCGGCTCTGCCGGGTCGCCCTCGGGCAGGATCTGCCCACCCTGGAGGGCACCCCGGTCGGTGAACTGCTCGACCGGATCGACAACGACGTCTACCAGGTCGCCTCCGAGCTGCGGAACACCGGCGTACGGCTGGTCCAGGGGTTGGTGCTCTGCCTGCTCGCCACGGTCAGCGCGCTGTTCGTCTGGTGGCCGGCCGGGGTGGCGATGCTGCTGCTCACCGCGCTGCTCGTCGTGGTGCTGCGCCGTCCCACCGCCGCCATCGGCCCGGCCCGGATGTCCGAGGAGGAAGCCTGGTCGGACCTGGCCGCCGTGATGGAGGAGGCGGTGCACGGCCAGGACGACGTCCGCACCAGCCTCGCCCAGCCGTACGTGCTGCGGTTGTACGCCCGACGGGCCGCCGAGGTGCTGGCCCGCTGCCGCCGGGTCTTCCTGATGTCGGCGCGGGTCACCGCCTTCGCCGCCGGCACCATCCGGGTCGGGATCGCCGGGGTGGTGCTCGCCGGGGCGTGGGCGTTGACCACCGGCCGGATCGACGGTGCCCGGCTGACCGCGATCTGGCTGCTCGCGTTGAGCTTCGGCGCGACCGTCGAGCACCTCGCCCGCTGGGTGCCGCACCTGCAGTACGCGCTCGGCGCCTGGGCCCGGGTGCTGCTGCTCTCCGACGCCCGGCAGGAACCCTCAGGCGGGGCCACCCCCACCGACGGCGACCTGACCCTGCGCGGGCTCACCTTCCGCTACCCGGCCACCGGCGAGGACGAGCGGGAACCCGCGCTGCGCGACGTCCGGCTCAGCTTCGTCCGGGGCCGGTCGTACGCGCTGGTGGGGCGGACCGGTTCGGGCAAGTCGACGCTGGCCAAGGTGCTCACCCGGGCGGTCGAGGTGCCGCGCGGGACGGTGCTGCTCGGCGACACCGACCTGTGCGACCTGGACGTCGAGGAGCTGCGGCGCTGGATCGCGGTGGTGCCGCAGCGTACCGAGATCCTCGCCGGCACCCTCGCCGAGAACGTCGCCCTGTTCGACCCGGACCTGCTCGACGACGCGCCCCGCGCGCTGGCCGAGCTGGGGCTCACCGGGTGGGTCGCGGAGCTTCCCGACGGCATCCGGACCCGGCTGGGCGAGGGCGGCCACGTGCTCTCCGCCGGCCAGGAACAGCTGGTGGCGTTCGCCCGCATCCTGGTGCGCGACCCGCACGTGGTGATCCTCGACGAGGCCACCGCGCGGCTGGACCCGGTCACCGAGACCCGGGTACGCGAGGCGACCGAGCGTCTGCTCACCGACCGGATCGGCATCATCATCGCGCACCGGCTGTCGTCGGTGCGGCGCTGCGACGAGGTGGTGGTGATGGCCGACGGGGCGGTCCTGGAGGCGGGCCCGCTGCGTTCCTCGGCCCGTTTCGCCGAGCTGCTCGCCACCAGCCACGCCGCCGCGTACACCCCGGTCGGTGCGGGCCGGTCCGGCAGCCGGGGCGGACTGGACCTGCTCGACGGCCCGGCCACCGCCTGGCCGGACGCCGACGCGCCGGGCACCGCCTGGCCGGACGCCGACGCGCCGGGCACCGCCTGGCCGGACGCCGACGCGCCGTCCCCGGCCGGGCCGCCCGGCACCGGGTCGGGCGTCGACAAGCCGGGCGGTGACGGGCCGGGTCGGGCCGCTGCCGTGCGGGGGGCCGGGACGGCCGGGCGGGCGGCGGTGGCCGTACCGAAGGGGGACCCGCCGCCGCTGCCACCGCTACCGCCCGCGCGGACCATGCGGGAGATCCTGCGGCTGGGCCTGAACGACCCGCGCCTCGGCCTGCTGTCGGTCGGGCTGTTCATGGTGATCACCGTGCTCGGCCTCGACGGCGCGGTGCTGCCCTGGCTGTGGGCGGACGTCGTCGACGGCGGTGACCCGTGGCTGCCGGCGCTCGGTATCGCCGCCGCGCTGGTGGTGGTGCTGCCGCTGCCCTTCCTGACGAACCTGCGGTTCCCCCAGTGGTGGGTACGGCAGATGCTACGGATGAGCCTGCGGCTGGTGCACGGTCAGACCGGCCCGCGCCGCGCCAGCCGGCACACCCCGGCCGAGGTGGTGGCGCAGAGCGGGGACACCGAACGGGTCGTGCAGCTCGCCGACAACCTGATGGACCAGCTCATCGCCCTGGTGACGATGGTGACCATGACGCTGATCACGGGCAGTCTCGTGCCGGCGCTGTTCTTCGTGGGCACGATGGCCGTGTCCGGGCTCGCCGCCACCCTGTTCGGCCCCCGGTTGGAGCGTTCCGCGCGGGACACGGTGGCCGCCCGCGCCGCCTTCGCCACCGCGCTGGTCTCGTCGCTGTCGGCGGCCCGGACGGTCAAGCTCGCCGGGGCGACCCGGCCGGTGCTCGACCACCTCTCCGCACTGGACCTGGTGCGCAGCGACCGGCAGCGGCGGGAGATCGCCGCGCAGGTGTGGGCCCGCTCCACCCCCTCGGTGGCCAGCGGGCTGCTGCCGATCGCCGCGTGGGCGCTCTACCTCGGCGGGGGGCTCTCCGCCGGTGCCACCCTGGTCGCCGTCTCCACCCTCGGGGCGGCCCGCTGGTTCGCCTGGACCACCGCGTCCCTGGTCTCGCAGTATCCGTCGGCGCGGGTATGGACCCGGCGGACGGTGGCGATGACCGGGATCGGGGCGTACTCGGCGGAGGTGCCGGGGGTGGACATCGCCGCCGGTACCGCCCCCGCGCCGCAGCCGCCGCCGCGCCGGCCGCTGCGCCGCCTGGAGCTGGCCAACTTCGGGGCGCTGCACTCCGACGGCACCCTCGCCGTGCGGGACGTCGACCTGACCGTCGACCGGGGCCAACTGGTGCTGGTGGTGGGGCCGGTCGGGTCCGGCAAGTCGTCGCTGCTGCGGGCGCTGGCCGGGATCGTGCACCACGTCGGCGAGCTGCGGTGGAACGGCGAGCCGGTGACCGAGCCGGAGCTGTTCCTGCGTCCCCAGCAGGTCGGCTACGTCGGTCAGCTGCCCCGGGTGCTCTCCGGCACGGTCGCCGACAACATCGCCCTCGGGCACGACGTGGACGCCGCCGGGGCGGTCACCACCGCCCAACTGGAGCACGACCTGGCGGGCGGCGGCGGGCTGGGGCTGCTCATCGGGCACAAGGGCACCCGGTTGTCCGGTGGGCAGTTGCAGCGGCTGGCGTTGGCCCGGGCGCTCGCCCCGCGTACCGAACTGCTGGTGGCCGACGACGTGTCCTCCGCGCTGGACGTCACCACCGAGCTGGCGCTGTGGGCGGCGTTGCGGGGGCACGGGGTGACCGTGATCGGCTCCACCTCGAAACGGGCGGCGCTGGTCCGCGCCGACCACGTGGTGGTGCTGGTCGACGGCACGGTCGCCGCCCAGGGCCCGTGGCGGGAGCTGGAGGACGACTGGGGTCACCTGGCCGGCTGACCCCGCCGCCGTCGGGCCGCAGGACCGGGGAGGGTCGTCGTCGCCGCGGCGACGACAACCCTCCCCGCCGGAGTCACCGCGGGGCGGTGGGCCACGGTCAGAAGGCGCGGGCGTACGGGTCGGGCCAGTCGGGGGTGGCACCGAGCTTCCCGGCGGCCCGGCGCGGCCAGTACGGGTCGCGGAGCAGTTCCCGACCGAGCAGCACCAGGTCGGCCTCCCCGGCGGCGACGATCTGCTCGGCCTGCTCCGGCTCGACGATCAGGCCGACCGCACCGGTCGGCACGCCTGCCTCGCGGCGGATCCGCGCGGCCAGCGGCACCTGGTAGCCGGGTCCGACCGGGATGGCCGCCCGGGTCGACGCCCCGCCGGAGGAGGCGTCCACCAGGTCGACGCCGGTCGCGGCCAGTTCGGCGGCGAGGGCGACGCTGTCGTCGACCGTCCAGCCGCCGTCGACCCAGTCGGTGGCGGAGATCCGGGTGAGCACCGGCACCTGCTCGCCGACGGCGGCCCGGACCGCGCGGGCCACCTCCAGGGTGAGCCGCATCCGGGCGGCCCGGTCGCCGCCGTAGCCGTCGGTGCGGTGGTTGGTCAGCGGGGACAGGAACTCGTGCAGCAGGTAGCCGTGCGCGGCGTGGATCTCCACGACGGCGAAGCCGGCGTCGACGGCCCGGCCGGCGGCGGTGGCGAACGCGGACACCACCCCGGCGATACCGGTCCCGTCCAGCGCGGTCGGCTGCCGGTAGTCGGGCAGGAACGGCTCGGCCCCGGGGCCGACCGGCGTCCAGCCGCCCTCGGCGTCCGGTACCCCGCCGCGCCCGGCCGCCCACGGCCGGTAGGTGCTGGCCTTGAAGCCCGCGTGGGCGAGCTGCACGGCGGGCACCGCTCCCTGGGCGGCGATGAACGCGGTGACCGGCCGCCACGCGTCGACGTGCGCGTCGGACCAGATGCCCGTGTCCTGGGGGCTGATCCGCCCCTCGGGAACGACCGCGGTGGCCTCGGTGACGATCAGGCCGGCTCCGCCGACGGCCCGGGACCCGAGGTGCACCAGGTGCCAGTCCGTGGGCAGCCCGTCCGGGCCGGCGCTGTACTGGCACATCGGCGCGAGGGCGATCCGGTTGGGCAGGGTGACGCCGCGCAGGGCGAGTGGGGTGAACAGGGCACTCATGCGGGTGATCCTCCGGTACGGGCGGGTGGCGGTGCGGGGCGGGGCGCGGCGTCCGGGGAGCGCCCGGCCGATGCGCTCAGGCGGGTGCCGGTGCGAGGTCGTCGCGGCGGGCCGGCCGGTCGGCGGTTGCGTCGGCGTCGGTCTCGTCGGCGTCGGTCAGGTCGCGCCGTCCGGCGGTGGCGTAGGCGTCGCGGTCCAGGATGCCCTCGCGGGCGGCCACGATGGTCGGCACGACGGCCTGCCCGGCCACGTTGGTGGCGGTGCGGATCATGTCGAGGATCGGGTCGATCGCCAGCAGCAGGCCGGCCCCGGCCAGCGGCAGGCCCAACGTGCTCAGGGTCAGGGTCAGCATGACGATGGCACCGGTCAGGCCGGCGGTGGCGGCCGAGCCGACCACCGAGACGAAGGCGATCAGCAGGTAGTCGCCGACACCGAGGTCGACCCCGAAGACCTGGGCCACGAAGATCGCGGCGAGCGCCGGGTAGATCGCGGCGCAGCCGTCCATCTTGGTGGTGGCGCCGAAGGGCACCGCGAAGGAGGCGTACTCGCGGGGGACGCCGAGCCGCTCGACGGAACGCTGGGTCACCGGCATGGTGCCCACCGAGGAGCGGGACACGAAGGCCAGTTCGATCGCCGGCCAGGCCCCGGCGAAGAACCGCAGCGGGTTGAGCCGGCCGGCGGTGACCAGCAGCAGCGGGTAGACCACGAACAGGACGATCGCGCAGCCGACGTAGACGGCGGTGGTGAACTTCGCCAGCGGGGCCAGCAGGTCCCAGCCGTACGCGGCGACGGCGTGGCCGATCAGCCCGAGGGTGCCGATCGGGGCGAGCCGGATCACCCACCACAGCGCCTTCTGCACGATGGCCAGCACCGCGCGGTTGAGCGCGACGAACGGCTCGGCGGCCGCACCGACCAGCAGCGCGGCGGCACCGACGACCAGGGCGAGGAAGACGATCTGGAGCACGTTGCCCTCGACGAACGCGCCCACCGGGTTGGTCGGCACGATGCCGGTGAGGAAGTCGGTCCACGAGCCGGTGGTCTTCGGGGCGGTCGCCCCGCCGACGTCCAGGCTCACCCCCCGGCCCGGGTCGGTGAGCAGGCCGATGCCGATGCCGAGGCTCACCGCGATCAGCGCGGTGACGCCGAACCAGAGCAGCGTCTTCAGCGCCAGCCGGGCGGCGTTGGCCACCCCGCGCAGGCTGACCACGCTGACCACGATCGCGGTGAAGACCAGCGGCGGGACGGCCAGCTTGAGCAGTTGGACGAAGAGCCCGCCGACGGTGTCGAGGGTGCCGGCCAGCCAGCTCAGGTCGCCCTCACGGGCGAGGAAGCCCAGCGCCGCGCCGAGCACGAGGCCGAGCAGGATCTGGGCGGAGAAGGGGAATTTGCGCAGGGTGGAAGCCATCAGGGCGGGTCCAATGTCGGTAGGGGTCGGTCGGCGGGCAGCGTCAGGAGCGTGGCTGCGCCGGACAGACCCCACTGGCCTGCCGTCGGAGGTCGACGTACAGGCGCACGGTGAGGTGCCAGACATTGGTCATCGCCTGTCGACGCTACTCCCGGCCGACCGCGAGCTGGAAGGACCGCTCCGGGTGAGGCTCCTTACACGGAGGTTGTCGACCCGGTGACCCGTTCGTCACGTTCGACGTGCTCACGGGCGCGGGGCACGACGGGACCGGCCCGGTCGGCTGGCCCGTCAGCGGCCGGTCGGTGCCGGGCCAGCAGCAGCGCGGTGCACAGGCCCCAGCCGGCGCAGACCACCAGCAGCACCCGTTCCAGCCCGGCCACCAGGTCACCCCGGCCCACCGTCAGCAGGCCCAGCGCGACCGCCCCGGCCACCGGCAGGGCCAGCACCCCGGCGATCCGGGCCACCCGGCGCAGCCCCGCCGTCGCCGGCCGGAGGAACCCGACCACCAGCATGGCGAGCACGGTCACCCCGGCCGCCACGATGCTCGCCCCGGCGTGCACCAGGTCGGCCGGCGTCGCCGCCTCGAACGGCGGCAGCGGGCACCCGGCGCTGCACGTCACCGCGCCGGAGACCACGGTGCCGGCGGCGCCGGCCAGCAGCAGGCCGGCTGCGAGCCGCAGCGTCACCGGCAGCGCCGCGGCCAGTGACAGCAGCGCCGCGGCCAGGGCGAACACCCCCATCCGGTACGTCGAGGCGAAGGCGCTGTCGCTGACGCCCGCCTCGCTGACGTACCCGCGCCACGGGCCACCCGGGCCGGCCCCGACGGCGACGGTCACCGCGACCGCGCCGAGCAGCACGCAGCCGGCGGCGACCCGGCCGGCGACGGCGCGGGCGGCCTCAGGCACGGCCGTGCGGGGTGAGCCAGCCGGAGGTGTCCGGGCCCGTCGGCACCACCCCGGTGGGATTGATCTCACGGTGGGTGGCGTAGTAGTGCCGCTTGATGTGGTCGAAGTCGACCGTCCCGCCGAAACCCGGGGTCTGGAACAGGTCCCGGGCGTACGCCCAGAGCACCGGCATCTCGGTCAGCTTCTGCCTGTTGCACTTGAAGTGCCCGTGGTAGGCCACGTCGAAGCGGACCAGGGTGGTGAACAGCCGCACGTCCGCCTCGGTGATCGCGTCACCCATCAGGTACCGCTGACCGGCCAGCCGCTGCGACAACGCGTCCAGCCGGGCGAACAGCGCCGCGTACGCCTCGTCGTACGCCTGCTGGGAGGTGGCGAAGCCGCACCGGTACACGCCGTTGTTGACGTCGGTGTGGATCTCGGCCATCAACGCGTCCAGCTCCGGACGCAGCGCGACCGGGTAGAGGTCGGGCGCGTCCGGGGCGTGCAGGCGTCGCCACTCGGTGGAGAAGTCGAGAGTGAGCTGCGGATAGTCGTTGGTGACCACCCGGCCGGTGAGCGTGTCCACCAGCGCGGGCACGGTCACCCGGCCGGTGTAGTCCGGGTCGGTGGCCAGGTACGCCTCGGACAGGAACCCGACGCCCAGCACCGGGTCGAAGCCGTCCGGGTCGAGGGTGAACCGCCAGCCGCGTTCGTCGCGGATCGGGTCGACCGTGCCCAGCGAGATCACCCCGTCCAGGCCGAGCAGGCCCCGCACGATCATGGCCCGGTGCGCCCACGGGCAGGCCCGGCACCAGATCAGCCGGTACCGGCCGGCCGCAAGCGGCCAGCGTCCCTGCTCGTCCGGCCCACCGTCCTCGGGTGAGGTGGAGTGCGGGGTGACCCGGCCGGTGAACCGGTTGGGCTGGCGGACGAACGCCCCACCGCCGGAGGTCTCTGCGCTGAACTGGGGCCGGGTCATACCGCCAACCTATCCGGCGTCCGCCCGCCCGACCTGGTGTGCGACCCGGCGGGGGCGGCGTCCGGTACGGGCGCGGATATCCTGACGGCGGGCGTCCCCCGTGACCCGGGTGACGCCGGACCGCCAGCCCCTTCCCACCCCCGAAGGACGTGCGTCGATGAGCGTGGCCTACCTCGTGTCCGGAGTCCGTACCCCGATCGGCCGGTACGCCGGCGCGCTGGCCGGGGTGCGCCCCGACGACCTGGCCGCCCACGTGCTGCGCGAACTGGTCGCCCGGCACCCGGCGGTGGACTGGGCCCGGGTCGACGACGTGGTGCTGGGCTGCGCCAACCAGGCCGGTGAGGACAACCGCAACGTGGCCCGGATGGCGGCGCTGCTGGCCGGCCTGCCGCAGGAGGTGCCGGGCAGCACCGTCAACCGGCTCTGCGGCTCCGGCCTGGACGCGTTGGCGACCGCCGCCCGTGCCGTGGTGGCCGGGGAGGCCGACCTGGTGCTCGCCGGTGGCGTCGAGAGCATGAGCCGGGCGCCGTTCGTCATGCCGAAGGCGGCCACGCCGTATTCGCGGGCCGCCGAGGTGTACGACACCACCCTCGGCTGGCGGCTGGTCAACCCGCTGATGGAGGCGGGGTGGGGGATCGACTCGATGCCCGAGACGGCCGAGAACGTGGCCGCCGAGTTCGGCGTCGACCGGCGCGCGCAGGACGAGTTCGCGCTGCGTTCCCAGCAGCGGGCCGCCAAGGCGCAGGCCGACGGCCGGTTCGCCGAGGAGATCGTGCCGGTGACCGTGCCGGCCGGTCGCCGGGAGACGAAGCTGGTCGAGGTCGACGAGCACCCCCGGGAGACCTCGCTTGCGAAGCTGGCCGCACTGCCCACCCCGTTCCGGGCCGGCGGCACCGTCACCGCCGGCAACTCCTCAGGCGTCAACGACGGCGCGGTGGCCCTGCTGGTCGCGTCCGAGGCGGCGGTGGCCCGGTACGGCCTGAGCCCGCTCGCCCGGGTCAGCGGCGCGGCGGCGGCCGGCGTACCGCCCCGGATCATGGGGATCGGGCCGGTGCCGGCCACCCGTCGGCTGCTCGACCGGCTCGGCCTCGCCCTGGCCGACGTGGACGTGGTCGAGCTGAACGAGGCGTTCGCCGCGCAGGGGATCGCGGTGCTGCGCGAGCTGGGCCTGCCGGAGGACGCCGAGCACGTCAACCCGAACGGCGGGGCGATCGCCCTGGGGCATCCACTCGGGGCCAGCGGCGCCCGGCTGGCGTTGACCGCAGCCCTGGAACTGCGCCGCCGGGGCGGCCGGCGGGCCCTGGCGACCATGTGCGTCGGGGTGGGTCAGGGCATCGCCCTGGCGCTGGAATCCGTCGACTGACCCGGCCGGACGCGCCGCGGTGGCCTGGGGTGCGCGGGTCGACGCGCAGCGTGACGACGGTTCGCTCGGCGGGTCCGACCTGCCGGTCCCGGGCACAGATCGGGGTCGGCTGATCTCCCGCACCTGGGCGGACGGGCCTAGAGTGGTCAGCACCACACGATCCGCGGGTCGGCCGGTGCGGCTCCGCGTGCCCGCGCACGCCGTCGACACCGGTGCCCTCCCGCACCGCGGCGACGAACTGGGGGGCCAGGCAGAGATGCAGACGCCGGACGGACTTCCCGCCGAGATCGACCTGAGCCGGCCCAGCGCCGCCCGGGTCTACGACTACTTCCTCGGCGGCGCGCACAACTTCGAGATCGACAGGCGGCTCGCCGAGCAGATCGCCGGCATGACCCCGAACCTCGCGGCCACCATGCGCTCCGGCCGGGAGTTCCTGCGCCGCGCCGTCCGGGCGCTGCTCGACGCCGGCATCGACCAGTTCCTCGACATCGGCTCGGGCATCCCCACCGTCGGCAACGTCCACGAGGTCGCCCAGGCCGCCGACCCGCAGGCCCGGATCGTCTACGTCGACATCGACCCGGTCGCCGTGGCGCACAGCCGCGAACTGCTCACCGGAAACGACCGGGCCGTCGCCGTGCACGCCGACCTGCGGGAACCGAAGCTGATCCTGGACGAGGCCCGGTCCAGCGGCCTGATCGACTTCGACCGTCCGCTGGGCATCCTGCTCGCCGGGGTGGTGCACTTCGTCCCCGACGCCGACCGCCCGGCCGACATCCTCGCCACCCTGCGGGCCGCCGCCGCACCCGGCAGCTTCCTGGTCATCTCCCACTCCACCTTCGAGGACCAGCCCCAGGAGATGCTCGACGCGCAGCGGCTCTCGGCCCGCACCGACACCGAGATCACCCTGCGGTCCCGCGCCGAGATCACCGGCTTCTTCGGTGACTGGACGCTGCTTGAGCCAGGTGTGGTGCACATGCCGCTGTGGCGGCCCGACTCCCCGTCCGACGTGGACGAGCACCCCGAGCGGTTCGGGGCGTTCGGCGGCGTCGCCCGGTACGACCGACCCGCCGGCTGAGCCGACCATGTCCGCCGTTCCGGACCCCGGCGGCACCGACGCGTCCCGTCCGGGCGCGCAGGCCTACGCCGCCGACTGGGCACGGGCGGTACGCCGGCTCGGGTTCGTGCCGATGAGCACGGACGAGACCGAGCGGCTGCTGCTGACGCACACCGTACGGCTGGCGCAGACCCTGCTCGCCGAGGAGTTCTCCGCCGCCCCGGCGGAGGAGGTGGGCCGGGCGCTGGTGGAGGCGCACCTGACCGAACCGCGCATCCTGGACTGGTCGGTACGGGCGCTCGGTGACCAGTTGCCACAGCGGGTGCTGCCTCCCGACGACCTGCCGCCCGACCTGCCCGTCCGGGTGGCCGCCCTGCAGGGTGGGCTGGCCGCCGGGTTCGGCCGGGCGCTGCGCGACCGCACCTTCAGCCAGCAGGAGCGGATCGCCCGGTCGGCCTGGCAGGCGCGGGATTCGGTGGAACGGGCGCTGCGCGACAGCGAGGCGCGGTTCCGGGCGGTCTTCACCGGTGCGGTCATCGGCATCGGGCTCGCCGGCATCGACGGTCAGATCATCGACGTCAACCAGTCCTTCGCCGACATGCTCGGCTACACCCCGGAGGAGCTGCGGCAGACCAACGTCGCGGCGCTGTTCCACCCCGACGACGCGGCCGGGATGTGGGAGATGTACCAGGAGCTGATCGAGGGCAAGCACGACAGCGTCCGGGTGGAGAAGCGCTACTACCGCAAGGACGGCAGTGTCGTCCTGACCGACCTGGCCGTCTCGCTGATCCGGCACGACGACGGCCGCCCCCGGTTCACGGTCGCCATGATCGAGGACATCACCCAGCGGTACGAACTCCAGCAGCGGCTGCGGTTCCAGGCCCTGCACGACCCGCTCACCGGCCTGCCCAACCGGACGCTGTTCTTCGAGCGACTCGGCCAGGTCTTCGCCGACGCCGGGCCCGAGCAGCGGATCGGCGTCTGCTTCCTCGACCTGGACGGCTTCAAGGCGGTCAACGACAGCCTCGGCCACGACCTCGGCGACCGGCTGCTGGTCACCATCGCCCGGCGGCTGTCCGACTGCGTCATCGGCCAGGGGCACCTGGTGGCCCGGATGGGTGGCGACGAGTTCGTCATCCTGGTCAACGGCGGCGAGGGCATCGACGACGCGGTCGGTGTCGCCGAGTTGGCGCTCGCCGCGGTGGCCGCGCCGGTGCTCGTCGGCGACCACCAGCTCGCCGTGTCGGCGAGCGTCGGGGTGGTCGAGTGCCCGGCCAGCGAGACCAGCGTGTCCGAGCTGATGAAGGCCGCCGACACCACGCTGTACTGGGCGAAGGCGGAGGGCCGGGGCCGCTGGGCGGTGTACGACCCGGAGCGCAGCGCCGCCGACATCGCCCGGTCCGCGCTGGCGGCGGGCCTGCCGGCGGCACTGGACCGGGGCGAGTTCGTGGTCCACTACCAGCCGATCGTGTCCCTGCTGGACGGCTCGATGCTCGCGGTGGAGGCGCTGGTGCGCTGGTCCCACCCGGAGCTGGGCCTGGTCGGCCCGGACCGGTTCATCGGCCTGGCCGAGGAGACCGGGCTGATCGTCAGGCTGGGCGAGTGGGTGCTGCGGCAGGCGTGCCGCGACGCCCGCGCCTGGCACCGCGAGTTCCCGGAGGCGAAGCTGGTGGTCAGCGTCAACCTGGCCGCCCGGCAGGCCGACGACCCGGCCATCGTGGACACCGTCGCGAGCGCGCTGAGCCGCAGCGGCCTGCCGGCGGAGCTGTTGCAGCTGGAGCTGACCGAGAGCGCCGTGATGGGCACCGCCGGGGAGCCGTTACGGTCGTTGTACCGGTTGGCGGATCTGGGCGTACGGCTGGCCATCGACGACTTCGGCACCGGCTACTCCAACCTGGCGTACCTGCGGCGGTTGCCGATCCACTGCCTGAAGCTGGCCGGCCCGTTCGTCGAGGGCATCCGGGGTGACGGCGGCGACTCGTCACCCGACCACCGGGACGAGCGGATCGTCGACGCCCTGGTCCGGTTGGCGCACGCGCTGGAACTGTCCGTGACCGCCGAGGCGGTGGAGACCGGGGAGCAGGCCGAACGGTTGCGGGCGTTGCGCTGCGACACCGGCCAGGGCCGCTGGTTCGGCCCGCCGGCCCCGGCCGACCAGATCACCGCCCGGCTACGCGGGGAGCCGACGGAGTGACCTGCCCCCGGCCGGTTCGGGGGCGTCGTCGGCGGCGCGGTGGTGACCGGGGCGTGGTCGGTAATGGGGGCGTGGTCGTTCGGGGTGGGGTGGCCGGAGGCGGCCGGTCGGGTACGGGTGGCCGGCGGGGAGCCCGGTGCTCTGGCATGGTGACGACGTGGCCGGGACGGGACCGGGTGGGGGAGAGGTGGCGGGGTGAGCCTGACCGACGGTGAGGCGGCGTTCTCGGTGATCGCGGCGATCGCGATCGTCGCCGGGTTGGCCGGGGTGGTGGTCCCCGGCCTGCCGGCGCTGCCGCTGTGCTGGGGCGGGGTGCTGCTCTGGGCGCTCTTCGGCGGTGCCGGGCCGGGACGCTGGGCGGTGCTCGCCGCCGCCACCGTGGTCGCCGCCGCCGGTGCGGTGATCAAGTACGCCTGGCCGGGGCGCAACCTCAAGCGCACCGGGGTGCCCACCTCGTCGCTGCTCGTCGGGGGTCTGCTCGGGCTGGTCGGGTTCTTCGTCATCCCGGTGATCGGCCTGGTGATCGGTTTCGTCGGCGGGGTGTGGGGGGCCGAACGGCTGCGGCTGGGCAGCAACCAGCTCGCCTGGCCGGCGACCGTGCAGGCGTTGAAGGCGGCCGGCCTGTCGATGCTGGTGGAGTTCCTGGCCGGCCTGGCGGTCGCCGCCCTCTGGGTGGCCGGCCTCCTGTTCACCTGACCCGGGCCGAGCCTCCCCTGATCGACTCATCTGGGCCGCTGTTGCGGTATCCGGCCGCCGGGACACCGCAACATCGGCCCAGGCGAGTGGATCAAGGTTGGGCGGGTGGCGGGGCGGGACGCCCGTCGGGTACGGCACGACGCCGTACGTGAGAGAGAGGTGGGCGTCCCGCGCCGCCGTGGTGCCGGGCTCCTGCCGAGCGCCCGGCGTCGGCCCGTCGCGATCGGGCCTGGTCACGGGCTCAAGCATGCGTCGGTGCCGGGCCCGGGGCAACTCGATTACCGCCCGCCGGGGCGACCTGACCACTGCCGCCCGGGGCGACGCGAATTAACGAGTTCGGCACCGGCGACGGATTGACCGTCGTGATCGGCGGGACGAGACTCGGGCGCACCCGGGGATCACCCGGGCAGTACCGGGTACCACCTCAGGGAGGTGTGCTGTGGCCACAACGCCCCCGCCGACCACCGGGCAACCGCCGACCGCCGGGAACGGGCAACCGTCGACCGCCGGGCAACCGCACGCGCCGGACGACGACGCCCGACGACTCGCCGAACTCGGCTACCAGCAGGAGTTGCACCGCACGTGGAGCGGCTTCTCCAACTTCGCCATCTCGTTCTCGATCATCTCGATCCTGGCCGGCTGTTTCACCACCTTCGGGCAGGCGTGGAACAACGGCGGGCCGGTCGCCATCTCCTGGGGCTGGCCGCTGATCTCGCTGTTCATCCTGATCATCGGGTTCTGTCTGGCCGAACTGGTCTCGGCGTACCCGACGGCCGGGGGGATCTACTGGTGGGCGGCGAAGATGGGCCGGCCGGTGCACGGCTGGTTCACCGGCTGGCTCAACCTGATCGGCCTGGTCGCCGTCACCGCGTCGGTGGACTACGGCTGCGCCACCTTCCTCAACCTCACCCTGTCGGCGCTCTTCGACGGGTGGGAGGGGACGCTGCGGCAGGCGTTCCTGCTGTTCGTGATCATCCTGGCCCTGCACGGGCTGATCAACATCTTCGGGCACCGGATCATCGACGTACTCCAGAACGTGTCGGTCTGGTGGCACGTGGCCGGCGCCGCCGCCGTGGTGGCCATCCTGCTGCTGGTGCCCGACCGGCACCAGAGCTTCCAGTTCGTGTTCACCGAGCGGTTCAACAACTCCGGGTTCGGTGACGGCGACACCGGCGGGTTGACGTTCTGGTTCTATGTGCTGCCGCTGGGATTCCTGCTCACCCAGTACACGATCACCGGATTCGACGCCTGCGCGCACGTGTCCGAGGAGACCCGGGGCGCGTCCCAGGCCGCCGCCAAGGGGCTGTGGCGGTCGATCTTCTATTCGGCGGTGGGCGGGTGGATCCTGCTGCTGGCGTTCCTGTTCGCCGCCACCGACGTGGACGCGATCAACGCGGCCGGCGGATTCTCCGGTGCCATCTTCGAATCCGCGTTGACCCCGTTCTTCTTCAAGACGGTCATCATCATCTCCACCATCGGGCAGTTCTTCTGCGGAATGAGTTGCGTGACCTCGATGAGCCGGATGACGTACGCGTTCAGCCGGGACCGGGCGGTGCCCGGCTGGCGGTTGTGGTCGAAGGTCGACCGCAACGGCACCCCGGCCAACGCGATCATCGGGGCGACCCTGGCCGGCCTGGTGCTCACCCTGCCGGCGCTCTACCAGAGCGACGGCGTCCCGGTCGCCTTCTACGCGGTGGTGTCGGTGGCGGTGATCGGCCTCTACCTGTCCTTCGTCATCCCGATCGCGCTGCGGCTGAGGATGGGCGACCGGTTCGAGCCGGGGCCGTGGACGCTCGGCCGCAAGTACAAGCTGTTCGGCTGGATCGCGGTGGTCGAGATCGTGATCATCTCGGTCTACTTCGTGCTGCCGATCGTGCCGGCCGGGGTGCCCGGCAACCCGGAGTTCAGCTGGTCGGCGGTGAACTACGCGCCGCTGGCCGTCGGCGGGGTGCTGCTCGGGGTGGGCATCTGGTGGTACGCCTCGGCCCGGAAGTGGTTCACCGGGCCCCGCCGTACGGTCGACGTGCCGGTGGCACCGACGGCGGACGCCGCACGGGTCGACGGGCCGGCCTGACCACCAGCCCTCCGGGGCGACCACGGACAGCCCCCGGCCGGAGCCCTGAAGGGTTCCGGCCGGGGCGCCCGGCGACCGTCAGAGGTACGCGCTGTTGCTGAGGGTGAGCGGGATGAAGGTGGTCGGGCCGCCGTAGTTCCAGGTGATGAAGGCGTCCGCGCCCGTCTTGTACTCGCCGGTGGACCGGGGGTACTCGGTGTCGACGGTGCCGAGGACGGTGCTGTAGGCCGTCTTGGTGTTGTAGGTGACCTGGGTGTTGTAGCGGAACAGGGCGACCTCGACCTGGATCGCGTAGACGGGATAGGTGCACTGCACCGACGCCAGGCCCTCCTCGCCGCCGCCGTACGGGCCGCCGTAGTAGACGAACGGGGTGCTCGGGGTCAGCGTGCAGGTGACGGTGATGGAACCGACGGTCCCCGTCACCGAGGTCGAGGCGAGGGTGCCGGAGGAACCCGCCGACACGCCGGTGGCTCCGGTGGACAGCGGCGCGAGGCGACCGGCCCGCGCGCCACCGGTGGCGGACGATCCGGCCGCCGGCTGCGCGGCGTCGGCACCGGCGGTGCGGGGGGCCGCCTGGGTCGGGCCGGCCACCGCGAGCAGCGCGGCGGAAACGGCGATCGCCACCAGGGCGGCGAGGGCCCGGGGCTTCCCACTGGGACGTACTCTCGTCATTACGCGTCCTTCGGTGCGTCGTGATGGAGCAGTTCGGGTGTTTCTGGGGCCGGCCGGCCCGGTGCGACCGAGGGGGCCGAACATCCACGCTCCGGTGACCTGTCGACGCATTGCGCGCGAATACGCGGCAGGTCAGGGGAAGTGGTCGTGCGGATCGGCCGACGAAGTGCCGTGCGTCGCACCGGCCGGCTCAAATTCTGGCAAGGTTTCCAACTTTCACGCAAGGTCGCCGAGCGATTACCGATCGGTGTGGTCGGCTATGTGTCCGAACGGATGAGCGGCGTGCCGCGGCGCTTCTTTCCCGCCTTTGGGAAAAGCATTTCCGTCGTTGTGCGCACGACAATTTCCGCGCGTTTCGCGTGTCGGGGTCGCATCCGGCTCCGGACCACGGGCGGGCCCTCGCGGGCCGGGTCGCCGGGGCCGGACCGGGACCGGCCGGACCACCCCGGGCCGGGGGTTTGCCGGCCCGCCCGGACGGGGCATTGACGGTGATCCGCTAGGCCGGTAGACCTTGGTGATGGAGGCGCACGGATGAGGAAAGCCCCGCTCACGTTGGAACAGCTCCGGGTCGCCGTCGCCGAGGGCGAGATCGACACGGTGGTGCTCGCCCTGACCGACATGCAGGGTCGCCTCCAGGGTAAACGGTTCCACGCCCCGTTCTTCCTCGACCAGGTGGTCGCCAACGGCAGCGAGGGCTGCAACTACCTGCTCGCCGTGGACGTCGACATGAACACCGTCGACGGGTACGCCATGTCGAGCTGGGAACGCGGCTACGGCGACTTCGCCATGCGCCCCGACCTGTCCACCCTGCGCCGGATGCCGTGGCAGCCGGGCAGCGTGCTGCTCCTGGCCGATCTGGAGTGGCTGGACGGCTCCGGCCCGGTGGTCGCCTCGCCCCGGCAGATCCTGCGCCGGCAGCTCGACCGGCTGGCCGACCACGGGCTGACCGCGTACGCCGGCACCGAGCTGGAGTTCGTCCTCTACCGCGACTCGTACGAGGAGGCGTGGCGGCGCGGCTACCGCGACCTCACCCCGGCCAACCAGTACAACGTGGACTACTCGCTGCTCGGCACCGCCCGGGTGGAGCCGCTGCTGCGCCGTATCCGCACCGAGATGGCCGGCGCGGGGCTGATCCCGGAGAGCGCCAAGGGCGAGTGCAACCTCGGCCAGCACGAGATCGCCTTCCGCTACGACGAGGCGGTGGCGTGCGCCGACCACCACGTGATCTACAAGAACGGGGCGAAGGAGATCGCCGCCCAGGAGGGCATGTCGATCACGTTCATGGCCAAGCCCAACGCCCGGGAGGGCAACTCCTGCCACATCCACTTCTCGCTGCGTGACGTCGACGGCCGCTCGGCGATGCTCGGCGACGGGCCGGCGCAGCTCAGCGTCACCGGGCAGCGGGTGCTGGCCGGGCTGCTCGCCACCATGCGCGAGATGAGCGTGCTGTTCGCCCCGAACATCAACTCCTACAAGCGTTACCAGCCCGGCTCGTTCGCGCCGACCGCGTTGCGCTGGGGCACCGACAACCGCACCTGCGCGCTGCGGCTGGTCGGCCACGGGCAGGGGATGCGGGTGGAGAACCGGGTGCCCGGCGCGGACGTCAACCCGTACCTGGCGATCGCCGCCCTGGTCGCCGGGGCGGTGCACGGCATCGAGCAGGAGCTGGAGCTGGCCGACGAGTGCACCGGCAACGCCTACGACGACCCCACCGCCGAACGCGTCCCACCCACCCTCCGCGACGCCCTCACCCTCTGGCAGAACTCCGACATCGCCCGCTCCGCTTTCGGCGACGAGGTGCACGCCCACTACGCCAACCTGGCGAAGGTCGAACTGGCGGCCTTCGACGCCGCGGTGACCGACTGGGAACTAACCCGTGGCTTCGAACGCCTCTGACCCCCGCTGCGGCGTCGATCATGGAGTTGTGGTGGGCGATATGAGGCGGTATGCGGTTTATCCGGGGCACCACAACTCCATGATCGACGGGGAAAGGGGTGGGGCGTGACGCGGGTGGTTGATCCGGCGAGTGGGGATGTGGTGGGGGAGGTGGCGGCCACCGGACCGGGGGAGGTGGATGCGGCTGTCTCTCGGGCTGCTGGGGCGTTCGAGACGTGGCGTCAGGTTGCGCCGGGGGAGCGGGGGCGGATCCTGCGGCGGTTCGCGGGGCTGGTGGACGCGCACCTGGAGGAGTTGGCGCGGCTGGAGGTGCGCAACGCCGGGCACACCATCGGCAACGCGCGCTGGGAGGCCGGCAACGTCCGCGACGTGCTCGACTACTACGCGGGGGCGCCGGAGCGGCTGACCGGGCAGCAGATCCCGGTGCCCGGTGGCTGGGACGTCACCTTCCACGAACCGCTCGGCGTGGTCGGGGTGATCGTGCCGTGGAACTTCCCGATGCCGATCGCCGCCTGGGGTTTCGCCCCGGCGCTGGCCGCCGGCAACACGGTCGTGCTCAAGCCCGCCGAGCTGACTCCGCTGACCGCGCTGCGGCTGGCGGAGCTGGGGCGCGAAGCCGGCCTGCCGGACGGCGTGTTCACCGTGCTGCCCGGCCGGGGCGACGTGGTCGGCGAACGGTTCGTCACCCACCCGGCCGTGCGCAAGGTCTGCTTCACCGGCTCGACCGAGGTGGGCACCCGGATCATGGCCGGCTGCGCCGCCCAGGTGAAGCGGGTCACCCTGGAGCTGGGCGGCAAGAGCGCCAACCTGGTCTTCGCCGACGCCGACCTGGAGAAGGCGGCGGCCACCGCGCCGTACGCCGTGTTCGACAACGCCGGGCAGGACTGCTGCGCCCGCTCCCGCATCCTGGTCCAGCGCCCGGTCTACGACCGGTTCCTGGAGTTGCTCGAACCGGCGGTGCGGGCGTTGCGGGTGGAGGACCCGGCCGCCGAGACCGCCGAGATGGGCCCGCTGATCTCCGCAGCCCACCGGGACCGGGTCGCCGGCTACCTCGACGGTGCGAGGGTCGCGTTCACCGGCAACCGGCCCGACGGCCCCGGATTCTGGCACGCCCCGACGGTGCTGCTCGCCGACTCCCCGGCCGACCGGCACTGGCGGGAGGAGATCTTCGGGCCGGTCGTCTCGGTGCTCCCGTTCGACGACGAGGCCGACGCGGTCCGGCTCGCCAACGACACCGAGTACGGCCTGTCCGGCTCGATCTGGACCCGGGACGTCGGCCGGGCGCTGCGGCTGGCCCGGGCCGTGGAGGCGGGCAACCTGAGCGTCAACTCGCACTCCTCGGTGCGCTACTGGACCCCGTTCGGTGGGATGAAGCGCTCCGGGCTCGGCCGTGAGCTGGGCCCGGACGCGCTGCACGCCTTCACCGACGTCAAGAACGTCTTCATCAGCACAGAGGAGTGAGGCGCGTGCAGGGTCGGCTACAGGACCGGGTCGCCGTGGTGACCGGGGCGGGCAGCGGGATCGGGTTGGCCACCGTGCGGCGGTTCGCCGCCGAGGGGGCCCGGGTGGTCTGCGTCGACATCGACGACGAGGCCGGCGGGCGGGCCGCCGAGGAGGTCGGCGGCGAGTACGTGCACACCGACGTCGCCGACGAGGCGGCCGTGCGGGACCTCTTCGACGGGGTCGTGCAGCGGCACGGCCGCCTCGACGTGGCGTTCAACAACGCCGGCATCTCCCCGCCCGACGACGACTCGATCCTCGACACCGGGCTGGACGCCTGGGAGCGGGTGCTGCGGGTCAACACCACGAGCGTCTACCTGTGCTGCAAGTACGCGATCGGGCACATGCGCCGGCAGGGTAAGGGCTCGATCATCAACACCGCCTCGTTCGTGGCGCTGATGGGGGCGGCCACCTCGCAGATCGCGTACACGGCGAGCAAGGGCGGGGTGCTGGCGATGACCCGGGAGCTGGGCGTGCAGTTCGCCCGGGAGGGCATCCGGGTCAACGCGCTCTGCCCCGGACCGGTCGCCACCCCGCTGCTGCTGGAGCTGTTCGCCGCCGACCCGGAGCGGGCCGCCCGCCGGCTGGTGCACGTGCCGATGGGCCGGTTCGGCGAACCGGAGGAGATCGCCGCCGCGGTGGCCTTCCTGGCCAGCGACGACGCGTCGTTCATGACCGCCGCGCAGTTCGTCGTCGACGGCGGCATCACCGGCGCGTACGTCACCCCCCTGTGAGCGGGTCGGCGGCCGGCCGGCGGGCGCGTCCGCTGATCGGCATCACCGGGTACGTCGAGCCGGCGAGTTGGGCCGTCTGGCGGGACGTGCCGGCGTCGCTGATCCCGCAGGCGTACGTCCGCTCGGTGACCGCCGCCGGGGGGCGGGCCGTGGTGCTGCCCCCGGACGACCTGGACGCCGACGTGGTGGACGTGCTCGACGGGCTGCTGCTGGCCGGTGGCGCGGACGTCGGCCCGGAGCGTTACGGCCAGCCGGCGGACCCGCGTACCGAGCCCCGGCCCGACCGGGACGCCGGGGAGTCGGCCCTGCTGGCCGCCGCGCTCGCCGTGGACCTGCCGGTGCTCGGGGTGTGCCGGGGCATGCAGTTGCTGGCCGTCGCGTACGGCGGGTCGCTGCACCAGCACCTGCCGGACGTGGTGGGCCACGACCGGCACCGCCCCGCCCCGGGGGTGTACGGGGCGCATCCGGTCCGGTTCGCGCCGGGGACCCGGACGGCGTCGGTGTTGGCCGGGGTGGACCGGGTCAACTCGTACCACCACCAGGCGGTGGCCGATCCGGGGCGGCTCACGGTCACCGGCTGGGCCGACGACGCGGTGGTGGAGGCGGTGGAGGACCCGGCGCGGCGGTTCCTGCTCGGGGTGCAGTGGCATCCGGAGAACGACGACGACCCGCGCCCGGTGACCGCCCTGGTGAGGGCCGCCCGGGACAGCTGACGCCTCCCATTATGCGGGATTATTGTCTCGAAATGCGGTCAGCGGCGGCAGGATGACGGTATGGGGACCGTGTATCCGGCGCTGGACGGGCGACTGCGGGAGTTCGTCGAGGCGCAGCCGATGTTCTTCGTGGCCACCGCGCCCAGCGGCAGCGGGGGGCACGTCAACGTCTCCCCCAAGGGCATGCGGGGCACCTTCGTCGTGCTCGGCCCGCACCGGGTGGCCTGGCTGGATTACCACGGCAGCGGCGCGGAGACGATCGCCCACCTGCGGGACAACGGCCGGATCACGCTGATGTTCTGCGCCTTCGACGGCCCACCGAAGATCGTCCGACTGCACGGCCGTGGCGTCGCCACCCCGGTCACCGACCCCGGCTTCGCGGCGCTGCTGGCCGACTTCCCCGAGCCGCCCGACGCGCATGCCGTGCGGGCGGTGATCGGGGTGACCGTGGACCGGGTCAGCGACTCCTGCGGCTACGCGGTGCCCCTGATGGACTACCGCGCCGACCGCGACCTGTTGCTCACGTCACACTCCCGGCGCACCGCCGAGGATCTGGTCGCCTACCGGGCGACCAAGAACGCGGCCAGCATCGACGGCCTGCCGGTCTTCTGAGCGCCGGCCCCTCACCGTGCGCTGTCGGGCAGATGACGGCAGGATGAGGCACGGGTTACCAGCGTCCGTCGGAACCTGTGCGTTACGTTCCTGATCCGTCGGGGTAGAAGACGGACGCGACCGGCGTGAGCCGAGGCGTTATGGGGGGCACGACCGGCCGAAGCAGGGGGCGCGGATGAGCTCGGCCCGTGGGGGCGAGGACGGCCGAGGGCTGTCCGCACTGTCGTCCGCCGACGGCGTACTGCCGCCGTGGCTGGCCGGGGCGTTCGCGGCGGGCGGCGAGATGGGCCGCCGGCTGAGCGGACACGACTGGGCGGCCAGCCCGCTCGGCAGCCCCGACACCTGGCCGGCGGCGCTGAGCCACGCCATCGGCATGATGCTCTCCTCGCGGGCCCAGATGGTCATGTTCTGGGGCCCCGACCAGCTGGCCTTCTACAACGACGCCTACCGGCCCACCATCGGCGACAAGCATCCCGTCGCGCTCGGCCGGCCCGCCCGGGAACACTGGGCCGAGACCTGGGACGTGCTCGGTCCCCTGCTCGACGGGGTACGCCGCAGCGGCGAGTCCTACCGCGGTGAGAACCACCCGTTCCTGCTCGACCGGCACGGCTTCGTCGAGCGGGTCTACTTCGACATCTCCTACGACCCGATCCGCGACGACGACGGCAGCGTCAACGGCGTCTTCTGCTTCGTCAACGAGACCACCGGCCGGGTCGTCGGGGAACGCCGGCTGCGGGCCCTGGCCGAACTCGGCGCCCGCCTCGGCGCGGCCGGCAGCATGGCCGAGCTGGGGCAGGCCACGGCGGCGGTGCTCGACGGGCACCGGGCCGACGTCCCGTTCGCCCTGGTCTACCTGACCGACGAGACCGGTCGGCCGGTGCCGGCCGGGGTCAGCGGCGTCGATCCCGCCCGGGTGCCGGCCGAGCCGCCGGCCACGCTGGCCCGGGTCGCCGCCGGTGGGGTGGCCGCCGAGATCGAGGTGGCCGAGCTGCTCGGCGCGGTGCCCGACGACGTCGCCCCCCGGGCGCTGGTGCTGCCGCTCACCGCCACCAGCGAGCCCGCCGGGGCGCTGGTGGTCGGCCGTTCCGCCCGACTGCCGTTCACCGACGAGTACCGCGACTTCCTCGGCCTGATCGCCGCGCAGGTGTCCCGGGTGGTCGGCCAGCAGCGGGTGTACGAGCAGGAGCGGGCCCGCGCCGCCGAACTGGCCGCGCTCGACCGCGCCAAGACCAACTTCTTCGCCAACGTCAGCCACGAGTTCCGCACCCCGCTGACCCTCGTCCTCGGCCCGCTGGAGGACATGCTGGCCGACCCGACGCTGTCCGCCGAGCACCTCGACCGGCTGACCATGATGCACCGCAACGCGCTGCGCCTGCTCAAGCTGGTCAACACGGTGCTCGACTTCTCCCGGCTGGAATCCGGCCGGCTTGCCGCCCACTACCAGCCCACCGACCTGGCCGAATACACCTCCCGGCTGGCCAGCACCTTCCGCTCCGCGACCGAGCGGGCCGGGCTGCGGCTCGTGGTCGACTGCCCGCCGCTGCCCGCGCCGGTCCTCCTGGACCGCGACATGTGGGAGAAGATCGTCTTCAACCTGCTCTCCAACGCGCTGAAGTTCACCTTCGACGGGGAGATCCGGGTCCGGGTGGTCGCGGTCGACGGCACGGCCCGGCTGGAGGTGGTCGACACCGGGGTCGGTATCGCCGCCGAGGAGGTGCCGCACGTCTTCGAGCGGTTCCACCGGGTGCCGGGGGTCCGCTCGCGTACCCACGAGGGCACCGGGATCGGCCTGGCCCTCGTCCGTGAACTGGTCGAGATGCATGGCGGCACGGTCGCCGCCACCAGCCGGGTCGACCACGGCACCACGGTCACCGTGACCGTCCCGTTCGGCTCCGCGCACCTGCCGCCCGACCGGGTCGCCCTCACCGCGCCGCCGCCCACCACCGAGTCGGCGCACGCGTCGCTCTACGTCACGGAGACCGCCAGGTGGACCGACCGGCCCGACCCGGCCGGCGACGGGCGACCCACCCCGGCCACCGGCCATCCCGCCCGGGGCGGCCGGGTCCTGCTCGCCGACGACAACGCCGACCTGCGCGAACACGTCACCCGACTGCTCAGTCCCGAGTACGAGGTGGTGGCCGTGCCGGACGGCGCGGTGGCCCTCCAGGAGGCCACCGCGGGCCAGTTCGACCTGGTGCTCACCGACGTGATGATGCCCCGGCTGGACGGCTTCGGCCTGGTCACCGCGCTGCGCGGAAACCCGGCCACCCGGCACGTGCCGATCGTGCTGCTCTCCGCGCGGGCCGGGTCCGCCGAGGCGGTCGCCGGTCTCTCGGTGGGTGCCGACGACTACCTCACCAAGCCGTTCTCCGGCACCGAGCTGATCGCCCGGGTCCGGGCCAACGTCGAACTGGGCCAGTTGCGTGGTCAGATCATCCGCCGGCTGCGGGCGCTCGCGGACGCCGCCGTGGCGGTCAACACCGCGAAGTCGACCGCCGACGTGGTCCGGGTCGCCGCCCGGCACGCACTGCACCTCGCCGAGGCGGCCCGGGTGTCGGTCACCACGGTCACCGGCGCGCGGCACGAGGCCGACGGCGGTGGTGCCAGCACCGGCCAGCCGTCCCAGGTGCTGCCGCTGACCGGCAGCACCGGTGGGCAGCTCGGCGAGCTGCGGGTCTGGCGTCGGGACGGTGACGGCACCGAGCACGCGGCCCTCACCCAACTGGCCCGCCTGGTCGGCGTACGACTGGAGAACGCCCAGCTCTACGAGGCCGAACACCGGATCGCCACCACGCTGCAGCACAGCCTGCTGCCGCGTTCGCTGCCCCAGCTCCCCGGTGCGGTGGTGGCCAGCCGCTACCTGCCCGGCAGCACCGACGTCGAGGTCGGCGGCGACTGGTACGACGTGATCGGCACCGGCGACGACGAGGTGGTGCTGGTGATCGGCGATGTCGTCGGCAAGGGCGTCCGGGCCGCCGCCGCGATGGGTCAGCTCCGCAACGGCCTGCGGGCCTACCTGCTGGAGGGCTACGACCCGGGGCAGGCGCTGACCCGGCTCAACCGGTTGGTCGGCTCGACCGAGCGGCAGTCGTTCGCCACCGTGTTCTGCCTCTCCTTCACTCCGCGCACCGGCCGGCTGCGGTACGCCAGCGCCGGTCATCCGTCCCCCCTGCTGATCCGAGGAGACGACGTGGCCTTCCTGCACGAGCAGGCCCTCGGGCCGCCCATCGGGGCGCTCACCGGCACCGACTACCGCACCGTCGAAGGTGGACTCGCCCCCGGCGGTCGGCTGCTGCTCTACACCGACGGCCTGATCGAGGACCGGCGGGCCGGCATCGACGCCGCCCTCACCCAGCTCCGGGCGGACGCCGCTGCCGGTGCCGGCGGCGGGCACGTGGCCGACCTGGTGGACGCGGTGGTGGAGCGGGTCGACGGGCGCAGCCGGCACGACGACGTCGCGGTGCTGGCGCTGGAGGCCGCCGAGCTGAACCGGTTCGCGTTGCGGCTGCCCGCCGATCCGACCCGGCTCAGCGTGCTGCGTAAGCGGCTGGAGGACTTCCTGGTCGCGCACTCCGTCGGCGAGAACGACCTGTTCGACCTGATCGTCGCCGTGTCCGAGGCCGCCGCCAACGCCATCGAGCACCCGGTCGCGCCGGTGGAGCCGACGATCGGGGTCGAGGTGTCGATCGTCGACCGGACGGTGGTGGCGACGGTGCGCGACAGCGGCCGGTGGCGGGAGTCGACCGGGGCCGGGTTCCGGGGCCGGGGGCTCGCGCTGATCGAGGCGCTGGGCGAGCTGTCCGTGCGTCGCACCGACGAGGGGACCGAGGTGTCGCTGCGCCGCCGGCTGGCCGACTGAGCCGGGCCGCCCCGGGTCAGAGCGGGCGCAGCCACTCCTGGTCGCCCAGGCCGGAGATCTCCAGCACCCGGCTGACCTGCCGGGACGGGAACACGGTCAGCGCGCCGGGGAACCGCCGGGCGAGCTGGACCACCGCGTGGATGGCGGCGGAGTCGAAGAAGGTGACCGCGCGCAGATCCAGGGTGACCTGCCGGGCCGGCTCACGGAGGGTGGTCTGGACCATGGTGTCCGCGGTGGCCATGTCGACCTCGCCGGTCACCGTGACGCGGACGTGGTCCCCGGTGTTCTCCGCGCGTGCGGAGAACACGGGCGGTTCGCCCTCCAGATCCACCCCGCCACCATTGCACAGCCCGGTGGCGGCGGCAACAACCGCCGGGCCGTGCGGGAGGCCCTGCGCCCTACGGAGATAGGCTGTCGTCATGACCGTCCGTGCCCCGCTCACCCCCGGCACACTCTCCCCGTGGCGAGCGGTCCCCGACCACATCGCCCGCCCGGAGTACGTGGGCCGCAAGCAACCCCAGCAGTGGCGCGGCTCGCACGTGCAGACCCCGCAGACCATCGAGAAGATGCGGGTCGCCGGCCGGTTGGCGGCGCAGGCCACCCAGCTCGCGGGCGCACACTGCAAGCCCGGGGTCACCACCGACGAGATCGACCGCGTGGTGCACGAGTTCCTCGTCGACCACGGCGCCTACCCGTCGACGCTGGGCTACCGGGGCTTCCCCAAGTCCTGCTGCACCAGCATCAACGAGGTCATCTGCCACGGCATCCCCGACTCGACGGTGCTCGCCGACGGTGACATCGTCAACGTCGACGTCACCGCCTACCTCGACGGGGTGCACGGCGACACCGACGCCACCTTCTGCGTGGGTGAGGTGAGCGAGGAGGCCCGGCTGCTGGTCGAGCGCACCCACGAGGCGATGATGCGCGGTATCCGGGCGGTCCGCCCCGGCCGGCAGATCAACGTGATCGGCCGGGTCATCGAGTCGTACGCCAAGCGGTTCGGCTACGGGGTGGTCCGTGACTTCACCGGCCACGGCATCGGCGAGGCCTTCCACAGCGGCCTGTACGTACCGCACTACGACAGCCCCCGGCCCACCGACATCATGGAACCGGGCATGACCTTCACCGTCGAGCCGATGATCACCCTCGGCACCTACCAGTACGACATGTGGGACGACGGCTGGACGGTCGTCACCAAGGACCGGAAGTGGACGGCCCAGTTCGAGCACACCATCGTCGTCACCGACGACGGCTTCGAGATCCTCACCCTGCCGTGACCGAGACCCCGGCGGCGCTGCGCGAGGCGCACCACGCGGACGTGTCCGGCGGCTGGCTGCGGCCCGCCGTCTTCGGCGCGATGGACGGTCTGGTCACCAACATCGCCCTGATCGCCGGGGTCGGCGGCGGCGGGGTGTCGGCGCACAGCATCGTGCTCACCGGCACCGCCGGCCTGGTCGCCGGCGCCATCTCGATGGGGCTGGGCGAGTACACCAGCGTCCGGTCGGCCAACGAGCAGGTCGCCGCCGAGGTGGCCAAGGAACGCCGCGAGCTGGAACGCCACCCGGAGGCCGAGGCCCGCGAGCTGTCCGACGCCTGGGTGGCCCGGGGCCTGCCCCGCGACCTGGCCGACCAGGTCGCCGAGGCGGTACGCCGCAACCCGGAGGAGGCGCTGCGGGTGCACGTCCGGGAGGAGTTGGGCGTCGACCCCGACGAACAACCCAGCCCCTGGGCGGCGGCGATCTCGTCGTTCCTCTGCTTCTCCGTCGGCGCGCTGATCCCGCTGCTGAGCTACCTGCTCGGCTCCACCAGCCTGGCGCTGGCGCTCGCCATCGGCGGGGTGGGGCTCTTCGCGGCCGGGGCGGTCGTGGCCCGGTTCACCCACCGTCCGTGGTGGGCCGGTGGGCTGCGGCAGCTGCTGCTCGGCGCGGCGGCGGCCGGCGCGACCTACCTGATCGGGATGCTCATCGGGGTGCAGGGCGGCCTCGGCTAGCCCGTCACGGTCGGCCCGGCTGGTCACTGCGGTCGGCCCGGCGGGGCCGGGGCTCAGTCGGTGAGCAGGTCGTCCACCGTGCCGTCGACCGGTCGGCCCCGGGCGGCCAGCTCCTCGGCCTGCCCGGTCAGCACCCGGCCCACCTCGGTCATGTCCGCGCCGGCCAGCCCGGTACGCCGCACCGCGTCGCCCGGGTCCCGGAAGTAGGTGCGGCTGAGCAGGCCGCTGACCGTGGCCGCCGCCAGCCGCGCCTCACCCAGCATGACCAACGCCTGGTCGGTCTCGTACCACTCGGCGAGCCGGGCGGCGCGGGCGTGCGCCGCCCAGCCCCGGTACCAGGCGTCCCGGGCGGCGGTGCTGAACTCGGCCGGCCGGGCCCGGGCCAGCCGGCCCAGGTGCTCGTCGCGCAGGGTGCGCAGCCAGCCGGTCGGGTCGTACAGCGCGACGGTGGTGACGTACCGGTCGGCGGTCAGCGGCCAGGCCGGGGTCAGCGTCCGGGCCCGCCGCAGGTAGCCGTCGGCGTCGGCCACGGTCAGCGCCACCAGCACCCCGTCCACCCGCCGGGTCGACGGGGCCGGGCCGCCGCCCGCCCGGTAGGTGACCAGCAGCAGGTCGACCTCGGCGTCCCCGCCACCGTCGTCGTCGCCGTGCGCCAGCGGACCGTGCACGGCCACCGCGAGGATGTCCGCCGGGAAGCGTCGCCGCGCCGCGTCGGCCACCCGCCCGGCGACCTGCCAGCGCGGATCGTCCAGGTCCACCCCGGCCGCCGGCTCCGGCACGGTCACGGCAGGTCGGCACCGGTCGGGGCCAGCCGGAAGATGTGGATCTCCCGGCCGCCGGCCCGCTGCACGTACGTCCGGTACGCCGGCCACTCGGTGACCAGCAACTGCCAGAGCCGTTCCCGCTCGGCCCCGGTCGCCAGGTCGGCGCGGACGGCGAGCCGACGACCCTTGACGGCCACCTCCGCCTGCGGCCGGGCGAGCAGGTTGAGCACCCAACCGGGCTGGTGCCGCTGACCCCAGTTGGAGCCGATCACCACGAACCCGTCGCCGTCCGGTACGTACAGCAGGGGGTTGCTGCGCGGCAGGCCGGAACGGTGCCCGGTGGTCGTGATGATCAGCGAGGGGACCAGCCCCAGCGCGACCACCCGACCCCGGGTGAGCCGTCCGACCGCCCGGTCGACGGGGACGAGCAGGCGCATGGTGGCACCGAACCACGTGTGGTGACCGAGCCGCCGGGTGAGGGTTCCGAGTACGGGCACCCGGCCAGTCTGCCTGGTCGACGCGGTGTCCGCACCCACCGGCTCCCGGCGGGCCGCTCAGTCCAGCCGGCGTTCGACAGTCAGGCGGGACCTGGTGAACAGGCCGGCGCCGAGCATCGCCACCAGCGGCACCACCACCAGCACGCCGAGGGTCTGCCAGGGCACCACCATCGGGTACGGCGTCTGGGTCGGCCAGCTCTGCGCGTACTGGCGGTTCGTCGAGGTCAGGATGATCAGGGCGGAGCCGAGCCCGGCCGCGATGCCGAGCGCCGAGCCCACCACGGCGATCACCCCCGCCTGGCAGAGCGAGAGCACCCTTCGTACCCGGGGACTGGCCCCCACCGCCGCGAGCGTGGAGAGGTCCCGGCGGCCCTCCGCCGCGGCGAGCCCGGTGGCCACCCCGGCCGCGCCCAGGGTGATCACCCCGGCACCGGCCGCCAGCAGGAGCAGCAACGGCCGCCGCTCCGAGCGGGGCGGACCCCGCTCGATCTGCGCTGACACCGGCAGCAACGGCCGCAGCGCGGTGACCACCCGGTCGAGCTGCGCGTTGCTGGGCGCGGACCGGGTGTCGACGGCGAAACCGGCAGGCTCCGTGCGCAGGCCGGCCCGGGCGGCGGCGGCGGGGGAGAGCACCAGCCGGTCCACCGGCAGCCCGTCGCGCAGCAGGTGACCGGGGAGGGTGACGGTGTTCGCCACCGGCGGCCGGGAACCGCCGGTCGACCGGTCGACCCGGACCGTCACCCGGCCGTCGACCACGTAGCGGGAGTCGCTCACCACCACGCCACCGGCACGCAGCACGGCCGCGGCGGCCGCCACCTCGGCCGCCGGTGCACCGCTGAGCACCCCCAGGGCGGTACCGTCGTCGACCATGGCGGGCAGGTAGAAGCCGCTGACGATCCGGACCGGCGGAACACAGCGCGGGTCGTCCAGCGCCGCGCGGCGGGCCTCGGCCGTCTGGTACGACTCCGGGTCGTACGGGCATGCCCGGCCGGCGGGCAGCACCGGCGCGACCGTGCAGTAGGCGCTCGGGTCGCGCATCTCGGTGCAGCCGGGCACCGCCACCGGCAGCACCGCGTCGGTGCCCAGCTCGGCCCGGACCCGCTCGGTGACCAGCGGCAACGGGGGCAACGGTCCGGTGCCGTCCCGGTCGGCACGCAGCAGCAGCACCCGACCCGGCGGCATCCCCGGTTGCCAGTCGGCTCGTTCGCGGGCGTCGTTGCTGGCCACGTAGACGCCCAGGGCGACGCTGCCGGCGACGGCGGCCATCACCGCGGAGATGGCCGGGGCGGCCGACGAGCGGTTGCGGCTGGCGTCGCGCAGCGCGATCCGGGGCGCGGGCGGCAGCAGCGGACCGAGCCGGGCCAGCAGACCGATCAGCGTGGGCGTGCAGAAGACCAGGCCCAGCTCGCCCAGGACCAACCCGGCGAGGATCATCGGGGTGTCGGCCCGCGCGGCACCCAGGGCGGCGGTCCCGCTGCCCAGCACGGTCAGCGCCACCCCGAGGAGAAGCCAGCGGCGGCGGTGCGGGGGTGCGGTCCGGCGACCGGCCAACCCGGCCACCACGTCCTGCCGGGCGGCGGCCAGCGCCGGTGCGAGCGCGGCCAGCACCCCGGCCAGCACCGCGACCGCCGCGATCGCGGCGAGCGCCGCCGGGAAGACCCGGTAGCCCCCGCTGCGCGCCCCCAGCACGTGCTCCTCGACCACCGACCGGCCGACGAGTGCGGTGGTGACCCCGAGCAGCAGCCCGCACGCCGCTCCGAGCCCACCGAGGACCACCCCGTCGGCGAGCACGATCCGCCGCAGGTGCACCGGGTCGCCGCCGGCCACCGCGACCAGCGCCAGGTCCCGCCGCCGCCGCCGGACCCCCACCGCGAAGGCCGGGCCGACCAGCAGGACGACCTCCAGCAGACCGAGGCCGCCGACCAGCACCGTGTTGCTCGCCAGCACCGGATCGGGCAGGTAGAGCGTCGACCCGTCGGGGGAGCGGGCACCCGGCACCGGATGCCGGGCGCTGACCAGCACGCCGTGCGCGTTGAGCCGGTCCACCAGCGCGGCATCCACCGGGCCGGGGAGGTCGACCAGCCAGCTCTCGTCGTAGCTCCGCTCGTCCCGGGGCAGCCCGGCCGGGGTCAGGGCGACGATCTCCCCGAGCTGGTCGGGAAACTCGACCACGCCGACCACCCGCCACCGGCGGGTGCCGTCGGCCGCGTCGACCGACCCGCCCACCCGGACGCCCATCCGGGCGGCGGCCTGCGCGCTCACCGCGATCTCGTCGGGTGCGGTGGGGACCCGCCCGGAGCGCAGCCGCACCGTCGAGCGGGCCACCGCGTCGGTCAGGTCCAGCGCCCGCCCGTCGAGGGTCCTGGTCCGGTCGCCGATCCGCACCTCGAACGGCACCCACCAGCTGACCCGGCTGGCGCTGCTGCCGGCCGGCAGCAGCGCCTCGATCTCCGCCTGGCCCACCGGCCGGTCCCGGGTCACCACCTGGTCACCCGTGCGGGGCCAGTTCGTGTCCCCCCAGGAGTCCTGGTGGATCGGGTTCTCCGCCACCCAGCTCAGCTCGACGTCGGCGGCGCCGGCCCGCTGGACGAAACTCTCCTCCCGGGTGAGGTCGGCCATGTCGTAGGTGACCGCCACGAAGCTCAGCACCAGCACCGGCAGCGCGATCATCGTCAGCACCAGCGCGGTACGCCCCCGCGCCCGCCGCGCCTCCCGCCGGGCGATCCGCAGGGCCGCCCGCCAGGACCCGACCGTGCCGGCGAGCCGGGCTGTGCGGTCGGACCGGCCATCGGGGTGGGGCGGGGCGCTCACCGGCCGATTCCGGAGAGCAGGTGCTCGACCCCGGTCAGCGGCGCGGTGGAGTCGACCATGACGCCGTCGCGGAGGAACACCACCCGGTCGGCCCAGCCGGCGTGCCGGGCCTCGTGGGTCACCAGCACCCCGGCCGCGCCCGCGTCGACCCGGCGGCGCAGCAGGTGCAGTACGGCCTCCCCGGTCTGCGAGTCCAGCGCCCCGGTCGGCTCGTCGGCGAGCACCAGCCGCCGGTCACCGACCAGCGCCCGGGCGATCGCCACCCGTTGCTGCTGGCCCCCGGACATCTGGTCGGGGAAGCGACCGCCGAGCCCGTCCAGGCCGACCTCCTGCAGCGCCGTCAGGGCCGCCCGCCGGGCCTGGCGTACGCCGACCCCGTCGAGTTCCAGCGGGAGGGCCACGTTCTCCGCGGCGGTGAGGCTGCCGAGCAGGTTCAGATCCTGGAAGACGTAGCCGATCCGGCGACGGCGCAGCCGGGCCAGCCGCCGCCCGTCGAGTGTGCCGAGCGACTCCCCCTCGACCAGCACCTCCCCGCCGGTCGGCCGGTCCAGCCCACCGGCGAGGGTGAGCAGGGTCGACTTGCCCGAACCGGAGGGACCCATCACGGCCACCAGCTCGCCCGGTCGTACGGTGAGGCTCACCCCGCGCAGCGCGTGCACGGCGGCCTCCCCACCCCCGTGGGTGCGGTGGACGTCGCGCAGTTCGAGCACCGCGCCGTCGGGGCCGGTCACCGGTGTGCCTCCTCGTCGGCCCGCTCCACCACCTCCGGCGGTGACCCGCTGCGTGCGGTGGGGGCCGCCGGCCGGTGCCGGACCAGGCTGGTCTCGCAGTGGTCGAGCCAGCGGATCTCCGCCTCGGCCTGGAACATCATCGCGTCCAGCACCAGTCGCCAGGGCAGGTCCTCCGGCCGGTCACTGGTGTACTTGAGCCGGGTCAGCTCCTGCAACGTGCGCATGGTCGCGCCACGCTGGGTCTGCACCACCGCCCGCACGTCCACCCCGGGCGTGGTCAGCGCCAGGGCCAGCTTGATGGACAGCTCGTCGCGGGGGCGGTCGTTGCGGCTGATCGGGGTGACGAACCACAGCGCCAGGTCCGCCCGTCCGGCATCGGTGATCTCGTACGGCCGCTGCCCGCCCTCGTGCTCGGGCAGCGAACGGACCAGGCCGTCGCGTTCCAGCCGGTTGAGGGTGGTGTAGACCTGACCGATGTTCAGCGGCCAGGTCGAGCCGGTCGACTCCTCGAACGCGGCCCGGAGCTGGTAGCCGTACATCTGGCCGCGCTCGAGCAGGGCGAGCAGGCCGTGACGGATGGACATGCGACGGAGTATGCATACCCCGTATGCGGACCGCAACCGCAGGGTACGGACGGTGGGTCAGGTGGGACTGCCGGGGAACGGGACGGTCAGTGGGGTCAGGCCCGCGCTGCGCCGCCACCGGGTGGCCCGCACCGCGCAGTCGGTCAACGCGTTGAGCGCCCGGGTGCGGTCCGCGCCGGTGGTGACCGGCAGCGCCACCCGCCAGAACGCCGCGGTGCGCTCCTCCACCTGCACCGCCAGCCGCAGCGCGGTGGCCCGGTCGGTGACCGGGAACGGCAGCGCGTAGCCGGCCTGGTCGGCCGGCACCGTCCCCCCTGCCGCGCTGAGCTGGAGCACGAGCGCGTCGCGCCGGGACCGGTGGGCCGCCTCGGCGGCACGGGCCGCCCGCCGGTCGGCGTCGGTGAGGTGCACCCCGATCGGGCCGTAGGCGTAGATCGCGGCGTATTCGGCTGTCAACGCCCCGGCGAGCGCGTCGCCGGGGGTGGCGGGGGCGGTGGAACGGCTCACTTCAGCGCCTCCAGGTGGGTGGCGCGGGCGGCGGTGATCGCGCCGAGCAGGGCGGCCCGGTCGCCAGGCGCGTCGGCACAGGCCTTCGCCGCGTTGTCCCGGCCGCGCTGCTCGGCCGTCCGCAGCGCGGCCAGCACGGCGGCGCGGTCACCGCCGGCGGTGGACGGGCCGGGCGAGGCCGCGGCGGAGGGTTCGGGACGGCCGATCACCCGACGCAGCTCCTCGGCGTGCGCGGCGTGCGCGTCGGCGATCGGGGTGAGCCGGTCGGCCAGCCCGGGATCGGCGGCGATCGCGGCCCGGTGCCGGTCGGCCAGCGACCGGGCCTCCGCCGCGAGGGGTTCCAGCGGGTCGGGCGGTGGGGCCGGGTCGTCGCGGTCGAGAAGACCGCAACCGGTCAGCGGTACGGCGGCGACGCCGGCCGCCAGGAGCGCGCCGGCCCGCAGCACGGTACGCCGGGACTGCCCCGTTGCGTCGTGGTGCGTCGTTGTTCTGCCCGTGGCCACCGGACAAGTCAACACCATGCCCGCCGTCCGCCGGGCGACCGCCGTCGGTGCGCCGCCGGGGCCGCCGTACCGACGGCGCGTTACGCTCTGCGCAGCCACCGGTGCTGCCGCCCCGGTGGCGTCCCGGCGTGCCGGTCCGACGACCGCCGCCGACCAGGAGAAGGGTGCCCAGATGACGCAGCGTGGCCGTGCCACCAGGCCGACGGCGCCGGCGGGACGCTCCCGCCGCACCGACGGTCCCCGGGGCGGCGACCGTGCCGGCGCATCCCGGGGTGACCTGGCCGCCCGTCGTGACCGGTTGCGCGCGGTGATCGAGCCGGTGGTCGCCGGGGCGGGCTACGACCTGGAGGACGTCTCGGTCTCCCGGGCCGGCCGCCGGCACGTGGTCCGGGTGATCGTGGACGCCGACGGCGGGATCAACCTGGACGCGGTCGCGGTCGTCTCGCGGGCGGTCTCGGCGGCGCTGGACGCGGCCGAGGAGTCCGGCGGGGACATCGTGGCGGGGGAGTACCAGTTGGAGGTCAGCTCCCCGGGGGTGGACCGCCCGCTGACCCTGCCCCGGCACTGGCGGCGCAACGCCGGCCGGCTGGTGAAGGTGACCGTACGGGCCGGGGAGCCCGCCGTGGACCGGCAGGTCACCGGGCGGGTGACGACGGCCGACGACGAGCGCGTGGTGCTGGAGACCGAGTCCGGTCCGGTGGAGCACCGCTACGCCGAGCTGGGCCCCGGCCGGGTGCAGGTCGAGTTCCACCGCCTCGACGAGATCGACGAGGCGGACGAGGTCGGCGACGACACCGACGAAGATGACGACGATGATGTGGAGGACGAGGAGAGGTGAACATCGACCTCGCGGCGCTGCGCGCACTGGAGCGCGAGCGGGAGATCCCGTTCGACACGATCCTCGCGGCGATCGAGACCGCGTTGCTGACCGCCTACCGGCACACCGACGGCGCCGAGTCGCACGCCCGGGTGGAGATCGACCGTAAGAACGGCGCCGCCCTGGTCTACGCCCAGGAGCTGGACGACGACGGCAGCGTGGTGCGGGAGTGGGACGACACCCCGCACGACTTCGGTCGGATCGCGGCGATGACCGCCAAGCAGGTGATCCTCCAGCGGCTGCGGGAGGCCACCGACGAGGTGCACTTCGGCGAGTACGTCGGCCGCGACGGTGACCTGGTCACCGGCGTGGTGCAGGCGCACGAGGCGCGCAGCGAGAAGGGCATCGTCAGCGTCGACCTGGGCAAGCTGGAGGGCGTCCTGCCGCAGTCCGAGCAGGTGCCCGGCGAGCGGTACACCCACGGCGAGCGGATCCGCTGCGTGGTGGTGCACGTGACCAAGGGGATGCGCGGGCCGCAGATCACCCTGTCCCGCTCGCACCCGGCGCTGGTGAAGAAGCTCTTCGCGCTGGAGGTGCCGGAGATCGCCGACGGCACCGTGGAGATCGGGGCGATCGCCCGTGAGGCAGGTCACCGCACCAAGATCGCCGTCCGGTCCACCGTGCAGGGCGTCAACGCCAAGGGCGCCTGCATCGGGCCGATGGGCCAGCGGGTCCGCGCGGTGATGAGCGAGCTGCACGGCGAGAAGATCGACATCATCGACTGGTCGGACGACCCGGCGACGTTCGTCGGCAACGCGCTCTCGCCGGCCAAGGCGCTGCGGGTCGAGGTGGTCGACCTGGCCACCCGTACGGCCCGGGTGACCGTCCCGGACTTCCAGCTCTCCCTGGCGATCGGGCGGGAGGGGCAGAATGCCCGGCTTGCCGCCCGATTGACCGGTTGGCGGATCGACATCCGGTCCGACGCGGAGCAGCCGGGCGCCGGCGGTCGGGGTGGAGGCGAGCACGTCCCGGAGCCGGGCGGAGCGATCTCGGCCGGCTAGGGGTAGACTTCTTCCAGTGGTACGACGCGCGCATCCGGAGCGCACCTGTGTGGGTTGCCGGAAACGTGCGCCGGCCAGCGAACTGCTGCGGATCGTCGCGGTCGGTGACGAGGATGGTCACAGTCTCCGGCCTGATCCGAGCCGCAGTCTGCCGGGTCGGGGAGCGAACATGCACCCGGATCCGGCCTGCTTCGCGCTGGCGGTGCGGCGTCGCGCCTTCGGGCGGGCGCTGCGACTCACCGGGGTCCCCGATCACGGTGCCGTCGCGGAGCACGTCGATGCGCCAACCACTACGTCCGGTCAACCCGATCGGGCGAGGGTCGCTAGCAAGGTAGGACGACCGACATGAGCACACGATGAAGTCCCTGAAATGACCAGGCTTCAAGTGCAGGAGTGAGGTCGCTGCGGGTGCTGCCCGCACGACCTCGGAGTGAGGAGTGCAGTGGCAGGTAAGGCCCGCGTACACGAGCTTGCCAAGGAGCTCGGGGTCGAAAGCAAGACAGTGCTCGCCAAGCTGAAGGAAATGGGCGAGTTCGTGAAGTCCGCGTCCAGCACCGTCGAGGCGCCCGTCGCCCGGCGACTGCGTGGCGCATTCGTCGCGTCCGCCGGTGGTTCGTCGGCACCGTCCGCTCCGGCGGCGGCCCCGAGCCCGGCACCGACCCCGACGCCGCCCCCGACCCCGGGTGCCCCCCGGGTCTCGGCCCGACCGATGCCGCCCCGGCGGCCGGCCGCGCCGACCCCTGGACCGAAGCCCAAGGGCCCGGTCCCCGGCCCGCCGCAGCCGGTGACCCCGGTCGCCAAGCCGGCGAGCGCACATGACATCGAGGTGGCCGCCGCCGAGGCGCGCGCCGCCGCGTTGAAGGCCGAGCAGGAGGCGGCGGTCAAGGCCGCCCAGGCCGCTCGGCAGCAGCAGCGGGACAACGTCCGGCGGGAGCCGCCCACCGAGGGTGGCCCGCGTCCGGGTCCGCGTCCCGGCCCGAACGCCGTACCGCCGCGTCCGGGCACCCCGGCCGCCGGTCGGCCCGGTGGTCCCCCGGCGGGCCCGGGTGCCCGGCCCGGTGGTCGTCCCCCGGCGCGCGGCGCCGGTAACAACCCGTTCGGCATCCAGGGTGGCCAGCAGCAGCGGCCCCCGGCGGCCGGCGGCGGCGGTCCCCGGCCGAGCCCGGCCGGCATGCCCCCGCGGCCGAGCCCGGCGTCGATGCCGCCACGGCCCAGCCCGGCCTCGATGCCGAGCCAGCGGCCCACCACCGGTCGCCCCGGCGGTCCCGGTGGCGGTCGTGGTGGCCCCGGTGGCGGCGCCGGTCGTCCCGGTGGCGGTGGCGGTGGCTTCCGTCCCGGTGGTGGCGGCGGTGGTGGCTTCCGTGGCGGTCCCGGTGGCGGCGGTGGCGCCGGCGGCGGTGGCTACCGTGGTGGCCCCGGTGGCGGCGGTGGCGCTCCCGGCGGTGGTTTCCGTCCGGGTGCCCCGGCCGGTGGCGGTGGTCGTCCCGGTGGTGGCGGTCGTGGCCGTGGCGGCGGCGCCGCGGGTGCCTTCGGGCGTCCGGGTGGCCGGCCGACCCGTGGTCGCAAGTCCAAGAAGCAGCGCAGACAGGAGTTCGACAACCTGTCGGCCCCGACCATGAGCTCGGGCGCGCCCCGGGGTCAGGGTCAGGTCGTCAGGCTCTCCCGTGGCGCCTCGCTGTCGGACTTCGCCGACAAGATCAACGCCAACCCGGGTTCGCTGGTCCAGGAGATGTTCAACCTGGGCGAGATGGTCACCGCGACCCAGTCCTGCTCCGACGAGACCCTGCTGCTGCTCGGTGAGCACCTCGGTTTCGACGTGCAGATCGTCAGCCCGGAGGACGAGGACCGCGAGCTGCTCGCGCAGTTCAACATCGACCTCGACGCCGAGGTCGCGGAGGACCGCCTGGTCAGCCGTGCGCCGGTGGTGACCGTCATGGGTCACGTCGACCACGGTAAGACCAAGCTGCTCGACGCGATCCGCAAGGCGAACGTGGTGGCCGGCGAGGCGGGTGGCATCACCCAGCACATCGGCGCGTACCAGGTCCACGTCCCGCACGAGGGCGAGGACCGCGCGGTGACCTTCATCGACACCCCGGGTCACGAGGCGTTCACCGCCATGCGTGCCCGTGGTGCGCAGGTCACCGACATCGTGGTGCTGGTGGTGGCGGCCGACGACGGCGTCATGCCGCAGACGATCGAGGCGCTCAACCACGCCAAGGCGGCCGACGTGCCGATCGTGGTCGCGGTCAACAAGGTCGACAAGCCGGAGGCGAACCCCGACAAGGTCCGCCAGCAGCTGACCGAGTACGGCCTGGTCGCCGAGGAGTACGGCGGCGACACCATGTTCGTCAACGTGGCGGCCAAGCCGGGCATCGGCATCGACGAGCTGCTGGAGGCGGTCCTGCTGACCGCCGACGCGTCGCTGGAGCTGACCGCTCCGATCGACGGGCCGGCGCAGGGTGTGGCCATCGAGGCGCACCTGGACAAGGGCCGCGGTGCGGTGGCGACGGTGCTGGTGCAGAAGGGCACCCTGCGGGCGGGCGACTCGATCGTCGCCGGTGGGGCGCACGGCCGGGTCCGCGCCATGCTCGACGAGAACGGCAACCAGGTCGCCGAGGCCGGTCCGGCCCGTCCGGTCCTGGTGCTCGGTCTGACCGCGGTGCCGGGTGCGGGTGACACCTTCCTGGCCGCCGAGGACGACCGCACGGTGCGGCAGATCGCCGAGCAGCGGCAGGCACGACGGCGGGCGGCGTCCTTCGCCAACTCCCGCGGCCGGGCCACCCTCGAAACGCTCATGGAGCAGCTCAAGGAGGGCGAGAAGACCTCGCTCAACCTGGTGCTCAAGGGCGACGTCTCCGGTTCCGTGGAGGCCCTCGAGGACGCGCTGTTCAACCTCGACATCCCCGAGGAGGTCCAGCTCAGGATCATCCACCGGGGCGTGGGTGCGATCACCGAGAGCGACGTCATGCTCGCGAGCGCCTCGTCCGAGGCGGTCACGATCATCGGCTTCAACGTGCGGGCCGCCAACAAGGTCCGCGAGATCGCCGACCGCGAGGGCGTGGAGATCCGGTACTACACCGTCATCTACCAGGCCATCGAGGAGATCGACGCCGCGCTCAAGGGGCTGCTCAAGCCGGAGTACGAGGAGGTCGAGCTGGGCACCGCGGAGATCCGCGACGTCTTCCGCTCGTCCAAGATCGGCAACATCTCCGGTTGCATCGTCCGGTCCGGCATCATCCGCCGCAACGCCAAGGCGCGGCTGCTGCGGGACGGGGCGGTCGTGGCGGACAACCTCACGATCAGCTCGCTCAAGCGGTTCAAGGACGACGCGACGGAGGTCCGCGAAGGCTTCGAGTGTGGTCTGACTCTGGGCGGTTTCAACAACGTCCAGGTCGGCGACACCATCGAGACCTTCGAGATGCGGGAGAAGCCGCGCGCCTGATCCGAGGCTGACAACAGTGCTCAAGGGGTTTACGCCACCCGGCGTAAACCCCTTGAGCATGTCCGGGCCGCTTCCGTAACGTCCGTGGCGATGTATACCGGAACCGCACTCTTCGACCTGCTCCTGCCGGGCGACTCCCGCTCTCTCAAGGCGAAGCGCTCCTACGTCCGGCCCATCGTGGCGGCGCTGCGCCGGTTCGAGGTGTCGGCCGCCGAGGTGGGCGCGCTCGACCTGCACGGGCGGGCCGAGATCGGGGTGGCCGTGGTGGCCGCCGAGGCGACCCACGTCCGCGACGTGCTCGACTCCTGCGAGCGCCTGGTCGCCGCCCGCCCCGAGATCGATCTCCTCTCCGTCCGCCGCCACCTCCACACCCCCGAAGACTGACCCACCCCACCCACCCCACCCACCCCACGCACCCCATCCGCCCACCTCCTGTTCGCATTGATCAAGAGGTTCGCGTCAGCTTCGATCTTCAGGTTGACGCAAACCTCTTGATCGATTGACGCAAACTTCTTGATCACCGGGGCGGGGCGGGGCGGGGCGAGACAGGGCGGGAAGTGGGGGTGGGTGGGAGAGGCGGGAGTGCGGGGTGGGGGCGGGCGGGTGGGGGTGGCGCGCGGGTAGTGTTCGAGGTGTTGGGTGGTTGGCCCGGTGACGTTCGCGTCGCCGCTCCGGCCGCGGAAGGAACGCCCTGGAGGTGGGGGACATGACTGATCCGGCCAAGGTTCGCCGGCACGCCGAGCGGATTCGCGAACTGGTCGCCTCGGTGGTGCGGAGCCAGATCAAGGACCCCCGGCTCGGGATGATCACCATCACCGACGCCCGGATCACCGCCGACCTGCGCGACGCCACCGTCTTCTACACCGTCCTCGGTGACGCGGCGGCACAGGCCAGCACCGCCGCCGCGCTGGAGAGCGCCAAGGGCATGCTGCGCAGCACCGTCGGCAAGGCCCTCGGGCTGCGTCACTCGCCCTCGCTGACCTTCGTCCTCGACGACGTGCAGGACCAGGTCAAGCAGATCGACGACCTGCTCGCCCAGGCCCGGCACGCCGACGCCGAGGTGCAGCGGCTGGCCGCCCAGGCCAAGTACGCGGGCGATGCCCAGCCGTACCGCGTCGACGACGAGGACGACGAGGCCGACGACGACGCCACCACCGACACGTCCGCCACGGACCGGCGGTGACGGCCGCCCCGGGCACGACCGACCAGCTCCGCACCGGGTCGCCGTCCGCCGGCCCCGGCGAGGACGACTGGGCCGCCGCCGTCGCAGCGGTACGTGGCCTGCCGGCCGATGCCCGGGTGCTGCTGATCTGTCACGTCAACCCGGACGGCGACGCGCTGGGCAGCATGCTCGGCTTCGGGCTGGGGCTGCGCCGGCTCGGCGTACGCCGGTTGCAGGCCACCTTCCCGGGGCCGCCCGGGGTGCCGGAGCCGTTCCGCTGGCTGCCGGGGCTCGACCTGCTGGTGCCGGCGGCCGAGGCGTACCCGGATCCGGATCTGGTGGTCTGTTTCGACGCCGCGAGCGAGTCGCGGCTCGGTGACCTGGTCGACCGGCTCGACACCGCCGGCACCTCGATCGTCCTCGACCACCACGCCTCGAACACCGGCTTCGGCGCGGTGCATCTGGTCGATCCGACGGCGGCGGCGACCTCGGTCGTCGCCGAGCAGTTGCTCTCCCGGCTCGACGTGCCGCTGGACGCCGAGATCGCGACGGGTCTCTACGTCGCGTTGACCACGGACACCGGCTCGTTCCGGTTCGCGGCCACCACCCCCGAGGTGCACCGGCTCGCCGCCCGGCTGCTCGCCACCGGCCTGCACCCCGGGGACATCTCCCGCCAGGTCTTCGACACCCGGCCGTTCGGCGCGGTCCGGCTCTTCGGCGAGGTGCTGGGCCGGGCCCGGCTCGAACCGGAGGCCGCCGCCGGCCACGGCCTGGTCTGGACCGACGCCACCCTCGACGACCTGGCCCGGCACGACCAGCAACCGTACGTGCTGGAGTCGCTTATCGACTCGGTCCGTTGCACCGCCGAGGCGGACGTCGCGTGCGTGCTCAAGCAGGTCGGGCCGGCCGAGTGGGCGGTGTCGATGCGCAGCAAGGGTGCCGTCGACGTCAGCGCGGTGGCGGTGGCACTGGGTGGCGGAGGTCACCGCTTCGCCGCCGGTTTCACCGGATCGGGCGACGCCGAGCAGGTCATCGCCCTCATCAGGGCGGAGTTGGCCGGTGCGCTGACCGGTGGCCCCGCCGACGCCGACGGGTGTCGGTCTTCCCGCACACGGTGACCCCGGGGAGAATCGGACGATGGAGCAGCCGCACGAGATCGCCGTGGACGTCTCCCGCGCCTGGGACAGGCCGGTGGTCACCGTGCCGGTGCTGGCCTGCCTCTCCCTGGTCGGTGGGCAGTTCCCGTCGTTCTCGGCACAGGCCAACATCTGGACGCTGGGCACCGGCGGCGCGCTGATCTGGCTCGGCCTCGGCAACCGGGTGCAGCGTCGGCCGGCACCGCGCCGGCTGGGCCGGGGCACCGTCTGGTGGCTGCTCCCGGCCGCGCTCTTCGGGGTGCTCGAAGGGGCCACCTTCGTCATGGCGGTCGGCGACGAGTTCCCCACCTTCTCCCGCCTGGCCGATCCGCTGCTGGAGGACGACCTGGTCCGTTCGGCGGCCTGGTTCGCCTGGCTGGCCGCGTTCTGGGGGCTGGTGCGGCGATGATGCGCACGCTCGCCATCAGCGGCTTCCTCGCCTCACTGGTGCTCTTCGCGGCAGTGGAGTGGGCCGCCCGCCGGGAAGGTTCCCGGATTCCGTCACTGGGCGACGTCTGCGCCTACGTCATGCGGTACGAGGTCGGTCCGGTGCCGGTCGGCCGGATCGGCGTGTTCGGGTTCTGGTGGTGGCTCGGCTGGCACTTCCTGGCCCGCTGACCGCTTCCACCGTCGGTTGACCTTCCACCGTCGGTGACCGGCCGCTCCCGTCCGGTCGGGAGCCGCGACGCTTGCCTGCCCGGCCGCCCGCTCCGATTCTCCCAGCCCGTGCGGGTGCGCTCCGCCCGGCTCGGTTCGGGCCGCCGGTCTCGCACCTCCGTCCGGTCCGACCGCTCGCAGCTCGTCCTACACCGGTCCGGCCTGATCGGCGTGGCTTCCCCGTTCCCGACGTGCCCCGGTCGTCAGAGGCGTCACGTGCGCTCCTTCCTGGTACGGGAACTGCGGGCCGGCCTGGCGGGGTGGTGTGTGGTGCGGGCGTTCGTGCCGGGCAGCGGTTTCGGGTGTGCTCGGGGTGTCTGCCGGTCCGTCCAGATGACGGGAAGAGTGGGCAGCATGTGGAAAGTAAACGTTAACTTGGGAGAGGCCGACGTCGCGCCGCGACGCAGGTCGCGGGCGGTGGTGCCACACCCGGTGCCGCCTCCCTCCAGGGTCTGACCGACCCGGGCTCACGCTGCCAGGCGAGCCGCTCCGGTGATCCCGGGCCGCCTTCCCGGCGCTCAGCAGGACCGCCCGTCCGGGCCACCTGTTCGGTGGTCCGCACCCTGGAAGGACACCGCCATGGCGACCAAGCCCAAGACCGAGACCACCGACGAGGCCCGCGAGCAGATGCGCCGTGCGCTGCAGACCTCGATGGACACCCGCCAGTGACCCTGCCGCACCGGCGATGACCCCGCTGCCTGGCTGAGTTCCGACTCAGCCTGGCTCCGGTTGTCGTGCTCAGTCCGGCCCCGTCCGGCCCGTTTCCAGTCGTCCCACCGGACCCGGCACGGACCGACCTCCCGGCGCTGGCCGGGCTCCGTGCCCCAGGTGCGGTCCGGTCGTAGCGCCTGCTCCGGGCCGTCCCACCCTGGCATCGGCCAGGCCCGGTCCGGCACCGGTGTATCTCAGCTTGACCCCGACCGGCCGCGATCCCGCCCTCGGCCGCGATCCTGTCGTCGGGCACGGGCAGTGGCTACTCGGCTGCCTGGCCGGACCTAGCCGGCCGCCCGTCCGGTCCACCCCGGCTGCGCCCAGCCCGACCGTCCCCGGCTCCGGCCGCGTTCAGCGCGGTCGGAGCGGGCCGGGCCGAGCCGCGTTCAACCGGCCCGACGGGGACGAGGGTCGCTCGTTCCGATCAGCCCCGGCCGTGTCAGTCGGCTCGCCCCAGCCCCAGCCCCGGCTGTGTCAGCCCCGGCTGTGTCAGCCCCGGCCGCCCCAGCCCCGGCTGTGTCAGCCCCGGCCGCCCCAGCCCCGGCTGTGTCAGCCCCGGCCGCCCCAGCCCCGGCCGTGTCAGCCGGGCTCGCCCCAGGCACGCCCAGTCGGGCCCGGCCCGGTCGGCCTCGGCCTTCCTCAGCCGGCTTGCCCCAGCCTGCCCGGCCCGGTCGGCTCGGCGCGGCGGCCCACCCCGGCCCGGTCGGCTCGGCCTGCCTCGGCGTGCCGGTGGACCCGTCGTTCAGGCCGGACCGGGCGCACCCCGCCCCGCCGAATCCGTCCGGCCGGCTCGGCCGAAGCACCCCGCCTCGCCCACTCCGCCCCCCGCGCGCACCCGTCCCGTGCGGTCGCGTCCCTCGCCGGGCCGGTTCTGCAGGCCCTCGCTCGGTAAGTGATGCCAAGGCTTGCGTTCCTTACGGCAGGCGTGCCAGGATCGGCGGCGATGAGCCAGTCCACCGCCACCGCCACCGCGCTCGCCTCGCCGCGCCGGATCGCCGCGCTCGCCCTGCCCGCCCTGGTGGTGCTCGCCGCCGAACCGCTCTACGTGCTGGTCGACACCGCCGTCGTGGGGCACCTGGGCCGGGTGCCGCTGGCCGCGCTCGCCGTCGGTGGCACGGTGCTGACGCTCACCGCCTGGCTCGGCACCGTGCTGGCGTACGGCATCACGGGGCGGGCGGCCCGCCGGTTCGGTGCCGGTGACCGGGCTGCGGCGCTGGCCGAGGGCGTCCAGGCGTCCTGGCTGGCGTTCGGGGTGGGCGTGCTGGTGGCCGTCGGCATGCAGTTCGGCGGTGACGCGCTGGCGCGTACCCTCGCCGGTGGTGGTGGCGAGGTGGCCGACACCGCCGGTCAGTGGCTGCGGATCGCGGCCCTCGGCGCGCCCGGCCTGCTGCTGGCCGCCGCCGGCAACGGCTGGCTGCGCGGCATCCAGGACACCCGCCGCCCGCTGCTGTTCGTGCTCGGGCCGAACCTGCTCTCCGCGTTGCTCTGCCCCCTGCTGGTCTACCCCGCCGGACTCGGCGTGACCGGTTCGGCGGTGGCGAACGCGATCGCCCAGACCGTCTCGGGTGCGCTGTTCGTGGGGGCGTTGCTGCGGGAGCGGGTGGGCGTGCGGCCCCGGCCGGCGCTGATCCGCCAGCAGTTGGTGCTCAGCCGGGACCTGCTCATCCGGGGGCTCGCCTTCCAGGCCAGCTTCCTGTCCGCCACCGCCGTCGCCGCCCGGTTCGGCGCCGCCGCCGTGGGCGCCCACCAGATCGCGCTGCAACTGTGGTTCTTCACCGCGCTGCTGCTCGACGCGTTGGCGATCGCCGCGCAGGCGTTGATCGGCGCGACACTGGGCGCGGGCGACGCCGCCGGGGCGCGCGCCCTGGCCCGCCGGTTCGCGCTGCTCGGCGGCGTGTGCGGAGTGGCCTTCGCGGTGCTGATCGCCGCCGGGGCCGGCGTCGTGCCGTCCCTGTTCAGCTCCGATCCCGAGGTACGCGAGCAGGCGATGGTGGCGTGGCCCTGGTTCGTCGCGATGCAGCCGTTCGCCGGGGTGGTGTTCGCCCTCGACGGTGTGCTCATCGGTGCCGGCGACATCCGCTACCTGCGCAACCTGACCGTGGTCGCGGCGGTCGGCGGCTTCCTGCCGGCGATCTGGCTCTCCTACGCGTTCGACCTCGGTCTGGGTGGCATCTGGGCCGGGCTCACCCTGCTCGTGGTGATCCGGCTCGTCGGCGTGCTGCTGCGACTGCGGTCCGGCAGGTGGGCGGTGGTCGGCGCGGTGCGCTGACGGCCGTGCTGCGACGGTTTCCGGCCGGAGCACCGCGATCGCCGGTCAGCACTCCTCGCCGTCGCCGGCCCGCCAGCTCTCGTCGTAGACGTCGCCGGTCGGGGCCGGCGCGGTCCGACGACGCAGCGGTTCGGCCTCGGCCAGCGCCAGGAAACCCCGCCGCATCGCCGGGCAGTCGGCGTTCTGCAGGGTGATCCGGGCCGAGTCGAGCCAGAGACCACGCCCGGCCGGGCCGACGTCGTCCGGGTACGGCACCAGCCACACCACCTCGTCGCGCAGGGTGACCAGCTCCGCGCCCGGCCGGTACGCCTGGGGACGCCACAGGTCGAACGGGTAGGCCCAGACGAACCGGGTGGTGACCTCCAACGCCCGTACCCCGCTGGCGGCGGTGGTGGACCGGTACGTGATGGTGCCCCGGCCACGCACCTGCTCGTCGCGGTCCAGCCCCGGGTCGGCGCGGTCGGCGATCCGGCTGGCGAAGCCGAGGCTGATGCCGGAGGCCAGGTCCCGACGGACGGAGTCGCGGTTCTGCGGGGCGAGCACGGCGAGGAACCCTTCCGGATCGCCGTCCAGCATCCGGGGTTCCACCCGCCCCTCGACCAGTGCCCGACGGACCCGCGCCAGCGCGTCGGTGACCTGCTCGGCGGTGAACGGCCCGGTCCGGTGGGCGGCGGGCGGCACGACGGCCGCCGCGCCCTCGGCGTACGCCTCGGCCGGGGTGGCGACGAACGGGCCGAGACTGTTGCCGCTGGCGTCGGTCGGCCGGGGAGCGGCCGGCGACGCGCCACCGGGGCGGGGGCGCAGCGGTGTGCCGTCGTGCGCCCGTTGGACGAAACGGAACCCGCCCAGGGCGAGCCCGCCGACCAGCACCAGCACCAGCAGGACGCCCACCGCGCCGAGCAGCGTGCCGCCGTACCGACCCCAACGCAGCCGGAGCCGTTCCGAGCGGGTCAACTCGTGCTCCACCTCGGGTTCCCGCATCCAGGACGGAATCCGGACCGGCTCGTCCGCGGTGGCGACCGCCGCTCTGTCGGGGGGTGGGTCAGTGGGTGTCGGGTCGTGGGTCACGCGGTGTTCCCTGGGTCGGACGGGAAGGGGCGCATGATCCTCGCACCCGGGCGGTCGCGGCGCCGTCCCGTCCGGGGTCACGGACGAGGACTGGCCCGGGGTGGGGGTCACGCGCTCAGAGGGTGCCGGCGCGCATCCGGGCGAACAGGTAGAGCGCGCCGCCGACCAGCAGGCTGGCCAGCGTCGCCACCAGCACGAACGAGACGATCCCGGCGACGACCGGGTGACGTTCGCTGAATCGGCTGCGGTCGCGCCACCGCCAGAGCGACAGCCGGGCCCGGCGGAGCGTCGGCACGGCCTCGACCAGCTCGGACAACCGCCGGCCGAGGGTACGACGGGGCGGCTCCGGGTGACGCATCCACTCGGGGAGTTCGACCCGGGCACGGTGTTCGGGCGGGGACGGCGTGGTCATGCTGCTCCTGATGGGTGACGGAGGGCTCGTGGCGCGACGGTCATTGTGCCGTGCGGTGGCGGGCGGGACGGACCCGTCTGGCAGGCTTGGCGGTCGTGAACGGTGACGGTCTGATCGTGGTCGACAAGCCCGGCGGCATGACGTCGCACGACGTGGTGGCGCGCATCCGCCGGTTGGCCCGTACCCGCCGGGTCGGGCACGGCGGCACCCTCGACCCGATGGCGACCGGGGTGCTGGTGATCGGGGTCGGCCGGGCCACCCGGCTGCTGACGTACGTGATCGGGGCGGGCAAGAGCTACACCGCGACGGTCCGGCTCGGCCAGTCCACGGTCACCGACGACGCCGAGGGTGACGTGATCGGGACCACGCCCGCCGGTGCGCTGACCGACGCCGCGATCCGGGCCGCGTTCGTGCCGTTGACCGGTGAGATCGACCAGGTGCCCAGCGCGGTGAGCGCCATCAAGATCAATGGGGAGCGGGCGTACAAGCGGGTCCGGGACGGCGAGCAGGTCGAGCTGCCCGCCCGGCGGGTCACCGTCTCCCGGCTCGACGTGTCGGCGATCCGCCGCGACACCCCGGACGTGGTCGACGTGGACATCGACGTCGACTGCTCGTCGGGGACGTACATCCGGGCGCTGGCCCGGGACGCGGGCCAGGCGCTCGGCGTCGGCGGACACCTCACCGCGCTGCGGCGGACCGCTGTGGGCAGTTTCACCCTGGCCGAGTCGGCGACCCTCACGACGCTGGAGCAGCGCGCGCCCGAGGTGGTCACCCTGCCCCTCGACACCGCCGCCGACAGGTACTTCTCCCGTCGGCAGGCCAGCGCCGACGAGGCGAAGGTGCTCTCCCACGGCGGCCCGCTGGACCCGGTGGGCATCGTCGGACCGTACGCCGTCTTCGGACCGGACGGTGGCCTGATCGCTATCGTCAGCGAGCGGGACGGCCGGGCCCGCGCGGAGATCGTGCTCGCCCCGGCCTGACCGGGCCGTCGGCCGGCACGGCCGGACGGCACGGCGGGGACGGGCGCGGGGACGACGGCCGGCACGACCGGCGGCGGTGGGTACGGGTGTGAGCCGGTCAGCGGCGGAGCAGGGAAGGAGCGGCATGCAGCGGTGGCGGGGGTACGAGGCGGCACCCGGTGACTGGGGGCGGTCGGTCGTCACCATCGGCGTCTTCGACGGCGTGCACCGGGGGCACCAGGCGACCATCGGGCACGCCGTGGCGCGGGCCCGTGAGCTGGGCGTACGGTCGGTGGTGGTGACCTTCGACCCGCACCCGGCCGAGGTGGTCCGCCCGGGCGCGCACCCGGCCGTGCTCACCGAGCCCACCCGCAAGGCTGAGCTGGTCGAGGCGCTCGGGGTCGACGTGTTGTGCGTGGTGCCGTTCACCGCCGAGCTGTCCCGGCTGCCGGCCGAGGCGTTCGTGCACGACATCCTGGTCGAACACCTGCACGCGGCGCTGGTCGTGGTGGGGGACAACTTCCGGTTCGGGCACCGGGCCGCCGGGAACGTGGCACTGCTCGAACAGCTCGGCCGCACCTACGGCTTCGGGGTGGAGAACGCCCCGCTGGTCGCCGCCGACGGCACCGTCTTCTCCTCGACGTACGTCCGGGCCCGGATCGAGGCCGGGGACGTGGCGGCGGCGACCGTCGTGCTCGGCCGGCCGCACCGCCTCGAAGGGGTGGTGGTGCTGGGCGACCAGCGCGGCCGGGAGCTGGGTTTCCCCACCGCCAACCTGCGCTGCCCGCCGCACGCGGCGGTGCCCGCCGACGGGGTGTACGCCGGCTGGCTGGTACGCGGGGGCGTCGAGCGGCTGCCGGCGGCCATCTCGATCGGCACCAACCCGACGTTCGCCGGCCGGGAGCGCCGGGTCGAGGCGCACGTGCTGGACTTCGCCGGCGACCTGTACGGCGAGCACGTCGCCCTCGACTTCGCCGCCCACCTGCGCGGTCAGATCCGGTACGACGCGATCGAGCCGCTGCTGGCGCAGATGACCGAGGACGTCGCGCGGACCCGCCTGGCGGTCGCCTGACCGGCCCGGCGGGCGGGGTCGGCGGGCCGCCGACGCCCGCCGCGCGGGCCTTGACCGGGCGGTTCCGCGACGGGCTGGTAGTGTGGCGGTGACGTCGGATGACCGACGCGGGGCCTCGCGTGCCTGCACGACGCCGCGGGTGCGAGGTTCGTCCGTCTCCGGTCCATGCGGACCCGAACGACGGACACCAGTTGTCAACCCACCGAAACAGGGAGAACATGGCGCTCGACCAGGAAGCCAAGGCCAAGATCCGCTCGGAGTACGCGACCGCCGAGGGCGACACCGGTTCGCCGGAGGTGCAGGTCGCGGTCCTCACCAAGCGGATCGCGGAGCTGACCGAGCACCTGAAGGTGCACAAGCACGACCACCACAGCCGCCGTGGGCTGCTGCTGCTGGTCGGTCGGCGCCGTCGGCTGCTCAACTACGTCCAGAAGAAGGACATCAACCGCTACCGGTCGCTGATCGAGCGGCTCGGCCTGCGCCGATGACGTGACGGGGGAGCGGCCACCGGGTCGCTCCCCCGTTCCGCGCACCACCAGAAGAAGAGGGCCGCGCGACCACCCGAGAGGGAGCCGGTCAGCGTACCGGTCTCCGGTAGTGGCCCCCGGGCATCCCGGCATCATGCCGGCCACCCGGGCGCTTCGATCGAAGACCGGCCGTCTGAGCAGCTCCGGTGTCGTGGGCCCACGACGCGAAGGAGTACCGCAGCACATGACCGAGACCAACCTCGGCACCGAATCCCGCACCGCCGTGATCGACAACGGGTCCTTCGGCACCCGTGAGATCACCTTCTCCACCGGCCGGCTGGCCCGCCAGGCCGCCGGCTCCGTCATCGCCCAGCTCGGCGAGACGGTCGTCCTCTCCGCCACCACCGCCGGTAAGCACCCGAAGGAGCAGTTCGACTTCTTCCCGCTGACCGTCGACGTCGAGGAGCGGATGTACGCCGCGGGCCGCATCCCCGGCTCGTTCTTCCGCCGTGAGGGCCGGCCCAGCGAGGACGCGATCCTCACCTGCCGGCTGATCGACCGGCCGCTGCGCCCGTCGTTCGTCAAGGGCCTGCGCAACGAGGTCCAGGTCGTCGAGACCGTCCTCGCGCTCGACCCGCAGCACCCGTACGACGTGGTCGCCATCAACGCGGCCTCGATGTCGACGAAGCTGTCCGGCCTGCCGTTCTCCGGCCCGATCGGGGCGACCCGGGTGGCCCACGTCGAGGGCCAGTGGGTGGCGTTCCCGACCCTGGAGGAGCTGTCCCGGGCCACCTTCGACATGGTGGTGGCCGGCCGGGCCCTCGAGGACGGCGACGTCGCGATCATGATGGTCGAGGCCGAGGCGACCCCGCACGCGGTGACCCTGATCGCGGGCGGCGCGACCGCCCCGACCGAGGAGATCGTCGCCAGCGGCCTGGAGGCCGCGAAGCCGGCGATCCGCGAGCTGTGCCGCGCGCAGAGCGAGCTGGCCGAGGTCGCCGCGAAGCCGGTCACCGAGTTCCCGGTGTTCCTGGACTACCAGGACGACGTCTACCAGGCGGTGGCCGAGCTGGTCCGCGCCGAGGTGGCCGAGGCACTCCAGATCGCCGGCAAGGCCGACCGCGAGGAGGCCCTGGACCGGGTCAAGGCCAAGGTCGCCGAGGAGCTGACCGGTCGGTTCGAGGGCCGGGAGAAGGAACTCTCCGCCGCCTTCCGTTCGCTGACCAAGTCCGAGGTCCGCAACCGGGTGCTGCGCGAGCAGGTCCGCATCGACGGCCGGGGGCCGCGCGACATCCGGCCGCTCACCGCCGAGGTCGGCGTGCTGCCCCGGGTGCACGGTTCCGCGCTGTTCGAGCGGGGCGAGACCCAGATCCTCGGCGTCACCACGCTGAACATGCTGCGCATGGAGCAGATGGTGGACACCCTCTCCCCGGAGAACCGCAAGCGTTACATGCACAACTACAACTTCCCGCCGTACTCGACCGGGGAGACCGGCCGGGTCGGCTCGCCGAAGCGGCGGGAGATCGGCCACGGCGCGCTGGCCGAGCGGGCGCTGCTGCCGGTGCTGCCGTCGCGCGAGGAGTTCCCGTACGCCATCCGGCAGGTGTCCGAGGCGCTCGGCTCCAACGGCTCGACCTCGATGGGGTCGGTCTGCGCCTCGACGCTGGCGCTGCTGTCGGCCGGTGTGCCGCTCAAGGCACCGGTGGCCGGCATCGCGATGGGCCTGATCTCCGACGAGGTCGACGGCAAGACCCAGTACGTGACGCTTACCGACATCCTCGGTGCCGAGGACGCGTTCGGTGACATGGACTTCAAGGTCGCCGGCACGCCGGAGTACGTCACCGCGCTCCAGCTCGACACCAAGCTCAACGGCATCCCGTCGGACGTGCTCGCCGCCGCGCTCCAGCAGGCGAACGAGGCCCGGCAGACCATCCTCGGGGTGATGCAGGCGGCGATCGAGGCCCCGGCCGAGATGTCGGACTACGCGCCCCGGGTCACCACCGTCAAGATCCCGGTGGACAAGATCGGCATGGTGATCGGCCCGAAGGGGCAGACCATCAACGCCATCCAGGACGAGACCGGCGCCGAGATCTCCATCGAGGACGACGGCACGATCTACGTCGGCGCGACCAACGGCCCGTCGGCGCAGGCCGCCGTGGACCGGATCAACGGCATCGCCAACCCGACCCTGCCCAAGGCCGGTGAGCGGTTCCTCGGCACGGTGGTCAAGACCGCCGCGTTCGGCGCGTTCATCTCGCTGCTGCCCGGCCGCGACGGCCTGCTGCACATCTCCAAGGTGGGCGACGGCAAGCGGGTCGAGCGGGTCGAGGACTTCCTCAACGTCGGCGACAAGGTCGAGGTGGAGATCGCGGACATCGACGCCCGCGGCAAGATCTACCTGGACAAGGTCCGGCCGGAGGGCGCCGAGGCGCCGGCCGCCGGTGAGGCCGCCGGTGGCGACCGGCCGGCCGGTCGAGGCGGCGACCGGGGTCCGCGTGACCGCGGTGACCGGGGCGGCGACCGGGGTGGTCGCGCGCCGGAGCGCGGCGAGCGTGGCCCGGGTGGCGGCGAGGGTGGCGACGGCGGCGAGCGTCCGCGTCGGCGTACCCGGCACAGCTGAGCAGTGACCGGCCGGGTGACGACGACGTCGTCACCCGGCCGGTGTGTTCCCTCCACCCCTCGTCGCACGGGAAGCAGGTCTGCGTGAGCCGCGCCCAGCGTTCGTCGTTTCCCCCGGGCCGGCGGCCGGCGTCGCCCGTCCGGCACGCCGTCGCCGGGCAGCCCGGCCGCGCCGGGGCACCGTCGCGGGCGGTCACCCGCACGATCAGTGACGACCCGCTGGGCGGCACCGTGCGGCGCACCGTGCTGCCGAGCGGGCTGCGAGTGCTCACCGAGGCGATCCCGACGATGCGCAGCGTCTCGTTCGGCATCTGGGTCACCGTCGGCTCACGGGACGAGACGGGCCCGCAGGCCGGTGCCGCACACTTCCTGGAACACCTGCTGTTCAAGGGCACCCACAAGCGCACCGCGCTGGAGATCTCCGCCGAGATCGAGGCGGTGGGCGGCGAGACCAACGCCTTCACCACCAAGGAATACACCTGCTACTACGCGCGGGTGCTCGACGAGGACCTGCCGCTGGCCATCGACGTGATGTGCGACGCCGTCGCCGACTCGCTGCTGGAACCGGCCGACGTGGAGACCGAACGCGGGGTCATCCTCGAAGAGATCGCCATGCACGACGACGAGCCCGGCGACGAGGTGCACGACCTGTTCGCCCGCGCCGTCTACGGCGACCACCCCCTCGGCCGGTTGATCTCCGGCACCGAGGAGACGGTCACCCCGATGACCCGCAAGCAGATCCAGAGTTTCTACCGCCGCCGCTACACCGCGCCGCAGATCGTGATCGCCGCCGCCGGCAACCTCGACCACGCCACCGTGGTCCGACTGGTCCGCCAGGCGCTGCGCGGCACCCCGCTGGACACCGACCCGGCCGCGCCGGGCACGCCCCGGCGCAACACCCCGGCGGTACGCACGAAGCCGGCCGCCGTCCTGGTCGAGCCGAAGGAGACCGAGCAGGCGCACGTCATCCTCGGCTGCCCCGGCATCGACCGGGTCGACGAGCGGCGGTTCGCCCTCGGCGTGCTCAACAACGTCCTCGGCGGCGGCATGTCCAGCCGGCTGTTCCAGGAGATCCGCGAACGGCGTGGCCTGGCCTACTCGGTCTACTCCTACGCCAGCCAGTACGCCGACAGCGGCCTGTTCGCCGTCTACGCCGGCTGCGCGCCGGGCAAGGTCGACGAGGTGCTCCAGTTGACCCGCGCCGAGCTGGCCCGGGTGGCCGCCGACGGGCTCACCGAGGCGGAGGTGGCCCGGGGCAAGGGGATGAGCAAGGGCTCGTTCGTGCTGGGCCTGGAGGACACCGGCTCCCGGATGAGCCGGCTGGCCAAGGGCGAGCTGCTCTACGGCGACCTGATGCCGGTGGACGAGCTGCTGGCCCGGGTCGACGCGGTGACCGTGGCCGACGTGAACACCCTCGCCGCCGAGCTGCTGGGCCGGCCGATGTCGCTGGCGGTGGTCGGCCCGTTCGGCGAGCACGACTTCGCCGGCTGAGCCCGCCGCCCGCCGACCCGTTCCCGGCGAGGCGGGTCGTCCCGGCGGTGGTCCGACCGGACGGCGTCCGGGTGGTCGGCGGCTCACGGTCGGGTCCGGGGTCCGTCCGTTCCGGGACCGGCCGGTGGGACGGCGGTGGTCCGGCGGTGGCCCGCGTCCCGATTGGGATAGGTTGTGCCGCGTGACTGACGAGCAGGAGAAGGGCCCGGGTGGGCCGGTCCGGGTCGGTGTGCTGGGTGCCCGGGGCCGGATGGGCGCCGAGGTGTGCCGGGCGGTCGACGGGGCCGACGACCTGGCGCTGGTGGCCGCCGTCGACCAGGGTGACGAGCTGTCCGCCGCCGCCTCCGCCGAGGTGGTCGTCGACTTCACCACCCCGGACGTGGTCATGGACAACCTGCGCTGGTGCATCGACCGGGGCGTGCACGCGGTGGTCGGCACCACCGGCTTCACCCGGGCGCGGCTGGAGCAGGTGCGCGGCTGGCTGGCCGACCGGCCCGACGTCGGGGTGGTGATCGCCCCCAACTTCGGCATCGGCGCGGTGCTGATGATGCAGTTCGCCGCCCGCGCGGCCCGGCACTTCGAGTCCGTGGAGATCATCGAGCAGCACCATCCACGCAAGCTCGACGCGCCGAGCGGCACCGCCACCCACACCGCCCGGCTGGTCGCGCAGGCCCGCGCCGAGGCCGGCCTGGGCCCGGCCCCCGACGCGACCAAGGACGAGGTGCCCGGCGCGCGGGGCGCCGACATCGACGGGGTACGCGTGCACGCGGTCCGCGCCACCGGCCTGCTCGCCCACCAGGAGGTGCTGTTCGGCACCCTCGGCGAGACGCTGACCATCCGGCACGACTCGTACGACCGGGTGTCGTTCATGCCCGGGGTGCTGCTGGCGGTGCGGGCGGTCCGGCAGCGGCCGGGGCTGACCGTCGGCCTGGACGCCCTGCTCGACTAGCCCCGCCCGCCGGGCACGACGGTCGGTGTCGCGCCGACGCCGGGTGCGGCGGTGGCGGCGAATTCGTTGGCGGTGCGCCGGGGTGCGCCCTAGGCTGCCCCGGTGCTGGATTCCGGACATATCGATCGGCTCGGGCGGCGGGTCACCCTGCGCCCGGTGGACGACGACAACTGGCGGGCGGTGGCCGACCTGGCCCCCCGCGACGACCAACGGGACTGGGTGCCGGCGCTGGCGGCCCGCTACCTGGTGCTGACCGCGCGTTCCGAGGTCTGGACGTCGCTTGCGGTCCACGCCGACGAGACCGTGGCCGGCCACGTCATGTGGGGCGTGGACGACGACGGGTCGCGGTGGATCGGCGGCATGCTCGTCGACGCCGCCGAGCAGGGCCGGGGGGTGGGCCGGGCCGCCGTACGCACCCTCGCCGCCTGGCTGGCCGGGCCGGACGGCGAGCACCCCGTCCGGTTGTCGTACCACCCGGACAACACGGCCGCCGCCCGGCTCTACACCTCGCTGGGTTTCACCCCGACGGGTGCGGTGGAGAACGACGAGCTGGTCGTCGAGCTGCGCCGCTGACCCGGCGCGGGGTCACTCCTGCTCGATGACGGACAGGATGTTGCCGGCCGGGTCGGTGAACCAGGCGATGGTCGGCCCGTTGTCGCGCATGATTCCCCGGTCGTCCTGCGGCAGCCCCGGGTAGCGCGCGAACCGCACCCCGCGTGCGGTCAGCTCGTCGACCGCCCGGTCGACGTCGGCCACCGGGAAGTTGAGCACCGTGAACGTCGCCGGCACGTGGTCGGCCTTGGGGTAGACCACCACGTCCCGGTCGCCGGCCAGGTGCAGCATCAGCAGCCCACCGGGGCCGCCGAGCTGCGACACCCGCAGGTCGAGGGTGTCGGCGTAGAACTCCCGGGCCCGGTCGGTGTCGTCGGCCGAGAACCCGCTGAATGCCTTCGTCTCCCGGAACATGCCGTGTCTCCCTCACCGTCGGTGGCGTGCCGCCGCCTCCGGTCTACCAGGGCGGGCCGACAGAACCGGCCGGGACGCGTCGACCGGGCCGCGCGACCGCTGCCGCCACGGCGGGGTTCAGGGCGTGTCGTCCGGTTCGGTGGGGACCGCGACGTGCAGCCGCACCTGGGGGACGAGCATGTCGTCGACGTCCAGCGCGCGGGCCGCGCCGTCCGGCTCCCAGCCGGTGCTGGTGAGGAACTTACGGGTCGCCTCGTCGCCGTCGAACGTCCAGGCGACCGCGTGGGTGAACCCGTCGCCGCGCCAGGCGTCCACGGCGGCGGCGAGCAGCCGGCTACCGTGCCCGCGCCGACCCCAGCGCGGCTCGACCAGCAGGTCGGTCACCGCGACCACCCCGGCGTCCAGCGCCGTGGCCGGCTCGCCCGGGGCGAGCGCTTCGGCGTCCGCCGGCCCGGAAGCCGCGAACCCCACCAGATAGGATTGCTCGGCCTGTTCCACGGCGACGAGCACCCGGTGCGCAGCCGAGGGCGGCTCCTGCACCGCCGCGCTCCACCGCCGGGCGAGCCACGCCTCGTCCAGGTTGTCGAGCACGTGCCGGGGCAGCAGCCGACGGTACGCGACCCGCCAGGTCGCGAGCTGCACACGGGCGATCTCGGCGGCGTCCTCGGGACGCGCCGGGCGGACGTACCCCAGAGCCATGGCACGAAAGCCTAGGCCACAGCGAGGGAGACGACGGTGGCGCAGGGGGCCAGGCGGACGACCGGGCAGGTCGTCGCGGTGGTGGTGCTCGCCGTCGCGGTGGCCGCCTTCCTCTCCGTGGCGGCCGTCCGGCACGGCTTCTTCGACCTGAAGGTCTACTACGGCGCGCTGACCTTCTGGGTCCACGACCACGGCGAGATCTACGACTACCTCAAGCCGGGCACCCAGTACGGCTTCACCTACCCGCCGTTCGCCGCGCTGGTGATGCTGCCGATGGCCTACCTGCCGTGGCCGGTCGCGATCACCGTCAGCGTGGCGGCGACGGTGCTGGTCAGCGCGGTGCTGGTCTGGTGGCTGCTCGACCCGGTCGCCCGGCGGGCCGGCTGGACCCGGTGGTTCGTCCTGGCGGTGGCGCTCTGCCTGGCCGCCGCGTTCGAGCCGATGCGGGAGACGGTCAACTTCGGCCAGGTCAACATGCTGCTGCTGTTCCTGGTCGCGGTGGACCTGCTGCGGCTGCTGCCGGCCGGCAACCGGTGGGCCGGCGTCGGCATCGGGCTGGCCACCGCGATCAAGCTGACCCCGGGCGTCTTCATCGTCTATCTGCTGATCACCAGGCGGTTCCGGGCCGCCGGCACCGCCGTCGCCGCCGCGGCCGCCGCCACCCTGCTCGCCGCGGCCCTCTTCCCCGACGCCGCCCGGGAGTTCTGGACGTCGGCGCTGTGGAACACCGACCGGGTGGGCGAGTTGGCGTTCGTGTCCAACCAGTCGCTGCGCGGTGTGGTGGCCCGGCTCGACCCGGAACACCCGAGCACCCTGGCCTGGCTGGCGCTGGTGCTGGTCACCCTGGCCGTCTGGGCGTGGCGCTGCCGGGCCGCCGTGGCGGTCGGCGACGAGGCCACCGGGCTGGCCCTGACCGGCGCGCTGATGTGCCTGGTCAGCCCGGTCACCTGGGTGCACCACCTGGTCTGGTTGATCCCGGCGCTGATCCTGCTGGTCGACAACGCGGTCGCCGCGCCCGCCGGCAGCCTGCGGCGGCGTGCGCTGTCGGCCCTCGCGGTGGTCTCCTACGTGCTGCTGTGCAGCCGGATCGTCTGGGCCTGGGAGAAGGACTTCACCGGGGTCGCCGGCTTCCTGGGCAGCAACACCTACGTCTGGATCAGCCTCGCGTTGCTGGTGCTGCTGCCGATCCGCACCTGGGCGACGCCGGTCGGCGGTCGGCCGGGCGACCCGGCCGGACCGGTCGACCCCGCCGTCGGCCGGCGGCCGGCGGGCTCAGCCGGGCAACCGGCCGGTGTAGCGCAGTTCGTCGAGGTGGACCGGGGGACCGCCACCGGCCAGCGGCACCGGGTAACGGGACCGCTCGCCGTCGACTGACAGACCGGCCCGCTCGTAGAACCGGCGGGCGCGGGCGTTGTCGGCGAGCACCCAGAGCCGGTACTCCCGCCAGCCGCGCGCCGCCAGCCCGTCGCGGGCCGCGGCGAACAGGGCCTGCGCGGTGCCGTCGCCCCAGTGGGCCGGCTCCACGTACATCGCCAGCACCTCGCCCTTCGTCGGGTCCAGGTCACCCCGGTCCTGGTTGTTGCGGTACGGCCCGAAGGTGGTGAACCCGGCGGGCAGCCCGTCGACCTCGGCGAGCAGGGTGGTGAACGGGTGCTCCGGGTCGGCCGTGCCCACGTCCCGCCGGCGTTGCGCCCAGGCCACCGGGTTGAGCCGGGCCAGCACCTCGGCGGGCATGATGCCGGCGTATCCGGCCTGCCAGCCGTGGATGTGCACCCGGGCGATCGCCTCGGCGTCGTCGGGTTCCTCGCGGCGGATGGTGAGCATGCGTCCGTTCTATGCCCCGACGGGCGGTCGGTCCAGTGTCCGCTCCGGTGTCGTACCGCTGGTCTAGGGTCGTCGGCGATGGTCGCACCGGAATCGCTCTCGCTCGCCCAGGCCCGGCGGATGACGCTCGCCGCCCAGGGTTTCGCCGACCCCGCGCCCGCCGGGGTGCCCACCCGCCGGCACCTGCGTCGGGTCCTCGACCGGGTCGGGCTGATCCAGATGGATTCGGTCAACGTGCTGCAACGGGCGCACTACCTGCCGCTCTACAGCCGGCTCGGGCCCTACCCGACCACCCTGCTCGACACCGCGGCCTACCGCCGCCCCCGCGAGCTGTTCGAATACTGGGGGCACGAGGCGTCCCTGGTGCCGGTGGGGCTGCACGCCGCGCTGCGCTGGCGGATGGCCAAGGCCCGCGACGACGCCTGGGGCGGGATGCGTCGGATCGCCGCCGAGCAGCCCGAACTGGTCGCCTGGGTGCGCGACGAGGTGGCTGCCGCCGGGCCGCTGACCGCCGCCGAGATCGAACACGACGCGCCCCGGGAGACCGGCAACTGGGGCTGGAACTGGTCGGCGGTGAAGCGGGCGCTGGAGTTCCTGTTCTGGGCCGGCGAGGTCACCGCCGCCGACCGGACGCCCTCCTTCGCCCGCCGCTACGACCTGCCCGAACGGGTGCTGCCGGCGGCCGCGCTCGACGCGCCCACGCCGACCGACGCCGACGCGTACCGCACCCTGGTGGCGGTGGCCGCCCGGTCGCTGGGGGTGGCCGCCGAGCCGGAGCTGCGGGACTACTTCCGGCTCCCGCTGGCCGGTGCCCGGCAGGCGGTCGCCGAGCTGGTCGAGGCCGGTGAGCTGGTGCCGGTGACGGTGCAGGGGTGGCGGCTGCCGGCCTGGCGGCACGTCGACGCCCGGCTGCCCCGGTGGGTGCGGGGCAACACCCTGGTCAGCCCGTTCGACCCGCTGGTCTGGGAACGGGCCCGCACCGAGCGGCTGTTCGGCTTCGGCTACCGGATCGAGATCTACGTGCCGGCCGCGCAGCGGGTGCACGGCTACTACGTGCTGCCGTTCCTGCAGGGCGAGCGGTTCACCGCCCGGGTCGACCTGAAGGCCGACCGCAGGGCCGGGGTGCTGCTGGTGCCGGCGGCCTGGCAGGAGCCCGGCGTCGACCCGGGGGAGACCGCCGTCGCGCTCGCCGCCGAGCTGCACCGGCTCGCCGGCTGGCTCGGCCTGGACGCGGTCGCCCCACCGGCGGCCGGCGACCTGGCCGCCCCGCTGACCGCCGCGTTGCGCAGCCTCACCGGTGTACCGTGAGGCCGTGACGAGCGTTGACGGGCCGACCGGGCCGACCCGGTCGGGGCAGGGCACCGATCCGACGTCGACCGGTGCCGCACCGGCCGGCACCACCCACACGCTGAGCGACCCGCCCCCCGTCGGCCCGCCGACCGACCCGTACCCCCACCCGGTGACGGGCGCGGGCGTCGACGGGTTGCCGCCCGGGTCGTGGTCGGCGGGGCCGCCGGTGGTGTGGCAGCCGCCCGAGCCGGACCGGCTCACCCGGTTCGTGCTCCGCCTGCACGCCCGGTCGCCGCGCTGGGCCGCCCCGCTGGCCGCGCTCGGCTGCGTCGCCGCCGGCATGGCGTACGCGTTGGTCAGTGACCCGACCACCAGCGACCCGGACGCCGCGCCGAGCTGCCTGCTCAAGCTGACCACCGGACTGGACTGTCCGGGCTGCGGGGGCACCCGCGCGCTGTGGTACCTCCTGCACGCCGACCTGCCGGCCGCCGCCCGCCACCACGCCGTGTTCGTCTTCGCGGTGCCCTTCCTGGCATACCTCTTCGTCGCCTGGGCGGGCCGGCAGGCGTTCGGGTGGCGGCTGCCCGAGCTGCGGCTCAGTTCCCCGGTGATCGGCGGGTTCCTCGCCGTCTGGATGGCCTTCTCGGTGCTGCGCAACCTGCCCTGGGCACCGTTCACCGCGCTGTACGTCTGACCGGCCGGGGCGCGCGGCGGGCCGGGTGGGAGACGTTGGCCACCCGCCGCCGCCCCGGGCCGGAACTGTCCATGATCTCGCTGGTCAGCGCGGTGGCCCGAGTTTCCCCGCAGCCCACCGGGCCACTACAGTCGCAGGAATGCCGGAGATGGTGCAGCCCCAGGTGCAGTTGATCGCGTGGACCCAGTTCCAGGCCCCCGACGACGTGCCGTGGTCGACCGACGCCGAGGGCGGCCAGGCGCTCGCCGAGTTCGCCGGCCGGGCCTGCTACCAGAGCTGGAAGAAGCCGAACCCGGCGACCGCCACCAACGCCGGCTACCTGGCGCACATCCTGGAGGTCGGGCACCTGTCGGTGCTGGAGCACGGCAGCGTGACGTTCTACTTCACCGGGGTGTCCCGCTCGTTCACCCACGAGCTGATCCGGCACCGGCACTTCTCCTACTCCCAGCTCTCCCAGCGCTACGTGCCGGAGCGGGACGCGGCGATGGTCGAGCCGGCGGTGATCGCCGACGACCCGGAGCTGCACAAGCGGTTCGTCGAGGCCGCCGAGGCGAGCGTGCGGGCGTACACCGAGCTGCTGGAGGGGTTGGAGCAGCGGTTCGCCGACGAGCCCAACCCGACGCTGCGCCGCAAGCAGGCCCGGCAGGCGGCGCGGGCGGTGCTGCCCAACGCCACCGAGACCCGGATCGTGGTCACCGGCAACTACCGTGCCTGGCGGCACTTCATCGGGATGCGGGCCACCGAGCACGCCGACGTGGAGATCCGTGAGCTGGCCGTGGAGTGCCTGCGGCAGCTCCAGCGGGTCGCCCCGAACGTCTTCGCCGACTTCGTCGTCTCGACGCTGCCCGACGGCACCGAGGTGGCTACCAGTCCGCACGCGCAGCTGTCCTGAGCCCTTCCCCACCGGCTGTCCGGTGCTCGTCCGCTAGGTTGTGAGCATGACGCACGACCACCCTGCCGCCCCCGACCGGGGCGTGTCGCGCCCGTTCGGGCGGCTTCTCACCGCGATGGCGACCCCGTTCACCGCCGACGGCTCCCTCGATCTGGACGGGGCGGTCCGGCTGGCGACCTACCTCGTCGACGAGCAGGGCAACGACGCGCTGGTGCTCAACGGCACCACCGGCGAGTCGCCGACCACCTCGGACGCGGAGAAGGAGACCCTGATCCGCGCGGTGGTCGAGGCGATCGGTGACCGGGCGCGGATCGTGGCCGGCGTCGGCACCAACGACACCCGGCACACCATCGAGCTGGCCGCCACGGCCGAGAAGGCCGGCGCGCACGGCCTGCTGGTGGTGACCCCGTACTACAGCAAGCCGCCGCAGCGGGGGCTGGTGGCGCACTTCACCGCCGTCGCCGACGGCACCGGCCTGCCGATCATGATGTACGACATCCCGCACCGCGCCGGGGTGCCGATCGAGACCGAGACGCTGGTGCGGCTCGCCGCGCACGAGCGGATCGTCGCGGTCAAGGACGCCAAGGGCGACCTGACCGCCACCAGTTGGGTGACCAGCCGCACCGACCTCGCCTTCTACAGCGGCGACGACGCGCTCACCCTGCCCACCCTGGCGGTCGGCGGGGTCGGGCTGGTCGGCACGTCGACCCACTTCACCGGCGCGCTCGCCAAGCAGATGATCGAGGCGTACGACGCGGGTGACACCGGCACGGCGCTGGCCCTGCACCGGCGGCTGCTGCCGCTGTTCACCGGGATCTTCCGTAGCCCGGGCACCATCCTGGTGAAGGCGGGCCTGAACGTGCTGGGCCTGCCCGCCGGCCCGGTGCGTCCGCCGCTGGCGGATGCCACCGACGACGAACTGGCCCTGCTGCGCGCGGACTGCGCGGCGGCGGGCCTGGACCTGCCCGAATGATCGAACGACACGACGGACGCCGGGTTACGGCGTCGCAGAATGAGGTGGACGCGTGACCGAGGCGCAATTCGAGGGTGAACTGCCCCCGCCGCTGCCCGAGGGCGGGCTGCGGATCATCCCACTCGGCGGACTCGGTGCCATCGGTCGGAACATGACCGTCTTCGAGTACGACGGCAAGCTGCTGATCGTCGACTGCGGGGTGCTCTTCCCCGACGTGGAGCAGCCCGGGGTGGACCTGATCCTGCCCGACTTCGCACCGATCCTGGACCGGCTGGCCGACGTGCAGGCGATCGTGCTGACCCACGGTCACGAGGACCACATCGGCGCGGTGCCGTACCTGCTCGCCCACAAGCCGGACATCCCCCTGGTCGGCTCCCAGTTCACCCTCGCCCTGGTCGAGGCGAAGCTGGCCGAGCGGCGCATCCAGCCCTACACGCTCACCGTCCGCGAGGGCGGCCGGGAGCGGCTGGGCCCGTTCGAGTGCGAGTTCTTCGCGGTCAACCACTCGATCCCGGACGCCCTGGCGGTGGCCGTGCGTACCCCGGCCGGCCTGGTGCTGCACACCGGTGACTTCAAGATGGACCAGCTCCCGCTGGACGGCCGGATCACCGACCTGGCCGGCTTCGCCCGGCTCGGCGCGGAGGGCGTCGACCTGCTGCTGTCGGACTCCACCAACGCCGAGATCCCCGGCTTCGTCACCCCGGAGCGGGAGATCGGGCCGGTGCTCGACTCGATCTTCGCGAAGGCGAAGGGGCGGATCATCGTCGCCTCGTTCGCCTCGCACGTGCACCGGGTGCAGCAGGTCTTCGACTCGGCGCTGGAGCACGGCCGCAAGGTGGCGCTGATCGGCCGCTCGATGGTCCGCAACATGGGCATCGCCCGGGATCTCGGCCTGCTCAACATCCCGGCCGGTCTGGTGATCGGCATCGAGGAGGCCACCACGCTGCCGCCCGACCAGATCGTGCTGATGTCCACCGGTTCGCAGGGCGAGCCGATGAGCGCGCTGGGCCGGATGGCCAGCGGCGACCACCGGCACATCACCATCGCCCCCGGCGACACGGTCGTGCTCGCCTCGTCGCTGGTCCCCGGCAACGAGACCTCGGTCTACCGGGTGATCAACCGGCTGGCGCGGGCGGGCGCGGTGGTGGTGCACAAGGACGTCGCCAAGGTGCACGTCTCCGGGCACGCCCCGGCCGGTGAACTGCTCTACCTGCTCAACGTGGTGCGCCCGAGCAACCTGATGCCGGTGCACGGCGAGTGGCGGCACCTGCGGGCGCACGCCCGGCTCGGCATCGAGTCCGGCGTCGCCCCCGACCGGGTGGTGATCTGCGAGGACGGCGACGTCGTCGACCTGGTCGAGGGCCGGGCCAGTGTGGTCGGGCACGTGAAGAGCCGCTACGTCTACGTCGACGGTCTGGCCGTGGGTGACGTCAGCGAGTCGCTGCTGACCGAGCGGCGGATCCTCGGCGACGGCGGTTTCATCGCCACCACCGTCGTCGTCGACTCGGTCACCGGCAAGGTGGTCGCCGGCCCGACCCTGTCGGCGAAGGGCTTCTCCGAGGACCCGGCCGCGTTCAACCCGGTGATCCCGCTGGTCACCGAGGCGCTGAACCGGGCCGCCGCGGACGGTGTCACCGACCCGCACCAGCTCCAGCAGATCGTCAGGCGCACCGTGGGCCGCTGGGTCAACGACGCGTACCGCCGCCGCCCGATGATCGTCCCGACCGTCGTCGAGGTCTGAGCGGGTCACCCACCCGGACGCCGCGGGCCGGCCACCGTCGTGACGACGGTGGCCGGCCCGTTGTCCGGTCGGTTCAGCGGTGGCGCAGGGTGGCCACGATCAGGTTGGGGTCGGTCGCCGTGACGTAGGCGGCGCTGGCCACCAGGACCGTGTGCCCGCGTACGGCCACCGAGGTCGGGTTCTGCAGCCCGTCGGCACCGGTCAGCAGGGTCCGGCTCCGCCCGTCGTGGTCGATGCCCACCACCGTGTTTGGCCCGTTGAGGGCGGCGACGACCCGGCCGTCGGCGGTGAACGCGAAGTCGTCGATGCCGACCAGCCCGGTCGCCCTGACCTCGACGGCTCCCGGCCGGCCCTGCCGCAGCGGAATCCGCAGCAGGGTGCCCTGGTCCAGGTTGGTCACCCAGACCGCGCCGCCGCGCACCTTGACGCCGTTGACGCCGAGGAAGCCCGTCGCGGCGAGGGCGGACGCCGACGACCAGACCCGGGCCGGGCCGCCGGCCAGCGGCACCGTGGAGATGGTGCCGAGCACCGAGTCGGTCAGGTAGAACGTCCGGCCCGTCGGGTCGAGCGCCAGCCCGTTGGGCAGCCCGGCGGCGGGCAGCGCGGCGATCCGTCGGGGCGGCTGACCGGGCGTCAGCCGGTAGAGGCCGGTGCTGGCGGCGTCGCCGCTGGCGTACAGGAAGTACAGGGTGCCGTCGCCGGTCCGGACGATCCCGGTGGTCAGGGCGAAGCCGAGCACCGGGGTGTGCACGCCGCCGTCGGCGGGGGCGGGCAGGGTGGCCAGCACCCGGGTCCGGCCCGCCGGGTCGACGGCGACGACCTGCCGGGCCGCCGCGAAGGTGAGGTAGGCGGTGCCGTCGGGGGCCCACGTGATGTTCTCCGGCAGCTGACCCGTCGCCGGGTCGAAGTGGACCGCGATCCGGGCCGGCAGGGCCGCCGGGGCGACGGGGGCGGCCGGGACGCCCGCCGTCGGGCCGGCCACCGCCGGTGCCGCAGGCGTCGCCGGTGCGGCCAGGACGCCGACTGCCGCGACGGCCACCGCGAGGGTACGGATTCTTCTGCGCATGGTTCGTCCTTCGTGGGTGTGCGGACCCGCCGAGCGGGTCCGGTTTCGGGCGCGGACGACCGGACGCCCCGTGCGGAGCGCCGTCGTCGCGTGGTGTCGGGCAGCGCCGACCCCCGCCGGACCACACGGTCCGGTGGCGGGCCCGGCGCGGCCGGGTGGGACGGCGGCACCCTGTCGGCGCCGCCGGGATCGGGAGGGGAGGGTCAGCCGGGCAGCGGTTGCCGGGCGGCGGCACGGCCGGTGACCGCGGCGTGCACCAGCAGGGTCATCGCCGCCTGCGACGGGGAACCCGGTGCGGTGGTGGCGACGACGACCGTCTGGTCGTCCTCGGTGCGCAGGCTCTGTTGGGTGACGGTCAGCGTGCCGACCAGCGGGTGCCGCATCGCGTACGCGGCGGTGCCGCCGGCCTTGACCCGGTGGTCGGCCCACCGGGCGGCGAACTCGGGGCTGCCCACCGCGAGGTCGCCCACCAGCGCGGCGAGCAGCGGGTCCGTCGGGTGCTGTCCGGAGGTCATCCGCAGGGTCGCCACCACGGCCCGGGCCTTGGCCGGCCAGTCGACGTACAGGTCGCGGGTGTGCGCGTCGAGGAAGACCAGCCGCGCCATGTTGGGCCGCCGGTCCGGTCGGTGCACCGCGTCGGGTTCCAGGTGACCGGCGAACAGGGCGTGGCCGGCGGTGTTCCAGGCCAGCACGTCGAGCCGGCGGCCGAGCACCAGCGCGGGCACGTCCCCGAGGGCGGCGACGAGCTGGCGTACGGCCGGGTCGACGCGCTCCGGCGGCGGCCGGCGGACGGCCGGGCGGCGGGGGCCGGCGGCCAGCCCGGACAGGTGGCGGCGTTCCGCGGCGTCGAGCCGCAGCGCCCGGCTGAGCGCGTCCAGCACCTCGGGTGAGGCGTTCGTGGCCAGCCCCTGCTCCAGCCGGGCGTAGTACGAGGCGCTCACCCCGGCCAGCAGGGCCAGCTCCTCCCGGCGCAGCCCCGGCACCCGCCGTCGGCCGCCGTAGGTGGCCACCCCGGCCTCCTGAGGGCTGAGCCGGGAGCGTCGCGAGCGGAGGAACTCGCCGAGTTGTCGTTGCGCCTGCATGACTCCCAGTATCGGCGGCGGCCACCCGGCCAACCACACCCTACGGGGGACAGGCAGCGCGGGAATGCGTGACCCGACGGTCACCGTACGTCGATAACTGCGGATCGGCTCATCCGTTCGGCGGCCGTCTGCGTACCTCCGTCCGGCGGGCGTACCCCGCGTCGGCCGGGAGGAGCATGGCGGATGGACCGCAGACGGATGACAGCGATCGGCGTCGTGCTGGCGGCAGCGGGACTGACGGCGGCGGTGACCCTGCCGTCGTTCGCCGGTGACCAGGGCGCGCCACGCGCCGGGGGGACCGACGCCCGCGCGGCCGGTGGGCCGGCCCCCGAGGTGGTGGACGCGCTCAGCCGGGACCTGCGGATCAGCCGGGACCAGGCGGTCCGGCGGTTGACCGCCGAGCAGCAGGCGACCGCCCGGTTGACCGGGCTGCGGGCCGCGCTCGGCAACGACTACGGCGGGGCCTGGCTCAGCGGCGACGGGTCCACCCTGAACGTGGCCGTCGCCGACCCCGCGAAGGCCGACCGGGTCCGGGCCGCCGGTGCGGTGCCCAAGGCGGTCGACCGGGCCGTCAGCGAGCTGGACGCGGCGAAGACCCGGCTCGACGCGGTCGGGCGGCAGGCGTCCCCGGCCATCACCGGCTGGTACGTCGACGTCGCCACCAACTCGGTGGTGGTGCTCGCCCAGCCGGGCGCCGAGGCGCGGGCCCGCCGGTGGGCGGCGGGCAGCGGGGCCCCGGCGGACGCGGTCCGGGTCACCACCTCCCGGGAGCAGCCGCGCCCGCTGTTCGACCTGGTCGGCGGCGACCCGTTCTTCATCAACGACGTCGGGCGCTGCTCGATCGGCTTCGCGGTGGTCGGCGGGTTCGTCACCGCCGGGCACTGCGGCCGGGTCGGGGACCGCACCACCGGGTTCAACCAGGCCCGGCAGGGGGTGTTCGCGGCGTCGTCGTTCCCGCGTGACGACTGGGCGTTCGTGCGTACCAACGGCCAGTGGACCCCGCAGGGGGTGGTCAGCGACTTCAACGGCGGCACGGTGCCGGTCAACGGCTCCGTCGAGGTGCCGCCCGGCGCGTCGATCTGCCGTTCCGGCTCCACCACCGGTGCCCGGTGCGGCGTCGTGCAGGCCCGCAACGCCACCGTCAACTATCCGGAGGGGACGGTGACCGGCCTGACCCGGACCGACGTCTGCGCCGAACCTGGCGACTCCGGTGGCTCGTGGATCGCCGGTGACCAGGCGCAGGGCGTCACCTCCGGCGGCTCCGGTGACTGCACCGTCGGCGGCGTCACCTTCTTCCAGCCGGTCAACGAGATCCTCCAGCGCAACAACCTGACCCTGGTCACCGCGAACGGCGGCCAGCAGGCGACGCGACGCGGTCGGTAACCACCCCGGCCCCCGGTACCGCGGCCCCCGACCTCCACCGCCCGGAGGTCGGGGGCCGCTCGCGCGTGCACGCCCCGTCGGCCGGTGGCGGTCAGGGCAGGGCGGCGGTCAGGGCAGGGCGGCGACCGCCTCGGCGTACGCGACGCCGGTGCTCACCGCCGCGTCGACCAGGATGCCGAGCTGCGCCGGGGCCACCCCGTGCGCCAGGTCGGTGGTGACGTCGCCGGCCAGCACCAGCTCACCGCCGGGCAACTCGTGGACGTACGCCTTCGGCAGCAGCCGGTCGTGGTTCCACGCGTTGCAGAACTCGTACGCCTCGGCGAGCCGTCCCGCCGCCAGCCGCCGGGCCGCCACCACCCGGGCGTGCAGGATCTCCCCGTCCCGGCCCAGCAGGCGGAACTGCACGACCGCCTCGTCCCAGCGGCCGACCACCACGCCTGCGGCGTCGACGGCGTACACGTCGCCCCGGGCGTCCAGCACGGCGGTGAGCTGCGAAAGGCTCAGCGGGGCCGGCTCCTCGGCCGAGGGCAGGAACGGCTCGTCGGCCGGGTCGTCGACGCTCTCCGGCGCCGGGAGGGGCACCGGGTCACCCGTCGGCCGTTCGGCCAGCCAGGCGGCGATCCGCCCGGCGTGGTGCCCGGTGCCGTTGCGTGCGTCGAAGCTGCCGGCCAGCCGGGTCGCCTCGGCCAGCAGGTCGGTGCCGAGGGTCGCCACGTCCAGGTCGGCGGTGGGCCGGTCGGCGTGGCCGGGGCGGCGGACCCGGCGGGCGTCCCGGCCGGACTCGGCGGCGAGCGCGCAGACCAGCGCCCCGGCGGCGGCGAACTCCATCGCCGACAGGTCGTCGTAGGGGTGGTCCAGCCGGGGCAACTGCTCGGCGAGGAGGTCCAGCGCCCGGTCCGGGTGCCCGGCCAGCGCGCAGAACCGCAACTGCGCGGCCAGGTACGGCAATGCGGCCCGTTCCCGCCGGTGCCGCCGGTACGCCCGCAGGTGCGCCGTCGCGGCCCGACCGGCCGCCCCGGTGCGCAGCCACGGCAGCAGCCCCACCGCGAGGGCCCGCTCCGGCTGGTCGGTGCAGTCGACCCCGGCGTCGAGCGCGGGACGCAGCGCCGCCAACGCGGCCCGGTCGTCGCCCCAGCCGGCGAGCAGTTCGGCGCGGCGTACCGCCAGGCAGGCGGGGCAGCCACCCTCCGGGTCCGCCTCGGCGGCCGTCCACCTGTCGTACCACCGGCGGGCGGTGGGCTCGTCACCGGCGTGGTCGGCGAGCCGGCAGCGTAGCTGGGCGACCACCCCGGCCTCCGCGCCGACCCGGCGGGCCAGCGCGTCGAGCAGGGCGTTGGCCTGGTCCAGCCCGATCCGGGGGGTGCCGATCGCGGCCTCCACCGCCTGGCGCAGGTGCCGCCGCAGCAGTTCCGCGTCGCCGGGGCGGGCGTCGAGCAGGTCGGGGGACCGGTCCACGGTGGCCAGCAGACGGCGCACCGGCTCGATGATCCGCCACCGGCCACCGTGCCGCAGGTACGCCGCCACCAGCGCGAACCGGGCGTCCAGGGCGGAGTGCGGGTCGCCGAGCGCGTCGGCGCGGGCGGCGATCCGGTCGAGTTCGGCCAGCCGGGCCTCCCCGTCGGGCAGGTCCCCGGCGTCGGCGAACGCGGCGGAAAGGACCGGGTCGCGCGGCGCGGCCGACCCGTCCGCCCCGGGAGCGAACCCGCCGGTCATCCGGGCGTCCGGCCGGGCAGTTGGCCGACGGCGGCGGCGAGCCGGCAGCCTTCGGTGATGCCACGGTCGAGCAGCCGGTCGAGCTGGTGCGGGGTGACCCCGCGTTCCAGGTCGGTGATCACCTCGCCACAGACCTGGGCCCGACCGTCGTCGTCGACGTGCACGAACGCCTTCGGCCAGAACCACTCGTGGTTCCACGAGTTGCAGAAGGCGTAGAGCGCCGGCACGTGCTCGATGCCGAAGGTCGTCGCCGCCAGGGTGCGGACCTGGAGCAGCTCGCCACGGCCACCCCGACGCAGGAACCAGATCAGGCTGTCGTCCCAGCGACCCACGAGGTCCCCGTCCCCGTCGGCGACCACGACGTACCCCCGGGTGCCCAGCACGGCGGCGACCAGGTCGGCGGTCAGCGGACGCAGGGCCTGCGGGTCACCCGCGAGGGGGTCGGGACGGTCCGCGAAAGCAGGCGACGCCATCGGGCATCCCTTCTGAGGCGAATAACACGTCTGCGGGCGTGGTCCGCGCTGCGACGCGCGGACACGACCCGGAAAAGCGGCGATCTGCCGGGTAACGCCGTTACGGTGACTCTATGGCGGGCCGTACCTCTCAGGCGAGCCGGCGACGCGGCGCGTCGCCGCGCGGCACCACGAACAGTCGTGCCCGTCAGCCGGCGAAGAAGACCACCCGGGCGACGGCCCGGCGGCGACCGGCCCCCCGACCAGCCCCGGCGGCGTACGTGGGCCGGGCCGTCGGGGCACTGTGGATGGGGCTGGCGCACGGGGTCGGCTGGGGTTTCCGGGCCGCCGGTCGGCAGGCCGCCTCGGCCCGGGAGCTGGACCCGGAGCACCGCCGCGACGGCGCCGGTCTGCTGCTGTTCGGGCTGGCCATCCTCAGCGCGGTGGCGATCTGGTTCTCCGGTGCCGGCCCGTTCGGCGCGCGGCTGGCCGACACCGTACGCCTGTTCCTGGGTGCGATCGCGGTGGTGGTGCCGGTGCTGCTGATGATCGGCGCGTGGCGGTTGATGCGGACCCCGGTGGCTCCGGAGCACCGGGGGAGGGGCCTGGTCGGCTGGGGTTCCATGCTGGTCGCCACGGCGGCGATGCTGCACATCGGACAGAATCCGGTCGACCCGGTGCAGCGTGACTACGCCGGTGGCCTCGTCGGTGCCGGCGTCGGCGACCTGCTGGAGCGGGCGGTGACCGCGTGGGTGGCGATGCCGCTGCTGATCCTGCTGCTCGTCTTCGGCCTGCTGGTGGTGACCGCCACCCCGATCAACAAGATCCCGGAGCGGCTCGGTCTGCTCGCCGGCACGCTGGTCGCGCCGCCCGAGGCGCCGGAGCAGGAGGACGCGGAGCCGGCGGAGGTCGTCGCGAAGCCGGCCCGTAAACGCCCGGCCCGCAAGGCCGCGCCACCGCCGCCCGACCCGGACGACTTCGACGACGTCGGCCCGGAGGTCGACCTCCAGGAGACGATCGTGCTGCCCCGCCGGCCGGCGAGCCGGGTGCCGGCCAGCCGCAAGCCGGCGGAGCCGCCGGAGCACTCCGCCCCGCCCACCCGCGCCGAGCAGCTCGCGCTGACCGGGCTGGCCGGCGACTACGTGCTGCCGCCGGCCAACATGCTCACCGGTGGCGCGGCCCCGAAGACCCGCAGCAAGGCCAACGACGAGGTGATCGCCGCGTTGACCGGCGTCTTCGACCAGTTCGGGGTGGACGCCGAGGTCACCGGCTTCACCCGGGGCCCCACCGTCACCCGCTACGAGGTCGAGCTGGGGCACGGGGTCAAGGTCGAGCGGATCACCCAGCTCTCCCGCAACATCGCGTACGCGGTGAAGTCGCCCGACGTCCGCATCCTCAGCCCCATCCCGGGCAAGAGCGCGGTCGGGGTGGAGATCCCCAACACCGACCCGGAGAACGTCGCCCTCGGCGACGTGCTGCGGTCCCGGGCCGCCACCAGCGACCACCATCCGATGGTGGTGGCCCTCGGCAAGGACATCGAGGGCGGCTTCGTGGTCGCCAACCTCGCGAAGATGCCGCACATCCTGATCGCCGGGGCCACCGGCGCGGGCAAGTCGAGCTGCCTCAACACCCTGCTGGTGTCCATCCTGACCCGGGCCACGCCGGACGAGGTGCGGCTGCTGCTCATCGACCCCAAGCGGGTCGAGATGACCGGGTACGAGGGCATCCCGCACCTGGTCACCCCGATCGTGACCAACGCCAAGAAGGCGGCCGACTCGCTGGAGTGGGTCGTCCGCGAGATGGACATGCGCTACGACGACCTCGCCGCCAACGGGGTCCGGCACATCGACGACTTCAACCGCAAGGTGCGCAACGGCGAGATCAAGGCCCCGCCGGGCAGCGAGCGGGAGATGCGGCCGTACCCGTACCTGCTGGTGATCGTGGACGAGCTGGCCGACCTGATGATGGTCGCCCCGCGCGACGTGGAGGACTCGGTCGTCCGGATCACCCAGTTGGCCCGTGCCGCCGGCATCCACCTGGTGCTGGCCACCCAGCGGCCGAGCGTCGACGTGGTGACCGGCCTGATCAAGGCGAACGTGCCGTCCCGGCTGGCGTTCGCCACCTCGTCGCTCGCCGACTCCCGGGTCATCCTCGACCAGCCGGGTGCGGAGAAGCTGCTCGGCCGGGGCGACGGGCTGTTCCTGCCGATGGGCGCGTCGAAGCCGGTCCGCATCCAGGGCGCCTGGGTGACCGAGCGCGAGATCGCCGACGTGGTGAAGTTCTGCAAGGACCAGCGCGAGCCGGAGTTCCGCTCCGACGTGCTGGCCCCGGCACAGGACAGCAAGAAGAAGATCGACGAGGACATCGGCGACGACCTGGACCTGCTGGTGCAGGCGGTGGAGCTGGTGGTGACCTCGCAGTTCGGCTCGACCTCGATGCTCCAGCGCAAGCTGCGGGTCGGCTTCGCCAAGGCCGGGCGGTTGATGGACCTGATGGAGACCCGGGGGGTGGTCGGCCCGTCCGAGGGTTCCAAGGCCCGCGACGTGCTGGTCAAGCCGGACGAGCTGGACGAGGTGCTGGTCGGCCTGCGCGGCGACGTGGACTGACCCCGTCGGCGCGCCGGCCGGGGGGCGTACCCCCGACCGGGCCGGGACGTGCGACGGGCCCGCCGGGAATCCGGCGGGCCCGTTCGCGCGGGTGCGTCTGGTCAGCTGTTCATCATGGCGCTGATCAGCACGAGGCTCAGGACGATGGCGGCCACGTTCGCGGCGGCGGCGTACCAGCCCAGCGGCTTGTCGCCGAGCACCGCGCCGACGATGCCGAGCGCCAGACCGATGATGCCGAAGATGACCGGCGCGATCAGCAGCGCGACGACGGCGAAGACGAACGCCAGGATGGTGCAGATGCGGGCGGCGTTGGTACGCGGGCGGGCGGGGGCGTGGGTGTCGGCCATGACGTCCTCCGTGGTCGGGGGCTGGTTGCTGTGGTGGTCGATCACTACCCACACCGGACGGAAACTACGCATCGACCCCGGCGGGGGCCGGGCCACTCAGTGGAAGAGCTTGAGACCGACCACACCGGCCACCACCAGCAGCAGGCTGAGCAGCCGGGGCAGGCTCGTCGACTCACCGAGGGCGACCATGCCGACCACGGCGGTGCCGACCGCCCCGATGCCGACCCAGACCGCGTAGCCGGTGCCGACGGGGATGTCGCGCAGCGCGTACGCCAGGCCGGCCATGCTGGCGACCAGGGTGACCGCGAAGACGGCCGAGGGCAGCGGCCTGGTGAATCCGGCGCTGCGGTCGAGGGAGACCGCCCACGCGGTCTCCAGGAGTCCGGAGAGCACCAGCACGATCCAGGCCATCGGGCATCACCTCGGGGGTCGGTCCCGGGCCGTCTGCCGGGGACGAGTCGGTTCGGTACGGGGCGTCTTGGCCTGACCGGGTACGCCCGCGACTCGTCCGGGGCGGCCGCGCGGGCCACCACGACCGACGTTAGCACCGCCGGTCGGCGGGGTGGGGTGATCCTCCCCACCACACCTTGAGTTGAAGTCAGCTTGAGGTTGCAGCATGGGGGGCATGACGCTGCTCTTCGACGACCGGCAGGTCGCCGCCGCCCTGGACGCGCCGACCACCGTCGCGGCGATGCGGGACGCCCTGCTGGCCGCCCACGTCGGCCGGCTCGTCGCCCCACCCCGGGCCTCCGCACCGCTGGCCGGTGGGCGGATGGTGCTCACCGCCGGGCAGCTCACCGACGAGTGGTACGGCTTCCGCTCCTACGACACCCTCGGCCACCCGGCCGGCGAGCAGCTCGTGGTGCTGCACGACGCCCGGACGGGGGCGGTACGGGCCATCGCCGTCGGCGCGGAGCTGGGCTCCCGGCGTACCGGCGGACTGGGCGCGGTGGCCGTCGACGCCCTGGCCCGCCCGGACGCCGCCACCCTGGGCGTGATCGGCTCCGGCGGGCAGGCGTGGACGCAGGTCTGGGCGACCGCCGCCGTCCGGCCCCTGCGCGAGGTGACCGTGCACAGCCGCTCGGCGGCCCGCCGCGAGGCGTTCGCCGCCCGGGTCCGCGCCGAGCTGGGGATACCCGCCCGCGCCGTCGGCTCGGCCGCTGGGGCGGTCCGCGACCGGGACGTGGTGGTGCTCGCCACCACCAGCGTCACCCCGGTGCTGGCCGCCACCGATCTCGCCCCGGGCACCCACGTCAACACCGTCGGCTTCAAGCAGGTGCACCGGCACGAGTTCGGCACCGACCTGCTCGACGCCGCCGACGTGCTGGTCACCGACTCGCCGGCCCAGGCGGCGGCGTACGACCCCCCGATGCTGACCGCCGTCGGGCCGTACCCGGGCAGGTTGCGCGACCTGGGGGCGGTGCTGGCCGGCGCGGTCCCCGGCCGCACCGGCGCGGACCAGGTGTCGGTGTTCTGCTCCACCGGCCTGGCCGGCACCGAGGTCGCCCTGCTGGACCGCCTGGTCCGGGTGGGCGCGACGACGGTCTGACCGCTGGCCGGGCCGGGCGGCGGGGTGAACCGGCCGACACCGCACGCCGCCGTCGGTCGGGCCCGCGACGTCGCCCGGTACCCTCGGATGGTGTCCGCCACCCCCACGCCTGACAACGCCGGCCCGTCGCGGCCCGCCCCGGCGCCGTCGCCCGCCGACGGCCGCCGGGTCGCCCTGCTGACCCTGGGCTGCGCCCGCAACGAGGTCGACTCGGAGGAGCTGGCCGCCCGGCTGCACGCCGACGGCTGGCAGGTCACTACCGACGGCGAGGGTGCCGACGTGGTGGTCGTCAACACCTGCGGGTTCGTGGAGAAGGCCAAGCAGGACTCGATCCAGACCCTGCTCGCCGCCGCCGACACCGGGGCGAAGGTGGTCGCCGCCGGCTGCATGGCCGAGCGGTACGGCCGGGAGCTGGCCGACAGCCTCCCCGAGGCGCAGGCGGTGCTCAGCTTCGACGACTACCCCGACATCGCCGCCCGGCTCGACTCGGTGCTGGCCGGCGAGGCGATCGGCGCGCACACCCCCCGCGACCGCCGTGAGCTGCTGCCGCTGACCCCGGTCGCCCGGCGGGAGTCGGCGGTGTCGCTGCCCGGCCACGGCACCCCCACCCGGGTCGCGCCGGAGACCGACGCGCACACCCCGGCGCACCTGCGGCAGGTGCTGCGCCGCCGGCTCGACACCGGCCCGGTGGCCTCGCTGAAGCTGGCCAGCGGCTGCGACAGGCGGTGCGCGTTCTGCGCGATCCCCGCGTTCCGGGGCGCGTTCGTCTCACGTACCCCCGACGAGCTGCTGGCCGAGGCGGAGTGGCTGGCCAAGACGGGCGTCCGCGAGCTGGTGCTGGTCAGCGAGAACTCGACGTCGTACGGCAAGGACCTGGGCGACCCGCGGGCGCTGGAGAAGCTGCTGCCGCAACTCGCCGCGATCGACGGCATCGTCCGGGTGCGGGCCAGCTACCTCCAGCCCGCCGAGACCCGGCCCGGCCTGGTCGAGGCGATCGCCACCACCCCCGGCGTGGCCGCCTACTTCGACCTGTCGTTCCAGCACTCCAGCGAGCCGGTGCTGCGCCGGATGCGCCGGTTCGGCTCCACCGACCGGTTCCTGGAGCTGCTGGCGAGCGCCCGTGCCCTGGCCCCGGAGGCGGGCGCGCGGAGCAACTTCATCGTCGGTTTCCCCGGTGAGACCCGGCAGGACGTGGCCGAGCTGACCCGCTTCCTGACCGAGGCGCGGCTCGACGCGATAGGCGTGTTCGACTACAGCGACGAGGACGGCACCGAGGCCGCCGGGCTGCCCGGCAAGCTCTCCGCCGCCACCGTCAAGCGCCGCTACGACCGGCTCGCCGCGCTCGCCGACGAGTTGTGCTCGCAGCGGGCCGAGGAACGGCTCGGCAGCACCGTCGAGGTGCTCGTCGACACCGTCGACGACGGCGTGGTGGAGGGGCGGGCGGCGCACCAGGCCCCCGAGGTCGACGGCTCGACCACCCTGGTCGCCCCGGTCGGCGGCGGGGTCGACCTGGCCGCGTTGCGCCCCGGCGACCTCGTCCGGGCCACGGTCACCGCGACCGAGGGCGTCGACCTGGTGGCCGTGCCGGATGAGATGATCTCGGCGGCGCCCGGCGCGGAACGGTGACGGTGGGCCCGGACGGAGCGGGGGAGCCAGGTGGGGCGGTGCCAGGTGGGCCTCGACGGCCGGAGCGGGGCGCGGCGGTGACCGGGGCGGCGGAGTCCGCGCCGCCGGTGGCCCGGGTGCCGGTGCTCAACGCGGCCAACGGCCTGACCCTGCTGCGGCTGGTGCTGGTGCCGGTCTTCGCCGCGTCGGTGGTCGCCTCCGGCATGACCCACGGCGGGTGGCGGATCGCCGCCTGCCTGATCTTCGCGTTCGCCTCGATGACCGACCTGGTGGACGGCTGGATCGCCCGCCGCTTCGGCCTGGTCACCTCGGTCGGCAAGGTGGCCGACCCGATCGCCGACAAGGCGCTCACCGGAGCGGCCCTGGTGCTGCTGTCCGTCTACGACCGGCTGCCCTGGTGGGTGACGGTGCTGATCCTCGTCCGCGAGCTGGGCATCACCGGGCTGCGGTTCTGGGTGATCCGGCACGGCGTGATCGCCGCCAGCCGGGGCGGCAAGCTCAAGACGGCGCTGCAGATCCTGGCCATCGCCTGGTACCTGTGGCCGATGCCGGCGGCCCTGGCCGCCGTCGGGCCCTGGATCATGGCGGCCGCCGTGCTGGTCACCGTGGTCACCGGCTTCGACTACGTCGCCCAGGCCCTGCGCCTGCGCCGCCCCCGGCCCTGACCGGCCCGCACCGCTCCCGCTGAACCGCCGCGCCGGAATCCCGGTGCGGCGGGACGGCTGTCCCTGCCGGTCGGGACGTCCCGCCCCGCAGAGTCGTCACCGCACCGGCCCCTGTGCCCGGTGCGGCGTCGACCCGGCCGGGTCGACGCCCGGTGACGGCGGGCGGGGTTGCGCCCGGTGGCGGGAGGAGCAGCGGTGGGGACAGCGACGAGACACACCCGGGGGCGGTCCCCGGGCGGCGGGTGGCGCAGCCGCCGGCTGTGGGCGGCGGGCCTGACGGCGGTGCTGGCGGTCACCATGCACCAGAGTCCGGCCCGCGCCGCCGACCCGGTGCCGTTCGACGAGCAGGCGGTGCACGGGGCGCTGTTCGGGGCGGTGGTGCAGCTGCGCGACGCCGGGGCGGCCGGGCTGAAGGACGCCCTGCTCACCGCCGAGCTGCTGGACTGGCGTAGCGCCCAGCCGGGTGCCGACGCGACCCAGGTGGCCGGGCACGTGGCCACCACCCGGGCGGTCGCCGACGCGGCGGTCGGCGACGCGCGGGCCGAGGACCGGTCCCGGTTCGCCGTGGCGATGGCGGTGCTGGCCCGGCTCGGCGAGTCCAGTGGCGCGGTGACCACCGGCCCGGCGGTGCGGGCGTTCCTGACCAGCACGGTCGGCGCGGAGGGCGCGAACGTGGTGCCGGACGCGCTGAACCTGGTCCGGGGCGGCTACCAGGACGCGGCGTGGAACGCCCGTTCCCGGGACCTGGTCCAGGACACCTGGCGGGAGCTGCACCGCCGGGCCGCCACCGACGACGCGCTGGCCACCGGCTGGGACAGCGCGTTCGCCGGGCGCACCGGCACCGGGGTGCGTACCCCGGTCGACGGGCTGCTGGCCGCGCGGATCCACGAGCCGCGCGCCGACGGCAACACCGGCACCCTCGGCTACTACGTGCCGCTGTCCGCGATCCGCGACGTCCGCGGTGACGCGACCGCCTTCAAGGCGCTGGTGCAGGAGCGGGCGTACGCGACGCTGAAGGTGCTCGACACCGACGGCAACAACCGGATCACCGAGGTGGTCGGCTACGCCAACACGTACCCGCTCAACCAGGACCCGAAGCCGAGCCAGGCGGTCATCGACGCGGAGAAGGCCAGGACCGAGTCGAACCGCAAGATCTTCGAAGGTCTCGGTTCGACCGTCACGGTGCTGTCCACCCTGGTCGGCTTCGTCGACAAGAAGTTCGGCAAGCAGTTGGAGACCATCGGCAAGGCCGTGGTGACCTCGGTGACCGCGATCAACACGTACGTGACGACGGTGCTCGGGCAGGGGCTGACCATGGCCGCGACGGCGATGGGCACGGCGGTGCTGACCGGCAACCTGCTCGGCGCGGCGGTGAGCCTGATCGGCCTGTTCGCCGGGGGCGGTGACCCGAACGCCGCGATCCAGGCCGAGATCGGCAAGCTGCGCCAGCAGATCGACCGGCTGGCCAAGGGGATCGACAAGCGGTTCGACCGGATCGAGTCGGCGCTCAAGGAGATGTACGCCGGACTGGTCGCCCAGCTCGACGCGCTCACCAAGGGCCTCGACGAGGTACGCGCCAACCTGGGTCGGATCGCCACCCAGTTGCAGACCATCGAACGCAAGGTCGACTCGATGGCGCTCGCCACCCACGTGGCCCTGGAGAACATCGCCAAGAGCCAGCTCAACCAGGTGATCACCACGTACGTGCACCACAGGGAGATCACCGGGCAGCCGATCCCGGACTACCTGGGCACCTACTACCCGAAGGCGGAGTCGCCCACCTTCACCTTCGCCACCGTCAACGCCTCCGACGAGGGCACCTTCACCGCGCCGGCCGGCACCAGCCTGGCCGACCCGGTCAGCGTGCTCGACACCCACCTGCCCGCCGGTTCGATCAACTACCTCGGCCAGTGGGCGCGTAACCGGGTCGGTGGCACCTGGACCGTCGGCCCGGTCGCCAACGCCGCCGCCTGGACCACCGCCGCCCGGGTCTACAACATCCTGCAACTGGAGAACCCGCAGTTCGCCGCCCAGGTGGCCGCCGGGCGTGGCGACGCCGTCGCCCAGACCGGCCGGACCATCAACGAGCGGGTGCGGCAGTTCAGCCAGCCGGCCGCCGACGGCAGCACGAACCCGTTGTTCACCGCGCTGATGGCCGACTACCGCACCGCGGTCGCCGGCTGGAACGCCCAGGTGGAGAACGTGCGTAAGGCGGTGGTCTGGAACGGCAGCGACGCCCTGCCGGTGCACGACATGTGGGGCAGCCCGGACCAGGAACTCCCGGCCGCGAACCGGATTCCCGAGACCGAGTCGATCGGCGGCTGCGGCCCGACCCGGGTCAGCCGGCCGATCCCGTCGACGGTGCGCCGTAGCAACCTGCCCAACGCGTTCCACCTGGCCCACCACGCGATGCCACCGGGGCACGCCCCGGCGTTCTCCACCTGCTACGACGCGAACTTCGTCAACGTGGAGGAGCACGAGGGACCCCGGTTCCAGACCACCACCGGCGACCTCCAGATCACCCTGCGGTCGCGGGTCAAGTGGGCCGGCGGGGACTGGCAGGAGGTGCAGACCGCCACCCGCGTGTTCCCCATCGGCACGTTCTGCTCGTGGGACGTCCGTTCCCCCGTCCCGCAGGGCTACTGCTACGACGAGAACAAGTACCTCACCGAGCGGTGGGCGGGGACGTACAAGCCGGCGTTCGAGTCGGCGGCGATCCCGGTCGTCGCCAGCCAGACGACGTCCGCCCGCAGCAAGGCCGCCGCGATGCTGTCCGGCCGGCAGAAGTACTTCTACCGGGTGATGCGGGCCGGCACCGGGCCGAACCCGCCGAGCAGCGACACCTGGGAGGTGTCCCGGGTGCTCTGGCAGAAGGGCAAGGCGGTCTCGGACGCGCTGCGGCTGCTCCAGGCGTACACCGAACTGGGGTGGGGCACCGCGCTGGAACTCGACGACAGCCTCGTCGGCCTGCTCTTCGGCGGCCAGGGGTTGCCCGCCGACTACAGCCGCCCGCGCAGCGACGGCGACCAGTCGCCCCACCAGCACCTGCGCAACGCGATGACGCAGGCGGTGGCCAACTACGCCGACTGCGTCCAGACGTTCGACTGGAACCCGTGCGACGGGGAGCGGTCGGGCTTCGACCCGCTGCGTGACCAGGGCCAGTACGGCGCCGGCTGCGTCCAGGCCAGCGTGCCGGACAAGCCGCGCGACCCGCTGAGCGCCTGCCTGGCCAGCGCGGCGTTCGTCCGGGTCGGCCAGCTCGGCCAGCGGTACGACCACTGGTCGTCCCGGGTGCGTTCCGGCGGGCACACCGAGGGGCTGCCGGAGGTGACCGCGGCGACCGACATGACCCGGGCGACCACGGTGAGCATGCACCCGGCGGGCTGACCGCGCGTCGACCGGGACGGGCCCCGTCGGCCCGGACGGGTGGGACCCTTCCCCCGCCCGCCGGGCCGGCCGGGGCCCTTCCCCCGCATCGCGGGCCGGCCAGGGCCCTTGCCGCGCGTCACCGGCCGGAGCCCCCGCGTCGGGTGCCGGGGTCGCCGTCCGATCGGTCCCGCCGGGGCGGGACATCCGACCCGGGTCGGCGGGACAGCCGGCGGGTGACGATGGCTCGACCGTCCACCCCGCCGGCCCGCCCGGCGGTGCCACTGTGGACGGTCGACCACCTACGCTGCGGCGGACGGGTGCCGGGGGACCGGCCCCGTCCGTCCGCGTACGGCACCCGAGGAGTGATCATGACCCTGACCGCTGGCGACGACCGACGGATCGTGCTGATCGCGGCCGACGACACGTTCTGCCACGTCTACCAGGACCTGTCCGACCTGCTGTCGACCGCCGACCACGGCGAGAAGCTCGCCGGGGCGGTCGAGTTCTTCGACGTCACCGGCCGACGGCTGCACCCGGTCTTCTCCGCCGACTGGCGGCTGGAGGAGTTGCAGGCCGGCACCGGCCCGGCGGTGCCCGACGTCGTCCGGCAGCGGCTGACCACGGTGATCGCGCACGTGACGCGGTACATCCACGACCATCCGGACGTGCTCGCCCGGTCCCGCATCTCGCTGGAGCGGGCGCTGTCCGAGCTGCCCCGCCTCGACGACCAGGACCTGTCCGAGATCATCGGCGCCCTGCCGGAACACCTCGAACACGACACCGGTAACTGGCTGCACAACGCCATGCACGCCGCCGGCTGGGCCGACTGACCCAGCCGCTTCCACCACCGACGACCAACCCCGGGAGGGCCCGCCGTGCCGTCGCCGATCGCCGCGCTGTCCCCGTCCCGCCGGATCCTGGCCGGGGCGGGCCTGGTCGTCGCCGGGCTCGTCCTGGCCGGGCAGTGGTGGTATCCGCAGCCGGCGGCGCTCGGGCCGGCGGCGCTGACCGGCACGATCGCGGTCGCGTTCACCGCGCTCGGCGCGCTGGTGCTCGCCGGGCTGCCCGGTCACCCGGTCGGCCGGTTGATGCTGGCCGCCGGACTCGTCGCCGGGACGGCGGTGCTGGCGTTGAGCTGGCCCGTGGTCACCCCGCTGGCCTGGCTGGGGCAGTGGCTCTGGTGGCCGCCGTACGGGCTGGTCTTCCTGGCCCTGCTGGTCTTCCCGGACGGCCGGCTGCCGGGCCGGGGCTTCCGGCTGGTCGCGGTCGGGCTGGTGGTCACCACGGTGGTGGCGGCCGTGGCGCTGGCGGTAGCCGCGACCAGCGACCCCCGGGGGCTGCTGCTGTCCGCGACGACGGCTACCGACCCGACCGCGCGGCTGCTGGTCCGGGTCGCCCTGGTGACCGTCGGGGTGCAGTCGCTGCTGGTGGCCGCCGTGCTGGTGGGGCTCGCCCGACGCTTTCGGCGGGCCGTCGGCGAGGCCCGCCAGCAGCTCGCCTGCCTGCTGGCCGCCGGGGTGCTGTTCCTGCTCGGCTTCCTGCTGGACTGGCTCAACCTCTCCGGCGCGTGGGTGCTGATGGTGATCGCGGTCCCGGCCGCGATGACGGTGGCGGTGCTCCGTTACCGGCTCTACGGCCTGGAACAGGTGATCAACCGGACCCTGGTCTGGCTGGTGATGAGCCTGCTGGTGATCGCCGCGTTCGTCGGGGTGGTCGCCCTGCTGCGGGATCTGGTGCTGCGCGGGGACACCTCGAACGCCTCGCTGGTGGCCACCGGGCTGATCGCGGTGACCTTCGAACCGCTGCGGCGGCGGGTGCAGCGCGGGGTGAACCGGCTGCTCTACGGCGACCGCGACGAGCCGTACGCGGTGCTGGCCCGTCTCGGTGACCTGCTGGAGCGGACGGTCCAGCCGGAGGCGGTGCTGCCGCTGCTGACCGGCACCATCGCCCGCTCGCTCCAGGTGCCGTACGTGGCGGTGGAGCTCGGCGGGGAGCCCGACGACGGGCGGCCCACCCGGGTGCACGCCGCGCACGGCCACGCCACCACCGAGCTGGAACGCTTCGACATGGTGACCCACGGCGAGTGGGTGGGGCGGCTGGTGGTGGCCCGCCGGGCACCCGGCACCCGGTTCACCCCGGTGGAACGGCGGCTGCTCAGTGACGTCGCGCTGCACGCCTCGGTGGCCGCCGCGACCGCCCGGCTGATCCGCGACCTGCGCGACTCCCGGGAACGCCTGGTGACCGCCCGGGAGGAGGAGCGCCGCCGGCTGCGCCGGGACCTGCACGACGGGCTCGGCCCGACCCTGGCCGGCATGTCGATGCAGGTACGCGCGGCCCGCAAGCTCGCCGCCGTCGACCAGGCCCGGCTGGCCCGCATCCTCGACGGGCTCGCCGACGACCTGCTCACCTGCACCGGCGAGGTACGCCAACTGGTCGACCAGCTCCGCCCGGCGGCCCTGGACCGGGGGTTGGAGTCGGCGTTGCGGGCCGAGTGCCAGCGCTTCGACGGCCCGAGCCTGACCGTGCGGCTGAGCGTGGCGGACCCGCTGCACGGGCTGCCGGCGGCGGTGGAGGTGGCGGCGTACCGGATCGTCGGCGAGGCGCTCGCCAACACGGCCCGGCACGCCGGGGCGACCTGCTGCGACGTGGTGGTGCGCCGGGGCCGGGCGCTGGTCGTGGAGGTGTCCGACGACGGCACCGGCATCGTCGCCCGCAGGCCCGGCGGTGTCGGCCTGGACTCGATCCGGGAGCGGGCCGCCGAGCTGGGCGGCGGCAGCGACATCGTCGACCGGGACCCGCACGGCACCTTGATCCGGGTCCGCCTGCCCCTACCCCCCGCCCCACCGCCCGCCGCCCCGCCCGGCTCGGCCCCCTCCGCTTCCGCCCCACCCGCTTCTGTCCCCTCCGCCCCGCCCACCCCCGACCCGCCCGCCCCCGCCCTCGCCCCGCCCGCTTCCGGTGATCAAGAGGTTCGCGTCAGAATCCGCCCGGAGGATGACGCGAACCTCTTGATCACCGAGGGCTCCGGGGCGGTCACCGAGGGCTCCGGGGCGGTCGCCGGGGGGGCCGGGGAATCGGTGCGGGGTGGGGCGGGCGGGGGTCGGGTGGCGGACGGTGCTGCGGGAGGGGGAGGGCAGTGACGGCAGAGGGGGCCCGTGGCGGGGCGGTCCGGGTGCTGATCGTGGACGACCACCCGGTGGTCCGCCGGGGCCTGCGGACGATGCTGGAGGGCGAGCCCTGGGTCGACGGCGTGCTGGAGGCCGCCACCTGTGCCGAGGCGATCGGCATCGCGTCGACCGAGCCCGTCGGGGTGGTCGCGATGGACGTGGCGCTGCCGGACGGCGACGGCGTGGAGGCGACCCGGCGGATCGTCCAGGGCCGGCCCGAGACCCGGGTGCTGATGGTGACCATGACCGACGACGAGGACGTGGTCGGCCGGGCGTTGCGGGCTGGTGCCCGGGGCTACGTGCTCAAGGACACCGACCCGGACGTGATCGTCGACGCGCTGCGGACGGTGGCCGGCGGCGGGCTCGTCCTCGGCCCCCGGGTCGGCCCGCAGGTGCTGACCAGCCTGCGTCGCCAGCCGGTCGAGCTACCGCCCCCGTTCGACCGGCTCACCCCGCGCGAGCGGGACATCCTGCGCCGGTTGGCCGGCGGTGACACCAACGCCCGGATCGCCCGCCACTTCGGGCTCAGCGAGAAGACGGTCCGTAACCAGCTCTCGGCCGTCTTCGCCAAGCTCGGTGTCGCCGACCGGGTCCAGGCCGCCCTGCTCGCCCGGGACGCCGGCCTCACCGGCTGACCCGGCGGGGCGGGAGCGGACCCACCGGTACCGGCCCGGGGCACCCGCCGGCACCGGCGGGGCGGGAGCTGTCCGGCCCGGGGCACCCGCCGCACCGGCGGGGCGACAGCGGACCCGACGATCGGTCGGACCGGGATGAGTAGCAGGGTGACCTCGGGGAAGGAGGACGACATGGGGACCGATGCACAGCACGAGCGACCCGCAGGCAGCCCGGCGGCGGGCGTGGTGCACAGCCTGCACGAACGGCAGCAGACCCTGGCCACCGTCGAGTCCCTGACCGGCGGGCTGCTGGCCGCCGCGATCGTGGAGATCGCCGGGGTGAGCGCCGTCTACCGGGGCGGCCTGGTGACCTACGCCACGGAACTCAAGGCGCGGCTGGCCGACGTACCCGAGGACCTGCTGGCCGAACGCGGGCCGGTCGATCCGGACGTGGCCATCGCCCTGGCGGAGGGGGGCCGGCGGCGCTGCGCCGCCGACTGGGGGCTGTCGACCACCGGGGTGGCCGGTCCCGAGCCGCAGGACGGCAGGCCGGTCGGCCTGGTCTATGTCGCGGTGGCCGGGCCGGGCGGCCCGGTGGTCCGCCGGCTCGACCTCGACGGGGGTCGCGACCACATCCGCGCGGCGGCGGTGATCGAGGCGTTACGCCTGCTCGCGACGCGTATCCACAGGGCCTTTCCCGAGCCGGGGCCCGGCCCGCGCCCCGGGCCGGCGGCGGTGGTGCCCCCGGCCGGCGCGGGTCGGCGCTGACCGGCGTTGTCCAGATCCGACAGGCGGGGTGGGATGTCGCCGGGCCGACCAACGGGTACGGTTGCGGGAAGGCTCCGGCGTACGGCGTCGGCGGCGGCGCGGTCCATCGCGTCCGGCGCGGGCGACCATCCGCCCGGAGCGTGAAATCCCGTCAGGGGGAGGTGCGATGGTCCTGCTACGCCGGGTGATCGGTGACGCACTTCGGGCGCGCCGCCAGGGTCAGCACCGCACCCTGCGCGAGGTCTCCACCGCCGCCAACGTGAGCCTCGGTTACCTGTCCGAGATCGAGCGCGGCCAGAAGGAACCCTCCAGCGAGCTGCTCGCCGCCATCTGCGACGCGCTCGGCGCCCGCCTGTCCGAGTTGCTGCGTGAGGTGAGCGACACCGTGGCGCTGGCCGAGCAGCTTCCGGGCGTGCTCATGCCCGTGCAGGACGAGCCGGCCGCCGCCGGTCCGGCCGCCGGGGTGCGCAAGGCCACCGGGCGCGGCGTGCGCCAGGTGACCACCGATGGTGCGGTCGCCGTCTCGGTCCGCCAGGATTCCCCCCTCAAGGCCACCCTGCGCAGCGCCCGGGTCCGCCCGAGTGACCGTGACGTGGTCTGCGCCGCCTGACCCCGCCGTCCGTCCCGTGGCCGGGCTGGCCGACGCCGCGTAGTGTTGATCGCAGGCCGCCGGAGCACCCCGCGGTACGAACGGCCCTGCTGGCGTCCGCCTGCGACGATGGGGGAGCGCCGTGCGGCCCGCCCGGTCCCGGGTGTGGCCGGGGCGCAGCGACGCTACTGAGGGGATACCGCGGAGATGGCGAACCCGTTCGTCAAGGGCTGGAAGTACCTGATGGCGCTGTTCGGTGCCAAGATCGACGAGCACGCCGATCCCAAGGTGCAGATCCAGCAGGCCATCGAGGACGCGCAGCGTCAGCACCAGGCGCTGGTGCAGCAGGCGGCGGCGGTGATCGGCAACCAGCGGCAGCTGGAGATGAAGCTCTCCCGGCAGATGACCGAGGTCGAGCGGCTCCAGGGCAACGCCCGGCAGGCGCTGGTCCTCGCCGACCAGGCCCGCGCCAAGGGCGACGAGGCCGAGGCCGGCCGCTACGAGCAGTCCGCCCAGGTGCTCGCCACCCAGCTGGTCTCCGCCGAGCAGGCCACCGAGGACCTCAAGACCCTGCACGACCAGTCGCTCGGGGCTGCCGCGCAGGCCCGCCGCGCGGTCGAGAACAACTCCATGATCCTCCAGCAGAAGCTCGCCGAACGCACCAAGCTGCTCAGCCAGCTCGAACAGGCCAAGATGCAGGAGAGCGTGGCCCGGTCGCTGGAGTCGATGTCGTCGATGGCCGCGCCGGCCAACACCCCCTCGCTGGACGAGGTGCGGGACCGCATCGAGCGCCGCTACGCCAACGCGATGGGCCGCGCCGAGCTGGCCGGCAACTCCGTCGAGGGACGGATGCTGGAGATCCAGAAGTCGATGCTGGACAGCGCCGGGTCGTCCCGGCTGGAGCAGATCCGGGCCAGCATGGCCGGCGACCAGCTCGGCGGTCGGCAGGAGCAGCCGTCGGTGCAGCAGCAGGCCCAGCCGGCCGCCCCGACGGCCGACCCGGCCGCCGCCGCCCGGCTGGACGAGCTCCGGGCCAGCATGAGCCGCGACCGCGGCGTGGGGGACACCACCGCCGGCTGACCGCCGGCACGAGGAGGTACGGGTGGCCGACGAGCGAACGCGACACTTCCGTCGACTGGGCCGGCTGCGGCGCTCCGCCCGCCGGTGGAGCGTCCTGGCCGGTGGGCTCACCGGCGCGGCGGCGGTGCTGACCCCGTACGCCGGGCTGGGGTTGCCCGACGCGGCCTGGGCCGGCGCCGCGGGCAGCGCCGTCGCGCTGGCCGCCTGGCGCTGGATCGACCTGCGGGCGTTCGCGGCCCGCCCGGTGCCGCCCGCCCTCGACCCGGCCGAGGCCGCCGCCCGTTCCCGGGCCCGGCTGGTCGCCGCCGTCGAACGCCTCCCGGTGGGCCCCGGCGTGCTGGCCGAGGCCCGCCGGTTCCGCTCCCGGTTCGCGCTGCGCGGCACCTCCGCCGCGCAGTCGTGGGCCCGGCTGGACCGTGCCGCGCTCACCCTGGCCGGGATCGCGCCCCGGCTGACCGGCCTGGCCGAGCCGGCCGTGCTGGAGGCCGCCGCCGCCGACCGTTCGCTGCGCGACCTGGCCGACCGCACGGCCGGGGTGGAACGCGCCCTGCGGCTCGCCCCACCCGAGGCCCGGCCCCGGCTCGAAGAGGCCCACCGGGCCCTGCTCGACCAGTTGGCCGCCGGGGTGACCGCCTACGAGGGGCTGGTCGCCGCCGCGGCCGGCTACGTCGCCGAGGACGCCCACCCGGAGGTCGTCGCGGACCCGTCCGCCGCCCGCCTGATGGAGGCGACGGACCTGCTGCACGGCGTCGCCTCCGCCCTGGCCGAGCTGCGCGCCGTGGGCGAACCGCAACGCACCCCCACCCGCTGAGCGCCGCGCGGCAGGCCGGCCCGGCCTGCCGCGCGGCTGCCCACGACCGGACCGGGTGACCTCAGTCGGGTGTGTGGACCGGCAGCGGGCCGGTCCACGGTGAGCTGCCGACCACGTTGAACGCGCGGACCCGGTAGTGGTAGGTGACCCCCCGGGCCAGGCCGGTGTTGGTGAAGCTGCGGCCGGTCACGGTGAAGCTGGCCACCTCCCGGTCGAACGCCGGGTCCACCGCGCGCTGCACCACGAACCCGGCTCCCGGCCCGGTCGGGACGTCCGCCGTCCAGCTCACCGACACCGTCGCCGTGTCCGGCGCGGGGACGCCCACCGTCGCGGCGACCCTCGTCGGCAGCTCCGGCACCGGTGGGGTGGTCACCGTCGCCACCGTCGACCACGGAGACGCCGCACCGAGGTAGGTGGTCCGGACCCGGTAGTAGTACGTGGTGTCCGGGGCGACCGCCGGATCGAGGTGGTGGTCGGCCACCGGCACGGCGGTGGTGCCCGGACCGCTGGTGAAGGTCGGGTTGGTGGCCCGCTGCACGTCGAGCCCGGTGGCGAAGGAGCGGTTCACCCAGCGCAACGCCACCCGCAGCGGGGCCGCCGGTGGCACCGTCGCGGCCAGCCCGCCCGGCGCGGGCAGGCGTACCGACGCCGGGCTGCTGTTCGACCAGGCCGAGCAGCCGGCCGCGTTCTCGGCCCGGATGCGGTAGTGGTAGGTCACGCCGGGGGTGATGCTGGCGTCGGTGTACCGGGTCGCGGTCGCCGCCACGGTGATGGTGGTCAGGCCGGCGGTGAAACGGGCGTCGGTGGCCCGCTGGAGCAGGTGACCGGTGGCCGCCGGCCGGCTGCCGTTGCCCGTCCAGGCCAGCGCGATCGCCGGCAGCGCCGTCGCCGAGCCGGGCACCGGGGTAGCGGTCAGGCCGGTCGGCGCGCGGGGCGAGACCCGCAGCACCAGCGGCCGGCTCATGCCCAGGTCCCGCAGCCCGGCCGCGCCGCTTGCCCAGCGGAACTCCCAGCCCAGGTTGACCTGTTGGTTGACCACGATCGCCGGCCGGCCGTCGCAGGGGCTGACGCCGGTGGCGTCGAGGCGTACCCCGGCGGGTCGGGTCGGGTCGAGCAGCCGCAGGCTGTCGGCGACCTTGAACGGCAGCGGCGGCACCTCGGGCCGCAGCGCCACCACCACGTCCTCGGCCGGGTTGACCCGGACGGTCTGCTTCCAGCCCCGCTCCCCGCCGTCGGGGGCGCGGACCGTGCCGTCCCCGCCGATCCGGTTGACCACCTGCACGTCGCAGCCGTCGAAGCGGACCGGGTGGGTCTGCCGGCCGGTCCCGCTGATCCGCCACACCTGGATGCCGTCGGCCGGGTCGGCCGGCCCCACCGTCGGGTCGGCGGCGACGAGGATCTCGGTCGCCGGGTCGGTCGGGCCGAGCGGCAGGGTCACCGGACCCAGCGGGCCGGCCCCCGGATGGGGTACGCCGAGGCGGCCGGCCCACCGCCCGTACTCCGGCTCGAAGACGGTCCCCACGGTCTTGACCTGGATCGGCAGGGTGACCGGCGCGGTGCCGCCCGGCGGGGTGAAGGTGAGCGAGGTGGCCTGCGCCGAGACGGCCGTCGCCCGCCCGCCGGTGGTGCCGAACGCCCGGTCGTACACCGGGTGCGGCACCACCGGCGGTCGCTGGCTGGCGGCGTACGCGGCGGGCAGCCGCTCGGCCAGCCGGTCCAGGTCGTACCGGCGGCCGGGGGCGCCGGCCACCCGGAACTGGAGCACGGTACGGGTGTTCGGGCCGTACCCGGGCAGGGTGCCGGGGCCGCCGCCCGCGGCGCGCTGGTCCCCCGCGGCGGTGTGCCGGTCGTAGCGGGGGTCGAAGCCGGGCAGCGGGGCCGGACAGTCGTTGTAGAGCAGCACCGTCGCGCCGGGCGGCAGGGTGGAGAAGTCGACGATCACGTCGGCCCGTTCGCCGGGGGCGAGCAGCAGCGCGGCCGAGTCCACGTTGAGCACGGTGGGGTCGCGGCGGTCGTAGCGGTAGCCGACCGGCCGGTTGGGCAGCACCACCGGGGCGGGGAGCAGCCCGCACTCGTTACCGATCTGGATCATGGGCGGGCCGGCGGCGGCCGGGTCGGGCACCCCGCCGTCGCGTCCGTCGGTGGGCCAGTCGGCGGGCCGGCCGGGGGCGCGGACCGCGTCCACCATCGGCACCTCACCGGCGTCGGCGTCGGCGAGGCTCCCGTCGGCCTGCCACATCGGCCCGTCGGAGCAGGCCCGGTAGAGCTGCAGGTTGAGCGACCGGTCGGCGCAGCCGTTGACGATCCGGAACCGGTACGCCGTCGGCCGCACCCGCAGGTACGGGTAGGCGACCCCGTTGACCAGCATGGTGTCCCCGTACGCCTCGGGCACGGCGCTGGGGTGCGGCACCCCGGGGGCCTGCGGCGGCTCCTGCGGGGCGGCCACCGGGTCGTGGTGCGGGTTGTCCACCGGGCCGACCCGGGGCCCGTCCCCACCGTCGGTGCCGGGCAGCCACGGGCCGTAGTCCCAGCGGCCGGTGGGGTTGCGCCCGTGCTCCCGGTACGGGTCCTGCCGGGGCTGGTAGACGTGCGGGTGCCACAGGTTGCCCCGGGTGCCCCAGCGGTCCCGGTCCCAGGTGGGGTCCTCGGCGGCGAGTTGGGCGTCGTCGGGGACGAAGGTCCGGTCCTGGATCACCAGCGGGACCTGGTCGGCGGGGAGCACCCCGTCGGCGGTCAACTCCTCCTCGACCGGGTCGGTGAGCAGGTAGAGGGCGAACTGACCGGACAGGACGGTCAACCGGGACAGGCCGAGGGTGTTGTCGTGCAGGCACATCAGCCGACCGCTCTGCGCGTTCGGGTAGTAGAGCGTGGTGGCCCCCGCCCCGGGCGGCGGCATGTCCGGCACGTGGGTCAGGCCCGGTCCGGTCGGGTACGGGGTGATCTCCCCGGCCGGGGTCACCCACTGCCACGGGTTGCCGGCGCTGATCCACCCGGTGTGCGCGCCGGACAGGTGCGGCACGGCCCGGTTCTGCGGGTAGGGCGCCGGCCCCTCCAGCGGCCCCGCCCCGGCCCCGGGGAGGCTGGTGTCGACAGGCAGGAAGAGGTCCCCGGCCGGGCCGGTGGGGAGCTGGTTGATGAACTTGACCCGGACCGGTCGGCCCCGCCGCGCCATGATCAGCGGCCCGAGGTGGTACGGCCGCTCGGGTGGGGCGACGGTGTTGTGGCCGTCCGGGTCGGTGCCCAGGTTGAGCTGGCGGTAGCCGCGCAGCCGGGTGGTGGGCAGGTCCCGGTGCAGCCGCTGGGTGTACTCGACCAGCCCGATCTCGTAGTAGTCGCAGCCCGGCCAGCTCACCGTGTCCGGGGTGGCGACCGGCAGGTGTCCGCCCAGTTCGGTGCGGCCCGCCGGGCCGGGCAGCGGCAGCGCGTCGACGAACTTGCGCAGTCCGGTGCCGGTGACCACCCGGCCCTGCGGGTCGCGCACGGGCAGCGGGCTGCCGGCGAAGTTGGGCACCGGGCCGAAGCAGCGCGGCACGGCGGCCGGGTCGAGGGTCGCCGGGGCGGGATCGGGTTCGCCGGTGCGGGCGGCCGGCACGGTGGGCCGGTCGGGCCGGTGGAGGCGGACGACCCGGGTCGTCCAGGGCGGTCGCAGTCTGCGGAACAGGGTCATGGCTCTCCCCGGGCACGGGGACCCGCCGCCCCCACCCCGGCGTGGTGGGCGGTCGCGTCCGATGGTCACGAACGGTGAGCACTCCACCGCAGCATGCGACGTCGGCGACCGGATAGGAATTACCCATTCGTCCGTGTCTGCGGATTGTCCCGTCAGACGGGAGGGGTTCCCGGGTCGGCCGGTGGTGGCGCCGGCTGGCAGGTGGGGCACCAGTAGGTGACCCGGTCACCCAGGTCCTCCTTGGCGATGGCGGTACCGCAGCGGCGGCACGGCTGGGCCCGCCGGCCGTAGACGTAGCTGGTCTGGCCCCGGCGCAGCGAACCGGTGGTGCTCTGGGTCCACCGGCCCCGGTTGGCCGCGAGCAGCCGCTGGGCCAGGGCCACCGTGCCGGGCAGGTCGGGCACCGCGCCGACCGGCGTCCACGGGGAGATGCCGCGCAGGAACAGCAGTTCGCACTTGTAGAGGTTGCCCACCCCGGCCAGGTTGCGTTGGTCGAGCAGCGCCTCGCCGATGGTCACCCCGGGTGCGGCGGCCAGCCGGCGGACCGCCTCGGCCGGGTCCCAGTCGGTGCCGAGCAGGTCGGGGCCGAGGTGCCCGAGCAGGCGCTCCTCCTCGGCGGTGGGCAGCAGGGCCAACTCGTGCAGGTGGTAGCCGACCGCCACCGCCTCGGCGCTGCGTAGCACCGCCCGGATCAGGTGGGCCGGCCGGGCCGTCCAGCGTTCCCCCGGGGCGTACGCCCGCCAGACGCCGTCCATCCGCAGGTGGGAGTGGAGCGTCCAGGCGGTGGTGGACGTCACCGGGGCCGGTGCGGTCAGCCGCAGCAGCAGGTGCTTGCCCCGGCTGGCCGACTCCGTCACCGTCCAGCCGGTCAGGTCGGTGGCGGCCAGCGCGGGCACCCGGAAGTCGCTGCCGGTGAGCCGCGCGCCGGCGAGCGCGCGGTGCAGGACGCGGGCGGTGTTCCAGACGGTGTCTCCCTCGGGCACCCCAGCATTCTCCCTCGCCCGAACAGAATTCGCATGTATCGCTATTTGTAGCGTGCTTCCTGTCGATCTACGAAAAATTGCACTATAGGGTGGTCTTGAGGAGAATATTATGGCCTTTGGCCCCTGTCGTCCCCTGTCGTCCCTGTTGGTCGGTCTGCTGACCCTGACCCTGGCCGGTGGTCTCGTCCCGACCGCCGCGACCGCCGCACCCCGTACCCCCGGCCAGAGCACCGGCCACGCCGCCGCCCCGGCCGCACCCACCGGCGGGGAGCACTGGACCGTCGACCTCGCCGTGGCCGGCGGCGACGACGTCAACGTCCGCTTCGGTGCCGGCCTGCTGCGCCTCGCCGACCCGCACCCGGCCCGGCGCACCCGGCCCGCCGCCCTGGGCGCGCCGGTCGCCGAGGGGGTGCTGCTCGCCCCCGCGCGCACCCTCACCGGCCCGGCCAACCGGGTCCGCGTCGACCTCACCGCCGAGGCGGCCACCGGCGCCACCGTCGGCGTCCAGGTGCGCGGCTGGCGGGCCACCGGCTGGACCGAGTGGCGGGAGGCCGGCACCGGCCCGGCCGTCTTCGACAGCCCGGTCACCCGGGTCCAGGCCCGGGTGCTGCTCACCACCCGCGACCCGCACGCCGCCGCATCGGTACGCGCCGTGCGGCTCACCGCCGACACCGCCACCACCGCTGCCCCGGCCCCCACCGCCGTACGCAGCTACCGGGTCTTCGCCACCCGGGAGGGGGAGGTCGGCGGGGTCACCGCCAACGGGCACACGATCCGAACCCGGGACCACTTCGTCGCCCTGCCGTCCCGGCGTGGACTGTCCCCGATCGGCACCGGCGACTACACCGTGCGGGTCTGCACCACCAGCGGCAGCCGCTGCGAGTACGCACCCGTCTGGGACGTCGGCCCGTGGAACACCCGCGACGACTACTGGAACCCCGCCGCCGTCCGGGAGAACTGGAAGGACCTGCCGCAGGGGCGACCCGAGGCACAGGCCGCCTACCAGTACGGCTACCACGGCGGCAAGGACCAGTTCGGGCGTACCGTGCTGAACCCCGCCGGCATCGACCTCGCCGACGGCACCTTCTGGGACGGCCTGCTGCTCACCGACAACGCCTGGGTCGACGTGACGTACCTGTGGACCGGCAGCGGACCACGCGGCGTCATCGGCTCCGGGCCGCTCAACATCCGCACCGGCCCCGGCACCTCGTACCCGGTGCGGGGACTCGCCGCCACCCACGCCAACGTACCCATCCAGTGCTACGTCACCGGGCAGACGGTCGCCGGGACGTACCGGACCACCAACCGGTGGAACCGGCTGGCCGGTGGCCAGTACGTCAGCCACGCGTACGTGTCCACGGTGTACGGCGGCACCGTGTCCCGCTGCTGACCGGTCCGCCCCCCGACCCCGCCGGGTCGGGGGGCGGACCGGCTCAGGGCCGCTCGTCCGGGCGGGGCGGGCGGACCATGTCCTGGTAGCGGGGGTGGCTGGCGCCGTACACGGCGAAGTTCAGCCGGGCATGGGTGAGGCTCAGGTCACCGTTGGGACCGCCCCGCACCACGTCGGCATCGGCGTCGCCCTGGCCGTCGTCGGTCCAGAAACAGACCGGACAGGTGCCCCCACCCGTCCGGGACGCACAACAGGGACAGCCCACCGGAACCCACACTTCACCCACCGCAGCAGCATTCCACACCGGACGCCCGACAGGGAGCGCAGCTCACCCTCCGGGGCGTCCCCGCACCGTCACCGTCGCACCGGGGGCGACCCCGAGCAGGTCCACCGCCCGACCGCCGTTGCGGGCCACCGCCACCAGGCCGGCGGAGTCGACGAGCACCACCAGTTCCCCGGCCGGCACGTCCCCGAACGTCACGCCCCGCACCGCCGGGTGACCGTCGACCCGGACCGTGCCGGGCAACGCCGCCAGCAGGTCGGCGCCGGCGGCGAGCTGCACGTTGCCGAAGTGGTCCACGGTGAGCACCTCGGCGGTGAACCCGTCGGCCTCCCGACGCAGCACCGGCGCGGGCAGCGTCACCAGGTCGGCCGGATCGACGGGCGGGCCCGCGTCGGCCGGCGGGTCGCCGAGCGCCAGCCGGGCCGCCACCGGGGCGAACACGTCCCGGCCGTGGAAGGTGCCCGACACCTCCGCCGCCACCCACCCCGGCGAGGTCAACTCGACCGCCGCGGTGACCCCGCCCAACGCCTGCGCCGCCGCCGGCAGCAGCCCGTTGTCCGGCCCGACCAGCAGCCCGCCCGGCGTCACCAGCGCCACCCCGCGCCGGGCGGTGCCCACCCCCGGGTCCACCACCGCCACATGCACCCCGTACGGCAGGTACGGCACCGCCTGGGCGAGCACCGCCGCACCGCGCCGGACGTCCCCCGCCGGCACCAGGTGGGTCACGTCGATCACCCGGGCGGCCGGCGCGATCCGGCCGATCACCCCGTGGCAGACGGCGACGAACCCGTCGGTGAGCCCGTAGTCGGTGGTCAGCGAGATCCAGGGGGTCGGGGTCATGCCGGCAGGCTAGTGCGGTGACCGCCCTATCACTGACCGGACACCCCGATCGACCGACCGGCCGGTGCCGGGCGCGCACCCGGTTCGGCAGACTGCCGGGGTGACCAAACGCCTCCGCCTCCTGCCCGTGACCACCACCGTCCTGCTCGCGCTGGCCCTCGCCGGCTGCGGCGACGACCCCGGCGACGAACGCGACGGCGGGGCGTGGGCCGACGGCCGGTCGAAGGCCCCGGCCACCAGCGAGGCGCCCCCGGCCGAGGGTGCGCCGAAGGCCGAGAAGTCGGGCAGCACCCCCCGGGAGAGCCCCTCCACCCCGCCGTTCGTGCTGCCGACCAAGAAGACCAGCGCCCCCGCCGCCCGCAAGGTGGTCGACGCGTTCACGGCCGCCGGCCTCAAGGTGCCCGACCCGCGTGACCGTTCCAAGGACTGCGGCCCCAACGGTACGGGTGTCGGCTGCGCCCAACTGATGGTCACCGACGCCGTCTCGGTGTACGTCTTCCCCGACGAGGCGAGCGCCACCAACCAGACCGAGGTGTGGGGGACCAAGGCGTACCGGGCCGGTGCGGTGGTGCTCAACTACCTGGGCACCCGGACCAGCGCCGCCGAGCAGAAGCGCTACAACGACGTCCTGGCGAAGCTCGGCTGAGCCCGCCCGGCTCCGGCCGCCGCCGGTCGGGGCGACCCGGCCGCCGCCGGTCGGGGCGACCCGGCCGGCGACGCGGGGTGGCCCGGCCGGTCAGCCGCGCAGCCGCAGGCCCCGGGGGGTGGCCCGGAAACCGGCGGCGGTGAGCGCGTCGTGCAGCGGCGAGGAGTGCACCGCCCCGCCGTCGGCACGCTCCACCGACATCGCCCCCAACGCGCCGGAGTGCACCGCGTCGGCGAGCGCCTTACCGGCGGCGGCCAACGCGTCGGCGTCGTCGGTGAAGGAGAGGATCGTCCGGCCACCCCGCTCGACGTAGAGGGCCAGCCCGCCGCCGACCAGCACCACCACCGCCCCGGCCTTGCGCCCGGCCCGGTGCCCGCTGGCCGGGGCGGTGCCGTCACCGGAGTCGACGGCCCGCTCCGGCCACGGCAGCGCCGCGCCGTACGGGTTGGCCGGGTCGGTGGCGGCGAGCACCGTGGTCGGCCCGTCGCCGCGCCCGGAGTCGGCCGGCTCGGCCAGCGCCCGCAGCCGGTCCACCGCCCCGGGCACTGCGAACTGCGCCGCGCCCAGCCCCTCCACGAAGTAGCCGCGCCGGGCCGCGCCGCGTTCCTCCAGCGCGGCGAGCACCGGGTAGACGGCGGCGAACCCGCCCACCACCTGCTCGGCCACCACCGCGCCCCGGGTCACCACCCCGTGCCGGTCGAGCAGCAGGTCGGCCAGGGCGGCGGCCCGCCGGGTCGGATCGGTGTCCCGCTCCGGCAGCCGCGACCAGCGTCCGGCCACCGTGGGCGGACCGCCCCGGCTGGGCAGCGCCACCCGACCCGGGCGGCGGTACCGGGTCCGGGGGGCCGCCGGGCGGGACCGGTGCGCCCCGCCCGCGCCGAGCGCCGCCCGCAGCGGGGCCAGGGTGTCGTTGGTGAGCTGACCCGCCCAGACCAGATCCCAGATGGCCGCGCTCAGGGCGGCGTCGTCGGTGGAGCCCACCCGGTCGGCGAGGGAACGGAAGAACAGCGCCTGGCCGTCGGCGAGCGCGTCCAGCACGGCGTCGTGCAGCGGGGTGCCGGCGAAGCCGTCGTCCGGCGGGGGGAGCAGCAGCGGTGCGACGTCCGCGTACGCCAGGGTGATCCACCCGTCGCCGCCGGAGATCGCCCCCGAACCGGCCCAGACCACCTCACCGCCGGCACACAGCTCGTCGAGTTGGGCGGGGGAGTAGTCGGCGACCCGGGCGGGCAGCACCAGCCGTTCCCACGCCGACGCCGGCACCGCCGTGCCCTGCAACTGCTCGACGGCGGCGGCCACCGCCTCCACCCCGCGCGCCGACGAGCCGACCTGCTGCCAGCGGGGCAGGAAGCCGGCCAGCACGCGGGGCGGCACCGGCTCGATCTCCCGGCGCAGCGCGGCGAGCGACCGGCGGCGCAGCAGCCGCAGCACCTCGGCGTCGCACCACTGGGTGCCGACGCTGTCGGGGGCGAACTCGCCGGAGACCACCCGCCCGGTCGCGGCGAGCCGGCGCAACGCCTGCTCCACCACGAACACCCCGAGCCCGAACCGGGCGGCGCAGGTGGCGGCGGCGAACGGCCCGTGGGTGCGGGCGTACCGGGCGACCAGGTCGCCGAGCGGGTCGGCCACCGGCGTCAGGTACGCCTCGGCCACCCCCACCGGCAGCGCCACCCCGAGCGCGTCGCGCAGCCGGGCCGCGTCCTCGATGCCCACCCAGCGCTCCGCACCGGCGATGCGGACCCGCAGCACCCGGCGGGCCGCCGCCAGCTCGGTCAGCCAGCCCTCCGGTACGCCCCGCTCGGCAAGCTCCGCTGCGGTCAGGTCGCCGACGACCCGCAGCAGCTCGACCACGTCCTCGGCGTCGCGGGGGCGACGCTGCTCGGTGCGCCAGCGCACCTGCCGTTCGGTCTCGGCGAGCACCGCCGGATCGAGCAGCTCGCGCAGGTCGACCCGGCCGAGCAGCTCGCCGAGCAGCGCCGAGTCCAGCGCCAGCGCGGCGGCCCGGCGTTCGGCCAGCGGGGCGTCCCCCTCGTAGAGGAACGCGCCGACGTAGCCGAAGAGCAGCGACCTGGCGAACGGCGAGGGGCGTTCGCTCTCGACCTCGACCAGGCGGACCTTCCGGCTGGCCAGGTCGCGCATCAGCTCGGCCAGGGCGGGCTGGTCGAAGACGTCCTGCAGGCACTCCCGGGCGGCCTCCAGGGTGACCGGGAAGTCGGCGTACTCGCGGGCCACGTCGAGGAGCTGGGCGGCGCGTTGGCGTTGCTGCCACAGCGGCTGTCGGCGGCGCGGGTCCCGCCGGGGCAGCAGCAGCGAGCGGGCGGCGCACTCGCGGAACCGGGCGGCGAACAGCGCGGAGGTGCCCACCGAGTCCTCGACCAGCTGGGCGATCTCGTCGGGGGCGAACACCACCACGTCGGCGCCGGGCGGCTCGTCGGCGGTGTCCGGCAGCCGCACCACGATCCCGTCGTCGGAGGGCATGACCTGGGCGTCCACCCCGTAGCGTTCGGCCAGCCGGCGGCCGATCGCCAACGCCCAGGGGCCGTTGACCCGGGCCCCGAGCACGCTGTGCACGGCCAGCCGCCAGTCGCCCAGCTCGTCGCGGAACCGCTCCACCAGCACCGTGCGGTCGTCAGGCAGCGAGCGGGTGGCGGCCTGCTGTTCCCGCAGGTAGGCCAGCAGGTTGTCGGCCGCCCAGTCGTCCAGGCCACCGGCGCGCAGCGCGTCGCGGGCGGTGGCGTCGTCCTGGCGCAGCAACGCCCGGACCCGGCTGCCGATGGCCCGGCCCAGCTCGACCGGCCGGCCCAACTGGTCGCCCTTCCAGAAGGGCATCCGGGCTGCCTGGCCGGGCGCGGGGGAGACCAGCACCCGGTCGGGGGTGATCTCCTCGATCCGCCAGGACGACGAGCCGAGCAGGAAGACGTCGCCGACCCGGGACTCGTAGACCATCTCCTCGTCCAGCTCACCGACCCGGGCGGCGCGTTCCGCCCCGGCCAGGAAGACCCCGAACAGGCCCCGGTCGGGAATGGTGCCGCCGCTGGTGACGGCGAGGCGCTGGGCCCCCGGCCGGCCGGTGAGCACGTCGGTGGCCCGGTCCCAGACCAGCCGGGGACGCAGCTCGGCGAAGGCGGTCGACGGGTAGCGGCCGGAGAGCATGTCGAGCACCGCGTGCAACGCCGAGTCGGGCAGCTCGGCGAAGGGTGCGGCCCGGCGGACCAGCACCGCCAGGTCGCCGAGCGACCAGGGTTCGAGGGCGACCATGGCGACGATCTGCTGGGCGAGCACGTCGAGCGGGTTACGCGGGTAGTGCAGCTCCTCGATCGCGCCGGCCGCCATCCGCTCGGCGACCACCGTGCAGGAGAGCAGGTCGCCCCGGTGCTTGGGGAACACCACGCCCCGGGACACCGCGCCCACCTGGTGCCCGGCGCGGCCGACCCGTTGCAGGCCGGCCGCGACGCTCGGCGGGGCCTCGATCTGCACCACCAGGTCGACCGCGCCCATGTCGATGCCCAACTCCAGGCTGGAGGTGGCGACCACGGCGGGCAGCCGGCCGGACTTGAGCGCCTCCTCGATCTGCTTGCGTTCCTCCCGGGAGACGCTGCCGTGGTGGGCACGGGCGATCACCGCCTCCGCGCCGGCCGCCGTGCCCGACTGGGCCATCGCCTCGGCCGGCGGGCGGGGTGTCCGCAACGGCCCCACCGGGCCGCCCCACCGCTGTGCCCTGCCCGGCTCGTCGGCCCTGCCCGGCTCGTCCGCCCCGCCCGGCCCGTCGCCTGCTCCGCCCGGCCCGTCGGCTCTGCCCGGCCCGTCGCCCGTCCCGGCGGGCGGGGTGGCTCCGGCGGCTTCCCGTTCCTCGGTGGCCAGCTCGTTGAGCCGGGCGCAGAGCCGCTCGGCGCTGCGCCGCGAGTTGGTGAACACGATGGTCGAGCGGTGCGCCCGGATCAGCGCGAAGACCCGTTCCTCGACGGCCGGCCAGATGGACGCCCGGCGGGGGCCGGGGCCGCCGGGAGCGTCGTCCGGCGGCTGCTCGGTCTCGTCGAGCCGGGTCATGTCCTCCACCGGGACCTGGACGCTCACCTCGATCGTCTTGGGGGTGGCCGGCTGGACCACGTCGACCGGGCGGGCGCCGCCGAGGAAGCGGGCGCACGCGTCGATCGGCCGGACGGTGGCGGACAGGCCGATCCGCTGGGCGGGCCGGGCCAGCAGCCCGTCGAGGCGTTCCAGGGAGAGCGCCAGGTGGGCGCCGCGCTTGGTGCCGGCGACGGCGTGCACCTCGTCGAGGATGACCGTCTCGACACCGCGCAGTGATTCCCGGGCGGCGGAGGTGAGCAGCAGGAACAACGATTCGGGGGTGGTGATGAGGATGTCCGGCGGGGTGCGGGCGAAGGCCCGCCGCTCGTCGGCCGGGGTGTCGCCGGTACGCATGCCGACGGTGATGTCCGGTGGCGTCACGCCGAGCCGGGTGGCGGCCTGCCGGATGCCGGCGAGCGGGGCGCGGAGGTTGCGTTCGACATCGACCGCGAGCGCCTTGAGCGGGCTGACGTAGAGCACCCGGCAGCGGTGCCGGGCGTCGTCCGGGGGCGGCGCGTCGGCCAGCCGGTCGAGCGACCAGAGGAACGCCGCGAGGGTCTTGCCCGAGCCGGTGGGCGCGACCACCAGGGCGTTGCGGCCGGCGGCGATCGAGCGCCAGGCGCCGGTCTGGGCGGCGGTGGGAGCGGCGAAGGCGGCGGTGAACCACTCCCGGGTGGCCGGACCGAACCCGGCCGGGACCGTCGCTCCGCCCGTCGCGTCCTCCTGCCCCGTCGCGTCCTCCTGCCCCCTCGCGTTCTTCCGCCCCGTCACGTCCCCATCCTGCCCCGGCGGTGTGACATTCCGCCGGAGCCGCCGGTGTTCTATCCAACTAAGAGCAAATTGCACGCTGATTGTACGTTTTACTACTTAAGTCTTACTTAACTGCTTGCTTGTGGCCCACAACATAAAGTAACTTCTCCCGGAACGCCGCACCAGGTGAAAGGAATCGGATGTTCGTCGAGGAGCGTGGCCCGACGCCCGGCACCGACGTGCTCATCCGCAAGGTCGAAGGTCACCTCACCGCCCTGCGGACCAGTCTGCGCGGCCCCGAGCTGGCGCTCGCCGAGCGGCTCGCCGACAGCCTGCGGGAGTTGGTCGTCTCCACCGCGCAGTCCAGCGCCGCCGACCGGGGGCAGGTGCGGGTCGCCGTGCACTACTTCGTGCTCCGCCGGGAGAGTCGCGGCGCCATGCTGCCGGTGCGCTCGCTCGCCGTCGCCCAGCGGGTGGTCGACAAGGTCGCCCTCCAGCTCGGCCGCCCCGACCTGCTCGTCGAGCCCCGGCGTGCCCTGACGCCCGCGCTTCCCGGTGGTGACACGGTCACCGGCTGACAGGACGATTTCCCCGAAAACGCCCCATAGGGGGCGGAACTGGCGTGTGATCGGTGCTGGCCGGACAACTCGCCCGGCGCGCGCCGCCAGTTCGACGGGGAGGACGCGTGCTCGTACTGCTGCTCCTCCACCTGGTGGCGGCGCTCGTCGCGCCGCTGCTGGTCCGCTGGTGGGGCCCACGCGCCTGCTACCCGCTGGCGCTGGTGCCCGCCGCCGCCCTCGGCTGGGCGCTGACCCGCACCCCGGCCGTCCACGACGGCGGCGCGGTCGTCGAGACGTACCACTGGATCGGCCAGCTCGACCTCGACGTGGCGTTGCGGATGACGACGCTGTCCTGGCTGATGACCCTGCTGGTCGGTGGGGTCGGCGCGCTCGTCCTGGTCTACTGCGGCAGGTACTTCGCGCCCGGCGCGGCGGGCCTGCCCCGGTTCGTCGCGGTGCTGGTCGCCTTCGCCGGGGCCATGCTCGGCCTGGTCCTCTCCGACGACCTGCTGCTGCTCTACGTCTTCTGGGAACTCACCACCGTCTTCTCCTACCTGCTCATCGGGCACAGCACCGAGCGCCGCTCCAGCCGCTGGGCGGCGGCCCAGGCGCTCACCGTCACCACCCTCGGCGGCCTGGCCATGCTGCTCGGCTTCCTGATCCTCGGCGGGCACGCCGGCAGCTACCGCTGGTCGGAGATCGCCGCCGCGCCACTGCCCGGCGGCGGGACGCTGGTCGCCGCGGTGCTGTTGATCCTGACCGGCGCGCTGGCCAAGTCGGCGATCGTGCCGTTCAACGGCTGGCTGCCGGTGGCGATGGCCGCACCCACCCCGGTCAGCGCCTACCTGCACGCGGCGGCGATGGTCAAGGCCGGTGTCTACCTGATCGGCCTGCTCGCCCCGGTGCTCGCCGACACCGGCCCGTGGCGGCCGGTTCTGCTCACCCTCGGCCTGGTCACCATGCTCGCCGGCGGCTGGGCGGCGCTGCGCCAGTGCGACCTGAAACTGCTGCTGGCCTACGGCACGGTCAGCCAGCTTGGCCTGCTGACCGTGACGATCGGTACGGGCAGCGCCGACGCCGCGCTCGCCGGGGTCGCGATGCTGCTCGCCCACGCCCTGTTCAAGGCCGCCCTGTTCCTCGTCGTCGGCATCATCGACCACGACGTCGGCACCCGCGACCTGCGGGAACTCTCCGGTCTCGGCCGCCGGGCCCCGGAGTTGGCGGTGATCGCCACGCTCGCCGCCGCGTCGATGGCGGGCGTGCCGCCGCTGCTCGGCTTCGTCGCCAAGGAGGCGGTCTTCACCGCCCTGGCCACCCGTCCGGTGGTGCTCGTCGGGCTGGTCCTGGGCACCGTGCTCACCGTCGCCTACAGCATCCGCTTCCTCTGGGGCGCCTTCGCCACCCGCCCCGGGGTCGCCGAGGCCGCACCGGAGCCGGTCCCGTGGCCGATGCTCGCCCCACCCGCCCTGCTCGCGACAGCCGGGCTGGTCGCCGGCCCGGCCGCCGCCGCGCTGAACGGCCTGCTCGACCCGTACGCGGAACTCTTCGGCCCGCCGCACGACACGCTCGCCCTCTGGCACGGCCTGACCCCCGCCCTCGGCCTGTCCGCGCTGGCCCTGGCCGGCGGGGCCGTGCTGCACGCGGTGCGCGGCCCGCTCGCCCCGGCGCTGGCCCGGTGGAAGCTGCCGTTCACCGGCAACCAGGGGTACGAGTGGGTCACCCACCGGTTCGACCGGCTCGCCATCGAGGTCACCGGGGCCACCCAGCGCGGCTCGCTGCCGCTGTACCTGGGCACCGTCCTGCTGGCCCTGGTGCTGGTGCCGGGCGCGGCCCTGCTCAGCACCAGCCCGTGGCGGACCCGGCTCGCGGTCTGGGACAGCCCGCTGCAACTGGTGGTGGGACTGGTCATCGGGGTCGCGGCGCTCTTCGCGGTCAACGCCCGACGGCGGCTGACCGCGATGCTGCTGGTCGGGGTGACCGGCTACGGCACCGCCATGCTGTTCGTCCTCTACGGGGCACCCGACCTGGCGCTGACCCAGTTCCTGGTGGAGACCGCCACCATCGCCGTGTTCGTGCTGGTGCTGCGCCGGTTGCCGGAACGGTTCTCGGCCCGGCCGCTGCGCCGCAGCCGGTGGGCCCGCCGGGTGCTCGGCGTCGCCGTGGGCGTGGTGCTGGCCGGGCTGGCGCTGGTCGCGTCCGGGGCCCGGACCGCCGTGTCCATCTCGACCGCCTTCCCGGTGCTCGCCGTCGCCGAGGGGCACGGCCGCAACGTGGTCAACGTGACCCTGGTGGACATCCGGGCCTGGGACACCATGGGCGAGCTGTCGGTGCTGGTGGTGGCCGCCACCGGGGTGGCCAGCCTGATCTTCGAGCGGTCCCGCACCGGGCCGCGACCGCGTCGGGTGGAACCCGCCACCGCCGGCCACGGCGACCGACCGGTGTGGCTGCGCGGCGGGACCACCCTGCACGCGCGCCGCCGGTCCATCGTCTTCGAGGTGGTGACCCGGCTGCTGTTCCACACGATCGTGCTCTTCTCGCTGTTCCTGCTCTTCTCCGGCCACAACGCGCCAGGCGGCGGCTTCGCCGGTGGCCTCGTGGCGAGCCTGGCGCTGGCCGTGCGCTACCTCGCCGGTGGCCGGTACGAACTGGCCGAGGCGGCCCCGGTGGGGGCGGGCACGGTGCTCGGCGCGGGCCTGGCGATCGCCGTCGGCGGGGGCGTGGTCTCCCTGCTGACCACCGGCACCGTGCTCGCGAGCACCCGGGTCGACCTGCCGCTGCCCGGCCTCGGCGGGCCGTACCTGGTCACCTCGCTCTTCTTCGACATCGGCGTCTACCTGATCGTGGTGGGGCTGATGCTGGACATCCTGCGCAGTCTCGGCGCCGAGATCGACAGGCACATCGAGGCGGCCGGCAAGTCCGACCGGGGGCTCGTCGTCGACCACGAGGGGGACCGGCGGTGAGGGACGGCGGGGCGGGCCCGACGCTGGTGCTGGTGATCGCCGTGGGCGTGCTCACCGCCACCGGGGTGACCCTGCTGCTGGAGCGCAGCCTCACCCGCATCCTGCTCGGCGTCATCCTGCTCGGCAACGGGGTGAACCTGCTCATCCTGGTCGGTGGTCGCTCCGGCGGTGCGCCGGTGGTGGGCGCCGGCCCGGACGACGCGATGAGCGACGCGCTGCCGCAGGCGATGGTGCTCACCGCCATCGTGATCACCTTCGGGCTGACCGCCTTCCTCGCCGCCGTGGCGTACCGGAGCTGGTATCTCGGCGGCGACGACGAGGTCCAGGACGACGTGGAGGACCAGCAGATCGTCGCGCTCGCCGCCCGCAACGAGGTGCCCAACGCCGACCTCGGCGGCGAGGGGCCCGGCGACGACCCCGAACAGGTGGACCCGGAACCGCCCCGCCGACCGGGCGGCATCCGGTGAACCGCCTCGTGCCGCTGCCGGTGGTGGTGCCGCTGCTCGGGGCCGCCCTCACCCTGATCCTGGTCAGCCGGCCCCGGTTGCAGCGCACCGTCAGCGTGGTCGCCCTCGCCACCAACCTGGTGGTCGCGGTGCTGCTGCTGGTGCGGGCCCACCGGGACGGGCCGGTGGTGACCGAGGTGGGCGGCTGGCCCGCGCCGGTCGGCATCGTGCTGGTCGCCGACCAGCTCGCCGCGTTGATGCTGGTGGTCTCGTCGGCGGTCACGCTCTGCGTGCTGTTCTACTCCATCGGCCAGGGCCGCGCCGAGACCAGCGAGTCCGCGCCGGTGAGCATCTACCACCCCACCTACCTGGTGCTGACCGCCGGGATCACCAACGCGTTCCTCGCCGGTGACCTGTTCAACCTCTTCGTCGGGTTCGAGATCCTGCTCGCGGCGAGCTTCGTGCTGATCACCCTGGGCGGTACCGAGACCCGCATCCGCACCGGTTCGACGTACGTCGTGGTCAGCATCCTCTCCTCGATGATCTTCCTGACCGCCGTGGGACTGGTGTACGCGGCCACCGGCACCCTCAACATGGCGCAGCTCGCCGGCCGGCTCGACGCCCTGCCCGACGGCGTACGGCTGGCGTTGCAGTTGACGCTGCTGCTCGCCTTCGGCATCAAGGCGGCGCTCTTCCCGCTGTCCGCCTGGCTGCCGGACAGCTACCCGACCGCCCCGGCACCGGTCACCGCCGTCTTCGCGGGCCTGCTCACCAAGGTCGGCGTCTACGCGATCATCCGGACCGAGACGCTGCTCTTCCCCGGCGGTGCGGCGTCCACCCTGCTGATGGTGGCGGCCGGACTGACCATGGTGGTCGGCGTGCTCGGCGCGGTCGCCCAGTCGGACATGAAGCGGCTCTTCTCGTTCACCCTGGTCAGCCACATCGGCTACATGATCTTCGGGGTGGCGTTGGGCACCACCGCCGCGCTCTCCGGCGCGATCTTCTACGTGGTGCACCACATCACCATCCAGACCACCCTGTTCCTGGTCGCCGGCCTGGTCGAGGAGCGGGCCGGCAGCACCGACCTGCGCCGGCTCGGCGGGCTGGCCCGGATCGCCCCGCTGCTGGCGGTGCTCTACTTCGTCCCCGCGATGAACCTGGCCGGCATCCCCCCGTTCTCCGGCTTCCTCGGCAAGGTCGGCCTGCTCGAGGCCGGGGTGGCACACGGTGGCGTGCTGCCCTGGGCGCTGGTCGTCGCCGGCACGCTGACCAGCCTGCTCACCCTCTACGCCGCCTCCCGGGTGTGGAACATCGCGTTCTGGCGGGCCCCGCGGCTCGCCACCGCCGACCCGGTTCCCCGGCTGCCCGCGCTGATGATCGGGGCGACCGCCGCCCTGGTGGTGCTGGGGCTGGCCCTCACCGTCGCCGCCGGCCCGCTGTTCCAGGTCACCGCCGACGCCGCCGACGACCTGCGACTGCGTACCCCGTACGTGCGGGCCGTCCTGCCCGGCGGCCCGTCGTGACCGGCCGGACGCGTCGCCGGGCCGGTACGCCGCCGCGTACGGGACGCCGCCGCGACCAGCTCATCGCCCTCGGCTGGCTGGTCCTGGTCTGGAACCTGCTCTGGGGGAACTTCTCCCCGGCCAATCTGCTCGCCGGCCTGGTGGTCGGCGGGGCGGTGCTGGTGTTCTTCCCGCTCCCACCGGTCTCCTTCGGGGGTCGGCTGCGGCCCCGGGCGCTGCTCCGGCTCGCCGGGGGGTTCGTCGTCGAGCTGGTCAGCGCCAGCATCCACGTCGCCGCCATCGCCGTACGCCCCGGCTTCCGCCCGCGCGGCGCGATCATCGGGGTGCGGCTGCGGGTCCGCACCGACCTGAACCTGGCGCTCACCGCCGAGCTGCTCTCCCTGGTGCCGGGCACCCTGATCGTCGAGGTCGACCGGGATGCCGGCGTCCTCTACGTGCACGTGCTCGACGTGCGGTCCCCGGCCGACCTGACCGGCAGCCGCGACCGCATCCTCGCCGTCGAGGAACGGATCGTGCGGGCCGTCGGCTCCGCCGCCGAGCTGCGGCAGCTCACCACCGAACCCACGGAGGCCCCGTGACCGTCGTCCTCGCCGTCGTCCTGACCGTGCTGCTGTCGACCACCGCCCTGCTGGCGCTGGCCCGGATCTACCGGGGCCCGTCGCTGCTGGACCGGGTCATCGCCGCCGACCTGCTGCTCGCCACCATGCTCGGCGCGGTCGGCGCGGAGGCGGCGGTGAACCGGCACGCCACCACGCTGCCGGTGCTGGTGGTGCTCTCCCTACTCGGCTTCGTCGGCTCGGTCGCCCTGGTCCGCTTCGCCGCCCGGGAGGAGCCGTGACCCGGCCCGTCCCGGGGTCGGGCCGTCATCCCGGGCCCGGCCACGACCGGGTGCCGGTCCGCCACCGCACGCCGGGTCGACGCCTGATGCCGGGTCCCGGCCGGATCGCGCCGGTTCCGGCCGGGGGAGGGCGGCCGTGAGCGTGGGTACGGTGATCGACTGGCTGGGCGCCGTCGCCCTCGTCTCCGGGGCGCTGCTCAGCCTCGCCGCCGGGATCGGCGTGCTGCGCTTCCCGGACGTGCTGGACCGGATGCACGCCGCCACCAAACCGCAGGTGCTCGGGGTGCTGCTGTTGCTGCTGGGGCTGGTGCTGCGGCTGCGTACCGCGGCCGACCTGGGCATGATCCTGCTGGTCGGGGTCTTCCAGCTGGCCACCGCCCCGGTGGCCGCCCAGATGATCGGCCGGGCCGCCTACCGGTCCGGCCGGGTCGACCGCAGCCTGCTCGACGTCGACGAGCTGGCCGGGGACCCGCCCCGCGCCCCTGACTAACGCGACGAGCAGGAACTTTGCGCCCACCCTCAGCGGGCATCCAGCAACCGCCGATAGAATTGCGGCATGATCGACTCCTCTGCCCAGGAGGGCAGCAGTAGCCAGCCGGGTCGTGCCCGGCAATCCTCCGCCCCGACGTCCACGGGAGCCCTGAGCGACCCGTGTTGATCGTCGTCGGCCTCGCACTCATCATCGTTCTCACCGCCGCCACCGGCTACTTCGTAGCCCAGGAGTTCGGCTACGTCGCCGTGGACCGGGGCAAGCTCAAGCAGCTCGCCGACGACGGCGACGCCAAGGCCGCCCGCGCCCTGGAGGTCACCGGGCGGCTGTCGTTCATGCTCTCCGGGGCACAGCTCGGCATCACCGTGACCGCCCTGCTGGTCGGTTACGCCGCCGAGCCCTACCTCGGTGCCGGGCTGGCCGAACTGCTCGGCGGCGTCGGCGTCGCAACCGGCGTCAGCCTGCCGCTGTCGGTGGCGTTGGCGCTGGTCATCGCCACCGTCGTGCAGATGGTCCTCGGTGAGTTGGCCCCGAAGAACCTGGCCATCGCCCGCCCCGAGGTGTTGGCGCGGGCGCTGAGCCGGTCGACTCTGATCTACCTGAAGATCGCCGGGCCGCTGATCACGCTCTTCGATCGGGCCGCCGTCCGGCTGCTGCGCCGGGTCGGCATCGAGCCGATCGAGGAGCTGCCCAGTGGTGCCACCCCGGCCGACCTGGAGCAGATCATCGCCGAGTCCCGGGAGGAGGGGCATCTCGACGCCGAGATGTCCGACCTGCTCGACCGGGGTCTCGACTTCCGGGAGCTGACCGCCGGGGAGGCCATGGTGCCCCGGGTCGACGTGCACACCATCCGGTCGCACGAACCGGTCAGCCGGGTGGTCGAGCTGCTCGACACCGGTCACTCCCGCTTCCCGGTACGCGGCGTCGACGGCGTCGACGACCTCGTCGGCGTGGTCGGCATCGCCGACGTGCTCGGGGTGCCGCCGGCCGAGCGCGCCACCACCCCGGTCAGCGCGGTGGCCGTACCGCCGCTGCTGGTGCCGGAGACGCTGCCGCTGCCCACGGTGCTGGACCGGCTGCGTTCCGGGCACCGGCAGCTCGCCTGCGTGGTCGACGAGTACGGCGGCTTCGCCGGCGTGATCACGCTGGAGGACATCGCCGAGGAACTCGTCGGACCGATCCGCGACGAGGACGACCCGCCCGAGCCGGCCCCGATCCGGCAGGAGGACGGCTCCTGGGTGGTGCCGGCCCGCTGGCGGATCGACGAGGTCGCCGACAGCACCGGCATCGCCCTGCCCGAGGCCCCCGAGTACGACACCCTCTCCGGGCTGGTCATGCGGGAGCTGGGCCGGGTGCCCGAGGTGGGTGACCGGCTGGAGATCAGCCTGCCGGTCGACCACGACGAGCCGACGGAACGGCCGACGGCCCTGGTCGAGGTGCTCGCCGTGGACCGGCACGTGGCCGACTCCGTCCGGCTCACCCTGGCCGCCGACCAGGCCGCCGACGGGGAACCTCCGGCCGCCGGTGGCGCGGGCGAGCGACGCCGCGCCACGAACGTCCGCGCCGGCGGCACCGGGGGCGATCGACGCGGCGGCGCGAACGCCCGTGCCACCGGCGGTGCCGACGTGCGCGTCACCCCGGGTCGGGAGGATCGGTCATGAGCCCCACCGTCGCACTGCTGGTGTCGGTGCTGCTGCTCGCCCTCAACGGCTTCTTCGTGGCCGCCGAGTTCGCCCTGGTGGCGGCCAAGCGCTACCGGTTGGAACAGACCGCCGCCACCGGCAGCCGGGCCGCCCGCGCCGCCCTGGACGGGGTTCGCGAGCTGTCCCTGATGCTGGCCGGCGCGCAGCTCGGCATCACCCTGTGCACCCTGGGCCTGGGTGCGCTCGCCGAACCGGCGATCGAGCACCTGATCAGCCCGCTGCTGCACACCGTCGGCCTGCCGGAGGCGGCCAGCCACGTCGTCGCGTTGATCTTCGCGTTGGGGCTCGTGACGTTCCTGCACCTGGTGGTCGGCGAGATGGCCCCGAAGTCGTGGGCGATCACCGACGCCGAGCGCTCGGCGACCCTGCTGGCGCTGCCGTTCCGGGCCTTCGCCCGGGTCGCCCGCCCGGTGCTGTCCGTGCTCAACGCCCTGGCCAACGCGATGCTGCGGCTGGTGGGGGTGCAGCAGCAGGACCAGCTCGCCCAGGTCCACGGTCCGGATGAGCTGCGCATCCTGCTCGAACAGTCCCGCGAGCACGGGCTGCTCGGTGCCGAACAGCACCAGATGCTGACCAGCATGCTGGAGTTGCAGGGCACCACCGTCGCCCAGGTGATGGAACCCTTCGACCAGATCGTCACGGTCCACCGCAACGACACCGCCGAGCGGATCGAGCAGGTCAGCCGGGACAGCGGCCGGTCCCGGCTCGCCGTCCTCGACGACGGCGGTGAGGTGTGCGGGCTGGTGCACGTACGGGAGGCGGTCCGGGCCGTCACCACCAGCCGGGCGGCCACCGCCGCCGAGCTGATGACCCGGTCGTTCACCCTGCCGGCCACCTCCTCGGTCACCGAGGCGGTCGCCGCGATGCGCGCCGACCAGGCCCAGTTGGCGCTGGTCCGCAACGGTGGCGGCCCGACCCGGCCGATCGGTTTCGTGGCGCTGGAGGACCTCCTCGAAGAGGTCATCGGCGAGTTCGACGACGAGACCGACCCGATCCCGCGGGGCCGCCGGATGCGCTGACGGCCGTAGCGCCCGGCGCTGAGCAAGATCGACACAACGGGGGCGATGTGGTGGTGTCGGACAGGAGTTGACACCGCTACATCGCCCCCTTCGCGTCGAACAATGCGGTAGCTCCGCCTGGTCGGGCGCCGGGTCGAGGAGTGCGGAGCCGGTGAGCGGGAACCCGCACGGTCATGCGGTTGACCGGTGTGTCCCGGGAATCCGGTGTGACCGGGTTGTCGGTGAGCACCACCCTCACCAATCCGAGCACCCGCCCGGGGCTACGGCTGCCGGGGCGGGTGACCCTCAGCGCCGGGTCGCAGGACGTGCCGATCCGGCACGTACGGCTGGGTCTGGTGGCGACCGCCGAACCGGAGGACCCCCGTTCGCCCCGTCGCCTCGTGCAGTACCACCAGGTGCCGGTGGGGGGACGGTTCGTCGTACCGGCCGGTCGGCGACGGGCCATCGACTTCGCCGTACCGCTGCCGTGGGAGACCCCGGTGACGATCTTCGGCGGGGTGCCGTTGATGAGCCTGCGTACCGGACTACGTACCGAGGTGTCGGTGGACCCGGAGCTGGAGCAGGGCGCGATGGTGCCGGTCTTCATCCATCCGTTGCCCGCCCAGCAGCATGTGCTCGCCGCGCTGGACACGCTGGGTTTCGTGCTGCGGCAGGCGGGACTGGTGTCGAGCCGGCTGCCGGGGGTCGCGCAGACCCTGCCGGTGCACCAGCGGCTCGGCTACTGGGTCGCCCCGCTCTACGCCGGCCCGATCACCGAGCTGGAGCTGATCTTCGTGACCAACTCCGCCGGCCTGGAGGTGCTGCTGTGGATGGACCGGCGGCTGTCGTTGACCGGGATCAGTCACCAGAGCATCAGCCGGTTCCGGATCTGGCACACCGGTGCCGACCAGCAGGACTGGGTCTCGGTGGTGGACGGCTGGTTGCGTACGGCGATCGACCGGCACGCGGCGGCGGCCTCGGACGCGCACTGGTCGGCCCGGATCACCGAGTCGGCCCACGTCAGCCGCCCGCCCGACGAACCGGTGCGGCCGGGCTTCGGGTTGGGCGGCACCGCCGGGAGTGGGGGGATCGGCAGCGGGGGCGGAGGTGGCGACGGCACCTGACCCGCCGGCCGCAGCGGGCGGGTCAGGTGCCGTGTGTCGTGTGCGGGGTGGGGCGGGTCAGACCGAGGCGGTGGCGAGCTTGATGCCGAAGCCCAGGAAGAGCATGCCGACGCCGGTGGTGGCTCCGGCGGCCAACCGGCGACGCTGCCGGAACTGGGCGGCCAGGAAGGTACCCGCGAAGATCAGCGCGGTCAGGTAGAGCGCGCTGGTCACCTGGGCGATCAGCCCGAGCAGCAGGAACGACAGCGCCGGCCAGGCATAGCCGGGGTCGACGAACTGGATGAAGAACGAGATGAAGAAGAGGATCGCCTTCGGGTTGAGCAGGCTGATCACCAGCGCCTTGCGGAACGGGCTGCGCAGCGCCTCCGGCTCGGCGGCGTCGATCAGCCGGGGTGTCGCGGGGTCGTTGCGGTCGCGCCACCGCCGCCAGGCCCCCCGCAACATGGTCAGCCCGACGTAGCCCAGGTAGGCCGCGCCCGCGTACTTGATCACGAGGAAGAGCGGCGGATACGCCTTGAGCAGCGACGCCACCCCGGCGGCGGAGAGGATCATCAGCACCGAGTCGCCGAGGAAGACCCCGCCCGCCGCCCGGTAGCCGGTCGCCACGCCGCGCTTGGCGGCGGTGGAGAGCACGAAGAGGGAGTTCGGCCCCGGCAGCAGGATGATCGCCACGGTGCCCAACACGTACGTCCAGATGTCGGTGATGCCCAGCACGCCCGTCATCCTCGCTCCGCCGGTGCCGGACGGTGAAGCCATTCCCGCAGCCTGGCCTGTGCGTTCGGCCACTCGTCGACGGTCATGGCGTACTGCACGGTGTCCCGCCAGGAGCCGTCCGGGCGCTGCCGGTGCATCCGCAGCACGCCCTCCCGGGTCGCGCCGAGCCGGGCGATCGCGGCCTGCGACCTGGTGTTGCGGATGTCGGTCTGCCAGACCACCCGCACCGCCCCCAGGTCGTCGAACGCCCGACCGAGCAGCAACAGCTTGGCCTCGGTGTTGACGGCGCTGCCCCACCACGCGCGGCCGAGCCAGGTGTACCCGATGGCGACGCAGCGCCGCGCCGGGTCGAGGTCGTAGTAGGAGGTCGACCCGATGACCGCGCCGGTGCGGGCGCAGCGCTGCACCCACGGCACCCGTTCGCCGCGCTGCCGGGCGTCCAGCGCGGTGGTGACGACGGCCCGCATCGCGGCCGGGTCGGTGGGCGTCGGGTGGCTCAGGTGGGCCCAGACCTCCGGCTCGGCGGTGGCGGTGAAGAGGTCGTCGGCGTGCGTCGCGGTGAGCGGTTCCAGCAGCACGTGCCCGCCGTGCAGCGGCACCGGCTCGTACCACGGTGACGTGGCGGAACCCGCCCCCGACGGTCCGGCGGCCCGCGCTTCCGCCTCGACGGGCCCGGCGGCGTCGGACGGGCCGGTGACGTGCGCCGGGCCCGGGCGGGCCGGTCCGGCCGGCTCCCGCACCGGGGTGCCGGACAGGTAGGCCGGCAGCGGGGCGGCCACCCCGGTGTCGGGCTCCGGCGGGCCGGCGACCTGCCGCAACGGCACCACCCCGGCCCAGTACGGCAGGTCGAGGTCGGCGGGTTCGTCGCGGACCCCGCCGGTACGGGTCCGGACCGACACCTCGCGCAGCGGCAGCGCCAGGACGGCGGTCTCGGCCAGCTCCCGCCGGCTCGGTGGACGGCTGTCGGCGGCCCGCCCGGCGGCGGCCTTCTCCACCAGGGCGGTCAGCACCGTGCGCTTGTCGTCGTCGTCGGTCACCAGGTGGGCGGTGCCGTGGGCGACGACCGAGCGGTAGTTGGCGCTGTGGTGGAACTGGGAACGGCCGAAGACCAGCCCGTCGAGCAGGGTCACGGTGACGCAGACCGGCAGCCCGGCGTCGCCCCGGGCGGCGAGCAGCGGCCGGCTGCCGGTGGAGCCGTGCAGGTAGAGGGTGTCACCGACGCGGACGTGCAGGGTGGGCAGCAGTCGGGGCTCACCGTCGACCACGAACCCCAGCACGCAGTGGTAGGCCTCGTCGAGCACCGCGTGGGCGGTGGCCCGGTCGTAGCTCATCCGGTCCCGGCTGCGGTTGGCGGTGGTGCGTGCGGTCGGCGCGTACATGTGACATCCCGCCTTTGTTCTAGTACGATCCTGAAAATGTGGCAGCACATTATCAGATACTCGGGTCCACGTCCGCCGCGATTTCGGCGAGCGTGGAAACCGGCATCCGCAGCGGCGCGCTCGCCGCCGGTGACGCGTTGCCGCCCGTCCGCGCCCTCGCCACCGCGCTGGCGGTCAGCCCGGCCACCGTCGCCCGCGCCTACCAGGAGCTGCGCCAGCGGGGTCTGGTGGTCACCGCCGGCCGGCACGGCACCCGGGTGCGGCCCCGGCCGCCGGTCGCCCCCCGCCGCGCCGCGCACGCCCCGGCCCCCGCCCCCGGCACCCGGGACGTGTCCCACGGGCAACCCGACCCCCGGCTCCTGCCGCCGCTCGGCCCGCACCTGGCCGCGCTCGCCGACACGGTCGGCCCACCCGTCGGATACGCCACGACCGGCGTGCACCCCGCCCTGGCCGAGGCCGCCCGCTCCCGGCTGGCCGCCGACGGGGTGCCCGCCGACGAGCTGACCCTCACCGGGGGTGCGCTCGACGGCATCGAACGGCTGCTCGCCACCCACCTGCGCCCCGGTGACGCGGTGGGCCTGGAGGACCCGGGCTGGGCCAACCTGCTCGACCTCGTCGCGGCGCTCGGATTGCGGCCGGTCGGCTTCCCGGTCGACGACGAGGGGCCCGTCGTGGCCGGGGTGCGCGACGCCCTCGCCCTCGGGGTGCGGGCGCTGGTGGTGACCAGCCGGGCGCAGAATCCGACGGGCGCCGCCGTCTCCGCCGGCCGTGCCGGGGAGTTGCGGGCCCTGCTCGCCGACCGCCCCGACCTGCTGCTGATCGAGGACGACCACGCCGCCGAGCTGTCCCGGCTGCCGGTGCACCCGCTGGCCGGTGCCACCCCGACCTGGGCCTTCATCCGCTCGGTGAGCAAGCCCTACGGGCCCGACCTGCGGCTGGCGGTGCTGGCCGGTGACGAGGTGACGGTGTCCCGGGTGGCCGGCCGGGCCCGGGTGGGGGCCGGCTGGGTCTCCACCGTCCTGCAACGGCTCGTCCTGTCGCTCTGGCGCGATCCGGCCACCACCGCCCTGGTCGACCGGGCCGCCGACGCCTACGAACGTCGACGTCGGGGGCTGCTCGCCGCGCTCGCCGAGCGGGGCGTGGCGGGGCACGGCCGCAGCGGCATCAACGTCTGGCTGCCGGTGCCCGACGAGACCGCCACGGTCACCGCGCTACGCGACGCCGGCTGGTCGGTCGCGCCCGGTGGTCTCTCCCGGCTCGGCAGCCCGCCCGCCGTCCGGATCACGGTCAGCGCGCTCGACGACGCCGACCTCGTGCCGCTGGCCGACGCGGTGGCGGCGGCGGTCCGCCCCGCCGGCCCGGTCCGATTCACCGCCTGATCCGCGTCGTCGGCCTGCTCCCCTCCCGCTGTCCGGGCGTGGGTTCCGGCGGCGCGGTCAACCCCGCCTGGCGTACGAAGACCTTCCGGCGGGCGACCGCGTCGCCGGCCGCGTCCAGTTGGTAACCCTCCAACCAGACCCATCCGTCGTACGTGGGCCAGTCGAGCACCCGGATGACCCGCAACCGGATGGGCCGGAGGAACTGCACGCTGGCGGCGCTGGTCACGTACACCAGGTCGCCGGCCCTCACCGGCCGTCCCGGTCCCGTCGGGCGCGCAGCTCCCACTGGACGCGCCGGTCCCGCCAGGCGCGCAACGTCGCGCCCGCGTCGGCGAGGCGGGCGCACGAGCCGTCCGGCCGGCACCGGGAGCAGGCGTTGCGGTGGTGGAAGTCGACGACGTAACCGGCCATCACCACGGCGAACGGTGGCTCGCCGGAGCGCGGTTCAGTCCCGGTCGCGGGCCGGGGCCTGATCTGTTGTACGACGTCGACAGGTTCGACAGGCCGGTGGAACCACTTTCCACGACACATGCGCGTTTCCTGACACTAGGGTTGAGGGCAAGTCGAGTGCGTGGCGGCAGCGGCTTCCGTGCTGCCCGATTTTCCGGGCAGCAATTTAGGTGACTTTCAGGTTTGGTGCCAACGCATCTCATATCTAAGATTGCGGGTATGGCACTGCTCAGCGGCACCCGGTTGGAGGTGTGGGGATCTGCCGAGATCCAAGAGCGTTTGGGGATCTCATGACAGCGTGCCTACATCTTGATCGGGCGCAGAGATTTTCCTCCGCCGGCCGCTGTTCTCAGGATGGGCCAGATCTGGTTGAGATCTGATGTGGAGGCGTGGATTCTTGAGAAGCGACCTCACCTGGTCGAGGTCGATGAGGGGTTATAGCGAAACGCTCCGGTCGACATTCATTGGTGTGCGTCAATGGCTTCGTTGGTTCTGGAGCTACGTGGCCCTGCGTGTCTCGCCACATTTCGAGGTATGACGACAAGCGCGTGAGGCCCATACCCGGGTCACTCTCCGCGTATGCCATGTCACCACACTATACCTGTCTAGTCATCCTGTCTAGACAGGACTGTGATGGGAGTGGCCGCAACCGGTGGGTAAGTTGGCAGATGTGCCTACCCCGCACGTAGAGCCGCGTCGGTACCGGATCGTGGCCGACGAGTTGCGCCGCCGGATCACGGATGGCGCGATCCCACCCGGCTCCCTGCTGCCCAGCGAATCCACCCTCATGGCGGAGTTCTCCGTCGCCAGGGGCACTGTGCGGGAGGCATTGGCGCTGCTGCGCGCAGAGGGCCTGACCGTGGCGGAGAAGGGCAGGGGCACCTACGTTCGCCCGGTCGTGCCCGTTCGCCGGCTCGGCTCCGAGCGGTACCGAGCCGAGCTTGAGCAGGTACGGAACGGTGAGCTGGGCACGGCCTTCACCACCGATCAGCAAGTGGCCTGGTCGGCGTACACCCTGGACATGGAGTTCAAGGAGGTTCCCGCGGCTGCTCCGGTGGCAGGACTCTTCGGGGTGCCGCCCGGGACTATGCTGCTGGAGCGTCGATTCGTGTTCCGTACCCACGGTGTCCCGCAGCAGATGTCCACCTCGTACCTGTTGCTGTCCATGGTGGCGGGCACACCGGTGGCCGACCCCGCGAACGAGCCGTGGCCCGGGGGCAATACCTCCCAACTGCACAGCCTGGGCTATGACATCACCGCCGTACGTGAACAGGTGAGCGCCCGAATGCCACTGCCGGACGAGGTGCACACCCTGCGGATTCCGGGCGGTATACCAGTCGTCGCCATTACTCGGCAGACCTATGTGGATGATGTGGTCGCGGAGGTCGCCGATATCGTGCTCCCGGGGGACCGGGTTCGCCTCGACTACCTGATCGACCTCGCCTGAGTGGCCCGGCATGACTGAGAACGTGCCGGACCGGCAGGTCCGTTGCGGGTGCACTGGCGCGACCGGGTAGAACAGTCGCCATGGCCGAGCAGACCGACGCACCCGGTGCCCAGCAGTTCGTCCCGCCGCAGGCCGGCACACTTGCCGAGCTGCGGGCCGCGGCCGCCGGTTGCCGGGGCTGCGAGCTGTACCGGGACGCCACCCAGACCGTCTTCGGCCGGGGCGACGAGAGCGCCCGGGTGGTCTTCGTCGGCGAGCAGCCCGGCGACCTGGAGGACCAGCACGGGCTGCCCTTCGTCGGCCCGGCCGGTCGGCTGCTGCGCCGGGCGGTCGACGACGCCGGCCTCGACCCGGCCCATCTCTACATCACCAACGCGGTGAAGCACTTCCGGCACGAGTTGCGCGGCCGGCGTCGCATCCACCAGACCCCGGACCGGGTGCACATCGTCGCCTGCCGGCCGTGGCTGGTCGCCGAGTTCGCCCGGCTCCGTCCCGACCTGGTGGTGGTGCTCGGCGCGACGGCGGCGAAGGCCCTGCTCGGCCCGACGTTCCGGGTCACCCGGCAGCGCGGCGAGCTGCTGCCCTGGCCGGCCGCCGCCGAGCACCCGGAGGACTTCACCCGGGTTCCGGTGCACCGCGCCGGCACGGTCGCCGACGCGCCCGTCGCCCGGGTGCTCGCCACCATCCACCCGTCGGCGGTGCTGCGCGCCGACAACCAGGACGTCGCCTACCGGGGGCTGGTGGACGACCTGACGGTGGCCGCCCGCGCCCTGACCGGCTGACCACCGGAGACGATCCACAGGGGAATGCCTACCGCCCTGACCGGGTAACCGGACGGCATGGCCGAACGAACGCCGGGACGTCGTAACCTGCTGCTCCGGCTCGGTGCTCCCGGGCCGTACGTCCTGTCGGCGGCCTTCGCCACCGCCCTCTGGTTTCCGCTGCGGCTCTTCGAGGACCCGGACCGGTCGGTCCCGCTGGCCTTGGTCCGGGCCGGGTTGGCCGGTGTGGTGTGGGGGCTGTTCCCGTTCCTGATGGCCGCCGTGTCCCGCTCCCGGTCGCAGGACCGGAGCCTGGTCGCGCTGCGTCGGGGCGTGGTGCCGGCGGGTGGGCCCGACCGGGCGGCCATGGTCGACCAACTCCCGGCGACGCGTCGGGGCGCGCTGATCGCTGTGGTGGGCGGCGTCCCGCTCTTCGGCGGGCTGGCGGCACTCGCCCCGACCGTCGACCGGCCCGCCTCCGGGGTGGCGTTCCTCGTGGTCCTGGCGGTCGTGCTCACCATCGCCGGGATCACCCTCGGCCGGGTGCGCCGGCTCGACCGCCGGCTGGCCGGCATCTCGCAGGTGTCCCGCCCACCGATCTGACCGGCCGGACCACGTCCCCGGCCGGCGGACTGCGGCTCCTGCCGTCACCCGGGACGCCGTTCGGGCCGCGGTCCCACCGGGAACCCCGTGCGGACGGGTGGCCGGCTGCGCGAGGATGGCCTCCCCGGACCAGGAGCTGCGATGACCGTCGACCTGCGCGTGCCCACCCGGCCCGACGTCGCCCCGATCCAGCGACGTACGTTGCGGCTGCTCGTCGCCACCCAGACCATCGGTGGGGTCGGGGTGGCGATCGGGATCTCCGTCGGGGCGCTGCTGGCGGCCCGGGTCGCCGGCACCGCCGTGGCCGGGCTGGCGCAGAGCTGCGGGGTGGTCGGCGCGGCGCTGCTCGCCGTACCGGTCACCCGGATCATGAACGGGCACGGCCGGCGGCCGGGGCTGGTGGTGGCCTACCTGACCGGGGCGGTCGGGGCGCTGCTGGTGGTGCTCGCCACGGCCACCGGCGGGGTGCCGCTGCTCTTCCTCGGGATGCTGCTGTTCGGCGGCGGCACGGCGGCCAACCTCCAGGCCCGCTACACGGCGGTGGACCTCGCCGAACCGGCCCGTCGGGGCCGGCAGCTCTCCCTGGTCGTCTGGGCCACCACCATCGGCTCGGTGGCGGCCCCCAACTTCGCCGCGCTCGCCGACCGGGTCACCCGGTCCCGGGGGCTGCCGTCGCTGGCCGGCCCGTTCGCGTTCAGTGCCGTCGCGTTCGGCCTGGCCGCGGTCGTACTGCTGCTGTTGCTGCGGCCCGACCCGCTGCTGACCGCGCGGCGGCTCGCGGCGGCCGAGGCGGGTGCGCCGCCCGGGGCCGCCACCCCGGCGACAGCCGCGCCGGGCGCACGGCGGGCCGGCATGCGGGTGGCGTGGCAGGTGGTGCGCCGCCGGCCGGCGGCCCGGCTGGGCATCGTCGCCGTCGCGGTCGGCCACCTGGTGATGGTCGCGGTGATGGCGATGACCCCGGTACGCCTCGGCGAGTCGCACTCCGACGCGGACGTGCTGCGGGTCGTCGGCATCGTGCTGAGCGTGCACATCGCCGGCATGTACGCGTTCTCGCCGGTGGTGGGTTGGCTCACCGACCGGTGGGGCCGGCGTGCGGTGATCCTCACCGGCGTCGGCACCCTGCTTGCGGCCTGTGCGGTCGCCGGCACCGCCGGGCACCACACGCCGCGCCTCTCGGTCGGCCTGGCGCTGCTCGGGCTGGGCTGGTCGGCGACCATGGTGGCCGGTTCGACGCTGCTGTCCGAGGCGGTGCCGTCCCGGGTACGCCCCAGCGTGCAGGGGCTCTCCGACCTGACGATGGGGCTGGCCGGGGCGGGCGCGGCGGCGGCCAGCGGGTTTGTCATGCGGGTGGCGGGTTATCCGACCCTGTCCCTGCTGGCGGCGATCGCGGTGGTGCCGCTGGTGGCGCTAGCGTTGCGGCGGGTGCCACCGACGGCACCCGACGAGGAGGAGTGATCACGTGCGGCTGACCGACTTCTGGACCCGGCTGGACGAGGCGTTCGGGTCGGGCTACGCGGCCAGCATCGCCAGCGACCAGGTGCTCTCCCAACTCGACGGGCGGACCATCGAACAGGCCCTCGCGGCCGGCGAGCAGACCCACGTGGTGTGGCGGGCGGTGGTCGCCGCGTACCCCGACCGGGTGCCCGCGCGACTACGCTGAGCTGCCGTCGCACCCCGTCCGCGTGTCGCTTGCCGGCTCGTACACCTGTTCGGCTATTGTCCACAGCGGGGTGCTCGTCCACAGCTCGCGGCCCGTCGGCTGGTTTTCTGTCGGACCCAGCGCCTAGCGTGTCCGCGTGACGCGAAGCTCAGGAAAGACGCCGGCGAAGGCAGGAGTGGCAAACATGGCCGCAGGGCCCGACCGGGAGAAGGCACTCGACCTTGCTCTCGCTCAGATCGACAAGCAGTTCGGCAAGGGGTCGGTGATGCGGCTGGGCGAGCGTCCGGTCGTCCAGACCTCGGTCATCCCGACCGGTTCCATCGCGCTCGACGTGGCGCTCGGCGTGGGCGGCCTGCCCCGGGGCCGGGTCGTCGAGATCTACGGCCCCGAGTCCAGCGGTAAGACCACGGTCGCCCTGCACGCGGTGGCCAACGCCCAGCGGGCCGGCGGCATCGCCGCCTTCGTCGACGCCGAGCACGCGCTCGACCCCGACTACGCCAAGGCGCTCGGTGTCGACACCGACGCCCTGCTGGTCTCCCAGCCGGACACCGGCGAGCAGGCGCTGGAGATCACCGACATGCTGGTCCGCTCCGGCGCGATCGACATCATCGTGATCGACTCGGTGGCGGCCCTGGTGCCGCGCGCCGAGATCGAGGGCGAGATGGGCGACAGTCACGTCGGTCTCCAGGCCCGGCTGATGAGCCAGGCGCTGCGGAAGATCACCGGCGTGCTCAACAACACCGGCACCACGGCGATCTTCATCAACCAGCTCCGCGAGAAGATCGGCGTCATGTTCGGCTGTATGTCGTACTCGACCAGGGTGACCCTGGCCGACGGCACGCAGGAGAAGATCGGCAAGATCGTCAATCAGCGGATGGACGTCGAGATTCTCTCCTACAACCCGGAAACCGACCGGGTGGAGCCGAAGCGAATCACCAACTGGTTCAACAACGGCCCCGCCGAGCAGTTCCTCCAGTTCACCGTGGCCAAGTCGGGCGGCAACGGCCGTGCACAGTTCGCCGCCACCGCCAACCACCTGATCCGCACGCCCGGCGGTTGGCGGGAGGCCGGCGAACTGATCGCCGGTGACCGGGTGATGCTGGCCGAGCCGCGGCGGCTGAGTGAGCAGCAGTGGCAGGTCGTGCTCGGTTCGCTGATGGGTGACGGTGCCCTCTCGCCCAACCGGGCGGACCGCTCCGGTGTCCGTTTCCGCCTCGGGCACGGCGCTGCGCAGGTCGACTACCTCGACTGGAAGGTGTCCCTGCTCGGCAACATCACCCACTCCCGCCGCACCGACGAGCGCGGCGCCGCGTTTGCCGACTTCACGCCCCTGCCCGAGCTGGACGAGTTGCGTCGTGCGGTCTACCTGGGCGACGGCAGGAAGCACCTCAGCTGGGACTACCTCAAGGCCCTCACGCCGCTTGCCCTCGCTGTGTGGTACATGGACGACGGGTGCTTCACGGTCCGCTCCAAGGGCGTGCAGGAGCGCACCGCCGGTGGCTCCGGCCGGATCGAGATCTGCGTCGAGGCGATGGCGGAAGGCAGCCGTGAGCGGCTGGTGGAGCATCTGCGTGACGCGTACGGCATGGAGGTGAAGCTGGTTTCCCGGGGCGCCCGGGGGACCGCGTCGATCATCTTCACGACGGCGTCGTCCGCCCGGTTCCAGGAACTGGTTGCGCCGTACGTGCCGGCGGCGATGCACTCGAAGCTGCTTCCCCGGTTCCAGGGGCGGTGCGCGGTCGAGCCGCAGTTCGCCCCGGCGGAACTCACCCCGGTGCCGGCCCGGATCATCGACGTGCACGTCAAGCCCAGGACCCGCTCGATGAACCGGTTCGACATCGAGGTGGAGGGCAACCACAACTACTTCGTCGACGGGGTCATGGTGCACAACAGCCCCGAGACCACCACCGGCGGTCGGGCGCTGAAGTTCTACGCCTCGGTCCGGCTCGACGTGCGCCGCATCGAGAGCCTCAAGGACGGCACCGACGTGGTCGGTAACCGCACCCGGGTCAAGGTCGTGAAGAACAAGGTCGCCGCGCCGTTCAAACAGGCCGAGTTCGACATCATGTACGGCAAGGGCATCTCCCGCGAGGGCTCGCTGATCGACGTCGGCGTCGAGCAGGCGATCATCCGCAAGTCCGGCGCCTGGTACACCTACGACGGTGACCAGCTCGGCCAGGGTAAGGAGAAGGCCCGGGAGTTCATGAAGGAGAACCCGGACGTGGCCGCCGAGATCGAGAAGAAGATCCTGGAGAAGCTCGGGGTCGGGGTCGGCGCGGGTGACGCCGCCGGTGGCCCTGAGCTGCCGCCCGTCGACTTCTGACCGGTCGCCCCCCGATGGCAGGACGACGCGCCCGCACGGGGCGGGGGTGGGACGCCTCCCCACCCCGTGCGGGTGCCGACGACCCCTTCCGCACCGACGCCGACGATCCGACCCGGGCCGGTGGGCCCCGCCCCCGTCGGGGTCGCCGGGGGCGGGCCGACGAGGACGCGTCGGGGCCGGTCGAGCCGACCGTCCGGGACGAGGGCGAGGTGGCCCGGGAGATCTGCCTGCGGCAGCTCGCGGTGCGCCCGCGGACCCGGGCCGAGCTGGCCGGGGCGCTGGCGAAGAAGGGCATCTCCGACGAGGTGTCCGCCCAGGTGCTCGATCGCTACGACGAGGTCGGCATCATCGACGACGCGGCCTTCGCCCGCGCCTGGGTTTCCAGCCGGCACAACGGTCGCGGGCTGGCCCGCCGGGCCCTGGCCAACGAGCTGCGCCAGCGTGGCGTGGACGGCGAGGTGGCCAGCGAGGCGCTCGGCGAGTTGGACGAGGAGACCGAGGCACAGACCGCCCGCGCCCTGGTCGACCGGAAGCTGCGGACCGCCCGGGGTGAGCCCGACGCGGTGTTCCGCCGGCTGGTCGGCATGCTCGCCCGCAAGGGTTATCCGCCCGGGGTGGCGATCCGGGCGGTGAAGGACGCCCTGGCCGCCCAGAGCGCCGAGGCGGCCGAGTTCGCCGAGCAGATCGACGCCGACGCGCTGGCCGACGCCGAGGGCGAACGGGGCTGACCGTGTGGAAGGCGTCCCTCAACGGTGCGCGGCGGCGCGACGAGCACCCCGCCGTGCCGCTGACCGCGGCCGAACTGGCCGCCGACGCGGTCCGCTGTGCCGCGCTGGGGGTGGCGGCGGTGCACGTCCATCCCCGGGACGCCTACGGTGTCGAGTCGCTGTCGCCGTCGGTGATCGCCGAGGCGGTGACCGCGATCCGCGCCGCCCGGCCGGGGCTGCCGGTGGGGGTGAGCACCGGCGCGTGGATCGCACCCGACCCGGCCGACCGGGTCGCCGCCGTCCGCGCCTGGTCGGTGCTACCCGACTTCGCCTCGGTCAACGCCCACGAGGACGGTGCCGAGGCGGTCGCGGCGACCCTGCACGGGCGGGACGTGCTGGTCGAGGCCGGCCTCTGGACGGTGGACGCGGTCCGCGCCTGGCGGGGCTGGCGGGTGCCCGCCGGGCGGGTCCTGGTCGAGTGCCTGGCCGACGAGCCGGACCGGGCGCTGGCCGACGCCGCCGACATGCTCGCCCTCCTCGCCCCCGGTGATCCTCCGGTGCTGCTGCACGGCGAGGGGCCGGCGACCTGGCCGGTGCTCCTGGAGGCGGTCCGCCGGGGTCTGGACACCCGGATCGGTCTGGAGGACACCCTGCGTCTGCCGGACGGCTCACCGGCCCCCGACAACGCCGCCCTGGCGGGCTGCGCCCGTGCGCTGGGTGCCCGCTGACCCGACCGGTTCCGGCCCACCACTGCGGATTTTTGGGATTTTTGCAGCGCCGTGTCCGGATTTGGATCACCAGTGGGTGACGTTGCCAACTCTCTCCGTTCGGGGGGTTTGATCATGAGTTCTTGACCGAACGGCCTCCCGCGACCTAGCCTCGCCATACAGGCTCACTTTGCCCGACCAAGCGCAGGCTAAGCGCACAACATAGATCGCGTAACAGAACCGCATCACTTTGGCCAGCTCCACCGGCCTTGACGGTCCCTCCGGACAGCCGGTCCGGAGCCGACCCGACAACTGCACCCGGCTGTCGGCGATGCCGCATGGGCATCGCCGACGGAGAGCTATCCCCACGGCCAGCCGCTCGGTCGGGCGTCCGGAGCCGCAGAGGTGGCGTGCCCGTCGGCACGGTTCCCCTGCGGCGTAGACGTTTGGGGAGGCGCGACCATGGCTGGTCGGCACAGGGACCGGGGGTCCCCAGGAGGTGGTGGCGCGCACGGTCGCGCCGGCACGGTGTTGCGGCCCACCGGCCCGGGTGACGGGACGCCGGCATGAGCACCTTCGACGTGGTGCTCCTGATCGTCGTCGGGCTCCTCGCCGTCGTCGTGGTCGGCGTCGTCCTGGTCGGCGTCCGGGCGCTGCGTCGGATCGGCACCGCCCCCGCCCCGGACGATCCTGCCTTCATCGCGGAGAAGGACCGGCAGGAACAGTCGCTGGCCGCGCTACGCAGCGCCGCCGACGAGGTGAACAGCACCATCGACGTGGCGAAGTCCGCCGCCTCGGCGGCGCGGGCGGAGGCGGCCGGGGCGAAGGCGGAGGCGAAGTCGGCCCGCGCGGAGGCCCGCCGGGTCCTCGACGACGCCCGCGCCGAGGCGGACACCGTCCTGGAGCGGGCCCACAAACAGGCCGAGGCGGACGCCGAGCAGCTACGGGCCGCCGCCCGGCGCAGCGGTGAGCGTGAGGTGGCGGTGCTCGCCGCGACGACGCGGGAGCAGGCGGCCGAGGTGGAACGCCGGGCCGCCCGGATGGACGAGCGGGAGCGGCTGCACACCGAGGAGGTGGAGCGGCTGGCCGAACGGGAGCGGCAGCTCACCGCCGCCAGCGCCGCGCTGGCCGAGCGGGAGGCGGCGGTCACCGCCCGGGAGGCCGCCCTGACGGTGGCCGAGGAGCAGCGCCGGCGGGAACTGGAACGCGTCGCCGGGCTCACCGCCGACTCGGCCCGCACCGAGCTGATCGAGGCGATCGAGACGCAGGCGAAGCGGGAGGCGGCGCTGCTGGTGCGGGACATCGAGTCCGACGCCCGCAACACCGCCGAGCAGCGCGCCCGGCACATCGTGGTGGACGCCATCCAGCGGGTGGCCAGCGAGCAGACCGCGGAGAGCGTGGTCAGCGTGCTGCACCTGCCGGGGGACGAGATGAAGGGGCGGATCATCGGCCGGGAGGGGCGCAACATCCGCGCCTTCGAGTCGGTGACCGGGGTCAACCTGATCATCGACGACACCCCCGAGGCGGTGCTGCTGTCCTGCTTCGACCCGGTGCGCCGCGAGGTCGGCCGGCTCACCCTGGAGAAGCTGGTCCTCGACGGGCGCATCCACCCGCACCGGATCGAGGAGGTGCACGACCTGGCCCGGCAGGAGGTGGAAGAGCTGTGCCACCGGGCCGCCGAGGACGCCCTGGTCGAGGTGGGTATCACCGAGATCCACCCCGAGCTGGTCACCCTGCTCGGCCGGCTGCGCTACCGCACGTCGTACGGGCAGAACGTGCTCAAGCACCTGGTGGAGACCGCGCACATCGCCGGGATCATGGCCGCCGAGCTGCGGTTGGACGTGCCGACGATCAAGCGGTCGGCGTTCCTGCACGACATCGGCAAGGCGCTCACCCACGAGGTGGAGGGCAGTCACGCCATCATCGGCGCCGACCTGGCCCGCAAGTACGGCGAGAGCGAGGACGTGGTGCACGCCATCGAGGCGCACCACAACGAGGTGCCGCCGCAGACCATCGAGGCGGTCCTCACCCAGGCCTCCGACGCGTGCTCGGGCGGGCGGCCGGGGGCCCGGCGGGAGAGCCTGGAGGCGTACGTCAAGCGGCTGGAACGGATCGAGGAGATCGCCGCCGGCAAGCTCGGCGTGGAGAAGGTCTTCGCGATGCAGGCGGGCCGGGAGATCCGGGTGATGGTCAAGCCGGACGACGTCGACGACATCGGCGCGGCGGTCCTCGCCCGGGACGTGGCCAAGCAGATCGAGGAGGAGCTGACCTACCCGGGTCAGATCCGGGTGACGGTGGTCCGGGAGTCCCGGGTCACCGAGATCGCCCGCTGACCCCGTACGACCGCGAGGGCCGGCCCGGATCTCCGGGCCGGCCCTCGTCGCGTGCGGGGTGGTTCAGATGCCGCCCGCGCCCTCCGCCTGGGAGGCGAGCGCGGCGGCCGGGGGCGGCGGGGTTGCCTTCCCGACGGACTTGCGGCCCCGGGAGAGCCGGCGCTGGACGAACTGGGCCAGCTTCGACAGCGAGTAGTTGGCCAGGATGAACAGTGCGGCGATCACCACGTAGACCTGGATCGGGTTGTCCAGCACGCCGATGATCTGCTTGCCGATGTTGAGGGTCTCCTCGTAGCTGATGATGAAGCCCAGCGAGGTGTCCTTGAGTACCACGACGAGCTGGCTGATCAGCGCCGGCAGCATGATCCGGAACGCCTGCGGGAGCAGGATCATCCGGGTGGTCTGGGCGGGGGAGAGGCCGATCGCGGCGGCGGCCTCGGCCTGCCCGCCCGGCAGCCCCTCCATGCCGGACCGGAGGATCTCGGCGATGACCACGGAGTTGTAGACGGTCAGGCCGATGACCAGGTACCACAGCGTGTCGAAGGAGATGCCGAACTCGGGGAAGCCCCGGGCCACGAAGAAGATGGTGAGCACCACCGGCAGGCCCCGGAACACCTCGACGCAGACCCGGGTGACCGCCGAGAGCACGGTGCTGAGCCCGCGCAGCAGGTAGGCCACCGGGGTGGCCATCCCGGTGAAGCGTCGCCGGGTGAGGCTCTTGAGCTGGATGCGGAGGATCGCGAGCAGGGTGCCGACCACCAGCGAGGCGATGATGGCCAGCACGGCGGCGGTGAGGGTGTTCTTCAGCCCGAAGCCGATCCGGTCCCAGACCTGGGAGAAGTTCTCGTGGGAGGGGTCGACCAGCGGCCCCCACAGCTCCATCGAGAACTGGCCCTTGTCGTCCAGCGGGCGGTAGATCAGGAAGTACGCGCCGACGGCCAGCAGCACGGTGGCGACGATGCTGCTGATCAGGGTGATCCGGCGCTGGCGCGGGCCGGGGACGTCGTACAGGACGCTGGTCTGCTGACTCATCGGGCCACCGCCTGTCGCTTCTCCAGCCGGTCGAGCAGTGCGCCGAGCGGCACGGTCATGATCAGGTAGCCGATCGAGATGCCGATGGCGACCGGGATGAAGGCGTAGCCCTCGGCGGAGGTGAGCTGGTCGGCGCTCTGGGACAGGTCGCCGACCACGCCGAAGAAGCCGATCAGCGCCGAGTTTTTGATCATCGCGATGATCACCGAGCCGAGCGGCACCACCGACGCCTTCCAGGACTGCGGCAGCACCACGTGCCGCAGGTTCTGGCCGAAGGTCAGGCCGAGCGAGCGGGCGGCCTCGGCCTGACCCGGCGGCACCGCGTTGACCCCGGAGCGCAGCGCCTCGCAGACGAACGCGGCGGTGTAGAGCACCAGGGCGAGCAGCGCGAAACGGAAGTACGGCAGGTCGGTGCCGAGCCGGGTGAACAGCGAGTCCAGCACGGGGACGCGCAGGAAGTCGGCGTTGGAGCCGAGCGCCGGCAGGCCGAAGGCGGCGAAGAACATCACCACGGTCAGCGGCATGTTCCGGAAGATGTTCACGTACGCGGTGCCGACGGCGCGCAGCGGCGGCACCGGCGAGATGCGGAGCACCGCCATGACGGCGCCCAGGATCAGGGCGCCGATCGCGGCGAGGACGCAGATCTGGAGGGTGAGCCAGAAACCACCCGCGAAGACGTCGAACTTGTCGATGAGCACACTCACGGGTCGGTGTTCCTCCCCACCCTCCAGATCGAGGTCAGATCAGTAGCGGTTGATGGTGGGCGCGCTGCCCAGCTCCGCGCCGAACTTGCCGGCGGTGTCGTCCCAGGCCTTCTTCCAGCTGCCGTCGTTGAACGCCTTCTCCAGCGTGTCGTTGATGAAGGTGCGGAAGTCGTTGTCCTCCTTCTTCACCCCGATGCCGTACGGCTCCTTGGTGAAGTTGTCCCCGGCCAGCTTGAACGACGCCTCGTCCTCGGCGATGTAGCCGAGCAGGATCACGTTGTCGGTGGTGACGGCGTCGACCTGACCACCCTTGAGGGCGTCGCGGCACTTGGGGTAGGTGTCGAAGAGCACCAGCTGGGTGCCGACGTCCTTGATGTACTTCTTGATCTCCTCGGCCGGGGTGGACCCGGTCACCGAGCAGACCTTCTTGGTGCCGTCCTTGAAGGAGTCCGGCCCGGTGATGGTGGTGTCGTCCTTCTTGACCAGGATGTTCTGGCCGGCCTCGTAGTACGGCCCCGCGAAGGCGATCCGCTCCTTGCGCTTGTCGTTGATCGTGTAGGTCGCCGCGACCAGGTCGACGGTGCCGTTGACGATGGCGTCCTCACGGACCTTCGACGGCGTCTCGACGTACTCGATCTTGTCCTCAGGGATGCCCAGCTCCTTGACGATGAGCTTGGCGACCTCGACGTCGAAGCCCTCCGGCTTGCCCGACAGGCCCTTCTGGCCGAAGCCGGGCTGGTCGAACTTGGTGCCGATCTTGATCTTCTGCGCCTTGTTGAGCTTCTCCATGGTGCTGCCGGCGGCGAAGGACTTGCTGCCGGCGCCGGTGCCCTCGTCGGCGTCGTCGCCACCGCAGGCGGCCAGACCGAGCGCCAGGGTGGCCGCCGCGGCGACTGCCGCCACGCGCTTCATACGCATACTGAACTCCTTCTTCGTCGGAATGCACCGGTGACCGGCGCGCTCCACTACGGACGCCTAGTGCGTGAGGATCTTGGAGAGGAAGTCCCGGGCCCGTTCGCTGCGCGGGTTGGCGAAGAACTCCGTCGGCGGGGCGTCCTCGACGAGCTGCCCGTCGGCCATGAAGATCACCCGGTTGGCGGCGTGTCGGGCGAAGCCCATCTCGTGGGTCACCACCACCATGGTCATGCCCTCGCTCGCCAGCGAGGTCATCACGTCGAGCACCTCGCCGACCATCTCCGGGTCGAGCGCGCTGGTCGGCTCGTCGAAGAGCATCGCCTTGGGCTGCATGGCCAGCGCGCGGGCGATCGCCGCCCGCTGCTGCTGGCCGCCGGAGAGCTGGGCCGGGTACTTGTCGGCCTGGTTGGCGATGCCGACCCGGTCGAGCAGGGCCAGGCCGCGCTCGCGGGCGGCGGCCGGCTTCTCCTTGCGGACCTTGACCGGCCCGAGGGTGACGTTCTCCAGGATGGTCTTGTGGGCGAAGAGGTTGAACGACTGGAAGACCATGCCGACCTCGCTGCGCAGCTTCGCCAGCGCCCGGCCCTCGGCCGGCAGCGGCCGGCCGTCGAAGGTGATCGTCCCGTCGTTGATCGGCTCCAGCCGGTTGATCGTCCGGCAGAGCGTCGACTTGCCCGAGCCGGACGGCCCGATCACCACCACGACCTCGCCCTTGCCCACCGAGAGTGACACGTCGTCGAGCACGTGCAGGGGGCCGAACCACTTGTTGACCTTGTCCAGCACGATCAGCGGTTCGCCGGTCGCCACGTCGTCCACCGTCCCTGTCGTCGTACCGGAAAGCGGGGTCGGTCGACCCCCGGTTGGGCCACTGTAGGCGGGGCGGCGTGGCGGATCGCAACCCAACGGGTCACGGAGAGGTAACACCGGTGTCGGGTGTGCGCCGACGTCCGAATTCCGTCACTCCGCCGGGCCGTCAGGTGGCGGCGCGGCGGGGTGACGGAGATCATGGGGGGATGACCGACCGGGTCCGCCTGACCGAGTACGCGCGTGGCGGCGGCTGCGCCTGCAAGATCCCACCGGGGGAGCTGGAGGCGATGGTCGCCGGGCTCGGGCCGGCCACCGGCACGGCCGAGCTGCTGGTCGGCCTGGACCACGGCGACGACGCCGCGGTGGTCCGGCTGGACGGGCGCACCGGCCTGGTCACCACCGCCGACTTCTTCACCCCGGTCGTCGACGACGCCTACGACTGGGGGCGGATCGCCGCCGCGAACGCCCTGTCCGACGTGTACGCCATGGGCGGCACCCCGCTGGTCGCCATCAACCTGCTCTGCTGGCCCCGGGACACCCTCCCGCTGGAGCTGGCCCGGGAGGTGCTGCGCGGCGGGCAGGACGTGGCCCGGGAGGCCGGCTGCCACCTGGCCGGCGGGCACAGCGTCGACGACGACGGCCCCAAGTACGGGCTGGCCGTGACCGGGCTGGTCCGCCCCGACGAGCTGATCACCCTGGACGCCGGCCGGGCCGGGTCGCCGCTGTCGCTGACCAAGCCGCTCGGCGTCGGGGTGCTGAACACCAGGCACAAGGCCACCGGTGAGGTCTCCGCCGAGGCGGTGGCGTCGATGACCACGCTCAACCGGGACGCGGCGCGCGCCGCCGTCGCGGCCGGCATCCGCTGCGGCACCGACGTGACCGGTTTCGGGCTGCTCGGGCACGCCTCGAAGCTGGCCCGCGCCAGTGGCCTGACGGTGGCGATCGACGCCGCCCGGGTGCCCTACCTGCCCGGTGCCCGCCAGGCGGCGCGCGACGGGCACGTCAGCGGCGGCACCCGACGCAACCTGGACTGGGTCAGCCCGTGGACCGGGTTCGGGTCGGCGGGTGAGGCCGACCGGCTGCTGCTGGCCGACGCGCAGACCTCCGGCGGGCTGCTGCTGGCCGGCGAGGTGCCCGGTGGCACGGTGATCGGCGAGCTGCTGCCCCGGGGGGAGTCGATGGTCGTCGTCCGCTGATGCGCCGGCCGCGCGGTGCCATCCGCCCCGGTGCGGGCCGGGTGGCCCGGACCGGCGGCGCGGACGACGACGGTGGCGGGGCACCGTACCCGATAAACTGTCATTTTCCCGCTACTCGGCGCAGCGGAGCGTCAGGAAATTTTGCCCGGAATGGTCACAGACCGGTAACTTGTCCCCGGCTGAGGTCATATGCCCCCCACCATCGTCATTAAGGCCCGATCCGGAGGCCGGTGGGACGAACGCAGCGAGGAGGCGGCATGACCGAGCTGTGGAACTGGAGAATCGACGGGATCGCACCCGAGGAGGCGTACCCGGCGCTGGCCGAGGCCCTCGGCCGGGTGGTGATGCCCCTGGCCGTGGCTGACCCGGCCCGGCTGCCCACGTACGCGGTGATCTGCGACGTCTGGGAGGCCCCGGGGGAGTTCGGGACGATCGTCGACTGCTACGGCGTACCCGAGTCGTTGCACGAGTTGAGCGCGATCGCCGCGCTGGCCCGGCTGCTCGACCGGGACTGCCTGCTGGCCGACGACACCCTCGACGCCGGCCGGCACCTGCTGGTCGCCCCGGACGGCACGATCCGCCCGGTGCACTTCGCGATCACCGAGACCGACGACGGCGAGGTGCTCTCCGCCCGCCGGCTCTGCACCCTGGCGCACCCGGGCTGCCGGGGCTGGTCGCGGTGCGGCCGGTCGCGCTGGGCGCCGGACTCGGTCAACCCGGCCCTCGCCGCCGCCTGACCGCCCCGCCCGACCCGGCCCCGCCGCGGTCCGATCCGGCCCCGCCGCGGTCCGATCCGGGCCGGTGCGCCGGGGTCAGGGGGCGGTCGGGCGGGTGCTGCGGACCTGCAACTGGTCGAGCAGGGTCGCGGTGGCGGCGGTGACCGCCTGCACCGCCGCCTCGAACGCCGCCGCGTTGTGCGCCGCCGGGGCCCGGAAACCGGACACCTTCCGCACGTACTGCAACGCCGCCGCCTCGATGTCGGCAGGGGTGACCGTCGGGACGTACGGCTCGCGCAGGGTCTTGATGCTCCGGCACATGGTTCCTCCATCGTCGGGGTCTTCCCGGTCGGCCCGGGTCGGTCGGCCCGGATACGCTGTGCACGTCATGACTACCGCAGCCGCGGGCAGCCCGCGCACCTACCAGGTGCGCACGTACGGCTGCCAGATGAACGTGCACGACTCCGAGCGCATCTCCGGCCTGCTGGAACAGGCCGGTTACGTGCGGCTCGCTGAGGCCGACGACAACCCGGACGTGGTGGTGTTCAACACCTGCGCCGTCCGGGAGAACGCCGACAACCGGCTCTACGGCAACCTCGGTCACCTGCGCCCCGTGAAGGACCGGCACCCCGGGATGCAGATCGCCGTCGGCGGCTGCCTGGCCCAGAAGGACCGCGGCGACATCGTCCGCAAGGCCCCCTGGGTGGACGTGGTCTTCGGCACCCACAACATCGGCTCGCTGCCGGTGCTGCTGGAACGGGCCCGGCACAACACCGCCGCCGAGGTGGAGATCCTCGAATCCCTCGACGTCTTCCCGTCCACCCTGCCGACCCGGCGCGAGTCGACGTACGCCGGCTGGGTGTCGATCTCGGTGGGCTGCAACAACACCTGCACGTTCTGCATCGTGCCCTCGCTGCGCGGCAGGGAGAAGGACCGCCGCCCCGGTGACGTCCTCGCCGAGGTGCGCGCGCTGGTCGCCGAGGGCGTGCTGGAGGTGACCCTGCTCGGGCAGAACGTCAACTCCTACGGCGTCGAGTTCGGCGACCGGTACGCCTTCGGCAAGCTGCTGCGCGCTACAGGTGAGATCGACGGGTTGGAACGGGTCCGGTTCACCAGCCCGCACCCGAAGGACTTCACCGACGACGTGATCGCCGCGATGGCCGAGACCCCCAACGTCTGCCACTCGCTGCACATGCCGTTGCAGTCCGGCTCGGACGACGTGCTGAAGGCGATGCGCCGCTCGTACCGGTCGGAGCGCTACCTCGGCATCATCGAGAAGGTCCGCGCGGCGATGCCCGACGCGGCGATCACCACCGACATCATCGTCGGCTTCCCCGGCGAGACCGAGGCGGACTTCGAGCGGACCCTCGACGTGGTCCGCGCGGCCCGCTTCTCGTCGGCGTTCACCTTCCAGTACTCCAAGCGCCCCGGCACCCCCGCCGCGACCATGGACGGCCAACTGCCCAAGCAGGTCGTGCAGGAACGCTACGAGCGGCTGATCGCCTGCGTCGAGGAGATCACCTGGGCGGAGAACAGGCGTCTGGTCGGCGAGACCGTCGAGGTGCTGGTCGCCGTCGGCGAGGGGCGCAAGGACGACCGCACCGGCCGGCTCTCCGGCCGGGCCCGCGACGGCCGCCTGGTGCACTTCGCCATGGGCGCGCCCGGTGAGCCGGGCGCGGCCGGCACCGTCCGGCCGGGCGACATCGTGCACACCACGGTCACCTACGCCGCCCCGCACCACCTCAACGCCGACGGCGTGCCGCTGGCACACCGGCGCACCCGGGCCGGGGACGCCGCCGAGGCGGGCCGCGCCCCGCGTACCCCCGGGGTGTTGCTCGGACTGCCCACGGTCGGCGCGCCGGCCGTGCCGCCCGCGCCGACGACCGGCTGCGCCGCGCACTGACGCCCCGGTCGGGGCCCGCCACCGGCGGACCCCGACCGGTGCCCGGTCAGACCGAGATCCGGCCCGCGCCGGCACCCGCGGTCACGATGGACTTCACGCTGCTCGCGCTGTCCAGGGTGTACGCGTACGGGATGCCGGCGACGCTGCCGCCGGTCTGCCCGGCGGGCGAGTTGACGAAGTGGTTGTTGCGGGCCACCAGGCTGCCCGGCCCGGAGTCGGCCTCGCCGAGGTGGTAGGTGTCCTTGACGTTCTCGAAGTAGTTGCCCTCGACGAGCACCCCGGCGCTCATCGTGGACGCCACGCCGTAGCCGGCGTTGTTGTAGTAGTAGTTGTTGTAGACGTGCACCGGGTTGCCGAAGCGGACCCGGGGGTTGCGCTGCTTGCTGCCGTCGTACCAGTTGTGGTGGTAGGTCACCCGCAGGTGTCCGATGTCCTGGCCGCCGTTGTCGTCGCTGTGCCCGAGCAGCATCGTCTTGTCGTGGCTGTAGACCCGGTTCCAGGAGACGGTCACGAAGTCCGAGCCGCGCTTGATGTCGACGGTGCCGTCGTAGCCGTTGCTGAACGTGTTGTGGTCGATCCAGATGTTGGTGGCGGAACTCTCCACGTTGATCGCGTCGTCGCTCCAGTTGCGGAACGTCAGGTTCCGGATGATGACGTTGCGGTCGCCGTTGACGGTGAAGCCGCAGCCGACGATCGTCGCCCCGCCGTTGCCGAGGATCGTCTTGTTGGAGCGGACCCGCAGCATGCCCGAGCAGTTGATGGTGCCGGAGACCCGGATCACCGCCGCACCGGTGGCGTTCAACGCGCTGGTCAGCGCCGAGGCGGTGGAGACGGTCGTCGCGCCCGCGCTGCCGCCGCCGGTGGTGCCGCCGTTCTGGGTGGCCCAGCCGACCAGGCCGGTCTGCGGCACGCTGGGCGGCGGGGTGGTCGCCGGGGGCGTCATCGGCGGGGGCGTGACCGGCGGGGGTGTCGCCGACGGCGGGGTGGTCGGCGCACCGGTGGGGGCGGTGCTTCCGGTGCAGGTCACCCCGTTGACGGTGAAGCTGGTCGGCGTCGGGTTGCTGGAGTTGTTCCAGGTGCCGTTGAAGCCGAACGAGACGCTGCCGCCGGTCGGCACGTTTCCGTTGTAGCCCACGTTGGTGGCGGTCACCGTGCTGCCGCTCTGGGCCACGGTGGCGTTCCAGGCGTCACTGACCGTCTGGCCGGCCGAGTACGACCAGCGCAGGCTCCAGCCCGACAGCGGGTCGCCGAGGTTGCTGATGGTGATGTTGCCGGTGAATCCGCCCTGCCACTGCCCGCCGACGGTGTAGCTGACCGCGCAGCCGGGGGCGGCGTGGGCGGCGACGGCGGTGAGCGTGCCGGTGGCGAGCAGGGCGACGGTGGTGGCGGCGATCAGCGTCGTACGACGCCGAGGTGTGCGCATGCTGCGTCCCTTTCGGGTGGGACAGGCGACCGTCGACGGGGGAGCCGCCGGTGGTTGCCGCGCCCGTGGGCACCGGTGACTCGCCGCGTGCGCCGATCGGCCCCTGCCGGGGGGTCAGGTCGGTACGAGGTGGCTCCCGTGGGGTGCGCCCGCGGCCCGGACAAGCGCTTTCCCGAGCAAAGCATAGACAGTGACAGATGTAAATCGGCGTGCCGGTCACCGCCCCGACGGTGCCGAACCAGCCGGCGGGCCGCCGGTCGACGCACGAGTCGACCGGCGGCCCGCCGGGTGTGGACAGGCTCAGCTCAGCAGGCGGTGCCCTTGAGCTTCACCGAGGCCGGGGCGGCGGCCGTACCGTTGGCGGTGAAGCCCACGGTGATCGACGCGCCCGCCGCCAGCGACGGCGCGTAGTTCGGCCCGGCGGCGGTCACCGTCGTGCCGGACTGGGTGACCGTGGCGTTCCAGCCGTTGACCAGGGTGACCCCGGCCGGCCAGGTCCAGGTCACCGACCACGGGTTCACCGCCGACGAACTGGTGTTCTTGACGGTCAGCTCACCCTGGAAGCCACCCTGCCAGGCGTTGACCTGCTTGTAGGTGGCGGTGCAGCCACCCGCCGGCGGGGGCGTGGTGGTGGGCGGCGGGGGCGTCGTGGTCGGCGGCGGCGGGGTGGTGGTCGGCGGCACCGGGGTGGTGGTCGGCGGCTTCGGCGTCGGGGTGCCGGTCGGGTCGGCCCCACCGGCGACCGGCGGGATCAGGTACGGCTGCAGGATCGCCTGCTTGGCGGTGTTGATGTTGGTCCAGTCGTCAAGCGCGATGCCACCCGTGTCACCCGAGTTGGGGTTCCACGACCAGTAGGTGAAGGACATCCCGTTCACGCCGGTGCCGGTGTAGGCCATCAGCTTCTCCAGCCACACCTTGTCCCGGGGGTCGGCCAGGGTGCTGCCGAACTCGCCCATCATGATCGGGGCGATGTTCTGCTTGTAGAGATAACCCCAGTAGCGGTCCCAGACCGCCGGCAGGTTCGCCGGGAAGTCGGCCGCCTTGAACCACTCCTGCTCGTAGACGCTGGTGGCGTACTCGTGCGGCGAGTAGACCAGCCGGTTCGCCACGTTCAGCCGGACCGGGAACTGCCCGGCCTTGGACAGGTTGCCGCCCCACCAGCCGCAGTCCTCGTCGTTGCTGGTGTCGTTGTCCCAGACGTTCGACAGGCCACCGCTGGGGCAGCTCACCCCCTCCACGAAGATCAGCCAGTTCGGCTGCACCCCGAGGATGGCGTTACCGGCCCGCTCGGCGGCCAGCCGCCAGTCCCGGGTGGTGTCGCCGCAGCCCCAGCAGGCGCCGGTCGCGGCCGGGTTGGTGCCCTCGGCGTGCGGCTCGTTGTGCAGGTCCGCGCCGATCACCGTGGTGTTGCCGGCGTACCGCTGGGCCAGCATCTTCCAGTCGGCGAGCCAGGTCGCCTCGGAGACCGTCGGGGTGTACCAGAGCGGCGACTGACCGGCCGACGTCGGCCGGTGCCGGTCCAGGATGACCCGCATGCCCTTGCTGCCGGCGTAGTCGATCACCTTGTCGAGGATCTGCAACGGGGAGAGCCCGACCAGGTCCGGGTTGACGAAGTCGTTGATCCCGGTGGCGGTCGCGCCCGGCTTCACCGAGTCGTTCGAGTACGGGATGCGCAGCGTGTTGTAGCCCAGGCTGGCCATCTTGTCGAGCTGCCCACGCCACGGGTTGTTCGACCACAGACCGTGGAACGTGCGGTTGTCGGTCTCCATGCCGAACCAGTTGATGCCGGTCAGCCGTACCGTCGCGCCGGTGCTGTCGACGATCTTGTTGCCGCTGGTGTGCAGATAGCCGGTGCCGGTGCCGCCGACGGCGGCGGCGGCCGGGGTGGTGCTGACGGCGGCGGCGACGAACACGCCTGCCGCAGCGGTGGCGAGCGCGGTGAGCGCGGCGCCGAGAATGCGGGGTCGGTACATGCGGGCTCCACTTCGGATGCCCGGCGTCGCGACGGCGACGCGGGGCGGAAAACCGGGGGGAAAGCCGGCCGCCGCCGTCCGTCCCGCTCGTTACGGGATACGCGGACAGTGCGCGACGTGCCGGGTCACGTGGACACGGCCACTCGCTGCGGTGCACCGGCGACTCCCGACGACGGTGTCCGTCGTCGGTGCCCTCGCGCCGGTGGGATCGACCTGGCTCTGCCGCCCATTCTGATCAGCCGGTCTCGATGCGTCAACCGCAGGTCGCGGCGGCTCCGCCGAAGGGGTCGTTCCGGCTGGTCGCGGGCGTGCCCGGGATGGTCCCCACCGGGCCCCGCCCAGGTGGTCCGCTCGGCGACCAGGGCGGACACGCGTGAGCCCCCGGTCCCTTGACCCGGGACCGGGGGCTCACGCGTGTGCCCGTTCAGCCGGCGTGCCCATCCAGCCGGCGTGTCCATCCAGCCGGCGCGGACGGCCGGCCGGGGTCAGCCGGCCTGTTCGGCGAGCTGGAGGAACTGCCGCTTGGAGGCGAGCGCCTGCTCGGCCTCCTTGACCCGGCGGGCGTCCCCGGCGGCCTGGGCGCGGGCGAGCCGCTCCTCGGCCTCGGCGACCTGCGCCCGCATCTGGGCGAGCAGCGGGTTGTCCTCCTTGGTGGTCCGCCGCCAGGCCGAGTCCATCACCTCGCGGACCTTGTCGTCGATCGCCCGCAGCCGCCGCTCCAGGCCGGCGGCGGCCTCCCGGGGAACCCGACCCGCCTCGTGCCACTGGGCCTGGATCTCGCGCAGCTTCGCCTGGGCGCCCTTCGGGTCGCCGTCGACGTCCAGCGCCTCGGCCTCGGCCAGCAGCGCCTGCTTGCGCTCCAGGTTGGCCCGCTGCTCGTTGTCCCGGGCCGAGAAGACCTCACTGCGCCGGCTGAAGAAGGCGTCCTGGGCGGCGCGGAACCGTTCCCAGAGCTTCTGCTCCGACTCCTTCGAGGCGCGCGGGGCGGCCTTCCACTGGTTCATCAGCTCCTTGAGCTGGTTGGCGGTGGCCGCCCAGTCGGTGGAGTCGGAGAGCTTCTCGGCCTCGGCGACCAGCTCCTCCTTGACCGTGTGCGCCTGCTTGCGCTGCTGGTCGAGGGAGGCGAAGTGGGCGCCCCGACGCCTGGTGAAGCCGTCCCGGGCGGCGGCGAACCGCTTCCACAGCTCACCGTCGGTCTTCTTGTCGACCCCGCGGATGGTCTTCCACTCGTCGAGGATCTCCTTGAGCCGGTCACCGGCGGTCTTCCAACCGGTCGACTCGGCGGCCAGCTTCTCGGCCTCCTCGACCAGGGCGGTCTTGCGGGCGAGCGCCTCACCCCGGGCGGCCTCCCGGGCGGCACGGGCCTCGCCGGCCTTCTCCTCGGCGAGCACGGCGAGCTTGTCCAGGCGCGCGGCGAGGGCGTCGATGTCCCCCACGACGTGGGCCTCGGCCAGCGAGGCGCGGATCCGCCGGACGGTGCTCAGCGAACCTCCCGCGTCGGCGGCGCCCGAGTTGAGCCGGGCCTCGGTGAGGTCCACCTCGGTGACCAGGTCGGCGAAGCGGCGGGCGAAGTGGGCAAGCCCCTCCTCGGGCGCGCCCGCCTGCCAGGAACCGACCACCCGCTCGCCCTCGCTGGTCTTCACGTACACGGTGCCGTCCGCGTCCACCCGTCCGAAGGCAGTCCAGTCGCTCATGTGCCCATCCTCGTTCTCCCGGCGTCGTCGGGAAACCCCCCGCGATCGCCGCCACGGCGCAGCCAACTTGCTCCCGGCATTGTCACAGGTCCGCCCCCGTCCGCGTCGAGCGCCTGTCTCTGACCGTGACCATACGGTGTCCTAGCACCCACACACAGGCTCCGTGGGGCGAGTGTCGCAAACCGCCGTACGGTGTACGGTAGGCCGTACACCGAAGCTGCCGCCCGTGCCGCGGGCGGGCGAGGAGGAGCAGGATGACGCAGTCCCACACCCGGATGACGCCCCCCGCCGACCCCGGGTTCGTGCCCGACGCCGCCGATCTCGCCGAGCTGGACGAGTGGTTCCGGCGGTACGACGCCCTGGCCGAGGCGGGCGACGTGCCCGGCACCGCCGACCTGGCGATGTTCCCGCTCAACACGGTCACCGACGACGCGGCCGGCGAGGGTTCGGCCCGCCAGCTCGACCGGGCGGCCTACCTGGAGATGATGGGCGGCGTCCTCGGTGGCGGGGGTGACCTGCGGATGGAGAGCCGCCGCACGCCCTACTTCCTCACCCGCAGCCTGGCCGTGGTGCTCACCGAGGCCGAGTTCACCCTCGACGGCCAACGCCAGCGGGTGCGCTACGCCGACCTGCTGGTCCGCACCGGCGGGCAGTGGCGGTTCCAGACCATGGTCCAGGGCGGCTGGGGCGGCCAGACCGGCTGAACCCGTTCCCGCCGCCCGCTCCGGCTGGCGCAGAGCCGGTGCGCCCGGGGCAGGGCGGCGGGGTGGGCGGGGCGGGCGGGGCCCGGCCGCTACCGTTGCCTGGTGCCACTGCTCGCCGCCGCCGTCTGCCCGCACCCGCCGCTGATCGTGCCCGAGCTGGCCGGGGCCGCCGCGCCCGAGCTGGCGGAGCTGCGTGACGCCTGCGCCGCCGCCGTCGCCGTCCTCTACGCGGCCGGGGCGGGCACCGTCGTGCTGGTCGGTGCCGGCGAGCGCACCACCGAACTGGCGCTGCCCCGCCGGGGCAGCTTCGCCCCCTGGGGCCTGCCCCTCACGGTCGGTCTCGCACCGGCCGGCGTCGACCCGGTGCCTCCGTCGGGCGGCGGTGACCCGGTGCCTCCGTCGGGCGGCGGTGACCCGGTGCCTCCGTCGGGCGGCGGTGATTCTGTGCCACCGTCGGTGGGCGGTGTCCCGGCGGCGCTGTCAGCGGTGCCACCGTCGGGCGGCGTCGAGCCGGTGTCGCCGCCGGCCGACGGCGAGGGGCTGCCGTTGAGTCTGCTGGTCGGGGCCTGGCTGGTCGACCGGACCGCCCCGCCGACCCCGACCGCCTGGCGGATGGTGAGCGTCGCGTCGGACGAGCCGGCCGACCGGTGTGCCGCCCTCGGTGCCGGGCTGCGGGTGGACGGGCCGTGGGCCCTGCTGGTGCTCGGTGACGGGTCGGCCTGCCACGGCCCGAAAGCGCCAGGCTACGACGACCCGCGCGCCGGGGCGTACGACGAGGGGGTCGCCCGTGCCCTGGCCGACGCGGACGCCGACGCGCTGCTCGGCCTGGACCCGGAGCTGTCGGCGCAGCTGGGGGTCGCCGGTCGGCCGGCCTGGCAGGTGCTGGCCGGGGCGGTCCGCGCGGCCGGCGGCGACTGGCACGGCGAACTGCGCCACCACGGCGTCCCCTACGGCGTCGGCTACCTGGTGGCCTCCTGGACACGGACGGACCCGCCCGGCCCGGACGGGACACCGGCGGGCGATGCCGGGACAACGGCGGCTGACGCCGGGACGGCGGCGGGCGGTGTGACGCGGTGAGCGGCACCGTCGTCGCCGTGGTCGGCCCGACCGCGGCGGGCAAGTCGGCGCTGAGCATCGCCCTGGCGCACGCCCTCGGCGGTGAGGTGGTCAACGCCGACTCGATGCAGCTCTACCGGGGCATGGACATCGGCACCGCCAAGCTCACCTCCGCCGAGCGCGACGGGGTGCCGCACCACCTGCTGGACATCTGGCCGGTCACCGAGCCGGCCAGCGTCGCCGAATACCAGCGGCTGGCCCGCGCGGCGGTCGACGACATCCTGGCCCGGGGGCGGGTGCCGCTGCTCGTCGGCGGCTCCGGCCTGTACGTGCGGGCGGTGCTCGAACAGTTCGAGTTCCCCGGCACCGACCCGGCGGTACGCGAACGGCTGGAGGCGGAACTGGCGCAGCTCGGCCCGGCCCCGCTGTATGCCCGGCTGGCCGGGGCGGACCCGGTGGCGGCGGCGGGCATCCTGCCCGGCAACGGCCGACGCATCGTCCGGGCGCTGGAGGTGATCGAGCTGACCGGTGCGCCGTTCACCGCCTCACTGCCCGACCCGACCCCGTACTACCCGGCGGTGCAACTCGGCGTCGACCTGGACACCGCGCTGCTCGACGAGCGGATCGCGGCGCGGGTCGACCGGATGTGGGCCGACGGGCTGGTCGCCGAGGTACGCACGCTGTGCGGGCAGGGCCTGGCCGACGGCCGGACGGCCAGCCGGGCGCTCGGCTACCAGCAGGTGCTGCGGTTCCTGGCCGGGGAGACCGACGAGGCGCAGGCACGGGAGGAGACGATCCGGGCCACCCGCCGGTTCGTCCGACGGCAACGCTCCTGGTTCCGCCGTGACCCGCGCATCCACTGGCTGGACCCGACCGCGCCGACGGTTGTCGAGACTGCCCTGCGGGTGGTCGCCGGGCATCGGCGATGATGGGGGCGTGGAGTTCACCAAGGGCCACGGCACCGGCAACGACTTCGTCGTCCTGCCCGATCCGGACGGCACCCTCGACCTGACCCCCGGCCTGGTCGCCGCGCTCTGCGACCGGCGGCGCGGCCTCGGCGGCGACGGCGTGCTGCGGGTCGTCCGCGCGGCGAAACACCCCGACGGGGTCGCCCTCGCCGGTGAGGCCGAATGGTTCATGGACTACTGGAACTCCGACGGCTCGTTCGCCGAGATGTGCGGCAACGGGTCCCGGGTCTTCGTCCGCTACCTGCTGGAGACCGGGCTGGCCACCCCCACCGGCGCAACCCTGCCGGTGGCGACCCGCGCCGGCCTCGTGCGGGCCCGGGTCGACGGCGACACCATCGCCGTCGAGATGCGCCGCCCCCGGCTGTACGACACCTCCCGCGCCGTCCTCGGCGGGCTGACCCTGCCCGGCACGGCGGTGGACGTGGGCAACCCGCACCTGGTCTGCGCCCTGCCGACCGGCATCGACCTGGCCGACCTGGACCTGACCCGCGCGCCCGACGTCGATCCCCGGGTCTTCCCGCACGGGGTGAACGTCGAGTTCACCGCCCCCGCCGACCCGGTCGACGGCACCGACGGCCACGTCCTGATGCGGGTCTACGAGCGCGGCTCGGCCGAGACCCTGTCCTGCGGCACCGGCGCCTGCGCGGTCGCCGCCGTGGCGCTGCGCGACGCCACCCTGGACACGGGGGTCGTGGCGGTGGACGTCCCCGGTGGCCGGCTCACGGTCACGGTCACCGCCGACTCCTGCTGGCTCGCCGGCCCCGCCGTCCTCGTCGCCACCGGCACCCTCACCCTCCCCTGACCGCTGCCCTCCCCGCTCTGTCCCGCCCCACCCACCCAGCTCTGCCTCACCCCGCTCTGCCCCGCCCCGCTTTGCCTCGTCTCGCCCCGCTTTGCCTCGCCTCGCTTCGTTGATCAAGAGGTTTGCGTCAACATCCCGCGAGCGGATGACGCAAACCTCTTGGTCACCCGGCCCTGACGGGGTGGTGTGCGGTGATCAAGAGGTTTGCGTCAGAGATGGTGGGCGGGATGACGCAAACCTCTTGATCACCGAGGCCGGATGGGGCGGGTGCGCGGTGACCAAGAGGTTTGCGTCACCGGGTGCCGGCCGGGGTGACGCAAAGCTCTTGATCACCGGGGCGAGCCGGGCCGGGGTGAGCCGGGCCGGGGTGAGCCGGGCTGGGGCGGCTGGCGGGAGGCGGGGTTTGGAAGGGGAGGAGGGGTCAGGGGGTGGCGCTGGCGGTGGCGGCGATCTCGGGGAGGTCGGCGGGGCCCGGGTCGGCGGCCGGCGGCGGGGTGACGGCCGGGTTCTGGGCGGCGGCCCGGACGGCGGCGGCGACCGCCGGGGCGACCCGGGAGTCGAAGACGCTCGGCACGATCACCGTCGGGTTGATCTTGTCCTCGCCGACGACGTCGGCGATGGCGCGGGCCGCCGCGATCGCCATCTCCTCGGTGAACTCCTCGGCGTGCGCGTCGAGCATGCCGCGGAACACCCCCGGGAAGGCGAGCACGTTGTTGATCTGGTTCGGCTGGTCGGAGCGGCCGGTGGCGACGATCGCGGCGTGCTTGCGGGCCTCCCGGGGGTCGACCTCCGGGTCGGGGTTGGCCAGCGCGAAGACGATCGCGTCCTTGGCCATGGTGGCGATGTCGTCACCGGTGAGCAGGTTGGGGGCGCTCACCCCGATGAAGACGTCGGCGTCCCGGACCGCGCCGGCCAGGTCGCCGGAGTAGTTGTCCCGGTTGGTGTTCTCGGCCAGCCACTGCCAGGCCGGGTTGAGGTCGGGCAGGTCGCGGTGCAGGGCACCCTGCCGGTCGTACGCGATGATGTCGCCGACGCCCTGGCGCAGCAGCAGCTTCATGATCGCGGTGCCGGCCGCGCCGGCCCCGGAGACGACCACCCGGACGTCGGCGAGCTGCTTGCCCACGACGCGCAGCGCGTTGGTCAGCGCGGCCAGTACGCAGATCGCGGTGCCGTGCTGGTCGTCGTGGAAGACCGGGATGTCGAGGGCCTCGCGCAGCCGGGCCTCGATCTCGAAGCAGCGCGGCGCGGCGATGTCCTCCAGGTTGATCCCGCCGTACGCGGGGGCGATCGCCTTGACGATCGCCACGATCTCGTCGGTGTCCTGGGTGTCGAGGACCACCGGCCAGGCGTCCACCCCGCCGAACCGCTTGAACAGCGCCGCCTTGCCCTCCATCACCGGCAGCGACGCCGCCGGGCCGAGGTTGCCCAGGCCGAGCACGGCCGAGCCGTCGCTGACCACGGCGACCGTGTTGCGCTTGATGGTGAGCCGGCGGGCGTCGGCCGGGTTGTCGGCGATCGCCTGGCAGACCCGGGCCACCCCCGGGGTGTACGCCCGGGACAGCTCGTCACGGGTCCGCAGCCCGACCTTGGAGTGCACCTCGATCTTGCCGCCGAGGTGCAGCAGGAACGTCCGGTCGGAGACCTTGCGCACGTCCACCCCGTCGAGCGCGGTGAGTGCCTCGACGACCTGGTCGGCGTGGCCGGCGTCGGCGGTGTCGCAGGTGAGGTCCACGATCACGTTGGTCGGGTCGGAGTCGACCACGTCCAGCGCGGTGACGATCGCACCGGCCTCACCGACCGACGTGGTCAGCCGGCCGATCGAGGAGGCGTCCGCGGGGACCGCGATCCGGATCGTGATCGAGAATCCGGCACTCGGCAGTCGGGTGATGGCCACGGAAATACCTCCGTCGTCGCTGGCGGCTCGTCAGCATTTCTACTCGCCCACCGGGCCACGGCGGCAGCCGCCCCCGCGTTCGGCGACCTCCACCACGGGCATATAGCAGTCGCGCTCGGCGTTGACCCATGTCAGGATTACTTGGTACATGCACAGAACGGACAGGAGTCGCAGCTTGCGAGACCAGGAGACCCACACCCCCTACTCGGACGACGACCTCGACGCCACGACCGGCGAGTACGAGCTGTCGGAGCGGCAGGCGTTGCGGCGGGTCCCCGGCCTCTCCACCGAGCTGACCGACATCACCGAGGTCGAGTACCGCCAGCTCCGGCTGGAGCGGGTCGTCCTCGTCGGCGTCTGGACCGAGGGCACCCAGCGCGACGCCGACAATTCGCTGACCGAGCTGGCCGCCCTGGCCGAGACCGCCGGTTCACAGGTGCTCGAAGGGCTCATCCAGCGCCGCAGCCGCCCCGACCCGGCCACCTACGTCGGCCGGGGCAAGGTCGACGACCTGGCCGGCGTGGTGCTGTCCACCGGCGCCGACACGGTGATCTGTGACGGTGAGCTGTCCCCGTCCCAGCTGCGGAACCTGGAACAGCGCACCAAGGTCAAGGTCGTCGACCGCACCGCGCTGATCCTCGACATCTTCGCCCAGCACGCCAAGAGCAAGGAGGGCAAGGCTCAGGTCGAGCTGGCCCAGCTCGAATACCTGCTGCCCCGGCTGCGTGGTTGGGGCGAGACGCTCTCCCGGCAGACCGGTGGTTCCGGGCGGGGTGGCGGCGCCGGCGGCGGCGTGGGCCTGCGCGGCCCGGGTGAGACCAAGCTGGAGACCGACAGGCGGCGCATCCGGCACCGCATCGCCCGGCTGCGCCGGGAGATCAAGGCCATGCGCACCGTACGCCAGACCAAGCGCGCCCGCCGTTCCCGCAACGCGGTGCCGGCCGTGGCCATCGCCGGTTACACCAACGCCGGCAAGTCGAGCCTGCTCAACCGGCTCACCGGTGCGGGCGTGCTGGTGGAGAACGCGCTCTTCGCCACCCTGGACCCGACCACCCGCCGGGCCACCACCTCGGACGGGCGGCTCTACACGCTCTCCGACACGGTGGGCTTCGTGCGGCACCTGCCGCACCAGATCGTCGAGGCGTTCCGCTCGACGCTGGAGGAGGTCGCCGAGGCCGACCTGGTGGTGCACGTGGTCGACGGCACCCACCCCGACCCGGAGGAGCAGGTCCGGGCTGTCCGTGAGGTGCTCTCCGAGGTCGGCGCCGACCGGCTGCCCGAGCTGCTGGTGGTGAACAAGACCGACGCCGCCGACGAGGAGACCCTGCTGCGGCTCAAGCGGCTCTGGCCGGACGCGGTCTTCGTCTCCGCGCACAGTGGGCGTGGCCTCGACGGGCTGCGCGAGGTGATCGAGCAGCGGCTGCCCCGCCCGGCGGTCGAGGTCCGCGCGGTGCTGCCGTACGACCGGGGTGACCTGGTGGCCCGGCTGCACCGGCAGGGCGAGGTGCTCAGCACCTCCCACCTGCCCGAGGGCACGCTCCTGCACGTCCGGGTGGGGGAGGCGCTGGCCGCCGAGCTGACGCCGTTCGTGGCGGCGGGTGACCCGGCGGTGGCCGGCAGTCGGTGAGCGCTCCGGTGTGACCTGAGGTTCATCGCGGCATGCGACACTGACGCCATGCGCCGCGCTGTCTCCTCGGTCACGGTTGCCCTCGCCCTGTTCGGCGCGGCCGTGGCACCCGCTGCTGCCGCCGGGGCGGCACCGGTCTCCGCCGTCCCCGCCGGGGTGGCCCCGCCCGTCACCGGCGCGGGGCCGCTGACTGTCGGGGCGGGTCCGCTCGCGGCGGCAGCGGGCAAGAAGAAGTGCACGATCACCGACGAGCGGCTGCGCGAGCTGTCCGGTCTGGTCGCCACGAAGACCGGCTACATCGTGATCAACGACGGCACCCTCCAGGAGAGCCGCAAGCGGGTCTTCTTCCTGGACACCAAGTGCAAGATCGCCAAGGAACCGGTGAAGTACTCAGGTGACGGCCCCTTCGACACCGAGGACCTGGCCCTCTCGCCCGACGGCAAGACCCTCTGGATCGCCGACACCGGCGACAACGTCACCAGCAGGGAGCGGCGTACCCGGGTCGCGGTCTGGACGATGCCGGTCAGCGGGTCGAAGCAGCCGGTGCTGCACCGGCTGTCCTACCCGGAACGCAAGCCGCACGACGCCGAGGCGCTGCTGATCGGCGCGGACGGCCTGCCCCTGGTGATCACCAAGGTGCCCAGCGGCAAGGCGGAGATCTTCACTCCGGAGGCCAAGCTCGACCCCGACGGCGACACCGAGCCGGTGCCGATGAAGAAGGTCGGCGAGATCACCCTGCCCAAGACCACCACCGACAACCCGCTGAACATCATCGGCCGGGTGGCGATCACCGGGGCGGCCCGCTCGCCCGACGGCAGCCGGGTGGTGGTGCGCACCTACGCCGACGCCTTCGAGTACGACGTCAGCGGCGGGGACGTCGTGGCCGCCCTGACCACCGGCAAGCCCCGGGTCACCCCGCTGGCCGACCCGTTCGGCGAGGCCATCTCGTACACCCCCGACGGCACCGGGTTCGTCACCGTCTCCGACGGCGGGGAACTCGCCCCGGAGGACCCGATCGACATCCTCGGCTACACGCCGTCGACCAAGGGCGCCGAGCCGATCGAGGGCGCGGCGGGGGCCAAGCCGGCGGCCGAGAGGTCCTGGTACGACAACCTCAGCCTGGACCAGATCACCTATCTGATCGGTGCGGTCGGCGTGATCGGCGCGCTCCTGGTCGGGGCCGGCATCGTCGGGATCGTCAGGTCCCGGCGGCGGGCCGCCACGGCCGGCGACGACCCTGACGGCCCCGACGACGACGTGTTCACCTCCGGCGCGGTCTCCCGGGCCGAGGGGCCCTCGGTCGGCGATGCTCCCCCCGCTGCGGAGCCGGTCGCGAACCGGCCGCGCGGCGGCGGTGTCTACGGTGCTCCGGCGGCGGCCGGCGGCTCGGCTGCCCGCCCGGCCGGCGGTGCGGTCTACGGCGGCGGCCGGCCCCCGGCCGGGGCCGGTGCTGCTCCCGCCGGCCGTCCGGGCGGTGGTCCACCACCGTCCGGCGGCCGTCCGGCGGGTGGCGGTGTGTACGGCGGCGGCCGTCCCGCAGGCGGTGGGGTCTACGGTGCCGCCCCGGCGGGTGGTCCGGCGGGCAACGGCGCTGGTCCGCGTGGCGGCGCGCCCCACGGGGCCCCGGCCGGCGGCGCGTCGCGGGGCGGTCCGCCCGCCGCGGACCCGCGTGGCGGTGCTCCCACCGGTGGGCGCGGCGGTGCTCCGGACGGCGGCCGTGGTGCTCCTCCGGGTGCCCGTGGCGGTGCCCCGGTGGACGGGCGCGGCACGCCGCCGGGTGGCCGTGGTGGCGTCCCGGCCGGTGGGCGCGGTGGTGCCCCGGCCGATGGTCGAGGTGGTCCGCCCGCCGGTGGCCGTGGTGCTGCCCCGGCCGGTGGGCGGGGCGGTCCGCCCGCAGGCGGACGTGACGGTGGTCGGGGCGGTCCGCCCGCCGGTGGCCGTGGCGCTGCTCCGGCTGGTGGCCGTGGTGCCGCGCCGGCCGGTGGGCGTGGCGGTGCCCCTGCCGGTGGCCGTGGTGGCGCGCCCGCGGGTGGCCGTGGTGGTGGCGGTGTCTACGGCGGGGGGCGGGCAGAGCCGCCGCGCCGGGATGCGGCCGGCCCCCGCGAGCCGCGCTCCGGCCCGCCCCGCGACGGCCACGACGACCGGCGCGGCGGCCAGTACGGCCCACCGCCCGGTCGCAGCGGCGAACGCTACTGACGCTGCGGCGGGCCTCCCGTCGACACCTGACCGGCCGCCCTTCCCGGGAAGGGACGACCAGCGAGGGTACGGGTCAGGTCAGGGAGTCAGATCCGGCGGAGCACGGCGACGACCCGGCCCATGATGGTGGCGTCGTCACCCGGGATCGGGTCGAAGGCCGGGTTCTGCGGCATCAGCCAGACGTGGCCGTCGCGCCGCCGGTAGGTCTTGACGGTCGCCTCGCCGTCGAGCATGGCGGCCACGATGTCACCGGCCTCGGCGATCGGCTGCTGCCGGACGACGACCCAGTCGCCGTCACAGATCGCCGCGTCGAGCATCGAGTCGCCCTTGACCTGGAGCATGAAGACCTCGCCCTCACCCACCAACTCGCGGGGGAGCGGGAAGACGTCCTCCACCGCCTGCTCGGCGAGGATCGGCCCACCGGCGGCGATCCGGCCCAGCATCGGCACGTACGCCGGGGTGGGGCGCTGGGCGCGGCTCAGCTCGTCGTCGGCGTCCCCGCCGGGGGCACGCACGTCCACCGCGCGGGGCCGGTTGGGGTCGCGCCGCAGGAAGCCCTTCTTCTCCAGCTCCTTGAGCTGGTAGGCGACGCTCGACGGGGAGACCAGGCCGACGGCCTCACCGATCTCGCGGACGCTCGGCGGGTAGCCGTGCCGCTCGACCCAGCTGCGGATGAACTCCAGGATGCGGCGCTGCCGGGCGGTCAGGTCGACGGCGGTCGGGTCGGGGAAGCCGCTGACCACCGGCGTGACCGGGCGGACGGCCGGTTGGCCGGTACGGCTGCGGGCGGCGCGGGGACGCCGACTGGCCGGGGAACCCGCCTCGGCGATCGGCTGCGGGTTCTTCTGCCGGCTGGCCCGGTCCTCGGTCACGTCCGTCCTCCCTGGTCGGCGCTGGGTGCCTTGGCGGCTCGTGGTGCGTGCGGGGTGTCGCGGTGCCGGACCGACGTGGTGCGCCGTGCCCGGTCGTTCATGACCGTATAGGTGAGATCGGTCATTTTCAAACATCTGTACGACGCAACTCGGCGTGTCGGGTGGAAATCCTGGCCTTTCGTACGTCTGTTCTGGTAGATGGTACGTCCCCGGCGGGCCGGCGTCCGGCGGGTCGTCGGCCGGGTCGCGTCCTCCGTCCGGGGGGCCTGTCCGGACGGCCGGTAACCTCCCGTGGGCCCCGTCGGTTGCACCCAGCGTGCCCCCGGGACGGCGGGTCGCCGCCGGTGGTCGGAGGTGACGCGCCGGACACGCCGGCAACTTGACCCGACCCCCTCGGCGGCCTACGGTCGACCCCTAGATGTAGTAGTCACACGGGCGTAAGTTGCCCACAGGTTGGGTTCGACTACCCACCGCACTCCCGTATCGTCGACCACGGCGACGGCCGGCGAAGCCGGCTCCGCCGGGCCGACGCGTGCCCGGAGGTGGGCGGGCGGGCCCCGGTCGATCAAGGAGGTCAGGCGATGCGGTGCCCGTACTGCCGGCACGCCGACTCCCGGGTGGTCGACTCCCGTGAGGCCGACGACGGTCAGCTCATCCGGCGTCGGCGTTCCTGCCCGGAGTGCGGCAAGCGGTTCACCACCGTCGAGGAGGCCGTGCTCGCGGTGGTCAAGCGCAGCGGCGTGACCGAGCCGTTCAGCCGGACCAAGATCATCGGCGGGGTGCGCAAGGCGTGCCAGGGGCGACCGGTCGACGAGGACTCGATCGCCCTGCTGGCCCAGAAGGTCGAGGAGACCGTCCGGGCCAAGGGCGCGGCCGAGTTGCCGAGCCACGACGTGGGACTGGCGATCCTGGGCCCGCTGCGCGACCTGGACGAGGTGGCCTACCTGCGCTTCGCCAGCGTCTACCGCTCGTTCGACTCGCTTGCCGACTTCGAACGCGAGATCGAGACGCTGCGGGCCGCCGCACAGGCCCGCGCCGACGCGGCCGGGACCGCCGACCGTACCGACTGAGTCTTTTCCGACAGCAACGACCTGGATTCTGACAGTGACGACGCGTGGCGGGTGGCCGCGCAGACGAGGGGGCCGATGAGATGGCGGGGGACGGCGTGACAACAAGCCGGTCGCGGGCGGCGAAGAACGGCGCGGTGACCGGGCTCAAGGTGCAGCGGGTCTGGACGACCGAGGGCGTGCACCCGTACGACGAGGTGGCGTGGGAGCGCCGCGACGTCGTCATGACCAACTGGCGCGACGGCTCGATCAACTTCGAGCAGCGCGGGGTGGAGTTCCCCGAGTCCTGGAGCGTCAACGCGGCCAACATCGTGACCACCAAGTACTTCCGGGGCGCGGTGGGGACCCCGCAGCGCGAGTGGTCGCTCAAGCAGCTCATCGACCGGGTGGTCAGCACCTACCGGACCGCCGGTGAGCAGCACGGCTACTTCGCCGCTCCCGGCGACGCCGAGGTCTTCGCGCACGAGCTGACCTGGATGCTGCTGCACCAGGTGTTCAGCTTCAACTCGCCGGTCTGGTTCAACGTCGGCACGCCGTCGCCGCAGCAGGTCAGCGCCTGCTTCATCCTCTCGGTCGACGACTCGATGGACTCCATCCTTGACTGGTACAAGGAGGAGGGGCGGATCTTCCAGGGCGGCTCCGGCGCCGGGGTCAACCTCTCCCGTATCCGGTCCTCGAAGGAACTGCTCTCCTCCGGCGGCACCGCCTCCGGCCCGGTCAGCTTCATGCGCGGCGCGGACGCCTCCGCCGGCACCATCAAGTCCGGCGGCGCCACCCGGCGCGCGGCCAAGATGGTCATCCTCGACGTGGACCACCCGGACATCGAGGAGTTCGTGGCGACCAAGGCGCGGGAGGAGGACAAGATCCGCGCGCTGCGGGACGCCGGCTTCGACATGGACCTGGGCGGTGCCGACATCGTCAGCGTCCAGTACCAGAACGCCAACAACTCCGTCCGGGTTTCCGACGAGTTCATGTCGGCGGTGGAGAACAACGGCCACTTCGACCTGCGCGGCCGGCTCGACGGGCAGACCATCGAGACGATCGACGCCAAGAAGCTGTTCCGCACCATCTCCCAGGCCGCCTGGGAGTGCGCCGACCCCGGCCTGCAGTACGACGACACCATCAACGACTGGCACACCTGCCCGGAAACCGGCCGGATCACCGCGTCGAACCCGTGCTCGGAGTACCTGCACCTGGACAACTCCTCGTGCAACCTGGCCTCGCTCAACCTGATGAAGTTCCTCCGCGCCGACGGCGGCTTCGAGGTGGAGAAGTTCGTCAGGTCGGTCGAGTTCGTCATCACCGCGATGGACATCTCGATCTGCTTCGCCGACTTCCCGACCGAGAAGATCGGCGAGACCACCCGTGCCTACCGGCAGCTGGGCATCGGCTACGCCAACCTCGGCGCGCTGCTGATGGCCTCCGGCCTGCCGTACGACTCGGAGCAGGGCCGGTCGGTGGCCGCGGCGATCACCTCGCTGATGACCGGCACGGCGTACCGCCGTTCGGCCGAGCTGGCCGGCATCGTCGGCGCGTACGACGGCTACGCCCGTAACGCCGAGCCGCACAAGCGGGTCATGCGCAAGCACGCCGCCGCCAACGACGCCATCAAGCCGGCCGGCACCGTGGCCACCGCGATCCAGCGCGAGGCCACCCGGCAGTGGACCGAGGGCAACAAGGTCGGCGACCGCAACGGCTGGCGCAACGCGCAGGCCAGCGTGCTCGCCCCGACCGGCACCATCGGCCTGATGATGGACTGCGACACCACGGGCGTCGAGCCCGACCTGGCGCTGGTGAAGTTCAAGAAGCTGGTCGGTGGCGGCTCGATGCAGATCGTCAACCAGACCGTGCCGCGCGCCCTGCGCAGCCTCGGCTACCCGGAGGAGCAGGTCGAGGCGATCGTCGAGCACATCGCCGACCACGGACACGTGGTGGACGCCCCCGGCCTCAAGCCGGAGCACTACCCGGTCTTCGACTGCGCGATGGGCGAGCGGTCGATCGCCCCGATGGGGCACGTGCGGATGATGGCGGCCGTCCAGCCGTTCATCTCCGGGGCCATCTCCAAGACGGTCAACATGCCGGAGCAGGCCACCGTCGCCGACGTCGAGAAGATCTACTTCGAGGGCTGGAAGCTCGGCCTGAAGGCGCTGGCGATCTACCGGGACAACTGCAAGGTGGGCCAGCCGCTGTCGGTGGCCAAGCCCGGCAAGGGCGCGGCCGAGACGGCGACTCCGGCCGCCGAGGTCGAGAAGACCGTGGAGAAGGTCGTCGAGTACCGCCCGGTGCGCAAGCGGCTGCCGAAGAAGCGCCCCTCGCAGACGGTCTCCTTCTCGGTCGGCGGCGCGGAGGGCTACCTCACCGCCTCGTCCTACCCGGACGACGGCCTCGGCGAGGTCTTCCTCAAGATGTCCAAGCAGGGCTCCACCCTGGCCGGGGTGATGGACGCCTTCTCGGTGGCGATCTCCATCGGCCTGCAGTACGGCGTCCCGCTGGAGACGTACGTCAGCAAGTTCACCAACATGCGCTTCGAGCCGGCGGGCATGACCGACGACCCGGACGTGCGGATGGCCGCCTCGGTGATGGACTACATCTTCCGTCGCCTGGCGCTGGACTTCCTGCCCTACGAGCGCCGTGCCGAGCTGGGCATCTTCACCGCCAAGGAGCGGGCCGCGCAGTTGCGGGCCGAGGCCGACGCGGAGGCCGCCGGCGCGGACCTGACGGCGATGGCGTCCTCCGCCCCGGTCGAGACGACCGAGCCGAAGACCGGCCCGGTGGCCCAGCCGGCCCAGGAGCTGGCCGAGGTGGCCGCCGTCAAGCCGGCGCCCGCCGTGGGTTCCTCCACCGAGCTGCTGGAGGCCGTGATCGGCAAGGCCGCCGACGCGCCGCTCTGCTTCACCTGCGGTACGAAGATGCGCCCGGCCGGTAGCTGCTACGTCTGCGAGGGCTGCGGCTCCACCAGCGGTTGCAGCTGACGTACGCGTCGCACGGAGGGCCGGCACCCGACGGGTGTCGGCCCTCCCGCGTCCCGTCCCCATGATCGACCCCGGTGGGGCGAGGTAGCGGCATCGGTCCCACCCGGACACCGCCACCTCGCTCCCGTTGCGCGGATCACGCCGACGGCGGCGCACCGGGGGCCGCGCCGGACGGGCGCGGCGGGGATGATCGGGGCATGACCACCGCCGACCGGTACGTCGAGTTCGCCACCCGGGAGGCGCACGGCGTCTCCCCGGCCTACGAACGGCTGGCCCACGCGGTCGCCCGCGACGACGAGCTGCTCGCCCTGCTGGACGGCCTGCCGCCGGCCAAGCGGCAGCCGCAACTGCTCCTCGGCGTGGTCCGCTGGCTCGGTGGCCCGGTCGACGACCCGGCCGCCTTCCGCGCCCACACCCTGGCGCACTGGCCCGCCGTCCGGGCCGCGATGCTCACCCGGGCGGTGCAGACCAACGAGGCCGGCCGTTGCGCGGCGCTGCTGCCGGTGCTGGCCGCCCTGCCGCAGCCACTGGCGCTGCTGGAGATCGGTGCGTCCGCCGGCCTCTGCCTCTACCCCGACCGGTACGCCTACCGCTACGGCGAACACCTGCTCGGCGCCGGCGACCCGGTCCTCGACTGCACGCTGACCGGGACCGGGCCGCCGACCACCCGTCCCGAGGTGGTGTGGCGGGCCGGCCTCGACCTGAACCCGCTCGACGTCACCGACCCGGCCGACGTGGGTTGGCTCGACGCGTTGATCTGGCCGGAGCACACCCATCGCAGGGCCCGGTTGCGGGCGGCAGCGGCGGTGGCCGCCGCCGACCCACCGGAACTGGTGCGGGGCGACCTGGTGGACGACCTGCCGGCGCTGGCCGCGCGGGCACCGGCCGGCGCGACGCTGGTGGTCCTGCACACCTCCGTGCTCTACCAGGTGCCGCCGCCACGCCGGGAGGCCTTCGTCGCACTGGCCGCCGCCCTGCCCGGCCACCGGGTGTCCGCCGAGGCGGCCGACGTGCTCGGCTGGGACGTGGACGCGCTGCAGCCCCCGCCCGACGGGACGCTGCACAACGTGCTCGCCCTCGACGGGACGCCGCTGGCCTGGATGCGTTCGCACGGCCAGGAGGCGCACTGGTTCGGCTGACCCCGGGCGACCGGGCGACCGGGCGGCCAGTTGGCTGGGCGGCCAGTCGGTCAGTCGGCCAGTCGGCCAGTCGGCCAGGCGGCCAGGCGGTCGAGCGTCGGGTGACCGGCCCGATCCGGCGGGGACGTGACGCGGGCCATGACGTTCCGTGAGTGTTACGGGACCGCGGATGAGATCGATCATCATTAGGCTGAGGTGCCGACGACTCCGGTGAGGTGTCATGGCGAAGCCGTCGCTGCCCCGTCCCGCCCTGCTCAGCCGCGCCCGGTCGACACCGTCGGTCCGGTGGATCGCCGCCGGCGTCGCTCCGCTCGGCTGGGGCCTGCTGGTCGGCTGGTGGACCCCGCGTGGTCCCGGCACCAGTGCCGAGGCCCTGACGTCGATCCTGGTCAGCCTGGCGGTCGGCGGGCTCGCCGGCTGGGCGGGCCGGTCCCGTGGGGCGATGTTCGCGGCTCCGGTGCTCTTCGCGCTCGCCGTCGAGCTGGTCCGCTGGCCGCTGCGGGGGCCGACCGTCGACGCCCCGCACCTGAGCGGTTTCGGTGTCGGCGCGCTGCTGCTGGGCCGGGGCGTACACGGACTGCTGTCCCTGCTGCCGTTGCTGGTCGGCGCGGCGTACGGGGCGGGCCTGGCGCGACGGGCCGCCCCGACGGCGGGTCGCCGTCCGGTGTGGACCTGGCTGGGGCGGGCCGGGGCGGGCCTGCTCACCGCGGTGGTCGCCCTGGTGACGGTCGCGGTGGCGCTGCCGGCCGCGACGGCCGCCGTACCGGGTGGGATCGCCGAGCTGACCACGGTGCGCGGCGGTGGCGACCGGGAGCTGGGGGTGCTGCTGCGGGGCGCCGACCGGCAGGCCCCGGTGCTGATCTTCCTGCCCGGCGGGCCGGGCAGCTCCGAGGTGGGGGCGGTCCGGCGGCACCTCGCCGGGCTGGAGCGGCAGTTCGTGGTGGCCACCGTGGACCGGCGGGGCGCGGCACGGTCGTGGGCGGCGTTCGCGCCCTCCTCGTCGTTGACCCTCGACAGCGAGGTCGCCGATCTGCTCGCCGTCGCCGACCGGCTGCGGCAGCGCTTCGGCCGACCGGACGTCTACCTGGTGGCGCACTCCGGGGGGACGCTGGTCGCCGCCGTCGCCGTGCAGCGCCGGCCGGAGCTGTTCCGGGCCTACGTCGGGGTCGGGCAGGCGGTCGACCTACGGGAAGCCGACCGCAGTCAGTACACCGACACCGTCGCCTGGGCGGGCCGTACCGGACGGGCCGATCTGGTGCGGCAGCTGACCGGGCTGGGGCCGCCGCCGTATCCGGACATGTACCACTACGAGCCGCTGCTGGCCAACGAGGCCGCCGCCTTCGACTTCGACCGTACCGGCAACCACGAGGGCCGGGGCGGGACGGGGGAGAACCTCGGCGTCGCCGAGTACACCCTGCTGGAGAAGGCGCACGTGCTCGGCGGCGGTCTGGACGGCTGGGACGTGCTCTACCCGAAGGTCCAGCAGGTCGACCTGCGTGTCCGGGTGCGGCAGCTCGCGGTGCCTGTCTACCTGGTCGACGGCGCGCACGAGGTGCCGGGCCGGTTGACCCTGACCAGCCAGTGGTACGCCCAACTCGACGCCCCGCACAAGGAGCACCTGGTGCTGGACGCCGCCGGTCACCGCTCGCTCTACCAACGGCCCGGCCCGTTCGTCGACCTGCTGACCCGGGTCCGCGCCGAGACCGCCGGCCCGGGGCGGTGAACCCGCCCGGTCCGTAGACTCCTCGTGGTGAGTGGCGAACGACGTCCGCTGGCGGACCGGCCGCTGACCGAGCCGCACCCGTCCCGGCTGCCGCCGGAGCACCCCGACCGGGCACGGATCCTGACCGCACACGCCGCTGCGCTCGCCGCCGGGGACGCCGGCTATCCCGACCCGGCCACCGGCCTGTTCGTCCTCACCGCCGGTTTCCTGGCCCGGCGCGGCACCTGCTGCGGGCGTGGCTGCCGGCACTGCCCGTACGTCAACGACTAGCGCACCGCCGTCGGCTCCACTGCGGACCCTGCGCGACCTGACCCGGTCCGGACAGGAGGGGCGGGTCTTCCGTCCGGCAACCCCAACCCGTACGGTTTCCGACGGACACCGGCGGGTTTCCCGCCGACGATCACGGAGGTGTGCCCGTGCACGGGCGGATCTGGCTGGCCGGCGTGGGCGTGCTGCTGACCACGGGCTGTGGTGCGTCGGAGGTCGAGCCGGTGCCGCTGCCGACCGGGGAACCGGCCACCGTGCAGGTGGGGGCCGCCTCGTCAGGTGGGGCGTGCCGGCTGCTCGACTTCGCGGTCATCGAGGAACACACCGGGGCCCGCTTCGACGTGGCCGCCGCCAGCGAGCGCGGTGACACCCGCACCTGCGTGGTGCGGGCCACCGACGCCACCTGGCCGGAGCTGACCCTGACGGTCACCGACACCTCGATCGACGTGCCGACCTTCACCGCCGACGTGCTGCCCGCCGGGGCCAAGAAGGTGTCGGAACTGGGCCAGGCCGCCTACCGCCGGACCGGCGCGAAGACCGCGAAGCGTGGCCCGACGGCCGAGGTGGGCTGGCTCGCCACCGAGGACCGGCTGGCCACGCTCCGCTGGACCTGCCGACCGGACGAGGACCGGGCGACCGCCGGCGAGGTCGCCGGCCACCTCGCCGACCTGGCCAGGACGCTCGACACCAGGTCGTTGTGACGGCCGGTCGCGGTGACGGCCGGTCACGGTGACGGCCGGGCTGCCGCCGGGGCGGTCAGTGGGCGGCGACGAAGACCCGCGAGGCGACCTCGCGGGGCAGCCGGACCCGTTCGCCGGAGCGGTCGATGAACACCCCGTCGCGTTCCTGGGCGACGGTGACCGTGGCACCCGGGTCCACCCCGGCGGCGTGCAGTTGCCGCAGCACGTCGGCGTCGGTCTGTACGCTCTCGCAGATCCGCCGGACCACCACCTGCCCGGTCAGCCCCGGGAAGGCGAGGTTGCGTTCACCCTCGACCGGCTCGCTGGCCCCGGCCTGCGGCGGACCCAGCTCCTCAAGCCCCGGGATCGGGTTGCCGTACGGCGAGCGGGTGGGACGGTTGAGCAGGTCGTACACCCGCTTCTCCACCGCGTCGCTCATCACGTGCTCCCACCGGCAGGCCTCCTCGTGGGCCTCCTCGTAGGGCATCCCGATCACGTTGACCAGCAGCAGCTCGGCCAGCCGGTGCTTGCGCATCACCGACACGGCGCTGCCCCGGCCCAGCTCGGTGAGCGCCAGGTGCCGGTCGCCCTCGACGGTGAGCAGCCCGTCGCGTTCCATCCGGGCCACGGTCTGGCTGACGGTCGGCCCGCTCTGCCGTAACCGCTCGGCGATCCGGGCACGCAACGGCGGCACGCCCTCCTCTTCGAGTTCGAGGATGGTGCGCAGGTACATCTCGGTCGTGTCGACCAGGTCATGCTTCACGTCAGCGGCCTCCCGGTGGTCGATGCTACCCCGGCGCGCGAAGATCGACCTGCGCCGAAACGCGAGGTCGCTGCACCGATGGTGTTGACTGGACGTCATGTCCGGTACCGATGACCCCCTGATCGAGCCGGACCGGCTCGCCGCCGAGCTGGCCCGGCCCGACGCACCGACCCTGCTGGACGTCCGCTGGCGGCTGGCCGGCCCGCCGGGCCGGGACGACTACGTCGCCGGGCACCTGCCCGGCGCAGTCTTCGTCGACCTGGACGCCGACCTGTGCGGTCCGCCCGGCGCGGCGGGCCGGCACCCGCTGCCCGACCCGGCCGCCCTCCAGGCCGCGCTGCGGGCCGCCGGTGTGCGTACCGGTCACCCCGTGGTGGTGTACGACGGCGGCGACGGCCTGGCCGCCGCCCGCGCCTGGTGGACGCTGCGCTGGGCGGGGCACCGGCCGGTCCGGGTGCTGGCGGGCGGCTGGCCGGCCTGGTGTGCCGCCGGACTGCCGCAGACGGTCGAGGTGCCCACCGTCACGCCCGGTGACGTGACCGTCCGGCCGGGCGCGCTGCCGGTGCTGGACGCCGACGCGGCGGCGGCCCTCGCGGCGGCCGACGACGGGGTGCTGATCGACGTGCGGGCCGCGCCCCGCTACCGGGGCGAGACCGAGCCGATCGACCCGGTCGCCGGACACGTGCCGGGCGCGGTCAACCTGCCCGCCCCCGGGTACGTCACCGAGGGACGCTACCCGGCGGCCGACGTGCTGCGGGACCGGTTCGCCGCGGTCGGGGTGCGCGCCGACGGCCCGGTGGGGGCGTACTGCGGGTCCGGGGTGACCGCCGCGCAGGCGGTGCTGGCCCTGCACCTGGCGGGGCGGCCGGACGCCGCGCTCTATGTCGGATCGTGGAGCGGATGGGTCGCCGACTCGTCCCGCCCGGTGGCGACCGGCCCGACACCCGGCGGCTGACCTGCACGTGTAGTGGGCGGGCGGTGACCGTCGTGCGACGATGGCCCCATGTCGGACGACACGCTGGTGGTGTGGGACGAGTCCCTGCTCGACTACGACATGGGGGAGCATCCGCTGGACCCGGTCCGGGTCGAGCTGACCGTGGCGCTGGCCCGGGAGTTGGGCGTGCTCGACCGGCCCGGCGTGCGGCTGGTGGAGCCCGAGCCGGCCGACGACGCGACGCTGACCCGGGTGCACCGGCCCGACTATCTGGACGCGGTCCGGGCCGCGCCGCGCGATCCGCTCTTCGCCGGGTACGGACTGGGCACCTCGGACAATCCGGTCTTCGCCGGGATGCACGAGTCCAGCGCGCTGATCGCGGGGGCGAGCGTGACCGCCGCCGAGGCGGTCTGGCGGGGCGAGGCCCGCCGCGCGGTCAACGTGGCCGGTGGGCTGCACCACGCGATGCCCGACCGGGCCGCCGGGTTCTGCGTCTACAACGACCCGGCGGTGGCCATCGCCCGCCTGCTCGACCTCGGTGCCGAGCGGGTCGCCTACGTCGACGTGGACGTGCACCACGGCGACGGCGTGCAGGAGGTCTTCTACCACGACCCCCGGGTGCTGACGGTGAGCCTGCACGAGACCCCGCTCGCGCTCTTCCCCGGCACCGGGTTCCCCGACGAGACCGGTGGGCCGGGGGCGCAGGGCAGCGCGGTCAACGTGCCGCTTCCGCCGGGCACCGACGACGCCGGGTGGCAGCGGGCCTTCCACGCGGTCGTGCCGTCGGTGCTGCGCGCGTTCCGGCCGCAGATCCTGGTCACCCAGTGCGGGGCCGACGGGCACCGGATGGACCCGCTGGCCGACCTGCACCTGTCGGTGGACGGGCAGCGCGCCACCTACCTGGCGTTGCGGGCCCTCGCCGACGAGTTGTGCGACGGCCGCTGGGTGGCCACCGGCGGCGGCGGGTACGCCCTGGTGGAGGTGGTCCCCCGGGCCTGGACGCACCTGCTGGCGGTGGCCACCGGTGACCCGCTCGACCCGGCCACCCTCACCCCGCCCGGCTGGCGCACGCTGGCCGCCCACCGGCGACCCGGCCATGACGTGCCGCTGCGGATGACCGACGACGTCGACCCGGAACACCGGCCGTGGCAGCCGACCGGGGAGCCGAACTCGGTGGACCGGGCCGTGGCGGCCACCCGCAAGGCGGTGTTCCCGCTGCTCGGGCTGGACCCGTACGACCCGCGCGACTGAGCCGGGAACCTGGGGAGGGACCGGTGACCACTGTCGACCAACCGGTGGACGTGCTGCTCAGCGACGGCAGCACCGTCGGACTGCGACCGATCCGGCCGCAGGACGCCCCGGAGATCGTCGCCATGCACGGGCGGTTCTCGGAACGCACCCGCTACCTGCGCTACTTCTCGCCGTACCCGCGCATCCCGGAACGGGACCTGCACCGCTTCGTCACCGTCGACCACCGGGACCGGGAGGCGTTCGTGGTGCTGGCCGGCGACCGGATCGTTGCCGTCGGCCGGTACGAGCGGCTCGGGCCGGCGGCCCCCGAGGCCGAGGTGGCGTTCGTGGTGGAGGACGCCTACCAGGGCCGGGGGATCGGTTCGGTGCTGCTGGAGCACCTGGCCGACGCCGCCCGCCGGGCCGGCATCGCGCACTTCGTCGCCGAGGTGCTGCCCACCAACGGGGCGATGCTGCGGGTCTTCGCCGACTTCGGCTACCAGGTGCAACGCCAGTTCGCCGACGGGGTGGTGCACCTGACCTTCCCGATCGCGCCGACCGAGGCGACCCTGGCGGTGCAGCGTGGCCGGGAACACCGCACCGAGGCGCGGTCCATCGCCCGGCTGCTCGCCCCACGCGGGGTGGCCGTCTACGGGGCCAGCGCCACCGGTCAGGGCGTCGGCGCGGCGCTGCTCGGGCACCTGCGTGACGGCGGCTACCCGGGGGCGATCGTGCCGGTGCACCCGGGGGCGCGCACGGTGGCGGGGCTGCCCGCGTACCCGTCGGCGGCCGACGCGGGGGTGGCGGTCGACCTCGCGGTCGTCGCGGTGCCCCCCGAGGCGGCGGCCGGGGTGGTGGCCGACGCCGCCGCGGCCGGCGCGCACGGCCTGGTGGTCATCTCCGCCGGCTTCGCCGAGGCCGGGCCGGCGGGCGCGGCCGCCCAGCGGTCCCTGGTCCGGGCGGCGCACGCCGCCGGCATGCGGGTCGTCGGCCCGAACTGTCTGGGGGTGGCGAACACCGACGAGCGGGTACGCCTCAACGCCACCCTGGCCCCGGTGCTGCCGGCCCCCGGCCGGGTGGGTTTCTTCAGCCAGTCCGGCGCGTTCGGGGTGGCGCTGCTGGCCGAGGCGCAGCGGCGCGGGCTGGGCCTGTCGAGTTTCGTGTCGGCCGGCAACCGGGCCGACGTGTCCGGCAACGACCTGCTCCAGTACTGGCAGGACGACCCGGGCACCGACGTGATCCTGCTCTATCTGGAGACCTTCGGCAATCCGCGTAAGTTCGCCCGGCTGGCCCGCCGGATCGGCCGGGCCAAGCCGGTGGTGGCGCTGGCCTCGCTGGCCCGACCGGCCGGCCCGGCGTTGGACGAGGCGGCCGTCAGCGCGCTGTTCGCCCAGTCCGGGGTGATCCGGGTGGACACCGTCGCCGAACTGCTCGACGTCGGGGTGCTGCTGGCCCACCAGCCGCTGCCCGCCGGGGACCGGGTCGCGGTGGTGGGCAACTCGTCGGCGCTGACCGGGCTGGCCGCCGCCGCCTGCGTCGGGCAGGGCCTCACCGTCGCCGACGGCTACCCGCTCGACGTCGGCCCGCACGCCGGCGTCGCCGAGTTCACCGCCGCGCTGGCCGGGGCCGCCGCCGACGACCGGGTGGACGCGCTGGTGGCGGTCTTCGCCCCGCCGCTGCCGGGGCAGCTCACCGTCGAGGAGGCGGACGTCACCGCCGCCCTGCCGGCGACGCTGGCCGCCGGGAAGCCGACCGTGGCGACGTTCCTCGCCGGGCGGGTGCCGGCGGGGCTGCCCGCGTACCCGAGCGTGGAGGAGGCGGTACGGGCGCTGGGCCGGGTCGGCCGGTACGCCGGGTGGCTGCGGCGGGACCCGGGCACGGTGCCGGAGCTGACCGGGGTGGACCGGGCGGCCGGGCGGGCCGCGTTGCGCGGTGACACCGCCGACCCGGTGGCGCTGCTCGCCGCGTACGGCGTCGAGGTGGTCGGGTCGGTGCCCGCCGGCAGCGTCGACGAGGCGCTCGCCGCCGCCGACCGCTGCGGGTGGCCGGTGGCGTTGAAGGCCGCCGCGCCCGGCCTGCGGCACCGCCTCGACCTGGGTGCCGTCCGCCTCGACCTGGCCGACCCGGTAGCCCTGCGCCGGGCGTACGCGGACCTGGCGGCCGGTTTCGGCGCGCAGGTGCTGGTGCAGCCGATGGTGCCGCCCGGGGTGGCCTGCGTGGTGGAGCTGCGGGAGGACCCGGCGTTCGGGCCGGTGGTCGGTTTCGGGCTGGGGGGCGTTGCCACCGAACTGCTCGGCGACCGGGCCTGGCGGGCGGTGCCGTTGACCGACCGGGACGCGGCCGAACTGGTCGACGAGCCCCGGGCGTCGCCGCTGCTGCGCGGGCACCGGGGAGCCGCCCCGGTGGACCGGGCGGCCCTGGTCGACCTACTGCTGCGGGTGGGACGGCTGGCCGACGAGCAGCCCCGGGTGCGGACGCTCACCCTCAACCCGGTGCTGGCCCGCCCGGACGGCATCGCGGTGCTGCACGCGGCGGTGGGGGTCGGCACGGCCGGGGCGCGCCCCGACACCGGCCCGCGCCGGCTCTGACCGGGGGTGCCGCCGGCCGGTCACCGCGGAAGGAGGCAGGCCCCCGGCGAACCGCCGGGGGCCTGACCGCGAACCGTCCCGCTCAGCAGGCGTACGCCTCCAGCCGCTGCGCCCGCTCCGGGTCACGCAGCTTGAGCAGGGTGACCTTCTCGATCTGCCGGATGCGCTCCCGGGACAGGCCGAACTCCTTGCCCACCTCGTCGAGGGTGCGCTGCCGGCCGTCGTCGAGGCCGAACCGGAGCCGGATCACCGCCTGCTCCCGCTGGGAGAGGGTGGCGAGCACGATGCGTACCTCGTTGCGCAGTTCGCCGTTGGCGGCGGCGTCACCCGGCTCGGTGCGCGGGTCCACCGAGGCGACGAAGTCACCCAGGGCGCTCTCGCCGTCCTCGCCGACGGCCTGGTCGAGGCTGACCGGCTCCCGGTCGTACGAGATCAGCTCGATGACCTGGAACTCGGGGATCTCCATCGCCCGCGCCACCTCGGACACGATCGGCTCGCGGCCCAGCGTGACCGACAGCTCCCGGCGGACCCGGACCATCCGGTTGACCTGCTCGACCATGTGCACCGGGATGCGGATCGTGCGGGCCTGGTCGGCCATCGCCCGGGTGATCGCCTGCCGGATCCACCAGGTGGCGTACGTGGAGAACTTGTAGCCCTTCGCGTAGTCGAACTTCTCGACCGCGCGGATCAGGCCAAGGTTGCCCTCCTGGATGAGGTCGAGGAAGGCCATCCCCCGCCCGGTGTAGCGCTTGGCGATGCTGACCACCAGCCGCAGGTTCGCCTCCAGCAGGTGGTCCTTGGCGGCGCGTCCCTCCCGGGCGATCAGCGCGAGGTCGGCGTGCAGGTCGCCGGAGACGGGGGTGCACGTCGACAGCTTCTCCTCGGCGAACAGCCCGGCCTCGATCCGCCTGGCCAGCTCCACCTCCTGGGCCGCGGTGAGCAGCTTGGTCCGGCCGATGCCGTTGAGGTAGGCCCGGACCAGGTCGGTGGAGACCCCGCGCTCGTCGGTGGCGTCGAGGTCGGTGAGGGCTTCGGTGCCGTGCTCGGCGTCGATGGTGGTGGCCGGGCGCGTCTTGTTATCGATCATCTGCAGGGCCATCTCTGTGTCTCCCCGTGTCCGCTTTCGTGTCGCGTACCGACGCCATCGGCCCCGGTGACGAACAGCTTTCCAACCGGGACGTGAAACGGGGGTGAGGTGATCGGGGAACCGACACCAATCCGGTCGGGTACGGGGGGCCGTCGCGGGTCTTGCCAGGTCCGGTTACCGTGCCAGCGGTCGACCATGGTGGCCGGCACGCGAACAGGCAATGGAGGACGTGGTGGTCTTCAAGCGGCTCATGCAGTCGATGGGGGTGGGCGGTCCGTCGGTGGAGACCGTGCTCGCCAACCCGAACTGCCGTCCGGGCGGGGTGCTGGAGGGACGGGTGCACGTGGCCGGCGGCGACCACGCCACCGACATCGAGTACGTGGCGCTCGGTCTGGTCACCCGGGTCGAGGTGGAGGGCGCCGACTCCGAGTACGAGACCACCCAGGAGTTCGCCCGGCAGCAGGTCACCGGCCCGTTTCGGCTGGAGGCGGGCCAGCGGTACGACATCCCGTTCCGGTTCGCGGTGCCGTGGGAGACCCCGCTGACCGACCTGTACGGCCACCGGCTGCACGGGATGACGATGGGGCTGCGTACCGAGCTGGAGGTGGCCCGCGCGGTCGACAAGGGTGACCTGGACGCGGTGTCGGTGCATCCGCTGCCGGCCCAGGAGCGGCTGCTGGAGGCGCTGCTGCGGCTGGGCTTCCGGTTCGCCCGCGCCGACGTCGAGCGCGGCCACATCTATGGCGTACGGCAGAGCCTGCCGTTCTACCAGGAGATCGAGTTCTACCCCGCCCCGCAGTACGCCGGGGCGATCAACCAGCTCGAGGTCACCTTCGTCACCGACCCGCACCAGATGCAGGTGGTGCTGGAGCTGGACAAGCGCGGCGGGCTGTTTACCGAGGGCCGGGACACCTTCGGCCGGTTCACCGTCGACCACGCCAACGCCGACCGCACCGACTGGGCCGCCCAGCTCGACGGCTGGCTCCGCCAGTCCCTCCAACGCCGGGGCCTCTTCTCCTGACCCACCCCGCCCCCGCATCCCCCCTCCCGCCCCGCCCGCCCCGCCCGCCTGCCCCGCCCTGGTGATCAAGAAGTTTGCGTCAAGTTCGATCTTCAGGATGACGCAAACCTCTTGATCACCGGGGCAGGCGCGGGACGCGCGGGGGCGCGGGGGGAGGGAGTGGTGGGGCGGGAGGGCTGTCAGAGGTCCAGGAGGAGGGTGCGGGGGCCGATGTTGATGCTCTCGACGAGCATGTGGGCGCGGAAGCGGCCCGTCTCGACCGTCGCGCCCCGGGCCCGCAGCTCCTCTACCACGGCGGTGACCAGCGGTTCGGCCACCTCGGCGGGGGCGGCGGCGGTCCAGCCCGGCCGGCGGCCCCGGCGGGTGTCGCCGTAGAGGGTGAACTGGCTGACCAGCAGGACCGGGGCGCCGGTGTCGGCGGCGCTGCGCTCGTCGTCGAGGATGCGCAGCTCGTGCACCTTGCGGGCCATCGTGCGGGCCAGCTCGGGGGTGTCGGTGTGGGTGATCCCGAGCAGCACCAGCAGGCCGTCGGTGATCGCGCCGACCACCTCGCCGTCGACGGTGACGCTGGCCCGGCCGACGGTCTGCACCACCGCCCGCATCAGTCGGTCACCGGCTCGACGATGCCCCGCTCGACCAGGTGCGCCACGATCGGGCCGGCCGCCTCGGCCAGCTCGTCGGTGGTGACGTCGTGCGCGGCGGCGAGCAGGGCGAGCTGGTCGCGCAGCGGCAACCGCCCGTCGCAGCCGCCGACCAGGGCCAGCACCAGCGGGTCGATCTCCTCGCTCCAGCGCAGCCCGTGCGGCATCGTCAGGACCTGCCGGTCCACCGCCCAGCCCTCGTCGCCGATGGTCGCCTCCTGCCGCAGTTGCAGCCCCGGGGCGGCCCGGTAGCGGGCGTCGAGCATCCCGTCCCCGCCGCGGGCGCGCAGGAAGTCCTGCCGGTCGAACCAGGCGGCCACCTGGTCGCCCAGCGGGGCCTCGACCCGCTGCCGCAGATCCTCCACCCGGACGACGGGATCGGTGTGCCCGCCCCGGCGCAGCGAGACGATGCCGAACCCGACCGCCTCGATCTTGTGCGTGTCGAACCAGTCCAGCCAGGCCGCCGCCCGGTGCGGGTCGGCCGCCTCGCCGACGTCGGTCAGCCACAGGTTGACGTACGCCATCGGGTCGGCGACCTCGCGTTGGATCACCCAGGCGTCCAGGCCGGTGCCGGCGAACCAGCCGGTCACCCGCTCGGCCCAGTCCTCCCCGGCGACGTGCACCCAGTTGGCCAGGTACTGCATGGTGCCGCCCTCGGTGAGCAGGCCCGGGGCGGCGGCGGCCAGTTCCGCGCCGATCGCGTCGCCGACCCGGCCGGAGTCCCGGTAGACGTGGGTGGTGGTGCCCGGCCCGACCACGAACGGAGGGTTGCTGACCACCAGGTCGAACCGGCGGCCGGCCACCGGGGCGACCAGGTCGCCGCGGAGCAGTTCCCAGTCCTGCCCGTTGAGGGCGGCGGTGGTGGCGGCGAAGCGCAGTGCCCGCTCCGACACGTCGGTGGCGGTGACCCGCCGGGCCCGGGTCGCCAGGTGCAGGGCCTGCACACCGGAGCCGGTGCCGAGGTCCAGCGCGGTGTCCACCGGGCGGCGGACGGTCGCCCCGATCAGGGTCTGGGTGGCTCCGCCGATACCGAGCACGTGTTCGCTGGGCAGCGGCCGGCCGGGGCGGGCGCTGGCCGGCACGTCGGCGAGCACCCACCAGTCGTCCCCGTACGGCTCCAGGTCGACCCCGGCGCGCAGGCCGTCGCCGGACGGCTCGACCAGGCCGGCGGCGACGGCCTCGGCGAGGTCGAGCGGGGCGAGCGCGGCGGCGACCGCCGACTCGGGCTCGGTCTGGTCGCAGACGAACACCCGGATCAGGGTGGCCAGCGGGTCCCGCTCCTCGGTGGCGCGCAGCGCGGCCCGGAAGTCGTTGCGGGCCACCCCGCCGGTGGCCTGCGGCCCGAGCCGGCCGGCGATGCCGTTGGCGGTGAAGTCGGCGTCGGTGAGCGCGGTGCGCAGCGCGTCGACGCCGGCGGGGGAGAGCAGCATGTCGTAACGGTCCACCTCGTCATCCTGCCTGCCCCGGGGGCGGGGGGTGGTGGGCACCCGTCGACTTCCATAACACCAGCTCAATCCCCTGGCCGTTATCTCTGTTACGTACGTCGATGTCTCGTTAACATTCCCTCCAACATCCGTCGATGGGACGTTCGGACGGCCCCCGTCTGTCCGGTCGTACCCGGTAGGGAGTTCAGACGATGTCCGACGTGTCCGTCCCCCGGCGTCACGCGCTCCGCGCGGTCGCCGTCGCGGCCGCCGCCGCGGCCCTCTCCGTCGCCGCGGGCGCCCCCGCCCTCGCCGCCCCCACCGGCCAGATCCGCTACGCCTCCGCCCCGGACGCGATCAGCGGCAGCTACCTGGTCGTGCTGAAGGGCGAGGCCGTCGGCGCCGCCAACAGCCGCGCCGCCCGGACCGCCGTGCCGGACCGGGCCGCCAGCCTCACCAAGCGGTACGGCGGCAACGTCGCCGACGTCTACAGCGCCGCGCTCACCGGGTTCAGCGCGAAGATGAGCGCCAGCCAGGCCCGTCGGCTCGCCGCCGACCCGTCGGTGGCGTACGTCGAGCAGGACCGGGTGATGACCGTCCAGGCGACCCAGACCAACCCGCCCTCCTGGGGCCTGGACCGGATCGACCAGCGCAACCTGCCGCTGAACTCCAGCTACACCTACCCGAACACGGCCACCAACGTGCGGGCGTACATCATCGACACCGGCATCCGGACCACCCACACCGACTTCGGCGGCCGGGCCACCTGGGGCACCAACACGGTCGACTCCAACAACACCGACTGCAACGGCCACGGCACGCACGTCGCCGGCACCGTCGGCGGCACCAAGTACGGCGTGGCCAAGGGCGTCCGGCTGATCGCGGTGAAGGTGCTCAACTGCCGGGGCAGCGGCAGCACCACCGGTGTGATCAGCGGCGTCAACTGGGTGACCGCCAACGCGGTCAAGCCGGCGGTGGCCAACATGAGCCTCGGCGGCGGGGTCAGCACCACCCTCGACAACGCGGTGGCCAGCTCGATCAGCTCGGGCGTCACGTACGCCCTGGCGGCCGGCAACTCCAACGCCAACGCCTGCAACTCCTCGCCGTCGCGGGTCGCCTCGGCCATCACGGTCGGCGCCACCACCAACACCGACGCGCGGGCCTCCTACTCCAACTACGGCTCCTGCGTCGACCTGTTCGCGCCGGGCTCGAACATCACCTCGTCGTGGAACACCAACGACAGCGCCACCAACTCGATCAGTGGCACCTCGATGGCGTCCCCGCACGTCGCCGGCGCCGCCGCCCTGGTCCTGTCGGCCAACCCCTCGTACACCCCGGCGCAGGTCGCCAGCTCCCTGACCAGCAGCGCCACCCCCAACGTGGTGACCAGCCCCGGCTCGGGTTCGCCGAACCGGCTGCTCTACGTCGTGAACTGACGCCCCACGGCACCGACGGCCCGGTGGACACCTGTGTCCACCGGGCCGCGCCGTGTCCACCGGGCCGCTTCGCGTCGGGACGGGCCCGGCGCGGCGGGCCGGAGGCGGATGTCGGCCGGCCGGGCGGCCGGGGCGGGCAGGATGGGGGCATGACGCTCTCGCTGCCCATCGACGGTGAGGCCAACCGGCTGCTGGAGCGCAGCCCGCTGGCCCTGCTGACCGGGATGCTGCTCGACCAACAGGTGCCGATGGAGAAGGCGTTCTCCTCGCCGTACGTGCTGGCCCAGCGGCTGGGCCACGACCCGGACGCCCGGGAGTTGGCCGGCTACGATCCGCAGGAACTGGTCGAGGTCTTCGCCCGGCCGCCCGCGCTGCACCGGTTCCCGAAGGCGATGGCCGGCCGGGTGCAGGAGCTGTGCCGGGTCCTGGTCGACCGGTACGCCGGTGACGCCGGCCGGCTCTGGGCGGACGTCACCGACGGGCGGGAACTGCTGCGCCGCATCGCCGACCTGCCCGGCTTCGGCACCCAGAAGGCGCAGATCTTCGTCGCCCTGCTCGGCAAGCGGTACGACGTGCGTCCCGACGGCTGGCGGGAGGCCGCCGGCGGGTACGGCGACCCCGACACCTTCCGCTCGGTCGCCGACGTCACGGACGCGGAGTCGCTGCGCCGGGTGCGCGAGTACAAGCAGCAGGTGAAGGCGGCGGCGAGGGCGGACAGGGGCTGACGCAACCGGAGCCGGGCCGGCTCGTTGAGATCCGCGACAGCGGCGACGGGTGGACGATGGCGGACGAGCGGGGGGCGGCGCTGCTGCGCGGCGGGGGGAGTTCGCCCCGGGCGACCTTCCTCGAACTCTTCTTCGACCTGGTCTTCGTCTTCGCCCTGACCCGGGTCTCCCAGCGGATCATCGACGACCTGGGTGCGGCCGGGGAGGACCTGCCCGTCGAGATCGTCCAGACCCTGGTGATCTTCCTGGCCTTCTGGGCGGTCTGGACGTTCACCGCCTGGGTCACCAGCCGGTACGAGCCGGAACGGCCGGAGATCCAGTTCGTGGTGGTCTACGCGATGCTGGGCTGCATGGTGATGGCGGTCGCCACCCCGCGTGCGTTCGACACCCGCGCGCCGGCCTTCGCCCTCGCGTTCGTGGCGGTGCAGGTGGGCCGGCCGCTCTTCCTCACCCTGGCGTTGCGCGGCCACCCCCGCCGGCTGGTCACGGTGCGGGTCGCGGCCTGGGCGGTGGTCAGCGCCGTGCCCTGGGTGCTCGGGGCGGTGCTGCCCGGGGTGTGGCGGCTGGCCTGCTGGTCGGTGGCCGTCGTCGTCGACTACGCCGGGTTGATGGTCGGCTGGCCGGTGCCCCGACTGGGGGCGACCCGCGCCTCCACCTGGGCGGTGCTGGGGGAGCACCTGGCCGAGCGGCACCAGCAGTTCTTCCTGATCGCCCTCGGGGAGAACATTCTCGTCATCGGGTTGGCGTTCAGCGGGCACAGTTTCTCCACGGCCAGTTCCGGGGCGTTCCTGCTCTCCTTCGTCACCACCGTGCTGTTCTGGCGGATCTACTTCCACCGGGCGGGTCACCTGCTCGCCGAGGCGATCCGGGTGGCCCGTGCGCCCGGCCGGCTGGGGGAGTCGATGAGCTGGACCCATCTGGCGATCGTCGCCGGAGTGCTGACCACGGCGGTCGGCTACGAGTTGGCGATCGTGCACCCGTACGAGCGGACCGAGTTGGCCTGGGCGGTCTTCCTGACGGGTGGGCCGGCGGTCTTCCTGCTCGCCCGCGCCCGCTTCGAGCACGAGGTGTTCGGGCGGGTGTCCCGCTCCCGGATCGTCGCGGTGCTCGTCCTGGCCGTGCTGACGCCCCTGGTGACCCTGACGGTCAGCGTTGTGGCGCTCGCCGCGACCGCGACCGTGCTCGCGGCGGTCACGGTCGCGGATTTCCGCCGGGCGTACGGGCGGCCACCGGAGCGGCCCCGCCCGGCCCTGTGAACGGGCCGGTCAGGCGGCGGTGGGGCGGGACAGCGAGGCGAGCGCCCGGCGTACGTCGGCGAGCGAGACGGTGGCCGAGTCGTCCAGGTCGGCCAGGCCGGCCTCGATCCACTGCCGCATCAGGGTGGTGACGCCGATGCCCCGCGCCTCGGCCGCCGCCCGGACCCGCTCGTAGGTGTCCATCGGCAGGCGTACCGAACGGCTGACCATCGGCACGTCGGTGTCGGGGGCGGGCAGTTCCACCGGCTGACTGTCGTCGATCAGCTCGGCGAACGTGTCGTCGCCGCCGTGGAATCGCTTGATGGCCTCGTCACGGTTCATCGCCGTCGCCTCCTCTATCGGCGCGTTCTCCGCACGGTCTCGTCGTAGCGCTTGGCCTCGACGTCGCTCAGGTCGCGGGCGGAGAGGACGTCCCAGTCGTGGTCGGTGCCGTCGGCCTCGGCGAGCAGGACGGCCAGCCGTCGGCCGCGACCGCTCGCCGCGTAGACGACCGTCAGGTCCTCGCCGAGGTGCCGGATCACCCGGCGGGTGCTGTGCAACGCCTCCCAGACTTCCCCGGGGGTGACGTCGTAGACCCGCAGGTTGGCCAACGCCTCCTCGGTGAAGCTGAACCGGCTGCCCACCGCCGGAGCGTACCACGCACGTAACACGATCCCGGTATGCGTCGATTTTCGCTGATCAAGGTGGTGCGGTGACAGGATGGTGGGTAATCCCCTCAGGAGGTCCATGGTGAAGCGTCAGGCGTACCAGCCGATTCTGATCACCGACGCCTCGCGCAGCCAGGACGACCAGCTCACCAGCCGACAGAAGCGGTACGTGCTGATGATGGGCATCCGGGTGGCCTGCGTGATCGCCGGAGCGGTCCTGGTCGGCACGAAGGCCCCGCTGCTCTGGCTCTGGCTGCCCCTGGTGGCGCTGGGCATGATCCTCATCCCCTGGCTGGCGGTGCTGCTCGCCAACGACCGCCCGCCCAAGGAGGAACACCGGCTGGCCACCAGGTTCCAGCCCCGGCACCGCGACGAGACCCCGCCGATGAGCCTCACCGCCGAGGAACGCCCGCACCGGATCATCGACGCCGAACCCTGACGGGGCCGGCCGGTGCGGGCGTGGCCGGCACCGTTACCCGCCGGTCGCCTCCGGCCGGGCACCCACCATCGAGACCGCCAGGGCGCCCAGGTCGGCGGCCCTGGTCAACGCGGCCCTCGGGGTCGCGCCGGTGGTCCAGGCGGTGAGCAGGCCGGCCGCGAAGGCGTCCCCGGCCCCGGTGACGTCCACCACGGCGACCCGCAGCGACGGCGTCACCCCGACGGTGGCCCGCCGGTCCACCCAGATCGCGCCCGCCCCGCCCCGCTTGACCACCACCCGCCGGGCCGCCGCCGACAAAGCCCGCGCCTGGGCCGCCGGATCCAGCCCGCCGGCCAGCACCCCCGCCTCGTCCGCGTTGACCAGCAGCAGGTCGACGTCGCGTACCCAGGACAGGAAGGCCGCCGCGCCGATGCGCCGCAGCGGCGCGGCGGAGGCGGCGTCGACGCTGGTGGTCAGCCCGTGCTCGCGGGCGGCGGCCAACGCGCGGAGTCCGGCCGGTCGCGACCCGGCATCCAGCAGGCAGTACGCGGACAGGTGCAGATGGGCGGCGTCGGGTAGCGCCGCCAGGGCCCGGTCCACGTGGTCGGCGGTCAGCCGCAGGTTCGCCCCCCGCTCGGTGACCATGGTCCGCTCGTCGGCGGTGGCCAGCACGATCACCGTTCCGGTGGTGGCCTGCGGGTGCACCTCGACCGCGCAGTCCACCCCCGCCCGCTCCAGCTCGGCCACCCGGTCCCGGCCGGCGCTGTCGTCGCCGACCGCCCCGACCAGCGTCACCGGCGCGCGCTGGGCGGCGATCCAGGCGGCGGTGTTGGCCGCCTGCCCGCCGCCGGTGACCTTGATGGTCGCCGGGGTGTCCGAGCCGGTGGCCAGCGCTCCGGCCAGCACGGCGACCACGTCGGTGATCAGGTCGCCGACCACCACGATCCGACCGGGAGCGGTCATGCGGCGGCGCGTCCGGCCGCCGCGACCGCGATCCGGGCGGCCAGGTCGGCGTTGCGCAGGATGATCCGGACGTTGACCGCCAGGCTGGCGCCCTCGGTCGCCGAGTGGAAGTGGGCCAGCAGGAACGGAGTGACCGCCTTGCCGGTGACGCCCTCGCGGCCCAACCGGGCCAGGCCCTCGGCGAGGGTGCGGTCGTGCAGCGCCGGGTCGAGCTGCTCGTCGACCGGGAGCGGGTTGGCCACGATCAGGCCGCCGCCGTGCACCCCGTGCTGCTCGCGGGCGGCGAGCACCGCGGCGACCTGCTCGGGGGAGTCCACCGACCAGTCCAGGTCGAACCCGGACTCGGTCAGGTAGAAGCCGGGGAAACGCCGGGTGCGGTAGCCGACCACCCCGACGCCGAGGGTCTCCAGCCGCTCCAGGGTCGCCCCGACGTCGAGGATCGACTTGACCCCGGCGCAGACCACCGTGATCGGGGTACGGGCCAGGGTGACCAGGTCGGCCGACTCGTCGAAGGTCTGCGCCGCCTCCCGGTGCACCCCGCCCAGGCCGCCGGTGGCGAAGACGCCGATCCCGACGGCGGCGGCCACCGCGCTGGTGGCGGCCACGGTGGTGGCCCCGTCGGCGCCGGTGGCGGCGGCCACGGCGAGGTCGCGGACGGAGAGCTTCGCCACACCGTCGACGGTGGCGAGCCGGGTCAGCTCGGCGTCGTCGAGGCCGACGACGAGTTCGCCGCCGACCATGCCGATGGTGGCGGGAACGGCCCCGGCGTCGCGTACCGTCTGCTCGATCTGCCGGGCGACCCGCAGGTTGTCCGGTCGGGGCAGACCGTGCGAGACGATCGTGCTCTCCAGGGCGACGACGGGACGGCCGTCACGCAGGGCTTCGGCGACCTCGGTACCGGGCCGGATGTGAAAGGTGGTCACGTCAGCTACCGTAACTGGCCGCCGTCGGGGTGGGCTGCGGTGGACCGGACCCGGCCGACCTGCCAAACTTGTGCAGTTGGAGGTGTGACTGTGAGTACCGAGGTTCTTGAGCGTCCGGAGTTGAAGGACGCCGACACGGGTCCCGAGATGTTCCATTACGTGCGCAAAGAGAAGATCGCCGAGAGTGCCGTGATGGGCACCTACGTGGTGGCGCTCTGCGGCGAGACGTTCCCGGTGACCAAGGCCGCCAAGCCCGGCTCGCCGGTCTGCCCGAAGTGCAAGGAGATCTACGACTCGTACCGCGAGTGATCCGGGCGGTCCGCCGGACCGCCCCCGTAACCTTCGGCGGTGTGACCACCTCCACCGCCCTGCTCCTGGCCGACCTGACCGGGGTGGCCGTCTTCGCCGCCTCCGGTGCCTCGGCGGCGGTGGCGAAGCGGCTCGACCTGTTCGGCGTCGTCTTCGTCGGGTTCGTCGCCGCGCTGGGCGGTGGGATCTTCCGTGACCTGGTCATCGACGAGGTCCCGCCGCTCGCCTTCGCCGACTGGCGCTACGCCGCCACCGCCGCGGTCACCGCCAGCGCCGTGTTCTGGCTGCACCCGCAGCTCGCCCGGCTGCGCACCACCGTGCTGGTGCTCGACGCCGCCGGGCTCGGCCTGTTCACCGTCACCGGCACGCTCAAGGCGCTCGACGCCCGGGTGCCGGCGGTCGGCGCGGTGGTGATCGGCATGCTCACCGCGATCGGCGGCGGGCTGGGCCGGGACCTGCTCACCGCCGAGATCCCGGTGGTGCTGCGCCGGGAGATCTACGCCGTCGCCGCGCTCGCCGGATCGATCATGGTGGTGCTGCTGTCGGCGCTGGGGTACGCCGGGGCGGGCGGGCTGACCGCCGCGGCGCTGCTGGTCTTCGTGCTGCGTCTGGTGGCGCTGCGGCGACGGTGGTCGGCACCGGTGCCGACGATGCGTCCGCCGGAGACCGGCCTCGGTCGTCCACCCCGCTGACCGGCGGCGGGACCGGTCGGCGTGGTGTCGGCTGGGGTTGCCGGGCCCGGCTGGTTATGCTGGGCCGGCCTTCGCGGCATGCTCTGCGCGGAGGCGTTTTCATGGGCGGCGGTACCGTGGCCCTCGGCCCGGATCCGCCTCGTGCGGTCGGAGAGGAGCCTCGGGTGGCACCCCGGTTGCCGGCGTTGGAGACGTTCCCGCCCCTGCGCGCCTGGCAGCGCAAGGCGATGGTGGAGTACCTGCGCCGTCGTACCGAAGACTTCACCGCCGTCGCCACCCCCGGCGCCGGCAAGACCACCTTCGCCCTGCGGATCGCCGCCGAGCTGCTGGTCGACGGCACCGTCGAGGCGGTCACCGTGGTCGCCCCGACCGAGCACCTGAAGACCCAGTGGGCGCAGGCCGCCGCCCGGGTCGGCATCCAGCTCGACTCCGCGTTCCGCAACGCCGACCTGCACTCCGCCGCCGACTTCCACGGCGCGGTCGTCACCTACGCCCAGGTCGGGATGGCCCCGCAGGTGCACCGGCGGCGCACCATGACCCGCCGCACCCTGGTCATCCTCGACGAGATCCACCACGCCGGGGACTCCCGCTCCTGGGGCGACGGGGTCAAGAACGCCTTCGAACCCGCGGTACGCCGGCTGATGCTCACCGGGACGCCGTTCCGCTCCGACGACAACCCGATCCCGTTCGTCACCTACGAGCGCGGCGGCGACGGGCTGCTGCGCTCCCGCGCCGACTCGGTCTACGGCTACTCCGACGCGCTGCGCGACGGCGTCGTACGCCCGGTGCTGTTCCTGGCGTACTCGGGGGAGACCCGCTGGCGCACCAACGCCGGGGACGAGTTGGCGGCGCGGCTCGGCGAGCCGATGACCCAGGACCTGATCGCCCAGGCCTGGCGGACCGCGCTGGACCCGGCCGGGGACTGGATGCCGCAGGTGCTGCGGGCGGCCGACGCCCGGCTGACCGTGCTGCGCAACGCCGGGATGGCCGACGCCGGTGGCCTGATCATCGCCAGCGACCAGCAGAACGCCCGCTCGTACGCGAAGCTGATCGAACAGGTCACCGGGGAGAAGGCCACCGTGGTCCTCTCCGACGACCAGGGCGCGTCCGCGCGGATCGCGACGTTCGCGGCGTCCGAGCAGCGGTGGCTGGTGGCGGTCCGGATGGTCTCCGAGGGCGTCGACATCCCCCGGCTGGCGGTCGGGGTGTACGCCACCAGCGCCAGCACCCCGCTGTACTTCGCGCAGGCCATCGGCCGGTTCGTCCGGGCCCGCCGCCCCGGCGAGACCGCCTCGGTGTTCGTGCCGAGCGTGCCGCACCTGCTCGGCCTGGCCAGCGAGATGGAGGCCGAGCGGGACCACGTGCTCGGCAAGCCCAAGGACCGCGAGGGCTTCGACGACGACCTGCTGGAGCGGGCCCAACGCGACGAGCAGGCCAGCGGCGAGCTGGAGAAGCGGTTCACCGCGTTGTCCGCGACCGCCGAACTGGACCAGGTGATCTTCGACGGGGCGTCCTTCGGCACCGCCGCCCAGGCCGGCACGCCGGAGGAGGAGGAGTACCTGGGGCTGCCCGGTCTGCTCACCGCCGACCAGGTGTCGCTGCTGTTGACCAAACGGCAGGCCGACCAGCTCGCCGCGCAGCGGCGTCGGACGGCCGTCCAGGCCGCTGAGCCGGCCGCTGCGGCTCCGGCCGCGCCCGCCGTACCTCTGAGTGCCGCCCAGCGTCGGGTGGCGCTCCGGCGTCAGCTGAACGCTCTGGTGGCCGCCCGGCACCACCGCACCGGCCTGCCCCACGGCAAGATCCACGCCGAGCTGCGCCGACTCTGCGGTGGCCCGCCCAGCGCCCAGGCGACCATCGAACAGCTCGAAGAACGCATAGCCACCGTCCAGACCCTCTGACGCCCCCCCGTTCCCCTCCCGTTCTGCCCGGCCCCGCCTCGGCCCCCGTTCTTCCCGGTGATCAAGAGGTTCGCGTCGGAAACCGGTGTGATGGTGACGCGAACCTCTTGATCACCGGGCCGGTGGCGGTGGATTCCGGGCGGGAGGGGGGGGTACAGCCGGGAACGGCCGGGCGGAGGCACCCTGTGGGTGCCTCCGCCCGGCTGCGTCGTCGTAGGGGTTTCGGGTCAGTTCGCCATCAGATCGGCGCCTCGCCAGCTGAACTCGGGGTCCGTCGCGAACTTCACCGTGATCTTCACGAGATCCTCGGCGTACTTGTTCGCGTGGTGCCCACAGAACACCAACTCGCTCCCACCCGCCAGAGTGATACGGAGCTTGCCGGCAGCATTGCAGCGGTCGCACCGTTCATCGGCGGCTGGGGGAGCCACCGTTTCGGGCGGCGGCGTGAGGGTCGGGGTCATCGCCTTCCTCCTCTGGTCGTCACCGATGAACACTCTCTTCGGTCGTTGCTCACTCATCGTGCAACACCCTTACCGGGCCCCGCCTTCCCAGTGTGCCCGCGGGGGACCGAGGTCACACCTGGCGGGAAGGACAGTGTGCCGTGCACCCAGGGTGCCACGTCAACGATCACAAACACGTATTGGACGGGTCACCATCGCGTGTTCTACGCCTGGTGATCAAACCGACACGACGGGTTGACGTGACCGGCTCAGTCCAGGTAGTCCCGGAGGACCTGGGAGCGCGACGGGTGCCTGAGCTTGGACATCGTCTTGGACTCGATCTGCCGGATCCGCTCCCGGGTCACCCCGTAGACCTGGCCGATCTCGTCGAGGGTGCGCGGCTGGCCGTCGGTCAGGCCGAAACGCAGCCGGACCACCCCCGCCTCCCGCTCGGAGAGCGTCTGCAGGACCTGCTGGAGCTGGTCCTGCAGCAGGGAGAACGAGACGGCGTCGACCGCGACCACGGCCTCCGAGTCCTCGATGAAGTCACCGAGCTGGCTGTCGCCCTCGTCACCGATGGTCTGGTCGAGCGAGATCGGCTCCCGAGCGTACTGCTGGATCTCCAGCACCTTCTCGGGTGTGATGTCCATCTCCTTGGCCAGCTCCTCCGGGGTGGGCTCGCGGCCCAGGTCCTGGAGCAGCTCGCGCTGGATGCGGCCGAGCTTGTTGATCACCTCGACCATGTGCACCGGGATGCGGATCGTGCGGGCCTGGTCGGCCATCGCCCGGGTGATCGCCTGCCGGATCCACCAGGTGGCGTACGTGGAGAACTTGTAGCCCTTGGTGTAGTCGAACTTCTCGACGGCACGGATCAGGCCGAGGTTGCCCTCCTGGATGAGGTCGAGGAAGGCCATCCCCCGCCCGGTGTACCGCTTGGCCAGCGAGACGACCAGCCGGAGGTTCGCCTCCAGCAGGTGGTTCTTGGCGCGCTCGCCGTCCCGGGAGATCCAGAGCAGGTCACGCTGCATGTCGCGGGTCAGCTTCTCCTCGCCGTCGTCGGCGGCACGCAGCCGCTCGGCGGCGTAGAGCCCGGCCTCGATCCGCTTGGCCAGCTCGACCTCCTGCTCGGCGTTGAGCAGCGGAACCTTGCCGATCTGCTTGAGGTACGCCCGGACCGAGTCGGCGGAGGCGGTGAGCTCGGCGTCCCGACGGGCCTGCTTGAGCGCCTCGGACTCCTCGTCGTCCCACTCGAAGTCGTTGTCGGTGGCGGAGGCGGCGGCGTCGGTCTCGGCGGCCCGGGCCAACTCGGCCGGCTCCTCCACCACCACGTCCTCGATCTCCGCGGCCAGCTGCTCGGGATCGATCTCGCCCTCGGCGCCCTCGCCCTTGGCCTTCGTGGCGACCTTGCCGGCCCCGGCGGCGGCCACCGTCGCCTTGGTGGCACGGGTCGACTTCGTCGCCTTGGCGGCCGGCGTGGCGGCCTTCGCGGCCACCCCGGCGGTGGTGGCCGCCTTACGCGGGGCCGCCTTGCGGGGGGCGGGCGCGGTGGTCTCCTCGGCGGCGGGTGCCTGCTTCGGGGCCGGCGCGACGGCCTTCTTGGTGGTCTTGGCGGTGGTGGCCCGCGAGGCCGGTGTGGCCGACCGGGCGGCGGCCACCCGGCGGGGACGGGTGCTGGCGGAGCCGTCGACCACCACGGTGACGCCCGCCTCGGAGAGCGCCCGCAGGATCTTCTTGGCCTGGGCCGGGGTCACCTCGGCGGACTCGACGGTGCGCGCGAGCTGGGCCGACGTCAACTGACCACCGGCGCTCTGGGCGTGGGCGATCAGGGTGTCGGTGAGCGAGCGAACGTCGGCGCCGGGCTGGCGGGGTTCTGTCACGAATGACCTTCCGGAGGCGAAGAGCGAGCACGGCCGGAGTCGTCCGGCGCAGCGTGGCATGCCGCGCCGTCGACGTCGTTGAGTGGCCCCCGTGTCCCGGGCCGGCTGTGCGGCGGTGGTCCGTGGCGCGTGGGCAGGGTGAATTGTAACCCCGGTTGGCGCGATCATCCTGCGGCGCACGGCAACCGGCCGTCTGTACCGCCGGTTCGGCACGGATGTCGACTTTGCGGCCATCTTATCGACCCGCCCCGCCGGTCGGTCGGTCGATGCCGGAAACCGCCTGTCGCACCGGGTGCGCCCGGCCGCGACGGCGCCTGCCTATGCTGTCCGGACGAGATCGACGACGCGCGGCGGGGCACGCGCCGCGCCGGACGGCGGGGCGGGACGCGGTCGGCTCCCGACCGGTACGCCCGGTGCGCGCCCGGCGGCCGCGAAGGGGGCAGGGTTCGATGACGGGTTCGACGCCCACCGCGCGGGAACTGCTCGGGATCGCCGTCGAGGTGGCCCGGGAGGCGGCCGGCACGGCGGCCCGGATGCGGGCCGAGGGGGTCTCGGTCGCGGCGACCAAGAGCACCGCCACCGACGTCGTCACCGCGGCCGACCGGGCGGTGGAACGGCAGGTGGTGGCAGCCCTGCGTGCGGCCCGTCCGGCCGACGTGGTGTACGGCGAGGAGTACGGCGGTGTGGAGGCCGGCGCGGACGGCGTGCGCTGGATCGTCGACCCGATCGACGGCACGGTGAACTACCTGTACGGGCTGCCGTACTGCGCGGTCTCGCTCGCCGCCGAGGTTGCCGGCCGGGTGGTCGCCGGAGTGGTGCGCAACGTCGTGACCGGCGAGGAGTGGACCGCCACCGCCGGTGGTGGGGCCTGGCGCGACGGCCGGCGGCTGCGCTGTTCAGCGGAGACGGAGCTGGGACAGGCGCTGGTCGCCACCGGATTCGGCTACGACGCCGGCCGTCGCCGGCATCAGGCCAGGGTGGTCGCCGAGTTGATCGGGGACGTGCGGGACATCCGGCGGATGGGGGCGGCGGCGCTGGACCTGTGCCTGGCCGCCGAGGGGCGGGTCGACGCCTACTACGAGAAGGGGCTGGCCGCCTGGGACCTGGCCGCGGGCGGGCTGGTCGCCGCGGAGGCCGGACTGCGGGTGACCGGCCTGAACGGCCGCCCGGCCGGCCCCGACCTGGTCATCGCGGCCCCACCGGCGCTGTTCACGCCGCTGCACACCCGACTGGCCGCGCTGGACGCCTCCGGCGGCCCCTGAACACCGGGCCGGCCGCCATCCGGCTGCCGGAACATGGCGAGGCAGCCGGACGGCGGGGAACGGCGGTGGGGTCGGTCGGTCGCCGGGGACCGGCGGGGCCGGTTACTTGTCCTCCACCGGCATCGGGCAGGAGCCCTCGGGGGCGACCGGCGCGCCCAGGTCGCCGAGGGACTGGTTGACCTCGGTGGTGGTGGCCAGCTGCTGGAAGCTGTCGCCCAGCACCACGTCGACCGTGTCGTCCTGGCGCTTGGGGTCGTAGTCGCGTTCGGCGTTGTTGAGGAAGAAGGCGCGCAGCAGGTGCGCCGAGCCGACCCCCTTGGGGCCGAACCGCAGCAGCGCGACGCCGTCGAAGTGCGCGGCGTTGCCCTCCTTCTTGACCTGGAACTTCCGGTTGCGGAAGTCGTCGCCCACGCTGCTGGCCAGGCCCGGCTCGCCGGTGCCGTTCAGGATGTTGATCTTGACATCCTTGTACGTGCGCAGGGACAGGTCGGCCAGCGGCCAGCCCTCGGGGCAGCCCTTGGCGTTGGCCCCGCTGCCCTGGGTGTCGCGGACCACGGCGACGATGACGATGACCAGGGCGACGACCGCCAGCAGGCCGACGACAACGAGTGCTCGCACTCGCGCAAAGCTCATCTGGGTGCTCCCCGGACAGTGGGTGGTGGCGGCGAACGTCGGCGGCGGGCGGCGCCGTCGGCCGTCGAGTACGCCGCTGAGGTTAACGGTTGTCCGGCGGACGCGTGGAAACAGTCCGACATGCCGGCGCGCCAACCGGGAACGGGGTACTACTACCCCTATCTTCGTGTCGCCTGAGTCACATTGGGAACATCTTGGGCCGCTGGGGCGTACATGTCTGCCGCGAGGGCGGTATACATGCCTCGCCCGGTAGGGGGTAAGGTACCGCGCTCGTCGGGTCCTGCCCCCGGCGACCTTGATCCAGAGGCCGTCGGGTCGGGCGACCGACACACATTGGTGGCCGGCCAGTGGGAACCGAAACAGCGTCGCCCGGCGTTACAACCGGAAGCGACAACATCGATATGGGAGAGTGAAACCGATGGCCACCGACTACGACGCCCCGCGTCGCGACGAGGTCGACCTCGGCGAGGACAGCCTGGAAGAGCTCAAGGCCCGGCGGGTCGACTCACAGTCGGGCGCCGTGGACGTCGACGAGGCCGAGGTGGCCGAGAGCTTCGAGCTGCCCGGCGCCGACCTGGCCGACGAGGAGCTGACCGTGAAGGTCCTCCCGATGCAGCAGGACGAGTTCCGGTGCGGACGCTGCTTCCTGGTGCACCACCGCAGCCAGTTGGCGGTCGAGCGCAACGGCGACCTGATCTGCCGCGAGTGCGTCTGAGCACCCACCACACCAGCGGCGGCCTCCTCGCGGGGCCGCCGCTGCCCGAGCCGCCGTGCGGGTACGGCGGGTTGCTGCTTGACTCGTGGTAGGCGCGTCCACCGGACCGGTGGACACCACGGGAGGGGCAGACGGATGAACGAGCACGGCGGGTCCGATCCGGACGGTCCGAAGTCCGACGCCGGCCCGCCCGTCGTCGTTCCCGGAGACGGCCGGACCGGCACCGACCCGACCGGCACCGACCCGGCCGGTGCCGATCCGGCTGGTACCGATCCGCCCGTCCGGCCCGGCGCCGACCCGGCCGGCGACGAGCTGGGTGCCACGGTGGCGGCGCTGACCGCCGACGACATCGCGCCCGCCCGCCGTCGGCAACTGCTCACCCGGCTCGTCGGGCAGGCCCGGGGCCGGGGCATCGCCGACCTGTTCAAGCCGAGGGCGGCGCTGCGCTGGATGACCGACACGGTCGCCGACGTCGCGCCGCACATCCCCGTCCGCGACCTGGCGACGCTGCGGCGGCACTTCCCCGGCCTGGACGACGAGGCGCTCGCCGACCGGCTGGTCCGCAACGCCACCCGGGCCACCGCAGGGGTGGGCGCGGCCGGAGGCGGCGTCGCAGCGGTGGAGTGGGCGGTCGCCCCGACCCTGCTGTCCGCGCCGGTGCTGCTCGCCGCCGAGACGGTGGCCGTGGTGTCGATCGAACTCAAGCTGATCGGTGAGCTGCACGAGATCTACGGCGCACCGCTGCCCACCGGCGGCACCCCCCGGACCATCGCCCTGGTCCAGTCCTGGGCCAGCCAGCGGGGGATCAACCCGATGATGCCGGGCGTCGGGGTGAGCGCGGTGCTCGGCACCGCCGCCCGCAAGGAGCTGCGGGACACCCTGCTCAAGCGATTCGGCCGCAACCTGACCACGCTGGGCCCGTTCCTCACCGGTGCGGCAGTGGCCAGCTACCTCAACCGGCGGGCCACCCGGTCCCTGGCCGACCAGCTCCGCCGCGACCTGCGCAAACAGCGCCGGGAGCTGCCCGGCGGGCCACCCGCCCTGCCTGCCCCCGGCCAGCCCTGACCCGGCCGGCCCTGACCTCGAACCGCCCCGAACCGACCCCGGCCGACCGGTCCGGGCGGCGCGTCGGGCCTCGCTCAGGCCATGTCGCTCAGGCCGTGTCGCCCAGGCCGTGTCGCCCAGGCCGTGTCGCTCAGGCCGCGTCGCGGGCGGCCAGCAGGGCGGCCGCCAGCTCGGTCGGCCGGCGGGAACTCACCACCCAGAACGGGGTGGGGTCCTCCGGATCGTCGAGCACCACCTGCACCGCGCCGCCGATCCAGGGCCGCTGCACCACGAAGGCCAGCGGGTCCGCGCCCACCCCGAGCACCTCGCGCCGGCCACCGGCGTCGAGCGGGACGGCGTCGGCGACGTACCGGACGGGCAGGTGGGCGTCGTCGACCCACAGCTCACCGTCGGCGACCGCGACCCGGACCCGGCCCAGCCACCACAACCCGGCCAGGGTGGCCGGCAGCAGCAGCGCGAAGGGCAGCCAGGCGCGTACCCCGCCGGCACCCATCCACAGCTCGACGGCGGCGAACCCGGCCAGGGCCACCCCGGCCGCCCAGCACCACCACGGCAGGCCCAGCCGCTCGGAGTACGTCGGCACGGCCGCGACGTGCGGGGTCGGCGACGACGGGGAAGGCGACAGGCTCACACCTCGAGGGTACGGAACACGACGGCCGGTCGACCCGGCAGGATGGCAGGGCACCCCGTGAACGCCGACGGAAGAGGCAGATCCGTGACCCACGTCGTACCCGTGCCCGTCCGGCAGCTCGATCCGGAGCTGCCGCTGCCCGCGTACGCCCACCCGGGCGACGCCGGCGCCGACCTGGTGGCCGCCGCGGACGTCGAGCTGCCGCCCGGCGGCCGGGCCCTGGTCCCCACCGGCGTGGCGCTGGCCCTGCCGGACGGCTACGTCGGCCTGGTCCACCCACGCTCCGGGTTGGCCGCCAGGCTCGGCGTGACGGTGCTCAACGCGCCCGGTACGGTCGACGCCGGCTACCGGGGTGAGATCCTGGTCAACCTGATCAACCACGATCGGGACGCACCGGCGAAGATCTCCCGTGGCGATCGCATCGCGCAACTCGTTGTCCAGCGGGTGGAGCGGGCCGATTTCCAGCCGGCGGCGGTGCTGCCCGGGTCCCGACGGGGGACCGGCGGACACGGGTCGACCGGTGGCCACGCCGGGCTCGTGCCCCCGCCCGGTGGCCCGACCCGGGCGGCGGACACCGATCGGGTCGGCGAACGGACGGAAGAGGTGGCAGGGTGAGTGCGAACAGCGGAGGGTGGGCGCAGTGATCTTCTCCCGAAAGCGGGCCGACAACGGGCGGCACGCCCGTGACGAGCGGGCCGGTGGCCCCGACGCGTACGAGACGGCGGGCCCGGCCCGTGGCCCGTACGACGTCGCCGAGGCGCCGGACGACGTGCAGCGGCTCGACCTGGGCAGCCTGCACATCCCGGCGGTGCCCGGGGTCGAGGTGCGGGTGCAGGCCGACCCGCAGGGCGTCATCCAGCAGGTGGTGCTCGTCCACGGGGACAACGCCCTCCAGCTCGGTGTCTTCGCCGCCCCCCGCTCCGAGGGCATCTGGGACGAGGTGCGCGACGAGATCCGGCAGTCGCTGATCGCCGACGGCGCCACCGCCCAGGAGGCCCGGGGTGAGTACGGCGTCGAGCTGCACGCCCGGGTGCGTACCCCGGACGGCCCGACCGACCTGCGCTTCGTCGGCATCGACGGCCCGCGCTGGATGGTCCGGGGCGTCTACCAGGGTGCCGCCGCCACCGATCCGGCCGCGGCCGGCCCGCTCGCCACCTGCCTGGACGGCCTGGTGGTCGACCGGGGCCAGGAGGCGAAGCCGGTGCGCGAGCCACTGCCGCTGCGGCTGCCCCGGGAGATGGCCGACCAGGCCGAGGGCGGCGACGGCGCGACGACGCCCGCCCCGAACCAGGCCTGACCGACCCGTCCGGGCCGGACCCCGCCGCCTGAGGTGGCCGGGTCCGGCCCGGACTGCTGTCCGCCCCCGGCGGCCCGGCCGAGGTCGGCGGCGCGTCCCGGCCACGGGCCGGCAGTGACTTTCCCGCCGACCGGCTGCGGTGGCGTCCCGGCCACGAGCGGGCGGTAACGGCCCGGCCGGGGCCGGCGGCGGTGGCGTCCCGGTGGAGGTGTCGGCCGGGGGTGGTCGCACCGGAACGACGCAGCGGGGCCGGATCGGCGTACGCTGGCGGCACGGTCCCACCCGGGGCCCGGTGACGCCGGTGCCGACCGGTCAGCGTGGAGAGGGTGACGCGGAGGTCATGTCGACCGACGAGAGCCGGATGTCGCTACGGGGCATCCTGCGCCGGTTCACCGCCAGCGAGGCCGAGATCGAGGCGCAGGAGCTGCGCCGGGAGAGCGCCGAGTCCGGTGGCGTGCTGGCCCGGCAGTGCATGCGGGGGCAGGTGGTCTCGGTCGCCGGGCGGCTCCGCACGGTGGTCTACACGCCCCGGACCAACCTGCCCACCCTGGAGGCGGACCTCTACGACGGCAGCGACGTGGTCACCCTGGTCTGGCTGGGTCGACGGCACATCGCCGGCATCGAGCCGGGCCGGCACCTGACCGCCCGGGGCCGGGTGGCCGTCCGGGACGACCGCAAGGTCATCTACAACCCGTACTACGAGCTGGAGTCGCCGAAGTGACGACGGGACAGCCCCCGGCCACCGAGCCGCAGACCACCCCGCCGGACGACGAGCGGCTGCCCAGCCTCGCCGAGCAGATGGCCGACCAGCTCGGCGGCTGGCGCGGGCTGGTCGAGTCCAGCATCCCCGTGGTGGTCTTCGTGCTGGCCAACGTGGTCGGCGAGCTGCGGCCGGCGGTGATCGCCTCGGTCGGGGTGGCGGTGCTGATCGCGATCGTCCGGCTGGTCCAGCGCCGTCCGGTCCGGCACGCCGTCAACGGGCTGTTCGGCATCGCGGTCGGCGCGGCCATCGCCTGGCGTACCGGGGACGAGCGGGACTTCTACCTCCCGGGCATCCTCTACGGCATCGGCTACGGCATCGCCCTGCTGCTCTCCGCGGTGATCCGGCAGCCCCTGGTCGGGTGGATCTGGTCGGTGCTGGTGGCCAAGGGGCGCTCCGAGTGGCGCGACGACCCTCGGCTGGTGCGTACCTTCACCCAGCTCACCGTGCTCTGGGGGGTCGTGTGGCTGGCCAAGGTCGGGGTGCAGGCCGGGCTCTACCTGGCCCACCAGGACACCGCGCTGGGCGTGGCCCGGCTCGCCCTCGGCTACCCGCCCTACGCGCTGCTGCTGCTGATCACGGTCTGGGTGGTACGCCGGGTGACCCGGGAGTCCGCCCCGCAGCCGCTGCCCGGCGGCTGACCTCTCCAGGGCCGGCACCCGGGCCCGGCCGGCCGGTACGCGACCGTCCGGCACCCGTCGGGGCGGGACGGTCAGCCCGCGCCGCGCGTCCGTTCCACACTGTCCGGGCCGAGGATCACCCCGCGCACCTCGTCCTCCACCTGGGCGGTGCACACGAAGATCAGCTCGTCGCCGGCCTCGATGGGATCGTCGGGGCTGGGCACCAGCACCCGTTTGCCGCGCAGGATCGCCACCAGCGCGGCGTCGCGGGGGAGCGGCACGGCGTGGATCGGCTGGCCGACGTAGGGCGCGGTCGGCGGCAGGGTGATCTCCACCAGGTTCGCCTCGCCCTGCCGGAACGTCATCAGCCGGACCAGGTCGCCGACGGTGACCGCCTCCTCGACCAGCGCGGCCATCACCCGGGGCTTGCTGACCGCCACGTCGACGCCCCACTGCTCGGTGAACAGCCACTCGTTCTCGGCCCGGTTGACCCGGGCCACCACCCGGGGCACCGCGAACTCGGTCTTGGCCAGCAGGGACACCACCAGGTTGACCTTGTCGTCGCCGGTGGCGGCGACCACCACGTCGCAGCCCGCGACGTTCGCCTCCTCCAGGCTGGCCAGCTCGCAGGCGTCGGCCAGCACCCAGTCGGCGGTCGGCACCCGGTCCGGGCGCAGCATCCGGGGCTGCCGCTCGATCAGCATCACCTGGTGGCCGTTGTCGATCAGCTCCTGGGCGATCGACCGGCCCACGTTGCCGGCGCCCGCGATGGCGATCCGCATGGCTCAGTGCCCTCCTTCGGGCGGCGTGGCGGCCACCGCGGTGACCTGGGCGGCGATGTCGTCGGTGACCATCAGGTAGAGCTGGTCACCCTCCTGCACGACGCTGGAGGCGGTGGGCAGCATGCCGATGCCGAAGCGGGTCAGGTACGCCACCCGGGTCCCGGCCGCCTCCTCCAACTGGCGTAGCGGCCGGCCGATCCAGTCCTTGTGCACCGGCACCTCGATGATCGACACGGTGCTGGTCGGGTCCCGGAAGATCTCCACGTTGCCCTCGGGGACCAGGTGGCGCAGCATCCGGTCGGCCGTCCAGCGGACGGTGGCGACGGTGGGAATGCCGAGCCGCTCGTAGACCTGTGCCCGGCGCTGGTCGTAGATCCGGGCGGCGACCCGGGAGACGCCGAACGTCTCGCGGGCCAACCGGGCCGAGATGATGTTGGAGTTGTCGCCGCTGGAGACGGCGGCGAAGGCGTCCGCCCGTTCGATGCCGGCCTGGCGCAGCACCTCACCGTCGAAGCCGGCGCCGGTGACGGTGATCCCGGCGAAGTCGGGGCCGAGGCGGCGGAACGCGTCGGCGTCCTGGTCGATCACGGCCACCGAGTGCCCCCGGGACTCCAGGCTCTGGGCCAGCGTTGAGCCGACCCGCCCACAGCCCATGATCACGACGTGCACGGTGTCCCTCCCAAGGTGTGCCCGCCTCCCGGCGACTGTCGTCTGCGAGCCTGCCACGTCCACCCCGACCACGGGGGACCGAACGGTACCGCGCCGGGACCTGGGAAGGGGATCAGGCACCCCCCGGCGACCACGATCCGGTGGTCGTACCCTTAGCGCTTGTGGCCAGTCCCACCTCGCTGCTGAAGCGACTCCTCGTCGGTCGACCGTTCCGGTCGGACCGGCTCCAGCACACCCTCCTCCCCAAGCGCATCGCCCTGCCGGTCTTCGCCTCCGACGCGCTGTCCAGCGTCGCGTACGCCCCGGACGAGATCCTGCTGACCCTCTCCATCGCCGGGGCGTCGGCGTTCCTGTTCTCCCCCTGGATCGCCCTCGCGGTGGTCGTGGTCATGCTGACCGTGGTGGCCAGCTACCGGCAGAACGTGCACGCGTACCCCTCGGGTGGTGGCGACTACGAGGTGGCCACCGTGAACCTCGGTCCCCGGGCGGGGCTGGGGGTGGCCAGCGCCCTGCTGGTCGACTACGTGCTGACCGTCGCCGTGTCGGTCTCCTCCGGGGTGGCCAACCTCGGTTCGGTGGTGCCCTTCGTGGCCACCCACAAGGTGCTGATCGCGGTGAGCGCGGTGGTGCTGCTGACCGCGATGAACCTGCGCGGGCTGCGCGAGTCCGGCACCGCGTTCGCCATCCCCACGTACGGCTTCGTGATCGTCATCGGCGGCATGATCGTCACCGGCCTGGTCCGGTACTTCGTCCTCGGCGACGACCTGCGCGCCCCCAGCGCCGGGCTGGAGATCCAGGCCGAGCACAGCGTCACCGGCTTCGCGCTGGTGTTCCTGCTGCTACGGACGTTCTCCTCCGGCTGTGCCGCGCTGACCGGGGTCGAGGCGATCTCCAACGGGGTCCCGGCGTTCAAGGCCCCGAAGAGCCGCAACGCGGCCACCACCCTGCTGCTGCTCGGCACGATCTCGGTGGCCATGCTGGTCGGCATCATCTGGCTGGCCCGGCTGACCGGCCTGCAGTTCGTCGAGGACCCGAACACCCAGATCCTCTCCGGCCCCGACGGGTACGTGCAGAAGACCGTCACCACCCAGCTCGGCGAGACCGTCTTCGGTGGCGGGTCGGTGCTGCTCTACGTGGTCGCCGGGATGACCGCGCTGATCCTCTTCCTGGCCGCGAACACCGCGTTCAACGGTTTCCCGGTGCTCGGTTCGATCCTCGCCCAGGACCGCTACCTGCCCCGGCAGCTGCACACCCGGGGCGACCGGCTGGCCTTCTCCAACGGCATCGTCTTCCTCGCCGTCTTCGCGATCGTGCTGATCGTCGGTTTCCAGGCCGAGGTGACCCGGCTGATCCAGCTCTACATCGTCGGCGTCTTCGTCTCGTTCACGCTCTCCCAGGCCGGGATGATCCGGCACTGGAACCGGCACCTGCGCCACGAACGGGACCCGGAGGCCCGCCGCCGGATCTTCCGCTCCCGGGCGATCAACGCGTTCGGCATGGCGATGACCGGCACCGTCCTGGTCATCGTGCTGATCACCAAGTTCCTGCTCGGCGCGTGGATCGCCATCGCCGCGATGGCGGTGATCTACGTGCTGATGCTGGCCATCCGCCGGCACTACGACCGGATCGCCGCCGAGCTGGAACCGACCGAGGTACGTGGGGTGCTGCCCGCCCGCAACCACGCCATCGTGCTGGTCAGCAAGCTGCACCAGCCGACCCTGCGGGCCATCGCGTACGCCCGTGCCACCCGGCCGGACACGCTGACCGCCGTCACCGTCAACGTGGACGAGAAGGACACCCGGCAGCTCCAGCAGGAGTGGGAGCGGCGGGAACTGCCGGTGCCGCTGACCGTGGTCGACTCGCCGTACCGGGAGATCACCAGGCCGATCCTGAACTTCGTGGCGAACACCCGCCGGGAGTCGCCCCGCGACGTGGTCACCGTCTTCATCCCCGAGTACGTCGTGGGCCACTGGTGGGAGAACCTGCTGCACAACCAGAGCGCGCTGCGGCTCAAGGGCCGGCTGCTCTTCGAGCCCGGTGTGATGGTGACCAGTGTGCCGTGGCAGTTGGCGTCCACCGCGACCAAGAACCTCGACCGGCTCGACGAGACGCTGAGCCGCACCCCCGCCCGGGGGCCCCGGGTCGCGCCGCGCAGCACCCTGCCGCCGCCCGTACCGCCGGTGACCGCCCCGCCCGGCGAGCCCGGCCCGTCGACCGGAGACCGCCAGTGACCGCCCACCCCGGCCCCGCCCGTTCCGCGACCACCGACCACGCCGCGCCGGCCGGCGGCACCGCCCGGCCGGACCGGCCGGCCGGGGAGGACCAGCGGGCTGGAGAGGGCCGGCGGTCCGGACCGGAGCAGCGGCCCGGCTTGGAGGAGGTCGAGCGGGTCGAGTTGACAGTCGACGCGGTCGCCCCCGGCGGGCACTGCGTGGCCCGGGTCGACGGCCAGGTGGTCTTCGTCCGGCACGCGCTGCCCGGGGAACGGGTGGTCGCCGAGGTGACCGAGCTGCACCGGGGTTTCGCCCGTGCCGACGCCGTCGAGATCGTCGAGGCGTCACCGGACCGGGTCGCCCCGCCCTGCCCGTACGCCCGGCCGGGCGGCTGCGGCGGCTGCGACCTGCAACACGTGGCCCCGGCCGCCCAGCTCGACTGGAAGACGGCCGTGGTGCGCGAGCAGCTCAGCCGGCTCGGCGGGCTCACCGACGCCGAGATCGACGCGCTGCGGGTCACCGTCGCGCCGCTGCCCGGCGGCCCGCTGGGCTGGCGGTCCCGGGTCCGTTACGCGGTCGACGCCACCGGCCGGGCCGGGCTGCTCAAGCACCGCTCGCACGAGGTGGTGCCGATCGACCGCTGCCTGATCGCCCACCCGGCGATCCAGGAGCTGCCGGTGCTCGGGCGGAACTGGCCGGCGGCCGACGCGGTGGCGACGGTCGCCTCCACCGGCGGCGACGTCGTGGTCACCGCCCTCGCCGACGGGACGCCCACCCCGGTCGACCTCCCCGGCGGGCCGGCGACGACCGACCTGCCCGGAGCCCCGGGCGGACCGGTGGCCGGCGACGCCCCGGCGACGGTACGGGAGGTCGCCGCCGGCCGGGACTGGACGGTGCCGGCCGGCGGGTTCTGGCAGGTGCACCCGGCCGCCGCCGACACCCTGGTCGACGCGGTCCTCGACCTGCTCGACCCGAGGCCCGGCGAATCCGTCTGGGACCTGTACGGCGGGGCCGGCCTGTTCGCCGCCGCGCTCGCCGCCCGGGTCGGCCCGGACGCCCGGGTCACCGTGGTCGAGTCCGCCGCCGAGGGGGTCGCCGCCGCCCGGCGCAACCTGGCCGACCTGTCCCGGGTCGAGGTGGTCGCCGCCCGGGTGGAGACCGCGCTGGCCCGCCGCCGGATCACCGGCCCGGTAGACCTGGTGGTGCTCGACCCGCCCCGTACCGGCGCGGGCGCGGCGGTGGTGCGGGACACGATCGCCGCCACCCCCCGGGCGATCGCCTACGTGGCCTGCGACCCGGCCGCCTTCGCCCGGGACGTACGCACCTTCGGCCGGGCCGGCTGGCGACTCGCCACCCTGCGCGGCTACGACCTGTTCCCGATGACCCAGCACGTCGAACTCGTCGGCCTGTTCCTGCCCCCGGTCCGCTGACTAGCCTGGCCCGATGAGGATCGTCGGGCTGATGTCGGGCACCTCGTACGACGGGGTGGACGTGGTCGCCGCCGAGTTCGGCACCGCCGGGGACACCCTGCGGATGCGCCCGCTCGGGCACCGGGAGTGCGGCTACGACGCGGAGCTGCGGGAGCGGATCGAGGCGGTGCTGCCGCCGGGGGCGACCACGGTCGAGGCGGTCTGCCGGCTCGACAACGCCCTCGGCGCGGTGTTCGCCGACGCCGCCGCGCTCGGCGTCGAGCTGGCCGGCGGGTCGGCCGACCTGGTCGTCTCACCCGGGCAGACCGTCTTCCACTGGGTCGACGGCGGCACCGTGCGGGGCACCCTCCAACTCGGCGCGCCGGCCCGGGTCGCCGCCCGGGTGGGCGTACCCGTGCTGTCGGACCTGCGGTCGGCGGACGTCGCCGCCGGCGGGCAGGGCGCGCCGCTGGTCCCGGCCTTCGACGCCCTGCTGCTCGCCCCGGCCGCCGACCCGGGCGGGCGGCCCGTCGGCGGGGTTCGGGCGGCGCTCAACCTGGGCGGCATCGCCAACCTCACCGTCGTCGCGCCGGACGCCCCGGTGCTCGGCTACGACGTGGGCCCGGCCAACGCCCTGCTCGACGCGGCGGCCCGCCGGTTCCTCGACCGGCCCTGCGACGTCGACGGGGTACGCGCGGCGGCCGGCCGGGTGCACCCCGGGCTGCTGGCGCTGCTGCTCGCCGAGCCCTACTACGCGGCGGCACCGCCCAAGTCCACCGGCAAGGAACTGTTCCACGCCGGCTACCTCGACGACCGGCTGGCGGCGCTCGGGGAACCGGTCGCCAGCGACGACGTGTTCGCCACGCTGACCGAGCTGACCGCCCGGACGGTCGCCGACGCCTGCGCCCGACACCTGGTGACCGAGTTGGTGGCCGCCGGGGGCGGGGTCCGCAACCCGGCCCTGTGGGGTCGGCTGTCCGCCCTCGGCGGCGGCCGGTGGACGCTGCGCACCACCGACGAGCTGGGGGTGCCCGCCCAGGCCCGGGAGGCGTACGCGTTCGCCCTGCTCGGGTGGCTGTCCTGGCACGGCCTGCCGGGCGCGGTGCCCTCGGTGACCGGCGCGCGGCGGGCCGCCGTGCTGGGGTCTTGGACCCCGTCCGGCCCGCCGTACGGGGTGGCCGTGCCGCGACCGCCCCGCCGGCTGGTCGTGCTCCGCTGACCCGGGCCGTCCCCGGCCGGCACCGGTGGCCGTCGCGCCGCCGATCAGGGCCCCCACCTGCGGTGATCCACGGCAGGGCTGCGGAGTGTGCGGCGGCCGATAGACTCTCTCGTCATGAGTGTTGACGAGGACACGGCCAACCACGGTCGGCTACTGGGCACCGTCCGTGGTCCGCAGGACGTGAAGCGGATGACCGGCGAACAGCTGGACATCCTCGCCGCCGAGATCCGTGACTTCCTGATCGCCAAGGTGTCCCGCACCGGTGGACACGTCGGCCCCAACCTGGGCGTGGTGGAGCTGACCCTGGCCATGCACCGGGTCTTCGACTCCCCGCGCGACCGGCTCCTGTTCGACACCGGCCACCAGTCGTACGTGCACAAGATCATTACCGGCCGGCAGGACGGCTTCGACAAGCTCCGCCAGCGCGGTGGCCTCTCCGGCTACCCCAGCCAGGCCGAGAGCGAGCACGACCTGATCGAGAACTCGCACGCCTCCACCGCCCTGTCCTACGCCGACGGGCTGGCCAAGGCGTACGCCCTGCGCGGCGAGCAGCGCAGCGTGGTCGCCGTGGTCGGCGACGGGGCGCTCACCGGCGGCATGTGCTGGGAGGCGCTGAACAACATCGCCACGGCCGGCAACCGGCTGGTGATCGTGGTGAACGACAACGGCCGTTCCTACTCGCCCACCATCGGCGGTCTGGCCGACCACCTGTCGTCGCTGCGGCTCAACCCCGGCTACGAGAAGGTCCTCGACACGGTCAAGGACGCGCTGGGCAACACCCCGTTCGTCGGCAAGCCGATGTACGAGGTGCTGCACGCGGTCAAGAAGGGCATCAAGGACGCGGTCGCCCCGCAGGCCATGTTCGAGGACCTCGGCATCAAGTACGTCGGCCCGGTCGACGGGCACGACATCGCCGCCGTCGAGTCGGCGCTGCGCGCGGCCAAGAACTTCGGCGGCCCGGTGATCGTGCACGCGGTGACCCGCAAGGGCTACGGCTACCGCCCGGCCGAGGAGGACGAGGCGGACTGCCTGCACGGTCCGGGCGCGTTCGACGTCGAGACCGGCAAGCTGCTCGCCGCCCCGTCGGTGAAGTGGACCCAGGTCTTCGCCGACGAGCTGGTCGCCATCGCCGACGAGCGGCCCGACGTGGTGGGCATCACCGCCGCGATGGCCGAGCCCACCGGCATCGCCACCCTGGCCCGCAAGCACCCCCACCGGGTGTACGACGTGGGCATCGCCGAGCAGCACGCGGCCACCTCCGCGGCCGGCCTGGCGATGGGCGGCCTGCACCCGGTGGTGGCCGTCTACGCGACCTTCCTCAACCGTGCCTTCGACCAGGTCCTGCTGGACGTGGCGATGCACAAGCTGCCGGTGACGTTCGTGCTGGACCGGGCCGGCATCACCGGGCCCGACGGGCCGAGCCACTACGGCATCTGGGACATGTCGGTCTTCGGGGTGGTGCCGGGGCTGCGGATCGCCGCCCCCCGCGACTCCGCCAGCCTCCGTGAGGAGCTGCGCGAGGCGATCGCCGTCGACGACGGCCCCACGATCGTCCGGTTCCCCACCGGCACCGTCGCCGCCGACCTGCCGGCCGTCCGCCGGGTCGGCCCGGTCGACGTGCTGGCGGAGTCGGCCCGTACCGACGTGCTGCTGGTGGCGGTGGGCTCGTTCGGGCTGCTCGGGATGGAGGTGGCGTCCCGGCTGGCCGAGCAGGGCTACGGCGTCACCGTGGTCGACCCGCGTTGGGTGCGTCCGGTGCCGGCCGAGCTGGTCGAGTTGGCCGCCGGGCACCGCCTGGTGGTCACCGTCGAGGACGGCGTCCGCATCGGCGGTGTCGGCGACGCGCTGGGCCAGGCGATGCGGGACGCCGACGTCCGGGTGCCGCTGCGCGACCTGGGCGTACCGGCCGACTGGCACCCGCACGGCACCCGGGCGCAGATCCTGGCCGACCTGCGGCTGACCGCGCAGGACGTGGCCCGCGACGTCACCGGCTGGATCTCCGGCCTGGACGGCGACGCCCCCTCCGTGGAGACGGTCCGCCTCCCGGCCCCCGACACCACCCCCAACTGACCCACCCGACCCCGCAGGGGCGGTCACGGCGCTGCCGTGACCGCCCCTGCGCCGTCTCGCGCCCCGCGCCTCCCCCGCGCCCTCCGTCCACCCGCCTCGCGCGTGTCGCCGCCCCCGCTGACCCCGGTGATCAAGAGGTTTGCGTCAGTTTCCCCCGTGATCAAGAGGTTTGCGTCAGTTTCCCCGGTGATCAAGAGGTTTGCGTCAACCCAGAGATCAACTTTTACGCAAACCTCTTGATCACCGGGGCGAGCCGGGGCGGGTGGGGCGAGCCGGGGTGGGGTGGGGGGAGGGTCAGCGGCCGCCGGCGGAGCGGTAGTAGGTCTTCTCGGCGGTGGCCAGGCTGAAGGTCTGCCGGGAGGCGGGCATCGGGACGACCACCAGGCCGGGACGTTCCACCAGGCGGGGGGTGCCCGGGGGCACCGACAGGGAGGCGTCCCGGTTGCCCCGCCAGGTCAGCACCACCAGCGGCTGCCCCGGCACCGGCAGCACGTACGTCTGCAGCGGGTTGGACCGGTCGGCGGGGGAGACCACCGGGGTGCCGTCGCCGGCCGGACGGTAGACCACCGCGGTCATCGTCCCCGCGTCGGTCTCCCAGGTGAGCTGCTCCAGGTCGCCAGGTTCGTTTCCGCCGCCCAGCGTCATCTCGCCGATGGCCCGGACGGCCACCTTCTCCATCGGCCACGACTCGGGCACCGACCGGGGAGCGTCCCGGTCGCCGATGCGGCGCGGGATGCTCCCGAACGGCCCCTGCTCGTCGGCCAGCATGCAGGTGTCCAACCCGTCGAGGGCCCGCCGACCGGAGCCGGTGTCGTCGCGGACCAGGGGATACCTCGGGTCGGCGGTGGCCGCGCCCAGGTCGAGCAGGCGGTCGGCGGCCCGCCCCCGGGGCAGCGACTCGGTGGCCCGCAGGGTGGCCGTCACCGGCACCGCCCGGCAGTCGGGCACCTTCACCGCGCCGGTCAGCCCGTCGGTCAGCATCAGCGCCCGACCGTCCGGGCCGAGCAGCCGCTCCACCCGGCCGGAGGTCAGGTAGCGCCGGCCGTCCGGCAGGCGCAGCGGGAGGACGTCGGCATAGACCAGGTAACCCGGGTCGGTGTACTCGCTGGCGCGGGTCACCTCGTACCTGCCGTCACGGCCGGTGAGCTGGAGCAGCCAGGAGGCGCTCTCCCCGGGTACGTCGGCGGCGACCAGGGCCAGCGGCACACCGTCGACCGCACCGGACCAGAGGATCCCCGACGACGGCAGGTGGACCCGGTCGTCGATCGGCGAACGCCAGGCGCGGACCGCCTCGGTCACCGCCGCCGTCGCCGCGGCGTCCCCGGCGAGCGTTCCGCGCGGCGGCCACACCGCACGGGTGCCGTCCAGGCTGTCGTAGCCGACCCGCAGCTCGTGGGCCTGACGCCCGGCGACCGGGCCGCACGCCGGGGCCACCAGCAACAGGGCGAGCAGCGCGGCGACCGTCGTGCCGCGACGGCGAACCGAAGCCATCCCTACGCCCCCGATCGCGTCGCCGTCGTTGTCGGAAGCCCACATGGTACGCAACGCCCGGTGACGCCCCGCAGCCGTGTCCCGATGGCCACAAGGGACACCACAGTGAATTTCGGGCTTTTTCCCGGCTCCGGTAGACTCCGCCGACTGTGACGTCTGCCGAGCCCCGTGGCGCCCCCGCACCGGCCCCCGACGACTCCGAGGGCTCCGCCCGCGGCACGACGGCCACCGCGACGGCGCCCCCACCCGTGACCCGTCCCACCCCTGCCGACCTGCGCCTCACCGACGTGCCGGCACCCGCCGACCGGACGGTCGAGGCGACCCCGGTCGACGCGCCGCCGGTGGGGGCGGCACCCGACGGGGCGGCCACGGCACCTGACGGCGACGGTGCCGACGCGGCGGCGGTGGTCGTCCCGGAGCGGGTGGCTGCGGACACGGACGGTGACGGCACGATGCCGGCCGCGTGGTGGCGGCGCTGGCGCTGGACCGCCCGCCGCAAGGACCTGGTGGTGTACGGCATCTTCCTGCTCGTCGCGCTCTGGGTGACCAGCCGGATCTGGGCCGACCCGGCCGGCCGGGTGGCCTCGCTCTACAGCAGCGACCCGGCACAGGTGCAGTTCTTCCTCGCCCACTCGGTGCGGGTGGTGCTGCACGGGGAGTTCCCGTTCTACACCGACCAGTTCAACTTCCCCGACGGCGTCAACCTGATGGCCAACACGGCGGTGCTGGCGCTGGGCATCCCGATGGTGCCGGTCACCCTGCTGTTCGGGCCGGCGGTGTCCTTCGTGGTGCTGGTCACCCTCGGCCTCGCCGGCACCGCCGCCGCCTGGTACCACGTGCTGTCCCGGCACCTGGTACGGCGGCGGTTCGCCGCGGCGGTCGGCGGCTGGTTCTGCGGGTTCTCCCCGGCGATGCTCTCGCACGCCAACTGGCACCCCAACATCATCAGCCAGTTCCTGCTGCCGTTCATCGTGTGGCGGGTGATGGTGCTGACCCGTTCCACCCGGCCGGTACGCGACGGGCTGCTGCTCGCCGTGCTGGTCACCGGGCAGGCGTTCATCAACGAGGAGATCCTGCTCTTCACCGCCCTGGCCTGCGGCATCTTCCTGATCGCCATGGTGGCCCAGCGCCCGGCGCTCTGGTCGGCGGCCTGGCGGCCCCTGGCCAAAGGGCTGGCCGCGTGCGCGGTGCTGGCCGGGGCGCTGCTGGCGTACCCGCTCTACATCCAGTTCGCCGGGCCGATGGCGTACCACGGGCTCAGCGACGCGGTGCAGGACTACGGCAACGACATCGCCGCCTTCTTCGCCCCCGGCTCGCCCACCTTCGGCGGCAACGAACGGGCCAACGTCAACCTGGCCCCGAACTACTCCGAGGAGAACGCCTTCTTCGGCTGGAGCCTGTCGCTGATCGCCGTCGGCATCGTGCTCTGGCTGCGCCGCGAACGCCTCGTCCGGGCGCTCGCCGTCACCGGAGCGTTCTTCGCGCTGCTCTCCCTCGGTGAGCGGATCTCCTGGTGGGGGCGGGACCTGGTCACCGGGCCGTGGGAGCTGCTGGTGCGGCTGCCCCTGCTGGACGCGGTGGTGCCCACCCGGTTCGCCCTGATCACCTCCGTGGTGATCGGCATGCTGCTGGCGTTGGCGGTGCAGCGGGCCTGGACGCTGCGCGGCGCGCAGTGGCAGCACGCCAAGACCGTCACGGTGGCGGCCCTGGTGCTGGCGCTGCTGCCGATCGTGCCGATGCCGCTGAAGGTGACCTCCCGCCCACCGGTGCCGGATTTCATCACCGCCGACCGCTGGCGCGAGTACGTCGGACCCGGGCAGACCCTGGTGCCGGTGCCCGTGCCCAGCATGGGCAACACCCACGGGATGCGCTGGGCGGCGGCCACCAACCTGGACTTCAAGATCCCGGGGGGCTACTTCCTCGCCCCGCGTAACGGCAACACCGGCGACCCGGGCCGGTTCGGTGGGCGACCCAGCGGCATCGGGCAGCTCCTCGACGAGGTCGCCACCACCGGCCGGACCACCAAACTGGACGACCGGCAGCGCCGCCGCAGCCTGGACGAGCTGCGGCACTGGAACGCCGCCGTGCTGGTGCTGCCGCTGCGCCAGCAGAACGCGGAGCCGCTGCGTCGGACCGTCGAGCAGTTGGTCGGCCCCGCCCGCCGGGAACTCGACGTGTGGGTGTGGGACGTCCGGCCGCTGTCCGCCCGCACCGCCTGACCGCTCCGACCCGCTCCGACCGGCCCGGACCTGACCCACGGTCCGGCCGGGCCGGGTCGGGCTGCGCGCCGGTCGGGCCGCCGCGCCGGGGCGGGCGGGTCAGTCGACCAGGGGGCGGACGTCCCAGAGCCAGACGTCGTCGACCCGCTGCGCCGGGCCGAGCAGGCCGGTCATCAGGTCCCGCAGCACCGCCTCGCGCGGATGGGCCCCCAGCACCACCACCGACGCCCGCCAGAACCGCAGGTCCTCCACCGCCTGCCGGCGGTTCTCCGGGGTCAGCGCGGGCACCGTGCCGGCGTCGATGGTGGCGTAGATCAGGGTGCTGGTCGGCCGGTTCGGCGCGCCGAAGACGCCCTCGCCCAGCTCGTTGGGGCCGATGAAGTAGCCCCCCGGCACCGGGAACTCGTGCCCGGTCAGCGCGCTCCAGCGCAGCGTGGACAGGCCGTGCACGTTGCTCGGGATCGGCACCGGGACCAGGGTGCGCCCCTGCGGCACGTACGGCCGCCAGCCGCCGGCGGTGATGAAGTGCGGCGGCAGGTCGATGTGCTGCGCGGGCAGCGGACGGGGGAACAGCGGCAGCACCGCCAGCGCGATCGCCGCGTACCCGACCGGCCGGACCCACCGGCGACGGGCCGGCGCGGCGGGTACGGCGGTGGTGGTCTCGGGCGCTGCGGCGTCGTCGGCGGCGGCGCGCGGCGTCGGCACCCGGGACCGGCCGTGGCCGCCCACCGCGTCCCAGGCGAGCGCGAGCAGGACGCCGACCGCACCGGTCACCACCAGGGTCAGCCGGGTCGGCATCATCATCTCGACCAGCGGCAGGTCGTCCGGGATGTACGCCCACGGGCCGTCCACGGTGGTCTCCACCCCGTTGAACCGCACCTTGGGGCCGATCGCCGCGACGGTGAAGACCACCACCAGCACCCCGGCGATCCGGGCGGCCAGCGACCGCCGCCAGAGCAGCACCAGCGCGGCCAGCGCGACCAGCACCAGCGGCCAGCCGAACCAGGTGTTCTGCTCGGTCAGGCCGATGGTCTTCTCGACCGCCTCGTCCCCGGCGACCGTGTCCCGGGCGAAGGTGACGAAGGCCATCAGGTCCTCGCCCCAGTTGTGGAACACCCCGCCCTGCAGGCCCCGGTAGGACTGCGGCCCGTTGAACTGGTACCAGATCGGGTACGCGGTGAGCAGCAGCGCCAGACCGCCGCCGACCCCGAGCGCGGCCAGGAAGCCGCCGGCCCGCGCGCGGGCCTCGCGGGGCCGCTGCACCACGTACGCCGCCACCGCCACCAGGCAGGCCAGCGCGGTCAGCAGCAGCATCTCCTCGTTGATGAAGACCTGGTACGCCACCAGCAGCCCCAGCACCAGCCCGTCGCGCCGCCACCGGCCGGGCCGGCCCAGCAGCAGCACCCGGGTCACGATCACCGGCAGCAGGAAGTTGGAGACGAAGTTGGGCTGCCCGTTGGCGTGGTGCACGATGCCCGGGGCGAAACCGAGGAACGCGCCGCCGACGAACGCGCCGGCCCGCGAGCGCACCAGGTGCCGGGAGAGCATCCAGTACGAGGTGGCCGCCGTCGCGGCGAGCGCCCCGCCCAGGTAGAGCGCGTACGTCACCTGCGGGCCGAACAGCAGCGTGACCGGGGCCAGCGGGATGGTCATGCCCAGCAGCGAGGTGTTCGCCATCATGTTCACCCCGTCCGGGGCGTTCTGCCGGGCGCTGAACAGCGGGTTCTCCAGGTGCCGCACCGAGTACGCGCCGTGGGTGAACAGCCACTCGAACCAGCTGTGGTCGGTCGGCAGGTGGGACGACACCCGGTGCTGCACGTCCACCCAGTAGTTCAGGCACACGAGAACGCCGATCAGCGCATAGGCTCCGATGGCGAGCACGTCGGCCCGGCCCGGCCGTCGGCGGGGCCGCCCCTGCGGGTCGGTCGCGTCGGGCTCGACCGCGTCGCGCGCGGACGTCGGGTTCAACGAGGGATCTACCACCGGCACGGCCACGACGGGCCATCGTACAGGCGACGGCCGGCCGCTCCGGTGACCCGGTGTGTGGCGCTGCGCGTCCGCCGGCAGGCGGTCGGCGGGGCACGGTGGTCGAAAGAGGGTGCGCGTGACGGTCATCGATCTGGGTGAACTCCGCGAAGCCGCGCCGCGACCACCCGGCCCCGCGCCCCGGGTGGTGGGCCGGCCGCTGCGGATGGCGGTGGTGCTGGCACTCACCCTGCTGGCGTTGACCGCCGCCGCGCCGGTGGCGAAGCGGGCGGCGTTCGTGGTGCCGGCCCCGCTCGGCTCGATGGTGCTGCTCCACGACGGGGAGGTCTTCCTGCTCGAACCGGGCGGCACCCCGGCCGCTCCCGGCCGGTTGAGCGCGTGGACGATCCCCACCTCCCCGGCGGCGCGGCCGGCGCGGCGCTGGCAGGTGCCGGTACCGGTGGCGGTGACCGACGGCTTCACGCAGCTGCGCCGGCACGCCGACGTGCTGCTGCTCACCGGCCCGGTGGGCCGGTCGGACGGGGAGTACCGGGCGTTCGCCCACGACCGGGACACCGGTCGGGTGCGGTGGCAGCGCGCCGGGTCTCCCCGGTCCGCCGGCCCCGACCTGCTCTTCGAAGACGGCGCGGACGGGCGCATGACGATCAACTCCGTCGATCCGAGCAGCGGGCGGGACCGTTGGTCGGTGCCGGTGTCACCGGGGACGGTCCTGTTCAGCTCCGTAGCCGACGGCGTGGACCGGATCGTGATGGTGCGGCCCGGTGGCCCGGCCGAGGTCTGGGACGCCCGACGCGGGGTACACCTGCACAGTGGACAGCTCGACCACGGGGGAACGCCGTCGAACACCGGGTTCGACGTCGTCGGTGACCTGCTGCTCGCCGTCGCGCAGAACTCCGGCCGGCTCACCGGGTACGGCCTCGACGGGCTGGACCGCCGATGGGAGGTGCCGTTGCCCACGCCGTCCTTCTTCGTCGCGTGCGGATCGTTGATCTGCGCGCAGGGCACCGCCGGCGGGGTGCGGGCGCTGGACCCGGCGACCGGCCGGACGGTGTGGCGTGACAACCGGTGGGAGCTGTCCGGGAGCGAACGCGGCGGCCGGATGCTGGCGAGCGGCCTGGGCCGGGGCGTCTGGCACCCGCTGGTGGTGCTCGACGTCGCCTCCGGGCGGGTCGCCGCCGAACTGGACGTCTGGAATCTCGCCGCGTCGAACGGCCCCGACGGGCCGGTGATCGGGTTACGCCCGGCCGGCGACGGCCGGATGCTGGTCGCCGAGCTGGACGTGGCCGCCGCGCGGGCCCGGGTGCGCGACGTGCTGCCGGCCGTCTCCGGCGACTGTCAGACCGACGCGCAGTTGCTGCTGTGCCGGCTGATGGACGGCAGGTTCGGGGTCTGGCGGGTGCCCCGGTGACGGTGATCGACCTGGGTGAGGTCGGTCACCACGACGAACCGACGCCCCCGCCGGCACGCCGGCCCCGGGCGCGGCGGTCGGCCGGCCACCCGGCGGCCGTCGCCCTGACCGTGCTGCTCCTGCTGCTCACCCTGGCCGGCGCGGCACCCGGGCCGACCCGGTTGACCCCGGTGCCCGTGCCGGACGTGCCGGAGCCCAGCCACCTGATCGTCGGGGACCTGCTGGTGCTCGCCTACCCGTCGGCGCTGGCCCCGGCCGGCAGCCGGCAGCTCACCGCGATCGACCTGGCCGACGGACGGGTCCGCTGGGAGACCTCGCTGTCGCCCCGGCACCAACTGGTGGTGCTGGAGGGGGTCGGCGACGACGTGGTGGTCACCACCGACCCCGGCGGCGAACCGGTCTCCATGGTGCTCGACCACGTCGACGGGCGGGCCCGGTGGCGGCAGCCCGGGGTGGCGGTGCCGACCGCCGACGGCGGGCTGCTGCTGGAGGACGTGCACGTCGACCGGGTGGCGGTACGCGGGGTCGAGCCGGCCACCGGCGCGGCCCGCTGGACGGTCACCGCCGGGCCGGCCACCGTCGGCTACCGGACCGGGGACCGCGGTGTCGCGGAACTCGTCGTGGTGACCAGCGCCGGCCGGGCCGAGGCGTACGACGTCGACACGGGCGTACGTCGGCTCGCGTTTCCGGTGCCGCCCGCCCGCAGCGACCATCACCACGTGGCCCAACCGGTCGGTGACCTGCTGCTGGTCGACGGGGAACCGGGTCGGCTCGCCGGCTACGACCTGGCGTCCGGCCGGCGACGGTGGGACACGCCGGTGCCGACGCCGGACGGCTGGTCCGTCCGGTCCTGCGGCGACGCCGTCTGCCTGGGGGAGTCGTTCGGGACCCGGGTGCTCGATCCGGTGACCGGTCGGGTGCGCTGGACCTCCGACTGGTGGGCCCCGGTCGCGTCGGTCGCCGGCCGGATGGTCGGGGTCAGCGCCGACGGGCAGCAGGGCCTGGCCCTGCTCGACGCGGCGACCGGTCGGTCCGTGGCCGAGCTGGGCCGGTGGGAGTTGGTCCACCAGTGGCCGCCCACCGACGCGCTGCTGGTCGTCCGGCCGGTCGGCGGCGGCCGGCAGTTGCTGGCCGAGCTGGACCCGACCGACGGCACGCTGCGCGTCCGCGACGTGCTGCCCGGCCGTTGGGAGACCTGCTGGCGGAGCCAGGGGGTGCTGGTCTGCTGGCGGCAACGCGACAGCATCGGCGTGTGGCGGATGCCCGACTGACGGTGTCGGGCGGCCCACCTGCGGTCGGGCGTTTGGCTGGCGGCGCTAGGTTGTCGGACAGGTCGGCGAGGAGGTCGGGATGCGGGTGCTGGTGGTCGAGGACGAACGGAACCTCGCCGACGCGATCGTGCGGGGGCTGCGCAAGCGGGGCATGGCGGTCGACGTGGCGTACGACGGGGACGCCGGCCACGAGGCCGCCTTCGTCACCCGGTACGACGTGGTGGTCCTCGACCGCGACCTGCCCGGCATGCACGGCGACCAGATCTGCGCCGAGCTGGCCGCCTCCGGCACCCTCACCCGGGTGCTGATGCTGACCGCCAGCGACAGCGTCGCCGACCGGGTGGAGGGGCTGGGCCTCGGCGCGGACGACTACCTGCCCAAGCCGTTCGCCTTCGACGAGTTGGTGGCCCGGGTGCAGGCGCTGGGCCGGCGGGCCACCCCGGCCGCCCCGCCGGTGCTCCAGGTGGGTGACGTGGTGCTCGACCCGGCCCGCCGGGTGGTCACCCGGGCGGGTGCCCCGGTCGAGTTGACGAACAAGGAGTTCGGGGTGCTCAGCGAGCTGGTCAAGGCGCGCGGCGCGGTGGTCTCCAGCGAGGAGCTGCTGGAGCGGGTCTGGGACGCCAACACCGACCCGTTCACCACCATCGTCCGGGTGACGGTGCGGACCCTGCGCAAGAAGCTCGGCGACCCACCGTTGATCGAGACGGTGGTCGGTGCCGGCTACCGGACGGTCGGCTGATGAGCGCGAGGAGTGAGCCGGTGTTGCGAGCCCCGCAGTCGCGAAGCGAGGTCGGCTGATGAGCGCGAGGAGTGAGCCGGTGTTGCGAGCCCCGCAGTCGCGAAGCGAGGTCGGCTGATGAGCGCGAGGAGTGAGCCGGTGTGGCCGGCCCTGGTGCTGCGGCCCGGCCCGGACGGCGCAACGGTGCGGCGGGGCGGCTGCCCGGGGCCCGGGGTGCGGTCGTGACCCGGCGGCTGCGGCCCACCCTGCGGTTGCGGTTGACGCTGCTCAACGGGGTGCTGCTGGTGGGGGCCGGGGCGATCCTGGTGACGCTGGCCTGGCTGCTGGTGCGCGACGCGCTGCGGCCCACCGACGAGCTGCGGCCGGGCACCACCGTGCTGCTGGCCGACGGGCGTTCGTTGGACGCGGCGGTGTGGCAGCGGCAACTGGTCGACGCCGCCTCTGACGAGCTGCTGGTCAAGGGCCTGCTGGCGCTGCTGGCGATCAGCGTGGTCGGGGTGGCCGGGGCGTACTGGGTGGCCGGCCGGACGCTGCGCCCGCTGCACCAGGTCACCGCGACCGCGCGCCGGCTCGGCGAGACCACGCTCGACCAGCGGATCGGCTGGTCCGGGCCGGACGACGAGGTGGCCGAGCTGGCCCGCACCTTCGACGCGATGCTGGACCGGATCACCGCCGCCTTTGAGGCGCAGAAACGTTTCGTCGCCAACGCCTCGCACGAGCTGCGGACCCCGCTGGCGGTGATGCGTACCGAGATCGACGTGACGCTCAGCGACGACGAGGCGGATGCCGCCGAGTACCGCCGGATGGCCACGGTGGTCCGGGACGCCTCGGAACGCGCCAACGGTCTGGTGGACGCGCTGCTGGTGCTGGCCCGCAGTGAGGCGCAGACGGGTCGACGGCTGGCCCGGCGTACGGAGTGTGACCTGGCGACCGGCACGGCCAACGCGTTGTCCGCCATGTCCCGCGAGGTGGAGCGGATCGGGTTGCGGGTGCAGTCCTCGCTGCGACCGGCCCCGGTGACCGGTGACCCGGGCCTGCTGGACCGGCTGGCCGGGAACCTGATCGAGAACGCGGTGCGCTACAACCACCTGCACGGCCGGCTCTGGGTGCGTACCGGCACCGACGGGCGCTCGTCGTGGCTGGTGGTGCGCAACACCGGGTTCGAGGTGGACCAGGCCGACGTGCCGGGGCTGTTCGAGCCGTTCCGCCGGGGCGGGCGGGAACGCACCGGGGCCCGGGGTTCCGGGCTGGGCCTGTCGATCGTCCGGGCGGTCTGCGACGCGCACGGTGGGACGGTCCAGGTCACCGCGCAGAAGGGCGGGGGTCTGGAGGTGACCGTCACGCTGCCCTCGGCCGACCAGGCTCCGGGCTGAACCGGCTTGCCGGCCGGCGGGACGCCTGCAATGATCACTCCGTCGGCCCGGTCCGAGGAGAGGGGGTGCGGTAGATGTCCATCATGACCTGTCCCGCGCCCCGCCCTGCCCACCGCTGACACCGCACGTCACGGGGCGCGTTCCACTGCTGCGAAAGGCAGACCCGTGAGCGCACGGATCCACAACATCGGTATCGACTGTCACGACACCTACGCCCTGGCTGGCTTCTGGGCGCAGGTCTTCGAGTGCCCCCGCCAGCCCGACGACCACCCCGGTGACCCGGAGGCGATGCTGTTGCCGCCGGGCGGGCCGGAGGTGCTCTTCCTGGCCGTGCCGGAGGGCAAGTCGGTGAAGAACCGCCTGCACCTCGACCTGGAGCCGGTCGACCGGACCCGGGACGAGGAGGTCGCGCGGCTGCTGGCCGTCGGTGCCGTGCAGGTCGACGACCAGCGTCGGCCCGACGGCACCGGCTGGGTGGTGCTGGCCGACCCGGAGGGCAACGAGTTCTGCGTGCTGCGCAGCGCCGCCGAGCGGGCCGCCACCTCCGGCTGACCGTCGGCCCGGCCGAGCCGCCGGCGGGCCGTGGCCTGGACGCCGACGGGCCCCGTCCACCGTGGGGTGGACGGGGCCCGTCGGGGCGACCCCGGTGGGTCAGCCCTTCTTCTCGATCTGCCCGCGCATGGTGACGAACTCGGACTTCAGCTCGGCGGCCGACTTGTAGTACTGGACGATCAGGCCCACGCTGCCCCGGTCGGCCCAGATGCAGACGCCCAGCGGGACGCCCTCGCTCTTGCCGTCGCCGCACTTGGCGTCGCCACCGAGCGGGCCGGCGTCGACGGCCGCCATGTTGGTGACGTTGAGCTGGCTGGAGATGCCGTTGACGGCGTCGTCGAGTTCCTTCTTGGGGTCGACCATCACACCGGACGCGGCGGCGATCATCAGCAGGTCCCGCTTGGCCGGGTCACCGTAGAAGGCACCTGCGGTGCTCGTCTCGTTCTGCACCGACTTCTTCATCTCGGTGACCAGGCTGTCGGCGACCGCCTTCAGGCCCGGCTCGGTGACCTGCGGGCGACCGGCCAGGGTGGCGGGGGCGGACACGGTCGTGTTGGCGGCGTCCACCGCCTCCTTGACGTCGTCCTTGAGGGCGAAGGCGGCGATCGCCGCGCCGCCGAGGCAGAGCACCAGCAGTACGGCCAGCACGATCAGCACGATCTTGCCGACGGACCGCTTCTTCGCCGGCGCGGGCGGGGCGGCGTACGGGGTGGCTCCGACGCCGTCCGGCTGCTGCGGGAAGCCGCCCTGCGGTGCCGGCGGCGGGTAGCCGCCCTGCGGCGCGTCGCCGTCCGGCTGGTGGGCGGGAGGGGTGGTCGGGGGCTGGGACATCAGATCGGCTCCAGAGATCGTTTGTTGAGGCCGGGTGATCTTAGCCAGCCCGACCGACATCCCTCGCCGCCGACCGGTCCGCCCGGGTCCGCCCCGAGGTCACCGCCGCGACTGGGGCGCGGACAGCCGCAGGGGCGGCCACGAGGTCCGGTGGACCCGTGACCGCCCCCGGGCGGATCAGTCCCGCTTCTCGATCTGACCCCGGATGGCGACGAACTCGGACTTCGCCTTGGCCGCCGAGGAGAAGTACATGACGACCATGCCGACGCTGCCGTGGTCGGCCCAGACGCAGACGCCGAGCGCGATGCCGGACGCCTTGCCGTCACCGCACTTCGCGACCCCGCCCAGCGGGCCCGGGTCGATGGTGGACATCTTGGTGACCGAGAGCGAACTGCCCAGCCCCTTGACCGCGTCGTCCAGCTCCTGCTCGGGGAGGATGACCGGGCCGGACGCGCCCGCCATCATCACCATGTTCTTGCTGGCCGGGCTGCCGTAGAACGCGCTCACCGCGCCCGTCTCGTTGCGGACCTCGGATTTCATGTCGCGGACCATCTGGTCGGCGATCCGGCGCAACTCCGGGTCGGTGCTCTTGGACCGGCCACCGAGGGTCGACGGGGTCACCAGCCGGATCGGACCCGGGTCGTCGGCGCTCTCGGTGGGGGTCGGCTCGGGGGTCGGACTGTCGGTCTCGACGGGGGTGGGACTCGGGGTGGGCGACGTGACCGCGGTGGGCGTGGGCGACGGGGTCGGCGTCTTCGGGTCGTCGTCGTCGCTCAGGGCGACCCAGGTGAGACCGCCGCCACCGAGGCAGAGCACCAGGAGCCCGGCGAGCCCCAGCGACAGCAGCAGCGGCAGCTTCGACCGCTGGGGCGCGGGAGCGTGCGGGGGGCCCGGTGGGGAACTGAACGGCGCGCCGCCGAATCCGGCGTACTGCTGCGCGGCCGGGTCGGGGTAGCCGCCCGACCCGGCGGCACCCGGGTAGCCCGGTTGCGGGCCTGGGTAACCGGGCTGCGGGGTGCCGGGATAGCCGGACGGGGCCGCGCCCGGGTAGCCGGGCTGCGGGGTCGCCTGGTAGCCGGGCTGCGGGGCACCCGGATAGCCGGACGGTGGAGTGGCGGGCGGGCCGGAGTGGGGAGCGCCGGGGTAGCCCGACGGTGGGGTGGCGGGCGGCCCGGAGTGCGGGGCGCCGGGGTAGCCGCCCTGCGCCGGGTCGGACTGCGGCCAGCCGCCGTACTGCGGGCCGGGATAGGCGTCGGCCGGCGGGCCCGACTGCGGATCGGCCGGCCACCCGCCGGGCTGCGATCCCGCCGGGTACGGCGTGGTGGGCCAGCCGCCACCCTGCGGCGGGGTGTGCGGGCCCTCGGGCGGCACCGGAGGGCCGTCGGAGTAGTGACCGGTGGGCGAGCCGTGCTCCGGCTGCCCGGACCAGGGATCGACCGGCGGTGAGGTCATCAGATCAGCTCCAGGCGAGGGTGAGAACGCGTGATGGTAGCCAGACGGAGCCCGGCCGCGCAGCCCCCCGAGTCTGACGAGGGTACGCAAACGACGATCGCGGTGGCCACGATATCCCGGGGGGAGGACATCGGCGGCCACCGCGATCGGCGGGGGAGCGGGGATGGTTCAGGCGCGCAGGCTGGCGGCCCCACGGGGCAGGAAACGCCGCCCGGTGACCCGCTCGGAGGTGCCGGTCCGGTCCAGGTACGGGGTGATCCCGCCCAGGTGGAACGGCCAACCGGCACCGAGGATCATGCACAGGTCGATGTCCTGCGCCTCGGCGACGACGCCCTCGTCGAGCATCAGCCGGATCTCCTGCGCCAGCGCGTCGAGGGCGTTCTGCCGGACCTGCTCGGCGGTGAGTGGCTGGTCTCCGACGACGAGCAGCTTGGCCACCTCGTCGTTGATCCGGTCCTCGACGACGATCGGCTGACCCGAGTCGGCGATCCGACGGAGATTCTCGCTGACGTCGAACCGGTCCGGGTACGCCGCGTGCAGGGTGCCGCCCACGTGGTACGCCACCGCCGGCCCGACCAGCTGGAGCAGGGCGAGCGGGCGCATCGGCAGCCCCAGCGGGTCCAGCGCGCTGTCCGCCACGTCGAGCGGGGTGCCGGCGTCGACGGCGGCGAACACGGTGCCCAGGAAGCGGGTGAGCAGCCGGTTGACCACGAACGCCGGGGCGTCGGAGACCAGCACCGAGGACTTCTTCAACTGCTTGCCCACGGCGAACGCGGTGGCCAGGGTGGCGTCGTCGGTCCGCTCGCCCCGGACGATCTCCAGCAGCGGCAGCACCGCCACCGGGTTGAAGAAGTGGAAGCCGACCAGCCGCTGCGGGTGCTCCAGCTCGGCGGCCATCGCGGTGATCGACAACGAGGAGGTGTTGGTGGCGAGCACCGCCTCCGGCGCGACGATCTTCTCCAGTTCGGCCCAGACCTGCTTCTTGACGTCCAGGTCCTCGAAGACGGCCTCGATGACGAAGTCGGCGTCGGCGAAGACGGACTTGTCGACCGAGCCCGAGACCAGGCCGTACAGCTTGGCGGCGGTGCCCTTGTCCATCCGGCCCTTGCTGACGGCCTTCTCGATCTGGGTGTGCACGTAGCCGACGCCCTTGTCGACCCGGGACTGGTCCAGGTCGGTCAGCACGACCGGCACCTGCAGGCGGCGGGCGAACAGCAGGGCGAGCTGGCTGGCCATCAGGCCGGCGCCGACGATGCCGACCTTGGTGACCGGCCGGGCCAGGCCCTTGTCCGGCGCGCCGGCCGGCCGCTTGGCCCGCCGCTGCACCAGGTCGAAGGCGTACAGGCCGCTGCGCAGCTCCTCCGAGAAGATCAGGTCGGCCAGCGCCTCGTCCTCGGCGGCGGTGCCGGTGGCGAAGTCGGCGTCCTTCGCCGTCTCCAGCAGGTCCAGCGCCTTGTACGCGGCCGGGACCGCGCCGTGCAGCCGCGCGTCGAGGGTCTGCCGGGCGAAGTAGAGCACGCCCGCCCACATGTCCTTGTCGACCTCGGGCCGGGTGACGGTGACCTCGCCCCGTACCACTCCGGCCGCCCACTGCAGCGACCGCTCCAGGAAGTCGGCCGGCTCCAGCAGCACGTCCGCGATGCCCATCTCGGCGGCCTGCTTCGGCTTGAGCATCTTGTTCTGCATCAGCGGGTTCTGCAGGATCACCTGGGTGGCGGCGGGGATGCCGATCAGGTTCGGCAGCAGCTGGGTGCCGCCCCAGCCGGGGATCAGGCCGAGGGAGACCTCGGGCAGGGCCAACGCCGCCGCGCCGCCGGACAGCGTCCGGTAGTGGCAGTGCAGGGCCAGTTCCAGTCCGCCGCCCATCGCCGCGCCGTTGACGAAGGCGAAGGTGGGTACGGCGCTGTCCTTGAGCCGGGCGAAGACCCGGTGGCCGAGCCGGCCGATCTCCAGCGCCTGCTCCCGGTCGGCCAGCGCGGGCAGGCTGGTGATGTCCGCGCCCACGCAGAAGATGTACGGCTTGCCGGTGACCGCGACGAACGCCGGCTCCGCGGCCAGGGCGGCGCTGATCGCCTCGTCGAGGCTGGCGAGGCCGGCCGGGCCGAAGGTGTTCGGCTTGGTGTGGTCGAGACCGTTGTCCAGGGTGATCAGGGCGGCGGGCCGGTCCAGCCCGGGCACGTTCACCTGACGCAGCAGCGCCCGGGTGACGACCTCGTTCGGTGCGCTGAGGCTCATTTGTCTGCACCCTCCCAGTTCGGGTTCTCCCAGATGACCGTGCCGCCCATGCCGATGCCGATGCACATGGCGGTGAGGCCGTAGCGCACCTCGGGGTGCTCGGCGAACTGCCTGGCGAGCTGCGTCATCAGCCGTACGCCGGAGGAGGCGAGCGGGTGACCGATGGCGATCGCGCCGCCCCACGGGTTGACCCGGGGGTCGTCGTCGGCGATGCCGAAGTGGTCGAGGAAGGCGATCACCTGCACGGCGAACGCCTCGTTCAGCTCGAACAGGCCGATGTCGTCGATGCTCAGGCCGGCGATGCGCAGCGCCTTCTCGGTCGACGGGATCGGGCCGACGCCCATCACCTCGGGCTCGACGCCGACGTAGCCGTACGACACCAGCCGCATCGCGACCGGCAGGCCCAGCTCACGGGCGGTGGCCTCGTCGGCGAGCAGGCTGGCGGTGGCACCGTCGTTGAGGCCGGCCGCGTTGCCGGCGGTGACCTTGCCGTGCGGGCGGAACGGGGTCTTCAGGGTGGCCAGCTTTTCCAGCGAGGTCTCCCGGGGCGCCTCGTCGGCGGTGGCCAGGCCCCAGCCGCCCTCGTCGTCGCGGATCGCGACCGGCACCAGGTCGGCCTGGAGCTTGCCGTCGGCGTACGCCTTGGCGGTCTTGAGCTGCGAGGCGAGCGCGAACGCGTCGGTGCGCTCCTTGGTGATGTGCGGCACCCGGTCGTGCAGGTTCTCGGCGGTGGCCCCCATCACCAGGGCGGACGGGTCGACGAGCTTCTCGGCGATGATCCGCGGGTTGGGGTCGACGCCCTCGCCCATCGGGTGCCGGCCCATGTGCTCGACGCCACCGGCGATGGCGATGTCGTACGCGCCCATCGCGATGCCACCGGCGACGGCGGTGACGGCGGTCATCGCCCCGGCGCACATCCGGTCGACGGCGAAGCCGGGGACGGTCTTGGGCAGTCCGGACAGCAGGGCGGCGGTGCGGCCGATGGTGAGGCCCTGGTCGCCGATCTGGGTGGTGGCGGCGACGGCCACCTCCTCGACCCGTTCCGGGGGCAGCTGGGGGTTGCGGCGCAGCAGCTCGCGGATGCAGCGGATGACCAGGTCGTCGGCGCGGGTGTTGGCGTACATGCCACCCGCCTTGCCGAACGGGGTGCGGACACCGTCGACGAAGACGACATCCCGAACTTCTCGGGGCACTTGGAGCCTCCTTATCGACCACGACCCGGCCGACGCGCCGCGGGGGCGGCACGGGCCGGGTGAGGGTCGGCCGGCACTGGCGTTTCCCGAGGAATGCTACTCGCCAGTAACCACAGCCGTCACCACCCCCGGTGTGGCCCACCCCACACTCCCCGACCGGGTACGCCGGTGGTGACGGCGCACCCGGGTCCCCGGCGGTGCGTGGCGGTGGCTCAGGCCCGGGGCGCGGGCAGCAGTGCCTCGGCGAGCGCGGGCAGCAGGAGCGAGAGCTGCCACTGGCGTGCGCCGTAGCCGCGCAGCACCTCGGTGACGGTGTCCACGGTGATCTCGTCGGGCGGCTGCCAGGCCAGCCGACGTACCGAGTCCGGGGTGATCAGGTTCTCCGGCGGGAGCCGGTGCTCACCGGCGACCCGGACCACCACCTCCCGGCAGCGGGCCAGCCGCCCGGCGGCCACCGGGTCGCGCTCCGCCCACCGGTGCGGTGGGGGCGGCCCCTCCACCGTCGGGGTGACCGGCAACGCGTCGTCGGCCAACTGGCGGGCCTCGTCGAGCGCCGTCAGCCAGGACCGGGCCAGCCGGCGCACCGACCGGCCGCCGAACCCGGGCAGGGTCAGCAGCGTCTTCTCGTCCTTCGGGTCCAGCTCGGCGGCGGCGATGATCGCCGAGTCGGGCAGCACCCGGCCCGGAGCGGCGTCGCGCCGCACGGCGATCTGGTCCCGGGCATACCACAGGGCCCGGACCCGGGCCTGCGCCCGCGCCCCCCGGACCCGGTGGATGCCGGAGGTCCGCCGCCACGGCTCGGCCCGCACCCGGGGCGGCCGGGTGGCCCAGGTGATCAGCGCGGCGAACTCCTCCGCCGCCCACGCCGACTTGCCCTGCGCGTGGAGTTCCGCGTCCAGCGCGTCGCGCAGGTCGACGAGCATCTCGACGTCCAGCGCCGCGTAGGTCAGCCACGACTCGGGCAGCGGACGGCTGGACCAGTCCGCCGCCGAGTGGTGCTTCTCCAGGGTGTAGCCGAGCAACTGCTCGGTCAGCGCGGCCAGGCCGACCCGCTCGAAGCCGGCCAGCCGGGCGGCCAGCTCGGTGTCGAACAACCGGCGCGGACGCAACCCCACCTCGGCCAGGCAGGCCAGATCCTGGCTGGCGGCGTGCAGCACCCACTCGGCGTCACCGATCGCCTCGTCGAGGGCGGTCAGGTCGGGCAGCGGCAGCGGGTCGATCAGCGTGGTGCCGGCCCCCTCCCGGCGCAGCTGCACCAGGTAGGCCCGCTGGCTGTAGCGGTACCCGGAGGCCCGCTCGGCGTCCAGGGCCACCGGGCCGGTGCCGGCCGCGAAGCGGGCCACGACCTCGTCCAGCTCGGCGGGGGTGGCCACCGGCTGGGGGGTGCCGTCACGGGGCGCGGTCAGCGGTACGGGCCCGCCGGAGGGCTGCTCGGTGCCCGCGTCCGCCGGCTCCGCGACGGCCGGGGGCGGAACGTCTGCCGTACGGCTTTCGGCGGCCCGACGGCGCAGGGGTGGTTCGTCGGTCACCTGACAACCCTAGTGCGCCCGGGCGACATGGTGTGCGCAGGCGGTCCGGTGTGTGTCGTGCCGGTGTCCGGCGGTGGTCCGGGCGGTGAGGACGGCCACCTCGCGTGGGGGACATTCGGCGTCGGGTGGGACGTCCCCAGGGCGTCGGGGACATCGGCTTGTGCTCCGGGCGTGTCGCGTCGCTACCGGCGGGGCGGCCGGTGGTCAGGCCGCGCCGGCCGGCCGGCGGTCGGTGAGCGCGGTGACGCCGGGCGGCGGCAACCCCGCGGTGGAGGCGAGCAGCGCGCACCAGGCCGACAGGTGCGCACCCAGGTCCTCGCCGAGTGGCGTCCAGGACGCCCGGATCTCGACGTCCCCGGCGGCGGGCGGGCCGGCCAGGTCGCCGAACCGGGTCGACACGGTCTGGGTGACCGTGCCGCCGGCCGCCCGGTAGCACGCCTGGTGCGCCTCCAACGCGTCGGTGAGCCAGGTCCAGCCCACCCCCGGCAGCAGCGGATCGGCGGCCAGGTCGACCTCCAGGTCGGCGGTCACGTAGGTGACCAGCCGCAGGGTGCCCTGCCAGGCGTCGTGCCCGGCCGGGTCGTGCAGCAGGATCAGCCGCCCGTCGGCCACCTCGTCGTCGTCGCGCAGCACGGTGGCGGAGAGGGCGAACGCGTAGGGGGCGAGCCGCTGGGGCGCGCCGACCTCCTCCAGGACGATCTCCGCCCGGGGGGTGACCGACCGCAGGCCGGCGACCGCGCGGGCGAACGTCTCCGGGAGCGCGATCGGGGGGGCCATGACCGGCAGCCTATGCCGACCCGCCGTCGCCCGCCGGGACGGCACGCCGAAGTGCCGCGTCCCGCCGTCGACCGGGACGTTCCGGTGGTCCGCGTGGCACCGTCGGCCGGGCGGACCGGCCCACGGCCGGGCGGACCGGCCCACCGGGGCCACGGCGGCCGGGCGGGGCGGGCACCCGGCCACCGCCGACCGGCGCGGGCCGTGCACCCGGGCCGCCGCCGACCGGCGCGCGCCGGGGGCGCGGGTCACAAATGGCGGCGCTGCCCGTCGGGCCCGCGCGGGTGCGTGGCACGATTGCCGCGATGACCACCGACACCACGGGCACCGCCGCCCGAGACGGAGAATCCCGCCGCAGCGGGCCGGCCGACTCGCCCTTCGTCCGGGCCTGCCGCCGGGAGTCCGTCCCGCACACCCCGGTCTGGTTCATGCGCCAGGCCGGCCGGTCCCTGCCGGAGTACCGGGAGATCAGGGCCAACGTGGGGATGCTCGACTCGTGCCGCCGGCCGGACCTGGTCGCCGAGATCACCCTCCAGCCGGTCCGCCGGCACGGCGTCGACGCGGCGATCCTGTTCAGCGACATCGTCGTCCCGGTCGCCGCGGCCGGCGTCGACCTGGACATCGTCGCCGGCACCGGGCCGGTGGTGGCCGAGCCGGTGCGCACCGTCGCCGACGTCGAGCGGGTCCACCGCATCGACCGCTCCGACGTGTCCTACGTGGACGAAGCGGTCCGGCTGCTCGTCGCCGAGCTGGGCGACACCCCGCTGATCGGCTTCGCGGGCGCGCCGTTCACCCTGGCCAGCTACCTGGTCGAGGGCGGACCGTCGCGGACCCACGCCAGGACCAAGGCGATGATGTACGGCCAGCCCGAGCTGTGGCACGCGCTCTGCGCCCGGCTCGCCGAGGTCACCCTGGCGTTCCTGCGGGTGCAGGTCGACGCCGGGGTCTCCGCCGTGCAGCTCTTCGACTCCTGGGCCGGGGCGCTGTCGGAGGCCGACTACCGCCGCTTCGTCCTGCCGCACTCCACCGCCGTGCTGTCCGGCCTGGCCGACGCGGGGGTGCCCCGGATCCACTTCGGGGTGGGCACCGCCGAACTGCTCGGCGCGATGGGGGAGGCCGGCGCCGACGTGGTCGGCGTCGACTGGCGTACCCCGCTGGACGTGGCGACCCGCCGGATCGGTCCGGACCGGGCCGTGCAGGGCAACCTCGACCCGACCGTGCTGTTCGCCCCCTGGCCGGTGATCGAGGCCGAGGTGCGGCGGATCGTCGAGCAGGGCCGGGCCGCCCCCGGTCACGTGTTCAACCTCGGTCACGGCGTGCTGCCGGAGACCGACCCCGAGGTGCTGACCCGGGTGGTCGCGCTGGTGCACGAGGTGTCCGCGCGCCGGGACGAGCAGGGCTGAGCGGTGCGGGCACGGCCGTGGCGGGTGGCGGTGGTCGGTGGCGGGATCACCGGCCTGGCCGCCGCGGTCCGGCTGCGCGACCGCGCCCCCGCCGACACCGAGATCACCGTGTACGAGCAGTCCGGCGCGCTCGGTGGCAAGCTGCGCACCGGTGAGCTGGCCGGCCGGCCGGTGGAGTTCGGCGCGGAGTCGTTCCTGATGCGGGACCCGGCCGGGGGTGAGTCCGCCGCGGTGACCCTGGCCCGCCGGCTCGGCCTGGCCGGGCGGATCGTGCACCCCACCGTCGGGCAGGCCGCGCTCGTCGTCGACGGCGGACTGCGCCCGGTCCCGGGCGGCACCCTGGTCGGCGTACCCGGGGACCTGGCGGCGGTGGCGACGGTCGCCGAGCCCACGGCGGACGCCGACCGCGACGGCGGCCGGCCGCTGCTCGACGCGGACCAGGACGTCTCGGTCGGCGCGCTGGTCCGGTCCCGGTTCGGCGAGCAGGTGGTGCAGCGGCTGGTCGACCCGATGCTCGGCGGCGTCTACGCCGGGCGGGCCGACGACCTGTCCCTGGTCACCACCATGCCGGCGCTGGCCCGCGCGGCGCGGGTGGAACACACCCTGGTCGGCGCGGTCCGGGCCGCGCAGGCCGCCGCGCCGCGCGCCCCCGGCGCACCGGTCTTCGGCACCCTGGCCGGCGGGCTGGGCACCCTGGTCGAGGCGGCGGCCACGGCCAGCGGCGCGACGATCCGCCGCAACGCGGCGGTCCGCGAGCTGGCCCCGGTCGGCGACGGCTGGCGGCTGACCGTCGGCCCGACCCGCGACCCGGAGTCGGTCGAGGCGGACGCGGTGCTGCTCACCGTGCCGGCCCGGCCCACCGCCCGGCTGCTCACCGGGTTCGCCGCGGCGCAGGCGGCGACCGTCGGCGGGCTGGACTACGCCAGCGTCGCGCTGGTCACCCTGGCGCTGCCCGCGCCGGAGCTGCCCCGGCTCTCCGGTTTCCTGGTGCCGGCGACCGAGGGGCTGCTGATCAAGGCGTCCACCTTCTTCACCACCAAGTGGGGCCACCTGGCCGCGCCGGACGGGCTGGCCCTGGTCCGCGCCTCCGTCGGCCGGTACGGCGAGGAGACCTCGCTCCAGGTCACCGACGACGACCTGCTCGCCACCGTGCACCGGGAGCTGACCCGGGTGCTCGGGGTGGCGCTGCCCACGCCGGTCGCCGGTCACGTGCAGCGCTGGGGCGGCGCGCTGCCGCAGTACGCCCCCGGTCACACCGGGCGGGTGGCGGCCGTCCGGGCGGCGCTGCGCGCGTCGCACCCCACCCTGGCGGTGGCCGGCGCGGGTTTCGACGGGGTCGGCATCCCGGTCTGCGTCCGCTCCGGCGAGAGCGCGGCCGACGAGATCATCGAAGCACTGGGAGGATCGGGTCCATGACCGAGCAGAGCACCGAGCAGTCCAACGCCGCCCGGCTCAGGGAGCTGAACGCCACCGTGCGTTACACCATGTGGTCGGTCTACCGGGCCACCGGCACCCTGCCAGCGCTGCGGGAGAACGTCACCGGCGAGGTGGAGTCGCTCTTCGAGGAGCTGGCCGGCAAGGACGTCGTGGTCCGGGGCATGTACGACGTGGCCGGGCTGCGCGCCGACGCGGACGTGATGATCTGGTGGCACTCGTCGTCCAGCGACGCCCTCCAGGACGCCTACCTGCGGTTGCGTCGGACCACCCTGGGGCGGGCGTTGACCCCGGTGTGGTCGCAGTTGGCGCTGCACCGGCCGGCGGAGTTCAACAAGAGCCACATCCCGGCCTTCCTCGCCGACGAGGCGCCCCGGCCGTACCTGTGCGTCTACCCGTTCGTCAGGTCCTACGAGTGGTACCTGCTGCCGGACGCCGAGCGGCGGGAGTTGCTGGCCGAGCACGGGAAGATGGCGCGCGGCTACCCGGACGTCCGGGCCAACACGGTCGCCTCGTTCGCCCTCGGCGACTACGAGTGGATGCTCGCCTTCGAGGCCGACGAGCTGCACCGGATCGTCGACCTGATGCGGGACCTGCGGGCCTCCGGGGCCCGCCGGCACGTCCGCGAGGAGGTCCCGTTCTACACCGGCCGGCGTCGCTCGGTCGCCGACATCGTCAACTGCCTGGTCTGACTGTCCCGCCCGCCCCGGGTCGCGGTGCCCCGGCGGTCGAGATCGTGCCCGATCGCACAGGTAGTGGCCTCCCGCCGCGCGGGAGGCCACTACCTCCGTGGTGTCGCGTCTGCTGTTCCGTGCCGACCGGTCAGACGGTCGCGGTGCAGACCGGGGTCGGGCTGGTGCCGCTGCTGCCCGAGGCGAGGAAGCCGAAGGTGGTCTTCCCGCCGGCGGCCAACGCGCCGTTGTAGTTGACGTTGCGGACGGTCACCGCAGACCCGCTGCTGGTCAGCGTGGCGTTCCACGCCTGGCTGATCTGCTGGCCCCCGGAGTACGTCCAGTTCACCGTCCAGCCCTTGATCGCCGAGGACCCGGCGGTCACGTCCACCTCACCCTGGAACCCGCCGTTCCAGCTGGAGGTCACCCGGTAGGTCGCGGTGCAGCCACCGGTCGCCGGCGGCGGGGTGGTCGGCGGGGCGGTGGTGGGCGGCGGCGTGGTCGGCGGGGCCGTGGTGGGCGGCGGGGTGGTCGGCGGCGCGGTGGTGGGCGGCGGCGTGGTCGGGTTGGTGCCGCCACCGAAGTCCACGTCACTGCACAGGTAGTACGACTGGTCCAGGTGGCTGGCCTGCCACACGGTGTAGACGATGTGCCGCCCGGTACGGCCCGGCGCGTTCACCGGGATCTGGATCGACACGCCACCGGTGTCCCTGTCCCACTGGGAGGCCGGCGTGTTGCCGATCTGCCCGGCCAGCTCCAGGTTGCCCCAGCCCAGCGGTGTGGTCGCCGAATTGAAGCCCTGCTTGGTGACGTACACCCGGATGTAGTCGGCCCCGTGGCTGGCCTGGTCGAAGAACTTCAGCCGGAAGCTGTTCGCGACCGACGTGGTCTTCCACGCGCCCACGGTGTCCAGGGCGTTGTAGCGGCCGTTCTGGGTGCGTCCGCCGCTGCACAGCTGGCCGTCCGGGATGGCGCCCTGGTGGTTGCCGGCGACCCCCTCGCGGAACAGGCCGTTCCAGTTCCACATGGCCTGCGGGTCGGCCTGCCAGGCCTGCCAGCACATCGGGTCCTCGGTGGCCATGCGCGGGTTCTGGAACTCGGCGCCCCAGCGCTCCCAGCAGCTGTAGGCGCGGAACCCCGGGTTCACCACCGCGCCGTGCGCGGACGCCGAGTTGGCCAGGGCGGTGGTGAGCAGCAGCGCGATGATCGCGCCGATGGAGAGCAGCGACCCCGCGAGCGCGGTGGGTCGTCTGCGTAGGACGGTGGACATGGAGCCTCCGAGGTGAAGGGGTCTGTCGATCGACGCCCGGACGGCCGGGAGTTGCCCCTCCCGTGCCTGCTGTGCGGCTCCCACTGCCCCCGCAGGCTTGCACAGGAAAGCGGTGTCCGTCAATGTTTCGGGCTGCCCGGCCCGCTCCGGCGCATCGGCAGGTGGGGGATGCCGTCCTCGACGTACTCCGGGCCGGTCACCGTGAAGCCGTGCCCGGCGTAGAAGCCGGCCAGGTGGGCCTGCGCCTCCAGCACGCACGGCCGGTCGCCGACCAGCCGCAACGCCTCGGTCATCAGCCGGCCGGCGAGCCCGCCGCCGCGGGCCGCCGGGGCCACCACCACCCGCCCGATCCGCACCACCCCGCCGGGGTCGGCGAGCAGCCGCAGGTAGGCCCGCACGACGCCGTCGTGGGCCAGCCAGAGGTGCCGGGTGCCGGGTTCGACGTCCCGCCCGTCCAGCTCCGGGTACGGGCAGTGCTGCTCCACGACGAACACGTCGATCCGCAACCGCAGCAGGTCGTGGAAGGTGCGTACGTCCAGCTCGGTGAAGCTGGCGACGTGGACGTCGACGGTCTGCGGTGCCATCAGGCGATGGTAGGCGGCCCGCCCGCCGGCCCGGCACGCCCCGTGGCGTCGGGGCCGGCCGGGTCGGGCCGTGGGCCAAGCCGGGTGGACGACCGGTCGGGCCTGGCTGGTCAGGCCGGGCGGGCGCCGACCGCGTCGCGGATCTCCGCGCCCAGGGCCTCCACGGCGCGGGCGCAGTGCGCGCAGCAGAAGAACCGGCCGCCGACCTCCACCCCGTGCCCGATGATCTTCACCTGGCAGTGCTCGCAGATCGGCGCGAGCTTGTGCGCCGCGCACTCGAAGGAGTCGAAGGTGTGCACGTCACCGCTGACCGTACGCACCTCGAACGCCATCCAGTAGTCGTTGCCGCAGACCTCGCAGGTAGCCACCTGTCACACCCCTCCGCATCGGACATCTGCCCCCAGGGTGCGACAGGCCGGCGGGCGCGCAGGGCGAAATGCCCCGGATCGCTTGGGTCGGACGGCGTTTCGCCCCGGCGTGTCGGGCGTTGGACCCGGTAGGACGCCCCGACCCCGGGAGGATCACGTGATCAAGCGCACCAGACTCTTCGGCACCCAGACCCGGGTCACCTTCTGCCTGCCCCGGGACACCCCGCCCGGCACGGTCAGCGTCGTCGGCTGCTTCAACGACTGGCAGCCGGGCCGGCACGAGCTGGTGCCGCGCCGGGACGGCACGCGGACGGTGACCGTCCGGCTCGGCCCCGGCGAGCACCGGTTCCGCTACCTGGCCACCGGGGGTGTCTGGCTCGACGACTCCGCCGCCGACCGGGTGGACGACGAGGGCAGCCTGCTCCTGCTCTGACCGCCCGGCGTGCCCATGCGCGGGCACGGGCGCGGGCTCGGCGTCGGTGTGGCCCTGCTCCGGTGCGGCCCGCTCCGGCTCAGCCCTGATTCGGCTCCAGCCGGATCGACACCGAGTTCACGCAGTGCCTGGTGTCCTTCGGGGTGAAGCCCTCGCCGTGGAAGACGTGCCCGAGGTGGCTGTCGCAGCGGGCGCAGCGGATCTCGGTCCGCACCATGCCGAGGCTGGTGTCCTGGATCTCCCGCACCCGGCCCGGGATGGCGTCGTCGAAGCTCGGCCAGCCGCAGTGCGAGTCGAACTTGGTGTCGCTGGAGAACAGTTCGAGCCCGCAGGCCCGGCAGTGGTAGACGCCGGGGGTCTTCGTGTCGACGTACTCGCCGGTGAAGGGGCGTTCGGTGCCGGCCTCGCGCAGCACCCGGAACTCCTCAGGGGTCAGCCGGACCCGCCACTCGTCCTCGGTGCGGGGCAGTTCGCTCTCGTCAAGACTCACCTGTCAACCGTACGTCGGATGTCGGGGGCATCGCATATGGTCGCGCCATGGCGGCCAGCGGGAAGACGACGGCGACCGAGGTCGAGGTGGCCGGGCGCAGCGTCCGGCTGAGCAGCCCGGATCGGGTGATCTTCCCGGAGCGCGGGTTCACCAAGGCCGACGTCTTCCACTACTACGTCGCGGTGGGCGAGGGCATCATGCGCGCACTGACCGACCGGCCGACCACCCTGCAACGCTTCCCCGACGGCATCGCGGGGGAGGCATTCTTCTCCAAGCGGGTGCCCACCCGGGGCGTGCCGCCGTGGGTGCAGACGGTCGGCATCACCTTCCCCAGCGGCCGGGGCGCCGACGAGCTGCGCCCGACCGACCTCGCCCACGTCGCCTGGGCCGCGCAGATGGGCACGGTGGTGTTCCACCCGTGGCCGGTCCGGGCCGCCGCCGTCGACCATCCCGACGAGCTGCGGGTGGATCTCGATCCGCAGCCCGGCACCGACTTCACCGACGCGGCGACGGCCGCCACCGAGCTGCGGGGCATCCTCGCCGAGTTGGGCGTCACCGGCTGGCCGAAGACCTCCGGCGGCCGGGGGCTGCACGTCTACCTGCGCATCGCCCCGCGGTGGACGTTCACCGAGGTGCGCCGGGCCACCATCGCGCTGGCCCGGGAGCTGGAACGGCGTCGGCCCGACCTGGTCACCACCGCCTGGTGGAAGGAGGAACGCGGGCGGCGGGTCTTCGTCGACTACAACCAGATGGCCCGGGACCGCACCATCGCCTGCGCGTACTCGCTGCGGGCCAACGCGCGGGCCACCGTCTCCACCCCGGTCACCTGGGACGAGTTGCCCGACGTCGATCCCGACGATTTCGACCTGCGGACGGTGCCGGCCAGGTTGGCCGAGCGGGGCGACCCGCACGCGGGCATCGACGACGACCCGGTCGACATCACCCCCCTGCTCGACTGGGCCGAGCGGGACGCCGGGCAGGGCCTGGGCGACCTGCCCTATCCACCCGACCATCCGAAGATGCCCGGCGAACCGAAACGGGTGCAGCCGAGTCGGGCGAAGCGCCCGGCCGACGACGCGACCGCCTGACAACCGACCGCGCGCCACCGGCGGAAATCGGAATGCCGGCGGTGGTGCCGGTACGGGGTGCCTGCCGGTAATCCGAAATCAGTTGCGCGGCATGCCACTCCCACGCGTGAAAATGGCATTCCTCCGTACTCTTTCCGGTACTGATGATTGCGCTCGACTGGTCGTCACGCCTACGGTCGAATATGAAAGGTAGGATGCGCGGAAGTCGGCTGCACTCGTGTGAACAGGGATTATGCCCTCGCTGTGGAGTGTCCGGTCGGCTGCTACCCGGCGGCGGCAGACGATTCGCCGGTCAGCGGCTCCGATTCATCCGACCGGACGCGGGCACCGGACAGGGGAATCACCATGGCGGCCACGACGAGACGAACGCAGCGGATCAGCGGGGTGCCGGGCCGGCATTCCGTGATCCTCGAATACCTCAAGATCCTGCCGGCCGTACTCACCGGGGTGGCCGCCGTCCTCGTCGCCCTCACCGGACTGCTGACCCTGCTCGTCAGATAGTTTCCGGCAGCCGGTCGGCCGGACGGTCCGCAGCCGCAGCCGCAGCCGTTTCCGGTTCCGGGGTCGCCGCCCCGGGCCGATGCCCGTCGTCCGGCCCGGACGCGTTGGCGGCCCGGGTGGACGGTCGGGCCGTCCAGGCGAGGAAACGGTCGAACAGTTCCGCCGGGGACGGAGCCGGGTTCGGATTGAGCCGCACCAGATCGGCGGTGGCCTCGAACAACTGGCTGGCCATGTAGATCGACAAGGCCACCCGGTCCCGCCGGTACTCCCTGGTCAGCAGCAGCCGGGCGGGTTGGCACGGCCAGGGCGCGGCGCACGTCCGGCAGTGCCACAGCGGGCGCATCGGCGGATGCCCGCCCACGGGCCGCCGCTGCCGACCATGAACAGGCGAAACGTTTGACTCGGTCACGCCGCCATCGTGACTCTGCCTGTTGTCTATGTCAACAGCCTGCGTAGTTGTCGGCGTCGAGAGCGATGGGTGCTGTCATTGTCAACCCGTGGACCTCGTCGGCGTGTCGGAGATCAGGACGATGCTCGGGAACGTCTCCCGACAGCGCGCGTCCGTGATCGCCAACCAGAGGAACTTCCCGGAACCCGTGGCGGTGCTGGCGATGGGCAAGGTGTGGCAGAAGGCTGACGTCGAGGCGTGGATCCGTGAGCACCGGCCGGAGCTGACGACGGACTGACTAGGCTCGGGCCGATGACCAGCCAGATCCGCCGGGCCACCGCCGTCGACCTGCCCCGCGCCGCGCGTACGCTCGCCGTCGCCTTCCACGACTACCCGTGGACGCGGTGGTCGATCCCGGCCGACGACTACCCGCGTCGACTCGAAGAGCTACAGGCCCTCTACCTGGGGCACGCCCTGGCACACGGCCTCGTCCTCGTCGCTGACGACGCTCGGGCGGTCGCCGCGTTCCTGCCTGGTGACGCGCCCGCGCCGGGGGAGGACCTCCAGGCGCGGATCGCGGAGCTGCACGGTGACCGGCTGGCGGCACTCATGGCCGTCGAGCTGCCGACGCGGCCACCCGGCGCGTGGGAACTCGCGACGTTGGGCGTCCACCCGGACCGGCGCGGTGGTGGTCTTGGCTCCGCCGTCGCCGCAGCGGGGGTGACCCTCGTCGAGGAGTCCGGCGACCCGAACGGCATCGCGCTGGAGACCTCCGACGAACGCAACGTCCGCCTCTACGAACGCCTCGGCTTCGCGGTCACGGCGCGCACCACGATCGAGGGCGGCCCGCTGGTCTGCTCCATGTACCGGCCGGCCCGCCGGACGCCGGTCCGGGGCTGACCCTGGCCGGGTCGCAAGGCGTCCCGGCCCGGCCTGGACGCCGACCCCATGATCGACGCCGGATCGGCGCGCGCTGCGATCGCCGAGGTGATCAACTCATTGTCGCTGATGTTGCGGTATGTAAGCCCTGTGACCGCACAACGTCGGCCCACGTGAGTTGATCGTAGGTTCAGTGGCCGGTGTGACCGCGCAAGGTCGGCCCACTTGAGTCGATCGTGGGTTCAGTGGCCGGTGTGATCGCGCTGCGATCGCCGGGATGATCAACTCAATGTCGCTGATGTTGCGGTATGTAAGCCGTGTGATCGCGCAACATCGGCCCACTTGAGTCGATCATGGGGTCGGTGGTCGGTGTGATCGCGCAACGTCGGCCCACTTGAGTCGATCATAGGGTCAGCGTCCGGCGGCGATCGCCTCGACCGCCTCCTTGGCGGTGCGCAGATCCGTCCCGGTCGCCTCCCGGTACGCCTTGATCGCCCGGATCTTGTCGCCCCGGGCCAAGTGCTCCCGCACCCCCGGCAGGGCCGGGCCCCGGTCCACGACGCCCAGGTGCTCCATGATCAGCCGCTGGCGGCGCTCGATCTCCACCAGCCGGAACGACACGTCGTCGCGGCGGTTGCGCAGCGGGAACTGCATCACCAGCGCCAGCACGAGGGCGAGAGTCGACAGCATCAGCGCGGTTTCCATGCCGCCGATCACACCAGATCCACGCCGCCGGACCAACCGGCGGGGCAGGGTAACGATCAAGTAACGGGTGCGAACCTTTCCCGCCGGGTCACCGCTCTTGCTCTCCGTCGGCCCGACCCCGGGCCCCGGGGAGGCAACGGATGAAGCTGGTGTGGAGGCGGGCCCGCGAGGCACGGGGACTGCTGCTCGCGGCGGTCGCCGCCGCACTGGTCGCGATCGCACTGGTCACCGGGCTGGCCGACTACAACCGGCGGGCCGTCGACGCCGGGCAGCGCGCCCTGATCACCGCCGCGCCCGTCGAGGAACGCAGCCTGCTGGTCAGCGGCTCCGGTGGCCGCGACCGCACCGAGTACGCCACCCGTGACCGGGCCGTCCGGGACGGCTTCGCCACCGCCCTCAAGGGCACCCCGATCCGGGTCTCCGCCGCCCGCTACGGCACCGGCCGGGAACTCACCGGCACCCTCGGGCCGGGCATCCGGACCGGAAAGGAACCGGTCTTCGCCACCCTCGCCACCCTGGACGACCTGGCCCGGCACGCCGACCTCGTCGACGGCGTCTGGCCGACCGCCGGGGCCGGCCCGCTCCAGGCCACCCTGCCCGAGAAGGTCGCCGGCGCGTTGGGCCTACGCACCGGCGACCGGGTACCGATGCGCGACCGCAGCGCCGACCGGCGTACCGAGGTGGTGCTCGCCGGCACCTGGCGTCCCCGCGACCCGGCCGACCCGTACTGGCGGCTCGCCCCCGGACTGGGCACCGACGCGGACGGCGACGCCACGCACGGGCCGTTCGTGCTCGACCCGGCCGACTTCGCGGCCACCTTCCCCGGCTCGGTCTCCGCCGCCTGGGTGGTCGCGCCCGACCTGACCGCCGTCGGGGCGGACCGGCTGGCGGCGCTGCGCCGGGCCGTCGCCACCGCCGCGACCGGGGTGCCCGAGGCGGCCGGGCTCGGCTCGTCGGCCCAGGCGGTGACCACCCTCGACCGGCTCATCGACCGGATCAGCCGGGCCGACCTGGCTGGCCGCTCGGCCCTGGCCACCCCGCTGCTGCTGATCGTGGTCCTCGGCGGGTACGCGCTGGTGCTGATCGCCGCCCTGCTGCACGAGGACCGGCGCGCCCAGACCGCGCTGCTGCGGGCCCGGGGTGCGGCCCGCCGGCAACTCGCCGGCCTCGCCGCCCGGGAGGCGACCCTGGTGGTCGTCCCCGCCGCCCTGCTCGGGCCCCTGCTCGCCGGCGGGGCGCTGCGCCGGGTCGCCGCCGACGGCCCGGTCGACCTCGGCGGTGCCGTCGGCGGCGGCCGGTGGGTCTGGGCGGCGGCCCTGGTCACCGCCGCCGGCTGCCTCGTCGCGATGGTCGCCCCCACCCTGCGCGGCGCGGGCACCTACGTGGCCGACCTGGCCGCCCGGTCCCGCCCCGACCGGGTCACCACCGTCAGCCGGGCCGGACTCGACCTGGCCCTGGTCGCCTTCGCCGTCCTCGCCTGGGTGCAACTGCGCCGCTACTCCTCACCGCTGGCCGGTGCCGGCAACGACCTCGGCCTCGACCCGCTGCTGGTGGCCGCGCCGACCCTGGGGGTGCTGGCCGGGGCGGTGGTGGCGTTACGGCTGCTGCCGCCGGCCACCCGGTTCGCCGAACGGTTCGTCGACAGGCGACCGTGGACCGCGACCATCTTCGGCATGTGGCAGGCCGGGCGGCGGCCACACGCCGGGCCGGTGCTGCTGCTCGCCCTCGCCGTCGGCGGCAGCACCCTGGCCTGGTCGCTCGTCGCCACCGGGGAACGGTCCCAGGTCGACCAGGCCGACCACCGCGTCGGCGCGGACCTGCGGCTGGTCGAACGCACAGGCGTCGCCCCCGTCGACCGGGCCGCCGCGCTCGCCGCGCTGCCCGGCGTCGACCGGGCGCTGCCGGCCTGGCGGGACGACATCCGGGTCGGCCGGGACGACCGGCAGGCCACCGTGCTCGGCCTGGACACCGCACAGGCAGCCGAGGTGGCCAAGCTCAGCGACCGGCTCGCCGACCGGCCCGCGCGGGAACTGTTCGCGCAGTTGACCGCCGCCCGGGGACCGGCCCTCGGGCAGCCGCTGCCGGCCGACGCCCGCAGCCTCACCGGCACCGTGAGCACCCCCGTCGACCAGGCCGTCGTCCCGCACCGGATCGCCGTGTCGGTGCTGCTCACCCGGGCCGACGGGCTGGCCTACCGGCTGCCCGTGGCGCGCACCGGCAGCGACGGGCGGGCCACCGGGTTCCGGGTCGACCTGCCCGCCGTCACGGGACTGCGGCTGGCCGGGTTCGAGGCCGACGGCGGGGACGTCGCCGGCACCGCGTACGCGCTGAAGGTGCGGGACCTGCGCACCGTCGGCCCGGATGCCCGGTCCACCACGTTCACACCCACCGGCCGGTGGCGGGTGGCCGCCGCCGAGTCCGCCGGGAGCAGCACCGCCACCGCCGACGACGCCGGACTGACCGCCACCCACCCCGTCGGCTTCCTCGACGGCGGCCGGTACGCCTACCAGCCGGCGTCCCGCTTCGCGGTGGTGCCGGACGGCCCGGACACCGCCGTACCGGCCGTGATGAGCCCGGCCGTGCGGGCCGCGCTCAACGTCCGGCCCGGGGAGACCGTGCAGCTGACCCTGTCCGGGGTCTCCCTGCCGGTGCGCCTGGTCGGGGAGGTGACCGCGCTGCCCGCCACCGCCGGGGACGGGGTGCTGCTCGACCTGCCCGCCGCCACCGACTGGCTGATCCGCAACTCGGGCACCGTCCGGCCGGTACCCGAGTGGTGGCTGCGGACCGACGCCACCGCCCACGGCGAGGCGACCCGGGCCGCCGCCGCGCTACCCGGGACGACCCTGCTGGACCGCCGGCAGGCCGCCGCCGTGGCCGCCGACGACCCGTACTGGCAGGGGGCCCGGACCGGGTTGCTGGCCGCCGCCCTCGGCTCGGTGCTGCTCGCCCTGGTCGGCCTGGTGGTCGACGTGTGGGCCACCGCCCGGCACCGGCTCGGCGAGTTCTCGGTGCTGCACACCCTCGGCGCGTCCCCCCGGCTGCTGGCCCGCGCGCTGCTCGCCGAACAGACCTTCCTGGCCGGGATCGGCGTCGGCGTCGGCCTGCTGCTCGGCGCGGTCGTCGGGGCCACCATGGCACCCCTGGTGATCCTCACCCCGGCCGCCGGGCGACCCGTGCCCGCACCGACGTTCGCCCTGGCCTGGACCCCGATCGGGTGGACCGTGGCGGGACTGCTGCTGGCCGCGCTGGCCGGCAGCGCGGCGATGGCCGCCGGGCTGCGGCAGCGGGTCGCCGCCGCCCGGCTGCGCACCGGGGGAGACCGGTGAGGACCACGACGACCGGACCGCTGCACCACGGGGAGGACCAGCGATGAACATCGGCGTCGTGATCCGTCGGGTACGCGCCCACAGCGGGCAGTTCCTGCTGCTGGCCGCGTTGACCCTGGTGATCGCCCTGCTGGTCGCCGGGGTGCCGAGGGTGGCCAACCGGCTGGCCGACCAGGGGCTGCGGGAACACCTCGCCGCCGAACCCGGCGCCCGCCGCGACCTGACCTGGACCACCCGGCCCGTCGTCGACGCGCCACCGGCCAGCAGCCGGGCCGCCGACCTCGACACGTTCCAGCAACGGATGCCCGCCGACGTGCGTGCCGCCGTGGCGCACCGCTGGTACACCGCGCAGACCCCCGGCGACCTGGTCACCGGCCCCGACCTGGCCCGGGGCAACTATCTGGTGGAGTTGGGCCTGCGGGCCGCCCCCGGCATCGAGACGACCGGCACCCTGGTGCAGGGACGCTGGCCGGCCGTCCCACCCGACGACGACGCCCCGGTGCAGGTCGCCCTCGCCGCCGACGTCGCCGGCCGGTTCGGGCTGCGCGTCGGCAGCCGGCTCCGACTCGCCGCCCCCGACCCGCAGCACCCGTCCACCCCGCTGACCGTGGTCGGGACGTTCCGCCCCGTCGACCCCGCCGACGGAAGCTGGGACGCCCTGCCGTCGCTGCTCCAGGTCGGCGAGCCGGAGGGCGACGGTCAACCGTTCATCCTGGTCGGGGCGGTCGCCGTCGCCGCCCTGGACCGGCTGGCCGGGCAGGGGCGGCCGATCTCCTTCACCTGGCGCTACCGGCTCGGCGCGGACGGCATCGACGTGCGGCACATCGACCAGCTCGTCGACGGGGTGCAACGGCTGGCGCGGGCCAGCACCGCCACCGACACCGAGTTGACCCAGGGCGTCGACGTCCCGCTGCGCGAGTTCAGCCGGGCGGTCACCTCGGCGCGTACCCTGCTCGCCGTCATCGCCGCCGGGGTGCTGGCGACGCTGGCCGGGCTGGTCGTGCTGGCCGCCGCGCTGGCCGTACGCCGCCGCCGCGCCGAGTTCGTGCTGATCCGCGCCCGGGGCGGCGGGGCCACCACCGGACTGCGGCGCAGCCTCGCCGAGTCGCTGCTGGTCGTCCCGCCCGCCGCCGGGCTCGGCTGGCTGCTCGGTGGCCTGCTGCCCGGTGCGCCCGGCGGCACCGGGCCGCTCGCCGTGGGCGCGACGGTCCTGGTCACCCTGGCGCTGCCGGTGGCGACGTTGGCCGTACCGTCCGGGGTGGTCGGGCGGCGGGATCTGGGTCGGCTGCGGCCGTCCGCCCGGCGGGCCACCACCGAGGCCGCGCTGGTGCTGCTGGCCGGGCTGGCGGTGGTGCTGCTGCGGCGGCGCGGCCTCACCCCCGGCACGGTGGACCCGCTGCTGGTGTCGGTGCCGGCGCTGGTCGCGATCGCCGCGTCGGTGCTGGCGCTGCGGCTGTACCCGTGGCCGGTGCGGCTGGCCGGCCGGCTCGCCGCGCGTACCCGGGGAAGTGTCGCCTTCCTGGGCACGGCCCGCGCCGGCCGGGCGGCGGCGGCCACCCCGCTGGTCGTGGTGGTGCTCGCGGTCGCCACCGCCGCGTTCTGCGCGGTGGTCGCCACCGGCATCGAGGACACCCGCGACGACGTCGCCACCCGCGCGGTGCCGGCGGACGCGTTGATCCGGGGCGACCGGCTCGCCCCGGACACCGGGCCGGCCCTGGAGCGGCTGCCCGGGGTGCGGGCCGCCACCGGGCTGGTCGACGAGTCGGCGCAACGCCTGGCCACCGACGCCGCCGGCACCGACGCCCGGTTGCGCGACACCAGCGTGCTGCTGGTCGACGGCCCCGGCCTGGCCCGTACGGCGCGGGCCGCCGGCCGGGACGTCCCGGTGCCCGGCCCGCTGCGCGACGCCCGGCCGGGCGACGGCCCGCTGCCGGCGGTGGTCTCCCCGGCGGTCGCCGCCGACCTCGCCGACGCCGGCCTGCGGTCCGCCTTCGTCACCGTGCAGGGCCAGCGGTACGAGTTCATCCCCGCCGGCACCGTCGCCGACTTCCCGCTGGCCCGGCCGAACACCAGCCGGTACGTGGTGCTGCCCTGGCAGGCGCTGCCCCGGCGGGACAGTCCGCCGGTGCCCACCGGGTTCCTGGTGGCCGGCGACCGGCTCGACGTCGGGGCGCTGCGCCAGGCCGGGGACGAGGGTCAGCAGCGCTACCAGACCGGCGGCGCGGTCACCGGCCGGGAACGGCCCCGGGGCGTGGCGGTGCAGACCTGGTCACAGACCCGGCTGCGGCTGGGCGGCGGGGGCGCCAACGGGCTGCTGGCGTTCGGGTTCACCGCCGGGGCGGTGGCCGGTGGGGTGCTGGCGCTGCTCGCGGTCGCCTTCACCGTGCTGGCCGGGGCCCGCGCCCGGGGCGAGGTGCTGTCCCGGCTGCGCACCCTCGGGCTGTCCCGCCGGCAGTGGCGGGGGCTGCTGCTGGTGGAGTTGGCCCCGCTGGTCGGGGTGTCGGTGCTGACCGGTGCACTGGTCGGGGTGCTGCTGCCGCTGCTGCTCACCCCGCTGCTCGGCCTCGCCGCGTTCACCAACGGCACGCCGGTGCGGGTGGGGTTCGCCCCCGGTACGGTCGCCGCCACGGTCGGGCTCGGCGCGGTCGCGCTGGGCTTCGCGCTGGCGGTGGAGGCCCTGAACAACCGTCGGATGCGCCTCGGCGAGGTGCTCCGGCTCGGAGAGGAGAGCTGAGATGACCACGACCGCCCCGAACCCCGTCGTCCCGGACCTGGCCGACCTGCAACGCCGGGCGGCGCAGCGGGCGGCCGAACGGGCCGGCGGGCAGGACCGGCTGCGCGGGCACATCGTCTGCGACGGGCTGGTCCGGATCTTCAAGACCGAGGGGGTCGAGGTGGTCGCCCTCCAGGGGCTCGACCTGGTGATCGACCGGGGTGAGCTGGTGGCGATCGTCGGGGCCTCCGGCTCGGGCAAGTCGACCCTGCTCAACATCCTCTCCGGGCTGGACACCCCGACCGCCGGCATCGCCCGGGTCGCCGAGTACGACCTGCTGTCGATGTCGGCCCGCCGACGGCTGGCCTACCGGCGACGCACCGTCGGGTTCGTCTGGCAGCAGACCGGCCGGAACCTGCTGCCGTACCTGACCGCGCGGGAGAACGTGGAACTGCCGATGCGGCTGGCCCGGCGCGGCGGTGGCGCACGGGCCCGCCGGCAGCGCGCCGACGAACTGCTGGAACTGGTCGGCGTGGGGTACTGCGCGGACCGGCGGCCCGGCCAGCTCAGCGGCGGCGAACAGCAGCGCTGCGCGGTGGCGGTGGCGGTCGCCAACGACCCGGAGGTGCTCTTCGCCGACGAGCCGACCGGTGAGCTGGACGAGGCGACCGGCGCGGAGGTCTTCGCGGCGCTACGCACCATCAACGCCGAACTGGGGGTGACCGTGGTCGTGGTCACCCACGACCACGCCGTCGCCGACCAGGTCCGCCGCACCGTCGCGATCCGCGACGGCCGGACCGCCTCCGAGGTACGCCGCACCGCCCGCGTCGGCGTCGACGGCAGCACCGAACTGGTCAGCGAGGAGTACGCGGTGCTGGACCGGACCGGCCGGATGCAGCTACCGGCGCCGTTCGTGGAGGCGCTGGCCCTGCGCGACCGGGTCCGCCTCGACCTCGCCCCGGACCACGTGCAGGTCCGCCCCGGCGACCGGACGCCGCAACCCAACGGGAGTGACGCATGAGCGAGCAGGTTTCCGTCCGGGCCGCCGACCCGGTCACCGACGAGGTGGTCCGGGTCGAGCAGGTGAGCCGCACGTTCGGCCGGGGACGGCACGCCGTGCACGCCGTCCGCGACGTCTCCTTCACCGCCGCCCGGGGCGAACTGGTGGCGGTGCGGGGGCGCTCCGGCGCCGGCAAGACCACCCTGCTCAACCTGGTCGGCGGGTTGGACCGGCCGGACGCCGGCCGGGTGCGGGTGGCCGGGTACGACGTCACCGCCGCCGGTGAGGCCGAGCTGCTGCGGCTGCGCCGGGGCACCGTCGGTTTCGTGTTCCAGACCTTCGGACTGGTGCCGATCCTGTCGGCGGCGGAGAACGTCGGGGTGCCGCTGCGGCTGGCCCGGGTCCCGGCGGCGGAGCGCGAGGAACGGGTGGCGGTGCTACTGGAACTGGTGGGTCTGGGCGCGCACGCCCGACAGCGCCCGTACGAGCTGTCCGGCGGGCAGCAGCAGCGGGTCGCGGTGGCCCGCGCCCTGGCCAACGAACCCGACCTGCTGATCGCCGACGAGCCGACCGGCCAGCTCGACTCCGAGACCGGCCGGGCGATCATGGACCTGCTCCGCGCGGTGGTGCACGCCCGGGGGATGACCGCGCTGGTCGCCACCCACGACCCGGCGCTGATCGAGGTGGCCGACCGGACGCTCACCCTGCGCGACGGCCGCCTGGCCGACGACTGACCCTGTCAGAGGGGAAGTTTCATGCCCTCGTGGCTGGCGACGAAGCCGAGGCGTCGGTAGAACCGCTGCGCGTCGGCGCGTGACTTGTCGGTGGTGAGCTGCACCAGCCCGCAGCCGCGCCGCCGGGCCTGGTCGATCGCCCAGGCCATCATCGCCTCGCCCACCCCCTGCCCGCGCAGGTCGGCGCGGACCCGGACCGCCTCGACCAACGCCCGTTGCGCGCCGTGCCGGCCCAGCCCCGGGATGTAGGTGAGCTGGAAGCAGCCGACGACCTCGCCGTCGCGTTCGGCCACCACCTGCTGGTTGCGCGGGTCGGCGGTGATGTCGGCGAAGGCCCGCTCGTACGCCTCGTCCACCGTGGCGTGCTCGCGGGTGCGGCCGAGCACGTCGTCGGCGAGCAGGGCCAGGATGGCGGGCAGGTCGGCCCGGACCGCCTCGCGCAGGGTCACGTCGGTCATGACCGGCAGCCTGTCACAGCACCCCGCCCGGTCGCCGGGCGCAGGTGGGTGGCCCGGCCTGCGGTCGGTCGTCGGACGCTCGACGGGCGGCGGTGGCGGCCGGGGTGCAGCATGGTGCGGCATGGAGCTGTTGCTGCTGCCGTTCCGGTGGGTCTACCGGGGCCTGGTGTACTTCGCCAACTCGCCCCGGACGCTGATCACGTCGTACCTGTTGATGATCGTGGTGGCCGGGGTGATCTACGGCCAGGTGGAGCACCGCAGCGCCGCCGACGCCGTCTGGTGGGCGGTGGTCACCGCCTCCACCGTCGGGTACGGCGACATCTCGCCGACCACCTGGGCGGGACGGGCCCTCGCCGCGTTGCTGATCTCCACCATGGTGCTGCTGGTCATCCCCCTGATCACCGCACACTTCGCCAGTCGGCTCATCGTCGACGACGACGCGTTCGAGCACGTCGAGCAGGAGGAGCTGAAGAACGACGTGCGGCGGATGCGGGCGTTGCTGGAGGAGTTGGCCGCCCGGCAGGGCATCGTGCTGCCGGAACCGCCGCCACCACCGGCCCCACCGGACCACGCGACCCTCGTCCGGCAACGGCTACGCGGACGCCGCAACCGCCGCTGACCCACCGACGGGGACCGCTCCGGCCGGTGCGGCGACAGCCGCCCGGTGGGGAGTCCCGTGGCCCGGTGGCGGTTGTCGCCCCGGTCAGCGGGCGGGGCAGCGCAGCCCCTCCCGGGGCACGGTGAGCGAGATCAGGTAGGCGTCCACCGCCTCGGTGATGCAGGAGGTCTGCGGGTAGGCGGTGTGCCCCTCGCCCTCCCAGGTGAGCACCCGCCCGACCCCCAGCATGTCGGCCAGCCGGGCGGTCTGCTCGTACGGGGTGGCCGGGTCACCGGTGGTGCCCACCACCACGATCGGCGGCGCGCCGTCGGCCCGGCCGGTCGGGTACGGGTCCCGCCCGCCCGGCCACTCGACACAACCGAACATGCCCACCGCCAGGGCCGGGCCGAACAGCGGATACTTCTGCCGCCACTCGGACTGCAATTGGCGGATCTGGTCGACGCTGGGCTTCTCGGTCTCGTCGGCGCAGTTCACCGCCAGGTTGGCGTCGAAGAGGTTGGAGTAGTGCCCGTCCTCGCCCCGTCCGGCGTACGAGTCGGCGAGCTTGAACACGTCGGTCGGGTCACCCTCGTCGAGGCGGTCGATCGCCCGGGCCAGCTCCTCCCAACCCGACTCGGTGTAGAGCGAGGAGATCACCGCGTAGAAGACCCACCCGGAGGTGGCCTCCCGCCCGTCGGCACCGCGTACCGGGGAGACCTTCGCCTTGTCGATCGCCGAGGTGACCGCGCCCCGGGCGTCCGGGGCGATCGGGCAGCGCCCGGCGTTCGCCGCGCACCACCTGTCGAAGTTGTCGAACGCCCGCTCGAAGCCCCGGGCCTGGCTCTCCGAACCGGCCACCAACTGCTGGCGGGGGTCGACCGCACCGTCGAGCACCAGCGCCCGGACCCGCTGCGGGTAGAGCTGCGCGTAGGTCGCGCCGAGCAGGGTGCCGTAGGAGTAGCCGAGGTAGGTGAGCTTGTCGTCGCCGACGGCGGCCCGGACCGCGTCCATGTCCCGGGCGGCCTGCTCGGTGCCGTAGAGCGGGAGCTGGTCGCCGTACCGGTCGCCGCAGCCCCGGCCGATCCGCCGGTTGAGCGCCTGGTAGGCGTCGAACGACTGCTGGCTGCGCGGATCGGGGTCGTAGCCGAAGCTGGCGTCGAGGTCGGCGTCGGAGATGCACTTCACCGGGCTGGACCGGGACACCCCGCGCGGGTCGAAGCCGACGATGTCGAACCGGTCGGTCACCGCCGTGGGCAGCCCCCCGAACGACGGCCCGAACGACAGGTAGACGGCGGTGTCCACGCCGGACCCGCCCGGCCCGCCCGGGTTGATCACCAGGGAGCCGATCCGGTCCCGCTGCTTGGTGGAACGGGCCCGCAGCAGCGCGATCTCGAAGGTCTCGCCGCTGCCCGGCCCGGCGGTCGCCCCCGTGCCGGTGCCCCAGTTGCGTGGCACGGCGATCCGGGCGCACTCGTAGCGCATGCCCGGGGCGCCCCGGCCCACGAGGTCGTGGGCGACGTCGGGGCAGGGCCGCCAGGTGGGCCCGGCACCGGTCACCGCCGCCGACGAGTCCTCGGCGCGCGGGGCGAACGCCGGCATGGTGCACCCGGTGACGAGCAGCGCGCCCGCGACGAAGCCGGCCAGGGCGAGCCGGAACCGGCGGTTGCGGCGGGCGGTGCTGGTCACCGGCGGACCTCCATGATCGGGTAGCAGTCAGGCTACGCCGGGGTGTCGGCGGCCGGCGGCACGGTCGCCGTCGGATCGCCCCGGAGCACCTGGTCGACGTCGAAGCGCACCGGACGGTCGAGCTGGTCGTAGCGGCAGGACCGGGGATCGCGGTCCGGCCGCCAGCGGACGAACCGGGCGGTGTGCCGGAACCGGTCGCCCTCCATCGCGTCGTAGCCGACCTCCATCACCAGCTCGGGCCGCAGCGGCACCCAGTCGAGGTTCTTGCCGCCCGTCCACCGGCTGACCCCGCCCGGGATCCGTTGGCCGCGCTCGTGGTCGCCGTGCACCCACGGGTGGGCGTCGACACCCTCCCGGTAGGGGGCCAGCTCGTCGAGCAGCTCCTGCCGGCGGGCCATGGTGAACGACGCGCTCACCCCGACGTGGTGCAGCACCCCGCCGTCGTCGTAGAGGCCGAGCAGCAGCGAGCCGACCACCGGGCCCGACTTGTGCCAGCGGAACCCGGCCACCACCACGTCGGCGGTCCGGGCGTGCTTGACCTTGGCCATCAGCCGCTTGCCGGGCTGGTAGGGCAGGTCGGCCGGCTTGACGATCAACCCGTCGAGGCCGGCGCCCTCGAACACCTCGAACCAGCGCCGGGCGGTCTCCGGGTCGGTGGTGACCTGGGTGACGTGCACCGGCGGCCGGACCCCGGCCAGCGCCCGCTCCAGGCGTTCCCGTCGGGCCGGGTAGGGCTCGTCGACCAGCAGCTCGTCGTCGAGGGCGAGCAGGTCGAAGGCGACGAAGTCGGCCGGGGTCGTCTCGGCGAGCATGGCCACCCGGGAGGCGGCCGGATGGATCCGCTGGGCGAGCTGCTCGAAATCGAGCCGGGGCTGACCGCCCGGACCGTCGCGCCGGATCACGATCAGCTCGCCGTCGACCGCGCACCGGGTGGGCAACTGCGCCCGGACCTGCGCCACCACCTCGGGAAAGTAACGGGTCATCGACTTGCCGCCTCGGCTGGCCAGCTCGACCTCGTCGCCGTCGCGGAAGGCGATGCAGCGGAAGCCGTCCCACTTGGGCTCGTAGGTCAGGCCGGGATCGGTGGGCAGGCGGGCCACGCTCTTGGCCAGCATCGGCTCGACCGGGGGGTTGATCGGCAGGTCCACGGCGACAGTCAACCAGACGGCACCGACAGTGGTGAGGCAGATCACCGTCGGTGCCGGTCCGGCGTGTCCCCGCCCGTACCGTCCGTACCTGCGGATACGGATCGCGTCCGCCCTGCCCGGAGCTAGCCTCGCCGGGTGGAGTGGCGGTGTGGTTGCTGTGGGCGCTGGCGGGTCACCGTCGAGCTGGTCCGGGGCCGGCACCGCTACCGGCTGGTGCACCGCTACCCGGACCGGTTCGGCGGCGGCAAGAACGTGCTCGGCGAGGTGGGCACGGTCGCCGAGCTGACCGACCTGCTCCACCGGCACACCCCGCTCGACCTGGCCGACCTGCGCGAGGCCGGCTGAGCCCCGAAACCGGCCGAGGTCGCGAGTCCGGTCGAGTCGCGAGTCCGGTCGAGTCGCGAGTCCGGCCGAGGTCGCGAGTCCGGCTAGTCCGTGCCCGACCCCGTGTCCGGCCGGAGGCCGGGTCGCGGTGCGGGTGCCGCGCATCGTCGGGAGGGCGACCGGAGGGTGGCCCGGTCACGATCGCTGCGGCACGCTCGTCGGGGAACCGGGCGGCACGCGGGTGCCGGCGGTGCGACCACGGAGGCGGCATGCGGTTCGAGACGGCGACCGAGATCGACGCGGACATCGACACGGTGTGGGCGGTGCAGACCGACATCGAACGGTGGCCGCAGTGGACCGCCTCGGTCCGGACCGCCCGCCGGGGCGAGGCCGGGCCGCTGGTCCTCGGGTCCACCGCCCGGCTGGAACAGCCCCGGCTCCGCCCGACGTCCTGGCGGGTCACCGAGATCGACCCGCCCCGCTGCTTCGTCTGGGAATCGACCACCCCGGGGGTACGCAGCCGGGGCGAGCACCGGATCGTCGCGCTGCCCGACGGCCGGGTCCGGGTGGAGCTGGCCCTGGAACTCACCGGCCCGCTCGCCGGGCCCGTCGGTTGGCTGGGCGGCCGGCTGGTGCGCCGCTACCTGCGGCTGGAGGCCGACGGCCTGCGGCGGCGCTGCGAAGCCGGCTGAGCCCCGGCCGGGGTACGTGCGACCCGTCGGTGTCCCTGCCCACCACCGCGCGGGACGGCACCGGCCGACCGCCACCCGCCGCGCCCGCACCACCGCCCGGGTCGCCGGTCGACGGCACCGGCCCTAGGCTGACGGTGACCCTGGGGAGGCGCGGTGACCGAGTTGACGTATCCCGAGGTGGGGGCGACCCGGGGCGGGGTGCTGCCGGCGGGCTACCACCACCTGCGGCACCGGTGCGCGCTGCCGCCCGGCGGCTTCCCGGTCGCCGCCGAGGCCGTGTTGAGCTGGCGGCTGCACCGGGCGGCCGGGGTGCGGATGCGCACCGACGCGGTGCGGGCCGCACCCGGTGTCCGGGTCACCCCGGGACTCGGGGTGGGTCCGCTGCGGGTGTGGGGGCCGTGCGAGGTGGTCTGGGTGGTCGACGACGAGCGGGAGGCCGGCTTCGGCTACGGCACGCTGCCCGGCCATCCGGAACGCGGGGAGGAGGCGTTCCTGGTCCGCCGTGACGCCGACGGCGCGGTCAGCTTCGAGGTCACCGCGTTCAGCCGGCCGGACCGTTGGTTCATGACCGCCGCCGGGCCCGCCGGTCGCGCCGTCCAGCACGGGTACGCCCGCTGGCTGGCCCACACCCTGCGCCGCCTCGTCCGCTGACCGGCCCCACCCGGCGCGGCCGCTCCGGTCGCCGGGCCCGTGGCCAACGCGACGGGGCCGAAACAGCGGCATCCGCCCGCTGCGATACCGCAATCTCGGCGACACAGCCCCCGCCCCACCCCGGGCGTCAGAAGCGGGCGAAGGAACGGATCGGCATCCGGGGGCCGAACCGGGGTGCCTGGATACCGGCGGCGGCCAGCAGCAGGCAGACCCGCCCCCGGTGGCCGCGGAACGGGGCGAGCAGGTCGAGCATCCGGGCGTCGTCGCCGCGCGCCTCACCGGCCAGCGCCCAGGCCACCGTGTTCGGCACGTGGTAGTCGCCGACGCTCACCGCGTCCGCATCGCCGTAGGCGACCCGGACCACCTCGGCGGCGGTCCACGGGCCGATGCCGGGGACGGCGGTGAGCCGCCGGGTCGCCTCGGCGCTGTCGACGCAGCGTTCCAGCCGGTCGGCCAGGGCGGCGGCCCGGCGCAGCGTCTCGGCCCGGCGCTGCTCCACGCCGAACGGGTGGAACACCCAGTACGGGGCCGCCGCCACCCTCGCCGCGTCGGGCGGCAGCAGCAGCGGCTGGAACGGCCCCGGCGCGGGCTCGGCGAAGTGCCGCACGGTCGCCGCGTACGCCCGGTACGCCTCCGTGCCGGTGACCTTCTGTTCGAAGACGGCGCGCAGCACCCGGGGGAAGACCTGCCCGGTGGCGGGCATCCGCAGCCCCCGGTGCCGGGCGGCCAGCTCGGCCACCAGCGGGTGGGCGGCGGCCACCTCGGCGAACCCGGTCAGGTCGTCACGCAGGCCGGCGACGGCGTCGGCCCGGTCGACCACCCAGTCCGCGCCCGGCCCGTGCCCCTCGGCCAGCAGCTCGCCCGCCTCCGGGCGCAGGGTCAGGGTGGCCGGACCGGCCGGGGTGCGGGTGGCCCACCAGAACGTGCCGGCGACGATCCGCGCACACGGGTCGTACGGGCTGAAGGTGAGGGCCCGGACCGAGGCGGTCAGCCGGTAGTCGGCCGGCGGTCGCAGCACCCGGCGTGCTGCCGGCTCGTCCCAGGTCACCCCGCCACTGTGCCATGGTCGCGGGGGACGGACGGCCCCGCCCCGTACCGCCGGGGAGGGTGACCGGGGCGGAAATGGACGACACCGCCGACGCCCTGCGCGTCGGCGGTGTCTCCATCCCGGAGCGGACCGGCCGCCCGAGCGGCCGTGGGTGCGGGGTTGGGGGGACCTTCGGTGGCGCGCGCCCGCTGGCGTGTGGCGCGTCCACCGCCCTGGCCCGTTCCGGGGGTCTGGTGGGGGAGGGACCGGCGGGTGGGTACCGCGACACCGGCCCGACCAGGGGGCCGGCGTCGCGGCCCGGACCGTCCGACGCTGCCGGTTCGTCGACGGTCCTGATCCGTGACGGTGGCCGGTCGCGCCCTCCCCGGCTGCGACCGGCCACCGTGTCCCGGCTGACGCAGGATCAGTAGGTGTAGTCCCCGCCGCTGTTCGAGCCGCCCGAGTCGCCGGCCGCCGGCGGGGCGACCGCCTTCGGGGTGCCGGTCGGCAGGCAGGTCAGGTTCTTCTTGCCGTTCGGGTCGACCACGAACCAGGTGCCGCCGACGCCCTGGCCCTTCCACTGGCCCGGCTTCTTGTCACCGATGTAGCGGTAGACCGGCCAGCCGCCGATGGTGATCTGACGGGTGCCGTCCTGGCGGGTGACGGTGCCGACCTTGTCGTCGGAGACGCCCTGCAGCTGCGGGTTGCCGTCGGTCAGCGCGGGCGGCCAGACCTGCGCGCACTTGTCGACGCAGTTCGACGACGGCGGGTCGTCGGAGTCCTTGTCGAAGCGGTAGAGGATGAAGCCCTCCTGGTCCACCACGACCCGGCCCATCCGGGCGATCTTCTTGCCGACGAGTTCGTCGGTCAGCTGGACGTTGGCCGGCGGCGGCGCCTGGTCGGCGGCGGGGGCGCCGGAGGGGCCGGGAGAGGCCGAGGTGTCCGGCTCGACCGACGCGGTGGGTTCGGCCGCGGCGACGGCGACCGGCTCGGCGACGCTGGAGTTCGCTCCGTCGTAGCCTGCGGGCGCGCAGGCCGTAAGTGCGACCACCGCGCTCGCGACGATGACGGTCGTCCGCTTGATCTTTGCCACGTGCCCTCCTCATTCTTGGCGGTTCACCGAGTAGTACGGAGCGTCCACTGTCAAGGTTGAACGATCGACAGTGGGCCATTTCACATCGCCATCGTTGAACCGTTCCGGCCGGTCGTACGTGTGCGCGAGCAGAGGCACCCCTGCGCCCGGAAAGCCGAAACGGCGTCGGCCCGCAGCGGGCCGACGCCGTTTCCGACGGAAGGTGTCTCAGGGCACGACGGTGACCAGCGGGCTCGCCACGCCGTTGGCGTCCACCGACTGCACCTGCAACTTCGCGATCTCGCCGCGCGGCGCCGAGGTGGACGCCTCCAACTGGAGATCCTGCGGGTTGGCCGTGGTGCCGTAACCCGTCCCCGGCACCGCCCAGGTGGAGACCACCTCGGTGGTGTCGTTCTTGCGGACCACCACCAGCCGGCAGGTGCGCGGGCCGGGCAACCGGGTCAGGTTGAACCCGATCCAGGTGCCGTACTCCTTGCTGTCCAGCCACATCGTGGTCTTCACGCCGGTGCTGCCGTCGGTGGCGTCGAACTGGTCACCCTCGATCTCGGTGCCACCCACCGCCGGCCCCGACCGGGTCGGCTGCGGGCTCGCCGGACCGTCCACCGGCGTGGACCGGCTCGGCTCGGCGACCACCGCGTTGCCACCGCCGACCGTACCGCCGAAGGTGGCGACCCCGATGCCGCTGAGCGCGCCGACCGCCACCACCGCGGCGGCCATCGTCAGCACCTGCCGGAACCGCGCCTTGCGCCGGTGGGTCCGGACCGCCGACAGGGTACGGTCCAGCAGCCGTGGATCCGTCGCGGTCTGCTCCATCGCCATCATCGTCTCGCCGTCGATGTCGGAGAGCAGCCCCACCACCGGGACCATCGTCTCCAACTCGGCGGCGCAGGCCCAGCAGGTGGCGAGGTGTTCCTCGAACCGTTCGGTGTCCTGCACGTCCAGGACGCCGAGCGCGTACGCGGCGACATCCATATGGTCTGCCCGGCTCATTCCGTCACCCCCCTCTCCTGTAGGGCCGTGCGCAGCGCGCGCAGCGCGTAGTAGACCCGCGACTTGGCGGTACCCAGCGGCAGGCCCAACTCCTCGGCCGCCTCCGGCACCGTCCGCCCGCGGAAGTACGTCGCCACCAGGATCTCCCGGTGCGACTGACTCAGCGTACGCAGTGCATCCGCCACCGTCATGGTGCGCAGCACCCGGTCGGTGCTGTCCGCCTCGGCGAACGCCGTCAGATCCCGGTCGTACGTCTCGGGTGGGCGGGCCTGCTCGCTGCGGTGCTCGTCGATGGCGATCCGCCGGGCCACCGTGACCAGCCAGGGCCGTAGTGAACCCTGCCCCTGCACGCCCAGCCGGTGCGCGTTGCGCCAGGCCCGCAGCAGCGTCTCCTGCACGATGTCCTCGGCGCGTTGCCGGTCACCACCGGTCAACCGCATCACGAACATCAGCAGCGGGCCGGCGTGCTCGGCGTAGAGCAGCCGGACCAGCTGGTCGGAGTGGCTCGCCTCGGGCGTCGTCGCCGGGGCCTGGTGCCGCCCGGGCGTCGATCGCGGGGTCACCGGGCCATTCTGGCGATCGGTGGGACCGGCGTCGACCCCCCGGCTGGACCTCGACGCACGCGACTGCGGCTGAGCCCGGGCGAACATCCACCCTGGCCTGGCCAGTTCACCGTGCAAGCCGGCCGCGACCGCACTCATCCAGACCTCCTGCTGTCCACCGACATCAGCGGGCCCACGGGGAGGGCGCCGACCGTTGATACGGACCGCTCTTCCCAGCGGATCAACGGCGGACCGAAAAAATTCCGGGCGGCGGCGGCAGCGAGTCGGTGGCGTCCGCGTCGGTGACCACGGCGGCACCGGCGACGAACCGGTCCAGCTCGGCACCGGCCAGCACCCGCCCCGGGAACCAGTCCCCGGCCGCGCGCCGGGTCAGCTCCGGCACCGGCGGCTCGACCCGCCCGGCCACCAGCACCAGGTTGCCGTGCCGCCGCCCGCGCAGCACCGCGGCGTCGCCGACCAGGGCGGCCCGGGGCAGCACCTGACGGACCGTGGCCACCTGGGCACGGGTGTGCCGCAACGGCGGCCCGTCGGCCAGGTTGGCCAGGTACCAGCCGGCCGGCGCGAGCACCCGGGCCACCTGTGCGGCGTACTCCGCGCTGGTCAGGTGGGCCGGGGTGCGCGCACCGGCGAAGACGTCGGCGACCACCACGTCGTACGACGCGTCGCGGCTGGACTCCAGGGTGGCGCGGGCGTCGGCGACGCGGACCTTCAGCCTCGGGTCGGTCGGCCAGGGCAGCTCCCGCCGGACCAGCTCCACCAGCGCGCCGTCCACCTCGGCGACCCGCTGCGTCGACCCGGGGCGGGTCGCCTGGACGTACCGGGGCAGGGTCAACGCGCCGCCGCCCAGGTGCAGCACCCGCAGCGGGGCACCCGGCGGGGCGATCAGGTCCAGCGCCGCGCCGAGCCGCCTGACGTACTCGAACTCCAGGTGCGTCGGGTCGGCCAGGTCCACATGCGACTGCGGCGCGTCGTCGAGCAGCAGCGTCCACGAGCGCGGCCGGTCCGGGTCCGGCACCAGCTCCGCCCGGCCGGTGGCCACGTCCACGACGATCCGGTCGTCACCCCGACGGCGGCCCATCAGCGGGTCCCGCCGCTACGGCTGGCCATCAGCGGGTCCCGCCGCTACGGCTGGCCATGGTCAACGCCCGGTGCAGCAGCCGCGCGTCGCCCAGCATCCCGCGCAGCCGCCGCTCCAACCCGGCGATCGGCACCAGGTTCTGCGGCGCGCGCGGGTCCTTGTACGGCGAGGAGGCGAACCGGGGCAGGGTGACCAACGACAGGTCGGCCAGCGCGACCGCGTCCTGCGGTTCGAGGTCCGGCGAGCACTCCAACCGGACGATCCCCGCCCACGGCGCACCCACCGCCACCGGCAGCCGCAGGTACCACGACCAGCCGCCCCAGGCGGTGCCCAGCCGGAACACCGGGGACCGCTGGCCGGAGCCCAGCCCGGTGACCACGGCGGTGAGCCGGGCGTCGAGATACTGGCTGTGCTGCGTCTTGATGTAGCCCAGGGTGCGCGGCAACTGCCGGCGTGCCCGCAGCGGGCCGTCCACCACCAGCAGGTCCCCGTCGGTGCGGGCCGCGTCGGACACGGCAACCTCCAGGGCGGTCAGCGGGGCCTGCACCGCCGCCGGCAGCTTGCTCAGCTCACCGGTGCCGCCGACCCGGTGCACCGGGTAACGCACCTGCCCGCAGGTCACCTCCTGCGCCGACGGGCTCGCCGTGAACAGCCCCCGCCCCACCCGCGCACCGGCCAGCTCCGCCGCGCCGCGCTCCAGGTCGCAACGGACCACCCCGGCCGCGTACGAGGCGGCGATCCCCGGGTACGAGGCACCGTCCTCCTCGGCCGTCCACACGCTGGCGTCGATCCGGCGCACCCCGTCGACGAGCAGCACCACGTCCGGGGCGGCCACCCCGGAGCGGGGGCCGATCGCCCGCCAGTCCACCGCCGGCAGCTCCACGTCGGTGTCGACCTGGGTGCTGCTCGGCGCGACCGGCCCGCCCGGGGTCGCCTCGAACGACGCCCCGTAGGACGGGTCCCAGGCGTCCACGAACAGCTGCGGCCCGGTCACGTCACCGCCCCACGAACCGACGCCCCACTCACGGGACCCGCCTTTCGTTCGCGACTGCGGGGCTCCGCTGCGCTGCACTCCTCGCGCTCACGGTGCTCGCCTTTCGTTCGCGGCTGCGGGGCTCCGCTGCGCTGCACTCCTCGCGCTCACCGGCCGGTCCGTTCGACGTGGGCCGTGCGGGCGTCCTTGCGGACCTCGAAACGCACCGGGATGCGCTCGGCCAGTGCCGGCACGTGGGTGACCACGCCGACCATCCGGTCGCCCCGGGCGGCCAGACTCTCCAGCGTGGCGGCGACGATGTCCAGGGTGGCCGCGTCGAGGGTGCCGAACCCCTCGTCCAACACGATCGACTCCAGGCTGGCCGCCGTGGTGGACATCCCGGCGAGCTGCTCGGACAGCGCCAGCGCCAGGGCCAGCGACGCCTGGAACGTCTCCCCGCCGGACAGCGTCCGCACCCCCCGGCGCAGTCCCGCGTCGTGGTGGTCGACCACGAAGAACTCGCCCTTGTCGTGGACCAGGTCGTACTGCCCCTGGGACAGCTCCCGCAGGATCCGGGAGGCCCCGTCGACCAGCAGGTCCAGCGCCTCGGCCAGCAGCCACCGCTCGAAGTTGTTGGCCCGCAGGTGCCCGGCCAGCGCCCGCGCCGTACGCGCCTGCCGTTCGTGCTCGGCGCGTTGTTCCCGCAGCTCGACGGCCTGCGCCCGGCGTTCGGTGATCCGCCGCAGGTCGGCCCCGGCCCGCTCGGCGGCCACCGCCACCGCCTGCGCCGGGTCGTCGGCGGGGGGCAGCCCGGCGGCGGTGAGCAGGCCACCGATGCGGTCCTCCACCGCCTCGGCGGCCGACTGCGCCTCGGTCACCGCGGCGACCAGCCCGTCCCGGTCGACCCGTCGCTGCCGGGCCTGCGCGCCGGCCCACTGCACGAGGGTCGTCCAGGCGGCGGCCACGTCGTCCCGGTCGGTGGCCGGCGGGCCGAACCGGGCCAGCCCGTCGCGGGTCGTGTCGAAGTCCCGCCAGGCGGCCCGCAGCCGCTCCTCGGCGGTGTCCGCCGCGCCCCGGGCCCGGCGGGCGGCGTCGCGGCCGGTGCGTACCGCCACCGCCGCCTCGTCCAGGGCCTGCCGCAGCCGGGCGTGCTCGGCGAGCTGGTCGCGCAACGACGCCGGGGTGGCCGCCCCGGCGAGCTGCCCGGCCAGCTCGGTCAGCCGGCCGTGCAGCTGGTCGTGTTGGGCCCGCAGCCGCACCAGCGCCCGTTCCTGCTCCCGGGCCGCCGCGTCCCGCTCCTCCACCAGCGCCAGCGCGGCCTTGCTGGCCGCCCGCGCCGCCTTGCCGGCTGCGGTGGCCGCGGCCACCGCCGAACCGGCCGGCACCGCCGGCACCCGGTCAACCGGCTGCTCGCAGACCGGACAGGTCCCGCCGTCGACCAGGTGCGCCCGCAACGCGACCGCCTGGTCGACGGTCTTGGCCTCCTCGTGCGCCCGGAACGCCGCCTCCAGTCCGGCCTCGGCCCGCGCCGCCGCCTCCCGGGCCGCGCCGAGCGCCGTCGTCGCCGCGTCGTGCCTGGCCTGCGCCGCGTCGAGAGCCGCCCGGAGCGTGTCCGCCTCGCCGGTCAGCCGTTCCGCGTCGGCGTGCGCCCGCAGCAGCAGCCGCAGCGCGCTCTCGTCGCCCGCGCCGGCCAGCTCGCCGCGTAGCTTCTCCTCCTGCTCCTCGGCCAACGCCACGGTGCGGGTCGCCGCGTCGACCGCCTCCCGCGCCGTGCTCACCGCGCGGGCCACCTCGGTCACCCCGGTCGGGGCCCGCACCCCGGCCAGCCCGGCCAGGTCGGCGTCGAGCGCGGCCAGCGCCGCCGTCGCCTCACGCGCCGCCGCCCGGGCCCGCTCCCGCTCCGGTACGGCCGCCGCGACCGCCGCCGCCAGCTCCCGCACCCGGTCGACCCGGTCGGACGCGGCGGCCAACGTCTCGTCGTCGACGTCGGTCAACCCGGCGAGCATCCGGGCGACCGCCTCCAGCTTCGCCTCGGCCTGCCCGGCCCGTTCGGTGGCCCGCTTCTGCACGTTCTCGTAGACGCCGAGGCCGAGCAGGTTGACCAGGATCTGCTGCCGGGTGGCCGGCTTGGCGTGCAGGAAGTCGGCGAACTGCCCCTGCGGCAGCACCACGCAGGAGGTGAACTGCTCGTACGGCAGCCCGACCGCGTCCAGCACGGCCGGTTCCATCTCGGCCGGGGTGCCGGCCAGCACCTCGCCCAGGTCCTCCGGGCTGAGCCCGGTGTCGAGCTTGGTCACGTCGAACCCGGGCGGCATCAGTTGCAGCCCGGCGTTGGCGGTCTTGACCGCGCCCCGGCCGTCGCGGCGGACCACCCGGGTCGCCACGTACCGGTCGCCGGCCGACTCGAAGACCAGCCGGACCCGGGCCTCCACCGCCGACGGGGCGAGCGCGTTGGCCAGCCCCCGCGCCCCACCCCAGCGGGGCACCGCACCGTAGAGGACGAAGCAGATCGCGTCCAGCACCGTCGATTTGCCCGAGCCGGTCGGCCCGACCAGGGCGAAGAAGTCGGCGTCGGTGAAGTCGACGGTGGTCTCGTCGCGGAAGACGGTGAAGCCGGCCAGGTCCAGCCGCATCGGTCGCATCAGCGCTCCACCTCCTCCAGCAGCTCGTCGAAGAGGTCCCGGACCCCGTCGTCCTCGTGGCCCCGGCTGCCCAGGTAGTCGGCGAACAACTCCCGGGGCGAGCGGCCGGCCCGCTGGGCGACCCGGGTGCCGCTGCCCGGCGTGGGCAGCAGCTCGGGGTCGATCCGGATCTCCAGCGCGCGGGGGAACAGCTCCTGCACCTCCTCCCGCAGTCCGGCCCGGGGCTGTTCCCGGACGAACACCCGCAGCCAGCCCTCCGGCGGGTCCGCGGCGGCCAACTGGGCGAGCGTGCCGCGGACCGTGCGCAGCGGCACCGCCGCCGCCACCGGCACCTCCCGGATCCGGGCGGCCGAGGTCGCGCCCACCTCGACCAGCGTCACCGAGCAGACGTTCTCCTGCTCGCCGAAGTCGACGGCGATCGGGCTGCCGCTGTAGCGGATCGGGCACGGCCCGATCACCCGCTGCGAGCGGTGCAGGTGCCCCAGCGCCACGTAGTGCGCGGTGCCGGGGAAGACCGACGCGGGCACCGCGTACCCGAGGACGGTGTGCGCGTCGCGTTCGCCGCCGCCGGTGCTCGCCCCGACGACGGTGAGGTGGGCGGTGACCAGGTGCACCCGGTCCGGCTCGGTGAACCCCTCGGTCAGCTTCTCCAGCACCCGGCCGAGGTGGTCGGCGTAGGTCTGGGTGGCCTCGGCGGCGGTCAGCTCGTACATCTCCACCGCGCGGACGGCGTACCGCTGGGACAGGAAGGGCAGCGCGGCGAGCTGCCAGCGTTCGCCCGCGGCGGTGACCCCGTCGACGACGTGTTCGGCCGGGTTGTCCCGGACCCCGCCGCGCAGGGTGATGCCGGCCGCCTCCGCCCAGGGGCGCAGCGCGTCGAGGGCGTTGCCGTTGTCGTGGTTGCCGCCGATCGCCACCACGTCGGCCCCGGTCCGCCGCAGCGCGGTCAACGCCCGGGTGACCAGCCGGGTCGCCTCCGGGCCGGGGGCGGCCGTGTCGTAGAGGTCACCGGCGACGATGACCAGGTCGGGGCGTTCGGCGTGGGCGATCTCGATCACCCCGGCGAGCACCTGCTTGTGCTCCTCGGCCCGGGACTGCCCCTTGAGGACCTTGCCGACGTGCCAGTCGGAGGTGTGCAGGATCTTCATGCGGCCGGCCCCCTAGAACGGAATGTCGTCGTCGACGCCGCCCGAGCCGACCACGGCGAACGGGTCGATCGCGCCGGTGATCGAGCGCAGCGTCTCCGACGGGGCCCGACCGGCCTCGGACACCCGGGTCGCCCAGGCGGGGAAGGGGAACTCCAGGCACAACGGGACCGGGATGTCGGGCTGGTTGACGAACATGGTGCCCGGCTTGGCCAGCAGGGCGCGTTGCCGCTGGGCCGGCGGGAGGAAGCCGTACTCCGGGCGGGACGCCTCGGCCGGGTCGAGCCGGCCGACCACCCGGATCGCCGAGTTGGTGACGATCCGCCGCTCGACCTCGCTGGCCGTCTGCTGCGCGCCGACCAGGATCACCCCGAGCGAGCGGCCGCGCTCGGCGATGTCGAGCAGCACCTCCTTGATCGGGGAGGAGCCCTCGCGGGGGGCGTACTTGTTCAGCTCGTCGAGGACGACGAAGAGCAGCGGCTTGGCGGTGCCGGCCTTCTCCTTGCGTTCGAACTCGCCGCGCAGTGTCACGCCGACCACGAAACGCTGCGCGCGGTCCGGCAGGTTGTGCAGGTCGACCACGGTGACCTGGGCGCTCTCGGCGGTGTTGATGGAGTGCGGGCGGCGGGTCGCCAGGTCGCCCCGGATCAGCCGGCCGAGGTCCTTCTTGCTGCCGATCAGCCGGCGGGCGAACGCGTTGACCGTGCCCAGGCCGACCGCGCTGCCCGCCCAGTCGCCCCGGGTCTCGTCGTCGTTGAGCTGCTCGACGACGTGGTCGACCAGGTCGGCGTAGGAGCCGAGGCGCACCCCGTCGACGCTGACCCCACCGTCGGCGGGCTGGGCGTAGCGGGCCAGGTGGGCGGTGACCGAGTGCACCACCATCGTGTACTGCTGGCGTTCGTCGTCGGCGTCGGCGAAGACGTACGGCAGGAGGCGGTCGGCACAGAACTCGCTGAGCGTCCAGTAGAAGGCGTCGACGCCGGTGAGCCGGCTGCTCACGTCGGGGGTGCCGGAGGCGTCGCCGACCCGGGGCGGGGCGTACACCCGCACGTCGGGGAACGCGCCGGCGGCCAGCCCCAGCCTGGCGTACGCGGCCCGGGTGGTGTCGTCCAGGCGGGCGTTGGGGTGGTCGAGGAAGAGCAGGTCCTCGCCCTTGACGTTGAAGATCAGCGCTTTGGCGTTGACCGCGTCGCCGCCGAGCACCCCGGAGCGGAACACCGAGTAGAGCAGGAAGGTGGCGAAGCTGGTCTTGGTGGCGACCCCGGAGATGCCGGAGATCGACACGTGTGCGCCCCGACTGCCGTCGAGGAAGTCGGCGTTGAGGTAGACCGGCACGCCGTCGCGGCCCATCCCCATCGGGATGCGCCGTTCCATCCGGTCGAAGTGCAGCGCGCGGGCGCGGGCGTCGCCCTCGGCCCGGTGCACGGTGGCGCCCGGCGCGGGCGGCACGTACAGCTCGGGGTCGACCCGGGTGGTGGTGATCTCGGCGGCCTCCTGCACCTGGGCCGGGAGGGTGCCGTCGGCGATGGCGAAGACGTCCGACTCGAACTGGGCGCCCTCGTGCCGGGCGCGGACCTGGGTGACCACCCCGGCGATGGTGACCGGCTCCCGGTCGGGCAGGTCGCGCCGGGTGACCACGACGTCGTCGAGCTGGAGGTAGCTGCCGGGGGAGACGGCCGTCCAGAACTGCAACGGGGTGGCGTCGGCGGTGCCGAGCACCCGGCCGACGGGCTCGCCGGGGCTGTCGATCCGGCCGTCGGTCCGGTCGTCGGTCATCCGCGGGCTCCGGTCAGCTGGTCGTCTCGGTCAGGGCGCACGCCCTGCATCCTGCCCGAGGAGTGCGACAGGTTGCCACGCGACGCGGCGGACGCCACCGGCGGGCCGCCGTCGACGTCCGGCCGACCACCGCCGTGGCCGCCGTTTTGGTGACCGCAGGGGACGGTGCGGTCACCATCGGTCGACTTTTTCCCGTGCGGTGGGGGCGTTTGCGCAGGTGGCGGGCCCGGCGGAAATCCGGGGAAAAAAATCCCCGCGCAGGGCGTGACAGAAACCGACCGGTTGGGCTCAGAATAGCCACAGCTGACATCGAGGATCTTCTTGCTTCGGTGCCGGCCGTCACGTCCGTAACCTGCGGACACGTGACCGGCCCACGGTGAAGGACCGGCGGGCCGCCGTCAGTCGGCACCCCCCCGACTGTCCCTGTGGAGGCAGAACCCCCATGCGTCGAACCCCCCTGCTGAGCGGCCTCGCCACGGCCGCCCTCCTGGCCACCGCCGTCACGGTGCCCACCGCGGCCACCGCCGCGCCCGCCGGCCCCGCAGCCGACCCGTTCACCCGCGCGGTCGCCCAGCTCAAGGCCCACTCCGGTGCCGGCCTCGCCGCCGACGGGCAGACGTTCACCCCGCGCAACGTGGTGACCGACGCCGACGGCACCGAGCACGTCCGGCTCAACCGCTACTCCGACGGCCTGCCCGTCCTCGGCGGCGAGGTGGTCGTCCACCTCGGCAAGGGCGACTCCTGGCGCGGCGCCACCCACGGCCTCGCCAACGCCCCGCAGCGTTCCCCGAAGGCCAAGGTCAGCGAGGCCGCCGCCAGCAAGATCGCCTTCGCCGCGTCGACCGCCACCGGCCGCTCGGTCGCGGGCGCGCAGCTGGTCTTCGACGCCGGTGCGACCGCGACCGCCCTCGCCTACGAGGTGGTGGTGGGCGGCACCCACGCCGACGGCACCCCGAGCGAGCTGCACGTGCTGGTGGACGCCACCACCGGCGCGGTCCGCGACTCGTGGGAGGGCGTGCAGCGGGAGGGCACCGGCAACACCTTCCACTCCGGGTCGGTCTCGGTCGGCAGCACCCAGTCGGGCAGCACCTACCAGCTCACCGACGCGGCCCGGGGCAACCACCGCACCTACGACCTCAACGGCCGGACCTTCGGCACCGGCACGCTGGTCGCCAGCGCCACCAACGTGTTCGGCGACGGCACCCTGAACAACCGGCAGACCGCCGCCGCCGACGCCGCCTTCGGCGCGCAGAAGACCTGGGACTACTACAAGAGCGCGCACGGCCGCAACGGCATCCGCAACGACGGTGTCGGCGCGTACAGCCGGGTGCACTACAGCAGCAACTACGCCAACGCCTTCTGGCAGGACTCCTGCTTCTGCATGACCTACGGCGACGGCGGCTCCGGCTGGTACCCGCTGACCTCGCTGGACGTGGCCGGGCACGAGATGACCCACGGCGTCACCAGCAACACCGCCGGGCTGCGGTACAGCGGCGAGTCGGGCGGCCTGAACGAGGCCACCAGCGACATCTTCGGCACCCTGGTCGAGTTCTACGCGGCCAGCGCCAAGGACCCGGGCGACTACCTGATCGGCGAGAAGCTGCGCAGCACCGGCACCCCGCTGCGCTACATGGACAAGCCCTCCAAGGACGGCAAGTCGGCGGACTGCTGGAGCAGTTCGGTGGGCGGCCTGGACGTGCACTACTCCTCGGGCGTGGCGAACCACTTCTTCTACCTGCTCGCGGTGGGTAGCGGCACCTCGTCGTACGGCACCAGCACGACCTGCAACGGCACCACGGTCGCCGGCATCGGCAACACCAAGGCCGGGGCGATCTGGTACCGGGCGCTGACCCGCTACATGACCTCCACCACCAACTACAAGGGCGCCCGGACGGCGACCCTGTCGGCCGCGACCGACCTGTACGGCGCGACCAGCGCCGAGTACAAGGCCGTCGCCGCCGCCTGGGCGGGCGTGAGCGTCAGCTGACCCCCGGGGCCGGCGGCGACCCGCCGGCCCCGACGTCCTCGACGCGGGGCGTGGGCACACCGACCGGGTGGCCCACGCCCCGCGCCGTGTCCGGGGGAGGGCGACGTCAGCCGACGGGCGCGGCCCCGGCGGTGCCGACGCCGGGCGCGTCGCGGGCGTACCGCAGCATGAGTACGCCGTCGGCGGCGGCCAGCGTGTGCCGCAGCGGCAGCGGGCGGGGCGGGCTGGCCGGGCCGGCCGTGATCCGCCCCGGGCCGGCCCCGGCCAGCAGCGGGGCGACGGTGACGCAGAGTTCGTCGACGAGGTCGGCGGCGGTGAGCGCGCCGAACAGGTGTGGGCCGCCCTCGCAGAGCAGTTGTCCCAGGCCCCGCTCGCGCAGCGCGGCCAGGCCAGCGGCGAGGTCGACGTCGTCGCGGCCGACCCGGACCAGGTCGACGACGTCGGTGAGGCCCGGCGGAGCGACGGCCGTCGCGGTGGTCACCACCACCGGGCGCACCGGCGCGTCGGCGAACGCGGCCTGGGTCGGGTCGAGCCGCAGCGACCGGGAGACGACCGCCAGCGTCGGGTACTCGGCCAGCCCGTGCGCGCGTCGCCAGGCCCGGCGTTCCGGGCTGAGCCGCACCGCCTTGTAGCCCTCGTGGCGCAGCGTGCCGGCGGCCACCAGCAGCCCGTCGCAGAGCATCCGGAGCAGGCCGAAGACGCGCTTGTCCGGCTCGCTTGACAGGCCGGCGGAGTAGCCGTCCAGGGTGACCGCGCCGTCGGCGCTGGCCACGAAGTTGACCCGCAGCCGGGGGGTGTCGGCGCGGGCGTAGAGCGCGGTCAGTGCCGCGTCGTCCAGCGGGCCGTCGGCGGGTGTGGGCCAGATCCGCCGGATCGGGATTCCGACGCTCATTCGCCGGCCGGACCGGTGACCGGAGGGGTGGGTGCGGGGGTACGGTGCTGGCAGTCGCACCACTTCCGGCCGGGGCAGTCGTCGTGCCGCCGCTGTCGGCACGCTCGGCAGATCATGCCGGCAGCCTATGCGGTGGGTGGAGGGGGCAACATGTCACGTCAGATCTTCCAGCTGAAGGTGTCCCTCACCGGGGTGCGCCCGTCGGTCTGGCGGCGGGTGCTGGTCCCCGGCGGCTACACCCTCGACCGGCTGCACCGGGTGGTGCAGCACGCGATGGGCTGGCGGGACTGCCACCTGCACGCGTTCGAGATCGACGGGGTGCAGTACGGCGAACCCGACCCGGACGCCGAGCCGGTGGTGCACGACGAGCTGGACACCCGGCTGGACGCGGTGGCCGGCAAGGGCAGCCGGTTCGGCTACGTCTACGACTTCGGTGACTGGTGGGAGCACGAGCTGGTGGTGGAGGACGTCCTCGCCGCCGACCCGGACGAGCGTTACCCGAGCTGCCCGCAGGGGGCGCGGGCCTGCCCGCCGGAGGGGGTCGGTGGCCCGGCCGGTCAGCTCCTGCTGCTGGCGGCGCTGGCCGATCCGCACCATCCGGAGCATGTCACGATGCGGGACTGGGTGGGCCCCGGGCACGACCCGGCGGCGTTCGACGCCGGGCGGGCGACCACCCTGCTGCGCCGCTTCTGTTGATCTGCGTCCCCGCCGGGGGTCATCACATCAGGCGCGGTAAACGCGATAGCTGGTAACGATCTGGGAACGCTCCCAACGGTCTATTGACACCCCCGACACCTCCCGGCAATCTCATGGGAGCGTTCCCAAGGGCGTGGCGCGGATCACCCGCGACCCTCCCGGACCGATCGGCGATCACCGCCGGACCGGCCAGGACGTGCGACAGCACCCCCCACCACACACCACCCAGCCTCACCATCGAAAAGGGGTCAGGATGAGCGTCACCACGCGGCGTAACCGGTTCGCGGTCGCCGCCCTGGCCGCAGTAACCGCCATCGGCGGTCTCGCGGCCTGCGGCAAGGACGACGAGCCTAAGGAGGCCGGCGGCAAGCCCAGCAAGCTGGTCGTCGACACCTTCGGCGAGTTCGGATACGACGAGATCGTCAAGCAGTACGAGAAGGACACCGGTATCAAGGTTGAGCTGCGCAAGACCGCGCAGCTCAACGAGTACCGGCCGAAGGTGGTCCGGGCGCTCGCCACCGGCAAGGGCGCGGCGGACGTGACCGCCCTCGAAGAGGGCATCCTCAACGAGTTCAAGACCAACCCCGCGAACTGGGCCGACCTCGCGCCGCTGATCGCCGACCACAGCAAGGAATACCTGCCGTGGAAGTGGGAGCTGGGCAAGGCGGCGGACGGCCGGCTGATCGGCCTGCCCACCGACGTCGGCAGCCTCGGCGTCTGCTACCGCAAGGACCTGTTCGCCGCGGCCGGTCTGCCGACCGAGCGGGACCAGGTGGCGGCGCTCTGGCCGGACTGGAACGCCTTCATCGAGACCGGCAAGAAGTACCGGGCGGCCACCAACAAGGGCATGATCGACTCGGCCACCACCGCGGCCAGCGCGGTCATGGTGCAGCAGGGCGGTGACCTGTTCTACGACAAGGAGGACAACGTCATCGCCGACAAGAGCGCGGCGGTGAAGACCGCGTGGGACACCGCGGTCGCGATGTCCGACGCGAAGATCTCCGCGAAGAGCGCCACCTGGTCGCCCGAGTGGTCGGCCGGCTTCAAGCAGGGCACCTTCGCGGCCACCTTCTGCCCGTCGTGGATGCTCGGTATCGTCGCCGACAACTCCGGCCCGGAGAACAAGGGCAAGTGGGACCTGGCGCCGGTTCCCGGCGGCGCGGGCAACTGGGGCGGCTCCTGGCTGGCCGTGCCGGCCCAGAGCAAGTACCCCAAGGAGGCGGCCAAGCTCGCCGAGTACCTGACCAACGCGAAGAGCCAGGTCGAGGCGTTCAAGCTCAAGGGCCCGCTGCCGACCAACCTCGAGGCGCTGAAGAACCCGGAGTTCACCAGCTACACCAACGAGTACTTCAGCGGTGCGCCGACCGGCAAGATCTTCGGTGAGAGCGTCGAGAAGATCCAGCCGCTGCACCTCGGCCCGAAGCACCAGGCGATCAAGGAGAACGCGTTCGAGCCGGCCCTGCGCTCGTACGAGAACGGGCAGTCCCCCAAGGACAAGGCCTGGGAGCAGTTCCTCAAGGACGCCAAGACCCAGGGCGCCTTCTGATCACTGCACCACCACCGGCGGTGGCGTCCGGGCATGTCCCGGGCGCCACCAATGGCGTCCCCCCGTTCCACGTACCGCCCGCCTCACCGGCCCCGCCGGAGCCGGGAAAGGACCCCGCATGAGCCTCTCGGCCACGACGGCGCCGCCGTCGCCCAGCGCACCACCCCCCACACCTCCCCGGCGGCGCAGCCGGGCGATCACCCTGAACCGCCTCGACCTGAAGCTCTCGCCCTACCTCTACATCGCGCCGTTCTTCGTGATCTTCGGCATCTTCGGGTTCTACCCGATGCTGCGCACCGCGTGGATGTCGCTGCACGACTGGGACCTCATCGGCGACCACAGCTTCATCGGGTTCGACAACTACACCCGGCTGTTCACCGACGAGTACTTCTGGAACGCCACGATCAACACGTTCGGCATCTTCATCCTGTCGACGATTCCGCAGTTGCTCCTGGCGCTGTTCCTGGCCACCATGCTCAACCGCACCTTCCTGCGGGCCCGGACGCTGTTCCGGATGGCCATCTTCATGCCCAACGTGGTCTCCGTCGCCGCGGTGGCGATCGTCTTCGGGATGCTCTTCCAGCGCGACTTCGGTCTGATCAACTGGGTGCTCAGCCTGGTCGGCGTCGACGCGGTCGACTGGGACGCCCAGAAGTGGAGCTCCTGGACGGCCATCGCCTCCATGGTCAACTGGCGGTGGACCGGCTACAACACGCTGATCCTGCTGGCCGGCATGCAGGCCATCCCGAAGGACCTCTACGAGGCCGCCGCGATCGACGGCGCGAACCAGTGGAAGCAGTTCTGGCGGATCACCCTGCCGATGCTGACCCCCACCTTCGTCTTCGTGGTCACCCTGTCCACCATCGGTGGGCTCCAGCTCTTCACCGAGCCGCTGGTCTTCGGCAACGGCAACATCATCGGTGGCGACCAGCGCGAGTTCCAGACCCTGGCGATGTACATGTACGAGCTCGGTATCGAGAACCTCAGCTCCGCCGGCTACGGCGCAGCGGTGGCCTGGGCCATGTTCGTCATGATCGCCCTGGTCTCGCTGGTGAACTTCCTGCTCGTCCGCCGTTCGGTGAAGTGAGGACCGCGCCGTGAACAAGGCATCCCAGCGCCTCTGGCGCACCAGTCCGCTGCTCTACATCGCGCTCGTCGTCGCGGTGCTCTTCTCGGTCTACCCGTTCTACTACATGGTGGTCATCGCCACCCGTAGCCTCGACCAGATCAACGACGTGCCGCCGCCGTTCACCCCGGCCGGCGATTTCGGCGCGAACTTCGGCCGGGTGCTCGACAACGACGCGGCGAACTTCCTCACCGGCCTGCTCAACTCGGTGATCGTCTCCGCGGTGGTGACCGTCTCGGTGGTGATCACCGGGTCGCTGGCCGGCTTCGCCTTCGCCAAGCTGCGGTTCCGGGGTCGCAACGCCCTGCTGCTGACGATCATCGTGACCATGATGATCCCGACCCAGCTCGGTCTGATCCCGCTCTGGGGCATGATCCAGGACCTCGGCTGGTACGACACCCTCTACGCGGTGACCGTGCCCTTCCTGGTCAGCGCCTTCGGCGTGTTCATGATGCGGCAGTACGCCATCCAGGCCATCTCCGACGAGCTGATCGAGGCGGGTCGGGTCGACGGCGCCAGCACCTTCCGGATCTTCTGGAACATCGTGCTGCCGGCGCTGCGCCCCGCCGCCGCCGTGCTCGGCCTGCTCACCTTCATGGAGACCTGGAACTCCTACCTCTGGCCGTACGCCGTGCTCACCCCCGAGAACCCGACCCTGCAGGTGTCGTTGGCGTTCCTGTCCTACGCCTACTACACCGACTACTCGCAGGTGTTCGCCGCGACCGCCATCGGCACCGTGCCGTTGGTGATCGTGTTCATCGTGTTCGGCCGCCAGATCATCGGCGGCATCATGGAAGGCGCCGTCAAGTCGTGAGCAACCCGACCCACCCGCCCGCCGTCGGCGTACTCGACCAGGGGCCGGAACTGACCTTCCCGCCCGGCTTCCTGTGGGGCGCGGCGACCGCCGCGTACCAGATCGAGGGGGCCGCCGCCGAGGGCGGCCGGACCCCGTCGATCTGGGACACGTTCAGTCACACCGAAGGGCGGGTGGTCTCCGGGCACACCGGGGACGTGGCCTGCGACCACTACCACCGGATGCCCGACGACGTCCGGTTGATGGCCGAGCTGGGCCTGAAGTCGTACCGGTTCTCGGTCTCCTGGCCGCGGGTGCAGCCCGGCGGCACCGGCGGCGTCAACCAGGAGGGCCTGGACTTCTACCGGCGGCTGGTCGACGAGCTGCTGGCCAACGGCATCGAGCCGTGGCTCACCCTCTACCACTGGGACCTGCCCCAGCCGCTGGAGGACGCGGGCGGCTGGCCGGCCCGGGACACCGCCGGTCGGTTCGCCGACTACGCGTCCCTGGTCGCGGACGCCGTCGGCGACCGGGTGAAGTACTGGACCACGCTCAACGAGCCGTGGTGCTCGGCGTTCCTCGGCTACGGCTCCGGGGCGCACGCCCCCGGGCGGTCCGACGGGGCGGACTCGGTCCGGGCCGGGCACCACCTCATGCTCGGTCACGGGCTCGCCGTGCAGGCCCTGCGGGCGAAGCTGCCGCAGGCCCAGCTCGGCGTCACGGTCAACCTCTACCCGGTGACCCCGGCCAGCGACGCCCCGGGCGACGTCGACGCCGCCCGCCGGATCGACGGGTTGGCCAACCGGTTCTTCCTCGACCCGCTGCTGCGCGGGTCGTACCCGGCGGACCTGACCGCCGACCTGGCTGAGGTGACCGATTTCGGACACGTCCGCGACGGCGACCTGGAGATCATCTCCACTCCGCTGGACCTGGTCGGGATCAACTACTACAGCCGGCACGTGGTGGCCGCGCCGGTCGCCGGCGAGGAGCCGGAGAAGTACTGGCGGGCGCCGTCCTGCTGGCCGGGCAGCGAGGACGTGCGGTTCGTCACCCGGGGTGTCCCGGTCACCGACATGGACTGGGAGATCGACGCCCCGGGCCTGGTGGAGACGCTGCGGCGGGTCCACGAGGAGTACACCGACCTGCCGCTCTACGTCACCGAGAACGGCTCGGCGTTCGTCGACACCGTGCAGGACGGTCGGGTCGACGACGTCGACCGGTTGGCCTACTTCGACGCCCACCTGCGTGCCTCGCACGAGGCGATCGCGGCCGGGGTGCCCCTGCGGGGCTACTTCGCGTGGTCGCTGATGGATAATTTCGAGTGGGCCTGGGGTTACACCAAGCGCTTCGGGATGATCTGGATCGACTACGACACCCAGGCCCGTATCCCCAAGTCCAGCGCCAGGTGGTACGCCGAGGTGATCCGACGCAACGGTCTGGCCGCACAATAGGCAGAGGCCAGCCAGCATTCCGGACGGCCCCGCCGCGCCGCCCGCCCCCGGGGGCGGACGGCGGGGACCGTCCGACGTCGGAGGAGCAGACGATGACAACGCAACGCACCCGGTCACTCGGGCGCCCGACCCTCGACGCGGTCGCCGCCCGCGCGGGTGTCGGGCGGGGCACGGTCTCCCGGGTGGTCAACGGCTCACCCCAGGTCAGCCCGGAGGCCCGGGCCGCCGTCCAACAGGCCATCGCCGAACTGGGGTACGTCCCGAACCGGGCGGCACGGGCACTGGTCACCCAGCGGACCGACTCGGTGGCCCTGGTGGTCTCCGAGTCGGGGGAGCGGGTCTTCACCGAGCCGTTCTTCGCCGGCATCGTCCGGGGCGTCAGCTCCGGCCTGCTGGAGACGCCGCTGCAACTCTGGCTCGCCATGGTGCAGTCCCCGATCGAACGGGAACGGGTCGAGAACCACCTGACCAACCAGCACGTCGACGGGGTCCTGCTGCTGTCGCTGCACGACTCGGACCCGCTGCCCACCCTGCTGGAGGAGCGCGACCTGCCCACCGTGCTCGGCGGTCGGCCTGCCCGGATGCTGCGCCCGGGTGCGCGGCCGTCCTGGTTCGTCGACGTCGACAACGTCGGTGGCGCCCGCAACGCGGTGCAGCACCTGGCCCGGCAGGGCCGCCGCCGGATCGCCACCATCGCCGGCCCGCAGGACATGGGCGCCGGCCTCGCCCGCCTGGTCGGCTACCGAGAGGCGGTGGAGTCCACCGTCGGGATGCTCGACCCCCGCATGATCGCCTACGGGGACTTCAGCGAGGGCAGCGGCGCGGCGTGCATGCGGCGGCTGCTGGAGGCCTGCCCCGAGCTGGACGCGGTCTTCGTCGCCTCCGACCTGATGGCGTTCGGCGCGCTGCGGACGTTGCGCGAGTCGGGCCGACGGGTGCCCGAGGACGTGGCGATCATCGGGTTCGACGACTCGCCTGTCGCCCAGCAGGCCGATCCGCCGCTGACCACGGTCTTCCAGCCGGTGGAGGAGATGGGCCGGCAGATGGCCCGGCTGCTGGTGGCCCGCATCCGGGGCGACGAGATCCCCACCCCGCACATCCTGCTGGACACCGAACTCATCCAGCGTGCCTCCACCTGAAACGCTTCGACAGCTCCGACCTCCACCTCCGGGTGGCCTGACGCGCCGGTGACGTCGGTTCGGGCCAGCGGCTCCGGCCTCAGGACCAGCGGCGCAGTTCCCGCTTGGCCAGGGACGCGCGGTGCACCTCGTCCGGGCCGTCGGCGAGCCGCAGGGTGCGGGCCTGGGCCCAGAGCCCGGCGAGCGGGGTGTCCTGACTGACCCCGGCACCGCCGTACCCCTGGATCGCCTTGTCGATCACCCACTCGGCCATCGCCGGCGTAGCGATCTTGATGGCCTGGATCTCGGTGTGCGCGCCCTTGTTGCCGACGGTGTCCATCAGCCAGGCGGTCTTGAGCACCAGCAGCCGGGCCTGCTCGATCCGTACCCGGGACTCGGCGATCCACTCCCGGACCACGCCCTGCTCGGCGAGCGGCCGACCGAACGCGATCCGCTCGTTGGCCCGCCGGCAGAGCAGCTCCAGGGCCCGCTCGGCCATCCCGACCAGGCGCATGCAGTGGTGGATGCGGCCCGGCCCGAGCCGGGCCTGGGCGATGGCGAACCCGCCCCCCTCGGTGCCGACCAGGTTCTCCGCCGGCACCCGGACGTCGACGAAGTCGATCTCGGCGTGCCCGCCGTGCGGGGCGTCGGTGTAGCCGAAGACCGTCATGCCCCGGCGGACGTGCACGCCCGGGGTGTCCCGGGGCACCAGCACCATGCTCTGCTGGCGGTGCCGGTCGGCGTCCGGGTCGGTCTTGCCCATCACGATGAACAGCTCGCACCGGGGGTCCATCGCCCCGGACGACCACCACTTGCGCCCGTTGACCACGTAGTGGTCGCCGTCGCGGACGATCCGGGTGGCGATGTTGGTGGCGTCGGAGGAGGCCACCTCGGGCTCGGTCATGCAGAACGCCGAGCGGATCTCGCCGGCCAGCAGCGGCGCGAGCCACCTGTCGCGCTGCGCGCCGGTGCCGAACTCGGCGAGCAGCTCCATGTTGCCGGTGTCCGGGGCGGCGCAGTTGACCGCCTCGGGGGCCAGGTGCGGGCTGCGCCCGGTCAACTCGGCGAGCGGGGCGTACTGGAGGTTCGTCAGCCCGGCGCCGTAGCGCGGATCGGGCAGGAAGAGGTTCCACAGGCCGCGCCGTCGCGCCTCGACCTTCAGCTCGTCGAGCACCGGGGACCGCGACCACGGGTCACCCGCCGCGGCGACCTGCGCGGCGTGCACCGCCTCGGCCGGCAGGACGCACTCGTCGAGGAACGCGCCGAGCCGCTCCCGCAGCTCGACGGTACGGGCGTCGTAGCCGAAGTCCATCAGTTCCCCCTGACCGCGTGCAGACCGTGCTCCACCAGGGGCGTCACCATGTCGCCGATCCGGTCGAACCCACCGCCGAGGGTCTGCCCCAGGGTGTGCCGGTAGTGGATGCCCTCGCAGATCACCGCGAGCTTGAAACAGCCGAGGGCCAGGTGCCAGTGCAGCGGCCCCACGTCGACGCCGCTGCGGCCGGCGTACCGGGCGATCAGCTCGTCGCCGGTGGGGAAGCCGGCGCGCGGGCCGAGCCCGTCGGCGACCGGGTTGCCCTCGGCGAGGTCGCTGTCGCCGAGCACGTCCCAGTACGTCAGCAGCAGCCCGAGGTCGGCCAGCGGGTCGCCCAGGGTCGCCATCTCCCAGTCCAGCACCGCCCGGACCGACACCGGGTCGACCGTGGTGAGCAGGTTGTCCAGCCGGTAGTCGCCGTGCACGATCCGGCCGGCGTTCACCCCCTCGGGCACCGAGGCGGCCAGCGCGTCGCGCAGCTCGTCCACCCCGGGTAGCTCCCGGCTGCGGGACCGGTCGAGCTGGCCGGCCCAGCGTCGTACCTGCCGGCCGAGGTAGCCCTCCGGACGGCCGAAGTCGGCCAGCCCGACCTCGGCCGGGTCGACGGTGTGCAGGGCGGCGAGGGTGTCCATCATCGCCCAGGCCAGGTCGCGGCGTTGCCCGTCGGTGAGCGGGTCGGTCTGGGCCCGGGTGCGCAGCACCTCGCCCGGCACCCGGTGCATCAGGTAGAAGGGTGCCCCGATCACCGCCGGGTCGACACAGAGCAGCACCACCCCGGGCACCGGCACGGCGGTCGGCGCGAGCGCGGCGATCACCCGGTGCTCGCGGGCCATGTCGTGCGCGGTGGCCAGCACGTGCCCCAGCGGCGGGCGGCGCAGCACCAGCTCGTGCCCGCCGCAGTGCAGCAGGTAGGTCAGGTTGGACTTGCCGCCGGCGATCAGGCTGGCCCGCAGCGGCCCGCCGGCCGCCAGCTCCGGCCGGTGCGTGGCCAGCCATCCGGTCAACCGGTCGAGATCCAGCCCGGGGGGCGTCGGGCCGCCGGGGGAGCCGCCGTCGTGGGACGCGTCGACGGCCGGCTCGGTCATCCGCATAGTTGATGGCAGGTCAGCCGGGTTGTCAAGGTCAGCGATTTTCCGCCCGGGACATGCCACGGCAACAGGGGCGAAATGGTCAACCGGCAGGCTGGGGACCAGCCTGCCGGCCGTGTGCGGTCGGCCCGCCGAGCGGAGGGACAGACATGTTGCTGAGAGTTCGGGTGACCCTGCCGGACCGACCCGGGACACTCGGCCAGGTGGCCCGCACGCTCGGCGTCTCCGGGGCGGACATCGTCCAGGTCGTGGTGCTGGAACGGCTCGGTGGCCGGGCGGTGGACGACTTCACCGTGGTCTGGCCCGGTGCCGCCCGGGTCGAGGGGCTGCTCGCGGGGCTGGCCGCCATCCCCGGGGTGCGCGTCGACGGGGTGTGGCGGGCGATCGGCGCACCGACCACCACCGGTCAGGACGCCGAACTGCTCGCCCAGGTGGCGGCGAACCCCACCGACGGGGTGGCCACCCTGGTCGACGCGGTGCCGGGGCTGCTCGCCGCGGACTGGGCGGTGGCGGCCGTCGTGCCGGTGGACTGGGCCTCGCGGGCCGGTGCGGGGACGGCGACCGTCGGGCACGCCAGCTGGCGCGCGCCCGAGCCGCCCCGGCTGCCCGAGGTGACCCCGCTGCGGGCCCGCACCCTGACCATGGCCGACGGCACGCACTACGCGATCGCGCCGTTCGGCCGGGCCGGGCTGGTGCTGGTGGTCGCCCGGGACCACACCGAGCCGCTGACCGCCGCCGGGTTCCACGCCACCGAGGTGGACCGGCTCGCCCAGCTCGTCCGGGCCAGCGCGGTGATCCTCGGCGACCGGCTCGACCTGGTCGGCCCGCGGTCGGTGACCACCGTCACCTGACCTGGGCGGACGGTTGCCGGTGCGACACCGCCGGGCAACGCCACGGCAACAGGCCGCGGGCAGGCTTCGTGCTGGGGAAGGGAGTGGACATGGCGCTGTGGCGGGTTCGCGCGACCGTGGACGACCGGCCGGGATACCTGTCGGTCCTCACCGCGAGTCTCGCGTTGCGGGGGGTCAACATCCTCACCGTGCAGGTGCACACCACCGAGGTCGGCGCGGTGGACGACTTCCTCGTCGACGCGCCGGACACCCTCGACGAGGCGGATCTGATCGCCGCCGTCGAGCGGGGCCGGGGCCGGGACTGCTGGGTCGCCCGCAGCGAGGCGCGGGGCCTGGCCGACCAGCCGACCCGGGTGCTCGGGCTGGCCACCCGGCTGGTCGGTGACCCGGAACTGGCGGGTGAGGTGCTCCGGGCCACGCTCGGCGCGGACGACGTGACCTGGCGGCCGACGGCCGCCGCCGGGCACGACGCGGTGGGCACCACGACCATGCTGCTGACCGACCCGGCCGGCGGCTCGTACGAACTGCGCCGGCAGGCGCCCAGCTTCACCCCGGCCGAGTACGCGCGGGCGCAGGCGCTCGTCGAGCTGGCGGCGGCGGTGGCCCGGCGGGAGGCCGACCGGGTGGTCCTGGTGCTGCCCGACGGGGCGGAGCTGACCGTCCGGCCGGCGACCGCCGACGACCTGGCGGGCGTGGTCGACCTGCACGAGCGCTGCTCGGCGCAGAGCCGACAGCGGCGCTACCTGAGCGGGGCGGCGCTGCCCTCGCCGGCCCGGCTGCGCCGGTTGCTGGAACCCGCCCGGGGGCTGACCCTGGTGGCCACGACGACCGGCTCCGGCGGGGCGGCGGAGTCGGTCGTCGCACTGGCCAACCTGCTCGTCGAGGGCGACGAGGCGGAGGCGGCGCTGCTGGTCCGCGACGACTGGCAGCGGCGGGGGCTGGGCACCGGGCTGCTGCGCCGGCTGATCGCCCACGCCGAGCGGGCCGGGTTCGCGGCGCTGGTCCTGCACACGCAGGCGGAGAACACGCCGATGGTGCGTACGGTGGCCCGGCTGGGCCGGTCCGCGCCGATCGAGCGGGACGGCAGCCTGCTCACCGTGACCGTCGCGCTGTCCGCCCGGGTGGGCGACGGCCCGGTCGCGGACGGGACCGGTCGGCCCGGTGCGGCCGTGATCGGTCCCCGGCGGACGAGCGCGACCGGCGGGGTCTGCTGACCACCGGGCACCGCTCATCGAGACGACCCGTGTGGCACCGGGCGGGGGCTTCCTTCCGGTGCGTGGCCGAACTCCGATGCGGAGAACGGTGTACAGGCAGGGCCCCCGGTGCGGGGGCCCTGCCCATGTCCGGACTGGTTCCGGGCAGCCCGTCGGGGCCTGCTGTGCCCCGGGTGCCCCGGAGCCGCCGCCTGCCGGTCCGGTGGGCGTGCGGTTGGTGGGCGCACGGTCGGTGGGGTGGCGGTCAGCCGAAGAAGACGCCGGCCCGGCGGTGCCCGGAGACGCAGAACCGGTTGCCCTCGGTGTCGGCGAGGACGACGTACGGCAGCTGGCCGGGCTCCGGCTCGGTGGGGTAGTGCGGCCAGTCGACCCGTTCGGCGCCCAGAGCGCACAGCCGGTCGACCTCGTCGTCGAGATCCCGGTCGCCCGCGTGCAGGTCGAGGTGGATGCGGGGGAAATCCGACACCGGGCTGACGCTGACGTCCATCGCCAGCGGCACCCCGGCGGCGTCGGGTGGCGGTTCCAGCACGATCCACCCGTCCCCCGGGTAGCGGGGTGGCCGGCGGACGTAGCCGAGGGCCCCGGCCCAGAACCGGCCGGCGCGACGGTCGTCGGTCACCCCCAGTGACACCTGTTCGATCATCGACATCGATCCAGGCTAGTCCGGTCGCGGTGGTGGTGCCCGGGGAGCTTCCGCCGGTGTCGTCGGGGTTGGCCTCTTCACAAACCGATGACCGAACGATTACATTGGCGCACATCCATGGGAGCGCTCCCGCGACTCCCTCGGTCCTCTCACCACCACCCGCCTCCGACGACGCCCACCACCCGCGACGCCCCCGTCCCCGCGTCCGGTGGGCGTCGTCGGAGGCACCACCGACAGGAGTTCCGCATGCAGCACCCGAACCGGCCCGGCCGGTCGGGCGCGGGCCGGCCCCGGCTCCGCCGCCTGCTCGCCGCCGGTGCCGCCCTGGCCAGCGGTCTGACTCTCGCCATCAGCGCGCTCCCGCTCACCGCCGGGGCCGCCCCCACCGCTGCCGGGCGTGCCGAGGCCGCCGGCACCGGCATGTTCAACTACCCCGAGGCGCTGCAGAAGTCGCTGCTGTTCTACGAGGCGCAGCAGTCGGGCAAGAAGCCGTCCTGGAACCGGGTCTCCTGGCGGGGCGACTCCGCGCTCACCGACGGGGCGGACGTCGGCGTGGACCTCACCGGCGGCTGGTACGACGCCGGTGACCACGTGAAGTTCGGCTTCCCGATGGCGTTCAGCGCCACCATGCTCGCCTGGGGCGCGGTCGAGTACCGCGACGGGTACGTCGCCTCGGGCCAGCTCACCCCGCTGCTGAACAACCTGCGCTTCGTCAACGACTACTTCATCAAGGCGCACCCCTCGGCCAACGTGCTCTACGGGCAGGTCGGCAAGGGCGACGACGACCACAAGTGGTGGGGCCCGGCCGAGGTGCTGCCGATGGCGCGGCCCGCGTACAAGATCGATGCGAGCTGTGGCGGCGCGGATCTGGCGGGGGAGACGGCGGCGGCGATGGCCGCGTCGTCGATGGTGTTCCGGCCCACCGACGCCGCCTACGCCGACAAGCTGCTCACCCACGCCAAGCAGCTCTACACGTTCGCCGACACGGTGCGCAAGAGCTACCACGAGTGCATCACCGACGCGACGAGCTTCTACAAGTCGTGGAGCGGATACCAGGACGAACTGGTCTGGGGCGCGATCTGGCTGCACCGGGCCACCGGTGACGCGAGCTACCTGGCCAAGGCCGAGAGCGAGTACGACAAGCTCGGCACCGAGCCGCAGTCCACCACCCGGTCCTACAAGTGGACGATCGCCTGGGACAACAAGCAGTTCGGGGCGTACGTGCTGCTGGCCAACCTGACCGGCAAGCAGAAGTACGTCGACGACGCCAACCGGTGGCTCGACTACTGGACGGTCGGCGTCAACGGCCAGAAGGTGCCGTACTCGCCGGGTGGGATGGCCGTCCTCGACTCCTGGGGCGCGCTGCGGTACGCCGCCAACACCAGCTTCGCGGCGCTGGTCTACAGCGACAAGACCACCGACGCCACCCGCAAGGCCCGGTTCCACGACTTCGCCGTCCGGCAGATCAACTACGCGCTCGGCGACAACCCGCGCAAGTCCAGCTACGTGATCGGGTTCGGCAGCAACGCGCCGAAGAACCCGCACCACCGCACCGCCCACGGCTCCTGGTGGGACAGCCAGACCGTGCCCGTGGAGACCCGGCACGTGCTCTACGGCGCGCTGGTCGGCGGCCCGTCGGCGGCCAACGACGCCTACACCGACAGCCGGTCGGACTACGTGATGAACGAGGTCGCCACCGACTACAACGCCGGTTTCACCTCCGCCCTGGCCCGGCTCTCCCAGGAGTACGGCGGCGCCCCGCTCGCCAACTTCCCCACCGCCGAGCAGCCGGACATCCCCGAGCTGACCGTGGAGACCACGGTGATGCAGGCCGAGCCCCGGGCCACCGGGCTCAAGGCGATCATCTACAACAAGTCGGCGTTCCCGGCGCGGGCGCTGACCAACGGGAAGTTCCGCTACTACTTCCGCCCCGAGGGCAGCACCGCCGTGCAGGTCACCCCCGGCTACACCCAGGGCTGCCCGTCGCCGTCCACCGCCAAGCAGCTCTCCGGCGACATCTGGTACGTCGAGGTGGACTGCACCGGTCAGACGATCGCCCCGGCCGGGCAGTCGCAGCACCGGATGGAGGTGCAGTTCAAGATCGGCGTACCGGAGGGCGGCACCTGGGACCCGACCAACGACCCGTCGTACCAGGCCACCGCCGGCCCGAACCCGAAGGTGCCGCTGTACGCCGGGACCACCCGGGTCTGGGGTGACGAGCCGACCTCGACGCCGACGGACACCACCCCGCCCACCGTCCCCGGCACCCCGGTCGTCTCGGCGATCGGCCCCACCTCGGTCACGCTGACCTGGGCCGCGTCCACCGACACCGGCGGCAGCGGCGTGGCGGGCTACGACGTCGTGCGCGAGACGGTCGGCAGCGACGTGATGATGTCGCACCGCACCACCACCAACAGCCTGACCCTGACCAACCTCTCGCCGGCCACCAACTACCGGTTCTCGGTCATGGCCCGCGACGGCGCCGGCAACAGCTCGTTGTGGTCGTCGGCGCTCGCGGTGGCCACCCCGGCGGGCACCGGTCCGGACACCACCGGTCCGACCCCGCCCGGCACCCCGACCGCGTCGAACATCGGCGCGAACGGGGTCACCCTGAGCTGGACGCCGTCCACCGACACCGTCGGGGTCACCGGTTACCGGGTCTACAAGACGTCCTGGCCGGCCCATCTCGTCGTCGCCACGAGCACCGGCACCACCGCCCAGGTGACCGGGCTGACGCCTGACACCTCGTACGGGTTCTACGTGGTGGCGGTGGACGCGGCCGGCAACCCGTCCACCCCGTCGCCGACGGTCACCGTGCGGACCACCGGATCGGTGACCCCGCCCCCGACCACCCCGCCCCCGACCACCCCGCCCCCGACCACCCCGCCCCCGACCACCCCGCCGCCGACCACCCCGCCCCCGACCACGCCGCCGCCGACCGACCCCGCGTCGTCGTGCAAGGTCGGTTACACCACCAGCGACTGGACCAACGGTTTCACCGCCAGCATCACCGTCACCAACACCGGCACGGCCGCGCTCAACGGCTGGACGCTGGCCTTCACCTTCCCCAGCGCGGGGCAGAAGATCGGCCAGGGCTGGTCGGCGACGTACGCCCAGACCGGTACGGCGGTGACCGCGACCAGCATGACCTACAACGGGGCGTTGGCCCCCGGTGCGTCCACCAGCATCGGGTTCAACGGCACCCACACCGGCAGCAACCCGAAGCCGACGAGCTTCACGCTCAACGGGGCCACCTGCACGGTCTCCTGAGCATCGACGTGACGTGGCCGGCACCGCACCTGCGGTGACCGGCCACGTCGCGTCGGACCAGGCCGGGCCAAAAATGTTCCGAAACTTTTCCGAAACACCTTTGTTCCGGCCGGTGCAGGATGGAAACATCGACGGCACTAGATTTAACAACCGAAGACGTCCGGCCGTCCCGTCCCGACGGCCCGGGTGTTGGCCAGCAAGGAGGCCACGATGGCAACGAGTCCATCCGTCCACCACGACGGCGGCCGGCGACGGCGATCCCCCGCCGTCCGGGCGCTGCTCGCCGGCGCGGTCGGCGTCGTGACGGTGGCAGCCGCCGCGGTGATGATGCCGTCGGCGAACGCCGCCGCGAGCACGCTGGGCGCGGCCGCCGCGCAGTCGGGCCGGTACTTCGGCACGGCCATCGCGGCCGGCCGGCTCGGCGACTCGACCTACAGCACGATCGCCGGCCGCGAGTTCAACATGGTCACGGCCGAGAACGAGATGAAGCCGGACGCGACGCAGCCCCAGCGCGGCCAGTTCAACTTCAACTCCGGTGACCAGATCTACAACTGGGCGACCCAGCGCGGCCTCAAGGTCCGTGGGCACACCCTGGCCTGGCACGCGCAGCAGCCGGACTGGATGAAGAACCTGAGCGGCAGCACCCTGCGCCAGGCGATGATCGACCACATCAACGGCGTGATGGGCCACTACAAGGGCAAGCTCGCCGCGTGGGACGTGGTCAACGAGGCGTTCAACGAGGACGGCAGCCGCCGGTCGTCGAACCTGCAGGGCACCGGCAACGACTGGATCGAGGTGGCGTTCCGCACCGCGCGGGCCGCCGACCCGTCGGTGAAGCTCTGCTACAACGACTACAACATCGAGAACTGGTCGTACGGCAAGACGCAGGGCGTCTACCGCATGATCCAGGACTTCAAGTCCCGGGGCGTGCCGATCGACTGCGTCGGCCTGCAGACCCACTTCACCGGGGGCAGCTCGCTGCCGAGCAACTTCCAGACCACGCTGTCCAGCTTCGCCGCCCTCGGCGTGGACGTGGCGCTGACCGAGGTCGACGTCACGAACTCCTCCACCACCCAGTACGCCGGGCTGACCCAGGCCTGCCTGAACGTGCCGCGCTGCATCGGCATCACGGTGTGGGGCGTGCGCGACAGCGACTCCTGGCGCTCCAACGAGAACCCGCTGCTGTTCGACGGCGGCGGCAACAAGAAGGCCGCGTACAACTCGGTCCTCAACGCGCTCAACGCGGCGCCGCCGACCTCCGGGCCGACCACGGGCCCGCCCACCACGCCCCCGCCGACCACGACCCCGCCGCCGAGCGGCGGTGCCGGCCGGATCGTCGGCGTGGCGTCGAACCGGTGCATCGACGTGCCGAACTCCACCCAGAACAACGGCACCCGGGTGCAGCTCTACGACTGCAACGGCCAGTCCAACCAGCAGTGGACGTACACCAGCGGCAAGCAGCTGCGGGTCTACGGCACCAAGTGCCTGGACGCGAACGGCGCGGCCACCGCCAACGGCACCGGGATCATCATCTGGGACTGCAACAGCGGAGCCAACCAGCAGTGGAACATCAACTCCAACGGCACCATCAGCGGTGTGCAGTCCGGCCGCTGCCTGGACGTCTGGGGCACCGGCAACGGCCAGCAGGTCCAGCTGTACGACTGCCACGGGCAGACCAACCAGCAGTGGCGCACCGACTTCGGTGGCAGCAACCCGCCCACCACCGCGCCGCCGACCACCCCGCCGCCGACGACCACGCCGCCCCCGGGTGGTGGCTGCGCGCTCCCGTCGACCTACCGGTGGTCCTCGACCGGCGCGCTGACCAGCCCGAAGAACGGCTGGGTCTCGCTGAAGGACTTCACCAACGTCGTCTACAACGGCAAGCACCTGGTCTACGGCTCGTACGTCAACAGCAGCGGCCAGTACAGCTCGATGAACTTCGGCACGTTCACCAACTGGTCGGACATGGCCTCGGCCAGCCAGAACGGCATGAGCCAGGGCACCGTCGCGCCCACCCTGCTGTACTTCGCCCCGAAGAACATCTGGGTGCTGGCGTACCAGTGGGGACCGACCTCGTTCAGCTACAAGACGTCGAGCGACCCGACCAACGCCAACGGCTGGTCCTCGGCGCAGACGCTGTCCACCGCCACCCTCCCGGACGCCCCGTACGGGGTGATCGACCAGACCCTCATCGGTGACGACCAGAACATGTACCTGTTCTTCGCCGGGGACAACGGCAAGATCTACCGGTCGAGCATGCCGCTGGGGAACTTCCCGGGCAGCTTCGGTTCGAGCTACACGACGGTCATGACCGACTCGACCAACAACCTGTTCGAGGGCGTCGAGGTCTACAAGGTGGCGGGCCAGAACCAGTACCTGATGATCGTCGAGGCGATCGGGAGCCAGGGGCAGCGCTACTTCCGGTCGTTCACGTCCAGCAGCCTGGGCGGCTCGTGGACCCCGCAGGCCGCCAGCGAGAGCAACCCCTTCGCCGGCAAGGCCAACAGCGGAGCCACGTGGACCAACGACATCAGCCACGGTGACCTGGTCCGCACCAACCCCGACCAGACCAAGACCGTCGACGCCTGCAACCTGCAGTTGCTCTACCAGGGCAAGGACCCGAACGCGAACACCGACTACAACCTGCTGCCGTGGCGGCCGGGTGTCCTCACCCTCCAGCGCTAGGCGCACCTTCGCACGCTGAACAACCGGGGCGTGCCCGGCACCCGAGGGTGCCGGGCACGCCCCGCCCGGTTTCAGCCGGCCAACTCCTCCGCGAGCAGGTCCATCAGCAGCGCGTCGTGCCAGCGTCCGTCCGCGCCCCGCTCGTAGCGCCGCATCACGCCCACCGGGCGGAACCCCACCTTCGCGTACGCCCGGATCGCCGCCGTGTTCGCCGCCGCCGGGTCGATGGTGAACCGGTGGTGGCCGTACTCGTCGACCAGGTGCCGGACCAGGGTGCGCACCGCGTCCCCGCCCAGCCCGTTGCCGCGTGCCGCCGGGTCCAGGAAGACGTCCAGGCTGGCGTGGCGGTAGTCCGGGTCGGTCTCGGCGTACCACTGGATCGCCCCGACCAGCCGGCCCGCGTGCTCGATCACGTAGACCGTCAGGGCGTCGTCGGCCAGGTCGGCCCGCACCGACGCGGCCAGGTCGTCGCCGCCGCGCCACCAGCGGCGCACCTCCGGGGTGGCCCGGATCGCGGCCAGGGCCGGCACGTCGGCCTCCGTCACCGGGCGCAGTGTCACCGTCCGACCGCGCAGCACGCGTCAGCCCCGCCGCTCGCCGTGCTCGACGCAGACCGCCGCCCAGCCGACCGGCAGCACCTGCACCTTCATCCGCCGTCGGCAGTGCCCGCAGTAGCGCGGGGGTTCCAGCACCCGGGCCGCCGCGCACCCCGGGTGCGGGCCCGCCGTGGCGTCCGCACCACAGCGGTCGCACCAGGTCGCGGCCGACGTCAGCACGGCGGACTCCGCCGTACGACCGTCGGTGGTCGGGTCACCCGCGTCGGTCATCATCACCTCACAGGGTGGCGGAGAGCGCCTTGACCGGCATCTTCAGCTCGTCGAGCAGCTTCAGGTCGTCGGTCGCGGGCCGCCCCAGCGTCGTCAGGTAGTTGCCGACGATCACCGCGTTGATCCCGCCGAGCAGGCCGTCGCGGGTGCCCAGGTCACCGAGGGTGATCTCCCGGCCGCCCGCGTACCGCAGGATGGTGCGCGGCATGGCCAGCCGGAACGCGGCGATGGCCCGCAGCGCGTCCTTACCCTCCACCACCGGCCGGTCGCCCAGCGGCGTGCCCGGACGCGGGTTGAGGAAGTTCAGCGGCACCTCGTGCGGGTCCAGCTCGGCGAGCTGCGCGGCGAACTCGGCGCGCTGCTCCACGGTCTCGCCGAGGCCGAGGATGCCGCCGCAGCAGACCTCCATGCCCGATTCGCGGACCATCCGCAGGGTCTCCCAGCGCTCCTCCCACGAGTGCGTGGTGACCACGTTCGGGAAGTACGAGCGGCAGGTCTCCAGGTTATGGTTGTAGCGGTGCACGCCCATCTCGACCAGGTCGTCGACCTGCTCCTGGCTGAGCATGCCCAGCGACGCGGCGACCTGGATGTCGACCTCCGCGCGGATCGCGGCGACCCCCTCGCGCATCTGCTTCATCAGCCGGTCGTCGGGACCGCGCACGGCGGCCACGATGCAGAACTCGCTCGCCCCGGTCGCCGCCGTCTGCTTCGCCGCCTCGACCAGCGACGGGATGTCCAGCCACACCGACCGGACCGGCGAGGTGAACAGGCCGGACTGCGAGCAGAAGTGGCAGTCCTCCGGGCAGCCGCCGGTCTTCAGCGAGACGATCCCCTCGACCTCGACCTCCGGGCCGCACCAGCGCATCCGCACCTCGTGGGCGAGTTGGAGGGCGGCGGTGAGGTGCTCGTCGGGCAGGGTCAGCACCGCGAGGACACCGGCCTGGTCGAGGCCGACGCCGTCGCCCAGCACCTGGGTCCGGGCCTGGTCGAGGATCTCTGGCATGGCTCGTACCCTACAAGGCCGGTGCGGGCCGGGAAACGCCCGAGCCGACGGCCCCCGGGCCACCCCGGCGGCCCCGCGGGCCGCCCCTCGCGCGGCGTGGCGGGGGCCCGCCGCCACGCCGGTGCCGGCCCGGCGGATGGTAATTTCGCCCGGCGGCGGCAACGCCGTCACCCACCGGCACGGGCCGGTCGTCCGTGGGCGGCAGACGCCCGACGGACGGGCGGGCGGCAGGTCGGACGACGGACGGAGGCGGGACCGGTGGCGGACTGGCTGGCGGCCCTGGACCGGCGCGCCGCGCTGCGGGCGAAGGCGGGGCTCACCCGTACCCTGCGCCCCCGCGCCGCCGGTGACCCGGACGTCGATCTGGCCGGCAACGACTACCTGGGCCTCTCCACCCACCCCGAGGTGGTGGCCGCCGCCGGCCGGGCCCTGTCCGGGTACGGGCTGGGCGCCACCGGCTCCCGGCTGGTCCGCGGCTCCACCGACGTCCACCACGCGCTCGAGGACGACCTGGCCGACTGGCTCGGCGTCGACCGGGCACTCGTCTTCTCCTCCGGCTACCTGGCCAACCTGGCCGCCGTCCGGGGCCTGGTGCAGCCGCGTACCCTGCTCGTCTCCGACGCCCACAACCACGCCTCGCTGATCGACGGCTGCCGGATCTCCGGCGCGGAGACGGTGGTCACCCCGCACGCCGACGTCGACGCGGTGGCCGCGACGCTCGCCGCCGCGCCGGGCCGCCCGGCGGTGGTGGTCACCGAGTCGGTGTTCTCCGTCGACGGCGACCTCGCGCCGCTGGCCGCGCTGCACGCGGTGGCCCGGCGGCACGGCGCGCTGCTGCTGGTCGACGACGCGCACGGACTCGGGGTCGCCGGCCCGGCCGGCGCCGGCGCGGTGGCCGCCGCCGGGCTCGCGGGCGCGCCGGACGTGGTGGTCACCGCGACCCTGTCCAAGGCGCTCGGCGGTGCCGGCGGGGTGGTCGCCGGCCCGGCCGAGTTCGTCAGGCACCTGGTGGAGACCGGGCGGACCTTCATCTTCGACACCGCGCCGCCACCGGCCGTCGCCGCCGGGGTATGCGCCGCCGTGGCGCTGGCCCGCTCCGCCGAGGACCTGCGCGCCGAACTGGCCGACCGGGCCGGCTACGCGGTACGCCGCCTCGGCGCGGCCGGGCTGCCGGTGTCCACCCCCGACGCCGCCGTGGTGTCGGTGACCGCACCCGGTCCGGAGGCCGCCACCGCCTGGGCGGCCGACTGCCGGGCCCGGGGCGTCGCGGTCGGCTGTTTCCGCCCACCGTCCACCCCGGACCACCGCTCCCGCCTCCGGCTGACCCTCTCCACCGGGGTCACCCGGGCGGACTTCGAACACGCCCTGGAGACCATCGTGGAGTGCGCCCCGCAGTCGCGAGCCGAGGTGGTCCTGTGAGCGTGAGGAGTGAGCCGGTTTTGCGAGCCTCGCAGTCGCGAACCGAGGTGGTCCTGCCTTGAGTGGGTGGAAGGGTGCGGTGCTGGTCACCGGGACCGACACCGAGGTCGGCAAGACGGTGGTGACGGCGGCGATCACGGCCGCGGCGCAGGCCGCCGGCCTGCGGGTCGCGGTGGTCAAGCCGGGCCAGTCGGGGACGGCCACCGGCGAGCCCGGTGACGTGGACGCGGTGACCCGGCTGGCCGCCCCGCTGACCGGTCGTACCCTGGCCAGCTACCCCGACCCGTTGGCTCCGCTGGCCGCCGCCCGGGTGGCCGAGCTGGAGCCGTTGGAGCTGTACACGGCCGTCGACGCGATCCGCGCGGAGGTCGACAAGCACGACCTGGTGCTCGTCGAGGGGGCCGGGGGGCTGCTGGTGCCGATGGGGCTGCGTCCGTCGGGTGAGGCGTGGACCGTGGCCGACCTGGCGGTGTCGCTGGGTGCTCCGGCGGTGGTGGTGGCCCGGGCCGGGTTGGGCACCCTCAACCACACCGCGCTCACCCTGGAGGCTCTGGAGCGCCGGGCCGTGCCCGCCGGGGTGGTGATCGGTGCGTGGCCGGCGGAGCCGCAGCTGGTGCACTGGGCGAACCTGACGGAGCTGGTGCCGAACCTGCTCGGCGCGCTGCCGGCCGGGGCCGGGGCGATGGACCCGGGGGTGTTCCGCCGGTCCGCTCCGGGCTGGCTCACCCCCGACCTGTACGGCGTGCTCGACGACTGGCGCACCTGGGCCGAGGACGCCGGCTGAGCGCCACACCGCCGTGGGCCGCGTTGGCGGCGCGGATCGCGACGGACCGGTCCCGGGCCTCGGTGGCGACCGTCCCCGCTCACTCGGTGGCGGGGACGGGGCGGGGCCGGTCGTCCTCGGCCGGACGGGGCGCGACGACCTGCACCTGGCCGCCGGCGGAGCGGTTGTGCGCCTCGATCCAGGTGTCCAGCGCGGTGCCGCAGGCGTGGTCGAGGTGCCGCAGGCCGTGCAGGTCCAGCCGGATGATCCGCTCGGCGGGCAGCGCGTGCAGCGTGTTGAGGATGGTGGGCAGCCGCAGGAAGGTGGCGTTGCCGACGATGGCGACGTCGATCGGCCCGGTGCCGCCGTCGCCGTCGCCGTCGTCCACGGTGACCCGGACGTGCGACGTCTCCCAGGCCGCCTTGGCCACCGCCAGGCCGAGGCCGACCAGCACCCCGGTGAACATGTCGGTGGTGACGATCGCGGTGGCCGTCACCACCAGCACCACCGCCTCGCCCCGGTGTTCCCGCCACAGGTCGGGAAGCGTCCGCAGCGGCAGCAGCTTGCACCCGGCGTGCACCAGCACGGCGGCGAGCGCCGGCAGGGGGATCAGCCCGACCAGGCCGGGTACGGCGGCGACGAAGACCAGGAGCCACAGCCCGTGCAGCACCCGGGAGGCCTTGGTCTTCGCGCCGGCGTGCACGTTCGCGGAACTGCGCACGATGACGGCGGTCATCGGCAGCGCGCCGAGCAGGCCGCATACGGTGTTGCCGGTGCCCTGGGCGACGAGTTCCCGGTCGAAGTCGGTGCGCGGTCCCTGGTGCAGCCGGTCGACCGCCGCCGCGCTGAACAGGCTCTCCGCCGAGGCGACCAGGGTGAACGTGGCGATGGTGGCGAGCACTCCGAGGTCGGCGAGCTGGCTCGGATGCCCGAGCGACGGTTGGATGGCCGCGAGCAGCCCGGACACCTCGATGGTGTCGACCGGCAGGTCCAGCAGGACACTCGCCCCGGCCGCCGCGACCACGGCGACCAGCGCGCCGGGCACGGTCCGCAGCTTTCCGGGCAGGACGTTCCAGAGCAGCATCACCGCGAGCGTCGCGGTTCCCACGACGAGCGACAGCCTGGCGGTTTCGGAGCTGGTCAGGTCACCGACCAGCGCCGGCAGGCCGGCGAACGCGGCGAGGCCGACCGGTGCGGTGTCGGCGCCGGCCAGGATGTGCAGTTGCCCGGCGATGAGCAGCAGCCCGATGCCGGCGAGCATGCCGTGCACCACTGCCATCGAGATGGCCCGGAACCACCGGCCGAGCCGGAGCAATCCCAGGCCGATCTGGATCAGCCCGGCGATCAGCACGATCGTGCCGAGGCCGGCCAGGCCGTAGCGGTCCACGGCCTCGGCCACCAGCACGGTCAGGCCGGCTGCCGGGCCGCTGACCTGCATGCTGCTGCCGGGCATCATGCCCACGACCAGCCCGCCGACGACGCCGGTGACCAGGCCGAGTTCGACGGGGACGCCGGAGGCGACGGCGATGCCCACGCAGAGCGGCAGTGCGACGAGGAAGACCACGAGTGAGGCGGGTAGGTCGGCGCGCAGGGCACGCCGGGTGTCAGTGGAGAGCACGATTCACATCCAGGAGGCTGGCAGCGGTCAACGGGTCGCCACCTCGCCGTCGCTCACCGACCGGCGAAACGACGGGCTGGGCGGCGGTCTGTTGCGGACCGGCGACGGGGTTCGTCGCCGGATCGGCCGGACGTTGCGCGACGGCGACGGGCATGGTGGAGCGGACCGCCACCAGTCAGCAGCGCAGCACGCTCACCCTCAGCGGCACGGCGTCGGCGGTGTCGGGGGTCGGACGCCGGTCCGTGCCCCGCTGCCACCGGTGGGGGGTGCCCCGGACCCCGGGGCACTCCTGCCCGATCGGGTCACGTCGTTCGGTCGACGACTGCCCGCGCCCCGCCCGCCCGACTGCCGTTCCGATCTCCCCTCCGGTCCGACCCGCTCCGGCGCTGTCCGAGGCAGCCGGGCCGGTCGAAAGGCGTTGATACCTGTCGATGTCTGATACTACCGGCTTCTCCCGACTGATACGAGCGTATAGACGGTCCAAAATACAACGGAGGGTCACGGGAGGAGTACTCAACCGGCTCGACGGGGTGGACCCGGCCACGGTGAGCTGCCCGGCGGTAGCGGCGGTGGGCGGCGGTTCGCCACCGGCGACGACCGCCATCGGCCACAGCAGGACGATGCTGAGCAGTGGGACGAGGACGACCGGCGTGCGCTGCACCATCACCCCCCGGCCCGACAGGCGGACGCGCGACCGCGCGTCGACACTGGGCTCAACCCGTCGCCAGGAGGCCGGGTTACGCCCGTACGCCGCGCGGTGTGCCGGCGGGCCGTGCCGGTGCCTCTGGTCGGGCCGGCGGGAGGGTCACCCGCTGCGGCGGACCACGAAGGCGTCGGGCATCCGGAAGGTGAGGTTGTCCGGGCACCACGGCGGACGGACCACCGTCACCGCGTCCAGCAGCGGCGTCGCCTCGGCGACCACCACCGCCGCCTCCAGCCGGGCCAGCTGCGCGCCGACGCAGCGGTGCGCCCCCGCCCCGAAGGCCAGGTGCCGACGGGACCCGCGCTGCCCCGGGCGGAACCCGGCCGGGTCGGCCACCACCTCCGGGTCGCAGCCGGCGCGGGCCAGCCACAGCAGCACCGAGCTGCCCGCCGGCACCGGCACGCCGCCCAGCGCGGTGTCCGTCGCCGCCACCCGCCGCCAGGTGACGATCGGTGGCTCCCGGCGCAGGCCCTCCTCGACCACGTCGGCCACGGCGACCGTGCCGGCCCGCAGCCCGGCGCGCACCCCCGGTTCGCCGGTGAGCCGGTGCAGCAGCAGGGTGAGGAACTGGCTGGTGGTCTCCTGGCCGGCGACCAGCAGGAAGAACAGCGCCCCGACCACCACGTCCGGACGGTGCCCGGCGGCGCGCAGCCGGCCGGCCAGGCCGCCGCCGGTGCCGGCGAACTCCCGCAGTACGGCGTGGAACCGGCCCACCTCGACGGCGAGGCTCTGCTGCCGGTCGGCGTCCAGGGGAGCCCAGAACAGTTCCAGCGCCGCCCGCGCGAAGTCCTTCACCGCGCCCACCGGGGCGTCCGGCAGCTCGACCAGCCGGGCCAGCGCCAGCAGCGGCAGGTCGGCGGCGAGCCGGGCGTGCAGGTCGACCGGCCGACCGGCGGCCAGGTCGGCGGCGATGTCGGCGACCCGGGCCCGGACCAGGGCGGTCAGCCACGGTCGCTGGGCGGCCACCCGGTCGGGGTGCAGCGCCTCGGCGACGATCGCCCGGATCGCCGGGTGGCTGGGGCCGGCGTTGTTCGCCAGCGTCGGCGGCAGCCGGAACCGGTGCGCGGTGAGCACCCGCAGCGCGGCCACCGGGATCGGGGTCACCGCGTCCAGGGCGTTGTCGGGCCGCCAGGTCACCGCGTCGGCGAGCACCTGCCGGACCAGCGCGTGCCGGGTCACCACCAGGTGGACGCCGCCGACCCGGTCGACGACCGTGGCCACGTCCGGCCAGGGCTCGTCGACGGACGCCTCCCACCCCCGGAACAGCACCCGGTCACGCTAGCGGGCGGCCCCCGGCGGGGCGGGGTCCAGTTCCCACACCGTGGTGTGCTTCACCCGGACGCTCTCCAACGCCTCCGGCACCGGCACGTCGTAGCCGGCCAGCTCGCGGAACCGTTCCCGGGGCAGGAACGCCCGGCCCGGGTCGCCGACCAGCACCCGGGCGCCGCAGCGGGCGGCCCGCAGCAGGAAACGCAGCACCCGGCGGGCCATCGCCTCGCTGTAGAAGACGTCCCCGGCGAGCAGCACCTCGGCGTCCCCGGCGTCGCCGTCGAGCACGTCGGCCAGTTCGGCGTCGACGCGTACCCCGTTGGCGTGGGCGTTGAGGGCGACGGCGGCGACGGCCCGCTCGTCGATCTCCACCGCCCGCACGGTCGCCGCACCGGCCCGTGCGGCGGCGATGGCGACCAGGCCGGAGCCGGAGGCGAGGTCGAGCACCCGGCGGCCCGCGACCGTCTCCGGGTGGTCGGTGACGTACCGGGCCAGGCCCTGCCCACCGGCCCAGGCGAACGCCCAGAACGGCGGCGGCTGGGAGCTGCGGAACTCACCCTCGGTCAGCTCCCACAGGCCGATCGGCTCGTCGGCCTGGTGCAACCGCACCTCGGGTACGAAGGCGACCGGGGCGAGCCGGGCGTGCAGCCGGACGAAGGCCGCGGAAAGATCGGACACCCGCCCAGGATGTCAGCCGCGCGAACCCCGGCGCGGTCGACCCTCACCGGCCCGACGAAGCGGCCTAGCCCACACCGTCACCCGGCGTGTCGGCGAGGACGGGTGACCGGTTCACCACTGTCGGTGTTAACCCGCACCGCACTTGCCGATCGGCGCGAACACGCCCGTCTACCGGCTTCCCCATCCTGCTCATAGCGTGGCGAGTGGACAAGACCGACGGGAGGAGCGAGGCGGTGGTGATGGTGTGGCGGAACGCGCTACGGGTCGGGGCGGTGCTGGCCTGCCTGTCGGGGACAGGGCTCGTCGGGCCGACACCGGCGTCGGCGGCGGACCGCTTCTCCACCGAGCTGAGTGGCCTGCCCGCCCAGTTCACCGCCGGCGACCAGGTGCGGACGGTTTCGGCGGTGGTGTCCCGCCAGGGCAACGGCGGCTGTGTGAAGGTCCGCTGGTCGATGGTGCTCTCGGTGCAGGGGCTGCGCCTGGACCAGGTCAAGATGGACCGGGTCGAGGAGACCGGCTCGTTCCCGCTGGACATCCGGGCACAGGGCGACGTGGCCCGGTTGACCGACCGGCAACTCGACCCGGGCACCCTCTGCCCGGACCGTACGGTCACCGCCACCTACCGGGTGGCCTTCGCCGAGGACGTCACCCGGGGCCGGATCACCATGGCCGCCGAGGCGTACGACCCGAACCTGCGGCTGCTCGCCCGACGCACCGCCACCCGGCAGGTCGTCGGCACGGCGCCTGCGCCCACCACGGCCGCGCCCGAGCCGACCACCGCGTCGCCGGAGCCGACCGAGGAGGTGCTGGAGCCGAGCGAGGAGGAGACCGAGCCGACCGAGGAGGCGCTGGCCGAGGTGCCGCCGCCGGCCGCGGCGAACCGGTCGGCCGACCAGAGCGGGGGCTTCGGACTGGTGCAGGCGGCGTTCCTGCTCGGCGGCCTGCTGCTCTTCCTCGGTGTCGGCCTGCTGATGCGGCTGCGGCAGCTCACCCGGACCGCGTCCGACGGTGTGGCGGGCGACGATGCCCGCCCGGTCCGTCGACCGGTCCGCTGGACCACCGTCCGACGGTGATCGGGGGCCGCCGGGGCCGGGTGGCGCCACCACCCGGCCCCGGCGGGTTTCACTTCGCGAACACCTGGAACTCGGCGATCCGCACCTGGTCGCGCGCCGGGCTGGCGGTCGCGCAGTCGGTCCGGGTCGCCGGGTCGTCGTCCTGCTCACCGGCGTACGCCGGGCCGCCGGTGCACTGACTGGCCAGCACCTCCAGCCGGACGTGGGTGGCGACGGTGGCCGGCACCCGGAACGACCTGGCGATCAGGTCCCGGCTGTAGGCCCGGTACCTCCCACCGGGGAACGCGTCGTCGGCGCTGGTGTAGATCCGGGTCCAGCGGGCCGGGTCGGCGCAGTCGGTGGTGGTCGCGTCGCAGGTCGACACCGCGAACGACCGCAGCGCGCTCAGCGCGTTCTGCGCACCGGGGTCGGCGTCGCCGGTGATCGCCGGGCGGAGCATGGCGCTGACGGTGACCCGCTGCACCGGCTGCGGCGTGCCGAAGGGCAGTGTCACGGTGACCTGCTTGCCGGCCACCCCGGTCAACGACGCCCAGTTGGTGGCCTCGGTGTCGTCGGCGATCCGGTCCAGGTTCACCCCGTCCCCGGCGATGCTCGCCCCCGACCTGGTGGACGCCAGGTTCTGGCTCAGCCGCAGGTCGACGTACCCCTGCTGGCCGGCCTTCGCGACCACCTCCAGGCGCTGGTGGCCGAAGCCGGGGGCGACCGCCAGCAGCTGGTACGTCCCGGCGACGGCCTCGAAGGTGGCCGGCAGCGGGGTGGCCGGGTCGGTGTCGGCGACGGGGGTGGCCCGCGCCTCGTAGTCACCGACGTAGAGCCGGATCGGCGCGTTGGCGCTGTCACCCCGGGGGCGCAGGGTCAGCGTGGCGTTGCCGCCGGCCGGGCTGGCGAAGCTCGGCGTCGGGTCGGTGTCGGCGGCGCCGACGGTGGCGGCGTCCCGACCCATCCCGGAGCGGGCGAACTCGGCCCAGATCAGCTCCTGGTTGGCCCCGCCGAAGCGCAGCCGGTCGGCGGTGAGCAGGTTGTCCCGCATGTCGAGCATGCTGACCTGGCTGGCCGCCTGGAGCAGGAACGAGTCGAAGACCAGCTGCACCCAGCGCCGGTTGCCGGGGCAGTTCTCGGCGGCCACCCGGCCCTGGGCGCAGTCGAGCTGCCGCGCCGGGGTGCCCAGGCCGTACTTCTTGACCAGGGCGGCGCGGATGCGGAAGTTGGTCGCGCCCCAGATCTCCCCGTCGGCGTGCACCGCGGGCCCGCCGGTGTTGTAGCCGACGTCGGAGTAGTTGAGCGGGCTGCGGCTCAGGTCGTAGTTGCGGATGCCGCTGACCAGGTTGCCGGTGACGTAGCCGCCGGTGACGAAGGGCGTCTCACCGGGGGCGCGCAGGCCGTGCTCGTAGAGGTACTCGGCGGCGAGCAGGTCGCTCCACGACTCGCCCATCGCCCCGCCCTGGTGGCCGCCGATCCCGCTGTCCGGGCCGGCGATCATCCGGTTGGTGATGGCGTGGGTGTACTCGTGGCCGATCACCGTCATGTCGTAGTCGCCGTCGACGCACGGCGGGTACGGCCCACCGGCCTGCGGCTGCCACAGGTACATGTTGGTGCTCGGCGGCAGCCCGTCGCGCGGGGTGGACTGGTTGGCGTTGTTCCGGTTGCCGCTCAGCGCGCCCTGCTGGGCCCGCCCCTGCTCGGCGTCGCCACCCAGCCCGGCGCCGCTGACGTTGACCGCCTGGAGGTTCCAGGTGGCCTCGGTGAAGCCGAGGTGCCAGGCCCAGTCGTGCATCCGGTTGTGCATGGCGAACAGGTTGGCGGTGGCGGCGTCGGCGTCGTTGCGTTGGGCCGAGGTGAACGCCGCCGGGTTGCAGCGGGCCTGGTGCCACTGGTCGGTGAACGGGTACTCGTAGCGCCGGTCCGGCCGGTCGGGGGCGTTGACCATGGGGCTGCCGGCGCCCCAGGAGACCACCGTGTTGGCGGAGTTGCCCCGGGTGGTGCCGGTGGGCGCCCCGGTGGCGAGGTCGACGTCCCAGGGTTGCCCGCTCGCCGGGTCGCGGAAGGCGGCGGCGCAGTCGGGTGCGGGGCTGGCGCACCAGCGGACCCGGGGGTCCTGCCCGGGGGCGAGGTCCTGCGGCGGGGTGGCCGGGTAGACCGCCCAGCTCGGGTTGTCGGAGTCGAAGTCGACGAGGTCCTCGCGGACCAGCACCTTCCCGGTGATCCCGTCGACGTAGGTGGTGAAGGCGGCCGGGTGGTCGCTGTCCCGCCCGATCAGGGTCACCTCGTAGGCGGCCCGGTTGCCGTCGACCGGGGTGGGCACGGCGACCGGGCGCACCCGGTGGCTGGCCACCGCGTCGGCGGCCAGGCCGGCGTCGGCGAGGGCGTCGGCGTACGCCTGCCCGGGGGTGCGGGTGGCCGGGGCGGGGGCCGAGGCGTCCCGGGTCAGCGAGGAGCTGACCGAGAGCACGGTGCCGTCGGCGACCGCCACGGTGACCAGCCCGTCGTGGCCGGCGGGCAGGTCGCCGAAGCGCTGCCGCAGGGTGACCACCGCGCCGTCGCCGATCCGCCGGACCAGCACCCGGTCGAGCGCGGTCACCGCGTCGGCGTCCAGCCCGAACAGGTCCCGCTGGGTGGCGAGGTAACGCCGGGCGGCGGCCTCCGGGTCGGTGGGTAGGCCGGTGGCGAGCCGGGCCGGGCCGAGGGCGTGCGGGGTGCCGAGCCGGTTCCAGCGCACCGGGGCGCCGGTGGCGCGGGCCAGGCTGCGTTGGCGGGCGTCGGGTGCGGCCGTACCGGTGCGGTTGTCGACGTCGGCGGCCTGGTGGCGGTCGTCGGCGAACGAGCCGGAGCGGCCCGGGGCCGGGGCCGCGGTGTCGCCCGGCGCGGCCGTGGCGGTGCCTCCGCCGGGCAGCAGGGCGGCGACCACGGCGGCGGTCGCCAGTACGGGAACGAGCCGGCGTCGATGCCGGCTCGTTCGGGGTGTCCACTCCGGTCTGGGCACGGATCCTCCTCGTGGGAGCGGGGACCGGCGCACCGCCGGCCCGGCGCAGGCGGGGTAACGCATGCGCATACGTGGATACCAGGCGGATCGGACGGGGGCAATGGCGCGGAGTGCGCGGATCAGACGAGCTGGGCGGGGTCGAGCCCCAGTTCCCGGGCCGTGACCAGCCGGATCCACTCGCCGAACTGTCGCCGGGAGATCACCCGCTCATGCACGGCGAGCTGGACGGCGAGCCCGTCCATCACCGCGTTGATCCGCCAGGCGGCACCGGCGGGGTCGGCGCATTCGAAGGTCCCGTCGGCCACCCCGGCCGAGATCACCGCTGCCAGGTCCTGCCGCCAGCGCAGGTCGAGCCGCCGGCAGACCTTCTCCAGTTCCGGGGTGCGCAGCGACTCGGCCCAGCCGTCGATCCACATCGCCCAGGGACGCCCGGTGGGGGTGTAGAGGCGCAGGATGCGCCGGAGCTTGGTCAGTGGCGGGGTGGCGGAGCGCAGCACCGCGTCCAGCCGGGACAGTTCCTGCTCGACGGCGTACGCGAACGCCTGGGCGAGCAGCCGCTCCTTGGTGGCGAAGTGGTAGAAGACCAGCGCCTGGCTGACCCCGGCGGCGGCGGCCACGTCGGCGGTGCGGGTGTTGGCGAGTCCACGCTCGACGATCACGTCGCAGGCCGTGCGCAGCAGGGAATCCAGGCGGACATCGGCGGCGGCACGTCTCGTCACGCCGCTACGGTAACCTATCGAACCGACCACGGGGAGTTACCGACCCGCCCGATCCGGCTGCCGGTAGTCGGAAGCCGGACAGCACCCCACCGGCGGGTCGGCTACCTTGCCGACCTGTTCGGTAGGGGTGCGGGCGAGGTGCCCACCTGCGACGACCAACTCTCCTAGGAAGCTCTGCGGATGGTGGTGCCGGTCACCATCGTGGCGGCCTGACGCGCCGTCGGCGGCCCCGATTTGGCATCGGTGAGACCGCTCGGCTAGAGTTTCCATCCGTCACCGGGTGTCGTCCCGGAGGCAAGCGGACGTAGCGCAGCTGGTAGCGCATCACCTTGCCAAGGTGAGGGTCGCGGGTTCGAATCCCGTCGTCCGCTCGGAGCTGCCGCCACGCATGACGGGGGCAACCTCGGTGGGGTGGCCGAGAGGCGAGGCAACGGCCTGCAAAGCCGTGTACGCGGGTTCAAATCCCGTCCCCACCTCGGTAACAAGCACGGGCGATTGGCGCAGTGGGAGCGCGCTTCCTTGACACGGAAGAGGTCACTGGTTCAAACCCAGTATCGCCCACTCGGTCAGTAGGGCCACCTTCCGTGATGGAAGGTGGCCCTACTGCTGTCCGGTCCCGCTGTTGTCCGACCCTGCGGCTGTCCGGTCGCCGGCCCGGTCGCCGCCCCCGTTCCGGGGCATCACCGCACATCGATGCCAAGCTATCCTGGCTCCGGTTCTTCCAGGGGAACATCGCGACGCCGGGTGGGGTGTGGGGTGGGGGAGACGGGTCGGGAGGCGCTGCTCGCCTTCGCCGACGAACTGCGGCGACTACGCCAGCAGGCGGGCGGGCCGTCGTTGAACTCCCTGGTGGCGGTCGCCGCCGCCCGGGGCAGGCCGCTGGCCCGCTCCACCCTCAGCGACAAGCTCAACGCCAAGTCGCTGCCGGACTGGGACTTCGTCACCGGCTACCTGGGCGCGTGTGTCGCGTACGCCGGACAGGCCGGCATCCGGTTGCCCGCCGAGCTGACCGACCAGGCCCGCTGGGAGGCGGCGTACTGGCAGCTGCTGGCGGCGGCGGACGCGGCGCGCGCCGACGACCGGCTCGCCACGGCCGCCCGCGCCGAGCCGGACCGGCAGGCCCACGCCGCCACCGCGTCGTCGGCCCCGGCACCGTTCGTGCCCCGCCAGCTACCGGCGGCGGTACGGCACTTCGCCGGCCGGTCCGCGCCGCTGACCGCCCTGACCGCCCTGCTCACCGAGCCGGCCGGCCCGCCGGGCACCGTCCCCGTCGCGATCATCGGCGGTACGGCGGGTGTGGGCAAGACGGCCCTGGCCGTGCACTGGGCGCACCAGGTCGCCGACCGCTTCCCGGACGGCCAGCTCTACGTCGACCTGCGCGGCTTCGACGCCGAGTCGCCCGCGCTGAATCCCGCCGAGGCGGTGGCCGGCTTCCTGGAGGCGCTCGCGGTGCCGCCGGAGCGGATTCCGGTGGGGCTGGCGGCACAGGCCGCCCTCTACCGCAGCCTGCTCGCCGACCGGCGGGTGCTGGTGCTGCTGGACAACGCCCGCGACGCCGACCAGGTACGTCCGCTGCTGCCCAGCTCGCCGGGATGCCTGGTCCTGGTCACCAGCCGTAACCAGCTTCCGGGGCTGGTCACGGCCGAGGGGGCCCGACCGCTGCCGCTGGGTCTGCTCTCCCCGGCGGAGGGGCGTGAGCTGCTGTCCCGCCGGCTGGGCGCGGAGCGGGTCGCGGCGGAGCCGGAGGCGGTGGACCGGGTCGTCGCCGCGGCGGCCGGGCTGCCCCTGGCGTTGGCGATCGTGGCCGCGCGGGCCGCCACCTATCCGGACTTCCCGCTGGCCCGGTTCGCCGCCGAGCTGAGCGTGAGCCGGGGCGCCCTCGACGCGTTCAGTGGCGGCGAGGCCGGCGTCGACGTCCGCGCGGTGCTGTCCTGGTCGTACCGGGGTCTCGATCCGGCGGCGGCCGACCTGTTCCGGGCGCTCGGCACGCACCCCGGGCCCGACGTGTCCGTGGCGGCGGCGGCCAGCCTCGCCGCCCTGGCCCCGGCCGAGGTGCGCCGGCCGCTGGCGGTACTGACCCGGGCGAACCTGCTCACCGAGCACGCCCCCGGCCGGTACGTCCTGCACGACCTGCTCCGCGCGTACGCCGTCGAGTTGGCCGTGGCCACCGACTCCGCCGGCTTGCGGCGGGCGGCGCTGTGCCGGCTGCTCGACCACTACCTGCACACCGCGTACGCCGCCGCTCTGCTGCTGCACAAGCACCGCGACGACATCGACCTGCCGGCGGCGCACCCCGGGACGGCGGTGCCCGCGCCGGCCGACCGGGACGAGGCGTGGGCGTGGCTGGCCGCCGAGCACCGGGCGCTGCTCGCCGCGATCGGCCTGGCCGTCGAGCACGGGTTACCGACGCACGCCTGGCAGTTGGCGTGGAGCGTCAACACCTACCTCGACCGGGTGGGTGCCTGGACGGACCAGTCCCGCGCCCAGGAGTTGGCGTTGCGGGCCGCCACGGCGGCCGGGGACCGCGACGGGCAGGCCCGCGCCCACCGCAACCGGGCCGTCGCCTGCCTGCGCCTCGGCGCGTACGACGAGGCCCACGAGCATCTGGAACGCTCCCGGCTGTTGTACGCCGAACTCGGCGACCGGGTCGGTGGTGGGCGGACCGAACTGAACCTCGGCATCCTCGCGGAGCGGCAGGACGACCACCGGCGGGCGCTGCGCCACGCGCAACGGGCGCACCGCCTGTTCGAGGCCGCCGGGCACGCGCAGGGGCAGGCCAACGCGCTCAACAACATCGGCTGGTACCACATCCAGCTCGGCGACCACCTCCGTGCGCTGGACTACTGCGGCCAGGCCCTGGTGCGGCAGCAGCAGACCGGCAACCGCTACTGGGAGGCGCACGCGTGGGACAGTCTGGGCTTCGCCCACCACCACCTCGGCCGGCACCGCGACGCCCTCGACTGCTTCCGGGAGGCGCTCGTGCTGTGGCGGGAGACCGGCGAACGCTACTACGAGTCCGTCACGCTGATGCACGTCGGTGACAGCCACCTGGCCGCCGCCGAACCCGACGCGGCCCGTGCCGCCTGGGGGCAGGCGCTCGACGTGCTCGACCAGCTCGGCCACCCGGACGCCGCACTGGTGCGCGACCGGCTCGACGCGCTGCCGTCCACGCGGTAAGCCCTATGGGCCGGTCCACCCCCGCGTCGCGGGGTGCCGGGTCGGTCGCCTCACAGCGGCGGAGCGACGTCCCGACGCTCCTCGACCCGCTGGTACGCCACCGGCTCGGCGGTGGTGACCGTACGGCGGCGACCGCGCATCAGCAGGACCATGACGAGGCCGAGGACACCGGCGGCCATCAGGATCCAGCCGACGACGTCGAGATCGACACCGCCGACGCTCGCGTTCACCGCGAAGGTGAGGATCGCGCCGACGGCGAGCAGGAAGATGCTCGTTCCGATTCCCATGACAGCTCCTTGGGGGTGGGAGTGTGCTGTCGGGATGCAGTACCCCGTCGATGAGCAGGGCAATCGTCGGGAGGGAGCACGCGGTGGGGTCGGCCGGGCGGGCGATCTTGGAATGGGGTAGAGTTCACCCCGTCGCCGGGGAGACCGGGCGGCACGCGGACGTAGCGCAGCTGGTAGCGCATCACCTTGCCAAGGTGAGGGTCGCGGGTTCGAATCCCGTCGTCCGCTCTCGACCACGGGCGATTGGCGCAGTGGGAGCGCGCTTCCTTGACACGGAAGAGGTCACTGGTTCAAACCCAGTATCGCCCACCAGAGGATCACGAAGGCCCCCGGCTCAGCTGAGCCGGGGGCCTTCGCATGATGTCGCTTCATGGTGACGCGCTTCATGGTGACGCGCTTCATGGTGGCGTCGCGGGTGGGTCAGCTGTTCCAGTGCTGGGCGACGAGGTCGGCGGCCTGCTGTTCCCACTGGGCGTAGTGGTCGGGGTACGCCGACACCTGGACGGTCTGGGCGGCCTTGGTCAGGGGCATGTCCTGCCAGCCGTCGACCTGCTTGAGGCCCTTGAGGAACGCCAGGGTGGCGTACTCGGGGTCGGTGATCTGCTCCACCGTGCCCCAGCCACTGGACGGCCGCTGCTGGAACAGGCCCTGCGAGTCGTGGTCGTTGCGGTCACCGAGGTGGCCGAGGTTCTCCAGCTTCGACTCCTGCAGGCTGGTCGCGATCGACACGACGGCGGCGCGTTCGTCCATGCCGGCCTTCTTGGTGGCGGCGATGATCGCCTTGGCGTTGCTGGTCTGCTCGTCGTTGAGGTCGATGCGGGACTGCTCGCCCTGCACGCCGTGCGGGATCAGCTTGGTGGTGTCCACGGTGGGCTTGTCGGCCTGGACGGCGGCGACGGGGCGGGTGTCGATGGTGGGGGTGTCGTGGTTGAGCGGGCCGGCGGCCAGGCCACCGGCGACGGCGAGACCGGCGATGCCGAGGACGCTCTTACGCAGGATGGTGGTGTTCATGATGGTGGTCTTCATGGGGGAAGCTCCTTCGGGGGTAGACGCCCCGACCCGGCCCGTGGAGGGCTGGGTGCGCCCGTGGGGGACGGGCAGCGGAAGGGGGCGTGGGCACCACGTCGGGGGCGCTCGTACGGGGGCAGTCTGAGGGGGGTTCCGGTGGGGCCTGCCGCGTGGGGCGGTGGCCGCTCGTGCCGGGGTCAGGTGTAACGACCGGGGGTCCGGGGCCATTCCCGCCCGGCGGGTGCGGGGTGCGGGGTCGGCCGGGGTACTGCCTGCTGCGGTCGTACCCGGGGGCGTAACGACCGTCGGTGCCGGGTCATTCCGCCGGCGGCCGGGACGCTGGGTGGTCCGGGGTGCTGCTGCGGTCGTACGCAGGGTGTAACGCCGGGGGCGGGGTCGGGATTCCGGCCCGGGGGTGCCGCCGGTCACGACGACAGCGGTCGGACCGGGTGATACCGGACGATCGTCGCACCGGCACCGGCACCGGCACCTGCACTGGGGCCAGGGCCAGGGCCAGGGCCAGGGCCGGGGCCGGGGTGGTATCGGCCATCGGGGTCGGGCGGGTCGTCACGGGGTGATCCGGGACTCGACCTTCGCGGCGCAGGCGGTCACCACCGACCGGGCGTCCAGGCCCAGACTCTCGATGGCGACCAGGGCGGTGAAGACCACGTCGGCCAACTCGGCGGCCACCTCCGCACGGGTGTGGGTGACCCTGGGTCTCCCGGTACGGGCTGGCGACGCTGCCCCTTGCGGGGATTCTGGCCGAGCACGCCGATTCAGGTGTTGGTCTGGTTCGTCCGCAGCCGGGAGGCGCAGTTGATCGCCCCCGGAAGCCTGCCTCAACCGTTGCCTGTGGTGGGGTGTGTGGGCAGTCTTGCGCGGAGAGCTTCATTCCTGTGGGTCATGAATATGCCTGACAGGCATACCGGTGTCCGCCGAGTCGACCGCCCCTAGGGACCCATTGTCGACCCGTCGGTGGACGGACTGGAATGTGCGCCGAATGTTCGGTCCGTGCCTACCGTGACGATGGGCGGACATCTTCCGGGCGACGGCATGGGCCTATCGTCACGGGGCTGAAATAGCGGTTTTGGGTCGGGGCGGATACCGCTATATGGCGAATGTGCGCAACGAGGCACGGGGTCGGTGCGCGGCTGATGCGGGGTGGTGGGGGAGCGGGTTCTGCCGAGGGCAGATCCGCTGCCGGTGAACAGGATGCCCCGCTGATGTCCCGGGCCGGCAGGGTGGGACGTATGAGACTGCTGATGCTGGGCGGCACGGGTTTCGTCGGCTCCGCCGTCGTGGCCGAGGGCGTACGCCGGGGCTGGACGGTGACCATGTTCAACCGGGGGATACACGGGGCGACCCCGCCGGGCGTACACCGGTTGCGGGGTGATCGGACCGCGCCGGGCGGGTTGGCCGAACTGGCCGGCGGCGCATGGGACATCGTGGTCGACACCTGGGACGGCGCGCCCCGCGCGGTACGTGACGCCGCCACGCAGCTGCGCTCCGCCGGGCACTACGCCTACGTCTCCAGCGGCTCGGTCTACGCCCCGCCCGTGCTCCCCGGGGCCGGCGAGGAGTCGGCGGTGGTGTCGTCGGCGGCCGACGACACCGGCGACGACGACTACGCCCGGTGCAAGGCCGGCGGTGAACTGGCCGCGACCGGGGTGTTCGGCGACCGCGCCCTGCTGGTGCGGGCAGGGCTGATCCTCGGGCCGGGGGAGGACATCGGGCGGCTGCCGTGGTGGCTGCGCCGGGTGGCCCGGGGCGGTGACGTGCTGGCCCCGGGGCCGGCCGACCTGCCGGTGCAGTACGTCGACGTCCGGGACCTGGCTGCCTTCACGCTCGACCGGGCCGCCGAGGGGGTCGGCGGGGCGTTCAACGTGATCAGCCGACCGGGGCACACCACCATGGGTGAACTGCTGCGCGAGGCGGTGGCGGTGACAGGTGCCGACGCCCGGCTGCGCTGGACCGACCCCGAGGTGATCCTCGCCGCCGGGATCGAACCGTGGAACGACCTGCCGATCTGGATTCCACCAGGCCACGAGTACCGGTGGTTGCAGCAACGTGGCGTCGAGAAGGCGTACGCGGCGGGGCTGACCTGTCGCCCGGTGGCCGAGACGGTCGCTGACACCTGGCGCTGGCTGGAGCGGGTGGGCGCGGTCCCGCCCCGTGCGGGGCGGCCGGCGCGGACGACCGTCGGCCTCGACCCGGCCCGGGAGGACGCCCTGCTTGCCGCGCAGCATCCCCGATAGCCGCCGACCCGTCCGGGTATGAGGGGTCGGGGCGCCGGAGATCCTGTATCCGGTGGTCGGCCCGGACCCGCACGACGCCGACCTTGAAATCACCGAGTACTGGCACAAGTACGTCGTAACCCAGGTCTCCGAGTCCGACATCAAGGTCATGGTCGGCAGCACCGACCACGGTCAACCGGTGCAGAACACCTACTACAGAGCATCCGCTACGAGTCGGCCGGCTCCACCAACGCCTACAAGTGGCAGGCAACCGCCTTCAACATCCGCTACCAGCCGACCGGCGTGAACTATGTGATTCCCGCCAACGAGGGCAGCGGCCTGGCGGAATCTGGAACTATCGCTACGGCTACGCCACATACGATGGCAGCCCCACCACTATCACCTACCCGCTTTCTGGTGGGCTGCTCTCCGAGTTGGTGGAGACCAGGTATGACTCGACGACCGGCCTGCCTACTGAACTGTCCTCCAACCTGACCGGTGTCGGCCAGTACGTGATCGGGCAGGACTACACCCGGTACGGCGAGCCCACGCTGACCACCCGCCAGACCGACAGCGACCTCTACGTTCAAGACGACACCTACTACGACTCCGTCACCCGGCGGGTGACCCGTACGAAGGTCAAGCCGGAGACCGCCACCGGCACGGTCAACGACACCAGCTACAGCTACGACGCGGCGGGCAACATCACGTCCATCGCCGACACCCCCCAGGTCGGCGTCGCCGACACCCAGTGCTTCCGCTACGACGAACTACGCCGGATGCGGGTGTGGGCGAAGTGGCGGGCCAAGCGTGGCGGCCTCTAGTGCCGTTGTCGGATTGGAGGAAAGCCGTGGGAGTCGATATGGCTGTTTGGTTTGTGGTCGGTGCTGTTCTGGTGTCTGCTGCGATCTCGGTCATGGTTGTAGTGATGCGGCGGAGGGTCAATCGTGGTGCGACCGACGAGGCGGCCGCCGGTCGCCTGGTCATTCAGGAGATGGCCAAGGAGAGGAGCAGGAGGTCTAGGGGTTCCCTGGGAGGAAAGGGTCAGGGAGGCGACCGCAATACCGCATACGACGCGGCCTATGGCTCCGATACGAGTAGTGGAGCTTAGGAGGCATTCGAATCCCGTCGGTAGTCGCTACGGCGGCACAGGGAGGCGTTCAGCCGGATGCCACCGCCACGTCCAGCACCTCGTCCACGCTCCGCCTCGGGGTCGCCACCCCCGGCTGCCCGTACCCGATCCGCATCACCATCTGCGGTGTGCCGAAACGTCCCAGCGACAGCCGCAGCGCCTCCCGCGCCCCCGACACCTCGATCGGCTGCGACAGCATCGACACCGCGAGCCCGGCGTCGGTGGCGGTCAGCAGAACCCGCTGCAACGCTTGCCCGGCGAGCACCTGGTCGACGACGGTGTTGCCGGCCGCGCCGAGCACCGCCACCAGCGGTTCCGGTTCGAAGTCGCGGCCGGGGGCACGGTCCAGGCCGCCGAAGCCCCGCGACGGCAGCAGATCCTGCGGCTCGGTCTGCGGTCCGCCGGCGCGGGCGGGCACCCCGTCGGGGGCGGGTTCGGTACGCACCCAGTCGGCGCGTTCGGCCCGGTAGGCGGGGTCGCGTTCGAGCACCCGGTGGGCGCTGCGGGCGACCTCGGCGAAGGCATTGACGGCGCTCACCCCGATCACCAGCTCCAGCCAGCACTGTTCGGTACGGGCCGCCTCACCGAGCCGCCAGCGGGCGTCGGCGGGCACCGGGTCGGGCCAGAACGGCGCCCGGTTGCTGAACCGGCGCGCGATGGCCGCGTACAGGCTCTGCTCGGTGGGGGTGGGCCGGCGCGGCAGGTCCGGGACCAGCCGGGCCAGCACGTCCGGGTCGGCCGGGTACGGTCGCAGCCGTACGGTGGCCGGGGTACCCGCCACCGCCAGGGACAGCCGCAGGTTGAACAGGGCCGCCCCGCCGGAGATCCGGGTGCCCCAGCCGCTCGGGTCGGTGGCCGGCAGTCGGCGGGTCGGGTCGACCGACACCTCGATCCCGCCGTCGCGCAGTCGGAACCGCCACGGCTGGGTGTTGTGCAGGGAGGGCGCGCGGACGGCGTCCGCGACGGCGGCCCGTAGTTGCGCCTCGGTGTACCCGGTGCCCATGGTCGTGCTCCTTCCGTGGCGGTTCGTGCCGCTCCACCCCGAGCGGGGAACGCGTCGCCCCGGCCGGCCGACGCCGACCCGGTTCCCGGTGGTGGTTCCCCTCCACGGTCCGTCACCCGGGGGTGGGCCGGGCAGGGCCGGACGTCCCGACCCGCCGGGCCCCCCTCCCCGACCCGGCCGGGCCGCCCGTCCCCGGCGCGACGTGCCGGGAAAGGTGGACCGACGCGCCGGGTTAGGGACCTTCGGCCCGTGCACGGGCCTCTCCGGGCGGGTAGAAACGAGGGATGATCCGGGTGTTCCTCCTCGACGACCACGAAGTCGTCCGCCGTGGCCTGGCCGACCTGTTGCAGAGCAGCGGCGACATCGAAGTGGTCGGCGAGTCCGGCTCCGCGCAGGAGGCGGCCCGGCGGATTCCCGCCCTCCGCCCCGACGTGGCGATCCTCGACGCCCGGCTGCCCGACGGCAACGGCATCGACGTGTGCCGGGACGTCCGGGCGGTCGACTCGTCGATCAAGGGGTTGATCCTCACCTCGTACGAGGACGACGAGGCGCTGTTCGCCGCGATCATGGCGGGTGCGGCGGGGTACGTCCTCAAGCAGATCCGGGGCACCGACCTGGTCGACGCCGTCCGTCGGGTCGCGGCCGGTCAGTCGCTGCTCGACCCGGCGATCACCACCCGGGTGCTGGAACGCATCCGCAGCGGCGTCGAGCAGCCCCGCGAGTTGAAGACCCTCACCGAGCAGGAACGCCGCATCCTGGAGTACGTGGCCGAGGGGCTGACCAACCGGGAGATCGCCGGCAAGATGTTCCTCGCCGAGAAGACGGTGAAGAACTACGTCTCCAGCGTGCTGGCCAAGCTGGGCCTGGAACGCCGCACCCAGGCCGCCGTGCTCGCCACCCGCCTGCTCGGGCAACGGCACTGACCCACCGCACCGCCGGCCGAGCGGGGACCACCGGCTGGCCGAGCAGGAAACGCCCGGCCGCGCCGGCCGGCTGAGCAGGAACAACCCGGCTGAGCAGGAACAACCCGGCTGAGCAGGAACAACCCGGCTGAGCAGGAACCGGCCGGCGGCCCTGATCAGTCGCGCAGCGGGACCGACCAGCAGAGCTGGGTGCCGTGCGGCTCGACCCGGCGTACCTCGAACTCGCCGCCGTGCCGTTCGGCGCGTTCGCGCAGGTTCACCAGGCCACCCCGGGCGGCGGCCGGATCACAGCCCACCCCGTCGTCGGTGACCGTCACGGTGACCCGGCCGGCGTCGACCCGCACGGCGACGGCGACCCGGGTGGCCTCGGCGTGGCGTACCGCGTTGGACAGCGCCTCACGGAGCACGGCGGTGAGGTCGGGGCGGACCGGTTCCGGCACGGCGCTGTCGATCGGGCCGTCCAGCTCGACGGCGGGCCGGAAACCCAGCGACCCGGCGGCCACGTCAACCGCCTCCCGGATCTCGGTGCGCAGCGCCGCGCTCATCGGGGTACGCAGCTCGAAGATGGTGCGGCGGATGTCGCGGATGGTGGCGTCGAGGTCGTCGACGGCCGCGTTGATCCGCTTGGCGACGTCGGGGCGGGCGTGCATCGCGCCGCTCTGCAGTTGCAGGCCAGTGGCGAACAGCCGCTGGATCACCACGTCGTGCAGGTCCCGGGCGATGCGTTCGCGGTCCTCCAGGACCACCAGCAGTTCCCGTTCCTCCTGCCCCCGGGCCCGCTCCATGGCCAGGGCGGCCTGACCGGCGAAGCTGGCCAGCAGGGTGACGTCGGCGTCGGCGGCCCGGCCGGCGTCGGGCCGGTGGGCCACCACCAGCACCCCGTGCAGGGTGTCGGCGGCGGCGAGCGGGGAGACCACGGCCGGGCCGGCGACCACCGGCACCGGCCAGGGGGCCGCCTCGGCCAGGTTGTCGAGCAGCTCCCGGCGACGCTCGGTGACCGGGCCGGCGAAGCTGGTCTCGCTGGCCGGCAGCAGCGCGCCGACCAGCCCGTCGGCGTCACCGTCGGCGGAGTCGACCACCTCGACGGTGAAGTGGCCGGCGTCCTCGTCGTAGAGCAGCACCAGCGCCAGCTCCGCCTCGGCGACCTCCCGGGCCCGGCGGGCCACCAGGGTCAGCGCGTCGGTCCGGCGTACCTCGCCGAGCAGCACCGAGGTGATCTCGGCGGTGGCGGCGAGCCAGCGTTCCCGGCGGTGGGCCAGCGCGTAGAGCCGGGCGTTCTCGATGGCCACGCCGGCAGCCGCGGCCAGCGCCACGACGATCTCCTCGTCGTCCTCGGTGAACTCCGGGGCACCCTGCTTCTCGGCCAGGTAGAGGTTGCCGAAGACCTGCTCGCGGATGCGTACCGGCACGCCGAGGAAGCTGTGCATCGGCGGGTGGTTCGGCGGGAAGCCGTACGACTGGGGGTGTTGGGTGATGTCGGGCATGCGCACCGGGCGGGGTTCGTCGATCAGCAGGCCGAGCACCCCCCGCCCGTGCGGCAGGTCACCGATCTTCGCGTGCAGTTCGGCGTCGATGCCGTGGGTGATGAAGTCGTGCAGCAGCCGGTCGGGACCGATCACGCCGAGCGCGCCGTAACGCGCACCGACCAGCTCGCAGGCCGCCTGCACGATCCGTTGCAGGGTGCTGCGCAGGTCGAGGTCGGTGCCGATGCCGACCACCGCGTCGAGCAGTGCCCGCAGCCGCTCCCGGCTGGTCACCACGTCGCCGACCCGGTCGAGCATCTCCTGGAGCAGCTCGTCGAGGCGGACCCGGGACAACGGGCTCAACCCGAGCGAGGGGACCTGGTGTTCGTTGCGGGAGGCAGGGGTGCTGGCGGCCACGCGGGCGATGTTACCGCCCCGTGACCGCCCGGCACGAGATCGTCAGGGCCGCTGGTCGCGTACGGCGGAGGTGTCGACCACCTGCGCGGCCGGCAGCCGGGGGGTGTGCGGTGGGCCGGCGTGCGCCGGGTCCGCGATCCCGACCCGCAGCACCAGGTACGGGTAGCCGAGCCCGCTGAGCAGGTGCCGCAGCGTCTGCCGGGTGCCGGCCACCTCGACCACGCCGGACAGCGGCACCACCGACGCCCCGTGCCGGGTGGCGGTCAGCCACAGCGCGGAGAGCGCCTCACCGGCCCGCAGCCAGCTGTCCGGTTCGTCCTCGTCACCGTAGAGCAGCCCGTACGCGGCGGCCTTGTCGTGCCCCGGGCCGACCGGCAGGTCGCCGGGGCTGCCGAAGTCCCGGGCCGGGACGGTGGTCTGCGGCTGATCCTGCGGCAGCACCTCAGGCGGCAGACCGGTGCCGGTTCCGGCCCGGTGCGTCCAGTACTGCAACTCCTCGCGGGTCTGCGGGTCCTCCGCCTCGACCGTGCCGGCGCGGGAGGCGGTCGCGGCCAGCTCCATCACCTGGTCGGCGTCGAGGATCTGCAACCGGGCACCCTCGGCGTCGGCGGCGCGGACGATGTCGTCGAGCACCCCGGCGGGCACCGGCTCGTCGCTGACCGGCCGGCGGTCGGTGTGCCGCACCTGCATGCACTGCACCAGGCGCATCGCCTCCGGGTCGGCCCCGGACCGGGTCAGGCCGGTCAACCGGGCCAGCAGGTCCGGCTGCTGCGGGTCGGGCAGCCGCTCGACCAGCGCCGTCCAGCCCTCGGCCGCCAGCGCCACCCGGGCGTGGTGCAGGGCCGCGCCGCAGCTCACCGCCACCAGCCGGCCCTCCGGGTCGGTGGCGGAGAGCTGCCGTTCCCGGACCACCCGCAGCTCCAGGGCGTCGGGCAGGACCCGCCAGCGCCACGGCTGCGTGTTGTGCACCGAGGGGGCGTGACCTGCCGTCGCCGCCGCCTCCGCGAGCGCGGTGGTCAGCGGGCGGTCCGTCGCGGGTGTCTGGTGGCTCATCGGCACGACCTTTCCGTTTCTTTCCCATCGTGCCCCACCCCGTCGGCCCCGGGGTGGGGATACCGTTCCATCCTGGCCTGCCGACCCGGCCCGGCGCACGGCCCGCAGGTCCCCCCTCGGGGGCATTTCGGCCCGGCGGTTTCCCGGTTCCCGGCCCCCGCCGGCCACCTGCTGGGACGATCCGCAGGTGGACGCGGCACCGCAGGAGTGTGTTCCGCAGCGGCCGGTCGACAGGCGTCCGGTGCGCTGGCGCGAGTGGACGCCCCTGGCCCTGCTCGGCGGGGCGTTGCTGGTCGGGGCGGCGCTGTGGCTGACCGGGCGGCGTGGCCCCGCCGACGCCGTGTGGGCGGCGGCGACCCTGGGGGCGCTGGTGCCGGCGGTCGGGGCGGTGCTGCGTCAGTGGTGGCGGCGGCGGTTCGGGGTGGACGTCATCGCCGTACTGGCGTTGGCCGGTGCGCTGCTGGTCGGGGAGTACCTGGCCGGGGCGGTGATCGCGGTGATGGTGGCGACCGGCCGGGCGCTGGAGGCGTACGCCCGGGGGCGGGCGACCCGCGACCTGCGCGCGCTGCTGGCGCGGGCGCCCCGGCAGGCGCGGCGGCGCACCCCGGACGGGGGCATCGAGGTGGTCGGGCTGGACCGGGTCGCGGTGGGGGACGACCTGCTGGTCGGGCCGGGGGACGTGGTGCCCGTCGACGGGGTGCTCACGGCCCCGGCGACGCTCGACGAGTCGGTGGTGACCGGCGAGGCGCAACTGGTGGGCCGGGCGGCCGGGGAGCAGGTGTCCAGCGGGGTGGTCAACGCGGGCGCCGCCGTGGGCCTGAAGGCCACCCGGGACGCGGCGGGCAGCACCTACGCGGGGATCGTCCGGCTGGCGCGGGAGGCGACCGCCCACCGGGCGCCGACGGTCCGGCTCGCCGACCGGTACGCGGCGGCGTTCGTGCCGTTCACCCTGCTGCTGGCCGGGGTGGCGTGGTGGTGGTCGGGAGAGGTCGTCCGGGCGGTCGCCGTGCTGGTGGTGGCGACGCCGTGCCCGCTGCTGCTGGCCACCCCGATCGCGATCGTCTCCGGGCTGTCCCGGGCGGCCCGCCGGGGCGTCCTGGTGCGGGACGGCGGTGCGCTGGAGCTGCTCGGCCGGGCCCGGACCCTGCTGGTCGACAAGACCGGCACGTTGACCGCCGGGCGGCCCCGGGCGGCGGAGACGGTGGCCGGCCCCGGCGGCGACCGGGACGAGGTGCTGCGGCTGGCCGCGTCGGTGGAGCAGCTCTCCCCGCACGTGCTGGCGGCGGCGCTGGTGCGGCAGGCCCGCGAGCGGCGGCTGCGGCTGACCACGCCGACGGAGGTGACCGAGGAGCCGGGGCGCGGGGTCAGCGGCCGGGTCGACGGCCGGCCGGTGCGGGTCGGGCAGCTCACCGGCGACCTGCCCGACTGGGCGGAGCAGGCCCGCCAGCGGGCCGAGCTGGCCGGCTGGTCGACGGTGTGGGTGAGCGACGACCACGGCCCGCTCGGGGCGGTCCTGCTGGAGGACCCGGTCCGTCCCGACGCCCGGCGGACGGTACGGCGGCTGCGGGACGCCGGGCTGTCCCGGCTGCTGCTGCTCAGCGGGGACCGGCCGCGCACCGCCGAGCAGGTGGCCCGGCTGGTGGGGGTGGACGAGGCGCTGGCCCGGTGCTCCCCGGAGGAGAAGGTGGCCCGGGTCCGGCAGGAGGCGCGGCGGGCCGTCACCGTGATGGTCGGCGACGGGGTGAACGACGCGCCGGCGCTGGCGGCGGCGCACGTCGGGGTGGCGATGGGGGCGACCGGGGCGACCGCCTCGGCGGACGTCGCCGACGCGGTGATCACCGTGGACCGGTTGGACCGGCTCGCCGACGCCGTCGAGATCGCCAGGCACGCCCGCCGGATCGCGGTGCAGAGCGCCGCCGTCGGGATGGGGCTGGCGGTGGCCGCGATGCTGGTCGCCGCCGCCGGCCGGCTACCGCCGGTGGCGGGCGCGTTCCTCCAGGAAGGCATCGACGTGCTGGTGATCCTCAACGCGTTGCGGGCGCTGCGTGGCGGGTTGCGTCGCCCGGACGTCCCGCCGGCCGCCCGCGCCCTGCTCGACCGGTACGCGGGCCAGCACGCAGGCGTACGGGACGTGCTCGCCCGGGTACGGGACACCGCCGACCTGGTGGCGACCCGGCCGACCGCCGAGGGGTGCCTGCCGGCGTTGCGTGACACGCACCGCCGGCTCACCGACGAGGTGCTGCCGCACGACAGCGCCGAGGAACGGCAGCTCTATCCGGCGTTGACCGGCCCGCTGGGCGGGGAGGCGACGTCCACGATGAGCCGGGAACACGTGGAGATCCACCGGCTGGTGGACGCGATCGGCGGTCACCTGGCCCGGGCCGACGGGCGGTTGCGCCCCGACCAGGTGCCCGACCTGCTCGCCAGCCTGTACGGACTGGACGCGGTGCTGCGCCTGCACCTGGCCCAGGAGGAGGAGACCTACCTCGCCCTGGACCCCGACCCGCCCGCCCCGCGTTGATCCACCCGCCCCGGTGGCGATCCACGCCCCGGTGGCGATCCACGCCCCCGTGGTGATCCATGCGCCGGGGCCGATGTTGCGGTGTCAGGTCGTCGGATCACCGCAACATCGGCCCAACAGCCGCCCGAGCTGCGGGCCGGGCCGGGCCGGCCGGGCGCGGCCGGTCAGCGTTCGCGGACGACGGCGACCGGGCAGTGCGCGTGCTGGATGAGCTGCTGGCCGACCGAGCCGAGGAGCATCCCGCGCAGCCCGCCCCGGCCCCGGCTGCCGACCACCACGAGCTGCGCCTCCCGGCTCGCCTCGACGAGCGCGGCAGCCGGCCGGGCCGGGGCGATCTCCACCGTGACCGGCACCTCGGGGAAGGTCTCCCGCCATCCGGCGAGGGCCCGGTCGATCTCGGCCCGGTCCGCCGCGAGCCGGGCCTCGGCATCCGGGTCGGAGGGCCGCCAGCGGTCGTCCGGCGGCTCGAAGGCCCGCAGCACCCGCAGCGGGGCCTCGCGCTGGGCGGCCCGCTCCACGGCGAACCCGAGTGCCGTGCCGGCCTGCTCGGAACCGTCGTAGCCGACCACCACCGGGCCGGTGACCTTGGCCTGCGCCTCGCGTACCACGACGACCGGGCAGTGCGCGTGGGCGGCCACCGAGACCGCCGTGGAGCCGGCGAGCAGGCCGGTGAAGCCGCCGTGGCCCCGGCTGCCGAGCACCAGCAGCCCCGCCTCGGCGGAACGCTCCTCCAGCACCAGCGCGGGCGGGCCGTCGAATACCTCACCGTGCACGGTGACGCCGGGCCAGGCGGCGGTGGCGTCCGTGGCGGCCTGGTGCACCAGCTCCTCGACCTGCCGCCGGGCGTTGTCGTCCGGCCAGACCCCGGGGGCCACCCCCGGGCCGACCCAACCGGCGACGGTCATCCACTCGAAGACGTACGCCAGCCGGACCGGGCGTCCGCTGCGCTGCGCCTCGGCCAGTGCCCAGTCCACGGCGACGCCCGCGTCGGCGGAACCGTCGTAGCCGACCAGGATCTCGTCGGGGTTCATCGTCTCGTCCTTTCCTGGCGGATGGGGGATGGTGGGCCGGCCGGTGACCGGCCCACCATGGACCCCGGGGGTCACTGCCCGTCGAGCTGCTGCGGTTGGGTCTCCCGGAGCCAGCGCCACTCGGCGACCCGGGGGTCGTCCTCACCGTGGCGGCGGGTGTAGTCGCGGCAGGCCTGCCGGGTGTCGACCATCTCCTGCCGCAGGTGGGCGGCGCGGGCGGCCAGGCCGGGCACCCGGTCGATGACGTCGATGACCAGGTGGAAGCGGTCCAGGTCGTTGAGCATCACCATGTCGAACGGGGTGGTGGTGGTGCCCTCCTCCTTGTAGCCGCGCACGTGCAGGTTGTCGTGGTTGGCCCGCCGGTAGGTGAGCCGGTGGATCAGCCACGGGTAGCCGTGGTAGGCGAAGATGATCGGCTTGTCGCGGGTGAAGATGGTGTCGAACTCGTTGTCCGGCAGGCCGTGCGGGTGCTCCGACGACGGCTGCAGCCGCATCAGGTCGACCACGTTGACGACCCGCACCTTCAGCTCGGGCAGGTGCTGGTGCAGCAGGTCGGCGGCGGCGAGGGTCTCCAGGGTCGGCACGTCACCGGCGCAGGCGAGCACCACGTCGGGTTCCCGGCCGTCGTCGGTGCTGGCCCAGTCCCAGATGCCCAGCCCGCGTCGGCAGTGCTGGACCGCCTCGTCCATGGTCAGCCAGTTCGGGGCGGGCTGCTTGCCGGCCACCACCACGTTGATGTAGTGCCGGCTGCGCAGGCAGTGGTCCATGGTGGAGAGCAGGGTGTTGCCGTCCGGCGGCAGGTAGACCCGGACCACCTCGGCCTTCTTGTTGACCACGTGGTCGATGAAACCTGGGTCCTGGTGCGAGAAGCCGTTGTGGTCCTGCCGCCACACGTGGCTGGACAGCAGGTAGTTCAGCGAGGCGATCGGCTCCCGCCAGGGGATGCCCCGGGTCACCTTCAGCCACTTGGCGTGCTGGTTGACCATCGAGTCGACGATGTGGATGAACGCCTCGTAGCTGGTGAAGATGCCGTGCCGGCCGGTCAGCAGGTAACCCTCCAGCCAGCCCTCACAGAGGTGTTCGGAGAGCACCTCCATCACCCGGCCGTCGGGGGAGAGGTGGTCGTCGGTGGTCTCGATCCGGCCGTCGAAGGACCGGTCGGTGACCTCGAACGCGGCACCGAGCCGGTTGGAGGCGACCTCGTCCGGGCCGAACAGCCGGAAGGTCTGCGGGTTCGCGGTGATCACGTCGCGGACCCAGGTGCCGAGCACCCCGGCCGCGCCGACCACCGGCTCACCCGGCCGCTTGACGTCCACGGCGTAGTCGCGGAAGTCCGGCAGCGTCAGGTCGCGCAGCACCCGACCGCCGTTGGTGACCGGGTTGGCGCTCATCCGGTGCTCGCCCTTCGGCGGCAGCGCGGTCAGCTCGGCGACCGGGGCGCCGGTGGCGTCGAACAGCTCCTCCGGCCGGTAGCTGCGCAGCCAGCGCTCCAGCTCGGCCAGGTGCGCCGGGTTGTCGCGTACCTCGGCGATGGGCACCTGGTGGGCGCGGAAGGTCCCTTCGACCTGCTTGCCGTCGACCTGGGCCGGGCCGGTCCAGCCCTTCGGGGTCCGCAGGATGATCATCGGCCAGCGGGGGCGCTCGACGTGGCCGCCGGAGCGGGCCACCCGCTGGATCTCGGCGATCTCGTCGCAGGCCCGGTCCAGGGTGGCGGCGAGGAGCTGGTGCACCTGCTCCGGGTCGTCCCCGGCGACCAGGTACGGCTGGTAGCCGTGGCCGCGCATCTGGTTGAGCAGGTCCTCGGTGGGGATCCGGTCCATGACCGTCGGGTTGGCGATCTTGTAGCCGTTGAGGTGCAGGATCGGCAGCACCGCGCCGTCGCGGGCCGGGTTGAGGAAGATGCTCGACTGCCAGCTCCCCGCCAGCGGCCCGGTCTCCGCCTCCCCGTCGCCGATGACGCAGGCGACCAGCAGGTCCGGGTTGTCGAAGGCGGCGCCGTAGGCGTGGCTCAGGGCGTACCCCAGCTCGCCACCCTCGTGGATCGAGCCCGGCACCTCCGGTGCCACGTGGCTCGGGATGCCGCCGGGGAAGGAGAACTGGCGGAACAGTCGCTGCATGCCGGTCTCGTCGCGGCTCACCGAGTGGTACAGCTCGCTGTAGGTGCCCTCCAGCCAGGTGTTCGCCACCAGGGCCGGGCCGCCGTGGCCGGGGCCGGTGACGAAGATGGCCGACAGGTCACGGTTGACGATGACCCGGTTGAGGTGGGCGTAGAGCAGGTTGAGGCCGGGGCTGGTACCCCAGTGGCCGAGCAGCCGGGGCTTGACGTGCTCGGGGGCGAGCGGCTCGCGCAGCAGCGGGTTGTCGAGCAGGTAGATCTGCCCGACGGTCAGGTAGTTCGCCGCCCGCCAGTAGGCGTCCAGCCGGCGCAGCTCGTCGTCGGTCAGGGGGCTGTGCAGGTCGAGAGCGGTGTCCATGCTGCCAAAGCCTCTCGCGGGTCGGGGAGTTCTGCACCCGGAAGCGCCGATTCGCCCCGGGCAGACCCAGTCTTCGCGTTCGAGCGGTCACCGGTCAGGGCCGTTGGTCCCGGCCGTTGGGGACGTCATGCCCCGCCCGCTCCGGCGGAAACCAATCCACGGACGACGATGACCGGAGCCGGCGCGTGGTAGAGCAGGGTCTGGCTCACCTCGCCCAGCATGCCCCGCCCCGGCTGGTCGCCCCGCGCCCCGACCAGCGCCACCTGCGCCGAGCGGGACTGCTCCACCAGGACGGTGCCGGGGTCGCCGCGTACGGTGTGGCACTCCGCCGGCACCCGCGGGTGGTGCCGGCCGACCTCGTCGACCAGCGTGCGCAGCACGTCGTCGTCGGGGCGTCCCGGCTCGACGGCCCGGACCGCGATGACCCGGGCCCGGCGGCGGGCTGCGCAGTCGAAGGCGAAGTCGAGCGCGGCCCGGGAGCTGGGTGAACCGTCCACCCCGACCAGCACCGGGCCCGGTGGCGGGGGGTCGCGGCGGACCACCAGCACCGGGCAGCCGGCGCGGGCGGCGAGCTGCACGGCGGGCGCGTCGGCCGGTACGCAGCCGCCACAGCCGGCCATCCCGCCGTCCCCGATGGCCACCAGGAACGCCGTCGGGGAGCGGCGGATCAGGGCCTCGACGGGTGCCCCCTCGACGATCTCCCCACTGACCGGCACCGCCGGTTCGACCTCGTTGGCGGCCGTGGCGGCGCGGGCGACCAGTTCCTCGGCGGCGTCCCGGCTGCCGGCCACCGACGGGCCGGCGAGGGCGGCCTCCCAGTTGAAGGCGTGCAGCAGGGTCAGCCCCCGGCCGTGTGCGGCGGCCTCGCGGGCGGCCAGCCGGACCACCGCGAGGTCGTCCGGTGCCGGCCCGACCCCGACCACCACCGGCCCGTCCGTGGACCCGGTCATCCGGTTCACCTCCCGGGCGTCCGCACCCACGTCCACGCCGTCCCCACCGACGCTAGTCGCGCCGGGCGGGCGGTGGAGCCGGATCAGTCGGACGGGTGCCCGCCGGTGGCCGGGTGGACGCGCAGCACGACGGCGGTGGCGTTGTCGCTGCCACCCTCGGCCAGGCTCGCGGCGAGCAGGCCGCGTACCGCCCGGGTCGGGTCCGGCTCGGCGAGCAGGTCCCGCAGCCGGTGGTAGTCGAGCTGGTCGCTGACCCCGTCGGTGCACAGCAGCCAGGTGTCGCCGGGGCGCAGCGGCACCCCGAGCAGGTCCGGGTCCGGCCGGTCGGGGTGGCCGAGGTAGCGCAGGAGTTGGTAGCGGGCGCGGGCGGCCTCCCGGGAGTTCGCCGGCCACCAGCCGTGCAGCACCCCGAGCCAGGCCATCGTGTGGTCCACGGTGACCAGCTCCAGCAGGCCGTCGCGCAGCCGGTAGGCCCGGGAGTCGCCGAGCTGGACGATCCAGGCCAGCTCGCCGTCGGGCTGGGCGAGCATGGCGGTCAGGGTGCAGCCGGCCAGCTCGTCGATGGCGGCGCCGGCCCGGCGTACCCGGATCTGGGCCTCGGTGATCGCGGCGCGCAGCTCGCGCGGGCCGACGGCGGGCCAGCCGGCGCGGACCAGTTCGTGCAGGGTGTCCCGGGCGGTGTCGCCGGCGACGCGGCTGCCCTCGCCCTCGCCCATGCCGTCGACGACCACCGCGAACGGCAGTTCCGGGTCGACGTGCAGGGCGTCGAAGTTGGCGGAGTACCGGTGGCCGGCGACGGTGCCGCCGGCGATCTCCCACTCGACCCGGCCGACGGGCAGCCGGCGGGCCGCCTCGACGGGCTGGTCAGCGGTACTGCGGCGACGGAACACCAGCGGACCGTAGCACCGCCGCCGGCCCGGACCGGGTCGTCCGGCGTCGTGTCGGGTACCCGACGCCGTCGTCAACTCAGGTTGACGACGGGGGAGTGTCAACGTACATTGACAGCATGAGTCAGGCGACGGAACTCGCGGCGGCCGCCGGCAGCACCGACCCCCGGGTCGGCCTGCGCGCCGTGCGCGCCCTGCGCCGGCTCCTCGAACGGCTGGAGGTGGTCCAGGTGGACAACGCCCGACGACAGGGCTGGTCCTGGCAGGAGATCGCCGACGCGCTTGAGGTCAGCCGGCAGGCGGTCCACAAGAAGCACGCCGGGCGACCGGCGGTCCACGGCACCGGGGAGGCATGATGTTCGAACGGTTCACCGACCGCGCCCGCGCGGTCGTCCGCCACGCGGTCGAGCAGGCCAGGGCCGACGGGGGACGACCCGTCGACACCGAGCACCTGCTGCTCGCCGTCCTGGCCGACGGTGAGGGGCTCGCCCGCCGGGTGCTCACCGCCGCCGGCCTCGACGCCGACGACCTGCGTGCCCGGATCAGGCGGCACACCGGCGACGGCGGCACGGGGCTCGGCGAGGCCGACGCCGCCGCGCTACGCGAGATCGGCATCGACCTCGCGGCCATCGTCGCCCGGATCGAGGACACCTTCGGCCCCGACGCCCTGCGCGAGGCGGTCCCGGCCCCCCGCCGTCGGTGGCTGCGCCGACCGCTCGGCGGGCCGCTCTCCCCGCGTTCCCGCACGGCACTGGAGTTGGCGCTACGCGAGGCCCTGCGGCTGCGCCACCGGCACATCGGCACCGAACACCTGCTGCTCGGCGTGCTCCGCGAGGGCGGCGGCCTGGGCGCGACGGTCCTCACCGAGGCCGGCGCGGATCTCGACGACCTGCGCCGCCGGGTCGAGTCGGCGTTGCGTACGGCCGCCTGACCAGCCGCCACGGGTCCGGCCCGGCTCAAACCTGTTTGCGGTCAACGCAACGTCGGTCGTCGCCGGGTCGCTGACCGCGCCGGGGTGCTGCACACTGACGCCGTGGACGGTGCAGAGCAGAAGCGTACGGTGACCGGCGGCGACCGCTCCCCGCGTTCGGCGGTGGTGGTCAACCCGACGAAGGTGGCCGATCTCGACGAGTTCCGCGCGACCGTGGACGAGGCGCTCGCCGCCGCCGGTTGGCCCGCCCCCACCTGGTACGAGACCAGCGCCGAGGACCCGGGCCGGGGGCAGACCGAGCAGGCCGTCGCCGCCGGGGCCGAACTCGTGTTCGCCTGCGGCGGCGACGGCACGGTGATGGCCTGCGTCACCGCGCTGGCCGGCACCGACGTGGAACTCGCCGTGCTGCCCCAGGGCACCGGCAACCTGCTCGCCGCCAATCTGGGGCTCTCCAACGACCTCGCCGCAGGCCTGCAGGTGGCCGTCGAACGGGGCCGCCGCCGGCTCGACGTCGGCGTCGTCGACGACAGGTGCTTCGCGGTGATGGCCGGGATGGGCTTCGACGCGCAGATGCTGGCGGACACCTCCGAGACCACCAAGGCCCGCATCGGCTGGCCCGCGTACGTGGTGGGGGCCGCGAAGCACCTGCGGGACCGCCCGATGCGGCTCAGCATCCGCATCGACGACCGGCCGCCGATGCGTCGCCGGGCCCGCACCGTGCTGGTCGCCAACGTCGGGCGGCTACAGGGCGGGGTCCGCCTGCTCACCGAGGCCGAGCCGGACGACGGGTGGCTCGACGTCGCGGTGCTCACCCCCAACCGGGTCCGGCACTGGCTCGCCATGGGTTGGGCCCTGGTCCGCCGTCGGGGCAGCGTCCCCCGGATGGAGGTGCACCGGGCCCGGAAGGTCGTCATCACCAGCAACCGGGCCCAGCCCCGGCAACTCGACGGCGACCTGATCGCACCCGGCCGCACCCTGACCGCCGAGATCAAACCCGAGTCGCTCTGGCTCTGTGTGCCGCGTCCGGCCGGCGACCCCGACCTGGCCCACGACGCCGACGCGGCCGCGCGGCGCGGGGAGAAGCTGGTCGGGGAAGCGCGCCGTGAGTAGCACCCGGCTCGTCCCCGAGACCCGGTTGATGGCGTCGGACGAACTCTCCGCCGACGACGCCTGGCGTACGCTGCGCCGCCACGGCGGCTGGCAGCTCATGCGGGACGCGTTCATCCGGTTCCGCTACGGCGACGGGTTCAGCCACTCCCGGGCCTTCGCCCTGCAACTCTGCCTCGCCGTCGTGCCGTTCCTGATCGCGCTCACCGGCCTGATCAGCGACCTCGGTGTCGAGGAGGGCGGCCGGGTGGTCGCCGACACCGTGCTGGCGCTGACCCCCGGGCAGAGCGAACAGGTGGTGCAGGACCTGCTCGGCGAGGGCGACCGCACCGAGCGCACCGGCGAACTGGCGCTGACCCTCGGCCTGATCACCGGCCTGGTCGCGTTGACCACCACGATGGCCCAGATCGAACGCGGCGCCAACCGGATCTACGGCGTGGAACGGGACCGTCCCGCGCTGTGGAAGTACCTTCGCGCGGCGGTGCTGGCCGTGGTCGCCGGCCTGCCCGCGCTGGCCGGGTTCCTGATCCTGGTCGGCGGCGGGGCGATGGGCGAGTCGGTGCAGCGGCACTACCGGTGGGGGGATCTCGCCGCCGGGGTGTGGGAGGTGGTGCGCTGGCCGCTGAGCCTCGTGCTGACCGTCGTCGCGGTGGCGGTGATCTTCCGGCACGCGCCCCGGCGCAAGCAGCCCGGCCTGTCCTGGCTCTACTTCGGCGCCGGCATCGCCACCGCCCTGTGGTGGCTGGCCAGCCTGCTGCTCGCCGCGTACGTCAAGTTCGGCGGCGGGTTCGGCCAGACGTACGGGGCGTTGACCGGGATGATGGCGCTGCTGCTGTGGGCCAACCTCACCGGCATGGCGCTGTTCGGTGGGCTGTCCTTCGCCGCACAGTTGGAGGCGATGCGGATCGGGGCCCCGGAGCCCGCCCAACCCGACCTGTGGGAGCCCGACGCCGAGCGGGGTGAACTGCTCGACACCGGCGACATGACCGCTCTCTGAGCCCGCCACACCGGACGGGCGTGTACGCGGCGGCGGAATCGGGTACAGCGCGCCTCGCCACGTCGACGTAAGGGAGGTGCGGGGTGACCGCGGTCAAGGAGTCAACGGCCCGACGGCCGCTCGGCCATTTCGCCGAACGGAGCGTCGTCGGCCTGCTGGCCGTGGCCGGCGCGGGCGTGGCCTTCGGGCTGCTGCTGATGCTCGTCCGGTTCAGGTGGAGCCCGATGTACCACGCCGACCACGAGGTGGCCGAGTGGTTCAACGGTCTCGTCGCCCCGCACCACGCGCTGGTCACCGTGCTCCAGGCGGTCACCGACCTGGGCGGGCGGCCGGTGCTGATCTGGCTGGTCACCATCGCCGTGGTCACCCTGCTGATCCGGCGTCAGTCCCGGCTGGCGGTCTACCTGATCGTCACCGGGGTGGGCGGGCTGATCCTCGACCCGTCGCTCAAGGCCCTGGTCGGCCGGCTCCGCCCGGTGGTCGACGTGCCGGTCGCCAGCGCCCCCGGCAACAGCTTCCCCAGCGGGCACGCGCTCGGCTCGTTCGTCGCGTACGGGGCGCTGCTGCTGGTCTTCCTGCCCGCCATGTCGCCCCGTTGGCGCAAGCCGGCGATCGCCATCGTCGCCGTGCTGGTGGCGCTGATCGGGCTGACCCGGATCGCGCTCGGTGTGCACTTCGTCTCCGACGTGATCGGCGGCTGGCTGCTCGGCGCGGCCTGGCTCGGCGTCACCGCGTACGCCTTCCGGCTGTGGCGGCGCGAGCGGGGCCGACCGGTGCCGCCGCTGACCGAGGGGCTGGAACCGGAGGCCGGCGACAAGATCACCCCCGCCCCGGCCGAGGAGCACGTGCTGGAGCACCCCCGCTCCGCCGTCGCCGAACTGCTGGTCGGCTGGGTGATCGTCTTCGGTGCCCTGTACGCCTTCGGCACGTACGTCAGCTACCACGCCAAGGGCACCGTCTTCGAGACCCTGGACACCGACGTGCCGCGCTGGTTCGCCGACCGGCACACCGACTTCCTCACCGAGCTGAGCTGGTGGTGGAGCAAGTTCGGCGACACCCACGCCATCCTGATCGTCTCGCTGGTCTTCTGCCCGCTGGTGCTGGCCATCTGGAAGCGGTGGCGGCCGGTGCTCTTCGTGGTGCTGGCCCTCTTCGGCGAGCTGAGCCTGTTCCTCGCCTCCGCCCGGGTGGTGGACCGGCCCCGCCCGGCGGTGGAGAACCTCGACGGGCAGATGCCCACCTCGTCCTTCCCGTCCGGGCACATCGCCGCGACCACCTGCCTCTGGCTGGTCATCGCGATCATCGTGTTCGTCCGCACCGACCGCTGGTGGCGGTGGCTCTTCGTGGCGCTGGCCGTGATCATGCCGATCGGGGTGGCGGTCTCCCGGATGTACCGGGGCATGCACCACCCGACCGACTTCATGGGCGCGCTGATCCTCAGCGGCCTGTGGATCGGCCTGCTCTACTGGGTGATCCGCCCCAACGCCGACGTCTACGAGGGCAATCGCCCCGAGATCGAGTCGGAGCAGGTCGACGAGCTGGACGACGAGCTGGCCAAGGCCGGCCGCCCCGGGTGAGCCGCCGACCGTGCTGCGGGTGATGACCTGGAACATCAGGACCGGCGGCCGGGACCGTACCGGCCCGGACCGGCGGGACCTGGTGTGCCGGGTCGTCACCGCGCAGGCCCCCGACGTGCTGGCCGTGCAGGAGCTGCGCGGCTTCGACCGGCCGGGGGTGCTGGCCGGGTTCGCCGACCGGGTGGGGATGCGCCCGTACCTGGCCCGCACCTGCTTCGGTCAGCCGGTGGCGGTGCTGGTCCGCCCGCCGTGGCGGACCCGCTCGGCCGGGCCGGTGCGTCGGCCGTTGCACCACGCGGCGCAGCGGGTCGAGCTGGCCACCACCGCCGGGCCGCTCACCGTGCTCAGCGCCCACCTCGATCCGTACACCGGGCTGCGGCGGCGCATCGAGGCCGGCTGGCTCGCCGCAGCCGTGCGCCGCGCACCGGGGGAGTTGGCGCTGCTCGCCGGTGACCTGAACACCCTCGACCCGGGCACCGACCACACCGGGCGGGTGGCCCGGCTGCCGGTGGCGTACCGGCGGCGGCACCTGCGCCGCGACGGGCGGACGGTGGACACCCGGGCGGTGGCCCGGCTGCTCGCCGCCGGCCTGGTCGACCTCTGGACCCACGCCGCCGCCGGATCGGTTGATCCGGCCGGGTCGGTCGAGGCCGGACTGACCGCGCCGACCCGGCACGGCGGCGGCGTCGAGTTCTCCGGCATGCGGCTGGACTACCTGCTCGGCACCCCGGCGCTCGCCGCCCGGCTGCGCGACGTCCACGTGGTACGCGGCGGCGACGCCGAGTACGCCTCCGACCACTACCCGGTCGTCGCCGAGCTGGACCTCGACCTGGCCTGACCGCCCCTCCGCAGAAACCCGTGCAACCCTTTGCGCTCCCGCCGCCATCGCAACGGGTGACAGTGCCAGCGTCCGGGACGGGGAGTGGTCGATGCATGCGACGCAACGGCAGGAGTACGTCGACTTCGTCACGGCGGCGACACCGACGCTGCGCCGCACGGCGTTCCTGCTCACCGGGGGCGACGCCCACCGCGCCGACGACGTCGTGCAGCAGACGCTGACCCGGCTCTACGTGAAGTGGGGCCGGGCACGGTCCGCCGACGACATCGGGGCGTACGTGCACCGGATGCTGGTCAACGCGTTCCGGCAGGAGCGCCGGTCCCGCTGGTTCGGGGTACGCCTGCTCGACCGCCCGCCGGAGCCGGAGCCGAGGGGGGTGCCGCCGACCGACGCGGTGGTGAACACGGTCGCGGTGCGGGCCGCGTTGGCGGCGGTGCCACCCGGCCAGCGGGTGGTGTTGGTGCTGCGCTTCTACGCCGACCTGAGCGTCGAGCAGACCGCCGAGGTGCTGGGCTGCTCAGCCGGCAACGTCAAGAGCCAGACCGCGCGGGGGCTGGCCGCGTTGCGCCGGCAGTTGCCGCTGGCGGAGCCGACGGAGGTGAACCGGTGATCCACGACGACGAGATCCTGGTCCGGGAGATGCTGACCCGGGCCGCCGACGACCTACCGGCCGGGGGGCCGGGAGCAGCGGCGTTGGCGACGGCGGGGGAGCGCGCGGTACGGCGTCGCCGCCGGCTGGCCGTGGCGGCCACGGCGGTGGTCACCGCCGTGGCGCTGCTCGGCGTCACCGTCCTGCTGGGGGTACGACAGCCGCCGACCCCGGCCGACCGGACCTGGCCGCCCACGATCGCGCCGACCGCCTTCGATCCGGCCCGGCAGCTCTTCCGGTTGGCCTGGCTACCGGCCGACCTGTCCGAACGGAACCTTTCCACCGGGGTGGACCGGCAGACGATCCGGGCGACCCGCTCCGCGCCGGTCAGGGCGAGCCGGACCGACTTCCGGGCCGGCAGCGTCACGGTGACCGTGGGCGCGCGGGGGGTGGACTTCTTCACCGACCAGCTGAGCCGGGACAATTCCTCCGTCGGGAGGCTCCGCAGCGGTCCGACCCCCTGGGCCACCCCGCCGGGCTCACCTGTCGATCCGGTGCAGGGCCACCCGGCCTTCCTGCACACCAGCCCTAACGGCAAGGAGACGGTGCTCTCCTGGCAGTACGCCCCGGAGGCCTGGGTCACGATCACCGTGGTCACCCGCGACCGGGCGGTGGAGGAGCTGCGGCGGGTGGCCGAGGGGATGGTGTGGGAGCGGAAACCGGTCCGGGTGCCGTTCCAGCCGGTGGCGCTGCCGTCGGACGCCCGGCTCGACGCGGCACGGGTGGCGTGGCGGGACGGCCGGTGGAACGGGGTCACTCTCGACTACCGGCTCGCCGGTTCCGCCGCCGCCGGTAGGGACCTGACCGTCGGCCTGGAGCGCAGCGACCAGCCGGACGACCCGACCGGCGTCGTGCAGGGCCGACCGGCGTGGATCTCCGTCTGGCATGGCTGGTCCGGCACCTGGTCGGTCGGTGGTGTGCCCGGCTGCGTCGGCTGCCGGGCCCTGGTGGGGACGGGGAGTCCGGCGGGCAGCGCCGCGCTCGGCGGCGAGGACGGGGCCCGGGATCTGGCCGCCGCCATCCGACCGGTCGCCGACCACGACGACGAATCGACCTGGCGACCGCTGTGACGTCGACCGGCGGGGAGCGGGCGCGTGGTCCCTCCCCGCCGTCGTCAGAGGAGCAGGTTGACCAGGACGGTCAGGGCGATCGAGGCGAGCACCGAGAACAGGATCATCAGCAGGCAGCCGAAGCCGCCGCCGAGGGGTCGGATCTGCGTGTTTCCGAAACGCATTGGTTCACCTGGCCAGGGTCGGGACGAGCAGGTCACGGATCGCCCCGGCCACCGGCCCGGGGGCGGTGGTGAGCACGTTGTGGGCGGCACCGGGCACGGTGACCAGCCGGGCGTCGGGCACCAGCCGGGTCACCTGGGCACGCCACCGGGGCGGCACGATCGGGTCACGTTCCCCGGCCAGCACGAGGGTGGGCACGGTGATCCTGACCAGATCCTCCTCCACCGCGTTGCGTACCGAGTGCGCGATCGTGGCGGCCACCCGCCAGGGGCGCGCGTCCAGGACGTCGCGGACCAGGATCGGTGCCTGCCAGGGCGCCTCCCGCAGGCTGTCCACCAGCCACCGGCCGACCAGCCCCCGCCGGGACCGGGCGGTCGGGTCGCTGGTCGGTCCGGCCAGCACCAGCGCCCGGACCACCCCGGGGCGGTCCGCCGCGAGCGCGGCGGCCACCTCCGCGCCGAACGAGTGTCCGACCAGGCAGACCGCAGGCATCCGGTACGCGTCGAGCCAGGCCAGCAGGTGGGCGACGTGCTGCCGCAGGTCGTAGGAGTGGCCGGGGTGGGCGCTCAGCCCGAAGCCGGGCAGGTCCGGCACGTACACCGGGTGGGTGGTGCCGAGCGTCTCGGCCAACGGGGTGAGGTAGCGGTGCGACACGGCCAGCCCGTGCACCAGCACCACCGGGGGTGTGCCGGGCACGGTCGGGTCGGCGGAGCGCCGGGTGTGCGTGCGCAGGCCGTCGACGAGCCGGAACTCGCTGGTCAGCGTCGTCCGTACCCGGCGCGCGGCGGCCTGCGGGCCCGGCGTGGCCGGCGAGGTGCGGGCCGGAGCCGGCGCGGCCCGGGAGGCGGCGTCCGGGTCCGGCACGGTTGCCGGGCGGGACGTGCGGTCCGGGTCGGGAGTGTGGGCGGGCGGCCGATCCGATCCGGCGGTCGGGTGGGGTGCGGCCAGTGCCCGCCGCAACGCGTCGAGGCCGGTGCCGGTCGGGTCGGGGCGGGTACGCGACCCGGCCCGACCCGCCACGGCGGTCACAGTTCGCGCAGTCGGGGCAGTAGCTGCTCCTGCGCCCAGTCCAGGAACATCGGCTGGCTGTCCCCGCCGACCTGGACGATCGCCACGTGCGTGAAGCCGGCGTCGACGAAGGCGCGGAACGCCTCGACGTGCCGGTCGACGTCGGGGCCGCAGGGGATGCCGTCGGCGACGTCCTCCTCCCGGACGAACTGGGTGGCGGCGGCGAAGGCCTCCGGGTCGGGCAGGTCGGCGTTGACCTTCCAGCCGCTGCCGAACCAGCGGAACTGGTCGTGCACGATCTTGCGGCACTCGGCCTCGTCGGGGCCGTAGCAGATGGCCACCTGGCCGTAGCGGGGCTGCCCGGCGCCGCCCGCGTCGTCGTAGAGCTGGATGATCCGGGAGTCGGGTTCGGTGGCGACGATGCCGTCGGCGTACTCGGCGGCGAGGGCGGCCGACGACGGCCCGGACGCGGCGACGGCCATCGGAACGGGGTGTTCCGGCCGGTCCCAGACGTAGGCGTCGGGGACGTCGAAGTGGTTGCCGGAGAAGGTCAGCGTCTCGCCGTTGAGCAGCGGACGGATGATCTGGAGCGCCTCGGAGAACATCTCGTGCCGCTGCTGCACGTGCGGCCAGCCGCCGACCACGTGTTCGTTGAGGTTCTCCCCGGCGCCCAGGCCGAGGGTGAACCGCCCGTCGGAGAGCACCCCGATGGTGCTGGCCTTCTGCGCCACCACCGCCGGGTGGTAGCGGCGGATCGGGCAGGTCACGAAGGACATCAGCTCGGCCCGGCTGGTGGCGTGGGCGACCGCGCCCAGCACCGACCAGGCGTACGGGGAGTGGCCCTGTGCGTCGAGCCACGGATAGTAGTGGTCGGACATGACCAGCTGGTCGAAGCCGGCCGCCTCCGCCCGTACCGCGTGGTCCACCAACTGTTTCGGGCCGGTCTGTTCGCACATCAGGGTGTAGCCGACGCGGACCATCCTGGTTTCTCCTTCCGGGCGACGATCGTCACCGGATACCCCTGGCCGGTGCCGGTCAACCTCGGATGTGCGGCCGGGTCCCTCTTGACGGTGACGGGAGGGCGGTCTAAGGTCCGGCTTAACCGGTTCAGGCTGGTGGTGTCACATCCTGTGGTGGGGATGACCGCCCCCTGTGGCGGCTCGCGGTCGGCGTGGGTCGCCACAGGGTCGGCGTGGGTAGGCAGGCAACTTAACCGGTTGCCTTCCCGACCCGGTGGCCCTACGCTGGTCGGCACGCGGCCAGGGAGTCAGGCGGCGGCTGTCGGGCTGCAGCCGAGCGCCACCGTCACCAGCATCGCCACCCCGCCAGGGCAACGGGGTCGACCCTTCCTGAGGAAACCCATGAAGAAGCGGCTTTCCGTCGCCGGCGTCGCCCTGCTCACCGTCCTCGCCGCCGTGTTCGCCTTCGGCCAGCCGGCCCAGGCTGCGGCCGGTTTCACGGTCTCCGGTGGCAAGCTGTACGACGCCAACGGCAACGAGTTCATCATGCGGGGCGTCAACCACGCCCACACCTGGTACCCACAGCAGACCACCTCCTTCGCCAACATCAAGGCGCTCGGCGCGAACACCGTGCGGGTGGTGCTGGCCAGCGGTGACCGCTGGACCAAGAACACCGCCGCCGACGTCAGCAACGTCATCTCGCTGTGCAGGGCCAACAAGCTGATCTGCGTACTGGAGGTGCACGACACCACCGGGTACGGCGAGCAGGCCGGGGCGATCACCCTGGACCGGGCGGTCGACTACTGGCTGAGCATCGCCAGCGCCCTGCAGGGCCAGGAGCGGTACGTCATCGTCAACATCGGCAACGAGCCGTACGGCAACCAGGGCTACGCCACCTGGGCCACCGACAACGCCAACGCGATCAAGCGGCTGCGGGCCGGCGGCATCACCCACACGATCATGGTGGACGCCCCCAACTGGGGGCAGGACTGGTCGTTCACGATGCGTGACAACGCGGCCGGGGTGTTCGCCGCCGACCCGCAGAAGAACACGGTCTTCTCGATCCACATGTACGGCGTCTTCGACACCGCCGCCGAGATCAGCGACTACCTGGGCCGGTTCCGCACCGCCAAGCTGCCCATCGTGGTGGGCGAGTTCGGCTTCGACCACTCCGACGGCAACCCCGACGAGGACGCCATCCTGTCGTACACCCAGGCCAACGGGATCGGCTACCTGGGCTGGTCGTGGAGCGGCAACGGCGGCGGCGTGGAATACCTCGACATGACCACCAACTTCAACCCGGCCGCCCTGACCACCTGGGGCCAGCGGATCTTCAACGGCGTCAACGGCATCAAGGCGACGGCGAAGGAGGCGTCGGTCTACTCCGGCACCACCCCGACCACGACCCCACCGACCACGCCTCCCACCACCCCGCCGACCACGCCCACCACCACCCCGCCGACGACGACCCCGCCGGCGACCGGTGGCTGCACCGCGACGTACACGGTCATCGGGTCGTGGCAGGGCGGCTTCCAGGGTGAGGTGAAGGTGACCGCCGGCAGCGCGGCCATCAACGGCTGGACCGCGAAGTGGACCTACGCCAACGGCCAGACCGTCAGCCAGTCGTGGAACGCCTCGCTGAGCAGCAGCGGCAGCACGGTGACCGCGCGCAACGTCGACTACAACGGCCGGCTCGGTGCCGGGGCCAGCACCGCATTCGGCTTCATCGGCAGCTGGACCGGCAGCAACCCGGCGCCTGCGGTTACCTGCACCGCGAGCTGACCACCCCCGGGTGGCCGGGCCCAGTGAGGGCCCGGCCACCACCCGTCCCCGCCCGGGATGGCGAGATCCACTTATCGGGGGCGGTGTAGCGGTGTCAACCGTCGGGGATGCCGCAACTTCGCCCCCGTTGCGACGAGCAAGCACCAGGGGCCGCGCCGGTCAGGCGACGGCGTCGACCTCCAGGAGCAGCGCCTGCTCCGGGTTCAGGGCCGGCAGGTGCAGGCCCACCGTCGCCAGCACCGAGCCGGGCAGCGTCACGGCGGGCAGCCAGCCCGGTCCGGTGATCTGCATGGTCTCCGGCTCCGGCACCCCCTGCGCGGGACGGACGGCGTACCGGCGGGCCGGGTCGAGGCCGGGCAGGCGGATCGGGCCGGGGACCTGCGTGACGGAGGTGGCCACCCGGGACACCGCGTACACGGCCCGGGAGCGGTCGTGGGCGACCACGCCGTGCGCCTGTACGGCCGGGTCCGGGTGGTCGAACCGCACCACCCGCCCGGTGTGCAGCAGCGGCCGGAGCCGCTTGTGCAGGGCTACCCAGGCGGTCAGCTCGGCCCGCTCGGTGGGATCGAGCGCGACGATGTCCCACTCGATGCCGTGGTGGCCGAAGAGCGCGGTGACCGCCCGGAAGCCCAGGGTGTGCACCCGGCCGGTGGTGTGCGAGCGCCCCGGGCCGATGTGCGTGCCGACCAGCTCCGGGGGCAGCAGCAGCCCGGTCCAGCGTTGGATGGACAGCCGTTCCAGGGCGTCGTTGGTGTCGCTGGCCCAGACCCGGTCGGTACGTCGCAGGATCTCCAGGTCGACCCGGGCCCCGCCGGACGAGCAGCTCTCGATCTCCAGGTGCGGGTGCCGGGCGCGCAGCTCGTCGAGGAGCCGGTACGCCGCCACGGTCTGCGCGTGCACCCCGGGCCGGCCGGCGTGCCCGGCCTCGGTGAGGTCCCGGTTGTGGTCCCACTTGAGGTAGCCGATCCCGGGGTTCCCGGTCAGCAGGGCGTCGAGCCGGTCGAGCAGGTGGGCGTACGCCGCCGGGTTGGCCAGGTCCAGCACCTGCTGGTGCCGCCACGGCAGGGGCAGCCGGCCGGGCGCGGTGAGCACCCAGTCGGGGTGGGCGCGGAACAGGTCGGAGTCGGGGTTGACCATCTCCGGTTCGACCCAGAGCCCGAACTGCATGCCGTGCCCGCGAACATGCTCGACGAGCGGTCCCAGGCCGGCCGGCCAGACGTCGGCGTCGACCTGCCAGTCGCCCAGGCCGGCCCGGTCGTGCCGGCGGCCGGTGAACCAGCCGTCGTCGAGGACGAACCGTTCCACGCCCACCTCGGCGGCCCGGTCGGCGAGGGTCCGCAGCCGGTCCAGGTCGTGGTCGAAGTAGACGGCCTCCCACACGTTGAGGGTGACCGGACGCGGCGTGCGGGGGTGTTCCGGCCGGGCCCGCAGGTGGGTGTGCAGCAGGTCGCTGAGCCCGTCCAGCCCGGCGGTGGAGTGCACCGCGTAGAGCAGCGGGGTGGCGTACTCCTCACCGGGGCCGAGGACGATCTCGCCCGGGGCGAGCAGTTCCCCGCCGCCGAGGGTGGACTCCCCGGTCGGGCGGCGTTCGGCGACGGTCAGGTGGTCGCCGCTCCACGCGGTGTGCACCGCCCACACCTCGCCGTGGCCGAAGCCGAACCCGGCGGTGCCGGCGACCAGCAGCAGGGTGGCGTCGTGCCCGGTGCGCCCGTGCCGACCCTCGCGCACCCACGCGCCGTGCGGCCACGGGTGCCGTTGCGGCGCGCGTTCGCGGCACCAACGGCCGGTCAGGTCGAGCAGTTCGGTGGCAACCGCCGGCACCGGCAGCACCGGCGTCAGCTCGCGTACCTCGTAGGGCTGGTCGGCGTCGTTGCGCAGCCGGTGCCGCACGGTCAGCACCCCGACCGGGTCGAGGGTGACCTCGACGGTGAGGGTCAACCCCGCGTCCGGGTCCGTCGCCCGCACGGTCACCCGCGCCGCGCCGACTCCACCCCGGTCATCCTCCTCATGGGGTACGCGCACCGCGTCCCCCACGTCGCCACGTGGGTCATCGACACCGATCGTGTCGGGGCGGAAGGCGGTCGACCAGTCCCGTCCGTGCCGGTGGCCGGCGAGTCCGGGCCGGCCGCTCCAGCCGGCGCTCGCCTCGGGCAGCAGGGACAGCACGGTCGGCGCGTCGAAGCTGCTCGGCACCACCGGCGGCACGGTGGCGTCGAGCAGGGCCGGCAGGTCGTCGGCGGGCACCGGACCGAGGTCGGCGCCCCAGTGCACGACCCGGGGCAACCCCGGGCCGCGCGCATCGAGCACCAGGCTGGTGTGGCCCCGGCGCAGGTGGATCACGGTCGGATCGGTCATGACGCTCATCTCCGGTGCGGGCACCCCGGCGTCCGTCACGGTGGGTGAGGTCGAGGGGTGTCAGTGCCGCGCGAGAGCGGTATGCCTGTGGGTCATGTTCATGCCTGCCAGGAATACCGCTCTCGCGCGCATGGGCGGGTGGGTGCGGTGACTCAGCCTTTGGACGCCCCCAGGGTCAGGCCCTTGACGAACTGCTTCTGCAACAGGAAGAAGATCACCAGGGTGGGGATGGCGACCAGCACCGAACCGGCCGAAACCAGGTTGTTGTCGGTGAAGAACTCGCCGCGCAGGTTGTTCAGCGAGCTGGTGACCGGGAACTTGTCGCCGGTACGCATCAGCACGGTGGCCCAGAAGAACTCGTTGTAGATCCAGGTCACCTCCAGGGTGGCCAGGGCCGCCAGCGCCGGCCGGCACAGCGGCATGGTCACCTGCCAGTACTGCCGCCAGATGCTCGCACCGTCCACCATGGCCGCCTCGTAGAGGTCGCGGGGCAGCGCCTTCATGTAGTTGCTCAGCACGAAGACGCAGAAGCCGCACTGGAAGGCCACGTTGACCAGGATCAGCCCCCAGTAGCTGTCGTAGAGCAGTTCCGAGTCGCTCATGAACTCGGGCAGCGGCACCTCGGTGAAGATCCGGAACAGCGGGATCAGCAGCGACTGCTGGGGCAGCAGGTTGGCGGCGGTGAACAGCCCGAGCAGGACGATGTTGAGCTTCCAGCTGAACCGGGCGATCACGAACGCCACGCACGAGGCGAGGAACAGGGTCAGCAGCACCGCCGGGACGGTGATGTAGACCGAGTTGAGGAAGTGCTTGCCGAACTCGGCGGTCTGCCAGGCGGTGACGTAGTTGTCGAACGTCCACCCGCCGAACGAGACGTACCCGTTGGCGGCGGTGTAGGCGTACGAGCGCAGCGAGGTCAGCACCGCCCAGAGGATCGGGAAGAGCCAACCGACGGCGACCGCGCCGAGGAACAGGTGTAGCACCACCCGGGCGGGGCGCAGCGGCCGGCGGCGCGGTGCCGGCTTGGCCGTCGGCGTCGGGGCCGGCGGTCGGGTCACGGTCGACGCGCTCATCGCCGGTTCTCCCTCATGACGACGGCCAGGTAGATGGTGATGAAGACCAGCGAGACCGCCAGCATGATCGTCGCCAGGGCGGAGCCGAAACCGATCCGGCTGGCCTCGCCGACGACGTTCTGGGTCACCAGGGCGGAGATCAGCTCCAACCCGTTGCGCCCCTTGTTGATCACCCAGACCAGGTCGAACGCGCGCAGCGACTCGATCACGGTCACCACCAGCACGATGATGTTGATGGGCCGCAGCACCGGGAAGATCACCCGGAAGAAGGTGCTGGTCTCCGACGCGCCGTCGACCGAGGCGGCCTCCCGCAGCGACGGGTCGACGCCCTTGAGCCCGGCCAGGTAGAGCAGCATGATGTAGCCGACGTGCCGCCAGCCGGCCGCCACCAGCACCGCCCAGATGTTGACGTTCGGGTCGCCGTACCAGTCGGTCTGGCCGCCCAGGACGGCGTTGAGCAACCCCTGGTCGCGGGAGTAGATGAGCTGCCAGACGAAGCCGATCAGCGCCAGCGAGAGCACCACCGGCAGGTAGAGCGCGGTCTGGTAGAACCGGCTGCCCCGGATCTCCTTGTCGAGCAGCACGGCGAGGAACATCCCGAACGGGGTGGCGACCACGAACAGGGCGGCCAGCCAGAGCAGGTTGTTCTGCATCGCCGGCACGAACGGCGGGTAGATGTTGACCACGTCGGAGTAGTTCCGGCCGCCGACCCAGTCGATCTCGCTGAGCGGCCCGATGCCGTCCCAGTCGGTGCCGGAGAGCGCCACGGTGGCCAGCGCGGGCAGCCAGACCAGCGCGACCACCAGCAGCAGCGGTACGAGCACCATCAGCGTGATCACCACGCGGTCGGTGCGGGACAGGAGCCGTAGCCGCCGGCCGCGACCACCCGGGGAGGGGGTGGTCGTGGCCGGCGACGACACGGCGTGATCCGCTTGGATCAGGGGCAGGTCGGACACGACGGTCCTCCCCCTCTCGCCGTCAGCTGGTGAAGATCGACTTCTTCTGGTTCTCGATGCTGTTGACCAGCCCGTCGATGTCCTTGGGGTTCTTGATGAACTGCTGGAGCGCCGGGATGATCACGGTGGAGGCGAAGTCCGGCCGGGTGTCCCGGTCGAGGAACTGGGCGATCTCGGTGGCCGAGCCGACCAGCTCGGCGGCCTTCTTCTGCAGGGCCGTGTAGCCGCTGGTGTCCGCGCCGCTGTTGGCGACCAGCGTGGTCGGGTCGTTCTTCACCGTGATGTCGGCGGCCTCCTTGGAGCCGACGAACTCCAGCAGCTTCTTGGCGTTGGCCTCGGCCTTCGGCTTGCGGGCCAGCATGTAGCCGTCGATCGGCGCGTCCAGGGCCTTGGCCCCGATGGCCGGATCGATCTCGGGGAAGGTGAAGAAGTCGATGTCGTCCTGCTCGTCGTTGCCGAACTGCTGGGCGACGAAGAGACCGAGCAGGTACATGCCGCTCTTCTTCTGCTGCAACGACTGGGCGGCCTCCTGCCAGGTGCGGCCCAGGCTGTCCGGCTGGTGCAGCGGGAGCAGCCCGGCCCAGGTGTCGAAGACCTTCTTGACCTTGTCGGAGGTCCACGCCTCCTTGCCCGCCATCAGGTCGATGTGGAACTGGTAGCCGTTGATCCGCAGGTTGAGGATGTCGAAGGTGCCCATCGCCGGCCAGCCGTCCTTGTCGGCGAAGGCGATCGGGGTGAGGCCGTCCCGCTTCATCTGGGCGCTGAGGGTGGTGAGCTGGTCGAGGGTGGTCGGCACCTGGTAGCCGTGCTGCTTCCAGACCGACTTGCGGTAGAACATCGCCCACGGGTAGTACGACGACGGCACGAAGTACTGCTTGCCGTCGTCCCCGGTGGACGCCTTCTTGAACGCGTCGGAGTAGCCGGAGAGCTTGCCCCACAGGTCGCTGATGTCGCCGGCCAGTCCCTTGGCGGCGAAGAAGCGCATCCGGTAGCCGGCGAACCACATGAACACGTCGTCCGGCTTGCCCTGCAGGTAGTTGTTGATGTTCTCCTGGTAGGTGTTGTGGTCCACGGTGTTGATCTTGGTGGTGATGCCGGACGAGGTCTTGAACCCGTCCATCACCTTGGCGATGACCCCCTTGGGCTGCGGGTCGGACTGGTTGGAACCGACCGACACCTCCTTGCTGTCGGCGCCCGACCCGGAGTCGGAGCCGCAACCGGCGAGCAGCCCGGTGCCGAGCAGCGCGCCCGCGCCGACCCCGGTGATCAGGGAACGTCGTCCGATGCCGGCGACGGAGGACGGTACGAGCCGGGCGAGATACTCGGCTTCGGTGCGGGGACGGGACATGGTGCCTCCTGCGGAAGAAGAGGTGCGCTGCGCCCGAGGGCCGTCAGTGGTGGGGGAGCGGCTGTTCGAGATGCCAACATAGATCCACCGAGAACGAACATTGGCAAACACAAACTCCCGGTGGCGCTTGAAGCTACCCGTCCGTACGCGCCTGTCAAGAGGGCAGCTCCGGATCGGTATCGCCGAAGCCGTACGGGATCCTGGCGGTAAACGTTGGAAAGCGGGTCCGTGTTGGAAAGTGTTGACTTGATCGACCGCTAGGGGCACGCTCTGCTCTCATGCGGCAACACGGCAGCTGGCAGGGCGACGGAATCTACTTCGGCGCCGACTACAACCCCGAGCAGTGGCCCGAGCAGGTCTGGGCCGACGACGTCGCGCTCATGCGCCGGGCCGGCGTCAACCTCGTCTCGGTCGGCATCTTCTCCTGGGCCCTGCTCGAACCGTCCCCCGGCCGGTACGAGTTCGGCTGGCTCGACCGCGCCCTCGACGTCCTGCACGCCGGAGGCATCCGGGTCGACCTGGCCACCGCCACCGCCAGCCCGCCCCCGTGGCTGGCCCACCGGCACCCCGAGACGCTGCCGCGCACCGTCGACGGCACCGTGCTGTGGCCCGGCGGCCGGCAGGGCTACTGCCCCAGCTCGCCGATCTTCCGCCAGCACTCACTCGCCCTGGTCGAGACGGTCGCCGACCGCTACGCCGAGCACCCCGCCGTGGTGATGTGGCACGTCTCCAACGAGCTGGGCTGCCACAACGTGCACTGCTACTGCGACGTCAGCGCCGAGGCGTTCCGCGACTGGCTGCGGGAGCGCTACGGCGACCTCGACCGGCTCAACGACGCCTGGGGCACCACCTTCTGGAGCCAGCGCTACCACGACTGGGCCGAGATCAACCCGCCGCGCGCCGCGCCCACCTTCGCCAACCCCACCCAGCAACTCGACTTCCTGCGCTTCTCCTCCGACGCCCAGCGCGCCCAGCTCCGCGCCGAACGGGAGGTGCTCAAGCGGCGGGTCGGCCAGCCGGTCACCACCAACTTCATGATCGGCATGGGCATCAAGCACATGGACTACCACTCCTGGGCCGCCGACGTGGACCTGGTCGCCAACGACCACTACCTGACCGTCACCGACCCGAACGCCCACCTCGGCCTGGCGTTCGCCGCCGACCACACCCGGGGCGTGGCCGGCGGCGACCCGTGGCTGCTGATGGAACACTCCACCAGCGCGGTCAACTGGCAGCCGCGCAACGTCGCCAAGACCCCCGGCCAGCTGCGCCGCAACAGCCTCACCCACGTGGCGCGCGGCGCCGACGGGGTGCTGTTCTTCCAGTGGCGGGCCTCCCGGGCCGGGGCGGAGAAGTTCCACTCCGCCCTCGTCCCGCACGCCGGCCCGGACACGAAGGTCTTCGACGAGGTCTGCCGGCTCGGCGCCGACCTCACCGCCCTGGCCGAGGTACGCGGCAGCCGGGTCGACGCCGACGTGGCGATCCTGTTCGACTGGGAGGCGTGGTGGGGCGTCGAGCTGGACTCCCACCCCAGCGTCGACGTCACCTACGCCGACCGGATGCGGGCGCTCTACGACGCGCTGTGGCGGGCCGGGGTCACCGCCGACGTGGTGCACCCGTCGACCGACCTGTCCGGCTACCGGCTGGTCCTCGTCCCCACCCTCTACCTGGTCCGTGACGCCGACGCCGAGGCGCTGGGCCGGTACGTCGCCGGGGGCGGGACGGCGCTGGTGACGTACTTCAGTGGGATCGTCGACGAGCACGACCACATCCGGCTCGGCGGCTACCCGGGGGCGTTCCGGGACCTGCTCGGGGTGCGTACCGAAGAGTTCTTCCCGCTGTTGGCAGGCGAGCGGGTGGCCCTCGACGACGGGTCCACCGCCGACGTGTGGACCGAGTGGCTGCACCCGGCCGGCGCGGAGGTCGTCGCGTCCTACGAGGACGGTCCGTTGCCGGGCGTGCCCGCGCTGACCCGGCACCGGGTCGGCGACGGCACCGCCTGGTACCTGGCCACCCGGCTCGACGAGGCGGCCACCGACGCCCTGGTGGGCCGGCTGCTCACCGAGGCCGGGGTACGCCCACCTGCCGCCGCCCCGCCCGGCGTCGAGGTGGTCCGTCGCCGGGCCGACGACCGGTCCTGGCTGTTCGTGGTCAACCACACCGACGCCGAGGCGACCCTCGACGTGACCGGCACCGACCTGCTCACCGGGCAGCCCTGCGGCGGCACGCTGCGGGTGCCGGCCGGCGAGGTGGCCGTGGTCCGGGATGAGCCGGCGGTGAGCGGGGCGGTCCCAGCGGGTGAACCGTCCCCGGCCGCAGCGGCCTGACCTGCGTACCGTTCCCTCGTCCGCGCGGTTGGGAGGTTCGATGCTCGCTCAGCAACGGCAGAACGCCATCCTGGAGCTGATCCGGCAGCGCGGCGGGGTGCGGGTCAGTCACCTGGTCAGCCGGTTCGGCGTCTCCGACATGACTATCCGCCGCGACCTGGAGGTGCTCGCCGAACGGGGGCTGGTCGACAAGGTGCACGGCGGGGCGACCCTGGCCGGCCCCGGGTCCGCCGAGGAACCCGGCTTCGCCGCGAAGTCGGTCCGCCAGCAGGACGAGAAGCGGGCCATCGCCGGCCGGGCGGCCCGGATGGTCGAGCCCGGGATGGCCGTCGCGTTGTCGGCCGGCACCACCACCGCCGCGCTGGCCACCCTGCTCGGCGACGTACCCGGGTTGACCGTGGTGACCAACTCGATCCCGGTCGCCGACGCGCTCTACCAGAACCCGCGCGTCGACCAGACGGTGGTGCTGACCGGCGGCATCCGTACCCCGTCGGACGCGCTGACCGGGCCGGTGGCCGAGGCGGCGATCCGTACCCTGAACGTGGATCTGCTCTTTCTCGGCGTGCACGGGATGAGCCCGCGCACCGGGTTCACCACCCCCAACCTGCTGGAGGCGGCGGTCAACAAGCGGCTGATCGGGGCGGCCCGGCACCTGGTGGTGCTGGCCGACCACACCAAGTGGGAGACGATCGGCATCGCCACCATCGCCCCACTGGCCGAGGCCGACCTGCTGATCACCGACGCCGGGCTGTCGGCGGACGGCCGCCGGCAGATCGGCGAACAGGTCGGTGAGCTGGTCGTCGTCGAGGTCGGCTGACCCCGGTTCATCAGTCGGGGTCGCACGGCCCGTCGTGGTCGGCCCGCGCCCGGCAGCGCCGCCGGTCCGGCAAGATCCGGTCACAGAACACCCACCGTCGTACGTGCTGGGCGTCCTCGGCCGACACGGTGGCCCCGGCCACCTCGACCCCCGGCACCAACGCCAACGACCGCGCGAGCGCGTACGCGAACCACAACGCCTGCTCCTCGGACGTGACCGTCACGGGCAGGTGCAGCACGTAGCGGGGACCGGTCGTCGGGTCGTGACTCAGCACGGGGGACGGTTGGCCTGGGCGCTGCGGCGGTCCCGCAGCAGCCGCTTGAGCCTGGTGTTCTCCCCGGTCAGCCGGGTCACCTCCTGGTGCAGGCTGGCCAGCTCCAGGGCGATCCGGAGCAGGAACCGGCGTACCTCCCGGGGGTCGAGGCCGCGCCGGCCGAAGCCGGCGGCGGGGAACTGGTGGTCGCGGACCAGGACCGGATGCAGCCGGGCCGGCAGCGTGCCGTCGTCGCGGATCATTCGTCGCCTCCTGACGGGTACGGGGTCGCGGGAACCCGCGCCGCCGTGATAGGTATTCAGCAAGTCGGTCGGAGCCGGAATTCGGCTTCATGTTGAGACCCGACGAGATCCGGTATGCGGCTGCCATCCGCGAGGCCGTCTCTCGTCACCTTCTCGGCTGTTGGCACAGCCGCGGTTACTGCGCTTGCACCGGGCGTGCCCGGGGGCCGGTGATCACCCTCACCCGAAGGCCACATTTCCACTGGCCTCCGTATTGGTGCAACGACACCAACGGATTTCTTCTCGTTGGTACCTCCGGGGAGGTGAGCATGGCCGCAAAGAGGGAAGCGTTCGTCCGCACCCTGCGCGCGCAGTGGCTCGGTCAGCAGATGCGCGAGCTGCGCGAGCAGCGGGGCCTGACTCTCAAGTACGTGGCGAAGTTCCTGGAACGGGACTTCTCGTCGCTGGCTCGGTACGAGCGGGCCGAGTGGCCGTTCCGTCGTGATCTCGTGGTGGAGCTGCTCGATCTTTATGGCGTCTACGACGAGCGCGAGCGCGATCGGCTGATCCAGTTGGCTCAGGACGCCTGGCGGGTGGACCGGTGGGACAACAGCTTCGACCGGGCGATCTACGACACGTCCTTCATCGACTTCCCCTGGCTGGAGGCGCGGGCGAACCAGGTCTGCACCTACGCGTCACTGCTGATCCCCGGACTTCTCCAGACCAGGGACTACGCCGAGGCCGTCATCAGGAACGCGGAGCCGAGTTCCACCAGCGAGAGTCAGATCCGCAAGTGGGTGCAACTACGGATGGACCGGCAACGCCTGCTGGAGGGTCCTTCCGCGACCAACCTTTCCGTGATCATCGAAGAGTCCGCGCTCCGCCGGCCGGTGATGAGCCGTGGAGTGATGGCTGGACAGTTCCTCCACTTGGGGCAGATGGTGACCAGACCGACTGTCGAGGTGCGGGTGCTGCCGGCCTCGCTGGGACTTCACGCCGGTCTTGACGGAACCTTCTGGCTGTTCAAGATGCCGCCCCCGTACTCCGACGTGGCACACGCCGAGACTCTGGGCGGCCGGCTGTTCATGGAATCGGACAAGGCCCTGCGGTACGTCCACGCGTACGATCGCCTCCGGGAGGCCGCACTCAGCGTGAGCGAGTCGGTGAAGCTGATCGCAGCACTCGCGGAGGAGCTGTCATGAGCGAGATCATGCCTGCCGTGGCGTGGCACATCAGCACCAGGAGCCCGGACAACGGGGGTAACTGCGTGGAGGCAGGGCCGTTGCTCGACGGTTCGGGCCGGGTGGCGGTGCGGCACAGCAAGGCACGGGACGCGGCGACGATCGTCTACACGGCTGACGAGTGGGCGGCCTTCGTCGGCGGAGTCAAGGACGGCGAGTTCGACTTCGGTAGGTAACCCATGGCCTTCCGAGAACGACAGGGGTGGTGGCCTGCGAGGTGTGCCACCCGTCGTGCCACCTAAGGTCGAGGACCCTCACCTCGAACAGGACGTCAGTCCGCGGTAGTCGTCCGGTGCAAAGCGCGGGCTGAACTCGCCGTCGTTGGTGCCGGGCCAATTCCTACCGATACAGGTGAGGGCTGTCCCTGCGGGGCGTACCCCTACCGTTGCGCCTGACTTACGAACCGTACCGGCCTGCAGACGGCTGCCGTTCATGCTCCGTGTCACGCGCCTGTCCGGCGAGGATCGGTCTGCTGTATCTGCCGGTCGAGCTTTCGCTCGCGTTGAGAAGAGCGCTTTGATCATGGCAACAAGTTCGGTTCCGGGTCGCGCTCTCCGGTTGCAGCTCCCAGTCGCGTCTAGCGAGCCGCCTTGCGCTACCCTTATCCCCGCCCGGGTCGCTTCTGCTCCACGTAAGACTGCCGGTGCAGAGGATTGCGTGCCAGTAAAATGCAAAATAGCCTTGCTGTGGGGATGGGATGGCTTCAAGTGCATGCAGCTCAGAAGCGTTTGCGCAAGGTTGCAAAATGGCTTATGGGTGCGCTCTTGGGTTTGCTGATATCCGTCCTTGATCAATCGCAGGATATATTTACTGGCAAAGCTACCGTCACTGCGTTAATCTCAAATGGTACGGCATGTACGGTGGTTATCGGTGCACTCATTGCATCAATGTCGGACGTGCTTTTTGACTTCGATCATACTCAAGGTCAAGCTCGTTGGCCGGTTTTGACCATGCAGTGGGGCCATGTTCTGACACTGAGCACGGCCGCCTTCGTCATGGGGGCGATGAAGATGCAGTTGACTATAAAAGGTTTCGATCCAAATATTTGGTCGGGCTTTAATACTGTTTCTGTGGTACTCTTAAGTTTCACGCTCCCGCTTGGCCTGATATCCGTCTTCCTTTCGGAGGGGAGCTAGTGTGGCCGGCTTCGAGGCGCTGGGACTGGAAGTTGCGGCATGGATTGGAACTGCCGTGACGTCCGCGCTCGCCGGGACATCGCTTGTGGGCAGCATCGTTGATCGGCTACAAAGGCGCAGGCGGCATGGTTTCCTAGTGCGTGGCGAGGTTCGCAACCCGTCGCCATCTGCGGGATTGAATGAACGGCAGCTGCATGAACTGCGGGAGCAGGTCGTGAATCGCGCCATCGAAACGGGACTTTCCGCTGAGCAGGCCGAGCGAATAAGCGATGCAGTTCTCAGGGGTATGGCGAAGCAGCGCCGTGATGCCGATGCGGAAGGATGAGTCATCACTTTTCACTTGGCGGCTGCATGAGGTGGGTATGGGAGATAGGGCAGAGCACGGGCGGCTTGATGCTCGGGTGCAGGAGGGTGAACCCTTGACGGTTACGGTGGACGGCCCCCTGCCAGCCGTGCTCGGACGGCCCAGCCCTCAGACATGGTGCGAATAGTACGACCTGATCAGCGTGTTCGGGCAATCCGCAGATCTCGGGTGGGCGAGCGATCGGGATCTCTTGGAAGGTAGCCGCGAGTGGGAGCGAGGAGCCTCGGTGCGCTCAAAGTCCGCAACATGACGCGATAATCCGGCTCGGTACAGTCCGCCGTCATCGGGACCTATCCTGGTGGAGGGCTCGGCTGGCCTCGATGTGGGGGACGTGTTCGATGGCCCAGCCGGCGAGGGCCAGCGCGGGCGGGATGAGGCTCTTTCCGGTCGGCGTCAGCGCGTACTCCACCCGGGGCGGGACCTCCGCGTACGCCGTGCGGGACACCAGGCCGTCGTGCTCCAGGTGGCGCAGGGTGAGTGTCAACATGCGCTGGGAGATGCCGGGGATCTGCTGGTGCAGCTCGGTGAAGCGCAGCGCGCCCGCGTCGAGCGTCGCCACGATCAGCAGCGTCCATTTGTTGCAGATGCGGTCGAGGATCGCCCGGATCGTCCGGCCGCCGTCGCCCCGGATCATGCAGGTGTGTTCGTACTGCGACATGACCACCCCCTGTGCCTTACGCACACCCGTGTGCCTTTTGTAAGCCCTCCGATACTGACACATGATGTGGCTAGTTCCTTCTCGTAACCATTGGGTTCAGAGCTGGAGGGCCCGTCATGACACTCGCCTACTGGATCGTCGCCGCCCTGCTGGCCGTCTTCTACCTCTACGCCGGGGGCAAGAAGGTCGCGCAGAGCCGGGAGCAGTTGCAACCGATGATGGGCTGGGTCGACCGCGTACCCATGCCGTTGGTCCGGACCATCGGGGTGCTGGAGGTGCTCGGCGCGGCCGGCCTGATCCTGCCGCCGCTGACCGGGATCGCACCCTGGCTCGCGGTCGCGGCGGCCGTCGGGTTCGTCCTGATCCAGGTCGGCGGCATCGCGGTGCACCTGTCCCGGGGTGAGGCCCGCCAGATCGGGCTCAACATCGTCCTGCTGGTGACCGCCGCCGTCGCCACCTGGCTGGCCACCGTCTGGGTCTGAGCCGGACGAGGGTCGTCCGCTGGCCGACGCGCCGCCCGCACCGGGCAGAATGCCGGGATGGCACTCGACAGGTCCGGAAAACTGTGGCGCGGGGAGAACGTCGACGACCTCGCCGACTACCTCCGTTACTTCGCGGCCGGCGGCTACCCGGTCGCCACGGTGGTGGAGTCCCGGTGTGCCGGGTGCGACGGCCGTGCCTTCCGCGTCGACATCGACGAGGAGGAGGCGACCCGGCGGACCTGCCTCGCCTGCGGCGCGGTCGCCTTCATCGGCGACAGCGCCGACTACTGGGACGAGACCGGTCACGAGTCCTGCTCCTGCCCCTGCGGAGGTGAGGAGTTCGCCGTCGCGGTCGGCTACGCGCTCGGTGCCGACGGCGAGGTGCGCTGGATCAGCGTCGGCCTGAGGTGCCTCGACGACGGCACGCTCGGCGTCTACGCCGACACGAAGATCGACTACCTGCCGTCACGTCACCTCCTCGATCAGGCGTGAGGCGGGCGGCCGGTCGAGGGCGCGGAGCAGCGCCGGTAGGCCGCCGTGCACGAGGGGGAGGCCGCCCAGCTCGCTGAGCCCGACCCAGCCGAGGTCGTCATGCTCGTCGGGCGCGCGGTTGGTGGGGGAGCCGAGCCAGGCTCCGACGTGCCACACACCCACGTGTACGGCGTCCGCGCCGCTGTCGGACCGCAGCTCACCCAGCCGGGAGCAGGACTCCGCGACGATTTCGACGCCGACCTCCTCGCGCAGCTCACGGGCGAGGGCCTGGCGTTCGGACTCGCCCGCGTCGACGTGACCCCCGGGCAGATCCCACAGATCCGGGTACGCCAGGCGGGCCGGACTGCGGTGCACCAGCAGGACCGCGTCGTTCACCACGAGCGCCCCGCAGACGACGATGTGCATGCCGGGATTCGACCACAGGGGTGGGACAGTCGGGCCGTGGTCGGGTCCGGTCGTACCAAATTCAGTGTCGTCGGCGTCGTGACGCCCGGTATACCGGGCAGACGCGTGAAGAGGTGCTTCCCGGCGGTAACACCACGGGTGCCGTGTCGATCGATGGTGTCGTACACAAGCGGGCGTCGCGGTGGACGACCACCGTGCACGCGGTGCTGCGACATCTGGAGGATGCCGGGTTCGACGCCGCTCCCCGCGCCCTCGGCTTCGACGACCAGGGCCGCGAGATGCTCAGCTATCTGCCGGGGGAGACGATCGGCGGCCGGGAGCCCTGGCCCGACTGGGCGAGGGCCGACGCGATGCTCGTCCAGGTCGGCCGGTGGCTGCGCCGGGTCCACGACCTGACCGCCGACTTCACCCCGCCGCCCGACGAATGCTGGTTCGTCGGCCGCACGATGGGCCCCGGGCTGGTCGTCGGGCACCAGGACGCCTCCCCCTACAACGCGGTGGTGGACGGTGACCGGCTGGTCGGGTTCTGCGACTGGGACACCGCCGGCCCGTCGTCGCGGGAGTGGGACCTGGCGTTCTCCGCGCTGACCTGGGTGCCGCTGGCATCATCGCGCGACGGCAGCCCGTTGAGCGACGACGACCTGCGCGAGCGGGCCCGCCGGCTGCGCCTGCTGCTCGACGCGTACGGCTACGAGGGTGACCGGGGTGGGTTCGCCGCTGCCGTACCGCAGCGGGCCCGGCGGCAGGCGGGCGTGATCCGTCACCTGGCCGACGCCGGGGATGCTGCGGCGACCGCGCTGCTGCCCATCGCGGCCCTGCTGGAGCGGTCCGCGACCGACGTCGAAGCCCTTCCGGCGACCTTCTGGACGCGGTGACCGCACTCGTGGGCGGAGACGCCACCACCAGCCATTCGCTCCTGCCGAGGTGAGCGCGTCGGCAACAACACGGACGCCCACGGAAACGGGTTTGGCAGGATTGCAGCCATCGGGAAGGGTGCACGCATGACCAGTCAGCGGCACGTCGGTTACCACGGCATGTGGGCGGAACCCGAAGCGGACCCCAGGTCCGCCGTCAGCCCTGAGGGCGAACTGGCGACCATCCGTGGTTACCTGTCCAATTACCGCCTGACGCTGGGCATGAAATGCGAAGACCTCTCACCGGAGCAGTTGGCCTCCCGGTCGGTGCCGCCGTCGACGATGAGCCTGCTCGGCCTGCTCCGCCACATGGCCGCCGTGGAGCACAACTGGTTCTACCGGATCCTGCAGGGCAACCTGGACGCGCCGCCGCTGCACTGGTCCACGGAGGAACCCGACCGGGACTTCGACGGTGCGGTGGCTGACCCGGACGTCGTGGACGATGCGTTCACCACCTGGCGAGAGCAGATCGCCATGGCTGACAGGTGGCTGGATTCGGTGACCGATCTCGGCACGATGGTCAGCATGGCCAACGGCGAGCAGGTCAGCGTCCGCGACATCCTGATCCATATGGTCGAGGAGTACGCGCGGCACTGTGGCCATGCGGACCTGCTCCGCGAATGCATCGATGGACGTACGGGCCAGTAGCCGCCCGAGAGGGGTGCGCAACCCCGTGGATCGTCGCGGACGAGTTCTGGGCCGGTCGAAGGCGGAGGTGCGGCTACCGTGGTGAGGGGGCACTACGGGAGGAACGGGTTTGACCGAGGGTTGCACGGTGACGGTGTGCCGCGACTGTTGCTGCGGCAGCCGGACCAAGCATCCGACGGTCGATCACGGGGCGCAGCTCGACGGTCTACGAGAGGCTCTGGAGCCGGATCATCGGGTGCGGACCAGTCTGTGCCTGGACGTGTGCGCGCAGTCCAACGTGATGGTGGTGCAGCCCGGTCCGGCCGCGCGGCGTCACGGTGCGCGGCCGGTCTGGTTCGGGCTTGTCGCCGACGACGCCGTGGTGGCTGATCTGGTCGCCTGGGTTCGGGCCGGTGGTCCGGGTGTGGCGGCGTTGCCGGCCGTGCTGGAGTTGTCGGTGATCACGTCGCCGGTGCTCACCGGTCGGTGAGGGTGGGCGGGGTCGGCGTAACCGGCACCTCGGTGGGCCGACGCCGGCCCTGTCGCACGGCTGACGCCGGCCCGCCTGCCGTCCGCCGGCTGGTCAGGAGCGGGCCCGCTGCGAGGTGACCGGGGTGGTGAAGAACTCCGCCAGCGCGTCGACCAGGTGCTGCGGGGCCCGGTTGAGCGCGTCGTGACCGGCGCGCGGCACCACCAGCGTGCGGGCGTGCGGCAGCGCCCCGGCCAGCGCCTCGGTGATCGGCCGGTAGTAGGGCGGGCCGCTGCCGCCGCAGGCCAGCAGCACCTCGGCGGTGACGCCGGCCCACCGCTGCGGCGGGCTGTCGTGGTGCTGGATCAGCGCGCTCTCGTCCAGGGTGGACGGCAGCAGCTCGCCCATGCCGCGCCCGATCGGCGTACGCAGGAACAGCCGGCAGATGGCCACCTGGACGGCCAGTGGCAGGCGCGACGTGGCCGACTGGGTGTTGAGGCCGGCCCCGGTGATCGCCATGGCGCGGGCGATGTCGCCCGCGTGTGCCGCCGCGCGGGCGGCGGGCACCCAGTCGAGCGGGAACAGGCCGTTGACCTGGACTGCCGGGTCGTAGAGGGCGAGCCGGTCGATCGGCAGCCCTCGGGCGGCGGCGCGCAGGGCCACGAAGCCGCCGCCGCTGTGGCCGAGCACGTTGCCGACCCCGGTGGCGGTCAGCAGCGCGGCGAGGTCGTCGACGTCCTGCTCGCCGTCGTAGGGCTCGGCACGGGCCGCCGCGTCGTCGCGCCCGCGACGGTTGTAGAGGTGCACGGTGAACCGGTCGGCCAGCCGCAGGGCCAACCGGCGGTAGATGCCGATGGTGACGCCGCCGCCGTGCACCACGACGATGCCCGGCCCGCTGCCGGTGGAGTGGAGCACGATCTCGGCGTCGTCGGCCGCCGGTACCCGCTGCACGGTCCAGTGCTGTTCCATCTCGTCCTCCCCGACATCGAAACCGCGAACGGCGTTTGCAGTTTTAGAGTGTAGCGGTGACCTCACCCGACGAGCCAGCGCGTCCGCCGATCTGGTCCCGGCCCGCCCGGGGGCAGCGCGGCCCCGTGCCCTCGCACTCCCGGGACGAGATCGTGGCCGCCGCGATCGTGGTGGCCGACGCCGACGGCATCGGCGCGGTCTCCATGCGGGCGGTCGCCGCCGCGCTGCACACCGGTGCCGGCTCGCTCTACCGCTACCTGTCCTCCCGCGACGACCTGCTCGACCTGATGGTCGACCGGGCCGCGGGGGAGTTGCGCCCCTACCCGGAAGCCGGCGACGACTGGCTCGACACCATGCTGCGCCTCGCCCGGCGGCAACTCGACCTCTACCGGCGGCACCCCTGGCTGGTGGAGGTCCTGCCCCGGCCGACCGCCCCCGGCCCGCAGAGCCTGGCCTGGTTCGACCACTGCCTGGCCGTCCTGCGGCCGGTGCCGGCGGCGACCACCACCAAGTTCGAGGCGATCGCCATGATGACCGGGGTGACGTCGCTGTTCGCCCGGCAGGAGTCCGCCGCGCCGCCGGTCGGCTTCGCCGGCATCGACCTGGCGGCCTACCCGAACCTGGTCGCCGCCATGGCCGACCCGTCACCGTCCGCGCCCCGCGACCTCTTCGAAGCGACGGTACGCAGCGTCCTGCGTGGACTGCTCGTCGACGACGCCGTATAGGCCCGGACGCGCCTGATGGCGGCCCGACACCACAACCCTGCGCCCGCCCGGTCACGGGACTACGGTCCATGGGTGACACCACCGCAGGTGAAGACGCCGTCCAGGTCGCACCCACCCGGCCGGGCGGCGGGCAAACCCTCCATGGCCGCGCTGGTGCTGCTGACCGGGGTGGGGCCGTTCGCCACCGACGCGTACATCGCGGCCCTGCCCGAACTGCGGCGCTCCCTGGACACCAGCGCCACCATGGCGCAGCTGACCCTGACCGCGTTCATCATCGGTGTGGCCGCCGGTCAGCTCCTGCTCGGCCCGGTCAGCGACAGCCGGGGCCGGCGCGGCATCGTCCTGGTGAGCACCGTGAGTTTCGCCCTGCTGTCGCTGCTCTGCGCCGCCGCCCCGACCGCCGGGGTGCTGGTGCTCGCCCGGCTCGGGCAGGGGATCGCGGCCGGCACCGGGGTGGCGCTCGGCCGGGCGATGGTGACCGACGCGTGGCAGGGCGACCATGCCGCCGCCCGGTTCGGCAGCATCGCCTCGGTGACGTTTCTCGGCCCGGTGCTGGCACCGGCGGTCGGCGGGGTGATCCTCGACCACGGCACCTGGCGTACCGTCTTCCTCGCCCTCACCGGGCTGGGGGCGGCGATGGCGGTGGCCGCGCTGGTCGGCCTGCCGGAGACGCTGCCCGCGCACCGCCGGCACGGCGGTGGGCCGCACGCGGCGCTGGCCCGGATGACCGGGCTGCTGCGCGACCGGACGGTGCTCACCAACCTGGTCGTGCTCTGCCTGGCCATCGCCGGGTTCTTCACCTACATCGGCGGCTCGGCGTTCGTCTTCCAGACCGCCTACCGGGTGGACGAGTCCCGCTACACCCTCATCTTCGCCACCAACGCCGCCGGGATGGCCGCCGCCGGGCTGCTGTTCCGGGTGCTGGTCAGGCGGGCCGGTGCCGGCCGGCTGCGGGCCGCCGGGCTCGCCGCGTCCACGGTGGCCACCCTCGTACTGCTGGTCGTCGCCCTGGTCGACCGGCGGGCCGGGGGGCCGCTGGCCGTGCCGTGGACGCTGCTCGCCGTGGTGGTCGCCGGCATGGGCCTGACCCTCCCGGCCAGCACCGCGCTGGCCCAGGAGGCGGGCCGGCGTTCCGCCGGCACCACCGCCGCGCTCCAGGGTGGCCTGGGTTTCCTCGCCGGCGCGCTGGTCACGCCGCTCACCGGTCTCCTCGGGTACGCCACCCTGCTGCCCATGGCCTCGGCCATGGCGGTCTTCTTCGTGGCGGGCTGCGTGGTGCTGGTGCTGCTGGCCCGCCCCGGTGCGTCCTTTCAGGCACTTCACAGTCCTGGCGGTTAGGGTGCGCCGGGTAACCGTGCGTGCTCCACGGTGGAGTGCGCCGACCGTGAAGCGGGAGTTCCGATGGTCTTCAAGAAGATGCTGAGCGCGTTCGGGGTCGGCGGGCCCAGCGTCGACACCGTCCTGGCCAACCCGAACACCCGGCCCGGCCTGACCCTCGACGGCAACGTGAACCTGGTCGGCGGGGACGCCCCCGCCAACATCGAGCAGATCGGCATCGGCCTGGTCACCCGGGTCGAGATCGAGGGCGGCGACAGCGAGTACGCAGGCGTCATGGAGTTCCACCGGATGGTGGTCAGCGGCCCGCTCCAGCTCGCCCCCAAGCAGCAGCTCGCCATCCCGTTCCAGTTCCCGGTGCCGTGGGAGACCCCGATCACCGACGTCTACGGGCAGCGCCTGCACGGCATGACCATGGGGCTGCGGACCGAGCTGGCCATCGCCCGCGCGGTCGACAAGAGCGACCTCGACCAGGTCAACGTGCACCCGCTGCCGGTGCACGAGCGCATCCTCGGCGCGTTCCAGCAGCTCGGTTTCCGGTTCAAGCACGCCGACCTGGAGCGGGGACACATCCGGGGCTCGCAGCAGACGCTGCCGTTCTACCAGGAGATCGAGTTCTTCGCCGCGCCCCAGTACGCGCAGGTCATCTCCGAGGTGGAGCTGACCTTCGTGACCAGCCCACACGGCGTCGAGGTGGTGCTGGAGTGCGACAAGCGGGGCGGCTTCCTCAGCTCCGGGCACGACGTGTTCGGCAGGTACACCGTCTCCCACGGCGACGTCGACCGGGTCGACTGGGCCCAGGTCGTCGACGGCTGGCTGCGCGAGACCACCGCCACGTACGGCAACCTGCGCGCCTCCTCCGGCTTCGGTGCCCCCGGCCACGGTTACCCGATGCACGGCCACGGCCACGGTCACCACGGCCGGGGGCCGGGGATGGGCGGCGTGGTGGCCGGCGCGGCACTCGGTGTCGCCGGTGGACTCGTCGCCGGTGAACTTCTCGACGACGCCTTCGAGGGCGACGACGACGGCGGCGACTTCGGCGACGACGAGTGAGCTGAGGATCGCGCCCGACACCGGCGGGCCGCCGTGCGGCGGCCGACGCGGACCAGCGATGGCCCCCGGGAGGAATCCCGGGGGCCATCGTGCTCAGCAGCTCACGCTGCTCGGGTCAGCCGTGTCAGCGACGACCCTTGCGCTCCGCGCCGGAACGCCGCGCCGAACCCGCCTTCGCCAGGCCCCGGCTCACCAGGTAGGCGCCGGTCAGGGCGGTCAGGAACCACCACGCCTGCGTCGGGTTGTTGATGTTCAGGCCGTTCGTGGTGGTGCCACGCCAGAAGGCGGAGATCACCACGACCGCGACGGCGGCGGCGTAGACCCAGAACTCGGTGGTCAGGAACGACTGCTTGGTCTCCGTACCCGGAGACGGCATCGGTTCCCGGTGCCCGTCGTGCATCATCGGCATCTGCCGGGTCTGGTCGTTCATCATGGCGTTGCGCTGGGCGGTGTCCTGCATCGGCCGGTTCATGGGCCTGGTGGATGCAGCCTGCGTGCTCATCTGGTCCTCCTCAGGATTTGATGAGTACCTGCACTCCCTCGCCCCGCTACCGCGGTCGGCCACGGCACGGTTCACCTGCTGTGGCGGGGGCACCCTGGGTCTACCCCCCGACCCGGAGCAGGTAACACCGGCCTCCGGCCGAAAATCCGCCACCCGCCGGGTCCGCAGCCCGGTGCCCCGACCGTGGTACGCGCCGCCCCGGCCGGCAGAAAGCGGTGGTGTCCGGCCGGGCCAAGGGCGGTGGTGTTTGGTGGTCGGGCCCCCGGGCACGCAGTGGGTTCCACCGACACCCTGTGAGGTGAGGAACGTGCGCGACGACAGGATGCGGGAGTCCACCCGCCAGGCCGAGGAACGGCTCACCGCCGGGGCGTACGGTCCCGGTGCCCTCGACGAGGTGACCGTGCCCCAGATCGACGTGACCCGGGCACTGCAGGAGGACGACCCGGACGACGTGGCCGACGTGCCGGTCGACCCGGAGGTGCTGCGCGACGGCGGCCCCACCCGGGGTCAGGGCGCGGTTACCACCACCGGCGGCACGGCCGGGCCGGCCAGCGTCCGGCGGGTGGCCCGGCAACCCGAACGGCATCCGGGCACGGTGGCCCCGACCACCACCGGCGACGCCACCACCGGTGGCCTGAGCACCCCGACCGGCGGCCCGGTCAGCGACCAGTCCGCCAGCGCCGTCGAGATCGGCGACTTCTCCGACGACTGACGCCGGCCGCCGCCGACGCCCCGGCGGCCGGGTCGGAGGGGCCCGCCCCCCGACCCGGCCGCGCGGGCGGTCAGCCGGTCGGGCGCAGCACGCCCAGGCGTCGGGTGGCGCGGGTCAACGCGACGTAGAGGTCGCTGCGGCCCCGGGGCGACTCGGCGACGATCCCGTCCGGGTCGACCACCAGCACCGAGTCGAACTCCAGCCCCTTGGCCTGGCCGACGGTGAGCAGCACCACCCGGCTCTCCAACTCGGGCTGCTCGCCCACGGCCACCTCGGGCATCGCGGCCAGCACGACGCCCGCCAACTCGTCGGCCCGCCCGGCCGGCACGATCACCCCGAGTCGGCCGCCGCCGTCGCCGGGGTGGCCGTCCCCGTCGCCACCGGCGAGGTCGGCGGCCTCCGCACGGGCCGCCGCGACCAGTTCCGCGCCGAGCCGGCCCGCCGTGACAGTCCGGTCCCACGGCGGCACGCCGCTGTGGCGTACCGAGCGGGGCGGGCGTAGCTCCGGGTCGATCCCGGCGAGCACCTCGGCGGCCACCGCCATGATCTCGGCCGGGGTGCGGTAGCTGACGGTCAGCTCCTCCAGCCGCCAGCGCCGTGCCACGTACGGCTCCAGCGCCTCGCCCCAGGACGGGGTGCCGGCCAGCGCCCCGGTCTGCGCCACGTCCCCGACGATCGTCATCGACCGGCTCGGGCAGCGGCGCATCAGCAGCCGCCAGGCCATCGGGGTCAACTCCTGCGCCTCGTCCACGATCACGTGCCCGAACGCCCACCGTCGGTCGGCGGCGGCCCGCTGCGCGGTGGTCAGCCGGTCGGTCTCCTCCTGCCGTTCCAGCAGCCGATCGGCGTCGATCAGGTCGGTGACGCCGAGGATCTCACCGCCTTCGGCCTCGTCCTCGACGTCGATCGAGCGGGAACCCCTGGCGATCTCCAGCACGCCCTCGGCGTACTCGCGTTGGAAGGACCTGATGCGTTCCCGGCGGGCGGCGGCGGCCCGCTCGTCCTCGCCGAGCAGCTCGGCGGCCTCGTCGAGCAGCGGCACGTCGGCCGGCGTCCAGCCACCGCCGGGTGCGCGGTGCAGCAGGGCGCGTTCGTCGTCGGTGAGCATCGGCGCGGCGGCCGCGATCCGCTCGGGCGCGGCGTACAGGTCGGCGAGCAGCCGTTGCGGGGTGAGCACCGGCCACAACTCGTCCAGGACGGCGGTGATCTCCGGTTCCTCGCGCAGCTCCCGACGGATCTCGGCCCGGTCCGCCTCCTCCAGCAGGTTGTCCCCGCCGAGCGGGTCCGCCCCGATCCGCTCGGCGACCTGGTCGGCGAGGGCGTGCACGATCTCGATGTCGAACAGGGCGCGGGCCAGGTTGTGCGGTCGGTCGCTACGCCGGACCCGGTCACGGGCCTGGCGTACCGTCTCCGGGTCCAGTCGCAGCACCTCCCGCTGGGGCAGTTCGATCTCGATCGGCTCGTCCGGCACCCACTGCCGGTCGCGGACGGCGGCGGCGAGCACCTCGGCCAGCACCGCCCGGCCCTTGAGGGCGGCGGTCCGGGCCGGTTCGGTGCGCCGGGCGCTGACCCCGGGGAACAGGTCGCCGGGGGTGCTGAGCAGCACACCCGTCTCGGCCAACGTCGGCAGCACCTGCGAGATGTAGCGCAGGAACGTCGCGTTCGGCCCGACCAGCAGCACGCCCCGGGTGGAGAGCTGCTGCCGGTGGGTGTAGAGCAGGTACGCGGCGCGGTGCAGCGCGACCGCCGTCTTGCCGGTGCCGGGGCCGCCCTGCACGACCAGCACGCCGGGCAGGTCGGCCCGGATGATCCGGTCCTGTTCGGCCTGGATGGTCTCCACGATGTCCCGCATCCGGCCGGTCCGGCCGGCGCTGAGCGCGGCGAGCAGCGACGCCTCACCGGTCAGTTCCTCGTGGCCGGTGGGGGAGGCGGTCTCGATGTCCAGCACCTCGTCGTTGAGGCCGGTGACCTTCCGCTCCCGGGTGCGCAGGTGCCGCCGCATCCGGATGCCCTGCGGGTTGGCGGCGGTGGCGAGATAGAACGGCCGGGCGGCGGGGGCACGCCAGTCCATCAGCAGCGGGTCGTAGTCGCCCTCGGTGTCGAAGATGCCGATCCGGCCGATGTAGTGCCGGCCGCCGTCGGCCCCGTCGAGCCGGCCGAAGGCCAGCCCCTGCTCGACCGCCGAGAACTGCTCGACCTGGTCGGCGTACATCTGGACGGCGCTGTCGCGCTGGGAGCGGTCCTGCTGGGTGCCGCCGCCACCGGCGCGCAGCTCGTCGGTGAGCCGCCGGGCGGCCTGCTCACGCATGGCGTCCAGCCGGCCGTAGAGCATCGAGACGTACTCCTGCTCGCGGCCGATCTCGTCGTCGTGTTGTCGCAGCTCGTCCGGGTGCGTTGACAAGCCGTCTCCTCGTCGCTTAGAATAACGCATGGAATGGCTCTTCAGCCGTTCCTTTTTGCATTTCGGGAACTGTTCAAGATACCGCCTGCGGCGGCCCCCACCAAGCCTGCCGGACACGACTCCGAGCCCACGCCGGACACGACTCCGAACCCATGCCGGACACGGCGACGGGGGCCCGCGTCGGCTCGCGCCGACCCGGACCCCCGAGGGTCGTGACGTGCGGGATCAGCCCCGCGCCGCCTCGTACAGCCGCTCCGGCGTCACCAGACCGGCGAGCACCCGCCCGTCATCGGTGAGCAGCACGCTGAACAGCTTCCCGGCGAACAACCGACCGCTGCCCCAGTCCCCGCTGACCTTCGGCAACCCGTTGAGCAGGTCGAGGGCCTGCGCCGCGCCGGGGCCGTCGGCCGGTCCCGGCTTCGCCGCGTCACCGGCCGGCGTCCGCGCCACGTCCGCCGCGCCGGTCCGCGCCACCAGCACGGTGGTCCAGCCCGTCCCCACGGTACGCAGACCCGCGTCCCCGGCCCCCGGACGCTGCGCGCCCGGCTTGCCCTCCTTGCGGTGCGGACCGGCCTTCGACCCCGGCCGGCCGGTGGTCTCCTCGGACACCTTCACCCCGGGCGGCGGGTTGAAGGTGAACTGGTCGGCGTCGGGACGACGGTAGTCGACCTGGGTGAAGGCCACCTCGAACGCCGGCCGGTCGGCCCCGTCGGCGAGCACCTCGAACCGCAGCGGCACGTGCTCCGTCGCGTCGATGGCGATCCGCACCTGGTGCACCAGGGACGCCTCGTCACGGGGGGTGAGCACCAGCTCGTACGCGTCCCGACCGGCGACCGTGGCCGACCGGCCGGTGGTCACCAGCGTGCTCGGGTCGACGGCGGCCAACGCCTGCTCGGCGGCGTCCTTCGGGGTGACCGGCAACGCGCCCTCCGCCGCCCGCCCGGTCGACTCCGGCAGCGTCCGGTGCGTCGCCGTGTTGGCCTTGCTGTCCCAGGTCCACACGTCCCGACCGGAACGGATGACGTCCCGCTCGCCCAGGGTGTCGAGCAACGCGACCCGCTGCCGGTCCGGCCCCGAGTACCAGACCCGCAGGGTGTGCGTGCCGGTGAGCAGCGCGGCGTCCCCGCCGGCCAGCCCGGCCAGCGGCGGCAGCCCGAGGTCGGCCCGCTGCACCACCGTGCCGGACAACCCGTCCAGCCGGGCGGTCTGCAGGTCGACGAGGAGTTGGGCGGCGCTGCGCGGCGGCAGGGCCGGCTCGGCGTTCGCGGCGAACGTGCCGATCGCGGCACCCCCACCGACGACGGTGACCGCGGCGGTCAGCGGCACCAGCCACCGCAGGGTGGAACGGTTCTTCAGTACGGACATGAGCGCACCTCCTGCGACCATCCTGCCGGTTCGCTGCTGTGAGCCCGCTGAGGACGGCGTGCCGGTCCGTCGCGTCGAGGTGGCACGCTGGGACGATGCGGGTGCTGGTGGTGGAGGATGAGGCCCGGTTGGCGGCGGCGTTGCAACGTGGCCTCACAGCCGAGGGGTTCGTGGTGGACACGGCCGGCACCGGCCCGGCGGGGCTGGACGCCGCCCGGCACGGCGGCTACGACGCGATGATCCTCGACGTGATGCTCCCCGGCCTGTCCGGCTACGAGGTGGTCCGCCGGCTGCGCGCCGACGAGCACTGGCTGCCGGTGCTGATGCTCTCCGCCAAGGACGGCGAGTACGACCAGGCCGACGGGCTGGACTGCGGGGCCGACGACTACCTGACCAAACCCTTCTCGTACGTGGTGCTGGTGGCCCGGCTGCGGGCGCTGCTGCGCCGGGGCGCACCGGAACGGCCGACCGTGCTCGCCGTCGGGGACCTGCGGCTGGACCCGGCCCGCCGCCGGGTCACGAGGGCCGACGCCGAGGTGGTGCTCACCGCCCGGGAGTTCGCGCTGCTCGAATACCTGATCCGCCGCCCCGGCGAGGTGATCTCCAAGACCGAACTGCTCGACCACGTCTGGGACGCCAGCCTGCGGACCGCCCCGAACGCCGTCGAGGTGTACGTCGGCTACCTGCGCCGCAAGATCGGCCGGGACCGGTTGGAGACCGTCCGGGGCGCCGGCTACCGGCTGATCCCGTGAGCCGGCTGCGCTGGTCGGCGCTCGGGCTGCGCGCCCGGCTGATGGTGCTCGGCGTGGCCGGCCTGTCGGTCGGGCTGGCCCTCGGCGGGGTGGTGCTGCTGGTGGCGCTCGGCTGGACGCTGCAACGCACCGTCGACGAGGAGGCGTTCCGCACCGCCGACGCGGTCGCCCGACTGGCCGGGGAGAACGCCCTGCCCGATCCGCTGCCGGTGGCCGGTGGGCAGCTACGGGTCCAGGTGGTCGACTCCGCCGGGCGGATCCGGGCCGCCTCCATCGACGCCGACCGGCTGGTGCCGATGGTCCGCCCCGACCAGCTCACCGGCACCGGCCGGCAGCGCACCGTGGTACCCGGCCAACGGCTCGGCTGGGAGGGGCCGGTACGCGTGGTGGCGGTACCCGCCCGGTCGGCGGGGGAGCCGGTGACCGTGCTGGTGGGCCGCTCCACGGTGGACGTCAGGCACGCCACCCAGGCCGCCCGTACGGTGCTACTGGTCGCCTTCCCGCTGCTGGTGGGGCTGCTCGCGGTGGTCGCCTGGCGGGTGGTCGGGGCCACCCTGCGCCCGGTCGAGGCGCTACGCAGCGGGGCCGCCGAGATCACCGGGCGGGACGCGGCCGGCCGGCTGCCCGTACCCGCCTCCCAGGACGAGATCCACCGGCTGGCGGTCACCCTCAACGACATGCTGGACCGGTTGGCGGCGGCCCGCGCCCGGCAACGGTCGTTCCTCGCCGACGCGGCACACGAACTGCGCAGCCCGTTGACGAACATGCGTACCGAACTGGAGGTGGCTCAGCGCCTCGGTGACCGTACCGACTGGCCTGCCGTCGCCGCCGACCTGCTCACCGACACCGAACGGCTGGGCCGGCTCGTCGACGACCTGCTCCTGCTCGCCCGCCTCGACGAGGAGCCGGCACACCAGGTCGACCACCTCCGCGCGGCGGAGCCGGTGGAGCTGGGTGCCCTGCTCACCGAGGCCGCCGCCCGCTGGCCCGGCCCGACCGCCGGGACTGCCGGGTCGCCGGAGGCCGCCGTCGTCGCGGGTACGGCCGGGCCGCGGGAGGCCGCCGTCGTGGGGGCGGGGCCGGTGGAGGCCGCCGTCGTGGGGGCGGGTGAGTCGCCGGAGGGCGTCGTCGTCGGGGCGGGTCGGGCGGTGTCACCGGAGGTGACCGTCGTCGCGGCGGCGGGTGCGGTGTGGACCGTCGGTGTGCCCGACGAACTGCGGCGGGTGCTGGGGAACCTGGTCGACAACGCCGTCCGGCACGCCCGTACCCGGGTGGTGCTGGCGGTCCAACCGGCGGCCGACGGGACGTACCACCTGGTGACGGTGACCGACGACGGACCGGGAATCCCGGTCGCGGACCGGGAGCGGGTGTTCCGCCGGTTCGCCCGGCTGGACGAGGGGCGGGCCCGGGACGCGGGCGGTGCCGGACTCGGCCTGGCCATCGTGCGCGAGCTGGTACGCCGGGGCGGCGGCACCGTCACCCTCGACGACGCCCACCCCGGCCTGACCGTCCGACTCCACCTGCCGGTCCTACCCGACCCCGACTGACCCACCTCCCGCCGTGCCTGCCACCCGCCCGTGGTCCCCGCCCGCGCGAGCGCGGCAGCCCGCCCCGGCGTGCCCCGCCCCGGCGTGCCCCGCCCCGGCGTGCCCCGCCCCGGCGTGCCCCGCCCTGGCGTGCCCCGTCCGCCTGCGGTGATCAAGAGGTTTGCGTCGGGAATTCCGCTGGGGGTGACGCAAACCTCTTGATCAACATGGGTGGGCGTCGCGGCGCGGGGCGGGGGCGACGGGGCCGGTGGGCAGGGGTGGATCAGCGGCGGGTGGTGCAGACGCGTTTGGCTCGGGCCACCACGTCGGTGGACCAGACGACGGCGACGGTGAAGCAGTAGTTGGTGGTGCGGTCCAGGCCGTGCACGACGAAGCTGTCGGTGCCGGGTGGGAGGGTCTGGAAGGGGCGCGGGTCCTGCCCGGCCTGGGCGGCGGAAAGCACCACCGGACCCTCGCTGCCGGCCGGGTACGTCCAGGTCAGGGTGATGCCGTCGGGTCGGTCCCGCAGCGTCACCCGCCCCGGTGGGGTGCCCGGCGAGGCGGGCGGGCCGGCGTTCGGCGTGGCGGCGGTCGGGGCGGCCTCGCTCGGAGCGGCGGGCGGCGGCGCGTCGGAGCCGCCCACCTGGGACACCCCGGCGATCACCGCGACCGCACCCAGCAGCACCACGGCCACCCCGGCGGCCACCAGCGGTACGGCACCCGGGCGGCGGCGGGGCGGGGCGTGCCGGCGCGGCACCAGTACGGGCAGCAACCGTGACGGGTCCACCGGTGGCTCGGTGGGCGTGACCCGGCGTACCCCGGCCGCCTCCTCGTCCCGGCGGCTCTGCGACAGCGGCGGGGCGTAGGGGGTGTCCCGCCATTCGCCGGTCGTGGAACCGGTCGTCCCGGCCGCGGCCGGCTCGGGCGGCCAGCGTCCGTCGTCGTCGATCCGGCCCGACCCTGGCGCATACCCCGGCCCACCGGGATGACCGGGTCCACCGGGATGACCGGGCCTGCCGAAATCACCCGGCTCGGTCGGATGACCCGCGCCCGCCGGATAGCCCGACTCGACCGTGCGGCCCGACGCCGGGTGAGCTGAGGTCGGATGACCGGAGGTCGGGTAGCCGCTGCCGCCCGGATAGCCGGTATCGCCCGGGTAGCCGACATCGTCCGGACCGCCGCCGGCCCGGTAGCCGTCCCCGCCGGGCTGGCCGTCCCAGGGGCCGTAGCCGGTGCCGGCCGGATAGCCGCTGTCGGTGGGATAGCCGGTGCCGGCGGAATACCCGCCACCTGCCGCGGTGCCGGCCGCGCCGAAGCGGCCGGGTGTGCCGAACCGGTCAGGGGGATCGAACCGGTCGGGGGCGCCGTAGGGGTCGGCGGGACCGGGACGGCCGGCGTCCGGCGGGTAGCCGGTGTCGTCGGCGGGCATCCGCTGGCCGGGCACCGTCGGCGGGTACTGATCGTCGGGTGGCACCGGGCCGGCCGACCAGCCGGGCAGGTCGGGCGGCCCCTCGGCGGGCGGCGGGGTGCGGGCGGCCGGCACCACCGGCGTACCGCGCTCGGGGCTGGGCTCGTCGTCGCAGACGTGGTCGGGGTCGGCGGCGGCGCGGGCCAGGGCGGCCACCTGCCGGGCGAGCGGGTCGTCGGGAGCCAGGTGCTCACGGGCCAGCTCGCGGGCGAGGGCGAGGTTGTCGTGCGCCTCGTCGAACCGGCCGCAGTCGCGTTGCATGGCACCGAGTCGGGCGAGCATCTTGATGCCACTGGCGTGGCCGTCGCCGTACACCTCGCGGTGCAGCTCCCAGGCGTCCTGGAGGCGTTCACGGGCCTCGGAGCACTGGCCCCGGGCATACTCCACGGTGGCCAGGTCGGCGTGCGCGGCGAGCACCCGCAGCGACTCGGGACCGTCGTGGGCGGTCAGCTCCAGGATCACCTCGGAGTAGAGCCGGGCGGCGCGGGCGTCGCTGCCGACCCGGTGCAGCACCGCCGCCAGGGTGGCCGCCGCCGAGATGGTCCGCTGGTCGGAGATGCCGTACAAGCGGCTCGACGCCGCGTACGCGAAGGCGGCCCAGCCGCGTGCGGAGTGGGGTTCGCCGAGGGTGACCAGCAGTCGGGCCTGGAGCCCGGCGGCCTCGGCCAGCTCGGGGGAGGCATGATCGGGGCGGGGGTCCGCGTCGGTCAGCGCATCGGCCAGCAGTCGCTGGGCACCGGCCAGGTCGCCGGCGGACACCAGGTGCTGCGCCTGGAGGGTCAGTTCACCGAAGCCGGAAGACACGCCCCATCGTGCTTGGCCGGCAACGGTTAGTACAACCCTTGCCGGTCGGCAACTTGGTCAAGAACCGGTCAGGTGGGCGACCAGCGTCTCGCTGATCCGGCGCAACTGGTCGACCTGGGCGGGGCTGAGCGCGTCGAACAGGTGCCGGCGTACCCCCTCGACGTGGCCGGGCGCAGCGGCGGCGAGCGCCGCGAAACCGGCGTCGGTGAGCACGGCGACCTGCCCGCGCCGGTCGGTGGGGCAGTCCTCGCGGCATACCCAACCGGTGGTCTCCAGCCGGGCGACGGCGTGCGAGAGCCGGCTGCGCGAGGAGCCGGTGAGGTCGGCCAGCTCGCTCATCCGCAGCCGCCGGTCGGGCACCTCGGAGAGCCGGACCAGGATCTCGTAGTAGGCGTGCGGCATCCCGGCGTCGTGTTGCAGCTCGCGGTCGAGGGTGTCGGTCAGCGCCCGGGTGGCGGTCAGGAAGGCGCGCCAGGTCTGCTGCTCGTCGGGGTCCAGCCAGCGGGTCATGACGACCATCATAACCGAAATAGTTGAACGCTCAACAAAACCGCGCTAGCGTGGTGGACATGGGAATCCACCGCCTCAACCACGCCGTGCTATACGTCTCCGACCTGCGTCGCAGCATCGACTTCTACCGCGACGTGCTGGGCTTCCGCCCGGTGCCGATGACCCCGGACGGGTTCCGGGGCGCGGCCTTCCTCCAGGCCCCCGACTCGACCAACGACCACGACCTCGGTCTGTTCGAGATCGGCACGAACGCCGGCCGCTCGCAGGCCGGCCGGGCCACCGTCGGCCTCTACCACCTGGCCTGGGAGTTGGACACCCTCGACGAGCTGGCCGCCACCGCCCAGCGGCTGGCCGCCGCCGACGCCCTGGTCGGCACCTCCGACCACGGCACCACCAAGAGCCTCTACGGCCGTGACCCCGACGGGCTGGAGTTCGAGATCGTCTGGATCGTCCCGGCCGACCAGCTCGACGAGGACACCCTCGCCGCCCGCAAGCGGATCGGCCGGCTCGACCTCGACCGCGAACGGGCCCGCTACGGCGGACAGACCCGGGGCGGGGTGGGGATCTCCGTCCCGGCCTGAACGGCCGTACGGTAGAACGACAGCATGTCGATCGACGCCGTCCTGGGCGGACTGCTCGTCCGTCAGCTCGAGCACTGGCTGCCGGGGGCCCTGCACCGCTCCCGGCGGGCCACCCTCGCCCTGGCGTACACCGGTGACCCCGGCACCGCCGAGGCGGCCCTGCGGGTGGTGGCCGGCTTCGCCGACCGGCTCCGGGGCCGCCGGCTCACCGTGCTGGTGCTCGCCGACGGCGGCCCCGAGCTGCCCGCCCGGCTCGGCGTCGTCGAGGCCGGCCTGCCCGGCGACGTGGCCGTGCACGTGGTGCCCGGCGATCCGGCCCGGCTGCCGGTGGTGCTCAAGGCGGCCGGAGCGGCCGGCGCACCACTGCTCACCGTGGTCGACGGTGCGGCACCGACGCCGGCGCTGCTGGCCGCCACGACCACCGGCCGCCCGGCCGAGGTGCTGCTCACCGGCACCGGCCCCAGCCTGCGGCCGGCCCTGACCGCCGCCGGGTTTCCCCTGGTCGCCGAGGTCGAGCTGGTCCCCGCCGACGGGACGCCGGCCCCCCTGGTCGCCTTCGGCACCGGCCTGGACAAGAGCCTGGAGGCGTTCAAGGACGCGCTCTGGGCCACCGACGCCGCCGGAGCCGACGGCGTCGCCGTCCATTACCGGGACCCGGCCGGTGGCCTGCTCGACGTGGTGGCGGAACCGCCCACCGGCCCGCTGCGCGACGAACTGCTCGCCGAGCTGACCCGCCACGGCCCGCGTACGGTGACCGAGCTGCGCCGGCACGCGCTGACCGCGACCGCCTACCGGGCCGGGGACGCCGGGCGGGCGCTGACCGGGCTGCTGGACGCAGGCCTGGTCACCCGGGACCCGGAGCACGGGCGGCTCGGCGGGGACGTGCTGATCAGCGCAGACCCCGCCCCGGCCGCCCGGTCAACTGCCTGACCACGATGGACGCCCCGGTGGCGATCACCCCGATGCTGAACACCATCTGCACGCAGACGATCGCCTTGGCGAGCTGCCCCTGGGCGTGCACGTCGCCGTAGCCGACCGTGGTGAGGGTGGTCAGGGCGAAATAGAGCGCGTCCAAGCGGGTGTGCAGCCCCGAGAACTGCCCCGGCCCGCTGCCGGCCACCACGTAGTCGGCGACCGCGAACGCGAGCAGCCCCGCGACCAGCGCCACCACCAGCCGGCTCAACGAGCGGACCTCGTCCCTGCCGACCGGGGCGCGGGCCCCCAACTGGCGGCCCACCTGACGGGTGACCAGGACGGTGACCACGCCGATCAACAGCAGGGTGCCGACCGCGCGCAGGGTCAGCCGCAGCCCGTTCGGATCGGGCTCCAACGGAATCAGGAAGTAGCTGACCACCAGCAGGACGCAGGCGGCCAGGGTGTGCCGTCGCATCCGCGCCCAGGTTCCGTCGTCGCTCGCCATGCGGCGATTCTGCGCCGTCGGGACCGCCCCGATCCGGGGAACGCCGAACCCGGCAGGCGGCGGTACGGGGCGTGGACGCCGAACCCGGCCGGCGGTGGGCCGGCGTGGACGCCGAACGGGGTGCCGGTGGACCACCGGCACCCCGTTCGACGCAAGGGCGTCACGCCCGGGACTTGTCCTGCTTCCAGGACAGCGGGCCCGGCAGGTCGACACGGTGCGCCTTGGCGCGGGAGTTCCACGACCAACGACCGATCTTGATGCTCCACGACGAGAAGCCGTTCTCGGTGAAGTTCAGGATGATCGGCCCGTACTTCTTGCGCTTACGGAACATCAGACCCATCGTGGCGCTCCCTTCGCGTTCCCTGTCGTCGTTGCCGTCTCGGCCCGATAGATGCCCGCATCCACGAAAACCGAAACCTGGTCCCGGTCCAGGGCTGGACGGTGTGGACCACGGCGGGAGGGTGCGACGGGCGGGGCCGGCGTACCGACGGGTGGCGCGACCGTCAGCGCGGCTCCCACGCGTCGGGCAGGGTGGTCAGCTTGCGGACGTGCGTCGGGAGCCGTCCGCTGACCACCTCGGCCAGAGTCACCTCGTCGAGCACCTGCCGGACGGCGGCGCGCACCGCCACCCAGAGCCGGGGGAGGTTCTCCGCCGAGCCCTCGTACCGGGTCTCCTCGGGACGCAGCCCGCGTACCCCGGCCAACGGGCCCTCGACGGCGCGCAGGATCGCCCCGACGGTGACCTCGCGCGGTGGTCGGGCCAGGGTGTAGCCGCCCTCGGCGCCGCGCTGCGCGCGGACCACGCCGGCCCGACGCAGGTCGGCCAGGACCGCTTCGAGAAACTTGCGCGGCATGTCCTGCTCGCTGGCGATCGCCTGGGTGGAGAGCAGGGAGGGGTAGGCGGTGGCCAGGCTCAGGGCCGCTCGAACCGCATAGTCGCCGCGCGCGGAGATCTGCACCATGCCATCATGCCCGTCCGTCGGGGTCAGCGGGGTCAGCGGGTCGCCGTGGTCGGACTATCCGCGCCGACGGGCGGTCCCGGGCGGCCCGGAACGCGCCCGGACTCACCCCAACCTCGCGGGTGAAGAACCGGCCGAAGTTCGTCGGCTCGGGGAAGCCGAGCTGCCGACCGATCTGGGCCACCGGTTCGTCGGTGGCGGCGAGCAGCCGACGGGCCTGCAGCGCGACCCGCTCGTCGACCACCTGCTTGGCGCTGCGCCCGGTCACCGCCAGGCAGGCCCGGGTCAGGGTACGCACCGAGCAACCCAGCCGGGCCGCATAGTCCTCCACCCGCCGGGTGTACGGGTACCCCGCCTCCACCTCCCGGCAGAACCGGCGGAACGTGGCCCGCTCGGTCCGCTGCGGGTCGGTGTCGTCGGGCGTCGCGCCGGAGTCGCGGACGCCGGGCAGCAGGGCGAGCCGGATCAGCAGCACCGCGAGCTGGTGCCGCAGCAGGGGGTGCGCGGCCGGGTCGGCGCGGTGCCGGCGGTGGTCCACCACGAGTTGGGAGACCTCGTTGATGACGGCGTCCTCGTCCGGACCGGTGAGCTGGTGGTGCTGCGGCACGGCGGCGGGGTCGACGTCCAGGCCGCGCAGCGCGTCGGCGTGCCAGCGGAGCACGACCGCGTCGAGCCGCGCGGGGCAGCGCAGCACCTGGCCGGGAACGGCCCGCAGCAGGGTGCCGGGGTGGCAGGGCAGCGCCCGGAAGTCCAGCTCGACGAGGCCGTGCCCGCCGGTGACCAGGGCGAGCAGATCGTGGTCGAGCAGGACCGGTCGGGGCGCGCCCGTGCCGGGGACGAGGTCGCCCAGCTCCAGGACGTCGATCTCGGGGCGGGGCAGGTCGGGACGGGTTGCCGGGGAGAGCTGACCGGAAGGGACCATCGTCGTCGACCGTAACCGGGGACGGCCCAGGTCGCATCCCGGCGACGGGACTCTGTCGCGCTTGCGGTGGAGGGGCGTCCCGCCGGGGTTGTCCGGCTGCCGGGGCCGGGCTACGTTACCGATCGGTAAGGACCGCGACGCGCGATGGGGTGCTCATGACGGATCTGTTCTCGGTCGACGGCAAGACGGTTCTGGTCACCGGCGGCTCCCGGGGGATCGGGCTGATGATCGCCCGGGGCTTCGTCCGGGCCGGGGCCACGGTCGTCATCTCGTCGCGCAAGGCCGACGTGTGCGAGGCGGTGGCCACGGAGTTGTCGGCCGAGGGGCGGTGCGAGGCGATCCCCGCCGACCTGGGCGACGACGCGGGCGCCGAGGCTCTCGCCGCCGCCGTCCGCGAGCGGTACGACCGGCTCGACGTACTGGTCAACAACGCGGGGGCGACCTGGGGCGCGCCGCTGGAGTCGTACCCGGGAAGCGCGTTCGACAAGCTCTGGGCGGTCAACGTGAAGGCGGTCTTCCGGCTCACCACCGCCCTGCTGCCGGCGCTGCGGGCGGCGGCCGGCGACGACGACCCGGCCCGCGTGATCAACATCGGCTCGATCGACGGGCTCCGGGTGCCGGCGATGGAGGTGTACGCGTACTCGGCCACCAAGGCCGCCGTGCACATGCTCACCCGTAGCCTCGCCCACCAGCTCGCCGCCGAGCGGATCACGGTCAACGCGATCGCCCCCGGCCCGTTCGAGAGCAAGATGATGGCCTTCGCCCTGGACGACCCCGCGACCCGGGCGGCGATCACGCAGCAGGTGCCGCTCGGTCGGATCGGTCGCCCCGACGACATGGCCGGCGCGGCGATCTTCCTGGCGTCGCGGGCCGGGGCGTACCTGACCGGCGCGGTCATCCCGGTGGACGGGGGCATTACCACGCACGGCTGACCGCGGACCCGACGGGCGGTGACGTGACCGGGCGGCGTGGCGCGTACACCGGAGCTGGACGGCCGGAGCCGCGCGGACTCGGCAGATCCGCGCGGCTCCGGGGCAGACTGGTCAGCGACCGGCGAGCAGCCGGGTCACCGCCGTGTCGACGTCCAGGTGCTCGGCCTCCCGGCCGCGCGGGACGACGACGTAGGTCCGGCGCAGGAAACGCACCAGCACGCTGCGCGGGACCTCGAACAGGGCGTTGCCGTCCGGCGACGACAGGGCCAGCGCGACGAAGTCGCCGCGCGGGGTGGCCCAGGGCCAGACCCGCACGTCGCCGATGCCGGCCGGCTCGTCGAGGCCGGTGACCAGCAGTTCGCGGGCGAAAGACCAGCTCACCGCCTCGCCACCGGCCGACTCGGCGTGGAACAGGACATGGACCGCATACGGGTCAGCAGGGTCGTAACGCAGGCTGGCACGCACCGGCAAGGCGGTGGCGTCAGGCGCGACGAGCCTTAGCGACGTCTCGACCTCTACGGTCGTCGGTCGGATGACACTCATGGACGTTCTCCCCCCGGCACCGCTGCGGAACGCGCGTGTCCCGCTTTTCCCATACTCAGGTGCTACTGCTGGCTACGCTCCGCCATACGCTGACTTCACCCAGTGGTGGGAAGGGGGTCCGAATCGCCGCGAGAATGTGAGAATTCTTGTAGGATTTCCGGTTCTGCCCAGTCGGGAGCCCGTCCGAAGTCGGGTGGTTCAGTCGTCGACTTACTCCGGTAACGTCCAGTGGTCTGCGCAAGTGACGGGCCGGGACGACACTGGGGGGTGAAATGGCCGCGAAGCGTTCCTCAATGGATGCGGTGAGTAGGGCCGAGTCACCGAAAGTAGGGGCCCGGGCAGCCAAAAGGCGGGGTGACAGGGTGCCGATCAAGCCACCGGACCGAGACGGTCGGGCGACCTCCGACGCCGGACGTGCCGGTCGCGTCGCTGGCACCCCCCGCAACTCCCGCGGCCGGGCCCGACCGGTCAACGGGCGCGCCCGCGGTGGCGGCGGTCGATCCGGTCGGACCGCCCTCGCCGCCCGCCCCACCGGCTGGCGGTGGCGGCTGCGCACCACCCTCGACCTGATCCGGGCCAACCCCACCGGCCGCGTCGCCCTCAAGATATTCATCGCCGTCGCCGGGGCGATCGTGGTGACCGTCGGCATCGCCCTCATCCCGCTACCCGGTCCCGGTTGGCTGATCGTCATCGCCGGCCTCGCCATCTGGGCCGTCGAGTTCCACTGGGCCCGCCGGCTGCTCGGCTTCACCCGCCGCCACGTCCACGCCTGGACCCGGTGGGCCGCCACCCGCTCCCTGCCCGTGCGGTTCCTGCTCGGCTCCGTCGGCCTCGTCTTCGTCGCCGTGGTGCTCTGGCTCTCGCTCAAGTACAGCCTCGGCATCGACCTGGTCGCCCAACTGCTGCACCACCTCGCCACGACCTGACCGGCACCCCGGGTTTTTGGCTCCGGCGCACGATCGGGTAGAGTCAACGGCGCTGAGGGCGATTAGCTCAGTGGGAGAGCGCTTCGTTCACACCGAAGAGGTCGCTGGTTCGATACCAGCATCGCCCACCCTCGATATACAAAGCTCAAGGCCCCTCGATTGAGGGGCCTTGAGTCGTTTCTGTCGATGAATGCTGGCCGGGAGGCAGCGAGAAGGTAGCGAACGATGCCAGCACCCGGAGGTCACGTTCGCCGGGGGAGTGCGTGTACCGGTTCGGGCGCGGTGGATGTCTGCTCGTGTCCCGTCACCTTGGCGACGTCGATCGGGACGCCGTCGGAGACGAGCCACGTCGCGTACGAGTGGCGCAGGTCGTGGAACCGCAGCCCGATCGGAAGGCCGGCCCGCTGTAGCGATGGCCTCCACTCCCGGGCACGGAGGGTGGCATGGCGCTTGGAGATCGACGCTGCGGCGATGTTCGGTCAGCCCCTGAACGACGAAAGGTGGCAGCGGAGCGGTCCGGCGGTGATCTCGTCACTTCGGATCACGGCTTGAGGATGACTTATCCGGGAGTTCTTTCAGCCACCCGAACGACGGCAGTGTCGGGTTGGCGACTAGGGCCACGATGGTGTGACGACGTGGCGGGTTGTATCGGCGGTCCACGATGGGTAGATGACGAGGGACAGTGGCGCGAGGCGACCCCGAAGCACCGCTATGAGCATTGACGACGCCACGGAGGCTGAGATCCCAGTGCTCGTCGCACTGGACGGTGTCTGCTTTCCGGCCGACGAAGAGACCCAGAAACCCGCGGCTCCGGGCGAGATCGAGGAAGCTGTGCGCCAGGGGCGCGTCCGAGTCGTACGCCTCGATGGCCAGATCGTCGGTTTCCTCCGGCGGGAGACACCATCCGAGCACCACCTCTACATCGGCGCGTTGGGTGTGCGCCCCGATTGCCGGCGCCAGAAAATCGGGACCGCGCTCCTTGAGGATCTGCTCAATGCCGGATGGGCACCGGAGCGTCGCGACCTGCCGTCGGTGTCCACGGTCACGAGCCCGCAGAACCTGGCGATGCTCGGGCTCCTGCTATCCCGGGGCTTTGTGGTGCGCACGCTCATGCCGGACTACTTCGGCCTAGGGCAAGACAGGTTCTACTGCCAGTACAAATCCCGGGTGGAGTACGTCGACCCCGATGACCGGTTCATCGTCCCGGTGAAGGGGGCTCTCCAGTGGTCCGCGTTGCTCGCGTCGGAGTCGTACCAGATCACTGCCCTGCTGTCGCTGCCCAGTGGGCCCGCGTTCGAGATCTCACGCTTCGAGAAGGATGATCTCGGCGCGCTGCAGTCGGACGAGACCAACGCCAGCGTCGCCTTCGCCAGCGGCACCCTTGCCTCGATCACCTTCCTGTTGGGTCTCTCCTTTGCCTACGCCAGCTTCCCGGACGCGGTACGCGTTCTGTTGATGGGGGCGGCTCTGGCTACCACCTCGTCTCTGATCATCTATGCGAACACCTCGGGTGAACTGGCCCGGCTGCGCACCAACAGCTTCGGGCGGTACGCCAAATGGGGCAATGTGCTGTCCGAGTTCGGCGGTGTCTTCCCGTTTCTGGTGTCCCTGCCGGTCACCTTCGCCGAGGTCACCTCGTCGCTGACCGCCGCACTGTTGGCGGCTCTGCTGTTCTCCGTGGCACTCGCCCTGTACGACCGGTCTGCCTTCTCGATCTCTGTCCGGTTCCACAGGAGCACGTGGACCCGGTTGCTGTCCCTGGTCACTGCGGCAGCCCCACTGGCCGGGGCTGCGGCGATCCGCCTCGCACCGTCCTGGCTCACCTGGGCCTGGACCGGCACCGTCGCCCTCAGCCTCATCTCCCGGTCGTACATCTGCCTGGCGAAACGGGGAGAGGAGGCGACACCAAGCGTTGCCGACCGTCTCTGGCAGATCCGGCGGTGAGCCGCAGGCCGATCCAAACTTTCCCGTCACCTGGCCTGTCTGCGCTGGCATTGGGACCGGCGGGCATGGGCTGTCTGTCGCCACGTGGACGTGCACGCGTGCACCTGACGGCCAGAAGGTGCCGATTTCGCCGCTGATCCAGGTCGGCGCGGGGAACAGGGTCGGTCGGAGTGGTCTGCCATGGGTGCCGACGGAGCGCCCTGATGGGCGGGCGGCACGTCCGATGCACAATGGGTGATGCACTGAAGCTTGCAGGCGAGCCACCGAAGGTGACCCCTGACGTCGATGGAGGCTCAGCCATGGCGATGACCCCGGCTGCTGGTGGTAGCAAGCCGTTGACCTCGCCCGCGTCGATTCGGGCACCGGGAACGGTCAATGCGGAAGTCGAATGGGACGGGTTCGACCCGCAGGCATATATCCGACACAACTACGCGGAGTTGCGGGACGACGATCGCGAGATCCTCCGTCGGACCAGGGACTTCTTCGCCGGAGCCGAGCTTTCCGACGCATGCTGTGTGGACGTGGGGTCGGGAGCGAATCTCTATCCGACGCTGTCACTCCTGCCGTTCGCTCACACCATCGACCTGTGTGAGTGGTCGACATCGAACGTGCGCTGGTTGCGTCAGCAGGTCGACTCCTACGATACGACGTGGGACCCGTACTGGCAGGTGTGTGCGGAGCACCCGACGTATGCGGCCCTGACCGATCCGCGGCGGTGTCTGGCGAAGGTCGGCCGGGTGTCGCAGACCAGCGTCTTCGACCTGCCGACACACGCCTGGGATGCCGGCACGATGTTCTTCGTGGCGTGTTCCATCTCGGCCGATCGGGCGGAGGCCGAACGTGCCATCTCCCGGTTCCTCCGGGCGTTACGCCCCGACTCGCCCTTTGCCGTGGCGGTCATGCTCGGCTCCACCGGCTACCACGTCGGTCGGTGTTCGTTCCCGGCCGTTGCACTGGTACGTTCCGAGGTGGTGGCCGATATCGCGACCGGGGCATACGACATCGACGTACACGAAGAACGTCCCCGGCCTCAGATACGTGACGGAGACGTGAGCATGCTGCTGATCACGGGCCGTGCCCGTGGATAGTGTCGGTTAGTCGTGGTCGCAGCGGGACGACGCTCCGGTGCGGACACCTCACTCATACCGGATAGCCGGCTCGCCCACACCCAAGATTCTGTCTCAGCTGACACGCGGCGTGCCCGCTAAGATGGAACTCGGCGACTGTGGACCTTCGCGAGCACGGCAACGACAGCGGTTCTGAGTCGGCGACTACAGCAGACGGCGGTGGATCATGCGGATACAGCCGCGCCAGGAGATCCTCGACATCTGGCGGGCCACGGTGCGCAGTTGTTGGGACAATGGTGAATGGCGCTGGGGCGGCCGGAGCGGCAGCAACTCGATCAGTGATGCGGAGCAGTTGCTGACCCTGCTGCTCCCCGCGGCCAAGGTTTCCGTGCTGTCGCTCGACGATCCGGACCGGGTCGACGACGACGTGGTCGAGGCACTCGGTTCGCTCGGCGACGCGATCAAGGTCCCCCGTCAGCTGGTCGGCGTGATGATCGACTATTTCCGCCGCTACACCGACGAGGCCGGCACGCCGATCTTCGCCGGCGGCAGCTACCTCACCCCGGCGGAGGACGGGCCGCCGCTCACCGAGGAGCAGCGCTCGCTGGACATCGTCGACTCGTTCGCGGTGTCCGTCACGCTCACGCTGGCGACGATCGGTTTCGTCAAGGTCTACCGGCAGGCCACCCAGCGGCGTGATCTCCTCGCCCAGTTGGACGAGCTGGAGGCGATGGCCAACGTGCGGCTGACCGCGGCCATGGTCGGTCTGCTCCGCAGCTTCAGCACCTCCGTCTTCACCGCCACCGACCCGCACGGCCGTCGGCTGTGCGACATGGTCAACCAGGACGAGTTGCCGCGCCGGGAAGTCGTGGACGCGCTGCGCGATCAGTTGCGGGACACGATGGCCAGCCTGCGCAGCGTGCTCCTCGGGTCGGGTCGGGTGACCGAGGACCTCGACAACAGCGAGATGCTCTTCGAGTGCGGCTGGTCCTGGGGAACCATCGCCGGAGCCGAGGAGGTCCCGACCACCGAACCGATCGGCCAACAGCGTCCCGGGTCCGCGGAGAACGCCCCCTACCTCTACTTCACGGTCATCGCGATGGACGCCATCGAGGACCTGAACTCCGAACGCACCCGCCTGCTCGGCCTGCTCAACGAGGAACAGCAGCGACTGTCCCGGGCGCTGCAGCTGCGCTGGGAGCTGACCCGGACCTACTGGGCGACGGTGGCGACCTTCGGCAACCGGCGACGCTGGCCGATCGAGGACATCCCGTGGCGGACGACCGACGGCGACCGGACCGACTACTACACGTTGCAGACGACGTCGTTGGCGGTCAAGGGCCTGCTCGCCGTGGGGCGCGGCGGCGACGAGGAGCTCGGCCGGATCGCCTCGGTGCTGGTGGAGTTGGCGCAGCGGGCGCGGATCACCCGCCGCGCGTCCCCCGGTGAGCAGGCTCTGCTCGTGCACGCGCCAGGCAAGCAGGTGATCCTCAACGACCGTGAGTCGAAGCCGATCATGACGTGGAACGTGAACGAGTTCTCCACGGTGCTGCTCCAGCGGGCGATAACCGTCGCCGGCCTGCTCAACAACGCCCGGCGGCGCAGCGAACTGCTCGAGTTGGCGGACGAGGTGTGGGACCACCTGCTGCTGCGGCGCATCCCGGACGGTCGGCACCAGGGGTTGTGGGACCATGCCGGTGGCGCGTTCCCGGGGCTGGCGCCGATGCCCGAGGCACCCTCCTGGTACCTGACCGAGCGGGCGGTGCACGCGATGGTCAACGCCAGTCAGCTGCTCTCGGAACGGCCCTTCCCCCGGGCCGGCGGGCTCGCGGCGTACGCCCAGGATCTCGTCGACGAGGCCGAGTACCTGTTCGACCGGGAGATAATGCGCGGCACGTTCTCCGGTGTGGCGATGCAACGCAACATGCGCAGCATCCGGTCGAGCCTGCGTCGGGCCCAACTGCTGGTGGACGAACGTCCGGGCACGGCGGCCGCCCTGGCGAACACGGTGTTGCTGCAGATCAACGACGTCACCACCGGTCAGCAGAAGGCCGGCGAGGGGATCTGATGCTGGTCTTCGTCACGTCACACAAGGGTGGCACCGGTCGGTCGGTGACCGCGGCGAACATCGCCTACCGCAGCGCGCTGTCCGGCCGGGCGACCTGCTACCTGGACTACGACTTCGGCTCGCCGACCGCGGGGGTCACGTTCCAGATCCCGCAGGCCGTCAACGGGGTGGAGGGCTCCGGGCCCAGCCGCGGCGGTCTGCACCGGTACCTGCGCGGGGAGATTCCCGCGCCCGAGCGGTTGGACGTCTGGGGCACCTCCGAGCGGGCCAGCCTGCGCCAGCGGCCCGTCGGCTCGGGGTCCCTGGTGCTCCTACCCGGCCAGCGCAACGGCAGCGAGTTCGGCTTCACCAGCGACATCGCCAAGCGCTGTGTCGACCTCTTCCTGCGCCTGGAGGAGGAGTTCGACCTGACCCTGGTGGACCTCAGTGCCGGCCGGTCGTACGCCAGTCACATCGCCCTGGCCGCGACCGCCACCCCGGCCCTGTGCAAGGTCACCGCCCGCTGGCTGGTCTTCCACAGGTGGACCCCGCAACACGTCACTGCGGCGGCGGACCTGGCCTTCGAGGCGGGCGGGATTCTGGCCATGGGCGGGGAGTACGGCCACGAGCGGGAACGGTTGCGGGAGTCACTGCGGTTCGTCCGCACCGCGGTGATCGACGTCCGAGGCGGCGAGGTCGGTCATCTCGACCTCGCCCAACAGGCGTTCCTGCGTAAGTGCGACGACGAGCTGTCGGAGCTGGCCCGGCGTAAGGGGGTCGGCCGTACCTCCCGACTCGGCTCGGTGCCGCTCGACCCGCTGTTGCAGTGGCGGGAGCAGCTCATCTCGGACCACGACGTGCAGACCAAGATCGCGAATACGGGGACGGTGGACGTCTTCGTGGAGCTGACCGCGAAGTTGTTCGACGAGACCGCATGGGAAGCCGTGTGACCGACCTGGACGTCACGTTCCAGGAGGCAGCCGCAGTGGCCCGTACGGAGAACGTGGCCTACGCGCACCTGTCGGTGGAGTTGGGGCACTTCTACGCCGAGGACTTCGGCGCGGAATGTCAGGAGCTGCGGGACAGGTTCGCCCGGATCGCCGAGTGGTCGGCGATCATCCCGGGGCTGGCGGGCCGGGGGCTGGCGGGGGGTCGCCAGCCCCGGGTCAGCACCTGCTTCATGGTGGACGACTACTTCTACCGGTTCGGCACCCCGCGCGAGGTGATCGGGCGGGTGCAGAGCGCGGCGGCGGCGCAGGGGCTGGTGCTCGACTACGTCGCCCGGGAGTCCAGCTTCGCCCGGCACGACGGCGTCGAGGTGGCCCAGATGGTCGTCGACGCCCTGGTGGTGGAGCCACCCCGGCACACCACCGGTAGCCGCCCCCCGTCGAGCGAGTCGGGCTGGCTGTCCAACGGCATGCGCTCACCCGGCCATGTCGACGCGCCGGCGATGACGCTGCCCCGGCCGTGGTCCCCACCGGTGCAGTCCGGTGACCCCCGGCACTCCATCTTCGTCGACGTCGAGCTGTGGTCCGGTGAGGAGAGCAACCGGGTGTGGTCGTGCGCCCTGCTCGCCTCGGTCTGGCAGATGGCCCGGCTGGGCGTCTTGCGTCGTCGCGGCGAGGCGCTGATGCAGCCGCACCGGCTCACCGGCGAGCTGCCCGACTCGTGGGATGCGCTACCGGCCGTCGTCCAGCTGAATCCGGCCGCCGCGCCGTTCTGCGCGTACCGGACGCTGACATTGATGGACACCCAGTACCTGGCGGTGGAGCTGGCGGTGCGGACGATTCTCGGCCAGGTGGCGGTGCCCCCGGCGATCGCGCAGCAGGTCACCAGCCGGGCGGGCGGCGAGGGCGTGCGGTTGCCCGACGAACTGGTCGACCGGTTGAGTTACGTGTTCATCGGCGGGTGAGTGGTCAGTGCCCTGCCGCCCTGCTGGCCGGCGAGGTCACGCAGCAGGGCCAGGTTGGCCAGGGCGATCTGGTCCCGGATCCAGGTGACCGATGAGTTCCACTGCCGGCTGAACCCCGGCACCTGTTCGAGCCGGTCCCAGATCGGTCGCAGCCGGGGGCTCACCCGGGCACCGGGCAACCACAGGTGCAGCAGGTGCTCCAGCACCGGCCGCAGCCGCTCGATGTGTTCCGGGCCGGTGGCCGAGCGGGCGACGGCGGCCTCCACGAGGGAGGACAGCGTGGTCAACAGCCAGTCGTGCAGGGCGAGGTCCTCGCAGAGGCCGGCCACGGCGTCCGGCACGTCCTGGGGATCCAGCACCAGTTCGACCGTACGCAGCGTGGGGGAGCCCACGGTGACCACGGCCGAAACCTCCCGCTCCGGCCGTGTCGAGACCTGCGCGGCCCAACGCAGCCGGGTACGCGCCGCGCGCAGCGGCGGACGCCGGTCCAGCAGGTCGGAGGTCTGCACGCCGTCGAGCACCCGGCCGGTGATCGCCTCCAGGTTCAGCACGTCGGCGTCGTCGCCGCGCAGGAATCCCGCGGTCAGATCCACGGCGTCCAGCTTGCCCACCGTCTCCAGAACACCCGGGTTGGCCAGGTAGTGCGACCACGGCCGGCGTCGATCGCCGCCCGTCACCCGGATGACCGAAGACGCCTGCACGATCCGGCCGCCGGTGACGATCGCCCGGGTGACCACCGCACCGACCCCGCGTAGCTGACGGCGTCGGGCGCTGGGCAGCCAGCAGTCCACCCCGGTGCGGACGTCGGGGGAGACCGCGTAGAGCGACGGACGGCGGGAGGTCAGCACCGCCTCGCCCTCGACCAGGCGGAGTACCTCGGAACTCTGCTCGTGGGCCAGCGCCGTGCTGTGCTGCAGCAGGTTGGTGTGCACCTCACCGAGTGTGAGCATGACTTCCTCCGCATCACCGCACCCGTCCGCGCCGGCTCGCGGAATGCGTCCCCTGGTGATTGACATGCGCCGCCGTGATCCGTGCCGATTCCGGATGCGTGCCGGAGGAAAAAACCGGGCAAAATGAGATCCGGCCCGCTCGGACCTGATCCGTGCTGCCGACATCATAGGCCCGCCTCCGCGTGGGAATCCCATGTGCGGCACCGCGCGGTGAGTGTCCGTCGGACATGAGGCGATGACGGCGGCTGATACGTTCAGCAACGGTCGCCAGTCTCCCTCCCGGAGGGTGCCGTTCATGAAGGTCTACATCTCGGCCACTCATAAGGACCTGCTGGAATACCGTCTGGCCGTACACGCCGTGGCCCGTCGGCTGAAGATTGAGGACGTCGCCATGGAGGCGTACGGCACCGACGTCCAGCCACCGCTGGAGCGCTGCCTGAACGACGTCCGGGACTGTGATCTCTACCTGGGCCTCTTCGCCTGGCGGTACGGCTTCCGGCCGCCCGGCCACACGTCGTCCATCACGGAGCTGGAGTACCGCGCCGCGCTCGCGGCCGGAAAACCCTGCCTGGTCTTCCTGCTCGCCGAGGACGCGCACTGGCCGGGCCACATGATGGACCGGGGCGACGACGGTGACCGGATCGTCGAACTGCGCCGGGAACTCCAGGAGCACCACCTGTGTGACTTCTTCTCCAGCGTGGACGACCTGACCGCCAAGGTGATGGCGGCGCTGACCGACGTGCTCAGCGGCCGGTCCCCGGTCCGCGGGCCGGCCGACCCGGGCACCCACCTGCCGGAGGAGATGCGGGCCCGCTACTACCGGAACCTGACCCTGATGTACGAGGCGGTCCCGGTGAACGCGGTGTCACCCCGACCCACCATCGGCTACCTGACCGTCGGGCTGCCGAAGGTGTTCGTGGAGCCCCGCGTGCACGAGGAAGCCCGCCCGGAGATGCCGCTGGCCTGGTGGCGCCCGGCCGGGACCACGCCGGACGGTGACGACGCGGGGCTGCCCGGGGTGGTGGACCCGGAGGAGGTGGAGCGGCTGCGGGAGGAGTACGCGGCCAAGGACGCGTTGATGCTGTTCGACGTGGTGTGTGATCCCGCCCGGCGGATGATGGTGCTGCTGGGCGACGCCGGATCCGGAAAGTCCGCGGTCGCCCGCTACCTGGCGCTGGTGCTGGCCGGGGTCTGCGCCGAGCCCCGGTTGGCGGCGCTGGACGGCCACCTGCCCGTGCTGATCGAACTGCGGTCGTACGCCACGCACCGGGGGGACGGGCGGTGCGACGGTCTGCTGGACTACGTGGGCCACAGCCAGCAGATGGGCCTGCCCGGACTCGACCGGACGGTGCTGGAGGCGTATCTGCGCCGGGGCGGCCGGGCGCTGTTCCTGTTCGACGGGCTCGACGAGGTGGTCGACCCCGCGCAGCGGGAGGAGGTGGCCGCGCAGATCGCCACCTTCGCCAGCGAGTACCCGGGGGTGCTGACGATGGTCACCTCGCGGGCGGCGGGATATCTGCGGCAGACCTTCGCCAGCGCCGGGTTCGACCATTTCACGATCGAGGATCTCGACGACGGGCAGATCGCCCGCTTCCTCGGCAACTGGTGCCGCTACGTGATGCCCACCGAGGCGGAGGCGGAACAGCAACGGCGACAGCTTCTCGACGTGGTGCGCAACTCCCGCGCGATGCACGAGATCGCCGGCAACCCGCTGTTGCTGATCCTCATGGCCATCGTCGGCCGGGGCCACCCGCTGCCCCGCAACAGGCGACGACTGTACGCACACGTCACCGACGTCCTGATCTCCGAGTGGGACGTCACCAAACAGTTGCGGGAGAGCCACGGCGAGGTGCCGGCGCTGGATCTGAAGGCGAAGCACCGGCTGCTGCGCCAGTTGGCCTTCCGGATGCAGTTCCGGGAATCGGGGCCGGCCGGGAACTGCATCGAGTCCGACGAGCTGGCACTCATCTTCCGGGACCACCTCGTCACGTTCTACAGTTTCGGAAACGAGCGGGCACTCGCCATGGCCTACTCGATGATCGGCAAATTGCGCGAGCGGAGTTTCATCCTGGAGCGCTACGGCCTACGGCTGTTCGGGTTCGTGCACCGGGCGTTCCTGGAGTTCTTTTGTGCCGAGGAGATCGTGGACGGAATCGAGCACGATCCGGCCTCCTGGGGCCCCGACCGGTTGCGTTCGCTGTTCCGTGACCACTGGGCCGATCCGTCCTGGCGGGAGGTGCTCCGGCTGGTGGCCGGCGCACTGCCCGTCCCGACCGCCAACGACCTCATCGTCCGGCTCGCCACCGAGGGAACCCGACCCTGGCCGCCGCTGAACCTGAGCGGTCCGCCCTGGAACCTGGTGCTCGCCGCGCAGTGCGTGGCGGAGGCCCCGCAACCCGCGGACCTGGCCGAGGCGGGCGAGGCCGTGCTGCGCCAGGTCGTGCTGCTGGTCGAGCACGGCATCTCCGCCGAGGACCCCCAACTGGTCGACCTCACCGAGCACGAGCTGCTCTCCTCGATCCGGGTGCTGGGGCCGGACTGGCCCGGCCGAACGACCTTCCTGCACTGGTACCGCCGCCGTGGGATACGTACCAGTTGGCGCACGGGCTCCGCGTTCGCCACCCGGATCGCCGCCGCGCTCTCCACCGCCGACGAACGGCTGGAGGATCTCCTGCTCCTGGAGTTCGGGCAGGGCACCGAACGGCACGCCCACCTCACCCTGGTCGCCGGGCTCGCCGAGGCCGCCGCCCGGATGGACCGCAGCGGTCGCCGCCGGTACCGGGACCTTCTGCTCGCCCAGGCCCGCGCCGAGATCTCCACCGCGGTGCGTCAGGCCGCGGTGCGGGCCCTGGTCACCCACTTCGGCGCCGACCCCGACCTGCCGGACGTGCTGCGTGGGCTCGTCGACTCCGCCGACCTCGCGGTGCGTGCGCTGGCCGTACAGTCCCTCGGCGGTCGCACCGCACTGTCCGACGACGTCCGCCGGATGGTCGTCCGGGCCACCACGGACTCCGACGCCCCGGTACGCCGGGCCGCCGTCGGGGTGCTCACCGCGCGCCTGACCGAGGTGCCGGACGCCGCCGGGACACTGCGACTGCTGCTCGACACCGACCCCGACCCGGGGGTGGCGCAGCGGGCGCTGGAGGGCCTGCTGGCCCTGCCCGGGCGGGCCGGGTCAGCCCGCGCCGCCGCACTGCGACGGGTGGACGGCGACGCCCCGGACGAGGTACGACGCTGCCTGCTGACCACCCTGCTGCCGGGACCACCCGGCCCGGAGGACATGGACCTGCTGCTGAAGCTGGCCGGCTCGGACAGCTCCGCGCGGCTGCGCACGGCGGCGGTACGGCTGCTGGCCTCCGGACCCGACCCGCAGGGACGGTGCCGGTCCCGGCTGGTCGACCTGATCGAACAGGACGAGGAGCCGTCCGTGCGGGCCGCCGCGGTGACCGCGCTGATCGACCGGGACCGGGCCGAGGAGGCCGGGTGGACCGTGGTGGCGAGGGCGGCCCGCGAGGACGAGGACGCGACGGTACGCCTGGCGGCGGTGCGCGGCCTGGTCGACGCGTACCCGGACCCCCGCACCGGGGAACTGCTGATGGAAAGCGCCCGACGCGATCCGACGGCCAGTGTCCGGCTCGCCGCCGTCGACCTGCTCACCGGGCGGCTGCCGATCGGCCACGCCACCCGTACCCTGCTGATCGGCCGGGCCTTCGAGGAGCGGGACGCGCTCGTCCGGTTGCGGGTCACCCGGAGCCTGACGGCCCTCGCCGATCCGCCCGAGCCGACGGTGCGGGAGTGCCTGACCGAGCAGGTCGGCAGGGATCCCGATCCGACCGTGCTCCGCGCGGCGGCCGAGGCGCTCGCCCGGCACGACGGCTCCGACGGCCTGCGGGAGACGCTGTGCCGGCGGGCCCGGCGGGACAGCTACGGCGGCATCCGGCTGGCCGCGGTGCAGACGCTCGGCCGGTACGGCGGCTCCGACGCGGTGACCGACGTGCTGTTGGAGTGCATCGACCTGGACACCGACCCGGCCGTGTTCGACGCGGCGGTGACCTGCCTGACCCGGCAGGGCCCGACGTCCATGGCGGTGACGCTGCGGCTCATGCGTCGGCTGGCGGACAACGACCCGGCGATCCGCGCACGGGTCGCCGCCGCGCTCGGCGAGCACTTCGGCACCGATCCCGAGGTGCAGGTCCTGCTGGTCGGTCTGGTCCGCGACGACGCGTCCCTGGAGGTCCGGCGTCGGGCGGCCGAACAGCTGGGTGCGAACCTGGCCGGCCGGCCGGAGGTACCGGAACTGCTGCTGAGCCTGGTGGACGACGACGACTGGGAGATCCGGCGGACCGCGCTGCTCTCGTTGACCCGGCACCACTGGCGGGACCCACGGACCCGGGAGCTGCTGGTGCGGCTCACCCACCGGGGGCAGGACGACAGCACCCGGCGGCTGGCCGGTCAACTGCTGGCCACCCTGCCCGACACCAGGCCCGACGACTTCCTGTGACCGGCCCGCGCGCGGCGCTTCGCGACGGCTTCTGATCGACCCTGTCAAATACCATGGGCCCATGACGGACCCGGTCGTCGGCTCGCCCCGCCGGGCCGGCTGGTGGCTGCGAGGACTGTTCGGGATCATCGGACTGGCGGCGCTGATCCTCGGCTACGTCGGCTTCGAGAGCCTGCTACGGACCCGGCCCGGGGCGCACTGAGTTCACGTCTGTCCAGCGCGGCGACCTGTCCTCGCCGGCATGACATCGAAGAAGTTCGAGCCGCAGCGGCTGCTGGCCGCGGCCGTCGCGGCGGTGCCGTGGCTTGACAACCGGCCCGGTCCGCAGTGGACGATGAGACGTGAGAATCCTTGTGGTGGGTGGTAGCGGTCTGATCGGCGCGCACGTCGTCGAGGTGCTGCGCGGGCGGGGACACCGGGTGACCACGGTGGCCCGTACCGCCCGGCCCGGTGTCGACCACCTGCTCGACGTCGAGTCCGCCTCGACCGACGACCTGCGACCGCTGCTCGCCGGCCACGACGGTGTCGTCCTCGCCACCCGGGCCGACGAACAGCGGGTGCTGCCCCGGCCGATCCACCCGCTGCTGCGCCGCGAACTCGTCGACCCGGTGGTACGCCTGCTCACCGCTGCCCGCACCGAGGGCCTCACCCGGGCGGTCCTGACCGGGTCGTACTACACCTTCTTCGACCGGCGGCATCCACAGTGGCGCCTGGCGGACCGGCACGTCTGCGTCAGGTGCCGGCGGGAACAGGCCGCCGAGGGACGCGCCGCCGCCGGCCCGCAGTTGCCGGTCACCGTGCTGGAGTTGCCGTTCGTCTTCGGCCGGGCCGGCGACCGGCTGCCCAACTGGGCCGGTCCGCTCGACCGGTGGGCGCGGTCCCGGGCGCCGCTGGCGGTCCCCGCCGGTGGAACGGCCGCCGCCTCGGCGCGCAGCGTGGCCGAGGTCGCCGCCGACGCGCTCGAACAGGCCCGGGGCGGGGACGTCCCGGTCGCCGACGAGAACCTCACCTGGGCGGCCATGATGACCCGCATCGCCCATGCCGTCGGCCGGCCGCGTCGGGTCGGCCGCCTGCCCGCCCCCGCCGTCCGTGCCGCGCTGGGCTGCGGCGGAATGCTGCACGCTCTCGCGCGCCGGGAGGCGGGTCTCAACCCCACCTACCTCGCCGACCTGCTGCTGGCCGAGTTGTTCGTCGAACCTACCACCGGCCGGTCGCTGGAACCGGCGGTGCGCGACACCTTCGCCGCCACCGGCTGACACCCCCACCGGCTGACACCGCCGCCAGCGGGTGCCCCGGGGCGCTACAGCCGGACGCAAGGTTCGCGTTAGGTCCGCCCGCGACGATCGGGCGTATGAGTGAGATCGGTCGCACGCTTCGGGTTCCGGACGCCAACCTGTACTACCAGATCTGCGGTTCCGGGCCGGTGCTGCTGATACTCCAGGGTGGGGACGGGGACGCCGACCGGGCGGCCGATCTGGTCGCGCAGCTCGCCGAGGCGTACACCGTGGTCACCTACGACCGGCGCGGCCTGTCGCGCAGCGTCATCGACCCCGACGACGGCCGCCCGGTGCCGGTGGAGACCCACGCCGACGACGTGCACCGGCTGCTGGCCGAGGTGACCTCGGAGCCGGCGGTGGTGTTCGGTTCGAGCATCGGTGGTCTCACCGGGCTGCACCTGGCCACCCGGCACCCGGAACAGGTCCGGGTGCTGGTCACGCACGAGCCGCCGATCCTCGACCTGCTGGCCGACGACCTGTGTCGCACGGTCAACGCCGGCCTCGACGAGGCGGAGGAGCTGCACCGGAGCGCTGGCGGCCTGCCGGCGCTGCTGCGCCTGGGCGCGCTCAACGGGGTGGACTTCCGCCGGCTGGCGACCGAGCCGGGGGTCGCGATGCCCCCGCCGCCCGACGAACGGCGGACCGCGAACATCGAGTTCTTCCTGTCCCGGGACCTGCCCGCGTTCCGGGAGTACCGGCTCGACATGGACGACCTGGACGCGATGAAGACCGGGCCGACGCGGGTCGTCCCGGCCGCCGGGCAGGACTCGCGCGGCGTGTGGGGCTACGTCGCCGCCGAACGCCTCGCGGCCCACCTCGGGTTGGCGACCTCGGAGTTCCCCGGCGGGCACGCCGGGCTGACCACCCACCCCCGCGCCTTCGCCGCCCGGCTGCGCGAGGTGCTCTCCAGTTTCGGCGTGTGACGCTCGGAAGGCGGAACCATGACGACGATGGTGCACGACACGACGACGACCGGTGCGGCACCGGGGGAGACGCCGGTCCGGCGGCTCGACCGGGTGGTCATCCGCTTCGCGGGCGACTCGGGCGACGGGATGCAGCTCACCGGGGACCGGTTCACCTCGGAGACCGCCCAGCTCGGCAACGACATCGCGACGCTGCCCAACTTCCCGGCCGAGATCCGGGCGCCGGCCGGCACCCTGCCCGGCGTGTCGAGCTTCCAGCTCCACTTCTCCGCCGTAGACGCCCTCACCCCCGGCGACGCGCCCGACGTCCTGGTCGCGATGAACCCGGCCGCGCTGCGGGCGAACCTCGCCGACCTGCGCCGCGGTGCGGCGATCATCGTCGACACCGACGAGTTCACCGGACGCCAGCTGACGAAGGTCGGCTACCGGGCCAACCCGCTGGAGGACGGTTCGCTCGACGGGTACGAGGTCCATCCGGTGGCGCTGACCACGCTGACCCTCGGCGCGCTCGCCGGGACGGGGGTGTCGAAGCGGGACGCCGCACGGGCCAGGAACATGTTCGCGCTCGGCCTGCTGAGCTGGATCTACGCCCGCCCGTTCGCGTCTACCCTGCGGTTCCTGGAACGCAAGTTCGCCACCCGCCCGGAGTTGGCCGCCGCGAACGTCACCGCCTTCCGGGCCGGCTGGAACTACGGCGAGACCACCGAGGACTTCACCGTCCGGTACGAGGTCGCGCCGGCCCCGATGCCGCCCGGCAGGTACCGCAACATCACCGGTAACGCGGCGTTGGCGCTGGGGCTGGTGGCGGCCGGCGTCCGGTCGGAGCTGCCGGTGTTCCTCGGTGCGTACCCGATCACGCCGGCCTCGGACATCCTGCACGAGCTGTCGAAGCACAAGCGGTTCGGCGTCACCACCATGCAGGCCGAGGACGAGATCGCCGCGGTCGGGGCGGCCCTGGGCGCCTCCTACGGCGGTGCGCTGGGGGTGACCACCACCTCCGGGCCGGGGGTGGCGCTCAAGGGCGAGACGATCTCCCTGGCGGTCGCGCTGGAACTGCCGCTGGTCGTCATCGACGTGCAGCGGGCCGGTCCGTCGACCGGCATGCCGACCAAGACCGAGCAGGCCGACCTGGACATGGCGCTGTTCGGCCGCCACGGTGAGGCGCCGCTGGCGGTGATCGCCCCGGCGACGCCCGCGGACTGCTTCGCCGCGGCGATCGAGGCGGCCCGGATCGCCCTGACCTACCGCACCCCCGTCATCCTGCTGTCGGACAACTACGTGGCGAACGGCTCCGAGCCGTGGCTGCTGCCCGACGTGTCCAGGCTGCCCGACCTCCGGGTCAGCTTCGCCCGCGAACCCAACGGTCCGGACGGCCGGTTCCTGCCGTACCTGCGGGACCCGCAGACGTTGGCCCGGCCGTGGGCGGTCCCGGGCACGCCGGGGCTGGCGCACCGGATCGGCGGCCTGGAGAAGGCCGACGGCACCGGCGACATCTCGTACGACCCGGCCAACCACGACCTCATGGTGCGTACCCGGGCGGCCCGGATCGCCTCGATCCCGGTGCCCGACGTCGAGGTGGAGGACCCGGACCCGGACACCCGGGTGCTGGTGCTCGGCTGGGGCTCGACGTACGGGCCGGTCACGGCCGCGTGCCGGGCGCTGCGCCGGCGGGGCCACGCCGTGGCGCAGGCCCACCTGCGGCACCTGAACCCCCTGCCGGCGAACCTCGGCGACGTCCTGGCCCGCTACGACCGGGTGGTCGTCCCCGAGATGAACCTGGGGCAGCTCGCCCGGGTGCTGCGCGCCAGGTACCTGGTCGACGTGGTGTCCCACACCAAGGTCGAGGGTTCGCCGTTCACCACCGGCGAACTGGAGAACGCCTTCGAGAGGGTGATCGGTGATGCCTGAGGTCGCCCTGTCGTTGACCGCCCGGGACTTCCGGTCCGACCAGGAGGTCCGCTGGTGCCCCGGCTGCGGTGACTACGCCATCCTCGCCGCGGTCCAGGGGTTCCTGCCGGAGTTGGGCATCCCGCGCGAGAACATCGTCTTCGTCTCCGGCATCGGCTGCTCGTCGCGCTTCCCGTACTACCTGGACACCTACGGGATGCACTCGATCCACGGGCGCGCGCCGGCCATCGCCACCGGCCTGTGCGTCAGCCGGCCCGACCTGTCGGTCTGGGTGGTCACCGGCGACGGCGACGCGCTGTCGATCGGCGGCAACCACCTGATCCACGCCCTGCGCCGCAACGTCAACCTCAAGATCCTGATGTTCAACAACCGGATCTACGGGCTGACCAAGGGGCAGTACTCGCCGACGTCCGAACTGGGCAAGACCACCAAGTCGACGCCGGTCGGTTCACCCGACACACCCTTCAACCCGCTCTCGCTCGCGCTCGGCGCCGAGGCGAGCTTCGTCGCCCGTACCCTGGACGCCGACCGCCAGCACCTGCAGTCGGTGCTGCGGGCCGCCGCAGCCCACCGTGGCTCGGCGTTCGTCGAGATCTACCAGAACTGCAACATCTTCAACGACGGCGCCTTCGCGCCGCTCAAGGATCCGGACGTCCGTGACGACCACCTGATCCGGCTCACCCACGGCGAGCCGATCCGGTTCGGCGCGGACGGCCGGTTCTGCGTCACGCATCCGCCGGGCGGGTTCGGCCTCGCCGTCCGTCCCACCGCGCAGGTGCCGCCCGGCGAGATCGTGGTGCACGACGAGTCGGTCACCGACCCGGCGTACGCGTTCGCGCTGTCCCGGCTCTCCGGCTCCGACCTGCACACCACCCCGGTCGGCGTGTTCCGCGCCGTCGAGCGGCCCTGCTACGACGACACCGTGCGCGCGCAGGTCGCGCACGCCACCTCGACCGGGTCCGACGACCCGACGCGGATGCTCACCGACCTGCTCGACAGCGGCGACACCTGGACGATCGGCTGATCGCCGTGCACCGCACACGACACGGGCGGGGCCGAGGACGTTCCCGGCCCGTGCGGGCCGGTGACCGGCCCGGCGTCGTCACCGGCCGGGACGTCGGCACCGGCGCTCCCCGATCCCACCGTTTCGCACAGCCCGTCGACAGCACAGAGCCGGAGGTATGGCCATGACCACGTCGCAGGTGAGGGTTCGTCTCGAGGGCGGCCCGAACGGTTTTCCCGACGACTTTCGGGCCCGGTTGGTCAACAGCCTGGAGCCGAAGATCAAAGTGCGGTACGGCTGCGGCTACGAGCACTTCGAGCGCACCGACGAGTCGCTGACGGCGGTCGACGGTGATGTCGTCATCTACCGCTGGACGGCGCAGACCCGTATCGCCGAGTGACCTTTCCCCCCCACCCGCGGTGGCCGCCATCATCCCCCGATGGCGGCCACCGCGCTGTTCGCACCCGAGCTTCGGCCGGGCCCGATGAGCCGCCGGCCCGGCCGGAAGAGTCGCCGGCCCGGCCCGATGAGCCGCCGGCCCGGCCCGATGAGCCGCCGGCCCGGCCGGAAGAGTCGCTGCGCGACGGGGGGGCAGGTAGCGGGGAGCGGGGTCCGCAGGGGTCGGGGTCCGCAGGGGTCGGGGTCCGCAGGGGTCGGGGTCCGCGTGGACCGGCGGCCGCCTCCCCGGGTTCGCGCGTCCCGGTGACGTGCCCCGGACACGACACTGGCACCGCCGGCGGGACGTGGCCGGCGGTGCCAGTGGGTTCCGCGCGTTCAGCTCACCAGGTGACGGGAAGGGAGGTAACGCCACCGGTGAGGGTGAAATCGCGGAACTCCAGCTCGGCTGGGGGGACAGCGAGCTGGAGATTGGGGAAGCGGACGAGCAGCGTCGCGAACAGGCACTGCAACTCGGCCCGTGCGAGGCTCGACCCGATGCAGAACCGGGGCCCGTGCCCGAACGCGATGTGCCGGTCGGAGTCGCGGGTGATGTCGAAGCGGTCCGGGTCGACGAAGACGTCCGGGTCCCGGTTGGTGGCGGTGAAGGCGAGCAGGATGAGGTCACCGGCCGGCACGTCGGTGCCGCAGACCGTGATGTCCTGGTGTGCGTAGCGGGGCAGCACGTCCTGGGTGGACGGGGCGACCATGCGCAGCATCTCCTCGACCGCGGACGGCACCAGGCTCAGGTCGTTCTGCAGCTTCCTCCGCTGGTCGGGGTGGGTGAGCAGCAGCAGGGTGCCGAGGTCCAGCCGGGTGACCGTGGTCTCGTGGCCGGCGAACAGCAGGCCGGCACCCATCCGGGCGATCTCGTCGTCGCTGAGGTTCTCCTGCTCGGCGACCGCGAGCAGGTCGGAGAAGACGTCCTCGCCCGGCTCGGCGCGCTTGATGTCGATCAGCCGGTACATGTAGGCGACGAGCCGTTCCCAGGCGGCCTTCGCCGCGGCGGGGTCGTCGAGCGCGGTGGCGCCGGCCGAGTAGTGCCGGAACTCGGCGCGGTCCTCCGTCGGCACGCCCAGCAACTGGCAGATGACCAGCACCGGCAGCGGGAACGAGAGCGCCTCGTGGAAGTCGGCCGGCTGCGGGCTCGCCGCGAGATCGTCGAGCAGCTGGTCGACGATCTCCTGGACCTGGCCGCGCAGCTTCTCCACCCGGCGGGCGGCGAACGACGGCCCGATCAGCCGCCGGAACCGCTGCCGGGCGGCGACCTCCTTGTCCGGGGTGCCCAGCGGTCCGGTCAGCACGGCCGCGTTGGCGACCCGGGCCGCCTTCTCCGGCTCGGGGTGGGAGCGGCCCAGGCGCGGGTCGTTGAGCAGCGTCTTGACCTCCTCGTACCGGGTGACCAGCCAGGCCTCGTCACCGGCCGAGGTACGCACCCGGACGATCGGTTGGGTGTCCCGCAGCTCGCGGAACAGCGGTGCGATGCCGTTGACGTCGAACTGGTCGCGCTCGAACGGCAGCGCGGGCAGGTCGACGACGGGCAGGTCGCTGGTGATTGTCATGGTGGATGCTCCTTAGTTGAGTGAGACCCGGTCGAGGCGCTGCCGCTGGGCCGCCCGTACGCCCTCGGCGAGCGCGATCGGCGTGGGGTTGGCGAAGATGTCGGACAGCGCGAGCCGGACCCGCAGCCGGGCCTCGACCTGCTGGACGAGCCGGGCGGCGAGCAACGAGTGCCCCCCGGCGGTGAAGAAGTTGGACCCGGCGTGCACGTCGGCATGGCCGAGCAGGTCCTGCCACAGGGTGATCAGCTCGTCGAGCACCGGGTCGCCGCTGGCCGCCGTCGGGCGTGCGGTCTCGCGTGCCCGCTGCCGGCGCTCCTCGGCGAGCCGGCCCAGCGCGGGATAGTCGACCTTGTCGTTGCCGGTGGTGGGGAAGCCGGCCACGACGATGAACTCCTGCGGCACCGCGGCGTGCGGCAGCACCCCGATGGCGTGCCGCCAGAGGTCGTCGTGGACGGCGTCGTCCGGGTCGGGACCGACGACGAACGCGACGAGCGTGCCGTCGGCGCCGCCGTGCACCAGCACCGCCGCCGCGTCGACCGCCGGATGCTCGCCGAGCACCGACTCGATCTCGCCCAGCTCGATCCGGTTGCCCCGCAGCTTCACCTGGCGGTCCATCCGGCCGAGCACCTCGATGGTGCCGTCCGGCCGCCAGCGGGCCAGGTCCCCGGTGCGGTAGAACGGCCCGTACCGCTCGTGCCCGCCGAACCGTTCGGCGGTCAGCTCCGGGCGGCGGTGGTAGCCGATCGCCACCCCCGCACCGGCGATGCAGAGTTCGCCGTGCAGGCCCACCGGCAGCTCGCGGCCCTCCGGGTCGGCGATGAAGACCTGCGTGTTCGCGATCGGCGCACCGACGTGGACGGGCCCGGTGAACGGGGTGGCGAGCAGCGCCGCCGTGGACCAGATGGTCGTCTCGGTGGGGCCGTAGACGTTGTGCAGTTCCCGACCGGCCCCGGCGAGCTGACGGGCCAGCCCGGCCGGCAGCGCCTCACCGCCGCTGAGCAGCCGGACGTCGCGCAGCACGTCCCCGGCCTGCTCGGCCACCAGCCGCCAGGTCGTCGGCGTCGCCTGCACGACGTCGACCGGGTGCCGCCGCAGCACGTCCAGCAGCACCTGCCCGTCGGTGCGGGCGGCGTCCGGCGCGACCACCGTCGACCCGCCGGTGGCCAGGGGCAGGAAGAGTTCCAGCGCCGAGATGTCGAAGCTGAACGTGGTCAGCCAGAGCGTCGCGGTGCGGGCGTCGGCGCGGAGCAGGTCGACGAAGTGCTCGATCAGGTTGGCCAGCGCCCGGTGGGTGATCCAGGTGCCCTTCGGGCGTCCGGTCGACCCGGAGGTGTAGATGAGGTAGGCCGGGTCATCGCCGGCGGCGAACCCGTCGGCGGGCGGGCCGACCGGTGCCGGGTCGGCGTCGGCGACCTCCACCGGGTGCAGCACCACCCGGCCGGGCGCCTCCGGCACCGGCGTGCCCGGATCGGCGATCACCACCCCCGCGCCCGAGTCGTCGAGCTGGTAGACGATCCGCTGGTACGGGTGGGCCGGGTCGACCGGCAGGTAGGCGGCCCCGGCCAGCCAGGTGCCCAGGACCGCGCCGAGCAGTTCCGGACCCCGCCGGCCCAGCAGGGCGACCACCCCGCCCGGACCCACACCGGCCGCGCGCAGGGCCGCCCGGGTGCGGTCCGCCGCCGCCCAGATCTGGGCGTACGACACCGCGCGGTCGCCGTCGCGGACCGCGACCGCCGTCGGGGCCGCCGCGACCCGGTCGGCGATGGCCGCCAGCACCGAGGGGTTTCGCGCCGGACGGGTGGTCGCGTTCGCCGTGTCGATGGTGGCGAGGTCCGCCGGGGCGTGCAGCGGCAGCGCGTCGACCGGCTCCCCGCTGCGCTGGCCGAGCGTCACCAGCAGCGCGTCGAACCGGGCCAGCATCGCGGTCACGTCCGCCCGCCCGAGGACCTCGGTGTAGAAGACCGCCCGTACGTCCAGCGCGCCGGCCGTCGAGACGACGAAGAACTCCAGGTCGAACTTGCTGAACCCGTTCTCCACGATGCGTCGCTCGGCCCGCAGCCCACCGAGGTCGTAGCTGGCCTGCCCCTCGTCCGGGACGTAGTTGAACAGGTGCTTGAAGACCGGGTTACGCCAGGAGCCGGCGGCCGGACGGAACTGTGCCATCAGCGCCTCGACGGGCACCTCGCGGTGGATGATCGAGGCGAGGAACACCCCCCGGGCCTCCCCGACCAGGTCGGCGAAGGTGACGCCCGGCGGGATGCGCAGCCGCAGCGGCAACGTGTTGATGTGGTAGCCGACGGCCCGGCTGCTCTCGGCGGTCCGCAGCGAGGCGGGCGCGCCCACGACGACGTCCCGGCCCGCGCCGTGCCGGGACAGCAGCAGGCTGTACGCCGCGTAGAGGATGACCGCCTCCGGTGCCCGCAGTCGGCGGGCGAGGGCACGTACCGCGTCGTACGCGGCGGCCGAGAGGCGGGCGGTGACCCGGTCTCCGGTGAGGGTCGGCTGGGCCACGTCCGGCCCCTCGCACCACAGGGCGAGCCCGGACGGGTCGAACCCGTGCAGCTGGTCACGCCAGTAGGTGAGGCTGCGTTGGCTCGGTGCCGGCTCCACGCAGACCGGTGCCGGCTGCGCCAGTTCGGCGGGCGGCTCGGCGTCCTCCGAGACCGCGGTGTAGAGGGCCACCAGTTCCTCGGTCAGCACCACCGAGGACAGGGCGTCGAAGTTGAGGTGGTGCACGGCGAGGCAGAGCACGTCCCCGTCGGGGGTACGGAACCGTCCGGCGCGCAGCAGCGGGCTGCCGTCCATCGTGAACGGCCTGCCCACGTAGGCGGTGAGCAGCTCCTCCAGGTCGGCCCGCGCGACCTCGTGCTGGTCGAGCGCGACGGTGATCTCGGTCGGCCCGAGGACGTGCCGCAGCAGCCCCGCCGGGGTGTCGCGGAAGACCGTCCGCAGGGTGGCGTGCCGGGCCAGCAGTCGGGCGAGGGTCTCCTCCAGCTCCCAGTCGCCGAGTTCACCCTCGACGTCGAGGGCCACCGCCAGGTTGTTGACGCCGGAACCCGGGACGAGCTGGTCGAGCATCCACAGCGCCTCCTCCTTGCGGGTGGCGGCGGCCGGCCCGGTCACGACCGCGCTCCCCCGAGGACCCGGGTCCGGGCCAGCAGCTCCCGGGTGGTCGCGGCGACCGTGGCGTCGGCGAGCATGCCGGCGTGCCCGACCGAGAAGGTGATCTCGTCGCCGGCGAGGTTCGTCGGGGCCTGCGGGTTGATCGTCCGGTAGCCGTTCAGACCGCTGGTGGGGCTCGCCGAGGTGAGCACCGTGGCCCGGGACCACGCCGGCAGCGGGTCGAACTGGCCGGCGGCGCACAGGTAGCTGATGAAGGAGCGGAACAGGGTGACCACCTCGGCGGCGCTGGTGGCGTCCAGACCGAGCCGGGGGAAGGCCACCGCGCCGACCTGTCCGAAGATCTCGCTGAGCCGGTCCGCCAGCGGCTCCAGGTCACCCAGGTCGCGCTGGGCCTGCCGGCCCGCCTCCCGGGCCTCGTCCAGCTCGGCCGGCGTCAGCGACGAGGTGGCCACCTCGATGATCTTCGCGAACTGCCAGTACATGGTCAGCGGCGTGACGGTCTCGGGGTCGAACAGGATCAGCGGGGGCTCCGGCTGCCACTGGCCGACCTGCGCGGCCAGGGCCGGGGCCAGTGCGCCACCGGCGCAGAACCCCATGACCGCCGTCACCGTACGGCCGCTGGCGCGGACCTCGTCGGCCCAGCGCTTGACGTATCCCTCGCCGCTGGGTCCGGCCAGCGCGTCCATCCCGAGTGGCACGGTCTCCCACACGCTGGAATCCGGTCCCAGGTGCGGTGCCAGGTCGGCGAACCGCGCCTCCGGGCGGCCGGTGGCGTCGAAGTCGATGGCCAGGACGACCTCGTCGGTGCTGCCTGTCGTCAATGCTCGCCAGGTGGTCGATTCGTTCATCGTGTGTCGGTCCCCTCGCTCCATTGTCCGTCCGGCGAACGCTATGGCGGGTCGCTGAAACCGTTCTAAAGCCCGTCGTGCGTCGATCGGCGTCGATCTTTATCGCCCGGGACAATAGGAGGAGACGCGATCCGACCGGCCCCGCTGCCTGTTCGCACCGGGGCCGGTCCGTGTCGAGGGCGGGTCAGCCCAGCCGCAGATCCGTTCGGATCGCCCGGGCCACCGGAGTCCACTGCCGCAGCAGGAAGAAATGGTCACCGGGGAACGGTTGCAGCCGGAACCCGCCGTCGGTGTGGCCCGCCCACGCGTGCGCGTCGGCGAGGTCCACCCGGGGATCGGAAGTGCCGTGCAGCGCCGTCACCGGGCAGCGCAACCGGGGCACCCCGGGTCGGGGCGCGTACGTCTCGATCGCCCGGTAGTCGGCCCGGATGGCCGGCAGCACCATCGCGGTCAGTTCCTCGTCGGCGAAGACGTCGTCCTCGGTTCCGCTGAGTTCCGCGACGTCGGCCAGCAACCCACGGTCGTCGCGCAGGTGGACCGTCTCGTGCCGGGACACCCCGGGCGCCCGGCGACCGGAGGCGAACAGCCGCAGCGGGGCGACCCCGAGCTGTTCCAGGCGCAGGGCCACCTCGAAACCGAGGATCGCGCCCATGCTGTGCCCGAAGAGCGCCACCGGCCCGCGCACGGTCGGCCGGATCACCTCGGTCAGCAGGTCGGCCAGGGCGTCGATGGTGTCGACAGGTGGCTCGCCGCGGCGGTCCTGGCGGCCGGGGTACTGCACGCACGTCACGTCCACCTCGGCGGCGAGCAGCCCGACGAGCGGCCGGAAGAAGGTCGCCGCGCCGCCGGCGTGCGGCAGGCAGATCAGGGTGGGGCCGCCGCTGCTGCGGGCGCCGAACCGGCGCAGCCAGAGGTCGGGCTCGTCGGTGCGGTACGGCACGTTCGCCGCGGTCGTGGTCACGACGCCGCCGCGAGCGGGCTGACCAGCATCGACGACCCGAGATCGCGGTCCTGCAGGATGTGCTGGTGCAGGTCGCGCAGGGCCTGGCAGGGCTCGATGCCGATCTCCATGTCGAGCCGCTGGCGGGCGGTGTGGAAGACGGCCAGCGCCTCGGCCCGGCGGTCCGAACGGTGCAGGGCGAGCATCAGGTACTGGTAGAGCTTCTCGCGCAGGGGCTGTTCGGTGATGAGCGCGGAGAGTTGGCCGACGATCTCGCGGTGGCCGCCGAGGGTCAGCTCGATCTCCATGAGCTGTTCCAGGCACTCGATGCGCAGCTCGTTGAGCAGGGTGGCGTACGCGTACACGACTGGGCTGTCGATCAGCCCGCTGAAGGCGGGCCCACCCCAGAGCCGGAGCGCCCTGCGCAGCGTCTGGGCCGCCGGGAAGAACTGGCCGGCGCGGCGGAGCTGCTGGCCGAGGTGGGCGAGTCGGCGGAACTCGTCGGCGTCGAGGTCGCCCGCGTCGGTCAGGATGGTGTACCCCCGGGGCCGGGTGACGATGGCGGCGTCGTGGCCGCTGCCGCGCAGCACCTTGCGGAGCTGCGAGATGTAGACGTAGAGCGCGTCGTTGGCCCGGCTGGGCGGGTCCTCGCCCCAGATCTCGTTCAGCAACTGGTCGGAGGTGACCATCTGGTTGGTCTTCGCCAGCAGCACCGCCAGCAGGGTCTCGGTCTTGCGGGTACGGGGCGTGACGACACCGCTGACGCCATGGACCCGGATCTCGCCAAGGATCTCGTACTTCACGGATGTTCCCCCCGTCGAGTCGCCCGCCGGCTCGGTGTCGGCGGTACGTGGCATCGGGTGGAGTGCCGGCGCTGTGGTGGCGAGTCAGTCCGCCGTCTGGTCAACCGAAGTCACTGCACCACTGTGGCGCGGGCCGATACCGAATCGGTCCCGATCCGTTCCCGCCGGCCGGTTTGCCGCACTTCGCGGTGGGGAATGCCGGCGCGGTCGACGCGCGGGAGGCGACGGGACGCCTGTCGCCGGTCGGCATCGGCCCCCGGGGGAGGGGGCGGCCGTGGGGGAGGGGGCGGCGCCGGCCGTGGCGGGCACCCCATGTCTACCCCATCGGCGGGAGTCGCCACAAGCGATGGGTTTGAATGCGTTTTGCGTCATGCGCCCATAATTGCCGCAGTGTCGTCGTCCTCGCCATCTGGGACCACAATGGTATTCACCGGGAGCGATGTGGGATCGTTCCGGTAGCGACGGTTGTGACAGTGGCATTGTCAAAACGACCGACGAACATCGGGGGAATGTCATGTTCAAGATCCGCATCCTGGGTCGGGCCGCTGTCGCATTGAGCCTGGCCGTCGTGGCCTTCGCCGCCACCGGATCCGCCGCCGACCAAGGTCGGGTGGTGGCCGGCCAGGAGGGTCACACCGTTGTCGCGGTCGCCGACGGGCCGCTGCTCGACAATGGTGGCCCGCGCTGAGGCGCGCGCCGACCGAATTACGTCACCGAGTCGTGGCGAATTTCCACGACGCCTCCCTGTGATAATTACTCTGATCGATGTAATCGGGCGGCGCTGTTACGGGGTGCAGACGGTACCCGGGAACGGCGACCGCCCGGCACCGGAGCTTCCGGTCAGTGCGACACGGCCGACCGGGACTGCTCCAGGCATCCGAGCCGCTGCTCCAGATCGTCGCCGGTGATGCCCATGACCTGGTAGAGGCTCAGCGCGGCCCGCCAGTCCGTCACCGCCCGGTCGAAGTCACCAAGGCCGGCGTGGGCGCGCCCCATCCCGTCGAGCGCGCGCGCCTGTTCGAGGCGCAGCCCGATCCGGTCGGCGTTCTCGTGGGCCCTGCGGTGTCGGGCCAGGGCGCCGGTGAAGTCGCCCCGTTCCGTGTGGACCCGACCGAGGACGTTCTCCACCTCCGCGCGCAGCGCCGGGTTCTCCAGGCCACCCAGCAGGCTCAGCGCGGCCAGGCCGTGCCGTTCCGCCTCCGCGAGCCGCCCGAGCCGCATCAGGACCTCGGCGTAGCGCGTATCGAGCATGGCGCGGGCCCGGCGGCTGTTCGTGGTCTGCACCGGAACGGTCGCCAGGGTCAGCGTGGCCAGCGCGGCCGGTCCCTCACCCAGGTTGCTCTGCGCCGAGGCGAGCCGGGTCAGCGCCGAGGCGAGATCGGCCGGCTGGTCCCGGCCGTCGAGCAGGCGCACCGCCTCCCGGGCACTCGTCACCGCCTCGGCGTGCATCCCGAGGACGTTCTGGAGCTGGCTGATGTTGCTCAGCGCGTTGCCCTGCTCGGCCTGGCTGCCCATCGTGCGGTGGATGGCCAGCGCCCGCTGCTGGTAGCTCAGCGCCTCCTCGAAGCGACCCATGCTGGCGCAGACGATGCCGATCCGCCCCAGGCAGGTGCCCTCGCCGACGGTGTCGTTGGTGTCCTGGGCGATGGCCAGCGCGTCGGCGTAGCACTCCAGGGCCTCGGTGAACTCCCCGAGGTACCAGTGCGCGATCGCCACGTTGATCAGGTTGAGTCCCTCGTGGACCGGTTCGTCGATCCGGCGGGCGGCGGCGGCGGCATTGCGGAAGGTGGCGATGTGCTCGTGCATCTCGCCCCGGACGTAGAGGTAGAAGGCCATCGTGCGGGGCAGGTGGCACAGGTGGAAGTCGTGGCCCCGGTCGGCCGCCAGGTCGATCGCGGCCAGCAGGTTGCGCCGCTCGGCCTCGAACCACTCCAGCGACTCCGCCTGGTCGGCCAGCGGCGCCACGTCCTGCGGCGGGTACCGCACCCGGGCCTCGGTCACGAACCGGCCGGGCTGGACCCGGTTCGCCGCCGTCTCCGCGGTGACGACGTAGTAGTCGAGCAGCCGGTGGATGGCGGTGGTGTTCTCGTCCTCGTCCTGGGCGAGGACGGTACGGACGAAGTTGCGGACGAGGTCGTGCATCTCGTACCGGTCGACCTGCCGCTGGATGAGCAGCTGCGAGTCGAGCAGGTCCTCCAGGATCTGCTCGGCCCGCTCCTGCGGGACGCCCGCGAGGGCCGCCGCCGTGTACGCGTCGCAGCTCTCCCCGGGGAACAGCCCGATCAGGCGGAACATCTGCTGGTGGTCGGGGCCGACCCCGTGGTAGGACAGGCCGATGCTGGCCGCGACGCTGCGGTCGTCGAGGACCAGTTCCCGCATGAGCCGCCCCTCGCGGCGCAGCCGGCCGATCAGGTAGCTGAGCGTCCACTTCGGGCGGTTGTGCAGCCGGGCCACGGCGATCCGTAGGGCCAGCGGCAGCCGGCCGCACGCCTCGACCAGGGCCTGCACCTCGGCCTCGGTCGCCGGGTGCCGGTCGCCGAGCAGGCGGTGGACGATCGCGCTGGCCTCGTCGTCGAGCGGCGGATCGAGGGTGACCGAGTGGGTCCCGTCCAGTCCGTTGAGCCGCGACCGGGTGGTGATCAGCACCAGGCTGGTGGCCGAACTGGGTAGCAACGGGATGACCTGCTGGGCGCTACTGGCGTTGTCCAGCAGGATCAGCAGCGACCGGTCGGCGGTCGTGGCCCGCCAGAGCGCCGACCTGCCGACCTGGTCGGTGGGGAGCTGCTCGCCCGGGGTGCCCACCGCACGCAGCAGGACGCCCAGCGCCTCGACCGGGTCGACCGGGTCCCGGCCGTAGGTGAAGCCGTGCAGGTCCAGGAAGAGCTGGCCGTCGGGGAACTCCCTGCCCAGGCGGTGCGCGGCGTGGATCGCCAGGGTGGTCTTGCCGACGCCGCCCATCCCGTTGATCGACACGAGGGTCAGCGCCGTGGCATCCGGCCGGGCGAACCCGACGAGCGTCTCCAGGGTCTCGTCGTGCCCGGTGAAGTCGACCAGGTCCCGGGGGATCGTCATCGGGCGGCTCGACGAGGTCACGACCCGGACGGCGGGCACCGCCGCGCGGGTGGCGGCACGCGGGTCGAGGGCCGGGTCGTTGCGCAGGATCTGCTCGTGCCGCCGGCTCAGCTCCGGCCCGGGATCGATGCCCAACTGGTCGGCCAGCGACTGCCGGGCGTCGGCGTAGACCTGGAGGGCCTCGGCCTGCCGTCCGCTCTGGTAGAGCGCGGTCATCAGCAGGACCAGCAACCGTTCCCGCATCGGGTGCTCGGCCGCCAGCGCCCGGAGCTGGCCGACCAGGTCGCCCTCCTCGCCGATCTCCAGTTGCAGGGTGATCAGACGTTCGACGGTCATCAGGCGACGTTCGTCGGCGCGGGCCGCCGCGGTGCGTACGGTGAGGCCGTTCATGCCGCTCAGCGCGTCGCCGCGCCACAGGGAGAGGCCGGTGGTCAGGGCGTCGATGGCCTCGGCCGGGCGGCCGTCGTCCTCGGCGGCCCGGGCCCGGACGAGTTGCTTCTCGAAGATCTGCAGGTCGACCGCCGTGTCGTGGATGACCATCCGGTAGCCGGGCCCGTCGGTGACGATCAGCCCGGCGGGCAGCCGCCGACGCAGGTCCGCCACGATCTTCCGGATCTGGTGCGCCGCCGTCGACGGCGGGTGCGTTTCCCAGACGACCTGGACGAGCTGTTGCAGGGTGACGACGCATCCGGTGGCCAGCAGCAGGGCCGCGAGCACCAGTTCCTGCCGGGTGCCGCCGAGCGGGACGCGGGTGCTGTCCACCCACACTTCCAGGGGACCGAGGAGTTTGAAGACAATTGGTTGATCGGCGGTGATCAACGCCTCCCGATCATCACCGGATGCCAACGGATCCCTCCCCAAGAGATGTGACGAATCGCAATTAATCATGTTTCAGCGAGGGTGTCAACCTGCTTTATCCCGTGTTGTCGATATGGTCGTTAAGACCGTTCCGAGAATTTTGCCGAAGGGCTTCGGGGCCCGGAGCCGTCCAGCGGTGCAGGGGTACCGCTAACGATGTGCACGGAAGTGTTTCGGCCGGGTGTCTTCTGTCGGCGATGCGACTCGCCCGCTCGGTGACTCTCCCTCACGAAAAGCCTCCCCGCAAGCACCGACGCCTGCATGTCAGCCACAAATGCGGGCCCCGGGGCGACGGGTGGGGGCGCGGCGCAGAGGGTGGCGGCGTCGCCCGTCGATCCGCTGCCCGGCGGTGCGGCCGCGACGGTACGGGCGCGTACCAAGATCCTCTTTAGGTGGCCGTTAGGCAGGTCGAGGACCGTTGGGGATGTTGGCCGCACCATTTCCCGAAAGCGGGTGGCAATGAAAGTCCGGAACGTCTTTGTCGCTGGTGTCGGCACGTATCTGCCGGACCGGATCACCACCGAAGAGGCCGTGAAACGCGGTTGGTACGACGAGGGGAACCGCATCCACAGCGACCTGCACTCGATCGCGGTCTCAGCGGACACGCCCGCCCCCGACATGGCCTTCCAGGCCGCCGCGGAGGCGATGAAGCGCTCGGCCCACCGCCCCGAGGACGTCGCGGCGCTGATGCACTGCCCGGTCCACTACCAGGGGCCCGACACCTGGTCCGCCCCGCACTACATCCTGCACGAGACGCTCGGCGTCCGGGCGGTGCCGGCGCTGGAGATCCACCACGGCTGCAACGGGATGCTGTCGGCGCTGCGGCTGGCGGCCGCGCAGCTGATGGCCGACCCCGGGTCGACCGCCGTCCTGCTCACCGCCGCCGACAACTTCTCCACCCCGGTCGTCGACCGCTGGCGGATCAGCTCGCACTACGTGCTGGCCGACGGCGCGAGCGCCGCCCTGCTGTCCACCCGGGGCGGCTTCGCCGAACTCCTCGCGGTCGGCTCGGCGTCCAACCCGGCGGCCGAGGTCCTGCACCGCGGCGGCGAACCGCTCTTCCCGCCGAGCATCACCACCGGGCGGCAGGTCGACCTCGAATCGCGCTCCCGCTACTGGGCCGAGCAGTGGGCCAACGGCGTCACCCCGCCGGTGTTCCACCTCGGCGACCTGGTCACCGAGACGGTCGACCGGGTGCTCGACGAGGCGGGTGTGACGATGGCCGGCATCGCCCGGGTCGCGCACAGCGGGGTCGCCCTCGACCAGCTCCAGAACGGCATCTTCGACCCCCTCGGGATCACCGACGCGCAGACCGTGTGGGACTTCAGCCGTACGGTCGGGCACTGCGGCGCCAGCGACCAGATCCTGGCGCTGGACCACCTGCTGACCACCGGCGCCGTCGGCCCTGGTGACCACGTCCTGCTGCTTGCCGTCGGCGTCGGCATCGAGGTCGGCTGCGCCGTAATCAAGATCATCGAAGAGCACCGCTGAGTCGACGGAAAGGACCCATCGTGCAGCACGACACCGCGGGCACCACACGTGAGGAGATCCGACAGGCGATCGCCGTCGTGATCGGCCTGGACGCCGCAGCCATCGGCGACGACGCCAACCTGGTCCAACTCGGACTCACCTCCCTGCAACTGATGCGGCTCGTCAACGGCTGGCGTCGCGCCGGGATGAGCGTGCGCTTCGGTGACCTCGCCGCCGCGCCCACCGTGACCGCCTGGTCGCAGCAGCTCGCCGGCGCCGTCACCGCGCCCTGACCCGACCGCCGTACGAGCAGCGCCCCCGGCCACCGGCCGGGGGCGCTGCTCGTACGGCACGACCGGTCACCCGGCCGGCTCACCGAACCACGACTTGAGCGCGCCGGACAGCCCCTCGGCATCCGAGACGGGATCCCCGGCCCAGGCGACGTGACCGTCCGGACGCACCAGGACGGCATCCGCCAGGATCTCGTCGGTGGGCTCCGCGCGAACCGCGTCGATGCGGTCGCCCAGCGCCGCCAGGGTGCGCCGGGTCGGCACCGGCGTGCGGCCACCGAGGTCCAGGTAGACGCCGCGTCCGGCATGGTGCAGGTCGGCCACCGAGGTGGATGTCACCGCGCCCCCCGCCGTACCGGCCAGCGGTCGGACGCCGGCCAGCGGCACGTGCGGCAGGCGGCGGCCCACCGGAACCGGGCCGCACGGCTCCACCCCGACGTCGTAGCGGACGTCGAGCCCGGTCGACAGCTCCAGCAGGTAGGTGTTCACCTGGGGCAGCCGCAGCAGCTCGGCGAACAGGCCGCGCAGCGGTGTCACCCGGTCGATCGGGTGGATCAGGGCGAGCTGCGCGTCGGTGGCATCCGCCGCGCGTACCGCCTGCGGGTGACGCTCCTCGTGGTAGGTGTCCAGCAGGCCGGGCCGGCCCCAGCCGGACAACTCCGCGGCGAGCTTCCAGCCCAGGTTGACGGCGTCCTGCAGACACAGGTTGAGCCGGAGACCGGCCAACGGATAGAAGGTGTGCGCCGAGTCGCCGGCCAGGAAGACCCGGCCGCTGCGCATCCGTTCCGCCGTCCGGGTCTGCCCGCCGTAGCGGCGTACCCAGCGCACCGGCGCGGCCGGCAACTCCGCGCCGGTGAGCCGGGCGACCGCCGCGCGCAGCTCGGCGGTCGTCGGCGCGGTGTCGGCGGGAGGCGCGACGTCGAACTCCGCCGTGATGACCCGCAGCAGCTCCGGCCCGACCGGCACCGCCGAGTAGACGCCCCCGCCGGGGCAGAACCGCGACCCACGGTGCTCCGGGGCCAGTTCCGCGACGGCGATCTCGACGTCGGCCACCAGACCGCAGTTCGCCGGACCCGCGCCCGGGAAGGCGATGCCGGCGGCCGCGCGCACCGTGCTGTCCTCACCGTCGGCCGCCACCAGGAAGCTGCCGTGCAGGTGGTACCCGCCGTCGGGGGTGCCGACCCGGACCCGTACGCCGTCGTCGTCCTGGGTGAAGGCCGTCACCCGGTGGCCCCGACGCACGTCGGCCCCACGGGCCACCGCGGCCTCGTCGAGCCGCCGCGCGATGAACTGGTGCCCGAGCAGCATGGCCGGCAGATGCCGGCCGGAGAGCGCCGACATGTCCAGCCACATCAGCGAGAAGTGCGTGCCCTGCACGGGGGAGACGTGCCCGCGCAGCCCGGCGAGCAGGCCACGCTGGTCGAGCAGTTCGGCGGTGGTGGTGTTGATCGCCTGCCCGGGTGACTCGTCGGTCAGGGCGGGGTCGCGCTCCAGCACGACGACGTCGATCCCCCACAGGGCCAGCTCGTGCGCCAGCATGAGCCCGGTCAGGCTCCCGCCGGCAATGATCACTGGTGCGGTCATGTGCGACTCCTTCAGCCGATGCCGAGTTCGTTGTCGATCAGGTCGAAGATCTCGTCGTCGGTCGCCGTCGAGATCGCGGTCACCTCGTCACCGGTGTCCGCCACGAGGGCGGACCGCTGCTCCTCCACCCGGTCGAGGAAGCCGGCCAGCCGGCCGGACAGCCGGCCCATCGCCGCGGCCGACGGCGCCGCCGCCGACAGGTCGGAGGTCAACCGGTCCAACTCGGCGAACAGCACCGCGAACGGGTCCTGCTCCTGCGGTGTCAACCGGTCCCCGAGGTGCCGGGCCAGCTGTGCCGGGCTCGGGTGGTCGAAGATCAGGCTGGCCGAGAGCCGTAGCTGGGTAGCCGTGGCGAGCCGGTTACGCAGTTCCACCGCCGTGAGCGAGTCGATGCCGAGGTCCCGGAACTGCCGCTCCGGGGCGATGCCCGCCGCCCCGGCGTGCCCCAGCGTGATCGCCGCGTTCTCGCAGACCAGGGTCAGGAGCAGGTCGTGCCGGTCGGCGTCGGTGAGCCCGGCGAGCCGTTCGGGCAGCGGCCGGACCGCCGCCGGCGCGTCCTGCGGCGACGCGTCCACGCCGACCGGTCCGGTCAATGCCCGGAACAGCGGCGCGAGCAGCCCGTCGCGGGCCCGCGCGGTGAGGGTGGGCAGGTACAGCCCCATCGCGACGGTCACCGGTTGGCCCAGGGTGACGGCCGCGTCGAGCGCCGCCAGGCCGTCGGCGACGTCCATCGGCCGTACGCCGATCCGGCTGAGCCGCTGCAGGTCCTGTTCCTGCAGGCCGGCCCCCATCCCCGACTCGGTGTGCCACAGGCCCCACGCGATCGTCGTGCCGGCCAGCCCCATGGTGTGCCGGTGGTGCGTCAGCGCGTCCTGGAACGTGTTGGCGGCGGCGTAGTTGGCCTGACCGGCGTTGCCGAGGGTGCCGGTGGCGCTGCCGAAGACGACGAGATTCACCTCGGGGTGGTGTTGGAGTGCGGTGTGGAGGGCGTGGGTGGTGTCGATTTTGGCGGTGAGGGTGGTGTGGAGGGTGTGGGGGGTTTGGGTGGTGAGGGGGGTGTCGTGGAGGGTGCCGGCGGTGTGGATGACGGTGGTGAGGGGGTGGGTGGTGGGGAGGGTGGTGAGGAGTTGGTGGAGTTGGTGGGGTTGGGTGGGGTCGTATTGGGCGGTGGTGGTGGTTGTTCCGTGGGTGTGGAGTTCGGTGGTGAGGGGGGTGAGGGTGTCGGGGTTTCCTCGGGTGGTGAGCAGGAGGTGGTGGTGGGGGTGGGTGGTGGCGAGGTGTCGTGCGGTGTGGGTGGCGAGGGCGCCGGTGGCGCCGGTGATGAGGATGGTGCCGCGTTGCGGCCGGGGGGCGGGGATGGTCAGTGCGATCTTGCCGGTGTGGCGGGCCTGGCTGAGGTGACGCAGGGCGTCGGGGGCGTTGGTGGCGGGCCAGCAGGTGACGGGTAGGGCGGGGAGGGCGTTGGTGGTGAGGAGGTGGGTGAGGGTGGTGAGGAGTTGGTTGATGCGGGTGGGTCCGGCGTCGAGGAGGTCGTAGGGCTGGTAGGTGAGGTGGGGGTGGGTGGTGGTGATGGTGTGGGGGTCGCGGATGTCGGTCTTGCCGATCTCCAGGAAGGTGCCCCCCTCGGCCAGCAGCGCGAGGCTGGTGTCCACGTGCGCGTGGGTCAGCGTGTTCAGGACGACGTCGACACCGTCGGGATCGGTCTGCCGGATGCGATCGCCGTACGCCGTCGTCCGGGAGTCGTGGATGTGGGTGGCGGGGACGCCGAGGGTCGCCAGGGTGGCCTGCTTGGGCGCGCTCGCGGTGGTGTGCACGGTGGCACCGAGGTACCGGGCGTAGTGCAGGGCGGCCATCCCGACCCCGCCGGTCGCGGTGTGCAGGAGGAGCCGCTGACCGGCCCGCAGGTCGGCCAGGTCGGTCAGGCCGTACATGGCGGTCAGGTAGACGATCGGCAGGACCGCCGCCTCGACGTCGCTGAGCCGGGCCGGGGTCCGCACCAGATGACGGTGGTCGGAGACCGCCACCGGGCCGGCGCAACCCTCGGGGAACAGCCCCATCACCCGGTCGCCGACCGAAAGCCCGGTGACCTCGGAACCGACCTCCGTCACGACGCCGGCACCCTCGCCACCGATCTGCGCGTCGTCGCCCGGGTAGAGCCCCAGCGCGATCATCACGTCCCGGAAGTTCAGGCCCGCCGCGCGCATCGAGACCCGTACCTCGCCGCCGGCCAACGGGCGGTCCCCCGCGGGCGACGGCACCAGCGCCAGGTTCGCCAACGTGCCGCGGCTCGTCACGTCCAGCCGCCAGTTGCCACCCCCGTCCGGGGGTTGCAGCACGGCCGCCGACTCGGCGACCGGCACCAGCCGGGGGACCAGTGTGGTGTCGTCCCGGACCGCCGCCTCCGGCTCCGGACCGTCCACCGCCGCCGGTAGCGTCGCGTCCGCCGGGCCGGGCAGGTCCAGCAGGGCGAACCGGTCGGGGAACTCGGCACGCGCCGACCGGATCAGACCCCACACCGTGGACGCCGGCAGATCCTGGATCTCCGGCCCGGTCCGGGTGGCGACCGCCCCCCGGGTGACCGTCACCAGCCGGTGGTCGCCGAAGGCGGGCTCGCCGACCCACCGCTGCGCCAGCCCCAGCGCCCGTTCGGCGACCTCGTGGGCGAGGGCCACGACCTCGTCCGCCGGACGTGGCGCGGCCCGGTCGATCGCCGGCCCCGGCCCGCCGTCGGTCACGCAGGTCACCATCGTGTCGGCCGGGACCGCCGTGCCGGCGGCGATCGCCGCCGCCAGCGCGTCCAGGTCGGGGTGGACGGTGACGTCGCGGCCGGCAGTGCGGAGCGCGTCGGCCAACCCCAGCGGGTCGACGCCGACCACGTGCACGCCGGACGGCTCCGCCGCCGGGCCGGCCTCCTGCGGCACCCACTCGACCCGCATCGGTGTGACCGGGGCTTCCGTGGCGGCCGACCGGTCGGCCGTGAACGGCCTGGTGGTCAACTCCTCGACGGTGATCACCTCGGCGTCGTCGGGGTCGGTGGCGACCAGCCGCACCGCGTGTTCGGAGAGCCGGGTCAGCCGCACCCGCAGGGCGCTGGCGCTGCAACCGGTCGCGCGCACTCCGCCCCAGGAGAACGGCACCCGCAGCGGGCCGTCGAGGTCGGCCGGCGTCGCGATCAGCGCGTGCAGCGCCGCGTCCAGCAACGCCGGGTGGACGACGTGCCCGTCGACCTCGGTCCCGTCGGGGAGGCTGACCTCCGCGTACAGCTCGTCGCCGTGCCGCCAGAGTGCCCGCAGGTTACGGAAGGTCGGGCCGTAGGCGTAGCCGTGGTCGGTCAACCGCGCGTACAGGCCGGAGAGGTCGACGGCCTGTGCCCCCGGTGGCGGCCAGGCGCCCGGCGGGGACGCGGGCTCCGGTGCCGGTTCGGGGTTGATGGTGGCGGTGGCGTGGGTGGTCCAGGTGGTGGTGGTGCGGGTGTGGATGGTGAGGGTTTGGTGGCCGGTGGGGGTGGGGGTGGTGAGGTGGAGGTGGAGGTGGGTGGGGGTGTGGGGGTGGAGGGTGATGGGGGTGTGGAGGGTGAGGTCGGTGGTGGTGGGGGTGTGGGGGTTGGTGGTGTGGAGGGTGAGGTCGAGTAGGGCGGTGGCGGGGAGGATGGTGGTGTTGTTGATGGTGTGGTGGTGGAGCCAGGGGTGGGTGGTGGTGGTGAGGGTGCCGGTGTGGTGGGTGGTGTGGTCGGGGGTGGTGATGGTGGTGGTGAGGAGGGGGTGGGGGTGGGTGGTGTGGGTGTGGGGTTGGGGGTGGAGCCAGTAGTGGTGGTGTTGGAAGGCGTGGGTGGGGAGGGTGGTGTGGGTGGGGGTGTGGTCGGTGGTGGGGGTGTGGTCGGTGGTGGGGGTGGGTGGGGTGGTGTGGGTGGTGTGGTGGGTGGCGATGGCGGTGGTGAGGGTGTGGTTTTCGGGGTGTTTGGGGTGGAGGGTGGGGGTGAAGGTGTGGCCGGTGGTGTGGGTGTGGGGTGCGGTGGTGGTGAGGGTGGTGTCGGGGCCGAGTTCGATGTGGTGGGTGGGGGTGTTGGTGAGGTGGGTGAGGGCGTGGTGGTAGCGGACGGGTTGGCGGATGTGTTGGGTCCAGTATTCGGGGGTGGTGATGTGGTGGGGGTCGGCGGGTTGGCCGGTGAGGGTGGAGAGGAGGGGGGTGTGGGGTTGGTGGTAGGTGAGGGTGGTGGCGGTGGTGTGGAAGGCGTCGAGGATGGGGTCCATGTGGTGGGAGTGGAAGGCGTGGCTGACGTTGAGGCGGGTGGTTTTGTGGTGGTGGGTGTGGAGTTGGTGGGTGAGGTGTTCGATGGCGTCGTGGTCGCCGGAGATGACGAGGTGGTGGGGGCTGTTGATGGCGGCGATGGTGAGTTGGTGGGGGTATTGGGTGAGCCATTGGGTGGCTTGGGTTTCGGTGAGGTTGGTGGCGAGCATGGCGCCGCCGGGGGTGGCGTTTTGCATGTGGTGGCCGCGGGCGGCGACGAGGGTGCAGGCGTCGGGGAGGGTGAGGATGCCGGCGGCGTGGGCGGCGGCGATTTCGCCGACGGAGTGGCCGATGAGGTAGTCGGGGTGGATGTTGTGGTGGGTGAGGAGGGCGTGGAGGGCGGTTTGGAGGGCGAAGAGGGCGGGTTGGGCGTAGCGGGTTTGGTGGAGTGCGGGGTGGTTGGTGAAGACGAGGTCGTGCAGGGGGATGTCGAGGTGGGGGTTGAGGTGGGTGGCGCAGGTGTCGAAGGTTTCGGCGAAGGCGGGGTGTCGGGTGTGGAGTTCGGCGCCCATGTGGGGGCGTTGGGAGCCTTGGCCGGTGAATTGGAAGAGGGTTTTGGTGGTGGTGGCGTGGCCGGTGGCGGTGCCGGGGTGGGGGGTGTTGGTGGTGATGGCGTTGAGGCCGGTGAGGAGGTCGTGGAGGGTGTGGCCGGTGATGGTGGCGCGGTGGGGGTGGCGGGTGCGGGTGGTGGCGAGGGCGTGGCTGATGTGGTGGGGGGGTTGGGGGTGGTGGGTGAGGTGGTCGTGGAGGCGTTGGGCCTGGTCGTGGAGGGCGTCGGGGGTGTGGGCGGTGACGGTCCAGGTCAGGAGGGTGTCGGTGGGGGTGGGTTCGTCGGGGGTGGTGGGTTGGGGTTCGGGTTGTTCGAGGATGAGGTGGGCGTTGGTGCCGCTGATGCCGAAGGAGGAGATGGCGGCGCGGCGGGGGCGGTCGTGGTGGGGCCAGGGTCGGGTGGTGGTGAGGAGGGCGACGTTGCCGGTGGTCCAGTCGACGTGGGGGGTGGGTTCGTCGATGTGGAGGGTGGCGGGCAGGAGGCCGTGGTGCATGGCGTGGGTCATTTTGATGACGCTGGCGATGCCGGCGGCGGCTTGGGTGTGGCCGATGTTGGATTTGATGGAGCCGAGCCAGAGTGGGGTGTCGGGGTGGTGTTCCTGGCCGTAGGTGGCCAGGAGGGCGTGGGCTTCGATGGGGTCGCCGAGGGTGGTGCCGGTGCCGTGGGCGTCGACGGCGTCGATGTCGGCGGCGGTGAGGCGGGCGTTGGTCAGGGCGGCGCGGATGACGCGTTCCTGGGCGGGTCCGTTGGGTGCGGTCAGGCCGTTGGACGCGCCGTCCTGGTTGACCGCGCTGCCCCGGATGACCGCGAGGACGCGCCGGCCGGCCCGACGGGCGTCGGACAACCGCTGCACCACCACCACACCCACACCCTCGCCCCAACCGGTGCCGTCCGCGGACGAGGAGAACGCCTTGCACCGGCCGTCGGGCGCCAGACCCCGCTGACGGCTGAACTCCACGAAGGTGGTCGGGGTGGCCATCACCGCGACCCCGCCGACGAGCGCCGCCGAGCACTCCCGCTTACGCAGCGACTGCGCGGCCAGGTGCAACGCCACCAGGGACGACGAGCAGGCGGTGTCCACCGACAGCGCCGGCCCCTCCAGGCCGAGGGTGTAGGCGATCCGGCCCGAGGCGAGGCTCGCGAGGCTGCCGTTGGCGACGTAGCCCTCGAAGCTCTTCGGCGCCGGTCGTAGCCGGGAGCCGTAGTCGTTGTACATCACCCCGACGAAGACGCCGGTGTCGGTGCCCCGCAACGCGTCCGGCGCGATACCCGCCCGCTCCACCGCCTCCCACGACGTCTCCAGCAACAACCGCTGCTGCGGATCCATCGCCAACGCCTCACGCGGCGAGATCCCGAAGAACTCCGCGTCGAACCCACCCGCCTCGTGCAGGAAACCACCCTGCCGCGTGTACGACCGACCCACCGCGTCCGGATCCGGATCGTAGAGACCCTCCAGATCCCAACCCCGACCCTCCGGGAACCCACCCACCGCGTCGCGACCCTCGACCACCAGGTCCCACAACTGCTCCGGCGAGACCACCCCACCCGGAAAACGACACGCCATACCCACGATCGCGATCGGCTCCCGGTCCTGCTCCTCCACCTCGGCGAGGCGGGCGCGGGTCTGCCGCAGATCGACGGTGGCACGCTTGAGGTACTCACGGAACTTGTCTTCGGAGTTCGACACGGGACAGGCCTTTCCGGGTGCCAGGAATGTGGGAACCCGGCCCACGCGCCCGGTGGGCGGGCTGTCGAGCGAAGGGGCAGGACGTCAGTCCCGCTCGTGCACGGAGATGGCGTTGCTCGGGCAGTGCCGGGCGGCGGTCCGGGCCTCCTCGTACCGGTCCGCGGTCGGCTCGGCGACCAGCACCACGGCGATGCCGTCCTCCTCGCGCTGGTCGAACAGGTCGGGGGCGGCGAGCACACACTGACCCGAGCAGCAGCACTGCTCGTCGTCGACGCTCAGGCGCAGGGAACTCACCAGGTCACCTCCAGGGAGTGCAGGCCGTACACGGTGGCCTCCTTGAACGGCTGCTCCTCGGGGGAGGTCAGCAGCTTCATGGCGGGCAGCCGGGCGAGCACCGTGTCGTAGACGATCTCGAGCTCGGCGCGGGCCAGGTTCTGCCCGAGGCACTGGTGCACGCCGTAGCCGAAGGCGACGTGGCCACGGACGCCGCGCCGGAAGTCGATGGTGGCCGGATCGGCGAAGACGTCGCCGTCGTGGTTCGCGGCGGCGGCGGAGGCGACGAAGCCCTCACCGGCGCGCACCCGGTCCGCACCCAGGTCGATGTCGGCCAGGGCGACCCGGGCGGTGGGGTAGTCGACGATGCTGAAGTAGCGCAGCAGCTCCTCGACGGCGTTCGGGGTCAGGGTGGGATCGTCGGTCAGCTGCGTCGCGAGCCGCTCGTCACGCAGCAGCGCGAGCAGACCGAGGGAGATCATGCTCGCGGTGGTCTCGTGACCGGCGAGCAGCAGCAGCATCGCGAACCCGGTGAGCAGTTCGTGGTCGTAGCAGTCCGCCGCCCGGTACTTCACCGACAGGCGACCCAGCAGGTCGTCGTCAGGGTCGCCGTCCTTGCTGGTGACCAGGTCGCCGAGGAAGGCACGCAGCGCGCCGAACGACTCCTGCCGCTGCTGCGGGCTGCTGGAGCGGGCAAGCAGCACCTCGGTGTGCCCCTGGAAGACGTCGCGGGACCCGTACGGGACGCCGAGCAGTTCGCAGATCACCAGGGAGGGGACCGGCAGGGCCAGCTCCCGTACCAGGTCCACCGGGCGGGTCTCGATCGCCAGCAGCGCGTCGATCCGGTCGTCGACGATCTGCTGGATGCGGGGCCGTAGCTGCCGGATCCGGTGCACGGTGAACTCGGCGGCCACCATCCGCCGGTGCAGCGAGTGCTCCGGCTGGTCCATCGAGAGCAGGAAGCCCTTCTGTGCGAAGGCCTGCACGTTGGCGACGGTCGCCGGGAAACCGGGGTGGGCCCGGTTCGCGCTGGTGGCGGGGTGGCCGAGCAGCGTACGGACGTACTCGTGGCTGGTGGCCAGCCATGCCGTGTTGCCGTCCTGGAGGGTCACCCGGGACAACGGCCGTGCGGCCCGCAGCTCGGCGTACTCGCGTGGTGGGGAGAACGGGCAGGTACGGGGCATGGGGAATGCCGGTGCGCCCGGAACGCCGTCTTCGGTCATGCCGGGAACCTAGGGACGGACTCTAAATTCGCCCTTACCCGGCCCTGCCAGGCTCCGGTTTCCGGGCTCCCAACAGGCGATTTAGAGCCCTGATAGGGCGATCTAAGTAGGCACGCGGACAGTCCTGTGCAGTCCGATGGGTCTGCTCTCCTCAGGCCCGCTACCCCCAGGGGGATGGCCCGCGATGGCGAACGAAGACAAGCTCCGTGAGTACCTCAAGCGGGTCACCACCGACCTGCAGCAGACCCGACGCCGGCTGGCTGAGGTGGAGGGCGCCGATCGGGAGCCGATCGCGATCGTGGGTATGGCGTGTCGTTTTCCGGGTGGGGTGGTCTCGCCGGAGCAGTTGTGGGACCTGGTGGTCGAGGGTCGCGACGCGGTGGGTGGGTTCCCGGAGGGTCGGGGTTGGGATCTGGAGGGTCTCTACGATCCGGATCCGGACGCGGTGGGTCGGTCGTACACGCGGCAGGGTGGTTTCCTGCACGAGGCGGGTGGGTTCGACGCGGAGTTCTTCGGGATCTCGCCGCGTGAGGCGTTGGCGATGGATCCGCAGCAGCGGTTGTTGCTGGAGACGTCGTGGGAGGCGGTGGAGCGGGCGGGTATCGCGCCGGACGCGTTGCGGGGCACCGACACCGGCGTCTTCGTCGGTGCGATTCCGCAGGACTACGCGCCGGACGTCCGTGCCGTGCCGGCCGAGGCCGAGGGGTACGTCGGCTCCGGCGTGCTGACCAGCGTGGCCTCCGGCCGGATCTCCTACACGCTCGGCCTGGAGGGGCCCGCCCTGTCGGTGGACACGGCCTGCTCGTCGTCGCTGGTGGCGTTGCACCTGGCGGTCCAATCCCTGCGCCGGGGGGAGTGCTCGATGGCGCTGGCCGGTGGCGTGACGGTGATGTCCGCGCCGCGGTTGTTCATCGAGTTCAGCCGGCAACGCGGACTGTCCCGCGACGGCCGCTGCCGTGCCTTCGCCGCCGGAGCCGACGGGACCGGCTTCGCCGAGGGTGTGGGTGTGGTGGTGGTGCAGCGGTTGTCCGACGCCCGTCGGGCCGGCCGGCGCGTCCTCGCGGTCATCCGGGGCAGCGCGGTCAACCAGGACGGCGCGTCCAACGGCCTGACCGCACCCAACGGACCCGCCCAGGAACGCGTCATCCGCGCCGCCCTGACCAACGCCCGCCTCACCGCCGCCGACATCGACGCCGTCGACGCCCACGGCACCGGCACCACCCTCGGCGACCCCATCGAAGCCCACGCCCTCCTGGCCACCTACGGCCAGGAACACCACCCCGACACCCCACTCTGGCTCGGCTCCATCAAATCCAACATCGGCCACACCCAAGCCGCCGCCGGCATCGCCAGCGTCATCAAAATGACCCACGCCATGCACCACGGCCTCCTGCCCGCCACCCTCCACATCGACGAACCCACCCCCCACGTCGACTGGACCACCGGCAACGTCGCCCTCCTCACCACCACCCGACCCTGGCCCCACCACGACCGCCCCCGCCGCGCCGCCATCTCCTCCTTCGGCATCAGCGGCACCAACGCCCACCTCATCCTCGAACAACCCGAACCCCAACCCACCACCCCCGACGAACCCACCCCCACCGACACCCTCCTGACCTGGACCGTCACCGCCCACACCCCCGACGCCCTCCACGACCAGGCCCAACGCCTCCACGACCACCTCACCCACCACCCCCAACCCCCCCACCACATCAGCCACGCCCTCGCCACCACCCGCACCCGCCACCCCCACCGCGCCACCATCACCGGCCACACCCTCCACGACCTCCTCACCGGCCTCAACGCCATCACCACCAACACCCCCCACCCCGGCACCGCCACCGGCCACGCCACCACCACCAAAACCCTCTTCCAATTCACCGGCCAAGGCTCCCAACGCCCCCACATGGGCGCCGAACTCCACACCCGACACCCCGCCTTCGCCGAAACCTTCGACACCTGCGCCACCCACCTCAACCCCCACCTCGACATCCCCCTGCACGACCTCGTCTTCACCAACCACCCCGCACTCCACCAAACCCGCTACGCCCAACCCGCCCTCTTCGCCCTCCAAACCGCCCTCCACGCCCTCCTCACCCACCACAACATCCACCCCGACTACCTCATCGGCCACTCCGTCGGCGAAATCGCCGCCGCCCACGCCGCCGGCATCCTCACCCTCCCCGACGCCTGCACCCTCGTCGCCGCCCGCGGCCACCACATGCAAAACGCCACCCCCGGCGGCGCCATGCTCGCCACCAACCTCACCGAAACCCAAGCCACCCAATGGCTCACCCAATACCCCCACCAACTCACCATCGCCGCCATCAACAGCCCCCACCACCTCGTCATCTCCGGCGACCACGACGCCATCGAACACCTCACCCACCAACTCCACACCCACCACCACAAAACCACCCGCCTCAACGTCAGCCACGCCTTCCACTCCCACCACATGGACCCCATCCTCGACGCCTTCCACACCACCGCCACCACCCTCACCTACCACCAACCCCACACCCCCCTCCTCTCCACCCTCACCGGCCAACCCGCCGACCCCCACCACATCACCACCCCCGAATACTGGACCCAACACATCCGCCAACCCGTCCGCTACCACCACGCCCTCACCCACCTCACCAACACCCCCACCCACCACATCGAACTCGGCCCCGACACCACCCTCACCACCACCGCACCCCACACCCACACCACCGGCCACACCTTCACCCCCACCCTCCACCCCAAACACCCCGAAAACCACACCCTCACCACCGCCATCGCCACCCACCACACCACCCACACCACCCCACCCACCCCCACCACCGACCACACCCCCACCACCGACCACACCCCCACCCACACCACCCTCCCCACCCACGCCTTCCAACACCACCACTACTGGCTCCACCCCCAACCCCACACCCACACCACCCACCCCCACCCCCTCCTCACCACCACCATCACCACCCCCGACCACACCACCCACCACACCGGCACCCTCACCACCACCACCCACCCCTGGCTCCACCACCACACCATCAACAACACCACCATCCTCCCCGCCACCGCCCTACTCGACCTCACCCTCCACACCACCAACCCCCACACCCCCACCACCACCGACCTCACCCTCCACACCCCCATCACCCTCCACCCCCACACCCCCACCCACCTCCACCTCCACCTCACCACCCCCACCCCCACCGGCCACCAAACCCTCACCATCCACACCCGCACCACCACCACCTGGACCACCCACGCCACCGCCACCATCAACCCCGGGGACCCCACCCTCCCGGCGGAGATCGGCGCCTGGCCCCCGGCCGGCGAACCGGTCGACGTCGACGCGCTCTACCCGCTGCTCGCCGCGAAGGGCTACCAGTACGGGCCCGCCTTCCAGAACCTGCGCCGTGCCTGGCGTGCCGGCCCCGACGTCTACGCCGAGGTCGAGCTGCCCGAGGACCTGCGCCCCGAGGGGTACGCGGTGCACCCGGCGCTCGCCGACGCGGCCCTGCACGCGCTGATCGCCGTCGCCGCCGAGCACCCCGACGCCGCGCCGCGCGTGCCGTACAGCTTCTCCGGCGTCGCCGTGCACGCCACCCTGGCCACGTCGGTCCGGGCCCGGCTCACCGCGGTCGGCGAGGACGCCTACCAGGTGCTGCTGGAGGACCCCGACGGGCACCCCGTGCTCTCCGTCGACCGCCTCGACCTGCGCGCGCTGGACCCCGCCACGCTGCCCGTCGTCGCCGCGCCCGGCACCGAGCTGCTGCACCGCCTCGACTGGCAGGAACTGCGCGTGGACGCCACACCACCGGCGGAACCGGTGGACTGGGTCGTCCTCGGCACGCCCGGCCCGGCGCTGCGCGGCGCGCTGCCCGGTCTGCCCCAGGTGCCGGACCTCGACGCCCTGCTCGCCGGTGAGCTGCCCGAGGTGGTCTTCCTGCCCTGCCGGACCCCCCGCCCGGACGAGACGCCCGCCGACACCACGGCCGCCACCACCGACGACCCGGTCGCCGCCGCACACGAGCTGACCGAGACGCTGCTGCACCGCCTTCAGCAGTGGCTCGCCGAGGAGCGGCTGACCGGCACCCGGCTGGTGATCACCACCGAGGGTGGGGTCGCCGCGCACCTCGCCGACCAGATCGCCGATCTGGCCGCCGCCGCCTGCTGGGGCCTCACCCGCTCCGCGCAGGCCGAGCATCCCGACCGGTTCGTGCTGCTCGACCTGGACGACCGCCCCGTCGACCCGTCGGTGCTGCCCGCCGCGCTGGCCACGGCCGAGCCGCACCTCGCGGTGCGCTTCGGCGTGGCGTACGTCGACCGGCTGGTCCGCTGCGCCGACGACCCGGCGCCGCTGCTGCCGCCGGACGAGAACTGGCGGTTCGGCACCACCTCCGCCGGCACCCTGGCCAACGTCGGCATGGTCCCGGCACCCGAGGCGCTGCGCCCGCTACGCGACGGCGAGGTGCGGGTTCGCACCCACGCCACCGGCCTGAACTTCCGCGACGTGCTCATCGCGCTGGGCAGCTACCCCGGTGAGGCGCCGCTGGGTAGCGAGGGCGCGGGCGTGGTCGTGGAGACCGGTCCCGGCGTGACCGGGCTCGACCCGGGCGACCGGGTGATGGGCCTCTTCTCCGAGGGCACCGGCCCGATCGCGGTCTGCGACCACCTCCTGCTCACCCGGACCCCGGAGCAGCTCACCGACAGCCAGGCCGCCGTGCTGCCGATCGCCTACCTGACCGCCATGTACGGCCTCGGCGACCTCGCCGGCCTGCGGGCCGGGCAGTCCGTCCTGATCCACACCGCGACCGGCGGGGTCGGGATGGCCGCCCTGCACTACGCCCGGCACCTCGGGGCCACCGTGCACACCACGGCCAGCACCGGCAAGCAGCCCACCCTCAGCGCACTCGGCGTGCCTGACTCCCACATCCACGACTCCCGCACCACCGCGTACCGGGAGGGGATCGCGGCGGTCGCCCCCCAGGGGGTCGACGTCGTCCTCAACAGCCTCACCCAGGCGCACGTCGACGCGGGTCTGGCGCTGCTGGCCGAGGGGGGCACCTTCCTGGAGATCGGCAAGACCGACATCCGCGACCCCCACACCATCACCACCACCCACCCCCACCTCACCTACCAGCCCTACGACCTCCTCGACGCCGGACCCACCCGCATCAACCAACTCCTCACCACCCTCACCCACCTCATCACCACCAACGCCCTCCCCGCCCTCCCGGTGGCCGTCTGGCCCGCCAGTGACCTTCCCGACGTGCTGCGTCACCTCAGCCTGGGTCGGCACACCGGCAAGCTGGCCGTCACGGTGCCCGTGCCGAAGCCCACCCGGGGCACCATCCTCATCACCGGCGCCACCGGCGCCCTCGCCACCCACACCGCACGACACCTCGCCACCACCCACCCCCACCACCACCTCCTGCTCACCACCCGAGGAAACCCCGACACCCTCACCCCCCTCACCACCGAACTCCACACCCACGGAACAACCACCACCACCGCCCAATACGACCCCACCCAACCCCACCAACTCCACCAACTCCTCACCACCCTCCCCACCACCCACCCCCTCACCACCGTCATCCACACCGCCGGCACCCTCCACGACACCCCCCTCACCACCCAAACCCCCCACACCCTCCACACCACCCTCACCGCCAAAATCGACACCACCCACGCCCTCCACACCGCACTCCAACACCACCCCGACGTCACCCTCGTCACCTACAGCAGCGCCGCGGCGACCTTCGGGAACCCGGGCCAGGCCAACTACGGCGCGGCCAACGCCTTCCAGGACGCCCTCGCCCACCAGCGCCACCGCAGCGGCCTGCGCGCCACCGCCATCGGATGGGGACTCTGGGACACCGCCGACGGGATGGCCGGCGGTCTCGGGCGGGCCGAACTCGACCGGATCGCGGCGGCCGGTGTGCTGCCGATCGACGTGCACCAGGGGCTCGCCGCCCTCGACGCCGCGCTCGACGCGGAGCGCCCCACGGTCCTGCCGGTACGGCTGAACCTGAACGCGTTCGCCGCCCGGGACGCCGTACCGCCGATGCTCAGCCGGCTGGTCCGGCCGGCGCGGCGGCGGGCCTCCCCGGGTGCCGGCGGCACCGGTGAACTCGCCCGACGGCTCGCCGGGCAGAGCGCCCAGGAGCAGACCGTCTTCCTCACCGACCTGGTACGCGCCGAGGTGGACGTGGTCCTCGGTCGCACCGACGGCGAACCGGTCGACCCCCAGCGGCCCTTCCGGGAGTTGGGTGTGGACTCGCTGACGGCCGTCGAGCTGCGCAACCGGCTGGTCGCCGCGACCGGCGTCCCGCTCGCCGCGACCGCGGTCTTCGACCACCCCACCCCGGCCGCGCTGGTGGAGCACCTGCGCACCGTCGTCGCCGGGCCGGACGGCGTGGCACCGGCGACCCCGACGATCCGTACCGCCGTCGCGGTCGCCGACGACCCGGTCGCCATCGTCGCCATGTCCTGCCGGTTCCCCGGCGGCGTCACCAGCCCGGAACACCTGTGGCGGGTGGTCGCCGACGGCGTCGACACCGTCGGCGACTTCCCCACCGACCGGGGCTGGAACGTGGACGACCTCTACGACCCCGACCCGGCCGCCGTCGGCCGGACCTACACCCGCCAGGGCGGGTTCCTCCTCGACGCCGACACGTTCGATGCGGACTTCTTCGAGATCAGCCCCCGCGAGGCGGCGGCCATGGACCCGCAGCAGCGGCTGCTGCTGGAGACCTCGTGGGAGGCCATCGAGGCGGCCGGCATAGACCCGGCGGACCTGCGCGGCAGCGACACCGGCGTCTTCGTCGGCGTCATCACCAGCGACTACGTCACCCGGCTGGGCCACATCCCGGCCGGCGTCGAGGGACACGTCTCCACCGGTACCACCACGAGCGTCGCGTCCGGCCGCATCGCGTACACGCTCGGCCTGGAGGGGCCGGCGATCACGGTGGACACCGCCTGCTCGTCGTCGCTGGTCGCGCTGCACCTCGCCGCCGGCTCGCTGCGCTCGGGCGAGTGCTCGCTCGCCCTGGTCGGCGGCGCCACCGTGATGGCCGGGCCGGTCAACTTCGTCGAGTTCAGCCGGCAGCGGGCGCTGTCCCCCGACGGCCGCTGCAAGGCGTTCTCCTCCTCCGCCGACGGTACGGGCTGGGGCGAGGGCGTCGGCGTGATCATGTTGGAGCGGTTGTCGGATGCGCGGCGTAACGGTCATCGGGTCCTGGCGGTGGTGCGGGGTTCGGCGGTTAATCAGGATGGTGCGTCGAATGGGTTGACGGCGCCGCATGGTCCGTCGCAGGAGCGGGTGATTCGTCAGGCGTTGGCGAGTGGGGGTTTGTCGGCGGGTGATGTGGATGTGGTGGAGGCGCATGGTACGGGGACGAAGCTGGGTGATCCGATCGAGGCGCAGGCGTTGTTGGCGACGTACGGTCGGGAGCATTCGGCGGAGCGTCCGCTGTACCTCGGCTCACTGAAGTCGAACGTCGGCCACACCCTCGCCGCCGCCGGAGTGGCCGGCGTGATCAAGATGGTGCTGGCGATGCGCGCCGGGGTGATGCCGAAGACGTTGCACGTGGACGAGCCGACCACGCACGTGGACTGGTCGTCGGGCACGGTGGAGCTGCTCACCGAGGCACGGCCGTGGGACGGGGAGCGTCCCCGCCGGTCGGCGGTCTCCTCGTTCGGCATGAGCGGGACGAACGCGCACGTGGTCCTGGAGGGGGTGCCGGAGCCGGTGCCGGCGACGGCTCCCGATGGTGGTGAGCCGGACGGTCCGGTGTCGTTGGTGTTGTCGGCGCGGTCGGTGGGGTCGTTGCGGGCGCAGGCGTTGCGGTTGGCGGGGTTTGTGGGTGGTGGTGGGGTGTCGTTGTCGGATGTGGCGTGGACGTTGGCGGGTCGTGCTGTTTTTGGTCATCGTGCGGTGGTGGTGGGTGGTTCTCGGGCGGAGTTGGTGGCGGGTTTGACGGCGTTGGGTTCGGGTTCGGATTATGTTCCGCCGTCGGTTTCTTCGGTTGTTGTGTCTTCGGATTCTGGTTCGGTTCCGGTTTCTGTTTCGTCGGGTGTGGTGTCGGGTGGGGTGGTGTCGGGTGGGACGGTGTTTGTGTTTCCGGGTCAGGGGTCGCAGTGGTGGGGTATGGGTCGGGAGTTGTGGGGGTGTGATGCTGTTTTTCGGGGGCGGTTTGAGGAGTGTGTTGGGGTGTTGGGTGGGTTGGTGGATTGGGATGTTCGTGGGGTGTTGTTGGAGGGTGGGGAGGAGTGGTTGGGGCGGGTTGATGTGGTGCAGCCGGCGTTGTTTGTGTTGATGGTGTGTTTGGCGGAGGTGTGGCGGGCTGCGGGTGTGGTGCCGGATGCGGTGGTGGGTCATTCGCAGGGTGAGGTGGCGGCGGCGTGTGTGGCGGGGGTGTTGTCGTTGGAGGATGCGTTGCGGGTGGTGGTGGGTCGGTCGCGGTTGGTGGGGGAGCGGTTGGCGGGGTTGGGGGGGATGGTGTCGGTGGGGTTGTCGGTGGGTGAGGTGGAGTCGTGGTTGGTGGGTTTTGGTGGTGAGTTGGTGGTGGGTGTGGTGAATGGGCCGGGGTCGTGTGTGGTGGCGGGTCCGGTGGGTTTGTTGGGTGATCTGGTGGGGTTGTTGGAGGGGGTGGGGGTGTGGTGTCGGTGGGTGCCGGTGGATTATGCGTCGCATCATCCGGTGGTGGATGTGGTGCGGGAGGAGTTGTTGGGTTTGGTGGGGGATGTGGTGGGTTCGTCGGGGGAGGTGGTGGTGTATTCGTCGGTGCGGGGTGGTGTGGTGTCGGGTGTGGAGTTGGGGGGTGGTTATTGGTTTGAGAATTTGCGGTCGGCGGTGCGGTTTGAGGAGGTGGTGGGGGTGTTGGTGGGTGATGGGTTTTCGCGGTTTGTGGAGTGTTCTCCGCATCCGGTGTTGTCGGTGGGTTTGCGGGAGTCGTTGGAGGTGTTGGGTTCGGGTGGTGTGGTGGTGCCGACGTTGCGTCGGGGTGAGGGTGGTGTGGGTCGGGTGTTGTTGTCGTTGGGTGAGGCGTTCGTGTCGGGGGTGGGGGTTGATTGGGAGCGGGTGGTGGGTGCGGGTCGGTTGGTGGAGGTGCCGACGTATGCGTTCCAGGGGGAGCGGTACTGGTTGGAGGCACCCCGCAACACCGGCGACCTGAGTGCCGCCGGTCTGGACCAGGCCGGCCACCCGATGCTCGGCGCCGCGGTCGAGCTGGCCGGCGACGCCGGGACCCTCTACACCGGCCGCTTCTCCCTCGCCACCCACCCGTGGCTCGCCGACCACCTGGTCGGCGGCACCGTCCTGCTGCCCGGCGCGGCCTTCGTCGACCTGGCCCTGCACTGCGCCGCGCACGCCGGACTCGCCATGGTCGACGACCTGACCCTGCACGCGCCGCTCGCACTGCCCGCGCAGGGCGTCGTGGACCTCCAGGTCGTCGCGTCCGGCCCGGACGACACCGGCCGACGCCGGGTGACGATCCACGGCCGGTCGGCCGACACCGACTCCGGTCAGGACTGGGTCCTGCACGCCAGCGGCGTGCTCACCCCGGTCGCCGACCCCGCCGGCACCACACCGGCCAACTGGCCGCCGGTCGACGCCGTACCCGTCGACCTCACCGGCCTGTACGACCGGCTCGCCGAGCACGGCTACGGCTACGGCACCGCCTTCCGGGGCCTGACCGGGCTGTGGCGGGACCCGGAGCACTGCTATGCCGAGATCACCCTGCCGGAGGGCACCGACCCGGCCGGCCACCGGCTGCACCCGGCGCTGCTCGACGCGGCCCTGCACCCCCTGCTGGCGCTCGCCCTCGCCGACACCGACGGCCCGCTGCCGCTGCGGATACCGTTCTCCTGGCAGGGGGTGACGGCCACCGACGTGACGCCCACCCGGCTGCGGGTGCGGTGGGACGCCTCCGGCGGCGAGACCGTCCGGATGGACATGGCCGACGACACCGGCGTCCCGATCGGGTCGGTGCGCGCGCTGACCCTCCGCGAGATCGACCCGGCCCGGCTCGCCGCGCTGCGCACCGACCGGCTGCCGCTCTACGAGATCCGCTGGAGTCCGGTCGAGATCCCCGCCGTGGCGGACCCCACGCAGGACCGGGTCCTCGTCGGCACGGACGGGCACCACCTACGCGAGCTGCCGGGCGTCGACCCGGTGGACTATCCGGACGTCGAGTCGCTGCGGGCGGCGGTCGCCGACGGCCGGCCGGCCCCGTCCACCGTGCTGGTCTCCTGCACCGGGCCGGCACCAGGTGCCGGGCCCGACCCGGCCGCCACCGGGCTGCCCACCCGACGGGTGCTCGACCTGGTGCGGGGCTGGCTCGCCTGCGGTGAGCTGGCGCAGTCGAAACTCGTCGTGGTCACCAGCGGCGCGTTGCCGCTGCCCGGCGACGTCGACGTCGACCTGGCCGTGGCACCGGTCGCCGGCCTGCTGCGCACCGCGCGGGCGGAGAACCCCGGCGCGGTGGTGCACATCGACGTCGACGCCGACTCGGGCCCTGCCCTGCCCGGCGCGCTGGCCACCGGCGAGCCGGAGATCGCGCTGCGGCACGGCGTCGGCATGGTGCCCCGGATGGTGGTACGCCGGTCGGAGGAACCCGCCACGCCGCCGAGGCTCGACCCGGACGGCACCGTCCTGATCACGGGAGCCACCGGGGCGCTCGGCGCTCTCGTCGCCCGGCACCTGGTCACGACGTACGGCGTGCGGCACCTGCTGTTGCTGAGCCGGCGCGGCGCGGACGCGCCGGGTGCCGAGGAGCTGCTCGCCGACCTCACCGCGCGGGGGGCGGCGGCCCGGCTGGTCGCCTGTGACGTCGGGGAACGGGAATCCGTTGCCGCGGCGCTCGCCACCGTGCCGGCCGCCCACCCGCTCACCGCGGTGGTGCACGCCGCCGGCGTCATCGACGACGGGGTGCTGCCCGGCCTCACCCCGCAACGCCTCGACGCCGTCTGGCAGCCGAAGGCGCAGGCCGCCCTGCACCTGCACGAGCTGACCGCGGACGCCGACCTGGCCGCGTTCGTGCTGTTCTCCTCGGTGGCGGGTCAACTCGGCAACCTCGGCCAGGGCAACTACGCGGCGGCGAACGTCGCCCTCGACGCGCTCGCCGAACACCGCCGCGCCGCCGGCCTGGTCGGCACCTCCCTGGTCTGGGGCCTGTGGGGAGACACCGACGGCACCGGGGCCGGCGCGGCGGCGAAACTCGACCGGGCGGCGCTGGACCGGGTCAGCCGGGGCGGCCTGTTGCCGCTGTCACTCGACGAGGGGCTCGCCCTCTTCGACGACGCGCTGGCGGCCGGACCGGCGGTGCTGGTCACCGCCCGCTTCGACATCGCCGGCCTGAGCGCCCGCACCGAGACCGACAACGTGCCGCCCCGGCTGCACGGGTTGGCCCGCTCGGCCCGCCGGCCCGGCGGTGGCCAGCAGCCGGCGCAGCCGCTGGTCACCCGGCTCGCCGGGCTGCCGGTCGGCGAGCAGCAGAAGATCGTGCTGGATCTGGTGCGCAGGAACGTCGTCGCCGTCCTCGGTGGTGACCGGGTGGCCCGCGTGGACGACGACCTGTCGTTCAAGGAACTCGGCTTCGAGTCCCTGTCCGCGGTGGAGCTGCGCAACCGGCTCAGCGCAGCGACCGGTCTGCAACTGCCGGCCACGATGGTCTTCGACCACCCCCGGCCCACGTCGCTCGCCGACTTCATCCGGGAGACCGCCGCGCCGGCCGACGCCGAGGGTCCGGTCCTCGCCGAACTCGACCGGCTGTCCGCCGCCATGGCGGCGGCCTCCTCCGACCGTGGCCTGCGCCGGCTGGTCGCCTCGCGGCTGGAGAGCATGCTCGCCGACTGGAAGGCCGCACCGACGGACCGGCAGACCGGCACCGACGCCAACGCGCTCATCGAGTCCGCGTCGGTGGCCGAGATCTTCGACCTGATCGACCAGGAGTTCGGCACGGTGCCGCAGTGAGTGGCCACCGGCCGCAGGAGCCAACGAGAGCGGGTGTCCAGCGCATGTCAGGTGACGAGGCGAAGCTCCTCAACTACCTCAAGCGGATGACCATCGAGCTGCGCGACGCCCAGGAACGCATCCGGGACCTCGAGGAGAGCCGCCACGAGCCGATCGCGCTCGTCGGGATGAGCTGCCAGTACCCCGGAGGGGTGCAGACCCCGGACGATTTGTGGGACATCGTCGCCGGTGAGGTCGACGCGGTGTCCGGGTTCCCCACCGACCGGGGGTGGGACCTCGACGGGCTCTACGACCCGGACCCGGACACCGTCGGCACCAGCTACGCCCGCGAGGGAGGTTTCCTCTACGACGCGGCCGAGTTCGACGCCGGGCTGTTCGCCATCACCCCCCGCGAGGCGCTGTCCATCGACCCCCAGCAGCGCCTGCTGCTCGAACACGCCTGGCAGTCGATCGAGCGGGCCGGCGTCGACCCCCGGTCGCTGCGCGGCAGCGACACCGGCGTGTTCGTCGGGGTGATGTACAACGACTACGGGTCGCGGCTGATGCCGGCGCCGGAGGGTTTCGAGGGGTACGTCGGCAACGGCAGCGCGGCGAGCATCGCCTCCGGGCGGATCGCCTACTCGCTGGGCTTCGAGGGCCCGGCGATCACCGTCGACACCGCCTGCTCGTCGTCGCTGGTGGCGATCCACCTGGCCTGCCAGTCGCTGCGCTGGGGCGAGTGCTCGGTGGCCCTGGCCGGTGGCGTCACGGTGATGGCGACCCCGGGGGTGTTCATCGAGTTCTCCCGGCAGCGTGGGCTGTCGCCCGGCGGCCGGTGCCGGTCCTTCTCCGCCGGGGCCGACGGCGCCGGCTGGGCCGAGGGCGTCGGGGTGGTCATGCTGGAGCGGTACTCCGACGCGCTGCGCAACGGACATCCGGTGCTCGGCCTGATCCGGGGCAGCGCGGTCAACCAGGACGGCGCCAGCAACGGCCTCACCGCCCCGAGCGGCCCGGCCCAGGAACGGGTGATCTTCAACGCCCTCGCCGACGCCCGGCTCACCCCCGGCGACCTCGACGCGGTGGAGGGGCACGGCACCGGCACCACCCTCGGCGACCCGATCGAGGTACGCGCCCTGCAAGCGGTGTACGGCACCGGGCGCGACGCGCAACACCCCCTCTGGCTGGGCTCGCTCAAGTCCAACATCGGGCACAGCCAGGCCGCGGCGGGGGTCGGCGGGCTGATCAAGATGGTCCAGGCGATGCGCAACGGGGTGCTGCCGCGGTCCCTGCACGCCGACCCGCCGACCCCCCACGTGGACTGGTCCTCGGGCGCGGTACGCCTGTTGCGTGCCGCCGTACCCTGGCCGGTCACCGAGCGGGTGCGCCGCGTCGGCATCTCCTCCTTCGGCATCAGCGGCACGAACGCCCACCTGATCCTGGAGGAGCCGCCAGCGCCACCCGCCGGGGCGCAGGACACACCCGTGCCGACCTCCGCGCGACCGGTCGCCTGGCCGCTGTCGGGGAACTCGCCGAAGGCGCTGCGGGACCAGGCACGACGGTTGGCCGGTCACCTGCGTCAGCGGTCGCTGCGACCGGCCGACGTGGCGTACACGCTGAGCCGCCGCCCACGCTTCGCCCACCGCGCGGTGGTGCTCGGGACCGACCCGACCGAGCTGCTCACCGGCCTGGAACGGCTGGCCGGTGGCTCCGGCTCGGCGCAGGTGGTCCGGGGCCGGCCCGCCCCGGCCGGAGCCCGTACCCTCGCCATGATCTTCTCGGGTCAGGGGACGCAGCACGCGGGCATGGGCCGCGACCTGTACCAGGCCTTCCCGGCCTTCGCCGAGGCGCTCGACGCGGCGTGCGCGGCCCTCGACGCGCACCTGCCGGTGGCGCTGCGCGACGTGCTCTTCGCCCCGGCCGGCACCGAGGCCGCCGCGCTGCTCGACCAGACCCGGTTCGCGCAGCCCGCCATCTTCGCCGTGGAGGTGGCGCTGTACCGGTTGCTCGAACGGTTCGGCATCCGGCCGCACCGGCTCGTCGGGCACTCGGTCGGCGAGTTCGCCGCCGTCCACGTCGCCGGGGTGCTCACCCTGGCCGACGCGGCGACCCTGGTCACCGCGCGCGGGCGGCTCATGCAGGAACTGCCGGCCGGCGGCGCGATGGTGGCGGTGCAGGCCACCGAGGCCGAGGTGACACCGATGCTGGCGGACCGGGCGGGTGAGGTCGCCGTCGCCGCCGTGAACGGGCCGTCCTCCGTCGTGGTCGCCGGTGACGAGCCGGCGGTCGCCGAGATCGAGGCGGCCTGGTCGGCCCGGGGCCGGCGGACCAGCCGACTGCGGGTCAGCCACGCCTTCCACTCCCCCCGGATGGAGCCGATGCTCGACGAGTTCCGGCGGGTGGCGGCGGGCCTGACCTACCAGTCGCCGACCGTCGACCTGGTGTCCACCGTCACCGGCCGACCGGTCGGCCCCGGCGAACTGGGGGACCCGGAGTACTGGGTGGCGCACGCCCGCCGGCCGGTCCGCTTCGCCGACGCCGTCCGGTCGCTGGCCGCCGCCGAGGTCACCGAGTACCTCGAAGTCGGCCCGGACAGCGTGCTGAGCGCGGTGGTCACCGAGAACCTCGGCGTCGCCGGCACGACCGGTGCGGCCGTGCTGCCGCTGCTGCGTCGGGACGTGGACGAGCCGACGGCGTTCCTGACCGGGGTCGCGACCTGGTACTCCCGGGGCGGCGGCGTCGACTGGGACGTCCTCACCGAGGGGCTCGCCCCGACCACCGTCGACCTGCCCACCTACGCGTTCCAGCGCAAGCACTACTGGTTGGACGCGGTCGCGCCGATGGTGGCCACCCGCCGGGCGCCGACGCCGCCGGACTCGCTCGGCGACGGCAGCGACGAGACGGAGCCGCCGCTGGCCGTCACGCTGCTGCGGCTCCCGCCCGCCGAACGCCGGGCGACGCTGCTGATGGCGTTGCGCGGGCTGGCCGCCGAGGTGATGCGGCTCGACCGGGCCGACGACGTCGCCGCCGACGTCCCGCTGCTCGAACTCGGGTTCACCTCGCTGATGGCGGTCGACCTGCGCAACCGGGCCGCCGCCGCCACCGGCGTGGACCTGCCCGCCGCGCTGGTCTACGAGCACCCGACGTTCGAGGCGATCGTCGACTACGTCGACACCCTGATCGCCGTCTAGCCCCTCCGCCCCGCCCCCTCCGATGGCCCGCGATCGACGCAGAATGAGGTCAGTTGTCATGCCGCAGACCCGTGACTTTTCCGAGGACGCGATCGCTGTCGTCGGCATGTCCTGCCGCCTGCCCGGCGCGGCGGACCCGGCCGCGTTCTGGGCCCTGCTCGCCAGCGGAACGAGCGCGGTCGGCGCGGCGCCCGCCGACCGCTGCGGGCCGGACGCGCCACCCGGCGGCTTCCTCGACGACGTCGCCGGCTTCGACGCCGCGTTCTTCGGCATCTCCCCGCGCGAGGCCACCGCGATGGACCCGCAGCAGCGGCTGATGCTGGAGCTGGCGTGGGAGGCGATCGAGGACGCCCGGCTGGCACCCGACCAGCTCGCCGGGCGGCCCGCGGCGGTCTACGTCGGCGCGATCCAGGACGACTACGCCCAACTGGCCGGCCGGGTGCCCGCCACCGCGTTCACCCTCACCGGGCTGCACCGCAGCGTCGTGGCCAACCGGATCTCGTACACCCTCGGCCTGACCGGGCCCAGCGTGGTCGTCGACTCGGGGCAGTCGTCGGCGCTGGTCGCCGTACACCAGGCGTGCGAGAGCCTGCGTGCCGGAACCGTCTCGCTGGCCCTGGCCGGCGGCGTGAACCTGATCCTGGAACCGGGCAGCACCGCCCGGGTCGGTGAGTTCGGCGGCCTCTCCCCGGACGGCACGGCCTGGGTCTTCGACGCGCGCGCCAACGGCTACGTACGCGGTGAGGGCGGTGGCCTGGTCGTGCTCAAGCGGCTCGCCGACGCGGTGGCCGACGGCGACGACATCTCCTGCGTGATCCTCGGCGGGGCGGTCAACAACGACGGTGGCGGCGCCGGTCTGACCGTCCCCGACGGTGACGGGCAGGCCGACGTGATCCGGCGGGCGCACCGGCAGGCGGGCACCGACCCGGCCCACGTCGGCTACGTCGAGCTGCACGGCACGGGCACCCCGGTGGGCGACCCGGTCGAGGCCGGCGCGTTGGGCGCGACGATCGGCGTGCACCGGCCGGCGGACGCTCCGCTGGCCGTCGGATCGGCCAAGACCAACGTCGGACACCTCGAAGGCGCCGCCGGCCTGGTCGGGCTGCTCAAGCTCGCGTTGAGCGCCCGGCACGGGCAGATCCCGGCGAGCCTGAACTTCAGCACCGTCAACCCGCGCATCGACCTGGCCGCGCTGAACCTGCGGGTGCAGACCGCGCTCGGCGCGTGGCCGGCGGACGCCGCCGGTGACGGCGACGCCCTGGCGGGCCTGTCCTCGTTCGGGATGGGCGGCACCAACGCCCACCTGGTCGTCGGGCGTGCGCCCCGGCCCACCACCGACCGGGCCGACCGGCCGGCGCAGGCGTACACCGCGCCCTGGGTGCTGTCCGGCCAGAGCCCCGCCGCACTGCGGGCCCAGGCGGCCACCCTGCGGGGGTTCGTCGCGTCCGGCGTCGACGTCGCCGACGCCGACCTGGGCCACTCGCTCGCGTCGACCCGCGCCGCGCTGCGGCACCGGGCGGCGGTGCGCGCCGGTGACCGCGCCGGCATGCTCGCCGCCCTCGACGCGCTCGCCGCCGGGGACGACCGGCCCGACCTGGTCGTCGGTCGCGTCCGCCCCGGCCGGGTGGTCTTCGTCTTCCCCGGTCAGGGCTCGCAGTGGGAGGCGATGGCCCGTGGCCTGTACGCCGACTCCGCGGTGTTCCGCGACCGCCTCGACGAGTGCGCCGACGCGCTGGCCGCCCACACCGACTGGGACCTGCGTGACGTCCTGCTGGGCGGGGGCGGCGACCGGTTGGCGCGGGTCGACGTGGTCCAGCCGGTGCTGTTCGCCGTGATGGTGTCGTTGGCGGCGCTGTGGCGGGCGCACGGCGTGGAACCCGACGCGGTGGTGGGGCACTCCCAGGGTGAGATCGCCGCCGCCTACGTGGCCGGCGCGTTGACCCTGTCGGACGCGGCCCGGGTGGTGGCCCTGCGCAGCCGGGCGATCCGGGCCCTGGCGGGCACCGGCGCGATGGCGTCGGTGGCGCTGTCGGCCGAGCGGCTGCTGCCGGTGCTGGAGCGGTGGAGCGACCGGGTGGCGATCGGGGCGATCAACGGCCCCGACTCGACCGTCCTGTCCGGAGCGGTGGACGTGCTGCCGCAGGTGCTCGCCGAACTGACCGCCCAGGGCGTGCGGTGCCGGGCCGTCCCGGTGGACTACGCCTCCCACTCGCCGCAGGTCGAGGCGATCCGCGACGACGTGCTCGACCAGCTCGCCCCGATCACGCCCACCGACGCCCCGGTCGCCTTCTATTCGGCGGTGACCGGAACGCCCGTCGACACGGCCGGGCTGGACGCCGCCTACTGGTACCGCAACCTGCGGCAGACCGTCCGGTTCGAGCCGGCGGCCCGCGCGTTGCTCGACGACGGGTACACCACGTTCATCGAGTGCAGCCCGCACCCGGTGCTGGCCGTCGGCCTGCGGGAGACCTTCGCCGCGACCGGGCAGCCGGCGTCCGTGGTGCCCACCCTGCGCCGTGACGACGGTGGCCTCGACCGCTTCCGGCACGCCGTCGGCCACGCGTACGTCGTGGGCGCTCCGGTCGACTGGACGACGTCCTTCCCCGACGCGCGGCGGATCTCCCTGCCCACCTACGAGTTCCAGCGCCGGCCCTTCTGGGTCGACGCGCCCGCAGCGACCCCGGTCGTGGCGACCGTACGCCCCGGGGCGGAGGCCGACGCACCGGCGGCCGAGGAGCCCGTCGGCAACGGGGCCTGGGCGAACGCGCTGCGGGAGCTGCCGGCGGAGCGTCGCCTCGACGTCGCCCTGGAGCTGGTCCGGCGGCGGGCCGCCGGCATTCTCGGTCACCCGGACGCCACCGACGTGGACCCGGCGACGACCTTCAAGGAACTCGGCTTCTCGTCGCTCACCGTCGTGGAGCTGCGCGACCGGCTGGCCGACGACACCGCCCTGCCGCTGCCGTCCTCGCTCGCCTACGACTTTCCGACTCCGGTGTTGGTGGCGGAGCGGTTGGTGGGTTTGGTGTCGGGTGTGGTTGTGGGGGTGGGTGTTGCGGGTGTGGGTGTGGGTGAGGCGGTGGCGATTGTGGGGATGGGTTGTCGTTTTGGTGGTGGGGTGGGTTCGCCGGGGGATTTGTGGGATGTGGTGTCGGGTGGGGTTGATGTGGTGGGTGGGTGGCCGGTGGATCGTGGGTGGGATGTGGAGGGTTTGGTGGGTGGTGGGGTGCCGGGGTTTGGTGGGTTTTTGGAGGGTGCGGGGGTTTTTGATGCGGAGTTTTTTGGGGTTTCTCCGCGTGAGGCTGTGGTGATGGATCCGCAGCAGCGGGTGGTGTTGGAGGTGGTGTGGGAGGCGTTGGAGGGTGCGGGTTTGGGTGGTGTTGTGGGTGGTGTTGGTGGTGTGGGGGTGGGGGTGTTTTTGGGGGTGATGGGTTTGGAGTATGGGCCGCGGTTGTGTGAGGCGGGGGAGGGTGTTGGTGGGTATGTGTTGACGGGTTCGGCGGGGAGTGTGGTGTCGGGTCGGGTGGCGTATGTGTTGGGTTTGGGTGGTCCGGCGGTGTCGGTGGATACGGCGTGTTCGTCGTCGTTGGTGGCGTTGCATCAGGCGGTGGGGGCGTTGCGGTCGGGTGAGGTGTCGTTGGCGGTGGCGGGTGGGGTGGCGGTGATGGGTTCGCCGGGGATGTTTGTGGAGTTTGCGCGTCAGGGTGGGTTGTCGGCTGATGGTCGGTGTAAGGCGTTTTCGTCGTCGGCGGATGGTACGGGGTGGGGTGAGGGTGTGGGTGTGGTGGTGTTGGAGCGGTTGTCGGATGCGCGGCGTAATGGTCATCGGGTGTTGGCGGTGGTGCGGGGTTCGGCGGTTAATCAGGATGGTGCGTCGAATGGGTTGACGGCGCCGCATGGTCCGTCGCAGGAGCGGGTGATTCGTCAGGCGTTGGCGAGTGGGGGTTTGTCGGCGGGTGATGTGGATGTGGTGGAGGCGCATGGTACGGGGACGAAGCTTGGTGATCCGATTGAGGCGCAGGCGTTGTTGGCGACGTATGGTCGGGAGCATTCGGCGGAGCGTCCGTTGTTTCTTGGTTCGTTGAAGTCGAATATTGGTCATACGATGGCGGCGGCGGGTGTTGCTGGTGTGATCAAGATGGTGTTGGCGATGCGTGCTGGGGTGATGCCGAAGACGTTGCATGTGGTGGAGCCGACGTCGCATGTGGATTGGTCGTCGGGTGCGGTGGAGCTGCTCACGGAGGCGCGGGTTTGGGGCGGTGACGGGCCGCGTCGGGCGGGGGTGTCGTCGTTCGGGATCAGTGGGACGAATGCGCATGTGGTGTTGGAGTCGGCACCGGAATTCGAACCGGAACTGGCAGTCACGGAGGACGGCGAGCCGGACGCTCCGGTGCCGTTGGTGCTGTCGGCGCGGTCGGTGGAAGCGCTGCGGGCACACGCGGTACGACTGGCCGGGGTCGTCGAGAGTGGCGGGTCGCTGGCGGGAATCGCCTCGACCCTGGTGCGTGAACGGACGCTGTGGGAGCACCGGGCCGTCATCGTGGGCAATTCGCGGGCGGAACTGCTCACGGGTCTGACCGCACTGGGGTCGGGCTCGGACAATGTGGCGACCGCGACCGTGGTGTCGGATTCCGGTTCGGTTCCGGTTTCTGTTTCGTCGGGTGTGGTGTCGGGTGGGGTGGTGTCGGGTGGGACGGTGTTTGTGTTTCCGGGTCAGGGGTCGCAGTGGTGGGGTATGGGTCGGGAGTTGTGGGGGTGTGATGCTGTTTTTCGGGGGCGGTTTGAGGAGTGTGTTGGGGTGTTGGGTGGGTTGGTGGATTGGGATGTTCGTGGGGTGTTGTTGGAGGGTGGGGAGGAGTGGTTGGGGCGGGTTGATGTGGTGCAGCCGGCGTTGTTTGTGTTGATGGTGTGTTTGGCGGAGGTGTGGCGGGCTGCGGGTGTGGTGCCGGATGCGGTGGTGGGTCATTCGCAGGGTGAGGTGGCGGCGGCGTGTGTGGCGGGGGTGTTGTCGTTGGAGGATGCGTTGCGGGTGGTGGTGGGTCGGTCGCGGTTGGTGGGGGAGCGGTTGGCGGGGTTGGGGGGGATGGTGTCGGTGGGGTTGTCGGTGGGTGAGGTGGAGTCGTGGTTGGTGGGTTTTGGTGGTGAGTTGGTGGTGGGTGTGGTGAATGGGCCGGGGTCGTGTGTGGTGGCGGGTCCGGTGGGTTTGTTGGGTGATCTGGTGGGGTTGTTGGAGGGGGTGGGGGTGTGGTGTCGGTGGGTGCCGGTGGATTATGCGTCGCATCATCCGGTGGTGGATGTGGTGCGGGAGGAGTTGTTGGGTTTGGTGGGGGATGTGGTGGGTTCGTCGGGGGAGGTGGTGGTGTATTCGTCGGTGCGGGGTGGTGTGGTGTCGGGTGTGGAGTTGGGGGGTGGTTATTGGTTTGAGAATTTGCGGTCGGCGGTGCGGTTTGAGGAGGTGGTGGGGGTGTTGGTGGGTGATGGGTTTTCGCGGTTTGTGGAGTGTTCTCCGCATCCGGTGTTGTCGGTGGGTTTGCGGGAGTCGTTGGAGGTGTTGGGTTCGGGTGGTGTGGTGGTGCCGACGTTGCGTCGGGGTGAGGGTGGTGTGGGTCGGGTGTTGTTGTCGTTGGGTGAGGCGTTCGTGTCGGGGGTGGGGGTTGATTGGGAGCGGGTGGTGCCGGAGGCTGCCCGGGTCGATCTACCCACCTACCCCTTCCAGGGCCGCCACTACTGGCTGAACCCGACCGCACCCGGCGGGGCCGACGTCTCGCACGCCGGCCTGACCGCCGTCACCCACCCCCTGCTCGGCGCGGTCGTCGAACTCGCCGGCAGCGCCGTCACCGGCCTCACCGGCACGCTCTCCCTCGCCGCCCAGCCCTGGCTGGCCGACCACGCCGTCGGCGACACCGTGCTGCTGCCCGGCACCGCGTTCGTCGAGATGGCGCTGCGCGCCGGCGACGAGGTCGGCTGCGACCACGTCGACGAACTGACCCTCCAGGCGCCCCTGGTGCTGACGGACCGCGCGCCGGTGCACGTCCGGGTGGAGATCGACGAGCCGGCCGGGGACGGCCGCCGTGAGGTGAGCATCCACTCCCGGGCCGCCGACGTCGACTTCGGCACCGCCTGGACCTGCCACGCCACCGGCACGCTGTCCCCCACCGTGACCGCCCCCGACCTCCCGGCCCCCTCCGCGCAGTGGCCGCCCCGGGGTGCCACCCCCGTGGACGTCCGCGACGCGTACGACGACCTGGCCGACGGCGGATACCGCTACGGCCCCACCTTCCGGGGCCTGACCGCGATGTGGCAGTCCGGCGACGAGGTCTTCGCCGACGTGTCGCTCCCGGAAGCGGCCCACACCGACGCCGCCCGCTTCGGGCTGCACCCGGCACTGCTGGACGCGGCGCTGCACGCGATGCTCGTCCGTGACCGGCTGGCCGGCCGGCACGACCTGCGGCTGCCGTTCGCCTGGCAGGGCGTCACGCTCGCCGCCGCCGGGGCGTCGATGCTGCGGCTGTCGCTGCGGCCGACGGCCACCGGCGCGATCACCCTGACCGCCGTCGACGGCGCCGGCCAGCCGGTGCTCACCGTCGAGTCGTTGACCTTCCGCGAGGTCGACCCGGCCCGACTCGGCACCGCCCGACAGGACACGCCCCCGCTCTACGGCCTCGACTGGGTCGCCGAGCCCGCCGGGGTCACCGCCGCGCCGCTCACCCTGCGGTACGCGCTGCTCGGGCCGGACCCGCTCGGCCTCGGCACCGTCCTGCCCGACGTCGACCGTCACCCCGACCTGCCCGCCCTGGCAGCCGCCGGACGGCAGATCGACGTCGTCGTGGTGACCCTGCCCGACGCCCCGCAGGGCCCGGCGATCACCGGGGCGCACGCCGCCGCCCGGTGGGCGCTCACCCTGGCCCAGGACTGGCTCGCCACCGAGCAGCTTGCCGACGCCCGGCTCGCCGTGGTGAGCCGGCTCGCGATCACCACCGACGCGGGCACCACCGCGTCCTCGCCGGCCCACGCCACCGCATGGGGGCTGCTGCGCTCGGCGCGGACCGAGAACCCGGGACGGTTCCTCCTGCTCGACCTGGACGACGACCCCCGCTCGCTGACCGCGCTGCCGGCCGCCCTCGCCACCGACCGCTCCGAGCTGGCCGTCCGCAACGGGGAGCTGAGGGTGCCCCGGCTCGCCCCGGTGACCCCCGGCGTCGCGCCGGTGTCCGGTGGCGACTGGCGACTGGACGGCACCGGATCGGGCAGCGTGGACGGTCTCGCCATCGTCGCCGGGCAGACCCCGGCCACCGGGCCGGCCGCCCTCGCCCCGCACGAGGTCCGGATCGCGGTACGGGCCGCCGGCCTGAACTTCCGCGACGTCCTGATCACCCTCGGCGTCTACCCCGGCGAGGCCCGGATGGGCATCGAGGGTGCCGGCGTGGTGACCGAGACCGGTGCGGCGGTCACCGACCTGCGGCCCGGGGACCGGGTGATGGGCATGGTGGCCGAGTCGTTCGCCGGCACCGCCACCGTGGACCACCGGCTGCTCGTTCCGATCCCGGCCGGTTGGTCGTACGCCCAGGCCGCCGCGGTGCCGATCGTCTTCGCCACCGCCTACTACGGGCTCGTCCACCAGGCCGGCCTGCGCGCCGGTGAGTCGGTGCTGGTCCACGCCGCCGCCGGTGGCGTCGGCATGGCCGCCGTGCAGCTCGCCCACCAGCTCGGCGCGACGGTGTACGCCACGGCCAGCCCCGCCAAGTGGGAGGCGGTACGGGCCCTCGGCGTGCCCGCCGACCGGATCGCCTCCTCGCGTACCGACGGGTTCGAGGAGACCTTCCGGGTCGCCGCCCCGAATGGCGTCGACGTCGTGTTGAACAGCCTGGCCGGTGACCTGCTCGACGCGTCACTGCGGCTGCTCGCCGACGGTGGCCGGTTCGTCGAGATGGGCAAGACCGACCTGCGTGACCCCGACCGGGTCGCCGTGGACCACCCCGGTCGCCACTACCAGGCGTTCGACCTGATCGAGGTCGGTCGCCGGGACCCGGAGCTGATCCGGCGCATCCTCACCGAGATCGTCGCGCTCTTCGCCCGGGGGGCGCTGACCCACCTGCCGACGAGGTGCTGGGACGTCCGCTCCGCCGCCGACGCGTTCCGCCAGCTCAGCCAGGCCCGCCAGATCGGCAAGGCGGTGCTGACCGTACCGGGCGGATGGGACCCCGACGGGACCGTCCTCATCACCGGCGGCACCGGCACGCTCGGCGGCCTGCTCGCCCGGCACCTGGTCACCCGGCGCGGGATGCGGCACCTGCTGCTGGCCAGCCGGCGGGGACCGGCGGCCCCCGGCGTACCCGAGTTGGTCGGCGAACTGACCGGCCTCGGCGCGACGGTCGAGGTCGCCGCCGTCGACGTCGCCGACCGGGCCGCCCTGGACGCCCTGCTGGACGGCGTCCCGGCGGCGCACCCGCTGACGGCCGTGGTGCACACCGCCGGGGTGCTCGACGACGCGCTGCTGCCCGCGCTGACCGACGCGCGCGTCGAGACGGTGCTGCGGGCCAAGGCCGACGCCGCGTGGCACCTGCACGAGTCCACCCGTCACCGCGACCTGGCCGGCTTCGTGCTCTTCTCCTCGATCATGGGTCTGCTCGGGAACGCCAGCCAGGCCAACTACGCGGCGGCGAACGTGTTCCTGGACGAGCTGGCCCACGCCCGGCGTGCCGAGGGGCTACCGGCGACCGCCCTGGCCTGGGGCTTCTGGGACCAGCGCAGTGAGATGACCGGTCAACTCAGTGACGTCGACGTCGCCCGGATCGGCCGGCTCGGGCTGGTCCCGCTGACCGTCGAGGACGGCCTCGCCCTGTTCGACGCCGCGATCACCGCCGACCGGCCGACGGCCGTCCCGGCCCGGCTCGCCCTCGACGCCCTGCGTTCGCCGGCGGCCGGCGCCGTCCCGGAGCTGCTCACCGCTCTGGTGGGCCGGCGCGAGCGTCGGGTCGCGGCGGCCCGCGTCACCGGCAACGCTTTGGCCGAGCAACTCGTCGCGCTGCCGGCCGCGGAAGGCGACCAACTGCTGATCGAGCTGGTCCGGCAGACCGCCGCCGCGGTGCTCGGGCACGCCTCGGCCGCCCAGGTCCCGGCCCAGGCGAAGTTCAAGGATCTCGGCTTCGACTCGCTGTCCTCGGTGGAGCTGCGCAACCGGCTGAACGCGGCGACCGGTGTCCGGCTCTCCGCCACCATGGTGTTCGACCACCCCACACCGACCGCCGTGGCGGCGTACCTCAGGGACGAACTGCTCGGTGCCCGGCCGGCGGTGACGGACGCCCCGCCACCCACGCGGGGTGCGACCGACGACGACCACATCGCGATCGTCGGCATGGCCTGCCGGCTGCCCGGCGGTGTCGGTTCGCCGGACGAGCTGTGGGAGCTGCTGACCACCGACGGCGACGCGATCGGCGAACCCCCCAACGACCGTGGCTGGGACCTCGCCGACCTCTTCGACCCCGACCCGGACCGGCCCGGCAAGAGCTACGTGCTCGACGGCGGGTTCCTGCACGAGGCGGGGGAGTTCGACGCCGGATTCTTCGGCATCTCCCCCCGGGAGGCGCTGGCGATGGACCCGCAGCAGCGACTGCTGCTGGAGACCTCGTGGGAGGCGCTGGAGCGGGCCGGCATCGTGCCGGCGGCGCTGAACGGATCGGCGACGGGCGTCTTCGTCGGCGCGCTCGCCCAGGACTACGGCTCCCCGTTGCACCAGGTGTCCGAGGGGCTGGACGGGCTGCGGCTCACCGGCAGGTCCACCAGCGTCATCTCCGGTCGGGTGGCCTACGCGCTGGGGTTGCAGGGCCCGGCGGTGACGGTGGACACCGCGTGCTCGTCGTCGCTCGTGGCGCTGCACCAGGCGGTGGGGGCGCTGCGCGCGGGTGAGGTGTCGCTGGCACTGGCGGGCGGGGTGTCGGTGATGGCGACGCCCGGCATGTTCGTCGAGTTCTCCCGCCAACGGGGCCTGTCCGTGGACGGCCGCTGCAAGGCGTTCTCCTCCTCCGCCGACGGTACGGGGTGGGGTGAGGGTGTGGGTGTGGTGGTGTTGGAGCGGTTGTCGGATGCGCGGCGTAACGGTCATCGGGTCCTGGCGGTGGTGCGGGGTAGTGCGGTCAATCAGGATGGTGCGTCGAATGGGTTGACGGCGCCGCATGGTCCGTCGCAGGAGCGGGTGATTCGTCAGGCGTTGGCGAGTGGGGGTTTGTCGGCGGGTGATGTGGATGTGGTGGAGGCGCATGGTACGGGGACGAAGCTTGGTGATCCGATCGAGGCGCAGGCGTTGTTGGCGACGTACGGTCGGGAGCATTCGGCGGAGCGTCCGCTGTACCTCGGCTCACTGAAGTCGAACATCGGCCACACGATGGCGGCGGCGGGGATCACCGGCGTCATCAAGACCGTCCTGGCGATGCGCGCCGGGGTGATGCCGAAGACGTTGCACGTGGACGAGCCGACCACGCACGTGGACTGGTCGTCCGGCACGGTGGAGCTGCTCACCGAGGCGCGGGTCTGGGACGGTGACGGGCCGCGTCGGGCGGGGGTGTCCTCGTTCGGGATCAGTGGCACCAACGCGCACGTCGTCCTGGAGTCGGCACCCGGGCCGGAACCGGCCGCTGCGCCCCCGGCCGACGCGGCCGGGCCGGTGCCGCTGGTGCTGTCGGCCCGGTCGGCGGAGGCCCTGCGCGCCCAGGCGGTGCGCTTGGCCGGGGTCGTGGAAAGCGGAGAATCGCTCGCCGGAATTGCTTCCGGACTCATCCGCGACCGTTCCCGGTGGGATCACCGGGCCGTGGTCGTCGGCAGTTCACGCGCCGAGCTGGTCTCCGGCCTGGCGGCAATCGGATCGGGTTCCGACGCCGCGGTCGCCGCCGGCGGCAATTCCGCCTCCGGTCGGGTGGTGTCGGGTGGGACGGTGTTTGTGTTTCCGGGTCAGGGGTCGCAGTGGTGGGGTATGGGTCGGGAGTTGTGGGGGTGTGATGCTGTTTTTCGGGGGCGGTTTGAGGAGTGTGTTGGGGTGTTGGGTGGGTTGGTGGATTGGGATGTTCGTGGGGTGTTGTTGGAGGGTGGGGAGGAGTGGTTGGGGCGGGTTGATGTGGTGCAGCCGGCGTTGTTTGTGTTGATGGTGTGTTTGGCGGAGGTGTGGCGGGCTGCGGGTGTGGTGCCGGATGCGGTGGTGGGTCATTCGCAGGGTGAGGTGGCGGCGGCGTGTGTGGCGGGGGTGTTGTCGTTGGAGGATGCGTTGCGGGTGGTGGTGGGTCGGTCGCGGTTGGTGGGGGAGCGGTTGGCGGGGTTGGGGGGGATGGTGTCGGTGGGGTTGTCGGTGGGTGAGGTGGAGTCGTGGTTGGTGGGTTTTGGTGGTGAGTTGGTGGTGGGTGTGGTGAATGGGCCGGGGTCGTGTGTGGTGGCGGGTCCGGTGGGTTTGTTGGGTGATCTGGTGGGGTTGTTGGAGGGGGTGGGGGTGTGGTGTCGGTGGGTGCCGGTGGATTATGCGTCGCATCATCCGGTGGTGGATGTGGTGCGGGAGGAGTTGTTGGGTTTGGTGGGGGATGTGGTGGGTTCGTCGGGGGAGGTGGTGGTGTATTCGTCGGTGCGGGGTGGTGTGGTGTCGGGTGTGGAGTTGGGGGGTGGTTATTGGTTTGAGAATTTGCGGTCGGCGGTGCGGTTTGAGGAGGTGGTGGGGGTGTTGGTGGGTGATGGGTTTTCGCGGTTTGTGGAGTGTTCTCCGCATCCGGTGTTGTCGGTGGGTTTGCGGGAGTCGTTGGAGGTGTTGGGTTCGGGTGGTGTGGTGGTGCCGACGTTGCGTCGGGGTGAGGGTGGTGTGGGTCGGGTGTTGTTGTCGTTGGGTGAGGCGTTTGTGTCGGGGGTGGGGGTTGATTGGGAGCGGGTGGTGCCGGAGGCTGCCCGGGTCGATCTACCCACCTACCCCTTCCAACACGAGCACTACTGGCTCAGGTACGCCCCGTCCACCGGTACCACCGACCGGGGCGACCACGCGCTGCTCGGTGCCGCGGTGGAACTCCCCGGCTCGGGCGGGATGGTGCTGACCGGCACCGTGTCCCAGGCCGGCCTGCCCTGGCTGGCCGACCACGCCGTCGGCGACACCGTCGTGCTGCCCGGCACCGCACTGCTCGACCTGGCGCTGAAGGCCGGCGACGACGTCGGGCTCGACCACGTCGACGTCCTCACCCTGCACGAGCCGCTGACCGTGCCGGCCCGGACCGCCGTCCACCTGCGGGTGGAGATCGGCGCACCGGGCGACGACGCCCGCCGGCCGCTGAGCATCCACTCCCGACGGGCCGACACCCCGGCCGGCGCCCCGTGGCGGTGCCACGCCGCAGGTGTGCTCGCCGTCGGCGTACCGCTGCCCGGGGTGGACCTGGCGGTCTGGCCGGCTCCCGACGCGACCGCCGAGCCCACCGCCGACGGTGTCGCACGGTGGCGGCGGGGCGACGAGGTCTTCGCCGAGGTCCGGCTGCCCGACCGGCAGCACGCCGAGGCGGACCACTTCGGACTGCACCCGGCCCTGCTCGACGCCGCGTTGCGGGCCGTCGGCGATCCGGCCGGCACGCCGTCCCGGCTGGCCGGGATGCACGGCGTCACCCTGCGGGCCGTGGGCGCGACAGTGCTGCGCGTGCACCGCGCCGGATCGGGCCAGGTGACCGTCGCCGACGCGACCGGCTCCCCGGTGGCCACGATCGCCGCCGTCACCACCCGCCCCAGCCCGGTCGGCGAGGCACGGACCGCGAGCGCCGCCGCCCAGGACGGCCTGTTCCGGGTGGAGTGGGTCGCGGTGCCGACACCCGTCCCGCCGTCGCCACCGACCCTGGTGGTCGTCGGTGCCGACCCGCTGCGGGCGCGCGCCGGGCTGATGTCGGCGGACACCTACGCCGAGGCGTACCCTGACCTGGCCGCGCTCACCGCCGCGGTCGAAGCCGGCGCGGCCCGCCCGGACGTCATCCTGTTCAGCGACACCGACCCCGCCCCGGCCGGCGGCAGCCCCTGGGAGACCAGCCGCCTCGTCACCCTGCACCGCGACCCGACCGCCACCGCCGTACGCCGCCGTGGCCGGGCGGGCGGCACCACACCAGAGGCGGCACCGGCCCCCGCGGTGCCGGTCGACGCGCCACCCGCATCCGGCGACACCGTCGTGGTCGACGGCGCCAAGGCGTCCTGGCGGGTGCTGGCGACGGCGCTCACCCTGGCCGAACCGCACCTGGTCGTGCGCCGGGGCACCGTGCTGACGCCCCGGCTGACCCGGGTCGCCGTCCCGGTGGACGACACGACGCCGGTCGACGTCACCGGCCCGGTGCTGGTCACCGGCGGCGCGTCGGCGGCGCGCGGAGCGACCGTGGCCTTCCTGCGCGGATGCGGGATCGCGGCCGGCGACGGCAGCGGGGACGACGCCACCACCACCGTCGTCCGGGTGGACGCCCCCGACGCGGCGGCGGTCACCGACAGCGCCACCCCGACCGTCACGCTGCTGCGGGAGCGGCCCGCCGGTGAGCCGTCGCCTGACGAACTCGCCCTCGTCGAGGCGGCCTGCCGCCTCGGTGGGTCGCTGGTCGTCGCGGCCGGAGCCGGCACCTGGTCCCGTTCCCCCGACGCCCCGGCGCTGCTGCGGTCGCTGGCCCCGGTCGGCGCCCGCCGCACCGTACGGGCCGCCGTCGACGCTCCGGCCGGCCTCAAGCAACGGCTGGTGCTCGCACCCGAGGGCGACCGGGACCAGATCCTGCTGGAACTGGTACGCCGCAACGTCGCGGCGGTGCTCGGCCTGGCGTCGGCGGAGACCGTCGAACGGGACCGGCGGTTCCGGGACGCCGGGTTCGACTCGCTGTCCGCCCTGACGGTCCGCAACCTGATCAGCACGGAGACCGACCTGCGGCTCGCGCCCACGGTGGTCTTCGACCACTCCACGCCCGACGCCCTGGTGCGTCACCTCAGGCAGGAACTGCTCGGCTACTGACGACCCGCCGGCCTGCGGCGGACACAGCTGAAGAATGGAGGGACCCCGTGCGAGTCGATGGTGTCTATCTCGACGGGATCGGCCAGTACCTGCCCGACTGGGTCAGCGCCGAGGACGCGGTCGCGGACGGCCGTTACCGGGCGGAGGTCTTCGAGGCCAGCGGTCTGACCGGCACGCACGTCTCGACGAAACTACCCGCCCTCGACATGGCGGTGCTGGCCGCCCGGACCGCGCTGGAGCGGTCCTCGGTGGCGACCGCCGACGTCGAGTCGCACATCCACGCCAGCGTCTACCACCAGGGCCCCGAGGGCTCCTACCCACCCGGTTACGTCCTGCGCGAGCTGGGGGTGACCGGCGTCGGCTCCCTGGAGATCCGGCAGGGGTGCAACGGGCTGCTCGCCGCGCTGGAGATCGCCGTCGGGCAGCTCACCGGCGTGGCGGAACTCGCCGTGGCCCTGCTGACCACCGCCCAGAACTTCGAGACGCCGCTGATCGACAGGTGGCACGGCTTCGGTGACTCGTACATCCTCGCCGACGGCGCCGCGGCGGCCGTCGTCACCACCGAGCCGGGATTCGCCGAGGTGCGGTCGATCTGCTCCGGCACCCTGCCCGAGCTGGAACGGTGGCACCGCGGCGACGGTCCGCTGACCCCACCGTCCGGGCAGACCGTCGAACCGGTGTCGATGGCCGCCCGGGCGGCCGCCTTCACCGACGACGAGATGCCGCTGGCGCGGGCCGTGGAGAGCCTCAGCGAGTTCGACGTCGGCATCATCCGGCGGGCCCTGGTCGACGCGGATCTCAACGTCGCCGACCTGGCCCGGGTGATCACCATCAACGAGGACGCCCGGATGACCGAGTTCACCACCCTCGGCCCGCTCGGCGTCGACCTGTCCCGCTCGGTCTGGGACTACGGCCGCTCGGTCGGGCACGTCGGCGCGGCCGACCTGGTCATCTCGCTGGAGCACCTGCTCGTCACCGGGCAGGTCCAGCCCGGCGACCACCTCCTGCTGGTCTCCCAGGGCCCGGGCTGGCTCTGCTCCGCGGCCGTGCTCACCCTGCGGGAAAAGCCGTCCTGGCTGGAGTGAACAGCCGTTTTAGATGCGTTCTAGGCCCTCTGTCTAGCGTCGAACCGTCACACGTTCCGAGTGCGCAACGGAGGGGATTCAGTGGACGCGATCGTGGCCGACGATGTCGATACCGGGACCTTTGGCGTACCCGGAGCACGCCTCTATTACGAGGTCCAGGGCCAGGGACCGGTGCTGCTGGTCCTGCAGGCCGGTGAGGGTGACGCCGGACGGACCAGCTACCTCGTACAGCAACTCGCCGACCGGTACACGGTGGTGACCTACGACCGGCGTGGCCTGTCCCGCAGCAAGATCGACGGGCCACCCGGTCCGCTCACCATGGAGACCCACGCCGACGACGCGAGCGCCCTGCTCACCCACCTCACCGACCAGCCCGCCCACGTGCTCGGTTCCGGCTACGGTGCGGCGATCGGGCTCTACCTCTCGCTGCGGCACCCGCAGCAGGTCCGCACCCTGGTCGCGCACGAGGCGCCCACCCTGCGGCTGCTGCCGGCGGCCACCCGGGAACGGGTCGTGCGGGGCGTGGCCGCGGCCGAACGGGCCTACCACAACGACGGCTGGGGCCCGGCCATGAAACAGATGGCGGCGCTCAGCGGCATCGACCTGACCACCCTGGAGATGGAACCGGGCGTCGACTTCCAGCCGATGACGGTCGACCGGGCCGCGAACATCGAGTTCTTCGTCAGGTACGACGGCCCGGCCTTCCGCAACTGCCAGCTCGACGCCGACGACATCGCCCGGCTCAAGCAGACCGGGATCCGGGTGGTCCCGGCCGGCGGCTGCATCTCACAGGACATCTGGGCGTACGTCTGCGCGGAGGCGCTCGCCGACGAACTCGGTACGGCGGTGGTGGAGTTCCCCGGTGGCCGCAACGGCCACACCACGCACCCCCGCGCCTTCTCGGCGCGCCTGCACGAGGTGCTCGCCGCCGTCGCCTGAGTTCCGCGCTCCGACATCCCACCACCGAACAGGGACGGCCATCCATGGGAAGCATCGCCCCCGCGTACCAGGACGCCATCGCGGTCATCGGAATGTCCTGCCGGTTTCCCGGCGCAGCCTCCCCGCAGGAGTTCTGGGACCTGTTGGTACGCGGGGAGGAGGCGATCCGCGAGGCACCGGCCGACCGCTGGTCCGGTGACCCGGGTACGGTCCGTCGCGGCGGCTTCCTCGACGACGTGGCCGGCTTCGACGCCCCGTTCTTCGGGGTGTCACCCCGCGAGGCCGCCGCGATGGACCCGCAGCAGCGGCTGATGCTGGAACTGGCCTGGGAGGCGCTGGAGAACGCCGGCGCCGACCCGACGCCGCTGCGCGGCTCGTCGACCGGGGTGTTCATCGGCACGATCCAGGACGACTACGCCACCCTGACCCGTCGCGGTGGTGGCGACCCCGGCCCGCACACCCTCACCGGGCTGCACCGCAGCGTCATCGCCAACCGGGTCTCCTACCGGCTGGGCCTGGCCGGGCCGAGCATGGTGGTCGACACCGGCCAGTCGTCGGCCCTGGTGGCGGTGCACCGGGCGATCGAGTCGCTGCACGCCGGCGAGTGCACGATGGTGCTCGCCGGTGGCGTCAACCTGATCCTCACCGGGGAGAGCACCGATGCCGTACGCGGTTTCGGCGGCCTGTCGCCCACCGGGCGTACCCACCTGTTCGACGCGCGCGCCGACGGCTACGTCCGGGGCGAGGGCGGTGGCCTGGTCGTCCTGAAGCGGCTCGCCGACGCCGTCGCCGACGGCGACCGGATCGTCTGTGTCGTCCACGGCGGCGCCGTCAACAACGACGGGGGCGGCGACGGCCTCACCACCCCCAGCCGGGCCGGCCAGGAACAGGTGGTCCGGCTCGCGCACGCCCGCGCCGGCACCGACCCGGCCGCCACCGGGTACGTGGAACTGCACGGCACCGGAACCCCGGTGGGTGACCCGATCGAGGCCGCCGCGCTCGGCGCGGTGGTCGGCGCGGCCCTGCCCCCCGCTGACCGGCTGCTGGTCGGCTCGGCCAAGACCAACGTCGGTCACCTGGAGGGCGCCGCCGGGGTGGTGGGGCTGATCAAGACGGTGCTCGCCCTGCGGCACGGGCTGGTCCCCGCCTCCCTGCACCACGAGACGCCCAACCCGGCGATCGACTTCGCGGCCACCAGGCTGACCGTGCAGACCACCCTCGCCGCGTGGCCCGCCACCCGACCCCTGGCCGGCGTCTCCTCCTTCGGCATGGGCGGCACCAACTGCCACCTGGTCCTCGGCCCCTGGCCCGCACCGCCCGGCACCGCACTGCCCGCAACCGAACCGCCCGCCACCGCGATGCCCGCCACGGAACCGCCCGCCACCGAACCGCCCGGCACCCCGGCCGCCGTGCCCGCCGTTGACCGCGTCGTCTGGCCGCTGTCCGGTCGTACCCCGGCGGCGCTGCGCGCCCAGGCGCAGCGGCTGCACCACCACCTCGTCGACCGGCCCACGGTGCCGGTCGGCGACGTCGGCCGTTCGTTGGCCGCCCGCAGTGGCTTCGACCACCGGGCCGCGATCGTCGGCCGGGACCGCGACGACCTGCTCGCCGGCCTGGCCGCCGTCGCCGACGGTCGTCGCCGGGCCGGGCTGGTCACCGGCCGGGCCGGCGGCGGTGGACTGGCCTTCCTGTTCACCGGCCAGGGCGCGCAGCGCCCCGGGATGGGCCGCGACCTGTACGCCGCCTCGCCGGTCTTCGCCGACGCGTTCGACGAGGTCTGCGCGGAACTCGACAGGCACCTGGACCGGCCGCTGCGCGACGTCGTCTGGGACGACCCGGACACGCTCGACCAGACCGGCTACACGCAGCCCGCGCTCTTCGCCCTCCAGACGGCACTGTTCCGGCTCACCGTCTCCTTCGGCGTACGCCCCGATCATCTGCTCGGCCACTCGATCGGTGAGCTGTCCGCCGCGTACGCCGCCGGGGTCTGGTCCCTGCCCGACGCCTGCCTGCTCGTCGCCGCCCGTGGTCGGCTCATGCAGGCCGCTCCGGCCGGGGGCGCGATGCTGGCGATCGCCGCACCGGAGGAGGTCGTGGCCGCCCAACTCGCCGACGTCGCCGGGCGGCTGGACCTGGCCGCCGTGAACGGGCGCAGCGCCGTCGTGGTCTCCGGTGACGCCGACGCCGTCGCCGACCTCGCCGCCCACTTCGACCAGCTCGACGTCAAGACCCGACGGCTGCGGGTCAGCCACGCGTTCCACTCCGCCCACATGGACCCGGCGCTCGACGAGTTCACCCGCATCGTCGCCGGCGTCCCCACCCGGACGCCCCTGGTGCCGGTGGTGTCGAACGTGTCCGGGGAGCTGGTACGGGCCGACTACGCCGACCCGGCGTACTGGGCGGCGCAGATCCGTCGACCGGTCCGCTTCCTCGACGGTCTCCGCACGCTGCGGTCCGCCGGGGTCACCGGGTTCCTGGAACTCGGGCCGGACCCGGTGCTGACCGGGCTCGCCGAGGCGGAGCGCGACGCCGACGACTCGGCGTACGCCGCCCTGCTGCGTCGGGACCGCGACGAGCCGACGACGGCGTTGACGGCGCTGGCCCGGCTGCACACCCACGGCGTACCGGTGGACTGGTCACCACTGTGGCCGGACGCCGACCGTACCGACCTGCCGACGTACGCGTTCCAGCGGCGGCCGTACTGGATCGACACGGCCACGGCCACCGCCACCGATACCGCCGCTGCCGGGCAGGTCGGTGCGGCGGTGCCGGCCGCCCCGCAGGACGCCGCGACCGGGACGGCGGACGTCGACCCGGCGAGCTGGGCGGGGCGTCTGCTGGCGATGCCCGAGGAGGACCGCCGGCCCGCCGCCGAGCTGCTCGTCCGTCGCCTGGTCGCCGAGACGCTCGGGTACGCCGACCCGGCGGAGGTCGACGGTGCGCTCACCTTCAAGGAACTCGGCATCTCGTCGCTCACCGCGGTGGAACTGCGCAACCTGGTGACCGCCGAAACCGGCCAGTCGTTCTCCTCCTCCATGGTCTTCGACTTTCCGACTCCGGTGTTGGTGGCGGAGCGGTTGGTGGGTTTGGTGTCGGGTGTGGTTGTGGGGGTGGGTGTTTCGGGTGTGGGTGTGGGTGAGGCGGTGGCGATTGTGGGGATGGGTTGTCGTTTTGGTGGTGGGGTGGGTTCGCCGGGGGATTTGTGGGATGTGGTGTCGGGTGGGGTTGATGTGGTGGGTGGGTGGCCGGTGGATCGTGGGTGGGATGTGGAGGGTTTGGTGGGTGGTGGGGTGCCGGGGTTTGGTGGGTTTTTGGAGGGTGCGGGGGTTTTTGATGCGGAGTTTTTTGGGGTTTCTCCGCGTGAGGCTGTGGTGATGGATCCGCAGCAGCGGGTGGTGTTGGAGGTGGTGTGGGAGGCGTTGGAGGGTGCGGGTTTGGGTGGTGTTGTGGGTGGTGTTGGTGGTGTGGGGGTGGGGGTGTTTTTGGGGGTGATGGGTTTGGAGTATGGGCCGCGGTTGTGTGAGGCGGGGGAGGGTGTTGGTGGGTATGTGTTGACGGGTTCGGCGGGGAGTGTGGTGTCGGGTCGGGTGGCGTATGTGTTGGGTTTGGGTGGTCCGGCGGTGTCGGTGGATACGGCGTGTTCGTCGTCGTTGGTGGCGTTGCATCAGGCGGTGGGGGCGTTGCGGTCGGGTGAGGTGTCGTTGGCGGTGGCGGGTGGGGTGGCGGTGATGGGTTCGCCGGGGATGTTTGTGGAGTTTGCGCGTCAGGGTGGGTTGTCGGCTGATGGTCGGTGTAAGGCGTTTTCGTCGTCGGCGGATGGTACGGGGTGGGGTGAGGGTGTGGGTGTGGTGGTGTTGGAGCGGTTGTCGGATGCGCGGCGTAATGGTCATCGGGTGTTGGCGGTGGTGCGGGGTTCGGCGGTTAATCAGGATGGTGCGTCGAATGGGTTGACGGCGCCGCATGGTCCGTCGCAGGAGCGGGTGATTCGTCAGGCGTTGGCGAGTGGGGGTTTGTCGGCGGGTGATGTGGATGTGGTGGAGGCGCATGGTACGGGGACGAAGCTTGGTGATCCGATTGAGGCGCAGGCGTTGTTGGCGACGTATGGTCGGGAGCATTCGGCGGAGCGTCCGTTGTTTCTTGGTTCGTTGAAGTCGAATATTGGTCATACGATGGCGGCGGCGGGTGTTGCTGGTGTGATCAAGATGGTGTTGGCGATGCGTGCTGGGGTGATGCCGAAGACGTTGCATGTGGTGGAGCCGACGTCGCATGTGGATTGGTCGTCGGGTGCGGTGGAGCTGCTCACGGAGGCGCGGGTTTGGGGCGGTGACGGGCCGCGTCGGGCGGGGGTGTCGTCGTTCGGGATCAGTGGGACGAATGCGCATGTGGTGTTGGAGTCGGCACCGGAATTCGAACCGGAACCGACGGTGGAGCCGTCGGTGGACGATGCCGGTCCGGTGTCGTTGGTGTTGTCGGCGCGGTCGGTGGGGTCGTTGCGGGCGCAGGCGTTGCGGTTGGCGGGGTTTGTGGGTGGTGGTGGGGTGTCGTTGTCGGATGTGGCGTGGACGTTGGCGGGTCGTGCTGTTTTTGGTCATCGTGCGGTGGTGGTGGGTGGTTCTCGGGCGGAGTTGGTGGCGGGTTTGACGGCGTTGGGTTCGGGTTCGGATTATGTTCCGCCGTCGGTTTCTTCGGTTGTTGTGTCTTCGGATTCTGGTTCGGTTCCGGTTTCTGTTTCGTCGGGTGTGGTGTCGGGTGGGGTGGTGTCGGGTGGGACGGTGTTTGTGTTTCCGGGTCAGGGGTCGCAGTGGTGGGGTATGGGTCGGGAGTTGTGGGGGTGTGATGCTGTTTTTCGGGGGCGGTTTGAGGAGTGTGTTGGGGTGTTGGGTGGGTTGGTGGATTGGGATGTTCGTGGGGTGTTGTTGGAGGGTGGGGAGGAGTGGTTGGGGCGGGTTGATGTGGTGCAGCCGGCGTTGTTTGTGTTGATGGTGTGTTTGGCGGAGGTGTGGCGGGCTGCGGGTGTGGTGCCGGATGCGGTGGTGGGTCATTCGCAGGGTGAGGTGGCGGCGGCGTGTGTGGCGGGGGTGTTGTCGTTGGAGGATGCGTTGCGGGTGGTGGTGGGTCGGTCGCGGTTGGTGGGGGAGCGGTTGGCGGGGTTGGGGGGGATGGTGTCGGTGGGGTTGTCGGTGGGTGAGGTGGAGTCGTGGTTGGTGGGTTTTGGTGGTGAGTTGGTGGTGGGTGTGGTGAATGGGCCGGGGTCGTGTGTGGTGGCGGGTCCGGTGGGTTTGTTGGGTGATCTGGTGGGGTTGTTGGAGGGGGTGGGGGTGTGGTGTCGGTGGGTGCCGGTGGATTATGCGTCGCATCATCCGGTGGTGGATGTGGTGCGGGAGGAGTTGTTGGGTTTGGTGGGGGATGTGGTGGGTTCGTCGGGGGAGGTGGTGGTGTATTCGTCGGTGCGGGGTGGTGTGGTGTCGGGTGTGGAGTTGGGGGGTGGTTATTGGTTTGAGAATTTGCGGTCGGCGGTGCGGTTTGAGGAGGTGGTGGGGGTGTTGGTGGGTGATGGGTTTTCGCGGTTTGTGGAGTGTTCTCCGCATCCGGTGTTGTCGGTGGGTTTGCGGGAGTCGTTGGAGGTGTTGGGTTCGGGTGGTGTGGTGGTGCCGACGTTGCGTCGGGGTGAGGGTGGTGTGGGTCGGGTGTTGTTGTCGTTGGGTGAGGCGTTTGTGTCGGGGGTGGGGGTTGATTGGGAGCGGGTGGTGGGTGCGGGTCGGTTGGTGGAGGTGCCGACGTATGCGTTCCAGGGGGAGCGGTACTGGTTGGAGGCACCCCGCAACACCGGCGACGACGCGACCCGCACCGGCCACGCGCTGCTGGACGCCGCGACGGAGCTGCCCGGCTCGGGCGGGGTGGTGCTGACCGGCCGGGTGTCCCTGACCGGTCAGCCGTGGCTGCGTGACCACGCCGTCGGCGACACGGTCGTCCTGCCCGGCACGGCCTTTCTCGACATGGCGCTGCGCGCCGGCGACGAGGTCGGCTGCGACCACGTCGACGAGCTGACCCTGCATCAGCCGCTCGTCCTGACCACCGGGTCCACGCAACTGCGGGCCGTGGTCGACGCCGCGGACGACGCCGGTCGCCGGCCCGTCTCCCTCTTCGCCCGCAGCGGCCCCGCCGGGACGGCCTGGACGACCTGCGCCGTCGGTGTCCTCTCCGACAGCGCCGACCGCGCGCCGGCCGAGGGCCTGGCCGACACCTGGCCGCCGGCCGACGCGGAGCCCATCGACTGTGCCGACCTCTACCCCGACCTGGCCGCGCGGGGCTACCACTACGGCCCGGCCTTCCAGGGTGTGCAGGCCGCCTGGCGTCGGGGGAACCAGGTCTTCGCCGAGGTGGCGCTCGCCGCCGAGCAGCACGCCGGGGTCACCGCCTTCGCCATCCACCCGGCACTGCTCGACGCCGCCCTGCACGCCGGCCTGACCGACCCGCAGGCCCCCGACGCACCCGTCGAGCTGCCCTTCGCCTGGTCCGGCGTCGCGTTGCACCGGACGGCTGCCACGTCGGCCCGGGTCCAGCTCACCCGGACCGCACCCGGTGTCCTGCACCTGGTCGTCACCGATCCGACCGGCGCCGCCCTGGCCACCGTGGACAGCCTCGCGATGCGGCCCCTCTCCGGCGACCTGCGCGGTCCCGCCACCGACGGCGGGCTGTACGCCATCACCTGGTCCCCCGCGGGCGAGCGGGGCGTCACCGACGCGGACCCGGCGGACGCGCCCGACCAGCAGGTGCTGGACCTGACCGGCCGGTGCGTCGAGCACACCGACGGCGACGTCGCCGAAGCCACCCGGTCGGTCGTGCACGAGGTGCACGCCGAGGTCACCCGCTGGCTGACCGGGGCCGACGCCGACGGGTCGCCGGACCGGATCCACCCGGCGAAGCTGGTCGTGCTGACCCGGGGCGGGGTCGCGGTCCGGCCCGGCGAGGACGTCGACCCGGCCGCCGCCGCCGTGTGGGGACTGCTGCGTACCGCCCAGCTCGAGCACCCGGACCGGATCGTGCTGATCGACCTGGACGACGACGGGCGCTCCCAGGCCGCCGTCGACGTCGCGGCGCGCGGCACCGAGCCGCAGGTCGCCATCCGGGCGGGCGTCGACCACCGGCCCCGGCTGACCCCGGTCGCCCCGCCCGGCGGCACGACGTCGACCGTGGCGACGCGCACCGACGGCACCGTCCTGATCACCGGCGCTTCCGGGGTGCTCGGTGGGGTCTTCGCCCGCCACCTGGCCGCCCGGTACCCCACCCAGCGGCTGCTGCTCGTCGCCCGGCGCGGTGCCGACGCGCCCGGGATGGCCGAACTGACCGCCGCGCTGGGCGACCTCGACGCCCGGGTGGAGGTGGCGGCCTGCGACGTGACCGACAGGTCGCAGCTCGCCCGGCTGCTCGACGCGATTCCCGCCGCGCATCCGCTCACCGCCGTGCTGCACGCCGCCGGGGTGCTCGACGACGGCCTGTTCACCTCGCTGCGCCCCGAGCAGCTCGACGTCGTCCTGCGGCCGAAGACCGCGGCGTGGCACCTGCACGAGTTGACCCGCGATCTCGACCTGACCGAGTTCGTGCTCTTCTCGTCGGTGACCGCCACGCTGGGCAACGCCGGCCAGGCCAACTACACCGCGGCCAACGGCTTCCTGGACGGTCTGGCCGCGCACCGACGCGCCCACGGCCTGCCCGCCACCAGCATCGCCTGGGGCCTGTGGGCCACGGCGTCCGGCATGACCGCCCACCTCAGCCGGGCCGACCTGAGCCGGCTGGGCCGCGACGGGATCGGCGCGCTGGACGAGGCGGCCGGCCTGGCGCTGTTCGAGGCGGTCCGGGCCGACGACCCGACCGCAGCGCAGCCGCGCCCGGCGACGGTGGTCGCGGCCCGGCTGGACGAGGCCGCGCTCCGCGCGAAGGCCACCGCCGGGCTGTTGCCCGCCCTCTTCGGGGACCTGGTCCGGGTCACCCCACGTCGGGTGCGGGCGACCGCCGGCGTCGACACCGGGCAGTCCTGGGAGCGGCGGATGGCGGCGCTGCCTGCGGCCCGGCGTCGGGAGGCGGTCACCGAACTCCTGCGCGGCGCGGTCCTCACCGTCCTCGGGCACGACCCGGCCGGGACGATGGAGGTCGACCGCACCTTCAAGGACTTCGGCTTCGACTCGCTCAGCGCGGTCGAGCTGCGCAACCGGATCGGGGCCGCCACCGGGATCACCCTGCCGGTCACCCTCGTCTTCGACCACCCCACCCCGGCCGCGCTCGCCGAGCACCTCGAGCAGCGGGTCTCCGGCGGCACCGGCCCCGCCCCGACGCCGGTCGCCCCGACGGTCGGGCCGGCCGACGAGCCGATCGCGATCGTGGCGATGGGCTGCCGCTACCCGGGCGGTGTCGAGTCCCCGGAGCAGTTGTGGCGGCTCGTCGCCGACGGGGTGGACGCGGTGGGCGGGTTCCCCCGCAACCGGGGCTGGGACATGTCCGGCCTGGTCGACACCGGCTCGGACGGACCCGGCACCAGCCACGCCGACCAGGGCGGTTTCCTCTACGACGCCGACCGGTTCGACGCCGACTTCTTCGGCATCAACCCCCGCGAGGCCGCCGCGATGGACCCCCAGCAACGGCTGCTGCTCCAGACCGCCTGGGAGACGTTCGAACGGGCCGGCCTGCCGTCGGCCACCCTGCGGGGCAGCAGCACCGGCGTGTTCGTCGGGGTGATGTACGGCGACTACGGGGCCCGGCTGGCCGCCGCCCCCGAATCCGCCGAGGGCTACCTCTACAACGGCAGCGCCGGCAGTGTCGCCTCCGGACGCATCGCGTACACCTTCGGGCTGGAGGGACCGGCGGTCACCGTCGACACGGCCTGCTCCTCGTCGCTGGTGTCGGTGCACCTGGCCGCGCAGGCACTGCGCCGGGGCGAGTGCACGCTGGCCCTCGCCGGTGGCGTCACCGTGATGGCCACCCCGAAGACGTTCATCGAGTTCAGCAGGCAGGGCGCGCTCTCCGCCGACGGCCGCTGCCGGGCCTTCTCGTCGTCGGCGACGGGCACCGGCTGGGCCGAGGGGGTCGGTCTGCTGCTGCTCGAACGGCTCTCCGACGCCGAACGCAACGGGCACGAGGTGCTCGCGGTGCTCAGCGGTTCCGCCGTCAACCAGGACGGGGCCAGCAACGGGATGACCGCGCCGAACGGGACGGCCCAGCGTGCGGTGATCCGGCAGGCGCTCGCCTCGGCCGGGCTCACCGGCGTCGACGTCGACGCGGTGGAGGCCCACGGCACCGGCACCCGGCTCGGCGACCCGATCGAGGCCGAGGCCCTCATCGCCACGTACGGTGCCGGACGCTCCCCGCAGACCCCGCTGTGGCTCGGCTCGCTGAAGTCCAACATCGGCCACGCGCAGGCCGCCGCCGGGGTGGGCGGCGTGATCAAGATGGTGCTCGCGATGCGTCACGGCATCCTCCCGCGCACCCTGCACGTGCAGGAGCCGACGCCGCACGTGGACTGGTCGGCCGGTGCGGTCCGCCTGCTCGACGAGGCCCGGGAATGGGTCGGGGCGGCCGACCGTCCCCGCCGGGCGGGTATCTCGTCGTTCGGCATCAGCGGCACCAACGCCCACGTCATCGTCGAAGCTCCCGCGCCGGCCGGACACCCCGACGGCGGCGACCCGGGCAGCCCGTCCCCCGACCCGGGGCAGGAGCGCTCCGGCGTCGACCCGGGTACGGACGACGGCGTCGCCGGGGCCACCCCGGTCGTCGTCCCCCTCTCGGCGCGTACCGTCGAGGCGCTGCGCGTGCAGGCCCGCCGGCTCGCCGACGCCCTGGCCGGACCGCCGGCCGCGCAGACCGGCCCGGACGGCCGGCGGGCGCTCGCGGACACGGCGTACACCCTGGGTCGGCGGGCGGTGTTCGCGCACCGCGCGGTGCTGGTCTGCCGGGACCGCGACGGCCTGCTCGCCGGCCTGTCGGCGCTCGCCGACGGCGGCGTGGCCGGTGGCGTCGTCACCGGGCGCGGCGCGCCCGGCGGGCTGGCGCTGATGTTCACCGGGCAGGGCAGCCAGCGTCCCGGCATGGGTGCCGGGCTGTACGCCACCGAACCCGTCTTCGCGGCGGCCTTCGACGAGGTCTGCGCCCACCTGGACCCGCACCTGGACCGTCCCCTGCGGGAGGTCGTCTTCGCCGCGCCCGGCTCGGCCGACGCCGCGCTGCTCGACCGGACCCGCTACACCCAGGCCGCCCTGTTCGCCGTGCAGACCGCGCTCTACCGGCTGGTCGAGCGGGCCGGTGTCGTCGCCGACCGGCTGATCGGCCACTCGATCGGCGAGGTCGTCGCCGCGCACGTGGCCGGGGTGCTCACCCTGCCCGACGCGTGCCGGCTGGTGGCCGCCCGTGGCCGGCTGATGGAGTCGGCCCCCGAGGGTGGGGCGATGATCTCGATCCGGGCCGACGAGCCCACCGTGACCGCCCTGCTCGGGCCGGACGCGGACCGGTTGAGCATCGCCGGGATCAACGGCCCGGAGTCGGTGGTCGTCTCCGGTGACGCCGACGCGGCGCAGCGGGTCGCCGAGCGGTGCCGGGCCGACGGGATCGGCACCCGGCAGCTGCGCGTCAGCCACGCCTTCCACTCCGCGCACATGGACGGTGTGCTGGCGGAGTTCGTGGACCTCGCCGCTGCGTTGACCTTCCACGAGCCGGAGATCCCGATCGTCTCCAACGTCACCGGTCGGACCGCCACCACCGAGGAACTGACCTCCCCCGACTACTGGGCGCGTCACCTGCGGGGCACCGTCCGGTTCCACGAGGGGGTCCGTACCCTGCACGCCGACGGGGTCCGGCTCTTCGTCGAGCTGGGACCGGACCCGGTGCTCGCCGCGATGGTGCAGGGCAGCATCGGCGGCGCGGAACCGGCACCGGTGACGGTGGCCGCGTTGCGGACCGGCCAGCCGGAACAGGAGACCTTCGCGGCGACCGTGGCGACCGTGCTGGCCAACGCCGAGCACCCCGACCCGGCGGCGGTGCTGGCGGCGCGCAACCCGGCCGGCCGGCTGGTCGCCCTGCCCACCTACCCGTTCCAGGCCACCCGGCACTGGCTCGACGCCCCCGCCCCGGCCGGGGACACCCGGGCCGCCGGCCAGGACGCGGCGGACCACCCCCTGCTCGGTGCCGTGGTCGAGTTGGCCGACGGCGCGGGGGAACTGCTCACCGGTCGACTCTCGGTGGCCGACCAGCCGTGGCTGGCCGACCACGCGGTCGGCGGGGTGGTCACGCTGCCCGGCGCGGCGATCGCCGATCTGGCCGTGCGCGCGGGTGACCAGGTCGGCTGCGGGCGGGTCGACGAACTCACCTTCCGGGCGCCGATCGTGCTGGCGGCGCAGGAGGCCGTCCGGCTCCAGGTCACCGTCCGGCCGGTCGACGGGTCGGGTCGCCGTGCCTTCACCGTGCACACCCAGCCGCAGGACCGGTCGCTGCCGTGGCGGCTCAACGCCGACGGCCTGCTCAGCGCCGAGGTGTCCGCGCCGGCCGGTTGGCCCGGGGGCGAGTCGTGGCCGCCGCGCGGGGCGGCACCGGTGGACCTGGCCGCCCTGCACGTCGACCTGGCCGCCGCCGGCCTGGCGATCGGCCCGGCCTTCGACGGTGTCCGGGCGCTCTGGCGGGCCGGTGACGTCCACTACGCCGAGGTGACCCTGCCCGACCCGGTGCCGTCCGACGCGGCCGGCTTCGGACTGCACCCGGCGCTGCTCGACGCGGCACTGCGCGCCGTCGCGTTCGGCGTCCCCACGACCGACCGGCTGCACCTGCCGTTCACCGTCGCCGGTTTCGCCCTGCACGCCAGCGGCGCGACCAGCGCCCGGGTGCGGCTCGCGCCGGGGACCGGAGCCGGCACCGTCTCCGTGTCGTTGGTCGACCCGGCGGGTGCGCCGATCGCCGACATCGCGGAGCTGGCCCTGCGGCCGTACCTGCCGGAGGAGGGGCCGGCCGGTGACCTGTACCGGGTCGACTGGCACCCGGTGGCGCTGCCGGCGGTCGACCCGAGCCCGCACCCCCGGTGGGCGGTGCTCGACGACGGCCGGGTGCTGGCCGACTCGGCGGCGGAGCTGCTCGGCCCGGCCGCCCTCTTCGTCGACATGACGGCCGTGCACGAGGCGGTGGCGACCGGGACCCCGCCGCCGTCGGTGATCGTGGTCGACGCCGTCTCCTCGATCGCCACGAGCCGGGCGATGGCCGAGCTGCCGCCGCCGGTGGCCGCCGAGCGGGCGGTCGCCGACACGCTGGAGCTGTTGCAGCAGTGGTTGGCCGACGACCTGCTGGCCGACGTGGGCCTGATCGTGCTCACCGAACTGGCGGTCGCCGCGCGGCCGGGAGAGACGCCCGATCCGGCGATGGCGGCGGTGTGGGCGATGCTCGGCAGTGCGCAGAGCGAGAACCCCGGCCGGATCACGGTGATCGACGTGGACGGCACCCCGGCCTCGATCACCGCCCTGCCGATGGCACTGGCCGCCCGGGACCCCCGGCTGGCCCTGCGCGACGGCGTCGCCCTCGCCCCCCGGCTCACCCCGCTTCCCCGCCCCTCCCGGACCGCGCCGGACGGGAGGGACCCAGCCGTGAGCCTGCCGGACCCGGGGACCACCCCGGGCGACCGGCTCGACGCGGACGGCCCCGTGTTGATCACGGGTGCGACGGGCGCGGTGGGCGGCGTGCTCGCCCGCCACCTCGTCGCACGGGGCGTCCGCCGGCTGGTGCTGACCGCCCGGCGGGGGTCCGCGGCTCCCGGCGCGGAGGAACTGCTCGCCGACCTGACCGCCGCCGGTGCCACCGCCACCGTCGTCGCCTGCGACGTCGCCGATCGGGAGCGGCTGGCCGAGGTGCTCGACGCGTACCGGCCGGGTGCGGTCTTCCACGCCGCCGGTGTGCTCGACGACGGGGTGCTCACCGGGCTGACCGCGCAACGCTGTGCCGCCGTGCTCCGCCCGAAGGCCCGGGGCGCGTGGAACCTGCACGAACTCACCCGGGGCCGACGCCTGTCCGCGTTCGTGCTGTTCTCGTCGGTGGCGGCCACCGTCGGGACCGCCGGGCAGGCCAACTACGCGGCGGCCAACGGCTTCCTGGAGGCGCTGGCCGGGCAGCGCCGTGCCGAGGGACTTCCCGGCCTGGCCGTCGGCTGGGGGCTGTGGGGCACCGGCGGCATGGCCGGCGAGCTGGGCGCGACGGACCGGGCCCGGCTGGCCCGGATCGGCATCACCCCGATGGCCGCGCCGGACGCGTTGGGGCTGCTCGACGAGGCGCTCGCGTACCGGGGGTCCACCGTGGCCGGTGCCGGCGGGGACCTCCCGCCGGTCGTGGTCGCGGCGGCGTTCGCGCCGGCGGCGCTGCGGGCGTCGGCCGGCGTCGGTGGGCTGCCGGACGTCCTCACCGCGCTGGCCCCGGTGACGCCCGCGCCGGCCCGCCGGTCGGTGGCCGCCGCCGCCCCCGGCAGTGGGCCGGAGGGGCTCGCCGACAGCCTGGCCGCCCTGCCGGCGCAGCAGCGCGGCGAACGGCTGCTGGATCTGGTGCGTACGGAGATCCGCGGCGTCCTGGGCTACTCCGACGCGGAGGTCGTGGAGGACGCCCGCAGCCTGCGCGACATGGGCTTCGACTCACTGACGGCGGTGGAGTTGCGCAACCGGCTCAACAGCGCGACCGGGCTGCGGCTGCCGACCACGCTCGTCTTCGACTTTCCGACCGCAGCGGCGCTGTCGGAGCAGATCGGCACCCGTCTGGTGCCGGAGACCGGTGAACCCGCCGGAGCGGTGCTGGCCGTGCTGGACCGGTTGGACGCTCTGCTGGCCACCCGCGACATCCCCGACGGGGAGGAGGACGACATCGGTGAGCGACTGAGGAATCTGCTGTGGAGCTGGCAGGGCCGGCAGGGCGGCGACGAAGCCGCCGGGGGCGCCGACGAACTCGACGCGATCGACGACGACGACCTGTTCCACACCCTCGACCGAGAGCTCAGCGGTCCGCAACCGGATCGGCTCTCCTGACCTGCACGGGACCGTGTGGTCAGCACCTGGATCGGCATCATTCGGCATGGAAGGGAAATATCTTGAGTAGGCTGCGCGGAAACCCGTGGGCGGTGCTGGCGACACTGTCGATCGGTTTCTTCATGACCCTGTTGGACCTCACCATCGTCAACATCGCCATCCCGGACGTGATGTCCGACCTGGGCGCCTCGTTCAACCAGGTGCTCTGGGTGATCAGCGCGTACTCGCTGGTCCTCGCCGTCCTGTTGATCACTACCGGACGGCTCGGTGACCTCAAGGGGCCACGGCTGCTGTTCCTCACCGGCACGGCGGTCTTCACCGTGGCGAGCATCGTCTGCGGCGCGGCGCAGAACCCCGGCCAGCTCATCGGCGCGCGGGCCGTGCAGGGCATCGGCGCGGCGATGATGGTGCCGCAGACCCTCGCGATGATCATCGGCATCTTCCCGCCGCAGCGGCGGGGCACGGCCATGGGCGTGTGGGGTGCCGTCGCCGGTGTCGCCACCATCTCCGGCCCGACCCTCGGCGGCCTGCTGGTGTCGACCTTCGGCTGGCGGTCGATCTTCTTCGTCAACGTGCCGCTGGGCATCGCCGTGCTGGTGCTGACCCCGCTGCTCATCCCCAACATGAAGCCGGACCGCAAGCACAGCTTCGACGTCGTCGGCGTGCTGATCGCCACCGCGGCACTGTTCTGCGTGGTGTTCGCCCTCAACGAGGGCGAGCGCTACGACTGGAGCGTGCAGATCTGGGCGTTGCTCGCCGCCGGCGTGGTGCTGATCGGCGTCTTCATCGCCCACCAGCGCACCAAGCAGGACGACGAGCCGCTGGTGCCGTTCGCGTTGTTCCGGGACCGCAACTACACGATCATGAGCATCAACGCGGCCGTCGTCTCGATGGCGATGCTCGGGCTGGTCCTGCCGATGAACCTCTACCTCCAGCAGGTCCTGGGAATGGACGCGCTGCACGCCGGTCTGACGCTGGCGCCCTCGCCGCTGGTTGCGATCATCGTGTCCCCGTTCGCGGGGCGGCTGTCGGACCGCATCGGCGGCAAGTTCGTCCTGCTGTTCGGTCTCACCATGTACGCCATCGGCATGGTGATCCTGGTCAGCCTGGCCCAGCTGGACAGCAAGTGGTACACCTTCGTGCCCGGTCTGCTCGTCGCCGGCCTCGGCACCGGGTCGTTGCTCGCGCCGATGGCCACCGAGGCGATGCGCGGGGTCAACCCGCGCCTGGCCGGGGCGGCGTCCGGGCTCAACAACACGGTGCGCCAGCTCGGTTCGGTGCTCGGCCTGGCGATCGTCGGTGCGCTGATCCAGAGCCGGCTCGCCACCACCGTCCGCCAGGAGGCGACCGCGCAGGCCGGGCAGTTGCCGGCGGACGTGCGCGACCGGTTCGTCGACGCCGGGGTGCAGGCCGGGGCCGGCGGGCCCGGTGGCATCTTCGGTCACCTGCCGGGTGACCTGCCCGACCAGCTCCGGGCGCAGATCGCGACGGTCTTCACCAACGTGTACGACCACGCCTTCCTGTCCATGTTGAAGACCAACTTCCTGTTCCCGATCGCCATCGTCGTGGTCGCGGCGGTGCTCACCACGTTCGTCAGGCGGCGTCCCCCGGCCCCGACCCCGCCGGGCACCGCGGTGCCGGCGCCGGCACCGGCCGCAGCCGCCGCCGTGGCGGCCTCGACCGAGGGAAGCCGTTCCTAGGACGGCTGACGCCCGCGAACGAGGTGTCCCCGGCCCGCAGTCGCGGGCCGGGGACACCTCGTTCGCGTCGGGCGGTGCTCAGAAGACCAGCACCCGGTTGTCGTACTGGAGCAGCCGGTCGGCGCAGTGCCATGCGACGGCCCGGGCCAGGACGGTGCGTTCCACGTCCGCGCCGAGCCGGACCAGGGTCGCGGTGGTGTCCCGGTGCGAGGTGCGGATCACGTCCTGTTCGATGATCGGCCCCTCGTCGAGCGCGGCGGTGACGTAGTGCGCGGTGGCGCCGATCAGCTTCACCCCACGCTGCCGGGCCCGCTCGTACGGGCCGGCGCCGGGGAACGCGGGCAGGAACGAGTGGTGGATGTTGATCACCGGGACGCCGACCTTCTCCAGGAACCCGCCGCTGAGGATCTGCATGTAGCGGGCCAGCACGATCAGGTCGCACTGCCCGGCCAGCAGATCGGTGAGGGTGCCCTCGGCGGCGTCGCGGGCACCGGGCCGGACCGGTACCTCGTGGAAGGGCACGCCGAATCCGGTCACCGTGTCGCGCAGGACGGGGTGGTTCGAGGCGACCAGGGTGATGTCCGCGGCCAACTCTCCGCGTCGCCACCGCCAGAGCAGGTCCACCAGGCAGTGGTCGGCCCGCGAGGCCAGGATGGCGATCCGTTTGACCTGCCGCGCGTCGGTGAACCGCCAGTGCATGCCGAACGGCTCGCCGATGGCGGTGGCGAACTCCCCGGCCAGGCCGGCCCGCCGTGCGGGCGCGATGGTGAACTCGGTACGCAGGTAGAACTGGCCGCCGCTGGGTTCGCTGGTGTACTGGTCCAGCTCCACGATGCTGGCTCCCCGCTCGTGCAGGAACCGGGCCACGGCGGCGATGATGCCCGGCCGGTCGGGGCTGGACACGACTAGACGAAGGGTGTCGACCGACATCCGCTCTCCTCGACGATTCCGGGGCGCCCTGGACGGTGGCACCCCGACGCCGAGTCTGCCGACGCGGTCTAACGCCGATCCTGCGTCGCGCCGTTCACCCGTCGGTCGGCTCGGTGCCGCCGCGGAGCCGCAGCAGCGTCTGCGGGGTGAGGCTGCGGGCGAGGGTTTCCAGGGCGGCGGTGATCTCGGCGATCCGGGCCGGGTCGTCGGTGCCGAGGGCGGCGGCGAGCGCGCCGTCGACCGAGGCGGCCCTGATCTGGACGACCCGGTCGGAGACCTGCTGCGCGGTGTGCAGCAGCAGCCGTCGCCGGTCGTCGGGGTCGGGGGTGGCCTCGATGGCGCCGGCCTTGCGCAGGCGGGCGGCGCAGACCGACACCTTGCTCTGCGGGAAGCCCGTCCGGTCGGCGATCTCGCTGACCGAGGTGCCCGGGTGGGCCCGGATGTCGCTGGCGACGATGAGCACGGAGCGGTGCAGCGCCGGGTGGGAGTCGACCCCCTCGGTGGGGATCGCCTCCTCGCCGAGCTTCATGAGGGTGCGCCCCAGGAGGAACAACTCGATGCCGTTCACCCGTTCAGGGTACATCAGAAACGATCCATCATCCGAGATGCATCTGATACGATGCTTTTTGTCGGCGGGACCCGCCCGCCCGTCAGCGCATGGAGATGCAGATGTCCGTCACCGACACCCTCCGGACCGGCACGCTCGCCGTTCCCGGCGCCCGGCTCTACCACGAGGTCCGGGGCGGCGGCCCGCTCCTGCTGATCGGCCAGAGCGGAGAGGGTGACGCCCGCCGGACCACCGACCTGGTCGCGCAGCTCGCCGACGCGTACACCGTGGTGACCTACGACCGGCGCGGGCTGTCCCGCAGCCCGCTCACCGACCCCGACCGGCCGGTGACCCTGGTCGACCACGCGGACGACGTCCACCTCCTGCTGACCAGCCTCACCGACCGGCCGGCCGCGATGCTCGGGTGCAGCCTCGGCGCCTCGATCGGGCTGCGGCTGGCCGTCCGCTACCCCGGTCTGCTGCACACCCTCGTCGCCCACGAGCCGGTCTCCCCCCGGCTGCTGCCCGCCGCCGAGCGGGCCCGCCACGAGCGCGAACTGCTCGACGTCCAGCGACGCTACGCGGCCCGGGGGCTGACCGAGGCGATGCGGGAGATCGCCCGGGTGCTCGGCATCGACCCGGCCTGCCAGGAGGCCGAGCCCGACCTCACCCCGCAGCCGCTGACGCCGCGCCGCATCGCCAACTTCGACACGTTCATCCGAAGGGACTTCACCGCGATCGTCGGCGACGACCTGCGCCCGGAGGACCTGCCCGGCTGCGGCACCCGGATCGTCCCGGCGGTCGGTGCCCGCACCGCGCCGGAGGTCTTCGACAGGCGGTGCGCGGACCGGCTGGCCGAGCTGCTCGGGACCACGCCGGTGGTCTTCCCCGGCGGGCACAACGGCAACACCACCCACCCCCGGGGGTACGCGGCGACGCTGCGCGAGGTCCTCGCCGCGCGGGAATGACCACGCGCCGCGCGGGGCGGTGCCCGCGGCGGCGCGTCGTCGACCGGTGCCCGGCTACCGGCTCAGCCGCGACTCCACCGCTGGCTGGTCGCGCCGTTGCAGTCCCAGATCTGGGTACGGGTGCCGTTGGCCGTGCCGTTGCCCACCAGGTCCAGGCACCGGCCCGAGCCGACCGCCGTGACGGTGCCGTCGGCGTTGAAGCGCCACTTCTGGTTCGACTGGCCGTTGCAGTCCCAGATGATCACCGATGTGCCGTTGGCGGTGCCGGCGTTGTTGACGTCCAGGCACTTGCTGCCGTAGACCCGCAGCTCCTGGCTGCCGGTCGAGGTCCAGGACTGGTTCGCCTGGCCGTGACAGTCCCAGACGATGGTGGTCGCGCCGTTGGTCTGCGCCGCGCCGTTGACGTCCAGGCACCGGCCGGCGGAGACGCTGCGTACGGCGGACGTCGTGCCCGGGGGCGGCGTGGTCGGCGGGGGAGTGGTCGGGGGCGGGGTGGTCGGCGGGGGAGTACCGCCGCCGGTCACCAGGAACATCGCCGCGCCGTGTGCCGGCACCGAGGCGCTGATGGTGCCGCCCGACGTCGCGCTGCTGTGCGCCCAGAGATCCCGCACCGCGTACGACGAGGCGCTACCGAGGCCCAGCGCGCTGGCCGTGGTGGTGACCGTGGCCGTGCCGCCACCCCGGTTGAGCAGCACCGTGGCCACCGCCCCGGTGGACATCGGCTTACGCCAGACCTCCAGGTCGCCGCTGTCGCTGATCTTGTAGCCCTGCCGCCCGCCCCAGTCCTGGTCGACCGCGATGACCTCGGTGTTGGTCAGGATGGTCCGGGTGGCCGCCGACATGGAGCGCAGGTCGTTGCCGGCCAGCAGCGGCGCGTTCAACAGCGCCCAGAGGCTGAAGTGCGCCCGCGACTCGGTGTCGGTGGGTCCGTTGCCGACCTCCAGCATGTCCGGGTCGTTCCACGCGCCGGGCCGGGCGTACGAGTCCTTGCCGACCTGCTGGTCGAGGATGCCCATGATGGAGTTCCAGTTGCCGCCGATGTCGCCGGTGTTGCGCCAGGAGTTGCCCACCGACGCGCCCCAGGTCCAGACGCTCTCCTGGCCCCAGTTGCACAGGCTGTAGAGGATCTTCCGGCCGGTGGCCGCCAGCGCGTCCCGCATCGCGGTGTAGCGCTGCTGCCCGCTGCGACCGAGGTGGTCGCCGCAGTTGTCGTACTTCAGGTAGTCGACGCCCCAGGACGCCCAGAGGTTGGCGTCGCGCTGCTCGTAGTTGATGCTCGCCGGGTAGCCGGCGCAGGTGGTCGTCCCGGCCGAGGAGTAGATGCCGAGCTTCAGCCCCTTGCCGTGGACGTAGTCGGCGAGCGCCTTCATGCCGCTGGGGAACTTCGCCGGGTCGGCGACCAGGTCGCCGCTGGCGTTGCGCTGTTTGGTCGACCAGCAGTCGTCGATGTTGACGTACTCGTAGCCGGCCGCCGCCATGCCGCTTGCCACCATCGTGTCGGCGGTCTGCCGGATGAGCGTCTCGTTGACGTTGCACCCGAAGGAGTTCCAGTCGTTCCAGCCCATCTGCGGGGTGCGGGCCAGGCCGTTCTCCAACGCCTGCGCGGGCGGGGCGCTGCCGAGCACCACCGCCCCGGTGACCACCGCCGTGCCGAGGGTCGTGGCGAGCAGGGCGGGCAACAACAGGGCGACTCTTCGTCTGGACATGTGCACGCTCCTCGCCGGGGTGCAGGCCACGATCCGCAATACATCGACGTTCGCCAACGTAATTCGTCTGACATCTGACGTCAATACGCGCCCGTCGGCCGTACCTGTGCCGCCCGCGTCCGGGCCGCACCGCCTGCACGTCGGGAGGTCGGTCACCGGACGTCCGGGCTGCACACCTTCCAGTCGCCGTCCTGCCGCTCGACGTTCAGCCCCACCGTCCGGGGTGCCTGGTCCGAATAGGTGACCTCGGCGGTCACCCACCGCAGGGTCGGTCCCTCGCTCAGGCGCTGGACCGTCACGTCGGTGATCCGGAACCCGGTCACCCCGTACCCGGTCGCCGGGCGGTCCAGCCAGGCCGCCCGCGACTCGCGGCGTCGGTCGGCCGCACACAACATGTCGTACGCGCCGTTGTCGTCATGCCTGACCACTGCGGACAGGTAGGCGTCGGCGGCGGCACGGATGCCGGGCTCCTCCCTCGCGTCCTTGTGGGACAGGTAGAAGCCGGCGGTCGGGGTACCACAGCAGAGCAGCACGCCGACGCCGACGATGATGATGGCGAAACCCCGGCCGGACAGCTCCTTCTCGGCGGTCACCGCACCGACGGTACGGGCCGGCAGCAAGGTGCCCGCCGGCCCGGTCGTGACGGGTGTCCACCGTGCACCACGGCGGACACCCGTCGACGGCCCTCGTCAGGAGATCGAGGCGGGGAACCGGTCCCAGACCCGGTGCGCGGCCAGCAGGGCCTGCGCGTCGGCGAGCACGCCGGTCGGCGAGTCACCGGTCACCACGCCCGCCGCGCCTGCCACCCCGGCCAGCTCCAGCACCCGCACGCCCGCGCCCCAGCCGCCGATCACCTTGGCGTGCCGCCAGCACTCCTGCACCAGCAGCAGCACCCGGGGGTCGACGACGGTGGCGTCCGCCGCGCCCGCCTTGGCGTCGCGGGCCGGCAGCGCGTCCGGTGCCGGGGCGGGAGCCCCGGCCAGCAGCAGCGCGTCCAGCTCGACCGAGCGGCCGGTGGCGAAGGTCCGCTGCACCGTCAGGTCGCCCACCGTGCCGCCGTGCGCGGCGATCACCAGTGGCACCATGCCGGCGGCGAACACCTCCCGGCGTACCTGCTCGACGTCGTCGGTGCCGGCGTCGGCGTCGACCACGATGCCGACCGTACGACCGTCGGCCGGCCAGGTGCGGCCCACCTGGGACAGCGCCGGGCTGGGCGCGACGTCGGCCAGCGGCACGGTCGGCTCCGGCGTCGGCAGGCCCAGACCGGTGGCCACCTGCGCGCAGAGCACCGGGTCGATGTTGGCCAGGCACTGCAGCTGCCGTTCCCGGATCGCCTGGTGGTAGCACTTGCCCAACTCGAAGGTGTACGCCCGGACGATGTGCTCCCGCTCCACCGGCGACATGCTCAGCCAGAACAGCCGGGCCTGGCTGAAGTGGTCGTCGAAGGAGGCCGGGTTGGCCCGGACCTTCGGAGCCTCGGCCACGGTCACCGGCACGTCGACGAACGCGTTCTCGGCGTCCCCGGCCGGGAACGGGTTGCCCCCGTCGAGCGAGTTCGGCCGGTACGGCGCGACCCCGGCGTGCACGGCGTGCTGGTGGAACCCGTCGCGGAGCATGTCGTTCACGGGCGCGTGCGGCCGGTTGATCGGGATCTGCGAGAAGTTCGGCCCGCCGAGCCGGGTGAGCTGCGTGTCGACGTACGAGAAGAGCCGGCCCTGCAACAGCGGGTCGTTGGTGACGTCGATGCCCGGTACCAGGTGGCCGAGGTGGAAGGCGACCTGCTCGGTCTCGGCGAAGAAGTTCGTCGGCGTCCGGTTGAGCACCAGCTTCCCGACCGGCTGCACCGGCGCCAGCTCCTCCGGCACGATCTTGGTGGGGTCGAGCAGGTCGATGCCGGCGAAGGTCTCCTCCGGGGTGTCCGGGAAGACCTGCAGGCCGAGTTCCCACTCCGGGTACGCGCCGGCCTCGATGGCGTCGTAGAGGTCGCGCCGGTGGAAGTCGGGGTCGATGCCGCTGAGCAGCTGCGCCTCCTCCCACTCCAGCGAGTGCACGCCCAGCTTCGGCTTCCAGTGGAACTTCGCCAGCACCGTCGCCCCGGCGGCGTTGACCAGCCGGAAGGTGTGCACCCCGAAGCCCTCCATGGTCCGGTACGAGCGCGGGATGCCCCGGTCGGACATGTTCCACATGGTGTGGTGCTGCGCCTCGGTGTGCAGCGAGACGAAGTCCCAGAAGGTGTCGTGGGCGCTCTGCGCCTGCGGGATCTCCCGGTCGGGGTGCGGCTTGCCGGCGTGGATGATGTCCGGGAACTTGATCGCGTCCTGGATGAAGAAGACCGGCATGTTGTTGCCGACCAGGTCGAAGGTGCCCTCGTCGGTGTAGAACTTGGTGGCGAACCCCCGGGTGTCCCGCACCGTGTCGGCCGAGCCCCGGGACCCCAGGACGGTGGAGAACCGGACGAACACCGGCGTCTCCTTGCCCTTGCGCAGGAAGCCGGCCCGGGTCACCTCCTGCGCGCCGTACCCGGTGAAGACGCCGTGCGCCCCGGCGCCCCGGGCGTGCACCACCCGCTCGGGGATGCGTTCGTGGTCGAAGTGGGTGATCTTCTCGCGGAGGTGGTGGTCCTGGAGCAGCGTCGGCCCGCGTGAGCCGGCCTTCAGGGAGTGGTCGGTGTCGCGCAGCCGGGCCCCCTGCGCGGTGGTGAGGAACGCGCCCTGCTGGCCGTTGGCGACGCTCGGCGCACCGGTGGCCGCACCGGTCGGGGTGCGGGTCTCCGGTGCGCCCTGCTCCTTCTTCGGTGGCAGCGGGTCGTGCGGGGTGGTGGGTTCCTCGACGGTCGGCGGGGCGCTGCCCGGCGCTCCGGGGACCTCGGGGGTCATCAGGTGCGACACCTTCTCGGCCGCGGCGTCCACCACGTCCTTGACGACCTCGACCGGCTTACGGGATTCCATCTGGGCGGCACCTCTTCGTGGAGCGGGAACGGGTGTTCCTCCCCTACCCGGGCATCCCGGAGCAAAACACACCGGTGTCGCCGGCCACCCGTGGTGGTTCAGCGCAGCGCGCGGAGGGTGACGGCGGTGACCGCGCCGTACGCCAGGTGCGGCACCACGTCGGTGATCCAGTCGGTGGCCGACCAGGTCCGGGGATCGGTGATCCGCAGCACGGTCAGCGGGCCGTTGGAACCGATCATCGCCAGGCCGGTCAGTGCCAGGACGGAGACGCCCAGCGGCAGCCGGCGGCCACCCGCCGCCGCGTAGCCGGCCGCGGCGGCCACCGAGGTGGCGTAGCCGAGCAGCGGCCCGAGCCCGGACCGGCGGTTGGCGGCCGTGCGCTGGTCACCGAGGTCGACGTGGGTCAGATCGGCCAGCCGGCCGGCGCTGTCCTCGGCGGCGCTGCTGGCCGGCCGGGCCCGCAGCGCCATGTCGAGGTAGGTGACGGCGTTGAGGGCGGACGCGCCGGCCGCACCGGCGATCAGGGCTCTGCTGGTGGGCGTCATCCTCCCCGCCTACCCGCCTGCGCGGTGGTGACACCCACCGTCGACCGGACCCGCAACGAATCCGTGTGCGGCGCGTCCAGCGCTTCGGCCACCGGCCGGATGTCGAACCGGGTCCGATCGCCGGTGATGTCGAGTATCCGCTGGACGCGGGGCGACAGCCCACAGAGCAGGAGCCGTACCGACCGCTCCCGGAGCGTGTGCTGGACCGTCAACAGGGCGTTCACTCCCGCGGCGCAGAAGAACGTCACGCCGGTCAAATCGAGGATCAGCTGGGGCGGACCGGTTCTCGGCCGGCGGACCAGCTGGTCGACGAGTTCGGTGAGCAGGTGGGTGGTGCTCATGTCCAGCTCGCCCCGCGCGATGACGAGTCGACCCGCCCGGCATGAACTCAGGCTCAGGGTCAGCACCGGACCGGACGGCTCGGGGAGGTGGGCAGGAAGCGGCATGAGCACGTTCCCCTGTCTGGGAGCAGGGCGACGTGGGCGTGATTCACCCGAGGCTCATGTCCGAACCACCAGGCACGTTACCCCTCCTTACCACGCACTGCCACCGGAGGAACCCGGCGGAGAGGCGACGGTACGGGTACGGTCGGTGGGCCGGTGATTCTCGTACGTTGCCGTTCGGGTGGCGTCATCTCGGTGTCATCCCGAGCGAAGCTTCCGCTTCGGAGAGCCGGTAGCCGTGTCCCACGCGTCCCCGCACGATCTGGCCGACGCCTACCGGCAGCTGCTCGGCCTGCTCAGCGACAGCACCGGTCTGGACGACTTCCTGCACCAGGTGGTGATGCTCGCCGCGCGGGTGGTCACCCCGGCCGCCGCCTGCGGGCTGACCGTGCGCCGTGACGGCCACCCGGTCACCGTGACGACCAGCGACGCGTTCGCCGCCGAGGTCGACGAGTTGCAGTACGGCGCCGACGAGGGGCCGTGCCTGGAGGCGTTGTACCAGGGCCGGGTCGTCCAGGTCGACGACCTCGCCGCCGACGGGCGCTGGCCACGGTACGGGCCGCACGCCGTCGCCCGCGGCGTGACCAGCTCGTTGTCGCTGCCGTTGCAGATCGACGGGCAGACCGTGGCCGCGCTGAACCTGTATTCCGTCCGGCCTGCCTCGTTCGTCGGGGCACCACGGGAGCACGCCGCCGCCTTCGCCGAGCAGTGCGCCGCGGCGCTGACGTTGATGCTGCGCCACGCCGACCAGGCGGCGGTCCAGAAACAACTGGGCGCGGCGATGGCTTCCCGCAGCGTCATCGACCAGGCGATGGGTGTGCTCATGGCCCAGCAGCGCTGTTCCGCCAGCGAAGCCTTCGACCTGCTCCGTCGCGCCTCCCAGCACCGCAACCGCAAACTGCGGGACGTCGCCGCGGACATCATCGTCAACGTGACCGGCACGGCACCGGAATCTCCGGCGCCATTCCGGAACCCGGGAGCATAGGCGCACATCCGGAGGTTACTGGCCCTTCATCCGGGTAGGAGGCAATAACGGGCCACCCAGATGAATCGGGAGAAAAATGTTCAATCCGTTGGATCATAAAGGAATAGCACTGGAAAACCAGCTCCGTAACTGGCGGGAGCTGAACGTCGAGCCGATCGACCCGGAGGCGGTCGACCCGTACACCAGGTGCCGGATCATCACGATGAACGGCATCGAGGTCGAGGCGATCAACTTCCAGCACCAGTTCGCCCGCAACTGCCCCGACCAGGACGTCCGCCGGAAGCTCGCCTACGTGCGGTACGTGGAGAGTCAGCAGCAGCGGGTGGTGAACTGGCTGCTGCCCGGGGTGGCGAGCGTGCTGGAGACCACCCTCGGCTACGAGCAGGTGGCGGTCGACCTCACCGCCTGGGTGGCCCGCCACGAGCCGGACCCCTACCTCAGGCAGGCGTACGAGTTCGGGGTGCTGGAGGACTTCGACCACCTCTACCGCTACGCCAACCTGTACGAGATGCTGGAGCGCCGCAAGGCCGAGAAGATCGTCGACGGGTTGACCGAGGTGATGCCCGGTCGCCCACCGTGCAGGAGCACCGGCACCCGTTCGACGAGGTGCGTACCCCGTACGACCGCAACTCGGTGGACCCGCGCTCCAAGCTGCACGCGCTGACGATCCTGTCGGCCGAGCAGCAGGTGATGTTCTACTACATGAACGTCGGCCCGCAGTACATGGAGCCGATCGCCCGCCAGCTCTACCAGGAGATCAGCCTGATCGAGCAGGAACACGTCACCCACTACGAGTCGCTGGTCGACCCGGGTGAGACGTGGTGGGAGCGGCTGCTCACCCACGAGTACAACGAGTGCTGGCTGTACTACTCGTTCCTGCAGCAGGAGAGCGACGCCCGGATCAAGGCGGTCTGGGAGCTGCACCTGCAGATGGAACTGGCCCACCTCCAGCAGGCCGCCGACCTGCTGCGCCAGCACGACGGCCGGGAGCCGGAGGAGATCGTCGGCAGCGTCGGCCTGCCGGAGCCGCTGACCTTCGAACCCAACAAGGAGTACCTGCGTCACCTGCTGGCCACCCAGATCGACCTGACCAAGCTCGGCGAGGGCTACGTCACCGAGGCCCACGAACGGTTCGAGTGGATGCAGCAGCAGCTGCACGACGGCCAGCAGCCGCCCAGCGAGCAGGTCATCGACATGCACCGGGAACGCTTCGGCGACGAGTACCGCATCGAGACCGAGGGACCGCACCCCGTCGAGGGGCTGCGGACGCGGGGAGGCAGCCATGCCTGACACCGACGCCCCGGCCACCCCGGGCCCCGAACAGGACGTGGTCGACCTGCTGCTCGCCCAGCACGCCCGGATCGAACAGCTGTTCCTGCTCGTGATCGGCGGCACCGGCGACGCCCGCCGGGACGCCTTCGACGACCTGGTCAAGCTCCTCGCCGCGCACGAGACCGCCGAGGAGGAGGTCGTGCACCCGCTGGCCCGGACCCTGCCCGGCGGCGGTGGCGACGCGATGGTCGAGGACCGCCTCGACGAGGAACGCCAGGCCAAGGAGACGCTGAAGACGTTGATCGCCGGGGGTGTCGACGCCGACGGCTTCGACACCGGCATCATCCTGCTCCGCGACGCCGTGCTCACCCACGCCCGCTACGAGGAACGGTACGAGTTTCCCCAGCTGCGTCAGCACGTGCCGGCCGAACGGCTGCACAGCCTCGCCACGGCCGTCCGGGCGGCGGAGGCGACCGCGCCGACCCGCCCGCACCCGAGCGCGCAGACCGCCACCGGCAACCTGGCGGTCGGTCCCGCGTTGGCGGTCGTCGACCGGGTCCGCGACGCGCTCCGCAAACCCTCCGCGAGTTGATGACCTCGGCGGCAACCGGGGCAGGGGTGGGCGGGAGTTTCTCCCGTCCACCCCTGCGGGTCGTACCGGTCGTCGCCGGTCAGGAGACCGCCGTGGTCACCAGGTCCCGGACCCGCTTCTCCACCTCTGGGGTCCACGTCCGCAGGGCGTACGACACCGGCCACAGGTCACCGTCGTCGAGGTTGGCCGACTCCTGGAAGCCGAGGGTGCAGTACCGGTAGTTGAACTTGCCGGCGTCCTGGAAGAACACGACGATCTTGCCGTCCTCGTTCGCGTACGCGGGCATCCCGTACCAGGTCTTCGGCGACAGTTGCGGGGCCGCCGTGGTGACCGTCAGGTGCACCCGTTCGGCGAGCGTCCGGTCCGCCGGGGCCATCTGGGCGATCCGGTCCAGCACCGCCTGCATGCCGTCGGCCTTCTTGGCGCCCTTGCGCCCCTCGGCCCGCAACTCGGCGGCGCGTTCCCGCATGGCGGCGCGCTCCTCGGCGGTGAACCCGTCGCCGGCCTCCCCGGTGGTGTCGCCGTCGGACGCGGTGGTCGCTTTCTTCGTGGACACGCGGGCTCCCTCTCGCCGTGCGGGCGCGGCCTCCTGCCGGCCACCTGGGTAAAGGCTATGACCCCGCCGGGTCGCCGGCTTCTCGATTCCTGACCGGTCGCACCCGGCGGGGCCACCGGTCACAGGTCCTCGATCCGGTGGGTGGTGGAGCCGTCGGGGCGGTGCACGACCACCGTGATCCTGCCGATCTCGCCCCCCTCCGGCCCCGGCCACCACGCCGCCCACCATCCGCCCCCGGTGCTGGTGCGGATGGTCCTGCCGTCGGCGAGGACCAGGTCGACGCCGGTGACCGACGGGCCGACCAGACCAACGGCGTTGGAGTACTGGTCGCGGCCGGAGCCGACCGAACTGCGCGTCTCGAGGTTGACGGTGCCGGCGGCGGGGGGCGGCAGGGGCCCGTCCGCCAACGTCATCGCGGTCGGCGGGCCGTCGTCCACGCTCATGCACTCGATCACGCCCGAGCCGCGCCGCTGGATGAGCAGGGTGGCCACCCCCCGACGCTCGGCCAGGAGCACGTCGGAGGGGCCGACAGGTGCCGCCGGCTCGCTGCCCACCCCGCTCGCGGCGCACCGGCGGGCCTGCGGCAGGACCTGCTCGCCGGTGAGCGCGCCCGGCACCGGGGTCCACGAGGCGAAGGCCCGGTCCATCGGCCCCGGCAGCAGCGCGGGCACGGTGACCGCGCCCACCACCGCGACCGCCCCGGCGGCGACCAGGCCGACCACCCCACGCCTGGTCACCAGGCGGCGGGCCGGCGCGGGGCGGGCGGCTGGCCGGTCCGCGACGATCCGGTCGACGACCGAGGTGGCCCGTTCCCATTCGGCCGGGGTCGGTTGCACCCCACGTGCCGGGTCCAACACGGAGAGGCGTTCCAGATCCGTCATGACTGCTGCTCCTTGAAGACGGTGAGGGTGTGCGGGCGGGCGGCGGGCGGTTCCAGCGCGGCCCGCAGGCGTTCCCGGGCCCGGCCCAACCGCATGGCGAACGTCGACCGGCGGCAGCCCAGCACGGTGGCGGCCTGTGCGGCGGTCAGCCCGTCGAACGCCACCAGCGCCAGCACCTCCCGGTCGGCCGGTCGCAGGCTGCGCCAGGCCCGGTCGAGGTCGATCCGGGCGGCGGCGTCGACCATGTCGTCCCCGTACGCCGGCCCGTCCGTCGCCACCAGCCGGACGTCCAGGGCCTGTCGGCGCAACCAGCTCCGGGTGTGGTTCGCCATCGTGCGGCGGGCCACCGCGAACAGCCACGGACGGGCGTCGGCGGGGACGTCGTCGAATCGTCGCCAAGCGGTCAGGAAGACGGTCGAGACGACGTCCTCCGCCTCGCTGGGCGGGACCCGCCGCTGCACGAACCGCAGCAGGTCCGGGTACGTCGCGGCGTGCAGGGAGCGGAAGCGTCGCTCCCGTACGCCGTCATCAGCACTGCTCATGTGCGCCTTTCGGTCGGTCGTTGCACCCCCTACCTGTCCGGCGGCACCCCCACTGTCACACCCCGGTTCGGCAGCGGCCCGCCGGGAGACCGGCCGTGGACAGGCCGCCGTCGATGCGTCTAAGGTCACGGCATCCTCCGCCCGTGCACCCCCGACGAGGAGCGCCATGGGTTTCCCGGTATCCCTCGACGAGCTGCTCGGCGACGAGGTGCGACGCGACCCCTACCCGTACTACGCCCGGCTGCACGAGCTGGGGGAGGCGGTCGCCCTCGCCCCGACGGCACCGCACGCCGTGGTGGTCCACGGGTACGCCGCCGCCCAACGGGTGCTGCGTGACCCGGTCTTCCGGGTGCTCGACGCGCGGTACCTGGACCGCGCCGGCGTCCGTTGGCGCGACCACGCGGTGCTGCGGACCCTGCAGGCCAGCATGTTCAACGCCCCGGCCGAGGACCACGCGCGGGTGCGTCACCTGTTCGGCCAGGCGTTGACCGCCCGCCGGGTCGCCGCCCTGGAGCCGGCGATCGCGCGGATCACCGACGACCTGCTCGACGGGCTCGCCGAGGCGGGCGCGGGCGGTCGGCCGGTGGACTTCATGGCGGCGTTCGCCCTGCCGCTGCCCAGCGCCGTCGTCGGCGAGCTGCTCGGGGTGCCGCCCGCCGACCGGGCCTGGTTCCCGTCCCGGGTGCGGGCGTTCGACGCGGTGCTGGAGATCGGCCCGCGCTCGTTCCGGGAGATCCGGGCCGCCAACCGGGCCGCCGAGGAGCTGACCGGGTACTTCACCACGCTGCTCGCCGCCCGTCGGGCCGAACCCCGCGACGACCTCGTCTCGGCGCTGGCCAGCCTGCGTGCCGGCCGCCCCGACCAGCTCTCCGAGGCCGAGCTGCTGGCCAACCTGATCGTCACGTACAACGCGGGGTTCCGGACCACCGCCAACCTGTTCGGCAGCGGGCTGACCCTGCTCCTGGCGCGGCCCGCCGCGCTGGCCGCGTTGCGCGCCGACCCGTCCCTCGCCCCGGCGTACGTCGAGGAGATCCTGCGGTACGAGCCGCCTGTGCACTTCGCGGTGCGCTATGCCGCCGAGGACACCGAGGTCGCCGGGGTCGAGGTCCCGAGTGGACGGACGGCGCTGGTGCTGACCGGTGCGGCCAACCGGGACCCGCGCCGGTTCCCCGACCCGGACACGTTCGACCCGTCCCGGGCGGACAACCGGCACCTGGCGTTCAGCGCCGGGCCGCACTACTGCGTGGGTGCGGCGCTGGGTCGGACGGAGGGGCGGATCGCGCTGCCCCGGCTGCTCGACCGGTTCCCGGCGCTGGCGCTCGCCGCGACCCCCGGCGAGCCACGGCAACTCATGCTGCGGGGGCACGACCGGCTCGCGGTGCGGGTCGGCGAGCCGGCGGCCGATCGGCCGGACGGCACCGGCCGGGTGGACCTTGCGCAACGGGCTTGATTGAGTAAGGTCGATCAAAACGGAGCGGCTGCTCCGGTGACCAGCGCGGCGACGGCCCCGCCGACGTCGCACCTGGTCCCGGCCGCGTCCCCGGCCACTGCCACGCCTCCCGCGTCCCACCGGCGGCCGGGTCCGCCGACGCCGACCTCCGGAAAGGAAACCCCGACCATGACCGACGAGATCCGCGCGTTCCTCTTCGCCGCGTTGACCGAGATGAAGTACGACATCGAGGGCGCCGACGACGACACGGTGTTCGGTCCGGCCGGTCTCGACGTCGACTCGCTCGGCCTCGCCGAACTGGCCGTCCGGGTGGAGGACCGATTCGGGGTGACCTTCGACGACGACGAGGCCGAGGCGCTGGCGATGATGACAGTCGGCGAGTTCTGCCGCACGGTGGCCGCCCGCGTCGAGCCCGCCTCGGCACACTGACCGTGCCCGCCGCGCCGCCCCGGAGGCGGTCCGTGAGGTGTTCGGTGCAGCGGGGTGTCGCCGGGGCCTGGCAGGGGGGACGCGCATGCGTGCCGGCGTGACGGTGACCGGGATCGGGCTGGTCAGCCCGGTCGGCAGCACCGCCGCCGAGGTGTTCGACGCGGTCTGCGCGGGCCGGTCCGGCCTGACCCGGCCCCCCGAGGGGCACCCGGTGCACGGCGTCGTCGACGTCGCCGCGTTCAGCCCGGACATCGACCCGGCCAGCGTGCTGCCCGGTCCCGAGTCCCGGGTGGCCGACCGCGCGGTCGTGATGGCGCTGCGGGCGGCCGGTGACGCGGTGGCCGACGCCGGAGTCGAGGTGGGCCGGGACGTCGACCCGTACCGGGTGGCCGTGATCGTCTCCGGCGTCGGTGGCCTGTCCACCCTGGCGAGCCAGGTCCTCGCGCGGGCCGAGCGGGGCCGGTTCGGGGTCAGCCCGTACATGCTGCCCGGCACCCTGCCCAACATGGGCGCGGCGCGGATCGCCATCAGGCACGGCATCCGGGGCTACACCTCGTCGATCGGCACCGCCTGCGCGTCCGGGGCCCAGTCCATCGGGGAGGCGCTGCGCATCCTGCGCGCCGACGAGGCCGACCTGGTGCTCTGCGGGTCCAGCGAGGCGCCGCTCTTCCCGACCTTCGCCGACGCGTTCGGCAACGCCCGCGCGCTCGCCCACGGCTGGTCGGACCCGACGGAGGCGAGCCGCCCGTTCGACAGGCGGCGTAACGGCCTCGTCCTCGGCGAGGGGGCCGGGGTGTTCGTCCTGGAACGCACCGCGCACGCGGTGGCGCGCGGTGCCCGGCGGTACGCCGACCTGCTCGGGTGGGGCGCGAACAACGACGCCTACCACCCGACCACCCCCCGCCCCGACGGGTCCGGTGCGGCGCACTGCATGCGCACGGCGCTGCGCGACGCCGGCCTGGGCCCCGACGACGTCGGCTACCTCAACGCCCACGGCACCAGCACCAGGGCCGGTGACGCGGCCGAGGTGGCCGCCCTGCGGGACGTCTTCGGCGCGGCGGGTCCGCCGGTCAGCTCCACCAAGGGGGTCACCGGGCACGTGCTCGGCGTCTCCGGGGTGATCGAGGCGGCGATCGGCGTCGAGGCGCTGCGTCGCGGCCTGCTCCCGCCGACCCACAACCTCGACGACCCCGACCCGGGTGACGATCTCGACCACATCCGCAAGCAGCCGCGTGCGGCCGTGATCACCACGGTGATGTCCAACTCGTTCGGCTTCGGCGGCCACAACGTCAGCCTGCTGTTCGGCCCGCCCGGGGCGTGACCCGCCGCGTCCCGGGACGATTCCGGCTGCCGCGTCGGGACGGTGTCAGCGGACGGTGAGCACCGACGCCCCGTCGTGCCGGGCGACGGTGACGGCGAAGTGCTGGTCCAGCATGTCGGTCACGTAGTCGAGGTCGGCCACGAGGGGCACCGGCAGCATCGCCCGCTGGTCGACCGGGGCGTGGGTGCAGACCAGCTCGATCCGGTCGGCCTTGAGCAGCCCCCGGGTCAGGAACGCCGGCAGGTCCTCGGGCAGCAGGAACCGCCACAGGTCGACGTTGACGATCACGTCGAGCGCGCCGGCCTTGAACTGCTGGAGCACCGTGCCGAGCAGGTGCGCGTTGGTCGGCCCGGCCGGGGCGTCGTGGTCGAACGTCTGCGAGTCGGGACCGAGCTCCAGGGTGGACACCCCATTGCCGATCACCAACGCGGTGCGGGTGGCCAGTTCCGTGCGCAACGTGTCGGGCAGCGATTCCGGCCGCCCCAGCCCCGCCCGCCGGTACGCCTCGATGGCCTGACCGTAGAGGCGGATGCGACCCAGGTGCCGGCCGAACGTGTTGATCGCGTACAGCACCTCGACGTCGTAGCGCAGGTGCTTGCGCAGCAGGTACTTCATGTTGTCCATCGAGGCGAGCCCGTTGGACGTCTTGCGGAAGTGCGGCAGGTGGTACGACGTCGCCTCGACGTCCAGCTCGAACACGTCGGGCCGGCCCCCGTGCAGGTGGAAGATCCGGTAGAAGAACTCCAGGTCCTCGAACCCCCACTTGACCATCGCCTCGTCGAAGCCGGCCACCCGCAGGAACGACTCCCGGTCGACCGAGGCGTTGTGGGTCAGACCGAGCACCCAGGGCGCGCTGGGGAAGTCGCGGATGCGCTGCGGGTGGGCGATGTCCTCCAGCCGGGGGTCGCCGCGCTCGGCGTCCAGCAGCTCCGGGTCGACGGGTTCGCCCCGGCGCACCGCGTCCGCACCGGCCCAGTCGAGGTCGTAGCGCTGGCCGAGCAGGACCCCGGGCCGGCCGCCGCGTGCGGCGTGATGGTCACGGTGCCGGGCGAGCAGGGTGGGGTGGGCGACCGTGTCGGCGTCCAGGAACAGCAGGACGTCGGCCTGGGCACGGGCCGCCGCCGCGTTGCGGTTGGCGCTGCGGCCCCGGTTGGTCTCGCTGCGCACGCAGGCGATCCGCAGCCGGTCGGCGTAGCGTTCGACGACCGGGGTCAGCGGGACGGCCGAACCGTCGTCACCGACGATGACCTCGAACTCCTGCGCCGGGAGGGTCTGCCGGGTCAGCGACGCGACGGTCGTGTCGAGCGCGACGGCGTTGTTGTGGGCGGGGATCACCACGCTCAGGCGGGGCCGGTCCATGGGACTCCTTCGGAAGATACCGGCCGGGCCCCCGTCGCGGGCCGTCAGCGGGGGGTGCAGTGCCGGGTGATGTAGTCGGCCAGGTCGCCGACGGTGGTCATCCGGTCCTCGTCGAGGTCCTCGACGTCGATCTGGATCTCCAGCTCGTCCTCGATCTCGAGCAGCAGCTCCAGCGCGAGGGAGGAGCTGAGGCCCAGCTCGTCCATCAGCTGCGTGCCGACGGTGACCGGGGCCTCCGGCCGGAGCATCCGGGTCAGCAGCGCGACCATCGTGTCGACGACCTGCCCGCGCAGCTGCGGCGCGGTGGTCGTGTCGGGCTCTGTCACTGGACCCCACGCTCCAACATGGAGCCCATCAGAGCAAACGTGATCGGCGGGTGTCAACGGCTGTCGCGATCTTCAGCCGACCGGTCGCGGGGCCGGCCCGGACGGCCCGTCGAGGCCGTGGAACGACGCCGTGTCGTAGGGCGCGTCGCCGGTCAGGGCCACCGCGACCCGGTAGCCGGCCGGGGTCGCGACGTCGGTGACCCGGTGTACGCCCGGCGGCTCGCCGCACGCCACCACGTCCCCCCGGTGCACCGGCAGCGCCAGGTGCGGCCAGAGCCGATCCCCGGCCGCCTTGACCACCGCCTCCTTGCGGGCCCACAGCCGGGCGAACCGGTCGGCCCGGCCGGCGACGTCCGACCCCGAGGCGACGTGCCGGGCCTCCCCGGCGGCGAAGAACCGGGCGGCCAGCGCCACCGGGTCCCGTTCCGGCGTCACGTGCTGGATGTCGACCCCCACCGGCCGCCCGCCGCCCACCGCCACCGCGACCAGGTCGTCGGAGTACGACAGGCTGGTCTGCGGCCCGCCCCGGGGCTCGGTCAACGTCGGCTTGCCGTACCGGCCCCGCCGCCAGGCGAGCCGTCCGGGTGCGACGCCCAGGGCCGCGCCCACCACCAGGCGCAGCGCCCCGTGCGCCACGGTGAACCGGTCCCGGGCGGCGGCCGGACCGAGTGCCGCCGCCCGGGCGCGTTCGTCGGCGGTGAGCACCGCGTCGTACCGGGCCAGCTCGGTCGGGTCGGGTCGGGCCGGCAGGATCCAGATCCGGACGGTGTCCCGCATGGGCCGTACCCTAGCCCCGTCGGCACCGCCCGGCCGGCGGCACGATCTGCGGCGTTGACACGTGCCGATCTCCGTTGCTCTGATTGACCGATGTTCGCGCAGACCGCCGAGGCGCAGGTGCTCGTCCCGTTCGCCGGCCCGGGGGCCGGGACCGCGCCGCTGACCTGGGGTCAACTGGCGATCATGCAGGACATGCGGGAGACCGGGTGGACGCACAACGTCAGCGGTGCGCACCCGGTGCCGGCCGGGGTCACCGTGGAGCAGGTCGCGGCGCAGCTCGGTGACCTGATGAGCCGGCACCCGGCGCTGCGGATGCGGCTGGGCACCGACGACCACGGCGAGCCCTGCCAGGTGGTCGCCGCCGACGGGGAGATCGCCCTGGACGTGCTGGACGTCCCCGACGACGCCGACCCGGCCGACGTGGCGAAGTTCGCCTACGAGCTGGGCCACGCCCGGCTGCTGACCCCCTACGACCTCTACCGGGACTGGTCGGTGCGGATGGCGGTGGTCAGGCACCGGGGCGCGCTGGTGCACCGGGTACTGACCCTCGACCACCTGGTCGTCGACGGCACCGCCACCGCCCTGGTGATGGCCGACCTCGGGCTGGTCGACCTGACGGCCCGGCGCGCACCCGACCCGCGTACGGTGCAGCTGCTCGACCTCGGCCGGCGCGAGCGCACCCCGCCGCTGCGCCGGGTCAGCGACCGGGCGGTCCGCCACTGGGAGGCACACCTGCGTGACCTGCCACCCTCGACCTTCGGCGAGGTCACCAACCCGGCCGGGCGGCACGGCCGGCGGTTCTGGCACGGCCGGTTCAGCTCACCGGCGGCCTACCTGGCGGTGCAGGCCATCGCCCGACGCACCCGGACGGACACCTCCCGGGTGCTGCTGGCGGTGATCGCCGTGGCGGTGGGCCGGGCCACCGGGGTCAACCCGTTGACCGCCAAACTCATCGTCGGCAACCGGTTCCGGCCGGGATTCGCCGAGGCGATCGCCCCGCTGAGCCAGAACGGGGTGCTCACCGTGGACGCCGCCGACACCACCGTGGACGAGGTGGTGACCCGGGCCCGTCGCGCCTCCGTCGCCGCCGGCATGTACGCCTACTACGACCCGGTGCAGCTCGCCGAGGCCGGCGCCCGGCTCGACGAGGAGCGCGGCTACCCGGCCCGGGTGACCCTCCGGATCAACGACCGGCGGGTGGTGACCCGGCAGGCGGCGGAGGACGCGGCCCGCGCCGCCGAGGTGACCCCGGAGCAGATCCGCCGCCGGGCGGGCGAGACGTTCCTGGTCTGGGACGGCACCCTCGACCACCTGCCCGAGCAGGCGTTCATCACCGTGGAGGACCAGCCGGACACGATCTTCCTCCAGGTGATCTTCGACCTGGGCTGCTTCACCGAGACCCAGGCCGAGGCGCTGCTGCGCGGGGTGGAGGAGGTGGCCGTCGAGGCGGCGTTCGACCCGACGACACCGACCCGGGTCGCCGGCTGACCCGTCGCGTGACGGTCACCGGGCGGCGTGCCACCCGGTGACCGCCGCCGCGACGGTCACCGCTCCACGGCCCGGGGCAGGGTCACCGCTCGACCCGGTCCCAGGTCACCGGCAGTGCCTCCAGGCTGCGTACCACCAGGCCGGGCTTGAACCGCAGCTCCTCCTCGGGCACGGCCAGCCGCAGGCCGGGCAGCCGGCGCAGCAGCGCACCGAGGGCCTCCTGCAACTCCATCCGGGCCAGCGCCGCGCCGAGGCAGTGGTGCGGGCCGGCCCCGAACGCCAGGTGCGGATTGTCGGCCCGGGTCAGGTCGAGGGTGTCCGCCCCGGTGAACACCGACGCGTCCCGGTTGGCCGAGGCGATCGCCGGCAGCACCGGGGTGCCCGCCGGCAGGCACACCCCGCCCAGTTCCACCTCCTCGGTGGTGACCCGGGGCAGCAGCACCCCGTTGTCGCCGAGCTGGATGAAGCGGGACAGCTCCTCCACCGCACGGGCCACCGCCACCGGGTCGTCCCCGCGCAGGCCGGCGAGCTGCTCGGGGTGCCGGGCCAGCACGAGCAGGAACAGGTTGAGCTGGTTGGTGGTGGTCTCGTGGCCGCCGACGAAGATGCCTGCGGTCACCGAGACGAGTTCCCGTTCGGTGAGGTCGTCGTGCTCGTCCCAGGCCTTGATCAGGGCGCTCATCAGGTCGTCGCCCGGCTCGCGGCGACGCGCGACGATCATCTCGCCGAACGCGTCGAGGGCGGCCTGCGGGGCCGCCGGATCGGCGTCCCAGTCGCCGACGAGCGCGTCGGACCACTCGCGTACCCGGTCCTGGTCCTGGTCCGCGATGCCGAACAGCTTGCTGATCACGTAGATCGGCAGCGGCGCGGACAGGTGGGGGATCAGGTCCGCAGGTGGGCCCGCCGCCACCAGGTCGTCGATCATCCGGTCGACGAGCGCGGCCACCGTCGGGCGCAGCGCCTCCACCCGGCGGACGGTGAACGCGTGCGACACCGCCCGGCGCATCGTGGTGTGCCGGGGCGGGTCCATCCCGATCAACGAGTCCTCGGCCAGCGAGCCCAACTCCCGGGTCGGCCGGTCCGGCCCGGCCGCGGCGGCCCGGCTGAACCGCTGGTCGGTGAAGACCCGGCGGACGTCCGCGTGCCGGGTGGCCAGGTAGGCCCTGCCGCCGTCGGGCAGCGCGATCGGCGCCACCGGGCAGGTCTCCCGCAGCCGGGTGTAGTCAGGTGACGGGTGGTAGATCGTCGGAGCCGGAGCGAGCGGGTACGGAATGGGCTCTTGCGTCATCTGCGACTCCTAGGGTGGTCTGACGGTGGATCAGCTCCGGGTGCCCGCGGCGAGGGCCACCAGCGCCGGCACCACCTCGGCGGGGGCGGGCATCGCCCGGACCCGGTCGCGCATCAGCGCGGCGGCGGCGCGCCGGGGGCCGTCGGCGATCAGCTCGCCGACCAGCCCGCGCAGCGTGTCGTCGTCGGCCCGGCCGCCGGGTAGCCAGGTGCCGGCCCCGGTGACGGCCAGCCGCTCGGCGTTGAAGTGCTGATCGCTGACCTGCGGCAGGACGAGCTGCGGCACCCCGAGGCCGAGCGCCGTCATCGTGGTCCCCGCGCCGCCCTGCTGCACCAGCGCGGCGCAGGTCGGCAGCACCAGCCGCAGGGCCAGCGGGCTGTCGACCAGCCGGACGTTGTCCGGCAGCGGGCGCAGCGCCGCCTGCTGGGCCGGCTCGACCAGCACGACGACCTCCACGTCCAGCCCGGCCACCGCCCGCACGACCCGGGGGAGGTCCAGCCGGTCGTCGAGCCCGGCGCCGGCCATCATGGTGCCGGCCGTCACGCAGACCCGGGGCCGGTCCGCCGGGCCGTGCAGCCAGGGCGGCAACACGGCCGGGCCGTTGTACGGCACGTAGCGGACCGGCCGGGTCGGGCCGGTCGCCGGCACCTGCATCGGGGGCGGCACCGGGTCGAGGGTCAGCACCCCGGCCAGGTCCACGTCGGCGGCGGCCAGCCCGAACCGGCCGGCCAGCGGGCCGAGCACCGGCTCCGGGTCGAGCCGGAGGGTGACCGAGGAGTCCGGCCCCCACAGGTGCCGCACCCCGGGCACGCCCAGCGCGGCGGCGGCCACCGCGGCGGCGAGGTTGAACGGCTCCCAGACCATCAGGTCCGGTCGCCAGGAGCGGCCGAAACCGACCAGGTCGTCGAGGAGGGCGTCGGCGAACCGGACCACGCCGCCGTCGGCGGTGATCGCCGGTTCGACCGTGTCGTCCGGCTCGTCCTCGGCCCGGTCCAGGGCACCCACCGCGCCGATCCGGCCCGCGAAGGCGGTGGCGAAGTCGACGTCCGCGCCCAACGGCACCGCCGCCAGCCCGGCCGCGGTGATCGCCGGCACCAGCGCCGGATGGCTGGCCACCCGCACCTCGTGGCCGGCAGCCTGCAGGGCCCAACCGAGCGGCACCAGGCCGTAGAAATGCGACCGCCAGCCCCACGTCGACAACAGAATCCGCAAAGCCGCAGTCAAGTCCGACCCATCCGCGCGTACCACCCGGCAGTCCTGGTGCACCGATGCTAGGCGATGGGTGTCCGCACCCGGAAGATCGTCGCGGCGACCAATGGATATTGACGCCGGCCGTACCGATGACCGAGTCTTACCGGTGCCCGATGTGGACCGCCGACCGACAGGTGGGTAGCTCGCCATGACCGTCGTCTCGGAGCTGCGGGACTACCCCTTCGCGCCGTTCACCGGCGACCTGCCCGCCGAACTGCTCGACATGGTGGTGGCCGAGCCGGTCAGCCGGGTGCGGCTGCCCGACGGGCGGCCCGCCTGGCTGGTGCTCGGCTACCACGACTGCTGCACGGTGCTGGCCGACCCCCGGTTCTCCCGGCTGCCGCTGGGCGCGACCGGGACCCCCGACGGCGGCGGACCCCGCGAGTTGAACATGGACGGTCCGGCGCACGCGGTCGTCCGCCGGGTGGCCAGCCGGGCCTTCACCGCCCGCCGCATCGACACCTTCCGCCCCCGGGTACGCCGGCTGGTCGACGCGTTGATCGACGATCTGCTGGCCGGGCCCCGCCCCGCCGACCTGGTCGCCGCGCTGGTGGCGCCGCTGCCGGTGCACGTGGTCTGTGACGTGCTCGGGGTGCCGGTGGCCGACCGGCCCCGGTTCTACGGCTGGATCGAGGGCCTGAACTCGGTCACCGCGTACGGGTCCGCCGACGCCGCCGCCGCCCAGGCGGAGCTGCGGGCGTACCTGGCCGGGCAGTTGGCGGGCAAGCGGGCGAACCCCGGCGACGACCTGCTCTCGGCCTGGGTGCTGGGCCGCGACGCGCACGAACTCGACGACGCGGAGCTGGTGGAGCTGGCGATGGGGGTGCTGCTCGGCGGGCTGGAGATCAACTCCACCAGTGCCGGGCTGCGCGCGCTGTTCCAGCACCCCGAGCAGTTGGCGAAGCTGCGGGCCGACCCGGCCAAGCTCTCCTCGGCCACCGACGAGATCCTCCGGTACACGTCGGTGAGCAGCATGTTCCGGGTCCAGGTGGTCCGCGAGGACCTCACCCTGGGCGGGGTGGCGATGCGCGCCGGGGACTGCGTGATGGCGATCCCGTGGGTCGGCAACCGTGACCCCCGCGTTTTCCCGGACCCCAACGTGTTCGACATCGACCGGGTGCCGACCGCACCGCACCTCACGTTCGGCTTCGGGCCGCACTTCTGCCTGGGCACGGCGCTCGGCCGGATGCAGGTGGAGCTGTCCATCGGCGAGCTGCTGCGGCGGCTGCCGGGGCTGGCCCCCGCAGTGCCGCTCGACGAGATCCCCTGGCGGCACGACCGGATGAACGGCGGCATCGCGTCGTTCCCGGTCACCTGGTGAGGCCGCCCCGGTCACCGGCCGGCGGCGGCCACCCCGCCGACGCGGGCGGTCAGTAGCTCTCCACCGCGTTGACCCGGTCCGGCCAGTAGCGCTGGCCGGGCGCGGCGACGTAGTGCTCCCACCGGGGCGCGTCGCCGGTCGGGTGGTCGCCGAGCACGGTGATCCGCTGCCCGCGCCGCACCCCCGCGTAGTCGTTGATCGCGTAGTGCTGGGTGACCCGGTTGTCCCAGATCGCGACGTCGCCCACCCGCCAGCGGTACCGGCAGGTGAACTGGGGGCCCTCGGAGAAGGCGAACAGGTACTCCAGCAGCGCGTCGCTCTCGTTGCGGCTCAACTGCGGGATGTGCGAGGTGAACAGCCGGTTGACGTACAGCGAGCGGCGGCCGGTCTCGGGGTGCACCCGGACCACCGGGTGTTCGGCCCGGCTGGTGAACTCGGTGCCGATCCGGATGACGTGGATGGCGGTCAACCCGTCGAGCAGGTCGCGCATGGGGGCGGAGAGCGCCTCGTACACCTTGCACTGGTTGGTCCACATGGTGTCGCCGCCGGTCTCGGGCAGCTGCACTAGGTGCAGGATCGAGGCGATCGGTGGGCTCTGGTGGAAGGTCATGTCGGTGTGCCAGACGTCGACCTTGCCGCCGTCCTCGGAGTCGATCAGGACGATCTCCGGGTGCCCCTCCAGCCGGGGCAGGTACGGGTGCAGCTCGACCTCGCCGAAACGCCGGCCGAAGGCGATGTGCGCCTGCGGCGTCAGCGCGGTCTGCCCGGCGACGAAGACCACCTGGTGCGCGAGCAGCAGCCGGTGCAGGTGGGCGAACCCCTCGTCGGTCAGGGTGTTCAGGTCGATGCCGTGGACCTCGGCGCCCAGGGCGCCCGCGACGAGCCGTACCTGCGGCACGAGGGACGTGGTCATCGGTGCTTCCTCCGGTCTGGGCGCCCGGGCCCGTCGGCGCATTGTTCCACGACGGTGAATGGGATCTCCACCGTTGATATTGACGTCGTCGCGCCGTCCCTGGGAGCATTCGGGCCGGCGGAGGCCACGGCCATCGTGGACGCGCCTCGCGACGGGGAGGCTGTCCCGGTGACGATCGAGACCTCGACCGATGACGATCCGGCGGCCCGGCTCGGCCGGCTGACCGACCTGGCCACCCCGTTCGCCGTACGCACGGCGGTCACCCTGCGGGTGCCGGAGCGGATCGCGGCCGGCGTGACCGGTCTGGACAAGCTGGCCGCCGCCTGCGACGCCGACCCGGACGCGCTCGGCCGGCTGCTGCGCTACCTGGTCCACCGGGGCGTGTTCGTGGAGACCGCGCCTGACGTGTTCGCGCTGACCGACGTCGGCGAGCTGCTCTGCGAGCGCGACGGCGGCGGCCACGGCGGCTACCTCGACCTCGACGGTCTCGGGGCGCGGATGGACCTCGCCTACACGGGGCTGCCGCACGCGGTGCGCACCGGCGGGCCGGGCTACCAGGCGGTGCACGGGCGGGACTTCTGGGCCGACCTCGACGCGCACCCGTCCTACCGGGCCTACTTCGACGCGTTGATGCTCAGCCAGCAGCGGTTCACCGCGCCGCAGGTGGCGGCGCTCTACCCGTGGCAGCGGGTGGCCCACGTGACCGACGTCGCCGGAGGTGCCGGCGGGCTGCTGCGGGAGCTGCTGACGACCCACCCGCACCTGCGGGGAACCCTGGTCGACCGCGACGAGCCGGTGGCGACGGCGACGGCGACGTTCGCCGCGCACGGGCTGACCGACCGGGTCGAGGCCGTGGTCGGGGACTTCTTCGCCGAGCTGCCGGCCGGGGCCGACGTGTACGTGGTGTCCCGGGCGTTGACCGACTGGAGCGACGGGCACGCGACGGCGATCCTGCGCCGGTGCGCCGAGGCGGCCGGGCGCACCGGTCGGGTGCTGGTGGTGGAGGTGCTGCCGACCGACCCGTACGTGCCGTACCGCTCCCCGTACGACCTGCAGATGCTGGTGCTGGTGGGTGGCCGCGAGCGGGGGGTGGCCGAGCACGTGGCGCTCGCGGCGGCGGCGGGTCTGAAACCGGTCGGGACCTACCGCGGCACCGGGGGACTGACGCTGTTGGAGTTCGTTGTGGACGCCTGATCCGGCGACGGGTGATCAGACGTTCGTACCTGTTTTCGCGCTGCCGTGTGACACACGGTAAGCGGTTCAGCGGATTTCTCTGGCATCGACCGATTTGCCGGTGAATAGGTTCGTGACATTCGTGTTTCTCCATAGCCTGCGCAGTTTTCCGAAGGTTGTTCATGGACGGACCGGCAGGTAACGTCTCGCGTGCCGGCTGGGCCGAGCCTTTGCGAAAGGGTCGACACGCTATGACGGTTACTGGTTTCACGCGATATCCGCCCTTCATCGACGACCTTGCCCGCAGTGAATCGGGGCGGCTGCTGCACGCGGAACTCGGACGCCGGTGGCCGGAGTCGACCGACCCGTTGGTCGGCATCGCCCGCTACGCCCTTCTGCCGGCGGGCAAACTGCTCCGTCCGATGATGACGCTGCACGCGGCGGAGGCGGTGGGCGGTTCGCCGGCCGACGTCCTGCCGGCCGCGCTGGGGATGGAGTACCTGCACGTCGCGACGCTCGTGCACGACGACATCATCGACGCCGACACGCTGCGTCGGGGTCGCCCGGCGGTGCCTGTCGCCTTCGGCATCCCCAACGCCATCGTGGTGGGCGACCACCTCATCTTCACGGCCTTCCAGTCCATTGTGGAGTCGGGAGCCGCCGTGCCGGCCGGGCACGTCGCCGCCGCCGTCGCGGCCCTGGCCGAGGCCGGCCGGGACCTGTGCCGGGGGCAGATGCTCGAAACGCAGCTCGTCGGCGACCTCGACGAGGGCGCCCGTAGCTACGCCGAGATGATCCGGCTCAAGACCGGCGCGCTGTTCCGCGCCGTCTGCCACGTCGGCGCGCTGCTCGGCGGTGCCGAACCGCAGGTCGCCGCCGCACTGGCCCGCTACGGCGAGCACCTCGGCGTCGCCTTCCAGATCCGCGACGACCTGCTGTCCTACGTGGCCACCCCCGAACAGACCGGTAAACCGGCCACCAGCGACCTCAACAACGGCCGGCCCACCCTGCCGCTGCTGCTCGCCTACGACGCCGCCACCGACGCCGGCCGGGTGGAACTGATGGCGGTGCTGCACCGGCGCGGGGCCGGCCCCGGGGACGTCGAGTGGGTCGCCGGCCTGCTCGCCGAGGTCGACGCGGTACGCAGCGCCCGCCGGCAGATGGTGGAGCACGCCGAGCGGGCACTGGCCGAGCTGGCCGGGCTCGCCCCGTCCCCCAGCGCCACCGTGCTCGCCGGCATCGCGCACTGGATGACGAGCGAGACGGCGTGAGCGCGGCCGGCGCGGTACGGGCGCTGCGGGCCCACGTCGAGACCTGGCGGCCGTACACCCTGTGGTACGTCGGGCTGGTCGGCCTCGCCGGTGCGGCCCTGGCCGACGGGCCGCACCACCCCTGGCTGCTGCTGTCGGCCTGGGCCGCCCCGACCGCCGGCTGGCTCGGCGGCCACTACCTCGGCGACTACTTCGACCGGGACCTCGACGCCGGCAGCAAGCCGCACCGGCCGATCCCGTCGGGCCGGCTGGCCGCCCGTACGGCGCTGTGGTGCGGCTGCGCCTGCTTCGCCGTCCTCGCGTTGCTGGCGGTGCTCGGTGGCTGGGGCACCATGTCGGCGGCCGTGCTCGCCGGGTTCGGCATCGTCGCCTACAGCCGCTGGTGCAAGGCGCGCGGCATCGCCGGCAACCTGGTCCGGGGCGCGCTCGGCGCGATCGCGCTGCTCTACGGCACGCTGACCGTCGGGCTGTCCCCGCAGCGGCCGTCGGCGGTGCCGGTGCTGCTCGCCTCGATGCTCGCTTTCTGGGCCCACGACACCATGTCCAACCTGGTCGGTGCACTGCGCGACATGGACGGTGACCGGGCCGGCGGCTACCGCACCCTGCCGGTCCGCCGGGGCGCGCCGTTCGCGGTGCGTACGGTGCTGGCCCTCTACGCCGGCACCGTCACCGCCGCGCTGGTCGCCGGGCTGCTGGCCGACCCGGACCGGCGGGCCGGCTACCTGGCGACGCTGGCCGTCGTGGTGGCGCTGGGGGGCGTCGCCCTGGCCCCGCTCGTCGCGCACCGGGCCGACATGCCCGTGCTGGTGGCGTTGCGGGCGCACGCCGTCCTGGTGGTCGAGCGGGTGGTGCTGGCCTCGGCCCTGGTCGGGCTGGGGCTCGGGATCGGCCCGCAACTGCTGCTGGCGGTGCCGATGGTCGCCCTGACCTGGTGGGCGCAGCGGATGATGCGCGCCGGGCACGAACTCGGCACCGGCCGACCCGTGCTGGCGCTGGCCACCCCCCGTCGAGCCGCCATGGAGGACGTGTCATGACCGCTGTGCCCACCGAGGCCCTCGACCGGGCCATCACCCGCGGCGCGGAGGCGCTGCTGCGCCGGCAGCGCCCCGACGGGGTGTTCGGCGACGACCCGCCGGCCTCGGTGCTCGGCACCGCCGGCACGGTGGCCGCCCTGCACGCCGCCGACCCGGTGGGCAGCGCCGACCTGGTCGACGCCGGCACCTCATGGCTGCGTCGGCAACAGCACGACGACGGCGGCTGGGGCGGCGTGGTGGGGGCCGACAGCGAGGTCGTCGCCACCGCTGTCGCGGTCGCCGCGCTGGCCCTGACCGCACCCGGGGCCAGCGCCGAGGCGATCACCGCCGGCCGCGCCCGGCTGGCCGCGATGGGCGGCGTCGACACGGTCACCGACCCGGCCATCTCACTGCTCTGCCGGCAACTGCTCACCATGGCCGGGCTGACCGCCGAGGCGGGTCCGCTGCGCCGGCTACCGCTGGAGATCGTCCTGTTCGACCGGGTCCGCCGCCAGCGCCTGTCGTTCCGTACCGCGCCGTTCATCGGGTTGGCCCTGATGCAGGCCGACCTGCTGCCCACCGGCCGGTTGCGCCGCGCCACCCTGCGGCGGGCCCGTCCGGCGGCGCTGCGGCTGTTGCGCGCGATCTACGACCACGAGGGCCGCACCGGCGCGTTGAGCGAGGACCCGTGGCCCGCCGCCCTGGTGCTGCTCGGCCTGGCCCGCGCAGGCGAGGCCCCCGACATCGCCGCCGCCGTGGTGGGCTGGCTGCGCCGCGCGGTGCGTCCCGACGGCGCCTGGGACGCGGTGGCCAACCTCGACCTGACCCGCTCCGGGTACGCGGTGACCGGGCTGATCGCCGCCGGGTACGCCGCCGACCCCCGGCTGCGTCCCACCCGCGAGTTCTTCCACGCCACCCGGAAGCCGACCGCGTTCACGGTGCTGGACGTGCCCCCGGGCGGGTGGAGCTACTCCAACGTGGGCGGCTGGCCGGTGACGCTGGAGTCCGCCGAGATCCTCTCGGCGCTCGCCGGCTTTCCCGACGCCGACGCCGACCCGGTGCTGCGCGGCGGCCTGGACTGGCTCGTCGGCCGGCAGGACAGCCGGGGCTCGTGGAGCCTGTGGGTACGCGACACCAAGCTCGCCAACGACGGCCCCTGCCCCGCCATCACCAGCCAGGCGCTGCACGCCCTGCACGACGCGGGGCACCCCGACGACCACCCGGCGATCGCCGCCGGGGCGGCCTGGCTGCTGACCGCCGCGCGTCCCGACGGCAGCTACGAGAACCTCTGGTACCGCGACCACACCTCCGGCACGGCGGTGGTGGTGGCGGCGCTGTCCCGGGTCGGCCACGCCCGGCACGACGTGGTCCGGCGGGCGGTGCGCTGGCTGCGCGACACCCAACTGCCCGACGGGTCGTGGGGGCCGGGCGACGGCAGCGCCGGGTCGGTCGAGGAGACCGGCTGGGCCGTGCAGGGCCTGCTGGCAAGCGGTGACCCGGAGGCCACCGACGCGGTCGACCGGGGGGTCTCCTGGCTGCTCGCCGCCGCCGGCCCCGACGGTGGCTGGCCGGCCACCCGGGTCTGCAACTACATCCGCCACCACCTGCGCTACCCCAACGCGGTGATCACCCAGGCGGTCGCGCTGCGGGCGCTCGGTGAGTACCGGCGTGCCGTCGCCGGCCGGGCGGGCGTCACCCCCGGTGCGGTCGCCCGATGAGCGCCGACGTCGTCGTGGTCGGTGCCGGGGCGGGCGGCCTGGCCGCCGCCCGCGCGCTGGGCGCGCGGGGGCTGCGGGTGCTGGTGCTCGACCGGCAACGCACCCCCGCGTCGATCGCCAAGGGCGAGATCCTGCAACCCGAGACGGTACGCATCCTGGACGGCTGGGGCGTGCTGGACGCCCTGCGGGCCACCGGCGCGTGCCCGGTCGACCGGCTGGCCATCCGCGACCCGCAGGGCCGTCCGCTGCTCGCCCTCGACTACGGGACCCTGCCCGGCGGGTACCGGCAGATCCTCTGCGCCGACTACGGCGACCTGCGTGCCGTGCTCGCCGACGGGCTGCCCGCCGGCGTCGAGATCCGGTGGGGGCAGCGGGTCACCGGCCCGCTGCGTGCCGCCGACGGCCGGGTCACCGGGGTCCGGGTCAGCGGCGGCGACGGCGAGCAGGAGATCCGGGCGGCCCTGGTGGTCGCCGCCGACGGGATGTCCTCGCCGCTGCGCAAGGCCGTGGGCATCGACGTCGAGCGGCGGGAGTACCCGCACGGCCTGGTCGCCTTCGACGTGCCCGGGGTCCAGGTGGCCGACGAGGTGTCGGCCTACCGCACCGAGCGGGGCCTGTGCCTGGTCTACCCGCTGCCCGGCGGGCGGTGCCGGGTCTACGTCCAGGTGACCCCGGACGAGTTCCGCGGCCGCAGCACCGCCGACCTGGCCGACTGGTGCGACCGGCTGCTCGCCGGGGTGCCGGCCGTCCGGCCGCTGGGTGCGGCCCTGCGGGCGAACCTGCACCGGCGGCAGCTCCTCGCCGTCTACCGGCTACGGGCGGCACGGTTGACCGTGCCCGGCCTCGCCCTGCTCGGGGAGGCCGCCCACGCGGTGCACCCGATGGCGGCGCAGGGCGTGAACAGCTCCCTCGCCGATGCCGAGACCCTCGCCGCCGGCCTCGCCACCGGTGGGGGCGGCCTGGACGACGCGGCCGTGGACCGGGCGCTGCGCGACTACGACACCGCCCGCCGGCCCCAGCTCGACCACGTCGCCACGGTCAGCCACAACGCCGCCCGCATGATCACCAGCGTGTCGGGGCTGCCCCGGCTGCTCGGGGCGCGGATGATGCGGCGCACCGCGGCCAACCCCCGGCTGCTCGGGCTCACCGCCGGCAACCTGTCCGGCACGAACGTCCGACCGCTGTCCCTGGTCGACCGGATGTACCAGCTCGGGCTGCTCACCGACCGGCACGCCCAGCAACCCGTTCCCGCCGGCCCCGCGACGAAGTGAGCGACGATGACCACTGCCACCCCCGTCGGCACCCAGCCGCCGGCCGACCTGTCGATGAACGAGACGCCGTACCCGCCGTTGCCGAGCATCAGGCGGATCGTCGAGGACGGGGCCGCCGCCCTCCAGCGGTACCCGGACCGGACCGCCGCCGCGCTGCGGGGCGCGCTGTCCGCGCGGTTGGGCGTGGGACCGGAGTCGATCCTCGTCGGGCCCGGTTCGGCCGGGCTGTGCCAGCACCTCGTCCAGGCGCTCGGGCCGCGCCCTGAGGTGGTGCACCCGGCGCTGTCCTTCGAGGGCTACCCGCTGATCATCCGCAACGTCGGGGCCCGGGGCGTGCCGGTGCCGATGGACGGCTACCGCCACGACCTGCCGGCGATGGCCGCCGCCGTGACCGACCAGACCCGCTGCGTGCTGCTGTGCAACCCGAACAACCCGACCGGGGCGGTGCTGCACCGCGACGAGATCGAGGCGTTCCTGGCCCGGATCCCGGCCGACGTGCCGGTGATCATCGACGAGGCGTACCGGGAGTTCGTCACCGACCCGCAGGTGCCCGACGGGATGGACCTGTTCCGTGCCCACGACAACGTCTGCGTCCTGCGCACCTTCTCCAAGGCGTACGGGCTGGCCGCGCTGCGCGTCGGCTACGCGGTGGTGCCACCCCGGGTGACGCCGCTGGCCGGCATGGTGGGCGCGGTGTTCTTCCCGAACAGCCTGGCCCAGGCGGCGGCGGTGGCGAGTCTCGACGAGGCGGTCACCCCCGAGCTGACCCGGCGCTGCGCCGACCTGGCGTCCGCACGGGCCCGGCTGACCGACGGGCTGCGCGAAATCGGCCTCACCGTGGCCCCCAGCGAGGCGAACTTCGTCTGGCTGCCGCTGGGGGAGCGGGCGGCGCCGTTCGCCGAGCGGGCCCGCGACGCCGGCATCCTGGTGATGGCGCTGCCCGGCGCGGGGGTCCGGATCACCGTCGGCACCGACGAGGCGAACGAGCGGCTGTGCGCCGTCGCCCGGACCATCCTGGCCGTCGGCGACTGACGGGTCGGCGGCGATCGACGGGCCGCCGGTGGTCGACGGGCCGGTGATCGCAGGGGCCGGTGATCGACGGGTCGGCGGTGATCGACGGGTCGCCGGCGACTGACGGGTCGGCGGGGCCCGGTCAGCGGGGCCGGATGTCGGCCGGGGTGGGCTCCCAGCCGGTCAGGCAGAGGTAGCGCAGGTCGGGGTCGTAGTCGGCGGTCAGCACCGGCCGGGACCGGTCCGGGTCGGCGGCGAGCACGTCGAGCAGGGTCCACCACGGTCCGGTGACCGGTTGTCCCGGCGGGGCGACGGTCACCCCGTCGGTCGGGTGCGCCGGCCAGGCCGCCGCGAGGTCGACGCCGAGCACCACCCGGGCGTCGGGCCGGCCCGCCGACAGCGCGGCCAGTTCGGACCCGGCCAGCGCGGCGACGTCGCCGGCCGCCACGTCCGGATGCTGGCGGAGCGCCGTCATCCGGGCCGGGGCGCGCACCACGTCGCCGGTGTGCTCCGGCACCGCCCCGGCCGCCGGGGCGGTGCGGTACAGCATGGCGACGGCCTGCTGCCGGGCCGGGGCGGGCGGCGGCGTGCGGTAGGGAAGCACGGCCTGGTCGACGGCGATCAACAGGGCCGTCGTGCGGTCGCCCGGGGACGCGTACGCGTGGGCGAGCCGGAGACCGCTGACGACCGCCGCCGGCCCCTGGTCGCAGACGGCGAAGGAGAGCGGCGTCCCCGGGCAGAGGTGGCTCAGGTAGGTGGCGGTGGCCCGGCCGGGCAGCACGTCGTGCCGGGCGAACGCCAGCACGAGCAGGTCGACCGGTTCCTCCGGCGGCACGAGCGCCCCGATCAGCGCCTCGGCCATCTCCGCGTGGGACCGGCCCAGCGCGTCCTGCCCCGGGCCGTCGGGCAGTTCCAGCCCGTACGGGTGGGTCAGGTCGGCCAGGTAGCGGGCGGACCGGGCCCGCTGGTCCGGATCGTCCAGCAGCGTGGCCGGCCCGGTGAAGACCCGCCGGGCGGCCCGGATCAGGTGCAGGTCGGTCGACGGGACCGCCATCGCGGTGCTCCTTCCCCGGTGTCCGGTTCCCCGGTGTCCGGCCGGCGCGCGGTCCCGGTGGGCGAAGACACCATCGCGGTCTCAGTGGGCGAAGACCATCGCGGCGAAGGTCGCGCCCTCGCCGGCCCCGACCGCCGCGACCAGGTAACGGTCACCCGGGTTCAGCAGGCCGCGGTCGCGGGCGGTCAGGTAGTTGGTGAACGCGTCCGCGCAGAACACGTGGCCGGTCTCCCGGACGTTGTCCAGCAGCACCCGGTCGCGGGGGAACCCGATCAGCCGGCTCAACCGCTGCCAGGTCACCACGTTGACGTTGTGCGGCAGGATCAGCCGGATGTCGTCGAGGGTAACCCCGGCCACCGCGAGGGCCCGGCCGATCACGTCCGCCAGCGCCGGCCGGTACTCGCGCTGGAACTGCGCGCCGGACGCGCCACCGGCGACGTCGAACTCGCCCCGCTGCCGGCACGCGTAGCCGAGCAGCCGGTCGCGGGGACCGTCGAGGCTGACCAGGCACGCCGACGCCCCCTCGCTGAACACGGAGGTCTCCGGGATGAACTGGGCGTCCCGGGTGAACGCCTTCTCGGCGGTGAGCACCAGCGCCAACGGTCCCTCGCCCGGCGCGTGCGGCCCCGGCTCGGCGGCCAGCAGCCGACCGGCCATCTCGATGGCGAGCAGCGCGCTGGCACAGGACTGCTGGGTCAGGGTGAAGGCGACCGCGTGGCCGAGCCCCAGCGCGCGACACACGTCGTGCAACGGGTTGACCGGGTACGGCACGACGACGGGGAACGCCCGCCCGTACAGCACGAACCGGACCCGGTGTTCCTGCCCGCGCAGGGCGGTGAGCCCGGTGGCGGCGTGCCGGAGCAGGTCGGCCAGGGGCCGGTCGGGATCGCGGCGGACCTGGTCGAGACCGTGGAAGCGGCGGAACAGCCGGACCTGCATCTCGGTCAACTCCAGCGGGCCGGCCAGGCTCTCGATCGGGACGCGGTGCGGCGGCAGGTGGACCGCGACCGCGTCGAGCGCCGTCATGCCGCCGGCGCCGGAGTCGACCGGGGACGGCCGGCGACCGGGCCGGGACGCGCCCCACCGCCGGAGGGCACAGTGGACGGTCGGACCCGGGAACGTTGCTCGTCGACCGCCACGGCAGGAATCCCATCAGCGGCGTCCGTCGCTGTCAACGCGTGCCAGAATATCGACGTGGCCCGCTTCCTGTTCGTCGTCCTGCCGGTGGCGTCGCACCTCAACGCCCCGCTCGCCATCGGCCAGGCGCTGCGGGCCGCCGGGCACGAGGTGGCGTGGTGCGGCCCCCGCACCGACCTGCGTCCGCTGATCGGCCCCGACGCGACGCTCTACCCGACCGGTAAGCGGTACTTCCGCCTCGACGGCGAGACCGGCATGGCGTCCGTGCGCAGCCTCTGGGAGGGGCACGTGCTGCCGGTCAACCGGTTCATCCGGGACGCCGTGGACCGGGCGGTCGCCGAGCACCGGCCGGACGTCGTCGTCGTCGACCAGTACGCACTGGCCGGCGCGTTGGCCGCGCACCGGCACGGGGTGCCGTGGGCGACCTTCTGCGTGGGCGCGCTGGAACTCACCCCGCCGGACCTGCCCGGGTTCACCGACTACGTGCGCGCGCAACTGGCCAGGGTCTGGGCGATGACCGACCTGCCCGTCGACGACGCGATCGACCTGCGGTTCTCGCCGTACCTGGTGCTCGGGCTGACCAGCACGGCGCTGACCGGTGCGACGCCGCTGCCGGCGCGGTGCGTGCTGACCGGCCCGGCCCTGGGTCACCGCCCCGACGCGCCGGCCTTCGACTGGGCCACCTGGGACCCTTCCCGCCGCCACCTGCTGGTCACCGTCGGGACGATGGCCGAGCACCTGGCCCGGGACTTCTACCAGCGGATGATGGCGGCGACGGCGGCCCTGGCCGACCAGGTGCAGGTGGTGGTGACCGCCTCGCCCGACGTGCTGCCCGACCCGCCCGCGCACGTGCTGGCCGCCCCCCGGGTGCCGGTGCTGGAGCTGATGCCCCGGCTGGACGCGGTGGTGTCGCACGGCGGGCTGGGCACCGTCACCGAGGCGTTGGCGCACGGCGTGCCGGTGGTCGTCGCGCCGATCCGGCACGACCACCCGACGGTGGCCCGTCAGGTGACCGAGGCGGGCGCCGGAATCGAGGTCGCGTTCGCCTCGGCGACCCCGGCGGACCTCACCGCCGCGCTCACCGCCGTCCTCGACGATCCGGGCTACCGGGCGGCGGCCCGCCGGGTGGGCGAGTCGTTCGCCGCCGCCGGTGGCGCGACCGCCGCCGCCCGGCACCTCGCCGCCCTGGCGGCCCGGCCCATCGACCATTGTCCTTCGGGTACGGCCACACTAGCCTGACCTGACGCACCCGCAGGGGTGTCGCCGTCCACCGTCGACACCCCGTGGGTCGGCACCCCGTGGCCCGGCGTCGTCCCCGTCCGAGGAGGCTCGATGATCGAGGCCACCGGCCTGCGCAAGTCCTACCGGGTCGGCCGTGGCCGCAACGCCGGCACCGTCGAGGCGGTGCGGGGGGTGGACTTCGCCGTGGAGCGGGGCGAGATCGTCGGGTTCCTCGGCCCCAACGGCGCGGGCAAGTCCACCACCATGCGGATGCTGGCCACGCTGATCCGCCCCGACGGGGGCCGGGCGTCGATCGCGGGCGTCGACCTGCTGCGGGCCCCGGCCCAGGTGCGCCGGCAGATCGGTTTCGTGGCCCAGGCCAGCGGCACCTACGACGACTCGACCGCCCGCCGGGACCTGGTGCTCCAGGCCCGGCTGTACGGCTTCGGCAAGGCCGAGGCGCAGCGCCGGGCCGAGGCGGCGATCGGGGCGTTCCAGCTCGACGACTTCGCCGACCGGCGGATCAGGACGTACTCCGGGGGGCAGCGTCGGCGGCTCGACGTGGCGCTCGGGGTGATCCACTCTCCGCAGGTCATCTTCCTCGACGAACCGACCGCCGGGCTGGACCCACCCAGCCGGGTACGGATGTGGCAGGAGGTCCGGCGGCTGCGCGCGGAGGGCATGACGGTCTTCCTCACCACCCACTACCTCGACGAGGCCGACACCCTGTGCGACAGGCTGTCCATCATCGACGACGGCCGGATCGTCGCCGAGGGCACCCCGTCGGATCTCAAGCGGGAGATCTCCGGCGACGTGGTCGCGATCGACCTGACCCGCGCCGACGTGACGGACGGCCCGGCCGACGCCGACCTGACGATCGCCACGAAACTGCTGGCCGAGCAGCCGTACGTGCACTCGTCGGAGGCGGTCGACGGCACCCTGCGGCTCTATGTGGACAGCGCCGCGACGGCGATCCCGCAGATCATGCGCACCCTGCTGACACGGGGGATCGAACCCGGGGCGATCGAGGCCCGCCGGCCCAGCCTCGACGACGTCTTCCTGGCCAAGACCGGCCGCTCCCTCCAGGAGTGACCCGGCCGGTACGAGAGGAGCCGCAGTGAAACTGGTCCGCGACACCTGGCTGATCTTCCAACAGGAGGTCGGTCTGATGGTGCGCAACCCGGTGATGGTGGCGTTCAGCCTGGCCCAGCCGGTCACCTACCTCATCCTGTTCGCCCCTTTCCTCAAGGTGGTGATGGTCGACCGGGGTGCCTCCTCGTACGCCGACGCCTACCGCATCTACGTGCCCGGTCTGTTCGTGGCGATGGGCCTGTTCGGTGGCCTGTTCGCCGGGTACGGGCTGCTCAGCGCGCTGCGCGCCGGCATCATCGACAGGTGCCGGGTGACCCCGGTGAGCCGTACCGGCCTGCTGCTGGGCCGGGCCCTGATGCACGTCTGCCTGAACGTGGTGCAGGCGGTGATCATCACGATCGTGGCGTTGCCGTTCGGGTTGCGGGTGCACCTGGGCAACCTGCTCATCTCGTACGCGCTGCTGTCGGTGATGGTGCTGCTGAGCACCTCGATCTCGTACGACATCGCCCTGCTGGTACGCAACGAGAACAGCCTCGGCGTGCTGGTCAACACCGTCGGCCAGCCGATCTCGCTGCTCGCCGGGGTGCTCATCCCGCTGGTGCTGGCACCACTGTGGATCCAGCAGGTCGCGGTTTGGAACCCGTTCTCCTGGGCCACCAACGGCATGCGGGCGTTGTTCAACGGGCAGCTCACCGAGCCCGTGGTCTGGCAGGGCGCCCTCATCATGATCGTGCTGGCCGCGATCAGCCTGGTCTGGTCGTCGCACCTGTTCAACCGCGAGGTCTCCTGAGCCGGACCGCCGGCGGCCGGGCCGGTGTGACCAGGATTGATGTTGACCATTGTCCGCAGGTGATCGGCGATCTAGCCTGAGCGTGTCCCAGATCGGCTGCTGCGCCGGGGTGCGGTGACCGTGAGCGTGCCAGGTGAGGAGACAACTCGTTGGGTGCCGACAACTTCCGGGCGACGCTCGCGGCCGACATGGAGCTGGGGGCCGGCAACGTGCTGCTCCGGCTCGCCGAACACGGCGCCGACCCGGACCTGCCCCGGGTGACCTTCGACGTCGACGTGGACGGCATCCCCGCCTGGACGCCGCTGTCGCTGGCCACCCTCACCGAGCGGGTCGCCGCCCGCGCCGACTGGTTCCGGCGGCGGGGCGTCGGCCGGCGTGACCCGGTCGCGGTCTACGTGACGTCCGCGCCCGACGTGTTCCTCAACTTCTTCGCCCTCAACCGGCTCGGCGCGATCCCGGCCCTGATGAACGGCAACATGCCGATCGAGTTGGCGGCCGAGTTCATCAGGCGGCTGCGCGGCGTCGGGGTCGTCGTCGACGCCGACCACGCCGCGCTGCGCGAGCACGACCTCGGGGTGCCGATCCTCGGCGACGCCGCCGAGACCGGCACCGGCGACCCCGACCAGGCCCCACCGCACTACCGCCACCACCCCGAGGACCCGGTCGCCATCACCCACTCGTCGGGCACCACCCGGGTGCCGGCCGCGATCGTCCACTCGCACCACGGGCTGTTCGCCGCCATCCGGGCCGTGCGGCTCACCGAGTCCCGCCCGTACGGCGAGGTGCGTGAGCTGTCCGTCCTGCCGGCCGCGCACACCGCCGGCATCATCACGGTCAACCAGGCGCTGTGCAACAGCTACCAGTTGCTCTACCTGTCGGCACAGGGCGGCCCGTTCGCCAGCAGCGCCGAGACGATCCTCGACGCCATCGAACGCTGGCGGCCGACAGGCGTCTTCGGCTTCGCGGTGACCTGGTCCGAGCTGGCCCGCCACGACCTGACCACCCGCGACCTGAGCTCCGTGCGCAACTGGTTCAACACCGGGGACTGCGCCCACGAGTCGCACATCCGGCGGCTGGTCGCCGTGGGCAGCCACCCGGCGTACACCCGGCAGGGCATGGTGGACGTGCCCGGGTCCAAGTTCGTCGACATGCTCGGCTCCACCGAGATGGGCCACGGCGCGTTCCGGATCAGCCACCGCCTCGGCAGCGACCACTACGACCGCTGCGTCGGCAAGCCGTACCCGTTCGCGCAGATCGCCCTGCTCGACGTGACCACCGGCGAGGAGGTTCCCGAGGGGCAGGTGGGGCACGTCGGGCTCAAGTCGCCGACCCTGGCGCTCGGGTACTGGAACGACTCGGTCAACACGTTCCGCACCCGGCTGGGCGGCTACTACCTCACCGGTGACCTGATGTACCGCGACCCGGACGGCAACTACCACCACGTCGACCGGGCCAGCGACGCGGTCGACCTGGGCGACGGCAACTGGCTCTACACGGCGCTGTCCGAGGAACGCATCCTCAAGCACTGCCCCGACGTCCGCGACTGCACGGTCATCGCGGCCCGGGAGGCCGACGAGCGGACCGTCACCGAGGTGCTGCTCGTGCTCGCCGAGGACGCCGACCCGGACCTCGACCGCTCCGACCAGGTCCGCGCCGCGCTCGGCCCGGTGGTCGCCGCGACGCTGCGGCGGGTGGTCACGGTGCCCGCCGACGGCGTGGTGATGGGGCCGACGGGCAAGGTCCGCAAGTTCCTGATGCGCCAGCGGCTGCTGGCCGACGCCGGGGCGGCCAGCACCGGCTGACCCGTCGCCCGCTGCGCCCGCCGTGTGGCCGGGCCGGGCACCCGTCCGAACGGCCCTGTGCCCCACCCGCATGAACATGCGGGTGGGGCACAGGGCCGTTCACGACGGCACTCCCCGGGCGGGTACCCGGGGCCGGCGGGTTCCGCCGGCCCCACCCCGGCGTCAGCCCAGTCGGGACTCGATCGCCTCGATGATGCGGGGGCGCAACTCGGCGGCCCGGATCACCGCGTCGACCGAGCCGACCTCCACCGCCCGCCCGATGTTGTGCACCCGGTCGAACTCCGCCGCCACCTCGCCGAGCTTCTCCGCGCGGACCGCCGCGCGGGTCTCGTCGAGTTCGGCGGTGAGCGCAGCCCGCTCGGTGCCGGTGGCCGCCGCGACCCGCGTCTCCAGGTCGCGTACCCGCAGGTCGGCCGCCGTACGGGCGTTGACGTCGCCGGAGAACACCACCGCCGCCGCCGGGGCGCCGCCGAGCACCGAGGCGAACGATCCCTCCAGCGCCAGCACCGTCATGTTCGGGTTCAGCGCCTTGGAGAAGACCACGAACGCCCCGCCGTGGTACCGGGAGATCACGCAGAACACGATCGGCCCGCGGAAGTTGACGATCGCCCGGCCGATCTCGGCCCCGTACTCCAGTTGCAGCTTGCGCATCGACTCGGGTGAGCCGTCGAAGCCCGACAGGTTGGCCAGCACCACCAGCGGCCGGTTGCCGCTGGCCGCGTTGATCGCCCGCGCGGCCTTCTTGGACGAGCGGGGGAACAGGGTGCCCGCCGTGTAGGTGTCCGGGCCGTCGGTGGGCGGGAAGCCCCGCCGGGGCACCGACCGCGACTCGATGCCGAGCAGGCAGACCGGGATACCACCGAGGTGGACGTCCTGCACCACCGCGGTCTCCGCGTCGGCCATGCCCGCCCACCGCTCCAGCACCGGGTGGTCCTGGTCGGACAGCGCCCGCATCACCGTACGGATGTCGAACGGCTTCTTGCGGTCCGGGTTGGCGGCGGCGGAGAAGATCTCGCCGACGGTGGTGAAGTCGCTGCCCGCCACGGTGTGCGGGAAGGCGGAAATGTCCCGGTCCACCGGGTCGACGGTGGTCGCCCGGCGCGGCTGGCTCTCCCCGGGCGCGACGTACGTGTGGTCGTAGTACGCCATCAGCACGTCCCGGGCGGCCGTCAGGTTCGGCGCCCAGTACTGCGCCTGCCCGTTGGGGCCCATCACCCGGTCGTAGCCGCCGATGCCGAAGTTGTCCTCGGCGGACACCCCGCCGGAGAAGTCCAGCGACTGCTTGCCGGTGAGCACCATCGCGGCCTCCGGCGTCATCACCAGGATGCCCCGGGTGTGCATGAGCATCGTCGCCTCGGCGTTCCAGTACGGCTGGGCGCCCACGTTGATCCCCGCGACCACGATGTTGATCTCGCCGCCGTCCTGGGTGAACTCGACGATCCGCTTGAGCGCCGCCGCCACCCAGTCCATGTTCTCGGTGCCCGACGTCATCGAGATCCGCGCGCCGGCCGACAGGGCGTACCACTCCAGCGGCACCTGCAACCGCTCGGCGAGGTCCAGGGCGGCGATCACCCGCCGGCACTCGGCCTCGGAGAGCGCGCCGAGCGACTTGGTCGGGTCGCCCAGCAGCACCACCCGGGTGACGCCCTGCGGGTGCCTCGGGGTCGGCGTGGTGACCACACCCGCGACGATCGCCGCCGTGTTGCGTCCCCGGGGCCGATCCACCGGCACCAGCGCGTGGTCGTCGTCGAGGTCGTGCTCGACGAACTGGCCGAGCAGCCCGGTCAGCTCGTACGGGTAGACCGTATTGCGGCTGCTGGCCCGCAGCACCTTCAGCCGGTAGTCGTCGAGCGGCTCGACCGGGTCGACCGGCGGCTCACCCATGGTCAGCTCGGCCCCGCCGGTGGCGTCGAACGCGATCCGCACCGCGATCTTGTTCAGCTCGCCGGTCCGGCGGTCCCGCTGCCGCGCGATGAACAGGATCTCCTCCAGCCCCGCGCCGACGGTCGTCGGGCGGACCCGCCCGGCGATCATCTCCATCTCCTCGCGGGTCAGGTCGCTCGGCGGCCAGACGTAGATGACGATCCGGTTGGTGTTGAAGCGGGTCTTGGCCGGGCGGCGGGTCTGCGCCCGGCGGATCGAGTCCAGGCAGGTGGCGACGATGTCCTCGGCCGTGGGCAGGGCGACCAGCCGCCCGTCGTGCTCCCGCAGCGCGGTCAGGTCACGCACCTGGGCGAACGCGACGAGCCGTTCGTCGGACGGGTTCTCCCGCGCGACGGCCTGGAAGAGGTAGACCTCCTCGTCCGACGACGGCAGCCGGGTCAGGTCGAACTTGCGCAGCCGCTCCAGCTGCATCCGCTGCGCGATGTACGGGTGCAGGCCCCGGATCAGCCGCTCCTCGCTCATCCCCGTGCTCGACGGGCGGAACGTGAAGTGGTGGTGCATCACCGCGCCGCCGCGCCCGGCGACGGTGGTGGTGAGCCGACGGACCTGGGCCGGCAGCGGGTGCGCGTTGACGACCTCCAGCAGCGCGGCGGCCATCGCGTCGAAGTCCTCCGGCTGGTTTTCCCAGCCGAGGTAGATGTCGGCGTCGACGGCGGAGCCGTCAGCGGCCAGCTCGGCGAGCCCGCGCAGCGCGTCGCCCAGCGCGTCGAACCGGACGGCGGCGGAGAGCAGGCTGGAGTCGGCCCGCTCGGCGACGACGAACGTGCAGTCCGCCACCCGCCGGGTCCGCACGTCGGCCAGGCCCTTGTTGCCGTAGTACCGCCGGGTCAGCACCTCCAGCATCACCGCGTTGTCGAGGTGGTCCCGCACGAGCCGCTGGCCGAGCACCCGCACCAGCGGTTCGGTGCTGCGGACCATCTCCGCGACCCGCTCGGTGCGGTCCGCCGCGTCCGGGTTCGCGTCCAGGTGACGCAGGTGCCGCCGGACGGAGGCGTACAGCCGGGCGCGGTTGCGCAGCAGCAGCGGCTGGGCGAACCAGGCGAACACCACCCCCCGGGCCAGGTCGGCGACGACCGGGAAACGCACCTGCGTCGCCGCCACCAGCCGCTCCAACGCGAGGCCGGCGGGCTCGCGCAGCACCGCGTCCGGCGGCGGCTCACGCAGCCAGGCGCGCAGCAACGTCGCGATGACCGTCGCGTCGGTGGCCGCCCGCTGCTGGGCCAGGAAGATCCGGAACACGGCGGCCTCGAGGGCGGGGGAGCGGTCCAGCTCGGTGACGCCGTAGTGGCCGAGCGCCTTGGCTAGCTTGGCCTGGAAGGGCGCCGGCAGACCGGCCCGTTCGACGTCGAGGCTCTGCAGGTAGGTGTGGAAGTGTTCGCGGGCGCTGGGGACGTGGTTGTCGCCGCTGACGTCCTCCCCGGTCAGCCGGTTGCGGCTGAGCTCGGCGAGGTCGGCGAAGACGTCGACGAGGTCGATCTCCTCGGCCAGCGGGCGGTGGCCGTCCTCGATGGCGGCCCGCCGCGCCGCGAGGTACTCGTCGAGCACCCGGCCGTCGTCGTGCGGATCCACGTCGAAGCCCAGCAGCAGCCCACGGAGGTCCTCCTGGCCGCGTCGGGACCGCTCCACCGCCGGGGCCTGGTCGGGCGGGGCGGGCAGGTCCAGGGCGACCGGCGCGGCGGCTTCGGCGACCGGGGCGTCGTCGGTGTCGTCGGCGAGCGGCTCCAGCCGCAGCAGCGCCGCGCCGGCCTCCACCTGGCTGCCGACGGAGACGCCGCACTCCTTGAGCCGGGCCCGGAACGGTGCCCGCAGCACCGTCTCCATCTTCATCGCCTCCAGCACCAGCACCGGTGCGCCCGCCTCGACCTCGGCGCCCACCTCGACCGGGGTGGCGACGACCAGCGCCGGCATCGGCGAGCGGACCACGCCGCCCTCGTCGCGGCCGACCCGGTGGGTCACGCCGTCCACCTCGACCAGGTGGATCGCGCCGTGGGTGCCGGTGAGCAGCCGGTACCGGGTGCCGTTGACGGCGATCTGCCCGGTGTGCCTGTCGAACCGGTCCAGCTCGACGTCGGCGGTGTGCACGTCGCCGCCGGCCTCGATGCCGACCCGGAACCGGTGCGCGCCGACCCGGGCCACCCGCATCCGGTAGCCGACGCCACGCAGTTTGAGGTCCAGCGGCCGGCCGCTGGCGTGCTGCACCTGGGGTCGCCCGCCGAACGCCGTCGACAGCAGCCGCTGCTGCTCGGCCTGCTCCTGCTCCTCGTACGCCTCGATCGCGGCGGCGGCGAGCGCGACGGCGGAGTGCCGGTGCGACACGAGCCGGCCCTCGGCGCGCACCCGGTCGATCCAGCCGGTGTCGGCGCTGGCGTCGATCACCTCGGGCTGGTCGAGCAGGTCGAGCACGAAGCTCTTGTTCGTCGCGCCACCCTCGATGATCACCGTGGTCTCGGCCATCGCCCGGCGCAGCCGACCGAGCGCCTCGTCCCGGTCCCGCCCGTACGCGATGATCTTCGCGATCATCGAGTCGAAGTCGGCCGGGATGGTGTCGCCCTCGCTGACCCCGGTGTCGACCCGGATGCCGGGACCGGCGGGCAGGTCCAGCCGGGCGATCCGGCCCGGGGCGGGGGCGAAGTCGCGGTCCGGGTCCTCGGCGTTGAGCCGGGCCTCGATTGCGTGCCCGCGCTCCACCGGCGGCACCCCGTCGAGCCGGCCGCCCGCCGCGACGTGCAACTGCGCCTTGACCAGGTCGAATCCGGTGGTCAGCTCGGTGATCGGGTGCTCCACCTGGAGGCGGGTGTTGACCTCCAGGAAGGCGAACAGCCGGTCACCCGGGTGGTAGAGGAACTCGACGGTGGCGGCACCCCGGTAGCCGACCGCGACGGCCAGCCGCTCGGCCGAGGACTTGAGTTCGGCCGTCTGCTCCGGGCCGAGGACCGGGGAGGCCGACTCCTCGATGACCTTCTGGTTGCGCCGCTGCACCGAGCAGTCCCGTACGCCGAGCGCCCAGGCGGTGCCCTGACCGTCCGCGATCACCTGCACCTCGACGTGCCGGGCGCCGGTGACCAGGCGCTCCAGGAACACGATCCCGCTGCCGAAGGCGCGGGCCGCCTCCTGGCTGGTTCGCTGGTAGGCGTCGGCCAGCTCGGCATCGCTGGTGACCACCCGGATGCCCCGCCCGCCACCACCGGCGGTCGCCTTGAGCATCAGCGGGTAGCCGATCTCGGCGGCGGCGGCGATCGCGGCCTCCAGGGTCTCCACCGCGCCCCGGCTCCACGGCGCGACCGGCACGCCGACCTCCTCGGCGATCAGCTTCGCGCCGATCTTGTCACCGAGCTTGCGCATCGCGTCCGGGCTCGGCCCGACGAAGGTGATGCCGATCTTCTCGCACAGCTCCGCGAAGGCCGGGTCCTCGGCGACGAAACCCCACCCGACCCACACCGCGTCGGCCCCGGTCTCGACCAGGGCCTGTTCGAGCTTCTTCAGGTCGAGGTACGGCCGGGCGGACGCCGGACCCAGGTCGTAGGCGATGTCGGCCTCGCGGACGAAGGTCGCGGTGCGGTCGACATCGGTATAGAGGGCCACCGTCTCGATGGGAGTGTCGGTCTGCGCGGCCAGCTCTCGGACCGCGTGAATGAGGCGCATCGCGGCCTCACCCCGGTTGACGATGGCGACACGGCTGAACACCCGACCGACTCCTCCGGTAGATCCACGAGTACGCGCCGCAAGGCATCGACCCCCGACAGCGATCACCCTTCCGCGTGCCGGCCGGTAGCGCCATGTCGTAATCACCGAACCCTGAGCGGTGACCGTTGTAGGAACCCCACAAAAGTTTTTGGTCTTCCCCGCCCGCGCCGGAGACTCTGCGGCACCCCCCGCAGGTCGCCGGGGTCAGCCGTGCGCCGCCGCCGCCGCGGCGACCTCCCGGCGGCGGACCACCGCGACCAGCGCCGTGCCGACAGTCAACAGCGCGCCGGCCACGACCAGCGCCACCGCCCCGTTCACCCGCAACGTCAGCACGGCGGAGACGAACGCGCCCAGGCCCATCGTGGTGATCGCCCCGAACCGGCGGAGCCAGGCCGTGCCCGGACCGCCGGCGGCCCGGCTGTCGGCGGAGAGGTTCACCATGGTCATGGTCACCACCACCGTGGAGAGGTCCCGGATGCCGATGTGCCTGACCGCCGCGGCCTGCGCGCCGAGCACCAGGGCGAGCAGACCGGTGACGACCAGCATCACCCCGTGCGCCGGTGGGCCGGTGACGAGCCAGAACCCGGCCAGGGCGAGCGAGAGCACACTGCCGCCGACCAGGATGGCCAGTCCGGCGGCGGGCAACGCCGCCGGCCCCGGCGCGCCCCGGGTCAGCCGGGCGGCGAGCACCGCGCCGAGCATGAAGGTCAGCAACGCCACCAGGTTGTTGAGCACCGGCAGGCCGGACACCCCGGCCAGCCCGAACCCGATGAAGAGCACGTTGCCCGTCATGTTGCCGGTGAAGACCCGGTCCAGGGCGAGATAGCTGACGCCGTCGACCGCGCCGGTCGCCGCGGTCAGCACCAGCAGCGGCACCTCGTAGCTCTTCGTCATGACCCTTCCGATGATCGTTTCCGGCCGGCAGTCTACCCATGACCTGCGGGAACGTCCCGGGCGGCCGGGACACCGACCCCTGGTGGCCGGGACGCCGGGGCCCGTTGACTGGCACCCATGACCGAGCTGCCGGACCACTTCCCCGCCCACGTCAAGGGCTCCTACGTCAACTGCGACCAGTACGCCCGCGAGGCGCGGCTCACCCCGCCGCCGGAGCACATCCCGGCCCACGTGAAGAACTCCTACGTCAACTGCCAGGAGTACACCCGCCAGCTGCGGCTCACCCCGCCGCCGGCCGCCGAGCACTTCCCCGAGCACGTGAAGAACTCGTACCCGACCTGCCAGGAGGCGGTCCGCCCGCCCCGGCTCACCCTCGTGCCGGCGGCCGGGGCATGACCACCGTCGTCCCGCCCCGGCTCGACCCCGCCTGGCGGGAGTGGCTGGTCGAGAACCTGGCCATGGGCGCGTCGGTGGCGCAGGCGCGGGCGGTGGCCGTCGCCGGGTCCGCCGACCCGCAGGCCGTCGACGCCGAGCTGCGGGAGCTGACCGACCATCCGTACTTCGCGGTGTGCCGGCGGCTCGCGCTGCGCTACGACTGGCTGGAGTCGGTGCTCGACACGTACCGGACGCTGCGCGACAGCGACGGCGGGCGGACGCTGGAGCGGCGCGCGGACCTCGACCCCGGGGAGTTCTTCTCCCGCTACTACTTCGGCAACCGGCCGGTGGTGCTGGACGGCCTGATGGCCGACTGGCCCGCCCTCGGCTGGACGCTTCCCGGCCTGGCGGCGGCCTGCGGTGACGCCGTGGTCGAGGTGATGACCGGGCGGGAGGCCAACCCCGACCACGCCTGGCAGTACGACAGGCACCGCACCAGCATGCCGTTCCGCGAGTACCTGGCGCTGCTCGCCTCGGGCCGGCGCACCAACGACTACTACATGGTGCCGCGCAACGAGAACTGGTCAGGCGCGCTGCGCCCGCTCGTCGCCGACATCCGCGCCCCGCGGGGGATCGTGGACCCGTCCGGGCTGGGTCACCTGCTGCTCGGACCGGCCGGCACGGTGACCCCGCTGCACGTGGACAACAGCTCGGTGCTGCTCGGCCAGGTGCTCGGCCGCAAGCACGTCCGGCTGGTCCCGTCGTACGAGCGGCACCTGGTCTATCCGCGCGGCGGCACGTTCAGCGCGGTCGACGCGGCGGACCCGGACCTCACCCGGCACCCCCGCTACGCCGAGGCGACGGTGCTCGACGTCGTGCTGGAGCCGGGGCAGCTGCTGTTCGTGCCGGTGGGCTGGTGGCACTGGGTGCAGGCGCTGGAGGTCAGCGCCACGGTCAGTTTCCACCACTTCGCCATCCCGGGCCAGAACCACAAGATGGCCACCCCGCCCGCCGCCACCCCACCCCGCTGACCCACCCCTCCCGCCCGGCCCGGCGCTGACCCCCGGTGATCAAGAGAAATGCGTCAGGAAGTTGCCCGGCGGCTGACCTTTTCCTCGTGATCACCGGGCTTGGGCGGGGTGTGTGCGACGTGGCGGGGTGGTGGGGCAGGGGTGCGGGATTAGGGTGTTGCGGTGGATCACGAGGATCGAATCGCGCTCTTTCTCGACTACGAGAACCTTGCCCTGGGTGCCCGGGAACACCATGGTGGGCGGGCGTTCGACTTCCGGCCGATCGCCGACGCCCTCGCCGAGCGGGGACGGGTGGTGGTCCGCCGGGCGTACGCGGACTGGTCGTACTTCGACGAGGACCGTCGGATGCTCACCCGCTCGCACGTCGAGCTGATCGAGATCCCGCAGCGGATGGGGGCGTCCCGCAAGAACGCCGCCGACATCAAGATGGCCGTCGACGCGGTGGAGTTGGCCTTCGAGCGCGGCTACATCTCCACCTTCGTCATCTGCACCGGGGACAGCGACTTCACCCCGCTGGTGCACAAGCTGCGTGAACTCAACAAGCGGGTGATCGGGGTCGGGGTGGAGAAATCGACCTCGGCGCTGCTCCCGCCCGCCTGCGACGAGTTCCTCTACTACGACCGGCTGGAGGGCGTCGACCTGCCGCCCGTACGGGCCCGACGCGGACGCCCCGCCAAGCCGGCCGGACCGCAGCAGCCGGAGCCGACGGCGGTGGAGCCGACACCGGAGCAGCCGGAGCAGCCGGAGTCCTCGCCCGCCGCCGAGGAGCCGGTACGCGACGCCGACGCGCTCGCGGTGCTGGTCGCCCAGACCGTCGCCGGCCTCCAGGGCAGCTCGGAGGGAGAGGTGACCGCCTCCCGGCTCAAGCGCACCCTGCTGCGCAAGGACCCCACGTTCAGCGAGTCCGACTACGGGTTCCGCACCTTCGGCGAGCTGCTGCGCCACCTCGCCGGGCACAACGTCGTCGAGTTGGCCGAGGGGCCGGCCAAGGGCGACCCGGAGGTTTCCCTGCCTGAGCACGGCGACCAGGAGGTGGCCTTCGCGCTGCTGCGTACGGTGGTGGCGGAGCTGGCCGCGGCCGGTGGCCCGGTGGCGCTCTCCGGACTCAAGAACCAGCTCCGCCGCGCCCGTCCCGAATTCAGCGAGAAGAAGCTCGGCTACCGCAGTTTCCTCCAGTTCGGTAAGGCCGCCGCCACTGCCGGTGAGGTCGCCTTGGCCTGGAGCGCGGAGGCCGACGACTACCTGCTCACGCCCCGGCAGGGGTGACCGGGCGGGGTCGGCTTCGGGCCTCGACGAATTCGTGACTCACGTTCCACGGCCGAGTTGCTATACGGTCGGTGAATGATGGTCGAGGAGCACTGGTGGAACGGTGACCCGAGCCCACGCGGGCGGCGGGACGTCTACATCCGTACCGACGGGGAGGCCTGGGAGGTCCAGGCGCAGATCGGCGGGGCGTCGGGTCGCTCCCGCGTGCAGCAGTGCCCGAGCCGGGCGGCGGCGGTCATCCTGGCCGACGCCTGGCGCGGCAGCAATCCTTCCTGGCGCGGGCTGCACCGCTGATCGGTCCGGGCGCCGGCGGGCGGTCCGCACCGCGTCCCGCCCGCCCCGCCCTCCGGCCGGTCCCGGCCGGGCGCCCCGTGGGGACTTCCGGACTGGGTGGCGCGCAACGGCTCTGATTACGCAAAGTAGTTTTCTTCTCACTGGCTGGTCGGCGAGGCCCTGAACAGGGCGAGCTAACTGGCAACATTCTTGACAGAAGAGCCTGGTATCGACATCCTTCGAGGAGAGCGCTCTCCCCGGCGTGCTCCCCGCCCCCGATGTCGCCCCAAGGAGCCTCCCGTGCCAGGAGCCCGAGCCGTCCCCCGGCCCCGATCCCTCGCCCGCGCGGCGGTCGCCCTCGTCACCCTCGCCGCCGCCCTCGTCCTGCCCGCCCAGGCCGAGCCCGCCTCGGCCGCCATCAGCGGCATCACCTGGCAGGACGAGTTCAACGCCGCCGCCGGCACCCCCGTCGACCAGAACCGGTGGCGCTTCGACATCGGCGGTGGCGGCTGGGGCAACAACGAACGGCAGTACTACACCAACAGCACCAGCAACGCCGTCCACGACGGACAGGGCAACCTCGTCATCACCGCCCGCAAGGAGAACCCGGCCAACTACCAGTGCCACTACGGCCGGTGCGAGTACACCTCGGCGCGGCTGCTCACCGCCGCCACCTTCACCCAGGCGTACGGTCGGTTCGAGGCCCGGATCAAGATCCCCCGGGGTCAGGGCATCTGGCCGGCGTTCTGGATGCTCGGCAACGACATGGGCAGCGCCGGCTGGCCCGCCGCCGGTGAGATCGACATCATGGAGAACATCGGCCGGGAACCCAACACCGTCTACGGCACCGTGCACGGCCCCGGCTACTCCGGCGGGGGTGGCATCACCGGCAGCCGCACCATCGGCCAGCCCCTCGCCGACACCTTCCACACCTACCGGGTGGACTGGGAGCCGAACCTGATCGTCTGGTACCTCGACGGCGTCGAGTACCACCGCGTCGACCCGTCCCGGCTCGGCGGCAACCGCTGGGTCTACGACCACCCGTTCTTCATGATCCTCAACGTGGCGGTGGGCGGGAACTGGCCCGGCTACCCCGACGGCTCCACCCAGTTCCCCCAGCAGATGCTCGTGGACTACGTCCGGGTCTCCAGCTACGTCCCCGGCGGCGGCAACCCGCAACCCGGCACCACCCGGCTGCGCGGCACGCAGAGCGGCAGGTGCATCGACATCCCGAGCGCCAACCCGGTCGACGGCGCGAAACTCCAGATCTGGGACTGCAACACCACCGCCGCGCAGGCCTGGACCTTCGCCGCCGACGGCACCGTCCGCGCGATGGGCAAGTGCATGGACCCGGCCTGGGCCGGCACCGCCAACGGCACCGAGGTCAACCTGGTCACCTGCAACGGCAACCCGGCCCAACGGTTCACCCTCAACGGCGCCGGGGACCTGGTCAACCTCAGCGCCAACAGGTGCGTCGACGTACGCGACCAGAACCCCAACAACGGCGGCAAACTGCACCTGTGGGACTGCCTCGGCGTCGCCAGTCAGAAGTGGTCCCGCTTCTGACCACGGCCCGGCGGTAGCACCGCGACGGACGGCCCCCCGGCACCCGCCGGGGGGCCGTCCGTCGTCGTGCCCCGGTCAGCCGGCCGGCCCGCAACCCCAGCCTCCACCGGGGTGGCCCGGCCGGCGACGCCCGAGGGTCGAGGTAGCGGCGTCGAGGGCTAGGGGGCGCTCTGGGGGCGGTAGGGGGTTAGTGCTGCGCCGGGCGGCCGTAGGGTCATCGCGAACAACCAAGAATGCCTGAAGAAGCTCTCTGTTTCGACAATTGCCGCCGCGCCGACCCGTGTGCCGATATTGGCCCGGGTCTGCCCGGCTGGGGCTAGTGGCGGGAGACGTAGATGGAGAACGAGGAGAAGCTTCTCGGGTACCTGAAGCGGGCCACCACCGATCTGCGTGAGGCCCGTCGGCAGTTGCGTCAGGCCGAACGCCGCGAGTACGACCCGATCGCGATCGTCGGTATGAGCTGCCGCTTCCCGGGTGGTGTGGACGGTCCGGCCGCCCTGTGGCAGCTGCTGGCCGACGGGACGGACGCGGTCTCCGACTTTCCCGACGACCGCGGCTGGAACGTCGAGGACATCTACGACCCCGACGATTCCAAGACCGGCAAGACGTACGCGAGGACCGGCGGTTTCCTTTCCGACGCCGCGCTATTCGACCCCGAATTCTTCGGCATTTCCCCACGCGAGGCGATCGCCATGGACCCGCAGCAGCGGCTGCTGCTGGAGGCGTCCTGGGAGGCGTTCGAATCGGCCGGCATCGACCCGACCTCGGTCCGCGGCAGCCGCACCGGGGTGTTCGCCGGGCTGATGTACCACGACTACTCCAGCCGGTTGCCGCAGGTGCCCGCCGAGCTTGAGGGCTTCATCGGCAACGGCAACACCGGCAGCATCCTCTCCGGCCGGGTCGCCTACGTGCTGGGTCTGGAGGGCCCGGCCCTCACCGTCGACACCGCCTGCTCGTCCTCGCTGGTCGCGCTGCACCTGGCCATCCAGTCGCTGCGCCGCGAGGAGTGCACCCTGGCGCTTGCCGGTGGGGTGACCGTGATGGCCACCCCGGAGACGTTCGTCGACTTCAGCCGCCAGCGGGGGCTGGCCGCCGACGGCCGGTGCAAGCCGTTCGCCGCCGCCGCCGACGGCACCGGCTGGGCCGAGGGTGTCGGGATGCTGCTGGTCGAGCGGCTCTCCGACGCCCAGCGGCACGGGCACCGGGTGCTGGCCGTCGTCCGGGGTACCGCGGTCAACCAGGACGGCGCGAGTAGCGGCCTCACCGCCCCCAACGGTCCCTCGCAGCGGCGGGTCATCGCCGACGCCCTCGCCAACGCCCGGCTCACCGCCGACCAGGTCGACGCCGTCGAGGCGCACGGCACCGGCACCCGGCTCGGTGACCCGATCGAGGCGCAGGCACTGCTCGCCACGTACGGACGGGACCGGGAACAGCCGCTCTGGCTCGGCTCGGTGAAGTCGAACCTGGGTCACACCCAGGCCGCCGCCGGCGTCGCCGGGGTGATCAAGATGGTGTTGGCGATGCGGCACGGCATGCTGCCCCGCACCCTGCACGTCGACCAGCCCACCCCGCACGTCGACTGGACGGCGGGCGACGTCCGGCTGCTCACCGACGCCGTCGACTGGCCGGCCACCGGGCGGCCCCGGCGGGCTGCCGTGTCGTCGTTCGGGCTCAGCGGCACCAACGCCCACGTGGTGCTGGAACAGGCCCCGACGGCCGAGGCCGCCGACCCGGACGACACCGCCGCACCGACGCCGGCCGCCGAGCCGCCGGTGCTGCTCTGGCCGCTGTCCGGCCGGTCGGCGGCGGCCCTGGCCGGGCAGGCCGCCCGGCTGCGCGGTTTCCTCACCGACGAGCGTCCGGTGGACGTCGGGTTCTCGCTGGGTGCGGGTCGGGCCGGGTTGGAGTTCCGGGGGGTGGCGGTGGGCCGTGGGGCCGGCGAGCTGTCCGCCGGTCTCGACGCCCTGGCCGCCGGCACCGGTGTGTCGGGTCGGGTGACCGGTGGTCGTACGGCGGTGTTGTTCACCGGTCAGGGTGCGCAGCGGGTCGGGATGGGTCGTGAGCTGGCCGAAGCGTTCCCGGTGTTCGCGCAGGCGTTCGACGAGGTGTGTGCGGCGTTCGGGCCGTTGCTCGATGGTGATCTGCGGGAGGTGATGTTCACCGATCCGGATGGGGTGTTGGATCGGACGGGGTGGACGCAGCCGGCGTTGTTCGCGGTCGAGGTGGCCCTGTTCCGGCTGGCCGAATCCTGGGGATTGAAGCCGGACTTCGTGGCGGGTCATTCGATCGGTGAGCTGGCCGCCGCACACGTCGCGGGTGTCTGGTCATTGGAGGACGCCTGCCGGGTCGTGGCGGCGCGGGGTGGTCTGATGCAGGCCCTTCCGGCGGGTGGGGCGATGTTGGCTATTGCCGCGCCGTTGGATGAGTTGGACCTGGGTGACGTGGACGTTGCGGCGGTGAATGGTCCCCGTGCGGTGGTGGTGTCGGGGACGGAGGAGCAGATCGCGGCGCTGGAGGCGTCGCTTGAGGTGAAGACGCGTCGGTTGCGGGTGTCGCACGCGTTCCACTCGCACCTGATGGACCCGATGCTGGCCGAGTACGGGCAGGTGGTCGGCGGGGTGACCGCCAGCCCGGCGGGCATTCCGTTGGTGTCGACCGCGACGGGTGATCTGGCTACCGACGAGGAGTTGGGTAGCGTCGGGTACTGGCAGGGTCAGGTGCGGGGGACGGTGCGGTTCGCCGACGCGGTGGCCGCTCTGGCGGCGCGGGGTGTGACCCGGTTCGTGGAGATCGGGCCGGACAGTGTGTTGACCGCGATGGTCGCCGACTGCGTCGAGGACGCTACCGCCATCGCGCTGCAGCGCCGCAAGCGCGGGCAGGACGAGAGCGCGCCCGACGACGGCCAGGTGCAGGCGTACGCGGTCGGCATGGCCCAGGCGTGGGCCAGCGGGACCGCCCTGGACTGGGCGGTGGTGAACCCGGGCGGCCGGCAGGTCGACCTGCCCACCTACGCCTTCCAGCACCAGCGGTACTGGCTCGACATGCCGCCCGGCAGCGGCGACACCACCGGACTCGGCCAGCTCCCCGCCGACCACCCGATGCTCGGCGCGGTCGTCGACCTGCCCGACACCGGCGGCGTGGTCCTCACCGGCCGGCTCTCCCGCAGCACCCAGCCGTGGCTCGCCGACCACGCCGTGTTCGACACCGTCCTCGTCCCCGGCACCGGGCTGGTCGAACTCGCCCTGCGCGCCGGTGACCAGGTCGGCTGCCCGGTCCTCGACGAGCTGACCATCAACGCGCCGCTGGTGCTGCCCACCGACGGGGGCCTGGCCCTGCGGGTCACCGTCGACGCCGCCGACGACAGCGGCGCGCGTACCCTCGGGATCTGGACCCGGGCCGACGACGCGGCCGACGACACCGACTGGACCCGGCACGCCGAAGGGGTCCTGGTCCGGCAGGCCGGGGCCGACCCGGCCGCCGCCGACCTCACCGAATGGCCGCCCGCCGGCGCCGAACCCGTCGACCTCGACGGCCTCTACGACCGGCTGCGCGACCACGGCTACGGCTACGGGCCGGTCTTCCAGGGGCTGCGCGCGGTGTGGCGGCGCGGCGACGGCGACGCCGCCGAGGTGTGGGCCGAGGCGGCGCTGCCCGAGGTGGCCGCCGCCGACGCGACCCGGTTCCTGCTGCACCCGGCGCTGCTCGACGCCGCCCTGCACGCCAACCTGGTCGACGAGGGCGCGGGCGACACCCCGCTGCCGTTCTCCTGGCGCGGCGTCACCCTGCACGCCGCGCACGCCGCCACCCTGCGCATCCGGATCTCCCCGGCCACCGGCGACAAGCTGGCCGTCACCGTCGCCGACGGACACGGCAACCCGGTCGCCACGATCGACCAGGTGGTGGCCCGGCCGGTCGCCGCCGACGCGCTCGGCGCCGCCGGCAACCGGCACCGCCACCTGTACGAGGTGAGCTGGCAGCCCGTCCCCACCCCGGCCGCCGCCACCGGCACCTGGACCGCGCTCGACGTCGACGCGGAACTGCCCGAACCCGCACCCGGCACCGTCGTGGTAACCCTCGACCCGCCCGGCACCCCGCCGGCCGCCGTGCACGGGGCCACCGAACGCCTGCTGGGGCTGCTGCGCCGCTGGCTCACCCACCCGGCGTACGCCCACAGCACGCTCGCCCTGCTCACCCGGGACGCCGTCGGTGCCGGCGACACCCCGGTCGACCCCGCCGCGGCGGCCCTGTGGGGGCTGGTCCGGGCGGCCGAGGCCGAACACCCGGGCCGGTTCGTCCTGGTCGACACCGACGACGGCGGCACCGACCACCTGGCGGCGGCGCTGGCCACCGGCGAACCCGAGGTGGCCGTCCGCGACGGCGGGCTGCTGGTGCCCCGACTGACCCGGGTGGGCGGCGACGCGCCAGCCGACGGTGGCTGGGCCACCGACCGCACCGTCCTGATCACCGGTGGGCTCGGCGGGCTGGGCAGCCTCGTCGCCCGGCACCTGGTCACCCGGCACGGCGTACGTCGGTTGCTGCTGACCGGGCGCAGCGGCGCGGCCACGCCCGGCACGGCGGACCTGGTCGCGGACCTCACCGCCGCCGGTGCGGACGTGACGGTCGCGGCCTGCGACGTCGCCGACCGGGACGCGGTCGCCGCCCTGCTCGCCGAACACCCGGTCGGCGCGGTGGTGCACGCCGCCGGCACCGCCGAGAACGCGCTGGTCGACGCCCTCACCCCCGAGCAACTGCACCGGGTGCTACGGCCCAAGGTGGACGCCGCCTGGCACCTGCACGACCTCACCCGCGACCACGAGCTGACCGCCTTCGTGCTGTTCTCCTCGTCGGCGGGCTGGGTGGCCGGGGCCGGGCAGGGCAACTACGCCGCCGCGAACCTCTTCCTCGACGCCCTCGCCCAACGCCGCCGCGCCGACGGCCTGCCCGCCACCTCGCTGGCCTACGGCCTGTGGGCCACCGGCACCGGCATGGGCGGTCACCTCGACGACGCCGACCTGCACCGGATGCGCCGGCTCGGGATGCCCGCGATGAGCACCGACGAGGGGCTGGCGTTGTTCGACGCGGCCGTCGCCGCCGGGCGGCCCACCACCGTACCGGTGCGGCTCGACCTGGACGCGTTGCGGCGACGCACCGACGCGCTGCCCGCCGTGCTGCGCGGCCTGGTCCGTACCCCCGCCCGGCCGACCGCCGCCGGTGCGGGCGCGGCGGCCGACGGCCCGCCGCTGGCCCAGCGCCTCGCCGGCCTCTCCGACGCCGACCGGGACACCCTGCTGCTCGACCTGGTCCGCACGCACGCCGCCGCCGTGCTGGGCTTCCCCGGCCCGGCGTCGGTGGAACCCGGCCGCGCGTTCAAGGACCTCGGCTTCGACTCCCTCGCCGCCGTCGAGTTCCGCAACGTGCTCAGCACCGTCACCGGGCTGCGGCTGCCCGCGACGCTGGTCTTCGACCACCCCGAACCCACCGCCCTGGCCCGCGCCCTCAAGGCCGACCTGGTGGTGCCCGACGCCGACCCGGCCGGTGCGGTGCTCGCCGACCTCGACCGGCTGGAGAAGGCCCTGACCGAGGTGCCCGGTGCGGAACACGCCCGGCTGACCGCCCGGCTCGAGGCGGTGCTGCGCGGCTGGCAGGACCGCACCGGCCGCCCCGACGACGACACCCCGCACGACTACGAGTCCGCCACCGACGAGGAACTGTTCGACGTGCTGGAGAACGAGCTCGGCCTCTCCTGACGGCAGCCTCCGACGAACCTTCCGGCGCGGGAAAGATTGGTGTGAACGATGGCGAACGACGACAAGCTCCGGACCTTCCTCAAGCGCGCCACCGCCGAATTGCAACAGGCCAACCGGCGGCTGCGTGAGGTGGAGGGCCGGGACCAGGAGCCGATCGCGATCGTCGGCATGGGCTGCCGCTACCCCGGCGGGGTCCGGTCGCCGGAGGACCTGTGGCGGCTCGTCGCCGACGGCACCGACGCCATCTCCGGCTTCCCCACCGACCGGGGCTGGGACGTCGACGGCGTCTACGACCCGGAACCCGGCAAGCCCGGCAAGAGCTACACCCGGCACGGTGGTTTCCTCTACGACGCCGCCGACTTCGACCCGGGGTTCTTCGGGATGAGCCCCCGCGAGGCGGTGGAGACGGACCCGCAGCAGCGGCTGCTGCTGGAGGCGTCCTGGGAGGCGTTCGAGCACGGCGGCATCGACCCGGTCGCCCTCAAGGGCACCGCCACCGGCGTGTTCGTCGGCGTGATGCACCACGACTACGTCGACAGCACCACCTCCGGCAGCCTCGTCTCCGGCCGGGTCGCCTACAACCTGGGCCTGGAGGGGCCGGCGATCACCGTCGACACCGCCTGCTCGTCGTCGTCGGTGGCGATGCACCTGGCCTGCCAGTCGCTGCGCAAGGAGGAGTGCGGGCTCGCCCTGGCCGGCGGGGTCGCCGTGATGGCCACCCCGCAGCTCTTCGTCGAGTTCAGCAAGCAGCGTGCGCTGTCCCCGGACGGCCGGTGCCGGTCCTTCGGCGACGGTGCGGACGGCGCGGCCTGGTCCGAGGGCGTCGGGGTGCTGGTGCTGGAGCGGCTCTCCGACGCGCAGCGCAACGGGCACCGCGTCTACGGGCTGATCCGGGGTTCGGCCGTCAACCAGGACGGTGCGTCGAACGGGCTGACCGCGCCGAACGGGCCGGCCCAGCAGCGGGTGATCCGGGCGGCGCTGGCCAACGCCCGGCTCTCCGTCGCCGACGTGGACGTGGTCGAGGCGCACGGCACCGGCACCACCCTCGGTGACCCGATCGAGGCGCAGGCCGTGCTCGCCACCTACGGCCGGGACCGGGAGACGCCGCTCTTCCTCGGTTCGATCAAGTCCAACATCGGGCACGCCCAGGCCGCAGCCGGGGTCGCCGGTGTGATCAAGATGGTGATGGCGATGCGGCACGGCACCCTGCCGCGCACGCTGCACGCCGAGACGCCGTCGCGGCAGGTCGACTGGGACGCCGGGGACGTGCGGCTGCTCACCGAACCGGTCGACTGGCCGGAGCTGGACCGGCCCCGCCGGGCGGGCGTGTCGTCGTTCGGCATCAGCGGCACCAACGTGCACCTCATCGTCGAGCAGGCCCCGCCCGTGGAGGCCGGCACGCCGGGGCCGACCCCGCCGGTCGTCCTCTGGCCGGTGTCGGGACGGTCCCCCGAGGGGATGGCCCGTCAGGCCGCCCGGATCGCCGGGTTCGCCGCCGACACCGACGAGCGTCCGGTGGACGTCGGGTTCTCGCTGGGTGCGGGTCGGGCCGGGTTGGAGTTCCGGGGGGTGGCGGTGGGCCGTGGGGCCGGCGAGCTGTCCGCCGGTCTCGACGCCCTGGCCGCCGGCACCGGTGTGTCGGGTCGGATCACCACCGGTCGTACGGCGGTGTTGTTCACCGGTCAGGGTGCGCAGCGGGTCGGGATGGGCCGTGAGCTGGCCGAAGCGTTCCCGGTGTTCGCGCAGGCCCTTGATGAGGTGTGTGCGGCGTTCGGTCCGTTGCTCGATGGTGATCTGCGGGAGGTGATGTTCACCGATCCGGACGGGGTGTTGGATCGGACGGGGTGGACGCAGCCGGCCCTGTTCGCGATCGAGGTGGCCCTGTTCCGGCTGGCCGAATCCTGGGGATTGAAGCCGGACTTCGTCGCCGGGCACTCGATCGGTGAGCTGGCCGCCGCCCACGTCGCCGGGGTGTGGTCCCTGGAGGACGCGTGCCGCGTGGTAGCGGCCCGAGGCAGCTTGATGCAGGCGCTTCCGGCGGGTGGCGCGATGCTGGCGATCGCCGCGCCGCTTGCCGAGCTGGACCTGGGTGACGTCGACGTCGCGGCGGTGAACGGTCCCCGCGCGGTCGTCGTGTCCGGCACCGAGGAGCAGATCGCCGCCCTGGAAGCGTCGCTTGAGGTGAAGACGCGTCGGTTGCGGGTGTCGCACGCGTTCCACTCGCACCTGATGGACCCGATGCTCGCCGAGTACGGGCAGGTGGTCGGCGGGGTGACCGCGAACCCTGCGGGCATTGCGCTGGTGTCGACCGCGACCGGTGACCTGGCCAGCGACGACGAACTCGGTTCGGTCGGTTACTGGCAGGGTCAGGTGCGGGGCACGGTCCGGTTCGCCGACGCGGTGGCCGCCCTCGCCGCACGGGGTGTGACCCGGTTCGTCGAGATCGGGCCGGACAGTGTGCTGACCGCGATGGTCGCCGACAGCGTCGACGACACGGTGGCGATTCCGTTGCAGCGCCGCGACCGGGAGCAGGTGGCCGCGTACGCCACCGGGATGGCGCAGGCGTGGACCACCGGCGTCGACCTCGACTGGACGGCCGTGCACCCGGGGGCACGGCAGGTGGAGCTGCCCGGCTACGCCTTCGCCCGCCAGCGGTACTGGCTGGCCGCCCCCACCGCCGCACCGGCCACCGTCACCGACGACTGGCGCTACCGGGTCGTGTGGCGGGCCGCCGACCTGCCCACCGGGCCGGAACTCACCGGCGACTGGTGGCTCGTCACCCCGGACACCCTCACCGACGACCCCCGGGTCACCGCCGTGGCCGACGCGCTCGCCACCCGGGGGGCCACCGTCACCCGGCTCACCGGCACCGACCCGCTCGCCGGCCGGGGCACCCCCACCGGTGTCCTCTCCCTGCTCGGCCTCGACGACACCCCGGACCCGTACGACGCCGGGCTGTCCGCCGGGGTCACCGGCACCGTACGACTGGTGCGGGCCCTCGCCGCCGCCGACGTCACCGGCCGGCTCTGGTGCCTCACCACGGGCGGCGTCGCCGTCGACCGGTACGAGGACCTGCCGCACGCCGCCCAGGCCGGCCTGTGGGGGCTCGGCACGGTGCTCTCCCTCGACTACCCCGGCTGGTGGGGTGGCCTGGTCGACCTGCCCGCCGACTGGACGCCCGACACCCTCGACCGGCTCGTCGACGTGCTCGCCGACGGCGGCGAGGACCAGGTGGCCCTGCGTACCGCCGGGGCGCTGGCCCGGCGGATGGTGCGCTGGCCCGTCGCCGGCAGCCCCGAGCGGCGCTACACCCCCACCGGCACCGTGCTCGTCACCGGCGGCACCGGCGGCATCGGCGCACACCTCACCGAATGGCTCCTCGACCGGGGTGCCGAGCGGGTGGTGCTGGCCAGCCGGCGCGGACCGGCCGCCCCCGGGGCCGCCGACCTGGCTGCCCGCCTGCCCGGCGTTCAGGTCGTCGCCTGCGACGTGGCCGACCGGGACGCGGTCGCCGCGCTGCTCGACGGGATCGGCGACGACCTGACCGCCGTCTTCCACGCCGCCGGGGTGCTCTACGACCCGGCCCCGCTCGGCGACACCAGCCTCGACGACTTCGCCGCCGTGTGCCGGGCCAAGGTGCTCGGCGCGACCCACCTCGACGCGCTGCTCGGCGACCGGTCGCTCGACGCGTTCGTGCTGTTCGCCTCCGGCGCGGCCGTCTGGGGCAGCGCCGGGCAGGCCGCCTACGGCACCGGCAACGCCTGGCTCGATGCGCTGGCCCACCAGCGCCGTCGCCGGGGCCTGACCGCCACCTCGGTGGCCTGGGGCACCTGGGGCGGCGGCGGCATGGTCGACGAGCAGGCCACCGAGCAGCTCCTGCGGCAGGGCACCCCGCCGATGGAACCGCGTCTGGCCCTCGGTGCGTTGCAGCAGGTCCTCGACCACGACGAGAGCCACCTCGTGGTCACCGACATCGACTGGGCCCGGTTCACGCCGATCTACACCCTGGCCCGGCCCCGGCCGCTGCTCGCCGCGCTCCCCGAGGCCCAGCAGACCCCAGCCGCCGCCCCGGCCGCGCCCACCGACACCTCCGTACTGGCCGGGTTGCCCGACGCCGAGCGGCTGCCGTACCTGCTGGACACCGTCCGCGCCCAGGTCGCCACCGTCCTCGGGTACGACGCGGCCACCACCGTGGACGTCCAGCGGCCGTTCCGGGAACTCGGGTTCGACTCGCTGACCGCCGTGGAGCTGCGCAACGCCCTCGGCGCGGCCGTCGGGCTGCGCCTGCCGGCCACCATGGTCTACGACCACCCGACCCCGGCCGTGCTGGCCCGTCACCTGTACGACGAACTCGTCGGCACCGCCGCCCCGACCCCCGTCGCGTCCGGCGTCGGCGGCTCCGACCCCGACGAGCCGATCGCCATCATCGGGATGAGCTGCCGCTACCCCGGCGGCGTCCGGTCCCCGGAGGACCTGTGGCGGCTCGTCGACAGCGGCACCGACGCGATCAGCGCGTTCCCCGTCGACCGGGGCTGGAACTCCGACGCCCTCTTCGACGCCGACCCGGACCAGCCGGGCACCAGCTACGTCCGCTCCGGCGGCTTCGTCTACGAGGCGGGCGCGTTCGACGCCGAGTTCTTCGGCATCTCGCCCCGTGAGGCGATCGCCATGGACCCGCAGCAGCGGCTGATGCTGGAGGTCACCTGGGAGGCGTGCGAGCGGGCCGGGATGGACCCGGAGGCGCTGCGCGGCAGCCCCGTCGGGGTGTTCGTCGGCTCCGGTGCCCAGGACTACGGCGACCTGCTCGGCCTTGCCCCCGCCGAGTCGGAGGCGTACCTGAGCACCGGCAGCTCCGCGTCGGTGATCTCCGGCCGGGTGTCGTACGCGTTCGGGTTCGAGGGGCCGTCGATGACCGTCGACACGGCGTGTTCCTCGTCTCTTGTCGCACTGCACCTCGCCAGCCAGGCGCTGCGGGCCGGGGAGTGCACCACCGCCATCGCCGGTGGGGTGCTGGTGATGTCGAACCCGACCCCGTTCGTGGCGTTCAGCCGGCAGCGGGGGCTCGCCCCGGACGGCCGGTGCAAGTCGTTCTCCGACGACGCCGACGGCACCGGCTGGTCCGAGGGCGTCGGGGTGCTGGTGCTGGAGCGGCTCTCCGACGCGCAGCGCAACGGGCACCGCGTCTACGGGCTGATCCGGGGTTCGGCCGTCAACCAGGACGGTGCGTCGAACGGGCTGACCGCGCCGAACGGGCCGGCCCAGCAGCGGGTGATCCGGGCGGCGCTGGCCAACGCCCGGATCACCCCCGACGCGGTCGACGCGGTCGAGGCACACGGCACCGGCACCACCCTCGGTGACCCGATCGAGGCCCAGGCGCTGCTCGCGACGTACGGCCGGGACCGGGACCGCCCCCTGTGGCTCGGCTCGATCAAGTCCAACATGGGTCACGCCCAGGCCGCCGCCGGCATGGCCGGTGTGATCAAGATGGTGATGGCGATGCGGCACGGCACCCTGCCGCGCACGCTGCACGCCGAGACGCCGTCGCGGCAGGTCGACTGGGACGCCGGGGACGTGCGGCTGCTCACCGAACCGGTCGACTGGCCGGCCGGGGACCGCCCGCGCCGGGCGGGGGTGTCGTCGTTCGGCATCAGCGGCACCAACGCCCACGTGATCGTGGAGGAGGCCCCGCCGGTCGAGCCCGCCGGCCAGGACGGGGCCCCCGAGCCGCCGGTGGCGCTCTGGCCGCTGTCCGCCCGGTCGGCCGGTGCGCTGGCCGCCCAGGCCGGCCGCCTGCGTGACTTCCTGACTGACGAACGGCCGGTCGACGTGGGGCATTCGCTGGCCGTCGGTCGGGCGGCCCTGGACCATCGGGCCGTCGCCGTCGGCGGTACGGCCGCTGACCTGGCCGTCTCCCTGGAGGCGTTGACCTCGGGTGGCGGTGTGTCGGGTCGGACCGTCGCCGGTCGTACGGCGGTGTTGTTCACCGGTCAGGGTGCGCAGCGGGTCGGGATGGGCCGTGAGCTGGCCGAAGCGTTCCCGGTGTTTGCACAGGCCCTTGATGAGGTGTGTGCGGCGTTCGGTCCGTTGCTCGATGGTGATCTGCGGGAGGTGATGTTCACCGATCCGGACGGGGTGTTGGATCGGACGGGGTGGACGCAGCCGGCGTTGTTCGCGGTCGAGGTGGCGTTGTTCCGTCTCGCGGAGTCGTGGGGTCTGAAGCCCGATTTCGTTGCGGGTCATTCGATCGGTGAGCTGGCCGCCGCACACGTCGCCGGAGTCTGGTCCCTCGACGACGCGTGTCGGGTCGTGGCGGCGCGGGGTGGTCTGATGCAGGCCCTTCCGGCGGGTGGGGCGATGTTGGCGATCGCCGCGCCGCTGGATGAGTTGGACCTGGGCGACGTGGACGTCGCGGCGGTGAACGGTCCCCGGGCGGTGGTGGTGTCGGGGACCGAGGAGCAGATCGCCGCCTTGGAAGCGTCGCTTGAGGTGAAGACCCGTCGGTTGCGGGTGTCGCACGCGTTCCACTCGCACCTGATGGACCCGATGCTGGCCGGCTACGGGCTGGTCCTCGACGGCGTCACCACCAACCCGGCGGGCATCCCGTTGGTGTCGACCGCCACCGGCGACCTGGCCGGTGACGATCAACTCGGTTCGGTCGAATACTGGCAGGGTCAGGTGCGGGGCACGGTGCGGTTCGCCGACGCGGTCGCCGCCCTCGCCGCCCGGGGTGTGACCCGGTTCGTGGAGATCGGGCCGGACAGTGTGCTGACCGCGATGGTCGCCGACTGCGTCGACGACGCGGTGACCATCCCGTTGCAGCGCCGCGACCGGGAACAGGTCGCCGCGTACGCCACCGGGATGGCGCAGGCGTGGACCACCGGCGTCGACCTCGACTGGACGGCGGTCAACCCCGGCGGGCGGCAGGTGGAACTGCCCACCTACGCCTTCCAGCACCAGCGGTACTGGATCGAGCCCGAGACCACCACCGGCACCGGCACCGACGAGGCCGACGGCGGGTTCTGGGACGCCGTCGACCGGGGCGACACCGACGTGCTCGCCGACGGTCTCGGCGTCGCCCCGGGCGTCGTCACCGAGGTGCTGCCCGGCCTCGCCGCCTGGCGGGCCCGGCAACGGGACGCGGCCACCGTGGACGACTGGCGGTACCGGGTGGTGTGGCGTTCCACCGAACTGCCCGACGGTGGTGAACTCACCGGCACCTGGTGGCTCGTCGTACCGGCCGCGTCGACGGGCGACGCCCGGGTGTCCGCCCTCGCCGCCGGACTCGCCGCCCGGGGCGCCGACGTCGTCACCGTCACCGGCACCGAGCTGCCCGCCGGGGACACCCCCGCCGGGGTGGTGTCCCTGCTCGCCCTCGACGACACCCCGGACGTCACCGACGCCGGCCTGTCCGTCGGCGTCACCGACACCGTCGCGCTGATCCAGGCCCTCACCGCCACCGAATTCGCCGGCCGGGTGTGGTGCCTCACCTCGGGTGGTGTCGCCGTCGACCGGTTCGAGGAGCTGCCGCACCCCGCGCAGGGCGCGCTGTGGGGGCTCGGCACCGTGCTGTCCCTGGAGTACCCGCACTCCTGGGGTGGCCTGGCCGACCTGCCGACCGACTGGACCGACGAGCACGTCGCGCGGCTCGTCGACGTCCTCGCCGCCGGTGCGGAGGACCAGGTGGCCGTCCGTACCGCCGGGGTGCTGGCCCGACGGTTGGTCCGCTGGCCGGCCGCCGGCAACCCCGAGCGGCGCTACACGCCCACCGGCACGGTGCTCGTCACCGGCGGCACCGGTGGCATCGGCGGGCACCTGACCGAATGGCTTGTCGGTCAGGGTGCCCGGCGGGTGGTGCTGGCGAGCCGGCGGGGCGCGGCGGCCCCGGGTGCGGCGGAGCTGACGGCCCGGCATCCGGGTGTCGAGGTGGTGGCGTGTGACGTGGCGGACCGGGAGTCGGTGGCCACGCTGCTGGCCGACCTCGGTGACGACTTGACCGCCGTGTTCCACGCCGCTGGGGTGCTGCACCAGGAGAAGTCGCTCCCGGAGACCAGCGTGGCCGAGTTCGCCGAGGTGTGCCGGGCGAAGGTGCTCGGCGCGGTGCACCTGGACGCGTTGCTGGCCGACCGGCCGTTGGACGCGTTCGTGGTGTTCTCCTCCGGTGCGGCGGTGTGGGGCAGTGCCGGTCAGGCCGGGTACGCGACGGCGAACGCGTACCTGGACGCGTTGGCGCACCGTCGGCGCAGTCGGGGTGCGGTCGCCACCTCGGTCGCCTGGGGCAGCTGGGCCGGCGGCGGAATGGCCGACGGGGAGGCCACCGCACACCTGCGCCGGCAGGGCACCCCGCCGATGGAACCCCGGCTCGCCGTCCGGGCGCTGCGGGAGGCCCTCGACCACGACGAGAGCCACCTCGTCGTCGCCGACATCGACTGGACCCGGTTCACCCCCATCTACACCCTGGCCCGGCCCCGGCCGCTGCTGGCCGCGCTGCCCGACGCCCAACCCGAGGCCGAACCGGCCACCCCGGTCACCGTGACCGCCGACCTCGCCGGTCGGCTCGCCGCGATGCCGTCACCGGACCGCCTGGACACCGTCCTGGTGCTGGTCCGTGACCAGGTCGCCGCCGTCCTCGGGTACGCCTCCGGCGCGGACGTCGACCCGGAGCGGGCGTTCAAGGAGGCCGGCTTCGACTCGCTGACCGCCGTCGAGCTGCGTAACCGGCTCACCACCGAGACCGCGCTGCGGCTGCCCGCCACGCTGGTCTTCGACTACCCGACCCCGACCGAGCTGGCCCAGCAACTGCTCACCGAGCTGGTGCCCGCCGACGCCGGGGGCGTCACCCTGCTCGACGACCTCGACCGGCTCCAGGCGGCGCTGTCCACCCTGGATGCCGATGCGGTCGCCGCACTCGACGAGAGCACCCGGGCCGGGGTGGGGGAGCGGCTGCGCACCATGCTCGCCGCGTGGACCGCCGGTCAACGCCCGGCCGAGGTCGCCAGCGTCACCGAGGATCTCGACACCGCCTCCGACGACGACCTCTTCGACTTCATCGACAGCAAGTTCGGCACCTCATGATCCGTCCGCTCCGTCGGCGCCGTCCGGGAATGGGTTCCTGATGTCCAACGAACAGAAGCTTCGTGACTACCTGCGGCGGGTCACGGCCGACCTGCACGAGACCAGCGAGCGGCTCCGCGACATCGAGGAGCGCGCCGCCGAACCGATCGCCATCGTCGGCATGGGCTGCCGCTACCCCGGCGGCGTCGACTCGCCCGAGGCCCTGTGGGACCTCGTCGCGGCCGGCACCGACGCGATCTCCGGCATGCCCACCGACCGGGGCTGGGACCTCGACCGGCTCTACGACCCGGACCCGGACCACCCCGGCACCAGCTACACCCGCGACGGCGGCTTCCTCTACGACGCCGCCGCCTTCGACCCGACCTTCTTCGGCATCTCGCCCCGCGAGGCCGCCGAGATGGACCCGCAGCAGCGGCTGTTCCTGGAGACGTCCTGGGAGGCGTTGGAGCGGGCCGGCATCGACCCGCTGTCGCTCAAGGGCAGCCCCACCGCCGTGTTCACCGGCGTCGTCTACCACGACTACCCGAACAGCTGGGGCGCCGGCAGCATCGTCTCCGGCCGGCTGTCGTACACCCTCGGGTTGGAGGGGCCGGCGGTCACCGTCGACACCGGCTGCTCGTCGTCGCTGGTCGCCCTGCACTGGGCCTGCCAGTCGCTGCGCTCCGGGGAGTCGTCGCTCGCCGTCGCCGGTGGGGTCACCGTGATCGGCACCCCCGACGCGTTCGTCGAGTTCTCCCGGCAGCGGGCGCTGTCCTTCGACGGCCGGTGCAAGTCGTTCGCCGCCGCCGCCGACGGCACCGGCTGGGCCGAGGGCGCCGGGTCGCTGGTGCTGGAACGGCTCTCCGACGCCCGCCGCAACGGGCACCCGGTGCTCGCCGTCATCCGGGGCTCCGCGATCAACCAGGACGGCGCGTCCAACGGCCTCACCGCCCCCAACGGCCCCTCCCAGCGTCGGGTCATCCGGGCCGCGCTGGCCAACGCCCGGCTCGCCGGTCAGGAGATCGACGCGGTCGAGGCGCACGGCACCGGCACCCGGCTCGGCGACCCGATCGAGGCGCAGGCGCTGTTCGCCACGTACGGCCGGGACCGGCCCGCCGACCGCCCGTTGTGGCTCGGCTCGCTCAAGTCCAACATCGGCCACTCGCAGGCCGCCGCCGGTGTCGGTGGCGTGATCAAGATGGTGCAGGCGATGCGGCACGGGGTACTGCCCCGCACCCTGCACGTCGACGAGCCCAGCGGCGAGATCGACTGGTCGCCCGGCACGGTCAAGCTGCTCACCGAGCCGGTGGAGTGGCCGCAGACCGGCCACGCCCGCCGCTGTGCGGTCTCCTCGTTCGGCATCAGCGGCACCAACGCCCACGTCGTGCTCGAAGAGGCGGCCCCGGCCGAGGAGGACGAGCAGCCGGCCACCCCGGCGGTGCTGCCGTGGGTGCTCTCCGGGCACACCGACCGGGCACTGCGGGCCCAGGCACGGCGGCTGCTGTCGCACCTGGACGCCGTACCGGCCGACCCGGCCGCCGTGGGGCGGACGCTGGCCGGTCGGGCCCGGCTCGACCACCGGGCCGTGGTGCTCGGTGGCGACCTTCCGGACCTGCGGACGGCGCTCGGCGCGGTCGCCGACGGGCTGCCCGCCCCCACCGCGGTCACCGGTACCGCCGACGCCGCCGGTCGGGTCGTCTTCGTCTTCCCCGGCCAGGGCGCACAGTGGGTCGGCATGGCCGCCGCGCTGCTGGACTCCTCGCCGGTCTTCGCCGAGCAGATGGGCCGCTGCGCCGCCGAGTTGCGCGCGTACGTCGACTGGGACCTGCTGGACGTGGTCCGGGGGGTTCCCGGCGCACCCTCCCTGGAGTGGGTGGACGTCGTCCAGCCCGCCCTGTGGGCGATGATGGTCTCCCTCGCCGCCACCTGGCGCAGCTACGGCGTCGAACCCGACGCGGTCGTCGGCCACTCGCAGGGTGAGATCGCCGCCGCCTGCGTGGCCGGCGGGCTCTCCCTGGCCGACGGGGCGCGGGTGGTGACCCTGCGCAGCCGGGCCATCGGCGAGAAGCTGGCCGGCCGGGGCGGCATGGTCTCGGTCGGGCTGCCCGCCGACCGGGCGCAGGAGCGGATCGCCCGGTGGGCGGGCGACATCTCCCTCGCCGTGGTCAACGGGGCGGGTTCGGTGGTGGTCTCCGGCACCCCTGAGGCGCTGCGGGAACTCGTCGCCGCCCTCACCGAGGAGGGGGTGCGGGTCAAGCAGGTCGCCGTCGACTACGCCTCGCACTCCGCGCAGGTGGAGCTGCTGGAACACCGGCTGCTGGAGGACCTGGCCCCGATCAACCCGCGTACCGGGACGATCCGGATGCTCTCCACGGTCACCGGCGACTGGGTGGACACCGCCACCCTCGACGCCCGCTACTGGTACGACAACCTCCGCAACACGGTCCGGTTCGACCCGGCGATCCGCTCTCTCGCCGGGCAGGGCTGGACCGGGTTCGTGGAGGTCAGCCCGCACCCGGTGCTCGGCATGGGGATGCAGGAGACGCTGGAGTCGGCGGACCGCCCGACGGTGGTCACCGGCACCCTGCGCCGCGACGACGGCGGCCTGGACCGGCTGCTCACCTCCCTGGCCGAGCTGCACGTGCGGGGCGTCGACGTGGACTGGGCCGCCGCCCTGCCCGGCACCCGCCGGGTGGACCTGCCCACCTACGCCTTCCAGCACGAGCGTTACTGGATCGCGCCGACCGTCGCGGCCCCGACCGGCGGCGGCACCGACGCCGGGTTCTGGGACGCCGTGGAACGCGCCGACGTCGACCTGCTCGCCGACGGCCTCGGCGTCGACACCGCACTGGTCGGGGAGGTGCTGCCCGGCCTGACGTCGTGGCGGTCCCGGCAGCGCGACGTCGCCACCGTGGACGGCTGGCGGTACCGGGTGGTGTGGCGGCCGACCGAGGTGCCCACCGGCGGGCAGCTCAGCGGCGTGTGGTGGGTGGTCGCCCCGGCGGCGCTGGCCGGCGACGAGCGGCTGCGTACGCTCGCCGACGGCCTGACCGCCCGGGGCGCCGAGGTGGTCACCGTCACCGGCACCGACCACGGCGGCCGGGAGGCCCCCGCCGGGGTGCTCTCCCTGCTCGCCCTGGACGACGGCCCCGACCCGCTGGGTGTCGGCCTGTCCGCCGGGATCACCGCCACCGTGTCGCTGGTGCACGCGCTGGCCGCGTCCGACTTCACCGGCCGGCTCTGGTGCGTCACCGCCGGTGGGGTCGGGGTGGACCGGTTCGAGCCGGTCGCCGACCCGGCCCAGGGTGCCCTGTGGGGCCTGGGCACGGTGCTCTCCCTCGACTATCCCGGCTGGTGGGGCGGCCTGGTCGACCTGCCCGCCGAGTGGACGCCGCAGACCGTTGACCGGCTGGCCGACGTGCTGACCGGCGGCGGCGAGGACCAGGTGGCGCTGCGGGCGGCCGGCACGCTGGCCCGCCGGATGGTCCGCCGTCCGGTGACCGGGGCACCCGAACGGCGCTGGCGACCCGCCGGCACCGTCCTGGTCACCGGCGGCACCGGCGGGGTCGGCGGGCACGTCACCGAATGGCTGGTCGGCAACGGCGCGCAGCGCGTGGTGCTGGCGAGCCGGCGTGGTCCGGACGCCCCGGGCGCGGCCGAGCTGATGGCCCGGCACCCGGAGGTCGAGGTCGTCGCCGTCGACGTGGCCGACCGGGACGCGGTAGCCGCGCTGCTGGCCGACCTCGGTGACGAGCTGACCGCCGTGTTCCACGCCGCCGGGGTGCTGCACCCCGAGGTGCCGTTGGGGCAGACCGCCCTCGACGACTTCGCCGACGTGTGCCGGGCGAAGGTGCTCGGCGCGGTGCACCTCGACGAGTTGACCGCCGACCGGCCGTTGGACGCGTTCGTGGTGTTCTCCTCCGGTGCGGCGGTGTGGGGCAGTGCCGGTCAGGCGGGGTACGCGACGGCGAACGCGTACCTGGACGCGTTGGCGCACCGCCGGCGCAACCGGGGTGCGGTCGCCACCTCGGTCGCCTGGGGTAGCTGGGGCGGCGGCGGTGGCATGGCCGGCGGCGAGGTCGGGGCGCACCTCGACCGGCTCGGCGTCGGCGTGATGGACCCGCGGCTCGCCGTCGACGCGCTCGGACAGGCCCTCGACCACGACGAGAGTCACCTCGTCGTCGCCGACATCGACTGGGCCCGGTTCGGCCCCATCTACACCCTGGCCCGGCCCCGACCGCTGCTGGCCGAACTGCCCGACGCCGCACCGGAGGCCGCCGAGGCCACCGAGGCGGGGTCGTCGTCGGCGCTCGCCGACCGGCTCGGCACGCTGTCCGAGGTCGAGCAGCGCGCCCTACTGCTGGAGACCGTCCGCACCAACGTGGCCGCCGTCCTCGGCTACGGCGACGCCGACCTGGTCGAGCCGCAGCGCGCGTTCAAGGAACTCGGCATGGACTCGGTGACGGCCGTCGAGCTGCGTAACCGGCTCAGCGCCGCCACCGGTGTACGGCTCTCCGCGACCCTGGTGTTCGACCACCCCAACCCGACCGCCCTGGCCGACCAGCTCCGGGCCGAACTCGGCTACACCGGCGACACCGCCGGCGGCCTGCTCGCCGAGCTGGACCGGTTGGAGGTGACCGTGGCCGGCCTGACGCCGGAGGAGATCGAACGCAACCGGGTCACCGCCCGGCTCCAGTCGCTGCTGGCGAAGCTCAACGAGACGCTCAGCACCACCACCGGCGCCACCCTCGTCGACCGGCTCGAAACGGCCTCCGCCGACGACGTGTTCGACCTGATCGACAAGGAACTCGGCATGACCTGAGCCGCCACCGCGCTCCCGGAGCAACGTGTCCCGCTGGCAACGAGTTTGGTGAGGTTCGGATGGCGAACGAAGAGAAGCTCCTCGAGTACCTGAAGCGGGTCACCGCCGATCTGCACCGCACCCGGGAGCGGCTGCGCGAGGTCGAATCGCAGGAGCAGGACCCGATCGCGATCGTCGGCATGGCCTGCCGCTACCCGGGTGGGGTCAACTCACCCGAGGACCTGTGGCGGCTGGTCGCCGACGGTGTCGACGCCATCGGCGAGTTCCCCACCGACCGGGGCTGGGACACCGCCGCCCTCTACGACGCCGACCCGGACGCCGCCGGCAGCAGCTACGTCCAACAGGGCGGGTTCGTCCACGACGCCGACGAGTTCGACGCCGAGTTCTTCGGCATCTCGCCCCGCGAGGCGCTGGCGATGGACCCGCAGCAGCGGTTGGTGCTGGAGGCGAGCTGGGAGGCGTGCGAGCGGGCCGGCATCAACCCCGACACGTTGCGCGGCGGCCCGGTCGGTGTCTTCGTCGGCTGCGGCGGCCAGGACTACTGGGACCGGCTCACCGTGCTGCCCGAGCCGGTCGAGGCGTACATGAGCACCGGCAGCTCCGGGGCGGTCATCTCCGGCCGGGTCGCGTACAGCCTCGGGTTGGAGGGGCCGGCCGTCACCGTCAACACCGCCTGCTCGTCCTCGCTCGTCGCGTTGCACCTGGCCGCGCACGCGCTGCGGCAACGGGAGTGCGGGCTGGCCCTGGCCGGTGGCGTCACCGTCATGTCGACGCCCGGCGCGTTCGTCGCGTTCAGCCGGCAGCGGGGGCTCGCCTCCGACGGCCGCTGCAAGCCGTTCTCCGACGACGCCGACGGCACCGGCTGGGGTGAGGGCGTCGGCATGCTGCTGCTGGAACGCCTCTCCGACGCCCAGCGCAACGGCCACCGGGTGCTCGCCGTCATCCGGGGCTCCGCGATCAACCAGGACGGCGCGTCCAACGGGCTCACCGCCCCCAACGGGGTGGCCCAGCAGCGGGTCATCCTCCAGGCGCTCGCCAACGCCGGCCTCACCTCCAGCGACGTCGACCTGATCGAGGCGCACGGCACCGGCACCACCCTCGGTGACCCCATCGAGGCGGAGGCGCTGATCGCCACGTACGGGCGCGACCGGCCGGCGGACCGGCCGCTCTGGCTCGGCTCGGTCAAGTCGAACATCGGCCACGCCCAGGCCGCCGCCGCCGTCAGCGGCGTGATCAAGATGGTGATGGCGCTGCACAACGGCGTCCTGCCCAAGAGCCTGCACGTGGGGGAGCCGTCCACCCACGTCGACTGGTCCGCCGGCACCGTGCAGCTACTGACCGAGGCGCGGCAGTGGCCCGACCACGGCCAGCCGCGCCGGGGCGGGGTGTCGTCGTTCGGGGTGAGCGGCACCAACGGGCACGTGATCCTGGAGCAGGCACCCCCGGCGGAGACCGTCGCGCCGGACGAGACCGCCGAGCCGCCGGTGGTGCTCTGGCCGCTGTCCGGCCGGTCGGCGGCGGCGCTCGCCGGGCAGGCCACCCGGCTGCGGGAGTTCCTCACCGACGAGCGTCCGGTCGACGTCGGGTTCTCGCTGGGCACCACCCGGGCCGCCGGCGCGTACCGGGGTGTGGTGCTCGGCCACGACGTGGCCGGCCTGGAGGCCCTGGCGACCGGCGCTGGCCTGTCGGGTCGGACCGTCGCCGGTCGTACGGCGGTGTTGTTCACCGGTCAGGGTGCGCAGCGGGTCGGCATGGGCCGTGAGCTGGCCGAAGCGTTCCCGGTGTTCGCGCAGGCCCTTGATGAGGTGTGTGCGGCGTTCGGGCCGTTGTTGGATGGTGATCTGCGGGAGGTGATGTTCACCGATCCGGACGGGGTGTTGGATCGGACGGGGTGGACGCAGCCGGCGTTGTTCGCGGTCGAGGTGGCCCTGTTCCGGCTGGCCGAATCCTGGGGGTTGAAGCCGGACTTCGTCGCCGGGCACTCGATCGGTGAGCTGGCCGCCGCGCACGTCGCGGGTGTCTGGTCCCTCGACGACGCGTGTCGGGTGGTGGCGGCCCGGGGGGGTCTGATGCAGGCCCTTCCGGCGGGTGGGGCGATGTTGGCTATTGCCGCGCCGTTGGATGAGTTGGACCTGGGTGACGTGGACGTTGCGGCGGTGAACGGTCCCCGTGCGGTGGTGGTGTCCGGCACCGAGGAGCAGATCGCGGCGCTGGAGGCGTCGCTTGAGGTGAAGACGCGTCGGTTGCGGGTGTCGCATGCGTTCCACTCGCACCTGATGGACCCGATGCTCGACCAGTACGGGCAGGTCGTCGACGGGGTGACCGCCAACCCGGCGGGCGTCCCGCTGGTGTCGACCGCGTCCGGTGACCTGGCCACCGACGAGGAGTTGGGCAGCGTCGGCTACTGGCAGGGTCAGGTGCGGGGCACGGTCCGGTTCGCCGACGCGGTCGCCGCTCTGGCGGCGCGGGGTGTGACCCGGTTCGTGGAGATCGGGCCGGACAGTGTGCTCACCGCGATGGTCGCCGACTGCGTCGAGGACGCTACCGCCATCGCGCTGCAGCGCCGCAAGCGCGAGCAGGTCGAGGCGTACGCCACCGGGATGGCGCAGGCGTGGATCAGCGGCGTCGACCTCGACTGGACGGCCGTCAACCCCGGCGGCCGGACCGTCGACCTGCCCACCTACGCCTTCCAACACCAGCGGTTCTGGCTGGACGCCACGGCCGACCCCGGTGACGCCACCGCCATGGGCCTGGACTCCGCCGACCACCCGCTGCTCGGCGCGGCCGTCACCCTCGCCAACGCCGACGGGGCCGTCCTCACCGGCCGGCTCTCCCTCGACCGGCACCCGTGGCTCGCCGACCACGCCGTCGACGGCGCGGTGGTCTTCCCCGGCACCGGCTACGTCGACCTCGCCCTGCACGCCGGGGCGCAGGTCGGCGTCGAGACCGTCGACGAGTTGACCATCGAAGCCCCGCTGGTCCTGCCCGAACACGGGGGCGTCCAGCTCCAGGTCGTCGTCGGCCCCGCCGGCACCGACCACACCCGCACCCTCCAGGTGTACGCCCGCAGCGCCGACGCCGACGCCCCGTGGACCCGGCACGCCAGCGGGGTGCTCGCCCCCGGCCCGCGTACCACCGGGACCGCGCTCACGCAGTGGCCGCCGGCCGACGCCGAAGCGGTGCCCATCGACGACCTCTACCAGCACCTGGCGACCGGCGGCCTCGTCTACGGCCCGGTGTTCCGGGGCCTGCGCCGGGTCTGGCGGCGCGGCGACGAGTTCTTTGCCGAGGTCACCCTGCCGGAGGGGGTGGACGCCGACGGGTTCGGCCTGCACCCCGCCGTGCTCGACGCCGGCCTGCACGCCCTCGGCCTCGCCGAGGGTGACACCTTCCGGGGACTGCCGTTCGCCTGGACCGGCCTGACCCTGCACGCCACCGGCGCGGCCAGCGTCCGGGTCCGGCTCACCCCGGTCGGCTCCGGGGTACGGGTGGCGGTCGCCGACGCGGTCGGCGCACCCGTCGCCACCGTCGACTCGCTGGTGCTGCGGCCCGTCCAGGTGACCCGCCCCGGCGGGGTCGCCGACGCGCTGTTCGACCTGACCTGGCCGGAGATCGGCACCCCCACCGGCACGGTCGTCCCGGCCTGGGCCCACCACCCGGCCACCGGCACCGGTCCGGCCACCCCCGACGTGGACCTGCTGGTGCTGACCGCCGGCAGCGCCGGGGACGCCGCCGGTCCGGAAGCGGTGCACGACGAGGTGAACCGGGTCCTCGGCCTGGTGCAGGAGTGGCTGGCCGGCCCCGACACCCACCGGCTCGTGGTGCTCACCCGGCGTGCCGTCGGCGGCGACGGGACCGACCTGGCCGGGGCGGCCGTCTGGGGTCTGCTCCGCTCGGCGCAGGCCGAGAACCCCGACCGGCTGCTGCTGGTCGACACCGACCCCGCCGCCGACGTGGCCGGGACGCTCGCGCTGGCCCTGGCCACCGGCGAGCCGCAGGTACGGGTCCGCGACGGCGTGGTCTCGGTGCCCCGGCTCACCCGTCAGGTCGTCGAGCCGGCCTCCCCCGACGCCCCGCTCTACGGCAGCGGCACGGTGCTGGTCACCGGCGCGACCGGTGCCCTCGGCACGGCGGTGGCCCGGCACCTGGTGACCACGCACGGGGTCACCCGGCTGCTGCTGGTGTCCCGCCGGGGCCCCGCCGCGCAGGGGGCCGACGACCTGGTCGCCGAGCTGACCGCAGCCGGCGCGCAGGTCGACCTGGTCGCCGCCGACGTGGCCGACCGGGCGCAGGTGACGGCGCTCCTCGACGCCCGCGCCGACCTGTCGGCGGTGGTGCACACCGCAGGCGTGCTCGACGACGGCGTGGTGTCGTCGCTGTCCACCGCCCGGCTGTCGGCGGTGCTGCGGCCCAAGGTGGACGCGGCGTGGCTGCTCGACGAGGCCACCCGGGACCGGGACCTGTCGGCGTTCGTGCTGTTCTCGTCGCTGTCCGGGGTGCTGGGTGCGCCGGGGCAGGGCAACTACGCGGCGGCGAACGCGTTCCTCGACGCGTTGGCGGTGTCCCGTCGCGCCGCCGGGTTGCCGGCGGTGTCGTTGGCGTGGGGCCTGTGGGGTGAGGGTTCGGCGATGACCGACCGGCTCGGCGACGCCGACCGGGAGCGGATGTCCCGGGGCGGGGTGCTGCCGCTGGCCACCGCCGACGGGCTGGCCCTGCTCGACGCCGCCGTGGCCAACCCGTACCCGACCGCGGTGCCGGCCCGGCTCGACCTGGCTGCCCTGCGTACCCTCGGCGAGGACCTGCCGTTGCCGTTCCACGGCCTGGTCCGCCCGGCCCGGCGGACGGCCGCCCGTGCCGCCGCGGGCGTCGCCACCGGGTGGGCGGCGGACCTCGCCGCGCTGTCCACCGAGGAACGCGACCGCGCCGCGACCGCCCTGGTCCTCAGCCAGGTGGCGGCGGTGCTCGGGCACGCCTCCGCCGAACGGATCGACGCCGGCCGGGCGTTCCAGGAGCTGGGTTTCGACTCGCTCACCGCCGTCGAGTTGCGCAACGGGCTCTCCGCCGCCACCGGCCTGCGGCTGCCCGCCACCCTGATCTTCGACTACCCGTCGCCGCGTGACCTGGCCCGGCACCTGCTCAGCGGGATCGCCGGCCCGGACGGCGTCGATGCCGTCCGGAAGGTCGCCACGGCCGTCGCCGAGGACGAGCCGCTGGCGATCGTCGGGATGGCCTGCCGCTACCCCGGCGGCGTCACCTCCCCGGAGGACCTGTGGCGGCTGATCGCCGACGGCGCGGACGCCATCGACGGTTTCCCCACCGACCGGGGCTGGGACCTGGCCCGGCTGTACGACCCGACCAGCACCCGCCCCGACACCACGTACGTGGACAGGGGTGGGTTCCTCACCGACGCCGCCGAGTTCGACCCGGTCTTCTTCGGTATCTCCCCCCGCGAAGCGGTGATCATGGACCCGCAGCAGCGGCTGCTGCTGGAGGTGTCGTGGGAGGCGTTCGAGCGGGCCGGCATCGACCCGGGCACCCTGCGCGGCTCGTCCACCGGCGTGTTCGCCGGGGTGATGTACCACGACTACGTCTCCGGGCACAGCGCCGGCAGTGTCGTCACCGGCCGGGTGGCGTACACGCTCGGGCTGGAGGGGCCGGCGGTGTCGGTGGACACGGCGTGTTCGTCGTCGTTGGTGGCGATGCATCTGGCGGGTCAGGCGTTGCGGTCGGGTGAGTGTGATCTGGCGTTGGCCGGTGGGGTGACGGTGATGGCGACGCCTGAGACGTTCGTGGAGTTTTCGCGGCAGCGGGGGTTGGCGCCTGATGGTCGGTGCAAGCCGTTCGCGGCGGCGGCTGACGGGACGGGGTGGTCCGAGGGCGTCGGTGTGCTGGTGTTGGAGCGGTTGTCCGACGCGGTGCGCAACGGGCACCGGGTGCTGGGTGTGGTTCGCGGTTCGGCGGTGAACCAGGACGGCGCGTCGAACGGGCTGACCGCCCCGAACGGTCCCTCCCAGCAGCGGGTGATCCGGCAGGCTCTGGCGAACGCGGGGGTGTCGGCGGCCGAGGTGGATGTGGTGGAGGCGCACGGTACGGGTACGACGTTGGGTGATCCGATCGAGGCGCAGGCGATTCTGGCGACGTACGGTCGGGATCGGGAGCAGCCGTTGTGGTTGGGTTCGGTGAAGTCGAACCTGGGTCACACGCAGGCCGCCGCTGGTGTGGCGGGTGTGATGAAGATGGTGTTGGCGATGCGGCACGGGGTGGTTCCCCGTACGTTGCACGTGGACGCGCCGAGCCCGCACGTGGACTGGTCTTCCGGTGACGTACGGCTCGCCACCGACGAGGTGCGGTGGCCGGCGCTGGACCGGCCCCGTCGGGCGGCGGTGTCGTCGTTCGGCATCAGCGGCACCAACGCCCACCTGATCCTGGAACAGGCCCCCGAGACCGCGCCGCCCGCCCCGCCGGCACCGACGCCGGTGCCGCTGTGGCCGGTCTCCGGCCGGTCGGCCAGCGGCCTCGCCGCCCAAGCCGCCCGCCTCGCCGACTTCCTCGTCGACGCCGACCTGAACCCCGCCGACGTGGCGCTGACCCTCGGCACCGGCCGGGCGGCCCTGGAGCACCGGGGGGTGGCCGTCGGTGACGGCGTCGCCGGTCTCCGTGCCCTCGCCGCCGGACAGGGTGTGCACGGCCACCTGACCACCGGTCGTACGGCGGTGTTGTTCACCGGTCAGGGTGCGCAGCGGGTCGGGATGGGTCGTGAGCTGGCCGAAGCGTTCCCGGTGTTCGCGCAGGCGTTGGACGAGGTGTGTGCGGCGTTCGGGCCGTTGCTCGATGGTGATCTGCGGGAGGTGATGTTCACCGACCCGGACGGGGTGCTGGATCAGACGGGGTGGACGCAGCCGGCGTTGTTCGCGGTCGAGGTGGCCCTGTTCCGCCTGGCCGAGTCGTGGGGTCTCAAGCCGGATTTCGTGGCGGGTCACTCGATCGGTGAGCTGGCCGCCGCCCACGTCGCCGGCGTGTGGTCCCTGCAGGACGCCTGCCAGGTGGTGGCGGCCCGGGGTGGTCTGATGCAGGCCCTTCCGGCCGGTGGCGCGATGCTGGCGATCGCCGCGCCGCTTGCCGAGCTGGACCTCGGCGACATCGACGTTGCGGCCGTCAACGGTCCCCGGGCGGTGGTCGTGTCCGGCACGGAGGAGCAGATCGCGTCGCTGGAAGCCTCGCTTGAGGTGAAGACGCGTCGGTTGCGGGTGTCGCACGCGTTCCACTCGCACCTGATGGACCCGATGCTCACCGAGTACGGGCAGGTCGTCGACGGGGTGACCGCGAACCCGGCAGGCATTCCGTTGGTGTCCACCGCCACCGGTGACCTGGCCAGTGACGACGAGTTGGGCAGCGCCGAGTACTGGCAGGGCCAGGTGCGGGGGACCGTCCGGTTCGCCGACGCCGTCGCCGCCCTCGCGGCCCGAGGCGTCACCCGGTTCGTGGAGATCGGGCCGGACAGTGTGCTGACCGCGATGGTCGCCGACTGCGTCGACGACGCGGTGACCATCCCGTTGCAGCGCCGCGACCGGGAGCAGGTCGCCGCGTACGCCACCGGGATGGCGCAGGCGTGGACCACCGGCGTCGACCTCGACTGGGCCGCCATCCATCCCGCCGCCCGGCAGGTCGACCTGCCCACCTACGCCTTCCAACGCCAGCACTACTGGCTCTACGACCCGGCCCTCGTCGGCGCCGGCCTGCTCGCCGCCACCCACCCGCTGCTCGACGCCACCGTGCCGCTGGCCAACACCGACGGTGTCGTCTTCACCGGCCGGTGGTCGCTGCACACCCACCCGTGGCTCGCCGACCACGCCGTCGGCGGAACCGTCGTGTTCCCCGGCACCGGCCTCGTCGAACTCGCCATCCACGGCGGTGACCAGGTCGGCGTCGGCCTGCTCGACGAGCTGACCCTGCACGCGCCGCTCGTCGTCCCCGCCGCCGGCAGCGTCGAGGTGCAGGTCGCCGTGGAGACGCCCGACCCGACCGGCCGCCGGGCCGTCCTGGTGCACTCCCGGGAACGCGACGACGTCCCGTGGACCCGGCACGCCACCGGCGTCCTCACCGCCGGGGACACCCCCGGCGTCGCCCTCACCGCGTGGCCCCCCGCCGACGCCGAGCCGTTGCCGCTGGCCGGCCTCTACGACGACCTCGCCACCGGCGGCCTCGACTACGGCCCCGTCTTCCAGGGCCTCCGCCGTGCCTGGCGGGCAGGTGACGAACTCTTCGCCGAGGTCGACCTCCCCGACGGTACGGAGAGCGACGGCTACGGCCTGCACCCGGCCCTGTTCGACGCCGGCCTGCACGTCCTCACCCGCGCCGACGGTGACACCCCCCGGGGCCTGCCGTTCGCCTGGTCGGGGGTGACGCTGCACGCCACCGGCGCGACCAGCCTGCGGGTCCGGCTCACCCCGGCCGGCAGCGGGGTCCGGATCGCGGTCGCCGACGCGGTCGGCGCGCCCGTGGCCACCGTACGGTCGCTGGTGCTCCGCCCGGTGCAGGTCACCGCCGGCACCGGCGTCGCCGACGCGCTGTTCGGCCTGGACTGGCAGCCGGTCACCGTCACCCCGACCGCCACCACCTGGACCTGGCACCCCGACACCGTCGACGGCACCGCGACCGGCCCGACCGACGGCGGCTCCGCCGACGCGGTGGTGCTGCGGGCCGGCGGCACCGCCGACGTGCACGCCGAGGTGCACCGGGTGCTCGCGGTCACCCAGCGCTGGCTGGCCGGGGACGACCCCGCGCCGCTGGTCGTCCTCACCCGCCACGCCGTCGGCGACGACGTGACCGACCTGGCCGGCGCGGCGGTCTGGGGGCTGCTGCGCTCCGCGCAGGCGGAGAACCCCGACCGCATCCTGCTCGTCGACGCCGACACCGACCGGCCCGACGACGTCCTGCCGGCGGCCCTGGCGGCCGGCGACCCGCAGGTGTCGATCCGCGACGGCGTCGTCCGGGTGCCCCGGATCGTCCGCCGGACCCTCCCGGCGAGCCCGTCGGACGCCCCGCTCTACGGCAGCGGCACGGTGCTGGTCACCGGCGCGACCGGTGCCCTCGGCGCGGCCGTGGCCCGGCACCTGGTGACGGCGCACGCCGTGCCGAGGCTGCTGCTCCTGTCGCGCAGCGGCACGGCCGCCGCCGGTGCCGACGATCTCGTCGCCGAGCTGACCGCCGCCGGCGCGCGGGTCGACCTGGTCGCCTGCGACGTGGCCGACCGGGACCAGCTGACCGCCGTCCTGGCCGACGTTCCGGACCTGTCGGCCGTGGTGCACACCGCAGGCGTGCTCGACGACGGCGTGGTGTCGTCGCTGACCCCGGACCGGGTCTCGGCGGTACTGCGGCCCAAGGTGGACGCCGCGACGCTGCTCGACGAGCTGACCCGGGACCGGGAGCTGTCGGCGTTCGTGCTGTTCTCGTCGCTGTCCGGGGTGCTGGGTGCGCCGGGGCAGGGCAACTACGCGGCGGCGAACGCCTACCTCGACGCGCTCGCCGCCACCCGCCGGGCCGCCGGGTTGCCGGCCGTGTCGTTGGCGTGGGGCCTGTGGGGCGGGGGCTCGGCGATGACCGACCGGCTCGCCGACGCCGACCGGGAGCGGATGTCCCGGGGCGGTGTGCTGCCGCTGACCACCGCCGACGGGCTGGCGCTGCTCGACACCGCCGTCGCCGGTGGACCGGCCACCCTCGTCCCGGCCCGGCTCGACGTGCCGACGCTGCGTACGCTCGGCGACCGGCTGCCCCCGGTGTTCCGCGCCCTGACCGGGCCGACCCGGCGTACGGCCACCGCCGCCAGCGTCGTCGACCGGGCGGGCAGCGACTGGCTGGCCGTCCTGCCGGAGCAGGAGCGGGCCGGTGCCGTCCGGCACCTGGTGCACACCCACGTCGCCGCCGTGCTCGGCCTCGCCGGCCCGGAGGCGGTCGAGGCGGACCGCACCTTCCAGAGCCTCGGCTTCGACTCGCTCACCGCCGTCGAGCTGCGCAACGCCCTCTCCACGGCGGCCGGCGTGCGGCTCCCGGCCACCCTGATCTTCGACTACCCGACGCCGGTGGCCCTCGCCGGGTTCCTGTACGGCGAGCTGAGCGGCGCGCTCGACGTGCCACAGGAGCGACAGAGCGCCACCACTGTGTTCGGTGACGAGCCGGTGGCGATCGTCGGGATGGCCTGCCGCTACCCCGGCGGGGTGTCCTCCCCGGAGGACCTGTGGCGGCTCGTCGCCGACGGCGTCGACGCCATCGACGGTTTCCCCACCGACCGGGGCTGGGACCTGGCCCGGCTGTACGACCCGACCAGCACCCGCCCCGACACCAGCTACGCCGACCAGGGCGGGTTCCTGCCCGGCGCGGCCGGCTTCGACCCGGCCTTCTTCGGCATCTCGCCCCGCGAGGCCGTGCTGATGGACCCGCAGCAGCGGCAACTGCTGGAGGTCTCCTGGGAGGCGTTCGAGCGGGCCGGCATCGACCCCTCGTCGGTACGCGGCTCCGCCACCGGCGTCTTCGCCGGCCTCATGTACCACGACTACGTGACCGGGCACAGCGCCGGCAGCGTCGTCTCCGGACGGATCGCCTACACCCTCGGCCTCGAAGGCCCCGCCGTCACCGTCGACACGGCGTGTTCGTCGTCGTTGGTGGCGATGCATCTGGCGGGTCAGGCGTTGCGGTCGGGTGAGTGTGATCTGGCGTTGGCCGGTGGGGTGACGGTGATGGCGACGCCTGAGACGTTCGTGGAGTTTTCGCGGCAGCGGGGGTTGGCGCCTGATGGTCGGTGCAAGCCGTTCGCGGCGGCGGCCGACGGGACGGGGTGGTCCGAGGGCGTCGGCGTGCTGGTGCTCGAACGCCTCTCCGACGCCCGTCGGCACGGGCACACGATCCTCGGTCTCGTCCGGGGCTCGGCGGTCAACCAGGACGGCGCGTCGAACGGGCTGACCGCCCCGAACGGTCCCTCCCAGCAGCGGGTGATCCGGCAGGCTCTGGCGAACGCGGGGGTGTCGGCGGCCGAGGTGGATGTGGTGGAGGCGCACGGTACGGGTACGACGTTGGGTGATCCGATCGAGGCGCAGGCGATTCTGGCGACGTACGGTCGGGATCGGGAGCAGCCGTTGTGGTTGGGTTCGGTGAAGTCGAACCTGGGTCACACGCAGGCCGCCGCTGGTGTGGCGGGTGTGATGAAGATGGTGTTGGCGATGCGGCACGGGGTGGTGCCGCGCACGTTGCACGTGGACGCGCCGAGCCCGCACGTGGACTGGTCTTCCGGTGACGTACGGCTCGCCACCGAGGCCGTCGACTGGCCCGCCAACGGCCACCCCCGCCGGGCGGCGGTGTCGTCGTTCGGCATCAGCGGCACCAACGCCCACGTCATCGTCGAGGAGTACCCGCAGCCCGTCGTGGCCCCCGAGCCGACGCCGGCACCGGCCGTGGTGCTCTGGCCGCTGGCCAGCCGTTCCACGACCGGCCTCACCGCCCAGGCCGGCCGCCTGCGGGACTTCCTCACCGAGGAGCGGCCGGTCGACGTGGGGCATTCGCTGGCCGTCGGTCGGGCGGCCCTGGACCATCGGGCCGTCGCCGTTGGCGGTACGGCCGCTGACCTGGCCGTCTCCCTGGAGGCGCTGACCTCGGGTGGCGGTGTGTCGGGTCGGACCGTCGCCGGTCGTACGGCGGTGTTGTTCACCGGTCAGGGTGCGCAGCGGGTCGGGATGGGCCGTGAGCTGGCCGAAGCGTTCCCGGTGTTCGCGCAGGCCCTTGATGAGGTGTGTGCGGCGTTCGGTCCGTTGTTGGATGGTGATCTGCGGGAGGTGATGTTCACCGATCCGGACGGGGTGTTGGATCGGACGGGGTGGACGCAGCCGGCGTTGTTCGCGGTCGAGGTGGCGTTGTTCCGCCTGGCGGAGTCGTGGGGGTTGAAGCCGGATTTCGTGGCGGGTCACTCGATCGGTGAGCTGGCCGCCGCCCACGTCGCCGGGGTGTGGTCCCTCGACGACGCCTGTCGGGTCGTCGCGGCCCGGGGTGGTCTGATGCAGGGCCTTCCGGCGGGCGGCGCGATGCTGGCGATCGCCGCGCCGCTTGCCGAGCTGGACCTCGGTTACGTCGACGTCGCGGCCGTGAACGGTCCCCGGGCGGTGGTCGTGTCCGGCACCGAGGAGCAGATCGCGGCGCTGGAGGCGTCGCTTGAGGTGAAGACCCGTCGGTTGCGGGTGTCGCACGCGTTCCACTCGCACCTGATGGACCCGATGCTGGCCGGCTACGGGCTGGTCCTCGACGGCGTCACCACCAACCCGGCGGGCATCCCGTTGGTGTCGACCGCCACCGGCGACCTGGCCGGTGACGATCAACTCGGTTCGGTCGAATACTGGCAGGGTCAGGTGCGGGGGACGGTGCGGTTCGCCGACGCGGTGGCCGCCCTCGCCGCCCGGGGTGTGACCCGGTTCGTGGAGATCGGGCCGGACAGTGTGCTGACCGCGATGGTCGCCGACTGCGTCGACGACGCGGTGGCGATTCCGTTGCAGCGCCGCGACCGGGAACAGGTGGCCGCGTACGCCACCGGGATGGCGCAGGCGTGGATCAGCGGCGTCGACCTTGACTGGACGGCGGTCAACCCCGGCGGCCGGACCGTCGACCTGCCCACCTACGCCTTCCAGCACCAGCACTACTGGATGCAGGACACGGGCGCGGACCGGGACGTCACCGCCGCCGGGCTGCTCGACGCCGGGCACCCGCTGCTGTCAGCCGTCACCACCCTGCCCGACACCGACGGGCTGATCGCCACCGGGCTGCTGTCCCGGCGTACCCACCCGTGGCTGGCCGAGCACGCGCTGGGCGACACGATCGTGCTGCCCGGCACCGGACTCGTCGAACTCGCCGTCCGGGCCGGGGACCAGGTCGGCTGCGGCCGGCTGGCCGAACTCACCCTCCAGGCGCCACTGGTCGTCCCCGACGACGACGGCGTCCAGGTGCAGGTGGCCGTCGGCGCGCCCGGCGAGGACGGCGGCCGGCCGGTCACCGTCTACTCCCGGCACCGGGACGTGCCGTGGACCCGGCACGCCACCGGCCTGCTCACCCCGGCCCCGGTAGACCCGCCGGCCGACCCGGCGACCGCCTGGCCGCCGGCCGCCGCCACCCCCGTCGACGTCGACGGGATCTACGAGCGGATGGCCGACGCCGGACTGGTCTACGGCCCGGTCTTCCAGGGCCTGCGGACCGCCTGGCGGCACGGCGACGAGGTGTACGCCGAGGTGGCGCTCCCCGCCGACGTGCTCGACGCCGACCGGTTCCACCTGCACCCCGCCCTGTTCGACGCGGCCCTGCACGCCGTCGGGCTGAGCCGGGGCGAGGGCCGGCCCGGCGTCCCGTTCTCCTGGACCGGGGTCACCGTCCACGCCACCGGGGCGGACGCGGTGCGGGTCACTGTCACCCCCGCCGGCCCCGACGAGGTCGCCCTCACCCTCACCGACCACAGCGGCGCACCCGTCGCCCGGGTCGACTCGCTGGTACTGCGGGAGATCGACGCGGGTCAGCTCACCGCCGCCCGCGCCAGCCGGCAGGACCACCTCTACCGGGTCGACTGGACCCCGGTGCCGCTGCCCGCCACCCCGGCCACCGGCCGGTGGGCGCTGGTCGGCGTCGACGAGTTCAAGGTGGCCGCCGCGCTCGACACCGTCGGCCTGCTCGCCGAGACCCACCCCGACCTGACGGCCCTCACCGCCGCCCTGGACGCGGGCGGGGCCGCGCCGGACGTGGTGCTGGTCGCCAGCGTCCAGCCCGACTCGCGGGACCTCGCCGCCGGTGCCCGGCACACCACCGGGCAGCTGCTCACCCTGCTGCAGGGCTGGCTCGCCGACGAGCGGTTGGCGTCGTCCCGGCTGCTGGTGCTCACCCACGGCGCGCAGGGTGACCGGGTCACCGAACCGGCCGCCGCAGCGGTCTGGGGTCTGGTCCGGTCCGCCCAGTCGGAGAACCCCGGCCGGATCGTCCTGGTCGACCTCGATGACCACGACGGGTCGGCCCAGGCGCTCCCGGCGGTGCTGGCCGGCGGCGAACCGCAGCTCGTCGTCCGCGAGGGCGTCGCCCACGCCGCCCGGCTGGTGCCCGCCACCGCGCCCGACGGCACCCCCGGCAGCGCCTTCACCGAAGGTGGGACCGTCCTGCTCACCGGGGCCGCCGGCACCCTCGGCGGGCTCGTCGCCCGGCACCTGGTCGACACGTACGGGGTGCGGCACCTGCTGCTGGCCAGCCGGCGTGGGCCGGACGCCGACGGGATGGCCGCGCTGTGCGACGACCTCACCGCCCGGGGAGCGGAGGTCACCGTGGCCGCCTGCGACCTGGCCGACCGGGACGCGGTCGCCGCGCTGCTCGCCGGGGTGCCCGCCGGGCACCCGCTGACCGGGGTGGTGCACGCCGCCGGGGTGCTCGACGACGGGATCATCCCGTCGCTGACCCGGGACCGTCTCGACGCGGTGCTGCGCCCCAAGGTCGACGCCGCCACCCACCTGCACGAGTTGACCCGCGACGCGGACCTCACCGCGTTCGTGCTGTTCTCCTCGGCGGCCGGCGTGCTCGGTGGCCCGGGGCAGGGCAACTACGCGGCGGCGAACGCCTTCCTCGACGCGCTGGCGGGCGCGCGGCGGGCCGCCGGGCTGCCCGCCCAGTCCCTGGCCTGGGGGCCGTGGGCCGGCGGCGGGATGGCCGACGACCTTGGCGGCACCGACCGGGCCCGGATGTCGCGGGGCGGGGTGCTGCCGATGTCCACCGGGGAGGGGCTGGCCCTGCTGGACGCGGCGCTGGCCCGTGCCGAGGCGGTGCTCGTCCCGGTCAAGGCCGACCTGGGCACCCCGGCGGGGGACGAGGTGCCGGCGATCCTGCGGGCCCTGGTCACCCCGACCCGGCGGGCCGCGTCGGCAACGAACCGGCCCGATCCGGCGGCGCTGCGGCGTACCCTCGGCGGGCTCGACGCCGACGGCCAGCAGGCGCTGCTGGCCGACCTGGTCCGCTCGCGCGCCGCGGCCGTGCTCGGCCACGGCGGTGCCGACGACCTCGACCCGGCGCTGCGCTTCGTCGAGCTGGGCTTCGACTCGCTCACCGCGATGGAGCTGCGCACCGCGCTCAACGAGGCGACCGGACTGCGACTGGCCACCGGGGTGGTCTTCGACCACGGCAGCGTCGACGAACTCGCCGCGCTGCTGCGCACCGAGCTGGCCGCGCCACCGGCCGAGGAGCGGGCCGGCACGCCCGACGTCGCCGCCGACACGATGAGCGCGCTGTTCCGCACCGCCGTCAAGAGCGGCCGGGTGCAGCAGGGCCTGTCCCTGCTGTACGCGGTGGCCGACATCCGGCCCACCTTCGACGGCCCGGCCGACCTGCCGCAGGTCCCCGCCCCGCGCCGGCTCGCCCGGGGCGACCAGGGGCCGGCGATCATCTGCTTCCCGTCGCCGATGGCGCTCGGCGGCGACCAGCAGTACGCCCGGTTCACCGCCGAGTTCGGCGGCACCCGGGACGTGTGGACCCTGCCGGTGCCCGGTTTCGGCCGGGACGAGAGCCTGCCCGCCTCCGCCGACGCGGCGGTACGGGTCTTCGCCGAGATGGTCCGCCCGATCGCCGAGCAGGGGCCGTACGTGATCGTCGGATACTCCTCCGGCGGCCTGTTCGCCCACGCCACCGCCGGTGAACTGGAGCGGCAGGGGCACGGCCCGGCCGGGGTGGTGCTGCTGGACACCTACCTCACCACCGGCAGCACCACGGCGACGTTCTTCACCCACATGCTCGACTCGCTGCTGGACCGGGAGGCCACCTTCGGCGAGTTCAGCAGCGCCCGGCTGTCGGCGATGGGCCGCTACGTCCGGCTGTTGCAGAGCTGCCCGGTGGAGGAGATCGACACGCCGGTGCTCTTCGTCCGGCCGCAGGAGTCCATCGTGGCCGGCGGGGACGACGACGGGTGGCGGGCCACCTGGGAGACCCCGCACACGCTCCGGGAGGTGCCCGGCGACCACTTCACCATGATGGAGGGTCAGGTCGCCACGACCGCCGGGGTGGTACGGGACTGGATCGCGCAGTGACGACACCGGGAGTGGACGACATGACACTGGCACCGACCGCGAAGGGCACCGTCGAGTTCGGTGACCACCGGACCTGGTACCGGGTGACGGGCGAGCTGCACGACGGCAAGCCACCGCTGGTGGTGCTGCACGGCGGGCCCGGCAGCACCCACGACTACCTGCTCAACCTGGCCGGCTTGAGCCGGTCCGGCTGGCCGGTGGTGCACTACGACCAGCTCGGCAACGGCGGCTCCACCCACCTGCGGGGCCGGGGCGCCGACTTCTGGACCGTCGAGCTGTTCCTCGCCGAACTCGACAACCTGCTGCGCCGCCTCGGCATCGCCGAGGAGTACGTGCTGTTCGGGCAGTCCTGGGGCGGGGTGCTGGCGGCGGCCCACGCGGCCGACCGGCCGGCCGGGCTGCGCGGCCTGGTGATCGCCAACGCGCCCGCGTCGTACCCGCTGTGGCTGCCGGAGCTGGACGTGCTGCGGGCGGCGCTGCCGCCCGGCGTGGACGCGACCCTGCGCCGGCACGAGGCCGCCGGCACCACCGGCAGCCCGGCGTACACGGCCGCGATGATGGTCTTCTACCAGCGGCACGTGTGCCGGCGCAAGCCGTTGCCGCCGGAGCTGATGGCCACCTTCATGGAGATCAACGGCGATCCGACCGTCTACCACGCGATGAACGGGCCGAGCGAGTTCCACATCACCGGCACGCTGCGCGACTACTCGCTGCTCGACCGGCTGCCGCAGATCGACACGCCGACCCTGGTGATCAGCGGTGAGTACGACGAGGTCACCCCCGCCGCCGTGCGCCCCTTCCACGATCTCGTCCCCGGGGCCCGCTGGGAGATCATCGAGGGGGCCAGCCACCTGCCCCACCTGGAGACCCCGGAGCGGTTCACCGAGATCCTCACCCAGTTCCTCGACAAGCTCTGAGCCCCGACCGCCCGGCCGGCCCGCTCAGGCGGGGCGGGCCGCCGGGGCGGGGTGCCGGGCGTCGTAGGCCGCCCGGTGGGCGTGCACGTCGTCCAGGTGCGTTTCGGCCCACGTCTTGAGGGCACGCATCGTCTCGTGCAGGGAGAAGCCGAGGTCGGTCAGCTCGTAGGTGACCGTGACCGGCACGGTCGCCGTCGCGGTCCGGCTGACCAGGCCGTCGCGTTCCAGGGTGCGCAGCGTCTGGGTGAGCATCTTCTGGCTGACCCCGGCGAGCAGGCGGGACAGCTCCGAGTAGCGCATCGGCCGGGGGGTGCCGGCACAGTCCGCGCCGAACCGGTGCGAGCCGTCGGTGCGCAGCGCGGCCAGCACCAGCGCGACCCACTTGTCGGAGATCCGGGCGAGCAGTTCGCGACTGGGACACTGCGCCACGAACGCGTCGTACGCCACCGCCGTCTCCGCGCGGCGCTCGGCCGCCGTCCTCGTGGTCATCGCCGTTCCTCCCGCAGTCGGTGCGCTACGCACTTTCAGGTGCCTACTTCCCACCAGAAACCTACCTCACCGATAGTGGTCCGGTACCAGCCCGTTCACCAAGAAAGGCCGAGGTAACCCGCATGCTCACCCGTACTCTGCCCGGCGGCACCTGGACGCTGGGCGACCTGACCGTCACCCGGTTCGGCTACGGCGCCATGCAACTCGCCGGTCCCGGGGTGATGGGACCGCCCGCCGACCCGGACGCCGCGCTGGCCGTCCTGCGGGAGGTCGTCGCCCTCGGCATCACGCACATCGACACCAGCGACGCCTACGGGCCGCACGTGACCAACCGGCTGATCCGCGAGGCCCTGCACCCGTACCCCGAGGGGCTGCACCTGGTGACCAAGGTCGGTGCCACCCGGGACGCGCAGGGCGGCTGGCCCACGGCGCGGGAGCCGGAGCAACTGCGCCGGGCCGTCGAGGAGAACCTGGAGAACCTCGGCGTCGAGGCCCTGGACCTGGTCAACCTCCGGCTCGGTGACGCCACGGGGCCCCGGGCCGGCTCCCTCGCCGAGCCGCTCGAGGCGCTCGTCGCACTCCAGCGCAAGGGCCTGATCCGGCACCTGGGGCTCAGCAACGTGACGGCGGAGCAGGTCGCCGAGGCGCAGTCGATCGCCCCGATCGTCTGCGTGCAGAACCTCTACAACCTGGCGTACCGGCAGGACGACGCGCTGATCGACCAGCTCGCCGCGCAGGGGGTGGCCTACGTGCCGTACTTCCCGCTGGGCGGGTTCAGCCCGTTGCAGTCCGCCGCGCTGTCGGCCGTGGCCGCCCGCCGGGACGCCACCCCGATGGCCGTCGCCCTGGCCTGGCTGCTGCAGCGCTCGCCCAACATCCTGCTCATCCCCGGCACCTCGTCGGTGGCGCACCTGCGGGAGAACGTCGCCGGGGCGGGGCTGACGCTCACCGCCGACGACCTCGCCGCGCTGGACGCGATCGGACGCTGAGGGCAGGACCGCGAAAAGTGCCCGTGACCAGATGCGGTCACGGGCACTTTTCGAAACGGGTGCCGCTCACACGGGAGCGGGCACGCCACGCATGTCGGTCAGCACGCTCCACAACGTCTGCGGGGTGGCGAACGTCTCCATCGACATCGCCTCGTCGACGAAGCGCACGTCGTACTCGCTCTCCAGGGTGGCCAGCAGTTCGACCATGGCGAGGGAGTCCAGGCCGGAGTCGCGCAGGCTGGTGCCGGCCAGCAGCGTCTCCTCGGGGTCGAGGAAGGGCAGGTGCTGGCGCAGGATGGCCTCGAACCGTTGATCCCACATGTCCGCGATTCCTTCCGGTGCAGGGTGAGAAGACGCTAACAACGCCCCACGGGGGCTGACGACCCGACAAATTCCCCGGCCGCCGCCCGGCCCGGGTAAGGGGTCGTTAGGGGGGTCGATGCGGGTGGGGGCCGGCGGGGCCGCCGATACGCTCCGGCCATGAGTCGAGAGAACTTCGCGCGCACGCACGCCTCCGTGGAGACGCTGCACGAGTTCCTGTTGGCGGGCGCCCGGCTGACGCCCGACAAACCGGCCGTCATCCAGGCCGTCGGCGGCGAGGTCGGCTCCATCTCGTACCGTCAGCTCGCCCAGCGGGTCGACGGCTACGCCGCCGCCCTCGACGAACTCGGCCTCGACATCGGTGACCGGGTGATCCTGGAGTCGGACACCTCCCCGACCGCCATCGCGGTCTTCCTGGCCTGCTCGTCGCTGGGCCTGACCTTCATCCCGGTCAGCCCGGAGACCCCGGCCCAGCGGCTCGCGCTGATCGCCGAGAGCACCGCCGCCGCGCTGCACCTGCAACCCGTCGACGGCCGCCGCGAGGGCGTGCCCGCGCCGCTGGGCACCGCCCGGTTCGGCCCGGACGGCATCCAGGTCGAGCGGGCGCCCGCGCCGCGCACCCGGCACCGCCGGGAACTGGTGCCCACCGACCCGGCCTACATGATCTTCACGTCGGGCACCACCGGCCGACCCAAGGGCGTGGTGATGAGCCACCGGGGCGTGCTCGCCTTCTTCCGGGGGATGCTGCGGCACGGCATCGTCTCCGCCGAGGACCGGGTCGCCACCACCTCGCCGTTGCAGTTCGACTTCTCGCTGCTCGACATCGGCCTGGCGCTGGGCAGCGGCGCCGCCGTGGTGCCGGTGCCCCGGTCGCTGCTGCGCTGGCCGCGCCGCTTCGTGCAGTTCCTCGCCGACAGCGGCGCCACCCAGGTCAACGGCGTGCCGTCGATCTGGCGGGGGGTGCTGCGGCACGAGTTCGCCGGGCTGGCCGCGCTCGGTGAGCAGATCCGCGGGGTGCTCTACTCCGGCGAGAACTTCCCCCTGCCCGAGATGCGCGAGCTGCAACGCGCCCTGCCGCACGCCCGGGTGGTCAACTGTTTCGGCAGCAGCGAGTCCATCGCCGCGTCCTTCACCGACGTGCCCAACCCGCTGCCCGACGACGTCGACCGGATCTCCATCGGCCACGCCCACCCGGGCGCGGAGATGCTGCTGATCGACGAGGACGGCCGGCCGGTCGACTCCCCGGGCGTCGTCGGGCAGATCCACCTGCGCAGCGCCGCCCTGTTCCACGGCTACTGGAACGACCCGGAGGCCACCGCCGCCGCGCTGGTCCCCGACCCGCTCAACCCGGCCACCGGGCAGGTCGTCTTCCGTACCGGCGACCTGGCCTACCGGGGCGAGGGTGGGGAGCTGTACTTCACCGGCCGGGCCGACTCCCTGGTCAAGGTGCGCGGCAACCGGGTCGAGCTGGGCGAGGTGGAGCGCCGGGTCCGGGAGTTCCCGGGCATCGCCGGGGCCGCCGCGCTGATGCTGCCCCAGGAGGGCAGGGACCCGGTGCTGGCCGCGTTCGTGGTGCTCGACGAGGGCGTCACCGGCGTCGAGGAGATGGAGCTGGGCGCGTTCTGCCTGGAGGCGCTGCCCGACTACATGGTGCCGCAGCAGGTCCGGGTGATCGACGAACTGCCGGTCAACGCCAACGGCAAGATCGACCGGCGGGCCCTCGCCGAGCGCGCCGGACAGTCCGCCCAGCGCTGATCCGCACCCCTGACGGCCCCTGGCCGGTCCCTTCAGGAGGGGGACCGGCCAGGGGTTTTTTCTGCGTCACCGCCAGGACAGCGAGATGGCGGCATCCGAGGACTCGGATGCCGCCATCTCGGCGTGACAGCGTCGATCGTCCGGGTCAGCCCTCGGCGGCCTCGCGGGCCAACCGGGCCCGGTCCACCTTGCGGTTGGAGTTCAACGGGAACTCCGGCACGTGCCGGTACGAACGCGGCAGCATCCCCTTGGGCAGGATCTGCCGCAACTGCCGGGACAGTTCCGCCGGGGCCGTCGGCGCACCCGTGTAGAAGACCACCAGCTCGGTGCCGCCCGCGCCGGAGCGGGCCACGGTCACCGCGTCCTCGATGCCGGGGCAGCCCCGCAGGGCGTGCTCGATCTCGGCCAGCTCCACCCGCCAGCCGTGCACCTGCACCTGCGAGTCGAGCCGACCCAGGTAGATCAGTTCCTTGTTGTCCAGCCGCCGGACCCGGTCCCCGGTGCGGTACCAGCGCCGGCCGTCGCGCAGCAGGAACCGGCCCTCGTCGTCGGCCGGGTCGAGGTAGCCGGGGGTGAGCTGCGGGCCGGTGATGCAGAGTTCCCCCTCCACCTCGCTGGCCGCCCCGTCGGCGTCGAGCAGCACCCCGTCGTGCCCGTCGTGCAGCGTCCCGATCGGGACCAGACCGTTGACGCACAACCCCGGCGAGGTCTGCGGCGACCAGCGGTGCCCGGTGATGGTCACGGTCAGCTCGGTCGGGCCGTAGATGTTCTCCAGCGTCGATGCGGGGGCCGAAGCCTGCCAGTCCACCGCGTCGGCCGCGTGCAGCGCCTCCCCGGCGAAGAAGCTCCACCGCAGCGACGGCATCGCCGCCGCGGCCAGCCGGCCGGTCCGCCGGACCAGGGTGATCGCACTCGGAGTGGAGAACCACACGGTCAGTCCCCGCTCGGCCACGAACGCCGGCACGTCCCGGTACGCCGCCGGCGGCACCGGGTGCACGCTCGCCCCCGCACCCCAGGCGCAGAACAGGTCGAACATCGCGCAGTCGAAATTCAGGTCGAACGACTGGGAGAACCGGTCGTCCGGGCCGAAGTCGTACCGGTCGTCCAGCACCGAGAAGTAGTGCCGCAGGTTCCCGTGGGTGATCGGCACCCCCTTGGGCCGCCCCGTCGACCCGGAGGTGAACAGCACGTAGGCCACGTCGTCCGGGCCGGCGGGGCGGGGCGCGGCCAGCGGCGTCGCCCCGACCACCGGCAGCCGTGGGCCGGTGCCGCTGCCGCGCGGGTCCACCACCGGCGCGAACACCGGCACCCCGGCGACCGCGTCGCCCATTTCGGCCCGGACCGCCAACCCGGCCTCGTCGAGCAGCAGGGTGGAGACCCCGCACGCGGTGAGCATCCCCGCCGTCCGGGCCGCCGGGAACTCCGGGTGCAGCGGTACGGCGGTCGCGCCGACGTACAGGGTGGCCAGCAGCCCCGCGTACGACTCCAGGGTCTTGCCGGCCAGGATGCCGACCACCCGGGGCGGACCGTCCGGCCCGGCGGCCAGTGCCCCCGCCCAGCGCAGCGCGGTGGCGTGCAGCTCCTCGTAGCTGACCGGCCCGGACGGCAGGTGCAGGGCGGTGGCCCGGGGTGCCGCGGCCAGCCCCTGGAGGAACCGGCCGTGCAGGGCGTAGTCGGTGTGCTGGGTCATCTCGTCCTCCGTGCTCTACCGACGCTCAGGCGGCCACGGCGCGACGGATCGGCCGCATCGCCCGTCGCGGGTCCACGATGGTGGTCCGGAAGTTGCGGACGGTGGCGCCGACCCGGCCCCACAACCGGTCCGGCCCGCAGACGTGCACCGTCTGCACGTCGGACCGCTGGAACGTGGCGACCACCTCCGGCCAGCGCACCGGGGTGACGATCCCGTCGAGCAGCATCGCCCGGACACCGTCGGCGGTGGTGCGTACCGTGCCGTCCTGGTCGGCGACGACCGGGATCTGCGGGTCGGTGAAGCGCAGCGACCCGAACAGCTCCGCCTCCACCCGGTCGCGCAGCGGCCCGAACGCGGCGGCGTGCAGCGGCGGGTCCATCACGTACAGCGGCAGCCCGCCGCCGGCCCGCAGCCGCTGCGCCAGCCAGTCGGTGCGCCCCTCGTGCAGGGTCACCATCCAGAAGTCGGTGTCCACGTAGCAGGAGATCTCGTACCACTCGCCGGCCTCGTCCAGCTCGGCCAGGATCTCCCGCAGCCGCTCGGCCGGGGTACGCACGAACGACATCGTCACCACGCCCCGCTGCTCGGCGGTGAAGTACTCCGTCTCGATCCGGGACAGCCGCGCCGTCATCCGGACCGCCTCGGCGAAGTCCAGCGCGCCGCTGAACACGGCGGCGGCCTTGCCGCCGAAGCTGGGCCCGGCGATCAGGTCCGGCCGCAGGTCCATGGTCCGTTCCGCCCACCGGGCCAACGCCACGCAGTTGACCAGGAAGGCCACCTGGGCGTACTCCGAGTAGTCACTGTCGCTGTCGCGGTACCTGGCGAACAGGTCGTAGTCGAGGGCTTCGCTGGCGGTGGCGAGCAGCTCGCGGGCATCCCGGTCGATGAGCATGAACTTCGCGACGTCGGCGAAGTCGCACGGACCCATCCCGGGAAAGACGATCGCGCTGGTCATCTGGGGCGTCCTTGTCGTCGGGGCAGACCGGCACCGGCGCGGTCGGCGGGGGAGTCGGGGCGGGTCACCGGGGGAGCTTGGCCAGGGCCTGCTCGATACGGACCAACGCGTCGGCGACGTGCGGCACCGTCAGCGGGTCGGCGGCGGTCTGGGTCTGCCGCTGCTGCTCCGGGGTGTCGCCGTAGAGCATGCTGGTGGCGGCCCGGAACCGCAGCGCCTCCGGCCGGTCGCCGAAGTGGTGGCCGGAGAGCACCGCCACGCCCAGCTCCTCCAGCAGGTGGTGCTGCAGGGTGGCCCCGTCGGTGATGCCCTGCTCGGCCAGCGGCTCGCGCAGCGGCGCGAAGTCCGGGTAGACGTAGAACGCGCCGGTCGGCGGCCGGCAGGTGGCACCCGCGTCCACCATGATCCGGTGCACCGCGCCGGCCACCGCGCCGTGCAGCGCGGCATCCTCGGTGAGCCGCTCACGGATCTCCGGCGGCTCGGCGAAGGCGTACCGGGCGACCGACTGCATCGGCCCGGCCAGGGTGGACCAGATCTCGCTGGCCACCGAGGCGACGTCGGCGCGGATCCGCTCCCCCCACCCGCCGGCCGGGAACCGGGCCGCGCCGATCCGCCAGCCGCCGAGCGCCAGGTTCTTGCTGAGCCCGGTGAGCACCACGGTCCGCCGGGGTGCGACCTCGGCGGGGGAGAGCAGGTCCGTGCCCGGGGTGTGCAGGATGTCCCGGTAGATCTCGTCCGAGACGATCAGCAGGTCCTCCTCCTCGGCGATCGCGCACAGCTCGCGGACGAGGTCGTCCGGGGCGTGCGTGCCGGTCGGGTTGTCCGGCGAGGTGAGCACCAGGATGCGCGGGTCGTGGCCGAGCACCCGGGCGGCGCGGATCGTCTCCCGCAGCGCCGCCGGGTCGGGCACCCCGCCGCACGACTCGGGCACCGGCACCCCCAGCGCGGTCCGGCCGGCGAGCCGGGCCTGCGGGGCGTAGGTGACCCAGCTCGGCGCGGCGAGCAGGGTGTCCCCGCCGACGACCAGTTGCAGGGCCATCAGCAGCGGCTTGCTGCCCGGCGCGATGATCACCTGGTCGGCCTCGGTGGGCAGCCGGCGGCGGGAGAAGTACCCGGCCACCGCGTCCCGGGTGGCCGGGTCACCGACCACCGGCCCGTAGGCGTTGCGGTCGCCGCCCTCGGTCAGCGCCCGCAGCAGCGGCGGGAACACCGGCAGGCGGGACTCGCCGAAGCCCAGGTGCACGATGGACTCGCCCGCGGCGATGCGCTGCGCGACCATCTGGTCGAGCGCGAGGTTGGGCGAAATCTTCCGGCCGGCCATCGCCAGCTCCCTTCGGGTCGGTGGGTGTTCAGGCGGTGACGGCCGCGCCGGGGCGGGCCGCGCTGGGGCTGACCGCGGCGAGGATGTCCGCCGGGGCCGTCGGGTCCAGTTCCAGGTCGCTCAGCCAGGCCGCGTCGGCCGACCAGCGGGCCCGGAACGGCCGGCCGACCAGCCGCCGGTCGCGGGCCTGGATCAGCCGGAGCTGGAAGAAGTCGCCGTCCGGGGTCCGCTCGACGCCGTCGACGAGGACCTTGCCGGGGGTGGCCGACATGACCGGTCCGCGCACCGTCCGGGCCAGTCCGGGCAGATCCTGGTACGCGGTACGGAAGATGTCGGCGGCCCGGGTCAGCGGCACCTGGAAGTAGTCCCGGGGACCGGTGTCCCGCTCGACGAACATGTAGTAGGGCACCGCGCCGACGGCCAGCTCCGCCCGCCACATCTCGCTCCAGGCGCGGGCGTCGTCGTTGACGTAGCGGATCAGCGGGGCCTGGCAGTAGACCACCGCCCCGGTCGACCTGATCCGGGCGATGGCCCGGGTGGCGACCTCGGTGGCCAGCTCCCGGGGGTGGCTGAAGTGCGCCATCACCGCGACGCTGCGCCCCGACGCGACCACCTGCTCGAACAACCGCAGCAGGTCGTCGGCGTCGGTGTCGGAGACGAACCGGTACGGCCAGTAGGCGACCGCCTTGGTGCCGAACCGGATGGTGCGCACCGTGTCGACCGTCAGCAGCGGCTCCACGTGGCTGCGCAGCCGCTCCGTCGACATGATCATCGGGTCGCCCCCGGTGACCAGCACGTCGGTGACCGCCGGGTGCCGGTGCAGGTAGCTCACCAACTGCTCCGGGCCGGGTGCGGCGAACCGCAGGTCGGCGTCCCCGACGAACTGCGCCCACCGGAAGCAGTAGGTGCAGTACGCGTGGCAGGTCTGCCCCTGCTGCGGGAAGTACAGCACCGTCTCCCGGTACTTGTGCTGCATGCCCGGCAGTTCCTGACCGTCCAGGCTGGGCACGTTGTGCTGCTGCTGCCCGGACGGATGCGGGTTGAGCCCCGCCCTGATCCGGGCCACCTCGCCGCGCAGCCCCTTGCGGTCACCGGCGCGCAGCAGGTCGCCGACGATCCGCTCGTCGTCGGCGGCGAGCATGCCGCGCTGCGGGAACACCAGCCGGAAGATCGGGTCGTCCGGGATGCGGTCCCAGTCGATCAGGTGCGACAGGACGTACTCGTTGACCCGGAAGGGCAGCACCTGGGAAATGGTGCGGATCGCGTGCAGATTGTCGGCCGACAATCCGTACCGGCCGCCCAGCTCTTCGATGTGGTGCGGCCCGAAGGAGTGGAACCGCCCCGGATCGGCGGTCGTGGAAACGAGCAGGGACATCAACCATCCTCCATGGGGGGTTGCGCCCACCGACGTGGCGTGACTCAATCACCGGTGCGCGCCCGCGAGAATCGCTCGACGGTCAACAGCGCGTTGCCTCGCCCACACGCTAGTGGCGGCCCGTCCGCCCGGACCCCTAGCGGAACCCCAGAGCCGCCCCTTAGCGCAGCCGGTAGGGGGAGGCTAGGGGCGTCGCGGGGGTGTAGGTGGATTTCCTTTCCTGATTACGTATCCCTCGCCTGGTCCGGCCGGCGCCCGGCGTGTCGCCCGGATACGCCGTACCGCACCGAGCGGCCGTGCAGACACCGATGCCAGCGCCGGATCACGTGCGCCCGGTGCGACCCGAGGGAGTGCTCCGTGACGATCGATCAGGAGATCCGTAAATATCCGTTCAGCGAGGCGCCCGGGATCGACATCGACCCCGTCTACGGGCTGCTGCGCAGCACCGAGCCGCTGGCCCGGGTGCAACTGCCGTACGGCGAGGTGTCCTGGCTCGCCACCCGGTACGAGGACGTCAAGACCGTGCTGACCGACCCGCGGTTCAGCCGGGCCGCGGCGCAGGGCAAGGACCAGCCCCGCACCCGCGAGGAGATGACCTACGAGGGCATCATCGGCCTCGACCCGCCGGACCACACCCGGCTGCGCAAGCTCGCCGGCAAGGCACTGACCGCCCGCCGGGTCAACGAGATGCGCGAGGGTGCCCAGCGCATCGCCAACGAGTACGTCGACGAGATGATCGCCAAGGGCTCCCCGGGTGACCTGGTCGAGCTGTTCGCCCTGCCGTACCCGATCACCGTCATCTGCGAGCTGCTCGGGGTGCCGTTCGAGGACCGGGCCCAGTTCCGGATCTGGACCGAGGGGCTGACCAGCACCAGCGAGCAGCTGATGGTCTACGCCGAGCAGCTCTTCGGCTACATGGGCAAGCTGGTCGCCCAGCGCCGCGAGCAGCCCACCGACGACCTGCTCGGCGCGCTGGTCAAGGCCCGCGACGAGGGCGACCGGCTGACCGAGCAGGAGCTGCTCTCCATCGCCGGGGTCGGGCTGCTGCTCACCGGCGTCGAGACGGTCTCCACGCACATCCCCAACTTCGTCTACGCGCTGCTCACCCACCCGGAGCTGATGGCGCAGCTGCGCGCCGACCGGAGCCTGGTGCCGGCGGCCGTGGAGGAACTGCTGCGGATGATCCCGCTGAACCCGGCCGCCATGTTCCCCCGGTACGCGGTGGAGGACGTGGAGCTGAGCGGGATCACCGTGCGCGCCGGTGAGCCGGTGCTGGTCTCGCTGCCCGGGGCCAACCGGGACCCGGAGATCTTCGACAACCCGGAGACCTTCGACTTCACCCGCGAGCAGAACCCGCACGTCGCGTTCGGCCACGGCCCGCACCACTGCCTCGGCGCGCAGCTCGCCCGGATGGAGCTGCAGGTCGCCCTGCACACCATCCTGGACCGGTTCCCCGAGCTGAGCCTGGCCGACGGCGACGCGGGCGTGTCGTGGAAGTCCGGCCTGCTGGTCCGGGGCCCGAACAAGCTGCTGGTGGCCTGGTGACCGCTGTGGACACCAGGTGGACGGTCACCGTCGACCGGGACGCCTGCATCGGTACCGGGGTCTGCGCCGGCGCGGCCCCCCGCCAGATCGAGATCCGGGCCGGCAAGGCGTCCGCCCTGGCCCCGGAGACCGCGCCCGACGAGGCGGTCATCGACGCCGCCGACATGTGCCCGATGTCCGCGATCACGGTCCGCGACGCCGCCTCCGGCGCGCTGCTCGCGCCCGAGGAGTAACACCGCCCCGACCGGTGAACCCACCGGTCGCCGCGAGGCCGCCGCGACCGGTCCCCCCTACCGGTCGCGGCGGCCTTGCCGTGATCGGGCGCCGAAAGCCGACACACCGAGCCGGGCGTCGAACCCGGAGACCTAGTGGAGCGTGCCATGAGCGAGTCCGTGAACCCCACCGGTGCCGAGCCCGACGCCCTGTCGGCACTGCGGCGGCGGCTGGAGGGCCGCACGGCCGACGAGCAGGACCGGGCGCTCACCGCGCTGGTCCGGGAGCAGGCCCGCGACGTGCTGCGGACCGTACTGCCGGACGGCCCGGACGCCGTCGAGCCCGGCCGGCCCTTCCGCGACCTGGGCTTCGACTCGCTCGCCGCGGTCGAGCTGCACCGCCGGCTCACCGCCGCGACCGGCCTGGACCTGCCGGTCACCCTGGTCTTCGACCACCCGACGCCGCAGGCGGTCGGGCGGCTGCTGCGGACCCTGCTCGGTGGGGACGCCGCACCCGCGCCGGTCGCCGCGCCGCTACGCCGGCCCGCCGCCGACGACGAGCCGATCGCCGTGGTCGGCATCGGCTGCCGCTATCCGGGGCACAGCACCTCTGCCGACGACCTGTGGCGGCTGGTCGCCGAGGGCCGGCACGTGATCAGCGACTTCCCGACCGACCGGGGTTGGGACACCGACGGGCTCTACGACCCGGACCCGGGCAAGCCGGGCAAGACCTACGTGCGCCAGGGCGGTTTCCTGGAGGGCGCGGCCGAGTTCGACGCGGACTTCTTCGGCATCAGCCCGCGCGAGGCGATGACGATGGACCCGCAGCAGCGGCTGGTGCTGGAGACCGCCTGGGAGGCGCTGGAGGACGCCGGCATCGACTCGGCGTCGCTGCGCGGCAGCCAGACCGGTGTCTTCATCGGCGCCGAACCGCAGGAGTACGGCCCCCGGCTGCACGAGGCCCCGGAGGGACTGGACGGCTACCTGCTCACCGGCAACGCGCCGAGCGTGGTGTCCGGTCGGCTCGCCTACACCTTCGGTTTCGAGGGCCCGACGCTGACCGTGGACACCGCCTGCTCGGGTTCGCTTGTCGCCCTGCACCTGGCCTGCCAGGCGGTGCAGCGTGGTGAGTGCACCACCGCGTTGGCCGGTGGCGTCGCCGTGATGGTGCACCCGGGCGCGTTCACCGCGTTCAGCCGGCAGCGCGGCCTCGCCCCGGACGGGCTGTGCAAGCCGTTCGCGGCGGCGGCCGACGGCACCGGCTGGGCCGAGGGGGTCGGCATCCTGGTGCTGGAGCGGCTCTCCGATGCCCGCCGCAACGGCCACCGGGTGCTCGGGGTGATCCGGGGATCGGCGATCAACCAGGACGGCGCGTCCAACGGGTTGACCGCCCCGAACGGGCCGTCCCAGCAGCGGGTGATCATGTCCGCGCTGGCCTCGGCCGGCCTGGCCCCCGCCGACGTCGACCTGGTCGAGGCGCACGGCACCGGCACCCGCCTCGGCGACCCCATCGAGGCGCAGGCGATCATCGCCACCTACGGCCGGGAACGCCCCGCCGACCGGCCGCTGTGGCTCGGTTCGCTCAAGTCCAACATCGGCCACTCGCAGGCCGCCGCCGGTGTCGCCGGTGTGATCAAGGTGCTGATGGCGATGCGGCACCGGGTGCTGCCGCAGACCCTGCACGTCGACGCGCCCACCCCCAACGTGGACTGGTCCGCCGGCACCGTCGCCCTGCTCACCGAGGCCCGCCCGTGGGACGACGCGGGCCACCCGCGCCGGGCCGGGGTCTCCTCGTTCGGGGTCAGCGGCACCAACGCGCACGTCATCGTCGAGGAGCCGCCGGCCGTCGACGACGAGGCCGTGCCCGCCGTGCCGCAGCTGCCCAGCGAGGTGCTGCCGGTGGTGCTCTCCGCCCGCGGCGAGGCCGCGCTGCGCGACCAGGCCGCCGCGTTGCTCGCCGTCGTGGACACCGACGGGGACGCCCCGGAACTGCTCGACGTCGCGTACTCGCTGGCCACCACCCGGACCGCGCTGGAGCACCGGGCGGTGCTGGTGGCCCGGGACCGGGCCGCGACGGTCCAGGACCTGGCCGCCCTCGCCGCCGGTGGCGACGTGCCCGGCGTGCACCTGGGCCAGGCCACCGGTGGTGGGCTCGGCTTCCTGTTCACCGGGCAGGGCAGCCAGCGGCTGGACGCCGGCCGGCAGCTGCACCGCAGCTACCCGGTCTACGCCACCGCGTTCGACGACGCCTGCGGCTGGCTCGACCTGCAACTGGACGTGCCGCTGGCCGACGTGCTGTTCGCCGAGCCCGGCACCGCCGAGGCGGCCCTGCTCGACCAGACCGCCTACACCCAGTGCGCGCTGTTCGCGGTGGAGGTCGCCCAGTTCCGGCTGCTGGAGTCGTGGGGGATCCGGCCGGACCTGCTCGCCGGGCACTCGATCGGTGAGCTGGCCGCCGCCCACGTCGCCGGGGTGCTCTCCCTGGAGGACGCCGCCCTGCTGGTCGCCGCCCGGGGCCGGCTCATGCAGCAGCTCCCCGCCGAGGGCGCGATGATCTCGGTGCAGGCCACCGAGGAGCAGGTCCGTCCGCTGCTGGCCGGCCGCGAGGCTCAGGTGGGCCTGGCCGCGGTGAACGGCCCCGCCTCGGTGGTGGTCTCCGGCGACGAGGACGCCGTGCTGGAGGTGGTCGCCGCCCTCGCCGCCGCCGGGCACAAGACGAAGCGGCTGAAGGTCAGCCACGCCTTCCACTCGCCGCTGATGACGCCGATGCTCGCCGAGTTCGGCCGGCTGGCGCACGTGCTCACCTACCGCCCGCCGACCATCCCGGTCGTTTCCACGGTCACCGGCCGGCCGGTGCTCTCCGGGGAACTGTGCGACCCCGAATACTGGGTGCGGCACGTACGCGACAGCGTCCGGTTCGCCGACGCCGTCCGGGCCATGGCCGACGAGGGGGTCACCACCTTCCTCGAACTCGGTCCGGCCGGTGTGCTCTCCGCGATGGGTCCGGCCTGTCTCGACGACGACGCCGACGCGGTCTTCGCCCCGCTGCTGCGCGCCGACCACGACGAGGAGGCCGACGTCGTCGCCGCCGTCGCCCGCGCCCACGTGCGGGGGGTGCCGGTGGACTGGACGGCGTTCTTCGCCGCCCGTGGGGCGCGTCGGGTCGCGCTGCCCACGTACCCGTTCCAGCGTCGCCGGTTCTGGATGGAATCCGGCGGCGGCAGCGCCGACGCGACCGGCTTCGGTCAGCTCGCCGCCGGGCACCCGCTGGTCGGTGCGGTCGTCGGCCTGGCCGGCGGCGACGGCGTGGTGCTCACCGGTCGGGTGTCGCTGCGCAGCCACCCGTGGCTGGCCGACCACACCATCTCCGGGGTGGCGCTGCTGCCCGGCACCGCCTTCGTCGAGCTGGCCGTGCGGGCCGGCGACCAGGTCGGCTGCCCCACCGTCGAGGAGCTGACCCTGGAGGCTCCGCTGGCGCTCGACGAGCGCGGCGTCGCCCTCCAGGTGGTCGTCGGCGCCGCCGACCCGGCCGGCCGCTGCCCGGTGGCCGTCTACTCGCGGCCCGACGGGTCCGACCCGGACGACCAGCTGTGGACCCGGCACGTCAGCGGCTTCCTCACCCCGGAGGCCGTCGACGCCGGTCAGCCGCTCACCCAGTGGCCGCCGCGCGACGCCCGGCCGGTCGACCTGGCCGGCATCTACGCCGAACTGGCCGACCAGGGCTACGGCTACGGCCCGGTCTTCCAGGGCCTCAAGGCCGTCTGGCGACGCGGCCAGGAGGTGTACGCCGAGGTCGCGCTCCCCGCCGACAGCCGGGCCGAGGCGGCCCGCTTCGGCCTGCACCCGGCGGTGCTGGACGCCGCCCTGCACGCCATCGACGCGGCCCACCGGGGCGAGCCCACCGACGACGCGGTGCGCATCCCGTTCGCCTGGAACGACGTCACCCTGCACGCCGCCGGTGCGGCCGAGGTGCGGGTGCGGATCGCCCCGGCCGCCGGGGACAGCGTGTCGGTGACCCTCGCCGACGCCACCGGCGCACCGGTGGCCTCGGTGCGGTCGTTCGTCTCCCGGCCGGTCTCCACCGCCCAGCTCACCGCCGCCCGGGGCGGCTACCACGAGCGGCTGTTCCGGCTGGAGTGGACGAAGCTCGGTCACCGGCCCGCCCCGACGGGCACCCCCCGCTGGGCGGTGCTCGGCGACGAGCGGATCGGCACCGCCCCCCGGTACGCCGACCCGGCCGCACTGGGCGCCGCGATCGACGCCGGCGCGACCGCCCCCGAGTTCGCGTTCGTCGGGGTCGACGCCGGTGACGTCCGGGCCGCCACCGCCGACGCGTTGACGCTGCTGCAGCAGTGGCTGGCCGACGCGCGGCTGGCCGGCACCCGGCTGGTCTTCGTCAGCCGCGCCGACGACCTCGCCACCGAGGCGGTCTGGGGTCTGCTGCGCGCCGCGCAGACGGAGAACCCGGACCGGTTCGTCACCGTCCGGCTCGCCGACGCCCCCACGTCGCTGCTGGCCGCCGCCCTGGCCACCGGCGAACCGGAGCTGCGGGTACGTGACGGGGAGATCAGTGTGCCCCGGCTGGCCCGGGTCGCCACCACCCCCGACGGCAACGACGACGCCGCCGGGTGGCCGACCGACGGCACGGTGCTGGTCACCGGCGGCACCGGCGGGCTCGGCGCGCACGTCGCCCGGCACCTGGCCGGCAACCACGGCGTACGCCACCTGCTGTTGACCAGTCGTCGTGGCCCGGCGGCGGCCGGTGTGGCGCAGCTGCGCGCGGAACTGGAAGCGGCAGGCGCGAGCGTCGACGTGGCCGCCTGCGACGCGGCCGACGCCGACGCCCTGGCCGCGTTGCTCGCCGCCGTCCCGGCCGACCGGCCGTTGCGGGCGGTGGTGCACGCCGCCGGCATCGTCGACGACGGGACGATCGGCTCGCTCACCCCGCAGCGGCTCGACGCGGTGCTGCAGGCCAAGCTGGACGGCGCGGTCAACCTCGACCGGCTGACCCGCGACGCCGACCTGACCGCCTTCGTGCTCTTCTCCTCGCTGGCGAGCCTGCTCGACTGCGCCGGGCAGGGCAACTACGCCGCCGCGAACGCCACCCTGAACGCGCTGGCCACCACCCGTCGGGCGCAGGGCCGGCCCGCCGTCGCCCTCACCTGGGGTCTGTGGACCGGTGACAGCGGCATGGGCGGCCAGCTGGACGCCGCCGCGTTGCAGCGCATCGAGCGGTCCGGCATGCCCGGCCTCAGCCCGGCCGAGAACCTGGCCCTGCTCGACGCGGCGCTCGGCGTCGACGAGCCGGTGCTCGCCCCGATCCGGGTCGACCTGACCGCGCTGCGCAACCGGCCCGACGGGGTGCCGGCGCTGCTGCGCGGCCTGGTGCCGCTGCCGGCCCGGCGGGCCGCGCAGGCCGCCGGCCCGGCGGACGCCGCCCAGGGGCTGGCCCGGCAGTTCGCCGGCCTCACCCCGGCCGAACGGGACCGGGTCACCCTCGACCTGGTCCGCGCGCACGTCGCCGCCGTGCTCGGCCACGACGGTGCGGAGGCGATCGAGCCCCGCCGCGCCTTCAACGAGCTGGGTTTCGACTCGCTGGCCGCGGTGGAGCTGCGTAACCGGCTCAACGCCGCCACCGGGCTGCGGCTGCCGGCGACCCTGGTCTTCGACTACCCGACGCCGGTGGCGCTCGCCGAGTTCGTGGTCTCCACCGTGCTCGGCACCGACGTGGACCCGGTGGTGCCGGAGCTGGCACCTGCCTCGTTCACCCAGGAGCCGATCGCGATCGTGTCGATGAGCTGCCGCTTCCCCGGTGGGGTGAGCACTCCGGAGCAGCTGTGGGAGCTGTTGGAGGGCGGCGTCGACGCGGTCTCCCCGTTCCCCACCGACCGGGGCTGGGACCTGGCCGGCATGTACGACCCGGAGCCCGGCAAGCCCGGCAAGACGTACTCGATGGAGGGTGGTTTCCTCTACGACGCGGCCGACTTCGACGCGGACTTCTTCGGGATCAGCCCGCGTGAGGCGGTCGCGATGGACCCGCAGCAGCGGTTGCTGCTGGAGACGTCGTGGGAGGTGCTGGAGCGGGCCGGGATCGACCCGACCTCGCTCAAGGGCAGCCCGACCGGTGTCTTCGCCGGCGTCATGTACCACGACTACGCGCTGCGCCTGCACCAGGTGCCCGACGAGCTGGCCGGTTACCTGGGCAACGGCAGCCTCGCCAGCATCGTCTCCGGCCGGGTCGCCTACACCCTCGGTCTGGAGGGGCCGGCCGTGTCGATCGACACCGCCTGCTCGTCGTCGCTGGTGGCGATCCACCTGGCCGTGCAGGCGCTGCGGGCCGGGGAGTGCTCGCTGGCGTTGGCCGGCGGCGTCACGGTGATGTCCACCCCGGACACGTTCATCGACTTCAGCCGCCAGCGGGGCCTGGCCAAGGACGGCCGCTCCAAGTCGTTCGCCGCCGGGGCCGACGGCACCGGCTGGGGTGAGGGCGCCGGCATGCTGCTGCTGGAGCGGCTCTCCGACGCGCGGGCCAACGGCCACCAGGTGCTCGCGGTGATCCGGGGCTCGGCCACCAACCAGGACGGCGCGTCCAACGGGCTGACCGCCCCGAACGGTCCCTCGCAGCAGCGGGTGATCCGGCAGGCGCTGGCCTCGGCCGGTGGCATCCCGGCGACCGAGGTCGACGCGGTGGAGGCGCACGGCACCGGCACGGCTCTCGGCGACCCGATCGAGGCGCAGGCGCTGCTGGCCACCTACGGGCAGGGCCGGCCGGGTGAGCGTCCGCTGTGGCTCGGCTCGATCAAGTCGAACATCGGCCACACCCAGGGTGCGGCAGGTGTCGCGGGCGTGATCAAGATGGTGCTGGCGATGCGCAACGGTCTGCTGCCCCGCACCCTGCACGCCGACGAGCCGTCCCCGCAGATCGACTGGTCGGCCGGCGAGGTGCGGCTGCTCACCGAGGCGCAGCCGTGGCCGGCGCTGGACCGGCCGCGCCGGGCGGGCGTGTCGTCGTTCGGCATCAGCGGCACCAACGCCCACGTCATCGTGGAGGAGGCCCCGCCGGTCGAGCTGGAGGGCGAGATCGTCCCGCCGCCGGCCGTGCTGCCGTGGGTGCTGTCGGCCAAGACCGAGGAGGCACTGCGCGCCCAGGCCGCCCAGCTGCGGGCCGCCGTCGCCGCCACCACCACCGACCCGGGTGACCTCGCGTACGCGCTGGCCAAGGGGCGGGCGGCGCTGGACCGGCGGGCCGTCGTCGTCGGCGACGTCAGCGACTTCCTGACCGGCGCGGACGCCCTGGTCGCCGGGGCCGCGGTGCCGACGCCGTTGCAGGGCGGCTCCGGGGTGGTGTTCGTGTTCCCGGGGCAGGGTTCGCAGTGGGTGGGGATGGCGGTGGAGTTGTTGGATTCGTCTCCGGTGTTTGCGGAGCGGATCGGTGAGTGTGGGGTGGCGTTGTCGGAGTTTGTGGATTGGCGGTTGGTTGAGGTTTTGCGGGGTGTGGAGGGTGCTCCGTCGTTGGAGCGGGTTGATGTGGTGCAGCCGGTGTTGTGGGCGGTGATGGTGTCGTTGGCGGGGTTGTGGCGGTCGTTCGGGGTGGTGCCGGATGCGGTGATTGGGCATTCGCAGGGTGAGATCGCGGCGGCGGTGGTGGCGGGTGGTTTGTCGTTGCGGGATGGGGCGTTGGTGGTGGCGTTGCGGAGTTTGGCGATTGCGGAGGTGTTGGCGGGTCGGGGTGCGATGGCCTCCATCGGCCTGCCCGCCGAGCGGGTCCGCGAGCGCCTCGACGCCTACGACGGCCGGGTGTCCATCGCCACGGTCAACGGGGTGTCGTCGGTGGTGGTCTCCGGTGACCCGGACGCCGTCGACGACCTCGTCGCCGCTCTCAGCGCCGAGGAGGTGCGGGCCAAGCGGGTGAACGTGGACTACGCGTCGCACTCGGCCCAGGTGGAGCTGATCGAGCAGCGGCTGCGCGACGACCTCGCCGAGGTGTCGCCCCGGTCGTCGACCGTGCCGTTCTACTCCACGGTGACCGCCGGGGTGCTGGACACCACCGGCCTGGACGCCGGCTACTGGTACACCAACCTGCGGCAGACCGTCCGCTTCGAGGAGACCACCCGGGTGCTGCTGCGGGCGGGGATGCGGGTGTTCCTGGAGTGCAGCGCGCACCCGGTGCTGACCATGGGTGTCGAGGAGACCGCCGCCGACGCGGGCGTCGAGGTCGCCGCCGTCGGGTCGCTGCGCCGGGGCGAGGGCGGGCTGCGTCGTTGGCTCACCTCGCTGGGTGAGGCGTTCGTCCGTGGGGTGCCGGTGGACTGGTCGTCGGCGTTGCCGGCGCGTCCGCGCGGGGAGGTGCCGCTGCCGACGTACCCGTTCCAGCGCCGCCGCTACTGGATCGACGCGACCAGCGGCACGACCGACGTGGCGTCGGTGGGCCTCGGCGCGGCCGGCCACCCGCTGTGGGGTGCGTCGGTGGCGATGGCCGAGTCCGGTGAGGTGCTGTTCACCGCCCGGATCTCGCTGGACACCCACCCGTGGCTGGCCGACCACGCCGTCAACGGCACCGTCCTGCTGCCCGGTGCGGCCTTCGTCGAGATGGTGCTGCACGCCGGTGACCACGTCGGCCTCGGCCACCTGGAGGAGCTGACCCTGCACGCCCCGCTGCTGCTCGCCGAGCGCACCGCCGTGCAGGTACAGCTGCTGATGACCGCCGCCGACGAGTCGACCCGGCGGACCGTCAGCGTCCACTCCCGGGCCGAGCACGCCGAGGCGGAACAGCCGTGGACCCGGCACGCCACCGCCGTGCTCACCGACACCCCGGCCGCCGCCGGCTTCGACCTGTCGGCGTGGCCGCCGTCGGGTGCGGTGCCGGTGCCGACGGCGGGGTTGTATGACGACCTGGTGGTGCAGGGGTACGAGTATGGTCCGGTGTTCCAGGGGGTGCAGGCTGCCTGGCGGGTTGGTGAGGTGGTGTTTGCTGAGGTTGCGCTTCCGGAGGAGGCGCATGGGGAGGCGTCGCGGTTCGGGGTGCATCCGGCGTTGTTGGATGCGGCGTTGCAGGTGGTGGGGATCGGTGAGCCGGTGCCGGTGGGTCGTCCGCCGTATCTGCCGTTCGCCTGGACGGATGTGACGCTGCACGCCACGGGCGCCACCGCCCTGCGGGTGCGGGTCACCCCGACCGGCCCGGAGGCGGTCACCCTGCACCTGGCCGACCCGACCGGTGCGCCGGTCGCCGAGATCGGTTCCCTGGTGTCCCGGCCGGTGCAGCTCGCCGCCGCCACCACCGAGGGCAACCTCTACCGGGTCGACTGGACCACCGTCGCGGTGCCCGCCACCCCGACGACGCCCTCGTGGGCCCACCTGGCGGATCTCGCCGACGACGTGCCGGAGCTGGTCCTCGCCCGTCTCACGGGCGACGGACCGGTCGCCGACGTCGAGGTGGCCGCGCGGGCCGCGGTGGGTACGGCGCTCGCGCTGCTGCAGCGCTGGCTGGCCGACCCCCGGTTGGCCGAGTCCCGGCTGGTGGTGCTCACCAGCGGCGCGGCCGACCAGGTGACCGACCTGGTGCACGCCCCGGTGTGGGGCCTGGTCCGGGCCGCCCAGGTGGAGAACCCGGGTCAGTTCGTGCTGGTGGACGCCGATCCGGAGACTCCGGTGGAGGAGATCCTGGCGGCGGTGGGCACCGGTGAGCCGGAGCTGTCGCTGCGCGACGGTCAGGTGCGGGTGCCGCGCCTGGCCCGCGCCGCCGCCGGGGAGCCGGTGTGGCGGGCCGACGGTGCGGTGCTGGTGACCGGTGGCACCGGTGTGCTGGGCGGGCTGGTGGCCCGGCACCTGGTGGAGGTGCACGGGGTGCGGGACCTGGTCCTGACCTCCCGGCGCGGGTTGACCGCGCCGGGTGCGGTGGAGTTGCGGGACGAGTTGGCGGCGTTGGGTGCCTCCGTGGAGGTGGTGGCGGCCGACCTGGCCGACCGGGACGCGGTCGCCGGGGTGCTCGACGCCATCCCGGCGTTGACCGCCGTCGTGCACACCACCGGCGCGCTGGACGACGGTACCGTCGCCGCGTTCACCGACGCGCAGCTCGACACCGTGTGGCGGGCCAAGGCCACCCCGGCCTGGCACCTGCACGACCTCACCCGGGACCGTGAGCTGTCCGCGTTCGTGCTGTTCTCCTCGGCCGCCGGCGTGGTCGACGGCTCCGGGCAGGGCAACTACGCCGCCGCGAACGTCTTCGTCGACGCCCTGGCCGCGCACCGGCGGGCCCTGGGCCTGCCGGCCACGTCGCTGGCCTGGGGTTTCTGGGAGCAGCGCAGTGGGATGACCGCGCACCTCGGCGAGGCCGACGTGGCCCGGATGGCCCGCTCCGGCGTGCTCGGCATCGGCACCGACCAGGGTCTCGCCCTGCTGGACGCGGCGGTCGCCACCGACGAGCCGCTGCTGGTGCCGGTCCGGCTGGACACCGCCGCGCTGCGGGCCCAGGGCCAGCAGCTCCCGGCGCTGTTCCGGGGCCTGGTCCGGCTCCCGGCCCGACGGGCCGCCGGTGCGACCGCGACGCCGGTCGGCGGCTCGGCACTGCACCGGCAACTGCTCGGCCTCGCCGACGCCGACCAGCGGCGACTGCTGCTCGACCTGGTCCGGGCCAACGTCGCCGGGGTGCTCGGCCACGAGAGCCCGGCCACCGTCGAGCCGTCCCGGGCGTTCCGGGAACTCGGCTTCGACTCGCTGGCCGCCGTCGAGCTGCGCAACAAGCTCAACACCGCCACCGGGCTGCGGCTGCCGGCGACCCTGGTCTTCGACTACCCCAACCCGACCGCGCTCGCCGACTACCTGCACACCAGGATCCTCGGTGCGGCCACCCCGCAGGCCCCGACCGTGGCCACCCCCGTCGCCGACGACGAACCCGTCGCCATCGTGGCGATGAGCTGCCGCTTCCCCGGCGGGGTCCGCACCCCCGAGGACCTGTGGCGACTGCTCGCCGACGGCACCGACGCGATCACCCCGTTCCCCACCGACCGGGGCTGGGACCTCGCCGGCATGTACGACCCGGAGCCCGGCCGGACCGGCAAGACGTACGCCATGGAGGGCGGTTTCCTCTACGACGCGGCCGACTTCGACCCGGACTTCTTCGGGATCAGCCCGCGTGAGGCAATCGCGATGGACCCGCAGCAGCGGCTGCTGCTGGAAACCTCGTGGGAGGCCCTGGAGCGGGCCGGCATCGACCCGAACTCGCTGCGCGGCAGCCTCACCGGTGTCTTCGCCGGGGTCATGTACCACGACTACGCCAGCCGGCTGCCCGAGGTACCCGAGGAACTCGCCGGTTACCTGGGCAACGGCAGCATGGCCAGCGTCGCGTCCGGCCGGATCGCCTACACCCTCGGCCTGGAGGGGCCGGCGGTCAGCGTCGACACCGCGTGTTCGTCGTCGCTGGTGGCGATCCACCTGGCCGTGCAGGCGCTGCGCTCCGGCGAGTGCTCGCTGGCGCTGGCCGGTGGCGTCACCGTGATGTCCACCCCGGACACGTTCATCGAGTTCAGCCTCCAGCGGGGCCTGGCCGCCGACCACCGGTGCAAGTCCTTCGCGGCCGGCGCGGACGGCACGGCGATGTCCGAGGGCGTCGGCATGCTGCTGCTGGAGCGGCTCTCCGACGCCGAACGCCACGGTCACCACGTCCTCGCCGTGGTGCGGGGTTCGGCGATCAACCAGGACGGCGCGTCCAACGGCCTGACCGCCCCGAACGGTCCCTCGCAGCAGCGGGTGATCCGGCAGGCCCTCGCGGCGGCCGGTGGCATCCCGGCCACCGAGGTGGACGCCGTCGAGGCGCACGGCACCGGCACCACCCTCGGTGACCCCATCGAGGCGCAGGCGCTGCTGGCCACCTACGGTCAGGAACGGCCCGGGGACCGGCCGCTCTGGCTCGGCTCGGTGAAGTCGAACATCGGGCACACCCAGGGTGCGGCAGGCGTCGCCGGTGTGATCAAGATGGTGTTGGCGATGCGCAACGGGGTGCTGCCCCGCACCCTGCACGTGGACGAGCCCACCCCGCAGGTGGACTGGTCGGCCGGGGCGGTGCGGCTGCTCACCGAGACGCAGCCGTGGCCCGCGCTGGAGCGGCCCCGCCGTGCCGGTGTCTCCTCGTTCGGCATCAGCGGCACCAACGCCCACGTCATCCTCGAACAGGCACCCCCGGCCGAGGAACCGCCGGTCGACGTCCCCGAGCCGGAGCTGCTGCCCTGGGTGCTGTCGGCCCGCACCGACCAGGCCCTGCGGGAGCAGGCCGCCCGGGTGGCCGACGTCGCGGGCGACGGGTCCGTCAGGGCCGGTGACCTCGCGTACGCGTTGGCGACCGGGCGGGCGCTGCTCGACCGGCGCACGGTGATCGTCGGCGACCGGAGCGACTTCGTCGCCGGGGCGCGGGCGTTCGCCGAGAACGGCACCGCCCCCGGTGTGCTCCAGGGCGGCACGGTCTTCGTGTTCCCGGGGCAGGGTTCGCAGTGGGTGGGGATGGCGGTGGAGTTGTTGGATTCGTCTCCGGTGTTTGCGGAGCGGATCGGTGAGTGTGGGGTGGCGTTGTCGGAGTTTGTGGATTGGCGGTTGGTTGAGGTTTTGCGGGGTGTGGAGGGTGCTCCGTCGTTGGAGCGGGTTGATGTGGTGCAGCCGGTGTTGTGGGCGGTGATGGTGTCGTTGGCGGGGTTGTGGCGGTCGTTCGGGGTGGTGCCGGATGCGGTGATTGGGCATTCGCAGGGTGAGATCGCGGCGGCGGTGGTGGCGGGTGGTTTGTCGTTGCGGGATGGGGCGTTGGTGGTGGCGTTGCGGAGTTTGGCGATTGCGGAGGTGTTGGCGGGTCGGGGTGCGATGGCCTCCATCGGCCTGCCCGAGCGGGCGGCGGCCGAACGGCTGACCGGCTACGCCGACCGCATCTCGATCGCCACCGTCAACGGCACCTCCTCCGTCGTCGTCTCCGGTGACCCGGACGCCGTCGACGACCTGGTCGCGACGCTGACCGCCGAGGGGCTGCGGGCCAAGCGGGTGAACGTGGACTACGCGTCGCACTCGGCCCAGGTGGAGCTGATCGAGCAGCGGCTACGTGCCGACCTCGCCCAGGTCACCCCCCGTGCCGCCACGGTCCCGTTCTACTCGACCGTCACCGGTCGGGTGCTGGACACCACCGGCCTGGACGCCGGCTACTGGTACACCAACCTGCGGCAGACCGTCCGCTTCGAGGAGACCACCCGCGCCCTGCTCGACGCCGGGATGCGGGTGTTCCTGGAGTGCAGCGCGCACCCGGTGCTGACCATGGGTGTCGAGGAGACCGCCGCCGACGCGGGCGTCGAGGTCGCCGCCGTCGGGTCGCTGCGCCGGGGCGAGGGCGGGCTGCACCGCTGGCTCACCTCGCTCGGTGAGGCGTTCGCCCGGGGCGTCACCGTCGACTGGTCGCCGGTGCTGCCGGCCCGGCCCCGGGGCGAGGTGCCGCTGCCGACGTACCCGTTCCAGCGCCGCCGCTACTGGCTGAACGCCACCGGTGGCAGCGCCGACCTCACCTCCGCCGGTCTCGGCTCCGCCGGGCACCCGCTGTGGGGGGCCGCCGTCACCATGGCCGAGTCCGGCGAGGTGCTGTTCACCGGCCGGATCTCGCTGGACACCCACCCGTGGCTGGCCGACCACGCCGTCAACGGCACCGTCCTGCTGCCCGGCACCGGCTTCGTCGAACTCGTCCTGCACGCCGGGGACGACGTCGGCCTCGGCCACCTCGACGAGCTGACCCTGCACGCCCCGCTGATCCTGCCCGAGCAGGGTGCCGTACAGGTGCAGTTGCTGCTCGCCGCCGCCGACGACACCGGCCGCCGGACGGTCACCGTGCACTCCCGGCCGGAACACACCGGCAGTTGGGTCCGGCACGCCACCGGCGTGCTCTCCGCCGACGTCACCGACCCCGGCTTCGACCTGCGGGTCTGGCCGCCGTCGGGTGCGGTGCCGGTGCCGACGGCGGGGTTGTATGACGACCTGGTGGTGCAGGGGTACGAGTATGGTCCGGTGTTCCAGGGGGTGCAGGCTGCCTGGCGGGTTGGTGAGGTGGTGTTTGCTGAGGTTGCGCTTCCGGAGGAGGCGCATGGGGAGGCGTCGCGGTTCGGGGTGCATCCGGCGTTGTTGGATGCGGCGTTGCAGGTGGTGGGGATCGGTGAGCCGGTGCCGGTGGGTCGTCCGCCGTATCTGCCGTTCGCCTGGACGGATGTGACGCTGCACGCCACGGGCGCCACCGCCCTGCGGGTGAAGGTCACTGCCAGCGGCCCGGAGTCCGCCACCCTGCACCTGGCCGACCCGGACGGCGAACCGGTCGCCGTGGTCGGCGCGCTGGTGTCCCGCCCGGTCCAGCTCACCGCCGCCGCCCCGACCGACGGGGACCTCTACCGCGTCGACTGGGTGACCGTGCCCACCGGCACCGCCGCCGAGTCGTGGGGCTACCTGGAGGGTCTCGGCCTCGGCGTACCCGACGTCGTGCTCGCCCCGCTCACCCCGCCCGCCGCCGACCTCGACCCGGCCACCGCCGCCCGGACGGCGGTGGGGGAGACCCTCGCCCTGCTCCAGTCCTGGCTCGCCGACCCGACCCAGGCCGCAGCCCGGCTGGTCGTGATCACCAACGGTGCCGCCGACGGCGGCACCGACCTGGCCCACGCCCCGATCTGGGGCCTGGTCCGCGCCGCGCAGGCGGAGAACCCCGGCCAGTTCGTGCTGGTGGACGCCGATCCGGAGACTCAGGTGGAGGAGATCCTGGCGGCGGTGGGCACCGGTGAGCCGGAGCTGTCGCTGCGCGACGGCCAGGTGCGGGTGCCGCGCCTGGCCCGCGCGACCACCACCGGTGGAGCGTGGCGGGCCGACGGCACCGTCCTGGTCACCGGCGGCACCGGTGTGCTGGGCGCGCTCGTCGCCCGGCACCTGGTGACGGTGCACGGGGTGCGGGACCTGGTCCTGACCTCGCGGCGCGGGCTGACCGCGCCGGGCGCGGCGGAGCTGCGCGACGAACTGACCGGCCTCGGGGCCACCGTCGAGGTGGTGGCCGCCGACCTGGCGGACCGGGACGCCGTCGCCACCCTGCTGGACGGCATCCCGGCGTTGACCGCCGTCGTGCACACCACCGGGGTCCTCGACGACGGCCTGCTGACCGCCCTGACCCAGGAACAGCTCGACACCGTGTGGCGGGCCAAGGCCGACCCGGCCTGGCACCTGCACGAGCTGACCCGCGACCGTGACCTGTCGGCGTTCGTGCTGTTCTCCTCCGCCGCCGGGGTCCTCGACGGGGCGGGGCAGGCCAACTACGCCGCCGCGAACGTCTTCGTCGACGCCCTGGCCGCGCACCGGCGGGCCCTGGGCCTACCGGCCACGTCGCTGGCCTGGGGTTTCTGGGAGCAGCGCAGTGGGATGACCGCGCACCTCGGCGAGGCCGACGTGGCCCGGATGGCCCGCTCCGGCGTCCTGCCGCTGGACTCCGACCGGGGTCTGGCCCTGCTGGACGCGGCCGTCGCCGGCGACGAGCCGCTGCTGGTGCCGGTGCGGCTGGACACCGCCGCGCTGCGCGCCCAGGGCCAGCAGCTCCCGGCGCTGTTCCGGGGCCTGGTCCGGCTCCCGGCCCGACGGGCGGCGGGTGGTCCGGCCACCCCGGTCACCGGCTCCGGCCTGCACCGGCAGCTCGTCACCCTCGACGCGGACGACCAGCACCGGGTGCTGCTCGACCTGGTCCGGGCCAACGTCGCGGCCGTCCTCGGCCACGACAGCGGCACCGCCGTCGAGCCGGCGCGGGCGTTCAAGGAACTCGGCTTCGACTCGCTGGCCGCCGTCGAGCTGCGCAACAGGCTCAACACCGCCACCGGGCTGCGGCTGCCGGCGACCCTGGTGTTCGACTACCCGAACCCGACCGCGCTGGCCGGGTACCTGCACGGCACGATCCTCGGCGGACCGGCGTCGGCGCAGCCGAGCACGGTGGTCCGGCCGGTGGTCGACGAACCCGTCGCCATCGTGGCGATGAGCTGCCGCTTCCCCGGCGGGGTCCGCACCCCGGAGGACCTGTGGCAACTCCTGGTCGACGGCGCGGACGCCATCTCGTCGTTCCCCACCGACCGCGGCTGGGACCTCGACCACCTCTACGACCCGGAGCCCGGCAAGCCCGGCCGGACGTACTCGCTGGAGGGTGGTTTCCTCTACGACGCGGCCGACTTCGACCCCGACTTCTTCGGCATCGGCCCGCGTGAGGCGGTCGCGATGGACCCGCAGCAGCGGTTGCTGCTGGAGACGTCGTGGGAGGTGCTGGAGCGGGCCGGGATCGACCCGACCTCGCTCAAGGGCAGCCCGACCGGGGTGTTCACCGGGGTCATGTACCACGACTACGGCAGCCGGCTGTCCGAGGTGCCCGAGGAGTTGGCGGGCTACCTGGGCAACGGCAGCATGGCGAGCGTCGCGTCCGGGCGGATCTCGTACACCCTGGGCCTGGAGGGGCCGGCGGTCAGCGTCGACACCGCGTGTTCGTCGTCGCTGGTGGCGATCCACCTGGCCGTGCAGGCGCTGCGCTCCGGCGAGTGCTCGCTCGCGCTGGCCGGCGGGGTCACGGTGATGTCCAAGCCGGACACCTTCCTGGACTTCAGCCTCCAGCGGGGGCTGGCCGCAGACGGCCGGTGCAAGTCCTTCTCCGCCGACGCCGACGGCACCGGCATGTCCGAGGGGGCGGGCATGCTGCTGCTGGAGCGGCTCTCCGACGCCGAACGCCACGGTCACCACGTTCTCGCCGTGGTGCGGGGTTCGGCGATCAACCAGGATGGCGCGTCCAACGGCCTGACCGCCCCGAACGGTCCCGCCCAGCAGCGGGTCATCCGGCAGGCGCTGGCCGCCGCGGACGTCCGCCCCGACGAGGTCGACCTGGTCGAGGCACACGGCACCGGCACCACCCTGGGCGACCCGATCGAGGCACAGGCGGTCCTCGCCACCTACGGTCAGGACCGTCCGCAGGACCGGCCGCTCTGGCTCGGCTCGATCAAGTCGAACATCGGCCACACCCAGGGCGCGGCAGGTGTCGCTGGCGTGATCAAGATGGTGTTGGCGATGCGCAACGGGGTGCTGCCCCGCACCCTGCACGCCGACCAGCCGTCGCCGCAGGTGGACTGGTCGGCCGGGGCGGTCCGGCTGCTCACCGAGGCGCAGCAGTGGCCGGCACTGGAGCGGCCCCGCCGTGCCGGTGTCTCCTCGTTCGGCATCAGCGGCACCAACGCCCACGTCATCATCGAGCAGGCACCGGCGGTCGAGGCGACGCCGGCCGACGGGGACGCCCCGCACACCCCACCGGTGCTGCCCTGGCTGCTCTCCGCCCGCTCGGCGGAGGCGCTGCGCGCCCAGGCCGGGCTGGTAGCCGACACCGGGGCCACCCTGGACGTGGCGTACTCGCTGGCCACCACCCGGGCGGTGCTGGAACGTCGGGCCGTGGTGGTCGCCCCGGCCGGGGACGACGCGGTCCGCGCCCTGCGCGCGGCCGCCGGGGGCACCGACCCCGCCGAGTGGGTGCAGGGGACGCCGTCGGCCGGCAAGCTCGCCATGCTCTTCACCGGCCAGGGCGCGCAGCGCCTCGGCATGGGCCGCGAGCTGGCCGCGGCGTACCCGGCCTTCGCGGCGGCGTTCGCCGAGGTGTGCGCCCACCTGGACGCGCAGCTCGACCGGCCGCTGCGGGAGGTGCTCTACACCGAACCCGACGTCGCCGACGCCGCGCTGCTCGACCAGACGGTCTACAGCCAGAGCGCGCTGTTCGCCATCGAGGTGGCGCTGTACCGGCTGCTCGAATCGTGGGGCGTCCGGCCCGACCTGGTCGCCGGGCACTCCATCGGCGAGATCAGCGCCGCGCACGTCGCCGGGGTGCTGTCGCTGCCCGACGCCGCGACCCTGGTCACCGCACGCGGCCGGCTGATGCAGGCGATGCGGGAGGACGGCGCGATGGTCGCCGTCGAGGCGTCCGAGGAGGAGATGCGCGGGGAGCTGGCCGGTCGGGAGACCGAGCTGGGTGTCGCGGCGGTCAACGGCCCCCGGTCCGTGGTGATCTCCGGTGACCACGACGCCGTCGGCGCGCTCGCCGACGACTGGCGGGCCCGGGGACGCCGGATCAAGCGGCTGCGGGTCAGCCACGCGTTCCACTCCCCGCACATGGAGCCGATGCTGGCCGAGTTCCACCGGGTCGCCGCCGGGTTGACCTTCGCACCGCCACGGGTGCCGGTGGTGTCCAACCTGACCGGCCGGCTCGCCGACCCCGACGAGATCACCACCCCCGGCTACTGGGTGCGGCACGTCCGGGAGGCGGTCCGGTTCAGCGACGGGATCGCCACCCTGGAGGCGGCCGGCGTCACCACGTTCCTGGAGGTGGGCCCGGACGCGGTGCTCACCGCGATGGGCCGGGAGTGCGTCACCGACACCGGGGGCGTCACCCTGGTGCCGGTGCTGCGCGGCGGCCGGGACGAGGCGGCGACCCTGCTGACCGCCCTCGCCACCCTGCACACCCGAGGTGTCCCGGTCGACTGGCGGGCCTGGTTCGTGCCCACCGGCGCCCGGGTCACCGACCTGCCGACGTACCCGTTCCAGCGGCGTCGGCTCTGGCTGGACGCTCCAGCGGGCGGCGGTGACGTGCCGGCGCTGGGTCAGCGGCCGGCCGCCCACCCGCTGCTCGGCGCGGTCGTCGGGCTGGCCGGTGCCGACGGCACCGTGCTGACCGGCCGGTTGTCGCTGCGGACCCACCCGTGGCTCGCCGAACACGATCTCGCCGGCACGGTGCTGCTGCCCGGCACGGCGTTCGTCGAGCTGGCCGTCCGCGCCGCTGACCAGGTCGGCTGCGCCCAGGTGGAGGAGTTGACGCTGGAGGCCCCGCTGGTCGTCCCGCCCCGGGGCGGCGTCGACCTGCAGGTGGTGGTGGGAGCGCCCGACGGGACGGGACGCTGCCCGGTCACCGTGCACTCCCGGCCGGAGGACGGCGTCGACGGATGGACCCGGCACGCCACCGGCGTGCTGGCCCCGGCGGCGTCGACCGCGTCGGCCGGTCCGGCCGGCGACGCCTGGCCGCCCGCCGGGTCGATCCCGGTCGACCTGGCCGGCCGCTACGACCGGCTGGCCGACGCCGGCTACCACTACGGTCCGCTCTTCCAGGGCCTGCGGGCCGCCTGGCGCAACGGCGACGAGGTGTACGCCGAGGTGGCGCTCCCCGACGAGGCGACGTCGACGGCCGGTCGGTTCGGCCTGCACCCGGCGCTGTTCGACGCGGTGCTGCACACCCTCGACCTGACCGGGGACGAGCCGGACGACGACCAGCTGCGGCTGCCGTTCGCCTGGCGTGGCGTCACCCTGCACGCCACCGGCGCGACGGCGCTGCGGGTGCGGCTGCGCCCGACCGGCCCGCAGGAGGTGGCGTTCGACCTGGCCGACACCACCGGCGCACCGGTCGCCTCGGTGGCCTCGCTGGTGGTCCGGCCGCTCGCCGCCGACCAGCTGGGCGGGGCGCGGTCCGGGCACCGCTCGTCGCTGTACCAGGTCACCTGGACCGCGGTGGAGACGCCGCAGGGCACCGGCGACGGCACGACCGTGGTCCTCGGCGACGACGACCTCGGCCTCGGGGTGTCCCGGCACGCCGACCTCGCCGCGCTCGCGGCGCGGGACGGCACGCCGGACACCGTCGTGGTGGCCTGGCGTTCCCCGTCGGATTCCCCCTCGGCGGTGGCCACCGGGGCGCTGTCCCTGGTGCAGCAGTGGCTCGCCGACGACCGGTTCGCCGGTGCCCGGCTGGCGCTGGTGACGACCCGGGCGGTCGCCACCGTCGACGGCGAGGACGTGCCCCGGCCGGTGGACGCCACCGTCTGGGGGCTGGTCCGGGCCGCGCAGGAGGAGAACCCGGGCCGGCTGGTCCTGATCGACGTCGACGGGCCGGACCCGGCGGGGGTGCGGGCGGCGCTGGCCGTCGACGGCGAACCGCAACTGGCGGTCCGTCGCGGTGGCCTGCTCGCGCCCCGGCTGGCGGCGCTGCCGGTGCCCGACGAAGAGCCGCCCGCCGGCATCGACCCGACGGGCACGGTGCTGGTCACCGGCGGCACCGGGGGCCTGGGCCGGCTGCTCGCCGAGCACCTGGTGACCCGGCACGGCGTACGACGGCTGCTGCTGGCCAGCCGGCGCGGCCCGGCGGCCCCGGGGGTGGACGAGCTGACCGCCCGCCTGACGGCGGCCGGCGCGGAGGTGACGGTGGCCTCCTGCGACCTGGCCGACCGGGCGGCGGTGGCGGCCCTGCTCGACGGGGTGCCCGCCGAGCACCCGCTGACCGGGGTGGTCCACGCCGCCGGGGTGGTCGACGACGGGTTGCTGCCGACGTTGACCCCGCAGCGGGCGGCGGCGGTGCTCGGCCCCAAGGCGGAGGCCGCCCGTCACCTGCACGAACTCACCCTGCACCGGCCACTGCGCTGGTTCGTGCTGTTCTCCTCGGCGGCGGCCACCCTGGGTGGCGCCGGCCAGGCCAGCTACACCGCGGCGAACGCCTACCTGGACGCCCTCGCCCAGCACCGGCGGGCGCACGGTCTCGCCGGCACCGCGCTGGCGTGGGGCCTGTGGGCCGAGGCGGGCAGCGGGATGACCGGGCACCTCGGTGCGGCGGACCTGCGCCGGATGGCCCGTTCCGGGGTGGGCGCGTTGTCCACGCCCGACGCGTTGGCGCTGTTCGACGCGACCCTCGGGCCGGTGCCGGCGGTGGCCCTGCCGGTCCGGCTGGACCTGGCCGCGATCCGGTCCCGGGCCGACGGGGTGCCGCCGCTGTGGCGCGGCCTGGTCCGGGCGCCCGCCCGGCGGGCGGCGGCCGGTGCGGCCGGCCCGGTGGCGGGGGAGAAGCCGTTGGCCGACCGGCTGGCGGGGCTGTCGCCTGACGACGCCGACCGGACCGTGACCGAGCTGGTCCGGGCCCGCGCGGCCGAGGTGCTGGGGCACGACCGCCCGCACCTGCTGGACGTGGACAAGGGCTTCCTGGAGTTGGGCTTCGACTCCCTCGCGGCCGTGGAGTTCCGCAACAGCCTCGGTGCGGCGACCGGGCTGCGGTTGCCGGCGACGCTCATCTACGACCACCCCAGCCCGACGGCGGTGGCCCGGTTCGTCCGGTCCGAGCTGGCCGGTGACCTGCCGGCCGCACCGTCGCTGGAGGCGGAGCTGGCCCGGTGGGAGACGCTGCTGGACGGCACCGTGCCGGACGAGGCGGAACGGGGCCGGATCACCGTCCGGCTCCAGGCGCTGATGTCCCGGTGGAACGCGGCGTACGGGGCGGCCGAGGTGACGTCGGACGCCCGGGACCTGGCGTCGGTCACCGCGGACGAGTTGTTCGACATCCTCGACGACGAGTTGGAGGCGTCCGACTGACCCTCTTCCGAGGAGGCCCGAGGTCCGTCGACCCCCACGGGTGGCCGGCGGGCCTCGGGGTTCCTCCCGCGTACGGGTGGGCTTTTGTCCACCTTCGACGTGGGTCCATGGCCGTACCGTGTCACCGTCCGACCTCATACGGTAGTGACCGGGCCTGGTGGACGTCACGGTTCGCCACAGGGTGCCACCAGGGTGGACACGGGGAGAGGCAGGGAGGATGCGGGTGCGACTCGAACAGGGCATCGTCGCCAAGGTCACCCGGAACGGGCAGCTTGAGCTGATCTCCGAACGGAGCGGGCTGCGATACCGGTTCGGGGCGACCGCCGCCGCGATGTGGATCGCGTTGCAGCAGCAGGGCGGCTCGTTGGAGCGGGCGGCCGGTGTGCTGGCCCGGCAGTGGTCGGCCGATCCGGCGGTCACCCGGCGCGACTTCGACGTCTGGCTGGAGGACATGCTCCGTGCCGGTCTGGTCCGGGTGGAGTGACCGGCCCGGCGGGTCCGGCCGGCGGCGGTGTCGCCCCGACCCCTATCCCGACCCCCTGTACGCGGGCCGCGGCGGGTCGTACCCCTGTCGGGTCGGCCGGGACGCGGCCCGGCGGCCGGCGGTCAGGCGTCGGTGCAGGGGTGCCCGGGGTCGCCGGACTCGTTGACCGCGCCGACGATCACCCGCAGCGCCTCGGCCAGGTCCCTGCCGGAGGGGGCGGCCTCGGGATCGAGCAGCCGCTGCACCGTCAGGCCGGTCATCAACGCCAGCAGGAACGAGCCGACGGCCCTGCGGGTCTCCTCGGGGACGTTCTCACCACCGTTGCGGATCACGAAGGTGGCCAGCGCCGGGCGGGCCCGGGTGTACGTCTCGGCGAGCTGCTCCCGCAGCACCGGCAGGTGCTCGGCCAGCGCGAACGCCTCGATCCCGGCGACCCAGAGCGGCCGGTGCGTGCCGAACGACTCCACCAGGCCGGTCCACATGGTCTCCAGCCGGTCCATCAGGTCGGGTTGGGTGCCGTCGCGCAACACCCGGTCGATCTCGACACCCCACTCCTCGAACGCCTGTACCAGGGCGGCGGTCAGCAGCGCCTCCTTGGAACCGAAGTGGTACCCGATCGACGCCAGATTCGTGTCCGAGGCGGCGACGATGTCACGGGCGGTGGTGCGTGTGTAGCCGCGCTCGTAGAGGCAGACCCTGGCCCCTGCCAGCAGGCGTTCCCGATGACCCACGGCGTCACCCTACTCGGAACCACCCCCTAATTCATCCACCGGATGTATACGAGCGTCTAAATCCGGTGGTAGCTTTCGGCCATGGCTACAGCGCAGGCAAAGGCCGGCCGTCGCGAGTGGATCGGCCTCGCGGTACTCGTCATGGTGACACTGATCATCAGCATGGACATGACCGTGCTGTCGTACGCTCTGCCGTTCATCACGGCGGACCTTGAGCCGACCAGCAGTCAGCTCCTCTGGATCACGGACGTCTACGCCTTCGTGCTGGCCGGCCTGCTGATTCCGATGGGGACCCTGGGGGACCGGATCGGGCGCCGCCGGCTGCTGATGATCGGCGCGGCGGTGTTCGGTGCCGCATCCGTGGCCACGGCCCTCTCCACCAGTCCCGGCATGCTGATCGGGACCCGGGCGGTGATGGGTGCCGCAGGTGCGACGCTCATGCCGTCGACCATGTCGTTGATCCGCAACATGTTCCACGACGAGAACGAGCGCCGGGCCGCGATCGGCATGTGGGCGGCCGGCTTCTCCGCCGGTGGCGTCATCGGCCTGGTGGCCGGCGGGGCGCTGTTGCAGTACTTCTCCTGGGGCACCGTCTTCGAGATCAACGTGCCGATCATGCTGCTCCTGCTTATCCTGGCCCCGTTGCTGCTGCCCGAGTTCCGCAACCCCGCCGCCGGCCGGCTCGACCTGCTCAGCACGGTGCTGGCGTTCGTCGCCGTGCTGCCGATGATCTGGGGCATCAAGCAGTTCGCCGAGGACGGCATGACCTGGCCGCCGGTGGCCGGTGTGCTCGCCGGGTTGCTCTTCCTGACCGTGTTCGTCCTGCGTCAGCGGCGGCTCGCCGATCCGGTGATCGACGTCCGGCTGTTCCGCGCCCCCGCGTTCAGCGCGGCCGTGGTGATGAACGTGCTCGCCAACTTCGCGCTGGTCGGGTTCATGTTCTTCATCAGCCAGTACCTCCAGTTGGTGCTCGGGCTGCGGCCGTTCACCGCCGGCCTGTGGTCGTTGCCGGCCGCCGGTGCGGCGGGCATCGGCGCGGCGGTGCTCGCGCCGATGCTGGCGCAGCGCTTCCGGCGGGCCTACGTCGCCGCCGGGGGCCTGCTGGTGGGTGCCGCCGGCTGCCTGGTGCTCGCCCAGGTCGGCGACGACTCGGGGCTGGCCATGGTGGTGGTGGGCCAGGCACTGATGACGGGTGGCATCGCGATGGTGCTGACGCTCAGCGCCGAGTTGATCGTCTCCACCGCGCCGCCGGAGCGGGCCGGCGCGGCGGCCGGGCTCTCCGAGACCGGCAGCCAGTTCGGCGCGGCGCTCGGTGTGGCGATCCTCGGCAGCATCGGCACGTACGTCTACCGGCGGCAACTCGCCGGTGGGGCACCCGACGGCGTCCCGGCCGACTCCTGGGCGACCGCCCGGGAGACCCTGGGTGGCGCGGTCGAGGAGAGCCGTACGCTCTCCGCCACCGCGGCGGACACGCTGGTCACGCTGGCCCGGGCCGCCTTCGCCGACGAGCTGCGGGTCGCCGCGCTCGCCGCGGCCGGCATTCTGGTGGTGACGGCGGTCCTGGCCGCCGTGCTGCTGCGTAACGTCGGGGCCTCGGTGCCCGGCCAGGATCCGTCAGGCGGCCCCGCCGGTGCCGACGACACCCCGCCGGTCGACCCGGACGCCGCCGCCGACCCAGACGGGGCGGGCACGGGCGGCGACCCGGCGACCCACGCGGCACAGGCCGCGACGGGTGGACACCTCGACACCGGTTCGCCGGTGGTCCGGATCGGACCCGAGTCGACCGCCCCACCGGCCCGGCCGGCACATCCGGTGGCCTGACCGTACGGTCCCGACGGTGGCGTTCCCGCGGTGGGCGGGGACGCCACCGTCGTCCGTGGCGGTGCCGGGCTAGGGGGGAGCAGCGCTGCTTAGGGGTTGTTCCGGCGTTTCGAGCGTTCCTACGCTCGCATCGACTGCGGGCACCGGAGCCACCCGAGGGCACCGGCGCGACACCGCGTCCGGCGGGCCGGCCGGAGCGTCGGCACGGGGGTGGCCCGCTGGAGAACGTCCTGCTGTGGGGCGCACCCGCAGCGCCGATCCGGTAGGGGACCAGTGATGACGGCAACGCTCGAGAACGACCTCTGGGTGCGGCGGTTCCATCCGTCGCCGACCAGCGCGATCCGGCTGGTGGCGCTGCCACACGCCGGTGGCTCGGCCAGCTACCTGTTCCCGGTCTCCCGGGCCCTCTCGCCCACGGTCGAGGTGCTGGCGATCCAGTACCCGGGTCGGCAGGACCGCCGGCACGAGCCGGTGCTGGATTCCGTCGCCGCCCTGGCCGACGGGGTGTTCGAGGCGCTGCGGCCGTGGCTGGACCGGCCGGTGGCGCTCTTCGGGCACAGCATGGGCGCCGTGCTCGCCTACGAGGTGGGGCTGCGGTTGCAGACGCGGACGGGTCAGCCGCCGGTGCGCCTGTTCGCCTCCGGTCGCCGGGCGCCGTCGAGGGTCCGCGACGAGCGTTACGTGCACACCCGCGACGATGCCGGAGTGCTGCGGGAGCTGGCCCGGCTCAGCGGCTCGGACCCGAGGGTGCTGGGTGACCCGGAGCTGCTGCCGATGATCCTGCCCGCGGTGCGTGGCGACTACAAGGCGGTGGAGACCTACCGGACCGACCCGGACCAGCGCCTGGACGCCCCGATCACCGTGCTGACCGGGGACGCGGACCCGATGACCACCGTGGACGAGGCGCACGACTGGGCCCGGCACACCACCGCGGAGTGCGACGTCCGGGTCTATCCCGGTGGGCACTTCTACCTCAACGACCACGCCGCCGACGTGATCAAGCTGATCGGGGCGGAACTGCACCGCGCGGTCCCCGGCGGTCCGGCGGCCTGACCGGACCCGTGCCCCGGCCGGGGTGTCGGTCCTCCCCGGGCAGGACACCCCCTGCGGCGGGGACCGGTGGGTAGCCGCCCGCCGCAGGCGTCGGGCGGGTCGCCGGTCGTACCGGGTACGGACACCACGACGGGCGGGGCGCCGGCCACCGGCGCCCCGCCCGTCGTACCCGTCATTCGGCGATCTTCGTCCGCATGGTCCAGTGGAAGACCACCACCCGCGAGGCGTCGTCGTTGAGGCCGTCGTGGTCGCTGGAACGCTCGAAGTGCTCGTAGCCGCCCAGGTAGGGCACCTTGATCCGGCCGGTGCCGGCCGGCGCGCTGTGGGCCCGCTCGATGGCGGTCAGCCCGGCCGGGCCACCTTCGAGCACGACGTCGAAGTGGTCGTCGCCGCGAACGCCGCTGAACCGCCGCGCGCTGCTCACCCGTGTGAGATCGTCCACGCTTTCCTCCTCGGCTGGGGACGGCGACGCTGCAAACCGTGTTTCGCGTCACTGTCCTCGGATGCCTCCAGCGTGGCGGCAGCGCCGGCCGGCGCATACCCGGAAGCGACCCCTAACTCCCGGCCGGCGACCAGATTTCAACGGCCGGCCAACCTGCGGTTACTTTGTGGCCCGGTGAGTCGCATTTGTGCGTCCCTCGGCTTGTCGCATGGGTGACAGCATTGACGGTGGCTTATGAATTGCTTCTGTAATAGGGTCGTCTTCTTCCCGAAACTCAATTTTTGCTCAAGAGTAGATTGCCCGATTCGCTGCTTCTCGTCCGGTGGGTGGTGGTGTGCCGACGTCGGGGGTAACCGTGCGGGCCGGGGGAGTTGGCCCGAAAAATTCCGGTAGGAGACCTCTGTCGGAGTCATTTCCCAGGTCAGGGCCCTGTGTCGGAGGATGAATCTGCGGCCATCCCTGCAGGTGGGAGGGGTCGCGATGGCTCTTCGATCATGTAATTGCTACCGAGTGGTAATTTCTCGACCGGGGACAACAAACCGACAAAACGCCATCCCCGCTCGTAATATCGGTGACGAAGTATCACCACCCCACTACCGTCTTGTACGGGTGTCTATGTATGCTGTGCTCGCCGTCGGGACGCGGTGAAAGCCATCAATCAATTGGCAGTCATCATTGCAAGGCCCGGTTTGCCGGCCGACGTGGGCCGGGGACCGGGTGGGTCCCGGTGGCCGCGTGGCATCGAGCCGAACGGTTTCGTCGGGGGGGCCTGGCCCGGAGTCGGCAGCGCCCGTTCGATGCCTCATCGCTGACCTGGGGGGAGACGGGTGGATTTTGTGGAGAGAAGCCGCGAGCTTGACATCTTGCGGGGCCTTTACTCCGACAGTGCCACGGGCAGGGGGCGGGTCGCACTGATCAGCGGCCCCGGCGCCACGGGCAAGACCGAGCTGTTGCGGGCCTTCGCCGACCACGTCGGCGCGGCGGGCGGGCTGGTGCTGCGCGCCGCCTGCTCCCGGGCCGAACGCCTGCTGCCCGCGGCCGTGATGGGGCAGCTGTTCCACAGCGTGCCGCTGCCGAACGAGGTGATGCGGCGCATCGGCGCGTACGTCGACATCGAGGGCGTCGCCACGGAGGGCGACGCCGACATCAGGGCCGTGCACGCGATGTGCGTCGAACTGCTCGACATCGCCCGCAACCGGCCGCTCGTGCTGCTCGTCGACGACGTCGAGTTCGCCGACGAGCAGACCCTGCGCACCCTGCTCTACCTCCAGCGCCGGCTCACCGCCGCGCAGATCCTGGTGGTGCTCACCGAGTCGCCGCAGCCGCAGCCGTTCCACCCGGAGTTCCGGGCCGAGATCAGCCGGCAGGCGAGCTTCTGCAACATCCAGCTGTCACCGCTGTCCGAGGCGGGCGTCGCCGAACTGCTGCGCGGCTGGACCGACGACGCGACGGCCACGGCGCTCGCTCCGGCGTACCACGAGGTCAGCGGTGGCAACCCGTTGCTGCTGCACGCGCTCGGCCAGGACCGGCGGGTCGCCGGGACGACGGAGCCCACCGAGGTGGCCGTCGGCGACCAGTTCCGCCAGGCCGTCCTGTCCTGCCTGCGCCGCTGGGATCCGACCATCCTGGAGACCGCCCACGGGTTGGCCCTGCTCGGTGACTTCGCCACCCCGGCCCTGCTGGCGCGGCTGCTGGACACCAAGCCGGCCCGGGTCCAGTGGGTGCTCAACGCGCTGACCATGTCCGGTCTGCTGCACGGCGGCCGGTTCCGGCATCCGGCGGCGCGGGCGGCCGTCCTGCACGACCTGGCCCCGGACGCGCTGTCCGACATGCACGCCCGGGCGGCGGAACTGCTGCACGCCGAGGGTGCCCCGGCACCGGCGATCGGTGGGCACCTGCTCGCCGCGGGTGGCCTGGCCGAACCGTGGGCGATCACGGTGCTCCAGGACTCGGCCACCCACGCGCTGGCCGAGGACCGCGTCGACGACGCGGTGGAGTCGCTCAAGCTGGCGCACGAGATGTGCGACGACGAGCCGCGCCGGGCGGCGCTGACCGCGATGCTGGCCGCCTGCCAGTGGCGGGTCAACCCGGCGGCGGTGAGCCAGCACCTCCAGTCGCAGCGTGAGGCGCTGCGGGCCGGTCACCTCTCCGAACGGCACGCCGCCGCGCTGCTGCGCTACCAACTCTGGCACGGGCACCGGGCGGACGCCCAGGAGACCCTGCGGCACCTGCGTGACACCCGGCAGCAGCTCGACGCCACCACCGCCGCCGAGCTGGAGGGGTGCGCGGAGTGGCTGCGGCTGCACTTCCCCGTCGCCTTCGCCGAACTCGACGCCACCGACGTCGCGCCGGCCGTCGCCCCGGCCCGCTCCGACGGCTCCCTCGGCTCGGCCACCCCGTCGCTGACCGCCGTGCTCACCGACGGGGTGACCGACGAGGTGATCGCCCGCGCCGAGCAGGTGCTCGGCAGCCACCTGCTGGTCGACGTCGGGCTGGAGTCGGCGCTGTGCGCCCTCCAGACGCTGGTCTACGCCGACCGGATGGACCGTGCCGTGCACTGGTGCGACGTGCTCGGCACCGAGGCCGGCGCCCGGGGCGCCACCACCTGGCACGCCATCCTGTCCGACGTCCGTTCGCACATCGCGCTGCGCCAGGGCGACCTGCCGCTCAGCGAGCGGTTCGCCCGGGAGGCGCTGGACGCGATGTCCCCGCACAACTGGGGCGTGGCGATCGGGTCACCGCTGTCCAACATGCTGCTCGCCAAGATCGGCATGGACAAGCTCGACGAGGCCGAGGCACAGCTCAAGCACGTCATCCCGGACGCGATGCGCGACACCTGGTTCTGGCCGATGTACCTGCGGGCCCGGGGCCACCTGCACCTGGCCGGCGGGCGGGTGCACGCGGCACTGGCCGACTTCGAGACCTGCGGGCAGCTGGCCACCCAGTGGGGCATGGACCTGCCGACCCTGCTGCCCTGGCGCGGCGACCTGGCCCAGGTCTACCTGCGTTCCGGCCGGCCCGACCGGGCCCGGGGCATGGTGACCGAGCAGCTCTCCCGGCCCGGTGCCGACAACGCCCGTACCCGGGGCATCTCGCTACGGCTGCTCGGTTCCGCGCTGGACGTGAAGCAGCGGGTCAACACCCTGCGGCAGGCGGCCAACCTGCTCCAGGAGTCTGGCGACCGCTACCAGCTCTTCCTGGCCCTGGCCGCGCTCAGCAGCGCGCACTACGGGCGGGGCGAGTTCAACACCTCGCGGGTGGTGGCCCGCAGCGCGATGCAGCTCGCCAAGGACATCCAGGCGCAGGCGCTGTGCCGCCGGCTGCTTCCCGGGGGCGACGCGGCCGGTGCCGACGACCCGGACACCCCGCCGGAGCACGAGGAGATGTCCCGGCTCAGTGACGCCGAGCAGCGGGTGGCGACCCTCGCCGCGCTCGGCCACACCAACCGGGAGATCGGCAAGAAGCTCTACATCACGGTGAGCACGGTCGAGCAGCACCTGACCCGGGTCTACCGGAAGCTGAACGTCCGGCGGCGCACCGAGCTGTCGCTGGGCCTGCCGATGGACGCCGCCGGGGCCGGGCTGCTCGCCGTGGCGCCGGGCGGCGCCGAGCGCTCCTGGCCGCAGTGGGAGTCGGCGGTCCAGGCGAGCTGAACTCGTCAGAGGTGGCGATTCCGGGGTGGGCCTAGGCCCACCCCTTCGGGTCATTAGCTCCATTGAGCGCAAACGGCCCGATCCATACCGTGAAACATGTACCCACCGCCGTTCGGCGACGTTCTTTTGCGGGGAGCTTGAGGTGGACAGAAACAAGGACCGGCGGACGCCGGCCAGTGGTGCCGACGCGGTGCGGCTCGACGACGTGCGCAAGACGTACGGACGCGGCGACAACCGCGTCGACGCGCTGCGGGGTGTGACAATGAGCTTCCCCCGGGGCAGCTTCACGGCGGTGATGGGGCCGTCCGGCTCCGGCAAGAGCACCTTCCTGCACTGCGCGGCGGGGCTCGACGTGCCCTCGTCCGGCTCGGTTGTGCTGGACGGCAAGGAACTCAGCGGCATGAACGAGAACCAGCTGACCCGGCTGCGCCGGGAGCGGGTGGGCTTCATCTTCCAGGCGTTCAACCTGATGCCGGCGCTCAACGTCGAGCAGAACGTGGGCCTGCCGTTCCGGCTGGCCGGCCGCCGGCCCGACCGGCACTCCGTGGTGGAGGTGCTGGGCCGGGTGGGCCTGGCCGAGCGGCGCAAGCACCTGCCGAGCGAGCTGTCCGGTGGTCAGCAGCAGCGGGTCGCGATCGCGCGGGCGCTGATCATGCGGCCGGCGGTCATCTTCGCCGACGAGCCGACGGGCGCGCTGGACACCCAGACCACCATCGAGGTGCTGCAACTGCTCCGCGAGACGGTCTCCAGCGGCGGCCAGACGATCATCATGGTGACCCACGACCCGGTCGCCGCCGCCGCCGCGCACCGGGTGCTGTTCCTCGCCGACGGGCAGTTCATCGGCGAGCTGGAGGCACCGACCGCCGACGTGGTGGCCGAGCGGATGACCCACCTGACCGCATGGCAGCAGAACCGCGCGCCGCAGGCCACCGGCAGGGGTGGCTTCTGATGACGTACCTCGCGTGGCGCACCCTGCGCTACCGCAAGCTCGCCTTCATCGCGACGTTCATCGCGGTCTTCTTCGGCGTGGCGCTGATCGTCGCCTGTGGCGGGCTGATGGAGACCGGCATCCGGATGGCCGTCCCGCCGCAGCGGCTGGCGGCGGCCGACGTGGTGGTGAGCGGCAAGCAGACCTACGGTGTGCCCAAGAAGGACCCGCAGGACACCAAGAACATCAAGTCGGTGCCGCTGGCCGAGCGGTACTGGATCGACCCGGGACTGGTCGGCAAGATCCAGGGCGTGCCCGGGGTCGAACGGGCGGTGGCCGAGGCGTCGTTCGCCGCCACCGTCGTCCGCAACGGCGCACCCGTGATCGTCGGGACGCAGTCGCTGGGCCACCGCTGGGAGTCGGCGCAGCTCGGGCCGTACCGGCTCGACGGGCAGCCGCCGGCCCAGGCCGGTCAGGTGGTGCTGGACCGGGCCGTGGCCAAGCTGGCCCGGATCAAGGTCGGCGACCGGGTCGACGTCGTGGTCGGCGGGGTCCAGTCGTCCTTCCAGGTGACCGGCATCGCCGCGCCGCCCGGTGAGCTGAGCCAGTCGGCGCTGTTCTTCTCCGACGACGACGAGCGGCGGCTCAACCCGCACACCGGCACGGCGGACGCGATCGGTGTGCTGGCCAAGCCCGGCACCGACCTCGACGCGCTGCGCGACCGGATCGAGCGGACCCTCGCCGACCGCAAGCTCGTCGTGCTCACCGGCGACGACCGGGGCGCGGCGGAGTTCCCCGAGGCGGTCGGCGGCCAGGCGCAGCTCATCCCGCTCTCCGGGGTGTTCGCCGGCATGACGGTCTTCGTGGCGATCTTCGTGGTCGCCAGCACCCTGGGCCTGTCGGTGCAGCAGCGGCAGAAGGAGATCGCGCTGCTGCGCTCGATCGGCGCGACGCCCCGGCAGATCCGCGCGATGGTGCGCCGCGAGGCGCTCGTCGTCGCGGTCGGCGCGGCGATCCTCGGCTGCGCGCCCGGGGTGTTCCTCGGGCCGCTGCTCTACGACATCGTCTCCGACGCCGGGGTCATCTCGCCGGTGGTGCAGTTCCACCAGGGTTTCATCCCCTACCTGGCCGCGCCCGCGATCGGCATCTTCGCCGCCATGGTGGCCGCCTACGTTGCCGGCCGTCGCCCCTCCAAGACCAAGCCCACCGCCGGCATCGCCGAGGCGGCCCTGCAGCGCAAGTGGGTGAGCTGGCCCCGGGTGGTGTTCTCCATCCTGTTCTTCGCCGCCGGGTTCGCGCTGATCCTGGTGACGGCGATCGTGATGCAGGGCGCGGTGGCGTCCGCGACCGCCGGGCCGGCGGTGATGTGCTGGGCGATCTCGATCGCGTTGATCAGCCCGGGGCTGACCCGGCTGCTGGCCGGCGTGCTCAGCCTGCCGGTGCGGGCGTTCTTCGGCCTCGCCGGCTACCTCGGCACGGTCAACGTCCGCACCCGGGCCGTCCGGGTGGCCTCCGCGGTCACGCCGATCATGCTGGCCGTGGCGCTGGCGGTGGCCAACTTCTACCTCCAGACCACCCAGAACGAGGCCGCCGAGCGCTACTACTCGGACAACCTCCGGGCCGACCTGGTGCTCAGCTCCACCACTGGCGGCTTCCCCGCCGACACGGTGGAGGCGATCCGGTCCGCGCCGGGCGTCGAGGAGGCCTCGGCGTACGTGACCAGCGCCGGCTGGATCAACAAGCCGTACGACGGGTCGCACGTCGAGTCGCCCTGGCCGTTGCAGGGGGTCAGCGGGGCCAGCGCCGCCGGCATCACCGGGGTGCGCACCAGCGACGGCAATCTGGGGGACCTGCGGGGCGACACGGTGGCGCTGCCCGAGGTGGCCGGCAAGAACCTCAACGTCGGCGTCGGTGACCAGATCACCCTGCGGCTCGGTGACCGCTCGGCGGTGGACCTGCGGGTGGTGGCGCTCTACCCGGCGAAGAAGGGGTTCGAGACGATCCTGCTCCCCGCCGACCTGCTCGCCGCGCACAGCACGACCGGCCTGTCCCGGCAGATCCTGGTCACCGCCGAGCCCGGCACCAGTCGGGACGCGCTGACGGCCAGCCTGCGGGAGAAGGTCGCCAACCAGCCGGGCACCATGATCGAGGGCCGGGATGCGATCACCACGTTCGCCGAACGGACCAAGACCCAGGCCTGGGTCAACTACCTACTCGTCGCCCTGGTCGCCGGCTACACGATGATCTCGGTGGCGAACACCCTGATCGTGGCGACCGCCGGCCGACGCCGGGAGTTGGGCATGCAGCGGCTCATCGGCGCCACCCGCAAGCAGGCCCTCCAGATGCTCAGTGTGGAGGCGGGCATGGTCGCGGTCATCGGGGTGGTGCTCGGCACCATCGCCTCCATCGCCACGCTGATGCCGTTCAGCATCGTGGTGCTGGGCCGACCGGTGCCCTCCGGCCCGATCTGGATCTACCTGGCCGTGGTGGCGGGCGCGACCGTGCTCGCCTTCGCCGCCACCGTGCTGCCGGGCCGCCGGGTGATGCTCTCCCGGCCGGCGGAGGCCGCCGTCGCCGTCGAGTGACGGCAACCCGCACACACGACGGTGCCCCCGGTCGACCGACCGGGGGCACCGTCGCATGTGGCGTCGGGGTCAGCCGACGTCGGCCCGGGTGCCGTTCAGGTACGCCAGCACGGCCAGCACCCGCCGGTTGCTGTCGTCAGCCGGGGTGAGGTCGAGCTTGGTGAAGATGCTGGTGGTGTACTTGGCGACGGCACCCTGGCTGACGATGAGACGCTGGGCGATGGCCGTATTTGAACATCCCTCGGCCATCAGCTTCAGCACCTCCCGCTCGCGCGGGGTGAGGGTCGACAGCGGCTCCCGACGGGACCGGCCGGCCAGCAGTTGGGAGATCACCTGCGGGTCCATCGCGGTGCCCCCGTCGGCGACCCGGCGGATCGCGTCGACGAACTGGTCGCTGTTGAGCACCCGGTCCTTCAGCAGGTAGCCGATCCCCCCGCTGGCGTCGGCGAGCAGTTCCTTGGCGTACAGCTGCTCGACGTGCTGGGAGAGCACCAGGATCGGCAGGCCGGGGCAGCGGCGACGCGCCTCCAGTGCAGCCTGCAGGCCCTCGTCGGTGAACGTGGGCGGCAGTCGCACGTCGACCACCGCGACCTCCGGGCGGAGGGTCACCAGGGCGTCGAGCAGAGCCGGTCCGTTGTCGACCGCCGCGACGATCTCGAAGTCGTAGGACTCCAGGAGCTGGACCATTCCCTGCCTCAGAAGGAAGAGGTCCTCGGCGAGTACAACGCGCACGGCAGCTCCAGGATCGCGACGGTCGGCCCACCTTCGGGACTGCTGAGGTCGAGCGTCCCGTCGAACGTAGCACAGCGCCGCTCGATGCCCCGGAGTCCGGTGCCGAGGCTGGCGTCGGCCCCGCCATGACCGTTGTCGATCACGACGGCCCGCAGCGAACCGTCCTCGTGCCGCAGGTCGATGCTGGCCCGGTCGGCGTTGGAGTGCTTGACCACGTTGTTCAACAGCTCGGACAGGGCGAAGTAGACGGCGGACTCCGCCGGGGCGGCCAGCCGGCCGGGGACGTCGGCGGTGACGTCGACCTCGATCGGGCTCTCCAACGCGATCGCCCGGATGGCGTCCTCCAGCCCCCGCTCGGCCAGCACCGGCGGATGGATGCCCCGGATCAGGCAGCGCAGCTCCTCCAGTGCGCTGGCGGTCGCGTTGCGGGCGTCCACCAGCAGGGTCTCCGCGACGTCCGGATTGGTGCGTAGCTGCCGGGTGGCCGCGCCGAGCTTCATGCCGATCGCCACCAGCCGGGCCTGCGCGCCGTCGTGCAGGTCCCGTTCGATCCGGCGCAGCTCGGTGGCCTGGATGTTGATCACGTCCGAGCGGGTCTCGGAGAGGTGCCGCATCCGCGAGGCGATCTCCGCCCGTTCGCTCGGACCCAGCAGCGTCCGGGCGAAGTAGGCGTGCCCGGCCACCACCCCGGGGGCGGCGGCCACCCAGATCGCGAACACCACCAGGCTGACCAGCGCGCCGAGCACCGCGTGCGGCCAGGTGTCCATCGGGGTGAAGCCGTACCAGAAGTCCACTCCGGACTCCCGCATCAGCATCCAGAACCCGGCGGAGAGCACCAGCCCCTCCACCGAGTAGACCAGCAGGGTCACCGGCAGCAGGCCGAGCACGAAACCGACCAGCACGTTGAGCAGGAGGAACAGCAGGTCCCGCCAGGTCGCCGGGTCGGTGAGGATGGACCGGCAGCGCTGCACCCAGCCGACCACGCCCCGCTCGGTGGGCGGCGCGGGAAGGTAGGGCGTGGCGATCGGCACCCCGGCCCGGCCGGCGAGGTCCCGGCACAGCCCGGTGACCCGGCGGACCAGCGGGGTGACCAGGGGCAGCAGCAGCACCCCGACGCCGAGCGAGATGAACGCCGTGGCGAGCACGGTGGCGACGAGCAGGGCCAGGCTGAGCGCGGCGCTGGCGACGAGCAGCACACCGCGCCCGGTGGCGTGCAGCGCCCGCGACAGGGCCCGCCCGATGAGTTCCGCGGCGTTGGCGACGTCCATGTCCTCCGGCTCCCCGGTCACGGCAGATCGATGGTGGTGCCCGCACTCAGTGGCGTGTCGTGGACGACCAGTTGGCGCAGCTCGGCACCGACCGGCGTGTCGTAGACCAGTGAGCCGCTGACCGTCGCGCCGGGCTCGATCTTCTTCGTCAACCGTTGCGTGTCCGGATAGTAGAGCAGGGAACGGGTGTCGGGGGTGTACCCGCGCCCGTCGGCGTCGACCAACCGTTGGCTCAGCGGCCAGACGATGGTGCCCTTGGACCCCTTGTTGACCACGTCGACGTCGACCATGCAGAACACGCCGTCCGCCTTCTGGGTCAACGGCCAGAACCCGATCTCGCGCGACCCGCAGTGCACCCCCGTCACGGTGAACTCCAACGACCCGTCCTGCCCGGTCGCGGTGGCGGGGGTGGGACTCGGAGTGGGTGACGGGCTCGGGGTGGGGCTCGGCGTGACGACGCCGGACGGCGCGGACGGGCCCGGCCCGGCGGACGGCGCGCCGCGCTGGTCGGCCTGGCGCAGCGCGACCACGCCCAGCACGACGAGGGCCACTACCGCCACCACCCCGGTCAGCACCGCCGGCCAGGACGGCGGCGGGCGACGTGGCGGCGGCGTCGGGGCGACCAGGGTGGCCGGCTGGCCGGTCGCCGGGTACCACCGGGTGCCGTCGAGCTGCTCGGTGGTGGCCGCCACCGGTTCCACCGCCGACCGGATGCTGGCCGTGTCGGCACTGCCGACGAGGATCAGCATCGCCTCCCGCGCGGTGGGGCGCTGGCCGGGCTCGGTGCGCAGCGCCCGCGCGACCACCGCCGCCAGGCCCGCGGGCAGCCCGCTCAGGTCGGGCGGGCCCCCCGGGTGCACCCGGGGGTCCACCGGTAGCCGGCCGGTGGCGGCCCAGCCGACGAGGATGCCCCAGGCGTAGACGTCGGCGGGCTGGGCCGGCGGGAAACCGGCGAGACGTTCCGGGGCCAACCAGCCCGGGGTGCCGTACGAGGGGCCGGTGGTCGGGTCGAGCGCCTCGATCAGGCTCGCCAACCCGAAGTCGATGACCTTCGGGCCGAACGGGGACAGCAGGACGTTGCGGGGGGTCAGGTCGCCGTGGGCCAGCCCGGCGGCGTGGATCGCGGTGAGCCCGGCGGCCACGCCGACGGCGAGCGCCTCGGCCTGCGGGCCGGAGAGCGAGCCGTGCCGGGTCACGTGCTCGTGCAGGGACGAGCCTGTCACGTACTCGGTGACGAGGTAGGGGACCGGCCCCTGCGGGTCGGCGTCGAGCACCCGGGCGGTGCAGAAGTCGGCCACCCGGCCGGCGGCGGCGACCTCGCGGGCGAACCGTCGCCGGAACTCCGGCCGGGAGCGCAGCTCGTCGTGGACGACCTTGACCGCCACCCGGCCCCCGCCCGGGGCCTCGGCCAGGAACACCACCCCCATGCCGCCCGAGCCGAGCAGGCGACGCAGCCGGTAGGGCCCGACGTGCTCCGGATCGCCCGGCCGCAGCGGTGACCCCGGCTCGGCCACTGCGCCGCTGGTCAGCTCGCCCATGTAGACAAGTGTCCCATGTCGGGTCGAGGCACGCGCCCCCTGCGCCGTCCCCGGTGGACGCCCCGGACAGCCCGTCGTCCGGCCGCTCGCAGCCGGGTGGGGGTAGGGGATCGCTAAGGGTTGGCACGGCCGGGGCCGGAACCTAGCGTGTGGTCGCACGCGCTCGCCGGCGCTTGATGCGGTCGGCGACCCCGCAGGATGACGCCGGGGTCGCCGACCCCGGCGGTACGGACCTGCGCCGCCGTACCGCGCCGGCCGATGGCTGCGCTGGTACCGCCGGGGCCGGGTGTCGGCCCGCCGTTCGCCGGCAACGCACCGTCGTGGTGCGGGTCGCGCAGCAGAGAGGGACGTGATCGCCCATGACCTCCACCACCCGGTACGACGATGCGCCGGCGGCGGACGGCGGGACGCCCGGCAGGACCGAGGTGCGTCAGTTGGACCGGGTGGTGATCCGGTTTGCTGGTGACTCGGGTGACGGGATGCAGTTGACGGGGGACAGGTTCACCTCGGAGACGGCGCAGTTGGGTAATGACATTTCGACGTTGCCGAATTTCCCGGCGGAGATTCGGGCGCCTGCGGGAACTCTGCCGGGGGTGTCGAGTTTCCAGGTGCATTTCGCGGATTATGACATTCTGACGCCGGGGGACGCGCCGAATGTGTTGGTCGCGATGAATCCGGCGGCGTTGAAGGCGAATCTGGGTGATCTGCGTCGGGGTGCGGACATCATCGTGAACACTGATGAGTTCACGCGCCGGAACCTGGTGAAGGTCGGCTATGCCGTCAGCCCGTTGGAGGACGGCACGCTGGACGGTTTCGTGGTGCATCCGGTGGCGTTGACGTCGATGACGGTCGGGGCGTTGGCGGAGTTGTCGGTGTCGAAGAAGGACGCCGAGCGGGCGAAGAACATGTTCGCGTTGGGGTTGTTGTCGTGGATGTACTCGCGTCCGTACGAGTCGACGTTGCGGTTCCTGGAGCGGAAGTTCGTCAAGCGGCCGGATCTGGTCGCGGCGAACATCGCGGCGTTCAAGGCGGGCTGGAACTACGGCGAGACCACCGATTCGTTCTCGGTGCGGTACGAGGTGAAACCGGCGAAGATGGTGCCGGGTACCTACCGCAACATCACCGGTAACGCCGCTTTGTCGTTGGGGTTGGTCGCGGCGGGGGTGCGGTCGGGTCTGCCGGTGTTCCTCGGCGCGTATCCGATCACCCCGGCGTCGGACATCCTGCACGAGTTGTCGAAACACAAGCGGCTCGGTGTGGTCACGATGCAGGCCGAGGACGAGATCGCCGCGGTCGGCGCGGCGTTGGGCGCCTCCTACGGCGGCGCGTTGGGGGTGACCACGACCAGCGGTCCGGGTGTGGCGTTGAAGTCCGAGACGATCTCCCTGGCCGTCGCCCTGGAGTTGCCGTTGGTGATCGTGGACGTGCAGCGTGCCGGTCCGTCGACGGGTCTGCCCACGAAGACCGAACAGGCCGACCTGAACATGGCGTTGCACGGCCGTCACGGTGAGGCCCCGGTCGCGGTGATCGCGGCGAAGTCACCGTCGGACTGTTTCCACGCCGCGCTCGAAGCCGCCCGGATCGCCCTGACCTACCGCACCCCGGTGATCCTGTTGTCGGACAACTACGTCGCCAACGGCTCCGAACCGTGGCTGCTACCCGACGTCGACGCCCTGCCCGACCTGCGCGTGGACTTCGCCACCGCCCCCAACGGCGACGACGGCGTCACGTTCCTGCCCTACCTGCGTGACCCGGGCACCCTGGCCCGTCCCTGGGCCGTGCCGGGCACCCCCGGTCTGGAACACCGCATCGGTGGCCTGGAGAAAGCCGACAAGACCGGCGACATCTCCTACGACCCGGCCAACCACGACTACATGGTCCGCACCCGCGCCGCCCGCATCCAGGCCATCGACGTGCCCGACCTCGACGTCGACGACCCCGACGGCACCGCCCGGACCCTCGTGCTCGGCTGGGGCTCCACCTACGGCCCGATCGGCGCCGCCTGCCGCACCCTGCGCCACCGCGGCCAACCCATCGCCCAGGCCCACCTACGCCACCTCAACCCCCTGCCCGGCAACCTCGGCGACGTCCTTTCCGCCTACGACCGGGTCGTCATCCCCGAGATGAACCTCGGCCAACTCGCCCAGGTCATCCGCGCCCGATACCTGATCGACGCGATCACCTACAACCAGGTCCGCGGCCTACCCTTCACCGCCGCCGAACTGGAGACGATGCTGGAAGAGGTCTGCAAAAATGCCTGAACCCGTCGCCCTGAAACTCACCGGGAAAGACTTCAAATCCGACCAGGAAGTCCGCTGGTGCCCCGGCTGCGGCGACTACGCCATCCTCGCCGCCGTCCAACAGTTCATGCCCGAGTTGAACATCCCCCGCGCCAACACCGTGTTCATCTCCGGCATCGGCTGCTCATCCCGCTTCCCCTACTACATGAACACCTACGGGATGCACTCCATCCACGGCCGCGCCCCCGCCATCGCCACCGGACTGTCCGTCACCCGCCCCGACCTGTCCGTCTGGGTCGTCACCGGCGACGGCGACGCCCTGTCCATCGGCGGTAACCACCTCATCCACGCCCTACGCCGCAACGTCAACCTCAAGATCCTGCTGTTCAACAACCGCATCTACGGCCTCACCAAAGGCCAGTACTCCCCCACCAGCGAAACCGGCAAAATCACCAAATCCACCCCCGCCGGATCCGCCGACGCCCCCTTCAACCCCCTGTCCCTCGCCCTCGGCGCCGAAGCCACCTTCGTCGCCCGCACCATCGACTCCGACCGCAAACACCTCCAAACCGTCCTACGCGCCGCCGCCGAACACCACGGCACCGCCTTCGTCGAGATCTACCAAAACTGCAACATCTTCAACGACGGCGCCTTCGACCAACTCAAACAACCCGACACCCGCGACGACTACCTGATCCGCCTCGAACACGGCCAACCCATCACCTTCGGCCGCGACCAGCAACACTGCGTCGTACACCCACCCCACGGCTTCGGCCTCGACATCCGCGACACCGCCACCACCCCACCCGAAGACATCGTCATCCACGACGCCACCATCACCGACCCCGCCTACGCCTTCGCCCTGTCCCGCCTCCCCCAACCCGACCTCCGCAACACCCCCATCGGCATCCTCCGCCAAACCCAACGCCCCACCTACGACACCACCGTCCAACACCAGATCACCACCGCCCGAAACACCACCACCGACACCCCCGAACAACAACTCACCACCCTCCTGCACACAGGCGACACCTGGACCATCCGGCCACTGGCCGACGCATGATCGACCGGATCACGCCACCGGGTGTCGTCGCCGTCGAGGCGTTCGACGACACCGACACCGAGCCCCTGCACCCCGAGGAGGCCGCGCTGGTGGCCCGCGCCGTCGACAAGCGGCTGCGGGAGTTCACCACCGCCCGTACCTGCGCCCGCCGGGCCCTGCGCGCCCTCGGCGTACCGCCCGCCCCGGTGCTCACCGGCGACCGGGGGGCACCCGTCTGGCCGTCCGGTGTGGTCGGCAGCCTCACCCACTGCGCCGGCTACCGGGCCGCCGTGGTCGCCCGCGCGGCGGACGTCCGCTCCATCGGCATCGACGCCGAACCCGACGAGGCACTGCCCGACGGTGTGCTCGACGCGATCGCCCTGCCCGAGGAACGCGCCATGGTGGGCCGGCTGACCACCGACGCCCCCGGACCGCACTGGGACCGGCTGCTGTTCAGCGCCAAGGAGTCCCTCTACAAGGCATGGTTCCCGATCACCGGGGTCTTCCTCGGCTTCGACGAGGCCCGGATCGTCCTGCACCCGGCCGGACGTACCTTCACCGGCCACGTCCTCGTCCCCGGCCGCGTTCGGGACTTCGACGGTCGCTACCTGCACGACGCCGGGCTGACCCTGACCGTCGTCGCCGTACCGCACTGAACCCGAGCCGGACCGCACCAGCCGACCCGGAGCCGCGCCCCGCCGTGCGCACCGGACGAACGAGGGGACCACACCCGATGAACGCCGGCATCTACGCCGTCAGCGACCTGCACGTGGCGTACCCGGAGAACCGGAAGATCGTGGAGAGCCTGTGGCCCCGCGCGGCCGGCGACTGGCTGATCGTCGCCGGGGACGTCGCCGAACTCTTCGCCGACGTCACCTGGGCGCTGGCACTGCTCGCCGAGCGGTTCGCCAAGGTGATCTGGGCGCCCGGCAACCACGAGCTGTGGACCCACTCGCAGGACCCGGTCCGGCTGCGCGGCGAGGCCCGCTACCAGGCCCTCGTGCGGCAGTGCCGCGACCTGGGGGTGGCCACCCCCGAGGACGACTACCCGGTCTGGACCGGGCCCGGCGGCCCGCTGCTGGTCGCGCCGCTGTTCGTCGGCTACGACTACTCGTTCCGCGAGCCCGGCGTCACCAGCAAGGAACAGGCGCTGGCCCGCGCCCACGCCGCCGGGGTGGTCTGCGCCGACGAGGTCTTCCTGCACCCCGACCCGCACCCGAGCCGGGACGCCTGGTGCCGGGCCCGGGTGGCACTGACCGAGAGCCGGCTCGCCGGCAGCGACCCGGCGGTGCCGAAGATCCTGGTCAACCACTACCCGCTGGTCCGGATGCCCACCGACATCCTGCGCTACCCCGAGTTCGCCCAGTGGTGCGGCACCGAACTCACCGCCGACTGGCACCGCCGCTTCCACGCCACCGCGGTGATCTACGGGCACCTGCACATCCCCCGGGTGACCTGGCACGACGGGGTGCGGTTCGAGGAGGTCTCCGTCGGCTACCCCCGGGAGTGGCGTACCCGCCCCCGCCCCGACTCGTGGCTGCGGCGGGTGCAGTCGACGCCCGTGCAGGTCTGACGGCTCACCCCTCGACGAGGCGCTTCTTCTGCACCTTGCCCAGCGCGTTGCGGGGCAGGGCGTCGACCAGCCGGACCTCCCGGGGCCGCTTGTGCACCGACAGGTGCCGGGCGACGAAGTCCACCAGCTCCGGCCCGGTCACCCCGTCGCCGACCACGTACGCGGTGACCTGCTGCCCCAGGTCCGGGTGCGGCAGGCCCACCACGGCCGCCTCGCGCACCGCCGGGTGGGCCAGCAGCGCCTCCTCCACCTCACCGGCCCCGATCCGGTACCCGCCGCTCTTGATCAGGTCGGTGCTCGCCCGGCCGACGATGCGGTGCCAACCGTCCGGACCGACCGTGGCGACGTCCCCGGTGCGGAACCAGCCGTCGGCGGTACGGCTCGCCGCGTCGGCGTCCGGCCGGTTCAGGTAGCCGTCGAACAGGGTCGGGCCGGTGACCAGCAGTTCGCCCATCGCCGTACCGTCGGTGGGCAGGTCCCGGCCCTGCTCGTCGACGATCCGGGTGCGTACCCCGGGCAGCGGCACCCCGACCGCGCCCGGACGGCGCGGGCCGTCGGCGCGGGCGCTCACCGTGATCAGGGTCTCCGTCATGCCGTACCGCTCGACGACCCGGTGCCCGGTCAACCCGGTGAGGTCGTCGAAGACCGTCGTGGGCAGCGCCGCGCTGCCCGACACCAGCAGCCGCGCGTCGCGCAGGGCCCGTGCGGAGGCCGGCGCGGCGGCGATCCGCGACCAGATCGTCGGTACGCCGAAGTAGAGCGTCCCGCCGGCCGCCGCGTACCGCTCGGGCTGCGGCCGGCCGACGTGGTGCAGCCGGCCGCCGACCCGCAACGGGCCGAGGACCCCGAGCACCAGACCGTGCACGTGGAACAGCGGCAGGCCGTGCACCAGCAGGTCGTCAGGCGTCCACGCCCACGCCTCGGCCAACCCGTCCAGGCAGGTGGCGATCGCCCCCCGGGACAGCAGCGCCCCCTTGGGCGCGCCGGTGGTGCCGCTGGTGTAGAGGATCAGGGCGGTCCGCTCCGCTCCGGGCTCCGGATGGGTGGTCGCCGACACCCGTCGCAGGTCGACCGGGACGACCGGCAACGCGTCCGCCGCCGGGGAGTCCTGCGGGGCCGTGCCCGCCGGGGCGAGCAGGGCCCCGACCGCCGAGTCGCGCAGGATGTGCTCCCGCTCCCGGGGCCCGGCGTCCGGCGGCACGGGCACCACCGCCGTACCCGCCAGCAACGCGCCCACCACGCCCACCACGGTCTCGATCGTCGGGGTGGTCACGACCGCGACCCGGTCCAGGCCGCGCAGGTCGTCGGCGACGGCGGTGGCCAGGCCGAGCAGCCGGGACCGGGACAGGCACACCTCACCCACCCGGAGCAGATCCGGACGGTCGTCCACCGACGATGACATCGCGGCCAGCAGCGACACGGTCCACGCCCCTCCGGTCGATCGCACGGGGGCACGGTGCGGCCCCGTGCCGCCGACGCTAGTGCGGCGACCGGCCCGTCACCACCCCCCACCACGCTCCGCCACCGGGGTCCCGGCGCGGCGGCCACGACCTGCCGTCGGGACGGTTCAGGGGTCGGGTAAGGGTGCCGGTGCCGCGGCCGGGCCGCCTACCGTCACATGCGACGGTTCCGTCACCGGTCGACCGGGAAGGTGGCACCGACGTCATGACATCCGAGCACCCACCAGCCGCGCCGCACCTCACGGTCACCGACGCGTCCGACGCCATCGCGTTCTACACCCGGGTCTTCGGTGCGGTCCCATGTTGCCAGGAGTGCCTCCCCGACGGGCGGGTGCTCGCCGCCGACCTCGTCGTCGACGGTCACCGGTTCACGGTCAGCGAGTGGACCGACCCGCCCGGGACCGCCGGCGGGTTGCCGGTGCTCACCGTCACCGCCGCCGACGCCGACGCGGTGCTGCGCCGCGCCCGCGCGGCCGGCGCGCAGGTCAGCGCCGCCAACGGCACGCCGCGCGAGGTGCTGCTGCACGACCGGCACGGCGGCAGCTGGGCCATCACCCGCCCCGAACCGGCGCGCTGACCCCGGGGGTACGCCCGCGGGGGTCACCGGATCGTCCGGCGCGGCGGTTTGCCGGGCCCCGGCTGCGGTATCCCGACCGGGTACGCCGCTACGAGGAGGCCCCGGTGAACGTCGACGCCCTGCTGACCGGAATCTACGACCACCTGTCCGACCTGGTGGACGCGGCGGTGGACGGGCTCAGCCCCGAACAGCTGTGCCGGCGGCCCGGTCCGGGTGCCAACCCGGTCGGCTGGCTGGTCTGGCACCTCACCCGGATCCAGGACCAGCAGGTCGCCGAGCTGCTCGGGGTCGACCAGGTGTGGGTCGCCGGTGACCGGGCGGCCCGGTTCGGGCTCCCCGCCGACCCGGCCGACACCGGCTACGGCCACACCCCGGAGCAGGTCGCCACGGTCCGGCCGGACAGCGCGCAGGTGCTCGTCGACTACCACCGGGCGGTGGCGGAGCGGACCCGGACGTTCCTGGCCGGGTTGCGTCCGGTGGACCTGGACCGGGTTGTCGACGAGAGTTGGGACCCGCCGGTGACCCTCGGGGTCCGGCTGGTCAGCATCGCCGCCGACGATCTCCAGCACGTCGGCCAGGCCGCCTACCTGCGGGGCCTGCTGCGGTCCTGACCGTCCGCGACCGGTCCCACCCGATCCCGTCCCCGATCTCGTCCGGTCCGGGTGAGCCGGCCTCACCCCCTCGACCGGCACGCTGACCAGGCACGTGACACGCCGTGGGGGAGGGCAGCCGTGGGGACGTCGATGGCGGATTTCCTGCAGCGGTGGGACGGGGGTCGGCGGCCCGACCTCCCGGAGACGACCAGCGGCACGCTGCGCCTGGACGCCGCCGGGGACGGGCACACCGCGCACTGGCGGCTGACCATCCGCGACCAACGCGTCGAGGTCACTCGCTCCGCCGACGAGGCCGACCTGGTCGTCCGCGCCGACCGGGAGGTCTTCGACCGGTTGGCGTCGGGCCGGACCCACCTCGCCACCGCGCTGCTGCGCAACGACCTGTCGGTACGGGGCAACATGCGGCTGCTGATGATGCTGCGGCGGATCTTCCCCGGCCCGCCCGACGCCCGGCACCCCCGGCAGATCGCCCGGGAACGGGACGGCCACCGGTGAGGGAGGAACGGGTCCACGTCGTCGCCGGCAACGCCTTCGCCGTCAGCGACGCGCACGGCGACATGGAGGTGGACCCGAGGACGCCGGTGGGACTGTTCTCCTTCGACACCCGGTTCCTGTGCCGCTGGGTGCTCACCATCGACGGGCAGCGGCTGCACGCCCTGTCCCGCGACGACATGACCTACTTCGAGACCCGGTTCTTCCTGGTCCCCGGCACGGCCAGCCACTACGTCGACGCGGACGTGTCGGTGATCCGGCACCGGTCCATCGACGACAGCTTCACCGAGCAGCTCACCGTGCTCAACCACTCCGCCGAGCCCGCCGATTTCGTGGTGCGGATGGAGGTCGGCGCGGACTTCGCCGACACCTCGGAGATCCGCAGCCCGACGCCCCGGCGGGTCACCACGGTCGCCTCCCCGTCCGACGCGGTGCTGCGGCTGCGCTACGAACGGGAGCGGTTAGCCCGGGAGGCGACGGTCTCCAGCACCGCCCCGGCCGACGTCGACGAGGGGGGCTTCACCTACCGGATCACCGTGCCGGCGCACGGGACGTGGGTCACCGACCTGCACGTCGGCATGTCCATCCGGGGTGAGGGCGGGCACGACCTGCGGGAGAGCCTGGAGTCGCACCGGATGCGGGTGCGCCACGACATGCGGCACGACCTGGTCGACTGGCTCGACCGGGCACCGCAGCTGATCAGCGAGCGGGAACGGCTGCCGGCGACGTACGAGCAGGCGCTGACGGACCTGGCCGCGCTGCGCTACGTCCCGCTGGCGTACCCGGGACGGGTGCCGGTGGGGGGTCTGCCCTGGGCGATGGCGCTCTATGGCCGGGACGCCCTGGTCACCTGCCTGATGACCCTGCCGTTCACCCCCGAGCTGGCCCCGAACACGCTGCGCATGCTCGCCCTGCTCCAGGGTGGTCGGCTCGACGACCAGCACGAGGAGGAACCCGGCAAGATCCTCGGCGAACTGCGGTACGGCGAGTCGGCCGCCTTCGACGAGCAGCCGACCGGGCTGTACTACGGCGCGGCCGACACCACCCCGCTGTTCGTGATCCTGCTCGACGAGTACGAGCGCTGGTCCGGCGACGCCGCGCTGGTCCGGCAGCTGCGCCACCCGGCCCGGATGGCGCTGGACTGGATCGACGGCTACGGCGACCTGACCGGCGACGGCTACCTGCGCTACCAGCGACGCAACACCCGCAACGGGCTGGTGAACCAGGGCTGGCGCAACTCGCCGGACGCGATCGTGGACGCCGATGGCCGGGCCCCCGCCGGGCCCAGGGCCACCTGCGAACTCCAGGGCTACGCCTACGACGCGAAGCGGCGCGGAGCCCGCCTGGCCCGGGAGTTCTGGGGCGAGCCCGAGTACGCCGACCTGCTGGAGCGGCAGGCCGACGCGCTGAAGGAACGGTTCAACCGGGACTTCTGGTTGCCCCGCCAGGAGCACTACGCGTCGGCCCTGGAGCCGGACGGCACCCCGGTGGTGGCGTTGACGTCCCAGCTCGGGCACCTGCTGTGGAGCGGGATCGTCGCCGAGGACCGGTCCGCCGCCCTCGCCGCCCATCTGGTGGGGCCGCAGCTCTTCTCCGGCTTCGGGGTCCGCACGTTCGCCGACGGGCAGTTGGCGTACAACCCGGTCGGCGCGCACCTGGGTGCGGTGTGGCCGTCGGACAACGCCCTCGTCGCGGCCGGGCTGCGGCGGTACCACCACGACGAGGAGGCCGCCCGGGTCGCCGACGGCATCTTCGCGATGGCGGACCTGGTCGGGGGATCGGTGCCGGAGGTGATCGCCGGGTATCCCCGCGCGGTCACCGGCTACCCGGTGCAGCTGCCGATGGCCGGCCGACCGCAGTCGTGGTCCGCCGGGGCCCTGCTGATGCTGCTGGGCACCCTGCTCGGGCTGCGGCCCTGCGGGGACAACCTGCTGGTGAACCCGGCCCTGCCCGACGGTTTCGGCCGGATCGAGCTGCTGGACGTGCCCGGCCGGTGGGGCCGGGCCGACGCGTACGGCCGGGACCGGTCAGCCGTCCGCCCGGGGCGTCGTCCCCGGCTGCGCTGACCGCCCGGCCGGGGGTGCCGGTCGCGCCGGGGCGTCCGGGTCGGCGGGTGGGTGGGTGACCCACCGGGACAGGGTCCGGTCGACGCCGACGAAGAGCAGGCCGAGCAGCCAGAAGGCGACGGCGAAGAAGACCGCGCTGACCGCGACGCCGTCGTAGCCGAGCTGTCCGGCGTCGATGAACGGGTACGGGTAGCGGTGCACGATCAGCCCGCGTACCAGGGCGAACCCCAGGTACGCCAGCGGGAACGCCAGCCACCAGAGGGCGTACCGGGGGCGTAGCCGGCCGCGCGGGTCGAACAGCGTCCAGTCGGCGACGGCGAGCAGCGGCACGACGGTGTGCAGGAGCTGGTTGCCCAGCGCCTCGCCCAGCGCCCGGTCGGGTTGGGTCATCGCGAACGGGCTGGCCGGGTTCGCCAGCACCAGGTGGTAGACCACGCCGGTGATGGTGACGTAGAGGGTCACCGCGCCCTTGAGCGCCGACGGCGGTTCGGGTCGACGTCGCGCGGCCTGCCAGGCGGCGTAGCCGGCGAAGAGCCCGACCGCCAGGTTGCTCTGGATGGTGAAGTACGGCAGCAGCCCGGTGACGGTGGCCGGGCCGAGGGCGGTGAGCACGATCCCGGCCAGCACACCGATCACGATCGCCAGCCGGAAGGCCACCGCCAGGCGTCGACGCCGCAGAGTCATCGGCGCAAGCTACCAGCCCCGTTGTCGCCGCCCCGGCCGTGGTCGGGCCACCGTCCGCAGGTCACGCGCCAGCGGTCGGCGGCCGACGGCCCTTCGGCCCTTCGGTCGTCGGTCGTGGGGCGTCGGTCGTGGGGCGTCGGCCCTACCGGTCATGGGTCGTGGGTCGGCGGCCGTCGGTCCTCCCGGTCACCGGTCGTGGGTGGGCGGCCGAGCCCCGGCGGGTGATCCGGCCCGGGGTGGTTGCCGTCCACCGGACTGCCCGTGTCTCCGGCCGGGTCCGCGGCCGCCCGGTCGGGGACCGGGGTGGCCCGGGTGGCCCGTGCAGCCCGGTACGCCGACATCGCCGCCGACTCCCCGGGCAGTTCGTCCCGGGCCGCTGCGGGGCGCACCGCGGTCAGCAGCGTCACCAGCGGCCGGACCGGGCCGGTCGACCCGTCGACCGCCCCGCTGAGCAGCCGCTCAGCGGTTTCCTGATCCAGGCGGTATCGGGTCATCTCGTGTCCCTCAGCGTCGGCGCGGGGTGGGACGTCACGCCGACGGGGCCGGACGTGGCCCCGGTCACACCCGAGCCGGGCGGCGGGGACGAAAACCGGGTCGGCATCCCTACAGTACGTGACCGGTCGGTATGCGCTGGTGTAAAAATCCGCTGGACAGGTCGCATCGAGGGAGGTTGGGCCATGCCCGAACGTGACACCCACCGTGACGAACGCTTCGATCAGCTCGGCGACGAGATGTCGGCCGCCGTCACCCGCGCGGCGTCGGTGCTCCAGGAGGAGCTGTCCGCCGGCATCGACAGCGCCCGCCGGCTCCAGGAGAAACTCACCGCCGACCGGCGGGTCGACCCGGCGGCCTTCGACGAGGTGGCCGGGCGGGTCCGCAGGGACACCCACGCGCTGATCGACATGGTGGTCGCCCAACTGCCGGTCACCGGCGAGCGGGGCGAGCTGACCCGCCGCTACGCCGCCGACGCCCACGACGTGCTGGACAGCCTGCTCGACCTGGCCCGGCTCACCCCGGAACTGGCCAACGGGCTGATCGACCGGGTGTCGGGCCAGGGCCCCGAACCGACCGGCCCGGTCCGCGTCGACCGGGACCCGGGAACCCCGGGGGCCGACGGCGGGCCCGGCCCGGTGTCCTGAGCCGATGACCGCACCGGGTATCGACGACCGGGTCGAGGAGGTGCTGGACCGCTACCGGGCGCGGACCATGGCGACCCTGCTGGCCCAGCTGCCCACCGGCGGCCCCCGCTACCTCTACGACCTGGTCGCCGACTATCCCCGCCGCTCCGGCAAGGGGCTGCGGGCGGCGCTCTGTCTGGCCGCGTGCCGGCTCGCCGGAGACGGCGACGAACCGGACGAGGCGGCGGTCAACGTGGCCACCACCGTCGAGTTGTTCCACAACGCCTTCCTCATCCACGACGACATCCAGGACGGCAGCGAGCAGCGGCGCGGCGCACCGACCCTGCCCGCCGCGTACGGCGTCGGCGTGGCGCTCAACGTCGGCAACATGACCAACCTGCTCGCCCTGGACCGGCTGCTGGCCAACCGGGACGGCCTCGGCTCCGGCACTGCCTGGCAACTGGTCGAACAGACCCGGCTGATGCTGCGCCACTCGCTGGAGGGCCAGGCCATCGAGATCGGCTGGATCAGGGACAACGCCTGCGACCTCACCCCCGACGACTACTACCGGATGTGCCTGAAGAAGACCTCCTGGTACACCTGCATCTACCCGTGCCGCACCGGGGTGCTGGCGGCCGGCGGCGGTCGGCTGCGCACCGACCGGCTGGACCGCTACGGCTGGTACCTCGGCGCGGCCTTCCAGATCACCGACGACGTGCTGAACCTGGTGGGGGAGTACGCCGCCTACGGCAAGGAGATCGCCGGTGACCTGTGGGAGGGCAAGCGCACCCTGATCCTCATCGACTTCCTCGCCCGCTGCACCGCCGGGGAACGGGAACGGACGGTGGCCTTCCTCGGCACCCCCCGCGCCCACCGGACGGCGGCCGACGTGCGCTGGCTGCACCGCCGGCTGACGGCGTACGACAGTGTGGAGGTGGCCCGACGCAGCGCCCGGGAACTGGCCGACGCGGCGCTGGCCGAGGGACGTGCCGTGCTCGGCGACCGGGCCGGCACCGAGGACGGCCGGTTCCTGCTCGGCCTGACCCGTTTCGTCGTCGACCGCCCACGGTGACCGGCCGGGCTCAGCCCATCGTCTTCGCGCCGTCGATGGACTCGCGGATGATGTCGGCATGCCCGCAGTGCTGGGCGGTCTCGGCGATCACGTGCAGCACCGTGCGGCGCACCGACCAGCTCGCCCCCGGCTCGAACCAGGGCGCCTCCGGCAACGGGTGGACCGTGTCCAGGTCGAGGGTGGCGACCAGCTCGTCGGTGCGGGCCGCCGTCTCGGCGTACCGGGCGAGCAGGTCGGTCAGGGTGTCGTCGTCGGTCATCCGGAACATGCCGGCCCAGTCGACCGGCTCGCTCTCCATCGCCTCGGCCCCGCCGGCCATGAACCGCGCCCACCGGTGCTCCACCAGGGTCACGTGTTTGATCAGGCCGCCCAGGCACAGCTCGCTGACGGTGCTGCGGGCCGCCGCCTGCTCGTCGGTCAACCCGCGCACGGTGTGCCGCAGAAAGCCGCGGTGCTGGCCGAGGGACTGCAACAGGTCGGCCTTCTCGCCGGTGAGCACCCGCTCCGAAGTGGTCATCCGCCACCCTCCGTGGTCGATGTCGTCGAGGGTCACGCTAGGGCCACCCCCCGACACTTCCCGCCCGCCACACCGCGCGTCCGACCGCGTCCGCCCCTGCGGTTGCCGATCCGGCCGCCGGACGGTGGACTGGACCACATGGGAACGATCAGGGTGGGAACGTCGTCCTGGGCGGATCAGACGCTGCTGCGCGCCGGCTGGTATCCCCGGTCGGTGCGGACCCCGGCCCAGCGGCTGGGCTGGTACGCCGGGCGGTTCGGGCTGGTCGAGGTGGACACCTCGTACTACGCCATTCCGGTGCCGGAGACCACCGGCGGCTGGGCGGCGGCCACCCCGCCGGGCTTCACCTTCGACGTCAAGGCGTTCAGCCTCTTCACCGGACACCCGACACCGGTGCAGGTGCTGCCGAGGGACCTGCGACCGGCCACCGGCCCGTCCCGGGTCCGCCGCCGCGACCTGCCCGAGGCGACGTACGACGAGTTGTGGACCCGGTTCCGGGCGGCGCTGGCACCGCTCGCGGCGGCTGACCGGCTCGGCGCGGTGCTGTTGCAGTTCCCGCCGTGGCTGGTGCGGGGGGAGGGTGCCCGACGGCGGATCGCGGAACTGGCCGACCGGTGCCGGCCCTGGCGGGTCGCCGTGGAACTGCGCCACGGGTCCTGGTTCGACGGTGCGGCGGCGGCCGAGACGGTGACCTTCCTGCGCGACCACGACCTCAGCCTGGTCTGCGTCGACATGCCGCAGGGGCACCCGTCCTCGGTGCCCCCGATCATGATCGGTACCGCCGAGCCGGTGCTGGTACGGATGCACGGCCACAGCGCCCACTGGGAACACGGCAGCAAGGAGGACCGGTTCCGGTACGCCTACGCCGACGACGAACTACGCCGTTGGGCCGACCTGCTCACCGACCTGGCCGACCGGTCCGGGGAGCTGCACGTGCTGTTCAACAACTGCTGCGCGGGGCAGGCCCAACGCGACGCCGCCCGGCTGGCCGAACTGCTCGGGGTCGCTCCCACGACGGCAGCCGTCGGCCACTGACCGCGCCGGTACGGGCCACTGACCGCGCCGGTACGGGGCCCGCCGTCCGCGTTGACGGCGACCCCCGTACCGGCCGGTCCCGGGCCCGCCGGTCAGCCGGCCATCGCCATCCGCCGCCGGGCCCCCGTCGCGGCCAGCCGGCCCATCGTCATCGGCGCGCCCATCAGACCACCGGCGCGCCCGAGCATCCCCCGGAACACCTGGCCCGGCTTCTGCTGCTCACCCATGTACGCGGTGACCACCACCAACGCCCCGGTCAACGCGGGAATGGTCCACTGCAGGACCTTCATCTGCCGCTGCCGGTGCGCCACCTCGGCGGGTGTCTGGTAGTTGGGCTCGGTGGTCCCCGACACCGGCGGGTTACCGGCGTTCTGCAACTTCATACCCACCAACCGGCTGTACCCGGTGACCGCGAGCGCGCCGACGGTCAGCGCCGTCTTCACCGCGCTCATCCGGCCCACCCCGGACTGGGCCATCATCCGGGGGCTCTCGGTGGCCAGCTCACCCACCGCGCCGGCCAGGTGCGCGCCGATCGCCGCCGCGTTGACCGGCGTCCACCGCGACCAGCCGGCCGAGGCCACCGGAAGCCGTTGGGTCGAGTCGCTGATCCGTGCCGCCGCTCCGTTCACGCCCAGCGCCCCCATCAGGGAGCCACCGAACCAGGCCGCCAGGCCGAGATCGTGCATCGAGCGCAGTGCGGTGTGTCGTTCCGACATCTGATCCCCCTCCACCGTGTTCGGGCGCAGCGGCATACCCGTCCCGACGGGGGCTACGCGCCCGGGTGGCGGCGGACCGGTGCGGGACCGGACACCGGGGTCAGCGGCGGGGCAGACCGGCCGCGAAGTCGGCCACCCGGCGGCTCAGCGGCAGGCCGGCCCGGACCCAGCGGAAGTGGTCCAACGGGGCCCCGGCCTCGGCTGCCGTGTACCGGTGCCGGATGACCGGCGCGGCGGTGAGCTTGGTGCAGAGGTGGTCGACGATCGGGTGCGGGGTGTACTGGTCGTCGTCGACGCTGACCGCGAGCACCGGTAGGGTCAGCCGGCCCACCGCCGCGTCGCCGTCCACCCCGTCGAGGGTGGGGAAGCGGCCGGTGCGGGCGGTGCGCGCCCAGTCCCGGATCACCCCGCGCGCCTGCCGGCCGCCGAACCCCCAGCCCGGCCAGACCCCGAGCGTCCCGGCGACCGCCGCGATCCCCTGGCTGTACGGCAGCACGCCATACCGGCGCAGGCCCGGGTAGCCGCGCCAGTACGGCATACCGACGGCGAGCAGGGCCAGGCCGTCGACCTGGTCGACACCGTGCAGGGCGAGGTGCAGCAGGGCCGCCTGCCCACCGAGGGAGTGCCCGAGCAGCAGCGTCGGCCGGCCGTCCCGCCGGGACTTGAGCGCGTCGAGGACCGCGCCGACGTCGGCGGCCAGTTCGCGGTAGCCGTACCGGCAGGCCCGCGACGGCGGGGGCGTGCTGGCCCCGGTGCCGCGCAGGTCGGCGACGACCACGGCCAGGCCGGCGGCGCGCAGCGCGGCGGCGAACGGGCGGTAGTAGCGGGCGCGTACCCCCATCGCCGGGCAGATCAGCACCACCGGCGCGGCGGAGGTGCCGGCGGGCTCCGGATAGACCTGGATGCCGATCCGGGCCCCGTCGACGTCGACGAACTCCTGCGTGTACTCCGCGTCCCCGCTCACCAGCCCATCCTACCGGCCGGTAATAAGTGGCCCGCGCCCCGCCCGGGTGGGCCGTCGCGGCCGGTCAGGCCGCCGCCGGAGCGAGCCGGCCGACCCCGCTGACCGCGGCGTAGACGCCGCCGAGCTGCTCGGCCCAGTGCCGGAAGGAGTAGCGCACCCGCACCCGGTCCAACGCCGCCGTGGCGTACGCGAAGCGGCGGACCCGGTCGGCGAGCAGCCGGCGGACCGCGGCACCCAGCGCCCGGGGGTCGCGCGGCGGCACCAGATCCCCGGTCAGCCCGTCGACCACACTGTCGGTGATCCCGCCGACCGCCGTGCCGACCACCGGGACGCCGCACGCCATCGCCTCCAGCGGGCTACGGCCGAACGGCTCGTACCACGGGGCGGCGACCAGGACGTCGGCCGAGCGGTACCAGGCCGCCAACTCCTCGCGGGGCACCGCGCCGACCAGCCGGACCCGGTCGGCGACACCACAGGACCCGGCGAGCGCGGTCAACCGGCGGGCGACGTCGTCGGTCGCCAGCGACCCGGCCGGCGGTCCGCCGACCACCACGTACTCGGCCCCGGGCACCCCGGGCAGCGCCCGCACGACGTCCTGCACGCCCCGGCGGTCGTGCAGCGGCCCCACGGTGAGCAGTCGGGGCCGGTCCGGATCGCGCGGTACGGTCGGCCCGGTCGGGGCGAACAGCCGCTCGTCCACCCCCGAGGGCACCAGCGCCAGCTTCGCCCGGGGCACCCCGAGCCGGACCAGTTCCCCCAGTTCGTCGTGCGACTGGACGACGACCCGGTCGACGGCCCGCCCGAGCGCCCGCTCGTAGCCGATCCTCCCCCGGCCGACCGGCTCCCGGCCCCCCGGGCGGCGTCGGTACGTGCTGCTGCCCAGGTCGTGGTACGTCAACACCACAGGCGTGTCGGTACGCCGGCCGGCGTGCACGGCCGCCAGACCGCTCAGCCAGAAGTGGGCGTGCGTCACGTCCGGCCGCCAGCCGGCCTGCTGCCAGTGCGCGGCCAGCCAGCGACCGAACTCGCCCACGTGGGGCAGGAGTTCGTCGGCCGGCACCGGCCGGGCGGGACCGGCGGGCACGTGCCACACCTGGTACCCCGCGTCGGTCGGCACCGTGTCGGGCAGCGTGGCGTCGTCCCGCCGGGTGTAGACCCGCACCTCGTGGCCCTCGGCGGCCAGCGCCGCCGCCTGCTCGGCGACGTGGAGGTGCAGCCCCACGGCATCCTGTCCGCCGGGGACGGCGAGCGGGCTGGCGTGCCCCGAGACCATCGCGATGCGCATGCTTCCTCCTCCGTGATCCGGTCACCGGCGAGGCGGAATCCGGTGCGGGGGCTTCCGGCCGGCGTCATCACCCGGTCCCGCGCACCGGGCGCGTGACAGGCACCCGGCCGCCCTCGCGGCGTCGGTGCCCGGACGTCACGCGCCGCCCGGTATGCCGAACCAGTTGCCCAGCGCGGAGGCGGTAAACATCAACTTTGCGTGCCCGTCCGAACGCCCTGCGTGCCCCGCGACCGGCCGTGCTCAGCCCACCTCGGGCAGCATCCCCGGCCCGAACACCTCGTAGGCGATCCGCTCCACCGGCACCCCCCGGCGCAGCAGGCCGCCGCGGACCCGGTTCATGAACGGCAACGGACCGCACAGGTGCACGTGCGCGTCGGGGGAGAGCGGGATCAGCTCCGGGTCGATCCGGCCCCGGCTCACCTCGGCCGGCAGCGTCGGGCCGTCGTCGCCGGAGATCTCCTCGTACCACAGCCGCAGCCGCAGCCGGGGCAGCCGGGTGTGCAGCTCGACCAGGTCGGCCCGGTGGGCGTGGGCGGCACCGTCCCGGTCGGCGTGGGCCAGCACCACCGGCCGGTCCGGCGCGGTCGCCGCCAGGTGGGCCAGCGCCGACATCGCCGGGGTGAGCCCGATCCCGGCACTGACCAGCAACAGCGGCCCCTGGCCCGCCACCGCGCTCACCTCGCCGAAGGGTGGGCTCAGCCGCAGCACGTCGCCGGGGCCGACGTGGTCGTGCAGGAAACCGGAGACCAGCCCGTCCGGGGCGCCCGCCGTGCCGCGTACCCGCTTGACGGTGATCCGCCAGTGGTCGTCGTCGGGACGGCCGGAGAGGCTGTACTGCCGGATCTGCCGGCCGCGTCCGCCGTCGAGGTCCACCGCGACCGAGACGTACTGGCCGGGGACGAAGCCCGGCACCGGACCGCCGTCGACCGGGACGAGGGTGACCGAGACGACGTCGGTGGCCTGCGGCGTGACCCCGGTGACCCGCCAGTCGCGCCAGACCACCCCGCCGTGGGGCAGCCCGGTGGCCGCGTACAGCCGGGCCTCCCGGGCCACCAGCTCGCAGGCCATCAGCCAGTACACCTCGTCCCAGGCGGCGGCGACCTGCGGGGTGACCGCCGCCCCCAGCACCTCGCCGATGGCGGCCATCAGGTGCCTGCCCACCAGCGGGTACTGGCCGGCGGCGATGCCCAGCGAGGCGTGCTTGTGCGCGATGCGCTCCAGCACCGCCGTCCATCCGGTCGCGTCCTCGCCGGTGAGGTGCCCGGCGTACGCGACGACCGACGCGGCCAGCGCCGCCTGCTGCCGGCCGGTCGCCTGGTTGCCCCGGTTGAACAGGTTCAGCAGTTCCGGATGGGCGGCGAACATCCGGGCGTAGAACCGGCCGGTGATCCGGTCGGCGTGGGCCCGGACCACGGGCAGGGTGGCGGTGACGACGGCGGCTGACGACTCCGAGAGCACGGCTCCTCCTCCAGATGGGTACCGGAGACCACTCAAACAGGAATTCGAAAGTCCTCTTAGGGTCGAAAGTCCCGGGCCTGTCGGCGCGCCGGTCACCGCCGCCCGGCCCCTGTCCGCCACCAGGGGCGCTGGCTAGGGTCGGATCGTGAAGCTCAACCTGTCGACGGACATGGCCCTGCGGATCGCCATGCTCACCGCCCCCGCGTCGACCCGCACCACCGTCGACGAGTTGGCCGAACGGCTGGACCTGCCCCGCAGCCACGTGGCCAAGGTGGTCCAGCGGCTCCAGCGCATCGGGGTGCTGTTCACCGTCCGGGGCCGCTCCGGCGGGGTGGCGTTCGCCGAGGGAGCCGAACGGATCACCGTCGGCCGCGTCGTGCGCGCCTTCGAGGGGGAGGGGGAGGTGGTCTCCTGCGAGGAGACCGGCTGCGCCCTGCGTGCCGGCTGCCGCCTGCGGGTCCAGCTCCGCCGCGCCCAGGCCGCCTTCCTCGCCGTACTCGACGAGATGCCCCTGGCGGAACTGGCCGACGGCCCGGCGGCGGCCCTGCTGCTCACCCCCGCGCCCGGCCCGGGGGCCCGTACCCCGGCGGAGAGCTGACCGGGACCGGCGGGCCCGGACCGGTCGGCCGGCGGGGCGACCCGGACGGTCACCCCACCGGCCGCCGGTTCAGCTGACCTGGACCGTCCCGTCCGGCGAGCGGACGCAGGAGACCGCACGGGCGCCGGTCGACGCCGCGCCGGTCAGGCACCGGCCCAGCACCTGGTGCCCGGCCGCGCTCGGGTGCCAGGACTCCTGGCAGGTCTGGAAGTACGTCCCGCAGGTGTTGGCGATCCGCTGGATGTCCAGCTTGTCGTAGCCGGACAGGCTGGTCACGAAGACCCCCGAGGTGCCGTCCTGGAGCCGGATCGGGGTGGCCAGCGCGTTGCCGGGGCTGCCCGCCGACTCGCACAGCCGGGCGCCGTCGAAGGCCCGCTGCACGTTGAGGTAGACCAGGTCGGCGGCGGGGAACTCGGCGGACAGCGTGTTGCGGACCGAGCTGACCAGGGTGCCCAGGCCCTGCGAGAAGCGCTGGCCGGGGGCGAGACTGGCCCGGTGGATCGGGCAACCGGCGGCGTACCGCTCGGCTCCCAGGTCACGGAACTTGTCCCGGGTGTCGTCCCGGCTGTCCTCCTCCCAGTAGGTCGAGGCCAGCTCCGGCGGCAGCGGGTTGGTGTAGTCCTGGAAGACGATCCGGTGCTGGCCGTCGGCGTCGATCTGGTCCAGCGTGGTCAGGATCTGCCGGACCGCCGCCGTGGTCTCCGCCGTCGCGGCGGCGACCTGGGCGGAGGTGGCCAGGTCGGCGTCCGAGCAGGGCTTCTGCTCCACCGGCCCGCCCAGGTACGCCCAGAATTCCCACCACCCGGTCCAGGCGTCGGCGATGAACCGGTTCGCGCACTTCTCGGCGACGGTGCCGAAGGTGAACGAGCTGTTGTTCGAGCCGAGGCCGACCAGCACCAGGTCGATGTCGTGGGTCTGCCCGACCGCGCGCAACTGGTCGAGCTGGGCGGCGACCTGACGGCCCTTGGCCCGGCTGGCCGACGCGTTGGCGATGTCGTACGGCTGGCCGCCGGAGCAGGCCAGGTTGAACCGGGCGGAGATGCCGGGCAGGTCCGCCTTGAACAGCGAGGCGTTGGGTGATCGGTGGCAGAAGTAGGCGTTGTTGTTCGGTGCCGACCAGCCCGGGAACGGCTGGGCGACCCCGTTGACGTCGGTCACCGCCGAGTACGCCCCGGCACCCTCGCCGCTGATGAAGCTGTCGCCGAGGGCGACGGCGGCGGTGGGCAGCGCGGCGGCGGCCGGTGCGGCGGAGCCGACGGCGACCGGCAGGGCGGCCGTGGCGACGGTGAGCAGCGCCGCGAGGGCGCTACGGTGGAACCTGGACATGACGTCCCCCATCTGTCCATGGAAATGTGAAAGATCCTTCCGGGCCGGATCAGATCACTTGGCGAGATGGACGTCAATGCCTCTTAACACGATCGTCCCATGGCGGAAACGGTCGTTTCCGGCCGGCGGGCACCCCGCCCGGGAAGGCCCCGACCCCCGGCGGCGTTGCCCCCGGCGGACGCGCACCCGCCGTCCGACGTGGGGCTGCACGGCGCTGTCGGGGCGTACGGCTACGCTCGCTGCGGCACGCCGCGCGTGGAGATCGAGACGGTGAGCGGCACCACACCGCCGAGACCGGGGAGTACGACCAGTTGACCGCACAGCCTGAGACCCTCTACGGGGCAGACGACCTCACCCACCTGGAGGGCCTGGACGCCGTCCGCAAGCGTCCCGGCATGTACATCGGCTCGACCGACAGTCGTGGCGTGGGTCACCTCGTCAACGAGATCCTCGACAACTCCACCGACGAGGGTGTCGCCGGTCACGCCACCACGGTCGAGGTGATCCTGCACGCCGACGGCTCGGTGCAGGTCGACGACGACGGCCGGGGCATCCCCACCGACGTGCACGCCAAGTCCGGCATCTCCGGGGTCGAGCTGGTGCTCACCCGGCTGCACGCCGGCGGCAAGTTCGGCGGCTCCGGCTACAAGACCTCCGGCGGCCTGCACGGCGTGGGCGCCTCCGCCGTCAACGCGCTGTCCCGCCGCTTCGACGTGACCGTCCGGCGCGGCGGCAAGGTGCACGCGATGTCCTTCCGGCACGGCGTCCCCGGCGTCTTCGCCGGCGACGGCCCGGACGCCCCGTTCACCCCCGGCCCCGGCCTGCAGGTCGTCGGGTCGATGAAGCGGGGCCAGCGCACCGGCACCTCGATCCGCTACTGGCACGACGCCCGCTACTTCGAGACCGGCGCGCGCCTCGACGTCGAGGCCGTCCGGATGAAGCTGCGCAACACCGCCTTCCTGGTCCCCGGGGTCGACTACCGGCTGCGCGACGAGACCGCCGAGGAGCCGGTCGAGGAGCGCTTCCACTACCCCAACGGGCTCACCGACATGGTCGAGTTCCTGGCGCCGGCCGGTGACCGGCCGGTCTCCGGCACCCTGCTGGTCACCGGCGAGGGGACGTACCGGGAGAACGCCGCCGACGCCAACGGCGTGATGCAGTCCAACGTGCAGCGCCGGGCCGAGGTCGAGATCGCCTTCCGCTGGGGCACCGGCTACGAGCGCACCGTCGAGTGCTTCACCAACACCATCCGCAACGCCCACGGCGGCACCCACCGTAAGGGCTTCGAGCGGGCGCTGACCCGGACCCTGGCCGACGCCGTCCGCAACACCCGGGGCCTGCTCAAGCCCAAGGAGGACCCGCCCACCCTGGACGACGTCCTGGAGGGGATGACGGCGGTGGTGCACGTGCGCATCCCCGAGCCGCAGTTCACCTCGCAGACGAAGGACGAGCTCTCCACCGCCGGCATCACCAAGGTGCTCCAGACCCTGGTCGAGCAGCACGTCAAGGCATGGCTGGAGGACCGGCGCAGCAAGGCCGAGGCGCGCACGGTGCTCCAGAAGATCGTCGACGCGGCCCGGGTCCGGCTGACCCAGAAGCAGCAGAAGGACGCCGCCCGGCGCAAGACCGCCCTGGAGGGCGCGTCGATGCCCGCCAAGCTGGTCGACTGCCGCGCGACCGGGGTGGACCGCAGCGAGCTGTTCATCGTGGAGGGGGACAGCGCCCTGGGGTGTTTTACCGGCGACACCATGGTTGCGCTCGCCTCAGGCGAAGCCCGGTCCTTCGCCGATCTGGCAGCGGACTGGCAGCGCGGAGTGACCCATTTCGGTTACACCACCAACAAGGCGGGGCGCGTGGTGGTCGCTCCCCTGGTGGAGCCCCGCCTCACCAAGCGAGCTGCCCGGCTGGTCCGGGTGCGGCTCGACAACGGCGCGTCGGTGCGTTGTACTCCAGATCACCTCTTCCGGCTGCGTGACGGTTCCTACCGGCGGGCCGATGCCCTGGCCCCCGGTGAGTCACTCATGCCCCTGTACAGGAGCGTTTCCAGTAAGACCGAGGGGCACAACCTGCACGGCTACGAACGGATCTGGATGAACGACCGGGAGGAGTGGGTCTACACCCACTACCTCGCCGACGCCTGGAACCTTCGTCATGGTCGTGACAGCGCCACCAACGGCAACGTCCGTCACCACATCGACATCAATAAGCGCAATAATGATCCGCGAAACATCCGACGGATGACCTGGGCCGACCACTCGGCACTGCACGCCGCGATGATGGGTGAGCACGTCCACGCGGGCTGGCGGGAGTGGTTCGCCAACGGGGGCCGGGAGTTCAAGTCGGCCATGCTCAGCGCACAGTGGCGCGACCCCGCATTCCGGGAGGCGTGTCTCGCCCGGCTGTTCGCGCTCAACGAGTCGCCCGAATTCCGAGCCAAGCTGGAAAAAGGATTCCAGGACTGGTACACCGCGCTCGGTGACGAGGAAAAGGCCGCTTACGCCGACCGGATGAGGGACCGGCAGGCCCAGTACTGGTCACAGCCCGAGCACCGTGAGGCCGCTGCGGAGCGCGTCCGGAACTACTTCGCGGACCCTGCTCGTCGTTCCGCCTGGCGGGCGCGTTCGGTGCGGCAGTGGGACAACCCCGAGCTGCGGGCCTGGCGGTCGCGAAAGACCGTCGAACAGTTCAGCGACCCCGCCGAGCGGGAGCGCCAGCGCAACGCGGTGCGGGCCTGGCACGAAGAGAACCCCGAGTTCGGGGCCCGTCACTCACGCTTGATGAAGCAGCGGTTGGCGGACCCGGGCACCGGTCACCTTGCCAAGGCACAGGCCGGTCGGGCCGCCTATGTGGCCAACGTGCCGAAGAGTGAGCGGGTCGGTCGCCAACAGGAGGGCAGGCGGCGGGCCGCGCTCAAGCGGCTCGCCCCGCTGCTGGTGCTGCCGGATACGGAGCTTGCTGCGGCGTACGAAGCCGACCGTCTGAGGTCCGCACGCACGGGACTCCGGTTCGATCGACTCCTGGCGTTCTACGACGGCGACTACGCCCGCCTCCGGGAGGCGGTCGATCTGGTGAACCACCGTGTCGTGTCGGTCGAGCCGCTCGACGAGACAGCGGATGTCTACGACCTGACCGTCGACGGCTACCACAATTTCGCCCTCGAAGCGGGGGTCTTCGTCCACAACAGTGCACGGGTCGCTCGTACCTCGGAGTACCAGGCGCTGCTGCCGATTCGCGGCAAGATCCTCAACGTGCAGAAGGCCAACCTCCAGCAGGTGCTCGACAACGCCGAGTGCGCCGCGATCGTGCAGGTGCTCGGGGCCGGCTCGGGACGCACCTTCGACCTGTCCTCGTTGCGCTACGGCCGGGTGCTGATCATGGCGGACGCCGACGTGGACGGCGCGCACATCCGGACCCTGCTGATCACCCTGTTCGCCCGCTACATGCGACCGCTGATCGAGGCCGGCCGGCTCTACGCCGCGATGCCGCCCCTGCACAAGATCACCACGAAGGGGCGCAGCCCGCAGACCACCTACACCTACACCCAGGCCGAGATGGAGGCGACGGTCCGCAAGCTGGAGAAGGCCGGCAGGCAGATCGTCACCCCGATCCCGCGCTTCAAGGGCCTCGGTGAGATGGACGCCGACGAGTTGTGGGAGACCACGATGAACCCGGCCACCCGGGCGGTCCGCCGGATCACCCTCGACGACGTCGACGCCGCCGAGCGCATCCTCGAACTGCTGATGGGCGAGAAGGTCGAGCCGCGCCGCAACTGGCTGATCGACTCCTCCGACCGGGTCGACCGCGACGCGATCGACGCATGAGCACCGTGGCCGCCGTATCCCCGGAAGAGAGCTGAACGATGGCACGCCGTAAGGACGACCGCGCCAAGGTGGACCTGTCCGCCTTCGACCAGGCCGGCGCGCGGGTCTTCGACAACCCGCTGGTCACCGAGGTGTCCGACTCCTACCTGGAGTACGCCTTCTCGGTCATCCACTCCCGCGCCCTGCCCGATGCCCGCGACGGCCTCAAGCCGGTGCACCGCCGCATCCTGTGGTCCATGCACGAACAGGGCCACCGCCCCGACCGGGGGCACGTCAAGTCGGCCCGGATCGTCGGCGACGTGATGGGCAAGTACCACCCGCACGGCGACACGGCGATCTACGACGCGATGGTCCGGCTCGCCCAGGACTTCTCGCTCAACGCGCCCCTCATCGATGGGCACGGCAACTTCGGTTCCCCGGACGACGGACCGGCCGCCGCGCGCTACACCGAGGCCCGGCTCTCCCGGGAGGCGATGCTGCTCGTCGGTGAGCTGGGCGAGGACACCGTCGACGTCGAGCCCAACTACGACGGCTCGCTGACCCAGCCGACCGTGCTGCCCGCCGCATTCCCCAACCTGCTGGTCAACGGCGCGTCCGGGATCGCGGTCGGGATGGCGACCAACATGATCCCGCACCACCTGGGCGAGGTGGTCTCCGCCGCCCGCTGGCTGATCAACCACCCGGACGCCGACCTGGACAAGCTGATGGAGTTCGTCCCCGGCCCCGACCTGCCCACCGGTGGCCTGCTGCTCGGGCTGGACGAGGTGCGCCGGGCGTACGAGACCGGGCGTGGCGTGGTGCGGATGCGCGGCCGGGTGGAGATCGGCCCGCTGGAGGGCAGCCGGGGCCGGCAGGCGATCACCGTGGTCGAGCTGCCGTACGGCGTCGGCGCGGAGAAGGTCATCGCGGCGATCACCAACGAGGTGAACAAGACCAAGCGGCTCACCGGCATCGCCGACGTCAAGGACCTCACCGACCGGGAGAGCGGCACCCGGCTGGTCGTCGAGTGCAAGGTCGGGGTCAACCCGCAGGCGCTGCTGGCCGACCTCTACCGGCTGACCCCGCTGGAGCAGTCCTTCGGCATCAACAACCTGGTGCTGGTCGACGGGCAGCCGCGCACCCTCGGGTTGAAGGCGCTGCTGGAGGTGTTCCTGGCCCACCGCTACGAGGTGGTGACCCGGCGCAGCGCGTACCGGCGGCGCAAGCGCCAGGAGCGGCTGCACCTGGTCGACGGCCTGCTGATCGCCCTGCTCGACATCGACCGGGTGGTCAAGCTGATCCGGGCCAGCGAGGACGCCCAGGCCGCCAAGGACGGCCTGATGCAGAAGTTCAAGCTCTCCGAGATCCAGGCCACCTACATCCTGGACACCCCGCTGCGCCGGTTGACGAAGTACGACCGGATCGAGCTGGAGGCCGAGCAGGAGAAGCTGCGCGGGGAGATCGCCGCGCTGTCGAAGATCCTCGACGACCCGAAGGTGCTCCGCAAGGTCGTCTCCGACGAGTTGGCCGCCGTGGTGAAGCAGTTCTCCGGGGCGCGGCGGACCACCCTGGTCGACGGGGACCTCAAGGAGGTGCTGGCGGCGTCGGTGCCGGCCGGGCCGCTGGAGGTGGCCGACGACCCGTGTCAGGTGATCCTCTCGGCGACCGGGCTGGTCGCCCGGACGGCGGCCGAGTCGGAGGAGGCGTCCGAGGGGCGTCGACGCAACGGCCGGGTCAAGCACGACACGGTACGCGCGGTCGTGCACACCACGGCCCGGGGGCGGGTGCTCCTGGTCACCAGCGCCGGCCGGGCCTTCAAGGTCGACGTGTTGCCGCTGCCGGTGCTGCCCGAGCAGGCCGGCACGGTGTCGTTGCGGGGCGGGATGGCCGCCGCCGAGCTGGTCCCGCTGGCGGCGGGGGAGACGGTGATCGGGCTGGCCCCGCTAGGTCCGACCGCGCAGGGCTCCCCGGGCCTGGCGGTGGGCACCCGGCAGGGCGTGGTGAAGGTGTGCACGCCGGAGTGGCCGGTGCGGTCGGACGAGTTCGAGGTGATCTCGCTGCGGTCGGGCGACGAGGTGGTGGGGGCCACCTGGCTCGACGACGGCAGCGAGACGTTGGCGTTCGTGACCAGTGAGGCGTCCCTGCTGCGGTTCGCGGCGTCCGTGGTCCGCCCGCAGGGGCTCAAGGGTGGGGGGATGGCCGGGGTCAGCCTGCCGGCGGGCGCCCGGGTGGTGTTCTTCGGCGCGGTCCGCACCGACGACGCCGCGCACGGGGAGCCGATGGTGGTCACCTCGACGGGGGCGACGGTCAAGGTGACGCCGTTCGCGTCGTACCCGGCGAAGGGCAGGGCGACCGGCGGGGTGCGCGCGCAGCGGTTCCTCAAGGGTGAGACGGATCTGGTGGTGGCCTGGATCGGGGCGCGGCCGGTGGGCGCGACGGCGACCGGTGACCCGGTGGAGCTGCCGCCGGCCGATCCGCGCCGGGACGGGTCCGGTTTCGCCGTCATGCTCGGCCCGACCGTCGTCGGGCACCTCATCGAACGCGACTGAGCCCGGCCCGGCCGCCGCAGGGGCTGGCGGCCGGCCGCCCCGTCGGCGTCAGGCGACGTCGACGGGGCGGAACTGGACGCTGACCCGGGGGCCGACCGGGCGGGTGGTCTTGGGCACGGCATGTTCCCAGGTTCGCTGGCAGGACCCGCCCATCACCACCAGGTCGCCGTGGCCGAGCGGGAAGCGCAGGGTGTCGCCGCCGCCCCGGGGGCGCAGCAGCAGCGGGCGGGGCGCGCCGAAGGACACGATCGCCACCATCGTGTCGGTGTGCGCGGAACGGCCGAGGGTGTCGCCGTGCCAGGCGACGCTGTCCCGCCCGTCGCGGTAGAGGCACATGCCGGCGGTGACGAACGGCTCGCCCAGCTCGGCGGCGTAGTGCCGGCTCAGTGCCGTGCGGGCGGCGGTGAGCAGCGGGTGCGGCAGCGGGCGGTCGGGGCCGTACCAGCAGAGCAGGCGGGGGACGTCGACCTGCGTGTCGTACATGGTGCGGCGTTCGGCCCGCCAGGGGACGCCGGTGCGCAGGGTGTCGAGGACCGCGTCGGAGCCGTGCACCCAGCCGGGCAGGTGGTCGACCCAGGCGCCCCGGGTGAGCGTCCGGCGGCGCAGCCCGGCCAGCGGGGTCAGCGTCGGGCCGGTGTCGGTGAGGTCGAGCATCGACGGTTGGTAGGCGGCCTGCGGCATACCCGGCACCCTATCAGTGCTTTAGTACACCCGTACGATCGGCGATCCGGGTGAGGACCGCGTCGGCGACCCGTTGCCGGCCGCGCCCGTCGACGGTGGTCCAGGCGCGGGCGGCGAGGGCAGCCCGCCGTCGGGGGGAGGCCAGCAGGGTGCGTAGGGTGCGGGCCGCGTCCGCCCGTGCGGCCCGCCCGGCCAACCCCGGTGCGGCCAGTTCCGGCAGCTCGCCGAGGCCGGCGGCGAGCCCGTGCGCCACCACCCGCCGGTACGCGTCGCGCTGGTTGTCGACCACGCAGACCAGGGCGGCGGGTACACCGAGACAGCACAGTTCCCAGGTGGAGGTGCCGGCGGCGCTGACCACCAGGTCGGCCGCGCCGATCAGCGTGGGCAGGGCGTCGGTCGGCGCGACGAGGTGCAGCGACTGCCCCCGCCCGGTGCCGACCCGCGACAGTTCGGCCTCGATCCCGGGGCGGGCGACGACCACGGTCACCGCCATCGGGTGGCCGGTGCCGAGCAGCACCCGGGTCAGCACCGGGGCCGCGCCGACCGCGTCGGTGCCGCCGAAGAAGGCGAGCACCCGGGGGCGGGGTGCCGGGGTGGCCGGCGGCGGGGCGGCCGGCCGGGCGGCGGTCACCGCGTCGCGCAGCAGCGCGTACCGGACGCCGGCCAGCAGCCGCCCGTCGTCGGGTACGTCGGCGGTGGGCTGCCCCCCGGGGGTGTCCGCGCCGTAGTTCTGGTCCAGGTAGAGGTCGGCGTCCTGACCCCGGGTGTCGCCGTCGACGAGGCAGAGGGTGAGCACGCCGGCCGCCCGCAGCGCTCCCGCGCCCGCCGGGTCCAGCTCGTACGAGTCGAGCACGAACGCGTCGAGGGCGTGCGTACGGGCCGCCTCGACCAGCCCGGCGGGGGTGTCGGGGCCGGGGTGGACCGGGATGCCGCAGGCGGCCAGGTGGGCGGCGGCCCAGCCGACCCGGTCCACCGTGCCGAACAGTTCGACCCGGGCGCCCCGGGCCAGGAACTCCTCGCCGAGGGCCAGGCACCGCACCAGGTGCCCGACGCCGGTGTGCGGGCCGGCGTCGCAGCGCAGCCCGATCCGTGGTGGGTTCAGGACTCCTCCAGCCGTTTCTGGCGTACCGAGGAGTTGAGGGTACGCAGGTCGGGCCGCCCGTCGAGCCAGTCGGCGAGTTTCGCCAGCGGCACGCTGACGTCGCCGAAGTGGTCGACGACCGCGCTGACCAGCGCCCAGTCCTGGTCGGTGTCGAGGGTGAGCCGCAGCGTCGACCGGTCCGGGGTGAGGGTCACCCCGAGCACCCGGAACAGCTCCGGATGGGCGTACGCGAAGGAGGTGACGTGCACCCGGTGGTGGTCGACGGCGAGCCGGTCCAGGGTGCGTAGCGCGTCCGCCCGGATGATCTCCACGTCCAGCCCCCGGGGCAGGGTACGGGCGATCGAGGTGCTGGCGTAGTCGAGCCCGGGGACGGCCCGGTAGACCGACGCCACCAGGGTGACGATCTCCGGGTCGAGCAGCGGGCAGTCGGCGGTGAACCGCATGACGGCGTCGCCGGGGTGGGCGTCGAGCGCGCCGACGAACCGGCTCAGCACGTCGTCCACCGGCCCCCGGTGCACGGGCACGTCGAGCCGTGCGCACTCGGCGACCACCGCGTCGTCGACGGCGTCGACGCTGGTGGCGACCACCAGGTCGGCGAGGACCCCGCTGTCCCGGGCGGCCCGGACCACCCGGCCGAGCACGCTGCGTCCGGCCAGCGGGCGCAGCACCTTGCCGGGTAGCCGCGACGAACCCATCCGGGCCTGCACGATGCCGACGATCCGCAGGTCGGAGCCGGCCGGTGTGACCGCGTCGGCTCCGACGGGGTCGGCGCGACCGGGCCGGCCCGTCGCCATCCCGCCGCCGGGCCGTTCCGGCGGCGGGGTGGCCGGGGCGGTCACTGCTGCTCCTGCGGCGGCTTCGGGCCGAGCGCCTCGCGGGCCCGCCGCTTGGCCGCCCGCGCACCCCGCTTCGCCAGTCGGGCCGGGGTGATGGCGAGCCGGCCCACCCGGTAGCTGAGCGAGCCGCTGAGCAGGTTGATCGTGGCGTCGGCGCGACGCAACGCCCGTTCCCGCGAGGTGAGCAGCTCCTCGGTCCACTTCAGCAGGGCTGCCAGCCGGGTCAGCTCCTCCCGCTGGCGTACCCAGGCTTCCCGCATCTGCTGGTAGCTGCGCGGCCCGGCGGGCGGGTCGGTGGGGGTGACCGCCCGCAGTTCGGCGGCGAGCATCCCCCGCCCGTCGGCGTCCAGGCCGCGTAGGGCGGCGGCGACCGCCGCCTCGGTCTGCACGGCCGCGTCGACGGTGGCCCGGTCCAGGTCGTGCCCGGCGACGCCGCCGAGGACCACGGTCAACCCGGCGACGTCCAGGGTGGACGGCCAGGGGTGGGCGTAGCCGCCGGTGAGCAGGGTGACCGCGAACCGCCACAGCCCCCGGGCCAGCGCCACCTCGAGGGTCAGCGGCTCGCTGGCCTGCCAGCTCGGGTCGAGCACCGCGAAGGTGTCGCCGTCGACGACCACGGTGTCCGGGTCGGCGAGCGCGACCGCCCCGGTGAGCCGCCCGTCCGGGCCGGCCCGTCCGGCGAGCCACCCCGCGTAGCCGCCCAGCAGTCGGCGCAGGGTGTCCAGGTCACGGCGCAGGCAGCCGTCGAGCAGCACGGTGCGCAGCAGCCGTCCCGGCGGCACCGGGCCGGTGAGCGCGGTCGGGTCCCGGTGGGCGGCCTCCCGGCTGGCGAAGGGCGCCGGTCGGGTCCGGTCGGCCCCGCCGCCGGTGACCGCCCAGTGCCAGCCGTCCGGTCGGTCGGCCACCTCGACCACCCCCACCCCGGGCGGGCCGGTCTGCACCAGCACCACCGGAAGCGCCGGGTCGACGGGCGCAGCGGGGCCGGGGCGGCGGGCCAGCGTCAGCCAGCCGGGGGCCAGTGCCGCACCGAGCCCGGCATGCAGTGCGTCGACCGCCAGCCGGGCCGGGTCCTGGAGCACCGGGCCGGCGGCGGACCCACCGGCACACGCCCCGTGCAGCACCGCGTCGAGCAGCCCCGAGGTGGGCCGCTGCTCCAGCGCGTCGGTGGCGACCAGGGCCGTCGGGGCACCCGGACCGGGGTACGCGGCGTAGCCGGCGTCGGCGGTCAGTCCCACCTCGGCGAGCCGGGCGCGTAGCTGCTCCCGGTTGGCCGGGCGGCCGGCGTCGAGCACCCCGCCGATGCTCCACGCCGCGTCGCCCCGGTCGGCGTACCAGGGGGTGGGGGAGACCAGCCGGGTCACCCCCAGCGGGTTGTCCAGGCGCAGCAGCAGCGTGCCGCCGGGGCGCAGGGCGGCGGCCAGCCGGGCCAGCACCCCCGTCCAGCCCAGCCGGGCCCCCTCGACCGACTCGACGGCGTCCAGTCCGGCCCCGGCCACCACCACGTCGAACGTGTCGGCCGGGTCGAGTCCGGCCGGGCCGCCGACGACCACCCGGGCGGCCCGGCCGGCCAGGGCCACCGCGTCCGGGTGGCTGCGCAGCAGGCAGGTCACCTCGGCGTGGGCGAGGCGGTCGAGCAGCGCCGGGTCGTGCGGCCCGGCCAGCAGCACCCGCGCCCCGGCCGGGACGACCCGGGCGGCCAGCGCGCCCAGCGGCCCACCGTCGGCCAGCCGCTGCTCCGGCAGGTCGGACCAGGCCAGCATCTCCCCGCCGGGCAGGACGACGGGGGCGGTGGTTCCAGTGGTCAACTCGTTCCTCCTGCGGGATGCGCCCAGCCGAGCAGTTCACGCAGCTCGGCCGGGGTGCAACGGTGGTCGGTGCCCAGTTCGGCACGGGCGATCCCGACGGCGGTCGGCAGGTCCACCGACTCGCCGTGCAGCTGCGGCCACTGCCGCCGGATGCGGGCGGTGCCGCCGAAGGTGGGGTCCTCCTTGGCCAGGATCATCGGGTCGCCGTAGACGGCCGGTTCGCATCCGGCGGCGATGCCGTAGAAGATGGCGCTGGTCAGCCGGTTGGACGCCACCCGGGCGTGCCGGCGCAGCTCGGTGAGCTGCTTGTCGAGGAACAGCGGGTCGGTGTCGCGCCACCAGTGGCCCCGGTAGCCGTGGCAGATCACCCGGAAGCCGGCGTTCTCGTAGAGCCGGCGGACCCGGCGCATGCCGTACTCGTGCCAGTAGAGGCAGACGGTGACCGGGCCGGGTTCGGTGTCCCTGATCCGGGCGATCAGCTCCCGGTGGTCGCCCTTGACGTGCTGACCCTCCCAGCCGTGGAACGGGTACCAGATGGTGCCCTCCCGGGCGGCCGGCGGCGGGTCGTCGCGGCGCAGGTCGAGCAGGTACGCGAAGGGCGCGCCGGTGACCACCACGTTGCGCCGCCCCACCGACCAGGCCCGTCGCCGCGTCTGCTCCGACCAGAGCAGGCTGGGGGTGCGCTCGGCGTACGGGTGGCCGGGGGCGAGGCCGTCGCCGATGTTCCAGCCGTGCTGGACGTACCCGTTGATCCGGGGCGGGTGGCCGTCGCCCAGCCCGCAGTAGCGGGCCAGCACGTGGGCGTGGCCGTAGAAGTGGTTCGCGTGGTGCATCGGTTCCCCCGGTCAGGCGGCGGTGGGCGCGGTGACGCCGCGCAGCGCCGCGCCGAGCGCGTCGATCACCCGGTCCTGGTCGGTGTCGGTGAGACCCGGGTACAGCGGCAGCGAGAGCTGCTGGGCGTAGAACGCCTCGGCCACCGGGCAGGACCCGCGCCGGTAGCCCAGGTCGGCGAAGGCCGGGTGCCAGTGCACCGGCAGGTAGTTGACCTGCACGCCGATGCCGGCGGCGCGCATCCGGTCGTACACCTCGCGGCGGCGGCCGTCGAGGACCCGGACCGGGTAGAGGTGCCAGGCGGGGGCGGCCCAGGACCGGCGGGTCGGGGTGAGCACCCCGTCCAGGTCGGCCAGCGCCTCGTCGTAGCGGGCCACCAGCCGGGCGCGGGCGGCGAGGAAGTCGCCGAGCCGGCGCAGTTGGCTGCGGCCCAGCGCGCAGAGCACGTCCGGCAGCCGGTAGTTCAGCCCGAATTCGTGCACCTCCTGGTGCCAGCCGCCCTCGTCCGGGGCGCGCAGATCGGCGCGGTCCCGGACCAGCCCGATGTTGCGGAACCGGCGGGCCCGCGTCAGCAGCTCCGGGTCGGCGGTGGCGACCGCGCCGCCCTCGGCGGTGGTGAGGTTCTTGGTGGGGAAGAACGAGAAGGTGGTCAGGTCGGCCAGCGACCCGACCGGCCGGCCCCGGTAGGTGGCCCCGATGGAGTGCGCCGCGTCGGCCAGCAGCAGCGCGTCCGAGCCGGTCAGGGCGGTGCGCAGGGCGTCGTAGTCGGCCGGGTGGCCGGCGTAGTCGACGGCGGCGACGACCTTCGTCCGGGCGGTGGTCGCGGCGGCGGCCGCCGCCGGGTCCAGGGTGAACGTCCCCTCCTCGACGTCGGCGAAGACGATCCGCGCGCCGAGGGCGACCGCGCTGCTGGCGGTCGCCACGAACGTCATCGGCGGCACCACCACCTCGTCGCCGGGGCCCACCCCGGCCGCCGCGTAGGCGACGTGCAGGGCGGCGGTGCCGTTGGCGACCGCCGCGCAGCCGGCCCCGCCGGTCCAGCCGGCGAGGTCGGCCTCGAACGCGTCGACCTGCGGGCCGGTGGTGAGCCAGTCGCTGCGCAGGGTGGCGACCACGGCGGCGACGTCGTCGTCGGTCACCGACTGCCGGCCGTACGGGAGCATCGCCGTCACGCCGTGATGCCGAGCATGTCGCGCAGCTGCGGGACGCTCAACCACTCGTCGTTGCCGTCGGACTGGTAGGCGAAGCCGTCCGGCACCGGCTCGCAGTCGACAGGCGGCCGGTAACCCCAGGTGGCGATCGTCGGCTGGACGATGAACCGGTCCTTCGCGCGCAGCGTCCGGCGGCTGTCGTCCGGGGCGATCATCTCCTCGTGCAGCTTCTCGCCGGGCCGGATGCCGATCTCGTGGGTGGTGGCGTCCGGGGCGACCGCCTCGACCAGGTCGAGGATGCGCATGCTGGGGATGCGCGGTACGAACAACTCACCGCCCTGCATCTGGTCGAAGCTGTCCAGCACGAACTGCACGGCCTGGTCCAGGGTGATCCAGAACCTGGTCATCCGCTTGTCGGTGATCGGCAGGCTCTTGCCCTCGGCGGCGAGCCGGCGGAACAGCGGCACCACCGAGCCCCGGCTGCCGACCACGTTGCCGTAGCGGACCACGGCGAACCGGGTGGGGTGCTGGGCGGCGTAGTGGTTGGCCGAGACGAAGAGCTTGTCGCCGACGAGCTTGGTCGCGCCGTACAGGTTGATCGGGCTGGACGCCTTGTCGGTGGAGAGCGCGATGACCTTCCGGACGCCGGCCTCGATGGCCGCGTCGACCACGTGCTGCGAGCCGGTGATGTTGGTGGCGATGAACTCCGACGGGTTGTACTCGGCGGTGTCCACCTGCTTGAGGGCGGCGGCGTGCACCACGTGGTCCACCCCGTGCATGGCCCGGGTGAGCCGGTGCCGGTCCCGGATGTCCCCGATGAACCAGCGCAGCCGGGGGTCGTCGCCGAGTTGCTGGCGCAGCTCGTACTGCTTGAGTTCGTCGCGGGAGAACACCACCACCCGGGCCGGGTCGGCCACGTCGAGGACGTGCCGGAGGAACGTCTTCCCGAAGGACCCCGTCCCGCCGGTGACCAGAATGGACGACCCGTTCAACTCACTCAATGTGGTGCTCCCCAGCTCGTGGTTGCGCCGCAGGCTCCGGGCCAGGCGACCGGACGGACGCTAACCAGGTCGGGTTAACGCACCGACGCCCCCGGGTTAACCGCCCACGCTGGTCGTGTGAATGCCGGCCCCCCGGCGGGCGAACACTTGCCGACCCGGCCGCTGCCGGCTGACCAGCGGGTACGCCGCTGACTACAGTGGCCCGGCGCGGCCCGGTGGGCACCCCCCCCGGAGGCGCATCCGACACCCACGGCCGGGCACCGCCCCACCGGCCCGGCCTGCGGGCCGGGACCGTCGTGCGTCCCGGGCCGGCCGACGGGGGTACCCCGACGAGGCAGGAGACGACGCATGGTGGCCGTCACCGAGGTGGGACACCGGGTCGCCGACCCGGCCGGGCAGCCGGCTCGCCGACGCCGGCGACTGGTGCCGGCGCTGCTGGTGGTGGGCTGGCTGCTGGGCGTCGGCTGGCGGATGTGGCTGTCCCGGCACGTGCCGCTGCCCATCGCCCACACCGACGAGGACAGCTACCTGCACACCGCCCGCGCGCTGGCCGGCGGGCCGGGCGGCTTCAGCAGCGAGAACGGGCCGTTGCGTCGGGTCGGCTACCCGCTGCTGATCTCCCCGGCGTTCCTCGGGGAGCGGGACTTCACCGACAGTTACCGACTGGTGCAGTTGATCAACGCGGCGGTGAACGCGACGGTGCTGCCGCTTGCGTACCTGCTGCTGCGCCGGCTGGTGCCGGTACGCCCGGCGGTCGCCCTGGCCGCCGCGACCGTCGCGGCCACCCTGCCGGCGACGGTGTTCTACGCCGGGGTGGCGATGATCGACGCGGTGCTCGCGCCGCTGGTGCTGGCCTGGCTGCTGGCCGTGCACCACTGGGTGCGCCGGCCCGGCCCGCTGGTCGCCGCCGGGGCCGGCACCCTGGTCGGGACGTTCCACCTGCTGCACTCCCGGGGCCTGGTGATCGTGGGCGTGCACGCCGGCCTGGTGCTGCTGCTGTTCCTGCGGCGACGGACCGGTCCGGCGCAGGTGCTGGCCGCGGTGCTGCCGGTGCTGGCGCTGGCACTGCTCAACGAGGCGGTCATCCGGCTGCTCGGCGACCGGGTCTACCTGCTGGGTGACCCGCCCGGCAGCGGCACCGTCCGGGCGGTCGCCTCCGGGCCGGGGCTGCTGCGGGTCGGCGCGGCGGTCGGCACCCAGCTCTGGTACCTGGTGGTCATCACCTTCGGGGCGGCCGGTGTCGCCTGGGCCGGTGCCGTCCGCCTCCTGCTTGGCCGTCCCGCCCCCGCCGCGACGACGGGGCACGCCCCCGCCGTGTCCCCGCCGCCCGCCGCCGGCCCGGCCGACGGGGACGGGGCGACCCGGTGGACGGTCGGGGTGGCGCTGGTGACCAGCGTGGGGGTGGCGGCCGGCGCGTCGGTGATCCTGGCCGGCGTCACCGGCAAACCGCTGGACGCCATCTACGGCCGGTACGTGCAGATGCTCGCCCCGTTCTGGCTGCTGCTCGGGGTGGGGATGCTGGTGACGGCGACGCCCCGGCAGCGGTGGCGGCGGGCGGCGGTCGCGGTGGGCCTGCTGCTGGCCGGCGCGACCCTGATCGCCGCCCGGCTGGCCTGGGTCGCCAGCCGGGGGCACGAGCTGCGCTACGGCGGGTTCGGCGCACCGGACCTGATGGCGCTCACCGGTGGCTGGCGGGAGTTCCGGCCGTTCACCGGGGCGGCCGTCGGGATCGCCGGCTGCCTGCTGCTGGTCGCCGCCCTGCGGCTGCCCCGGTGGCGGGTGCCGGTGCTCGCCGCGCTGGTGGCGGTGAACCTCGGCACCATGCAGGTGATCACCGACCGGTTGGTCCGGCCGGTGGTCGCGGCGACCGCACCCACCCCCCGGGCTTCCGACCTCGGGGTACGCCCCGGCGACCGGGTCTGGGCGTCGCTCGGGGTGCAGTGGGTGCTCCGGTTCAACCTCAGCCACCAGGTCACCTGGGCCGACGTGCGGTGGTTCGGGGACGCCCCGCCGGCCGACGCCGACGTGGTGTTCGTCAGGTGGGCACCCGGCGGGCCGGACGACTGGGACGGCACCCGGTACGGCTTCGTCCGCCTCGGCGGCAACCCGCAGCAGCACTGGGCCGCCTGGCGACGTGCCTGAGCCGAGGGTCGCGCCGCCCGGAACCGGCCCGCCGGGCTCGGCGACGCAATTCGGTTAACGCAGGATGGCGGGCCGGTTAATGGTCACCGGACAATCGCCGAAATCAGCGACGGCGACGGTTCTCCCGGCTCAGGGAAATAGGGACGACGGTGATTTCCCGGCCGTCGTGCGTCTCGCGTCGACCGGTTCCCTCGACGAACCGGAACCGTCGGTTCATCTGCCGTACGACCGTGTTGTCGGCCAGTACCTCGCCGTCGAGCCGGTCCAGCGCGAGCACGTCGAAGGCGTGGTCCACCGCCGCCCGCATCACGCCCAGCCAGGCGGGCAGCGTCGCCCCCCGCTCGGCCAACCCGTCGGCGTCCAGGTAGAAACCCCAGGAAGCGGTGCGTTGCGGCCCGTCCGGGCGCAGGTCGAAGAAGGTCACCACACCGGCCGGCCGGTCGTCGTGCAGGTAGATCAGCACCCGCCGGGTCGGGTCGGTGAGCACCCGCGACCACCACGCCGCGTGCTCGGCGGCGGTGATCTCGTGACTGGTCTTGCTGACCTGCCGGTTGGTTTCCTGATTACGCCAGGACAACATCAGGTTAACGTCTTCCGTCGTGGCCTCGCGCAGCACCCGTACCCCTTTGTATTCATCTGGTGGACCCCTGCGGACCCTACCCGGGTAAAGGGGTCGGACAATTGTCGGGCTGTACACTCCGGCGCATGAACGAATTGAGTCGCGCGCAGATTCGCGACCTCATGGCGCAGGTGGTGCGCAACCAGGGCCGGGTGCTGCCCGACGACGACTCCACCGACCTGCGGGAGATCGGCTTCCGGTCGCTGGACTTCTCGGAACTGGCCCTGCGGGTCGAGGACGCCACCGGCGAGGAGCTGAACTTCGACGCCCCCGGCCTGCGCCGGATCGCCACCGTCGGCGACGTCCTCGACTTCCTCGCCGAACTCCAGCGGCAGTGACCGTCGCGACCTCGCCGGCCGGGCTGGACAACCGGGTCGTCGTCGCAGGGGTGGCCCGGAGGTGGCGGGACCTGCCCGCCCCGGCGCTGCCGTCGCCCGGGGTGGTCCTCGCCGCCGGGGCCGCCGACGCGCTCGCCGTCGCCCGGCGGCACGCCGTCGACGGCACCGAACTGCTGCTCGCCGCCCCCACCCGGGTCGACGCGACGATGCGCGACGAGCTGCGCACCGCCGGGTTCGCCGTCACCGTGCTCACCGCCGGGGTGCCGCAGACCGTGCCGCCGGCCGTCTCGCGGGCACCCGAGGCGGGTCGGCTCTGGCTGCTCACCTCCGGGTCGACCGGGCGGCCCAAGCGGGTCGGGCACAGCCTCGACTCGTTGACCACCGTGCGGTCGGCGCAGCCGGAACGGACCTGGCTCTGCCCGTACGCCCCCGGCAGCTACGCCTGGTGGCAGGTGGTCACCCTGTCGCTGACCCAGCCCGGCCAGCACCTGGTGGTGGTCGACCCCGACGAGTTGGACGACTGGCCGGCGGTCGCCGCCGCGCACGCCGTCGACGCCGTCTCCGGCACCCCCACCTTCTGGCGGCGTACCCTGCACCGCGACCCGCAGGCGCTGGCCCGGGTGCCGCTGCGCCAGCTCACCCTCGGCGGCGAACCGGTCGACCAGGCCGTCCTGGACCGCCTGCGGGAGCTCTTCCCGACCGCCCGGATCTCCTGGATCTACGCCTCCTCCGAGGTCGGCGCGTCGATCGTGGTGCACGACGGGCGGGCCGGGTTCCCGGTCGGCTGGCTCGACCGGGTCACCCCGGGCCGTCCCACCCTCTCCCTGCGCGACGACGAACTGGTGATCACCTCCCCGCACCACGGGGTCGGCCTCGACGGGCCGGTCCGCACCGGTGACCGGGCCCAGGTGGTCGACGACCGGGTGGTGATCACCGGCCGGCTGGACTCCGACGAGATCAACGTCGGCGGCAGCAAGGTCTCCGCCGGGATGGTCCGCACCGTGCTCACCGCCCACCCCGGGGTCGCCTGGGCCCGGGTCACCGGCCGCCGCGCGCCGGTGCTCGGCCGGATGGTGGTCGCCGAGGTCGTCCCCACCACCGCGCCGGGCGACGCCGGGCAGCCGGACGAGGGCGCGCTGGTGCGCTGGTGCGCCGACCGGCTCCCCGAGTACGCGGTGCCCCGCCGCATCCGCCTGCTGACCGAGATCCCCGTCAAGGAGACCCTGAAGAGCGATGTCTGACTCGCCGCCCGTTCCCGCCAGCACCGTGGTCCTCGTCTCCGGCGGGTCCCGGGGGCTGGGCCTGGCCATCGTCACCGACCTGCTCGACGCCGGCCTCACCGTGGCCGCGTTCGCCCGTACCGTCACCCCCGAGCTGGAGAAGCTGGCCGACGCGTACCCCGACCGGGTGCACGTCGGGGCGGTGGACGTCACCGACCTCGCGGCGGCCCAGCGGTTCCTCCGCGAGGTCGAGGCACGGTTCGGCCCGGTCGACGGCCTGGTCAACAACGCCGCCGTCGGGCAGGACTCGATGCACACGCACACCGCCACCGCCGACATCGCCCGGATCGTCGAGACCAACCTGACCGCGCCGTTGCAGCTCACCCGCCTGGTGGCCCGGCGGATGCTCGGGCAGGGGCGGCGCGGACGCATCGTCAACGTCACCTCGATCTGCGCCCAGCGCGGCTTCCCCGGTCTGGTCGCGTACTCGGCCACCAAGGGCGGCATGGACGCGGCCACCCGCTCGCTGGCCCGCGAACTGGGCGGGCGGATGCTGGTCAACGCCGTCGCACCGGGCTTCTTCGCCTCGGAGATGTCCGCCGTGCTGGGCAGCACCCAGCTCGACCAGATCGTCCGTCGCACCCCCACCGGCCACCTGACCGAACCGGCCGAGGTGGTCCCGGTGGTGCGGATGTTGTTGTGCGCGCACACCAACATCAACGGCCAGGTGATCGTGGTCGACGGTGCCGCCTCGATCTGACCTCGGGGCCGGGTCGGGGGGCCTGCGGGTGGCCGGGCCGCCGCTGGCCCACCCGCCCCGGCCGGCCGGGGACACCGGACTGCGGCCGGTGCCCGCGCTGCTCGGTGCCGCCGAACGGCACCTGCGCGTCGGCACCCCCGACGAGCTGCGGTACGCGGTGACCCGCAGCCACCTCGACGACGGGCGCTGCGTCGGCTGGTACGGGCCGGCCGCCCCCGGCTGGCGGGTGGCGATCGACGCCGAACGGGCCACCGCCGAGGTCCCGCCCGCGTTGGCCGCGCGCTTCGGCCCGGCCGACTTCTGGGCCCGCTGGACCCGGGCGGAGAGCCTGTGCAAGCTGGCCGAGGTGCCGGTGGCCGCCTGGTGGCGGCGGCACGGGCTGGCCGTACCCCCGCACACCCGCGCGGTCTGGCGCACCCTGCGCCTGGCCGACCTGGTGGTCACGATCGCCTTCGCCCCCTGAACGCGCCCCGCCCCGCGCGGTGGCGCGGGGCGGAGGCGGGCGGGGTCAGACGAGGTCCCAGCTCAGCGGGGTGCCCCGGGGGACGTCGGTGGTGAAGGTGCGGCCGAGGACCCGGTCGATCTCCACCGGGGGCAGGCCGCCGGCCGGGCGGATCGAGCGGACGTTCGCGGCGGTCACCTCGTCGCCGGCCCGGACGTCGGCCACCACGAACAGGGAACGGCGGAACCGCAACCCCTCCCGCTCGGCCGGGGTCGGCCCGACGGCGGTGCCGCCGAGCGCCGCGTGCGCCCGCGCCGACTCCACCACCAGGGCGGCCAGCTCGTCGGGGTGCAGCGAGAAGTCGGAGTCCACCCCGCCGTCGCCCCGGTCGAGGGTGACGTGCTTCTCGATGAAGCAGGCGCCCAGCGCCACCGAGGCCACCGGCACCCCGATGCCGGGGGTGTGGTCGGACAGGCCGACCGGCACCCCGAACGCGTCGGCCAGCACCGGAATCCGGCGCAGGTTGCTGTCGGCCGGCGGGGCCGGGTAGGCGGCGGTGCAGGCCAACAGCACGATGCCGCCGGCCCCGCCGTCGCGGGCGGTGCGCACCGCGGCGTCGATCTCGGCGAGCGTGGCCATGCCGGTGGAGATGACCAGCGGCTTGCCGGTGCCCGCGACCAGCCGGATCAGCGGCAGGTCGACCAGCTCCGACGAGGCGATCTTGTACGCCGGGACGTCCAGCCCCTCCAACAGCTCCACCGCCGACGGGTCGAACGGGGACGAGAACACGGTCAGCCCCCGCTCCCGGGCCCGCTCGAAGATCGGCCCGTGCCACTCGTACGGGGTGTGGGCCCGCTCGTAGAGCCGGTAGAGGTTCTGCCCGCCCCACAGCTCGTGCCCGCCGGAGATCCGGAACGCCTGGGTGTCCACGTCGATGGTGATGGTGTCCGGCCGGTACGTCTGCAACTTCAGCGCGTGCGCCCCGCTGGCCGCCACCGCGTCCACGATCGCCAGCGCCCGGCCCAGGTCGCCGTTGTGGTTGCCGGACATCTCCGCCACCACGAACGGCTGCTCCCCGGCCCCCACCAGGTGCGGCCCGATCTTCACTGTCGTCATCCCCAGACCCCTGTTCCCTGTGCTCGTTGCTCGTACCCCGGCCGCCGCCCCCGACGGCGGGCCGGCCGGTCACCGGCTGCCGCGACCCGCCAGCGCGTCGCGGTCGGCGGTGCAGTCGGGGGCCGGCCCGACGGCCGGCGGCACCGGTTGCGGCGTGGCGGCCGGGCGGCGCAGCCACCCCGCCAGCCGGTGCGCCTGGCGCAGCACCGCGTACGGGAGGTAGGCGTCCCGGCCGACCAGCCGGTGCTTGAGCCCGGTCACCCCGCCCGGCCGGGGGTAGCCGCCCGGCGGCAGGTGCCGGCGGTAGTGCGCGGCGACCCGGCGGAAGAACTCCCGGCGCAGGTGCGGGTGCAACCGACCGTCGTTGCCGACCACCACCAGCATGTGGTTGACCATCAGGGTGAACAGCTCACCGCGCAGCCGCTCGTCCGGATACCGTCGGGCGACCCAGTCGAACAGCCTGTCGTACTGGTCGAAGGCGTCGAAGTGGCGACCGCTGCGGGTGGAGGTGATCGCACCCTGCCGGCCCTGCCGGTACAGGTAGCAGACCCGGTCCAGCACGGAGATCCGCTCCGCGCCGATCAGCAGCGGGTTGCTGAACGGGATGTCCTCGTACCAGCCGGGGTGGAAACGCAGCTCCAAGGCGTGCAGGTAGGCCCGGCGGACCACCTTGTTCCACGCGGTGTGCTGCACCCGCAGCAGCCCGGGACGGTCGGCGAGGCGGACCACCCCGGGGACACCGCGCAGCAGGTGACTGCTCGCGTCCACCTCACGACGGCCGTCGTCGCGTACCCGCAGGTGGTCGAGCATCAGCACGTCGGGGCGGTGCGCCCGGAGCCGGTCCAGCACCGCCGGGACCGTGCCCGGGGGCAGCCAGTCGTCGCTGTCGACGAACCAGACGTACGCGCCGGTCGCCACGTCCAGGCCGGCGTTGCGGGCCGGACCCAACCCGACGTTGCGGGTCAGGTGCACCACGCGGACGCCCGGATGCTCGGCCGCGTACGCACGCAGCAGCTCCCCGCACCGGTCCGGCGAGGCGTCGTCCACCGCCACGATCTCGACCGCGCCCGCCGCGTCGGCCGGCACGTCCGTGCGCACCGAGTCGAGGCACTGGTGCAGGTACGCCTCCACCCCGTGGACGGGGACGACGACGCTGAGCAGCGGGGTGGGCGCGGGCTGGTTGACCACCCCGCCACCCTGGTGCACGGGTATGGACGGCCACGGAACGTGACGTATCCGGTGGAGATGGAGCTGCTGAACAGCGGCCGAGCGGTGGGTTAACGACCCATGATCCGCCGCACCGGTGCGGGGACCGCGCGTCGCACCCGGGCCCGCAGCCGCTGCTCACGCAGTTCCCGCACCTCGTCGCCGAGCGCCGCGTTGCGGTCGCGCAGCCACTGGATGCGGGCCAGCAGTTCCTCGGGTGAACTGGCCGAGGCGGGCCGGACCGCCGGCGGGAACACCGTCTCGCGGACCTGCGCGTCGAAGCGGGCCGCGCCGTCGCCGTCGTCGAACGCGTTGCCCAGGTCGTGCCGGGCGAGGAAGGCGCGCATCACCTCGTAGCGGGCCCGGTGCCCGGTGTTCAGGCCGGTGTAGTCGGCCTCGGCGTAGAGCTGGGCGGCGTCGACGTCGGCCGGCACGTCAGGCATCAGCCGGTGCGGGATGTCGAAGTAACGGGCCAGTTCCAGGGTGCGCGAGTCGTGCGCGAACAGGTAGCCGGGCGTGCCGGCGACCAGCGCGGTGATGGTGCCGTGGATGCGGGTGCCGAAGGCGAAGTCGAAACCGGCGAGGTAGTCCATCCAGGTCCACGGGTCGAGGAACATCCGCACCTTGTCCTGCGTGAACAGCGGGTGCGAGGTGTGGACCGGGATGGCGCTGGTCTTGCCCCGGTCCTGCGGCGCGTCGCCGTAGAGCAGGGTGCCCAGCGTCTTGAGATCCTGCGGGAGGTAGCGCAGGTTCGGGTAGCGGGCCTGGTGCGAGGCGATGATCTTCGCCATCGACTTGACGTACGGGGAGACGGTCAGCGCCACCCGGGCGTCGGTACTCAGGGCCGGTGCGGACTTCTCCACCCGGAGCTGGTCGCCGTGCAGGAACATCGACGGGCAGCCGATCACGTCGACGGCGGAGAAGCCCAGCGTGTTCAGGTACTGCGCGGTGATCTCCCCGCGTACGCCGATGCTCGGCCCCCGCTCCAGCGCCGCCCGGACGAACCGGCTGACCACGTCGTCGATCGGACGCAGGTACTCCCGGTCGCCGTGCACGTCGGTCTGTACGCCCACCCCGAACACCACCACCGGGATCCGCAGCCGCTCGACCAGCTTCGTCATCAGCTCGATGCGGTGGGCGTAGCTGCGCCGGAACGCGTTGGCCAGCGGGATGACGTACACGTCGTACTGCTCGTTGATCCGGTCGGCGTCGCGCAGGTCGACCTTGAACTCGGTCGACGTGATCCGCGCGGTGGAGGTGCGTAGCAGCTTGTGGGCGGCGTGACTGAAGACGAGGTTGCCGTTGTTCTCCCCGATCCAGTTCCCCTCGTACGCCTCCTCCGGGCCGCGTACGTCGAACGGGTCCTTCTTCGCCCGCATCAGGATCCGCTGGTGCACCACTTCGCTCCGTTCCTCGTTGCCGGGAGCCTCCGACGGGCCGCCGACCTGACCCACGGGTGCGCCGACACCGACAGGTCCCGCGATGTTAGGGCAGTGGAGGGATTTCGTACACCTTCCGCACATCCGCACCACCCCGTTCCGTCGCCGGGGACGGGGCCTGCCGGTAGGGTGCCCCGGGTGACCAGCGTGCCCACCCCCGCGTCCCCGGCGCTGAACCGGCTCCCGTCGCTGACCGGGCTGCGGTGGATCGCCGCCATGCTGGTCTTCGGCTACCACGTCGGCACCATGCGGATCGTCGCCCAGCCCGACGCCAAGGCGGTGGTCGACTGGCTGTTCACCCTGGGCCTGTCCGGGGTGCAGTTCTTCTTCATCCTCAGTGGCTTCGTGCTGGTCTGGTCGGCCCGCGACGGCGACCGGCGGCGGGACTTCTGGCGTCGCCGGCTCGCCAAGATCTATCCCAACCACGTGCTGACCTGGGCGGCGGCGCTACTGGTGATGTGGTGGTTCGCCGACCCGGTGGTGCCGCGTGCCGCCCTGGAGAACCTCTTCCTCGTCCAGGCGTGGGACCCGACCCCCGGCTACTTCTACAGCATCAACAACGTGAGCTGGTCGCTGTCCTGCGAGCTGTTCTTCTACCTCTGCCTGCCGCTGGCGCTGCCGGCGATCCGGCGGGCCCGCTCCGGCGCGCTCTGGGCCGTGGTGGTGGCGGTGCCGCTGGTGATCCTGGCACTCTGGCCCGGCCAGCAACTGCTGCCCGAGGGCACCAACTGGTGGTTCACCCAGGTCTTCCCGCTGGTCCGCTCCACCGAGTTCTGGCTGGGTGTCGCCGCTGCCGAGCTGCTGCGCCGTGGTCACTGGCGGGGCCCGGGGCTGCCCCTGGCCAGCCTGCTGTTCGTGGCCGTCTGGGTGGCGGCGCACTGGGTCCCGGCCGAGATGTGGGCGGCGCTGCTGTCGGTGGCGTACATCCTGGTCATCCCGGCGGCGGCCCGCGCGGACGTGCAGGGCCGCTGGTCACCGTGGCGGCACCGCAGCCTGATCTGGCTCGGTGAGGTGTCGTTCGCCTTCTACCTGGTGCACGTGCTGGTGATGATGACCGTCCTGCGGCTCACCGGGCACTGGGGCGTCGGGCTGTCCGGCTGGTCGGGGCCGCTGGCCGTGCTCGGCTTCCTGGTGGCGAACCTGGCGCTGGCCGCCGCGCTGCACCGCTTCGTCGAGACGCCGATGATGCGCCGCCTCGCCCCCCGCCGCCGCAAGCCGGCCGCCACCTCCGCTCCCGTCACCTCCGCCGCCGATGACGGCGTTGCCGCCTCTGACACCCCGGCTGCTCCCGGCGTTGCCGCCTCTGACACCCCGGCTGCTCCTGGCGTTGCCGCCTCCGACACCCCGGCTGCTCCCGGCGCTGCCTCCGCTCGCGGCGACGGCGTCGTGCCGGGGCCGAGGGGGGCCGGTGACGGGCCGCGCGACGGCCGTCCCGTCGAGTACGCCGGGCCGCGCGACCCGCGCTGACCCGCCCACCCGGCCCGGTTCCCTCCGTTCCCGCCGCCGGCGAGGACGCGCCGCAGTCGGGACACCGCCCTGTTCCGGCACCGGGATGGCGGGATCGGACCACATCCTCCCGGTGCCCCCTGCTCCGGCCGGGCGTCGGCGTGGACGTGTTCCGTCGGCCGCGATGCGTCGCCCCATCATGGACACCAACCGGCTGTGCGGGCCCAGGCCCCGGGTGACCTGCTCCTCCGCCTGCTCGGCGCGGCGACACGCCCGGCGGTGCTGCGGGTCGGTGACCCCTTCGGTAGCGTGGTCACGTGTTCCCGGTCGCGCCCACCAGTCCCCTGTGGTGGGTCGCGCGCGGGATGTCCCGGCTGCTCGCCGGCCTCGCCGTCGCACTCGCGTTCGCCGCCGCCGGCCCCGCCCCGGTCGGCCCCGCACTGTTCGACCCGGTCCCGGGCGCCCTGTCGGCCGACGCGGCGCACTCCTTCCCCGCCGCCGTCGCCTTCGACACCCCGTTCGGCCGGGGCGACGGCGTCCGCTCCGACGGCCGGGCGACCGAGCGGGCCGACGTGCTGGCGACCGAGCGGGTCGACGCCGGCGTGACCGCCGCACCGGCCGGTCCGGCACGGGAGCTTCCGGCCGCCACCCTGGTGACACCTGGCGGTCGGGTGCCCGCCACCGCCGGGCCCCGGGCACCCCCGGCAGGCTGAACCCGCCCCAGCGGGGGCCGCCCGCCACCACCACGACCTCGTCCCCGTACCACCCCGGGCGGACGTTGCCCGCAACGGTCCCGCCCCGGTACGGCCCCGACCCGCCACATCCGCCCGCGAGGTGTCGACCCGTGAACACCGTGCTGTCCCAGTTCCTGATCGGGGTGCCGACCGCCACCGCGATCTGGTCCCTGCTGCTCGTCCTCGCGCTGACCGGCCTCGCCGTCCTGGTCGCCCGCCCCGAGCGGGACCAGGCGACCGAGGTGACCCCCGTCGCGCCGCCGCCGGACGCCCCGCCCCCGGTCGCCGACCTGCGGCGTTACGCCGAGGAGGTGGCCGTCGCCGCCGCCGGGGCCGCCCAGACCGCCCGCCGGCACCGGACCGCCTGGCTGGCCGCCCAGGACACCCTGGAACGGGCCTGGCAGGCGTACGACGAGGCCGAGACGGCCGCCCGCCGGTTCCTCGGCGCGGGGGCGCTGCCCAGCCCGCGTACCCCCCGGACACCCGCCGAGTACGCGGGCCGGGAGCGGTGGCTGCACCAGGAGGCGGTGGCGGCGCACTGGCGGGGCGAGTTGTCGGTGGAGCGGCTGCGGGACGTCTTCGCGCACCGCGACGGCTGGGACCCGCGCCGGCACCCCGTCGAGCACGAGGTGATGCTGGCCCGGGCGGTCCGGGAGGACCGGCGTGCGGCGTACCGGGCGGCGGCCTGGCGGGAGAGCGTCGCGTGGCGGGACGCCGAGCTGGCCGCCGAGGCCGCCCGTTCCCTGGCCGCCGAGGCGTACGCGGCGACGCAGCGGGTGCGGCCGGGCCGGGTCCCGCGGCCCCGTACCGCGACGTCGGCGGCGACCCGCCTCACGCAAGCCACCCGCTGGCACCCGGCCCGGGTCGGCTGACCGCCCCGGGACCACCGCTCCCGGACCGGACGAGGTCCGGTCCGGCCTGGCCTGGCCCGGTCCGGCCTGGCCTGGCCCGGTCCGGCCTGGCCTGGCCCGGTCCGGCCTGGCCTGGCCTGGCCCGGTCCGGCCTGGCCTGGCCTGGCCCGGTCCGGCCTGGCCTGGCCTGGCCCGGTCCGGCCTGGCCTGGCCCGGTCCGGCCTGGCCTGGCCCGGTCCGGTCCGGTCCGGCCCGGGGTGATCGACACAACGACGCGCAGATGGCGGTGTCCGTGCCGCGTTGACCCCACGACCTCGGCCCCGTTGCGGATGCCGTGCCCCCGCCCCTGCGGTCCCGTTGCGGGCGGTGGTCCTGCCCGGGGCCGCGCGGACCGGGGGACCGGGGGACCGGGGAGACCGGGGGACCGGGGGTCCCGGGGACCGAATTGTTATCCAGGCCGGTGTGGGTGCGGTCACGTCCCGGCGGAACCGGACACCCCGTCACACCCGGTCACATCGACTCCGATGATCATCGGAGGTTGCGGGTCGGCTGTCCGGTCACGGCCCTGTCGAGCCCCGACGGCCATTCGTCCCCGGCCCGCACCCCCGCTGCCCGACTGCCCCGCAAATCGGCCGACCCGGCGATGTTTACGCAGGTCACGGGGCTTGGCGGGAGGGAAGGGCGGCCAGTAGTGTCGCTGCGGTCCGGTGCGGTTTCCGATCGCAGGAGGCGACGCCGCGCCGACCCGCTCAATCGTGCACGGCACGAACCGGGGACCCACACGCACCACCTGGGGTGAATCTCCGGGCCACGGCCCGGGGTAGGGCGATCTTCCCGCCCGAATCCGTCAGCTAACCCGGTCGGCGGCAGCGGAAGGAGTTTCATCCTCGTGCAGCATGACCCCACCCCTCGGTGGTTCCTCCACCTCGGTGCCGGGGTGCCGCCGGACCGTCGCGCCTGACGCGCTGACCCGGCCGTCCACCCCGCCGCCCGACCCCGGTCGGGCGACCCGCCGATCCGTCCGGCTCCCGTCGGGCGGTCCCTGCCGAACGAGCGTCCGAACACCCGATCCGCGCGTGGCGTACCCGCCGCGTGCCGGTCCGGCGTGCCCGGCCGCCTCGCCCCGTGGAGGAACACCCCGTGAAGCACCACATGAAGCGTCAGCTCCGCCGGCTGGGCGCCCAGCGCCCGTACCGGATGGTCGTCGGCTCGGCGGCGGTCCTCGTCCTGGCCGCCGGCGGCACCGCCCTGGCCGCCGGGGTCGACGACGCCCCGACCGACCAGCACGCCACCGCCGTTGCCGAGACCGCCCCCCGCCTCGACGACGTCGCCAGCCGCGCCCAGGCCCGGGTCGCCGTCCCCGCCCCGGCCGGCCCGTCGGCCACCCCCTCGACCAGCCCGTCGGCGAGCCCCACCCCGTCGCCGCGGGTCACCCGGGCCAAGGCCCGCGCCACCGCCGACCCGGACCTGACCCGCAGGGCGACCCCGAAGCCCCCGTCGTCGAAGGTCCTGCGCTACGACTACCAGGCCCAGATCACCTACTACTACTGCGGCCCGGCGGCGGTACGCAACGCGCTCAGCGCCGCCGGCATCGAGCGCGGCCAGGACGCCCTCGCCGCCCAGTTGGGCACCACCGAGATGGGCACCAACTCGGCCGAGGACACCACCCGGGTACTCAACGCCGTGGTCAAGGGGGACCCGTACCGGACCCGGATGTTCGCCGGGACCCCGAGTGACGCGCAGATCGAGCGGCTGCGGGCCGACGTGGTCGCGGCGGTCACCGACCGGCGGGCCGTGGTCGCGAACGTGGCCGGGGACGCCACCGACCTCGACGGCGGCTGGCACTCCTTCCCCGGCGGCCACTACGTCGCCGCCGTGGGCTACCGGGACAACGGCCGCACCGTGCGGATCGCCGACTCGGCCGACCCGTCGCTGCCGGCCTACTGGGTCAGCGTGACCACCCTGGCGAACTGGATCGCCACCCGGGGCTACTCCGCCTGACCGACCCACCCCACCCGCCCCGGCCGCCCCGACCACGGGTGGCCGGGGCGGTGCTCGTCATGGGGCCGATACAGCGATGTCAGCGGACTCGGATACCGCGACACCGCCCCGATAGGCGTCGGGCACCGCCGGCTCAGGCCCGGGGGGAGAGGACCGGGGCGGTCCGGGGCGTCGGCGGGGTCCAGCCCGGCTCCAACTCCCGGCGGGCGGCGTCGAGGAAACCGTCGGCGTACCCGTCGGCGGGGAAGTCGCCCAGGTAGCGGCGGCGGGTGTCCCACCGGGCCGCCGCCAGCGGGTCGGTGTCCAGCAGGCCGGTCAGCACCTCGTCGAGGTTGGCCATGTCCCGGCGCAGCACGTAACCGGAGCGGGCCAGCGGGAACCGGTCCAGGAACTCGTCGCCGTCGACGCCCAGGTCGGTCACCGCGTACGGCTTGCCCGAGTAGAGGTAGTCGGAGATGACCCCGGAGACGTCGGAGACCAGCGCGTCGGAGCGGTTGACGCAGTCGGTCAGGCTCAGCTCGCGGCTGGCCGCCGCACCCCACAGGTGCTGCCGGCCCGTACGGGTCCGGTCGGCGGCGAGCAGCTCGGTGAGCCGGGCCAGCTGCCGGGCCGAGGCCGGGTTCTGCCCGGTGTACGGGTGGGCCCGCAGGATCACCGTGGCCCCCCGGTCGAGCAGCCGGCGCAGCAGTGGCTCGGCCACCGGCAACGAGCAGTAGTTGGCGTCGGCGTGGTGGCCGGTCCAGGTGGGGGTGTAGAGCACGGTCGGGGCGGCCGACGGGCGGGCCTCCCCGCGTACCTCGATGGCTTCGACCTGGGGGCGGCCGACCACGACGAACTTCTCGGCGGGGATCTCCACGCCGGCCCGCGCGTACCGCTCGATCGCCGCCGGACCGGCCACGAAGATCTTGTCGAAGATGGCCGAGACCGGGTTGGCGCTGGGGGCCTTGTCGCTGTCGCCGTGGTGCAGTTGCACGTGGGTGAGCTGGGTGAACCGGATGCAGTGGCTGTTCTTCGCCCCGTGGTTGACGTAGAACGCCACCCGCAGGCTGGGCACCAGCGCCTCGTCCATCGCCTTGAGGGTGGGGCAGTAGACCACCGGGGCGCTCGTCGCGGCGGCGATCGTGGGCAGGAACTCCGGCTCCCGCAGCAGCACCAGGAACGGCCGGCCGAGCCGCTCCAGGTAGGGCAGCCACATGGTGACCTGGTACTCCGAGCCGGGCGGGGCGGAGAAGTAGAGCAGGAACTCCGGCTGGTGCGCGCGCAGCGCCCGGGTCACCGGGCCGCCCCCGCCGGACGGCCGGAACCGCCGCCGGGCCAGGTCCAGGCCGACCGCGCCGCAGCCGGCCGCGACCACCAGCACGACGGCCAACGCGACCACGGCGGGCAGCGCGAACGCGGCGGCCACCGCCACCACCGCGAGCAGCCCCAGCAGGATGCCGTCGAGGCGGGCGGCGACCAGCGGGGTCCACGCCCGCACCGGCAGGTTCGCCGCCCGGATCTCCAGGTTGCCGGCGTCGCGCAGCGGCCCCACCAGCAGCACCAGGCCCAGCAGCACCAGCGCGGTGAGCGCCAGCACCGGGTCGAACCCGTCGTCGAGCCGGCGGGCGTGGCCGACCAGGATGCCGGCGGCCAGCAGCACCGTCTCGGCGACGATGTCGGCGTCGGGGCGGACCCGGCGTTCGTAGCCGGCGGCGGCCAGCGCGGCCACCGCCAGGGCCAGGCCCCAGCCGGTCGCGCCGGTGAGCGCCACCACCAGGAAGGCGAGGACGGCCAGGCCGGTGGTCAGGCACCGTGCGATCAGTTTCCTGACCAGGTCACCACGCATGTCGTACGTCTCCGGGGGTCGGGTCAGCCGGCGTCGACGCCGCTGGGCAGCCGGTCCTGCTCGGCCGCGGTCGGCTGGGCGGGCACCGGGGCCGCCTCGCCGGGGGCCCGCCGGACGTCGATCACCTGGCCGGTGAGGTCGGAGATCAGCACGTCGAGCGAGGACTGGGCGACCGTCTCGGCGGCCAGCAGGGTGTGCTCCGGCTCCTCGCCGAACGCCTTGGTGCGCATCGGGGTGGCGGTGCGCTCCGGGTTGATGCAGTTGACCCGGACGCCGTACTCGGCCCACTCGTCGGACAGCGCCTGGGTCAGGTTGACCAGCGCCGCCTTCGTCGACGAGTAGAGCGCGTACTGGGCCCGGCCCCGGGTGTACGAGCTGGACGTGTAGAGCAGCAGCTGCCCCTTGGTCTGCTGCAGGTACGGCAGCGACTGCCGGGCGGCGATCACCGGCCCGACGAAGTTGACCTGGAGCACCCGGTCCATGGTCTCCTCGTCCATCTCGGCCAGCGCGCCCTTCTCCAGGATGCCGGCGGTGACCACCACGTGGTCGATCCGGCCGGTGGCCTCGAAGGCGGTCTTCAGCGCGGCCTCGACGTCGCCGGTCTGCTCGACGTGGGTGCCAGTGCTGGAGCGGCTGAACGGGAAGACCTGCGCGCCGTAGCCGCGGGCCAACTCGGCGAGGTCGTGCCCGATGCCGTAGCTGCCGCCGAAGATGACGATCGTGCGCCCGGCCAGCTCCTCGGTGTAGCTGCGGTGCGACAGCCGGGGGGCCTGGGCGGCGGCGAGCTGGAACAGCTTGTCGGCGAGGTGCACGTCGACCGGGTGGGTGACCTTGATGTTCTCGTCCGAGCCGTCGATCACCTTGATCGGGGTGCCGGGCAGGTAGCGCAGCACCACGCCGCAGTCGTCGGTGGCGGCGAAGTCCGGGTCGCCCTCGGCCCGCCGGTACGCCTCCCGGATGGTGCCCGAGCGGAACGCCTGCGGGGTCTGCCCCCGGCGCAGCCGGGACCGGACCGGGATGTCGGTGATGCACTCGTCCTCGTCGACCTGGATGATCGTGTCGGCCGACGGGATGGCCACGTCGACGGCCGAGTAGCTCCACAGCGCGTTCACGCACTCGCGGACGATCCGGGCGCTGACCAGCGGGCGGACCGCGTCGTGGAAGAGGATGTTGACGTCACCGTCGCCGACCGCGTCCAGCGCGATCCGGGTGGTGGCGTTGCGGGTCTCGCCGCCCTCGATCACCTTGCTGACCTTGCGGAAGCCGGCCTTGTCGACGATCTGCTGCGCCTCGGCGACGTGCCCGGTGGCCATCAGCACGATGATCTCGTCGATCTCCGGGGCGGCCTCGAAGACGGCCAGGGTGTGCTCGATGATCGGCTTGCCGGCGATCTTCAGCAACTGCTTCGGGATGCCCAGGCCCAGCCTGGTCCCGGTGCCTCCGGCCAGCACCACCGCCACCGTCCGGGAGGGCCGCCACGGCGCCGGGGTCTCCGGTGTGGCGTCCGGGCCAGTGGTGTGGTCCTGCGTCATTGCCGATCCTCACTCTCGGGGGATGTCTGCACGCGTCCCGGGGGTCACCCTGAACGGAAGATTGCGCCAGCGTGGCGACGGGATGAACCTTAACGCGCGGACCGCGCCGCCCCAACGGGACGACGCGGTCCGTCGGGCGTCGGATCGATGCGGCACGCGCGCCCGGAATACTACTTGCCGTTGGCGAATGCCTCGTACGCCCGGATCACCTCGTCGGTGGGCCCGTCCATCCGGATCAGCCCCGACTCCAACCAGATCGTCCGTTCGCAGGTGTCCCGCACCGAGGAGAGCTGGTGGCTGACCAGGAAGACCGTGCCGGCCCCCTCGCGCAGTTCCCGCACCCGCTGCTCGCTGCGCTTGCGGAAGCCCTTGTCGCCGGTGGCGAGCGCCTCGTCGATCAGCAGCACGTCGTGCTTCTTGGCGGCGGCGATGGAGAACCGCAGCCGGGCCGCCATGCCCGAGGAGTACGTCCGCATCGGCAGGCTGGCGAAGTCACCGCGCTGGTTGATCCCGGAGAACTCGATGATCTCCGGGGTCATCCGGGCCACGTCGTCGGGCTGCATGCCCATCGCCAGGCAGCCCAGCGTGACGTTGCGCTCACCCGAGAGGTCGTTGAGCAGGGCGGCGTTCACCCCGAGCAGGGAGGGCTGGCCCTGGGTGTAGACCGCGCCCCGGTTGACCGGGAGCAGCCCGGCGATGGTGCGCAGCAGGGTCGACTTGCCGGAGCCGTTGCTGCCGATCAGGCCGATCGCCTCACCCCGGTAGGCGGTGAACGACACCCCCTTGACCGCGTGCACCTCCTGGATGTTGGGCGCGGAGGAGCGCTTGACCAGCCGGCGTAGCGCGGCCACCGGTGTGGTCCCGCCCCCGGCGCCCTTGTGCACCCGGTAGATCACGTGCGCGTCGTCGACCACCACGGTGGGGATCCGCTCGACGATCCGGGGCAGTGTCACGGTGACGTCGTTGGACGTCTCGTACCGGTCATCCACGGCCGTACTCCTGTTCGCCGCGCCAGAAGTAGACGTACCCGGCGATGCCGCCCAGCACCGCCCAGCCGACCGCCACCAGCCAGAGTTGGGTCACCGACTCGTTGAGCAGCGGCGCCTGCTCCAGCAGGGCGTACCGGGCCAGCTCGATGTAGACCAGGATCGGGTTGAACTGGATGATCGTCGCGGCCCACTCGGGCAGCCGGTCGAACAGCTTGACGCTGTAGAGCACGCCGGAGCCGTACATCCAGGTGCGCAGGATGAACGGCATGACCTGCTTGAGGTCGCTGGCCTTGGAGCCCATCCGGGCGACCACCATCACGATCCCGGCGTTGAACAGCGCCTGCAGCAGCAGCGCCGGGGGCAGCATCAGCCAGGCCAGGGTGATCGGCTCGCCGGTCACCAGGACGATGCCGAGCAGCACGATCATCGAGGCCAGCAGCTGCTGGAACTGGGTGAGCGTGGCGGCCAGCGGCAGGCAGGCCCGGGGGAAGTGCAGCGCCCGGATCAGCCCCAGGTTGCCGCTGATCGACTGGGTGCCGGCCAGCACCGCGCTCTGGGTGAAGTTGAAGATGAACAACCCGGTGGTCAGGTACGCGATGAAGTTCGGGATGGTGTTCTGCCCGAGCACCACGCCGAAGATCAGGTAGTAGACGGCGGCGTTGGTCAGCGGGGTGAGCACCTGCCAGATCTGGCCCAGCTTGGCGTTGCTGTACGAAGCGACCAGTTTGGCGTTGGCGTACGCGGCGGTGAAGTGCCGGTAGGCCCACAGTCTGCGGCTGTACTCGGTCAGGGAGGGGCGCTCGCCGGCGACCCGTAGTCCGTGCCGAGCGGCCAGCTGCGCCTGGGTCAGGCCCGTTTCGGGGTCGACCAGCGCGGTGGTGGCCATGGGAAGGGCGCTCCGATCTTTCGTACCAACGGGATGCGCGCGACGATGGGGATCCGTGGGTCGGCGCGGTGCCGGGGCAGCCTCGTCGCTGCGTGGACGGTAGTCCAAAACACGTCGGGACGCAACCGTACCGTCGTTGCGCTACATTGGCCCCCGTGACAGGTGCGAAGAGTCCCCGATGACCAGCGACAAGAGGCGTACGCCGGCCGGTGCCGCAGTGCTGCGGGGCGACATCACCAGAGCCATCCGCCGTGCCCTGATGCAGGAACTCGCCGCGGTCGGATACGGGCGGCTCTCCATCGAGGCGGTGGCCCGCCGGGCCGGGGTGAGCAAGACCGCGATCTACCGGCGGTGGAACTCGAAGCTCGACCTGGTGATCGAGACCGTGGTGGCCGCCGCCGGCAACAAACTGCCGGCGCTGGACACCGGCAGCCTACGCGGCGACCTGACGCTGCTGTTCCAGGTGATCGCCCACGCGCTCAGCCACCCGCTGGCCTCGCAGATCATCCCCGACCTGCTCGCCGAGGCGGCCCGCAACCCGACCATCGACGCCACCCTCCAGCAGCTCCTGCGGGCCAAGCAGCAGGAGATCGGCGGCCGGTTGATCGGCCTGGCGGTGCAACGCGGCGAACTGCCCACCGACACCGACGCCGACGCGGCCGTCGACCTGATCGTCGGCCCGCTGTACTGGCGGCTGGCCATCGCGCGGACCCCGCTCACTCCGAGCTACCTGGATCTGCTGGTGGAGTCGGTGGCGGCCGGGTTGACCGCGAACGGCACGGTGCCCCGCCAGCGGGAGGCACCGGTGTCCGGTTGACCGGCCCCCATCCGGCCACCTCCGGGACACCGCCACGCCGCCCAACGGCCATCGACCGGCGGTGGTTGCGGTTACCCTGCTTTCCGGACCGGAGCCGGGCGACCGTCCGCCGCCCGCCGGCCGCACGACTCTCGCGTACCGTGCCCGCACGACGACAAGGACGACCCGTGCCGAACGCCGACCCCGTTGCCGTCGCGTCTCCGCCCGTCGCACCACCCCCCACCGGGCCGGCCGCCGGACGACCGCGGCCCGTGCACCGGTTGCGGTCGGCGCTCGCCGCCGCCCCGGCCGTCATCACCGACGCGGCCGTGCTGGGCTTCGCGCTGTGGACGGTGCTTTACCACGCGTCCTTCCTGTTCGGGCTGCGCCCGTCGGTGACGTTCCTGATCTGGCTGGTCGGCTGCGCCCTGGTCACCGCCCTGGTCGGGGTGCGCGCCCTGCGCCGGGCCCGCGTCCCCGCCCCGGCGGGTGCGGCTCCCGACGCCGCCGGGGCACCCGCGGCTTCCGACCCCGTCCCGGCGGGCGGGACGGGCCAGCCGCGCCGCTGGCTGCTGCCCGTGGTCGCCGCCGGGGTGGTCGCCGCCGTCACCGCAGGCCTCGCCGGCACCCCGGCCGGCGACGTGCTCTCCTGGTGGGTCCCGGCCGCCGCCGGCGCGGTCGCTGGCATCGGGGTCATGCTGCTCACCCGGCGGGCGTGGCGGGCCGACGACGCGGACCCACCCGCGCCGCCCGTCCCCACCGCCGGCCAGTCCGGGTTCGCGCTGCTGATCTCGGTCGGGACGGCGATCTCCTCGCTCTACCTGGCCCGCAACACCCCGGACGACGTCTACTACGTCGGCAAGACGGTCTGGGTGGCCGAGCGTGACCTGGTGCCCACCAACGACTTCCTGTTCACCGAGAACGTCGCCCCGGCGATGGGCTCGCTGCCGCCCACCCCGTCGATCGAGGTGTTCGACGGCGCGCTCGCGCACGTGCTCGGCATCCACGGGGCGTCCGCCACCTGGTACCTCGCGCTGCCGGTGATGGCGGTGCTGGCCGTCCTGGCGCTGTGGCGGCTCACCCACCGGTGGGCCCCGCGCCGGCCGGTGCTCGCGTTCAGTGTCGCGGTGACCTACCTCTACCTGGTGGCCGGTTCGGACGCCGCGCTCGGCACCTTCCACCTGCCCCGCCTCTACGAGGGCAAGGGGATGTTCGTCTCGGCGGTCATCCCGCTGATGTGGCTCTACCTCACCGAGTGGTTCGACACCCGGTCCCGCCGTTCGCTGCTGCTCGTGTTCGCCCTCTCGGTCACCGCGGCCGGGCTCACCACCACCTCGGCGATCATCCTGCCGATGCTGGTCGGCGCGGCCGGGCTGGCCATGCTGCTGGTCGGCCGGTGGCGGGACGCGGTGGTCGGCGGGCTCGCCGCCGTGGCGTACCCGGTGGGGGCGATCGTGGTGTCCCGGCTCGTGCTGGGCGGCATGGACGCCGCCGGCGCGGACGACGCCTTCTTCGACGCCGAGTACACCTACCGGCGCACGCTGCTGGTCGGGATCGTCGGGGTGATCAGCGGCCTGGCGCTGTGGTGCGGGCCGCTGCTGGCCCGCCGCCGCACCCCGGCGCTGCTGGCCGCCGGCGCCGCCCTGGTGATGAGCGTGCTGCTGGTGCCCGGCGTGCTGGAGACGCTCGGCGCGCTGACCGGCATCTCCGTGGTGCTCTGGCGGGTGCCGTGGCTGCTCGCCCTGCCGACCCTGATCGGTCTGCTCTGCACGGTGCGCGTCCCGTCGCCGTCGCGGCTGCTGCGCGGCGCGGTCGGCGGGCTGGTCGCCGCCGCGATGGTCACCTCGTTCGCCGTCTGGGCCACCCCGATGTGGTCACCGGACAGCTGGGTGGAGACGCACACCCGCCCCACCTGGAAGCTGCCCCAGCAGCGGCAGCAGATCGCGTTCTGGATCGCCGGGCAGGACCGGCCGGACGGCCTGGTGCTCGCCCCCTCGACGATCATGCGAACCTCACTGATCGTCACCAGCCGGGTCCGGGTCGTCCTGCCCCGCGACTTCTACCTGGTCGAATACGACCTGAACTCCGATTTCGCCAAGGACCGGCTGCTGCTGGCCCACTTCGCCGACGGGCGAGAGAAACCCGAGCGGGTGCAGGTCGCCGCCGCCGTGGAGCGACTCGGCGTGGGCACCATCTGCGTCTACAACGGCAACCGGTACGCCCGGGAGACGGCCGTCGAGCTGGGCTTCACCGAGTTCGCCTCGCGGCGTGGGCCGGGCGCGACGACCTGCTACGGGCGGGCGGGCTGAGCGGCGGTCGCTCCGTGCTGTCCGCCGGGTATCGACTCGTCTGACCGAAATGGACCTGGATACCCGAGCGAGGCCGGGACGTCCTCTCGCGTTAAAGTCGCAGTCACCCGCAGGCCGACCTCCGGTCGGCCGCGGTGGTGCGGTCACGCCCGTCGTACGACGAGGCCGCCGGCCGCCGGGCCCCGCCCGTCATCGATCTCGTAGGGAGCGTCCCCCTTGTTCGGCTCGTTACTGGAACGCACCGGCACCGCCGCCCGAGGCGCGCTGCTGGTGCTGTCCTACCTGGTCATGCTCGTCGCGGGCGGCTTCGGATGGGTGGCCCTGTTCGCCGTGGCCGGGTTGGCGGCCGTCGTCGGCGAGTTCGCCGTCACCCGGTGGTCGCCTCCCTCGGAGGTGCTGCTGGAGAAGGTCGGCCTCAACCGGGGCTACCGGCAGCTCAGCCGCGACCTGGCCAGCGTGCTGCTGGTCGCCGCCACGGTCCCGCTCACCGGGGTCGAGCTGACCTGGCTGCTGGTGCTGCCGGCGGCGGTCTGGGTGACCGCCGTCTTCTCGGGCGCCCTGAACACCATGATCGACCGGCGGAACCCGGTCTCCGCGCTGGTCCGCAACATCGAGCTGGGGCCGATCCGGTCGGCCCCCCGCCCGCCCGGGTGGGTCGCCGCCCTGGCCGGCGTCCCGCTCGCGGTGCTCAACGTGCTGCTGATCCCGGCCGCCGTGGTCGCGGCGGCCCGTACCGACGTCACCGTCATGCTGGTGGTCGCCGCGCTGGCCGCCGGGCTCGCCGCCCTGGTCGGCGCGGTCGTCGCGGTGACCTGGCTGCGGGGGAGGGGCACCGGCAAGAGCCCGGTGCTGCCGGTGCTCCAGCGCTGGATCGACGCCTACCGCCCCGAGGTCGCGCTCTACTTCGCCGGCCCCGCCAAGGACGTCTACCAGGCGAACATGTGGCTGGCCCCGACCGAGGCGCTGCACCAGCGGGCGGTCGTGCTGATGCGCAGCAGGGAGGCGTTCTTCGAGCTGGCCGACACCCGACTGCCGGTGATCTGCGTGCCGACCGGCCCGGACTTCATGAACCTCGAACTGGGCACCGTGCGGGCCGCCCTCTACGCGGCCAACGTCGGCGCGAACATCCACATGCTGCGCGAGCCGGGCATGAAGCACGTGTTCGTCGGCCACGGCGACAGCGACAAGCAGGCCAGCGTCAACCCGTACAGCAAGGTGTACGACGAGGTGTGGGTCGCCGGCCTGGCCGGCCGGGAGCGGTACGCGCGGGCCGCGGTCGGCGTCCGCGACGAGGACATCGTGGAGATCGGCCGGCCGCAGCTCGCCGGGGTGCACACCTTCGGCGGGACCGCCCCGGACCGGCCGTTCACCGTCCTGTACGCCCCCACCTGGGAGGGCTGGCTCGACGACGACCCCTACCACACCTCGCTGGTGCTGATGGGGGAGCGGATCGTCCGGGGGGTGCTCGCCTCGCCGCAGGTGCGCCTGGTCTACAAGCCGCACCCACTGACCGGCTCCCGTTCCAAGGAGGCCCGGGCGGTGCACGAGCGGCTGGTGTCGCTGATCCGGGCCGCCGGCGGTGACCCCGACTCCGGTTCGCTCGACGGCCCCGGGCACCGGGTGGTCACCGGCCGGGTCCCCGCCCTGTTCGACTGCTTCAACCAGACCGACCTGCTGATCAGCGACATCTCCAGCGTGGTGTCCGACTTCGTGCAGAGCCAGCGGCCGTACGTGGTGGCCAACCCGAGCGGGCTGCCGGAGGACGAGTTCCGGCGCGAGTTCCCCACCTCCCGGGGGGCGTACCTGCTCTCCCGGGACTGCGGCGAGCTGGAGAAGATCGTCGCGGTGACCCGGGCCGGCGACGACCCGATGACCGATGCCCGGCGGGAGCTGAAGACCTACCTGCTCGGCCCGGCCGAGGCCAACCCGATGGACCGGTTCCAGGAGGAGATCGCCCGGCTCTGCCGCTGACCGACCACTCTGCGGGACCCGGGCGACGACGCCCCGGGTCCCGCGTCGTTTCCCCCGGCGGTGGCGGCGGCACGCCGTCGTCCTGCGCGGGGCCGCCCACCGTTTCCCCCACGCCGGTGCTTCTGCCACCATTCGCTCGACATCCGTACGACGAATGGGGGCCACCGGTGCGCATCCTGCTGGTCGAGGACGACCGACGGGTGGCCGCCGCCCTCGCCTCGGCGCTGACCCGACGCGGATACGAGGTCGAGCACGCCGCCACCGTCGCCGCCGCGCTCTCCGCCGCCCCCTGCGACCTGGTCCTGCTCGATCTCACCCTGCCCGACGGGGACGGCACGGAGGTGTGCCGGGAGTTGCGGCGGCGCAGCAGCCAGCTCGGCATCATCGCGGTCACCGCCCGGGGCGAGGAACGCGACCGGGTGCTCGGCCTGCGGCTCGGTGCCGACGACTACGTGGTGAAGCCGTTCTCGATGGTGGAGCTGCAGGCCCGGATCGAGGCGGTGCTGCGGCGGGCGGCGCACGCCGCGCCGGCCCGGGACCTGATCGAGGTCGGGTCGGTCCGGATCGACGTGGCCGCCCGGACGGTCGCCGTCGCCGGTCAGCCGGTGGCGCTGACCCGTAAGGAGTTCGACATCCTGCTCTCGCTGGCCCGTCAGCCCGGCACGGCGGTGCCCCGGGACCGCATCCTGCTCGACGTCTGGGGCACCACCTGGGCCGACCGGCACACCGTCGAGGTGCACGTCGGTTCGCTGCGCGGCAAGCTCGGCGACCCCCGGCTGGTGGAGACCGTTCGCGGGGTCGGCTACCGGCTCCGGGGCGAGTGAGGGGCAGCCGGTGCGGCGTCGACTGGTGATCAGCTACCTGCTGCTGATGGTGCTGGTGCTCCTGGCGTTGGAGACGCCGCTCGCGGCGACCCTGGCGTCCCGGGAGACCGACCGGGTCCGCGCCGACCGGCTCGCCGATGCCACCCGGTTCGCCTCGCTGGCCGGGCCGGCGCTGCGCGGCGGCGGGTCCGGACCGCTGACCGGTGAACTCGTCAGCTACGACCAGCTCTACGGCATCGGGGCCGCCGTCGTCGACCGGGACGGCCGGGCGCTGGTGGTGTCGACGAGTTGGCGCACCGGCCGGGACACCCGGGCGGCCCTGGACACCGCCCTGGCCGGGCAGCAGTTCAACGGGCCGGACTCGGTGTGGCCGTGGGTGGACGGTCCGCTGGTGGTGGCGGTGCCGATCAACGACGGCGGTGAGGTGCTCGGCGCGGTGGTCACCGCCACGCCGGTGGCGAAGGTGCGCCGCACGGTGACCGCGTGGTGGCTGCTGCTCGCCGGGATCGGACTGCTCGCCGTGCTGGCCTGCGTCTCCACCGCGTTCGGGCTGGCCGGCTGGGTCTTGCGCCCGGTGACCGAGCTGGACGCGGTGACCCATGAGATCGCCGAGGGGGACCGGGGCGCCCGGGTGCAGGACCGGTGGGGGCCGCCGGAGCTGCGCCGGCTGGCGGCCAACTTCAACCACATGGCGGCGGTGGTCGCCGACGTGATGGACCGGCAGCGGGCCTTCGTCGCGCACGCCAGCCACCAGTTGCGCAATCCGCTGACCGCGCTGCGCCTGCGGGTGGAGGAGCTGGGGCCGAGCGTGGTCGACCAGGACGGCCGGGCCGAGCACCGGCTCGCCCTGGAGGAGACCGACCGGTTGGCGCTGGTCCTCGACGGGCTGCTCACCCTGGCCCGCGCCGAGCGGGAGCAGAACGAACGGGTCACCGTGGACGCGGCGGCGGTGGCCGCGTCCCGGGTCGCCGCGTGGGAGCCGTTGGCCCGGCACCGGTCGGTCACGTTGCGCCTGGTGGCCTCCGGTCCGGCCTACGCCCGGACCGTGCCGACCGCAGTCGACCAGGCGTTGGACGCGCTGATCGACAACGCGATCAAGTTCAGCGGCGACGGCGGTGAGGTGACCGTCGCGGTCCGGCACGCCGACGGGGGCACCGCGCTGGAGGTGCGCGACACCGGGCCGGGGATGACCTCGGGCCAGCTCGACCAGGCCACCGAGCGGTTCTGGCGGGCCCCGGACGCGCAGAACATCGAGGGCGCCGGCCTCGGCCTGACGATCGTGGCGGTGCTGGTGGACGCCTCCGACGGCCGGCTCACCATGCACCCGGGGCAGCCACGGGGGCTGGTCGCCGAGCTGTGGTTCCCCGGCCCGTCCGACACCGACCCTCCGTCGGAGGCCGGTGCCCCCGCCCTGCCCGCCGGGTCGGGCTGAGCGGTCAGGGTTTGGCGGACCGGTACCAGTCGGCCGCGCCCGGGTGCAGCGGCAACGGCGTGGTGGCGATCGCCGAGCGGGGACTCATCCGACCGGCCGCCGGGTGGGCGGCGGCCAGCTCCGACCGGCGTTCCATCAGCAGCCGGGTCACCTCGCGCACCAGGGGCTCGGGCAGGTCCGCCCGGACGATCAGGTAGTTGGGGTTGGCGACGGTGGTGACCGGGTCCACCCCGTACACCGAACGGGGGACGTCCCGGGAGACGTAAACCTCCCGGTAGGCGCGGCGCAGCGGCTCGGTCCACTCGCCGAGGTTCACCAGCCGGATCGAGGTGGCGTCGGCCAGCGCCTTCACCCCGCGTACCGGCAGGCCACCGGAGAAGAAGAAGGCGTCGATCCGGCCGGCGCGCAACGCCGCCACCGAGTCGTCCAGCCCGAGGTGTTCCTGGCGGACCTGGTCCCCGCCGAGCCGGGCCACCTCCAGCAGCCGGGTCACGGTGACCTCGGTGCCGGAGCCGGCGGCCCCCACCGAGACCCGTCGCCCGCGCAGGTCCGCGAGGTCACGGATCGGTCCACCGGCCGTGGTGACCAGGTGCAGCAGGTCGTCGTAGACGCGGGCCACGGCGAGCACCCTCGGCGGGGCGGTCGGGCTGGTGTCGAGCACGTCGGCCTGGGTGAAGCCCAGTTCGGCGGCGCCGGAGCCGACCAGCCGGACGTTCTCGGCGGAGGCGGCGGTGACCACCACGCTGGCCCGGACGCCGGGCAGCTCGCGGTTGAGGACGGTGGCCAGCGACTGGCCGAAGGCGTGGTAGACGGCGGTCGGGCTGCCGGTGGCGATCCGGATCGGGATCGGCTCGTCGGGGGATTCCTGGCAGGCGGCCAGCCCGCCGAGGATCACGACCAGCAGCATCAGCAGCGCCCCGCCGGCGGAGGCGGACCGCCGGCCGCGCCCGGTCCGGCTACGGCTCACGCGGTGCACTCTGCGCCGTCACCGGCTCCGGCGCAAGCTCGGGCCGCCGGTGACCGCCGGATCGGTGCGCGCTGTGGTGGCCGGTGTCAGACCAGGGTGGGGGTCCGGGCGGGCGCCAACGCGGCCCGTTCCATGATCCGCAGCCGGTCCGGTCCGTCCGCGACGCTCACCACCAGGCAGCCGGCCCCCGGGCGCAGCAGCGCCGGCACCTCCAGCAGCGCCGCCGAGCGGATCAGCACGGCGGCGAGTTCCCGGTCGGCCAGCCGGATGCCGAGGATGTGTCGCCGGACGTGCCGGCCGCCGGCCAGCAGGGCAGAACGCCAGGCGGCCGAGGCGAGCCGGGTCCGCCAGGCGGCCCTCGGGGTGGAGGACCCGACGGCCGGCCCGAGCAGTTCCCGGCGTCCCTGCCGCCAGCCCGTCTCCCGCAGCAGCGTGAACCCGGCGCGGTGATCCGCCGGCACGTGCAACCGGTGCAGCTCGTACCGACGCCGCAGGCCACCGGTGACCACCTCGTGCTCGACGGGGACGTCGAGCCGGGCGAGCAGTTGCCGCATCCGCAGCGCGGCGTCCTCCCGGTTGAACTCCACGGCCCCCCGCTGCGGCGGCGTGGGGGCGTGCGGGCGGGCCGTCGGTGCCGGGGTGCAGCGCACCAGGCAGGCCACCTCGAACGCGTCGGCCAGGGTCAGCCAGTCCAGCGGGGGTGGGGACGACGGGAGGCGTGGCCGGTCGAGCAGGCGGGGTTCGGAGGTCATCGGACCGCTCCTTCTCGACGGGGGATTCCCCTAACGGTCGCCTGCCGGTCGGCCCGCCTCCAGCCATCGGCACCGGATTTGAGGAAATCTTGCGTTCCTAGAGTTCGGTCACCACCACGTCGATCTGCCGGGGCCGCCCCGCCCTCACCGGCTGCTCCTCGACCGGATACTTCAGGTCACGCAACGCGCCGATCAACGCGGTCGCGGTCCGCGGCCGGGCCCCGGCCAGCAGCAGGTCACGGACCAACCGCCCCTTGGTGGCCTTGTTGAAGTGACTGACCACCGTGCGTTCGCCCGGCCGGCGCTCGTGCAGCACCCGCACGGTGACCGTCCGACCGGCCAGCTCCGCCGGCGGCGTCCAGGTCGCCGCGTAGGCGGCGGAGCGCAGGTCCAGCACCGGGCCGCTGCCGGCCGCCGCCGTCAGCACCGGTGACAGCACCCGCCGCCAGTACGCCGACAGCGCCCCCACCCCCGGCAACCGCGCCCCGATCGGGCACCGGTACGGCGGGATCCGGTCGGCGAGTCGGACCGCGCCCCACAGGCCCGAGCTGACCAGCACGGTGCGGCGGGCCGTCCGCAGCGCCCCGGGCGGCAGGGTGGCCAGGCCGAGCGCCTCGTAGAGCACCCCGGTGTAGACCTGCCCGGCGGGTGCGGTGGCGGCCCGGTCCAGCCGGGCGTTGCGGGCCAGCTCGCCCCGCTGCCCGGCGGTCAACCCGAGGGCGGCCAGGGCGGCGTCCGCGGCGGCGTCGGACCCGCCGGTGGCACAGAGCGTCATCAGCGCGCCCAGCACCTCCTCGCGGGCCGGGGTCAGCTCGGGCAGGCAGAGCCGGGTCAGGTCGAGCCGACGACCGGTGCCGGCGTCAGCCTTGCCCTCGGAGGGCGGCAGCAGGATTAGCACCGGCACAGCGTACGGGCCGGGGTCGGCGTCCCGGCCGGACGGCGCTCGGGCCGCTCCCGCTCCCACCCTGGTCGTCGGCCCGGCGTGTTGCCGGTGTCGCCGGCCGACTACCAGGGCGCTCGCCTGGCCGCTTCCGGACACCTGTGGCAGGGTTGCACCGTGCCCTCCACCACCGCGAGCCAGCTGGCCGTACCCACCCTGCACCGGGCCGCGCGGATCGAGGACGCCCTGCACCAGCTGGTGGAGCGCCGGCTGCGGCGCACCGGGTGGCAGCCCAACATCGTCGCGTACGCCGGTTACGGCGCCCCCGGCTGGGCTCGGGTGCTGTGCCGGGTGCTGCTCAGCCGCCCCGACCGGCGGCAGGGGCGGCTGGAGAAGGTCCGTGGCTGGCGCAGCTTCGCCACCCTGCCCGCCAAGCACGTCGAGGTCACCATCGAGGCGGGTGGCAGCGTGCACACCGCCCAGGCCGACCGCAGCGGCTTCGTCGACACCGTGGTCAAGGCCGACTTCACGCCCGGCTGGGCATCGGTGCGGCTGCGGGTCGCCGACGCCGAACCGGTCGAGGCGCTGGTCCGGGTGATCGACCCGGAGGTGCGCCTGGGCATCCTCTCCGACATCGACGACACGGTCATGGTGACCGCGCTGCCCCGGCCCATGCTGGCCGCCTGGAACACCTTCGTCCTCGACGAGCACGCCCGTACGGCGGTGCCCGGCATGGCGGTGCTCTACGAACGCCTGGTCACCGCCCACCCGGGCAGCCCGGTGTTCTACCTGTCGACCGGCGCGTGGAACGTCGCGCCGACGCTGACCCGGTTCCTGTCCCGGCACCTCTACCCGGCCGGCCCGCTGCTGCTCACCGACTGGGGGCCGACGGCCGACCGCTGGTTCCGCAGCGGGCGGGAACACAAGCGGGCCACCCTGGCCCGGCTGGCCACCGAGTTCCCCGACGTGCGCTGGCTGCTGATCGGCGACGACGGCCAGCACGACCAGGAGATCTACCGGGAGTTCGCCGCCGCCCACCCGGAGAACGTCGCCGGGGTGGCGATCCGCCGGCTCTCCCCGACCCAGTCGGTGCTCGCCGGTAGCCTGCCCGTGCCGAACGACCGGCCGTCCTCGGCGGGGCCGGTGGGGCAGAAGTGGCTCTCCGCCCCCGACGGGGCCGGCCTGTGGAAGCTGCTCCGCGACGCCGGCCTGGTCTGACCACCGGCCCGACCGGCGTCCCGTGCGGTCGGTTCAGTCGCGGCGCAGCCAGAGCACGCCGAGCGGGGGCACCCGCAGTGACACCGAGGCGGGCAGGCCGTGCCAGGGGACGTCCTGGGCGTGTACCGCGCCGAGGTTGCCCACCCCGGACCCGCCGTAGTGGTGGGCGTCGGTGTTGATCACCTCGGTCCAGGTGCCGGCGGCCGGCAGGCCGACCCGGTAGTCCTCCAGCGGGCTCGCCGAGAAGTTCGCCACGCAGACCAGGGTCGCGCCGTCCGGGGCGATCCGGACGAAGGAGACCGTGTTGTTGGCGACGTCGTCACCGGCGATCCAGCGGAACCCGGCCGGGTCGGTGTCCTGCGCCCACAGCGCCGGGGTGCCCCGGTAGGCGGCGTTGAGGTCGGCGACCAGCCGCTGCACCCCGGCCCGCGCCGGATCGTGCAGGAGATACCAGTCGAGGCCGCGTTCCTCGCTCCACTCCCGGTCGTCGCCCAGCTCGCAGCCCATGAAGAGCAACTGCTTGCCCGGGTGCGCCCACATGTACGCCAGCAGCGCCCGTACGTTGGCCAGCCGCTGCCAGGTGTCGCCGGGCATCTTGCCGGCCAGCGACCCCTTGCCGTGCACCACCTCGTCGTGGCTGATCGGCAGCACGTAGTTCTCGCTCCAGGCGTACGCCAGCGAGAAGGTGAGCTGATGGTGGTGGTGCTGCCGGTAGATCGGGTCCTTCGCGGTGTAGAGCAGGGTGTCGTGCATCCAGCCCATGTTCCACTTGAAACCGAAGCCGAGCCCGCCGTCGGCGGTGGACCGGGTGACCCCGGGCCAAGCGGTGGACTCCTCGGCGATCATCACCACCCCGGCGTGGTGCTTGTAGACGGTGGCGTTGACCTCCTGCATGAAGGCGATCGCCTCCAGGTTCTCCCGACCGCCGTGCTGGTTGGGCAGCCACTGCCCGTCGGGGCGGGAGTAGTCCAGGTAGAGCATCGAGGCGACCGCGTCGACCCGCAGGCCGTCGACGTGGAACTCGTCGCACCAGTAGAGCGCGTTGGCGACCAGGAAGTTGCGGACCTCGCGGCGGCCGAAGTCGAAGACGTACGTGCCCCAGTCGGGGTGCTCGCCGCGACGCGGGTCGGGGTGCTCGTAGAGCGGGGTGCCGTCGAAGCGTGCGAGGGCCCACTCGTCCTTGGGGAAGTGCGCGGGCACCCAGTCCAGCAGCACCCCGATGCCGGCGGCGTGCAGCCGGTCCACCAGGTACCGGAAGTCGTCCGGGTCGCCGAACCGGGAGGTGGGCGCGAAGTAGCCGGTGACCTGGTAGCCCCAGGAGCCGCCGAACGGATGCTCCATCACCGGCAGGAACTCCACGTGCGTGAAGCCCATCTCGGTGACGTACGCGGTGAGCTGGTCGGCCAGTTCCCGGTAGCCGAGGCCGGGCCGCCACGAGCCGAGGTGCACCTCGTACACGCTCATCGGTTCCCGGTGCGGCTGCCGGCGGGCCCGCCGCTGCAGCCACTGCGCGTCGGTCCACTCGTAGCGGGACCGGTGCACCACCGAGGCGGTGGCCGGCGGCACCTCCGCGTACGCGGCCATCGGGTCGGCCTTGTCCCGCCACCGCCCGTCGGCACCGAGGACGCGGTACTTGTAGCGGGCGCCCTCCGGTGCGCCGGGCACGAAGATCTCCCAGACGCCGCTGGACCCGAGGCTGCGCATCGGCCAGCCGTCGTCGGGACCCCAGCCGGTGAAGTCGCCGACCACGCGCACCCCACCGGCGTTCGGGGCCCACACCGCGAAGGCGACGCCGCCGTCGCGGACCTGCGCGCCGAGCGCCTCCCAGAGCCGCTCGTGCCGGCCCTCGCCGATCAGGTGCAGGTCCAGCTCGCCGAGGGTCGGCGGGTGACGGTACGGGTCGTCGGTGACCCACCCGTCGACGTCGACCCGGTAGTCGAGCACGCTGCCCTCGACGCGGGCCTCGAAGACGCCGACGTCGTGCACCCGCTTCATCGGGTGCCGGTCGTCGCCGACGAGCAGCGCCACGTCACCGGCGCCCCGCCGCAGGGTGCGGATCGTGGTCCACCCGTCGGCGGGGTGCGCGCCGAGCAGGGCGTGCGGGTCGTGCGTCGCGCCGGCGATCAGCTGGTCCATCGGTCGTCCTTCGAGGCGGGGTCGGTCGGGGTGCTGCCGTGCGGGGCACGGCCGGTCCTGGTGCCGCCGGCCCTGGCGCGGCGGGTCCTGGCGGGGCCGGGTGCGGGGAGGTCGGTCGCGGCGGGGCCGGTCGGCTGGTCGGCCTCCGGGGCGGGGGTGGTCGGCGCGGTGCCGCCGGAGAGTTCGGCGGGCACCTCCGTCACGGTCAACCCGACCGGTTCCGCGCCGGCCGGAATCTCGGCCGGCGGCGTCGGCGGGCGGCGGACCGTCAGCACGTGCGCGGGTTGCAGGTACGGGTCGAGCCGGACCGCGTTGCGCTGGCCCCACTCGTAGCCGGCCCCGGTCAGCTCGTCGTGCACGGTGAACCGTTCGTGCCAGTCGAAGCCGAGCGCCGGCATGTCCAGCGTCGTGTTGCCCCACTGCACCGTGTGCGAGTCGAACGAGCAGACCACGATGACCGTGTCGCCGGTGTCCGGGTCGTGCTTGGACCAGCAGAGCAGTGCCGGGTTGTCGATGTCGTGGAAGACCAGGTTGCGCAGCTGGTGCAGGGCCGGGTGCTTGCGGCGCACCCGGTTGAGGGTGGCGACGAACGGGGCGAGCGAGCGGCCGTGTGCCTGCGCGCCGGCCCAGTCGCGGGGACGCAGCTCGTACTTCTCGTTGTCGAGGTATTCCTCGGCCCCGGGGCGGGCGACGTGCTCGAACAGCTCGAACCCGGCGTAGATCCCCCAGGACGGGCTGAGCAGCGCGGCGAGCACCGCCCGGATCTTGAACATCGGCGGTCCGCCGTGCTGCAACGACTCGTGCAGGATGTCCGGGGTGTTGGGCCAGAAGTTGGGCCGCATCCAGTCGACCGAGGCGACCAGCTCCTCGCAGTACTCCCGCATCTCGGCGGCCGTCGTCCGCCAGGTGAAGTAGGTGTACGACTGGGTGAAGCCGATCTTGCCGAGCCCGTGCATGATCGCCGGCCGGGTGAACGCCTCGGCCAGGAACAGCACGTCCGGGTCGGTGCGCTTGACCTCGGCGATCAGCCAGTGCCAGAAGTCGAACGGCTTGGTGTGCGGGTTGTCCACCCGGAAGATCCGGACGCCCTCGCCGATCCAGTGGCGCACCACCCGCAGCACCTCGGCCCGGATGCCCTCGGGGTCGTTGTCGAAGTTGACCGGGTAGATGTCCTGGTACTTCTTCGGCGGGTTCTCCGCGTACGCGATGCTGCCGTCGGCGCGGGTGGTGAACCACTCCGGGTGCTCGGTCACCCAGGGGTGGTCGGGGGCGCACTGCAACGCCAGGTCCATCGCCACCTCCAGCCCCTGCTCGGCGGCGGCGGCGACGAAGTCGCGGAAGTCTTCAGGCGTACCCAGGTCGGGGTGGATGGCGTCGTGGCCGCCCTCGGCCGCGCCGATCGCCCACGGTGAGCCGACGTCGTCGGGGCCGGCGGTCAGCGCGTTGTTGCGGCCCTTGCGGTTGACCCGGCCGATGGGGTGGATCGGCGGCAGGTAGAGCACGTCGAAGCCCATCGCCGCGACCCCGGGCAGCCGGTCCATCGCGGTGACGAAGGTGCCCGAGCGGGCCGGGGCGTCGACGGTGGCCGGGATCGCGCCCTCGGAGCGGGGGAAGAACTCGTACCAGGCGGAGAAGAGCGCCCGGGGGCGGTCGACCCAGAGCAGGTGCGGGGTGCCGGTGGTGACCAGTTCCCGCACCGGGTGGGCCCAGAGCAGGTCGGCCAGGTCGAGGGCCGGGGCGACCCGGCGGGCCAGCTCGGCCTGCTCGTCGCCCAGCGCCTTCACCGCCGCCGTGACCCGCCCGGTCGCGTCGGCCGGTACGAGGTCCAGGGCGGCGGTCAGCACCCGCACGCCCTCGGCCAGGTCGTTGGCCAGTTCGGCCGCGCCCTGCCCGGCGGCGACCTTCTTGGTCACCGCGTTGTGCCAGGTCAGGTACGGGTCCTGGAACGCCTCGACGGTGAACGACCACTCGCCGACGGCGTCCGGCCGGATGGTGGCGTGCCAGCGGTCCTGCCCCGGCTCGCCCGGCCGCATCCGGGTGAACGGGCGGGTCGCGCCGTCGGGGCCGTGCCAGACCACGTTGCAGCCGAGCGCGTCGTGCCCCTCCCGGTAGGCGCGGGCCGACACCGGCACCAGCTCGTCGACCACCGCCTTGGCCGGGTAGCGACCGCAGGCGACGACAGGGGAGACGTCTTCGATCGGGAACCGTCCGCTCACCCGCTCAACCTACTGTGCGAGATCCCCTCGCGCTCAACCAAGCGTCCCCTTCGCCCCGCTCCGGCGCTGCCGCCCAGGTCCGGACACATGGCGTTGCCGTGAGATCACCACGTGTGTATGGTCGGCCGGGTCAATCGACAGGTCGCAATCTGGAGGTAGGATGAATCGGCTCAAATCACGCGCGGCTACCCTCGTGGCGGGCGCTGCCGTCGCCGGCCTCGTCGCGGCCGCGGTGCCCGGCACCGCCGCCCAGGCCGGTTACTACCAGTACCGCAAGTGCTCCAACGCCGCCTCCCTCTCCTTCTTCGTCGACAGCACCTCGTCGACGACGCGGTGGCCGCACCAGATCGGCCACAACAACGTGATGTACGCGGCGCAGGAGGCCAACGGCCGCTACCACGTCTCGCTCTGGGACACCTCGGGCGACACCAACGGGTGGGTCAGCACCGCCTGGGTCCGCGCCTGCTGAGCGACCCGACGCCGACGACGGCACGGCCCCGCCCCACCCATCCGACGACCCGGAGGTATCCATGAGCACGATCGGCAAGCGCACGGTAGCCCTGCTGACGGCGACCGCCCTGACCAGCCTCGGCGCGACCGTGGCGACCGGTGGCGCCGCCCAGGCGGCCTACTACCAGTACAGCAAGTGCTCCACCGCCAGCACCCTGTCCGTCTTCGTGGACAGCACCTCGTCGACCACGAAGTGGCCGCACTCGGTCGGCTACAACACCCGGATGTGGGCGGCGCAGGAGGCCAACGGCCGCTACCACGTCTCGCTGTGGAACGCCTCGGGTGACACCAACGGGTGGGTCAGCACCGCCTGGGTCCGGCCCTGCTCGTAGCTCTGCCCACCGCAGGCGTCCGTCCTGGCCGTCGTTCTCCGGCGGTGCCGCCGCGTCGGCTGGCATCCTTCTGCCAGCCGGGCACGTCGTAGGTGCGAGCGGCGGGCAGGGGTGCCGTCTCCGACGACGATCCTGAGGGCGCGTCGACGGTCATGGAACCTGTCCGCGTTTGGCGACACTGTCGTCGGAGACCTGTATGCCTGTCAGGCATAAATATGCCTGACAGGCATACAGGTCTCTTGGGGGTGGTAGCCGTCGGGTGACGATCCAGCCGCGCTCCAGGATGGGGAGGGCGTAGCGGACCGGCCAGGCGCTCGACCGGTGGTGCTGTGGTCACCGGGGCCGCCCTCGGCGAGGTCACGGCGGCGTCGGTACGCCATGAGCGGCTGGTGGCCGGCGACGAGTGGCGGCGGCTGCCCCCTGAGCACCGGCCGCGGACCTGCCCCTTCTATGCCCGCAGCGAGCGGTACAGCTCCAGGGTCTGGATGGCGATGGCGTCCCAGGAGAAGTGCTCGACGGCCCGCTGCCGACCGGCGAGACCGAACGCCTCGGTGCGCTTCGGGTCGGCCAGCAACCCGTTGATCGTCGCGCCGAGGTCGGCGACGAAGCGGTCCGGGTCCAGCGGGTTGCCGGAACCGTCGCCGGCCTGCTCGATCGGCACCAGCAGCCCGGTCTCGCCGTCGGCGACCACCTCCGGGATGCCGCCGGTGGCGGTCGCCACCACCGCCGTCTCGCAGGCCATCGCCTCCAGGTTGACGATGCCCATCGGCTCGTAGACCGAGGGGCAGACGAAGATCGTGGCGTGGGTGAGCACCTGGATCACCTCGGGCTTGGGCAGCATCTCGGCCACCCAGACCACCCCGGACCGGTTGGCCCGCAACTCGGTGACCAGCTCCTGGACCTCGGCGGCGATCTCCGGGGTGTCCGGGGCACCGGCGAGCAGCACGAGCTGGGTGTCGGTGGGCAGCTCCCGGGCCGCCCGCAGCAGGTACGGCAGGCCCTTCTGCCTGGTGATCCGCCCGACGTAGACCACGCTGGGGCGGGCCGGGTCGATGCCGAGCCGGTCCAGCACGTCGGTGCCGTGGTCGGGGGCGTACTGGGCGGTGTCGATGCCGTTGTAGACCACCCGCACCCGGTCGGGGTTCACCGCCGGGTAGGCGGTCAGCACGTCCCGGCGCATCCCGGCGCTGACCGCGACGATCGCGTCGGCGGACTCCATCGCCGTCCGCTCGCACCAGGAGGAGAGCGCGTAGCCGCCGCCGAGCTGCTCGGCCTTCCACGGGCGCAACGGCTCCAGGCTGTGCGCGGTCACCACGTGCGGCACCCCGTACAGCAGCTTGGCGGTGTGCCCGGCCAGGTTGGCGTACCAGGTGTGGCTGTGCACCACGTCGGTGCCGGCGCACCCGGCGGCCATCGCCAGGTCGACGCCCATGGTGCGCAGCGCGGCGTTCGCGCCGGTCAGGCTGGCGGGCTCGGGGTACGCGGTGACGCCCGGCTCGTCGCGGGCCGCGCCGAAGCAGTGCACCCGGACGTCGGCGAGCCGGCGCAGCTCCCGGGCCAGGTACTCGACGTGCACCCCGGCCCCGCCGTACACCTCCGGCGGGTACTCGCGGGTCAGCAGGTCCACGCGCAGCGGGGCGGAGTCGGTCATGCCCGGCACCCTAGTGCAGAATCCGGCCGCGCACCGGTCGCGGAACTGTGCCCGTACGAGTGGTGAAGTCGCAGCGGTATGGATAGCGTCGGGTCATGGCTGCCAAGGTGCTCGCGATCGTCCTGGCCGGCGGAGAGGGCAAGCGCCTCATGCCGCTCACCGCGGATAGGGCCAAGCCGGCCGTCCCGTTCGGCGGGATGTACCGCATGGTCGATTTCGTCCTGTCCAATCTGGCGAACGCCGGCTTTCTCAAGATCGTCGTGCTGACCCAGTACAAGTCCCACTCGCTGGACCGGCACATCACCAAGACGTGGCGGATGTCGACGCTGCTCGGCAACTACGTCACGCCGGTGCCGGCCCAGCAGCGCCGGGGCCCGTGGTGGTTCGCCGGCTCCGCCGACGCGATCTACCAGAGCTTCAACCTGATCAACGACGAGCAGCCGGATTACGTGATCGTCTTCGGCGCCGACCACATCTACCGGATGGACCCCAGGCAGATGGTCGACGACCACATCGCCTCCGGCGCGGCGGTCACCGTCGCCGGCATCCGCCAGCCGCTGTCGATGGCCGACCAGTTCGGCGTGATCGAGGTCGGCGAGGACGGCAAGCGGATCCGGGCGTTCCGGGAGAAGCCCACCGACGCGGTCGGCCTGCCCGACGCCCCCGACGAGATCTACGCCTCGATGGGCAACTACGTCTTCTCCACCCGGGCGCTCTGCGAGGTCGTCGAGCGGGACGCGGCCGACAAGACCAGCAAGCACGACATGGGCGGCAGCATCATCCCGATGCTCGTCGAGCGGGGCGAGGCCAACGTCTACGACTTCAAGGACAACGAGGTGCCCGGCAGCACCGACCGGGACCGGGGCTACTGGCGGGACGTGGGGACGCTCGACTCGTTCTACGACGCGCACATGGATCTGATCAACGTGCACCCGGTGTTCAACCTCTACAACTTCGACTGGCCCATCTACACCGACCAGCCGCCGTACCCGCCGGCGAAGTTCGTCCACCAGTGGGGCGAGCGGGTCGGTCGGGCGGTCGGCTCGATGATCTCGCCCGGCGCGGTGATCTCCGGCTCGCTGGTGGAGAACTCGGTGGTCTCGCCCAAGGTCAAGGTGCACTCCTGGGCGCAGGTCGACGGCGCGGTGCTGATGGAGGGCGTCGAGATCGGCCGGCACGCGGTGGTCCGCCGGGCCATCCTCGACAAGAACGTCTTCGTGCCCGAGGGCGCCGAGATCGGGGTCGACCTGGAGAAGGACCGGCAGCGCTACACGGTCTCCGACAACGGCGTCGTCGTCATCGGCAAGGGGCAGCGCGTCGAGCCCTGAGCCCGGGTGTGTGACCCGGCCACCACCGGGGAAGACAGCGCACCCGCCCCGTACCACCCGAGGAGGTTTCCGCAGTGGCCCACCCCCGTGCCGGACAGCCCGCCGAGCCCGCCGACCTGGTCGACGTGCCCCAGCTGGTGACCGCCTACTACGCGGAGCACCCGGACCCGGACGACCCGGCGCAGCAGGTCTCCTTCGGCACCTCCGGCCACCGGGGGTCCAGCCTGCGCAACGCGTTCAACTCCGACCACATCCTCGCCGTCACCCAGGCGCTCTGCGACTACCGCCGCAAGCAGGGTCTGACCGGGCCGCTCTTCCTGGCCCGGGACACCCACGCGCTGTCCGCCCCCGCCGAGGCCGACGCGCTGGAGGTGCTCGCCGGCAACGGGGTGACCGTGCTGCGGGACAGCCGTGACGGCTACACCCCCACCCCGGCGCTGTCGCACGCCGTGCTCACCCACAACCGGGGGCGCACCGACGGGCTCGCCGACGGCATCGTGATCACCCCCTCGCACAACCCGCCCGACGACGGTGGCTTCAAGTACAACCCGACCAACGGCGGGCCCGCCGACACCGACGTCACGAGGTGGATCCAGGACCGGGCGAACGCGATCCTGGCCGCCGGGCTCAAGGAGGTCAGACGCATCCCGTACGCGCGGGCGCGCGCCGCCGACACCACCGGCACCTACGACTTCCTCGCCGGCTACGTCGACGACCTGCCGTCGGTGCTCGACATCGACGCGATCCGCGACGCCGGGGTGCGGATCGGTGCCGACCCGCTCGGCGGGGCCAGCGTCGCCTACTGGGGCGAGATCGCGCAGCGGCACCGCCTCGACCTCACCGTGATCAACCCGCTGGTCGACCCGACCTGGCGGTTCATGACCCTCGACGGCGACGGCAAGATCAGGATGGACTGCTCGTCGCCCAACGCGATGGCGTCGCTGATCGCCGCCCGGGACCGGTTCCAGGTCTCCACCGGCAACGACGCCGACGCCGACCGGCACGGCATCGTCACCCCCGACGGGGGCCTGATGAACCCCAACCACTACCTGGCGGTGGCGATCGGGCACCTGTTCCGTACCCGGTCGCAGTGGGGTCCGGCGGCGGCCGTCGGCAAGACCCTGGTCTCCTCCTCGATGATCGACCGGATCGCCGCCGACCTGGGCCGGCCACTGCTGGAGGTGCCGGTCGGCTTCAAATGGTTCGTCCCCGGGCTGCTCGACGGCACGGTCGGCTTCGGCGGCGAGGAGAGCGCCGGGGCGTCGTTCCTGCGCCGCGACGGCAGCACCTGGACCACCGACAAGGACGGCATCCTGCTCTGCCTGCTCGCTGCCGAGATCATCGCCACCACCGGCCGGACCCCGAGCGAGCACTACGCCGCGCTGACCGAGCGCTTCGGCGCGCCCGCGTACGCCCGGATCGACGCCCCGGCCAGCCGGGAGCAGAAGGCGGTGCTCGGTCGGCTCTCCCCGGAGCAGGTCACCGCCACCGAGCTGGCCGGCGAGCCGATCACCGCCACCCTGACCAGCGCCCCCGGCAACGGCGCGTCGATCGGCGGGCTCAAGGTGACCACCGAGTCGGGCTGGTTCGCCGCCCGCCCCTCGGGCACCGAGGACGTCTACAAGATCTATGCCGAGTCGTTCCAGGGTCCGGAGCACCTGGCCCGCATCCAGGACGAGGCGAAGTCCCTGGTCGACGAGGTGCTGGGCTAGCAGCCGGACGACGTCGTCGCGCCCCGCCGGTCACCGCACGGTGACCGGCGGGGCGCAGTCGTCCGCGCCCGTTCCCGGGGTTTTCTCCCCGGGAGCGTGTCGCCACCCCCGCTGGCTCGTTGCGCAGGGGGCGGCCGAAAACGAGGGGGAAGCAGCTGATGACCTGGTCCAGGGTGGCCCCCGACCCTGGATCGACGATCGGCCAGCCCGCCCCCCACGTGACCCGTCCGGTCGGTGGTGACCGGACGGCACGCCGGCGGGAACTCGTCGGTGGGCTGCTGCGCTGCTATCCGGTCACGTTCCTGCTGCTCGCGCCGTACGTGCTGCTGATCCTGCCGATGGCGGTGTTCTACGGCAACCCGCAGACCGGCTTCATCGTGTCCCTGCTGGGGCTGGCGTTGCTGGGCAGCGTCACCGTCGAGACGGTCGGCCTGCTCTTCGGGCGGCCCGATCCGCAGTGGCGGCAGGGCATGCGGCAGGCGACCGCCCGGTATCCGTACATCTATCCGGTGGCCCGGCTGGTGACGCTGACCAGCATCGCCGCCGACCTGCTGGGTGCCTACCTCGGCCGGGGCAGCATCGTCGCGCAGATCTACGGTGAGCTGCCGGACGCGCCGATGGCGGCGCTGACCAAGCTCTTCTCCGGCTGGGGCGCGCTGGGCTTCGCGCTGCTGGTCGCCAGCCACCTGGGCGGGCGGTTGTCCCGGCCGAAGCTGTACGGCTGGCTCGGCGCGCTCGTCGCGACCCAGGTGGTCGTCACCCTGCTGACCGCCCTCACCGCCCCCCTGATCGCCTTCGGTTTCTTCGTGGCTGCCGCCGGGGTGGTGTGCGGCGTGTTCCGGGTGCGGCACCTCCTGCTCGGCACGGTGGTGCTGGTGCTGTTGTGGCCGTCGATGTTCGAGTACCGCAACGGCATCCGGGAGGACCAGGGAATCGCGGTGGACAGCGCGGTCACGTCGACGGACCGGCTGCGGCTGGACCGGCAGTTGACGGCCGCCGCCGGCATCGAGGTTCCGGTCGACCTGGGTCAGCCCGACCTGACCGACCACCTCCGCTACGGCCTGGTGCCCCGGATTCTCGACCCGGACCGGCCGGCCCTGTCGACGGGACAGCAGATCAACCAGTTCCTCGGCGGCGGGCCGACGTCCGCCTCCAACTTCCTGCTGCTGGGCAACATCTGGTTCTTCGACGGTCCCGTCGGGGTGGTGGCCGTACACGCCTTCTGGGCCGGGTTCGTGGCGTTGCTGCTGCGCTGGCGGGGCCGCCCCGGCCCGGCCAGGTTGAGCCTGTTCTGCCTGGTCTGCTCCGACGTGCTGCTCTGGTCCGGGACCTACCCCGACTCGACCATCGGTTTCCTGCAACACGTGGTGTCGGCGATGACGGTCTTCTTCCTGCTGTGGCTGACCCGCACCATCGCCGCCCGGTCCACCCGCCGCATCCCCCGCCCGGCGGGCAGTCCGGAGTGATCCGGGGGCGACCGGCCGACCTCGCCGGTGGGCGGGTCCGGTGAGCGTCCGGGCCGGGGCTCCGGTGACCGGACGCGGTGCCGCCGCGGACCGCCCCCGGTCCGGCCGCCGCGCCCTGCTCGCGCTGGTCGTCGGGGGGCTGTCCAGCGGGGGCAACCTGTTGGTGGCGGTCACCGTCACCCGGCTGGAGTCGATCGGCGGGGTGGGCGAGTTCGCGCTGGCCTTCTCGTGTTACGTGCTCGGCTCCGGGCTGGCGCGCAGCATGGTGACCGAGGCGACGCTGGCGGCGGGGACGGGCGTCCCCTCGGCCACCCGCCGGGTCGTCCTGCTCGGCGTGCTCTGCGGTGGCCCGGTCGGTGCCGCCGGGGTGGCCTACGGGTCGCCCTATCTGGTCGGGGTGGGCCTCGCCCTGCCGGGCCTGGTGCTCTACGACCACGCGAAGGCGGTCGCCGTCGGGCTCGGCGTCCCGTCGGGCGCGCTGTGGCAGGAGGCGACCTGGGGGGCGGTCACCGGCTGCGCCGCGCTGGCCGGCCTGCTCGGCCTGGTCGACGCGCCGTGGGTGGTGGCCGGCTGGGCGGTCGGCGGCGGCGTGGTGGGCGTGGTCGTCGCGGTCCGGCGCGGCTACGTCCTGCGGCCCGGCTGGTACGTCGACCGGGCGCAGCGCCGGGTCGCGCTGGGATTCGGTACGCAGTTCCTGCTCACCACCGGGTCGGCGCAGGTGTCTCTCAGCGCGGTGGCCGCCTTCGCGGGCACCCCGGTGGTCGGCGCGTTGAGCGCCGGGCGGACCCTGCTGGGGCCGGTGAATCTGCTCCTGTCCACCGCGGCCACGCTGACCCTGCCCTACCTGGCCCGCACCCGTACCGCGTCCCGCTCGGTCCGGTCCCGGGCGGCCGTGCGGGTCTCGCTGCTGGTGGCCGTCGGTGTCCTGCCGATGACGGCGGCGGTCGCCCTGCTGCCCGACCCGCTGGGCAGGATGCTGCTCGGCGGCAACTGGGAACCGGCCCGTAGCCTGCTGGTGCTGCTGGCGCTGGAGAGCCTGTTCGCGGTGCCGGCCGCCGTCGGCTTCGCCGGGCTGCGGGTGGAGCAGGCGAGTCGCCGGGCGATCCTGCTCGGTGTCCTGCTGGGCGGGCTGCGGGTGCCGGTGGTCGTCGGTGCGGCGGTCCTGGGTGGGGCGGTCGGCGCGGCGGGCGCTCTCGCGGCGTTGGCCCTGGTCAGCGCGGTCGCCTGGGCGGGCAGCTACCTGCTGCTGCTGCGGCGGGTGGCCGGGCACACGCCGGCCCACCGGTGGGATGCCCGGTCCTACCCGCCGGCACACCGTCGACGCCATCCGGTCCCGCCCATGGGCTGATCGGGGGCGGGACCGGATGGCGTCGGCCGGGACGACCGCTCAGCCGACGGCCGCCAGCGCGGCGCGGACGCGTTCCACCACCGTCTTGACCCCCGGCTCGGTCAGCTCCGGATACGTGGGCAGGTTGATGCCCCGCCGGCTCAGGTCGGCGGTCACCGGGCAGTGCGCCGCCGGATCGTGGTGGGCGGGCAGCTCGGGGATCGGCACGAAGAAGGGCCGGGTCTCCACGCCGAGCCGGTCCAGCGCCAGCGCCAGCGCGTCCCGGGAGGTGGCGTCCCCGGCGGGCCCGACCAGGAAACAGGCCATCCACGGCGCGCGGCGGACGCCGGCCAGCACCGGCTGGGCCGACAGCGCCGGCTCGTCGGCGAGCTGCGCCTCGTAGCCGGCGACCACCGCGTCCCGCCGGGCGACGATCTCGTCGGCCCGGTCGAGCTGGGCGCAGAGCAGCGCGGCGGACAGGTTCGTCATCCGGTAGTTGTAGCCCAGCACCGGGAAGTAGTACCGCCGCCGCGGGTCCATGCCCTGGTTGCGCAGCAGCCGCATCCGCTCGGCCAGCGCGGCGTCGGAGGTGGTCACACAGCCGCCCTCGCCGGCGGTGATCACCTTGTTGCCGAAGAACGAGAAGGTCGTGGCGTCGGCCAGGGAACCGGTCGGCTCCCCGTCGAGCGTGGCCCCGAAGGACTCGGCGGCGTCGGCGACCAGGAGCAGGCCGTGCCGGTGGCACAGCGCACGCAGGGCCGGGTAGTCGGCGGGGTGGCCGTACAGGTCGACGGCGACGACCGCCCGGGTCCGTGGCCCGATCGCCGCGGCGACCGCGGCCGGGTCGACGCACCAGCTCTGCGGCAGGACGTCCACGCAGACCGCCCGCGCCCCGCAGTACGCGACGGCGTTCGCGGTCGCCACGTAGGTCAGCGCGGGCACGATGACCTCGTCACCCGGACCGATCCCGGCGGCGGCGAGGACGAGGTGCAGGGCGACCGTGCCGTTGGCGGTGGCGACCGCCGTGCCGGTGGCGCACCGGCGGGCGAAGCGGTCCTCGAAGTCGGTGAGGAAGGGGCCCTGGGAGGAGACCCAGCCGCTGCGCACGGCCTCGACGACGTACCGTTCCTCCAGGTCGGTCAGGCTCGGACGGGCCACCGGATAGCGGTCGTCGGTCAGGCTCACGAGGGTTCCTCCCCGGTCAGCTCGGCGGCGAACGCCGAGCGCGGCATCGGTCCGGGCCGGCCGTCGGCCACCCAGCGCAGCACGTCGAGGTAGTCGCCGCCGGTCGCCGTCCAGGTGCGGGTGGCCAGCCGGCCGTCGGCGTGCCGGGCGGCGGCGGCGTAGTGCGCCCGGTCGGCCAGCAGCCGGTAGACCGCCTCGGCCAGCGAGGCGGGGTCGGTGGCCCGGAAGACGGCCGCCTCGGCCCCGGTGAACTCCAACTGTGCCAGCAGCGGTTCGGCGTCCGCGCAGGCGACGGGCAGGCCCCAGCTGAACGCCTCCAGCATGGCACCGCTCGCCGCCTCCCACAGCGACGGGATCACCACCGCGTCGGCGCGGGCGTAGAGGGCGTTCAGCTCGTCGAGGGTGACGAACCCGGGGAAGGAGACCCGACCGCGCAGGTCGGGCTGTGCGGCGCGGGCGAGCAGCCGACTGGCGTCCGGCTCGACCAGCGGCCCGGGGCAGACCAGCCGGCACTGCGGGAGCAGCGCCATCGCCTCCAGCAGCGTCGCGTGGTTCTTGTGGGTCGCGGTGGACGACGGGTAGAGCAGCAGACCCGGTTCGGGGTGCGCGGTGGCGCGGTCGGGCGCGGGTTGGAACGTCGGGGTGGGGATGAGCGCGGTCCGCTCCGCCGCCTCGGGGAACAGCCGCAGCGCCTCCCGGTACGGGTGCGGCCAGGTGACCACCACGGCGTCGGCGCGGGCCACGTTCTCCCGGACCACCGCGGCGAAGCCGGGGGAGTGGAAGGCGGCCCGCAGGTGCCGCAGGTCGTGCACGACGACGACGGACGGGCCGGGGCCGATCGGGGCGCTGTGGAACGGGTGGAGCGTGACGTCCGCGCCGCGCTGCCGGGGCACCGAACGCTGCCGGACCGCGTTGACCGCCCGGCGTACGGCGACCGAGTCGCGGACCCGGGTCGGTGTCCACCGGCGCAGCAGCTGCCCGCCGGCGGTGTCCGAGCGCAGCGGCTGGGTGACCTCGGCCCAGCCGAGCCGGTCGGCGGGCACCCGGCCGCGCCACCGGTCGAGGGTGCCCCGCAGGACGTTCACCCGCAGCTCGCAGGACGTGTCGGCGGCCATGCCGGTGAGCAGGCCGTAGGTGAACGCCTCGACGCCGGCGGCGTGGCCCGGCCGGATGGGGGTGGCCTCGACGGTGATCCTCATCGGTCCACCCGCACCAGGCGCCCCATCCGCTCGTCCTCCAACAGTTGCCGGTCGGCGTCCACCATGATCCGTACCAGGTCACCGAAGAGGGTCTTGGGCGCCCAGCCCAGCCGCCTGCGGGCCTTGGTGTAGTCGCCGATGAGCGCGTCGACCTCGGCCGGGCGGAAGTAGCGGGGGTCGATCTCGACGTACCGTTGCCAGTCGAGCCCGACCCGGTCGAAGGCGGCCTCGACGAACTCCCGCACCGAGTGCCCCTCGCCGGTGGCCACCACGTAGTCGTCGGGGGTGTCCTGTTGCAGGGACAGCCACATGGCCTCGACGTACTCCGGGGCGTAGCCCCAGTCCCGGACGGCGTCGAGGTTGCCCAGGTAGAGCTTGTCCTGGATGCCGGCCTCGATCCGGGCGACCGCACGGGTGATCTTGCGGGTGACGAAGTTCTCGCCCCGCCGGGGGCTCTCGTGGTTGAACAGGATGCCGTTGACGCAGAACATGTCCCACGACTCGCGGTAGTTGACCGCCGTCCAGTAGGCGTAGACCTTGGCGCACGCGTACGGGCTGCGGGGGTGGAACGGGGTCTGCTCGCGTTGCGGGGGCGGGGCGGAACCGAACATCTCCGACGAGGACGCCTGGTAGAAGCGGCAGTCGACGTCGGCCGCCCGGGCCGCCTCCAACATCCGCAGGGCGCCGAGCCCGGTGACGTCGGCGGTGTAGCCGGGGATGTCGAAGGAGACGCGGACGTGGCTCTGCGCGCCGAGGTTGTAGATCTCGTCCGGCCGGATGTCGCGGATCAGCGCGGTCAACGACGCCGGGTCGGACAGGTCGCTGTAGTGGAGGAACAGCCGGGCCTCGCCGTCGCGGGGATGGACGTCGACCCGGTCGATCCGTTCGGTGTTGAACGAGGACGACCTTCGCTTTATCCCGTGCACCGTGTAGCCCTTGTCGAGGAGGAACTCGGACAGATAACTACCGTCCTGACCGGTGGTGCCGGATATGAGTGCCACTCGCGACATGGGGGTCCTCTCGGGGCGGGTCAGATGTGTTTCCGTCGACTTCCTTATACCGGCTCGCACCCTGCTGCCTGCGGGTTTCACGGCTAATGTTCGACAGCTTCGCGATAATTGCGCAACGCAGTCACGAAAAGCGTCTCCGCTCGTTGAGCCACTCAGTTTCGTGTCTTCAGCGAGGAGCGAGGATGGCCGGCGACACCAGCCCCGCGACGGAAGTCGACGAACGGTTGGCCGAAGCCGGCGGGAACAGTTTCCGGGTCCTCGTCACGGCCGGCTACTTCAGCCCCGGCTGGCGCGCCGGAGGACCCGTCCGTTCCCTCTCCGACGTGCTCGACACGGCGAGCGCCGGGGTCTCCACCGTCCTGCTGACCCGCGACCGCGACCTCGGCTGCCCCGCTGCCTATCCCGGCCTGTCCGGCACCTGGGTACGCCGGGGCCGCACGGACATCTTCTATCTCGGCCCACGGCACCCGGCGCACTGGCGGACGCTCTGGCGCTCGCTGCGCTCGGCCCGGTTCGACCTGCTCTACGTCAACAGCGTCTGGTCGGTCTTCTCGATCCTGCCCATCGTCGCGGCCCGGCTCGGCCTGCTGCGGGCCGAGCGCATCCTGGTGGCCCCCCGGGGCGAGTTCGGCGCGGCCGCCCTCGGCCTGCACCGGCTGCGCAAACGGGTGTTCCTGGCCGGCTGGCGGTGGATGCTGCGGGGACCCCGGGTGCTGTGGCACGCCACCGGGCCGCAGGAGGTCGCCGACATCCTCCGGGTGCTGCCCCGGGCCCGCATCGGGGTGGTGGCGATCGCCCCCGGCCCCGAGCCGTACCCCGCCCCGGCCGAACTGCCGCCCGCCGACCACACCCGGCTGGTCTTCATCAGCCGGATCTCCCCGATGAAGAACCTCGACCTGGTGCTCGCCGCGCTCGCCCACGTCCGGGCCCCGGTCCGGCTGGACGTCTACGGCCCGGTCGAGGACCCGAGGTACTGGCAACGGTGCCAGGAACTGTGGGCGGCCCTGCCGGACCCGTCGGTGGTCAACTACCGGGGTGAGCTGCCCCCCGGGCAGGTCGGCCCGACGTTCGCCCGGTACGACGCGTCCGTCCTGCCGACCCGGGGCGAGAACTTCGGCAACGCCATCGCGGAGAGCCTCGCGGCGTACTGCCCGGTGATCTGTTCGGACCGGACGCCGTGGACGTCCGTGCTGCACGACGGCGGCGGGCAGGTGCTCACCGAGCTGACCCCGGCGGCGCTGGGCGAACTGCTCACCCGGGTCGCCACCGCCCCGCCCGCCCAGCGGCGCGCGGCACGGCTCAGCGCGGGGGAGGCCTACCGCCGGTGGCGGCTCAGCCGGCCCCGGGTCAGCGTGCTCGACCAGGCGTGGCAGGCGGTCGACGAACCGCCGCACCGGGTGCCCCCGCAGGGCCGGACGTCGTGACCACCGCCGACCCGTCCGGCCGGCGGTGCCCGCAACCACCGAGACCAACCACGAGGAGGCGTCCGTGACCCGGGTGATGACCGTCGTCGGGACCAGGCCGGAGATCATCCGCCTGGCCCGGGTGATCGACACGCTGGACCGCACCGTGGAGCACACGTTGGTGCACACGGGACAGAACTGGGACCCGGCGCTGTCCGACATCTTCTTCACCGAGCTGGGCGTACGCCCGCCCGACCGCTTCCTGCGGGCCGACACCCGGTCGCTCGGCAGCCTGCTCGGCGCGGTGCTGGTCGGCACCGAGAAGGCGATCGGCGAGCTGCGGCCGGACGCGCTGCTGGTGCTCGGTGACACCAACAGCGCCATCGCGGCGCTGATGGCCCGGCGGATGAAGGTGCCCGTCTACCACATGGAGGCGGGCAACCGCTGCTTCGACCTGAACGTGCCGGAGGAGACCAACCGGCGGCTGGTCGACCACGTCGCCGACTTCAACCTGGTCTACTCCGAGCACGCCCGGCGCAACCTGCTCGCCGAGGGCCTGCACCCCCGCCGCATCCTGCACACCGGCTCACCCATGCGGGAGGTGCTCGACCACTACCGGCCACAGATCGAACGGTCCACCATCCTGGCGCAGCTCGCCCTCGAACCGGGCGGCTACTTCGTCGTCAGCGCCCACCGCGAGGAGAACGTCGACCACCCGGACCGGCTCCGCCGGCTGCTCGACTGCCTGTGCGCGGTACGCGACGAGTGGCGGCTGCCGCTGCTGGTCTCCACCCACCCGCGTACCCGCAAGCGGCTGGAGGTGCTCGCCGTCGACGGCACGCTCCTGGACGGCATCACCTTCCACGAACCGTTCGGCTTCTTCGACTACGTGACCCTGCAACGGCACGCCCGGTGCACGCTGTCCGACAGCGGCACCGTCAGCGAGGAGGCGGCGATCCTGGGCTTCCCGGCGGTGACCCTGCGGGAGTCCATCGAGCGCCCCGAGGCGCTGGACACCGGGGCGATCGTGATGACCGGCCTCGACCCGGCCGGCGTGGTGGAGGGGGTACGGGTGGTGGTCGACCAGGTGGCGGCCGGTCCGGTCGACTGCCCGCCGGACTACCGGGTCCCGGACACCTCACGCCGGGTGGTCGACTTCATCCTGTCGACCGTGCGCCGGCACCACGACTGGGCGGGCATCCGCCGCTGACCCCGGCACCGGCCGGGCGGGCACCCCGGTGACCACCGTGCCCGCCGGGACGTCCCGGGTGACGCACGCGCCCGCGCCCACCACGGCGTCCCGACCGACCCGCAGTCCCGGCAGGACGGCGGCGGTGGTGCCCACCATGACGCCCTCGTCCAGCCGGCAGTAGCCGGAAACCGCGGCGAGCGGATTGACCGAGACGTGGTCGCCGAGCACGCTGTCGTGCCCCACGGTGCAGTTCTGGTTGAGGTGCACCTGGCGGCCCAGCACCACGTTCGTCGTCACCCGGGCCCCGCCGGCCGCGAACAGCCCCTCCCCGACGACGCAGTCCGGCCCGATCTCGGCAGCCGGGTGCACCACCGTGGCGGCGGGCAGGCCGTACCGGGCGAGGGCCCGGTCGGTCTCGCGGCGCAGCCGGGGGTGCCCGACGCCCAGCGCCACCGTCAGGCCCGCCGGGCCACCGGCGAGCCAGCGGGTGGGGCCGAGGAAGGGGACACCGAGCCGGCGTACCCGGGCCACGTTCTCCCCGGTCGGGTAGTCGTCGACGAAGCCGAGGACCCGCCACGGCCGCGTGCCTGCCGCGCGGGCGTTGAGCAGCCGAATTACCCCGAACATCTCCCTGCCCATCCCGCCCGCGCCTACGATCACTACGTCGGTCGTCAACCGTTGCCCCCTCGGCCACGGGGAGCGCCGGTCGCGCTCCGCCCGCCACGCCCGCACCGCACCGCCGGTGCGTGTCCGGCGTGAACGGCGGTACGGGTCGAGTCCACGGCCCGTGGACGCACCCTTCCCCTCGACTGCGACCTCCCGTTCGGACCGGGCCCTGCGGCCACGGTCCGTGCGGTGTCGACATCCCTACGGGACGCCGCCTCTCGGGCGGCACGGTGAAGGTGGACCGATGGTGAACAAGTTGACAAGGCTGCCCTCCCTGGACGTCGCCGGCACGCCACGACGGTCCGTGGGCACCTACCGGGTGGTCGCGACCGCGGGGGTGTTCGAGCCGGGCTTCCGGGGCGGCGGCCCGATCCGCTCGCTGCGGTTCATCCTGGACACCCTGCCGGGGGATCTCGACGTCACCCTGATCACCCGGGACCGGGATCTCGGCTCGTCAGCACCGTACCCCGGTCTGTCCGGAACGCTGCTGCGACGCGACGGGCGGTCCGCCGTCTTCTACCTGAACCCGTGGGCGCCCCGGCACTGGGTCCGGCTGGTCCGCCACGTCCGGGCCCGTCCGGTCGACCTGCTCTACGTCAACAGCATCTGGTCGTTGTTCTCGGTGCTGGCGATCCTGGCGGTGGCGTTGCGCCTGGTCCGGGTCGGGGCCGTCCTGGTCGCCCCGCGCGGCGAGCTGTCGCCCGGCGCCCTGGCGATCAGGTCGGCCAAGAAGCGGATCTTCCTGGCGCTGTGGGCACCGCTGCTGCGCAGGCTGCGGGTGCGCTGGCAGGCGTGCAGCGTGCTGGAGGAGCGGCAGATCCGGGCCAACCTGCCGTGGGCGCAGGTGATGGTGAACGGCAACGAGAGCCCCATCCCGGCGGACCCGCCCCCACCGGTCGTCGCGCACGACGGCCCGCTGCGGTTGGTCTTCGTCGGCCGGATCTCGCCGATGAAGAACCTGTCCACCGCCCTGGAGGCGGTGGCCGGCACGACCCGGCCGGTGGAGTTCGACATCTTCGGCCCGGTGGAGGACCCGCACTACTGGTCGCGCTGCCGACGGCTCATCGCGGCCATGCCGGGGCACGTCCGGGTCCGCTACCTCGGCGAACTCGTGGCGGCGGACGTCATGCCGACGTTCAGCCGGTACGACGCCTTCCTCTTCCCCACCCTCGGCGAGAACTTCGGCCACGTGATCCTGGAGAGCCTGGCCTCGGGCTGCCCGGTCGTCTGCTCGGACAACACGCCGTTCAGCGACCTGATCGCCGACACCGGCGGGATGGTGGTCCGGCCGGCGACGGCGGCCGGCCTCAGCCGGGCCCTCGACCTGCTCGCCGACCGGACACCCGTCGAACGCGCCGAGGCCAAGCACACCGCCGGGCGGCGCTACCGGCACTGGCGGCAGCGGCACCGGGAACTGAACGTGCTGGAACACGCCCGCCAGTTCTGCCGCTGACCGCCGAGGGCGGGGCCACCCGTCACCGGGGCCGTACCCCGCTCGTTGTGCCAGTGACCGGACCTGGCGGGTGCCGGCAGCCCGTGACCGTACCTGACCTGCGATCGAGGACAGCCAGTGCCCAGTCGTGTTCGTACGATGGCCCGGCGCGTACGGGACCATCTGGCCGCGTCCCGCGACCCCGAGGCGTTCGTCAGGTCCCTGGGGGTCAACCTCACCGGCCGGGTCAGGTTCTACGGGGTGAACCGGGCGATGTTCGGCTCGGAACCCTGGCTGATCACCATCGGCGACAACGTCTACGTCACCTCCGAGGTGCAGTTCATCACCCACGACGGTGGCACGCTGATCCTCCGCAAGGACTATCCCGACCTCGACTGGACCGCACCGATCACGATCGGCGACGACGTCTACATCGGCATGCGCGCGATGATCCTGGCGGGTGTCACCATCGGCAACCGGTGCGTCATCGGGGCCGGTTCGGTGGTCACCCGGGACGTCCCGGACAACACCGTGGCGGCCGGCGTCCCGGCCCGGCCGGTGCGCACCACCGACGAGTACCTGGAACGGCTGCGGGCCAAGTCGCTGGGCATCGGGCACCTGCCCGTCCCGGCCAAGCACGAGGCGATGAAGCGGATCTACGGCGTCCCCACCGGCTGACGCCGACGACGCCCCGCCCCGATCACCCGACCGCCTGCTCGGCCGTCGGGTCAGGCCCGCCGGTAGGCGACCTGCGGCGGGGGGAACCCGTGCACCCCACCGATGGTGATCGCCCCCAGCGCGCCGGTCACCGCGCTCACCTCGTAGCCGAACCGGTCGCCGGTCATCGCCGCCGCCGTCGAACCCAGGTTCAGCACGGTGGCGCAGCCGCCACCACCGGCCCGCACCGTGGGCGCGGTGCCGCCACTGACCTGCCACACCTGCCCGTACCAGTGCCAGCCGGCCGGCAGCAGGACGGGTGCGCCCAGCACCGACTCCTTCACCCCGACGGTGGTGACGGCCACGGTGCCGAAGTCGGCGACCGGGCCGAGCAGGGCGGGCCGACCGGTGGCCGGGTCGTGGGCGTACACGCCGTGGCGCAGCACACCGGTGCCGACCCGGGTCACCTCCACGCACGCCCGGTCGACCGGGGTCGGCTCGGCCAGGAAGAACGGGTGCAGCAGCAGCCGCTGGTAGGCGCCGGTACAGGTGCTCTCCACCGTCGGGCCGGACCGGACGAGGAAGTAGCCGCCCCGGGCCCCGGACGCCCCCGGCAGCGGCTGCGGCAGGGCCTCGTCGGGGTCCGCGCGCCACGTCCCGTACCCGGGGGAGACCGGCACGGCGTACGGCACCCCGGCGACGGTGACCCGGTCGGGCACGGTGAGGTTCGTCGCGCCCACCGGGACCAGCAGCCGGTGGAACAGCTGCGGCGCGGCCAGCTCGGCCTGGGCGACCGTGCCGACCCGTTCGATCACCACGAAGTCGTCGTCGCCGGTGGAGACGACGAGTTCGGTGGCGGTCGACGGCGGGGCCAGGTAGCGGCGGTAGGCGGTCCCGGTCACCGACTCCCCGGCGGCCATGGTGCGCCCCCACACCAGTTGCGGGTAGTTCTTCTTCAGACTGGAGCTGATGAACCAGCTCTTGGCGGTGGTGTAGCGGGCGCGGACCTGCGGCACCCCGTCCGCGACCGGCAGCAATCCGACGGCGATACCCCACTGCTGCACGCCGCCGCCGCTGACCACCCACTGGGTCATGCCGGCCGCCGGCATCGTCCGGTCGACGAGGGCCGCCGGGGTGACGTCGGTGAGCGCGGCGAGGGTGTCGATGTTGGCCCAGACCGACCAGTTCAGGCCGCCGGCCACTCCCACGTTCGGCATGAACTGCCGGCGGGACCCGCCCGTCACCGGCGTCAGCGGCGCGCACTGGGTGACGCCCGCGTTGAGGGCGAACCGGGTCAGGGCGGTCACCGTCTGGGTGACGAGCAGGCCGCCGCCGGGCGACCAGCGGTAGACGTTGGCGATCCGGCACAGCGACGGGATCCTGGGCATGATCGTGGCGATCGGGGTGCCGACGTTCGCCCGCGCCGTGTCGATCATCCCCTGGTAGGACGGGATGAGGTAGGACTCCCGGATCACCAGTTCCAGGCCCGTCGACCGACCGTCGGGCACCGGCCGCCCGTCGAGTTCGACGGCGACCGTGTGCGAGTGGGTGGCGGGGCGGATCTGCACGTCCGGGGTGAGACCGGTGATCGGCACGGTGGTCCGGTTGGTCGCCCCCGAGACGTGGGTGAGCGGCCCGGCCGGCTTCACCCGGGCACCCTGCGCGATGCCGTCCACCACGGTGTACGGGTTGCCGAACAGCAGGCTGCTGGCGTTGGTGACGGCCAGCAGGGTGAAGATGCGGGTCCCGTCGCTCCACTGCGACCCCACGTCGGCGGTCGTCTTGCCGTGGTTGGCCACCACGATCTGGTTGCCGACGTTGTAGCCGTGGTTGCCGCCGACGTAGGACCAGCCGGTGTTGATCGGGCAGTTGTCGTCGGAGGTGTCGTGGACGCGGGTGCCGACGGCGGACATCACCGGCCACACCTGGGCGTCGGTCGCGGTCGAGGGCACGAGGCTCACCTGCGGCAGGCCGGAGTGCCACAGGCCGACCATCCCCTCGGGGTACGCGAGGTTGGCCGGCATCACCACGTCCCGGGTGGCGTCGAACCGCGACCTGACCGACATCAGGGCGTTGGACCGGTAGACGATCAGCTCGGGCATCCCCCACCTCCACGACGCACGACGATGCAGTCACTGTGCGCGTTTGCGCAGCTCACGGCGTTTTTCGGTCGGCTCCCGGACAGCACCGTCGGCCGTTCGGCGGATGCCGGCCCGCCCGGAGGCCGACGTCCCCGCCGTGGGCAGGGTGAATTTCGCGCCGCCGCCGTAACGTGCCGCGTCCCGGCTCGATGTACAGGTGATGTGCGTACATGGGGGTGGTTCATGCGCATTCTGATCACGGGCGGGGCCGGTTTCATCGGCGCCAACCTGGCCCGCGCCGCGCTCGGCGAGCCGGCCGTCAAGGAGGTCAGCGTCCTCGACGACTTCTCGGTGGGGTTGCGCGGCAACCTCGCCGGGCTGGACGTCGACCTCGTCGAGGGGTCGATCCTGGACCCGGCGGCCCTGGACGCGGCGATGGCGGGCCGGGAGGCGGTGGTCCACCTGGCCGCGCTGCCCAGCGTGCCCCGGTCGCTGCGCGACCCGCTCGCCTCCCACCACGCGAACGCCACCGGCACGCTGATGGTGCTGGAGGCGGCCCGCCGGCACGACGTGGGGCACGTGCTGGTCGCCTCCTCCTCGTCGGTGTACGGGATGAACCCGGCACTGCCCAAGGCGGAGCTGACCTGGACCCGGCCCATGAGCCCGTACGCGGCCAGCAAGCTCGCCACCGAGGCGTACGCGCTGGCCCACCAGGCGTCGTTCGGGCTGCCCACGCTGGCGTTCCGGTTCTTCAACGTGTTCGGCCCCGGGCAGCGCCACGACCACCCGTACGCGGCAGTCATCCCCCGGTTCACCCACGCCGCCCTGCGCGGCGAGCCGGTCGAGGTGCACGGCGACGGCACCCAGTCCCGCGACTTCACCTACGTGGGCACGGTCTGCGAGGTGATCCTCGACGCGCTGCGCCGCCGGGTGCACCACCCGCATCCGGTCAACCTCGCCTTCGGCGCGCGGGCCAGCCTGCTCCAGGTCCTCGACGAGTTGGAGGAGCTGTTCGGCCGGCCGATCGCCCGGGAGCACGTGGCACCGCGTACCGGGGACGTTCCGCACTCGCTCGCCGACAACACCGCCCTGCGGGAGTTGTTCCCGGACGTCACCCCGGTGGCCCGCCGGCAGGGGCTGCGGGCCACGGCCGAGTGGCTGGCCGAGCGGCTGGCCGTCGCCCCCGCCACCCACCGGTGACCCGGGCCGTGGGCCGGGCCACCGCCGGCACGGCCCCCACCGCCACGACGACCGGAGCCGCCAAGGCCGAAGCCACGACGGCGACCGCCACGACCGTCGACACCGCCACGACGGCGACCGCCACGACGGCCACCGCCACGACGGCCACCGCCGCGCTGCCGGTCGGTTTCCCGGCGTCGGGGCCGGGCCGGGACCGTACCGTCACGGTGGGCATCGCCACCGCGATGGTGGCCAAGGGGATCGGCCTGGCCGCGCCGCTGGTGCTGACCCCCGCCTGCTTCCGGTACCTCGGTGAGCAGCGGTACGGCCTGTGGATGGCGATCACCGCGCTCACCGGAATGGCCTGGTTCGCCGACCTGGGGCTGGGCAACGGGCTGCTCACCCGGCTCGGCCAACTGGCCGACGACCCCCGCCAACAGGCCCGGGAGATCTCCGGCGCGATCGCCACCCTGGGCGTGGTCGCGGTGCTGCTGCTGACCGCCCTGCTGGTGGTGACGCCGGTGGTGCCCTGGGTGGAGCTGTTCGCCGTCGGTGACCCGGGCGTCGCCGCGCAGACCCCCACCCTGGTCCTGATCTGCTTCGGCGCCTTCGTGGTCAACATCCCGCTCTCGCTGGTCCAGCGGGTGCAGTACGCCCGTGGCCAGATGGTGCAGAGCAACGCCTGGCAGTCGGCCGGAGCCCTGGCCGCCCTGGCCGTGGTGCTCGTCGCCATCACCGCCGGCTGGCCACCGCTGGTGGTCGTCGCCGGTGCGGTGCTGGCGGTGCCGGTGACCAACCTGCTCAACACCGTCACCTACTTCTGGTCCTGCCCTCAGGCGCACCGGCCGGGGCCGCGACTCGTGCACCGCGACACCGTCGCCGGCCTGCTCCGGCTGGGCGTGCGGTTCTTCGTGCTCACCACGATGTCGTCGATCGCGCTGAACGTGGACAACCCGCTGGTCGCCAACGTGCTGGGGCTCGCGGCGGCGGCGCACTACGCGGTCGTGGGAAAGCTGTTCGGCGTGCTGTGGGTCTTCGTCGGGCTGGTGGGCATGACGGTCTGGCCGGTCAACGGCGCCGCCCTCGCCCGGGGCGAGGTGGACTGGGTGCGCCGCAACACCCGGCGCATGGTGCTGCTCTACGGGGTGGTGGTGGGCTCGGTCGGGTTGACGCTGGTCGTGACCGGCCACCGGTTGATCGCGCTCTGGCTCGGGTCCGTCGACCGGTCGACGATCCGGCTACCCGTCCTCGTCGGACTGGCCGGCTGGTCGCTGCTGGTCGCGGTCACCTCCCCGCTGATCATGGTGCAGAACAGCATCGGCCTGCTCCGGCCGCAGTTCGTCGGATGGGCGGCGTTCCTGGTGCTGGCCACCGTGCTCAAGGTCTGGGGGCTGCGCCAGTTCGGCCTGGCCGGGCTGCCGGCGGCGGCCTGCGTCGCGTACCTGTCGACCATGGTGCCGGCCGCGCTGGTGGGCTACCGGCGGGCGCTGGCCCGGTGCGGTCCGTCGTGACCGGCCGGCTGCGGGTGCTGCGGGTCGTCGGTGAGCTGAACTTCGGCGGCACCGAGATGCGTACCGCCGAACTGCTGCCCCGGCTCGCGGCCGGCGGCGTCGACCTGCACGTGGTGACGCTCAGCGACCGGGTCGGCCCGGGGCCGCTGGCCGACGTGGTCGCCCGGCACGGCGGCAGCGTCACCGCGATCCCCCTCGACCCGCGCTTCCCGCTGCGGTTCCTGCGGCTGCTCGGGCGGCTGCGCCCGGACGTGGTGCACGCCGACTGCGCCAACTTCTCGGGGGTGCCGCTCGCGCTGGCCGCGCTGCGCGGCGTACCCGGACGGGTCGCGCACTTCCGGGGCGACGACAACGCGACTCGCACCCTGCGCCGCCGGGTCTACCGGTGGGTCTGCGGGCGGCTGCTGCGGGTCTGCGCCACCGACATCCTCGGTGTCTCGCCCAGCTCGCTGACGTTCGGTTACCACCCGGGCTGGCGTGCCGACCACCGGTGCCGGGTGGTGCTCAACGGGCTCGACCTCGACCGGCTCCGTCGCCCCAGCCCCGACGACCTGCGGGCCCTGATCGGCGCGGGACCGGCCGACCTGGTCTGCGTGACCGTGGGCCGGGCCTCACCCGAGAAACGCCGCTGGCTGCTCCCGCCGATCCTGGCCGCGCTGCGCGACCGGGGCGTGTCCGCGCACGCGGTGCTCGTCGGGCCGGGTGACCCGGCCGACGACGAGCGGGTCCGCGCGGCGGCGGACGCCGTCGGGCTGGGCGACCGGGTGCACCTGCTGGGCCCCCGCGACGACGTGGGCGGGCTGCTGCGGCAGGCCGACGTCGTCGTCCACCCGTCCTGCCTGGAGGGGCTGCCCGGGGGAGTGCTGGAGCCCGTCGCGTTGGGCGTCGGCACGGTCGCCGCCGACCTGCCCGGCGTGCGTTTCATCGACGAGCGGCTGCCCGGCGTGACCGTCGTCGGGGTCGACGCCCCGCCGCAGGTGTGGGCACGGGCGGTGGGCCGGGCGGCGGCGTACACCGCGTCGACCGCCCCCGCGGTGGCCGCCGAACGGTTCTTCCAGAGCGCCTTCGCCATCGACACGGCGGCCACCACCCACCTGGAGATCTACCACCGGTGGGCGGCGGCCCGCCCCGGGCGGGACCGCACGCCACGACAGAGCAGCCGGCCACCGGTCGGCTCGGGACGGTGACAGAGATGAACGAACAGACCCTGGTCGCGGGTCGGCGACCCCTGCCCGACGGCGGACCGACCGGGCGGACCGGCCCACCACGTCCGCTGCTCGTCGGCGCCTACGCCTTCCCGTACGGCGACGCCACCTCCAACCGGCTGTTGCAGCTCGCCCGGTCCGCCGCGCCCGAGGGCACCCGCACGCTCGTCGTCAACGACTGGCCCTGCGAACTGGCCTTCCCCGCCCGACCGCCCGAGCCGGCCGGCGTCGACCTGGTCACCCTGCGGGTGCGGGGCCGGCACCGGCTCACCCGGCTGCCGGCCCGGCTGGCCCGTCCGGTCCGCGTGCTGCGGGCCGCCCGCCGGCAGGGGGTACGCCGGGGCGACGTGAGCGTGGTGCTGCTCCCGATGGCACTGATGACGCTGGGCAACTGGGCGGTCCTGCGGCTGGCGCTGCGCTGCCCGGTGGTGGTCGACGCCAGCGAACGCCACGACCGGCGGCAGTTCCGCCACGGCTGGCTCACCCCGTACTACGTCCGGCACCGGTGGTCGACGTTCCTGGCCACCCGGCTGGTCGACCGGGCCACCGCGGTCTCCACCACGTTGGCCGGTTACCTCACCGGGCACGGGATGTCGGTGCTGGTGGTGCCGCCGCAGGTGGACTGCGACGACTTCCCGACGGCCCGGCCACCCGCGCTCTCCACCGGGCTGCGGCTGCTCTACGCCGGCACCCCCGGCCGCAAGGACATGCTGGACGTGATCCTGCGTGGGATCGCCCGGCTCACCCCGCAGCAGCAGCGCCGGGTCAGCCTCACCATCGCCGGGGTGACCCGCGAGGCCGCCGCCACCCACTCCGACCTGGACGTCACGGTCCTCGACGGGATCGTCGCCGAGGTGCGGTTCCTCGGTCGGGTGCCCCGCGACACCGTGCTGACGCTGCTCGCGGAGTCGCACTTCTCGATGCTGGTCCGCCCCACCGGCGGGTACGCGGCCAACGGTTTCCCGTCCAAGGTGCCGGAGAGCCTCGCCGCCGGCTGTCCGGTGCTGCTCAACCACACCAGCGACCTGGCCGCCCACGTGCACGACGGCGTCGAGGGGCTGGTGCTCGACGGCAACGGGCCGGACGACGTGCGGTGGGGGATCGAGCGGGCGCTGCGGCTGCGCGACGAGGAGTGGACGGCGATGAGCCGGGCCGCCCGCTCCCGGGCCCGTGGGTCGTTCGACCACCGCGCCTGGCGGGCCGAGGTCAGCGCCTTCCTGGTGGCCGACGACCGGCGCTGAGCCGGGTGGACACGACGCGGTGGGCGTCCCCGGTCGGGACGCCCACCGTCGTGACCTCAGCGCAGGGCCGGGACCGGCAGGCGGGTCAGGTCGCCGGCCGGGGCACCGACCCACGGCGGGGTCGCCGTCGTCGGGTCCGCCGTCGGGTCCGCCTGCGCCGCGTCGGCGTCGGCGCGTCCACCGGGCAGGTGCAGCAGCACCCCGGCGACCACGCACCAGAACACGTACGGGTACGTCTGCCCGGTGCCGAAGATGGCCGACTCGGTGATCTGGATCAGCAGGCCGGTGACGACGAGCCAGACCAGCCCGGAGTCGGCCCGGCGCACCGGGGAGCGCAGGGCGACCCGTCCGACGGCCAGCAGCAGCAGCACCAGCGGCGCCACGGCGGCGAGCCCCAACTCCAGCAGCAGTTGCAGGTAGCTGTTGTGCACCACGCTCACCCCGGTCCCGAAGGACTCGTCGAGGCTGGCGAGGGCGAACAGGTGGTTGCGGGAGGCGTACCCGAAGCCCAGGGTGGGTCGGTTCTGCCACCACAGGTCCACCGTGGCCTGCCACATCTCGGTGCGGCCGTTGGACAGGTCACCGCCGGTGGGGTCGGTGAAGCGCAGCACGAGCTGGCGTACCCAGGGGCCGGCGAACAGGACCGGCAGCAGATTGAACAGGTACGCCACCAGTAGCCCCACGGCCAGTCCGGCGCCCAGCCGGACCACCCGGCCCAGCCCGTTGCGCAGCACGACCCAGCAGGCCCCGGCGAGCACGGCGATCAGGCCGGTGCGGGACTGCGACAGCAGCAGGCAGGCGACGGCCGGCACCATGCCGAGCAGTTCCACCCGACGGCGGGACTGCCGGTAGACCGCCCAGCCCAGCGGCGTGGTCAGGGCGCAGACGATGCTGAGCATGTTGGGGTTGTTGTAGAGGCCCTCGAACCGGTCGGTCCGCGACAGCGCGGCGACGAGCGTGCCGTCGGTGAGCCCGACGCCGAGGCTGATCAGGGCGGACCCGCTGAGCACCAGGTAGACCATGCGCAGGTCGGCCAGCATGACCGCCCGGTCGGGCCACCGGCGGCGGACCAGGACGTGCACGAGTGCGGCCAGCAGGAGCAGCGCCACCCCCCGTTGCAGGGTCTCCAACGGCACCACCGACCAGGTGAAGCTCACCGTGGCCAGGCCGGCCATCGCCCAGAGCGCGCCGACGAGCAGCCGGGTCCACGGGTCGACCCGCGCCACCGTCCGGCCCGGTGCGCCCAGCGCCCAGACGACCAGGGCGGCCACCGCCGCGTACCGGGGATAGAAGCTGGCCTCCACCAGGCCCGGCAGCTTGGACGAGGCGCAGACCAGCAGCGCCATGGTCAGGCCCAGCAGCCAGCGCCAGCCGTCCATCTGCTGCGCGAGCGCGAACAGCGCGAGCAGCAGCAGCGCCACCGCGCCGACCGCGACCAGCGGGACGGTGACGCTGGCGACGGTGGTGACCACCACGGCCAGGACCGCCCCGACGACCAGGCACAGTTGACCCACTCGGTTCCCCACGTGATGTCCTTCGACTCCGACGGGCCGGCAGCGCCGGCGATGGTCGTTTGCTGCGTCAGCGCGGTACGCCCGCCAGGCCCGGCCGGGCCGGGTCGGACGTCCAGCGTTCCCGGGCGGCGTGCAGCGCGGTGATCATGTCCGGCCAGCTCGGCGGACGGTAACCGGTGGCGCGGGCGAGGGCGTCCGCGCGCATCGACCGGTCGCAGACGAACGCGTCGTCCGGCACCAGCTCACCGGGCCACCCGTAGACCTCGGCGACCAGCCGGAGCAGGTCGTACTTCGTGATCGGTTCGGCGGCGACGTGGTAGAGGCCGGTCAGCTCCGTCCGGGGCAGGACCACCGTGCGCAGCAGCCGGGCGAACTCCACGGTCGTCACCCCGCTGTAGACCGCCCGGGTGAAGCCGCGCACCTGACCCTGTTGGGACAGGAACCAGTCGACCAGGGAGCGGCGGGTGGTCAGCTCGTGCCCGACGATCGACGTACGCAGGGTGAGCGCCGACGCGCCGGTGGCCTCGCCCAGCAGCTTGGACCGGCCGTAGAGGTCGGGCGGGTCGGGCAGGTCGTCCTCGAGGTAGCCGCCCCGCCGGCCGGAGAACACGCAGTCGGTGCTGACGTGGACGAGCCGGCCGCCGACCTGTGCGCAGGCGTCGGCCAGCAGGTGGGGCAGGAGCGCGTTGAGGGTGACCGTCGGCACCGCGTCCTGCACGTCCGGCCGCTGCTTGATGACGCCGACGCAGTTGACGACGACGTCGGGCCGCAGCTCGTCGACGAGCCGCCGGACGTCGTCGAACCGGGTCACGTCGACGGCCGGGACGATGCGGGTCAGCAGGTGCGGGGGGTAGTGGCCGGCCCGGTCGTCGATGCTGCGGGCGAGGCCGTGCACGTCGAGCGTCGGATCGTCGGCGAGCTCGCGCAGCACGGTGTGCCCGAGCATGCCGGTGACCCCGACGACGAGGACCCGTCGCACCGGGGCGGCGGCCCGCTGGTCCGGCCGGTGGTCGGTGCGGCGGCGGGGCACCCGGTCCGGGCGGGCGGCGTCGGTGCCCGCGCTCAACTCGTCACCACGGCCGCCGTGGCCGCGGCGACCTGCGCGCGTACCTCGGGCAGCGTCATCAGCAACGACTCGATCTCCGGTACGGACAGCCGGCGGGCGTTGTGCGAGTGGAAGTCGGCCAGCCCGCCGTGCTCGACGTCGCCCTCCTCGAAGTAGAGGGAGTAGTTGAGGTCGCGGCTGTCCACCGGCACCCGCAGGAAGTCGCCGAGGTCCTCGGCGAACGCGAGTTCCTCCCGGCTGGCCAGGGTCTCGTAGAGCTTCTCGCCGTGCCGGATGCCGAGCACGGTGAACTTCGCCGGCACCCCGAACAGGTTGCACAGCGCCGTGGCCAGGTCGCCGATGGTGCAGGCGTCGGCCTTGCGGATGAACACGTCCCCCGGCTGGCCGTAGGTGAACGCGTGCTCCACCAGTTCCACCGATTCGGGCAACGACATCAGGAAACGGGTCATCGACGGGTCGGTGACCGTCGGCAGACCGCCGCGCAGGATCTGGTCGATGAACAACGGAATCACCGATCCGCGCGAGTACATGACATTGCCGTAACGCACGCAGCAGACCCTGGTGCGGGCCGTCGCGTTGTTACGGGAGTGCGCCTGCGCCACCTTTTCCATCAACGCCTTGGTCATGCCCATCGCGTTGACCGGGTAGACGGCCTTGTCGGTGCTCAGCAGGACCAGCGTCTCCACCCCGACGCGTTCGCAGGCGTCGACCACGTTGGCGCTGCCGAGCACGTTCGTGCGGACCGCCTCCAGCGGGAAGAACTCGCAGGAGGGCACCTGCTTCAGCGCCGCGGCGTGGAAGACGAACTCCATGCCCCGGGCGGCCTTGAGCACGCTGTCGTAATCGCGCACGTCACCGATGTAGTAGCGGACCCGGTCGTTGCCGAGGCGGTGGCGCATCGCGTCCTGCTTCGACTCGTCCCGGCTGAGGACCCGCACCTCGGCGGCGCCGGCGTCGAGCAGTCGGGAAACCATTGTCTGGCCGAACGAACCAGTGCCCCCGGTGACCAGGAAACGCCTGTCCGCAAGCGAGGAAAGCATATCTCCTCCTGCCTTTTCCCGTCGGACCATCCTCGGGGATCACGATCTCGTCAATGGTGACCATACTGTTGCGATAACGAGACCGTGCGCGCTTCCGGGAAAGGGAGGAACAATCACGTTTCACGTTTCGCGCGGTGCTGCGCGGCCACCATTGCCGGCCCACCGGTGCGGCAAATGTGAAACTGCGGAACGGTCGCCGGGAAGGTGGTAGGTCTGTTCCATGTCCAAAGTTGCTGCCCCCGCGGCACAGCCGCGCGCCGGTGACGCCGGCCCGGTGACCGGACGGGAGACCGACCCGTCGACCCGCCGCCCGTACGACAGATGCAAGCGGCTGCTCGACGTGCTCGGCGCGCTGGTCGTGCTGACCCTCGGTGCGCCCCTGCTGGCCCTGGTGGCCCTGCTGGTGCTGGTCACCCACGGCCGGCCGGTGCTGTTCCGGCACACCCGGCCCGGCCTGCACGGCGAACTGTTCGACGTGGTGAAGTTCCGCACCATGCGCCACCCCGACCCGCAGCGCGGGCTGGTCACCGACGCGCAACGCCTCACCCGGGTCGGCCGGTGGCTGCGGGCGAGCAGCCTCGATGAGCTGCCCGAGTTCTGGAACGTGCTGCGCGGCGAGATGAGCGTGGTCGGCCCCCGCCCGCACCTGGTGCGGTACCTGACCCTCTACACCCCCGAGCAGGCCCGCCGGCACGACGTGCGGCCGGGCATCACCGGGCTCGCCCAGGTACGTGGACGCAACGCTCTGAGCTGGGAGGCGAAGTTCGCCTCCGACATCGAGTACGTCGACAGGCGGTCCTTCCTGCTGGACCTGAGGATCCTGCTGGCCACCGTCAGGGTGGTGCTCACCCGGGAGGGCATCTCCGCCCCCGGCGCGGCCACCTGGCACGAGTTCACCGGCAACGCCCCGTCGGCCGCCGACGACCGGCCCGCCGCGCCGACCGCCGCCGGCCACCCGTCCACGGCGTCGGCCGCCGGCCACCCGTCCACGTCGTCGGCCGCCGGCCACCCGTCCACGTCGTCGGCCGCCGGCCACCCGTCCACGTCGTCGGCCGCCGGCCACCCGTCCACGTCGTCGGCCGACGACCGGGACGTCGTGCGGCCCCGATGAACCGGGTGCTGCTGCTGGGCGCGGGTGGATTCCTCGGCCGGCACATCCACGCCACGCTGGCCGGCCACACCACCGTCCGGGCCCCCTCCCGCACCCGATGCGACCCGGCCCGGATGGAGCTGCCCGAGCTGACCGCGCTGGTCGCCCGGGAACGACCCGACGTGGTGGTGAGCGCGGCGGGCCGCATCGTCGGCTCCGGACCCGACTTCGTCCAGGCACACGTCGTGGCGACCGCGAAGCTCATCGAGGCGGTGGCCGTCGCCGCGCCCGGTGCACGGCTGGTCCGGATCGGCTCGGCGGCGGAGTACGGCGTCGTGCCGCACGGTCTGGCCGTCGGGGAGGACCATCCGGCCGTACCGGTGAGCGAGTACGGGCTCAGCCACCTGGCGGCCACCAGGCTGGCCGAGCTGGCGGGCGACGCCGGTCGGGTCGACACGGTCGTGCTACGGGTCTTCAACCCGGTCGGGCCGGGGATGCCGGCGGGCAACATGCTGGCCCGGGCGACCGCGATGATCCGTACCGCGATGGCCGACGGCGCGGACGACATCGCCCTCGGCCTGCACGACACGTACCGGGACCTGGTCGACGTGCGGGACGTGGCGGCGGCGGTGCTGGCCGCGACGCGGTGCGCCCCCGTCGGCGCGCAACGGGTCGTCAACGTGGGCAGCGGACGGGCGACGGCCACCCGCGACGTCGTCCGGCTGCTGGCCGACGTGGCCGGGTTCACCGGTCAGATCCGCCCCGGCGGCTTCCCGCCCGACGCCACCCGCTCGGCCGCCGTGCCCTGGATGTGCGCCGATGTCGACCGCGCCCGCCGGGTGCTCGACTGGACCCCGGCGTACGACCTGGCCGCATCGCTGCGCGCCCTGTGGCGGGCCGACGGCGAACGGTCGGACCGGCCGGTGGCCGGTGTGGCGGCGGGGTGAGGCGGATGCGGATCGGTCTGCTCACCCAGTGGTACGACCCGGAGCCCGGCCCGGCGGCCCTGCCCGGGATGCTCGCCCGCGCCCTCGCCGAACGGGGCCACGAGGTCCGGGTGCTCACCGGGTTCCCGAACTACCCGACCGGCCGGCTGGCCCCCGGCTACCGGCTGGCCCGCCGCCACGACGAGGTCGTCGGGGCGACCCGGGTCCGCCGGGTGGCCCTCTATCCCAGCCACGACCGTTCCGCGCTGCGCCGGGTGGCGAACTACGGGTCGTTCGCGGTGTCCGCGCTGGTCTCCGGCACCCCGGCGCTGCGCGGACTGGACGCCCTCTGGGTGGGCAACTCGCCGATCAGCGTCGCCCTGCCGATGTGGTTCACCCGCTACGTGCACCGGGTGCCGGTGCTGCTGCACGTGCTGGACCTGTGGCCGGACAGCGTGGTCGCGAGCGGCTTCCTCGGCACCGGCCCGGTGTCGCGGACCGTCGAGCGGGGGATGGCCGCCTGGTGCGGGGCGATGTACCGCAGCGCCTCCCGGGTCGCCCACGTCGCACCCGGTGCCGCCGACCTGCTCGCCGACCGGGGCGTGCCCCGGGACAAGCTCGTGCACGTCCCGGTGTGGGCGGACGAGACGTTGGGTGTCCGCGCCGCCGACCTGCGTGCCGAACTCGGGCTCCGGCCCGACCAGGTGGTGCTGGTGTACGCGGGCGCGCTCGGCGAGGCGCAGGGGCTCGACTCGCTGGTCGACGCCTGCGCCCGTACCGACGAGCCCCGGCTGGTGTGCCTGATCGCCGGCTCCGGCACCACGCAGGATCGGCTACGTCGCCGCGCCACGGAGGTCGGTGCGTCCAACGTCCGGTTCCTCGGACAGTTGCCCCGGGAACGGATGCCCGCGCTGATGGCCACCGGGGACGTCCACTACGTGAGCCTGCGCCGGGGCGGCATGTCCGCGTACACGATGCCGAGCAAGGTGCAGGCGACCCTGGCCGCCGGACGGGCGCTGCTGGTCGCCGCGGAGGGCGACGCCGCCGCGGTGGCCCGGGACAGCGGCGCGGGGATCACCGCCCGGCCCGGTGACCCCGACTCGATCGCCGACGCCCTGCGTGAGGTCTGCGACCTGGGCCGGGAGAAGCTGGAACTGCTCGGGCAGGCCGGCCGGGCCTACTACGACCGGATGTTCTCCGTGGCCGTGGGTGCCGACCGGGTCGAGCGGACCCTGCACGAGATGGTGGCGGACCCGGGGTTCAGGGCCAGTCGTCGCCGGCGGTGAGCCGGCGGGTGAGCAGGTCGGCCAGCGGGATCGACTCGCCGTCGCGTCCGCCGCGGCCGACGACCAGGGGCGGCCGGGCCGGCGGCACGTCGACGCCGAACAGCAGTGCGCGTACGCCCGACGGCACGGTGAGCAGGTAGAAACGGCCGTCGACGGCGACCGCGCGCAGGCCGGCCCGGTCGACGTACCAGCCGGTCAGCCCGGTCCGGTACCGGCCCCGCCCGTCGTAGCCCTGGGCCACCAGGCGGGTGGTGCGCAGCCCGCGCCGGGCCGCCTCGGCCGTGAACCGGGCCACCAGCTCCTCGGCCTGCGCGTGCTCGCCGTCGCGCCGACGGGCGTCGGCCGCCGCGTGCGCCCGGACCGCCCGCTGCCGCCGCTCCCGCCACTGCGGATCGCCGTCACCGTCCATGCCGCGACGGTACGCCCACCGTCGGCGACCCGGCGACGCCCCGCCGCCCGCCACCCGCCGGCCACGGCCCTGGTGCACGCCCCGCCGCCCGCCACCCGTCGTCCCCGGCCCCGGCCCCGGTGCACGGTCCGCCGCCCGTCGAACCGGTCCAGCGAGCGCGCACCCGCCCCGCCCGGGACGCGGTGCCGGGCGGGCTGCCGCCCCGCCCGGTCGGTCCCGGGCGGGGCGGGGCCGGCCGGGTCAGGCCAGGCCGGCCCGGCGCAACGCCTCGGCCATCGCGTCGTTGGCGGGTGCCGGCGCGGAGCCGCCCCGACCCTGCCGTTGCTGCGGCCCGCCCCGCGAACCGCCCCGCTGCTCCCGCTGGCCGCCGGACCCGCCCGCGCCACCGGACCTCCCCGCGCCACCGGACCTCCCCGCGCCACCGGACCCGCCCGCGCCGCCGCGCCGGCCGCCCGGGGTGTCGCCGCGCCCGCCCTGGGGGGTGCCGCGCTCGCGCCGCTGCCCGTCGCCGGCCGGCCGGCCACCGCCCGCCGGCACCTCGTCGTCCAGCCGCAGGGTCAACGAGATCCGCTTGCGCGGCACGTCGACGTCGAGCACCTTGACCCGGACCACGTCACCGGACTTCACCACGTCGCGCGGGTCCTTGACGAAGGTGTGCGACATCGCCGAGACGTGCACCAGGCCGTCCTGGTGCACGCCCACGTCGACGAACGCGCCGAACGCCGCCACGTTGGTGACCACGCCCTCCAGCAGCATCCCGGGGGTGAGGTCGCCGATCTTCTCCACCCCCTCGACGAAGGTGGCGGTGCGGAACTCCGGTCGCGGGTCCCGGCCGGGCTTCTCCAGCTCGGCGAGGATGTCGGTGACGGTGGGCAGGCCGAAGGTGTCGTCGACGAAGTCGGTGGCCCGCAGCCCGCGCAGGAGGGCCGACTTCCCGATCAGCGAGCGCAGGTCCTGCCCGGTGCTGGCCAGGATGCGACGCACCACCGGGTATGCCTCCGGGTGCACGCTGGACGAGTCGAGCGGGTCGTCACCGCCGGGGATGCGCAGGAAGCCGGCGCACTGCTCGAACGCCTTCGGGCCGAGCCGGGCCACCTTCTTCAGCTCGGCGCGGGTGCGGAACGGCCCGTTGGCGTCCCGGTGCAGCACGATGTTCTCGGCGAGCCCGGCACCGATGCCGGAGACCCGGGTCAGCAGCGGGGCGGAGGCGGTGTTGACGTCCACCCCGACGCCGTTGACGCAGTCCTCCACCACCGCGTCCAACGAGCGGGACAGCTTCACCTCGGACAGGTCGTGCTGGTACTGCCCGACGCCGATCGAGCGCGGGTCGATCTTGACCAGCTCGGCCAGCGGGTCCTGGAGCCGGCGGGCGATGGAGACCGCCCCGCGCAGCGACACGTCCAACGTGGGTAGTTCCTGCGAGGCGTACGCGGAGGCGGAGTAGACCGACGCGCCGGCCTCGGAGACCATCACCTTGGTCAGACCGAGCTGCGGATACCGCTTGATCAGGTCGGCGGCGAGCTTGTCGGTCTCCCGGCTGGCGGTGCCGTTGCCGATCGCGACCAGCTCCACCCGGTGCGCCCCGGCCAGCTTCGCCAGCGTCTCGACCGAGGCGTCCCACTGCCGACGCGGCTCGTGCGGGTAGATCGTGTCGGTGGCGACCACCTTGCCGGTGGCGTCGACCACCGCCACCTTCACCCCCGTCCGCAGACCCGGGTCGAGACCCATCGTGGCGCGGCTGCCGGCCGGGGCGGCGAGCAGCAGGTCGCGCAGGTTGGTGGCGAAGACCCGGACCGCCTCCTCCTCGGCCGCCTGCCACAACCGCATCCGCAGGTCGGCACCGAGGTGGATCAGGATCCGGGTCCGCCACGCCCAGCGCACCGTGTCGGCCAGCCACCGGTCGGCGGGCCGGCCCGCGTCGCTGATGCCGAACCGGCCGGCGATGGCCGCCTCGTAGCGGGTCGGACCGGTGGGCGGGGCGTCCGGGTCCTCCTCGGCGTCGGGGGCCATGGTGAGGTCGAGCACGCCCTCCTTCTCGCCCCGGAACATCGCCAGGATGCGGTGCGAGGGCAGCTTCGGGTACGGCTCGGCGAAGTCGAAGTAGTCGGCGAACTTCGCGCCGGCGTCCTGCTGCCCGTCGCGTACCCGGGCGACCAACCGGCCCCGCGACCACATCTGCTCACGCAGGGCGCCGATCAGGTCGGCGTCCTCGGCGAACCGCTCGATCAGGATGGCCCGCGCGCCCTCCAGCGCGGCGGCGGCGTCGGCCACCCCGCGGTCGGCGTCGACGAACCCGGCGGCCGTCTCCTTCGGGTCCCGGGTCGGGTCGCCGAGCAGCGTGTCGGCCAGCGGCTCCAGCCCGGCCTCCCGGGCGATCTGCGCCCGGGTCCGCCGCTTGGGCTTGTAGGGCAGGTAGATGTCCTCCAGCCGGGACTTCGAGTCGGCCGCCATGATCTGCGCTTCCAACGCCTCGTCCAGCTTGCCCTGGCTGCGGATCGACTCCAGCACCGCGGCCCGCCGCTCGTCCAGCTCCCGCAGGTAGCGCAGCCGCTCCTCCAGGGTGCGCAGCTGGGCGTCGTCGAGCAGGCCGGTGGCCTCCTTGCGGTAACGGGCGATGAACGGCACGGTCGCGCCGCCGTCGAGCAGCTCCACGGCCGCCCGCACCTGGCGCTCGGCGACGCCGAGCTCGTCGGCGATCCGCTGATGGACTGACTGGGTCACGATGTTGATCCGCCTTCGTTTCGGGTTCCCTGCTGCATTGTGCCGCCCACCCCCGACGCCCCGCGCCACCCCCGCCGGGACCGTGCCGGCGACCGCCGCCCGCCCGGCAGCCGCCTGCCCGGTCGCCGGTCGCCATCTGTCCGGCAGCCGCCTGCCCGGCCGCGACCTGCCCGACCGCCGGGCACCGTCTGCCGGCCCCCGGGCCCCGGCCCGCGGGCGGCCCGGTGCGAGCCGGCGCGGCCGGGCGGTCGGCTGCGCTAGCGTGGCGATCATGGACCAACCTGCGGACCCGCGTGCCCGTCGGCTCTTCGGTGGCAGCGCCCGAGCCCTCGGCGACCTGGCCGTGAGCCCGTTCCGGGCCGACCGGGACCGGATCGTCGCCTCACCGTTCTTCGCCCGGCTCGGCGGGGTGACCCAGGTGATCAGCCCGGTCGGCTCCGGGCTGCTGGTGCACAACCGGCTCACCCACAGTCTCAAGGTCGCCCAGGTGGCCCGCGCGATCGCCGAACGGCTGACCGCCGACCCGGCGCATCGGGACCTGCTGGACAAGCTGGGCGGCTGCGACCCGGACGTGGTGGAGGCCGCCGCCCTCGCCCACGACCTCGGCCACCCGCCGTTCGGGCACCTGGGGGAACGGGTGCTCGACCGGCTGGCCCGGCAGCGGCTCGGGCTGGCCGACGGCTTCGAGGGCAACGCCCAGTCGTACCGGATCGTCACCAGCACCGAGATCCGCGGCGCGGCCACCACCGGCCTCGACCTGACCGCCGCCGTGCGGGCGGCGATGCTGAAGTACCCGTGGACCCGGCTGGACCACCCCGACCCGCACCCCCGGCACCTGCGTCCCGCGCCCCGGGGTGCCGCCGCCCCACCCGACGACCCGGACAGCGGCTCGCTGAAGTTCGGCGCGTACGGCACGGAACTCGCCGACCTGCGGCAGGCCCGCGCGCCGTTCGCCGGGCGGATCGCGCAGTGGCAGCAGACCGTCGAGGCGTCGGTGATGGACACCGCCGACGACATCGCGTACGCCATCCACGACGTGGAGGACTTCTACCGGGTGGGGGTGCTCCAGCAGGGCACCGTGGCCGCCGAGCTGATGGCCTGGCAGCGCGAGGGCGGACACCTGCGGGCGGTCACCGACGCCGCGTTGGCCGGCGCGGCCCGCCGACCCGGCTCGGCGATCGAGGCGCTGCGCCGGCAGCTGCACCGCAAGGACGCCTGGATCGCCGACGACGACGCGTTCGCCGCCGCCGTCGAGCACGTCCGCGAGGAACTGGTGGACGGGCTGCTGGCGCTGCCCTTCGACGGCTCGATCGAGGCGGAGCAGTACGTGGCCCGGTTCTCGGCCCGGTGGACCACCCGGCTGGTCGACGCGATCACGGTGACCGCCACCCCGGACGTACGCTCCGGCCACGTGCTGCTGGCCCGCGCCCAGTGGCACGAGGTGCAGGTGCTCAAGTTCGTCCACCACCGCTTCGTGCTGGCCCGCCCCGACCTGGCCCTGCACCAGCGGGGTCAGGCCCGGCTGCTGGGCACCCTGGTCGAGTCGCTGTGGGAGTGGCTGCTCGACCCCGAGGAGGAGTCCCGGCTGCCCCGCCGCCTGCCCGACCTGGTGGAGCTGGCCGAGGCCGAGCTGCACCCGCGTACCCCGGACCGGATCTCCCGGGCCCGGGGCCGGGCCATCGTCGACTTCGTCGCCCAGCTCACCGACGGGCAGGCGGCGGCGATGCTGGACGTGCTGTCCGGCCGCTCCGGCGCGCTGTGGACCGACGCCTTCGTGCTCTGAGCGGCGGCGGTGGACGCCTGCGGTCAGGCGATCGTCTGCCACCAGCCGTCGACCGCCGACGGGTCGTCGACCACCACCCGCTCGCCGGGGCGGGGCACCGCCAGCCGTACGCCCCGCGCCTTGGCCTCGGCCCAGAGCCGGTCGACCGGCTCGGACCAGTCGTGCAGGGCCAGGTTGAAGGTGGCCCAGTGCACCGGGACGAGCAGGTCGCCACGCAGGTCGAGGTGGGCGGCGACGGCCTCCTCGGGGAACATGTGGATGCCCGGCCAGGCCCGGTCGTACGCGCCGATCTGCATCAGCGTCACGTCGAACGGCCCGTGCTCCGCGCCGATCTCGGCGTACCCGTCGAAGTAGCCGGAGTCGCCGGTGTAGAAGACCTTGCGGTGCGCCCCGGCGACCACCCAGGAACTCCAAAGCGTGCCGTCGCGGCGCAGCCCCCGGCCGGAGAAGTGCTGGGCGGCGGTCGCGGTGATCTCCAGGCCGCCGACCCGGTGCCCCTGCGACCAGTCCAGCTCGATGATCCGGTCGTCGGGCACCCCCCACCGGTCGAGGTGGGCGCCGACGCCCAGCGGCACCAGGAACGGCGCCGACTGCCGGCGGACCAGCTCCCGGACGGTGGCCATGTCGAGGTGGTCGTAGTGGTCGTGGGAGATGAGGATCGCGTCGACAGTGGGCAGTTCGTCGAGGCGTACCGGGGGCTCGTGCAGCCGCTTCGGCCCCACCACCGCCGACGGCGAGCACCTGTCGCTCCACACCGGGTCGATCAGCACCCGGTGCCCCTCGATCTCGATCAGGGTCGAGGCGTGGCCGTACCAGACGACGTTGAGCTCCCGCGCGACGTCGGTGGTCGGAGCGGGGGTGGGCCGCAGCAACGGCACCGGTGCGGTCGGGCGGCGACGCTGCGGACCGAAGAGCAGTTCCCGCAGCAGGTTACGGTCGGGATCACCGCCGGGCATGGTGCGGGTGGCGACCCGGTTGTGGAAGGTGCCGTCGCGGAACTGCGCGGAGCGGGCGGCCCGTTCCGCGCGTGCCCCGGTCAGCCGGCCGCCCAGGGCCGCCGGCACGTCCCGGGCCGTCCATGCCAGGCCCGCGAGCGCGGCCAGCCCCGCCACCCGCCACAGTTGCCCGCCGATCGTCCGCCCGGTCGTGCGCTCCGCCGCTTTCCCCATGTGTCGTCCCCCTCGCCGGTGTCCCGCAGTACACGGTAGTCACCGCCGACGGCTCCCGCCCACGTCGAGCCACGGTCCGTCCCGCTTCGGGTGGCCGGCCGGCGGGCCGGCGGACGACCCGGGCCCGGGGGAGCGGGCCCAGGTGGTCAGCCGCCGTTGCTGGGGCGCTGCCGGGCCACCCGGTGCCGGGGCGCGTCGGCGGTGCCCCTCAGCTGCGTGGTGGCGTCCAGGAGGAAGCGGCCGAGCCGGGCCCGGGCCTGCACCACCGGGTGGGTGGCACCGAAGTTGTCCCGGTCGGCCTGGCCGTCGGCGAAGAGCACGTAGGTCAGCACGGCCGCCCCGGTGGTGTCGAAGACCACACCGGCCTCGTGCCGGGCGTCGACGAACCAGCCCGCCTTGGTGGCCACCCGGGCCCGCTCCTCCGAGGACATGGTGCGCCGGATGCCGTCGGTGAAGGCGACCGGGGAGCGCAGCAGTTTGAGCACGAGGGCGGTCGACGACGGCGACAGCAACGTGCCGGCGACCAGGGCGCGCAGCAGCGCGTGCGTCTCCCGGGCGGTGCTGGTGCCGAGATAGAACCGGTGGGGGTCGGACAGCGGCTGCACCTGGGTGTTGGGGAAGCCCTTCGCAGCGAGGGTGCGGTTGATCTCGGTGGCCGGGCAGACCAGGCCGCACAGCCGCGACGCGGTGTCGTCGGAGACGGTGAGCAGGTTGGCCAGCACGTGCCCGACGGTCACCGAACTGGGGTAGGCGGTGTCCAGGACGAAGATGCCGTCGCCGCCGGGCACCACGGTCGAGGCGGCCACCTCGACCCGCTGGTCGAGGGTGAGCAGCCCCCGGTCGATCCGGTCGAGCACCGCGACGGCCACCGCGATCTTGTTGACGCTGTACGCCTCGACCCGCCGGTCGGCGGACTCGGAGACCGCGACCAGTGGGGTGGCGCCGTTCTCCAGACTGAGGTGGACCTGCCAGTTGCCGCCGGTCAGCGACTTCTCCCGCTGGAAGGCCGCGGCGATCCGTGGGGCGACGAGTTCCGGGCTCGCCCCGGCGGTGGCGGACTTACCGGGGCGGGCGGCGGCCGACGCCGCAGTGCCGACGAGCACCGCTCCCGCCGTGGCTGCCGTGCCGAGACCCAGCGCCGTCCTGCGGTTCACCGTCACGTCTCTCCCGTCGAGTGGTGGCCCGGATTTGTCTCCGGGCCACCACTCTAGGTGACCGGTCGGGGGCGGTGGGGGTGCCGCTCAGCGTCGTCGACGCCGGGCCGCGCCACCCGCCGCGAGCGCCGTCCCGACCGCCAGCGCCGTCCCGGCCGCGACCGCCACCCCCGTCCCGAGCGCGGCGGCCGTCCTGCGCGCCGGTACGGCGGACCGGCGCAGCAGGGCGGACAGCTCCGGCAGCCAGCCGCCGCGCACCGCCGCGCCGGCCGGGTCCGGGGCGAACACGACACCGTCGTGCGGCGCGACGGCCTGCCCGGTCAGCCCGCCGCGCCGCATCAGCGGCCCGACGAGCGCGTCGTAGACGCCCGGCAGGAGGGTGAAGCCACCCCGCATGAGCAGGTTGACCCGGCCCACCGACACCTCCCGGCGGGGCCGGTCGGCGCAACGCGCGATGGCCCTCGCCACCCGCTGCGGGGTGGTGACCGGCAGCGGGGGCCGGCCGGCCCGGCCCAGGTAGTTCGCCGCCCGCTGGTAGACCGGGGTGTCCACACTGCCCGGGGTGACCAGGCAGACGTGCACCCCGGGCAGCTCCCGGGCCTCCTGCTGCACGGTGCGGACCAGTCCCTGAAGGCCCCACTTGCTGGTCACGTAGCCGCTCATGTAGGGGGCGGTGACGTGCCCGAGGACCGAGCCGGTGAGGATCAGGGTGCCCCCGCCGGCCGCCCGGAACCGGCGCAGCGCCACCCGGACGACGCCGGCCGCGCCGAGCAGGTCGGTGCGGACCACCCGGTCGAAGACCGCCGCCGGCAGTTCCTCGAACCGGCCGTAGGCCATCACCGCCGCGGTGTGCACCCACACGTCGATCCGGCCGAACTCGCGTTCCGCCGTGTCGGCCAGGGCGTCGAGCGCGTCGGGGTCGGTGACGTCGGTGGGCACCGTGCGTACCCGCCCGGCGCCGGCGTCGTGGCACTCCCGGCGTACCTCGGCCAGGCTTTCGGGGGAGCGGGCGGCGAGGACCAGCAGGTCCCCGCGCCCGGCGAACTCCAGGGCCGCCGCGCGGCCGATGCCGCTGGTGGCCCCGGTGACCACCACCACCCGGCTCACGGAGCGAGTACGACCTTGACGCAGCCGTCCTCCTTCTTCTGGAACATCTCGTACGCCTTCGGCGCGTCCACCAGCGGCATCCGGTGGGTCCGCAGGTCCTCCACGCCCAACGGGTCGTCGTCGCCGGACAGCAGCGGCAGGATCTCGTCGGTCCACCGGCGTACGTGGCACTGGCCCATCCGCAGCTGGATGCCCCGGTCGAACATCTCCATCAGCGGCATCGGGTCCACCTCGCCGCCGTAAACCCCGGAGATCGAGACGGTGCCGCCGCGCCGCACCGCCTTGAGCGCGGCCTTGAGCACGGTCAACCGGTCCACACCGACCTTGTCGATCATCTTGTCGGCCAGCTTGTCCGGCAGCAGCCCGGCGGCGTGCTGGGCCAGCTTGCCACTGGTCGAGCCGTGCGCCTCCATGCCGACCGCGTCGATCACCGCGTCCGGGCCGCGCCCGTCGACCAGGTCGATCAGCGCGCCGGGCACGTCGTCGAGCTGGCTGACGTCGAGCGTCTCGATGCCGTGCCGGCGGGCCATCTCCAGCCGCTCCGGCACCAGGTCCAGCCCGATCACCCGGCCCGCGCCGAGGTGCCGGCCGATCCGGGCGCAGAACTGCCCGACCGGGCCGAGCCCGAACACGGCCAGGGTGCCGCCGGGCGGGGTGTCGGCGTACTTCACCGCCTGCCAGGCGGTGGGCAGGATGTCGCTGAGGTACAGGTAGCGCTCGTCGGCCCCGGTCTGCGGGATGGTGATCGGGCCGAACTGGGCCTGCGGGACCCGCAGGTACTCGGCCTGCCCGCCGGGGACGGAGCCGTAGAGGGAGGTGTAGCCGAACAGCGACGCGCCCTTGCCCTCGGCGGTCACCTGGGTCGTCTCGCACTGGGCGAAGAGCTGCCGCTCGCACATCCAGCAGTGTCCGCAGGCGATGTTGAACGGGACGACCACCCGGTCGCCGGGCTTGAGCCGGGTCACCCCGGAGCCGACTTCCTCGACGATGCCCATCGGTTCGTGCCCGAGGATGTCACCCGGCTTCAGGTACGGCCCGAGCACCTCGTACAGGTGCAGGTCGGAGCCGCAGATCGCGGTCGAGGTGATCCGGACGATCGCGTCCGTCGGTGCCTCGATCCGGGGGTCCGGGACCTCGTCCACCCGGACGTCGCGCGTGCCGTGCCAGGTCAGTGCCTTCATCGCTGCTGTCCCCTCTCGCTGCCGTCGAGGGGTCTGCTACCCCGGCAGGGGCGCTTGAACCGGCGGCGTGCCTGCCTACCCGCGCCGGGCCGCCCGGCGATCCGCCGCCGCGCATCCCGGTGGACGGCGGCGACGGCGCAGGAGAGACGGCGACCGCCGCATCCCCGGAGCCGGGGGTGCGGCGGTCGTGGTGGAGCAGGTGTTCAGGAGCCGGGGGTGTCGCCGCGCTTGGCGGTGGCGGTGAGGTAGTCCCGGTTGAGCCGGCCGATGGTGTTCAGCGGGATGCCCTTGGGGCAGACCGCGGTGCACTCGCCGGCGTTGGTGCAGCCGCCGAAGCCGGCCTCGTCGTGCGCGTCGACCATGCCGATCACCCGGGTGTAGCGCTCCGGCTGGCCCTGCGGCAGCAGCGAGAGTTGGGTGACCTTGGCGGCGGTGAAGAGCATGCCGGAGCCGTTGGGGCAGGCCGCGACGCACGCCCCGCAGCCGATGCAGGCGGCGGATTCGAAGGCGGCGTCGGCGTTGGCCTTGGCCACCGGCGCGGCGTGCGCCTCGGGGGCGCTGCCGGTCGGCGCGGTGATGTAGCCCCCGGCCGCGATGATCTTGTCGAAGGCGCTCCGGTTGACCACCAGGTCCTTGATCACCGGGAAGGCCCGGGCCCGCCACGGCTCGATGTCGATCGTCTCGCCGTCGGAGAACTGCCGCATGTGCAGCTGGCAGGCGGTGGTGCCGCGCTGCGGGCCGTGCGCGTCCCCGTTGATCATCAGACCGCACATACCGCAGATGCCCTCGCGGCAGTCGTGGTCGAACGCGACCGGCTCCTCCCCGGCGAGGATCAGCCGTTCGTTGAGCACGTCGAGCATCTCCAGGAACGACATGTCGGGGGAGACGTCGTCGACCGGGTAGGTCACCATCCGCCCCTTGTCCTGGGGGCCGGACTGACGCCAGATGCGCAGGGTCAGGTTCACTTGTAGCTCCGCTGCGTGGGGTGGACGTACTCGAACTTCAGGTCTTCCTTGTGCAGCACGGCCGGCTCACCGGTCGCGGTGAACTCCCAGGCCGCCACGTAGGCGAACCGGTCGTCGTCGCGCTGCGCCTCACCGTCGGGGGTCTGGTGCTCGGCCCGGAAGTGGCCGCCGCAGGACTCCTCGCGGTGCAGGGCGTCGATGCACATCAGCTCGGCCAGCTCGAAGAAGTCGGCCACCCGGCCGGCCTTCTCCAGCGACTGGTTGAGCCCCTCGCCGTCACCAGGCACCCGGACCCGCTGCCAGAACTGCTCCCGCAGCGCCCGGATCTCGTCGATGGCCTTGCGCAGCCCGGCCTCGGAGCGCTCCATCCCGCAGTGCTCCCACATGATCTGGCCCAGCTCCCGGTGGAACGAGTCCACCGTCCGGTCGCCGTTGACGGCCAACAGCCGGGCGATCCGGTCCTCCACCTCGCGCCGGGCCTGCACCGCCGCCGGGTGGCTGGCGTCGACCCTGTCCAGCGGACCGGAGGCCAGGTAGTGGGCGATGGTGGTGGGCAGCACGAAGTACCCGTCGGCCAGGCCCTGCATCAGGGCCGACGCGCCGAGCCGGTTCGCGCCGTGGTCGGAGAAGTTGGCCTCACCGATGACGAACAGGCCGGGGATGGTCGACTGGAGGTCGTAGTCGACCCACAGCCCGCCCATCGTGTAGTGCACGGCCGGGTAGATCCGCATCGGCACCCGGTACGGGTCCTCGCCGGTGATCCGCTCGTACATCTCGAACAGGTTGCCGTACTTGGCCTCGATGGCCTTGCGGCCGAGCCGTTCGATCGCGTCGGCGAAGTCGAGGTAGACCCCGAGCTTGGTCGGCCCGACGCCCCGGCCCTCGTCGCAGACGTTCTTGGCGGCCCGGGAGGCGATGTCCCGGGGGACCAGGTTGCCGAACGACGGGTAGATCCGCTCCAGGTAGTAGTCCCGCTCGTCCTCCGGGATCTGCCGGGGGTCGCGGTCGTCGCCCTTGGCCTTCGGCACCCAGACCCGGCCGTCGTTGCGCAGCGACTCGCTCATCAGGGTCAGCTTCGACTGGTGGTCGCCGGAGACCGGGATGCAGGTCGGGTGGATCTGGGTGTAGCAGGGGTTGGCGAAGTACGCGCCCTTGCGGTGCGCCCGCCAGGAGGCGGTGACGTTGCAGCCCTTGGCGTTGGTGGAGAGGTAGAAGACGTTGCCGTAGCCGCCGGAGGCGAGCACCACCGCGTCGGCCATCTCGGTGCTGATCTCACCGGTGACCATGTCGCGGACCACGATGCCCCGGGCCCGGCCGTCCACGACGACCAGTTCCAGCATCTCGTGCCGGGTGTGCATCTCCACGTTGCCCAGGCCGATCTGCCGCTCCAGCGCCTGGTACGCGCCGAGCAGCAGCTGCTGGCCCGTCTGGCCCCGGGCGTAGAAGGTGCGCTGCACCTGCGCGCCGCCGAAGGAGCGGGTGTCCAGCAGCCCGCCGTACTCGCGGGCGAACGGGACACCCTGGGCGACGCACTGGTCGATGATGTTGACCGACACCTCGGCGAGCCGGTGCACGTTCGACTCGCGGGAGCGGAAGTCACCGCCCTTGACCGTGTCGTAGAAGAGCCGGTGCACCGAGTCGCCGTCGTTGCGGTAGTTCTTGGCGGCGTTGATGCCGCCCTGTGCGGCGATCGAGTGGGCGCGGCGCGGGCTGTCCTGGTAGCAGTAGCTGCGCACCCGGTAGCCCTGCTCGGCGAGGGTGGCGGCGGCGGAGCCACCGGCCAGGCCGGTGCCCACCACGATCACCGTCAGCTTGCGCCGGTTCGCCGGGTTGACCAGCTTGGCCTCGAAGCGGCGGGTCTCCCAGCGCTTCTCGACCGGGCCGTCGGGAGCCTTCGTGTCGGCGATCGGCTCGCCCTCGGTGAAGAGTTCCATGTCAGGACACCAATCCGGTGAGTACGGCGAACGGGACCACCAGGTAGCCGGCGCAGAGCACGACGGCGAAGACCAGCGCGGCGGTGCGGGCCCGGCGCTCGCCCCGGGGGGTCTGCTGGCCGAGGCTGCGCAACGCGGAGAACAGCCCGTGCCGCAGGTGGAAGCCGACGGTGACGATCGCCAGCGTGTAGAACAGCGTGACGTACCAGCGGTCCGGGGCGAAGTCGGCGACCACGTTGCCGTACGGGTTGCTGGCGTCGCCGACCGGGTTGAGGGTGCCGGTGGTCAGGTCCAGGATGTGGTAGATCACGAAGAGCAGGATGATCACGCCGCCCCAGCGCATGGTGCGCGCGGCGTAGCTGCCCTGGACCTTCTTGCGGTGGGCGTAGCGCACCGGGCGGGCGGCGCGCGCCCGTACGGCCAGCACGGTCGCCGCCCAGATGTGCCCGATCACGGCCACCACCAGCGCGGTGCGCAGGATCCACAGGAACCAGACCCCGGGCAGCAGCGGCTTGCCGATGTCGCGCAGCCAGTGCGCGTAGTGGTCGAACGAGGTCTCGCCGGTGAACACCTTGAGGTTGCCGAGCATGTGGGCGACGAGGAACAGCACGAGCATGATGCCCGTCACCGCCATGACGGCCTTGAGGCCGACGTTGGAGCGGATGGGCGACCGAGTTTTCGTGATTACCACCTGACCGACGCTAGGAGCCCGGCAATCAGTCGTCCAATGCATCGAACTCGCAGTCTCGATAGCCGTAAGCTATGAAGATGCAGCTCCATCAGCTGAGGTACTTCGTCGCGGTGGCTGAAGTACGACATTTCACCCAAGCCGCCGACATCGTCGGCATAACCCAGCCGTCGTTGAGTAAGCAAGTTCACGCTCTGGAGACCACCCTCGGCGCCCCCCTGTTCGAGCGGGTACGCGGCAACATCGCCCTCACCGCCGCCGGTGAGGTGCTGCTGCCGCTGGCCAAACGCATCCTCGCCGACGTCGACACCGCCACCCGGGAGGTGCAGGAACTGGTCGGCCTGCGCCGGGGCCGGGTCCGGCTCGGGGCCACCCCCAGCCTGGCCACCTCGCTCGCCCCGCCGGTGCTGCGCCGGTTCCGCGACGCCCACCCCGCCGTTGACCTGCGGGTCGAGGAGGGCGGCTCGCAGGACCTCGTCCGCGACCTGCTGCGCGGCGACCTCGACCTCGCCCTGATCATCATGCCCGCGCAGGGGGCCGACCCCGGGCTGCGGGTCGACCCGATCCTGCGGGAGAGCCTGGTGGTCGCCTCGGTGGAGCCGCTGCCCGCCGCCCTGGTCAGTGGCGAACTGCGGATCACCGACCTGCGCGACCAACCGCTGGTGATGTTCCGCGAGGGCTACGACCTGCGCGACGCCACCATCCAGGCGTGCCGGGAGGCCGGCTTCGAGCCCACCTTCTCGGTCGACGGCGGCGAGATGGACGCCGTGCTCAGCTTCGTCGAGGCCGGACTGGGCATCGCCCTGGTGCCGGGCATCGTGGTCAGCCGGCGCCCCGGCATCCGGGTCACCCGGCTCGCCCCGCCCGGGGTGCGCCGGACCATCGCGGTGGCCCGCCGTCGCGACGTCGTGCCCACCCACGCCGGGCGGGAACTGCGGCGCATCCTGCTCGACTACGTGCACGCGGCCACCAGCACCAGCGACCTGCCGCCGGGCGTGGAGCCGCTGCCCTGATCAGCGCCCCTCGGCGTCGTCCATCGCGCGGTAGATGCGCTGCTCGGACACCGGATACGGGGTGCCGAGGGCCTGCGCGAAGACGTTCACCCGCAGCTCCTCGATCATCCAGCGGATCTGCCGTACCGGGGCCGAGTCGCGGCGCGCCGGGGGCAGCGCGGCCACCATGTCCCGGTACTCCTGCTGCACCGTGGCGATCCGGTCCTGCTGGGACTTGTCCCGCTGCGGGTTGGCGGGCAGCCGGTCCAGCCGGCGTTCCATCGCGGTCAGGTAGCGCAGCAGGTCGGGCAGCCGGGCGTACCCGGTCTCGGTGATGAAACCGTCGTGCACCAGGCCGGTGAGCTGCTGGCGCAGGTCGGCCAGGGCGGCCACCACCGCCAGGTTGCGGGTCGCGCCGAGGCGCTGTTCCACCGCGTACGCGGCGGCGAGCACCTGACGGACCCGGCCCATCACCTCCACGACCGTGTCGACCAGGTCGGCGCGGACCCGGTCGCGCAGCGCGGCGAAGCCGTCGGCGTCCCAGGCCGGCCCACCCGCGTCGGCGATCAGCTTGTCGATGGCGGCCCCGGCGGCGTCGGCGATGAGCTGCTGCACCCCGCCGTGCGGGTTGCGGCTCAACGCCAGCTTCGCCTCGTTGCTCAGCCGCCCCTGCAGGAACTGCGCCGGTGACGGCACGGTCAGCCGCAGCAGCCGCCTCGTGCCCGCCCAGTGTGCGGCGGCCTGCTCGGCCTCGGAGTCGAAGACCTTCACCCCGACCGTCGTGCCCTCGTCCACCAGCGCCGGGTAGGCGGTCACCGCGTAGCCGGCCCGGACCTGCTCGACGGTGCGCGGCAGGGTGCCGATGGTCCACCCGGTCAGCCCGGTCCGGGCCAGCTCCGGCGCGGCGGCGGCCACCACCTGGCGTACCTCCTGGCGGAGCTGGCGTTGCAGGGCCGGCAGGTCCTTGCCCTCGGCGACCGGCTGGTCCGCGTCGCCGATCACCCGGAACGTCACCCGCAGGTGCGGTGGCAGCTTCGCCGGTTCCCACGCCTCGCGGGGCACGGTCACCCCGGTCATCCGGCGCAGTTGCCGGGCCAACGCGTCCAGCAGCGGCTCCTCGCCCGGGGTGATCGCGGCGAGCGCCGCACGGGCGTGGTCGGGCACCGGGACGAAGTTGCGCCGCACCGCCTTGGGCAGCGTCCGGATCAGCGCGATCACCAGCTCCTCCCGCAGCCCCGGCACCTGCCAGTCGAAGCTCTCCGCCGGCACCTGGTTGAGCAGCGGCAGCGGGATGTCGACGGTGACGCCGTCGGTGGGCGCGGTCGGGTCGAAGGTGTACGTCAGCGGCAGGGTCACCCCGTCGGCCCGCCACTCGTCCGGGAAGTCGGCCTCGTCGACCCCGCCCCGTCCGGCGTTGACCAGCAGTTCCCGGGTGAAGGTGAGCAGGTCGGGCTGCTGGCGGCGGGCGGTCTTCCACCAGGCGTCGAAGTGTCGGCCGGAGACCACGTCGGCGGGGACGCGCTGGTCGTAGAAGGCGAAGATGCTCTCGTCGTCGACCAGGATGTCCCGGCGGCGGGCCCGGTTCTCCAGCTCCTCGATCTCGGTGCGGAGCTTCTCGTTGTCCCGCCAGAACTGGTGGTGGGTCTGCCAGTCGCCCTCCACCAGGGCGTGCCTGATGAACAGCTCCCGGCTCAGCGCCGGGTCGATCCGACCGAAGTTGACCTTGCGGGAGGTGACCAGCGGAACGCCGTACAGGGTGACCTTCTCGTAGGCCATCACGGCGGCCTGCTTCTTCTCCCAGTGCGGCTCGCTGTAGCTGCGTTTGACCAGGTGCTGGGCCAGCGGCTCGACCCACTCCGGCTCCACCCGCCCGGCGACCCGCCCCCACAGCCGGGAGGTCTCCACCAGTTCGGCGGCCATCACCCAGCGCGGCGGCTTCCTGAACAGCGCCGACCCGGGGAAGATCGCGAACTTCGCTCCCCGCGCGCCCAGGTACTCGTGCTTCTGGGCGTCCTTGAGCCCGATGTGCGACAGCAGGCCGGGCAGCAGCGACTGGTGCACCTTCGGGGTGTCGATCTCCTCCGGCAGGTCGGCGGCGACCCCGCGCCGGCCGCCGTCGGCCGGGGCCTGCGCCGCGCCCCGCCGGCCCCGCCGCCCGTCACCCTGCTCCGGGGTACGCAGCACCTGCCGCAACTGGGCGACGATGTCCTGCCACTCGCGCACCCGCAGGTAGTTGAGGTACTCCGCCCGGCACATCCGGCGAAACGCGCTGGAGGACAGCTCCCGCTGCTGTTCGCGCAGGTACCGCCACAGGTTGAGCAGCGACACGAAGTCGGATTCCCGGTCGGTGAAGCGGGCGTGCGCCTGGTCGGCCTGGGCCTGCTTCTCCGCCGGCCGCTCCCGCGGGTCCTGGATCGACAGCGCGGCGGCGATCACCAGCACCTCGGTGGCGCAGCCGTTGCGTTCGCCCTCGATGACCATCCGGGCCAGCCGGGGGTCGACCGGGAGCTGGGCCAGCCGCCGACCCAGCGGGGTGAGCCGCTTGGCCGGGTCGGTCTCCGTCGGGTCCAGCGCACCCAGTTCGTGCAGCAGGTTGACCCCGTCGCTGACGTTGCGCCGGTCCGGCGGGTCGATGAACGGGAACGCGGCGAGGTCACCGAGGCCGATCGCGGTCATCTGGAGGATGACCGAGGCGAGGTTGGTACGCAGGATCTCCGGGTCGGTGAACTCCGGCCGGGAGGCGAAGTCCTGCTCGTCGTAGAGCCGGATGCAGATGCCGTCCGAGGTCCGGCCGCAGCGGCCCTTGCGCTGGTTGGCCGACGCCTGGGAGACCGGCTCGATCGGCAGCCGCTGCACCTTGAGCCGGCTGGAGTAGCGGGAGATCCGGGCCGAGCCCGGGTCCACCACGTACTTGATGCCGGGGACGGTCAGCGAGGTCTCCGCGACGTTCGTGGCGAGCACCACCCGGCGTCCGGCGTGCGGGGCGAAGACCCGGTGCTGTTCGGCGGCCGACAGCCGGGCGTACAGCGGCAGGATCTCGGTGCCGAGCAGCGCGCGTTTCGACTGGGTCAGCTTGCCCAGCGCCTCGGCGGTGTCCCGGATCTCCCGTTCGCCGCTGAGGAAGACCAGGATGTCGCCCGGCCCCTCGGCGGCCAGCTCCTGCACCGCGTCGCCGATCGCCTGGATCTGGTCGCGGACGTTCTCCTCGTCGTCGTCCCCGTCGTCGTCGCCCTCGGCGACCTCCACCAGCGGCCGGTAGCGCACCTCCACCGGGTACGTCCGCCCGGACACCTCGACCACCGGCGCGGGCCGGCCGTCGGCGTCGGCGAAGTGCTCGGCGAACCGGGCGGTCTCGATGGTCGCCGAGGTGATGACCACCTTGAGGTCGGGCCGCCGGGGGAGCAGCTGGCGCAGGTAGCCGAGGATGAAGTCGATGTTGAGGCTGCGCTCGTGTGCCTCGTCGATGATCAACGTGTCGTACTGGCGGAGCATCCGGTCGGTCTGCAATTCGGCCAGCAGGATGCCGTCGGTCATCAGCTTGACCAGGCTGCGGTCGCTCACCTGGTCGGTGAAGCGCACCTTGTAGCCGACCACGTCGCCCAGCTCGGTGCCCAGCTCCTCGGCGATCCGGTCGGCGACCGTGCGGGCGGCCAGCCGGCGGGGCTGGGTGTGCCCGATCAGGCCGGTGATCCCCCGCCCCAGCTCCAGGCAGATCTTGGGTAGCTGGGTGGTCTTGCCGGAGCCGGTCTCGCCGGCCACGATCACCACCTGGTGGTCGCGGATGGCGGCGGCGATGTCGTCGCGGCGTTCGCTGACCGGCAACTGTGCCGGGTACGTGATCGTCGGCACGGCGGCCCGCCGGGTGGCCAGCCGGCCCTCCGCCCGGGACACCTCCACGGCGATCTCGGCCAGCGCCTCGTCGCGCCGCTGCGGGTCACGCAGCCGGCGCACCCCCTCCAGCCGCCGCTGCAGGCGACGCTGGTCGCGGAACATCAACGGGGTGAGCCGGCGGTGCAGCTCACGGGCGGTCGGGGCGTCGGCGGGCGCGGCGGGACCGGAGGCGGCTGGATTCTGCATGTCGTCGCCAAGGATAGGCAGCCGACCGCCGGACCGCCCCCGGGTTACGCCCGGGAGCCCCACGGCCGGTGGTGGGTCGGGTGGCCCAGGCCGTCGCGGTGCAGGTCGCGGGCCGGGTGGGGTGGGTGTGCGAGGCGGTGGGTGACCGGTCACGTCCCCCGGTGCGCTGCCCGGGAAACGGGCCGCCGCCGGGCTACGCTGAGCGCCGACGACGCGACCACGGGGGCTGCCGGATGACGACGACGATGCTGGACACCGACCGCGCGCTGGTCCAGGCCGCCACGGCGGTCGCCAAGCTGCGCTGCCGCAGCGAGAACCACACCGTCGCGGCGGCGGCCCGGACCACCGACGGCCGGGTCTTCACCGGGGTGAACCTGTTCCACTTCACCGGTGGCCCCTGCGCGGAGCTGGTGGCCATCGGCGCCGCCGCCACCCAGGGCGTGGGGGAGCTGGAGACCATCGTCGCGGTGGGTGACCGGGGGCGCGGGGTGATCCCGCCGTGCGGGCGGTGCCGGCAGGTGCTGCTCGACTACCACCCGGGCATCCAGGTCATCGTCGGGCCGCTGGACGCGCTGCGCAAGGTGCCGGTGGCCGATCTGCTGCCGGACACCTACGTCTGGGCCGAGCAGCGGCTCGACGCCTCCGCCATCGTCCGGACGGGGCAGTGGCCGATGCCGACCGTCCCGGCGAGCCGCCCCGCCTCGGAGGACTGAGCCCGGGCCGTCGCCCCGCCGGCCGGGCGCGCTCAGGCGTCGTGGGCCGCCACGTCCAGGGCGAGGGCGCGGGTGGCCCGCATCAGCTCCGCCGCCTCGGCCGCGTCCCGGCCGATGCAGACCGCACCGAACTTGCCGTAGGCGGGCAGCGCGCTGAGCATGTGCAGCACCGTGCCGGTGCGCCGGGTGTGGTCGTAGCGCAGCGGTGACCGCTCGACGGCGTCGATCAGCCGGGCCGGGGTCAGCCCCACCAACGACGGGTCGGTGATCGCGTCGGACGCCTGGTAGACGCGCTCCGCGCGGCCGTCGGGGGTGTCGGTGAACAGCCGGCCGTCGGCGTCCGGCACGGTGTCGAGCAGGTGGCTGGCCATCACGAAACCGTGCTTGGTCCCCGTCGCGCGCAGGTTCAGCTCGCAGCCGAGCACCCGGAACGTGTCACCCCGGCGGGCGGCGATGAAGTCGACGCCGTAGTCGCCGGTGGTGACGCCCTGCGCCACGAGGTACCTGCCGACGCGCAGGCCGTACTCGACCACGGTGGCGCGGTAGGCGGCGTCGGCCGGGAACGAGCTGCCGACGTAGGTCAGGCCCGCCCCGCCGAGCACCTGGTCGTGGGTGGAGACGCACTCGACGGCACCGGTGGGGGTCACCCGCCCCTGGAAGCTGGGGCTGCGCAGCTCGTCGGCCTCGACGAACTCCTCGGCGACGATGCCGGCATGGGGGATCAGGCCGGCGAACTCCGCCCAGCCCAGCCTGCCGTCGACGAGCCGGCTGTCGGGTAGCCGTTTGGCCACGGCGGCGACCACCTCGGCGCGGTCGGTGCCGGTGACGTCGGTGAGGTCGACGGTGGCGTTGCCCATCCCGGCGCCGTACGCGGTGCTGCTCAGCTTGAGCACCAGCCGGCGTCGCCCGGCCAGCACGAGGTCGGCGACCGCCTCGGCGAGCGTGTCGACGTCGTGGCACTCGGGGGTGCCCGCCGGCACCGCGATGTCGAGCGCCCGGAACATGTCCCGGCCGGCGCTCTTGGTGCCGAGCGGGATGTACCCGGCGTCGGCCTGGTCCCCCGGGACGCCGAGGGCGGCGGCGTAGTCCTGCAGGTTGCCCGACGGCTCGAAGTAGCTCAGCGTGACCTCGTCGCCCGCCTGCCGGGCGGCGGCGACGAAGTCGGCCACGCGCTCGCGCAACCGGGTGGCCGCCGGGTTCGTCGGGTCGAGCAGCTTGTCGCTCAGCCAGCGGGGCGAGGAGTCGTCGAGGCTGCCGATGACCACCCGGTCCCGGCGGGGGTCCCGCCCGTCGACCGGCTCCTGCGGCAACAGCCCGAGGAAGTAGTCCACCTGGCGGTCGGCGTCGATCATGCGGGGCGCGGTCAGGTAGAGCAGCGAACCGCCGCCCCGGCAGACCACCGCGACGATCGTCGCCCCGACCGGCCGTTCGGGAAACAGGGTCGACCCGCTCAACCGTTCCAACAGTTCGGGGCTGCATTCCCGGCTCTGCACGGAAACGACGGCACGACGGTTACCGGTGACGGCCATCGCGATCATTCTCCTCGGCGGCGGAGGTCGACGGGCGGTCACGCCACCGGTGGTGACGTGACCGCCGTCCGACGGAAGGTGGGCCCGACCCTAACACCGCGACCGGTGTCCCGAGGTGACCCGCGTCCGCCCGCGATTCGCCTCCTCAGTGGGTGGTCAGCGCTTTCACCACAGCGAATGCGCCGTCCTGTTTCAGCACGGTGCGGTGGTACAGCTCGGTGTAGAAGGCGCAGAACAGCCGGTACACGTTGGTGATGTGTTCCACCACCCGTCGCCGGTCGTCGTCGGTGTGCACGAACGTCATGAGCACGTCCCACACGAAATCGGTGTGGTCGTCCTCCAGGTCGTGGTTGACGTGCGCCTGCTGACCCTTGGCCATGCCCGCGCCGAGCACCTGCTCGACGTTCTCGATCCAGTCCGGTTGGGTCATCAGCGAGACGTTCTCGATGAAGTACGAACTGGACAGCGAGGCCAGCGGCCGGCCCTCGTGTTCGAGGCCGTAGTAGAAGTAGCCCTGGAGCAGTTTGGTGGAGAACATCGGCTCGGTCGAGTAGATCTCCTCCCGGCTCACCCCGACCCGTTCCAGGTCCTTGGCGAACATCGAGTCGTGCAGCATCTCGTCCTCGGTGTACGCACACCACTTCTTGGCCAGCACCGGGTTGTGCTTGGTGAAGTAGTGGATCGTCAGCGCGTCGATCCACCGCTTCATCCGCAGCCGGAGAATGATCTCGATGACGTGCCGCTGGTAGTAGGCCATGTTGATGTCCCTGGCCCGGAAGAGGTGGTCCGCGCCCTCGACCTCGCGGTAGAACTGCTGCACCATCTGCCGCAGCAGTTCGTCGACCTCCTGCTTGAATGCGGCGTGCTCTTTGGTGGTCATGCGCTTGCCGGCCCCTGTCGTCGGTCGGACGCCGCGGCCGGAATCGCGTACTGCCGGCTGCGGCGGGAGATGGCGGTCTTGTCGGGAAGGTGGCGGTCGAGCATTTCCAGGCCGCGGGCGACGCGCCGGACCCGCTCGACGGTCCGTGCCTCACTCGGCGGGTCGTACGGGTGTTCCTGCACGCTCGCGCCCATCTTGAGCATCACCGGGGCGGCGATCTGGACGATCTCGGCCAGCTCGTAGAACCGGATGAAGCCGCCCTTGGTGCGGTAGACGTCGGTGGGCACGTCCATCGGCAGTTCGGGGTTGAGCCGCCGGATCTCCTGGATCATCGGCAGGCCCAGGTCGTGCGCCAGGGTGATGCTGTCGGCGCCGTTCTCGGCGAAGATCCGTGCCAGGAAGGGGTTCGTCGGCATGCAGTGGCTGGAGGTCTTGAAGACCAGGTCGGCCGGGAGCAGGCCGTCCGACCGCAGCTCCGCGAGCACCCGCAGCACGCCGATGTCGTAGACGGTGATGCCCCGGCAGCCGAGCGCCGCGAGCCGCAGCGCCTCGGCCACGCAGGCGCGGATGCCGTCGCTGTTGTTGATCTGCCGGCCCATCTCCAGGCCGAAGCCGGTGCGGTAGAAGGCGCTCTTCGTGTCGTACTCGGGGCGGGGGCCCAGGCTGACCACGATGCCGTGGTCGTTCTCCCGGCACAGCGCGAACATGTCGGTCAGTTCGGCGTCGGAGAGCAGGAAGGACCCCAACGTCTCGTTGAACCGGGTGACCCGGACGCCGTGCTCGTTGAGCAGTTTGACCATGATTTCGAGGTCGCGCATCGAGTTCACCGCCGGGATCTCGACGCCGAACTGGCCGCCCCCGTCGAACTCGCCGGCCGAGCGGTGGAATGCGACGTTGTCGGTGAACGGGTAGCCCTTCCCGGCCAGCCAGTCCCGTGCCGCGCCGCCGGACATGGTTACGTCGTTCACGCGATCTCCTGTCGGGGTGCCGGATTCGGGGTGATACGCAATGCCGCGGCCAGTGCCGCGCGGGCGGCCGGTGTCGGGGCGTGCACCAGGCACAGCACCCGGTCGAATTCGCCGACCTCGGCGGAGAAGAAGGCGTCGACGCGCCGGTTTCCGGAGCGTGGCCGGTACTGCCAGAAATCGCTGCCGACCGTGCCGCCGCCGTGCACGATCACCCCGGTACGGGGATCGAACCGGCACTCCGGTGACAGTTGGGCGGCCAGCCGCCCGGCCAGCCGGCGCACCTCGTCGGGGTCGGAGCCGTCGAGGGACGGATAGCAGCGGATGTCGTCGTGCACGGTGAACCGGCGCATGACCGTGTACGCCTTCGGTGTGTAGGTCTTCATCGCCACCAGTTCCGGAAATTCGCCGAGCCGGCGGGTGATTTCGCGGAAAAGTCGGGAGACGAGGCCGAAGGCGACGGTTCCCCCGTGGTGTTCCTCGGCGACCAGCAGGGTTTCGACGTAGGTGAAGGGCCGGTCGTCGGGGTCGCGTTCGGTGGCGGCGACGAGCCCGACGCACCCCTGGGCCGTCTCGGCGGCGACGAGGTGGTGGCTCTCCCGCAGGATGTGCTGTTTGGTGGTCAGGTAGTCGGCCACCCGGTGCCGGGGCATCGACCGGGCCAGGTCGGTGCGTATTCGGTGGACGAAATCAGGGGGGATCGATTCTGCGCCGGCGAAGTAGCGAAACCGGACATGACTCATCGGGAATTCCACCTCCGATCGAACTGGTGCGTTCCTGCGCCATTACACATCGAGGTAGATGAACGTGATTTCCGCAACACTCTACGGTCGGCGTCGGCTTCCACGGTGATCGGAGCGGTCTTTGGGGAAGTCTGCAACGACAGACAGATCGGACGGCGACGCTGCCGTCCGAGCTGTCTCAAACAATTAAGCAGGTCAATGTGTAGGTGGATGTGCCGGAATCGTGGTCAGGCGGCGGTGGACCAGATGGCCCGGAAGGCGGCCGCCTCGCCGGCCAGCCACTGCTCGACCTGTGCCGGCTTGACGTGCTCGGGCGTCCGGTGGGCCACCCCGCGCCGCACGTCGACCAGGACCGGCTCGGCGTGCGGCAGCACCGCGTCCATGTGCCGGGCCATCAGGTGCAGGGTGGCCAGGGCCGCCTCCTCGCTCGGCGGGGTCTCGTCGAAGTGCAGTCGCACCGCCTCGGCGTGGCCGTCGGCGTACCGGATGCCGAAGTGGGGGTTGATCTTGACGGGCAGGTCGCCGAGCATCGCGAGGGCGTCGCGGGTCTGCGCCAGGTCGACGCCGGCCGGCTCGCCGAGCGACTCCAGCCACGCCGTCGCGCCGGGCGTCAGCGCCTGGTAGAGCGGACGCCAGCGCGGCTTGACCAGATCGGCCACCCCGGCGAGGTGGGTGCCGCCGGTGTGGAAGGCGATGTCGGCCTTGAGCGCCTTGACGAACTGGCCGTGCGGGTTGAAGCCGTGCCGGCTGGCCCGCTGCTTGCGCAGCCCGCCGACGAAGCTTGCCTTGGTGGGCCCGGTGCGGTCGACGTACCGGGTGAAGCCGAGGAGGGTGGCGTACGGCGTGAGGGGGGCGTTGACGGGCGCGGTCACGAGCGTCCTCCCAGGTCAGGAACTCGATTAGTACATACATTCTAATCGACGGGTGTGACATCGCCCAGGGGTGGAGGTCGCCGATCCCGGTCCAGTCCGGCTGCAGTTGGCCAGTCCGCCGGAACATGGCCGACAGCGTGGTCTCGTCCGCCCGAAGACGGCCAGCCACCCCTGAGGTTCTCCCGCGGCTCCCTCCGACTGCCCGTCTGGACACTGGTCGCGTGACGAACGACGCGGAGCGCGAGTTCGGGATGTACCCAACCAAATTGCCCGGGACAGGTTGGTGTGGACGCGCGGACCTGAACTCGATCTCCAGACCGTGCCCCTGCCCGAACGCGACGGCGACCTCGTCCGTGACCTCCTGGTCGCCGAGAAGGCGCGGAGAGGCGTGGAGATCGGGCTCGCGTACGGGAGTTCCGCCCTCGCCATCGGAGAGGCCCTGTTGGCCGTCGACCCACCCATTGTGATCGATCAAATCCAGCAGCAGGCCTACAACGACGTCGGGTCGGACCGGACTGCGGGACAACAGTTGAGCGAGACCATCGAGCAGCGAAATTCATGTCGGCTGCTGTAGGCGTTTCCTACACTCGCCACCATGGCGACATCACCTGCTGCCGTTCGGGACCTCGGCTACGAACTGAAGGAACTCGGTTGGGTCAGCGATCTCCTGGTGGCAGGGTCGTTGGCCACCGGTGACTACATCCCACGCATCAGCGATCTTGACCTGGTTGCGCTTGTTGACGGCCCTGTTGACACCGGTCGGCAGGCAGCACTTTCAGTGATCCACCGTCGACTCGACAGCGGGAGCGGCGCGGGCTTCAGCCTGGGCTGCGTATACGTCGACACTGCGACCGTCTCCGAAATCGAGGAGCAGCATCCGACCTGGACCCACGGTCGACTCGTTCACCGCATTCTTTCCCGGGTCACAAGAGCAGAACTAGCGAGACACGGATACGAGGTCTTCGGACGCTCGCCGCGCGAGGTCTTCCCCGCAGTCTCAGCCGAGGACATACGAGCGGCGGCCCGCGCCGAGCTCACCGGCTACTGGGCCTGGGCCGCTCGACGTCCGTGGATATGGGTGGACCCCACCATCGCTGAACTCGGCCTTACCTCCATGGCCAGGGGTCGCCACGCACTCGACAAGGGCGAACTCCTCACCAAGACGCAGGCCATCGAACAGGCGCACGCCCCAACCTGGCTGATCGACCAACTCAGCGCGAGACGGCGAGGCGAAGCCGTCTCCTCGCCTCGGATACGGACAGCCGTAGTCGCCTGGCTCGACGCCCGCCGGACAGTCGCTCGCGCGAAGCGCGCTCTTTGAACTCCCGCCTCGCCGTAACGTCCCAGGCAGCCAAGATTTAGCCAACTGATTCCGGACGAGATCACGGCGGATCGTCCGCAGGAAGCTGTCCCGCTGGTGGCCATCCACGCGACCGGCGGCCACCGACGCCGGACCGGACACGGACACACCGGACGGCCCCTGCGAAGAAAGACTCAGAGCTGCCCGACGTCCGTCACCCGGACCACGGCGGCACCCACCTCGTCCGAGGCGACCAGGTCGACCTCGGCGCTGATCCCCCAGTCGTGGTCGCCCTCCGGGTCGTCCAGGATCTGCCGGACGGTCCACTTCTCCCGTCCCTGCTCGATCATGAGCAGCGCCGGGCCGCGGGCGTCCGGCCCCACCCCGATCCCGTCGTACGCCGCGAAGTACGGCTCCAGCGCCTCCGCCCAGGCGTCGGCGTCCCACCCGGACGCCCCGTCCAGCTCGCCCAGGTCCCACCAGCGGCGCAGGGCGGCCAGCTCGACCCGGCGGAACAACGCGTTGCGGACCAGCACCCGGAAGGCGCGGGCGTTGCGGGTCACCGCCGGCACCCGCTCCTCAAGCGACGCGTGCGCCTGGGCGGCGTCCGCGACGTCGGAGGGGTTGCGCAGCCGCTCCCACTCGTCGATCAGGCTGGAGTCGACCTGCCGGACCAGCTCGCCCAGCCACTCGATGAGGTCGACCAGCTCCTCGGTCTTGGCGTCCTCGGGAACGGTCTGCCGCAGCGTCTTGTACGCGTCGGCGAGGTAGCGCAGCACCAGGCCCTCGGAGCGGGTCAGCCCGTAGAACTGCACGTACTCGCCGAAGGTCATCGCGCGTTCGTACATGTCCCGCACGACGGACTTGGGGGAGAGCTGGTGGTCGGCGACCCAGGGGTGCCCCTGCCGGTACATCTCGTACGCGGCGTGCAGCAGCTCCGCCAGCGGCTTGGGCCAGGTCACCTCGTCGAGCAGCTCGATGCGGGCCTCGTACTCGATGCCCTCGGCCTTCATCGCGGCGACCGCCTCGCCGCGCGCCTTGAACTGCTGCGCGGAGAGCACCTGGCGCGGGTCGTCGAGGATCGACTCGATCACGCTCAGCACGTCCAGGGCGTACGACGGGGACCCGGCGTCGAGCAGTTCGATGGCGGCCAGCGCCAGCGGCGACAGCGGCTGGTTGAGCGCGAAGTCGAGCTGGAGGTCGACGGTGAGCCGGACCCGCCGGCCGGTCTCGTCGGGCTCGTCGAGCTGCTCGACCACCCCGCCGGCCCGCAGCGCCCGGTAGATGGCGATCGCCCGGCGGATGTGCCGGCGCTGGGCGGCGGCGTCCTCGTGGTTGTCGGTGAGCAGGTGCCGCATCGAGGCGAACGCGTCACCCGGCCGGCCGATCACGTTGAGCAGCATCGAGTGGCTGACCTGGAAGCTGGAGGTCAGCGGCTCCGGCTCGGCCTCGACCAGGCGTTGGAACGTCGGCTCGCCCCAGCCGACCGAGCCCTCCGGCGGCTTCTTCTTCACCACCTTGCGCCGCTTCTTCGGGTCGTCGCCGGCCTTGGCCAGGGCCTTCTCGTTGTCGATCACGTGTTCGGGGGCCTGCACCACGACCCGCCCGATGGTGTCGAAGCCGGCCCGTCCGGCCCGGCCGGCGATCTGGTGGAACTCGCGGGCCTTGAGCAGCCGGGTGCGCACCCCGTCGTACTTGCTCAGGCCGGTGAACAGCACCGTGCGGATCGGCACGTTGATGCCCACGCCCAACGTGTCGGTGCCGCAGATGACCTTCAGCAGCCCGGCCTGGGCCAGGGTCTCCACGAGCCGGCGGTACTTGGGCAGCATGCCGGCGTGGTGCACGCCGATGCCGTGCCGCACCAGCCGCGACAGCGTCTTGCCGAAGCCGGAGGTGAACCGGAAGTTGCCGATCGCGGCGGCGATCATGTCCTTCTCGGCCCGGGTGCAGACGTTCACGCTCATCAGCGCCTGGGCGCGTTCCAGCGCGGCGGCCTGGGTGAAGTGCACCACGTACACCGGGGCCTGCTTGGTCTCCAGCAGCTCTTCGAGCGTCTCGTGCAGCGGCGTCATCGCGTACGAGAAGATCAGCGGGACCGGCCGCTCGGCCGACCGGACGACGGCGGTCGACCGGCCGGTGCGCCGGGTCAGGTCGTCGACGAACCGGGTGGTGTCCCCCAGGGTGGCCGACATCAGCACGAACTGCGCCTGCGGCAGTTCGATGATCGGCACCTGCCACGCCCAGCCCCGGTCCGGCTCGGCGTAGAAGTGGAACTCGTCCATCACCACCTGGCCGACGTCGGCCCGCTTCCCCTCGCGCAGCGCCAGGTTGGCCAGGATCTCGGCGGTGCAGCAGATGATCGGGGCGTCGGCGTTGACGCTGGCGTCGCCGGTCAGCATGCCGACGTTCTCCGCGCCGAACACCTCGCAGAGCGCGAAGAACTTCTCCGACACCAGGGCCTTGATCGGCGCGGTGTAGAAGCTCGTCCGGTCGTCGGCCAGGGCGGTGAAGTGCGCCGCGATAGCGACCAGGCTCTTGCCCGAACCGGTCGGGGTATTCATGATCACGTTCGCGCCGGAGACGATCTCGATGATCGCCTCCTCCTGGTGCGGGTAGAGGTCCAGCCCACGCTCTTTCGCCCAACCGGCGAACGCGTCGAAGAGGGTGTCGGGGTCGGCGCTTCGAGGCAGCGCGGCAGTGAGCGTCATAACGCCCCCCATCGTGCCCGCACCACCACCCCGCCCGCCAACCGGGCCGCCCGCCCTGATCCGCCCCCGGTCGCGCGGAACCGCCGGCGGGTCGAGGTGGCGGTGTCGCCGGTGGCCGGACACCACCGCCAGGGCGGTCCGGCGGGCTCAGGCGCGGCGGCGGTGGACCAGGTCGAAGACGTCGCGGCCGGCGGTCAGGGCCCGCCGCTCGAACTTGGTCACCGGACGGTGGGCGGGCCGGGGCGCGTACCCGCCGTGCACGTCGACCAGCTCCGGATCGGCGGTCAGCGTCGAGCGCATCGACTCGGCGTACTCGGCCCAGTCGGTGGCGCAGTGCAGCGTCCCGCCGCCGACCAGCCGGGACCGCAGCAACGCCACGTGCTCCGGCTGGATGATCCGCCGCTTGTGGTGCCGCGACTTGGGCCACGGGTCGGGGAAGAACACGTGCACCGCGTCCAGACAGCGCTCCGGCATGGCCCGGACCAGGTCCAGCGCGTCACCCTGGGCGACCCGGACGTTGCCCAGGCCGTGACGCTGGACCAGGTCGAGCAGGTTGGCGATGCCCGGGGTGTGCACCTCGACCGCCAGGTAGTCACGGTCCGGGTCGGCGGCGGCCATCGCCGCGGTGGCGTCACCCATCCCGGAGCCGATCTCCAGCACCACGGGCGCGCCCCGACCGAAGAACCCGGCCGGATCGACCGGCCCGTCGAGGTCGGCGATCTCGATCCCGTACGCCGGCCGCAGCCGGGCCAGCGCATCGGTCTGCCGGCTGGTCATCCGGCCCCGTCGGGGGTGGAAGGTGCGGATCGTCCCGGTGCCCGGCCGGGCCACCGGGACGGCGGGGTTCTGGTCGATGGAGGTCACAGCGACCCGAGCGTACGCGACGGTTCCGCCGTATCGGATGTGCCGTCGGTCGGAGGGTGAGACGATTCATCCCGTACGGCAGGTCGGCGTCCGGGTCGGGTCCGGGTGCCGCCCGGGGGGCCGGAAGGGGGAGAGGTGTCGATCGCGCTGCACCGCACCGCGCTGGCGGTCGCCGTCGGTGCCCTCGTCCCCGCCCTGTGGCACGCCGTCCCGGCCTCCGCCGTCCCGGTCGCCCCGCCGGCCGTCGCCGCGGCCCCCGGGCCGGATCAGCCCCCGCCCGACGGGGGCGGTGACCCGCAGCCGCCACCCGGCGTGCTCTTCGTCGAGGTGACCCCGGGGACCGTCGAGCCGGGTTACCTGGTCGGCATCCGGGCGAGCTGCCACGACAACTCGATCCCGGCGACGGTCGTGTCCGACGCCTTCGGCCGGGTCCAGGTGCAGCCGCAGCACGGCCTGCTCACCGCCGCGCCGATGGTCAGGGAGCGGGTCCGGCCGGGCAACTACCGGGTCAAACTGGAATGCCCCGACGGGGCGACCGCCTCGACGGCGCTCCAGGTGGTCAAGAAGGTCAAGCCCAGCCCCGGGCCGCACACGGGCTTCGGCGGCGCGGCCGGCGGCGACGGGATACCCGGCGGGCTGCTCGTGCCCGGCGGGCTGGCGTTGACCATCGCCGGGGCCGTCGTCGGTATCGTGGCGGCCCGCCGGCCGCGTGGCGTCGCCGGGCAGTGACCGTGCCGCCCGCCTCCCCGGGTCCGCGCCACGGCCCCCTCCCGCCCCCCGGCAGCCCGCCGCCCGCGGACTCCCGGCCCGTCGCTCCGTCCGGCGACCCGCCGTCCCACGGCCGTACGCCGGCCCATGGCCGTCCCCCCGGCGGTACGCCGGCCCATGGCCGTCCCCCCGGCCCGGTGCCCGGCGGCACCCGCCCACGCTGGGCTGGCCTGATCCCGCCGCCGGCCGGCCCGGTGCCCGGACCGTCGCCGTCCACCGCCGCGCGGCGCGGCGCTCCGCCCCGGCCGCCCGACGATCCGATGTCGCCGCCGTTCCGTGCCCCGGTCCCGTCCGGCGGCCCGACGGCTGCCGGCCCGGCCCCGGCCGCCCCGGACGGCGGCCGGTCCTCGACGCGCGGCCCCTGGTCGGTGCCGCTGGCCGTGGTGCTGGTGCTGCTCGGTGTCTTCGCCACCGGTGCCGGGCTGGGGCGCTCGGTCGGGCCGCTGGACCGGATCGGCACCCCGTCGCAACGTCCGGCCGCCGGTGCCCGGCAGAGCCCCGTACCGGGCAGCCTGCCGGCCAGCCGCCCGGTACGGCTCACCGTGCCCGCGATCAAGGTGGCCGCCCCGGTGGCCCCGGTCGGTCAGGCCCGGGACGGGTCGATCGACGTACCGCCGCTCGACCGGCACGACGAGACCGGCTGGTACGACCGGGGCCCGACCCCCGGCGAGCCCGGCCGGGCGATCATCGTCGGCCACGTCGACTCGAAGGACGGCCCCTCGGTCTTCTACGACCTGCGCAAACTCAACCCGGGCGACACGATCGAGGTGACCCGGGACGACCGGCGGGTGGTGGTGTTCCGGGTCGATTCGGTGGAGTTCTTCGACAAGTCGGCCCTGCCCGCCGACCGGGTCTATGGCCGCGACGGCGCACCGGCCCTGCGGCTGATCACCTGCGGCGGCCAGTGGATCGGCGGACGCACCGGATACGCCGACAACGTCATCGCGTTCGCCTCGTTGGCGGCGACCCGGTCACCCTGACCGCCGGGGCGATGTCACCGTGACCGCCGGCCGATGGCACCGTGACCGCCGGGGCGATGTCACCGTGACCGCTGGGCCGATATTGCGGCGACGCCGCACGACGGCGGGTGGCAGGATCGCGCGGTGACGGCGGACGTGGTGCGGCAGGCTTTCACCTGGATCGAGTCGGTGGCGGTGCCCGCCGAGGGCGGCCCGTGCTGGCGGGAGGCGGGCGAACCCTTCGACGACCTGTACGCCGGCACCGCCGGGGTGCTGCTCGGCTGCGCCGAGGCCACCGCGGCCGGCGCCTCCCCGGCGGCCGGGCTGCCCACCGAGGCCACGCCGCCCGTCACCGGGTCGGGCAGCGGGGCCGAAGCGGGCACCGTCACCGGGTCGGGCAGCGGGGCCGAAGCGGGCACCGTCACCGGGTCGGGCAGCGGGGCCGGGGCGGCTCTCGACCGGGTCGCGGCGGGTGCCCGGGACCGGTTGGTGCACCTCGCCCGGCACGAGCCGGATGCCGCGACGCTGCCCGACGACGGGATGTTCGGCGGTTGGGCCGGGGCCGCCGTCGCCCTGCGCGCCTGGGGTCGGGTCGCCGCCGACCCGGTAGCCCTCGACGCCGCCGCGTCGGTGACGGCGCGCGTCGCCGAACGGCTGCGGGACCGCCCGGTGGACCCGGACCGCTGCTCCGACGTCATCTCCGGCGACGCCGGCATCCTGCTGGCCCTCCTCGACGCCGTCGACACGGGTCCGGTGGTGGAGCAGGCGGCGCACGTCCTCGCCGACGGGCTGGTGGGGCTCGCCGAGGAACACCCGGACGGTCCGCACTGGCGGATGCGCGCCGGCGACGAGCGGCTGATGCCGGGCTTCTCCCACGGCACCGCCGGGGTCGCGTACGCCCTCGCCGTCGCCGGTGTCACCCTGCGCCGTGACGACCTGCTCGACACCGCCGTCCGGGCCGCCGACGGACTGCTGGCCATGGGTCGCCAGCCGGACGGCTGGGCGCTGCCGCTGCTGGTCCCGCCCCGCCCGGACCGCCCGGCGGTCAACTTCGGCTGGTGCCACGGCCCGACCGGCACGGTGCGGCTGTTCACCCTGCTCGACACCGTCGACCCGCAGCCCCGCTGGCAGCAGGCCGTCGACGGGTGCCTCGGGGCGCTGCGCGACAGCGGCCTGCCGCAGCGGCGGTACCCGGGGTTCTGGGACAACCTCGCCCGGTGCTGCGGCACGGCCGGCGTCGGGCAGTTGCTGCTCGACCGCTACCGGGCCACCGCCGACCCCGCCCTGCTCGCCTGGGCGCACCGGCTCGCCGGGGACGTGCTCGCCCGGACCGTGGCCACCCCGACGGGTGTCGCCTGGTGCAACACCGAGCACACCCGGACCCCGGCGGAGCTGCCGCCGGAGCCCGGTTTCATGCAGGGCGCCGCCGGGATCGCCGGCTGGCTCGCCCGGCTCGCCGCCCCCACCACCGCGCCCGTCCTGCCCTGGCTCTGACCGGCCGGGGCTGCGGTCAGCCCTTGCCGGCCACCTGCTGGACCACCTCGAACTCCAGCAGCGTCGCGCCGGAGGCCACCGGTCGCTGCTGCTCGCCGCCCCCACCACCGGCGTGCGCGGCCCGCGACGGCCCGGCCGCCCACGCCTGGTACGCCTCCTCGGTCTCCCACCTGGTGTACACGAAGTAGCGGCTCTCGCCGGCCACCGGGCGCAGCAGCTCGAAGCCGAGGAAACCGGGGGAGTTCTCCACCGCGCCGGCCCGGGCGGCGAACCGCTTCTCCAGCTCCTCGCCGGCACCGGGCGGGACGTCGATCGCGTTGATCTTCACGACTGCCATCTGCCCACCCTAGCCCCGCGCGGCCGGGTCGGTCCCCGGCTGGTGCGCCGCGTCCGGCGTCCGGATCGTGGAGAGTTCTTGTCGCCCCGGCCGCAACGACTCTCCACAATCCACCCGCGGCCGGCCGGGGTGTGCGCGCTACCCCACCTCGGCCGGGCCGGGCTCCGCGTCGGGCAGGTCGGCGTCGACCACGATCGGAGCGTGGTCGGAGGGGCCCTTGCCCTTGCGGGCCTCCCGGTCGACGTACGCGGAGCGGACCGCGTCGGCCAGCGGCGCGGAGGCGTACACCAGGTCGATCCGCATGCCCTTGTTCTGGTGGAACATGCCGGCCCGGTAGTCCCAGTAGGTGTACGGGTGCGGGCCCTTCATCGGGGTGGGCACCACGTCGCTGAGGCCGAGGTCGCGCAGGGCGGCCAGGGCGGCCCGCTCGGCGGGGGTGACGTGGGTCGAGGTGACGAAGAGCGCCGGGTCCCACACGTCGGCGTCGGTCGGGGCGACGTTGAAGTCCCCGCAGACGGCGACGGGGCCACCGGCGGCGACCTCCGGCGTCACCGCGTCCCGCAGCGCCGCCAGCCAGGCCAGCTTGTACGCGTAGTGCGGGTCGTCTGTCGCGCGGCCGTTCGGCACGTACACCGACCAGATCCGGACCCCGGCGCAGGTGGCGGCGATGGCGCGGGCCTCGGGCCGGGGGAAGCCCGGCTCGTCGAGGAACCCGACGGCGACGTCGGTCAGTCCGACGCGGGACAGGATGGCGACTCCGTTCCACCGGCCGTCGCTGTGGCTGGCCACCTCGTAGCCCAGCTCGCCGACCTCGGCGACGGGGAAGGCTCCGTCGGGGCATTTGGTCTCCTGGAGGCAGACCACGTCGGGGGCGGTGCCGGCCAGCCAGTCGAGCAGGCGGGGCAGGCGGGCCTTCACCGAGTTCACGTTCCAGGTCGCCAGGCGCATGTGCCCAGCCTGCCGCATCGCGGCCCACCCCGCCGGGACGGCCCGCCGTCGGGTCGGCTGCGACGCGCGGGCCATCCCGGCCCACCCTGCCGGGACGGCCCGTCGTCGGGTCGGCTGCGCGGGGGGCTGCGGGTGGGCGGGCCGGGCGGCGTCGCCGCCGCCCGGCCGTGGGTCAGGCGCCGGGGGTCTCGCCGGGTCGGGTCTGCTCGGCGAGGAAACGTTCCAGCTCGGCGCCCAGCTCGTCGGCGGTGGGCAGCGGGCCGGTCTCGGCGGCGAGCAGGTTCTTCTCCCCCCGGCCCCGGGCGAACGCGTCGTACTGCTCTTCGAGGGCCGTGACCAGCGCGGCGGCCTCGTCGGTCTGGGCGACCTGCCGGTCGATCTCCACCCGGACCACCTCGGCGGCGGAGCGGAGGCTCTCGTTGGGCAGCAGCAGCCCGGTGCTGCGGGACACCGAGGCGAGCAGCACCTCGGCGGCGGCCGGGTACTCGGTCTGGGCGACGTAGTGCGGCACGTGCGCGGAGAACCCGAGGGCGTCCCTGCCGGCCTCGCCGAGCCGGTACTCCAGCAGGTGACCGACGCTGCCCGGGACCTGCACCCGCTGCAACCACGGTTCGTAGCCGGCGATCAGCTCGCGACGGGTGGCGTGTGCGGTGACCCCGGTGGGGCGGGTGTGCGGGACGGCCATCGGGATGGAGTTGAGCCCGACGGTGAGCCGGACGTCGAGCCGGGCGGCCACCGCGCCGACCGCCGCCACGAACCGCTCCCACTGCAGGTCCGGCTCCGGGCCGGTGAGCAGCAGGAAGGGCGTCTCGTCGTCGTCGCGGAGCAGGTGCAGGGCGAGTTCGGGGGCGTCGTAGTCCTCCCAGTGGTCCTCGACGAAGGTCATCACCGGCCGGCGGGACCGGTAGTCGAAGAGCTGGTCGACGTCGAAGGTGGCGATCGTCCGGGCGTCCAGTGAGGTGAGGAGCTGCTCGCGGGCCAGCCGGGTGGCGTTTCCGGCGTCGACGAAGCCGGTGAGCGCCTGGATCAGCACCGGCTGACCGAGGTCGGGCAGATCGTCGGTGAGCTGGTACAGCTCGTGTGGGTCGAGCACCGGTCGGACCTCCTGAGGAAATGCGCCTACGGGTGGCCGCGCACGGACGGCACCCGGTTCGGGGAACGTACCCGTCGGCGTCATCCATTCCATCACTGGGCGCGTCGTGACCGATCCGGCTATCAAACCCGGAGGAAGCGACCAATTCGTCCGACAGGCCGGGAGCGCTCGGCCGGATGGTTCCGGCGTGTCGCCTGAAAGGGGGACATCATGGATCTTGTAGTCGGGCGGGGCGGTCTGGGTGGTGGACCCGCTCCGACGACGGCGGGCGCGGTAGCTGACCGTAATGCCCGTTGCGGGTGGTCTGGCACCCCGGTCCCGCGTCCGGGGTGGGCGTCCCGGCGACCCGCCGGAAAATGTGGCGAGGGCCACTTCCTGCAGGTGGGTGGACGGGAAAGGGCATGCCTAGCCTCGGCGGATGCGTGACGACGACACCATCGACGACCAGGGCGCCCCTCAGGGCATGACTGGCCGTTCGGACGACACCCCCTCGTCCGTTCAGGTCGGCGTTCTCCGTGAACCCCGTTCCCTCCGTACCCGCCTCGGCGGGCTCGTTAACCTCCGCCGCCGGCCGGCGCTCCTCGCCGCCGGGGTGCTCTGCTGCCTCGGCGTCACCGCCGTCGCGGGCGTCCAGGCGCTGCCGGACGAGCGGGCCGACGACCGGACCGCCACCGAGGCCGCCCTCGCCGAGCGCGCCCAGCAGCAGGCCGCCTCCCGGGCCGAGGTCCGTACCCCGGTCACGGTCGTGCCCAGCAGCCCGTCCGCCGCCAGCCCGACCGCCGCCACCCCGAGCCCGACCCCGAGCGCGACCAGGACCACCAAGCCCAAGCCCCGGCCGAAGCCGAAGCCCCGGCCGAAGCGGATCGTCCCGGTTGCCGGCCTCGACCAGGCCCAGATGGACAACGCCAAGGAGATCGTCAAGGCCGGCCGGGCGATGGGCGTCCCGCGCCGGGCCCTGGTCATCGCGGTGGCCACCGCGATGCAGGAGAGCAACCTCTACAACTACGCCAGCGGCGTGCTGCCCGAGTCGCAGAACTACCCGCATCAGGCGATCGGCTGGGACCACGACTCGGTCGGGCTGTTCCAGCAGCGCCCGAGCAGCGGCTGGGGCGAGGTCGGCCAGCTGATGGACCCGGCGTTCGCCACCCGGGCGTTCCTCACCGCGCTGCTGGAGATCCCCGGCTGGGCGGATCTCCCGCTCACCGTCGCCGCCCAGGCCGTGCAGATCTCCGCCTACCCGGACCTCTACGCCCAGCACGAGTGGCGGGCCACCGAGGTGGTCGCCGCCATCCTGGTCTGAGCCGCCGGCCCGGCCCGCAATGCCCCGGGCGGGCCGGGCCGGTTCGCGTCGGTGTCGGCGGATGGCTACCCTCGACCGGACACAGTGGACGGTTGGCGGTTGCCGGGATCGGGTACACATGACGCAGGACACCCGATCGGAGGACGACATGTCAGCACTGATGCAGCGGATCAGCGCCTTCCTGCGCTCCCCCAAGGGGCAGCAGTTGGTCGACCGGGGCCGGCGCGAGCTGGCCAAGCCGGAGAACCAGGCACGGCTCAAGCAGGCGGCCGGCAAGCTGTCGGGCCGTCGCCGCTGACCGTCCGCGAACCGATTCCACCCCGGGAGCATCCGTGACCGACGCCGTCCCCGCCGACGACGAACCGACCGTCCCCACGCCGCCGGTACCGGCGGAAACCGCCGGCCCGGCCGTCCCCGCGACACCTGCCGGCGGGTCGCCGACCGCCACGGTCCCGGCGACGGTGGGGGCGTCGGCTCCGGTCCCGGCGGTGCCGGCCGGTGATCCGGGCGACGCGCCGGAGGCGCCGCCGGCCCGGCTCTGGGACCGGATGCGGGACGACCCGCAGTACGCCCCGGAACACCTGGCCCTGGAGGCGGTCCGCCGGCTCGGTCCGGAGGCGGCGCAGTGGGTCGCCCGGGCCCGGGCGGAACGCCCCGACGCCACCGCCGACCAGTTGGCCGAGCAGGCCATCCGGCGCTTCGTCAACCGGGCCCGGCTCTCCGGAGCGGTCTCGGGTGCGGCGGGGCTGCCCGGCGCGGTGATCGACGTCGGCGTGCTGGCCTGGACCCAGGCCCGGCTGGTGCTGCACGTGGCCGCCGCGTACGGCACGGACCCGGTGCACCCGGACCGGGCCACCGACCTGCTCGTCCTGCAGAAGGTGCACAAGGCGGCCGAGGCGGCCCGGTTGGCGCTGGGCGTCGCGGCCGGTCGGGAGCGGGCCGGCGCGTTGTTCGGTCACGCCGCCCAGAACCCGCTCGGGCGGGTGATGCTGCAACTCGGCGTCCGACTGGCCCGGATGGCCGGGGTGCGGGCGGCCAAGCGGGTCTTCGCCAAGGTCGTCCCCGGTGCCGCGATCATCCTCGGCACCTGGGCCAACTCGTCGGCCACCAAGGATCTCGCCGAGCGCGCCCAGGCGCTCTACCGGGAACACCAGGGCGGCGTGCCCCACCCGCGCCGCCCCTGACCGGCGGTGGTGCCACGCCGCGTCCGGCCCACCACCGGGCGCGGCCCGCGCACGCCGCGACGTCCGGCTGCGGGCGAGCCGGTGCCGGGGTGGCTCAGAGTCGCCAGCCGGCCGCCGGGAACGTCGCGTCGGCGAGCCGGTTCTGCCCGGCGACGTTGGGATGGAACCAGTCCAACGCGTTGACCTCGTCCAGGCTGAACCGCACCCGGTGCACCGCCCCGCCGTCGTAGCGGCACCGCGACCCGTACGCCCGGCAGGCCGCCTTCAGTTGGCTGTTGTACGCGTCGATCCGCTCGGCGAAGCGGGCCCGGCGGTCCCGGTCGGCCTTGGCGTCCGAGGTGGGGTTGGCCAGCAGTGCCGGGCAGATCCCGGTCTTCCAGATCCGCACCGCCCGGGACTCGGTGTGCCCGACCTCCCAGAGCCGGTTCAGGTCGGGGACGCTGGCCACCAGGACCCGGGCCTTCGGGCGGCCCTCGCGCAGCACCCGCAGCGCCTTGTCGACCTGGCTGCGGAAGGTGTCGGGCGCGGTCATCGCGTCGATGTCGTCGCGGCAGGCGTCGTTCGCGCCGATCAGCACGGTGACGTAGTCGGCCTTGTCCTTGACGGCGGCACCGGCCTGCCCGGCGAGGGCCTCGGCGCGGGCCCCCGGCACGGCGTGGTTGCGGGCCCGGTTGCGGATCGGCGCGTCGGCGTCGAGCAGCCGCCGGTAGTGGCTCTCCACCCGGATGCCGTCCCCGGTGGACCAGGAGTTGCGCTGGCACGAGGTGAGCACCAGGCAGGAACCGAACCCGGTGGTGATCGAGTCGCCGAGGGCGGCCATCGTGCCGGGCAGGCCGGTCGGTGTCGATCCGCTCTTCGTCGGGCGCGGGGAGGCCCCGCCGCCCTCCTCGCAGGCGAGCGCGGTGAGCGCCAGCAGGCAGGCTACGGCGGCGACCCAGCGTCGAGGCATGCGTCTTCCCCCGGTCAGACGGCGCAGAGCGACAGCCCGGTCACTCTACGGGCCGTACCGGGTGCGGCGGCCCGCTCGTGTCGACTTCCGGGCAGATTCAACAGCTCGAAACATGAATCTGGTAAGAACAGGTCGGAGCGGGGCTATCCGGGCAGGTCAACCGCCCGACATCGGCCCGGTGGGCGGCGTCGACGTGGGGTGATCCGGGCGTCGGGACCGGTTAGCGGCGTCCGTGCCGGGGTAGGCCGAGACGATGACGAGATCGCAGCCCCGGCGTGCCCGTGGCACGGTCGGCCACGCGTACAGCGCGTTGAACCTGCGCCTGGCGTTGGCCCTGTTCGGCCTGGTCACCATGACCGTCCTCGCGGTCGTGGCGTTCGGCGCCGGGCTGGCCTGGCTGGGTGTGCCGTGCGCGCTGTTCGCCGTCGTGGCGGTGGTCGACCTGGTCGTCATCCAGCGCCGCCGTGCCGCCCGCCGCCGTGAGCAGCCGGGCGCGCGGCACTCACTCTTCGAGTGACAGGAGAAGAGATGCCCATCGCCACCACCAACCCCGCCACCGGTCAGGTGCTCAAGTCCTACGAGCCGATGTCGAGCGAGCAGATCGACGCCGCCATCGAACGGGCCGACCTGGCGTTCCGGGACCTGCGCCGGACCACGGTCGCCCAGCGGGCGCAGTGGATGAACGCCGCCGCGGACCTGCTCGACGCCGAACGCGACGACACCGCCCGGCTGATGACCACCGAGATGGGCAAGACCTACGCCGCAGCGCGGGCCGAGGTCACCAAGTGCGCCACCGCCTGCCGGTTCTACGCGGCGAACGCGGAGCGGATGCTCGCCGACGAACCCGCCGACGCCGCCGCGGTGAAGGCGAAGCGGGCCTTCGTCCGCTACCAGCCGATCGGGGCGGTGCTCGCGGTCATGCCGTGGAACTTCCCGCTCTGGCAGGTGATGCGGTTCGCCGCGCCGGCCCTGATGGCCGGGAACACCGGCCTGCTCAAGCACGCCTCCAACGTGCCGCAGACCGCGCTCTACCTGGAGGACGTGTTCCGCCGGGCCGGCTTCCCCGAGGGCGCGTTCACCACCCTGCTGGTCGGCTCCGACGCCGTCGACCGGATCCTCAGCGACCCCCGGGTCCGGGCGGCGACGCTGACCGGCAGTGAGGGCGCGGGCCGCTCGATCGCCCAGATCGCCGGCCGGGAGCTGAAGAAGACGGTGCTGGAGCTGGGCGGCAGCGACCCGTTCGTGGTGATGCCCTCGGCCGACCTGGACCGGGCCGCCGAGGTGGCCACCACCGCCCGCTGCCAGAACAACGGCCAGTCCTGCATCGCCGCCAAGCGGTTCATCGTGCACACCGACGTCTTCGACGCGTTCGCCGGGAAGTTCGCCGCGAACATGGCCGCGCTGCGGGTCGGCGACCCGATGGACGCCGACACCGACGTCGGCCCGCTGGCCAGCGAGAGCGGCCGGGACGAGATCCACGCCCAGGTGCGCGACGCGGTGGCGCACGGCGCGACGGTGCTCTGCGGGGGCGAGAAGCCGACCGGCGACGGCTGGTTCTACCCGCCGACCGTGGTCACCGACCTGAACCCGCAGATGCGGATGTGGGCCGAGGAGGTATTCGGACCGGTCGCCGGGCTGTACCGGGTGTCGTCGTACGACGAGGCGGTCGCGGTGGCCAACGGCACGCCGTTCGGGTTGGGCGCGAACGCCTGGACCACCGACCCGGCCGAGCAGGAGCGGTTCGCCACCGACCTGGACGCCGGCAACGTCTTCGTCAACGGCATGACCACCTCGTACCCGGAGCTGCCCTTCGGTGGGGTGAAGAACTCCGGCTACGGCCGGGAGTTGTCGGCGCTGGGGATGCGGGAGTTCTGCAACACCAAGACCGTCTGGGTGGGGGAGGGCGCCGCCACCGCCGGGGCCGGCGCGCACGCCGAGTGACCCCGCGCCGGGCGACCGGCGCGGGCGAGCTTTAACCGGACACCGTCATGGGTACGGAAGGACGCCATGACGGTGTTCGGCTTCCACGCCTCCCACGAGCAGATCCATCCGAGCCGCCTGCTGGAGGCGGTGGTGCACGCCGAACGCGCCGGCTTCGACGCCGCGATGTCGTCGGACCACTTCTCGCCGTGGAGCACCCGGCAGGGCCAGTCCGGCTTCGCCTGGTCCTGGCTGGGCGCGGCGCTGCAGGCCACCGGGCTGCCGTTCGGGGTGGTCAACGCCCCCGGCCAGCGTTACCACCCGGCGATCATCGCGCAGGCGATCGGCACCCTGGGCGCGATGTACCCGGGGCGGTTCTGGGCGGCGCTGGGCACCGGCGAGGCGAGCAACGAGCACATCACCGGCGACGGCTGGCCGCGCAAGGACGTGCGGACCGCCCGGCTGCGGGAGTGCGTGGAGGTGATCCGGGCGCTGCTGGCCGGCGAGGAGGTCAGCCACGACGGCCTGGTCCGGGTGGACCGGGCGAAGCTGTGGACCCGGCCGGAGGAACCGCCGGCGCTGATCGGGGCGGCGGTCAGCGTGGCCACCGCCCGGTGGTGCGCCGAGTGGGCGGACGGCCTGATCACGGTGAACGCCCCGACCGCGCACCTGCGCGAGATGATCGACGCCTACCGGGAGGCGGGTGGACGGGGGCCGCTGCACCTGCAGGTGCACGTGAGTTGGGCGCCGGAGCAGGCCGAGGCCGAGGCGATCGCGTACGAGCAGTGGCGCAGCAACGTCTTCGCGCCGCCGGTCTGCTGGGACCTCGACACCGCCGAGCACTTCGACGTGGTCAGCGAGCGGGTGCCGATGGAGCAGGTCGCCGAGGTGGTGAACGTGTCGGCGGATCTGGGCCGGCACGTGGGCTGGCTGGAGGAGTACCTGTCGCTGGGCTTCGACCAGATCGCCCTGCACCACGTCGGGCAGGAGCAGCGCGCCTTCATCGACACGTTCGGTGCGGAGGTGCTGCCGAAGCTGCGCGCCGCCGGGTGATCACCCCGGGCCGTCCGTACCCCTAGGCTGCTACTCCATGGAAGCTCTGTTCGAGGTCGTGGTCTTCCTGGCGATCGCGACCTTCGGTGCCGCGCTGGCCCGCAAGCTGGGTCTGCTCGCGCCGATCCTGCTGGTGGTGCTCGGTCTCGGGCTGTCCTTCCTGCCGGGCTTCCCGCACGTGCGGCTCGATCCCGACCTGGTGCTGGTGGGCATCCTGCCGCCGCTGCTCTACGTGGCGGCGCTGGAGACCTCGGTGCCGGCGTTCCGGCTCAACCTGCGGCCGATCCTGCTGCTCGCGGTGGGGCTGGTCATCTTCACCGCGTTCGTGGTGGGCACGGTGGTGCACCTGTTCCTGCCCGACCTGCCGTACGCGATCTGTGTGGCGCTGGGCGCGGTGGTGGCCCCGCCGGACGCGATCGCGGCCACCGCGGTGGCCCGGCGGGTGGGCCTGCCCCGGCGGGTGGTGACCATCCTGGAGGGGGAGAGCCTGGTCAACGACGCCACCGCGCTGGTGCTGCTGCGGGTGGCGATCGTCGCGGCCACCGCCAGCGCCGGCTCGGTGAGTTTCGGGTACGTGGCGCAGGAGGTGGTGGTCGCCACCGGCGGCGGGGTGCTGGTCGGACTGCTGGGCGTGGTGGTCTTCGGCTACCTGCACAAATGGACCACCGACCCGCTGCTGGACAACGCGCTGTCGTTGATCGTGCCGTTCGCGGTGGTCTTCGCCGCCGAGGAGATCCACGCCTCCGGGGTGGTGGCGGTGGTGGTCACCGGGTTGGGGATCGGCCACAAGATGCCGCTGCTGCTGTCGGCGGCCTCCCGGTTGCAGACCGGCGCGTTCTGGCGGCTGGTCCAGTTCCTGCTGGAGGGGCTGGTCTTCCTGCTGGTCGGCCTGCAACTGCCCGAGGTGCTGCAGGATCTCGACGAGCCGACCGGCCGGCTGGTGGGGATCACCGCGGCGGTGCTGGCGGCGGTCTTCCTGGCCCGCTTCGTCTGGGTCTTCCCGGCCACCTACCTGGCCCGGCTGGTGCCCCGGGTCCGGCAGCGGGACCCGGGGCCGCCGGTGCAGTTCCCGATCGTCATCGGCTGGGCCGGGATGCGCGGGGTGGTGACGCTGGCCGCCGCGCTGGGTCTGCCGCTGACCCTGTCCGGGGAGCAGCCCTACCAGCGGGCGCTGTTCATCTGGCTGGCCTTCGCGGTGATCATGGCGACGCTGCTCGGTCAGGGGGCGACCCTGCCGTGGCTGGCCCGCCGGTTGAAGCTGCCCCCGGACGACCCGGTGGCCGACGCGCTCTCCGCCGCCACGGTGCAGCAGCAGGCCGGGCGGGCGGCCCGGGAGAAGCTGGACGAACTGGCCGAGGGCGCGCCGCCGGCCGTGGTGGAGCGGTTGCGCGGGCTGGTGCAGAGCCGCACCAACCTGGCGTGGGAGCGGCTCGGCGGCAGCGACCGGGAGACGCCGTCGCAGGCGTACGGTCGGCTGCGGCAGGAGATGATCGACGCCGAGCGGGAGGTCTTCCGGGCCGCCCGTGACGAGGGACGGATTCCCGAGGAGGTGCTGGTGCGGGCGTACCGCGACCTGGACCTGGAGGAGTCGTTGTTGCGACGGGAGAGTGACTGATGAGCTGTGCGCACCTGACCGGGGCGGGAACCGTCGAGCCGAGCGTCACCGACGCCTGCCCGGAGTGCGTGGCCGTCGGCAACGACGACTGGGTGCACCTGCGGTCGTGTGTGGAGTGTGGGCAGGTGGGGTGCTGCGATTCGTCGCCGTACCAGCACGCGACGAAGCACTTCGAGTCGAGCGGGCATCCGGTGATGCGGTCCATCCAGCCGGGGGAGTCCTGGCGCTGGTGCTTCGTCGACGAGGAGATCGGCTGAGCCGTCCGGTGGTGGCGGTATGACGTAACCGCTATTCGACCGGGTTCCGACCGACCGCTTAACATCGGTGAACTTCTATCGATGGGAGGTCGGACGATGCGCCGACGACAGTTCTCGCGTACCGCCGGGACCCTGCTGGCGCTGGTGCTCACGGCGACCGGTGTGGTCGCCGCGGGTGGCGGCGCGGCGTCCGCCGCCGCGCGGACGGTCTACTACGACGCGAGCCGGGCCGGGGAGTTCCGCACCAACTTCGACCAGGCCGCGACGATCTGGAACAGCTCGGTGACCAACGTCCGGCTGGTCGCCCGCACGCCCGGCAACATCACCATCTACGTCGACACCGGCTGGCCCCGGGCGCAGACCACCAGCCTGGGCAACGGCCGGGTCTGGATGGGCACCCAGGCCGTCGACCAGGGGTACGACCGGACCCGGATCGCCACCCACGAGATCGGTCACATCCTCGGCCTGCCGGACAATCGGACCGGCCTGTGCACCGACCTGATGTCGGGCAGCAGCGCCCCGGTGTCGTGCCGCAACGCCAGGCCGAGCAGCGCCGAGGCGTCCCGGGTCAACGCGTTGTTCGCCGGCTCGCTCACCGCGCCGGCCGGGGTCAGCTACGTCTGGCGTGGTGACGGTGCCCCCGCGCCGGTCGCCGTCGGCGCCCCCGCCGGTTCCTGAGCCCCGTCGGTCCACGGTGCAGGGGCCGCCTCCCGCCCCCCGGGTCGGGAGCGCGGCCCCGTGGGTGCCGCCGACGGGAGTCCGGCCCGTCGGTGCCGCCGCCGGGTCTCGTCGTGCCGAAGGGTTGCGACATGATCACACGGCGTAGCAAGATGGCTCCGGATATCCAGGATGTCCGGGGAGGGTCAGGATGAATCTGGCAGTCAAGGAGGCGATGGCCGAGGCGGGTGAGACGGCCGAGAGCCTCGCCGCCCGCATCGGGGTCGACCCGAAGACCGCGGCGCGCTGGGCCAGCCAGGGGCGGATTCCCCAGACCCGGCACCGTGCCGAGGTCGCCGCGCTGCTCAAGCGGGACGTCCTCGACCTCTGGCCGGACCTGCACAAGCGACACGAGCCAGCGTGGTTCCGGCCGTGGGCCGACATCGAACGTGAGGCCGTCGTGCTGCGCGGCTTCGAGCTGGCCTGGGTGCCCGGCCTGCTCCAGACCGAGGCGTACGCGCGGGCGACCCTGGCCGGGGAGACCCTCACCGAGGAGGAGGTCGACCAGCTCATCACGGCCCGCCTCACCCGCCAGGCGATCCTGCACCGCGACCGCCCGCCGCTCCTGGTCGCCGTCATCGACGAGTCGGTGCTGCACCGCCCGGTGCCGGGCCGGCCCGAACTGATGCGCGAGCAGTGCGCCCACCTCGCCGCCTGCGCCGAGCTGCCGACCGTGCAGGTGCACGTGGTCCCGGCCGAGACGGGCATGTACGCCGGCCTCGGCGGGCCCTTCGTCGTCGCCGAGCTGGACGACGGCACGCGGGTGGCGCACGTCGACGGGCAGGTACGCGCGCAGATCATCGACCAGCGTGCGGACATCGCCGTCCTGGAACGCCGGTGGGCGCGCATAGTGGGGGAGGCCCTACCCCGGGCGCGATCCCTGGAACTCGTCAGGAAAGCGGCGACATCATGGAGCTGAACGGCGCCCGGTGGCACACGAGCACCAGGAGCGGCAACAACGGTGGCAACTGCGTCGAGGTGGCGGACAACCTGCCGGGTGTCGTCCTCGTCCGCGACACGAAGGACCGTGCGGGCGGCACCCTGGCCTTCACCCCGGGTGCCTGGCGCGGCTTCCTGCGCCTGGCCCGGTCGACGCGACAGGCCTGCTGACCTGCCCGCCCACCGTCGTCACCGCGTCGGCGGGGTGCGGGTCAGGGCGCCGGGTGGTGGCGCAGCGCGGCGATGAACCAGTCCAGCACCGGAGTCAGGGTGGGCGGCGCGGTCCAGCCGTTGACCGTCGCGAGGAGCTGGAAGTACCGCTCGGTCCGCGGGTCGTTGGCGACCTCCAGCCGGGCCAGCAGCGCGCTGCGGTAGCCGGCGTCGTCGACCCGGTCGAAGACCTCGCCGTACGCGCAGACCAGCGCGGCCACCACGTGGCCGGCGCGGGGCGACTCGGGCGTGATGCCGGCGGCCCGGGCCAGTTCGACGGTGTCGCGGACCCGGTGGGTGAGGTCACGGACCATCGCCACCACCTCGGGGTGGGCGTCGCCGACGGTCCCGTCGACGAACTCGTGGACGATGCGCCGACGCTCGGCGTCGGAGATCGTGGTCTGCTCGGGCATCGGACTCGTCTCCACTGCTGGGCCGGGCGTGCCGGGCGGTCGGGCGGGGGCGCCGGGCGGTCGGGGGACGACCGCCCGGCGCGCTCGGACCCCGGGTGGCAGCCCGGGGTCCGAGGGTAGGAGTGCCGGTCAGGACACCGTGCAGGCGCCGCCGTTGACGGTGATCAGATCCGGTTCCGGGTTGGCCAGCGTCCCGGTCTTGGCGAGCAGACCGAAGGTGATGCTGGCGCCCGGCGCGATCTTCGCGTTGTACGCCTCGTTCTTCGCCGTCACGGTGGCCCCGGACTGGGTCACCTTCGCCGACCACGCCTGGGTGACCTTCTGGTCGCCGTTGTAGGCGTAGCGCAGCGTCCAGCCGTCGATCGCGGTGTCACCGGTGTTGCGCAGGACGACCTGGGTGTTGGAGCCGTCCGGCCAGGTGCCGTGCACCTGGTAGCTGACCGCGCAGGTGCGCGGGGCCACCGCCTTGGCCTCCCCCTGGTCGGCGAGGAACGACGCGAGCCAGGCCAGCGCCGAGTTCCAGTTGATCGCCACCTCGTTGGTCGAGTACGAGTTGATGTCGTCGACGTAGCAGAACATCGGCGCGCAGTCCTTGAGCAGCTGGGCGACGAACGGGTCCTGCAGGGCGGCGTTCGGGCCACCGGCGAGCGAGCCGACCGGCGGGTTCGGCATGGCCGGGTTGAGCTGGTTGCCGAAGATCCGGCTGTGCTGGTTGCGCGCGTTCTGCTCGCCCCAGCCGGTCACGTACGACATGTTCAGCGCGTTGCGGCCGAGCAGGTAGTCGGTCGCCTGCACGGCACCGTCCCGGTACTTCGCGTCCCGGGTCAGGTCGAACGCGGTAGCCAGCACGACCATGTTGTTGATGATGTTGCTGTTGCTGCCCCAGACGTAGCTTGCCGCCTCGCCCGGCACCGGCAGGCCGTACGCCTGGGCGTGCAGGGTGGTCAGGTAGTTGTCGGCGGCGGCGGTCACCGAGGCGCGGACCCGGGCCCGGTCGGCGGCCGGCAGGCCGTTCGGCACGGTGGCCAGTTCGAGCCGGCCGACCGCGCCCACGCTCTGCCAGCTGAACGCGCCGCCCGTGGCGAACACGTCGCCGGTGTGCTGGGGCGAGGCGGTCAGGTCGTCCAGGTACGCCTTCTTGCCCGTGGTCAGGTACAGCTCCACGGCCGCCCAGTAGAACTCGTCGGTGACGTTGGTGTCGTCGTACGCGCCGCCGCCGATGCCGTCGTTCGGGTCGGCGTAGACCGCCGGGTGCGCCTTGGCCGCGGCGTACGCGCTCGACGCGGCGGTGCCGCAGCGGGCGGCGAACGCCGCGTCGTACGGGGCGAACAGGCGCTGGCACTGCGCGGCGACGGCGGCCAGGTTCAGGGTGGCGGCGGTCGTCGGCGGGTGCAGCTCACGCGGCTGGGCGTCGTCCTGCGGGGCGAGCGGCAGGCCGGTCCACGCCTTGTCGTGGATCTTGTGGTGGACCATTCCGGCCAGCGGCTTGCCGGCCGGCACCTGCATCCGGAGCAGGAACTCGATCTCCCAGCGGGCCTCGTCGAGGATGTCCGGCACCGCGTTGCCCCGCTCGGGCAGCCGCAGCGTCGAGTCGCCCAGCGCGGCCCCACCGGCGGCGGTCTCCGCCGTCTTGGTCCGCTCGAAGGCGCTCAGCAGCTGGTAGGCGGCGATACCGCCGTTGACCACGTACTTGCCGTGGTCGCCCGCGTCGTACCAGCCGCCGCGCACGTCAAGCGAGTAGTCGCAGACGCCGGGCTGGCAGGGCACCTGCGTGTCGCCCTGGTTGGGGGCCACGCCGAGGTGGCCGGCCGGGCGGGCGTACTCCTCGCCGATCAGGTCACCGTCGATCTCGATGCCGCTGCGCTGGGCGTAGAAGAACTGCATCGCGTCGGCCCGCAGCCGGTCGTAGAGGTCGCCGGAGATGTCGAACGGGTGGCTGGTCTCGCCGTCGGCGACCAGCGTGTAGCCGGTGCCGGGCGTGCGGAAGGACGAGAAGTCGACGGTCTGCACGTTCTGCCCGGAGGCGGCGTCGACCCCGCGCGGGGTGCTCTGGCCGCTGGCCACGACCGTGCCGGCGGCCGACTTGAGCTGCCAGGGCAGCGCCTCGGTCGACTCGGTCACCACGGTGGCGTTCTTCGGGCCGCCGGGCAGGTAGCCGACCTGGTTGACCCGCACCCGGGGGCCGGTGTCCGGCACGTACGGCGGGGCGGCCTCACCGCCGCGCAACGAGACGTTGTCCAGGCAGATCCGCTGCTCGGCGGCGGCCCCACCGACCTGGAAGATGAGCTGGGCGTTGGGGTTGTCGTCCGGGACGGTGAACGTCTGCTCGACCCGCTTGCTCGTCGGGGCGGCCACCGCCGGCACGCTCGCGTACGAGGTGTAGGGGGCGCTGCCGAGCTGGAGCACGGCGTTGACGCTCAGCCCGGGGGTGGCCGAGATGTCGAAGCTGAGCTTGTACTCCGCGCCGGCGTTGAGCCGGACCCCGTCGTGGCCGATGCCGGCGTCCCACGGGTTGGCCAGCCCGGCGGGGACGGTGACGCAGAGCCGGCCGTCGACGACGTCGAGCGGGCCGGTGCCGTAGGAGAACCAGGGCGCGACGCCCTCGCTGAAGTCGCCGTTGCTGATCTGCTCGGGGGCGTCCGGCGGGACCTCGGCGTGGGCCACGCCGGTGCCGGCGCCGGTGAGGATCAGGGTCGTCGCTGCCAGTACCGCGAGATGCCGCCGACGTCGTCGGGTCAGGATCACGGGATTCCTTTCCGGGCGGAAGGGTAGTGGTGGGGTGTGCCGTCGATGCCTGTCGCTGGGAGCGCTCCCAGCTATCAGCCAGATGTTTCCAGCGCGTCTCCTCCCTGTCAATCGATTCGACTGGATGACCTTCGGGCTGGTCGCAGCCGCCCGGACCGACGCCTGCGGCAGTGAGATTCGCCGCGCCACGCGCAGTCGTCCTGATCTCCTAGAGACAACAACGCCCTCCGCCTGGCAGGCTGCCACCCATGACCCTGAAGCTTCGTTCCGTCGGGACGAGCGACCGTGGGCTGATCCGCAGCGGAAACCAGGACGCCCTGCACTCCGGTGCCTGGCTCGTCGCCGTCGCCGACGGCATGGGCGGGATGGCGGCCGGCGACCTGGCCAGCCGGATCGCCATCGACGCGGTCGCCCCACTGGACGTGGAGACCCCCGAGGACGCCCTGGTGGCGGCGTTGCAGACCGGCATCGAGCTGGCCACCGCGCGGATCCACCAGGCCGTCCGGGAGGACCCCGAGCGGCAGGGCATGGGCACCACACTGACCGCCCTGCTGTTCTCCCGTACCGGCAGCTGCCTGGCGCTGGCCCACGTCGGCGACTCCCGGGCCTACCTGTTCCGCGAGGGCACCCTCAAACAGGTCACCCGGGACGACACCTTCGTCCAGATGCTCGTCGACCAGGGGGTGATCAGCCCCGAGGAGGCGTCCAGCCACCCCCGGCGGGCCGTGGTCACCCAGGCGTTGCAGGGCGAGCAGGTCTCCCCGTCGTACGCCACGATGGTGCCCCGGGCCGGCGACCGCTGGCTGCTGTGCAGCGACGGCCTGTCCAACGTCGTCCGCCCGGACACCCTCGCCGAGGTGCTGCGGGAGACCCCGGGCCGCCAGGACTGCGCCCGCCGCCTGATCGACCTCGCCCTGCGGGCCGGCGGCCCGGACAACATCACCGTGCTGATCGCCGACGTCGTCGACGAGTGACCGCGACCGGCGCTGCGCGGGCTCAGCGGCGACGGTGCGTGGTGTGCCGGGTCGGTGCGGCCGTGACCGGGTCCTCCGGCCAGGGGTGGCGCGGGTACCGCCCGCGCAGCTCCCCGCGCACCTGCGGGTAGCCGGTACGCCAGAACGACGCCAGGTCGGCGGTGACCGCGACGGGCCGGCCGGCGGGGGAGAGCAGGTGCAGCAGCAGCGGCACCCGGCCGTCGGCCAGCCGGGGCGTCTGCTGCCAGCCGAACGTCTCCTGGAGCTTCACCGCCAGCACCGGCGCGGCCGGATCGGCGTAGTCGACCCGGACCCGGGAGCCGCTGGGCACCTCGACACGTTCCGGGGCCAGCTCGTCCAGCCGGCCCGCCTGGGGCCAGGGCAGCAGCCGGCGCAGCGCCCCGACCACGTCGGTCCGGGCCAGATCGGCCCGGCGGCGGGCGGCGGCAAGTTCCGGCCCGAGCCACCGGTCGGCGGCGGCGAGCAGCGCGTCGTCGGAGACCTCCGGCCACGGCCCGCCCAGCGCCTGGCGGCAGAACGCCAGCCGCTGGCGCAGCGACCGGGCCGCCGGGGTCCAGGTCAACAGGTCCAGGCCCGCCTGGCGGAGCCCGTCGGCCAGGGCGGCGGTCAGCAGCTCCGGGGCCGGTCGGGCCAGCGGCCGACTGGCCAGCTCGATCGCGCCGAGCCGGGTCACCTGGCGGGCCAGCACGTCGCCGTCGACCCAACCGACCTCGCTGACCTCGGTCAGCAACGCGCCGCCGACCTCCCGGGCGGTCGCCTCGTCGAGCGGGGCGGCCAGCCGGACCCGGGCGGTCGGCGCGCCCGGCGAGCGGTCGGCCACCGCGACGGCCAGCCAGCCCGTCCCGGTCAGCGCCGACCCGGCGGTCAGCTCCGCCCCCGTCCCACCCGCCATCAGGTACGACGTCCCACCGGCCCGGCGCAGCCGGGCCAGCCGCTCCGGATGGGCCAGCCCCACCAGCAGCCCCGCCGCCAGATCGTCGGGCAGCCACGGCCCGGTGGCCCGTCCCCGGCCGTTCCGTCCCTGGGCAGCCGGCCGGTCGCCGGGCCGCTCCCGGTCGGCGGTGCGGGCGGGACCGGCCGGGGTGCCGGCCCGGTCGGGATCGCCGGCGGGCAGCGCGGCCCGCAGCCGCCGGACTTCGGCGCGCCAGCGGGCGGTGGCACCGGGGTCGGTGTCGTCGCGCAGCCGCCGCCACGCGGCGGTGAGGTCGTCGTGCCGCCCGGCCAGGCCGTCCTCGGCGAGCAGGGCGACCAGCTCGGCGGCCCGGTCCCGGCCGATCCGGGCGGCACCGTCGAGCAGGGCCCGGCCCAGCCGGGGGTGGGTGCCGGTGGCGGCGATGGCCCGTCCCCGGGCGGTCACCCGGCCGTCGGCGTCGATCGTGCCGAGGGCGGTCAACGTCTCCCGGGCCACGGTCAGCGCGGCGGGCGGCGGCGCGTCGGGCAGCGCCAGGCCGGCCCCGTCGGGGCTGCCCCAGGCGGCCAGGTCCAGCGCGAAGCCGGTCAGGTCGGCGCTGGCGATCTCCGGCTCGGGTTGCGCGGCGAGCCGGCCGTGGGTCCCCTCCGACCAGCAGCGGTAGACCACCCCGGGGCCCTGCCGGCCGGCCCGGCCGGCCCGCTGCGTCGCGGCGGCCCGGGACACCGGCACGGTGACCAGCGCGCCCAGCCCCCGGGCCAGGTCGGTACGGGCCACCCGGGCCAGGCCGGCGTCGACCACCACCCGGACCCCGGGCACGGTCAGGCTGCTCTCCGCCACCGAGGTGGCGAGCACCACCCGACGGCGGTCGGCGGGGCGCAGCGCGGCGTCCTGCGCGGCGGCGGGCAGCCGCCCGTGCAGCGGCAGGACGGCCACCCGGTCGGCCAGGTCGGCCAGCCGACGGGTCACCGCCCCGATCTCGCCCGCCCCGGGCAGGAAGACCAGCACGTCGCCGTCCTGCTCGTGCAGGGCCCGCCGGACGGTCGCGGCGACGTGGTCGAGCAGCAGCGGATCGACCCGTCCCGCGCCCGGCGGCGCGACCGGGTGCGACGGTGGCGTCCAGACCCGGGCGACCGGGTGCAGGGCCGCCTCGGCGCGGACCACCGGGGCCGGCGTGTCGCCGCCGAGCAACGCGGCGAACCGGTCCGCCTCCGGGGTGGCCGACATCGCCACCAGCCACAGCTCGGGCCGTAGCGCCGCCCGGGCCTCCACGGCGAAGGCCAGCGCGAGATCGGCGTCGAGCTGCCGCTCGTGCACCTCGTCGAGCAGCACCGCGTCCACCCCGGGCAGGTCCGGGTCGCGCAGCAGCCGGCGGACCAGCAGGCCGGTGGTGACCACCTCGATCCGGGTGTCCGGGCCGACCCGGCGGTCGCCGCGCACGGCGTAGCCGACCCGGTGGCCGACCCGCTCGCCGAGCAGGTCGGCCATCCGCCGGGCCGCCGCGCGGGCGGCCACCCGGCGGGGCTGGGCGACCAGCACCCGCCCGGCCACCCCGTCGGCCACGGCGAGCGGGGCCAGGGTGGTCTTGCCGGTGCCGGGCGGGGCGACCAGGACCGCACCGCCGGCGTCGGTCAGCGCTCGCAGCAGGGGTGCCAGCGCCGGCCGGACCGGCAGGTCGAGGGGTACGTCGGAGAGCACGGCTGCCACTGTGGCACGCCCGGGGTCAGCCCCGGCGTACCGCCTCCATGCCGGTGACGAAGGCTGTCCAGGCGTGGGCGGAGAAGACCAGCGCGGGCCCGCACCGGTCCTTGCTGTCGCGCACCGCGATCCGGTCGTCGGTGGTGGCGATCTCCACGCAGTTGCCGTTGCCGCTGCTGCGGCTGCTGGTCCGCCAGTCCATCATGGACAGAGGCAGCGCCTGCATTCCCGTACCTTCCGTTCCCCCCGGGCGTGCCGCAATGCGATCACGCAAAGTGACGAGCAGCCTCCTCCAGGCGGGCCAGAGACGCCGCCGGATCCAGTGCCATCCGGCACAGCTCCTCGTGCACAAGGGTATACCCGCGCACGTGTCCCGCTTCCTCCAGCGCCAGACCCAGCGTGAGATTGTCCAGGTAAACCACGGAATTGTCGGCCGCGTCGGCAAACGTGATGATCACGTACGGAGTGCTCATCGCGGGGTGCCCACCGGATGCGAACGGAAGTACGTGACATGTCACGTTCGGTGATCGGGCGACCGTGGCCATGTGGGTCAACTGCTCCGCCATGACGGCCGGCCCGCCCACCGGGCGCAGCAGTACCGCCTCGTTGAGCACCACCGACAGCTCGACCGGGGGAGACTCCCGGTGCAGCACCTCCTGCCGGCGCAGCCGGGCGGCCACCTTGCGTTCCAGCCCCTCCTCGCCGGCCGTACGACGGAACATCTCCCGGGCGTACGCCTCGGTCTGCAGCAGCCCGGGGACGGACTCGGCCTCGTACGTGCGCAGGCTCTCCGCCTCGGCCTCCAGCCCGACGTAGAACTCGAACCACTCGGGCAGCACGTCGCTGTAGTTCTGCCACCAGCCGCGCTGCTGGGCGCCCCGGGCGATCTCGATGAGCGCCTCGGCATCGACCCCGGTCACCTCGTAGAGGGCCAACGCGGCGCGTACGTCCCGGGGTTTGATGCCGATCTGGGCGTTCTCGATCCGGGACAGGTTGCTCTTGGACATGTCGAGTTGGCGGGCGGCGACGTCCAGTGTCATGCCCGCGCGTTCCCGCAGTTGGCGGAGTTCACGGGCGATGCGGCGGCGGCGAACAGTGGGGCTGACGGTCACCCTCCGAGTCTGTCACGACAAGATCCGCAGGTCGCATGAGCACGGAGTGCAACCATCGAATCCGGGAGTTGCAAAGCTGGAGCTCTGGGGGCATCCTGTCACCCGGCGTGGATCACCTGTGGACAATGCGTGGGAGGCTCGTTTGCTGGTCGCCGACGAGTTCTTTCTGATCGCCCACAACGACAGTCGTGGCAAGGCCAAACTGCACCCGAGCGCCACCGGGCTCGGCCTGGCCGCCGGGTTGCTGGCCGAGCTGATCCTGTTCGGACAGATCACCGTCTCCGGTGGACTGGTCACCGTGATCGACCGGCGTCCCCCGGCCGACGCGCTGGCCCACACCGTGCTCGACCAACTGATCGGTGAGTCGCAGCACCAGGCGGTGCGCACCTGGCTCGCCTTCCTGGCCCAGTCGTCCACCACCTCGGTGGGGGAGCGGTTGGCCCGGGCCGGGGTGCTGCGCCGGCAGGAGAACCGCCGCCTGCTGCGCACCACCGTCAGCTACCTGCCGATCGACCTCAACGCCGCCGCCTGGCCGGCGACCCGGCTGCGGGCCCTGGTGGAGCGGCCCGAACAGCCGCTGGTGTCGGACACGACGCTGCTCGGCCTGGTGGCCGCGGCCGGGCTGACCCGCGAGGTGCTGTGGAGCGCCGGCCCCCGCGCCCACCACCGACTGTCCACCCTCGTCGGTTCGCTGCCGCCTCCCCTGAAGGAACTCGTCGTGCACACCGAGGCCGCGGTCGGCGCGGCGGTGCTGCGCGGCATCCCCTGATCTCGCCGCGCCACCCCCTTCCCCCCCTCATCTCCCCCTCTTCCGGAGCAGCCCCATGCCCCCGCATCCGACAGTCGACCGCCCCAGCAACGTCAGCGACGCCCTGGCCCGTGGCCGCCTCGGCGTGCCGTCGGTCATCTTCTTCGTCCTCTCCGCCGCCGCGCCGCTGACCGTGGTGGCCGGCGTGGTCACCACCGGCTACGCGGTCACCGGCATCACCGGCATGCCGCTGGCCTTCCTCGCCGTGGGCGCCGTCCTGGCGCTCTTCTCCGTCGGCTACGTGGCGATGGCCCGCCGGGTCGAGAACGCCGGCGCGTTCTACGCCTACGTCGCCCGGGGCATCGGCCGCCCGGCCGGCGTCGGCGCGGCCTGGGTCGCGCTCATCGCCTACAACGCACTCCAGGTCGGCCTGTACGGCGCGATCGGCGCCGCCGCCGCCCCGGTGCTCGGCACCCTGTTCGGCGTCGAGCCGCACTGGTCCGTGGTGGCGCTGGTCGCCTGGGCGCTCGTCGCGTTCCTCGGCCTGCTGCGGGTGGACGTCAACGGCCTGGTCCTGGCGGTGCTGCTGATCGCCGAGATCGTGGTGATCGTCGTGTTCGACCTGGGCCAGCTCAGCCACCCGGCGGGCGGCTCGACCAGCTTCGCCGCCCTCGCCCCGGCCAACCTCCTGGTGCCGGGGGCGGGCGCGCTGCTGGTGCTCGCCATGACCGGGTTCGTCGGGTTCGAGTCCTCGGTGGTGTTCAGCGAGGAGAGCAAGGACCCGCGGCGGACGGTCCCGCTGGCGACCTACCTCTCGGTGGCGATCATCGCCGGACTCTACGCGCTCTCCTCCTGGTCGATGACCGTGGCCGTCGGCCCGGAGAACATCTCCGCCGCCGCCGGTGAGCAGAGCATCGAACTGATCTTCAACCTGGCCGCCGCGCACCTCGGCGACACCGCGGTCACCATCGGCCAGGCGCTGTTCATGACCTCGGTGCTGGCCGCGATGATCTCGTTCCACAACACCACCGCCCGGTACGCCTTCGCGCTGGGCCGGGAGCGGGTGCTGCCGGCCGCCTTCGGGCAGACCTCGCCGCGCACCGGCGCACCCCGGATGGCCTCGCTGGCGCAGAGCCTGCTCGGCCTGCTGGTGATCGTGCTGTACGCGGTCAACGGCTGGGACCCGGTGGTGCAGCTGTTCTACTACGCCGGCACCGGCGGCGGCTTCGGCGTGCTGCTGCTGATCGCCACCACCAGCGTCGCCGTGATCGTCTACTTCGCCCGCTCCGACACCGCCGAGTCGCTGTGGAAGCGGGCGATCGCCCCGGCACTGGCCACCGTCGCGCTGGCCGCCGTGGTGGCGGTGGCGGTGGCGAACTTCGCGACCCTGCTCGGCGTCGCGCCGGATTCGCCGCTGCGCTGGATCATCCCCGGGGTCTACCCGGTGGCCGCGCTGATCGGCCTGCTGTGGGGCCTGGTGCTGCGCGCCAACCGTCCCGACGTCTACGCCCGGATCGGGCGGGGCGCGGAGAGCACGGCCACCTCGCTGTTCGGCCCTCCGGTGGAGCAGCCGGTGCCGGTGGAGTCCCGGCGGTGACCGCGCCGACCATCGGACGGCTCGCCGCCGCCGACACCCGGTGGGTCGCCGAGCGGATCGCCGAGGCGTTCCTGGTGCTCCCGGCGACCCGGTGGCTGGTGCCCGACGAGGCCAAGCGGGAGGCCGTCTTCGCCGACAACTTCGAGATCCTGGTCGACCACGCGATGCGGCACGGGCTGGTCTTCGGCACGGCCGACCGCGACGCGGTGGCGGTCTGGTTCCCGCAGGTCGGTGGCGGGTCGCCGGCCCCGGTGGACTACGACGACCGGCTGGCCGCCGCCTGCGGGGAGTGGACGCCCCGGTTCCAGCACCTCGACGAGCTGTTCGCCGCCAACCATCCGCACCCCGACCACCACCACCTGGCGCTGCTCGCCGTCCGGCCGGGGCGGCAGGGGCAGGGGTTGGGCACCGCGCTGCTGCGGCACCACCACGCCTGGCTGGACGCCCACGGGGTGCCCGGTTACCTGGAGGCCAGCAGCGAGGCGGGACGGGACCTCTACGCCCGGCACGGCTACCGGCTGCGCGAGGTCTTCCGGCTGCCCGACGGCACGCCGTTCTATCCGATGTGGCGGGAGCCGGCAGGCGGCTGACCGGCGTCCCGGGCCACTGTGGCGGGAGCCGGCGGTCGGCTGACCGGCGTCCCGGGCGACGTCGGCGTCGCGTACCGGCGTGGACGCCAACCGAAGTGGCACCGGCCCCGACGCGGATGCGTCGGGGCCGGTGCGTCGTTCGATGTCGGGAAGGCCCGGCCGGCGAACCGCCGGCCGGGCCCCGTGGTCGTGACCGTCACCGGGGACCGGTGACCGCCTCCACCCCCTCAGTAGGTGCCGTCGAGCTGACCGCGCAGCTTGGTCAGGGCCCGGGCGAGCAGCCGGGACACGTGCATCTGCGAGACGCCGATCTGGTCGGCGATCTGCGACTGGGTCAGGTTGCCGTAGAAGCGCAGGGTGAGGATCTTCTGCTCGCGCTCGTCGAGGGTGGCCAGCGCCGGGCCGAGGGCGACCCGCAGCTCGGCCAGCTCGAACTCGTTGTCCTCGCCGCCGAGCATGTCGCCCAGCTCGGTGGCGCGGTCGCCGTCGCCGGTCGGGGTGGACAGCGACACCGCGTTGTACGCGCGGGCACCCTCCAGGCCCTCCAGGACCTCTTCCTCGGTGAGCTTGAGGTGGGCGGCGATGTCGGCGACCGTCGGCGAGCGGCCGAGGGTCTGCAACAGCGAGCTGTTGGCGTCGGAGATGGCCAGCCGCAGCTCCTGGAGCCGCCGGGGGACCCGGATGTCCCAGGTGCGGTCGCGGAAGTGCCGCTTCAGCTCGCCGATGATGGTCGGGATGGCGTAGCCGGCGAAGTCGACGCCGCGCGACGGGTCGAACTTGTCGATCGCCTTGATCAGGCCGACGGCGGCGGTCTGGGCGAGGTCGTCGGTGGGCTCGCCCCGGCCGCTGTAGCGGTGGGCCAGGTGGTTGGCCAGCGGGAGCCAGGCCTCGATCGCCCGGTCGCGCAGCGCGGCCCGGGACGGGTGGCCGGCGGGCAGCGCGGCCATCGCGTTCAGCAGGTCGGCGGCGCTGTCGGTGAGTGCGCGCGGGTCCAGCTTCTCGGTGGTGGACGGTGTCGCCGCCGGCTTGCTCATGGTGGGCGCGGTCATTGGTGGTCCTCCCTGCACCTCGTCCGCGGTCAAAAAGACGTGACGCTTCGGTTTAGCTTCAGATGGGCCGTTCGGAAGCCACCATAGCCTGATCGGTGAGCGGAAATCTAGCCGAAAGGCTGATGTACTTAAGTGATTTCAAGTAACAAAGCCACACTATCGGACATGGTTCGCGTCGATTGTGATCACAGGCACCTGTCGGACCGGCGGGCCACCCGGAACCCGACACCACGGCGGCGGTGTCGGCTATCCGTCCTTGTCCCGCCGACAGGACCGCCCGTAGCGTCGCGGGAGACCACCGCCGTACGGAGGACCACGTGCTCGACCCCGCGGACCCGCAGCTCGTCGTCGACAGCCGTACGCTGCACTTCAGCTGGTTGCCGGCCGACCCGGACGCGGTCGTCGCGCTGGTCCCGCCCGGCCTGTGTCCGCGCCCCGACCGGCAGGTCTTCATGAACCAGTACGTCGTCGACGACGCCGGTCAGACCTCCGGCCTCGGCGCGTACTCGCTGACCTACGTCGGGGTGGCCCTCGCCGGGGTCGACGCGCCCGACGGGGCGACCCCCGGCGGCTGGTGGACCCACTACGTCACCTCCAGCCCCCGGGTCCGGGACTACGCCGCCGCCCGGGGCGCCCCGGCCGTGCTGGGACACACCACCCTGCGGGTACGGGGCGACGCGCTGGTCGCCGAGACCGAGGTCGGCGGCGTCCCGCTGATCCGGACCCGGGCCCGGATCGGGCACACCGGCCACCTGCTGCGCACCGGCCACCACCGGTACTTCACCCGGCGCGACGGCGAGCTGTTCAGCGGGGTCTACCCCTACGTCTGCGAACCGGTCAGCCCGTTCGAGATCGAGTCGGTGGAGTTCCTCGACCCCCGGCACCCGAGCTACGCGCTGCGCCCGGAGAACCCGCTGCTCATCGCCAGCGGCTGCTACGCCCCGCGTACCTCGTTCGCCCACCCGGGCGGGCTGACCCGCCACCCCACCCCGCCCGCGCCGACCGCCGACCGGCGGGAGCTACCAGGTGCCCTTGCGGCGGGCGCGCAGCGGCCTGCCGTCGGGGTCGTAGACCAGCCGGTACGCCGGTAGCGCCCACAGCCGGGTGTACCAGGGCAGCCGCTCCGGCCGGTGTGGGCGCAGCCGGCCCGGCGGCCGGGGGCCCGATCGGCCCGAGTCGTGCCACCGCTGGAGGGTGTCCGCCGTGGCGGTGATCGCCGCGACGGCGTCGGCCGGGTCCAGCAGGTCGGCGTCGTCGGCACCGTCCGGGTCGCGGTCCAGGTGCTCGCGCCACAACCGCAGCCGCAGGTCCCGGGCGAACACCCGGGCCCCGTCACCCCGACCCGCCGGGTCGACGGGCACCCGCTCGTCGCGGGTCTCGTCGAGCACCGCGCAGGACAGCTCGCTGTCGTGCGTCCAGGAGCGCCTGTTGAAGTTGTCGCTGCCCACGCTCGCCCAGACGTCGTCGACCACGCAGATCTTCGCGTGCACGTAGACCGGGTCGCCCGCCCGGTTCTCCACGTCGAAGACGTGCACCCGGTCCGGCGCGGCCCGCTCGCACAGCGACAGCGCCTGCTCCCGGCCCACCGTGTTGGGCGGCAGCGCCAACGCGCCGTCCACGTCCGGGTAGCGGGGGACCACCGCGACCAGGTGCAGGTCGGGGTTGTCCCGCAGCGCCTCGGCGAACAGCTCGGCCACCTCGGTCGACCAGAGGTACTGGTCCTCCAGGTAGATCAGCCGGCGGGCCCGGCGTACCGCCTTGGTGTAGCCCCGGGCCACCGTCCGCTCGCCGTCCGGGGCGAACGCGTAGCGGGGCCGCACCGCCGGGTAGGTGCGCAGCACCTGGATGTGGTGCGGGCCGCAGGGCGGCGGATCGGCCGACGGGTCGGGCAGCGGATCGGGGCTCAGGTCGGAGCCGCGCAGCCGGTCCCGCAGGTAGGCCAGCGGGTTCTCCGAGTCCAACGGCATCGGGTCGGTCCACCGCTCGCGGAACGTGGTGTCCAGCGCGGCGACCACCGGCCCCCGGACGGCCAGCTGCACGTCGTGCCACGGCGGGTGCGGGCCGTACCGTGGCGACATCGCGAGCGCCTGCGGGTCGCCGTGGTGGTCGGCGTCGTCGCGGCGGCTGTGGCACAGGTCGATTCCGCCGGCGAAGGCGACGTCCCGCTCCGGGGCGTCGCGGTGGCGCAGCACCACCAGCTTCTGGTGGTGCGACCCGCCCCGCCGGACGCGCTGGTCGAGCAGCACCTCGCCACCGGCGGCGTTGACCGTCTCGCTCAGGTCGCGGTTCTCCGCCTCGCTGTAGGACAACGCGTCGAGGTGGGAGCGCCAGAGCAGCCCCTTGACCAGCACGCCCCGCTGGGCGGCCCGGGCGAAGAGCTGGGCCACCGTCGGGCCGTCCGGGCGCATCCGCTCGTCCGGGTCGCCCCGCCAGTCGGTGAAGAAGAGCTGGTCACCCGCGCCGAGCGCCTCGACCTCGGTGACCAGGCGGTCGAAGTACGCCGACCCGTGAATCAACGGCTCGGCGAGGTTTCCGGACGTCCAGACGGGTATCCCGGAGACCGGGTTGGCGCGTTCCTCAGCGGTCAGGAACCAGTCCTCGATCGCCACGTTCCAGCCTCCCGAGGTCGACGACGTCCTCACGGTAGGACCCCCACCGCCGGTACGCACTCCGGGTCTCCCGGACCCCGCCCGGACGGTGGCCTACCGCACCCCGCGAAGCCGTGAACGCCGAGGAGGCCAGGCCATGCCCGCCGAGACGACGAACCCCGCGACCGAGGACCGTACGGATGCGGTCGAGAGCGAACGCGGCGCGATCCTGGCGGTGCTGCTGATGGTGATCCTCGGGGTGGCCGGGATCTTCGCGGTCTCCTGACCGACGCGGCACCGCCCCGGGCGTCCCGGTGTGACACCGGGACGCCCGTCGGAGTCGGTCTCAGGGGCGGTCGCCCTGGCCGCCGGTGTGCGGCAGCCGCTGGGCGGGAACCACGCCCAGCTTGCCGGCCTGGAAGTCCTCGAAGGCCTGCATCAGCTCGGCGCGGGTGTTCATCACGAACGGCCCGTAGTGCGCCACCGGCTCCCGGATGGGCTTTCCGCCCATGATGTAGAGGTCCAGCGCCGGGGTGTTGCCGTCCTGTTTGCCGGCGGCGGTCACCCGCAGCGCGTCGCCCGGACCGTGCACGGCCAACTGGCCGCCCTGGAACGGCCGCCGGTCGGTGCCGATCGTGCCGCGACCGGAGAGCGCGTAGACCAGCGCGTTGAAGTCGGCCCGCCAGGGCAGGTCCAGCTCCGCGCCGGGCTCCAGCGTGACGTGCGCGATGGTGATCGGGGTGTGGGTCGACCCCGGCCCCCGGTGCCCGGCGATCTCACCGGCGATGATCCGGATCAGCGCGCCACCGTCCGGCGTGGTCAGCAGCGCCGACTCCCGACCACGGATGTCCTGGTAGCGCGGCGGCATCATCTTGGCCACCCGGGGCAGGTTGACCCAGAGCTGGAGGCCGTGGAAGAGACCGCCGCTGGCGACCAGGTGCTCCGGCGGGGCCTCGATGTGCAGCAGGCCACTGCCGGCCGTCATCCACTGGGTGTCGCCGTCGGTGATGGTGCCACCGCCGCCCTGCGAGTCCTGGTGGTCCATGATCCCGTCGATCATGTAGGTGACCGTCTCGAAGCCCCGGTGCGGGTGCCACGGGGTGCCCTTCGGCTCGCCCGGCGCGTAGTCCACCTCGCCCATCTGGTCGAGGTGGATGAACGGGTCGAGATCCGACATCGGCACCCCGGCGAAGGCGCGGCGGACCGGGAAACCCTCACCCTCGTAGCCGCTGGGGGCGGTGGTCAGCCGGCGGACCGGCCGGTAGCTGGTGGTCTCGTCGAGCCGGGGCAGGCGGGGCAGGACGAGGACGTCGTCGACGGTGATCGCGGGCATCACGGGCTCCTCAGGTGTCGCGGTGGGTGGACGACGCGTCCCGGTCGGCGCGCAGCCGCCGGCCGAGCCGGTCGAAGACCCGGGTCAGGGTGGCGACCTCGGCGTCGTCGAGGTCGTCCATCAGGTGCCGCCGGACCGAGGCGAGGTGCCCCGGCGCGGCCTCACGCAGGGCCAGCAGCCCGGCGGCGGTGAGCACCGCCTCGCTGCCCCGACGGTCCCCGGGGCAGGACTGCCGGGCGACCAGACCCCGCCGCTGCATGGTGGAGATCTGGTAGGTGAGCCGGCTGGGCGAGAAGACCAGCCGGGTGGCCAGCTCGCCCATCCGCAGCCGCTGGCCCGGTGCCTCGGAGAGCAGGACCAGCACGTGGTAGTCGGCGAAGCTCAGCTCACCGTCGGCGCGCAGATCGTCCTCCAGCCGGGTGAACAGCCGCTGGCTGGCCTCGATGTAGGCACGCCAGCAGGCCATCCGCTCGCTGTCCAGGCCCTCCGTCATGCCCCGAACAATAGCACTCTTTCAAATTTCAACAAGCTCTCTGCTGCCCGTGTGAGCAGTCAGACAACCCTGCTTGACGGGAGGAACTTCGGGATTTGAAAGGAAACGCTGGCCGGTGAGCTGCCAGACTGCCCCGGTGGAACCTGTGCAGATCACCGCACCCGGCCTGGTGCTGCGCCCCTGGCGGGCGGCGGACGCGCCGGCCGTGCTGGCCGCCCTGGTCGACCCCGACATCGTCAGGTGGAACGGGCAGGGGGTGACCGACCTGGCGCAGGCCGCCGCGTGGATCACCCGACGGGCCGACCGCAGCGACGGCAGCCACGTCTCCGTCGCGGTGACCGACGCCACCGACGGGACGCTGCTCGGCGGGGTCTCCGTGCACCAGATCCGGCTCGGCAACGCCGCCGTCGGCTACTGGACCGCCGGGCCCGCGCGTGGACGCGGGGTCGCCGCCGGCGCACTGCAGGCGCTCACCGGCTGGGCCTTCACCCACCTCGACCTGCACCGGATCGAGCTGTGCCACGCGGTCGACAACCCCGCCTCCTGCCGGGTCGCCACCCGCGCCGGCTACCGCTGGGAGGGGACGCTGCGCGAGTCGTACCGCTACGGCGACGGCCACCGCCACGACGAGCACCTGCACGCCCGCCTGGCCACCCACGACTGACCCGCTCCGCTCCCGCTCACCCGTCCCGCCCCCGCTCACCCGTCCCGCCCCCGCTCACCCGTCCCGCCCTCGCCGCGGCCCTGCCCTGCCCTGTCCCGGGTGATCAAGAGCTTTGCGTCACCGTTGAGCCGGAATGCTGACGCAAACTTCTTGATCACCGCCGCTCGGCGCGGTATGCCGGCGGTGTCCCCGGTGATCAAGAGGTTTGCGTCATCGTTCAGCCCGATACTGACGCGAACCTCTTGATCACCGGGGACGGCGGCTCGGGGAGGGCGCGGGGGTGCGGGGGAGAGGGGCTCAGGGCGGGGGAGGGGAGAGGGGCTGGGGTGGTGGGAGAGTGGCTGGGTCGGGCTGGGGGCTGGTTAGGGTCGACGGGTGGACGACCTCGACGTGCTCGACTGGCGGGAACGCACCGCCGCGCTCTACCTGTCCGACACCGACCTGGCCGGCTTCCGGGCCACCCGGGACGAGTTGTTCCGCAGTCACCCGGCCAGCCCGCTGCCGGCCGCCGACCGGGCCGGCTTCCCCGGGCTCGGCTGGTTCCCACCGGACCCGGCGGTGGTGGTCGAGGCCCTGCTGCGACCCGCCCACGGCACCGAGACCATCGACACCGGGGGCCCCGACGGGGTGGTCCGCTACCGGCGGCTGGCAATCGCCGAGACCCCGTGGGGGCCGCTGACCCTGTGGTGGATCGAGGCGTACGGCGGGGGACTGTTCGTGCCGGTCCGCGACGGCACCAGCGGCCGGGAGACGTACGGCGGTGGCCGGTACCTCACCGACACGGTCAAGGGGACCTTCGGGCGGGGACTCACCGTGCTCCCCGGTCACCGGGTGCGCCTCGACGCCAACTACCTCTACAACCCCAGTTGCGCCTACGACGACACCTGGGCCTGCCCGCTGGCACCCCCGGAGAACCGGCTCGCCACACCGATCCGGGCCGGTGAACTGGTCTATCCTCGCCGCGACCGCTGACCCTGCCACGTCCCCGCCCCGCCCCGCCCCACCCGCCCCGCCGCTCGGCGAGAGGTGCGGTCAGCGGCCGGCCTGGCATGCCCAGGTCAGGAATCGGTCGGTCACGTCCACGGGCCTGCCGCCGTCGAGCTGCGTGAGCTGGTCTTCGGCTTCCTCCTTGAGCTTCGACAGCAGGGTCAGCAGGCCCGGCCGGTCGTCGGCGTACGCCGCGAGGAGCGCGAGTTTCGCTTCCCCGCAGGGCCACGGGTGGGCGTCGATCCGGCAGAGCCAGGTGGGTGGTAGCGGCGTGTGCCGGCCGGGAAGCAGCTCGGTCATGCCACCATGACCCTTCCCGGGATCGGCCTGCGCGGAGCCGGTCGACGGGGGCCGGGCTCCAGACGCGTCGCTCCGGCCGGCATCAGGAACAGGGTCCGCCGCCGGACCGCGTCGCCGGCTGCGTCCAGCTCGTAGGCGTCGATCCACAACCAACAGTCGTACGTGTGCCGGTCGGTGAGCACCCGGATGACCCGTACCGTGATCGGACGGATGAACTGCACGCTCGCGGCGCGCGTCAGGTGGAGCACGTCACCGGGGCGGATCGTGTGCGGGGTCACCGGGCTGGCTCCCGTTCCAGCCGGGAGGCCCGGCGGTGGCAGGGGGTCCGGCGGTGGCAGGGGACGGCGTTCGCCAGCCGGCCGGGGCCTCGCCATGGTGGGATGAACGGCCCGATCGGGCCGGGCACCGACGGGCGTGCCGGTGGTGGGTCGTCGTCAGGCTTGCGGTGCGGCTCGGGCGGCGGTGGGCGGTCGGGCTCCGGCGCGTCCGGCACGGTGCTCCCCCTTCGTAGCGGTGGATGGAACGGGGGCCGCCTCCTGCCCCTCCACAGGAGACGGCCCCCGCAGCAGACGCGGCCGGCGGATCTCCCCTCCGACCGGCGGCGCCGCTCTGGGCTCCACCTTGCCGAGGGTTGTGTAGCAAACACACCGCGTAGCAATATGCAGGCAGACGTTCGGAACGTTCGGCCGCAACGTGGGAGGGAGCGGGATGAATCTGGCAGTCAAAGAGGCCATGGCGCAGACCGGGGAGACCGCCGAGAGCCTGGCAGCTCAGGTCGGGGTCGACCCGAAAACCGCAGCCAGGTGGGCACGCCACGGGAGCATCCCGCAGACCCGGCATCGCGCCAAGGTCGCGGCGGTCCTGGGCCGCGACGTCCTGGACCTCTGGCCGGATGCGGTGAAGCGTCGTGAACCGGCATGGTTCCGATCCTGGGTCGACATCGAGCGCGAGGCGGTCGCCCTGCGGGGGTTCGAGCTGGCGTGGGTGCCCGGCCTCCTGCAAACGGAGGCGTACGCGCGGGCGACGCTGGCGCTGGCGACACCCACCCCCGAAGAGGTCGACGAACTGGTGACGGCACGGATGCAGCGGCAGGCGATCCTCCACCGGCCAGAGCCTCCGCTCGTCGTCGCGGTGCTCGATGAAGCGGTCCTCCGGCGGCGTGCAGGTCGGGACGGCAAGCTGATGCGCGAGCAGTGCGAATACCTCGCGGCCTGCGCCGAACTGCCGTGCGTGCAGGTGCACGTCGTACCGCTCGACACGCCCATCTACCTGGGCATGGGCGGTCCGTTCGTGCTGGCCGAGCTGCCGGACGGTGCGCGGATGGCGCACCAGGACGGTCCGGCCAGCGCACACGTCACCGACGACGCGGCAGAGATCGCTAGCCTTGAACGGAGGTGGGCCCGCATAGTCGGCGAGGCCCTACCCCGGTCGCAGTCTCTCGACCTCATCAGGAAAGCGGTGGCAGCATGGACCTGACCGGCGCGCGGTGGCGCAAGAGCACGAAGAGCGGGGACAACGGCGGAAATTGCGTCGAGGTCGCCGACAACCTGCCCGGCGTCGTCCTGGTGCGGGACACGAAGGACCGTGCGGGTGGGACGCTGGCGTTCGCGCCGGGTGCGTGGCGGGGGTTCGTGGACTTCGCGCGGGCGTCCCGCTAGCCAGAAATCCCAGGGCCCCCGTCGGCCGGGGCCTTACTCGCTGCCCGAGTGACGGGTGCTCCCGGCGGGTCGTGGTCGGGCCGCCCGCCCCGGTGGCGGGCCGACCACGCGAACCGCCGTCCCGACGCTGGGCGCGTCGGGACGGCGGCGGGGTCGGACGGGTCAGCGGGCGGTGGCCCCGGTCGGGGTCAGGTGCATCCGGCCGAGCAGCTGCCGCGCCTGGTCGGCCAGGGCGGCGTCGACGGTCACCGCGTACTGGCCGGCGCGTAGCGAACTGGCCGAGGTGAAGTCGCGCTGGCCGCCGGACATGGCGTGCGCCACCGCGCCGAACACGGCACCCCAGATCGCGCCGATCACCAGGCCGACCAGGATCACCGCGAGCCAGTTGCCGACCGTGAAGATGCCGAACAACAGGCCGATGAACAGCCCGAACCACGCGCCGGTGCCGGCACCCAGCAGGGCGGCGCGTCCCGTGGTGAGCCGGCCGAGCACCGTCTCCACCAGGGTGAGGTTGGTCCCGACGATCGCGGTGTGCTCCACCGGGAACCGGTTGTCGGCCAGGTAGTCCACCACGCGCTGCGCGGACGGGTAGTCCGGGTACGCACCGATCGTCACCGTGGGCGGACCGGCCTGCGGGCCGTGTCCGTCCCCCGGTGGGGTCGCCGGCCGGCCGGCCGGACCGGACGGGAGGTTGTCGCCGCCCGGCATCCCGGGGCGCCAGGTGGCGGTCGGGTTCGCTGCTCTGGTCATGGCTCCTCCTTCGTCAACGACCGGCGTTCCCGCCGACCCGCCGGGATAACGCCCGGCGGCCCGGCAATAGGAGCGGCCCGGCAATCCGGGCCGCGGGGACAACCCCGCCGGGCGAGGCATGCGGTACGAGGAGCCCGGGTAACCCGCCCCGTGGACAGCGGACGGATCAGCGAGCACGGGTTCCTCGCCGACGGGCGCAGCGCCGCGCTGGTGGACCGGCACGGCTCGGTCAACTGGTGGTGCCCGGCCCGGTTCGACAGCCCGTCGGTGTTCGGGCGGCTCCTCGACGACCGGGCCGGGCACTGGTCGATCGCCCCGGAGGGCGACGACGTCCGGGTGTCCCGCTCCTATCTGGACGACTCGCTGGTGCTGCGTACCGTCTTCCACACCGGCACCGGCTCGGTGGCGGTCACCGACGCGCTGGCGCTGGAACCGGGGGCGCGGGGCCACGACATCGGCCTACGCTCGCCCCGGGTGCTCGCCCGGCTGGTCGAGGGGCTCTCCGGCGAGGTGCCGGTACGCGTCGAGTTCGCTCCCCGGTTCGAGTACGGCCGGGTCACCGCGTACCTGACCCACGCCGACGGGGTGATCGACGCGCGGGCCGGCGCGTGCCGGCTCAGCCTGCGCTCCGACGTGCCGTTGGCCTGCCGGCACGGCGACGCCGTCGGCCGGGCGACCGTCCGGGCCGGGGACACCCTGCGGCTCACCCTCGGGTACGCCCCGACCTACGACGGCGGCGAACCGGCGCTGCCCGCCGCCGACCGGGTGGTGGCCGACGCGGTGGCCGGCTGGCGCTCCTGGGCCGACCTGCACGACTACCGGGGCCTGTACCGCGACCAGGTACGACTCAGCGCGATGGTGGTGCAGGGCATGACCTACCAGCCCAGTGGCGCGATAGTCGCGGCGGCCACCACCTCGCTGCCGGAACAGGTGGGCGGCGACCGCAACTACGACTACCGCTACGTCTGGGTCCGCGACTTCAGCCTCACCCTCCAGGCGCTGTGGCGGTCGGCCTGCCCCGACGAGGCCGACCGGCAGTTCTCCTGGGTGGCGCGGGCGATGGGCCGCATCGACGACGGCCGGGTGCCGATCATGTACGGCGTCGAGGGGGAGCGGGACCTCACCGAACACTCCCTCGACCACCTGCGCGGCTACGCCGACAGCCGACCGGTGCTGGTCGGCAACGACGCCTGGACCCAACGGCAGAACGACGTGCTGGGCGAGATCCTCGACGCCGCCTGGCTGATGCGGCACTACCTGGACCCGATGTCGCCCGACGTACGGCACCTGCTGCGCGCCCTGGCCGACCAGGCGGTCCGGGCCTGGCACCTGCCGGACTCCGGCATGTGGGAGTCCCGCGACGCCGAACGGCACTACCTGTCGTCGAAGGTGCAGTGCTGGACGGCGCTGGACCGGGCGGTCCGCTTCGGTCACCGGCTCGGTGACCCGGCCGACGTCGGGCGGTGGACGCGGGCCCGCGACGAGGTCCGCGCGGCGGTGCTGCGGCGGGGGTGGAACGACCGGCTGGGCGCGTACACCGGGGCCTTCGACTCCGACCGGTTGGACGCCTCGGTGCTGCTCATGCCGCTGGTCGGCTTCCTGCCCGCCGCCGAGGCGAGGATGCGCTCCACCATCGACGTGGTGGAGCGGCGGCTGTCCCGCGACGGGCTGCTGCGCCGCTGGGACGGTGACCCGGCGGGCTTCGTGATCTGCTCGTTCTGGCTGGCGAGCTGCCTGGCCCTGGCCGGCGAGCAGGAGCGGGCCACCCGGCTGTTCGAGCAGCTCGCCGGCCGGGTCAACGACCTCGGCCTCTACGCCGAGCAGATCGACCAGGTCACCGGCGAACAGGTGGGCAACTTCCCGCAGGCCTTCTCGCACATCGGCCTGATCAACGCGGCCGGCCTGCTCACCGACATCGCCGAACGACGCCGCGACCTCGCCACGGAGCGGCCGCATTTCGTGACGACCGGCACCGACGTCGTGGCGACGTCGACGTGAGCCGTGCCGACCGGCACGGGACCTACGGAGGGGACACGCTGATGAGCGGACGACTGACCGGCCGCACCGCCCTGATCACCGGCTCGGACTCGGGCATCGGGCAGGCCACCGCGATCGAGTTCGGCCGGGAGGGTGCCGACGTGGTGGTGCACTACCTGCACGACCACGCCGGCGCGAACCACACCCGGGCCGAGATCGAGAAGGCCGGCCGGCGGGCGGTGGTGGTGCAGGGCGACATCAGCGTCGAGCACCAGGTCGAGGCGATGTTCGACGAGGCGTTGGCGGAGTTCGGCACGGTGGACGTGCTGATGAACGACGCCGGGGTGGACGCCTCCGGCATCGGCGTGGCCGACCTGGACACCGAAACCTGGGACCGGTGCATCCGTACCAACCTGTACGGAATGTTCTTCTGCTGCCGACGCTTCGTCCGGCACCGCCGGGAGCAGGGCGGCGGCGGGAAGATCATCAACATCACCTCGATCCACCAGGAGGTCGCCCGGGCCGGCGGGGCGGACTACGACGCCAGCAAGGGCGGCATGCTCGAACTGGCCAAGAGCCTCGCCCTGGAGGTCGCCCCGATGCGGATGAACGTCAACAACATCGGACCCGGGATGGTGCTCACCCCGTTCAACCAGGAGGCCATCGACGACCCGAAATACCTGGAAGAGCAGGTGCAGAGCATCCCGTGGAAGCGGGCCGCCGAGCCGGTCGAGATCGCCCGGCTGGCCGTCTTCCTGGCCAGCGACGACGCCGACTACGTGACCGGGTCGACGTACTTCATGGACGGCGGCCTGATGCAGAATCAGGGTCAGGGCGCCTGAGCCGGCCGGCCGCGCCCGGCCCCCGCCCGGAAGGCCCGCCTGATGCGGCTGCTCATGATCGCCGACACCCACCTGCCCCGGCGCGCCCGGGAGCTGCCGGACGAGGTCTGGGCGGCGGTGGACGCCGCCGACGTGGTGCTGCACGCCGGGGACTGGGTCGAGGTGGAGCTGCTCGACCGGCTGGCCGACCGGGCCCGCCGGCTGGTCGGCGTGTACGGCAACAACGACGGCCCCGACCTGCGGGCCCGGCTGCCCGAGGTGGCCGAGGTGGAGCTGGCGGGCCTGCGGGTGGCGGTGGTGCACGAGACCGGGCCGAAGACCGGCCGGGAACAGCGCTGCGCGGCCCGGTTTCCCGACCACGACCTGCTCGTCTTCGGCCACTCGCACATCCCGTGGGACAGTGTCGCGCCGGGCGGCCTGCGGCTGCTCAACCCGGGCTCACCCACCGACCGGCGGGCCCAGCCGTACGCCACGTACCTGACCGCCGAGGTGGCGGCGGGACAGCTCGACCGGGTCGTGCTGCACCGCCTGCCACCCCGCTGAGGTCACCGGCCCCGGCCGGTCTCCTCCTGCAATTCGTCGATCCGCCGGGACGCCTCCGCCTTGGTCAGGTCGTCCGGCACCTCCTCGCCGGCCTCCCGGGCGAGGGTGTGCAGGTACGACTCCTGGGCGGCGGTCGGCGGTTCGTCCCCGGTCACCCACTCCTCCGGGTCCTTGATCGCCCCACGTGGGTCGGGCTGCTGGTCGTTGCGGTCGGTCATCACGTTCACCTCTCCTCGAACAGCCGTGCCAATACCCCGCCGGTCGCCCGCTCATGCCGGTCGCGGTGCCTACGATCAACAGGTGGACACGGATGTGATCGTGGTGGGTGCCGGCATCGCCGGGGTGGCGTGCGCCGGGGAGCTGGCGCGGGCGGGCGTACCGGTGCAGGTCCGGGAACGCGGTCGGGTGCCCGGTGGTCGGATGGCCAGCCGACGCTTCGACGGCCGCCCCGCCGACCTGGGGGCGGCGTACCTGACCGCCGACGACCTGGACTTCGTCGAGGTCGTCCGGCGCTGGCAGGCCGCCGGGCTGGTACGGGAGTGGACCGACACCTTCGTCGCGTACGGCCCGGACGGCCGGCGGGAGGTGCCCGGACCGGTCCGCTGGGCCGCCCCGCGCGGCCTGCGTTCCCTGGTCGAGGAGCTGGCCCGGGAGTTGCCGGTGACCGTGGACCGGCTCGTGTCGGGCGTCGCGCCGGGCCCGCTGGTGGACGGGGAGCCCGCCGCCGCCGTGGCGCTGTGCACCCCGGGTCCGCAGGCCGCCCTGCTGCTCGACCCGGCGCTGAGCGGGGCCACCCGGGCCGCCGTACGGCAGCGGTGGTCGCCGGTGCTCGCGGCGGTGCTGCGTTTCCCCGGCCGTCGGTGGGCCGACTTCCGGGGCGCGTTCGTCAACGACCACCCGGTGCTCGCCCTGGTCTGCGACGACGGCGACCGGCGGGGCGACGCCGCCCCGGTGCTGGTCGCCCACACCACGCCGGAGTTCGCCGCCGGGCACCTGGCCCAGCCCGGCGCGGCCGGCCCGGCGATCGAGGAGGCCGTGCGGGACCTGCTCGGGTTGCCGGACCCGGCCGAACTGACCCATGTGCACCGGTGGACGTACGCCCGGCCGGTCGAGCCGGACCCCGACGGCGGGTTCTTCCTCGACGACGACCTGGTCGGGCTGGCCGGGGACGCCTTCGGCAGGCCCCGGGTGCAGAGCGCCTGGCGCTCCGGCCGGGACCTGGGCCGGGAACTCGCCCGCCGGCTCACCTGACCGTGCGGCCGGCCCGGTCCGGTGCCCGGTCAGCCCCGGGCACCGTCCAGGGCCGGCTCGTCGCGCCGGCCCCGCTCCGACGGGTCGGAGGTGCGTTCACCGGCCCGGTCCAGCAACTGCATCACCGGGGTCGCGGCGATCCCGTGCACCACCACCGAGACGACCACCACCAGGCCGACCGTCGCCCAGATCAGGTCCGCCTGGGCGAAGTCCGCCTTGGTGGTGGCGTACGCCAGGTAGTAGAACGAGCCGACGCCGCGGATGCCGAACGACGCGATCACCCAGTGCTCCGCGGGGCGACCCGGTGCGCCGCGCAGCGACAGCCAACCGAACAGCGGCCGGATGACGAACACCAGCGCCAGCCCGACCGTCGCCGCCTGCCAGGTGAGCGGGGCGAGCAGACCGGTGATCACCGCGCCACCGAACAGGAGCAGCAGCAGGACGGTCAGCAGCCGTTCGGTCTGCTCGGCGAAGTCGTGCAGCACGGCGTGGAACTCGTGGGTCCGTTCGGCGGCCCGGATCGCCCGCGCAGCGACGAACACGGCCAGGAAGCCGTACCCGCCGATCACCTCCACCAGCCCGTACGCCAGGAAGGTGGCGGCCAGCGCGAGGAAGCCCTCGGCGTGCCGGGCCAGCCGCAGCTCGCTCGGGGCGCGGAAGAACAGCTTGCCGAGCAGCCAGCCGACCAGCAGGCCCCCGCCGACGCCGACGGCCAGCTTGTAGAGCACGTCGATGGTGAACCACTCGGCGAACCAGCCCGACGGGGCAAGCCCGGCGGTGGCGATCGCGATGGCCGCGTAGACGAACGGGAAGGCCAGGCCGTCGTTGAGGCCGGCCTCGGAGGTCAGCGCGAAGCGCACCTCGTCCTCGGAGTCCTCGGCGTCAGTGGGTTCGCCCACCTGGACGTCCGAGGCGAGCACCGGATCGGTGGGGGCGAGGGCCGCGCCCAGCAGCAACGCGGCGGCCGGCACCAGGCCCGCCCACCACCAGCCGAGCAGCGCCACCGCCGCGATGCACAGCGGCATCGCGATCGCCAGCAACCGCCAGGTGGACGACCATTTCCGCCAGCTCAACGGTCTGTCGATCTTGAGGCCGGCACCCATCAACGCCACGATCACGCCGATCTCGGTCAGGTGGGTGGCGACCTGCGGGTACCGCAACGGGTCCGGCGCGGGCAGCCCGATCGGCAGGGCGAAGACCAGCATCCCGAGGCCGAGGAACGCTATCGGCATCGACAGCGGACGACGCTCCAGCAGGCGGGGGAGCACCCCGGCCAGCAGGGCACCCGCGCCCACCAGCGCGAACTCGACATCGACCAGTTCCACCCCGACCGCCTCTCACCCCCGGCCACGAGCGTGGGCGGGGGTGGGACTGTGCCCCGTGACCGGCCGGGCTAAGCCTGGGTGTCCGGCTTGTCCCGGCACGGGCGGTCGATCACTGGCCGCCGATGGCCGCCGGCCGGGTCGGACCCACCGGCACGGGCGGTCAGGTCGGAGGCAGGAGGATCTCGAACCAGACCGTCGAGCCGCGTACCGTCGGGTCGGTGCCCCAGGCGTCGGAGAGCTGTTCGATCAGCCCGAGGCCCCGGCCCCGGCTGCTCAGCGTGTCGGTCTGGGCGCGGGTCACCGTGCCCCGGGTGCCCGAGTCGGCCACCGACACCAGCAGCCGTTCCGGGCTCAGGTCGATCTCCACCCGGGCGGCGGTGCCGGCGTGCAGCAACGCGTTGGTGGTCAGCTCGCTGGTGCACAGCACGGCCGCGCCGATCACCGCCTCGGGCACCTGCCACTCGGCGAGCTGTGCCGTCATCCAGTGGCGTACCCGGCTGGGCGCGGTCGGTTCGGCGGGCATCTCCATCCCGGCCGACCGGCTCGGCTTGAGCGCGTGCTCGACCGCGAGCACCGCCACGTCGTCCTCGGTGGCGCCGGGGACCGCGCCGGTGGCGACCGCGCACAGCGCCCGGGGGTCACCGCTGGCCGCCCCGGCCACCGCCGACGCCAACCCGGCCAGGCCGGCGGTGAGGCTCTGCCGCCGCCGCTCGACCACCCCGTCGCTGTAGAGCAGCAGGGTGTCGCCGGGGGCGAAGGGCACGGTCGCGGTGGGCGGCCGGCACCCCAACCCCAGGGGCGCGCCGGTCGGCAGCTCGACGAAGTCGGCGGTGGCGACGCCGTCCGGCCCGGTCCGTCGGATCAGCGGCGGGGGATGCCCGGCACTGGCCAGGGTGATCTCGCCCCGGTCGGCGTCGACCACCCCGAAGGCCACCGTCACGAACAGCTCGTGGGTGCCGGTCTCGGTGCCCAGGCTCGCCACCAGCCGGTCCAGCCCGGCCAGCACGGCGTCCGGGCGGGGATCGGTCAGCGCCAGCGCCCGCAGCGCGGCGCGTACCTGCCCCATCCGGGCCGCCGCCTGCACGTCGTGCCCGGCGACGTCGCCCAGCACCACGCCCAGGTCACCGGAGGGCAGCAGGAACGCGTCGTAGAAGTCGCCCCCGGCGGCGTTGCCGTCGACACCGGGGTCGTAGCGGGCGGCGATGCGCAGCCGGGGCAGCGCCGGCAACTGCTCCGGGAGCATGCTGCGTTGCAGCAGCTGGGCGGTGCCGTGCTGGGTCTCGAACCGGCGGGCGCGCTCGGCAGCCTGACCGACCAGCTCGGCCGAGGCGGCCAGCAGCGCCCGTTCCGCCGCCGTCCAGCCGTGCGGGGCCTGGTAGCCGACGGCGAGGCCGCCGCGGATCACCGACGAGCGCAGCGGCAACGCGGCCAGCGAACGGATCTTCTGGTCGTGCCGGTCGACGGCGGTGTCCCGCAGCGGCTGGCCGTCGCCGGCGAAGAAGGGCACCCCGCTGCGCGCGCCGACCACCACCGGGGCGGTGGTGTCCGGCGGGACGGGCCGCCACAGCGGGGGCAGCCGCTCGTCGGCCTCGTCGAGCAGTTCGCCCCGGATGCGGCGGACCAGCCGCCAGGCGGGACCGTCGTCGACGGCGAAGGAGACCTGGTCGGCGTCGAAGGAGTGCAGCGCGTAGCGCAGCGTCACCCGGGCCACGTCGTCGAGGGTGAGGGTGCCCGACAGCGCGGCGGCGAAGTCGGACAGGCTCTGCAACTGCTGGGTGAGCTGGCTGGTCTGGGCGGCGACGGTGAGCACGCCGACGATCCGCCCGGTGCTGTCGCGGACCGGGGAGTGGCCCCTGGTGAAGACGGTGTGCTCACCGGTGCCCTGCTGGTGGACGGGGAGCACCGACTCCTTCTGGAGGAAGGACTCGCCGTACCGGTAGGCGCGCTCGATGACCTCGCCGACGCCGGGGGCGTGCCACAGGTCGGCGTAGACCTCGGGGGCGGGCCGGCCCATCGCGTCCGGGTGCCGGTCGCCGATCACCTCCGCGTACGCCTGGTTGTAGAGCAGCACGAAGTCGTCGCCGTAGTGCAGCGCCATCGGCACGGGGCAGGACAGGATCACGTCGACCAGGACGCGGATGGTCACGTCCCAACCCTGTTGCGGGCCCAGCGGGGTGTCGGCCCACGGGTGGGCGGGCACGGCCGTCGCCTCCGGTTCGACCCCGGCCGGCCCCGGTGCGGGGGTTGGTGACGTCGGGACCCGCCCGACCGTGCCTGGCATGCCCGCAGCCTATCCGGAGCCGGCCCGGACGACCCGATCATGCCCGGCGCCTCCACTGACGCCGACCTTCGTGCAGTTCCGCCACTTTTCTATAGACATGTCGGGAAAATCGGTGCGGATTCTCCGGCGTGCTGCTGCGGCGGACGGGTAACCGGGCGGCGCAGTCCATTGGACAGGAGGGACATCATGCCGGAAACCCTTGCGGTCAGGCAGGTCGACATCGGTAGCGCCTTGACCGACATGTGGCGATCGGTGCTGCTGTTCGTGCCGAGAGCCATCGCGTTCATCGTCATCCTCGTGGTGGGCTGGCTCATCGCCCGCGCGGTACTGAAGATCGTGGACGCGGCGCTGGAACGGGTGGGTTTCGACCGGGCGGTCGAACGGGGCGGGATCAGACGCGCGTTGGAACGCACCAAGTACGACGCCAGTGACATCCTGGCCCGCCTGGCGTACTACGCGGTGCTGCTGTTCACCCTGCAGTTCGCGTTCGGGGTGTGGGGCCCCAACGCGATCAGCGACCTCATCCGGGGGGTGGTGGCCTGGCTGCCACGGGCGTTCGTCGCGATCGTCATCGTGGTCGTGGCCGCCGCCATCGCCAACGCCGTGCGGGACCTGGTCTCCGGTGCGCTCGGTGGCCTGTCGTACGGCAAGGTGCTGGCCGACCTGACGGCCGTGTTCATCCTGGCGCTCGGGGTGATCGCCGCGCTCAACCAGGTCGGCATCGCCACCACGGTCACCACGCCGGTCCTGATCGCGGTGCTCGCCACCGTGGCCGGCATCCTGATCGTCGGCGTCGGCGGTGGTCTGGTGAAGCCGATGCAGTCCCGCTGGGACGGCTGGCTGGACCGGGCGGCCGAGGAGTCGCGGGCGGTCCAGGAGCACCGGCGGGCCCGCGCGGCCGGGCAGGGCGACATGAGCCGGCAGATGGCCGACCGGGGCGGCGAGCGGACACAGGCCATGCCGCGCGTCGACGAGGCCCGCACGATGGCCGGTGGCCGGGGCACCTACCAGTCCGGCTCCGGCGACGAGACCCAGCAGTTCGGCCGTCCGGGCAGCTGAGTCGGAAGCACACGTACAGGCAGGGTGTCCGCGCGTGGCGCGGGCACCCTGCCTGCGTGCTTCCGGTCAGGCCGGGTCGAGGTGCCGGGGGTCGAGGGTGCGGGCCAGGGCGCAGACCGCGAGCAGACGGACCAGCACCCAGTCCGGGGCGGTGAAGTCCGCCGCGCCCTCGGGGAACAGGCCGTGCGCGCGGGCGGTGTCGCGTACCCCCTCGGCGTAGCCGGACAGGGCGGCCGGGGTCAGCGGCCGGCGGTCACCGTCGAGGCTGTCCCGGATGGCCGCGGCGTGCTGGTCGACCAGCGCGAGCAGGCCGGGCCGGGCCGCGGCGGCGGCGAGGCCGGGGGCACCGACCGAGGCGCTGAGCAGGGCCAGGTGGGAGCGTGCCGCGCGCGCGGCGGTCCGGGTGGCGACCTGGGGGTACGGCACTCGCATGAGGACCGAGGTTAACCACCCGGTAACCCCGGCGGAGTCGGCCAGCCGGCCGGTACGGGCCCCCCGCCGGTCGACCGGCCCTCGGCCACCGGGACCGATCCGCGCCCCGGCGGCCAGAGGGCGCACCGCCCACCGTCGGCGTCGGGGCGGACAGCAACGGGACGCGGTGCCGGAATCCGCCCCGGCGTGTCAGGGGGTCAACGACCCGAGCAGCACGGTCCCGCCGCACGGCAGCTGCCCGACGTTGCCGACGGTCAGCACGTACTGCCGTTGGCGGGAGCCGTCGGGGTTGGCCCGCTGCACGTACCGGCTCCGGGTCACCTCCAACTGGCAGGCGTTGCCCCCGGCGGCTCCCGTCGGGGCCAGTCCGGGCAGGTAGACCGCGGTCAGCGGGTTGGCGTTGTTCCAGGTCCAGGTGGCCGAGCCCCCGACGGGCAGGGTGCCGGTCGACCACGACGCCGACGGGTCGGTCCGGGCGAGCTGGAACTGACCGGAGCAGGTGATCGTACCGATGTTGCGGAGCACGAAGTAGAACTTGCGTACCCCGTCCGGTTCCTGCCGGTACCAGCTGCGGGTGATCTCCAACTGGCAGGCGGCCGTCGCGGTCGCCCCGGTCGGCGTCACCCCCAGCAGGTACGACACGGTGGGCGCGATCTGCTCCACCCAGCCGTAGTTGCCGCTGGCCCCGGGCGCGAGCGCGCCTGTCGACCAGTCGTGGGTCGGCGTCAGCCAGGACAGCAGGACGGTGGCCGTGCAGGTGAGCGTGCCGCTGTTGCGGACCACGAAGTGGAACCGGCGCTCGCCGCCCGGCTCCCGGGAGTACCAGGTCCGGGCCACCTCGAACTGGCAGGGGGTCGTGTCGCCGGCCCCGGTGGGGGACAGCCCCACCTGGTAGGCGGCGTTGAGCGGGTTGGCGTTGTTCCACACCCAGCCCTGGCTGACGCCGGGTGCGACCGGGCCGGTCGACCACGTCGCCTGCGCGGCGGCGCTGCGGACGGCGGCGAGGCCGCGGGCGTCCCGCTCGCCCACGACCGGGGCGGCCGACGCCGGGGTCGGGGTGAGCGCCACCACCGCCAGCAGGCTCAGCAGCCACGTCCACACCGTCGGTCGTCTCGTCACGGTCGGCGCTCCTCGGGGTCGGGGTGCCGGTGTACGGCGACCGGAGCGCGACGGCTGCCGGGCCCGGTGCCGGTGTGCGGCGGCATGCCGACAAGGTCGCACACCGGTGGCCGCCGTGGCGGGGCCGATATCCGACAGCGCGGGACGACGCCCCGGACGGTCCGGCGTCGCTACAGTCCAGATCCCACCCGGAAGGAATCCCATCGATGGCTCTGTCCCGTTCCGCCCGCCGGTGGTTCGGCGTGCGCCTCGCCGGCACCGTCGCCCTGGCCCTGACCGTGCCGCTCGCCCACCCCGGGGCGGCCGTGGCCGGCACCGCGCTCGGCGACGGCGACGTGCAGATCGCCCGGACCGCACAGGACTACACCTACCGCACCTACCAGCGGCACTGGTCGGTGGTCGCCGTCCAGCCCGCCGCCACCGCCGACTGGGACCTGACCCTGCGCGACGCCGCCGGCAGCACGCTCGCCACCAGCCTCTACGGGCTCGGCCGCACCGACTTCGTGGTGGTCGACTCCACGGCCGGACACCGACCGTTCGGCGCCTACACGGCCGCGGTCACCGCGTACACGCCCGGCCCGTACTGGGTGCAGCAGCGCACCGACACCGCCACGATCACCCTGTCGCCGGTGACGCACTCCGGCACCACCGGTGCGGCCGACCCCGACCTGACCTTCTCCAGCCTGGTCGACCACGACGTGGTCACCGTCGCCGACCTCTGGCTGACGGCGGGGGAGTCGTTCTGGGCGCACACCACGACGGCCGCGTCCTCGCTGCTGCTGGCCGGGAGTGACCCGGCCGACCCGACGAGCTTCGTCCAGAGCCGGGCCACCGTGGCGGCCCGGCAGCACACCGAGGTCATCGACGGCTGCACCCGGTACACCGCGCAGCGCACCGGCTGGCACGCCCTGATCCAGATCGGCGACCGCGCGCCGAGCACACACGTCCCGACCCAGGGCGCCGGGTACGCCCTGCACCGGATCGACCCGGCCCGCCCGCTCAGCTGCCCGCAGCGGGAGTTCCCCGGCCCGACCCCGTGACGGGGGCCGCCGGGCGGGTCAGTCCGCGCTGGTGGCGTCGGCCGGGCGACGACGGCTGGCGTCGTCGGCGATGATCACGGTGGCCACCATGAGCGCGACGCAGAGGCTGAACAGCCACGAGTCGTCGGAGGAGAACCTGGCGGAGACCGGGGCCTGGATGGCGGCGAGCAGGAAGCCGAGCCAGGCCAGGCGACGCTGACGAGGGGTGAGGAAACCGGAGCCCTGTTGCATCCCGAAAGTCTTGCGCGACCCCTTCGGATTACCGTCAGCCGAACGGTGGATTCTGGACGACCTGTCCGGTTTACTGCCCGTCCGGGCGTTCCAAACCACCGGTTCGGGGGAGGCGACAATCACGTCGACCCGTTCTCGATGATGCGGCAGGATGAGCCTCCGTGTCCGTCGCCCCGCCCCGCACCTCCCTGCTCCTGCTCGCCTACCTCGCCTTCGTCAGTCTCGGCCTGCCCGACGGCCTGCTCGGCGTCGGCTGGCCCTCGATCAGCACCGAGTTCGGCGTACCGACCGGCGCGGTCGGGCTGGTGCTCACCGCCGGCACGATCGGGTACCTGACCTCCAGCGTCCTGGCCGGGTTCACCCTCGCCCGGCTGGGCGTGGGCCGGCTGCTGGCCGGCAGCACCCTGCTGGCCAGCCTCGCGCTGACCGGGTACGCCAGCGCACCGGCGCTGACCGTGCTGATCGGCTGTGCGCTGGTGCTCGGCCTGGGCTCCGGGGCGATCGACTCCGGCCTCAACGCGTACGCCGCAGGGGCGTTCGGCCCGCGCCACATGAACTGGATGCACGCCTTCTTCGGCCTCGGCGTGGCCATCGGCCCGCTGGTGATGACCGCCATGCTGAGCACCGGGGCCGGCTGGCGCTGGGGGTACGCCGTCACCGCCGCCGCCCAGCTCGCGCTGGCCACCGCGTTCGCGCTCACCGTCGGCGCCTGGCGGGACCGTGCGGCCGGCCCCCCGTCGCCGCACGCCGCGCCGGTCGACCGGACGGTCGGTGCGCGGCCCGACGACACCGTCGTCGCGCCGGCCGGCCACCCCGGGCCGGTCGACGGTCCGGCGGTGGCCGGGCGTGGTGGACCGGTGGACGACCCGGCGGTGGCCGGGCGTGGTGGATCGGTGGACGACCCGGCGGTGGCCGGGCGTGGTGGATCGGTGGACGACCCGGCGGTGGCCGGGCGTGGTGGACCGGTGGACGGTCCGGCGGTGGCCGGACCGGTGGCCGGGCCTGGCGGGTCGGACGGCGGCCCGGTGGGGGTGCGGATCGCCGACACGCTCCGGTTGCCCGCCGTCTGGTTCGGCGCGCTCGCCTTCGCCGTCTACGTGGCCATCGAGGTGTCCGCCGGGCTCTACGCGTTCCTGCTACTCACCGAGGGGCGGGGGGTGTCCGCTGAGGCCGCCGGGGTGGCGGTCTCCGGCTACTGGGGCAGCCTCTTCGTCGGGCGGGTGGTGCAGGGGCTGGTCGCCGAGCGGCTGGGCACCGCCCGGGTGCTGCGGGGCAGCCTGCTGGGCATGGCCGTCGGGGCGGTGCTGATCGCGCTGCCGGGGCCGGGCTGGGTGACGGTGGCCGGCCTGGTCGTCCTCGGGTTCGCCGCCGCGCCCGTGTTCCCGCTGCTCACCCTGAGCACCGCCGAACGGGTCGGCCGGCAGCACGCCGACCGGGTGATCGGCGTGCAGATCGGCGCCGCCGGCATCGGGGCGGCCCTCATCCCGGCCGGGCTGGGCGTGCTGCTCGGCGACACGTCGGTGCGGCTGCTCGGCCCGGCGCTGACCGTGCTGGCGGTGGCGTTGCTGGTGGCGCACGCCGCCGCCGCCCGCCAGACGGCCGCACCGCCCCCCACCCACTGAGCCCGCTTCCGCCCTTCTCGGGCTCGACCGTCCCGCGCAATCGGGCTTCTGGGCCGATGATGCGGTGTCGTTCGACCGGGACACCGCATCATCGGCCCAGAAGCCGCCGACGCCGACCCCGACCCCGACCCCGACGCGGACCGTCACATGGTGTCGGGTCCGGTACGTCCCGTCGTGGAGGGGCGGTAGGCGCGCTCGGTGTCGGTCATCTCCCGACGCCCGGTCTGCGGGCCGGCCTCCCGGTCCACCGGTTCGGGGCCGTGCCCGAAGGCGGCCTCCTCGCCCGCGTCGTTGCCGGTCGGGTCGTCGGCCTGCCCGTCGATGGTGGACCTGGCGATCGCCCGGTCCAGCTCCTCCAGCGGTGTCTTCTCCTCGTCCCGCCACACCCTGCCGTCGTTGTCCGTCATACCGTCGCGGTACCCCGACCCGATGATCGCAAACGGCCGGACCCGGACGCGGCGACGGCCGCCGGGGAACCGGCGGCCGTCGGAGGTGTGCGTCCGGGTCGGGGGAAGGGGGATCAGGGCTGCGGCCGGTCGACCGACCCGCGCCACGCCCCGGTCTCCTGACCGCGACGCTCGATGAACTGCTTGAACCGCTCCAGGTCGCCCTTGGCCCGCCGGTCGACCACGCCCAGCTTGTCGCCGGCCTGCTCGACCACGCCGTGCGGCTCGAAGTCCATCTGCAGGGTCACCCGGGTGTTGCCCTCGTCGAGCCGGTGGAACGTCACCACACCGGCCTGCTGGGTGCCACCCGTCGACTTCCAGGCCACCCGCTCGTCGGGGAGCTGCTCGGTGATCTCGGCGTCGAACTCGCGCTTGACCCCGGCGATCTCCACCGTCCAGTGGGTCATCGTCTCCGACAGCTGCCGGACCTCCTGCACCCCCTCCATGAAGTGGGGGAACTCCTCGAACTGGGTCCACTGGTCGTAGGCGGTCCGTACCGGTACCGACACGTCCACGTGCTCGATGACGCCGCTCATGCGAAATCCTCCTCTGGCCGCTGGTGCTCGTCCGGATCGTGGGCCGATCCGGTCACCAACGCGTCGTCTCGTTCCGGTGCCCGAGTGCGGCCCACACCTCGGAAATCGTCTGGAAACGGGTGCCCTCCGGCAGGCGCTCCAGGGCGGCCACCAGGTCGTCGGGCGCGTCGTTCTCCCGCGCGTTGGCGATCAACGTCAGCCGGTCCCCGGGCAGGGCCGTCATCGTGATGAACCGACCCAGCCGGCTGCGCGCCTCCACGTCCTCCGAGGTCATCCCCTGGGGGGTGCCGGTGCGCAGGTCGCCCGCCGGTGCCGTAGTCGCGCCCGGCTGGTCCTCGCCGGCCGGCTCCGCCTCGCGGAACTCCTCGACCCGGGAGCCACCGGTGCCCGGCCCCTGGACGAGGCCGCTGACCTCCTGGCTCATCTGGTCGTCGACCCTCGGTGCGTGCTTGCTGCTGCCACGTTCCATGTCTGTTGTGCTACCCGCGCCCGCCCCGGGGAAACACCGATCCGGACGCCGAACCCGACGGGTCACGAACCGGCGGTGGCCTTCGGCGGCAGCACCGGCTCACCCGGGTCGTCCTCGCCCGCCTGCAACCTGCGTCCGCGCTGCAACTCCGCGTTGATCTGCACCCCGAACATCAGCGCCGAGTTCGACAGGTACAGCCACACCAGGAAGGCGATGACCGCGCCCAGGCTGCCGTAGGTGACGTCGTACGAGCCGAAGTTGGCCACGTACAGGCCGAAGCCGAAGGAGACGACGATCCAGGACAGCAACGCCACCGCCCCACCCGGGGTGAGCCACCGGAACCGGGGCTGCCGGACGTTGGGGGCGATCCAGAACATCAGCGACAACAGCGTCATCATCACCATGGCCAGCACCGGCCACTTCGCGACGCTCCACGTCGTGCGGGCCAGTCCGCCCGCGCCCACCAGGTCACCCACCGCGTCGGTCACCGGGCCACTGACGATCAGACCCAGCGCCACCACGGCGAGCAGCAGCAGGGACAGCGCGGCCATCCCGATCTGCAACGGGCGCAACCGGTAGAACGGCCGGCCCTCCTCGACGCCGTAGATCGCGTTGGAGGCCCGGGTGAACGCGCCGATGAAGCCGGAGGCCGACCACAACGCGCCCGCCAACCCGAAGCTGAGCAGCACCTTCGTGCCGCTCTGCTGGTCGACCACCGTGCGCACCACCGAGACGAAACCCTCGTTGCCGACCACCGAACCGGCCCCGATGTCGCGGGCCAGGTCCAGCACGGTGTCCACCGTCCGCTCGCCGTCGGAGACCAGCCCCACCAGGGCCACCACCACGACCGTGGACGGGAACAGGGCGAGCACCCCGTAGTAGGTCAACGCCGCCGCCCAGTCGGCGCAGTTGTCCTTCACGAAACCCCGCCCGCTGCGGACCAGCACCCCCCGCCAGGTGGACCAGCTCAACTGGCGCATCCGCCGGGGAATCCGTAGCTGCGGTCCGTCATCGGCGACCGTGGTCGGCTCCGTCGTCGCTGCCATGTTCGGCTCCTCGTCGCCCGACGACCCGGCGGACCCGGCGTCCGGCGCGCGTCTGGGCGGGGCGGTACCCGACGGCGGAAATCGACAAACCCGACGTCGGTGTTTGCCGGTGCCGGCCCAGGGAACGGTTCGGTCAGCCAGACGAAGTCGACGCGGAGGAGGACGGGATGCCCGGGCGCGAGGTACTGCCCAGCACGCTGCGACGCTCCCCGGAGAAGGCGCAGCGCACCTGGGAGAAGACGCACGACTCGGCGGTGGAGACCTACGGCGAGGGGGAGCGCGCGCACCGCGCCGCCTTCGCCGCCGTCAAGCACAGCTTCGAGAAGGTCGGCGACCACTGGGAGCCGAAGGGCCGCAAGGGGCCCAGCGACCGGCAGGCCGAGGGCGGTGGCCCCGCCCGCCGGGCCCCCACCGCCGGTGGGGTGGACGCCAACGCCACCAAGGACCACCTGATGCAGGTGGCGAAGAAACTGGACGTGCCCGGCCGCAGCCGGATGACCAAGCCGGAACTGGTCAAGGCCATCGCGAAGGCCAACGACCGGGCCACCCGCAAGGCCCGCGGCGACTGACCGGGGGTACGCGCGGAACGCGGGGCCGCCCCGGTTCGGGGCGGCCCCGGCTCACCAGTGCCCGCCGGCCGGCGGCTGCAGGTGCACCGCCTTGACCGTGCTGAACTCGTCCAGCAGCTCCGGGCCGTACCCGAAGCCCTGGCCGCTGCCCCGGCGCGGCTGCGCGGCACCACCCGGCGCGCCCCCGAACACCGCGTTGACCTTCACGGTGCCCACCGGCAGCTCCCGAAAGGCCCGCTGGGCGTGGCTCATCGACCCGGTCAGCACCGTCGCCGCCAGCCCGTACGGCGAGTCGGCGGCACACCGCAGTGCCTCGCTGAACGAGTCCACCGTCACCACCGCCGCCACCGGCCCGAACGTCTCCTCCCGGACCAGGGGCATCTCCTGCCGGCAGTCGGTGACCACCGTCGCCGGATAGAACGCCCCCGGCCCGTCCGGCAGCACCCCACCGGCGCGCAGCGTCGCCCCCTGCGCCACCGCCGCCGTGACCTGCCCGTGCACCTGGTCGCGGTGCCGCCTGTCGACCAGCGGGCCCAGCTCGGTCGCCGGGTCGCGGCCCGGCCCGACGACCAGCGCCCCGGCCCGCTCCACCAGCGCGTCGACGAAGTCCTCGGCGACGTCGCGGTGCGTGTAGATCCGCTCCACCGCCACGCAGAGCTGCCCGGCGTTGGCGAACGCCCCGAGGGCCGCCTGTTCGGCCGCCCAGCGTGGGTCCACCCCGGCGTCGACCACCAACGGGTCGCTGCCGCCGTTCTCCAGCAACGCCTTGGCCCCGGTGCGGGCGCAGGCCGCCGCGATCGCCCGGCCGGTCGCGGTGGCCCCGACGTGCGCCACCACGTCCACCGGCTGCGCGGCCAGCGCCGCACCCACCTCCGCACCCCCGGTCAGCAGGGACAGCACGCCGGCCGGGAACACCCCGTCGAACAGCCGGGCCAGCAGCCACCCGGTGACCGGGGTCCGCTCGCTCGGCTTGTAGAGCACCACGTTGCCGGTGACCAGGGCCGCGCCGAGCAGCCCGCAGGAGACCGCCACCGGGTCGTTCCACGGGGTGATCGCGGCGACCACGCCCCGCGCCTGCGGCAGCATGAAGTCGATCGCGTCACCGTCGCCGTGCAGCGTCCGGCCGCCACGCAGCGGGCCCAGCTCGGCGTACTGGCGCAGCGTGCCGACGCCGGCCGCCACCCCGCCCCGGGCGTCGCCCAACGGCTTGCCCATCTCCGCCGTCGTCGCGGCAGCCAGCTCCTCGGCTGCCGCCGCCACCGCGTCCGCCGCCTCGTGCAGCAGCGCCGCCCGCCCGGCCGCCGGCGTCGCCGCCCACCCGGCGGCCACCTCGCGGGCCGCCCCCACCGCCTTGGCGACCTCGTCGGTCGTCGCCACCGGCACGGTGCCGACCGGTCGGCCGTCCGCCGGATCGACGACGGTCAGCTCACCGCCCGCCCCGCCCGCGCCCCACACCCCACCGATGAGTTGCTCCACCCGGTACATGCGGCGGGATGCCCCGCTCCCGTCGAAGCAAACACGTTTCGCCCGGTTGCCCGCCGGGTAGCCGGATCTGATGATCTCGCCGGGCACGGACACCGCGGACGCCGTCGTCATCGGCGCCGGACACAACGGCCTGGTGGCCGCCAACCTGCTCGCCGACGCCGGCTGGGACGTCCTGGTGCTGGAGGCGACCGGCGCGCCGGGCGGGGCGGTCCGCTCCGCCGAGGTCACCGCCCCCGGCTACCTCAGCGACCTGTACAGCTCCTTCTACCCCCTCGGGTACGCCTCGCCGGTGCTGGCCGGCCTCGACCTGCCCCGCTACGGGCTGACCTGGACGCACGCCCCCGACGTGCTGGCCCACCTGCTGCCCGACGGGCGCGCCGCGGTGATCAACCGGGACCTGGACACCACCGCCGCCTCGCTGGAGGCGTTCGCCCCCGACGACGGGGACCGCTGGCGGCACGCGTACGCCGACTGGGCGCAGGTGGCCGGGCCGATGCTCGACGCCATCACCACCCCCTTCCCCCCGGTACGCGGCGGGCTGGGCCTGCTGCGCCAACTGCGGGTCGGCGGCGCGCTGCGGCTGGCCCGCCGGCTGGTCCTGCCGGTGCGCAAACTCGGCAGCGAACTGTTCACCGGCGAGGGCGGCCCCGCGCTGCTGGCCGGCTGCGCCCTGCACACCGACCTGTCCCCCGAGGAGGCCGGCTCCGGCGTCTACGGCTGGCTGCTGGCCATGCTCGGCCAGCAGGTCGGCTGGCCGGTGCCGGTCGGCGGCGCGCAGCGGATCACCGACGCGCTGGTGGCCCGGCTCACCGAGCGGGGCGGCCGGATCAGCTACCGGGCGGAGGTCGACCGGGTGCTGACCGCCCGGGGCCGGGCGGTCGGGGTGCGCACCGTCGGCGGGCAGCTGTGGCGGGCCCGCCGGGCGGTGCTCGCCGACGTCCCCGCCCCCGCCCTCTACCTGGATCTGGTCGGGGCCGCCCAGCTACCGCCGCGGCTGGTCGAGGACCTGGCCCACTTCCGCTGGGACGGCTCCACCCTCAAGGTCGACTGGGCGCTGTCCGCCCCGCTGCCGTGGACCAACCCGGCGGTGGCCGGCGCCGGCACCGTGCACCTGGGCGCCGACCTCGACGGGCTCACCAGTTACTCCGCCGAACTGGCCCGGGGTGAGATCCCGACGAAGCCGTTCCTGCTGGCCGGGCAGATGACCACCGCCGACCCGACGCACTCGCCGGCCGGCACCGAGTCGCTGTGGGCGTACACCCACCTGCCGTTCCGGCGGGACTGGCGGGCCGAGGACGTCGCCCGCCAGGTGGACCGGATGGAGGACGTGCTGGAGGCCGCCGCCCCCGGGTTCCGCAGCCTCGTCGTCGGCCGGCACGTCGCCGGGCCGGCCGAGCTGGAGCGGGGCGACCCGAGCCTGGTCGGCGGGGCGCTGGGCGGCGGCACCGCCGCGGCGTACCAGCAGCTGTTCCTGCGCCCGATCCCCGGCCTGGGTCGGGCCGACACCCCGGTCGACCGGCTCTACCTGGCCAGCGCGTCGGCACACCCCGGCGGCGGGGTGCACGGCGCGCCGGGCGCGAACGCCGCCCGGGCGGCGCTGGCCCGTGACCGCGCCGTCACCGGTGGCCTGTACGCCGGCGTCATCGACGCCGCGCACCGGACGCTCTACCGCTGAACCGTCCACCCACGACCCCGCTGCGGGGTCAGGAGTCCAGGTTGCGGTGCCGGGTACGCAGCTTGAACGGCATCAGCGCGCTCTCCACCTTGGTCGCGGTGGTCATCTTGGACAGGCCGTCGCGCCGCTCCTCGAACCGGATCGGCACCTCCAGGATGGTGTGCCCCAGCTTGGTGGCCAGGTAGTGCATCTCCACCTGGAAGCTGTAACCGTTCGACTGCACGCGGTGCAGGCCGATGTCGCGCAGCGCGTCCGCCCGCCAGATCTTGAAGCCGGCGGTCAGGTCGCGGATGCGCACCCGCAGCAGGGTGTGCACGTAGAGGTTGGCCCAGCCGCTGAGCGCCCGCCGGTAGAGCGGCCACGCCTCGTCGAGCTGCCCGCCCGGCACGTAGCGGGAACCGATCACCACCCCCGCCTGGGTGGACAGCAGCGCACCCAGCATCCCGGGCAGCGCCTCCGGCGGGTGCGACAGGTCGGCGTCCATCTGCGCCACGTACTCCGCGCCGCCGTCGAGGGCCCGGCCGATGCCGTCCACGTACGCCCGGCCCAGGCCCTCCTTGCCGGCCCGGTGCACGACCTGCACCCGGTCCGGGTTCTCGATGGCCAGTTTGTCGGCCACCTCACCGGTGCCGTCGGGTGAGTTGTCGTCCGCGACGAGCACCTTCAGGCCCGGCAGCGGAAGGGTCAGCAGCCGTTCGACCAGCACCGGGAGGTTGCCCGCCTCGTTGTAGGTGGGGACCACGACGGTCAGGCGTGCGTCCCGCCACGGTGACGGCAGCTCCACGGGTTCGATCATCTCGGACATCCTCAGTCGGGGTCGGCATTCCCCCACAGGGTAGCCAAAAGCCCGACGGGACCCCGCCGAGGCTCCCCGCGACCGCCCGGTCACCGTTCGGCGCGCTCGTCGGCCTTCTGCCGGGTGGCGATGTCGGAGAGCCGGCGCAGCGTCTCCTTGTTGCGCTGGTGCAGCACCAGGTCGTTGAGCTTGTTGCGGACCCAGCGCAACGGGCCGGCGGCGAAGTCCTCGCCGATGCGGACCCGGGTCGCGCCGTCGCCTTCCGGGGTCAGCGTGAACACCACGACCGCCTCCCCGGCCGGCCACAGGCCGGCCCGCAGCACCAGCCGGTGCGGCGGCTCGCAGACCAGCACCGTCGAGGCGTCCTCCAGGGAGAACGGCCAGGGACCGGCCCGGTGGTGCAGTCGGGTACCGACCCGGGGCCACTGCGCGTCGACGTCACGCACGTGCACCGTGCCGACCACCCAGTCGCTGTACGTCCAACCGTCGGCCAGCACGTCGAAGACCTGCTGCGGGGGTGCATCGATCACTTTCTCCACGACTGCCACCGCTGACCAGTACCCGGGCCCGCCCGGCCTAACCCGCCGCGTTAGCTTCTCCGGGGCGACGGGTAACGCTGCGCCGACGCGGGCGGGTCGACGGCGCGTGCCGGCCCGACGCCGCCGGGCGGCGTACCGCCCGGTAGGGCCAGGTTTACTCCCCGGGGCCTCGGGAACCCGCCGCCCGTGCGACGGGACGCGGAGCCGTATCAGCGCAGGTCAGCCCGGGTTGATCCGGTCGCTGGCCGGGACGGCCGCGCACTGTACGACGCGGTGCTGCTCGACCGCGACGGCACCCTGATCGAGGACGTGCCGTACAACGGCGACCCCGACAAGGTACGGCCGGTGCCCGGCGCGCGGGCGGCGCTGGACCGGCTGCGCGCCGCCGGGCTGCGGCTCGGCGTGGTCACCAACCAGTCGGGGCTGGCCCGGGGGCTGTTCACCGCCGCCCAGTTGCGGGCGGTCAACGCCCGGGTCGAGGAGCTGCTCGGCCCCTTCGACACCTGGCAGTGCTGCCCGCACGACGAGCGGGCCGGCTGCGCCTGCCGCAAACCCGCGCCCGGTATGGTGCACGCCGCCGCGCGGGCGCTCGGCACCACCCCGCAGCGCTGCGTGCTGGTCGGGGACATCGCCGCCGACCTGGGGGCCGCCGCCGCGGCCGGTGCCGCCGGGGTGCTCGTGCCCACCCCGGCCACCCGGGCCGTCGAGGTGGCCGCCGCCGGGCAGGTCGCCGCCGACCTGCCCGCCGCCGTGGAGTTGATCCTGACCCGGTCCGCTCTGGTCGCCGGGCCACCGCCGCGCCGGGCCGGCACCGTGCTGGTGGCCCGCAGCGACTCCGCCGGGGACGTCCTGGTCACCGGCCCGGCCGTGCGGGCCGTCGCCGCGTACGCCGAGCGGGTCGTGCTGCTGTGCGGCCCCCGGGGCCGCGCCGCCGCCGCCCTGCTGCCCGGCGTCGACGAGATCGTCGAGTGGCCGCTGCCCTGGATCGACGGCGCACCCGACCCGGTCGACCCGGCGGACATCGACCGGCTCACCGACCGGCTGCGTGCGGTACGCGCCGACGAGGCGGTCGTGTTCACCTCGTTCCACCAGTCACCGCTGCCGCTCGCGCTGCTGCTGCGGCTGGCCGGCGTGCCGAGGGTCAGCGCGATCAGCGACGACTATCCGGGCTCGCTGCTCGACGTGCGGCACCGGGTCCCCGCCGGGCTGCCCGAGCCGGAGCGGGCGCTGTCGCTGGCCGCCGCCGCCGGGTTCACGCTGCCGGCCGGCGACGATCCGCGACTGCGGGTCCGCACCGACCGGGTGCCGCCGGCGCCGGCCGGGCTCGGCGGCCCCGGATACCTGGTGCTGCACCCCGGTTCGGCGGTGCCGAGCCGGGCCGTGCCACCCGAGCTGGCGGCCCGGATCGTGCGGACGCTCACCGCCGCCGGGCACCGGGTGGCGGTCACCGGCGGACCCGACGAGACGGCGCTGACCGCCCGGGTGGCCGGCGACACCGGCCTCGACCTGGGCGGCCGGACGGGTCTGGCCGACCTGGCCGGGGTGCTCGCCGACGCCGGTGCGCTGGTGGTCGGCAACACCGGGCCGGCGCACCTGGCTGCCGCGCTGGGCGTGCCGGTGGTCAGCCTGTTCGCCCCCACCGTCCCCTACGGACAGTGGGGGCCCTACCGGGTGCCGACGGTCCGGTTGGGCGACGCCGCCGCGCCGTGCCGGGACACCCGGGCCACGGTCTGCCCGGTGCCCGGCCACCCCTGCCTGTCGGCCGTCGAACCGGGCCGGGTCCTCGACGCGGTACGCCTGCTCGGCGTCCCCGCCGACGCCCCGGTCGGCCCGGCCGGGGTGACGCGGTCCGGGGTGACGCCGGTGACGGCCGGGCGGGGGAGTGACCGATGAACATCCTGCTCTGGCACGTGCACGGCTCCTGGACCACGTCCTTCGTGCACGGCAGGCACCGCTACCTGGTGCCGGTCACCCCGGACCGGGGCCCGTACGGGCTGGGCCGGGCGCGTACCTACCCGTGGCCGGACAGCGCCGTCGAGGTGACCCCGGAGCAGTTGCGTCACGCCGACGTCGACGTGGTGCTGCTGCAACGCCCCGAGGAGCACGACCTGGCCGGCGAGTGGCTCGGCCGGCCGGTGGGTCGGGCCGTGCCGGCGGTCTACGTCGAGCACAACACCCCGAAGGGCGACGTGCCTGACACCCGGCACCCGATGGCCGACCGGGACGACCTGCTGCTCACCCACGTCACCCACTTCAACGAGCTGTTCTGGGACAACGGGTCCACCCGCACCGCCGTCGTCGAACACGGCGTGGTGCCGCCCGCGGTGACCTGGACCGGTGAGCTGGACCGGCTCGCCGTGGTGATCAACGAGCCGGTACGCCGGGGCCGGATCACCGGCACCGACCTGCTCGCCCGGTTCGCCGAGATCGCCCCGTTGGACGTCTTCGGCATGAAGGTGGCCGGGCTCGCCGACCACCTCGGACTGCCGGCCGACCGGCTGACCAGCCACGACGACGTCCCGCAGCACCGGATGCACGCCGAGCTGGCCCGGCGGCGGGCCTACCTGCACCTGTGCCGGTGGACCTCGCTCGGGTTGAGCCTGATCGAGGCGATGACGATCGGCATGCCGGTGGTCGCGCTGGCCACCACCGAGGCCGTGCAGGCGGTGCCCCCCGGGGCGGGGGCGCTGTCCACCCGGGTCGACACCCTGCTGACCGCCGCCGCCCGGTTCGTCGCCGACCCCGCCGAGGCCCGCCGGGCGGGTGCGCAGGCGCGTACCGCCGCGCTGGGCCGTTACGGCCTGGACCGTTTCCTCGCCGACTGGGACCGCCTGCTGGAGGAGGAAGTATGCGCATCGCGATGATCTCCGAGCATGCCAGCCCGCTCGCCGTGCTGGGCGGTGAGGACGCCGGTGGGCAGAACACGCATGTCGCGGAACTCTCCGCCGCGCTGGTGGCGGCCGGCCACGACGTCCGGGTCTACACCCGGCGCGACGCCGTCGACCTGCCGGTCGCCGTGCGTGCCCCGGACGGGTACGAGGTGGTGCACGTGCCCGCCGGGCCGGCCGAGCCGGTCGCCAAGGATGCCCTGCTGCCGCACATGAAGGAGTTCAGCCACTGGCTCACCGACCGCTGGCGGGGCGGGGACTGGGTGCCCGAGGTGGTGCACGCGCACTTCTGGATGAGCGGGCTGGCCGCGTTGGCCGCCGGCCGGCAGACCGGGGTGCCGGTGGTGCAGACGTACCACGCGTTGGGCACGGTCAAGCGACGTCACCAGGGGGTGCAGGACACCAGCCCGGCCCGGCGGATCGGCTACGAACGGGAACTGGGGTGCGCCGTCGACCGGGTCGTCGCCCAGTGCCGCGACGAGGTGGGGGAACTGGTCCGGCTCGGCGTCCCCCGGTCCCGGATGACCGTCGTGCCGTCCGGGGTGAACCTGGACACCTTCGCCCCGCTCGGCCCGGCCGTCGACCGCGACGCCGACCGGCCCCGGGTGCTCACCGTCGGCCGGCTGGTGGAACGCAAGGGCTTCCAGACGGTGATCCGGGCGATGGCCCTGGTGCCCGACGCCGAGTGCGTGGTCGTCGGCGGGCCGCCCGCCGGGTTGCTGGAGACCGACCCGTACGCCCGGCGACTGCGGGCGCTCGCCGGCACCTGCGGGGTGGCCGACCGGGTCCGGCTGGTCGGGGCGGTGCCCCGGGAGGAGATGGGCCGCTGGTACCGGTCGGCCGACGTGCTGGTCGCCGCCCCCTGGTACGAACCGTTCGGGCTGACCCCGCTGGAGGCGATGGCCTGCGGCGTGCCCGTCGTCGGCACAGCGGTCGGCGGCATCCGGGACACCGTGGTCGACGGGGTGACCGGTGACCTGGTGCCGGCCCGGGACCCGCAGGCGCTGGGTGCCGCGCTGGCCGGCCTGCTCGGCGACCCGGCCCGCCGCTACGGCTACGCCACCGCCGCGTTGCAGCGGGCCCGCCGCAGCTACTCGTGGGCCACCGCCGCCGACCGGTTGACCGAGGTGTACGCCGAGGTCGCCGCCGTACGCAGGCCGAGCCGGGTGGTCGCCTGATGACGACCTCGACCCGGGCGGCGCGGGCCGGCCTGCTCGACGCGCACCTGACCCTGCTGGCCGAGGCGCTGCTGCCGTACCGTGCGGCGGAGCCGTTGCTGGCCCGCTGGGGCACCGAGCTGGCCGGCATCCTGGTCGGCGGCGGGCGGTTGCTGGTCGCCGGCAACGGGGGCAGCGCCGCCGAGGCCCAGCACCTCACCGCCGAACTGGTCGGCCGGCTGCGCGACGAGCGCCGGCCGCTGTCGGCGATCGCCCTGCACGCCGAGACCTCCGCGTTGACCGCGATCGGCAACGACTACGGCTACGACGAGGTCTTCGCCCGGCAGGTGCGGGCCCACGGCCGTCCCGGTGACGTCCTGCTGCTGATGTCCACCAGCGGGTCCAGCGGCAACCTGCTCGCCGCCGTGGCGGCCGCCCGGGAGGTCGGGCTGCGCTGCTGGGCGTTCACCGGCCCGACACCGAACCCGCTCGCCGACGCCTGCCACGAGGCGCTGGGCGTCGCCTCGCCGGACAGCCAGGTGGTGCAGGAACTGCACCTGGTCTCCACCCACGTGCTCTGCGAGTACGTCGACCGGGCGTTGCCCACGGCGCTGACCGCGCTGGCCGGCCAGGCGGCGGCCAGTGCCGCCGCGTCGCCGGCCCCGCCCGTGGACCCCGCCGGCCCCCCGGTGGATCCGCCCGGGGCGGCGGACCGGTCGGTGGCCGACGACGGGCCGGTACGGGCCGGGGTGGAGGTGGTCGTCGACCCGGCGGCCGACGGGCGACGCGGGGACCCGGCGTGAGGGGCCCGCTGGTGGTGGTCGGGGACACCCTGCTCGACCGGGACGTCGAGGGGGTGGTGAACCGGCTGTGCCCCGACTCGCCGGTGCCGGTGCTGGACGAGACGGCCGCCGCCGACCGGCCCGGCGGGGCCGGCCTGGCCGCCGTGTTCGCCGCCGCCGCGGGTGCCGAGGTGGCGCTGGTGACCGCGCTCGCCGACGACGCCGGGGCGGCCCGGCTCAGCTCCCTGCTCACCGCCGCCGGGGTGCAGGTGTACGGCCTGCCGCTGGCCGGGGCCACCCCGGAGAAGGTCCGGCTGCGGGCCCGGGGCCGGGTGCTGCTGCGCCACGACCGGGGTGGCGTGGCGGGCGAACCCGGCCCACCCGGCGAGGCGGTGCTGCGGCTGCTCGCCGGGGCATCCGCCGTGCTGGTCAGCGACTACGGCCGGGGGGTGGCCCGACAGCCGGCGCTGCGGGCGGCGCTGGCCGCGACCCGCGCCCCGGTGGTCTGGGACCCGCACCCCCGGGGCCCGGTCGCGGTGCCGGGGGTGCGGCTGGTCACCCCGAACGAGCCGGAGGCCCGGGAGTTGGCCAAGGTGCCGCCGGGCGGGTCCCGGCTGGCGGTCGCCGCCCGCGCCGGCCAGGGGCTGCGGGAACGCTGGCGGGCCGGCGCGGTGGTGGTGACCCTCGGTGGTGACGGCGCGCTGCTCTGCTCCGCCGGGGCGACGCCGCTGATGGTCTCCGCGCCGGTCAGCGCCGAGGGGGACACCTGCGGGGCGGGGGACCGGTTCGCCTCGGCCGCCGCGGTGGCGCTCGCCGGGGGCGCGCTGGTCTCCGAGGCGGTCCAGGCGGCCGTCGGAGCGGCGTCGGCGTACGTGGCGGACGGCGGAGTGGCCGCCGCGCTGCCCCCACCGGTTCGGGACTGCCCGCCGGTGCTGGTCGGCGGCGGGGAACGGATCGGGGCCGCCGCGGCGGGCGCGGTGGTGGCCGAGGTCCGGGCGGCCGGCGGCACCGTGGTCGCCACCGGGGGCTGCTTCGACCTGCTGCACGCCGGGCACGTGGCGACGTTGCAGGCCGCCCGGCAGCTCGGCGACTGCCTGGTGGTCTGCCTCAACTCCGACGCCAGCGTCACCGGCCTCAAGGGCCCCGACCGGCCGGTGATCCCGCAGGGCGACCGGGCCCGGCTGCTCGCGGCGTTGAGCTGCGTCGACGCGGTGGTGGTCTTCGACGAGCCCACCCCGCACGCGACGTTGGGCTGGCTGCGGCCCGACATCTGGGTCAAGGGCGGGGACTACGCCACCGGCGTCGGCGACGGACCGGGCCTGCCGGAGGGTGAGCTGTTGCGCCGGTGGGGCGGGGACAGCGTGGTGGTGCCGTACCTGGACGGGCGCTCCACCACCGACATGATCGCGGCCGCCCGGGGTGAACGCCGGCGCACCGGCCCGACCGGCGACGTGCGGCCGGAACCCGCCGGGGCCCGCCCGGCACATCCGACGACGAAGGGAGCACGATGAGCAGCAGTCCACCCGGTGCCGGTCCGGCCGTCCTGGTCACCGGCGGGTCGAGCGGTCTCGGCGCGGCGGTGGTCACCGCCGTCGCGCGGGCCGGCGGACGACCGCTGGTGCTGGACCGGCAGCCCCCCGACGACGGGGTGCCGTGGATCGAGTGCGACCTGGCCGACACCCGGGCCGCCGAGGAGGCCACCCGGGACCTGGCCGAGCGGGTCGGCGGGCTGGACGCGGTGGTGACCGCCGCTGGCATGGACGTGCCCGGCAAACTGGCCGACGTCCCCCGCGACACCTGGGAACGGATCGTCGTGGTGGACCTGCTCGCCACGGTGGCGGTGGTCCGGGCCGCGCTGCCCTACCTGGAGGCGTCCCGGGGCAACGTCGTCACGGTCGCCTCCACCCTGGGTGTCAAGGCGGTCGGGGACGCCACCGCGTACTGCGCGGCGAAGTTCGGGGTGGTCGGGTTCACCCGGTCGCTCGCCGCCGAGCTGGCCGGCAGCGTCGGGGTGACCCTGCTCATCCCCGGCGGGATGCGGACCGCGTTCTTCGACGACCGTGACCCGCAGTACCGCCCGGGGCCGGACGCGAAGCTCAACGACCCGGCCGACACCGCCGCCGCGATCATGTTCGCGCTCTCCCAGCCGCCCGGCAGCGCCGTGCGGGAGCTGGTGGTCTGCGCCGAGCAGGAGACCTCGTACCCGTGATCCTGGTGCTGCGGGCGCTCGGCGTCGGTGACCTGGCCACGGCGGTGCCCGCGCTGCGCGCCCTGCGGGCCGGGCACCCGGGCGAGGAACTGGTGCTGGCCGCGCCGGCCTGGCTGGGCCCGCTGGTCGAGCTGGTCGGCGGGGTCGACCGGCTGCTGCCCACCGACGACCTCGGCCCGCCGCCCTGGCCCGTCCCGCCGTCGGCCGGCCGGTGGCCCGGTCGGCCCCCGGGTGGCGTCCCACCGTGGTCCGGGCCGCCCCCGGGCGGTGCGCCGGCCTGGTCCGGGCCGCCGCCGGAGGTGGCGGTGAACCTGCACGGACGCGGGCCGCGTTCGCACCTGATGCTGGCCGGCGCGGGCCGGCTGGTGGCCTTCCGGTGCCCGCCGGCCGGGCACCGCGACGGACCCGACTGGGACGACGACGAGCACGAGGTGGACCGCTGGTGCCGGCTGCTCGACTGGTACGGCATCCCGGCCGACCGCACCGACCTGGCGTTGCACCGCCCGCCGCCCGGCCGGCTGCCGGCCGGGGTGACCGTGGTGCACCCGGGCAGCAAGGTCGAGGCGAAGCGGTGGCCGGCGGACCGGTTCGCCGCGCTGGCCCGGCGGCTGGCCGACCGGGGGCACCGGGTGGTGGTTACCGGCTCGGCCGGCGAACGGGACCTGGCCGACCGGGTGGCGGCCGGCGCCGGCCTGCCCCACTCGGCGGTGCTGGCCGGCCGGACCGACCTGGGTGAGCTGGCCGCCCTGGTGGCCGCCGCCCGGCTGGTGGTCAGCGGGGACACCGGGGTCGGTCACCTGGCCACCGCCTACCGGGTCCCGTCGGTGCTGCTGTTCGGCCCGGTGCCGCCGGCCCGCTGGGGCCCGCCGGCCGACCGGCCGTGGCACCGGGTCCTCTGGGCGGCGGGCGAGGATTGCGCCGCCGGGCCGGGGGTAGGTACGGCGGCGAGATGGGCGGCGCTCCCGGTCGACCGGGTGCTGGCCGCCGTGGACGAGGCCGAGGAAACGGTACGGGTCTGAGGTGCGACTGAGGCGCAGTGATCCGGGTCGGGCGGGCTACGGGCGTCGCCGGCGCGGCAAGGGCTGGACCTTCCTGGACCGGCACGGTGAGCGGGTCCGGGACCCGGACACGCTGGCCTGGTTGTCCGAGCTGGTGATCCCGCCGGCCTGGTCCGACGTGTGGATCGCGCCGTACCCCAACGGGCACATCCTGGCCACCGGCACCGACGCCGCCGGCCGACGGCAGTACCTCTACCACCCGCAGTGGCGGCGCAAGCGGGACGAGGCGAAGTTCGACCACGTGCTGGAGGTGGCCCGTCGGCTGCCGACCCTGCGCGAGCGGATCGCCGGTGACCTGACCGGGCGGGGGCTGAACCGGGACCGGGTGCTGGCCACCGTCGCCCGGCTGCTCGACATGGGCGCCTTCCGGGTCGGCAACGAGCAGTACGCCGTCGGGGAGGACGCCACCTTCGGCGTGTCCACCCTGCGTCCGGAGCACGCCCGGTCCCGGGGCGGCTGCGTGGTCTTCGAGTTCCCGGCCAAGGGCGGCATCGAGCAGGTCCGCCGGATCGAGGACCCGCAACTGTGCCGGGTGCTGACCACCCTGCGGCGGCGACGGCGTACCGAGGAGCGGCTCTTCGGCTACTGGGACGGGCGGACCTGGCGGGACGTGCGCAGCGACGAGGTCAACGGCTACCTGCGCGACGCCAGCGGCGGCGAGATGACCGCGAAGGACTTCCGCACCTGGCACGCCACCGTCCGGGCGGCCACGGAACTGGCGACCGTGGGGACGCAGCGTTCGGTGACGGCGCGTCGCCGGGCGGTGGCCGGGGTGATGCGGGAGGTCGCCGACCTGCTCGGCAACACCCCCACGGTGGCCCGTACGTCGTACGTGGATCCCCGGGTGGTCGACCTCTACCACGACGGCGTGGTGCTGCCGGTGCCCGCCGACGCCCCGCGGGAGCAGGTCGAACGGTCGGTGCTAGAGCTGCTGGAGGAGACCTGACCGACCCCGCCGCAGGTCCTGGGGGAGGCGCGACGGGGTCGGGGCCGGTGCGGCCGGGAGGGCCATCCGGGGCGACGGCGGTCGCGCGCCGGGCGGGCTGCGGCACCGGGCGGCCGTCCGTGACCCATCCGGGTCACGGACGCCACGCCGCGGTCCCCCGTTACCGTCGGGCCGGCCGCTCGGGTGACCGCCGGCCCGCTGTCAGTATGTCGGTCCCGGGTTGACTGCGGACGCCGTGCTGTTGACGATCCGTGCCTGTTGCAGGTGCTGTATCCGGTACTCCTGGGGGGTGAGCCGGTGGGCGGCGCGGAAGGCCCGGCTGAAGTGGGCCTTGTCCCGGAAACCCCAGCGCGCGGCGACGGCCTGCACCGGCCGGTGGGCAAGCGTCGGGTCGGCCAGGTCCCGCCGGCACCGCTCCAACCGCAGCTCCCGGATGTACGACGCCACCGTGGCGTGCTCCTCCTCGAAGAGCCGGTGCAGGCTGCGTACCGAGATGTGGTGCGCCTCGGCGATGGTGGCCGGGGTCAGCCCGGCGTCGCCGAGCCGCCGCTGGACGTACGCCCGCACCTGGGTGAGCAGCGCCCGGCGGCGTACCTCCCGGGGCATCTCGTCCTCGGCGACCAGGTAGCGGCCGAGCATGGTGGAGATCAGGTCCAGCGCCACCCCGCCCAGCCGTTCGGCGTCGGCCTGCTGGTACTGCTCCGGATGGGTGGCGATCCGGGTCAGGTACTGGGCGACCAGCGCGCCGATCCCCTCGCCGGCCGACATCCGGCCGGCCAGCAGCGGGGCGAGCTGGTCCGGGGTGAGCGGGATCGCCCCGTACGGGATCAACGCGACCACCGAGGTGGCGTGCTGCGCGTCGCCGTCACCGAAGTGGCTCACCTCGTGCGGCCGGGAGCCGTCGTAGAAGGTGAACTCATCGGCGTCGAGGCGGCTCCGGCGCCCGGCCTGCCCGGCGACGCCGGTGCCGCTGGTGGTGAGGGCGAGCAGGTGGAAGTCCACCTCGGTGCGGCGGACCAGCTTCGCGGTGCGGACCGCCTCCAGCGACGGGTACCGGTAGCGCACCAGCCGGATCGGGCCCAGCTCGACGAACTCGGCGCGGGCCCGGAAGTCGTGCTGGTGGTCGGAGCGGATCCGCAACGGTGTGGAGGTGCGGGCGACCAGGTCCAGCCACATCCCGAACCGTTCCGTCGGTGGCAGTTGTTCAGTGTCGATCACCGTGCGGTGCACCATGTCCGGCCTCCCCCGTCGGCGGGCACTTCCCCTCCATTCTGGACGAAGACCCCACGGGCCCGCTCCGCGCGGGGGTCGTGGGGTCTGTCGATGCCGCTGTTTCGCCGACATAGCGGCATCGGAGCGCCCGGGATACCGCACGATCGGCGACCTCGGGTCGATCACCACCACGAAACGGCGACGGGCCGGGCCGCCGTCAGGCTGGCCCGGCCCGTCGCCGTGGGTCGACGTCAGTCGTTGAGGACCTGGGAGAGGCGGTCGCGGAACTTCCGCTCCGAGTCGCTGACCTGGTCGCCGCCGAGGCCGAGCAGCCCTCCGCTGGACGCCGCCCCGACCACCTGGTCGGCGATCTCCACCAGCCAGTGCCGGTACGCCCCGGCCTCGCCCTCGTCCACCTTCGCGGCCAGCAGGGTGGCCGCCTGCCCGGCCCGGACCAGCACGTCGTCGATGAGCGCCTGCGGGTCGGCCGGCGAGATCACCGGCAGTTCCTCGCCGGCCTCCGGGTCGCCCACCCGGGAGACGATCTCCCCGGCGACGGCGGCGACGAGCGGGCTCGCCGACTCCCGGCCGGCGGCGATGGTCTCCAGCCCGGCCGCGTTCTCGGCGCGGGTGCGCCGGGCACCGTCCGACTCGGCGGCGCTGGCCGCGGTCAGGACCGACTGCGGCAGGCCGACAAGCAGCCCCCACTCCTCGTCGGAGAACCCGAACCCGGTGTACGCCGGCTGTTCGATCACGACTGAGCCCCTCTCGATCGTTCCACTGCGGGCACCGCCCCCGGCGGTCGCCCGGGTCAGGCTAGTCCAGCGTCAGCAGACCCTGTTCGGACACCACGCGCACGGAGAGCGTCTTGTAACCCACCTCGTCGAAGAGCACCGTCATCCGGTCCTCCTCGTAGTTGAGCACCAGGCCGGGACCCCACTCCGGGTGCCGGACCTGGCTGTGCACCGGGAACGGGCCGACCGCGCCGTCGCTCGCCACGCTGGTGCCGGCGTGGCAGTTGTCGCAGTGCCCGCAGACCTGCGACATCTGCTCGCCGAAGTAGGCCAGCAGCACCTGCCCCCGGCACCCGGTGGTCTCGGCGAAGGCGCGCATCATGTCGGTACGCGAGCGGGTCACCGTCTGCTGCCGTTCGGCCTCGGCCAGGGCCGCCGCGCCCGCCTCCGCCGGGGTGGGGGAGTAGCGCGGTGCGCCGATCTTCTGCCCGGCCCGGGGTTCGGCCGCCCCGATCTGCTCCAGCAGGGCCAGGTACTGCCCGAGCTTGCGCGGCCCGAGGCCGGTCGTCTCGCGCAGCGCCTTCTTGGTCGTCGCCCGGCGACGCAGCAGCGCGGCCAGGTCCCGCAGTTCGGTCTCGTCCGGCAGGCCGCCGGAGAAGTAGCGCTGCAGGCCGACGTCCTCGGCCCGCCACAGCAGCAGCACCCGGGCCGGCGCACCGTCGCGCCCGGCCCGGCCGATCTCCTGGAAGTAGCTGTCCGGCGAGTCGGGCAGCGCCATGTGCACCACCCAGGCGATGTTCGGCTTGTCGATGCCCATGCCGAACGCCGAGGTCGCCACCATGATCGGCACCTGGTCGGCGAGGAACGCCTCGTGCAGCCCGTGCCGGGCGGCGGTGGGCATCCCGCCGTGGTAGTACTCTGCCGGGAACCCGGCCGTGGTCAGCCGTTCGGCCAGCTCCTCGGCGGCCCGCCGGGTCGGCACGTAGATGATGCCGGGCCGCTCGTCGTCACGCAGCAGCGCGATCAGCCGCCGCCAGCGGTAGTCGTCGGTGGGGCAGTGGGCGACCTCGACGAACAGGTTCGGCCGGTCCAGCCCGGAGACCACCACCTCGGGGTCGCGTAGCCGCAGCCGGGCGATGATGTCGTCGCGTACCGGCGGGGAGGCGGTGGCGGTCAGCGCCACCACCGGCGGCCGGCCGAGACCGTCGATCAGGTGGCCCAACGCCAGGTAGTCGGGGCGGAAGTCGTGCCCCCACGCCGAGATGCAGTGCGCCTCGTCGATCGCCACCAGGGCCGGTTGCAGCGACCTCACCTCGGCCATCCGGTCGGGGTTGGCCAGCGCCTCCGGGGTGATGAAGAGGAACTCCGCCCGCCCCTGCCGGATCTCCTCGATCGCCTCGGCCTGCTGGGCGGCGCTCTCGTCCGAGCTGATCCGCACGGCGCGCAGCTCGGGGCGCTGGCGTTCGTTGAGCGCGGCGATCTGGTCCTGCTGAAGGGCCAACAGGGGGGAGATCACCACCGTCGGCCCGGGGATCAGGCTCGCCGGGATCTGGTAGATCGCCGACTTGCCGGCTCCGGTGGGGAGCACCACCAGGGCGTCGCGTCGTTTCATCACCGCGCGCATGGCGGCGAGCTGGTTGGGCCGCAGCGCTTTCCAGCCGAACAGGCTGCGCGCCGCGCGGCGCAACGTCGTCGAGTGCATGGACAGCTTCATCGAGGGCCGGAGGTACCCGGGTGGATCGGCGGCGAAACCGCTCCCACCGGATCGGGCACACCGCCCACGGTGGCCGGTACGTCACAGGTCAGGCGCGGTGACCGGGCGCGCACACGTGATCGACCACGGGTCACCGACGGCGGTGCGTGTCGGTGACCCGTGGACGGTGGAATTCAGCTCAGGTGGGGGAGCACCTCGCGCTGGTAGAGGTCGAACAGGCCCTGCCAGTGCGGGCCGGTGTTGGCGACGTAGACCTCGTCGAAGCCGGCCTTGGCGTACCTGTCGATCATCTCCAGGTGGGCGTCGGCGCGGTTGCCGCAGACGAAGCCCTGCCGCACCTGCTCGGGCGTGACGAGTTGGGCCGCCTGCTCGAAGTGCCGGGGGGAGGGCAGCACCTGGGACAGCTCGCCCGGCACCCCGGCGTTGGGCCACGTCTCGTAGGCGATCCGCGCGCCCTCGTCCTCGGTGTCGGCGTACGCGGTCTTGAAACCGGCCTGGCACGGCTTGTCGCCGCCGCCGTTGTCCCGGAACCGGCTGACCAGGTCGCCGTCGGGCATCATGCTGACGTAGCCGTCGCCGATCCGGGCGGCCAGGTCGACGGCCTTGGGCCCGAAGCCGGAGACGTACACCGGCGGGGGTGTGTCGGGCAGCGTGTAGACGCGGGCGTGTTCCACCGTGTAGTGCCGGCCGTGGTGGTTGACGAAGTCGCCCCGCCACAGTTCCCGCATCACCGTCACGGCCTCCTCCAGCATCTCCAGCCGCACGTCGGTCTGCGGCCAGGCGTCGCCGAAGATGTGTTCGTTGAGCGCCTCGCCGGTGCCGACGCCGAGAACGAACCGGCCGGAGTGCATGACGGCGCTGGTCGCCGCGGCCTGCGCCAGCACCGCCGGGTGGATGCGGACCGTCGGGCAGGTCACCGCGGTGCTCACCGGCAACGAGCTGACCTGGCTCAGCGCCCCGATGACGGACCAGACGAAGGGGCTCTGCCCCTGGGCGTCCGTCCACGGGTGGTAGTGGTCGGAGATCCACAGTGCCTGGAAACCGGCCCGCTCGGCGGCCCGGGCCTGCTCCAGCAGTTGCGCCGGGGTGTACTCCTCGCTGGACAGGAAGTAGCCGATCTTCATGGTGCCCCCTCGCCGGGCCCGCCGCCGGGTGCGGCGCGACCTCCGCCAGCGGTACCCAGGCGGGTGGGGGATCAGTCGGTCGGCGGCGGCCGAACTCAGCGGCGGCCGAACATGGCCCGGATGGCGGCCAGCAGCAGCAACCCGCCGACCACCAGGCCGAGCAGGCGTACGCCGGGGATGTCGGCCGGCGAGGTGGCGTCGGCGAGCGGCAGGTCCATGCCCGCACTGTCGCACGTCGCCCCGACCGACGCCAGACAGTAACAGTAAGGTTTATTGACTATTACCTTGCCCGGTGTGACCATGGCAGCACCGCGACGGCATCGGGCCGTCGACACGCGACGGGGGTACCGGGGCCGGATGAACGAGCGCAACCTGGCGGGTCTGGCCGCCACCGTCCTGCAACCCGGCTTCGTCGGCACCACCCCGCCCGACTGGGTCCGCCGGTGGCTGGCCGAAGGGCTCGGCGCGGTGGTGCTGTTCGCCCGCAACGTCGTCGACCCCGAACAGGTCGCCGCGCTCACCGCGACGCTGCGCGCCGAACGCCCCGACGTGCTGGTGGCCATCGACGAGGAGGCCGGCGACGTCACCCGGATCGAGTCCGGCCGGGGCAGCTCCCGTCCCGGCAACCTCGCCCTCGGCGCGGTCGACGACCCGACGCTCACCGAGGACGTGGCCCGCGACCTCGGCGTCGAACTCGCCGACCTCGGCGTCACCCTCAACTACGCCCCCGACGCCGACGTCAACATCAACCCGGCCAACCCGGTGATCGGCGTGCGGTCCTTCGGCGCCGACCCGCACCTGGTCGCCCGGCACACCGCCGCCTGGGTACGCGGCCTCCAGTCCGCCGGCGTCGCCGCCTGCGCCAAGCACTTCCCCGGCCACGGCGACACCCGGGTCGACTCGCACCACGACCTGCCCCGCATCGGGGCCAGCCGGGCCCGCCTGGAGGCCGGTGAGCTGGTCCCGTTCCGGGCCGCCGTCGCCGCCGGGGTGCAGGCGGTGATGACCGGGCACCTGCTGGTCCCCGCCCTCGACCCCGACCTGCCGGCCACCCTCAGCCACCGCATCCTCGGTGACCTGCTCCGCGAGGAGTTGGGCTTCTCCGGCGTGGTGGTCACCGACGCGGTGGAGATGCGCGCCGTCGCCGACCGGTACGGCTTCGCCGGCACCGCCGTCCGGGCCCTCGCCGCCGGGGCGGACGCGATCTGCGTCGGCGGCGAACGCGCCGACGAGGCCGCCGCCCGCTACCTGCGCGACGCGATCGTGGCCGCGGTGCTCGCCGGTGAGCTGCCCGAGGAACGCCTCGCCGAGGCCGCCAAGCGGGTCGGTCAGCTCGCCGAGTGGAGCACCGCCGCCCGCGCCGGCCGGCCCGACCCCGCCCCGCGTCCCACCGACGGCTCGCCGGTCGGCCTGACCGCCGCCCGGCGGGCGGTGCGGGTCAGCGGCGACGCGGTCGGCCGGCTGCCGCTGACCGCCGCCGCGCACGTGGTCGAGTTCGCCGCACCGCACAACATCGCGATCGGCGCGGAGACCCCGTGGGGTCTCGGGGCACCCCTGGCCGACCTGCTCCCCGGCACCACCACCGTCCGGCTCACCGAGGCCGACCTGCCCGCCGACCCGACCGGTGCGGCGGCCGGCCGGCCCCTGGTGCTGGTGGTGCGGGACCTGCACCGGCACCCGTGGATGCGGGCCGCGGTCGACCGGGCGCTGGCCACCCGGCCGGACGCCGTGATAGTCGAACTCGGCCTGCCCGAGCTGGTCACCGGCGGCCTGCACCTGGCCACCCACGGCGCGACCCGGGCCGCCGCCCGCGCCGCCGCCGAACTGCTCACCGGAACCCGCTGACCCGCCCGCTCAGCGGTCCGCCGGTTCCCCCTGCTCGGCCAGCCGGTCCAGCTCGGCCAGCAGCCGGTCCACCTCGTCGACGGTGTTGTAGTGGTAGACGCTCGCCCGTACCGCCCCGCCGCTGTCCCGCAGGCCGAGCGCCTGGAAGTACTCGTAGGCGTAGTAGTCCCCACTGGACAGGCAGAGCCCGGCGGCCCCCAACGCGGCGGCCAGCCCGGCCGGCGTCCACCCGGCCAGCCGGAACGACACCGTCGGGCAGCGCCGCACGCCGGCCGGCAGGACGGCGACCGCCGGCCGGGCGGCCAGCCCTTCGGCCAGCCGGGCGAACAGCGTCCCCTCGTGATCCTGCGCGGCGGCCAGCCCGGCGCGGACCCGGGCCCGCCGGTCACCGGTGGCCGTCGGGTCCAGCCCGGCCAGGTGGTCGACGGCGGCGGCCACCCCGGCGAGCAGCGGGAAGCTCGGCGTGCCGGCCTCGAACCGGTCGGGCACCGCGTCGGAGGAGGGGACCAGCTTGGCCGGGCGCAGCCCCGCCCACCGGGCCGGGTCGGCCACCACCGCGGCCAGGTGCGGCCCGGACCACTTGTAGGCGCTGGTGACGAGGAAGTCGGCACCCGTGGCGGCCAGGTCGGTGGGGCCGTGCGGCACCGAGTGCACCCCGTCCACGCAGACCAGCGCGCCGGCCGCGTGGGCCGTCGCGGCGATCGCCGCCACGTCCGGCATGGTGCCGGTGGCGTTGCTGCCGGCGGTCACCGCCACCAGCCGGGTCCGCGCGCCGACCAGGTCGGCGTACTGCCCGGCGGGCAGCTCACCGGTGGCCGGGTCGAACTCGGCCCAGCGTACGGTCGCCCCCGCCGCCTCGGCCGCCTGCACCCAGGGCCGCACGTTGGCGTCGTGGTCGAGCCGGGAGACCACCACCTCGTCCCCGGGGCCCCAGTCCGCGCCCAGCGTCCGGGCCAGCGTGTACGTCAGCGCGGTCGCGCTCGGCCCGAGCACCACCCCGTCCGGTGCGACGCCCAGCAGGTCGGCCACCGCGGTGCGGGCCCCCGCCACCAGCTCCAGCGACCGGCGGCCGGGCAGGAAGGCGGTGCTGCGGTTGCCCACGGCGATGCGCATCGCCTCGGCCACCGCGTCGATCACCGTCCGGGGGGTCTGGGTGCCACCGGCACCGTCGAAGTGGGCGAAACCCTCGGCGAGCGCGGGGTACGCGGCCCGGGTACGGGTGATGTCGAACGGCATGCCCGGACCCTAGCCCGCCGGACCGACCCGAAGATCCACCCGGGTGGCGGGGTGGGCTGCGTCTCGTACCCTTGGTGGGGTGACGAAGCGAAGCGCCACCACCCCCACCCCCCTCCGGCGGACCGCCGGCCTGCTGGCCGGCCTGGCGCTCGGCGTGGCCGTGCTGGCCGGATGCAGCTCGGACGGCGCCGACACCGACTGTGGCCTGGACGCCTGCACGGTCACCTTCGACCGGGGTGTCGACGCCCGCGCCTCCATCCTCGGCGTCGAGGCGAAGCTGATCGGCGCGCAGGGCGACCAGGTGACCGTCGAGGTCGCCGGCGAGCAGCTCTCGTTGACCATCGGCCAGCAGGCCACCGAGGTGGGTGGCTTCGCGGTCACCCTGGACAGCGTCACCGACCAACAGGTGCAGATCCGGGTGTCGCGCAACGCCGGCGGCTGACCTGCACGCCGGGCGCGGGCACCACGTTTGGGGATCTTCCCGAACGGAGATTGTGGGCCCATGTCACTCACCCGGAACGCCGAAGCCACCGCTAGCCGCACCGCGGACAGCCGCTGGCTGGAACTCCTCGCCCGGGCCGGTTTCATCGGCTACGGGATCGTCCACCTGCTCTTCGCCTGGATCATCCTCCAGATCGCCTTCGCCGGTTCCGGCGAGGAGGGCAACCAGAACGGGGCGCTGCGTGCCCTGGGCGCCCAGCCGATGGGCAAGTTCCTGCTGATCGCGATCGCCGTCGGCCTGATCGCGATGGCCATCTGGCAGGCGCTGGAGGCGGCCGTCGGCCACCACGCCAAGCGCGGCAAGGAACGTCTCTTCGAGCGGATCGCCTCGGTCGTCCGCACCGTCGTCTTCCTCTGGCTCGCCTGGACCTCCATCCAGGTGGTGCAGGACGCCAGCTCCAACAGCGCCGACCAGCAGGAGCAGTTCAGCGAGAAGCTGATGGCCTCCAGCGGCGGCCGTGGTCTGGTCGGGTTCGCCGGCCTGGTGCTCGCCGCCGTCGGCATCGGCATGGTGATCTACGGCTACAAGAAGAAGTTCGAGCGCAACCTCAAGACCAACGAGATGAACGGCAAGACCCGGCAGACGGTCCGCCGGCTGGGCATGGCCGGTTACATCGCCCGGGGCGCGGTGTTCGCCGTCGCCGGTCTGCTGATCGTGGTCGCCGCGATCAACTACGACCCGGAGAAGGCCCGTGGCCTGGACGCCGCGCTGCGGACCCTGCGGGACCAGCCGTACGGGCCGTTCATCCTGGCGCTGATGGCGCTCGGCATCGCCGCCTTCGGGGTCTACTGCTTCTTCCAGTCCCGGTTCCGCAAGATCTGAGCCTGGTCGATACCGGAAACGCCGGGCACCATTGGGCCTTTGCCCGATTGCGATCAGCCCGGCCGGAGGGAGACAACCACGTGCAGGACTACCTCGAGACGATCGCCGCCGCGGCCACCGCGGCGGCGATCGCTCTGTTGCTCGTCGAGGTGGTACACCGGCTGATCCGCCGGCTCGGCCGGCGGTCCCACCTGATGACGGAGTTGACCGCGCACGTCCACCGGCCGTTGCAGGTGGCCGGCACGGTGGTGGCCGTCCAGTTCGCGGTCCGCTGGACCACCGGCTACGCGGTGGGCACCGGGTGGCGGCAGGCCGTGCTGCACATCCTGGTGCTGGGGGTGGTCGCCGCGGTGGCCTGGCTGGTCGCCTCCCTGCTGGTGGTGGCGGAGGACACCGCGCTGGCCCGGTTCCTGCGGGTTGACGTGCCCGACAACCGGCACGTCCGGCGGGTACGCACCCAGGTGGTGCTGCTGCGCCGGCTGACCATCGTGGTGATCGTGGTGCTCGCCGTCGGCGTGATGCTGATGACCTTCCCGGCGGTACGCGGCGTCGGCGCGGGCGTGCTCACCAGCGCCGGTGTGGTCGGTGTGGTCGCCGCGCTGGCCGCGCAGAGCCTGCTCGGCAACGTCATCGCCGGCCTCCAGCTCGCCTTCAGCGACGCCGTCCGCCTCGACGACGTGGTGGTGGTCGAGGGGGAGTGGGGCCGGATCGAGGAGCTGACGCTCAGCTACGTGGTGGTCCAGATCTGGGACGACCGGCGACTGATCCTGCCCACCTCCTACTTCACCAGCACCCCGTTCCAGAACTGGACCCGGACCGAGGCGGCGGTGCTCGGCACTGCCGAGTTCCACCTCGACTGGTCGGTGCCGGTGCAGTCGATGCGGGAGGAGCTGCGCCGGCTGGTCGAGAGCACCGACCTGTGGGACGGCCGGGTGTGCGTGCTCCAGGTCACCGACGCCACCGGCGGTGCGATCAAGGTGCGTGCCCTGGTCAGCGCCGCCGACGCCGGCAGCCTGTGGGACCTGCGCTGCCTGGTGCGGGAGCACCTGGTCGGCTGGGTCCGCGACCACCGGCCGACCGCGCTGCCCCGGACCCGCGCCGAGGTGGGCGACGGCGCCGGCAACCTGCCGTGGCAGTGGGTGCCGCCGCGGCGTCAGGTCCGCCGCCGCGCCGAGGGCGAGCTGCCCGACGACGCCCGGGTCTTCGGCGGCAGCGACGACGGCGATGCCCGCAGCGAGGCGTTCGTCGGCCCGGACCAGGACGCCCGGGGCGAGGCCGTCACCGTCGGGGCGGACCCGGGGGGCGACGCCCGCCGCTGAGCCACCCACAGCCCCGTCCCGCCCCCGTGACCGCCGGTCGCGGGGGCGGAGCCATCCCCAGCCCCGACGAGCCCCGCGACTGCCGGTCGCGGCGCTCGTCGTACCCGCTTCGGCGTTTTGCCGGACGCCCCGGCCCGACCTGCGGTCAGATGTGGTTGGTCACCGTGCGCAGGATTGACGGACGGCGGCTCCGGGCATACAGCGCGGTGATGACGAAAGGAGGACAGCATGGCTGACGTCGCGAACCACCGTACGTCCCGGACCGGGAGCGAGCCGTCCACCGCCGAACTGGTGCAGCGGGCCACCGAGCAGGTCTCCCGACTGGTCCGGGACGAGCTGGCCCTGGCCCGCGCGGAACTGACCCAGAAGGGCAAGCACGCCGGGATCGGGATCGGCCTCTTCGGCGGCGGCGGGGCGCTGGCCCTGTACGGCCTCGGCGCACTGGTCACCGCCGCGATCCTGCTGCTGGCCCTGGTGCTGCCCGCGTGGGCGGCGGCGCTGATCGTGGCGGTGGTGCTCTTCCTCGTCGCCGGGGTGCTCGCCCTGGTGGGGAAGAAGCAGGTCAGCCACGCGGTCCCCCCGATGCCGGAGGCGACGGTCCGCAGCGTCCGCGCGGACGTGGACACGGTCGCCGCCGCGGTGAAGGACAGGGGACGGGCATGACCGGCACGACAGGCAGCAACGGCAACGGCACCGGCGACACCGAGGCGCTGCGCGAGGAGATCCGGCGCACCCGGGTGGAGCTGGGCGAGACCATGGAACTGCTGGCCGCCAAGGCCGACGTCAAGGCCCGGCTGAAGGACTCGGCGGAGCAGGCGAAGGAGCGGGTGCGCGAGCAGGCGGCGCTGACCGTGGCCCGGGTACGCGGCCAGGCGGCCCAGAGCGTCGACCACGCGCGGGCCCAGGCGTACGACACGTCGGTGGCGGTGCGGCGCGATCCGGTGCCGTGGGCGACGATAGCGGCAGGCGCGGTGGCCGCCGTGGTGGTGTTGTTGATCGTTCGGGGGAGGCGCAGGTGAGCAAGGGCATCGGCAGGACCGCGTACAAGCCGGTCGGGGTGGTGCTGGGACTGGCGGCGGGCGCGCTGGCCGGAATGATCTTCCGGCAGGTGTGGAAGGCGACCGCCGGGGACGGCGAGGCGCCCAACCCCACCGACGAGGACCGCCGCTGGGGCGAGATCCTCGCGGCGGCGGCGTTGCAGGGGGCGATCTTCTCGGTCGTCCGGGCGGCGGTGGACCGGGGTGGCGCGGTCGGCGTCCGGCGGCTGACCGGGCGCTGGCCCGACTGACCCGTCCCGACCGGCCGTAACCCCGGTGACCAGCCGCGACGGCTGTCCTACCGGATGGTGACGACGACCTGTGGCCCCCCGTACGCATCGACGGACGGGGGGCCTTTCGCCCGGGTCGGGACGACCCGGCCAGCGTGCGTCGGGCATCCGTCAGGTCACATGTCGGAGAATTTCGTCGATTAGGCTGTGCAAGGTTTTTGGGTACGTGGTTTGCTGATCCCCGCTGTTGCGAGACGGTGTCGGCACGGAGCGGTCTCCCGCTGTGGGGGGCCCGCCCGGGTCGTCGCCGCCCGCACACGGCCAATCGGCCGCACAGCGTGCTCGGCCGCCGGTTTTAGAAGGAGATACACATGGCGCAGGGAACCGTGAAGTGGTTCAACGCTGACAAGGGCTTCGGCTTCATCACCGTCGACGGCGGGGGTGCTGACGTGTTCGTCCACTTCTCGGCCATCCAGACCAGCGGCTACCGCACGCTGGAGGAGAACCAGCGGGTGGAGTTCGAGATCGCCCAGGGTCAGAAGGGTCCGCAGGCCGAGCAGGTCCGCCCCCTCTGAGCGAAGTCGGTCGGCATTCGCCGGCCCGGGTGGTCCGGCCAGCCGGATCGACGAGAAGCCCCGTGTCCTTCCGGACGCGGGGCTTTCCGCATCCCCGGACGCGGGGCTTCCGCATCGGTCCCGCCCCCCGTCGGCGTGCCGGGCCACAGCCCGGCACGCCCGTCAGGGGCAGCCGCCGGCCCGCAGTTCGTCGGGCCGGTCAGGGCAGCCGGCGGGCTCGCAGGCCACGCCAGAGCAGCACCAGGCCGGCCAGCACCAGCAGCGGCCCGACGACGGCCCACAGCCGCTCGTCGCTCATCAGGCTGCCGTCGACGTAGCCGAGGCCCTGGACCGTCCAGACGGCGCCGACCACCACGGCCAGCAGGCCCAGGGTGAGCGTGAGCCATCCCCTCACCGGTCCCCCCTCCGTGGGCCGGTCGACCCGGCCCGGTCACCAGGATGCCGGCCGGACGGCACCGACGCGACGACCCGGCCGGCGTGGCTCACCACCGGTCGTGCACCCGGGGGCGGACCAGCTCGTCGTAGACCGACCGGACGGTGTCCAGCTCGGCCCCGGTGAGCGCGGGGGACCCGGCCGCGGCGGCGTTGCCCCGGGCCTGCTCCGGGTTGCGGGCGCCGGGGATGACCACGGTCACCCCGGGCTGGTCGATGACCCAGCGCAGGGCGAACTGCGCCATCGTGCGCCCGTCGCCGACCAGTGGGGCGAGCCGGCGCACCACGGTCAGGCCGAGGTCGAAGTCGACGCCGGAGAAGGTCTCGCCGACGTCGAAGCTCTCCCCGTGCCGGTTGTAGGTGCGGTGGTCGTCGGCGGCGAAGGTGGTGTGCTCGTCGTAGCGGCCGGAGAGCAGGCCGCTGGCCAGCGGCACCCGGGCGATGATCCCGACGCCGGCCGCGGCGGCGGCCGGCAGCACCTCGTCGAGGGGCTTGAGCCGGACCGCGTTCAGGATGATCTGGACGCTGGCCACCCCCGGCCGGGCGATCGCGGTGAGCGCCTGGTCGCAGGTCTCGACGCTGACGCCGTACCCGGCGATGCGCTTCTCGGCGACGAGGGTGTCGAGGCCGTCGAAGACCCGGTCGTCGGCGAAGACCTCGGTGGGCGGGCAGTGCAGCTGCACCAGGTCGAGGGTGTCCACGTCGAGGTTGGCCCGGGACCTGTCGGTCCAGGCCCGGAAGTTGTCCAGGGTGTACGCCTGCGGCGTCTGCTCGACCCGGCGGCCCATCTTGGTGGCGACGGTGAGCCCGTGCCCGGGGTTGTCCCGCAGGAACCGCCCGATCAGCTGTTCGCTGCGGCCGTCGCCGTAGACGTCGGCGGTGTCGAGGAAGGTGACGCCGGACTCCACGGCGGCGGCGAGGACGGCCAGGGCGTCGCTCTCGCTGACCTGTCCCCAGTCCGCGCCGAGCTGCCAGGCACCGAGGCCGACCACACCCACCTGCCGGCCGAGCCGGTCGAAGCTGCGCTGTTCCATGCCGTCGAGCCTAGTGACCTGCTTGCCGGGGCGCAGCGCCGGCCGTACCTTGTAACAAAACGTACGTACGGTTTGGGGGTTGGTCATGTGGGATCCGGGCACGTACCTGCGCTACGACGACGAGCGGTCCCGCCCGTTCCACGACCTGCTGGCCCGGGTCGACGCCGACCGGCCACGCGCGGTGGTCGACCTCGGTTGCGGTCCGGGCACCCTCACCGCGACCCTCGCCCGACGCTGGCCGGACGCCCGGATCAGCGGCCTGGACTCCTCCCCGGAGATGATCGGGCGGGCCCGGACACTCGACACCACCGTCGACTTCACCGTCGGCGACGTCACCGACTGGCGGCCCACCCCCGACGTGGACGTGCTGGTCGCCAATGCCGTGCTGCAGTGGGTGCCCGACCACCCGGCCCTGCTGCGCCGCTGGGCGCACGCGCTGCCGCCCGGCGGCTGGCTGGCGTTCCAGGTGCCCGGCAACTTCACCGGCCCCTCGCACCGGGCGCTCCGGGAGGTCGCCGAAGACCCCCGCTGGGCGGCCACCGTCCGGCCGCTGCTACGCGAGGACCCCGTCGACGACCCGGTCGGGTACGCCACCGCGCTGACCGCCGCCGGCTGCGCGGTCGACGCCTGGGAGACCACCTACCTGCACCGGCTGCCCGCCCCCGCCGACGCCGAACACCCCGTGCTGACCTGGTTGGACGGCACCGCCCTGCGCCCCGTGCGGGCCGTGCTGGACGACACCGCCCTCGCCGGTTTCCGCGCCGCGCTGGAGAACCTGTTGGCCCGCGCGTACCCGGTACGGCAGGGTCAGGTGTACTTCCCGTTCCGTCGGATCTTCGTGGTCGCCCGTACGGGTGCCCGGCACAAGGAGCCGCAGTGACCGACCTGTCCGCCTTCATCGCCGAACTGCCCAAAGTGGAGCTGCATGTACACCACGTGGGCTCCGCGTCCCCCCGGATCGTCGCCGAACTGGCCGCCCGGCACGAGGGACGCAGTCCCGTACCGGCGGACCCGGACGCCCTCGCCGACTACTTCGCGTTCCGCGACTTCGCCCACTTCATCGAGATCTACCTCAGCGTCGTCGACCTGATCCGCGACCCCGACGACGTCTGGCTGCTCACCCACGAGGTGGCCCGGGAACTGGCCCGCCAGCAGGTCCGCTACGCCGAGCTGACCGTCACCCCCTACTCGCACGTGCGCCGGGGCATCCCCGCACCGGCGTTCTGCGAGGCCATCGAGGACGCCCGCCGCCGTGCCGAGGCCGACTTCGGCATCGCGCTGCGCTGGTGCTTCGACATCCCCGGCGAGGCCGGCCTGCCGGCGGCCGAGGAGACCCTGCGGATCAGCCTCGACGAGCGCCCCGACGGGCTGGTCGCCTTCGGTCTCGGCGGCCCCGAGGTCGGGGTGCCCCGGCCGCAGTTCAAGCCGTACTTCGACCAGGCGCGGGCGGCCGGGCTGCGGTCCGTGCCGCACGCCGGGGAGACCACCGGCCCGCAGACCGTCTGGGACGCCCTGCGCGAGCTGGGCGCCGAGCGGATCGGCCACGGCATCTCCGCCGCCCAGGACCCGGAGCTGTTGGCGTACCTGGCCGAGCGGCGCATCCCGCTTGAGGTCTGCCCGACGTCCAACGTACGGACCCGGGCCGTCGCCCGGATCGAGGAGCACCCGCTGCGGCGACTCGTCGACGCGGGGGTGCGGGTCACCATCAACTCCGACGACCCGCCGATGTTCGGCACCACCCTCAACGACGAGTACGCCGTCGCCGCCCGGCTGCTCGACGCCGGCCCCGACGGGCTCGCCGCACTGGCCAGGGAGGCGGTGTCCGCGTCGTTCCTCGACCCGGCCGGACAGGCCCGGATCATCGCCGAGATCGACGCCTTCGTGGCGACCCGCTGAACCGTCACGGGTGACCGGGAAGAGTGGTGTACACGCGGCGGGAGCTGGTGTGGGGGACCGTGCCCCCGCCGCGCGTACCGATCCACCGGCCGGTGGGTGTCAGGGGCGACAGGCCGGTGGAACCGATGGGTTCGGCCCCGATCCTGTCAGCCCGCCGGCCCCGCGTCGCCGTCGTTAATCCGGATCTAAGGAAACCTTGCGCCACAGCACAGTCAGCGCCGCCCGCTCAGCCGTCGGTGGGCCGCCGCCGGGGCCAGCGGCGGCCCCCGCCCTTCTGCTCCCGGGCCTCCCGCGCCATCCGGCCCACCAACCCGAACCGGTTGACCTGCCGGGGCGTCGCCTGCGGATCGGCCAGCAGCATCACCACGCTCGCCCCGCCCAGGCGGGCCCGGTCGAGGCTGACCGAGCCGTTGGCCTGCAACGCCACCCGCCGCGCGATGTCCAGCCCCAACCCGGTCGAGCCCTGGTCACTGGCCCCGCGCCGCAACGCCCGGTCCGGGTTCGCGATGCCCGGCCCGGCGTCGTCGATCCGGATCGCCACGTACCCGTCCCGGCGGGAGACGGCCACCTCGAACGCGGTGCCCTGCGGGGTGTAACGGAAGACGTTGCCGATCACCGCGTCCAGGGCGGCGGCCAGCTCGGCCCGGGGCACCGGCACCGGAATGCGGAACTGGGCGCCGCTGACCCGGTGCGGGCGGTTCTGGTCGCCGGCCAGCGCCGCCCAGAACACCATCCGGTCCCGGACCACCTCGCTGACGTCGCACTCGGCCGGCCCGGCCTCGTGCGCCACCGCCTTGCGGGTCGTCTTGATCAGCACGTCGATCTCGCCCTCCAGGGTGACGATCGCCTGCCGGATGCGCCTGATCGTCCGCCGCCGGTCCAGCTCCGCCGCGCTGAACGAGCCGACGCTGGTGTCGTCGGAGTCCAGCCCCTCGGCGTCGAGCCGCAGCACCGTCAGCGGGGTACGCAACCGGTGCGACAGGTCCGCCACCAGCTCCCGTTCGTCGGTACGGGCGGCGACCAACCGGTCGGCCATCCGGTTGAACGCGTAGCCCGCCTCGGCCAGCTCGCGCGGGCCGCTCGGCTCGACCCGTACCCCCAGGTCACCGTCGCCCACGGCGAGCGCGGCGCGGACCAGGGCCCGGGTGGAGTCGACCGCCCGCCCGGCGACCCGGTCCACCACGATCACCGCCGCGCCGACCAACGCCACGGCCACCCCGGTGAGCAGCAGCCAGGTGCCGCCCGCCCCCTCGTCGAGGACGGCGTCGGGCACGAAGACCTCGACCACGGCGACCCGGCCGTCGAGCACCACCGGGTCGAGCCGGATCAACCCGCCGTCGACGTCGACCACCCGGGACTGCTCCCCGGCCCGCGCCCGCTCCAGGTCGTCGGCCGACGCCCGGCCGGCCGGCTGCTTCCCGGCCAGGCCGTGCACCACCGGACGGGTCGCCGGGTCGTCCCCGGTCGCCTCGACCGCGCGGCGGACCGCCGCCGGCTCGGCGCTGACGGCGAGCGCGCCGGTGACCAGTGCCCCGCGTCGCGCCGCGTCGGCGAGCGCCTCCTCGCGCACCTCCTCCCGCAGGGTCAACCCGAGCGGGACGAGGAACGCCGACGCGACCAGCGTGCACATGCCGGCCGTCAACGCGGCCAGCGCCGGCCTCAGTCGGGGGCCACCAGCCGGAACCCCACCCCCCGCACGGTGCGCAGGTAGCGCGGCTTCGCCGCGGACTCGCCCATCTTTCGGCGCAGCCAGTACAGGTGCACGTCGATGGTCTGGTCCTCGCCGACCGACGGTTGGCGCCATACCTCCTCCAAGAGTTCCCGCCGGGACACCACCCGGCCGGGCCGCGCCGCCAGATACGCCAACAGGTCGAATTCCTTACGGGTGAGCGCCAGCGGCTCCCCGTCGAGCACCGCGCTGCGCTCACCCACGTCCACCCGCAGCCCACCGACGGAGTGCACGGCCGGCGCGACGGTACGGCTGGCCCGGCCGACCCGGCGCAGCACGGTGGTGATCCGGGCGTCCAGGTGGGCGCCGGTGAACGGTTTGACCATGTAGTCGTCCGCGCCGGCCCGCAGCAGGCGGACCACCGACTGCTCGTCGTCGCGGGCGGTGGCGATGATGATCGGCACGTCGGTGATGCCGCGCAGCATCCGCAGCGCGTCCGAGCCGTCGAGGTCGGGCAGGCCCAGGTCGAGCACGACCAGATCGGGGGTTTCGGCGGCGACCCGACGCAGCGCGTCCAGCGCCGTGCCGACCGCGTGCACCGCGTGCCCCCGTTCACTGAGCGACCGCAGCATCGCGCCACGGACGACGTGGTCGTCTTCGACCAGGAGCACGGTGGCCACGTCAGCACCGTACTGCCCGTGGCAAGTCGGGCGCGTTGCGGCGGATCCGCGAACCGGGCAAAATGGTACGACGATGCCGTTCACCCTGTTTCCCGACGCCCGGCTGGCGTTGGCCCGGGACAGCCTCGCCGGGCTGTCCGTCGGCGACGCCCTCGGTTCGCAGTTCTTCGTACCGGGCCGGCGACCCGACGACCTCGCGGCCGGCCGGCTGCCCCCGCCGCCCTGGCAGTGGACCGACGACACCGAGATGGCCTGCTCGGTGCTCGCCGAACTCGCCATCCACGGCGACGTCGACGCCGACCGGCTGGCGCTGGACTTCGCCACCCGGGCCGAGCCCTACCGGGGCTACGGGCCGGGCGCGGTGAGCATCCTGCGGCTGATCCGCACCGGCACCCCGTGGCCGGTGGCCGCCGCGTCGGCCTTCGACGGCCAGGGCTCCTGCGGCAACGGCGCGGCGATGCGGGTCGCCCCGCTCGGCGCCTGGTACGCCGACTCGACCACCCGCGCGGCGTCCCGCGCCCGGGTCAGCGCCGAGGTTACCCACGCCCACCCGGAGGGGATCGCCGGCGCGGTCGCGGTGGCCGTCGCCGCCTCGCTTGCCGCCCGGGCCCGGCTGGACGGGGAACCCCGCCCCGACGTGGCCCGGCTGCTCACCACCGTCGCCGGGTCGATCGACCCGGCCAGCGCCGTGCACCGGGGGGTACGCCGGGCGATCGGCCTGCTCGGTCGCGACCTCGACGAGGCCGTCGCGGCGCTGGGCAACGGCGCCCGGGTGACCGCCCAGGACACGGTCGCGTTCACCCTCTGGGTGGTCGCCACCCACCTGGCCGACTACCCGGCCGCCATCCGCGCCTGCGTCGAGGCGGGCGGGGACGTCGACACCACCGCCGCGATCGTCGGCGGGATCATCGGCGGCCACACCGGGGTCGGCACGCCCGACGGGGTGCCCGCCGACTGGGTGGCCGCCCGGGAGCCGCTGCCGGACTGGCTGGACTGACCGGTGCGTTCAGCGCGCCGACACCCGCCCGGCGTCGGCGTGGTCGCCCGGGGCGTGCCCGTCGAGCCGCCAGCCCCGCTCGCCGGGGGCGGAGCCGGCCTCCGCCGTCGGGTCGTCGTCCCCCGGGTCGTCGGCGGCGGCCCGACGGCGCGACCGGCTCGCCACCCAGCCGATCGCCGCACCGCCGCCCAACCCGACCAGCAGGCCACCGCCGAGCAGCAGGTCCGCACTGGGGCCGCCCTCGTCGTCGGCCGGTGCGGCGTCGTCGGCCGGGGCAGCCTGGGCGTCCGTCCCGTCGGCCGCGCCACCGTGGTGCCCGGTCGCCGCGCCGGGAGCGGGCGGCACCAGCGTCAGCGTCGGGGCGGGATGCCCGCCGCCGGCCGGGTCGGCCCAACGCACCACCGTCCCGTCGGAGTAGGTCTGCACCACCTCGAAGGTCATCCGGTCGGTCTGCGGCAGCGGCCCCATGGCCACCGAGAGCCGGGCCGGACCCGCCACCGCCGGCCCGGCACCCCGGGTCCAGACCACCGCCGAGGTCACCGTGCTCACCGACGGGGCGTGGATGCCGGCCACCGGCGCTTCCAGTTCGCGGGAGGTGATCAGGGGCGCCCAGCCGTCCACCGACAGCGGATACACCTCACCGATCGGGGCGTCCGGCGGCATCCTGAACTCGATCTTCTCGGTGCGCGCGCCGGGCCGCTGCTCGGGCACCACGAACGTCAGTTCCACCGCGTCGCCCTGTACCGCCTGGCTCGGGCTGGCCGACAGCCCGTCCGCCAGCGCCGCGCCCGGGGCGCCGAACACCCCGGCCGCCACCGCCGCCAGCACCAGCACGCCCCGACGCCGCCGGACGTCACCTCGGGTCGTCGTCATCTTCCGCCCCCATCCGTCTCGCCGTGGCCGACACCGGCTCCGGCCACACCTGGTAGTTCGGACGGCGGGCCGAAAAGGTTCAACGCCGGTGCGGGTCGGCACCGCGACCGGGCTTCCTTTCCCGGCGACCGGGGGCGACGGCGGGACCGATAGCATCGAAGCAGCCGGCGCGTCCGGCCCATCCGTGCCGCCTGCCGTTGAGGAGTTCACCGTGTCCGCACCCCGTACCCCCGTCGTGGCCGACCCCGTCGTCGTGGCCGCCGGGACGACGGCGGCCGACGCGGTGGCCGCGGCCGGGCTGCCCGCCGCCGGCCCGAAGGCGGTCGTGGTGGTCCGCGACCCGCAGGGCCAGCTCCGCGACCTGGACTGGGCCCCCGCCGAGGACACCACCGTCGAACCGGTCAGCCTCGACTCGCCGGACGGGCTCAACGTGCTGCGGCACTCCACCGCGCACGTGCTCGCGCAGGCCGTGCAGGACGTCTTCCCCGAGGCCAAGCTGGGCATCGGCCCGCCGATCGAGAACGGCTTCTACTACGACTTCGCCGTCGACAAGCCGTTCCAGCCCGACGACCTGGCCAAGCTGGAAAAGCGGATGCAGGAGATCGTCAAGTCCGGCCAGCGGTTCCGCCGCCGCCGCTTCGGCAGCCTGGACGAGGCGCGGGCCGAGCTGGCCGCCGAGCCGTTCAAGCTCGAACTGATCGAGGTCAAGGGCGAGGGGCTGGACACCAGCGAGGTGATGGAGGTGGGCGGCGGCGAGTTGACCATCTACGACAACCTCGCCGCCGGCGAGGACAAGGTCTGCTGGTCGGACCTGTGCCGGGGCCCGCACCTGCCGAACACCCGGCTGATCGGCGCGTTCAAGCTGATGCGCTCGGCCGCCGCGTACTGGCGGGGGTCGGAGAAGAACCCGCAGCTCCAGCGGGTGTACGGCACCGCCTGGCCGACCCGCGACGAGCTGAAGGCGTACCTGAAGCTGCTGGAGGAGGCCGCCCGGCGCGACCACCGCAAGCTGGGGGTGGACCTCGACCTGTTCAGCTTCCCCGATGAGCTGGGCTCCGGCCTGGCGGTCTTCCACCCCAAGGGCGGCATCATCCGCCGGGAGATGGAGAACTACTCGCGGGTCAAGCACGAGGAGGCCGGCTACTCGTTCGTCAACACCCCGCACATCACCAAGGGCCACCTGTACGAGGTCTCCGGGCACCTCGACTGGTACGCCGACGGGATGTTCCCCCCCATGGAGGTGGAGGGGGCGAACTACTACCTCAAGCCGATGAACTGCCCGATGCACGACCTGATCTTCCGGTCCCGGGGTCGCTCCTACCGGGAGCTGCCGCTGCGGATGTTCGAGTTCGGCACGGTCTACCGCTACGAGAAGTCGGGCGTGGTGCACGGCCTGACCCGGGTCCGGGGCATGACCCAGGACGACGCGCACATCTTCTGCACCGAGGAGCAGATGGCCGGCGAGCTGAAGTCGCTGCTCGCCTTCGTCCTGGAGCTGCTGCGCGACTACGGCCTGGACGACTTCTACCTCGAACTGTCCACCCGTAACCCGGACAAGTCGGTCGGCACCGACGAGAACTGGGAGCGGGCCACCGAGGCGCTGCGCTCGGCCGCCGAGGAGTCCGGCCTGCACCTGGTGCCCGACCCGGGCGGTGCGGCGTTCTACGGGCCGAAGATCTCCGTGCAGGCCAAGGACGCCATCGGCCGGACCTGGCAGATGTCCACCATCCAGGTCGACTTCAACCTGCCTGAGCGGTTCGGCCTGGAGTACCAGGCGGCCGACGGCAGCCGGCAGCGGCCGGTGATGATCCACCGGGCGCTGTTCGGGTCGATCGAGCGGTTCTTCGGGGTCCTCACCGAGCACTACGCCGGGGCGTTCCCGGCCTGGCTAGCCCCGGTGCAGGTGGTCGGCATCCCGATCCGCGAGGACCACACCGAGTACCTGCACGGCTTCGTCGCGGCGCTGCGCGCCAAGGGCATCCGGGCCCAGGTCGACGCCGGTGACGACCGGATGCAGAAGAAGATCCGCACCGCCCAGCAGCAGAAGATCCCGTTCATGGTGATCGCCGGGGACGACGACGTGGCCGCCGGCACCGTCTCGTTCCGCTACCGCGACGGTTCCCAGCGCAACGGGGTGCCGGTCGCCGAGGCGGTCGACCACGTGCTCGACGTGGTCTCCTCGCGGGCCAACGCGGGGCCGTCCGCCGCCGGCTGACCCGGCCCACCCCACCCGCCACCGGCCCCCGTACCGACGGGCCGGTGGCGGTCGTGGTGGGGGATCGTAGGATCGGCGGTGTGACTGGGGCGGAGCGGCACCTCGACGGCGACACGGACCACGGCCCGGCGGACGACGGCCTGGCCGACGGGCTCGACCGGCTCTGGACCCCGCACCGGATGACCTACATCTCGGGGGAGGACCGCCCCGAGGGGGGCTACGAGAAGCCCGCCGGCTGCCCGTTCTGCCTGGCCCCCGGCCTGCCGCCGGAGCGGAGCCTGGTGGTGGCCCGGGGCACGCACGTCTTCGCGGTGCTCAACCTCTACCCGTACAACCCGGGGCACCTGCTGGTCTGCCCCTACCGGCACGTGGCCGACTACACCGAACTCGACCAGGCCGAGACGGTGGAGCTGGCGGCGTTCACCCAGACCGCGATGCGGGTGGTCCGGCAGGTCAGCAGCGCGCACGGGTTCAACCTGGGGATGAACCAGGGCGGGGTGGCCGGCGCCGGCATCGCCGCCCACCTGCACCAGCACGTGGTGCCCCGGTGGGGTGGGGACATCAACTTCATGCCGGTGATCGGCCGGACGAAGGTGCTGCCGCAACTGCTCTCCGACACCCGCGAGCTGCTCGCCCGCGCCTGGCCGTCCTGACCGGCGGCCGGGACGCGCATCCGCCACGGCACGGTCGGGCGCGGGCCGGTCGACCGGGCCGCGTGACGGGTGCGGCGGCCGGTGTGCCGACTCCTAGGATGTGATCATGGCCTTGCTGCACCGGGCGGAGATCCGCCCCACGAAGCTCGAACTCCTGGCCGACTGGCTGCCGGGCCGACGGTGGTATTCGGGGCCGGCCGCCGGCGAGCCGGTCCGGGTGGCCGCCTACCGGTTCGACGACCCCGCCGGTGCCGTCGGCATCGAGACGATCCTGGTACGGGTCGACGCCGGCCCGGTCCACCAGGTCCCGCTGACCTACCGGGACGCGCCGCTGGCCGACGCCGACGAGTGGCTGGTCGGCACCACCCACCACTCGGTGCTCGGCCCCCGCTGGGTCTACGACGGGTGCGGCGACCCGGTCTACGCCGCTGCCCTGGCCGCCGCGATCCTCACCGGAACCGGCCAGGCGCAGGAGTACTTCGAGATCGACGGGGTGCGGGAGATCCGCGAGCCGTCCATGACGGTGGCCACCACCGGCAGCGTCGGGGCCCCTGTCGTCGGCGCGGTACGCCAGGTGGTCGACGGCGACCCGACCCGGCTCGGCACCGACACCGTCGACCTGCTCGTCGCGCGCCGACTGCCCGGTGACGGACCGGTCGGTGGACTGCCCGACGGCGGGCCGGCAGCCGCCACCCTGACCGGCCGCTGGCCGGGGCAGTCGACCCCGGTGCCGCTGGCCTGCGTCAGGCCCCGCTGACCGCCCCGCGGAGTCCCGACACCACGGGTGGGCCGGGCGGGTCGCCGTCGCCCGGAGTCCGCGCCCGGGGGTGTCGCTTGTGGTCGATCGGGCACGATGCGTCAGCTTCGTCTCCCCACGCCTGCGGAAGGTGACACGATGCGGCGATGGCAGTGACGACACAGGTGTTGGGTCGCAGCGGCATCGAGGTCAGCGCCCTCGGCATGGGGTGCTGGGCGATCGGTGGCCCCTGGGCCGAAGGATCCCAGCCGCTGGGCTGGGGCGCGGTCGACGATGAGGAGTCGGTGCGGGCCGTCCGCCGCGCCCTCGACCTCGGCGTGACCCTCTTCGACACCGCCGACACGTACGGCGCCGGGCACGGTGAACGGGTCCTCGGGCGGGCGCTGGCCGGCCGCCGGGACGAGGCGGTGATCGCCACCAAGTGGGGGTACACCTTCGACGAACGGGCCCGGCAGGCCACCGGCGAGGACGCCTCCCCGGCGTACCTGCGGCGGGCGGTCGTCGACTCCCTGCGTCGGCTGGGCACCGACCGGATCGACCTCTACCAGCTGCACCTGGGTGACCTGCCGCTGCCCCGGGTGGAGGCGCTGGTGGGCACCTGCGAGGACCTGGTCGCCGACGGCCTCGTCCGGGCGTACGGCTGGAGCACCGACCGGGCCGACCGGGCCGCCGGCTTCGCCCAGGTGGCTGCGCACGCCACCGCGATCCAGCACAACCTGTCGGTGCTGCGCGACGCGCCGGCGATGCTGGCCACCTGCGACAAGTACGACCTGGCCAGCGTCAACCGGGGACCGCTCGGGATGGGGCTGCTCACCGGCAAGTACACGGCGGGCTCCACCCTGCCCCGCGACGACGTGCGGGGAATGACCCCCGGATGGCTGGAGTGGTTCCGGGGCGGCCGGCCCGCGCCGGAGTGGCTGCGCCGGGTCACCGCCGTCCGTGGCGCGCTGACCGCCGACGGCCGGACCCTGGCCCAGGGCGCGCTGGGCTGGATCTGGGCACGCAGCGGCCGGGCGGTGCCGATCCCCGGCTGCCGAACCGTCGCCCAGGTGGAGGAGAACGCCGCCGCGCTGCGCCTCGGCCCGCTCACGCCGGACCACTTCGCCGAGGTGGAACGGCAGCTCGCCGCGCTGCGCACAGCCGCCCTCCGCGACGCCGACCGCCCCCACTGGCCGCTCCCCCCCATCCCCACCGCCCGCCCCTGACCACCCCACCCGCCCTTCCCCACCCCCACCCCCACCCCACCCCTCCCACCCCGTCGATCATGGAGTTGTGGGGCTCCGCATAACTCGCATATCGGGGCTAAAAACCCACCACAACTCCATGATCGGCGCTGCGGGGTGGGTGGGGGTGGGGGTGGGTGGGGAAGGACGGGTGGGCTAGTGGGGGGTGGAGGGGGCGGCGGCGAGGTGGGCGGGCATCGGGTCGTGGTGGGAGAAGGTGCGGCGGAAGGTGCCGGTGCCGGCGGTCAGGGCGCGCAGCTCCACCGCGTAGCGCAGCAGTTCCAGGGCGGGCACCTCGGCCCGGATCAGGGTGCGGCCCTCGACGTCCGGGTCGGCCTCGGTGCCGAGCACCCGGCCCCGCCGGCCGGACAGGTCGCCCAGCACCGCCCCGACCGAGGAGTCGGCGACCCGGACCACCACCTCGTCCACCGGCTCCAGCAGCGTCGTCCCGCCCCGCCCGGCGGCGTCGCGCAGGGCGAGCGCGGCGGCGGTCTGGAACGCGGCGTCGGACGAGTCGACGCTGTGCGCCTTGCCGTCGACCAGGGTCACCCGCACGTCCACCACCGGGTGGCCGGCGACCAGCCCCTGCGCCAACTGCGCCCGTACGCCCTTCTCCACCGACGGTACGAAGTGGTGCGGCACCGCCCCGCCGACCACCCGGTCGACGAACTCGATCCCGGCACCCCGGGGCAACGGCTCCACCGTGAGGTCGCAGACCGCGTACTGGCCGTGCCCACCGGACTGCTTGACGTGCCGCCCGTGCCCGGTGGCGGCCACCGTGAACGTCTCCCGCAGCGGCACCCGCACCGGCTCGGTGTCCAGCTCCACCCCGCCGGCCCGGAGCCGGTCGAGCACCACGTCGGCGTGCGCCTCGCCCATGCACCACAGCACCAGCTGGTGGGTCTGCGGGTTGCGTTCCAGCCGCAGCGTCGGGTCGCCCACGATCAGCCGGCCCAGGTTGCGGGCGAGGGCGTCCTCGTCGGCGCGGCTGCGGGCCACCACCGCCACCGGGAGCAGCGGCTCCGGCATCTCCCACGGCGCGATCAGCAGCGGCTCGTCGCGCGCCGAGACGGTGTCGCCGGTCTCCGCGCTGCCCGACTTGGTGATCGCACAGATGTCACCCGCGACGCAGGCGTCCACCTCCCGCAGGGCCGCCCCGAGCGGACGGTAGACGTGCCCGATCCGCTCGTCGGCGTCGTGGTCGGGGTGCCCCCGGTCGGCCCTCCCGTGCCCGGACACGTGCACCGTCTGGTCGGGGCGCAGCGTCCCGGAGAAGACCCGGACCAGGCAGACCCGGCCGACGTGCCGGTCGACGGTGGTCCGGACCACCTCGGCGACCAGCGGGCCGTCCGGGTCGCAGTCCAGCGGCGGGCGGGGGGAGCCGTCCAGCCCGGTGACCGCCGGCACCGGCCGTTGCAGCGGCGACGGGAACGCCGACACCAGGCCGTCGAGCAGCACGTCCAGCCCGACGCCGGTGGCCGCGCAGACCGGCACCACCGGGTAGAAGTGTCCCCGGGCGACCGCCTTCTCCAGGTCGGTGACCAGCACCTGAGGGTCGATCTCCGCACCGTCGAGGTAGCGGTCCATCAGGGTCTCGTCCTCGCTCTCGGCGATGATCCCCTCGATCAGCTCGCCCCGGGACTCGGTGATCGCCGGCAGGTGCTGCGGGTCCGGGTCGCGCACGGTGGCGGGCAGCCCGGCCGAGTAGTCGTGCACCCGCCGGGTGACCAGCGCCAGCAGACCGGCCACCGACTCGCCGTCGTCACCGAGCATCGGCAGGTGCAGCGGGAGCACGTTGTCCCCGAAGACCCGCTGGCACAGCGCCACCGCCTCGTCGAAGTCGGCACGCGGATGGTCCAGCCGGGCGACCGCCACCGCACGCGGCAGGTCGACCGCGGCGCACTCCTCCCACAGGGCGGCCGTGGCGGCGTCCATCCCGTCGACGGCGGACACCACGAACAGTGCCGCGTCGGCGGCCCGCAGACCGGCCCGCAGCTCGCCGACGAAGTCGCCGTACCCGGGGGTGTCCAGCAGGTTCACCGTCACCCCGGCGTGCACCAGCGGCGCGCAGGACAGGGCGACGGAACGCTGTTGGCGTACCGCGGCGGGGTCGTGGTCGCCGACGGTGGTGCCGGCGGCGACGCTGCCGGCCCGGTCGATCGTGCCGCTGGCTGCGAGCAGCGCCTCGACCAGGGTCGTCTTGCCGGCCCCCGAGTGCCCGACCAGCACCACGTTGCGTACGGTGCCGGGGTCGGTCACCGCCGGCACGCCGGTGGCAGCCCTGTCGTGGTTCCTCTGCGCCATCGCGGCGCACCTCCCTCAGCCGGTGGTGGATGGCGACCGCCGCGCGCGACGGGAAGCGGGGCCCGGTGCGGGTGCCGCGGCGCTATCCTCCGGTGACCCGCCGGCCGGACGACGGTCAACGGCCGCGACGGTGAGCTGGCTCACCTTCCACCCCGATCTCACACCCGGCGGGGGGCCGGCACAAGCCTCCCGGGCGGGTCGGGCGACCGGCCGTACCGCGCGGGACTGCCGGCCGTTATCGTGGGACCGCCATGGCGAAGATCTTCCAAGTGACGGCCCGCGCGGGCATGACCCGCGTCGTGGAGCCGGTCGCGCGCGGCCTGCTCCGCGCCGGTGTGTCCCCCAACGCGGTCACCGTGGCCGGCACCGTCGGCGTGCTCGTCGGCGCGCTCGGCTTCGGCGCCCGTGGCCACCTCGTCGCCGGAGCGTTGATCGTGACGTTCTTCGCGCTGACCGACATGCTCGACGGGACGATGGCCCGGATGAGCGGCGGATCGACCCGGTTCGGCGCGTTCCTCGACTCGTCGATGGACCGGGTCTCCGACAGTGCGGTGTTCGGCGCGGTCGCCTACTGGCTGGCCACCGAGGGCAACCACTCCGGGGTGGCCGCCGCGCTGCTCTGCCTGGCCGCCGGGGGACTGGTCTCCTACGTCAAGGCGCGCGCCGAGGGGTTGGGCATGAGCGCGAACGTGGGCGTCGCGGAACGCACCGAGCGGCTGCTGATCGTCGGGGTCGGTGGGCTGCTCACCGGCCTCGGGGTCGGCCCGGCCCTGGAGATCTCGCTCTGGCTGCTCGCCGCCGTGTCGATCTTCACGGTCGGCCAGCGGGTGGCCCACGTGTACCGGCAGGCGCAACTGGTCGGCCGCGAGTGAACCTCACCGAGCTCGGCTACGTCGCCGGCTGGCGGCTGGCCCGCGCGCTGCCCCGGCCCGTGGTCGCCGCCGCCTTCCGGGCCGGTGCCGACCACGCCCACCGGGGCCGCGGCAAGGGCGCCACCCGGCTGCGCGCCAACCTGCGCCGGGTGGTCGGCCCGGACCTGCCCGAGCCGGAGCTGGACGCGCTGGTCAGGCAGGGGCTGCGGTCGTACGCCAGGTACTGGATGGAGGCGTTCCGGCTGCCTTCGCTCAGCCGCCGGCAGATCCTCGACGGGTTCCACCTCGGGGGCTCGGACATGCTCGCCGCCGACGTGGCGGCCGGCCGGGGCGCGGTGGTGGCGTTGCCGCACGCGGGCAACTGGGACGCTGCCGGCGCCTGGGTCGCGGCCACCGGCTGGCCGATCACCACGGTTGCCGAACGACTCAAGCCGGAGGGCGTCTACCAGCGGTTCCTCGCCTTCCGGCAGACGCTCGGCATGGAGATCCTGCCCACCCACGGCGGTGCCCGGCCGGCCTTCGACGTGCTGGTGGACCGGCTGCACAGCGGCGCGGTGGTGCCGCTGCTGGCCGACCGGGACCTGTCCGCCCGGGGCATCGAGGTGGACTTCTTCGGCGCGCGGACCAAGATGCCGGCCGGGCCCGCCCTGCTGGCCATCCGCACCGGCGCCCCGCTCTACGTTGCGTCGCTGTGGTACGAACCGGAGATGCCGCGCGCGCAGTTGGAGGGCCCGCTGCCGGTGCCCGAACCGGACAGCGCACCCCTGGACGAGCGGGTCCGGGTGCTGACCCAGCGGATTGCCGACCGTCTGGCGGCGGGCATCGCCCGTCATCCGCAAGACTGGCACATGTTGCAGCGGATGTGGCTGGACCAGCGGGGCTCCACCGACGGCGGGTCCACCGCGCCGCCGCCCCCGGCCAGCGCCGGATCGGTCTGAGGGAGGGGGCGCCAGTGCGGATCGGCATCGTGTGCCCGTACTCCTTCGACGTCCCGGGCGGGGTGCAGAACCACGTCATGGACCTGGCCGAGGCGTTGCTCGGGCTGGGGCACGAGGTGAGCGTCCTGGCCCCCGCCGACGAGGAGTCGACGCTGCCGCCGTACGTGGTCTCCGCCGGCCGGGCGGTGCCGCTGCCGTACAACGGTTCGGTGGCCCGGATCGCGTTCGGGCCGGTCTCCACCGCCCGGGTGCGGCGCTGGCTCACCCGGGGCGACTTCGACGTGCTGCACGTGCACGAACCGCTCACCCCGAGCCTGTCGATGCTGGCGGTGCTCTCCGCCCGGGGGCCGGTGGTGGCCACCTTCCACACCGCGATGACCCGCTCCCGGGTGCTCGCCGCCGCCCAGGGGGTGCTCCAGATCCTGCTGGAGCGGATCACCGCCCGGATCGCGGTCAGCGCGCTGGCCCGCAAGGTGCAGGTCGAGCACATGGACGGCGGGGCGGTGGAGATCCCCAACGGGGTGGCGGTGGCGAAGTTCGCCGGCGTCGAGCCGTTGCCCGGCTGGCCGGGGGAGTGCGCCACCGGCAGCGGCGGGACGCTGGGTTTCCTCGGCCGGTTCACCGAGGCCCGCAAGGGCTTCCCGATCCTGCGGGACGCCTTCGTCGCGCTGGCCCCGCACCGGCCGGGACTGCGCCTGCTGGTGGCCGGGCCCGGCGATCCGGACGACCTGTTCGGGCGGTTCCCGGCCGAACTGCGTGACCGGGTGACGTTCCTCGGCCTGGTCTCCGAGGTCGACAAGGCCCGGATGCTGCGCAGCGTCGACCTCTACGTCGCCCCGAACACCGGCGGCGAGTCGTTCGGCATGATCCTCACCGAGGCGCTCGCGGCCGGCGCCACCGTGGTCGCCAGCGACCTGGACGCGTTCCGTCGGGTGCTCGACGGCGGGCGGGCCGGCCGGCTCTTCCCGACCGGCGACCCGGTCGGCCTGCGTGCCGCCCTGGCGGAACTGCTCGACGACCCGGCGCAGCGGGCGGCGTTGACCGCCTGCGGCGACCAGGTGGTCGCCCACTTCGACTGGCCGGTGGTGGCCCGCCGGGTGGTGGAGGTCTACGCGGCGGCCATCGAGGCCACCGACGGGCGGGTCATCGACCAGGAGTGGGCGGGGCTGGGTGGTCCCGGGTGAGCACCACGCTGCCGCAGCTGTGGGCGGTGCTGGGCACCGCGGTCGTGGCCGCCCTGCTCGTGGTCTACCTGGTCTGGACGGCCGGCCGGGTCGAGCGGCTGCAGACCCGGGCGGAGTCGGCGGCACGGGCCCTCGACGCGCACCTGCTGCGCCGGGCCGCCGCCGCCGCAGTGCTGGCCGAGAAGCGCTACGGCGTCGAGTTGTACGCGGCGGCCCGGATCGCCCTGGACGCCGTCCCCGAGGAGCGGGAGGCGGCCGAGAACGACCTCACCCGGCAACTGCGGGCGGTCCGGCTCGACCCGGCCGATCCGGCGTGCGAGGCGGTGATCGCGGCGAGCCGGCGGCTGGCCCTGTCCCGGCAGGTGCACACGGACCTGGTCCGGGACGCCCGTAGCGCGCGTAGCCGACCGCTGGTGCGGGTGTGCCGGATGGGCCGTCGCCATCCGTGGCCGCGCTACTTCGACATCGACGACCCCACCCTGGCCCTGCCCGCCGACGTCCCCACGGGCTGACCCCACGGCGTGCCGGCCGGGCCGCCGGGGGCGCTGCGCGGACGTGGTGACGCGGGCCACAGGGCAGGCCACCGTGGGGCCGATTGGCTGTCGGAACGGCGTCGCCACGGTCGTAGCATCAGCCGGAACCCACCCCCCAGCACGTCCGAGGAGTGATGAGCCGTGCCCGAAACGACCTCCCCGAACGCCGGTGACGCCCAGGTCTGGGGCACCGCCCGCGTCAAGCGGGGCATGGCCGAGATGCTCAAGGGTGGCGTGATCATGGACGTGGTCACCGCCGAGCAGGCCAAGATCGCCGAGGACGCCGGCGCGGTGGCCGTGATGGCGCTGGAGCGGGTGCCGGCCGACATCCGGGCCCAGGGCGGCGTGTCCCGGATGAGCGACCCGGACATGATCGACGGCATCATCCAGGCCGTCTCCATCCCGGTGATGGCCAAGGCCCGGATCGGCCACTTCGTCGAGGCACAGATCCTCCAGTCGCTCGGCGTCGACTACGTCGACGAGTCCGAGGTGCTGACCCCGGCCGACTACGCCAACCACATCGACAAGTGGGCGTTCACCGTCCCGTTCGTGTGCGGCGCGACCAACCTGGGCGAGGCGCTGCGCCGGATCACCGAGGGTGCGGCCATGATCCGCTCCAAGGGTGAGGCGGGCACCGGGGACGTCTCCAACGCCACCATGCACATGCGGAGGATCCGGCAGGAGATCGCCCGGCTCAGCTCCCTGCCGGCCGACGAGTTGTTCGTCGCCGCCAAGGAGTTGCAGGCCCCGTACGAGCTGGTCCGGGAGGTCGCCGAGACGGGCAAGCTGCCGGTGGTGCTGTTCACCGCCGGGGGCATCGCCACCCCGGCCGACGCCGCGATGATGATGCAGCTCGGCGCGGAGGGCGTCTTCGTCGGCTCCGGCATCTTCAAGTCGGGCAACCCGGCCGAGCGGGCCGCGGCGATCGTCAAGGCCACCACCTTCCACGACGACCCGGACGTGCTGGCCAAGGTGTCCCGAGGACTGGGCGAGGCGATGGTCGGCATCAACGTCGACGAGATCCCGCAGCCGCACCGTCTCGCCGAGCGCGGCTGGTGACCCGGGGGCCACGACGTCGGGAGGGGCAGCCGTGCGCGGACCGGTGATCGGGGTGCTGGCGTTGCAGGGGGACGTCCGTGAGCACCTCACCGCTCTGGCCGGGGTCGGTGTCCACGCCCGCCCGGTGCGCCGGCCGGCCGAGCTGGACGCGGTCGACGGGCTGGTCCTTCCCGGCGGGGAGTCCACCACGATGAGCAAGCTGGTGGACATCTTCGGCCTGCGCGAGCCGGTCGACAAGCGGATCGCCGCCGGGATGCCGGTCTACGGCTCCTGCGCCGGCATGATCATGCTGGCCGCCGAGGTGCTGGACGGCCGCCCCGACCAGCGGGGTTTCGCCGGCATCGGGATGACCGTGCGACGCAACGCGTTCGGTCGCCAGGTGGACTCGTTCGAGGCCCCGGTGCGCATCGCCGGGGTCGACGGGCCCGCGTTCCACGCCGTCTTCATCCGGGCCCCCTGGGTCGAGCGGGTCGACCCCGGCGTCGAGGTGCTGGGTCGGGTCACCGGTGGCCCGGCCGTCGACCGGGTGGTCGCCGTCCGCCAGGGCAATCTGCTGGCCACCTCGTTCCACCCGGAGCTGACCGGCGACCTGCGCCTGCACCGCTACTTCGCCGACCTGGTCGCCGCCGCCCGCTGAGCCGGCCCGACCCGGGAACGAAAGCGGTCATTCGTGGCGATTTGCCGGGGGTCGGTGGTGGTGGCGCGCCGGGTGTGACGGCGGGGTCGGTGCTCTCGGTAGGATTGCCGCGGTTCGGCGCGGGCACTGCCCGTCGCAGCCCTCCAACGCGGCCGGTGCTGGCCCGGAGTCGGCGCGGCCAGCCGACGCGAGGCGTGAGTCAACAGACGGAGGTACGAGATGTCCGGCCACTCTAAATGGGCGACCACCAAGCACAAGAAGGCCGTCATCGACGCCAAGCGCGGCAAGATGTTCGCCAAGCTGATCAAGAACGTCGAGGTGGCGGCCCGCACCGGCGGCGGTGACCCGGCCGGCAACCCGACCCTCTTCGACGCCATCCAGAAGGCCAAGAAGAGTTCGGTGCCGAACGACAACATCGACCGCGCGGTCAAGCGCGGCTCCGGCCTGGAGGCCGGCGGCGCCGACTGGCAGACCATCATGTACGAGGGGTACGGCCCGAACGGCGTGGCCATGCTGATCGAGTGCCTGACCGACAACCGCAACCGGGCCGCCACCGAGGTCCGTACCGCGCTGACCCGCAACGGCGGCTCGCTCGCCGACGCCGGCTCGGTGTCGTACATGTTCTCCCGCAAGGGCGTGGTGATCGTCCCCAAGGCCGACACCACCGAGGACGACGTGATGATGGCGGTCCTCGACGCCGGCGCCGAGGAGGTCAACGACCTCGGTGAGGCGTACGAGGTGGTCTCCGAGCCGACCGACCTGATCGCGGTCCGCACCGCCCTGCAGGAGTCCGGGATCGAGTACGAGTCGGCCGAGTCCTCGCTGATCCCCAGCGTCAACGTGCCGCTCGACGAGGACGGCGCACGCAAGATCTTCAAGCTGATCGACGTGCTGGAGGACTGCGACGACGTGCAGAACGTCTACGCCAACTTCGACGTCTCGGACGACGTGATGGCCGCGGTGGACGCCTGACGGTCGGGCCGGCACGCCGGTTCCCGCCGGGCGACGTGGTCGTCCGGCGGGAGATCCTGCGTGGTGAGGTCTGGTTCGGCTGCCCCACCATCTGCCTGGCGGACACCGACGACCCGTTGGCGCTCTACCTGCCGTCGGTGCCGCCGGGCTGGGCCGCCGTGCCGGGGCCAGCTCCGCAGCCCCACGTCGCCCTCGTCGATGCGGCTGACCTGACCCGCCCCGTGCAGCCCGGCTCCCGGACCGCACGACGGGCCGGCGTGGGTACGCCGGGCCCGTCGGGTGCGGGTCGGCTCAGCGCGCCTGGCGGCGCGTCTTCACGGCGCTGTCGATCAGCCCCCAGACCACCACCCCGGCCGCGCTCAGCGCGATGACGACTCCGAGGGTGTCCCGGTTGTCCTGGTCGGCGAGCCAGCTCAGCCGGTCGGCCAGGGCGGGGTTGAGCAGCCGGTCGCTCAGCGCCAGCCACGCCACCGGCAGCGCGAAGGCCACGTCGAGCAGGCCCTTGACCCCGAACAGTGGCCAGGTCCAGCGTCCGATCCGGTACTTGACGATCTCGAACACCACGCTGGCGGCCAGCACCACGATCAGCGCCGGCAGCCAGAACGCCCACAGCGCCGGGGCGAGGAGCGGGATGTTGCCGCCGTCGGTGTCGCGCACCCACGACTGGAAGTGCTGCAGGGGCAGGTACCCGATGGCCAGCGCCAGCATGGCCACCGTGGCGACGGTCTCGGCGAGGGAGACGTCCCGGTGGGTGGGGACGTCGGGGAGTTGGTCGACGGTCCAGCCGGGCATGGCGGTGCCCGGTTGGGCGCGTTCGATGACGGCGAACGTGAGGGTGAGCCAGAAGGCGATCTGGACGCCCACCTGCATGGCGGCGACGATGCCCGGACCGATGGCGCCGAATCCGTTGCCCTGCGCCACCTTGACGATCACGACGACCGTGCCGACGATCGCCGGGATGAAACTGAGCAGCAGTTTGAGCAGCCGGAGCCAGACGAGGTAGTAGGCCGGGCCGATGAGCTGGAGCCGGCGGTCGGCGTACCGGGAGGCCAACAGGTCCGGATCGCCCAGCTCGGTGAGCACCTCCCGCTCGGCGGCGGCGGTGTGCTGGCCGCCGCCGCTCCGGTCCTCGATCATGTCCTCGATCGAGGCGCGCAACTCGGTGGCGATCTCGTCGCGACGCTCGACGGGCACCGAGCGGAGCGTCGCCGCGAGGTAGCGGTCGGTCAGGGTGTTCATCGGTCGGCTCCTTCGATCAGCCCGGTCACGGAGGTCTGTACGGCGGCGAGGTCGTCGAGCAGCCGGGTCAGCACCGTCTCGCCGTCGGCGCTGGTCCGGTAGAACTTGCGTGGCCGGCTTTCCTCGGTGTTCCACTCGCTGGTCAGCAGCCCCTGTTCCTCCAGCCGCCGCAGCAGCGGATAGAGGGTGTTGGCGTCGACCGGGAAGCCGTGCCCGGCCAGACGTTGCAGCAGTGCGTAGCCGTAGTCGGGCGTGCGCAGGGCCAGCAGGCTGGCGACCACCACCGTGCCGCGGCGCAGCTCCTGGAGATGGGTCCGCAGAACCTCTTCGTTGACCATACGTCACACCATACTGTGTGGCACACACTAATGTCCATCGGCGCAGCAATGTAGGAGTCGGCACCATGCGAGCCGGGGCGTCGGGGAAACCCCGACGCCCCGGCTCCGACCGGCTGGTCAGCAGGGATGGCCCTGCCGGAAGGCCCGCTCGACGTGGTCCGCCAGCCCGACCTGGAAGTAGCCGACTCCCGGTCGGATCGGGTGCCCGGTGAACAACTCGACCCGGTTGCCGAACCGCACCAGGTACGCCGTGTCGTCCCCGGCGTCGTTGTGGATGAACTCGCCCCGGGAGCCGTAGATCCGCGCCACCTCGGCGAAGGACATGCCCACGCTCGCCCCGGCCGGCGAGCGGGGCGGGGCGGTGGCGGTACCCATCTCGACCAGCCGTCCGTTGCGGAAGGCCACCATGATCTTCCCGGCCCACTCGCCGGTGACGCCGGCCGTGACCACGCCCTCGCAGTCGACGACCGTCCAGTCGATCAGTCCGGCCGCGGTGAGCCGGGTCAGTGACGCGCCGATCCGGAACGGCCCCGCCCCCCGGACGCTGAGCAGGTCGGTGCCGCCGGTGGGACGCCCGGGGAGGCCGCCCGACCGCAGCTCGGCGGCGACCCCCGACGCGCGGTCCACCGTGGAACCCGACGCGACGTCGGGATGCGCCCCGGCCGGTACCGCCGGCGCGACGACGGCCAGGGCCAGCACGCCGGTGAGCAGGATGGTGCGGAGACGATGCATGACAACTCCTTCGCAGGTACGGGTCTGTCGTTCTGTTGGTCTCCGCCGGGCCGGAATCCGTTCGTCGGCTTTCCGACCGCCTCCGGCGCACACCGGCACCCGCCGACGCCGGATACCGTGCGGTGGGGGTGGAACGATGGGCATTCCGGCGTGGATCGGGCCCTACCGGGTGCAACGGCTGCTCGGTGCGGGCTCCTTCGCGACCGTCTGGCTCGGTCACGACCCCGCTCTCGACTCCCGGGTGGCGATCAAGGTGCTGGCCGAGAACTGGAGTCACGACCTGCGGGTCCGCGAACGCTTCCGGGACGAGGCCCGGCTGCTGCGGCGGCTCGACCACCCCCGGCTGGTACGGGTGCACGCGGTCGGCGAACTACCCGACGGTCGGCCGTACGCGGTGCTGGCCCTGGCTGACGGTGGAAGCCTGCGGGACCGGCTGGCCGCCGGGACGCCCCCGGTGCCGCCGGCCCTGGATCTGCTCGACGAGATCGCCGCCGGGGTCGCCGTGCTGCACCGGGAGCGGGTGGTGCACCGCGACCTCACCCCGGGCAACGTGCTGTTCACCTCGACCGCCGACGGGGAACGGGTGGTCATCGCCGACCTCGGATTGGCCAAGGCGCTCGCCGCCGCCTCCGGGCTGACCGCCCGCGCCGGCACGCCCGGCTACATGGCGCCCGAACAGGACGATCCGCTGGCCGTGGTGGACACCCGCAGCGACGTGTTCGGGCTGGGTCGGCTCGGCCTGCGGTTGCTCGGCGGCCCCGGCCCCCGGCCGCACCTGGACGGGGTGCCCGCGCCGGTGGTGGCGGTGCTGCGCCGGGCCACCGCCCCCCGCCCCGCCGACCGCTACCCCGACGCGGACGCCTTCCGGGCGGCGTTGCGCCGGGCCGCCGGTCCACCCGACGACCCCGCCACCCGGCGACCGGGGAGGGCGTTCCCGGCGGGGGAGGGGCGGCCGGTCAGCCGGGCCGGGTCGGCTGCCGGTCGCCGGGTGGCGCGCCGGCTCGGCCTGGCCGGGGCCCTGATCCTGGTCGCGGTGGGTGCCACCGGCGGTGACGCCACCCGACCCACGGCCGACGGCCGGTGGGGCCGCAGCGGGCCGGTGAGCGTGCTCCTGCCGGCCGGCTGGCGGGCCGCCGGGACGGGCTGGGCCGGCCGGTACGACGCGCGGGGGCGGCTCGAACCGGCGCTTGTCGTCTCGCCCGACCCGGGCCGGTGGGCGACCGACCCGACCATGCCCGGTGCCTTCGTCGGTCTCTCCGCGACCCTGGGCCGCTGGTCCACCCCGGCGGACTTCGTCGCGCAGCGTCCGCACGCCGACTGCGTGGCCGCCCCGGTACGGCGGGTCCGCCGGGGCGCGACGGTCTGGGTGGTCGCCCGGTTCACCTGCCCGGCGGGTCGGCCGGTACTGGTCGAGGCTGCCGCCCGTGCCGGCCGGGCCGGGTTGCTCTACGCGCAGGTCGTCCCGCCGCCGGGCAGCGGGCCGGACGTCGTCGACGCACTGCTGGCCGGGGTGCGCGTCCGTCCCGGCTAGACGACCACCACTGTGACCAGGTACGTCGTCCCCTCGTACGGGATGGTCACCCCGATCGTGCCGGCGCGCAGGAAGCGGAGGTCGACCACGCCGGCCTCGTAGTTCTGGTCGACCAGGTCCTCCCGGTCCACCGTGACCTCGCCGGGTCCGATCCCCTGGAGCCGGAGCACCCCGCCGACTCCCAGGCACAGCGAGGTCAGCAGCGCCAGCTCGGTGTCGGCGAGGACCAGGTCGTAGCGGACCGGGCCCAGGCAGGCGCTCGGCCGGGGGCTCGCCGACGGTGGCCGGGTGCCCGGGGTCCGGTCGGGGGTGGACGGTGCCGCTGTGGACCGCGTCGGCAGCGCCGCCACGCTGCGTGGGGTCGGGCCGGTGGGGGTCGGGGCCACGGTGGCCGGGGGTGCGGTCGTCGGGATCGCCGGGGTGGGCGTCGGTGCCCGGACCGGGAGCGGGGCGACCGGGGCCGCGCAGCCGGTCACCGGTACGAGCAGCAGCACGGCGGCCAGCCACCGGCCGGTCCGCTCAGCCACCGGTCAACCGTTCCCGGACCTGGCGGCGGGCCTGGTGGACGCGGGACTTCACGGTGCCCTCCGGCGTATCGAGCAGGGTGGCGATCTCGGAGTAGGGCAGGCCGAGCAGGTCGCGCAGGGTCAGCGCCTCGGCCGCCTCGGGGCGGACCGTGTCCAACGCGTCGAGCAGGTCGAGCCGGGTACCGGCGACCACGCTGGTGCGTCGGGGGTCCGGCGGGTCGGGCAGCGGCACCCCGCCGGCCTCGACCTGCCAGCGCCGGCGCAGCGCCCGGTAGGTCGACCGGGCCCGGTTGGCGGTGAGCCGGTACAGCCAGGTGTGGAACGACGAGCGGCCCTCGAAGCGTCCGATGCCCCGGGCCACCGCGAGCAGGGCGTCCTGGCAGGCCTCCTCGGCGTCCTCCCGGTGGGGCAGCAGCCGGCCGCACAGCCGCAGGACCTCGGGGCGTACCGCCGTCAGCAGCGCGTCGAGGGCACCCGGCTCACCCCGGGCGGCGGCGTGGGCCAGGTCGTCGATGTCGTCCGCGAGGAGCATGGCCGTCCCCCGACCGAGGTGGTGTGGTGTGCCGTCGAGGCTATGCCGCCGGGACCCAGCCGGGCCACCCCGGACCGGCGTGGCCCCGGTCGAGTTTCATGTCACACTGTGCAAGTTTGCAGGCACTGCAATCTTGTCCGTAGGCTCCCTCCGTGACCAGGGACGAGGGACTCGGACGGCGGGACCGCAAGAAGCGGCAGACCCGTGCCGCACTGGCCGCCGCCGCACTGCGCCTGGTCGCCGAGCGGGGGCTGGACCAGGTCACCGTCGAGGAGATCGCCGAGGCGGCGGACGTCTCCGCCCGGACCTTCTTCAACTACTTCGCCACCAAGGACGACGCGCTGGTCGGCGACACGGCGGGCGACCGGGAACGGGTGCTGCGGGCGCTGGCCGCCGTACCGGCGCAGGTGCCGGCGCTGACGGCGATCCGGTCGGCCCTGGCCGGCGTGATCGACGAGGTGGAGGGCGACGCCGCGTTGTGGCTGCTGCGGATGCAGGTGGTGATGCAGCACCCGATGCTGCTGGCCCGGCTGGTCTCCGGCAACGCGACGACCGAGCAGGCCATGGTCGAGGCGCTCGCGGCGCGCACCGGTCACGCCCCGGACGACGGCTATCCCGCCCTCGTGGTGGCGGTCACCGGGGCCGCGCTGCGTACCGCGATGGTCCGCTGGGCCACCGGCGGCGGGTCCCGTTCCCTGGCCGACCTGCTCGACGAGGCGTTCGCCGCCGTCGCCGCCGGGCTGCCCGACCCCCGTACCCCCGACCAGCCCGGCGCGACCGCGCCGGGCGTGCATCGAACCCGGTAAGGAAACGTCCATGACCGCAACTGCCGCGTCGACCCCGCCCGAGGTGGGCACCGGCCGGATGTCCCGCCGGGAGGTCCTCCAGGCCCTCTCCGGCCTGATGGTGGGCATGTTCGTGGCGATCCTCGCCTCGACGGTGGTGGCGAACGCGCTGCCGCGCATCATCGCCGAACTCAACGGCAGCCAGACCGTCTACACCTGGATCGTCACCACCGAGCTGCTGGCGATGACGGCCACCGTGCCGCTGTGGGGCAAGATGGCCGACCTCTACAGCAAGAAGCTGCTCATCCAGCTCTCCCTCGGCCTGTTCGTGCTCGGCTCGTTGATCGCCGGCCTCGCCCGCAACGTGGAGACCCTGCTGGCCAGCCGGATCGTGCAGGGCATCGGCGCGGGCGGGATGACCGCCCTGGCGCTGATCGTGATGGCGGCCATGATCCCGCCCCGGGAGCTGGGCCGGTACGCCGGCATCTTCGGCGCCGTGTTCGGCGTCGGTACGATCGCCGGCCCGCTGATCGGCGGCGTCCTGGTCGACACCTCCTGGCTGGGCTGGCGCTGGTGCTTCCTGATCGGCGTGCCGTTCAGCCTGCTGTCGATCGTCCTGCTGCAACGCACCCTGCACCTGCCGGTGGTCCGCCGCCGGGCCCGTATCGACTGGTGGGGCGCGCTGCTGATCACCGCCGGCGTGTCCACCCTGCTGGTCTGGTCGTCGCTGGCCGGGCACCGGTTCGCCTGGGCCTCGGGCTGGACGGCGCTGATGGTCGTCGGCGGGCTGGTGCTGCTGGCCCTGGCGGTCTGGGTCGAGTCGAGGGTGCCCGAGCCGATCATCCCGCTGCGTATCTTCCGCAGCCGTACGGTCACGCTGACCACGGTCGCCAGCGTGCTGGTCGGGGTGGCCCTCTTCGGCGGCACGGTCTTCCTGTCGCAGTACTTCCAGACCTCGCTGGGCAAGTCGCCGACCGTCGCCGGCCTGATGAGCCTGCCGATGATCCTCGGTCTGCTGGTCTCCTCCACCGTCGCCGGCCAGCTCATCACCCGGTTCGGCAGGTGGAAGGTCTACCTGGTGGCCGGCGCGGCCGTGATGACCGTCGGCATGCTGCTGCTGAGCACCATCGACGCCGACACCGGCGTGCCGCTGCTGTCGCTCTACATGGCGGTGCTCGGCACCGGCGTGGGCATGCTCATGCAGAACCTGGTCCTCGCCGCGCAGAACGACGTGCCCGCCCACGAACTCGGTGCGGCCACCTCGGTGCTGACCTTCTTCCGCAGCATGGGTGGCGCGATCGGGGTCAGTGCCCTCGGCGCGGTGCTGGCCAACCGGGTCACCGGCCTGATGACCGAGCGGCTCGGCCCGGCGGCCGGTGCCACCGGCGGCGGCACCACCGAGGTGCCCGACCTGTCCGCGCTGCCCGCCCCGGTCCTGGCGATCGTGCAGGACGCGTACGCCACGGCCACCTCCGAGCTGTTCCTGATCGGTGCGCCGATCGCCCTGCTCGCCCTGGTCGCGGTCCTGTTCATCAGGGAGAAGCCGCTGCACGAGGTGAGCGGCGACGAGCGCGCCGAGCAGGAGGCGGCGGCCCTGACCGCGATGCACTGACGTCGACGACGACGGTCCCGGGCCCGGTCTGCGGCCCGGGACCGTCGTCGTTACCGGCGGGGACCATCGGGTGGATCTCCGGCGCGGGGACTAGGTGGTTTCTACCGATGCGAGCCTGATGGGCACCTTGGCAGGGTCGGCACCATGAGCGAACCAGCGAACGACAGAAGGTCCCGCAGGAGGATGTGGACGTCGCTGAGCGTCCGGGCCAGGACGGCCCTCGCGGTGGTGCTGGCCGGGGTGCTGCTCGCCCCGGCGGTGCCGGCGACGGCGGCGTCACCGGCCGTAGCGCCGTTGGCAGCGGGCGGCTCGGCGGTGGGCCCCGCCCGGTCGACACTGGTCAGCCCCTGCCAGTTGCCCACCCCGGCGACCGGGTGGCAGCACGAGGGGCCGACCAACTACGCCACCTGGCTGCCGCCGAGCGGCACCGTCCGGGGCATCGTGCTGTTCGTGGACTTCACCGACGCGGCCCCGGTCAGCGGGGAGCGGACCAGCCGGACCAGCATGTTCAGCGCCGCCCCGAACGTCTTCACCCAGTCCTCGTACGGCGCGCTGAACCTCCAGTTGACGTTCGACACCGCGTGGCGGCACATCCTGCAGCCCCACGGCAACTTCGCCGGCTACAAGTCGAACTTCACCACCCAGCGGTCGTACGTGGCCGCCGCGGTGGCCGCCGCGAACGCCGCGATCGACTTCAGCTCCTACCAGATCGTCTACGTGGTGCCGCCGAAGTCCGCGACGACCTTCGACCTCTCGCCGACCTGGGTCGCGGCCCCCGGTGGCGGGGTGACCGTCGACGGGGTCGAACTGCGTCACGCCGTCACCTTCGGTCAGGACGTCGACTACTGGGGCCACAAGATCCTCAACCACGAGACCGGGCACCTCTTCGGGCTGCCGGACCTCTACTCGTACAACAACGCCGACAGCATCCACCGGGCGGTGGGCGGCTGGGACCTGATGGGCCTCATCTCCGCCAGCGCTCCCGACCTGTTCGCCTGGCACAAGTGGAAGGCGGGCTGGCTCACCGACTCCCAGGTCGACTGCCGGACCACGACGGGGAGCGCCTCGACGGTCCTGACCCCCCTGGGTACGGCCGGTGGCACCAAGGCGGTGGTCGTCCACACCGGCGGGAACACCGCAGTGGTGGTGGAGAACCGGCAGGTCAGTACGCTCGACGTGGCGTCGGGCTGCTTCCAGGCCGGAGTGCTGGTCTACCGGGTGACCACCGCGGTGTTCAGCGGCGGCGCCTGGTCCGGCGGAAACGTTCCCCCCATCGGCGGACCCTTCCCGGTCGAGGTGGTCGACCGCACCCCCGGCTCGGACGTCACCACGTGCAGCGCTGAGGAGAAGGCGCTGGTCAACGCCACCCTCACCACGATCGGCCACACCGTCACCTACGGCGGGGTGACCGTGCAACTGACCAACATCCTCGGAAACGACCGTGAGGTCTCCGTCACCGTCGTCTGATCGCGTCGGTGGACGTCGCAGGGGTGCCCCCGCCCGGCCGGCGGGGGCACCCCCGTCCGCGTCGGCGGTGGGCTCGCGGGACCGTTCGGTGACCGTCGGTGTACGGCGTGCGGAACCGGACGAGCTCCGCGCCGAGGTGTCCGCGCGGCGGGTGCGGCGGCTTCCCCGGGCGGCGCTATCGTGGACCGGCCTGATCTCGTGACCCATGATCCGATCCGGGGGGACGCCACGCATGGGCGATTCGTTCGCGCATCTGCACGTGCACACCGAGTACTCGATGCTCGACGGAGCGGCCCGGCTGAAGGATCTCTTCGCCGAGGCCAACCGGCTGGGAATGCCGGCGGTGGCGATCACCGACCACGGCAACATGCACGGCGCGAACGACTTCTACAAGCAGGCCATGGCGGCCGGCATCACCCCGATCCTCGGCGTCGAGGCGTACGTCGCGCCGGAGTCGCGCTACCACAAGGCCCGGGTCAAGTGGGGCCGGCCGGAGCAGAAGAGCGACGACGTCTCAGGTAACGGCGCGATCACCCACAAGACCATGTGGGCGCGTAACGCGCAGGGCCTGAAGAACCTGTTCACCCTCAACTCCCGGGCGTCCATGGAGGGGCACTACGTCAAGTGGCCCCGGATGGACATGGAGCTGATCGCCGAGCACGCCGAGGGCATCATGGCCACCACCGGCTGCCCGTCCGGCGCGGTGCAGACCCGGTTGCGGCTGGGCCAGTTCGACGAGGCGCTCAAGGTGGCCGCCGCCTACCAGGACATCTTCGGCAAGGAGAACTACTTCCTGGAGATCATGGACCACGGGCTCTCCATCGAGCAGCGGGTCCGCGAGGATCTGATCACCATCGCCCGCAAGCTGGACATCCCGCCGGTGGTGACCAACGACTCGCACTACACCCACGAGGCGCAGGCCGAGGCGCACGACGTGCTGCTGTGCGTGCAGACCGGCAGCAACGTCGCCGACCCGAACCGGTTCCGCTTCGAGGGCGGCGGCTACTTCGTCAAGTCCGCCGACCAGATGCGCGCGGTCGACTCCTCGGAGTTCTGGCAGCAGGGCTGCCGCAACACCCTGCTGGTGGCCGAGAAGGTCGACCCGAGCGGGATGTTCGAGTTCCACAACCTGATGCCGCGGTTCCCGGTGCCCGAGGGGGAGACCGAGGAGTCCTGGTTCCGCAAGGAGACCTTCAAGGGGCTGGCCCGACGCTACCCGGGGGGCATCCCCGAGGGGCACGTGGTGCAGGCCGAGTACGAGCTGGGCGTCATCAACCAGATGGGCTTCCCGTCGTACTTCCTGGTGGTGGCCGACTTCATCCAGTGGGCCAAGAGCCAGGGCATCGCGGTCGGCCCCGGCCGTGGTTCGGCGGCCGGTTCGCTCGTCGCGTACGCGCTGGGCATCACCGACCTGGACCCGATCCCGCACGGCCTGATCTTCGAGCGGTTCCTCAACCCCGAGCGGGTCTCGATGCCTGACGTCGACATCGACTTCGACGAGCGTCGGCGCGGCGAGGTGATCAAGTACGTGACCGACAAGTGGGGCGAGGACAAGGTCGCGCAGATCGCCACCTTCGGCACGATCAAGGCGAAGGCCGCGATCAAGGACTCGGCCCGGGTCCTCGGCTTCCCGTACGCGGTGGGTGACCGGATCACCAAGGCGATGCCCCCGGCGGTGATGGGCAAGGACATCCCGCTCACCGGCATCTTCGACCCGAAGCACCCCCGGTACGCCGAGGCTGGCGAGATCCGGGGCCTCTACGAGACCGACCCGGACGTCCGCAAGGTGATCGACACCGCCAAGGGTATCGAGGGGCTGATCCGGCAGACCGGCGTGCACGCCGCCGGCGTGATCATGTCCGCCGAGCCGATCATCGACCACATCCCGCTGATGCGCCGGGACGCCGACGGTGTGATCATCACCCAGTTCGACTACCCGACCTGCGAGTCGCTCGGGCTGTTGAAGATGGACTTCCTCGGCCTGCGCAACCTGACGATCATCGACGACGCGGTCAAGAACATCCAGCTCAACCACGGTCAGGAACTCGACCTGCTGGGCCTGCCGCTGGACGACAAGCCGGCCTACGACCTGCTCGCCCGGGGCGACACCCTCGGGGTGTTCCAGCTCGACGGCGGGCCGATGCGTTCGCTGCTGCGGCTGATGAAGCCGGACAACTTCGAGGACATCTCGGCCGTGCTGGCGCTCTACCGGCCCGGCCCGATGGGCGTCGACTCGCACACCAACTACGCGCTGCGCAAGAACGGCCTGCAGGAGATCACCCCGATCCACCCGGAGCTGGAGGAGCCGCTGCGGGAGATCCTCGCGCCCACCCACGGCCTGATCGTCTACCAGGAGCAGGTGCAGCGCGCCGCGCAGATCCTCGCCGGCTACACCCTCGGTCAGGCCGACCTGCTGCGTCGGGCGATGGGCAAGAAGAAGAAGGAGATCCTCGACAAGGAGTTCATCCCGTTCCGCGACGGCTGCCGCGAGCGCGGCTACTCCGACGAGGCCATCCAGGCCGTGTGGGACGTCCTGGTCCCGTTCGCCGGGTACGCCTTCAACAAGGCGCACTCGGCGGCATACGGCCTGGTGTCGTACTGGACGGCGTACCTCAAGGCGCACTATCCGGCCGAGTACATGGCGGCGCTGCTGACCTCCGTCGGTGACGACAAGGACAAGATGGCGCTCTACCTGTCGGAGTGCCGCCGGATGCGCATCCAGGTGCTGCCGCCGGACGTGAACACCTCCGCCGGCCCGTTCACCCCGGTCGGCAAGGACATCCGGTTCGGCCTGGCCGCCGTACGCAACGTCGGGGCGAACGTGGTCGCGGCGATCATGCGGTGCCGCGACGAGAAGGGCGAGTACGCCGACTTCTACGACTTCCTGTCCAAGGTCGACGCGGTGGTCTGCAACAAGAAGACCATCGAATCACTGATCAAGGCGGGTGCGTTCGACTCGCTGGGACACACCCGCAAGGGCCTGCTGACCGTGCACGCCGACGCCATCGACGCCTTCGCCGACGTCAAGCGCAAGGAGGCCGTCGGCCAGTACGACCTGTTCGGGGCGGGCTTCGGGGACGCCGACACCGGCAGCACCACCGTGATGCCGACCATCGGCGACGCCGAGTGGGACAAGCGGGACAAGCTCGCCTTCGAACGCGAGATGCTCGGCCTCTACGTCTCCGACCATCCGCTGTTCGGCCTGGAACACGTCCTGGGTGCGGCGGCCGACACCACCATCGCCGCGCTGTCGGAGGAGGGCACCGTGCCCGACGGCGCGGTGGTCACCCTCGCCGGCATCCTCTCCGGCGTGCAGCGCCGGGTCACCAAGCAGGGCCGGGCCTGGGCGTCGGCCGCGCTGGAGGACCTGGCCGGCGGGGTGGAGACGCTGTTCTTCCCGAACACCTACGAGGTGATCGGCCAGTACATCGCCGAGGACGCGATCGTGGTGGTCAAGGGCCGGGTGGACCGGCGCGACGACACCCCCCGGATCATGGCGATGGACATGTCCATGCCGGACGTCACCAGCACCCCCGGCAGCAAGCCGGTGACGCTGACCATCCCGGTGCACCGCTGCACCCCGCCGCTGGTGGAACGGCTCAAGGAGACCCTGGTGCTGCACCCGGGCGACACCGAGGTGCACGTCAAGCTGCTCAACGGCGGCAAGGTGACCACCCTGCGGCTCGGCCCGTTCCGGGTGGCCGCCACCACCGCGCTGATGGGTGACCTCAAGAGCGTCCTCGGCCCCGCCAACGTGAGCTGACCCGCCGGGCGGTGGGTGACCACCGCCCGGCGCCCAGGTCACTTGCCGCCGGTGACGATCCCCGGGTTGATGCACAGGCCGGGGGTGCTGCCGTTCTTCTCGGCGATCTCCAGGCAGCGGGACACCTTGTCGACCTTGGCGTTGGTCTCGGTGATCTGCCGCTGGATGTCGGCGTTGCGGCGGTCCTGTTCGAGGTTGCGGGTCTGGGCGAGCTTGTCCTGGAATGCCTTGATGTTGCCCTCGGTCTTGTCGTCGTGGTTGACCCGGGTGATGGTGACGGACAGGATGTCGACGTCGCCGGAGAGCCGGCCCTCGGCGTTGCCCCGGATGCTCTCGGCGAACGGCTTGAGGTCGACGTTCAGGTTCCCCGTCCGGGCGTCGATCTTCTCCAGCGGGTTGTAGGTGGCGAAGGCGTCGTTGACCGCGCTGTCGAGCTGCACCCCCACCCGCTGGCCCCGGAAGCTCACGAAGTCGCCCTTGTAGTCCATGAACTGCTTCGGCGCGTTCTCGGGCTTGACCTGCCACTCGATCAGCACCTCGACGCAGGCGTCGGCGAGGGTGCCGGTGCGGACCCGGACGCACTTGTCGCCGCCGATGTGGTCGTACTTCTGTCGGCCGGCGTCCCACTCGCCGACCTTCTGCCAGGGGGCGACCCACTTGAGCCCGGAGCCGGTGACCTCGCCGGTAGGCTTGTTGAAGCTGGTGACGATGCCGACCGAGCGGATCGGCACGGAGTGCGCGCTGGCGCCGATCCCGAACAGCAGCGCGCCGGCCAGGCAGCCGAGCGCGACCAGCGTGCTGGTGCGCTTGACGGCCGGGTACCGGGCGAGGAGCCGGACCGCTCCGGCGACCAGCGCCCCGACGGCGAGGATGACGGCGAACGTGAAGCCGACGGGCACGGGGCATCACCCTTCCGAGGGAGCGTCGCTGTGTGGATCATCAACCTAGGTCAGCGGGTCAAGCCGGTGCCGGTCGGGTGGCCGGCGGGTGCGGGCCACCACCGGCGGATTGGTGCTGACCGGGCGCGCGGGGGTGTCACTAGCCTCGACGCATGGAGTTGGCGCAGGCACGCGAGCTGTGGCAGCCGGGACCCGGCTGGTTGAACACCGCCAGTTACGGGCTCCCGCCCGAGCCGGTCTGGACGGCGGTGCAGGAGGCCCTGGCCGACTGGCGGGTGGGGCGTACCTCCCACGAGGTGTGGGAGGAGGCCACCGGGCGGTCCCGGGAGGCGTTCGCCGGCCTGGTCGGGGTGCCGGTGACCGACGTCGCGGTCGGCGGCAGCGTGTCGCAGCTGCTCGGGCCGATCGCCGCCGCGCTGCCCGCCGGGGCCACCGTGGTCGTTCCCGAGGTCGAGTTCACCGCCAACCTCTTCCCCTGGCTGGTGCAGGAGGAACGCGGCGTGCGGGTGCGCACCGTGCCGCTGGCCGGCCTGTGCGACGCGATCGACGCCGGCACCGACCTGGTCGCGTTCAGTCTGGTGCAGTCCGCCGACGGGGCCGTCGCCCCGTACGCGGAGATCGTGGCCGCGGCCCGCGCGCACGACGCGCTGGTGGTGGTGGACGCCACCCAGGCGTGCGGGTGGCTGCCGTTCGACGCGGCCCTGGCCGACGCGGTCGCGGTCGGGACGTACAAGTGGCTGGTGTCGCCACGCGGCTCGGCGCTGGCCTACCTGGCCCCGGGGCTGCGCGAGCGGATGCGTCCGGACGCCGCCGGCTGGTTCGCGGGCAAGGAGCCGCTGTCCACCTACTACGGTCCGCCGCTGCGGCTGGCCGACGACGCGCGTCGGTTCGACAGCTCCCCGGCCTGGTTCAGCTGGGTGGGTACCGCCCCGGCGCTGGAACTGCTCGCCGCCCTCGGCCCGGCGGCGATCGGGGCGTACGACGTGGCGCTGGCGAACCGGTTCCTCGCCGGGCTGGGCCGGCCGCCGGGGGAGAGCGCGATCGTCGCGGTGGAGGTGTTCGACGCGCGGCAGCGGCTGGCCCGCGCCGGGATCCGGGCGGCGGTGCGCGCCGGGCGGGTCCGGGTGGCGTTCCACCTCTACACCACCGAGGCGGACGTCGACCTGGCGTTGGAGACGCTCACCTGCTGAACCACCGCAGTTTTTCCCCGACGGCGCATCCGAACCGCCCCGTCCGGGCGAACCCCCTGGTAACGGTGTCCTACCCGGGGGGTGCGTCTGGTGTTGTCGGATCCGATGCCGCGCGAGGTCGTCGAGACGGCCCACAAGCGGCTCTCGGCCGCCGCCGAGGACCTCGACGCGAACCTGGTCGCCGCGCTGGTGCTGGAGTTCGCCGCCGACGCCGGGGTGGCGGCGGTGTGGGAGGCGGTGTGCGTGCCGCTGCTGGCCGGGCTGCGCGGGCGCGACGCCGCCGAGATCGCCGTCGAGCACGCCCTGTCCGAGGGCATCCGGATCGGGTTGGACGTGCACCGGCGGGTTCCCGGCCGCCGGTTGCGCACCGACGGGGTGCTGCTCGCCGGGGCCGAGAACGAGGCGCACTGCCTGGGCCTGCACGCGGTGGCCGCCGCGCTGCGCGAGCAGGGTCGCGGCTGCCTGCACCTGGGGCCGGCGCTGCCGTGGGTGGCGCTGGGCTCCGCCGTGCTGCGGGCCCGTCCGCGCAGCGTGGTGGTGTGGTCGCAGACGCCTGTCACCGGCCGGGCGTACCGCCTGGTCCGCTTCGGCCGCGACTTCCCGGGGGTACGGGTGTACGCCGCCGGGCCGGGCTGGATCGAACCCCTGGCACCCCCCGCGACCCGGTTGACCAGCTTCTCCGCCGCGCTGGCCGCCTGCGGGCCGCCAGCCTGACCGGGTGACCCGCACCACATCCGATACGAACCGGTGCCGTATCGAAACATGAGGCTCGTAAGGTGAGCACCGTTACGAGTCTGACCCGTTCCGTATTTCTGCGGCACGGGTGCAACCGGGGGGAGCACCGGAGCGTATGCAACCGCACGAGAACACCGGACATCCGAGACGATGGGCGATCCTCGGCGTGCTGGTGGTCAGCCTGCTCGTCGTCGTCCTCGACAACACGATCCTCAACGTCGCCCTGCGTACCCTGGCCGACCCGGTACACGGCCTCGGGGCCAGCCAGGGCGAGCTGGAATGGGCGATCAACTCCTACACCCTCGTCTTCGCCGGCCTGCTGTTCACCTTCGGCATCCTCGGCGACCGGGCCGGCCGACGCCGGTTCCTGCTCGTCGGCCTGGTCCTGTTCGGCCTGTCGTCCCTGCTCTCGGCGTACGCGCAGAGCCCCGGCCAGCTGATCGCGGCCCGCGCCCTGATGGGCGTCGGCGGCGCGGCGATCATGCCGGTGACCCTGTCGATCATCTCCAACGTCTTCGACCCCCGGGAGCGGGGCCGCGCCATCGGCGTCTGGGCCGGCGCGGTCGGCCTCGCGGTGGCGATCGGCCCGATCCTCGGCGGCACGCTGCTGGAGCACTTCTGGTGGGGCTCGGTCTTCCTGATCAACGTGCCGGTGGTGGCGCTCGGGGTGCTGCTGGTGGCCCTGCTGGTGCCCGAGTCCCGGGACCCCCGGCCGGGCCGGGTCGACATCCTCGGCGTGCTGCTCTCGGTCGTCGGCCTGGTCGCGCTGACCTACGGCATCATCGACGGCGGCGAGCACGGCTTCGGCCGGCCGACCGTGTGGGCCGCGATCCTCGGTGGGGTGGCGGTGCTGGCCTGGTTCGTCGCGCACGAGCGGCGCAGCGACCACCCGTCGCTTGACGTGCGGCTGTTCCGGGTGCCCCGGTTCGCCGCCCCGGTGGCGATCGTCGGGCTGGTCTTCTTCGCCGCCATGGGCGTGATGTTCTTCAGCTCGTTCTACATGCAGCTCGTCCGGGGCTACAGCCCGCTGGAGACCGGCCTGTTCTTCCTGCCGTTCGCCGTGGCCCAGCTGGTCTTCGCGCCGCGCAGCGCCGCCATGGTGCGCCGGTACGGCGGTCGGGCGGTCGCCACGGTCGGCCTCGTGCTGACCGCCGTGGCGCTGGCCGCGTTCGCCTTCATCGACGCCGCTACGCCGATCTGGGTGGTGCTGGTGGCCTTCTTCCTCCAGGGGGTCGGGATGGCGAACATCATGCCCCCGGCCACCGAATCGATCATGTCGGCACTGCCCCGGGAGAAGGCCGGCGTCGGCTCGGCGGTCAGCAACACCGTCCGCCAGATCGCCGGCGCGCTGGGCGTCGCGGTGCTCGGCTCGGTGCTCTCCGCGGTCTACCGGCAGGACATCGCCACGGTCGCCGACGCCCTGCCCGCACCGGCCCGGGAGGCGGCCACCGAGTCGGTCTCCGGGGCGTACGCGGCGGCGGCACAGCTCGGTCCGGCGGCCCCGCGGCTGATCGCGGCGGCCAACGACGCCTTCGTCTCGGCCATGCACTGGGCGGCGGCGATCTCCGCGGTGGTGGCCGCCCTCGGCATCATCGTCGTGCTGCGCTGGATGCCGGGCCGGCCCGACGCGGCCGTCCCCGCCACGCCGGTGGCGGAGCGGGAACTGGCCGCAACCACGTAGGTTCGCAGGACGATGTCTGACACGAACCCCACCGTCGATGCTCCGCGGTCGCCCGGGCGACCGCGGAGCATCCGCGCGGACGAGGCCATCATCGAGGCTGTCCTCGACCTGCTCGCCGAGGGCAGCACCATCGAGGCGCTGTCGATCGAGGCGATCGCCACCCGCGCCGGAGTGGGCAAGGCCACCATCTACCGCCGCTGGCCCGGCAAGGACGCCCTCCTGCTGGACGCGTTGCGCCGGCTCAAGGGGGTGGTCGCCCAGCCGGCCGGGCATTCCGTCCGCGACGACCTGGTGCTGCTGGTCGGGGCCGTCGGGCACAACATCGACCCCCGGGCCGAGCGGATCATGCCGTGCCTGGTGCCCGAGGTGAACCGCAGCCCCGACCACTTCCAGCTCTACCAGAACATCATCGAGCCCCGGCGGAAGATCATGCGGGAGGTGCTCCGCCGGGGCGTGGCCACAGGTGAGCTGCGCGCCGACCTCGACATCGAGGTGGCGATGGCGCTGCTCACCGGGCCGATGCTGGTCCAGCGGCTGATGCGCTGGCACCCGGAGCTGGACGACCGGCTGCTCCCCGAGAAGGTCGTCGACGGTGTGCTCGACGGGCTGCGGGCCCGCTGAGCCCACGGCCGGGCGGCGTGTCCGCCCACCGGCGTGTCGGAGCGGACCAGTAGGGTGTCGAACACCCGTACTGTCGAGGGGCCTCAGGGAGGCGGCGTGCGTGTGCTGGGCGTCGACCCGGGCCTGACCCGGTGCGGGGTCGGCGTGGTCGAGGGCGTGCCGGGCCGGCCCTGCACGCTGGTCGCCTACTACGTCGTCTACACCGATCCCGCCGACGACCTGTCGCTGCGCCTGCTGCACCTGGACCGCTCGCTGACCGGTCTGGTGGCCGAGCACCGGCCCGACGCGGTCGCCGTGGAGCGGGTGTTCAGCCAGCACAACGTCCGCACCGTCATGGGCACCGCCCAGGCCAGCGGGATCGCCGTGCTGGCCGGGGCGCGGGCCGGGCTGCCGGTGCAGACGTACACCCCGAGCGAGGTCAAGGCCGCGGTGACCGGCTCCGGCCAGGCCGACAAGAAGCAGATGACCACGATGGTCACCCGGCTGCTGCGGCTGGCCGAGCCGCCCCGGCCGGCCGATGCGGCCGACGCCCTGGCGCTGGCCATCTGCCACGTGTGGCGGGGCGGCACCCGGTCCAAGCTGGCCGAGGCCGCCGACCGGGCACGACGAGGAGGAGCACGATGATCGCCAGCGTGCGCGGCACGGTGACCGCGACCGGCCCGGACCACGCGGTGGTGGAGGTCGGGGGGGTCGGCCTGGCGGTGCAGTGCGCCCCCGGCACCCTGGCCGAGCTGCGGGTCGGCCAGCCGGCCCGGCTCGCCACCAGCCTGGTGGTCCGGGAGGACTCGCTCACCCTCTACGGCTTCGCCGACGACGACGCCAAGCAGCTGTTCGAGCTGCTCCAGACCGCCAGCGGGGTCGGCCCGCGGCTGGCCCAGGCGGTGCTGGCCGTGCACACCCCCGACGCGGTGCGCAAGGCCATCGCCAACGCTGACACCGCCGCCCTGACCCGGGTGCCGGGGATCGGCAAGAAGGGCGCCGAGCGGCTGGTGCTGGAGCTGCGCGACCGGATCGGCCCGGTCCCGGTGGGCCCCGACGGCGCCGCCGGGGTGACCGCCGGGGCATGGCCGGACCAGGTCCGCCAGGCGCTGGTCGGGCTCGGCTGGACGGCCGGCCAGGCCGACCAGGCGGTGGCCGCCGTGGCGGAGACCGTGGACGGGCCCACCCCGCCGGTGCCGGTCCTGCTCAAGCAGGCCATCCGACTGCTCGGCCGGACCCGGTGACCGGCGTGGCACGGTCCCGGCCGGGGCGGCCGGCATGAGCGGCGACGGCCTGGTCTCGGCGTACGCCGACGACGCGGAGCGAGACGCGGAGGTCAGCGTCCGGCCGAAGCGGCTGGACGAGTTCATCGCCCAGCACCGGGTCCGCGACCAGCTCGACCTGCTGTTGCAGGGCGCGATGCGGCGCGGCGCCCCACCCGACCACATCCTCCTGTCCGGCCCTCCTGGCCTCGGTAAGCCGGTCTCCGTCGACGCCCTGGTGCTGCTGGAGGACGGCACCAGACGTCGGCTGGGTGAGATCGTGGTGGGTGATCGCGTCGTCACCCGTACCGGTGTGGGCGCCCTGGTCACCGCCGTCCACGAGCAGGGTGAGCTGCCGTCGGTGCGGATCCGGACGACCAGTGGCCGGGAGGTGGTGGCCGCACCGGACCACCCGTTCTGGACGCCGGACGGTTGGATCAAGGCGGGCGACCTCACCGAGCAGGATTTCGTCGCGAACGTGCTGCGTCCGGAACTCGTCGCCGACGGTACGGAGGACCTGGCCGAGTACAAGCTCGCCGGATACCTGGTGGGGGACGGCTGCACCACCAACCAGGTGACCTTCACCGGGGGTGATCCGGATGTGCTCGTCGACTTTCAGTCGACCTGTGACCGCCTCGGGTACGCCCACACCATCCGGCCCAACAGCGCCCGGAGTTCCCTGATCCGGATCTCCGGGCTGCGACCCTGGCTCGCCGAACACGGGCTGCTCGACAAGAACGCCTGGCAGAAGCGGGTGCCGGAGTTCGTCTACCGGGGGGACAGCTGGCAGGTCAGTGCCTTCCTCGGCGCCTACTTCGCCTGTGACGGCACTGTCAGCCGGCGTGGCCGGGACCGCTACGACCTTGTGGTCGAGTACTACAGCGTCTCCCACGGCCTGCTTGCCGACGTCCAGCACCTCCTGCTCCGGCTGGGCATACAGTCGCGGCTGAAGCTCAAGCGCGGTCGTTACCAGGGCCGGCCGCACGAGTCGTGGCGGCTCAGTATCACCAGCCAGGACGATGTGGCCCGGTTCGTGGAGCGGGTCACCGTCATCGGTGACCGTGGCAGGCGCCTGGACGAGTGGGCACCACGCAGGGACCGCTTCGAAGAGCAGCTCGCCGCCGATCGGGTGGCTTCGGTGGAACCGGTCGGTCTGCACCGCTGCCGCTGCCTGACCGTCGACGGCGACCACACCTTCACCGTGAACGATTTCGTGGTCCACAACACCACCCTGGCCAACATCGTGGCCGCCGAGCTGGGCTCGGGCATCCGGGTGACCAGCGGGCCGGTGATCGAGCGCTCCGGCGACCTGGCCGCCATCCTGACCAGCCTCGCCGAGGGCGACGTGCTGTTCATCGACGAGATCCACCGGATCGCCAAGCCGGCGGAGGAACTGCTCTACAGCGCGATGGAGGACTTCCGGGTCGACGTGATCGTCGGCAAGGGCCCGGGGGCGACCGCGATCCCGCTCGACGTGGAGCCGTTCACCCTGGTCGGCGCGACCACCCGGTCCGGCCTGCTGACCGGCCCGATGCGGGACCGCTTCGGCTTCGTCGCGCACCTCGACTTCTACTCCCCGGCCGACCTGGAGGCGCTGCTGCACCGCTCGGCGCGCATCCTGGGCGTGCCGATCACCCCGGAGGGGGCGGTGGAGATCGCCGGCCGGTCCCGAGGCACGCCCAGGATCGCCAACCGGCTGCTGCGCCGGGTGCGCGACTACGCCGAGGTCCGGGCCGACGGCGTGGTCACCCTGGAGACCGCCCGGTCCGCCCTGACCGTGTACGACGTGGACGCCCTCGGCCTGGACCGGCTGGACCGGGCGGTGCTGACCGCGCTGGTCGACTCGTTCCGGGGTGGTCCGGTGGGCCTGTCCACCCTGGCGGTGGCGGTGGGGGAGCAGCCGGACACGGTGGAGGAGGTCTGCGAGCCGTTCCTGGTCCGCGCCGGGCTGCTGGCCCGTACGCCCCGGGGGCGGGTGGCCACCGAGGCCGCCTGGCGACACCTCGGCCGCACCCCACCAAATGGTACATTCGGTGTGGAAGCCCCCGCCGTGCCCGATCTCTTCTCGAACGCGCCCGATCCACCGTGATCTGAACGTGATCTGCGCCGCATTCGGCGTTCCCAGGTGCAGGGATTAGACTCGCCGCGGTCTGTACAGGATGTGAATATCCGCCTCCGCTCCGGTGCGCACGTACCGGGACGGGGGCCAATGGGAAGGTCGCACACCGTGCTTTACGCAGCACAGTCCGGCGGAGGCGCCGGCAGTCTGACGCCGATCCTCATGATCGCCCTGCTCTTCGGGGTCATGTACTTCATGATGATCCGGCCGCAGCAGAAGCGCCGCCGCGAGGCCGAGGCCATGCAGTCCGCGCTCGGCCCCGGTGACGAGGTCGTCACCATCGGCGGGCTCTACGGCACGGTCGTGGGTGTCGAGGACGACACCGTGCTGCTGGAGGTGGCCCCCGGCGTGCAGACCCGTTACGCCCGGCCGGCCATCGCCCGGGTGGTCACCCGGGCCGAGCGCCCCGAGGCCGACGAGCCGGTCACCGAGGACGCGGAAGTCGTCAAGGAGTGAGGCCGCCACCCGTCCGGCACCACGGGCGGGTAGCGGCGGGACAACTGGATAGGTGGGCCGGTCCCCAGGGTCGGCACCCGCACCGTCCGCCCGACGCCACCACGTCGGCGGTGGTGCGCCGTGCCGTCGGTCGGGAGTGGCCCGCGCAGAGCACGTCGGGGCGGGAACCCCGCTCCGACCTCGTCGCCGCTGCGCCGGCGGCGCGACCGTTACAGGGAGACAGACAGCCGTGGCACCACCTCAGGGACAGATGCGCCCCGGGCGGCAGCTCGCCGTGCTCGGGTTCATCTTCGTCGTCCTCTATTCCTTGGTGTTCTTCTCGGGCGGTGCCAGCGGCGGCTGGAAGGACCGGCTGGAGCCGCGGCTCGGCCTGGACCTGATCGGTGGCACCCGGCTGACGCTGGAGGCGACCAACACCATCGACGGCAAGCCCCCGACGTCGGCCAACCTGGAGGAGGCCCGGCAGATCATCGAGAGCCGGGTCAACGCCTACGGCGTGGCCGAGGCCGAGGTGGTCACCGAGGGCAACCGGAACATCGTCATCTCCCTGCCCGGTGAGAACCGGGAGCTGACCGACGTCGGCAGCGCCGCGGAGCTGCGCTTCCGCAAGGTGCTCAAGGCCGCCGACGGCAGCGGCACGGTCGCCGCCCCGGCACCGTCGGGCAGCGCCTCGCCGGCCCCGTCCGGCAGCGCGTCGCCCGCCCCGTCGGGCAGCGCCTCGCCGAAGGCCTCCGGCAGCGCGTCGCCGAAGGTGTCCGGCTCGCCGAGCGCCGGTGGGCAGGGCGGCGGCGCCCCCGCGCCGAGCGCCAGCGCCACCCCGTCCGGGTCGGCCTCGCCGAGCGCCCCGGCCGCCTCGCCCAGCGCCAGCGAGGCGCCGGTGTCGCAGAGCATCGAGGAGCAGCGCAAGGCCGTCGAGAAGAAGGTCGGCGCGGCCGCCTGGGCCGCCGCCAGCGGGCTCCAGGCCCCGGCCGACCTGGCCACCAACCCGGCCCTGGCGGAGACGTTCAAGCCGTTCGGCACGCTCTCCCCGCAGGAGGTCGCGGTACTGACCCCGCAGATGCAGTTCAACGTGCCGACCATCACCTGCGCCCAGCTCGACAAGCGGCCCCCCGCGTCGATCAAGGACGAGAAGCAGCAGGTGGTCGCCTGTGAGGGTGGCGCGGCGAAGTACCTGCTCGACCAGGCCAAGGTGCTCGGCACCGACGTCAAGGACGCCAATGCGGTCCTCGACCAGGCCAGCACCTGGGTGGTCAGCCTGAACTTCACCGGCGACGGCCAGTCCAAGTGGACCGAGCTGACCCGCGAGGCGTTCAACAACACCGGTGGTGCCTGCGACCAGACCGCTCTCGGCCAGGACGGCAAGTGCCGGGTGGCCGTGGTGCTGGACAACGAGATCGTCTCCTCGCCCGAGATCCAGGGCGTGCTCACCGGCGACTCGCAGATCACCGGCAGCTTCGACAACACGTCGGCCAACGCGCTGGCCAGCCAGCTGCGCTACGGCGCGCTGCCGGTCACCTTCGTGCCGCAGGAGCAGCAGAACGTCACCGCGACGCTGGGCGACAGCCACCTGCGGGCCGGTCTGCTGGCCGCCGGCATCGGCATGCTGCTGGTCATCATCTACTCGTTCTTCTACTACCGGCTGCTCGGCTCGGTCATCTTCCTGAGCCTGGTGCTCTCCGCGTTGCTGGTCTTCGGCGCGCTGGTGGTGCTCGGCCGGTCGATCGGCTTCACCCTCACCCTCGCCGGCATCGCCGGCATGATCGTCTCGCTCGGTGTGGCGGCGGACTCGTTCGTCATCTACTTCGAACGGCTCAAGGACGAGATCCGGGAGGGGCGCAGCCCGCGCAGCGCGGTGCCCCGGGCCTGGATCCGGGCCCGCCGGACGATCATCTCGGCCAACGCGATCACCCTGATGTCCGCCGTGGTCCTCTACATCGTCTCGGTCGGCACGGTGAAGGGCTTCGCCTTCGCCCTCGGCCTGGCGACCGTGCTCGACCTGGTGGTCGTCTTCCTGTTCCGGCACCCGATCATGACGATGTTCGCCCGGACCCCGGCGTTCCTGTCGCCGCGGGTCAGCGGCCTCGGTCGGGCCCTGCCCGCCCGGTCGGCCGAGCCGGGCACCGCCCGCAACCCGCGCGTCAAGGAGGCCTGAGATGGCTAAGAGTGGTCTGGCGTCCCGGCTCTACCGGGGCGAGGCCGGTCTCAACATCGTCGGCCGGCGCAAGCTGTGGTTCACCGTCGCCGGGGTGCTGGTGCTGATCGCCGTGCTCAGCTTCGCGGTTCGCGGCTTCAGCCTGGGCATCGAGTTCGCCGGCGGCAACTCGTTCCAGGTGCCGGCCAGCGTCGGCACCCTGGAGCAGGCCGAGAGCAAGGTCGACGAGGCGCTGGCGGCCGAGGGCGGCGGTGCCGAGGTGGTGACCGCGCAGAAGGTCGGCAGCACCAGCGGCGAGTACTACGAGCTGCGCACCTCGCAGCTCAGCGCCGACCAGGCCAACGCGGTCAAGGCCAAGATGGCCGACGAGTTCGGCATCAACGCCGACCAGATCAGCGGCAGCCAGGTCAGCGAGGCATGGGGCAGCCAGGTCACCTCCCGGGCGCTGCTCGGCCTGGTCATCTTCGTCCTCGTGGTGGCCGCCTACCTGGTGCTGCGGTTCGAGTGGCGGATGGCGGTCGCCGCGATCATCTCGCTGTTCATGAACCTGATCCTCACCGCCGGTATCTACTCGCTGGTCGGCTTCGAGGTCACCCCGTCGACGATCATCGGGTTCCTCACCATCCTGGGCTTCGCGCTCTACGACGTGGTGGTGGTCTTCGACAAGGTCCAGGAGAACACCCGGGGCATCACCGCCAACAACAACCAGACCTACGGCGAGGCGGCCAACCTGGCGCTCAACCAGAGCCTGATGCGGTCGTTGAACACCTCGGTGGTCGCCCTGCTCCCGGTCGGCGGTCTGCTCTTCATCGGTGCCGGCCTGCTCGGCGCGGGCACCCTGAAGGACCTGGGCCTGGTGCTGTTCGTCGGTATGGCGATGGCGTTCCTGACCTCGATCCTGCTCTCCACCCCGCTGCTGGTGCTGCTCAAGAACCAGGACCCGCGGATCGACGCGCACACCAAGCGGGTGCTGGCCCGCCGGGGCGCCATCGCCCGGGGCGAGATCACCCCGCGCGGTGCGGCCCGGCAGGCCGCCGCCGAGGAGGCCACCGACGACCCGATCGACCCGGAGGCGGCGGCCCTGGCCGGCAGCGCACCGAAGGTCGGCGCGCGTCCGGCGGCCAAGCGGTCGGCCGGCGCCCGGGGCGGCCGTCCCGCCGGGGGCGGCGGCAACCGGCCCGGTGGCGCGAAGCGGCGCTGACCGACGGGCCACCCGCCCCACGTCGAGTCGACGGCGTCCGCCATGCTGTGCGAGCAGCGTGACGGACGCCGTCGTCGTATCGAAGGAGAGCCGACCACCGTGACGGAGACCCACAGCACCGGTGTACGCGGGGACAGCGGCCCGCAGGTGGCCCGGCTGGTCGCCAGCCGGGTACTGGACGTGCCGGACTTCCCCAAGCCCGGGGTCATGTTCAAGGACCTGATGCCGTTGTTCGCCGACGGCGACGTGTTCCGTGAGGTGATCGACGGGATCATCGACCACCACGGGCGGGACAACTTCGACATCGTGGTCGGCATCGAGGCCCGGGGTTTCGTGATCGCCGCCGCGATCGCGTACGCGACCGGGATGGGGGTGGTGCCGGTACGCAAGGGGGGCAAGCTGCCCCGGCCGGCGTACGCGGCCTCCTACGCCCTGGAGTACGGCGAGGCGACGCTGGAGGTGCACCAGGACGCCTTCACCGCCGGGCACCGGGTGCTGGTGGTCGACGACGTGCTGGCCACCGGCGGCACCGCCGAGGCGACCCTCGGACTGGTGGAGCGGGCCGGCGGCACGGTGGCCGGGTTCACCGTGCTGCTGGAGTTGGGCTTCCTGGGCGGGCGGGAACGGCTCGCCGGGCGTCCGGTCCATGCCCTGCTGACCGTTTGATTCCTGGGTCGTCCCGCCGACCTGGGACGGACCGTCCGGCGGAGCGGCACGGCACCTACCGTGCGGGTAGCATTGCCCATTGCTGACCGGACGGTCACCCGTCCGGGCGGTGGTCAGGTGCCGGCCGCAGGGCCGGCGGGCAGTGCCACCGACCCGGCGGCGGCCGGCGGGGAACACGCCGGCGTGACGGCCGGTTCGGCAAGTCAGGCGTCGGCCGTACGGCCGGCGTGGTCCCGGCGATCGGTGAGGAGGCCGGTGTCCCACGATGTCGTTCCTCCGGTGGAGGGCACGGTGCACCCGACAGGCGACGCTGACGGCGCGGTGACCGCTCGGAACAACGATCCGGCGGCCGGCCCGACGGGGGCCGGCGACGACGTCGGCGGCACGCCGGACGGCCTGGCGGTGGGGGCGTCGTTCGACGACGACCCGTCGCCGAGCGGTGGTTTCGCGCTCTCCAACGCCCCGACCGGTCGTCGGGTCCGGGCGCGGCTGGCCCGGTTCAACGCCCCGTGGCAGACCTCCCAGGTCAGCGAGGTCCTCGAACCGCTGATCGCCAGCCACCGGGAGAACCATCCGAAGGCCGACGCCCGGCTGCTCCAGCGGGCCTTCGACACCGCCGCGCGCTGGCACTCCGGCCAGTACCGCAAGTCCGGTGACCCGTACATCACCCACCCGCTGGCGGTGGCGACCATCCTGGGCAACCTGGGGATGGACACCACCACGCTGGTGGCGGCCCTGCTGCACGACACCATCGAGGACACCGAGTACACCCTCGACCAGATGAAGGTCGACTTCGGCCCCGAGGTCACCCTGCTCGTCGACGGTGTGACGAAGCTGGACAAGGTCAAGCTGGGCGACGCGGCCAAGGCGGAGACGATCCGCAAGATGGTCGTGGCGATGGCGAAGGACCCCCGGGTCCTGGTGATCAAGCTGGCCGACCGGCTGCACAACATGCGGACGCTGTCCTTCCTGCCGGCCCCGAAGCGGGAGCAGAAGGCCAAGGAGACGCTGGAGATCCTGGCCCCGCTGGCCCACCGGCTCGGTATGAACACGATCAAGTGGGAGTTGGAGGACCTGGCCTTCGGCACCCTGTTCCCCAAGCGGTACGAGGAGATCCTCCGGCTGATCGGGGAGCACCAGCCGCAGCGGGAGTCGCTGCTCAAGCAGGTCACCCAGAAGGTCGGCACCGATCTCAAGGCCGCCAAGATCAAGGCGGAGACGACCGGCCGGCCGAAGCACCTCTACTCGATCTACCAGAAGATGATCGTGCGGGGGCGGGACTTCAACGACATCTACGACCTGGTCGGGGTGCGGATCCTGGTCGACACGGTGCGGGACTGCTACGCGGCGCTGGGGGTCATCCACGCCAACTGGCAGCCGGTGCCGGGCCGGTTCAAGGACTACATCGCGATGCCCAAGTTCAACATGTACCAGTCGTTGCACACGACGGTCATCGGGCCCACCGGCAAGCCGGTGGAGATGCAGATCCGCACCTACGCGATGCACCGCACCGCCGAGTTCGGCATCGCCGCGCACTGGAAGTACAAGGAGCACAAGGGCACCCAGATCGTCGGCCCGCCGGCGCACATCGACGAGATGACCTGGCTGCGGCAGTTGCTGGACTGGCAGCGGGAGGCCGCCGACCCGTCGGAGTTCCTCGACGCGTTGCGGTTCGACCTGTCCAGCCAGGAGGTGTACGTCTTCACCCCGAAGGGCGACGTCATCCCGCTGCCGACGGGGTCGACGCCCGTGGACTTCGCGTACGCGGTGCACACCGAGGTGGGGCACAAGTGCATCGGGGCGCGGGTCAACGGCAAGCTGGTGCCGTTGGAGTCGACGCTGTCCAACGGCGACGTGATCGAGATCTTCACCTCGAAGTCCGACACGGCGGGCCCGACGCAGGACTGGCTGAGCTTCGTCAAGAGTCCCCGGGCGCGTACCAAGATCCGCCAGTACTTCAACAAGGAGCGGCGTGAGGAGGCGATCGAGGCCGGTAAGGACTCGATCGTCAAGGCGATGCGTAAGCAGGGCATGCCGTTGCAGCGGATGCTCACCTCCGACGCGTTGATGGCGATCGCCCGGGACCTGCACCTCGCCGACGTCGCCTCGCTCTACGCGGCGGTCGGCGACAGCCAGGTGTCGGCGCAGTCGGTGGTGCAGAAGCTGATGGCCGCGTACGGCGGTGAGGAGGGCGCGGCGGAGGACATCGCCGAGACCGCCGTCGCCACCCGTCCGCCGCACAGCCGGCAGAACAGCAGCGACCCCGGCGTGGTGGTGCGGGGCGTCAGCGACGTCTGGATCAAGCTGGCCCGGTGCTGCACGCCGGTGCCCCCGGATTCGGTCTTCGGGTTCGTCACCCGCTCCGGCGGGGTCAGCGTGCACCGCGACGACTGCGCCAACGCCGAGGACCTGCGGGCCCAGGTCGAGCGGGTGGTGGAGGTCAGCTGGAAGCTCACCTCCGCCTCGACGTTCCTGGTGGCCATCCAGGTGGAGGCCCTCGACCGGCACAAGCTGCTGGCCGACGTCACCCGGGTGCTCTCCGAGGAACGGGTCAACATCCTGTCGGCGACGGTCACCACCACCCGGGACCGGGTGGCGGTGAGCCGGTTCAGCTTCGAGATGGCCGACCCGAAGCACCTGGGGCACCTGCTGGCCGCCGTGCGCAAGGTCGACGGGGTCTTCGACGCCTATCGGGTCACCTCCGGCGCCTGACCGTCGGCCGCGTCCCGTAGTCACCTGACACGACAAGCGCCCGCCGGCTCAGCCGGCGGGCGCTTCGTCGTACGCTGCGGGTCAGCTCTCGATGTCGCTCATGGTCAGCTTGGTGATGGTGACCTCCTTCTTGGGGTGGCCACCCCCCGCCTGCTGCGCGTACGCCTTGTCGTCGCCGGCCGCCCCGACCTGCTTGACCAGGTCCATGCCGGAGGTGATGGTGCCCAGCACGGTGTAGTTCGGGTCGAGCTGCGAGTCGCCGTAGACGATGAAGAACTGGCTGCCGGTGCTGCCCTGCCCGGCGTTGGCCATCGCGATGACGCCCTCCGGGTAGGGGGGCCGCTTGTCGGTCGGCAGGTTCTCCTCGGCCATGGCGTAGCTCGGCCCGCCGGTGCCGTCGGTCTGCCGCCAGCCCTTGCCGGTCGCGCTCGGGTCGCCGCACTGGAGCACCTTGATGCCCTCGGTCACCAGCCGGTGGCACTTGGTGTTGTCGAAGAAGCCCTTACTGGCCAGGTGGGTGAAGCTGCCGGCGGTGCAGGGCACCTTGGTCCGGTCGAGCTTGGCGACGATCGGGCCCAGGTTGGTGTCGATGGTCATCGTCTGGGTGCCCTTGTTGGCCTGCTGGTTCGGGGGCAGCCCGACGTCCTTGACCTGGGCCGGCCGGCCCTCCTTCGGCGTCTCGGTGTAGGCGCACTGCGAGAAGCCCTCGGTGCCGGCGGCCTGCTGCTTGCTGTCGTCGTCGTCGCCACCGAGGCTGGTCGCCAACCAGACGGTGCCGGCGACCACGAGCACCAGGATGGCGGCGGCCCCGACGATCGCCTGCGTCTGCCGGCGCTTACGGGCCTTGGCCGAACGCTCGGCCATCTCCCGCTCAAGTCGGGCCCGCGCCGCCGCGCGCTGCCGCTCTCTCGTGGACGTCACGGTCACTCCTCCTGGGCTTTCTCTGGCGCGGCGGGGCCGCAGGTACGGGTTGTGGGCCGGCTCAGCCGGCGCTCGGGCTGGCCGCCGGGGACGCGGCCGGGGAGCCGGTCGCCGGTGCCGGGGCGGCCTGCGCCTCGCCGACGGTGAGCTTGCGGATCACCACGTCGGTCTTCGGCTTGACCTTGGCGCCCGCCCCGTTGTCCACGGTCGGCAGGGCGCCGATCTTCTCGACCACGTCGAGGCCGCCGGTGATCCGGCCGATGATCGGGTACGCGGGCTGGGCCGGGCTGGAGTCCTTGAAGAAGAGCAGGAACTGGCTGCCGTTGGCGCCCGGCGGGTTGCCGATCATCGCGACCGTGCCCTTGGGGTACGTCGGCGGCTGCCCGGGCTGCGGGCTGGCCGAGGGGCTCGCCTCGGGTGCGGTCGGCACGTTCTCGTTGTAGAACGAGTAGCTGGGGCCGCCCAGGCCGGTGCCGCTCGGGTCGCCGCAGCGCAGCGCGCCCTCGGTGGTGATCTCGTGGCACTTGGTGTTGTCGTAGAACGACGTGCCGGCCAGGTGGGCGATGCTCGCCCCGGCGCAGGGGGCCCCGGCGAGATCCAGTTCGGCGGTGATCGGGCCGCCCTGGTCGGTGTCGATGGTCATCGTGCGTACCCCGGTGGTGGGCAGATCCTTGGTGGCCGGGGTGCCGACGTCCTTGAGGTTGGTGTTGGCGGCGGCGTCCTGCGGCGTCCAGAGGCAGACGTCCTCGGCGGCCTTCGGCTCGGGGTCGCTGTCGAAGGCACCCAGCCCCCACGCCGCACCGGCCACGATCAGCACCAGCACCACTGCCGCACCGACCCCGGCCTGGATCTGCCGACGCCGTCGGGCGGCGGCGGCCCGCCGGGCCAACTGCCGGTCGAGCTTCTCCCGCGCGAGCTTGCGCTGCCGGTCCCTGCTGGAAGCCACCCGTGCTCCCCTCCTCTACCCTGGTCGTCACCGGCGGTCGGGCCGTGCGCGCCCGCCGTGCCCGCAGGTGCGCCACGCCACACGCCCGCCAGAGTGTACGGGTACCTGCTGTGAAAGTGGTGTACGAGGGCCGGCCTGGGTTTATCAAAGTGCGTCACTGTGCCGTACGGGGCCCGTGGTACGGGTGGGCGCGGATATCGGATCGCGTCGGCGACTAGGCTGCCCAGGAGACGGACGACTGAGACGGAAGGGGAGCGGACGTGCTCGTGGCCGGCTTTCCCGCGGACGCCTTCGGCACCAACTGCTACGTGGTGGCGACCGCGCCGGGGGAGCAGTGCGTGGTGGTCGACCCCGGCATCGGGGTGCTCGACCGGCTCGACGCCGTGCTCGCCGAGCACCGCCTGCACCCGGCCGCCGTGCTGCTCACCCACGGCCACCTCGACCACACCTTCTCCGTCGCGCCGGTCTGCGGCGCACGCGGCATCCCCGCGTACGTGCACCCGGAGGACCGGGAGCTGCTGGCCGACCCGACCAAGGCGCTGTCGATGGACCTCGCCGGGCTGTTCGGCGGCCGCCTGCCGTACTCCGAGCCCGACGACGTCGCGGAGCTGACCGACGGGGCGACGCTGGCGCTGGCCGGCCTGGAGATCACCGTCGACCACGCGCCCGGCCATACCGGCGGGTCGGTGCTGTTCCGGCTGCCCGGTGCCGGCTCGCCCTGGGAGGCCGACCAGGTCTGCCTCTCCGGTGACGTGCTGTTCGCCGGCTCGATCGGCCGCACCGACCTGCCGGGCGGCAGCATGCCCCGGATGCTGACCAGCTTGCGGGAGAAGGTCCTCCCACTCGCCGACGACACCGTGGTGCTGCCCGGCCACGGCCCGGCGACCACCATCGGCCGGGAGCGGGCACGTAACCCGTACCTCGCCGACCTGGCCGACCCGGACGGCGCACATCCGGCCGCCCCCACCCGGGGCCTCTAGTCGTTCCTCCGCGCCGCACGCGGACCTGTCGATCCCACCGCGCCCGGCGCGGACCCGCAAGGAGTACGTCATGAGCAAGCCCACGCCCATCTCCGGTTTCCCGGAGTGGACCACCTCGCAGCGGATGATCGAGCAGTTCGTCCTCGACCGGATCCGGCACACCTTCGAGCTGTACGGGTTCGCCCCGCTGGAGACCCGGTCGGTGGAGCCGCTGGACCAGTTGCTGCGTAAGGGGGAGACCTCGAAGGAGGTCTACCTGCTGCGCCGGTTGCAGGCCGACGCGGACGGCCCGGCCGGTGACGACGCGCTCGGGCTGCACTTCGACCTGACCGTGCCGTTCGCCCGCTACGTCCTGGAGAACGCCGGCAAGCTCCAGTTCCCGTTCCGCCGCTACCAGATCCAGAAGGTGTGGCGGGGCGAGCGCCCGCAGGAGGGGCGCTACCGGGAGTTCCTCCAGGCCGACATCGACATCGTCGACCGGGACACCCTGCCGGCGCACTACGAGGCCGAGATGCCGCTGGTGATCGGGGACGCGCTGCGGTCGCTGCCCGTCCCGCCGGTGCTGATCCAGGTCAACAACCGCAAGATCTGTGAGGGTTTCTACCGGGGCATCGGGCTGACCGACCCGGAGGCGGCGCTGCGCGCGGTCGACAAGCTCGACAAGATCGGCCCGGCGAAGGTGGCCGACCTGCTGGCCGAGACGGCGGGGGCGAGCGCGGCGCAGGCCGACGCCTGCCTGGCGCTGGCCGGGATCTCCGCGCCGGACGCGTCCTTCGCCGACGCGGTGCACGCCCTCGGGGTGCGCGATCCGCTGCTCGACGAGGGTGTCGCCGAACTGGTCGCGGTGGTGGAGACGGCCGCCGCGCACGCGCCGGGGCTGTGCGTCGCCGACCTGCGGATCGCCCGGGGCCTGGACTACTACACCGGCACGGTCTACGAGACCCAGCTGGTCGGCTACGAGCGGTTCGGTTCGATCTGCTCCGGCGGCCGGTACGACAACCTGGCCAGCGCCGGGAGCGTGTCGTACCCGGGGGTGGGGATCTCGATCGGGGTGACCCGGCTGCTCGGGCTGCTGTTCGGTGCCGAGGCGCTGTCGATCTCGCGCAGCGTGCCGACCTGCGTGCTGGTGGCCGTCGCGGCGGAGGAGGAGCGGGCGGCCAGCAACGCCGTGGCGGAGGCGCTGCGCTCGCGGGGCGTGCCGACGGAGGTGTCGCCGAGTGCGGCGAAGTTCGGCAAGCAGATCCGCTACGCCGAGCGGCGCGGCATCCCGTACGTGTGGTTCCCGGGTGCCGAGGGTCACCAGGTGAAGGACATCCGTTCGGGCGAGCAGGTGGACGCCGTACCGGCCGAGTGGACGCCGCCCCACGCCGATCTGAAGCCGCTGGTCGGCTGAGTCTCAGTTACTGGCGCGTACGCCGACGGGGACCTACGGTGGCGTAAGTTACGCCACCGTAGGGAGGGGCCCTGTGACCGAGCTGAGCCAGACCGCGCTGCTGCACGAACTCGAACCCGTGGTCGCCAAGAACCTCGACCGTCACCTGTCGATGGCCAAGGAGTGGTTCCCGCACGAGTACGTGCCGTGGAGCGAGGGGCGCACCTTCGACGGCCCGCTCGGCGGCGAGGCGTGGTCGGAGGGGGACTCGACCCTGCCCGAGGTGGCCCGTACGGCGCTGATCGTCAACCTGCTCACCGAGGACAACCTGCCCTCGTACCATCACCAGATCGCCAGCCTGTTCGGACCGGACGGGGCGTGGGGGACCTGGGTGGGTCGGTGGACGGCCGAGGAGGGCCGGCACGGCACCGCCATCCGGGACTACCTGACGGTGACCCGGGCGGTCGACCCGGTCGCCCTGGAGCGGGCCCGCATGGTGCACATGACCGCCGGTTACACCAACTCGCACGACTCGTCGATGCTGCGCTCGCTGGCGTACGTGTCGTTCCAGGAGTTGGCCACCCGGATCTCGCACCGCAACACCGGCCGGATCACCGGGGACCCGGTCTGCGAGGCGCTGCTGAGCCGGGTCGCGGCCGACGAGAACCTGCACATGGTCTTCTACCGCAACCTGCTCGGGGCGGCCCTGGAGGTGGCCCCCGACCAGACGATGCGGGCGATCGCCGAGGTGCTGGAGGACTTCCAGATGCCCGGCGTCGGTATCGAGGGCTTCACCCGCAAGTCGGTGACGATCGCCCTGGCCGGCATCTACGACCTGCGTCAGCACCGCGACGACGTGGTCGCCCCGGTGCTGCGCCAGTGGGACGTGTTCAACGTCGCCGGCCTGGGCGCCGAGGGTGAGGCCGCCCGTGACCGGATCGCCGCCCACCTGGACGGCCTGGAGCAGGCCGCGTCCCGGTTCGAGGAGAAGCGCGACGCCCGGGCCGCCAAGCTGGCCGCCCGCGCCTGACCTGACGTCCCCTCCGGCGGTTTCATCGCACCCGTGCCTGCCCGCAGGTGCGCCCACGTCGCCGCCCCCTGCGGGGGACGCGTCGGGTGTGCCGTGCGGCGGGCGCGTCGGCGTGCCGCACGGGTGGGGACGGCTCTTCCGGCCCCGGCGCGTCGCCCGGGGTTGTGTCGACGTCGTGCGTCACCCCGGATGCCCCGTCCGTCCCTCGGAGTGGGTGACTTTCGGTGATGGGTCGACGGGTGTGACGCTCCGTCACTAAGCCTCCTCCCTCATGGTCCTGCCCTTCCGCGCTTTGCTCTGCTGCTCTCGAAGCGACACCGGCCTGAACTGCCCTTCCTTGCGGCGTGTGGTTCGCTGGTCTTCTCATGCGTAGCTACCTGGTGTAGCTGTCGCGGTGGGGGCAGCAGAGCAAATGGGTGGACCGTCGGGTGAGGGGGTCGACTGATGATCACTCCCGGTGACGGGTGTCGAGTGCTGCCGTTCTCCGCCGCCATCGGGCCTGCCGGCACGAGACGTCCTGGTCGGCGGCCCGGTCGTGACGTGCCGTCCCGGCCGCGGTCGGACCGCTCCGGTGTCCACCGGGTCCCGGACGGTGCGGAGGTCGGTCGGTGCGTCGACGGGGGCGGCTGCGGTGCCTGCGGGACCGGGTGCGGCGGGGGTCGGGACCGGGCGCGTCGGGCCGTCGGCGGTGGCCGCTCGGGGCCCTCGGCGGTGGCCGCTTCGGGCCCGGCCGTTCGTGGGGGCGGGGGCGGGTCGGCGAGGGTCTGACATGGATGTGTCCACGATGTTGCCTGACCGTCATAACCGCTGGTGGGGTGAATCCGGGCAAACGCATGTCTTGATAACGATCTTAAATATGTGAATACTTCAGTCACTCGGCCGGTTTCCCCAGGTCGGCCGGGTTGTCCCCGGGTGCGTCCCCGTGACGCCGCCCGTCACCCCCTTCCGGAGGTTGTTGCATGCGACCCACGAGGTCCTCACTCCGACACGCCGCCGCCGTCGCCATGGCCGGGACCCTGGTCACCGGCGCGCTCATGGGTGCCCCCGCCCAGGCGGCCCCCGCCTCGCCCGCATCCCCCGACGCCGCCGCCAGCCTGGCCGAGCGTCTCGGTGACCGCGCCGCCGGCACCTACGCCGACGCCGCCGGCAAGATGGTCGTCACCGTCACCGACACCGCCGCCGCCAAGCAGGTCCGCGCCGCCGGTGCGGTCCCGAAGCTGGTCACCCGGGGCGCGGCGCAGCTCCGCTCCGCCACCGCCGAGCTGGAGCGGTCGGCCAAGATCCCCGGCACCGCGTGGTGGACCGACGCCGCCACCAACCAGGTCGTCGTGTCGGTCGACAGCACCGTCACCGGCGCCAAGCTGGAGCGGGTCAAGGCCGCCGCCGCGCGCACCGGTGGCACCGTCCGGGTCGAGGCCGAGGCCGGGGTGCTCAGCACCAAGATCTCCGGTGGCCAGGCGATCTACACCGGCGGCGGGCGCTGCTCGCTCGGCTTCAACGTCCGCAACAGCGCCGGTCAGACCTTCTTCCTGACCGCCGGGCACTGCACCAACATCGGCTCGACCTGGTACTCGAACTCCGGCCAGACCAGCGTGCTCGGCACCCGTACCGGCACCAGCTTCCCGGGCAACGACTACGGCATCGTCCGGCACAGCAACGCCGCCAACGCGACCGGCAACGTGTCCCTCTACAACGGCAGCTTCCGGGACGTCACCGGTGCCGCCAACGCGTACGTCGGCCAGAGCGTGCAGCGCTCCGGCAGCACCACCGGCCTCAAGAGCGGCTCGGTGACCGCCATCAACGCCACGGTGAACTACGCCGAGGGCTCGGTCTCCGGCCTGATCCGGACCAACGTCTGCGCCGAGCCGGGCGACAGCGGCGGTTCGCTGTTCAGCGGCAGCAGTGCGGTCGGCCTCACCTCCGGCGGCAGTGGCAACTGCACCCGCGGTGGCACCACCTACTTCCAGCCGGTCACCGAGCCGCTGAGCGTCTACGGCGTCAGCATCATCTGATCCACCTCGGTTGATCCAACCCGGGAGCGGGCCGTCGGGACACCGGCGGCCCGTTCCGCGCGTCCGGTGGGCGGGCCGGCCTTGCTCACCCCGCAACCGGGCGGACCGGGCGGCTGACACAATGCGGGGGAACAGCCGTACCGCAGATGAGGAGACGCAAGTCGTGATCCGTACCCATGACGCCGGCAGCCTGCGCGCGACGGACGCCGGCACCACGGTGACGCTCGCCGGGTGGGTCGCCCGCCGGCGCGACCACGGCGGTGTCATCTTCGTCGACCTGCGCGACGGCTCCGGCGTGGTCCAGGTGGTGTTCCGCGAGGAGGACGCGCACGCGCTGCGCAACGAGTTCTGCGTCAAGGTCACCGGCGAGGTGACCCGCCGCCCCGAGGGCAACGAGAACCCGGAGCTGCCCACCGGCGAGATCGAGGTGACCGCCAGCGCGCTGGAGGTGCTCTCCGAGGCCGCGCCGCTGCCGCTGCCGGTGGACGACCAGGTCGAGGCCGGCGACGACATCCGGCTGCGCTACCGCTACCTGGACCTGCGCCGCAGCGGCCCGGCGAAGGCGATGCGGCTGCGCTCGCGGGCCAACCAGCTCGCCCGCACCGTGCTGCACGAGCGGGACTTCCTGGAGATCGAGACCCCGACGCTGACCCGGTCCACCCCCGAGGGCGCCCGCGACTTCCTGGTCCCCGTCCGGCTCCAGCCCGGCAGCTGGTACGCCCTGCCGCAGTCGCCGCAGCTGTTCAAGCAGCTCCTGATGGTCGGCGGCATGGAGCGGTACTACCAGATCGCCCGCTGCTACCGCGACGAGGACTTCCGGGCCGACCGGCAGCCGGAGTTCACCCAGCTCGACATCGAGATGTCCTTCGTCACCGAGGACGACGTGATCGACCTCGGCGAGGCGATCGTCGCGGCGCTCTGGAAGGACCTGGCCGGTCACGAGATCTCCCGGCCGATCCCCCGGATCACCTGGCACGACGCGATGGCCCGGTACGGCTCCGACAAGCCCGACCTGCGCTACGGCCTGGAGCTGACCGAGCTGACCGACTACCTGCGCGGCACCGCCTTCCGGGTGTTCGCCGGCGCGATCGACGCGGGCGGCTACGTCGGCGCGGTGGTCATGCCGGGTGGGGCGGCGCAGACCCGCAAGGAACTCGACGGCTGGCAGGACTGGGCCAAGGCGCGCGGCGCGCGGGGCCTGGCGTACGTGGTGCTGGACGCCGAGACCGGCGAGGCACGCGGCCCGGTGGCCAAGAACCTCTCCGCCGAGCACCTGGGCGGGCTGGCCGACGCGGTCGGGGCCAAGCCGGGCGACGCGGTCTTCTTCGCCGCCAGCACCAACACCCGGGAGGCGCAGGAACTGCTCGGCGCGGCCCGGATCGAGATCGCCAAGCGGGCCAAGCTGGTCGACGAGAGCGCCTGGGCGTTCTGCTGGGTGGTCGACGCGCCGATGTTCGAACGCACGGACGAGGGCGGCTGGACGGCCGTGCACCACCCGTTCACCTCGCCGAACGCCGACTGGGTCGACCGGTTCGAGCAGGCCCCGGACCGGGCGCTGGCGTACGCGTACGACATCGTCTGCAACGGCAACGAGATCGGCGGCGGCTCGATCCGTATTCACCGGGGCGACGTGCAGCAGCGGGTCTTCGACCTGCTCGGCATCACCCCCGCCGAGGCGCAGGACAAGTTCGGCTTCCTGCTGGAGGCGTTCAAGTACGGCGCCCCGCCGCACGGCGGCATCGCGTTCGGCTGGGACCGGGTCTGCATGCTGCTGGCCGGGGCCGACTCGATCCGCGAGGTGATCGCCTTCCCGAAGACCCGGGGCGGCTTCGACCCGCTGACCGGTGCCCCGACCCCGATCACCGGGCAGCAGCGCGCCGAGGCCGGCATCGACGCCAAGCCCAAGCCCACCGCCACCGCGTCCACCGGCACCGCCGGCCCGGCCGCCCCGGTCGCCGACCCGGTCTGACCCACCCCACCCGGAGCCCGGTCCCGTCCGGCCGGGCCCACCCGGCATCGTTGATCAAGAGGTTTGCGTCATCATCGCGCGGCGAGGTGACGCAAACCTCTTGATCGTTACGGGAGAGTGGTGGGATGCGGATGCTCGTGGTGGGAGGGAGCGGGTTTCTCGGGCGTGAGGTGTGCCGGCGGGGGGTCGCTGCCGGGTGGTCGGTGGTGGGGACCTGCCACGGCGGCCGGGTGGCCGTGCCGGGCGTCGGGACACGCCGCCTGGACGTGACCGATCGGGACGCGGTGCGCCGACTGGTCGCCGAGGTGGGCCCGGACGTCGTCGTCGGGACCGCGTACCGTGCCGACGACTGGACGGTCACCGCCGACGGGGCGGCGCACGTCGCGTACGCGGCGGCCGAGGTGGGGGCGCGGCTGGTGCACCTGTCCAGCGACGCGCTGCACGGTGGACGTCCCGAACCCTACGGCGACGACGAGCCGCCCAGCCCGATCCACGTCTACGGTGCGGCGAAGGCGGCGGCGGAGACCGCGGTCCGGGCGATCGACCCGTCCGCCGTGCTGGTGCGTACCTCACTGATCGTGGGGGAGGGCAGCAAGCAGATCCGACTCTGCCGGGAGGCGCTCGCCGGGCGGGCCGTCCTGTTCACCGACGAGCTGCGCTGCCCGATCGACGTGACCGACCTGGCCCGCGCCGTGCTGGAGCTGGCCACGTCGTCGTACGCCGGGCTGCTCAACGTCGCCGGCCCCGACGCGGTCAGCCGGGCGGAACTGGGGTTGCTGGTGGCCCGGCGGGACGGGCTCGACCCGGGTGGGATGACGACCGCCACCGGGCGGTCGTCGGGGTTGGTCCGCCCGACGCAGGTACGCCTGGACTCGTCCCGCGCGGCCGGTCTGCTCCGGACCCGACTGCGCGGCGTCGCCGAACTCCTCGCCGGCTGACCCCGCCCACCCTGCCCAACCCGATGTCCCGGCCGGCCCCACACCCGGCCGGCCCCACACCCGGCCGGCCCCACGCCCGGCCGGCCCTCCGACCCGCCGCAGACCCGCTGACGCACAGTTTATGTGCACAAGAGTTGTGCACATAAACTGTGCACAGGTATTGTGCGGTTATGGCGAACGACGGACCCACCCCCCGACCCGCGCCGCGTGAGGTGCGGATCGACAAGCGGCAGGTACGGGTGCTGGCGCACCCGCTGCGGATGCGGCTGCTCGGCGCACTGCGGGTGCAGGGGCCCGCCACCGCCACCACCCTGGCGGAAGTGCTCGGCACCAACACCGGTGCCACCAGCTACCACCTGCGGCAGCTCGCCGAGGTCGGGCTGGTCACCGAAGACCACGACCGGGGGACCGGCCGGCAGCGCTGGTGGCAGGCGGCCCACGAGGTCACCAACTGGGAGCCGACCGACTTCGACGACGACCCCGACGCGCGGGCCGCGATCGAGTGGATCCAGGGTGACCAGGTGCGCCTGCTCGTCGAGCACGCCGAACGCTGGTTCGCCACCCAGCACGAGGCGACCCCCGCGTGGCGGGACGCGATCGGCATGAGCGACATCTTCCTGACCGTCGCACCGGACCGGCTCGAGGCGCTCACGGCGGAGGTGTGGCAGGTGCTGGAGCGGTACCACCACGAGGCGGAACACGCGCCCGCCGATCCGCAGGCCCGCCCGGTGCAGGTGTTCCTGGCCGCCTACCCGCTGCCGGAGGGGCCCCGATGAGCGCGCTGACCGTACGCCAGGTCCGGTTGCGCTACCTGACCCTCTACGGCCTGCGGTGGCTGCCCACCGGCCTGACCATCCCGGTGATGATCCTGCTGATGCAGGAACGCGGCCTGACGCTGTCCCAGATCGGCCTGGTCTCCACCGCCCAGGGCCTGGTCGTGCTGGCGCTGGAACTGCCCACCGGTGGCCTGGCCGACGCGCTCGGCAGCCGGGTGGTCCTGGTCACCGCCTGGGCGGTGAGCCTGCTGTCGCTCGGGCTCTTCGCGGTGGCGGACTCGTTCGCGCTGTTCTTCCTGGTCTGGGCCCTGCAGGGGGTCTACCGGGCACTCGACAGCGGCCCGCTCGACTCCTGGTACGTCGAGTCCACCCTGGCCGCCGACCGCGACGCCGACTACGAGCCCGGCCTCGGCTTCGCCGGCACCGTCGCGGGCATCACCATCGCCGGTGGCGCGCTGCTCGCCGGCGGCCTCATCGCGCTCGGACCGGTCGGGCCGGTGAGCGCCCTGACCGTGCCGGTGCTGGTCGCCGCCGCCCTCCAGGCCGTCGCCCTGGTCGTCCTGCTGATCCTGCTGGTCGAGACCGGCCCCGCCCGGGGTGCCGGCGCGCTGCGTGCCTCGGTCGTGGCGGCGCCCCGGATGGTCGGGCAGGCCGTCGGCCTGCTACGCCGCTCCCGGGTGCTGCTGGCCCTGGTGTCGGTGGAGCTGTTCTGGGGCTTCGGCATGGTCACCTTCGAGTCGCTGCTGCCGATCCGGCTCGCCGACGTGGTCGGCGACCCCGAGCGGGCGGCGGCCATGCTCGGCCCGGCGAACTCGGCGGCCTGGCTGGTCTCGGCGGCCGGCGCGGCGGCCACCCCGCTGCTGCTGCGCTGGCTCGGCGCCGCCCCCGCCGCCGGGCTGCTGCGGATCCTGCAGGGCGTCACCGTGCTCGGCATGGGGCTGCTCGCCGGGCCCGCCGGGGTGCTGGTCGCCTACCTGGCCTGCTACGCCGTGCACGGCGCATCCAACCCACTGCACCTGGGGCTGCTGCACCGGCAGGTCGACGGGCCCTACCGGACCAGCGTCATCTCGCTGAACTCGATGATGGGACAACCGGGGTTCGCCCTCGGCGCGGTGCTGCTCACCGCCCTGGCCGACCGTTCCGGGGTCGGCACCGCGATGGTGGTCGGCGCGGTCGCGCTGGCGGCGGCCGCCCCGCTCTACCTGCCCGCCTGGTGGGCCGGCCGCCGGGCCACCCCGGCCACGCCCGAAGGAGCCGGGCCGGCGACCGATCCGGCCGGAACCGGGGCCGAACCGGTCGGGGCCGAACCGGTCGGGCCCGCAGCCGGTGCCGAACCGGCCGGGGCCGTCCCACCGGTCGGCGCGGCGGCCTCAGCCGAGCCACACCGAGCTGCGCCGTAGCGTGCCGGTGAAGCCGAGCCGACGATAGAGCCGCAGCGCGGCCAGGTTGTCGGCGTAGACGCCGAGCGCGACGTGGTCGTACCGGGCGAGCAGGGCCCGGGTCATCCCGGCGGTCAGCGCCGCGCCCAGCCCCCGTCCCCGCCGGTCACGGGCCACGGTGAGCCCGGCGAGGAAGCCGATGTCGCCGCGACTGCGGTCCGCACCGCAGGCGACCAGGCGGTCGGCGTCCCAGATGCCGTACCAGCCGGTGACCGTCGGGTCCTGCGGGCGTGACGAGGAGGTGGGGAAGGCGTCGTCGATCAGCGCCGCCAGCGCCGGGTGGTCCGCCCGACCGAGGCTGACCACCCGCTCCTGCCCGGCTTGCCGGGGCGGGGCGGCGGTGGTCCAGAGGAAATCCCAGTCGTCGACCCGGGTCGCCGCGAACCGGTCGACCAGCAGCTCCCGGTCGGCCCGGGGTAGCTGCAGGTACTGCCCCGGGCGGACGACCCCGTCGGCGACCAGCGCCGCGACCAGCCCCACCGCCGCGTCGACCGGGCCGACCACGCCGCCGGCCCGGTCGTTGCCCGCCGTCGGGAGCACCCAGGCCACCGCGCCGTCGCGGGCCCAGGCGCGGGGCGCGTCGTCGAGCCGCAGCGCGTGCCGGACGAACGGGTGGTGGTCGGTGGCGGCGAGGACGGCCGCCCGGCCGGCGAGTTCCCGGTCGGTGTCGATCATGCAAGCAGCCTAGAACCCGGCCGGGCGGGACGCCTCGGCGACGCCGATCTCCACGATGGAGATTGACGAGTCGACCGTTTGGGTACATCCGGGCCGACCTACTGGGACCCCCTACCGGAGGACATAACCATGCTCGCCATCCTCGCGGCCGTCGTGTTCGGCTTCGCGCTCCTGCTGGACCTGCTCAACACCAACTTCGGTGCCCCCGACCTGTTCAACTGGAACACCCTGGTCCTGATCGGCCTGCTGCTGCTCTCGCTCTACCTGGCCGGCGTCGGCAGCGGCCCGCGCGGCGGTGGCGGCGGCCGGTGGTACCGGGGCCGTCGGCCGGGCCGCGGCTGACCGCAACAGATCAGAACGGGCGCGGCCCACGGCGCGATTCCGGCGTCGTGGGCCGCGCCCGGTACTGTCTTCCTGATGGATTCCGACGCCCTCTTCTCCCTCGGTGCACCCGCCGCGGCGCCCAGCGCCCCCGCGGGCTCCGTCGGCGTCGACGACTTCGCCTCCGTCGGGCAGGACGCCCCGCTGCCGGTGCGGATGCGACCCGCGAGCATCGACGAGTTGGTCGGCCAGGAGCACCTCCTCGCCCCCGGGGCCCCGCTGCGGCAGCTCGTCGGCGGCGGCGCGGCGCTGTCGGTCATCCTCTGGGGCCCGCCGGGCAGCGGCAAGACCACCATCGCCCACCTGGTGGCCCGGGCCACCGACCGCCGGTTCGTGGCCATGTCGGCGCTGACCGCCGGGGTCAAGGACGTCCGGGCCGTCATCGAGACCGCCCGCCGCCAGCGCCGCTCCGGCGGCCCGCAGACCGTGCTCTTCATCGACGAGGTGCACCGGTTCAGCAAGACCCAGCAGGATTCGCTGCTCGCCGCCGTCGAGGACCGCACGGTCACCCTGCTCGCGGCGACCACCGAGAACCCGTACTTCTCCGTCATCTCGCCGCTGCTGTCCCGGTGCGTGCTGCTCACCCTCCAGCCGCTCGACGACGACGCCGTGCGCGCGTTGCTGCGCCGCGCGGTGACCGACCCGCGCGGCCTCGCCGGCACGCTCACCCTGGCCGCCGATGCCGAGGACCACCTGGTACGCCTGGCCGGCGGCGACGTCCGCAAGGCGTTGACCGCGCTGGAGGCGGCGGCGGCCTCGGCGACCGCGCTCGGCGTCGACCGGATCGACCTGGCCACCACCGAGCAGGCGGTGGACGTGGCGGCCGTGCGCTACGACCGCGACGGCGACGCCCACTACGACGTGACCAGCGCCTTCATCAAGAGCATGCGCGGCTCGGACGTCGACGCCGCGCTGCACTGGCTGGCCCGGATGCTGGTCGCCGGGGAGGACGCCCGGTTCGTCGCCCGGCGTCTGGTCATCTTCGCCAGCGAGGACGTCGGCATGGCCGACCCGTCGGCGCTGAGCGTGGCGACCGCCGCCGCACACGCGGTGGAGTACGTCGGCCTGCCCGAGGCCCAGCTCAACCTGGCCCAGGCGGTGATCCACCTGGCGACCGCGCCGAAGTCCAACTCGGCGACCACCGCCCTCGGCGCGGCGATGGCCGACGTGCGGGCCGGCCGGGGCGGCGCGGTGCCGCGTGGGCTGCGCGACGCGCACTACGCCGGCGCCCGGGGGCTCGGGCACGGCACGGGTTACCGCTACCCGCACGACGACCAGCGCGGGGTGGTCACCCAGCAGTACGCTCCCGACGATCTCGTCGGGACCGACTACTACCGGCCCAGCGGGCACGGGGCCGAGCGGTCGGTGGCCGCCCGGCTGCCCCTGCTGCGCCGGATCGTCCGGGGGCTGTCCGCCCCGGCGGCGCGCCCCGACGGTCCGGTGCCGGTGGTCAACGGCCGGCACCCGTCGGGCACGGGGCACGCCGGTGGGGCGGACGAGGACGGCGGCGACGCCGCCGGGGAGGTTCGGCAGTGACATCGCGAGGTGGGGAGCAACCGCAGGACGGTCCCGACGAGCGGCGTGAACCTCGCGCCAAGGGACGTCGGTGGGGTCGGGGGCGGGGCGGCGACGAGACCCCGCCCGAGCCGGCCGGCGAGGATTTCGGCTGGATCGACGACCTGCGTACGGCGAAACAGCAGCGCACCGAACTCGGCCCGGACGGCGGCCCGGTTCCGCCCGTGCGTGGCCCGGCCGCGCCGCCCGTCGGCCGAGGGCCGGTCGCGCCGCAGCCCGGGCCGGTCGCGCCGCGCGTCGGTCAGCCGGTGCTCCGCCCCGACCCCGCCGCCCCCCGGCCCGCGCAGCCGGACCCCCGACCGCACCCGACACCTGCCGGGACCGGGCCGGAGCCGGCACCGCCGGGCGTCCGGCCGCAGTCCGGGCCCCCGGCAGCCCCGTTCCCCGGTCAACCGGGCCCGCGCCGGGAGCCGACGGCCCCCGGTGTCGCCCGTCCGCCGCAGGCCGGCGGCCCGGCCGAGCCGCCACCGGCCGGGCTGACCCGGCCGGGCCCGGTGCCGGCCGGGGGCGATCCGGCCCGGCCCGGTCGGTCGGTCGCCCACTCCGACGGGCCGCCGCCGCACCCCGCCGCCCCGGCTGCCCCACCGGTCCGTGGGCCGGGCCGGCCCGCGACCTCCGAGCAGCGTCCTCGTTCGGGCGCGGGGCCGTGGCCGGACCCGGCACCGCCCGGCCGGCCGGCCCCGCAGCGGCCCGAGGAGGCGTCCCGCCCCGACCCCACCACCGGTGGTAACGGCCCGGTCCGGGCCGCCGTCCCGGCCCCCGGCCGTGCGTCGGTCCCCGGCACCGGGCCCGGCCGGGCGGTGCCCCCGCCCGGTCAGGCGTCCCCGTCGGGTCAGGCGCCCCCGCCCGGTCAGTCACCTCCGCCGGTTCAGGCACCTCCGGTCGGTTGGGCCGGCCCCGGCGGTACGGCCCCCGGCGTCGCGACCCCCGGTGGCCCGGCAGCCGGGCCACCGGCCGGCCGGGCGGTCCCCGAGAACCGGCCCGGCGTCGCGGCCCCCGCCGAGCCGTCCCTGCGCAGCCGCCGGACGGTGCCGGACGACCGGCCGAGAGGTCGCCGGGCGGCGGTACCGGTCGAGCCGGCCAGGTCCGGCCAGGGTTCCGCCTCCGTCGGCGTCGACCCGGGCGGTGCCCCCCGGGCCGGGGCGGGTGCCCCGGCCGGTGCCGGACTGCTGCCGGACCCGTCGGTCGGTGGCCCACGGGCCGCCGCCGTGGCACCGGTGGGCCCGCGTCCCGAGACGACCGCACCCGGTGCACCGGGCCGGCCCGCCGTCGCGGCGACCGGCGCGGGCCGGGAGCCCGCGGACCGGCCGGCCGCCGAGCGGGGTGGCCGCCGACGCGCGGCCGAGCCGGACCAGCCGCTGGTGCCGCTGAGCGGCAACGCGCCACCGCTGCCGGACGCCGCGCCGGGTGCGCCGGCCGCCCCCTCCGTCGCGGGTCGGCCCGGTGCGGCCGCCCGGGACGACAACGGGCGTCGCCGCCCGCCCACCGACGTCGCCGCACCGCCCGGCCGACGGGCCCGCCCCGACGACGAGCCGGCCGTGCACCGCCCCGAGCCGGCCGTGCACCGCCCCGAGCCGGCCGTGCACCGCCCCGAGCCGGCCGTGCACCGCCCCGAGCCGGCCGGCGACGCACCCGCGGGTCGTCGGGCCCGCCCCGACGACGAGGAGCCGTCGGGCGGATGGCGGCACCCGGTCGGCACCGACGCCCCCGGTTCCCGGGCCCGTCCGGACACCGACGAGGCACCGGGCCGGCGGAGCCGGTCCGACGAGGGCGGGACGGCCGGCCAGCCGACGGTCCCGCCGGTGCCGGGCGACCGACCCCGAGGCGAGCGGCCGGAGCGCCCGGCCGACTGGCTGCGCCAGGCCGGGCGCACCTCGCACACCGACCCCGCCCTGCGGGTGCTGAACCGGTCGACCCCGCCGCCCGGCCGGCCGGACCCGTCGGCGGCGGCCACCCCGGCCGCCCCGACCCGTCGGGGTGGCCCGGAGACGACCGGCGTCCCCGCCGGGCCGTCCTGGCCCGACCAGCCCGGCCCGACCCGACCGACCGACCGGCCCGACCAGCCCGGCCCGACCCGGGCGACGGCCCGGCCGAGCCCGCCCGAGGCGGCCCCCGGCCGGGGGCCGCAGGGGCCCGAACGTCCCGCCCGGGGCACCCACGCCGGTCCCGGTCCGTCACCGGAGCCGACCCGGGGTCCGCGTCCCGGTGCCGCCGGGGCGGTCCCCGACCCCCGGGCCGGTGGCCCGGCTCCGGTGCCCGGCAGCGCGCCGGTGCCGGGTGGCCCGCGCGCCCACGGCCCCGGCGGTCCTGACGGCCCCGGCTTCCCCGGCGTCCGGGGCACCCCGTCCGGCGGGCCCCGGACCGGTGCCACTGCGGCCGTGCCGGTGCCCGGCGTCGCGCCGGTCGCCGACGGCCCGCGTGCGGCGGCGTCCCCACCGGTGGCCCGCCCGGCCGGTGCCACCGGTCCGGACGCGGCCGTCGCGGCACCCACCTCCGGCGCTCCCCGGGTCGGTGTCCCGGTCCCGAACGCCCCCCACCCGACCGGGCCCGCCGGTGGCGCCCCCGGCCCCGATGTCCCGGGCCCGGGCGGCCCGCGGCTCGGCGAGCCCGATCCCCGGGCCCCGCGCCCCGGCGCACCGTCGCGCGGCACCGCCCGCCCGGACACCCCGGCCACCGGCACCGCCCGTCCGGCCACCGGGGTGGCACGTCCGGACACCCCGGCCACCGGTACCGCGCGTCCGGCCACCGGGGTGGCACGTCCGGCCGGCCCGGCCGCCGGTACCGCGCGGGTGGACGGCCCGGCCGGTCCGGCCACCGGCACCGCGCGTCCGGGCGGCCCCGCCACCGGCACCGCGCGTCCGCCCGTACCCGCCGACGACCCGCGTCGGGTGGCGGGACCGGAGGGGGACCGGCGGCCCGGACCCGCTGCCGATGCCACCCCCCGGCCCGCCGGTGCGGGCGGGGTCGTCGCGGCGGCGGCGGTGGCCCGGGCCACCGCGCCGGGCGTACGGCCGGAGGAGTCCGTCGGTCGGGCGGCTCCGCCGGTGCGTCCCGCCGACCGGGCGGAGGCGGCGGGTTCCGCCGCCGTGCCACCCGCCGCCGGCCGGGTCGACGGGCCGGGTGTGGCCCGGGTGACCTCCCCGCAGGAGGCTCGGTCCGATGCCGACGGTCCGGCCGGTGGGTCGTTGCGCCCCGCCAGCGGGGGCGACGCGTCCGGCGTCGGCTCCGACGCGCCGACCGGCACCGAGCCGCGACGCCGGTCGGGGGAGCGGCGTCGGCTGCGGCTGGGAGTCCTGGTGCTGGTCAGCGTGGTGCTCCTCGGGGCGCTCCCGCTCTATTTCGCGATGCGGACGTTGAGCCGGGACCCGGTCTTCGACACCCTCGACGAGTTGGGTGTGCCCGGCTGGGCGACGGCGAAGACGGTGGACAACGTCAGCGGCAGCCGCTGGTGCCTGCAGGACTGCCGGCTGCGGGAGCGCACCGTGGAGTCCGACCGGGCACCGGAGGAGACCGCCCGGGTCTACGAGCAGGCCCTGCGGACGGAGGGCTGGCGGCGGTGGGAGGTCACCCGCTGCCCGGAGCAGCCGGCCAAGGGCAGCTACACCTGCTGGCGGCGCGACGAGTTGACCCTCGACCTGTGGGTGCGGGAGCCGACCTGCGCGGCACCACAGGCGAGCGGTGACCCGGCGGTGCCGCCGGCCACCCCGGTCCCCCCCGCGGCGGGGGAGTGCACCGGCTCGTTGGTCTCGGTGAAGGTCCGTAACGCGATCGACGACGAGCGGACCCGGCCACAGCCGAGCACCGACCCGTCACTGACCGGTGAGGACCCGTTCCCGACGATTACCGATGATCCGCTCGGCGATCTGACACGCTCACCATCCTGAGCCGGTTTCCATCACGGACGGTAGGGTCTGGGGCTGGCAGGCCCGCCTGCTCCCGATGACCCCGTGCGGGGTCACGCCGCGACGGCGGGGATCCGGGTCGCGTGTTCCGGGGCGTCGGGCCCCGGAACCCTGCTTGAGGAGGACTTGCGTGGATGGTGGACAGATCGCTGCGCTGATCGCGGCCGGCGCGTTCCTGATGCTGGTGCTCGTGCTGGCGGTGCCGATCCTGCGGCTGCGGCACACCGTGGACGCGACGACCCGGATGATCAACGACCTCAACGAGCAGACCGCTCCGCTGCTGGGGGACGTGAACACCACGGTGAAGAACGTCAACGTCGCCCTGGAGCAGGTGCAGACCTCCCTCGACGGGGTGAACCTCCAGCTCGCCAAGGTCGACACGATGACGAGCCACGCGCAGAACGTCACCGCCAACGTGGCGAACCTGGCCACCGTCGTCTCGGCCGCCGCGGCGAACCCGCTGGTGAAGGTGGCGGCCTTCGGGTACGGCGTCCGCCGGGCCGCGTCGGCGCGGCGGACCGCGGAGACCGAGCGTGAGGTGCGCGACACCATCAAGCAGCAGCGTCGGGCCGCCCGGCGCGGCAACCGCTGACCCCGGGCCGGCGGCGCACAGGAGGATAGGGACATGAGGCGACTTTTCTGGCTCGGTATCGGGCTGGCCGTGGGCGTGGTGGTGGTCCGCAAGGCCACCCGGACGGCCCAGGCGTACACCCCGGCGGGCATCGCCAGTGGGCTGTCCGAATCCGCTGGCGGTCTGGTCGAGTCGCTGCGTAACTTCGTGGAGGACGTACGGATCGGGATGGCCGAGCGCGAGCAGGAGATCCACGAGGCGTTCGCCCGCGGTGAGGCGTTCGACGACCAGTTCGCCGAGCTGCGGGAGGACCCGCGCATCGGTGACCGAGAGATCTTTCCGGAGGAACCCCAGCGATGAAGACGGCGGAGATCAAGCGGCGGTACCTCGCCCACTTCGAGGCGAACGGGCACACCGTGGTGCCGTCCGCTCCGCTGCCCGCCATCAGCGATCCGAACCTGCTGTTCGTCAACGCCGGCATGGTGCAGTTCGTCCCGTACTTCCTGGGGCAGCAGACCCCGGCGTACCGGCGGGCGGTGAGCGTGCAGAAGTGCCTGCGCACGCCGGACATCGACGAGGTCGGCAAGACCAGCCGGCACGGCACGTTCTTCCAGATGAACGGCAACTTCTCCTTCGGTGACTACTTCAAGGCCGGGGCGATCCCGCTGGCCTGGGACCTGGTCACCAAGCCGGTCGCCGAGGGCGGTTACGGGCTGGACGGGGAGCGGGTCTGGCCGACGGTCTACCTCGACGACGACGAGGCGTTCGAGATCTGGCGCTCGGTGGGGGTGCCGGCCGAGCGGATCGTGCGCCGGGGCAAGGCGGACAACTTCTGGTCGATGGGCATTCCCGGCCCGTGCGGCCCGTGCTCGGAGCTGTTCTACGACCGGGGTCCGGAGTACGGCCGCGAGGGCGGCCCGGCGGTCGACGAGGACCGCTACATGGAGTTCTGGAATCTGGTCTTCATGCAGTACGAGCGGGGTCCGGGCAGCGGGAAGGAGGACTTCCCGATCCTGGGCGACCTGCCGGCGCAGAACATCGACACCGGCATGGGCCTGGAGCGGATGGCCTCGATCCTGCAGGGCGTCGACAACCTCTACGAGATCGACGAGGTGCGGCCGATCCTGGACCGGGCGGCGGAGCTGACCGGCAAGCGGTACGGCGCGCACTCCGGGCACGTGGCGAGCGAGTCGCACCCGGACGACGTACGGCTGCGGGTGGTCGCCGACCACGTGCGGACCGCGCTGATGCTGATCGGCGACGGGGTGACCCCGAGCAACGAGGGGCGCGGCTACGTGCTGCGCCGGATCATGCGGCGGGCGATCCGGGCGGTGCGGTTGCTGGGCTGGCAGGATCGGGCGTTGCCGGAGCTGCTGCCGGTGGCCCGGGACTGCATGTCCCCGTCGTACCCGGAGCTTTCGCAGGAGTTCGACCGGATCTCCCAGTACGCCTACGCCGAGGAGGACGCGTTCCTGTCCACGCTGCGGGCGGGCACGACGATCCTGGACACGGCGATCGCGGAAACCCGGTCGGCGGGGAAGCCGGCGCTGTCGGGGGAGAAGGCGTTCCAGCTGCACGACACGTACGGCTTCCCGATCGACCTGACCCTGGAGATCGCGGCCGAGCAGGGCCTGCAGGTCGACGCGGAGGGCTTCCGTCGGCTGATGGCCGACCAGCGCAGCCGGGCGAAGGCCGACGCGCAGGCCCGCAAGACGGGGCACACCGACGTGTCGGCGTACCGGTCGGTGCGCGACGACGGCGGGGAGGTGGAGTTCACCGGCTACACCGAGTTGCAGCGGGAGTCCCGGGTGCGGGCGCTGCTGCGCGGTGGCGCGACGGTGGGCGCGGCGGTCGAGGGGGAGACGGTCGAGCTGGTGCTCGACACCACCCCGTTCTATGCCGAGGGCGGCGGTCAGCAGCCCGACCAGGGGCTGATCACGGTCGGTGCCGGCCAGGTCGAGGTCTTCGACGTGCAGCAGCCGGTGCCGGGGCTGATCGTGCACCGGGCGAAGGTGGTCCGGGGCGAGGTGCGGGCCGGCGAGACCGGTTACGCCGAGATCGACGTGACCCGCCGCCGGGCGATCTCCCGGTCGCACACGGCGACCCACCTGGTGCACCAGACGATGCGGAACTTCCTCGGTGAGTCGGCGACCCAGGCGGGTTCGTTGAACGCGCCGGGCCGGCTGCGCTTCGACTTCAACACCCCGACCGGGGTGTCGCCGAGCGTGCTGCACGACGTGGAGCAGCAGGTCAACGAGGTGCTGCTGGCGGATCTGGAGGTCAACGCCTTCATCACCACCCAGCAGGAGGCGCGGCGGATCGGCGCGATGGCGCTGTTCGGCGAGAAGTACGGCGAGCGGGTCCGGGTCGTCGAGGTCGGCGACTACGCCCGGGAGCTGTGCGGCGGCACCCACGTGGCCCGGTCGGCCCAGCTCGGCCTGGTGAAGATCCTCTCCGAGGCGTCGGTCGGTTCCGGGGTCCGCCGGATCGAGGCGCTGGTCGGGATGGACGCGTTCGGCTTCCTGGCCCGCGAGCACCTGCTGGTGTCCCGGCTGGCGGAGCTGTTCCGGGTGCCCGGTGAGCAGGTCGCCGACCGGGTGGAGCAGACCGTCACCCAGCTGCGTGACGCCGAGAAGGAGCTGGAGAAGCTCCGCGCCCAGCTGGTGCTGGGCGGGGCGGCGGCGCTGGCCGGGCAGGCGAAGGACGTCCGGGGGGTGGCGTACGTCGGCACCGAGGCGCCGGAGGGCGCGGCCGGCAACGACGTGCGGACCCTGGCCCAGGAGATCCGCGGCAAGATCGATCCGGCGCGGCCGGCCGTGGTGGCGGTGGCGGCCCGATCGAACGGCAAGGCATCCCTGGTGGTGGCCGTGAACGCGGCGGCCCGTGGGCGTGGCCTGGCGGCGAACGACCTGGTCAAGGCAGCCTTCTCCGGGCGTGGCGGCGGCAGCCCGGACGTGGCGCAGGGCGGTGGCCTGCCCGCCGCCGAGGCGCCGAACCTGCTGCTCACGGTCGAGAAGGCGATCGCCGACGCGTGACGGAACAGCACCCGAGCCAGGGCGGACCCGAGCTGGTCCGCCCTGGCTCGTCACCGGGGAGGGTGACCATCCGTGAGTGAGTCGTCCCGTGGGGTCCGGTTGGGCGTCGACGTGGGGCAGGTCCGGGTGGGGGTGGCCCGGTCCGACCCGCACGGCATCCTGGCCACTCCGCTGGTCACCCTGGCCCGGGACCTGACCACCGGACCGGACGCGGTGCCCAGCGATCTCGCCCAGCTCAAGCAGCTGGTCGTCGAGCACGAGGCCGTCGAGGTCGTCGTCGGCCTGCCGGTCAACCTGGCCGGTCGGCACGGCCCGGCCGCCCAGCACGTGTTGGCGTACGCGGGCCGGTTGACCGAGGTGATCGCCCCGGTTCCGGTGACCCTCACCGACGAGAGGATGTCAACTGTCGTCGCGTCTCGTAGGCTTGCCGAGCGTGGCGTCCGGGGAAAGCGCCAACGTGCGGTGGTGGATCAGGCCGCCGCGGTCGAGATCCTGCAGAGCTGGCTGGAAGCGCAGCGGAGGCGGACGGAATGATCGACGATCTGGACCTCGGGTTCGACGAGCAGGAGAGGGGGGAGAAGGGCCGGCACCGGCGCGGCTTCGTCAACCGGCGTAACGGCACGTCGGGTGGCCGCAAGTCGGGCGGCGGGCTCGGAAAGACCATCTTCGCCCTGTTCATGGCCCTGGTGCTGCTGGGTGGCATCGGCGGCGGGGCCTTCTACGGCTTCGACCGGATCCGTAACCACTTCATCACCCCGGACTTCGACGGGCCGGGCACCGGTGAGGCGCTGGTCGACGTCAAGCAGGGCGACACCGCCACGGACATCGGCAACTCCCTCTACGACGCCGGTGTGGTCAAGAGCACCAAGGCCTTCGTCGAAGCGGCCGACGACAACGCGCTCAGCAAGAACATCCAGGTCGGCCGGTACAAGGTCAAGAAGGAGATGCGCGCCACCGACGCGCTCGCCCTGCTGCTGGACCCGAAGAGCCGGGTGGTCAACGGGGTCACCATTCCCGAGGGCATGATCACGCTGGCCATCTACGACCTGCTGGCCAAGGAGACCAAGATTCCGGTCGCCGAGTTCAAGGCCGCCGCGAAGGACCCGGTCAAGTTGGGCGTGCCGGAGTTCTGGTTCAACCGCAAGGACGGCAAGAAGGGGCCGCGCAGCCTGGAGGGCTTCCTCTTCCCGGCCACCTACGAGCTGCCGCCGAAGGCGACCGCCCCGCAGATCCTGTCGCTGATGGTGGACAAGTTCCTCGACGTGACCGGGGAGATGAAGTTCGTCGAGACGGTCGAGGCCGACCGGGGCATCTCGCCGTACGAGGCGTTGATCACCGCGTCGATCGCGCAGGCCGAGTCGGTCAACCACGAGGACATGCCGAAGGTGGCCCGGGTGATCTACAACCGGGTCTACACCGACCGCTACCACTGCAAGTGCCTGGAGATCGACAGCGCGATCAACTACTGGCTGCGGTTGCAGGGCAAGAACCCGAAGGATTCCGACATCCTCAAGCAGTCCGAGCTGAACGACCCGAGGAACCCGTACCGGACGCACGGCGCGGACGGCCTGACCATCACCCCGATCAGCAACCCCGGCGAGGACGCCCTCAAGGGGGCGATGAGCCCGCCCAACGGCACCTGGGTCTACTTCATGACCATCGACAAGAAGGGCACCATGGGCTACGGCACCACCGACGCCGACTTCCGCGAGCTGCAACGCAAGATGTGCACCAACGGCGTGCTGAGCGGCGAGAACTGCCGGTGAGGGCGGCGGTGCTCGGCAAGCCGATCGCGCACTCCCTCTCCCCGGTGATCCACAACGCGGGTTACGTCGCCGCCGGGCTCGACGGCTGGTCGTACACCCGGATCGAGTGCGGGGCGCAGGAGCTGCCGGCACTGGTCACCGGCCTGGGCCCGGAGTGGGCCGGGCTGTCGGTGACGATGCCGGGCAAGGAGGCGGCGCTCGCGGTGGCCGCCACCGCGTCGCCGGTCGCCGCCGCCGTCGGCGCGGCCAACACGCTGGTCCGTCGTCCCGACGGCTCGTGGTACGCCGACAACACCGACGTCACCGGCATGGTGGACGTGCTGACCGGGGCCGGGGTACGCCCCGGTGCCACGGTGACGGTGCTCGGCGCCGGCGGCACCGCCCGTGCCGCCCTGGCCGCCGCCGCCCGGCTCGGCGCGACCGAGGTGACCGTGGTGGCCCGGCGCGCGGAGGCGGTGGCGCAGTTGCGGCCGGTGGCGTCGGCGGTCGGGGTGGAGCTGGTGCCGGCCGCCTGGTCCGACGCCGCCGCGCACACCCGCGCCGACCTGGTCGTCTCCACCGTGCCCAAGGGGGTGGCCGACCCGGTCGCGACCGGGGTCGACTGGGGACCGTCCACGGTGCTCTTCGACGCCCTGTACGACCCGTGGCCGACCCCGCTGGCGGCCTCGGCGCAGGCCGCCGGCCGGCGGGTGGTCTCCGGGCTGGATCTGCTGCTGGCCCAGGCCGTCGGCCAGTTCTCCCAGTTCACCGGGGTGCCGGCACCGGTGGACGCGATGCGGGCGGCGTTGGCGGCGGCCCGCGGCTGACCCACCGGCGGCCGGTCGTCACCGCATCGCCGACTTTCCGGTCAATCAGGCGTAACCTCGCCGAAGCGGCATTCGTTTGCTGGCCTGCCGAAAAGCAACCCCTGTTCCCTTATTCTTTGGTTAAGTCGTGTCGCCACTCTGATTTCCGACCTGCCATATCCAGCCGTGGTGGATACGCTGCTGCCGGTAATCGTCGCCCACCCGGGGAGTGTTCCTTGAGCCGGCACGGAATCCACCGCGCACTTCCGGCCATCAGCGGTCGACGCAAGGCGGTCGTCCTCAGTGTCCTGAGCGTCACCGCAGTCGGCGGCATCACGGCCACGATGATGCCGTTGATCGCCGCCGAGGTGCCACCGATCACACTCTCCGCCGTCGCGGACACCACTGTCACCCAGGTGCCGCAGGACGGCGACAACGGGATCAAGACCACCCTGGCCAGCTGCCCGCAGTTGTGCGACGGCAACCGCAACGGCCGGCGCGACGCGGTGCTGGAGTTCCAGGTGCGGGGCCTGCCCGCCGACGCGGTCGACGTCAAGGCGTCGCTGCGGGTGTACGCGTGGCAGCAGTTCTCCTCCCGGGTGCGGGCCCACGCCGCCCAGGGCACCGCCGTCGGCGCCGGCCAATGGGCCTACCGACCCACTCTGGGCCCGGTGCTCTCGGCCGTCGACCGGGTCGCCCAGGGCTACAACGAGTGGGACGTCTCCGCCGCCGTCACGGGCAACGGTCCGGTCACCTTCGCGTTGACCCAGGAGAACTGGAACACCCGGATCTACTGGGCCTCGCGGGAGAACGCCAAGGCCGCCATCCGACCGAGCCTGGTGCTGACCTACCAGCGCGGCGACCGGACGCCGACCCGGCCGCCGGCCACCACGGCGGCACCGACCACCGCCGCCCCGTCGCCGACGCGGACGTCGCCGTCACCGAAGCCGACGCGGACGGTCAGCCCGCCCGCGCCGACCACGGCCACCCCGCGCCCGACGCCGACCGTGCGCCCCGGCACCGACGTGCCCGGCTGGCGGCTGGTCTGGTCCGACGAGTTCACCGGGCCCACGGTCGACCTCAAGCGGTGGAACCTGCGCGACAACGAGGGCCGCGACATCGACAAGGGCTGCAACGTCGACGACCCGGACAACACCTTCGTCGCCGACGGGGTGCTGACCCTGCGCGCCCAGCGGGAGACCGCGGTGTGCAGCTCGCAGACCCGGCAGTACACCCAGAGCTACCTGGACACCATCGGCAAGGCGTCGTTCACGTACGGCCGGTTCGAGATGCGGGCCAAGTCGCCCAACGGGCCTACCGACTCCAAGGGGCTCTGGCCGGCGTTCTGGCTGCGTCCCGACGACGGTGGCAAGGGCGAGATCGACGTGGTGGAGCTGCCCGGCGGGTCGTCCCTGCACGGGGCCGCCACCCAGGCGATCTTCTACGACTACACGCCGGTCAAGCAGGACCAGCGGTGGGACTTCCCGACCGGCTACCCGGGTGACGGCTTCCACACGTACACCACCGAGTGGGAGCCGGGGGTGATCCGCTGGTACATCGACGGCCGCCAGGTCTGGCAGCGGGACCGCAGCACCACCCCGTGGTTCGACGAGGCGTTCAACAAGCCGTTCAACCTGCGGCTGAACTTCCAGGTCGGCGGCTGGCTGGGCGACCCCGACGCGGCCACCCGCTTCCCGGCCGACTTCCGGGTCGACTACGTCCGCGTCTGGCAGCGCTGAGCCGCCCGGCACGTCGTACGCCGCCCGGTGGGTCACGGCCCGCCGGGCGGCGGCTTGTCCGCTGGTCCTATCGTGGCCGCCAGCGCGCGGCGGTCGGGCGGGACAGGTGGAGGGCATGACGGTGGCGACGGACCCACGGACCCGGCAGGACGGCGTGGGCTGGGTGACCCGGGCCATCTTCGGTGACCCCCGGCTCTGGCTCGGCATGCCGCCGGACCCGGTGCCCGCCACCCACCGCCCGGTCGTCCGGTACGCCGTGGTGCCCTCGGTGGAGCGGGCCAGGTTCCTGCTTCCGCTCGCCTCCCGCCGGGTCGGCGCGGCGTCGACGCTGGCGTACAACGCGTTGCGCCCGCCCCGGGTGCGGGCCAACCGGCTGGCCGTCGGGATACTGGCCGGGCTCGGGGCGACCGGGCTGGCCCGGATGCCGGTGCTGACCGTGGCGGTGCCCACCGACGCCGACCCGGCCGAGCTGCTGCTCGCCGAGCACCTGGGCCGGCTGGCCGGCCGACCGCTGCACGCCGCGATCGGCATCCGGCCGCCGGACCCGCACCACAAGCCGACGTTGCAGCTCTTCGACGACCGGGGCGTCGCCCGGGCGTACGCGAAGATCGGGTGGAACGACGCGACCCGGGCGATGGTGCGCGCGGAGGCCGCCGCGCTGCGGGATCTGCCCCGCGACGGTGGTGACTTCCCGGACGTACCCCGGCTGCTGGACGAGGTGGGTTGGGGTGACCTGGCGGTGACCCTGGTCGAGCCGATGCCGGCCCGGGTGCGCCGCCCCCGTCGTCCGCTGCGCCCGGAGGTGGCCGCGATGCTGGCGGTGGCCCGGCGTGGTGGTCCGCCGTCGACACCCCGGCCGCTGCGCGGTTCGGCGTTCCTGGACGACCTGACCGCGCGGGCCGCGACCGCCGGTGGTCCGGTGGTCGCGGCGGTGGCGGCCCTGGCCGCCCGCGACGGCGACCGGCCGGTGGAGTTCGGCCACTGGCACGGCGACTGGGTGCCGTGGAACCTCGGCCGGCACCGTGGGCGGTTGGTCGTCTGGGACTGGGAGAACAGCGGCGCCGACCGGCCGCTCGGCTTCGATCTCGCCCACCACGGGTTCCAGAGCGCCCTGTCGCTGGGCGGCCGGGACGTGGCGGGGGCGACCGGGGAGATGGTCGAGCTGTTGGACCGGCACGGTGCGGCGTTCGGCCTGGACCCGGCGGGGTGTCAGTTCGTCGCCGACGCCTATCTTGTCGAGCTGTGGTTGCGGACGGCGGAACTGGCCGCCGGCGGGGGTGGCTGGAGTGCGAAGTTGCACCCCGCGCTGCTGCACACGCTCGCCGACCGGCTGGGCACGCCCCGCCCCTGACCGGCGGTTTCCCGTGGGCTGGGACAAGTGTCGGGGTCCCGACCGGAAAAACGGCGAAAAGCCCACACTGCCGTCACCGCCGCTACCGAAGCCGCCTCACGTTCCACTAGGGTGGCCCCACTCGACGACTACTGGCCGGTGACGGCGTGGTCGGTCCGGCCCGGGACGACGTGGGGACCTCGTCCGGGGCGCAGGTGTGGGGGAGGCCCGGCCGACGGCCGGCACAATCAGGGAGCACGATGGGATCGTCACGTGTCATTCAGCCCGGGGTGGACCATGCCCCGGTCACCTGCCGTGTGGGCGGCGGTGACTTCCGGTGACCATCGTCTACCTGCTGGCCGTGCTGGCGGTGCTGGTGCCGCTGCTGGTCGTTCCGGTGCTGGCGTCCCGCTGGATGTCGGCCGTCGCCACCGGCCGGACGGCCGAACGGTTCCGGATCGCCCTGTCCGGGCTGACCGCCGCGTTCGGCCGGGTCGGCGCGGCCGTGGTGGTGCTGCTGGCCGGGTGCGCGGCGGTCGTCGCCGTGTGCTGGCCCGTCGGTGAGGCGATCTCCCGGCTCGAACCCCATGTCGACCACCGGGTCTTCGACTACGTGCACGCCCACCGGGTCGGCTTCTGGGAGGACGTCAACCTGTTCATTTCCCCGATCGGCGACCGCTACCCGCTCAAGTGGGTGACCGTGGTGGCCGCGATCGGCTTCGCCATCGCCTGGCGGCGTCGCCGCTGGTGGATCCCGCTGGTGGCGATGCCGCTGCAGTTCGTCGTCGAGCAGTACACCCAGACGATCCTCGCGAAGGTCGTCGACCGGGGCCACCCGCCGACCGACCTGGGCACCTACCCCTCCGGCGGCTGCGGCCGGGTGCTGATGACCTTCGGCACCATCCTGGTGCTGGCCGCGCTGACCTGGCGGCTGCCGCGTCGGGTGCTGATCGGCCTGGTCACCGCCCTGGCCGTGCTGGTCTCGGTGGAGGGCTACACCCGCATCTACGCCGAGAAGCACTGGCTCACCGACGTGTTCGGCGGGTGGTTCTTCGGCACCCTGCTGACCGGCGTGATGGTGCTCGCCGTGCTGGTCGCCGACGGTCGGGTCCGCCGCCCCGCGGCCCCGGTGCCGACGGACACCACCGACGACGACCGGATGTTGACCGGCACCTGACCCGTACCCCCGTCCGGTGGGCGCGACCCGTTCCCGCGCCGTCCGGACCCGGCCCCCACCCCTCCTCGCACAGAAGTTGGGCCACCGCCGTGACCACCCTCCTCGTCGCCTCCACCGGTGGGCACCTCGCCGAGCTGCACGACCTGCTGCCCCGGCTCGGGGTGCAGCACGACTGCGTGTGGGCGACGTTCGACTCACCGCAGAGCCGGTCGCTGCTCGACGGGCACGAGGTCATCCACGTGCCCCCGGCGAGCACCCGCGATCCGGTGGGTGCGCTGCGCGACCTGCTGGCCGCCCGCCGGGTGCTCTGCGACGGGCGGTTCCGCCGGGTGATCAGCACCGGTGCCAGCGTCGCCATGTCGTTCTTCCTGCCCGCCGCCCGGCACGGCCTGGACTGCCACTACATCGAGAGCGCCACCCGCACCGTCGGCCCGTCGCTGACCGGTCGACTGGTCGCCCGGGTGCCCCGGACCCGGCTCTACACGCAGTACCCGGGCTGGGCGAACGGCCGGTGGCGCTACGGCGGTTCCATCTTCGACGGGTACGCGCCCGCGCCCGCCGCCCCGCGCCCCCTGTCCAAGATCGTGGTGACCCTCGGCACCCAGGACCGCTTCGGCTTCCCGCGTCTGCTGCAACGCCTGGTCGACGTGGTGCCCGCCGAGGCGGAGGTGCTCTGGCAGGTCGGCGCGACCCGGATCCCCCGGATGCCGGCCGGCGCCCGCCGGCAGGTGCCGTACGCCGAGATGCAGCAGGCCATGCGGGAGGCCGACGTGATCGTCACCCACGCCGGGGTGGGGTCGGCGCTGGCCGCGATGCGCGCCGGCCACCGCGCCGTGTACGTGCCGCGCCGGGCCCGCCACGGCGAACACGTCGACGACCACCAGGTGGAGATGGCCCGGGAGCTCGACCGACGCGGACTGGTGCTGGCCCGGGAGGCCGACGCGGTCACCGCCGACGACCTGACCCGGGCGGCGGCCTGGACGGTGACCGCCACCGGAGTCGTCCCGGCGTTCCGGTGGGCGGAGGCGGCGTGAGGCCGATCGGGGACGGGCGGCCCGGTGGTGGGCTCCGCCGGTCGATGCGCGATTCTCGTCCTGCGTGGGTCGTCCGGACGCGACCCGTACGGCAGGACAGGGCCGAGCCGGTGGCCGACCGGACCGGTCGGTTGATGGTGGGAAATGTCCGGGCAGAGCAAGCTACGCACGATCTCACTTCTTTTTGGGGGCGCCAGTGCTTCACAGAACGTCTCGACCGGTGTGGCGGCGGTGGTTCGCCGCGCTCGCCGCACCGGTGCTCGCGGTCGGCCTCCTGGCCGCGCCCGCCCACGCGGCGGATCTCACCCCGGTAACCAGCACCCTCACCTCGGCCAACCCGGCGGACAACATTCCGCACGCGCAGGACGGCGACACCAAGGCGTTCGCCGAGATCGGCAACACGATCTACGTGGGCGGTTCCTTCACCTCGGTCAAGGCCGCCGGCGCCACCAGCTGGACCTCACGCAACTACCTGTTCGCCTACGACCGGACCAGCGGGGCGCTCAAGGCCGACTTCAGCCCCACGCTCGACGGCGCGGTGCACGCCCTCGCCGCCAGCCCCGACGGCAAGCTGATCGTCGGTGGCGCGTTCAAGAACGTCAACGGGGTCAGCCGCAAGAACCTCGTCCAGCTCGACCCGGTGACCGGCGCGACGGTCGCCAGCTGGGTCGGCCGCAGCGACGGCGGCCTGGTCCGCCGTACCGTCGTGGTCGGCAACAAGCTCTACATCGCCGGCGCGTTCCACTGGGTCAACGGCACCGAGCACTCGCTGCTGGCCCGGCTCGACGCGACCACCGGCGCGATCGACCCGAGCTTCCAGATCGACGCCAGCGTCGCCCGCGCCAGCAGCGAGCTGGTCTGGGGCCTGGCCGTCGCCCCCGACGGCAAGACGCTGGTCGCGGTGGGCAACTTCACCGAGGTCAACGGCCAGCCCCGCAACCAGGTGGTGGTCGTCGACCTGGACGGCACCCCGACGGTCGCCAACTGGAGCACCCAGCGCTACGTGGCGCCCTGCTACAGCGGTTCGTTCCCGTTCTACGCCCGCGACGTCGACTTCTCCGACGACGGCACGTACTTCGTGATCATCGCCGACGGTGGCCGGGGCGACGGGGCGTACTGCGACGCCATCGCCCGGTTCGAGACCGCCGACCGGGGTACGGCCATGGACGCCACCTGGGTCAACTACACCGGCACCGACTCGGTGACCTCCGTCGAGGTGGCCGACAACGTGGTCTACGTCGGCGGTCACTTCCGCTGGCTGAGCAACGCCAACGGCAACGACTCGGCCGGCAGCGGCGCGATCAACCGGTTCGGGCTCGGCGCGCTGGACCCGATCAACGGCCTGCCGCTGGTCTGGAACCCGACCCGTTCGGGCGCCCCGGCGGGCACCACCACCTGGGGCCCGATCATGTGGGAGCTGTGGCGGGGCAGCACCGGCCTCTACGCCGGTTTCGACTCCGACGGCCTCGGCAACGAGTACCACGGGCGGCTGGGCCTGTTCCCGCTCGCCGGTGGCCGTACCGTCGCGGCGACCAACGCGCCGACGGCGTCCTCGGGCTACCTGTACGTCGGGACCGGCAACGGGCAGACCGCCAAGGTGTCGTTCAACGGCACCACCCTGGGCACCCCGGTGGCCAGCGCGCAGGCGAACCTCACCGCGTCCGGCGCGGCCTTCTCGGTCGGCAACAAGCTCTACTGGTCGAAGACCGACGCGACCGCCGCCGGCGGCAGCTACCTGGGTGTGTCGATGTTCACCGGCGGCACGGTGGGCGCACCCTGGGTGAGCAGTGGCTACAACGACTGGTTCAACCCCGCCACGATGGCCGGCGCGTTCTACCTCGACGGTCGGATGTACTACACCAAGGCCGGTACCAACAAGCTGTTCTACAGGTACCTGGAGCCCGACGGCTACATCGTCGGCTGCACCGAGTTCACCCTGCCCAGCGTGGGCCTGAACTGGGGCAACGTGCGGGGGATGGCCTGGGTCGACGGTAAGATCGTCTACGGCAACACCAATGGCTCCCTGCGGGCCGTGCCGTTCGACGAGACCGCCGTCGACGGCGCCGCCTCGGTGGAGATCGCACCGGCCGGCGGCGGCGTGGACTGGTCGAGCAAGACGTTGTTCTTCGCCACCTCCTGAAGCCGCACCTGCCACGGGCGGTCCGCCGGTGTCCCGGACACCGGCGGACCGCCCGTGGCGCAGGGGGGCCGGTCGGCTGTCGACCACAGGTGAGCGGTCGGCGACAATGGGACAACCAGCGGCTCGCCCCGGGGCCGTCGTCGGCCCGCGCCGACCTGCCCACCCCTCGCATCGCAAGAGGACCTGACTGATGGATGTGACCGACGTCACTCCCGCCCGGCAGCGCCCGGTCGGCCTGGCCGAGTTGGCCCGCATTCCGCTGCGGCGGTGGCGCACGGTGCTCGCCGCGACCGGGCTGGTGCTGTTACTGGTGGCCGCCTACCTGCTGGTCTTCCCGGCCACCTACACCGCCACCACGGCCGTGGTGGTCCGTCCGGTGGTCACCGACCCGTTCTCGGTGCCCTCCGGCGGCGCCGACCGGGCGGTCAACATGACCGCCGAGAGCGGGATCGCCACCAGCAACGACGTCATCGACAAGGTCGCCTCGATCACCGGCCGGGACACCACCGCCGTGGCCGACTCGCTCACCGTGGAGACGCCCGTCGGCGGGCAGGTGATGCGGTTCAGCTACGCCGGGCACAGCGAGACCGAGGCGGTCAACGGCGCGAACGGCGCCGCCGAGTCGTACCTCGAACTACGCAAGGGCATGTACGAAAACCAGCGCGCCGCGGTGCTCAAGTCGTACGACGAGACCATCGCCCTGGTCACCAGCCAGCGCACCACCACCCAGCGGTCGTTGCCGGCCAACCAGGGCTCGTCCAGCCCGTCGCCGCGCACCAGCGCCCTGCTCGACCAGCTACGGGCGCTCAACGACCAGCTCGCCACCCTCGCCGAGCAGCGTTCCAAGATCGCCTCGGCGGACCTGAGCCCCGGTTCGGTCACCAGCGCCGCCCGCGCGCCCGTCCCGTCGAGCCGGGACGCCGCCCCGCTGATCCTGGTCGCCGGGCTCCTCGGCGGCCTGCTCGTCGGCGGGTTGGTCGCCTTCGTCCGGGAGTCCATGGACCGCCGGGTCCGCACCGCCGGTGAGGCCTCCGCGCTGGTCGGTGCCCCGCTGCTGGGCACCGTCGGGCGGGACCGCTCGGGCCGGCTCTCCGACACCGACCTGCGCTACCTGGTGCTGGCCCTGGGCCGGTGGGTGGACGGACCGACCCCGCTGCCCCTGGTCCTGCTCTCCAGCGCCGCCGACGAGCAGCGGGAACAGGTCACCGCCGGGGTCGCCGCGGCGCTGGCCCAGTCCGGGCACGAGGTACGCCTGGGCGTCGCCCCGGAGAGCCAGGAGCGCATCCGGGCGCTGCTCACCGACGCGCAGCGCCGGCACCCGGCCGTCGAGCAGACCCGGCCCCGGGTGCCCCGCCCCCGGCCGATGCCCAGCAGCGTCCCGGCCCCGGCCACCACCCCGGCCACCGGCGGCAACCCGGAGGACACCATGGTCATCCCGCCGGTCCGCAAGCCCCGGCCGTTCCCCACCGACGACCCGAAGAACGGTGGCGTCTACCGCTCCACCACCACCTCGGCGGACAAGACCGAGATCATCCCCCGGGTGCTGCCCAAGGAGGCCCCCGCCGCCACCGACGGTGAGCAGGTCCGCATCGGTGCCGGCGCGGTACGCCTGGTCCCGCTGGAGGCCCCGGTGGCCGCCGGGGTCACCGTGATCGACGCCCCACCCGCCCTGCACGACGAACGGGGTGTCCGAGCCGCCCGGGAGGGACGGGCCGTGCTGGTCGCCGCCCGCGACAAGACCCGCACCGGCCGGCTGGGTCAACTGGTGGAACGGCTGCGCTCGGTGGGCGTCGAACCGGTCGGGTTCGTGGTGACGGGAGAGAAGCGTGACTGAGCCGACCACCACCGCGTACCCGCCGGTGACCGTGGTGATCGCCACCCGGGACCGGCCCGGCCTGCTGGAACGGGCCGTGCGCGCGGTGCTCGACCAGGACTACCCCGGACCGGTGGAGTGCGTCGTCGTCTACGACCACACCGACCTGCGGGAACTGGACGTCGACGTGCCGGCCGGGCGCACCCTGCGGTACGTCCACAACACCCACCGGCGGGGGTTGCCCGGCGGCCGGAACACCGGCTTCGACACCGCCACCGCCGACCTGATCGCCTTCTGCGACGACGACGACCACTGGCTGCCGGCGAAGCTGCGCCGGCAGGTGGAGCTGCTGGCGCAGCGGCCCGACGCCGCCGCCGCGAGCTGCGGCATCCGGCTGGAGGGGCCGGGCATCGCCAAGGAACGGCAGCTCGACCGGACCGAGGTCGGCCTGCCCGACTTCGTCGAGGACCGGATCATGGAGGTGCACTCCAGCACCATCCTCATCCGGCGCACCACCTGGGAGGCCATCGGCCCGGTCGACGAGCAACTGCCCGGCGGCTACGGCGAGGACTACGAGTGGCTGCTGCGCATCGCCGGGCACGGCCCGGTGGTGATCGTGCCCGAGGTGCTGGTGGTGGTCGACTGGCACGGCGGTTCGTTCTTCTTCGGCCGCTGGGCGACCATCGTCGAGGCCACCCGCTACCTGCTCGACAAGCACCCCGAGCTGGCCGGCAGCCGTACCGGGCTGGCCCGGCTGCACGGGCAGATCGCGTTCGCCCTCGCCTCCGGCCGGCGGCGCGGCGAAGCGGTGCGGGAACTCGGCCGGGTGATCCGGCTCAACCCCCGGGAGAAGCGGGTGCTGGTGACCGTCCCGGTGGTGCTCGGGCTGCTGTCGGGGGAGCGGGTGCTGCAGCTCGCCCAACGCCGGGGCCGGGGTGTCTGACCGGCGGGTGCCCGGATCACTCGCCGGGCCGCCGCCGCTGCCCACCTGGCCGCTGCTGGCCATGTTCGGGCTGGTCCCGCTGTGGTGGATGCTCGGCGGCTTCTATCTCGGCTGGTCGGTGTTCGGGGTGGTGCTGCTGGGCCTGATGGTCACCCGGGGTCGGGTGGCGCTGCCCGCCGGCACCGCCTGCTGGCTGGTGCTGCTCGCCCTGGTGCTGCTCAGCTTCACCCGGCTCGAACGGGCCACCGCCTACCTCACCTCCGGACTGCGCTTCGGCTTCATGCTGACCGCGCTGATCGTCTGCGTCTACGTCTACAACCTGGTCCGCGACGGCGTCCCCTGGGAGCAGGTGCTCCGCCCGCTCGGCTGGTACTGGCTGGGCGTGGTCGCCCTCGGCTGGCTGGCCGTGCTGGCCCCCCGCTTCCAGCTCACCACCCCGGTGGAGATGCTGCTGCCGGGCAGCATGTCGGGGGAGCGGTTCATCCAGGCGCTGACCCACGTGCGGGCCAACGAGTTCAACCCGGTCTCCCGGGCCCCGATCTACCGGACCGCCGCGCCCTACCCGTACACCAACAACTGGGGTACGGCCTACGCGCTGCTGGTGCCGTGCGTGCTGGCGTACCTGACCTCGGTGCGTACCGGCAAGTTCCGGGTGGCGCTGCTGGTGTCGTTGCCGCTGTCGATGGTGCCGGCGTTCATGACCCTCAACCGGGGCATGTTCCTTGGCCTCGGTGCCGGGCTGACCTACCTGGGCCTGCGGGCGCTGATCCGCGGCAACGCCAAGCTGATCGCCTCGATCGGTGGACTGGTGCTGCTCGTCTGGGTGGTCAGCCTGGTGGTGCCGGTGCAGGAGCTGATCGACAACCGGGTCAGCAGCACCGACACCAACGTCGACCGGATGGACCTCTACGTCCGTACCCTCCAGGCCGTCGAACGCTCGCCCCTGCTCGGGTACGGCGCACCGAACAGCGTCGACACCACGCTCGCCGAGGAACCGCTGGGCACCCAGGGGATGATCTGGCAGGTGCTCTACAGCCACGGCGTTCCGGCCCTGATCGCCTTCCTGGGCTGGCTGGCGCTGATCGCCAAGCGGCTGGCCGGCGCGGTCTCCCCGGCCGGGCAGTGGCTGAGCACCATCCCGGTGATCGCCCTGGTGGTGATCCCGGTGTACGCCTACATCGACCCGAACATGTCGGTCATCTTCTTCGCCGTCGGGGCCGGGCTGGCGGCGGTCAGCGGGCCGGTGAACCGCGCGGTGACCCTCGCGCCCGGGGTCGTCGACGCCCGCACGTCCCGCCCCGCGCCGGCCGGTGCCGGCGTGTCGTCCCCGGCTGCCGGCATCGTGGCGTCCGGCAGCACGACGTCTGGCAGCACGACGTCGGGCGGTACGGCGTCCGGCAGCACGGCGTCCGGCGGTGCGGCCACGGCGACCGGAACGGCTGCCGTGCCGGCCCGGGCGTCGGCCGCCGTCCCGATCCCGCCGATCCGGGCCGCCGCCACCGTGCCACCCCGGCCGACCCGGGCCACCGCCGCCGCGCCACCCCCCGCTTCGCCCGCGCCGGCACCCACCGCCCCGCCCCGATCCCCGACTCCACCCGTGGCGGCGTCCCCGGTCCCGCCCCGCGCCCCGGTGTCGCCGGTGACGGCAACCCCGGTCCCGCCGGCAACTCCGGCCCCACCTGCGCCGGCACCCCGAACCCCGGCTCCGTCCGCGACGACGTCCCCGGTCGGGCCCCCGGTCCCGCCGTCGACGTCGGCTCCGGGCCGGCCAGCAGCCCCGCTCCCGTCCTGGCCCCCGGCCCAGGCCCCGGCCCGCCCCTGCGCACCCGCCCCGGCGTCGAACCGGGGAGCGTCGCCGACCCCGCCTCCGGTCACGCCCCCACCCCCGCCAGCCGGGCAGGTTCCCGACCCGATGCCCCGCCGGACCGCGATCCCCCTTCCCGGGCCGGCCCGACCGCCGGTTCCCGACCCGCTGTCGTCCCCGACCGCCGCTGCGACGCCGCCCCCCGCGCCGTCTCCGACGGCAGCTCCGACCGCCGGGCCGGCCCCGGGCCCGATCGTGTCGCCGGCTCCGGCCCATGCTCCGGTTCCGACCTCGACCCCGGTTCCGACTCCGGCTCCGGTTCCGGCTCCGACCTCGACCTCGGCCCCGGTTCCGGCTCCGACCCCGACCCCGACCCCGGTTCCGGCTCCGACCCCGACCCCGGCTCCGACGCCGAGCCCTGCTCCGACGCCGGCTCCCGCCCGGCCTCCGGCGGCGACCACTGTCAGCGGTCCCCGGCCTGCCGGCGGGGTGGACGCGCCGACGGTGGTGCAACCCGCCCGCACCGGTGGCGACACCCCACCCGGTAATCCGGCCGACGGCCGGCCCCACGTCCGGGACCAGCGCGACACCGGGGAGCAGACCCGCACCGACGACGGCAGGGAGCAGGGATGAGACGACCGGGAACCGGAACCACTCCGGCGGTGCCCCGGCAGCTCGACCGCCGCTCCGCCGATCCGGGGGCGCACCCGGCGGTCGCCGACGGGACCGACGCGACGGGCGGTGCCGGCGAGGTACGGCGTAGCGCCCGCAGCGGTGCGGTCGGGTTGGTCGGCGCGGCGGTCAACGGCGCGTTGGGTTTCCTGCTCACCGTGGTCATCGTGCGCGGCTTCGGCACCGACGGTTCCGGTGCGCTCTTCACCGCCATCGGCGTGGTCTCCATCCTGGGCGCGGTCTGCTGCGCCGGTGCGGACACCGCCCTGGTCTGGGCGCTGCCCCGACGTCGGATCGGCGTCGACGGCGACGCCGCCCGGCTGCTGCCGGTCGCGTTGCTGCCGGTGCTCCTGCTCACCGGGGTCGTGGCGGCGGTGGGCGCGCTCACCGCCGACCGGCTCGCCCCGGTCTTCTTCGAGCGGTCGGACGGGCCGACACTGCTGCGGCTGGCGTTCCTCGCCCTGCCGGTGACCGTGGCGATGACCGTGCTGCTCGCCGCCGTCCGGGCGGTCCGGCCGGTGACCGCCGTGGTCGGCATCCAGTACGTGCTGGTGCCGCTGGCCCGACCCGCCCTGCTGCTGGCGACCGTCGCCACCGGCGCCGGGGTGGCCGTCGGCTTCGGCGGCTGGCTGCTGCCGGTGGCGTTGGCCGTGGTCGCCGCCGCCGTCCTGCTGTTGCGGCCCCTCGGCCTGCTCGCCGGGGCGCGGCTACGGCCGGACGGCGCGGACTGGCGTACCCTCTGGGGCTTCGCGTTGCCCCGGGCGGTGTCAGCGGCCATCGACGCCAGCAGCATGTGGGTCGGGGTGCTGCTCACCTCCGCGCTGGCCGGCGCGGACGAGTCCGGCGTCTTCGGCGCGGTCGGCCGGTACGCCCTGGCCGGGCTGCTGATCATGCAGGGGTTGCGGGTGGCCGTCGCACCCCAGTTGTCCCGGCTGCTCGGGCAGGGGCGCACCGCCGACGCGGCGCTGGTCTACCGGCGGGTCACCGTCGTGATCATCCTGCTGTCCTGGCCGGCGTACCTGCTGCTGGCGGTGTTCGCACCCGGGTTCCTCAGCCTCTTCGGCGACGGGTTCACCGTCGGGGCCGCCCCGCTGGCGGTGCTCGCCGGTGCGATGCTGGTCAACTCGGGGGTGGGCATCGTGCAGACGATGCTGCTGATGAGCGGCAACAGCGCCCGCCACCTCCAGGCCACCGTGGTCGGGCTGGCGCTCACCGTCGGGCTGGGCTTCCTGCTCATCCCCGACCACGGGGCGCTCGGCGCGGCGTACGCCTGGACGGCTGGCGTGGTCGCCGAGAACGTGCTGGCCGCGATCGCCGCCCGGGTGGCGATCGGCGAGCCGCTGCTTACCCGCTCGGTGGGCTGGGCGGCGGTCGGGGCCGGCGGCGGCGCGGCCGTGGTGGCGGTGCTCAGCGCGCTGGTCGCCGGCCGGGGTGTGGCCGGCCTGGCGCTGGCTCTGGTGGTGCTGGCGGTCGTCGCCGTCGGGCTGCTGCTGGACCGGCGGGTCCGGCGTACGGTGCGGACCGCCGTGACGATGCTCAGGCCGAAACCGGCGTGACGAGAGGGAGACGATGACGATCCGCGACCGCCTCAAGGGTGTGGTCCCGCACCAGGTGACCCACCAGGTGCGCAGCTCGCTGGTCCGGTACGGCGAACGCACCAGCGACCGTCGACCGCTGCCGGACTTCCTGATCACCGGCACCAAGCGGGGCGGCACCACCTCGCTGTGGCGTTACCTGCTGGCGCACCCCCTGGTGCCCCGGCTCTTCCCGGCCTGGAACACGAAGACCTCGCACTACTTCGAGGAGAACTGGGGCCGGGGCGAGGCGTGGTACCGGTCGCACTTTCCGACGGTCCGGCACCGGCAGGCCCTGGAACGCCGGCACGGTGGGCCGGTCCGCGTCGGTGAGGCCGCGCCGCTGTACATGTTCCACCCGCTCGTCCCGCAGCGGGTGGCGGAGCTGATGCCCGACGTCCGGTTGATCTTCCTGCTCCGGGACCCGGTGGAGCGGGCGTACTCGCACTGGAAGGAACGGCGTACCGAGGGCAGGGAACCGCTGGACTTCGCCGAGGCGCTGGCCCGGGAGGAGGAACGGACGGCGGGGGAGCGGGAGAAGCTGATCGCCGACCCGACGTACTTCAGCGAGGCGTACGACTGGTACACCTACCGCGCCCGGGGCCGCTACCTGGAGCACCTGACGCCGTGGCTGGACCGGTTCGACCGCTCCCAGCTGCTGATCCTGCCCAGCGAGACGCTGTACGCCGAGCCGGCCGCCACGTACGCCCGGGTGCTGGACTTCCTCGGCCTGCCCCCGCACCAGCTCGCCGCGTACGAGGCGCACAACCACCGGCGTAGCAGCGCCATGCCGGATCAGGTACGGGAAGAGCTGAGTGCCCACTTCGCCCCCCACAACGCGGCGCTGGAACAGCGGTTGGGGATGCGCTTCGACTGGTCGTGACAGGTGCCGGTGCCCCGCCGGGTGGACCTCGTCGTCCGCAGGGCGGGACGGGTCGGGCACGGTGCCGTTGCCGGGACCGGGCGTGACAGACTGACGCGGTGTTGCGTTGGCTGACTGCAGGTGAATCGCATGGTCCGGCTCTGGTGGCGTTGTTGGAGGGGGTGCCGGCCGGGGTGGCGGTGAGCACTGCCGATATCGCGGGTGAGTTGGCGCGTCGTCGGTTGGGGTATGGCCGGGGTGCGCGGATGGCGTTCGAGCAGGACGAGGTCGAGGTTGTCGGTGGTGTGCGGCACGGGTTGACGTTGGGTAGTCCGGTGGCGATTCGGGTGGGTAATTCGGAGTGGCCGAAGTGGCGGACGGTGATGGCCGCTGATCCGGTTGATGCGGACGAGTTGGCGAGTCAGGCTCGTAACGCCCCGTTGACGCGTCCGCGTCCGGGTCATGCCGACCTGGCGGGCATGCAGAAGTACGGCCACACGGATGCGCGGCCGATTCTGGAGCGGGCGAGTGCGCGGGAGACGGCTGCCCGGGTGGCGGTGGGGACGGTGGCGAAGGCGCTGGTGAAGCAGGCCCTCGGCATCGAGATCGTGTCGCACGTGGTGGAGTTGGGGTCGGTGGCCGCGAAGCCCGGTTTGCGGCCGACGCCCGAGGACGCTGAGCGGATCGACGCGGACCCGTTGCGGTGCCTCGATCCGGAGGCGAGCGCGCGGATGGTGGCGGAGGTGGATGCGGCGAAGAAGGCTGCGGACACGTTGGGTGGGGTGGTGGAGGTGTTGGCGTATGGGGTGCCGCCGGGTCTGGGTAGTCACGTGCAGTGGGACCGGAAGCTCGATGCGCGGTTGGCCACCGCGTTGATGTCGATTCAGGCGATCAAGGGTGTGGAGATCGGGGACGGCTGGCAGCAGGCGCGGTCCCGAGGCTCGGAGGCGCACGACGAGATCATGCCCACCGCGACCGGGGTCCGTCGGGTCACCGACCGGGCCGGTGGTTTGGAGGGTGGGATCACCACAGGTGAGCCGGTGCGGGTGCGGGCGGCGATGAAGCCGATCTCGTCGTTGAACCGGGCCCTGTCCACGGTCGACGTCACGACCGGGGAGCCGGCGACGGCGATCAACCAGCGCAGCGACGTGTGTGCGGTGCCGGCGGCGGCGGTGGTGGCGGAGGCGATGGTGGCGCTGGTGTTGGCGGAGGCCGCGGTGGAGAAGTTCGGTGGGGACTCGGTGACCGAGATCCGCCGTAACCTGACCGGCTACCTCGACAGCCTGATCATCAGGTGAGCAGCGGCTGCCAGGAAAGGCCAACCCGATGACGAAGCCTGTCTGTGTGCTGGTCGGGGCCCCCGGTTCCGGCAAGAGCACCGTCGGCGCGGAGCTGGCCACCCTGCTCGGGGTGGCGTTCCGGGACACCGACACCGACATCGAGCAGATGGCGGGCAAGCCCATCCCGGAGATCTTCATCGACGAGGGTGAGGCGCACTTCCGGGCCCTGGAGCGGGCCGCGGTGCTGGCGGCGCTGGCCTCCCACGCCGGGGTGCTGGCCCTCGGCGGCGGCGCGATCCTCGCCGAGGAGAACCGGGCCGCGCTGGTCGGGCACACCGTGGTGCACCTGTCGGTGGAGTTGACCGACGCGGTGAAGCGGGTCGGGCTCGGCGCCGGCCGGCCGTTGCTGTCGGTCAACCCGCGCGCCACCCTCAAACACCTGATGGACCAGCGTCGGCCGCTCTACGCGGAGGTCGCGACCGCGACGGTGGTCACCGACGGCCGTGCGCCAGAGGAGATCGCCGCCGAGATCGTCGCCCTGCTCAAGCCCTGACCGCCCCCACCCGACGCCGGTCCGGCGTCGACCCGTTCCGACGGGGTTCGGGCCGCCAGGTCGCCAGCAGGGCCAGGGCGAGCAGGATCTCGGCCAGGTCGCCGACGTAGTACATCAGGGTCGCCGCCGTCCGCAGTTGGTCGGCGGGGGCGGCGGCGTCGACCAGGCCGGCGTACATCAGCTGGGCGAGGGTGGCGTGGGCGGCGACCGACAGGCCCAGCACCACCAGGCGTACCGGCACGCCGGGGCGGTGCGGCCCGGGGTCGGGGCCGGCGATCGACCAGGTGAAGACGTACCCGCTGACCAGGAAGTGCAGCAGCAGCACCGGGTGCAGGCCGGGATGGGTCAGGGTGGCCCGGTACAGCGGCGTGAGGTGCAGCAGGTAGAGGCCGCCGGCGGTGAGCAGCAGCCCGGTGACCGGATGGCTGGCGACCGTCACGGCGGGCTGCCGCAGCAGCCGCAGGACGGCCCGGCCGGTGCGGGGCGCGACGGTGCGTAGCGCCAGCGTGCCGGGCGCGCCGAGCGCCAGCCCGAGCGGCGCGAGCATGCCGACCAGCAGGTGCTGCCACATGTGCCCGACCAGGTCGTGCGCGGGCAGCAGCAGGGCCACCGCGAGCAGTGCGCTGCCCGCGCCGAAGCTGGCCGTCCGCCAGTGGCTCCACCCGGCCTGTCCCGGGTCGCGTTGGCGCAGCGCGGCGGCCAGGTAACCCCAGAACACCACCGGGGGTACGAGCAGCAGCAGTCCGACCCCGCCGCCGTGCGTCCCGGTCATCGCCGGTCGGCGCAGGTGTCCACGACCGTGGCCCGGCGCTGAACCGTCCAGCCGAGGGTCACCAGTGCCGCCCCGAGCAGCAGGAAGCCGACGTCCCAGGCGGTCTGGTGCGGTCCGCCGTGCACGTGGTGGATGCCGAGCAGGTGGTGGTCGACGATCCCCTCGACCAGGTTGAACAGCCCCCACCCGACCAGCGCCCAGCCCCAGAGTGCGCCGGAGCGCCACAGCCGGCCCCGGGAGCGGGTGACCCGGGAGTAGAGCAGGGCCAGGCCGGTGAGCACCGCCACCCAGGTCACCACGTGGAACAGCCCGTCCCACAGGGTGTTCATCTGCAACCCGGGCACGGTGTCCACCGGGTACGCCCTGATCCCGACGTTGTCGCTGCCGGTGCTGCTGAGCATGTGGTGCCACTGGAGCACCTGGTGCAGGACGATGCCGTCGACGAAGCCGCCGAGGCCGACGCCGAGGATGGTGGCCGGGAGCCGGATGTCCGCGCCGTCGACGGTGGTGCTGCCCATGGGGGTTCCTCCACGTTCGGGTCGGCACGTTCGGGTCGGTCCCGTCTCCGGTGCCCGGGTCCCGTGGGGCTAAACGCCGGCCCGGCCGCCGGGTCACGCCGGGGCGGGCCGCCATCAGGTGGACACTCCCCGTGCCGGGGCCGAGCCTGGACTAGGCTGCCGGCGATGGACGAGGTGACCCGGATTCCGGTCGGCGGCGAACGGCCGTACGACGTACTGGTCGGGCGGGGCCTGCTGGCCGAGCTGCCCGCGTTGCTGCCCGACGCGACCCGGACGGCGGTGCTGTACGCGCCGCCCCTGCGGGCGTTGGCCGAGGAGATCGGCGGGCGGTTGGCCGGGGCGGGGATCACCCCGCTGGCGATCGAGGTGCCCGACGCCGAGGCGGGCAAGCGGGTCGAGGTGGCCGCCGACTGCTGGGAGCAGCTCGGGGCGGCCGGCTTCACCCGTACCGATGCGGTGGTCGGGGTGGGCGGCGGCGCGGTGACCGACCTGGCCGGCTTCGTCGCGGCCTGCTGGTTGCGCGGGGTGCGGTGGGTGCCGGTGGCGACCTCGCTGCTCGGCATGGTCGACGCCGCCGTCGGCGGCAAGACCGGGGTGAACACGGCGGCCGGCAAGAACCTGGTGGGCTCCTTCCACCCGCCGGTCGGGGTGCTGGCCGACCTGGGCACGCTGGACAGCCTCCCGGCGGCCGACCTGGCCGCCGGGCTGGCCGAGGTGGTCAAGTGCGGTTTCATCGCCGACCCGGTGATCCTGGACCTGGTCGAGGCGGACCCGGTGGCCGCCGTCGACCCGAGCGGCCCGGTGGCCCGGGAGCTGATCGAGCGGGCGATCCGGGTGAAGGCCGACGTGGTCTCCGGTGACCTGCGCGAGTCGGGGGTGCGGGAGGTGCTCAACTACGGGCACACGCTGGCGCACGCGATCGAGAAGGTCGAGGGGTACCGCTGGCGGCACGGGCACGCGGTCTCCGTCGGCACCGTCTATGCCGGCACCCTCGCCCGGCTGGCCGGTCGGCTCGACGCGGTGACCGCCGAGCGGCACCGCCGGGTGCTGTCCGCGCTGGACCTGCCGACCAGCTACCCGGCGGACGCCTGGCCGGACCTGCTGGCGGCGATGCGGGTGGACAAGAAGGCCCGGGGGAGCCGGTTGCGGTTCGTGGTGCTCGACGGTCTGGCCCGCCCGGCGATCCTGGACGGCCCGGACGACGAGCTGCTGCACGCCGCCTACCGGGAGGTCAGCCGGTGACCGGCCCGGACGCCCCCCGGGTGTACGTGCTCAACGGGCCGAACCTGGGCCGGCTGGGCACCCGCCAGGTCGACGTGTACGGCGTGACCAGCTATGCCGACCTGGTGACGCTCTGCGTCGAGACGGGCCGTGAGCTGGGGTTGGACGTGGTGGTGCGGCAGACCGACGCGGAGCACGAACTCGTCGGCTGGCTGCACGGGGCGGCGGACGAGGGCGCGGCCGTGGTGCTCAACCCGGCGGCCTGGTCGCACTACTCGATCGCGGTCCGCGACGCCTGCGCGTTGCTGCGTGCCCCCCTGGTCGAGGTGCACATCTCCAACATCCACGCCCGGGAGGAGTTCCGGCACCACTCGGTGGTGTCGGCGGTGGCCACCGGGGTGATCTGCGGTCTGGGCGTGGACGGCTACCGGCTCGCGCTGCGGCACCTCGCCACCCGGCCCGCCGGGGCCGACTGAACCGCCGCCCGTTACTCTGCGTGATTGTCGGCCCGGCCCGTGGGGGGTGTGGCGGGCCCCCGTTGACGGCCCCGCCGCCGATTAGACGCAGCTAGTAGACTTGTCAGGTCTGTCCGCCAATTGATGATCAAGGCAGGAAATGGCATCCACCAACGACCTCAAGAACGGCCTGGTACTCAACCTCGACGGGGAGTTGTGGTCCGTCGTCGAGTTCCAGCACGTCAAGCCCGGTAAGGGTGGGGCGTTCGTCCGCACGACGCTGAAGAACGTGCTGTCCGGCAAGGTCGTCGACAAGACCTTCAACGCGGGCACCAAGGTCGAGACCGCCACCGTCGACAAGCGCACCATGCAGTACCTGTACGCCGACGGTGAGGACTACGTCTTCATGGATCTGGAGACGTTCGACCAGATCACCGTTCCCGGCGGCACCGTCGGCGAGGCCGCCAACTACCTCCTCCCCGAGGCCGAGGCGACCGTCGCCACCCACGAGGGGGTGCCGCTCTACATCGAGCTGCCCACCAGCGTGGTGCTCCAGGTCACCTACACCGAGCCGGGTCTGCAGGGCGACCGGTCGACCGGCGGCAACAAGCCGGCCACCGTCGAGACCGGCGCGACCGTGCAGGTGCCGCTGTTCATCACCACCGACGAGAAGATCAAGGTCGACACCCGCGACGGCCGTTACCTCGGCCGAGCCTGATGGCCGAGGGCGCCAAGCAGCAGATGCCGGCGCGCCGCAAGGCGCGCAAGCGGGCGCTGGACGTGCTCTTCGAGGCCGACCTGCGGGACCGGCCCCCGGTCGAGGTGCTCGCCGGCTACGTCGAGCGGATCGAGAAGCCGCGTCCGGAGCACCTGGACTACGCGATCGGTCTGGTCGAGGGGGTCGCCGGGCATCTCGACCGGATCGACGAGGTGATCGCCAGCTACGCCGAGGGCTGGACTCTCGACCGGATGCCGGCGGTCGACCGCAACCTGGCCCGGATCGCCGTCTACGAGCTGCTCTACGTCGACGAGATCGACGACGCGGTGGCGATCAGCGAGGCGGTGGAGCTGGCCCGGCAGATGTCCACCGACGATTCGCCGCGTTTCCTCAACGGCATCCTCGGCCGGATCGCCGAGTACGCCACCCGCTGAGCGTGGTCGCCCGTGCCCTGCGTGGCGTGGGCGGGACCGCACGCTGTGACGAGAAGGGCCCGTGCCGGACGGCACGGGCCCTTCTCGTTGCGTGACCGCGGATCAGGAGGCGAAGAACGCCCGCGGGTCGGCGACCAGCACACCGTGCTCGGTGAGCCGTTCGATCAGACCGGACGGCGAGGCGTCGTAGACGATCGCCAGGGCGCGCAGGTCGTCGGCGCGGATGGAGAGCACCCGGCCGTTGTAGTCGCCACGCTGCTGCTGGATGGCACGGGCGTAGCGGGCGACGTAGGCGAGGTCCTCGGAGGCCTCGTCGTACAGCCGCTCCAGGTCGAGGACGATCTTGCTGGTGGGCTCGTGCCGTACCCCGCTGCCGTCGGGCAACAGCTCCGAGACGGGAACGCGGTAGAAGTCGGCCAGCTCCGCCAGTCGGGACACGGTGACGGCCCGGTCGCCGCGCTCGTACGAGCCGACCACCACCGCCTTCCAGCGTCCGTTCGACTTCTCCTCCACCCCCTGCAGGGACAGGCCCTGCTGCTGGCGGATGGAGCGCAGGCGGGCGCCCAGCGACTTGGCGTATTCAGAGGGCATTCGGACACTCCCAGTGCTGTGCTTGGGGTTCTCCCCGCGATCGCTACGGAGCGTGACGGTACGGGGATTGCGACACGTGGTCAAGTGCTCGTGACATTCCCATCGGAGATAGCGGGTGAGTTGTCCGCATTTCACCGTCCTGATCCGGGGATCAGTGGGTCGCGGCGAACGGCCAGGTGACCGCTGGTAACGTGGCCGCCAGCCCCGGTCGGGCCCCACGACCCGACCGGACACCCCCGACATCCTTTAACGACCCGTCCCGTGAGGCGGGGAAGGAGGTCCGCCGTGGCCTGCCCACCGGCTGCCCACCCGTCGCCCGAGCGGCAACCCTCGGTGAAGGTGATCCTCGCCAGCGCCGACGTCCAGCGCGTCGTCGACCGGATCGCCCACCAGATCCTGGAGAAGACCCAGGGCGCCGCCGACACCGTGCTGCTGGGCATCCCCACCCGGGGCGCCCCGCTGGCCCGGCGGCTCGCCGCCCGGATCAGCACCTTCGAGGACGTCGACGTCCCCGTCGGGGTGCTCGACATCACCCTCTACCGCGACGACCTGCGCCGGCACGCCACCCGCGCGGTCGGCCCGACCCAGCTGCCCCCCGGCGGCATCGACGGCAAGCGGGTCGTCCTCGTCGACGACGTGCTCTTCTCCGGCCGGACCGTCCGGGCCGCCCTCGACGCCCTCAACGACGTCGGCCGGCCCGCCTCGGTGCAGCTCGCCGTGCTGGTCGACCGGGGCCACCGGGAGCTGCCGATCCGCGCCGACTACGTCGGCAAGAACATCCCGACCGCGCTCGCCGAGAGCGTCAAGGTCACCCTCGTCGAGACCGACGGCGCCGACGAGGTCCGGCTCTGCGGGGGGACCCGGTGAACGCGCCGCGACGGCGTCCCGCAGGCGCGAACGAGAGGCGGCCCCGCTCATGATCAGACACCTGCTCTCCGGTGGTGACCTGGACGCCGGCACCGCCACCGAGATCCTCGACACCGCCGCCGAGATGGCCACCGTCGCCGGCCGGGAGGTCAAGAAGCTGCCGGCGCTGCGCGGCCGGACGGTGGTGAACCTCTTCTACGAGGACTCCACCCGGACCCGGATCTCGTTCGAGGCCGCCGCCAAGCGGCTCAGCGCCGACGTGATCAACTTTTCCGCCAAGGGTTCCAGCGTCACCAAGGGCGAGAGCCTGAAGGACACCGCGCTGACCCTGCAGGCGATGGGGGCCGACGCGGTGGTCGTCCGGCACCCCGCCTCCGGGGCACCGCACCGGCTGGCCAACTGGGTGGACGGCTCGGTGGTCAACGCCGGTGACGGCACCCACGAGCACCCGACCCAGGCGCTGCTCGACGCGTACACCATGCGGGCCCGGCTGGGCCGGCTCGCCGGCCTGCACGTGGCGATCGTCGGCGACGTGCTGCACTCCCGGGTGGCCCGCTCCAACGTGCTGCTGCTGAGCACTCTCGGCGCCAAGGTCACCCTGGTCGGCCCGCCGACGCTGATCCCGGTCGACTGGGCCGCCCGCGCGGGCGTCGGGTCCGTGGCGACCGACGCCGACCCCGGCACCGACGTCTGCTACGACCTCGACGCGGTGCTGCCCGGGGTGGACGTGGTGATGATGCTGCGGGTGCAGCGGGAACGGATGAACGACTCCTACTTCCCCTCGGCCCGCGAGTACGCCCGCCGCTACGGGCTGGACGGCCCGCGCCTGCGCCGGCTGCCCGAACACGCGATCGTCATGCACCCCGGGCCGATGAACCGGGGGATGGAGATCACTCCCGAGGTCGCCGACTCGCCCCGCTCCACCATCGTCGAACAGGTCGCCAACGGGGTCTCCGTGCGGATGGCCGTGCTCTACCTGCTGCTCGGAGGGAACAACCGGTGACCGCGTACCTGATCAAGAACGTGAGCGTCGTCGGCGGCGCGCCGACCGACCTGCTGATCCGCGACGGCGTCGTGGCCGAGACCGGTCCGGGCCTGGACGCGCCGGACGCCGCCGTCGTCGACGGCACCGGCCTGGTCGCCCTGCCCGGCCTGGTCGACCTGCACACCCACCTGCGCGAACCCGGCCGGGAGGACGCCGAGACCGTGGAGTCCGGCTCCCGGGCGGCGGCGCTCGGCGGCTACACCGCGGTCTGCGCGATGGCGAACACCTCGCCGGTCGCCGACACCGCCGGCGTGGTCGAGCAGGTGTGGCGGCTCGGCCGGCAGGCCGGTCTGGTCGACGTGCAGCCGATCGGCGCGGTCACCGTCGGCCTGGCCGGCGAGCGGCTCGCCGAACTGGGCGCGATGGCCGACTCGCCGGCCCGGGTACGGATCTTCTCCGACGACGGGCACTGCGTCGCCGACCCGAAGCTGATGCGCCGGGCCCTGGAGTACGTCAAGGCGTTCGACGGGATCATCGCCCAGCACGCCGAGGAGCCCCGGCTCACCGAGGGCGCGCAGATGCACGAGGGCGAGGTCTCCACCCGGCTCGGGCTGACCGGCTGGCCGGCCGTCGCCGAGGAGGCGATCATCGCCCGGGACGTGCTGCTCGCCGAGCACGTCGGCAGCCGGCTACACGTCTGCCACGTCTCCACCGCCGGCAGCGTCGAGGTGCTGCGCCAGGCCAAGGCGCGCGGGGTACGGGTCACCGCCGAGGTCACCCCGCACCACCTGCTGCTCACCGACGAGGTGGTGGCCGGGCGCGGCGCGCTGGCCAGCCCCGCGCTCGGGGCCGACTGGAGCCCGACGGCCAGCTACGACCCGGTGTTCAAGGTCAACCCGCCGCTGCGCACCGGCACCGACGTCGCCGCGCTGCGCGCCGCGCTCGCCGAGGGTGTCATCGACGTCGTCGCCACCGACCACGCCCCGCACGCCGTGGAGGACAAGGAGTGCGAGTGGGCGTACGCCAGGCCGGGCATGCTCGGCCTGGAGACGGCGCTGTCCATCGCCCTCGACGTGCTCGGCCCCCGGTGGGACCTGATCGCCGACCGGATGTCGCGGACCCCGGCCCGGATCGCCGGCCTCGACGACCACGGCCTCGACCCGGCGCCCGGGGTGCCGGCGAACCTGACCCTGGTCGACCCGGCCGCCCGCCGGGTGGTCGAGCCCGCGGAGCTGGCCAGCCGCAGTCGCAACACCCCGTACGCCCGCATGACGCTGCCGGGTCGCATCGTGGCGACCTTCCTGCGCGGCGAGCCGACGGTCCTGGACGGAAAGGCTGTCAAGTGATTCGAGCGAGGAACGTAGCGAAGCGGAGTCCCGCAGTCCGGATCGGGGGTGGGCGCGTGATTCGAGCGAGGAACGTAGCGAAGCGGAGTCCCGCAGTCCGGATCGGAGGGCAGGCCCGGTGATTCGAGCGATGAACAAGCGTAGGTCCGCGATCCTCGTGCTGGAGGACGGGCGCACCTTCCACGGTGAGTCGTACGGCAGTGTCGGGGAGACCTTCGGCGAGGCGGTCTTCAACACCGGCATGACCGGCTACCAGGAGACCCTGACCGACCCGTCCTACCACCGGCAGGTGGTGGTGCAGACCGCCCCGCACATCGGCAACACCGGGGTCAACGGCGAGGACGACGAGTCCGACCGGATCTGGGTAGCCGGGTACGTGGTCCGTGACCCGGCCCGGATCGGCTCCAACTGGCGGGCCACCGGCGGGCTGGAGGACCGGCTCGGCGTGGAGGGCGTGGTGGGCATCGCCGGGGTGGACACCCGGGCGCTCACCCGGCACCTGCGGGAGCGGGGCGCGATGCGGGTCGGCATCTCCAGCGTGGAGGACGATCCGCGTGCCCTGCTGGAGCGGGTCCGGCAGTCCCCGCAGATGGTCGGCGCGGACCTGTCCGCCGAGGTGAGCACCGCCGCGCCGTACGTGGTCGAGGCGGAGGGCGAGCACCGGTACACCGTCGCCGCGCTGGACCTGGGCATCAAGCGCAACGTGCCGCGGCGGCTGGCCGCCCGGGGGGTCACCACCCACGTGCTGCCCGCCGGCTCCACCATCGACGACCTGCTGGCCACCGGCGCGGACGCGGTCTTCTTCTCGCCCGGCCCGGGTGACCCGGCCACCGCCGACGGGCCGGTGGCGCTGGCCCGGGAGGTGCTGAGCCGGCGGATCCCGCTGTTCGGCATCTGCTTCGGCAGCCAGATCCTCGGCCGGGCGCTCGGCTTCGGCACCTACAAGCTCGGCTACGGCCACCGGGGCATCAACCAGCCGGTGCTCGACCGGGCCACCGGCAAGGTCGAGGTGACCAGCCACAACCACGGCTTCGCGGTGGCCTGGCCGGGCCACGGCGACGGGCCGGCCGGTGCGGTCGTCCCCGACCAGGTCATCGACACCGAGTTCGGTGGCGTGCGGGTGTCGCACGTCTGCCTCAACGACAACGTCGTCGAGGGGCTGCGGGCCGTGGACGTGCCCGCCTTCACCGTCCAGTACCACCCGGAGGCGGCAGCCGGCCCGCACGACGCCGACTACCTCTTCGACCGCTTCGCCGAGCTGATCGAGGGCCGTGGCCCGGACGGGCAGCCCGGCGCGGGCCGGAACCACAGCGAGGGGCGCACGAATGCCTAAGCGCGACGATCTCAAGCACATCCTGGTGATCGGCTCCGGGCCGATCGTGATCGGACAGGCCTGCGAGTTCGACTACTCCGGCACCCAGGCCTGCCGGGTGCTGCGCAGCGAGGGGATCCGGGTCAGCCTGGTCAACTCCAACCCGGCGACCATCATGACCGACCCGGAGTTCGCCGACGCCACCTACGTCGAGCCGATCACCCCGGAGTTCGTCGAGCTGGTCATCGCCAAGGAGCGGCCCGACGCCCTGCTGCCCACCCTGGGCGGGCAGACCGCGTTGAACACGGCGGTCGCCCTGCACGCGGCCGGGGTGCTCGACAAGTACGGCGTCGAGTTGATCGGCGCGAACATCGAGGCGATCAACCGGGGCGAGGACCGCCAACTGTTCAAGGAGATCGTCGCCAAGGCCGGCGTCCGGCTGGGGCTGCCCGACCCGGACGCGCTGGTGCCCCGCTCGAGGGTCTGCCACTCGATGGACGAGGTCCGCGAGACGGTCGCCGAGCTGGGCCTGCCGGTGGTGATCCGGCCGTCGTTCACCATGGGTGGCCTGGGGTCGGGCATGGCGCACACCGACGAGGACCTGGACCGTATCGCCGGGGCGGGGCTGGCCGCCAGCCCGGTGCACGAGGTGCTCATCGAGGAGAGCGTGCTCGGCTGGAAGGAGTACGAACTCGAACTGATGCGCGACCGGCACGACAACGTGGTGGTGGTCTGCTCGATCGAGAACGTCGACCCGATGGGCGTGCACACCGGCGACAGCGTGACCGTCGCCCCGGCGATGACGCTCACCGACCGGGAGTACCAGAACCTGCGTGACCTGGGCATCGCGGTGCTGCGCGAGGTCGGGGTGGACACCGGCGGCTGCAACATCCAGTTCGCGGTGAACCCGGCCGACGGCCGGATCGTGGTGATCGAGATGAACCCCCGGGTGTCCCGGTCGTCGGCGCTGGCGTCGAAGGCCACCGGCTTCCCGATCGCCAAGATCGCCGCGAAGCTGGCCATCGGCTACACCCTCGACGAGATCCCCAACGACATCACGTTGAAGACGCCCGCCGCGTTCGAGCCGACGCTGGACTACGTGGTGGTGAAGATCCCCCGGTTCGCGTTCGAGAAGTTCCCGGGCGCGGACCCGGAGCTGACCACCACGATGAAGTCGGTGGGCGAGGCGATGAGCCTGGGCCGGAACTTCACCGAGGCGCTCAACAAGGCGATGCGGTCGATGGAAACCAAGTCGTCGGGTTTCTGGACCACCCCGGACCCGCAGGGGGCCACCCGGGAGAACACCCTCGCCGCGCTGGGGATGCCGCACGACGGCCGGCTCTACACCGTGGAGCGGGCGCTGCGGCTGGGCGCGTCGGTCGCCGAGGTCTCGGCGGCCTCCGGCGGGATCGACCCGTGGTTCCTCGACCAGATCGCCGGTCTGGTCGAGCTGCGGGCCGAGATCGTGGCCGCCCCGGTGCTCGACGGCGGGCTGTTGCGCCGGGCCAAGCGGGCCGGGCTGTCCGACCGGCAGCTCGCCGCGCTGCGCCCGGAGCTGGCCGCCGAGGACGGGGTGCGCACCCTGCGGCACCGGCTCGACGTGCGGCCGGTCTACAAGACGGTGGACACCTGCGCCGCCGAGTTCGCGGCGGCCACCCCGTACCACTACTCCACGTACGACGAGGAGACCGAGGTCGCCGCGTCGGACCGGCCCAAGGTGCTGATCCTGGGCTCCGGGCCGAACCGGATCGGCCAGGGCATCGAGTTCGACTACTCCTGCGTGCACGCCGTCCAGGCGCTGCGGGCCGCCCCGCGCGGCACGGCGGGTGCCGTGGCGGCGGACGCGGCCGGTTCCGTCGGCTACGAGACCGTGATGGTCAACTGCAACCCGGAGACCGTCTCCACCGACTACGACACCGCCGACCGGCTCTACTTCGAGCCGCTGACCTTCGAGGACGTGCTGGAGGTCTGGCACGCCGAGGACTCGTCCGGCCGGGCGGCCGGCGGCCCCGGCGTGGTCGGGGTGATCGTGCAGCTCGGCGGGCAGACCCCGCTGGGGCTGGCGCAGCGGCTCAAGGACGCCGGGGTGCCGGTGGTGGGCACCTCCCCGGAGTCGATCCACCTGGCCGAGGAGCGCGGCGCGTTCGGGGCGCTGCTGGCCCGCGCCGACCTGCGTGCCCCGGCGCACGGCACGGCCACCTCGTACGACGAGGCGAAGGCGATCGCCGACGAGATCGGCTACCCGGTGCTGGTCCGCCCGTCGTACGTGCTCGGCGGGCGGGGCATGGAGATCGTCTACGACGACGCCACGCTGCGCGACTACATCGGGCGGGCCACCGACATCTCCCCGGACCACCCGGTGCTGGTCGACCGGTTCCTCGACGACGCCATCGAGATCGACGTCGACGCGCTCTGCGACGCCGACGGCGAGGTCTACCTCGGTGGGGTGATGGAGCACATCGAGGAGGCCGGCATCCACTCCGGCGACTCGTCGTGCGCGCTGCCGCCGATCACGCTGGCCGGCTCGCACCTGAGCGAGGTGCGCCGCTACACCGAGGCGATCGCCCGGGGCGTGGGGGTGCGTGGGCTGCTCAACGTCCAGTACGCCCTCAAGGACGACATGCTCTACGTGCTGGAGGCGAACCCGCGGGCGTCCCGGACGGTCCCGTTCGTCTCGAAGGCCACCGCCGTGCCGCTGGCCAAGGCGGCGGCCCGGATCGCGCTCGGCGCGACCATCGCCGAGCTGCGCGCCGAGGGGCTGCTTCCGGCGACCGGCGACGGCGGGGTGCTGCGGCCGGACGCCCCGATCGCGGTGAAGGAGGCGGTGCTGCCGTTCAAGCGGTTCCGCACCCCGGCCGGCAAGGGCGTCGATTCGCTGCTCGGCCCGGAGATGAAGTCCACCGGCGAGGTGATGGGCATCGACACCAGTTTCGGGCACGCGTTCGCCAAGAGCCAGTCCGCCGCGTACGGTTCGCTGCCGACCACCGGCAGGATCTTCGTCTCGGTGGCCAACCGGGACAAGCGGGCCATGATCTTCCCGATCAAGCGGCTGGCCGACCTGGGCTTCGAGATCGTCGCCACCGCCGGCACCGCCGAGCTGCTGAGCCGGCATGGTATCGCCTGTGAGCAGATCCGCAAGCACTACCAGAGCGGCGAGGGCGCGGACGCGGTGTCGATGATCCTCGCCGGTGACGTGGCGCTGGTGGTGAACACCCCGCAGGGGTCGGGCGCGAGCGCCCGCTCGGACGGCTACGAGATCCGCAGCGCCGCCGTCACGGCCGACATCCCGTGCATCACCACCGTGCCGGGGGTGGCGGCGGCGGTGATGGGCATCGAGGCCCGCATCCGGGGCGACATGCGGGTGCGCCCCCTGCAGGAGCTGCACGCCGCCCTCCGGGCCGCCCGGTGACCCCCGCCCCCCGCACCCCGCTCGCCCCGCTCGTTTCGGTGATCACGAGGTTCCGGTCACCGGACGGCGGGTGCGGTGACGCCACCCTCGTGATCACCGACGAGGGCGTCGGCCGGGAGGGAACATGATGTTCGAACGGGGTGTCCGGCGGGCGCTGTTCCGGATCGGCGGCGGCGACGCGGAGACGGCGCACGAGTGGACGCTGCGCCGGTTGGCGACCCTGTCCCGGCGGCCGGCGGCGCTGGCGCTGCTGCGGGCCCGCAACCTGCACCGGGCCCCCCGGACGGTGTTCGGGGTGGAGTTCCCCAACCCGGTGGGCCTGGCGGCGGGGATGGACAAGAACGGGGTGGCCCTGCCGGCCTGGCCGGCGCTGGGGTTCGGCTTCGTCGAGGTGGGCACGGTCACCGCGCACGCCCAGCCGGGCAACCCCCGGCCCCGGCTGTTCCGGCTGCCCGACAGCTCGGCCGTGATCAACCGGATGGGCTTCAACAACGCCGGGGCGCAGGCCCTGGCCGACCGGCTGGCCGCCGCGCCCCGCCCGCTGGGGGTGCCGCTGGGCATCTCGCTGGGCAAGTCCAAGGTGACCCCGCTGGAGGAGGCGGTCGAGGACTACCTCACCTCGTACCGGGCGTTGCGCGGGTACGGCGACTACTTCGCGGTCAACGTCTCCTCGCCGAACACCCCGGGGCTGCGCTCGTTGCAGGACAGGGCGCACCTGGACGCCCTGCTCACCGCCCTGGTGGGGGAGAAGCCGGTGCTGGTGAAGATCGCCCCGGACCTCACCGAGCCGGCCGTGGCGGAGCTGCTGGAGGTGTGCCTGGCCCGGGGCGCGGCCGGGGTGATCGCCACCAACACCACGCTGGCCCGCGACGGTCTCGCCGCCGCCGACCGGGACCGTGGCGCGCAGGCCGGTGGCCTGTCCGGCCGTCCGCTGACCGGGCGGGCCCGGGAGATGGTCGCGTTCGTGCACCGGGAGACCGGGGGCCGGCTCCCGGTGATCGGGGTCGGCGGCATCCTCGACCCGGACGACGCGGCCCGGATGTTCGACGCGGGGGCCAGCCTGGTCCAGCTCTACACCGGGTTCATCTACCGGGGTCCGGCCCTGGTGCGGGCCGCCGCCCGGGTTCCGGCGGGTGACCGGGCGGTGAGCGGCCGGTGAGCCGGCGGGCGCGTCCGGGGTTCCGGTCGTGCCCGCCAGGAGCGCCCGTCCGCCCCGACGCCACCACCGACGAGGGTACGGAGGAGCACGCGTGACGCCCGAGGAGATCCTGACCGTCGACCGGGCCCGCGTCTGGCACCCGTACGCGGCGCTGCCGCCGGCCCACCCGCCGTACGTGGTGCACAGCGCGCAGGGTGTCCGGCTGCGGTTGGCCGACGGCCGGGAACTGGTCGACGGGATGTCGTCGTGGTGGGCGGCGATCCACGGGTACCGGCATCCGGTGCTGGACGCGGCCGTCACCGACCAGCTCGGCCGGATGAGTCACGTGATGTTCGGCGGGCTCACCCACGAGCCGGCGGTCCGGTTGGCCGAGACGCTTGTCGAGTTGGCTCCGGACGGCCTGGAACACGTCTTCCTGGCCGACTCGGGTTCGGTGTCGGTCGAGGTGGCGATCAAGATGTGCCTGCAGTACCAGCGGGCCACCGGCCGGCCGCGGCGTCGCCGGCTGGGCACCTGGCGGGGTGGCTACCACGGCGACACGTTCCACCCGATGAGCGTCTGCGACCCGGAGGGCGGCATGCACCACCTCTGGGGTGACGTGCTGCCCCGGCAGGTCTTCGCGCCGGTGCCGCCCGGTGGCTTCGCCGACCCGCCCGACCCGGCGTACGTGACGGCGTTGACCGACGCGGTCGCCCGGCACGCCGACGAGTTGGCGGCGGTGATCGTCGAGCCGGTGGTGCAGGGGGCCGGCGGGATGCGGTTCCACCATCCCGGGTACCTGCGGGTGCTGCGCGAGGTGACCCGGGCGCACGGGGTGCTGCTGATCTTCGACGAGATCGCCACCGGGTTCGGCCGGACCGGGTCGATGTTCGCCGCCGGGCACGCCGGGGTGACCCCGGACGTGCTCTGTGTGGGCAAGGCGCTCACCGGCGGCTACCTCACCCTGGCGGCGGCGTTGTGCACGCCGGAGGTGGCCCGGGGCATCTCCGCCGACGGGGTGCTGGCCCACGGGCCGACGTTCATGGGCAACCCGTTGGCCTGTGCCGTCGCCAACGCCTCCCTGGGGCTGCTGCGGGCCGGCGACTGGGCGGCCGGGGTGGCGCGGGTGGGTGCGGGGCTACGGGCCGGTCTGGAGCCGTTGCGGGGCGCGCCGGGGGTGGCGGACGTCCGGGTGCTCGGCGCGATCGGTGTGGTGCAGCTGGACCACGAGGTGGACCTGGCGGCGGCGACGGCCGCCGCGGTGGGGCGGGGCGTGTGGCTGCGTCCCTTCCGGAACCTGGTGTACACGATGCCGCCGTACGTGACCGGGGACGACGACGTGGCCCGGGTCGCGGCCGGGATCGCCGCCGCCGTGGCGGCCGGCTGAGCACCGGGGGCGCAACCGGGGCGGCGACCGTCGCCCCGCAGCAGGGGAGCACGAGACGAGAGGGAGCAACGGATGGAGACCTTCGGAACCCGCCTGCACCGGGCGGTGGCCGAGCGCGGGCCGCTCTGTGTGGGCATCGACCCGCATCCGGGTCTGCTGGCCCGCTGGGGCCTTGAGGACGACGTCGACGGTCTGGAACGGTTCGTCCGGACCGTCGCGGAAGCGCTCGGTGACCGGGTTGCGGTGTTCAAGCCTCAGTCGGCCTTCTTCGAGCGATTCGGGAGCCGCGGGGTGGCGATTCTTGAGTCAACTATCCGACAGTTACGTGATGTTGGCGCGCTCGTTCTTCTCGACGCCAAGCGTGGCGACATCGGTTCGACGGTCGCCGCGTACGCCTCCGCGTACCTTGATCCATCCAGCCCGATGTATGTCGACGCGCTCACGGCGAGCCCCTACCTGGGAGTAGGTTCACTGGCCCCGATGTTCGACACGGCCGCTGCGCACGGTGGCGGGGTCTTCGTGTTAGCGCTCACCTCGAACCCCGAGGGGGCGGAGGTGCAGCGTGCCGTCACCTCAGGTGGACGTACCGTCGCACAGCTTGTTATCGATGAGATTTCCCAGCTCAACAGGGGTGCCGAGCCGCTGGGAAGCTTCGGATTGGTGGTCGGCGCGACCATCGGCGCCACCGGTCACGACCTGTCGCGGGTCAATGGCCCACTGCTCGCTCCGGGCCTCGGCGCGCAGGGTGCGACGGCCGCCGATCTACCCACCGTGTTCGGTCCGAGCCTGTCCGCAGTGTTGCCGTCGTACTCCCGGGAGGTGCTCAACGCGGGTCCGGACGCCGACGCGTTGCGGGCCGCCGCGGCCCGGGTGGCGGCCGACTGCCGGCGCATTCTGGCTTCCGGACACTGACTGACGGCTCGGTCACTTTACGTTGATCATCGCGCGTCCACGTTGCCGAAAACTCCGTCGAACGCTAGTTTTCCCCGCGCTGGGAACCACGGACCCCTTTGGTTGCCAGCGACACCACGTTTCACAGAGCGGCGGTGCGTTCCGCCCGTCGCGATAGGGACCTGAGGAGAACTGGTGCCGCTCCCGTCACTGACCCCCGAGCAGCGCGCTGCCGCGCTGGAAAAGGCCGCGGAGATCCGCAAGGCCCGTGCTGAGCTGAAGGAGCAGCTCAAGCAGGGCAAGACCACCCTGGCCGCCGTCCTTGCGCGAGCCGAGTCCGACGACGTCGTCGGCAAGCTCAAGGTGTCGGCCGTGCTGCAGGCGATGCCGGGTATCGGCAAGATCCGGGCCACCCAGATCATGGAGAAGCTCAAGATCGCCGACAGCCGCCGCCTGCGTGGCCTGGGCGAGCAGCAGCGCAAGGCGCTGCTTGGAGAGTTCGCCGCCAACTGACCGCCGCAGCAGGTACAAACAAGCGGTGAGCACGGATGAGGAGGCGTGCCCGGCGGCACGGCTCACCGTCCTGACCGGACCTTCGGGTGCCGGCCGGGGCGGTGTGGTCGAGGCGGTCCGGGCGCGTTCTCCCGCCGTGTGGGTGCCGGTCCCGGTGACCACCCGGGCACCTCGCACCGGCGAGTCCGACGGCGTCGACCGGCTCTTCCGGGAGCCGGCCGAGTTCGACCGGATGATCGCCGCGGGCGAGCTGCTGGAGTGGTCCCGGGCCGGGCCGTACCGCCGGGGCACGCCGCGCGCCCCGCTGACCGAGTGCCTGACGCGGGGCCGGCCGGTGCTGCTGCCGCTGGACCCGCCCGGGGCGCTGGTCGTCCGCGCGGCCCTGCCGCAGAGCAGGCTGGTGCTGCTGCTGCCGCCGGGACACCGTCCGGACCCGGCCCTGGCGGCCCTCGCCGCGCGCGCCGTCCACCACGACCACACCGAGCGCGCCGCCGCTGAGCTGGTAGGCTTGCTCGGTTCGTCCTAATCTGGCTCCCGTCCGACCGCAGAACCGTGGTCGGGCGACCGGCCGCCCCGAGCGGCCGAGCGACCAGCCACTTCAGAGGCAGAGGTATTTCGTGGGATCCATCGCCAACCCCGAGGGCATCACCAACCCGCCGATCGACGAGCTGCTCGAGAAGACCACCTCGAAGTACGCGCTGGTGATCTTCGCCGCCAAGCGGGCGCGTCAGGTCAACGCCTACTACAGCCAGCTCGGCGAGGGCCTGCTCGAGTACGTCGGCCCGCTCGTGGAGACCACCCCGCAGGAGAAGCCGCTCTCCATCGCCATGCGCGAGATCAACGCGGGCCTGCTCACCGCCGAGCCGACCGACCAGCCGTAACCCCCGTACCCCCGATGTCCGCCGAGATCGTGCTCGGAGTCGGCGGTGGCATCGCCGCCTACAAGGCGTGCGAGCTGCTGCGGCTGTTCACGGAGTCGGGCCACCGGGTCCGGGTCGTGCCGACCGCGTCGGCGCTCCGCTTCGTCGGGGCGCCGACCTGGGCGGCGCTGTCCGGCCAGCCGGTCGCCGACGACGTCTGGTCCGCGGTGCACGAGGTGCCCCACGTGCGGCTCGGCCAGCAGGCCGACCTGGTGGTCGTCGCGCCGGCCACGGCGGATCTGCTCGCCCGGGCCGCCCACGGCCTCGCCGACGACCTGCTCACCAACACCCTGCTCACCGCCCGCTGTCCGGTGGTGCTCGCCCCGGCGATGCACACCGAGATGTGGGAGCACCCTGCCACCGTCGCGAACGTGGCCACCCTGCGCTCCCGGGGGGTACGGGTGATCGAGCCCGCCGTCGGCCGGCTCACCGGCGCCGACAGCGGCAAGGGTCGGCTACCCGACCCGGCCGAGATCTTCGCCGTCGCCCGCCGGACCCTCGCCCGGGGCGTCGACGCCCCCGCCGATCTGGCCGGCCGGCACCTGGTGGTCACCGCCGGCGGCACCCGCGAACCCCTCGATCCGGTCCGTTTCCTCGGCAACCGGTCCTCCGGCAAGCAGGGCTACGCGTTCGCCCGGTCCGCCGTCGCCCGGGGCGCCCGGGTCACGCTGATCGCCGCCAACGTCTCGCTGCCCGACCCCGCCGGGGTCGACCTGGTCCGGGTGGGCACCACCGAGGAACTGCGCACCGCGACCCTGGCCGCCGCCGCCGACGCCGACGCGGTGGTGATGGCGGCGGCACCGTCGGACTTCCGGCCGGCGACCTACGCGACCGGAAAGATCAAGAAGTCGGACGACGGCAGCGCGCCGACCATCGCGCTGGTCACCAACCCGGACATCGCCGCCGAGCTGGGCCGTCGCCGTCGACCGGAGCAGGTGCTGGTGGTGTTCGCCGCCGAGACCGGCGACGCCGAGGCCAACGGCCGGGCCAAACTCGCCCGCAAACGCGCCGACCTCGTCGTCGTCAACGAGGTCGGCGTCGACAAGGTCTTCGGCGCCGAAACCAACGCGGCCACCGTCATCGGCGTCGACGGCAGCGTGCACCGCCTGCCCGAGCAGGCCAAGGAGGATCTGGCCGACCGGGTCTGGGACCTCGTACGCGACCGGTGGCCCGCCCGTTCCTGAACGGTGGATGCCGCCTCGCCCGGTCGTGAGCGGTACGCGAGGGTGACTAGACTGCTGCGGAACGATTATCTAAAGAGCTTAGGAGTGCCGTGACACGCCGCCTCTTCACGTCCGAATCGGTCACGGAAGGCCACCCGGACAAGATTGCCGACCAGATCAGTGACGGGATCCTCGACGCCCTGCTGACCCAGGACCCGCACAGTCGGGTGGCGGTCGAGACCCTGATCACCACCGGTCAGGTCCACGTCGCCGGCGAGGTGACCACCAAGGCGTACGCCGACATCCCGACCATCGTCCGCGAGACGATCCTCGGCATCGGTTACGACTCGTCGAAGAAGGGCTTCGACGGCGCTTCCTGCGGCGTCAGCGTCTCCATCGGCGCGCAGTCGCCGGACATCGCCCAGGGTGTGGACAACGCCTTCGAGTTGCGGACGGGTGCGTCGGAGAGCGCGTTGGACGCGCAGGGTGCCGGCGATCAGGGCATGATGTTCGGTTTCGCCTGCTCCGAGACGCCCGAGCTGATGCCGCTGCCGATCGCGCTCGCCCACCGGCTGGCCCAGCGGCTGTCCGCCGTGCGCAAGGACGGCACGATCCCGTACCTGCGGCCTGACGGCAAGACCCAGGTCACCATCGAGTACGAGGGGCTGCGCCCGGTACGGCTGAACACCGTCGTGGTGTCCAGCCAGCACGCCGCCGACATCTCGCTGGACTCGCTGCTGACCCCGGACGTGCGGGACCACGTCATCGCCCCGGAGCTGGAGAGCCTGGGCCTGGACACCGACGACTACCGGCTCTTGGTCAACCCGACCGGCCGGTTCGAGATCGGTGGCCCGATGGGTGACGCCGGCCTGACCGGCCGGAAGATCATCGTCGACACCTACGGCGGGTACGCCCGGCACGGTGGCGGCGCGTTCTCCGGCAAGGACCCGTCGAAGGTGGACCGCTCGGCGGCGTACGCGATGCGGTGGGTGGCGAAGAACGTGGTCGCCGCCGGCCTCGCCGAGCGCTGCGAGGCGCAGGTCGCGTACGCGATCGGCAAGGCCCACCCGGTCAGCCTCTTCATCGAGACCTTCGGCACCGAGAACGTGCCGGTGGAGCGGATCGAGCGGGCCGTCGGTGAGGTCTTCGACCTGCGTCCGGCCGCGATCATCCGGGACCTCGACCTGCTGCGTCCGATCTACCGGCAGACGGCGGCCTACGGCCACTTCGGCCGGGAGCTGCCGGAGCTGACCTGGGAGAACACCGACCGGGCCGCCGACCTGAAGTCGGTAGCGGGCGCCTGACCGGCACCACGCCCAGCGACCGGCGACCCGCTGACGGGTCGCCGGTCGCTCGGGTTTGCGTCGACGTCGCGCTGCCGCACCTCGACCGTCCCTTCGACTACCTGGTCCCCGCCGGGCTGGCCGACGACGCGGTCCCCGGGGTGCGGGTCAAGGTCCGCTTCGCCGGTCAGCTGGTCGACGGGTGGCTGCTGGAGCGGGTGGACAGCTCCGCGCACGACGGCCGGCTGGCCTACCTGGAGAAGGTGGTCTCACCGGAGCCGGTGCTGGCCCCCGAGGTGGCCCGGCTGGCCCGCGCGGTCGCCGACCGGTACGCCGGCAACCTCGCCGACGTGCTCCGGCTGGCCGTCCCGCCCCGGCACGCCCGGGTCGAGAAGGAACCCCGGGCCGACCCCGCGCGGGTCGACCCCGTCCGTGCCGGCACCGACCCGGGCGACGACGGGCCGACCCCGCCCGGCCCCGCCCCGCGTGACGCGGCCGGGGTCGACCCGCGTGGCTGGCGGGACTATCCCGCCGGCCCGGCGTTCCTGACGGCGCTCGCCGACGGGCGGGCCCCCCGCGCGGTCTGGTCGGCGCTGGCCGGGGAGGACTGGGCGGCCCGCTACGCCGACGCGGTCGCCGCGACCCTCGCCGGGGGGCGGGGCGCGGTCGTGGTGGTCGCCGACGCCCGGGACCTCGACCGTCTCGACGCGGCGCTGACCGCCCTGCTCGGCCCCGGGCGGCACGTGACCCTCTCCGCCGCGCTCGGCCCCGCCCGCCGGTACCGGGCCTTCCTGGCCGCCCGGCGGGGCGACGTGCCGGTGGTGATCGGCACCCGGGCCGCCATGTTCGCCCCGGTCGACCGGCTCGGCCTGGTGGCGATCTGGGACGACGGGGACGACCTGCACGCCGAGCCCCGGGCCCCCTACCCGCACGCGCGGGAGGTGCTGCTCACCCGGGCCCGGCTCGCCGACGCCGCCGCGCTGGTCGGCGGCTGGACCCGGACCGCCGAGGGGCAGCTGCTGGTGGAGACCGGCTGGGCCCGGGAGGTGGTGGCGGACCGGTCGACCCTGCGGGCGCGTACCCCGGCCATCGCCCCGACCGGGGACGATCCGCAACTGGCCCGCGATCCGGGCGCGGCGACGGCCCGGCTGCCCAGCCTGGCCTGGACCACCGCCCGGGACACCCTGCGCGCGGACGCGCCGGTGCTGGTCCAGGTGCCCCGCCGGGGTTACCTGCCCTCGGTCTCCTGCGCGGACTGCCGGACCCCGGCCCGCTGCCCGCACTGCGCGGGCCCGTTGGCGCTGCGTGCCGCCGACGCCCCGCCGGCCTGCCGCTGGTGTGGCCGGGTCACCGCCGCGTACGCCTGCCCGCAGTGCGGCGGGCGACGGCTGCGGGCGGCCGTCACCGGGGCCCGCCGGACCGCCGAGGAGTTGGGTCGGGCGTTCCCCGGGGTGCCGGTGCGCACCTCGGGTCGCGACGAGGTGCTCACCGCCGTGCCGGGCGGTGCGGCGCTGGTCATCGCCACCCCGGGGGCCGAGCCGGTGGCCGACGGGGGGTACGGCGCGGTCCTGCTGCTGGACTCCTGGGCGCTGCTCACCCGGGCCGACCTGCGCGCCGGCGAGGAGGCGCTACGGCGGTGGCTGTCCGCTGCGGCGCTGGCCCGTCCCGCCCCGGCCGGCGGGAAGGTGGTGGTGGTCGCCGACGGGGCGCTGGCCCCGGTGCAGGCGCTGCTGCGCTGGGACCCGGGCTGGTTCGCCGCGCGGGAGCTGGCCGAGCGGCGCGAGCTGGGCTTCCCGCCGGCGGTGAAGATGGCCAGCGTCACCGGGGGAGCGGCGGCGGTGGCCGACCTGCTGGCGCAGGCCGAGCTGCCGGAGGGGGCGGAGGTGCTCGGCCCGGTCCCTGCCGACGAGGACCGGGAGCGGATGCTGGTCCGGGTGCCCCGGTCCCGGGCCGCCGCGCTGGCCGGGGCGCTGCACACCGCCGCCGGGGTCCGCAGCGCCAGGCGGTCTGCCGAACCGGTCCGTCTCCAGGTCGACCCGCTCGCCCTGTTCTGAGTCGTCGCTCAGTTCCGTCGGGGGTCCGGCCAGCCCGCCGTCGCACCCCGGGTCCGCCGGCCGGCGGGCGTACGCGTGATAGCATCGCCCCTCATGCCCGGGCGCACGAATGGCGCGACGAAGGCGGGAACGCGTCGGGTCGACGCCAAATCGATGATCTCAATCAGCCGGTGAGCAGGGGTGGACCAGTCGTGACCGTTCGTCAGTCGATCGTCTTCAACGGTGACCTCGGCAGCGGCAAGAGCACCGTCTCCGTCGAGATCGCCAAGCGGCTGGGCCTGCGCCGGGTCAGCGTCGGTGACCTCTACCGGCAGATGGCCCAGGAACGCCAGATGACCGCCCTCCAGCTCAACCTGCACGCCGAGCTGGACCAGGCCGTCGACGGCTACGTCGACCAGCTCCAGCGCGACATCGCCGCCTCCGGCGAGTCACTGGTGATGGACTCCCGGCTGGCCTGGCACTTCTTCACCCACGCGCTCAAGGTGCACATGATCACCGAGCCGGCCGAGGCGGCCCGGCGGGTGCTGCTGCGCCCCTCCGGGCCGGCCGAGAGCTACACCTCGCTGGCCGAGGCGGAGGCCAGGCTGCGCGAACGCAGCGACAGCGAGCGTAACCGGTTCATCCTCCGCTACGGCGTCGACAAGGCCCGGCTGCGCAACTACGACCTGGTCTGCGACACCACCCGGGCCTCCGCCGAGGAGGTCATCACGCACATCATCGACGCGTACGAGGGCCGGCTCGCCGCCGACGTGCTGCGTGACGCCCCGCCGTTGCTGCTGCTGGACCCGGCCCGGGTCTACCCGACCGAGGACGTCGCCACCCTGCGCGGGCTCGACGGGTCCGGGCTCGTCGGGGAGCTGGCGGCGGCCGGCGACGAGGCCCTCGCCCCGCTGCGGATCGGCTTCACCGGCGAGTACTTCTTCGTCGTCGACGGTCACCGCCGGCTCAGCGCGGCCCTGCGCAACGGTTTCTCGCTGGTGCCCGCGCAGCTCGTCGCCGAGGTGGACGAGCCGGTGGTCGGGCAGACGAGCGCCGTCGACTACTTCGCCGCCCACGTGCGCCCCAGCCTCGTGCACGACTGGGAGGCCGCCCACGGCACCCGGCTCCCGCTGCCCGCGCACGCCCTGCTCGGCGGGGACGCCGTGCTGGCCGGCGAAGCGGGGGCCGGCGTCTGACCGGCCGTCCCACCCCGGTCACCACCCGTCGCGGTACGCCGGCCGGTGCCCCCGCCGTACTCCGTAGACTGGTACGGCACCACGCCGTCCAACGAAGGAGCCACCCCGCGTGACCGTCCAGCCCATCCGTCTGTTCGGGGACCCGGTGCTGCGCACGCCGGCCGATCCGGTCGTCGACTTCGACGTCGAGCTGCGTAGGCTCATCGCCGACCTCACCGACACGATGCGTGACCGCAGCGGTGCCGGGCTGGCCGCCCCCCAGCTCGGTGTGGGCCTGCGGGTCTTCACCTTCGAGGTGGACGACGTGCTCGGCCACCTGGTCAACCCGGTGCTGGAGTTCCCCGACGCCGAGGAGCAGGACGGCCCGGAGGGCTGTCTGTCCATCCCCGGGCTCTACTTCGACACCAAGCGCCGGCAGAACGTGATCGCCAAGGGTTTCAACGGCTACGGCGACCCGTTGCAGATCGTCGGCACCGGGCTGATGGCCCGCTGCGTCCAGCACGAGACCGACCACCTCGACGGGGTGCTCTTCCTCGACCGGCTGGACCCGGCCGGGCGCAAGGAGGCGATGAAGGCGATCCGGCAGGCCGACTGGTACGACGAGGCCGCCCCGCCGACGGTCAAGGTCAGCCCGCACGCCGCCGGCAACCCCTTCGGTCTGGGCCGGTGACCGCCCCGATGCGGCTGGTCTTCGCCGGTACGCCGGCGGTCGCCGTCCCCGCCCTGGCCGCCGTGCACGCCTCCGGGCACGAGGTGGTGGCCGTGGTGACCCGCCCCGACGCGCCCGCCGGTCGGGGCCGGGGCGTGCTGCGGTCCCCGGTCGGCGTCTGGGCCGACGAGCACGGCGTCGAGGTGCTCACCCCGGCCCGCCCCCGGGAGCCCGAGTTCCTCGACCGGCTCCGGGAGTTGGCCCCCGACTGCGTGCCGGTGGTCGCCTACGGCGCGCTGGTGCCCCCGGCGGCGCTGGAGATCCCCCGCTTCGGCTGGGTCAACCTGCACTTCTCGCTGCTGCCCGCCTGGCGGGGCGCGGCACCCGTGCAGCACGCGGTGCTGCACGGCGACGAGCTGACCGGGGCCAGTGTCTTCCAGCTGGAGCAGGGGCTGGACACCGGCCCGGTCTACGGCACGCTCACCGACGAGATCCGCCCCACCGACACCTCCGGCGACCTGCTGGAGCGGCTCGCCCACTCCGGTGCCGGGCTGCTGGTAGCCGTCCTGGACGCGATCGCGGCGGGCACCGCGCGGGCCGAACCGCAGCCCGCCGACGGGGTCTCGCTGGCCCCGAAACTGACAGTGGACGACGCCCGGGTGCGGTGGGGCGACCCCGCGTTCGCGGTCGACCGGCGGGTGCGCGCCTGCACCCCCGCCCCGGGCCCGTGGACGACCTTCCGGGGCGACCGGGTCAAGCTCGGCCCGGTCACCCCGGTCGGCAACGGCCCCACCCTGAAACCTGGAGAACTGCTGGTGGAGAAGTCCCGCGTGCTGGCCGGCACGGCGACCGTGCCGGTGCAGCTCGGTGAGGTGCGCGCGGCGGGCAAGAAGGCCATGCCGGCGACCGACTGGGCGCGTGGCGTCCGGGTCGCCGCCGGGGAGGAACTCGCGTGACCGGACCGACCGCACGAGGAGACCGTCCGGCCGACGGCGACCGGCGCGGCGACGACCGGCGGCCCTCCGGCGGCACCCGGGGCGACCGCCCCGCCCGCACCGGTGGGTGGGGCGACCGGGCCGGGTCCGGCCGGCGCGGCGGGCGACCCGGCCGACCGGTCCGCCCGGCCGTCGACCTGCCCCGGTACGCCGCCTACCAGGCGGTCGCGGCGGTGCACCGCGACGACGCGTACGCCAATCTGGTGTTGCCGGCGATCCTGCGCGAGCAGGGGCTGGCCGGGCGGGACGCCGCCTTCGCCACCGAGCTGACCTACGGCACCCTGCGGCAGCTCGGCACCCTCGACACGATCCTCACCGCCGCCGCCGGTCGGGACGTCGCGCGGATCGACCCGCCGGTGCGCGACGCGTTGCGGCTCGGCGCCTACCAACTGCTGCACACCCGGGTCCCGGCGCACGCCGCCGTGTCCTCCACGGTCGACCTGGTCCGTACGGTGGGGGAGGGGGCCACCGGCTTCGCCAACGCGGTGCTGCGCGAGGTGGCCGGCCAGGACGTCGACACGTGGACGGCCAAACTCGCCCCGACGATGGCCGCCGACCCGATCGGCCACCTGGCCGTGACCTACAGCCACCCGCAGTGGATCGTCCGGGCCTTCGCCGACGCTCTCGGCGGTGACCTGGGCGAGGTGACCCGGCTGCTGATCGAGGACAACGAGCGCCCGCCGGTGCACCTGTGCGCCCGTCCGGGCCTCCTCGACCCGGCGGAGCTGGCCGACGCGGTCGGCGGCGCGCCGGGTGCGTTCTCGCCGTACGCGGTCTACCTGCCCGGTGGCGCGCCCGGTGACCTGCCGGCGCTGGCCGACGGCCGGGCGCACGTGCAGGACGAGGGTTCCCAGCTGGTGGCGAACGCGCTGGCCACGGCTCCGCTGGACGGTCACGACGGCCGCTGGCTGGACCTGTGCGCCGGTCCCGGTGGCAAGGCCGGACTGCTCGGCGCGCTCGCCGCGCAGCGGGGTGCCCGGCTGACCGCGGTGGAGGTTTCGGAGCACCGGGCCCGGCTGGTCGAGCAGGCCACCCGGGGTCTGCCGGTGAGCGTGCTGCACACCGACGGGCGCACGGTCGGGGCCGATCCGAAGCTGCCGGAGGGGCACTTCGACCGGGTGCTGGTCGACGCCCCGTGTACCGGGCTGGGGTCGTTGCGCCGCCGGCCCGAGTCGCGCTGGCGGCGGCAGCCGTCGGACCTGCCGCCGCTGACCCGGTTGCAGCGGGAACTGCTCTCCGCCGCGCTGCGGGCGGCCCGTCCGGGCGGTCTGGTCGCCTACGTCACCTGTTCCCCGCACACGGTGGAAACGCACGTGACGGTCACCGAGGCGGCCCGGCGTGCCGGGGTGCCGGCGGACTTCGTCGACGCCCGGACGGTCCTGCCGCCGGGCATGCCCGGCCTGGGCGACGGCCCCACCGTCCAGCTCTGGCCGCACCGCCACGGCACCGACGCCATGTTCCTGGCCCTCCTCCGCCGCACCTGACCCGCCCCGCCCCTGCCGCCGCCCCGCCCGCCTGCCCCCAGTGATCAAGAGAATTGCGTCAACGATCCGTCGCCGGATGACGCGAACCTCTTGATCACCGGGGGCGGGAAGCGGGAAGCGGCGGCGGGCGGACGGGTCAGATGGTGGGGAGGCCCTTGGGGCCGGCACCGCGCATCGAGCGGGTCAGCTTCCGGTCGTCGCTCCACAGGAAACAGCGGATGCCCCGGTCGCCCTCCTCCCACTCCCGCTGCGACGGCGGATAGAAGATCGACCCGGCCCGGTACGGCAGTTCGCTGTTGTTGGGCACCTCGGCGAAGCCGGCGATCAGCGCCATGCACCGCCGGTGCACCCGCTGGTTGGCGCGACTGAAATCGGCCCAGCTCAGGTCGCTGCGTTCCAGGTAGACGCCGACGAACTCGGCGCGGTGCGGCTCGGAGCAGAGCACCGGGGCCATGTAGTTGAGGTTGTTGCCGATGAGTTTGGGATCGAAGCAACGGTGGCTGAGCGGATTGTCGCCGATCATCGCCCCGCGCAGGCTGCCGACGCGGTTGACCGGCCGGGTGTTGTCGATGCTGTCGGTCTCGCTGAGGTCACACCGGAACCAACGGGCGCCGCTGTTCCACGCCGAGTTGGCCGGCAGCGCGATGTTCATCGTCAGCCGGGCCGAGTGCCAGTCGCCACCGAGGACGTCACGGGCCCGCTGGTCGCACTCGGTACGGGCGGGACGCAGCGCGGCGGAGCCCGGCTCGGGCCGTTCACCCCGGGTCACCGCGCCGGTGAAGGTGCCGACGTGGATGGTCTCGGCCAGGTGGCTGCGCGCGCAGTCCACGGTCTCGTAGGTGCCGGCCTGCACGACCGGGGTGATCCGGGGTAGGCAGGCGTCCGTGGCGGGCACGAACGACTGGGCGACCGGCAGCACCGGCCAGTCGTCGAGCAGGTCTCCGTCGGCGCCGTGCTGCGGTACGCAGCCGCTGAGCGCCACCGTCACGGTGCCGGCCAGCGCCAGCGCCACGAGCCACCGTCGCATCGTCCACCCTTTCCGGGGGTCGACGGTCCGTCGCCGTGCCCCGCCCGGCGTGCCCGCCGCCGGGCGAGCATCATACGTGACCGTCCCTGATGGAGTGTTGCCTCTTGCGGGCCGTTCGGCCAGTCGGCACCGGCCATTCGTCCCGGACTCCCGGGAAGGGGAGCCGTTGGTGCACCACGGGTCACGCCTGGGTCACAGGGCGTCGCTCATGGTGCCGTGCTGTCCGCAGCGGATGGCCGCGTTCGTACACTTGCCCTGTGACCGTACCGCCGTCGATCATCGCGCCCAGCATCCTCGCCGCCGATTTCGCCCGCCTCGCCGATGAAGTCCGCGCCGTCGAGGACGCCGCGGACTGGCTGCACGTCGACGTGATGGACAACCACTTCGTGCCCAACCTGACCATCGGCCTGCCGGTGGTGCAGAGCCTGCGGGCGGTGACCCGGCTCCCGTTCGACGTGCACCTCATGATCACCGACCCGCGGCGGTGGGCCCCCGGTTACGCCGACGCCGGCGCGTACAACGTGACCTTCCACGCCGAGGCGTGCGACGACCCGGTCGCCCTGGCCAAGGATCTCCGCTCGGCCGGTGCCAGGGCCGGGCTGGCCATCGACCGGGACACCCCGATCGAGCCGTACCTCGACCTGCTGCCCAGCTTCGACACCCTGCTGATCATGACGATCAAGGCCGGCTTCGGCGGGCAACGCTTCATCCCGCAGCTGCTGGACAAGGTGCGGGCGGCCCGCCGGCACGTCGACAGCGGCCACCTGGAACTGCGCATCGAGGTCGACGGCGGAATCGCCGCCGACACCATCGAGCAGGCCGCGGCGGCCGGCGCGGACGCCTTCGTCGCCGGCACCGCCGTGTACGGCGCGGACGACCCGGCCGAGGCGGTCCGTCGCCTGCGCGGGCTGGCGGAGCGCGCCAACGCCGGGGCCTGAGGTGGAACCCACCGGCGACCGCCCCGACGTGATCCTGGTCGTCGACGACGACGAGGACATCGCCCGCTTCGTCGAGTTCAACCTGCGGCTGCACGGCTTCGAGGTGCTGCACGCCGGGGACGGCCAGGAGGCGCTCGACATGATCGAGCAGCACAAGCCGGACCTGGCCGTGGTCGACCTGATGATGCCGCGCATCGACGGTCTGGAGCTGACCCGCCGGCTGCGCGCCAACCCGATCACCTCGGCACTGCCGGTGATCATGCTGACCGCCAAGGGCATGACCGTGGACAAGGTGCACGGGCTCAGCGCCGGCGCCGACGACTACCTGGTCAAGCCGTTCGACACCGCCGAGCTGGTGGCCCGGGTCAGCTCCACGTTGCGCCGCAACAAGGAGTTCCGTGAGGTCTCCCCGCTGACCGGCCTGCCCGGCAACAGTCGGATCCGCCGGGAGATCAGCGACCGGGTCCGCAGCGGCGTCGACTACGCCGTCGGCTACATCGACATCGACCGGTTCAAGAGCGTCAACGACCGGTACGGCTTCGTGCGGGGCGACGAGTTCATCTCCGCGCTGGCCCGCAGCCTGTACCGGGCGGTGGTCGCGATCGGGCTGCCGCCGGCCTTCCTCGGCCACGTCGGCGGCGACGACTTCGTGATCGTCTGCGCCCCCGACCAGATCCGCCCGCTGACCTCCCGGGCCGTGGTCGACTTCGAGAAGACCGCCGACACCCTCTACGACGCGACCGACCGGGAACGCGGCTTCGTCGAGCTGAAGGACCGGCGGGGCAACATCAGGCGGGCGGCCCTGGTCACCCTGTCGATCGGTGTGTCGCTCTCCGACGCCCGCAAACGCTTCACCGACCCGCTGGCGGCGATCGCCGTGGCCAGCGAGATGAAAACGGTCGCCAAGAGCCAACCGGGGTCATACGTCGCAGTCGACAGGCGACGTGCCGACGGGGTGTGAAGTAGCACGCTGGAGGTGGCGGACTCCCGGGGGTGACGTGTAAGACTTCGCATGTACCCACCACGCGCTGGCGGGGCTCGGTGAAATTCCGAACCGGCGGTGATCCACGCTCGACGTGGTAAGCCCGCGACCCGGACGGCTGTGCCGCCCGGTGGACCTGGTGAGAATCCGGGGCCGACGGTGGGGGAGCGGTCCGTCCGCACCCCCGACAGTCCGGATGGGAGACAGCGCGCGGGCGGGGCGGGCCTGCGTGGCGTCTCGGCGACCGCGTGGGCTCCCCGGGGGCGGCGCTGCCGTTCCCGGTTCCGCCGCCGCCTGCCCGCCTGCTCCCGTACCGCCCGCGCGGGGACCGGCGAGCGAGAGGGCAGGGCATGGGCGGCGTCTCCGTGGACGAGGCGATGCGTCGTGCCATCGAGTTGGGCGCGCGGGGTCTCGGCACCACCAGTCCCAATCCGGTCGTCGGCTGCGTGCTGCTCGACGCGGACGGCGTCGTCGTCGGGGAGGGCTTCCACGCCTACACCGGCGGGCCGCACGCCGAGATCGTCGCGCTCGCCCAGGCCGGCGAGCGGGCCCGGGGCGGCACCGCGGTGGTCACCCTCGAACCCTGCGACCACACGGGTCGCACCGGCCCGTGCAGTCACGCGCTGATCCGCGCCGGCATCGCCCGGGTGGTCATCGCCGTACCCGACCCCAACCCGGTCGCCTCGGGCGGCGCCGCCACCCTGCGCGCCGCCGGGGTGCGGGTCGAGTTCGGGGTACGCGCCGACGAGGCCGAGGCCGGCAACGTCGCCTGGCTGACCTCGATGCGGCGCGGCTGGCCGTACCTGATCTGGAAGTACGCCGCCACGCTCGACGGCCGGTCCGCGGCGGCCGACGGCAGCAGCATGTGGATCACCTCCGAGGCGGCCCGGATGGACGTGCACGCGTTGCGCGGCACGGTCGACGCGGTCATCGCCGGGGTCGGCACCGTGCTCGCCGACGATCCCCGGCTGACCGCCCGTAACCTGCGCGACGGCACCCTGGCCATCCGCCAGCCGCTGCGGGTGGTGGTGGACAGCGCGGGACGTACCCCCGCCGACGCCCGGGTCCGCGACGGCGCCGCCCGGACCTGGATCGCCACCGTCGCGGAGGTCGGCGCCGGCCCGGACGGCCGGGTCGACCTGCCGGCCCTGCTGGCCGAACTGCACCACCGGGGGGTACGCGCCGCGCTGCTGGAGGGCGGCCCCCGGCTGGCCGGGGCGTTCCTCGCCGCCGGCCTGGTCGACCGGGTCGTCGGGTACGTCGCGCCGAAGCTGCTCGGGGCCGGCCCGACCGCGTTGGTCGACGCGGGTGTGACGACCATCGCCGACGCCATCGATCTGGAAATCACCGACGTTACCCGGGTCGGGTCCGACCTGAGGATCACCGCGCTGCCCCGGAAGAGGGAGGCCTGAGATGTTCACCGGCATCGTCGAGGAGTTGGGCGAGGTCGTCCGGATCGCCGACACCGGGGGTGACTCGGCGCTGGTCGCGATCCGCGGCCCGCTGGTCACCTCCGACGCCCGGCACGGCGACTCCATCGCGGTCAACGGGGTCTGCCTGACCGTGGTCGACGTCGACGGCGGGGTGTTCACCGCCGATGTGATGGGCGAGACGCTGCGCCGCTCGGCGCTGGGCGGGCTGCGCCCCGGCGACCCCGTCAACCTGGAGCGGGCCGCCGCGCTGAACAGCCGGCTCGGCGGGCACCTGGTGCAGGGCCACGTCGACGGCGTCGGCGAGGTGCTCTCCCGGGAACCGGCCGCGCAGTGGGAGACGCTGCGGTTCCGGCTCCCCACCACCCTGGCCCGGTACGTGGTGGAGAAGGGCTCGATCACCGTCGACGGGGTGTCGCTGACGGTGGCGGCGGTCGGCGACGACTGGTTCACCGTCGGGCTGATCCCCACCACCCTCAAGCTCACCACGCTCGGCGGCCGGGGGGTCGGCGCGTCGGTCAACCTGGAGGTGGACGTGCTGGCCAAGTACGTCGAACGCCTCCTCGACGCCCGGCTGCCCGCCGGGACCGACGGCACCGCCCCGGCGCTGCCCGGGGACGCCACCGGAGGGGCGCGGTGACCGGCCCGGTCGGCTGGCTGCTCGACGCGCAGGTGCACGTCGTCGGTTCCCCGGTGCTGGTCCGGGAGATCGTCGGCAACGCCTTCGGGCTGGTCTCGGCGCTGCTCGGGCTGCGCCGGCTGGTCTGGGCCTGGCCGGTCGGCATGATCGGCAACGGGCTGCTGTTCACCGTCTTCCTCGGCGGGGTGTTCGCCACCCCGCAGGCGCACGACCTCTACGGCCAGGCCGGCCGGCAGGTCTTCTTCTTCGCGGTCAGCGTCTACGGCTGGTGGCGGTGGTCACGCAACCGCCGCCAGGGTGCGGACGCCCCGGCGGTAACCCCCCGCTGGGCCACCGGCCGGGAACGGCTCGCTCTGCTGCTGGCCGCCGTGCTCGGCACCGCGCTGGGCTATCCGCTGCTCGCCGCGCTCGGCTCCTGGGGGCCGCTGCCGGACGCCTGGATCCTCACCGGCAGCCTGCTGGCCACCTACGGGATGGCCCGGGGCTGGGTGGAGTTCTGGCTGGTCTGGATCGCGGTGGACGCGGTCGGCGTACCGCTGCTGCTGCGCGGCGGCTTCTACCCCTCGGCGGCGATGTACCTGGTCTACGGCGCGCTCTGCGGCTGGGGTTTCGCCGCCTGGTGGCGCAGCTCGCGGGCCAGCCGTACGGCGTCGACACCGATCCCGTCCACCTACTCGGAGGTCGTGGCATGAGCACCCAGGCGGTCACCTTCGCCCGGATCGAGGAGGCGGTGGCGGACATCGCCGCCGGCCGGCCCGTCGTGGTGGTCGACGACGAGGACCGGGAGAACGAGGGCGACCTGATCTTCGCCGCCGAGCTGGCCACCCCGGAGCTGCTCGCCTTCATGGTCCGCTGGACCTCCGGGTACGTCTGCGTCCCGCTGACCGAGGCGGAGTGCGACCGGCTGGACCTGCCGCCGATGCACCACACCAACCAGGACCGGCGCGGCACCGCCTACACGGTGACCGTGGACGCCCGGGAGGGGGTCAGCACCGGCATCTCGGCCGCCGACCGGGCGCACACCATCCGGCTGCTCGCCGACCCCGGCACCGACCCGACGGACCTGGCCCGCCCCGGCCACGTGGTGCCGCTGCGGGCCCGCGCCGGCGGGGTGCTGCGCCGTCCCGGGCACACCGAGGCGGCGGTCGACCTGACCCGGCTGGCCGGGCTACGTCCCGCCGGGGTGCTCTGCGAGCTGGTCAACGACGACGGCACCATGATGCGCCTGCCGGACCTGGAGAAGTTCTGCGCCGAGCACTCGCTCACCCTGGTCACCATCGCCGACCTGGTGGCCTACCGGCGGCGGCACGAGAAGCAGGTGGAGCAGGTCGCGCAGGCCCGGATGCCCACCCCGTACGGGGTCTTCCGGGCGCTGGGCTACCGGGCCGAACACGACCCGGCCGAGCACGTCGCGCTGGTCTTCGGCGAGCTGGGCGACGGCGAGGACGTGCTGGTCCGGGTGCACTCCGAGTGCCTGACCGGGGACGTCTTCGGGTCGCTGCGCTGCGACTGCGGGCCACAGTTGCAAGCGTCGCTGGCCCGGGTCGCCCGGGAGGGGCGGGGCGTGGTGCTCTACGTGCGCGGCCACGAGGGCCGGGGCATCGGCCTGCTGCACAAGCTCCAGGCGTACCAGCTCCAGGACCAGGGCCGCGACACCGTGGACGCGAACCTCGACCTGGGCCTGCCGGCCGACGCCCGGGACTACGGCACCGGCGCGCAGATCCTCTACGACCTGGGGGTGCGGTCGATGCGGCTGCTCACCAACAACCCGGCCAAGCGGGCCGGGCTGGAGGGGTACGGGCTGACCGTCACCGGCCGGGAGGGGCTGCCGGTCCGGCCGCACCCGGAGAACGTCCGCTACCTGCGGACCAAGCGGGACCGGATGGGCCACCTGTTGGACGAGCTGGACGAGGTGACCGAGGCCCCGATGGGCCGGCCGGTCCCCGGCGACGAGATCGGAGCATGACGATGGCGGGTTTCGGTGAACCCGGAGTGACCCCGGTGGACGCCGCCGGGCTGACCGTCGGGGTGGTGGCGGCGCGCTGGCACGGCGAGCTGACCGACCACATGCTCGACCGGGCGGTGGCCGCCGCGCAGGCGTGCGGGGCGCGGGTGGTGACGGCCCGGGTGGCCGGCTCGGTGGAGTTGCCGGTGGTGGCGCAGGCCCTGGCCCGGCGCTGCGACGTGGTGGTGGCGCTGGGCGTGGTGGTGCGCGGCGCGACCGCCCACTTCGACTACGTCTGCCGGTCGGTGACCGACGGCCTGACCCGGGTCGCCCTGGACGAGGGCAAGCCGGTGGCGCACGGGGTGCTGACCGTGGAGAACCTGGACCAGGCCCGGGACCGGGCCGGGCTGCCCGGCTCCGCCGAGGACAAGGGCTGGTCGGCGACGGTGGCCGCCCTGGACGCCGCGCTGGCGGTCCGGGCCGTGTCCACGGCCAACGGCCACCGCGTCGGCTTCGCCGGCTGACGGACCGCCGGGGCACGCCGGGCCGGCGTGCCCTGGCGGGCTGTGGCCTTCTTGGGCCGATGGTGTGGGGTCCGGCAGGCGTAGACCCCGCACCATCGGCACACGGGTCGTTCCGGGGGCGCGGCCCCGCTACAGCCGGCCGGCCTCGATGATCCGGCGGAGGAACTGCCGGGTTCGCGGCTGGGTCGGTTCGCCGAACACCTGCGCGGGCGGGCCGGCCTCGACCACCCGGCCGGCGTCGAGGAAGCAGACCTGGTCGGCGACCTCCCGGGCGAACCCCATCTCGTGGGTGGCCAGCACCATCGTCATCCCGTCGGCCTTGAGGTCCCGGATCATCGCCAGCACCTCGCCGACCAGTTCCGGGTCGAGCGCCGAGGTGACCTCGTCCAGCAGCATCAGCCGGGGCGAGTTGGCCAGCGCCCGGACGATCGCCACCCGCTGCTGCTGGCCGCCGGAGAGCCGGTCCGGGTAGGCGTCCGCCCGGTCGGCCAACCCGACCCGGGCGAGCAGTTCCCGGGCCTGCGCCTCGGCCTCGGCCCGGGCCCGCCGGTGCACCCGGCGCGGCGCGAGGGTGACGTTGTCCAGCACGCTCAGGTGCGGAAACAGGTTGTACGACTGGAACACCATGCCGATGCGCCGGCGGACCCGGTCCGGGTCGACCCGGGGGTCGGAGATCTCCTCGCCGTCGAGCGTGATGGTCCCGTCGTCGAGTTCCTCCAGCAGGTTGACGCAGCGCAGCAGCGTCGACTTGCCCGACCCGGACGCCCCGATCAGGGCGACCACCCGGTGCTCGTCGACGGTCAGGTCGAGCCCGTCGAGCACCACCCGGCCACCGAACTCCTTGCGTACCCCCTGGCAGGTCAGCACGGCCATGGTCAGCCTCCGGACTGGCGTCGGGCCGCGCGCAGCGTCACCCAGTCGGTGACCGCGATCAGCGGGATGGCGAGCAGCACGAACAGCACCCCGGCCACGATGTACGGGGTGTAGTTGAAGCTCTGCGCGGTGGCGATCTGCGCCGCCCGGACGGCGTCGATCGGGCCGGCCAGGGAGACCAGGCCGACGTCCTTCTGCAACGCCACCACGTCGTTGAGCAGCGGCGGCGCGACCCGCCGGACGGCCTGCGGCAGCACCACGTGCCGCATGGTCTGCCGGTAGGTCAGCCCCAGCGAGCGGGCCGCCGCGAGCTGGCTGGGGTGGACCGACTCGATGCCGGCCCGGAACACCTCCGCCAGGTAGCCACCGTAGGTGAGCACCAGCGCCAGCCCGCCGAGCACCAGCACCGGGGGCATCCCCTGCAACCGCAGGCCGGGCACGCCGAGGGTGAGCACGTACAGCACGATGATCAGCGGCAGGCCCCGGAAGGTGTACGTGTAGCCGGCGGCGAGCGCGCGGACCGGGAAGAAGACCGGCCCGCGCAGGGTCCGCAGCAGCGCGATCAGTAGGCCGAGCAGCAGCGCCCCGACGGCACAGCAGACCAGCAGCCGGACGTTGAGCCACAGCCCGGTGAGCACCTCCGGCAGGGCGTCGCGGGCGATCTGCGGGTCGAGGAACGACAGGCGGACCCGGTCCCAGCCGGGCGCGCCGGTGACCGCGACGACCAGCAGCGTGCCGAGCACCGCCGTGGAGGCGGCGGCGACCAGCACGCTGCGGGTCGTCTGCCGACGCCGGTACGCGGCCCGCCGCCGCTGGGCCGCCGACGGAAGGTGCCGACGGCCCGCGGTCACGCTGTCGTCGGTAGGTGACACCCGGCTCACTGGAGTTCGGTCGCTCCCGCCACCTGGGCGAGCCACTTCTGCTCCAGCTGCTTGAGCGTGCCGGCCTCGGCGAGTTCACCCACCGTCTTGCTGACGCACAGGGTGAGCGGGGAGTCCTTGTCCAGCAGCAGCCCGAACGCCTCCGGCGCACCCACCTGCGGCAGTTGGCCGACGATGGTGGCGTCGGTGACCTCCGAACCGGTGATGTAGAACGCGGTCGGCAGGTCGACCACCAGCCCGTCGATCTGGCCGTTCTGCAGGGCCTTCTTGGCGTCGTCGTTGCTGTTGTAGACCTGCGGCTTGACCGAGGGCTTGATCAGGGCGGTGATCGCCTGGTAGCTGGTCGTGCCGACCTGCGCGCCGAGCTTGGCGTTCTTCAGGTCCGCCACCGACTTCTTCCCGGCGATCTTCGACGACTTGAGCGCGATGACCGTCTGGCGCACCAGGTAGTACGGGGCGGAGAAGTCGACCGCCTGCTTGCGTTCCTCGGTGATGGAGAACTGGTTGATGTCGAAGTCGAAGGTCTTCGGGCCCGGGGCGATGGCGGTGTCGAACTTCACCCGGGTCCAGGTGACGTCCCCCCGGGCGTACCCGAGCCTCTCGGCCACCGCGTACGCGACGGCGGACTCGAAACCCTCGCCGCTGTCCGGCTTGTCGCCCTTGAACCACGGCTCGTACGCGGGCTCGTCGGTGGCGATGGTGAGCTTGCCCGGCGTCCGGGTCTTCAGACTGTCCTTGGCGCAGGACGCTGCGGTGGGGGCGACGTCGGGGGCGGTGGGTGTGGGGTCCTGCGGTGCGCATCCGGCCACGGCGACGAGGAGCGCGGCGGCGGCGGTGGCGGCGGCGCGGGTACGTGAGCTGCTGCTGACCATGGCCGCCAGGATAGAGAAGACCACCGATCCCTCGAAGGGTGTCCCATCAGGTAGATGAGAGATCGATGTGCAAACGTGTCCGGCCCGTTGCCGGTGGCCGGTGACCCGCGCCCCGGCCGGCCGGAGCGCCCGGCGTCTCCGGCCCCGTCCCAGCCTGCGGGAACGGGATGTGGGCGGGGCGACCCGGCCGGACCCGGAGCGCACGGCGTCGGTGGGTGGCTGGAAGAATCCGGTTCCGTGAAGACGTTCGAGGAGTTGTTCGCCGAGCTCCAGGCCAAGGCAGCCGCCGGCACGCCGGGTTCCGGCACGGTCGACGCCCTGGCCAAGGGGGTGCACTTCGTCGGCAAGAAGGTCGTCGAGGAGGCGGCCGAGTCGTGGATGGCCGCCGAGCACGAGGGCCCGGAGCGCACCGCCGAGGAGATCTCCCAGCTGCTGTACCAGGTGCAGGTGCTGATGCTGGCCAGTGGCCTGGAGCTGAAGGACGTCTACCGACATCTGTGAGTGCGCCCGCGTCGTTGATCTGATCCGATCGAAGGAGCACTCCGTCATGCTGCGTGTCGCCGTACCCAACAAGGGGGCCCTGGCCGAGAAGGCCGCCCAGATGCTGCGCGAGGCGGGCTACCGCCAGCGCACCGACCCCAAGGACCTGGTCTGCCCGGACGAGGCCAACGACATCGAGTTCTTCTACCTGCGCCCGAAGGACATCGCCACCTACGTCGGCTCGGGTGACCTCGACGTCGGGATCACCGGCCGGGACCTGCTGATCGACTCCGGCGCGCCCGCCGAGGAGGTGGTCGACCTGGCCTTCGGCCGGGCCACCTTCCGCTTCGCCGCCCGCCCTGAGGACGTCGGCGACGTGCAGGAGCTGGGCGGGCACCGGATCGCCACCGCGTACCCGGGGCTGGTCGAGCGGTACCTCGCCGAGCTGGGCGTCAAGGCCGACGTGATCCGGCTCGACGGCGCGGTGGAGAACGCCATCCGGCTCGGGGTCGCCGACGTCGTCGCCGACGTGGTGGAGACCGGCGCGACGCTGCGCCAGGCCGGACTGGTCGTGTTCGGGGAGCCGCTGCTGCGGTCCTCGGCGGTGCTGGTCCGCCGGGCCGCCGCGCCGGCCCACCCGCAGGCGGAGCAGTTGCTGCGTCGCCTGCACGGGGTGCTGGTGGCCCGCCGGTACGTGATGCTCGCCTACGACGTGCCGGCCGGCCTGCTCGACCGGGCCAGCGGCCTCACCCCGGGCATCGAGTCGCCGACGGTCTCCCCGCTGCACCGGGAGGGCTGGGTCGCCGTGCAGGCGATGGTGCTCCGCGACGACGTCCACCGGATCATGGACGAGCTGTACGAGCTGGGTGCCCGCGCCATCCTGGTCACCAACATCCACGCCTGCCGGCTCTGACCCGACCGCCCGGCGGGCCCTCGTGATCGACGGCTGTGGGGCCGATACAGCGGCATCATCCCGCGCGGATACCGCTGTATCGGCCCCATTGCCCCAGCCGCCCCACCCCGGCCCCCCACCCCGCCCCGGCCCGGCCCGGCCAGTTCGGCCTGACCGGTCCGACCGGGCCCGCTCGAACCGGGCGGGGCTGGTGGGGGTGGGTGGCGACGCGACGCCGTCCGGGTCGGGTGGCAGACTGGAGCGGTGAGCGACACCGAGTTGATCCGTCTCAGGCCGCGTCGTATCCGGGTCGTCTGCTGGGCCTCGGCGATCGCCCTGCTGGTGGTCTTCAGCCTGGTGGCCACCTCGTTGACCGGGGCGACCGGCGAGGGCTACGGCACCTTCCAGCGTGGCGACCAGGTCGCCATGGTCGGCCTCGGGGTGCTCGGCGCGCTCGGCATCCTGCTGTTCACCAGGCCCCGGGTCGAGGCGGACGCCCGGGGGGTCCGGGTGCGCAACATCCTCGGCTCGTACGAGCTGCCCTGGGAGGTCGTCCGGGGGGTGCGCTTCGACCGGGGCGCGCCGTGGGCCAGCCTGGAGCTGCACGACGACGACCTGCTGCCGATGGTGGCGCTCCAGGCCGCCGACAAGGAGAGCGCGGTCGACGGGGTCCGCGCGTTGCGCCGGCTGCACCAGGCCCACCTGGCCGGCCTCGGCGGCACCCCGGCCCGCTGAGCGTCCCGGCCCCCGCTACCGGGGTTCTCGTAGCGTGCTGACCTGCGGGCCCGGTTTGGGGGATGGCTGCGCCGGGGTGTAGTGTTACCACGTCGACCAGACTGCCCCCGCCTGTGGCGTGTGGGTGGTCCCGAAGCGGAGCGCCTGCTCCCACCCGAGTCGCCCCCGAGGTGGCCGGGTCCGGTCACCGGTTCCGGGTCCGTCCCGGCGCCGGATGCGCGATCCTGTGATCGTGCCGACCGGTCGAGCAGGCCCTGGCATGCGCCGGGGCCTTCTGCTTTCCGGGTCGCCCCCACCCGGGGGCCGCGCGGGGTCGGCCACGCAGCAGACTTGACTCGAGGAGGCCACATCAGCGTCGAACCACGCGTGAACGAGCAGATCCGGGCACGTGAGGTCCGACTGGTCGGCCCTGAGGGTGAGCAGGTGGGCATCGTCCCGCTGGAGCGCGCCCTGCAGCTGGCCGCGGACGTCGACCTGGACCTGGTCGAGGTTGCGCCGATGGCGCGCCCGCCGGTGTGCAAGCTCATGGACTTCGGCAAGTTCAAGTACGAGAGCGCACTCAAGGCGCGCGAAGCGCGGCGTAACCAGCAGCAGACCGTCATCAAGGAGATGAAGCTCCGGCCGAAGATCGACCCGCACGACTACGAGACCAAGAAGGGTCACGTGGTGCGGTTCCTCAAGGCCGGCGACAAGGTCAAGGTGACGATCATGTTCCGCGGTCGGGAGCAGAGCCGTCCGGAGCTGGGTTACCGGCTCCTGCGCCGGCTCGAGTCCGAGATCACGGACCTGGGATACGTCGAGGCCGCTCCGAAGCAGGACGGCCGTAACATGATCATGGTTCTCGCTCCGCACCGGGCCGTCAAGGCATCCGCGGTCGCCGCCACGGCGTCCCGTGGTGGCCCCCGGGACCGGGCCGCGGAGGAATCGGCCGCCCCGGCAGGTGGCGAGCCCCCGGTGGCCGGCGAGACCGCAGCAGCCGGCGAGACCGGCCCGACCGCTGACATCAGCGGCCAGTAACAGGGAGAGACGTTCCACATGCCGAAGATGAAGAGCCACACGGGTATGGGCAAGCGGGTCAAGGTGACCGGCAAGGGCAAGATCGTCGCCCAGCAGGCCGGCCTTCGCCACAACCTGGAGAAGAAGCCGTCCACCCAGACCCGGCGGCTGACCGGCACGGTCGAGCTGGCCAAGTCCGACGTCAAGCGCATCAAGAAGCTGCTCGGCCGCTGACGCGCGCCACCTTTACCTAACAAGGAGTTGAGATGGCACGCGTCAAGCGGGCTGTGAACGCCCAGAAGAAGCGTCGTACCCTGCTGGAGACCGCGAGCGGTTACCGCGGTCAGCGCTCCCGGCTGTACCGCAAGGCCAAGGAGCAGGTGCTGCACTCGATGCAGTACGCCTACCGGGACCGTCGCGACCGCAAGGGCGACTTCCGGCAGCTCTGGATCCAGCGCATCAACGCTGGCGCCCGGGCCAACGGCATGACCTACAACCGGCTGATCCAGGGCCTGCGCCTGGCCGGTATCGAGGTCGACCGCAAGATCCTGGCCGACCTGGCCGTCCACGACGCCGCGGCGTTCGCCGCGATCGTCGAGCTGGCCCGCGCCGCCGTGGCGGCCGAGGGCACCGGTGGCGCCGCGGCCCAGGCCGCCTGACCCACCCCGGCAGCAGATCGAGGCGTCTCCCATGCAGTCACCACCGCGCGGGAGACGCCTCGACGCCGTCACCGGCCCGTTCACCCCGCGTACGCCCCGGGTGGTCGCCGCCCGCCGGCTGCACCGCCGCCGCGACCGTGACGCCACCGGCCGGTTCCTGGCCGAGGGGCCGCAGGCCGTCCGCGAGGCCCTCGACCGCACCGGCACGGTGGTGGAGCTGTTCGGCACCCCGGCCGCGCTCGACCGGTACGCCGACCTCGCGGCCGCTGCCGCCCGCGCCGACCTGCCCGTCTCCGAGGTCACCGACGAGGCCCTGGCCGCGCTCACCGAAACCGTCACGCCGCAGGGCGTGGTCGCCGTCTGCCGGCACCTCGACGTGCCACTGGACGCCGCCCTGGCGCGCGGTCCCCGCCTGGTCGCGGTGCTCGCCGGCATCCGTGACCCGGGCAACGCCGGCACCGTGCTGCGCACCGCCGACGCGGCCGGCGCGGGTGCGGTGGTCTTCGCCGGCGACACCGTCGACCCCTACAACGGCAAGTGCGTGCGGGCCTCCGCCGGCAGCCTGTTCCACGTCGACGTGGTCCGTGCCGCCGACCCGCAGGCCGTGGTCGACGCGCTGCGCGCCGCCGGGCTCACCGTCCTCGCCACCACCGGGTACGGCGACAGCGACCTCGACGACCTCGCCGACCGGGGCCGGCTCGCCGCCCCCACCGCCTGGCTGTTCGGCGCCGAGGCGCACGGCCTGCCCGGGGAGCTGACCGCCGCCGCCGACGCCCGGGTCCGGGTGCCGCTGCACGGGCGGGCCGAGAGCCTGAACCTGGCTGCGGCCGCCGCCGTCTGCCTGTACGCTTCAGCCCGAGCACTGCGCCGACCCCGGTCGGGCGCACACCCAGCAGGGGAGCCGGTCACGTGAGGAACGCGCCACGGCGTTCGTTTAGCCAGCCCGCCGGTGTCGGCGGGCGGTGGTCCTGACCTACCTCCGCACGTAACTCCCACCGGCGGGCTGCGGCACCGCCGCGCGTCCGTAGACTCGCCTAGCCGCCTGAGAAGGGCCGGCGCCGCCGTGAGGGAGTGCCCGTACGCCATGAGTTACCGCAACGATCCGTACGACCCGAAGCAGGTCGCCCTGCTCGACCCGGCCGCCCTGGCCGGGGCCGTGGCCGACGCCGAGAAGGCGTTCGCCGCCGCCACCGACCCCGACGCGCTGACCGCGCTGCGCCCCGCGCACCTCGGCGACCGGTCCCCGGTGTCGCTGGCCCGCCGGGAGATCGGCGCGCTGCCGCCGGCCGCGAAGGCCGACGCCGGCAAGCGGGTCAACGAGGCCCGCCGGGCGGTCGAGTCCGCGTACGCGGCCCGCGCCGAGGTGCTCGACCGGGAGCAGGCCGCCCGGGTGCTGGTCGAGGAGCGGGTCGACGTGACCCTGCCGTACGACCGGCGGCCCCGGGGGGCGCGGCACCCGCTGTCGACCCTGATGGAGCAGATCAGCGACCTGTTCGTCGGGATGGGCTACGAGGTGGCCGAGGGTCCCGAGGTCGAGCTGGAGTGGACCAACTTCGACGCGTTGAACATCCCCGCCGACCATCCGGCGCGCGGGCTGATGGACACCTTCCACATCGCACCCCCGCCCGGCGCGGACACCTCCGGCCTGGTGCTGCGCACCCACACCTCGCCGGTGCAGGCGCGGACCATGCTCACCCGCAAGCCCCCCATCTACGTGGTGGTGCCCGGCCGGGTCTACCGCACCGACGAGCTGGACGCCACCCACGCGCCCGTCTTCCACCAGGTCGAGGGCCTGGTGGTCGACCGGGGCATCACGATGGCGCACCTGCGCGGCACCCTCGACCACTTCGCCCGCGCCATGTTCGGCGAGGGGGCGAAGACCCGCTGGCGTCCGCACTACTTCCCGTTCACCGAGCCGTCGGGGGAGTTCGACGTCTGGTTCCCCGAGCACCGCGACGGCCCGCGTTGGGTCGAGTGGGGCGGCTGCGGCATGGTCAACCCGAGGGTGCTGCGGGCCTGCGGCATCGACCCCGAGGTCTACTCCGGGTTCGCGTTCGGCATGGGCATCGACCGGACGGTGATGTTCCGGCACGGGGTCAGCGACATGCGGGACATGGCCGAGGGCGACGTGCGGTTCACCCGCGCGTTCGGGGCCGGGGCGTAGGGCGATGCGGGTACGAGTCACGGAGACGGTGGTCTGAGTCATGCGAGTTTCTGTCAGTTGGCTGCGGGAGTACGTCGACCTCCCCGTCGACCTGCCCACCGAGGACCTGGAACAGGCCCTGGTGGACCTCGGCATCGAGGTGGAGTCCGTGGTGGACCTGCGCCGCACGGTCACCGGTCCGTTGGTCGTCGGTGAGGTCCGCGAGATCGAGGAGCTGACCGGGTTCAAGAAGCCGATCCGGCACTGCCTGGTCGACGTGGGCACCGCCAACGGCACCGGCGAACTCCAGCAGATCGTCTGCGGGGCGCGGAACTTCGCCCCCGGCGACCGGGTCGTGGTGATCCTGCCCGGCGGGGTGCTGCCCGGCGACTTCACCATCGGCGCGCGCAAGACGTACGGTCGGATGTCGGCCGGCATGATCTGCTCGGCGATGGAGCTGGGCCTGGGTGACGACCACTCCGGCATCATCGTGCTGCCGCCGGACACCCCGCTCCGGCCCGGCGACGACGCCCGCCCCGTGGTGGGCCTCGACGACGTCGTGGTCGAGCTGGAGATCACCCCCGACCGGGGGTACGCGCTGAGCGTGCGCGGCATCGCCCGGGAGCTGGCGTACGCCCTCGGGGTGGCCTTCCGCGACCCGGGCCGGGTGCCCGCGCCGGCCGGCACGGCGCAGCCGGCGTACCCGGTGCAGGTGCGCGACACCGTCGGCTGCGACCGGTTCACCGCCCGGATGGTGCGGGGGGTGGATCCGACGGCGGCCACGCCCGGCTGGATGCGGCAGCGGCTGACCGTGGCCGGCGTCCGCAGCATCTCCCTGGCGGTGGACGTCACCAACTACGTGATGCTCGAACTGGGCCAGCCGATGCACGCCTTCGACGCCGACCGGCTCACCGGCCCGCTGGTGGTGCGCCGGGCCGAGGCGGGCGAGAAGGTGACCACCCTGGACGGTGTGGTCCGCTCGCTCACCGCCGAGGACATGGTGATCTGCGACGACACCGGCCCGATCTCGCTGGCCGCGGTGATGGGCGGCGAGACCAGCGAGGTGGTCGGCGGCACCACGAACGTGCTGCTGGAGGCCGCCCACTGGGACCCGGTGATGGTCGGCCGCACGGCCCGCCGGCACAAGCTGTTCAGCGAGGCGGCCAAGCGGTGGGAGCGGGGCGTCGACCCGGCCCTGCCGCTGGTGGCCCTCCAGCGTGCCGTCGAGCTGCTCACCGCGCATGGCGGGGGTGAGGCCGGCGCGGAGATCCTCGACCTGGACCACGTCCGGCCGATGCGGCAGGTCGTCCTCCCGGTCGACCTGCCGTCGCGCCGGGTCGGCGTGGACTACTCCCCGCAGCGGGTGGTCGACCTGCTGGAGCAGGTGGGTTGCACGGTGATCCGGGGTGCCGACCGGCTGGCCGAGGACGCGGGCACGGTCGCGACGACGGCCGGCGGCGGCGACGTGCTCACCGTCACCCCGCCGACCTGGCGGCCCGACCTCACCGACCCGGCCGACCTGGTCGAGGAGGTGGTCCGCCTCGACGGGTACGACCGGGTGCCGTCGGTGCTGCCCACCGCGCCCCCCGGCCGGGGGTTGACCTGGCAGCAGCGTCGCCGTCGGGCGGTGGCCCGCTCGCTCGCCGAGCGCGGCTACGTCGAGGTGCTGGCCCTGCCGTTCGTCGCCCCGGAGCTGGCCGACCAGCTCGGGCTGCCCGCCGACGACCCGCGCCGGCCGGCCGTACGACTGGCCAACCCGCTGTCCGAGGAGGAGCCGCTGCTGCGCACGACCCTGCTCGGCCCGTTGCTCGGCATCCTCAAGCGCAACCTGGGCCGGGGGCACCGTGACCTGGCGCTCTACGAGATCGGGGCGGTGTTCCACCCGCGTCCCGGGGTGGGCGCGCCGCCGGCCATGGGGGTGGACCGCCGTCCCACCGACGCCGAGTTCGCCGCCGCCGACGCGGTGGTGCCCGCCCAGCCCCGGCACGTCGCGGTGGTGCTCACCGGGGACGTGGAGCCGACCGGCTGGTGGGGGCCGGGCCGCGCCGCCGGCTGGGCCGACGCGGTGGAGGCCGGCCGGGCCGTGCTGGCCGCCGCCGACCTGCCGGCCGAGCGGGTCGAGGTGCGGGCCGCCGAGCGGGCGCCCTGGCATCCCGGCCGCTGCGCCGCGCTGCTGGTCGACGGGGAGGTGGTCGGTCACGCCGGTGAGCTGCACCCGGCGGTGCTGGCCGCGTTGGAACTGCCCCGCCGGACCAGCGCCATGGAACTGGACCTGGACGCCCTGCCGGCGGCCCCGGTGGTGTCCGCGCCGACGGTGTCCGGGTTCCCCCCGGCGCTGATCGACGTGGCGTTGGTGCTGGACGACACGGTGCCGGCCGCCGACGTCCGGGCCGCGCTGGTCGAGGGGGCGGGCGAACTGCTGGAGCACGTCCGGCTCTTCGACGTGTACGCGTCGGAGTCGCTCGGCGCGGGTCGCCGGTCGCTGGCGTACAAGCTCACCTTCCGGGCGCCGGACCGGACGCTGACCGTGGAGGAGGCGGTGGCCGCGCGGGACGCCGCCGTGGCCGTCGCCGCCCAGCGGTTCGGGGCGACCCTGCGCGGTGCCTGAGGTGTGACAGCCGACGACGGCCCCGACCCGGTCACCGGGTCGGGGCCGTCACGCGTCGTCCTCGATCTTTCCGCAGTCGCGCAGGGCGGCCAGGTCGCGGACGGTGATCCGCCGGTAGTCGGTCTCCACCAGCCCGTCGGCGCGCAGTTCCCGCAGCGCCTTCTGGATGGAGGTCTCGGCCGCGCCGCAGATGGTGGCGAGTTCCGGTTGGGTCAACCGGACGTCGATGACCACCGCGTCGCGGTCCTGCCGGCCGTGCGAGCGGCACAGCTCGGCCACCACCCGGGCCACCCGGATCTTCACCGGGTACGACGAGAAGTCGATCCGGCGACGGTTGGACCACCGCAGCCGGTCGGAGACCATGGCGGCCAGTTCGAGGGCGGCGTCCGGATGGTCGCGCAGGAAGGTCTTGAACTGTGCCGGCTGGATGACGCTGTACCGGGTGGGGCCGCAGGTGGTCACCGTCGCCGACCGGGGGTGGTCGTTGAGCGCCGACATCTCACCCACCAGGTCACCTCCGACCCGCAACGCCAGCAGGGCGGTCCGCCCGTCGGGCAGGGACGCGGTGACCTTCGTCAGGCCGTCCTCCAGCAGCACCAGGTGCGCCTCGTGGTGGCCCTCGTGGATGAGGATCTGCCCGGCGGGCACCTGCCGGCGCACGCCGGTGGACAGCAACGCGTCCCGGACCGGGCGGTCGAGCCGTTGCAGGAAGGTCCCGTACGGCCAGTCGCCGTCGGGCCGGGCATGGGGTTGCCGCATCAGCACCGGCATCCTCCTCAGCAGACGAGAGGTGCCGAAGCGTATCCGGGTCGACGCGGCTCGCACCGCCCCGCTTCGGACCGCGACGGCCTCGACGACCACCAGGGCCAGGATCACGGGCGGGGAGAGCCCGAGCGCCAGGAGCAGTTCGGTCAGGTTCGTCCACATGCTCCCAGCACAACCGACGGGGCCTAGCACGACATCTGTCCACGATGGGATGACCGGATGCCGACAGTCCCGACGATGCCGTACTTCTAGGGGGTCTGCGCCCGGCGGGGCGGCTTCCATGGGCACGGTGGTGCCCGCTCACCGAGCGGGCTGACGACGAAGGGTGTGCCATGCGACATCCCGAACGGCGTCTGCTGATCTCTGTGGACATGGAACGATACAGCCGGCGCAGCAATCTTCAGCAGTACGAGGCACAGCAGAACTTCCACTCGCTCCTGCACGCGGCGGCGACCGACGTGGGCCTGGACCGGGTCACCTGGACCACGCAGCAGGCCGGCGACGGCGAGCTGGCGATCCTGCCCCCCGACGTGCCGGAGTCCCGGGTCATCGGCCGGTTCGTGCCGGAACTGAACCGGCGGCTGCGCGCGTTCAACAGCAGCCGGACGCCCGCCGCGCAGATCCGGCTGCGGGTGGCCGTACACCAGGGCCTGGTGCACCTGGACGGCGCGAACGGCTTCCCCGGCCACGCCGTCGTGCACGTCTGCCGGCTCTGCGACGCCCGGCCGGTGCGCCAGGCGCTGGCCGCGTTCCCCGACGCGGGCGTGGCGCTGGTGGTCTCGACGGAGATGTACCGCGACGTGGTCTGCGAGTACCCGGAGGAGATGCGGCCGGAACGGTTCCGCCGGATCGAGGTCGAGCACCCGGAGAAGGAGTTCCGGGAGCCGGCCTGGCTCTACGTGGTCGACGAGGACATGTCGTCGTGGCCGTCGCCGCAGGAGCCGCCGTCGCCCAGCGGGGGACCGCCGGTCGAGCCGGACAACGGGGCGGGCGCGGCCCGGTCGGACACCGGAGCCGGCGCGGCCGGGCCCGGCATCCGCACCGGCGACATCCGGGTCCGGGGTCAGAACGCGATCGGCCCGAACGCCACGGCCATCGGGTCGGTCGGACGCGACGTCGTGTTCGGCGGCGAGGGCGGTGGCCGGTGACCGGGGCGTCGGATTCGTGGGAACCGCCGGACCCGGACGGCCTCGGCCAGCCGCGCCCACTCGACACCGCGACGGGCCTTCTCCGCGACGAGGAACGGTGGTCGGACGAGAACGTGGCCGAGTGGTCCGCGGCGACGGACGCGTCCCCGGCGGGGCCGCACCCCGAGGACGAGCCGGTGGACGAGCCGGAGGAGGCACCGGACCCGGCGGCCGTCCTGGCCCGCCTCACCGCGCTGCTCGGTGTCCCGGCGGGCATCGGGGTCGGTGACGTACGGGTCCGGGGCCAGAACGCGACAGGCCCGGGGGCGACGGCGATCGGCACCGTGAACATCACCACGGCGACCGTGGGGGCCGGTGGCCGGACCTGGTCGGAGACGCTCAGCGGCACCTGGGTCCGTCAGCTGGCCGACGGCTACGCCCCCGCGCCGAGCGACCAGCGGCTCGACCGGCAGCTCAAGCTCCGTCACCTGGTCTGCCTGACCGGTGCCGACGGTACGGGCCGGCACACCGCCGCCTGTCTGGCCTCGGCCCGCCGTTACGGCTACGACCGGGTGGGCGTGCTCGACGCGGAGCACCTGTCGGACCTGCTGGGCGCCGACGCGCCGGTGCGACCCGGCCACGGCTACACGCTGGCGCTCGGCGAGGAGGCGGTCCGGGACCTGGACGGCATGACCCTGGTGGGCCTGTCGGCGAGGCTGGAAGCCACCGGAAGCAGCCTGGTGCTGGTCGGTGACTTCGAGCGCCGGGAACAGGAGTTCGCCGGGCACCTGGTGCCCCACCGGCCGGCGGCCCCGGTGGAGGTGTTCCGGGCCCAACTCCGCCGGTTGTTGCGGGGGCAGTGCGTCGGCTGGTGCGTCGACGGCTGCACCGGCGACTGCGTCGACGTGTACGTCGAGGAGGAGTGCGTCCCGCATCCGCTGCTCGCGGCCCACCTGTCCGGTGGTCCACGAGCCGCTGAGGTCGTCCGGCTGGCGGAACTGATCGCCCAGGCGCCGCCGCGCGGCGGCGACCTGACCGAGCGGCTGGAACGGCTGCTTCCCCGGCAGTTGCGGGAACGCGCCACACGGGTGCTCGCCGTCGAGGGCGACGGCGTCGAGGGGGCGTCCCGGTGGGACGTCGACCAGCGGCGGGCGTTCCGGTTGTCGTGCGCGGTGCTGGCCGGGCAGTCCGTGGTCGAGGTCCAGGCGGCGGCCGGACGGCTGCTCGTCGGACCGGTGCCGGGCGACGACGGTGCGGCGGTCCCGGCACCCGTGGGGTTCCTGGGCGGGGTGGTGGACCTGCTGTTGGGCCCGGTGCTGCGGCAGGCCGTCGTCCTGGTCGACGACGACCGGCTCCACGGCGGGCGGCGGATCGAGTTCTCGCCCGGCAACGACCAGCTACGGACCAGCCTGCTGGAGGTCGCATGGTCGGACTGGTGGCTGCCGGAGCATCTGCTCGGGTGGCTCGCCACCCTGGTGCGGACGGGCAATCCGGGTGTCCGGGAGGCTGCCGCCGGAGCGGTCGGCTGGTCGGCCCGGCACGGGGTGCGGGTCGCGCTGGAGACGGTCGACCAGCTGGCCCGGGAGCGCCGGGCCGGCGTCCGGCAGGCCGCCGCCATCGCGTTGGTCGCCATGGCGATGCAACCGGAGCTGCGGCAACGCGTACGCACGGAGCTGGACCGGTGGGCGTCGAGCGGACCGGCCCACCTGCGGGACACGGTGGCCCGTGCCTACGCGTTGGGGCTCGCCCGGCTCTGGCCGGACACCGCCCTGCTGCATCTGCGGCAGATCGCCCAGGCGCGGATGCAACGGTGGCACCACTCCGTGGTACGCGGTCTGGTGGAGGTGCACACCGCAGGTCACCAGGCGACCGTGCTGCCGGCCCTCGCGGAGTGGACCCGGGCGGAGGACCCGGAGGTGTGGCTGCACGCCGGGCGGGCGTTGCGCCAGCTCGCCGACCGGTGGGCACCCGCACCCCGGGAGCACTGGCCGGAACTGCTCGATCTGGCCCGGGTCGGGACCGTGTCGATGACCGATTTGGCGGACTGCTGGGCCAACGCGCTCAGCCTGCCCGCGACCGCCTACCGCTCGTGGCGCACGCTCGGCTTCTGGCTGAACCGGGCCGACGGTCACCCCGAGGTCGCCGCCCACTGCCTGGAGTTGCTCGCTCTGGTGGTGGCGGGCCGGGCACCCCTGCGGCACCGACTGGACCACCAGCTGCGCCACGTCTGGAGACCCCTGATGCCCCGCAACTCCCTGCTCGACGACGTACGCCGACTCACCGACGAGGACCACGGATGAACGTGTATTCCAGCACCACCGCCGGCACCCAGGTGCCGGTGCCGCAGCGACGCCACTGGTGGCAGAGTCTGTTCGGCACGCCGGCGCCTCCCGTGCCGACGCCGCCGCCACTGCCGGCACCGGCACCGGTCACGGTGTCGTTCCGGCAGGACGCCCCGCACCCGTTGCTGGTGCCGGCGAAGGGGGACGCCTTCGACTTCCGGGTCCACCCCGTGTACGTCTGGACCGGCCGGCGGATGACGTTCGAGGAGCTGAAGTACCGCGCCGAGCGGTACCTCGACTGGGCCGGCGGGATCGTCCGGGAGCGGATCATCGACGTGTCGCGAGAGTTCGAGCCGCATCGCTCACACGACCTGGAGCGGGTGCTCAACGACCGGCTCGCCGGGCAGCGGTGGCCGGCGAACGAGTCGTTGCCGCAGTTCACCGCCCACGTCCGGGTCAGCCCCGACGAGCGGGTACGCGACCGGCTGCGGCCGTACTGGGAGGAACGGATCAGGCTGGAGTGCGAGCACGAGTTGCAGAAGATCCGAGCCCGGCACGTCGATGACCTGACCCGCCGGTGGTGCGCGGTGCTCCAGGCGTTGGAGGCCGATCCGGTGACGATGCACGCGGCACGGCTGACCGGCGAGCAGTTCGCCGAGGTGTTCCGTCGTTACGTCGACGAGCGCCGGGCGACGGTGCCGGAACTGGTGACCCTGCTCCGGGAGGCGGTCCGGGGCCACCACGACCTCAACCTGGGCCCGTCGGAGTACACCGAGGCATGGGACGTCGCGTTGCGGACGTACGAGCGCGAACACGGGCTCGTTCAGCGGACCGGCTGAGCGCGGGCGTCTTCCGGAGGCGGCCCGGCCTCCGGAAGACGCCGCACGGTCAGCCGGTGAAGGGCAGTACGACGCGGGAGGCGTCGCCGACGCCGAGGGTGGTCGGGGTGCCGCCGATGGCGTTCCAGACCTGCACGGTCACCGTCCCGCCGCGCAGGTTGCCGAGGGTGCCGGTGGCCGAGCGCAGCCCCTGGGTCTGCCGGTAGCGCTCGACGCCGGGCACCGGGTCGGTGGCGAAGTAGGCGTACGTCTCGACCCGGTCGGCGGTACCGTCGCCGGTGAGGTCGTACGACACCCGGGCCTGGACGCCGTCGCCGACGGCGGTGCCGGCGTCGACGGCCAGGTCGAAGGTGGTGGCTGCGCCGGTCCAGGTGCCGGTGAGCCCACGGGCGGTGAAGACCCGGGCGTTGGTGGGGGTGCCGTCGTGGTTGCCGTTCGCCGCCGCAAGGGTGACCGTGCCGGCGGGTCCGGTGGTGCCGGCCAGGGTGCCGTCGGCCTGGAGGTGGCGGGTCGCGTTCCAGGGCTGGCCGGGGGACGGGGTCGGGCTGGCGGTCGGGGTCGGGCCGGCGGTGGGCGTCGGGGTGGTCGTGCCGGTGAACGGGGTGAGGGTGAGACCGGCGGCGCGCGGGTCGCCGTCGTGCACCAGGGACTCCTGGGCGAGCACGTCGTCGAAGGCGAAGCCGTACGCCCGGCCGTCGACCATGTGCTGGTGGATGATCCGGGAGTAGTGGTTGGTCAGCGTGCCCCGGTAGAAGTCGGCCGGGCCGCCGCCGGGCTGCGTGGTGATGGTGTCGAGGGTGGTGCGGTGCAGGGCGGCGCAGAGCGTCCGGGCGATCGGCCCGACCACCTGGTCGTTGGGGGCGGCGAGGGCCCCGTCGCAGTCCCACACGTCGGAGCTGGTGGGCCTGGTGAAGGTGGCGACCTGTCGGCCGGCCGGGTCGGTGAACGTCATCGTGGTGCCGGCGGTACGCCCGAGGTAGCGCACGTCGGGCCGGTCGGTGAACGGGGTGACGGTCAGCGTCCGGGTGGTGTAGGAGCGCCAGGCCGCGTCGATGTACGGGTCGAGGTAGCCGGAGGCGAACCGGCCGGCGTCGACGGCCTTGCCGGGGGAGAGCACCCGCAGCACCGTGCCGTCGGACCGGGTCTGCACGGTGTCCGCCCAGCCGGGCTGTGCGCGGACGGCGTCGATGACGGCCTGCCGGCCGCCGTTGACGAGTTGGCCGGCCCGCCGGGTGGTGCCGCTAGCGCCGGTGACGCTGACCGCGTGCGGGACGGCGAACATGTCGACCTGGGTGCTGTTGAGCCAGAGCCCGGCGTCGTTGTAGGTGAACTCGGACCAGTCGAACAGGATGTCGCGGTTGGGGTCGCCGGCGGCCCAGGGGGCCGGCTGGACCAGGCCGTCCGGGGTCAGTGAGAAGCGCAGCTTCTGGCCGAAGGAGAAGTAGACCCGGCCGGAGAGGCCACGGGGAACCCGTAGCGTGACGGAGCCGCCGTTGGCGGGTCCGGCGATCGCGACGTCGGGGGCGGGGGTGGGTGGCTGGCCGCCGGCCGGCCAGGGGGTGAAGACGCCCCCGGCGGTCACGTAGCCGAGCCGGCCGGAGGCGAGGTCGACGCCGAGGAGGTAGAGGTGGACGGCCTCCGCCCGGCCGGTGCTGTTGGTGACCGTCAGCGGGAGCGGGGACGGTCCGACGGCGCGGGTGGGCGCGGTGGTGAGGCCGAGGGTGGTGGCGCCGGCGATCGCGATCGCGGCGAGGGCGGTGGCCCAGCTTCTCGGGGTACGCAAGGACGGCTCCTTCGGCCGGGCCGCAAGCGGCAGGCGGGTGGTTTGTGGCTGATGGGCGGCTAGAGAGCGCTCTCTCAGCATGGCCAATACCGTCACGACTGTCAATGCAAGGGAGTGGTCCAGGTCACTTCTTCATGTCCATGCAGTAGGCTGTATTAACTTGCACAGAGGGGCGGTGGGTCGCTAGCCTTCTCTGCATAGTCATGCGGAGGTTGGAATGGGTATCCGAGTTGCGGTCGCCGGGGCGAGCGGCTACGCCGGGGGCGAGCTGCTGCGCCTGATCGCCGGTCATCCCGAGTTCGACCTGGTCGCCGCCACCGCGCACCGCCAGGCCGGTGCGCCGGTCACCGCCGTACACCCGCAGCTCGCGGGGTTGGACCTGACGTTCGCGGCGACCGACCCGGCGACGCTGGCCGACGCGGACCTGGTCTTCCTGGCCCTGCCGCACGGCGAGTCGGCGGCGCTCGCCGCCGAACTGCCCGAGTCGGTGCGGGTGGTCGACCTCGGTGCCGACCACCGGCTGCGCGACGCCGACGCCTGGTCCCGCTACTACGGCGGCCCGCACGCCGGGGCGTGGACGTACGGCCTGCCGGAGCTGCCCGGCCAGCGGGCGGCGATCGCCGGGTCGACCCGGGTCGCCAACACCGGCTGTTACGCCGTCGCCATCACCCTGGCCCTGGCGCCACTGATCGCCGCCGGTGCGGTCGCGCCGGCCGACGTGGTCGTGGTGGCCGCCTCCGGCACCTCCGGGGCCGGTCGGGCCGCCAAGGCGCACCTGCTCGGCAGCGAGGTGATGGGGGACCTGTCGCCCTACAAGGTGGGTGCCCACCAGCACGTGCCGGAGATCAAGCAGGCCACCGGCGCGACCGGGCTGTCGCTGACCCCGGTGCTGGCCCCGATGCCGCGCGGCATCCTCGCCACCGTCACCGCCGTGCCCACCGGCGACGCCGACCCGCGCGCGGTGCTTGCCGACGCGTACGCCGACGCGCCGTTCGTGCACCTGCTGCCCGAGGGGGCGTGGCCGCACACCGCCGCGACCGCCGGGGCGAACTCCTGCCACCTCCAGGCCACCGTCGACGTCGACTCCGGTCGGGTGATCGTGGTCAGCGCCATCGACAACCTCGGCAAGGGTGCCGCCGGCCAGGCGGTGCAGAACGCCAACCTGATGCTCGGCCTCCCCGAAACCACCGGCCTGCCCCTGTTTGGAGTTGCACCATGAGTGTCACCGCCCCTCGGGGCTTCCGTGCGGCCGGTGTCGCGGCCGGGTTGAAGAGCGGCGGGGCCACCGACGTCGCCCTGGTCGTCAACGACGGTCCGGACGCCGGAGTGGCCGGCGTCTTCACCACCAACCGGGTCAGGGCCGCGCCGGTGCGCTGGACGCAGCAGGTCGTCCGGGGCGGCGTGGTCCGCGCGGTGGTGCTGAACTCCGGTGGCGCGAACGCCTGCACCGGTCCGGCCGGGTTCCAGGACACCCACGCCACCGCCGAGCACACCGCCGCGGCGCTCACCGCGTCCAGCCCCCGGCTGCGGCTCGGTGCCGGTGACGTGGCGGTCTGCTCGACCGGGTTGATCGGTGAGCGGCTGCCGATGGACCGGCTGCTGCCGGGGGTGCGTACCGCGATCCGGGCGCTGGCCCGCGACGGCGGTCCGGCCGCCGCCGAGGCGATCATGACCACGGACACCCGGCCGAAGACCACCGTCGCCCGGGGCTCCGGGTGGAGCGTGGGCGGGATGGCGAAGGGCGCGGGCATGCTCGCCCCGGGCATGGCCACCATGCTGTGCGTGCTGACCACCGACGCGGTGGCCGGGCCGGAGCTGCTGGACGCGGCGTTGCGGGCGGCCACCCGGGTCACCTTCGACCGGGTCGACTCCGACGGGTGCATGTCCACCAACGACACGGTGCTGCTGCTGTCCAGCGGGGCGTCCGGGGTGGAGCCCGACGAGGCGGAGCTGACCGCCGCGGTCACCGCGGCCTGTCACGACCTGGCCCAGCAGTTGGTGGCCGACGCGGAGGGGGCGACCAAGCAGGTCGCCATCGAGGTGGTCGGTGCCGCCGACGAGGACGACGCGGTCGAGGTGGGCCGCTCGGTGGCCCGCAACAACCTGGTCAAGACGGCGTTGTTCGGCAACGACCCGAACTGGGGGCGGATCCTGGCCGCGGTCGGCACCACGGCCGCCGCGTTCGACCCGGACGCGGTGGACGTGGCGGTCAACGGGATCTGGGTGTGCCGGGGCGGTGCCGCCGCCGAGGACCGGTCCAAGGTCGACCTGACCGGGCGGGACGTCACCATCCGGATCGACCTGCACGCCGGCGGGGCGGCGGCCACGATCTGGACCAACGACCTGTCGCACGCGTACGTGCACGAGAACTCGGCGTACTCGACATGAGCCTGTCCGCGGATCTCACCCGGGCCCAGGTGAAGGCCGAGACGCTGATCGAGGCGCTGCCCTGGCTGGCCCGGTTCTCCGGTGCCACCGTCGTGGTCAAGTACGGCGGCAACGCGATGGTCGATCCGGCCCTGCAACGGGCCTTCGCCGCCGACATGGTCTTCCTGCGCTATGCCGGGCTCAAGCCGGTCGTGGTGCACGGCGGCGGGCCGCAGATCTCGGCGATGCTCGGTCGGCTCGGCATCGCCAGCGAGTTCAAGGGTGGCCTGCGGGTCACCACGCCGGAGGCGATGGACGTCGTCCGGATGGTGCTGGTGGGTCAGGTGGGCCGGGAACTGGTCGGTCTGATCAACGCGCACGGACCGTTCGCCGTGGGCCTGTCCGGCGAGGACGCCGGCCTGTTCACCGCCGTGCGCCGGCCCGCCTGGGTCGACGGCGAGGCGGTCGACGTGGGTCAGGTGGGTGACGTGGAGTCGGTGGACGTCTCGGCGGTGACCGACCTGATCGCGGCGGGCCGGATCCCGGTCATCTCGACCGTCGCGCCGGACGCCGACGGGGTGCTGCACAACCTCAACGCCGACACCGCCGCCGCCGCGCTGGCGATCGCCCTTCAGGCCCGCAAGCTGGTCGTCCTCACCGACGTCGCCGGCCTGTACGCCGACTGGCCGGACACCGCCAGCCTGGTCAGCGAGATCGACACGGAGGCGTTGGCGACGCTGTTGCCGTCCCTGGAGGCGGGGATGGTGCCCAAGATGGAGGCCTGCCTGCGGGCGGTACGCGGGGGAGTGCCCGCCGCGCACGTCGTCGACGGCCGGGTCGCCCACTCCACGCTGCTGGAGGTTTTCACCTCGGAGGGGTTCGGCACGATGGTCGTCGACACCCCGGCCGGGTCCACCACCACCCAGGAAGGCACGGTCGGCTCATGAGTATGCTGGTGGAACGCTGGCGGCAGTCCATGATGGACAACTACGGCACCCCGCCGCTGGCGCTGGCCTCCGGTTCGGGCGCGGTCGTCGTCGACGAGGCCGGCCGGGAGTACGTCGACCTGCTCGGCGGCATCGCGGTCAACTCCCTCGGGCACGCCCACCCCGCCGTGGTGGCCGCCGTCTCCAAGCAGGTCGCCACCCTCGGTCACGTCTCCAACCTGTTCGTCGCCGAACCCCCGGTGGCGCTGGCGGAACTGCTGCTGGCGCTGGCCGGCCGGCCCGGTCGGGTGTTCTTCGCCAACTCCGGCGCGGAGGTCAACGAGGCCGCGTTCAAACTGTCCCGGCTCACCGGCCGGTCGCACGTCGTCGCCACCGTCGGCGGTTTCCACGGCCGCACCATGGGGGCGCTGGCGTTGACCGGCCAGCCGGCGAAGGCCGACCCGTTCCGCCCGCTGCCCGGCGACGTCGACCACGTCCCGTACGGCGACGTGGCGGCGCTGGCGGCGGCCGTCACCGACGCGACGGCGATGGTGATCCTGGAGCCGATCCAGGGCGAGAACGGGGTGGTCGTCCCGCCGCCCGGCTACCTGGCCGAGGCGCGGCGGATCACCGCCCGGCACGGGGCCCTGCTGGTCCTCGACGAGGTGCAGACCGGGATCGGGCGTACCGGGTACTGGTTCGCCCACCAGGCCGAGGGGGTCGAGCCGGACGTCGTCACCCTGGCCAAGGGGCTCGGCGGCGGGTTGCCGATCGGTGCCTGCCTGGCCTTCGGCCGGGCCGCCGAGCTGCTGCGCGCCGGGTCGCACGGCACCACCTTCGGCGGCAACCCGGTGAGCTGCGCCGCCGCCCTCGCGGTGGTCTCCACGATCGCCAGCGAGGGGCTGCTCGACCACGTCAAGCGCACCGGTGAACGGCTGCGCCGGGGCGTCGAGGCGCTGGGTCACCCGCTGGTGGCCGAGGTACGCGGAGCCGGGCTGCTGCTCGGCATCGTGTTCACCGCGCCGGTCGCCGGCCCGGTGGCCGACGCGCTGCGGTCGGCGGGGTTCCTGGTCAACCCGGTCCAGCCGGGCGTGATCCGGCTGGCCCCGCCGCTGGTCCTCACCGCCGAGCAGGTCGACGCGTTCCTGGCCGCCCTCCCCGCCGCCCTCGACGCGCACACCCCGGCATCCGACGGCGCGCCGGGTGCGCAGACCGCCGCCGTGCCGCCGTCCACTCCCACCCCGACCCCGACGGAGACCCGCACATGATCCGGCACCTGCTGGCCGACGACGACCTCACCCCGGCCGAACAGTCGGCCGTGCTCGACCTGGCCGCCCGGATGAAGGCCGACCGGTTCGGGTTCACCCCGCTGGCCGGGCCGCGTTCGGTGGCGGTGCTGTTCGACAAGCAGAGCCTGCGCACCCGGATCTCGTTCGACGCCGGCATCGCCGAGCTCGGCGGCCATCCGCTGGTGGTGGACACCCAGGTCACCCACTTCGGGCGGGGCGAGACACTGGCCGACGCCGGCCGGGTGCTGTCCCGCTACGTCGCGGCCATCGTGCTGCGTACCCACGGCGACGACCGGATCGCCGAGGTGGCGGAGCACGCCACGGTGCCGGTGGTCAACGCGCTGACCGACGGCTACCACCCGTGCCAGCTCCTGGCCGACCTGCTCACCGTCCGCGAGCACTGCGGCGGCACCGCCGGGCGGACCCTGGCGTACGTGGGGGACGCGGCGAACAACCTGTCGCACTCGTACCTGCTGGCCGGGGCGACGGCCGGGATGCACGTGCGGGTCGCCGGGCCGGCCGGGTTCCAGCCCGATCCGGGGGTGCTGGACCGGGCCGGGAAGATCGCCGCCGGCACCGGCGGGTCGGTACGGGCGCTCGTCGACCCGGTGGAGGCGGTCCGGGACGCCGACGTGGTCGCCACCGACACCTGGACCTCGATGGGGCAGGAGGACGACGGCCTGGACCGGATCACCCCGTTCCTGCCGTACCAGGTCAACACGGCGCTGCTCGGCCACGCCCGGCCGGACGTGAAGGTGCTGCACTGCCTGCCCGCGCACCGGGACGAGGAGATCACCAGCGAGGTGCTCGACGGCCCGCACAGCGTGGTCTTCGACCAGGCGGAGAATCGGCTGCACGCCCAGAAGGCGCTGCTGACCTTTCTCCTGGAGGCATCCTCATCATGACCGCCCCGACCCGCGCCGCCCGGCACGCCCGCATCGTCGAGTTGATCCGGGCCAGGGCGATCCGTTCCCAGACCGAGCTGGCCGACCTGTTGGCCGCCGACGGGGTGCAGGTCACCCAGGCCACCCTCTCCCGGGATCTGGAGGAGTTGGGTGCGGTGAAGGCCCGGGGCGGCGACGGGCGGGCCGGTTACCTGATCCCCGAGGACGGCCACCGGCCGCTGCGTGACGCCGAGGCGGCTCCCGCCCGGCTGATCCGGCTGCTGCGGGAACTGCTCAACGGGGTCGACTCCAGCGGCAACATCGCGGTGCTGCGCACCCCGCCGGGCGCGGCCCACTACCTGGCCAGCGCGGTGGACCGGGCGGGACTGGCCGAGGTGGTCGGCACCATCGCCGGTGACGACACCATTCTCGTGGTGGCCCGGGAGGCCGACGGTGGGGCCGCGCTCGGCGAGAAGCTCGCCGGGTGGGCCCGCCGCGACGACGGCGGCGAGACGAACACCCCGTGACCGCCCGGGTCACGGGTTCACAGACGACGGACGAGCCGGCGTCGGGGGCGTACCCCACCGTCGGGGAGCGAAAGGTGAGCACTGCCAGAATGAGCGGCGTGGACGACAAGAGCCTGACCGAGAACAGCGCCGCGACGAACCGGACGAGCCTGTGGGGTGGCCGGTTCGCCGGTGGCCCCGCCGAGGCCCTGGCGCGGCTGTCGGTGAGCGTCCAGTTCGACTGGCGTCTCGCCCCGTACGACATCGCGGGTTCCCGGGCGCACGCCCGGGTGCTGGCCGGCGCGGGGCTGCTCGACCCCGACGAGCTGGGGAGGATCCTGGCCGCGCTGGACGACCTGGAGGCGGCCTGCGCGTCCGGGCAGTTCCGCCCGACGATCGACGACGAGGACGTGCACACCGCGTTGGAGCGGGGCCTGCTGGAGCGGCTGGGCAGTCTCGGCGGCAAGCTGCGCGCCGGCCGGTCCCGTAACGACCAGGTCGCCACCGACCTGCGGCTCTATCTGCGCGACCACGCCCGGGGGGTGGCCGCCCGGCTGGTCGAGCTGGCCGAGGCCCTGGTGGAGCAGGCGGAACGGCACGTCGACACGGCGGCACCGGGGATGACCCACCTGCAGCACGCCCAGCCGGTCACCTTCGGGCACTGGCTGCTGGCGCACGTCCAGCCGCTGCTGCGGGACCTGGAGCGGCTGCGCGACTGGGACCACCGGACGGCGGTCAGCCCGCTCGGCGCGGGCGCGCTGGCCGGCTCGGGCCTGCCGCTGGACCCGGTGGCGGTCTCCAAGGAGCTGGGCTTCCGGACGTCGTTCGCCAACTCGATGGACGCGGTCGCCGACCGGGACTTCGTCGCCGAGTTCCTCTTCGTCACCGCCCTGGTCGGGGTGCACCTGTCCCGCCTCGGCGAGGAGGTGGTGCTCTGGACGTCGCACGAGTTCGGCTGGGTGGAGCTGGACGACGCGTTCGCCACCGGGTCGTCGATCATGCCGCAGAAGAAGAACGCGGACATCGCCGAGCTGGCCCGGGGCAAGTCGGGCCGGCTGGTCGGTGGGCTGATGAGCGTCCTGACGATGCTCAAGGGCCTGCCGCTGGCCTACGACCGGGACATGCAGGAGGACAAGGAGCCCGCGTTCGACGCGGTCGACACCCTGGAGCTGCTGCTGCCGGCGCTGGCCGGGATGATCTCCACGATGACGGTACGGGTGGACCGCCTGGTCGCCGCCGCGCCGGTGGGCTTCTCGCTCGCCACCGAGGTCGCCGACTGGCTGGTGCGGCGCAACGTGCCGTTCCGCGACGCGCACGAGATCACCGGCAAGCTGGTGGCGCTCTGCGCGGCCCGCGACTGCGCCCTCGACGACGTGTCCGACGCCGATCTGGCGGCGGTCAGCGAGCACCTCGACCCGTCGGTGCGTGACGTGTTGTCGGTCCGGTCGGCGCTGGCCGCCCGGATCACCCCCGGCTCCACCGGCCCCGGTCCGGTCGCCGACCAGCTCGCCGCCGCGTCCGACCAGCTCACCGGCTGGCGGGAGTGGGCCGCCGAGCGGGTCGTCCCCCGCTGAGCTGACCCGCGCCGGTCGCCCGTCGTCCCGTGGTCCGGGGCGACGGACGACCGGGCGCGGTCCGGCCGGTCGTGCTGCTGACCGTCGGCCGGGCGGGCGGGTGGGTCGCCGGTCAGGTGGGGCGTTCGCGGCGGGGCAGCTTCGCCAGCACCGCCTCGTACGAGCCGTCGACCGCCTCGACCAGTTCGTCGTCGGGGATGGCGCCACCCAGGTCGAGGGCGTTCCAGCCGGAGCGGCCGACGTACGGCATCGGTCGGGCGTCGGCGGGGAACCGGTGCAGCCACTCGTCGGCGACCTCGCGGCTCGGGCCGCACTTCACCCCGATCCGGGGGGTGCCGTCGGGTGCGCCGAGGAACGCGAAGATCCGGCTGCCCACCTTCACCACCTCGTCGCCCTCCCAGGGGCGGTCCAGCCAGGCCCCCGGCTTGCCGAGGCAGTACGCCAGCATCTCCTCGCGGGTCATGGTGTCCTCCCGGTGCGGTGGTGGTCGGCCCAGTCTCCCCGAACCGGCCTGCTCCGGCTGGTCGGCCGTCCTGGTCGTTGCCGCCGGGTCGCCGCTGGCGTACGGCTGGAGATGACTTCGGGGGGAGAGGTGGGGCGGCCAGGCAACTACTCCACGTGCTGGGTGGTGGCCGGCGTTGACATCGTCGTGTCGGCGGTCCGGCTGACCAGGCGTTCGTAGCGTTGCCGGGCGGCCTGCGCGCTGCCCAGGCCGAGGCCGTGTCCGATCGCCTGCCAGGTCAGTCCCCGGGCCCGTGCCGTCGCCAGCAGGCCCGCCTCCAGCACGTCGAGTTCGGCCCGCAGGTGCGGCAGCAGGGTCAGCGCGGCCGTCAGGTCGGCCCCGTCGACGGGTTCCTCGTCGGGGTCCGGCACGATCCCGCCGGCGGCGAGCGCGGTGACCACGCAGACCGCTTCCCACGGGTCGGCGAGGTGCGGGTTGGTGTGCCGGCGGCGTCGGGCGTCGGTGTCGGCGTGCCGCTCGCTGAGCCGGTGCAGCGCGGCGTAGGTCCGTTCGGCCCGGGCGCGGCTCGCGTCGGGTGCGGTGAAGGCGTCGCTCATCCCCCCATCCCAATCCATCAACGAAACGTTGTCAACGAAACGTTTAAGGGCTCCCGTCGGTTTGCCGATCTTCGCCGGGTGGCGTTACCTGGACCGGTGGACTATCCGTGGCTGCACGCCCCCGCCGCCGAGGTCGCCGAGACGGCACGCACCCTGCTCGGCTGGGAACTGGCCGCCGGCGGCGTCCGGATCAGGCTGACCGAGGTGGAGGCGTACGCGGGCACCGGCGAAGATCCGGCGTCGCACGCCCACCGGGGCCCCACCCCCCGGACCAGGGTGATGTTCGGTCCGGCCGGGCGCGCCTACACGTACTTCGTGTTCGGCATGCACTGGTGTCTCAACGTCGTCTGCGGCCGGGACGGTGAGGCGGCGGCGGTCCTGGTGCGCGCCGGTGAGGTGGTCGACGGGCTGCCGACCGCCCGCGCCCGTCGGGGTGACGTCGCCGACCGGGACCTGGCCCGGGGGCCGGCCCGGCTGGCCGTCGCGCTCGGCGTCACCGCGTCGGCGAACGGCACCTGCGTGCTCGACGGGAGCGGCCCCCTGCTGCTGAGCCCGCCGACCCGGCCGGTCACCCGGGCCGAGGTCTCCGCCGGCCCCCGGGTCGGGGTGGCCGCCGCCCACGACGTGCCCTGGCGGTTCTGGATCACCGGTGACCCGACGGTCAGCCCCTACCGCCGGCACGTACCCCGACGTCGCACCTGACCCGACAGCCGACCGGCCGGTCGGCGGGACCGCCGGCTCGCTGGCATTCGCGCGCAATCATGACCCTGGAGGTGGCCCGGATGGACTCACACGACGCCGGAGTGCTGGTCGGCCGGTTGGCCTGCGTGGTCATTCCGCTACTGGTGATGCTGGTGCTGGCCGCGGTGGTCGTGGTGGCGGTGCAGGTCGCCCGCCGCCGGCCGACCCCACCCGGGCCGCCCCCGGCCCCGTCCTGGCCCCCGCCCGGTCCGGCCGGGTCCGGCCCGCCCGCCGCGCCGCCGCACCCCACGCCGCCGGCCCCCGCCGGTCCGCCGTCGGGCGCATCGGACCAGCCCGACCCGGGTACGCCCCCGCAGGGGGAGCGGCCACCGGCGGGGTGACCGGGGCCACCCCACGCGTGGTCGCCGCCGGAATAGTTGACGCTGCAACTATGTTGTGCGCGACGTCCGGGTACCACGAACGGTCCCGGTATCTCAGACGCGAGGAGCTGGTCATGCAGTTCGGAGTCTTCACCGTCGGCGATGTCACGGTCGACCCGACCACCGGACGGGAGCCGACCGAGCACGAGCGGATCAAGGCGATGGTGGCGATCGCCCTCAAGGCCGAAGAGGTCGGTCTCGACGTCTTCGCCACCGGTGAGCACCACAACCGCCCGTTCGTCCCCTCCTCGCCCACCACCATGCTGGGGCACATCGCCGCCCGTACCGAGCGGCTGCTGCTGTCCACCTCGACCACGCTGATCACCACCAACGACCCGGTGAAGATCGCCGAGGACTACGCCATGCTCCAGCACCTGGCCGACGGCCGGGTGGACCTGATGATGGGGCGCGGCAACACCGGGCCGGTCTACCCGTGGTTCGGGCAGGACATCCGCAACGGCATCCGGCTGGCCGTGGAGAACTACGAGCTGCTGCACCGGCTGTGGCGCGAGGACGTCGTCGACTGGCAGGGCAAGTTCCGCACCCCGTTGCAGTCGTTCACATCCACCCCGCGCCCGCTCGACGGCGTGCCGCCGTTCGTCTGGCACGGCTCGATCCGCAGCCCCGAGATCGCCGAGCAGGCCGCGTACTACGGTGACGGCTTCTTCGCCAACCACATCTTCTGGCCCAGGGAGCACACCCAGCGGATGGTCGGCCTCTACCGGCAGCGCTTCGCCCACTACGGCCACGGCTCGCCCGAGCAGGCCATCGTCGGGCTCGGCGGCCAGGTGTTCATGCGGCGCAACTCGCAGGACGCGGTCCGCGAGTTCCGGCCGTACTTCGACAACGCGCCGGTCTACGGGCACGGGCCGTCGCTGGAGGAGTTCACCCGCCAGACCCCGCTGACCGTGGGCAGCCCGCAGCAGGTCATCGACCGTACCCTCGGCTTCCGCGAGTACGTCGGCGACTACCAGCGGCAGCTGTTCCTGCTCGACCACGCGGGGCTGCCCCTGAAGACGGTGCTGGAGCAGCTCGACCTGCTCGGCGAGGAGGTCGTACCGGTGCTGCGCAAGGAGTTCGACGCGCTGCGCCCGGCGCACGTGCCGGTCGCGCCCACCCACGCGTCGCTGGTCGCCGCCCGCGACGCCGCCGACCGGGCGGCCACCGGGGCGGCCGACGCGGGTGACCTGGCCGGGGCCGGGGCGGAGGGTCGGCGATGACCCGCCGCACCCTGGCCGTGGTGTCGGCGGGGCTGAGTCAACCGTCGTCCACCCGGCTGCTCGCCGACCAGCTCGCCGCGGCCGCCCGCGACGAGCTGGTCCGGCGCGGCGACGAGGTGGAACTGCGGGTGGTGGAGCTGCGCGACCACGCCCACGACGTGGTGAACAACCTGCTCACCGGGTTCCCGTCGACCGAGCTGCGGGCCGCCCTCGACGCGGTCACCGGTGCCGACGGCATCGTCGCCGTCACGCCGATCTTCAACGCGTCCTACAACGGGCTGTTCAAGTCCTTCTTCGACGTGGTGGACGCCCAGGCGCTTGTCGACCGGCCGGTGCTGATCGGCGCGACCGGCGGCACCGCCCGGCACTCGCTGGCCCTGGAACACGCCGTCCGGCCGATGTTCGGCTACCTGCGGGCGGTGGTGCTGCCGACGTCGGTCTTCGCCGCGCCTGAGGACTGGTCCGGCGGCACCGCCGAGGGGGCGCTACGGTCCCGCATCCAGCGCGCCGGCCGGGAACTGGCCGACCAGGTCGACAGGCGTCCGCCTGCTGCCGGCCCGGCCGACCCGTTCGCCCTCACCACCGACTTCGCCGAACTCCTCGGCGGCGGTCGGGAGGACTGACCCTCACCGGTACGGGTGGGCCACCAGCACCGGGCAGTGGGCGTGCTGCACCACCGCCTGGCTGACCGAACCCAGCAGCAGGCCGGTGAAACCACCCCGCCCCCGGGTGCCGACGGCCAGCACCGACGCCGTCGCGCTCGCCTCGACCAGGCCCTGCGCCACCCCGACCGCCCGGACCGGGTGCTCCCGCAGCACCACGTCCGGGTGGTCGGCGCGCACGGCGGCGGACGCCTCGGCGAGCAGCCGCACGGCGTGCGCCCGGTACGCGGCCTCTGCCTGCTCCGCGTCGACCTCGTCCCGCTCCGGCGGGGTGGGGCCGACGTGCACCAGCACCAGCGGGACCCCCCGGCGGACGGCCTCGGCGGCGGCCTGGTCGGCGGCCACCCCGGCGGCCGGCGAGCCGTCCACGCCCACCAGCACCGGCCCGTCCGGGCGACCCGCGGGGGTCTCCGGGCGCACCACCAGCACCGGGCAGTGCGCGTGCGCGGCGACCTGCGCGCCGACCGAGCCGAGCAGCAACCCGGTGAACCCGCCCAGACCCCGGCTGCCCACCACCACCAGGTCGGCCCGGCGGGACTCCTCGACCAGCGTCGCGCCCGCCCCACCGGCGACCTGCCGCGCCTGCACGGTCAGCCCCGACCACCTGTCGGTCAGCTCGGCGGCGGTCCGCTCCAACATCCGCTGCGCCTCCTGCGACGGCGCGGGCACCCCCAGGTCGTACGGGTTCAGCGGGATGCCGTACCCGAGCGGGTGCAGGTAGCCGTGCACCAGGTGCAGGGACGCGCCGCGCAGCACCGCCGCGTGGGCGGCCTGCTCCGCGGCGGCCAGGCTGGCCGGCGATCCGTCCACCCCCACCACCACCGGTCGTGTCATCGGCCCTCCCAGGATCGGTTCTGCCCGTGTCGCCGGTCCTGCCCTCGTCGCCGGCCCAGCCCATTGTCGACGCGCCGGCCCGCCCGCGCCGGCAGGTCACCCGGCCGGGCGTGCCGCCGCCCCGACGGTCAGGCCGGCCGGCGTCGGACGATCACCAGTGGGCTGTGCGCGTGGTGCAGCACCGCGTGGCTGACCGATCCGAGCAGCACCCCGCCCAACGCGCCACGGCCGTGCGCGCCGACGACGGTGAGCTGGGCGGACGCCGACTCCTCGACCAGCACCCGGGCCGCCGCGCCGGGCACCAGCCGCCGGGTCACCGGCACGTCCGGATAGCGTTGCGACCAGCCGGCCAGCGCCTCGGCGAGCACCCGCTCCTCCTCGGTGGCGACCGCCTCCACGTCGTAGACCAGCGGCAGCACGTCACCCGGGCCGATCGGTGCCGGGGTCAGCCAGGCGTGCACGGCCAGCAGCCCGGTGTCGCGCTGCGCCGCCGCGGCGAAGGCGAACCCGAGCGCCTCGGTGGACAGCGCCGACCCGTCCACCCCGACCAGCACCGGGCCGTCCGCCCGTGGCTCACCCCGGACCACCAGCACCGGGCAGTCGGCGCGGGCCGAGACCTGCACCGCCACCGAACCGATCAGCAGCCCGGCGAAGCCGCCCAGCCCCCGGGTGCCGAGCACCACCAGCGCCGCGTCGCGGGCCTCGCGCAGCAGCACCGGGGTCGGCGCGCCGTCGGACAGGTAGCCGGTGACGGTCAGCTCCGGGGCGATCTTGCCGGCTTCGGCGACCGCCTCGGTGACGATCCGTTCGGCCTCGTTGCGCAGTCCGCCGTCCGGCGGTCCGACGGGCGCGGGGCCGAGCGGGACGCCGAAGAGCGGCCAGACGAACGCGTGCACCACCCGCAGCGGGCGGTTGCGGGCGACGGCCTCCCGGGCGGCCACCCCGACCGCGTCCAACGCCGATCGGGAACCGTCCACACCCACCACGACGGGGGCACCGGCTCTGTTGGTCATCACGTCCTCCTTCGTCCCTCTCCAGCCTGGCCCGGCCCGGCCGGCCCGGTCAGGGGCGTCCGGCCCCGCCGGCGGGCCCAAGGTCCCGGGTGGGGCGGTCGGGCGGTGGGCGCTGCGCCATGTCGCCGAAGTTGCGGTTTCGGAGCCGTCGGACACCGCTGTTTCGGTGCCATGGAGTTGATCGAGCGTCACGTCGTCGTCGTGGCGCACCCCCGGGTCGGCCGGGGCTCGGGCGATCCGCCGCAGGTCACGGGACCAACGGCCCTGCCGCTCGGCCGCCGACGGGTGTGCCATGGAGGCGACGACCACCGGCGAAGGGCACCCCGATGACCCCTCTGGAGATGCTCACCGAGCACCCGTTCCTCGCCGGGCTGCCGCCGCAGTGGCTGCCCCGGCTGACCGGGTACGCCCGACCGGTGGTCTGGCACCCCGGTCACCGGCTGTTCCGCGCCGGTCAGCCGGCGGAACGGTTCTGGCTGGTCCGGGGCGGTGAGGTGGCGCTGGACTTCCCGGTCCCCGCACGCGGCGACGTCGGCATCGAGTCGATCGGGGCGGGTGGGGTGCTGGGCTGGTCGTGGCTGTTCCCGCCGTACCGCTGGCAGTTCGGTGCGGTGGCCGTCCGACGGACCCCGACCGTGGAGTTCACCGCCGAGGGGGTACGCCGGCTGATGGAGTCCGACGACGCCCTGGGTCGGCAGCTCACCACCCGGTTCATGAGCGTGGTGGTGGACCGGCTCCAGGCGTCCCGGGTCCGGCTGCTCGACCTGTACGGCTACCCGACCTCGGCCGCGAGCTGACCCGCGCCCGCGTCGAGGCACCCGGCGGCGTCGGCCCGGACCGCGCAACCGGCGTCGGGGCGGTGCGCGGGGCGACGACCAGGCCGGCCGGGCGGACGAAGACCGACCGGCGGGCCACCGCGTCGCCCCGGTCGTCGAGCCGGTAGCCGTCGAGCCAGACCCAGCCGTCGTACGTCGGCCAGTCGAGCACGCGGATCACCCGGAACCGGACCGGCCTGACGAACTGGACGCTGGCCGCGCGGGTCAGCAGGAGCAGGTCGCCCGCCCTCGGCGGGGGCGCGTTCACCGCCGGCCGAACACGCTGCGGTACCGACGCCACGCCCTGATCCGGGTGCGCGCGGCCTCCACCGCCGGGCAGAGGCCGGTGCCGGTGCACCGCTCGCACCGCCGGTCGCGGTGCTGGTCCAGGCAGCGCCAGGCCAACACGATCAGGTACGGCACCGCGCGGTGTCGACACATTGCGCCTCCCGGGGGTGGGGTCGTCGCGGCACCCCGCCCCGCCGAGCCCCGCTCCACCAGGGCGGAGGCACCGCGTCACCGATTCCACACCCTTGGTCACCCCGTGTCAATGTTGACGCGTACACGTAAGCGCGATGTAGTTAACGTGCCATCTGAGACGCGATTGCGCTAGCGTGCAAACATGATCGTGTCAACTCCGGCACGCGCGCACCGGTCTACCTTTCGGGCATGACTGATGAGGTGCCGGGGCCACTCGTCGCCGCAGGCGAGATCCTGAAGATGCTGAATGTCAGCCGGTCACGGTTCCGGGCCATCGCGCTGCACCCGAACTTTCCGCGCCCGTTCCAGACGTTGTCGGTCGGCTCGGTGTGGCTGCGGTCCGACGTCGAGGCGTACATCCGGGACCACCGCCGCCCCAGGCCGTCGGCAGACGACGACGAGCAGGGCTGAGACGCCGGGTCAGGTGACGGTCAGGCCGCGTTCGGTGAACTGGCCCCGGACCCGGGCCACCAGCTCCGGGGGCGGCGGTTCCGTGCGGGCCAGCGGAAAGGTCAACCCCAGCTCGGCGTACTTGTGCGCGCCGAGGCGGTGGAACGGCAGCACCTCGACCCGCTGCACGGTGGCCAGCCCAGCGACGAAGTCGGCGACGCCCGCCACGTTCTCCTCGGCGTCGGTGAGGCCGGGGACCAGCACGAACCGTACCCAGATCGGGGTGCCCCGGTCGGCGAGCCGGCGGCCGAAGCGCAACGTCGGGGTGACCGACCCGGTGCGGGTGACCCGGCGGTAGGTCGCCGGGTCCCACGACTTGACGTCCAGCAGCACCAGGTCGGTGGCGTCGAGTAGGGCGTCGTCGGCGCGGACGCCGAGGAAGCCCGAGGTGTCCAACGCGGTGTGCAGGCCCAGGTCGTGACAGCGGCGCAGCACCTCACCGGTGAACCGGGGCTGCATCAGCGGCTCGCCGCCACTGATCGTCACCCCGCCACCGGCCACCGCGATGAACCGCCGGTACGGCTCGATCTGCGCCATCAGCTCGTCGACGGTGCGGTGCCGGCCGCTGCGCCGGTACCAGGTGTCCGGGCTGTGGCAGTACCGGCAGCGCAGCGGGCAGCCGGCGAGGAAGGCCACGAACCGGGTGCCCGGCCCGTCCACCCCGACCGACACGTCCCACGAGTGCACCGCCCCGGTCGGCACGCCGTCGCCCCGCCGGGTGGCGGTGGCGACGGCGTCGGGCGGCCGGACGTTCACAGCGACCCGTGGAAGGTCCGGGACACCACGTCCTCCTGCTGTTCCCGGGTGAGCCGGACGAAGTTCACCGCGTACCCCGAGACCCGGACGGTCAACTGCGGGTAGCGCTCCGGGTGCGCCATCGCGTCGACCAGGGTGGCCCGGTCCAGCACGTTGACGTTGAGGTGGAACCCGCCGGCGTCGGTGTAGCCGTCCAGCACCCCGGCCAGGTTGTCGATCCGCTCGTCGCGGGTGTGGCCCAACCCGTCCGGGGTCACCGTCGAGGTCAGCGAGATGCCGTCGCGGGCGGCGTCGTACGGCAGCTTCGCCACCGACAGCGCGGCGGCCACCAGCCCGTGGCTGTCCCGGCCGTTCATCGGGTTCGCGCCCGGGGCGAACGGCTCACCGGCCCGCCGGCCGTCCGGGGTGTTGCCGGTGTGCTTGCCGTACACCACGTTCGAGGTGATGGTCAGCACCGACATGGTCAGCTCGGCGTCGCGGTAGGTGCGCTGCCGGCGCAGCTTCGCCGCGAACGTCTCGGTCAGCCACACCGCGATCGCGTCGGCCCGCTCGTCGTTGTTGCCGTACGTCGGCGGTTCCCCCTCGACCACGTAGTCGATCGCCAGGCCGGTGTCGTCGCGCAGCACCTTCACCTTGCCGTAGCGGATCGCGGCGAGGCTGTCCACCGCCACCGACAGCCCGGCGATGCCGGTGGCCATGAACCGGCGCACCGGATGGTCGTGCAGGGCCATTTCCAGCCGCTCGTAGGCGTACCGGTCGTGCTGGTGGTGGATCACGTTCAGCGCGTCCACGTACGTCTCGGCCAGCCAGTCCAGGGTGCGCTCGTAGGCGGCCAGCACCTCGGCGTAGTCGAGGGTCTCCCCGCCGACCGGGGCGCTGGCCGGGGCGACCTGCTCACCGGTGATCTCGTCGCGCCCGCCGTTGATCGCGTACAGCAGGGCCTTGGCGAGGTTGGCCCGCGCGCCGAAGAACTGCATGTCCCGGCCCACCCGCATCGCCGACACGCAGCAGGCGATCGCGGTGTCGTCGTCGTACGCGGGTCGGATCAGGTCGTCGTTCTCGTACTGGATGGCGCTGGTGTCCAGCGACACCTGGGCGCAGAACCGCTTGAATCCCTGCGGCAGCCGGGGCGACCAGAGCACCGTCAGGTTCGGCTCCGGCGCGGGACCGAGGTTGTAGAGGGTCTGCAGGTAGCGGAAGCTGGTCCGGGTCACCAGCGGCCGACCGTCGGCACCCATCCCGCCGAGCGCCTCGGTGACCCAGGTCGGGTCGCCGGAGAAGAGCTGGTCGTACTCGGGGGTGCGCAGGAACCTGACGATCCGCAGCTTGATCACGAAGTCGTCGACCAGCTCCTGGGCGTCGATCTCGGTCAGCCGCCCCTCGGCGAGATCCCGCCGCAGGTAGACGTCGACGAACCCGGCGGTACGCCCCAGCGACATCGCCGCGCCGTTCTGCTCCTTGGTGGCGGCCAGGTAGGCGAAGTAGAGCCACTGGATCGCCTCCCGGCCGGTGGTGGCCGGGCCGGAAATGTCGTAGCCGTAGCTTTCGGCCATCTGCGCCAGCTCGCCGAGGGCCCGGATCTGCTCGGCCAGCTCCTCACGGTCCCGGATCACCTCGTCGGTCGACGGCCGGTCGTCCAGCGCCGCCTTGAGCGCCTTACGCTCGGCGACCAACCGGTCCACCCCGTACAGCGCCACCCGCCGGTAGTCGCCGATGATCCGTCCCCGCCCGTACGCGTCGGGCAGCCCGGTGATGACGTGCGAGCGACGCGCGGCGAGCACGTCGGCCGGGTACGCGTCGAACACCGCGTCGTTGTGCGTCTTGCGGTACGTGGTGAAGATCCGGTGCACCTGCGGGTCGGCGGGGTAGCCGTACGCCTTCAGCGCGGTCTCCACCATCCGCAGCCCACCGGCGGGCATGATGGCCCGGCGCAGCGGCGCGTCGGTCTGCAACCCGACGATCAGCTCCCGCTCCCGGTCGATGTACCCGGGGGCGTGCGCGGTGATGGTGGACGGGGTGGCGGCGTCGACGTCGTACACGCCGCGTCGGCGTTCCTCGACGAACATCGACCGCAGCGTGCCCCAGACCTCCAGGGTGCGGCAGGTGGGTCCGGTGAGGAACGACGCGTCCCCGGTGTAGGGCTCGTGGTTGTCCCGGACGAAGGCGGCCACGTCGACGGTGTCGCGCCAGGCGTCGCCGGTGAAGCCGCGCCACGGGTCGAGATGTGCGGTGCCGGTCATGATCGGTCCTTCCGCGCTGGTCGGGTCCGGCGGCCTGGGTCGCCGGGGTGTTGCGCCTGCACCATCAGCCTCGTCGGGTCGGTCCGTCCCGGGCAGAGGCGCAGGACCACCCCCGCCCGGGACCAAAGACCCCCGGCGGCCGGTCAGCGCCGCACGACGAGCCGTTGGGCGCGCAGCAGCCGCGCCCACCACGGCCGGGGCGTCGCCGGGCGCAGCGCGGGCACCCGCGCTCCGCGCAGGCTGACCCAGCCGCCGGGCCCCATGGTGACCGTGCCGATCGCCGGTGGCCGACGCCGCGCCACCACCGCCACGCCCGCGGTGAGCAGGGCGGCGGCGGCGGCGCCGGCCGCGGCGGCGAGCACCCGGTCCGGGTCGGGCAGCGCCCGGTAGCGGACCCGCCCGTCGGCGAGCACGAACGCCCCGACGGCCCGCCCGTCGCGGGTCACCGGCACCAGTGCGGCGGCCGGCGAACCGGGCAGCGTCAGCACCGGCCCCACCGGCCCGGCCGTCGTGGTCCCGGTCGCCTCCACCGGGGTACGCGGCATCGGCGGTGGGCCCAGCGTGGCGGGTCCGGTCGGGTTGAAGATCGCGGTCATGGCGCTGCCTCCTATCGGCTGTCGGACGTGCCGGTGCCGGCGGCGACGGCGGCCCGGCCCGCCGCGAGCCGGGCGACCGGCACCCGGTACGGCGAGCACGAGACGTAGTCCAGGCCGGCGTCGGCGAAGAACGCCACCGAAGCGGGGTCGCCGCCGTGCTCGCCGCAGACCCCGACGGTCAACTCCGGGCGGGTGGCCCGCCCCTGTGCCACGGCCAGCCGCACGAGCTGACCCACCCCGACGGTGTCGAGGCTCTCGAACGGCGACACCTCGAAGATCCCCCGCTCCAGGTACGCCCCGAAGAACGACCCCTCCACGTCGTCGCGGGAGAACGCCCAGGTGAGCTGGGTCAGGTCGTTGGTGCCGAAGGAGAAGAAGTGCGCCTGGGTGGCGATCTGTCCGGCGGTCAGCGCCGCCCGGGGCACCTCGATCATCGTGCCGATCGGCACGGCCGGCGCGTCGGGCACCTCGGCGAGCACCCGCTCGGCCTCCGCCCGCACGACCGCCAACTCCCGCACGTCACCCACCAGCGGCACCATGATCTCCGGGCGGGGGTCCCCGCCGTCGCGGACCCGCTGCGCCGCCGCCTCGGCCACCGCCCGCACCTGCATGGCGAACAACCCGGGCACCACCAGCCCGAGGCGCACCCCGCGCAGCCCCAGCATCGGGTTGGCCTCGTGCATCCGGCGGACCGCCGCCAGCAGCTCCCCGTCGCGTCCCGGGTCCCGGCCCGACGCCTCGGCGCGGGCGACCCGCGCGGTCAGCTCGGCCAGCGGCGGCAGGAACTCGTGCAGCGGCGGGTCGATCAGCCGGATCGTCACCGGCAGGCCGTCCATCGCGGCGAGCAGCTCGGTGAAGTCGGCCCGCTGCAACGGCAGCAGCGCCGCCAACGCCCCGGCCACCGCGTCCGGCCCCTCGGCCAGGATCAGCCGTTCCACCAGTTCCCGCCGTCCGCCGAGGAACATGTGCTCGGTGCGGCACAGCCCGATGCCGGTGGCGCCGAGCGCGCGGGCCCGACGGGCGTCGGCGGCGGTGTCCGCGTTGGCCCGCACCCCGAGCCGGCGGACCGCGTCGGCGTGCCCGAGCAGCCGGTGCACGGCCGCCACCAGGGGGTCGGCCTGCGGGTCCAGCTCACCGGCGAGGTACCGGGCGACGGGGGAGGGCTGCACCGGCACCGCACCCGGGTAGACCCGGCCGGTGGTTCCGTCGATCGAGATCACCTCGCCGGCCCGGACCACCCGGTCGCCGACGGTGAACTCACCCCGATCGGGGTCGACCACCAGCGCGTCCGCCCCGCAGACGCACGTGCGGCCCATGCCCCGGGCCACCACAGCGGCGTGCGAGGTCTTCCCGCCCCGCGCGGTGAGCACCCCGGCGGCGGCGATCATGCCGGGCAGGTCGTCCGGGTTGGTCTCCCGACGCACCAGGATCACCGGCCCGTCGGCGGCGGTCGCGGCGGCCGAGTCGAACACCACCCGACCCACCGCCGCCCCCGGCGACGCCCCCACCCCGACGGTGAGCGGCGGCGGCGCGTCGGCCAGGTCGAACGCGGGGAACATCAACTGACCCAACTGCGCCCCGCTGACCCGGCACAACGCCTCGTCCAGGGTGATCAGCCCCTCGTCGACGAGCTGGGCGGCGATCACGAACGCGGCGGCGGCGGTCCGCTTGCCGACCCGGGTCTGCAACATCCACAGCGTGCCGCGTTCGATGGTGAACTCGACGTCGCACAGGTCCCGGTAGTGCCGTTCCAGCGTGGTCAGCACCCCGGTGAGCTGCTGGAAGCTCGCCGGGTCGAGCCGGGCCAGCTCGGGCAGGGCGACGGTGTTGCGGATGCCGGCCACCACGTCCTCCCCCTGGGCGTCGGGCAGGTAGTCGCCGTACACGCCGGGCAGGCCGGTGGCCGGGTCGCGGGTGAACGCCACCCCGGTGCCGGAGTCCGGGCCGAGGTTGCCGAAGACCATCGCCATCACGTTGACGGCGGTGCCCAGGTCGTCGGGGATGTGCTCCTGCCGCCGGTAGATCCGGGCCCGCGCGGAGTTCCACGACGCGAACACCGAGCACACGGCCTGCCGCAACTGCTCCTGCGGGGACTGCGGGAACTCGTGCCCCACCACCCGCAGGAAGATCTTCTGGTACGTCGACACCAGGTCGCGCAGTTGTCCGGCGTCCGGCCCGTCCGGGCCGGCGGTGGCCCGCAGGGCGGCCAACTCGTTGTCGAACTCCTCCGCCGGCACCCCGTGCACGGTCCGGCCGAACATCTGGATCAACCGCCGGTACGAGTCCCACGCGAACCTCGCGTCGCCGGTGCGGGCGGCCAGCCCCGCCACGGTGGCGTCGGTGAGCCCGATGTCCAGGATCGTCTCCATCATCCCGGGCATCGAGTACCGGCCGCCGGAACGCACCGCCAGCAGCAGCGGGTCGTGCGGGTCGCCGAGCCGCCGGCCCACCTGCCGCTCCACCCGCCGCAGGTGGGTGTCGACCTCCGCGAACAGCCCGTCCGGCGGCGACCCGGTGGCCAGGTACGCCCGGCAGGCGTCGGTGCCGATGGTGAAGCCCGGCGGCACCGGCAACCCGAGGCGGGTCATCTCGGCGAGGTTGGCGCCCTTGCCGCCGAGCAGGTCGGCCCTGCTGCGGTCACCCTCGATGAAGTCGTAGACGTACCTGGTCATGGCCCCGGCCTCCACTCCACTCGCCGGTCGGACCTGTCCCTTCGTTGGTAGCAACGCCGGGGGGTCCACCGGCAGGGCCGGACGGTACGCCGAGCGGGCCACAGGTCCCGACGTGTCGGTGCCGGTGCGTATCCTCCGGGCGGTGACCGCCGATGTGTCCCTGCGCCCGGTGCGCGACGACGACCTGCCGCACTTCTTCGTCCACGAGCAGGACCCGGAGGCGGCCTGGATGGCGGCGTTCGGCCCGGCCGACCCGACCGACCGGGCGGTCTTCGACGCGCACTGGGCCCGCATCCGCGCCGACCCCCGGGTGGTCAACCGCACGGTGGTCGTCGACGGCGCGGTGGTCGGGCACGTGGCGGCCTTCCCGGTGGGCGAACACACCGAGGTCAGCTACTGGATCGACCCGCGCCGGTGGGGGCGCGGGCACGCCACCGCCGCGCTGACCGCCCTGCTGCGGGAGCTGCCGCACCGGCCGCTGCGGGCCCGCGCCGCGAAGGACAACCGGGCCTCCCTGGCGGTGCTGCGCAAGTGCGGCTTCGTCGTCGTCGGCGAGGACTCGGGATTCGCTCCCGGCCGGGGCATCGAGGTCGAGGAATGGCTGCTGGAGCTGCCCGACGTGCCCGCTGACCAGCGCGGGCACTAGTCTCGCGGAGTGAACTGGCTCGAACTCGTCGGCTGGGCCGGCTCCGCGCTGCTGGTCTGGTCGCTGCTGCAGACGCGCATCCTGCGGCTGCGCGCCCTCAACCTGGTCGGCTGCCTGATCCTGATCGGCTACAACGCCGCCGTGCAGGTCTGGCCGATGGTCGGCCTCAACGTGGTGCTCGCCGTGATCAACGTGTGGTACCTGCGGACGATGCTGGCCACCCGGCACGACGACCGCGCCTACCAGGTGGTCGAGGTGGGCGTCGGCGACCAGTTCCTGGCCCACACGCTGCGGGTGCACGCCGCCGACATCGCCCGGTTCAACCCCGACTTCCGCCCACCCCCGGCCGACGCCGACCGGTCGGCCTTCCTGGTGGTACGCGACGACGAGGTGGTCGGGGTGGTGCTGTCGCACGCCGAGGCGGACGGCGTCGCCCAGATCGACCTGGACTACGTCACCCGCCGCTTCCGCGACTTCACCCCCGGCGAGTTCGTCTACCGCCGCAGCAGCCTGTTCACCGACCGGGGGTTCCGCCGGGTGGTCAGCCCACCGGGCATGGTCGCCCCCTACTACCACCGGCTCGGCTTCCGCCCCGAGGGCGACGCGTACGTCCTCGACCTGACACCCGCCACCGCCGGACGCGGCTGACCGCACGGGCCGGCGCACCGGTCGGACCCGCCGCCGGTGACCGGTCGGGGTCACCGGGAGGATTCGCGGACCGCGCGGTTGGGCACAGACTGGGCTACGCCGGGCGGGTCCTCCGCCCGGCGGCGTCGGCGGTGTCGCCGACGCCCACCGCCTGAGGGAGAGTGCCGGGCGTGCAGAGCTACTGGAGCCAGTTGGCCCTGGTCGGAGTCCTGGTGGTGCTCAACGCGATCTTCGCGGGCAGCGAGATGGCGCTGGTGTCGCTGCGGGACAGCCAAGTGCAGCGGCTGGAACGCACCAGCCGGGCCGGCCGGGTGCTCGCCCGGCTCGCCAAGGACCCGAACCGCTTCCTCGCCACCATCCAGATCGGCATCACCCTGGCCGGGTTCCTCGCCTCGGCCGCCGCGGCGGTCTCCCTGGCCAGGCCGCTGGTGCCGCTGCTCGGGTTCCTCGGCGGGGCCGCCGAGACGGTGGCCATCGTGCTGGTCACCCTGGTCCTGACCTTCGTCACCCTGGTCTTCGGTGAGCTGGCCCCGAAGCGGATCGCCATGCAGCGCGCCGAACGCTGGGCGCTGCTGGTGGCCCGCCCCCTGGACATCCTGTCCAGCTTCACCCGCCCGGCGGTGTGGCTGCTCGGCGCCACCAGCGACCTGGTGGTCCGCCTCGCCGGGGTCGACCCGAAGCACCAGCCCGACGAGATCGGCCCCGACGAGCTGCGCGACATCGTCGCCGGCAACCACGGCTTCACCAAGGAGCAACGCACGATCATCGCCGGCGCGGTGGAGATCGCCGACCGGCAGCTGCGCGCGGTGCTCGTACCCCGGTTGCAGGTCTTCACGCTCGACAGCGGGACCACCGCGGAGGCCGCCCGGCTGCTGCTGGCCGCCACCGGCCACTCCCGGGCCCCGGTGGTCCGCCACGGCGGCCTCGACGACGCGGTCGGCGTGATCCACCTGCGCGACCTGGTGGGGGTGCCGGACGACCGGCCGGTCGACGACTGCGCCCGCCCGCCGATGCTGCTGCCCGACTCGCTGCCGGTGGTCGACGCACTGCGCCAGTTCAAGGCAGAACGGCAGCACATCGCCCTGGTCGTCGACGAGCGGGGCGCGGTCGACGGCATCGTCACCCTGGAGGACATCCTGGAGGAGATCGTCGGGGAGATCTACGACGAGACCGACCGGGACGTCCGCGCGGTGCGCACCGAGGACGACGGCTCGCTGGTGCTGCCCGGCACCTTCCCCGTGCACGACCTGACCGACATCGGCGTCGAGGTGCCCAACCGGCCCGCCGGTGACTACACCACCGTCGCCGGCATGGTGCTGTCCTGCCTCGGGCACATCCCCACCGTCGCCGGGGAGCAGGTCACCATCGACGAGTGGGAAATCACCGTCACCGACGTCGACCAGCGCGCCATCACCCAGATCCGGCTGCACCACGCCCCGACCGCGACCCCCGCCGAGGAACCGGAACCCGTACCCGACGAGGCCCACGCCTGACCCGACCCGGGATCAGTGCGGGGGCGTCGGGTCGCCGAACGGGAAACCCGGCACCGGGGGCAGCAACTGCACCTGGTCGGCGGGGAACTGGCGGGTGTCCCGGCTCAACGCCCACGCCGTCACCCGGATGAGCCAGGGGCCGGACGGGTGCCGCTGCGCCCCGATCAACCGGCCCCACACCCGACTCCACCAGTGACCGGTCACCAGCACGTCGGTCAGCCGCAGCCGGCCGTCCGGGAAGTCCCCCCGCACCACCACGTCCACCACCCGCCCCAGCCGCCGGCCGTGCAGGTCGTACGCGGTGCGCCCGAGCAGCTCACCCACTCGCACGGTCGGCCCCCGGAATCCGGTCGATCAGGTGCCGCCGCAGCCACGTCTCCACCGGCGGGCGGGGCAACTCGTCGGCGCGGGCCCGCAGCCGGACCGCACTGTCGATCCGGGCCACCTGCCCGAACGGGATGCGCAGCGGAGCCGACGCCTCCTCGGTGAACCGGTCGGCGAGCGCCACCAGCAGCCGCCCGACCCGGCCACCGATCCGCCGCCCCAGCGCGCCCTGCCCGGTCAGCAGGTACGCCACGTACGGCACGCCCCGCCCGTCGACGGCGAACTCGACGTCGTCGACCTTGCCCAGCAGCACCCCGTCGGCGTCGACGATCTGCCGGTCGAGCAGTTGCCGGCCGAGCTGGACCCTCACCGCCCCATCCCCGTCCCGACCGCCAGCGGAACCGCCGCCACCGACGCCGCCACGATCACCAGCAGGAACACCGCACCGAGCAGGTTGAGCCACGGCCCGTTCACGTCGTCACCCAGGTACGTCCGGTCGTTGGCGACGACCAGGATCGGCAGGTACGTCAACGGCAGCACCACCGCGCTGGCGACGAGCATGTACTCGGTCAACCGCACCGGGTCGACGGTGGTGGCCAGCAGCAGCGTCGCGGCCAGCACGCTGACCAGCAGCACGCTGTGGAACCGGGCGGCCTCCCGGGGACTGACCCGCTTGCCCCACTGCCAGCCGAAGTACTGCGCCGCCGCGTACGCCGCCGACAGCCCGGTCTCCAACGCGGCCCCGAACGTCACCGCGAAGAACGCCAGCGCGGCGACCGCCAGCCCCACCCCGCCGAACGCCAGCACCACCGGCTCGGCGACCTGGTCGAGGGTCGACAGCGACACCCCGGCCGGGTGGAACACCACCGCGGCCGTGGCGATCAGCGACAACGCCAGCAGACCGCCGACCGGGAAACCGATGAGCACGCTCGACCGCGCGTCGGCCAGGTCGGCGGCGCTCCAGTTCTCCTCCACCCCGCCGGAGGAGAAGAAGAACACCTCGTACGGGCTGACCGTGGAGGCGAACAGCGCCACCGCCACGAACCAGTACGCCCCCCAGCCCTGCCCGGCCGGATTCGGGTGCAGGGCGTCGTGGCCGAGCGCCGCCCAGTCCGTCGGCAGCCGGAACAGCGCCACGGCGAAGACCAGCAGGGTCAAGCCGGCCAGCCCGAACACCCGCTCCATCAGCTGGAACCGCATCCGCCACAGCACCAGCCAGACCGCGAACGCCGCGACCGGCACCCACAGCAGGTAACTCACCCGGGACGCCAGTTGCAGCGCCAGCGCCACCCCGCCCAGCTCGGCGGCCAGGGTCAACACCGTGACCAGGTAGGACGCCGCCAGGTTGAGCAGCGCCACGCGGGGACCCAACCGCTCCCGGACCAGGTCGAACACCGCCCGGCCGCTGACCGCCGCGATCCGACCTGCCATCTCCGCGTACGCGCAGATGCCGACCACGCCGAGCAGCAGCACCCAGGCGTGGGCCATGCCGAAACGTGCCCCCGCCTGACCCGCCGCCACCAGGTCGCCGATGTCGACGAAACCGCCGATGGCCGAGAGCACCCCGAGGGTGGCGGCGAGGAGCTTCCTCACGTGCGGACGGGATCGGCGGCGGTCATCGAGGCGACGATATCGGCGCAGTGCCCCTTGTAACGGGCGAACCGGGCAGGCTCGCCGCTCCCGCCCGGCGGGTCAGTCCCGGCTGAGGTTCTGCAACCGCACCTGACCCCGCGACACCAGGCGTCCCTCCGCGTCGGTGATCTCCACCTGCCAGAGCTGCTGGCTGCGCCCCCGGTGCACCGGGGTGCCCACGGCCACCAGCTCGCCCTCGCGGACCGCGCGCAGGAAGTCCGTCTGGTTGGAGACTCCGACGACGCTGCCCCGGTCGCCCAGCCAGAGCGTGCCGCCCACACTGCCGACCGTCTCCACCACGGCGCAGTAGACCCCGCCGTGCAGGATGCCGGCCGGCTGGTGCAGCTCGGGCCGCACCTTCCACCGGATCACCACCCGGTCCCCGCTGGCCTCGTCGAACGTCAGCCCCAGCAGACCGACCAGACCGTCCGTCATCTCCGGGATCTCCACGGCTGTTCCTCCTCGTCGCACCGGCCGGGCCAGCCTAGCCGCGCCGCCCGGCGGCAAACCCGGTACGGCCCCAGGTCGGCGATGGGGGAGAATCGGTGACCGTGACCGACAGCAACCTCCCGCACGGGCGGGACTCCCTGACCGAAGACCTGCGGTGGCGCGGCCTGATCCAGGACTCCACCGGCCCCGACGAGCTGCGCGACCTGCTCGACGGCGGGGCGGCCACCTTCTACGTGGGCTTCGACCCGACCGCGCCCAGCCTGCACGTCGGCCACCTGATGCAGGTCACCACCGCCCGCCGGCTCCAACTCGCCGGGCACCGGCCGCTGCTGCTGGTGGGTGGCGCCACCGGCCAGATCGGCGACCCGAAGGAGAGCGCCGAGCGCACCCTCAACCCGCCCGAGGTGGTGGCCGGCTGGGTGCAACGCATCCGCGACCAGCTCGCGCCGTTCGTGTCGTACACCGGGCAGAACGCGGCGCAACTGGTCAACAACCTGGAGTGGACCGGCGAGATGTCGGTGGTCGAGTTCCTGCGGGACGTCGGCAAGCACTTCCCGGTCAACAAGATGCTCGCCCGCGAGGTGGTGCGGGCCCGGCTGGAGACCGGCATCAGCTTCACCGAGTTCAGCTACCAGCTCCTGCAGGCCAACGACTTCTTCGAGCTGCACCGCCGGCACGGCTGCCAGCTCCAGTACGGCGGCTCCGACCAGTGGGGCAACATCACCGCCGGCGTCGACTACGTCCGTCGCCGGGGGGCCGGCCCGGTGCAGGCCTTCACCACCCCGCTGGTCACCCGCTCCGACGGCACCAAGTTCGGCAAGACCGAGGGTGGCGCGGTCTGGCTCGACCCGGAGATGACCAGCCCGTACGCCTTCTACCAGTTCTGGGTCAACGCCGACGACCGGGACGTCACCCGCTACCTGCGGTACTTCAGCTTCCGCTCCCGCGAGGAACTGGAGGCGCTGGAGAAGGAGACGGCGGAACGGCCGGCGGCCCGCGGCGCCCAACGGGCCCTCGCCGAGGAACTCACCACGCTGGTCCACGGCGCGGAGGAGACCCGGCAGGCCGTCGCCGCCAGTCAGGCTCTCTTCGGCCGGGGCTCGCTCGACGAGTTGGCCCCGGAGACGCTGCGCGCCGCGCTGACCGAGGCCGGCCTGGTGCAGCTCACCGGTGAGCTGCCCGACGTGGCCGGGCTGCTGCGCGACTCGGGTCTGGTCGGCGGGCTCAAGGAGGCCCGCCGGGTGATCACCGAGGGCGGTGCGTACGTGAACAACACCCGGGTCACCGACGTCGACGCGACCGTCGACCCGGCCGACCTGCTGCACGGTCGCTACCTGGTGCTACGCCGGGGCAAGCGGTCCTTCGCCGGGGTCGAGCTGCGTCCCTGACCCGGTCGTCCCGGCGTGTGGGGGCTTTTCCCGCCGGTCGGGGTGCTGCCGCCGTCCGTCCCCGGTCGGTGCGCCGACCGACCCTGGCCGGCCGGCCTGACCGTTCTCGGCCGGTCCCGTCCGTCCCCGGTAGGCGGCCCGGCGAGGACGGCCCGGACGGTGCCTCCGCCTGACGGGTTGCCCGCGCTCGACGGTTGCCCCTGCCCGACGGTTGCCCGCGCTCGACGGGGCGGCCCGCGCTCGACGGGTGGGCTGGTGCGCGGCAGTGTGACGTGCGACGCGTCCGCCGGATTTGACGATCATCGCGGCGGACGCGTAACTTTCTCTCTGCCAGCGCGGAACGGACGAACCGGGGCGAATGCCTCGAAGGCCGGAGCGCGGTGTGAGGCACCGGCTTCGCGGGGTTGTCCTTCGCGGAGTACGGACCGGGCGGTGCCCGGATCGGCCCAGGGGGTCGATTTGGTGAGGCGAAACCGACCGGGTAGTGTATGACGCCGGCAGGGAACCGGGCGAGCGTGTGGGAGACCGCACCGGCCGGCCTGACGGAAATCGCGAAGGCTTCCGGTGTGAGCCGGGTGTTTTCGTGGTGTGTGGAAAATGTGGTGGAAGTGGTGTGGATCGCTACAGAGCGGTTTGACATGGCGGATACCACCGGGTAACGTAGTAAAAGTGCCCGGCGCGGGAGCGCGGGGTGTGGTGTAGGGAAATGCCCCAGGTCGGGGGTTCTGCGGTTGCGGGGCTTCCGGGTGGTGTGTGGTTGTTCTTTGAGAACTCAACAGGGTGCTTGTAAAGCCAGTGCCAATTGTTTTATACCCCGGACTGGCCGAATCTGAGTCTTCGGGTTTGGTTGGTTGGGATTCCTTTGGCAACATTTGTTTGTTGTCGGGATTGCTGTTCAACAGGTTTTTGTTGGAGAGTTTGATCCTGGCTCAGGACGAACGCTGGCGGCGTGCTTAACACATGCAAGTCGAGCGGAAAGGCCCTTCGGGGTACTCGAGCGGCGAACGGGTGAGTAACACGTGAGTAACCTGCCCTAGGCTTTGGGATAACCCTCGGAAACGGGGGCTAATACCGGATATGACCTTTCCCCGCATGGGGTTTGGTGGAAAGTTTTTCGGCCTGGGATGGGCTCGCGGCCTATCAGCTTGTTGGTGGGGTGATGGCCTACCAAGGCGACGACGGGTAGCCGGCCTGAGAGGGCGACCGGCCACACTGGGACTGAGACACGGCCCAGACTCCTACGGGAGGCAGCAGTGGGGAATATTGCACAATGGGCGGAAGCCTGATGCAGCGACGCCGCGTGAGGGATGACGGCCTTCGGGTTGTAAACCTCTTTCAGCAGGGACGAAGCGTAAGTGACGGTACCTGCAGAAGAAGCACCGGCCAACTACGTGCCAGCAGCCGCGGTAAGACGTAGGGTGCGAGCGTTGTCCGGATTTATTGGGCGTAAAGAGCTCGTAGGCGGCTTGTCGCGTCGACCGTGAAAACTTGGGGCTCAACCCCAAGCCTGCGGTCGATACGGGCAGGCTAGAGTTCGGTAGGGGAGACTGGAATTCCTGGTGTAGCGGTGAAATGCGCAGATATCAGGAGGAACACCGGTGGCGAAGGCGGGTCTCTGGGCCGATACTGACGCTGAGGAGCGAAAGCGTGGGGAGCGAACAGGATTAGATACCCTGGTAGTCCACGCTGTAAACGTTGGGCGCTAGGTGTGGGGGGCCTCTCCGGTTCCCTGTGCCGCAGCTAACGCATTAAGCGCCCCGCCTGGGGAGTACGGCCGCAAGGCTAAAACTCAAAGGAATTGACGGGGGCCCGCACAAGCGGCGGAGCATGCGGATTAATTCGATGCAACGCGAAGAACCTTACCTGGGTTTGACATGGCCGCAAAACTTCCAGAGATGGGAGGTCCTTCGGGGGCGGTCACAGGTGGTGCATGGCTGTCGTCAGCTCGTGTCGTGAGATGTTGGGTTAAGTCCCGCAACGAGCGCAACCCTCGTTCGATGTTGCCAGCGCGTTATGGCGGGGACTCATCGAAGACTGCCGGGGTCAACTCGGAGGAAGGTGGGGATGACGTCAAGTCATCATGCCCCTTATGTCCAGGGCTTCACGCATGCTACAATGGCCGGTACAATGGGTTGCGATACCGTGAGGTGGAGCGAATCCCAAAAAGCCGGTCTCAGTTCGGATCGGGGTCTGCAACTCGACCCCGTGAAGTCGGAGTCGCTAGTAATCGCAGATCAGCAACGCTGCGGTGAATACGTTCCCGGGCCTTGTACACACCGCCCGTCACGTCACGAAAGTCGGCAACACCCGAAGCCGGTGGCCCAACCCTTGTGGAGGGAGCCGTCGAAGGTGGGGCTGGCGATTGGGACGAAGTCGTAACAAGGTAGCCGTACCGGAAGGTGCGGCTGGATCACCTCCTTTCTAAGGAGCACCATCCACCGAAAGGTGGCATGGAGCCCGCACTGCCCGAATGTGGTGGTGGGGTGCTCAGATGGCGGAGACACTGGCGAGCTTTCCTCTGGCAACGGCCGGGATACCTAGTACAGCCACTTCGGTGGTGGGAACGGTTCCTCCTGGTGCGGCTGGTTGGGGGCGTATAGCACCCTGTTGGGTCCTGAAGGAACAACCTCAGGTTGTTGTTTCAGTGCCTTGTGGTGGGCGGGAGCCTGCTGGAGGTTGCCAGGCATGGCCTGGTCTCGCATACCGGATTCTGTCTCTGCTTGTGGGCGGGGTGGGGTTGCTGGTGTGGGGCTTTGGGGTTGTGGGTTGGTTGTTTGTTGAGAATTGCACAGTGGACGCGAGCATCTTTGTGGTCAAGTTGTCAAGGGCGAACGGTGGATGCCTTGGCACCAGGAGCCGATGAAGGACGTGGGAGGCCGCGATAGGCCTGGGGGAGCTGTCAACCAAGCTGTGATCCCAGGGTGTCCGAATGGGGAAACCTGGCACCAGTCATGTGGTGTCACCCGCACCTGAACACATAGGGTGTGTGGGGGGAACGCGGGGAAGTGAAACATCTCAGTACCCGTAGGAAGAGAAAACAATTTAGTGATTCCGTGAGTAGTGGCGAGCGAAAGCGGATTGAGGCTAAACCGGTTGCGTGTGATACCTGTCAGGGGTTGCGTGGTCGGGGTTGTGGGACCCTGCTGAACAAGCTGACACTTGTTCGAGGAGTTATAAAGTCAGTGGCTAGCCGAATGGTGTGGAAAAGCCAACCGTAGTCGGTGAGAGTCCGGTAGGTGAAAGTTGCTGATCTTCTGTGGGTGTTCCCGAGTAGCGGCGGACTCCTGAAATCTGCCGTGAATCTGCCAGGACCACCTGGTAAGCCTAAATACTTCCTGGTGACCGATAGCGGACGAGTACCGTGAGGGAATGGTGAAAAGTACCCCGGGAGGGGAGTGAAATAGTACCTGAAACCGTTCGCCTACAATCCGTCGGAGCCTTGCGGGGTGACGGCGTGCCTTTTGAAGAATGAGCCTGCGAGTTAGTGGCATGTGGCGAGGTTAACCCGTGTGGGGGAGCCGTAGCGAAAGCGAGTCTGAAGAGGGCGTTTGAGTCGCATGTTCTAGACCCGAAGCGGAGTGATCTAGCCATGGGCAGGCTGAAGCGCGGGTAAGACCGCGTGGAGGGCCGAACCCACCAACGTTGAAAAGTTGGGGGATGACCTGTGGTTAGGGGTGAAAGGCCAATCAAACTCCGTGATAGCTGGTTCTCCCCGAAATGCATTTAGGTGCAGCGTCGTGTGTTTCTTGCCGGAGGTAGAGCACTGGATGGTCTAGGGGGCCTACAAGCTTACCGAAATCAGCCAAACTCCGAATGCCGGTAAGTGAGAGCGCGGCAGTGAGACTGCGGGGGATAAGCTTCGTAGTCGAGAGGGAAACAGCCCAGATCACCAGCTAAGGCCCCTAAGCGTGTGCTAAGTGGAAAAGGATGTGGGGTCGCATAGACAACCAGGAGGTTGGCTTAGAAGCAGCCACCCTTTAAAGAGTGCGTAATAGCTCACTGGTCAAGTGGTTCCGCGCCGACAATGTAGCGGGGCTCAAGCACACCGCCGAAGCTGTGGCATTCACATTTTAACCACGCGTACCCTTGATGGTGCGTGCAGGTGTGTGGATGGGTAGGGGAGCGTCGTGCCGGGGGTGAAGCAGCGGGGTGACCCAGTTGTGGACGCGGCACGAGTGAGAATGCAGGCATGAGTAGCGAAAGAAGGGTGAGAAACCCTTCCGCCGGATGACCAAGGGTTCCAGGGCCAGGCTAATCCGCCCTGGGTGAGTCGGGACCTAAGGCGAGGCCGAGAGGCGTAGTCGATGGACAACGGGTTGATATTCCCGTACCCGCGAAGGAGCGTCCCTGATGAACCTCGTTGTGCTAACCACCCGAACCAGCCAAGACCTTCGGGTTGAGGTTGGGGAGCGTGGGAACCTGGCGGGTAGTAGTCAAGCGATGGGGTGACGCAGGAAGGTAGCTGAGCCCGGCCGGTGGTTGTGCCGGGGTAAGCGTGTAGGCCGTGGTGTAGGTAAATCCGCACCGCATGGAGGCTGAGACGTGATGCCGAGCCGATTCAGGTGAAGTCAGTGATCCTATGCTGCCGAGAAAAGCCTCTAGCGAGTTTCGAGCGGCCCGTACCCCAAACCGACACAGGTGGTCAGGTAGAGAATACCGAGGCGATCGGGCGAACTGTGGTTAAGGAACTCGGCAAATTGCCCCCGTAACTTAGGGAGAAGGGGGGCCGGAGACGTGAAGCCCCGTGCGGGTGGAGCGTTGTATGGCCGCAGAGAGCAGGGGGAAGCGACTGTTTACTAAAAACACAGGTCCATGCGAAGAAGTAATTCGATGTATATGGACTGACGCCTGCCCGGTGCTGGAACGTTAAGGGGACCTGTTAGCTCTTTCGGGGGCGAAGCGGAGAACTTAAGCGCCAGTAAACGGCGGTGGTAACTATAACCATCCTAAGGTAGCGAAATTCCTTGTCGGGTAAGTTCCGACCTGCACGAATGGCGTAACGACTTCCCCACTGTCTCAACCACAGGCCCGGCGAAATTGCAGTACGAGTAAAGATGCTCGTTACGCGCGGCAGGACGGAAAGACCCCGGGACCTTTACTATAGCTTGACATTGGTATCTGAATGGACTTGTGTAGGATAGGTGGGAGCCGGTGAAACCTGTACGCCAGTATGGGTGGAGGCAATCTTGAAATACCACTCTGGTTGATTTGGGTATCTAACTTCGGACCGTTATCCGGTTCAGGGACAGTGTCTGGTGGGTAGTTTAACTGGGGCGGTTGCCTCCTAAAGGGTAACGGAGGCGCCCAAAGGTTCCCTCAGCCTGGTTGGCAATCAGGTGTTGAGTGCAAGTGCACAAGGGAGCTTGACTGTGAGACTGACAGGTCGAGCAGGGACGAAAGTCGGGACTAGTGATCCGGCACTTGCGTGTGGAAGCGGTGTCGCTCAACGGATAAAAGGTACCCCGGGGATAACAGGCTGATCTTCCCCAAGAGTCCATATCGACGGGATGGTTTGGCACCTCGATGTCGGCTCGTCGCATCCTGGGGCTGTAGCAGGTCCCAAGGGTTGGGCTGTTCGCCCATTAAAGCGGTACGCGAGCTGGGTTTAGAACGTCGTGAGACAGTTCGGTCCCTATCCGCCGTGCGCGTAGGATACTTGAGAAGGGCTGTCCCTAGTACGAGAGGACCGGGACGGACGAACCTCTGGTGTGCCAGTTGTCCCGCCAGGGGCACGGCTGGTTAGCTACGTTCGGAAGGGATAACCGCTGAAAGCATCTAAGCGGGAAGCCTGCTTCAAGATGAGGTATCCCACCCCACTTTGTGGGGGTAAGGCCCCCAGCTAGACGACTGGGTTGATAGGCCGGAAATGTAAGCTCGGTAACGGGTTGAGTTGACCGGTACTAATAGGCCGAGGACTTGATAACAAGGCTGCTACGCGTCCACTGTGCAACTCTGAACAAACACCAAACAACCCCCCACGGTGGTAGTGGTTTTTGTGGGTGTGTGTGTTGTTTGATATGTTCATAGTGTTACGGCGGTCATGGCGGAGGGGAAACGCCCGGTCACATTCCGAACCCGGAAGCTAAGCCCTCCAGCGCCGATGGTACTGCACTCGGGAGGGTGTGGGAGAGTAGGACACCGCCGGACAATCTTCCAGTCGAGGGCCGCCCCATCCGGGTCGGCCCTCGACTGCGTCGCGCCGTGGTTGGCGCAATCAGGAAGGATGTACCTGTGAGTTCAGGACCGCAGGGCGGAGACCGTCCGCGATACGAAGACCGTTCCGACCGTCCCCAGGGGCGGGACGCCGGGCCCCGCCGGGACGACCGTCCCCCGTACCGTGGCGACCGCGACGACCGCGGTGCCTCGCGGGGTGGGCCCCGGGGCGGCGATCGGCGCGAGGGCGGTTTCCGGTCGGCCCCGCGTACCGGTGACTCCCGCCCCGGTGGTTTCCGTCGCGATGGTGACTCCCGTGACGGTGGTTTCCGGGGTGGCGACCGCCGCGAGGGTGGTTTCCGCCGTGACGGTGACACACCACGAAACGGCGGCTTCCGCAGCGGCGATCGCCGTGAGGGTGGCTTCTCCGGTGAGCGTCGTGAGGGCGGTTTCCGGTCGGGTCCGCGTGATGGTGACTCCCGCCCCGGTGGTTTCCGTCGTGACGGTGACTCCCGGGACGGTGGTTTCCGGGGCGGTGAGCGTCGTGACGATTCGCGTGGTGACCGTGGTGGCTTCCGGTCAGGCCCGCGTGAGGGCGGTTTCCGGGGTGGTGACCGTCGTGAGGGCGGCTTCTCCGGTGAGCGTCGTGAGGGCGGTTTCCGGTCGGGTCCGCGTGACGGTGACTCCCGCCCCGGTGGTTTCCGTCGCGACGGTGACTCCCGCGAGGGTGGTTTCCGGGGCGGCGACCGTCGACCTGGTGGCTTCGGCGGCGATCGCCGTGAGGGTGGCTTCTCCGGTGAGCGTCGTGAGGGTGGTTTCCGGTCGGGTCCGCGTGACGGTGACTCGCGGTCCGGTGGTTTCCGTCGTGACGGTGACTCCCGCGAGGGTGGTTTCCGGGGCGGTGAGCGTCGTGACGATTCGCGTGGAGACCGTGGTGGTTTCCGGTCAGGCCCGCGCGAAGGTGGTTTCCGGGGCGGCGACTCCCGCGAGGGTGGCTTCCGCGGTGGTGACTCCCGCGAAGGCGGTTTCCGGGGCGGCGATCGCCGTGAGGGCGGCTCCCGGTCGGGTCCGCGTGACGGTGACTCGCGGCCCGGTGGTTTCCGTCGCGATGGTGACTCCCGTGATGGTGCTTTCCGGGGTGGCGATCGCCGTGAGGGTGGCTTCTCCGGTGAGCGTCGTGAGGGTGGCTTCCGGTCGGGTCCGCGTGACGGTGACTCGCGGCCCGGTGGTTTCCGCCGGGACGGTGACTCCCGTGACGGTGGTTTCCGGGGCGGTGAGCGTCGTGACGATTCGCGTGGTGACCGTGGTGGCTTCCGGTCAGGCCCGCGCGAGGGCGGTTTCCGGGGCGGCGACCGTCGACCCGGTGGCTTCGGCGGCGATCGCCGTGAGGGCGGCTTCCGTCGCGACGGTGACTCCCGTGACGGTGGTTTCCGGGGCGGGGATCGTCGCGAAGGCGGCTTCGGCGGTGACCGCCGCGAGGGTGGTTTCCGGGGTGGCGACCGTCGTGAGGGCGGCTTCGGCGGTGACCGCCGCGAGGGCGGCTTCCGGTCGGGCCCGCGTGACGGTGACTCCCGCTCCGGCGGTTTCCGCCGAGACGGTGACTCCCGGGATGGTGGTTTCCGGGGCGGGGATCGTCGCGAAGGCGGCTTCCGTGGTGACGACTCGCGCGGCGGTGACCGTCGTGACGGCGGTTTCCGGGGCGGCGAGCGCGGTGGTCACGACCGGCCGCGCCGGGACGACCAGCGGGGGGACGACCGCCGCCGGGAGGGCGGGTTCGGCCCCGACCGGGAACGTCGGGACGAGACCGACGGCCGGGCGGTCGCGCCGGTGCTGCCGGACGAGATCTCCGCGAGTGACCTCGACACGGCCGTCCGCGCGGAGCTGCTGTCGTTGAACAAGCCGGTGGCGGAGACCGTCGCCCGGCACCTGGTCGCCACCGGTCAGCTGATCGACGAGGACCCGGCGGAGGCGTTGGCCCACGCGATGGCGGCCCGGCGGCTGGCCGCCCGGATCTCCGCCGTACGTGAGGCGGTCGGCCTGGCCGCGTACCACGCGGGGGAGTGGCAGACGGCGATCGCCGAGCTGCGCACGTACCACCGGATGACCGGCCTGCAGAGCCACCTGGCCGTGCTGGCCGACTGCGAGCGGGCGCTGGGGCGGCCGGAGCGGGCGATCGACCTGTTCCGGGGGGCCGACAACGACAAGCTCGACAAGGCCGTCGCGGTCGAACTGCTGATCGTCGCCGCGGGTGCCCGGGGTGACCTGGGGCAGAAGGACGCGGCGGTGGCGATGCTCCAGGTTCCGGAGCTGACCACCGACGTGGCCGAGCCCTGGACCGCGCGGCTGCGGTACGCGTACGCGGACGCGCTGCTCGCGGTGGACCGCCGTGAGGAGGCCCGGGAGTGGTTCTCGCGGGCCGCCGACGTGGACACCGACGGGGAGACCGACGCGCCGGAGCGGCTGCTGGAACTCGACGGCGTGGTGATCGAGGGCGACGACGAGGACGACGAGCCGGTCGAGGAGCCCGCCGCCGCGGGGGAGGCCACCGGCACGCTGCCGGCCGACCCGGACGCCGGGGCCCGGCTGGCCGCCGACGACCGTGACGAGGACGACGACGACTTCGACGACGACGAGGCTCGCGACAGCCACGACGACCGTGACGACGAGGACGAGGGTGTCGCGCTGACTCGGCCGGACGCCGCCGAGGCCGGACGGGACACCCCCGACGCCGCCGAGGACGTCCGCGACGCCGACCGGGACGACCGTGCCGGTGACGACCTGCCTGCCGGTGCCGCACGGGACGTCGACGACGTCGCGGGGACGTCCGTGGACGACCGACCCGGCACCGTCGCGTCCCCGGCCACCGGCGTCGACGAGGCGACGGCTCCGGGCGGGGTGCGGGCGGTCGACGGCGCGGCGGCGGAGGCGGACCAGCGATGACCGCAGTCGCCGGGGACCGGCTGATCGACGGGTACACCCTGGTCGTCTTCGACCTGGATGGAGTGATCTACCTGATCGACCGGCCGATCCCCGGCGCGGTCGAGGCCCTGGGCGCGTTGCGGGCCGAGGGCCGGTCGGTGGCGTTCGCCACGAACAACGCCTCGCGGCGCTCCAGCGAGGTCGCCGACCTGCTCACCGGCATCGGCGTACCGGCTGACCCGGCGGAGGTGCTCACCTCGGCCGCCGCCTCCGCGGAGTTGCTGCGGGACCGGCTGCCGGCCGGCGCGGCGGTGCTCGTCGTCGGTGCCGAGGCGCTGCGCGCCGAGATCAGCGCCGTCGGGCTCACCCCCGTCGACCGCGCCGACGCCGCGCCGGTCGCCGTCGTGCAGGGGTACGGCCCGCAGGTGGGCTGGGTGGACCTGGCCGAGGCGTCGGTGGCGATCCGGGCCGGGGCGACCTGGGTGGCCACCAACACGGACCGGACGCTGCCGAGTGGGCGGGGCCCGCTGCCCGGCAACGGGTCGCTGGTGGCCGCCCTGCGGCACGCTCTGGACCGGGCACCCGACGTGGTCGTCGGCAAGCCCGAGCCGGCGCTGTTCACCACGGCCGCCCGGCGTGCCGGCACCGGCCGGACGTTGGTGGTCGGTGACCGGCTGGACACCGACATCGAGGGTGCCCGCCGGGCCGGGCTGGACAGCCTGTTGGTGCTCACCGGCGTCAGCGACGTACCCGAGCTGTTGGGTGCCCCCGAGCAGCGGCGGCCGACCCACGTGGCGGCCGACCTGGCCGGGCTCTTCGATCCGACGGCGGTGGTCCGGGTCCCCGGTGCCCCGCAGGCCGGTGGCTGGGCGGCGGCGGTGGTGGACGGTGCGGTGGAGCTGAGCGGTGCCGGCCGGCCGTTGGACGCGCTGGCCGTGCTGTGCGCGGTCGCCTGGGAGGCGGGTACCGGAGCGGACGTCCGCCCGGCCTCGCCGGAGGCGGAGCAGGCGTTGGCCGGGTTCGGCCTGGCCACCTGAGGTCTCGCCACCTGAGGTCTCGCCATCTGAGGCCTCGCCATCTGACGGCGGAGCGGGCCGGCACCGGGCATCGGTGCCGGCCCGCTCGTCGCCGGGCTGCGGCTCAGAGCAGCTTGCGTAGCTTCAGCAGGTCGAACGGGCTGGCCTTGATGGAGATCCGGCGGGCGGCCACCGCCTTGGTGACGTCGAGCTGGCCGCGTACCAGGGCGACGAGGTCGTCACTGGAGGTGATCAGGGCGATCTTCGCCTTCGGGTCGTCGCCGTCGGCGAGATCGACCAGCCGGCCGCCTTCGATCCGGCCGTGGAACGCGGTCTCCAGATCGGTGATCCGGCAGGCCAGGGTCCGGTCCAGATCGATCTTGCTGGACGCTTCGGCGTGCCGGTCCAACCGGTCGGCAAGATCCCGCAGGGCCTGTCGGCACTCGTCCACGCTTGCCACATCGTCTCCTTCGTACCCGCCACGCCGTTTTCCGGCACCGTACCGCAAGGGACGGCCCGGGGCGCCCGGTAGCGTGAGGGCCGCACACTGCCCCCGCGGAAGGACTTGAGTCATGCAGGACGCGTGGCGCGCCTACCTGGAGCTGGCCCTGGGCCTGACGGAGGCGCCCCGGAAGAGGGCCCAGGACGCCGCCCGGCGGTTGGCCGGCACGGGCGGCGCGACGGCCGTCCAGTTGCAGGCGCTCGCCGAGGAACTTCTCGCCACCGGCGCGGCGAACCGGGAGGCGCTGACCAAGCTGGTCCGCTTCGAGGTCGACCGGGCGCTCGGTGCGGTGGGGCTGGCGACGGCCGACGAGGTCGCCGAGCTGACCCGCCGGGTGCACGAGCTGGAACGGCAGCTCCGCGAGGCGAAGGGCGGACCGGGCGGGTCGCCGGTCGGTGACACGGCACCGGATACGACCGTACCGCCGACCGGCGGTGCCGGTACGGCCCGTGACACGGGCGTGGAGTCCGGGGCCGCTGCGGCGGCCGGGCCGGCTCCCGCGACGGTGGCCGACGCGGCGGCCGGGACCGCCCGAGCGTCGACCGGGGTCGTGGCGAAGAAGGCCGTCGCCAAGAAGGCGGTGGCGAAGAAGGCGGTGACCCCGACGACGGTGGCGACGACGGCCCCGAAGGCGGTGGCGAAGAAGGCGGTCGCGAAGAAGGCGGTGGCGAAGAAGGCAGGGCCGGCGGCGGACACGGCCCCGTCGGCCGCCCGGTCGACCGGAGCCGACCGGGTTGCTCCCCCGCCCGGGAAGGGGACTCCTGGCCACGACGGCTCCGGTGGTGCCGGGTGAGCCGTCCCGTGGGGAGCCGGTCGTGACCGGCCCGTTGCGCCCCGGCCCGCCCCCCGCCGGGACACCAGGCCCGCCGCCGGTCGGCCGGCCTGGTCCGCCGGCTGCCCGGCCCGGGCCGCCGCCCGCCGCCCGGCCCGGGCCGCCGCCCGCCGCCCGGCCCGGGCCGCCGTCGGCCGTCGGGCACGACGACGAGGTCGACGACGCCCGGCATCCGGCCGTGGACGCCGCCGTGCGGGCGATGGCCAACGCCGAGGGCCTGTCCCCGGCCGACCAGATCGCGCAGTACGAGGCGGCGTACCAGACGTTGCGGGAAACCCTCGCCACCATCGACCAGACCTGACCGGAGAGAACCACCCCCATGGCACGTCGTACCCGGCTCGACGCCGAACTCGTCCGTCGCGGCCTGGCCCGGTCCCGGGAGCAGGCCGGCGCGTTGATCGAGGCCGGTCGGGTCCAGTTGCGCGGGGTGCCCGCGCGCAAGGCCGCCGCGATGGTCGACCCGGCCGATCCGCTGCTGGTGACCGGGGCGGACCCGATCGACGAGTACGTCTCCCGGGGTGGGCACAAGCTGGCCGGCGCGCTGGCCGCGTTCGGTCCCGGTGGGTTGCGGGTGGCGGGCCGGCGGTGCCTGGACGCCGGGGCGTCGACCGGGGGGTTCACCGACGTGCTGTTGCGCGCCGACGCGGCCGAGGTGGTCGCGGTGGACGTCGGCTACGGGCAGCTCGCCTGGTCGTTGCGGACCGACGACCGGGTGCGGGCGATGGACCGGACCAACGTGCGGACGCTGACCCCGGAGGTGATCGGTGGGGCGGTGGACCTGACCGTGGCGGACCTGTCGTTCATCTCCCTGCGGTTGGTGCTGCCCGCGCTGGCGGGCTGCACCCGTTCCGACGGGGACCTGGCGCTGATGGTGAAGCCGCAGTTCGAGGTGGGCAGGGAGCGGGTCGGCGCGGGCGGGGTGGTGCGTGATCCGGCGCTGCGGGCCGAGGCGGTGCTGGAGGTGGCGGCGACGGCGGCCGGGCTCGGGCTGGGGCTGGCGGACGTGGCGGCCAGTCCGCTGCCGGGGCCGAGTGGCAACGTGGAGTTCTTCGTGTGGTTGCGCCGGGACGCGCCGCCGGCCGATCCCGGGCGGGTGCGCGCCGTGGTGGACGCCGGGCCGAACGGCCCCGGGCCGGACCCGGAGTCGGGGAAGGTGGCAGGGTGAGCGTGGTGGGCGGCGTCGGGACGGTGTCCCGCGAGGGCGGACGGGAGGCGGGTCCGGTGGACCTCGACGATGGTGGGGCGGGCCGGGCGTGGCGCGGGTGGTGGCACCGGTGAGCCGGACGGCGCTGCTGGTGACGCACACCGGGCGGCGGCGCAGCACCGAGCATGCCCGGGCGGTGGCCGCCGACCTGATCGCGGCCGGTTTCGAGGTGCGGGTGGTGGCCGAGGAGGCCGATGATCTCGACCTGCCCGGTGTGGTGCCGGTGGACGGTCTCCAGGCGGCGGAGGGTGCCGAGATCGTCTTCGCGCTCGGCGGGGACGGCACGTTCCTGCGGGCGGCGGAGCTGGCCCGGCCGGCGAAGGTGCCGTTGCTCGGGATCAACCTGGGCAAGGTGGGTTTCCTGGCCGAGGCCGAGATCGACGATCTCGACACGGCGGTGCGGGACGTGGTGGGGCGCAACTACACGGTGGACGAACGGCTCACCCTCGACGTCACGGCCGAGTTCGAGGGTGGCCCGACGATCGAGTCGTGGGCGCTCAACGAGATCAGCGTCGAGAAGGGCGAGCGCGCCCAGATGCTGGAGCTGCTGGTCGACGTGGACGGTCGTCCGCTGTCCCGGTACGGCTGCGACGGTGTGGTGTGCGCCACGCCGACGGGGTCGACGGCGTACGCGTTCTCCGGTGGGGGGCCGGTGGTCTGGCCGGAGGTGGAGGCGCTGCTGTTGGTGCCGATCAGCGCGCACGCGTTGTTCAGTCGGCCGCTGGTGACCGCGCCGACGTCCACGTTCGTCATCACGGTCGATCCGTTCACCACGTTGGCGGTGTTGTGTTGTGACGGCCGGCGGGTCTACGACCTGCCGCCGGGGGCGACGGTGACGGTGCGTCGGGGTGCGTTGCCGGTGCGGGTGGTGCGGTTGCGGGACCGGCCGTTCACCGACCGGCTGGTGGCGAAGTTCGATCTGCCGGTGCAGGGTTGGCGCGGTAGTCGCCGCTGATCGGGGCCGGTAGGGGTGTCCGTGGTCACCTGCGGGGCCGTCGACCAGCGGCGCGGTGCCGGTGGCGGGCGGGTGGAGGATTTCCTGCCGGTGTGGTGCCCCGTGCCGGCTGGTCAACTGTCGCAGCACGCGTCTACTGTCGGGTGCTGTGCTGGAAGAGCTGCGGATCACCGGACTGGGCGTCATCGAGGACACCACCCTGCCGCTGGCCGGCGGGATGAACGTCATCACCGGTGAGACCGGTGCCGGCAAGACGATGGTGGTGACCGGTCTCGGCCTGCTGTTCGGCGGGCGGGCCGACGCGGGTCGGGTGCGGGCCGCGCCGGGGCGGGCGACGGTCGAGGGGCGGTTGCGGCTCGACGGCCGGGTGGCCGACGTGGTGCACGCCCGGATCGTGGACGCCGGTGGCGGGCCCGACGACGACGGTTCGCTGCTGATGAGCCGGACGGTGACGGTGGAGGGGCGGTCCCGGGCCCATCTGGGTGGCCGGAGCATGCCGGTGTCGATGCTCGGTGAGGTCGGCGAGCAGGTGGTGGCGGTGCACGGCCAGTCCGACCAGTTGCGGTTGCTGCGGCCGGCCGAGCAGCGGGCGGCGCTGGACCGGTTCGCCGGGCCGGGGCACGAGAAGCTGGTGGACGCGCTGCGGGAGGCGTACGGGCGGTGGCGGCAGGTGGTCGACGATCTGGCCGACCGGCGCAGTAACGCCCGGGCCCGGCACCAGGAGGCCGATCTGCTGCGGCTGGGCCTCGACGAGATCACCCGGGTCGATCCGCAGCCGGGTGAGGACGACGAGTTGAAGGCCGAGGCGCAGCGGCTGGAGCATGCCGAGGGGTTGCGGACGGCGGCGCAGTTGGCGCACGTGTGCGTGGCCGGTGGGGTGGAGGCGGCCGACGACACGCCGGATGCGACGGCGCTGCTGGGCACGGCCCGGCGGACCCTGGAGGCGCAGGCGGGCACCGATCCGGCGCTGGGTGAGTTGGCCGGCCGGTTGGAGGAGGCGGCGACCCTGGTGGCGGACGTGTCGGCGGAGTTGTCGACGTATCTGGCGGCGTTGGACGCCGACCCGGCCCGGTTGCAGACGATCTACGAGCGGCGGGCCGCGTTGCGGGCGTTGACCCGTAAGTACGCCGACGACGTCGACGGGGTGATCGCGTGGGCGGAGCGGGCCCGGACCCGGCTGTCCGACCTGGACACCTCCGACGAGTTGCTCGACGAGCTGGACCGGGAGGCGCAGCGCCTCGCCGGTGAGGTGGCCGAGTTGGCGGGGCGGTTGTCGGCGTCGCGGCAGGAGGCGGCGGTGCGGTTCGCCGAGCAGGTGACGGTGGAGTTGGCGGGGTTGGCGATGCCGCACGCGCGGATCGAGGTGGCGGTGCTGCCCCGGCCGGCGGGCCGGTCGGAGCCGACGTTGCCGGTCAACGGGGTGCAGTGCGGGGTCGGTCCGGACGGCGCGGACGAGGTGGAGTTGCGGTTGCTGGCGCATCCGGGTGCGCCGTCGTTGCCGTTGCAGCGGGGCGCCTCCGGGGGTGAGCTGTCGCGGGTGATGCTCGCCATCGAGGTGGTGTTCGCCGGTTCGGGTGGTCCGCCGACGTTGGTGTTCGACGAGGTCGACGCGGGTGTGGGTGGGCAGGCGGCGGTGGAGATCGGTAGGCGGTTGGCGCGGTTGGCGCGTAGTCACCAGGTGTTGGTGGTGACGCACCTGCCGCAGGTGGCGGCGTTCGCCGACCGGCACCTGGTGGTGGCGAAGGACACCGGGGGTGCGGTGACGACCAGCGGGGTGCGGGTGGTGGAGGACACCGAGCGGGCCCGGGAGTTGGCGCGGATGCTCGCGGGTTTGCCGGATTCGGATCTGGGTATCGCGCATGCCGAGGAGTTGCTGGCCGTTGCGGCGAAGGAAAGGCGGCCCTGAGGGCAACGATTGTGAGCGGAGGCACACCGGCCTGCGCTCTGGTGTGCTTCCCTGGGTAGGCGGCCCTGCTCAGGCATGTCGCGACGAAAATGCCTGCCTCCCATGCCAGGATGGTCACGATGCGTCTACCCACGTTGCGCCGGGCCCGGAACGCGGAACCGGACTCAGTTCTCGGCACCGCACGTCTGGATCGCCGTACGAAGCGGCTGGTCGGCCGGCTCCGCCCCGGCGACATCGCGGTGATCGACCATGTCGACCTGGACCGGGTGGCGGCCGATTCGCTGGTCGCGGTCGGTGTCGCGGCGGTGCTCAACGCCAAGCCGTCGGTGTCGGGCCGGTATCCGAACCTCGGTCCGGAGGTGTTGATCGGCGCCGGCATCGTGCTGCTGGACGATCTCGGCGAGGGGGTGTTCGAGCGGATCCGGGAGGGTGACACCGTCCGGATCGAGGGCAACACCGTCTTCCTGGGCGACGAGCCGGTCGCGCACGGTGACCTCCAGGATGCCGAGACGGTCGCCAAGGCGATGTCCGACGCCCGGGAGGGGCTGTCGGTGCAGTTGGAGGCGTTCGCCGCCAACACGATGGACTACCTGCGTCAGGAGCGGGACCTGCTGCTCGACGGGGTGGGTGTTCCCGAGATCCAGACCCCGGTGCAGGGGCGGCACTGTCTGATCGTGGTCCGGGGTTACGACTACAAGGCCGATCTGGACGTGCTGCGCCCGTACATCCGGGAGTTCAAGCCGGTGTTGATCGGCGTGGACGGCGGGGCGGACGCGCTGGTCGAGGCGGGGTACACCCCCGACATGATCATCGGGGACATGGATTCGGTCACCGACGACGTGTTGCGGTGCGGCGCCGAGGTGATCGTGCACGCCTACCCGGACGGCCGGGCGCCGGGTCTGGCCCGGGTCAACGGGCTCGGGGTGCCGGCGATCACCTTCCCGGCCGCCGCGACCAGCGAGGACCTGGCGATGCTGCTGGCCGACGAGAAGGGCGCCTCGCTGCTGGTCGCGGTGGGCACCCACGCCACGCTCGTGGAGTTCCTGGACAAGGGGCGCGGGGGGATGGCCTCGACGTTCCTCACCCGGTTGAAGGTCGGTGGGAAGCTGGTCGACGCCAAGGGGGTGAGCCGGCTGTACCGGCAGAGCATCTCCGGGTCGTCGCTGCTGCTGCTGGTCCTGTCGGCGATCGCCGCGATGGCGTCGGCCGTGGCGGTCTCCACCGTCGGCAAGGCGTATTTGGGTGTGGTCTCCGAGTGGTGGGACAATTTCGTGTTCCAGCTCGGCCAGCTCTTCTAGCTCCCGACCGATCAAGAGGCTGCAAGCGTGATCAACTTCCGGTACCACGTGGTGTCCCTGACCGCGGTCTTCCTGGCGTTGGCGATCGGCCTGGTGGTCGGCACGGCCGCCCTCAACGGGCCGGTCGCCGATTCGCTCAAGGAGACCGTCAACTCGCTGCGCAAGGACAACCAGCAGATGCGGCAGTCGGTCAACAGCCTGCAGAAGGAACTGGACATGGAGGAGGACTTCGCCGCCGAGATGGCGCTGATCATCCTCCCGGGCAAGTTGACCGGCAAGCGGGTCATGGTGCTCAGCCTGCCCACCGGGCGGGAGCACACCGAGGGTGTGCTGAAGATGCTCCAGACCGCCGGGGCCTCGGTGACCGGTCGGGTCGACATCCAGGACAAGTTCGTCAACCCGGACAACAACACCAGCCTGATGGAGTTGGCCGTCACCGCCGCCCGGCCCACCGCCCCCGCCTCGACGCTGCCCGGCAACGGCAACGGCGTGGAGACCTCCAGCGCCCTGCTGGCCAGCGTCTTGCTCGACCGGCCGCAGGGCACCCCGGCGGTGACCGACGCCGACCGGCGGGCGGTGCTGGCCGCGTACGTCAACGCCGGCTACCTGACCAGCGAGGAGAAGGTCACCGGCCCGGCCGAGGCCGTGGTGGTGGTCAGCGGGCAGCCGTACGTCGACAAGGACTCGGCGAAGAAGGACGAGTCGGTGGTGAAGATCGCCGAGCAGTTCGACCGGACCGGCGCGATCGTCGTCGGCGGCAACGGTTCCACCGGGGGCAACCTGGTGGCCGTGGTCCGGGGCGACCCGGTCCTCGCCCAGACGATCTCCACCGTCGACAACGCCAACACCGTGCAGGGGCAGCTGGTCACCAGCCTGGCCCTGGTGCAACAGCTCACCGAGAAGCGGACGGGTCAGTACGGCGTCGGCGACAACGCCACGTTGGTGCCTAGACTGCCCCAGTGAACGAACCACGTACCCCGGTGACCGGTTACCACCCGTCCGCGCCGTCCGGCGGTGCCGCATGAGCGGGATCGGGCGGCTGCTCGCCGCCGCCGCCGGTGCCGCCGCCGCCCGGTACGCGCTGCGGGAGGCCCGTACCTCCCCGGCAGGGCCGGCGTTGGAGCGGACCAACTTCCGGGGCCGTACCGTCAGCCTCGCCGCCGGGCCGGCGCTGGCCGTCGGTGCGTCCGGCGCGGGGGCGCTCGGCGCGGCCAGCGTCCCGGCCGGCGCGGCGGTGCTCGTCGCCGGTCTCGGCTCCGGCGCGGTGGGCCTCTACGACGACGTGGTGGGTGCCCGCCCGGAGCAGAAGGCCGCCAAGGGTTTCGCCGGTCACCTCGCCGCCCTGCGGGCCGGTCGGGTCACCGCCGGCATGGTCAAGGTCGCCGGGGTGGGTGCGGCCGGGCTCGCCGCGGCCGTGCTGCTCGCCGCCGACCCGAAGGTCGCCGCGCACCCCCGCCGGCAGCGCTACGGCGCGCTCGGCCGCACCGTCGACGTGCTGCTCGGCGCGGGCGTGGTCGCCGGCACCGCCAACCTGCTCAACCTGCTGGACCTGCGTCCCGGTCGGGCGTTGAAGTCCGGGGTGCTGCTCGGTGTGCCGCTGGCCGGTGGCCCGCACGCCGGTATCGCCGCCGGTGCGGTCGGTGCCGCCGCCGGGCTGCTCGACGAGGACCTCGGTGAGCGGGTGATGATCGGCGACAGCGGGGCCAACGCGCTCGGCGCGCTGCTCGGGGTGGCCCTGGCCGCCCGCACCGGCCCGCTCGGCCGGGCCGGTCTGCTCGCGGTCCTCGCCGGTCTCACCGCGGCCAGCGAGAAGGTCAGCTTCACGGCGGTCATCCAGCGCACCCCGGTGCTGCGGGAACTCGACGCGCTGGGCCGGCGATCCGACTGACGTGACCAGACCGGCCCCCCTCGCCGGCACCGGTCGGGTGGCCGGCGCCGCCGCCCTGATCGCCGTGCTCACCGTCCTGGCCCGGCTCGCCGGGTTCGGCCGGACCGCCGTGTTCACCTGGGTCGTCGAGGACAGCGACCTCGGTGGCATGTACGTCATCGCCAACACCATTCCCAACATCATCTTCGAGATCGTGGCCGGTGGGGCGCTGGCCAGTCTCGTCGTACCGCTGCTGGCCGGGCCGGTCGCGGCCGGTGACCGGCGGGCGGTAGCCGCGACCACCGGGGCGCTGCTGACCTGGACGGTGACCCTGCTGGTGCCGCTGGCGGCGCTGGTGGCGGTGTTCGCCGACCCGGTCGTGGCGGCGATCTCCGACGGGCGGTCCCCGGCGGAACTGGCCGCCGGGGCGCGGATGCTGCGGGTGTTCGCCCCGCAACTGCCGCTCTACGGCATCGGGATCGTGCTCACCGGGGTGCTCCAGGCGCACCGCCGGTTCGCCTGGCCGGTCGTCGCGCCGCTGCTGTCCAGCGTCACCGTCGTGGTGGTCTACCTGGTCTTCGGCGTCACCCAGGGGCGGGACACGAGCATCGCGCAGGTCAGCCGGGCCGGTGAGCTGATCCTCTCCGGCGGCACCACCCTCGGGGTGGTGGTGCTGTCGCTGTCGCTGCTGATCCCGCTGCGCCGCCTCGGGCTGACCTGGCGGCCCGGCTACGCGTTCCCCGCCGACGCGCGGGCCCGTGTCGGCGGGCTCGCCGTCGCCGGGGCGGTCACCGTCACCGCCCAGCAAATCGCCCTGGTGGTCATCCTCAACCGGGTCTCCGGCGGCCCGACCGGCTCCCCGCAGGTGTACAACCTGGCCCAGACCGTCTACCTGCTGCCCTGGGCGGTGCTGGCGGTGCCGCTGGCGGTCGCCGCGTACCCGGGCCTGTCGGCCGCCGCCGCGTCCGGCGACGAGCAGGGCTACCGCGCCACCGTCGCCTCGACCACCCGGGGGGTGCTGCTGTTCGGCTTCCTCGGCGCGGCGGCGCTGATCGGCACCGCCGAACCGGTCGGCCGGTTCTTCCCGCTCGGCGCGGAGCCGACCGCCGCCGCGATCGCCGGGTTCGCCCCCGGCCTGGTCGGCTACGGCCTGTTCGCGGTGCTGTCGCGGGCCCTCTACGCCCGGGGTGCCACCCGCGCCGCCACCGCCGCCATCACCACCGGCTGGCTGGTGGTGCCGCTGGTCGCGTTGCCGCTTGCGGCGCTGCTGCCGCGCGCCGACCGGGTGCTGGCCGTCACCCTGGCCAACTCCGTCGGCATGCTGCTGCTCGGGGCGCTGCTGGTCGTCGCGGTACGCCGCAGCGCCGGGCCGGCGGCGCTGGCCGGTTGCCGCCGGGCCGCCACCGCCGGCCTGCTGGCGGCGCTGGTCGCCGCCCCGGCCGGTGGGCTCACCGCCCGGCTGGCCGCCGGCGGCGGCACCCCGACGACAGCCGGGGCACTCGTGCAGGGCATGCTGTCCGGGGCCGTGGTCGGCGTGCTGTTCCTCGCCGTCGCCTGGCTGGTGGACCGGCGGGACGTCGGGCCGCTGCTCACCGGCGTGCGACGTCGGCTGGGCGGCCGGCGGGCGGCGGGTGACCCGCAGGACGGCGTTGCGCGCGACGCCGGTGACGGGAAGGAGACCCTCTCCCCATGACCGACGCGACGTCCGCCCCCGACGCCCGGGGCACGGTGGTGCTGCTGCTCGCCTCCAGCACCGGCGGGGTGGGCCAGCACGTCCGGTCGGTGGCGCGCGGGCTCGTCGAGGCCGGCCAGCCGGTGCTGGTCTGCGGCCCGGCCGCCACCGCCGAACAGTTCGACTTCACCGCCACCGGGGCCCGCTTCACCCCGGTGGAGATCTCGGCCAACCCGACGCCCGCCGACGCCCGCGCGGTCACCGCGCTGCGTCGCGCGCTGGCCGGTGAGCCCGTGCGGGTGGTGCACGCCCACGGGCTGCGCGCCGGGCTGGTCGCCGCGCTCGCCCGGCCCGCCGCGCCGCTCGTGGTCACCTGGCACAACGCGGTGCTCGCTGGCGGGCTGCGGGGGCGGCTGTCCCGGCTCGCCGAGCGGGTCGTCGCCCGGTCCGCCCGGGTCGCCCTGGGCGCCTCCACCGACCTGGTGCAGCGGGCCGCCGCGTTGGGCGCCGCCGACGCCCGGCTCGCCCCGGTCGCCGCGCCGGCCCTGCCCGCCCCGCGTCGCCGCCGCGCCGCCGTACGCGCCGAGTTCGGTGTCGCCGCCGGGCAGCCGCTGCTGCTCTCCGTCGGCCGGCTGCACCCGCAGAAGCGCTACGACGTGCTCGTCGACGCCGCCGCCCGGTGGCGTAACCGCACCCCGCCGCCGGTGGTGGTGATCGCCGGCAGTGGCCCCGCCTACCTGCCGTTGGCCGCCCGGATCTCCGCCGAGCGTGCCCCGGTGACGCTGCTCGGGCACCGTACCGACGTGGCGGACCTGCTCGCCGGGACCGACCTGGCGGTGGTGACCAGCGACTGGGAGGCCCGGCAACTGTTCGCCCAGGAGGCGCTGCGGGCCGGCGTACCGCTGGTGGCTACCGCCGTCGGTGGGCTGCCCGAGCTGGTCGGTGACGGTGCGCTGCTGGTGCCGCCCGGTGACGTCGACGCGGTCGACGCGGCCGTCCGGTCGCTGCTGGACGACCCGAGCCTGCGCGCCGACCTGGCGAAGCGGGGTGCCACCCGCGCCGCCACCTGGCCCACCGAGGCCGACACCGTCGCCGCGCTGCGGGCCCTCTACACCGAGCTGGACGCCGACCCGCCCGGCCGTGCCGGGGCGTCCGCCCCCGGCACCGACACCCCCTCGACGGGACGCGCCTGATGCTGCGCCGATTCACCCCGGTCCTGCTGACCCTGGTCGTGGTGGCGCTCGGGGTCACCGCCCTGGCCGCCCGCCCCGACAGCAGCCCACCCCGGCGCAGCGCCGACTACGTGGTGCTGGCCGGGGTGGCGGGGCTGCGCTGGTCGGATGTCGACCCGCAGAGCACCCCGACGCTGTGGCGGATGGCCCAGCAGGGTTCCATCGGTTCGTTGTCGACCCGTTCCGCGCACCGCCCGACGTGCCCGGTGGACGGCTGGCTCACCCTCGGCGCGGGCAGCTACGCCGGCTGGAACGGCAGCCGCCGCCCGGGCGGGTGTCCGCCGGCGTCGGTGACCGTGGAGCAGCCCGACGGGATCGGCGCGAACCTGCCCGACCAGGAGCGGGTGGTCGCCTACAACGCCGACCGGCAGCCGTGGGGCGCGGTGCCCGGTTCGCTGTCGGAGTCGGTGCGTTGCTCGGTGGCGGTCGGCCCCGGTGCCGCCGTCGCCGCCGCCCGACCCTTCGGTCGCGTCGACCGGTACGCCCCGGCGCTGCCGGCCGACCCGTCCGGGCTGCTCGGTTCGTGTGTGCTGAGCATCGTCGACCTGGGCACGGTCAGCGGCACCGACCCGGCCGACCGGCGGGCCGACGCCCGGCGGGCCGACGAGGCGTTGGCGAAGGTGCTGGCGGCCCGGCCGCAGCGGTCGCTGGTGCTGGTCGCCGGGGTGTCCGACACGGAGGCGCCAGCCCGGCTGCACGTGGTGGTCGCGGACGGCCCGGGGTGGGAGAACGGCTGGCTGACCTCCGCCAGCACGGGCCGGGAGGGCTACCTGCAACTGGTCGACCTGGCGCCGACGGCGTTGACGGCGCTGGGTCGGCCGCTGCCCGAGCGGTTGTTCCTGGGCCGTCCGGCGGTGAAGGTCGACGGTCGCCCGGACGACCTGGCCAGTGCCATCGCCGCGCCGGCCGACGCCGACCGGGAGGCCGCCGCCCAGCGGGCGGTGGCCGGCTGGTTCTTCGGGCTGCTCGCCGCCGCCCAGATCATCCTGGCGGTCGCGGTGCTGCCGTTGCTGCGGCGGGCGCGGCGGCTGGCCGGCCCGCACAGCCCGCCGCCGGTGTCGCCGCGGATCGTGGCGGCCGTGGAGCTGCTGCTGATCGCCGCCGCGTTGGCGGTGCCCGCGGCGCTGCTCGCCGACGCGGTGCCGTGGTGGCGGGGCGACCACGCGGGGGCCTACTTCGCGGTGGTGACGGTCGCGTTGATCGTCGCCGCGACGGCCCTGGTCCGGTTCACCCCCGGTCACGACCGGACCCTCGGCCCGCTCGGCGCGGTCGCCGGCCTGGCCACCCTGGTGGTCGGCGCGGACGTGCTCAGCGGGGCCCGGTTGCAGCTCAACGGGGTGGTCGGTTACTCGGCACTGGAGGGGGGCCGGTTCTCCGGTCTCGGCACCGTGGGCCTGGGGGTGTTCCTCGCCGGTTCGTTGCTCAGCGCCGGCTGGCTGGCGCAGCGGGTCCGCCGGCAGTGGCGGCCGATGGTGGTGGTGGCGGTCGGTGGGCTGGCCGTGGTGGTGGTCGGCAGCCCCTACCTGGGGGCCGACTCGATCGGGGCGATCGCGTTGACCGCCGGGGTGGCGGTGGCCGCCGCGATCAGCACCGGTGGCTGGCTGACGGTCAGCCGGTTGGTCTGGGCGACCATGGCCGGGTTGGCGTTGACCATCGGATTCGCGGTGGTGGACCTGCGGCGGCCGGTGGAGGAGCGGGGGGCGTTGGGACGGTTCCTGACCGCCCTGGGCGAGGGCACCGGCGGGTTGACCGTGCACCGGTCCAGCACGGCCAACTTCCAGACGTTGGTGAACAGCCCGTTGACGGTGCTGGCGCTGGTCGGTGTGCTGCTGGTGTGGTTCGCGCTGCTGCAGCCCTGGGGTGGGCTGATGCGGCTGTTCGGCATCTACCCGGCGATCCGGGCGGCGTTGGCCGGCACGGCCCTGGCCGCGGTGATCGCCGGGCTGCTCGGCGGTGCCGCGTTGGACGTGGCCGGGGCGGCCGCGGCACTGGTGGTACCGATGGCGGCACTGGCCTCGCTGCGGGTGCTGGACCACTCCACCGACCGCACCCAGCCGGGCAGCGGCCACCCGCGTCCGGACGGTCCGTCCGGTGGCCCGCCCGGCGGGAGCCCCACCGGCGGGCGACCCGACGACGGTGGGGCGGCCCGCGCGGGCGACGGCACCGACACCGCGACGGCCGCGTCCGACGGCGGCGGGACGGACGGGCCGGTCGACGACGGTGCCGGCGACCCGGACGTCGGGGCCCGGCCGGCGGGCCGCAGCGCACCGCGGGTGCCGGTGGCGCGGACCGCCGCGCCGCAGGTGTCGACCGCGACCGGGGCGGCGGCCGGCCCGGCCGGCGGCGGGACCGGTTAGCCCGAGGTCGGGTGCGACGCCAGGTGGCCCCGGGAGAGGTGTTACCGTGGAATCCCGTGGATCGCGTGATCACTTGATCGGCACGGCGGTTCGCACGACCGCTACGGACGACACGGGAGCAGGCCTTGGCCCCTTCAGCACGCACGACCCGGCACATCTTCGTCACCGGGGGCGTCGCCTCCTCGCTCGGTAAGGGCCTCACCGCCTCCAGCCTCGGCAATCTGCTCACCGCACGCGGGCTGCGGGTGGTCATGCAGAAGCTCGACCCCTACCTCAACGTCGACCCCGGGACGATGAACCCGTTCCAGCACGGCGAGGTGTTCATCACCGAGGACGGCGCGGAGACGGACCTCGACGTCGGGCACTACGAGCGGTTCCTCGACCGGGACCTCTCCGGCAAGGCCAACGTCACCACCGGCCAGATCTACTCCGACGTGATCGCCAAGGAGCGGCGCGGCGAGTACCTGGGCGACACCGTCCAGGTCATCCCGCACATCACCAACGAGATCAAGGCGCGGATCGTCGGCATGGCCGACCCGGACGCCGACGGCCAGATCCCCGACGTGGTGATCACCGAGGTCGGCGGCACCGTCGGCGACATCGAGTCGCTGCCGTTCCTGGAGGCGATCCGGCAGGTGCGCCACGACCTGGGCCGGGACAACTGCTTCTACCTGCACGTGTCGCTGGTGCCCTACCTCGCGCCGTCGGGGGAGCTGAAGACCAAGCCGACCCAGCACTCGGTGGCGCAGCTGCGCAACATCGGCATCCAGCCCGACGCGATCGTGCTGCGCTGCGACCGGGAGATCCCGGAGAAGCTGAAGCAGAAGCTGTCGCTCTACTGCGACGTGGACGCCGAGGCGGTCGTCGCCGCCCCGGACGCGCCGAGCATCTACGACATCCCCAAGGTGCTGCACCGTGAGGGGCTCGACGCGTACGTGGTGCGCCGGCTCGGCCTGTCCTTCCGGGACGTGGACTGGACCCGCTGGGACGACCTGCTGGAGCGGGTGCACCAGCCGCACCACACGGTCACCGTGGCGGTGGTCGGCAAGTACGTCGACCTGCCGGACGCCTACCTGTCGGTCAGTGAGGCGATCCGGGCCGCCGGGTTCGGCCACCGGGCCCGGGTGCAGCTGCGCTGGGTGCCCAGCGACGACTGTGTCACCCCGGCCGGTGCGGCGTCGGCGCTGGCCGGCGTGGACGGCATCGTCATCCCCGGCGGGTTCGGTGTCCGCGGCATCGAGGGCAAGATCGGCACGGCCCGGTACGCCCGGGAGAACGGGGTGCCGCTGCTCGGGCTCTGCCTCGGTCTGCAGTGCATGACCATCGAGGTGGCCCGCCACCTGGCCGGCCTGGACGCGGCGAACTCCCTGGAGTTCGACGAGGACGCCAAGCACCCGGTCATCGCGACCATGGCCGACCAGGAGGACATCGTCGCCGGCCGGGGTGACCTCGGCGGCACCATGCGGCTGGGGGCGTACCCGGCGACGCTTTCCGAGGGGTCGATCGTGGCCGAGGCGTACGGGGCCACCGAGATCAGCGAACGGCACCGGCACCGCTACGAGGTGAACAACGCCTACCGGGACCAGCTCACCAGGGCGGGCCTGCACATCTCCGGCACCTCCCCGGACGGCCGGCTGGTCGAGTTCGTGGAGCTGGACCGCAGCCTGCACCCGTTCTTCGTGGCCACCCAGGCGCACCCGGAGCTGAAGAGCCGCCCGACCCGCCCGCATCCGCTGTTCGCCGGGTTCGTCAAGGCGGCTGTGGCGTACTCGCAGGCCGACCAGCTGCCGGTGGACCTCGACCCGGCCCCCGGGGCGGCGACGCCCGAGACGACGAGGAAGACGCAGGCGGCGGCGAAGAACGCGGCCCGCAACGGCGCCCCGGCGACGGCGTCGTCCGCGTCGTGAGCGCCGTCGAGCACCGCTACGAGCTGCTGAACCGGGTGCAGCGCTACGCCGGGCGGATCTTCACCGTGGTCACCGACGAGGTGACCATGCCCGGTGGGGGCACCGCCACCCGCGACTACGCCCGGCACGTCGGCGCGGTCGCCGTGGTCGCCCTCGACGACGCCGGTCAGGTGGTGCTGGTGCGGCAGTACCGGCAGCCGGTCGGCCGGCACCTGTGGGAGCTGCCCGCCGGGTTGATGGACGTCTCCGGGGAGGACCTGCCGGTGGCCGCCGCCCGGGAGTTGGCCGAGGAGGCCGACCTGACCGCCGCCCGGTGGGACCTGCTGGTCGACGTGCACACCTCGCCGGGTTTCTCCGACGAGGTGGTCCGGGTGTTCCTCGCCCGCGAGCTGGCCGAGGTGCCCGTCGGGCAGCGGCACGAGCGCCACGACGAGGAGGCCGACCTGCAGGTCGTCCGGATCGACCTGGATGAGGCGGTCGGTATGGCGTTGGCCGGGGAGATCACCAACGGTCCGTGCGTGGCCGGGCTGCTGGCCGCCGCGCGGGCCCGTGACGCCGGCTGGTCGGTGCTGCGCCGCGCCGACACCCCGCTGCACCGCTGAATCGGGTACGCCGACAGGGGCCGTCGCGGTACGCCGCGCGGCCCCTGTGTCGTCCGCCACCCCGGTCGGCCCGCTGTGTCACGACGTCGTTGCGGGAGCGTTTCCCGTGCGGCGGTCGGGGCCGCGCGGTGCGACGATGGGTGTGACGCCGAACGGCTGGCCTACGCGGTATGCCTGACACACCGTCAGGCGCACCGGGCACCGGTTGTCACTGTGCCGCCCGTCGGGGGCCGGCGGCACGCCTAGACTGCCGCCGGCGGGAACGGTGGACCGCGTCGGCAACGGAGCCGGCGGGGCACCGCGCAGTCCGGGGTGCGGCACCCCGGAGGAAGGTGTCTCACGTGAAGGTCGGAATCCCCCGCGAGGTCAAGAACCACGAGTACCGCGTGGCGATCACGCCGGCGGGCGTCAACGAGTTCGTCCGCCACGGTCACCAGGTCTTCGTCGAAGCCGGCGCCGGTGTCGGGTCCAGCCTCACCGACGACGAGTTCGCCGCCGCCGGGGCCACCATCCTCGGCACCGCCGACGAGGTGTGGGACACCGCCGAGCTGGTGCTGAAGGTCAAGGAGCCGATCGCCGAGGAGTACCACCGGATGCGCGCCGGGCAGGTGCTCTTCACCTACCTGCACCTGGCCGCGTCCAAGGAGTGCACCGACGCGCTGGTCGACCGGAAGGTCACCGGCATCGCCTACGAAACCGTCGAGCTGCCCGACCGGTCGTTGCCGCTGCTCGCTCCGATGTCCGAGGTGGCCGGCCGGCTCGCCCCGCAGGTCGGCGCGTACCACCTGCAGCGGCAGGGCGGCGGGCGGGGCATCCTGATGGGCGGCGTCTCCGGGGTGTACGCGGCGAAGACCGTCGTCATCGGCGCGGGCGTGTCCGGGATGAACGCCGCCGCGATCGCGCTGGGCCTGCAGGCCGAGGTGCTGCTGCTGGACAAGAACGTGGCCCGGCTGCGGCAGGCCGACGCCATCTACCGGGGACACCTGCAGACGGTCGCCTCCAACGCGTACGAGATCGAACGGGCGGTGCTCGACGCCGACCTGGTCATCGGCGCGGTCCTCGTCCCCGGTGCGAAGGCCCCGACGTTGATCTCCAACGAGCTGGTGTCCCGGATGAAGCCGGGCAGCGTGCTGGTCGACATCTCCATCGACCAGGGTGGCTGCTTCGAGGACTCCCGCCCCACCACCCACGCCGAGCCGACCTACCAGGTGCACGACTCGATCTTCTACTGCGTGGCGAACATGCCCGGCGCGGTGCCGCACACCAGCACCTACGCGCTGACCAACGTCACCCTGCCGTACGCACTGGAGCTCGCCGACCAGGGCTGGCGCGACGCGCTGCGCCACGACCCGGCCCTGGCGCTGGGCCTGAACACCCACGACGGTCAGGTCGTCTACGGCCCGGTCGCCGAGGCCCACGGCATGGCCACCCTCCCACTGGACGAGGTGCTGGCCTGACCCGGCCGACGACGCACGCCCCGGCACCCGACGTCGTGTCCCGCGCGGCCGCGGACGGGGTGCCGGGGGTGGCAGGTGACGGGGCCGGGGTGGGCGGGGAGCCCGCGCCGGCCCTGCGGCGGGCCGTGCGCGGCTACCTCGACCACCTCACCGTCGAGCGGGGACTGTCGACCAACACCCTCACCTCGTACCGGCGGGACCTCGATCGGTACCTGGACACCCTGGCCGCCGCCGGGGTGCGCGACCTGGCCGCCGTCGACGCCCGGCAGGTCGAGGCGCACCTGGCCCGGCTGCGCGCCGGCGACGACGACCATCCGCCGCTGGCGGTGACCTCGGCCGCGCGGGCCGCGTCCGCCGTGCGCGGGCTGCACCGGTTCGCCGTCCGCGAGGGCCTGGCCGGCGACGACCCCAGCCGCGACGTGCGCCCACCCACCCCGGCCCGCCGGCTGCCCCGGGCGCTGCCGGTCGACGACGTGGTCCGGCTGCTGGAGACGGCCGGCCCGGTCACCGCCACCGGCGACGGGGCGGCCCTGACCCTGCGCGACCGGGCGCTGCTGGAGTTCCTGTACGGCACCGGCGCGCGGATCTCCGAGGCGGTCGGCGCGGCCGTCGACGACCTGGACGTCGACGAGGGCACCGCCCTGCTGCGCGGCAAGGGTGGCCGTACCCGGCTGGTGCCCATCGGCGGGTACGCCGTCGACGCGCTGCGCGCCTACCTGGTGCGGGCCCGGCCGACGCTGGTGGCCGCCGGGCGGGGCACCCCGACGGTGTTCGTCAACGCCCGGGGCGGGCCGCTGACCCGGCAGGGGGCGTGGACGGTGCTGCGGCGGGCCGCCCGCCGGGCCGGACTGCCGGTGGACGGGCCGCAGGCGGTCTCCCCGCACACCCTGCGCCACTGCTACGCCACCCACCTGCTCGACGGCGGCGCGGACGTGCGGGTGGTGCAGGAGTTGCTCGGCCACGCCTCGGTCACCACCACCCAGGTGTACACGTTGGTCACCGTGGACCGGCTCCGCGAGGTGTACGCCACCAGCCACCCCCGCGCCCGCGACGCGGACCCCCCGCCGGCCCGCTGACCGGCCGCTATGCCCGACACGCCGGACCGGTGCCGAACGCGCTGGTCGTCGGTGGCGTAGAGTCGGCATCGGCGCGGACCTCCTGGGCGACAACCGGGGTGCGCAGCGGCGCTGCGAAGGACGTCGGAGTGTTCCGACGCCGGGTGGTCGTCGGGAGGGGGCAACGAGGACATGGCTGGCAACGGTGACCGTGCCGACGCCTGGACGTCGGAGCTCCGTGAGCAGCAGGCGTCGCTCGGCGCCGACCTGGGCCCGGCCGATCCGGCCGCCTACACGATGCGCAAGCCGATCCCCGAGCCGATGCCCACCGACCGGCACGGTCCGGCCCGGATCATCGCGATGGCCAACCAGAAGGGTGGCGTGGGTAAGACCACCACCACCATCAACCTGGGCGCGGCCCTGGCCGAGTACGGCCGCAAGGTGCTGCTCGTCGACTTCGACCCGCAGGGCGCGCTGTCGGTGGGCCTGGGGGTCAACCCGCACAACCTCGACCTGTCCGTCTACAACCTGCTCATGCAGGACGACGTCATCGCCGAGGACGTCCTGATCAAGACGGACGTGGCGGGTCTGCACCTGCTGCCGGCCAACATCGACCTGTCGGCCGCCGAGATACAGCTGGTCAACGAGGTCGCCCGGGAGATGGCCCTGGCCCGGGTCCTGCGGACCATCCGCAAGGAGTACGACTACATCCTGATCGACTGTCAGCCCTCGCTGGGCCTGCTGGCGATCAACGCGCTGACCGTCGCGCACGGCGTGCTCATCCCCCTCGAATGCGAGTTCTTCAGCCTGCGCGGGGTGGCGCTGCTGCTCGACACCATCGACAAGGTGCGCGAGCGGCTCAACTTCGACCTGGAACTCGAAGGCATCCTCGCCACCATGTACGACAGCCGCACCACCCACTGCCGGCAGGTGCTGCAACGGGTGGTCGAGGCGTTCGGCGACAAGGTCTACCAGACCGTCATCACCAAGACGGTCAAGTTCCCCGAGTCCACGGTGGCCGGTGCGCCGATCACCACCCTCGACCCGGCCTCCTCGGGGGCCCGCAACTACCGGCAGTTGGCCCGTGAGGTGATCGCGGCCCAGGCCGACCGGTAGGTCGGGGTGCACGCCGGGGCGTCCCGGACGGCGACGACGTCCGGGGCGTGGACTACGGTCGTCCGGTGACCGCGCCGCCGCTCGACCCGCCGACGACCCCGCAGCAGCCGCCCGTGCTGGCCGCCGAGGTCGCCGCCGACGTGGCCACCGACCCGGCGGGGGTGCCGCAGGCCGGGCAGAGCGGCGGCTTCACCGTGCGGCTGGCGAACTTCACCGGCCCGTTCGACCTGCTGCTGCAGCTGATCAGCAAACACAAGCTGGACGTCACCGAGGTGGCGTTGCACACCGTCACCGACGAGTTCATCTCCTACCTGCGCGCCATGGGCGACGAGTGGGACCTCGACGAGACCAGCGAGTTCCTGCTCGTCGCCGCCACCCTGCTCGACCTGAAGGCGGCCCGGCTGCTGCCGTCGGCCGAGGTGGAGGACGAGGAGGACCTCGCCCTGCTGGAGGCCCGGGACCTGCTCTTCGCCCGGCTGCTGCAGTACAAGGCGTACAAGGAGGCGGCGGCGCACATCGCCGAACTGGAGGCCGTCGGCGGGCGACGCTACCCGCGGGCGGTGACCCTGGAGGCCCGGTACGCCGAGGCCCTGCCCGACCTGGTGCTCGGCATCGGCCCGGAACGGCTGCGCACGCTCGCCGTGCGGGCGATGACCCCGAAGCCGGTGCCCGAGGTGTCCATCGCGCATGTGCACCTCGTCCGGGTCAGTGTCCGGGAACACGCGGCGGTCATCGCCGAGCGGCTACGCCGGGCCGGGGTCGCCACCTTCGCCCTGCTCTGCGCCGACTGCGAGATCACCCTGGAGGTGGTGGCCCGCTTCCTGGCCCTGCTGGAGCTGTACCGGGAGGGGCTGGTCGCGTTCGTCCAGGAGGAGGCCCTGGAGGAGCTGACGGTGCGCTGGACCGGCCCCGCCGACGGTGGCGCCGACCTGCACGTCGACGAGTACGCCGGCAGCCCCGCCGACCCCGACCCGGCCGGGCCCGCCACCGACACCCCGGCCGCCGCCCCGCCCACCCCGGTGACTGCGCAGGAGAACTGATGAGCGACGAGGAGCGCCGGGACTCGCTGGCCGACCAGGCCGCCGCCTGGATTCCCCCGTGGGAGCGGCCCGCCCCGCAGCGCAAGCCCGCACCCGGCGCGCCGGACCCCGGGGTCGAGGACGCTGCCGTCCCGTCGGAAACGGACACCGTCCCCGAACTCCCCGCTGCGGCGGCACCGCCCGCAGTCGACGCTGCCGATCCCGACGCTGCCGATTCTGCTGCGGCCGGTCCGGAGACGGCCGCGCCCGAGGGCGTGGACGCTCCCGGTGTGCCCGGAACGGACCCGGTTTCCGGGCTGCCCGCGCCAACGGCATCGGCCGACCCGGTGTCGGCCGGCCCGGTGTCCGCCGACCCGGTGTCGGCCGGCCCGGCAGCGGCCGACGCCGAAACGACAGACGTCGGGACGGCCGGTTCCGAGCGTGCTGCCGGCGGGACACCCGATCCCGAACCGGGCGAGGACGTGACCGCAGCCGCCACCGCAGCCGGTGGGGCGGGTGGCAGCGACGCCGGGCCGGAGGCCGCGGGGGAGCGGGGTGCGGCGGGCGTACCGAAGCGGCAGCCGGGGGGACGACGGCGGGTGACGGTCGTCCCGCCGCCGGCACCCGAACTCGACGACGTGGAGCTGCGCGGCGCGTTGGAGGCCATCCTGCTGGTGGTCGACGAACCGGTCAGCGAACTGGTGCTGGCGCAGGTGCTGGAGCAGCCGCCGGAGCGGATCGGGCCGGTGCTCGACGACATCGCGGCCGGCTACACCGCCGCCGGGCACGGGTTCGAGCTACGCCGGGCGGCCGGCGGGTGGCGGCTGTACACCAGGCCGGAATACGCGACGTACGTGGAACGGTTCGTGTTGGACGGGCAGTCGGTCCGGTTGACCCAGGCCGCCCTGGAGACACTCGCGGTGGTCGCCTACAAGCAGCCGGTGACCCGGGGTCGGGTGTCGGCCATCCGGGGTGTCAACTGTGACGGGGTGCTCCGTACCCTGGTCTCCCGGGGGTTGGTCGAGGAGTGCGGCGCCGAACCGGACAGTGGGGCGTTCCTCTACCGGACCACCACGATGTTCCTGGAGAAGCTGGGCCTGGACTCGGTCGCCGACCTGCCCCCGCTCGCCCCGTTCCTCCCCGACGACGTAGAAGAGCTTGCCGATGCCACGCGATAACCGTTCCCCCAAGTCCGACGCCCCCGTGTACGAGGGTGCCGAGCGCCTGCAGAAGGTGCTCGCCGCCGCCGGCGTCGGTTCCCGACGTGCCTGCGAGGATCTGATCTTCCGGCGTCGGGTGACCGTGAACGGGCGGGTCGCCCAGCTCGGGGACAAGGTCGACCCCGCCACCGCCGTGATCCACGTCGACGGGGAACGCCTGCAGGCCGACAACCGCCTGGTGTACGTGGCGATGAACAAGCCGCGCGGGGTGGTCACCACGATGGCCGACGAGAAGGGCCGCAACGAGCTGGCCGAGTTCATCGGCAACCGGGTCGAGCAGCGGGTCTACCACGTCGGGCGGCTCGACGCCGACAGCGAGGGCCTGCTGCTGCTCACCAACGACGGCACCCTGACCCACAAGCTGATGCACCCGTCGTACCAGGTGCTCAAGACCTACCTGGCCGAGGTGGCCGGGCCGATCCCGCGTAACCTCGGCAAGCGGCTGCTGGCCGGCGTCGAGCTGGAGGACGGGCCGGTCAAGGTCGACTCGTTCAAGGTGGTGGACACCCTGGGACGGACCGCCCAGGTGGAGCTGAGCCTGCACGAGGGACGCAAGCACATCGTCCGGCGGCTGCTGGCCGAGGTCGGGCACCCGGTGTCCCGGCTGGTGCGTACCTCGATCGGGCCGATCAAGCTCGGTGACCTGCGCACCGGGCGGATCCGGCGGCTGACCAACGCGGAGGTCGCCGCCCTGTTCAAGGCCGTGGGTGACTGACCCCGTCTGAGCGGGTAGGTGTGCCGGTAGGCTTCCACGCGGCCGACGGGCCGGTGGTGGCGTGCGCCGCACCGGCGGCGCGGAGAGACCCGCGAGGCGCGGGATGATGGACGACGATGGACGACCGCTCGACGGCGTCGGGACGACCGGCGACCTGAGAGATACGGGCTGAGGAGGACAACGGTGGAGGAAAACGTACGGGCCGGGCGCTGCGTGGTCGCTGTGGACGGGCCGTCCGGTTCGGGTAAGTCCACCGTCTCGCGGCGGCTCGCCGCCGGCCTCGGTGCCCGCTACCTGGACACCGGTGCGATGTACCGGGCGATCACCTGGGCGGTGCTGCGTTCCGGCGTCGACCTGGCCGACGCCGCCGCGGTGGGCAAGGTCGCCGAGGAGGTCGAGCTGCGCATCGGCACCGACCCCCAGGGGTACGGCGTGACCGTCGACGGGGTGAACGTCGACCGGGAGATCCGGGGTCCCGAGGTGACCGGCGCGGTTTCCGCGGTGGCCGCCGTCCCGGCGGTGCGGGCGCTGCTCGTGGCCCGGCAGCGGGAACTGATCACCCACGCCGGCCGGATCGTCGTCGAGGGTCGGGACATCGGTGCCGTGGTGGCCCCCGACGCCGACCTGAAGGTCTACCTGACCGCTTCCGAGGCGGCCCGGGCCCGGCGACGCAGTGCCGAGGACGCCGTCGACGTCGCGGCGACCGCCGCGGACCTGGCCCGCCGGGACCGGCTCGACTCCACCCGCACGGTCGACCCACTGCGGCAGTCCGCCGACGCCGTCGAGCTCGACACCACCGAGCTGGGCATCGACGAGGTCGTCGACCGGCTGCGTGGGCTGCTCACCGAGCGGGGAGTGGCATGAGCGACGGATGGGTGGAGCTGCGCGAACCGGACGTCGAGGTCGACGAGCCGACCGGTCCGCAGCCGGTGGTGGCCGTGGTCGGCCGCCCCAACGTGGGTAAGTCGACGCTGGTCAACCGGATCATCGGCCGCCGGCAGGCGGTCGTCGAGGACGTCCCCGGGGTGACCCGGGACCGGGTGCCCTACGACGCGCAGTGGAACGGCCGTTCGTTCACCGTGGTGGATACCGGCGGTTGGGAACCAGACGCGAAGGACCGGGCGGCGGCGATCGCCGCGCAGGCCGAGACGGCGGTGCTCACCGCCGACGTGGTGATCTTCGTGGTCGACGCGATGGTCGGCTCGACCGACGTGGACGAGGCCGCGGTGCGGATGCTGCGGCGCAGCGCCAAACCGGTGATCCTGGTGGCCAACAAGACCGACAACAGCGCCATCGAGTTGGAGGCCACCTCGCTGTGGTCGCTGGGGCTCGGCGAGCCGCACCCGATCTCCGCCCTGCACGGCCGAGGCTCCGGGGAACTGCTCGACGCCATCCTCGACGCCCTGCCCGAGGCCCCGAAGATCGTCGAGAACCGGCCGCGCGGCCCCCGCCGGGTGGCGCTGGTCGGCCGGCCCAACGTCGGCAAGTCCAGCCTGCTCAACCGGTTCTCCGGTGAGGAACGGGCGGTCGTCGACTCGGTCGCCGGCACCACCGTCGACCCGGTGGACAGCCTCGTCGAGATCGGCGGCGAGACCTGGCAACTGGTCGACACCGCCGGGCTGCGCAAGCGGGTCGGCAAGGCCAGCGGCACCGAGTACTACGCCAGCCTGCGCACCGCCGGGGCGATCGAGGCGGCCGAGGTGGCGGTGGTGCTGCTCGACTCCAGTGAGCCGATCAGCGAGCAGGACCAGCGGATCCTCACCATGGTCGTCGAGGCCGGCCGGGCCCTGGTGATCGCCTTCAACAAGTGGGACCTGGTCGACGCCGACCGCCGGTACTACCTGGACAAGGAGATCGACCGGGAGCTGCGCCGCATCCCCTGGGCGATCCGGCTCAACCTGTCGGCGCAGACCGGCCGGGCCGTCGACAAGCTCGCCCCCGCGCTGCGCAAGGCGCTGGAGAGCTGGGAGACCCGGGTGCCCACCGCACAACTCAACCAGTGGCTCACCGCCCTGGTGCAGGCCACCCCGCACCCGGTGCGCGGCGGCCGGGCCCCGAAGATCCTCTTCGCCACCCAGGCGGGTGTCTCCCCGCCCCGGTTCGTGCTGTTCACCACCGCACCCCTGGACGCCGGCTACCAGCGTTTCGTCGAGCGCAAGCTCCGCGAGGAGTTCGGCTTCGAGGGCAGCCCGGTGGAAATCTCGGTACGCCCCCGCAAGAAGCTCGGCCCCGGCGGTCGGGGCAAGGCCCACGGCTGACCGTCACCGGACGAGGGCTGCCGCTCCTCCCTCGGGAGAACGGCAGCCCCCTTTCCTAGGATGCTCTAGGGGTGGTGGCGGTGCGCACCGGCGCGGCGGGGGGCTGTGCGCGCGGTGCGAAGATCCTGCGCTAAGCTGTACCGGCTGCCGCGGGGGAAACCACGCGGGGAGCATCGGGACGTGGCGCAGCTTGGTAGCGCACTTGACTGGGGGTCAAGGGGTCGTCGGTTCGAATCCGGCCGTCCCGACAGCGCGAAAAGAGGCCGTCGACCGGGGCATACGCCCTGGCCAACGGCCTCTAATTCGTACTGGGGCAGTGGGGATTCCGTGATCTAGACGGCGCGTAGCTGGGGACCACCTGGGGACCGGCGAGCCTTCAAATGGGCGCTGAGCGCCGTCCCTGCGTCGGTGATCGACTGCCGGTCAGGGTGCAGATACCGCTGTGTCGTGGTCAGCGACCCGTGGCCGGCAATTTTCCGTAGGACGTGCACCGGAACCCCTGCGTCGGCCATCCAGGTCAGCCCGGTGTGCCGTAGGTCGTGCCGCCGCAGGTGTTCGTAGCCGAGCTTCGTCACCACCTCGTCCCAATGGGTCGCGTCCCGCAGCACGGCGGTGCTGATCCGGCCACCGCGCGGCCCGGTGAACAGCCGGGAGTGTGGCGCGGTCACCGAGTCCAGGCGGCGGGCGACGATCGGTCGCACTTCCTCGATGAGCGGCACCATCCGCGCGCGTTTCCCCTTGGTGCCCTTGTCGATCAGACCACCGGGGCCGGGTGTGGTCTGCCGGCGCACGGTCCACATCCACGATTCCCGGTCGATGTCCTCGGCGCGGACGCCGGACACCTCCCCGATCCGTGCGGCGGTGCACGCGGCGAAGATCGTCACGTCGCCCCATCCGGGAAACATGTTTGCGGACCTCTCGACCAGGGCTGCGGCGAGTCCGGTCAGTGCTTCCCAGTGCGGCAGGGCCAGGGTGCGCGGGTCGTCCAACTCGTCTTCGGCCCGCTGGTATTCGCGCTGCCACCCGGTGACCTGTGCGGGATTCCGCGCGATGATGCCGTCGCGTACGGCCTGCTGCATCACCCGGACCAGCACGGCAAGGCTGTTCTTGACCGTCGATCGACTGCACTCGTCGGCAATCCAGCCGTGCACGGCCCGATCTACCGCGCCGTTGGTAATCATGCGAATCGGAATGTGGCCAAGTGCTGGCACCACCCGTTTACGCCAACCGGCAAGGTACGGGTCGAGCGTCTTGCGTTCCAGGCCACGCAGGGCCAGCGTCATCACGCTGTCGCCGTACTCGGCCAGTCGCTTTGTCGCGGCAAGCGGGTCGACGCCACCCTGTGCCGCGCTGACCATGGCGTCGAGCCACGCCTGTGCCTCTTCGGGTGTCGCCACCGCTTCGGACTTGGACAGCCGGCGTTTGGTCGTCGGGTCGACCCACCGGACGCGTGCCCGGTAGGAGCATGCGCGGTCTGGCCGAAACTCGATGTCGGTGGCGAGCGGTACGCCGATCGGCGGTTGCTGAGGAAGGGCCATCAAGCTGCCTTCGGGTAGACCCGGCGGGCGCTCAGCCACCGCTCTACGTCGGCCGTCACGTACTTCACGACCCGGTCGGAAATCTGGATGAACGGCGGTCCCTGCAAGGGCGGGACGGTGCGCCAGCGGCGGATGGTCGACGGGTCGACGTCGAGCAGCACGGCAAGTTCCTCGGTGGACATGAACGGCTTGGACGAGAGTCGGATGGTGTCGTCTTCCTTCGGCGTAGCGGGCATCTCCGGTGAGGGATTCTGCGTCACGAGTCGCACGGTGAGCGCCTTTCGGTCGACAGACGGCGTCAGCGATCGGGGGGAGGTGTCGATGCAGCGGGGTGCAGAACGGCCCGCTGAGAGCGCCGTAGGGCTACGGCTGGCGACTTCTCAGCGGGCCGTTCTGCTGGTTGGCTTCCCGGTGCGGCGGTGGGGTGCCGCCAGGGCCGGGGGTATCCGTCCCATCCGTACCAAGCTCGTTTTGCCTGTTCAGGGCTGGTACTGATTGGTTTCTGGTACGGATTAATGCGTACCGGGGACGGTGGCGGGGGTGCGTCGTGGTACGGATCGATCCGTACCAGTGGGGTAATCCGTACCGGGGATGACCTGCGGAAACGAGGTTGGTACGGATGGTACGGATACCCCGGTGGCAGGGGTTTCGGGTCCGGGGCAGTAGCGCTGCCAGGCGTCGGTGAAGGCGTCGCGGGTGTAGCCCTTGGCCTGTCCGACGGTGAAGCGGATCGTCTCGGAGCGGATCTCGAAGTCGCGGAGCAGGTCGCCGAGTTTCTTGCCGGTGAGTCCGTTGGGTCCGCTGTCGGCCCAGGGTGCTTCGGGGTCGCTGTTGAGTGCGGTGAGCAGGTCGGCGGTGGGTGCGGCGGTGGGGTCGCCGAGGGTGGTGAAGGCGGTGCGGATGTCGGCGAGCAGTCGCACCCGGTGGGAGACGTTGCCGGCTTCGTCGGCTTCGGCGGTCAGGACGGTGACGGCCTGCCGGACGCGTGCCGGCCAGGTGCCCCCGGCCAGGTCGGCGACGGCCACGAGGGGTTCCCAGGTGTCGGCGGCCCGGTCCTCTACCGGCATCGGTGGTTCCGCGGCTTCGAGCGCGGTGAGGTTGGCGCGAAGCCACCCGGCCAACTGCTGCGCGACCTTCCGCAGGGCGGGGCCGTCACGGCGGTGTCGGTAGGGGGCGACTTTCTCGCCGGGTGCGCGGCGGCGCATGCGGATGACGACGGCGCGGTCTTCGATGGTGTCGGGCATCGCGCCGATGCCGGCAAGAGCGGCCATGGCGAACGTGGGGATCTTCTCCAGGCTCTGCGTGTTGTTGTCCCACCGGATCGCGGGCCGGTTGCGCTGGTGGCCGGCGTTGAGGAGTCCGCGTAGGTCTTCGTTGGCGTCGGCGTTCTTCCCGCCGAACAGGGTGTCGGCCTCATCCACGAGCAGGGTCGGCGGCTGTCCGGTGCCGATGGCCCGGTAGACGGCGGCGGGTGAGGCGTTGACGGTGATGAGGGGGTCGTGGCAGCAGCCCTCCACGATGTCGAGCAGCCGCGATTTCCCGCACCGCTTCTCCGGCGCGCGAATGACCAGCCGTGGCGCGTGTGCCCAGGCGGCTTGGGCGTGGGTCGCGGCGATCCACAGCGCCACCGCGTCGACCGCCTCGGGGCTGGGCAGGATCACGTACTTGGTGAGGCAGCCGTGCAACTGGTCGAGAATCGCCGCACCGTCTACGGGCTGATCTACGGTGCTGGTTGGCTGGTTCATGCGGCAATCCCTTCGGCACGGAAGCCACCGGTGATGGCGGCGCGAATGTCCCGGTCGGTCTGCTCTGCCTGGTGGCCGGCGGTGGTGAGCGCGGCTACCGCGTCGTCGTGGCTGATCGCGTTGACCGCGACCATGCGGGCGACGCCTCGGGCTGCGCCGTAGAGGGTGGTCCGGCGGCTGCCCTGCGGGGCGGTGGCGACCGCGTGCAGGTGTGCGGCCAACAGTCGGTCGGGGTGGGAGATGCCCTCCGCCTCACGGGTGCTGGTCGGCGTGTGCGCCGGGACCGGGTTCGGTGGGGGCGGGGCGGGTCGGCAGGCGTCGACCAGCGCGGGGGGCATCTCCTGCATCTCCCTGCGCGGCGCCCACCGGTACGGGCGGCCCGTGCGCGGGTGCACGCTCGGCGGCAGCACCACGTAACCGCCGTCGCCCTTGACGTCGATGCCGGGGCCGAGTCCCTGCCCCGGCTTGCCCTGACTGCACGGCACCGGTTGTCCGGGGTGCCGGTAGTACAGATGCAGGCCGCCCGACCCGGTGACCACGTAGGCGGTGGGCGGCAACAGCCCAGCGGCGATGAGCGTGTTCATGGTGTCCCTGCCGCCGTGTGCGGGGTCGACGTCGACCACGACGGTGCCGGACGCGGCACCGGTACGCAGGGCGAGCTGCCCGGTAGGGACGGCGGCCACGATCGCGGCGACCCGTTCCGAATCGGTGGTGGCGGCGTAGAAGCCGTGACAGGTCAGGCACACGCAGCCTTCCCGGTCGTGGTCGGGGCCGGCGGTGGTGCAGGGCTGGCAGTTGGCGACGGGTCGTTTCGAGCGGGCGAGCATGAACACGGGCCACCCGCGTTCGGCGTAGGTGAGTGCGGGGGCGACCAGGGCAGGCGTGTCGGGCATGGCGCTCCTCTCGGGTTGGTTCAGGGACGTCGATGGGGGCTCGGGCCGTCCGGCGAGGGCGTTGGGGGTGTGGGCCGGGCAGCGTGGCCCTTGCAGGTAGGGGCGGACACCGTCGGGGTGGTGGCAGTAGCGCCGTTCCGCACCGATCCAGTGCCCGCACCGGGTGCCGTGCGGGGGCATCAGGCCGCTCCTTCCCGGGTGCGGCGTGACGATGGCCAGTGCCGGGCGGGCACTGGCCATTCATGGGGTGAGGGCGCGAAGCGCGCCGTTCAGAGGTGTTAGCGGTGGGGCCGCAGCAGCGCCCAGAGGACGAACACGACGACGGCCACGACCACCGCGACGGCCAGAAGCCAGCCACTGAGGTCGCGCAGGAGCCACCCGGTGACGCGGGCACGGGCGAGGGTGGCGTCGGCGTACCAGGCGACGCGTTCGACGCGACGGCCGAGGGGGACACCGAGGGTGATGCCGAGGATGGTGCCGAGGGCGAGCGCGGTAAGCGCGATGGTGGCCGGGTTCATTGATCTGCTCCTGTGGGTGGGCAGGGTGGGGTGGTCGTGAATTGCACGTGTACTTCACGGCGGGTTTGCCTAGGTGGGGGCCGTGTAATCGGCGTGTACTTCACGCCGATTACACGGCCGGCGCGGTGGGTGGTCAGGTGGTGCGCAGGATGCGGTAGCGGCCGTTGCGGCTGACCGGCATCAGCAGGGGTTCGTGACCGACGGTGAGTTCTTTGAGGGCTTTGGTGAGCCAGGCTGCGCCGTAGCCGGTCGCGGCGAGCACGTCGCCGAAGTCTGCCGGCCGGACCTCGGTGTGCCCTTGCTCGGCGAGGGCGGTGAGGTGTTGGCGGAGCAGGGTGCGAGCCTGTTCGGGGCCGACCTGCTTCGGCAGGGCGAGGGCGAACCGTCGTGGGGTCGGGGTGGTGTCGATCTCCTGGGAGGGGTCGACGTCGTCGGGTGGGTCGTTGGGGTTGACGCCGGGGCGGGTGGCCATGGCCGGTACCTCCTGGCCGTCGTCGTTGTCGGTCGGGCGGACCGTCGCGGCGACCGGCCCAGCGGTCGCGGTGGTGGGGGTGGTGGGCATGACGGGGGCGAGGGCTTTCGCGGTGATGGGGTCGAGGGGTCGGCGCACGGGTGCCCAGCCGGTGACGGCTTCGGCGAGGTCCGCGCGCTGCGCCAGTTCGGCGCGGCAGGGGATCGGCCACCGGTGGGTGGGGATGCCGGGGGATTCGATGTAGAGGTAGCCGGGTTTGCTGCTGCCCCACGTCTGCGGTGACGCTCCGGCGTCGACCGTCTCCCCGGTCAAGGCCAACGACGGGTCGTCGCGGCTGTCGATGCCGAAGCACACGTTCGTGGCGAACTGCGACCGTAGGGAGGTGGGGGCGCGGTCGTGGGTCCAGCGTTGCTGGGACAGTACGAGGCAGATGCCGGCCGACCGGGCGCGTTCGGCGACCTGGACGAGGGCCGGGTGACCGGACCACGCGGCTGATTCCTCCACCCACACCGTGAGGTGCGACAGCGAGCAACCGGGCATCCACTCGGTCAGGTCTTCCCGACCGAGGGCTTCGGTGCGGGCGGGGATGACCTGCTCGGCGAGGACGTCGAAGAACGCTTCCGCGTGGTCGTCTTCGGTGACCAGCAGCGTCAACCCGCCCTTGAGCGGCTTGACGGTCTGGTCCCGCTTGACGGTGTCGACCACGATCAACGCGCCGTCGGTGCGGGTCAGGTAGTCGGTCATGACCACCAAAGCCCACTCGGTCTTCCCCGAACCGGTCATGCCGGTCGCGCGCACGTGGGTGGCGGGACGGACCCCGGGCCGACCGGTGAGCGATAACCCGACCGGCTCCCCGTCCTCAGCCAGACCGAACCGCAACGGCGCATCCCCCACCGACCGGCCGGGGGCGGACGGGCCGGCCCACGCGATGGTGTCGCGGAGCTGGTCGACCGGCACGACTTCGATGTGGCCGGTGCGGACGCTGTCGGGGTTGCGGTGCACCCGCACCGCCGTCGGCGCGACGTCGAGTGCCGACGCGATGGATTCGCGGGAGCCTTCGACGTCGGCGAGGGTGTCGCCGTGGGGCATGGCGACCGACGCGCGGACCTTCGCCCCGTCGACCTTCGGCCGTCCGATCCGCGCATCCCGCAGAGCGGCGACCGTCTCGGCGAGCCCACCGCCGGTGGTGGTGGGTTGTTCGTCGGGGTTGGCCTTGGCCATCAGCCGCATGACCGCGACCGCGACGGAGGCGACGACGGTGCCGCCGGCCCACACGTCGAGCCAGGGGCGTTCCCAGGGTGCGCCGATGGTCGCGCCGAGCGCCCACGCCGACCCGGTCGCGGTGAGCAGGGTGGACACTCGCTGCCGGATGACACCCCGTGCGCGGCCGGTGGCCCAGGTGAGGGCGGTGAGTCCGCCACCGGCGGCGGTGATGCCGGCGGCGGCCCACGGGTTGGTGCCCCACCAGTGATGCGACGCGGCGGCGGCCGGCCACGCGAGGAGGCACCCGGCGGGGCAGACGAGGTAGGGAAGGGCAGCCGACCGAAGGTCGACGCTGTAGGACATCGGGGCAAGCCCACCGTGGCGGGGCATCCTCGTGCGGCGGCCCATCAGCGGCCACCCCCGCTGCCGGTGGTGAACCGGAACCCGTCGCGGCGCGGCTTGTACCCGACGGCTTCCAGCTCGGGCAGGTACACGGCTTCGAAGCGGGTCGACGCGGTCACGATGTACTGCGACGCGGTGACGAGGGCTTCGGAGGCGTGGGTGATGGGGCGGGCGACCTGCCGGGCGCGAGCGCGGCCGGTGAGTCCGCCGACCATGATGCCGCCGCCGACGACACGCAGCCGGGCGTCGAGTTCGGAAGCGGTCACGCCGAGTTCTAGGGCAGCGGCGTGCAGGATACGGCGGGTGGAGTTGAACCACTCCACCAACGCCACGTTGTCGGTCAGAGCGTCGGCACCCGTGAAGATGCCACGTTCCTGAGGCATGCCTGCCATGCTGTGGTTCTCCTTCAGTGGGAGGGCCGGGCGCGGGTTCGTTTCCAGGCGGTACCGCGTCCGGCGCAAAACTGGGGTGGTGCGGGCCGGTCGACCCCCGCACCCACCCGCCCGGGGGGGGAGCGGGTGGGCACGGCCGGGAAACCGGTCAGCCGAGCAACAGGGCCAGAGCAGCCGTGAACGCGGTGCTGACCAGGCCGGCCAGCAGCAGATCCACGGCGGTGCGGACCCGCCGGTACTTGCGGACGGCGGTGCGGGACAGCCAGACGAGGTGGTGCGCGCGTTCGGCGGCGGCGGTCAGCGGCGGGGCGGTGGCCTCGGCCATCAGGTCCCCCGGCGCGGTGGTGGCGTAGCGGACCAGGCCGTGACCACCACCGAGGCACGGCCGCACCGCACCTGCGAGCAGTGCCACCGCCGTACCGACCAGGGTGACCGTGACCACCCCGGCGGCCAGCGCGAGGCCGGGCAGGTCGGTGCGGGCCAGGATCGCCACGCCGACCGTCACCGCCGCACCGGCGACGGCCATCAACGTGGACGCTTTGCTGTCGGCGCGGGCGAGTTCGGTGCGGACTTCGGTGATCCGGTCGGTGAACCAGGCCGGGTCGGGTACTGGCACCATCAGAGGTGCCCTCCTCTCATATGAGGGGTTGGGTGACCGGACCGGCGGCACAGCACAGGTTTCTCAGGCCATCAGGGCTGTGCCGCCGGGCGGGGTCAGGTACGACTGCGACGGCTGGTCACCAGCAGCGCGGCCGACGCCATCACCATCAGCCCATCGACAGCGAGAGGGCCGATGGCGATGGTGAGCGGGTCCTCGCCGAAGTGGGCCAGCAGCCCGGACAGGTGCCGGTAGGACACGACAGCGGCGACCACCGCGACCGGCAGCACCCCGGCTACCCGGGCGAACACCGAACTGGCTCCGTTGCCCCAGGGGATGCGGGTCAGGATTTCCACCGTCACGAACAAGGCGACCGGCCAGAACACCGACAACGCCACCGCCAACGGCGACGGAGACCACCCCGGGTCCGGTACCCACCCGGCGGGCGCACCGTGGGGCGACTTCGGCAGGTAGGTGTGGGCGATGTTCGCCGCGATCGACACCACCCCACCCAGGATCACCCCGACATAGGCCCACCCCCGCCCCGACGGACGACCAGCGGCCCGGGTGCTGGTCGGGGCGGTGGTGATGTTGGAACCCGGGTCTGCGGCGGGTACTGCCTGCCCCGACGCGACCTCGTGTGCCTCGGTCCCGTCCGGGGCCGTGCCCGGTGCGGTCGGGTCGTGCGGCACCGGGGCCGTGAGCGCGTCCGGCGCGGGCGGGTCGACCGCGTCGGCGTCCGGGTGCGGGTCCAGGTCGACCGGCGGCGAGTCGGCGGCACCCGGGTCGGTGCCGGTCGGGGTGGGGTCCGGGTCGACCGGGGGGCGGGTCAGCCGGTCGATGATGGCGTCTGCCTTCGGACCGCCCACCCGCAACTCGGTCTTGATCCGGTTCCGCGACGGCACCGCGCCGAGACGGGCCACCAGGGCGTGCGCCTCGGGCATCAACTCGTCCACCGACCGGGGGTAGATGCTCAGCGTCGGCGCGGTCATCAGGCCACCGCCAGCGCGGCGAGCCGGTCAGCCGTCGACGCGTCGAGCGCTGGGGTCGGGTCGGTGTACTCGGTGGCGGAGGCGTAGAACTCCCAGCCGTGCCACGTCGGGTAGGCGTTCATCCGCCGGTACGCGCGGCCGTCGTCGGCGGTGTCGGTGTGCTCGGCGGTCAGCATCTCCGGGTCGTTGAGTCCGGCCGAGTCCAGCCACGACGTCAGGGCGGCGACACTGGCGAACTCGACGGCCAGCGACGTGCCGTCGGAGTGGAAACGGATGGAGGTCGGGTCGGCCAGCAGGATCAGTTCGGCCATCACGGCGCGACGGGTCTTGCGGGCGGTCATCGCAGCGTCTCCTTCACGGTCGGGGTGGCGTGGTTGAGGGCGTGGGCCAGGGCGAACGGGGCGAGCATCACCAGCGGCCCGCCCAGCAGGATCAGGAACAGCCAGATCACGAGGGGACTCCTTCGAAGCAGTCAAGGCACTCGCCCAGCGAGCGCGGGATGTAGTAGGGGCGCACCCGGCCGCAGATGCGGCAGGTACGGCGGGCCAGCAGGGCGGCGCGGACGGCGCGAAGTTGGGCGGGGGTGGCGGTGCGCTTCGGCCGGGCCAGATCGACCCGGTACAGGTACGCGGCGCGGGTGCCGCCGACGCCACGCCAGAGCACCTGAGCGGCGATCGGCTGACCGGCGGGCCGCAGGCCGGCGGCGCGGAGTTGACGGCGGGTGGCGTAGCCGGGCGGGGCACCCTGCCACCAGTAGGTGGGGATGCCGTACCGGTTGCCGTCCGGGTCGTTGTAGGCGGCGCGGATGCGGGACATCAGGCCGCGCGAGGCAGGCCGGCCCGGCACCCGTCGTCGGCGCGGTGGAGAACCTGCTCGCCACCGCAGCCGGGGCAGCGCACGATCTCGCAGTCGTGGCCGCAACCGGTCCGGCCGACCACCGCCAGGCGGTGAGGCACGCACCCATCGGCGTGCCAAGGCGGGCGAACCGCCGTCGTGGCGGCGCGGGTGACGCGAGCTTCGGCCCGGCGCAACCTGCGCCAGTCCAACGGCGACGGGCCGCCCCGGTCGTCGGCGTAGAACAGGCTGATCTCAGCGTCGAGCACGTCCAACTCAGCGGCGATCAACGGCCACTCGGCGTCGATCGCGGCCAGGTCAACCGGGGTCGGGTCCATCTCGGCGGGGGTCACTTCGATCGGTTCCTCTCGGTACGGCGAGAACGCGACGGCTGCGGGCAGGCCCGGCAGCTGCTCTCGTCAGGGGCCAGCGGAGCGAGCACCCCGCACGCCGTGCAGGTACGCCAAATGGCGCGGCTCTTGCTGGTGACACGCACACACGCGGCAATCACGGACATAGCGGGATCACCTCTCCCCACAGGGTCAGGTCAGATGGACAAATCCCCCGATCCTTGCCGGTCGGGGTGACACGTGATCCGGCACAGCCGGATCGGTAGATGCAGCGCGCGCAACCGGCCTCACTCGCTTCGCTCGCCCGGGACTTACCGGGGTCGACCGCCATGCGGATCAAGGCGAAGTTGCTGCTCAACGGGCTACGCGCGCTCATTCCTGTCGCTGTGGAGTTGTCAACTAACGACCTGATCCGGCGTCTCATGGGCGTGCGGCAACGGCGTGCCGTCGTTCCCCGAGCCATCCGGCCGGTACAACGTGGCGTTGTATTCGAGACGCTACAGCGCCACGTTGTATTCGTGCAAGCACCTGTACCGCGTAGGCTTGTACTGATGACCGACGCTGACCTGCCCGCCGACTGGTGGACGACGGACCACGTACGCACCTACCTCGCTTCGGTAGGTGCCCCGATCAGTCGCGCAACCTGGGCTTCTTACGTCTCACGCGGCCAGGCTCCCGCGCCCGACCGGATGTTCGGCCGGTCCCCGGCGTGGCAGCCCGACACGATCCGGAAGTGGCAGGCGGACAGGCCGCGTAAAGGCACCACGGGCTAGATCGGTTCATCTGGTGCCTCCTGTCTTCGGCTCCCGTCTGCGGCGGCACGTTGCTCGCCTGCCAATGAGACTGCCTGGTGCGCGGCGATCCGGGCAGGTACTACCTACGGACACGAAGGACACGACCCATGTCCACTGAGGTCCCTCTGCAGTTCAAGCCGAACCTTGTCCTGGTCAACCGCCGGAAGGCGGCCGGCTGGGAGTCACGCAAGCGCGCTGCGCGCGAGCTGCACCGCGTCGGCCAGCAGCGCGGCATCCGGGAGACGCCCACCGTCGAGGCCATCGAGAAGGCGATGTACCGCCACGAGACGGGGCGCGTCGCCGTCACCGACCCGATCTACCGCCAGCTCTACTGCCTGGTGTACGACGCGAAGCCCCACGATCTGTTCGGTGAGCTAACCAGTGGCGCTGAGGACCGACCGCACTTCTCAGCGCGATCCCACAAGTTCGTGACAGCGTTCGTCGGTGCCGATGGCGCTGCCCGACTGCGGGAGGCTGCGGGCTGCACGCCAGCCGTGGGGGAGTGGCACACCTGCTGCTCGGCACCCGTCGAGCACCCGGAAGGCGACTGCACGCTGTACGTGTGGCCGTGCGGGTCCGTGGTTTTCCACCTCGTCGAGCCAGTGCAGTTGTCCACAATCGCAGCTCTGGCCGCGTGGCGGGTGGCCTCTTACGGTGACAACATTGCATGGGCTATCGATTACCTCGCGCCCATTTCACCAGTAGAGGACGAGTCTGCGGTATATGTGCTTGGCGCTCATTGGGTGGTCGAGCCAGCGTGGCCGGCGGAGTTGCTAGGAACTGCCCTACGCGTCATGTCGACGCCAAAGGTGTTGCTACACCGTGACCGCCCCATGGATGACGAACACCTGGCGCACGCCGAACTGATCGAGCAGTCTTTGCTATCTGAGGCATACGACCACGTTGGCATCGAGTCGTTCGGCGTGCAGGGCATCTCGGTGGGATACGCCTCATGGTCCGGAGTCGTCTACCATCCGATCTCAGCCGAGCGTTCCTTGACGGAGGCTGAGGTAATATCCTGCGAGCTTGCGATCCAATCCATGTGGGCGTATTGCGACGCAATCGCCCGCCAGGTAGAGCAGGGGCGGGACCCATGGGTGCCGTCCGAATACGGGTGGCGCTACCTTCGGGGAGTGCGCTCTCGCCTTTATGTTTCCCGTCTTCGAGAGCCCGGCCAGCATCAGGCGATGCGGAGGGCAATTCTGCGGACGTGTGACCTAATGCCAGCCCTAGACCAAGCCATCGAAACCCTTCGTGAGACGGATCGAGGTTGAGCCAATGACATCGAGTCGCACTGTACTTGTCGTGACCGACATGCAAAACGGCTTCGTGCGAGAGCAGTCGGCGCACATCGTTCCTGTCGTTGTCGACTTGGTGCGCCGCTGGCAGGCGGCCGGCGGCGACACACTTTTCACCCGGTACCTGAACTATCCGGGCAGTCCCTTTGAGCGCTTCTTTGGCTGGCAGCGGCTCCAGTCTTCCCCCGACATTGACTTCGTGCCCGAGTTGCGCCCGTACGTGAATCAGGGCTTGGTGCTAGACAAGAGGATCTACAGCCCATTCACGTCGGAGGGGTTGGCGCTTTTTGAGCAGCGCGCATGGGAAGAGTTCTACTTCTGCGGCATCGCTACCGAAAGCTGTGTCTTGAAGGGTGCCGTGGACGCATTCGAACAAGGTTTCACGCCGTGGCTGATCGCGGACGCTTCAGCAAGCCACGCGGGCACCGAGGCGCATGAGGCGGGTCTACTGGTTGCACGGCGGTTCATCGGTCCCGATCAGGTAATCGGGCTGGCCGATATCCCCGCCGCGCTCATCGACCTGTCACCGCAGTTACCAGTGTGACCGGAAACCCTTCGACCTTATGTGCACGCATAGGGCATCTGAGATACCTCAATCGCAGCCAACAGGAAAGGTGCCCACGCACGCAGGAGCTGCGTCTTCCTTCGCGAAAGGCGTGGTGGGGGCTTGTCGGGTCGATCAGCCCATCCCGCCCTTCACGGAGTGCGCGTGCGGAACGTTTCCCGAGTTCGAAGGGTCGGCCGTTCTTACTGGATAATCCTGCCACATCTGAGCAAAAGGAGAGTCGCTTTCGGAAACAAACCTCAAGACCTCATTTGGCTCAGCAAATCGAGCGGCTGGCATGATGTGCTGAGAATGCCCGAGCGAGGGTAGGTCTAGCCAGCTAAACCGCGACGGGCGGTGGAAGACAAATTCCCTTCCTCGGCCGTCGAGAAACAGTATTTCTTGCCGGCTTGCATCGTCAGAGGTGGTCTTAACCCGGCGAAATACCTGTCGGCAGAAGCCTGCGTCCTCTAGCCACGTCACGGCGTCACGAATAGCATCGACCGCTCGCTTCAGAATCTCGATGTCGGGAATGCTTTGCCGTCCATGCGCCCATTCATTTCGCGCCTCGTGTGCCTCGGCGCTTACCAGTCTCTGACTGATCATCCGAAGTTGCTGAACGATGAAAGACCTACTATCTGGCAGTAGGTTGAGGAATGGTGAGGTTGAGCGGAATGCGAAGCTCTGCAGTTCCTGCTTGGCCGCCCAGTCGGGGATACCGCTGGCTGCTCTCTCGAAGTCGCCGCTTAGTGCCTCTTGCTCTGACAAAAGATCGCCTAGAATCTGGAAACCGCGCGTCAGGGCGTAAAGGTCGGGTTTCGTGTTGAAGCGAACCGCAAATTCACCTTCTTGTCGACTGCCCCGTCCAAGGGCGTCGAGCCTAAGTCGCGCTCCTTCCTCGTCTACACTTGGGCGGTAGACAAAAGGACGTGGACTAGAAGCGTGATCTGTTGTCAACGCCCAGGTAGTGTAGTAGAGAGCTTCGCGGAGAACGGACTCAAGCTGCGGAAAGTACGCACCTGTATTCCCACGAATTCGGTCAACGTCACGTGACGTCAATGTCGGTGGAGCTTGCCGTAGCGCCTGAAGGACTTTCTCATGCAATTGCCAGAAGTCCTTGTGCGGATCTAGGAGGTCCTCCACCGAGAAGCCAAGCTTCCACATGACTGCGTTGACTCTCTCGTCGTCCGTGGTGAGGATCTCCTCAGCAAGGCTGAGCCGCGAGGCAGCCACAACAAAGTTGCTTCTGCGCGCAAGCAACAGGGATGAAACGACCTGGCGAGGCTCGCCCCGTTGCAGATAGTGCTCAATCTTGGCTTCGAGACTCGGGCCTTCCTCGCCTCGAAGCTGCCATTCGAGATCCTGTCGGTCGCGTTCGTCGTCCATTCGATACATCTGCCCAACAAGTCGACGTAACCGCATGAGGCCTAAAGGCAGGTCACTTGAGCGGATCCTAAGACCAAACCTCCCTAGCTCTGGCTCAAGTCCGTAAGCGCCTGTTTCCTCGCCCTGGTTGACCACCGGCCGCCGAACTTCGCCTAAAGGTACTTTGATTGTCTCATCCATGACCAAGGTGTCTATGCCTGAGAAAATCGCTACATTGGACGCACAGAGCGTGAGCTGAAGTAGCTCGGCAGCGTTTAGGTCGCCCGCCATGCGAGCCGATGGCCCGTTCTTTAGTCCGACTGCCGACGCCACCTGCCGAACCTCGTTTTTGGTGTTGTCAAGGAGCCATTCGACAAGGCGGCGCTGCTCATCGAGAGTTAAAGAATCGCCGATCAGGTATGCGACGCAATCGCCCGCTAGATCGTCATATACATTGCTGGCGGCTAGGTCGATCTTTTTGAGGAATCCTCTCCAGTCGCTGACATTTTTCGCATCCTTGTCGAAGATCTTTTCTGAGATCGAACGCCACTCGTTCACCGGTGCCAGTTGGTCAGACGAGAGGTTACGGTAGTGCGTGCGTGTGCATCGCGTGTCGGAGCAGTGGAAAGGGATGTCCTTCTTGGGGGGAATTACTCTTCGAATGGGCGACTTAATCAAACCGAAAGGCCCTGTGATGAATCTTCCTAGCTGAAATACACCTTGCGGCGTGCCGTCAAGTACTTCTTGGGTCTCCTCCGCCGTCAAAAAGTTTCTACTGGCCCCGAAGGGCATGGAGTTGATTTTGTCGTATAGTGCGCGTCCGTAAGTGTATGGGAATAGTATTTCCCTGTTCTGGATTTCCTTGCTCACTATTTCGGCCAGCTTGCCGTGGTCCGACCCAACGGGATCAATCAAAAGGTCTGTATGAAAAAGCCTAAGGTAGCAAATGAAACGGGCTTCGGGATATTTGATTCCCTTTTTGACGAAGCTATCCGTTACGCGTTCTCCTAACGGTGATAGCTTCACTGTCTCATACATCTCGCGCGATACCCTGTAATTCCGTCGGATTATGCATTCAGTAAGCAATTCGCGCAAGTCTAGCAATGTCTGGAGAGGCTCTCGACACTCTTCGCCGCCATATAGGCTCACCAGTTCTTCGAGGCTCTTCCGCTCACTCATTCATTCAGGCTAGAACACCTGGCGGGACTGGGGAAGTGCGCGCTTTGCCTTTCACGCAATTCGCTTAGCCTTAATCCGCGCATTTTGGGCGAATTGCTCATGAATCTGTCTGATAGCCGACATGCAGTCGCCCTCTGCCTCATCCTCCTGCAGATCGCTAGCGCAGCGTCCTGACGACGCGGCTGGGGACCAAGCGGGGACCACACGTCATGCGCGATGCTGGCCGCCATGCCGTTGACCGCACGGCTTGATCTTGGGCATAGCGTGTGTGACGTGCGGGAATGCTTACCGAATCGTCCTGGGGGTCAAGGGGTCGTCGGTTCGAATCCGGCCGTCCCGACAGACGAAAAGCCCTGATCAGCGAGAACGCTGATCAGGGCTTTGAGCTTTTCTTGGGGGATTTGAACGCCCCCGGTCCCCCGGTTAACCGGTGTCGGCGACCGGCCCGTCAACTGCCGTGCGCGGGTGCTGGCCATCGCGAGCTCTCTCTGGCTCTGCTCGCCATGGCACTTTCTGCGATGCTCGTCTACATGCCCTGTTGCCTGCCCCGTCCCCGGAACATGACAGCCGGGCATGGCAGGAGCATCGCCATCCCGAGCGCCGGGTAGGTGTGCGGCGGAGAATGCGGGCCGCACGGTAAGCCGTCGGCGAACCCTCGGATCGACCCGGCGACTCAGGAGCCGCCTCGGGTCGCCGGGACGGGCTCGTCGGTCAGCCCGGCCGCCAACGGTGAGGCGACCCGGTCACTTGCTCTCTCGGCCCCCGATTCGCCGCCGTCCGGTGATACCACCCCGTCGTAGTTGTAGACGACGAGCGTGGCGCGATCACGTTGGTGCTGCTTGGTGGTGCGTCAGCCTGCTCTCCGGCTGAGCCGAGCGCTGAGGCTTCAGATCACGCAGCCTTGGCTCTCAGCCCTGAGAAGTCGCGGAGAGTAGCGCCTCTCGTCGATGCGTTTAAAGAACCCACCCGATGGAAGAGGTATCTATCGGCATCCATCGAGGGAGACGACGTTGACACACGGTAGACGGCCCACGGCGGTGCTGATGACCCTCACCCTTGCTGCTACGACCGCACTTGCCGGTTGCGGCGGCGTCGGTGGTGGCGGAAGCGACGCGGGCGGCGCAGCGAAGGGTTCCGGGACACTGACCACGATGGGTTTCGGCCTGTCCGACGAGATCGCGGAGTCCCGTGTCGAGTCGTTCAGGAAGGCCAATCCGGATGTCAGGCTGACGATCACCGAGGGCAGTTTCGACGAGCAGCAGTTCCTCTCCGCCGTCGCCTCGGGTAGCCCGCCCGACCTGGTCTACCTGGATCGGAAGCTGATCGGCACCTACGCCCGTAGCGGTGCGGTCCAGCCGCTGACGGACTGCGTGCGGGAGCAGGGCATCGACCTGGGGCAGTACCGGCCGGACGCGCGAGCCCAGGTCACCCTGGATGACACCGTCTACGGCATCCCGGAGTTCTCCAGCGTACGGGTGCTCTATCTCGACGAGACGGTGCTCGAACAGGCTGGGATCAGCGCCGACCAGGTCGACGTTGCCGACTGGGCGGCCCTGCCGGCGCTGGCGACCAGGCTGGCCCGGGTGGACGGCGGCAAGGTCACCCGGATCGGCCTTGACCCGAAGATCCCGGAGTTCCTGCCGATGTGGGTCCGGGCCAACGGCGGAGAGATGATCTCCGCCGACGGCCGGACCGCGAAGCTGGACGATCCGTCGGTCGTCGAGGCGGTGCGGACCACCACCTCGCTGATCCAGGTGCAGGGCGGCTGGGGCAACGTCAAGTCCTTCCGGGACACCTTCGACCTGTTCGGGGCGAAGAACCCGATCGCGCGACACCAGATCGGGGTGTGGCCGTTGGAGGACTGGTTCCTCAACCAGATCGCGAAGAACTCCCCGGACGTCCCGTTCGTCGTCAAGCCCTTCACCGACCGCCAGGGCAAGCCTCTGACCATGGCCAACGGTCAGGCATGGGTGATCCCCAAGGGCGCAAAGAACCCGGACGCCGCCTGTACCTTCGCCAGAACGGTGACCGCCACCGACACCTGGATGACCGCCGCGAACGCACGACTGGCGGCCCGGAAGGCGCAGAACCTGCCGTTCACCGGCGTCTGGACCGGCAACATCCCCGCCGACAAGAAGATCTTCGACGAGCTCTACCAGCCCAGCGGCAGCCCCCGGTTCGACGACGCGGTGCAGGTGATCCGGGCGGCCCAGGATGCCGCGTTCTCGCTGCCGGCGTCGCCGGCCGGCGCCGAGTTCGACAAGGCCTGGACCGATGGGGTGAACCGGGTGCTGTCCGGGCAGGCGCAGCCGGCCGACGCGATGCGCCGCGCCCAGCAGGAGGCCACCGCCGCGCTCGACCGGGCGTCGAAGTAGCAACCGCAGCCATGACCACCCCTACCACCGACACCGCCGGAGACGCTGCCCGCCCCCGGCCCACCAGGCGGCCCCGGATGACGCCGACGGCCCGCCGGGAGGCCCGCTGGGCGTACGTCTTCCTGCTGCCGTGGATCGTCGGCTTCCTGGCCTTCACCGCCGGCCCGATGGTCGCCAGTCTCTGGCTCAGCTTCACCGAGTACGACGTGATCAACCCACCCCGGTTCACCGGCGGGGACAACTACCAGCGGCTCGCCGCCGACCCGCAGGTGCTGCGCAGCCTGACCAACACGATCTACTACACGCTGCTGCACGTGCCGCTGACCATGGTGCTCTCGCTCGGGCTGGCCGTGCTGCTGCGCCGGGTCGGTCGCTGGCAGGGTTTCTTCCGGACGGTGTTCTACCTGCCGGTGATGACCCCGGCGGTGGCCGTCGGCGTGCTCTTCCTGCTGCTGCTCAACACCCAGAACGGTCTGGTCAACCGGGCGCTGGGCCTGGTCGGCGTCGACGGTCCGAGCTGGACCACCGACCCGGACTGGGTGCTGCCCGGCATCGTGCTGATGAGCCTGTGGAGTCTCGGCTCCAGCGTGATCATCTATCTGGCGGCGTTGCAGAACGTGCCGCGCGATCTCTACGAGGCGGCTGAACTCGACGGCGCCGGTGGCTGGGCACGGTTCCGCCACGTCACCCTGCCGATGATCTCCGGCGCGCTGTTCTTCACGTTGATCGTCAACACCATCGCCGGGCTGCAGATGTTCACCGAGGTCTACACCATGTACTTCGGCAACCGGCAGAACGCCGGGTCCTTCAACAGCGACGCGGCCAGCTTCTACGTCATCCGGCTGTTCCAGGAGGCGTTCCAGTTCCTGCACATGGGCTTCGCCTCCGCGATGGCCTGGGCGCTCTTCCTGGTCATCGCGCTGATCACGCTGGTTCAGGTCAGGTTGTCCCGCCGGTTCGTCTACTACGAGGGGGACTCGTGAGCATCGCGGTGCGCCGGGGCGTACCCGGGCAGGTGTCGGGCGCGACGGGAGGGCGGCGACCGGCGGGTGTCGGGCGGGACGGGCCGTCGTGGTGGGCGCGGGCGCTGCGGCTGGCCGCGCTGCTCGGTGCCACGGTGCTCTTCGTGGCCCCGTTCGTCTGGCTGGTCGCGGCGTCGCTGCGCCCCCGGGCGTACGTCTTCGACACCGGCTTCCTGCCGGTGCCTTTCGCGCCGGAGAACTACCGGACGGTGTGGCAGGCCGTCCCGCTGGCGCAGTGGCTGGGCAACAGCCTGGTGGTGTCGCTCGCCGCCGCCGCTGCGGTGACCATCTCCAGCGCCTGGGTGGCGTTCGGTTTTGCCTATTTCCGGTTCCCGGGGCGCAACCTGCTGTTCGGGCTGGTGTTGGCCACGATGATGCTGCCGTTCGCGGCGACGATGATCCCGACCTACCTGATCTGGTCGGAGGTGGGGCTGGTCGGCACCCAGGTGCCGCTGTGGGCGGGCAACCTGTTCGGCTCGGCGTTCTACATCTTCCTGATCCGGCAGTTCCTGCTGTCGTTGCCCCGGGAGTACTTCGAGGCCGCCCGGGTCGACGGCGCGAGCTACCCGCAACTGTTCTGGCGGATGGCCTTCCCGCTGATCCGCCCGGCGCTGCTGGTCGCGTTCGTGTTCGAGTTCAAGGCGAGTTGGACGGACCTGCTCAAGCCACTGATCTACCTGCGCGACGAGCCGCTCTACACCCTGCCCCGGGGGCTGAAGGTGATGGTCGACCGGTTCGGCTACGGCGGTGAGCACCAGCAGTGGGAGGTGCTGCTCGCCGGGACGGTGATCTCCACCATCCCGATGATCGTGCTGTTCTTCCTGGCCCAACGGCACTTCGTCGAGGGCATCGCGACCACCGGCCGCAAGGGCTGAGACGGCTGCGGGGCCGACGACCTTCCCGACAGGAGGATGAATGCGACGCGGTGGCGCGGTGCTGACTCTGATGATGCTGCTGGTCACGGCATGTGGCCTGCCGCGAGACACGGCGAACACCCTCGCTGGCGTCCGCGACGGCGTGCTGAGGGTGGGCGTCACCGAGAACCCGCCCTGGGTGACGGTGCCCGACGAGGGTCCACCCTCCGGTGCCGAGGTGAAGCTGGTCGCCCAGTTGGCTGCGGAGTTGGGAGCCGAGGTCGAGTGGTACCCCGGCCCGGAGTCCGAACTGATGGCCGCGCTGAAGGACCGTGTCCTCGATGTCGTGGTCGGCGGCCTGGATGCCAAGGCACCGTGGACGAAGGAGGCGTCGCTGACCCGACCGTACGTCACGACGCGCACCCTGGTGGCCGCCCCCGCCGGCGTCCGCGTTCCCGACGACCTCACCGGACACCGGGTGGCCGTGCGCGGCGGCACCGCCGACGTCGCCGCGTTGACCAGCGAGGGCGCTGACGTCGTGGCCGTGGACGAGGTGACCGGCGCGGAGGGTCTGCCCGTCGTCGTCGGCGAGTGGCGGCTGGCCGAACTCGGGCTCACCTCCTCACGGCACGAACTCGCCAGCACCGATCACGTGTGGGCGTTACCGCCCGGCGAGAATGCGTGGCAGGTGGAGGTGGAGCGGTTCCTGCTGGAGCGCTCGCATGCCGACGTCATGCGGCTGCTGGTCGAGGCACAGCGGGCGGAGGCGGCCCGATGAGGATGTACGACCGATTCGAACTGCCCCCGGACAAGGCCGCTCTGCACCGGCGCGCGATCCGGCTGGAATGGTGGACCATCGCCTTCTTCGTGGCCACCGTCGCCCTGCTCGCGGTGACCCTCGGGCAGTCGCAGGCGATGAAGGCCGCCTGGATCGAGGACATGCTCGGCCTGGTCCCACCCGCGGCGTTCCTCATCGCCGCCCGGTACCGCAACCGCGCCCCGAACGAGCGCTTCCCCTACGGCTACCACCGCTCGGTGAGCGTGGCGTTCCTGACCGGCTCGGTCGCGCTGCTCGGTCTCGGCGGATACGTCGTCTACGACTCCGCGGTACGGCTCATCGCGCGGGAACGGGCACCGATCGGCCTCATCGAGGTCTTCGGACAACGGTTCTGGCTGGGCTGGCTGATGATCGCCGTCCTGTTCGTCACCATGGTGCCGGCCATCCTGCTCGGCCGCGCCAAGCAACGGATCGCCCGCCAACTCCACGACAAGGTGTTGTTCGCCGACGCCGAGATGAACCGCGCGGACTGGCTCACCGCCGGCGCCGCCATCCTCGGCGTGGCCGGCATCGGTATCGGTCTGTGGTGGGCCGACGCCGTCGCCGCCCTGATCATCGGCGGGGACATCGTCCGCGACGGGGTCCGGACCACCCGCGGCGCGGTGGCGAACCTGATGGACAACAAACCCCGCGTGGTCGACGGTAGCCACGAACACCCACTGCCTCACCGGTTGCTCACCGCCGTCCAGGACCACGACTGGGTCGTCGACGCATGCCTGCGCCTGCGGGAGGAGGGCCACGTCTTCGTCGGCGAACTCATCGTCGTGCCCCGGGAAGGCACGGACCGGCTGGTCGACCGGTTGGAGGAGCTACAGCAGTTCGCCCGCGACTTCGACTGGCGCATCCACGACCTGGTCGTCGCACCGGTCCACCGCCTCGAAGCCTGAGCCGGCGTCACCATTCTCGACGCTCCCTCACGGACGCTGCGACAGGGGTCTATGCCTGCAGCGTCGGTCATCCCCGACGAAGGGCTTCGACGCCCCCGCCCACATCCGGCACGCCTCCGGTGGGGGTTACGGGCACCGTCCAGCGGCCGATGTCGGCGAACGGCACCCGGACGTACTCGGCCTGACCACCGTCGTAGCCGCCACAGGTGTGTGAGTAGCCGTAGATACCGCCTACGGCCGTGGCGGTCGGGTTGACGTTGTGGCAGTTGCTGAACAACCCTCGGGCGCAGAAGAAGCACGAACCGCAGTAGACGTTGAAAGGCACCATGACCCGGTCGCCCGGCTGGACGTTCCGTACCGACGGACCGACCTCGTCGACCACGCCGACGAACTCGTGGCCGAAGGTGTGCCCGACCCGGGTGTCGGGCATCATCCCGTGGTAAAGGTGCAGGTCGGGCCCGCATATCGCTGCCCGGGTCACCTTGATGATCGCGTCGTTGGGGTGCTCGATGGCGGGACGGTCCTTCTCCTGCACCCGCAGGCGGTACGGACCGCGGTAGACCATGGCTCGCATGACTGCCTCCTGAACCAGGTAGCCGGTCACGAAACACGGCACCGCCCGGTCGCGCAGATGGCGACCGGGCGGCACCGGGTTTCACGCACAGGATCAGGCGTTGTGGTTGGCGAGCGTTGGGTGTCATGTCCCGCCGTCAGCACGTGGCATCGCACGGACGGTCCCGACCGGATACCGGGGCAGGGAGGTCCCGGTTCCGGTAATGTTATCGACGATCATCAATGCGGCGAGGTGGGTGCCGTGCTGGTTGCCGCCGCAGCCAACCTGAAGGAGAAGACGGTGGACGCAAGAACGATCGTCGCGACCGGTGCCGTGCTGGGTGTGCTGGGCCTGCTCGGGGTACCCGGCTCGCCGGCCGTCGCCAAGGAGCAGCCGCGTAACTGCGCGGTCAACGTGGACACCCGCGTACTGCGCTGTGCCGATACCGAGGCGCAAGCGCTGCGCGCGGTGGGGGCTACGCAGGCCAGCGTCGTCATCGCCCGCACCTACGACGGTACGGGCTTCAGCGGCGCGCAGTTGGCCTGGGCTCAGAACGGCAGCTGCACCCCCGAGTACGACGTCGAGTTGCAGTGGGACGACCTGCGGACGACCAGCGGGGGCAACTGGAACAACCGAATCACATCGGTGCGCACCTACAACCAGTGCGACGTCAAGTTCTTCGACGGGATCAACTTCACCGGTGCCCAGTCAGTCTGGATCGACGAAGCCTCCAACCTCGCGACCATCGGCGACGGCTGGAACAACCGGGCTGGCTCGATCAAGTTCTCCTGATCGCTCGTGCGGCGGTGCTCACTGCGTGGCAACGGTTCAGGGAACTCATGGCTTGCAGGACGGGGGGCCGGGTTCGTCGGGGGCGTACCGCTTCCACTCCGCCCCGGTGGGTGGGCCGTGGCGGGCGCACAGCTCCGCGTACGCGACCCGGGGCGCCGGCACGTACCAGTCCCGGGTCTGGAAGACCTCGTCCACCGACTCGACCAGGACGCCGTCGGTGCTCACCGCCAGGCCCGCGATCCGGGACGGGTGGCCGGTCCGGGTGGCGAGCAGGCGTGCCGTGGCGATCTCCCAGAAGCGGATCGTGCCGGGCTCGCGGAACGCTCCGTCGCTCACGGCGAGGACCGACCCGTCGGCGATGAACGCCAGGGCCGTCGCCTCCTTCGCGTCGTTGGACTGCAACCGGGTGAGCAGGGCACCGGTGCCGGTGTCCCGGATCTCGACCGGTCCGTCGCGGCTGCCCGTCGCGAACCGGGTGCCTGCGGGATCCAGTGCCAGTGCGCTGACCGGGTACCGGTAGGTGGTGCGGTAGTCGTGGATCAGCGTTCCGGTGTCCGGGTCGTAGAACCGGACACCGGTTTCGCTGCCCACGGTGACCAGGGAACCGTCGGGGGCGAAGATCGCCTCGTGGACGAAGAAGTCGCCGCCGGTACGGATGATCTGGGTCAGCCGCCCGGTGGCGATGTCCCAGATCCGGACCCGGTCGTCACTGCCGGAGGCGGCCACGCGGGTGCCGTCGGGGCTGATCGTCAGACTCGCGACGTAGTCGCTGTCGGTGCTCATCGGACCGGCGATCTGCCTACCCGAGCGCGGATCCCACACCCGTATGCGATTGCCGGCCCCGGCCGCGACGACCCGCCGGTCAGGGTCGGTGGCGACGTGTGACACCGCTCCGACGGAACCTGGCAGCGGTACCCCGTAGGGCTGATCGGTCGTCGCCTCCCAGAGGCGGAGGTTGTCTTCGCCGTCGACGGTGGCCGTCAGGGTCGACGTCCCGGCCGTGGTGACGGGCAGCGTTCGCCCCCCGTCGAGTGGCCGTGGCGCGGTGGTCGGCGCGCCGGTGGTCGAGTCCCACAGCCGGATCCGGCCGTCGGCACCGCCGGTGGCGAGGACGCGACCGTCGGCATTGAACGACACCGACCACACCGTTGCGCCGTGGCCGGTGATCGGCGGACCCACCGGCACCCGGGTGGCCGGGTTCCAGAGACGGGCGGTCCGGTCGATGCCGGCGGCCGCCACCCGGGTGCCGCCCGGACTGACCGCCACGGTGAGCACCGGCTCGGAGCCGGCGGGCAGGTCGGCGAACCGGCGTCTGCCGACGTCCCACAGGGTGACGTCGCCTCGGTCACCGCCCGTCACGAGTTTCGTCCCGGTGGGGTCGAAGGCCAGGGCACGGATCGAACTCCGGGTCGTGATCGGGGAGCCGACGGCCCGGCCGGTATGCGGGTCGCGGAGAACCACCGTCTCGTCGTCGGCGGCGGATGCGAGCCACTTGCCGTCCGGGCTGAACGCCACCGCCTGCACCCGGGTGGAATGCGCGACCGAGGCGATCTGCTCGCCGGTACCGCGGTTCCAGACACGGACGGTTCCGTCCCACCCGGCCGACGCCAGACGGGTGCCGTCGGGGGCGAACGCCACCGAGCTGACCCGGTCGGTGTGACCGGTGAGCGGTCCGCCGGTGGGCTGTGCCGTCGTGGTGTCCCACAGCCGGATGGTGCCGTCCGCCGCGGCCGACGCCAGCACCGTCCCGGCCGGGTCGTACGCCACGGCGGTGACCGCCCCGGTGTGCCCGGCGGGTGGCGCGGCAGCGGGCCGCCCGGCGGCCGTCTGCCAGACCCTGCCGGTTGCCGCCTGCCAGAACCGGACGGTGCCGTCTTCGCCGCCGGACGCCAGCTGCCGGCCGTCCGGCGAGAACGACACGGCGTGGACTGCGCCGGAGTGACCGACGAAGCCGGACTGCCCCTCGGTGAGGCGCGCGGCCAGGGCGTCCCCGGCCTCGGCGGTGGGTGCCTGCTTCCAGGCGGCGACCGCGAGCCGGCGGGCGGTCACCGGCTGCGTGCCGTCGATGCTGCCACTCTGCGCCGCGAGCTGCCGGGACAGGGCGATGGCATGCTGCTCGTTCGCGTTCCTGGCGTAGCGGAGCGCGGCGACTGCGGCGACCGTGGCGACGAGGGTCAGCACGCACAGGCCGGCCAGCAGGGTCCGGCGTGCCCGGGTCGCCCGCCTGGCGGCCCGCTCGCTGGCGGCGAGGAAGACGGTCAGGTCCTGGGGCAGCCGCCGGTTGGCCGACCAGTCCCGTCCTTCGCCGAGGTCCCGGCCGCGGAGCAGTTCGGCGGGCTCGCGCCGGTCGGACCAGCGGTGCTGCTTCTCCTCGACGCGCTGCAGCCACTGCTGGAACTGCTCGTCGTTGCGCACCCAGCTGCGCAGCGTGGCCCAGTCACGGATCAGCGCGTCGTGCGCCAGCTCGGCGACCGGTTCGGCACCGGGTGCCGGGGCACTGGTCACCACCAGCCGTTGGGCGGTGAGGACCGCCAGCACGTCGTCGGCGTCGCCCGCCAGTTCCCGCAGCTCGGACAACCGGCGTCGGCGGCGCACGGCGGGGATGTGGTGCGCGGCGTCGGCCGGGCGGACGAGCGCCGTCAGGACGTCCCGGCTGGCGACCTGCGGGAGACCGGTGACGGTCTGGTCGCACCAGGTCGTGATGCTGCCGCGCAGGCCCCCGAACCTCTCGTACGCGCGGTGCGTCAGAACCCCGTCCTCCTGGCTCTCCCACAGCTGCTTCAGCGCCACCTCCAGCAGCGGCAGGACTGCCGTGGCCGCCCGGGGATCGGCGGCGAGGACGTCGTCGATGATCCGTTCCGGCAGGCCGTCCTGCAGCCGCGCGCCGCCCGCGGCGGCCGGTGCTTCGATGATGTCGTGCAGTTCGGCGCGAGTGAGCGTGGCCGGGATGTTGATGATTCCCGGGCCGACGAGCTCGAGCAGGGCGGGCGCTTCGGCGGCCAGCCGGGGGTAGAAGTCGTCCCGCATGACCAGCAGCACGGTGCGTCCCGGCCGCCCGGCGGCGACCAGACCGTCGAGGACCGGCCCCGCCGCGGGCGTGATGAGCAGGTCCTCGAACTGGTCGATCACCAGCAACTCGTGTTCCCCGAACGGGAGGCCCGCATCGTCCGGCCTGACCACGATCGTCGACCACGTTGCGCTGCCCGGCAGCCGTCCCCCCGCGAGCGCCGGGAGGACACCCGCCTGGACGAGCGACGACTTCCCGGCGCCGGACGGGCCGAGCAGCAACAGCAGCGGTGGCCGGTCGGCCAGCGCGGCCACGACCCGGTCGACGGCGCCGGCCCGGCCGTGGAAGACCCCGGCGTGTTCCGGCCCGAACGGGTCCAGGCCCCGGTACGGGCAGGAATCGGACACCGCCAGCGCGGGCCAGGCCGACCGCAGGGCCGCGACGGACGTCGCATACCCGATGCCGGTGCCCCGGTCGAGCGCGTCCGGGCGGGTCACCGCAGAGACCATGCCGATCACCGCGTCGGCGCTGTCGTCCCACACGGGGCTGCCGCTGAACCCCTGGGTCAGGTCGTTGGCTGCGGTGAGCTGCAGCAGTGCCGGTTGCAGCAGGTCACCGGCCCGCCCGTACCCGAAGTGGCCGCCGGGACCGGCCTGGGCCGGGAAACCGAAGGACCGCACCCGGTTCCCCCGCCGGCCGCCGGACCCGGCCAGGGGGAGCGGTCGCAGACCCCCAGGGACCGAATCCAGCCGTACGAGGGCGATGTCGTCGCCGTCCGGCGGCTGCCAGCCGTCGGCCAGCACCCGGCCGCTCACCATCGGGGTGCCCGCCGCCTGCGGGAAGCGCAGCCGCACCGGGTCGCCGATCCGGGCCCCTGCCGCCAGCACCACGTGCGCGCAGCTGACCAGGACGTCCTCGGCGATCAGGAAGCCCGCTCCGGCCGCGGTGTCCCGCGCGTCGAGGATCTGGGCCACGCTGCTGGCCCACCGCAGGTCGACGGCACCGGTCACGCGATGTCCATGCTGCCCGATTCCTCCTGCACCAGGACCTCTGGCCCGTCCCGCCGCCACTTCATCTTGACCTTGAGGTTGCCGCTCATCGCCGTCTTGGTGATCACCGCACCGGCCTGGGCGGACAGCGCGATTCCGAACTCGACCTCCAGTTCGGCCGGCCTGGCCCGGCTGAGCTGGTCGAGCAGGACCTGGGCGGCGTCGACCACCGGCTCCAACAGGTCCTGCAGGGTCGCGGACATCTCGTGCACCCGGTCGCCGACGCGACCGGCCTTCACCGGGCCACCGGCGGTGTCCACCTCGGCCGACTCCACCAGGACGACGCCGCCCCCGGCGAGCGGTATCCGAGCAAGCTCAGTCATCGACACCCCTTCACTTCTCGGACTCGAGTACACGCCAGGGCTTGGGGAAGAAAGCCCAATGACCGTTGACGTACGTCAGACCGTTGTACGCCATCCCGTGCTCCTCGCCGGGAACCACCATGTCGATGGAGTAGATCGTCAGTCCAGGCCGCAACTGGTCCTTGATTTCCTCGTACCCGCCCGGGAAGTTGGCCTGGGCGTCCTTCCCCCAGGCCCGCAGTTCCTCGGTGGTCGCGCCCCAGACCCGTACCTCCGTCTGGTCCGGCTTGGCGAACGGTGCCGCCGTGGGCGGCATCGAGGCCCAGAGGCCCTTCTCGTAGAAGCGCTGCGCCCGCTCGGCGAAGGCCGGCTCGAACAGCGCATGATAGTCCGCGGTCGTCGGGCGCAGGGAGGCGACCAGCGCGGGATCGCCGTGCGCGGCGAGCTCCGCCATCAAGGCTCGGGCACCCTGCTTGTCGCCAGGATAGGCGGCCTGCACGGAGACGACAGCGGGCTCCGAGGACGGGCCGGCGGGGGTGCCGTCCACAGCGGAACAACCGCCGACAGCGACAAGCAAAGCCACGGCGGCCAAACTCCACGACGCCCGAAACGACTTTCGACTCCACACCATGGTGACTCCTATGCGAGGCGACGCGCGCAAGAGTGGCATGGCTCCGAGATCAAAGTGCGCGCAGCTCGCGATTCGCCACTGTCGACAATCAGACGCCCTGGGCACGGCCGGCGGCTGCCGGGCAGGGGGCTCAGACCGCCGGATCGAAGCCGGGCGACGACCTCGTAGCGGCAGTGGTCGCCCTGATGGAGCCGTACGGTCACGCGGTCAGCACGGCGAGACCGGCGGCGGCCAGGGTAGCGGCCCTCGACCGTCTCGGGGTCGACGTGCCGGACGCCGTCCGACCGCCCGGCAGACTGAGCGAGGGACCTACCGCATCCAGGTATCCCGGCCGGTTGTCCGCCGCAGGGCCCCGGGCACGGTGCCGCTGATCGTGCGCAGCCGGACGGCGTCGGTGGGCACTCGGAACGCGCCGTCGCGGAAGGCCACGACCTCGACTCCCCCGGGCAGTTGGAGAGCGGGGGACCTCAGGTCGAACGGCAGGTGCCCATGACGGCGGCCAGGGCGTGTGCCAGGATCAATGCCGGCGACTGGAGCAGGTGAGCCGCGCCAGGGACCTGACGCTCAGCATCCCTATGCCACGCCGCCCCGGTTGGAGGCGTGCTCGCTCTCATCGAAGGAGCCCGTGCGTGAGGGACTTCGCCGCGCTGCACCGCACTGCGGCGCCCCTCGTCCTACCGAACGTATGGGATGTCGCCTCGGCCCGCTGCCTCGTCGACGCTGGCTTCCCCGCGCTCGGCACGACCAGCCTCGGCGTTGCTGCTGCCAACGGCCTGCGCGACGGTGTCAACGCCACCGACGACCACACGCTGCGCCTCACGCGCAGCCTGGCGACGCTCCCGGCCCACCTCACCGTCGACATCGAGACCGGGTCGGTCGCCACTGCGGCTGCGGTGGCCGCAGCCGGTGCCGTCGGCGTGAACATGGAGGACGCCATGGGCCCGGCCACGGCGCACGCGGCACTGATCAGGTCGGTGAAACGGGAAGTGCCGGGTCTGTTCGTCAACGCCCGCACCGACACCCACTGGCAGCGTTCCGGCGACCTGGCTGAGACCCTGCGCCGGATACGGCTCTACGCCGACGCCGGTGCCGATGCCGTGTTCGTGCCCGGGATAGCGGAGCCCGCCGACATCGCCGCCGTCGTGGCGGCGGTCGACGTACCGGTCAACGTCCTGTTCCTGCCCGGACGACACACCGTCGCCACCCTGACCGAGCTCGGCGTACGACGGATCAGCACCGGCTCCCTGCTGTTCCGCGCCGCTCTTGCCGCATCCGTGCAGACGGCTCTGGCCGTCCGCGACGGCCTCACCGTCCGCGCGGACCTTCCCTCCTACGCACAGGTCAACGCGGAACCCGACGTGCGCCGCGGCTGGCCGGAGAACGACGAGACGGAAGGTCACTCCCGGTAGACCCACATGAACGCCACTCCGGCGGGGTTGCCGTGCGCTTCCCGCGCCCGCTGTCGCGGTCGAGGAACTCGGCGACGCTCACGCCCCGGCCGTAGAACGCGAACCGGATACCCCACGGCTTCAGTGTTCCCGGTACCGCGCCCGGGGCCCTGTCGGGTCGGCTGCGGTATCCACCAGCCGAGCAGGTCAGGGCCCGAGACCCGGCGCGTGAGGAGCAGGTCAACCGGCCGCAGGCAGCGGCTGTCCGGGCCAGTTGAGGGCGCGGGCACCGAGCACCGCGGCCTGCAGGGTGAACCGTTGGGCGGGGTCGGCCGGGTTGTAACCGGTGAGGGCGTGGATGCGTTCGAGGCGGTAGGTGACCGCCCGTACCGAGACGTGGATGCGTTTGGCGGTCTCGGTGGCGACGCCGCCGGTGTCGAAGTATGCCTGCAGGGTGGCTACCAACGGTTCGGCACCGCCACGGGCCCGGGTCAACGGGTGCAGCACGGCGTGCACGAGTTCGACGATGGCGGGTTGGTCGCGTAGCAGGACGCGGTAGATGAGCAGGTCCCGGGCGTTGACCACGGGGGTGGGCATGCGGAGCCGGCCCGCCATGGTCAGGGCCTCGCGGGCTTCCTCGTAGGAGCGGGCGATGCCGTAGAGGCCCGGGTGGGGCCGGCCGACGGCGATGCGCCAGGGTTGTCCGTGGGGCAACCGGCGCAACTGGTCGTGCATGAGCCGGCCGAGATTGTCGTCGGTGTCGTGGCCGGCAGGCACACCGTCGGAGCCGGTGGTGTCGGCGGGAGCGATGACGACCAGGAGCCCGTCCTTGGTCGCGACAAGAACGTCACGGTCGCCGAGCCGGTCGAAGATGACCGCCTCCAGCGCCGTTGTCGCCGTGTCGGTGTCCGGCAGCCGCCGGCTCGGCGCGGCCAGGGCGACCTGGTGGACGCGGGCGAGGTCGAGGCCGAACGGTTCGGCCCGGTCGACCAGACCGCCGAGGTCGGAGTCGCCGCGCAGCAGGTCGTCGATGAGTTCGCGGCGCAGCGTCTCCTCATGGCGGACCAGGTCGCGACGGGCGACGGCATAACCCTCGGCCAGGGTCGCGACGGCATCGTCGATGACGTGCAGCACGGCGGCGGCCGCCGCACGCACGGCCTCACGGTCACGGCTACGTACGACGTCCGGAAGATCCTGCCACAGCCGTCGGGCGGCGGAGAGGTAGAGCTGCACCACCCGGCCGGCGGAGATGCCCTGCTCGGCGGCTTTGCGGCCGAGCGTCTCGACGGCGTCGAGTTCGGCGCGCTTGGGTTTGCGGCCGGTGATGGCGGCATCGGCGAGCAGCGGCAGGTAGTCGCCCAGCAACGCCACGGGCACGTTGCCGGCGTCACGGCTGGCGCTGGCGGCGACCTCGGCGAGCCACTGCCCGTCGGGTTCGGCCGCCGCCGGCCGCTGAATGCGCCGTGTGCCGTTGTCACTCACGTGGCCGCTCCCGTTCACCGTCGCGTCGAACCCAGCATCGCCCATCCTGGCGGCGGTAGACACCGATTCGCGGTCCGTACCGGTCGGCGAGCGCCGCGGTGGACCACCGGGACCGCGCCGCGGTGGCCACCCTGCGGTACGGCGGCACCGTGTACGCGGCACCCCGCCACCGCGTTCCGGACACGGCACCGAGGGCAGCGGTCCTGCGGTGGTGATCGTCTGATGGTTGCCGAGCGTCGGCAACGTATGACGGTTCAGCTGACCGGCCACAGCCCTGGCCCGGTTCCCGGTGATCAAGCGACCATGGCGGGACAGCAGGCCCGGACAACGTGGCCCACCAACCGATCGGCTGTCCAGCCGGCCCGGCGCGGCGGAGGAGCGGTATGTCTGACGAGCTCAGCATGACGGGCACTCCCGCGTTCGTGCACAGCTCACCGCGGGACGTCGCGGTGATCGGAGCGGGCATGGTCGGCTTGTCCACGGCCTGGTTCCTACAGGAAGCCGGCGCACAGGTGACGGTCTACGAGCGTCATCACCCCGGCGCCGGCTCGTCGTGGGGCAACGCCGGCTGGCTGACCCCGGGGCTGGCCGCCCCACTGCCGGAACCTGCGGTGCTGCGCTACGGTCTGCGCGCGGTGCTCAGCACCCGATCCCCGGTGTACCTGCCGCTGCGCGCCGACCGTGACCTGTGGCGCTTCCTGCTGTCGTTCGTGTTCCACAGCACCGCCCGGCGGTGGCGGCGGGGCATGGCCGCCTACGTCCCGCTCAACGAGCGCAGCCTGGACGCCTTCGATGCCCTCGCGGCCGGCGGGGTGAGCGCCGTGACGACGCCGGCCGATCCCTTCCTGGCCTGCTTCGCCCGCGAGCGGGACAGCCGTACCCTGCTCGACGAGTTGGAACAGATGGGCGACGCCGGTCAGGACGTCACCTTCCGCCCGGTGACCGGCCAGGTGCTCCGGTCGATGGAGCCCGTTCTGAGCGACCGGGTCGGCGCCGCCGTCCAGATCTTCGGGCAGCGGTACCTGAACCCTCCCGCGTTCGTCACGTCGCTGGCCGATGCGGTCCGGGACCGTGGCGGCCGCATCCTCGACAGCAGCGCGGTGACCGGTCTGCAGCCGGCAACCACCGACGTCCGCGTCACCGGCCCGTCCGGGCAGCAGCACCGCCATGACGCCGTGGTCATCGCCACCGGAGCGGCCTTCGGCGAGCTGGCCACACGCTTCGGGGTACGCCGCCCGGTGCAGGCCGGGCGCGGCTACAGCTTCAGCGTGCCCGCCGAACGGATGCCCGCCGGCCCGCTGTACTTCCCGACGCAGCGGGTCGCCTGCACTCCGTTGGGCAGCCGGCTGCGGGTGGCCGGGATGATGGAGTTTCGCCGACCCGCCGACGAACTGGACCCGCGACGCATCACCGCCGTCGTCGACGCGGTGCGGCCGTTGCTCGACGGGGTGAACCTCGATGACCGCCGCGACGAGTGGGTCGGTTCCCGGCCGTGCACTCCCGACGGCCTGCCGCTGATCGGCGCGACCGCCGCGCCACGGGTGTTCGTCGCCGGCGGCCACGGCATGTGGGGCATCGTCCTGGGGCCGGTCACCGGCCAGTTGGTGGCCCAAGCGGTGCTCAAGGGTGAGGTGCCCGCGGAGCTGACGCCGTTCGACCCGCTGCGTTAGCGGGCGCGTCAGCACTGCCGAACCTCCGGAACGAACGCAGCCCGCAGCCGTCGGGTCGAGACCCACCGGCGGGCGGGGTGGTTCACGACACCCACCGATCGCCAGGGCGGAGCCGTTCGAGCTTCCGCCCTGTGGTTTCCCGAAGCACTTCCGGCTTCCCGAGCAAGGAGCGGCACATGAGCGTCGACATCGAAGTATCCGATCAGGGCTGGCTCGCCGGCCTCCGCGCATCGCTGAGCGAGGACTTCGCCGCCCAGACGACCCGGCTCAAGGAACTCACGGAGATCTCGGCCGACACCGGCGACCCGGGCGAAGCACACAACCGCGCGGCACTGGTGGCGGCCACCCGGCACAACCTCGAACAGATCACCGGTGCGCTGCGCCGCATCGCCGAGGGCAGCTACGGCCGCTGCGAGAAATGCGACGGCCCCATCCCCGCCGAACGGCTCGAAGTGCTACCGCACGCCCGGTTCTGCGTCCCCTGCCAGCAGAAACACCAGGGCTGACCGAATGCCACGGCAGTGGCCGCGCCGGCGACGAGGCCGGCGCGGCCGCTGATCGTGGCAGCACCCGGCCCCGTCACCCGGCAGCCGGGTGACGGGGCCGGGTGCCGGTGACATCCACGTCGATGACGTCCAGGATCCCCAGCAATCCCGCCAACGCGATCGCCTCGCCCCGCGAGAGAGCCAGGCTGCAGGTGGCATCAGGATCGTCGCCGACGCCGTGGATCAGCTCGCGTCGACCGCCGGCGTAGTGGGTGACGACGCCGACCCGATGACCGGTGACGGTGGTGAACGTGTGGCACTCGCCGATGCCCGGCAGCGGTGTGAATTCGACGTCCATGACAGAACTCCGGAAGAAGGCGACCGCTCACCGCGGCCGGGAAGTGGATACGGATGCGGGACAGGCCCACGTCAGCCCGTGAGTAGCCGGCGCAGACCGGTGAGCGTGGCCAGCGGCGGTTCGGCGGGCATCGTGACGCAGCGGCCGGTCAACGCGGCCAACCTCGCGGCGGTTCCGGGGGCGGTCGCACCACCACCGGTGAGCAGCAGCCGCCGCTGACCGCCCCGCGGACGGTCGAGACGGCGCACACAGTCGGCGATCGCCGGGATCCGGTCGACGGACCCGGCGTCCTCGACACGCTCCACCGCGACGATGCTGCGGTCACCGATCCGTGCCACTTCGGTACGTCCGGATCCGATGTCCACCACGACCACGTCACCGCCCGGGTCAGGACGGCAGGCCAGAGCGGCCGCGAGTGGCTCCTCCACCGCGCTGACCCGTCCGCCGACGGCACGGCGGACCACGGCGACAAGCACGTTGCGCTGGCGCAGGGTCGCGGTCGCCGGCACACCGACCAGGACGGGATAGGCGGTGTCGGACGGTAGGCGGATGTCGGCGGTCAGCAGCCGCAGCAGCTGCACGCAGGCGAAGAAGTCACGCACCACGCCGTCGCGCACCGGCCAGGTGACGGTCACACCACCGGCCTGAGCGGTCAGCGCGGCCCGTCCGGCCACGTGCCGGTCGGAACCGGGACGGCAGAGCACCGCCGGTTCCGTGATCACCGTTCCCGACTGCGACGTCCACATCCGCACGGTGGACGTTCCGAGGTCAAGAGCAAGGCATGCCTGTACGCGCGGACGAGCGTAGGCACCGGCGGTCAGCATGTCGTCCACCCGGGTACGGCGGGGACCAGGTGTCGAGGGTCAACGAAGGGAAGCGACGTCGCCGGCAGCTCAACGGGCGTGCCGAAGCGACAGTCATGAACGAGGGGTGGCATGGTGCTCCCAGCCAAGGGGCAGCGTCGTGTCCGACGCCGCGCAACGGGCGGCTTCAGGCGGTGAGCGTCCACGTCGGCGGAGCCCGGTCCGCCGACCATGCCGGTACACAGCCCGGGACCGCACGGCGGGTCAGCCGGAAGACGATGCACAACCCGATGTCCCGGGCGGCGGACACGACCAACACCAGCACAGCCCACACGAGCAACGTCGGCAGCGAAGCTCGCCGGCCGACGCCCCCGAAGCCGCGCCCGTCACCCATGGCGGCCACCATAGCCGTCCGGACCAGGAACGGCCACGACAGCACGCGACCCGTCGGCCGAGGTCACCGGCGTCCGGCCTACCGAGCAGTCGGTGACCGCAGGCCGGGTTGCCGGGCGTCGGCAACGAGCGCGACGAAGTTTCGCCGGACCCGGCCGCTGTCACCGATCTGTTCAGCGGCGACGATCGGAGCCGGTGAACGCTCGTACCAATGGAAGTGATCGGTGTGACCGTGTCCGCGAACGTCCTCTCCTCCGACCAGCGCGCCGCCGGCATGTGTCGCCCGGCCCCGCCGACCGCGGTCGCGATCGACCTCGGCAGCAGCTCCATCGGCGTCTGGGCGGCGCACCGCGGCACCATCAGCGCGCCGTGCGGGGACGCGTTCCTCTCCGCCGGTTCGCTGATCCGGCGCGGCCGCATCATCGACGTCGACCGCTGCGAGATCCTGCTGTCCCAGGTGATCAGCCGCTTCAGCGAACCGGTACCTGCCGGCGGTGTCGTCGCGGCCTGCCGCCCGGTCCTGGCCGGCGACCACGACCGAGCCGTGGTGCGTCGCGTCGTCGAGGCGGTCCTCGCCCCCTCCCACCTGGTGTTCATCGACACCGTGCGCGCCGCCGCGATCGGTTCGGGAGCAGCCGCCGGCAGCCTGCTGATCGCCGACGTCGGAGCCCAGCTGACCGAGGTCGCCCTGCTGCACCACGGGCGGGTCGTCGCGGCCCGTCGCGCCGACATCGGCACCCGCGACCTCGCTTACGGTGCCACCGTCGACCTGGTGAGCGACGTCGTCGCATACCACATCGAGACCCTGCGGGCCGGGACAGCGCGGACGCGACTGGCCCCTGCCCTCACCCGCGGGCTGCTGCTCGTGGGCGACGGCGCCACCCATCCCGGCCTGTCCCCGGCGTTGTCCGCCGCGCTCCGCCTGCCGGTGCACCGCGCCGCGTCTCCCCGCACCGCGGCGCTCAACGGCGCCGGGCTGGCCGCCATGTCGTTGCTGCGCCATCCTGCCCGGATCTGACACCCGGCAGCGCTGAAGGACACCGCCCGGCGCAGCACCGCCGACACGATGTAGGCGCGGCGACGTATGCCCGGACGCACCGGTACGCCACCGGTGGACTCCCGATGGACACGGACGGTGCCCGAGAAGCCGACCCTCCCCGCGCTGACCCGAACTGCCGTCTCGACGTCACCGCGCTTCGCCACACCGATCCCGAACAAGGAGAAGAGATGTCGCCGAGCACCTACCAGCCGAACGTTCCCGCCTACACCGTCCCCGGACTCAAGCCGGACACCGCCGCCGAGGTGATCTTCCTGTTGCAGGACCGGCTCAACGCGCTCAACGACCTCGCGCTGACCCTCAAACACGTCCACTGGAACGTCGTCGGACCCCACTTCATCGCGGTCCACACCATGCTCGACCCGCAGGTCGACGCCGTACGGGTCATGGTCGACGACGTCGCCGAGCGCATCGCCGCTCTCGGCGGATCACCCGTGGGGACGCCGGGGGCACTGGTCAGGCAGCGCGACTGGGACGACTACCCGATCGGCCGGGCGGACACCCACGCCCACCTCGCCGCCATGAACGTCGTCTACGGCGCAGTGATCGAGGCGCACCGGGCCGCCATCAACGAGACGGAGAAGGCCGACCCCGTCACCCAGGACATGCTGATCACCCAGGCCGGACGCCTGGAGCAGTTCCACTGGTTCGTCCGGGCGCACCTGGAGACCGACGCCGGCACGCTGGTCACTCAGGAGACCCACGACGAGAAGGCGGCCGCCGAGCACGGCCGCAACGGCACCGCCACCCGCGTTCACCAGGCTCGGCGGACACCCGCACCGTGGCGCGGTGGCCCCCGGGCAGGAGGCCGATGACGAGAAGGCGGAAAAGGTGACTGCTCCGGTCAGCGCCATCGGTCCGGTCGTCGGAGGGCTGTCGCCGCGCTGGGCGCTCTCGGCGTGGCGGGGTCAGCTGAGGACGGCCGCCAGGTGGTCGTAGGTCGGAGCGAGCTGCCGCAACGTTCGGGCGGCGGGTTCCGGGCGTCCGTTGACGATGTCGTGCTGGAGGCTGCCGACCAGCCGGGCCTGCCGGGTAGCGACGGCGGCGGCCTCGTCGTGGCCGAGGCTGGCGAGTGCGGTGGCGGCATCGGTGAGCCGCCGGGCGCCGACCCGGATCGCGAAATGCGTCAGGTGAGCGTGTGTCTCGGGGTCGAGTCCGTCGGTAACCAGGTCAGCGAGGCGGTGCACCGCTGCGGCACCGCCGATGGTGCCGGGTGGCACGGCGAGGTCGTCGCGCCCACGTAGCCAGGCGACCGCGCCGGGCAGGGCCGCGCGCAGCGCTGCCTCGGTGGTGACCTCGCGGACCTGCTGGAAATCGCCACGCATGGTGTACGGCTCGGCGTGGTAGAAGGTGATCGTCTCGGCACGCCAGGCGGCCAGGAAGTCCCGGGTCGGCAGGGTCGCGTAGGGGCAGCCGTACGGATCGTGGAACCGGACCAGCGTCTCGTCGGCTTCCAGGACAGCCACGAAGTGGTCCGACCCGATCGGTCCGGTCATCCCGGGCACGTGCCGCAACAGCCCCATCTCCAGTGGACCGGCCAGGACTGGGCCGGTTGTGACCGCTTCGTTGAGCATCGCCAGGGCCTGCTCGCCGTCGTCGGCGCCGTGTCGGCGGCAGGTCCAGCCGAGCAGAGCGATCGCGTCGTCGATGCCGCGGTCGTCCCAGCCGTACGGGTCGAACAGCGGCAGCCGCCCGCCGAGCAGATGCATGCCGAACGGCGAGCCGGTCAGCACTTCGACAATCGATGGGGAGGGGGCCGTCGGGCCGAGGGCCATCGCCAGCGAGTCGGCGTAGCAGTAGGGCCCGGAACCGATGTAGGGGTGCATGCTTCAGCTTCCTTCGCCGGTCGAGACGGGGTAGGTGACGTCGAGGAGCGCACCGTCGGTGCCGGGCCGGATCTCGACCGGGCTGGCGAGGCTGATCAGGCGTTTCGCGTCGATCCATGCCTCCAATGTCTCGTAGGCGTGCAGGATGTCGGGGAATCCGGCGTCGGCTTCGGCGACCGGCAGGTATGCGTCGGTGCCGGCCGGCGACAGCCGGACGCGCAGGTCGTCGACGGGTTCGACGGCGCCGGTGAACGCCACCGCGACCTCGACAGGTCCGTCGCTGTCGTGGGTCACGAACCCGTGGAAGTGCACCAGGGTCGGCCCGTCGCAGGGCACACCGGTCGCCTGCAGCCGGGCCCGGATGCGGTGCTGTGCATCGGTGACGAAGGTGTCGAGTTCGCCGATGCGCACGCGCCGTTCCTGACACAACAGCTTGCGTGGTGGCCTCAGTCGCAGCCCCGGAGCGGTCGTGATCGGTGCGGCGGCACCGTCAAGGGCCTCGATCAGCTCGCGCCGGCGTCGAAGCTGGGCCTCCTCGGCTGCCAGCCAGGCGCGGAGTTCGGCCTGGCGGGCCTGCGGGCTGAACTCCAGCAGGGTGGCGATGCGCGCCAGCGGCAGGCCCAGGACGCGCAGCCGGGCGATCAGCCGACCACGGGGAATCTGATCCCGGTGGTAGCGGCGGTAGCCGGTGGCGGGATCGATGGCCGCGGGCACCAGCAGACCCTGTTCGGCATAGAGCCGCAGTGCCTTCGACGACAGGCGGGTCGCGGCACCGAACTCGCCGGGCGGGATCAGCTCCACGTCGTTCACCCGCCCAGCCTGGGCCATGCCCCTGGGGCGAGGTCAAACATACTCGCCTCGTCCTCGTCACCCAGGCGGTGCCGATGCGATGCGAGGCCGGCCGCCCTGCTCGGATCGTCGGCCATCCTCGACCTACCGACAGGTGCAGCGGCGGGAGCTCGTCTGACCAACTCTTGGCCCTGAGCTGAGGCGTCCGGATGAGCCCGGCCCGCAGCGGCTCTAATACTGGCCTCAGGTGGATCGGGGAGGATGATCGGCAAACGCGTCGATGGGAAGGGGGCGGGCCGGCGTGCGGATCATGATCGCGGATGATGAGGCGGCCATCCGTGAGTCACTGGAGCGGGTGCTCCAGGTGGAGGGTTACGACATCAGCACCGCCGCCAACGGTCTCGCCGTGCTCGACGGGATCCACAGACCGGACGGTGACACCCTGGATCTGCTGATCCTCGACGTGATGATGCCTCGCCTCGGTGGGTTGGAAGCCTGCCGGCGGCTGCGGGCCGCCGGCCGGGATCTGCCGGTGTTGATGCTGACCGCCCGCGATCAGGTCTCCGACCGGGTGGCGGGGCTGGACGCGGGCGCCGACGACTATCTGCCCAAGCCCTTCGCCACTGAGGAGTTACTGGCCCGGGTGCGTGCCCTGCTGCGCCGCCGCGCCTCGGGCGACGCGGAGTCGCCGATCCTGTCGTTCGCCGACGTCCGCCTCGATCCCGACAGGTTCGAGGCGTGGCGGGGTGTGCGACCGCTACGCCTGACCCGTACCGAGTTCTCCCTGTTGCAGGTCCTCATGCGCAACGCGACCCGGGTGTTGACCCGCGACGCGTTGTTCGAGGCGATCTGGGGCTTCGATATGACCACCACCGCCAACAACCTGCAGGTGTACGTGAGCTACCTGCGCCGCAAGATGGAGTCCGAGGGCGAACCCCGATTGATCTACACGCTGCGCGGCCTGGGGTACACGTTGCGGGAGACCCCTCCGTGAGCGGGCTCGTCGGCCGCGAGCAGCGCCGGCTGAGCCGTTGGTGGCATCGGCAGTCGCTGCGGAGCAGGCTGACGGTGATCGCGGCGACGGCCATCGCGGTCAGCGTGTTCGTGGCTTTCCAGGTGGCCAGCGAGCTGATGGACCAGAAGCTGCGGGACACGGCCGAGACCCAGCTGCGCGCCGACGCCCGCGTGCTGGCGACGAGCGCGCAGCGCGTCGGCCTGACGAAGGTCCAGCTACCGCAGTACTCCGGGTCCGGTCGGCTGGTGCGGCTCATCCTGCCCGACGGCTCGACCCGGACGCCGGCCGGCCAACCCGCGCTGCCCGCCGTCAGCGAGCGCGCCGGGCGTGTGGCGCAGGGGGCGTCGTCCGATCTGCTGGAGTCGACCGACTGGAACGACGGCTACCGCATCTACACACTGCGCACGGTTGACGGCGCGGTCCAGGTGGTCGACCTCGCCGACGACGGCCCGGTCAACCAGTTCGGGTTCGGCATGCTGCTGATCGGGTTGTTCTGCGTGGTTGGCGGCGCCCTCATCGGGCGGACCGTGGCGCGGACCGGGCTGGCCCCGATCGACCGGCTGACCGCCGCCGCGGTACGTGTCGCACACACCCAGGATCTCGACGCCGACATCCCGAACGAGGGCGGCGGGGAGATCCGGCGACTGATCCAGGCGATCAACGACATGCTGGCCGCGCTGCGGGACTCCCGACAGGCCCAGCGGCTACTCGCAGAGGACGCCGCCCACGAACTCAAGACCCCGCTCACCAGCCTGCGCCTCAACATCGAGTTGCTGATCCGCCTCGATCGGCGCGGCACCCTCGGCACCGCCCTCTCGGCGGAAAGCCGCACCCGGCTGCTCAACGATCTCGGTGCCCAGGTGGCCGAACTGAGCACCCTTGCCGCCGAGCTGACCGACCTGGCACGCGGCGACGTCAGCGACGAGAGCACCGAGCTGCTCGATCTCGCCGACGTGGTGCTGGCCGCCGCAACCCAGGCGCGTTCCCGGATGCCCGACATCGAGGTCGCGCTCGACGTGACCTCCGTGTGGGTCAGCGGACGCCCCGCTGCTCTGCGACGGGCAGTGCTCAACCTCATCGACAACGCCGGCAAGTGGTCCCCGCCGGACCAGCCGGTCCGGATCCGGCTCCGGGCCGAGGACACGTCGGCGGTGCTCGAGGTCGACGACGCCGGGCCGGGCATCGACGACGCCGACATACCCCGGGTGTTCGACCGGTTCTACCGGGCCGACAGCGCACGGGCGCTGCCGGGATCCGGTCTGGGCCTCTCGATCGTGAAACGGGTCGTCCACGCCCACGGCGGCCGGGTCACCGTCGTCCGGTCCGCACGCGGGGGCGCGCTGCTGCGGGTCGCCCTTCCGGCCGCGGCCCCGCCCGCCCCGTTCGCTGCCACGGAGGGCACCGCAGTGCGCTGACCCGCCCCGGCAGCACGACGCACGATACGAGGCAGCAGGCATCAAGCATGGCCCCGCGCGGCCCACCTCAGGGTAGGACCCGGCAGCTCCGACCCGGCCAAGACCCCGGCCGGCATCCGGGAGAAGGTGCCCTCCAAGGCCCACCCGCAGAAGCGCATGAAGATCGACTCTCAGGAACCGACCCGCAAGGCACGTCACGCCACCGCACCGCCACGCGCGTCACCGGCGCTCACCGTCGCGAACCCGTCTTGGCCGAGACCGCGCGACACCGCGACCGCCACTCGGGCCGACGACGAGACCCGGGGCGGGCCTGGAAGCCCGTCCCGGATCTCGTACGTGTCTGCGCGCTCACCGTTGCAGGGCGGGCTCCTCGTCGTCGACGGGCGGCCGCCGACGGTCCGGCAGTTCCACAGGTCGCGACAGCCGGCTCGGCCACCAGATCCGCCGACCGATCAGCAGGGTGAGGGCGGGCACCAGCACCGACCGCACCAGCAGGGCGTCGAGCAGCACGCCGAAGGCGACCAGGAACCCGACCTCGACCAGCATCACCAGCGGAAGCGTGACGAGGACCGCGAACGTGGCCGCCAGGACCAGGCCCGCCGAGGTGATGACGCCGCCGGTGGCGGAGAGAGCCTTGAGCATGCCGTCTCTGGTGCCCAGACGTACGGTCTCCTCGCGGGCCCGGCTGACCAGGAAGATGTTGTAGTCGACGCCGAGCGCCACCAGGAACAGGAACGCCAGCAGCGGCACCGAATAGTCGATGCCCGTGAATCCGAGGATCGTGTCGAAGATGAACACGCTGCCGCCGAAGGCCGCAGCGAATGAGACGACCACGGTCGCCATGAGGAGCAGCGGGGCGACGATCGCGCGCAGCAGCAGTGCCAGGACGATCAGGACGACGGCGAGCACCAGCGGGATCACCAGCTTCTCGTCGCGCCGGGTGGTCACCTCGGTGTCGAGGTTCTCCGCACTCGGTCCGCCGACGATCGCCTCGGCTCCGTTCACCGTGTGCACGGCGGCGCGTACCCGCTTGATCGTGTCGTACTCCGCGGGGGTGTCCGGCGCGTCGGTCGGGAACACGGAGATGTCGGTCCAGCCTCCGCTCGTCCGGCCCGGGATGGCCTGGGCCACGCCGGGGGTGCGCCTGGCGATGTCGAGAACCTGCTCCTGGTACGCCGGCCGCGTGAAGATCGTCATCGGCTGGCCGCCGAGTTCCGGAAAGTGCTGGCGCAGGACGGTGAAGCCGGTGACCGACTCCGGCGCGTTCAGGAACTGGTCCTGTTCCTGCAGAGCGCCGGTGTTCCCGGTCAGCCCGATGGAAAGCAAGCCGAGGATTCCGAACGACCCGAGCGTCGCCACCCACCGGCGGCGGCTGATGGCGGTGCCGAGCCGCCCCCACAGCCCCGGCTTCTGCTGCACAGCGGTGTCGAACCGGGGGATGGCCGGCCAGAAGATCCGCCTGCCGAGCACCACCAGCATCGCCGGGAACAGCGTCAGCATGGCCACCAGCGCGCACAGGATGCCGGCCGCGCCGATCGGCCCGAGCCCGCTGGTGCTGTTCAGGTCCGCGGCGAGCAGGCAGAGCAGGCCGGCGACCACGGTGGCCGCGGACGCGACGATGGCCGGTGCCGCACCGCGCAGCGCGTGGACCATCGCGACCCGGACGTTCTCGTGGTGATGCAGTGCCTCCCGATATCGAGCGATGAGCAGCAGCGCGTAGTCCGTGCCGACGCCGAACACCAGGATCGTCAGCAGCGCCGAGTTCTGGTCGTTGACCACGATGCCGAAGCCCTTGACGAGCAGGTAGACGCTTGCCATCGCCGTCAGTGCGGCCGCGCCCACGGCCACGAGCGGGATGAGCCACAGCACCGGACTGCGGTAGGTGAGGACGAGCAGGACCGTGACGACGATGACGGTGGTGAGGAAGACCTGCAGGTCGATGCCGTCGAAGACGGCGTCCATGTCGCCGTCGATCGCGGCGGGGCCGGTCACGTCGAGTTCCAGGCCGGCGGGGCGGTCCTTCGCGGCGTCACGTAACGGGCCGACGATGGCCTCCGGTGCGCCGTAGGTGGTGCTCACGTCGAGGGTGAACATCATCGCCTTGCCGTCGGTGGAGCGCCTCGTCGCTGAGCCTTCGTCGTCTTCGTCGGCCGGAGCCGCCACCTTCGGTGGGTACCGCCTGGTCAGAGTGTCGTGGTGGCGTTCGACCGTCGCGCGGTCGGCGTCGGTCAGGCCGCCGGCGCGCCTGTACACGAAGACGTACGTGTTGTCCTCACCGCCGGGGAGACCGTCCTCCAGCACCGCCACCTTTGTGGACTCGGCGCTGGCCGGCAGGGTGTCTGCGGCTCTGTCGGTGGTGACCGAACTCAACTTTCCGCTCAGCGGCACCATCACCGCCGCCAGTGCCATCCACAAGCCGATCACCAACCACGGCACCCACCGGCCCGCCAGCCGGCTGGGCGGCGCTTCTCCGTGGGGCGCTGCGTTAACCGCCATTCAATGGCCTCCTACATACGCGTTACATCGCCTGTCTGACGCGTATTTCGTACCGAGCGAATCTGAGACGATCATTAATGCGGTGCTCAGGGTGCAGGCCCGGATCCTGAAGGCGCCGATGCTCGCCAGCACCACCAGACCGGCGCGGAAATCTGATGGGAAGCCACGTTCGAATTCCATCCGCTATTCGCGGTGCCGCCCCTGTCACGAGGAAAACGACCGCAGCGCGACGAGACACGACCGAATCGAGCTGGCGTCGATCACAAGATCACCACGGCGAACGGCCACGAGGCGAACCGCGACGACAACGGCATCGAATACCCCGAGCAGAGGCCCTCAAGGACGTCTCGTAGCTCGGTGGCTGGTCCATGGTGGATCATGTCGGGGTGCAGGTGATCAGTGCGGCTCGCACGGAGTGGACCTTCCCGTTCACGGGGCTGCGGCCCGTCCAGTTCCGCAGACTGGTCAGGTTGGTCGCCGAGCGTGATGGTGATGCGATCGCTGACGGTCGGCCGGGCCGGCAGTGGTCGCTCGACCAGGCCCGATCGGGTGTTGCTGGTGGCCGCGTACTGGCGCACGAACCTGACGATGCGGCGTCCGCAGCGACGGCGACGAGACGATCGATCTTCGATGCCAGGTCCCGGTGGACAAGGCGTAGACGTCGAAGGCGAAACGAACCCTCGTCAGTGCGGCACAGCGGGGATGATCCAAACCACCATGAGGAACAGCGGTGCAGCGGCGAGGGTACCGCGGATGAGGGGCCAGCTGATCTGGCCGCTTCTGCTCGGAAAGCTCGGAAAGAGCCAGAGCAGGATCAGACCGGTGATCAGAGGGACGAGCAGTAACGGCATCCCGACGGTGAGCCCGAAGATCACCATCTCCATCCACGGTGATTCGTCATGGCCCACCCGTTCGTGAGATTGCTGGCTCAGCACGACGAGGTAGGCGGCGACCACCAGCAGGTGCCAGCCGAGCAGGACCATGAACGGAGGGACCGGATCCCGTTTGACGGTGTCCTGCGTGTCGATCTCTCGCACGTGGTCCCTCCCGGGAGAGCAGCTAGACCTTAACGCTCTATCGCTAGCAGTGGAACCCGAGCCGATCCAGACCGCCGACGTGAGGTGGCTGCTCGCTCGGAGGCTTGGCCGTACGGCTAAGGCGTGTCCGAGGATTCACCGCGTCCGCTGTTGCGTGGCCGATACCTGAGAAGACCGAGCGCCCAGACTGCAGACGCGACGCCCAGAAGCGACAACGCTGTTGCGGGTTCCCTCGCGCTGACGAGCCGTCCGAGGTACGCCGCTGCGAGTAACAGAAAGAACAGCCCATTGCAGAGAAAGAACATCCCCGCATCGGCCGGCTGCCGCCATCCTCTCCGCACAACGGGCGACGGGCGACCGGTCAGCAGGAGATGGACACCGTAGATGGCAGATGTCATGCCGCCGATGCCAGACAACATCTGAAACACGTCGCGGGGGTCCACGGATCCTCCAGAACTTTGCCGGATGCAGCGCCACACATCATCACCTCACTGCCGAAATCCGCACCAGCGGACCCGGCGAACACCGTCCCGATCCGCCCTGCGACACCGGCCACATCAACAGGTTCGTCGGTCCTGACCCTGATCGCTTCCGCTCCCCACGGCGGCTCCGCTTCCGCAGCCCATCCCGGCCACGATTCGCGCAGGTGGTGGTCGTCTTCCTGCAGGACTGTCGCACCGGTGGAGATCCACCTCGACGAAGGCGAGATCCACAGCCTGTGAACCACCAGGACTCCAGGACGACGCCACCCGGCGTCGCCGCGGCCAACTCCCACATCACCCGAGACGCTGCGGCACCGAACGCCGGGCCGGAACCCCTGGTGCCGCAACCGACATGGCCTCCTTGAGGGCGTCTCTCCCGATCAGGACGAAGCCGAGGGTCGGAGCCATCAACCCGGCGAGGGTGCTCCCTCCCGAGCCGGGCAAACCGTTGACCAGGACGAGACGATCGACTACGTGGCGGTGGTGCCACGTCGGCTCCACCCGGTCCGCGACGGCAACAAGAGCACTGGCGAATCGTGGCTACGACAGCGTCGCCACGACACCTCGCCGTCTTTCCGCGGCCACTCCGGCGTCCTGGCGGTTCACGGAGCGCGTCTACATGTGCGGTTGTCCCGACATGATCAGCTGATTGATACGCCGGACCTCGCCGGGCAGCGTAAAGAGGTCGATCAGTGGACCGATGCCCAGGCAGCCGAGCGTCAGGAGGTAGACGACTGCGCGCCTGTTCACGCCGAGGTAGAAGTAGTGGCCGCCGAACAGGCCGAGGAAGACCAACAGCAGGTACGCGACGGCGAGAGATTTCGGCTGCGCCGGCTGGGTCACTTTTTCCCCTGATCGTAAGGGTTTCCGGGCCTGTCAACAGGTCCGTCGGACGGTCCGGGCCGCCTGAACCAGGACGGTACCACGATACCTGTCGGATCTCCTTGCATTGATGCCCGTCGGCGTTCGGCGGCGTTGTCAACGATCTGCGGCACGACGGTGCTGATCGGTTCCGGCCGTGCCGCCCCGCTGGCACCTGCCGCAGGCGCGGCCGTCCCGATCGGCCGAGCACGACGGGTATCCGCCGCCGACCACGCCCCAACAGATTGATTCAACTCAATTGTTGGGCGAGAATGGCGGGATCAGGGGCCGTCATCGCCCGTCTTCCTCGTCCGGTCGGGAGGAGGTGTCGAGCATGGAGCGCTACGAGGACCTCGAAGGAACCGCCGTCGGTCTGATCAACGCCGTCATCAACTGACGTCGCCGGTCACCAACCGGGCGGGCACGGGCTGTCCCATCGTCGCGTGTCCGCCCCTCGGACCGAACCAACCGACCGGGCGGGAGGACAGCGTTGGCCGACCTCACCTGGCGGGACCCGGCGGCATCGCCGCTGCGCCCGCTCATCGACCTGACCGCCGATGCCACGGTCCCGCCGTCCCTGGTCGCCGAGACGGCACTGTTCTGCGCCGACCAGCCCGACCCCTGCGGCTGGCTGCCCGCCCACGCGCCCCCCGCCGACCTGCGACGCGCGATGTGCCGCGCCGGCCTGCTCGACGCCACGGACCCCCTCGTCGTCCCACCCGGGGTGGCGCAGCGGCTCACGGCCGAGGACCCCGCCGGCCTGCTGTGGGCGGCCCGACTGATGCGGGCGCTGGGCCGCCGGCAGGACGCCGCGACCCTGCTGCGCCGCATCGGTTCCGACGCGCCGCCCCCGGTGTACGCCTGGCGTGATCTCCTGCTCGCCGAGGACGGCCGGCAACCACTGCCCCCGGTACCCCCCGAGGCGGCGGGCCTGCCGGTCCGCCTCACCACCGCACTCGCCCACGCCCGCTCCGCTGTGACCGACGGGCAACCGGCCACCGGGGCCCTCACCACGGCGGATTCCCTGGCCGCCGCCCTGACCGGCGACCGGATCGCGGTGACCGCCCGGGCCCGGGTCCTCGCCGCGCGGCTGCGCTCCCCGGGCGAGCCGGTGCCGGACGCCGACACGATCCGCGCCGTCGCCCACGTCCTGGGAACGGACCGGACCGACTTCCTCGCCCGCGACGCCGCCCTGGCGCTGTTGCGGGCCGCCACCCGGGCCGCCCTGGACGGCACCGGCGTCGGGCCGGCGTACGAGTTCGCCAGTGCCGCCCTCGACCTCGATCCCACCGGCGCGGCGACCAGACTTCTCGCGGCGGACGCGGCCCGGGCGGCGGGCGACCGGGAGACGGCCCGCACCCACTACCGGGTGGCCGTCCGCACCGGCCTGGCCGAGCGCACCGCCGCGCTGGCCGGACTGCTCGACCTGGCGACCCCCGCCGCGCCCGACGAGCCCACCGGTGGGTCGGCTCCGGCAGCGGACACCGGCGAGCTGGTGGGGGCGCTGGCCGACCTGCTCGCCACGGATCGCCGCCCAGATCGGGACCGGTTGGCGGTGCTCGTGGCGCGGCGTCCGGCGTTGGACGGCACCGCCGGCGCCGACGCGGTGCGGTGGGCGGTCGCGGCGCAGGGTGACCCGGCGGCCGGGGCGCGTCCGCTTCCGCTGGAGCGCTACCGACCGTTCCTCGACCTGAAGCCGAGCGCGATCCTCGACCCGGTCGACACGCCACCGGTCGCGATCCACACGCCGCTGATGTCGTACGCCGCCGTGCTGGAGCGTCGCGAGCCCTGGTTCCGGGAGATCCACCCGCAGCGGGCCACGGCCGCCATGTTCCGCGACGAACTACAGGCGACAGCGGCGGTGTACGGGTACGCCTCCGATGCCGCCTCGGCCGACTACGCGACGTGGCTGGCCGCCTCCGACGGCTGCCCGCCCGACGTGCGGGACCGACTGGCCGACGTGGCGGACCTGCCGCTGCTGGACCGGGCGTTGCTGGGCCGGCTGCTGTCCGCGCTGGGTTTCCACGCCGAGGCCAAGCGGATCCTCCCCGGGCCGGACGTGCCGGTACGCGACCCCGAGAGCGCGTACGCGCTGGCCAGCTGGATCTTCGCCGAGCAGATGCTCACCACGGGGCACGCGGCCGAGCTGGAGCCGCACTTCCGTACCCTGTACGACCAGCTCGGTGACGACGTCCGCTACGCCCGCACGCGGGTGGTCACCACCATCAACGCCACCGTCAACGCGGCCCGACGCCGGGAGCCCGACACCATCGCCCGGTGGCGCAAGCTCGGCGAGGAGGACCTGGCCCGGTACACCGCGCTGCCCGAGGTGTCGGACTTCGACGCCGCGATCATGACCAGCAGATGGTTCCGGGCCATGGGGTTCCTGCCGTTCCTCACCGGCGACCGTGACCTGCTGCGCGCGGACATGGACCGGTGGCTCGGCATCGCCCGGGAGCTGACCGGACACGACGGGCACACCCGGGTCATCGCCGCCGACAACTACTTCCCGGCCGTGGAGACCGCCGTGCGCACCCACACCCACCTCGGCGAACGGGACACCGCGCTGGCTCTGGTCGACGACCTGGCGCAGCGGATCGACCCGATCGACCCGAAGACCTGGCTCACCGCGGGCGAGCTGCGCTACCAGGCCGGCGACCACACCGGGGCGCTTGAGGCGTACCTGCGGGCCGCGCACCTGCAGTTCCCGTACGGCCGGATCTCCTGGTTCAACGCCGGCCAGGTGCACGAGCAGCTCGGCCGGGCGGACCTGGCCGCCGAGTGCTACCGCCTGTCGCTCGCGCACTGGCCGACCGGGGTGACGCCGCTGCGCCGCCTGCGTGACCTGCACCTGCGCGGTCTGCTGCCCGACGACGGGGGAGTGCTGGCGGCCTGGATCGCCGGCCAACCGGCGTGGCCGCAGCTGCCCGCGTTCCCGGGGTGAGCCGGGTGCGGGTGCCGCCCTACGGGGCGCAGCATGAACTGCTGCTGCTCAGCGACACCGACGGGGCCGGCCTGCCCCGGCACAACCCGATGCCCCGGGCCTGGACGCTGTGGCACGTCCGGGGTGAGGTGGACGTGCCACGTCTGGCCGCCGCCATGCGGGCCGTCGCCGCCGGCAACGATGTGTGGCGGGCCCGGTTCGCCCCGGGCCCGGAGCTGGTGTACGGACCCGAGCAGCCCTTCCCGGTGACCATGGTGGACTGTGCCGACGTGCCGGCGGACCGGTTGCTGGAGGCGGCCGGGGCGGCGCTCGGCGAGGCGGTGTACGCGCCGATCGACCTGCGCCACGACCCGCTGGCCGGGGCCTGCCTGGTGCGGCTGGCCCCGGACGAGCACGCGCTCGCCCTCGTGGTGGACCACGGCTTCGCCGACCACGCGACGCACACCCGGTTCGTGCGCCGTACGGCGGCCGCGTACGAGCATCCGGGGCGAGCCCTGCCGGCGCTGCCGTCGTTCTTCGCGCACGCGGCCGGGACCGCCGCCGATCCACGACGCCCGGCGTCCCGGCAGTTCTGGGCGGAGGCGATGAGCCGGGACGTTCCCGCCGTCGCGTTCCCCGGCGGGCGCTGGAAACCGTGGCGGGACACCACCGCCACCGCCGCCTGGCCGCTGCGGCTCGACGGTGCGACCACCCGGGCCATCCGGTACGGCCGGGACCTCACCGGCGCGACCGGCTCCGGTCTGCTCCTGGCGGCCCTGTCGTTCCTGCTGGGACTCTGGGCCGACGCGCACGTCCCGGTGCTGTACGCGCGGGGCGGCCGGTGGACCCGGGAGAGCGTCGAGGTGCCCGGCGCGCTGCACGAGGCGGTGGTGAGCGTACCGCCGGACCACCTGCCCGCCGTCTCGCTCGCCGACCACGTCCGTGCTCTCACCGCCGTCAACGCCGCCGCGCCGCCGCTGCTCGGCCGGTGGCTCACCGACTTCGGTGGGGTCGAAGCCCTGCGGGAACGGCGTCGGCTCGTGCTCAACGTGGTGGCGGCGGAGCCCACCGTCACGGTGGGCAACGCCACGATCGGCCCGGCGGGCCGGCTGTTGCGCGGTGCCGTACGCCCGCCCGCAGGCCGGCGCGGCTTCCCCGCCCACAACGCGCTGCACCTGGCGGTGACGTGGTCTGCCGAGCAGCCCGAGGTGACCGTCCACCACGACCCCGAGGTGCTGCCGGCCGCCGCGCCGGTCGGTGCCGCCCTGGTCCGGTTCTTCGCGCTGCTGGCCGAGCGGCCCGACATCGCCGCCGACCGGGCCGCCGACCTGCTACGGGCGACGTGGCTGCGGACGGCCGACACCCCGACCACGGCCGCGTCGACCTGACGTGGCGTACCGCCGTGGCGGGCTGCTCCGGCAGCACGACTTCCGGTCCCTGTGGCTCGGGGCGGTCGCGAGCCAGTTCGGTGCCCGGATGGCCCTGGTGGCGCTGCCGTTGGTGGCGGCCGGCCCGATGCACGCCTCCGCCTGGCAGGTGGGTCTGGTCGGCACCCTGGGCACGGTGGCGTTCCTGGTCGTCGGCCTGCCCGCCGGCGCGGTCGTCGACCGGGTGCGGCAACGGCGGCTGCTCATCGGCACCGACCTGGGGCGGGCCGTGCTCGTCGCCTCGCTGGCCGTGCCGGCGGCACCGGGCGGGGTGGCGCTCGGCCAGTTGTACGTCGTCGTCCTCGGCGTCGGGGTGCTCACCGTGTTCTTCGACGTCGCCCACCAGAGTTACCTGCCCCGGGTGGTGCGGCCCGACGAGCTGGTCGAGGGCAATGCCCGGCTGAGCACCACCCTCGCGGTGGCGCAGGTCGCGGGGCCCGCACTGGCCGGGCTGGCCGTCGAGCTGGCCGGCACCGGAACCGCCGTCCTGCTGATCGCGGTGGGGTTCGCCGGGTCCGCCGCGTACCTGGCCCGGATCGGGGCGGCCGATCCGCGGCCCGCCACCACCGGCCGGTCCCGGCTCGCCGGGCAGATCCGCGACGGCGTGGCCTACGTGCTGCGCCACCCGGTGCTGCGGGTGCTGGCGCTGGCGGGCGGCGCGTACAACATGTTCGCCCTGATGGTGCAGACGATGGTGCCGGTGCGGCTGGTCAGCGAGCTGGGCGCGTCCCCGGCGACGGCCAGCGCGTACTTCAGCGCGGGCGGCGCCGGCGGCATCCTCGGCGCGGTCGTGGCCCGGCGGCTGACCCGCCGGCTCGGGCAGTACCGAGCGGTCTGGCTCTGCCTCCTCGCCACCGCGCCGTGCGCGCTGCTCACCCCCCTGATCGACAGCGTCGGCGGGATCTGGCTGGCGGCCGGCGGCTACCTGCTGCTGTGGGCGGGAGCGACGGCCTCCAACGTGGCCCAGGTCAGCCTGCGTCAACAGTTGTGCCCGCCCGGACTGCTCGGCCGGATGAACGCCACCATGCGGTTCCTGCTCGGCGGGGCGATGCCGGTGGGTGCGCTGGCGGGCACCGTGTTGGGGACCGCCGCCGGTGCCCGAACGGCCCTGTGGGTGGGTGCGGCCGGTCTGCTCCTGTCCTGCCTGCCGCTGCTGCGCCTGCGCGTCCCCGCCGACCGGCGGCCCGCGTGAGCCTCAGCGTCGAGGATCCGGTGTCGGTGCGTCGTTCGACGGTGCGGCAGGGCGCTGCCGATCTCAGGGGTTCTCCACGGCTGACGGCGTTGCTTTCAGTGCGGCGGCGAGGGCGTCGGTGAGTTCCTCATCACCGGCACCGAGGAGGCGACCGGCGGTGACGAACTCACGGGCCCGCAGGGTCAGGGCTTCGAGCCGGGCATCCGGCTGCAGGACGGCTGCGGAAGCCACCCGGGTGCCGGCCGCCCGTCGGGTGACGACCAGGCCGGCCGCCTCCAGCTCCTGGTATGCGCGAGCCACGGTTCCGTTGGCCAACCCCAGATCGGCGGCGAGTTGCCTGACCGTCGGAAGTCGCTGCCCTTCCGCGAGCACCCCCCACCGGATGAGCTCGGCGATCTGCTGACGGACCTGTTCGAACGGGGGAACAGCCGAGGACGGGTTGATCCGGATGGCGGGGCCGCTCGTCATCCGGCTAGCCCGTCGGCACCGACGTGGCTGGCAGCACCGGTCACGGCGCCGGGGAGCCGGTGCGGGGCCATCACCAGGGCACCCGCGTAGCCGCCGAAGATGATCAGGCCGAGCCCGGCAAGGAGGCTGAGGGCGAGACCCCAGGCGGGTGAGCCACCGGCGCGCCAGTCCCACTGGCGATCGGCGTACCAGAAGGCGAGGGTGGTGAACACGATGGCGAACACCGCCGTGCAGGTGTAGACCGTGCGGCGGATGGCGGCGTGACGCCAGCTGTCGTCCGTTGCCGTATCCGCCTCGTCGGCGCCCGCCTGGGGAGCACGAACGATCAGCCACACGATGACGATGGTCAGGGCGGCGGTGACACCGAGAGTGATCAGTGTGCTCGTGAGGCTGACCGGTGCCGCGGTGCCGAAGTACTTGACTTCGTGATCGGGGCGTTCGGGGGTGGGGAAGCCGGCGAAGAGCGTGATGCCGACCCCGAGCAGCGCGATCACGACGACTTCCCGTCTCGGCGCGTAATCCCGGACGCGTCGGGGAACCAGACTGGCGGTGCCACGGCCCCGGCCCGGTCGTGGTGTGACGGCTTCACTGGCGAGAGCACCGAGGAGGGTCGCCAGGACCAGGGCGATCGGAGCCAGGTCGAACAGGTAGGTGCGGGTCAGTGCGAAGGCGGTCCCCACACCGACAGCCATCCCGACCATTCGATACCGGCCACCAGTGGTCATGACCCCTCCTTGTATCGAAGTTCTGATACAAGAGTAACCACTTCGCTGCCGTGTGTCACCCCCTGGTGCACGGGACGGTACCGGGAGAGCAGTCGGATGCGCAGGCACCGCCGCCGAACCGGGCCCGGACATCGTCGTCGGTGACGGAGCGGGGGCGTTCAGGTCACCAGCCCGGTCCGGTACGCGTACACCACCGCCTGCACACGGTCGCGCAGGTCGAGTTTGGTGAGGATGCGTGAGACGTACGTCTTGACGGTCTCCTGACTGATCACCAGCCGGGCCGCGATCTCGCTGTTGGACAGGCCGTCGGCGATCAGACGCAGCACCTCCAACTCGCGCGGCGTCAGTCCCGTGTCGTCCGGGGTGCCCTCGGCGGGGCGGATGCGTGCCGCGTACCGGCCGACGAGTTGCCGGGTCACCTCGGGTGCCAGCAGCGCCGCCCCGCCGGCGACGGTGCGGATACCGTGCAGCAGCTGCGCCGGTGGGGCGTCCTTGAGCAGGAAGCCGCTCGCCCCGGCGCGCAGCGCCTGGTAGACGTACTCGTCGAGGTTGAACGTCGTCACCACGAGCACCCTGACCGGGTGGGTCACCCCGCTGCCGGCCAGCAGGCGGGTCGCCGCGATGCCGTCGAGGACCGGCATCCGTACGTCCATCACCACCACGTCCGGACGCAGCCGCCCGGCGAGATCGACCGCCTCGCGCCCGTTCCCGCACTCGCCCACCACCTCCAGGTCGGGTTGAGCGCCGATGATCGTGGCGAAGCCGGTCCGGATCAGCGCCTGGTCGTCGCAGACCAGCACCCGGATCGGCGCGGTCACGACGCGTCACCGGTGGGGATGCGGGCCCGGACGACGAAGCCCTCGTCGTCCCGGCGTTGCGCGCTGAACTCGCCGCCGAGCACGGCGACGCGGTCCCGCAGCCCGGCCAGGCCGCGCCCGCTCCCACCCGGGCCGGCGGGGCGGGTACCCGGGCCGGCGGTGCTGATCTCCACCGTGATCTCCCTCTTCCCGTGGTGGACGTGCACGGCGGTGCGGCTGCCGTGGGCGTACTTCAGGGCGTTCGTCAGCGCCTCCTGCACGACCCGGTAGGCGGCGGCCTCCGCGCCGCCGACGGTCTCCGCCGGGCTGCCGTCCTGGGTGAACTCCACCGGCTGCCCGGCCCGCCGGGTCTGCTCGATGAGTGCGGGCAGCTCCCCGACGGACGGCACGCGCGGGTCGGCGCGGTGGTCGGGGTCGAGCAGGTCGAGCAGGATCCGCAGGTCGGCGATGGCCCGCCGGCCGGTGTCGGTGATGGCGGTGAGGGTGGTGTCGAGGCGGTCCGGGGCGGCCGTCAGGTAGCGTGCCGCCTCGGCCTGCACGACCATCGCCGTCACGTGGTGGGTCACGATGTCGTGCAGTTCACCGGCGATGCGGGCGCGTTCGGTGGCGCGGGCGGCCTCGGCGGCCCGCCGGCGGCGTTCGGCCTCGGCGGCCCGGCTCTGCCGCAGCCAGGCCCCGGCGCCCCAGGCGAGGGTCAACGCCAGGTAGAAGGTGAGGAAGCCACCCACACCCTCCGTCGACCCCTGCCGGTGCAGGGTGACCGCCAGGGCGACGTACGCGGCGGAGCCCACGACCAGGGTGGCGCGTCGACGACGTTCCAGGTGGACGCCGGCGCTGAGCAACGCGACGGCAAGCGCGGTGCCCGCGACCGTGTGGTAGGCGCGTACCTGGTCGACGGCGAAGCCGAGGGACACCAGGGCGAGGCAGATCCCGGGCCACCGCCGGCGGACGGCCAGCGGGAGGCACTCCAGGGCGATCGCCACCACGGTCAACGCGTCGAACGGGCGGCCGGGCAGGTCACCGAGTTGCGTGCTGCGGTCCTGCAACACCGGCACCGGCGCGCAGGCGAGGGCGAGCAGCAGCGCCAGCGGGAGGTCCCGGACCGTGACCGGCCAGCGCCGCCACCGGTCCGCAAGCGTCCGCGGGTCGACCATCAGGAGACGGTAACGTCCGCCGTCGGCACGTCGACCGGCCGGCGACGCGGGATGATGCGACCCCGACGGTGGGCCAGCGCCAGGAACACCACGGTCAGTGCCAGCCCCGCCAGCACCGTGTACAGACTGGCCTCCGGGCCGAAGTCGCCGCCGCTGAGCAGCGTCGGGCCCGACGTGCTGGCGTCCAGCAGTCCCTGCGACTCGCCGTTGCCGGAGACCACGACGCTGAAGATCCCCGCGGCGGCGAAGTTCCACCCGAAGTGCAGCCCGATCGGCACCCACAGGGTGCGGGTGGCGGCGTAGCAGGCGGCGAGCATGAAGCCTGCCTCGATCGTGACGGCGGTCGCGCCCCACACGCCCGCGTCGGGGTTGGCCAGGTGGACCAGGCCGAACAGCACCCCGGTCACCAGCAGCGACAGCCAGGTCCCGAGGCGTTCCTCGACGAGGCGGAACAGCAGGCCCCGGAAGAGCAACTCCTCGGTCACGGCGGCGGCCGCCATGAACCCGAACAGGCCCACCATGCCGGTCACCGAACCCGTGCCGTGCACGTGGTAGCCACCCAGCAGGGCGATGGTGACGACGACGGCGGCGAACATGACGAACCCGATGACCACGCCCCGGACGATCCGGATGCCGGCACCGGGCCGGGCCAGCTCCGTGACCTCCCGTCGTTCGGTACGACGCACCACCCACCGGTACGCGAGGAGCGTGGCAACGGCGGTCGCCACGCCGAGGAGCAGGGTGAGCCAGGGGTCGTCCTGCACCGCGGCGACGGCCCGGCTGCCGACGAGAGCGGTTGCCGCGACGGCGAGGACCTGTTTCAACACACGCATGACGGGTTCCTTTGCGGGGTGGGCGGCCGGAGTGCCGCGGGCCACCTGGAACGCTAGGGATCGGCGGGCCGGGAATCGTCACCGTGCGGTGGACACCTGCGGGTAGCTCTCGCGGGGGACAAGCCTGCTCACGCGGTCGTGCCCGGTCGTGGTGCGGCGCGTACGTGGGCGCGTTCGCCCTGCCTGCCGACGAGGCTGAGGAACTCGACGGGCCCGGAGCTGGTCGCGCCGAACCAGTGCGGCGTGCGGGTGTCGAACTCGGCGGCCTCCCCCGGGTGCAGGGTGAGGTCGTCGTCGCCGAGGACCAAACGCAGGGTGCCGTTGAGGACGTAGACCCAGTCGTACCCCTCGTGGGTGCGCAGGTCGGGCACGCGGTCGTCGTCGCCCGCCGGCAGGACGAACTTGTAGGCCTGGATGCCGCCGGGCCGGCGGGTCAGCGGCAGGATGGTCACGCCGTCGGCGGCGGCGACGGGTCGCAGGTTGATCCGGGGGTCACCGGTCAGCGGAGCGTCCACGAGTTCGTCGATGGTGACGCTGTGGGCGCGGGCGAGCGGAAGCAGTTGTTCGAGGGTGGGACGTCGTAGGCCCGCTTCGAGCCGGGACAGGGTGCTGGCGGAGATGCCGGTCTCCTCGGCGAGGTCGGTCAGGGTGATGTTGCGGCGCAGCCGTAGCTGCTTGAGCCGGGGTCCGACCGCGTCGAGGGTGCGGTTCAGGTTCTCGTCCACCAGGCCATTTTGCCATTCGGCAAGAATCTTTGCGGGTTTTCCTCGGCGGTCGCAGGATCACCTCATGACCGGCGGAGACGGGGAAGGGACAGGTCGGATGGTCGAGTCGAAGCAGATCGTCAGGGACGTCGTGGTGGTCGGTGGCGGCGCGGCAGGGTTGAGCGCGGCGCTGATCCTGGCGCGGTCGCGGCGGCGGGTGACGGTCGTCGACGCCGGAGCGCCGCGCAACGCGCCGGCGCAGGCGGTACACGGCCTGCTGGCGCTGGACGGGCTCAGCCCACGGGAACTGCTCAGCCGGGGCCGCGCCGAGGCCACCCGCTACGGCGCGCAGGTCGTCACGGCCGAGGTGGACGACGTGTCGCGTACCCCACGGGGGTTCGCGGTGCGCACGCGCGACGGGGCCGTGCTGCACGGACGTCGGCTGCTGATCGCCACCGGCCTGGTCGACGAGTTGCCGCAGATCCCGGGGCTGCGGCAACGGTGGGGGCGGGACGTGCTGCACTGCCCGTACTGCCACGGGTGGGAGGTGCGGGACCGGACGATCGGGGTGCTCGCCACCGGACCGATGTCGACGCATCAGGCGCTGCTGTTCCGGCAGCTGAGCGACGACGTGCGGTTCTTCCTCCACGACCAGGAACTCGACGGGCAGGACCGGGTGAAACTCGACGCGCTCGGCATTCCCGTGATCTCCGGCCGCGTCGCCGGACTGGAGATCGTCGAGGACCGCCTGGCCGGCGTCCGCCTCGACGACCGGATCGTGCCGGTCGAGACCGTGGCGGTGGCGTCGCGGATGGTCGCCCGCGCCGAGGTGTTCGCCGGCATCGGCGTCACCGCGACACCGCACCCGGCCGGGTCCTTCGTCGCCGCCGACGAGACCGGTCGTACCCCGGTGCCCGGGGTGTGGGTGGCGGGCAACACCAGGGACCTGTCCGCCCAGGTCGGTGCGGCCGCCGCCGACGGCGCACGCGCCGCCGCGCACCTCAACGCCGACCTCGTCGCCGAGGACACCGACCGGGCGGTCGCCCGCCTGCTGGACGCGGAGGCCGTCCGATGACGCACCGCTTCGACCAGGACTACTGGCAACGGCACTGGCAGCCCACGGCCGGGCACGGGCCCGGCTCGATGGCCGGCAACCCGCCGAACCCGTACCTCGCCCGGGAGGCCGCCGGCCTGGCACCGGGCACCGCGCTGGACGCCGGATGCGGTGCCGGCGCGGAGGCGATCTGGCTGGCCACCCGTGGCTGGCAGGTCACCGCCGTCGACATCGCCGCCGAGGCGCTGACCCGGGCCGCCGACCGCGCGAGCGCCGCCGGACCGACCGGGACGCCGATCCGGTGGGTGGAGGCGGACCTGACCGGCTGGGAGCCGGGCGTCCGCTTCGACCTGGTCACCACCCACTACGCGCACCCCGCGATGCCGCACCTCGCGTTCTACCGGCGCATCGGCGGGTGGGTGGCGGCCGGCGGCACCCTACTGATCGTCGGCCACGGCCACACGCCGCACCCCGGCGGCCACGGGCAAGCGCCGCACTCCGGCGGCCACGGGCAAGCGCCGCACTCCGGTGGCCACGGGCAAGCGCCGCACTCCGGTGGCCACGGGCACCACCATCCGGCCGAGGCGACGGTCACCCTCACCGACATCATCGCCGGCCTGGACGTGGCCGAGTGGGAGATCCGCACCGCCGAGGAACACCACCGGGGCATTCCCGGGCCCGGCGGACGCACGGCCACCCTGCACGACGTCGTCGTACGCGCCACCCGCCGCCCCTGACCTCCTCTTCGCCGCGACGCCGGGACCGAGGTCCACCCCCGGCGCCGTACCGAACCGCGCCCTCGAAAGGAAACCCGCGCATGTCCTCGCCCGACAGTTTGTCCCACGTGAACGGCCCCGACGCGACGGTCCACGACCCGCGCCGACGCCGCGCCATCCTGGTCGCGGTGTGTATCGCCCTGATGGCGGTCATCGCCTCCGTCTCCGGGCTCAACGTTGCCCAGCCGCAGGTCGCCGTCGAGTTCGACGCGTCGCAGAGCACCGTCCTGTGGATGATCAACATCTACACCATCAGCCTGGCCGCGCTGCTGCTCCCGCTCGGCGCGCTCGGCGACCGGGTGGGCCGCAAGCCGATCCTGCTCGCCGGCCTGGCCCTGTTCGGCGTCGCCAGCGCGGCGGCCGGCCTGGCCACCTCCGCCACGATGATGATCGCCGCCCGGCTGCTCGCCGGCGTCGGCGCCGCGATGATCATGCCGGTCACGCTGGCCGTCATCACCTCCACCTTCCCCGACGGGGAACGCTCCAAGGCGATCGGCATCTGGACCGGCGTCGCCGGTGGCGGCGGCATCCTCGGCATGTACCTGTCCGCGGTGCTCGTCGACTGGGCGAACTGGCGGTGGCTGTTCCTGCTGCCGGTCGTCCTCGTCGTCGCCGCCGCCGGCACGGCCCTGCGGGCCGTCCCGAACTCCCGCGAGCAGACGCGGCACCGCTTCGACGTCGTCGGGTCGCTGACGTCCGTGGTCGCCGTGACCGCCCTCATCTACGTCCTGCACGAGGGCCCGGTCCACGGCTGGACCGCGCCGCTGACCACGGCGAGCCTGCTCGTCGGTGTCGTCGCCGCGATCGGCTTCGTGGTGTGGGAACTACGCCGGCCGGCACCCCTGCTCGACGTGCGGCTGTTCGGCGACCGACGCCTCGCCAGCGGCTCGCTGGCGCTGCTGGCGCTCTTCGGCGTCCAGGCGGGGATCTTCGTCGTTCTGTTCCCCTACTTCCAGGCCGTCCTCGGCTGGTCCGGCCTGCGCGCCACCCTCGCGCTCATGCCCATGGCGGCGACGATGATGCTGTCCTCCGGCCTCGCCCCGCGGGTGGCCGCCCGGGCCGGGGTCCGCGCCACCATGGCCACCGGCATCGTGCTCGGCGGCGCGGGCCTGGCCCTGATGGCCACCCTCGTCTCCGTCGACGGCGGCTACCCGGCGATCCTGCCCGGCATGCTCGCCATGGGACTCGGCATGGGCCTCACCCAGACCCCGTCCACCGAGGCCATCACCTCCGCCCTGCCCCGCGACCGCCAGGGTGTCGCGTCCGCCCTCAACGACGTCACCCGGGAGTTCGGCACCGCGCTCGGCGTCGCGTTGCTCGGCGCGGTCCTCACCGCCGGCTACCGCAGTGCCGTCGACACCCGCCTCGGCACGGTCCCCGCCGACACCGCCGACGCCGCCCGCGAGGGCATCGCCACCGCCATCGCCGCCTCCGACGCCGCCGGTGCCCAGGCACCCGCACTGGTCCGTGCCGCCCAGGAGTCCTTCGTGGACGGCTGGCAGCAGGCCATGTGGGTGGGCACCGCCGTGATGGTGGTCCTCCTCGGGTACGTCCTGGCCCGGGGCCCGCGACGGGCCGTACCCGGCACGCCGGTGGCCGCACCGGCGTCGACGAGCGACGTCACCGTCGGCTGACACCGGTACGCGGCACCACCTTCGCGTACGTGTCGCAGCTCGCCGGCCGGACGGCGGTGGACGGCCATCCGCCGCCGTCGGGCCGAAGACCCGACGTGCCCCCGCTGTCGGACGGACAGCGGGGGCACGGCCTGCCCGCTACCGGGTCACGGGAGGGTCCACTTCTGGTTGGCGGCGGCCAGGCAGGTCCAGAGGTGGACGGCCTGGCCGTCGGTGGCGCTGTTGTTGGACACGTCCAGGCACTTGTTCGACTGGGGGTTGCGCAGGGTGCCGTCGGTCTGGGCGGACCAGTTCTGGGCACCGCTGCCGTTACAGGTCCAGAGTTGGATCTTCGTGCCGTCGGCGGTGCCGCCGCCGGAGACGTCCAGGCACCTGCCGAGTGCCTTGACGGTGCTGTTCGGGGTGACCGTCCAGGTCTGGGCACCGCTGCCGTTGCAGGTCCAGATCTGGATCTGGGTGCCGTCGGCGGTGGCGGTGTTGCGGACGTCGAGGCACTTGCCGCCGAGCCCGACGACCGGCCCGGTCCCCGGGGTGCCGGGGGTTCCGCCGCCCCGGACCAGGGTGAAGTCGTCCACGTCGAACAGGCCGGTCCCGGAGCCGGTGAAGGTCAGGTAGACGGTCTGCGTACCGGTGGGCACCCCGGCCAGGGTGGTGCCGACGTCGGCGTACGTGCTCCAGCCTCCGGTGTTGGGCACCGCCACCTGGCCGAGCAGCGGGCCGGTGGCCGAGCCGGTCCGGATGCCGATGGTGCCGCCCGCCCCACCGGAGACCACCCGGGCCCGCAGCGAGGTGACCCCGGTCAGGTCGAGACCGGGGTACGCGGCCCAGTCGCCCGGGTCGACGTAGCCGAGGGTCTGCCCGCCGTTGGCCCCGGCCTTGGTGAACGCGCTGACCCCGTTGGCCGAGCCGAACGCCTCGGCCTGCACGGTGGTGGTGCCGCCCGGCGTACCGCCCAGCTCCTTGATCCGGACGTTGCGGAACGACACGTCGTCGCCCGTGCCGTGGTTCTGGAGCCCGATGTGGCCGGCGAGCGAGCGGGCCGGGTCGGTGTTGGTGAAGTCGTTGATCTTCCGCCCGTTGAGGAGGACCTGGAGGCGTTCCCCCTCGACCAGCAGCTCGTAGGTGTTCCACTCTCCCGGCGGGTTCAGGGCGGCGTCCCGGGCGGCCAGATCGGCGGACTGGAAGGTGTAGACCGCGCCGGTGGTGCGGTCGGCGGCGTCGGTGGCGTCGATCTGGATCTCGTACCCGTTGTCGACCGCCGACCACGGGTCGGTCGACGGCGGGAAGCCGATGAAGACGCCCGAGTTGTCGTCGCCGGCCATCCGCCAGTCGAGCTTCAGCGAGTAGTTGGTGAACTGCCTGGCGCTGTACCAGTACAGGCCCATGCCGCCGACGGAGGTGAGGGTGGCGTCGGCGTTGCCGAAGCTGCCCGGACCGGCCTGCGACCAACCGGTGGTGGACCCGTCGTAGAGGGTGACGTAGCCGGTCTCCGGGCGGCAGTCGGCCTTCGCCCGGCCGGCCGCGTACCGGATGCCGCCGAGCAGGTGGCTGCGGAACGCCGCCTCCGCGTACGACCCCTGGGTGTGTCCCAGGCCGGTGTAGAACGACCGGCCGGAGTTGACCGTCTTGCACCAGGAGATCGGATGGTCACCGCCCATCGAGCCGCCCGAGTACGACGACTCGTCCAGGGTGGCGAGGACCCGGGCACCCGAGCGCGGGTTGGTCTGGAAGTTGTACCACTCGTCGGTGCGGGTCCAGGTCTGCGGCAGGTGCCCGGTGGCCGGGTGCGCCCGGTTCTCGACGCGGACGTTGGCCTGCTGGATGGCCGGGTGCGAGGCGAAGTAGCCCCCCACCAGGCTGCCGTAGTACGACCAGCCGTACTCGGTGTCGGCGGCGGCGTGGACGCCGACGTACCCGCCGCCGCCGTCGACGTACGACGCGAAGGCGGACTGCTGTGCGGCGTCCAGGACGTCACCTGTGGTGTTGAGGAAGACCACCGCCTCGTACTGGGCCAGGTTCGCGGCGGTGAACCGGGACGCGTCCTCGGTCGCGGTCACGGTGAAACCGTTCGCCGTGCCGAGTTCCCGGATCGCCTGGATACCGACGGCGATCGAGTCGTGCCGGAACCCGGCGGTCTTGGAGAACACCAGCACGTCGTACGGGGCGTCGGCCGCACCGGCCGGCGTCGGGACGGCGAGCACCGCGGCGGCGGCGGTCACCGCGCCGAGGACGGATCGAAGGAGTCTGCGCATGTCACTCTCCCGGACGGGTGGAGGAGGGTGCCGGGTGCCCCGCTTGCCGGGTCACGGCAGGGTCCACTTCTGGTTGGCGGCGGCCAGGCAGGTCCAGAGGTGGACGGGCTGGCCGTCGGTGGCGCTGTTGTCGGACACGTCGAGGCACTTGCCGGACTGGGGGTTGCGCAGGGTGCCGTCGGCCTGGGCGGACCAGTTCTGGGCACCGCTGCCGTTGCAGGTCCAGAGTTGGATCTTGGTGCCGTCGGCGGTGCCGCCGCCGGAGACGTCGAGACACTTGCCCAGCGCCTTGACGGTGCTGTTCGGGGTGACCGTCCAGGTCTGGGCGGCCGTGCCGTTGCAGGTGTAGATCTGGATCTGGGTGCCGTCGGCGGTGGCGGCGTTGCGGACGTCGAGGCACTTGCCGCCGAGCCCGACGATCGGCCCGGTACCGGCGGTGCCGCCGGTGACGAACGTGAACGTGTCGAGGTCGAACAGCGCCCCGGTGCCCCCGGCGAAGGTGAGATAGAGCGTGCCGGTGCTGGCCGGCGCGCCGGAGAGGGTGCCGGTGACGGTGGTGAAGGTCTCCCAGCCGCCGGTGACCGGGACGGTCGCCTGACCCAGCACGGTGCCGGTGGGTGAACCCGTCCGCACCTGGAGGGTGCCGCCGACACCGTTGGAGGAGACCCGGGCGCTGAACGAGGTGGCCTTGTCCAGCCGGTACGGCTCGAACGCGATCCAGTCGCCGTTGTCGATGCTGCCGACGGTCCTGCCACCCTCGGCGGGGGTCTTGTCGTAGACGGTGATCCCGGACGAGGTCTTGAAGTGCTCGGCCTGGCGCTTGCGCGGCTGGAGGGTGTGCTGCCGGTGGGTGGTCAGCCCACCGGCGTCGGTGTACTCGGCGTCGAAGATCGCGAAGATGTTCGCCGCGTCGTCGTGCTCGCCGTCGACCGGGATGGTGATCGTGCCGGAGCAGCCGTTCTTCGCGGTGATCTGGTGGCCGTGCTGGTCGTGGCCGAGCACGTAGGTCATCTTCACCCTGGTGCAGTCGATGGTGCCGTCCTCCGGGTCGGTGACGGTGATGCTGAACGGCACCGTGTCGCCGTAGGAGAACAGCGAACCGTTCGCCGGGCCGGTGATGGTGACCGTCGGGGCGGTGTTGCCGATGCCGATCTGCACGCTGGCCGTGCCGGTCGCGCCCTGCGGGTCACGGACGGTCAGGGTGACGTCGTAGGTGCCGTTGGCGGTGAACGTCTTGCTGGGGTTGGCCGCCGTGGAGGTGGTGCCGTCACCGAACGCCCACGAGTAGGTCAGCGCCCCACCCTCCGGGTCCGAGGACCCGGCCGACGAGAAGGCCACCGTGAGCGGGGCCGCCCCGGAGGTCCGGTCGGCGGCGGCGACGGCGGTCGGCGCGCGGTTGCCACCGCCGACGTAGTCGTACCGGTACAGCGCCGAGTTGGCGTCACCGTTGAAGTAGCCGGTGCCGTAGTCGAGGACGTACAGCGCGCCGTCCGGGCCGAACGTGGAGTCCATCACCTGCTTGCCGTTCCAGGGGAACGACGCGTCGATGGCGCCCCGGGAGCCGTCGGCGTTGACGTGGATCGGTTTGATCCAGCCCCGGCCCAGCTCGGTGGCGAAGAACTGGCCGTCGAAGGACTGCGGGAACTTCGTGGTGGACGGGTTCGACGCGCTGTAGCGGTAGACCGGGCCGGCCATCGGTGACTCGGAGCCGCCGCCGAACTCCGCCGGGGTGCCGGCGTCACCGGCGTAGCGGATCCAGGCCGGCTGTGCCGCGGGCAGGGTGGGCAGGCCGGTGTTGCGGAACGAGTTGTTCGTCGGCCCACCGGCGCAGTTGTACTTGGCACCCGCGGTCCCGGCGGCGAAGTCCCACTCCGCGTACGTCTCGGCGGCGGTGTTGGTGCCGGTGCAGTACGGCCAGCCGTAGTTGCCCGGCCCGGTCACCCGGTTGAACTCGACCTGCCCGCTGGGGCCGCGCGCGCCGGTGGTGCCGGCGTCCGGGCCGTAGTCGCCGACGTAGACCACCCCGGTGGCCCTGTCCACGCTCATCCGGAACGGGTTGCGGAACCCCATCGCGTAGATCTCCGGGCGGGTCCGTGCGGTGCCCGGGGCGAACATGTTCCCGGCCGGGATCGAGTAGCTGCCGTCCGCGTTCACCCTGATCCGCAGGATCTTGCCGCGCAGGTCGTTGCTGTTGGCCGCGCTGCGCTGCGCGTCGTACGCGGGGTTGCGGTTGGTCCGCTCGTCGATCGGCGAATAGCCGGCGGAGTCGAACGGGTTGCTGTCGTCGCCTGTCGACAGGTACAGGTTTCCGGCCGCGTCGAAGTCGATGTCCCCGCCGACGTGGCAGCAGATGCCCCGGTCGGCCGGCACGTCCAGGATGGTGACCTGGCTGGACGTGTTCAGCGTCCAGTTGGCGTTGAGGGTGAACCGGGACAGCCGGTTCACGCCCTGCCAGGCGGAGAAGTCCGTGCCGGTGGCCGGGGCGTCCCCGGCGGGGGTGGACAGCGGCGGGGCGTAGTACAGGTAGACGTGCCGGTTGGTGGTGAAGTTCGGGTCCACCCCGACGCCCTGCAGGCCCTCCTCGTCGTGGGTGTAGACGGGGATCGTGCCCACCACGGTGGTGGTGCCGGCCGCGTCGGTGCGCCGCAGGGTGCCGTTGCGGGCGGTGTGCAGCACCGACCGGTCGGGCAGCACCGCGATGGTCATGGGCTCGCCGACCTCGGGCTCCCCCTTGGCCAGGGTGACCTGCTGGAAGTCGGTGGGGTTGATGGTGTGGGCCTGGGCGGGGGCCGGGCTGCCGAGGGCGAGCAGCCCGGCGGCGGCGACCAGGAGCAGTGCGGAGCTGACCGACGCCGTTCGCCGGCCGAACGCGCCATGGTGTGAGGACACTGGCTGTCCGTCCCTTCCTGACGTTCGATTGCCAGGGCGGGCGCGCGCCGTCGCGCCGGATGCCGTAGCGGGGGAGGGGGTCGATGGATCACCGCGCCGCCGGTTCACCTCGCTGAAACACTTGCGTGATGGCGAAGACATTAAGCTGTTTCGATTCCGCTGTCCATGCCTTCTGTCGAATCACGACCGACTTTCGCTCGAACCGCGAAAAGTCCACGCCGACGCGGCACGGGGGACGCGTCCACCGGCATGAACCAGCCATCGCGCCCAGCCGCGACCGGGGCCGCCCTACTGCGGACCGCGCAGAAACTCCACCAGGGTCCGTACCCCGAAGCCCGTGCCCCCGTGCGGGGTCTCGTCGAAGGCGGCCTCGTCGTTGAACGCGGCTGCCCCGAGGTCGACATGGACCCAGGGGAGCCGTGGCCCCACGAACTCCCGGAGGAAGAGCGCCGCCTGGATCGCGTCGCCAGGGCGGAAGGCGGCGTTCGCCCGATCCGCCACCGACGATCTGAGGTGACGCCGCTCGGACTCCCACAGCGGGAGACGCCAGAACAGCTCGTCGGACCGGGCGGCGGCGGCCGACACCTCGGCGGCCAGCGCATCGTCCCGGGCGAAGTAGGCCGCCGCGCGGGTCCCGAGCGCGTGCGGCACCGCCGCCGTCAGGGTCGCCACGTCGATCAGGACGTCCGGGGCCGGGTCGCGGGCCAGCAGCAGAGCGTCGGCCAGCACCACCCGGCCCTCGTTGTCGGTGTTCAGGACCTCCGTGGTCGTCCCGTCGGCGTGCCGGACGACGTCCCCCGGGCGTAGGGCCGCCGGGCCGGGCATGTTCTCGGCGAGCGGGAGCAGCGCCCGCAGCCCCACCGGCAGGCGCAGGGCAGCCACGGCGCAGACCGCACCGACGACGGCTGCGGCCCCGCCCATGTCGGCCTTCATCGTCCGCATCTCGGGTGGGCTCTTCAGGCAGAGCCCGCCCGAGTCGAAGGTGATCCCCTTGCCCACCAGGGTGACGCTTCGTCCGGGCGCCGGAGGGTCGTACCGGAGTTCCACCAGGCACGGCGGCTCGGCCGAACCTCGGGCCACCGCCAGCAGGCCCGCCATGCCCAGGGTGTGCAGCGCCTCGCCGTGGTGCACGACGCAGGACAGCGCACCACCGGCGAGGCCGGCGACGCGCCGGCCGAACTCCGTCGGGCCCAGTGCGCCGCCGGGACTGTTCACCAGATCCCGCGCGAGGCAGACGGCATCGGCGACCGCGACGCCCTCGGCCACCGCACCGGGGTGCGCGGTGCGGATGGTGATCTCACCCAGGGGCGGAGCGGCACCGTTGCGGTGGCGGTCGTAGCGGTAGGCGGCCAGCACCGCACCCTCGGCCACCGCACGGGCACGGGCACCCGCGGACACCGGGCCCTCCGTCGTCTCGGCGAGGTCCAGCCGCAGGGTACGGGCTGGGCCGGCGGCCCGGACGGCAGCGGCCGCCGCCCGGCGGAAGGTCGCCGGGGTGGCTGCCCCGGCGGGACCCAGGCCGACGTTGAGCAGCACCACCCGATCGTCCGGGCCCGGTTCGGCGACGACCTGACCGGCGCGGCCGGTGAACCCGCGACGCAGGGCGAACGTCCCCGGGCGCGTGCCGTGGTGCCAGGGCAGGGCCACCACGTCGGCGGGCCGGGCATCGGCGACCGGGGTCACGATCACGCCCGGCACGGGTCAGGCGCGCTCGTAGGCGGTGCCGGCCTGGTTGCGCGTGAGCAGCCCCTCGTCCACCAGGGCACGACGCAGGGCCACCCAGTCGTCGAACCACTCGCCGCACAGGGCGTTGACCCGGGCCTCGGGATAGACCTCTCCGGGGGAGAAGGTGTCGACCACCACGGCCAGCACCCGGGCCCGCACCTCGGCGTCTGCGGGGATGGCGGTGATGCGGCCACGACGGAAGTAGGCCCCCGCGCCGTCCCCGCCACTGCGGCCGGCAACCCGGACCTCGGCCTGGACCGCACGGCGGAAGGCGTCGTCCACCAGGGCGTACGTGTTGGTGGCCCGGTCCTCGGCGACGATCCTGCCGTCCACCAGCCGACGCAGGGCGCCCGCGGTGGCCTTGGGGGTGAGCCCGGTCTGCTCGGACACCGACCCCACGGTGCGTGCCCCGAGCACGAGCGCGGCGAACGCCGACCGCCGGGCCGGCTCGGCCAGCAGGCCGACGATGTCCCCGCAGGACGGCGGACGGTCAGCGGAGTCGGACTGCGGCTCTTCGTCGGCCGGGGGCACCGGACACCTCACCTCTGCGTCGTCGGGCGGACCGTTCACCACGACCGGACCTCTCCCGGATCTGTCCACTGTCGATAACCTAGCAGTCGCATCCCGTCACGTCGGCCGAACCGCCGGTGCCACGGCCGTCGACTCAACCCCGGACCGTCGGCGTCTCCAACACGACGGGCGGCTGCGTCCGGGCCCGGCGGGGAGTGCTCTGCGCCGGTGGTGTGCGGTACGCCGAGGGACGGTGCCGCACCGCCAGGGCGATCACCTTGGCCCCCTCGATGAACACCCAACGTCGGCGCTGCCAGGCGTGCAGCAACTCCAGTGTCGGCTCCCAGCGCGTGCCCGACCAGTGCCCGGCCTGCAGGTCGCGGAAGCGGGTACCCCCGATCAGGGCACGGAACAGCCGCGCCTCGTCACCGGTGAGGACCGTCTGACCCGCCGGCAGACCCGGCCGCTGCTCGTCGAGGGCGACCGAGCTGAAGCCGAGCCGGTAGGTGAAACGGGCGGTGTGCCGGTGCGCCTTCCACAGCCGCACCCGGGCGGCCAACCGGTGGCGCAGCTCCTCGTTGCGCGCGTCGTCGTGGAAGTCACCCTCGAAGTGGTACGCGATGTCCCAGAGTTCCTCGTCGGAGAGCCCGGGATAGGCGAACCGGTAACCGGGGAAGGGACGCGACAGGGTCAACCCGAACGACCCGGGCCGTTCCACGTACGGGCTGAACCGGTCGAAGTGCACGGCGAGGATGTCCGCGTCGGGCGGTTCCAGGTGGGTCAGCGAGGCCACGAGGTTGAGCTGGGACAGCAGGGACGCGGGGGTCTCCCCGGGATACCCGGTGAGGATGTTCCACACCGGCAGCACCCCGAACTCCGCGCAGCCCAGCAGGAACCGGACGTTCTGCATCGCGGTGGCGCCCTTCTTCAACGCCCGCAGTCCCTCGGTGCTGAGGCTTTCGATCCCGGGCTGGACCGAACGCACCCCCGCCCGCCGCATCGCCCGGATCTGCGCCCAGTCCATGTTCGCCTTCACCTCGAAGAAGAGCGAGTGGTCCGTGCGCATCTGCTCCACCCGGGGCAGCGCCGTCTCCAGGTAGCCCAGGTCGAGGATGTTGTCCACGGCGAAGAAGTCGAGCACCCCGTACCGGTCCATCAGGTGGTGCAGTTCCTCGGCCACCGAATCCGGGTGCTTGCTACGGAACTCCATGGTGGCACCGTTGAGCCCGCAGAACGTGCAGTGCGTCTTCGCCCCCCACCAGCAGCCCCGGGAGAACTCCACCGGAAGCGTGATGTCGGGCTCCAGGGCATGCAGGCCGACCTCCCGCAACTGCTCGAAGAAGCCGTCGTAGTTGGGCCGGGGCACCACGAGCTGCGCGGTGGTACGCCGGGCCGGCAGCGCCCGGGACGTGGCCGCGGCGTCCTGCCCGCGTACCACCAGGCGACCGGCCGCCGCGAGCGGGCCACCCGCCGCGACCTGCCGCAGCAACGCGACGAAGGCGTCCTCGCCCGGCCCGTCCACCACGGCGTCGACCGCCGGGAACTTCGCCAGCAGGGTACGGCCCATCGGCCCCTCGCAGTTGCTGCCGCCGAGCACGATGGTCCCGGTGTACCCCTGCGCCCGGAGCCGTTCCGCGACCGCGAGCGTCGGACCGTTCTGGCTGAACGTCGTGGTGAACCCGATGACCTGCGGCGCGGCCCGGAGCAGCCCCTCGGCGGTCTCGACCACGTGCCGGTCGGCGACCGCGCGCAACGCGTCGACCAGCGCGATCTCCCGCTCGGTGATCCCCCGCTCCCGCAGCAGCGTGTAGTAGGCGGCACGCTCGGCGTCGCCGGCCGCCCGCCGGGCGTACACCCAGTCGCCGACCGACAGGTGGTAGAGGCCCTCGGCGACCCGCGTGTAGGCCGCCGCCCAGTCGTCCGGGGACAGCCCGAGCATCCGTCCGGCCAGGGCGTAGAAGCTGAGGTACGCGTAGTCGGAAACCACCTCCCAGCCCTCCGCCTCGGCCACCGCCCGCAGGGTGCCGATCTGGATCGACGGGCGGTGGACGTTGTTCCAGGGCATCGAGACGAGTGCCGCGCGGCCAGCGTCGCTCATCACGTCATCACCAGATGATGCGCAGGTCGTAGACGTTACGGAGGAAGGGTGGTTCCGCCGTCGGCTCGGGCAGCCGGTAGTCGGGGATCATCTCGTGCCACTCCTCCCAGGCGGTGAGGATCTGCGCGCGGGCGTAGGCGGCACCGAGACACTGGTGGTGACCGGTGCCGAAGGCGATGTGCGGATTCTGCGTCCGGTCGAAGTCGACCCGCTCCGGGTCCGGGAAGACCGCCGGGTCGTAGTTCGCCAGGGCCAGCGGCAGCAGCACCGTGTCGCCCCGGGACGCGACCCCGCCCGCACCCTCCCGGGTGGCCAGCCGACCGGGATACATGCAGGAGTTCACCCTGAGGAACTCCTCCACCGCAGCCGGCCGGATCTGCGGCTCGCGCAGGAACCGGCGCCGGTCCCCCGGGTGGTGGGCGAGATGCTGGATGCCGTTGGCCATGTGGTTGACGGTGGAGTCGACCCCGGCCAGGAAGAGGACCGTGAGCAGGGACTCCCGGTCGGCGTCGCTGACCGGGGAACCGTCGATGTCCCAGTCGAAGGTGGCGGTGGTCAGGTCTGCCTCGACCGGCTCCGCACGACGCCGCGCCACGTGCCGCCGCACGTACTCCTGGAGCGCGGGGAACGCGGTCTCGGCGTTGAACGCCTGGCGTGGGTCCGGCGCCTCCCGGGACCGGATCATCGCCACGTTGATGGCGAGCAGGTGATCGAGGTCCGCCCGCGGCCACCCGACCGCCAGCATGAGGTTCTCCAGCACGTACGGGCGGGCGAACTCGTCGGAGAAGGAGACCTCGCCCCGGTCGACGAACGCCTCGATGCGCCGCCGGGCGTTCGCCCGGATCGCGGGGGTCAGATCCCGCGCCCGTTGCGGGGTGAACCAGGCCGCCAGGTGTCGCCGCCACTCGGTGTGGGCGCGACCCTGGATCGTCAGGGGGATCCAGCGCTCGTCCTCGGCACCCTCGGCGGCGCTGACCCGGGACACGCTGAAGGTGTCCTCGTCGCGGAACGCGGCGCAGATCCCCTCGTAGGTGGACAGGGCCCAGAAGCTGCCGCCGTGCGAGCTGTGGAACGCGCCGTCGCGGGCGTGTTCCGCCGCGACGCGCCGGTACGCCTGCGGCGCGGCGAAGAAGTCGAAGTCGACCGAGTCCCTCGCCGTCGCGGCGGTGGCCCCGGTGACCGGGCACCTGTCAGCCTGCACCAGCTCTCTCCTTCTCCCGTGATAGGGCGGGCACCGGGTCGAGCCCGCCCCGGGGCCAGACCCCGGCGTTCAGCCCGGCGGTGGTCAGTCGCAGGGACCAGAGTTCGTCGAGATCCCCGGCGTCGAGCAGGACGCCGTCGACCAGGACGGCGTCGGGACGGGTGAGGTCGGCCACCGTGGTCGGCAGCCGCCGGTAGAGCACCAGATCGGCCTCGGTGGTCGCGGCCGGGCCCCGACGCATCGCGGCGTGGGCCGCTCCGGTGGCCGCCTGCAGCACCGCGGCGAAGGGGATTCCCGCGCGGGACAACTCGGCCAGCTCCTTGTGGAACGACGGGCCCGCCACCACGAACGGGTTGCCGCAGTCGGTGCCGACCAGCACGCGTGCCCCCGCGTCGGCGACGGCGCGGACCAGGCCACCGAGCCGGTCCACCAGCCCGCCACGCTCGGCTGCCGCGGCGCGGTCGAGAGCGAGGGCCCCGCGGGCGGCCACGGTCCAGGCCTGCGTCCGACCCGCGTCGGCCAGCGCCAGGGCGGTGGGCGAGGGACGCGTCCACCGCCGTTCGCCGGTCAACGCCCGCCAGGTGACCAGGGTGGGACAGACGAAACGTCCGGCGTACCCCTCGACCCGGGCGGCGGCCTCCGCCTCCACCCGGTCGAGGGCGGCGGAAAGGACCTGCCACCGTCGGTCACCGGGGAGCCGGAAGATGTTGGGCACCAGACCGTAGAGATGTTCGGTGGACCACATCGCGGCCTGCGCCTCGGCGATCGGCACCCGTTCGGGGGCGTGTCCGACCACCGGGAGACCCACCCGGTCGGCGGCGGCGGTGATCGCCGCGAACCACGCGGGTTCCACGTCGTCATAGACCTTGATGCCGTCGAAGCCGAAGCCGAGCGCCTCGTTGAGCACGTGGTCGGCCGAGTGCCGGTCGTCCACCACCATCGCCCCGCCCGGCACCCGGGTGGTCGGGCCGTCGACCACCGCCGTGCTGACCCAGGCGCGGGGCACCACGGCGGTCCGGGCCCGGTGCACGCCCGCCACGTAGCGGTGCGCGGGCTCGCCCCACATCTGGCGGTACGACGTCACGCCGTGGGTGAGCAGACCGACCAGATCGCCGGACGACGACACGTGCGCGTGCGCGTCCACGAAGCCCGGCAGGGCGTACCACCGGGCCGGTCCGTCACCGGGCGGCCCGTGCGCCAGGACTCCGTCCTCGACCACCAGATCCCGTACCGGTCCGGGGCGGCCGGTGTCCGGCCCGACCGGCGCGACGGCGGGAATGCGGTGGGCGCGGGGCCGGGTCGCGAGGGCGCGCAACGCGTCGGCCTGCGGATCGCCGGCGGGCAGCAGGCCGACCCGCAGCCGCCACTGCGCGTCCTGGCTGGGCGTCATCGGGCACCCGTACCAGCGGCCTGCCCGGCGGCCTCGGTCGCCACGCGCGCTCCCACCTCGGCGAGGCGGTGGGCCGCCCGCACCCGGGTGGGGCTGTCGACCAACCAGATCCGGGCACCGAGGCGGCGCTCACCCGCGGTGAAGACGTCGAGTTCCGGGTCGCCCCCGGCGGTGACGAGCACGAGGTCCTGGCCCGGGTCCCGACGCTGGACGGCCCGGGCAGAGCCGTACCACAGGCCACGGGTGACCGCCGCCAGCTCCGGCAGGTCGACCCGACGGCACGCGTCGACCATCCAGTCGGGCGCGCCGACCCGGTGGAAGTGGTCGGTCAGGTAGCGGTGTCCGTCGGGGGCCTCGATCGCCGCCGCCTCCTGCTCGACCGCGTCGTCGGGGAGTTCCACCTCCTCGGCGTGCGCGCAGAAGGAGTACGCCCGGGTCACCCTCGAATCGTCCGCGGCGACCCGCAGGGCCGTCCGCCCGCCGAAGTAGACACCGAACACCGTGTACTCGGGATGCCCGAAGAGGTCCATCACCGCCCGGACGTCCTCGACGTGCCTGTCGATACCGTGCCGTTGCGGCACGCCGACGCGTTCGCTGGCCCCCCGCCCCCGCAGGTCGAGGGCGAGCAGGTCGGCGTCGGGAACGGCGTCGAGGAACCCCGAGTCGGCCCAGATCCGCCAGTCCATCGCCACCCCGTGCACCAGCACCACCGGTGTCCCCGTCCCCGGCCTGCGCATGCCGTGCAACCGGGCGCCGTCGGCGGACGTGGTCTCGAACGGTTCCAGGTCACGCTGCTGCACTACGCCCTCCCAAGGCCATCGCCCGACCCAGTTCGTCGCGCCCGCTGTCGTGTACGGCCAGCACCAGACCCTGCGGTGCCTCCAGGAACACCCAGCCGCGCACGGACCACTCGGCCAGCTTCCCGTGGGCCAGCTCCGGTGTGGCACCCGCCTCGACGGCCGCCGCCACCGACCCGGTGATCCGACCCCCGTGCGTCAGCCCACGGAACAGGACGTTCTCCCAGCCCCGCAGCACCTCCCGACCCCGTCCGACGTGCGGACGATGGTCGTGGACCGCCGTGACGCTGGGGCCGAGGCGGTAGGTGAAGCGGCTCTGCGGGTGCAGTTTCTTCCACAGTCCGACCCGGGCGCCTAGCCGCCGGCGCAGGGTCAGCAGCAGCGCGCCGTCGGCGGCGTCCGGCTCGGCGTGGTCGAACGAGTAGGCGAGCGTCGCCCGGTCCACGTCGTCGCCCGGGTGGACGAAACGGTACTTCGCCTCGGGTCCGCGCAGCTCGATCCCGAACTCCTGCGGCCTCTCGAAGTAGGGGCTGTAGCGGTCGACGCGGACCTTGCTCACCGTGGACGGCGGGTCCAGGTGCGACAGGAAGGGGATCAGCCGAAGCTGTTCCTCCAGCATCTCCGCCTGCTCCCCGGGCATCGCGGAGAGTAGATTCCAGCCGACCTCGATGCCCAGCTCGCGGCAGAGCACCAGGAAACGCAGGTTGTGGAAGGCGGTGGCACCCTTGCGGAGCAGCTTCAGCGACCCGGTGCTGAGGCTCTCGATGCCCGGCTGCACGGTCATCACCCCGGCCGCCCGCAGCTGCCCGAGCGCCCTGGGTCCCAGGTTCGCCTTGACCTCGAAGAAGGTGGTCACGTCCACCTCGGCCTCGGCCAGCTCGGCCAGTCCGTTGTCGTCCTTGGCGAGGATGGTGTCCACCGCGTACGTGTCGAGCACCCCCTGCCGCTCGGTCAGCTCACGCAGGGTGTGCACCAGTTGCCGGCCCGGCTTGCTGCGGTACGGCATGCCGCTGCCGTTCTCGCCACAGAACGTGCAGTGCATCTTCTCGCCCCACCAACAGCCGCGCGACATCTGGAACGGCAGCGCCACGTGGGGACGGATCAGCTCGCTCCAGGGAAGCTCCGCCAGCCGGCGGAAGTAGTCGTCGTAGCGGGGCACCGGCACGGCGTCGACCGACTGCACCACCGGCGTGCTGACCACCAGCCGGGTGCCGGCGCGGGTCACCACCCCCGGTGCCGAGATCGGCACGCTCGGGTCCTCGGCCGCGCACAGCGCGGCGACCGCGGCCTCCCCCTCACCCTGCACGACCAGGTCCACGAACGGGTAGGCGCGCATGACCGCCTCACCCATCGGCCGGTCGCAGTTGGCGCCGCCGAGGAAGACCAGCCGGTCGGGGGCCCGGTCCTTGATGGCCCGGCCGACCGCCAGGGCGGGCACCAGTTGGCTGAACGAGGTGGTGAATCCGAACCCCTGCGCGCCGGTGTCCAGGAGCCGGTCGGCGGTGTCGGCGACGAACCGGGGCGCGCTGGCACGCATCGCCAGCACGAGGTCCACCAACTCGGCGGAGACGCCGCGGGCACGGAGGAATCCGGCGTACTCGGCACGGGCGGCCTCCTCGTCCTCGTCGCGCGCCGCGGGCAGGCCGCGCCCGAAGATCCAGTCACCCACGCCGAGGCCGTAGAGTTCCTCGCCGATGGTGTCGTAGACGGCGGCGAACCGCGCCGGCTCGCAGTCCAGCTCCTTGACGGCGAACTCGAACCAGTCCAGGTAGATGTACTCGGCGGTCACGGGACCGCCCCCGGACCCGGCGGCCAATGCGATCAGCGAGGCGACCTGGATGGACGGCCGGTAGAGGCTGTTCCACGGGGGCGCGACGAGGACGAGTCTCATGGCCGTGCGCCTCCCTGCCCGGCCATGGCCGCACCGAGCCGCCCGGTCGGCAGCACCGGGTAACCCGCACGTGCCTTGTCGAGCAGTTCGAGCCCCGGTGCCACCACGTCGACCACGGTGATCGACCCCGGTCGGGTGAGCACCCGGTGGTAGGCGTGCACCCCGACCGCGGCCAGCCGATCGACCAGATGGCGGAGCAGTTGCTCGGGCGTGGCCTCGACGGGCAGCCCGTCCTCGGGACGGAAGGGCTCGGTGCGTCGGGGCAACGTGCGGACGTCGAAGCGGGCGGCGGCCAGGTGCCGGGGATAGCGGGCCAGTGCGGAGGTGATCTGCCCCGCCTCGGTGTCGGCGTTCACCGGCCCGTGCTGGAACATGGTGCGTACCTGGAGATACTCCAGCAACGCGCGTTGGAGGGCGTAGGCGCGCACCGGCGAGGCGCCGCTGCCGATGAGACGGATCACCTCGTCGGCGCTGCCGTCGCAGACCACGTAGGCGGGCACCCCGGTGTCGCAGGTGATCGACACGATGAGGATCGGCGCGCCGGTCAGCTCCTCCACGTCGTCGGCCAGGGCCCGCAGCTCCGTCGTGAGCGTCGCCGGATCGACCACCACCAGGCCGGGCTCGCCGAGGCCGAAGTAGCTGCGGGCGAGTTGACAGGACCACGCGTCCCGCTCGATGACCTCGTTGATCGCATGGACCAACGCCTCGTGCAGAGTGGTGCCGGCGGCGTAGCCGGCGCTCGAGGTGTAGTGCCACAGCGGACGGAAGGCTCCGTCGTCCTGCGGATGCGGCCAGTTCTGGTAGCCCCCGTCGCGCAGGAACACCGGCTGGCGGTGGGAGCTGCCGCCGTCCTGCCCGAGGGTGGTGGCGACCGGAACATAGTCGCGGGTGAAGACCGAGGAGTCCGGCATGATCCCGCCCAGCCGCCGCAGCAGCGCCGAACGGCGCGCGGTGGGTTGCCCGGCCACCGCCCGGCCGGGCATGAAGCCACTCCAGCCGCCGCCCGCGTCGCGCCGCCAGTCCAGGTGGTAGTGCTCGGCGCTCTCGAACAGGGCGCTCGCCAGGCTCCGGTGGCCGAGGCCCTTGCCGGAGCTGCGGGAACAGAGCACGCCGTCGGCGTCGTGCAGACGTACCTCGTAGGTGGGTGCGGTGTCCGGGCCGTACCTGCGGATGTCGGGTGTGAGCCGCTCGGCGGTCAGCCAGTCGCGCACGGCGGTGAGGGCGGTGCCGATGGGCGTCTCCCGTTCCGGTGGGACGTCATCGCGTTGTGCCCCGCCCTGCAGGACGGCGGTCAAGAGGTCGTTGTCTGCGTACTCGGTCGTCAAGGATCTTCCTCACTTCTCCCATGTCGAAGACGGGAACGCCCGCGCGGACGAGGCCCAGGAGCGGCTGTGGTCGGGAGACGGCGTGCGCGAAGTGCAGCCGGGTGGTCGGTAGTTCGGGCGCGGTGACCGCCAGCTCCCCGGTGTCGGCCCAGACCCGTACACCGGCGGCTGCCAACTCCTGCTCGGGTGCTTCGGGAGGCCGGCCGGGGACGGGGGCCGGGACCGGTTCGAAGTCGAGGGTGGCGCACCGTAGCAGCAGGGGCCAGCGTTCGAAGCGACGCAGGAAGTACCGCTCGGCCGGTACCGCCGTCTCGTTGGCCCGCCACATGGTCTCGGCCTGTGCCAGTTCCAGCAGGGCGCGCTCGGTGGCGGCGGCGACGGTCTGCGCCGCGCCCAGGCCCGTCGCGGGCATCCGCCGGCCGGCTCGGGCCACGACCAGCACCACCGGGGTACCCCCGACGAAGGAGAGGGGGATCGTCTCCACCTCGGCCCGGTCAGTCGCCGCCGTGCCGCAGCGTCCGGCCGGGGCGACGGCGAGTGACCGGTAGAGGAAGGCGCCGTGGTCGAGGAGTTCGGTCAGTTCCAGCACCGCCCCCCGCAGCGCCGCGTCGGGTGTCGGCGCCACCGCCCAGCCGATCGTGCTGGACAGTCGCGCCACGGGCGGGGTGAGGGTCCCCTCGGCCAACTCCGTGCCCGCCACCCACGGCGCGGACCAGAAGAGCGGGACCGCCAGGTCCGGTCCACCGTCGAGCGCCCGGTAGCGGCGCAGCCGGCATCCCGGTGGGACCGTACGCGCACCGTCGGGGCCGGACCGCGCGTCGGCTGCGGTGGCCCGGCTGGTCGACGGGCGGGCGAGCAGGGCGAAGGGAGTACACGCGAGCATGCGCTCGACGGCTTCGGACAGTGCCTTACGCCGTGCGACGGCTTCGGTGACGGCAGTGCCGTAGCCGTGGGCCAGCGCCGTGTCGGCGACGGCCGTACACCGGACGGTGATCGTCTGCTCCGCAGGGAACGCCTGGTACTCGACCCTGCGCAACATGCACGTCACCACCGCTGTCACGGTCATCATCACCCTCCTCCCGGACCCGCTCGCCCGTCGACTGGTCACGCCCCGCCGGTCAGGTCAGGACGCGTCCGCTGGGCGGCTCACGCCGGCCGACTCACGTGGTCGGCTCGGCCTCGTCCGACCAGGCCCCCCACGTCTCGAGCTCGTGCAGTTCCAGCTCGCTCAGCTCGGCGTTGTTGGGGTCGTCGTTCAGGAAATCTGCGGTCATGCAGTCGAACACGACAACCGGTCCCATGTTTCCTCCCTTCTGGGCGTCGTACGGACGGTGGTCCACCGCCACCACGTCAGCGACGCGTGGCGGGGCTGGAGAGGGTGAGCGGGACCTGGGTCCGGACGCGCTTCGGCGTGCCCTTGGCCGGCGGCGTGCGGTAGGCCGAGGGTCGCCAGCGCACCGCCAGGGCGATCACCTTGGTGCCCTCGACGAACACCCAGCGCCGCCGCTGCCAGGACTGCAACAGTTCGAGCGCGGCGTCCCAGCGTGGCCCGTCCCACCCCTGGGCCTGGAGATCCCGGAACCGGGTACCTCCGATCACCGCACGGAACAGTCGGGCCGAGTCCCCGTTCAGGGTGACCCGCTGCGGTGGCAGGCCGGGCCGCCGGTCGTCGAGCACGACGCTGGCGAAGCCGAGCCGGTAGGTGAAGGACGCCTCCCCGTGACGGCTGCGCCAGAGCCGGATGCGTGCGGCCAACCGGCGGCGCAACTCGACGTTGCGGGGGTCGTCGGTGAACTCACCCTCGAAGTGGTAGGCGATGTTCCACAGGTCCGACTCGGACAGCGCCGGGTAGGCGAAGCGGTAGCCGGGGAACGGTTTGGTCAACGTGAGCCCGTACTCGGCCGGGGACTCCACGTAGGGACTGAAGCGGTCGAAGCGGATCAGGGTCACGTGCGGCGGTACCAGGTGTGACAGGGAGGCGACCAGATCGATCTGGGCCAGAATGGACGCCGGCGCCTCCCCGGGATAGCCGGTGAGGATGTTCCAGTCCGCCCGCACCCCGTACTCGGCACAGCCGAGCAGGAACCGTACGTTCAGGAAGGCGGTGGCACCCTTGCGGAGTGCCCGCAGCCCCTCGGTGCTCAGGCTCTCGATGCCCGGCTGCACCGAACGCACCCCGGCCCGACGCATGCGGCGGATGTCCGCCCACTCCATGTTGGCCTTCACCTCGAAGAACAGGGAATGGTCCGACCGCAGTTCTTCGACCGCCGGTAGGGCGGTATCCAGATAACCGAGGTCGAGAATGTTGTCCACCGCGAAGAAGTCGAGCACGCCGTACTGGTCCATCAGGTGCCGGAGTTCGCCGGCCACCGAGTCGGGGTGCTTGCTTCGGTAGCGCATCGTGGCCCCGTTCAGGCCACAGAAGGTGCAGTGCGTCTTGGCCCCCCACCAGCAGCCGCGTGAGAATTCCACCGGCAATGAAACATCCGGTTCCAGCCGGTCGAGACCGGCCGTCGACAACTGCTCGAAGAATCCGTCGTAGTTGGGCATGGGAACGGTCAACCGGTCGGCGGGGATCAGTTCGGCGACCTGGGCGGTCCCCTCCCCGCGCGCCACCAGGCGGCCCGCCGAGCGCACCGGTTGATCTGCCGCCACCTGGGCGAGCAGGGCGGCGAGCGCCTCCTCGCCCGGCCCGTCGACCACGGCGTCCAGGGCTGGGAAGTTGGCCAGCAGCGCGCGGCCCATCGAGCCCTCGCAGTTGCTGCCGCCCAACACGATCGTCCCGGTGTAGCCCGCCTCGCGGAGTCGTTCGGCCACCGCCAGGGTCGCACCATTCTGGCTGAACATGCTGGTGAACCCGATGACCTGGGGCTCGGCGGCGAGCAGCCGTTCGGTCGTGGCGGCGACGTGCCGTTCGGCCACCGCCCGCAGCGCGTCGATCACCCCGATGCTGGTCTCGTCCACCCGCTTGGAGCGCAGCAGGTCGACGTAGGCCGCCCGCTCCTCGGGCGCCGCACCGCGTCGGCTGAAGATCCAGTCGCCGACCGACAGGTGGTAGAGCCGCTCGGCGATGAGTTCGTACGCCTGGGCCCAGTCGTCGTCGGACAGCCCGAGAATCTTCGGAGCCATTGAATAGAAGTCGAGGTAGGCGTAATGGGAGTCGACCTGCCAGCCCTCGGCCTCGGCCACCGAACGTAGAATTCCCACCTGAATGGACGGTCGTGTCGCGCTGTTCCACGGCATTGATACAAGTGAGACTCTGCGTGGTTTGATGACCGATCACCACCTCGATCGATGTGTCATTCTGGACTCATGTTCACTACTACGCAGCGCGTCCGTCAAGTCCCATTCGGTGATCACTCATCCCCAGAACCACGTTCGACGTGCGGAGATTCAGCCGATGAGTTTCAAGTTCGTTGGCGGGATGTTCCATGACCTTTGTCGCCGACGACGGCTACCACATTTCCACCGAAGAGCGCATCGCGCTGGAGCAGTTGGCCCGGACTCCGGCCGGGACATCCGCGTTCGCGCTACGCGCCCGCATCGTCCTCGCCTGCGCCGCCGGGGACACCACCGCCGAGGTGGCCCAACGACTCGGGGTCTGCCGGGAGACCGTCCGCAAGTGGCGCAACCGGTTCGCCGTCCACCGGCTCGCCGGCCTCGCTGACGAGCCGCGCCGGGGCGCCCCGCGCACGATCGGCACCGACCTCGTACACCGGGTGGTGGTCGCCACCCTCGACCTGCCGCCGCCCACCGGCGAGCGCTGGACCACCCGCGCACTGGCGGCCGCCACGGGTGTCTCGCAGACCACGGTCTCGCGCATCTGGCGCGAGTACGGCCTGCGGGCGGACCGGGTGCGCGCGTGGCGGCTGGTGACCGATCCGGGGTTCGTGGCCGCCGTGCGTGGCGTGGTCGGCGTACACCTGGCGGGTCGGGAGAGCACCCTGGTTCTCGCCGTGGATCATCCGGACGCCACGGGCGTCGCCGCCCCCGCCGCGGTGATGGCCCCGCCGGCGCTGCACAGCGTCGCCGGGCCGGGCCCGGCGGGCGGTGCGTCGGGCCCGGCCCGGCGGCTGATCCCGTTCCTGGCCGAGGTGGAGGCGGCGGTGCCGGACGGGACGCTGCACGTGCTCCGCGCCGATCGCCCCGGGGCGGAGGCGCGGGCGGTGGCCCGCTGGCTGGCCCGACGCCGGCGCTTCCGTCACCAGGTCATCCCCCCGTGCGCCCCGTGGCCGGTCCTGGCCGACCGGTGGCTGACCGCACCGGGTGTCCGCGACCATCCCGGCACCGCAGAACTCAGGCTCCTGGTGCGCCGGTGTGTCGGAGGGGCCCACCAGGCCGGTCGGATGTGGCGGGCGGATCCACAGCGGACGGAAGATGGTGACGGAAAGTCAGTGCTGCCTTGCCTACCGTAGCCGGCATCGATAGCATCGACCTGCGGCCGGAGATCCACACCAGGTGTGCCGCCACTGCCGGCCCCCGCCGCACCGTCCACCCGTGCCATGGGACCCGCGTCCACCCGACTGGGGATGTGGAATGAAGGTATCGCTGACCGGAGCGGCGGAGACGACGCTCGCCACCCTCTGCGCGCGGGCCGTCGACGCCCGATCACCGCACCCGATACTCGGTGACCACACTGCGGCCGGGATCCTCGACAAGCTGGACTACGACTTCGCGAAGTTGCAGATCCAACCGGCGACCGCTGTCGGTGTCGCCCTCCGCACACGGTTCTTCGACCGCTGGACCCGGCGGTTCCTCGACGCCCACCCCGAGGCCACCGTGCTGCATCTGGGCTGTGGCCTCGACGGGCGGGCGCAACGGCTTGCCCCTGGTCCCGGGGTGCGGTGGTTCGACATCGACCAACCCGAGGTCATCGCCCTGCGGGACGCGCTCTATCCCGCGCGTCCGGGCTGCCGCACCCTCGGTGCCTCGGTGGTCGAGGAGAGCTGGCTGACGGAGATCCCGACCGACCGGCCGGTGCTGGTGCTCGGTGAAGGACTGGCCATGTACCTCGGTGCCCAGGACGGCCCGCGGATGCTGCGCACCATCGTGGCCCGGTTCCCGCTCGGCGGCGAGATCGCCTTCGACTCGTACTCCCGGGCCACCGTGCGCCTGAGCGGACCGTTACCGGTGATGCGACAGACCGGCGCGCAGATGCGCTGGGGCATCGACGACCCGCGCGAGGTGCCGCAGGACGTCCCGGGCCTGCGGCTGGTCGAGTCGGTCAGGGCCTACGACACCGCCGACCCGGACGACCACCGACGGTTGCCTCTGGGCCTGCGGCTGCGGCTGCTGCTCGACACCAAGGTGCTGGCGAAGCTGCCGGTCTCGCGCGGCGTCGGACACCTCTCGCGCTTCGCCTTCCCCTGACCGGGGAACTGCCGGCCCCTGCCCGGGGCCGGCAGCGCGCGTCAGTCGACCGACGACGCGCTCTCCACCGTCGGCTCCCGGTCGACGTCGGCGTCCGGTGTCCGCCGTGCGTCCGTCGGCGGCTCCAGCCGGCGCAGAGCCGGCACCAGCAGGGCGAAGGCGGCGACCACCCCCCAGGCCACGGCGAGCAGGACACCCGTCTCACGCAGGCCGATCCCACTGATCAGCAGGCCGGCGACCAGCGTACCGACCGGAACCGCCGTGGTCGTGGCGGCGTTCTGCAGGCCCAGGACCCGACCCCGGTAGCGCTCCGGGATGCGTTCGGTGACCAACACCAGGGCCAGGGCCTGCATGGGCCCTGCGCCGAAGCCGGCGAGCGTGGCGGCGGCGAGCAGCACGGGGACCGGTGGGAGCAGGGCCAGGCCCACGGTACCCACCGCGGTGAGCAGTTGCGCGACGACGAACACCGTACGCCGGGACAGGCCCGCCCCGGCGATCGAGTACACGATCGACCCACCGATGCCGCCCACGGCGAGGAAGGCCACCATCAGACCGAAGCCGCCGGGCGAGTCGCGGCCGACGAGGTACACCGGGAGCAGGAGGTTCTGGAGCGGGGCCAGCACGAGGACGCTGATCGTCACCACGAAGGTCATCGCGGCGAGCACCCGGTCGCCGCCGAGGACCCGGAAGCCCTTGAGCAACTCGGTGCGGATCCCGCCGCCCGCCTCACCCGAACCTCGACCCAGCCGGGCCGGGAGGGTGAGCGTGGTCAGGGCCGCCGCCGCCGAACACGCCGCGGTGACCCAGAGGACCGTGGTCGGGTCGAAGAGGACGAGCAGGCCGCCGGCGGCGGCCGGGCCGACGACCAGGACCACGCCGTTGATCCCCTCGCGCAGGCCCGCCAGCCGTTCCAGGCCGACCCCCGCCGCCGTTGCGACGTCCGGCACCAGGGATTCGCGCGCCGTCATGCCCGGCACGTCGAGCAGCGCGCCCGCGACCCCGAGCACCACGAACCAGCCGACGGTGAGCCCCGTGACCTGGTCGACGACAGGGAGCGCGGCCACCGCCACCGCCGAGGCGAGGTCGGCCCAGATCGACGTCCGGCGGCGACCGAAGCGGTCGACGACCAGCCCGCCGGCCACTGCGGCGAGCAGCATGGGCAGTGCGCTCACCGCCGCGATCACCCCGGCTGCCGCCGGGTCCCCGGTGCGTACCAGCACGAGCCAGGGCAGGGCGATCGCGGCCATGGAGTTGCCCAGGAGGGACAGGGCGTGGGAGAGGAGGTACCGAATCAACACCTGGCTAATTCTGCGGGACGCGGGACCGCCGGCGACAGCCGAAATCGCGAAAGATCATGATTTGCCAGGAGGTAACGTCGGGCTTTCAGATACAGCACCGTATTAGGATATGGTGCTGTATCCGGGGCCGGAGCGCCCGCACTCCCAGCACCGTCGGCGGGACGCGAACCCGGCCGGTCTACCGCCTGTCCCCGGACGGGCCGCTGGTCCGGTGGAGCCGACGCCGGGCGCCGGCGGAACCGTCCGCGCCCCGTTCGTCCCTGCCGGCCGGCTCCGGTCGACCGGTCGACCGGCCCACCCTCTGATGGGGAGATCCGCAGTCATGAGCAGCAACACCTACAAGGTCATCGTCCGTGGCAAATTCGCCCCGCTCACCGACGGGCAGCGCGCCGCGCTGCTCGCCCGGGCCGACGACCACGACCTCTTCTCCGCCCGCTTCACGTCGGAGGGCACGGTGACCTACGAGCGGTCGCTGCGCACGTTCACCTTCCGCTGCCTGGTCTCGGGCGCTCCCGACGACGGCGAGGCCGCGATCTTCGGCAAGGCGGAGCGGTCGGCCGCCGCCGCCGTACGGGAGCTGGGTGCGGACTGCACGGAGCTGAACTCCGTCTCCAGCGATCTTGAGGACATGCTCCGTCGCCGGAGCCGCTGAGGTGCCGGCCGGCACCCGGGAGGGAATTCGATGACCCCTGAAGAACTTGCACTGCTGCTCGCCGACTCCGACGTACGTCAGGTCTTCGCTGCCGTCACCCTCGGCGCGGCCACCTCGACCGAGATCCTGGCCGCCGCCGGGCTCACGGGGCAGCAGGCGGCCCCGGCGATCGGAAAGCTCCTGCGGGCCGGGTTGCTCCGGATGGACGGCCCCGGGCGGCTCGCGCTGGCGGGGGAGAGCCTCGCCGGGGTGGCGGCGACGGCGGCCCGACGGCAGGAGGAGCGGGCCGTCGCCGACCAGCCGGATCCGGGGTTGCGCGGCTTCGTGCGGGGCAACGTCGTCGTCCGGCTGCCGGAGGAGGACGGTGCCCGGCGGACGGTGCTGCGGCACGTGGCGGGGCAGAGCTTCGCCCCCGACGAGCGGTACGACGAGCGGGTCGTGACCGACCGCCTGCGGCCGTGGTGCACCGACGGCGTGCTCGACGCGGTCACCCTCCGGCGTCTCCTCGTCGATGCCGGACTGCTGAACCGGTCGGCCGGCTGGTACGTGCTGGTCGCGTCCGCAGAGGAGCCGGTAGGCCGGTGACGCTCGACGCCACCCGGTCCACACCGCCCCGGATGCCCGGGAGGGAGCGGACCGGTGCCGCCCGGTTGGGCGACGGTGTCCACCGGGCGGATTGGTCGTTCGGCGCTCCCGCTCCCGCCGCAGCCCTGCTGTGGCGGGAGCTTTCCCGGCACGTGAGCGCCCCCTGTCCGCGTGGCGGGACGGATCGACCGGGTGTTTCGCGGGCACGGTGGTCATGCCCAACCGGGGTTGTCTAGTGTGACTTATATCGCAATAACAGTACTTAACGATCTAGGGGCCTGATGTTCGGTCCCGCTGTTGCGGGTGCGGCGAACCCCGGCCTGTGCTGGGGGATCGGCGGGGTCGAGGTGGCCCGGGGATGACCCCGGGTCGTGGCGGGCGGGTCGCCAAGCAATCACGTGTATCTATCGACGGACGGTGCCCTATGGGCTACGTTCCGAGAGCAGTCGATGACACGGGGTGATCTTTTGAGTCGCGCTCTGGCCACTTCTGGACGTCTATTTCACGAGAGAGGCGGATCTAGCGGGCAGCCGTTCGGCTGGCCACAGCTTCCGAGCCACCGGCATCCCGGCACCCCGTCATGACGGCCCGACACGTCATCCTGGGCCTGCCGACGCTCGCCACCGGCGGTCTCTCCGAGAACTGGCTGTTACGCGAGTGCGGCGACCTGCACTGGTCCCTGATCGGCGAGCACTTCGGCACCTCGGTGACCAAGCTCGCCGACTCCGACGGCACGCGACTGCTCCCCGCCTTCGTCCGGGTCCGGCACACCGCGAGCGCCTCCTTCGCCTCGTTCGCCGAGCTGGACGAGGGCGAGATGACCGGCCAACTGACCAGGCTGGACGACCGCCGTTTCCTGTCCGACATCCGCTTCACCACCGGGACGGCGCACGTCGACGTCCGGTTGCTCACCGTCTTCGTCCGCCGTTCGGACCGCAACTGGCTGGTCCCCGGCGTGCCACAGGTGCCCGGCTGCCTGCCGGTGCGCGAGCCGACCGCCGACCAGCTCGACTTCCTGCACGACTTCCAGACGCACGGTGGGCGGGAAGCGGGTGGCTCCGGCCTGCACACCGAGCGTTACGAACTCAATCCGGTCGTGGACGTCAACGCCCTCGGCCTGCTCTACTTCGCGTCGTACCCGCACATCAACGACCACGGCGAGCGCCGGTACCTGCACTCGCTGGCACCCGGCGGCGAGTGGGCCACGGCCGCCGCCACCGTCAGCCGCGACATCATGTACCTGGCGAACTGCGGTGCCGAGGACGCGGTGCGGTACCGGCTCGACGACCTCCGGTGGGAACACGGCCACCGGGTGGTGCTGGCCTCGACCCTGCTACGTGAGCGGGACGGCAGGCCGCTGGCCCGCATCGAGACCGTGAAGGTGCTCCGCGGTAGCAGCGTGTTCGGTGCCCTCTGGGGCGACCACGTCGCCGCCACCGGTGCCCCCGCCCCGCCGGCGGACGCCGGCCCCGACACGACCGCCCCGCCGGCGGACACCGGCCCCGGGACGACCGACCTGGACGCGCTGCTGCTGCCGCTGCTCGAACGGGCGTTGGACCGGCCCGCCGGCACCCTGGCCGCCGACGACGACCTACGCCGGTACGGCCTGGACAGTGTCGCGCTGGCCGAGGTCGTGGCGCTGGCTGAGGGCGAGCACGGTCTGCGGATCGATCCCAGCGCCATGTTCCAGGCATTCACCGTCGCCGCCATGGGGCGGGTGATCCGCGGCGAGGACCGCGATCCGGAGCCGATCGCCGCCGTCACGGCCGTGCCGCAGCCGCAGACCGCGGCTCCGATCGCGGTGATCGGCATGGCGGGGCGCTTCCCCGGCGCGGCGGGCGTCGCGGAGCTGTGGGACCTGCTCGGCCGGGACGAGGACGCGATCCGCGACATCCCGACCGACCGCTGGGACACCGCCGCCCATCCCGGACTGGTGGGGCGGGCGGCGCTGCTCGACGACATCCGCCGCTTCGACCACGAGTTCTTCGCCGTCAGCCCCCGTGAGGCCGCGCTCATGGACCCGCAGCAGCGGCTCATGCTCGAGGTGACCTGGGCGACGGCCGAGGACGCCGGACAGGACCCCAGCACGCTGGCGGGCAGCCGGACCGGCGTCTACACCGGCGTGTGCCACTCCGACTACGCCGCCGTGCTGGCCGAACACGCCGGGCGCGACGAGCCGCACCTGAGTGTGGCGGTCTCACCGTCGCTGGTGGCCAACCGTGTCTCCTACGCCCTGGGTCTGCGCGGCCCGAGCGTCGCCGTGGACACGCTCTGCTCGTCGTCGCTGGTCGCGGTCGCCAACGCCGTCGCGGCGCTGCGGGCCGGCATCTGCGACCAGGCATTCGCCGGCGGGGTGAACGTCCTGTGCGACCCGGGACGGCACGCCGCGTACCAGCGGGCCGGCGTACTGAGCCCGCGGGGGCGGTGCCACACGTTCGACGACGCCGCCGACGGCTACGTCCGCGGCGAGGGAGCGTGCGCGCTGCTGCTCAAGCCCCTCGACCGGGCCCTCGCCGACGGGGACCGGGTGCACGCGGTGATCCGCGAGGTCGCGGTCAACCACGGCGGCCAGGCCCAGTCGTTCACCGCGCCCAACCCGGACGCCCAGGCCGATCTGCTGGTCAGCGCGTACACCGCGGCCGGCGTCGACCCCACGACCGTCGGCTACCTGGAGGCACACGGCACCGGCACCCGGCTGGGCGACCCGATCGAGGTCTCGGCCATGGTGACGGCCTTCCGCCGGTTGTACGCCCGCAGCCCGCACCCGATGCCGCAGCTACCGCACTGCGGGATCGGCTCCGTCAAGACCAACATCGGTCACCTGGAGTCGGCCGCCGGCATCGCCGGAATGATCAAGGTCATCCTGGCGATGCACCACCGGACCCTCCCCGCCACCCGCAACGTCCGCCGGACCAACCGGATGATCGACCTGGCCGGATCGCCACTATGCCTCCAGGTGCACCGCGCCGCCTGGGAGCCCCCGCCCGGCGGCGGCCCCCGCCGGGCCGGCGTCAGCTCGTTCGGGATGGGCGGCACGAACGCCCACGTGGTCCTGGAGGAGGCACCGCCCACCGCCGACGCGCCGCCCACCGGCCGGGTGACGGTGCCGGTGTCGGCCCGTACCCCGCAGGCCCTGCGGGAAGCGGTCGCCGCGCTGCTGGACGTGGTCCGGTCGCCCCAGGCACCCCCGTTGGCCTCGATCGCCCGGACGATGCGCACCGGGCGCGCCGCGCTGGCCTGCCGGGTCGCCGTCGCGGCGGCTGACCTCGGCGAGTTGGCGGACGGACTCGCCGCCGTCCTGGAGGCCGGGCCGCCCGCCGGTGACGCCCCGGTCGAAGGCCCGGTGCCCGCCGCACCAGTGGTCTCCCTGCCGACCTACCCGTTCCGCCGGGACCAGCACTGGGCCGCGCCCACCGCGACGCCCGAGTTCCTGACCGCGCTCTGGCGGGACGCGCCACCGCCCACGCCCGCCCCGCGGGGCCGCCTCCTGGTCGTCACGACGGACCCGGACCTGGCACCGGCCCTGTTCGGCGACGACGCCGTCGCACACCGGCCCGGTGACCCGTTGCCCGCCGTGGACGGCCTGACCGGGCTCGCCGACCTGGTCGACTGGAGCGAGCCGGGCGCGCTGGTCACCGAGCGGATCGAGCTGCTGCGTGAGGTGCTCGGCCGGCTCCCGCGTACCGGACTGCGCTGCCTGCACGTCAGCGGTGCCCGCCGGTCGGTGCTGGCCGGCTTCTACCGTGCCCTCTCCGGAGAGCTGCCCATGGTCGTCTCCCGCACCGTCCGGGTCGACGGCGACCGGAGCGACCTGGCCGCCGCCGTCACCGCCGAGCGCGCGGCCGACGACCGCGAGACCGAGATCCGGTACGTCGGCTCCCGACGGCAGCGCCGCACGGTCGGATTCGCCCTACCCACCGACCCCGACCCGCTGGCCAACCTGGACGACGGTGCCGTCCTGATCACCGGGGGCACCGGCGCGATCGGCCTGCGCCTCGCCGCCCACCTGGCCGATCGCGGCGCGCGACACCTCGTCCTGATCGGTCGCTCCCCGCTGCCCGTCCGCAGGCGTTGGGTGTCCCTCGCCGCCGCCGAATCGACCGATCCGCTGCTGCGCGCCCGCCTGACCCGACTGCTGGCGCTCACCGACCGGGGCGTGACGCTCTCCGTCCACACCCATCCGCTGGACGACGTGACGTCGCTGCGTCGACTGATGAACCGGGTGCGGGGCACCGCAGGCGACCTCACCACGGTCCTGCACTGCGCGGGGGTGATGCACGCGCCCCAGTCGTTCCTGGCCCGGACCCGGGACGAGACAGCCGACGTGCTCCGGCCGAAGCTCGCCGTCGAGACGCTCTGGGCGGCGTTCGGTGACCGGCTGCCGCGGCTGCTGGTGCTGTTCTCGTCGATCGCCGCCTCGTCTCCCCGACTGGCCGGCGGGCACCTCGACTACGCCGCCGCCAACGGCGTCCTCGACGACTTCGCCGAGGCGCACGCCGACGAACCCCGGTGCCTGGTCCGGTCGCTACGGTTCCCGCTCTGGCGGGGCATCGGAATGGGGGAGCGGCACACCAGCGCCGGGAGCGACCTCGGCATCCCCGACCTGGGCGAGGCGGAGGCGCTACGCCTGTTCGACCTGGCGCTGCGGGTACCGGACGAGCCGGTCCTGTTGCCTTGCCTGACCCGTCGTACGGGCGTACCGGCCGACGAGTTCCTCCGCGCGCCCCGCCCCGCCGCCCCGCCGCAGCCGGCACCGGTCCTCGACCCGGGGGAGACGGCACCGGTCCTCGACCCGGGGGACGAGCCGAGGCCGGACGACATCGACTGGCTGCTCGACGTGGTGGCCCGGACGACCCGTACCGAACGGTCCCTTCTGCGACCCGAGACGAACCTCGTCGACCTGGGCGTGGACTCGCTGCTCATGGCCGAACTGGTCCGCGACCTCGAGGTGGCGGTCCACGACGCCGTGGACCCCAGCCTGCTCCAGGAACATCCGACGCTGGCCGGGCTCGGCCGGGCCCTCACCACCCGGAGCACGCACCCCCCGGCGGCCCGTCCGGCCGTGGTGCCCGCACCGACGCCCGTCCCGCCCGGCACGCCGGTGCGGATCGCGGTGATCGGGATGGGTTGCCGGCTGCCCGGTGCCGCCGACCCGGGGCAACTGTGGCAGGCGCTGCTCGCCGGGCGGGACATGGTCGGCGACGTGCCGCCGGACCGGTGGGACGTCACGGCACTCTACCGGCCGGGTGGCGGCCCAGGGCTCAGCCAGAGCCGGTGGGGCGGCTTCCTCGACGACGCGGCCCTGTTCGACCCGGCCTACTTCGGCTTCGACGACGAGACGGCACGGCAGCTCGACCCGCTGGTGCGCAAGACGCTGGAGGTCGCCGTCGAGTGTGTCCGTGACGCCGGATACACCGACGAGGAGCTGCACGGCCGCCGAGTCGGCGTCTTCGTCGGCAGCCGGACCGGCAACCACCGCACCTACCTGCGCCCGCTGACCCGCGAGTCCATCATCGGGATCAACCAGAACTACATCGCGGCGCACGTGTCGCACTTTCTCGACCTGACCGGCCCGAACCTCGTGGTCGACAGCGCGTGCTCGTCGGCGCTGGTCAGCGTGCACCTGGCGGTGCAGAGCCTGCTGCTGGGCGAGTCCGAGCTGGCCCTGGCCGGCGGTGTCGACCTGCTGCTCGACGAGGAGCCGTACCTCATGCTCAGCGCCGGCAACGCGCTGTCGCCGACCGGACGGTGCCGCACCTTCGACGAGTCCGCCGACGGGTTCGTTCCGGGCGAGGGCGCCGGGCTGGTGCTGCTCAAGCGGCTCGACGACGCGCACCGCGACGGCGACCGGGTCCTGGCGGTCATCGAGTCGTCAGGCGTCAACAACGACGGACGGACGATGGGTCACACCACCCCCAGCGGTCCCGCCCAGCGGGCCCTGATCACCGAGGTGCTGGCCCGCGGCGGGATCGACGCGCGCACCATCGGGTACGTCGAGGCGCACGGCACGGGCACCATGATCGGCGACCCGATCGAGTTGCAGGCGCTGACCGCCGTCTACCGGCGGCACACCGACGACCGGGCCTACTGCGGCATCGGCAGCGTCAAGAGTTCGATGGGTCACCTGCTCAGCGCGGCAGGAATCGCCGGATTCATCAAGGCCGTGCAGACGCTGCGGTACGGGCTGATCGCCCCGACCCTGCACTGCGAGCGGCCCAACCCACGCTTCGCGTTCGCCGAGTCGCCGTTCTTCCCGGCGCGCACGACGACGCAGTTGCCCGCCGGCAGCCGCGTCGCGGTCAGCGCGTTCGGATTCGGCGGCACCAACGCCCACGTCGTGCTCGGCCCCGGCGCACCCGAAGGAACCGGTCGGGCTCCGCTCGCGCCGCCCACGTACCGGCGTCGTCGGTTCTGGCCCCGCGGCACCGCGACCCGGACGATCCCGGCCCACCCCGTCGCCACCCCGGTCCGACCGGCGCGACTGGACCTGACCGTCACCGCCGCGCACGCACCGACCCCCGCCCTCGGGCCGTCCCCGCCGGCAGGCGGCCGGGTGGACCTTCCAGCCGTCAGCTGCCGTCTGCGGGTGATCGGGAACCACCCGATCGTCGACGACCACCGGGTCCACGGGGTCCGCACCCTGCCCGGGGTGACCTTCCTCGACATCGTGTACCGCCTGCTCGACGGATGTGGCATCGAGCCGGGCGGTGTCGGGCTCAGCGACGTCCTCTTCGTCAGCCCGCTGACCACCGGCGGGGACGTCGACCGGGAGGTCACGGTCGCGCTGGAACCGGACGGCGAGGTCGTGCGGGTCACCGCCACCAGCCGGCGGGTCGTGGACGGTGTCGCGGCCGACGACCCGACCACCCACCTCCGGGCCACCGTCCGTACCGGGCTGCCGGCCCTGACCGGGTCGGCGCCACCGGCGGGAGCCGCCGCGCCGCGCGACGTCGGCGAGGTCTACGCGACCGGCAGGTCCGTCGGAGTCGAACACCGGGCCTTCATGCGCTGCCACGGCACGCTGCGGGTCGAGGCGGACACGGTGGTGACGCAACTCGCGCTCGGCACCGGGGCACAAGCCACGGTGGACGACTTCATGCTGCACCCCGCACTGCTCGACGGATCCACCATGCAGGCGTACGCGCTGGCCTTCGCCGGTGCCGACGCCGACGCACGGCCCCTGATCCCGCTGCACATCGGGGAGTTCCGGGCGACCCGACCCCTCGGTGACAGGTGCACCGTCGCGGTCCGGCTGGCCCCGGCGGGACCGGCCGCCGACATCGTCAGGGCGGACATCGATCTGTACGACGCATCGGGCGTGCTGTCCGCCCGCTTCAGCGACCTGGTCTTCAAGCGGGTCCGGTCCACCGAGGCGATCACCCGGCTCACCACCCCGGCGACCGCGACGGCACCTCCCGTGACCACCGCCGCGTCCGGAACGGACGGCTCGCTGCACGCTGAGATCATCGCCATGGTCCGGCAGGCTGCCGGTGACCCGGACCTGCACGTCGAGACCGACTGCGGCTTCTACGACCTCGGCCTGGAGTCGACGCACCTGCTGTCGCTGGTCCGTTCCTTCGAGCAGCGGTGGGGCATCACGCTCTATCCGACGTTGCTGTTCGAATACCCCACCGTCGACGCGGTCGCGGAGCACCTGGCCGGCCTCGTCCCGGCCGCTCCGCCGGGCGGGACGACACCGGGACCGCGCGACGACGTCCCGGACGGCACCGCGTACGTGACAGGCGAGTGGTGCGCTGCGGTCCGGCCGGACGTGCCGTCGATCGGACCGCTGGTCGTCATCGGCGATGCCCCGCTGCGGCCCGACCAGATCGTCGTCCGGCGCGGCCCGGCCTTCCGGCGCTGCGGCGACCGCGAGTACGAACTCCGCCCCGGTGACCGGGCCGACCTGCAGACCCTGCTGGCCAGCCTGCCCACCGCCCCCGGGGCGGTCGTGCACGTCGGACCGCCGGTCGGCGACGACCTCCCGGCGGCGGTGGAGACCGCGTGCCGGGAGATGCTGGCGATCGCCCAGGTGTTGCTGGCCGCCCCGGTGCCCGTCGTGCACGTGGCGCAGCCCCTGGTGGCCGCGGCGGTGGCGGGCATGGCCCGCACCATCCGACTCGAACAACCGCGCCTCGCGGTGACCGCGGTGGAGTGCGCGGGCGACCCCGATCCGCAGGCCGTGCTCGCCGAGCTGGCCGATCACGGTGAGACCTGGGTCCGGCACGAGGCCGGCCGGTTCGTGCGCCGCTACCGGGACGAGACCCCCGGCGACGGGCAACCGCTGCGGCCCGGCGGCGTCTACCTGATCACCGGTGGGGCCGGTGGCCTGGGCCGGGCGCTCGCCACGTCCCTCACGTCGCGGGGCGCCACCGTCGTGCTCGCCGGACGTAACCCGGCGCGGGAGTCGCCGGCCGCCGAGTTCGTCCGCGCCGACGTCACCGTGGCCGCCGACGTGCGGCGGCTGGTCGACGGGATCATCGCCCGGCACGGCCGGCTCGACGGCGTGGTGCACGCCGCGGGTGTCCTGCGCGACGGCCTGCTCGCGGGGAAGTCCCCGGACGACCTGTCGGCGGTGCTGGCACCGAAGGTGCGCGGCACGGTGCTGTTGCACGAGGCGACCCGGCACCTCGACCTGGACTTCTTCGTCGCGTTCTCCTCGGTGACCGGGGTGGCGGGCAACGTCGGGCAGGCTGACTACGCGGCGGCGAACGCCTTCGTCGACGCCTACGCACGCGAGCACGGGCTCACCTCGGTCGCCTGGCCGCTGTGGGCGGACGGGGGCATGCGCACCGACCCGGCCACCGGGGCGGTGTTCCGCCGCCAGGGGCAGACGCCCCTGCCGACCGGGACGGGTCTCGCGGTCCTCGACGCGATCCGGGACCGTCGGGGCACCGAGATCGTCGTGCTGCACGGCCGACCCGACCAGGCCCGTCGGGCACTGGGCCTGCGCGAGCCCGCCACCCCCTCGGCGGTCACGACCGCGGCACCGCCCACGGACGGCTCGCGTGCCGCCCGCCCGTCGACGTCCGGGGAACCTGACCGGGCCGCCGTGGGCGGATCCGGGTCGTCCGACCGGGACATCGCCGTGATCGGCGTGGCGGGCCGCTACCCGATGGCTGCGGACCTCGACCGGTTCTGGGCGAACCTGCTCGACGGACGCGACTGCGTCACCGAGATCCCGCAGCAGCGCTGGCGGCTGGACGGCTTCTTCGCCCCGGAGCCGGCCGCCGGGCGTTCGTACAGCAAGTGGGGTGGATTCCTGGACGGGATCGACGAGTTCGACCCCGCGTTCTTTCGCATCACGCCGCGCGAGGCCGAGGGCATGGACCCGCAGGAGCGGCTGTTCCTGCAGGTGGCGTGGCACGCGTTGGAGGATGCCGGGATCACCCGCACGGCCGTCGCCGGCCGAGGAGTGGGCGTGTTCGCCGGTGTCATGTTCACCCAGTACCAGATGCTCGGCCTCGGCGCCGAGGACCGGCTACCGGTGCTGCCGACGTCGTTCGCGTCGTCGGTCGCCAACCGGGTCTCCTACTTCCTCGACGCGCGTGGCCCCAGCCTCGCGGTGGACACCATGTGCTCGTCCTCGCTGACGGCGCTGCACCTGGCCTGCGAGAGCCTCCGCTCCGGGGAGAGCGGGCTGGCGCTGGCCGGCGGGGTGAACCTGATCGTCCACCCGTACAAGTACCTGCACCTGAGTCAGGTCGGGTTCGTCTCGTCGGACGGGCGGTGCCGGGCCTTCGGCGCCGGCGGCGACGGGTACGTCCCGGGTGAGGGTGTCGGTGTCGTCGTCCTGAAACCCCTCGCGGACGCCGTGGCGGACGGGGACCGGGTGCTCGCGGTGATCAAGGGCAGCGCGATCAACCACGGTGGACGCGCCAGCGGATTCTTCGTCCCGAACCCGTCGGCACAGGCCGACGTGCTCAGGCAGGCGCTACGCCGGGCCGGGGTCGACCCGGCCACGGTAAGCTACGTCGAGGCGCACGGCACCGGCACCGCCCTCGGCGATCCGGTGGAGATCTCCGCCCTCAGCCAGGTCTTCGACACCGGGACCACCCGGCTCGGCTCGGTGAAGTCGGGCATCGGCCACCTGGAATCCGCCGCCGGGATCGCCGCGTTCACCAAGGTGCTGCTGCAACTGCGGCACCGCACCCTGGTGCCCTCGCTGCACGCGCGCCCGGCGAACGAGGCGATCGACTGGGAGCACTCGCCGCTCAGCGTCCAACAGCAGACCGAACGGTGGCACAGCCCGGATGGCCTGCCCCGGCGGGCCGGGATCAGCGCTTTCGGCGCCGGGGGCAGCAACGCCCACGTCATCGTCGAGGAGTACCCGCAACCCGCCCCGGAGACAGGCACCGGGCCGCAGGTGGTGCTGCTGTCCGCACGTACCCCGCAGGCCCTGCGCCTGCTCGCCGAGCGGTACACCGAACTGCCCGCCGGGGACCGGCTGACGGAGCTGGCCGACGCGGCCGGGCTCAGCGACGCCGACCCGGACGCCTCCTTCGAGGACCTGGGTCTGGACGCGGACGATCTGCGTCGGCTCATGCAGGCGGTGGCCGCCCGCAGCGACGGACGGGTGCCACGGATGGACGCCCAGTCCAGCCTGGCCGCGGTGGCGCGGGCGCTGGGCGGCGGCATCCCGCTCGCGGACGTCGCCTACACCACCCAGGTGGGGCGCGACGCGATGGTCGAGCGGCTGGCCGTGGTGGCCACCGACGTCGAGGAACTGCGGGCGGCGCTGCGGGCCTTCCTGACCGGTGACGGGTCGCGGGTCCACCGGGGCCGCGCCACGACGCCGGCCACCGCGCCCGCGTCGACCGACCCGGACACCCTGGCCGCGGCCTGGGTGACCGGTGCCGCCCCGGACTGGCGGGCGCTGCACCGCGACCGGCGGGCACACAAGGTCGCCCTGCCCGGCTACCCGTTCGCGCGGGTGCGGTGCTGGGTCGGGACGGACACCGACGCGACCGGTGCCGTCGACGGCACGGCCGTTGCCGTCGACACCAGCCGTGCCGTCGACGCGAGCGGTGCCGCCGGCACGGGCGGTGCGGCCGGGGCCGACGGGGCGGCCCGACACCGGGAGCCGGTGCCGTGCGACGCCGACGTTCCGTCGTGGGAGGTGTGCGCCAGCCCCGAGCCGGTGCCCACGCAGGGGCCCGTTCTGGTGCTCTACGCGCCCGGGCGCAAGAGGCTGGCGACCGGCCTGGCCGCCAGGCACCCCGGCGCGCAGCTCGTCGAACTCGGCGGCAGCGTCACCGGCGACCCGGGAGTGATCTACCTGCTCACCGGGTCGGCACCCGCCGTCGGCACCGAGACCGCGCGGGTCGCCGACGGCGAGGCGGCCGGGGTACGCGCGCTGGCCGCCTACGCCCGTCGCTGGGCGCACCTGCCCGAGCTGCACTGGATCGTGGTCACCGTCGGTGCGGCCGCCCCGCCCGGACGGCAGCTCACGGACCCCTACGTGGCCGGGGTCCTCGGCCTCACCCGGGTACTGGAGAACGAACATCCGGGCTGGTCGGTCGCGGCTGTCGACGTCGACCCGGCCCACGTGTCCGCCGGCCTGCTCGCCCCGGTCCGGCGCGGCACCCGGGTCGCCTACACCGGGGCGACCCCGCACCGGCTGACACTGCGCCCGGCGCCCACCCCACGCGGTCCCGAGCTGCTGCGCCGTGGCGGCCGCTACCTGATCGTCGGTGGTGGCGGCGGGATCGGCCTGGCCCTCGCCCGGAAACTCGTGGCGGACCGGGGCACGGAGGTGGTGCTGGTCGGCCGCCGGGAGCGACCCGACCTCGCGGCCGAGCACGGTATCCGCTACCTGCGTGCCGACGCCCGTGACGTCGGGCAACTCGCCACGGTGCTGGAGCGGGCGGGCACGGTGCACGGGATCATGCACGCCGCGATGGTCCAGCGCTCCCGGCTGGTCCGCGACCTCACCGACGACGATCTCGTCGAGAGCCTGGGTGCCAAGTCCGGCGTCGCCGCCGCCCTGATCGACGCCATCGACGCGCGGGAACTCGACTTCCTGCTCTTCTTCTCCTCCGCCCAGTCCTTCCTCGGCGAGCCCGGTCTGGGCAACTACGCTGCCGGCTCCACCTTCCTGGACGCCTACGCGCACGCCCTCGACGAGCGTCTGCCGTACCCGGTCCGGGCCATCAACTGGGGCTTCTGGGGGACGGTCGGTTCGGTCGCCACCGACCGGCACCGCGCCGAGTTGACCGCCGCCGGTTTCCACTCCATCACCGCCGAAACCGGTTTCGGCACGCTGACCGAGGCGTTGCGCCGACCGGCTCCCCAACTCGTGGTGGTGCCCGGCACCGCCGCGTTACGGGAGCGGATGACCGCCAGCGAAGGGACGACAACGGGCGTGGCCGCCACCGACGGATTGACCGACGCCGAACGGATGGTCGTCGACGACTTCCACGCCGTCGACGGGCAGCTGACCGCCATCGCCCGCAGCGCGCTGCTGGCCCTGCTGCACGAGATGCACGCCTGGCGCGGACCCGACCCGGACGCGACCGAGGTCGCCCGCCGGGTGGGTGTCACCGCCCGCTACGAGCGCCTGCTGCACACCCTGCTGACCATGCTCGCCGACGGCGGTGTGCTCACCGTCCACGAGGGTCGGTTCCGGCCCGAACCGGCGGCGCTCGCCGACGCTCTGGCCGGCGGTCACGGCGCGCGCCTCGACCAGCTGGCCGCCGCGAACCCCGACTCCGCGGTCTTCGTCGCGTTGCTGCGTCGCTGTCTCGACCACTACCCGGAGCTGCTCCGCGGCGAGCTGCTCGCCACCGACCTGCTGTTCCCCGCCTCGGGCACCACCGCCATGGAACAGATCTACCGGGGCAACCCGATCAGCGACCTGTACAACGACCTGCTCACCGCACGGCTGCTGGAACACGTCGACCACCGCCGGGGACGGCTGCGCCCCGACGACCCGATCCGGATCCTGGAGGTCGGCTCGGGCACCGGTGGCACCACCGCCGGTCTGCTGCGTGCCCTGGCCGCCCACGGCGAGCACCTGGAGTACTGGTACACCGACCTGTCGGTGGCCTTCCTGGCGCACGGTCGCCGCGAGTTCGGCGGACGGTACCCGTTCGTGCGGTTCAAGCGGCTGGATCTCGACACCGACCTGGTCGCCCAGGGGTTCCCCGCAGCCGGGTTCGATCTCGTGGTCGGGGCGAACGTCCTGCACGCCACCTCGGACGTGAGCCGCGCGGCACGGCACCTGCGCGCCGTGCTGCGTTCCGACGGGCAACTGCTGCTCAACGAGCTGACCACGGTCACCCTCGCCGCCACCGTCACGTACGGACTGTTCGACGGCTGGTGGGCACACACCGACACCCGGCTGCGCCTGCCCGGGTCGCCGCTGCTGAGCGTGTCGGGCTGGGACGCGGTGCTCAGCGCAGCCGGCTACGCCCAGGTCCGGGCGGTGCCCGGGCCGGCACCGACCTCCCGGAACTTCCAGCACGTCATCGTGGCCGCCGCCGCGGCACCCGTCGACGAACCGGCACCGGCACCCGGGCCGGTCGCGGCGCAGGCCCCGGCACCCGACGACGCCCCGTTCACCGCCGAACTGCTGGCGCTCACCGCGGCGGCCTCCGGAATCCCCGTCGAGGATCTCGACCTGGACACCGAGATCGGGGAGTACGGGTTCGACTCGGTCAGCTACAGCCTGCTTGCCGGGCGGCTCAACGACACCTTCGGCTTCGACGTCACGCCCGCCCTGTTCTACGAGACCGCCACCCTGCGCGCACTGGTCACCCGGCTCGGGCGGGACCACGCCGCACTGCTGCGCGACAGGTACCCGCAGGCCGTACCGCAGACGGCGCAGCCCGACAGGCGGCCGGCGCCCGCGCGACGGACCGGAGCCGACGACCACATCGCGGTGATCGGCCTGGCCGCGCGACTGCCCGGCAGCCCCGACCTGGACGCCTTCTGGAACAACATCGTGGCCGGTGCCGACCTGGTCAGCGACGTACCCGCCGACCGGTGGGACTGGCGGTCCCTGCCCGACGGCGTGCACGCCCGGCGCGGCGGCTTCATCGGCGACGTCGACCGGTTCGATCCGCTGTTCTTCGGCATATCGCCGGAGGAGGCCGACGGCATGGACCCCCAGCAGCGCCTGCTGCTGGAGGGGGTGTGGAGTGCGCTGGAGGACGCCGGACTGCCGCCGGGCACCCTCGCCGGTCGACCGGTCGGGCTGTTCGTCGGCGTCGGGTCCAGCGACTACGACGAGATCCGCCGCCGCTCGGGCAGACCCGTCGACGCGTACGCCGCCACCGCGACCGCGCACTCCATCCTGGTCAACCGGGTGTCCTACCTGCTGGATCTGCGCGGCCCGAGCGAGCCCGTCAACACCGGCTGTTCCAGCTCCCTGGTGGCGATCCACCGTGCGGCTGCGGCGCTGCGCGCCGGGGAGTGTGACGTCGCGGTGGCCGGAGGCGTCAACCTCATCCTGTCGCCGCACAACCATGTGCTGCTCAGCCGCACCGGCATGCTCAGCCCGTCCGGGCGCTGCCAGGCGTTCGACGCGCGGGCGGACGGCTTCGTCCGGGGTGAGGGGCTGGGCCTGGTCGTGCTCACCCGGGCCGGCGCGGCGGGTCGGCACCTGATCCGCGGGCTGCTGCTGGGCTCGGCGGTCAACCACGGCGGTCGGGCCCGGTCGCTGACCGCGCCCAACCCGGCCGGACAGGCCGCGATGATCGTGCGCGCCTACACGGAGGCGGACGTCGATCCGGCCACCGTGGGATATCTGGAGACCCACGGCACCGGCACCGAGCTGGGCGACCCGGTCGAGGTCAACGGGCTGCGGCTGGCCTTCGACGAACTGGCACGCCGGCACGGCCGGCCGCTGCCCGACGACCCGTTCTGCGCACTCGGCGCGGTCAAGGCGAACATCGGCCATCTGGAGTCCGCCGCGGGCGTGGCCGGACTGGTCAAGGTCCTGCTGGCGATGCGGCACGGCGTCCTGCCGCCGGTGGCCGGGCTCGGCGAACCGAACCCGCACCTGCGCCTGGACGGCGGCCCGTTCCAGCTGATCCGCGAGGCGACGCCGTGGCACCGACCGCCGGGCGGCCGCCGCCGCGCCGGGGTCAGCTCCTTCGGGTACGGCGGGGTCAACGCCCACGTCGTGGTGGAGGAGCCGGCGGCCCCGGCCGTCCCGACGGCGTCGACCGGCCCGTGGGTGTTCCCCCTGTCGGCCCGCACCGCGCAGGCGCTGCACCGCTACGCGCTGGCGCTGCGTGCCGCCGTGGACACCGACGTCGAACTGGCGGACGTGGCGCACACGCTGCAGCACGGCCGGGACGCCATGACCGTGCGGCTGGCGGTGACCGCCGGTGACCGGGCGACGCTCGTCGCGGCCCTGACCGCGGCGATCGACGGCACCGGTCACGCCGCGCTGGCCCACCCCGACGGCGTCACGGCGGCCGACCGGTGGACGGCCGGCGCCGACGTCGACTGGCCGGACACCGGCGGCACCCTGATCCCGCTACCCACCTACCCGTTCGAGCGACGTCGGTGTTGGACCGACCCCCGGCCGGAGACGGTTGCCGGGGCCGGCGGGCCGGCGGTCAGCTACGCACCGCGCTGGCGGCAGATCGCGGACCTGGGAACCCACCTGCCGGCGACCGGGACCGTCTGGCTGCTTGGCGACGGCGACTACCCGGCCGCAGACGTGCACCGGGTCACCTCCGCGTCGCTGGAGTCGCTGCCCACACCCGCCGTGGTGCACGCGGTCGTCACCGGCGGCGAGCCGGCCGTCCTGCACCTGTTCCGGGTGATCCGACATCTGCAGACCCGGCCCGGTGGCGCGGGCGACCTCACGCTGACCGTGGTCACCCGGGCCGCTGCCGCGGTGGACGGACCGGTCGTCGACCCGGTCGCGGCGGCCGCGCACGGGCTGGTGAAGTCGACCCGCCGCGAGTGCGAGCGGTGGCGGGTCAGCGCCATCGACGTCGGCCCCGCCGACCCGACGCTGGTCGCGGCCGCCACGCCCGGCGACTACGCGGTGCGCTCGGGCCGCTGGTACCGGCGGGTGCTCCAACCGCTGCACGACGCCGGTACCCGTCCCGTGTTCCGCGACGGCGGGACGTACGTGCTGGTCGGCGGGGCCGGGGACGTCGGCCTGGACGTGGCCGAACACCTGGTCCGCAGCCACCGCGCCCGGGTGGTGCTGGTCGGGCGGACCCGCCCTGCGGGCGAGCGGGCAGCCCGGATCAGCGCCCTCGACCCGACCGGGACCCTGGTGGACTTCCAGCAGGCGGACGCCCGCGACGCCGACCGGATGCGGGCGGTGTTCGACCGGCTCGGCGTGGTCCACGGGGTCGTGCACGCGACCACGGTGGCGCGTGACCGCTCGCTCGCCGCGCTGGACGAGGACTGGTTCGTCGAGGGGCTCATCGCGAAGACCCGGACCACGCTGGCCGTGGCCGAGGCGATCGGTGACCGCCGGTTGGACTTCTTCGCGATCTTCTCCTCGCTGCAGTCGTTCCTCGGCAATCCGGGCCAGGCCACCTACGCCGCGGCCTGCACCGCCCAGGACGCCATCGGCCACGCGCTCGCCGCCCGGCTGCCGTACCCCGTCCGGGTCCTGAACTGGGGACCGTGGTCGGGCTCGACGCTCACCGAGCGTCACCGCAGCCGGTTGGCCGCGGCAGGTTTCCATCCACTCCCGCCCCGTACGGGCATCGAGGTGCTGGCCGGCGTGCTCGACCGGCCGGAGATTCAGGTGGTGGTCATGTCGGGCACCGAGAGCGCCCTGAACGGGATCGGCGTGGAGACGACGGGCCAGTCACCCGGCGTCGCGGCCGTGGAGCCCTGGCGGGAGGCGGTGGCCGCCGAAGCCCCCTGGCGGGAGCCGGTGGCCGCCGAGCTGCTGGCCATGGTGCGTGCGGTGGCCGGGCTCAGCGTGGCCGAACTGGGCGAGGACGACCAGCTCAACCGGTTCGGCTTCGACTCCATCATGTACACCAGGCTCAGTCACCAGGTCAACGTGCGATGGGACCTGGACGCGACCCCCGCGGCGTTCTTCGGGGTGTCCACCGCCAGGGAGCTGGTGGCGAAGATCCTCGACGAGTACGGGGCGGAACTGGCCCGCCACCACCGCCCCCGGACCTCCGCCGCGCCGACCTCCGCCGCGCCGACCTCCGCCGCGCCGGCCCCGCCCGCGCCGACCCCGGCCGCTCCGGTCACCGTGGCCCCCCGGAGCATCGCTCCGGCCGCGCTGACCGGGCCCGTCCCGGACCCGCAGCCGACCGCCGAGGACGGGGTGGCGATCGTCGGAATGGCCGGTATGCTGCCCGGCTCCGACGACCTGGACGAGTTCTGGGCCCACCTCGTCGCCGGTGACGACCTGGTCACCGAGATTCCACCGGACCGCTGGGACTGGCGGCGCATCCACGGCACCCCCGAACCGGGCGAGTTCCGCACCACCGCCCGCTGGGGCGGCTTCCTGCGCCGGGTGGACCTGTTCGACGCGGAGTTCTTCGGTGTCTCGCCCACCGAGGCGACCGCGATGGACCCGCAGCACCGTCTCGTCCTCGAGGCGGCCTGGACGGCGATCGAGGACGCCGGCATCCGCCCCTGCGATCTCGCCGGCTCCGACACCGGCGTGTTCGTCGGCAGCAGCACCTACGACTACTTCGAGCTCCAGCACGCCCTGGCGGTGCCGCTCGACGGGTACCACACCGTCGGCCGGGCGCACGCGATCCTGTCCAACCGGGTGTCGTACCTGCTGGACCTGCACGGCCCGTCCGAGACGATCGACACCGCCTGCTCGTCGTCGCTGGTCGCCGTGCACCACGCGGCGGAGGCGATCCGCAGCGGGGAGTGCACGGTGGCGCTGGCCGGCGGCGTCAACGTGATCGCGTCACCGACGCTGTTCGTGGACATGAGCCAGGCCGACATGCTCAGCCCGGACGGTCGCTGCCGGGCCTTCGACGCCCGCGCCAACGGCATCGCCCGCGCCGAGGGCGCCGGCATCGTGGTGCTCAAACGACTCAGCGCCGCCCTCGCCGACGGCAACGTCATCCACGGTGTGCTGCTCGGTAGCGCGATCAACCACGGCGGGCGCAGCAACTCGCTCACCGCGCCGAACCCGGCGGCCCAGGCCGCCTGCATCGTCGCCGCGCACCGTCGGGCCGGGACCGACCCGCGCACGGTGACCTACGTCGAGACCCACGGGACCGGCACCGAGCTGGGCGATCCGGTCGAGATCGAGGGACTCAAGACCGCCTTCCGTCAGCTGTACGCCGATCGTGGCATCGACGGCGGGGGACATCGGGTCGCGCTGGGCGCGGTGAAGAGCAACACCGGTCACCTGGAGGCGGCCGCCGGGGTGACCGGACTCATCAAGGTGCTGCTGGCCATGCGGCACAGGGAACTACCCGGCAATCCACACCTGGAGACGCTCAACCCGCACCTGCGGCTCGACGGCAGTCCACTGCACGTGCTGCGCGGCAACGAGCCGTGGCGGCCCGCCGTCGACCCGGACGGCGTCGAGGTTCCACTGCGCGCCGGCCTGAGCTCGTTCGGTCTCGGCGGTGTCAACACGCACCTGGTCCTGGAGGAGTTCCCCGTCCGGCCCGGTGCCGGTCGGCCCGGCCCGCACCTGTTCGTGCTGTCGGCCCGGGACGCCGAGCGGCTGCGCGGGTACGCCGAACACCTGGTCCGCTGGGTGCGGGACGCCACCGACGTGGACCCGGCGGCCCTGGCCTACACGTTGCAGACCGGCCGGGAGGTCTTCGCCCAACGGCTCGCCGTGGTCGCGGACGGCACCGCCGCACTGGAGCGACGCCTGACCGGGTGGCTGGCCGGGACGAGCGACGACGGCGTCAGCGTGGGCGACGGCCGGGGGACCGCCACCGCGTTGCTGCTGGACGGCGTCGAGGGACGGCAGTACCTGCGCGCCGTGATGACGGCCGGAAAGCTCGACAAGATCGCCCGGCTGTGGGTGGACGGTGCCGCGATCGACTGGGCCGACCTGTGGCCGGGGGAGCCCGTACGGCGGATCGCCGCCCCGACCTCCGCCTTCGCCCGGCAGAGCTACTGGATCACGCCCGGACCACGCTTCGACCGGGTGCAGGCCGCGGCGACCGGGCTCGTCGCAGCCGATCCGGCGCAGGTCGTCGACGCGGTGCCGGAGGCGGTACCGCCGGACCCGGCACCGGTGGGCGCGGTGGCCCCCGCACCCACGGCCACCGGCACCGGCGGCGACCCGGAGGCGGCGGTACGCGACCACGTCCGCGACCTGCTCGCCGCGCACCTGGGGATGGACCCGGACCGGCTGTCGCCCGACCGGGTGCTCTCCGACGTCGGCGTGGACTCGCTGGGCCTGCGTCGCCTCAGCCGCCGCCTCGGGGCCACCTACGGTGTCGACGTACCGACCCGTCTGTTCAACGTCGGGCAGACCGTACGCGCCCTGGCCCGGACGATGCACGAGACGTACGGGCCGCTGCCCGCAGCCGTCGCGCCGGCACCCGTCCCGGCCCCTGCCCCGGGCAACGGTATCGGCGCCCTGCTGGCCGGGCTGCGCGACGGATCGGTCAAGGTCGACGACGTGCTGGCCGACCTGCGGTGGGGAAACGGCCGATGAGCCCGGCACTGCGGGACATCCTCGCCGCCGTCGCCGCCGGTGAGCTGCCCGACGACGTCGCCGAGTCGCTGTTGCGCGGCCTGACCGGTCCGGGACCGGAGACGGCCGGACCGTACCCGTTGAGCCGCGGTCAGGCGGCACTCTGGGCGATCCACGCCAGCCGGCCCGGCACCACCTCGTACAACCTCCCGTTGGGGCTGTGGCTGGGTGACGGGGTCGATCCCGGGGTGCTCACCCGGGCCCTGGTCGCCGCGGTGCAGCGGCAGCCGGGGCTGCGGATCGCCGTCCGCCTGGACGGGGGCACACCGGTGCAGGAGATCGTCGAGCGACCGGTCGAGGTGGTGCGGCTCGACCTGGGGCACGTCACCGACGGGGAGTTCACCGCCCGGGTCCGACGTCTGGTGCACACCCCGTTCGACCTGGAACACGACCCACTGCACCGGATGTGGTTGATCACGGCACCCGGGGACCGCACCCTGCTGCTCCTGGTGTTCCACCACCTGATCACCGACGGGATCTCCAGCCACCTGGTGCTGCGCGACATCGTGGCCTGCCACGACGCGCTGGCCGGCCCCGGCGTCCTGCCACCCGTCGAACCGGCCGCCAGCTACCGCGAGTTCGTCCGCCGGCAGCAGGAACTGCTCGACGGGCCGGCCGCCGCGACGCACCGCCGCTGGTGGCTCGACCGGCTGGCCGGCGCGTCCAGCGGGCCCGTCCTCGACGCGATCACCGACCGGCGGCGGACCGGGCCGGCCACCGGGGACACCGGCGCGATGGTGCAGTTCCGCCTGCCGCAGGCCAGCTGGGCGGCCGTTCGCCGCACCGCCGGCGCGGCCGGGCTCACCCCGTTCAGCGTGCTGCTGGGCGCCTTCAGCGTGCTGCTGCACCGGCACTCCGGCCACCGTGACGTCAGCGTCATGGTGCCGACCGACGGCCGGATCTCCGAGCGGTTCGACCGCACCGTGGGCTACCTGATCAATCCGGTCGTGGTGCGGGTGGACTGCGACCCACGGCGCAGCTTCGCCGAGCTGATGACCGCCGTGCACGACCACATGGCGCAGGCCGAGGAGCACAGCGACTACCCGTTCGCGGCCGTGGTCGGCGACCTGCGCCGCGAATCCGGCGCCGCGGTCTCCTTCGACATCGGCTTCTACCTCCAACAGGGTGTCGGCGGCGACCAGGACATGGCCGCCGGGCAGACCGTCTTCCGAGACGCCCTCGAACTGACCCAGGAGGGCGAGAACCCGCTGGTCGTCGAGGTCGTGGTGCGCGGACCAGCGGCGCTGGTGTACGTCAAGTACGACCGTGAGCTGTTCGACCGGACCACGGCCGAGCGGCTGGCCGAGCACTTCCGGCTGCTGCTTGCGGCCGTCACCGCCGACCCGGGGCAGCGGATCGGTGACCTCGCCCTCACCACCGCGCAGGAGCACGCCCTCGTCGAGCGGGCCAACGCCACCCGGGTCGGGCGGCCGTACGACGTGACCGTGGCCGATCTCGTGCTGGCCCGCGCGGCGTCGGCCCCGGAGCGGGTCGCGGTGGTCGACGCCGACGGCACGACCGGCTTCGGTGAGCTGGCCGGGCGGGTGCACGCCCTGGCGCGAACCCTCGGTGCCGCCGGGGTGACCCGTGGCGACCTGGTCGGCGTGCTGTCCGGCCGGCGGGCCGCGATGATCGCGGCGATGCTGGCGGCGCACACCGTCGGTGCCGCGTACGTGCCGCTCGACCCGGACTTCCCACCCGCCCGCCTCGCCCACGTCTGCACCGACGCCGGTCTCGCCGCGGTCCTCGTCGACCCCGCGTACGCCGACCGCCTGCCCGCCACGGCACCGGGCACCCGGATTCCGCTCGACGGCACCGCCACCGCGGCCCCCGGTCCGGTGGTCGCCTGCCGCGACGACGACCTCGCGTACGTGCTGTACACCTCCGGCTCCACCGGCCAGCCCAAGGGCGTCGAGGTCACCCACGGCAACCTGGTCAACTTCCTCACCGCGATGGCCGAGCAGCCCGGCTGCGCCGACGACGACGTGCTGCTGGCCGTCACCACGGCCGGGTTCGACATCGCCGGCCTGGAACTGCTGCTGCCGCTCACCCGGGGCGCCACCGTCCACCTCGCACCGGCGGAGGTCACCCGCGACGGCTTCGCGCTCGCCCGTCTGCTCGACGACAGTGGCGCGACGATCGTCCAGGCGACCCCGGCCACCTGGCAGATGCTGCTGGCCGCCGGCTGGCGCGGCCGGGTGCCCCGGCTGCTCTGCGGTGGGGAGGCGCTGAACGCCGAACTGGCGGCGGAGCTGCTGGACCGGGCCGGCGAGCTGTGGAACATGTACGGCCCGACCGAGACCACGATCTGGTCCTCGGCGCTGCGGGTACGCCGCGACCGGCCGATCACCGTCGGCACCCCGATCGCGAACACGACGTTCCACCTCGCCGGCCCGGACGGTGACCCGGTCCCGTTCGGCGCCACCGGGGAACTGCTGATCGGCGGGGACGGCGTCGCCCGGGGCTACCGGGGCCGTCCCGAGCTGACCGCCGAGCGTTTCGTCGTGCGGGACGGGCAGCGCCGCTACCGCACCGGGGACCTGGGCCGGTGGACCGACAACGGCGAGATGCTGCTGTCGGGCCGGGCCGACCGGCAGGTCAAGCTACGTGGCCACCGCATCGAGCTGGGCGAGATCGAGGCGGCGATCCGCCGTACCGGCGTGACCACCGAGGCGGGCGTGGTCCTGCGCGACGAGCAGCCGCGCCTGGTCGCCTTCGTCGTCGCCGACCCTGAGGCTGCCGCGACGGTCGTCGCGCGGATCGGGGAGTGGCTGCCGGCGTACATGATCCCGTCCCGGACCGTGCCTTTGCTGCGGCTGCCGATGACCCCGAACGCCAAGGTCGACACCGTCCGGCTCGCCACCGCCCCGCTCGACGAGCTGATCCGTGACCTCGGCCACCCGCAGACGCCACGGGCACCCCGGCCGGACGACAGCGGCCGGCTGCTGGCCACCCTGCGGGAGCTGGCCGCGGGAGTGGCCGCCGTCGACCCGGACGAGATCCCGGTGGACCGGCCGCTCGGCGAGGCCGGCTTCGACTCGGTCGGTTTCACCCGCCTGGCGATGGCGGTCCGCGTCCGCTTCGGCGTCCCGGTCAGCCCCACGCTCTTCTACGCCCACCCCGTCCTCACCTCCCTCGCGGCGCACCTGGGCGCCACCCACCCGGCAGCGGTCACGGACAGCGGACCCGACGCCGGGTCGCCGACGGTGACGCCGGTCCGGGTCGCCGGATCCGACGCACCGCCGCCGCGCACCGGCTATCCGCCGGTGGCGATCGTCGGCGTCGGCGGCCGGTTACCGGCGTCCGGGTCGCTGCGCGAGTTCTGGACGCACCTCGCCGAGGGCCGGGACCTCACCGAGCCCTACCCGGTGGGGCGCGGCTTCTCCGCGCGGCTGTTCCCGGAACGGTTCCGCGGATCGTTCGTGCGGGACGTCGACGCCTTCGACGCGGCGCGGTTCCGGATCTCGCCGCGCGAGGCGGCTCAGATGGATCCGCAGCACCGGCTCCTGCTGCACGCCGCCGACGAGGCGCTGCTCGACGCCGGGCTTCGGCCCGCGGCGCTGGCCGGGAGCCGCACCGGGGTCTTCGTCGGTCTCAGCGGCGCCGACTACCTGAGTCTGCTGCCCCCCGGATCGCCGGACATGGGTGACCACTTCCTGATCGGCAACGTCGCGTCGATCGCCGCCAACCGCATCTCGTACGTGTACGACCTGCGCGGCCCCAGCGCGGTCTACGACACCGCCTGCTCCAGCTCCCTGGTGGCGATCCACCGCGCGGCCCGTGCCCTGCACCTCGGCGACTGCGAGCTGGCCCTGGCCGGCGGCGCGAACCTGCTGCTGTCCCCCCACGGGTTCACCGGCCTGCGTCGGGCCGGCATGCTCAGCCCCGACGGCAGGTGCAAGACCTTCGACGAGCGCGCGGACGGCTACGGCCGGGGCGAGGGCGTGGTGCTGCTGGCGCTCAAGCTGCTGGACCGGGCGGTGGCCGACGGTGATCCGGTGCACGCCGTGCTGATCGGCTCGGCCGAGAACCACGGCGGCCACACCCACTCCCTGACCGTGCCCAACCCGCAGGCTCAGCGCGACGTCCTGATCGCGGCGCACCGGGCGGCGGCGGTGCCACCCGACACGATCGGCTACGTCGAGGCGCACGGCACCGGGACACCGCTCGGCGATCCGATCGAGGTGGACGCGCTGCGGGAGGCGTTCGCGCAGCTGTACCGCGACTGGGGACTGCCGGTCGTGCCGGGGCGCACCGGACTCGGCTCGGTGAAGGCCAACATCGGCCACCTCGAGGCCGCCGCGGGTGTCGCCGGAGTGGTGAAGGTGCTGCTGAGCATGCGACACCGGCTGCTGCCCGGCCTGGTCGGCCTGTGCACCCCCAACCCGATGATCGATCTGACCGGCAGCCCGTTCCGGCTCCAGGCCGAGACACAGCCCTGGGAACCGGCTGGGGGCGTACCGGCACGCGCCGGCGTCAGCTCCTTCGGCATGGGCGGCAGCAACGTCCACGTCGTGGTGGCGGAAGCGGAGAGGCAGTGATGGGCAACAGCACCGAGGACCGCGCCGCCCGGCTGATCGTCCTGTCGGCCGCCGGCCGCGAACAGCTCGACCGGTACCGCACCGAGCTGGTGGCATGGTTGCAGGCGCACCCGCAGACGACGCTCGACCAGATCGAGAACACCCTGTGGACGGGCCGGGAGGAGCTGGCGGAACGGCTCGCCGTGGTGGTGACCAGCGTCGCGGAGCTGACCGAACGGCTCCGTGACGGCACGGGGACCGTCACCGGCACGGCCACGCGCACCACCGGTGAGCCGGTCGTGACCGGCGACCCGCACGAGGCTGCCAGGCTGTGGGTCGCGGGTGCCGCGGTGGCCCCGCCGCAGCGCACGGGCCGGCGACCGGCCCGGCTGTCACTACCGCAGCCGCCGCCGGTGACCCACCGGTACTGGATCGACCCGCCGGCCACCCTCGCCGCCGATCCGGCCGAGCGGACCCTCACCGGCGACGAGTTCTACCTGCGCGACCACGCCCTGGGCCAGGTGCGCATCCTGCCCGCCGTCGTGGCCCTCGAATTCGCCGTCGACGCCGCCGCCCGGGCCGGGCACGGCACCGCGACGGGCGTCGAGAACGTCATCTGGGCCCGACCGGTGGTGCTCACCGGCGAGCCGGTCCGGGTGCGGGTGCGCCTGGTGCCCGCCCCCGACGGCGTCGCCTACGAGCTGCGCCGCGTCGACGGCACCCGGGACGGGGAGCTGTGCTCGACCGGGACCCTGCGCTTCGACGACGTCGAGACGGTGGCCCCCCTCGACCTGACCGCCGTGCGTGCCCGCCTGCCCCGCACCGCCTCGGCGGACGACTGCTACGCGGTCTTCACCGCGCTCGGCGGCGGGTACGGACCGAGCCTGCGCGGGTTACGCGGCATCCGTAGCACCCCCGGCGAGGCGCTGGCCGAGGTCGGCGTGCCGGACGCCGCCGACCTGCCGTTCGAGGACTTCACCCTGCACCCCTCCCTGCTGGACGCGATGCTGCAGGCGGCGCTCTGGACCGCCGCCGACCCGTCCGCCCCGCGCCCGCGCGAGCTGCCATTCTCCATCGACCGGGTGGAGATCCTCGGGCCGCTGCCGGAGCACGGGTACGTCCACGCCGTTGCCACCGGTACGGGACACGACATCGCCCTCGCCGCCGCCGACGGCCGTGTCGCCGTCCGGCTGCACGGTGTCGTCACCCGCGCGGTCCGGGACCAGGCCGACGCGGTGGCCACCCACCTGCTGGCCCAACGGTGGCGGGACGCCCCGGTGCGCCCCGCTGTCCCGGCGGGGCGCACCGTGGTGCTGGACCCCGGCTCGGACAGCCCCTTCCCGAGCCCCGACCCGCTGGTGGTGGTCCGCCTCGGCGACGACGATCCGCTACCCGGCCTGATCCGGCTCTTCCGGGCCTGGGCCGCGCAGCCGAGCCGGCGGCCGGTCCGGGTGCTGCACGTGTTCCGACCGTCCGGTGCGGCCACCGACGCCCGCCTGCTGGCCCTGGACGGCATGGCGCGCAGCATCGCCAACGAGCATCCGGACTTCCGGGTCGCGGTGATCACCACCGATGACGCCGACCCGCGGGCGGTCGCCGCCGGGGAGGCCGCCGCCGAACACGAGTTCCGGGTCCGGTACGCCGCCGGCGGCCGGCAGGTGGCCCGGTGGGAGCCGATCGTCCCGGCACCCGCCCCGACGCCGCTGACGCCGCACGGGACGGTGCTGGTCACCGGCGGCGCCGGCGTGATCGGCCGACACCTGGTCACCCACCTGGGGCCGTCGGCGCGGTACGTGCTGACCGGGCGGTCCGCCGACGCCGACCTGAGCGTCCTGCGTGCCGCCGGGATCGACGTGCACTACCTGTCCTGCGACCTGGGCGCGCCGGGCGCGGCCGAGCGGTTGGTCGCGCGGGTCCGTGAGACGTTCGGGCCGCTGCGGGGGGTGCTGCACCTGGCCGGCGTCACCCGTGACTCGTTCCTCCTGCGCAAGACCGACGAGGAGATCGCCGCGGTGCTGGGGCCCAAGGTCCACGGCACGCTCGCCCTGGACCGGGCCACGGCCACGGACCCGCTCGACTTCTTCGTCTGCTTCTCCTCGATGTCCGGGGCGGGCAGCCCGGGACAGGCCGACTACGCCTACGCCAACCGCTTCCTCGACGCGTTCACCGCCTGGCGACGCGACAGCGACCGGCCCGGCCGCAGTCTCAGCGTGCTGTGGTCGCTGTGGGCCGACGGCGGGATCCGGATGGACGCCGACGACGCCACGCAGGACCGCATCGTCCGCCGCTCCGGGTTGCGTCCACTGCCGACCGCGGCCGCCCTGGCCGCCTGGGACAGGGCGTTGGGCCACGACGGCGACCACGTGCTGGTCGCGCACGGGGAGTTGGACCGCATCCGGCAGCTGCTCGACGCGCCGGCACCGGTCCCGGCAGCGGCACCGGCCCCGGCGGCGACGCCGGCCGACGCCACCGCTGCGGTCACCGCGGTCGCCGAGGAGTTCCTGCGGGGCGTGCTGGCCGAGGTCTTCGACTACCCGCCGGAGGACATCGACGCGGACACCGCGTTCGAGCAGTACGGCATCGACTCGCTGCTGATCATGGACCTGACCCGGCGGCTCGAGGACCACTTCGGATCGCTGCCGAAGACCCTCTTCTTCGAGTACCAGGACCTGCGCGGCCTCGCCGGCTGGTTCGCCGAGCAGCACGGCGCCCGCCTGACCGAACTCGTCCCGACGACACATCCGGCACCGGAGCCGCCGGTGGTCCCGGCCGCGGTGACGGCCCCGCGACCCGACCACGCCGCACCCGGGTCCCCGCAGCCGGAGCCCATCGCGATCGTCGGCGTCGCGGCCAGGTTCGCCGAATCCGACACCCTCGACGAGTTCTGGGCGAACCTGCGGGCCGGCCGCGACCTGATCACCGAGATCCCGGCGGACCGCTGGGACTGGCGTGACTACGACCAGGCCACCCCGGCCGACCGGGCGGCCCGGTACAGCCGGTGGGGCAGCTTCCTGCGGGGCATCGACCGCTTCGACCCGCTCTTCTTCGGCATCTCCCCCCGGGAGGCGGAGATCATCGACCCACAGGAGCGGCTGTTCCTCCAGACCGCCTGGCACGCCATGGAGAACGCCGGACACACCCGGGCCGGCCTGCGGGGCCGCCGCGTCGGGGTCTACGCCGGCGCCATGTACGGCCTCTACCAGCTCCACGAGGCCGCCGACGGCCGGATCGGCGCGTCGTCGCACGCGTCCATCGCCAACCGCGTCTCGTACACCCTGGGCCTGACCGGTCCCAGCCTCGGCGTGGACACCATGTGCTCCTCCTCGCTGACCGCCATTCACCTCGCCGTCCGCGACCTGCGCTCCGGTGAGACCGAGATGGCCTTCGCCGGGGGTGTCAACCTGCACGTCCACCCCTACAAGTACCGGTTCCTCGGCCAGGGCGGCTTCACCTCCAGCGACGGCCGGTGCCGCAGCTTCGGTGCGGACGGTGACGGCTACGTGCCCGGCGAGGGCGTGGGCGTGGTGCTGCTCAGACCGCTGTCGGCCGCCATCCGGGACGGCGACCACATCCACGGCGTCATCCTCGGCACCTCCGTCAACCACGGCGGCAGGACCAACGGTTTCACCGTGCCCAACCCGGTCGCCCAGAGCGACCTCGTGGAGCGGGCGCTGGCCGAGGCCGGCGTCACGGCCGCCTCGCTCGGTTACCTGGAGGCGCACGGCACCGGTACCGCCCTCGGCGACCCGGTGGAGATCCGGGCGCTGGCCCGCGCTCTGGACGCCTCCGGCCTACCCCGCGACAGCCTGCCGATCGGCTCGGTGAAATCCAACATCGGCCATCTCGAGTCGGCCTCCGGGATGGCCGGACTCTGCAAGGTGCTCCTGCAGATCCGGCACGGGGAACTCGTACCGTCGTTGCACGCGGACCCGGTGAACCCGAACATCGACTTCGCCTCCACGCCGCTGCGGGTGCAGACCGAGGTGGCCCCCTGGCCCCGCCGGGGCGGGCAGCCGCGCCGCGCCGGCATCAGCTCGTTCGGCGCGGGCGGAGCCAACGCCCACCTGGTGGTCGAGGAACACCTCGCCGCGCCCCCTGCGGCCGCCGCGCCGGGCCCCCGGCTCTTCCCGCTGTCGGCCCGTACGCCGGAAAGCCTGCGCCTGCTGGCCGGGCGGCTCGCCGACGCCGTGGCCGACGGCCCCGCCGACCGGCTCGCCGACGTGGCGTACACCCTGCAACAGGGACGTGAGGCCTGGGCCGACCGCATGGTGGTGCTCGCCTCGACGGCGGACGAGCTGGTCGACCGGCTGCGCGCGGGCACCGGAGACGGCGTGTGGACGGGTAGCGTCCGCGGCCGCAACGCCTCCCGTGCCGTCGTTGCGGCCGGCACGGACCTTTCGGGCCTGGCGGCGGCCTGGACCGCCGGCGCGACAGTCGACTGGGGTGGCACCGGTCGGCGGCTGCCGCTGCCCGGCTACCCGTTCGAGGAACTGCGCTGCTGGATCACCGAGCAGACCTGGGCACCGCCGACGGTCGGACCGGCCACGCACCCGCTGCTCGGCGCGATCGATCCGGCCGGCAGCATCACCGGACTGACCTACCGAACCACCTTCCCACCCGGGCATCCGCTGATCGACGGACACCGCGTCGGCGACATGCGCCTGCTTCCCGCCGCGGCGGTCCTGGAGATGGCCCGGGCGGCCGCCGCGACCGTCGGCCACCCGGTGCCGGTCCGCCTGCGCGATGTCCGCTGGCTGCGCCCGTTCGTGGTCGCCGACGCCACCCGCCGCCTCGCGACCCGGCTGCGCAGCGACGGCACCGGCCTGGTCTTCTCCCTGCTCGACGACGCCGGTGACCTGGTGGCCGAGGGGGGCGTCGAGACACTGACCGGCACCGTGCCGGAGCCCGTCGCGGTCGAGCGGATCCGGACGGCCCTGCCGCACCGGCACGACGGGGCGGCCGTCTACGCCGACCTCGCCGCCGCCGGCCTGGTCTACGGCCCCGCCCTGCGTGCCGTCGAATGGATCGTGTCGGGCACCGGGGAGGCGCTGGCCAGCCTGCGCCTGCCCAGCGGGGCCGCCCCGTTCGCCGGCTGCGCGCTGCCGCCCGCCCTGGTCGACGGGGCACTGCACACGTTCGCGGTGCTGCGCGACCCCACCGACGGACCGGCGATGGTGCCGTTCGCGCTCGCCGCCGCCGAGGTTTTCGCGCCCCTACCGGACCAGGTGTACGCCCACGTCCGGGCCGTCGGCCCGGACCGGTACGACCTGACCCTGACCGACCGGGCCGGCGGCGTCTGCGTCCGGCTACGTGACCTGGCCCTGCGCCCGGCTCCCGGGGCGCGGGCGTCCCGGGTCGGGTCCGCCGTGGCCGGGCCGGCGGTGGACGACCTGATGTACGTACCCCGCTGGTCCCCGACTCCGGCCGAGCCCCTGACCGTGGACGACCCGGACACCTGGGTGATCGGTCCTGCCGCCGCCGCTCCGCTCGCCGCCGTCCTCGCCGCCCGGCTCGGCGGTGCGGTCACCGACATCGGTGCCGACGGCTCCGTCGTACCGCCCGGGCGGCCGGGCCACGTGGTCGTGCTCTCCGGCCCTGCCACCGGCCGCACCGACGACCTCGCCGCCCTCGACCGCGCGCAGGAGCACGGCGTCCTGGCCCTGTTCCGCGTCGCCAAGGCGTTACAGCGGTCGGGTGCCCCGGTACGGCTCACCGTGGTCACCGAAGACGCCCTGAGCACCGGCCCGGAGCCGGTCGGCAACCCCTACGCGGCGAGCCTGCACGGACTGGCCCTCTCCCTGGCCCGGGAACACCCGCGCTGGCGGGTGGCGGTGGTCGACCGCTCGTCGACCGATCCCCTGTCCGCCGACGTCTTCGACGTGCCCGCCGGCGGCCCGTACGCCCTGCGCGCCGGTGTCCTGCACCGGCGGAGCCTGGTCCCCGTCACCGCCGCCGCACCCCGCGAGGCGATCCGCCACGGGGGCGTCTACCTGATCCTCGGCGGCGCCGGAGGTATCGGCCTGGAGCTGACCGAATGGCTGGTACGCGGCTACCGGGCGAGGGTGGTGCTGGTCGGCCGCAGCGAGCTGGACGACGGACGTCGGGAACGACTGCGCCGCCTGGACCCGGCCGGCGAGCTGGTGTCGTACCGCAGGGCCGACGCCACCGACCCGGCGGCACTCGCCGACGTGGTCACCGCTGTCCGGAGCCGGCACGGCGCGTTGCACGGGGTCGTGCACGCCACCATCGTGCTGCGTGACCAGATCGTCGCCACGATGACCGAGGAGACCTTCCGGACCGTCCTCGACGCCAAGACGCGGACCTCGGTGGCACTGCACCACGCCATCGCCACCGCCGCCGGGCTCGACTTCGTGCTGTTCTTCTCCTCCGCGGTGGCGCTGTCGGGCAGCGCCGGGCAGGCCAACTACGCCGCCGGATCGACGTTCGAGGACGCGTTCGCGCAGCACCTCGACGGCGTCCTGCCCGCCCGTTCGGCCGTCATCAACTGGGGCTACTGGGGCACCGTGGGCATCGTCGCGGACGAACGGTACCGGCAGCGACTGGCCCGGACCGGAATCCGGTCGATCACCCCGGCGGAGGGCATGGCGGCGGTGCACGACGTGCTGGGTCGTACCGACCGGCAGGTCGTGGTGATCAAGGCGGACGCCGGTGTGCTGGCCGCCGCCGGGGTCGAGCGGCCGGGGGACCCGGCCGGCGACGACGAACTGGCGCCGTCGGCGGCCGCCCTGGCACCGGTCGCGCCGCTGTTGACCGACGCCGACCAGGCGTCGCTGGACGGGATCGTGACCGGCTGGCTGTGGGAGCTGTTCCGCAACGAGGGCGTGTTCCGCAGCGACGACGAGCGGTGGACCGCCGCCGACGTCCAGCGACGGCTGCGGATCGCCGACGGGCAGTCCCGGCTCTTCGCCGAACTGCTGCGGGTGCTCACCGCGGCCGGCTTCCTGCGCGACGACGGCACCGCGCTGGTCCCCACGAACCGGTCGGCCCCGGTGGACCCGGAGAACGAGCTGATCGCACTCTGCGCGCGCCAGCCGGCACTGAACCGCATCGACCGCCTGCTGAGGCCCTGCATGCGCGACCTGTTCGGAGTGCTGAGGGGCAGCGTGCGCGCCACCGAGGTGATGTTCCCCGGCGGGTCCACGGCGTTGGTGGAGGACGCCTACCGGGGCAGCCCCGTCGTCGACCGTGCCAACGAACTCGTGGTGGCCGCGGCGCTGGACCGGGTCGGCCGGCTGGGCGGACCGGTCACGGTCGTCGAGATCGGGGCCGGGACCGGTGGCACCACCGCGAGCCTGCTGCCCGCCCTGACCGCCACCGGCAGGGATCTGACCTACGTGTACACCGACATCTCACCCGCGTTCCTGCAACACGGCCGGCAGCGGTTCGCCGAGCGCTACCCGACGGTGCGCTTCCAACGACTCGACATCTCCGGCGACCCGGCCGCGCAGGGATTCCCGCCCGGCGAGGCGGATCTCGTGGTGGCGGCCAACGTCCTGCACGCCACCCCGGACCTGCTGCACACCCTGCGCGCGGTCGCGGCGCTGCTCAAACCGGGCGGACACCTGGTGCTCAACGAGGCCAGCAACAACGCCGTCACCACGACGCTCACCTTCGGCCTGCTCGACGGCTGGTGGCTGCACCGCGACACCGGCCTGCGCCTGCCCGGATCCCCCCTGCTGTCCGGGGCCGGCTGGCGCACCGCGCTCGAACTGGCCGGGTTCGCCCGCAGCCGGGCCTTCCCCGCCGACCGGGCGCTCACCCAGCACGTCGTCGTCGCGGCCACCGGCCCGGCCCCGGCGACACCCGTGCCGGCGGTGTCGCAGCCGAGCCCCGGCGACGCGCAGCCGCTGGCCGAGCCCGCCCGCGAGGCGACAGCCGGGTCGCCGCCGCGCACCGGCGACGCGCAGCGGCTCGTCGAGGCCGCCCGCGAGTACGTCAAGGACGCGTTCGTCCAGGTCCTCCAGGTACCCCGCGACCGGCTGTGGCTGGACGAGACGTACGAGAACTTCGGGGTCGACTCGTTGACCGTGCCCCGCATCGCCGACCTGCTCGCCGAACGGATGGGGGACCTGCCGGCCACCCTGCTGTTCGAGCACCCGACCATCCGCGAGGTCGCCGACCATCTGGTCGAGCGGTACCCGCAGAGCGTCAGGGGCCTGCTGCCCGCCGAACCCCCGCCCGTACCGGTGGTCGGTCCGGCGGCACCGTCCGTGCCGGCGGCGACGGTCGAGCCCGCCGGGCGACCGACGCCGACGACGGACACCCGGATCGCCGTGATCGGCATGGCCGGCCGGTACCCGCTCGCCGACGACGTCGACACGTTCTGGGCCAACCTGCGGGCCGGCCGGGACTGCGTCCGCGAGGTGCCGGCCGACCGCTGGGATCCGTCGGTGGTCTCCGAGGTGGACGGCAGACCGGTCAGCCGGTGGGGCGGCTTCCTCGACCACATCGACGAGTTCGACCCGCGGTTCTTCCAGATGTCGATGCGCGAGGCGGAACTGACCGACCCGCAGGAGAGACTGTTCCTGCAGACCGCCTGGCACACCCTGGAGGACGCCGGTTATCCGCACGCCCGGCTCCGGGGCAGCCGCGTGGGCGTCTACGTCGGCGTCATGTACGGCCACTACCAGCTCCTGGAGGACGAGCGCGGGCTGGCCGGGGGAATGGGCTACGCGTCGATCGCCAACCGGGTGTCGTACGTCCTGGACCTGCACGGCCCGAGCCTGGCTGTCGACACCATGTGCTCGTCGTCCCTGACCGCCATCCATCTCGCCTGTACGGCACTGGCCGCCGGGAGCGCGGACTACGCGCTGGCGGGCGGCGTGAACCTCACCCCACATCCGCGCAAGTACCGGCAACTCGCGGCCGGTGGGTTCACCGGCGACTCCGGACGGTGCCGCAGCTTCGCGGCCGGCGGCGACGGCATGGTCCCCGGCGAGGGTGTCGGCGCTGTCCTGCTCAAGCCGCTGGCCGCCGCCGAACGCGACGGTGACCGCATCCTCGGAGTCATCCTCGGCAGTGCCGTCAACCACGGCGGCAAGACCGGCGGGTACGCCGTACCCAGCCCGGGTGCCCAGAGCGAGGTCGTCACCAGCGCCCTGCGGGCCGCCGGCGTCGACCCGGCCACCGTGTCGTACGTGGAGGCGCACGGCACCGGCACGGCGCTCGGCGATCCCGCCGAGATCGCCGGCCTGACCCGGGTGTTCGGCGACGCCCCCGCCGCCTCGATCGCCATCGGCTCGGTGAAGTCGTCCGTCGGTCACCTGGAGTCTGCGGCGGGCATCGCGGGTCTGACGAAGGTGCTGCTGCAGATGCGGGTGGGGGAACTCGCGCCGTCACTGCACGCCGAGGAGCTCAACCCGGCCGTCGACTGGGCGGGCGTCCCGTTCCGCGTGCAGCGCGAGGTGGCCCCGTGGACCGGCCCGCAGCCACTGCGTGCCGGGGTCAGCGCCTTCGGCGCCGGCGGCTCCAACGCGCACGTCCTGGTCGAGCAGTACCGGGCCGGATCACCCTCCGGCGTCGTGCCGGTGCCGGCCGTCTTCCCGTTCTCGGCGCGCGACGCGCAGGCGTTGCGCCGCGTCGTCGAGCGGATGCTGGACCGGTTGCGCGGCGGGGCGGCCGGACCCGGCCTGTCCGAGATCGCCTCGGCCGCCGGGGTGCCGGTCACCGCCGTCGACGAGCCGCTCGACGAACTCGGCCTGGACCCCGCCGTGATCATGCGGCTGGCCGGGCGGGACAGCACCCTGAACGTCGGGACCGTGCACAGCGGATCGACCCTGCGTCAGCTTGCCGCGGCCCTGCCGGCCGCTGCGGACCTCGACCTCGACCGGCTGGCCTACACGCTGCAGACCGGGCGCGAGGCGATGGCACACCGGCTCGCCGTGGTCGCCCGTCGGCCCGACGAGCTGATCGACCAGCTTGAGTCCTTCCTCGCCGGACGGCCGTCGGGCTGGACCGGTGTGGTCACCGCGGAACCCGGCCCCCCGGTCGCGCCGGGCACGGACCCGCGCGACGTCGCACGCCGCTGGGTCGCCGGCGACGTGATCGACTGGCGGGGGACGCCCGGCCGCGGACCGGAGCCGCTGTCGCTGCCCGGGTACCCGTTCGAGCGGGTCCGCTGCTGGATCCGGTCCGCCGGGCCGACGGCCGCCACGCCGGTGCCGGACCGGCCGACCGGCCCGCGCCGCCCCGCGCTGGACACCGTGCTGCGACTGGTCAGCGGAATCAGCGGCTATCCGGTGACCGACCTCGACCCGGATGCGTCGTTCCACGATCACGGGCTCGACTCGCTGGCGCTGCTGAGGCTGGCCGGTGACGTCGCCGCCGCGTTCGGGGTGCCGGTCGGCCCGGACCAGCTGCTGGCCACCCCGACCGCCACGGCCCTGGCCGGGTGGCTCACCCGCGACGACCCGCGTGCGGCACCGGATCCGTCCGGTCCGCCCGGGACGGACGATCCGGTGGTGATCGTCGGCATGGCCGGGGTGCTGCCGGGCTCCGCCGATCTGGACGAGTTCTGGGCCAACCTGGAACGTGGCGGGGACCTCTTCTCCGACGTGCCGGCCGACCGGTGGGACGTGCGGGAGCACCACGGCGATCCCGCCGGCCACCCGGAACACACCCGGGTGACCCGGGCCGGTTTCATCGCCGACGTCGACCGGTTCGACCCGCTGTTCTTCGGCATCTCCCCCCGGGAGGCCCGCTGGATGGACCCGCGGCAGCGGTTGCTGATGCGTACGGTGTGGGCTGCGCTGGAGGACGCCGGCATCGACCCCGGCGACCTGGCCGGCACCGACACCGGGCTCTTCGTGGGCGTCGGTTCCTCCGAGTACGCCGAGCTGATCCAGCGTTCCGGTACCGCCACCGACGCCTACTCGTCGACCGGTCTCGCCCCGTCGATGCTGGCCAACCGCATCTCCTACCAGCTCGACCTGCACGGTCCCAGTGAACCGGTGGACACCGCCTGTTCCAGTTCGCTCGTCGCGCTGCACCGGGCGGCGGAGGCGCTGCGCCTCGGACGGTGCGGCACCGTCATCGTCGCCGGTGTCAGCCTGATGCTGTCCCCGGTCACGTTCGCCTCGCTGGAACGCGCCGGGATGCTCAGCCCGGACGGTGTCGGCCGGGCGTTCGACGCCGACGCGGCCGGCTACGTACGCGGCGAGGGGGTCGGCGTCGTGGTACTCACCCGGCTCAGCCGGGCCCGGGCCGACGGCAACCCCATCCTGGCGGTGCTACGGGGCAGCGCGGTGAACCACGGCGGCCGGGCCAACTCGTTGACCGCACCCAACCCGCGTGCCCAGGCCGAGGTGATCCGACAGGCGCACCGGGAGGCGGCGGTCGACCCGCGGACGATCGGATACCTGGAGACGCACGGCACCGGCACCGTCATCGGTGACCCCGCCGAGACCAACGGGTTGCGCGAGGCGTTCGCCGACCTCTACCGCGACTGGGGCCACGGGACGCCGGCCCGGCCGCACTGCGCCCTCGGGGCGCTGAAGAACACCATCGGCCATCTCGAACCGGCGGCGGGGATAGCCGCCGTGCTGCGGGTCCTGCTGTCGCTGCGGCACGGCCGGATCACCGGCGACCCGCACGGCCCGCGGCCGAACCCGCACCTGGGTCTGGAGGGCACCCCGTTCGAGTTGGCGACGGGGCTGCGGGAGTGGCCGCCGCCCGCGCCGGCAGTGCCACGCCGCGCCGGGGTGAGCGCCTTCGGGTACGGCGGAGCCAACGCCCACGTCGTCCTCGAGGAGTACCCGAGCCCGCAGCCGCACCCGCCGACGGGACCTGTGGTGTTCGTCCTGTCCGCCAGGGACGGCGACCGGCTGCGGGCGTACGCGCGTGCCTTCGCCGACCGGCCGGACCGGTGGGCGCACGACCTGGCGGGCACCGCGTACACCCTGCAGGTGGGGCGTGGGGCGTACGCCGAGCGGCTGGCGTTCGTCACGGACTCCGCCGAGCACGCCGTCACCACACTGCGTCGGTTCCTCGCCGGTGACACCACCGGTCTGCACACCGGGCGGGTCGAGCGGGGCGCGAGCGGTGACCCGTACGACGGCCACGGCGACGACGAGACCGCTGCCGCCTGGGTACGGGGCGCGCGGGTGGACTGGCGTCGCCGGTGGGTGGACCGGCCCCGTCGGCGGTCCCTGCCGACGTACCCGTTCGCGCGGGAACGGCACTGGTTCACCGACGGCACGACGGCCCCGCCGATCAGCTACTTCACGGCGACCTGGCGGGACGAGCCGGTCCCGGCGCCCGGGGAGCACCCGGGCCGGGTGCTGGTCCTGGGTGACCTGCCGGTGCCGGGCGCGGTGCACGTCGTGGCGGGCGCAGAGTACCGCGACGACGGCACGGTGGTCACCATCCGGCCCGGCGAGCAGGACGACTACGCCCGGCTGCTGGCCGACCCGCCGACCCGGATCGTGCACCAGTGGCCGCTGCTCACGCCTGGCCGCGACGACCTGGGGATCGAGGCGATGTTCCGGATCGTCAAGGAGCTGACGGCCCGTGGCACCCGCGCCCCGGCCCGCATCCAGGTGCTGGTGCCGGAGGGTCCGCACGCCGAGGCGTGGGGCGGGTTCGACGTGTCGTTGCGGGCCGCGCTGCCGGGAACGAACGTCGGCGTCGTACGGGTCGAGGGCCCCACCGGTACCGACGAACTACTCGCCGAGATCGCCGCGCACCGGCTGTCGGGTCCGGCCGTACGGGTGTCGGTGACCGGCCGTACGGTCCGGGTGCTCAGCGAGATCCCCGCTGAGCCGGTCCTGCCCTCGCCGCTGCGCGACGGTGGCGTCTACCTGATCACCGGTGGTCTGGGCGGCCTCGGCGTGCTGCTGGCCCGGACGCTGCTCTCGCGTGGCGCCCGGGTCGCGCTGACCGGCCGCTCGCCGGCCGCCGAGCGCAGCGGTGCACTGGCGGAGCTGCGTGCCCACGGCGAGGTCGGGTACCACCAGGCGGCCGTCGACGACCGTGCCGCCATGGCCCGTGTCGTGGCGGAGGTGACCGCCGCCTGGGGCCCTCTCGACGGGGTCTTCCACCTGGCCGGCACCGTGTCGCGCACCCCGCTGCCCGGCAAGGGCCTCGACGAGTTCCGTGCGCACCTGCGGGCCCGGCTCACCGGGACCGTGGTTCTCGACGAGGTCACCCGCGACCAGCCGCTGGACGTGTTCGTGCTCTACTCGTCGCTGGCCGGGCAGCTCGGTGACTACGGTCTCCTGGACTACGCGGTCGGTGCCCGGTACCTCGACGGGTTCGCCGCCGCGCGGGAACGGGAGCGCCGCGCCGGACGCCGACGTGGTCGCACCGTGTCGGTGGACTGGCCGATGTGGCGTGCCGGCGGCATGCACGTGGACGCCGGGGACGAGCGCCGCTACCTGGCCGCCACCGGCTTCCGCTACCTGGAGGCGGCAGAGGGCGGGCAGGTGCTCGACCTGGTGCTGCGCCTCGACCGGGACCAGGTGGCCGTCCTGCCCGGTGAGCCGGCCGCGATGCGGGAGCTGGTGGCCGGGATGCGCCTACGTGAGGACGGCTACCCGGTGCCGACGTCCGCCCCGCACCCCGCTCCCGCTGTTCCCGCCCCGCACCCCGCTCCCGCTGTTCCCGGACCGGACGCCGCTCCCGCTGTTCCCGGGCCGGACGCCGCTCCCGCTGTTCCCGGGCCGGACGCCGCTCCCGCTGTTCCCGGACCGGACGCCGCACCACGGCCCGACGTCGCTTCCGGGCCGGACATCGCTTCCGGGCCGTACGTCGCTCCCGGGTCGGAGCTGGTCGGGCAGGTCCGCGGGTTGGTCGGCGAGATCCTCGGGATCGCCCCGTCCACGCTCGACCCGGAGGCCGGCTTCGGCGAGTACGGCCTGGACTCCTTCGGCCTGCAGAACCTGGCCGCAGCGCTGGCCGTCCGCTACGACGTGACCGTGCCGACCACGACGCTGTTCGCCGCCAACACCATCACCAAACTCGCCGCGCACCTCGCGGCCGAGCTACCCGCGACCCCGGCCGTCGCGCCGGTCGTACCCGAGCCGTTCGTACCCGAGCCGGTCGTATCCGCGCCGTTCGTCGCACCCGCATCCGTACCCGTATCCGGGCCCGTCCCTCCGGCACCGGCGGACCACGAGCCGGTCGCGATCATCGGCCTGGCCGGGCGGCTGCCCGGCGCCGACGACCTGGACTCCTTCTGGCAGCACCTCGCGGCCGGCCGGGACCTGATCACCGAGACGCCCGCCGACCGGTGGGACTGGCGGGAGGTCGCCCGTCGCTTCGGCGGCACCGCCCGCTGGGGTGGCTTCCTGACCGACGTAGACCTGTTCGACCCGCTGTTCTTCCGCATCTCACCGGCCGAGGCGCAGGTCATCGACCCGCAGCACCGCCTGTTCCTGGAGCAGACGTGGGCTGCGCTGGAGGACGCGGGATGCCGCCCGGACCGGCTCGCGGGTGGCCGGGTGTGCGTCTTCGCCGGGGTGCAGTTCACCGACTACGAGTCGATGGTGCTCAACGGCGAGCACGTCAACGCGCACGCCGGCACCGGACTGGCCCGCACCATGCTGGCCAACCGCATCTCGTACCTGCTCGACCTGCGCGGCCCGAGCGAGAGCATCGACACCGCCTGCTCCAGCTCGCTGGTCGCCCTGCACCGCGCCGTCCGCTCGTTGCGCGCGGGGGAGAGCGACCTGGCCATAGCCGGTGGGGTGAGCCTCGTGCTGTCCCCGCAGACCGTCGTCGCCGGCAACCAGCTCGGTGTGCTCGCGCCCGACGGCCGGTGCAAGACGCTCGACGAGCGGGCCGACGGGTACGTCAAGGGGGAGGGCGTCGGCGTCGTCGTCCTCAAGCCGCTGTCCCGGGCCCTCGCCGACGGCGACCGGGTGCACGCGGTCATCCGCGGCAGCGCGGTCAACCACGGTGGCCGCGCCTCGTCACTCACCTCACCGAACCCCCTCGCACAGGCGGATCTGCTGGTCGAGGCGTACCGGGACGCGGACGTGCCGATCGAGACGGTGTCCTACGTCGAGCTGCACGGCACCGGCACCGCACTCGGTGACCCCGTCGAGATCGACGGCCTGGTCCGGGCCCACCGGACGCTGGCCGTCCGGCCCCCGGTCACCTGCGGCATCGGCACGGTCAAGAGCAACATCGGGCACCTGGAACCCGCCGCGGGCATCGCGGGTGTGATCAAGGTGGTGCTGGCGATGCGGCACCGACAGCTTCCGCCGACGCTGCACCTCTCCCGGCTCAACCCGCTGATCGAGCTGACCGGCACGCCGTTCGAGCCGGTCCGGCAGACCCGCCGGTGGGAGCCGCGCGACGCCGACGGCACGTCCGTGCCGCTGCGCGCCGGAGTCAGCTCGTTCGGCTTCGGCGGGGTCAATGCCCACGTCGTGCTGGAGGAACCGCCCGCGCCCGCGCCGTCACCGCCGGACACCGGACCGGAGGTGTTCCTGCTGTCGGCGCGCGACGAGGCCGCCCTGCACCGGTACGCCCGAGCGACCTGGACGTTCCTGGGGGACCGGCAGCCCGCCCTGTCGTCGTTGGCCCACACCTCGCAGGTGGGTCGGGTCCCGATGGCGGTGCGTCTGGCGTTGGTCTGCACGTCCGTGGCGCAGTTGCGGGACCTGCTCGCCGCGTTCCTGGCCGGCGACCTCGCGGCGGGTACCGTGGCCGGCGACCACGACTGGCTCACCGAGCCGGAGGGCGTCAGCTATCTGCGGCGGCTGGCCCGCGAGGGGCGGCTCGACCGGATCGCGCGGCTGTGGCAGGACGGCGCGGCCATCGACTGGGCTGCGCTGCGCACCGACCGACCTGCCCTCACCTCGATGCCGACGTACCCGTTCGCGCGGGAACGGCACTGGCTTCCCACCGGGTCCGACCCGACGTCGGAGGATTCCCGGCGGCTGCTGGTCAAAGCGTGGGAGCCGGCGTCGCTGCCGTCCGCGTCGGCACCGGACGAACCGGTGGTCCTGGTCGGTGCCGAGACCGAGGCGCTCGCGCTGGCGGCGTTCGGGGGGACCGCGCGGGTGGTCCGCCTGGACGACACCAGCGAGGAGACCGGCCTGCGGGCCGCCACCGCGATCGGCCGGGCAACGGTCGTGGTGGACCTCGTCGACCTGTCCGCGGTCCCGGTGGCCGAGGTGCACGTCGACTGGGCGCGCATCGTGCTGGCCCGGGAGCTGGTCGCGGCGAACCGGACCACCGGACTGGCCTACCTGCACCTGACGCGGGGGTTGGTGACCTTCGGCGTCGAGAACCCGACGCTGCGGGGAGCAGCGTTCGCGGGGCTGGTCCGGATGCTCACCGCCGAGTACCCCGCCGTGTCCGCCCGTACCGTCGACGTCGATGTCACGGACCCGGACGTGGTGCGCGACGTGGTCGCCGCGGAGCTGGCGGCGACCGATCCGGTCACCGAGGCGTGCGTGCGCGACGGCCTCCGGTACACCCCGGTGCTGCGGCCCGTGGACGCCTCCTCGGCACCGGCCCGGTGGTCGGCCGCGCTGGCCGGGCAGCCGGTGGTGATCACCGGTGGGACCGGTGCGCTCGGCCGGCTGCTGGCCGCCGAACTCGTCGCGCGGGGCGCGGACCGGCTGGTGCTGCTCGGGCAGTCGTCACTGCCCGCCCGGGAGACCTGGGCGGCCCTGATCGCCGCCGCGGACACCGATCCGGACCTGGCCGCCCGGCTCCGTGACCTCACCGCGCTGGAGCGCCCCGGGGTGCACCTGATGATCGAGAGCACCCCGCTGGAGCGCGTCGGGCAGGTGCTCGACCGGGTACGACGGCAGTGGGGTCCGATCGCCGGCCTCGTGCACTGTGCCGGGCTGGGGGTGATGACCGACCCCGCGTTCATCGGCAAGCGCACCGCCGACATGCGCGCGGTGCTGGAACCGAAGACGACAGGCCTGCAGGCCGTGCTCGACGCGTGCGCGGACGACCCGCTGCGCTTCGTGGTGCTGTACTCGTCGGTCGCCGGTCAGGTGCCCACCCTGGCGGTCGGGATGAGCGACTACGCGGTGGCCAACTCGGTGCTGGACCGGGTGGCCGAGTACCGGACCGCCACCGGCACGGGTGTTCCGGTCTTCCGGTCGGTGCAGTGGCCGAGCTGGCAGGCGGCCGGCATGCCGGAGGTGGACACCCCGACCTACCGGGCCCGAGGGCTGCTGGCGCTGCCCCCGCGGGACGGCCTGGCGCTGCTGGACGCGGCGCTGGCCGGGCCCGACCCGGTCGTGCTGCCGTGCGTGGTGGACGCCTCCCGGTTCGACGCGCGTGCCCTCCTGGAGGTCACCCCGGCTGCGACCCCGTCCGCGCCGGCCGCCGCCGTCGTGCAGGCGCTGCCGGCGGGGCACGGGATCCGGTCCGGCGACGACGGGGTACGGCGGCTCACCGAGGTCTTCGCAGCGACGTTGCGCCTGGACGCCGCGCAGATTCCGCCCGACGCCGATTTCGCCGACCTCGGCGTGGACTCCATCATGATCGCCCAACTGCTCGCCGCCCTGGAGCGCGACCTCGGGGCGGTCGTCGAGCCGTCGGTGCTGCTGGAGAACCCCACCATCGCCCGGCTGAGCACCACCCTGAACGGCGTACTGCCGCAGGAGTCGGTGCCCACGGAGCCGCAACCGGAGCGCGGGCCGCAAGCGGGGCGCGGGCCGCAACCGGAGCGCGGGACGCAACCGGAGCGTGGGACGCAACCGGAGGGTGGGACGCAAGCGGAGGGTGGGACGCAAGCGGAGGGTGGGCCGCGACCGGTCCCGAGGACGCCGCAGGTGCGGGGGATCGCCGTGGTGGGCATCGCCGCACACTTCCCCGGCGCCCCCGACCACACCACCTTCTGGCGCAACCTGGTCGACGGGGTGGACTCGGTGACCGAGGTGCCGCCGTCCCGCTGGGACGTGGACCGCTTCTGGCACCCGGTCCAGCAGCCCGGCAGAACCGTCAGCAAGTGGGGCGGGTTCCTGGACGCCATCGAGGACTTCGACCCGGAGTTCTTCCGTCTCGACCCGGCCGGCGCCGCCCACGTCGACCCGTTGGTGCGGCAGTTCCTGGAGGCCGGGGCCGAGTGCATGGCCGACGCGGGCCTGACACCCGCCGACGTGGCCGGCCGCCGGGTGGGGGTCTTCGCCGGTGCCCGGGTGGCGAACTTCGGCGCCCACCACACGGCCGCGACCACCCATTCGATCAGCGGCATGGCGCAGAACTTCATCGCCGCGCATCTCTCGCACTACCTGGACGTGCACGGTCCGGCCATGGTCGTCGACAGCGCCTGCTCGTCCGGGCTGGTCGCGGTGCACCTCGCGGTGCAGAGCCTGCGGGCCGGCGAAACCGACACGGCGCTCGCCGGCGGCGTCGAGATCCTGCTCGACGAGGTGCCGTTCGTCGGCATGAGCGGTGCCGGGGCGCTGTCACCCACCGGCCGGTGCCACACCTTCGACGAGCGTGCCGACGGCATCGTCCTCGGTGAGGGCGTGGGCGTCCTGCTGCTCAAGCGGGTCGAGGACGCGCTCCGCGACGGCGACCGGGTGTACGCGGTCATCGAGGGCAGCGCCGTCAACAACGACGGCCGCACCATGGGCATCACCACCCCGAACCCCCGGGCGCAGCGCGAGGTCATCGAATCCGCGCTCGCCGTCGCCGGCGTGTCCCCGGCACTGCTCGGCTACGTCGAGGCGCACGGCACCGGCACCATGATCGGCGATCCGATGGAGTTGAAGGCGTTGACCGAGGTGTTGCGCGGTGCCACGGACGAGGTCGGGTTCTGCGGCGTGGGGAGCGTGAAGACCAACATCGGGCACACGCTCAGCGCCGCCGGGATCGCCGGCCTGATCAAGACGGTCCTGTCCGTGCACCACGGGCAGCTGCCGCCCACCCTGCACTGCGCGACGCTCAACCGGCGCTTCGAGTTCGACAGGTCACCACTGTTCCCGGTCCGCGAGCTGCGCGACTGGACCGGACGCGACGGCGTACGCCGGGCCGGGGTCAGCTCGTTCGGCTTCGGCGGCACCAACGCCCACGTGGTGGTGCGGCAGGCGCCGCCCCAGGCCCGGGTGCGTGAACCGCTGGAGCCACCGCGGTACCGGCGACGCCGGTTCTGGTTCGACGGACCGGTGTCGACGTCAGCCAACGGCCACGGGCACGACCACGGCCCGGAGTCGTTCGCGCCGTTCTTCGAGATCCAGTTCTAGTGCGCGGGGGAGAAGGTCCGGTGGACTCCTTGGATGGTCTGGCCTGCACCGTCGTCATCCGCAGCAGCGATCCTGTGGTACGCGACCACCGCATCCACGGCACCCGGATCCTGCCCGGAGTGTCCTTCCTCGACATCATCTTCCGCGTGGTGCGGGCGCGTGGCGTCGACCCGGACGGCGTCGAGCTGCGCCGGGTGCTGTTCCGCAACCCGGTCGCCGCCGGCCCGGACTTCGACACGGAACTGACGGTGCGTTTCGCCCGCGGTGACGGTCACTTCCGGGTGTCGGTCACCGGGACGCGTCGCCCCCGTGGGGACAGCGAACCGGTGCTGGACTGTCAGCTGCACCTGGGCCTTCCGTTCCCGCGACGGCGTCGGGACCTGCCCGCACTGCGGGCCACGGCACGGCAGACCGTCGACATGACCGAGCTGTACGCGACGGCCCGCGCCACCGGCATCGAACACGGCGAGTTCATGCGGGCCCTCGGCACCCTGCACGTCGGACCGGACGAACTGCTCGCCGAACTGTCGCTGAGCCCACCGGCCGCCGGCTACGCCGGGTACTTCCACCTGCACCCCGCCGCGCTCGACTCCTCGACACTGCTGCCCACCCGGTTCGCCACCGCACCGCCGGGTGCCGAGGCCCGCCCGTACGTGCCGATGCTGATCGAATCGGTCCGGGCCCGGGGCCCGCTGGGCGCCCGGACCCTGGTGCACGCCACCCCGCCGCGTCCGGCCGGCCCGGATGGGGATCTCACCACCTGCGACCTGGAGTTCCATGCCGAGGACGGGACCGTTGTGGCATGGCTGCACGGGCTGACGTCCAAGCGGATCCGCGACACGGCGGCCATCACCCGTCTCGACGCGCACCCTCCGGCCGGACCGGACACCGGGCGGATCGTCCGTGAGCTGATCGAGGCGAGGCTCGGTCGCCCGGACTTCGACGAGACGGCCGGGTTCTACGAGCTCGGCATGGACTCCTCGGCGTTGCTGGGCATCGCGGCCGACCTGGAGCAGGCGTTCGGTGTCGACTTCTCCCCGACCCTGCTGTTCGAGCACAACACGTTCGCTCTGCTGGCCGAGCATCTGCGGGGGTTCGCGGCGGTGTCCGCGCCGCCCACGGTGCCGGCCGCCGGGATTCCGGTCCCGGCCGAGACGGTGTGGTTCGAGTCGCTCTGGCGTCCGGCTCCGCTGCCGCCCGGACCGCCTCCAGCCCGGGTGGTCACCATCGGGGCGCACACCCGGAGCCGGTGGCCGGACGCGATCGGACCCACCTCCGCCACCGGGGTGGTGTGGCAACCCGTCGACCCGTCGGACCTCACCGGTGAGGCGGTCGCCCTGACCGAGTTCCTCAGGGCCGCGTCCGACGCCGGACGGGACGCCCTGCGGCTGGTCTGCCACGTCGAGGACGACGCCGCGCCCGTGGCGGCGGTCACCGGCCTGTTCCGGACCCTGCTGCGGGAGAGGCCGGGCACCCGGGCCGCGGTGGTCCGTTCGCCGCACCGGTCCGACGCGCTGGCCGAACTCGCGGCCGGGCTGCCCGACGTGGAGGTGCGGTACGTCGACGCCACGCGGCAGGTTCGCGTCGTCCGCACGATGCCGGAGCCGCAGGGCGGCGGCCCGCTGCGGCAGCACGGCGTCTACCTGATCACCGGAGGTCTCGGCGGGGTGGGCCTCGCCCTGGCCCGGCACCTGGCCCGGTCGGTCCGGGCACGGCTCGTGCTCGGCGGACGCACGGGCGCGGACCCGTCCGTGGTCGGCGAGCTGACCGCTCTCGGCGCCGAGGTGCTCACCGTCGTGATGGATGTGACCAGGGCGGATGATGTGCACCGGGCGGTGCGCGCCGCCGTCGACCGCTTCGGTGCCCTGCACGGGGTCGTGCACGCCGCCGGGGTGCTGCGTGACGGGCTCCTGACGGGCAAACGGGCCGAGGACGTCCGGGCGGTGCTCGCCCCGAAGGTCGACGGTGCGCGTCACGTCGAGGCGGCCACCCGGCACCTCACCCTGGACTTCCTGGTGCTGTGTTCCTCCACCGCCGGCACCTGGGGCAACCCCGGTCAGGCCGACTACGCGTGCGCGAACGCCTTCCTGGACCTGTTCGCCGGCAGCCGCCGCGACATCGTGTCGGTGGGGTGGCCGGCCTGGGCGGAGGGCGGCATGCCGGTCGACGCCGCCGGGTTGCGCCGGATGGGATTGCGGGCGATGGACACCCCGCTCGCGGTCGACGTGCTGCTACGGGCGGTGGGCAGCGGCCGCTCCCACGTCGTGGTCCTGGCCGGGGAAGCGGCCCGGATAGCCGCCGCGTTCACGCCGGACGACGCCACGGCGGACACCCCGGCAGCGGTGACGGCCGGACCGGCCCCCGACGGCGACGATGCGATCCCCGACGGCGACGACGCGGTGGCCGTCGTGGGGATCAGCGGCCGCTACCCGATGGCCCGCGACCTGGACGAGTTCTGGGTGAACCTGCGCGACGGCCGCGACTGTGTCACGACGGTGCCCGCGGACCGGTGGGACCACTCGGCGATCTACTCCGAGGACCGGCGGACACCCGGCAGGTCGTACGGCAAGTGGGGCGGATTCCTCGATGGCGTCGACGAGTTCGACGCCGGGTTCTTCCACGTCTCGCCGAAGGAGGCGGCCGTGCTCGACCCGCAGGAGCGGCTGTTCCTGCAGGAGTCGTGGCACGCGTTCGAGGAGGCCGGTCATGCGCCGTCGGCCTGGCGCGGCCGGTCCGTGGGCGTGTTCGCCGGCGTGATGTACAACCAGTACCAGCTGTACGGCGTCGACGCGGCACCCGAACCGGTGCCCTCGTCGTTCAGCGCGTCGATCGCCAACCGGGTGTCGTACTTCCTGGACCTGCGCGGCCCCAGCATCGCCCTGGACAGCATGTGCTCGTCCTCGCTCACCACGTTGCACCTGGCCGTCGAAGCCATCCGCCGGGGGGAGTGCGAGGCGGCCCTGGCCGGTGGCGTCAACCTGGCCGTGCACCCGAACAAGTACCTGTTGCTGAGCCAGTCCTCCTTCCTGTCCAGCGACGGGCGTTGCCGCGCCTTCGGCGAGGACGGGGACGGCTACGTGCCCGGCGAAGGGGTCGGCGTGGTGCTGCTGCGCCCGCTGCGGGACGCGGTGCGCGACGGTGACCACGTGCACGCGGTCATCCGGGGGACCGCGGTGAACCACGGCGGCCGTACCGCCGGCTTCTCCGTGCCGAACCCGGCGTCCCAGGCGGCCCTGATCGCCGCCTCGATCCGACACGCCGCGGTGGACCCCGACGACCTGGGCTACCTGGAGGCGCACGGCACCGGCACCAGCCTCGGTGACCCGATCGAGGTGGCCGCGCTGGAGCAGGCGTTCGACCGGATCGGGGCCGGCCGCGGACCATGGCCGCTCGGATCGGTCAAGTCGAACATCGGGCATCTGGAGTCGGCCGCCGGCATCGCGGCGCTCACCAAGGTCGTGCTCCAGTTGCGCCACCGGGAACTGGTGCCCTCGCTGCACGCCGACCCGCCGACCAGCGCGGTGCGGTGGGAGACCTCCCGGTTCCGGGTGCAGCGCGAGCGGGCGCCCTGGCCGGCCCGTGCGCACGGGCACCGGGCCGCAGCGATCAGCTCGTTCGGTGCGGGCGGGGCCAACGCGCACGTCGTCCTCGCCGAGTGGCCCGTACCGCCGGCCGTACCGGAACCGGCCGCGCCGCACCTGTTCGTGGTGTCCGCCCGGGACACCGTCCGCCTCGACGAGACCGTCGGCCGGCTCGTGGCCCACCTGGAGAACACCGGTGGGGACGTGGCCGCGACGGTGGGCGCGTTGCTGGCCCGGGCCGGTGCGCCGACGGCGCTACCGGACGAGCCGTTCGTGGAGTTGGGACTGGACTTTCCGCGCCTGACCGATCTCGCCCACCGGGTCGAGGCGGTGTTCGGGACCTGCCCGCCGATCGACGGGGAGACCACCGCCGCCGGCCTCACGGCCGCCCTGGCCACGGCGACCGTCGCCGTGGATCCGGGCGCGCTGGCGTACACGTTGTGGGCCGGGCGCGAGCACTTCGACGAGCGGCTCGCCGTCGTGGCCACGACCACCGCCGAACTCGTGGCGGCGCTGCGTACCGGTGACGGCTGTCATCGCGGCCGTCGGCGGGGGGCGGCCGGTGCGGCGGCGGGGGACGACCTGGCGGCACTCGCCGCCGCGTGGGTCACCGGGGCCGAGATCACCCCGCCGCTGCCCGCCCGCCCGCGCCGGCTCTCCCTGCCCGGCTACCCGTTCGCCCGGGACCGGCACTGGGTCGCCACCGGCGGTCACTCGGGCCGGTCCCGGCCCGCCCTGCTGGAGCTGCCCGACCTGGTGGAGCTGCCCGACGGCCACGTCCTGCTGGCCAGGATCGCGCAGGACGAACACGCCTGGCTGGCCGACCACACCGTCGACGGGACCACGCTGGTCCCCGGGACGTTCTTCGTCGACCTGGCCCTGCGGGCCGGCGACCGGCTCGGCCGTCCGGTGGTCGCCGAGTTGGTCCTCGGGACGCCACTCCCGTTCGGCGACACCGACGTGCGGCTCAGCGCGGCGCTGCCCGGCGACGACGGGCGGCGCGCCTTCGAGGTGCACGCCCGTGCCGTCGGGGAGCCGACCTGGATCCGGCATGCGACAGGCGTGCTCGCCCCCGTCGACACCGCCGCGACCGAGCCGCCACCGCTGCCCGGCGACGCCGAGGAGGTCGACCTCGGCGGCTTCTACGACCGGCTGCCCGGCTACGGTCCCGCCTTCCGGGGCCTGCTGCGCGCCTGGCGGGCCGGCGACGCGGTGTACGCGGACGTCTGCGTGCCCGGCGGCGACGCCGGCCCGTACGCCCTGCACCCGGTCCTGCTCGACGCCGCGCTGCACGCGGTGGCCCTGGGCGGATTCGTCCCCGACGAGCGGGCGTACCTGCCGTTCGCCTGGTCCTCGGTCCGGGTCGCCACGACCGGGGCGGTCACCGCGCGCGCCCGCGTCACCCCGATCCGGGCGGGCACCGTCGCGGTGCGGCTCACCGACGCCACCGGCGGGCTCCTCGCCTCGGTGGACGCGGTGACCCTGCGGCCGTCCGGGGCCCCGGACAGCCCGCTGTACCGCGTCGACTGGGTGCCCCTCGACGGCCTCCCGCCCGCCGGCCCGCCCGGCCGGTGTGCCGTCGTGGGCCCGGACCGCCCCGGTGTCGGCGCGTCGCTCGCCACGGCCGGTGTGACAGTGACCCGGGCCGACACCCTGACGCAGTTGTCCGAGGTCCCCGAGGTGGTGATCGTGCCCGTCGCCGGGGCCGGGTCGTCGGCGGACGCCGCGCTCGCGGTGACCCGGGAGGTGCTCGCCCAGGCACGGCACTGGCTCGAACACGACCGGTTCGGTGCCGCGCGGCTGGTCTTCGTCGCCACCGACCCGGACCCGACGACGGCCGCCGCGTGGGGACTGCTGCGTTCGGCGCAGTCGGAGCATCCGGGCCGGTTCACCCTCGTCGAGCTCGACGGGGCGGGTGCCCCGGACGCCCTGCTGCGGGCGCTGGCCGCGGACGAGCCGCAGCTCGCGGTCAGGGACGGTCGGCTCCTGACGCCCCGGCTGGTCCGCGTCCCCGTGACCGGGCCGGTGCCGCCGCGCGAGCGGGGCACGCTGCTCGTCACCGGCGGCAGCGGTGGCCTCGCCGTCCCCGTGGTTCGTCACCTGGTCGCCCGGCACGGGGTCACCGACGTGCTGCTGGTCAGCCGCGGTGGCCTGGTCCCCGCCGGACTGTCCGGCCTGGACGCCCGCGTCGAGGCCGCCGCCTGCGACGTCGGCGACCGCGCGGCGCTGACCGCGCTGCTCGCCGGCCGCACGGTCACCACGGTGGTGCACGCGGCCGGGGTGCTCGACGACGGCGTGGTGACCGCGCTGGACGCCACCCGACTGGAGAACGTGTGGCGGGCCAAGGCCACCGGCGCCGACCGGCTGACCGAGCTGCTGCCGGACGCCGAGACGGTGTTCTTCTCGTCGGTGGCGGGTGTGCTCGGCGGACCCGGCCAGGGCAACTACGCGGCAGCCAACGCGTACCTGGATGCGCTGGCCCGGCACCGGGTCGCGGCGGGCGGACGGGTGGTCTCGATCGCCTGGGGCCCCTGGGACCTCGACGACGGCATGACCGCCGACCGGGACCGCCTCGCCCGCGCGGGCCTCGACCGGCTGACGGTCGACGCTGGACTGCACCTGCTGGACACCGCCCTGGCCGGCACGGAACCGGACGTGGTCGCGCTGCGGCTGCACACCCGGGCGTCAGCGGTCGTGCCCCCGATGTTGCGTGGACTGCTGACCGACGCGCCGGCAGGCGCGGTCGATCCCGGTCTGCGCGGGCCGGGCCTGGCCGAACTGAGGCCGGCCGTGCGGCGGGCCCGCCTCGCCGGCCTGGTCCGCGGTGAGGCCGCCGCCGTGCTCGGGTACGCCGGAGCCGGCGCGGTCGATCCGGAACGCTCCTTCCAGGAACTCGGATTCGACTCGTTGAGCTCGGTGGAGTTCCGCAACCGCCTCGGCGCGGCGCTCGGACTGGCCCTGGAGGCCACCCTCGTCTTCGACCACCCCACCCCCGGCGACCTGGTGGAGCATCTCGCCGGCCGCTTCGACGACGCCACCGGCACCGATGAACTGCCGACCCTCTTCGCCGACTTCGACCGCGTCGCCGTCGGCCTGACCGGGGCGGCGGCCACCGACGACGTGTCCCGGACCCGGGTGGTGCAGCGGGTACGGGACCTGCTCACCGCCCTCACCCCTGCCCCCGACGCCGCCCCGCCGGACGTGTTCGCCGCCGCGACGGACGACGAGGTGTTCGCCATGATCGACGCTGAGCTCGGCAGCCCCGTTGCGGGTCAGGAGGACCGATGACCACCGAGGACAAGCTCCGGGACTACCTGCGCCGCGTCACCGCGGAACTGCAGGTCACCCGCCAGCGGCTGCGCGCGGCGGAGAGCAGGTCCGCCGAGCCGGTAGCCATCGTCGGCATCGCCTGCCACTACCCCGGCGGTGTCGACTCACCGGAGGACCTGTGGTCCATGGTCGCCGAGGGCCGCGACGGCATCACCGGGTTCCCCCGCGACCGTGGCTGGGACGTGGACGCCCTCTACCACCCCGACCCCGACCACCCGGGCACCTCCACGGTCCGTGACGGCGGATTCCTGCACGACGCCGCGGCCTTCGACGCCGCCTACTTCGGGATCTCCCCGAAGGAGGCGGCCTACACCGATCCCCAGCAGCGGCTGATCCTGCAGACCTCGTGGGAGGCGGTGGAACGGGCCGGCATCGACCCGGTGACGCTGCGCGACACCCGTACCGGGGTATACGTCGGGGCCATGCACCACGACTACCACGGCGCCCAGGGCGGCGGCAGCGTCGTGTCGGGGCGGGTCGCCTACCAGCTCGGCCTGCGTGGCCCCGCCGTCACCGTGGACACCGCATGCTCGTCGTCGCTCGTCGCACTGCACCAGGCGGTCCGGGCCCTGCAACGCGGCGAATGCGACATGGCGCTGGTCGGCGGCGTGACCGTGATGGCCACGCCTGACGCGTTCGTCGAGTTCAGCCGGCAGCGCGGGCTCGCCCCGGACGGGCGGTGCAAGCCGTTCGCGGCGGCGGCCGACGGCACCGCCTGGTCCGAGGGCGTCGGCGTGCTGGTGCTGGAACGGCACTCCGCCGCGAGGGCGGCCCGCCGGTGGATCCACGCGACGATCCGTGGCCTCGCCGTCAACTCGGACGGGGCCAGCAACGGACTGACCGCCCCGAACGGCCCCGCCCAGCGCCGCGTGATCCAGGAAGCCCTGGTCGACGCCGGTCTCACCCCGGCCCAGGTGGCGGTGGTCGAGGCGCACGGCACCGGCACCCCGCTGGGCGACCCGGTCGAGGCGCAGGCGGTGCTCGCCGTCTACGGCCGGGAACGCCCCGTCCCCCTGCGGCTGGGCTCGATCAAGTCCAATCTCGGGCACACCCAGGCTGCGGCGGGCGTCGCCGGGATCATCAAGATGGTCATGGCCATGCGGCACGGGGTGCTGCCGCGCACGCTGCACCTGGACCGGCCCACGCCGTACGTGGACTGGTCGGCCGGCGCCGTCGAGCTGCTGACCGAGCCGGTTGGTTGGCCGGCCGGCGACGAACCGCGCCGCGCGGCCGTCTCGTCCTTCGGTGTCAGCGGCACCAACGCGCACGTCATCCTCGAGGAGCCCCCGGCTGCCGCACCGGTGCCGGTGGCCGATCCCGATGGACGCTGGCCCTACGCCTGGGCCGTGTCCGGCTGCACCCCGGCGGGTCTGCGCGCCCAGGCCGCGGGGCTGGCCGCCCATCTGGGAGCCCGACCCGACCTGGACCCGTGGGACGTCGCGTCGTCGCTGGTCACCACGCGGACGGGACGGGAGCACCGGGCCGTGGTGTGCGGTGCCGACCGCGACGAACTGCTCGCCGGTCTCGCCGCCGTCGCCGCGGGACGGCCGTCGCCGGCCGTGGTGGAGGGCGTCACCGGGGCACCCGGTCCGGTGGCGTTCCTCTTCCCCGGGCAGGGATCGCAGTGGCGGCAGATGGCGGTGGGCCTGTTGGCGGGCAGCCCGGTCTTCCGCAGGCAGATCGCCGAGTGCGAGGCCGCTCTCGCGCCGTACGTCGACTTCGACCTGACCGCCGTGCTGCGCGGCGAGCAGGACTACGACCGGGTCGACATCGTGCAGCCGGTGCTGTTCGCGATGATGGTGGCACTGGCCGAGGTGTGGCGTTCGGTGGGCGTGACACCGGCCGCGGTCGCCGGCCACAGCCAGGGTGAGATCGCCGCCGCGTACGTCGCCGGGGCACTGACCCTGCCGGACGCCGCCCGGGTGGTGGCACTGCGCAGCCGGGCACTGACGGAGCTGTCCGGTCTCGGCGGCATGATGTCGGTGGCGTTGTCCGCCGGGCAGATGCGCGAGCGCCTGCGCGCCTGGACCGGTCGGCTGTCGCTGGCCGCGGTCAACGGCACCTCCTCGGTCGTGGTCTCCGGTGACGGCGACGCGCTCGACGAACTGCTCGCCGAGCTGGAGGCCGAGGACGTACGGGCCCGCCGGGTGGACGTGGACTACGCCTCCCACAGCGCGCACGTGGAACGGGTGAGGGACAAGGTCCGCGACGCCCTGGCCCCGGTGACCCCGGCCCGACCCGTCGTGCCCTTCTTCTCCAGCGTCGAGGGCCGGTGGATCGACGGCGACGACCCGCTCGACGCCGACTACTGGTACCGCAACCTGCGCGAGCCGGTCCGTTTCGACGAGGCGGTCACGGCCCTCACCCGCCACGGCTGCACCACCCTGCTGGAGGTCAGCCCGCACCCGGTGGTGTCGACCGGTGCCCAGGAGACGGTGGACGCGCTCGACGCCGACGTCGCCGTCCTGCACACGTTGCGGCGTGACGAGGGCGGACCGGAGCAGATGGTCCGGGCGTTGGCCCAGCTGCACGTGCAGGGCGTCCGGCCGGACTGGTCGGTGGTGTGGCCCGGCACCCGGGCGGTCGAGCTGCCCACCACCGCGTTCGTGACCGAGCGGTACTGGCTGCCGGCCGGCGGCGCAGACCCGGGCGCGCTCGGCCTGGACGCCGTCGAGCATCCCGTCCTGCGGGCCGCCGTGTCCGGTGCCGACCGGATCGTGCTCACCGGCCGGCTGTCGGTTGCCACCCATCCGTGGCTGGCCGACCACACCGTCCAGGGCCGTGTCGTGCTCCCCGGCGCGGCCGTGGTGGACATGGTGTCCCGGGCCGGCGACGAGGCCGGTTGCCCGGTGATCGCGCAACTGACCCTGCTCGTTCCCGTCGTGGTGCCCGAGGACACCGAGGTCCGGCTACGGGTCGAGACCGGCGAACCCGGTGCGGACGGCGCACGGGAGCTGACCGTGCACGGTCGGGTCGGCACCGGCGGCTGGACGCTGCACGCCACCGCCGTGCTCACCGCGGGTGGTGACCCGCCGCCGCCGACGGCCACGGCCTGGCCCCCGGCGGACGCCGAGCAACTCGACGTGGAGCACCTCTACGACCGGTTGGCCAGTGTCGGGCTCCGGTACGGGCCGCTGTTCCGGGGCGTCCGGGCGCTGTGGCGCGACCACGCGCACCTGTACGCCGAGGTCGCCCTGCCCGGCGTCGAGCCCGGTGGATTCGGCATCCATCCCGCGCTGCTGGACGCCTGCCTGCACCCGGTGGCGCTCGGGGACTTCGGGACCGGGACGCAGGACCGGCCCGCGCTGCCGTTCGAGTGGACCGGGATCCGGGTGCACGCGACAGGTGCCGACACCGTCCGGGCCACCCTCACGGGCACCGGGGACGGTGGCGTGCGTATCGAGCTGACCGACCCGTCGGGGGCACCTGTCGCGTCGGTACGGTCCCTGCTGCTCAGTCCGCTCCCGGACGGCGCGCTCGGCCCGCCCGACCACGGCGACCTGCTGCTTCCGCAGTGGACACCCCGCCCCCTGCCGGACGGATCCGCCGTCGGGTACACGGTCGGTGATCCCGCCCTGGCGCGACTGCTGCGCGTGACGCCGAGTGACGAGGCCGCCCGGTTCGTGCTCGTCCCTGCCCCGACCGGCCCACCCGCCGCAGCCGCCGAGCGGGCTCTCGCCATGGTGCAGGAGTGGCTCGCCGACGAGCGCGGGGCCACCGCCACCCTCGTCATGGTCACCCGGCGGGTGCTCGACGACCCCGGCGAGGCCGCGGCGGCGGCGCTGGTGCGCTGCGCGCAGCTGGAGCACCCGGACCGCCTGGCGGTGCTCGATCTCGCCGACGGCGACGACGCCACCATCGCGGCGGTGCCGGCCGCGTTGGCCGCGGACGAGCCGCAACTGGGCCTCGCCGCCGGGGCCGCGCGGGAGTTACGACTGGTCCGGGTGTCACCGACGGGTGAACCCCCCGGTGACCTCGGCACCGTCCTGGTGACCGGTGCCTCGGGCACGCTCGGCGGCATCGTCGCCCGGCACCTGGTGCACGAACGCGGCGTCCGCGACCTGGTGCTGGCGAGTCGACGCGGCCCACAGGCCCCGCAGGCGGCTGCCCTCGCCGCGGAGCTGAGCGCGGGCGGTGCCCGGGTCGCGGTGGTCGCCTGCGACGTCGCGGACCGGGCGGAGCTGACGGCGCTGCTCGGCACGACCACCGTCACCACGGTGGTGCATGCCGCCGGTCTGCTTGACGACGGCCTGGTGACGGACCTGACGCCGGAACGGCTCGCCCGGGTGTTGCGTCCGAAGGTCGACGCGGCCTGGCTCCTGCACGAACTGCTTCCGCAGGCCCGGCTGATCCTGTTCTCCTCAGCGGTGGGCGTGTTCGGCGGGCTCGGCCAGGCCAACTACGGTGCGGCCAACGCCGCCCTGGACGCGCTGGCCCGGGTCCGCCGGGCAGCCGGGCTTCCCGGCGTCTCGGTGGCCTGGGGCATGTGGGCCGACGAGAGTGCGATGACCGGCCAGGCCGACATGTCGCGGTTCCGCCGCTCGGGGTTCCTGCCGCTGCCCCGCGAAGCCGCGCTGGCGGCGTTGGACGCCGCCCTCACCACCGCCGTGCCGGTGCTCGTTGCGGTCCGGCTCGACCTGCCCGCGTTGCGGGCCACCGGCGACGCCGTACCGCCGGTGCTGCGGGACCTCGCCGGGGCGCCGGTGCGGCGGCTGGCCGCACGGGGCGGTGCCCTCGCCTCCGAGCTGGCGGGCCGACTCGCCGGCAGGACCCCGGCCGACCGGCACCGGATGCTGCTCGACCTCGTCCTCGCGCACGCCGCCGCCGTGCTGGGGCACGCCTCCCCCGACGCGATCGACCCGGACGGGGCGTTCAAGACGGTGGGGCTGGGCTCGCTCAGCGCGGTCCAACTGCGCAACCGGCTCGCCGGCGCCACCGGGCTGCGGCTGCCCGCCACGCTCGCATTCGACCACCCCAACCCGGCTGCGCTGGCCCGGCACCTCGACGAACGCCTGGCCGGCGCGGATCAACCGGTCACCGTCCGGGACGTCGCCGCCGCGACCGGTGCCGCAGACGATCCGGTGGTGCTGGTCGGCGTCGGCTGCCGGTTGCCCGGCGGTGTCCGTGGCCCGGAGGACCTGTGGGACCTGCTGGTCGCCGGACGGGACGCGATCGTGCCGTTCCCCGACGATCGCGGCTGGCCGCTCGCCGACCTGCACGATCCGGACCCGGATGCGCCAGGCACCTCGTACGCCCGGTCGGGTGGCTTCCTTGCGGATGCCGGCGGGTTCGACGCCGCGTTCTTCGGGGTGTCGCCACGGGAGGCCGTGGCGATGGATCCCCAGCAGCGGCTGCTGTTGGAGACCGTCTGGGAGACCTGCGAGGACGCCGGCATCGACCCGGGCGTCCTGCGGGGCAGCCGAACCGGCGTGTTCATGGGCGCCATGTACCAGGACTACGGACGGTTGCTGGAGGGCGGCTCCGCCGAGGGGTTCCTCGCCCCGGGCGTCGGTGGGGGCGTGCTGTCCGGACGGATCGCGTACACCTTCGGGTTGGAGGGCCCGGCGGTCACCGTGGACACCGCCTGCTCGTCGTCGCTGGTGGCGTTGCACCTGGCCGCGCAGGCGATCCGGGCGGGCGAGTGCGACCTCGCGTTCGCCGGCGGGGTGACCGTGCTGGCCACGCCCGCGGTGTTCGTGGAGTTCAGCCGCCAGCGCGGACTCGCCGCGGACGGCCGGTGCAAGCCGTTCGCCGCAGCCGCCGACGGGACCGGCCTGGGCGAGGGCGTCGGTGTGGTCCTCGTCGAGCGGCTGTCGCGGGCCCGCGAGCAGGGCCACCGGGTGCTGGCGGTGCTGCGCGGCAGCGCGGTCAACTCCGACGGGGCGAGCAACGGGCTCACCGCGCCGAACGGGCCGGCCCAGGAGCGGGTGATCCGGGCGGCGCTGAACGCCGCCGGGCTGCGCCCGTGCGACGTCGGCGCGGTGGAGGCGCACGGCACGGGCACGGCACTCGGCGATCCGATCGAGGCGCAGGCGGTGCTCGCGGTGTACGGCGCCGAGCGCCCCCGGCCGCTGTGGCTCGGCTCGATCAAGTCCAACCTCGGACACACCCAGGCGGCAGCCGGTGTGGCCGGGGTGATCAAGGCGGTGTTGGCGCTGCGGCACGGCCTGCTGCCGCGCAGCCTGCACGTCGACGAGCCGTCCCGGCACGTGGACTGGTCCGCCGGGAACGTGGCGCTGCTGACGGCGGCGCAGCCCTGGCCGCGGCACGAGGTGCCGCGACGCATGGGCGTGTCGTCGTTCGGCATCAGCGGCACCAACGCCCACGTGGTGGTCGAGGAGGCACCGCCGGAGCCTGAGCCGGACCGGGACCGGCCGGTCCTCGACGGGGTGCCGTGGCTGCTGTCGGCGCGGTCCGAGGGTGCGCTGCGGGAACAGGCGGCCCGGCTGGCGGCTGCCACCGCCACGGATCCGGCGTCGGTGGCGTACTCACTGGCCACCACCCGCGCCACCCACCGGCACCGGGCGATGGTCACCGGCGGGGACGAGACGCAGCTGCGGGCCGGGCTGGCCGCGCTCGCCTCGGGGCGGACCGACCGGGGCGTGCTGCGGGCCACCGCCACGCGGCAGCGGCTGGTCCTGGTGTTCACCGGCCAGGGCAGCCAACTGCGGGGGATGGGTCGCGGGCTGTACGAGACGTTCCCCGAGTACGCCCGCGCCTTCGACGAGGTGAGCGCACACTTCACACTGGACACGCCGCTGCCCGAGGTGGTGTTCGGCGACGGCGACCTGATCGACCGCACGGAGTACACGCAGCCCGCCCTGTTCGCCCTCCAGGTGGCCCAGTTCCGCCTCGTCACCTCGTGGGGGCTGCGACCCGACCTGCTGATCGGCCACTCGATCGGTGAACTGTCCGCGGCGTACGTGGCGGGCATGCTCGCGCTCGGTGACGCCGCCACGCTGGTCACGGCCCGGGGGCGGGCCCTGGCCGACCTGCCGGCCGGCGGCGCGATGGTGTCCGTCCGCGCCGCCGAGGCGCAGGTCCTGCCGCTGCTGGCCGGCTACGGGGACCGGGTGTCGATCGCCGCGGTCAACGGCCCGGACGCGGTCGTGCTCTCCGGGGACGAGGACGCGGTGCTGGAGGTCGCCGGGGTGCTGGCCGACCGTGGACACCGCCACCGGCGTCTGCGGGTCGCGGTCGCGTTCCACTCGGCCCGGGTGGAACCGGCGCTCGCCGGGTTCCGGGCGGTCGCCGAGACACTCGGATTCCAGCAGCCCCGGATTCCGGTCGTCTCCACGGTACGGACCGAGGAGAAACTGATCTCGCCGGCCTACTGGGTGGACCAGCTTCGCGGTGCCGTGCGCTTCGTCGACGCGGTGCACGAGGCGGAGCGGGCGGGTGGCACCGCGTTTCTGGAACTGGGACCGGACACCGTGCTGGCTCCGGCCGTGCACGCCTGTCTGCCGCAGGCGCCGGTGTCCTCGGTCGCGCTGGCCCGACGGGGCCGGCCAGCGGTCCACGCCGCTCTCGCGGCCGTCGGCACCCTCCACACGCGCGGCCTCCACGTCGACTGGCCGGCCGTGTACGCGGGCCGCGAGCCTCGGCGCTGCGCGCTGCCGCGGTACCCGTTCCAGGCGCGCCGGTTCTGGCCCGAGCCGATGCCGACGCCCGTCGCGGCCACCGCGCGCCGACCCGCCGCGGATGCCCTCTGGGCTGCGCTCGGGTCCGGGGACCCGCAGGTCGCCCTCGGCATGCTGGGCCTGCGTGGCGACGAGACACCGCAGCAGGTTCTCGCGGCCGTGGCCCGGTTGCGGCCCGGTGCGGTCCGGCGGCCGGTGCGGTGGCGGCTGGTGCCGGACGTCGCACCACCGGTGCTGGACGGGACCGTCGCACTGGTGCCACCGCCCGGCGGTGACCCGGACCTGACCGATGCCCTCGCCGGCGCGCTGGCCCGACACGGCGCCCGGGTGACGGTCGACGTCACCGGGCGGCCGGACCTGGTGATCGCCCTGCCCGGCGCCGAGCCGGTCGTGGTGCCCGGGGTGCCGTCGTGGGCGCTCACCCGGGACGCCTCGCTCCCGGTCGCCGACCATGTCGTCGACCTTCCACCGGAGGTGGACGCCCTGGCCAGGGGTCGGCTGTGCGCGGTCATCGCGCAGCGGTACCCCGTGACCCGGATCCGGCCGGAGGGGGTGTTCGTCGGCGAGTACGCCGACGACGAACCGACCGGTCCGGCGGTCGCGGTCGCGGTGGAGCCGTCCGCCGCCCACGCGCCGTCCGCCGCCCACGTGCCGTCCGCCGCCCACGTGCCGTCCGCCGCCGCGCCGTCCGCCGCCGCGCCGTCCGCCGTCGCGCCGGAGGACCCCGCTCCGTCCGGCGAGTTGCGGGCGGCGCTGACGCGGTTGCCCCGTGACCGGTGGAACGCCGAGGTCCTGGCGGGGGTGCGGAAACTGACGGCGGCCGTACTCGGGCACGACTCCGCCTCCGACATCGACCCCGGTGACGAGTTCTTCGACCTGGGGTTGTCGTCGGTCACCGCGCTGGAACTGCGCGACCACCTGGTCGCGTTGACCGGTCTGGAATGGGCGGCGGACGTGCTCTATGAATGCCACACCCCGCAGGTGCTCGCCGATGTGGTAGTCGCTCGACTGAGTGAGGAAGAATAGCCGCTGGTTGATACCGAAATCAACTTTCCGAGCGTGGTCCAGTGGATCCTCGCCTGCTTAGACGCGCCCGAATATCGCTTGTCCAATGACTTTCCCATTCGGGTGGACAACGTGAGGGAAAGTGGAATAGTCTCGCCGGAAAGCAGCTTCCGCCGATGCGTCAGAGACAATTAAGTATTGACTTCAGTTGATCAGGAGAACTGTCAGATGCCAAGCCCTGCCGTGTGGAACGTGGTGCTCGACGCAGCACCGGACGCCGACGTCGTGCTGGCCACCGACTTCCCGGTGACGGGCCGCAACGAAGGTGGTTTCGCCGACCTGACGCCGCACCTGGGCCTGGACTGCGCCCTGTGGCAGACCGTCGCCCCCGTCCGCGTCCCCACCTCCGGCGTCGACCAGGATGAGTACCTCGCCCCCTGGCTGACCGAGGTCGCCCACAGCGGGCGCACCGTCCGGGCGCTCCTGGGCTACTGCGCCGGATCGGTCTTCGCCGGCGTCCTGGCCGAGCGGATCGCCGCCCGGCAACCCACCGCGCCGCAGGTGGTGGTCTTCGATCCCGAGCTGGTCGACGTGCCCACCGTCCACCTGCAGTTCGGCCGGGTCGTCGGCAACATGACGGCCGTGCTGACCCCGGCGGAGGTCAGCGAACTGGCCGGCGCGGCGCAGCGGCTGGCGGCACGCCCCGGGAGCACACCGGCCGAGTTCGCCGCCGAACTGTACGCGGTCTTCGAGCCGGTCGGCTCCACGGCGCTACGCCGCGCCGGCCTCGACGAGGACTACGCCGCCGAGCTGGTGGCGCTGGTCGGGTCGTTCATGACCTATCTCGGCGTCGCCGCGGGGCTGGATCCCCGTCCCGGCTGGTCCCGTGCCACCGTCATCACCTCGGCGACCCCGACCAGCGGGCTCAACCGGATGCGCGCCACCGCCGGGACGGCCCCCATCGGGATCGCCGACGAGGTCCGGTTCGCGGTGGAGCACCGCGACCTGCTGCGCACCCCGGAGGTCGCCGCGACCGTGGCCGGCCTCCTGGCCGCCGGATCGCGGGCCGGCCGGTGAGGGCCGTAGCCCCGGACCCACCCGTCCGCGCCTCGCGCAAGGAGACCGCCCTCTGGCTGCTCGACGATCTCGTGCCCGGCAGCGGCGCGAACAACCTGTCGCTGGCCTTCCGCGTCGTCGGCCGTCTCGACCCGGCTGCCCTGACGGCCGCGCTGGACCTCCTACCCCGCCGGTACGAGGCGCTGCGCACGGTCTTCCACCGCACCGACGCCGCCCTGACCAGGACGGTCCTGCCCAGCCTCAGGATCACCCCGGAGCAGGTCAGCCGGCCCGCTGACGAGCGCGGCACACTGACCGCCTTCGTGGCCCGCCCGTTCCACGCCGACGGCAGCCCGCTGCTGCGCGCCCTGCTGCTGCACGGCCCCGAGGACGACGTCCTGTGTCTCGCCCTGCACCACGCCGTCGCCGACGTGACGTCCACCGCCATCCTGCGGGCACAGCTCGTCGAGTTCTACGAGGCGGTGCTGGCCGGCCGGGACCCCGACCCCGGCGAGGTGCCCGTCTGGCACGAGCCCGCGCCGTCCGAGCAGAGCGAGAAGTTCTGGCGCGACACCATGAGCGGTTTCCGCTCGTCCGGTCTGGAACTGGGGTGCGAGAAGCCGGCACCGTCGACCACCACGCTCCAGGGTGACGAGGTCACCCACGTCCTGTCGCCCGAGGCGCACGCGGTCGTCCGGCGGTTGCAACGCGAGCTGCGCGCCCCCGAGTCGGTCATCCTGCTCACCGCGTACGCGGTGCTGCTGGCCGGACACGGCGCCGGCCCCGACCTGACCATCGGATCACCGGTCAACGCCCGCAGCCGGGAGGCGGCCGGCGCGGTCGGCTACCACAGCAACCTGCTCACCCTGCGCCTGCTGACCGAACGCACCGTCGGTTTCCGGGAACTCGCCGGTCGTGCCCGCCGGGTCTTCATGGAGGCGATGGCCCACCTGGACATGCCCGCCGACGAACTGCTCGACGTGGTCGACCGCGACGGTTCCGGCTGGCGCAACGTGCTGTTCCGGCACGTGTTCAACTACGTGCCGTTCGCCGCCGGGCAGCGCCGCTTCACCGTGGCCGGCGCCGCCGCCGAACTGGTCGTGGTCGAGAACGGGTTCAGCCAGTTCGACCTGGAGTTCTTCGTGACGTCCGACCGGGACAGCGCGACCGTGCGCGCGGCGTTCTACACCGGCGTGCTCGACCGCGCCGACGTCGAGCTGATCGTCCGCCGTTACGACGCGCTGCTGGTCGCCGTCGGCGACGACCTCGACGCGCCGACCGGCTCGCTGTCGATCTGGTCGCCGCAGGACCACGCGATCATCGGAGCAGCCAACGCGACCGACCGCCCGGTCGAGCTGACGTCGGTGCTCGCCGGATTCGCCCGGTGTGCCGCCGCCGACCCGGCCGCCCCGGCGGTCCGCGACGGCGACCAGCTGGTCAGCTACGGACACCTGTGGTCCGCCGCCGTGCACACCGCCGAGCGGCTGACAGCGGCCGGCGTCCGCCCCGGCGACGTCGTCGCGTTGCTCGTGCCCCGGGGCGCGACGCTGGCCGCCGCCGTGTTCGGCACCTGGCTCGCCGGCGCGGCGTACCTCCCCCTGGACCCGCACCACCCGGCAGAGCGGATCGCCTACCAGCTCGACGACGCCGGAGCGCGGGTGGTGGTGACCGGAGCGGGGCTCGTCCCGCCCGGCGACCGGCGGACGGTTGCGGTGCCCGACGTCGGCACCGCCCCGACGGTCCGGGTCGACACCACCGCCGCCGCCGTGGCGCGACCGTCCGCCCTGGCCTACGTGATCTACACGTCCGGTTCCACGGGCCGGCCGAAGGGCATCCCGATCACCCATCGGAGCCTGGTCAACCACATCACCGACTACGCGGTGCGCTTCGGCGTCGCCGGCTCGCAACGGCCGACCGGCTGGCTCAGCACGTACAGCTTCGACACCTCGTCGCTGGAGGTGATGATGCCGCTGCTGCACGGCGGGCACACGGTCGTGCTGCCCGACGAGGCCCGCACCGACGGCAGCCTGCTGGCGGCGGCGGTGCGGACGCACGACATCGGCTTCCTCCAGGCGACCCCGACCACCTGGCGACTGGTCGTCGACCAGATCACCGACCTGGTTGCCGGACGGACGCTGCTCAGCGGGGGCGAGCCACTGCTGCCGGGGCTGGCAGCCACCCTGACCGCGGCAGGTGCCCGGCTGTGGAACGTCTACGGCCCGACCGAGAGCACGATCTGGGCGACCGCCGGCCGGGTACCGGCGGACCCGGGGCCCCGGGTGGACGTCGGGGCACCGGTCGCCAACACCCGCATCTTCATCGCGGGCCCGGACGGGGAGCCGCTGCCGGTCGGTCTGCGCGGCGAGCTGTGCGTCGCCGGGGTCGGCGTCGCCGACGGCTACCACGGACGCCCCGATCTGACCGCCGAGCGTTTCGGTGTGCATCCCGGGTACGGCCGCTTCTACCGTTCCGGCGACGTGGCGCGCTGGCGGCCCGACGGCCGGATCGACCTGTTCGGCCGGATGGACCGGCAGGTGAAGCTGCGTGGCAACCGGATCGAGCTGGGCGAGATCGAGGGCGTCCTCACCGATCATCCGGACGTCGAGGCGGCCGCCGTGGTCGTCGTCGGGGATCCCGGCGCCGACGGGAGCCTGGCCGCGTTCGTCCGGGTCCCGGATCGGCCGGAGGCCGTCGACGAGCTTTGGGAGTACGCCCGTGGGCGGTTGCCGCGGTCGGTGGTGCCGCACCGGTTCCTCGCGGTGGAGGCGTTCCCGCGCACCGGCAGCGACAAGGTCGACTACCTGGCGTTGGCGGACCTCGCCGCCCGGGAGCCGGCGGGGGCGGGCGGTGCCGCACCGGGTGGGGGCCCCGCCGCCGCCGACCGGCTCACCACGACCCTGGTCGCGCTCTTCGCCGAGCTGCTCGGCCGGTCGGACCTGGACGCCGATGCGCACTTCTTCACCAACGGCGGGCACTCGCTGCTCGCCGCCGCGCTGGCGCAGCGGATCAGGGACGAGACCGGTGTCCGGCTCGCCCTGACCGACGTGTTCGAGAACCCGACCCCCGCCGTGCTGGCCGACCGGCTGCGCGGACTCACCTGAGCGACCGGAAGGGGACATCCATGGAGATCCTGAAACTGGCGATCAGCGGCTGGTTCGCCCGCGCGCTGGCGGTCTTCATCCGCCTGGAGATCCCGGACATCCTGGGTGACGGCGCGATGACGGCGGCCGAGCTGGCGCGACGTACCGACACCGATCCGCAGGTGCTCTACCGGCTCCTGCAGATGCTCACGGTGCCGGGCGTGGTCGTGCACACCGGGGACGAGTTCCGGCTCGCTGAGGGGCACGAGATGCTGCGCGCCGACCACCCGTACACCCTGCGGCACTTCGTCATCCTCTCCGCCGAGCTGTACGACGACGCGTTCGCGGGCCTGATGCACACGGTGAAGACCGGCCGCTCCGGCTTCAAGGAGGTCTTCGGGGAGTCCCTGTACGAGTACCTGGAGACCCACCCGGACGACGCCGACCTGTTCGACAGGGGCATGGTCGACCTGGCCGGGCCGATCGCGGCGTGCCTGGTCGCCGTACACGACTTCAGCGGGGTCACCTCGATCGTCGACGTCGGTGGCGGCAGCGGCGGCCTGCTGCCGGGGCTGCTCACCGCCAACCCCGTCATGCAGGGCACCGTCGTCGACCGGCCGAGCGTCTGCGCACGCGGCCCGGCGACCCTCGCCCGGGTGACCGACAAGACGGTCATCGACCGGATCACCTTCGCCCCCAGCGACTTCTTCACCGAGGTCCCCGCCGGTGCCGACAGGTACGTGCTCAAGAACGTGCTGCACGACTGGACGTACGACAACTGCGTCCGGATCCTGCGCACCGTGGCGACCGCCCTGGCCGGCAGTCCACCCGGTGCCCGGCTACTGGTCGTCGAGCCGCTGGTGGAGACCGACCTGGACGGCTGGCGTGCGGTGTTCCAGGCGGTCGCCTGCGACGAGGGCACCCTCGGGTTGGACGAGGAGGAGCTGCGTCGGGCGCTGACCGAGGCGGGTCTGATCGTCGAGTCGGTCACCCCGCTGCCGACCGGCCACAAGGTGCTCGAGACCTCGCTGCGGCCCGCCTGACCATGCTCACACCGGTCTTCCTCTTCGCGGGCCAGGGCTCCCAGTACCACGGGATGGGCCGGTGGCTCTACGGCGCCGATCCGATCTTCCGGGACGCGCTGGACTCCCTGGACGCGGTCGTGCGTGACGTCCGTGGCGACTCCGTCGTCGCGGGCATCCACGGCGACGAACAGGGCGCGGAGCGGCCGATGACCCGGTTCGCCCTCACCCAACCGGCCATCTTCATGGTGGAGTACGCGCTGGCCAGCATGCTGCGTGCCCATGGATTCGAGCCGGCGGCGGTCCTCGGCGCCAGCCTGGGTGAGGTGGTCGCCGCCGCCGTCGCCGGCATGATGGACCCCGCGGACTGCCTGCGTTCGCTGCTCGACCAGGTGGAGCTGTTCGAGGCGGAGTGCCCGCGCGGTGGCATGCTGGCGGTCCTCGCCGACGCCGGGCTCGTGGAGCGCGATCCGGCGCTGGCCGGTGCCTACCTGGCCGCGATCAACGCGCCGGACAACTTCGTCCTGGCCGGCACCGCCGACCGGCTCGACGGCATCGAACGTCACCTGAACGCCTCGGGGGTGCTCTGTCAGCGGCTGCCGGTGCTGTTCCCGTTCCACTCACCGCTGATCGACGGGGTGCGCGACACGTTCACGAAACTGGTGGGTGGGCTCACCCTGCGGCCCGCCACGATTCCGCTGATCTCCGGGACGACCGGCACCGAGGTACGCCGCCCGGACCCGGAGCACTTCTGGCAGGTGCTGCGCGAGCCGTTCAACCTGTCGCGGGCCCTCGAACCGCTGCTGGCGCGCGATGACCTGCTCTTCCTGGATCTGGGTCCGTCCGGGTCGATGGCCAACCTGGTGCGGGCACGACTGCCGGTGGGCAGCCGGTCCCGGGTGCTGCCCCTGCTCTCCCCGTACGCCCGCGGCCAGGTGCTGTACCGGGCGGTGCTCGACACCCGTCCCCTGGTCGCCGCACCGGCCCGACGAAGCGAGGTGACCACCGTGACCGACGCGACCCCCGTCGTCGGCCCCGCCACCCCCGGCGACGGCTTCGACGTCTACGTCTTTCCCGGCCAGGGTGCCCAGGCCCGGGGGATGGGCCGCGACGTGTTCGACAGGTTTCCGGACCTGGTCGACCGGGCCGACGCCGTCCTGGGGTACTCCCTGCGGGAGCTGTGCCTCAAGGACCCGGACCGCAACCTGCGCGACACCCGGTACACCCAGCCCGCGCTGTACGTGGTCGAAGTCCTCACCTGGCTGGCCGTCCTGCAGGAGGGCGGTCGCCTGCCCGACTACCTGCTCGGCCACAGCCTCGGCGAGTTCGCCGCCCTGTTCGCCGCGGGCGTCTACGACTTCGAGACCGGGCTGCGCCTGGTCGCCGAACGTGGCCGGCTGATGGGGCAGGTCACGGGCGGCACGATGGCGGCCGTCTCGGCCGTCGACGCCGACCTGGTCCTGGAGGTGCTCCGCGCTCACGAACTGTCCGACGTCGACATCGCCAACTACAACGCGCCGACCCAGACGGTCGTCGCGGGGCCGGCCGACGCGGTCGGGCGTGCGGTGGCGCTGTTCAAGGAGAAGGGTGCCCGCTGTGCCCCGCTCAACGTCAGCGCCCCGTTCCACAGCCGCTACATGACACCCGCGGCGCAGGAGTTCGGACGCCTGTTGGACGCGACGACCTTCGCCGCCCCGAAGATCCCGGTGATCAGCAACGTCGACGCCCGGCCCTACGAAACCGGCGCGGTGGCCGACACGCTGCGTCGCCAGATCGTGTCGCCGGTGCGCTGGACCGACAGCATCCGGCTGCTCATGGGCCGGGGTGAGTTCCGCGTCCGCGAACTCGGCCCGGGGCAGGTGCTGACCAAGCTCGTCGCCCGGATCCGCGAGGAGGCCGACCCACTGCTACCCGAGCCGGCGCGGATGCTACCCGAGCCGGCGCGGACCGTCGCGGTCACCGTGCCGGCCCCGGTCGCGCCGCGGCGCGCGGAGCTGGGTTCGGCGGCCTTCCGGCAGGCGTACGGCGTCCGGCACGCCTACGCCGCCGGCGGCATGTACCACGGCGTCAGCTCCGTCGAGCTGGTCTCCCGGCTGGCCCGCTCCGGCCTGCTCGGCTACTTCGGGGCGGCCGGACTGCCGGTCCCGGATGTCGCGGCCGCGATCGACGGCATCCGGGCCGCCGCCGGGCGCGGTGCGCCGTTCGGGGTCAACCTCACCTACGATCCGTTCGACCCGGGCGCCGAGGTGGATCTGGTCGGCCTGCTGGTGCGCGAGGACGTCCGCTTCGTCGAGGCGGCCACGTACGTCGAGGTGACCGCCCCGCTGGTACGCCATCGTCTGACCGGCGCCCGGATCCTGCCGGACGGCGGCGTGCACGCCCCGCGCAGGCTATTGGCCAAGGTGACCCGTCTGGACACCGCCCGCCTGTTCTTCGCGCCGCCGCCGCCGTCCCTGGTGCGACGGCTGGTGGACGAGGGCCTGCTCACTGCGGAGGAGGCCGCGGCCGGCGAACGGATCGCCCTGGCCGACGACATCTGCGCGATCGGTGACGGGGCCGACTACACCGACCAGGGCGCACTGACCGCACTGCTGCCCTCGGTGCGCCGCCTGCGCACCCGGCTCGGCGGGGTCGCGTCCGCCGTACGGGTCGGAGGTGCCGGTGGCATCGGCTCCCCGGAGTCGGCCGCGGCGGCGTTCGTGCTCGGTGCCGAGTTCGTCCTCACCGGCTCGATCAACCTGTGTACCGCCGAGAGCGGGCTCGCCGCGCCCACCAAGGACCTGCTGCCGGAGCTCGACGTGCACGACACCGCTTACGCTCCGTACGGCGGGCTGTTCGAACTCGGCGGCCGGGCCCGGGTGATGCGCAAGGGCGTGCTCTTCCACGTCCGTGCCGGCAAGCTGTACGACCTCTGGCGCACCTACGACTCCTGGGACGCCGTGCCCGCACCGGTCCGGTCCCGGGTGGAGCGGGACTACCTCGGTGCCGGCTTCGAGGACGTGGCGTCGCGCCTCGCCGCCTCCGGCGGTCCGGCCACCGACCCCAAGCGCCGGATGGCCCTGGTCTTCCGGTGGTACTGCGCCCAGGCACAGCGCTGGGCGATCGAGGGCACCCCCGCCCGGACCGCGGACTACCAGGTGGCCTGCGGGCCCGCGCTGGGCGCCTGCAACCACTGGCTGCGTGGCACCCCGCACGCCGACTGGCGCGACCGGCACGTCGACGAGTTGGCCGACCGGCTCATGACCGAAGCCGCCGAGATCGTCGGGTCGGCCGGCCTCTAGAGAGTAAGGAGAACGTCGTGTCCGAGACCGTTCGTGTCGTCGAGGGCCTGCCCATGGCACGTGGCACATGCCCCTTCGACCCCGCGCCGGAGCTCGCCGAGCTGCGCCGGGAGCAACCGGTGGCCCGGATGGAGTTCCCGGACGGCCACCTCGGCTGGCTGGTCACCGGCTACGACCAGGTCCGCCGGCTCCTGGCCGACAAGGGCATGAGCTCGCGCGGTGACCTGCTGCGCTCGCCCATCCCGTTGCCGATGGCCGGGGACCGCACCGAGGTGGCGCCGGGGATGTTCACGGCGATGGACCCACCGGAGCACACCCGCTTCCGGCGTCGGTTGACCGCCTGGTTCTCGGCCCGACGCACCCGCACCCTGGAACCGCGGCTGGTCGAACACGTCGAGCGGTACCTCGACGACATGATCGAAGCGGGCGGTCCGGCCGATCTGGTCGGCGCGTTCGCCGAGCCGGTGGCCGCGCTGGCGATCTGCGAGCTGCTCGGCGTCCCGGTCGACCAGCGTGAGGTGTTCGTCCGGGGGATCAAGGCGCTGTTCACCGTCCACTCCAGTGCGGCGCAGGCCATCGCCGGCTGGCAGGAGATCGGTGGGCTGTTGGCGGACCTGGTCCGGGCCAAGCGGGCAGAGCCCGCCGACGATCTGCTCGGCACGCTCGTCACCGACGGCGAGTTCACCGACGAGGAGTTGGCGACCGTCGGCAGTGTGCTTCTCGTCGCCGGCTACGACACCAGCAGGAACATGCTCGGGCTGGGCACGTTCGCCCTGCTGGAGCACCCCGACCAGTACGCGGCTCTGGCCGCGGACCCGGGCCTGGGCACCAACGCGGTCGAGGAGCTGTTGCGCTACCTGACGATCGTGCACGCCGGGTCGATCCGGGCGGCCGGCACCGACCTGGAGTTCGACGGGCACCGGCTGACCGCCGGCGACGCGGTGTCGCTGTCGCTGGCCGCGGCGAACCGGGACCCGGCGCTCTGCGACGACCCGGACCGCCTCGACATCACCCGGACGCCGGTGCCGCACCTCGCGTTCGGCCACGGCATCCACCAGTGCGTCGGGCAGCAACTGGCGCGGCTCGAACTGCGCATCGCATTCGAGTCGCTGGCCCGGCGGTTGCCGGGGCTGCGCCTGGCGGTACCTGCGGACCAGGTCCGCACCAGTCCGGAGATGATCATCTACGGCGTGCACGAGCTGCCGGTGACATGGTGAACGGAGACCACCCGATGTACCGAGAGATGCTCAAGTCAAAGATCCACCGCGCCACGGTGACGCAGTCGGACCTGCACTACGTCGGCTCGCTCACGCTCGACTCCACCCTGATGGCTGCCGCGAACCTGCTGCCCGGCGAGAAGGTCGACGTCGTGGACGTCGACAACGGTGCCCGGCTCAGCACCTACGTCATCGAAGGGCCCACCGACAGCGGCGTGGTCGGCATCAACGGCGCCGCCGCCCGGCTGATCAGCCCCGGTGACCTGGTCATCATCATCTCGTACGCGGCGATGGCCGACGAGCAGGCCCGCTCGTACCGGCCGACGGTGGTCTTCGTCGACGGTGCCAACCGCCCCCGGAACATCGGGTCCGATCCGGCCGAGGTGCCTGCCGGCGTCGACGACCTGATGCGTGGCGACACCGTCAATGCGTGAGCGCACCGACCCGGCGAACTCGGAGACCGCGATGAACCGACCCGACGTGATGACCTCGTTCACCACCGGTCTCGCCGACATCAACCTCGACGAGACCGACGGCCGGCGGGCGGGGGCCCAGGCCGCCGCCATGAAGTCGGCCAGCTCCTCGATCTACGACATGGCGGCCACCCTCTCGGGTCGGGGCGAGCTGTGGAACTGGGGCATGTGCGATCCCGACCTGGCCGCCGAGATCGAGGCCCGGCTGCCCGGGTTCGCCGAGTTCGGCACGGACGGCTTCAGCGAACAGCTCTACTACCTGGCCCTGCGCGACCTCCCGGGCGGCCTGGACGGGTGCGCCGGGCAGACGCTCGTGGAGGTCGGCTGCGGGGCGGGGGAGGGGCTCAACTTCCTGTCCCGGCTCGTTCCCGACACCCGGATGACCGGCCTGGACCTGTCGCCGAGGGCGGTCGCCCGGGCCAACGCCACCCTGGCGCGCGGTGACAACCTGCGCTTCGTCCAGGGTGACGCCGAGGATCTGCCGTTCGAGGACTCCTCGGTGGACCTCCTGATCAACATCGAGAGCTCCCACACGTACCCCGACCTCGATCGGTTCCTGCGCGAGGTCGCGCGGGTGCTGCGTCCGGGCGGGGCCCTGTCGCACATCGACGTGTTCACCCGCCAGCGGCTGCAGACGATGCGGCGCATCACCGCGGAACTTCCCCAGCTGACGTGGGTCACCGATCACGACGTCTCCGCTGCGGTCCGGGCCGCGGTCCGCCGACGGATGACCCCGGGCAGCCGCTTCCGCCGGACGCTGGACCGCCAGCGGATGAACCCGTTGGTGCGGACGATCGCCACGCACAGCCAGATCCTGATGTTCGGCGGCATGTTCGCAGGCTACCGGCCACCCGCGTCGATCAGGGCGCTCAGCCGGTTGGGCGTCGTGCCGTGGATGAGCGGCCTGCCCATGGAGAGCTACCGGCACCAGGTCGCCGTGCGGGTGTGAGGGGGAAGACGTGACCAGCCACCTGTTCGCCGTCGCCGCAGCAACCGAGGACGACCTGCTCGCCGCGGTCCGCGCGCATGCCGACCGGATCCGCGGCGGCCGGAACCTGCCCCCGCTGGACCGGTACTGCCACGACGCGGCGACCGGGACAGCCGGCCTGCCGCACCGGGCCACGCTCGTCGCCGACTCGTACGACAGCCTCGCGACCGGCCTGGCCGAACTGTCGGCCGCAGGGCCGGACCGCCAGGCGGCGCAGCCGCTGCGGCGACGGCCGGGCCCCGTCTTCGTCTTCGCCGGACAGGGCGCGCAGTGGGACGGGATGGGCCTGGAGTTGCTGGCCACCGAGCCGGTCTTCCGCGCGGCGCTACTGCGCTGCGAGGAGCGGGTGCGTACGCTGGCCGGCTTCTCGGTGACCGAGCAGTTGCGGGCCGACCCGGCGACGTCCCGGCTCGGCGAGATCGACGTGCTGCAACCGACGATGGTGTCGTTGCAGGTCGCCCTCGTCGCCCTGTGGCGCAGCTGGCACGTGGAACCGGCCGCGGTGGTCGGCCACAGCATGGGTGAGATCTCCGCAGGGTACGCAGCCGGCGCCCTCACCCTCGACGACGCCCTGCTGATCGCCTGCCGCCGTAGCTCCCTGCTGCGCCGGATCACCGGTCGGGGTGCCCTGGCCACCACGGAACTGTCGCCGGAGGCCGCGCACGCGCTGGCCGACGCCAGCGGAGGGCGCATCTGCGTAGCCGGGGAGAACAGCCCCCGGTCGACGGTGCTGGCCGGGGACACCGGGTCCCTGACCGCGCTGATCGAGGACCTCGACCGGCGGGACGTCTACTGCCGGATGGTGCGGGGCACGGTCGCCTCGCACAGCCACTACGTCGACGAACTCCGCGACGACCTGGCCGCCGCGCTGCGCCCGCTGTGCCCGGTGGCGTCACGGGTGCCGGTGTACTCGACGGTGACGGGCGCACCCGTGCCCGGCACCGCGCTCGGACCGGCGTACTGGATGCGGAACCTGCGGGAGCCGGTCCGGTTCGCCGCGACCGTCACCCGGCTGGCCGAGGACGGTCACGACGTCTTCGTCGAGATCAGCACCCACCCCGTGCTGATCAGCAGCCTGAGGCAGACGCTGGAGAGCGTGGGGCGGACGGCCGAACTGCTGCCCTCCGGCCGCCGGCGGGCCGAGCGCAGGACGGTGCTGTCGTCGCTCGGCACGCTCTACGCGTGTGGTCACGACGTGCACTGGCCGGCACTCGCCCCGCCGGCTCCGGGACTCACCGCCTACCAGGACGCGGTCCTGGACGCGGTCCGGCTTCCCCGGCCCGCGCCGGCGCGGGCAGGTTCACGATGATGGCCGGACCCGACGGGGGACACCAGCCGGTGGGTGCCCGACCCGTGGTGCGGGACGGAACCCGCCGATCAGAGGCCCGGATGCCGGGGGCGCGGGGGTCCTCAGGACATCCCCAGCCGCCGTGGTCGCCGGGGCAGCAGGAAGAGCAGGCAGATCACCGCAGCCAGTCCGGCGGACGCCCAGTAGAGGGCTTCGCTGAACGTCGCGATGAACGTCCGGGTCTTGATGTCGGCCAGGGTGCTCCCGATCGCGGCCTGCTGCGCGGGGTCGCCGCCGGCCAGCGTGCGGCAGCTCTGCGGGATGGCGGTGATGTCGGCCTGACCGAGCGCCTCGGTGGCGCAGGTGCGGATGGCCGTCTGCTGCGAGGCGACGGCCGGGACATCCGGGAGCACCCGGTCCGCCTGCGTCCCCGCGTTGGTGGCGAGGGCCGAGAAGAAGATGCCGCCGATGATCGCCACACCGAGGGCGGCACCGAGCTGACCTGCAGCGTTGATCAGACCGGACGCCGACCCGGCCTCCCGTGGCTCGACCTCGGTCAGGATCATGCCGGTCAGCGGGGCGAGCAGCATGCCCATTCCGGAACCGAGCAGCAGCATGGGCACGACGGCGTGCCACGAGGTGATCGTCTCGCCGGCCAGTTGGGCGATCCGCGCGTACAGCAGGAGCCCGACCAGCATCAGCAGCGCTCCGGCGAACAGGCAGTTGCGGCCGTAGCGGGGGAACAGCTTACGGACGGCGAGGTTGCCGGCGATCGGGACGCCCAGCGAGAACGGAATCGCCGTGAGGCCGGTGTGCAGCGCCGACCAGCCGAGGCCACCCTGAAGGTAGAGCGTCCAGCTGAGGAAGAACCCGGCCGGGATGCAGCTGAACAGCAGTTGGGTGCCGACGCCGGCGCCGAAGGTCCGGATCCTGAACAGCGAGAGGGCCACCAGCGGCGATCCGTCCTTGGCGGTCTTGTAGCGCTCGTAGAGCACGAACACCGCGAGGACGGGCGCGGAGGCGACCAGCGAGACGATGCTCCAGACGGGCCAGCCGAGCTCACGACCGCGCAGCAGCGGCAGCAGCAACAGCAGCAGGCCGGCGGTCACCAGCACCATGCCGACGAGGTCCAGCCGGTTGGCGCGCGGCGACCGCGACTCCCGCATCCACATCCAGCCGGCGACCAGGGCGGCCGCGCCGATCGGAAGGTTGACCACGAAGATGGTGCGCCAGCCCAGGTCGGCCGGGTTCCACGAGATGAGCAGCCCACCCAGCAGCGGCCCGGCGACGATGGCCAGGCCGATCATGCTGGCGTACAGGCTGACGACCCGGCCGATCTCCTGCGGTGGGAAGGTGACGTGGATGATCGCCAGGACCTGCGGGACCATGACCGCGGCGGCGATGCCCTGCAGCACCCGGGCACCGACCAGGACCTCGGAGGTGGGGGCGAAGGCGCACAGGGCGGAGGCCAGGACGAAGCCGGCGACCCCGGTCAGGAACATCCGTTTGCGGCCGAAGATGTCGCCGAGCCGCCCTCCGGTGATCAGGACGACGGCGAAGCACAGCGTGTAGCCGACTGTCAGGGCCTGTACGGCGGCCGCCGAAGCGCCGAGATCCTCCTGGATGCTCGGGATCGCCACGGTGACGATGTTGACGTCGAGCAGGTCCATGAAGGTCGCGACGAGCAGGACCATCAGCGCCAGCCAACGGTGGGGATGTGGGCCGTCGGTGGCCGCGACGGGAGTTCCGATGGCCCCTGCGGGCGCCGGCTCCACTTCCTGACTCATGAAATGTGCTCCAGTTCTTGCGGTTCGTCGCCGGTAGCGGACACCGGCGATGGCTTAGGGGGCGGTCGGGTTCGCAGCGGACGCGCCGTCCGCCTCGGACGTGCCGGTACGGGCGAGCGCGGTCCACGACCGCATCAGCAGCTCCACGACGTCCATGACGTCCCCGGCCGGGCTGTCGCCGGCCAGCAGCACGCGCTGGATGGACAGTCCGTCGTCCAACGCGTGCACGATCAGCGCCAACAGCTCCACCGGCGCGGGTGGCGTGACCGACCGGGCGGCGAAGCCCCGCGCGAGCGCCTGGGCCATGGCCTCGTGGGACCGTCGTTCGCGGTCGGCCATCAGGGACAGCACCTGCGGATCGCGCCTCGCGTAGAGCCACAGTTCGGTGCGCAGGGCCAGCCAGCTCGCGAAGTTCTTGTCCCGTTCCCGGTGCCAGGCACGCAGGTGCTCGATCGTCTCCTCGAACGACCCGGCCTTGCGGCTCAGCGCCTGCACCTCCTGCAGTTCGCGTTCGGTGCGCTGCTCCAACAGGGCCAGCACCAACTGTTGCTTGCCGTCGAAGTTCCCGTAGAAGGCACCCCGGGTGTACCCGGCGCGTTCGACGATCTGCTCGACCGAGGTGCCGTTGACACCGAACTCGGCGAACAGCTCGGCTGCCGCCTGCAGCAGCTCCTGGCGGGTGATCTCCCGGCTCTGCTGGCGGGTGAGTCGTTTGCTGATGATCAACCTCCTCGTGAGACTCAGATACGGTACCGTATTCTGATACAGTGTTGTATCCGAATGCCGCATAACCCACCCCGGGGCGTGTCGCAGCGAACACCGGCGGCGCACCGACACTCGGGTCAACGTCGTGAGCAATCGAATGGGGATGCTGGTGACCGGAGCATTCGACTGGACGGACGTCGAGTTCGACCTGTCCAACGTGAACTTCGTGACCGACCGGGACGCCGGGGAGCGCTGGCTGGGTGCGCCCCGGCCGGTGTGTCCGGGCCGGTTCTCCGACGGTAACGAGGTCTATGTCGTCACCCGCTACGACGCGGTCCGTAGCCTGTTCACCGATCGTCGGGTCAGCAACCATCCCCCGGAGGGCGTCCATCTCGACAGCATGCGCCGCCGGGGTGTGCCCGAGGAACTGCTCAAGTACTTCGATTCCACGATCATGACGATGGTGCCGGAGGACCACCGACGGGTGCGGTCGCTGATCGACCGGGCGTTCTCGGCGCGGCGGGTCAGGACCCTGCGCCCCCGGATCGAGCAGCTCGTCGACGACCTGCTCGACCAGATGGATGCCGCCGGGGAGGTCGACCTCGTCGCCGAATACGCCCATCCGATCTCCACGACGATCATCTGTGAGCTGCTCGGCGTCGACGACGAGTACCGCGACAGGTGGCTGCGGTGGACCGAGGCGTTCACCACCTTCGTCCGCCCCGACCCGGTGATGCTGCCGCCCGCGCTGCGCGGCATGGTCGACACGGTCATCAGGCTGATCGGCGCGCGGCGGGCCCAGCCCGGCGACGACCTGATCTCCGATCTGGTCAAGGCGAGCGACGAGACCGAGAAGCTCGACGAGGTCGAACTGGTCGCCCTGGTGCTGGTGCTGGTGCAGGCCGGCCTCGACACCGTCCGGCACTCGATCTCGCTGAGCCTCTTCCACCTGCTGACCCATCCCGATCAGCTCGAACTGGTCAGGTCGCAGCCGGAGAACACCGTCCAGGCGGTGCGGGAGTTGATGCGCTACGCCGGCCCGATCAAGATGGCCCTGCCCCGCTTCGCCGTGGAGCCGATCGAGGTCGACGGGGTGACCATCCCCAAGGACGGGCAGATCCAGCTCGTGGTGGGTGCCGCCAACAACGACCCGCAGCGGTTCACCGACCCGCGCACCCTGGACGTCACCCGGGTCGACAATCCGCAGCTCAGCTTCGCTGCCGGCGACCACTTCTGCCCGGGGGCGTCGTTGGCCACCGCGGAGACCGAGATCGCGCTCAACAAGCTGTTCGCGCGCTTTCCCGGTGTCCGCCTGGCCGGCGACCCCGACGAGGTGGGACCGCGGTTCCTCAAGGCCGTGTCACGCCTGCCCGTACGGCTCGTGTGATCACCGTTCTCCAAGACCGACAACGATCAGTAGGATGAAAAGTGTTACCCACAGTAGTAGCAACGCAGTATCTGACCGCCCTGCGTGAGGGTGGATCCCTGCCCGGGGTGGTGGAGGCGGACAACGACGGCGTGTACGTCGTCAAGTTCCGTGGCGCGGGCCAGGGCAGTGCCGCCCTGGTCGCCGAGATCGTCGTCGGCGAGCTCGGCCGCCGGCTCGGCATCCGCGTCCCCGAGCTCGTCACCATCGACATCGACCCGGAGATGGCACGCCGCGATCCCGATCAGGAGATCCAGGAACTCCTGCGGGCCAGCGCCGGGGTGAACCTGGGCATGGACTTCCTTCCCGGCTCGGTCGGCTTCGACGGCGTCGGGTGGCAGCCCCCGGCCGAGGAGGCAGCCAGGATCTACTGGCTGGACGCCCTCACCGCCAACGTGGACCGCACCTGGTCCAACCCCAACCTGATCATCTGGCACCGCCAGCTCTGGGCCATCGACCACGGCGCCGCGCTGCTGTTCCACCACTCCTGGCCGACCGTCGCCACCTGGGCCGAGCGCCGCTACGACCTGTCCCAGCACGTGCTGGCCGATCTGGTCGCCTCGCTGGGGCCCGCGACGCTGGCCAAGCTGGACGCCGAGCTGTCCGAGGCGGTGACCGAGGGCCTGCTGACCGAGGTCGTCGCCATGGTTCCGGACAGCTTCCTGTTGGGCATGAACTCCGTTCCCGAGGATGCGGACCCGCCCGAGCTGCGACAACGCTACGTCGACTACCTCCTCGCCCGGCGTACCCGCGTGGGTGCCTGGTGGCCGGGGGTCGATGCATGACCGCCAGGGCGTCCATCCTCAGCTTCGACTACGCGCTGTTGCGCGCCGTGCCCCGGGTCGACCGCGGTGAGCAGGTCAACGTCGGAGCGTTGCTCTACTGCCCCGGCGCGGACTTCCTCGGTGCCGCCGTCCATGTCGACGCCGACCGGCTACGGATGCTGGATCCGGACATCGACGTCGACATGGTCGCTGCGGCCCTCGACGCCATCCGTGCGATCTGCGCCGGTGATCCCGCTGCTGGTCGGGCGGGAGCCGGCACCCGGGGGGCGCGGTTCGGCTGGCTGACCGCGCCGCGCAGCACGGTGATCCAGACCAGTGCCGTCCATGGCGGGCTCACCACCGATCCGGCGGCCGAACTCAAGCGCCTGATGGGACGGCTCGTGCACTGAACGGCGAGGCAGCGGGCCGCAGCCACCTCCTTTCCTCAGTCGCGTTACCCGAGGAGCACCGATGGAAGACATCATCAGCGCCGTTCTCGACCCGGACACCCGACCGGAGGACTTCGCGGCCCTGCCCGTTCCGGAGCACTATCGCGCGGTCACCCTGCACGCCGACGAGGTCGAGATGTTCGCAGGGGTCGCCGCCGAGGCCCGGGAGCCGCGCCGGGCCGTGCACCTCGACGACGTGGCGGTCCCCGAGGTCGGGCCCGGCGAGGCACTGGTGGCGGTCATGGCCAGCTCGATCAACTACAACACCGTGTGGTCGTCGTTGTTCGATCCGATGCCCAGTTTCACCTTCCTGGCCCGGTACGGCCGACGCTCACCGCTGGCCCGCCGCCATGACCTGCCCTACCACGTGATCGGTTCCGACCTGTCCGGAGTGGTGCTGCGTACCGGGCCAGGGGTCTACGCCTGGAAGCCCGGCGACGAGGTCGTGGCGCACTGTCTGTCGGCCGAGCTGGAGGCACCCGAGGGACACAACGACACCATGCTCGACCCGGATCAGCGGATCTGGGGCTACGAGACCAACTTCGGCGGTCTCGCCCAGTTGGCACTGGTCAAGGCGAACCAGTTGATGCCCAAGCCAGCGCACCTGACCTGGGAGGAGGCGGGGACTCCCGGTCTGGTCGCCTCGACGGCCTACCGGCAGCTGGTCTCCCGCAACGGCGCCCAGATGAAGCAGGGCGACAATGTGCTCATCTGGGGTGCCTCCGGCGGGGTGGGCGCGTTCGCCACCCAGCTCGCGTTGGCCGGAGGGGCGAAGCCGATCTGTGTGGTGTCCAGTCCGACCAAGGCCGCCATCTGCCGGGCGATGGGTGCTGACGCGGTGATCGACCGCACCGACGAGGCCTTCACCTTCTGGAAGGACGAGTACACCCAGGACCCCGGGGAGTGGAAACGGTTCGGCCGGCGGATCCGGGAACTGACCGGCGGGGAGGATCCCGACATCGTGTTCGAGCATCCCGGGCGGGACACCTTCGGTGCCTCGGTGTACGTGACCCGCAAGGGAGGCACCATCGTGACCTGCGCTTCCACCTCCGGCTACCGCCACGAGTACGACAACCGCTACCTGTGGATGTCGCTCAAGCGGATCGTCGGATCGCACTTCGCCAACTATCGCGAGGCGTGGGAGGTCAACCGGCTCATCGCCAAGGGCCGGATCCACCCCACGCTGTCCAAGACGTACGCCCTGGCAGACGCCGGACAGGCGGTCGACGACGTGTACCGCAACCGGCACCTCGGCAAGGTCGGCGTGCTGGCGCTGGCACCGCACGAGGGTCTCGGCGTCCGCGACACGGCGATGCGCGAGCAGCATCTCGACGCGATCAACCGGTTCCGGCGGGCTGACCGGCCGACCGGTGGTAGCCCTCGCTGACCCGACCGTCAGCGAGGCGACGCCGGTCGGTCAACTGCCCACAGGCACCCGCGTGCCGCGCCGGCCTGCGGGTGCGACAGCGACACGTCGTCCGGAGGCCCGCTCGATCGGTCCCGCAGCGGAGCGGGATCACCGGGTCAGCCGTCCGCCCCCACGATCGGTCGAGGTGGAAGGCCGGTTCGACGTCATGCCCTCATCGACGGAAGGACTACCCATGGCACGCCGCCTGTTCACCTCCGAGTCGGTCACGGAAGGCCACCCGGACAAGATCGCTGATCAGATCAGTGACGGGATCCTCGATGCCCTGCTGAGGCAGGATCCGCACAGTCGGGTGGCGGTCGAGACCCTGATCACCACGGGTCAGGTCCACGTCGCCGGCGAAGTGTCGACCAAGGCGTACGCCGACATCCCGACGATCGTGCGGGAGACGATCCTGGGTATCGGTTACGACTCGTCGAAGAAGGGTTTCGACGGCGCTTCCTGTGGCGTCAGCGTCTCCATCGGTGCGCAGTCGCCGGACATCGCGCAGGGTGTGGACAACGCGTTCGAGTTGCGGACGGGTGCGTCGGAGAGCGCGTTGGACGCGCAGGGTGCCGGCGACCAGGGCATGATGTTCGGCTTCGCCTGCTCCGAGACGCCCGAGTTGATGCCGCTGCCGATCGCGTTGGCGCACCGGCTGGCTCAGCGGTTGTCGGCGGTGCGGAAGGACGGCACGATTCCGTACCTGCGGCCTGACGGCAAGACCCAGGTCACCATCGAGTACGAGGGGCTGCGTCCGGTACGGCTGAACACCGTCGTGGTGTCCAGCCAGCACGCCGCGGACATCTCGCTGGATTCGTTGCTGACTCCGGATGTGCGGGACCATGTCATCGCCCCGGAGTTGGAGAGTCTGGGTCTGGACACCGAGGATTACCGGCTGCTGGTGAATCCGACGGGTCGGTTCGAGATCGGTGGTCCGATGGGTGATGCCGGTCTGACCGGTCGGAAGATCATCGTGGACACCTACGGTGGGTATGCCCGGCACGGTGGTGGTGCGTTCTCGGGTAAGGATCCGTCGAAGGTTGACCGTTCGGCGGCGTACGCGATGCGGTGGGTGGCGAAGAACGTGGTCGCCGCCGGTCTCGCGGAGCGGTGTGAGGCGCAGGTGGCGTACGCGATCGGTAAGGCCCACCCGGTGAGTTTGTTCATCGAGACCTTCGGGACGGAGAACGTGCCGGTGGAGCGGATCGAGCGGGCCGTCGGTGAGGTGTTCGATCTGCGTCCGGCCGCGATCATCCGGGACCTCGACCTGCTGCGTCCGATCTACCGGCAGACCGCGGCCTACGGCCACTTCGGCCGGGAGTTGCCGGAGCTGACCTGGGAGAACACCGACCGGGCCCAGAGCCTCAAGGCCATCGCGGCCTGAGGTGCCGACCCCGCCGCCGCGCTCCGCCGGGCTGGTCCGCTGAGACGACCCGGCTCGGATGGCCCTGGGACGACCTTCGGCGCGGGTCGACACGACCCCGGCACACCACCCGTCGGGCTCAGGGACCGTCGAGCCGTTCCCGCACCGAGAGGAAGAGAAATGACTGACAACGCCATCGTCACGGTTCATTCCGACGCCGACATCGACCGGGTCTGCGCTCTGCTCGACCACGACGGCGCCGTCATCGTCGAGGAGTTCCTGGACGCCGGGACCCGGCAGGCGCTCTGGGACGATCTCGGGCCCGCCCTGGAGGAGTCCGGCTACGGCGACAACGACTTCTCAGGCCACAAGACCAAGCGGATGTCGTCGTTGTTCGCCCGCAGCCGGCACATGGCCGCCGTCGCGCTGCACCCGCTGTTCCTGGGTGCCGCGCGCCGCCTCATCCAGCGGCCGGTGCCGGTGTGGTTCGGCGGCGAGCAGGTGAGCATCAGCCCCAACATCCAGGTCAGCGCTACCCAGGTGATCCAGATCTGGCCGGACGAGGGGGTGCAGTGCCTGCACCGCGACGACACCTCACACCTGCGGCCCTACCCTGCACCGACGACCCGGGTCCAGGTGATGGTCGCGATGAGTGACTTCACCGCGGAGAACGGCGCGACGATGGCGATCCCGGGCAGTCACCGCTGGGACGACGAGCGGGCGCCGCGCCGCGACGAGGCGGTGCCGGCCGAGATGCCGGCCGGGTCGGCGCTGATCTGGCTCGGCGGTCTCTACCACGGCGGTGGGCAGAACACCGCCACGCAGCCGCGCACCGGGCTGACGCTGTCCTACATCGCCGGCAACATGCGCCAGGAGGAGAACCAGTACCTCGCGGTGCCGATGGAGGTGGTCCGCGAGTACCCCGAAGAGTTGCAACGCCTGCTCGGCTACGACGTGTGTCCCCCGTTCCTCGGCTGGTACGAATCCCGCGACCCGCACACCCTGCTCGCCGAGCGCGCTGGTGGGGGTGCTCCCCGGGCCTGATCCACCACAGCACCGATCATGGCCGCCGCTGCGGACGGCCGCGAGCATCGTGACGGGTCGGGCCCGTCGGCCGCGCCATGTTTCACCCCGGGGGAGAGGGGCACTTTCCGGCGGCGACCCGTACGGGCCGCACATCGCCCGTACGGAGGTGCCCCGGTGACGCTCGACCGTCCGGAGACGGTGCCCGTGGTCGACGGCGGGTCGAACCGGGCCGGACGGCATCCGGTGCGGTCCGGGAACCCGCCCCGGGCGGCGGGCACCCCATGGTGAGCCCCGACGGCGACGACCCCGGTACGGCGTTCCGGTCGGCCGTGCTCGCCGGGCTGCTCGACCTGCCGTTGCCCGGCGGCGGCCGCACCCGTGACCGCTTCCTGCGGTTCGTCGAACTCGGCCGCGCCGACCTGCCCCTGGCCCGGCTGGGCGAGGGGCACGCCGATGCCCTGGCGATCCTCGCCGAACTCGGCGTGACGACCGACCCCGACCGGCGTCGTGAGCCGTGGGGTGTCTGGGCGGCCGTGCCGGCGTCGGTCACGGCGACCCGCGACGGCGACCGGTGGCGGCTGACCGGTGACCGGCCCTGGTGCTCCGGGGCCGGTCTGCTCGCCCACGCCCTGGTCACCGCGACCACCGACGACGGCATCCGGCTGTTCGCCGTCGAGGTCGACGCCGCCGGGGTCACCGCGTTGCCCGACACCTGGCCGGCCGTCGGCATGGCCGCCAGCGACAGCCGTACCGTCAGCTTCGACGGCGTGACCGCCGTCGCGGTGGGCGGACCGGGCAGCTACACCGCGCGGCCGGGTTTCTGGCACGGCGGGCTGGGGGTGGCGGCGTGCTGGTACGGCGGGGCGGTCGGGGTCGCCGACACCCTGTACACCGCGGCGCGGCACCGCCGTCTCGGCCCGCACGCCCTGGCGCACCTCGGCGCGGTCGACGCGGCCCTGACCGCCGCCCGGAGCGTCCTGTTCGCCGCCGCCGACGAGATCGACGCGAACCCCACCGGGGACGCCGACCGGTTGGCCCACCAGGTCCGCGCCACCGTCGAGGCGGCCGCCACCACGGTCGTCGACCGGGTCGGCCGGGCCTTGGGGGCGGGCCCGCTGTGCCAGGACGCCCACCATGCCCGCCGGGTCGCCGACCTGACGGTGTACCTGCGGCAGAGTCACGCGGAGGCGGACCTGGCCCACCTCGGCGAGCTGGCGGCGGCGGTCGGGGACCCCGGATGGTGAGGCCGATCGTCGACGCGGGCACCGACGAGAGCAGTTGGCGTGCGTGGCCGGCACCGGCCGGCTGGCCCGTACTGGCGCTGGACGACCGGGTGCGGACGGTGCCGCCGCTGGTGGTCGCCCCGCACCCCGACGACGAGGTGCTCGGGGTGGGCGGTCTGGTCGCGATGCTCGCCGGCGACGTCGAGATCGCGGTCGTCACCGACGGCGAAGCGTCACATCCGGACTCCACGGTCCACCCGCGGGCGACGCTGGCCGCGATCCGGCGGGCCGAGACGGTCACGGCCTGCGGACTGCTCGGGGTCGCCCCCACCGCCATCGACCACCTCGGGCATCCCGACGGCGGTGTCGACGAGCCGGCGCTTGCCGAGGCGTTGACCGGCCGGCTGGTGCCGGGGCGGTGGTGTGTCACGACGTGGCGCGGCGACGGACACCCGGACCACGAGGCGGTGGGACGGGCGGCGGCGACCGCCTGCCGGCGTACGGGCGCGACGCTGGTGGAGTTCCCGGTGTGGACGTGGCACTGGGCCCGACCCGACCATCCCGACGTGCCGTGGCACCGCGCGCGCCGGATCGACCTGACCGGGGCGGCCAGAGCGGCCAAGCTGACCGCGATCGACGCCTTCCGCAGTCAGGTGCTGCCGCTGGGGCCGGCACCCGCCGACGCCGCGATCCTTCCCCCGAACGTCCTCGCCCGCTTCGCGCGCCCCTACGAAACGGTGTTCCTGCCATGACCCCAGGCGGCACCCCGGCCGGCTACTTCGACGACCTGTACGCCGGCGCGGAGGACCCGTGGAGTTTCGAAACCCGCTGGTACGACCAGCGTAAGCACGAGGTGACGGTGGCCTGCCTGCCGCGCCGGCGGTACCGGTCGGCATTCGAACCGGGGTGCTCGACCGGGATGCTCACCCGCCGTCTCGCCCCGCGGTGCGACCGGCTGCTGGCGGTCGACATCGCCGCCGCGCCGGTGGCGAGCGCCCGACGGCGGCTGGCGGAGCAGCCGCACGTCCGGGTGGAGCGGATGCGGGTCCCCGACGAGTGGCCGGCCGTGGCGGACGACCGGTTCGACCTGATCGTGCTCTCCGAGCTGGGCTACTACTTCGACGACGCCGGGTTGGATCTGCTGGTGGCCCGTACGGTCGACTCGCTCGAACCCGGCGGCACGCTGGTGGCCGTGCACTGGCGGCCGCCGGTGGCCGAGCACGCCCGCAGTGGCGACGACGTGCACCGGCTGCTCGCCGGCGTGGACGCCCTGGCGCGGACGGCACGGCACGAGGAGGCCGACTTCCTGCTCGACGTGTTCCTGCGGGTGCCGCCGCCGGCCAGGTCCGTCGCCCAGGCCGACGGCCTGTGGTGAACCGGATGGCGGTCGTGGTGCCCGCCCACGACGAGCAGGCGTTGCTGCCCGGCTGCCTGACCTCCGTCCTCGACGCGCTGCGGCAGCTGCCGGTGCCCTCGGAGGTGATCGTGGTGGCCGACGACTGCCGGGACGCCACGGCCGCCGTCGCCGAACGGGCCGGCGTCGTCGTGCTGACGGTGCGGGCCCGCAACGTCGGCCGGGCCCGCGCCGCCGGCATGGCGTACGCGCTGCGCGACGGCCCGCAGGGGTTGTGGCTCGCCACCACCGACGCGGACAGCCGGGTACCCCGGCGGTGGGGCGGCTGGCAGTTGCGTCACGCCCGTGCCGGCACCGACCTGCTGGTCGGGACGGTACGGGTCACCGACTGGACGCCCCGTACCCCCCAGGTCCGTGACCGGTACGAGGCCCGGTACCGGCAGGGGCTGACCGGCACCGGCCACCGGCACGTCCACGGTGCGAACCTGGGCTGCGCCGCCATCGCGTACGAGCGGCTGGGCGGCTTCGCCGACCTGCGCCACGGTGAGGACCACGACCTCGTCGAACGCGGTCGGCGGCAGGCCATGCGGGTCGTCACCGACGCCGGCTGTGCGGTACGCACCAGTGCCCGCCACCACGGTCGGGCCCCGCACGGCTTCGCCGGTTACCTCGACGCCCTCGAAGACCGGCCTACGGCCCCCTCGACCGTGCAGCCCGAGCGGACGCCGTGCGGCGGGTGCACCGTGGCATGACGAACCGCCCTGCCCCGGCGGCGCGCGAAGCACGCGTACCGGAAAGGGCGGCGTCGCTCCCGGCCAGGGTCCGGTCGGACCCTGGCCGGGAACGTCCGGTCAGCCGGTGCGGCCGGCGCGGTGCCGGCGGCGGGTCAGCACGACGAGGACGACGCCGAGCAGGGCGAGCAGCACCCCGACGGCCAGCGGCGCGGCGACGGCGTCACCGGTCACCGGCAGGATCCCCCCGACGTAGCGGAAGGTGGATCCGTTCGAGGTGCCGCCTGCGGTGCTCACCACGACCGTGGTGTCACCGGCCGCGCAGGGCGGTGTGCGGAAGGTCAGCGAGCGACCGTCCGGCGACACGGTGACCTGGTCGGCCGGGATGGTCGTGCCGCAGATGGTGACCGTGGTGCCGCCGGGTACGAACCCGGAGCCACCGACCGTCACTGTCGTGCCGCCACCGGTCGGCCCCTGTCCGGGGGTGACGGTGTCGATGCGCGGCGGGACGGGTTCGTAGGTGAACCCGTCAGGTGCGGTGACGTCGTCACCGGGCAGCAGGACGGTGACGTCCACCGGCCCCGCCGAGCCGGGCGGGGTGACCACGGTCAGCGAGGTGCCGCCCGGGTTCACGACCAGGTTGGTGCCGGGTGTGTTGCCGAAGTTCACGCCGGTGGCGCCGGTGAGACCGGTGCCGGTGATGGTCACCGTGGTGCCGCCGGTGGTCGGTCCGGTGCCCGGCACGATGGAGGTGATCGTCGGTGCGACGTACGTGAAGACCGGAGCGGTGGCGGTGCCCGCGGGGAACACCAGTCGGACGTCCGCCGGCCCGGCCGCGTTCGGCGGGGTCACCACGGTGATCGTGGTGCCCGCCGGGTTGACGGTGAACCCGGTGCCGGGCACCCCGTCGAAGGTCACCCCGGTCGCTCCGGTGAACCCGGTCCCGGTGATGGTGACCGTGGTGCCACCCGAGGTCGGCCCGCTCGTCGGGGTCAGCCCGGTCACGGTCGCGGCGCTGCCGTCGGCGAGGTAGGTGTAGCCCAGCGGTGCCGCCGTGCCGCCGCCGGTGGTCACCACCACGACGGCCGGTCCGACCGCGCCGGGCGGGGTGACCGCCGTCAGGGAGGTGCCGCCGGGGGCGACCGTGACGTCGGTGGCCGGCACCCCGTCGAAGGTGACTGTCGTGTCACCGGGCACGAAGCCGGTGCCGGTGATCGTCACCGTCTGTCCGCCCGCCTGCGGGCCGGTGTTCGGGGTGATCGACGCGACGGTCGGTGCCGCTGCGACGTACGTGAATCCGTCCTGGGCGGTCGCGTCCGCGCCCGGCAGGAGCACGGTGACGTCCACCGGGCCGACCTGACCGGGCGGGGTCACCACGGTCAGCGAGGTGCCGCCCGGGTTGACCGTGACGTTGGTGCCCGGGGTGTCGCCGAAGGTCACGCCGGTCGCCCCGGTGAAGCCGGTGCCGGTGATCGTCACCGTGGTGCCGCCGGCGGTCGGCCCGGTGTCCGGGACGATCGAGGTGATCGTCGGCCCGAGGTAGGTGAACGTCGGCGCGGTCACCCGACCGGCCGGGAAGACCAGCTCGACCAGGGCCGGGCCCGCCGGGTTCGGCGGCGTCACCACGGTGATCGTGGTGCCGGCGGGGTTGACGGTGAACCCGGTGCCGGGCAGTCCGTCGAAGTCCACGCCGGCCGCCCCGGTGAAGCCGGTGCCGGTGATCGTCACCGTGGTGCCGCCGACGGTCGGCCCGGAGGTCGGCGTGAGGCCGGTGATCGTGGCCGCGCTGCCGTCGGCGAGGTACGTGTAGCCCAGCGGCGCGGCGGTGCCGTTCACCGTGCCGACCACGACCTCGGCGGGTCCGACCGCGCCGGGCGGGGTGACGGCCGTCAGGGAGGTGCCGCCCGGCGCGACCGTGACGTCGGTCGCGGGCACCCCGTCGAAGGTGACCGTGGTGCCACCCGGGATGAAGCCCGTGCCGGTGATCGTCACGGTCTGGCCACCCGACTGCGGGCCCTCGTCGGGGGTGATCGTCGCGGTGGTCGGTGCCGCCGGCGGACGCTCGCAGAGCGCCTCGGCCACGATGACGGTGCCGACGGGAATGGTGGTCGGAACACCGAGGATGCTGCCCGACAGGGTCAGCACGGCCCGCACCGTGATCGCGGTCGCGCCGGTGGCGGTGGTCGTCTCGACCCGGGTCAACGAGGCGTTCAGGCTCGCGTCCAGCAGCCCCGGCACCACCACCGCCGCGCTGCCCACGACGGCGGGGGTGTTCGCCGTCAGCGTCACCGCCGAGCCGAACAACTCCAGCCCGACGAGCGTGGTGTCCGCGCTGGTCGCGCCGACCTGCGGACAGACCGCGGTGGCGGTGACCTCGGCGGCGTCCAGCACGTCGATGCCGAGCACGGTCAGGTTGAGCCCGTTGACGCTGGAGGACGCCGACGATCCGTCGGCCGCCCGGGTGGCGGTGACCTCCTCGACGGTGCCGCTGGCGGTCACACCGACCGCCCCGGGCACCGAGATCGCCAGCAGCGTCTCGGTGTCGGTGCCCCCGGCGGCCGGCGCGGTGGCGGTGCCGACGGTCGCGTCGGCGCTGATCACGGCAATCCCGGCCACCTCGGCGGACAGGTCGACGACGACGCCACGGGCGCTCGCGTCGCCCGGTGCCGCCAGTGCCGGCGTACCCAGGGCCAGGGTTGCCAGGCCGGTCACCAGGAGCGCCGTGGCGGCGCTCGTGGTTCTTCGCAGGACGGTCCTCACCAATTTCCCCCGTTCAGATGGATGACGGGCCTGCGTGATGTGGCGGCAGCCGTCAACGAATGAACGAGGACAAACCGGGCAAGTTACGCATTTTGCAGTCCTTGGGTCGCTGTGGGTGGCGGCGGTGTTCGCGCGATGGCATCTGCCCGCTGTTGCCGGCGCTCCGGGTTCGATCGGCTCCACAGGCGAACATCCCGGGGCGTGTCGCTAGCTATTGGTAATGGGAACCGTTATCGTCTGCTCGTCCGAGTCGTCGAGCGTCGGGAGTGCGCGGTGGGTCATGTGTTGCTGGTCGAGAGCTGGGTCGGTGCGATGAGCACCCTGCTGCCCCGGGCGATCCGGGAGGCAGGACATCGGTTCACGTTCCTGACCAGGAACCTGCACCACTACCTGCGCCAGGGCGGCGGCACCGGAACGCATCCGCTGCTCGACGCCGACCACGTGATCACCGCCGAGACCAACGATCCGGAACGGCTGCTGCCGCACGTACGGAAGCTGCACGAGGTGCTGCGGTTCGACGGTGTCGTCACGTCCTGCGACTACTACCTCGGCACCGTGGCCCGGCTCGCCGCGGACCTGGGCCTGCCGGGCGCACGGCCGGAAGCCGTCGAGTGCGCCTACCGCAAGGACCTGGCGCGGCAGCGGATGCAGGCGGCCGGCCTGCCCGGCCCGGCGTTCGCCGTCACCGGGGACTGGGCGGGCACCGAGGCCGCCGCCCGCGCGCTGGGTTTCCCGCTGGTCGTCAAGCCGGTCGACCTGTGCGCCGGGATGTTCGTCCGGCTGGTGGCCGACCGGACCCAGCTACGCGAGGCGTTCGACGCCCTCGGCGGGTTCCCGGTCAACGCCCGGGGGCAGCAGCGCTCACCGCTGGTGCTGCTGGAGGAGGTGTTGGTCGGGCCGGAGGTCAGCGTGGAGACCGTGACCGTCGACGGGGAGACGACGGTGCTGGGTGTGACGGACAAGAGCCTTGCCGGTGCGCCGTGGTTCGTGGAGACGGGGCACATGTTCCCCGCCGCGCTCGACGCCGCGACGGCCGGCGCGGTGGGTGACATGGCCGTCGCCGCCCTCGCCGCGGTCGGGTTCGACCGGGGGGTGGCGCATACCGAGCTGCGACTGACGGCCGCCGGGCCACGGGTGGTGGAGATCAACCCCCGCCCGGCGGGCAACCAGATCACCGAACTGGTGCGGCGGGCGACCGGGGTGGACCTGCCCATGGTGTACGCCCGGCTGGCCGTGGGTGAGCAGCCGCAGGTCACGGTGGCCGACACGGGTGTCCGTAGCGCCGCCATCGCGTTCCTGCTCCCGCCCCGCGCCGGCACCGTCGCCGGGATCGACGGGGTGACCGCGCTGGCTGCCGCTCCCGACGTGGTCGACTGGGCGGTGAAGCCCGCCGGGCACCGCACCGGCGACGCGGTGAGCAACAACAACTACCTCGGTCACGTCATGACGGTGGACACCACGGGCCCCGGCGCCCGGGTCCGGGCCGACGCACTGGTCGCCGGGCTCGGCGTCCGGTACGTCGACGAGCTGGCCGGAGCCCGCGCGTGACCCCGGTGGACACCGGTGGGCCGGTCACGTCGGTGCCGGACCTGATCGACGCGGTCCGGGCGGGCCGCTTCGGCCCCGACCCGGCCACCGCGCAGGTCACCGTCGCGTTCACCACCCGGCAGGGCGCCCGGCATGCCGGCCGGGCCCGTGGCTACCGCAACCAGGTGCTGAGCCTGCGGGTGGACGCCGCCGTCGGTTCGTGCGCGACGGAACCCGACGAGCCGACCGACGAGGTCGCCCACGAATGCGTCGGTCGCAGCGTCGCCGAACTGCTCACCCACCCGGCGTCGGCGGTGCGTGTCGCGGCCCTGGACGCCTACCTCGCCACGGTCCGACCGCACCCGCAGACCGCCTGCGACAGGGTGACCATCCCGGCCGGGACGTCGCTTGCCAAGTCGACCGCCCGGGCCGCCGCCGTGGTGGACCTGCTGCCGGTGGTGCCGGGTCAGCGGGTCCTGGTCGTCGGGGTGGTGAACTCCCTGCTGGCGCAGTTGCGGGACCGGGGCGTCGGCTACCTGCCGTGCGACCGGGCCGGCGGGAGCACGGAGTGGGGGGAGCCGTGCCTGCCGGACGCCGCCGTGCTGCTGGAACGCTGCGACGCGCTGCTGGTGTCCGGGATGACCCTGGGCAACGACACGTTCGCGCCGCTGCTGCGGCACGCCCGTACCACCGGCAAGCCGATGGTGGCCTTCGCCCAGACCGGCAGCGCCATCCTGCCGTGTTTCCTCGGCGCGGGGTTGAGTGGCGTGTCCGCCGAGCCGTACCCGTTCTTCTGGCTCGACGGCGCAGCGACGACGGTCTACCGCTACCGTGCCGCGGCCGGGTCGCCGTGCTGACCGCCTCCGTGCCCGCCGCCCGCGCGCCGCACCTGCTGGGTCTGCTGGGACGCTCCCCGGTGGCGTTCGTCGACACCCCGCTGCCGCACCCGCACGGCGGGTTCCACGCCAAGGTGGAGTACCTGAGCCCGGGGGGCATGAAGGCGCGGGCCGCGGTGGCGATGTTGCGGGCCGCCCGGCGGCGCGGTGACCTGAGGCCGGGCGGCACCGTGGTGGAGTCGACCAGCGGCACGCTGGGGCTCGGTCTCGCGTTCGCCGGGCAGGCCCTGGGCCACCCGGTCGTCCTCGTGGTGGACCGGGAGATCGAACGGCCGATGCGGGCGCTGCTGGCGGCCCACGGGGCGACGGTGGAGGTGGTGGCGCAGCCGCACCCGGTCGGTGGTTGGCAGCAGGCCCGCCTGGACCGGTTGCGTGAGGTGCTGGCCTGTATCCCCGGCGCCTACTGGCCCGACCAGTACCACAACCCGGACAACGCCGCCGGTTACCGCAGCCTCGCCGAGGAGCTGACCGGCCAGGTCGAGGCCGTGGACGTGCTGGTGTGCAGCGTCGGCACCGGTGGGCACAGTGCCGGTCTGGGCCGGGCGTTGCGCCGGTACTGGCCGGGGATGCGGCTGGTCGGGGTCGACACCGTCGGCTCGACGATCTTCGGACAGCCCGCGCGGCCCCGGCTGATGCGCGGGCTGGGCAGCAGCATCTTCCCCCGCAACGTCGACTACGCGGCCTTCGACGAGGTGCACTGGGTCGGCCCGGTGGAGGCGGTGGACACCTGCCGCCGGTTGGCCCGGGCGGCGTTCGTCACCGGCGGCTGGAGCACCGGGGCCGTCGCCCGGGTCGCCGCGTGGATCTGCCGGATGCAGCCCGGTGCCCGGGTGGTGACGATCTTCCCGGACGGCCCGCACCGCTACCTCGACTCGATCTTCGACGACGCGTACTGCGCCCGCCACGGGCTGTTCGCCCCGGCTCCGGACCATCCGATCGAGATCCCGTACCCGGATGTCGTCGAGGTGACCCGGTGGAGCCGCTGCCGGACCGTCCTCGATCCGCTGCGCCGCCTGGCGGTGCCGGCATGAGGCTCGACTGGCACAGCTACCCGCTGCGGCTGCGGGAACCGCTGCGGATCTCCCGGGCGACGATGCCGGGCCGTGACGCCGTCCAACTCGACCTGTCCCACGACGGCGTCACCGGGCACGGCGAGGTGGTGACCAGCGTCTACTACGGACCGGACCTGGTCGCCATCCTCGGGCTGCTGCCCGGGCTGCGGCACCGGGTGCGCGACTGCGGCGAACCCGAGGTGCTGCTCGCGGAGTTACCGGCACTCGCCACGCAGCTGCCCACCGGTGTGCTGGCAGCCCTGGACGCCGCCGTCCACGACCTGCTGGGCCGCAGGGCCGGACAGCCGGTGCACCGGTGGCTCGGCCGTCCCGCCCCGACCCCGGCGGCCACGGCCCACACCATCGGTCTCGTCGCGCCCGACCACGCCGGGGCCACCGCGCGGGACCTGGCCCGACGCGGCTTCCGACTGGTCAAGGTCAAGTGCGGAGACCCCGCCGACGTGGCCCGGGTCGCCGCCGTCCGCGCCGCACTGCCGCAGGCACGGCTCCTGCTCGACCCCAACGGCGCGTGGACCCCCGAGCAGACCGTGCGGTTGCTCGACACGCTACGCCCGTACGGCATCGACGCCGTCGAGCAGCCCATCGCGCCCGGCACCCCGCAGCTGCTCGGCTGGATCAGCGCGCGCACCGACGTGCCGGTCATCGCCGACGAGGACGCGGCCACGGCGGCGCACGTCGACGCCCTCGTCGGCACGGTGGCCGGCATCAACGTCAAGCTGGCGAAGTGCGGCGGCATCCACGCCGCCCGGCAGATCGCCGCCACGGCCCGGGCCCACGGCATGGACCTCATGCTGGGCTGCCTGGTGGCCAGCTCGCTGGGCATCGCACCGGCGGTGCACCTCACCGGCGACGCCCGTTGGATCGACCTGGACGGGCACCTGCTGCTCGCCGACGATCCGTGGACCGGCATCGGCGGCCACGACGGCGTCCTGCGGGTGAGCGGGGCACCCGGTCTCGGCGTGCGGGCGGCCCGATGAACACGTGGTCCACCCTGCGCAGTTTCCCGCTGCCGATCCGGCTGCTGGTGGTCAACCAGTTCGGGGTCAACGTCGGCTTCTACCTGCTGCTGCCCTACCTCGCCGGCTACCTGGCCGACGACGTCGGCCTCTCCGCCGCCGTCATCGGCATCGTGTTCGGCGTGCGCAACCTCAGCCAGCAGGGCCTGTTCCTGCTGGGTGGCTCCGCCGCCGACCGGCTGGGCGCCCGAGGTGTCATCATCGCCGGCTGTGCCCTGCGCGCCGTCGGCTTCGGGTTGTTCGCCCTCGGCACGGCACTGCCGGTGCTGTTGGCCGCGTCGATCCTGTCCGGACTGGCCGGGGCGCTGTTCAACCCGGCCGTACGCAGCTACGTGGCGCAGGCCGCCGCCGACCGGCGGGCCGACGCGTTCGCCCTGTTCACCGTCTTCGCCAGTGCCGGCGCTCTGCTCGGGCCGCTGCTCGGCTCGGCGCTGCTCCTGGTCGACTTCCGGGCCGCCGCGCTGACCGCCGCCGGGCTGTTCGCCGTACTCACCGTGGCGCAGGCGGTCTGGCTGCCCGCCACCCCGGCCACCTCCCCCGAGGCGACGCTCTGGCAGGACTGGCGTACCGGCCTCACCGACCGCCGGTTCCTGGCCTTCAGCGTCGCCCTGGCCGGCATGTTCGCGTTGCAGACCCAGCTGTACCTGATCCTGCCGGTGCAGGCGGAGCACGTCACCGGGCAGCAGGTGGCGGTCGCCGTGCTGTTCGTCGTCTCCACCGCCGTGACGCTCACCCTGCAACTGCCGCTGACCGTCTGGCTGCAGGGCCACTGGCACCGTGGGGCGAGCATCACCGTCGGGATGGCGGTCATGGGGGCCGGGTTCCTGCTGCCGCTGCTGCGGGTGGAGTCGTCGTCGCCGGTGCTGCGGCTGGTGCCGGTGCTGGCCGCGGCGGTGCTGCTCACCCTGGGGGTGATGATCGCCCAGCCGTTCGTGCTGGAGTTGATCCCCGCCTTCGCCGGCCCCCGGCTGACCGGTACCTACTTCGGCCTGTTCTACCTGGTGTCCGGGGTCCTCGCCGCCGGCTGCACCGCCGCCGTCGGCGCGGCGGTGGGCACCGCCCCGGCAACCGGGGTGCCGCCGGCGGCGTGGCTGCTCACCGCCGCCGTCGGGATGGCCTCGGCGGGCGCGGTGTGGCTGCTGCGCCTCGACGGCCCCCGCACGCCCGTGCCCCCGCGGGCCCCGGTGGGGGTGTCATGAGCGACGGGAACCTCCTGACCGACAACCCGGAACTGTACGAACAGCAGTTCCCCGACCCGGGTCACCGTGCCGCCCGGTTCGTCGACGACGTCGTACGCCGGTTCGCCGACCGCACCGACGTCGCGCCCCGGCTGCTCGACGTCGGCTGCGGCACCGGCCGCGACGTCGGGCACCTCGCCACCCTCGGCTACGCCGCCGTCGGGTTGGACACGTCGGTGCCGATGCTGACCTACGCGCGGCGTCGCCACCCCGGCGTCCGGTTCGTCCACGCCGACCTGCGGGACTTCGACCTGGCCGGCCCCGTCGACGTGGTCACCTGCCTGGACAGCGCGCTGCTGTACTGCCACACCAACGCCGACCTGACCGCGTTCCTGCGCTGCTGCCACCGGCACCTGCGCCCCGGTGGGCTGCTGCTGGCCGAGATGCGCAACGGGGCGTTCTTCCTCGGCAACACCGAACTCCTCGACGGCACCCGTACCCGCACCGTGACCTGGCGCGGCGTCCCGTACACGTCCGGCACGCGGCTGTGGATCGACCACGGTGGGCAGCTGCTGCGCCGCGAACGGGTCTGGACCTGGCCGGCCTGCCCGCAACCCCTGGTGCAGACCTCGGCCTGGCGGCTGCTGTTCCCCGCCGAGTTGCGGTACCTGCTCGACACCACCGGGTTCGACGTGGTGGCCCTGTTCGACGCCCCCGGTCCCCGCACCGACCCGCCCTGGGAGCCGAACGCCACGTTGTCGCCCACGCTGTCCGGTGACCGCCTGCACCTGGTCGCGCGTCGACGCGTCGGCCCGGCCTGACTCCGGCCGCGGAGTGCCGCGGCGAGACCCACCATCTTATCGGAAAGGACATTCATAATGGATAGCTCGTCTGCGGACGTGTCGAGGGTGACCCGTCGCGGCCTGCTCAGCGGTGTCGCCGCCGTCTCCGCCACCCTGCTGGCCGGCTGCGGTGGGGGCGACGACCCGAGCACCCCCGCCGCCGGGCGACCCCGGCGCGGCGGCCGGCTGCGGGCGGCGTTCGCCGGCGGCGGCGTCAACGAGACGTTGGACCCGCACCTGGCCAACCTGTTCAACGAGGCGTCCCGGGCCAAGGCGATGTTCGACAAGCTCGCCGACTACGGCCCCGACGTCTCCATCCGGCCGCGCCTCGCCGCACGATGGGAACCCAACGGCGACCTCACCCGCTGGCGGATCAGCCTGCGGGAGGCGACGTTCCACGACGGGCGGCCGGTCCGCGCCGCCGACGTGCTGTACAGCTACGCCAGGATCACCGACCCGAAGAAGGCGTACCGGGCCAGAGCCAGCCTCGGCCTGCTCGACCTGCCCCGCAGCCGCGTCATCGACGACCGGACCGTGGAACTGGCCCTCACCCGCCCCTTCGCCGAGTTCCCCAACGCCCTGGCCGCGTTCGGCGCGTACATCGTCCCCGAGGGCACCGACAGCTTCACCCGGCCCGTCGGATCCGGGCCGTTCACCTTCGACTCCTGGCAGCCCGGCCGGTCACTGCTGCTCAAACGCTACGACGGCTACTGGGAGGGCGCAGCCCACCTCGACGAGCTGGAATACCTGATCAGCAACGAGGAGTCGGCCCGGGTCAACGCCCTGCTCGCCGGGCAGGTGGAGTACGCCCACGACATCACCCCCACCACCGCCCGCACCCACGCCGGCAGCACCCGGCTGACCGTCACCCGGATGCCGAACAGCACCATGCAGTCCTTCGCCATGAAGGTCGACCGGCCGCCGTTCGACAACCGGGACCTCCGCGAGGCCATGTTCCTGCTCACCGACCGCCGACAGCTCGTCGACACCGTCCTCGCCGGGTCCGGGCAGATCGGCAACGACCTGTTCGGCAAGGGCTACCAGCACTACGCCGACGACATCACCCAACGCACCCACGACCTCGACCGGGCCCGCTTCCTGATCGACAAGGCCGACGCCCGGGGCCTGCGGATACGCCTCGACACCGCCTCGGTGGCCAGCGGCTTCGTCGAGGCCGCCAGCATCCTCACCGACCAGGCCAGACAGGCCGGCCTGGTCATCGACACCGCGCTGGGCAACAAGGACACCTACTGGAAGGACATCCTCGACACCGGTGTGCTGTCCTCGTACCGCTCCGGCGCCATGCCCATCGAGACGCACATCTCCCAGCGGCTGCTGACCACCTCCACCACCAACGCGACCCGGTGGACCCGCCCCGACTTCGACGCCCTCTACACCCGGGCGGTCTCCAGCACCGACGAGGCCACCCGCCGGCAGGCGTACGGCGACATGCAGCGCGTCCTGCACGCCGAGGGCGGCTTCCTGATCTGGGGTTTCGCCGACTTCCTCGTCGCCACCGCACCCCGCGTCGGTGGCGTCTCCGCCCAGGCGCCGGCCAACACCCTCGACTGGGCCCGCTTCGACAAGGTCTGGCTGGGGTGAGTCTGCCCCGCTACGCCGCCGGGCGGCTGCTGCTCGGCCTCGGGCAGGTCGCCGGGATCACCACCATCGTGTTCGTGCTCACCGAGGCGCTGCCCGGTGACGCCGCCGTGGTGATCGCCGGCGACCAGCCCGACCCGGCCCGGATCGCGGCCGTCCGGCAACAGCTGGACCTCGACCGGCCGGCCTGGCAGCGCTACCTCGACTGGCTGACCGACCTGCTCCACGGCGACCTCGGCGTGTCACTGATCTCGGGACGGCCGATCGTCGACCGGCTCGCCGACAGCGCGGGCGTCACCCTGCTGCTGGCGGCGGTGACCCTGCTCGTGCTCGTACCGCTCGCCGTCGCCCTGGGCATGCTGGCGGCCCGCCGGGAGGGGGGACCACTGGACCGGACGGTGTCCGCGGTGTCGGTCGCCCTGTACGCGGTGCCGGAGTTCGCCCTGGCGATCCTGCTCGTCGCGGTCTTCGGCGTGCGCCTCGGCTGGCTGCCACCCACCGCGTTCGGCGCCGACCTGCTCACCCAGCCGTCGGTGCTCGTACTGCCCCTGCTCGTGCTGCTCGCCCGGCCGGTCTGCACCATCAGCCGACTCACCCGCGCCGGCCTGCTCGACGCGCTACGCGCCGAGCACCTCCGCCACGCCCGACGCCTCGGCATCACCGGCGGCCGGCTCTGGCTGCGCCACGCCCTGCCCGACGCCCTGGCACCGGTCGTGCAGCAACTCGCCCGCACCACCGACTGGCTGCTCGGCGGGGTCATCGTCGTCGAGGCGGTGTTCGTCATCCCCGGACTCGGCACCGCCCTGGTCGACGCCGTGTCCACCCGCGACGTGCCCACCGTGCAGGCACTGTGCGTCCTCGTCGCCGTCGCCACGGTGCTGGTGAACCTGGCCGCCGACCTGGTGGCGTTCCGCCTCGCCCCGCGTACCCCGGTGGGCCGATGAGGCGGCTGCGCACCCTGACCGTGGCGGCGCTGCTCAGCGTGCCGCTCGGTCTGGCCGTGGGCGGCCCGCTGCTGGCCGGGGAGCCGGCCGGCCGCACGTTCCCGTTCGCCGCCGACGGGCCGCTGGGCACCGACTTCGTCGGCCGCGACGTCGGCCAGCAGGTCCTGCTCGGCGGCCGGTCCGTCGTCGCCGTCGCCGTCGCCGCGACGCTGCTGGCGTACCTCGTCGGGGTGCCGCTCGGGCTGTTGGCCGCGTCGACCCGCCGCCGGTGGGCCGACGAACTGCTCATGCGCCCACTGGACCTGGCGCTGGCCGTGCCGTCACTGCTGCTGCTGATCCTGCTGGCCGCCACCGCACCGCCCGGACCGCTCACCCTGGTCGGGATCGTCGCGCTGATCGGGCTGCCGGAGATCACCCGGATCACCCGGGCCACCGCGCTGCCCCTGGCCCACGGGCCGGCCATGGAGGCGATGCGCCTGTACCGCGAGACCTGGTGGCGACGCGGCCCCGGCTACGTCGGCACCGGCATCCGCCGGGTCCTGCTCGCCGACGCCGGCGTCCGGTTCGTCGGCGCGACGTACCTGGTGGCCACCGCCAGCTTCCTGGGCATCGGCGTGGCACCCGACGCCGCCGACTGGGCGGTCATGGTGGACCGCAACCGCGCCGGACTGTTCCTGCAACCCTGGGCCGTCGCCGTCCCCGCCGCCCTGCTCATCTGCCTGGCCGTCGGCCTCAACCTGGCCACCGATCAGATGCTGGTCAGCCGCCGCACCGACCCCCCGCCCCGGCCCGCACCCCCCACGACCGCCCCCCGCCCGCCGACACCCGGCACCCTCCTTGAGGTACGGGACCTGACCGTCACCAGCGGCGACACCCGCCTGGTCGACGGCGTCTCCTTCGCTCTGCCCGCCGGAAAGATCCTCGCCGTCGTCGGCGCCTCCGGCAGCGGCAAGACCACCACCGGCCGGGCCCTGCTCGGCGACGTCGCCCACACCGGCACCGTCACCCTGGCCGGCGCGCCCGTCACCACCCGCACCCCGCCACCGCCCGGCAGCGTCGGCTACGTCCCCCAGCAACCCGGTGCCGCACTGCACCCGGTACGCCGCATCGGTGCCGTGCTCGACGAGATCGCCCGGCACCACACGCCCGGCACCGGCCGCAACGCCCGCCGACGCGCCGTGACCGCCGTCCTCGACCGGGTCAGCCTGCCCACCGACCGCCGGTTCCTGCGCCGTTTCCCGCACCAGCTCTCCGGCGGTCAGCAGCAACGCCTCGTCATCGCCCACGCCCTACTCGCCCACGCCGTCCTGCTCATCGCCGACGAACCCACCACCGGGCAGGACGCCCTCACCCGCACCGACGTCGCCCGGGAACTCACCACCCTCGCCCGCGACGGCATCGCCGTGCTCCTGCTCAGCCACGACCTGCACCTCGTGCGCGCCGTCGCCGACCAGATTCTCGTGCTGCACCGGGGAGCCGCCGTCGAATACGGCACCGCCGCCGACGTCCTCGCCACCCCCCGAGACCGGCACGCCCGGGACCTGCTCGCCGCGCCACCGCACCCGCCGTCGACGGCGACCCGGCAGGACCGGCCGCTGCTGCACGTCGCCGGTCTGAGCGCCGCCCACCGCGACGGCGGCCGACGACGTGACGTGCTCCACGACGTCACCCTGACCGTCCCCGCCGGGCGGTGCCTGGCCGTGGTCGGCCGCTCCGGCAGCGGCAAGACCACCCTCGCCCGCTGCCTCGCCGGCCTGCACCCCACCCGCACCGGCCTGGTGACCCTCGACGGGCAACCCCTCGCCGGGCACCTTGACCGCCGCCGCCCCGACGAACTCGCCGCCATCCAGTACGTGTTCCAGGACGCCCGCGCCAGCTTCGACCCCCACCGGACCGTCCTCGACCAGACGGCCGCCCCCGCGCGACGCCTCCACGACGCCCCACCGGCGCAGGCCCGCCGCACCGCCCTGGACCTGCTCACCCGGGTGGGCCTCACCGAACCCACGGTCACCCGACGCCCCGACCGGCTCTCCGGCGGCGAACTGCACCGCGCCGCGCTCGCCCGGGCCCTGGCCAGCCGGCCCCGGGTGCTCATCTGCGACGAGACGACCGCCGGGCTCGACCGGCTCACCCAGCACGGCATCCTCACCCTCCTCGACGAACTGCGGCACAGCCTCCGGCTGACCGTCGTGGTGATCAGCCACGACCGGGACGTGGTCGCGCACCTCGCCGATCACATCGTCGTTCTCGACAACGGATGCGTCGTCGACGACGGCCCCGCCGACGACCTGCTCCACCACGCGCAGCACCCGCTGAGCCGCGCCCTGCTGCACACCCACCCGGCGGACGACACCGCACCCACCCACCCGTGACCGGAGGAACCATGCCGCACCACCGACAGCGCGTCGGCCCGTACGAGGTCCAGATCGCCGGCCCCCGGCACGTCGACGGGGCGCGCAGCGTCATGCTGGACACCTTCTACCGCGACTTCGGCTTCGGCTACCGGCCCGAATGGCACGCCGACGTCATCGACCTCGACGGCACCTATCTCACACCCGACCGGCACGCCCTGTTCGTCGCGACCAAGGGCGACGAGGTCGTGGGCACCACCGCGGTACGCGCCGCCGCGCCCAAGAGCCCACCCCACCCACGTTTCCTCGCCGAGCGCTACCCCGACGACACCACCGCGCAGCTGTTCCGGGTCTACGTGCGGCCCGGACACCGACGGTGCGGTCTCGCCCGGGCACTGGTCGGCCTCGCCGTCGACTTCGTCACCCGGCAACCCCGTTACCGCGCGCTGTACCTGCACACCGACACCCGCGTCGCCGGTGCCGAACCGTTCTGGCGGAGCCTGGCGACGCCGGTCCACGATGCGCGTGACGGCCCCGACGCCACCTGCCAGACCGTGCACTTCGAGATCCCGCTGCCCAGCCGCCACCGGTAGCCGCCGTCGTACCCGGGCGTGCCGCCCTGTCCGTCGCGGGCGGCTTGACCTGGAGTGCGCTCCAGGTGGCAGGGTCGACGCCGTGGCAGGGGACAGGGCGGTGGCCCGGCTGGTGCTGGGGACGATGAACTACGGCACGACGGTGGACCAGGAACGCGCGTTCGCGCTGCTGGACAGGTTCGTGGAGGTGGGCGGGGAGTGGATCGACACCGCCAACTGTTACGCGTTCTGGTCCGACCCGGCCGGTGTCGGCGGGGCGAGCGAGCGGGTGATCGGGGCGTGGCTGCGGGCCCGGCCGGGAGGGCGGGCCCGGGTGCGGATCGCGACGAAGGTCCGGTACGACCCGCTGGTGGCGCACCGCTGGCCCGAGTCGGCCGAGGGGCTGTCGGCCGGGGCGATCGCGGCGGGCGTGGCCGGCAGCCTGTCGCGGCTGGGTGTCGACGTGGTCGATCTGCTGTGGGCGCACGGCGAGGACCGCAGCGTGCCGCTTACCGAGACCGTCACCGCCTTCGGCGATCTCGTCGGCAGGGGGACCGTGCGTCGGGTGGGGGCGGCGAACCACGCCTCGTGGCGTGTCGAGCAGGCCCGCGCCCTGGCCCGGGACCAGGGGGTGGCGCAGTGGTCGGCGGTGCAGCTGCGGCACTCGCTGGCGCAACCCAGACCCGGTGCCGTGTTGCCCGACCTGGGCCACAAACTTCTCACCGCCGACGACCTCGACTACGCCCACACCGAGGGCCTGGACGTGTGGGCCTACACCCCGTTGATCAACGGCGGCTACGTGCGCCCCGACAAGCCCCTCCCCGAGGCCTACGACCACCCGGGGACGAGCCGGGTCCTCGGCGTGCTCGACGAGATCACCGTCGAGACGGGGGCGACACGCAACCAGGTGGTGCTCGCCTGGCTGCTGCGGCAGGGCATCCGGCCCATCGTCGGCGTGAGCAGCCTCGCGCAGCTCGACGAGGCCGTCGACGCGGTGCACGTGCCGTTGGAGGACGGGCAGCTGGCCCGGCTGGCCGCCGCCCGCTGAACGGAACGGGAGGGTTCCGGGGGATCGCCTTCCGCCGAGCCGGTGCCGCCGTCGGGCGACGGCGGCACCGGCCGGTCCGGTGGAGCCTCAGGTGGCGAGGGTGGCCAGCGGCTTCAGGCCGTAGGTGCGGGCGTAGCCGTTCTCGATGCCCACGAGCAGGTCGACGACCTCGAAGTAGCGGTCCCAGAAGGGGGTCTCGCGCAAGGCGTCGATCAGCAGGCGGTAGGCGTCGTGGTCGTCCGCCTCCCAGACCCAGATGTCGGTGACCCGCGCCGAGTAGAACTCCGTGTCGTAGAAGCGGGAGCGGACACCGTGGGTGCGGGCCTGGATGACGGGGAGAACGTGGGTGGTGAAGGCCTGGACGCGTTCGGCCACGGTCATCGCCAGCCACTCGGGGGTGGTTTTGACAAGCATGAAAGCGGTGACCGGCGGCTCGGTTCGGTCAGCGGGCATCGACGGTCCCCTGGGTGGTGAGGACGGCGGGCCGCAGCGTTCGGGCGCACCACTGCGCGAACGTGGTGGCCGGCCCCGCCTGCGGTGAGCGGTCGACGCCCGAGTCCAGGCCCTCGTCCTTGGCGCGTTTCATGTCGACCATGGCCTCGACGAACGCCGCGTTGAGGCCGTAGCCGAGCATGGTGGAGCGCAGTTCGTCGAGCGACTGACGCCGGTAGCGGACCGGACGACCCAGTTCCTCGGTCATGATGCGGGCCAGGTCGTCGGGCGAGAGGTCCTGCGGGCCGAGCACCGGGACGTCGCCCACACCGGTCCAGGAGCGGTCCAGCAGCAGCCCGGCCGCGGCGGCGGCGATGTCGGCGACGGCCACCATGGGGGCCGGACGGTCCGCGACGGCGGTGTCGGTGAAGACGCCGTCGTCGCGGATCGCGTCCACCTCCTCCAGCAGGTTCTCGAAGAAGGACGGGCAGGCCAGGGCGCGGTAGGCGACGCCGGAGCCGGCGATCAGGTCGTCCATGGCCAGGGAGGCGGTGACCAGCCCGGCCCGGGCGGCCTGCGGGGTGCCACGGCCGAGCGCCGAGACGCCGACGACATGGCCGACGCCGTGCGCGGCGAAAGCACGCGCGGCCGGGCGGGTGAAGCCGCTGTAGGCGTCGTCGGGCGTGCCGGAGGCGTCCGGTGGCACCAGCCAGAACACGGCGTCCGCCCCGGCGACGGCACGCTCGACGGTCGCGGCGTCGCCGTGCGAGCCGACGACCACCTCGACCCGGCCACGGACGTCCTCGGGCAGCCGGGCCGGGTCCCGGACGACGACACGCAACTCCTCACGGCCTGCGGGTGCGGCCTCGATCAGCAGCGACAGCAGGTGCCGCCCGATGTTCCCGGTGGGTCCGGTAATGACGATCATGAAACCTCGATTGTCGGATCGGCAGGACTCACCCATCGTGCGGACGGGCACCGCATTGCCACAATGGGAACTTCAGCATCCAATCATTGCCTGAAGTGGAATAAATGCGGTGAGCAGCCCAGCCCCGAACCTTGATGCCAACCTCGCCGTCGCTCTCGACGCCCTACTGACCGAGCAGAGCGTCACCCGCGCCGCCGCGCGGCTGCAGACCTCCCCTGCGGCGATGAGCCGTACCCTGGCCCGGTTGCGCCGGGTGCTCCGCGATCCACTACTGGTGCGGGCCGGACAGCGGATGGTGCCCACTGCGCGCGCCGAGGCGCTGCGGGACGAGGCCGCCGCGGTGGTACGCCGGCTGGAGGCGTTGCTCGCCCCGAGCGGCGGAATCGATCCCGCGGCACTGCGGCGGACCTTCACCATCCAGGCCGCGGACCTGGTCGGTGACGCGGTCGCGCCCGGTCTGCTCCGGCTGGCCCGACGGCGGGCGCCGGGCGTCTCGCTGCGGGTGCTGGCCGAGGAGTGGGAGGCGGGCCCCGCGCTGCGTGACGGACGGATCGACCTGGAAGTCGGCGCCATCGACCACGTCGACCCGGAGACCCACGTCGAAGAACTCGTCACCCTGCGGATGGCGGCCGGGGTCAGGGCCGGGCACCCACTCGCCGAGGGAACTCTGACGGCCGCCAGACTCGCTGCGGCCGAGCACGTGGCGGTCAGCCGCCGCGGACGCTTCACCGGCCCGCTGGACACGGCCCTGGCCGCACAGGGGCTCAGCCGGCGGGTCAGCGCCGTCCTGCCCGGACACCTGGCCGCGATGATGCTGGCCGCAACCGAGGACGTGGTCTGCCTGGTGCCGACCGCGCTGCCGGGTGAGCCTCCGTCCCGGCTCAGCGACGCGGCGCACGCGCTGGGGCTGCGCCTGCTGGAGATCCCATTGCCGCTGCCACCACTGACGATCGGCATGGCCTGGCACCCCCGGCACGGCGTCGACGGCGCCCACCAGTGGCTGCGTGACGCCGTGCGCCGGGTGCTCCGTCCCGCCCGAGAGGAATAGGACCTGCCATCAGGCCGTGTACGTGCCCGTCGGGGCGAGCCGTACCGCTGGCTGCGGGTGCGGATGCGGCCGATCAGCGGTGACGGCGGGCCATCCACTGCCAGAGGTGGGTGTCGTCGAGGCTCGGGTCGTTGCGGGCCACGTAGATCCAGGAGAAGTGACCGGGGAACCGGTAGCCGTTCCAGACGACGTGGTCGTACAGGGTGACCAGGGACCCCGGAATGAGGTCGTGGGCGTGGATCGTGTTGGTCGCCGGTGGCACGGTGTCGTCGTCGAGCGAGGTGACCAGCCAGGTCGGGGTGCGGATCGCCGCCAGCTCCGCGTCGCTGACCAGCGGAGGGCCCTCCCCGCCGAGTGGCTCGACGACGCCGCAGATCGGCACCGACGCGGCGAACAGGTCGGGATAGGCGACGGTCATCTTCAGGGACATGTATCCGCCGTTGCTGCAGCCGACCACGTAGATCCGGTCGGGGTCGACGCGCTCGCGGCGGACGAGGTCCTTGACGATGTCGGCGATCAGCGGGGCGAACCGGGGACCGTCCTGCATCCAGTAGGAGGTGCTCTGCGGGGCGACGACGTACGCGTCGGAGAAGATCCGTTGCCCCTGCGGGGTGGCGAAGCCCAACGCGCCGCGGTTGGCGCGCAGCGTGGTTTCGTTGTCGTAGTAGCCGTCGGGCAGTGAGGCGCCCTCGCCGGCACCGTGCAGCCAGAGGATCAGCGGTCGCCGGCCATGGCGCGGTGAACGCTTCGGGGAGTACAGCCGGTACTTCATGCCCGAGCCCGAGACGTGGTGGCTGAAGGCGTCCACCTCGGGGTTCGACAGCCGTCCCTGGACGAAGCTGGTGACGGTGACGGGTGGGCCGTGACGCCGGGCGAGCGGGGTGTTCTGCGTGATGGTGTAGACGAGGTCCAGCCGGACGTTGCGGCCCTTGCTCAGGATGTAGCCGAGGGTGCCGCCGCCGAGTTGACCCTCGCCGTGGCTCAGGTCGAGCACGATGTTTCCCTGCCGGTCGAGCCGGGCTGCGGTCACCGGGCGGTCCAGGTCGTACTCGCTGAAGATCAGGTCGCCGGGAGCGATCGGGATCGGGCTGGTGGCCCTGGCGTGCACGGTGAACGTGCCGGTGCTGAGCCCGGTGGGGTCGATCGGCCCGAGTCGGCCGGTGTCGAGGGTGACCGAGGTGACCTGTTCGCCACCGTCGAGCGTCGTGGCGTTGAGAGTGAAGCTGACGCTGGTGGGGTGGTGGCCGTCGGCGTGGGCGGCACCGGGCAGCGCGAGGCCGACGGCGGCGCCGGCACCGCCGGCCAGGACGGTACGGCGGGTGACCGACGTGGACATGTGACCCCCGACAATTACGTAGATGTCTGTCGATAGATCGTCAACCTAGCGCCGGGGAGATCCGCTGGCAACCGGTCACCGACGGCGCGACGACGCCCGGTGGCGATCAGTTGCCCTCGTCGACGTGGCTCTCGCTGCGGCGCACCGGCCGGCCGGAGTCGTCTCGATCTCCTCGGCGGGACGGGTGCGTCAGTGCGCGTTCTGTTCCTGGAAGTCGACGATGGCTTCGCCGTGGTCGCGGGCCCAGTCGGTCAGGACCCTGATCGGCTCGACCAGGGTCTGCCCGAGTGGGGTGAGGCTGTACTCGACGCGTGGGGGCGCTTCGGCGTAGGCGCGGCGTTCGACCAGGCCGTATCCCTGTAGACGGCGCAGGGTCTGGGTGAGGACCTTGTGGGAGATGCCGCCGATGAGGTGGGCGAGTTCACCGGGGCGTCGGGGTTGCCGGCTGAGCGCGAACAGCACGATCACCGCCCACTTCTCGGTGATGATCTCCACCGCCAGGCGGGTGGGGCAGTCGGCGAGAAAGACCTGACCGGGGGAGTTGTGCACAAGGTCGAAAGGTACCAGCAGGTTCCTATCGGCTCCGTAGCGTTTCCGGTGAAGCCCATCAGGAGCACAGGGAGCCCTTTCATGCCACGAGTGGTCGTATTCGACGAGACCGGCGGTCCGGACGTGCTGCGCATCGTCGACGAGCCGGTCGTCGCGCCCGCAGCCGACGAGGTACGCGTACGGATCGAAGCCTTCGCCGCCAACCCGCTCGACCAGATGGTCCGGGCCGGGCAGTCCCCGCGGCCCGTACGGCTGCCGCACGCGCGGCTGGGCGTCGAGGGAACCGGTGTGGTCGACGCGGTCGGATCCGCAGTGACCGGACTGGCCGTCGGCGACCCCGTCATCCTGGGGGCGATCCCCGACTTCGAGACCACAGGCGCGTATGCCGAGTACACCACGCTGCCGGCCGACCGGGTGGTGCCACGGCCCGCCGGGCTGGAGCCCGTCGACGCGGCGGCGCTCTGGGTGTCGTACTTCACCGCCTACGGTGCGCTGGTGGAGAGGGCCGGAATGCGACCCGGGGACCAGATCCTGATCACCGCGGCGTCGGGCGGTGTCGGGCGGGCCGCGATCCAGATCGCCAACCAGATCGGCGCGGTCCCGATCGCGGTCACCCGACACAGCGCCAAGGTGGACAGCCTGGTGGCCGCCGGGGCCGCCGCGGTGATCGCCACCGACCGGGAGGACGTCGTGGAGGCGGCGCGGCGGCACACCGGGGGAGTGGGCGTCGACATCATCCTGGACGCCGTCATGGGTCCGGGCCTTGCCGAACTGTCGCTGGCCGCGAAGCTCGGCGGCACCCTGGCCACGGTGGGTTGGCTGGACCCACGGCCGGCGTCGTTCCCGGCGAATCCGTCGCTGACCATCCACCGCTACATGAGCATCGCGGACATGGTCGACCCGGTGACCGCCCGGCGGGTCGCCGCGTTCCTGACCGCCGGTGTCGGCACCGGGGTGCTGCAACCGGCGGTGGACCGGGTGTTCACGCTGGACGACATCGTCGGGGCCCACCGGTACCTGGAGCAGGGAACGGCGGCGGGCAAGATCGTGGTGACGCCGTGACTGCGGGCCGGGCCCATCGTCTGACACCGCCGGTCTTCGAGCACGACCGACGTGATGGACGGTCGCGCAGCTGACCTGGTGACACTTGCTGACTGTCTACGCCAACTACACGGCGTCTCCCGGCCGTCAGGGCTGCTGCCCCCCGCCTGTCGCCGTTTGCCAAGCTCGGTGAGCAGTTGGACAGGGCTGCCGCTCTGGGTGTGAGGGACCGGACGTTTCTGCGGGAGCAGCGCGAACATCTCGCGGCACAGTGGGAGCAGACGACGTTTGCGCTCGGGGAGACGGTGCTGCACGGCGACGCGCACATGGAGAACCTTCTCATGACTTCCGGTGGTCGGTGGGCATTCGTGGACCCGGAGGCCGTGCGTGTCGGACCACCGGAGTGGGATCCGACCCTCAGCGCTCTCTACTACGAGTGCGGATGGTTCACCGAGCACGGGTACGCGACGTCTGCGGAGACCTACGGGTATGACGTCCGCCTGGGCCCTGCGTGGCCGGCACTTCGGCAGATCCGCATGTTGCGGATGACGTTGTGGTTGGCGCAGTCGGCGGACACTGATGCGCAGCGACAGCGACAGTTGACGCATCGGCTGATCACATTGCGCGACGGGTCGGCTCCGGCTGGCTGGACAGGCTTCTAGATCTGCTACTCGGCACGTCGGCCGAGTGGGCGCGCATCGCTGCCAGCTCGTCTTGGAGAGCGGGCTCTACAGCGACGGATTCGAAAGCCCTGTGGAGGACGCGAAGGTCGTCCTGTAGCCGGCTGGAGTGCACGCCGTCCGCGTCGGCTGAACCGGCTCGTGCCGACTGGAGCGCACTGGCAACGTCGCCTTGGCGTGCCTGGAGGCAGGCGATTCGAATCATGGTCAGTGCCCGGGGTCTGGCAACCGCCGTGGGGTGGAGGCCGTACGCGGCTCGCAGCCGAGCGATCGTGGCGCTGATGAGAGCCCGGTCCCCGACAGCCGGTGCGGCGGGCCGCTTCTAGGTGGCTGCCGCGCGCGGTGGTTGCTGGGCCGCCCTGGTGACCAGCGCGTCCAGCAGTGCGGGTGTCACCGGTTCGCCGGTCACCAGTACCCGGAAGTGGATCGGCCCGACCACCTGGTCGACGAGGAGGTCGACGTCGGTGTCGGCGGGTAGTTCGCCGCGTGCCGCTGCCCGGTCGAACGGCATGCGGTCGCGGGCGCGCAGCTGTGGCAGGACCTCTGCGCGTAGCCGGGCGGCCAGGTCGGGATCGTGTTGGGCCTGGCCGGCCAGGGCCCGGAACACCGCCCCCGAGTCGGACACCTCCAGGAAGCGGACCAGTTCGTCGAGGTGGGCGCGCAGGTCGGTGCGGAAGGCACCGGTGTCGGGCAGCGTCAGCTCCTGGACGCTGTCGGCGGTGAACGCGTCGACCAGGATGTCGGTCTTGGAACGCCACCACCGGTAGATCGTCTGCTTGGCGACGCCGGCCCGGGCGGCGATGCCCTCGATGGTGACCCTGGCGTAGCCGATCTCGGCGACGAGGTCGTCCGCCGCCCGGAGCACGGCCTCGCGGGCCGCCTCGCTGCGGCCGTGCCGGTTGCCGCGATGCATCGGGCGCTCCTTCCCGTGAGGTGCCTTTCCCGTGAGATCCACGTCTTCGGAGACGCTACAAGACCCGCCACTTTCCTAGACGCAACGTTGCGTCTAGTCTAATGCTCATGACGACGACACTGCACGACCCTGCGGTCCGCGACCTGATCGCCCGGCTGTTCACCGAGGCCGAGCGCGACGATGAGCGCTCGCCGGGTCGGCCCGCCCCCACGGCCACCCCCCAGGAACGTTCCGATCTGCTCGAAGACATCTACATGCCGATCTCGGCCCGCGGCGGCGACCTGCTCTACGCCCTGGTCCGCGCGGCCCGACCGCAGACGGTGGTCGAGTTCGGCACCTCGTACGGGATCTCGACGCTCTACCTCGCCGCGGCCGTGCGCGACAACGGGATCGGGCACGTCACGACGACCGAGCTCAGTGCGACCAAGGTGAGGGCGGCCCGCGCCACCATCGAGGAGGCCGGGTTCAGTGACCTGGTGACCGTGCTCGAGGGCGACGCGCTGACCACTCTCGGCGCGGTCGGCGGCCCGATCGGTCTGGCGCTGCTCGACGGCTGGAAGGAGATGTGCCTGCCCGTCCTGCGCCTGATCGAGGACCGGCTCGCCCCGGGCGCCCTGGTCGTCGGCGACGACTCCACGTTCGAGTCGATGAGCGATTACCTGGCCTACGTCCGCGACCCGGCCAACGGCTACGTCAGCATCGACTTCCCGGTCGAGGACGGCATGGAACTCAGTTGCTGGACGGGCCGCTGATCAACGAGCGGCAGCCTTGTCGCAGTGGTGTGAGGCGTTGGCGTCGGTTTTCGTACGGCCGGGCGGGCGACTCGACCCCCGGGACAGGTCTCATTCCTCGTTCCGGTGCCCGGTGGCGGGAGCGCGCCTGGCCAGCGCGGTGATGAACGTGACGATCTCGTCGGGGTTCTCCTCGGCCATGAAGTGTCCGCTGTCGGTGGCCTGGTAGGTGAGGTCCGGGGCCCACGCGCGCCAGAGCGCGGAGGCGTCGAAGCCGAGTTGGGAGCCCCAGTCCTGGGAGATGACACCGACGGGCATCGTGAGGTGTGCGCCGCGTTCACGGTCGGCGATGTCCATGTCGAGGTCGATGCTGGCCGTCGCGCGGTAGTCGGCCACGATCGAGTCGATCGCGGCGACGGAGCTGTCGACGTAGTGGTCGCGCTCGTCGGAAGTGAAGGTGGTGCCGGTGGGGTCCCATGCGTCGAGGAAGGAGCCGAAGAACTCGGGACCGACGGCGGCGATCATCTTCTCGGGCAGGCCGGCCGGCTGGGCCATGAGGTAGAGGTGCCAGGCGACCTTGGCGTTGACGCCCTGCAGGACGGCCCACGTGTCCAGGGTCGGCAGGACGTCGAGGATGCCGAGGTAGCGCACCGCCTCGGGGTGGTCGAGCCCGGCGCGGACGGCGACGAGAGCACCGCGGTCGTGGCCGATGAGCCCGAAGCGGTCGAAGCCGAGCTGACCGGTGATGGCGATCACGTCGTTGCCCATCGTGCGCTTGGCGTAGGTGCCCGGGTCGTCGGCGACGGGCTTGCCGCTGGCTCCGTAGCCGCGCAGGTCGGGGACGATGACGGTGTGGTCGGTCGCGAGCTTCCCGGCGACGTGTCGCCACATGTAGTGGGTCTGCGGAAAACCGTGGAGCAGCACGACGGCCGGCCCCTGGCCGCCGACGGCGACGTTGAGGTCGACGCCGGTGTCGCCGGCGATCGTGCGGTAGGTGAAGTTGTCGATCACAAATGGTGTGGTCACTGGTCCTCCTGGGGTCGGTTGGTGGCGCGGGTTTCGGGATGGCCGGAGAAGAGGCCGGCGGGCAACGTGGTGACGCTGGTGGCGGAGGCGACGAGCGCAGGGATGATCACGGTGTCCACGAGTGCGGACAGGTAGGCGTCGTCGACCGCAAGGCCGTTCGCGTGCCGGAGCAGCAGCACCGACCCGACGACCTCGTCGAAGGCGAACGGGCTCGCCCCGGTGGGCAGTTCGCCGCGAGCGACCGCGGCGTCGATGACCGCCTGCGGCAGTCTGGCCCCCGTGGGTCCCGCGGAGCTCTCGATGGCGTCGCACAGTTCGGGGTCTTTCAGCCCGGCCTGGAGCAGCATCAACGCGGTGCCGATGTCGGCGGCGGCCATCGTGCCCTCCAGCCGTCGGGCCAGGATCAGGAGGTCCTCGCGCAGGGTCGCCCCCTGCGGTGGCGGGGACGTCGAGTGCCGGGCGGGCCCTGCCTTCACCGCGGCGATGACCATGTCCCGCTTGGCTCCCCAGCGCCGGTACAGGCTGGCCTTCGACGTCTGGCAGCGTCGAGCCACCGCTTCGAAGGTCACGTCCTCGTACCCGTCCTCGGCGAGGATTTCGAGTACGGCCGCGGTGATCCGACGCTCAAGGTCGGCATCGCGCGGTCGGCCGCGGGCCGCTGGAGACTCTCCATTCCGATACGCCACGTGCCGTATCGTATCTCAGGGCGTCGGGGCCGTCGACCGGCGACCCCGGCCGGTGCCTCGCCGCAGGGCGGTCACGTCGTGGCCGTCCGTCGCGCGCTGCCCGACCCGGGATCTCGTGGCCGGTCCGAACCGGCCGTTCACGGCGGCGTGCCGAGGCGCTAGTTGCCGACGCCGAGGCTCGCCATGAACGCCGCCGGGTAGCGGTCACCGCGCGCGGCGCCCTTCGGCACGGCCGCCTCGATCTCTTCGAGATCACCGGCCGACAGTTCCACGTCCAGCGCCGGCAACGCCTCGGCCAGCCGCTGCCGGGTACGCGCACCGACGAGCGGAACGATGGACGGGTCCTGCGCCGCCACCCACGCGACCGCCAACTGCGCCACCGTGCACCCCTTCGCGTCGGCGACCCGGCGCAACGCCTCCACCAGGGCGAGGTTGTGTGACACGTTCCCGGCGGAGAAGCGGGGAGCGTGGTTACGCGGATCGTCCGCCCGCCCCGGCACCCAGTTGCCGGAGAGCAGGCCACGGCCCAGCACCCCGTACGCGGTCAGCCCGATGCCCAGCTCCCGCAGCGTGGGCAGCACGTCGGCCTCGACCGCCCGCGACAGCAGCGAGTACTCGATCTGGAGATCGGCAACCGGGTGTACGGCGTGCGCCCGCCTGACGGTCTGCGCGTCGACCTCGGACAGCCCCACGTACCGCACGTAACCGGCGTCGATCATGTCCTTGATCGCGCCGACCGTGTCCTCGATCGGCACCGACCGGTCGAGCCGGGCCGGCCGGTAGATGTCCACGTGGTCGACGCCGAGCCGGGTCAGCGAGTAGTTCAGGAAGTTGCGCACCGAATCCGGGCGGGAGTCCTGACCGGCGAACCGCATGCCCGGCCCCACCTGCTGCCCGAACTTCACACTCAGCAGATAGCTGTCCCGGTCGCGTCCCCGCAACGCCTCCGACAACAGCAGCTCGTTGTGCCCCATGCCGTAGAAGTCGCCCGTGTCCACCAGCGTGACCCCCGCGTCCAGCGCGGCCCGTACGGTGGCGATGCTCTCCCCACGATCGGCCGGGCCGTACGTGCCCGACATGCTCATCGCCCCCAGCCCCACCGCGGAAACCGTGGGACCCGTGTCACCCAACCTGCGTGTCTGCATCGAAACTCTCCCTCGTCGGTCGATCCCGGCTCCACCCTGCGCCACTTCCCGGCCCGCCGGCAGCGGAGCGCTCATCGTGGGAGCGCCACTCCCTGGCTCGGTGCCAGCCCCGGCGGGCAGCATGGAGGCATGCAGCGTGAGCAGCTCGCCGACTTCCTGCGGCGTCGGCGCGAGGCCATCCGCCCCGCCGAGGTCGGCATCCCCGACGGCCCCCGCCGCCGCACCGCCGGCCTGCGCCGCGAGGAGGTCGCCATGCTCGCCGGCATGTCCGTCGACTACGTCGTCCGTCTCGAACAGGGCCGCAGCAGCCAGCCGTCCACCCAGCTGCTCGGTGCCCTGGCCCGCGCCCTGCGCCTGACCGACGACGAGCGCAACCACCTGTTCCACCTCGCCGGCCACCAGCCGCCGCCCGCCGAGGGCACCGCCCGCCTGGCCCGGGCCGGCCTGGTCCGGCTGCTCGACCTGGTGGGCGACACCCCCGCCATGGTCCTGTCCGACCTCGGCGAGGTCCTGGCGCAGAACCGCATGTCGGTCCTGCTCAGCGGAGACCACACCGGGCTGACCGGCGACCGCCGCTACGTCCCCTACCGCTACTTCACCGACCCGACCGTCCGCGACCTGCACGACCCGGGGGAGTGGCAGCGGCACGCCCGCCAGCAGGTCGCCGACCTGCGCGCGGTGGCCGGCCGGCGGGCCGGCGACCCGACCGTGACCGGCCTGATCGACCGGTTACGGACGGCCAGCGAGGACTTCCGGCGGCTGTGGGCCGAGCACGAGGTGGCGGTACGCCGGGCCGACCGCAAGACGTTCATCCACCCGCGCGTGGGCCGCATCACGATGGACTGCGAAACCCTGGTCACCCCCGACCTCGGCCAGCAACTGCTGGTGCTGACCCCGGCCGACGCCGAGGCCCGGGAGCGGCTTGAGCTGCTGCGCGTGCTGGGGGTCGAGGAGTTTCCGACCGGCGTGCCCCACTGACGGCGTCCGCGGTTACCCACACCACTGCCACCGGTGACCGAGCCCGACGACGACCGGCTCCCGCTGGCCACGCCCGTAGCGCCGGCACGAACGAGCCGCTCGCCGCCGTCGACGCCACCCGACTCCTGCCACCGCGCCACCGTGATCCCTCCGACCGCACGCTGGTGTCGCAGGCGACCCGCGAAGGATGACTCTGGCCTCCCGGTCAGGCGTCGATTGCGCTGTGCGATGTGGGTGTGAGGGGAAGGGATGTCAGGTGGCGGTGGGGAAGCGGAGGTCCGAGGGGGACGTCTCGGCCCGGGCCGGCCACCGACTGGTGACGACCTTGCCCCGGGTGTTGAACGCCACCCCCTCCGGGCCGTGGATGTGGGTGTCGCCGAAGAGCGACGCCTTCCATCCGCCGAAGGAGTGGTAGGCCATGGGGACCGGCAGCGGGACGTTCACACCGATCATGCCCACCGTGACGCCCCTGACGAACCGGCGGGCCGATGCCCCGTTTGCGGTGAACAGCGCGGTGCCGTTGCCGTACGGGTTGGAGTTGATGATCTCGATGGCCTCGTCCAGGGTGTCCGCCCGCAGCACGACCAGCACCGGGCCGAAGACCTCCTGTTGATATGCGGACATCCCGGGGGTGACCCGGTCCAGCAGGCACGGTCCGACGAAGTATCCGCCTTCGTGGCCGTCGACCCGCAGCCCCCGGCCGTCGACGACCAGGGTCGCCCCGGCCCGTTCCGCCTCGTCGACGGCGGTGATGACCCGCTCACGCGCCTCGCGGGTGACCAGCGGACCCATCTGGGAGGCGTCGTGGTCGCCGGGACCCACCACGATCGCGGCGACCTCCTTGTCGAGCAGCTCGATCAGCTCGTCACCGGCCGATCCGACCGCTACCACGGCGGAGATCGCCATGCACCGTTGCCCGGCCGAGCCGTACGCCGCCGAGGTGATCTGGCGTGCGGCGTCGGACAGGTCGGCGTCGGGCAGCACCACGGCGTGGTTCTTCGCCCCGCCCAGCGCCTGGACCCGCTTGCCGGAGGAGGCGGCGCGTTCGTGCACGTACCGTGCGATCGGGGTGGAGCCGACGAAGGACACGGCAGCGATGTCCGGGTGGTCGAGCAGCGCGTCCACGGCGGCCTTGCCGCCGTGCACCACGTTGAACACCCCGTCCGGCAGGCCGGCGTCGGCGTACAGCTGGGCGACGAGGTTCGACGCGGACGGGTCCCGCTCACTCGGCTTGAGCACGAACGTGTTGCCGCAGGCGATGGAGATCGGGTGCATCCACATCGGCACCATGACGGGGAAGTTGAACGGTGTGATTCCCGCGCACACCCCGAGCGGCGCCCGCAGGGAGTACGAGTCCACGCCGGTGGAGACCTGGTCGGAGTAGGCACCCTTGAGCAGTTCCGGGATGCCGCAGGCGTACTCGACCACCTCGCGACCCCGGATCACCTCGCCGCGCGCGTCCTCGACCGTCTTACCGTGCTCCGCGGTGATCAGCCGGGCCAGGTCGCTCTCGTGCCGTTCCACCAGGTCCCGCATCCGGAACAGCACCTTGGTCCGCCGGGACAGCGACATCTCGCCCCACGACCGGTGGGCCGTCACCGCCGCCGCGACGGCGCGGTCGACCTCGGAGCGGTCGCCGACGGCGACCTGTGCCTGGGGCTCGCCGGTCGCGGGTTGGTACACCGTCGTGTACTCGCTACCGGCGACGGACGCCCCGCCGATCCAGTGCTCGATGCTGCGCACCGCACTCTCCTTCGTTGCCTGGCGCTCTCAACGTCGCCTGATTCGTCCTGCTGTCTGGTGGGTGTCGTGGTCGGGTGAACCGTCAGCTGCCACCGGGGTGTACGTGGGCGGACCGCCGGCCGTGCGTGCTGCCTAGAGCCACCGGGTGCCGATGCCTCGTAGGTCGGGGGTGCTGAAGGAATACAGCAGTTCCATGCCGTGCGTGCCGCCGGTCCTGATCGCGTGGCTGACACCGGCGGGGATGTACATGGCGGTGCCCGGCCCCGCCTCGAACCGCTCGCCGGCGAGCGTGAACAGTGCCGTACCGGACAGGACGTAGT